>NZ_CP176499.1:4800000-9382446 GCF_046267895.1 Amycolatopsis sp. GA6-003
CGTGCTGGCCTGGCTGCCCGAGCAGCGCCTGCTGTACGCGGGCGACCTGGTGTTCAACGGCGGCAGCCCGTTCGCGCTGATGGGGTCGGTGGCGGGCTGGCGGGCCGCGCTGAACGTGATCCGCGAACTCGACCCGGCGGTCATCCTGCCCGGACACGGCCCGGTGTGCGGGCTCGAGACGGTGGACGCGGTGGACGACTACCTGGAGCTGGTCCAGCGCGCGGCGGAAACCGGCAAGGCGGCCGGGCGCTCGCCGCTGGAACAGGCGAAGGCGACCGACCTCGGCCGGTTCGCCGAGCTGACCGAGCAGGAGCGCCTCGCCGGGAACCTGCACCGGGCGTACGCCGAACTCGACGGCGCAGGGTGGGGTGCGCCACTCGATCTCGTGGCTCCGCTGAAGGACATGCTGGCCTGGAACGGGGGCCCGATCCGCTGCTTCTCGTGAGTGTCAATCACGGTTCTAACCGGGACTGCCACTCACGAGGGTTGACTAGGCTCGGAATCCGGCAGAGGTTTTCGGAAAGGTTTCGGATGAGCAAGAAGGCGAGCATCGGGGTCACCGGCCTCGCGGTCATGGGCCGCAACCTGGCGCGGAACCTGGCCCGGCACGGGCACACGGTCGCCCTGCACAACCGCTCCGAGGAGCGGACCCGCTCGCTCGTCGAGCAGTTCGGCGACGAAGGCGACTTCATCCCGGCGTACTCCGCGCAGGAGTTCGTCGACGCGCTGGAGCGGCCGCGGCAGATCGTGATCATGGTGAAGGCGGGCGGCCCGACCGACGCCGTCATCGAGGAGTTCGCGCCGCTGCTGGAGCCGGGCGACGTGATCGTGGACGCGGGCAACGCGCACTTCGCGGACACCCGGCGCCGGGAGCAGGCGCTGCGCGAACGCGGCCTGCACTTCGTCGGCACCGGCGTGTCCGGCGGCGAGGAAGGCGCGCTGCACGGGCCGAGCATCATGCCCGGCGGGTCGAAGGAGTCCTACGAGTCGCTCGGCCCGCTGTTCGAGGACATCTCGGCGAAGGTCGACGGCGAACCGTGCTGCACGCACGTCGGCGCGGACGGGGCCGGGCATTTCGTCAAAATGGTGCACAACGGCATCGAGTACGCCGACATGCAGCTGATCGCCGAGTCGTTCGACCTGCTGCGCGGCGCGGCCGGCTACTCCCCGGCGGAGATCGCCGACGTGTTCGGCGCCTGGAACACCGGACGGCTCGACTCGTACCTGATCGAGATCACCGCCCAGGTGCTCAAGCACGTCGACGGCGCGTCCGGCAAGCCGTTCGTCGACGTGGTCGAGGACGCGGCGGAGCAGAAGGGCACCGGCCGCTGGACCGTGCAGATCGGGCTCGACCTCGGCGTGCCGATCAGCGGCATCGCGGAGGCCGTGTTCGCCCGGTCGCTGTCCGGGTCCACGGGGTTGCGTTCGGCGGCCCGCGGGCTGGGCGGCCCGACGCGCACGCCGCTCACCGGGTCCGCGTTGGAGACCTTCGCGGACGACGTCGAGCAGGCGCTGTACGCGTCGAAGGTGGTCGCGTACGCGCAGGGCTTCAACCAGATCCAGGCGGGTGCCGCGGAGTACGGCTGGGACATCGACCTGGGTCGCGTCGCCGCGATCTGGCGCGGCGGCTGCATCATCCGGGCGAAGTTCCTGAACGACATCACGTCCGCTTATGCCGCGGAGCCGGGCCTGGAGACGCTGCTGACGTCCGGCGGTTTCCGGACCGCGGTCGAAAACGCGCAGGACTCGTGGCGTTCGGTCATCTCGACGGCGGTCCGCCTTGGCATCCCGACGCCCGGCTTCTCGACCGCCCTGGCCTACTACGACGGGCTGCGCGCGGACCGGCTGCCGGCTGCGCTGGTGCAGGGACAGCGCGATTTCTTCGGCGCGCACACCTACCGGCGGGTGGACCGCCCTGGCTCGTTCCACACGCTGTGGGCCGGAGACCAGTCCGAGGTCGAGGCCTGATTTTGGTGCTGCGGAAGGGCTCTCCCCGGGCTGGGGAGAGCCCTTCTTTGCTAGAGGAGGGTCACCACGAACAGCACCGCGAGCGCGATGGCGATCATTTCCCCAAGGTGCCGAGGATTTCCGCGAGAAATTCCTTGATCTTCGTTTCGGCCTTGCCCTTGTCGACCCCCAGTGCGGCAAGGATTTCGTACCCCGCGCCCTCTCCCTGTTCCAGCAAGGCGAGAAGAATGTGCTCGGTGCCGATGTAGTTGTGCCCGAGCCGCAAGCTCTCGCGCAGGGTCAGTTCCAGCGCCTTCTTGCCGGCCGGAGCGAACGGCACCGGATCCGGCGCGTCGTCGACCGGTTCCGGCAGCTTCGCCTCCGCGGCTTCCTTCACCGCCTCCAACGTCACGCCTTGGGCGACGATCGCGCCCGCGGCCAGTGCGTCGGGTTCGGAAAGCAGGCCGAGCAGCAGGTGCACGGTGTCGATTTCGGCGTTCTTGCCCTCGATCGCCGCCTGCTGAGCAGCCACGATGACGTGCCGCGCCCGGTCGGTGTAGCGCCCGAACGTCCGTTGGATCCCGCCGGAGGAATCGTCGCTCTTCGGCACGAATCTCTTCTGGGCGGCTTGTTTGGACACGCCCATGCTGGCCCCGATGTCGGTCCAGGAAGCCCCGCTGCGGCGGGCCTGGTCGACAAAGTGGCCGATCAGGTGGTCCGCGACCTCGCCGAGATGCTGACCGACGTACACGGCGTCGGTGAGCTGGGCGAGGGCGTCTTTTTCGTTGTTGGCTTTGATGGCGCTGATGAGGTCGTCGAGTTTCACGGAGTCGGTCATGCCGTCAACTGTAGGTTGACGATTGGCGGGCGTCAACCTTGGGTTGACCAGGTTGGCGCGCTCAGGCGAACGGCAACCCCACGTAGTTCTCCGCCAAACTCGTCGCCGCCGCCCTAGACGAGGCCGTGTACCTCAGCTGCGACAGCTGCAGCCGCCGGGCGAACGCGTCCGCCTCCGGGTCCACGTGCAGCATCGTCGTCATGAACCACGAGAAGTGCTCCGCCCGCCACACCCTCCGCAGGCAAGTGTCCGAATAGGACTCCGCCAGGGTCGAATCCCCCTGCAGCAAAGCAACCAGGGCCCGCGAAAGCACCACGACGTCCGCCACCGCCAAGTTCATTCCCTTGGCCCCGGTCGGCGGGACGATATGCGCGGCATCCCCGGCCAGGAACAACCGGCCGTGGCGCATGGGTTCGGTTACGAAGCTTCGCATCGGCGTGATGCCCTTGTCCAGGATCGGCCCTTCCTGCAGAGTGAACTCGCCCTCGACCGCCAGGCGGGTCGACAGTTCCGTCCAGATCCGGTCGTCCGACCACGCCGCCAGGTCCTCTCCGGGAGCAACCTGCAGGTACAGCCGCGTGACGTCCGGGGAACGCATGCTGTGCAAGGCGAATCCCCGCGGATGATGCGTGTAGATCAGCTCCTCGTGCGACGGCGGGGTCTGCGCCAGCACCCCCAGCCAGGCGAAGGGGTACTCCCGTTCAAACGTCGTCAGCACACCGTCCGGAATGGACGGACGCGAGACGCCGTGGAAGCCATCGCAGCCTGCTACCGCGTCGCATTCCAGGGTTTGCTCCGCCCCGGAAGAATCCCGGTAACGCACCACCGGACGCGAAGTGTCCAATGAGGACAGAAAAACTTCCGAAACTTCGAAGTGCAGCGGAAGATCCGCGGCCTCGTGCGCGTCGACGAGGTCTTTCACGATCTCCTGCTGCCCGTACACCGTGATCGACTTGCCGGTCAGCTCGGTGAGCGCGATGCGGTGGTCAGCACCGTCGAACCGGAGCGAGAAACCCTCGTGCGGCAAGCCTTCCGCGGCCAATCGGCCGCCGAGGCCGATCTCGGTCAGCAGGTCGACCGTCGGTTGTTCGCACACCCCGGCGCGCACGCGTTGCCGCACGTACTCGCGGTCGCGGGCTTCGAGCACGACCGCTTCGACACCTGCCTGGTGCAGCAAATACGACAGCAGCAACCCAGCCGGGCCAGCGCCGATCACGGCGACCTGCGTGCGCAACGGAACCTCCGATCAAGCCGCGGTGCGCGACTTCAGGTGTGCTTTCAGATCGAACGAGCTGGCTTCCAGATCCGCGTACGCCGGACGCGGTTCCGCGGCGAACAACCGGCGCGCGGCGATGTGGTCCGGGGCTCGGTTGACCGATTCGACGGCGATCAGCACGTCGTCGCGGAAGGACAGCACGGAGAACTTCCCGGCGGACCGATCACCGGTCACCACGGTCCGGTCCGCGGCCGCGAGGATGCCCGCGATCTGCAGTTTCGCGCCGGTCTGGTCGGTCCAGAACCACGGCAGGCTGTCGTACCGCGCCGGTTCCCCGGTGATCGCCGCGGCCACCGAACGGGCCTGGTCCACGGCGTTCTGCACGGATTCCAACCGGGTCGCGGCACCGGCCTGCACGCACGGGAAGCACGCGCAGTCGCCGATCGCGAATATCTTCGGGTCCGCGGTGCGGAGGTGCTCGTCCACGACCACGCCGTTGCGCACCTCGAGCCCGGCTGCCTCGGCCAGCGCGGTCTCCGGCAGCACGCCGACCGCGACGACCACGAGGTCCGCGGGCAGCCGCCGCCCGTCCGAAAGCTCGACCGACTCCACGTGGCCGGACCCGTGCAGCGCGGTCACCCCGACGCCCAGCACCACCGTGTGCCCGGCCGCCCGGTGGTGTTCGGCGAAAAACTCCGAGATCTCCGGCGACGCGACCCGCGCCAGCAGCCGGTCCTGCGCCTCCACCACGGTGACCGGGCGACCGGCGTGCGAGGCGAACTCCAGTCCGATGAACCCGCCGCCGATCACCACGACGTCGCCCGCCGCGTCAAGCGAAGCCCGCAGCCGGTCGGCGTCCGCGCGGGTGCGCAGCGTCAGGACGCCTTCGAGGTCGGCGCCGGGCACCGGCAACGCGCGGTTGCGCGCGCCGGTGGCCAGCACCAAATGGTCGTAACCCAGCTCCGTGCCGTCCTCGAGCCGGACTTTCGCCGCGTCCCGTTCGATCGCGGCGACCCGGCCGCGGACCAGCTCGATGTCCTTCTCGGCGAAGTAGTCCTCCGGCCGCAGCACCAGCTGCTCGACGCCGGCGCTGCCGGCCAGGTACGCCTTCGACAGCGGCGGCCGCTGATACGGCACCCCCGGCTCGTCGCCGATCAGGACCACGCGGCCGGCGAACCCCTTGTCCCGCAAGGACGCCGCGGCCTGGAATCCGCTTTGCCCACCGCCGACGACGAGAACGGTCTCGGTGCTCATCTCGCTCCTCCCGACATCTCGGCTCCATCTGAGCACACCTCGGCCGAGGCCGTCGAGGAGCGGCCGTCACACCCGGTGCAGGAACGCGATCGCGTCCGCCGCCTCGACCGCGTCGAACGGCAGATACCCGCGTCCGTCGCCCGGCCGCGCGGGCAGCCCGGGGTCGATTCCGGCGGTTTCGACCAGCTCACGGTCCCGCACCGTCGCGGCGAGATACGCCTGCAGCGTTCCCGGCGCGGGGTCCCCTACCGCATCGGAGGAGCCGAAATCGGTGGCAATGAACACATACCGGTCCCCGAGCCGGTGCGCGACCTGCGCGCCCGCGCTCCACCACTGCGCACCCATCATCGAGGCCGCGCGCCGCTGCAGGTGCTGGTTGTGCGCGGAGACGAAGGTGCCCGGCAGCGCGAGCAGGTTGTCCGCCATCATCGCGTCGCGCTGCGCCCCTAGCCGACTGAATCGTTCCGACGAGGTGTCGGCCATCAGCGAGTGGTAGCGGCAGAGCCCGACCGCGGTCCGGGCGAGCAGGTCTCCGCCGTCGGGCAACGCCGGGCGAGAGCGTTCGAAGAAGCCAGCGAGATCGTCGGCGATCAACCGCAGCTCCCGCGCTTCTGGACTGTCCCCGATGGACTTGGCTCCGTCCCACATCGCCGCTTCGTCCGCCCAGGCCGCGTCGTCGCCAGCCAGCCGCTCGATGGTCGCGACGTCGTGCGGCACGGCGTCAAGGTGCTGGGACAGGAAGCCGTGCAGTTCGGTGAGCACCGCGCGCGGGCTGGGCGCGCTGGCCATCTCCAGCGGAGCGTCGAAACCGTGGAAGCGGACCTGGTCCTCGGGCTCGCGGCCGGCGTTGTGGTCGCGCAGCCACTCGACCAGCGCCCGGTTCGCCGGGAACGCTCCGAAGCCGTGGCTGAACCCGGTGGCGAGCACCTGGTTGAGGTCGCCTTCGCCGGTGGTCACGTAGCGGTCGACCAGGCGTCCGGCCAGGCAGTCGCTCTCCAGCGCGATCGAGCGGTAGCCGTGTTCGAGGACGAGGTGCTGGAAGATTTCGTTGCGGAACAACGGGAAGGCCTCGGCCCAGTGCGTGGGCTCTCCCAGCCCGAGCAGGGTCGGCGAACGGCGGGCGAGGAAATCGTCAAAGGTTTGCATTGCTTTGACCGTATCGTTGAACTCTCCGTTGGCACTTTGCTGCGAATCACCTGGTTGAATGGCGGGAAACCCTCAAACCGGAGGTGACATGCGGCCGAAACACCTCGCCCGCGAGCACGGCTTGTCGACCCAGGCCGTCCGCAACTACGAGGAGGACGGCATCCTCCCGCCCGCCGAACGCGGACCGCAGGGCTACCGGACGTACACCGAACACCACGCGCAAGCGTTGCGCGCCTTCCTCGCCCTGCGCCCCGGCTTCGGTCACGCCCGCGCGGCAGCGATCCTCCGCGCGGTCAACGAGCGTTCGGAAGACACCGCGTTCCAGCTGATCGACGAGGGCCACGCCGAACTGCTGCGCGACCGCCACACGCTCACCGAAGTCGAGCACGCGCTGCGAAACCTGAGCCAGGAACCGGACGTACGCCAGACCGTGCCGTCGATCGGCGCGCTCGCGCACCAGCTGTCCGTGCATCCCGCCACGCTGCGCAAATGGGAGGCCGCCGGGATCGTCCACCCGGAACGAGACCGAGCCGGAAACCGCCGCTACCCACCGGCCGCGGTGCGCGACGCCCGCCTCGCACATCAACTGCGCCGCGGCGGCTACCCGCTCGCCCGGATCGCCGCGGTGCTGGAGCAGGTCCGGCACGCGGGCGGGGTCGGGCCGTTGGAAGAAGCCTTGCGTACCTGGCGTTCCCGGCTCACTGCGCGGGCGCACGCGATGCTGGACGGGGCTGCCCAGCTGTCGCGCTACCTCACCGAACGTCCGTGAAGGAGTCCTTCACGAGCGGCCCCAGACCCGCTCCGCCGTCGAAACGATCAGCTCCAGCTTCCGCAGCTGCTCACTGGCGGTCAGGTCGTTTCCCTCCTCAGTGGACGAAAACCCGCATTGCGGCGACAAGCACAGCTGGTCCACGTCCACGTACCGCGACGCTTCTTCGATCCGCCGCACCAGCGCGTCCGGGTCTTCCAGCTCCGGCCGTTTGGTGGTGACGAGCCCGAGCACGACCCGCTTTCCCTTCGGCACGAACCGCAGCGGCTCGAAGCCGCCGGAGCGTTCGTCGTCGTACTCCAGGAAGAAACCGTCCACCGCCAGGTCGCCGAACAACGCCTCGGCGACGAACTCGTAGCTCCCGGAAGCCACCCACGACGAGCGGAAATTGCCGCGACACAGGTGCGTCGTCACGGTCAGGTCGGCCGGCTTTCCGGCGAGCGCGGCGTTGATCGTCGAAATGTTGCGCAGGTGCATGGTGTCCGGGTCGCTGCCCATGCGGGCGACGAGTTCGCGCTGCTTCGGGTCGTTGAGATACGCCAGGCTCGTGTCGTCCAGCTGCAGATACGTGCAGCCCAGGCCACTCATCGCCCGCAGTTGCTCCGCGTACGCCGCGCTGAGGTCGGTGAAGAACTCGTCCAGCTCCGGGTACACGGTCTCGCTCACCGCCGCCCGGCCGCCGCGGTAATAGACCATGCTCGGCGACGGGATGGTCAGCTTCGGGGTGATGCCCGGGTCGGTGTGCGCCTTCAGGAACTCGAAGTGGTCGGCGAAGATCGGCTTGTCCAGCCGCACCTTGCCGTCGACCTGCAGGCCCGGCGGGCTGAACTCGAGGTCGCCTGCCAGATTGTGGAATTTCACGTGCAGCCGCTCGTCGCTGCGCGAGACGCCGCCGAGCTGGTAGATGAAGTCCATGTGCCAGGAGGCCCGGCGGAACTCTCCGTCGGTCGCGGAGCGCAGACCGGCCGCCTTCTGCATCTTCACGACGTCGCGGATCGCGTCGTCCTCGACGGCTCGCAGTTGTTCGGCGGAGATCTCCCCCGCCGCGTGGTCGCGCCGCGCTTCGCGCAGCACCGGCGGCCGCAGCAGGCTCCCGACATGATCGGCACGGAACGGAGGTCGTGCAGTCATGCTGGCATGGTCACACACAAACCGGCGGTATGTGCAGCGATAATCCGGCGGGACCACACAGAAGGAGCCGCTCATGACCCACGCCGCGCACCCGGTCGACCGGGGGCTTCCCGCCGGACGGCTGCTCCTGCTCGGACTGCAGCACATGGCGATCATGTACACCGGCTGCATCGCCGTGCCGCTGGTCATCGGCAGCGCGCTGCACCTGGACAACGCGTCGATCGCGCTGCTGGTGAACGCCGACCTCTTCGTCGCCGGACTGGCCACTGTGGTCCAGTCGGTCGGCATCGGACGCTTGTTCGGCGTCCGCTTGCCGGTGGTCGCGGGCGCGACGTTCACCGTGGTCAACCCGATGATCCTGATCGCCGCGCAGTACGGCCTCACCGCGGTGTACGGCGCGATGATCGCCTCGGGCGTCTTCGGCTTGCTGATCGCCCGGCCGTTCGCCGCGCTGATCCGGTTCTTCCCGCCGCTGGTCTCCGGGAGCTTGCTGCTGGTCATCGGCATCTCCCTGCTCGGCCCCGGCACGGCGATGATCGGCGGCCACGACACCGGCGACCCGTCCTACGGCGATCCGGCGAACCTCGGACTGGCCTTCGGCGTGATCGCACTGGTCGTCCTGTTCACCCGTGTCCTGCGCGGCTTCCTGGGCCAGATCGGCCCGCTGGTCGCCCTCATCGCCGGGGTGTTGATCGCGATTCCCCTGGGCCGCACGCACTTCTCCGGCGTCACCGACGCGAGCTGGTTCGGCCTGGCCTCGCCATTCCACTTCGGAGCACCGACGTTCCCGGTCGCCGCGGTCGTGTCGATGTGCGTGGTAATGCTGGTGTCGTTCACCGAAACCACCGCGGACCTGATCGCGGTCGGCGAGATCACCGGCCGCCCGGTCACCCCCGCGGACCTCTCCCGCGGCCTGGCGACCGACGGTTTGTCAGCCATCTTCGGCGGCTTCATGAACTCCTTCCCGGACACCGCGTTCGCACAGAATGTCGGCCTGGTGCAAATGACCGGCGTACGCAGCCGCTGGGTGGTCGCGACGACCGGCGGCATGCTGATCGTGATGGGCCTGGTGCCGAAGATCGGCGCGTTCATCGCCGCGATCCCAGAACCAGTCGTAGGCGGCGTCGCGGTAGTGATGTTCGCGATGGTCGCGGTGGTCGGCGTGCAGACACTCAAGAAGGTCGAGTTTTCCGGCAACCACAACGGTTTCGTGGCCTCCGTGGCGATCGGCGTCGGTTTGCTGCCCGCCTTCGGCCTAGACCGCTTCGGCAACTCGGTGTTCTTCCAACACTTCCCAGCCTGGCTGCGAACAATCTGCGGCAGCCCAATCACCGTCGCAGCAATACTGGCCTTCGCACTAAACCTGCTCTTCAACCACCTAGGCCAAAAACACAAGAAAGACCTACTGCCGTAACAGCACACAAAACCGCAACCGCTGCACCCAAACAGCGAGGCACCCAGCCCCTCCCCCACACCCCGATACGAAGCCTCCCTGCGGGCGGTGGGTGCTTGTCAAGGCATCTTTCCCGCCTTGACAAGCACCCACCGCCCGTCAGCACAATTGGGCTTCGGGGTGCCCCACGCAACCCATCAACAGCAATGTCGCCGCCAGGCGACGAGCCGACCCCTCACCCCACATGCACCAACGGCCTCCGCTGCGGATCCGGCTCCGCCCTCCGCAACACCTCCCGGGTAACCGGAGGCACATCCCCATCCCCAAAAAACAAATACCGAACCAAAAACTTGAACGGATTCCCCTCCGTCCAAGCAAAGTAAATATGCGGCTGCACCCCAGTCTCGTCCCGAACATGCAACAACACCGCAGCAATAGCGTTGGCAATAGACGGACTCTTCATCCGCAAAATCCGATACCCAGCCCGCTTCTCCCCATGCACCCGCAAGGTAGTCTCAAAATCCGAAGCATCCGAGATAGTCACCTCGAGAAAGAACAACGCACTGTCCCGAGGAATATGGTTGTCCTCCCGAGCCTCCCGCTCCTTCTCCCGATACTCCGCCTCGTCCCGGGCATCCGGCTCATTGGCAATGATCCGAACCGCCCCGGACCGCACCGCCTTGTCCAAGATCCGCTGCGCAGCCGCGTCGAACTCAACCTTCTCAACCCGCAACTCCAACGACCGAGTAGCCCGAGAGACCAACGAGGTAACCACAATCGTCCCAATAAAGAACGCAGCGATCTTCACCCCCTCCGGCCGCTCCACGATATTGGCGATCGTCGTATACAAAAACACCAGCGTAATAACGAGATAACCCCAAAACGCCCGCTGCTTGAACCGCCGAGCAGACAACGCGACCGCAACGGACGCGGACGAGATCAACACCAACACCCCAGTCGCGTACGCCCCGCCCTGCGCCTCGACATCAGCGTCAAAAATCAACGTGATCACGAACGCGATCACCGAAACCACGATCACCAAAGGCCGAGTAGCCCGAGCCCAATCCGGAGCCATCCCATACCGCGGCAGATACCGAGGAACGATATTCAGCAACCCCGCCATCGCCGACGCCCCGGCAAACCACAGAATCGCGATAGTGCTGACATCGTAAACCGTGCCAAACCCATCACCGAGATAACTATGCGCCAGGTACGCGAGCGCCCGCCCGTTAGCCTTCCCTCCAGCCTGAAACTCCTGCTGCGGAATCAACACCGCAGTAGCGAAGCTGGACGTAATCAAAAACGCGCTCATGATCAACGCCGCGGTAAGCAGCAACCGCCGCGTATTCCGAACCCGCCCGACCGGATCCGCCTCAGTGTCCCCGCTGTCCCCGCGAACCAGCGGCATCACCGAAACCCCGGTCTCGAACCCGGATAACCCCAGCGCGAGCTTGGGAAACACCACCAGCGCCACCCCGACCATCAACCACGGATTGGGATGCTCGCTGATCAGCAAATTCTGCCAGTCCACAATCAACTGCGGCGCCCCGAACACGTGCGCCAACGCGGTAACCACCACCACGACGTTCAACGCGAGATAAACCCCGACGAGAACTACCGCGACCCCGATCGCCTCAGCGAACCCCTTGAGAAACACCGCCCCCAGCAACGCGATGAGCACCAACGTGATCCAGACCTGCCCACCATGCAGCGCAGCCGGAACAAACGGATTCTCGATCACGTGCGCAGTCGCATCCGCCGCGGACAGCGTGACCGTGATGACGAAGTCCGTAGCGGCAAAGCCAAGCAACGCAAGCACCAACAGCTTGCCGCCCCACCGGGACAGCAGCTTCTCCAGCATCGCGATCGACCCCTGGCCATGCGGACTCTCCCGCGCGACCCGGCGATAGATCGGCAGCGCACCCGCGAGCGTGAGCACCACCAGCACCACAGTGGCCAGCGGCGACAGCACTCCGGCCGCGAGCGCGGCAATCCCCGGCTGGTAGCCGAGCGTGGAGAAGTAGTCAACGCCGGTGAGGCACATGACCTTCCACCACGGCTGTTCGGCCTTTTTGGTCTCCCGCTTGCCACCGGTCATCTGCTGGGCGCGCTTGTGCTCGCCTTCGAGGAGCCAGGAGCGCAGCTTTGTATTCGGCACGCGGCCGATCATGCCGGGTTCCGCGGTATCGCGCGGACCAAGCTCAGCGCGCGCTCAGGGTCACAGGCAAATGAGGTTCAGCACGCACGGCGGCTCATGGCTGCTCGGCGTCGACGGGTGGCTCGAACTCGGCGGACTCGACGAGCTGGACGACGGCTGCGTCGGCCCGGTCGGGCTGGTGGTCTCCGGCCGTTCGCTGGACGACGGATGTGCCGGCGCGGAATCGGCCGGATGGTCCGGGGTGCTGTGCTCGCCGAACGGATTGACGTTCGCCTTGGTCGAAGGCACGTCCCCGACGCCGGCAGTGCCCTCTTCGGTCTCCTCGCCGGTGGGCGTGGGCGGGTTGGTCTCATCGACGCCGCCGGCGCCGCCAGTGCGGTCCGGCATTTCGATCACGCGCATCTCGGTGATCCGGGCGGCCCCGTCGTTCGCCGTGGTCCCGTACGAGACGAGCATCGCCGCCGCACCACAGCCGACGATCACCGCGAGCATCACCGACACCATGCGCCACCGGGACCGGGACGGCGGCGGAATCCGTCGCTCGTGTCCTTCGCGCACCAGCAGCTCGGCGACCGAAACCTCGTCGTTCACCAGCGAGACCTTTCACCAGGAGTGGCCTATTCCTACCGGATGAGGCCACTGAACGGGTGACAAAGAGGGAAACCTTCTACCCAGAGTGCTCACTCTAGCGGGTGTGAATCACAGCGCATTCACAGCTGCTCTTGGCCAAAATCCCAGCATGCCCAGCCACCCTGGACGCATGTCGCTGCGCGAGCCGGACCCGGCACCCCGCCCGGCACGCAGTGCTGCCACCACGGGAACTCCCCGGAAGTGGCGCTCTTTGCCGTGGCCGCGCAGGCAGGCTCCGGCCGAACCGGGCCCCGGCCCGGCGGCAGCGTCCGCCGAGGTCCTCGAACCAGCCGCGACCCGTGCGGGCGAAACCCATTCGGCCGACGTCCTCGGCTCCCCGGCGACCACCGCCCTGCTGACGAAGAACGCCCCGCTCGACCTCGTCCAGCCCGCTCCCCAGCCCGCGTTCCTGGCCGCCGTCCCCGCCAGCTGGCGACCGAAGCGCGCCTGGCTCAGCTTCGTCCCCAGCCCGCGGTCCACGCCGTTCACCTTCGGCTACCTCGTCCTCCTCCTCGGCACCTCGCTGCTCATCCGGTTCGGCAGCCCCAAGCTCACCGGCAAACTCCTCGCGGTGTCCAGCACGGACGCGCACAACATGGCGCGCCATCCGCTCACCGCACTCCTGACCAGCGCGTTCTGGATCGCCGACGGCGGCTGGCTGCCGTACGCGGTGATCTTCGCGATCGCCGTCGCGCCGTTCGAGCGGCGGTTCGGCGGGTTCCGGACGGCTCTGGTCTTCTTCAGCGGGCACGTGCTCGCCACGATCGCCACCGAACTGCCGGTCATGGCCTTGATCCACACCGACGTCCTGCCGCGTTCCGCGGGCCGCTGGCTCGACATCGGGGTCAGCTACGGCTTCCTCACCACCGCCGGCGTGCTCGTCGCGCTGCTGCGCGGACGGGCCCGGATCGCCGGGATCGCCGCCCTTGAGCTATTCGTTATCGGCGTCTACGTGACCGACGATCCGGCCACTCTGGCCTCCGTCGTGACCGTCCTCGGCCATGCCTGCGCGGCCCACTTCGGCCTGCTCGTATGGGGTCCACGACTGCGCAGCGTGCCCCGCGTCGCCCGATAGCACCCCCCGTCGGCGTCCAGACGAGTGATGCAAGCGGCTCCCCGTGCGGATATACACAGGCTTCACTCGGTGGTGTAATCGACGGGCCATACGCCGACAAGGGGGATCGGAAGCACCATGGAGGCTGACGCCCTGGCCGGTGAACCGGGTGGAATCACCCGGCGCGCCCAGCTCGCGGGCCTGCGGCCGGACGCCGGCGCGGGGGTCCTGTTCTCCCTGCACGCCTCCGAACCGGCGACCCTCACGTGGCTGCCCGGCCTCGACGCGGTGCTCGGCCTCCCCGGCGCGACCGGCAAGGAGCTGTGCGACCGGCTCACCGAGCTGCTCCGCCCGCTCACCGCGAACCTCCGCCGCACCCCGCCCGGCCGCGATTTCGAACTCGAACAACCGCAAGACGGCCCCGACGGGACCCCGCGCCGCATCCGGTTGCACGCGCGGACCGTCGGCGAACGGGACCACACGACCGGTCTGCTCGGCGTCGCCTCGGCGGTCGCGGAAACCGCGCCGGAGAAGTCCGAACTCGCGGAGCTGTCCGACCGCTACCAGCTGCTGATGGAGCAGAGCCCGGACGCGATCTGCGTGCATTCGGGCGGCGTCGTCACCTACGCCAACCAGGCCGCGCTCGACCTGTTCGCGGCGCGGGCGGCGCACGAAGTCGTGAGCCGCGAGTTCGCGGACTTCGTGGCCGCCGAATCCGCGCAGCTGCTGGAAGATCCCAGCGCGGAACCGCGCGAAGCAGTGCTGAGACGGTTGGACGGGAGCAAATTCGTGGCGGAAACCGTTTCGGTGCGCACCAGCGACTCGAACCCGCCGTCGTTCCAAGTGGTGATCCGCGACAGCACCGTCAAACACGCCGCCGCGGCCGCCGTCCGCGCACAGGAAGCGCTGGTCACGCACGTCAGCGACGCCATCGTCACGATCACCGCCGACGGCATCGTCACCGGCTGGAACCCGGCCGCGGAGACCGTCTACGGCTGGCCCTCCGCCGAGGCGCTCGGCAGGCGGGTGCACGAGGTGCTCGGCATCGACCCGGACCCGGCCGCCATCCGCGACGGCGTCGTCGAGCAAACCCACCGCGGCCGGGACGGCTCGCCGCGCCAGGTCCGGGTGTCCGCGACCGAAACCGTCGACGGATTCCTGCTGGTCTGCACCGACGAAACCGCACGTCGGCGCGTCGAACACCACTACGCGACGGTCGTCGCCGCGCTGGACGAGGGCGTGCTGGTGATCGGCCCGACCGGGTTGATCCAGTCGGCGAACCCGTCGGCCTGCCGCATTCTCGGCGTCCCGGAGGCGGAGCTGCTCGGCGTGCCGTGCACGACGCTCGTGCTGTTCGACGAGGACGGCAACCGGATCCCGGACGACGAACTGCCGTCGATGCACACGCGCCGCACTGGGATCACGCACAACGGCCTGGTCGTGCGCCTGCGCCGTCCCGACGGCCGCGACGTGTGGGTGTCGCTGACCTCGCGGCTGCTCGACCCGGACGACCCGAAGGGCGTCACGGTGGTCACGTCCTTCACCGACATCACCGAACGGCGCGCGATCAGCGCCCGGCTGGCCCACGAGGCCACCCACGACCCGCTGACCCGGCTCGCCAACCGCACCCTGGTCCTGGACCGGCTCGACCGCCGCGACGGCGCGGCGCCGGCCGCCGTGCTGTTCCTCGACCTGGACAAATTCAAGCTGATCAACGATTCCCTCGGCCATCCGGTCGGCGACCAGGTCCTGCGCATCGCCGGCGAACGCCTTCGCCGAGCCACCGGCCCCGACGACGTCGTCGGCAGGCTGGGCGGCGACGAGTTCGTGGTGGTCACGTCCGCGACGACCGGCAAGGCGCAGGTCGGGGTGTTCGCCGCGCACCTGCGATCCGTTCTCGCGGAGCCGGTTTCCGTGCACGGCCGGCAGCTGCATCTCGACGCGAGCATGGGCATCGTCCTCGTCGAACCGGACGACCGCCGCAGCGCCGAGGATCTGCTGCGCGACGCGGATGTCGCGATGTACCAAGCGAAAGCCCGCGGCCGCGGCCGGTTCGAATTCTTCGACGTCGCCCTGCGCGAGCGCATGCAGCGCCGGCTGCGCATGGAACAGGACCTTCGCGACGCTGTCCACAGTGGACAGCTATGGCCCGCCTACCAGCCGGTGGTCGACCTGCGCACCGGCGAAATGGTCGGCGTCGAGGCGCTGCTGCGCTGGACCCACCCGAAACACGGCGCGATCTCGCCCGCGGAGTTCATCCCGCTGGCCGAGGAAAGCGAACTGATCAACGTGCTGGGCAAGTACGTCCTGCGCGACACGACCCGCGAGCTGGCCGCCCTGCGCACCGGCCGCGGCCTCGATCTGAGTTTGAAGGTCAACCTCTCGGTGCGCCAGCTGGACGACCCCAACCTGGTGCCCGCGGTCCGCGACGCACTGGCCACCACCGGCCTGCCGCCCGGCTCGCTGACGCTGGAAGTCACCGAAAGCGCGCTGATGCGGGACACGTCGGCGGCCGCGGAAGTGTTGTCCGCCTTGCGTTCTCTCGGTGTCCTGCTGGCGATCGACGATTTCGGCACGGGTTATTCGTCGCTGGCCCAGCTGCGCCGGCTGACGCTGGACACCCTCAAGATCGACCGCTCGTTCATCACCGGAATCGCCGATTCCCGCGACGCCGCGATCGTCACGAGCATCATCGCGATGGCGCACGCGGTGGATCTGACGGTGGTCGCGGAAGGTGTTGAGACGGCGGAGGAACTGGCGCTGCTGCGGGAGCTGGGCTGCGACCAAGCACAGGGCTATCACCTGGGACGGCCGCTGGCTGCGGCGGAGCTGTTTCAGTAGGTCTCGAGCAGCGCCGCCAGTTCGTCCTCGGCGAGGAAGACGTCGAGGTCCTCCAGTGTCTTGCCGAGATCGACCGGTTCGATCGTGCGCTTCTCGACCGTGCCGTCCGGGTGCTTCTCCTGGTATTCGCGGCCGAGCAGCCGGCGAAGCCGTCCGGGCGCGAGCCGCATCACCACGATCCGCCCGGTGAACGGCGACTTCGGGTGGGTGGACGTGTAGTGGTGGAACACCCGGTAGTCGAGCGGCCGGCTGCGCACCAGGGGAAGCACCTCGTGCAGGTCCTCCCAGCCGTCACCGTCCTGCCGCTGCAGCACCCACCAGCCGTCTCGCAGGGACATCCGGTGCGGCCACCCGGCTTGGTCGACTACCGCCCCGTCGATCAACGGCAGCGGCACGAGAATTCCGTCGCCGAACCCGACGTCGACGACAAACTGTTGCCCCTCAACGGTAATCAGCAGCGTCATGTGCGTGTACGGCCCGTCTTTATGCGGCTGCACGCGGGCGACGGTGCGCTGTACTTCGTACCCCAATTGCTCGGCGACAGCCGCGAACAACCCGGCCTGCTCGTAGCAGTACCCGCCCCGACGCCGTCCGACGATCTTCTCGCTCACGACGTCCAGATCGATCCCGCGATGCCGGCCGATCACCACGTCGACGTTCTCGAACGGAATCGCCTCGACGTGCGCCCGCGCCAGCCGCTCCAACGCCGCTATGGACGGTTTCTCCCGGCGCTGTCCCACGCGCGCGAGATAGGCGTCGACGTCCACTGCCTCGATGTTCCATTCCGCAGCCATGCCGGACAGTCTGCAACCTCCAGCTAGCTCTAGGTCAACAGTCACCCAGGGTCACAACGGTTGTGACTGGCACCACTCTCTGGTGTGATGTACCGGCGATGCCTACCAGTCAGTAGCACACGTCCGAGTGAGTGCTGGCCTTTTCGAAGGGAGCCCGATGAAGACCCCTCGACCACTGGCCCGGGCCAGTGCGGCGACGGCACTGGCGACCGCCGCCGCACTGCTGCCCGCGACGGCGTGGGCCGCGACCCCGACCTGGGCCCCCGCGGACACCGCCGCCGTGCACCCCGGGGTGCAGACGCACACCAACGGGGCGCAATGCACCTCGAACTTCGTGTACAGCAACGGAACCGACGTTTTTCTCGGACAGGCCGCGCACTGCTCCGGCACCGGCGGTTCGACCGAAACAAACGGTTGCTCGGCCGGTTCGCTCCCGCTCGGCACCCCGGTCGAGATCGCCGGAGCGAGCAAGCCCGGAACGCTCGTCTACAACTCGTGGCTGACCATGCAATCCCGCCACGAGGCGGACGCGAACACCTGCCAGTACAACGATCTCGCGCTCGTGAAGATCGATCCCTCGGACGTGGCAAAGGTGAACCCGAGCCTCCCGTTCTGGGGCGGCCCGACCGGCGTCAACACCACCGGAACGAAGCAACTGGCCACCGTGCTCAGCTATGGCAACTCCGAACTCCGCGGCGGAATCACCCAGCTGTCCCCCAAACAGGGCACCAGCCTGGGCGACGCCGGCAACGGCTGGAGCCACACGGTCTTCACGGTAACCCCCGGCATCCCCGGCGACTCCGGAAGCGGTTTCCTCGACCGCGACGGCAACGCCCTCGGGGTGCTGAGCACACTGAACCTGCTGCCACAGCCCGGCACGAACGGCGTCGGCGACCTGTCGCGGGAGCTGGAGTACGCGAACGCTCACGGCGGGTTGGGGACTGTGCAGCTTGTGCCGGGGACGACCAAGTTCCGCGGCCCGTTGATCTGACGGCGAATCACGGTGTTGCCCGTGCCCGGCACGATTCAGTTCCGTGCCGGGCACGGTCTCTGTGCCTCCCGCTTCTGCCGTCGGCGGGCTCACGCGGCGGGCCGAGGGCGTGCTTGCGCCGGAGATGACTAGCTCGGCGAGCCGGTGAAGCCACGCCCGCGAGAACCTGCCACGCGCACCACGGCGGCAACTCCGCCCAGGGCGCGCCCACCCGCTCAAGCCACAACCACGAGCGCACGCGGCAACCAACCCACCCCGGCCCGACCAAACTCGGCAACGCACCGGAGCCGCCGCGGGCACCAGTGACGAGCGGGCCATGGCGCAATCCAAACTGGGCACGCCCACCCCGGCGAACCACTGACACCACGCCCACCCGCAGCAAGCCAGCCACAGTCGCCAGCTCGTGCAGCCTCGCCGAAGCCGCACCCACGACGAACCGCGCCGGGGCGGGAACCCGTACCGGACACGACCATCCCGGCGAACCGCTGACCCCACGCCCACCGGCACCCGGCACCCGGCACCCGGCACCCGGCAAGCCAACCACCGTTACCAGTTCGTGCAGCCTCGCCGAAGCCGCACCCACGGCGGACCGCGCCGGGTCCGAACCCCTACCGGACACGACCACCCCGGCGGAACGCTGGCACCACTCCCGCAAACACCCGCAGCACGCCAGCCACCGTTGCCAGCTCGTACAGGCTCGCCGAAGCCGCACCCACGACGAACCGCGCCGGGTCCGAACCCGTACCGGGCGTGATCAACCGGCAACTCGCTGAGCCCTCGGCAGATGAGCCCGCTTCCGACCGGGCACGACCAAACTCCGCAGCCCGCCGAACCAACGACGGCGAGCCCACGGCGACCTGCACGATTCGCCCCGGGCACGGTCAATGCCATGGCCGCTGAACCAACGCCCACGGCTTACCCGTTCGCGCTCGCCACCGAGACCCCGCCGGGCCACACGATCGGTCTTGTCCCTGCACGACGAAACCCACGCCAAGGCACGGCTCGTGGTCCGCGAATGCGGCACACTCCCGTGAGAAGCCCGGCGTCACCGTGCCAGCGCAGCCAACTAACCCGCACCGGCCACTGGCTCGCAGGCAGATGCAACCCACCTCCGACGGCCTAGATCGCCTTCCACCGCGACCGAATCCAGGCACCATCCGGCACGATGCAGCTCACCCCGAGCAAGACCCCGCTCCGCGAATCTCACCCTTCGTGACGAGAACCAGCGAAACCTCCGCACATCTCCGGGTCACCAAAAACAGGCATAGCCGACCCAGCTCAGTCACCCACCGCGACCGCGTACAGGTACCACGTCGAGTGTGGCAGCCATTGTTCATCCCATCGCCAATCGTCGTCCTTTCCGGTGACCACGTAACCGCGGTCCCACGCTATTCCGCTGCCGTCCTCGTTCAAGCCGGTGATGCCGTTGACAATCCCGCCCGCCGTCGGCAGGAACTGCCACGACCCGAGCCAGCTGTACTGCGGGTTGCCGTGGCCGTTGCCGTCGAGCATGCACACGCCGTACGGGTTGCTGCCGCAGATCCAGTTCAGCTGGTCAGCCGCGTACGAGCGCAGGCGTGCCGCGAATTCGCCGGAAAACCGTTGCGCGGCAAGGCGAGCGGCGGTCGCCAGCGACGCGATCCGTGCGTTCTCGCCCTGCCACCACTGGTCTTTCGCGCGCGGAGTGACGTTGTGCGGGAAGAAAAACGAGCTATACCTCTTACCCTCCCCATCTTGCACAAGATTCCGCGCATACCCAAACGGGTTAGGCACCTCGGCAGTCACCGCGAGTTCGAACTCCAGCGACCGCCGCACCACGTTCAGCACCTCGGAAACCGTTGCCGCGTCGGCGATCTCGGCGTATGCGAGCAGGCTGAGCACCGGGAGGCCGGCGTCCGAGGGATGGAAGTACGGCCGGTCGCCGTCGTCCGCACGCCAGTAGTCCCGGTAGGACTTCCAGGAAACCAAGCGCCGCACCAAATTCCGCGCCCGGCGATCCGCCGCTTCGCGGTATACTGGCTTCTTGGTCACCTGGTACAACTCGACCGCAGCCAGCAGCGCACCGTAGTCGTCCTGGATGTTTTCCTTGCCGTCATTGGTCATCTCGACGTTGTGCTGCTCCAGGAAGTCGAAAGCAGCCTCCGCCGCCGCCAGATACTCCTCGTGCGAGTAGTCGCCCGACGCGTCCAGCGTGGTCGCCGCAGCCAGTGCCGCGATCGCGACCCCGCCGCCCTCGCGGTAATTCACCTGGACGGGTTCGCCGTCGCTGTTCGCCAGGACGTATCGCAGCTTCGGGTCCTTCGGCGGACCAGGCTGGATAACCGACATGACGAACGTGCCGTCCGCGAGCTTGACCCGGCGCAGGTAGTCGGCACCGAACAGCGCCTCGTCGGCCAGCCAGGTCCGCAGTTGGGTGAAGTTGGTGTCGCCGCGCGCGGTGAGCCGCTGGTACGCCTTGGCCAGCACCCAGGCGGTGAGCGGGATCTGCAGGGTGTTGAAGTAGCTGCGGTCCGACAGTTGAGTGAAGTGCTTGCCGAAGTCGCCGGTCGCGTCGTACCAGCCGCCGTGGGCGTCCATGACCTGCGTGCCCTTGGGGCCGATCGGCGCTTGCCGGTCCTGGCGATCGAACCGGTCCGAGCTGCGGGTGCCCTTGAAGTAGTGCACGACATGGGAGAGCGTGTAGCGCTCCAGCACGAGCGGGCCGACGCGAAACGGCTGAGACCGCCCGTCCGCCGCGAGCACGACATACTCGCCTTCGGTCTTCAGCGCGGAGAAGTCCGCGGTCCAGTAATGCCGGCCGTCCCATCCCGGCACCTGAGCCGCCGGTCGCGGGCTCCCGGTGAAGACGGCCTTCCCGGTGGCGACGTCCACGACGGTGAACCTCGGAATCGCCCGCGGCGACTCGGCCGCCAGCACTGCCCGCTTGGGCGCGCCGGGCGCGTACCCGACGTTGTTCGCGTAAACCGCCACCCCCGGCTGCGCTTCGACAGCCTCGGCCCCGAACGGACTCACCACTCCGACCCCCACCGCCGCGGACCCGGCCAGGAAACCGCGCCGCCCCATCTCTCCCGGCATTCTCGACCTCCAGTGGTCCAGACCTTTGAGATGTCATCGAGGCTAGGGAGCGAGCCGGAAGGTTGGCAAGACTGCTTCCGAATGGCGAAACCGCTGCCCGGCGGTG
Source organism: Amycolatopsis sp. GA6-003 (assembly GCF_046267895.1). Lineage (NCBI taxonomy): Bacteria > Bacillati > Actinomycetota > Actinomycetes > Pseudonocardiales > Pseudonocardiaceae > Amycolatopsis > Amycolatopsis sp. GA6-003. Next base: position 4,821,344 of record NZ_CP176499.1, read on the forward strand.
ACTCTCCGCCAGCTCCACGCCCGCCGCCCGCACCGCGGCCCGGCGACGAAAAAGCCCCCATCCGGCGGGATGGGGGCTGCTTCACTGAAATTCGCTGTGGCCAGGGCCGGGGTCGAACCGGCGACCTTCCGCTTTTCAGGCGGACGCTCGTACCAACTGAGCTACCTGGCCGGGAACGCCGGCTAGGAGCCGAACGATCTTGCGACCCTGACGGGACTCGAACCCGCGACCTTCGCCGTGACAGGGCGACGCGCTAACCAACTGCGCCACAGGGCCTTACTGGTACTGCGTACTCCCAACGGGATTCGAACCCGCGTTGCCGCCTTGAAAGGGCGGAGTCCTAGGCCGCTGAACGATGGGAGCCCGACCGGTTTCGGAGGACCGACCGACCGCGCTCTCAGGTGTTCCCCTGGGAGCGATTACAAGCATAGGGCACGTTCCGGGGGCCGTGCACGGGGGGTTCCTTAAGCGATCGACAAGCCTCCGACCTGCGATAACGTCCAGGCTGGCGACCTGACCGCGCCGCTTCCCGCCGATCGCCCGCCACGAAGCCGAGCCAGCCGATCGGTGTGCGCCACGCCACTCTACGCCGGAGACGGCCCGGCCCGCCGGGAATCCAGGCCGGCCCAGCCCGTGCTTCCCGGCCATCGAGACACGACTTCGAGGCAAATATTCACCAGCCGACCGCTCTCCCCGGGTCGAGCCAGCCTCAGCTCACGCGACGACAGCCCGGATCAGCGCTGCACCGGCGCCTGGCCGTCGTCGCCCGGACTTAGCCCGAGCATCTCCAGCAACTGCGCGCAGTCCTCCACGTCGAGCGCACCGGCCGCGACGGCGAGCCGGGCCCGGCGGACCTGGTCGTCGGAGACTCGTTGCCCTTCCGACGACCCGCGCTGCGCCGGCACGCCGCCGGACAGTGACGTGCTCCCCCCGTCGGCACCTTCGTACCGAAGGAGGAACTGACGAACTTCGACCGATCCGCTCATGGCCCCTCCATGCGGTTCGCAACAACTGGCCGCGAGGCTAACCAGCGGCGAGCAGCACCGGCAGCCCCCCGGAGAGTGAACCTGCGAACACTCTCCGAAGCTTCCCTGGTAACGCATTCCAAGATCGCGCAGAACGATTTCTCCCGGCTTCCCCTCGCCGATCCCCGGAACTCGTGCAACAATCGGTGTTGCTGACACACCCCCGGTCAGCGCCTGTGGAGATCCCCTCCGACCCCCGCGTTCCTCCCCCTGGCGCGGGGGTCTCTCCATTTCCGCACCCGGCGCTGACCTGCGGATCTACTCTCGGTACCGAGATCGACAGACAGTCGCGAAATGTGTTTACCGACTGGGCTGAACAGGTGATCGAATTAGGCTTGCCGGGCACGGAAATGCGTGTGTCGTGGCTCACAGTGGTTTCTTTGCCGAGACCCAACCGTTATCGTGTCCGCGTGCCTCTTCCCTCCCTCGGCCGCCTCAGCAGCCGCACGAATCTCAAAGCCGTCTCGAGCGGGCGGCATCGCAATGCCGCCAAGGCCGCCGGCGACGAAGTCGTCGAGGACAAGGAGCTCACCAGCTACCTCGCCGCGCTCGCCCCGGACTCCGACCCGGAGAGCACCGGCACCGGCAGCCGCTTCGGCGACGCGCAGGTCTACCAGCTGCGCATGAACCTCATCGCCAGCCAGCAGCTCAAGGACCTCGCCGTCGCCCGGAACCTGACCCCGCAGGCGTTGGCGCAGGAATGGATCCTGGAGCGCCTTTCGTGGGAGGGCCAGGCCGCCTCCGCCCAGGAACGCCGCCACTCCGACGCGATGACCGACGAGTTCCACATCCCGGCGGGCACGTTCGACCAGCCCCTCGTCGGACGCTGACCCCGCCCCCCTGAACGAAAACCCCCGGCTTCCCCCGACGGCCGGGGGTTTTCCCTTTCCGGGGTCGGACGACGGCTGGCTTCCCGATGAGTGGGACGATCCGCGATTCCGCCGACGGGCTGGCCGGCCTCGGGCGGGAACCGGGCGGCGCGGCGGGACGGGCCGCGGCAGGAGGACATCGAGCGCTCCGGCGGTTGCCTCAGCCGCGGCCGTCAGCTCAGGCAAACAACTCCGCCGCAGCCGCCAACCCCGCCAACCGACTCCGCCGCAACCACCAACTCAGGCGGCCAACTCCCACCGCAGCCGCCAACTCCGCCAAACCAACTCCGCCGCAGCCGCCCGCCCGGCCAGCCAACTCAGCCGCAGCCGCCAGCTCCGGCAGCCAGCTCAACCGCAGCCGCAAGCCCAGGCGGGCAACTCAGTTGCGCCCACCAGCCCGGCCAGCGATGTGCCAACCCACCCACCACAGCGGCCCGCACCACCCGATCGGGTCGGCTTCGCGTACCCACTCACAGTCGAGCAACCAACCGATCCGGCGTCGCCCGTACGTGCTCGGCCCCGCGCGCCATCCAGCCACCAACCCCAGGACCCACACACCCGGCCAACCAACCCGGCCCGAGCAAGCCGCACCGCACCCCACCCGCGACCCCACCCCGCCCGGCCCTAACCGCGGCAACCGTCGTTCCAACCATTCCCCACAACGGAACCCGCAATGAAAAAAGGCCCCGACGGGAAATCCCGTCGGGGCCCTTCATTCAGGCCTGAGAAAACGCGCGGGCCTGACTCAGATCGCGCGGACCTTCTGGGCCTGCGGGCCCTTCTGCCCCTGGCCGACCTCGAACTCCACTCGCTGGTTCTCCTCGAGGGTGCGGAAGCCGCGTCCCTCGATCTCCGAGTAGTGCACGAAAACGTCGCCTTCGCCGCCGTCCTGCGCGATGAAGCCGAAGCCCTTCTCCGCGTTGAACCACTTCACAGTGCCTTGCGCCACCGCTGTACTCCTCGTAACAGATCCGCTTCGAATGCCACCGAAGCGGCACCCAGGCCGTCCCGGGCGGTTCCAACGAGACGAGCGAAGAGCTTTTCGGCCCCACGGCTCGCGTCAGAAGTTCCGCGAGTGTGAAGCCACGAACACGCAAAACGACGGCCTGGTCAGCAGCCTACCGGGATCTCACCAAATCTGAACCCCGTTGATCGCAAGGATCGGTTCCGTCGTGCGCGCATCACCGGAACGTCGTATCGCCGTTTACGCAGCGCGGTCGGCCGCCTGGCTAGTCTGATCCAGTACCCCCAGCACACTTCGAGGATGCACAGTGCGCGGTCGATCGAACCGCCTCCGTGATGATTACTCGGCGCAGTGTGATGCTGGTCACCCCTTATCCGGTGAACGCGATGGCAGGCCGGGACGTCTTGGTGTTCGGGGTACCAAGGGGAGATTGGGGATCGGTGTGACAATCCGACACTTCGCACGCCGCCGGGCCGGCGTCGCGGTGCTGGGCTTGATCGCCGCGCTCACGCTCGGGGCGTGCAGCAGCGGCGGGTCGAGCGTGAACGCGGGCGGGACCGCTGGCGGCGGACCTACCGAGGCACCTGCCTCGCCCGCGAAACCGGCGGCCGTGGCGCTCACGCCGGCTTCCGGGGCGGGCGACGTGGCGCCGGGCGCACCGGCGAAGGTGACCGTCACGGGCGGCACCCTCGGGGCGGTCACGCTCACCAACGCCGAGGGCAAGCAGGTGCAGGGGCAGCAGTCCCCGGACAAGAAGAGCTGGAGCAGCACCGAAGACCTCGGCTACGGCAAGACCTACACCTGGTCCGGCCAGGCCACCGGCGAGGACGGCAAGCAGGTCCAGATCAACGGCTCGTTCACCACGGTCAAGCCGCGTCGGCAGATGCAGGGCAGCCTGAACGTCGGCGACGGCCAGACCTACGGCATCGCGATGCCGATCGCGCTCACGTTCCCGAGCGCGGTCAAGGACAAGGCCTCCGTCGAGCGCGCGCTGTCGGTGGAGACCACGCCGAAGACCGAGGGCGCGTGGGCGTGGCTCAACGGCGACACTTCGGTGCACTGGCGGCCGAAGGAGTACTTCAAGCCGAACACGAAGGTCGTCGTCTCGGCCAACATCTACGGCGTTTCGATGGGCGACGGCGTCTACGGCAAGCAGGACGTCTCCGCGAGCTTCACCATCGGCCGCTCGCAGATCGTCAAGGGCAACACCCAGGAACACACCATGCAGGTCATCCGCGACGGCCAGCAGGTCATGGACTTCCCGGTGAGCTACGGCCTCGACTCCGACCCGGGCCGGGTCACGCACAGCGGCACGCACGTGGTGATGTCGAAGCACGCGACGTACTCGATGAGCAACCCGCGCTACAACTACACCGACGTCAACGTGCCGTGGGCGGTCCGGATCTCCAACAACGGCGAGTTCATCCACGGCCTCGCGGCGTCGATCTGGGCGCAGGGCAAGAAGAACATCTCGCACGGCTGCCTCAACCTGTCGCCGGCGAACGCGAAAACCTACTACGACAGCGTGCTTCCCGGCGATCCGGTGGAGATCTCCGGCAGCACCCAGCAGCTGGGCGCGAAGGACGGCGACTACAGCGACTGGACCTACGACTGGGCGGCGTGGACCAAGCTGTCGGCGCTGGCCGCCTGAGCGCAGGCGAACCAGCACCAACCGGACGGCCGGGAGCTCTCCAACGCTCCCGGCCGTTCGGCTGTCCCGGCCGGAAAAAATCCGATGCAACCCCGGCGAGGGCCGACCGCATGACTAGAGCAGAGGAGCGCCACCCGGCGCTCGCCTGAACCAGGAGGAAACTCGTGCGTGTTCGCTTCGCTCTCGCCATCGGTTCGCTGCTGCTCGCCGGAGGCGCGCTGACCGGCGGCGCGGTCGCTTTCGCCGCGGACGCTCCGCCGTCGGTCTCGCAGCCGGCCCCGCAGAAGACCGGAGCCCCGGCAGTCTCGCCCGGCGCTCCCACCGCAGCACCGGCTCCGGCACAGCGCTCGACGGCCGCGCCGAAGGTCGCCGCGCCGGGTCAGCCGGCGAAGTCCAAGCGCGTCCCGACCGCGGTGCCCGCGGGCCCGACCGGCGACCTGCACCTGCCCTCGGTCTGGGGCTGATCGCCCGGTGCCCTCCCGCTCCCGTCCGGCGTCCGGGCAGAGCTCACCGTGGGACGGTGAGTTCGCCCGGTACTTCGGCGAGCGCGCGCACAGCCTGCGGTCTACCGCCTACCTGCTTTGCGGGGACTGGCACCGGGCCGAAGATCTCGCGCAGGCGGCGCTGCTCAAGCTGTACCTCGCCTGGCCGCGGCTGGCCCGGCACGACGCGCTCGACGCTTACGCGCGCAAAATCGTGCTGCGCACTTTCCTCGCGGAAAACCGCCGCAGCCGCTGGAAACGGGAGCGGCTCACCGACGCACCACCCGACGTTCCGGCTCCGGCCGCCGAGACCGAACACGACCAGCTGATCCAGCAGGCACTCGCCGCGCTGGCCCCGCGCCAGCGCGCGGTGCTGGTGCTGCGGTACTTCGAGGACCTGTCGGTCGAAGAGACCGCCGCGGCTCTCGGCTGCCGGACCGGAACGGTGAAGAGCCAGGCCGCGCGCGGTCTGGCCACCCTGCGGACCCGGTTGGGCCCGCATTTCGAGGCATTGCCCGTCCCGGGAGGGAGGTGAACGAGATGGTCCCCGACGACAGAGACGCCGACGACGTGCGCGCCTTGTTCGCGCGGACGCCGGACGGCCCGCCGATGCGACTCGACGCGGCGGACGTGATCGTGCGCGGCGCCGCCGTCCGCCGCAAACGCAAGCGCTGGGCGGTCGCGGGCAGCTCCGCCGCGACGGTCGCGGTACTCGTGGTGGCCGGTCTCGCGGTCGGCAACCGCGGGGCCGAGCAGCCTCCGGTCATGCCGGCCGGACCGGGACTCGCCACCGTCTCGCCCGCCCCGTCCAGTCCGGTCGCGCCGATGAAGGTTCCGCCGGGTCCGGTACAGCTCCCGACGCCCGGTCCGAAGGTGAGCCCTGGCTCGCCGGGCAAGGAACCGCCGACGGAGCCGACCGGTTCGCCGGCGGGTGCGTCCCGGGTGCCGGAACCGCCGCGGGCGCATCCGACCACGACCGCACAGGCCCCCGGGTCCCTGCGTTCACCTGCGGGAAGCGTCTCGTTACCCAGCTCGACCTCCGGCTGAAACGCATTCGCGGCAAGAGTGGCGGACGTCACCGGATTCAGTGGGTTTTCGACGAAATATCCCGGGCTTTCGGGGCGATGTTCTCAGTGGCGGCCGGAGCGGTCGTCGAACCAGTCGCTCAGCCGGCACGCCATTGGCCGGCCCGAGAACCTGAGGAGGAAGCACCATGGTGCTCGTCGCACTGATGATCGAAACCGTTGTTGCCGTCGTGGTCGCCGGTGGCCTGGCAGCTTGGGCCCGCAAGCGCTTCGCTCCGCAGGCGGTCGAGGCGACGCAGAACAGCTGACTTCGAAAACGAAAACCGCCCTCTGTCCTCAATGGACGGAGGGCGGTTTCGCGTTGGCTCAGCTGCTCACTTGCTGGCTCCGGCGAGCTTGCCGCCGGTGTCCGCGGTGTCGATCTGCTCGATCGGCACCCGGGCCGTCTCCGGGATCTTGATGATCGGGACGAGCGCGATGAGGGCGGCGATGATCAGGTAGTACGCCGGCCAGTCCGCGTTGCCGGTGCCGTCGATCAACGCCGTGACGATCACGCCGCAGGTGCCGCCGAACAGCGACGTCGAGATGTTGTAGCCGATGGCGAACGAGCCGTAGCGCACGCGCGTCGGGAACATCGCCGGGAACGTCGAGCCGATGACCGCGAGCATCAGCGCCAGCAGGATCGCCACGACCAGGAAGCCGACGATCAGCCACAGCAGGCTGCCGCTCTGCATCAGCTTGATGCTCGGCCAGCTCAGCACGATGAACCCGATGGCCGCGGTGAGCAGCAAGGGTTTCCGGCCGATCCGGTCGGACAGCGCGCCGAGCGGGATCAGCAGCGCGAACTGCACGATTTCCACGCCGATGATGATCAGGCTGGATTCGGTGTCGCCGATGTGCAGGGTCGACGTGAAGTACGTCGGCATGGTCGTCAGCAGCATGTAGTCGGCGATGTTCAGCAGCAACACGATCCCGATCAGGTTCAGGATCATCCGCCAGTTGCGCTGGATGGTCTCCTTGAGCGGGGCCTTCTTCGCCTTCTCGCCCGCCGCCTCGAGCCGGCGGAACTCCGGCGTGTCCTCGAGCTTCGACCGCAGGTAGAGCCCGATGGCGCCGATCGGAAGCGCGATGAAGAACGGGATCCGCCAGCCCCACGAGTCGAACTGCTCGGTCGACAGCGACAGGTAGGTGATCAGCACGACCGAGTTGCCGAGCACGTAGCCGGCCAGCGTGCCCATCTCCAGGAACGAACCGAAGAAACCGCGCCGTTTGGTGGGCGCGTATTCGGCGATGAACGTCGCCGCGCCGCCGTACTCGCCGCCGGTCGAGAAACCCTGGACGAGCCGCAGCAGCAAGATCGCGATCGGGGCCGCGATGCCCATGCTGTATCCGCCCGAATACGTCGGCAGCACGCCGACCAGGAAGGTGCAGCCGGACATCAGCAGGATGGTGAGCGCGAGGACCTTCTGCCTGCCGAGCTTGTCCCCCAACGGGCCGAAGAACGCTCCGCCGAACGGTCGCACGATGAAGCCGACGGCCAGCAGGGCGAGCGATTTCAGCACCGCGTTGCCCTCGCCGGGGAAGAACAGTGTTCCGATACTGGTCGCGATCGCCCCTGAGGTGAAGACGCCGTAGTCGTACCACTCGGTCGCGTTACCCATCGCGGACGCGATCACCGCGCGTTTGACTGTTCTCTGATCGACCTCGGGTTTCCCCGTCTTTGGCTCACTCATCCCGGCGGTGACCTCCTCCTGCACACGTCCCGGTCCATCCGTAGGAGCACATTTCCCCAGTCTTGACCCGTTGAACCAAGCTGGCAGGATGAGTCGCGAAATTTCTACCGTGCGGAATTTTCCGACTACCCTGCGCTGAAGAAAGACAGACGAGCCGGTCAGGGCGGGTGCCGGCGGGTCCTTCCGCCGGGTTAACGTCGTCGCATGAGTCCTGTTTCCGGCCCGTGGCCGCCGGTGCCGGTGGAGCCGCCGGAGATCCACCCGAAAGCCCCCGCGCCCGGCACCGAACTAGGCGCCCACTTCGCCGAATGCTTCGGCTGCGGCGACGAGGTGGACGACGGCCTGCATCTGCGCTCAGCCATCGGCGAGGGCTACACGGTGCACTCGAAGTTCACCGTGACCTCCGCCCACCAGGGCGCCCCCGGCCTAGCCCACGGCGGCCTGCTGGCCTGCGCCTTCGACGAGGCACTCGGCTCCACGGTAGGCAACCTGCTGCACCGCCCCGCGGTGACGGGAAAGCTGGAGACAGACTTCCGCCGCCCGGTGCCGGTCGGGTCGACGCTGTACATCGAAGCCCGCCTGGACGGCATCGCAGGCCGAAAGATCTACGTAAGCGCAGACGGCCACCTAGACGCACCCGACGGCCCAGTGGCGGTCAACGCCAGGGCGGTGTTCATCGCGGTGGGCTTCGAACACTTCAGCACCCACGGCGACCCGCAAGCACTGGAAAAGCTGGCGGAACAGCACCGCCGCAACAAACGCGAGTGGGACATCAACCCGTAACCCGCAGCCGGTGCACCCAACGAGCGAGGCACCCAGCACTAAAACCGCAGCCGGTGCACCCAAAGAGCGAGGCACCCACACCTCCCCCCGCCCCCGATACGAAGCCTCCCTGCGGTTCGGGGGTGCTTGTCAAGGCATCTTTCCCGCCTTGACAAGCACCCCCGAACCGTCAGCACAATCAAGCTTCGGGGGCCCCACGCAACCCATCAACAGCAATGTCGCCCGCCAGGGCGACGAGCCAACTCAGGTCAACGTCCGAGGCCGAATCGCATTAGCCCGATCCACCAACGCAATCCGATCACTAGCGTTGTCCGTCAACCGAGCCAACGACCGGTAACACCGCTCCAGCCCGAACCGAACGTCCCGCTCCTCCAACTCACACCCCAGCACCTTCGAAGCCCCGGACTTAACCTGCCCAGGCACCTTCAACCAGTCGTATGCCGCCTCAAGCACCTCCGCGCTGAGCCGCGTGTGCCGCTCGGCGTCGAGGTTGAGCCGCTGCAACCGCCCCGAAGCGTCGACCAGGTCGCCCTCCGTGACAGTCGGATGCTCGCCGGTACCGACTCCCTGAGCCCGAGTCTTGATCTTGATCGCAGCGACCTGCGCGTCCACGTAATGCGTAGAAGTAGCCGGAACCCCCTCCAGCACCTCCACCGCGCTCTCCCGCGCCCCCTGCGCCAGATACACCCGCGCAAGCCCGAACGCCGCACTCACATAAGTCCGGTCAGTCCGCCACACCAGCTCGTAAAACCGAGCCGCGCCAAAGTAATCCCCCACCCCTTCAGCACTGACCGCCAACGCCAGCTTGGGCGCGATCTCCCCGGGCAGATCGTCGTAAACCGCGTCGAACGCCACGTGCGCCACCCGCGGCCGCCCACCGGCAAGCTCGATCAGCCCGCGATACCAGTCGATCCGCCAGTCATGCGGAAACCCATGCCAGATCGCCAAATACTGCGCAGCCTGCAGCTGCCGCTGAGCCTCCACGAACTCGCCCAGCTCGATCCGAGCCCGCACGATCCGCAACCGCACCTCAATCGACTCCCGCGGCGCGGTGGCCAACGCCTCGATCGCCTCATGCGGATCCAGCGCGGTCGTCGTCGCGAGCACACCAGCGGCCGGGTCGTCCGTGTCGACCTGCGGAATCGGCAGTCCGGCCACCACCTCGGCCGCATCCGGCAACGGCACCCGCTCCCCCTGCTCGGGCACCACCAGATGAACGCCGAACGTCCGGCTCTCCGGCCCGAACACCGTCGACGCGGCAGGCCGCGGCTGCCCGGTCCCGAGCGCCATGATCTCGCGCAAGACCCCGGTCAGCTGGTCCGCCATGTCGTCCGCGGCGATGAACCGCCGATCCGGATCAGCGTGCGTGGCCCGCTTCAGGAACCGGTAATACGACCCGAAAAGCGCGAACAACGGCACCTGGTCCGGCCCGGGCAGCGTGTTCTTGTACTCGCGGGTGTACCCGGCGAACTCGAAGCTCAGCACGGCCAGCGTCCGGCCGACCGTGTACAGGTCCGAGGACACCGACGCGCCCTGCGAGGCCAGCTCGGGCGCGCTGTAGCCGGTGGTGAAGAACAGCGGGCTCTCGTAGTCGTCGATCCGCCGCACCGCGCCGAGGTCGATCAGCTTGAGCTGCTCGCGGGTCTGGATGACGTTGTCCGGCTTGAGGTCGCAGTACAGCAGACCCTGGCTGTGCAGGTAGCCGAGCGCGGGCAGGATCTCCAGGCCGTACGCGATGACCTGGCCGATCGGCAGCGGCTCCGGCCGGTTGCTCTCCCGGTGGTGCTGCAGCGCGAGCTGGCGCAGCGACTGGCCGCCGACGTACTCCATCACGATGTAGCCGACGGTGTTGCCGGTCTGCGGGTCCGGATGCTGCACGAAGTTGTGGATCTTGACGATGTTCGGGTGCTCGACCTCGGCGAGGAACCGCTGCTCGTTCGCCGCGGCGGCCATCGCGGTGGAGTCGCCGGTGTCGATCAAGCCCTTCAGCACGACCCAGCGGTCGGACACGTTGTGGTCCTTGGCCAGGTAAATCCAGCCGAGACCGCCGTAGGCGAGCGCGCCGAGCACCTCGTACTGGCCGCCGACCAGCTCGTGCGGCTTCAGCTTCGCGACGAACGAGAACGGCGTGCCGCACTTTTCGCAGGTGCCCTCGGGTTCGCCCGGCTGCCCGTCCTTGCCGCGGCCGACCTTCGCGCTGCAGTTGCCGCAGAACCGCTTGTCCTCGGCTACGACCGGGTTCGCCAGCACCGCGGTCGACGGATCGCGGTACGGCACCGGAGGCACGTCGATGAGCCCCGCGCCGAGCCTTCCGCGCCGGGAGCGGCGGGTGCCGCGAGAGCCGGTGCGCCGCGAGGTGCCGGGGAACGAACCGGTCCCGGTGCCCGTGCCGGTGCCTTGCGAGCCCTGCGAACCGTGCGTGCCGGTGCCGTGGCCCTCGCTGCCTCCGGAGGGCAGGACGCTGTCCGTGCCGTGGTCGGGCAGCGGGCCGCCGTCGGCGGGGGCCACCCGCGGGGTCGGCGGCATGATGCTCTGGGTGTGCGGCGTCGGGCTGGCCAGCACGCTGGTCGGCATCGGCGCGGCCGGGTCGACCGGAGCGACCGGCTGGTTCGACTGCGGCAGGATCACCGGCGCGAGGTCGCCCGGCGGACGCGTGGGGGCGTCCCCGCCGTCAGCCGGCGGCTTGCCCTGAGCCGCGGCACCCATCGGGATCGGACCGGAGTTCGGGCCGGTGGCGCGGTTCTCCGGCGGCCGGGACGGCCGGTTGCCCTGCGTCTGCTGCGGGCGGTTCGGCGGCACTGGCCGTTGCCCGGTGCGCGACTGCGGCGGGTACGGCTGGCCCTGCGACGGCGGCGCGGGCTGACCGGGATACGGCTGGCCTTGCGACGGCGGCTGGCCCTGCGGACGGCCTTGCGGCATCGGCTGGCCAGCGCGCGGAGCCGGACGGCCCTGCGTCCGCGGCTGCTGCCCGGCCGGTCCAGGCTGACCGGGCTGTCCGGCCGCGCCTGGCTGTCCGGGCTGGCTCGGCTGCTGGGCCTGGCCCGGCTGAGCGCCTGGCTGAGCGCCCCGCTGAGCCTGCTGCCCGGGTTGCCCGGCCGGAGCACCCGGAGCGCCCTGCGGACGCTGCACCGGAGCGCTGATCAACGTCTCCGCGTCGGGATCCGCCTGCGGGTTCAGCCGTCCGGACACCGACGGTTCCGGGGTGTCCCAGCGCACCGGCGGCGGCGGGGTCCACTCGGCCTCGCCCCGCCCGGACGGCTGGTCCGCGGCCTTCGCCTCGTCGCCGTCCCCCTCCGGTGCTGCGTGCCGAGGACGGCGCGCCTCCTCCGACACAACTACCTCCCGAGCTCCCCGCGGCAAACCTGCCGCTCAAAACGTACAACTCGCGCCGCGAGACCGGCCTGGTCACCCGTATTGCGGGGACGGCGGGCTCGCCGGTCCCAGCCGCGCGCCGACCCAGTTCTGGTAACTGTTCGCCCAGGTGCCGTCGCCGCGGATCTTCTCGAGCACCGCGTTCACGAAGCGGACCAGGTCCTCCTCGTCCTTCGGGATCCCGACGCCGTAATTCTCCTGCGTCATCTTCTCGCCCGCGACCTTCACCGTCGGGTCCTGCGCGGCCATGCCGGCCAGGATCGTGTCGTCCGTGGACACCGCGTCGACCTGGCCCTGCTGCAGCATCACCAGGCAATCCGACCAGTTCGGCACCGACACCGCGACCGGTTTGGCCGGGTCGGTGGCGATCTTCGCGAGCGAGGTCGACTTCGCCGCCGCGCACACGCGTTTCCCGGCCAGGTCGGTCAGCGACTGCGCGTTCGACGACTTCGGCACCAGGATCTTCTGCCCGGCCACGTAGTACACCGACGAGAACTGCACCTGCTTGCGGCGGGCGCAGGTGATGCTGTAGGTCCGGACCACCACGTCGACCTGGTGTTCCTTCAGCACGGTTTCCCGCTGCGACGACGTGATCGCCCGGTACTGCACGTGCCCGTCGGACCCGAAGATCTGCTTGGCGATCTCGTTGACCAGGTCGATGTCGAAGCCCTCGAGCTGGCCGGTCTTCGGATTCCGGAAGCCGAACAGGTAGGTCGTCTGGTCGACGCCGGCGATGAGCTTCCCGCGTTGCTTGATCTTCTGCAGGCTCGGTCCGGAGGTGTCCAGGCCATTCGGCGCGAGGCTGGCCAGCGGATTGCAGCTGGTGTCGGAATCGCCTCCGGCCGCGGCGTCCGGGCCGCCGACGCCCGCCGGGGTGGGCCAGGCCGCGTCGGTGACTGGCGCGGCCTCCATCGGCTGGGCCGCCGTCCCGCAGGCGGCGGCGAGAATCGCGACCACCGCGAGCACGGCAGTCCGGATGAAGTGCCGCGACCGGATCACCGGTACTCCCTCAGTCTCTCTCGCACGCCGACTGTGACGCCGCCCGCCGCGAGCACCGCCAGCACGCCGACCCCCGCCGCGAGTGCGGTGAGCGCGTTGTCGCCGGATCTGGTGCTGTCGAGGAATTCCTGGCGGCAGACGTCGATCGCGGCCTGCAGGTTCGTGTCGAGCCGGGCGAACGCGGCGGCGGCGCTGTTCGGGCTGACGCTCGTCGCGAAGTCGACCGCCTCCTGGTACTGGCCGCCGTCGTCGAGGCGGCGGACCTGAAGGTGGGCAAGGGACCATTCGCGCGCGGCCTGTTCCGCCGCTTCGATCTTCTGTTCCCCCGTGGTGCCGGACGCGAGGCCGCGCGCCTCGCCGAGCAGACCGCCCTTGCCGTCGGCGCCGACGAGCTTTTCGGCGAGCTTGATGAACTGCTGCTCGTACGCGCCGCCGTCGCCGCGCGCGACCAGCGTCAGGGTTTCGTCCGCACGGGCCTGCAGCGCGTAGATGCGGGCCCGCACCAGGATGTCGACCTGCGACGTGCCGTCGGTGCGCCCGGTCGCGACGAGACTGCCCTGCACGACGAGCGCGACCGCGCCCCACAGCAGCGACAGCACGATGCAGCCGGTGGCCACGAGCAGCCCGATGTTCAGCACCCGGTTCGTCCGCCGGGTCAAGTAGATCTGCGCGGCCACCAGCGCCGCGAGGAGCGCGACGACCAGCGCGACCGCCGCCCACGGCACGTCGCTGCTGCTGTCCTGCTCGTCGGAAAGCTTCTGGGTGTGCGCGTGGTAGAGCGCGTCCGCGGCGGGCAGGATCGTCGTGCGCATCAGCTGCGAAGCCTCGCGCAGATACGAAGCACCGGACGGGAAACCCTGCCGGTTGTTCGCGCGCGCGGTCTCGACGATCCCGGTGTAGACCGGGACCTTCTGGTTCAGGATGTCCACCTGGTGGGCGGCGTCGCCGACCTCGGCGGTGTCGGACGCCGCGCGGGCGAGCGCGGATCCCGCTTCGGCGATGTCCTGCTCGTACCGCTTCCGCAGCGCGGGCGGTTCGGTGCCGACGGAAAGGAAGGCGCTGGCCGCGGTCGCGTCCGCGTCCGACAGCGAGCGGAACACCTGTTGCGCGGCCGAGGCGAGAGGTTCCCGGTGCTCGATCAGGCCGTTGATCGTGTTGTCCTTGTCTTTGACGGACAACACGCCGACGAGTCCGGCCACCAGCGAAAGCAGCACCAGCGCGACCGCGATCAGCGAAAGCTTGCCGGGCGTGGTCGTCGTGGATCTGACGACCGCGCGCACCGCCTGGCCGGGCAGGTCCAGCAGGCCGGCGATTCCGCTGCGGCCCCGAAATTCCTCCGGTGGGGGCTCGGCAGTCGTTTCCGGCCGCGTCGCAGTGCTGCTCATCCCCGATCCTCCCCGTGTGCCACTCGCAGAAGGTAGCCGGTCGGGCAAGCCGCAGCACACGACACCCGGAAGGTGTCACCTGCACGTGATCTCAGCCAGCGCACCGACCGTGGCTTCGGCCTTTCTCGCCGGTTCTGCTCGTAGCAGCACTGCGTAGCAACCCCTGGGTTGCCGCTTCGGCCATTGCCGCGCGTACGTCGACGCACCACGGGCCGTCGGCGCGCAGTTCCACGTACGCACCTTCGCCGTTCTTCAGCTCCAGTTCGCGTTCTCCGTCGACCGCGATAACGCCGCCACCTGCGGCAAGGTCCACGCGTACGCCGGGGCGCAGCACTCCCCAACCGCGTACGCCGACTGGACGCACGACACCGGGCGCGATCGCGGCGTGCACCACGTACGCGGAACTGTCGACCGGACCGAGCTGAAGCGCCACACCGTCCGCGCTGGAGCGAGAGCTGGGACACAGCTGTCCGGCGATGCTCGACAAGCCAATGCCGTCCGGCTCAGCGAAGGTGCAATACAGCTCGGTGAGCGCGGTCGGATCCCAGAGCGCCTTCGCGCCGACGTGTTTGTTCATCGACACCGCGACGTCCACCAGCGCGATCTCGCGGCGGTTCTTGGTGACGACTTCAAGCATGCTGACCCGCTGGGTCACGAGGTCGGCGTCGACCTGGCCGCTCGCGACCATGCCGGCGGCGAGCCCGGCCACGGTGGCCTCCCCGGCCTGCGGGAACGCGTTGTTGGTACCAGTCGGCAGCGCGAGCAGCGGCACGTCACCGCAGGCCTTGGCGGCGACCCGGGCCGTGCCGTCGCCGCCGAGGCACACGATCACGCCGGCTCCCGCGTCGACCATCTGGCGCACCGCGTTGATGGTGTCCTGCGCGGTGCCGGTGAGGGTGTCCTCGTCGCAGAAGTCGACCTCGGGCAACGGATCGCGGCCGAGGTCGCGCAGCACCGCGGCGGAGATGCCGCCGAGGTCGGAGGACAGCAGCGCGCGGTCGACGCCGGTCACCGCGAACGCCGACAGCAGCCGGCGCACCAGGTTGGCCTTCTCCTCGACGGGCACGGCCGACGCCTGCGTGACGAGTCTTCGGATGTCCTGTCCGGACGCCGGGTTCGCCACGATTCCCGCAACGACTTCCCCCATCGAGCATCCCCCCAAGTCCGCTGCCGCCAGGGGACCAGCACACGCGTCCGGCCGCGCGGAGGAAAGGGTTGCACGGACGTTGCATCGGCCGTGCCTCCACGCCGGCCAGAGCCTACCCTGGGTTCCGGCGCGGCTACCTATCGTTCAAACGAGGGAAGCAAGCCCTTCGTAGGTGTAGCCGGCTTCTTCGACCGCGGCGCGGACAGCGGTCTCGTCGAGGGTTTCGGCGCTGCGGACCGTCACGTGTCCGGTTTCGACGTCGACCGAGACGTTCTCGACCCCGGGCACCTCGGTCAGTTCTTCGGTGACCGACTGTGCGCAGTGGCCGCAGGACATCCCGGTGACGAGATAAGTGTTTTCGCTCATGCCCGCGGAGCGTACGACCACCCGGGCGCGCCACGATCGGGTGATCCACAATGGCCGGTCAGGCACAGAAAGCCTTGCCGCGCAACACAATCCGCATCGTGAGACGGCTTCGGCGGCGCTCCGGCGACAGAGACGAAAGAAGCCACCACCCCCGCGACCGGGAGTGGTGGCGACTTAGCGATGAGACGCAGGTCAGATCAGGCTGACCGACGTGGCCTGCGGGCCCTTCTGGCCCTGGCCGATCTCGAACTGCACGCGAGCGTTCTCCTCAAGGGTACGGAAACCGTTGCCCTGGATCTCGCTGTAGTGCACGAAGACGTCGCCGCCGCCGTTGTCGGGAGTGATGAAGCCGAACCCCTTCTCGGAGTTGAACCACTTCACGGTGCCCTCAGTCATCTAAACAATCTCCATACATAACACCAAAACAGGAAGCCGACCGACGTCCTGGGCCCAGACACGGGCGAGATGCGTTCTCCGGAGAGGAAGCCCACGCCCGCTGAGTTCTGCGAGCGTGCTAAACCACGAACACAAAAATCGAGACCAACTAAAGTAAAGCACAGCGGAGCGGGCGCGGACAAGCCGACTCACCCCAGTTCGCGAGACCGGGTCACTCCCCGCTGGCGTGGCGGAGCGGCGCGCCGAACGGCGAACGCCAGTCAGCGCCCTGGTCGGACGCGACCACGGCTACGTCGTGGGCCTCCGCGCTGGCGCTGAACAGCACCGGGACCACTCCGGACCGGGTCTGCGCGGGCACCTCGACGGATGGGCCCTGTTCCGGCTCCTCGCGCACTACCGACACCAGCGCACCGGACCGGGCGCGGCCGCGAGCAGCGGTCCCCGCGGTACGGGATTTCCCGTCCTTTTCGTCGGCCATGACGAACTCCCCTCGTTCCTTCCCCGCCCCGAGCGGGGGATGACCGCGATGGTGCCATCCGGCACCGACAAAATCCGGCCGAAACCGGTTGTCCCCACCCCTGAAACGCGCCGAACGGCCGCGAACCGAGCCGGGAAACGTGTCCACCCGGGAATTTCCCCAACCGAACGCCGGCGAACCTCGCCGGGCGAACCGGGTCCGGATGCCGAACCCCGGGAACGCCCTCAGGTTACCTGAGCCAACCCCCGCCAGCTACCGAACATTCCTGGCGTTTCCTTGTGTTCTCAGGAAGATTTCAGGTCCCGGAAGGACGCGGGGCTCCGAGAAGCGTGCTCAGCCGCACGTCGGGGGTCACCACATCCGGGTCGGTCCGGACATCGATCACACACGGCCGCTGCCGGACGAGCGCGCTCGCGATGATCGGTTCGAGCCGCTCGCGATCGTCCACCGTGTACCCCGCCGCGCCGAGCCCGCGCGCCCACGACGCGAAGTCCGTCAGCGGGATTGTTACTCCGGACAGCCGGCCGTGCGTACGCGCCTGATGCATCGCGAGTGGACCGTGCAAGCCGTTCTGGAACACCACCACCATCACCGGCGCGCGGTAACGCACAGCGGTCTCGATCTCTTGCCCTGTCATCAGAGTGCCCGCGTCGCCGACCATCGCGACCACAGCGCGCCGCGGTTCGGCGAGCTTGGCCGCTACCGCCGCAGGCACCGCGTACCCCATCGCGGCGTTGCTCGGACCGAGCTGGCTGCGCGGAGCGGTGAAGCACCAGTAGCGGTGCATGAACTGCGCGAAGTTGCCAGCGTCGCTCGTGACGATGGTGTCCTCGGGCGCGAGCTTTCGCAGCGCGCGCACGACATCGACCGGATGTACGCGCGTGTTGTTGCTTGTGTTCGGCGGTGTCATGAAGGTGTGCACGGCAGCGTTCGCGGCCGACGCTCTGCGCGTACGCGGCGAAGCGATCGCGCGCAGCTCCTTCAGGAACGGCTCGACCTCAGTGTCCACGCGGAACGTGAGGCCGCGACGGCGCTGTTCATCGATGCCAGTGCCGACAAGGACAAGCGTCTGCTGTGGAGTCGGGTAGCGGAAGCCCTGCGTCGTGACTTCGTCGAGCTGTGTGCCGAGCGCGAGCACGAGGTCGGCTCGTTCGAGCGCGTCAAGCTGACGCGCCGGGATGCCGAGGCCGAGGTGTCCGGCGTAGCGCGCGTGGTTCTCCGGGAACGCGTCCTGGCGGCGGAAAGCGTTGTACACCGGGAGCGCCAGTTCGTCCGCCACTGCGATCAGCTCGTCGCGCGCCGACCGCGCGCGCCCGCCGACGATGACCACCGGGTAGCGCGCTTCGTCCACCAGCCCGGCCACCGCTTCCGCCGAACGGCCCAGCGTTCCGGTGGCCGGCGGGCGAACCTTCGCCACCGGTTTGGCCGAGTCGTACGGGACGCCCCACGCGTCGCTCGGCACCCCGATCACGACCGGGCCCGGCCGTCCCTCGCGACACCGGGCGAGGCCTTCGGCGAGCAGATGCGGCACGTCGTCGGGATCGTCCGCGCGGACGCACCATTTGGCGATCGATTCGAACATCCCGGTCGAATCGGATGCCGGGACCTCGCCGGTGAGCACCGGGTCGAGCGCGGGGGTTTCGAGCAGCACCACCATCGGCGTCTCGTCCTGGTACGCCGTCTGCACGCCCATGACCAGCGCGGCAGCACTCGGACCGCGGCTGGCGAGCAGCACGGCGGGGCGTTCGGTGAGCTTGCCCTCGGCCTCGGCCATGAAGGCCGCACCCGAATCGTGGCGGGCCGAAACGAGCGTGACGTCGCGCTCGCGGCGAAGCGCGTCGAGCAATTCCAGGAACGACTCACCGACGACCGCGTACACCCGGCGGACCCGGGCCTCGTTCAAGACGCGTACGGCCGTTTGCGCGACG
This sequence comes from Amycolatopsis sp. GA6-003, assembly GCF_046267895.1. Classification (NCBI taxonomy): domain Bacteria; kingdom Bacillati; phylum Actinomycetota; class Actinomycetes; order Pseudonocardiales; family Pseudonocardiaceae; genus Amycolatopsis; species Amycolatopsis sp. GA6-003. The sequence continues at coordinate 4,839,947 of NZ_CP176499.1, forward strand.
GTGGTTCCCACTTGGTATCTAATGAGGAGAGCTTAGGGCGGCACCGTGAACCGGCGTCAAGTGATCTTGAGCAACTCGCCGCCGGATTGTGCCGATTGCCGGATCGGGCCGCCCACCAGTTGGGAGGACGCCGTCGTGACACCCGCCGAACATGAGACTGTTTTCACTTATGGGGCTCCGGCGCTCAAATACGGAAGCGGGTCGAGCGACGAGATCGGATACGATCTGAGCCAGTTCGGCGCGCGCCGCGTGCTGGTGGTGACCGACCCGGTCGTCGCGGCGACCGGCTGGCCGGAGCGGATCGCCGAGGGCATCCGCGGCTACGGGATCGCGGCCGAGACTTTCGACGGCGTGCACGTCGAGCCCACCGACGTCAGCATGCAGAAGGCCGTCGATTTCGCCCGCGGCACCGGCCCGTACGACGCGTTCGTGGCGGTCGGCGGCGGCTCCAGCATCGACACCGCGAAGGCCGCCAACCTGCTGACCAGCAACGACGGCGAGCTGATGGATTACGTCAACGCGCCGGTCGGCGGCGGCCGCGCGCCGGCGAACCCGCTGAAGCCGCTGGTCGCGGTGCCGACGACGACCGGAACCGGGTCGGAAAGCACCACGGTGTGCGTGCTGGACGTGCTGTCGCTGCGGGTGAAGAGCGGGATCAGCCACCTGCGGCTGCGCCCGGCGCTGGCGGTCGTGGACCCGCGGCTCACGGTCAGCCAGCCGGCCGGGGTCACCGCGGCGAGCGGGATGGACATCCTGTGCCACGCCGCGGAGAGCTACACCGCCAAGCCCTACACCGAGTTCGACCGGAAACGGCCGGAGGAGCGGGTGCCGTACTGCGGGGCGAACCCGCTGGCGGACATGTTCGCGGAGAAGTCGCTGCAGCTGCTGTCGTGGGCGCTGCCCGCCGCGGTCCGCGACGGCGAGAACCTGGCCGCGCGCGAGGCGATGGCGCTGGCCGCGACGTTCGCCGGGCTCGGCTTCGGCAACGCCGGCGTGCACATCCCGCACGCCAACGCGTACCCCATCGCCGGGCAGGTCCGGGATTTCCACCCCGACGGTTACCCCGGCGACGAAGCGATGGTGCCGCACGGCATGGCCGTCTCGCTCACCGCGCCCGCCGCGTTCCGGTTCACCTACGCCGCGAACCCGGAACGGCACCAGCGCGTCGCCCGGCTGCTGGCCCCGGACTTCGAATGGTCCGGCGACTTCGCCGACCATCTGCCCGCCGTGCTGACCTCGCTGATGAACGAGATCGGCCTGCCCGCCGGGATCGGCGCGGTCGGCTACACGGAGTCCGATGTGGACTCTCTGGTGGCGGGAACCCTGAAGCAGCAACGATTGCTGGCCACCGCGCCGCGCACTCCGTCCGAAGAGGACCTGGCGGGGATTCTGCGGGATTCGGTGGAGCTGTGGTGAGCTACCCGCATTGGCAGACGGTTCCGTTGCGCTGGAAGGACAACGACGTCTACGGCCATGTGAACAACGTCGTGCATTACTCGCTGATGGACACCGTCATCAACACCTGGCTGATCGAACGCGGCGGTCTCGACATCGAGTCCGGACCGGTGATCGGGCTGTGCGTGGAATCGCGTTGTGCTTACCACGCCTCGGTTTCTTTCCCGGACACGCTGCGGATCGGGTTGCGGGTGGCGCATCTCGGCCGGTCGAGCGTGCGGTACGAGATCGGGATGTACACCGCGTCGGAAACCTTGGTGGCGGAGGGGCATTTCGTGCACGTGTTCGTGGACCGCGAATCGCGGCGGCCGGTGGAAGTGACCGGGAAGCTGCGGGAATCGCTGGCGGAACTGGCGGTGTGATCACGCGGTCCCGGCCGCCCGCAGCGCCCGGCCGCCGAGTTCGCGCAGGTGCTCCGCCAGCTCCGGGGGTTCGTGCACCTCGAACTCGCGGCCGAGGCTGGTCAGCCGGAATGCCAGCCACTCGAGCGTGTCGGCCGGGCTGACGACCCGGCAGGTGCGCGCGTCCACCGCGGTCACTTCGCTGGCCGCGCCCCACCTCCGCGCCACCTCGTCGGCCGGCGCGTGCACGGTGACGACCGCACGATGCGTCGGGCGGGAGGTGTGCAATTTCCTGGTCACGTACTCCGCCGGATCCTGGGCAGGCAGGTCTCGGGCGGTGAACCGGATCCCGATGGCCTGCGGGTTTTCGATCCGATCGACGCGGAAGACCCGCCAGTCGTCCCGATCGAGGTCGAAGGCCAGCAGGTACCAGCGCCGGCCGGACGACACCAGATGATGCGGTTCGACCAGCCGTTTCGTCGCCTTGCCGTCGTTGGCGAGATAGCCGAACCGCAGCCGCTCGCGGTTGGCGATCACGGTGGCCAAGGCCGTGAGCGCTTCCGGATCCACCCGCGGCCCGTCGTTCAGCGGCAGCGGCACGGTCGCGCCGCTCACCACGCTCACCCGGCGCCGCAGCCGGGACGGCAAGACCCGCTCCAGCTTCGTCAGCGCACGCACCGACGCCTCGTCGATCCCGGTCACCGCGTGTCCGGACGCCATCCGCAACCCGACCGCGATCGCCACCGCCTCCTCGTCGTCAAGCAGCAACGGCGGCATCGCACTGCCCGCGACCAGGCGATATCCGCCTTCCGAGCCCATCGTCGCCTCGACCGGATACCCCAGCTCCCGCAGCCGCTCGATGTCCCGGCGAACCGTGCGTCCCTCGACGCCCAGCCGCTGCGCCAGCTCGCTGCCCGGCCACTGCCGCGGGGTCTGCAGCAACGACAGCAACTGCAACAACCGCGCCGCACTCATGATCTAGGACCATAGCTGACCTACATGGCCTCTAGCGTCCTGGCCATGACCATTCGCCCGTTCCGCATCGACATCTCCGACGCCGCCCTCGCCGACCTGCGCGCCCGGCTCACCCAAACCCGCTGGCCGGCCCAGCTGCCCGGCGATGGCTGGGACCGCGGCGTCCCCGTCGACTGGCTGCGCGAGGTCGCGTCCTACTGGGCCACCGGCTACGACTGGCGCGCGCACGAGGCCCGGTTGAACGAATTCCCCCAGTTCCGCACCGAAATCGACGGCGTCGACCTGCACTTCCTGCACGTCCCGTCGGCCGCACCGGACGCCACGCCGGTCCTGCTGACGCACGGCTGGCCGAACTCGTTCGTCGAGTTCGCGGCCTTGCTCGAGCACCTGTCGGACTTCCACGTCGTCGTCCCGTCCCTGCCCGGCTTCGGCTTCTCCTCCGCCCCCGGCCCCGGCTGGGATGCCGCCCGGGTAGGCCGCGCGTGGGCCGCATTGATGGACCGCCTGGGATACCGCGACTACGTCGTCCAAGGCGGCGACTACGGCGCATACGTGGCCCCGGAGGTCGCCCAGGTCGGTCCGGTGCTCGGCGTCTACCTCACCGCTGGCCTGGGAATTCCCACTGACGCCGACCTGCCCGATCTGGACTCGGCGGAGCGCCTGGCATTCACCGAGATGATGTCCCAGGACTGGATGAACGGCGTCGACCACCACGCCCTGCTGCGGACCGCCCCGCAAACGTTCGCGTACGGCTGGAACGACTCGCCCGCGGCCGCACTGGCGTGGATGGCGCAGAAGTTCCACGAGTTCAACGCCGGCGGGCGAGGACTGGACGAGATGCTGGACGCGTTCCTGACGAACCTGAGCGTTTACTGGTTCACGGAGACGTTCGCGACGTCGTCGTGGTCGTTCTACTCGAGCACCGGGTTCGCCTGGCCGCGGGGACAGAAGACCGCGCCGACCGGGGTGTACAGCGGAGTACCGGGGATCCGCCGGCTGGCTGAGCGAGAGTCGAAGATCGTCCACTGGCCGGTCGACAACCCGGCGGGGCACCACTTCATCGCGATGGACCAGCCAGAGGCGTACGCAGCAGACCTCGCCCGGTTCGTGGCGAAGCTCCGGTAGCCGAAGGAGGTGCCGGGCCCCGGCAAGGGGCCGGGCACAGCCCGCTAGACTGAGCGCGCGGGCCGTTAGCTCAATTGGTAGAGCTGCGGACTTTTAATCCGTAGGTTCTGGGTTCGAGCCCCAGGCGGCCCACCAAAATCCCAGGTCAGCGGCACCAGTCTCACCAGCGCTGGACTGGGCAATCCGGCGTTCCAGTGGTCCGGCGTCGCCCTCGCCGCGAGCGTCAGCATCTCCGCAGGGTTCACCGGCTACTGCAAGTTCCGCGAACAAGGATTCAACTTGCAACAGACCGCTGACGCGATGGAGAAGGAGTACAACGCGGTCGACCTGTGCGTCGGCGACTACGACGTCAACGCACAGACCGCCCGCAAGAGGTACGGCTGCTAGTGCGTCGGCGCAATATGTGCAGCTGCTCCATAGCGGTAACCCGGCATCGCGAACGACATCCGGGCACCTCGCTGCACACTCCTGTCTCGGCTGCCGAACCTGCCGTCCGGTTACACGAACTATGACAGGCCGCAGATCTCCCTTATACCCAATGCGGCCCTGCTTCCGGCCGCTGGATGCTGAGTATCCGGACCTGGATGCCGAGCGACTCTCGCCTGCTCTGCGATAGGCCAGCCACAGAAAGGCGAGCGATTGCGCCTCAGCGCGCCTGGGACGCAGCCCTCTCGCTCCGCAGCGCGGCCGACACGCACCCGACTTCCGTGGCGGCTACGCCGAAGACAACCGCAGTGCCTGGCGCACCCGCGGGAGGACCTCGAGAACATCGTGTCGAGCGCAACCTTCGTCCCGCATGTGAACCCGTTGCTCGTCTACGCGGGCAACGTCCCCTCTCGACCTAATGCGAGAGCAAGCCGACTCTTATCGAAGCGTACTCGTCGAGCGCTCACGACGCGGTCCCGGAGAACGTCGAAGTCGAGGCAATGGCTGAGAAATACGGCGTGTATGCACACCAACTGGACACGTGTCGCCTCGTCAAGCGCGGCCGGAAGAATCTTCGGTCCGGTCAAGCGTCACCCAAAGGCACTTGCCAACCCGCCAGCCAATTCAAATGCCTGCTCTCTAAAGAACCCGATTCTTTCATAGAACGCTTCCTCGGAAGGAATCAAGACCGGAGCGGAGACCAATGCCGCAAACAGCACATGAATTTCATCTATCTGGAGCTTCGAATTCGAGTCGGCTACTTTTTTCATTATCCGAACAGTGCTCGCGCGATCGGCACCGATGCGCACAACCGAGAGGCGGTCCCCGCCAGGGCGATCTGCGTGGAATCTGAGCGCCTCGCAGATCAACTCTTTTTGCACCTCCGTCAACCGCAGAAGAAATCCGCCGTGAGTCGCCGTGGCAGCGACTTTTGTCCTCATGGGGTCACATACCTCCCACTTTCAAAAGCACCCTGAGCGTACCTGTAGCCGTGAATATTACGGCCAGTCGTCACAATTAGTACGCCTAGCCTGGAGTCGTATGCCACGCTCGATCCGGTCTTAGTATCCTTATGCGTCATCTTGCCTCGCCACGACGCAAAGTAAGCGGCCAACGCATCGGGGTCATGCCCGATGCCAGGAAGATCATGATCCGCAGAAGCGGCGGAGCCGTCATGCATCCTCTTTACCTGGTAATCGACACCATCGGCTATGTCTGGGCCGTACGCATTATCTATTCGGTCATAGGCGGCGTCCTCAAGACCACCATGGACAGGATCCCTTTCATTGCAGTTGTGAACGAGTACGGGGGTCGCGCCCGCCGCCACATAGTACGTGTGGGTGGTGTCGACAGTGAGGTTGTAGGTACGGATGCTAGTGGTGTAACGGCTTAGGGTTTGGACAGCGGCGTGGCCGTCGCCGGGTGTGTCGAGAAGGTCACCGGGCCGGAGATCGGCGGCGTCGGTCCAACTGTGGGTGGTGACGTCCCACCAGCGGTGGTGGGCGGTGCTGGTGATCTTCTTGGGGCCGTTGGGAGTGGCGATGGTGACGTCGACGAAATCTCGGTCGGTGTCGGTGATGTGCAGGGCCGTGACGGTGTGGAACTCCGTGCTGGGGTTGTCGGGCTCGGCGTTGCGGACCTTGTCGCCGACCTTGACCTGCTCGATCGGTTTCATCGTCCCGTCGGCCATGAGTACCGGCGTGTCGCCGGCGAAGCTGTTGCGCTTGCAACTTGCCCCGAGATCTTCGGCAACGGCACGTCCTTCCGCGCCGACCTCGCCTTCGATGAGGTGAGCACCGCCGGAGACGGCGAGTTCGGTGCCTCTGGCCGCGGCACCGCCGGGGACGAACCACACCCCGACCTCGAGCACGCCCTTGATGCACCCGACGACTGCGGGATCGCGGAAACAGCCGTCCACGAGATCCTTCGCTCCGGAGAACTCGTACACGGCCTCGCCGGCCTTCATGAGGTGGCCCCCGAGCCATCCCCAAAAATCTTCCTCGTCGTCACCGTCGTCGGACCCGCCGGACACACCGCCGCCGGATGCCGCGTGCTTCTTCGGCGCTGCCTGGCCGTGCCCGCCGGAAGAGGCGGGAGCGCCGTGGTTGGCAGGGTGCTGCTGGGCCGCCCGGCAACCGCAGGTGGTGTTCTTTTCGTTGTTGTCGCAGCTCCAGCCGCCGTTTCGGCAGGCGTCGCCGCCGCCGATCGAGCCGTCGGGTCGGCGGCATGCGCCGTCGGGGACGCCGGGGCACAGGCCGGACGGGTCGGTCAGTCCGATCGGGTTGTCGTTGGCGTAGGAGTAGCCGTTCATCTGCTGCGGGTCGTCGGTCTTGAGCACCGGGTCGACGGTGGTGAAGCGGCCGAGCGCGGGGTCGTACTCGCGGGCGCCGAGGTGGGTCAGGCCGGTGGTGTTGCGGTATCCGCCCAGGTAGCCGTGTTTGTCCGGCCAGAGGGAGGGGGCCGGGCCGCGGGGGACGCCGTAGGGGTCTTGCCAGCGTTGGGTGACGGCGAGGGTGTCGGCTTTGACGGTGGCGTAGGCGGTGTTCTGGGTGTCGGTCATCGACCACGTCAGGCCGGCGTTGGCGTCGCGTTCGGCGATGGGTGCGCCGTTGAACGTGTAGAACCGGGTGCCGACCGTGGTGGACGTGCCGGTGCCGCGGAACAGTTCCAGGTCGTTGAGTTTCAGGGTGGTGCCGGTCGGGTCCTTGGTCAGCAGGAGGTTGCCGTCGGCGTCGTAGGTGAAGTTCTGTCCTGCGCCCGCGGGTCCTTGGGTGAGGGTGCGGCCGGAGGGGTCGTAGGTGTAGGCGGAGTGGCTGCTGCCGTTGGGGCCAGTGGTGTCCAGTGCCTGGATCGCGTGGGGTCTGGGTAAGCCGGTTGCCAGTGGTGTCGTAGGTCCAGTAGTGCGCCGCTCCGCCCAGTCCCGTGGCGCTGGGGGTATTAGCGCAACTGCCGGAATCGGGGGCAAATGCCTCGTTCAGGCGCTGCAGGTAGTCACAGCGGAAGCACCGGGTGTCGAACTGGGCGTCTTGGGAAGTGTCGGCGATAGCGGTGATTTTGCCGACCGGAACTACGACGCGACCCACAAGAGCTGTCCGATCTGCTGGACAGCCCTCGACCGAACGCCAAGCCAACACCCGCCGCTACTGGTCGCAAGATCGACCGCACACCAGCCACCGCAGCGGGCCCACCGGGTCGCCACGTGGAATCCGCTGGCGGGTGCCTTTCCTTCAAGGCTTGAACGTCGTCGCGGCCGCTTCCACGGACTGCCCGGCGGAGCGCCCAACCTTGACCCGGGCACAGAACTGGTCAGGAGCAGCGGGCCCGACCCGGACAGCTGCGAAGAAACCGGACCACCGGCGCCTGCCGGATCGATTGGCCTTCCGCCGACATTCCCCGCGGCCATTCGATGGACAGGCTTACCGACGACGAGTTGTTGTCGTAGTTCTTCTCGGCCAAAGTCCGATCGTCGTTCACGGTGTTCACCAGGTCGTAGGTTCCCGAGGGCACGTGCGTGATGTCGAGCCACTGGAAGTCGACTTGGTAGGTGTAGTCGTCTCCGGAGCCGACGGAGATGCCTTCGACCACGTCGAGCGCGTTTGGTTCTTGGTGCCGGCAGTTGTTGGCCCGCAACCGTTCGGCTAGTTCGGCGTCCGATCCGGTGTCGCCGGGTACGTGCTCGAGATCGCTGACGTCCGGCAAGGAATAGCGATCGCCGAGGCAGAAGCCGTTCTTGCGGTCGGTGACGATCGTCGCACCGGTTTTCGAGATCAGGGCGAAGTGTTCGAAGTTCATCAGGTGCCAGTGCTGGTGTGCCATCGCCGGTTCGTAGTAGGTGTACCCGCGGGTGGCCTGCTGAGCCGAGGCGTAGTCAGGCGGGATCGAGCCGTCAGCCGCGCGGAGTGCTTGGCGGACGGACATTCTGCTGTTTTCGGTGCTGCTTCGGTTGCCGTACAGCAGCAGTGGCCCGTCACCGATGTTCTCTTCCGAGCTGGTGAACCGGAGCCGCACTGCCTTGGCGGCGGTCTCGCCGACACAACGGCCGTTGGGAGCGCTGGGATCGACGACCGGGCACACGTCCCAGTCACCGCACTGCACGGGATCGCCCGCGTATCCGCCTGGGCACCCTGGAGGTGCTTGGCGGAGGTCCGGAAGGAGCACGCCCTGCGCCGCGTCCACGCGCGGGGCAGCCGTGGTGGCCGCGGTGAGCAGCAACACCGCCGCCAGGATCGCAGATTTCGTGAACAAAGCGGTACTCGTTTCTGTCGGCCGCTATCCAACTGGAATCCTAAATGGACCCAGCGGACCCGTTGGGCAGCCACGCGGAAGATGTACTCGATGGGCTGATTGGCCGCTCCCCCGCGAGCTTTCGCGGTAGCGTGCGGGCGACTCGCCGGGGAAAGGGGAACTCGCCGTATGTCGACCGACGCGCAAACACGCTCTGCCAGAGGAGAAAGTACGCGCCTGGCCGTCTCCTCGCCGGAGCGAACCGGGTTCGGAGTCGTGCTGGTGTGCGGGACCCGGCCGGAACTCATCAAGCTGGTGCCGTTGGTGCGGTGGTACGGCGAGAACTGTGCGGTCGTCTACACCGGACAGCACTACGATCCGTCGCTCTGCACGCTTTTGGACGCGGGTTTTCCGGCTTCACACCGGTTTCACGAACTGGAAATCGGCAGTGCGCGGCGCGGAATTCAACTCGGTCGGGCGATCAGCGCGGTGGACGAAGCACTTGCCGCACACCCTGATCGGGTGGTGCTGGTGCAAGGTGACACCACCTCCGCCCTTGCCGGCGCTCTGGCGGCGAACGCGCAGGGCCTGCCGCTGGTTCACGTCGAGGCCGGGCTGCGCAGCCACGACCGGACGATGCCCGAGGAGCACAACCGCGTCCTGATCGACCACCTCGCCGACCTCTGCTGTGCGCCGACCGGCCTCAACCGGCAGAACCTGCTGAAGGAAAACGTTGCCCCGCAACGGATCGCCGTCACCGGAAACACGGTGGTGGAAGCACTTCGGGCCGCACTGCCGTGCGCGGCGGACCGGGCCGCGATCCTGGCTGCCCGGGGACTTGCCGAGGACAAGTACGTGCTCGCCACCATTCACCGGCCGGAGAACGTCGACGATCCGCACCGGCTCACCACGGTCCTGCGGGAACTCGCCCGGCTGCCGCTGCCGGTCGTGCTGCCGCTGCACCCGCGCACCAAACAAAGCCTCGAACGGTTCGGCCTGACCCCGCTCCTGCGGCCGCTTCGCGTGCTCGAACCCGAGCCGTATCCGACGTTCCTCGCGCTGGCCGCCGCCGCCGCGCTGATCATTTCGGATTCCGGTGGCATCCAGGAAGAAGCGAGTGTGCTCAAGCGACCGGTGGTGGTGGTCCGCCGGAGTACCGAGCGGCCGGAGATTTTCGGCACCTTCGGCGCGCTGGTCGTCCCGGGGCCGCGGATCAGCACGGAAGCCGCGGCGTGGCTCGACGATGTCGCCGGCCATCGTGAGCGCCTTCGCGATCTGCCCTCGCCGTACGGGGACGGCGCGGCCAGCCGGCGGACCGCCGAGGCGATCGAGAAGCTGATCCAAGCGGGGTGAGCCCGCCCTTCCTCAGGCCGGTTCCCCGACCTTCTGCCGTTCGAGGCCAGCGATCAGGTCCGTCACTTCGTTCGCGAGCGCGACGCTGGAATTCCAGCTCGTCACGTCCGGGTAGACGTGCGCGGTGGTCGCCAGCAGCACGTTCGTGCCGTCGACCACGACGGGCGGCCGCTGGGCGAGATATCCCCGCGGGTACACCGGTTCGACGAAGGGTGCCTTGAACACCCGCACGTCCTCGATGTCGGCCGCCCGCAAACCGGGGTGCACCCGGAGAAGCTGAGCCGTCCACCGTGCCGCGATGGCATCGTCGGGCTCGCGGTAGAGATTCGACTCGCGGTCGGTGTAGTGCATGAGATAAACGAGGTGTGCGCTCTCGTAGCTGCCCGCGAGCGCGGACATCTCGACCACGCCGTCGAAATCGGTGCCGGAGCGCAGCACCGGGGTCCAGTAGTGGCCGGTGAGCGGGCGGCGAAGGAACAACGCCGCGGTGACGACCCCCTGGTATGCCAGCGTGGTCCCGGGCAGCCGGGTCGCGAGGTCGTTGTCGGCGAGGCGGCGCAGCAGCGGCAGCGGTACGGTCGAGACGACCCGGTCGACGTTGAGCGATTCGCCGTCGGCGAAAGTCAGCGAGCAGCCTTCCGCGGTGTGCGACAGCCGGTGAACGGGGCTGGACAAGCGAATTGTCCCGCCCGCGCTCTCGATCGACTCGCGCAACGCGTCGATGATCGTCTTGTAGCCGCCGTCGGGGTAACCGCGCGTGGCGACGTTGCGTTCCCGGCCTAGACGCTGCCACAGGTACAGCGCGGGAACGTCGCCGAAGGCCGGACCGAACTTCGAGCCGAACATCGGGGCGAAAAGGTCCTCCCACACGCGTCGGCCGTAGAGACCGCGAAGCCAGTCTTCGGTCCGAAGCGTGTCGAGGTCCCGCCCGCGCCCGAGCCGCCGCAGCAGAAGCGAGACGACGCCGAAGCGCAACCGGTCGAAAAACCGGAGCGGGGTGAACCGCAGGAGGTCGAGGGCCGAGTTGAACCGGTGCCGTTCCCCGTCGACGAGCATCCCCATCGTCGTTTTCCGCCACCGCACCGAGTCCTTCAGTCCCAGCTCGTCCAGCAGCTGGAGCAGCGCGGCGTCGGAGGGCATGACGCAGTGGTAGAAGCGTTCGACCCAGCGGTTCCCGTGCCGGAAGAAGGTGCCGAGGCCGCCGAGCTGGGCGCTCCCCTCGATCAGGGTCACGCGGACGCCCCGGCGGGCGAGGCGGTGGGCGGCGGTGAGGCCGCAGATTCCGCCGCCGATCACCGCGACGTGGGACAGAGCGGGGGTGGTCGTCACCGGCGGGTCACAACTTTCGGTACGGCGCCGGGCTGAGCCGGTCGCGGGCCAGCAGCTTCAGGTATTGCGCGATCGTCCGTCGGAGCTTCAGTTTGCTCGGTCCCTGTTTCCGGTCGTACCGCAGGGCCAGCGGAACTTCGGTGATCACCGGCCGGCAATGGCGCAGCTTGAGCAAGAGCTCGACCATGCAGGCGAAACCCTGCTCTTCGATGAGCCGCTCCCCCCAGTGCGCCGACGCCCGCGCGAGCAGGCTGGCCCGGTAGGCACGGTATCCGCTGGTGAAATCCCGGACCCCCTCGACGGCGAGAGCCCGGTGGAAAAGCTGAGCCGCGCCGCGGGAAAGCAGGCGCCGGCCGAGCGGGGCGGTCCGGTCGTCGCCGCCGGGCACGAACCGGGAGCAGATAGCGACGTCCGAGCCGGCGGCGATTTCGTTCCACAGCAGGCGGATCAGTCCCGGATCGTGCGTGTCGTCGGCGTCCATCACGACGACGATGTCGTCCGGGCCCGCCACCTCCAGCGCAGCGCGGAGTCCGGACAGCACCGCGCGGCCCAGCCCGAGATTGACCAGGTGCCGCACGATCCGCACGTCCAACTCGCCGAAACCGGCCTCGGCCGCGGCTGCCGTGTTGTCCGCCGAACCGTCGTCGACGACCCAGACAGTGAGCTGCTCGGTGAGCGCCACGTCGGAAAGGCGGCGCAGCAGCGGCGGCAAGGATGCTTCTTCGTTGAAGGCGGGCAGAACGACGTGTGCCCGCCCCGCTGTCCGTCCCGTGGCCTGTTCCGTCTTCGTCCTCGTGACCAGGCTCGTGTCTTCCGCTCTCACAAAACCCCTATCCGGTTCTCGGCGCGATACCGGCCGTCCGCCTTCGTTCGGCCGCCAGCTCATATTCGGCTATCTTGGTTGCTTTCTTGAGGGGCCCGCGAAATGCGCCGGGAAAGGAGCCACCGATCGATGTACACGCTGTTTCAGGCCCTCACCGGAATGGGGTTTTCCGGACCCCTCAATCGAGTGGTTTAGCGGGTTTTCCCCGCAAGAACCACTCGACGGAACCGAATGCACCCCTGACTGACGGGTTTAGCAGAGAGGGAAACGCGATGGCGATGAAACAATTTCGCGAACGCGAAGAAGGGCGACGCTGGTGACGGAACTGAAGACGCCGGTGCTGGCGCGCATCCCGTTCCAGCGCCGCGGCAGACCGGAAGGCCGGACTTCCGGCGCGGCCGGGAGCCGTCCGTTGCTGTCCCGCGTCAACGCCGTCGCGGTGTTGCTGGTCGCGGTTGATCTCGGCGCGCTTTTGCTGGCGATCATGCTCACCGATGCCGGTGTCCTGGATGTAGTGGCGGCCGGCCTGACGCTGTGGGGAGCACGGACCGCGGCGCGGGTGCACCGCCGTCGCCTGTGGCTGTCCTGGCTGCAGGATTTTCCGCGGTCAGCGGCCGCCTCGGGGGCGGCGTTCGCACTTCTCACCGGGATCACGCTGGTGGCGGGCCACCGCGGACCGGAGATGGCCGCGGCGCCGTCGCTGGTGCTGGTATTCGCCGTCGTCAGTGAATGCGCGCGGCCCTGGGTGTTCGCATTCGGGCGGTGGGGCCGCCGCCGGTTGCGGCGCTGCGACCGGGCCATCGTGGTGGGCGCGCCCCATTGCAGCAGCGACCTCATCAGCACCATGCTCCGGCATCCGGAGTTCGGCCTGCTGCCGGTCGGATTCGCCTCCTCGGACCCGGAAACCGGCCACGGGGAGATTCCGGTCGAACGGATCGGCGACGATCTCGCCGAGGCCATCACCCGGCTGGGCGTCGGCACCGTCGTGCTCGCGCACTCCCCCGCCAGCGACAACGCCGTCGTCGAAGCGGCCATCACCGCGCAGCGGCTCGGATGCGTCATCCTGGTGCTGCCCCGGCTGTTCCCGCTCGTGCCGGACGGCACCGGCACGGACCGGCTCCGCGGCTATCCGCTGGTGTGGCTGGCGGGCGCCCCGACCCGTCGGTTCAGCTGGCGGATCAAGCGGGTGCTCGAAACCGCGGTGGCCGCCCTCGCGCTCGTCGTCCTGGCTCCGGTCATCGCCCTGTGCGGGCTCGCCGTCGCGCTGGAGAGCGGATTCCCGGTCGTTTTCCGGCAAACCAGGGTCGGGGTCGACGGCCGGACCTTCGTGCTCTACAAGCTCCGCAGCGTACGGACGGCCGACGTCGACGATTCGGCGACGCGCTGGTCGGTGGCCGGCGATCGGCGGGTCGGTCCGGTCGGCAGGCTGCTGCGCCGGACCTCGCTGGACGAACTGCCGCAGCTGTGGAACGTCGTGCGCGGCGATATGGCGCTGATCGGGCCGCGCCCGGAGCGGCCGGTGTTCGTGGACGAGTTTTCCACGATTTACGACCTATACTGGGCGCGGCACCGGGTACCGACCGGGTTGACCGGTCTCGCGCAGGTCCACGGCCTGCGCGGGGACACGTCGATCGCGGAACGAGCCCGCTACGACAACTACTACATCGCCAACTGGTCCCTCTGGCTGGACCTCAAGATCGTCGTCCTCACCGTAGGAGAACTGTTGTGCCGAAGGCAATGCTGACCCGTGCGCATCGCCGGAGGGCGATCTTGGCGGCCGTGCTCGTGCTGGCCGCGGGAGGTCTGGCCGGATGCGCCGAAAGCGCGGCGCAGGTGACCTCGGCGCCCCCGCCGGAGCCGCTGGCGCCCTGCGCGTGGTGGTACGGCATCGGCCAGCCGCCCTCGCAAAACGCGCTGAAGCTGGCCGCGCAGCGCTACGAAGTGGTGGTGCTCAACGCGGACCAGGGCGCGGCGATGCGCAAGCTGCACGAACTCAACCCCCAGATCAAGGTCTTGGTGTACAAGGATCTTTCCAGCACCCGCAACTACCCCGGAGCGGTGGTCGACGGGAAGGACGCGCAGTTCCTGCCGACCGGCATCGGTTATGTCGCAGCACAACAACAGCATCCCGAATGGTTCGCGACCGACAATCACGGCAACCGGATCGAATGGCAGGGCTATCCCCGGCACTGGCAGATGACCGTCTGGGACCCGGCTTATCAGCAGGCCTGGAGTTCCGCGGTCGTCTCCGAGGTGCAGCAGCAGGGATGGGACGGAGTGCTGGCGGACAACGACTTCAACTCGCTGAGCCACTACTCCGCCGCGGTCCTCGCCGGAACTTCGAGCGCGAGCGAAACCGACCGGAAGCTGCGCGACGGCCTCGACGCTTTCCTCTCCCTGGTGGGAGACGCCTTCCAGAAAGCGGGCAAGGAGTTCGTCCCGAACGTGTCGGAGACCCACCTGACCCCGGGCCGGTGGACCGCGCACTCCCGGTTCGGCGGTGCGATGGAAGAGAACTTCGGCTTCCGCGAGGACGCCGGGAGCGGCGGCCTGCTCACCTTCCGGGGCAACGAGTTCCAGGAGATGCGAGCACAGGCCGCGCTCGGCGAGTCGCGGCTGCTCCTGGTCACCCGGACGCGATCCGAGCAACAGGACCGCGCGGGATACGCCAGCGCGGCCTTGCTCGCGGGTCCCCGGACGTGCTGGACGCCGGCCACGACCGACGACTACCGCAACCCCGAGTGGTCCCCTCTGCAAAACAGCGGTCTCGGCGAAGCCGTGGACGCCGCCGGGCGATTGGCCAACGGAGTCTGGACCCGGACGTTCACCAACGGCTGGGTCGCGGTGAACCCGACCTCGGCCACCCAGACCGTCACTCCTCCCCCCGGGCTCGTCGCCGCGGGCGAGCAGCGGCAATCGACGCCGTCCGCTTCGCCGACCTCATCGGCTCCACCCGCTCCGGTGCGGCTCGCGGCCGCCGACGGATTGGTGTTGGTCAAACCGAAATAACGCCCGATCGGGCGGCCAGCCCCGCGTACAGCTCCAGGTGGCGGCGCGCGCACGCGTCCGGGGTGTGCCGTTCCTGGGCTCGAGCCGCGAGCGCAGCGCCGATCCGGCCCGGTGCCGGATCGGCGAACAGCGCGCGGAGTCGTTCCGCGAGAGCGGATACGTTGCCCGGCGGGACGAGATAGCGGCAACCGTCCGGCCCGAGCAGGTCGGCGACACCGCCGGTGTCGGTGGCCACCACGGGCTTCCCGGCAGCCATCGCCTCCGCCACCACCAGCGGCTGTTGCTCCATAGTGGACGGAAGCACCAGCGCGTCCGCGTTCGCCAGCAACGTGGGGACGTCCGGGCGAAAGCCCAGAAAGGCGACCCGGCCGCGCAACGGAGGTGCCTGCGCGGCTCGTTCGGCCTCCGCGCGCTGCGGGCCGTCGCCCACGACGGTCAGCCGCGCTCCCGCGGGCAGCACTCCGGGCACGGCGAGTGCGGCGAGCAGGTCGAGGATTCCCTTGCGAGGCACCAGCAGGCCCACGAAAATCAGCTGCCGCACCGGCCCGGCCGGCGGGCTCGGCTCGGCTGGTTCGACGCAGTTGCCGATCCGGGCCAGGCGTCCGGCAGGCACCCGCAACCGGCGGCGCAGGAACTGTCCCATCGCCTCGGCGGGCACGATCGTGCGATCGAGCATTCGGGCGACAGCCGCGTCGCAGGCGAGCACCGCACGGGTGTACGCGGAGGGTCCAGCCGCACCCCGCGCGCCACGGAACCACGGTTCGGTCACGTCGTCGGGGACGCCGTGGTAGGTCTGCAGGAGAATCGGCCGCCGGCGAGCCCGGCGCAGACCGGCGAGCACGAGTCCCGCGCGCCGGTCCTGCGCGTGCACGATGTCGGGCTCCCACTCCCGGACCGCCCTACGGGCCCGCGCCGCGGCGGCGAGATTTTCCTTGTCCGCCACGGTAATCGGCTCGTGGTGCGCTCCGAGCGACTCGGCTCCGCGGGCCGGAACCGGGCCGAAAACCCGCACGTCGGCGTTCTGGGCGAGCAAGGCCGCGGCGAGCCGGACGGTGAGGTCGACCGGGCCGCCCCGGTCCTGGGTCAGCAGATAGGCGATGCGGGTCATCGGGTTCGCTCCGCGGGGGTGAGTTTGTCGACGAGCGCGGTGATCTGGTCGGTCATCCGGTGGCGGTCGAAGGAAAGCTCCGCACGCCGCCGTGCGCGCCGGCCTTCCCGCCGGGCCAGTTCCGGATCGGCGAGCCGGGTGGCCACGGCATCGGCCAGCAGGGCGAGGTCGCCGGGCGGCAGCACGGCTCCCGCGTCGGCGATGCTCTGGCGCATTCCGCCGACGTCGAAGGCGACCACCGGCCGGGCGCACGCCATCGCTTCCAGCGGCACCAGGGCCATGCCTTCGGCGCGAGAGGGAAGAACGACCACGTCGCCGGCCGTGTAGAACGCCGCCGGGTCGTCGGTGTGGCCCATCCACCGCACTGATTCGTGGGCGGCGACCGGATGCTGTTCCCGCCAGACCGGACCCATCGGTCCGTCGCCGACGAGGACGAGCTTCGCGTCCGGCACCCGCCGGAGCACCTCCGGCCAGGCCGACAGCAGCTGGTCCTGCCCTTTCAGCTCGGCGAGCCTGCCGAGACAGACGGCGATCGGGGTGTGCTGGGGCAGGTTGAGCTCGCGCCGGGCGGCGACGCGATCGCCGGGGGCGAACCAGACCGTGTCGACTCCGTTGCAGACGACTTCGGCGTTGGCGGTGATGCCCACGCGCTGTCCGGCCGCGAGTTCGTCGTCGCTGACGCACACGACGAGATCGGTCCAGCGGGAGGAGAGCCGCTCCCACGCCGCGGACATCCGCCGAAGCGGTCCCCGGGCGGTCTCGAAAGACCACAGATGCGGCTGGAACACCGTCGGACGGCTGCCGCGCAGGGCGAGCCGGCCCGCCAGCCCGGCTTTCGAGCTGTGCAGGTGCACCACGTCGGGTGCCAGGCCGGCCAGGAGCCGGTGCAGCCGCAGCGTTTCGGCGAGCACGCCCGGCCCGGGAGAACGGGTCGCGGTCCAGGCGCAGACTTCGATCCCGAGGTCGCGAGCGCGCTCGGCGAGCCAGCCCGAAGAGGGACATACCACCGTCACCGACCAGCCGCGATCCCGTTGCGCCACAGCGAGTTCCAGCACGACCACGGCGACCCCGGCGGATACCGGCTGGGAAACGTGTACCACCTTCACCGGTACCCGCCTCGGCGCAATGCGGCCAGTTCACCGCGCTGGAGGAGCAGCGTCGCCCCGGTGTAGCCAGCGACCAGCAGCACGGCTTCGGCGAGAGCGCCGGTCAGCGAGTCTCCAGCTCCGAAGACCCCGGCGTGGTCCAGCGCCAGCATGGGCACCGCGCTGACCGCAGCCGCGGCCAGCACCCGGAGCGCCATTCCCGCCAGTTCGCCCGAGGGCGGCGCGACCCCGTGTTTCCGCATTGCGGCCCAGGTAAGCGGGACGACCAGCCAGACCGCGCCGAACTGGACCGCCGCGACGGCGTCGATTCCCTTGTGGACAAACAGCGCCAGGCCCACCGTGAGCAGTGCCAGGTGGGTGCTTTCCAGTGCCAGGTACCGCCGGGCATTTCCCGTGGCTTTCACCGCTTGGTACCAGATCTGCAGCAGGCACAAGCCCATTCCGTAGCCAGCCAGCAGCAGAAGCGGGCCGGCCGAATCGCTCCAGCGCGCGCCCAGCAGCACGATCCGGTCGGAGAGGACGGCCAGCGCGAGATACAGGCCGCCGGTGACCACGAGCACCGCGCGGGTGAACCGCGTGACGGTTTCGGCCAGCGGAGCGCCTTCCCGCCACAACCTGGCCAGCAGCGGAAAGGCCACCGCCCCCAGCACGACCGCCACCATGATGTAGGGCACCCAAGCCAGCCGGTAAGCGAGTGAGTAGACCCCCACGGCGGCCGGGCCGAGCACGTGCCCGACCGCCAAGTAGTCCAGGTTGACGAGCAACGCCCCGACGACGGCTGCGGGTCCCACGACCGCGATCCAGCGCACGGCTTCCGCGGCCGCCGCGGCGTCCCAGCGCGGCCGTACGGCACCGCCGGCCAGCGCGCCCAGCAGCGGTTGCGCCACCGCCGTGCACACCAGGCCGATCACCAGCGCGGCCGGACCGACGCCGCTGAGGGCGAGGGCGATCGTGACCACCGCGCCCAGCACCGCGCTGCCGCCGTCGGGCAGCAGCCGCCGGCGGAAGTCCAGCTCGCGGTGCATCAGTCCCATTTGGACCCCGCCGACGGCCGAGAACGGCAGCCCGACCGCGGCCAGCCGGACCAGCCCGGCGGCCCCCGGGGTCCCGAGCAACGCGGTGATCGGGCCCGCGACGGCCACGAGCGCGGCGGCCAGCAGCACCCCGGCCGCCGCGCTCATCGTCAGCATGGTCCCGGCCATCCGCCGGGGATCCCGCCCGGTCCGGCTGATCACGTCGTAGACGCCGATCGACTGCACCACCTGACCGAGGTTGACCAGCGACACCGCCAAGGCGACCGCACCGAGCTGCGCTTCGGCCAGCACTGCGGCCAGCACCAGGGTGACCAGCATCTGGCTGCTCTTGCTGACCAGGTTCGCCGCGCCGAGCCACAGCGAACCCCGCACCGCCCGGGTTCCGAGCCCACTGCTCATCCGGTGCCTCCGGCTGGAACCCGCGCGCGCGTCAGGCGGACAGCGGCGAAGGCCACCAGGCACCAGGCCGCGACCACGGCGACGCCGTCGAGGGTGACCGCGGCCCGGGCGCCGAGCGCGGCCGCCACTGCCGAATCCACGAAATGCAGATGCGCGAACGGCACCGCCAGCGCCAGGACCCCGAGCAGAGCAGCATCCCGATGCGGCCGTCGCCGCGCGGCCACGGCCACCATCGCGGGCACGGCGATCAGCACGTCGCCGGGCTGATGCACCACACACACCACGACCGCGAGGCAGGTGAGCAGGTCGGCCACGGGGACCGCACCGACGCGGTCGAGCCGGCGCACGAGCACCGCGCTGAGCACCAGCACCCCGGCCAGCACGACCAGTTCTCCGCCGGACGGCGCCCAGCCGGTGAGACGGAACACCACAGCGGCCACGTCGATCCGTTGCGAGGTAAGGGAATCCACCGCGCCGTAGTCGGTCGCCTGTGCATGGGTGAGATTTCGCAGGACGACATCGAGAAACGGGCCGATGCCCCCGCCGCGGACGACCAGCAAGAGCACCACCGGCAGGCTCGCCAGCGCTGCCGCCGCGGTGCCGGCCACAGCCACCCGCCGAGAACCTCGCGCGAACAGCAGAACCGCCAGCGGGAAGCCGTACTGCGGTTTCAACCACGCGAACGCGAGGGCGGCGCTCGCCCAGCCCGGGGAGTCTTTCCGTGCCACGAGCGCGCCTGCCGCACCGAGCGCGACGAGCGGATTGATCTGGCCGACATAGAGCTGTGCTTTGCCGACCTGGCTGGTCACCAGCAAGGCGGCGACGACGATCGCCGTGGTCGCGAACGGAACGGGAACGAACCGCCGGACGGCGTGCGCGGCCACGGCCGCGAGCGCGCACAGCAGCAGCAAGTTGAGCACGGTGAAGGCCACCGCGCCGGTCCGGTACCCGGCCAGCGCGAACGGCGCGTGCAGCAGAAGGTGGTATGGCTGGTAGAGGTTGAAGTCCTGGCGTACTGGCCAGTGCGCGAACATCGTGGCGGGGTCGTAGGGATTGCCGCCGGCGAGGAACTCGCGGATGGGGAAGTAGAGCGCGTCGCGGAAATCCTGGAGCCGTTCCTCGGCCCGGTTCGCCGAGGTCGGCAGCGGAACCCGCCACGACGGCGCGAGCGCGTGCCAGGCACTGACCGAGCCGACCGCGACGGCGACGATCAGGATGGCTCGGTGCGCCACGCTCAGGGCGGCGGCGCGGTCGCGACCGGGAAGGCCGAACCGCGGCTTCCCCTCCGCCGCGCCGGCCGCGAGTTCGGTGCTGCGCCTCAGTTGCACGCCACCACCACCGCTACGAGGACCGCGCCGGCCGGCAGGACGCCGAGCGTCGCCGTGAGTTCCGTGTGCCGCTGGCTGTCCGCGACCGCCACCACCGCGGCGCTGCCTTCGTCCGTCTGGTCCTCCGGGAGCGCGGCCGCGAGCTTGGCCGCCGTTTCGGCGAGTTCCGGCGCGACCGGAACCACGCGCAGCGGCAGTCCGGCCGCGCGACCGAGCATGGCCAGCTGATCAGGCGTGGCCGGATCGCTGCCGCGCAGCACCGCGACCGGGCGATGGACACCGGCCGCGGCGAGCGCGCGGCGCACGGAAGCCGGGCCGCCGCGCGGCTGCGCCGCTCTCAGCCGACCGGCGACGACGATCGCGACCCCTGTCGCGACGGCGGCGACCAAGGCCAGCCCGGTCACCAGCGGCACGTCCGCGTCCACCGCGAGCACCTCGGGCCGCGGATCCAGCATGCGCAAGCGGGCCACGGGCGCGAGCAGATTGGCGTCGACCATCGCTTTGCCCAGCGCCTCCGCGATGGTGCTCGCTTGCTCCGCCAAGGGCGCCCGGACCGACACCCGCGCCAGTCCGGACGCCGGCACCAGCTCGACCGAGATCCGGGGACCGAGCTCGTCCGGGGAGTACCCGGAACCCGGCGCGACCGACCGCAACACCGAAGGACTTCGCGCGAGTTCGACCACCGCGGGCATCGCCAGGGAAACGACTTCGCCGTACTGCCCGCTGGTCTGGTCCACTGGTTCGGCCAGCAGGCATACCCGGCCCTGATAGGTGCCGCCGCGCAGCAGGCCGACAAGCAAGACTGCCAACCCCACGATGAGCGCGCCCGCGACCGCGACCGCCGTCGAGCGGGAAAACTTCGTCACCGCGTGCCTCCGAGAGAGGTGCGCAGCAGTTCGTCATAGGCTTTCATGAACGGGTGCGGGTCGTACTCGCGCTCGATGGTGCGCAGTGCCTCGGCGGCGGCGAGCGCCCGGGCGGCGGGATCGAACAACAGCTCGTTGAGCGCCTCGGCGACAGCAACCGGGTCGTCGGGCGGGACCACCCGCCCGCCTCCGCCGGAAAGCACGCCGCGGACGCCGCCGACGTCGGTCGCGACGACCGGCCGGGCGGCGGCCATCGATTCGAGGACGGCGAGCGGCAGGCCTTCCCAGTCGCTGGTCAGCACCGTGAGGTCGGCGGCCGCGAGCAGATCGGCCACGTCTTGGCGAGTGCCGAGAAACCGGACCCGGCCGTCGAACGCCTCGGCGCGGCGCTCGAGTTCGGCGCGCAGACTCCCTTCGCCGGCCAGCCACAGAACCGCGTCGCCGTCGAGTCGCGCCCAGGAATCGAGCAGCACGTCATGGCGTTTCTGCGGTTCCAGCCGGGCGAGGCAGAGCGCGACCGGTACGTCGTCGGCCACCCCCAGCGCCGCCCGCGTCTCCGCCCGCCCGAAGACCGGAGGCTGCGCGAAGACCGCGTTGCGGATTTCCACCGGGGTGTCCACGCCTGCTTCGGCGAGCCGGGCAGCCGTGGCCGGGGAAACGGCGACGACCCGGTCGGAGGTGTACCGCAGAATCCGGGCGGCCGCAGGGAAATCCTTGTCGGCGACGCCGTGGAACACGGTCAGCAACGGCGCTCGCTTGGGCAGCAGTGCCAAGCGGGAAACCAGGCTCGCCCCGACGTTGTGGGCCAGCACGAGGTCCGGCCGGAACCGGGCCGACGCCGTACGCACCGCGGCGGCGGCCCGCAGCACACCGAGCTTGCTGCGGCGCGCGAGCGGAACCGGGAACGTCTCCACGCCGGCCACGGCCAGGCCGTCGGCCCGGAAGCCGCCGCCGCTGGCGACCGCCGACACCCAGCCGTACTCCTGGCCGCGGACCGCCATGCCCGCGACGAGTGTCTCGGCCCCGCCGGCTCCCATCTCACTGATCACGTGCAGGACACGCATCGGCACCAGCCTTTCCGGTTCGGATTCCGGCCGCGACGCCGAGCGCGGCGAGCGACCACAACGGCAGGTAGTACTGCTCGGACAGAAACGCGGAAGCCACCAGCACGGCGAGCAGGGCGGCCTGGAGCACGATCGCCTCCGTCCGCGCGGGGCTCGGGCGCTCGGCGCACCGGACCGCCCGCTCGCTGCCGAGCACGGCGACGCCGATCACCCCGGCGAACAACGCGAACCCGGGCAGGCCGAGTTCGGCCGCCACCTCGAGATACATGTTGTGCGCCACCGGGGTCTGCTCGTCGATCTCGGCGTTGTGCGAGGCGGCGGCGTACTGCGTGCGGAAGGAACCCGGGCCGACGCCCAGCACCGGATGCGCCGCCACCATCCGGGCCGCGGCCTGCCAGCGCAGCTCCCGAGTGTCCACATTGGTCGCGGCGATGAACGTCTTCTCCTGCACGGCCCGCTCCAGCTGCGGTCCGGCGAACAGCAGCGCGCCCAGGCCCAGCACGACGACCGAACCTGCGGCCGCGGCGAGCACTCGCCACGGAAGCACGCGGCGCACCAGCAACCAGGCCAGCGCGGCAGCCAAGGCAAGGGCGCCGCCCCGGGAGAAAGTCGCGACCGCACCGCCCACCAGAACGGTCCCGGCGAGCGTGCTCGCGAAAAAGCGCGAACGCGAAACGCGCGGGGTCAGAAAGAGCAGAGGAACCGCGGCCACGAGGAAATAGGCCAGATCGTTCGGGTCGGGCTGCGGGCCGCTGGCTCGCGTATTCCCCTCCACGATCAGGCTGTACAACGCACCGGCACCCGCCACCGTCGCCCCCGCGGCCATCGCGAGCAGCAGCCCGCGAATGGGAACCTCGCGCCCGCCGATATCCGCCAGCACCGCGGTGACCAGGAGGAACGGAAACCAGCGCACGGCGTACTCGACGGTGAACACCTCCGCCGAGTGGACCGCCGCGGTGGTCGCCACGACCGCACCGAGCAGGGCGAGCACCACCTGCAGCGGCGTCAGCCGGGGAAGCGTCCGGTGCCGGATCCGGAGCACCAGCCACCCGGCGATCAGCAACGCGGGAGCGACCTTGCCCACCTGCGGATGCACGGCCGCCAGGTAACCCTCGACCGGCGCCAGAGCCATGGTCGCGTACGCGACCACCCGAAGCGCTGCTGCGAGCGGGTCGCGCTCGGCAGGCAGGACGACGGTGAACGCGTTCATCTTCCCCGGTCCAGCCGGGCGGTCGAGCGCTCGCGCCGCACCACGCTTCGGCGGACGTACTCCCCGGTGCCGACGACCTCGAACTGTTCGCGCATCGTACGCAGCGCCCAGCGCACCAGGGCGGTCTTCCGGCTTCCCCCCGCCATTCCGGGAAAGAACTCCATCCCGGGCGCCTCTTTGCCCTCGAGAACATCCGTCGGATGCAGCAGCAGGGACGGGGTGACCCCACGGGCGAGACAGAGCCGCAGCGCGGTGCGGAAATACCCGCGAGCCAGCCGCGGGGAGACCTCGTGGAGCTGGACGAGATAGGCACCGTGGATCGGGGTGCGCAGCAAGGGCATGGTCGTCACCGGAAGCTCGACCAGCGCGTTGCCTTCGGCCGTTCGCCAGCGATACGGGTGCACCGGCGCGAGCACCCGCGAGAACCCGCCGAACAGCTCGCCGCGGCCGTCGTCCCGGGCCGCCGCGGGCACGCCGCGGTTGTGGTAAGCGCGGGCCAGCGGGCCGATCCAGGTCGGCAGCGTGCTGGCGTCGTAGGAATAGCCGCGTTCGAGCAGCAGCTCGACGAGGTCTCGGGTGACGCTGTAACCGGGCCCGCGGAAGCCGGAGGGTTTCGGCACGCCCGCCGACACGATCGCGTCCTCGGCCCGGCTCAGCTCGTCGGCGAGCCGGTCGCGGGAGTACCGGTGCAGCCAGGGCTCGTGGCCGAAGGAATGGTTGGCGATCTCGTGTCCGGCCGCGGCGAACTCGTTGACCGCCTTGGCCCCGTCTTCGCGGACGGCGTCGGCGCCCACCACGAACACCGTCGCCTTCAGGTGCTGCTCGCCGAGGACGTCGAGCAGCCGGGGCACGGCCGCCGGAAGGAAACTGGGGCGGTCCCGCCAACCGGGATCGCCGTGGGTCTTGAGGTACGCCCACAGGTTGTCCAGATCCACCGAAACGGTCGCCAGCGGCCGGCCGGTCATGCGGTTTCCCCGGCGACGCGCCCGGTCCGCGCGGCGGCCCGGCTTTGCGAACCCAGCAGCAGCACCCCGGCCACCACGACGACGAGACCGAGAGCGACCCAGGGACCGCCGCCGTCGACCACCCGATCGCCCAGCACGGCGATGCCGGTGACGGCGGACAGCACGATCGTGGTCGCGTCCGCCGTGGCCACCACCGCCGCGGCCGGGCCGCGTTGAAGCGCGACGGCCATCGACGCCTGGCCGAGGACCGCCCCCGCGAGCACCAGCCAGGTGAGCGGATTCGTGGGCAACGACAACAGATCCCGATGGGCCAGCGTGCGGCTCGCCACCGCCACGACAGCGAACGACAATCCGGACAGGACCGCCGGCGCCGTGAACGTCGCGGTCCGGCCCGCCGGGATCATCGCCAACCCGATGCCCACGACAGTCCCGGCCACGACGATGATCCCGCCCAGACCGAGGTCTCCGGCTGTCGAGGGCGCCGAAACCCCGGCCAGCAGAACCAATCCCGCGGCGAGCAGCACCAGCGTCAGCACTTCCGCGGTCCGGATCCGCCATCCGAGAACCAGCACCCCGAAGACGGTGGCCAGGCCGATCGCCGAGGACGAAGCGGTCTGCACCAGGTAGAGCGGCAGCGAGGCGCGGGCGAAGAAAGCGAGCGCGAAGCCGCCGGCCTGACCGGCGAAGCCTGCGAGGTAGAGCGGATCGGTCGCCAACCGGGCGAGCAGTCCGACACCGGCTCCGGACGAACCGCCGGCGCGGCGGGCCGCGACGCTTTGCGCGACGATTCCCACCGCGTACAGCACGGCAGCGGCCACCAGTATCTGATAACCCACTACGCATGACTCCTTATCCGCATACCGCCTGACCGGAGGTGACCGGTCGCCGCGATGCCGAGAAGCACATTCCGGGAACAGGAAACGGGTGTCACGCTCGAGCGAAGGGGTCTGGTCGTGCGTTGAGAACCGGACTGCCTTCGCGAGACTGTGCACACCAGATCAGGATGCTGCTTCGCTCAAGCACGGAAAACGGCAACCGCGCGGAAGCCAGTCCCCCGACCCGCTCCTTGGCGATTGCCGCACCGCGCAAGCTTTGTCCACAGTGGATTGTCTTTGCGTTCGACGCGGCCATCGGCACAAGCGAACGCACGGCACGGACGGGGGCTCCGGCCGCGTGCCCGGTCGCGCCGGGCGGGGTTGGCGCACCCCAACACTGGCACACCAACCCCACCCGCGTCGACGCGGTCGTGACTGTCCGGCAGGCTCGGACGGCTCGGGCAGCCGAGCCTTGGCCCGGTTCCGAGCCGCCGAAGCACCTGCACCGCTGAATCCCAGGCTCCGGCCGGTCCGCCCACCACGGCCCGGCCGGGCGCGCGGGCTCAGCCGTGCTGGATGCTGCCGCCGTCGACCGTGCTGCCCGACGCGCAGTTGTACGGAGAGATGCCCTGCGCGGAGTTCTCGCCCGGCGAAAGGACCGGCACGCCGATGCCGTCCAGCGAGTCGCGGATCGGGACCTGCACGCCGAGAACGTTGACGTCGTTGCCGCAGACGCCGAGGGTGCCGTTGACGTTGTGCAGCACGTCGGTGTTGCTCAGGTTCACCAAGCCGACCTGGCCGTCCCGGCCGTGGTGGTGGTGGTGCTCGTCCGGGGTGCCGGCCGAGGCGATCCCGCCGAAGAGCAGGGCGCCGGCGGCCATCGCGGTGGTCAGGAAACCGATTTTCTTCAACATGAGGCTACTCCTGGAGACTGAGAGATTGGCAAGGAATGGTGATGCTTTCTCACCAGAGCGTTCCGGAACGCTGCGCGCAATAAGTAATTTATCGTTGCCCGGCAGCAATTTCCACTTGGTTCCACTATCGTGTTAACTGAAATTTGGAAATCGGGATTCCCCGGCCGCACGGGAAGAAGCCCATGCCAAAAAGCCCTGTGGGTCAGGGCGGTTCGAATTCCGGGGTAATCGCACCGCTCGGGAAGGGGTCGGAAGCAACTGTTCTCCGACCCCTTCCCGGGCGTCAACGGGCGGTCATTTGCGGACGAGCCCACTCAGCCGGGCCGCGAGTTTCTGCACTGCCGACTGCGGGGTCACCTCGTCGCCGGAAAAGGGGGAAGTGCCCCCGTCGAGCGGCATTCGCTGCAGCTGCGGCACCAGCGGCAGCTTCACGCTGTCCGGCCGGTTCAGCAGCCGCGTGGGCAGCACCGAGTCAATGAGCGGCAGTTGTCCCAGCAACGGAATACCGGCCAGCGGCGAACCCTGGTTCGGAACGTCCGCCCGGCCCCCGCGGCCGGGAACCGCGGCCGAGGGGATGCCCGGCATCGGGGACATCGCCGGGGTCCGGGGCAGCTGCGGCGTCTGGGGGGTCACTGGCCGCACCGGCGCGACCGGAGCAGCCGGAGCGACGGGTACGTTGGGCACATTCGCCAGGTGCCCCTCGCCGGGAGCGTCGGGCGTGGTGCTCACCCCTCCGTGCAGGGGCAGCGGCAGGGCCGGGAGATCACCGTTGACGGGGGTGATCGTGGCGCCCGCCGGCCGCGGCACCGAGTTCTGCAGTTCGGTGAGCAGCGGAAGGGTGGGCAGATCGGTGACCTTCAGTTCGTTCCCGACCGGGGCGTTGATTTCCGGCTCGTCGAAACTCGCGCTGGCCGCCGGCGAGGACCGCAGCAGCTGTGCCGGCACGGTGAACACCGACGAGGCGGACTGCGGGGTCAGCACCCCGTTGGACATGGCCTGGACCTTCGGCACCACCTCGCGCACCGCGGAAGGCACCGAGGCGGCCTTGTCGAGGTGCGCGGGAGCCAGCTGCTGAAGCCGCTCGGCCAGGCTGGCGACCGCGGCCGGGTCGGCGTGCAGATCCAGCGGCGAGGCGGGGAGGTCGGGGTTGACGTTTTCGTCCGCCGACGCGATCCCGGTCCCGAGCATCAGCAGGCCGCCGGCGACGAGGGCCGCCCGCAGACCGAGCTTCGTCCAATTACGCATGAGAAATACTCCTTAGAAATCAGTGGAATCTTCAGAAAAAAGGCACTTGCACAACGCGCGGCAAGAGTCCACGCGGCGCGAAAAGGGAATCAAGGGGCATCCGGCCAGCAAGCCAGGAAGGCGCGGGCTGATCCGCCGAATCGCCGTCCCGGTGCGGAAAGCGCGCTTCAGTCTGGCGTTACGCCAGGCTGGCAGGCAGTATTCGCCACCGAGCGATGGGCCGCGGGGCGGCGGATTTCGGCTCGAGACTGGTGGCGCGCCGGGTTGCCCGACAGAGTCGCGCCGCAACCGTCATTACCGCCGTGCGCAGCCGTCACCGTGGCGGTCGAACCGGCGCTCGGAGACGGCGGCAGAGGCAGGGGCAGCGGCAGCTGTCCGTGCCGCGCGCCGGTTTCGCGCTCGACTTCCGCGGGTGACCGAACGTCACCCCGGTCCGCCGGGCTGGCCTCGGGCGCGGAACGCTCAGGAATGGCCGTGCCGACCGTGGTGGCGCCCTCGACAATGTCCGGTGCCGCGGCCGCGGCACCGTCGCCGCGCACCGCAGGACGGTCCACAGTGGACACCGGGTCGACCGGAGCCGACATGGTTTGCGCGGCACGCCGGGGCATCGACTCGGTTTCGTCGCCCAGCAATCCCTTGGCGGTCGCCTTCAGCACGCCGCTGGTGACGGAAAGAGCCTGGCCGGGAACATCGTGTGCGGCCTGGGAACGCTGAACCCGCGCCGCGGCGGTGAGCAAGCGGCGCACCGGCCGGGCGACGTCGTGGACCACCTCGTCGAGCCGACCGAGCTCGCCCGCAACCGGGCCCGGGTCGACCGCGGACAGCACCGTCGCCGCCGGCGCACCGGCAGTACCCGGCCCGATCAGGCCAGGCGGCAGCAGGGTGTCCGCACCGGCCGTGCCGCCGGCGACCGCCCATGCCACCGCCGTGGCCGCGACCGCGCCACCGACGACGACGAGCGCGCGCAGCAAGAAGCGACTGACACCCGTGGTGTGCCGTGCTTGCTTCCGCACTCTCTTCACCGCCCCGGATCTCGCCGATCCTTTGTCCAGCCGACGAACGTTCCCGCTCGGCCGGTGCAATACCCGCACCGGAACCCTGCTGATGCGGCAACATATAACCACACCCGGCGCTTACCGCCGCGCACACTCCTTGCGCTTTATCGCTATTGCGCGGACCGATTCGACCCTGGCAATACCCGCGTTTTCCGCGCTGACCAGGCAAAACCGGTCGAAGGAATATTCCCCGACACCACGGTGCCACGCGCACTGCCGCTGCCATGCACAAATAGCGCCACCTGTCAGCAATTCACCCGACCTAGTTACCAGCAAGGAAGAAATAGCGGATTCTCGGAACACACCTGAGTGAAACAATGCGAACCCACCGCCCGGCGGCGAGTCCCGGACCCGACGTCAGGCCCTTCCCCTCGCAGGGCGGATAGCGATAGTCTCGGGAGGATGAGGCCGCGCGCGGGACATGCGGCACGCGCCGTGGCGACGGGCGCGACAAAGCAGCCCCCTCGCGTCCAGCCTGAACTAATCCGCGAACCCGGCACAGGGCTGCCAACGGCACTTCACGACGTCCCGCAGCGCCTTCTCCGTCGTGGCAACACGGCCGAGGCACCCGGAATAACCGCAAATGTGCCCGCCCTCTGCGTCAACTGATCCCGGCGGACACTCCGGCATTTACCAGAGCTTGTTGTCCCCGGATTCGCCCGGCCAGCTGCCGGACCGACCATCCCTCGCGGTCACGCATCCCCTTGCAGAGCCTGCGAAGGCAGCTCCCCATAAGCAGCCCGGTAATGCGCCGTAAACGCACTGGGCCGCGTATACCCCCATCGCGCCGCGACCTGAGTCACCGTCGTTGAACCGGGCGCGGCCGCGCGCAGTTCAGCCCGCGCATGGTCGAGACGCACGCGTCGCAGGTAAGCCATCGGCGTCGTGTCGAGGTGCCGTCGAAACGCCAGCTGCACCGCACGTGCCGAGACTCCCGCTGCTTGGGCCAGTTCGGTCGCCGTGAGGTCGCGGTCCGGGTTGGCTTCGAGATACGCGATGGCGCGGCGCAAGGCCTGCGGGTGGGCGTCGAGGTCGGTGCCGGCGCGTTCGTCCAGTGCGGTGGTGGGGAAAGCCGCGAGCACGGCGGCCGCGAGGTGCTGGCTCGCGGTGCTGGCCAGCAGCGGGTGCTCGGCGATGTCCGGGGCGGCCAGGACCTGGTCCCGCAGGTAGGTGGTTGCGGCCCGGAGGTGCTGGGCGCCCGCGGGGGAAATCGGTTTGTGGTCCAGCAATCGTACTGGCTGCTGAGTCCCGGCGACGCGGGTCAGCAGGTCCGGGTCGAGCATGGTGATGGTGTAGCGCGCCCGGCAGATCCGGCCGGAGTACGGGCGGTCGGGCGGGGCGAAGGAGAACAGGTCGCCGGGGGCGAAATCGGCGGGTTCGGCCCATCCGTCGACCTGGTGGTCCTCGATGGTGCCGGCTTCGATGTCGCAGAGGCAGATCCGGCCTAGCGGGTCGACGTCGTAGCTCATGTCGAAGTGCAGGTCGAGCTTGTCGGCGCTCACGGTGTCCGAGGCCACGCGGGTGATGTGGGCGCCTGCGTCGCGGCTGCCGCTGCCGATTCGCATCGGGGCGTAGGAGCTGCTGAGGAAAGCTTCGGTGCGCTCCAGGTCGTCGCTGTCGAACACCACGCGTCCAGGAGCGGACATACGTCGGCGGCCCTTCGTCCACGCCGGCTCCCAACGGCCGGCACCGTACAAGGACCCCCCGGTTACCCGCTTGCGCCGAGCGCCAAACCACCCCCGGCGTACCCCAGCTGGGCGCACGCGTCGTCGATGGTGCCGGCGAGACGGAGCATGACATCGACCCGGGCGACGCGCAGCGGGCGCAGCACGGCCCGGTTGCCGCCGGTGACCACGATCAGCTTCTGCTTGCGGACGTGAGCGGCGCGGTGGGTGTCGATCATCAGCGACATCCCGACGACGGCCATGAAGTCCAGGCCGGTGCAGTCGAGCACGATGTCACGGCCGGTCCGCAGCTGCGTGGCCAGCACTTCGGCCAGGTCGCCCGCGGTGGCCAGGTCCAGCGCGCCGCGCAGTCTCACCAGTACCAGGGAGCCGACGGCCCCGCATCGGATCGCCAGGTCGCCAGGGCGCAGCGCCCGGTCGGTTGTCTCGGACATCAGCGGAGTTCTCCCTGTCGTCTGTGGCCAACGCCGCAAGGGGAATCTGCTCCCGAAGACACCGCTGAATCTCACTGCTCGGTTCCGGCCTCTCCGCGCCGGAAGGTGGGCTTTACTCCACCGTGCAGCGTGTGGCGGAAACGGTCTAGCCGCGTAACCGAACTCCCGGGCTATCCGGAAAACGAACCGGCTACCGGCGGGTTCCTTGCTGCGCTTCGAGACCCGCCCGGTACTCCGCTCGTTCCGGGCGGTCGGCGTGCAGTGCGCGATCGTCGCGAACCAGCCGCCGGATGCGGTTGAGGACCGGCTCGGGAGTGACTCCGGCAGCCGCGGCGAGCAGGCCGACGTAGCCGGGGACGGCGATTTCGCCGCGGCGGTGGCGCACCGAATCGACGACCGCCCTGGCGACGTCTTCCGGCCGCACCTTCGGGATCGGCCGCATGTCCAGGCCGGAGGCGAGCGCGGTGTCCACCGCCGAGGGCAGCACGGCGCTGATGCTGACGCCCGCGTCCGCGAACTCCAGGCGGGTCGCGGCGGTCAGCCCCACGACGGCGAATTTGGTCGCGTTGTAGACGGCCAGCCCCTTGACCGGGAATTTGCCCGTCAGCGAGGCGACGTTCACGACGTGGCCGGAACCGCGTTCGACCATGCCGGGCAGCGCCAGCTTCAGTCCATTGAGGACACCGCCGAGGTTGACGTCGATCTGCAGCCGGTCGGTGGCGTCGGCGAGTTCGAGGAATCCGCCGTTCGGCATGAGCCCGGCGTTGTTCACCAGCACCCGCAGCGGTCCGTGAGCCTTCTCGGCCGCGGCGAGGAAGGACGCGAACGAATCGCGGTCGGCGACGTCGAGGTGGTGGGCGGTGCCGCCGGCCTGTTCGGCGGTTTCCTCGGCGGCCGCCTGGTTCAGGTCGCCGATCGCGACGCGGGCTCCCTTGCCGGCGAACAACTTCGCGACCGCCCGGCCGATTCCGGCGCCTCCGCCGGTGATCGCGACGGACGCGCCGGCGAGGTCGATCTTGGGGTAGGTCACGGGGTCGCTCCTTGCTCGATGGCGGCGCGCACGCGCGGCGGGGTCAGGGCGCGGCAGGCGCGAAGCACGTCGGCGCGGCGGCGGAGGTCCATGAAATTCGGGCCCATGACGTCCAGTTCGGCCGGACCCGGCTCGATGCGGAGCACGCGGATACCGGCGGCGCGGAGTTGCGTGACCTCGGCGTCGACGCGCCGGGTCATCGCGTGCCGGGCGAGCCGTTCGACGCGGGCGAAACCGCGGCCGGGCGCGCCGCCGGAGGTGGACATCGGCGGGAGGAGCACGACCTCCTCGACGCCGGTCTCCAGAACGAGATCCGCGGAGGTCGGCGAGACGGTGCCGCCGTCGACGTACTCGCGGCCGTCGACGGCGACCGGCGGGAACCATCCCGGAATGGCCCAGGACGCGGCGATCGCGGTGCCGAGCTCGGTCCGCTGCGCATTCCCGAACGCGACCCGCTCACCGGTGCGGAGATCGGCCGCGACGAGCCAGGTCCGCGGGTGCTCGACCCAGCCGTCGGCAGTGGCCAGCGCGGTCCCGAGGGCACGCAGCCACCCAGCGTCGCCGCGGCCCTTGGGCAGCACACCGGCCAGTCCGGCCAGCAGGTCGGCCCGGCCGCGCAGCGCCGCGGCGGTGAGGCCGAGACCAGGCCAAACCGGTGCCGGCCACGGTGGCAGTTTGCCCGGATGCTGTGCGAGATGCCGCTTGAGGCGTTCGTCGGCGGGTTCTCCGCCGAGCGCGGCCATGATCTCGCCGACCCCGATTCCGGAGCCGAGAAACGCCGCCATCTCCGCACCCGCCGAGGTGCCGACCAGGATGTCCGCGTCGCGCGCGTCCCATCCCAGCTGGTCCTCGACCGCGGCGAGGGCGGCGGCGGTCCAGGCGAAGCCGAGCGTGCCGCCACAACCGAGGACCAGTGCGCGTCGGGTCATCGACCACCTCTGCGGAATCGCGTGTCAGTGGCGGAACCGTATGTCATTTCGAGGGCCGGGGCAATACCGCTCAGCCGAGGTCGGCGCTGCTGACGACCTTGTTGCGGCCGGTGTTCTTCGCCCGGTAGAGCGCCTGGTCGGCCGCGTGGACCAGGCGTTCGAGCGCAGTTCCGGACTCCGGATAGGTCGCGAGGCCGATCGACGCGGACAGCCCGTCGATCGTCTTCGGGCCGTTCGCGGCGGGCACCTCGACGACGAGCCGCGCGATGGCTTCGCGGACCCGTTCGGCGACGACCCGGATGCCGGGTTGGCGCAGGCCGGGCAGCAGAACCACGAATTCCTCGCCGCCGAACCGGCCGACCGAGTCGTACTCGCGCACCGCGCCGGTGATCGCGGCGGCGACGGCGCGCAAGACGGCGTCGCCGCTGAGGTGGCCGTATTCGTCGTTGATCCGTTTGAAGCGGTCGAGATCTACCATCAGCACGCCGAAACTGGAGTCGGTTCGCTGCGCCCGGCCGAGTTCGCGGGCGGCGAGGGCGTGCCAGCCGGTGGTGTTGAGCAGGCCGGTCTTCTCGTCGGTGGTCGCGGCGATTTCCAGCTGCTTCACGAGAACCGCGCGGTGGATGACGAGCAGCGGCGGCAGGACGCACAGGGCCAGCTCAGCCATGGTCGTCACGGCGAGCGCGGTCAGAATGCCGAGGCAGAGGGTCGCGGCTTCGAGCAGGTTGTCTCCCCAGCCGCCGAAGAGGGTGCGCAGCGACCGGTCCGGCGCGTTGAGCCCGGGGACGGTGATCAGGGCGGCGACGACGAAGTAGGCGGCGGTCGCGAGGAAGAGGTCGCCGAAACCAGACCAGCCCGCGTGCAGAACGGACTTGAGGCTCGGAGTCGAGGTCCAGGAGAGGACGGCTGCGGCGGCCTGGCAGGTGACGACGACCAGGGCGGCGTTGAACACGACGCGAAAGGCCGAGACGCGGCGGACGCGGTAGGGGCTGCGGGTGGCCAGATAGAGGTAGAGGATCGCGACGAGTCCGGTGACCAGGGCCGACGGAAGCAAGAGCACGCCGGCGAAGCTCCACACCGAGGTCAAGTTGATGTGCGGGGTGCCGGATCTGAGCCGGAGCCGTTCGACCTCGCGGCCCAGTTCGGCCTGCAGCAGACCGCATCCGCTCAGCAGGCCGAAGACGAGCAGGTCCCGGCCGGAGAAGTGTTCGGCGCGGGCAGCGGTCACGGTCGCTACTGCCGCGACGGCTTCGATCAGGAGACAGTAGGCGATCAAACTGGGCCGCTGGTTCCACAGATTCCACCGCGACAGCGAGACCGCTCCACGGAAAGAACGCGCCGATCTGTCCGCGAGATCGGTTTCAGCCGTGCCCAATGCGCTGCCCCATGCCGTCCCCTCCACCCTGACTGGCCAGCGTGTCCCCCCGACGGACCTTCCACGGTAGTCGGCGGGGTCCACGCTGTCAGCCGAGTTCGGAAAACGTTGCGAGACGCCGGAATCGCGACTGTGCAGGCAGCTTTTGCTTTCCACACAGCTGGTTATCGGAGCCCTATCGGTGGTGTGCGAAGGGAGTCAACGGGTTCCAGAGTTCCGCGCAGTGATGCTGCCGCGGGATCTCCGTGGTGAGCTGGCTGTCTCCCGCGGCGTTGAGCGCCAGGACCACGGGATTGTCCTTGGTGTAAGGATCCCACTGCGGCGCACCGTCCACAGTGGGGTTTCCGGTGCGGGCGAAACCGGCCCACTGCGTCAGAATCTGGTCGGCGAGCACCTGCTGGTTGGGGGTGAGCTGGACGCCGTTCGGGAACATCAGCAGCCATTCGGCGACGTGGTAGGCACCGTTCGGTTTGGCGGGGTCGACGAAGAACTGCGGCGGGATATCGGTGTCGTCGACCTGGTAGGCGAAGACCGGGAGGTGCCGCGAGAGCCGCTCGTCGTTGAGCAGCGCGGGACACACCGAGTTGGAGTCGGCGACGGCTGTCCGGTAGGCGAGATACGGAGCTGGCGCGGGATACCGCTTGAGCGGATACGTCTCGCGGACCTCATCGGCGTGCTTTCCGTACTGTTCCTTGATGAATTTCTCGTAATCGGCTTCAGTAGCGGCGTATGGGAGTTGAGTTTCGTCGCGGTCGACGCCGTGCATCAGCGCTACGTGATTGACCTGCCCGGTGGCGAAAGCCTCGGCGGGTGACATCGGCAGAGTCTTGCCGTCGACGATCGGCGCGACCGTTCCGTTGTCGGGATTTCTTCCGTGGTCGGCCTGTTTGAGCACCGTCTCCGCGGGCAGCGCACGCAGGCAGGCGGCGGTGGAACAGCCCAGCGCCGCGGCGAACCGGGCACCCTTTTCCCGCGCTTGTTTCTCAGTGGGCAATTGTGCTTTGCAGTCCTGTGTTTGCCAGATGATGTCGACGCCGAGCAGCGAGTTGTACTCCCCGCTTTGGCTGATCCCGCGCTTGAACAGCCCGGCCGAGGCCGGCGAAGCGGTGTGGGCGCAGACGCTCGAACCGCCCGCGGAATCGCCGTAGATCGTGACATTGTGCGGGTCGCCCCCGAACTTCGCGATGTTGCGCTGCACCCAGCGGAGCGCGGCCTGCTGATCCTGAAGGCCGTAGTTGCCCGCGTGCGCACCGAACGATTCGTGCGCCAGGAAACCGAAAATCCCGAGCCGGTAATTGAACTCCACGCTGATGACGCGCCCCGCGGTCACGAGACGACTCGCGTCCGTCGGCTTCCACAGCAGGAATCCGCCGCCGTGGATCTGCACCATCACCGGAAGCGGGCCGGGACCCGCGTTGGCCGGGACGCGCACGGTCAGATTGAGGCAATCCTCGTTGGCCGACCCGGGACCGGTACCGGGCGGCTGCGGACACTCGGTGCCCTCCTCGGTAGCGGCGAACGGCTCAGTCCAGTGCGGGGGCCGCTGCGGTGCCGCCCAACGCAACTCTCCCACTGGCGGTGCGGCATACCGAATCCCTTGCCACGACTTGATCTCCGCACCCGCGATACCGCACACCGGTCCGTCGTCGGTGGTCACGGTGGTGCCGGGCGAACAAGCTGGCGCGCCCGCTTTGGTGGCCACCGCCGCCGATCCGGCCAGCGACAGCACCACCCCCACGACAGCCGCCAAGACCGCGGGTGCCTTTCCGGCGAATCTCATCCGTCCTCCTTCGCTCCCGCCTGGCCGGGGAGGCCGAACGAACGACGAGCAGCACGCACCGAACAGGCGGTTAACCGGCATGGGCTCGACCAATGCCCGGCTGCGGGCCATTGCCCGCGTGCCTCAAGTCTGACCGCCGCGAGGGGAGGCACAACCTCCGTTCGGGCGCGCGGGAGGGGTCAAATTCCCGGGGACGATGGTCTTTGTCGAGGATCAAGCCGCGCCGGGGAACTCCGCTTCGGCGACCGCGCGCAATTCCCGGACCAATTCGCGCACCGCAAGGGATTGCGCGCCGGCGTAGGTGGCCACGTACCCGATTCTCCGGGTGGGCGGGTCGGCGATCGGCGTGACCGCGACTCCCGGCGGGATGGCGGCGAGGGTGAGTTTCGGCAGGATCGCCATGCCGATTCCTTGCGCCACCATGGAAAGGACCACTCCGTCGTCGGCGACCTCCATTTTCGCCGAGGGCAGCCAGTCTTGCCGGGCCCACCAGGACCGCGTGTAGGAGGAGCAGTTTTCCGGCCAGTCGAGCAACGGCAGGCCGCGCGATTCGGCGCGGCTGGCCGGGTTGACCAGGAAGTACGGCTCGCGGAACAGTTCTCCGGCGACCAACCCGGCCGGCGGGGCTTCTTCTTCGCTGAGGGTGGCGATGGCGACGTCCGCGCGGCCGTCGGCGACCTCGCCCGCGGTGCCGCGGCCTATTTCGGGGACGATCAGGACCTGCGGGTGCAGGCCGGAATGCTTGGCGGTCAAGCGTTCCAGGGCTGCGGGCAGGAGGTGTGCGGCGGCGCTGCGGAAAGCGGCGATCCGCAGGGGTCCGGTGAGGGTTCCCGCTGCCGCGCCGCGGGCTTCGGCGCGGAGAACGTCGAGTTGGCGCAGGATCAGCCGGGCGTGCACGAGTGCGCGGGCCCCGGCGGCGGTCGGGCGGGCGCCCGTTCGGCCGCGGTCGAAGAGGATGGCGCCGACCTTGCGTTCGCAGGTCCGCACGGCGTGCGAGACCGCGGACTGAGTGAGGCTCAGCTCGGCGGCCGCGGCGGTGAAGCTGCCGGTGCGCTCCACCGCGAGCAGCAGGCGCAGCTCGCCCGGCGTGAGGTCGACAGCATCCATGCGACCAGCCTAGCCGCAGCCATGAGCAGGATTCATGGATTGGCCCGGTCCATCAATCCGGACCTCTGCCGAGACGCCGCCGAGCTGCCTAAGTTTGCTGGTCAGAGCCCTTCCTTAAGGAGATCCCGTGTCCCTGACCGCCGTCCGCCAGGTCCGCCGCCCCGAGGGCGCGCCGAGTGCCGCCGACTTCGAGTTCGTCACCCAGCCGCTGCCGGACCTCGCTGCCGGACAGGTGCTGGTCGAAAACCGTTACCTGTCCGTCGATCCGTACATGCGCGAGTTCATGGAGTGGGGCGGCTGGGAACTCGGCGCGGGGCTGGAGGGCCGTTCGATCGGCGAGGTGGTCGAGTCGAAGGAGCCGGCGCTGCCGGTCGGCACGACGGTGTTCCACCGGCACGGCTGGGCGACCCGCGCGGTCCTCACCAGCGCCGACGTCCGGACGATCGTCCCGGCGGACGGCGTTCCGCTGAGCGCTTACCTCGGCGTTCTCGGCGGGACCGGGCTCACCGCGTACGTCGGACTGACCCGGGTCGCACAGGTCCGCCCCGGCGATGACGTGTTCATCTCCGCCGCTGCCGGTGCGGTCGGCAGCGCGGCCGGGCAGCTCGCGCGGTTGCTCGGCGCGGGACGCATCGTCGGCAGCGCCGGATCCGCGGCGAAGGTCGAGCACCTGACCCGCGACCTCGGTTTCGACGCCGCCTTCAACTACCACGACGGCCCGGTCACCGACCTGCTCGCGAAAGCGGCTCCGGACGGCATCGACGTGTACTTCGACAACGTCGGCGGCGACCACCTGGCCGCCGCGATCGACGCCCTCCGCGACTACGGCCGCGTCGCCTGGTGCGGTTCAGTCTCGCAGTACAACAGCCTGCGCACGCCGCCGAGCGCGCCGCACAATCTGTACGACGTGGTCGGGAAAAGCCTTCGGATCGAAGGGTTTCTGGTGCGCAATCACCTCGACGCGCGCGAGGAGTTCGAGGAATTCCTGATCCCGCACGTCCGCAGCGGCAAGGTGCTGGTCGACGAGACCATGGCAGAAGGGTTTTCCAGCATCGTGGACGCGTTCATCGGGATGCTGCGCGGGGAGAACGTCGGGAAAATGCTGGTCCGGATCTGACCTCCGGGAGGGGGCAGGCGAGCCCCCTCCCGAGGCAGAACCTCAATCGCGCCAACGGTTGTTGAGGAAGGCGTCGTCGTCCTCATCGTCTTCCACCGGACGCGGGCGACGCGCCGGACGCCGCGGCGGCTCGCTCCGCAGGGCGGGCTGATTCGGGGTCACCGCGAACGGGGACGCCGAACCGGGCTCGTTGCCGAACTCGTCGGAATCGAACGCCGAGGGCGGATCGGTGCTCGGCCGGTCCGTGCTCCACCCGGACTTGGTCTTGCGCTTCCCCAGCTCCCGCCGGTGCTGGACGTACCGTTCGGCCGCCTGCACCTGTTTGGTCATGTACTCCTGGGACCGCGCCTTGATCTCCTCGGCCTTCTGCTCGCGCAGCGCCCTCCGGTCGGCCTGCTCCCGGACCAGCGCGTCCAGTTCGGCCTTCATCGCGGCGGTTTCGCTCATGCGTCCCTCCTACCTGGTCCGGATGATCGGCGCGTCGTCGTCATCGTCGAGTGAACCAGTGATCCGGCTGGCGGGTTCGGCGAGGTTGTCGAAGACCGCGCCCTCCACGCGGTACGCCGCGCGCCGCTCGGTCTCGCCACCGCCGCCACCGCCGCCGTGCCCGCCGCCCATCGGACCCATGCCGGGCATCCCGGCGCCGCCGGACTGACCCGGCTGGCCGGAGTGGTCTCCCGCCGGGGCCGGGAACCCGCCGCCGGAGTGGGTGCCGGACACCGGAGTGTGGTCGACCCCGACCACCGGCCCGCCGTGCAGCGGAGCGCTCGGTGCGCCAGCGGGGACGCCCGGACCGCCGGTGTGCGAGACCTCCGGACCCGGCCCGCCCTCGACCGGATGCCCCGGCGCTCCGCTCGGAACCCCGTGGTGCAGCGGCTGGACCGGTTCTCCCGCGGGGTGGCCGCCGCCGTAAGAGGTCCCCTGGGCGGGACCGTCTCCCGCCGGATGCACCGCGTGCCCGCCGGACGGGTCGCCGATGTGCGAGGCCCCCTGGGCGGGACCGTCTCCCGCCGGGTACACCGGGTGCCCGCCGGACGGGTCGCCGATGTGCGAGATTTCCGGACCCGGCCCGCCCATCGGAGGCACCGGGTGGCTGCTGCTGGGCGAGGCGCCGCCGTGCCCGTTGGCCTCGGGTCCCTTGTGGTCGCCGGGATGCTGGCCGGGACCGTCGCCCGCGTGGTGGCGGCCGGTGCTGTCGCCGGGTGTCTCCGGACCGTGGTCGACCGGACGCTTGTCCTCCTCGCCGAGCGTGTACGTCGTCGGGTTGCCCTTGCCGTCGTCGACCGTGACGACGGTCGGCCCGTTCGGCCCGTCCGGCCGCTCGGCGGTGATCTTCGTGTCGCCGTCGCGGAGGTGGATCTTGCCGTCCGGACCGGGGTG
Organism: Amycolatopsis sp. GA6-003; assembly: GCF_046267895.1. NCBI lineage: Bacteria > Bacillati > Actinomycetota > Actinomycetes > Pseudonocardiales > Pseudonocardiaceae > Amycolatopsis > Amycolatopsis sp. GA6-003. The sequence continues at coordinate 4,878,953 of NZ_CP176499.1, forward strand.
GTGGACGTCGGGCTGGCCGCCGTCGGACGCGGACTTGTCGTCGGACCAGTCGATCTTGAAGTCCTTGACCGGCCCGGAACCCTCGCCGATCTTGATGTCCATCTTGCCGTCCGCGTCTGGCTCGGACATCTCGAAGGTTTTGTCGCCCTGCTTGACCTTCAGGACATCGCGGCCGTCTTCGTCGGGCTTGCCGTCGTGGTTCTTGTCGGCATCCGGCTTGTCGTCGTCCGGTTTGCCGTCGTGGTCCTTGTCGTCGCCGGGCTTTCCGTCCTCGCCGCCGGGACCGCCGTCGGCGGGGTCGGTCTTGATCGGCGGGCCGTCCGCCGGACCGCCGCCGGGGGAACCGCCGCCGCCCTTATCGCCAGGAGCCTTGTCGTCGCCGGGAACCTTGTCGTCGGGGCCCTTCCCGTCCGGGCCTTTGCCGTCGGGACCCTTGCCGTCCCCGCCAGTCGAACCGGGCTCGCCACCGCCCGGCCCGCCGAGGGGAGCGCCGCCGTGGCTGCCCAGCGCGTCCTTCTTCAGCGACTCCATCGCGGCCTCGGCCTTTTGCTTCGCCTCGGCCTGAGCCTTCTGCTTCGCCTCTTGCTCGGCCCGCTGCCGGGCTTCTTCCTCGGACTGGCCGTGGTCCTGCCCGCCGCCGGAACCGCCCGAGCCGGGCCCTCCGGAATCGGACCCGCCGCCGGAGTCGGTCTTGATCGGCGGACCGTCCACCGGACCGCCACCGCCGGTCCCGCCACCTGGGCCCCCGCCGAGAGGACCGCCGCCCGGCGTATCGGACGGTACATCGAGTTCGGGAACCTTCGCGCCGCCCCCGCCGGAGCCGCTGCCAGACCCGCCTCCCGAACCGGATCCGCCGCCGGTGCCGCCTCCCGTGCCGCCGCCGAAACCGCCCCCGGTCCCGCCGGAATGGTCACCCTGCGGAATGTCCGAACCGGACCCGCCGCCAGTTCCACCGCCGGATCCACCGCCGAAGCCGCCACCGGAACCACCGCCGTAGCCGCCACCGGAACCACCGCCGTAGCCGCCACCCGGACCGCCGCCGTAGCCGCCCTGCCCGCCTCCGTAGCCGCCCTGACCGCCAGACCCCGGACCGCCGGGCCCCTGCCCGCCTCCGCCGGGACCGCCACCGCCAGGCCCCTGCCCACCGCCGCCAGGACCGCCGGAACCACCAGCCCCGCCGTCCTCGGCGCCCTCGAACTTGTTCTTGAGCTTGCCCATCTCCTTGTCGAGGGCGTCGTAGGCCTTGTCGACGAGGTCCTTCGCGTCCTTGCAGGCCTTCTCGAACCCCTGGTAGATGGTGTCCCACATGTCGGGGTTGAACTGGTTCATGATCCACTGCTTGGCGAGGTCCTTGCCGTGGCTCTGGATCTCGTCGTCGTTGCAGCAGCCCTGGTCGTTGAGGGTGTCGACCAGGTTGGTGCCGAAGTTGTAGTCCATCCAGCCGGCGATCTGGGCCAGGTCCTCGATGCTGCCGTGCTCGCCGTTGGCGACCGCGATGACCTTCTGCGCCATCGTGTAGTCCGCCTTGCCGACCTGGTCGCGGTACAGCGCGATGACCTGGTCGGCCTTCCCCTTGCACAGGTCGAACAGCGTTTTCGTGGTGTGCAGCACCGCTTCGCTGGCGTGGCTGAGGTCGTCCCCCAGCTTCGCGGCCTTCTTCTGGATGCTCTCGTTGTACCGGTCCGCGGCCGCGTCGGCGCCGGCTCCGGTCCAGGTCCCGAACAGGGTGCCCAGTTCGGTTCCGGTCTCGGTCAGCGTCGACTTCACGGTTTCCGAGCCGTGCTTGAAATGCATGGCGTCGTTGACGAAGCCCTCGAAGCTGATCCCGCGCTGCTCGTCGAACGGGCCGCGGATGTCCTTGTCGAGGTCGAGCTTGCGAGTGGACCCCCTGCAGTCGTCCGGGATCTTTTCGAGCAGCCCGCCGAAGGTCTCGAACACCCGCAGCGCGGGGGCCGCGGTGTCGAAGATTTCGTCGGACGTCTTCGTGCCGGTGGCCCCGGCGTCCTTGCCCTCGCCGGGAGCGGGCGGCTGCTTCTTGCCGAGCTCGTCCTTGCCCTTGTCGACCTCTTTGCGCTTCGCGTCCTGGTTGTAGCTGTTCTGCTGGCCCTTCCGCCGGGCCTCCTCGTAGATCTCCTCGAGCTTCGGGGCCCCGCCGGGCGCCGCGAACGGGTCGTTCGGAATCAGGATGAACGTCCGCCCGTAGGACTTGATGTACTTGGCGACTTCGTCGCCCTCTTCGCCGCCCGGGTTCGGATGCTCGTTGACCCACGCCCGGAGCAGCCCGTCCTTCAACGCTGGCGGCACCGCCGAGTCGTCGAGCAGTTTCTTGACATCCGGCCACGTCTTCGGCTGGTTTTCGTCCGCCATCAGAGAATCCCGTCGACGCCGTTGCCGGTCTTGGTGATGGTGCCGGCCTGGTTGTCCTCGTTCGTGCCGTAGGCCGATCCGGCGGTGCCGATGTTCGTGCCGAACGCTTCGAGGGCCTTGCTGTAGCCGGAGAGCGCGCCCCAGAGCTGTTTGGTTCCCTCGAGGTACTTGTCGGCGTGCGCCTGGTGCACCCGGCCGAATTTCTCCTTGGTCAGCTCGGAGTTCTCCAGGTCGGGATTGTCGTCAAGCAGTTTCTCCGCCAGGTCACCGATGTTCTTCGCCGCGTTCGACAACGCCTGGGTTGTCGCGGTGTACCCGCCCCCACCGCTCATTTCAGTGCTTCTCCTCAGCTCGGCTTGTTGCCAGGGCCTCCGCGAGCACGTCCGCCACGGATTCCACGTCGGTGAACCGATCGAGCTCGTCCAGATCGATCGACACGTCGTAGTAGATCTCCAGCGCCGCGAGAAGCCGGATCCGGCCCTTCGAGTCGATGCCGAGCTCCTCCAGCGGAGCGTCGGGCACGACGAGGGCCGGGTCGAGCCGGAAGGTGTCGCTGACGACCTTCGTGACCTCGGCGCAGTGATCACCCACGCACGCCACCGTAACGCGCCTTGGCGGCCGACCGGGCGACCTTTCCGCTGGAAGTGCGCGGAAGTCCGCCAGAAGGGACCAGGTGTACCGCGCGGAGCGTGAGGTCGTGCTCCCTCGACACCGCTCGCAGGACCGCCCGGGTCACGTCCTTGACCTCGGCTTCCGCGCCGCGGGCCCATTCCGCGACCACCATCGCGCCCTCGCCCCGTTCGTCGGCGACGCCGAACGCGGCGACCCGGTCGCGGCGGATCGCCGGATGCGCCTCGCCTGCCGCCGCCTCGAGGTCCTGCGGGTGGAAATTGCGGCCGTCGACGACGATCAGGTCCTTGAGCCTGCCGGTGACGTAAAGGTCGCCGCGGTGGAAAACCCCGAGGTCGCCGGTGCGCAGCCAGCCTTCGAGCCCGTCGAGGACTCCGCCGAACGCTTCCGCGTCGCCGCGTCCCCAGTAGCCGGACGCGACGTTCGGCCCGTGCACCCAGATCTCGCCGACCTCGCCCTCGGGCTGCTCGCGTCCGTCGTGGACGATCCGGACGAGCTGCCCGACCGGCCGCCCCACCGACATGACCGGCTGTCCGTCCGGCGTTTCGACGGCACGGCCCTGGGCAAGGGCTTCCCGGTCGAGCACCGCGCCGCGCGGCCCTTCTTCTCCGGCGCTCGCGACGTACACGGTGGCCTCGGCCAGCCCGTACGACGGCCGATGCGCCTCCGCGCGAAACCCGTACCGGCCGAACACCTCGTGGAACCGCTCGACCGTGCGCGGCCGGACGGGCTCGGCTCCGTTGAGCGCGACCCGGACGTCCGAGAGGTCGAGGCCCTCCTCGCCGCCGACGTCGGCGGCGAGGTCGTAGGCGAAATTCGGGGCCGCGGTGAAGACGGCCGGATAGTCCGAGAGCTGGCGCAGCCACCGCCGCGGCCGGTGCACGAACTCCGCCGGCGACATGAACACCGACCGGCCGCCGACGTAAACCGGCAGGCACAGCAGCTGGATCAGGCCCATGTCGTGGAAGAACGGAATCCAGCCCGCGCAGGTGGTCTGCTCGTCGGAGGCGTAGGCCTGGCTGGCCTGCCAGCAGGACGCGACGATCGCCCGGTGCGGGATCACCGCGCCCGCCGGTTCGCGCGTCGACCCCGACGTGTACTGCAGATAAGCCGGGCTTTCCGGATCCACGTGAACCGGATCGATGCCTGGTCCGGACAACTCGTCGACCACCACGAGGTCTCCGGGATCGCCGAACTCGCGCACCTTCGCCGCGACAGCGGACGACGTCGCCCACACCCGCGCGCCGGAGTCGGCGAGGACCCCATCGAGCCGGTCGGCCTGCGCGCGGTTGCCCGGCAGCATCAGCGGAACGGCGACCATCCCGGCGGCGAGGGCGCCGAAAAACGCCAGCGGGTAAGCAAGTTCCTGTCCGGCGAGGATCGCGACACGCTCGCCTGGCTCGGCGATCCGGCGCAATTGTCCGGCCACGGTCCGGACTTTGGCGGCGAACTCCGCCCACGTGAGGGTGTGCTCGACGCCGCGCTGGTGGTCTTGCTGGGTGAACAACGGCCGTTCGTCGCCGGCGCGGGCGAAGAGCCGGTCCACGATCGAGACGCGCATGACCTCGGCAGGCACCGTACGGGACACCCCGCGAAGCTACCCGCTACGACGAGATCGCGACCACCCGGCCGAAAATCCGCGGATCGGCGAGGTGATCCACCACGTAGGCGGCCAAATCGGCCCGAGCCGTGCGCGGGCCGAGCCGTTCGGCGGAGCCGACGGAAACACGGGGACGGCCCGTCCCCGGCCGGTCGGTCAATCCGCTCGGCCGCACCGCGGTCCACGCGAGCCCGGAGTGAGCCAGCAACTTCTCCATCCGCGCCATGTCCGCGTACGGATGCCGCAGCACCCAGCGCAGAATCCGGCTGACCGCCCGCGCGCCCGGCCCGGCGTCCGGCGGCGTCGCGAGACCGGCGGAGGAGATCGCCACCAGCCGCGCGCCGGGCGGCAACGCCGAGACGATGCTGGCGGTCCCGGCGGAGTAGACGGTGGTGGGACCACGGCCGGTCGAGCCGAGCGCGGAAACCACCGCCTCGTGCCCGGCCAGTGCCCCGCGCAGCGACTCCGGATCGAGTGCGTCGGCGGCGCGGCTGGTGAGCCGCGGATGCTCGAGGCCGAGGTTCCCCGGCTCGCGGGCGATGGCGGTCACCTCGTGCCCGGCGGCCAACGCGCGTTCGACCACGAGCCGGCCGGTGCGCCCGGTCGCGGCGACGACAGCGAGCGAAGACATGACACTCCCCAGATCAGCCGACGGCCGGCTTGCTCGCCGGCTGGAACTTGAAAGACACCGCCTCCAGCAACGGCTTGCGCTTCGTGTTCTGGAAGGCAGCGACCTTCCACCCGGCCCCGGTGCGGACCAGGCTGTAGGTCTGGACCTTGTCCAGCTGAGCGGGCTTCGTGCCCTTGCCGGTCGCGCCCCGGGTGACGACGAGCGCCGAATCGGATCCGACGTGGCGAATGCTCTGCACCTCGTGAAACAGCCGCGTGCCCTTGAGGAAGCTGTCGAAGAGCGCTTGGTGCGCGCGGCCGATCTCGTCCGCGCCCTGGTAGAGGGTGCCGACATAGGTGATGTAGGTGGCGTCGGACGTGAACTCCGCGGCGTACGCGGCGCCGTCCCCGCTATCCCAGGCGGCGACCAGCCGATCCAGCACGGCGGCGATGGCAGCGACGTCGGTGTCCAGTGCGTTCATGATGTCTCCCATGGTATCTTCTCCAGAGAAGTAACTGCTCTGGAGATTTCTCTTCGTTGAGGAAGAGATTATGGGAAGGGAGGCGGGATGTCAACAGCCGAGGATCCGTCGGCGGTCTACCGGCGCTACTTGAGCGCGGTGCTGCTGCATGCCCAGGCCAGCGCGCGGGCCGTGGGGCTGGGAGCGACCGACCTGTACGCGCTGAACATCCTGGAGCTGCACGGCGCGATGACCCCGAGCGAGCTGGGCCGCATGGCCGGTCTGACCACCGGTCCGACCACCCGCCTGGTCGACCGCCTCGAAGAGGGCGGCTACGTCCGCCGCGCTCCGGACCCCGGCGACCGGCGCAAGGTCGTCGTCCAGCCGCTTCACCAGCCCGAAGGCTTGGACAAGGCGCTCGCCCCGGCTCGCGCCAGCATCGGCGAGATCCTGCGCGGTTACCGGCCGGAGGAGGTGGCGGTCCTGTTCGACTACTTCGCCCGGGCCGCCGACGCCTATCAGCACGCGACAGATCAGCTCACCGAACTCTGACTTTCCGCGGGGCGCCAAGGAAGCCGTTACGGACGCGGCCTCACCCGGCTGGCCCGGGCCGTCAGGAAACGCCGCTCCGCGATACTCGCCGTCGCCTTGACGGCGAGCCGGTAGTTGTCGTACGCGCCAGCCAAATCCCCGGCTTTCTCCAGCAAATGCGCCCGCACCGACAGCAACCGGTGATGCCGCGCCATCCGCTCCTCGCTGTCCAATGTGGACAACAGCGCGAGCCCGGCGCGCGGCCCGTCGGTCTCGGCGAGCGCGATCGCGCGGTTCAGCGTGACCATCGGATTGGGCGCGATCCGTTCCAGGATCAGGTAAAGCGCGTGCACCTGCCGCCAGTTGGTCTCGTCCGCGGTCGCCGCGTCGGCGTGCGTCGCGGCGATCGCGGCCTGCAGCTGATACGGACCCAGCTCCGGACCGCCCAGCGAGGCTTTCGCCAGCTCAGTGCCCTCGTCGAGCATCGCGCGGTCCCACGTCGAACGGTCCTGATCCGCCAGCGGAACCAGGTCACCGGACGGTGTCGTGCGGGCCGTTCGGCGAGCGTGCGTCAGCAGCATCAACGCGAGCAAGCCGGTCACCTCGCTGTCGTCCGGCAGCCGCGCGTGCACCATTCTGGCCAGGCGAATCGCCTCGTACGCCAGGTCGGCGCGATGCAAATCGCTGCCGGACGACGCGGTGTAGCCCTCGTTGAAAATCAGGTACAGCACCTGCAGCACGACACTCAGCCGCTCCGGTCCGGCCGAACCCGGGAACGAACTGCCCGCCGCCTTGATCCGCTGCTTGGCCCGGCTGATGCGGGCAGCCATCGTGCCCTCCGGCACCAAAAACGCGCGCGCGATCTCCGCCGTGGTCAGACCGCCGACCGCACGCAGGGTCAACGCGGTCTGTGACGCCGGAGTCAAGGCCGGATGGCAGCACAGGAAGAGCAGGAGCAGCGTGTCGTCGGTGTCCGGCACGTCGGGCGCGGACTCGGTGGCGTTCGCCAGCTCCCGCTCGCGGCGCGCCTGGTCGCTGCGCACCTGGTCGACATAACGCCGGGACGCGACCGTCGACAGCCAGCCGCGCGGATTGTCCGGCACGCCTTCGATCGGCCATTGCTGAGAAGCCGCGAGGACGGCTTCCTGCACCGCGTCCTCGCAGCCCTCGAACTGGCCGTACCGGCGCACCAGCACGCCGAGAACCTGCGGCACGAGTTCGCGCAGCAGGTCCTCGACGGAGCGGGCGGTCACGCGTCCAGTTGCCCTTCCGAGAACATCACCTGGCGCACCTCGACGCCGAGCCCCTCGATCGCGGCGTCCGGGACCTGCGCGGCCAGCTCGATCGCACGCTCCTTGCTCTCGACGTCGAGCAGGTAGTAGCCGCCGAGGAACTCCTTGGCCTCGAGGAACGGCCCGTCGGTCACCACCGGCTGCCCATTGCGCACCGACACCACCGCGGCCTGCGACGGATCGGCGAGCGCCTGGGCGGCGACCAGCTCGCCGGACTTCTTCGTCGACTCCATGAACGCGCTGACGCCGTTGCCGAGGGCTTCCTTCTCCTCGTCGGTGAGCGCGTCGAGGACGGACTGGTTGATGTGCAGGCTGATCAGGAACTTCATCGTCTTGCTCCTCGCGGTTTCGGGTCTTTCGGGGAGTGGTCGGAGGAGCGGGCGGGTTCTGGACATGGGGGTTATGTGACGCGCGTCACATTCGATCCGGCGCACCATGAACGGCATGGAGACCGAAGTTCGACGCGGTGCTGATGTACGTGTGCCGATGTACGCGTGCCGATGATCGACGCGCTGACGGAGGCCGCGCGACGAGATCCGCACCGGCGGATCAGCCGGGTGTTCCGTCTCGCCGCGCGGGCCTGAACTGTCCTATTCGGACCAGAATTCCGTGAGGATCCGCGCACCCTGGACCGGATCCTGCGTCATCCACCAGTGCCCGAGGCCCTCCAGCACCGCGACCTTCGCGCCGGCCCGCTCCGCCGAGCGGCGGCGCTGCTCGTCCGTTCCGACGAAATGGTCCTCGGTCGCCAGCACGACGAGCCCCGGCCGCTCCGCGGCGCGTTCGAGATCCCGGCCGAACTCCGCGATCGCCGGCTGCGCCGCGGACCGGTAGAGCGGGAGCACCGCGCGGGCCATGTCGTCGTTCATCCCCTCGGCGACCTTGGCGGCCACCGACTCGTGCATTCCGCCGAGCACCAGGCGTTCAGCCCGTTTTTCCACCGGCGCGCCGAACATCGCCGCGACGGATTCCTCGCCGACGCCCGGTTTCTGCCATCCCTGCGCGAGGTCGTGCCAGACGTAATCCGGGTGGAACGCGCCCGCGGTGTCGCTGACCCAGCTGCGCACCAGTTCCGGGCGGGCCATGACGGCGTTGAGCACGTGCGCGCCGCCCCAGTCGTGGCCGACCAGGTCGACCGGTTCGGGGAACTTCTCCAGCTCGGCGATCAGCCAGTCGCGGTACTCGAGCGCCGTCGCACCGAACCCCTCCGGCAGCGGCGCGCCGAATCCGGGCGGCGACAGGCAGCCGACCGGCCGGTCGCCCAGCTCGGCGAGCAGCCGCTCCCACACGGCAGCGATTTCCGGATTGCCGTGGACGAACACTGCGGTCATCGGGCTTCCTCCCTCTCGTCGCACCCAACTCTACGCATACTTGCTTGTCGGCTGGCAAGTATGTTGTAGGGTTTCTGCCCGTGACCAGGCCCCGCCGCACGCAACAGGAACGCCGCGACCAGGCGTCGGCCGCGCTGCTCGAAGCCGCCGCCGAGCTGGTCGTCGAGGAAGGCGTGCGCGCCGTGACCCTGGCGCGCGTCGGCGAGCGGGCCGGGTACAGCCGCGGCCTGGTCACCCACCACTTCGGCGGGAAAAAGGCACTGCTGGAACAACTCGCCCGCACCACGCAGACCGATTTCGTCCCCGGCCTGGCCGACCTGCCACCCGGCCTGGACCGGCTGCTGCGGCTGATCGACGGCTACCTCGCCCAGCTCAGCGAACCGGACGTGCGAAGCCGGGCGTTCCTGGTGCTGTGGGCGGAATCGATGACCACCCCGGAACTGGCCCCGATCTTCCGCGAACGCGACCAGTCCTTCCGAGACGACCTGCGCGAGGAGATCCGCGCGGGCATCACCGAGGGCACCATCCGCGCCGACGTCGACCCGGAGCAGATCGCCGTGGCCATCGTCGGACAACTCCGCGGCATCGCCCTGCAGTGCCTACTCGATCCAGCCGCGGTGGAGCCGGCCGAACTGTGCCGTTGTGCTGCCGAAGTGTGGAAACGGGCGCTTTCCTAGAGCTGTGACGCGGTGCCGTTGACCGCCAGCTCCGTCCCCCTGCTGCCCGACCTCCACCGGGCCGCGGTCCGGCATTTTCGGCCTGAACTGCACATTTTCCGATTGGCATAGAAATTGCGACTAGAGCATTAATGTCTAGCCGACTTCCGCATTTCGGAGAACGTCACACAGGCAGTGAGTGATCAGCTACTTTGTTAGCTGTCTGCATTTGCTGACACCGAGCATGGGGAGGGCTTCGCGTGTGGGAGGACGTCGAGTTCTCGATCTTGCACCCTGCCGGTCCCGAGCCCGCGAAGAACGGGTTTTCGCTGGACATCGACGTGGCCAAGCAGCTTCTCGAGGAGTTGCGCGGCTATCAGGACAGGTTGGGAGTAATGAAACGCAAGGTTTCCACCCTGTGCAGCATGAAGCCGCCGTCGAAAGACCCTTCGACGCTGGCGATGCACGTCGCCATGGTCGGCGACGGCAGCGGAAAATTAGGCGCTTTCTCCTATGGCGGCGGGCACATCGACTTGCAGCTGACTTATGTCACCGAGCTGATCGACCGGATCCGGAAAGCGCTGGCCGCGATCGGCCAGAGCGACCAGGACCAGGCGGCAGCCGTCGAGAAAACCCATCCCGGCACCGGCTCTCGAGGAAACTTCGGATGAACCCGCGCACGATCGTCGGAGTGCTCGCCCTCGCCGTACTGGCCGCGGGCTGTTCAACGCCCACCAACGGCACCGCGACCACTTCGGCGCCGGCCACCGCGCCGTCGAACCAGCCGCTGCCCTACGGCGGCGCGCCGAAGGTCGAAAACCCGCTCCCCGACACGGTGTTCTCCGACGGTCCCTGCCAAGCGCTCACCCCGGAGCAGCTCACGTTCCAGCTCGGCTCGGCGGTGCCCGGGAAACCGGACAATTCCGCGGTCCCCAGCTGTGACTGGATCAGCCCGGACACCCACGCCAGGATCGGATTGTCCTTCTTCGGCAAGGACAACGACGGCCTCAGCAACGTCTACGCCAACGTCCGGCCGCAGATGAAACGCTTCGACGTGCTCCCGCCCATCCAGGGTTTCCCCGCCGTCGCCTACAGCACCCAGCCCGGGCCCATCACGAACTCCTGCGATGTCAACGTCGGAGTCACCGACCAGCTCTCCTTCATGGTCGAGGCCGCGCCCGGCGAGACCAAGATCAACAAAATCGATCCGTGCCCGCTCGCGGTCTCCGTCGCGGACAACGTCCTCACCACGCTGAAGCAGAAAGCCGGCCGGTGACATGAAGTTCTGGGAGCCGATCAAGCAGTACCTGGACCAGCATCAGGAACTGACGGTGCCGATCGAGGACATCGTCAAGGAGGTGCAGGCCTCGGACCCCAGCAGCTGGCACACGGGCGCGACTTACGCACGCGAGGTGGCCAGCGAACTGGAAGCGATCAGCCAGGACCTCTCCGGAACGCTGACGAAACTCGAGTCTTCCTGGACCGGCCAAGGCGCAGACCTCGTCACCGAACGGCTGCGCACGGTGCGCGCTTCGGCGATCGACGCGCACCAAGCCTTCGCGGCCAACGAAAACACCCACGCCACCGGCATCGCCCTGCACGAGAACCTGCGGAATCAGCTCACGCCGATCCCGCCCGCGCCCACGGGCAGCCCGACGCCGGCGATCGGCCTGATGAACGCGGACGTCATGTCCCAGCTCATCGAGCACGACAGCGCGCAGCAGAAAAACCTTGATACGTACGAAAAGTTTACCTCAGACAGCCAGGGTAACACGCAACAGCTGAAGGTCGATTACGGCAAAATCGGCGCTTACGACGGCGGCGACGTGACCATTCAGCAGCATCCCTCCTCCGACCCCGGACCGGCCGCTCCCAGCGACCAGCACCATTCACCGGACGGGACCGGCTCGACCTTCACTCCGGGCGCTGTCCACCAGAACACCCCCGCATCGACCCCGAACACCCCACCTGGCACCCCGTCCTCAACCCCGAACACCCTGCCTGGCAACGGAAGCGACCACACGAGCACCTCCGGCTACACTCCACCCGCCCCGGGACCAAACGTGGCCCCTCCGTGGCACGGTGGAACGAGGACCCCCTCCGCGCCCGGCCCGCTGAACGAATTCGGCATCACACCGATCACGAGCCCCCTCGACGGACGCCCAGGCAGCATCTCAGAACGCCTCGGCGGCGGTCCCGGACGCATCAGCACCGGACAACCAGGCAGCGGACGCTCAGGCACCGAAGGCGGTTCCGGACGCTCCGGCTCCGGCTCCGGCTCCGGCTCCGGCAAACCCGGCGGCAGTTCCGGCCGACTCGGCGGCGAGGCAGGCCCTCGCTCCGGAGCAGGCACCAGCGAAGGCCCGGCTTCCCGAACCACCGCGGAACGTGGTGCCCCCGGCGGGAAAGGCCTGCCCGGAGCCGCAGCGCCCGGAGGGCAACGTGGCAAGAATGAAGAAGACGAGGAGCATGAACGGAAGTACGTTTTAGATGTAGATCTCTTCGCCGATGATGGCCTTGCCGTCGACCCGGAAACCGGCATGCGTCCGACGCCGCCGACGCTCGGAGCGTAACTCCGAATCTGAGGCCGGACCGACTCTCCCGGCGCTCACCGGCGTGCGATGCGCATGGTGACTGGTCGGCTGCCGCGGGCCCCGGGTGACCCGGTGTCCCGGTCCCGCCTCGCCGCCGACCAAGCGGCGAGGCGGAACTCCCCCTCGCGTGGAAACACCCCTCCGGCAACGCTCCCCTCAAGCGCTGCCTCCACGGCCTGCCCCCTCGAACGCCGCCCCTTCGACGACATTCCCCCGACAAGCCCGGTCGAATCACGCGACTGACCGCTCAGTAGCGTTAGCGCTTGTCAGCATCCGTCCCCTCAAACGGATCTGGAGCAAGACGCCATCGCTCGATCGACCGTCGCCGCATGGACGTTGGCCATCACCGAGACCCGCTCCCCTCAACCGAACCGGGCCCAAGCACGCCCCTGACGCAGCGTTGGCCAGCACCCCACCTCAAGCACCATCGCCCAAGGCAGCCACCGGCCATCCCCGCTCCTCGAACGACCGGCTCCCGCACGCGCGAGCGTCCCCGGAGGAACGTTGGCCAACCCCACCCTCGCCCCGCCTCAAGCACTACCGCCCAAGGCAGCCACCCTCAACGCCACCGGCCATCCCCCCGCTCCTCGAACGGCCGGTTCCGCACGCGCGGGCGTCCCTGAAGGAACGTCGGCTAACACCCCACGCTCGCCCCTCAAGCACCATCGCTCACGGCAAGCGCCCCTCGAACGGATCGATTCACGCACGCACGGCCCGGCATAGAACCTCGGCCACCCCGACCCACACACAGACCCCCCCCCCCCCCCGCTCAAGGCAGCCGCCCCTCAACGGCTTCGCCCATCACCAACCTGCGCCCCTCGAACGGGCCGATCCACCCACGCACGTCCCAGCAAGAACCCCGGCCAACCCCACCCACACACGGACACCCCGCTCAAGGCAGCCATCCCTCAAGGACATCAGCCGTCATCCGCCCATCCAGCAGGCCCGGGCCAAGCACACGCGGACGTCCCCGGAAGAACGTCGGCCAAGGCAGCCGCCCGTCGAACTGACCACCTCCGAGACGCCGCCCCTCCCGCAACGCCTCGCAGACAACCTCCCCTCACCACACTGCCGCGCCGCCCTCCGGGACTGCCCCAACACAGTCGTCCTCCGGCGCGGCTCGGCATGCGGGCTTCCGAGCGGCACGACCCCTCAGACGTGCCGCCCGCAAAACACCGCGTCCCCTGAAAGAGAACATCAGACCGCGAGCGCTGCGGCTTTCCGGGCGAAAACCGCGTTCTTCCGTGCCCGTACCGCTCGGTTGGCTCCGGGCAGCCACTGCACCACCAGTACCGCGAGCAAGGTCAGCACTGCGAGAGCGTCGAAGGCGTTCAACAGCGCCGGGTTCAGGTCGATGAGATCACGCAGGCCCAGGCCGATGCCGAAGACCGCGAATACCGTCAGCACCACCCTGGCCCAGTTGTGCGCGGCGAGCACCATCGCCGCCGACACCAGGGTCACCAGGCTGATGACCAGCCAGATCGCCGCGCGGCCGTTGAACGACGGCATGGCGATTCCGGTCAGATCGTCGACCGTCAGCAGGCCGCTCTTGGCCAGGTCCCTGCCTTCGGCCTGCAGGTATTCCTGCACGGCTGGGCGGATCAAGCCCTCGCCTCGCACCAGCACCATCACGCCCCACAGCAGTCCGCTGAGCGCGCCGACCAATCCCAGCCCCCCGCCGATGGTCAGGGTGCGGGAGCGCCGCTCGCCGGGGGAACTGTACGAACTCACTTCTGTCGAACTCCTTGGATCAGCAATCGAATCAAGCGTCACGGAGTTTCCCGCCGACTGCTTGCGCCGTCCACTGGTTCGCCGATATTATCTGCAGATTTTTTTAACTGGCCGCGAGATCAGGAAGGCCGGGTTAGGCTCTCCGTCGTCCGAGAAGCGAACGCAGAAGGCGAGTCCTGCCAGATGTCCGCACCCAGCCCGTTCCGGTCGCCGTCGTTCAACGTGCTCAGCAGGCTCCTGCGCTCCTCGCCTGCACTGCTCGACACGACGTTCGACCAGTTGCGCACGCTGATCACGGTCGCGGAAACCGGAACCGCCCTCGCCGCCGCCCGCACGCTCGGCCGCGACCAGTCCAGTGTGCAAAAACAACTCGACACTCTCAACCGCAATTTTTCCGAATTGTGCGGAGAACCATTGTTGCACCGCCAAGGGCGCGGTCGCGACGTTCTTTTTACCGACACCGGACGCGCCGTCGCACAACAAGCTCGCCGTACTCTCACCGAATGGCTGGACACTATTCACGAATGCCGTCGCGAACTTGGCGGAACGCTCACCGTCGGCGCGACTCGCTACACCCTCGGCAGCCTGGCCCACGCCGGCGATCTCGTGGCCGAGCAGTTCCGCGCCCGCGACATCGAGCTGAACGTGGTGCACGTGCGCACCAAAGACCTGATCGACCGGCTGCTGGCCAAGGACGTGGACCTGGTCTGCGGCAGCGTCGTCACGACCAGCGCGCTCGACTCCGTCGACGTGCTCGAATGGCGGCGCAGCGGGCTCGGCATCGTGACCAATATGGACACTCCGAAACCCGGCGAGACCGTTGCCACCAGCCAATTGCCGACGCTTCCGCTCGTCGTGCCCAGCGGCGGTGTGATCAACGACTTTATGCGCGGCTGGTTCGGCTCGGACTACCGCAACCGGCTCGACATCGTAGCCGAGATCGACTCCGCGCAATACGGATTCGAACTGCTCCGTTCGGGTTTGATCCGCGGCTGCATGCTCGTCACCCAAGGACTCGGCGAGGCCGCGGGCGAAAACCGTCTGCACGCCGCCTCCGGATTGCGCACCATCGGGCTCGTCGACGACATCGAGCCGAAACTCGAACTGCTCGTCGGCGTGTTCGCCCGGCGCGGCGAACGGTCCTCGTACCCGGACAGCCATCCCCTCAACCTGCTGTGGAACGCGCTGCAACAGGCCGGGGAGGCGTCCTGGCTCGAGGACGACCGCTGAACCGCACCGCAGCACTGCCCAGCACCACACCGCGATCACCTCTGCACCCGACGCAGCGACAAATCTGGAACCGCGGCGAACCGGAGCACTACCGAACCCGGAGCAGTGGCAACCCGGAACCGCCGCAAAGCCGGAACAGCGCGAACCGCAGCACCACCGAAGCCGGAACAGCACCGACCCCGGAACGGCAGCAGAGCTGAGCACCATCGAACCCGGCGCAGCAGCAACCCGCAGCGGCAGCGAACCGGGTCAGCACCCGACCTACAACAGCAGCAGAGCGGAGCGCCACCCAACTCCGGCGCAGCAGCAACTTGCAGCGGCAGCGAACCGGGTCACCACCGAACCTGCAACAGCGGCAGGGCTAAGCGCCACCCAACCCCGCCGCGGCAACAACCCGCAGCGGCAGCGAACCGGGGTCGGCACCGGACCTGCAACAGCAGCAGAGCAGAGCACCACCCAACCCGGGCGCAGCAGCAACCCGCAGCGGCAGCGAACTAGGTCACCACCGAATCCGTAACGGCAACAGAGCGGACTACCATCCGACCCCGAGCAACGGCAACCCGAAGCAGCGGCGAACTAGATCGGCACCGAACCCGGATCAGCCATGGTCCAACCGAAGAACCGCTCCCGAGTCCCGCCCGGCGACCGAGGGCGACGACGGCGGCGGCGACAACGACCGGAAGCCACGGCGACGGCAGCGACACCAACCGCAAGCCACCGCGACGGAGAAGACCGGAACCAGAGCGGCAAAAGCGAACGGCACTCACCCAAACCCTGCCGTCAGCCCAGCCAATCCGCAGCTCCAACCCCGCGGCTCCACCCCGCAGCCCTAACCCTGCCGATCCACCCGGCAGACCAAAACCGCGCCCAGCAACCGCCCGAAAGCCCGCCAAGAACCCCTCAGCCGACCTCCTCGATCTCCACCCGGTCCGGATAGAACGCGACGTGCCCCTTGATCGGAGCCACCGCGTCGTACGGGTCCTCGTACACCCACACCGCGTTCTCGCCGTCCGGCACCGCGGTGAGGCTGTAGTACGAAGCGTCGCCCTTGTACGGGCAGTGGGTGCGGTGCTCGGTGGGCGCCAGCATCGCCAGGTCGACGTCCTCCAGCGGGATGTACTGCACCGGCGGGTAGTTCGCCTCTCGCAGCACCTGCGCGCGGGTGGTGTCGGCGACGGTCCTCTCGCCTGCCTTGACCACCACCCGCGCGGGGTTGGGCTCAACGGTGATCGGGTGGTCCGGCCCCGGGATCAGCTTGTCGGGCATGGTTCTCCTCCTCCGCGCAACGGAAGCGGTGCGCACTGCCAACCCTAGGCCGGACCACCGACAAATTCAGACGGCAACCAGCTCAGACGCCCGCGACCTGCGAAATCCAGCTCCGGTACCGCGTGATGTTGGTGTAGGCGGTGCTGCTCTGCCGGTCACTGGTCGAGGCGACGCCGACCTGCCGTCCGGACGCGAACATCGGGCCGCCCGAGTCGCCGCCCGCGGTGATGCCGTCGATCCGGGTCGCGCACACCGCGACGCCGCCTTCGTAGTCGCTGCACGACGGCGTCGTGACCCGCACGTTGGCCACCTTCAGGTACCGCGACTGGCAGTTGATCTCCGAACCGCAGCGGCTCGTCGCGCCCCAGCCGTACACCTGCACGGTCTGCCCGGCGCGGACGTCGGTCGACGTGCCGAGCGGCGAGTACGTCGCGTTCACCGAGGTGGACAACCGAACGATCGCCAGGTCAGCGGCACCGGGGTAGCGCGTGATCGCGGCGCCGGTGGCCATCGTGCCGCCGCTGCTCTGGTCGAGGCTGCCGATGCGGAAGGTGTAGGTCCCGCTGGAGGCGACGCAGTGCTTCGCGGTGAGGATGTACTGCGGCGCGATGATCGTGGCGGTGCAGTTCTGCTGCCCGTTCACGAAGAGCCGCGCGGCCCACGGTGCGTTCGAGGCGTAACCGCCGCCGATGATCGCCGGGGTCGAGGACGGCCCGCTGGACGCAGCGGCTTGACCGGCGAATCCGGCTAGGCCAAGCGCGGTAGCGAGCACGAGCAAACAGGTGCGCAAACGCATGGTCTCTCGTTTCTGCGGCTTCGTCGCCGCGGTTCCGGTGGGGACGGGGCCTCGATCATCGAGGCCGCGCCCAGCAACCAGAACCGGCGAAAGTAGCCGGGGACCACCTGTTCTTCTGCCGCGACCGCCGCTACGGACAGTTCCGCGTACTGTTCCTCAACCGGTTACGCGGGTCCGGCGCAGCCAGTACAGGCCGATCACCGGAAGCACCAGCGGGATGAACAGGTACCCCTGCCCGTACACCGACCACACCGTGGCGTCCGGGAACGCCTGCCGGTCGAAGATGCTCAGGGTGCCGACCGTCAGCACGCCCAGCAGTTCGACCGTGCACGCGGCGAGCGCGATCCGCCACCACGTCCGGCCGCCGCGGGCGAGCGCGATCGTGGCCAGGATGTAGACGACCGCGGCGAAGGCCGACAGCACGTACGCCAGCGGCGCCTCGTGGAACTTCGTGCCGATCTGGACGCCCGCCCGCGACGTCGCGGCGAGCGCGAAGATGGCGTACACCGCGACCAGGATCCGGCCGGGGCCGGTAGCCGTCTTACGCGCTTGCTCCACTCCACACCTCGTTCAGTCGCAGCACCATCACCGGAATGGCCAGGCAGGCGATGCCGAGCACGACCGTGCTCGACCGGCTCTGCTCGGCCAGCGCCCACGCCGCGCCGACCGGCAGCACGACGAGGCAGCCGATCAGGTAAGCCAGGTAGGTCGCGAGGCTGCCCGGATGGTGCCCGCCGGCGAGCAGCACGATCCCGATCACCAGCTGGACGACCAGCAGCACCTCGATCACCGCGAGCGCGACGAGCAGCGGGGTGTCCGGGAGCTTCTTGCGCGCGGCTTGGACGAAACTCCACAGCGCGACGAGCGCCGCGCATCCAGCGACCGCTATCGCGAACCCGACGATCACCCGTTCCTCCTTTTGCCCGCCGGCCTCAACGTACCCGCCTCGCCCGCGGGCCCGGACGGGCGAGGGGCCGACGGCGTGGCCGGCGCCACTTTCACCGGAACGGGTCGCTGGCATTCCGTCAATTCCCGAATGCCACGGAAATCCCGCCCGACCGGGCGACAAGGAATCACCCTCGGTTCGCCACCGCCGCAATTATCCTCGCCCCGCCTGGGTCCGCCGAACGCTGAAATGGCGGATTGGCGCGACGGCGAAGCTGTGCGGGAATGGTTTCCGTCGCCGGAGCACCGGAGAAGCGCACACGTGGAAGGATCCACTTTTATGAACGTCCGGCACGAGGCATTCTGCCTCGCCGATCCGTGGTTCTTCGACCGCCGACGGGAAGCATCCGCCGATGACCTGGCAGCCGCCCCGTACAGTCCACAATGGACGGTAGAGCAGTGCGAGCACTGGCGCTACCTCCGCCCCGTCGGCGCCGGATTGCCCGAACAGGGCTGGGCCGTGGAGATTTCCGCCGCGCCGGGCAACGTCGACCGGGTACTGGACCGCGTCCGCGAGTACTGCCGGGACCGTCGCCTGCATCACCGGCACCTGCGTTCCCGCTCGATTTTCCTCGATCGCAATGCCGAATATCCGACGACCGGCGGAACCGGTGCGCTGGCCACTATTTATCCTCCCGACAATAACGCGCTGGAACGGATCCTCGACGATCTTTCCGAACTCCTCGCCGGCGAGCCCGGCCCGGATATCGACGGCGCGCTCCGCTGCGGAGAATGCCCGGTTCACGTGCATTACGCCGGATTCGAGCACCTGTGGACCGAGCACGGCGGCGCCCGCGTGCCCGCTCTGCGCAGGCCGAGCAGCGCGCTCGAACCGGCGCCCCAAGGCCCGGACTTCTCCGTGCCCAGCTGGGTCCGGATTCCCGACTGCGTCGCCGAGTACACCGAGGCTCCAGCGCCGCCGCACCCGGTCGTCGAGGTGCTCCGCCGAGCCCACGGCACGGCCGTCTACCTGGCCGAACGCGGCGGCGAGCGGGTGCTCGTGGAGGAAGCCTGGCCCTACACCGGACTGGACGCGGACGGCGTCGACGCGGTCGCGCGGCTGGAACGCAAGCACGACCTCTTCAAGCGGCTCGCCGGAATCCCCGGCATCCCGAAAACCCACGCATACCTTGCCGGACAGCGCCACTACCTGGTCCGGGAATACCGCCCCGGCCTGCCGCTGGACGTCTGGCTCACCCGGCATTACCCGCTCACCCGCCGCGACTGCCCCGAAACCGACCTCGCCGCCTACCGCAAACAGGCGCTGTCCGTGCTGGCGCAGGTCGACCGCATTGTCGCCGAAGCCGCCGAACGCGGTGTCGTCCTCGAAAACCCGCACAGCATCCTGGTCGACAGCTCCGGCACGGTGTCGCTGACCGGATTCGACCGCGACGAAACCGCCCTCCGGCTGCGTCTCTTCCTTCCGCTGGCCCCGCTCTACCACCTGGTGCCGGACCGCCTCCGCTGGGCCGCCGAGCTCACCGAACGCCGGTTCTCGCTGCCCGCCGGATACGCCGACCGCATCGCGCCGCGCACCGAACCCCCGCACACCGAACTCGACGAACCCCGTCCCGATTGGAGCCTGGTGCGCAAGCAGATCGCCGAAGCCCTGCTGGCGTGCGCGACCCCGGAGCGCGCGGATCGCCTGTTCCCCGGCGACATCGAGCAGTTCCGCGTCGGCGGCGCGACCTTCGGCACCGGCGCGGCGGGCGTGCTGCACTCGCTGCACGTCGCGGGAGCCGGCCGCTTCCCCGAGCACGAGCAGTGGCTCCTCGACGCGGTCGAAGGACACCAGCCCAGCCGCGCGGGTTTCTACGACGGCAGCCACGGAATCGCTTACGTGCTGGAGGAATTCGGCTACCGCAAGGCCGCGGCCGCCCTCCTCGCCGCCTCGCGCGCGCTGGTCGACCAGACCGTCGGCCACGACCTCGCGAGCGGGCTGGCCGGCATCGGCCTGACCCGGCTGCACTTCGCCGCGACCCGCGGCGACAACGAATTCGGCAGGCAGGCGCTGAACATCGGCATCCGGCTCGCCGAGGCGCTCGACACCGCGGAACCGCCGGGCTCTTCCGCGCAGGCCGGGCTGCTGTACGGCTGGTCCGGCCCGGCGCTGCTGTTCCTGCGCCTCTACGAACGCACCGGCGAACCGGCCTGGCTGTCGTTCGCCGACCAGGCGCTCGAACGCGATCTGGAGGAATGCGTCCCGGCGCTGGACGGCTCGCTGCCGGTCCGCGACGGCAACCGGGGTTCGCGGCGTGGGGCGGGAATCGGCAGCGCCGGGATCCTGATCGTCACCGAACAACTGGCGCGCTACCGCTTCGACGCGAAGGCCGCGCGCAGCCTGCCCGCGCTTCGCGTCGCGTGCCGCGGGGAGTTCGCACTCCATCCGGGCTTGTTGAACGGCCGCTGCGGGCTCGCCGCCGGACTGGCCTTCAGCAGCGCCCCGGACCGGCGCACCCAGGACGCGATCGAACGGCACCTGACGCGGCTTTCCTGGTACGCGGTCCCGTTCCGCGGCGGCCTTGCCTTCCCCGGCACCCGCCTGCTACGACTGTCCGCCGACGTCGCCACCGGCGGCGCCGGAGTCCTGCGCACTCTCGCCGCGCTTCAGGACGGCACCGAATTGCTCCCGTTCCTCGGCCCCACACCGCGGATCCCGCACTAGTCCACTGTGGACGGTAGTTGTCGACATGTCAATTCGCCGACAGTTCCACCACGCGGAACCTCGGCTGAGTGTCCGGACACTTTTTGAATCACTCATTCAGCCCAGCCCGCTGGTCCGAAAACCGCAACCAGGCCCGGGGCCTCGAAAAACGCCGGGGTAACTCGCCGCTACGGTCGGTAGCCGCCGTCAAGACGGCGTTCGGCTGCTCGTTCAGCGGAACCACGAGGCCCTCGTTCGTGATAGAAACCGGGGCTGTTCCGTTCGGTGGGCCTACGAAGGGTGTATCCGAGATTTCCGTGACGAGGACCACTCGCACCCACTGGCGTGTCCGCTTCCCCGGCCGTGTCCGCACTCTCGCCGAGGGTGACCCAGGAGTTCGTGAATCATCGTGGAGAACAAGGACGATCCCGGCAAGGCGTACGACAAGTCGATCCGGAAGAGGCTGACCCGGACGGTCCTGATCCCGAGCATCACCCTGCTCGTGCTGTGGGCGGTGCTGGCGACGGCCTTCTTCATCAACGGCTTGTACGTGCGGCTCGTCGCGGGCTCGGTGCGGGACGTTTCGATCCCCGCGCTCACCGCGCTGTCGTCGCTGCAGCAGGAACGCCAGCTCGCCCTGCAGTACCTCGACAGCCCCAGCTCCGGCCCGCAGCAGCTGCAGCAGCAGGAGCAGGACAGCGACGGCAAGCTGAAGGGGCTGCAGGACGCCTTCGCGGCCACCATTTCCAGCGCGCCGGACGAGATCGCCGGCAAGGTCACCGCGCTCAAGGCGCAGCTCGACCAGCTGCCGGTGCTGCGTTCGCAGGTCAACTTCCGCAGCATCAACCGCGCACAGGTCAACGCCTACTACAACGGCGTCCTCGACTCCGCGGCGACGCTGTTCGACACCCAGGCGCGCATCGTCCCCGACGCGACCGCGGTGCAGGGCGCGATCTCGGCGACCTCGCTGTTCCGGGCGGGCGACCTGATGTCGCGCGAGACGTCGCTGGTGTCGGCCGCGTTCTCCGGCGGCGCCTTCGCCCCCGACGACTTCGTCCAGTTCTCCCAGCTGGTCGGCTACTACCGCACGCAGCTGGCGCAGATCTCGCCGTTCCTCGAACCGGCGGTGCGCCAGCACTATCAGCAGCTCTCGACGAGCGACGCGTGGAAACGGCTCAACGCGGCCGAGGACTCGCTGATCAAGCACGGTCCGTGGACCAGCGGCGACCAGAACAGCGTCCCGGTTTCGGCGGGCGACTGGCACGCGCTGACCGCGCAGGTCGCGCAAGGTCTGAACCAGCTCACCATCGAACAGGCCGACCAGGTTTCCGCCGCCGCGATCGACTCCGGTAACGCGCAGCTGCGCAACGCCATCATCGGCAGCATCGTGGCCCTGCTCGCCTCGCTGGCCGCGATCATCGTCGCGGTGCGGGTGTCCCGTTCGCTCGTCGACCGGACCCTGATGACGCGCCTCGAGCGGCTGCGCAACGACTCGCTCGACCTGGCGCGCAACCGGCTGCCGAACATCGTCCGCAGGCTCAAGAGCGGCGATCCGGTGGACATCGAGGCCGAGCTGCCGAAGCTGGACCACGGCCGGGACGAGATCGGCCAGGTGGCCGAAGCGTTCAACACCGCGCAGCTGACCGCGGTCAACGCGGCGGCGAGCGAGGCGAAGGCGCGCAGCGGCGTGCACAACGTGTTCCTCGGCATCGCCCACCGCAACCAGGTGCTGGTGCACCGGCAGCTGCAGATCCTGGACGAAATGGAAAGCCGCGAAGAGAACTCGACCCAGCTGGCGTCGCTGTTCCAGCTCGACCACCTCGCCGCGCGCGCCCGGCGGACCACCGAGAACCTGATCATCCTCGGCGGCAAGCAGCCGGGCCGGCGCTGGCGCAAACCGGTTTCGCTGATGGAGGTGCTGCGCGCGGCCGTCTCGGAAACCGAGCAGTACTCGCGGGTGCAGGTCGAGCAGGTGCCGGACGTCGCGATCGTCGGCACCGCGGTCGCGGACACCATTCACCTCGTCGCCGAGCTGGTCGACAACGCGACGTCGTTCTCCCCGCCCGGTTCGCAGGTCGAGGTGACCAGCCGGATGGTCGCGCGCGGCGTCGTGGTCGACGTGTCCGACCAGGGGCTGGGCATGAAGGAGGGCGTGCGCGAGTGGGCCAACGCGATGATGGCCGACGCGCCCGAATTCGACGCGATGGCCCTGCGCGCGGACTCCAGCCTCGGCCTGTTCGTGGTCGCGCGGCTGGCTTCCCGGCTGGGCATCACGGTCACCTTCGACCCGTCGCGTTACGGCGGCACCCGGGCGACCGTGCTGATCCCGTCGAACCACCTGGCCGACGCGAACGCGCCCGAAACCGCGGACGAGGCCCCGGCGCTCGCCCAGGTCGGCGCGCCCGCGCAGGAAAGCGCCGCGCAGCGACCGGCCCCGGAGGCAGTGCAGCCGGCGCCGCGGCCGTACCCCGCCCGTCCGCTTCCGACGCCGAACCCGCGCACCCCGGAGCCGTATCCGCCGTCCGCGGGCCAGATCCCGGACGTCCCGGCCGCGCCGCGCGTACCGGTCGCCGAGGAGCCCGACCTCAGCGGGCTCCAGGGCGACGACCGGCCGCGGCTCCCGCGCCGCCAGCCGCAGCAGAACCTGGTCGCTCAGCTGCAGGACGATCCGACCGCCGAGGACATCGACGTGACCAACGCGGGCGAGACGACCGCACGGACGCTGATGGCGTTCCACAAGGGCACCCGCCGGGCGCGAGGCGGGCAAAATGACTCATAACGACCGAACACCTCACCACACCGAAAGTCAGGGTCTGTCCGCATGAACGAGTACGGGAACTCCACCCCTGATCTCAACTGGCTGCTCGACGACGTCGTCAACCGTGTCGTCGGCGCGCAGAACGCCATCGTGCTGTCCGCCGACGGCCTGCTGCTCGGCAAGTCGTCCGGGATGAGCAAGGACGACTCGGACCAGCTCTCGGCCATCGCCTCGAGCCTGCAGAGCCTCGCCAAAGGGGTGAGCAGGCAGTTCAACCGCGGGCCGGTGCTGCAGAACATGATCGAGATGGAACGCGGGTACCTGTTCGTCTCGGCGGCCGGGCAGGGCGCGTGCCTCGCCGTGCTCGCCGGCGCGGACATCGACGTCGAAATGATCGCGTACGAGATGAACCGACTGGTCAAGCGCGTCGGCGACTACCTGGCGTCGGCCCCGCGCGAGGCCGCGAACCTGCTGCGGGAGGCGACATGAGCGACGACGGCTGGTACGACGAGGCCGCCGGGCCGCTGGTCCGGCCCTACACCATCACCAGCGGGCGGACGCCGTCCGAACACCAGCTCGACCTCTCCACCCAGGTGATGACGCTGCAGCAGGGATCGGACCCGGTCGGGCTCGGCCCGGAGCACCTGGCGATCACGCAGCTGTGCCGCAGACCCTTGTCGGTGGCCGAGATCGCGGTCTACGTCAAGCTGCCGCTCGGCGTCGTGCGCGTGCTGTGCGGGGACCTGATCGACCGCGGCCTCGTCATCACCCGCGCCCCGTCCCGTCAGCCGGCCCAGGTGCCGGACCACGAAACTCTCCAGGCGGTTCTCGATGGCCTCATCAAGCTCTGAAGACGCCGCGGCGTCGGTGCCGACCCCGGTCAAGATCATCGTCGCCGGCGGGTTCGGCGCCGGGAAGACCACGATGGTCGCCTCGGTCAGCGAAATCCCGCCGCTGTCCACCGAGGAGGTGCTCACCGAGGCGAGCACCGGCGTCGACGACCTTTCCGGCGTGGAGCACAAGAAGACCACCACGGTCGCGCTCGACTTCGGCCGGATCACCATCTCGCCGCGGCACGTGCTGTACCTGTTCGGCACCCCGGGCCAGGAGCGGTTCTGGTTCATGTGGGACGACCTGGCGCGCGGCGCGATCGGCACCGTCGTGCTGGTCGACACGCGCCGGCTGGAGACCAGCTTCGCGGCCGTCGACTTCTTCGAGCGGCGGAAGATCCCGTTCGTCGTCGCGGTGAACTGCTTCGACAACGCGCCCCGCTACACCCCCGACGAGATCCGCGAGGCGCTCGTGGTGCCCGACGGCGTGCCGATCGTGATGTGCGACGCGCGGCAGCGGGATTCGAGCAAGATCGCGCTGATCCGGCTGGTGAAGCACGCGATGACGGTGGTCCCGCAGCCCGCCTGAGCCCGGGATTTCGGACCAGCGAGGGGGTTCCCGGCGCGGGGAGCCCCCTCGTTCGCTTTCCTCAGTGGACCGGGGCCATCCGGAGATTGAAGTGCCGCAGGATCTTCGGCGCTTCCACGATCCGGTAGCCGGGCACCCGCTCCGGGTTTTTCGCGATGTCGCGCAGGATTTCGGCCACGTAGTCGTAGTGGCCCTGGGTGTACACGCGCCGCGGCAGCGCCATCCGGACCAGCTCGAACGGGGCCGGGGTGATCAGCTCGTTCTGGTCGTCGAGGGTGCCGAGGTAGAGCGAACCCAGTTCCACGCAACGGATTCCGCCCTCCAGGTACAGCTCGCAGGCCAGCGAATGGCCGGGGAACCGGGATGCCGACAGATGCGGCAGCAGGCGGCCCGCGTTGAGGTAGAGCGCGTGGATGCCCGGCGGCTGCACGATGTCCACCCCGGCGTCGTTGGCCTGCTTCGCGAGCCGGGCCGCCTCGCCCGCGCGCGCGGCGAGGTAGTGCGGATCGACAACTTCCTGCAGTCCTTTCGCGACGCGGTCGAGGTCGTGCGCGGCGAGGCCGCCGTAGGTGCGGAAGCCCTCGGTGGCGATCAGGTTGGTTTCGCAGGCCTGGGCGAGTTCCGGGTCGGTCAGGCCGATGAACGCGCCCATCGGCGAGATGCCGTCCTTCTTCAGGCTCGCGACACAGCCGTCGACCAGGCTGAACGCCTCTCGCGCGACCTCGCGCGGCGTCTTGTCCGCGTAGCCCGGCTCACGCTGGATGACCAGCCACGCGTTTTCCGCGAACCTCGCGGCGTCAAGGAAAACCGGCACGCCGTGCGCCCGCGCGAGCTTCGCCGCCGCGGCCAGGTTGGCCATCGAGACCGGCTGTCCGCCGCCGCCGTTGTTGGTGATGGTGAGCAGCACCTGGCCGACGCGAGCACCGTCCGGTCCGGACAGCAGGCGTTCGAGCGCGTCGAGGTCGATGTTGCCCTTGAACGGTTCGAGGCTGTCGAGGTCGCCGAACTCCGCGCAGGGCAGGTCGATCGCCTGGGCGCCGAGCAGTTCGACGTTCGCGCGGGTGGTGTCGAAATGCGTGTTGCTGACCGAGATCCGGCCGCTTTCGAGCACGCTGGAGAACAGCACGCGCTCGGCCGCGCGGCCCTGGTGCACCGGCAGGAGGTGCGGGTATCCGGTGAGGTCGGCCAGTGCGTCCCGGAAGCGGTAGAACGAATCCGACCCGGCGTAGGAGCGGTCCGCGGCGGCCGCGGCGGCCTCCTGTGCGGTGGAGACCGCGCCGGTGCCGGAGTCGGTGAGCAAGTCGATGCTGACCTTGTTCGCGGGCAGGTTGAAGGCGTTGTAGCCCGCCGCGGCGAGTGCTTGTTCCCGCTCGGCACGAGTGGTGACCGGGATTTCGGCGACGACTTGGGAACGGTACGGCGGGAAGGTCCGCATCAGGGTGTTTCCTCCAGTTGTGGGTGACAGCCGAAAACTACCGCGTCAGGTCATTCGGCCGAGCACCGGCCGCTTTCTCGGCGGCGCTACCGCATAAGCCTCGGAGGACAGATACACCGTGATTCCGGAACCGAATTCGCCCAAGCGCAACGACACGTGCGCGATCAGTCCGACACCGTCGCGCAGCGGCCGGTTCGAAACCGCTGCCAGCGCTTTGTCCAGTTTTGTCGGGTCGAAGTCGTACTGCGCGAGAATGGCGTGCACGCGAGCCCGGGCCACTTCGTCGTCCGGCACATAACTGCGGATCGGGAGATAAATGCTGTAGTTTCCGGGAGTGCCGCCCATCCCTTCGACGAACGAATAACTGGAAATCAGCGGACGGCCTTCGAAGGGGCCTTTTCCGCCGCCCAGCACGGCGAGGAACTCGCGGATCAGCATCGGGTCGGCTCCCGGCACCAGCTCGGCCGCGCGCACCGCGTCCTCGGCCTCGGCGGCGTCGTGCGAGACGTACACCTTGACCCGGGACAGCGGGTCGTCGTCGAGGTCGAGCGCGAAGAAGGTGAAGTTGTCGCGCTCGCCGCGGCGCAGCG
This sequence comes from Amycolatopsis sp. GA6-003, assembly GCF_046267895.1. NCBI lineage: Bacteria > Bacillati > Actinomycetota > Actinomycetes > Pseudonocardiales > Pseudonocardiaceae > Amycolatopsis > Amycolatopsis sp. GA6-003. The sequence goes on from NZ_CP176499.1 coordinate 4,905,838, forward strand.
CGTGCTCGACCACCGGGTCGAACGCCTCGCCGAGGTTCAGCCGCCGGAACCCCTCGCTGACCAGCGAATCCGCCATGGTCGGACCGCTGATCTGGGGGTTCAGGTACACCTTGATCTTCGGTGCGGAGCCGTTGCGGAAGATCAGCGAGTACCACAGCGTGAACGGCCCGCGGCGTTCTTCGTGCGGGAGGAAGAGGTCGGCCACCGCGTCGAGCCGGTCGGTGACCAGGCCGTACTCTTCGGCCACCTGAGCGAGGAACGAGCGCGGGTCCGGGGCCCCGACGGTCTCGCCGAGAACCCGTACCACACAATCGCCATTGGCGTCGAATGCGACCGAGAATTCCACCGGCGTGGTGTCGTCCGCCACATTGCACGGGAACTGCGCCGGAGCGTCGACGGTCAATTCCCCGGACTCGCCGAGCAACAACCGGAGAAGTTCCAGGTGCCGGCGTTCTTCCGGATCGAATCCCACTGCCCGGCACAGCCGGTCGAGTTGCCCACCGGCGTGGCTGTACATCGACAACTCGACCATCGGCACACTCGCTCCGACCATGGCGCTGTATTCACCGTTTCATTCGTGCGTCCGGCCCCGGGAAGCATCCGCTGTTCGGCGGAGCGGGCGCTCCCGGGCCGCCGAGAAGATTAATCCCCGGAATGCCGATCACGATACCTCTGACGGAGCGACAACACCGTCCGGGAACCGTGCCTGAGTGTGCTGATCAACACCGGAATTCACCTGAATTCCGCATCGACAGAAACGGATTCTGCGGCTACCCGGCCCGCCATGTGGTCTAGCCCACTGCTGCGCGCGGCCGGTGTCCCGTGCACCCGATGCGACGGCTCGGCGCCGAAAATTGTCGGTGGTGGGTGAGACGCTCGTCTCATGACCCAGATCCCGAAGCATCTGTCCAAAGTCGCCGAGAGCGACCGCCCGCCGATCCCCCGCGTCGCCGACGAACGCGAGACGCTCCTCGCCTACCTCGAGTGGCACCGGGAAACCCTCGCGCTGAAGTGCGCGGACTTGAGCCAGGAAGCCGCGTCGGCGCGGGCGATCCCGCCGTCCACAATGTCGCTGCACGGCCTGGTCCGGCACCTGGCGGGCGTCGAACGATGGTGGTTCCGCATCCAGTTCGCCGGCGAGGACGTCCCGCTGCTGCACTATTCGGACGACGACCCGGACCAGGACTTCGACCGCCTGGACGGAGATTTCGGCGAGGCACTGGCTTTGTGGCGCACGGAGTGCGCCCGAAGCCGGGAGATCGTGGCGGCGGCTTCGTCGCTGGACGCACAGGGGGTCGGAAAGACCACGGGAGAGCCGTTCTCGCTGCGGTGGATGCTGCTGTCGATGACCACGGAGTACGCCCGGCACAACGGACACGCAGACCTGCTGAGGGAGGTGACGGACGGGGCTACCGGACGGTGAGACGGGCGGCGGCCTCGGTGGCCGGGCTTGAGTGGTGGGGCTCGGTGGCGGGGCTTGGGTGGCGGGCTTGGCTGCGGACGGGCAGCTGCTGGCGGGAAGCTCTGACGGAAAGCGGCGGAAGTGAAGGCGAGGTGATGCGGTGGAGAATCCGGGGTCAGGCGACGTGGTGCCGGTGAATCCTGGGCTGGGATGAGGATGCTCGACGCGCGGCTACTCGCTCGGTGTTCGGTGCTCGGTGCCCGGCGCTCGGTGCCCGGTGCCCGGTCCTCGGTCCTCGGTGCTCGGTGTTCGACGTTCGGTGCTCGGCGTTCGGCGTTCGGCCACGGTTCAGCTGAAGCGATCGGCGCGCGACGATTGCTTCCATGAGCCGGGTCCAGTCGGGTCCAGCCGAGCGCACGCCGCACCGGCCATACGCACCTCTCACCGGCCACGCGCACCCGGCAGCCACGCACCCCGGCAGCCAAGCGCGCCTCGGCAACCATGCGCGCGTCGGCAGACAAGCGCACCTCGCCAACCATGCATGCGTCGGCAGCCAAGCGCACCCCGCCAACCATGCGCGCCTCGCCAGCCATGCGTGCGTCGGCAGCCATGCGTGCGTCGGCAGCCAAGCGTGCGTCGGCAGACAAGCGCACCTCGCCAACCATGCATGCGTCGGCAGCCAAGCGCACCCCGCCAACCATGCGCGCCTCGCCAGCCATGCGTGCGTCGGCAGCCATGCGTGCGTCGGCAGCCAAGCGTGCGTCGGCAGACAAGCGCACCTCGCCAACCATGCATGCGTCGGCAGCCAAGCGCACCTCGCCAACCATGCATGCGTCGGCAGCCAAGCGCACCCGGCAACCACGCGTGCGTCGGCAGCCAAGCACACCCCGGCAGCGGTGCGAGGCACCATCCTGCCCGTCGCAGCTGGTCAGCGTAGCCCGTGCCCCAGCCAGACCACCCCGCTCACGCACCGAGCGCTCAGCGACCCCCTCGCCGAGCACCCCGCGTGCGATGCTGGACGGCATGATCGCCGATCCTGACTCCGGCTTGCTCTCCCCGGTGCGTGCCGGGACCCCGGCCGAAGCGGTAACCGGGGACCGGGCGTTCGTCGCCGCGATGCTGGAAGCGGGGGGTGCACTCGCGCGGGCGCAGGCGCGGCTCGGCACCGTCCCCGCCGAGGCGGCCGGGCGCATCACCGCTGCGGCGCGGTCGCTGGGTGAGGGCGAACTCGACGTCGTCGAGCTGGCCCGGGACGCACGTGCGACCGGGAATCCGGTGGTCAGCTTGGTGCGCGCGCTGTCCGCCAAGGTGCCGGACGTCGCTGATTACGTGCACCGCGGCTCGACCAGTCAGGACATTGTCGACACGGCGATGATGCTCGTCGCGCGGGACGTGCTGCGGCTCGTCAGCGCGGACCTCACGGCGATCGCGCACGCCCTTGCCGCGTTGGCGCGTGCCCATCGCGGCACGGTCATGCCTGGGCGGACCCTCACCGCGCATGCGGTTCCGACGACTTTCGGCCTGAAGGCAGCAGTCTGGCGGCAAGGCGTACTGGAGTCGGCCCGCCGGATCGCTCGGCTGCGGCTGCCGGTGTCGCTCGGCGGTGCGGCCGGGACGTTGGCCGCGTACGTCCAGTACGGCGACGGCACCGACGACTACGCGGAACGGTTAGTCGCCGCCTTCGCCGAGGAAACCGGTTTGACCACGCCGATTCTGCCGTGGCACGCGGATCGCGCGCCGGTCGCCGAACTGGTTTCCGCGTTGGCTGGGGTGACGACCGCGTTGGGCAAAATCGCGGTCGACGTTCAGGTCCTGGCTCGCACGGAGATCGGCGAAGCAACCGAAGCGAGCGGCGGCGGGTCTTCGGCGATGCCGCACAAGCAAAATCCGGTGCGGTCCGCGTTGATTCGCTCGGCGGCGTTGCAGGTGCCGGTGCTGGCGGCGGGGGTTACGCAGTCCGGGTTGGCGGAAGACGAACGCTCGGCTGGGGTCTGGCAGGCCGAGTGGCAGCTGTTGCGCGAATGTCTGCGGCTGACCGGCGGTGCCACGCACACGGCGGTGGATTTGGCAAAGGGACTGGACGTTCACGCGAATCGCATGCGGGAGAATCTCACGCTGACCAACGGGTTGATTGTCTCGGAACGGCTGTCGGCGGCGTTGGCGCCGATGGTGGGCAAGGCCCGCGCGAAAGAATTGCTCAGCACCGCTTCTCGGCGCGCGATCGAGGAAAACCGTCCGCTGGCGGAAATCTTGGCGGACACCCCGGAACTCCCGGTCGACGCCGCGACGCTGGCCGAACTCCTCGACCCGGCGCAGTACGTCGGCGCGGCCGCACGATTGGTGGACCGGGCATTGGAAGACACCGCGGAATAAACACGAGCGGGACCGCTGCCGGGGCTCCGGCAAGCGATCCCGCTGCGCGATTACTCCATTGTGGACCAGTTAGTGGGCCAAGCCGTGCCCGCCGGTTTCGGGACGACGCGGCGGAACCGCCGGATCGACCTCGACGGGTTCCTCGTCCTCCGGAAGCAGAACCCCGTGCCGGGCCGGCAGAACCGCGGTCAGCAGGCCGAGAACCGCGATGCCGAGGTGCAGCCAGTTGTCCGCGTCGGCGAGGTTGAGCGGGTTGCCGAGGCCGGACACCGGATTGACCGAGATCGTCCCGGCGAGCATCAGGCCCCAGACGAACAGCGCGCCGTACCCGATGAAGAGCAGCCAGCCGAACGTCCGCGCGCGGCCGGAACCCAGCGCCAGCAGCAGGCCGATCACGCCGGTCACCACGTGGACGACGTTGTTCAGCGGATTGGCGGAAAACCGCCACAAAGTGACACCGTGTCCGGTGAAATCCCCGAACCCGGACTTCACGAGCCCGATGATGCCGTAAGCGAGAAACAAGACCCCGAGCAGAACGGCGAGCACCTGAGCAGGCTGCACCCCTTCCACCCGAACGCGGGCTCGATGCGCACGAACCATGACTCCAGTCCTTCCCGTACCGACATGACGGTGGGTCAACCCTGACGGAATACCCCCGGTCAAACCGGGCCGAAACCCGAATCCGGCCGTCCGGCGAACGCCGGCTGGGGCTGCTGAGGCTGCTGAGCCGGAGGAGGGCCGAGTGAGGCACCGCGCGCCCGGGCTCAGACCAGCGCGGCGACCAGCAAAGCGAAAGCAGCGACGATCACCGCGACCCGCGCGTAGTGGTAGCGGTCCCAGCGGTTCATCTGCTCCTTCCAATCCGCGGGCCGGTTCTCCGGCGTCCACGTCTTGCCGCGGTTGTTGATCGGGACGAGCAGCAAAATCGACATCACCACGCTCGCCACCAGCAGCCCGGCGCCGAGCACCACCAGGCCGGAGCCGGGCCGGTCCCACGCGAGGATCGCCCAGAGCGCGCTCAACGCGAGCGAGCCGAAGTACCAGAACGGCATGAGCGCGCCGAGCATCCGGCCGCCGTGCGCGCGGCCCTGCTGATTGCTGTCGTCGGGGAGCCCGTTGAGGATCGGGTTGATGACGAAGGCGACCGAGAACTCGACCCCCACCATCACGCCGACCACCACGATGGTGCAGACCGCGAGTGCGCTGAGCATGATGACCTTCCCAAAATCTAGCAGTGCTAGCTGATGGAGCGACGCTAACATTGCTGCCGCTCGGTTGTCTAGCAGTGCTAGGCTTGGCTCATGTCGGTACACGCCCGCAAGCAGCGCGAACAGGCGGAGCGCGAGCGCCTCATCGTGGCGACCGCCCGCGAACTCGCCGAACAACAGGGCTGGGACGCGGTCACCACGCGCCGGCTGGCTGAGCGCATCGAGTACAGCCAACCCGTTCTCTACAGCCATTTCCGCGGCAAGCGCGAGATCATCGGCGCGGTCGCTCTCGACGGAGCCGCCGAATTGGCGGCGGCGGTGCGCGCCGCGACCCGCGACGTCGACGGAGCGCGCGCCCGGGTCACCGCACTCGCCCGCGCGTATCTCGACTTCGCCGAGAGCCATCCAGCGGTCTACGACGCCATTTTCCAGCTCGACGGCGGCCTCGCGTTCGCCCAGGACGACACGCCCGAACCGCTGAAGGACGCCTTCGCCGCCCTGCTGGAAACACTCGGCGAGGTCGCCGGGGACGGGGTCGAACCGGGCCTGTTCACCGAGTTGTTCTGGGCGTCCCTGCACGGGATCGCGACCCTGACCCGGGCGGGACGGCTGCCGCGCGAGCTCGCCGAGCAGCGGATCGAACTGCTCGTGGCACGCCTCGTCGTGGTCTGATCCGCCGCTGCTTGCCCGCAGCACTCCCGAGCGTCACGCGTACTGGCCGGTACCGAGAGCCATCCCACAAACCCGCCCCATCCGGCGAACCCTGATCAGGCGATCGGGGAAGTCGGGGCATGCGCAGGGCGAACACGTTCCTTTTGCTCGGCCTCGTTCTCGGTGCGGTTCTCGCGTTCCTGGCCACCGAGGCCGAGCCGTACCGGCAGGTGGTCACCGCGGCCGCGCCGACGTCCGGGGCGGGCGGCCTCTCCCCGGCCGCCGACTCGAATGCCCCCAGCCCGGGCAGTTCGGCACCCCAGCGGGGCACCGAACTCAGCACCGAACTTCCCGCGCTCGTCCCGCAAGGACACGTCAGCGTGGTCGTTTACGACCGCACCAAAGGGACGACTCCGGTTTCCGTCGACGCGCACCGGCACTACACCTCGGCGTCGCTCGTGAAGCTCCTCATCGCCTTCGACGCCCTGGATCGCGGCACGAATCCGGCCACTGTGCGGGAAATGCTGTCCCGCAGCGACGACGACACCGCCAGCCGGTTGTGGGTCGCGGGCGGCGGAACGAAAATCGTCCGGGACGCGGTGACCGAACTGGGCCTCGCCGAAACCACCCCGCCGGACAACCCGGGACGGTGGGGCGACACGGAAATCACCGCCGCAGACATCACGAGCGTCTACCGCTACCTGATGGACCAGGCACCGGCCCAGCACCGCGCGACGATTCTCCAGGCACTGGGCGACGCCACCGAAAACGGCGCCGACGGATTCCGTCAGTACTTCGGCATCCCGGACGCGCTCGGCGACGTTCCCTGGGCGGTCAAGCAGGGTTGGTCCTGCTGCAACCCCGGACGCATCCTGCACACGTCGGGCCTGGTCAAGGACAACCGGTACCTCGTCACCGTCCTCACCGAGAATCCCCGCTCGGTCAGCTACGACACCGCCAAAGCCCAGGTCACCGAGGTGGTCAAGCACCTGCCCGGGATCCGCTGAGCGTCACTGCTCCGCCGCGGTCAGCCCGCCCCGCGCGCCCGTGCTCGGCAGCGGCCACGGCTTCACCCCGCCGGTCACGTCGGCCCGCGGCCCGGGAGCCGACGGACCCGGGATCCGCTGCCCGATCCACGTCAGGACGTCCGGCAGCTGCGCCTTGAACGTGTTCATGTTGTGCCCCGCGTCCGGAATCCGCCACGTCGTGAACTGCACCGGCGGCTGCGCGGCGGCCCGCATCTGGTCGACCGCACGGCTTTCGTTCTGTTCCTTCTCCCCGGAGATCGCGAGGAGTTCCAGCGGGGCCGGGTGCAGCCGGACGTTGAGCTTGACGTTGTTCGCGTCCTCGATGTCCTTGCGGCCGCGGAAAAGGTTCTCGGTTTCGCCGTCCACCTGTGCCTTTTCGTAGCCGCTCACGCTCGCCGCCTGCGCATACCACTGCGGATGCCGCGTCACGAGATTCAGCGCGCAGTAGCCGCCGGACGACCAGCCCGCGATCGTCCACGCGCGCCGGTCCGGATTGAGGCCGAGGCGCTGGATTCCCCATTCGCGGACGTCCGCGGAGAGGTAGGTGTCGTTGGGGCTTCCGTTGACCTCGTCGACGCATTCGGTGTCGTGGCCGATCTTCGGCGTTCCGGTCGGGTCCGGGATCAGCACGATCACCGGTGGCAGCAGGTGCTTCGAGATCGCCGAGTCGAGCTGTTCGGGAAGGTGGTACCCGACCGGGGCGGTGGTGACCTCCGGGCCGGACGGGTAGTTCGGGATCCAGACGATCGCCGGGAACCGCATCGCCTTGTACGGATGCTGGAAGTATTGCGGCGGAAGGTAAACCGTCACGTCGCGGGTGAGGCCGGTGCGCCGTCCGGTCACCGTCACGTGCGCGATGGTCCCCTTGCCGACCCGCGCGTGCGCCACCCCGAGGTCGCGCGCCCGGCCGAGGTCGACGCCGTTGTCGCCGCCCTCCACGTCGATCCCCTCGGCGGCGAACGCGCCGGTCCCGAGCAGCGAGCCGAGCGTGGGGAAGAATCCGCCGATCATGTTGCCGGTCAAGCCAAGCGTGACGATCACGAGACACAGCGCGACCAGCACGGTGGCACTGCGGCCAATCTGCTTGCGCTTGCGCCATTTGTCCCAGAACCACGGAACCGAGACGACGGCGAGGAACGCGAGCACGCCGACCACCGTGAGCGTGACGGGTGAATCCAGCCTGATTTCGCTCAGGTGCACGGGAACCTCCAGGACCGATCGCGCGCCCGGAAGGCGGGACCCGCTGCTCTAGATACGTTCGAGGGGCCATCCTCGTTGTGATCACGTGACGTCGATCACGCCGGAATGGCCCCGGCGAACTCAGCGGAATCTCAGGATTGCCCGTTCGTTCCTGATCAGTTGCCGAATGCGCCCCGCAACACCGTGATCGCTTGGGTAATCGCCGCTTCGGCCGCATGCGTTTCCCGGAGCGCGTTCACCATCACGAAGTCGTGGATCACGCCCTGGTACCGAACCGCCGTCACCGGCACGCCCGCCTGACGCAGCTTCGCGGCGTACGCCTCGCCTTCGTCGCGAAGCACGTCCGCCTCGCCGGTGATCACGAGCGCCGGCGGCAGTCCGGCGAGCTGCTCCACAGTGGCGCGAAGCGGCGAAGCGGTGATCTCGGCGCGCTGTGCCTCATCAGTCGTGTACTGGTCCCAGAACCACTTCATGCCTTCGCGGCTGAGGAAGTAGCCCTCGGCGAACTTCGTGTACGACTCGGTGTCGAAGGAAGCGTCGGTGACCGGGTAGAACAGCACCTGCTGCAGGAACTTCACGTCCCCGCGCTCCTTCGCCAGCAGCGTCAGCGCCGCAGTCATGTTTCCGCCGACGGAGTCGCCCGCGATCGCGATTCGCGTGGTGTCGAGCCCCTTCTCCGCACCGTGCAGGACAACCCACTTCACGGCGGCGTAGTTCTCTTCGATCGCGACGGGGTAACGAGCCTCCGGCGAACGGCTGTATTCCGGGAAAACCACTGCCGCGCCGGTTCCGGCGGCGAGTTCGCGGACGAGCCGCTCGTGGGTGTGGAAATCGCCGAAGACCCAGCCGGCGCCGTGGATATAGACGAGCACCGGCAGTGGTCCGGCAACGCCCTCCGGCTTCACGATCCGGACCTCGACGTCGCCGTTCGGTCCACCCGGGACGGTCAGCGTCTCGATGTCGGCGGGAGCGAGTTCGACGGCGCCGTCCTGGACGCCGTCGACCGCCTTGCGGCCCTCGGCGGGCGGGAGCTGGAAAAGGTACGGAGGCTGGTCGGTGGCCTCGGCGAACGCCTGGGCGGCCGGTTCGAGGACGAGGTTCTGCGGGTTCGCGGTCATGGCTTCCTCCGGTAGCGGATCGGACCTGATGAACATAGCTCGCAACTTAGTTGTGCACAATCAAAGTGCTCTCAATGAGATATAGAGCACTTGAGTTGCCCTTCCCGTCCAGCCGAGAGAAGATGGAGAGCTGGCGAAAGAACCATCCGGGAGGCCACCGATGACCAGCCCAGACACCGGAGAAACCGGCTCGCTGCTGCTCGACGACCAGCTGTGCTTCGGCTTGTACTCGGCTTCCCGGGCAGTCACCGCGCTCTACCGCGCCCTGCTCGAACCGCTCGACCTGACGTATCCGCAGTACCTGGTGATGCTCGCGCTGTGGCAGCAGGACGAGCAGCAGGTCAAGGAACTCGGCGCCGCGCTGAACCTCGACTCCGGCACCCTGTCGCCGCTGCTGAAGCGGCTGGAGAAGGCCGGGCTGATCAAGCGCGAACGCCAATCCGACGACGAGCGTTCGGTCCGCATCCGGCTGACCGACGAGGGAACCGCGTTGCGCGCCAAGGCGGAGCGGATCCCGCCGCACATCGGGGCCGCGATGAACCTGGACAACGCCGAACTGGCCCGGATGCGGGCCGCGATGGATCAGCTGACGGCTTCGGTCAACGCCTACCGCGAGTCCTACCGGCCGAGCTGACCGCGGCGCCATGGTTAGCATGAGCGCCAGGGCGAGCGGGAGGACGGCGATGAGCACACAGGACGAAGCACTGCGCGCGGTGGAAGCCAGCCTGGACCGGCCGTCGGCGGCCCGTGTCTACGACTACTTCATCGGCGGCACCACCAACTACGCGATCGACCGCGTTTTCGCCGAGAAGGTGCGCGAACGGCTGCCGCTGATGGGCGAGTACTGCCGCACCAGCAGGCAGTTCCTCGGCCGCGCGGTGCGCCAGAGCGTGCGCGAGGGCATCCGGCAGTTCGTCGACATCGGCTCCGGCCTTCCCACCGCGGGCAACGTGCACGAGGTGGCCGACGACGAACGCCCGGAGCACGACACTTCCGTGCTGTACCTGGACAACGAGCCGGTGGCGCTCGCGCATTCGCAGGTGCTGCTCGCCGACACCGCGGACGAGGAGCGGCACCAGGCGATGGCCGCCGACCTCCTGCAGCCCGCCGAATTGTGGGACCGGGTCGCCGATTCGGACGTGATCGACGTCCGGAAGCCGGTGGCGCTGATCGTCAACGCGGTGCTGCACTTCATCAAGGACGAACAGGACCCGGACGGCATCCTCGAGTTCTACCGCAAGCAGCTCGCACCGGGCTCGCTGCTCATCCTTTCCCAGATGACCAACGAAAACCCGGTCGACGAGAACGAACGCCAGGCGCTGGTCGACATCATCAAGTACTACGAGTCCACCACCAACCCGGGCATCCTGCGCACGAAGGCGGAGTTCGAGCGCTTCTTCGGCGGCTGGCCACTGCTCGAACCGGGCCTGGTGTACGCGCCGGCGTGGCATCCGGACGCCGACACGGTGTTCGCGAAGGTGCCCTCGGAGTCGCGCGTGATCGGCGGCGTCGCCCGCAAACCCGAGGCCTGAGGCGGCTTTTCCCACCCCGGTGCGCAGCCTCGGCGGTGCGGCAATCCTGCCGTATCTCGCGATTTCCCTTGCCGCCCAACGGCTCACGGTGCGAGGCCGCGCTCACGACGCCCTACGCAGCCCGTCCAACGCCGCGTAAACCGCCTCCCGGCCCAGCTCCACCGCACGCCGCAGCACGGCCGGATCCCGTTCCAGCACCACGACATCCGGAGCACCGGCTGGCGGCCGAACGCTCGCCAGCCGCGGATCTTCCCGCAATTGGCGTTCGTCCTCCAGATCCCGGCGGTACTGCGTCCGCCAGGCGTCGATGGTGCCCGGCGCGTGGCGGCGGAGAAACCGCGGCACGACCACGTCCTGCACGCGCGGCGGCGGCACCGGAGGTTCGTCCTCGCGCCGGGTCCGCAGCACGAGCACGTCCGTCGCGCCCTGGCTGAGCGCGGTACGGAACGGCAACGGCTCCGCGATCCCCGCGTCCACGAACCTCCGCCCGCCCATCGCGATCGGCGGCCCGGCCAGCACCGGCATGCACGACGACGCGGCGAGCGCCGTTTTGATCCCGTCGACGTCCTCGATGAACGGGCGCAGATCGGTCGACTCGCCGGTGTCGGCGTCGGTGGCGAGCGGGTGGAAGCCGACCGGATTCGCCAGGATGGCCGGGAAATCCATCGGTTCGAGCACCGAGTAGACCTGGTGCACGAGGTACTCGAGATCGATCACCGCCCGGCCGCGCAGGGTGTGCAGCGGGTTGATGATCCGCCGCATGACCGCCGGATTCCACCAGGTCCGCACGCCGGTGCGCGAGCGCCCGCACAACAGCCACGCCGCGTTGAGCGCGCCGGCGGAGGCGCCGTAGACGTCGTCGAACGCCTGCGTGGCCCTGAGTTCGTCGAGCGCGAGCACCATCCCGCTCGAATACGTGCCGCGGCTGCTGCCGCCCTCGACCGCGAGCGCGAGCCGGCGCCCGTCCGTCCGCCGCCCCGGCACGCTTTCTTCGGCGATCCGCGCGGCGAGCAGTTCCAGAACCGGGTGCACCTCTCCATCTTGATCCTTTCCGGCGCGCCGATCGACCCGTTTTGCCCCCTCCGCGGGTGACGTGGGTTGCACCCAGTTGCACTGCACCTAGTTGCATATGACACTGTCCGGCATGGCACTGGAGCACGCGATCCTCGTCTCGCTCTCGGAACGCTCCGGCTCGGGCTACGAGCTGGCACGCCGGTTCGAGAAGTCCATCGGGCTGTTCTGGAGCGCCTCTCACCAGCAGATTTACCGCGTGCTGAAGCGGATGGAGGAGGCCGGCCAGGTCGCCGTCGACGTGGTGGCCCAGGACGGGCGGCCGGACAAGAAGGTCTACACCGTCGCCGAACCGGGCCGGGCCGAGCTGCGCCGCTGGCTCGCCGAACCGGCGCCGCAGGCCGGGCCGCAGGAGCTGGCGGTGAAGGTGCGCGGGGCGTCGTTCGGCGACCCGGAAGCGGTCGCGGCCGAGATCGCCCGGCACCGCGACGCGCACGCCGAACGGCTCGACCTTTACCGGCAGATCGAGAAGCGCGACTTCCCCGCCCCGGACCGGCTCCGCGGCCGTCCGCTGCACCAGTACCTCGTGCTGCGCGGCGGAATCCGGGTCGAAGAGGGCCAGGTCGAGTGGCTGGAAGAAATCCTGACCGCATTGCGGGCCGACGAGGCCGACGAGAAGGACTGACATGACCGAGTACCCGAACCTGCTGTCCCCGCTCGACCTCGGCTTCACGACGCTGCGCAACCGCGTCCTGATGGGCTCGATGCACACCGGCCTGGAGGACCGCGCGTCCCGTTTCCCGCGGCTGGCCGAGTACTACGCCGAACGCGCACGCGGCGGCGTCGGCCTGATCGTCACCGGCGGGTTCGCGCCGAACCGCACCGGCTGGCTGTTGCCGTTGGCCTCGAAGCTGTCGACGCCCGCCGAGGCGAAGCAGCACCAGTTGCTCACCGGAGCGGTGCACGCCGAGGGCGGCAAGATCGCGCTGCAGATCCTGCACGCCGGCCGCTACGCCTACCACCCGCTGAGCGTTTCCGCGTCGAGCCGCAAAGCGCCGATCAACCCGTTCCGCCCGCGCGCGCTCACCGCGTACGGCGTGCACCGCACCATTCGCGCGTTCGCCGATTGCGCCGCGCTGGCCCGCGACGCCGGGTACGACGGCGTCGAGATCATGGGTTCCGAGGGCTACCTGATCAACCAGTTCCTCGCCGAGCGCACCAACCGGCGCACCGACGCGTGGGGCGGCACCGCGGAGAAGCGCCGCCGGTTCGCCGTCGAGATCGTCCGGCGCACCAGGGAAAAAGTCGGGCCGGACTTCATCATCATCTACCGGCTGTCCATGCTCGACCTCGTCGAAGGCGGACAGAGCTGGGACGACGTCGTCGCGTTGGCCCGCGAAGTCGAAGCCGCCGGGGCGACGATCATCAACACCGGCATCGGCTGGCACGAGGCCCGGGTGCCGACGATCGTCACGTCGGTGCCGCGCGGCGCGTTCACCTGGGTCACCGGCAAGCTGAAGCCGCACGTTTCGGTGCCGGTGGTGACCTCCAACCGGATCAACCTGCCGCACGTCGCGGAACAAGCCCTCGCCGACGGCGACGCGGACCTGGTCTCGATGGCGCGGCCGCTGCTCGCCGACCCGGACTGGATCCGCAAGGCCGAAACCGGCCGCACGGACGAGATCAACACCTGCATCGCGTGCAACCAGGCCTGCCTCGACCACGCGTTCAGCCGGAAACCGGTGTCCTGCCTGGTGAATCCGCGGGCCGGGCACGAAACGACGCTGAACCTGCTGCCCGCCCGGCGGGCCAAGCGGATCGCCGTCGTCGGGGCCGGACCGGCCGGGCTCGCCACCGCGACCGCCCTCGGCGAACGCGGCCACGACGTCGAACTGTTCGAGGCCGACGACGAAATCGGCGGCCAGTTCGGGATCGCGCGGCGGATTCCGGGCAAGGAGGAATTCGCCGAGACCATCCGGTACTACACCCGCCGGCTGGAGGTCACCGGCGTGAAGGTGCACCTCGGCACCCGGGCGACCGCCGCGGACCTGACCGGTTTCGACGAGGTCGTGCTGGCCACCGGCGTCACGCCGCGGGTCCCGGCGCTGCCCGGGATCGACCATCCGAAGGTGCTCTCGTACGTCGACGTCGTACGGCACGGCAAACCGGTCGGCGAGCGCGTGGCGGTGATCGGCGCTGGCGGGATCGGCGTGGACGTCAGCGAATTCCTCACGCACAGCTCGTCGCCCGCGTTGGATCGCGCCGCCTGGATGGTCGAATGGGGCGTCACCGACCCCGCGCTCGCGCCCGGCGGACTGACGAAGCCGAAGCCGGAACCGTCGCCGCGGCAGGTCTACCTGCTGCAGCGCAAGAAGTCGCCGATCGGGGCCGGGCTCGGCAAGACGTCCGGCTGGGTGCACCGCGCGGCCCTGCGCGCGAAGGGCGTGGAAAAGATCAGCAGCGTCTCCTACGAACGGATCGACGACGCCGGTCTGCACCTCACGATCGACGGGAAACCGCGGCTGCTGGAGGTCGACACCGTGGTGGTCTGCGCTGGCCAGGAATCCGTCCGGGAACTCGCCGGCGCGCTCGGCGACGTGCCGGTGCATCTCGTCGGCGGGGCGGACGAAGCACGGGAACTGGACGCCAAACGGGCGATCGACCAGGGCACCCGGCTGGCCGCCGTCCTGTAGCCGCTTGCGCGCACTGGCAGGATGGCCCCGTGCGAGACGTATGCGTAATCGGGCTCGGGCTCATCGGCGGTTCCCTGCTGCGAGCGGCCGCGGCGAGCGGCAGGACGGTCTGGGGAACCACAGTGTCCGAAGTGGACGCTGACGCGGCGAGCCGCGGCGGCTACGACGTCACCACCGACGCCGAAGCCGCACTGCAGCGAGCCGCGGCCGCGGACGCGATCGTGGTTCTCGCGGTGCCGCTGCCCGCGATCGAGAACCTGCTGCGCCAAGTCGCGCAACACGCGTCGCACTGCATCCTCACCGACGTGGTCAGCGTGAAGGGCCCGATGCTCGACGCAGTCCGCCGCCGCACGCCGTACACACGCTACGTCGGCGGCCACCCAATGGCGGGCACGTCGCGCTCGGGCTGGCTCGCCGGCGACACCATGCTCTTCCGCGACGCGGCCTGGGTCGTCGGCGTCGAGGAGGAAACCGACCTCACGGCGTGGGCCGAGGTCACCCGGCTCGTCCTGGACGTCGGCGCGCACGCCGTGCCGCTGCCCGCCGATTCGCACGACGAGACGGTCGCCCGGATCTCGCACCTGCCGCATCTGTTCGCCGCGATCCTCGCCTCGGTCGGCGCACAGGGCGGCCCGCTCGCGATGTCGCTGGCCGCCGGGTCGTTCCGCGACGGCACCCGCGTCGCCGGCTCGTCGCCGGACCTGGTGCGCGCGATGACCGAAGGCAACCGCGACGCCCTGCTCCCGATCGTCGACGACGCACTCGGCCGGCTCGGCGCGGCCCGCGGTTCGCTCGCGTCCACCGGCGGCCTCGCCGCGACCATCAACGCAGGTCACGAAGGTGCACTCGCCCTGGAAGCGGCCCGCGACGCGGCGCTGTCCGGCGTCCGCATCGACCTCACCGCCCCCGACGCCCGCGAAGGGCTCGTCGCACTCGGCGAACGCGGCGGCCGGATCACCGGACTGGACGGTTCCGTCGCGCTCGGTGAAGTGTCTTGACTTGCCTGGAACGCCTGGTGTGTGACGATTGAAGCCTCTCAATCCCAACCCCGGGGAGGCATTCGATGGGCATCAACTTCGACGAGCTCAAGAACAAGGCGGCCGAGGCGCTGCGCGAGAACAGCGGCAAGCTCGAGCAGGGTCTCGAGAAGGCGGCCGAATTCGCGAAGTCCAAGGTCAGCGGCCACGATTCGCAGATCGACGGCGGCGTCGACAAGGCAAAGGACCTGCTCGGCAAGGTCACCGGCAACCGCGATGAAGGCGGCGAGAAGCCCGAGGGCGGCCAGTCCGGCGGACAGCAGTAACCCTCCGCCTCCAGGTTGGGCCCGGGTCGCATCCGCACCCGCCGAGGTCCGTGAGGGCCGCCCTGAGCGAATCTGATTCCCTCGGGGTTCCCCTCACGGACTTCCGCTCCAGCGAATCCGCCGCGCACCGCCGCTCTCGGCGCGGGGCGCGGCTCAGGTGCGCCGGTGGTACGGCAGGAACCGGCGCACCAGCCGCAGCGGCGACCGTTCCACCAGGTCCGGGCCGCGCACCGCGTCGAACGTCGAGCCGAGCTGGTCCACCACCCCGGCGAGGCGCGGGTTGTCCGGCATCGGCACCGAATCCGGGTCCCGCTGCTCGCGGACCGCGGAAGCCAGCTCCGCCAGCGCGTCCGTGAGCAGCTCGATGTCCGCGGGCGACGGAGCAGGCGCGCCCTCGCCGATGGTCACGCCGACCTCGGTCACCGCGTCGGTCACCCGCTCCAGCCCCGCGATCACCGGCCACCACGCCACCGCCTGCCGTCCCGCTGGCGACGGCTCCACGATCACCTGCTGAAACGCCGTCCGCAGGTCCGCGAGCGCGCGGTACGCCGCGCGCCGGGCCCGCGACCGGGCGAGCCGCGATTCGGCGGTCGAGTTCAGCACCATCGCGGCGCGGACGTACTCGGCGACCGTGTCGAAGCTGTCCGCCAGCCGTCCGCCGACGGTCGGCCGCCGCGAACCCGGCCACAGCAGATAGCCGAAGACGAGCACGATCACGCAGCCGATCACGGTGTCGACCAGCCGCGCCAACACCACGGTCCAGCTGCCGGTATTGGCGAGGTCCATTTGCAGGATGATCAGCGGCGTCACGAACGTGCCGAGCATCCCGTAGTTGCGCACCTTCCCCACCGCGGCCCCGCCGGCGAACACCGCGATCAGCGCCACGAGCACCCAGCCGCGCGCGCCGAACGCGAGCACCACCGCACCGATCCCGACGCCCGCGACAGTGCCCATCCCGCGCAGCACCGCGCGGCCGAAGACCGAGCCGAAGTCCGGTTTCAGCACCACACCGACGGTGAGCGTGATCCAGTACGACCGCTCGAACGGCACCAGCAGCGCCACCACTTCGGCCACCGCGACACACACCGTGAGCCGCAGCGTCGCCAGCCAGGTCAGCGGTCCGGAGAGGCCGCTCGCCCACTGCCGCAAGCGACGCAGCAGCGAGACCTTCTTGCGGCGCTTGCGGTCGTCGAGCTTCCCGATTCGCGCCAGCCCGGCGTAAAGCGCGCTGACCAGTGCGTCGGCATTCTCGTCCCGCAGTTCGGGCGCGGGCGGCAGCGGCTGGTTCGCCAGCACTGAGGCAGCGACGCGGGTCAGGTAGTCGATGACCTCGTCCGGCGCACGCTGTCCGGCGTTGACCATCGCCACTGACGCCTCGACCGCGGGCGTCGTCGCGGACAGCCGGTTCAGCAGTCGGCGATACGCCGCGTCCCGGCCGGACAGCCACGAGCGCGCGACCAGCAATCGGTCGTACGCGGTGCTCATCGCGGTGGTCAGCTGATGGCGCGCGACCCGCGACGTCGGTTCGTCCTCAGCGGAGAGCATCGCCGCGAGTTCGATGTAGACCTGCGCGACGGCGGTGCGTTCCGGGCTCGTCGCGCGGAGCGTCCAGGTGCCGAGCGCCACCAGCAGTCCCCAGCCAGCGCCCGCGCAGAAGTAACCGAAGAGCACTTCGGTGCGTACGCCGGTCGCGTGCTGCGCAGTGCCGAGCACGCAGAAGACGAACATCTGCAGCCCGGCCACCGAAGCGTTGCTGCCCGCTGCGCTGATGAGCGCGGAAATCGCCGCGACGACCACGATCGCCGGAATCGACCAGGCGGGCATGCCGCCGGTCAGCAGCCCGACGAGGTACCCCATCCCGGCCGCGAACGTCGCCCCGCCCAGCCGCCGGGCGCGGTAGCGGTAGGCCCCGGCCGCCTCGGACAGCACGGTCGGCAGCGCGCCGGTGGAGATCAGCGCGCCCACCGCGATGTCGCCCGCCGCGTACGCGACCGCCAGCGGAGTCGCCAGCGCGACCACCGCGCGAGCGACCATGTTCCACGGAATGGGAACCGGTTTGGAACGCAAAAGCTGCGTCAGCCAGTGCGGCGCGGCGAAGTCGGGGCGGCTCACCGGTCCATCTTGACCTACCGGGGCCGTCCGGGATTGATTTGTCGCTCGGTCAACAACGTGTTCAGGGAGCTTCCATGCCGGGTCGCAGGTACTCGTACGAGGTGAACCGGGTGAGCGCCGCGCCGCCGTCCGTGCTGTTCCGGCTGGAAAGCGACGGGACGCTGTGGTCGACCTGGGCGCGCCCGCTCGTGTGGCAATCCCGCTGGGCGGCGCTCGGCGACGACGGCCGGGTCGGCGCTGTCCGGGAAGTCGGCTTGTGGCCGGTTCTGGCCCGCGAACGGACTCTCGAATACGTACCGGATCGGCGGCACGTCTACACGTTCGACGGTTTCAGCCCGGTCCGCGACTATCGTGCGGAAGTGGCCTTCACTCCCAACGCCAGCGGCGGCACGGATCTCAGGTGGTCGGGGTCGTTTACCGAACGCATCCCCGGAACGGGGCCGGCAGCCCGGGCAGCGTTGCGCGGCGTGATCGTATTTCTGGCCACCCAACTGGCGAAAGCGGGCGATCGTGCTGCCTGACCGGGGTGCGTTGCACCACAACGATCAACGAACGCTGGAGCACAGACGTCATCCCCTCGGGTGACCCCGAGGGAAAGGAAGCGGCATGGCGAAGCGGTGGCTGGCAGCGGCATTGGCCGGTGTGCTGATCCTTTCGGCATGCTCGAGCCCGGACTCGGGGCAATCCCCGGAACAGGCGAACCCCGCGCCGGGCGCCCAGACCCCGGGCCCGCCGCCCGGTCCGTACCCGTTCGGCACCGTGCAGCAGAAGGCACCGGCCATCCAGGACGGCAAGGCCGCCGTGGTCCGCCGCATTCAGACGGACAAACCGTACGTCTTCATCACCATGGACGACGGCGCGGTGAAAGACCCGGCGGCGCAAAGCCTGATCCAGCAGTCCGGCGGGCATCCGGTGCTGTTCCTGAACAACCGGTACGTGAAGGGCCACGAGGCGTACTTCAAGGCCATTTTGGACTCGACCGGCGCGGTGCTCGGCGACCACACGGTCAACCACCCGAACCTCAAGGGCAAACCGCTGGACTTCCAGAAAAAGGAAATCTGCGACGACGCCGACGACTTCCAGAAGTCCCTCGGCGTGCGCCCGACGCTGTTCCGCCCGCCGTTCGGCATCTACGACCAGAACACCCTGAAGGCCGCCGCGATGTGCGGCATGCGCGCGACGGTCCTGTGGACCGCCTCGGTCAACGACGGAGTCGTCCAGTTCCAGTCCGGCGACAAACTCCGGCCGGGCGACATCGTGCTGATGCACTTCCGCAAGACCTTCAAGGAAGACTACGAAGCCTTCCTGGCACAGGCCAAAAAGGACGGCTTGACGCCGGTCCCGCTGGCCGACTTCCTGGGCTGACCTCCGCGGCGATCCTCGTGCGCGGCTGTGCCGGTTCTCAGCGGCGGGACCGCTCACGAGCCTCACCGCACAACCACCCCGCGCGAACGGCGAGGCCGAGCCCAATCACCCACGAAGCCCGCCCCATTCGTGCGCGGCAAACCCAGTTCTCATCGACACCAACACTCACGAGCCCCACCGCACCTCCCCTCGCGCGATCGGCGAGGCCAGGCCAGCCGCTCCCCGACATCGCCGCGCACCGCGAACTTGCTGCTTCGCCATCCGCCATCCGCCTTGGATGCGCGCACAAGCCCGACTGCAGCCGCCGGTGCGCTCAGCCAGCCCCCAAGGCACACGAACGGCCGCCGCAACTGCTTCGCCATCCGCCGTGCGTGCGCACAAGCCCGACTGCAGCCGCCGGATGTGCTCAGCCAGCCCCAAGACACACGAACGGCCGCCGCATCGGGTCCACCGCCACAGCCTCGGCCAGGGCGAGCGCGGGGGAAGTCCCCTCCGCGAGCCGCCGGTGCAGGTCGGCCATCGTGTCCGCCGCCGCTCGGTCGCCGACGCGGGCTACCGCGCCGATGACCGTTCGCGAACCGCTCGCCAGCAGGGTTCCGGCGAAGCCCAGCGCTTCCTCGCCCGGCCGGATGTGGCTCATCGCCAGCTCGCACGCGGCCAGCACCACCCGTTCCGGCGGGTTGGCGAGCCGGGTCGTCTCGTGGGCGAACAGCGGGCCGTCGACGAGTTCGACGCGGGAGAACAGCGCGTTCGCCGGCTCGTGCGCGCCGTGGGCGACCAGGTGCGCCAAGCGGGTTCCGTCCAAGGCGGTCAGCACCGTGGAACTCGTCGCGTCGTCGCCCTCGACCAGGTGCGCGTCCGGGTACACCGAGCGCAGTTTGCTCACCTCGCCGACCGCGCCCGGCACGCCGGGACCGCCCGCCAGCAGCACTGGACCGTCCTCGGCCGGGCGTTTCGCGGTGATCCACGCGGTCGCCGACGGCGCGATCGACACCGGATGCCCGCGCAGCGACGGCAACGCGCCCCACGGCATCGCGTACAGCTGTCCGATCGGGACGATCACCAGCTCGCGATCGTCGAGAGTTTTGACCAGCGACGCGGAAATCAGCGCGTCGAGCTTCTCCGCCCGGCGGCGCGCGGACGCGGACACCGTCTCGGCCATCAGCGGCGACAGGTGGTCCGGCGCGAGCGCGTCGAGGTCGGCGTGCAGCTGGGTCGCGGTCTCCACGATGTCGTCCAGCGGACCCAGTTTGAGCAGCCGGAACGTCCCGCGGTCGACGACCACCGAGTACAGCTGGTTGTTGTAGGGCACCAAACTCACCAGCACCCGGTCGCCGAGCGCGGCGACGACCTCGTCCGGCGTCGCGACCGGCCGCGGCCGGCCCCACTGGCTCGTGTACCAGCCGAGCCTGCTCGCCTCGCGCTGCAGTTCGGCGTACCGCTGCTCCAGCGCCTTCACCGGCTCGCCCGCCAGCCGGGCGCGCTGGATGGTGCGCTGGACGTGCCGCATTTCGTTGATGTGCTTGGCCAGCACCGGATCCTCGATCACCGGCAGCGGTTCGTACCGGTACACCTGCGCCCGGGTGCGTTCGAGCCAGGCGAACATCCGCCGGGCGCCCGCCGCGTTCCGCCGGGCGCGCCGCAGCACGAGCCGCATCGCCAGCCTGCCCAGTTCCTCGCCGTGCACGGCCGTGCCGCACAGCAGATCGAGCCCGCCCATCCGGTCGCGGATCGTGCCGAGTTCGCGCAGTCCGGCGCGGGCCTGCGCGAGCGCCGCGCGCGGCCGGTTCTCCGCGACGGCCAGCTCCGCGCGGCACAACCGGAACAGCATCCGGTGGTCGACCGGCGACGTCGCGCGCGGGGCGGGCACGTGTTTCAGCACGAGCGACGCTTCGGCGATTTCCCTGCGGCGGATCAGCAAGCGCACCGCGAAGAGCCGCGCGACCGCCGCCTCGTCGCGCAGTCCGAGCGCGGCCAGCCGTTCGGCGATCGAGACGAGTTCGGCGGGCAATCGCGAGGTCGAGCGTGCCTCCCGGTCCGACAGCACCTGCTGCGCTTCCGCCCGATACCGCGCCAGACCGGCGATCTCGGCCCACGTCCGGTTGCCCCGGCGAAGAAACCGGCGGCGTGCGTCCGAGGCGGACTTTCGCGCCAACGCGAAATCGCCCTCCAGCAACGCGGCCGCGGCCCGCGCGACCTCGGCTTCGGCGATGTGCTGGCCGGATCCGTTGGCGCGCAACTCCGGCAGCGCTTCGTCGAGATGCCTGGCCGCCTCGTCGGCGAGGCCCGCGGTGAGCAGCGCGCGGGCCTGGTCGAGCCGGATCAGCGGGATCGAACCGGGCGATTCGGTGACCAGGATCCGCGCGGCCTGTTCGTAACTGGACAGCGCCTGCGGGACGTCGCCGACGAGCTGCGCGTGGTCGCCGAGGTTTTGCCGGATTTTGCCCTCGAGCCGGGTGTGCCCGTTTTCGCGGGCGAACTCGAGCGCGCGCTGCAGGTCGGCTTGCGCGGCGTTCGGCTGGTTCAGCGCCATCTGCACGAGGGCGCGGTTCATCAGCATGATCACCAGGGTGCGGCGGCCGTCGTCGAATTCGGCCTCGATCCCGGGCAGGACGGCGTCGTAGACCGCGAGCGATTCGCTGAACCGGCCGCCGCGCATCAGCACCACCGCTCGTTGGCCGGTGACCAGCAACCCCAGTTCGCGCGCGACCTTGCTCTCCGGGAGCTGGTCGCGCAGCTGCCGCGCGGTCTCCAGGTGCACGAGACCGGCGTCGGTGGAGGAGACCTCGGCCTCGGCCGCGCCGAGGCTCACCAGGACGCGGACCTGCAGTTCCCGGTGCTCGGGCAGCGGTTCGGCAACGCGCGCCAGCCGCGTGAGCGCGCTGCGGAACAACCGCACCGCGACGCCGGGCCGCTGGTCGGACGCGGCGGCCCGGCCGCGCGCGTACAGATCGGACGCCGCCGCGATCGTTCGATCATGGACGGGCGCGGACACGGACTCTATGGGAGCACACCTCCGCCACTCTCCATAACGCCCGTCCGGGTTTCTCAGAGCACGACGGTCGGCGTGACGACGGTGCGGCGGTGCGGGCCGGCGCCGAGGTGCACGAGGATCTGCGTGGTTCCGCAGGGGACGCCTTCGAGCACGAACCGGCCGCCCTCGTCGGTCGCCGTCGCGAACGTGCCGTGATCGGCGACCCGGACCTCCACGTCGTACTCGCCCGCAGGCGCGAGCCAGCCGTCGATCCGGTGCACCTTCCCGATTTTGGTCAGGTTGATCATCACGGTGAGGTCGCTGACGGTGAACGTGATGGTGCCGGTCGCCGTGCTGCGCACGCCGGCCAGTTCGTCGAGCCGTTCCCAGCGCGCGACCTCGACGTCGAGGTTCTCGAGTTCGAGCGCGAACTGGACCCGCTGCACCAGATCGTCCGGCGGCGGGTCTATCTCGTCGAGAAACCGGCCGATGTCGGCCAGGATGGCCTCGTCGTCCGGAACCGCGTGGCCGTGTCCCGGCCTGCCGATGTTGTCGCTCACCGGGCACCCCCTTCTCCTGCGAGCAGATCGCGCATCGAGTCGAGGCAGCGGCCCCTGGTGGGCCCGACGCTGCCGCGCGGCATCTGCATAGCCTCGGCCACCGCCCGGTACTCGGCGCGGCCGGCGAGAACGGTCAGCCGCAGCAGCTCCTGGCAGCGTGCGGGCAGCCGGAGGAAGGCGCGCCAGACCCGGCGGTCCCGGTCGGCGCGGACGGCTTCCTCCTCAGGCGCGGGATGATCGCTTTCGAGCGTCGCGGCGACCTCGTCCGACAGCGGCACGGGCTGTGCCCGCCTGCCGTAGGGCCGGGTCGCCTCCCGGCGAGTCGTGGTGATCAGCCAGGCGGCGAGCGCGCGGGGGTCGCGCAGCTTCTCCAGCTGGCTGAACAGAGCGAGCCACACGGTCTGCACCACGTCCTCGGCCACTTGCCGGTCGAGCCCGTTGGCGCGCGCGACGTGCCACACGAGCGGCGTCAGCTCGTCGACGAGTTTCGCCATGGCGCGCCGGTCCCCGCCCCGCGCCGCTTCCATGCAAGCAGCGTGCAAGTCGGCGCCGGTCAGGCCTTCCCAGGGCGGGTCTACCTCGGTGGTGTGCACGTCGGTCACCGTAGCTGCCTCACTCCGGAGGTGGGCCGCCCTGGGCGAGCAAGCCTCCGGTCGTGTCGGCACGGCCGGGCCCGTCGCGGGTCGCCTCTCCGGTCGGGTAACGGATCGATCGTGAATTGTGCGCGCTCTTTCAGTGGTGCCGGTGATGCGGATGGTGTCCAGGGGCACGGTGTGTGCCCGGTGGGTGGGCTCTTGGTTGAGGAGCGAACAACTGGCTCTGGGATACATCAATCTCTGACTTTTTTCGGGTGAGTTTTTTCCTGGGAGCCGGTTGGGCGGCTTGGCTGCGGTGGTTTTCCGGTGTTTGGGCAGTTCGTGCCCCTTTCGGGTGGGGTTGCCGGGACACGACCGGCTGGGCTCCCCCTCCAGCACGGCCGTGTCCCGGCAGCTCCGTCGGACGCGATGAGTCCCCCAACGACCCATCGCACCCCGCCGACCCGGCTCGGCCGGACGGATCCCTCCCCCGAATCCGCCCCGCCCTTGCCTGGCCGGAAGCTGCGAGCCGGGTTCACCGCCCCTTCCCGGCTGACCGGCTTCGCCTGCCTTTGCGCACCACCCGGCCGACCACGTCAGGGCAGCTCACCGGCCCGGTCTGGCCAGGCGGATTCCTCCCCGAACCCGCCTCGCCGAACCGGACCGGAAGCCGACCCTTTCAGCCCGGCTAGCGCGCACCTGCCGACTTCGCGGACTCCTCCCCGAAGTCCACTCAGCCGGGTCGGCTGGCCAGCTGACCCGACAGTCCCGCCGGTCTGGCTCGCGAAGCCCGCCAGCCGGACCGATCCCTCCCCCGGATCGGTCCAACCGCGCCAGCTCCGAAGCCGACCCGCCAGTCCCACGGGACCAGCCCGCGCAACCCACGGCTCCGCGAATCCCTCCCCGAGATCCGCTCAGCCGCACCGGTCCGCAAGCGGACCCGCGTGCCGGACCAGCTTGCGAACCCGCCAGCCGAACAGGCCCCTCCCCGAACCCTGTCCAACCGCGCCAGCCCGCCAGTCCCGCCGAACCGGCCCGCGAAGCCAGCCAGCCGGACAGATCCCCCCGGATCGGTCCAACCGCGCCAGCTCCGAAGCCGACCCGCCAGTCCCGCGGGACCAGCCCGCGCAACCCACGGCTCCGCGAATCCCTCCCCGAGATCCGCTCAGCCGCACCGGTCCGCAAGCGGACCCGCGTGCCGACCAGCTCGCGAACCCGGCAGCCGAACAAGTCCCTCCCCGAACCTGTCCAACCACGCCAGCCCGCCAGTCCCGCCGAACCGGCCCGCGAAACCCGCCAACCGAACAGGCCCTCCCCGAACCTGTCCAGCCGCGCCAGCCCGCGAGCTGACCCGCGAGGTCTGGCCGTTCCCGCCGTCCAGCCGCTCGGCGGCCGGGCGGGTCCCCTCCGAACCCGTCCGGCCGGGACCAGGTCCCCCAGACCCGGGCCGAGCGGAGGCGGGCCGGCGGGGATGGCGGGATGGCCAGTCCTGTCGGCACCTTCGTCTCTCGCTTCGCACCAGCCGGCGGCCTGCTCGCCCCCTTGTGCCGAGCAGGGCGTCGGCGCGGTGCGTTCGTGCGGGTGCGCACCGGTCGGCGTGAGCTGTTCAGCCTCGCCGACCGGTGCTCCCCGCCCCCAGGGGAGCCCGCTCCCCTTTCGGGCCCCGCCGGAGAGAGTTCCTCCCCGAACTCTCTCCGGCTGACGACGTCCGGCAGCCCCCTCGGCTCCCGGCCGCCGCCCGTCTGGCTACTTGGCAGTACCGGTGTCGTCGAGCGGCTCGTGATTGCCGTCCGGCTGCACTCCCCGGTTCGCCCCAGGCGCGGGGCTCGTCTTGACGGGCGGAACGGTGGTTCCCGGCTGCCGCTCGTCCTTCTGATCCGCAGGCATGTGGCCCTCCATTTCCTTGGTTCGCCCCATAAGACGCATCCAGGGTGCGCCTAGATACACGGAGCGCCAAAGTTTTTGAGGTTTTTGTGAACCTGCCGGTCAGGACGGAGGCGTCACCTCCCCCGAATGCCAACCGTCAGTGACGATCGGTAACCCCTTCGAGAGCGCGGCGGCCCAGGCGCGGTAACCCTCCGGGCCGGGATGAAAGCGGTCGGCGGCGAACATTCCCGGACGGAGCAGGCCCGGCGCCAACGGGAGGTGCGTGACCCCGGGCAGCCGGGTCAGCGTGCGCGCCGCCCGGTCGAGCGCGACGGACCGCGCGCCGAGCACGTCGCGGAGCGGCCGGGGCAGGGACGGGAAGCTCGCCAGCGGCGGCACGCCGGCGAGAACGACCGGGACGTCGCCGACCCGCCGCCGCACCTCGACGATGATCGCCAGCAGATCCCGCCGGTACCGCGCGGCCGAATGCAGCTCCAGCGTGTCGTTCACGCCCAGGACGACCACCACGACGTCCGCCTCCCGCACGCGCGGAACCAGCTCCTCCAGGACCACCCGCGCCGACGCGCCGGTGCGGCCCAGCGCATGCCACCGCACCGCCCGGTCCGGGTACGCGCGGGCGAGCCCCATCGCGAGCTGCCCGGTGAGCGCGTCGGCGTGGGTGAGCGCGCCGACGCCGTCCACCGTCGATTCGCCGAGGACGGTGAGCCGCAGCGGTCGCCCGGCGCCGAGAGTGCCCTCGGTCGGCCCCGTGGCGCCGGGAAGCCGCGGAGTCGCCCGACGCACCCGAACCGCCTGCGCGACCAGTACGGGTGCGATCAGGAAAAGGAGGAACAGCCGAAGAACTGCCATGCCTGCGACAGTAACGAGGGGCTCCGACAAATCCGGCCTCGCGGAGAGAGTTGTCCACAGGCGATGCGAGTTGTGGACAACCCTGGGGACAAGTTGGGGAAACCTGTCTCCGACGGCCGACAGATTCACCCCTCGACCTCAGTATCGACAGGGGAATCCAGCCGCGAGGTGTCCGCAACCGCAGACAGCCTCACCCCTGAGCGATAGACACCGTCTTGCCCACCAGCGCCTCGTCCTCCACCGCGTCCAGCAGGTACCGCGCCACGTTCGCCCGCGGGATCTGGAAGCTCCCCCGCACATCCCGCCCGACCTCGCTGAGCACCCGGTCCCGCGCGGGCTTGTCGGTCAGCCGCGTCGGCCGCACGATCGTCCACCGCACCTCGGGAGCCTCGTGCAGGATCGACTCCATCCGCCGCAGGTCGGCGTATCCGTTCCGGAGCACCGCACCCAGCACCGGCTTCAACAACAGTCGCGCGAACAGGCTGTCTCCCTCGGCGGGCAGGCCGGACGCGCTCACCACCACGAATCGCGTCCGGGAACCGCGCAGCGCGGCAACCACCGAGCGAGTGCCGTCGGAGTTGACCGTCGTCGGCTTGAGATCCGTGGGGCCGAGGGCCAGGACGACCGCGTCACGGCCGGTTACCGCATCGGCCAAGCCGGGATCGGTCAACGAGTGAACCGCGACATCCAATCGGGGGTGCGCGGGGACGGTCAACCGCGCGGGGTCGCGAACCACGGCGGTTACGTGCCATCCGCGCGCCAGCGCTTCCCGCACCGCCAGGCCGCCGATCCGGCCGCTCGCGCCCAGGACGGTGATCTTCATGAGAGGCCTCCATGCAGGGGTGAGTGTTCACTTACCAGCTAGGGTAAGTGAACACTCACCACACTGAGAAGGCCCTCAGGGAGCACGCATGGGAAGCCGCGAAGAGATCGTCGCCGCAGCCGCGACGGTCATGCGGGAGCAGGGATACGCGCACGCCACGACCAAGGCGATCGCGCAGGCCGCAGGCTACTCGGAAGCCTTGCTGTACAAGCACTTCCGCGACAAGACCGCGCTCTTCCTGGCAGTGCTGAAAGAAGAACTGCCCGACCTCGTCGCCACGGCGGCGAGGCTCACCGAGCTGCCCGAGAAGGCAGCACTCGGCGACAATCTCGCCGAGCTGACCACCACGGCACTGGCCTTTTACTGCGCGAGCTTCCCGATCTCCGTCTCGATCTTCTCCTCGCGAGACCTGCTCCGCACCCATCGAGACACTCTCGAAAACGGCCCCGACCTGCCGATCCAGCACGTCGCCGGCTACCTCGCCGCCGAGGTCGAACTGGGCAGGCTGCGCGGCGATCTCGACGTCGACGCCGCGGCCCGGCTGCTGCTCGGCGCGTGTTTCCAGGAGGCGTTCCTCGCGTCCTTCGAGGAACGCCCGCCGCGGCCCGACCTCGCCCTCCGGCTCGCCGCGACGCTGGAAAACCTCGGCTAGTCCCGGTTTTTCCGCAGCTCGTGCCAGCGGTCGTACAGGTTGTTGACCTCGACCAGCATGAACGCCAGGAAGTCCCGCATCTCCGCCAGCCGTTTCCCGGCGGGGGTGTCCGCACCGAGCGCCTCGATGCCGTCGGTGGCCGCGTCGCGCCACATGATCAGGAAACGGTCGCGTTTGAGGAAGGTGGCGTACCAGAGGTCGTCGTAGAGCTGGTAGTGGTCGCGGCGCTCGCCGGGTTCGCGCACCTTGCGCACGAGGCCGACCTGGTCCAGGTACCGCACCGCGCCGGAGATCGCGGCCGGGCTCACCGACAGCTGCTCCGCCAGTTCGGCGGCCGTCAGCCGTCCCGAGTCGGTCGTCATCAGCGCCGCGAAGACCCGCGCTGACATGCGCTGCATGCCGATCTGAGCCATCACGAGGCCCAGGCTTTCGACGTATCGGCGGACGGCGTCCTCGTCTCTCTTCGTCTCAGGCGTCGTCATCCGTCCATCCTCTCCCACGAGCGTCCAGGGGATCACTCGGTCCTGACGTTTTCTTAACTTCACAACTTCATGAAAAGAGTGTAGCTTCCGAATCATGGGAAACGCCATCGCGATCTCCGGCCTGCGCAAGGCATTCGGCCGGGTGAAGGCCCTCGACGGCCTTGATCTTCAGGTTCCCGCGGGGGAAGTACACGGATTCCTCGGCCCGAACGGCGCCGGGAAATCCACCACGATCCGGGTCCTGCTCGGACTGCTGCGCGCCGACGCCGGCGAGGTCCGGCTGCTCGGCGGCGATCCGTGGCGCGACGCGGCGAGCCTGCACCACCGGCTCGCCTACGTGCCCGGCGACGTCAACCTCTGGCCCAACCTTTCCGGCGGCGAGGTCATCGACCTCCTCGGCAGGCTGCGCGGCGGCCTCGACCAGAAGCGCCGCGCGGAACTCGTCGAGCGCTTCGACCTCGACCCGCGCAAGAAGGGCCGCACGTACTCGAAGGGCAACCGGCAGAAGGTCGCCATCGTCGCCGCGCTCGCGTCCACTGTGGACCTGCTGCTGCTCGACGAGCCGACCTCGGGCCTCGATCCGTTGATGGAGGCCACTTTCCAGGAGGTCATCCAGGAAGAACGCGCGCAGGGCCGTACCGTGCTGCTGTCCAGTCACATCCTCGCCGAGGTGGAAGCCTTGTGCGACAAGGTGAGCATCATCCGGAACGGCCGCACCGTCGAGTCCGGCACGCTCGCCGAACTGCGCCACCTCACCCGCACGTCGATCACCGCGGAGCTGGCCGGACCGCCGAACGGCCTCGCCAGGCTCGCCGACGTGCACGACCTCAAGACGGACGGCAACCGCGTCCGCTTCGACGTGGAAACCCGTTCGCTCGAGGACGCGCTGCGCCAGCTGACCCAGATCGGCGTGCGCAGCCTGGAGAGCCGTCCGCCGACGCTCGAGGAGCTTTTCCTGCGCCACTACGCGGACGAACTCGAGGCCGGGAAATGACCGCGCTCACCGGCACCGGGCCGCTGATCCGCCTGGCGCTGCGCCGCGACCGGGTCATCCTGCCGATCTGGATCGTCCTGCTCAGCCTCGTCCCGGTGGGCACGATCAGCAGCTACGACCAGTTCTATCCGACCGCCGAAAGCCGGGCCGGGCTCATCGCGTCGGCCGCCGCGAACCCGTCGTTCGCGCTGCTCTACGGCCCGGCGTTCAACCTCGGCACGGCGGGCGGCTTCATCGCCTGGCGGATGGGCGGGTTCCTGGCGCTGCTGACCGGCCTGATGGCGGTCTTCACGCTCACCCGGCACACCCGCGCGGAGGAGGACACCGGTCGCGCGGAACTGCTGGCGTCCACTGTGGTCGGTCGGTACGCACCGCTCACCGCCGCGCTCGCGGTGACCGGCGGGGCGAGCGTGCTGATCGGTCTGCTGCAAGCGGTCACGCTGGCGGCCAAGGTTCCCGCGGCGGGTTCTGTCGCGCTCGGCGCGAGCACCGCGCTCACTGGCCTGGTCTTCACCGGCGTCGCCGCGGTGGCCGTGCAGCTCGGCGAGTACTCGCGCACCGCGAACGGCATCGGTACGGCCGTGCTTGGCGTCGCGTTTCTGTTGCGTGGCGCGGGTGATTCGACCACCGACGCGCACTGGTTGTCGTGGCTGTCGCCGCTCGGCTGGGCACAGCAGATCCGGCCGTTCGCCGAAGAACGTTGGTGGGTACTGAATCTGCCCATCGCGACCACGCTCGTGCTGGTTGCCGTGGCCTACGCGTTGCTGCCGCGCCGTGACGTCGGTGTCGGCCTGCTTCCGCCGCGGCTCGGCCCGAGCGAAGCGGCTCCGTCGCTGCGGTCGCCGTTCTCGCTGGCGTGGCGGCTGCAACGAGGTCCGCTGCTCGGATGGCTGATCGGGCTCGCGGTCGGCGGCGCGTTGTTCGGGACGATCGCGCAGGGCATTTCCGGACTGGTCGGCGGCACCGAGCAGAGCAGGCAGATCTTCGAACGGCTCGGCGGTTCGCACGGACTGGTCGACGCGTTCCTCGCGACCATGGTGAGCCTGTTCGCGATGCTCGCTTCCCTCTACGGGGTGCAGGCGACGCTGCGGATGCGCACCGAGGAGACCTCGCTCCGGCTCGAACCGCTGCTGGCCACCCGGGTGGGACGGTTGCGCTGGGCCGCGAGCCACCTGGTGTTCGCGTTCCTCGGCAGCGCGTTGCTCGTGCTCGTCGGGGGCGTGCTGCTCGGTCTGTCGAACGGGCTGCGCGGCGGCGACGTCGGCCGTTCGGTCGGGAACATGGTCGCGGCCGTGGCGGTGCAGGTGCCCGCGGCGTGGGTGATCGTCGCGGTGGCCGCGCTGATCTTCGGACTGCTGCCGAAGCTGGCGACCGCCGCTTGGGGCGTGGCGGCGCTGGCGTTGCTGATCAGCATGTTCGGGCCGGTCGTCAACGCGCCGCAGGCGCTGCTGGACGTCTCGCCGTTCCAGCATCCGCCGAAAGTGCCCGGCGAGGTGTTCACCGCGGTGCCGCTGGTGGTGCTGCTGGCCGTTTCGGCGGTCGTGCTGGCCGCGGGGATGGCCGGCTGGCGGCGGCGCGACGTCGGCTGACGTCAGCGTTCGTCGCGGACGAACCCGCTGGTCGGGCGCAGCGTGGTCGGCGGGGGCGCCGGCGGGCTCGACCCGGTCGGGGTGACCGACACCGTGGCCGTGGTGGTCCGCGGCGGCGGGGCCGGGGGCGCGGGCGGGCGCTGGGTCACGGTGATCGGCGGCAGAGGGAGGCCGGTCACCGTGACCGTCACCTGCTGCACGGGCGGCGGGGTGGACGGCACCGACTCTCCGGCTGGACGCGGAGTGCGACCGGCGACCAGCAGCGCGGCGACGAGCAGCCCGCCGGCAAGCCCGGCGAGACCGGTCACGACGACATAACCCCAGGTGGGAGCGGTGTCCGTCATCCGGCACCTCCTCGCCGCGCGGTCACTCGGCTACGAGGGTTTCGTCGCGTTGATCATAGGCGTCGTTACGCAGTGTGCAACTTGATATATATTGACTCAACTTATATAACACTACCCCTATGAGGGGGATTCTTCGCTCGCCGGATTTCCGGCGGCTCTGGCTCGCCGACGGCCTCAGCCAGGTCGGCAACCGCATCGACTTCCTGGTGATCCCGCTGCTGGCCACCACGGCGCTCGCCGCCTCCGTGGCCGAGGTTTCG
Source organism: Amycolatopsis sp. GA6-003 (assembly GCF_046267895.1). NCBI lineage: Bacteria > Bacillati > Actinomycetota > Actinomycetes > Pseudonocardiales > Pseudonocardiaceae > Amycolatopsis > Amycolatopsis sp. GA6-003. Next base: position 4,936,823 of record NZ_CP176499.1, read on the forward strand.
CTGCTGCGGACGCTCAGCACGCTCCCGTACCTGCTGCTCGGGCTGCAGGTCGGCGCGTGGTGCGACCGGATGCGCAACCGGCCGGTGCTGATCACCGCCGACCTCGCCCGCGCGGCGCTGATCGGCTCGGTGCCGCTCGCCGCGCTGTTCGGGTCGCTGTCGCTGAGCCACCTGTACGCCGTGGTGTTGCTGGCCGGCGTGTTCACGGTCTTCTTCAACGTCGCGCACCAGACCTACCTGCCGAACCTCGTCGAACGCGGCGAACTGCCCGCCGCGAACGCCCGGCTGCAGACGAACCTGTCCGTCGCCGCGATCGCCGGACCGGGTCTCGGCGGGCTGATCGTGCAGTTCATCGGCGGTGCGGGCGCGATGGCCGTCGACGCGCTGACCTACCTGTGGTCCGCCGCCTGGCTGCACCGCATTCGCACGCCGGATGTGCGGCCCGAACCCGCCGAGCGGAATCTCCGCCGCGAAATCGGCGAAGGCCTGCGGACCGTGCTGCGCCATCCGATCCTGCGGGCGATCACCCTCCACAGCGCCGTTTCCAGCCTGTTCCAGTCGATGTTCATGGCGGTCGCGGTGGTGTTCTCGGTCCGCGACCTGCACCTCGAACCGTTCATGATCGGCCTGGTCAACACGGTTTCGCTGACCGGGGCCTTGCTGGCCAGCGCGGTCGCCCGGCGGCTCGGCGCCCGCTTCGGCGCGGCGCGGGCGCTGTTCATCGGCGGTGCCGTGTACAGCGTTTCGTTCCTGCCCAACGCTTTCGCGACGCCGGGGTGGGGCCTTGCCTGGTACGTCGCGGGCGGGATCGCGTCGAGCTTCGGGATCATCGTGCTCGGCGTGTTCACCGTCAGCTTCCAGCAGGCCATCACCCCGCACGAACTGCTGGGCCGGGTCTCTTCGGTGTCGCAGACGGTCGTTTTCGGCGTCGCTCCGCTCGGCAGTCTGCTCGGCGGCTTCATCGCCGAACTCACCACAACCCGGGTCACGCTGTACGTGTGCGGCATCGGAATCCTTGCGGCGTCGGCGATTCTCGTTGCTTCGCCGCTTCGCAAGATGCGTGATCTGCCGCTAGCCGAGGGTGCGGTCCCGAACAATTAGCGGAATCGCGAGCGCGGCTAGGACAGCTCCGACGAGGCTGACCCAGGTGAGGGCTTGGGTGAGCACGGCTGCCGCCAGCACGGGAGTAGCGCTGATTCCCAGCTGGAAAGCCGAAACCGTGGTGGCCCCGGCGAGCGTCGGGGCGTCGGCGGCGATGGCGAAGACCCGGCCGTAGATCGCGGGATTCAGCACGAAAGCGGCGATTCCGAGCAGGAAGACCGTCGGAAGCACCGCCCACGAACTGTGGATCGCCAGGACCAGGACGGCCGAAAGGACCACGATCGCGCCGGCCCCGGTGAGGAGAGCGGTGTGGGGCCGCCGGTCGGAAATGCGGCCGCCGATGGACAGGCCGACGAAAGCGCCGATTCCGAACAGCGCGAGGACCGCGGGAATCCATACCGTGGGGACGCCGGTGATCTCGGCGAGAATCGCGGAAAGGTAGTTGAACGTGATCATGTACGCCGCCGTGGTCAGGATCGTGATGCCGTAAATGCCCCAGAGCCGCGGGGTGCGGATCGTGGCGAACTCCCGCGCCCCGCTCGGCCGGGCCATCGCCCGGGTCGTCGCGGGGATCCCGAGCGAGCAGGCGACGACCCCGGCGAGCGTCAGCGCGACCACCGCCCAGAATCCGCCGCGCCACTGGGTGAAATGACTGAGCAAGGTGCCCGCCGGTCCTCCCGCGACCATGGCCACGCTCAGGCCGCTGACCACGACTCCGGAGGCGCGGGCGTTGCGATCCGGGGTGACCAGGCTGATCGCGGTCACGGACGCGACGGCGAAGAACCCGGCGTAGGCGACCCCCGCGACGACCCGGCTCACCAGCAAGACCGGGTAGGTGCCCAGCAGCCCGGCGGCGACGCTGACCGCGAACACTCCCTGCGTGACCAGCAACGCGGTGCGGCGGGGCCAGCGCAGGCTGAACACGGCGAACGGCGGCCCGCCGACGACGACACCGAGCGCGAACGCGGTGATGAGAAACCCGGCGGTGGACAGCGAAACCTGAAGGTCGTCGGCCACTGCGGGCAGCACGCCGGCGAGAAGGAATTCCGCGCTGCCCATCGCGAACAGGCTGAAAGCGAGCAGGTACACGCCGATGGGCAGACGCGTGGAGCGGCGGGGCTTTTCGACGGTCTCGCTGGTCATGAACGGTCAACCTCCGTGGTCGGCGAGCGCCCTCAATCCGCGTCGCCCGGGTCAGCACCTTCCCCACCAGGATCGGAAGCCCCGACCGGAAGCGGCAAGAAACGTTGCCGTTTCCGGGACGCGTTGGTTGACTGCGCCGCATGAGCGACCACCCCACCGTCGACAGCGTGCTCGAGCAGATCGCGCCCCGGTTGCGGCGGGCGCGGGACAAGCAGGGCGTCAGCCTCGCCGAACTCGCGCGGGCGACCGGCATCTCGACCAGCACGCTGTCCCGGCTGGAATCCGGGCAGCGCAAGCCGAGCCTCGAGCTGCTGTTGCCGATCACCGCCGCGCTGGGCATCCCGTTCGACGAGATCGTCGCCGCGCCCCGGATCGTCGACCCGCGCGTGCCCCAGCAGCCCGCGAAGAAGGACGGGCGCGTGCTGATCGCGTTGTCCCGGCAACAAGGAGAACCCCGCGCCTACAAACAGATCATCCCGGCGCACGACGAGGAGCCCCACCTTCGCAGCCACGACGGGTACGAATGGCTCTACGTGCTTCGCGGGCGGCTACGCGTACGCCTGAGCGAGCACGACTTCATCATGGGACACGGCGAAGCGGCCGAGTTCGACTGCCACATCCCGCACTGGTTCGGCTCCGCGGGTAAAGGCGACGTCGAAATCCTCAGCCTCTTCAGCAAATCCGGCGAACGCATCCACCTGCGTACCGGCCGCCGCTAGACCTTGCGCAGGCCGTCGAGCAGTACGCGCACGAGGTGCCGACTGTCCGGCGTAAACCGCTCCACCGCGAGCGCGCCGACGATGAGCGCGCGCAGGTCTTCGCCGTCGATGTCGGTGCGTACAGCGCCCGCGGCCTGCGCGCGTTCCAGAAGCGCGGTGAGGTTCACGCGAAACCGCTCCGCTGCTTCGGCCTTGTACGCAGAACCGCTTGTCTCGCCGAGCGCTTCGCAGATCGCACGGTTACGCGACGCCTGCTCGATGACGCGCGTGAAGTAGTCGTAGAACGCTTCGCCCGGCGCGTCGGAGTCGATCAACTCCTGCGCCTCGACTCCGTACTGCTCCAGCCGTTCCACGACAACCGCCTGGAACAGCGCTTCCTTGCTGGGGAAATGCCGGTAGACCGTGCCCGCGCCAACGCCAGCCAGCCGGGCGATGTCGTCCAGGGGCACCGAAAGCCCGTCGACGGCGAACGCTGCTTCGGCGGCAGCCAGCACGCGGGCGCGGTTCCGGCGCGCGTCCGCGCGGAGCGCAGGCTTCTCCACCGGCTCTCTCCTCTGCTCTCAAAAGTGGTGCGGTCGTCCGATTCTTCCTTGGAACGAGACCCGCCGCTTCTGACCGTGTCTCAGATCTCCAGGTCGTCGTTGACAACCGGAGTGCGAACTCCGTATCGTCGTAAGCGGGTGCCCCGTTCCGATTACCCGCCTGTCTTCCCGAATGAGGTTTCCGATGCCCCGCACCAGGTCCGAAGTAGCCGAGATCGTCGCTAACGCGCTGAGCGCGATCGACGCCGCACCGCTCGCGGACGTTCTCGCCGAGGACGCCGTCTACGAAATCCCGTTCACCGGCCACCGCTCGGTCGGGCGGGACGCCGTACTGGCCACTCTCGGCGCGGGCAGCGCCGTCGCGGCCCGGATCGGCCTGGAGAAAGTCGAGGTCACCACTACGGAAACCGCGGACGGCTTCGCCGTCGAACTCGTCGCGGAGGGCCGCAATCCGCACACCGGGCACAGCTACCGGCTCCCGTCGTCGGCCGGACTGCTGACCGTGCGGGACGGCGAGGTCACCCGGTACCGCGACTACCCGAACCACGGCGCGGCGGCCACGCTGTACGGGACGAAGGAGGTCTTCCAGCGTTTCCTCGACGCGGCCGTCGGCAACCGCTGGGACGACCTCGCCGACCTGTACTCCGACGACGTCGTGGTCGAAATCCCGTTCGCGCCGACCGGGGTGCCGAAGGTTACGCGCGACCGCGAAGAGTTGCGCAAACGCTTCCACCAGGCCGGGGAGCGGCGGCGGAGCACCAAGGCGGACCGGGTGGTGGTGCACGAAACCGGCGACCCGGAGGTGCTGGTGGCGGAGTACGACCTGCACGGGGAGTACGAGGGCAAGCCGTATGTGTCGACGTACGCGATGGTGCTGACGGTGCGCGACGGGCGGATCGTGCACTCCCGGGACTACTCCGGGCCGCCGGTGTTCGCGGAAACGGCCTGACCGCCCCTCGCCAGCCCGATCGTCATGTTCGCCAATGCCTCGCGGCCCTCGCGAGCCCGCGCGTCGTCGGGGTCGCAGACGTACTGCAGGATCAAGCCGTCCACCCCGGCGACGATCATGCGGGCGAGGTGCTCGAAAGAAACGGCGGCAGTCTCGCCCGCTCGCTCCGCGGCTTGCCGGCACCACTGGGCAACGACGTCGGCGTAGCGCTGGTACTGCAACCGGGCGAGGTCTTCGTTGCCCGGGGTGCGCAGGGCGTACATGGTGAGTTCGTACTGCAGCAACTGCAGCTCGCGCCCGCCTCGGACGAGCCGGGTCCAAAACGTCTCGAGCCCCTGGCGGATCGCGTTCTCCAGGCCTTGGCCGGTGACGGCCGAGTCCTGGAGAACGCCGGCGATTTCGTCGACGACGTCCTCGATCACCGCACGCAGCAGTTTCTCCTTGGAGGGGAAGACATACTGCATGGTGGCCAGCGGAACGTCCGCCTGCGCGGCGACGACGCGCAGGGACGTCTTGGCGACGCCGTGAGCAGCCAGCGCGGTGCGCGCGGCCGCGATGAACTGCGACCGGCGCACCGCGGCCTCCACGTACGGCATGCCGCCCCCCTTCGGTCAGTTGACCGAAATAGTGCCACGACCCCTTGCCAGACCCGGACGGCACTCCTTACGCTGCACCAACTCGGTCACTTGACCGAATCTGCCGAACGCGAAGGAGCAAGCCGTGCGGATCGTGGTCGTCGGCGCGGGACTGGCGGGGCTTTCCGCCGCGCGCGAACTCAGCAAGGCCGGAGCCGAGACGGTCGTCCTCGAGGCCCGCGACCGGGTCGGCGGACGCACTGAAGGCGGCGAGATCGAGGGCTGTCCGATCGAACTCGGCGGCACCTGGATCGGCGAGGGCCACACCCGGATGCTCGGGCTCGTCGAGGAACTCGGCCTGGCGACGTTCCGCACCTGGAACGACGAAGGCAAGATGCTCGTCCAGCTCGGCGGCAAGCGCGCCCTCGTCGCCGGTGCGAAGGGCTCGATCCCGCGGCTCAACCCGGTCGCGCTCGCCGACCTCGCGCAAGGCATGGCCCGCTTCGGCAGGCTCGCTCGCCGCGTCGACCCCGCCCAGCCGTGGACGCACCCGAAGGCTCGCACGCTCGACAGCCAGACCTTCGAGTCTTGGGTCAGGCGAAATCTGCGCACCCCGAGCGGCCGGGCGTACTTCCGAGTCGCGGCCGAGGCCGTCTTCGCCGCCGACGCGAGCGACCTTTCCCTGCTGCACGCACTCTTCTACGCGGTCAGCAACGCGGACCTGGAAACCCTCCTCGCCGTCGACCGCGGTGCGCAGCAGGACCGAGTCGTCGGCGGCTCCGTGCTGGTGGCGCAACGACTTGCCGACGGCCTCGACGTCCGGCTGTCCACCCCGGTCGCGTCGGTCGCCCACGACGAGACCGGCGTCACCGTCACCACCCGCACCGGCCAGACCTTTCCCGCCGACCGGGTTGTCGTCGCCCTCCCTCCGACGCTCGCCGGACGCCTGCGATACGACCCGGTGCTGCCCGCCTGGCGCGATCAGCTCACCCAGAAACTGCCCGCGGGCACTGTCGCCAAGACTTTTGCCGCGTACCCGACGCCGTTCTGGCGCGAGCAGGGGCTGAACGGTCAGGTCGCCTCCGACACCGGACCGGTCAAGGTGACCTTCGACGTTTCCCCGCCAGGCGGCGAAATCGGCATTCTTCTTGGCTTTGTCGAAGGCGGGGAGGCCCGGCGCTGGCAGCGGCTTCCCGGCGACCGGCGGCGCCGAGCCGTGCTCGACTCCTTCGTCCGGTACTTCGGTCCGCGGGCCGCCGAGCCGACGGCGTACGTGGAGAAAGACTGGAGCGCCGAGGAATTCACCCGCGGCTGTTACGGCGCGCATTTCGCCCCTGGAGTGTGGACCAGCTACGGCGACGTGCTGCGCTCCCCGGTCGGCCGGATCCACTGGGCCGGAGCGGAGTACGCGGTGGAGTGGAACGGCTACATGGAGGGCGCGGTGCGCTCCGGGTCGGCTGTCGCGGAGGAGGTCCTGCGGGGGTGAGCTGGGCTTACTGAGTCGCGGTCTGCGAAGCCGGGGGCGCGAACAGGTGCTCCACCGTGGCCACCGTCCAGTCCCACACGCCCGGGATCAGCAGCACTCCCACCAGCAGGAACACCGGGAAGACCAGCCGCGTCTCGACCTTCTTGCCGGTGTGCAGCCGCAGCGGCTTCGGCGGGCGGAGTTCGTACCAGGTCTCCCCCGCGATCGGCAGCGGGAACAGGAACGGGCAGCCGGACTCGGTCAGCGAATCCCCGAGGCAGTGCACGAAACACCCGGCCGCGACCGCTACGCCGAGCCAGCCGGAGATGTCCGCCAGCTGGGCCACCCGGTCGTCCGGCGCGGTGAAGTACCACCAGGCCACCGCGCCGCCATACGGCAGCAGCAGCCAGTCGCCTAGCGCGGCGACCGCGAGCAGCAGACCGAACAACAGCACACCCAGCACGGCCCAAGCTCCACCCGCGGTACAGCCGGCGGAGGTGGCCGCGCCGAGGGCGATAGCGAACAAGAGGGTGTGCGAGAGGTGCCGGTGCGTGCCGGTCACCTTTTCGTCGCGCGGCCCCTTCGTCAGGGCGTATACAGCTGCAGACACCCGGCGCAGCAGCCACGAAAGCGCGCCGGTCAGCCAGCCGAACAGGCGGGTCGCGCTGGCGCTGGGATGGTCCAGGTCCGGCAGCAGCGCGAACCCGGCCGTGGTGGCCGCGAAGACCACCGCCTGATGCACCGAGCCGACGCCGACCGCGGGCGCGAGGGCGAGCCCCGCACACCAGCCGGTCAGGGCGTGCGTGCGCCCCATCATCTTGGTTATCCCCCAGGTCGCGGGCCAGATTCGGACCGCGCGACCGTATCGGGAGATCAGGCCGGAGGTTCCTCCGACACGCTCAGGTGTTCGGCCACGCCGGTGAGCTCGATCACCCGGCTGACCGCCGGGCTCGGCACGACCTCGAGTTCGACGTTCTGTTCGCCGGCCTGCCGCTGGGCGTGCAGGACGACGTTCAGCGCCGATGAGTCGAAGAAGGTCACCCCGGTGAGGTCGGCCACCACGCGACGGGAATTCTTGTCCGCGATCAACCCGGCAAGAGCTTCCTGCAGCTGCGGGCTGGTGAGCAGATCGAGCTCACCCGTGACCACCACCCTCGGCTCGGCGGCCGCGGTGTCCAGCGTGATGCCGAATCCGGGCGGAGTGGCGTTCTGGTCGGCTGCGGGCATGCAGTTTCTCCTCGTCAGGCGCTGCTCCTGCGCCGGTACGCGCCTGTAGTCTCAAGCGGCAACCGTGTCACGGTCCCAAAGCATCTGGAGACCCAACCCTAACCCAGCGGGTGACTGCCGCCGCGTCGGCACACGGCTACCCCTCGGCGCGCGGGCGGCCGGACGACGCACAGCACCCGCGCACCGCAGGTGGGCGCGCGGGCAGGGAGGGCGGTCAGCTCAGGCGGACACGGCCTTGCGCTTGGCCCGCCGTTCGCGCATGAACAGCTCGCGGCGCTCGATCTCGCCGAGCCCGCCCCAGATGCCGTACGGCTCTTCGACGGTCATCGCGTGCTTGCGGCACTGGGCCAGCACCGGGCAGGTGTGACAAATCGCCTTGGCACGGGACTCGCGGCGCTCGCGCGCGGAGCCGCGCTCGTTGTCGGTATGGAAGAACAGGCTGCTGTCCGCTCCGCGGCACGAGCCTTGAAGCTGCCACTCCCACTCCTCGGCCACCACGTTCGGCAGTCGGCTCACGTCAGCCATGTCGTCCCCACCTTTCCCGGGATCAGCACTCGACCGCTACATGCCCGCCGGTCGCGGCGGTCAAACGCGGGTTTGGTTTGCTCACCCCCCGGGCATGTGGCAGACCGGGCACGAAAGACTGGCGAAGCACGCCGGAGAGAGGAACAGCACGTGGAGGAGAACGCCCCGCTCGAGCGCGAGGACGCACAGCTCATCGAGGTGCGGACGGCGGCCATCCCGCACGTGGTGCCCACCCTGCGCACCATCGTGGCCGACATCGCGATGCGCCAGGACTTCGACCTGGACGCGGTCGAGGACCTGCGGATGGCCGTGGACGAGGCTTGTTCGATGCTGCTGCCCTCGGCCGCCGACGGCAAGCTGACCTGCGTGTTCTCCTGGCTGGACGGCCGGATCGAGGTCACCGTGTCGGTGGTCTCCGACCGTGCCGACCACGGCGACGAGACCGGTCTGTCCTGGCAGCTGCTGACCGCGCTCGCGACGTCGGCGCGGCGCACCGTGACCCCGGCCGACGGCCGGTACCTCTCCCGGGTGCAGCTGGTCCGGGAGAGTGAGGCGGCCAGCTCGTGACGAACCCCGCCGGCGGCGACAAGCCCACCGACGTGGCAGCACTGTTCCACGAGCTGACGCAGCTGCCCGAGCATTCGCCTCGTCGCGAGGAGATCCGGGACACCCTGGTGCGCGAGCACCTCGAGCTGGCGCGCAACCTCGCCCGGAAGTTCCGCAACCGCGACGAGGCGATGGACGACCTGGTGCAGATCGCGACGGTCGGCCTGATCCACGCGGTGGACCGGTACGACCCGACGCAAGGAACTGACTTCCTGGCCTTCGCGGTGCCGACGATCTCTGGCGAGCTGCGCCACCACTTCCGCGACAACAGCTGGTCGGTCCGGGTGCCGAGGCGGCTCAAGGAACTCAACGCGACGATCTCGGCCGCGCGCGAGGAACTGACCGTGCGGCTTTCGCGCGCGCCGAAGCCGAGTGAGATCGCCCGCCATCTCGGCGTGCCGATCGAGGACGTCTACGAGGGCTTGCGGGCGGGACAGGGCCGTTACGGGGCCTCGCTGGACAACTTGCTGGAGAACTCCGCGCACACGCGCTTCGGCGCGCCGGACGCGAACCTCGGCCAGGCCGAACTGCGCGAGGCGCTGCGGCCGATGCTGGACAGTCTGCCCGAGCGGGAGCGCAAGATCGTGGCGTTGCGGTTCGGGTCCGGGATGAGCCAGTCGGACATCGCGCGCCGGGTCGGGGTGTCGCAAATGCAGGTGTCGCGGCTGCTCGCGGCGACGCTGAAAAAGCTCCGTACCGGACTGGCCGAGACCGACCTCACCGAGGGCACCTGATTCGCTTTCGGCCCGGTTGGGTAAACACCATATGCGAGCACAGCGGCCGGGAGGTGCAGAAGCCATGACGACGTCGAGGATGCCGACCAGGAGCACCGGGGCGGCCGCCGCCACCGTGCGCCTGGAGCTTCCGGACGACGTCACCGCGCCGGCCGTCGCGCGGGCCCAGGTCCGCGCCGCGCTCGCCCAGCTCGACGTTCCCGCCCAGGTGCGCGACGACGTGCTGCTGGCGACCTCGGAACTGGTCACCAACGCCTTCGAGCACGGCGACCGCCCGGACCGGCTCGAACTCCGGCTCGAGCACGGCGAGCTGATGGTGCGGGTCTTCGACACGTCTGCCTCCATTCCGCAGCTGAAGGAACCGGTGGCCCCGTCCGCGGCGCGCAGCCGGGGGCTCCAGCTGGTGCGCGCGCTGTCCCGGCGCTGGGGTTACGACCCGGCCGAGGGCGGGAAGTGCGTTTGGGCGGCGTTCGGCCTCAGCTGACGGCGGCAAAGCACCACGACGCCGACCGCGCCGAGCAATCCCGCACCGACTCCGAGCCAGCCCACGATCATGCGCGGCCGTTCCGCCTCCGCACAGCCTTCCGCTCCGCTCTTCGGGTTGTCGAGTGCGGTGCCGCAGCCGATCCGGACGCTCCAGGTGATCTTCTCGGGAAGGCCTGGTCATCCGGGCCGGGCGACGTCTCGTCGTGGGGATCGCCGGACATCGTCGGGCCTCCTGATCGGGATGTGAGGTCCGGTTCTAGTCCGGTTCCCCGGGACTGGTCCCCGCCGCGCGCTGTCCGGTTTTGTCTCGTTCGCTCCCGTTGCCGGTGCCTTACGCTCGCCGAATGCTGGACGCAATCGGGGTGACTGGGGACGAGGAGCGGGTCTACCGGCTCCTCGTCGGGATGTTCGACGCCGGACCGCGTCAGGTGGCCGAGCAGCTGGGGCTGAGCGCGGCGCAGGTGTCGGCGATCCTGCGTTCGCTGCACGCCAAGGGGCTGGTCAGCCTGGTCGCCGGGGACGAGCCGCGGTACGCGCCGTCGCCGCCGGATGTCGCGTTCGGGCCGTTGCTGATGCGCGGGCAGGAATCGCTGGAATGGGCGCGCGCGGCGGTGAGCCGGATGGCCGAGGAGTATCGCGGGGGTGCGCGGCGGCGGGACGCGACGCAGCTGGTCGAGGTGATCACCGGCAGCGCGGCGATCCGGCAGCAGCTGACGAACATCCAGGTCGGCGCGCGGCACGAGTTGCTGTGGTTCTGCCGGGCCGGGCACATCGCGATGGCGTCCGGCGAGAACGCCGACGAGTACGACGCGCTCGCCCGCGGCGTGCGGTACCGGGTCGTCTACGAGCGGGCGATGCTGGAAGAGCCCGGCATGATCGAGAACGTCGCGCACGGGATCCGGCACGGCGAACAGGCGCGGTCGTCGACCGTGGTTCCGGTGCGGCTGGCGATCGCCGACGGGACCATCGCGTTGTGCCCGCTGGTGCAGAATCTCGACGGCTCCGGCGAACCGACCGCCGCGTTGATCCGCGAGAGCAGTCTGCTGGCCGCGCTGATCGCGTTGTTCGAAAGCTATTGGGAACGCGCTTGGCCGCTGCGCGCGGACGGGACTCCGCAGGACACTCCCGGCACCGCCGGGCCGGACCGGGACGAGCGGCACCTGTTGTCGTTGCTGGTCGCGGGGGTCACCGACAAGGCGATCGCGACGCGGCTCGCGGTGAGCCAGCGGACCGTGCAGCGGCGGATCCACGACCTGATGTCCCGGATGAACGTGCAGACCCGGATGCAGCTGGCGTGGGAGGTCAGCAGGCAGGGCTGGCTCGACGAGCCCGCGGCAGCCGGATAACCGCGACGGGTTATCCGGCTGCCTCTTTCTCAGGAGAGCCCGTAGGCGCGGAGCACGGTCTGCCGCACCGCGTTCCCGTCCGCGTCGGAGCCGTGCACGCGCAGCGCGACGAATCCGTTGGTGCGGTCCAGCCGCGGATGGTCGACCACGGCGCGGAACCGGCCGTCGCCGATGCCGTCCACCCGCTTGACGTTCGTCCACGTGCGACCGTCGTCATAGGACACTTCGACGGTCAGCCGCGGATTCTTCGGCGCGGCAAGGCCGTCCTGGTTGCGGACGGTGAACTCGACCGGCAGCGAACGCCCGGCGCGGGCCTTCTGCGCGAGGTCGGTCTGCACGCCGTAATCCACCTGCAGCAACGGAAGCAGCTCCGTTCTGCCTTCGGCGGGCCGCTTCGACCCGAAGGTCCACGACGTTTCGGTGTGCGTCCCGTACGCCCAGTCCGGAGTGGACTTGGTCAGCGACAGGTCGAGCCGGTACTTCGCCGGGTCCGCCGACGCGGGGAACTTGCCCCACGCCGCCGGGCCTTCCTTGACGAGTTTTCCGTCCTGGTACAGCTTCGCGCTCACCTGGTCCGGCACCTCTTCCCAGGCCGACTCGGAGAACGCGTAGTGCGAGGTTTCCGGATCGGCGAATTCGGGAATGCGGAAGGCGAACGTGTCGCCGGTGCGCGAGGTTTCCAGTCCGGCTCCGCGCGGGATCGCCGGGCGGACCACTGGCGCGTACCAGTTTTCCGTCGCCCGCTGTCCGGGGCTGAACGTGCGCGGCCGTTCGAGCATGCCGACCGCCAGCGGCTGGAAAGTGTCCCAGCTGAGTTTGTTGTTCACCCGGTGCTGCCAGATCGTCTCGTCGGTCGAAACGATTTCCTCGCGGGCCGTTCCGGTGTGCGCGTACCGCTGATACTGGTTGATCGCGGTCTTTTCCCACGGCCGCCAGCCGAACCGCTGTTCTGAAAGCCACTCGTCCTTGCCGGTCGCGTGGTAATTCGCGGTGACCGTCGCGCTGTTGCGTTCGCTGACCTGGTGGACGATCTTCTGCGGAATCTGGTCGTGCGTCACCTGCATGATGTCGTACAGGTACGGGCTCACCGGCGTGCCCTGCAGGAACAGGCTCGTGAAGCCGAATTTGGCGCGGTCGGCCAGCTTCATGCCTTGGTCGTTCGTGATCAGCACGGCGGGAATCGGCAGGCGATCGCCGCGTGGCTGCCAGTGCCCGTACGTGTGTTCTTCGGGCAGGCTGACGACCATCACCATCGCGGCGCCCGCGGCAGCGGCCTGTTTCGCCGCGGCATCCGGATCGGTGCCGTCCTTCGCGGGCGTCACCAACGCGATTTTCCCGCGTGCCCTGGCGTATTGCTCCGGCTTGTCGGCGGCGACCGGGACGACGCTGAGCCACTTGAACCCGGAAATCGCCGGGGACGCCGCGTAGTAGAACAGTTCGGTCTTGATTCCGACCCACGGCAACGTGGTCGCGGTCAGCATCGGCGCGGTGAGCTGCCACCGGGTGCCGAATTCGAACGTCCCGTTCTTGACCTTCTGCGTCGGCGTCACGTAGATGTGCCGGACGCCGGGAAATTCCATCACGTAGTTCGTGATCTTGCGCGAACCGAATTCGCGGTGCGCGTAGCTGCTGATGATGTTTTCCAGCGTGGCCGGCCGCGGCGTTTTGATCTCGACCGGCACTGAGTTCCGCGCGTCCATCACCAGGTTCAGGTCGCCGGTGAGGGAGAACTCGGGCTTGAGCACGATCGCGAGTTCCTCGTCCGGAGCCCATCCGGTGTGGAACATCGCGCGGGCGTAGTAGGTGCCCTCCGGCAGTTCGGTGACGAACGGATGGTCGCTCACGACGTCGCCGACGATGTCGTAGCGCATGTCGTCGCCGAAGATCTGGATATCCATCGGATGCGCCTTGCCGTCGCGCCCGACCCCGGTGACGGTCACCTTGTGCTTCGGCGGTTCCTTCACCAAGCCGACCGTCGTGTGCACCGCGCCGACGAGCACGCTGCCGGTGTAGTTGCCGGGCACCAAAGCGGCCGAATCGACGCTGATCGCCACCGTCGCGGTCCCGTTGGCCGGAACCTCCACAGTGGACTTGTCGAGCTTCACCGCTTCACCCGGCGTGGCCCCGTCACCGCGCCGCAAGTCGAGCTTCGGGGTGAGGGTGACCGGCGCGGAAGTCGTGTTGGTGTATGTGATTTCCTTGCGCACCGGACCGCTGTCGTTGGTGACCGGGCCGAGGTTCAGCGTGCCGGTCGCGAAGACGCCGGGACGCACTGCCGCGGCGGCGACGTCCACTCGGCCGCCGCCCTGCTGGAAGGCGTTAAGCTCCGCCGAAGGCTTCGACGTACTGGCCAACCCGTCCTTGAGCTGCTGCGCGGTCCATTGTGGATACCGCTGCGCCAGAATCGCTGCCGCACCAGCGACATGCGGCGTCGCCATCGACGTGCCGGACGCGGCGGTGTAGTACTGGTCCACCACTTCGCCGAGCGAGGTGCCCGCCGCGCGTGCCGCGACAATTCCCACGCCAGGCGCGGTGATGTCCGGCTTGACGGCCTGGTCGCCCTGCCGCGGACCCATGCTGGAGAACGGGGCCAGCTCGTCCTTGCGGTCCACCGCGCCGACGGTCAGCGCGGCGTCCGCGGTTCCGGGCGTGCCGACGGTCGACGCGCCGTTCTGGCCGTCGTTGCCCGCGGCGACCACGAACAGCGCGCCAGTGCGGGCGGTGAGTTCGTTGAGGCCGACGCTGAGATCATCGGTGCCGTCGGTCGCACCGCCGCCGAGGCTCATGTTGATCACCTTGGCTCCGGACGCCGCGGCCCACTCCATCCCTTGCAGGACTTCGGAAGACGAGGCCGTGCCGTCGTCGCCGAGCACCTTGCCGACGTACAGCTTCGCGCCGGGAGCAGCGCCCTTGCGCGTGCCGCCCGCCGCCGCGCCGGTGCCCGCGATGGTCGCCGCGACGTGCGTGCCGTGGCCGAACCGGTCGACGACATCCGGGCTGGTCGAGAAGTTGGCCGACTTGGCGACCTTGCCCGCGAGATCCGGGTGGTTGGGGTCGTAGCCGGTGTCGAGCACGGCCACCGCGACGCCGGATCCGTCGAACCCAGCCGCCCATGCCTCCGGCGCCCCGATCTGCGGGACACTGCGGTCGAGCGACGCGTGCACCTTGCGGTCCAGGGTAATCCGTTCCACCGCGCCGGAAGCCGCGTGCGGACCAGTGAAGGACTGCCAGAACTCGCCGGCGCGCTTCTTGTCCTCGCGCACCGCGCGGCCGTTCACGCTGGGCAGTTCAGCGCCCTGCGTGGTGGCGGCGAGCGCCGGCGCGGACGCGATCGAGACGCCCTTGGCGTAGTGCGCGATCATCGGCACCGTCGGGCTCGACTCGTCGGCGTAGCCCTGCGCGATCAGGTCGGTGACGTTGAACAGGGCTTTGTCGAGGCGGCGGCTCGTCACGAGCGGCATCGCGTCGGCAGGGACGACCAGCAGTTTTCCGTCCACTTCGGACTGGCTGAAGCGGATGTTCTCCCGCCCCTTGCCCGGCTGGACCGTCGCGATCTGCCTGCCGCCCTGGACGCTTTCGACTCGCACGACGTCACCGGTGAGCAAGGTGACCGTGTGCCGCTCACCGGGACCAGGCGCCGGGGAACCGCTCGCGGGCTCGGCCGCCGCGGGCACCGCGTGGCCGAGTGCCGCGACCAGTGCGCCCGTGCAGCCGAGAGTGATGGCTCGTGATCTCCACGTCATCGCACAAGATTCGGGGCGAGCCGGGGTTCACGTCACTAGCTCGCGCTGTCGCGGTTGTGACATGTCGCAACTGGGACAGCGCCTGGTTAGCCAGCCACTGTCGCGTAATAGGCCATTAGGCGGTCCGCCAGTTCGTCCGGTCGGCTCAGCAACGCGAGATGCGAACCGGCCATCTCGTCGGCTTCCAGTCCGAGCCGCTCGCGCGCGACCCGGCGCATCAGGTCCGCGGAGAAGAACCGGTCGTCGCGGAAGATCAACACCTTCGTGGGCACGTCCGGCAGCCGCTCGCCCGGCCACGGCACGCTGTACTCGGCACTGTTCTGGCCCCGGCCGCGCCGCTCGTTCTCCTCGGCCAGCTCCGCCGGAACGTCCGCCATGAACTCTTCGACGGCGCTCAGCCCCTCGTTCGAGGAGAAGCCGACGTTGCTCCACCACTCCCCGGGAGCCTCGCCCGGCGCCGGCACCATCCCGGCGACGAACACGAGCAGCCGCGCGCCGACCCGCTCCGCGACGAGCGGCGCGGTGAATCCGCCGTAGGAATGACCGACCACGACGACGTCTTGCGCGTCGCCGATCGCCGCGACGACGGTGTCGGTGAAGTCGGCCAGCGTGGCCTGCGGGTCCTCGCTGGGCAGGTCCGGGGCCACGACTTCGTGGCCGGATGCTTCGAGCCGCGCGGCGACCAGGTGCCAGTCCCAGCCGCTGCCGCCGCCCCCGTGGATGAGTGCGAAGGTCGCCATGCCGCCTAGCTTGTCATGGCTCGTGAGTGTTCATGCCGGTTAGAGCCGATACCCAATTGGTTACCTACTTGTGACCTGCGAATACTTTGCGACACGGCCGCCTCCGACTGATTGCAGTCGCTCAGTGAGCCTGACGGACGCGGTTGGGACGCTGCCCCGCGTGTCCGGTGGGGAAGCTGGTCGCGTGAGAACGGACGGAGTGTAGTTGGCCAATCGTTCGGACACCTCTGGTCCCCACATTAAGATCCGGCGCTGAGCGCCGGAGGCACCTGCCGTACGGCAACGACCTCAAGACGAACTGCAGCAACGGGCCGCAATGGAGTCCGGTGCCGAGCGCCGGAGGCACTGGTCACCAGTTGGTCCGCGCGCGGCACGGTCAACCCGCCGCAATGGAGTCCGGCGCTGAGCGCCGGAGGCACGCGGCTGGAACACGCGCACGTGGTAGCGGCCCTCGTTGCCGCAATGGAGTCCGGCGACGAGCGCCGGAGGCACGAACCTCCACTCCGCCTCGCCGCGGCGGCCGGTCCGGCCGCAATGGAGTCCGGCGCTGCGCGCCGGAGGCACTACCACCCCTACCTCAAGGAGCGGGGCGTGGTGCTGCCGCAATGGAGTCCGGCGCTGAGTGCCGGAGGCACTCGCCGGTTTCGGGATCGATGTTGTTGCACACGAACCGCCGCAATGGAGTCCGGCGTTGAGCGCCGAAGGCACGGCTCGCCGGTTTCACGGGTCGCGACCTGGGACGCTACCCCAGCCTGCGAGCGGTCTTCGACATACGCCGTGAATCGGCTCTGGGTGAGTCCAGGAAAGTGGTACTCCTGGTCTGACCAGGGCGCGAGCGGTCCCTGGGTGTTGTTTGCGTACTGGACCGCTCGCGGGGTCATACGATTTTGGCGTTGATGTCGGGCAGCGTACGTGGTTTTCCGACGGTGCGGATCGGGGTCGCGGCATGGAGCGCTCGAGGTCGATTTGGATGATGCTGTCCTGGGCCAGCTCGATGACGTTGGTAACGAGTGATTCGAGTTCGGCTCGTTCGGTGAGGGCCAGGTCGCAGAGGAAGACCGAGTATTGGAGGCGTTCACCGTGGTCTTCCATGAATGTGCAGCCTCGTCTGAGCCGCACGGGGTCGGCGATGTCGTAGGCGATCACGTATCGATTCCGGGCCATGGGCTCTCACCTGGTAACCATTGATTTGTACTCAGGGATCTCTCCGACAAGAGCCCCGGCGAGTAGCCGCGCCGGCACATCCATGACACGGCGATAGGAGATGCGGTAGCCGAAGACAGGATGCCGGACTTCGGTGTCGAGGCGGCGCTCGTAGGCGCGGAGGACGGTGCGCCGACCGTCGGCGGTCAGCGAGACGGCACCTGCACGGCGCAGTAAGCCCGAATTGTTGATCAATGGCCGGAACTCTTCGGCGAGATCCAGGGCCAGCGCTGGCCTGCTGTGGTGAACGGTGGTACATACCGGGGTAGGGGTCCAGGCCGACACCGAGCGTGATCGCGACCAGGTCCTTGATCAGCATCGCGTAGCAGAAGGACAGCAGAGCGTTGAGCGGGTCCGTTGGTGGCTGCCGTTGCGTACGAGCTGCGGAATGGAGTCCGGCCTTCAGCGCCGGAGGCACGCCTCCACGTTCCCGAGATTCACAGCGTCGGCGGGCCCGCAATGGAGTTGGCGCACAGCACCGCAGGGTCGAGCATTCCCGTCAGGCCCTTGTTCCCGCAATGGAGTCCGGTGCTGAGCACCGGAAACACGCGCACGATCCGGCTGGCTGTCGCCGGATTCACGTCGCCGCAATAGAGTCCGACGCTGCGCGCCGGAGGCACGCGATCGGGATCCCTACGTGGTCCTCGATCTTCAGCAAGCCGAAATAGAGTCCGGCTCTGAGCACCGGAGGCACGCGGCGTTGCTGGTGATCTCCCAATAGACAAAGCCACCGCAATGGAGTCCGGCGCTCAGCGCCGGAGGCATAAGGCCGCGCCCACCGCCACGGCCAGGGTCGCGAGGATGCCGCAATGGAGTCCGGCGCTGAACGCCGGAGGCACGGTCGACAACGTCTATCGGCCGCTCAAGTCGATGCTGCCGCAATGGAGGCCAGCGCTGAACGCCGGAAGTACTAGATCATCGCGCGCCGCACCGGCTGGGCCCTGCTCTAGCCACAATAGAGTCCAGAGCTTAGCGCCGGAGGCACTCCCCGTTCCTGGCCCACACCCTCCGCATGCACGGGCTGCAATGGAGTCCGGCGCTGAGCACCGGAGGCACGTGTGCAACCACATCACCTATCAGCCGCAGACGTTCTGGTGGCCGCAATGGAGTCCGGCGCTGGGCACCGGAGGCACGGCTCGCTGGTTTTGCGGGTCGCGACCTGGGAGGCTACCCGGTGCTGCGAGCAAGTCGTTGATACGCGTCCTGAAGCGGCGTGAGGCGTGTCCAGGCCGATGCAAGATTCATAGTCTGGCCTGCGCGAGAGTGGTGCCTGGACGTTGAGTGAGTACTGGACCGCTCGCGGTTCATACGATCTTGGCGCTGGGGTCGGGCAGCGTGCAAGGTTTCCCGAGGGTACGGATCGGCGGCGCGGATCGGAGCGGGCCGAGGCCGATGACGTCGGTGACGAGTGATTTGAGTTCCGCTCGTTCGGCGAGGGACAGGCCGCAGAGGAAGACCGAGCGCTGGAGGCATTCGCCGCGGTCTTCCATGAGCACGCAGACTCGTCGGAGCCGCGCAGGGTCCGCGATGTCGTAGGCCATCACGTATCGATGCCGAGCCATTGGCTCTCACCTGGCGATCATTGGCTTACATCCGGGACCTCGCCGACGAGTACACGGGCAAGGAACCGGGCCCGCACGTCCACGACGGGACGGTACGAGATGCGGCAGCCGGAGACCGGATGCCGGTGTCGAGCTGGCGTTCGTAGGCGCGGAGGACGGTGCACAGACCGTCGGCGGTCAGGGAGACGGAACCTGCGCGGCTGAGGAAGCCCGAGTCGTTGATTTTTGCCGTTTCTCAGCAGATCAATCAAGACCGAGTCTGCGATCAGTGGCCGGAACTCGTTCGGCGAGACCGAGGGAGAGTGCAGGTCTGCCGTGGCGCGAACGGTGGTAGATCCCGAGGTAGGGGTCGAGGCCGACACCGAGCGTGATCGCGACCGGGTCCTTCGTCAGCATCGCGGAGCAGAACGACAGCAGGGCGTTGAGCGGGTTCGTCGATGGTCGCCGGTTGCGTCCGAGCTGCGAAAACGTATGGGCGATTTAGTTGGCTACGGAAGTGATCATGACTGGGAAGGCAGCGAAGTACAGCCTCGCCGCGGTGCCTTCGATGCCCAGGAGAGTCGGGAAAGTCTCGGTGAATCGTGCTTGGCCCGCAAGCCGCTTGCGTGACGCTAATGTGGCGTTCATGTCGCCTCACGCATTGCGGCGGAGCAGGGTTCCGGCGTTGAGGATCTTGAGGCACCGCCGACTCCGGATCTTGCCGTAGCCCTTCTTGCCGCAGTGGAGTCCGGCACCGAGCGTCGGAGGCACCGGTCAGCTGACCGACGGGATGAAGCCGTGGCTGCGGCTGCAATGGAGTCCGGCGCTCAGTGCCGGAGCACTCACTCGTCTTCGTCGAGGCGTGCACGGAGGAACGCGATGCCACAATGGATTTCGACGCTCAACGTCGGCGGCACCAATCTTCGACTGAGTGACACCCAGGCAGTGGTTATCGCCCCAATCGAGTCCGGCGTTCAACGCCGGATGCGTCGTGAGTAACCAGCCGCGGTACGCAACCCCACCGGGTCTGCCGCAATAGAGTCCGGCACCAAGCGCCAGAGGAACAGCCAGGCTGGGCAGAGGTGCTACTTCCCGCTAGGCCACCGCAATAGAGTCCGGCGCTAAGCGCCGGAGGGACGCGAGTCACGCAGCCTACTCGACAAGGGACAACGGTAGCAGGTCCCCGATCGCGACTGCTCCTCATAGTTCGGGCTCGAACAAACCGAGCCCGAAGTGGCTCAGGTGTCCCAGTGCCAACGGTCCGGTTATCTCTCGGTTCAACGTTGTGGTGACGAATGCGGACGGTCGGGGACGGTCTGGGGCGGATGGCCGGGTGCGTCTGAACGGAGTCCTGTCTTCCCACACGGTGAGGTTGTTGACGCGCAGGTCGTCGAATCCTCGGTAGCTGAGTTCTCGTTCGATCTCGGCGCGGAGGAATTCTGGCCAGTCTTTGTTCTTCGGGTATCGCGGTGGGGTGAACGGGGTCAGCGAAGTCCAGCGGCGTGATGGCCGGGCTAGTTCCGGGACGATGTCGTGGATGTCGCCGGTGTCGGCGGCGCGGAGAGTGAGGCGCCATTTCTCGTTCATGCCGGTCCTGAGCTGTGTCACGGTGGTCAGCGCGTCGAGTTCGTCTCCGCTGAGACCGGCGGGGATCCAGACCAGCAGTCCGGTCAGGTGACGGCCTTGTGCCAGTGGCAGGTAGTGCGCGTGCTGGTGGTCGTCGCGCGTTTTGGCGCCGGCGGCGGTTTTGCCGCCGAGCAGGCTGTCCGCGGGTTTGGTGCGGCGGTCGCCGAGTTTCCGCAGCGCGGCTTTGCGCAGGAGGTCTGTGTAGATCAGCGTGTCGGCGCGGGGCGGCGGTACGCGCTGTGCGACAGCGAACCGGACGGCGGTGACGGCGGGTTTCAGGAGCCGTCGCCGCGGGCGGGTCGTCCCGGGCGCTTTCTGGTAGCCGGCGAAACGGGTGCCGCGGGGGAACAGCAGCCCGCCCTTGCGGACGTCGACCGGCCGCGCGACCAGCGCCTCCAGGTCGAGGGGACGTGTGGCGGCGAGTACGGCGGTGACCTCGGCGTCGTCGGGAATCGTCTCGGCCGTCTCGACGGGCAGCCAGGCGTCGTGACCAGCCGGTTCCCATTGGTCGGCGAGAGTGGCTTCGCAGATGCTGTCGGCTCGGCCCAGGTATGGCAGGGACGCGGCGAGTTTTGCCAAGGCGTCTCGTTGCGGGCCGGTGAGGTCGAGGCCGCGCCATTGGAGGGCGAGTTCGGCGTCGGGGTCGAGGACGGCGAAGGCGTCCAGGGTCTTGTCGACGCTGGCGGTGGCGGCGGTGTGTTTGCTGTCGGGGTAGTAGTGCCGGGTGTGGGCGATGGTGTGGGCGGGCACGAACACCGCCGGAGGCACAGCGAGCTTGTCCAGGAGCGCGTGCACGACGTGCTCGTCGAGGTCGGGGGCTCGGGTGCACCAGACGGCGTACAGCGCGCGCAGGATCCGCCAGGGCGACGGCGGCAGTTCGACCGCGCCTTCGTTGACGTGGCGTCCCCAAGGGGTGGCGTGGTAGCGGCCCCAGGGGAAGCGCAGGGTGAGGGTGACGGTCATTTCTTCTTGCCTTTGTCGGCCCAGTGCACGGTCAGGGGTTCGCCGGTGCCGAGCACGTCGGCGCATCGGGGCACCAGTTCGGTGATCTTCGCGGTCAGTTCGTCGAGTGCGGGCAGCGGCGGGCTATTGCGGCGGGCCCGTACGTCGCCGTCGAGGTCGAGGTCGCAGGCGGTGCGCAGCCGCAGACCGCCGGACAGCAGGGACCGGATCTCCCACAACGCCACCGTTTCGAGGAGGTCGGTGGCGGGTGCGGGCAGGCCGTAGGAGCGCAGCAGTTCGGTGTCCAGGACGAAGGAGGCGCGGATGCGTTTGGCGGTCCATTCGGTCCGGGCGAACGGGACCGATCCGTAGCCTTCCGCAGTTCCGCCGGCGTCTTCGGAGATCTGGTGGCGGACGCGGTCGGATTTCCGTCCGCCGCTGTCGGCCCGCTCGACGTGGTGGGCTTCGATGACGCCGGAGAGGGCTCGGGGGAATCTGGGCTGGCCCCACCATTCCTTCTGGGCGAAGAACACGCCGTGGATGAGGCAGAACGGGTCCAGTCCGGCGATCGCCGCGGCCATCGCGGACCGGTTGAGCGGGGTGTCTTTGGCCAGGCCGAGCCGGTCGCGGATGAGGTCGAACACGGGCTTGCCGTCCACAGTGGACGCGTGGACGAACGGGGAGGCGAGCCGGTGGGCCTCGAGCCGGCTGGAGGTGAGGAACTCGTCGGTGCCGTTGCGGACCACCCGGATCCAGGGCAGGCCGTTCATGGCGGGCACCGGCTGGTTGCCCGGTTCGTCCCACGCTGTGGCTTCGAGCCGGTTGGCCATCGACTGCACTGATTCGACCAGCAGCGCCGGGACGTCCTGGCCGTCCTCGAACCGGGTGAAGGTCGCCGCGCCGAGGTCGGGGAATCCGGTCGGCTGGAAGGTGCTGCCCAGGATCGGGACGAGATCGGCTTCGTAGGCGATGCGGGTTGTCACGGTGCGGACCTTTCTGGGGTGGGCAGGACGGCGATCCGGTTCAGTGCCCGGATCCGGTCGCGTTCGGTGATGCGGAACAGCAGTACGGCGGCCAGTCGGTCGCCGCTGATGCGGGTGTCGGGCGGCGGTAGCACCTGGGGAATGCCGGTGATCGTCAGGCGGCGGGCCGCGTCGTCGAGCACGTCGGCGACGCGTCCCGCGATGAGCCGGGCGGGCCAGGCGTTGCCGGGACGAAGCCGCACCCGCGTCGTGGTGCCGTCGTCGCCAGGCAGTTCCAGGGGCGCGGTCGATGCGAAAGGCAGCAGGTAGTTGATGGCACCGACGAGGAATCCGGGCTCGAAGGGAGGCAGGCGAAAGTCGGTTCCGGCCCAGTCGACGGTGACCAGTCCGGCCAGCAGATCGGCGATCCTCGGCTCGTCGAGGTAACCGGCGAGCAGCGCCTGCGCGTCCGAGGGCCGGGCGAACATGCCCTGACCGAACGAGATCCTGGCACCGCGCACCGCCGGGAACGGAGCTGCGTTGTCGGGTTCGTCGGGGCGGGGCATCGAGCGACGCCGCGCCAGTAACGCCAACGCTGGGACGAGTCCCGCGCCGAGCGAGACCGCGCTGGGACGGCCTGACCACACCGGCCGTCGGCGCGGGCCGGCAGTGACCGGGAACAGCAGGGGGCGCAGTCCGCCGAGCGTCGGGCAGTCGGTGCCGGGATCCCGTGCGGTCGCGAGCGCGAGCGCCACCCGCAGGTCCGGATCGTCGGGCAGGGCGCGTCGCAGTTCGTCGGCGATGGCCCGGCCGTGGGGAAGGACCAGCGGCGACACGAACCGGCGGGTTCGCCCCGCACGGGCGGCCGTCTCATGGCATCGCCCGAGGGCAGCGAACACGGCGACCAGGTCGGCCGCGTTTCCGGTCTTCGCGTGGGCGAACAGCGCCTGCTCGACGCCGCGAACCCGGGCGGCGAGCGTGTTGCTCGCCGAACTGCGCAGCGCGTCCAGCCACGGATCAAGCCTGGCGAGCAGTCCGACCGGCCTCCGTGTCCTCGGGATGACGATGGCTCCGGCGGGAACGGCAAGCGGGTTCTGGCCATGCCGGTCGACGAACGCGTGCCGCTGGAAAGCGGTGATTCTCCGGTCCACGCCGAGATTCGCGGCGGCGCGGACGAAGTCGAGCGCCGACCGTGCCGGTTTCGCCCGCCACTGCGCTTTGCCCTCGCCGAGCAATGCCACCAGTTCCGGCAGACGGGTCGGCTCGGCCCATTCCGGGGCCAAGAACTCGCCGAGCACCGATTCCCCCGGCGCAGCCGTCGCGAATCCGCTGGCCGAGCCCTGCACCTGGAACGGCAGCGCCGCGCCCGCGTAGTCGGCACCGTGGCGACGGACCACCGCGGAGGCGAACAACAGCGTTCCCTCCACCGTCATCAGGAACGCCCAAGGGTTGACGAACCCTTTGTCGTCCGCCTTCTCCAGCGGCGACGACTGGATGCCACCGGCGCGGCCCGGGTCGAACTGCCCGACCGCGTCCCGCAGATACGGTGCTGATTCGTCTCCGGTGAGCAGTGCAGTCAGCCAGCCGCGGCTGCGCCGGTCGCCTGTGATCGTCCGGACCCGGGCCAGATAGGTGACCGAGAGGTCCTGGCGGCCGAAGTTCCCGCCGGTGCCCAGCAACCGGCTGAACGCGACGTCCGTATCGCCGGTCAGTGCCGTCGCGGCGTCCAGCCAGGCCAGCGCGTCGTCCGGGAACTCGTTGCGGCACAACTGCAGCACGTCACGCTTGCGGGCGGGGTCCCACAGGGCGTCGTTCTTGCCGCCCCATCCCCGTTGCCGTCCTCGTGCGACCACCCGGTCCGCTGCTTCGACAGCGTCGCGCAGAGCGGCCAGACGGGGTTCGCGCGACGTACGCACCCAGTCCAGCGCGGCTTCAGCGGTGGTGTTCTTGCCGTTGCCCGCGAACCCCGAGCCGGCGTTCCACGGCGACACGATCGCCTCCGGCTCGAACCGCTCGTCCAGCACCGCCACGAGCGCCTCGACGGTCGGCACCGTACTGCGCAAAACGAACGTGCCACGTCGCCAATAGCCCGCCGCCTCGTCGTCGACACATCGCGTCACGGCCCGCAAGATCCCCAAGCCGGACAGGTATCCGGCCAGCGGTGTCGTCTGGCAGCCCGGCAAGACGAGATCCGGCATCACGCGCCTCCCTTGGCGCTTGCCCGGCCGTCCGCGGCACGGACGAGAGCTTCGCAGAACGCGAGCCGGAACGGCCCGAGATCCGCCCGGTCCCGCAGCCTCAAGGCCCGGTCGGTCAGCGAGCCGACGCCGAGCCGGATCGCGGCCAGCGACAGGGCCCGCTCCTCCAGACGCGTCCCGCTCGGCAGGTCGGTCGCCGCTGTCACGGAACCTTCCCGAACACCCATCACGGTGTCTCGCGGCTCGTCTTCGAAGGCACGCACGGTCAGCCGCGCCTTTCCGTGATGCGCCAACGCGAGATATGCGACGAGGTCGCGCTCCGCCACGCCGTCCAGCAGCCCGGTGTCCGGGTCGAGCAGCAGCAACGCGCTGACCAGTTCGTGCCGGAAATGCCGCGGATCGTGACGCAGCGGCGTCCGGCTGGGCGACTTCGCCCACACGATGCCGGTCGTCGGCGGCGGGGCGGCCGGGTTGGCCTTTTCCAGCGAGGCGATGAACGTGGGGTGGGCCTTGCCGAGGTCGTGGTAGCGCGCGGCCAGCGCGATCGCCTCGCGCACGTCCTGTCCGAGGTCAGGGTTCAAGTCGTCGAGCAGCGTGCGGGCGGCCTGCTCGGTGTCGGAGAGATGCTCGGCCAGGCCGACCCAGGCTTGTCCGCCCGACTCGGGGTCGCGGTCCAGTCCTTCCGGCCCGGACTTCTGCTTTTCCGCGACGGGCTCGACGGGGTCGACCGGGCTTGTGCTCTTCGGATCGAATCCGGTCCGGGTTGTGTAGCCGCCGCGCGCGGCGGCCAACACCAGCAGCGCGGTCGGGCGGACATCGTCCTCGCGGGCGATACGCCAGACACCGTCACGTTGGTCGAGCACCACCGCTGTGCCCGCCGACGCCAAGCGCTTGACCGCACCCACTGGCGCCGGACACAGTTCCTCGCGCAGCGGTGCCGACATCGTCGGCCACCCGTCATCCGACAGATCGCGCCAGGCGACCGACACCGTCCGGTCGTCGGCGTCGCGGATGAACGGGCTGACGTCGATGTCGTTGCCGGACAAGTCCGGCGCGGTGTCGAACAAACTGATCAGGTCGCGCCGACGCAGCACCGGATGCAGCTGGTCGCGCTCGACGACGTCCTGCGCCGCGAGTTCTGCCCCTGTCAGGCTGCGTCCTTCCAGACTGCGCAACTGGCGCACGGAGGCGTCGACATCGTCGGAATCGTAGGGCAGGTACATGTCCCGGCCTTGCGGTGGCACCAGCCACAACAACCGAGCCGCTTGGCTCTCCCCATACCGATTGCATCGGCCCGCGCGCTGGACCAGGGAAGACCACGGTGCCGCCTCCGTCACCAGCGTCTCGGACGTGACGTCGACTCCCGCCTCCAACACCTGCGTGCTGACCACGATCACTCCCGGCTCGCCCGGATCCGCGAGCGCATCCTCGACATGTCCTCGCCGATCCCCGGGACGGAACCGCGAATGCAGCAGCACCAACCGCGCCACCGGTGCCGCCTCTCGCAGTTCGGCGAACACCGCGGCGGCCCGGTCAACCGTGTTCACCACGACCAGCGTCCGGGTCCCCGCTCGATGTTCGGCCAGCACCCGCTCGGCCAGCACCCGCGGATAACGCCGCCCGTCCGGGTCGCCCAGCCGAAGCTCGGCCACCGCCCGCGTCGCATCCAGCCTCTTCCGCAAACCCTCGTCACGATCGTCGCTTCCCAGTTCGACAACCGACAAATCCCGGGCGAAGTCCGGCGTCCGCAAACGCTCGGGATCCAGCGTCGCCGACATCCACATCGACCGACACGGCAACGCGGTGCCGAACCTGTCCCGAAGTCCCTGCAACTGCAACGACGTCGGCAACCCGGGCCCCATCAACTGCACCTCGTCGAACACGAACTGCACCCCGGCATGCAGCAACCCGAAACTGCGCGGCCATCGCGACCGCGCCTCCCCGAAGCCCCGCATCAGCAGCCGCGACAGCACCATGTCCTGCGTGCCCACGAAAACCCGATCACGCACTGGATCGGACGTCCACTCCAGAGCCTCGGAATCCTCCCCGCCCATCAGCGCGTGCACACCGATCGGCAACCCCAGCCGCTCAACCCACTCCCGAACCCGCGCAAGAGTCTGCTCGACCAGCACCCGCTGCGGCAGCACGAACACCAGCCACCGCGGAGCGGTATCAGGATCCACCTGACGCCGGTACATCCATGGCAGCACCGCCGCCAGTGTCTTCCCCGTACCAGTCGGGACTCGCAGCACGTCTGGAAGCCCTTGCTCCGCCAGTCGCACCTGGTACGGATACGGACTCATCCCACCCGTCGCCGCCGCGACGAAGCCTTCAAAACTCTTGACCGTCACAGCCGATTCCTTCCCGGCCTTCGCCGATCGTCGGCGGCACACCGCCGTGCAGACAGTCGAGAACTGCCCCCGCCGCTCTCACAGCGCAGGCGGGCGGGGCAACGTGGGACTTCTGTCCCCTGCCCGCCAGCACACCAGCGCCGACCGCAGCCGCAGCCGTCACCGTGAGACACCCGACGGTGTCACCAATCGCATTGACGCTGGAACTCACTGTGGTCACCCGGTGCACTGTAGGGCAGGGGTCCGACAATTTCCGGCGCGATAACTCGCCGCCGACCGGCGTCCTCTCAACCGTGTGCGCGTAACCAGAAACGAACCTTCCACCCTGGCCATGCGGCGAAGATCCTGGAGCGCAGGCGCAGGCGCAGGCGCAGGCGGCTCATGGTGCAAGAGAGCGCAAAGCGTTCAGAAGACGATAACGTGGCTGGGGGTACCCCGCCCCAGCCGAAGCGCGCTGAGAGCCGACGCGAACAGGACTGTCCTATGATCGATGTCGAGCCGACGCGAATGCGGGTCGGCCATCTTCTCGTTACGCGTCGTGACCCGGCAATGGAGTCCAGCGTTCAGTGCCGGAGGCGCGGCTAGCCGGTTTGCGGATCGTGGCATCAGGTTTTCCCAGGCCACGAGCGGTCGTCGGTACGGGTCCTGAACCGGCTTGTGTGCGGCCGGGCAAAGGTGAGATTCGTGGTTGCCGTCTGGGCTCTAGCTGTGCGCTGTCGAGTGTCGTTCGGTTTCGGTGCAACGTCTGTCGTAACGAGAGGATGCCGAATGGCGACCACTGTGTGCGGCAGTTCCTGGTGTCGCGACAGGCGGGGCGCTGGTCACCCTTTGGTGTGACGTGTGACCCCTGGGCACGATTCTGCTGGGGGTAGCGTCAGGTGGTGGAAGACTCGGAGTCTGGGCGGCGGCAGGCGATGGCCGAGGAGTTCAGTCGGCTGGAAGAGTCCGCCATGTACAGCGCTCAGAATCAGTTTGAGCAGGCGAAGCAGTGGCGTGGCATCAATCTGGTGCTCGGGTTGCCGGCAAGCGTGCTGGCAGCAGTGTCGGGTGCGACCGCGCTGGCGTCGACAGCTGGACGTTTCTGGGCGGGTCTGCTCGCGCTGGGCGCTGCCGCGTTCGGCGCAGTGTTGACGACGGTCAACGCGAGCCATCGCACGAATCAGGCATCGTCAGCGGCGAATGCTTATCTGGAGATCCAAACCGCCGCGCGCCAGGCGCGGTTGCTGGACTTGCCTGTCACCGACCTTGATGAGATGCGTGCCGCTCTCGCGGAGATCACGGCCCGGCGGGACGAGCAGAACAAGACCGCCGAGCCCCCGAATCGGTGGGCGCGGAGCCGGGCGCAGAAGAACATCACCACAGGGGGCCAAATCTACGAGGTGGACTCGACCGGGACGGGAGCGCGACATGGCTAGAACCGTTGCTCAGGGCTTCGATGTGTTTCTTGAACGGCTCACGCCGCTGGCGTCGCAGCGGGCCGCCGCGGCCGCGCACCGTTCCCGAGTGGAAACCTCATTGAAGAAGTCCCTATCGGTGCTGGCGATGCGTGAAACCGGCTCGTTCCACCACGGCACCGGCGTTCGAAACTACAGCGATGTCGATGTTCTCGTCAGCATCGGCAACACCAAACCTGGCACCTCCGACACGGCCCTGAACTGGGTGAAGAGCGCACTGTCGACCTCATTCCCTGCAACGACCGTGCGGATCAGCCGTCCTGCGGTCGTCGTTGAGTTCGCCGGAGGCGAGGAGACGTGGGAAGTCATCCCGGGGTTCCTCAAGTCATCCGATCCGTCGCCGCTGTATGACATCCCAGGGCCGTCGAGCGGGTGGATCGAATCGGCGCCGACCGTGCACCTGGACTACGTCAACGAATGCAACCAAAAGAACGGTGTCCAAGGCGCTGCCAAGAAGCTGGCACGATTGATCAAAGCGTGGAAATACTACTGCAACGTGCCCGTCTCGTCGTTCTATCTGGAGATGCGGGCCGCACAGCACATGGCGACCCAGTCCGGGTTCATCGCCGTGTGGGACGTCTGTCTACTCCTGGAATCGCTACAGGACAACGGCCTGTCAGCGATGAACGACCCCAAGGGCCGCACCGGGCGTTTCCATCCCTGCTCCTCTGACTACCGCAAGACCGACGCGCTCTCCAAGCTCTCCACCGCCGCCATCAGGGCGCGTAAAGCCCTCGACGCGTACCAAAACGACAAGTTCGAGGACGCGTTCCACTACCTCGACCTCCTCTTCGGCGGGCAGTTCCCCGCACGCTAAGGGAGGCAGCCGTGCTGGACTCGGAAGGTGCACGGGCTCGCTGGCCACGCGTGCCTGAAAACGTCTCAACGATTGTTCATCGGCAGTTGGCAGCGTTGACCGCCGAGCCTCCTGCGCTTGGTGCTTCCGGGAGGTCTGGACGCCGGCTGTCGTTGGATCAGCGGTTCCAGCCGCAGCTTCTGTTGCTGGTGCTCGAAGACATTCTTGGCTCTCGCAATCTAGGGCGGTCGGAGAAGACGGCCTGGGAAGTCCACTTCGGATACGGCGGGACATTGTGTGTGGCGGCGTTCCGCAAGTACGGCCTGCGACTGGAGGCGTACACCAACGGAATGCCCGATCGGACGCTAGATTCTCTGCTTCTTGAGTTAGCAGAACTTCTTGCTACGGCCGTGAAGCTGGTTGAGCGGCACGTGTTTCAGGACTTCATCTCCGACCAAGTCAAAGCTGGTGCGGTCGGCGTGGTGAACCAATACGGCCGCCTACGCGGTATGTACAGGCACTTTCGCGAACTCACCGAAGCCGCGCACAACGGCGACGGTCAACTGACCAGCCTGCCGTCCAGCAGCGGCGGTCTTTGGCTGTTGGCCGCGCAAACCGAGGGCTTTTACACCACCGTCGCGATGGTCAACGCCTACTTCAGCTACCTCGAACACCTCTTCGTCCTCATGCTTCCCTTCTCCGGCTTCGACGCATCCAAGGAAGACCTTGTCTCTTTCCTCAAGGGCAAATTGGGCGACAAGTTCAAACGGGTCATCCCCCTGGCCGGCAATAGCGACGCCCAGAAGTTCTATGACCGGCTCCGCAGCATCGCCGAGGAGTTCCGCAACACCCACGTCCACGGCGGGTTCGACAAAAGGCACGGTGGACTCATAGTCCTGTGCGCCGGCGGAGCGCTTCGCGCAGACATCGCAACCCGACGCGGAGGGCCGTACTACGAATTGGTCCCCGTCGATGAAGGCGAGTTCGAGCATGTATGCGCGATTTTCGATGAGTTCGACGCCTGGATCGCACCGACTCGCGGCCACCGGTGGGCAGTCGCCGGCCTCACTGTCGCCTTCGACCCAGCATCCGTCGCCACCTACGCCGACGCTGCCGACGATGCCGCCTTCGACAACCTCCTCAAACGCACCTCCTACATGGAAGAACGCAACGCCAACATGGACTGGTAGCGCACCGCCATTGCCGAGGTAGATAGGGATGCCAGTAAATAAGTGCATACGAGGGTGGCTATCGTGACCAGTCTGGCCCATCGGCAGCTTGCGGCAAGGCGGATTGAGCTGCGTCGCTGCTCGAGCAAAGGGGTCAGTGGGAGGTCGTCCTTAAAGCGACGGGTCATCGACGTCCGGGATGACGATGCGAATGGCCCCCGCTGCTCATAGGCATTGCGTCTGATCTCGTAATCTCGCGCAGGCGTCGCATACAACCCGGTGAGAGAGTCGGTACCTGATTTCGGGCCTCGCCCCCGCTAGGAGCAGGCCGCACCGACTTCGCCCGCATCACCGACGCCGACTACCAATCGTTCGTCACCATTTTACGGCCGGCGAGGACATCGTCGCCACACCAGGGACGTACCCAGACCGCAGACCCGCCGGGTTGCCTTCTTCCGGGCCGGTACAGCGGAGAACGTGCCTTTAGGCCGCGCGGCTTGGCGTCACGGTCGCGGCCACTGTGCCCGGATTTCCTGCCCATGCTTGTCCGACTGCTTGTAGACCGCTTCGGGTGCTTCGGGTGCCGGCCACGCGGAGATCCGGTAGGTCTCGACGGGCTCTTCGGCGTTGTGGTGGGCGGCGATGTCGCGGCCGCGGGCGTGCACACGTAGGCGGTAGGAGCCCGGTCCTGCGTGAGCCAGTTCGGGAAGGCCCGGAGGAGGGTCTTCCCCCCTGCCATGCACGACGAGTTCCCCGTCTTCCGAATCCACCGACACCTCGGCGACTTCGTCCCAGTCGTCGGTCTCGACCAAGCCAGGCGCGGTGTCGAGCAGCTGCACTGCCACATTGACCCAGCCGTTAGCGATGCCGGTGAGGACAACCGCCCCGCTGAAATCCGCCCCCACGAGACCGTTGGACGCGGCAAGGCCCGGGGCCGGGCTCGGACCGCTCCAGTCCGTGATGACGAAGTGCCCGTAACTCATGTACAGGCCCGCGGTCGCTGTCCTCACCGGCTTGTTCACGCGCCCTCCTGGCTCCGCTACACGATGGTTACCCAAAACGGGTCGAGATTGAGCACTCGCTCTTCGTCATAGAAGTCTGATAAGGCACTGCCGCCCTGCTGGTTTTGCCACGAGTTGATCATCTCGACGTCGTACGGCCCGAACGCCGCGCCTTCCCACGTCGATGCGAAAGGATACTCATCACAGTCCTTCCCCTCCGGCCGGGGAAGGCTGTCGGGGCACGCCACGGCCCTGTTGCGGTCCTTGACCACATCTTCGGTCGCGCGCTGGAGCGGCGTGCCGCCACGGGCACCGGGCAGACCTTTCGCCTGCGCCTTCTGGATGTGCTTCGCCAGCTCAGGGTAGGGGCCGTCGAGGCGGTAGAACATCTCCGGCGTCACAGCCGACAGGACACAGCCGGCACCCCTGCCGGGAAGCATGTTGTCGCAGCGGGCCGCCGGGGTTGGCCCGCTGTTGGAGACCGAGTTCACCCAGCCCGGGTTGGTGAATGTGGTTTCGGCGTTCAGGATGCCGCTCCCGACGTCGCCGGGCTGGTATGTGGTCGACTCGCCGACCACGTAGTCCTCCCAGATTCCGCGCTCGAGGACGGCCATCGTGGGGTAGTTCTGGCGGGTCACCCTGCAGTCGCCCTCGCACCAGCCGCGCCCGGTCACCGTGGTCCCCAGCGAGGATCCCCAGACGTTGGCGAACGTTTGCGTTGCCTCGTACTGCCAATCGATCAAGTCCGGGTCAGAGTGGACGTATCCGACCTGAGCGACATCTATGCCGCCGGTAATCGCCCCGGTCTCCACGTCGAACGAATCGATGTGCCATGGGCTCATTCCGCAGGCATCGTGCCTTCTCGTGATCAGCTCGTAGGCGCACCAGTCAGGGAAATTCGCAACATGCCCAGAGCTTGAGCTGTTTTCGGGTGACCGCTGAGAAATGCAGGCAATGGTCCCCTTGGTGCCAGCGATATGATTTCTGATTTTCTCTTTAATTACCCGGCAGTCGTCGAGAGTGCTGAGGGTGTATGGCTGTGAAACCTGAGGGGTTCGGTTGGCGACTAACCCAGGTCTCGACGCGACAGCGTCGGAAGCCGGTGCCGCGCCCGCGGTGCCAGACTGCAGGGACGAGAACATGAGAAGTGCTGATAAGCAGGCCGTAGTGACTCGACCGAGCCGAGCGGAAGATCGTCGTCTTCGTCGCGATTGCACACTTTCTCGCACGCGCTAATCCTTTCGAGCATATTTCTCGAATTGATCCTCGGGAAATCGGCCTCGAATTGCGGGCAGCCCGCGGCAACAAGTGGAAAGGCAGAGAACTGGCCCGCACAATCGGCGTGAATCCAGCATTGCTGCACAACTGGGAACACGGAGAGCGCACCCCGCCGCTGGTCGACGTCGGCTGCATCGTGGGCACGCTCGGCATCGTCGGCGAGCACAAGGAACGGATTCTCGAACTGGCGCGGCTCGCCGACACGGACTCGATCCTTCTCGGCCGCCGCGGCCAGCCGCACCACGTCGGGACCGCAGCCGTGTGCGCGCGAGCGGCGGCCGAGATCGTGGACTGGCACCCGACGCTCATGCCGGACATCCTGCAAACACCGAGTTACGCCCGCGCCGTGGCCAAATACGTCCTCCCGGAACGAACAACGGCCTCCGATCTGCATGCGCGTTTCAATGAGAACACCAGTCACCTGAGAAAGATCGGCATCAATGCCTACGTCGGCGAATACGCACTCGTCTGCCCCGTCGGCGACCCGGACGTTGACGTCGTCATGAGGCAACTTCATCACCTGATCAAGCTTCAACGAGATTGCCGCGACGTCACCGTTCGCATCGTGCCCGCGAACGCCCATGCCCACTTAGGACATTCGGGTGCGTTCACGGTCTTCCGAACCCAAAGTGTCGACCACTTGATCGTCCACCGATCCCACGGATACAGCGGCTCGTTCACGCTCGACGAAGACGGTTCCTATGCCGACGCCGACAGTCAGCTCAGCAAGATAGCTTGCACTGCGGAGGACTCTGCACGAGTCATCATCCGGCGTATTAAGCAGCTTCACTTGGCAAGGTCTACCAGGCACAGCGCCAGTGCCGGCAACTACCGGGCATGACCTCGTGGGTGCAGGCCGGAATGCATCCCACCGCTTGGGGCCTCGAAAAGGGAAACGCTCAAGCCGTTGGTCTCCGACGCTTGTCCGGATAGCACGCGGCGGGGCCAGACCCCCTCTCTCTCGGCAGAAACATGGGAGCCGGGCCGGAAAACGTCCGGCGGAAGTCCGGAAGCCGTGGGGTTGACCAGCTTCAGCACGAACACCGCACGGATGACGATCATCATCGACGTCGATGCGGTGACGACCTTCGCTCATGATCAGTTCAGGGCCGGAGTGCTGTGGTCCGGTCCGGGTGCACAGGGCAGGAAGATCCTCCAGTCGCAGCGACCCGCGGTCGAGCGTACGGGGCCAAGAACGGTGCAAGTGCGTGAAGCGCGAACTAGTCCACGACGTCGAAAAGATCAGGCGAGGAGTGGCTGCGATGAACAAAGCCGCGGATCTCGACGAGGACGCAGCAGACCTTGCGGTGATGCGCACCAAGCGCGAGCGTGGGGAACCGATCCCTGAGGCGGCGCTGGCGGCGGCCGCCCGCTACGTGGAACGTCACTACCCGAAGGGCCGAATCCCGGAACAGCTCATCGAGGACTTTCCATCTCAGATCAAGTGCCCGACATGCCGAGTAGAGACTGAGCCGAGCAGGACGCGGTGTCCCCGGTGTGACGCTCCGATCTATCTCCACTGGACTG
The DNA here is from genome assembly GCF_046267895.1 of Amycolatopsis sp. GA6-003. Classification (NCBI taxonomy): domain Bacteria; kingdom Bacillati; phylum Actinomycetota; class Actinomycetes; order Pseudonocardiales; family Pseudonocardiaceae; genus Amycolatopsis; species Amycolatopsis sp. GA6-003. Next base: position 4,970,772 of record NZ_CP176499.1, read on the forward strand.
CGACGGCAGCGAAGCCACTGGTGGTGCGCGATGACCGGGGCGTGGAATCGTCCCCACCCGCATGCTGCGCAGCGCACACGCCCGGCGAAACAGCATAAGTAGCAGGGGCGAACGGCTTGCACAGCGTCCGCCAGGCCAACGCGGTCTGTTCTGGTTGTGGTGCGGGAGCAGGCCGAGTGCACAACCGCTACCAGCGTTGCCTCTCAGACTTCGCGATCGGCAGACAGGAGACAGCGGGCCGGGTTGGTGGTGCGGCGGTTCTTCTGCGACAACGCTGGCTGCGCGAAGCGCCCAACCACACCGGGTTCCAGGTGCGCGGGTGGGGAGGCCCCGGCTAGTCAGGCCGCATGCCACCACCGCGGATGCCTATTCGGCTAGCGCGGCCGTAGATCGGTGCGGGATCGTCAACCGGCGCGATCTCCGGTAGCTCGGCCGGCTCCTCCAAGCGAAGCAAGCGGTACAGAATCCTATCCAGCACGCGGGAGGGTTCGGCCTCAACCGCAGGCGCTTCGCTCGACGCCGATGACTCCCGCTCGACGGGGCGAGCCGCCAACTCCAGCTGTGTGCGCACGTCCCCATCAAGGTCAAACCGGCTTGCCGATACCCCGGCGGGCGAAACGCCGTCGATGGCCAAAACCGGATGACCCAGCGCCGCGCCATAGGCGGTCATAGAACCGTGATCGCCGATTACCCAGTCGGCGGCGACCAAGGTTGCCTGCTCACCCGCCAACGGCGGGACCAGCACGAGCCCGCTGTCGAACGCTCCCCGCAGCCACTGCCGGAGCTGCCACCAACCATGAGCGCCCCAGACGTTGGGATGAACAACGAGAGCGACACGAAACTCCTTCGCCGGCAATTGCGCGAGCAACGTGTCAACCAGCCGAGGATGCCGCCCCAATAGTGACTGTTGACCCCATGTCGAGGTCACGACAACCAAACGGCAACTCTCGTCCAGACCGAGAACACCCCGATAGTGATCTCGGGATGACATGCTCGCCACCATGCGATCCAAGGTGGGATCGCCTACAACGACCGCTGATTCGATGGCACGCGGAGCGATAGCACCGAGACGCTCTAGGGCAGCGTCGTCCCTCACTCCGATGCGAACGGGAAGCAGCGCAGCATCTTCGGCGACCCAGTCCCGCCACAATCCGAAAACCGACCGCTGTTCTGAACTCTGGAGAGTACGGTCGGGCTCGGGCGGGTACGGATAACTCAATGGATGAGGCATCACTATTAGTGGGCCATCGATTTCCGCTAGCTGACTGGTTGCATTCGTGGTCAGGACCAGGTCGAAGCCCTGCGCTACCGCCTGGTGCCACGGGATCGTTATCGCCCCGAGGGAGTCCAGAGCAGACGACAGGCGGCCTCCAAAGTCTGATCCTTCCTCCATCGTAAACACGACCTGAATCCTGGAGTCGACGCTAAACAGCGACACGACATCCAGCATTCGCGCCAACGAGGTGATATTTCCGACCACCGCCAGCACCATGCGGGTAACCGGCACCGTCCTCCAGACGCTGCCGTCCCGGAGCGACTGTGACGGCCGTCGGCTGCCGCTACCCGCGATCGCGTCTGCGAGCGCGGATCGTCTAGCGATCCATTCGGCTTCGTTGCCACCCCACGCCCGAACCAACGCCGACACCACCTGCGGGCTCGGCAGCCGGTCGCCTTTGAGCGCGGTGTACAGCGTCGAGCGGGGAATCTTCTCTGTCGAGCTAATCTGATCGATGCTGGCGGCACCCTCCTCGTTGGCCGCCCGCAGTTGCCGCAGATCACGCGCGAATTCGGCCAGGGGCCCGAGCGCAGGGTCAACGGGCTTAGCTCGAGCCATACCCACCCCCCTCTCGTCTAGCGATGTCCACAATGTCTAGCATGCATGCTTCGCGGCCTGCCGGCCACGGCAACCAGCAGCCTAAGGAGCAACCTGCCATGGACAAACCAGCACCCAACAGCGCGCTCCTCGTCATCATCGCCGTGCTCCTCGGCGTCATCGCGGCCCTCATCGCCGGAATCCTTGCCACCTCCAACGGAGGAACCACCGCCACGGCGATCATCAGCGGCGGTGCCGGCTTCGGTAGCACGGTCTCACTGACCCTGTTCATTATGAAGTCCTTGCGCGTTCTCTAACACCGCGCTCGCCGGAATGCATGCAAGATCGTCTCCTCCTACGCCGTTCTCGATGCTGGTGTGACATCGGGATAGTCCAAGTCTCCGGCCCGGACCGGGCGGCGTCGTTACAGGTCGCACAGCCGGGGCGCGTGCTGTTGCTGGTAGAAGGCGACCGGGTCGGTGGGCTGCCCGCCGGGCTCGACCTGGAAGTGCACGTGCGGGCCGGTGGACTCCCCGCGGTTGCCGACTTCGGCGATCGGTTGTCCGGCGTGGACGGATTGGCCGACGGCGACGAAGTTGCGGTTGTTGTGCCCGTAGGTGGTGATCACACCTTGGGCATGTTCGATCCGGACCCAGAGGCCGTAGCCACTGGCTGGGCCGGAGGCGATGACCCGGCCGTTGCTGGCGGCGACGATCGGTGTGCCGATGGGGGCCGCGATGTCCTGCCCTCGGTGGAATTCGCCGCTTCGGGGGCCGAAACCCGAGGTGCACCGCCCGGCGACCGGGGTAACCCAGCTTGTGTTGCTCGGTGACGGCGGGGCCGGGACGCAGGACACTCCGGTGAGTGCACCGACGATGTGCCGGGCTTCTTGTTCGTGCTGGGCGTATCGCTCGGGGAATCCGGAGCGTTGCACGGCTTGGGCGGCTGGGGCGAGCCCGGTTTGCTGCCAGTTCGGCAACGCGACCAGGCGCCGGTAGAACTGCGTGGCGGCGTACGCAGCATCGAGTATCTGTGCGCGGGTGCCCCAGCCCATCGAGGGGCGCTGTTGGAACAGGCCAAGCGAGTCGCGGTCTCCGTAGTCGAGGTTGCGGAGCCGGGATTCGGTGATCGCGGTCGCGATGGCGATCACCCAGCCGTATTCGGGCACGCCGCGCTGTTTTCCGACGGCGACGATCGTTGCGGCGTTGGCGATCTGGTCCCTGTCGTATCCGGCTACGCTTCCGGTCGGCGTACCGGTGGCGGTGCAGGCGAGCGAGCCGCTTGCACCGCCTGCGTCGCGGGCACCGTCGGTGCCGAGGACCGCGCCGAGGCTGGCGGAGAGGAACAGGACCGGCGCGAGGGTCGCGCATCCGGCGGTGACGGCGAGTTTCATGGTCGCTTTCACGAGATCCTCTCTCCGTCAGTGAGGGTGCCGGGGCGCTAGGCGGGATCTCGGGTGCGGGCGAGGTCGGCGAGGAGTTGCCGCTGGCGGCTGTGGAGGGGCAGCCACACTGGTCCGGCCGGGTCGCGCAGTGCGTCGGCGTGGGTGGTGGCGATGTGCCAGCCGACGTCCCCGGCGGCTATGCCGGGGCCGGTCGGGTCGGCGGCGCTCAGGCGGTCCCGGAGGTTGGCTTCGCGGCTGAGCGAGGGCAGGCCGAACAGCACCCAGAAGCCGTGGCGTTGCTGGGTTTTACGTGCTGGCAGTGGTCCGCCTGCGCGGGCGAGTTCGGCGTATCCGTCGAGTTTCTGGATGACGCGGGTGAGGGATTCGGTGCCGGTGTCGTGTTCGTAGCAGGCCACGATCTGCGCACCGTGTTCGCGGTAGACGATGAGCGCGTCGGGGCGTGCGAGTCCGCCGCAGTCGGCTGCGGCGGTTCGTTCGCCGTGCCACAGCCGGACTTCGGCGTCGTCGCTGCGGCGTGCGTGTGCGGTCAGGGCGGCGAGGACGTCGTTGATGCCGAGCAGGTGCGCCAGCCGCGGGTCGGTCGCCAGCCGGAGCACCTGTTCGCGGACGGTGCTGGGCCGGGGCGGGGTCTGGCCGCGCATGGCGGCGAGGACGCCGTGTCCGGCGACTCCGAGGGTGTAGCGCCATCCGGTGAGGGCGCCGTCGCCGCGCGGGTGGCGGAACCGGTCGAGCACGTGCCAGCGCCACAGGCTCAGCAGCCGCCGTTGCGCGCGGTTGAGGCTCGGGTACGGCAGCAGGGCGGCGACTTGGTCGCTGGTGAGCACGCGGTGCTCGGCGAGCAGTTGCAGCAGGTCCCGGTCGCGTTCGGTCAGCCGCGAGGCCAGTTCGACCGGATCGGCCATGGTTCCTCGGGGTCGGTGACGCCGGACTCGCCCTGCCTTCGCCGTCGTGGGGTTGGCGTCGTTCTGGTTGTCGGGCATGGGAAACGTGCCTCCGATCGCGAAACGCGGACAGGAAATCGGATGGCCCGTGGCGGGCCGGTGCAGGTCAGGTGAGTTCGTCGTGTTCGGGGTCCAGGCCGGTTGCGGGTGCGCGGGTGGCGAACATGCGGCGGCTCCGGTCGCGGTCGCGGATCGCGCGGTCGATGCCGTGGGCGCGCGCGGCGGCGCGCAGTTCCTCGGCGCGGCCGGCGATGACCGGTGGCGGCGGCAGGGTCCGCATGGTGAATCCGGCGGTGTCGCGGTTGCCGATCGACAGCCGCACCGCAGCCTGATACGGAGCGAGCCGGGCGAGATCGCTCTGGTCGAGGTGCGGGCCGACGTGCGCGGCGAGGTGCCGGGCGTCGTCAGGGCTCACGCCGAAGAAGGACTTGTTGCGGGCGTTGGCGTCCAGGGCCGTGGCGAGTTCGGGGGTGAGCTGGCCGAGGTGCTGGTGCGCGAGGACCCATCCGAGGTGGTAGCCGCGGGACTCGGCGAGCGCGTCGCCGAGCGGGGTGGGCAGGTGGAGGAAGTTCTGCGCTTCGTCGATCATGACGGTCGCGTCGGCGCGATCGTGCTCTAGCTGGTGCGAGCGCCCGATCGCGGCCTGCCAGAGCGAGGCCACCAGCAGCGATCCGACCAGCCGTGCGAGGTCTTCGCCGAGTTCGCCTTTCGGCAGCCGTGCGAGCAGGATCCCGCCGTCGAGGATGTCGGCGGGGACGAAGCTGGAGGTGGCGGTGCCGAACAGGTCCGCGACGAACCGGCGCCCGGTGACCGCCCTGAGTTTGGACAGAACGGGTCCGGCTTGCGCCGCTGCGGCCGCTGGGGTGAGCCTGTCGTAGGAGGTCCAGAACCCGCCGATGCCGACCGGGTCCTCTCGTTTGATCCGGCTGGTGACCTCCTGCCGGTATCGGGGGTTGGTCAGCAGCAGCGGGATGTCGGCCAGAGTCGAGCCGGGGCGCTGGGCGAGGGTGAACGCGGCGGCGCGGAGGGTGTCTTCCACGCGCGGTCCCCAGGAGGCGGAGTAGATGCGGTGCAGGGTGGAGACCAGGTGTTCGGCGACGATTTCGCCGCCGAGTCCGGCCGGGTCGAGCACGTTGAGTGCTGGCGGGGCTTGGGTTTCGTCGGGGTCGATGAGCACGAGCCGTTCGCCGGCGTCGCGGGGCATCCGGTCGAGCAGGTCGCGGATGAGGTCGCCGCGCGGTTCGATGACCGCGACGCCGCGGCCCGCTTCGATGTCGGCGAGAGCCAGGTGCAGCAGCAGGGTCGACTTGCCTTTGCCGGTGGCTCCGGCGAGGTGGAGATGGGTGCGGGCGTCGGCGACTGACAGCACGACTCGGCGCGCCAGCCCGGCGTCGGTGACTCCGAGCTGTTTTGGCGTTGTCGGCGCGGATCGTTCGGCGGGCGGAGCGTGAGCCGGGCCGGGCCAGCCTGGATCGGGGAATCGGGTTTGTGCTGATCGGCTGATGGTTTCTTGTTCGTGGGCAACGGAATCCCTCTCTTCCCGGCGCAATGTCAGAGGCGTCGGGTGGCGTCGATCGGCGCGGGAACGCTGCGGGCTTGCCCGCTGGAGAGCGCGTCCGTTCGGGCTGGCAGGTGCGCCAGCGCCGCGAGTTCCGCGGCCGAGAGCAGCGCGCCGCGCCGCATCCGCCGGGCTTCGACCGCCGCGCGCGGCTTCGCCAGGCGGTGGCGCGCAAGGGCGTTGCGTCCGGCCAGGAGAGCGAAGGCACCGAACAGCGAGTCGGCCAGACCGCGAACCCGGGCAACGGCGTCCGGCCCGGTGGCGGTGGTGGCGGCGTAGTAGCGCAGTCCGACTTCCCACTGCGGCTGGAGCTTTTTCGCCCGGATCTCGCGCAGTTCCTCGGTCTGCTGCGGATCCAGTCGCCGAACCGGACGGTCCCCGGCATCGTGGGTGGCGGCGGTGGACTTGCTGCCGGTGACGATCTCCAGCAGCTCCCGGACGAGCACCGACACAGACCCGGCTACTGCTGAGCGGCGACCTGGGCGTCCGGAGTGCAGCCGGTCCACGGTGCGGCGGTAGCGGCGCAGCCGCCGGCCGACCGCGGGCCGCGCCAGGATCTGCACGACTGCCGACTCGCCGTCGGCCAGTTGCCCGGCCACGGCCTCCAACGCCCGCAACGGATCGGCGGCGTCATCGCGGGGATCGGGTACCCGCAACGGCAGGTGTTCCGGGCGTTCGGGGCGCACGGTGCCGCCGGTGACCACCAGCCGTGTCCGCGGCGCGGGCTCCGTCGCTGCGGGGTTTCGGCTGGTGTTGCGGTCGGTCCGGTCGAGGACGAGGGTGCCGGGCCAGGCCGCGCGCAGGGCGGCGTCGATCCGGCTGGTCGGTAGCGGTGCGGGCAGCCACATGCAGAGGGCGAGATCCTCGCCCGCGCTCAGGTGGTATTCGACGGTCAGGTGCGGCAGCCCGGCGACGAGACGTTTCCAGCGCGGCGGTGCCAGACCTGGCAGGTCCCACCACAACCGGCGTGCCCCGGCGAGCGCTGCGGCCGGGTCGAGCCCGGCCGGAGGCAAGACGGCCACCAGCCGGGCGCCCTCGTGCCAGCGCCGCCGCGCCGATCGCCGCAACCGCGCCACCGCCGTGACGGCGAGTGCCGCGAGAACGGCGACCGCGATCACCCACACGCGGTGCTGGGCGATCCAGGCCGAGACGCCGTCCCAGGCGGCGGCCAGCGTGGTGAGAATCCTCGCGGCCGGCTCGGGCACGGCGAGTGTGATAGACGTTGTGTTCATGGTTCGAGGTCGTCCTCGTCGTCGGCCGGGATTCCCGCCAGGAACTCGGGGTCTGTCGTGATGAGTTCGTCTTCTTCGTCGGAGGCGAGGGCGTGGAAGGCCACCCGGTACAGGCCGGCGATCAGCAACGCTTCGCCGATTCCGGCGGCGAGCAGGTAGGCGCGTTCCCCGTCGGAGAGGCGGAACGCGTCGGCGATGGCGTCGATGGCTTGTGCCGCCTGTCGCATGAGGACTTGTGTCGCGGCGTTGGACACGATCGCTTTGCCCAGATCGCTGGCGAGCACGTCCGCGGCGTCCTGCGACACGAACGCGAGCCCGGCCCAGTACTTGCGGGCGGTTTTGGCGAGCCGGTAGAGGGATCTCGCGGCTTCGGGCTGGTGCATCAGCAGCCAGGCTTCGTCCACGATCACCAGCCGCCGGCGACGGTGGTGCGGGTCGAGCACGCGCCGCCACACGGCGTCCAGCGCGATCAGGGTGCCCACCGACTTCAACTCGTCGGGCAAGTCCCGCAGCGAGATCGCAACCAGATGCCCGTCCGGCGGGGTCGTGGTCGGCCCGTCGAACAAGCCGGAGAACGATCCGGACACATACGGCGCGAGGCGCGCGGCCAGGTCCGCCCCGGCCGGATCCCCGCCGTCTGTGCTGTCGGCGTTGAGGGCGGCTTCGAGGTCGGCCAGCACCGGGGCGGGCCTGGACCAGGTCCGGCTGTCGGTGGTGATGCCGACCGCGGCGTAGGTGGCGGTGACGGCCCGGTCGAGCACGGCGGCCTCCTGCGGCGACAGCGACTCGCCGAACATCACCGCGAGCAGGGTGTGGATGAACAGCGACCGGCGCGTCAGGGCGTCCGGGATCTTGTGCGCTCCTGGTGGAAGGTCGAACGGGTTCAGCCGTACGCCGGGTGCGCCGAGATGCAGATAGGCGCCGCCGACGGCCTCGGCGAGGCGCTGGTACTCGTCCTCCGGGTCGATGACGAACACCTGCACCGCGACCTCGCCCTCCGGTGCCGGCCGGTGCGGGTCCGGGTACAGCGAGCGCAATGCTTCGAGTTTGGTGAGGTACGACTTGCCCGCGCCGCTGGTCGCGAGCGTGACGGAGTTGTAGTTGTCCTGGCTCCACCGGTCGAACAGCACCAGGCCGTTGGAGCTGGCGTTGCCCCCGTACAGCCGGCCGGTCAGCGGCGCGTGCGGAGAAGGGTCCGTAGTCGCCAGATCCGGTGAGGTGAAGGGAAAACTCGCCGCCAGCGCCGGGGTGTCGAGGGTGCGGCGCATCCCGAGCAGGTCGACCCCGAGCGGCAGGGTGGAGGTCCAGCCTTGCACCGACCGCCACGACGCGGGCTGGGCGTCCAGCAGCAGGCTGGAGGCCAGCGACCGGACCTCGGACACCTCGGCGTCGAGATCCTCCTCGGTGCCCGCGTGCACGGTGAGGTAGAGCCCGACGCGGAAGAGTTTCGACTCGCCGCGGGCCAGGGCGAAGGCCATGTCGGCGGCGTCCGCTGCGGCGGCCTCGGTCTCCGGGTCGTCCAGCTTCCCCTTCTCCGCCGACGAATTCCGCGCGGATTCCAGCCGGCCTTGCTGTCGGCGGAGCCGTTTCGCGGCGACGGCGGGGCTGATCGGGTCGATGTGCAGCGCGACGTCCAGGCGACCGGGATAGGACAGCAGCGGTTCCAGCCACCCGGCACCGACCTCGGCCGGATAGCCGGTGACCGCGAGGGTGGCGGCATAGCCGTCGCCGACACGCAGCCACCGCGGACCGACTTCGACCGCGTCCGGCCCGGCGACAGCACCGGCCCCGCTTCCGGGCGAGCCAGTTGCGGAACGGCTGCCGACGAGACGGCGGGCACCGCGCCGGAGGAGTTCGATCGTGGTCACCGCTCAGACCTCTAGATCCTCGTCGGTGCCCGGCCGGTGCACGGCGGGCTGTGCGGTGACGACGCCGGACGCGGTGCCGGCGCGGGTCGCGGCCGGGTCGCCGTTGGGGTCGGCGGCGGCGCTGAGCACCGCGTGGGCCGCCGCGCCGTCGAGCGGGGCGACGACGACCTCGCAGCCGCGCAGCGCACGCGCCGCTTCGTGCGCGCGACGGGCCACGGCCAGTGCCGCGCTCGCATCCCGGCCCTGCGGTCCGGCGACAGGTTGGCGGAACACGACGGTGACGCGGCGGCGCAGCAGGTCCCGGCTCGCCGCCAGCTCGCGCAGGAACTCCACGTACCCGCGGCACGCCTGCTCGAGCGCGGGGTGCGGGAGCCCGCCGGCCTCGTCGGCGAGCGCGTCGAGGTAGGGCTCCAGGTCGAGGCGCTGGGCGCGGACCACGACCTGGACAGGGCCCGACAGCGAGTGCAGCCACCGGGAAAACCCGGCTATGAGGCTGTTCTGCTCGCCAGCGCTGCGCAGCCCGAAGTTGACCGTGGAACACGCCGCAGTGTGCGCGGTGCCGTGCTGGCCGAGGTCGATCGCGCCCTCGGCCGAGATCGCTTCCGCCGGGAGCCGCAGAGGTGCCGGGAGCGGCCCGGCGTCCGCCGCGACCCACGCGGGCGCGCCGGGCACCGAGTCGCCGCGCACGCTGTCGGCAGGCACCAGGTGCCGGGGGCTCCGGTGCTGTCTGAGCGCGGCGAGCAGCCAGGCATCGAGCGTGAGGCCGTCACGGCGCATGGTCACCAGCGCGAACGCGGCACCGCCGACGGGGACCGCGACCGCGGCGAACACCACCGGAGACACGAAGGCGTGGGTGAGCTGGTAGCCGCCCCACAACAGCAGCGCGGTGACGCCGAGAATCGCGGCCTGCCGGGCGGTCAACCCGAACAGGATCTTGTCGGGCTTCTCCACGTCGGCGGGCACGCGCGCCGACATCGGAACCTCCTCGTCACCGCGCATCAGCGGCCACCCCCTTTCTTGGGATTCCGTTGCTTCGGCGTCGCCGCCCCGGAACGGGGCGCGGCCGGTTGCTGTCGCTTCGGTGCGCCTCCGGTGGTCGGGCGTGCCTGGTTGCTGCGGCCCGCGGTGCGCGGTGGCACCGGACTGGCACCCGGTGCCTGCGGCGGCTGAGTGGTTGCCGTCGTACGGCGCGCGGCCGTGCCGGCGGAACGGGACGGCGCGCGCGGCGTGGCCCGGTCCCGTGCCTGGCTCGCGGTAGCCGGCCGAGCCGTCTTTGCTGCGGTCGACGTCTGGGCGTCGGCCGCGGTCGGAGGCGGACCGGAACGACGCCGCAGGTCGGGCGATCCCCACCGGGTGGACTCGATCGGCGGCGCCACGGTCGCTGCGGTCGGCGTGCTCGACATCCGCGCGGGCACAACGGCACCGGAGGCGGGAGTGAACCCGCCGTCGCTCCACGGCTGCCTGCGCTCGCGGGCGGCGGCACGCGCGTCTCGGGCCATGCGCGCGGGCGCGGCCCATGCACGAGTGGCCTGTTCCCGCGCCGCGCGTGCAGCACCGCGGGCCATCCGCTGTGCTCCGGGCCCGAACGCGGCTCCGCGACTGCGGGATGCGCTGTGTGCGGAGCGCGGGCCGCCCGCTGGACGGCTGCCGCGCGGCCGGGCAGTCGCGCCGCTGGTCCTGCGGCGCTTGCCTTTGCCGCGAGCACCGGCGCCCTTGCCGATGCCGAGCATTCCCAGGCCCTTGGCGATGGCCGCGTACTTCACGATCGACCCGATCGCCGACCGCCCGCCGAGGCCCACGTGCTGCATCACCCAGGACGGGATTTTGATCAGGATGAACAGCAGCACGACGGAGATGACGAGGTTCATCAACCCGCCCGACACACCGAGCAGCTGACTGGCGCCGGGGCCGGAGGTGCCCTGGACGAAGAACACCTTCACGAACACGACGAGCGTGACCGCCAGCAGCACCTGGATCCCCAGCACCCCGAACAGGCCGCGCCACCAGAGCTTGGCGATGCCCTCGGTGTAGGGCGAGGCGTGGCACACGAGCGCGAGCGGCCCGGCCACGACGACGATGACGGTGATCGTCAGCCGCACCACGTACAGCGCGAGCAGGACGACGGCGAGGATCAGCACGACGAGCGCGACCAGGATCATGAAGATCCCGCCCTTTTCCAACTGGCGGTGGATCTCGTCCTTCACCCCGGTTGTGATGCCGCCGGACCCGTCGCCGGCCAGGATCCCGGTCGCGATCCCGTTCACCGTGGTGATCGCCAACCCGATCAGCGACAGCGACGCGTTGACCGCGATGAATCCGACGACGATCCGCGGCAGCGTCTCCTTGAGCGTGACCCGGGTCTGCAGCGTCTCGTGCGACGCGACCACGATCCCGCCGATGACGACGAACAAGATAAACAGCGAGTTCGCGACCCAGCGCGTGATGTCCCACAACTGACTGATCTGCGGGTTGCCCGCCAGATCCGGAGTCGTCATCGACGTCCGGCCGACCAGATCGAGCACCGGGTCCATCGCCGAGGTGACCAAGTCGGTGAACCACTTGTCGATCGCCTGCCCGGCCTTGCACACGACGTCGAGCCAGCCGCAATCCGCGGTGTCCGTCTGCGGCTGCGGCCCCTCCAGCGGCGCGGGTGGCGCGGGCACCACCGGATGGCTGGGGTCGATCTGAATGGGCGGCGGCTGCGCCGGGCTCGACGACGCGGGAGCCGGCGGGTTCCAGGGCTGCGGCGGCTGCCCCGGCTTCGGCAACGGCGGCAACTCGCTCGGCCAGCCCGGGCCCGGGTTCGTCGGCAACGGCATCGGCAGCTGCGCCGAGCCCGGCACCGACACCGGCGGGGGTGCGGGCGCGGCCTTCGGCGGCGTCGGGAACCGGATCTCCGGCCCGGGAGCGGACCCCGTGGGCAACGGCATCGGCGGCGGCTGCGCCTGCGCGTGCCCCGCCGAGGCACCCAGCAGCGCGGCCACGAACGAGCAGACGAGCCCCGCCAGGACGGCGACGCGCAGCCGGGCGGCGAAGCGCGGCACCCGGGGAGCGAACGGGCGGGCAGGCCGCGGCGAGCAGTTCGTCATCCTCAGCCCACCACGCTCTTGAGGACCTCGACGAGGACCGGCGCGAGCATCGCCAGGCCGTACCCGATGGCGGCGCCGCGCAGCGTCTTCTTCGCCCGCTCGACCTCGCCGGGATCCCCGTCCGCGCCGAGGTAGCGCGCCCCGCCGATGGTCAGGAACAGCGTGGCCAGACCGACCAGCAGACCGATCAGGATGTTGCGCACGTTGTCGATGACCTGAGCCAGCGACCCAGGCGGCGCGGCGACGACGATCGTGTCGGCCGTCGCAGGCGCCGCCGCGGCGAGCAACAGGATCCCGGCGACGCCGAGGACCGTGACGGCACGCAGCCGCCGTGCAGACATGCCGCGCCGACAGCGCGGTGGTCGCAGAGACATCCCGGATCCCTCCCGAGGACACCCGCGGCGGGTGGGCGAAGTGGATGCGAGGGCAACCAGGGGTCCGGCCACGGACCCCGCGGTATGCCGCACCGGGCGCAGCCGGCGGCAGGCGATCGCGGGGATGCGTGTGTGTCCGGTGCTCGACCTGGTTCCCCTCACACCGCTCTAAAGCGGGGGGCGGGCCGAATTTTTGCAGCCGGGTTTCGCTTTCTTTTCCGGGCGCGACGCGCCGAGCCAGGAAATGAGGGCGGACTCGGCCTTTTCCCGAGCGCGAAACACCCGGAAATACGACTCGCCCAATGCTTCCGCGGCCTCGTGAACGCGCATTCCGTCCAGCCGTGTCGAGGCGATCAGCGACGCTTCGGCCGCGGTCAGCACGCCCTCGCGCACCGCTTCGGCGAGCACCAGATCCTCGTGACCGCGCACAGGCGGGCGCGGCTCGCACGACTCCCACAAGGGCGCGGTGCGGGCCGCGTAGTCCCACTCCGCCGCCCGCAGTTTCGCGCCGGCGCGCTGGGCCGCCCACACCAGCCGCGCGGCCAGCGCGCCGGCGTCCGGGTCGATCTGCTTCAGCCGGGCGGTGAATCCGGTCAGCAGCTCGGCGTCGATGTCGTCGACGTCGCCGAGGTACCCGGCGGCCAGCTCTCCGGCGGCTTTGCGCAACCCGGGCAGCGCGACCCCGACGGCGCCGACGACCCACGCGGGATCACCGGTCTGCGCGGCCGTCACCAGCTCCCGCCACGCCGCTTCCCGTGCGGCCCCGGAGGTCGCCCGGTCCAGCAGGACGTCACGCAGTTCGAGCAACGGCACGCGCCGTCGCGGCAGCCCGAGCCCGATCCGCGCACAGTCCAGCGCGAGCGGCTCGGGGCCGGTGCACAACAGCCGGAACGCCTCCTCCGCGATGTTCAGCACCGAGCCGGTGTGGACAGGCACGTTGCCGGTGCGCGGTCGGGTGCGGCGGCGAAACGGTTCCCCGCGGTCGGCGCGCGGATTCATAGGTGGCATCGCAGGACTCCCCGAATGCGAGCGACCCGCGCCAGGCATCGGCGCGGATCGGACAGGTCGATTGACGCCGTCCATCCCGCCGAAGACCGCTTGCCGAAACCTTCCCCGCCGACCGTGAAAACCGAGCCGCAAGGAAACCGTCAGGAACCGCCCCACCCGCCCGGCATCGACCAGCCGACGGCCTCGCACATGCCGTGACCTGCGCTGCAAGGAATCCGCAAGGGGAATTGCGCGGTCGCGCGGCCGAGCGGAAACTCCGCGAAAGATGGCGGCCGAGCCAGTGGTGCCGCGCTTGCCGCCCGCCTGCTCCAAGCTGAACGCGGAAGGATCCAATCCGGTGCCGCCGCGGATCGCGCGCTGCCGGAATTCGCGGACGTTCCCGCTCGCCAAGCGATGTGGGCGAGGGAGCCTCGACGGTGCCCACGACAGAGCCGGCGGAGCCGGGCGTTCCCGTCGGCACGGGAGGCTGGAGCGCCGGGCGCACGCGACAGCGCGCTCCGCGTGACAACTGTCGGTCTCAGCAGCGAGGCCCTCCCACGACGGAGCCGAACGCGCGTCGGACCCAACTGTTTCCTGAGCCGAGTTCTGCTCGGACAGACGTCACGACAACGTGGAGCGTCTCGGCCCGACGCGTGTGCGCGGACGCGCAGCCGGACGGCGGCGCGGGAGACCGGTCGTTCGCCGTGTCAATACGGTGCTCCGGCACGACGCACGCCCGAACCATCTGCCATCGCGAGACGCCACCAGGCAGCCCTGGAGCACAGGGCCCGTACGCAATGACCGCACACGATGCGGAGGCGAGGCGCAGCGTTTCCCCCACGGCACCAGGGACGAGTGCGGGCGACGCCAGGACCTACGTCCCCGACGCCCTCGGGTGCCTTGGGGCAGGGGCTATCACGGTCCCAGGGACGCGTCTCGGTCAGCGTCGCCGCGCAGGCCGCACGCTCGGCCTTGACGAAGAAAACCGGGTCGTTGCACGCATTCGAGGCGCAGGGTGACAGGACCCTCGAAAGTTCGAACTCGCCTGCAAAATCCGGCGCAGAACCGCGCTTTAGAACAGTGTCGGAACCCGTCGCGGCGAATTGCGAGGACACTCACTATGGACATTGTTCCTGCAGCGCCGGAACCTTCGTCAGGAATCGAAGAAGAATCCGAAACGCAGGCAAGAAAAACCGCATCCGCGCCGCTGGGAATCTGGTTGTGCCCGCCCGCTCCCGCCGACGAACACGGCCCGCCGCCGTTGATCGAGGGCCTCACCCGCAGCCTCGTGCCCCGGGCCGTGACCGCCCTCGCCGCACCCGGCGACACCATCGCCGTGACCGGCCCGGACGCCGCCCGGATCACCGCGGTCGCCGACAGCGTGGGCGACCGCCGAGTCCTCTGCGTCGACCCCGAAACCGTCACCGCCGAAGGCTGCCGTCGTCGGACCGGCGGCGGCGCGAGCACGCCCGAGGACGGCTCGGTGGACCTTCTGCTCGCCGCCGAACTGCCCGCCCCCGGATCGACGCCGACGGCCAGCCCTACCGGTCCTGGGCACAGTGGCTGGCACCGGACGGAGTGCTCGCCGTCGCCCTCCACGACGAAGCCGGACGAGGGCGGCTCACCGACTCTGCCGGTGCAGTGACCACCGCGGCGACCAACGCCGGAATGCGCTACGCCCGGCACACCATCGTCGCACTCGCCCCCGTCGAGTGCGACCGGCTTCTCCGGTCCTGCCCGCCGGCCTCGGTCACCGTGCCCGCCGAGGCAGCGCATGCCAGCAAGCGCACCGACCTGCTGATCTTCCGGAACGACCCCGGTGCCGCCTTGACGCGCGCGGCCCGTTCCATTGCTCAGCGCGCACCGGAGCCGATTCCGCGGATGCGCCGCGAGTCCTCTCCGGCGATCGAGGCGCGATGACTGGCCGCCCTGCCCGACGCTTCGCACCCTCCGCCGACCGGCGGCACGCCAGGCGAGCAAGCGGCGAAGGCACTCCCCTCGACCATGACATCACCACCGCCGACGAGTCGGAGTCCGGCACGATCGACGCGGAATCGGCCGCGCGGGAGACCTACGCCGAGCAACAAGCGCGACTGGACGCCGAAGCGGTCAACCGGTGGGCCGCGATCGTGGAGGACTGGCCGCCGATGACTGAGGAACAGATCCGCGCCATCGCGGTGATCCTCAACCGGATCGAGGCCCGCCAGGAGCGGGAACGGGCTCAACAACAGCAGAGCAGCTAATCGCGACACAGACGAACGGTGGCTCATCGTCCATGGGACAGTGAGCCACCGTTCGTCTGTATCGCGGTCTGCCGTTCACGATTCCCCGCCCGCGCACTGCCGACCGATATCCCGCCCGGCTGGTCCGCGTCGCCCGCTGACCTGTCCGCAACCCGGCGCAGCTGCGATTGTCCTGATTATCGTCATCGCTCTCCGAGCGGCCTGCGCCAGTCGCCCATCCGCCCGGTCAGCCGCTTGGCGGACGCTGGAGCTTCTCCTTCACGCCCTGCCGTGGTATCGGCGCGGCTGATCACACGGGTTCCGCAATCGGACGCCCTGCAATTCTCGCCCCGGCGGGTGGAGCGTCCGATACCGGACGGCGCACGCCGGTATCGTGGTCGCTCCACAATCAAGGCGGGATGGCACGGTGAGACCCAGCGAAGGCGAAGTAAGGGCGGTTGTCGGCTTCGGTGCCCAGTACGAACTCGCTGCGCGAGTGGTGCTGACGAAGTTGCCTACGCTTGAGTGGATACGACTTGGCGATCCTGAAGCCGGCGTTGCGGACGACCTTCAGTTCGGCGCGGGCGGTACGCATTACGCCCTGCAGGTGAAGTGGTCCCAATACCCGGGTACGTACACCTGGGCCCAGCTGGCCAGCGGCACGAAGGACGAGCCCGCTCTGCTTCGCGATCTCGCGGACGCTTGGCAGAAACTACGGAACGTGACAGCCGGGCCGCTAGTCGTCTGCCTGTGCACTAACAACACCCCGTCCACGAGCCCAGCGAAGAGCACCACATCCATCGGGCAGTCGAGCGCGCCAGCGCCACGCAGCCTTGCCACGTTCCTGGCCCGGTCATTCGATCCAGTTCGTCACCTGATCACCGCCAACGGAACTCGCTGGGATGAGCTGGCGACCCGTCCCGAGGTCACGCAGTGGGAACCGGTATGGACTGCTTTACGCACCTGTTGCGGCCTCGCCGACGATGAGTTCGTCGCATTCCTGCGCGATCTCGACCTCAAATTCGGTCTCCACCCGGTCGACCCACTGTTGCGAGCAGGCCACGACTCGGCAGGCCGCGACGCCCAGCACTTGGCGCATACCCTCATGGAGATCGTCCGTGACCCCGCCCGGCCCACAGAACTGAGCCGTGACCAGCTACTTGAACGGCTGGGATGGCAAAACCGCCAGCGATACCGTCACCCACACCGGTTCCCAGTTCCAAAAGCGTACGTCGCCAACGACGCCGCACTTACTCAGTTGCAGCAGAGGCTCAATGTTCTGCCAGGCGGCTACACGGCTCTCGTCGGCCCAGCGGGGTCGGGCAAGTCGACGCTCTTGGCGAGCCTCGCCTTGCGCGGCCGCGTCGTGCGCTACTACGCATTCGTCCCCGACTCACCTGACCCACTGAGCAGCAGGGGTGAGGCCGAAAGCTTCCTGCACGACATCTGCCTGGCCTTAGAGGAAACCGGGTTGTACCGGCCTGGCGTCGGCAACAACCTCAGCTCCCAGCACGCTGTCCTTCAGGACCAACTCGACCAAGCCCGAAAACAGTGGATCGAACAGCATCGACCCACCTTTATCATCATCGACGGGCTCGATCACATCGCTCGCGAGCAGAACCCCACCCGGTCGTTGCTCGACGAACTGCCAGCTCCCGCAGCACTTCCGGATGGCGTGTTCGTCGTCCTCGGGACACAGACCACAACGATCTTGCCGCCGCCCATTCAAGCGACCCTCGAAACCGACAATCGCGTCGTGCCTCTGCCCCCGCTGTCAGACCACGAAGTCACCCAGATCGGCGACGCAGCCGGGCTCTCTGACTGGTTGACCCCAGGCCAGGCCAACAAGTTGGTTACGGCTAGCGAAGGCCACCCTCTGGCATTGACCTATCTCATCCAAGACCTCACCGCTCTGGCAGATAAGAGCGCCGACGCCCGCCGAGACCTTGCCGACACCATCCTCACCGCCGCGACTAGTACCGGCGGGGATATCCGCGCGCGCTACGAGGGTTACCTGCGCGCCGTCGCGGACGACTCCGACGTCTTGGAGTTACTCGCCGTCGTCGCGCGTTTGCGCGTCCCCGTCAACCTGGACTGGCTTGCGACTTGGGCGCAGCCCTCGGCGCTGACCGCGTTCACGGAACGTGCCGCGACCTTCTTCCGCCGTACCGGCCCAGAATGGCACTTTGTCCACAACAGCTTCCGTGTCTTCCTCACCGAGAAAACCGCGACGATCGCCGGACGTGTAGACCGATCCCGTGATCGTGCACTCCACGACCGGCTTGCCGGCCTCTGTGCCTCGGCCGACGATGACTGGCCACTGTACAGGGATGAAGAACTCGCTCACCGCCTGTTGGCTGGCGACATCGAGCAGGTCTTGGTCCTAGCCACGCCGCAACGGCTTCGCGGAGCCCTGACCGATGACCTGCGACCGTTGTCGACAGTGACGGACCACGCGCTGCTTGCCCTGCGCGCCGCAGTTGAAGCTGATGATTCCGCCGCGCTCTTGCGGATCTTGCTGTTCCGCAACGAACTATTGGCGCGGGGGCTAGCCTTGGATCCCGAGTCATTGGCAGACGCGATCGCGCATGTCGAACCCGGGCTGGAAGATGACCACATCGTCGCAGGAGGGCGTCTGCGTCTCAAAACGGACGCCGCTCTGGCCCACGCCGCTCGGTACGCCGAAGCCGGACGCATCGATGCCGCCGAGCGCATTGTTCGTGCCTGTGGGGGCCTCGCCGCGCTCGCCGCCTCCTCTAAGGTGGATGCTGACGCGGCGGCCGACTGGGCCGAGACTACGTGGTATTTGTCTGGTCTAGACGCGGTGCTCACCCAGCTCGACCGACAACTTCCGCGTCCATCCACCGAGTCGTTCCCGCCAGACGCAGCTCGAAAGTCACTGTGGGACGTCGATCGTGAGGAGCAAGACGAGTATCAGCGGGCGATAAGCACGATCGACTGCCGCCATCTCGTGCATGCGCGCTGCTTCGACCTTGCGGTGGAAGTCCGAGACAACGAAGTCCTGGACAGACTGACCGAGGTCATCGACAACGAAGCCTCGGCAGCGTGGCGGGCCCGAGCCCGTTTCGTGCGAGCCCGAGTCGCGGCCGCTGACGGAGAACGCCGAGCGGCTGTCCACTCGCTCCATGAACTGGCGGCGATCGACGCCTCCGCAACTGCCGAATCAGACGACGAAGACTCCTCAGCCCATGCGCAACGTCACGCGATTCCGTTGCAGCTGCGGGTAGCGGCGGCCGAACTCCTGATCCGCGAAGACCCGGACGCGACGACACAGATCGAAGGACTCGTTCCCGCTGGAACCACCACTGCGTGGCCAGACACCGTCGGGTCCGAGGCAGGACTCGACCCGTACCGGTCAATCGGCGGTCTGTTGCGTCTACGGTCCCTTCGTCCTGACCCGGTCTTGGCAGCTGCCGACTTGGTCACAGGCCGTCGCAACGTCGCCGACAATCGGCTCCTCAGCGCATTGCAGGCTCTCGGCGAATTAGAAGCGGGCCGTTTGAAGGCCGCCATGGGGCAAGGATCGCCACCGATCATTGCCACCTATGCTGACACGGTCATTCGCGTTCTCGAGGTACCACGCGAGCAGACCAGCGACTGGGCTGGGTGGTACGCCATCGCAAGAGCCGCTGTCGGTTGCTTCGAACGGCTCGTCCGAGTCGCCGCGGGAGGGCAGGACCACGACTTGCCTCGTGTCCTTGAGCAGTTCGATCGCGCGTGGAGAACACCTGAGCGTGCGCGGTTCTGGCCGGCTACGCGTCGGCAGGCCGTGGTGGTTGCCGCGCTCGAAACAGGGAGCGACGTTCGCATCTGGGCGACCGACTGGCTCTCGCGGCTCGACGCCGACATCGACACCACCCAAAGCGATCCCCATGACCGCACCTTAATGTGGCTCACACAAGCCCGAGCCTGGACACTGGCCGAGCAGCCCGCCATGGGACGGCAGGCCATCCAGCGGGCGGTGCGCGCGTCGGCGCACTTCGTCAGCAGCGATGGGGATAACCAACTGGCTGACTGGATCGACTGGCTTGAGGTGGCTATCGACAGTTCTTCGATCACTGCTGACGACGTGCCCGCAGCCATCTCCAGCTACGCCTCACGACTGGAGTCAGCGGCCTCGATTGGTGAACACATCGCTGGCGCTGCTGCCGAACGGCTCATCAAGCTCGCATTTCCGCACGACGTCGCACTGGCCTGCCGACTTGCCGACCAGCTCTGCGATGCCGAAGCGCTCTCGGAGGACGACGCCATCGAGGCAATCGTGCTCGGCGCTTGCCGCGACGATCGGATCCCGGCCAGCATCGCGGCCTCCGCCGCTGCGCGCGTCCTGTACCCGGTCAAGCGCTGGCCCACTCAGGCGATAGCCGACGCCATCCGCGGTAGAACTGGACCCGACAGCGAACCAAGCATCATGCTCGCCGACGCTGCTCGGGTCTGGTCGGTGACCGATAACCAGCTCGAGGACGCTGAACCAGAAGAGGCTGCCAGCAACGTACGGCATGTCGACGATCATGAAGTTGTCGCACTGCCGGAAAACCCCGGGGCACTGCTGGCACAGCTGCGGCGTGCCGCAGACCAACCGCCGCGTAGCCGCGAATATTGGAACGACGCTGTCGCCCGAGCGGCGACAGGAACAGTTCCTCCCTCAATCGCGCGCGCGTTGCTGGAACACGCGGAGCTTCGCCAGCTCAACGGTCTCGCGCTTGGCGGCATCGTCGCACTCGCCGCCCGATCCGGTGAAGCCGATCGCGCAGTTGGTGTGCTCACGAACGCTCTTGCACATCTGCCGGGCTACGGGTGGCTGCGCTACACCGACCGAGGAACCCGGCTCACCCTTTTCGACGCTGCTCTCCGTGACCGGCACCCGGCGCTGGTGTCACTAGCGCGTCACGATCTGCTGAACTCGATCGTAACCGGCGCTCTGCCCGATCAACTGGAGCCGCGAAGCCTGCGTCGCATCATCGAACTCGTTGCGGGGAAGGACATCGTCGCTGCAGCATGGACCGAGGTCGATCGACATCTCGATGTCCTGATCCCCGATGGGGATGACGACCTCGCGATCGCGACATCACGCACCACGGACGAATCGCCACTGCAGGGGCTTACACGCTGGCTCTGTGGCTACCTCGGCCATCCGATCCGTCCCCTCGATTTCGGCGCGCGACACGTTCTCCAGTGCATTGAGCAACACGAACCCGCGATCACGGACCTCATCCTCACCGAAGCTGTCCGCCGTGGCGGCTGGGATGCAGAAGCAGCCCTCCTGACGATGATCACCGCTCCCGGCATCGACGAACCGCGTCCGCTGTCTCCTCAGTTGTTTGCTGCCATCCGTGCTGCGGGGACAGGCCCGGATGCCATCATTCGGGACCTCACGCGTCGCCTGGCGCGACAACACGGGGAAGACATCCCGCACGCACCAGCACGTCCGCTGCCTGGGAGTTACCAACTTGTTTTTCAGCCCTTGCCCGAACGCGTACCGCCGGAAATGAACAGCGACGGTGTGCCCCATCTCGACCTGAACGACCCCCAGCAAATCGTCGCTCCATTCGACACAGCGTCAAAGTTGATCGCTCGCATGGCGAGCCTCGACACGGTCGCGGTCATGCATCGTGTCGCCACGATCGCCCGATCGAACGACGAGCGATGGACGCGCGGCGGCCACCATGAACACTTCAGCCGACTCGCACAACGCGGGCTGCGCCTCTCCTACCGTCCCTGGGCATACATGGTTGGCCGCCGCGCATTCGGACATGTTCTCGCGGAACTGCTCGACGCCGGACTCCTCAATGGCAAATATCCGGCATACCAACTGTGCGCCATCACCGAGAAAAGCATGGAGATCGAGGTATCCGCCCTCGACGCATGGATACCCCTCCCGTGGCGTCCCGAAGGCACCCGCACCTTCTCCGTGGCCACCTGGTGCCAAGAAACCGCCGATGCCGCCATCGCGTACATCGACATGTACTCGACTGCGTCTCCGTACGTACTCGCCGAGCGGAGCCAATGGTGCAGTCTGGAATGGGGCACGCCGGAAGAAGAGCGACGGCTTTACACCCAGAACGGGAGTGGACCCTCAGAAGAGCACGAAGGAAATGCGTGGCATCGCGAGTGGAGGTGCATGGACCGCTACCCGGACGGATTACCCCAGGATTGGGACGGTCGCACTCTCGTGCTGGATGGCGATGAACAGTGGAGCGACGCGCCGATTTTGAACTGGCTAGCGCTGCATCCCCAAGCTGGACGGCAACTTGGCTGGACGCCAGACGAACGTTCCATGTTTGGCTGGAAAGGACCAGACGGGGAATGGCGAGCGAGAACTGTCCTGCAAGCACGCGGCCAGCTAAGCTTCCAACCGCCGGCAGCGGCGGCATGCGCTGAACTCTGGCAAGTTGTCGTCAGCCCCCGTGGGTACACCGAACTGTCCGCGATGTTTCGTTCTCTCAAAAGAACGCTTGAAATCACGCGCATTCAACCCCCAAACAGACGCGAGGGAAGGGAGGGCAACGAACAGAGCGCTACTGTCTTGCTACGCGAACCGTCGTAATCTGTCGTCGACTCTGACGGCAGCACCGTCGGTCACAACGGGGCTTTACGGCTTTCGCGGCGTCCTGCCGAACTGGGCGATCATGGGCTGCTCCACCACAGCAGTGTGCATTCGACCAGATCTGCGTCCCAGTTGGGACGCTCGAAGTCGCTGTACGTGCGTGATCGCTGCAATGGTTGCTGATATTGTCCAATCGCCTCGCCAGATCGATCAGTGACATGCGGTAACGAATGCGGAATCCGACGCAGCCGGCCGACCTAGTCAGCTCGAAGTCCATCGGCCACATCTGCAACGGCACGACTGACCGTGGCTCACCACCTGCGCTGGGTTCGTGAGCCACAGTCGGTGGATCCGGCCTGTCCTGTCAGGAAGTCCATGCGCCGGGGCCGGGTGCGCGGGCGGTCGTGTCGCTACGTTTCCGAGCCGCTCGGGGGCTGGTTGTGAGACCACGTGTCGTGGTCCAGGTGCTCGGGGTGGTTCTCGTCGTCCAGGTTGCGATCGAAATACGCCGCCGCGTTGCCCACCGCGAAGTCCCACACCCACGAACTGCCGTCCACGTACAACCGCGGCTCCGGGAACATGAGCGGGTCGCCGCCTTCGGCGTAGTCGCGCGGGACCCCGAACATGGCCACCTGACAGGTGTGGTGCTTCCCGTTCGGGCGCCGGAATTCCAGATCCCACACGTACCGGCCGTCGTCGCGGTCGGCCTCGGGGCGGCGGCGGGACGCGACCAGGGTGTAGTCCCACCGCGCGCGCACGTCCGCGACGAACGCGTCCAGGTTGGCGGCGGCAGTGTCTTCGTGCGCGGTCGGCAACGGTCCGCTGCCCGGACTGACTATCGCCATGGAAGGACCTTTCTCGTCGCTGGTACTCATGCTGCCCCTGTCATCGCTGGTAGCGCGGTCAGCCGCCGGGACCGGGGCGGTATCGGCCCGGCCGCGCTTGGGCTTGTACGGCTCGACGCGGACGCGTTTCGGATCGAACGTGCGGAACCCCGTGCGGGCGGACGGATAGACGCAGAGCGTGTCCCGGCCCAGCGCGTCGCTGAGCATGGCGCGTCGCTCGCCGACATCGGCCGTGTCCCATTTCGCGGCGGCTTCCTCCTGGCTCATCGCCTCGGTGGGGCCTTCCGGGTTGCCGACGGTCAACTCCTCCCGCTCCGCCTCCAACCGCGCGAGATCCTTCAGCAGGGGCTCGTTCGCCCTGTCATACGCCTTATCCGACATCTGCCGCGCGCCCCACTTTGCCGCGATCGCTTCCTGCCGTTCCTCGCACTCCCTGATCTCAGCCTCGACCGTGGCCAGCCGATCGGAGACCAGCGCCCGCGCGGCCTTGATCGCCGCCGCGTGGTTCTTGTCCGACAAGCGCGCGATCACCAGGGCGCGGATTCCCGGTCCACCGCGCGCATGTCCGCCGCGACCTTGCCGCAGCCCCCGCGGGCTTTCGGGCAGTGGTACTGGCGCCGCCGCTCGCCGTCCGGATATTCGCCGACGTGCGGCCGGGCGGACAGCTTCTTGCCGCACTTCGGGCACGTCGCGATCCCGGACCCCACATACGTATTGCCCGGCTGCCGCCCCCGGGTGCGCCCAGCGAACAACGCTCGCAGCCGCTTGAAATCGTGCGGGTCTACGATCGGTTCCCCCGGCATCTTTCCGACGATTTCCCCGTCGTGCTCGATCAGGCCCGCGTTGCGCGGCCGCAGCAGCACGTCCCGGACCTGTACCGGGCGGAACACCCCGCCGGTAACCGTGCGCAGCCCGGCCGCGTTCCATTCCTCGGTCACCGCTTCCTGCGTCACCTTCGCCAGGAGCGCGCGCGTCCCGGACCGCAACGCGGCACGTTCCCGCTCCACCAGCTCCGCCGGAACCGGCTCGCGGGTGTCGTTGCCGTCCTCGTCCAGCGCGTCTTCCTTCGGCACCGTCCGGTCCAGCCCGGGGAACCCGAACGACCGGCCCTGCAAGTGCGGGACGCCCCTGCGGCGCAGCGTGTCGAACCGCCGCGAGATCCGCTGCGACGCTTCGTCTGAGTTGCGCTGGTTGTGCGCGACCTCCTGCCGCAACTGGTACCGGTCGTTGTAATCCGACAGGTCATAACGACCGTGCGAGGACCCCACCGTGACCGAGTCGAAGCCCTCGACCAGCTTGAACAAGTCCTCAAGATCCGAGGACAGGCGCCAGCCCCGGTCGGTGTTCCACAACACCACGCCATCTGACGCCCGCGACGCGATCCGCTTGATGATCCGTTCCCACCCCTTGCGGCGGACCTTCGGATTCCACGCGGACAGCTTCGGGTCGGAGATCTCCTCGCCCAGCACGCCGCCCAACCGCGCGATCGTCTCGCGGTTGTCGGCGTGCTGGACCTCGCACTTCTCCAGCTTCCCCTTTTGGTTGCGGGACAGCCGCGCGTACGAGTCCAAGATCGGCTGCCGACCGCCCCAACCAGCAGTAACCTCGTAACCGTGACCCATACCACCACGGTAGGTCGTCAAATGAGAGTCCGCTAGAACCGGGATAAACACTCACGACGCTGGGCAGCGCTTCAGCATGTCCTGCAGGGCGTTCTTCTCCATATCGGTGATCGTCAGCCCGTAGTAGTGCTTCACCGTGACCCAGTCGGTCGCGTAGGTGCACCAGAACGAAACCAGCGGCGGCTTCCACTCGTCCGGGGCCTTGTCGCTCTTCTGCCGGTTCACGCTCGCCGTCACGGCGAACAGCTGCGGGCGCGTGAGGTCGTTCGCGAACTGCTCGCGCTTCTCCTGCGTCCAGTCGCGCGCGCCGCTGACCCAGGCCTGGCCGAGCGGGACCATGTGGTCGATGTCGAGCTGGGTCGGCTTGGTCCAGGTCTGGCCGTCGTACACGCTCAGCCAGGTGCCCGACGTCGGCTTGCAGTCGCTGCCCGTCTTGACGTCCTTGCCCGCGCGCTTGAGGACGGCCTCGCGGGTGTCGCAGTTGTCGCCTTGGCTGTCCCAGTGCTTGAACTTGTCGCGGGAATAGCCGGTCATGGTGCCGCGCGCGCCGATCTTCAGCTCGGACAGCTGCTTCGTCGCGTCCGCGGCGGACGCCGGAGCCGCCTCGGACTGGGAGTCGCCGACTTCGCGCTGGCCGTACCAAAACCCGACGACAGCGATGAGCAGCACGACCGCGAGCAGCACGGTGCGCTTGGTGGGGAACGGCCGGGCCATGGTGCGCGTGATCCTCTCGGGCGGGGAGTTCGGGGAGCCGGAGTATGCCTGTCACCGGGCCGGTAATCGCGCAGACACTCTCGGCAGCACCGCGGCCGTGGCAAGGACCACGTTGGGCCAGTTGTGGGCTGCCAACGAAAAAGCCCAGTTCAGCGGGGGTGGATAACGCTCGCGAAGGTGTCACGTCCGCGCCGCTTGAAACGACTGTCTTCAGTGGGGAGCCGGAAAGGAGCGGGTGCGAGATGCCCGGGCGGCTGCGGAAGTGGAACACACGCGTCGATGACTACCTGCGCCGGAAGGCGGCGGAGGGCGGCAACATCGTCGCGATGACGCGCGTCGCCGCTGACCTGCGCGAACGCGGCGAGTCGGCAGAAGCCGAGGAGTGGTACCGCCGGGCCGCCTCCGGCGGGGACCGGATCGCCATGACCGCGCTGGCCCACCTGCTGGCCGAACGCGGCGCCGACGACGAAGCCGCCCGCTGGTACCACGAAGCCGCACAGGCCGGCGAACCGCACGGCATGCTCGGATACGCCCGCACCTGCGAAAACCAAGGTCGCCTCGGAGACGCGGAGCATTGGTACGCCGCCGCGTACCAAGCCGGCGCGACCGAAGCCGCCGGACTGCTGGGCCACCTCCTCGTCGAAGACGGCCGGTACGCCGAAGCCGAGGGTTGGTGCCGCGCCGCCGCGGAGGAGGGCAGTGCGACGGCGATGCTGGACCTCGGCGTGGTACTGCGCGAGCTCGGCGCGCCGGACGAGATGGCGCACTGGTGGCGAGCCGCGGTGGACGCGGGCGAACTCTCCGCGACCTGCCTGCTGGGCCGGGAAGCGGAACGGGCGAACCGGGAAGGCGACGCCGAGCGGTGGTTCCGGCGCGGCGCGAAGGGCGGGCACGTCGAGGCGAAGGTGCGGCTGGGGCTGCTGCTGCATCGCCGGGGCGACCTCGAAGAGGCGGAGAACTGGTACCTCGAAGCAGCCGAGGCGGGCGACGCGGCGGCGATGACCAATCTCGGCGTCCTCGCCCGCAATCGCCGCGACGACGGCGAGGCCGCGGCCTGGTACCGCAAGGCCGCCGAGCACGGCAGCATTCCCGCGCTCACCAACCTGGGCCATCTCGCCGAAGCCCGCAGCGACCTTGCCCAGGCCGAACGCTGCTTCCGGATCGCCGCGGAAACCGGCGACGTGCAGGGCATGCTGAGCCTGACCCGGATGCTGCGCGCCCGCGGCGCGACCGCCGAAGCCGACCACTGGCAGGCCCTCGCCACCAACCGTCCACAGTAGACACTCTGGGCCGGGTCTCGGGGTCGATCTCCGGGATCATCCCGGATGTTCCCCGGCGCCGGCGCGGCTAGCGTCGGCCGAGTGTTGTTCCGACGCGTGCTTCTCGTCCTCCTCGCCGGGATCGCGGTGTTCCTGGTGCCGTGGACCGTCTACCTCGGGCTGACCCTGCCCGAGCACTTCGACACGAGCCAGTGGCGAGTCGCCTGGGTCGGGTTCGACATCGTCCTGCTGCTGTGTTTCGCCGCGTCGGTGCTGCTCGGGATGCGCCGCAGCCGCGCCTCGGTGCCGATGCTGGCCGCGACCGCCGCGCTGCTGTGCTGCGACGCCTGGTTCGACGTCGTCCTCGACTGGGGCGGTCCCGACCAGTGGGCCAGCCTCGGCACCGCGCTGGTCGCGGAAGTGCCGATCGCGCTGTTCCTGCTGTGGCGGGCCCGCGCGCTGCTCGCCGGGAACGCGCGGCCGCGGCCGCTGACCATGAGCGACATCGCCGTGCGCACGAACCCGAACTACCAGCGGTTGCTGCGGCTGATGCCCGCCACCTCGGCCGAACTGCGCGCGCAGGTCCCGATCGACGTCCCGGCCGCGTTGCTGACGCTGACCCACGCGGGATACACGCGCCGCACCCGCGACGGCCGCTGGCACTCCCTCCCGCAGAGCACCAACGAGGCGAGGCCGGAGGACTTCCCCGAGGAGGACCGGCCGAAGCTGGCCGCCTACCTGGACGCGAAGTACGACCACGAGGTGCGCTTGATGGCCTGGGCCGCCGAGCGCCGCGACACCTTCGACGGCTGGACCGCGGGGAGCCGCGCCGGGATGCGGCTGAGCTACCAAGACTTGAAGGAGTTCGAAGCCGAGTACCTGGAACTGGTGCACCGCTACGCCGCCCGCAAACCCGGTCCGGCCGAGGAGGCGCGTGATCTGGCCGTGCGGTTTTACGCCTTCCCGGAGCCGGAACCGGCCGAGCTGGCGTAGGTTTCGAGGCATGATTCATCACGTGCAGGTCGCCTGCCCAGCGGGCGCCGAGGACGACGAACGCGCCTTCTACACCGGGGTGCTCGGCTGGCCCGAACTGCCGAAACCGCCCCTGCTGGCGGCCCGCGGCGGCTGCTGGTTCCAGGTGCCCGGCGTCGGCGGCCCGGACGGCGAACTGCACGTCGGCGTCGAGGCGGATTTCCGTCCGGCACGCAAGGCGCACCCGGCGTTCGTGGTCGACGTGGACGCCGCCGCCGCCGCGATCGAAGCCTCCGGCCGGTCGGTGACGTGGGCCGATCCCGCGGAAATCCCGGGTAGGCGGCGGTTCCACACCTTCGATCCGGTCGGCAACCGGCTGGAGTTCCTCGAGGGCTGACCGTCCTTTGTGGAGGATCAGTCGCCGACCGCGTCCCGCCCGCGCTTCACGATCAGCGGATCCGGTTGCCCGACGATCTTTTCGTCCTTGCCCTCGTAAGCGAAGCGCGACAGGAAATAGCGCATCGCGTTGATCCGGGCGCGTTTCTTGTCGTTGCTCTTGATCGTGATCCACGGCGCGAGATCGTTGTCCGTGCGGAGGAACATCGCCTCCTTGGCCGCGGTGTAGTCGTCCCATTTGCCGAGCGACCGCAGGTCCATGGGGGACAGTTTCCACTGCCGCACCGGGTCGACCTGCCGGATGATGAACCGGGTGCGCTGTTCGGCCTGGGTCACCGAGAACCAGAACTTCGTGACCGTGATCCCGCTCTCCACCAGCATTTCCTCGAACAGCGGCACCTGGCGCATGAACTGCTCGTACTGCTCCGGCGAGCAAAACCCCATCACCTGCTCGACCCCGGCGCGGTTGTACCAGGACCGGTCGAACAACACCATTTCGCCGGCGGTCGGCAGGTGCTGGACGTAGCGCTGGAAATACCACTGATGCGCTTCCCGGTCGCTGGGCTTGGCCAGCGCGACCGTCCGGGCGTGGCGCGGGTTGAGGTGTTCCATGAACCGCTTGATGGTCCCGCCCTTGCCCGCGGCGTCCCGCCCCTCGAACAGAATGACGTGCCGGCTGCCGGTCTCGGTGATCCAGTTCTGCAGCTTGAGCAGTTCGACCTGCAGCAGATACTTGGTCTCGTCGTACTCCTCGCGCGGCATCCGCTCGGCGTAGGGATAGTTCTCCCGCCAGGTGTCGACCGCCTTGCCGAACGCGTCGATCAGCACGGGATCGTCATCGTGATCCTCGCCGACCGAATGCCCGTCGATCTCGAGCCGATCGATGTACTCCCGCACGTCCCGCAACATGCGGCCGACCTTAAGCAGGGCAGGTGAACGGGAGGTGTCTCAGAACCTCAGCAGGTCCTCGTGCGCTATCTCGGGCTGCGGCATCTGCCACACCGGCAACCGACGCAACTGCGCGACCGTCAGCGGTGCGGTGAAGTCCACTCCGTACTCTTCGCCGCTGATTTCGGTGAACCGCAATCCCGCCGGGGAAAACCCGCTCCCGATCGCGACGAGCCGCGCTTGCTCGCTCACCGCGAGCCACGCCCCGGCGAAGTGCAGGACCGCCGCGTCAACCGCGGCCTCCCGCACCGTCCACCGCACTCGCGGCCAGTCCTGCGTCCGCTTGGCTTGTTCCCCGAGGTACCGCCGCACCGCCGCCCCGACCCGGCCGCGATCCGGCATCGTGTCGACCGGCTCGACGATGTTCATCAACTTTCCGAGCGGGCCGTCGAGATCGTCCGCGGTCCTCCCGACGAGCACTGCCCGGTCGCCCGCGTCCGTCCGGTGCCCCAGCCAATAACTTCCGCCCGCCGAGGTGTCCTCGGCCGACGCGATCCATTTCCGGTGCGGTTCCGGCCATTCGAGGTCGAAAACCTCGCCTCGCACCGCGCCGGCTTCCAGCGCGGACCCGTCGAGCCGTTCACCGCGCAAGGCAGCCATGGCCGGAGTTTACCGCGCCTCGACCAGGTACAACTCCGCCCGCCCGGAGAGCGGCGCGGAAATCGTCCAGTGGGCAAGGTAATCCGGCGGCGGCGGTCCCCACACCCGGCGCAACGCGAGGTCAAGTTTGCGCGGCCGCACGGTGTCGTCGAAGAACGCGAAGTTCACCCGGAGCAAGCCACGTGGCAGATGTCCCGCCCGTTCCTCCAGTTCGTCGATCGCCTCGGGCATGCGGCCGCGGTCGGAGAAGACGTCGATGATCGCGCAGTCGCAGGTGTAGGCCAGCACGCCGATCTCGTCGGCGCTGGCCACCGTTCTTCCGGCCGCCAGCCTGCCTGTTTCCCGGCCGATTTCGGCGTACTGCGCGCTCGTGGTGTAGTTCGACGTGAACGGGGCGAAGGCGCGCGGCAAACCGTCCCCGGCGTAGCCGAGCCCGCTGGCACCGACCAAAGCCACCACGACAACCGTCCCGGCCGCGCGCTCGACCCGGCGGGCGGAACCGGCCGCTGCCGCGCAGACGAACAGCGTCGCCGCGACGATTCCGGGGCCGTAATACCAGTGGTACGGCGGCACTTTCAGCTGAACGTACGCCAGGCTGTGCACTGCTCCGGCCACCGCGAGTGCCGCGAACGGGAGCAGCTTGCGGCAGGCCGCGTTGCCGCGTAACACCAGGCCCAGCCAGCGCAATCCGGCCAATGCCGCCAAACCGACGCACAAGAACGCGAGCGCCGTTTGCCCTGGCATGTTTTGCCAATAAAGTCCGACGCCGTTGCCGAATTCCCACTTCCCCCAAGCCTGTCGCGCGCCCTGCAGGGTTTTGATGACGAGAGTGTCCGGAACCGCGGCTCCCAAGACGACCCAGCTGAACGCGAACCACGGCACCGCGACCAGCGCCACGCCTTGCACGCTGCGCAGGCCGTCGACCCAGAACCGCCGGCGCACAAGGAAAATCACTGCCGCGAAGAGCACCAAATCGACCCGGACCAAGGTCAGCGCACCGACCGCCAGCCCGAACGCGAACGGCCGCCGTTCCACCGAAAACACCAGCAGCCAGGCAAGTCCGGCCGCGCCGAGTTCGACTTCCATGCCGATCGACGACACCAGCAGCGGGTTCACCGTCAACGCGGCGATCGCGAGAACCGGGAACCAGCGAGGCAGCCCGGCGGCCGCGCCCACCCTCCGCAGCGCCACTACCAGCAGCACCTGGCAGACCACGTACAACACGCCCGCGGCGAGTACCGCGTCCCGCAGCACGAATGTCAACGCCGCCAGGGAAAGCACGTTCAACGGCGAGGTCGCCGTATTCGAGGTGCTGTCGGCCAGCAATCCCCAATTTCCATGGAACGCTAAATTGCGCGCGTAGCTCAAGGTGATATAGGTATCGTCGATCAGATGTCCATGCGCCAGCACAAAGAACAATGCCGACGCGGCCGCCGCTCCGAGCAACAGCCAATCCACCCGTCTTCGGGCGGAAACGAGCTGTTCCCGGCCTGCTCGAGGCGTCGTCAAACCCAGTGTCATTATTGCCTTTCCCCCAGCAGCAGATCGGTCCGGTGCTATCTCCCCGGAAAGTCGTGAACTTGCCCGTCGCGCATGGTCACCCGGAATGTTCGGGTGTAATCGTCTTGCGGAGAACTGCCCGCCACGAATTTCACGACGAAAGTGCCGTCGTTCAGCGAAGCAGGAGTCATCGAACCGCCCGGCCCGTGCAGCTCGACTTTCGCCACGTCGGGGCTGGCGACCCCGAACACGACGCTCGACTGGCCGGGATTGACGCTGCTGGTGAAACCGCAGATCGGGCGGGTGGCGCTGAGGTAGGCGTAGCTCTCTCGCCCGTGGGTCCAGTTCCTGGCGTCGGTGACCATCAGGCCGTAATTGCGGTCGTAATCGCCGGAATCCTGGCTGCGATAGAGAACGCAGACAGCCGCGAGCGAGGCGTTGCGGAGGACGAGGTAACCGCGCCGCGCGTCCTGATCGACCTTGAACGTCGCGCGCCAACTCTCCCGGTCAGGCAACTCGACTCCGAAAGAAGGAGCGCTGTCGAGGCAGGACTTGAACAGTCGCGCGTCCCCGGCGTCCGGCTTGGCACCGGCCGGAAACCGGGTCACGTCCGGACTGGTGTCGTGCACCGGCGAGAACACCAGCGTCGCGCCCAAGGCCAGCGCGCCGACTCCCGCGGCGACCGCCAGCGGCAGGCCCGGCTTCCGGTGCCGCTGGCCGCGCAGTTCCGGAACGAGCCGGTTCCACATGGCTTCCTTCAGCAGATCAGGCATCGGCCGGTCGGGAGGCAGGTTGAGCTCGTCGGACATCAGAACTCCTCTCCAACACGTGCGCCGGTGTCTCGCAGCAGCTCGCGCAACCGGCCGCGAGCCCGGGAAATCCGCGCCCGCACGCTCGGTTCCGCGATCCCGAGCACCGCGGACGCCTCCGCGGTCGACAAACCGCCCAGCAGACAAAGCTCGACAGCCCGCCGTTCGGCCCGAGGCAGCTTCGCGACCGCGCCCAGCACGACCTCCAGCCGCCGGTCCGCGTCGATCTGCCCGGCCACGTCCTCCGCGTGATCGCGCACGACGTTGGTGCGCGGCAACCGGGTCAGCACCGCCGCGAACCGCCCGAGCCGACGCTGCTCCCGACGGGCCAGATTGGCGGTCACCGTGTACAGCCACGGCCGAGCGCTGTCGTTCACCAGCGTCACCTCGCCGAGCCGCCGCCACGCGGTCAGGAAGGTCAGCGAGGCCAGGTCCTCGGCAGTGGCCCAGGAACCCGTCAACCGGTAGGCGTAGTTCCACACCGCGCCGGCATGCCGGTCGAACAACTCCCCGAACGCCGCGACGTCGCCCGCCGCGGCTCGCGCCCACAGCTCCTGGTCGCCGCCGGGGACGTCCGGGACGTCGGCACCGTGCTCGGCCGGCATCCCCCACCCCCACCCCCGCCCCTGATCCGAAACTGTCGTCACAACCCCCTGTCCCCGGTCGCCTCGACAGCGTTGCATCCGGCCCGGGACCAGGTGCTCAGCGTCTCGCCTCGGCGGAAGCGGAAAGCTAGAGTCGGGCGGGACCAGGTACCGGCGCCCGGTTCGCCGGGTGGAGGGCGGGGGATGACCGACTACAGACGCGACGAGCCGAACCCCTTCCCCGCGGCCGGCCACGGATACCCGCCGCCCGCGAAACCCCGCCGGACCGGCTGGGTCATCGGCGGAGCCGTCGCGCTGGCGGTCGTGCTGGGAATCGGGATCGGCGTCCTGGCCGGGCGGCCGTCCGACCCTCCGCCAGACCGAGTCGCCGAGCCGGGCTATTCGATGGAGCACGTCGGCAACGCCTGCGATCTCGTCGATCCCTCTCCGCTGCGGAAGTGGTCGCCCACGCCCAAGGGACCGCCCCACCACGAGGAAGTCCGCCCGAGCGAGACCAGCGCCGGCAGCCTGAGCTGCGAAATGCGTTACGCCGGAAGCGACACCCTGAACTCCGCCGAAATCCTCCTCGACGTCGAATTCACGCCGTCCTCCTACTCGAACTGGAAACGCGGCGCCCTCGCGAAAACCGGCGAGGGCAAGGCATCCGGACCGATCACCGGAGTCGGCACCGAGGGCTTCTGGCACTCCGAGGTCTACGGCGACCTGGTCGCGAACACGCGCTACGTCCTCTGTGTACTGGACGGCAATGTCTCGGTCCGCGTCCGGCTCAATTTCAGCCGCACCCGGGAGGTCGCGCAGATGCACCGCACCGAAGTTCAGCCGATCGCCGAAGCACAGGCGCGGAAGGTTCTGGACGGGTTGAAAGGGAACAGATGACTCACTCCCCGCTCCCGTTGCGGGACAACCAAGATGGGCTCCGAACCGATACCCGCGATCTCCAACGAGGCCGGAATGGCGTCCGCGTCTGGAACACCGCCCCCTCACGGGGTTGGACCTCCGGCACGATCCCCGGACTCGGCAAGCGCAATTACTGGCGAGCCGACAGCACGACGGAACCGGGCCGAGGCGCTAGCTACCTCGTCGGGGTGGAGGACGGCAACGGGACGGTGGAGATCCAGGTCGCCGTTCATCGCGCCCGAGGCGAGGCGCCGCTGAAGACGGACGAGCTGTCGTCGACCGCACGAGCGCAGCTGCGCGCGGTACTGGATCCGCTCAAGAAGCGGCAAATGCACAACGGGCCGGGTGCGAAAAGCACCCGGCCCGTTGTTTACTGTCTCGACCAGACAGTGCGCCCGAAGGGATTCGAACCCCTGACCTTCTGATCCGTAGTCAGATGCTCTATCCAGCTGAGCTACGGGCGCGTGTTCAGTTGTTAACCTAGCACCTGCCGAAACAGGCACCAGCGGAGGCTCCGGGATTTGAACCCGGGAGGGGGGGTTACCCCCAACCGCATTAGCAGTGCGGCGCCATAGACCAGACTAGGCGAAGCCTCCTGGGTCCTAACGACCACTGCTCAGATAGGTTACACACCCCTCCAGCCCCTTCGGAAGGCACCCCCCTCAACGCTGCAGCAACCGCCGCAACCAGGGGGAACGGCCGCCTAGTCCCTCGGCTTCGAAGGTCGCGATGCCGACGCGCGGGAGCGACCCGACGCCCGGGTACACGAGGTATCGCGGGACCCAGCGGGGCTGGAACTTGGCGTTGAACCGGTAGAGGCTTTCGATCTGGATCCAGCGCGAGAAGAAGTGGAGGACCTTCGCCGAAAGCCGGGCGACCGGGCCCGCGCCGATGCGTTGGCCTTGTTCCATCAGGGCGCGGAAGGCGGCGAAGTTCAGCGACACGTGGTCGATGCCGTGTTCGCGCGAATACAGCAGCAGTTCCGAGATCATCAGCTCGTTCACGCCGTTGTCGGCGGTGCGGTCCCGCCGCATCACGTCCAGCGACAGTCCCCGCTCGCCCCACGGCACGAACTGCAGCACGCCTCGGACGCGGCCTCCCTGTTCGGCGGTGACGAGCACCGAACCGGGGTCGCCCATGCGGCCCAGCGCCATCGAGAAACCGCGTTCGGTTTCGGTGCCGCGCCAGGTGGCGGCCAGGTGCACCAGCTCGGGCAGTTCGCCGGGCCGCAAGTCCTCCGCCCGGCGCACCAGGACCTTGTAACCCGCCCGCTTCGTCCGCGACGCCGCCTGCCGCACGCCGCGCATCACGCGGCCTTCCAGCGTGAACGTCTTGGTGTCGACGACCGCCTCGTCGCCGATTTCCAGCACCTCCAGACCGAACCTGGCCCACACCGTCGCGCCCAGTTCGGACGCGCCCATCGCGGTGGGCACCCAGGCGTTGCGCTGGCAGATGTCCAGGTACTCCTCGATCGCGCCCGGCCAGGCCTCGTGGTCGCCGAGCGGGTCGGCGGACGTCAGCGCGACCCCGGCGATCACCCGGAACGTGACGGCCGCCTTGCCGGTCTTGGAGAACACCGCGAACTTGTCGCGGCGCAGCGCGAAGTAGCCCAGCGAGTCCCGTTCCCCGTGCTGCTTCAGCAACTCGTGCAGCCGCGCGAGTTCGTCGTCGGACAGCTCCGGCGCGGGTTCGGCCGAGCGCAGCAGGAAGTACGCCGACACCAGCACCCCGGTGATGCTGAAGAGCAGCCCGATCGACGCGGACAGGTCCTCGAACCACATCTCGTGGAACACCGCGGGCCCGCTGACCCCGGTGAGCGCGAGCGCGGACTGGGACAGCCGGTCGGCGAAGCTCAGCGGGTCGAGCATCCGGGCAGGGGCGACCGACAGCAGCGCGAAGTTGAGCACGAACCCAGCCAGCACCAGCTGCAGCAGCACCCGCAGGGCCCGCCAGCGGCCGACGGTCGGGTCCGGCCGGGCGATGAAGTACCGCCGGGTGCCGATGAGCCCGGCGAGCAGCACCATCGACACCACGCCCGCGCCGAACACGTGCCGCAGCCCGAGGTGCGACAACGCCAGCAGCGCCGCGAAACCGACCGCCAGCTGCCAAGCACGGCGTTTGCGGCGGCGGAGCCCGGCGGCGAGCATGATCAGCAACACACCGGTGACCAGCGCCACAGCGGCCGCCGCGGTGGTCGCTTCGCTCGGCAGCTCCAGCCATTTCGCCACGTGCCCGCGCACGTCGCGGCCCACCGGGACGACCGTGGACACGATCGCCAGCAGCCCGGCCAGCCTGGTCACCCACGTGATCGCGACGACCGACGTGACGCCGGCCGCCTGCCAAGTGTGCTGCGCGCGTGTCCCCGTCACCACGCGTGCAACACGCACGGCCCTGCCATGCTTCCCCCCGCTTGCGCGTTCAGTCCGCGGCGAGCTCCACGAAGGGGGCCAGCGCGGCCGGATTGGCCAGCGCGTCCCTGCTCACCGCCCTCTCCGGCGCGACTCCGGAGAGGATCCGCTTCACTGGTACTTCGCACTTCTTACCGTTCAACGTACGGGGTATCTCGGAAACGACGATGAACCGATCGGGTACGTGTCGTGGCGACAGCGCGACGCGAAGCTCTTTCCGCAGGTCAGGCTCGACTTCCTCGAGCTTCGCGCCCGCCGTGAGTACGAGAAAACACAGCAGCTGCCCGTTCTCGTTGCCCGCCGCCGACGTGTCGATGACCAGCGAGTCGGCGACCTCGGCGAAGCCTTCCGCGACCCGGTAGAACTCGGCGGTGCCCATCCGGACGCCGCCGCGGTTGAGCGTCGAATCGCTGCGGCCGTAGACCACCGCCGAGCCGCGGCGGGTGATCTTGACCCAGTCGCCATGCCTCCAGATACCCGGGAACATCTCGAAGTACGCCTCGCGCAGCCGGGAACCGTCCGGGTCGTTCCAGAACGAGACCGGCATCGACGGCATCGGCTCGGTGATCACCAGTTCGCCGACCTCCTCGACCACCGGCTCGCCGCGGTCGTCGAACGCCGCCGCGGCCACGCCGAGCGCGCGGCAGGACAGTTCGCCGAGCCACACCGGCACGTCCGGCGCGGACGTGACGATCGCCGCGCACAGGTCGGTGCCGCCGGAGACCGCGCAGATCTGCACGTCCCGGCCGATCGCGTCGGCGATCCAGCGGAAGCCCTCGGAAGACAGCGGCGCACCGGTCGAGCCGACCACGCGCAGCGCGCTGAGGTCGTAGCGCTCGGCCGGGGCGAGGCCCGCTTTCAGGCAGCTTTGGATGAACGGCGCGGAGGTGCCGAAGTAGGTGACGCGGTGCTGCTCGGCCAGATGCCACAGCGCGTTCAGGTCCGGATGGCCGGGACTGCCGTCGTACAGCACGATCGTGGCGCCGACGAGGAGCGCGGAGGAGATGAAGTTCCACATCATCCAGCCGGTGGTGGTGAACCAGAAGAACCGGTCGCCCGGTCCGAGGTCGCTCTGCAGCCCCAGCGCTTTGAAGTGTTCGACGACGATGCCGCCGTGGCCCTGCACGATGCCCTTCGGGAGCCCGGTCGTGCCCGAGGAATACAGGATCCACAACGGATGCGCGAAGTCCACCGGCTCGTACGCCAGCTCGCCGCCGGCGTGTTCGGCGAGCACCGCGTTCCAGTCGAGGACGCCGTCGAGGGTCTCGTTTCCCAGGTATTTCACCAAAACAGTGGTTTCCAGCGACGGAATCTGTTCCCGCAGCCGCTGGACGTTGTCGCGGATGTCGAATTTCCGGCCGTGGTAAGCGTATCCGTTCACCGCGATGAGCACCTTCGGCTCGATCTGGGCGAACCGGTCGGCGATCGCGCGGATCCCGAAGTCCGGGGAACACGACGACCAGATCGCGCCGAGGCTGGCGGCGGCGAGGAAGGCGATGAGCGTCTGCGGGCAGTTCGGCGCGAGCGCGACGACGCGATCGCCTTTGCCGACCCCGAAAGCACGCAACGCGGCGCGCGCGGCGGCGACGTGCGCGCGGAGGTCGCCGTAGGTGAGTTGCTCGGCGAGCCCGTCCTCGCGGTGGAAGATCACCGCGAGTTCGTCGTCGGCCTTCGGGGCGCCGCCGGTGCCCGGACGCAGTGAATGTTCGGCGTAGTTGAGCGTGCCGCCGTCGAACCATTTCGCGTCCGGCATCGCGCCGGACAGGACTTCCCGCGGCTTCTCGTGCCAGCGCACGCCGAAAAACTCCGCGACCGCGGTCCAGAACTCCGGAACGTGCTCGACCGAGTACTGCCACAGGTCGGCGTAATCGGCGAGGTCGACGCCGCGTTGCTCGCGCAGCCAGCGGCGGAAGGCTTCGATCTTCGAGTCAGCGACCCGGTTCGGGTCGGGTCGCCAAAGCACCTCGGGAACAGCGGCGTTCTCGGTCACTCGCCGATGCTAACCCCGGAAGTCCGTTCCGACCTCGCCGATCCGGGCCCGGCCTCCCTCCACAAAGGACACAAGGGCGGCACCCGCCGTCGCTTCCGCGAGATCAGCGGAGGTGCGCGTCGAACCAGTCGAGGGTGCGGTGCCAGGCCTCTTCGGCCGCGCTGGGGTCGGCGTCGAAGCGGTGGTTCGCGCCCGGATAGCGCACGACGTTCGTCGCGACTTTCGCCGAGGCCGCCGCCTCGCGCAGGCGCTCCACCGCGGCCTCGCCCGCCTCGTCCCCGGAGTCGCCGTACATGCCGAGCCACGGGCTGGTCAGGCGACCGGCGATTTCCAGCAGTTTCGGCAGCTCCGCGACCCCTTGGCCGCCGACGCTCACCGCCGCGCCGAGCTTGCGGTGCGACGCGACCACCAGCGCCGCCGTGCCTCCGAGATCGAAGCCGACGACACCGCGCAGATCGGCGTCGACGCCGCGGTCGGTGAGCCATTCGAGCGTGCGGTCGGTGGCGTCGAGCAAGTCGCGCTGAGTGAGCTGCTCGCCGGATTCGATGTGCGGGGTGACGGTGAGCCAGCCTTCGCCGGCAAGGCTTTTGACCAGCAGCAAAACGCCGTCGGTGACTCCATTGCCCTCGTGCAGGACCACCAGGCCGCCGCGAAGCGCGCCGTCGGGTTCGGCGAAGGTGAGGCGCAGGGTGCTGCCGTCGGTACGCTGGTGGTCCACGGTGGTCGTCGACGTCATCGCCTCATGCAATCACCTCTGGGTGAACATTGGGAACCTTTCCGGATCCGCCGGGGCGAGATACGGTGACCCCGTCGTCCCGTGAAAACCGAGGAGTTCCGACGATGCCGTCCCTCGCCCCCCGCCCTGACCTCGATTCGTTGCCGAAGTACGTTCCTGGCCGAACGATCGAAGGGGCCGTCAAGCTCGCGAGCAATGAGGTGCCCGGCGGTCCGCTGCCGAGCGTGCAGGCGGCGATCACGGCTGCGGTAACCGGAGTGAACCGGTACCCGGACAACGGATCCCAGGCCTTGCGCGAGCGGCTTTCGCGGCGGCTGGACGTGCCCGCGCAGCAGCTCGCGATCGGCTGCGGCTCGGTCTCGCTGTGCCAGCAGATGATCCAGGCGCTGTGCGGTCCCGGCGACGAGGTGCTGTTCGGCTGGCGGTCGTTCGAGGCCTACCCGATCGTGGTCCAGGTGGCGCTCGCGACGGGCGTGAAGGTGCCACTGACGCCGGAGCACGGGCTGGACCTCGACGCGATGCTGGCGCGGATCACCGACCGCACCAAGCTGGTGTTCGTCTGCAACCCCAACAACCCGACCGGCACCGTGCTGCACCGCGACGAGATCGAGCGGTTCCTCGAAGCGGTGCCGCCGCACGTGCTCGTGGTGCTGGACGAGGCGTACAAGGAGTTCGTCACCGACCCCGAGGTGCCGGACGGCGTCGACTTCACGCGGACGCACGGCAACGTCGCGGTGCTGCGCACGTTCTCGAAGGCGTACGGGCTCGCCGGGCTGCGGGTCGGGTACGCGGTGGCTCCGGAGCCGATCGCGCAGGCGCTGCAGCAGGTGTACGTGGCGTTCTCGGTGAACAGCATCGCCCAGGTGGCCGCGATCGCGTCGCTCGACGCGGAGGACGAACTGCTCGCCCGGTGCCAGGAAATCATCTCCGAGCGCACCCGCGTGCGGGACGCGCTGCTGGAGATGGGCTACGAGATCCCGCCGACCCAGGCGAACTTCGTGTGGTTCCCGCTCGGCGAACGCACTGCGGCTTTCGCTGAGCACATGCTGGACCGGAAGCTGATCGTGCGCCCGTTCCCCGGCGAGGGCGCGCGCGTGACGATCGGGACGCCGGAGGAGAACGACCTGATGCTGGCCGCGGCCAAGGAATTCCAGGCTATTTGAGCACCAGCTGCACGACCGCGGCGAGCCCGATCACGACGATCACGCCGCGCAACACGGCAGGCGGCAGCTTGCGGCCGATCTTGGCCCCGAGCTGTCCGCCGATCGTGGACCCGAGCGCGAGCAGCCCGATCACCGGCCAGCTCACCGGCGCGACGAACGCGTAAATCGCGCCGGCGACGATGTTCACGACCGCGGACAGCACGTTTTTGACGCCGTTGAGCCGCTGCAGCGGTTCGGACAGCAGCATGCCCATGACGGCCATCAGCATCACGCCCTGCGCGGCGGTGAAGTAACCGCCGTAGATGCCGATGACGAAGAGCAGCCCGAACAGCAACGGCCCGGCACGGTGCTCGCGCCCATTGGCCTCGCGGCGTTTCTGCACCCACTTCGACACCTTGGGCTGAACGATCACGAGCACGACGGCGAGCCCGACGAGCACCGGCACGATCTTCTCGAAGGCGTCCTTGGGCAGCGTCAGGAGAAGAATGGTGCCGCCGATGGCCCCGAAGAACGAGGCGACCGCGAACCGCACCACCTGCGGCCAGTACCCGGCAAGCTCGTGCCGGTAGCCATACGCGCCGCTGATCGTGCCCGGCGCGAGCCCGACCGCGTTCGACGTCGTGGCGGTCACCGGCGGATACCCCAGCGCGACCAGCACCGGGAAGGTCACGAGCGTCCCGGAACCGACGACGGTGTTGATCGTCCCGGCCCACACCCCGGCGATGAAGATGACGACGGCATGCCACCAGGTCATAAAGCACTCACCCGCTGACCCTAAGCAGGACCCCCGACTCTCGGCGACGCGATGTGTCCGGTCAAACACTTGACGGCATCGACCCGGGCACGGCTAAGCCTGCCTGCCGACGGTCGCGGTTTCAGCTCACCGGCGGGCCGTCGTGCGCACCCGACGGATCCTCCGCGAACTGACCTGACCGCCAGCGCGCTCCGGTTCGGCAGCGGCACCCGCACTTCGGCCGCACTGCTCTCCCGCAACCGCTACCCCGTCACCGCTCCTCGCCAGCTGCTCCCTCCGCCAACGTTCCTTCCAATAACCACTCCTTCCGTCCTCCCACTACCCGCAACACCCGCGTCAGCGATCCGCACGCCTCACCCACGCCTCAACCGCCGCCGGGCACCTCACCGCTCAAAGACGCAAAACTCATTCCCCTCCGGATCCGCCATCACGTGCCACTCCCGGTCCTCTCCTCGCTCGGTCACCATCCGGGCCCCGGCCGCGGCGAGTTCCGCTGGGTCGCCCCACACGTCCAGGTGCATCCGGTTCTTCACCGTCTTCCGCTCCGGCACCGGGTTCAGCCAGAGCAGCGGACCCTCGCCAGCCGGGTCGACGATCGCGACCGGCCAGTCCGGCGGGCTCTCCCCCGGCGGGCCGCGCCGGACGTAGCCGAGTGCCGAGCACCACCAGTCGGCCTGTGCCTGATGATCGAGCGCGTCCAACGCCAGGTCCTTGAACTTCGCGGGCATGCTCCCTCCCTTTCCCTGCCGAAGCCGCTGCCGCTGCCGCTGCCACTGCCACTGCCACTGCCACTGCCACTGCCACTGCCGAAGATGGTGACACCCGCCACCGACAATTTCCGGCGGCTCGGGGCGGCAGCTGCCAGGATGGGCGGCGTGGCCCACGAATCCGAGCAGGTCTGGAGCGCCACGGTCGACCATCTGCGCACGATGATCGACTCGGGCGAGCTTCCGCCGGGCTCGCGCCTGCCCGCGGAACGCGCGCTGTGCGAGCAGCTCGGCATCAGCCGCGGGTCGTTGCGGCAGGCGTTGCGGGTCCTGGATTCGATCGGGTACGTCCAGATCCGCGCCGGGTCGGGCACCTACGTCCGTGAGCAAGGCACCACTGACAGCCCGCTGAGCAGTTGGTTTTCCGAGCACGAGCAGCTGGTCGAGAAGCTGTTCGACCTGCGCGCGACCGTCGAGCCGACTCTCGCCGAGCGGCTCGCGCGGCAGCACACGCCCCGCGTCGTGCAACGGCTCGCGGACAACGTCGCGGAGATGGAAGAGGCCGCCGCGGCCGGGGACATGCTGCGTGTGATCGCGACCGACGCCGAATTCCATCGGGTGATCGCGAGCAACGCGGGCAATGACGACGTCGCCGACCTGCTCCGTTCGGTCCTCGCCCTGGTCGGCGAAGAACGCCGGGCCGCGCTGCGGCTGCCGGGGCAGATCCGGAAGGCGGTGGCCGAGCATCGCGCGATCCTCGACGCCATCAGCCGTTCGGACGCGGCGGCGGCCCGCGAGATCACGCTCAAACACCTGCTGGACGCGAAAACCTACGCCCACGACTACGCGTCTTCCTGAACAACGAGGGATGCCTCCCCCGGCAATCAGCGCTACAGTCTTCACAAGTTTGTGAAAACTTTGACAACCAGGGGGTCCCGTCGTGGAGAAAGTGCACTTCACCGAGGAAAAAGCGACCAACCTCGGCACGCTGTACGGCCGCGCGCTCGACGCCCGCCGGAAAAACCCGATCCTCGGCGACACCGCCGCCGACGAGGCGGTCAAGAAGATCGACTACGACTTCCGCAGGCTCGGCGTGAACGAGAACTCCGCGGTCTCCGTCGCGATCCGG
This sequence comes from Amycolatopsis sp. GA6-003, assembly GCF_046267895.1. Taxonomy (NCBI): domain Bacteria; kingdom Bacillati; phylum Actinomycetota; class Actinomycetes; order Pseudonocardiales; family Pseudonocardiaceae; genus Amycolatopsis; species Amycolatopsis sp. GA6-003. Next base: position 5,012,883 of record NZ_CP176499.1, read on the forward strand.
GCGCGCGCGATCGACGAGATGGCCGCCAAGTGGCTGGCCGGGCACCCGGACGCGATCGTCGTGCACCTCGGCTGCGGCATGGACACCCGCGTGTACCGGCTCGACCCGCCGCCGTCGGTCGCCTGGTTCGACGTGGACTATCCCGAGGTCGTCGACGTCCGCGGCCGGATTTACCCCGAGCGGCCCGGATATTCGGCGATCGGCTCGTCGGTCACCGATTTCGGCTGGCTCGACCAGGTTCCCGGCGACCGCGAGGCGCTGATCGTGGCCGAGGGGCTCACCATGTACCTCACCGCGGAGTCCGGAACCGAACTGGTCCGCAGGCTCGTCGGCAAGTTCCCCTCCGGCCGGATCGTGGCCGACTTCTTCAGCTCGCTCGGCATCAAGGCGCAGACGATCAACCCGGTGGTCCGCCGTGCGGGCGCGACTTTGCATTGGGGCATCGACGATCCGCACGAACTCGAACGCTACGGCCTCCGCCTGGTGTCCTGTTTGGACGCGACCGACTGGGCGAGCGACGAGACACTGGAGAAAATCCCGGTCGCGTCGCGGCTGGCGTTGCGGGCCTCAGCGCTGTTCCCGGCGATCCGCAAGATGGGCCGGATCGGCGAGTGGGATTTCTGAATCCCTAACCGACCCGGCGCAGCACCGCGTCGGCGACCTCTGCCACCGGCACCGTGGTCGCCACCTCGAACGTCGCCGACCAGCGCAGCAGCGGCTCCACCTCGTCCAGATAGCGCAACGTCTCGGCCAGTTCGTCCGGATGCTTGCCGTACGGATTGCCGGTTCGCGTCGTCAGCCGCTCGATCAGCACCTCGCGCGGCGCGCTGAGCAGTACGATGTCGGTGAAGCGCGGATAGAACCGCACCTGGTTCGAGACCGTGCCGGACACGAACAACGGACCCGGCGTCGACAACAGCGCGGCGATCCGGTCTTCGCGCCAGAGCCCGTCGCGGGTGTAGCCGCCGTAATCGGTGTCGACCGTGCGGTACCCGCGCCGGGAAAGTTCGGCGAGCAGGCTGGTCTTGCCCGCTCCGGACATCCCGGTCACCAGCACCCGCACCGCGGTTACCGGGTTTCCAGCACCCGTGCCACGAACCGGCCGATCTTCTCGTTCATCCGCTCGACCCGTTCCTCCTCCGAAAGCGACTCCTTCGGCTGCGGCACCGCTGGCTTCAACTCGCCACGCAGGTACGCGCTGCACGCCAGGTCAGCGCACAAATACGTGCCCACCGTGTTGCCGTCGCGGCCGGGTTTTCCGGCGAGCCGGGCGGTGAACAGCGCGATGTCGGCGAGCGGATGCGTCGTGGTGCAGAACGCGCAGATGTTGCTGCGCAGCCGCGATTTCGGCGGCGGCGCGGCGCGCAGGGACAGGCCGATCAGCTCGTCGCCGTGCGGCACGACGAGGTATGCCCGGCCGGGCGCCTTCACGTCGCGCCAGCCGAGGAAGTCGCGCTTTTCCCACGGGATGTCCGCCGGCAGCGTGACGGACTTGGCTTCCCCGCGGGAACAGTTGACGAACGAGGCGCGGATTTCGGCGGGGTCGAGCGGTTGCATGCGACCACGCTAACCATCGGCGAACCCGGACAGCGACAGCTTTTTTCGCTCCCGGACCCGCCACCCCATACGATCTGCTGGTGCGCACGATGATCGCGGGGAGGTTCCGGCTGGTTCTGCGCACCAGTCTGGGCTTCGCCGCGCTCGGCGTCGGGTCGAGTGTCGCCGGGGCTGGCGTCGTCGCGTTGCTGCTGCTCCTGCAGGGATTGCCGGAGGACGTCGACGATCGCGGCTGGGTGCTCGGCGTCACCGCGGCCGGGGTGGTCGCGGTCGCCCTCGTCGTCGGCACGCTCTGGACCGCTTACCTGCAGCGCCGCACCGTGGTGTGGTTCACGATCGGCCGCCCGCCGTCCGCGGACGAGGCGAAACGCGCGTTGCGGCTGCCGTTCGACATGGCGGTGGTGAGCGGCACCCTCTGGCTGATCGGCGCGCTCGCGCTGGGCATTCTGGCCGGCGTGCTCGGCTCGATCGGCGACGCGGCGGGCATCGCGCTCACCATCGGCCTCGGCGGGCTGACCACGGTCGGCCTCACCTATCTGGCCGCGGAATGGGTCGCGCGGCCGGTGATGACGATGGCGCTCGACGTCCTGCCGCCGCGCGGTTCGCTGCCGGTCACCGTGCTGACCCGGCTGGTCGTCACCTGGGTGCTGGCGAGCGGCGTGCCGCTGATCGGCGTGCTGCTGGTCACCACGCCGCCCGATCTCGGCCGCCACGGGAACCCGACGGCGAGCCTGATCGTGCTGTCCGTGACCGGCCTGACGACGGGCGCGATCGGCACCGCGCTCCTGTCCCGCGCCGTCGCCGCGCCGCTGCACCGGCTGCGGATCGCGCTGGACGCGATCGCGCGCGGACGCAAGGACGTGCACGTCGACGTGGACGATTCCAGCGAGATCGGGATGCTGCAGACGTCGGTCAACGACCTCGCCGCCGGCCTGCGCGAACAGGACCGGATGCGCGATCTCTTCGGCCGCCACGTCGGCACCGACGTCGCCCGGCACGCGCTCGAATACGGTGCGTCCCTCTCCGGCGACGTCCGCGAGGTCACCGCGCTGTTCGTGGACGTCGTGGACTCGACAGCGCTCACGTCGCGCACTCCGCCGCAGGAGCTGGTCGAGAAGCTGAACCGGTTTTTCGCGAGCGTGGTGTCCGCGGTGGACGCTCGGGGCGGGCTGGTCAACAAGTTCCAGGGCGACGCCGCGCTGTGCGTTTTCGGCGCGCCGACCCGGCTGTCCGACGGCCCGACGATGGCGCTCGCCGCGGCCCGCGCGATCCGCGACGCGGTGCTGTCGGAAGGCGAGCTGGACCTGGGGATCGGTGTCGCGACCGGGCAGGTGTTCGCCGGGCAGCTCGGCGCGTCGAGCCGGCTGGAGTACACGGTGATCGGCGACGCGGTGAACGAGGCCGCGCGGCTCACCGAACACGCGAAAGCCGTCCCTTCGCGGGTGCTCGCCAGCGAAACGACGGTGAAGGCCGCACTCGGCGGCGAACGGGAGCACTGGCGGCTGCACGGCGAACTCCACCTCCGCGGCCGCCACCGCGAGACGCGGACCTGGACGACCTAGGGCCCGCGCTCGATCAGGGCAGCTCAGGCCAGGTCAGCACCGTGGAACCCCAGGTCAGCCCGGCCCCGAACGCGGTCAGCAGGACCCGGTGCCCGGGCGTCAGCGTCCCGTCGGCGACCGCGTCCGCGAGCGCCAGCGGGATCGACGCCGCGCTGGTGTTGCCGACCCGGTCGATGTTCGAGACCACCGCGTCCGCGGGCATGCCGAGCTGTTTCGCGGTCGCCTGCAGGATCCGGATGTTCGCCTGGTGCCCGACGAACCGGTCGACGTCGCCGACCATCCAGCCGGCCTGCTCCAGCACCGCGCGCGAGGATTCCGCCATCCGCGCGCACGCCTGCCGGAACACGGCCGTGCCCTGCATGACCATGAACCGGTCCTTCGGGTTCTGCGGCACCCGCTGCGCCGCGCCGCCCGCCTCGACCCACAGCAGCTTGGCCAGTTCGCCCTCGCTGTGCAGGTCGAACGGGCCGAGCGCGCCGCGTTCGCCGGGCTCGCCGGCGCGCAGCAGCACCGCGCCGCCGCCGTCGCCGAAGATCGGCACCGTGGTGCGGTCGTCCGGGTCGACCAGAGAGGTGAAGACGTCCGCGCCGATCACCAGCACCCGCTCGGCCATCCCGCCGGCGATGAACCCGGCGGCGGTCGCGAGCGCGTAGATGAAGCCGCTGCACACCGCGTTGACGTCGAACGCCAGCGCGGTGCCCAGGCCGAGCCGGGCCGCCACCTGCGGCGCGGTGGCCGGGCACAGCTGGTCGGCGGTGGAGGTGGCGAGCACGACCGCGTCCGCGCGCCCGTCCGGGCCGAGCGCCGCCCGGCCGGCTTCCTCTGCGAGGTCCACAGTGGACTGGCCGGGCGCGACGCGGCGGCGCTCCCGGATCCCGGTGCGGGTGCGGATCCACTCGTCGCTGGTGTCCAGGCGGGCCGCGATCTCGTGGTTCGTCACCACGTGCTCGGGCAGCGCGCCGCCGATTCCGGCGACGACGGCGGCGCGGTGGCGCGACCGGACAGCACTCATGGCGGGACCTCCCAGACCGGCTGGTTGGCGGACGTCGCCGGTTGCCTCCCTTGTATGGCCTACCCCTGGGTAGACCGGTCAGTTGTGTTCCACGTCACTAAGAGACCTCTTCCACATTCGCTCAATAGGAGGTATTGCGTTCGGCGGCCAGGCGGCGTGGTAAACCCGAGGCTTTTTGTCGGTCCGCCCGGTTAGCCTGAAGTGTGCGCACTCCCGACCTCGACCGGCTCGACCTCGCCATCCTCTCCTGCCTGCAGACCGACGCCCGCACGATCGCCGAGGTCATCGGGTCCAAAGTCGGCCTGTCCGCCGCGGCCGTGCAGCGGCGGATCAAGCGGCTGCGCGAAGCCGGAGTGATCGAGAAGGAGGTCGCGGTGCTGTCCCCGGCCGCGCTCGGGCTGGACATGACGTTCGTCGTCATGGTGGAGATGGAGCGCGAGAGCCTGGCGGTGCTCGACGGCTTCCGCGCCCAGGTGCTGGCCGACGACTGCGTGCAGCAGTGCTACTACGTCACCGGCACCGCGGACTTCGTGCTCGTGGTCACCTGCCCGGACATGGCGGCGTTCGAGACTTTCGCGCGGCGGATGTTCTTCGACAACCCCAACGTCCGGCACTTCACCACGAGCGTGGCGATGGACCGGGTCAAAGTGGGCCTCACGCTGCCGCTTTCCTGACCCGGCCGAAACCGCAAGGGTTCTGTGTCCGGCGTTACGCACCTCCGGCCCGATGCAACCGATCGCGTGAACGTCGGCAGAACGCCGTCATGTGCTCCCGGGCCGATCATCTCCCTGCCGACCAGTTCGCGAGGCGCGAACGACCGGAGGACTCCAGGAGCAGCCGTGCACACCACCGACGCCGTACACCAGACCCAGTTCGTACTGCTGAACGAGAGCACTACGCCGGTGCTGTCCCGTCTCTCCTTCCACGTGTCGGAGCCATACGCGGTCACCGTGGCGTTCCGGACCGAACGCGGCCGGTGGATCGAGTGGACGTTCGCCCGCGACCTGCTCGTGACCGGGCTGGACGAACCGTCCGGGATCGGCGACGTGCGGATCCGGCCGGACCTGTCGCAGGACGAGGCCTTGCTGACGCTGGAAATCGAATCGCCCGACGGCTACGCGTCGTTCGAGCTGGAGCGCGCCGACCTCGAGGCGTTCCTCGAATCTTCCTACGAGCTGGTGCCGCTCGGAGCCGAGAGCGAGCACTTCGACATCGACGGGCTGATCGAGGAGATCAGCAACGTGTGAGAAGACCTGCCGATCCCGCGGCGAATGCGACAGGGGCGGTTCGAGTGCGCTGGAGGCACTCGAGCCGCCTTTGTCGCTTGTGGACACCCCGCGAGGGAGTGCCCGCACCAGCGCGGGCACTCCCTCAGGGGCCGAGCTCAGCCGCGAACGAGCGTGGTGCCCGTCGCCGACAGCGCGACGTTCACCGGGTAGTAGTAGCTGTTGACGGTGTCGCCGCCGGAAACCATGCCCTGTGCCTGGTTGCCGCTGATGAACGAACCGCCGGAGTCGCCGTGGTCGGACCGGGCGTTGGTGAGCACCATGCCGGTCACAGTGCCTTCCTGGTAGCGCACGGTCTGGTTCTTGGCGCGGATCGTGCCGCAGGTCCAGCCGGTGGTGGAGCCGGACTTGCACACCGAAGCGCCGACCGCGGCCTCGGTGGAACCGGCGACCCGAGTTCCGTTGTTGATCTGGCCGACCGGGGTCCAGTTGCTGTTGACCCGCGCGGCCGCGTAGTCCGCGCCCGGGAACCGGTAGGTGGAGAACTGGCCCATCGCGACCCGGTTGTAGCCGGACAGCGCGCCGCCGCCGGTGAGCGCCGCGCAGTGGCCCGCGGTCAGGAAGCCGCCGCTCACCGAGAATCCGACGGAGCAGCGGGACGAGCTGCCGATGTAGTACGCGTCCCCGCCGAGCACGTTGTAGTGCGTCTTGGGCACTGCCGAGGTCTCCGTCACGGTCACCGCCGAACTGTCCACACCGGACTGCCGGACGAACTGCTCGGCCGCGCCGCGCTGTCCCTTGAGGACAGTCAGGCTGATCCGGTTGCTCGCGGTGTCGATGCCCCAGCCGGTGACCGACTTCGGCGCGGCCTTCTCGTGCGCGTTCAGCGCCTGCACGGTCGAGTCGAGCTGCCGGGCGCTGAACCGGACGACCTGGGCCTCGGCGCCGGCCGCGCGCACCTGGTCGACGAGCGCCGCGTCGGTCACCGAGACGACGGCCTTGCCGGTCGCCGCGTTGAAGCTCGTGCCGCTGAAGCGTTCGCCGAGAGACTTCTCCAGTGCCGCGCCGACCTTGCTCGCGGCCTCTTCGTTCGCGAGCCGGGCGAGTGCCTGGCTGTGGGTGAGGCCGAGGTCGCGCTGCATCGCCGGGACCATGTCGGGGTTGAGCGGGGCGGCGCTCGCGGCCGGGACTCCGGCGAAGATCGCCGTCACCGCCGCGGCGGCGGTTGCGGCACCGAGGAATCTGATGGCTTTCATGCTTCTCCCTCGCGTTCGGTTCCCCCCGGCCTCGAAGCGTGCGGCGGTGGTCCAATCCACTGCAATAAGGGGGTCCGAGAATAGGTAGCGGAGCAATCCTTAAGTAGGGACTTGCGCGACTACCGAGCGTTGGCCGCCGGAACGGTCGTCCGCGGGTTGTTCCGCTGAACCGGCTAACTCCACGAGGTTTCGCACTCTTCGTGACCGTGCGCCGGGATTTCTTCTGCCATTTGGTCACCGTACGGAGGCAGACGTGTGAGCAGCGTGCCCGCCACCCCGCCGAGAGTCGGTTTACCCCGCCCCGCGCACTGCTTAAGCTCCGGGCGAAACGGACAAGATGCTCGCTGGGGAGGTCGTGATGTGGCCGGCCGTTCCGACGTTGGTATCCGTGCGTCCGCGCCCGGCGGCATTCGCCGGACGGGACCGCGAACTCGCCGCCGTCGCTGAGGTTCTCGGGCACCGGCCCGCCGCGGTGCTGGTCGAGGGCGCGCCCGGAATGGGCAAAACCCGGCTGCTTTCCGAACTCGCCGCGCGGCCGGAGTTTTCCCGGCTCCGCGTGCTGCGCGGCGCGTGCCCGCAGCTGGCCGAACCCTTTCCCTACGGTCCGATACTGGAAGCGTTGCGCTCGGCCGGGGACCGGCTCGGGCCGTTGAGCCCGGTCGCCGGTGCGCTGCGCCCGCTTCTGCCGGAGCTGGCCGACGTGCTGCCGCCCGCGCCGGACCCGCTTCCGGACGCCGGTGCGCAACGGCATCGCGTGTTCCGCGCGTTCCGGGAACTGCTGATCGCCTGCGGTCCGACCGTCCTGCTCATCGACGATCTGCATCGCGCCGATCCGGGAACCGGCGACCTGCTGCGCTTTCTCGCCGTCGACTGGCCGCCGGACCTGGGCGTGGTCGCCACCTGCTGCACCGGGAACTCCAGCGTCCGCACGGCTCCTGAGGTACACAGCGCACAGGTCACGCTGGGGCCGCTGGACGCCGCGGCGATCACCGCGATGGCTCGCGACCTGCTGGGACTGGCCCGGATCAACGCCGAGTTCGCCGCGAAACTGCACGAGTACACCGCCGGAATTCCCTTTGTCGCCGAGGAAACTCTCCGCGCGTTGCGGGGGGTCGAACTGACCGAGTCGGCGCTGGACCGGCTGGAAGTTCCGCCCGCGCTGCGCGAATCGGTGTCCAGGCAACTGTCCTCGCTGCCGGAGAGCGCAGTGCAGCTCGCCAAAGCCGCCGCGGTGCTGGGCCTTCCCGCCGAACCGTCGGTGCTCAACAAACTGGCCGGGTTGGCCGAGGACGAGTTCGTGGTGCCGGACGGTCTGCTGGACGAGGTCGACGACAATCGCTACGGCTTCCGGCATCCGTTCGCGCGCAAGGCGGTGTACGATGGCCTCAGCGCGTCCGAGCGAAAGCTGTTTCATACCAAGGCAATGCACCTGCCCGGCCAACCGCTGTCCCTGCTCGCCGCACACGCCCACGCCGCCGGATGCGTCGAAGAATGGCGGCACTACGCGGAAGAAGCGGCCGACGAGGCGATTGCCCATGGCGATACCGCGCGCGCGATCGACTTGCTGCAAGCGATTGTCGCGAAGGCCGACGAGGACGCGGTCGGCCGGCTGGCGAAGAAGCTCAGTGATGTCGCGCTGCGCGTCTTCCGGCCGGATGTCCATCTGACGCTGGAGAAGGTGCTCGAGGACCGGCCGCTGCCGCCGGCCGTGCACGGGACGATCCGGCTCGCGCTGGGCATGCTGCTGGTCCGCGTCGCCGGACGGCTGGAGCAGGGCCGCGCGGCGGTGGAACGCGCCGTCGCCGAGCTGTCGGACCGGCCGGAGCTGGCCGCGCGCGGGATCAACCTGCTCGCGCTGCCGTTCGACGGGCTCACCCCGCTGTCCTGGCACGAGCAGTGGATGCGCCGGGCCCGGGAAGTCCACTCCGGACTGACCGATCCCGAGCTGCGGCTGGCTCTCACCGGCGACCGGATCGCGACCGCCTCGCACATCGGCGACGGTTCGGCGTGGGCGGAGTTCCAGGCGATGCCCGACACCGCGCCGAGCGTCGCCGAACGTGTGCAGCTGGCCCGGCTGTGGTGCAACCTCGCGGACGCGCAGTCGTGGGCCGGTCACCTCGACCGGACCGAAAAGCTGGTTGCCGAGGGGCTCCGCCGGGCTTCCGAAGCCGGTGCGCTGTACCCGAAGGGCCTGATCGAGGGCACCGAAGTCCGGCTCGCGTGGTTCCGCGGCAACTGGGACGGCCTGGCCGAAGCGACCGAAGACGTCCGTACCCGGCACCCGGCGCTGGGCGCGATCGTGATGGAGACGTCGCTGGTGCTGGGCGGGCTGGCCGCGGTGCGCGGTGAGTTCGCCGCGGCACGAAGACACTTGGCCGACGCCTCGGCGCACCGTCCGGGCGAAGGCCCTATCCCCGTTGTGTTGTGTGCGGCTTCGGTGTTGATCGGCGTGCATCTGTCGACCGACGACGTCGCCGCAGCCTGCGAAGCCGCTGATGTAGCTGTCGACGCCGCACGTCGTAAAGGCGTGTGGGTTTGGGCAGCGTCGCTCGTCCCAGCCGCCGCGGAGGCGTACACGCGTGCAGACCGTTGGCATGACGCAGACGCGTTTGTCGAAGAGTTCGCGCGCGGCATCGAGGACCGCGACGCACCTCTCGCCAGCGCAGCCCTGCACGCTGGCCGCGCCGTCCTGACGAACGCCCGCGCGAAACACCTAGCCGCTGCGACGCTCTTCGACACCGCCGCCGACGCGTACGCAGCACTGCCGATGCCGTACCTGGCCGCCGGTATGCGTGAACGCGCGGCGCGCTGTCGGCTCGATGCCGGCCAAGACGACGCGACCGCTGCGCTTCGCCAGGCCGCAGCTGCGTACGTACAGCTAGGTGCCACGCGCGACGCTGGCCGCTGCCATCACGTGCTTCGCGAACACGGTGCCTGGGCACCGTCACAGCGCGGCCGTCGCGGCTACGGTCGCGAACTGTCGCCGCGAGAGCGCGAAGTCGCCGAGATGCTAGCGGAAGGTCGGACAAACCGGCAGATTGCCGACGGCCTGTTCCTCTCCCCGCGCACGGTGGAGCAGCACGTGGCGAAGGTGCTTCGCAAGCTAGGCGCGCGAAGCCGCACGGACGTCGCGAGGAAGCTGCCGTCAGCTGAAAGCGCGCAATAACCAGCAGCGCGTCCTACCGTATCCACGTGGCTGACGAACCAGTGCCTGCCTGGCGGCGGGCGACCAAAGGCGAGACCCGATGGCCCGCGGCGGCTGTCGTCATCGGAACCCTCGCCCTGCAGCTCGCGTTGCCTGACGAGATGGTGCTCCACCCGTGGTGGCTGCTGCCGTCGCTGACCGCCGTGTTGATCGTCGCGCTGCTGCTGCTGAATCCGGGCCGGGTCACCGAGTTCAACATCGTCGAGCGCATGGTGGCGCTGACCGCGCTCGCCGTCGTCAGCGTGCTCAACGGCGTCTCCGCGGTGCAGCTGGTGATCGGGATCGCGCAGGGTGCGCAACGCGGGCACGCGGTGCAAGTGCTGATCAGCGGCGTGGTCATCTACTGGACCAACATCGTCGTCTTCTCGCTCTGGTACTGGGAATTCGACCGCGGCGGCCCGGCCCGGCGCGCGGCCGGCCACGCGGACTTCCCCGACCTGCAGTTCCCGCAGATGAGCGACCCGTCGATGGCCAAGGCCGAATGGGAACCGCGGTACCTGGACTACCTCTACACGTCGTTCACCAACGCCACCGCGTTCAGCCCGACCGACGTCATGCCGCTGCGGATCTGGGCGAAGATGACCATGATGGTCCAGGCTGGAATCTCGCTGCTGCTCGCGCTGATGGTGTTCGCCTGGGCGGTCAACGGACTCCAGGGGTGAAACCCGCTGGCCCGGCCCGCGCCCGCCCGGTATATCTCCGGGCATGGAGCTTCCCGGTTCGAACGTCCGTGAGGGGAGCCCTGAGGGACTTCCCTCAGGGCTTCGCCGCTACTGCCGGTTCATCGAGAAGCTCTGGCCGTCCGAGCCGATCGCGCTGGGGACCCAGGTCGCGCTGCCGCCGTCGTCCGCGTTGAGGCCCTGCGGGCTCGTGTCGGCGAGGTTCTTGCCGTCGAACTTGACCCCGTCGAATTTCACGCCGCCGTTGATCGCCGGGTACGAATCGGTCGGCGATTCGATGATCGCCTCCGCCGAAGAGTGCTTGGCGTTCAACGACTGCGTGGTCGTTTTGGTCCAGCCCTGGGTGTCGTTCCGCAGGTCGAGTTTGTAACTGTTGCTGCTGCGCGTGACGGTCGCGGTAATGTGGTCGCCCGCCTTCACCGGCGCCTCGCTCGCCGAGTAGTACACCGGCGCGGCCGGGTACATTTCGTACCACGCCTGGTATTGCGGGCTGCCGCTGGAACAATCGGTCGCGACGCCGGTCTGCTCCACAGTGGACGATCCGTCGCCGTCGATGCCCACCCACGGCGCGAACAGGTCGTTGCTGGAATTGCAGGTCGCCGCCGGTTCGGTCCAGCCCGCGGTCGCGGTGGTGAAACTGCCGAAACTGACGTAGCCGCCCCAGTTTCCGCCGGAGTAGTGGTTCCCGTGGAAGTGCTTGCCGAAGGCGACGGGCCCGGCTCCCGCGCCGGCGACGAGGTTCGCGGCCGCGAACGCGCCGGCCGCCAGCAATCCGAGGGGACGACGGAAAGATCGTGAACTCATGGGCGTCCAATCTGGTCACGGGAGTGCCTGCGCGTACCAGTGTTGAATTTCGCCCGCCCGGGCTGGTAGCTACTTTCGAAGGGTATTCACATCCCGGGAAATCTTCACCAAATGTCCTGATTCTCCTCTGCGTACCCGGAAGTCCGTGCCCGCCCGCCAGGGGAGGCGGCGGGCCGGCACGGACTCCTTCCGAAGTGGACTACCGCGCCGTACGGGCGTGCGCGGCGTCCACGAACTGGGTGGTGTACGTCTTGGACAAATCGATCTTGTCCTTTTTGGGCTTCACGTTGCTGGACGACGCGCCCAGCACCTTCAGCACGTTCTGCGCGCCGGACGGGTCCATCCGGCCGTCCTTGGTGAACATCGGCAGACTGTCCTTGAGCGACTTGACGTACAACGCCTTGTCCCCGCCCGCGAACGACGGCGGCATCAGATCGGCCACCTCTTCCGCGGTGTGCGTGGAAAGCCACTGCAGCGAATTCACGTACGCATTGGCGAGTTTCTGCACGACGTCCGGATAACGTTTCACGATTTCGCAGCTCATGTACAGCGAACTCGCCGGATACAGTCCGCCCAGCGCCGCGCGCGTGCCCTCCGGCGTGCGCATGTCGTAGAGCACCTTGGCCTGTCCGGTGTTGGTCAGCTGCGCGATCGTCGGGTCGGTCGTCATGCCCGCGTCGATCGAACCTTGTTGCATGGCGGAGATAAACGTCTGCCCGGCCCCGACCTTCACCGGCGTGTAATCCTTGCTGCCGACCCCGCCGCGGCTGGCGAGCGCCTTGGTGAGGAAATCCGTCGACGAACCCAGCGACGTGACGCCGAGATTCTTGCCGCGGAAATCCGCGCCGGACTTGATGTGCCCGGCCTTCGGGGTCGCGACCATTTCCGCTTCCCCGGGAACGTTCGCGAACTGCACCACGCTGGTGATGCACTGGTCCTTGGCCTGCAGGTCGATCGTGTGGTCGTAGAACCCGATCACCCCCTGCACTTCCCCGGCCAGCAGCGAGGTTTCCGCGTTGGCCCCGGACGGCTGGTCGAACAGTTCGACGTCCAGTCCTTGCTTCTGGTACTCGCCCAGCTGCTTCGCGAGCTGCCCCGGCAGGTAGATCACTTTGGACAGTCCGCCGACCATGATCTTGATGTGCGGCCGCCCGCCGTTGCCGAGGTCGATCTCCCGGGAATCCCGGCAGGCACTCACCCCGGCCACGGTCACCAGCGCGGCCGCCGCGACCGCGAGTGTCCTTTTGAGCCGCATGTCAGATGTCCCGCCGTCCGTCGTCGGCCGACATCTGCGGACGCCAGCGCAGCAGCTTGCGCTCGGCCGAACCGATCAGCCATTCCGCGAACAGCGCCACGACCATGATGACCAGCATCCCGGCGTAGACCCCGGCGGTGTCGAAGGTGCCCTGCGCGTTGGCGATCAGGAAGCCCATGCCCGCCTTGGCGCCGGTGTACTCGCCGACGACCGCACCGATCAGCGCGAAGCCGAACGCCACGTGCAGCGACGAAAGAATCCACGAAGTCGCGCTGGGCAAAACGATCGACTGCAGCACCTGCCACCGCGTCGCACCGAGAATGCGAGCGTTGTCGATCAGGTTGCGATCCACTTCGCGAGCGCCGGTGAACGCGTTGAAGAACACCGCGAAGAACACGAGCACGAAGACCGTCGCGACCTTTGAGGACAGTCCGAGACCGAACCAGATCACGAACAACGCGGCGAGCACGATCCGCGGCATCGCGTTGGCTGCCTTGATGAACGGAGCCAGCACCTCGGCGAGATACGCGCTGCGGCCGAGGATGACCCCGCAGATCACGCCGGCGACCGCGCCGAGCACGAAGCCGATCACGGCCTCCTCGACGGTGACCAGGATCTGGTACCAAATGGTCCCGAAGTCGGTTCCGGTGGTGAACCATTCGGTGAGCCGTTGCCAGATCTTCGACGGCATCGAATAGAAGAACGGGTCGATCCAGAACCGGCCCGCCAGCTCCCACAATCCCAGCCAGGCCACGAGAATCGCCAGCCGCAGCAGCCAGACGTTGCGCTTGTGCCGTCCGGCGGAGCGCTTCGCGCGGGAAAGAATGTCTTGTTCGGTTTCGAAGACCGGCGTCGGCGCGGTCTGAATTTCAAGCGACACCGGTCGCTCCCTTCTGGCGGGCCTTGTCGACCTCGCCGCGCAGCGATTCCCAGATGTCGGAGTAGAGTTTGCGGAATTCCTCGGTGAGCCGCAGTTCTTCCACCTTGCGCGGTCGTTCCAGCGGGATCTCGAAGACGTCCTTGACCGTCGCCGGGCTCGTGGTCAGCACGACGACCTTGTCCGCCAGCGCGATCGCCTCGTCGAGGTCGTGCGTCACGAAAATGACCGCGGCGCCGGTGCCGGACCACAGCCGGAGCAGCTCGTCCTGCATCAGCGCGCGGGTCTGGACGTCGAGCGCGGAGAACGGCTCGTCCATCAGCAGGATTTTCGGCTCGGTGACCAGCGTCTGCGCCAGCGCGACGCGCTTGCGCATGCCGCCGGAAAGCTGGTGCGGATAGTACTTCTCGAAACCGGCGAGACCGACGCGGGCGATCCAGTCGGCCGCCTTCTTCCGGGCGTCCTCTTTGGACGCACCGCGGAACCGCGGCCCGGACGCGACGTTGTCCAGCACCGAACGCCACGGCATCACCGCGTCGGTCTGGAACATGTAGCCGACGCCGTCCGGAATGGACTTCACGTCGGAGCCGTGCACGACGACCCGGCCCGCCGACGGCGGCTGCAACCCGGAGACCAGGGACAACGTGGTGGATTTGCCGCACCCGGTCGGCCCGACCACGGCGACGAACTCCCCCGGTTCGACGGTCATGGTCAGCTCGCGGACAGCGGTGTGGACAGAACCTGATCCGCTCGGGAACCTTTTGGTGGCGCCGATCAGTTCGATGAGTGGGGCCATCGAGGTGACTCCTTCGTCACGGTGGGGACTCGCTCGAGGCAGGTTAAGAGCGGGTGTCGTGACGGAGAAGCTTGTCGACGTTCTGCGTACGCTCTGCGCGTTCTCCACGTTTTGCTCGTTTAGCGCACAGCGCTGAGCTGGGGGTATGTTCCCTGGCATGCCGAAGTGGGCGCTCTTTCCGCGGATGCGGTTCACCCGTCAGGTGCTGCTGTTGCAGATCGGCGTGGTGGTCCTCGTCGTGGGCCTCGGCGTCGTGCTGGTCAGCTCGCTCCTGCGCTCGACGCTGTCGATGCAGTACGGGGAACGCGCGCTGGCGGTCGCGAAGTCGGTGGCGACCGAGCCGGTGGTCGTCGCCGACGCCGCCGCGCGCAACCCCAGTGCCACGCTTCAGCAGCGGGTGCAGGCGGTGACCAAGGAGAACAACGCGCTGTTCGTCGTCATCACCGACGATCACGGCATCCGGCTCGCGCACCCGAAGCCGGATCTGGTCGGTCAGGAAGTGAGCACGCCCTGGGAACAGGTGATCGCGGGCAACGATGTGGTGAGCGAGTTCCGGTCCGGCACGTTGGGTCCGTCGGTCCGCAGCAAAACCCCGATCCGGCAGGGCTCGCGCGTCGTCGGCGAGGTGAGCGTCGGCTACGAGATCAGCGAGCTGACCAGCGAGTTCAACCGGCTGCTGATCCTGACGATGATCTTCGGCGGCGGGGCACTGGCACTCGGCGCGGGTGCGTCCGCCCTGCTCAACCGCCGTCTCCGCCGGGTCACGCACGGCCTCGAACCCCACGAACTGACCGAGCTGCTGTACGAACACGAAGCCGTCCTGCACGGCATCGGCGAGGGCGTCCTGGCCGTCGACGCGGAGCACCGGGTGACCGTCCGCAACGACGAAGCGGAACGTCTCCTCGGCACCCCGCTCCCGGTCGGCACCCCGCTGGAGGACCTGGACCTGTCCCCGCGAGTGCACAAAGCCGTCGCCGAAGGACGTCCCGTGGACAACCTCCTGGCCGTAGCCGGGAACCGGGTCCTGGTGATCAATTCCCGTGCCGTGCAACGGGAGGAACGCGCGCTGGGCACCGTGCTGACCTTCCGCGACCGCACCGACCTCGACACCCTCACCCGGGAACTCGACGGCATCCGCTCGCTGTCGGACGGCCTGCGCGCGCAACGGCACGAGTTCGCGAACCGCCTGCACACGCTGTCCGGCCTGCTGCAGCTCGGCCACCACGCCGAAGCCGAGGAATACCTGCAAACCCTCACCGAAACCACCGCCTCGAGGGCAGAACCGCTCGACGACCGGATCACCGATCCGTACCTGCAAGCCCTTCTCGTCGCGAAAACCGAGCAGGCACAAGAAAAAGGCATGGAACTGCGGCTGGCCGACGACGCCTGGGTCCCCGCCTCGGTGACCGACCCGATCGCCGCGGGCACCGTGATCGGCAACCTGGTCGACAACGCATTGCACGCCGCGCGCATGGGCCCGCGCCGACCCGCGTGGGTCGAGGTCGGGCTGCTGGCCGATGGGTCCACTTTGCACGTGTCCGTTGTAGACAGTGGGCCAGGCGTCGACTCTGCCTTACGGGACAAGCTTTTCGACGAGGGAGTGTCCACAAAGCTCAGTCCCGGCCACGGCCTCGGACTGGCCTTGGCCCGCCAAGCCGCCCGAGCCCGAGACGGCGACGTCTGGCTCGCCGACCCCGGCGGCACGACGACCGGCGCGTTGTTCGTCGCCAAACTTCCCGGCCTGCTGGACCGACCCGAGGAGACCGACGCATGATCCGCACCCTGATCGTGGACGACGACTTCCGCGTCGCCGGCGTGCACGCGGGATTCGTGTCGGAGGTACCGGGATTCACCGTCGCCGGGGTCGCGCACACCGCCGCCGAAGCCCGCGCCCGGGTGCGTGAACTGGCCCCGGACCTGGTGCTGCTGGACGTCTACCTGCCGGACGAGCCCGGCCTTTCGGTGTTGCCCGACCTGAAAACGGACACCATCGTGCTGTCCGCCGCCACCGACGCCGCGTCGATCTCCGCCGCGATCCGCGCGGGCGCGCTGAACTACTTGATCAAACCGTTCACGACGCGCCAGTTGTCGGAACGGCTCACGTCGTACGCCCGCTATCGCGGCCTGGTCAGCACCGAACGCCCGCTGTCCCAGGACGACGTGGACCGAGCCTTCCGCGCCCTGCACGACCAGGACCGCGCGGCGTCGCCAAAGGGCCAGTCCAGCGCGACGGCACGCCTGGTTTCGGAGCGACTGCGAGGTTCGCCGACCCCGCTGTCGGCCGCCGAAGTAGCCCGCGAACTCGGCATGGCCCGCGCCACGGCGCAACGCTATCTGACCGCGCTGGCAGAGTCGGGAGCAGTGGAAATGCGCCTCCGCTACGGCGCGACAGGACGCCCAGAACACGAGTACGCCTGGATCGGCTGACCCCGACGGGCGGCGATGCGTTGGCCGACCCAGTCCTGCTCAGCCGACGTCAGGACGCACGGTTCGCCGATCACAGCCAAAGTCCGCTCGCTGCCGGATGAATCCGGCGAAACTCCCCTCGCCCCAGCCTCCAGCCACTCCGAAACCGCTCGCCACCGACCGAATTCGGCTAGTTGCCCGCGAATCCGCCAGCCGTCAGCGAACTCCACCCACCACAGCCAGAACTCGCTCGCCGCCGACCGAACCCGGCCAGCTTGCCGCGAACCCCCAGCGAGTCAACAGCGGTCAGCCCACCGCCCGCCGGAGGATTTGTCAGCGTCCGCCAGCCATCCGCTGTGCCGCGTCGAGCCAGGGTTTCCAGTCGAGGAACTCGCTGATGCCCGTTCGCGCCGGGGTCTTGCTCGGGGCGGGCGTGTCGAGGTCCGCGCGCGGGGCGGCCTGGTCCGCGGGTTCCGGGGCCGTCGCGCGCGGGGCGGTCGAGCGGGCCGGGTTGTGCCGCTTCGCCGGGGTTTGGTGCGAGGGCACCGGGACGTACACCGTGACCGGCGGCGCGGTCTGCGGCGCCGGGGGCGTGCTCGTCGACGGGGCCGGGAGCTGCTGTTCCGCGATCGGGACGCGCTGTTCGGCCTGCACGACGGCGTCGTCCGCGGGCTGGCCGGGAAGCGTTCCGGTGAAGAAACCGCCGGCGAGCCAGCCGAGGCCGACCAGGAGCACCGCGAGTCCGGCGCCCACCCACACGCGGGCTCGCCGCCGGGACGCCACCGCGCGCGGGCGTTCCTCGGTCGGCGCGCATCCGGCGATGACCGGGATCTGCTGGGTCGATTCGCAGCTCGTCTCCGGCGCGGCCTCGTCCTGCGGACGCGGTTCGCGCGGCAGGCTCGCGGCGATGATGCCGGTGCGATCGACCAGTTCCCCGGAGGCGCGGTGAGCGGGCGCGGCCAATCGGCGCTCGGCAAGGCGCAGCATCGAGGGCTACCTCCGGGGTGCGGACACACGAGTGGACTGGCAGCATTCTGCGGCATTTCCGCACGCGTCGGCGAAAATGCAACTCTATCGAGTGATCAAGAATGCGGACAGTCGCGAAGCGTTATCCGTTCCGCTCGACGCGTTTGAGTCCCTGGCGCGCCAAAACCGCGAGCGGACGCTGGTAGGCCGAACCGAGGACGCGGGGGATCGCGTCGATCACGTACGCGTCCGGTCCGATGAGGATCCGCGCGGACCGCCTGCGCACGCCGCGCAGGATCGTCTCGGCCGCTTTCTTCGGTGTGGTAAGGGCGATCTTCTCGAATCCGGCCGCTGCCTTGGCTTGGTCGCCGCCTGCTCCGCCGCGGGCGTTGCGGGCGATGTTGGTCTTGATCCCGCCCGGATGCACGCAGCTGACGCCGACCGGATGCCGCGCCGCTAGCATTTCTTCGCGCAGCGACTCGGTGAATCCGCGAACGGCGAACTTCGCCGCGTTGTAGGCACTCTGCGTAGGCACTCCGACGAATCCGAACACGCTGGAGATATTGACGACGTAGCCGTCGCCGGAGGCGATGAGATGCGGCAGGAATGCCTTCGTGCCGTTGACGACCCCGCCGAGGTTGACGCCGAGCAGCCAGTCGAAATCCTCGAACGTCATGTCCTCGACCGTCGCGCCGAGCGCCACCCCGGCGTTGTTGACGACGAGGTTGACCCGGCCGTGCTCCTGAACGACGTCCTCGGCGTGAGCGAGAACCGCGGCGCGGTCCGCCACGTCGAGGGAATGGCCCCGCACTTCGGCTCCACGTTCGCGGGCTTCGCGCACGGTGCCGTCGAGTCCTTCGGCGTCGACATCGGACAGTTCGAGGAGCGCGCCGTGCAACGCGAGTTCGAGCGCCAGCGCCCGGCCGATGCCCGAGCCCGCTCCGGTGATCACTGCGACTTTGTTCGAGAAGTCCTTCATCGTCTCCCCACCCTGGTCTCACCGTGTTCTCTGATACTAGTGACGAGGACCAGTACAGGAGGTGGCATGCGGCGCACGGTGATCGGGCTGTTCGCACTAATGAGTGCGAGCGGCACCATCGTGGCATGCGCTGAGCGCGCGGCGGACGAACCGACGGTCACGACGTCGCCCCCGGCGAAGCCGATCCACGCGTCCATCGGCGCACTGTTCGTCGACGGTTCGCATTACTGCACCGCGAGCGTCGTGCACAGCCCGCGCGGCGACGAACTGCTCACCGCAGCACACTGCATCCACGACGGCGAAGGCGGCGGCTACCTGGCCAATGTCACGTTCGCCCCGGGTTTCCACGACGGCGTGGCACCCTACGGATACTGGCAGGTCGGGAACGAACTGGTCGCCCAAGGTTGGATAGATTCGTCCGATCCCAACCTGGATGTCGGCTTCGCGACCGCCCGCCAAGACGGCTCGCCCGAACCGCTGGAAGCGGTGACCGGAGCCAACCAACTGGGCACGAACGGCCCCTTCGCGCGCCCGGTGACCGTGGCCGGCTACCCGGACGGCGTGGACGAGGTGGCCACCTGCGAAACGCACACCCAGCAGCAAGACGAACACCAGATAAGAGTCGACTGCCCCGGCTTCGCGACCGGCACGAGCGGCAGCCCGCTGGTAGCGGACCCGTCGCCGGACACGAAAACGGGCACAGTAGTAGGCGTGATCGGCGGCTACGAGGGCGGCGGCTACACCGACGACGTCTCGTACTCGAGCTACTTCGACGACCAGGTAGCCGAGCTGTACAACCGAGCAACCACGATGCCGTGACATGATGCGGCGATGAGCACGCGCGACGTCCCGATCACCGGCGAACCGATCCGGCTGGGCCAAT
This sequence comes from Amycolatopsis sp. GA6-003, assembly GCF_046267895.1. Classification (NCBI taxonomy): domain Bacteria; kingdom Bacillati; phylum Actinomycetota; class Actinomycetes; order Pseudonocardiales; family Pseudonocardiaceae; genus Amycolatopsis; species Amycolatopsis sp. GA6-003. Next base: position 5,032,347 of record NZ_CP176499.1, read on the forward strand.
TCCTGAAACTGGCCGACCTCGCGGACAACGGCTCACACGCGAAAGACCTGATCGACGCAGAAGAGGTCACCGTAAACGGCGAGGTAGAAACCCGCAGAGGCCGCCAACTAGCAAACGGCGACGTAGTAGCGGTAGGCAACGAGAAGGCCCGCGTCGCCCTAGAACACTGACCCCCCCTGCGCCAGCAGGCCCGTGAGGGCCACCTTCACCGCCCCAGATTCCCCCAGAGCCCCCCTCACAGCCCTAAAACAGGCACCGGTGCACCCAAACAGCGAGGCACCCAGCCCCAAAACAGGCACCGGTGCACCCAAAGAGCGAGGCACCCAGCCCCTCCCCCCGCCCCCGATACAAAGCCGCCCTGCGGTTCGGGGGTGCTTGTCAAGGCATCTTTCCCGCCTTGACAAGCACCCCCGAACCGTCAGCACAATGAAAAATCGGGGTGCCCCACGCAACCACTCCGGGCGCAATGTCGCCGCCAGGCGACGAGCAGCCCACCTCACCCCACAGTAGTCAAAGGCGCCAACCCAACCTTCAACGCCAAAGAATCCAACTGCCTCCGCACCGCCCCAGGCAACGGCACCCCCAACGCCCGGCACTGCTCCAAATACTGAGCCTCCCGCCACCCGGGATACCGAACGGGCGCCCCGCCCTCCCACCCGAGCATGCTCCCGAACACCGCACTGGCAGCCCGATAAAAACCATCCGCACTACGCAACGTAGTAGGCGCGATCGCCAACACCAGCAACCCGGTGTCGTGCTCATGATCGGCAACCCCGGACAACACCCCAGCCAGCACGTCCACCATCAACGCGAACCCAGCGAACCGAGGATCCCGAGCCGCATCAGCAAGATCGACGTCGAACACGAACTCCGGATAAGCCCCAGCCGGAGCGGCCATCCCCAGCGGATGCACCGGCTGATCGGCATACCCTCCAGCCGCCATCACCATCCCGATCATCCCGTGCGGCAAGGCCCGCGCCGCATGATGCCCGACCCGCCCAAACGGCCCGACCCCGCGCACCGACAGCAGCCCCACCCCGAACCGCCCAGCCCGCTGCACGGCCCGATCCATCGCGTCCCCCACCGCCCACAGCCCGGACGCACGGCGGTAATCGACAAGCGCCGCGGCCCCGCGGTCCGCGATCAGCAGTGGCTGCGCGGCCGGACTGACCAATCCGTTCTCGATCGCGGGCAGATGCACGCGCGTCAATTCGCCGACGCCGGTTTCGGGCGCGCCGGTGAGATCGCCGTGGCACAACGCTTCCGCGGCGGGCCGCGCGCGTTCTTCGGGAAAGCCTTGTGCCATCAGGACAACGGAGACGAGCGTGACCAGTTCGTCGACGGGAACGCGGAGCCAGGCCTGCTCGGGAATCGGGGTGTCGGCGGGAACTTCCGGGACGGGGCGGCTGAGCCGGGGAGAACGTGGTCTGAGGGGCACTTCATCAAGGTTGCCGGGCGGTCTCGGACCCCGTCAACGAGGTTGGCCCTAGAGTGTGATGCGGTCAGCCGCAGAGACGTACCCTGAACCGCATGTGCCGAAACATCACGACGCTCCGCGGCCTGCAGCCCGCCGCCACCACCGAAGAGATCGAAGCCGCGGCGCGCCAGTACGTGCGCAAGGTGACCGGGGTGCAGTCCCTTTCGGACGCGACGCGCGAACCGTTCGAGGCGGCGGTCGCCGAAATCGCCCAGATCACCGCTCGGCTGCTGGAAGAACTCCCGCAGCGCCGCCAGCCGCCGGCGACCGTGCCGCCGCTGCGCCGCCCGGAGGTCCAGGCGCGGATCGCGCAGCGCGAGGCCAAGAAAGCCTGACCCCGCAATCACTCCACGGCCTGTCCCGGGAACCGCGGCTTGATCTCCTGGTTGAGGTAGCGCCCCATGCTGTCGGCGGCCATCAGCTCGCGATGCACCCGCTCGGGCACGAGGTGGTAGCGGTACACGCCGCCGTCGCGGAAGCCGATTTCCAGCACCGACTTCGCGGCGTCGTAGCCGACGTCGCGAATGACGGAAGACTCCACGGGAACCCGGCGCACAGCACAGCCAGGGTACCCGCGCAGCCGTCGGGTCCGGCACCGCGGAAGGGCGACCAATGCCGCCTCAGCGTTCACCCAGTCGATCGAACCGACCGGTCACCGCGCGGCGCCGAAGCACAACGGCCCCGGTCTCCCGCGGCAGGCGCGGAATCCGGGGCCGGACACTCGAGGCGTCAAGCGGAAGCGGAGGGATTTGAACCCCCGGTAGGTTTCCCTACGGACGCTTTCAAGGCGTCTGCATTCGGCCGCTCTGCCACGCTTCCTTCTAGGTCAGGGTATCGCGCCGTCCTTCGACGTCGTCCAGGTGTTCGAGGACCCGGGTGAACGCCGTGGCCACCGCGGTCTGCTCGTCCGGCGTCAGCAGGTCGATCAGGTGCTCTCGGGCGCCGCGCACGTGCGTCGGCGCGGCTTCGTCCAGTACGCGCTGGCCCGCGTCGGTCAGCGCGGTCAGCACGCCGCGTTTGTCCTCCGGGTCCGGACGGCGCGTGACCAGCCCGGCGACCTCCAGTTTGCCGATCTGATGCGACAGCCTGCTCTTCGTCGAGCCCAGCTGCGCCGCCAGTTCCGTCATCCGCGTGCACCGGTCCGGCGCGAGGTTCAGGCACACCAGGACCTCGTAGTCCGCGAGCGAGATGCCGTGGGTTTCGGTCAGTTCGCGGTGCAGCCGCTGGCGCAGCCGCAGCGACGCGACGATGTAGGCCCGCCAGGCGTGCTGTTCGGCCGGGTCGAGCCAGCGCACGTCCTGGTCATCGCTCATGTCCGGAAGCGTAGAAGGCCCGTTTCGCCGCCGGCGTTTCGGCCCGCCGTGAAATTTCCGGCCGAACTTCCCCCAATGGAGGGTTACGAAAAGGTTGAGACTCGGCGCGAAGAAGCGCATCCTCGGGAGGCAGCGGAGGGACGACGAGGATCCGCGGAGCGCGCCGAAGGGCACGCCGGGCCGCGTTTCCCCCCGGGAAAGGCCAGGTGGTGGCATGGCAGGTAGTTCCCGCGGTTGACCGCCCGCTGTGTCCCCGCGATCGGCACGGCCCCGTTCCGGTTCGGTCGCGATTGCGAACAGCACGAGCACCCCGTGCGCTCCGGCATCGGCCACGCGCACCCGGCGTCGTTATGCCGCTGCTTCTCTTCGCGGCCTCGGCACCGCGAAGGCAGCGCCGGACGTCGAGCCCGCCGGTGGCCAACCGCTGACAACGAAACCTCGGTAGTACCTGGGTGCGGCCCCAGCGCAGGGGCCGCACCCAGCCTTGTTCCCGGGTTTGCGGCTACCCTTTCCGCGTGCGATTCGACGACAACGCGGATCTGGACGCATCCGAAATCCAGGACATGCGCGGCAGCGGCGGAGGCGGCGGCATCGGCGGCCGCGTAGCCCTCGGCGGCGGCGGACTTGGCCTCGTCGGCCTGGTCATCTACTTCCTGTTTTCCCAGTTCGGCGGCGTCCCCAGCACCGGGACCTCGCCCGCGGCCGGCGGGCTCGGGCTCAGCGACGTCCAGTCCGGGCAGCAGCTGGACGCCGGCACGCTCGCGAAGAAGTGCAAGACCGGAGCGGACGCGAACCGCGACCACGACTGCGCGATCGTCGCGGTCGTCAACTCCATCCAGGACTACTGGACGCAGGAGTTCTCCCGCTCCGGCCAGACCTACCGCAAGGCGACCACCCGGTTCTTCACCGGCGGCGTGCGCACCGGCTGCGGCGGCGCGACCTCGGACACCGGCCCGTTCTACTGCCCGGCCGATTCGTACGTGTACATCGACCTGACGTTCTTCAACGAGCTGAAGACCCGCTTCGGCGCGAAGGGCGGCCTGTTCACCGAGGCGTACGTGCTGGCCCACGAATACGGCCACCACGTGCAGAACCTCACCGGCACGTCCAAACGCGGCACCGGCACCGGGCCGACGTCCGGTTCGGTCCGGCTGGAACTGCAGGCCGACTGCTACGCGGGCGTCTGGGCCAACCACGCCAGCACAACCCCGACCAGCTCCGGCAAACCGCTGGTCCAGGACGTCACCCAGGACGACATCTCGCGCGCGCTGGACACCGCGTCCCGGATCGGCGACGACTACATCCAGAAGAACCTCGGCAACGGCCACGTCGACAAGTCGAGCTTCTCGCACGGCACCTCGGCGCAGCGCGAGAAATGGTTCACCACCGGCTACCGCACCGGACAGCCCGCGAGCTGCAACACCTTCAGCACCAACGACCTCGGCTGACCCGGGTTACAGTCGGGCGCATGCACGCGATCACGATCCGCGAACCCGGCGCCCCTGACGTGCTCGAATGGACCGAGGTCCCCGATCCGGAGCCCGGTCCGGGCGAGGTGCTGGTGGACGTCACGGCCAGCGCGGTCAACCGCGCGGACCTGCTGCAGCGCCAAGGCAACTATCCGCCGCCGCCCGGGGCGAGCGACATCCTCGGTCTGGAATGCTCCGGCACGATCGCCGAACTCGGCGAGGGCGTCGAGGGCTGGCAGGTCGGCGACGAGGTGTGCGCGCTGCTCGCCGGCGGCGGTTACGCCGAGCGCGTCGCGGTCCCGGCCGGACAGCTGCTGCCGGTGCCCGCCGAGGTCGAAACGGTCGCCGCGGCCGGGCTGCCCGAGGTGGCCTGCACGGTGTGGGCGAACGTCGTGATGCACGCCGGTCTCGCCGAGGGCGAGGTCCTGCTGGTGCACGGCGGCGCGGGCGGCATCGGCACGCACGCGATCCAGGTGGGCAAGGCGCTCGGCGCGACCGTCGCGGTCACCGCGGGTTCGCCCGAGCGGCTCGAACGCTGCCGCCAGCTCGGCGCGGACCTCACGATCAACTACAAGGACCAGGATTTCGTCGAGGTGCTGCGCGCCGAGACCAACGGCGCCGACGTCATCCTCGACAACATGGGCGCGAAGTACCTGGACCGCAACGTCGACGCGCTCGCCGCGGACGGCCGCCTGGTCATCATCGGCATGCAGGGCGGGGTCAAGGGCGAGCTGAACATCGGCAAGCTGCTGGGCAAACGCGCGAGCGTGTTCGCGGCCGGGCTGCGGTCCCGTCCGCTCGACCAGAAAGCGGCGATCGTCGCGGATGTCCGGAACCGGTTGTGGCCGTTCGTGGAACAGGGTTCGGTGCGGCCGATCGTCGGCGACGTGGTGCCGATGGCCGAGGCCGCGTCCGCGCACCGGATGCTCGAGGAGGGCAGCATTTTCGGGAAGGTCCTGCTCGCCGCGAAGTCCTGACGCAGGACCTCAGCGCAGTTCTTCGAGCACCCGCACCAGCTGGTTGATCTCGAACACGTTGGAGTAGTGCGCGAGCCCGATCCGCACCGCCCCGCCGACCTCGCCGACGCCCAGCGACGCGAACACGCCGCTGGTGCCGTCGTCGGCGAACGCGCACAAGCCCTGCGACGCCAGGTATTCGGCGACCTGCGACGCTTTCGCCCCGGCCACGGCGAACGCGAGCGCGGGGATCCGGCGCATCGCGTCGCCGATCACCATCACGTGCCGCAGCGAACGCAGTTCCGTGGACAGCTGCGCGAGCAGGCCCGCGTGGTACGACTTGGCCGAGCCGAGCGACGTCACGAGGCGTTCGCGGCGGGATCCGGTGGCGGCGTCGTCAAGCCCGGCGAGGTAGTCGATCGACGCGACGAGGCCGGCCAGCAGCGGGTACGCGTGCGGGCCGAGTTCGAGCCGCGCGGGACCGGTGGCGGCCGGGTCGAGCGACGCCGACGCGATGCGTTCCAGCAGCTCCGGCTCGCGGAACACGAGCGCGCCGACCGACGGGCCGCCCCACGAGGGAGCGGACACGACCATCACGTCGGCCCCGAGTTCCTGCAGGTCAAGCGGTACGAACGGGGCCGCGTAGGTCGCGTCGACCACGACGAGCGCCCCGACGCGCTTGGCGAATTCGATCACCGTCGGCACGTCCGGCCGGGTCCCGACGGACCCGGACGCCAGCGTCACCGACACCGCTTTCGTCCGCGCGGACACGAGGTTCTCGTACTGCCACGCGGGCAGCTCGCAGGTCTCGATGTCGATCTCGCTCCACCGCACGACCGCGCCGACGCGTTTCGCGGCGCGCCGCCACGGCGCGATGTTGGCCTCTTCGTCGAGCCGCGAAACGACGATCTCGTCGCCGATCGTCCAGCGTTCGGCGAGCGCGTCGACGAGACGGCGCAACAGGACCGGCGCGCTCGGGCCGAGCACGACGGCAGCCGGGTCCGCCCCGACCAGATCAGCCACGGCCCGGCGGGCCGCGGTGACGATGCTTTCCGCCCGCTGGGAGGCCGGAAACGCTCCGCCCGGCCCGGACACCGGCGCCCGCATAGCTGTCGAAACGGCCGAAGCGACCTGTTCGGGCACGAGCATTCCGGCGGCGCCGTCGAAGTGAATCCAGCCGTCGCCAAGCGCGGGGAAGAGCCCACGGATACGAGCGACGTCGAACGCCATGGGGACACCGTACGGACGTGCGGTTTCGCGGTTGCCGCGGGGTTGGGCAGAACGGCCGCTAGGCTCGGGTCAGGACCGCTGACCGACGGGGATGGAGCATATGAGCGAGCCGAACTTCGGGGGAACGGGCGCAGCCAGGGACGCGGAGGCGCCGCGCGTGGTCGTGGTCGGGCCGGACGGCGTCCCGGTCGGCACCGCGCAGGCGGCATCCGAGGGCGAGGAGAACGAGTCCGTCGGCGACCTGGTCGAGGAACCGGCCAAGGTGATGCGCATCGGGACCATGATCAAGCAGCTGCTGGAGGAGGTCCGCGCCGCGCCGCTGGACGACGCGAGCCGCAACCGCGTGCGGGAGATCCACCAGACGTCGGTGCGCGAGCTGGAAGAGGCCCTCGCGCCCGAACTGCGCGAGGAACTCGAACGCCTGGTGCGGCCGTTCACCGAGGACGAGACCCCCTCCGACGCCGAGCTGCGGATCGCGCAGGCCCAGCTCGTCGGCTGGCTGGAGGGGCTGTTCCACGGCATCCAGACCGCGCTGTTCGCGCAGCAGATGGCCGCGCGGGTGCAGTTGGAGCAGATGCGCCGCGGCCTGCCCGCGGGGTCGTCCGGCTCCGGCGGCCATCCCGGCGAGGGGCACGGGCACGGCATCACCGGAACCGGACAGTACCTCTAGCTACCTCTGGCTTTTCGCGGAGAAGAACGCTCGGAGATCCCCGATCAGCAGATCGGGTTCTTCGAGCGCCGGAAAGTGCCCGCCGCGCGGGAATTCCGTCCACCGGACGATCCGGTCGGTGCGCTCGGCCAGGTGCCGTAGCGGGAGCCCGATGTCGTCCGGGAACACCGCGACCGCCGTCGGCACGGTCGACGACGGCGGCGGCGCGCCCCACTGGCCGTCCTGGTCGGCGTAGATCCGCGCGGACGACGCGGCGGTGCGGGTGAACCAGTAGAGCGAGACGTTGGCGAGCAGATCGTCCCGGTCGATCAGGTCGTGATCGGTGTTCGAGAAGGCCCGGAACTTCTCGGCGATCCAGGCCAGCTGGCCGGCCGGGGAGTCGGTGAGCCCGTAGGCAAGCGTGTGCGGCTTGGTGGACTGGATCATCGCGTAGCCGAGGCCGGTCTGCTGGAAGGCTCGCGACTTCGCCAGCGACCGCTGTCCCTTCGCCAGCTCCGCGCCGCTGAGCCCGGCGAGGTCGGCCTCGCTGCGCGCGACCGCGGACGGCAGCATCGTCACGTGCGCCCCGATGATCCGGTCGGGGAACTGGACGCCGAGTTCGCGCGAGATCAACGCGCCCCAGTCGCCGCCGTGCGTGCCGAATTCCGGGTAGCCGAGCCGGGTCATCAACTCCGCCCACGCCCGCGCCGTACGCGCCGGACCCCACCCGCGGTCCGGCGTCGGCCCGGAAAAGGCGAACCCGGGAACGGACGGAACGACCACGTGAAACGCGACGTCCGGGTCGCCGCCATAGGCCCGGGGGTCGGCGAGGGGGCCGATGAGGTCGAGGAATTCGACGATCGAGCCGGGCCAGCCGTGCGTGAGCAGCAGCGGGACAGCGTCGGGTTCAGGGGATTTCAGGTGCAGGAAGTGAATGTTGGCGCCGTCGACGGTGGTGGTGAACTGGGGGAAGCCGTTGAGGCGTTCTTCCTGCGCCCGCCAGTCGAAGCCCAGCCGCCAGTAGTCGGCGAGGTCTTGGACTTCGGGGACCGGAATGCCCAGCTCCCACGCCGGGTCGTCGAAGGGGTCCGGCCAGCGGGTGCTGGCGAGCCGGCGGTTGAGGTCGTCCAGGTCGGACTGCGGGACGTGAACGCGGAACGGGGTGACATCGTGGGCCATGCCGGAAAGCTATGCGCGATTGCGGACCGTTCGAGTCCTCAATCGGGATCGCTCAGTGGCGCGTCCCGGTAACGGCGTCCGTCCCGTTCAGTTCCGGATCCGCCGGGACCACCGTCGCCGCTGGGCGGGCGGCTCCACGGGCGCCGGCGGCTCCGGCTGCGGCTGCGGCTCCTCCTCGACCGGGCGGATCACGGGCGCGTAAACCTGTTCGGCGATCTTTCGCTTGCTTTCCTTGAAGTCCGCCAGCGTCTGGTCCGCGTAACCGCCCGCGTTCGGGCGGTCCGGAACCTGCGAAAGGTCTTCGAGCAGCGTCCAGTTCGAGCCGAGGTCGGCCAGGGAACGATGCTTCGTGGCGTAATAGTCCGGGTGGATGCTCACCGCGACGCCGGAGGCCCCGGCCGCGGCCGCGAGCATGTGGACGTGGAACCGGGTGGAAATCCAGGTTTGCTCCGGTCCGGCGGGAAGACCGTGCGTCCAAATGTGCGAAAACGGATAAAACCGAGCACCCGGCAATTCGCGCTCGAGCAACGCGAAGACTTCGCGGTCGACTCGGGGCACTCCCTCGACAATGCCGATCTTCGCCGGATCGATCTTCCAGGCGCGCAGCATGGAAAGCACCGCGCCCGCCACCGCGCCGATGCCGACCTCCACCAGGTCGGATTGCAGGCACAGCATCACTTCGGGCAGGTCTTCGGAATGGTCGTACCGGTCCGGCCCGATGGTGAGGAAGGCGTCGTCGAGGCCGATCGGGCGGCCCAGCAGATCCGCTGACGCGCTGTCGCGGACCTCGACCACCTCGAACCGGTCCGCGAGCGCTTTCACCAGCGGCACCGAGCCTTCACAGGCGGGCAGCAAGCCCTGTCCGGTCATCGCCGCCCGGCCGCCGGAACGCTCGACCGCGGCGACCGCGCCCGCCAGCAAGCCGATCTGCTTGGGCCACAGCTTGTTGATGTACCCGCCGCCGACGACGTGCACCACGTCGGCCTTCGCCAGCAGTTCGACGCTGTGGTGCAGCCGCGGCATCATGCCCGGGTTGTGCACCGCGTCGCGCACCCACGCGGCGGCGCGCCACGGGTCCTCGTCCGGAGCCTCCCAGCACAGCCGCCACAACGTGTCGGTGAACTTCGCCCGCGGATGAATGCCGTCGAGCAGGACGCTCGCCGGCCCCGGCGAGTGCGTGTCGACCCACACGTCGGCGTCCGGGGCGGTCTCGGCGAGATAGCCCAGCCAGCCGGCGGTGATGAGCTCGTCGCCGTAGTTGGGGTGGCCCACAGGTGCGACCAGGTGATACTGCGCACGGGAAGAAACAGACTCCGGGTGCGAAGTGCTGATTTCGGGGACCGGCATTGGCTTATCGTAACGTTGCGCACACTGCGCCGGTCAGCACGGGTGAGAACGATCGGGGCGGCCGCGCGACGGGTCGGGCCTAGCCCGCCTCGTCCCATCGGTACCCTCGTCCACGTGCATGCCACCAGCACGGTTCACGCAGCCGAACCCGATGTCTCGACTCCGGTTCCACCGGCGTCGGACAGCAAGACGTTCGCGCGTGCCATCGACGACATCAAGACCGGTTTCGCCGCCCGCGAGCTTTGGACCCATCTCGGCTGGCAGGACATCAAGCAGCGCTACCGCAGGTCCATCATCGGGCCGTTCTGGATCACCATCAGCCAGGGTGTCATCGCGCTCGGTCTCGGCCTGCTGTACTCGCAGCTGTTCCGGACGCCGATCGAGGTGTTCCTGCCCTATCTCTCCACCGGCTTCATCATCTGGGGCTTCATCCAGGGCTGCCTCACCGAAGGCATGGAGACGTTCATCGCGAACGAGGGCCTGATCAAACAGGTCCCCGCGCCGATCAGCGTGTACGTGCTGCGCACGATCTGGCGGCAGACGCTGCTGCTGGCGCACAACATGATCGTCTACGTCGTGCTGCTGATCATTTTCTTCTCGGCGCTCGATTCCCCGTATTCGCTGGGGTCGCCGGACGGCGCGTGCCTGCCCGAGAAGTACTGCCACCCGGGGTTGAGCTGGAACATTTTCCTCGCCATTCCCGGTTTCGTGCTGCTCGCGCTCACCGCGGGCTGGGCGGCGCTGCTGCTCGGCATCATCTCGACCCGGTTCCGCGACATTCCGCAGCTGATCAACTCGCTGATCCAGCTGATGTTCTACGGCACCCCGATCGTGTGGCCGGTCGACCAGCTGCTGTCCGGCGGCGCGCGGGACGGCGCGTCGTGGGCGCTGCCGATCATCAAGCTGAACCCGCTCTACCACTACATGCAGGTGGTGCGGTCGCCGCTCATCGGACAGGCGGTGACCTGGACCAGCTGGGTCGTGGTCGGCGGCATCACCATCGTCGGGTGGGGGCTCGCGCTCGTCGCCATGCGCAATTACCGGTCTCGCGTCTCGTATTGGGTGTGACAGATGGTCAGCATTGACGTCCACAACGCGTACGTGGACTTCCCGATTTTCGACGCGAAAACGCGTTCGATGAAAAAGCGCGTGCTCGGCAAGGTCGGCGGCAAGATCAGCTCCGACCAGAAAGTGCCGATCATCGAGGCGCTGCACGACGTGTCGATCAGCCTCCGCGAGGGCGACCGGGTCGGTCTCGTCGGGCACAACGGCGCGGGCAAGTCCACGCTGCTGCGGCTGCTCGCCGGGATCTACGAGCCGACCCGCGGCTCGTCGCGGATCGTCGGCCGGATCGCGCCGGTGTTCGACCTCGGCATCGGCATGGACCCGGAGATCTCCGGCGTGGAGAACATCCTGATCCGCGGCCTGTTCCTCGGCATGAGCGCCAAGGAGATGGAAAAGCGCGTCGACGACATCGCGGAGTTCACCGAACTCGGCGACTACCTGCAGATGCCGCTGCGGACGTACTCCACCGGCATGCGGGTGCGGCTCGCGCTCGGCGTGGTGACCTCGATCGACCCGGAGATCCTGATCCTCGACGAGGGCATCGGCGCGGTCGACGCGGCGTTCCTCAACAAGGCCCGCGACCGGCTCAAGGACCTGGTCAAACGCTCCGGCATCCTGGTGTTCGCGAACCACTCCGACGAGTTCCTGATGGAGCTGTGCGACACCGCGATCTGGATGGACGAGGGACACGTCAAGAAGCAGGGTTCGCTGCGCGACGTGCTCACCGAGTACAAGGGCCGCGACCCGTTCGAGAACATGAGCCAGGAAGGTCTCGAGCGCCTCGGCATCGAGCCCGCGACCACGACGAACGGCGGGGAATGATGACCGGCGAGACGCGAGAGCTGCCCGAGGGCGCCGTCGTCGGCGTGGTGGTCACGCGGCACCGGCGCGAGCTGCTCGCGGACTCGCTGAAGATCATCGCCGCCCAGACCCGGCCGGTCGACCACCTCGTCGTGGTCGACAACGGCCCGGACAAATCCGCGCGGGACGTCGTGGAGTCCTTCCCACTGCCGTACACGTACCTCCCGTCGCACCGAAACCTCGGCGGCGCGGGCGGTTTCGCGCTCGGCATGCTGCACGCGCTGGCGCTCGGCGCGGACTGGGTCTGGCTCGCCGACGACGACGGCCGTCCCGCGGACGAGCACGTGCTCGAGATCCTGCTGGAGGAAGCCGAAAAACGCGGCCTCGCCGAGATCTCGCCGGTGGTGGCGAACATCGACGCCCCGGCGAAACTCGCGTTCCCGCTGCGCCGCGGCCTCACCTGGAAACGCTCGCCGGCCGAACTGGGCACGGATTTCCTGCCCGGCATCGCGTCCTTGATGAACGGCGCGCTGTTCCGCGCGTCCACTTTGGACGTCACCGGCGTACCGGACCTGCGCCTGTTCTTCCGCGGCGACGAGGTGGAACTCCACCGCCGCCTGGTCCGGTCCGGCCTGCCGTTCGGCACGTCGCTGCGCACGACCTACCTGCACCCGGACGGCTCGGACGAGTTCAAACCGATGCTGGGCGGGAAATTCCACGCGCAGGACCCGGAGAACGAGGTCAAGCGATATTACACGTACCGCAACCGCGGGTATTTGCTGTCGCAGCCGGGAATGCGGAAGATCGGGGCACTCGAGGTGCTGCGGTTCGGCTTGTATTTCGTGGGCGTGAAGCGGGATCCGAAGGCATTCGCGCAGTGGCTGAAGCTGGTTCGGCAGGGGCGGGCGGAGAAGTTTTACCGGTACTGAGCCGGGTTACGCCCACTTGACAACACCTGGACAGTAACTGCGTGTTGCTGTCCGTCGGCGCACGCCCGGAATACGTTCCCTCGGTGACCGACCCGAACGAACCTCCCATCCGGATCTTTCTCAGCTACGCGCAAGCGGACGATGTCGTGCTCGATTTCATCGAGCCGTTTACGCAGTCGCTCAAACACATGGCGTTCACCGACCAGGGACGAACGCTCGAAATATTCGTCGACCGGGAAACGATCGGCTGGGGCGAGGACTGGCGCGAAGGAATCCGGCAGGGGATCGAAAGCGCCGCGATCTTCATGCCCATCGTGACCCGGCAGTACTTCGAACGTCCTTCCTGCCGGGACGAGCTGCTGGCGTTCTACAGCGCGGCCGAGCGACTTCACGCCACCGGGCTGATCCTTCCGGTCGTCCTGTTCGGCCATTCGTACATCGACACCGACAGCCCGGACATCGCGGCCAAGATCATCGCGGAACGGCAGTACAAAGATCTCAAGGAAACCTGGACCGAAGGTCCTCACTCCGCGGTCTGGCGCCGGACGATGGTCAGCCTCGCCGGGCAACTGGTCGACGCCGTCACCGCTGCCGAGCAGGCGCTTTCCGCTGCTCCCGCCGACCAGCGCACTTCCGGCCAGGACGCCGAGGACAACCCGCCAGGGGCCGCGGAGGTCAGTGAGGCTCTCGAGCTTTTCCAGCAGGAACTCGACCAGGCCATGCCGGACATGAAGGACACCATCGAGCGGTTCTCGGCCATCTTGGCCAGGTCTACCCGGCCGGTGACCGAGGCCTCGCCGCCGGAGGCTCGTCGGCTGCTGCTGGAAATCGCCGCCGAGCTGCAGCCGCTCGGGATCGACTTCCAGAATCGGGCCCGGAAGTTCGAGACGACGGTTCTCGAAACCGATCAGGTCATGCGGTCCTACGTCACGTTCCTCAAAGAGAACGACCTGCGGGAGCAGCTCGAAAAAGAACGCCAGGCGATCGGGCCGGTGGAGGAAGTCACCGCGCCGTTGGCCGAAGCCGAAACCGTCCTGAGCACGTTTCTGACTCAGATGAAGCCGCTGGAAGCCATGAGCGCACCGTTGCGTAACTCGATCCGCGGGTTCCGAGACGGTGTCAAGGCAGTGAGCAGCGCGATCAGGATGATGCGCGGGTGGGGCACGATAGCGGACTGAACCGCACGAGTCCGTTGTGGACAGTGCACAACCCACTGTCCACAACGGACTCAGCAGCTACTCCCCGATCACCGGCGGCGCGGAACGGTGCCCGCCGTATTCCTCGTTTTCGTCGATCTCCATCACGAACGCGGGCTGGTCGTTGCCGTCGTCGTACGGGCGGGCTCCGAAGCCCATGCCGGGGCGGGCGGGAGCGCCCCCCATTCCGCCAGCGGCTACGTCCGCCGCACCGGGGGACATGGCTCCGTCGCCGGGGCCGAACGAACCGCTGCCGCCTCGGCCGACCTTGTTTTCGTGTTCCTCGTCGCTGCCGAAGCCTCCGCCGCCGCCCATCATGCCGCCCATCGGCATCGCGCCCATGCCCATTCCGCCTGCCCCGGCGTTGCCGCCGCTCGGGGTCGCTGGGGCGGCTGGCGGGGCATAACCCGCCGCGGTGGTCGCAGCGTCCGGCATCGGCGGGTGCACGGCACCGGTGAACTGGCTCGGGCCGCTGACGGTCGGGGCGCTCACGTGGCCAGCCACCGCACCCCCGCCACCGGCGGCAGCGCCCGCCGAGGCCGAGCCGGCGTCCGCCACCGCAGGAGCTGGGGTGGGAGCGGGAGCAGGGTTAGCCGGAGCGGCGTCGTGGTGCTCCGGACCCGTCGGCATCGCCACCGCGGCACCGCCGCCAGCGGCGACCCCGAACTTCGGCGGATGCGCGAAAGTCGGCTGCTTCGAGCCCGACGAGTACAGCGAAGCGTCGTACTTCGACATCGTCTCCGCGGCCTGCTCGTGCGCGGAACGGCTCTCCTGCTGCTTCTTCAACGTCGCGTCGATCGCGTCGCCCATTTCGAGCGGGCTCGCGTGCGACCATTTGTCGAATTCCTCGGACCAGTCGAACGGCACCGCTTCCGGCATCGAATGCTTCGCGACCTGCGCGGCGGACGCCTGTTCCTCGACGATCTGCGCGGCCAGTTTCGCGTTCTGGCTATTCGCCTCGGCCCATTCGGCGAGGCTCACGAAATACGCCTGCGCACCGACCGCCGCCTCGCCGCTCCACGCGTGCGAAGCCTTCTTCACGGCCTCGCCCAGCTGCGTGGCAAACTCCTCGAACGCTTTCTGCACCTCGGTGTACGCGTGCGCCACCGAGGAAACCTGCTCGACGTCGAGATTCGCCTCGACAAACGACTTCAGCTGCTGGTGCGGGTGCCCGAGGTAGTCGGCGTCCGACGGCGCGAGCCCCGGCTGCGGCGTGCTCATTCGGTGCCCTTCACGGTGCGATGGGAATCGATGGCCTGGTTCTCGTTCTCGGTGTAGACCCCGCCGGCGCGCGCCAGGGCCTCGTCGGCCTCCCGCAGGATCCGGCCGAACTGGTCCAGCACGTCGAGAGCCGACCCAGGTGCGTCGGCTCCGCTCTTGCGGTCGTGTTCGGCCACGGTCTGCCCGTACGGATGGCTGCCGAGCTTCGGCGCGGTCGTCAGCGCCTGCGTCTGCGGCTTGAGCCGTTCGAGGCGGGTGACCATGTCGGTGAGCGCTTTGCGCAGGTCACCGAGTGCGTCGCCGTCGATGCTGAACCCGCCGGCTTTCGCGGTGCCGGCCAGCTTGTGCGTTTCGGCCGCGGCTTCGGCGATGCCCTTGGCGTTCAGCCCGCCTGCCGCCAGCGGATCAGTGCTCATGCGCCGGAGTTTACCGACGCGAGCCGCTCCGGTCAGGCGTTTGCCGAATAGCCTTCGAGCTGGGTGAACAGTTGTTGGGCCAGCCGGGCATTGTCCGCCGGGGCGTAGGTGAGCCAGCGGTTGCCGTCGCTGGAATCGCGCGTGCTCAGCAGGTAGCGGCCGAGTTCGGTGTCGAACCACGCGAGCGACGGCAAGGCCCGCTCGTGGCCAGCGCTGTCGCGGACGTACGGCGTGAACTGGCCGACCGCCAGCCGAGGCTTCTCGAAGATCCGCTGGACAGCCCGGAGCTGCGGATTGTGCGTGCGCGGCCCGCTGACCCCGGCGAACGGGTCGTAGGCGTCGCCCCGCACCGGCTGCTTCGACGGCCGCGCGACCGTCACCGACTGTCCCGGTGCGGCCGGCGTGAGCGGCAGCAGGTCGACGATCGCCGGGACGATGCCGGTCGGGCGGACCTCCTCGAAGGCGAACATCCCGTCCCGCTGGCAGACGAGCACCGCGAACTGGCCGTTGGACGCCACGCGCGCGAACAGCTGCTCGTCGCCGAGCTTCGCCGCCGCGGAAATCGCGAGGCCGGGCTGGGCGAACGTGGCGAGCGCGATCTGGACGTCGTCGTCGATGGTCCCGCGCCGCAGCAGGCCGCGGCTGTCGAGATCGCGGAAAACAGCGTCGCGCACCGCGGCGCGTTCCTCGCCGGCAATGCCGATGTGCGGCACCACGAACGGCACTGGCGCGCGGCCGAGCCCGAGTTCGGCCAGCAGGAGATCCACCGCTGCCGGTGACAGCGTCAACGTGTACGGCACGACCCACCCCTAAATCCGGTCTCTCCCCGGCGAAACCGTAGTCCACTGCGCACTGTCGAGGCTATCGGCTCCGGGCTGAGCGAATCCGCTGTGAGCGGATCCGCTGTCGGCGAACCGCTCTTGCCCCCGTTGATCACCCGCTGCTGCCATGGCTTCATGACAGCTCCCAAACCAGCACTCGTCCTGCACCTCGCTACCGGCGGCGAACCGCTGATCTTCCCGCTCACCGCCGACAGTTCCGAAGCCGTCGAGGAGAAGCTTCCGGACCTTCTGAAACACGGCGGCGTCCACTCGCTGGAAACCCGGGACGGCAACACTGTTTCGGTGAATTTCGTCCACGTGGCCGCCGCTTATGTGGACGATCTGAGTCGAAAGGGCAAATTCGGCCTGTCCGTTTAACGACGGGCGAGTGCCAGCAGTCCGGCGCGGATCTCCGGTCTGCTCGCGGCGACCAACAGGAACGTCGCCTCGCGCACCAGCCGACCAGCGTGCGCCCCGGCCAGCACCGCGCGGCTGCCCGTCGCCGCGACGAGCGCGCCCGCCGACCGGTACGCCAGGTCGGCACCCGCGGCGCGGGCAGCCGGAAGCGTCGCCGGATCAGCGAGTCCAGCGTCGAGGCGACGGCGGATTTCGTCCTGTTCGGACCGCAACGCCGCTGCCGTTTCCGCTTCGCCGGCCGCCTCGATCAAGCGAGCGCAGCGCTCGGCGAGACCGAGCGGCGCGCATCCGTTGAGCCGCGCCGCGAACGTATTGCCCGCCACGAATTTGTCGTGGCTGACCTTGGCGAAAACCGATTCGTCGGGAATGAAGTGGTTGTCGAGCTTCAGCCGCACGGTCGCGGTGCCCTGCGCGGCCATGAGCGTCAACGGCTCGGCGACCAGGCTGTGCCCGACGATCGGCGAGACCAGGGCGTTGACCACCGTGTCGCCGTCGCGCCCGGACAGCTGGAGCAGGTCGATCGCGTCCCAGCCGCTCACGAACGGCGCTTCCCCGTCGAACCGGTAACCGCCGTCCACCCGCTGGACCCGCACCCGCGGCGGGGTCGGGATCACGCCCGCGTACGCGACGCCCGCGCGCAGCCGTCCGCTGATCAGGTCCGCCAGATACCGCTCGCGCAGGTCTTCCCGGTCCGTCGCGGCCAGCCCGGCGACGAGCCCGTGGTGCTGCAGCCAGGTGAACGCGGTGCTCAGGCACCCGCCGGCCAGCGCTTCGAGCACGCCGACCAGCTGCGGCAGTTCGACCCCGGAATCCGGTGCGGCGAGACCGTAGAACCCCTCCTCGGCGAGCGCGTCGAAATGCGAGCGCGGCACCACGCCCAGCCGGTCCACCTCGGCCGCCGCGGGAAACAGCAGGTCGTCGGCAAGAGCACGCGCGCGGGAAACCAGGTCGGCCATGAATTCAAAGCTACCGAAAAAGACAGAAAGGGCGCCCGCGCCGAAACGCGAGACGCCCTTCCCGGACAGCTCAGGCAATCACAGCTCGTACAGCCGCTTCCAGTTCTCCCGCGAGGTGAGTTCCGGCATCGCGCGCTTGTACTGCTCCTGCACGCTCGCGCCTTCCTTGCGCAGCCGGTTGATCACCTTCGCGCCGCGCTTGGCCAGGTCGAACATCTTGACCTTGTCGTAGCTGCGGACGCGCACGCCTTCCTGCGACGCGTCGGTGACCACGGCGGTGTCGAACAGCGCGATGTGCCACCAGTGCGCCTCGTCGACCGGCACCGCGCCCAGCCCGAACCGGCTGCGGCCGAGCACCTTGTCCAGGATCCGCTTGATCAGCACGAGCCGCTGCATGCTCGGCCGCGGCGCGCTGTTGATGATGCCGATGTCGTTGGACGCGATGCCCGGCACGTCAGTGGCCTTGTGCCGCTTGGTCTCCGGGTATGCGTCGCGGATCCGGCGGATCTCCTTCATCGCCTCGACGCCGCCGTCGCGCAGGATCTCCGGGCCCTCCAGGAAGTCCTCGACCGCCTTGATCAGCGTCGCGGACAGGCCGTACTGCATGCCGAGCAGGTAACGCACCAGCTGTGCCATCAGCACGCGGGAGAGCAGGTTCAGGTTGAACGGCGAGTGCAGCGCGGCGGTGATGATCGAGTTGCGCAGGTTGAAGTACCGGTGCCACTCGTCCCAGTCCTTCCAGTGGAAGTCCGCGTGCCACACGCCCGCGCCCGGCAGGGTCACCGTGGGGAAGCCGTATTCGCGGGCCCGGTAGGAGTACTCCGCGTCGTCCCACTGGAAGAAGAACGGCAGCGGGTAGCCGATGGCCTTGACGACCTCGTACGGGATCAGGCACGACCACCAGCCGTTGTACCCGGCGTCGAGGCGGCGTTCCTGGCGGTTCGGGTTGCCGTCCTCGTCGACGCCGAGCAGGTCGGCCGTCGACAGCGAGTGCTGCACCGGCTGCCCCGGCTCCAGCGTGTTCAGCCGGGCGTACTCGGCTCCGACGTGCAGCTGGTTCGGGTGCAGCAGGTTGAGCATCTGGCCGCCGACGATGATCGGGTTGGCCGCGCGGTTGGAGAACGCCGTCATGCGCACGACGAGGTCCGGCTCGAGCAGCACGTCGTCGTCCATGAACAGCACGTTCGCGTGCTCGGTCTCGGTGTGCCCGGCGACCTCGTACAGGCCGCGGGTGAAGCCGCCCGCCCCGCCGAGGTTCGGCTGCTTGATGTAGTGCAGCTTCTCGCCGAGGTCCTTCGCGACCTGCTCGAAGCCCTCGCGCGATTCGACCAGGTCGGTGCCCTGGTCGGCGACGTAGATGGCGTCGAGCGTGTCGAGCGAGGACACGTCCGCGGCGAGCGCCTGGAGGTTCTTCAGGCAGTCGTCGGCGCGGTTCATCGTGCAGATGGTGACCGCGGTCGGGCGGATCGACTCCGGCGCGTCGACGGTCCAGCGGACCTGCTCGACCCGCAGCGTCTGGCCGCCCTCGGTCTCGAGGTCGAGCCACAGCGCGCCGCCGTCGTGGAACTTGTCCAGCTTGCCGGTCAGCTCGACCTTGGCTCCCTTCGCGCCGGACACCTGCTGGGCGTCGACCACGCGCGGGTCGCCGAGCATGTCGGACGCGCCGAGCGACAGCAGCCCGTCGCCGGTGACGACGGCTTCCAGCTTCACCTCGGTCGCGGTGGTCCAGCGCTGCCAGTAACTCGCCGGGAAGCGGCCGAAGTAGGTGTTGCCGGTGACCTTCGCGGACGGCTCGAGCGTGACGCTGCCGCGCTCGCGCTGGGCGTTGCCCTGCTCGACCTCGGCGTACATGTCCTTGCTGACGATCGGAGCCGGCCCGGCGTACAGCCCGCGCTGGGCCGTGAGCCTGCCTTCGGGGGCGTGTTCGGCGAACCGCGTCTGGCCTGCGGGGGCCGCCTCCGCGACCGGGGCTGCTTTACCGGGCATCGAACTCAGTTCTCCTTTACCGGCCGTACACGGAACACGACCCACTTGAGCATCACGAAATTGATCACAGTCGCCGTTGCCTGGGACACCACCCAGGCCAGCGTGGCCTTCCACCCCGACTCCGGCAGCACGTGCAGCATGAGCTGGTTCACGCCGACGGCGACGAAGAAGGTGACGGCATACAGCAGAACGAAGCTGCCGACCTGGGCGTTCCCGTCGCGCCGCCCGTCGGCGAACGTGAAGCGCCGGTTCAGGAAGAACGCCGTGGTCGTGCCCACGATGAAACTGATCGCGCGCGCGAGGTCCACCCAGGGGGTGGCGTCCATCCCGATCGCGCGCAGCAGCGAGTACGTGCCCAGGTCGAGCAGGGCGCAGAAGCCGCCGATCACGCCGAACCGGATCAGCTGGCCCAGCAGACCGGGGCCCGCGGGAGCCGGCTGCGCTTGGTCACTCTGCGGTTCTGTAGCCACCACTTGGATTACCTTCTCGGCCTATTGCGTCAGTGTCCGTATTACCCACTTCGACGCTCGGACGCTTGTGCCTTGATGCGCAAAGTGTAGAAGCGAGCACTTCAGGGTCACGTTCCGGGCGGTGTTCGGCGTGGCTACCCTGGTCGTGTGACCCAAGCACCCGAGACACAGCGCCGCACGCTCACCGGCTGGGGCCGCACCGCCGGGACCGTCGCCGACGTGCTGAGCACGCGCGACGTCGACACGATCGCCCGAGCCGTCGCCTCCGCGGGCCCGCGCGGGGTCATCGCCCGAGGGCTCGGCCGGTCCTACGGCGACCCGGCGCAGAACGCGGGCGGCCTGGTCGTCGACATGACCGTGCTCGATCGCATCCACTCGATCGACCCGGACTCCGGCCTCGTCGACCTCGACGCGGGCGTCAGCCTCGACAAGCTGATGCGCGAGGCGCTGCCGTACGGCCTGTGGGTCCCGGTCCTGCCGGGCACCCGCCAGGTGACCATCGGCGGCGCGATCGCCAACGACATCCACGGCAAGAACCACCACTCGGCGGGCAGCTTCGGCAACCACGTGGTGTCGATGGACCTGCTCACCGCCGACGGGAACGTGCGCACGCTCACCCCGGAGGGCCCGGATTCGGAGCTGTTCTGGGCGACCGTGGCCGGGATCGGGCTCACCGGGATCATCCTCCGCGCGACGATCCGGATGAAGAAAACGGAAACGGCGTACTTCTACGTGGACGCCGACCGCACCTCGAACCTCGACGAGACCCTCGGGCTCTTCACCGATGGTTCAGACCTCAACTACGACTACTCGATGTCGGTGCCGGACCTGATCTCGTCCGACAGCCGCCTCGGCCGCGCCACGTTCTCGCGCGGTTCGCTCGCGAAGCTCGACCAGCTGCCGCCGAAGCTGCGCAGCAACCCATTGAAGTTCGACGCACCGCAGCTGCTGACGCTGCCGGACGTGTTCCCCAACGGGCTCGGCAACAAGCTCACCTTCGGCTTGATCAACGAGCTGTGGCAGAAGACGGTGCCCAAGAAGGGCGCGCGCGGCAAGATCCAGAACCTGACGCAGTTCTACCACCCCCTCGACATGCTGAGCGAGTGGAACCGCGCGTACGGCAGCAAGGGTTTCCTGCAGTACCAGTTCTCCGTGCCGTTCGGCGCGGAAGACCAGCTCAAGGGCATCTGCCGGGCCATCTCGCGGTCCGGGCACTACTCGTTCCTGAACGTGTTCAAGCGGATGGGCGACTCGAACCCGGCTCCGATGTCCTGGCCGACGCCGGGCTGGATGCTGAGCGTCGATTTCCCGATCAAGAACGGGCTCAGCCGGTTCTGCGAGGAAATGGACGAGATGGTCCTGGACGCGAACGGCCGCCTCTACACCGCGAAGGACTCGCGCACCTCGCCCGAGACGTTCGCGAAGATGTACCCGCGGCTGGAGGAGTGGCGCAAGGTGCGCGCTTCCGTTGACCCCGAAGGCGTTTTCGCCTCTGACATGAGCCGGAGGCTCGCACTGTGATCGACGCGGTCGGTAACCCCCAGTCCCTGCTGCTGCTCGGCGG
The DNA here is from genome assembly GCF_046267895.1 of Amycolatopsis sp. GA6-003. NCBI lineage: Bacteria > Bacillati > Actinomycetota > Actinomycetes > Pseudonocardiales > Pseudonocardiaceae > Amycolatopsis > Amycolatopsis sp. GA6-003. Next base: position 5,053,809 of record NZ_CP176499.1, read on the forward strand.
CACGTCCGACATCGCGCTGGCGATCGCGGAGAAGTACCTCGCGGAGAAGCCGCTGCGGGTCGTGCTGGCCGCTCGTCCTTCGCCGCGGCTGGAGGAAGCCGCGCAGCGCCTGAAGGATCGCGGCGCCGAAGTGTCCACTGTGGCCTTCGACGCCAACGACCTCGCGTCCCACCCGAAGGTGCTGGACGAGGCGTTCGCCGGTGGCGACATCGACGTCACGGTGGTCGCGTTCGGCCTGCTCGGCGAGGCCGAGGAGCTGTGGCAGAACCACGGCAAGGCGGTCGAGCTGGCGACGGTCAACTACACCGCCGCGGTGTCGGCCGGCGTGGCGCTGTCGGAGAAGCTCAAGACGCAGGGCCACGGCAAGGTCATCGCGCTGTCGTCGGTCGCGGGCGAGCGGGTCCGCCGGTCGAACTTCGTGTACGGGTCGAGCAAGGCCGGTTTCGACGGCTTCTACCTCGGTCTCGGCGAGGCCCTCGCGCCGCACGGCGTGCAGGTGACCGTCGTCCGGTCCGGCCAGGTCAAGACCAAGATGACCGCCGGGATGAAGGACGCCCCGCTGACCCGGACGGCCGAGCAGGTCGCCGACGTCGCGGTCGAGGCCGCGCGCAAGGGCAAGGACCTCGTGTGGTCGCCGTCGGAGTTCCGGCTGGTGATGTCGATCCTGCGGCACGTGCCGCGGCCGATCTTCCGCAAGCTGCCGGTCTGATCCTCGTGAGTGTTTATGCCGGTTACAACCGGCATAAACACTCACGACTCCACCGTTCAGTGGATGTCGCCCTGAGCCGCCCGCCGCGCTGTTGCTGAGCGGACTGCCGCCCGCGCTGCGCGTGCTGTACCCGCTCATCACACGGCGTCGCGTGGACGGGATCGGCTTGCTCGTCCTGATGTTCCTGACCGTCGGTTTGGCCACCACGCTGATGACCGGCGACGACCGGCTGGACGCGGCGTGGGAGGAGCGGCCGTCGTTCCGCCGGGTGTGGCGCAGGCTCACCGTGGCGTGGGGCGTTGGCAGTCTGGTCCACAGTGGACTGAGCATCGGGATGGCCTACCGGCTGCCGGTCGACGACGTTCCCGCGCCCGACGCCGGGCTGTCGATCGCGTTCTTCGTCGGACTGCAGGTGCTCACGCAGATTCTCTTGCTGCGGGAAGGCACGCTGCGCCAGGTCCTTCGTCCGTCCACAGTGGACTAGTCGCCGGACGGCGGCCGCAGCCCGTCCACCAGCCGGGCCGGGTTCACGCCGAGACCGTCGGCGAATTTGAGCAGATTGTGCAGATTGATGTTGCGCAGGCCGCGTTCGACCTGGCTCACGAACGTCCAGTGCACCCCGGCCAGTTCGGCCAGCTGTTCCTGACTCAGCCCCGCGTCGTTGCGAAACGCGCGCACGCGCTCGCCAATGGTGCGAGTCGCGGCGGAGAGCGGAGGCTTGGCCATCGTCGGTTAATCACACACGTCTACCGCCGCCAAGGCCAGAGCAGGAATAATCAGAGCATTGATGCCTATAGCGTTTACGTCTTATCGGAGTCTGCTTTTCTCCTCACTGCTACCTGTTCTCAATTGCAGACACCAACCCCACGCGAGTGATCAATCGGATACCGTGCTCACGGCAGCCGAAAGCCAGGGCCGAGGGGGGCGCAGGTGCGAGAGGACGTCGAGCAGACCGTAACCCTGCCCGTCGAAGCGCTTTCGGCCGTCTGGGACATGCTTGACCTCGGTGAACAGCATCCGCTGCTGCGCGCCCGCCGAGTCTGGGTCAAATCCGGTGCACACCGCGAACTCCACGACGCCACCATTAATCTGCTCGCCCAGCTCGGGCTTGCCGAAAACGCCGCTCCGTCCGCACATTTGCGTGCCACGCTGCAAGTCCTCGCCTTTGCCGAACGCGAGTATTTCGCCTGGTCCGCATTGCGCGGCGGAATCCAGCGAACCGCTATCGTCGCGCAGCGGGAACAAACCGCGATTCTGGTCTCCGCACAGGACGGCCTGGTCGAAATCCGGCCGGCCGCACCGACCCGCCTGGCCACGACGCTTTTCGATACTCTCCCGCAAATCCCCGGCGCGCCCGTGCGCTCAGTCTCGGTAACGCCCGCGTCCGACGCGGCCCCAGACCCGTTCGACGAGACCAACAGCCACGAATACCTCACCGCGACCCTGAACCAGCCCGCCGACGCCACTCACCAGCTGTACGTCGCACGCCGCACCGAGGGCCGCCATCTCACCGGCGGCCCCGTCCTCGCCGCCGACGTGAAATCAGGCCGGATCCTCACCTACCAGACGACCGAGGGCCGAACCGAACTCATCTCCGGCACCCCGCGCGCGATCGTGAAGATCCTGAACGACACGTTCGCCGCTCTTTAGCCCCCCGCGACCGGGGACTGCGGATTGGGTGTCGCGCTCGAGACCGGCGAACGTGCTTCTCGCTCAGCCGCCGTTGCCGAAACCGGGGCCGTTGTGCTCGTTGCCGCCGTCCGGGACGCGGTGGCGCGGGCCGGGGCCGCCGTCGTCGAAGCGGTGGCCGCCGTGGTGCTGGCTCATCCCGGGGCGTCCGGGGTGGTGCGTCGCGGCCATGACGCCGCCGACGATGCCTCCGCCCACGACCAAGCCCAGGACACCCACCGCGACCAGTTGGGTTGCCCGGTGGGCGACGAATCGGCGGAAGCCGCTCTGCTTCGGTTTCAGGGGCATGCCCCACGGGCCGGGGTGAGCGTAGTGGCCCGTCGGCTGCTGACCCGCCTGCTCCGCAGCCGGAGTGGGCTGACCCGCCTGTTCCGCGGCCGGAGTGGGCTGACCCGCCTGTTCCGCGGCCGAAGCGGACTGACCCGCCTGCTCCGCGGCCGAAGCGGACTGGCCCAGCTGACTGGTCTGCTCGGCAGGCGGCACCGGCTGGCTCGGCCGCGTGGCCTCCTCGGCTCCCGGCGGGCCGGCCGCACCCTCGCCGGAAGCGGCCCCGGACTGCCCAGCGGGCTCCGGCCCGGCGGGCTCGCCAGGCGAGGGGTTCTTGTCGTCGTTCATCGTCGGTCCTCCGGGCTGAGCGGGGCGGGAGGCGGAGTGTCCCGGCTCCCACCCCCGAGGGTGACCGTCGATGCTGTGGAGAAGCTGAATCCCAGCTGTTTAAATCCGCGTGCCGTTCACAGGTAGAACGACAGGAACAGGGTCACGACCCAGGTCGCGCCGAGCACCTGCAGCACGCGGTCCTTCAGCGCGATCTCGTCGGGCGCGCCGGCGTTGCCGCCGTCCACGTCGACCGCGTAGCGGAGCACCGCGATCACGAACGGGACCATCGACACGACCGCCCACACCGAGTTGTGCTCGGCCTGGCGGATCTCGAACGCCCACAGGCAGTAGGACATGATCAGGATCGCCGCGGACGTCGCCCACACGAAGCGCAGGTAGCTCGCCGAGTACTTCTTCAGCGAGGACCGGATTTTCGCGCCGGTGCGCTCGAACAACATGATCTCCGCGTACCGCTTGCCCGCCACCATGAACAGCGAGCCGAACGCCGTGACCAGCAGGAACCACTGCGACATCGCGATGCCGCCGGCGACGCCGCCGGCCACCGAGCGCATCAGGAAGCCCGAGCCGACGATCGCCAGGTCCACCACCGGCTGGTGCTTCAGGCCGAAGCAGTAGCCGAGCTGTACGGCCTCGTAGACCGCCAGCACGATCGCCAGCCGCCAGTCCGCCGCGAACGACACGGCGAGCCCGGCCAGGAAGAACACCACCGCCGAGGCGTAGGCCACCGGGACCGGGACGATGCCCGCCGCGATCGGGCGGTTGCGCTTCGTCGGGTGGGCCCGGTCGGCCTCGACGTCGACGGCGTCGTTGATCAGGTAGACCGACGAGGCGGTGAGCGAGAAGGCCACGAACGCGATCAGCGCGTCGATGACCAGCTCGGTCCGGTTCGTCGCCTTCGAGAACGCGAAGAACGGCGCCGCGAAGACGAGGACGTTCTTCACCCACTGCTTCGGCCGCGCGGTCTTGACCACCCCGAGCACGAGCCTCACCGGACTCGGGCTGGCGGCCGCCGCCGGGGCCGAGGCCGAGGGTTCGGTCTTCCCGGCCTTTTCGGTTTCCTCGGCGACCTCGGTCTTCTCGGCAGCCGATTCCTTCGCTTCCGCGGATTCGGCCGTACCGGACGCGTTTTCGGTTCGCTCGTCGGTCGTTTCGCTCATCGCTTCTTGGTCAGCTTCCGTCGGATCAGACCGCCGACTGCGCCTCCCAGGGCAGCTCCGGCCAGAACGTCTGTCGGATAGTGAACGCCGAGCAGCAGCCTCGAGGCGAGCATCGGCGGTACCAGGGCGGGGACCAGGTTACGCCCGGTCAATCCGGAGTAGAGCACCGCCGCCGCTGTCGTCGACGTCGCGTGCGACGACGGGAAGCTCAGCTTGCTCGGCGTGCCGACCAGAACCTCCACGCTGGGATGGTCCGGACGGCGCCGCCGCACGACGCGCTTCACGGCGATCGACGCGGCGTGCGCGCCCACCACTCCGGCCGCCGCGACCAGCCAGTCCTTGCGCCGGTCGCGGTCCACCGCCGCTCCGAGCAAGCCCAGCGCGAACCATCCCGCGCTGTGCTCCCCGAACAGCGACATTCCCCGCGCGATCCGCACCGTGCCGGGCTTCTTCAGCACCTTCTGCGTGCTGGAGAGCACGGCCACTTCACCGCGCGGGGTGTCTTTCTCAAGCATCGATCGTCCCGTCGAGGGGCGCACCGTCGGTGAAATGCGGTGCGATCTTGTTGTCGAACATCGAGAGCGCCGACCCGATCGCCATGTGCATGTCGAGGTACTTGTACGTGCCGAGCCGCCCGCCGAACAGCACGTTCTTCTCGCGCGCCTCGGCCTTCGCCAGCTCGCGGTAGCTTTCCAGCTTCTCGCGGTTCTCGGCGGTGTTGATCGGGTAGTACGGCTCGTCGTCTTCCTTCGCGAAGCGCGAGTACTCGCGGAAGATGACCGTCTTGTCCTTCGGGTAGTCCCGCTCCGGGTGGAAGTGGCGGAACTCGATGATCCGGGTGTAGGGGACCTCTTCGTCGTTGTAGTTCACGACCGAGGTGCCCTGGAAGTCGCCGGTCTGCGCGACCTCGGACTCGAAGTCGACGGTGCGCCAGGTGAACCGGCCCGCCGAGTAGTCGAAGTAGCGGTCGAGCGGCCCGGTGTAGACCGTCGGGGTGCCCGCCGGGATGTGCTCGCGCACGTCGAAGTAGTCGACGTTCAGCCGGATCTCGATGTTCTCGTGCTCGGCCATCTTCTCGAGCCACGCGGTGTAGCCGTTGACCGGCAGACCCTCGTAGGTGTCGTTGAAGTACCGGTTGTCGAAGGTGTAGCGGACCGGCAGCCGGTTGATGATGTTCGTGCCGAGGTTCTTGGGGTCGTTCTCCCACTGCTTCGCGGTGTACCCGCGGATGAACGCCTCGTAGAGGGGGCGGCCGATCAGCGAGATCGCCTTCTCCTCGAGGTTCTGCGCGTCCTCGGTCCGGAACTCCGCGGCCTGCTTCGCGATCAGTTCGCGCGCCTCGTCCGGCGTGTGCGACTTGCCGAAGAACTGGTTGATCAGGCCGAGGTTCATCGGGAACGAGTAGACCTGGTCCTTCACCCGCGCGAAGACCCGGTGCTGGTAGCCGGTGAACTCGGTGAAGCGGTTGACGTAGTCCCACACCCGCTTGTTGGACGTGTGGAACAGGTGCGCGCCGTAGCGGTGCACCTCGATGCCCGTTTCGGGCTCGATCTCGGAGTAGGCGTTGCCCCCGAGGTGGTGGCGGCGCTCGAGGACCAGGACCTTCTTGCCCAGCTCGGCCGCGGCCCGTTCGGCGATGGTCAGGCCGAAGAAACCGGACCCGACGACGACGAGGTCGTAACCGCGAAAGTCGTCTTCAGTAATCTTGGCGGAGTTCGTGTGCTCGCTCACGGGCGCTCAGGGTACGCAGTCGCGCGACCGCCTCCCGAACCGACCTCGGCATCCCGCCGGGTTTTACCCGCACTACACAAGTGAGAAGCATGCCTGCACCAGACACCTTCTGGACTTATTTCGGCGCGGTCGCCACTTACCTGGCCGTGCTGGTGGTCCCGGGCGGCATCATCGGGAGGGCCGCGGGACTGCGCGGCTGGGCCCTCGCCGGGCTGGCGCCGCTGCTCAGCTACGCCGTCACCGGTCTGGGCGGGCCCTGGCTGGCGGCCGTCGGCCTCCCGTACAACGTGCTCACCGCCGCGGCCTGCACCGTGCTGCTGGCGGGGGTCGCGTGGGGCGTCCGCAGGCTCTGCCTCGTCCGCGGCTGGATCAGCCCCGGCGCGGAGGAGCCCCCGGTCGTCTGGAGCACGCGGGCGCACTGGTCGGTCGCCGCGTGCGTCGTGGTGGCCACCGCGCTGTCGATCGCCGTGGTGCTGTCCGCGCGCGGCGGGACGACAGCGGTCTTCCAGCGCTGGGACACCGTCTACCACGCGAACGGCATCCGCTACATCGCCGACACCGGCGACGGCTCGCTCATCGGCATGAGCAAGATCAACTGGTACCCGGACGGCTCGTTCTACCCGAACGGCTATCACCTGGTCGCCGCGCTGGTGTACCAGATCTCCGGGACGACCATCCCGGTCACGCTCAACGCCGTCACCATGCCGGTCGCGGGCATCTTCGCGCTGTCGATGGTCGCGGTGGTCCGCCAGATGGGCGGCCGTGCGGTCTTCGCCGGCTGCGCCGCTCTCATCGCCGCTGCGGCCACCACGGGTGCGTACGAGTCGGTGTCGAGCGGCCTGCTGCCGTACGCGCTGGGCGTCGTCCTGACCCCGCTCATGGTGGTCTCGCTGCAGCGCTTCCTCGTACGCCCGGCCATCGACACCGGCCTGGTGCTGGCGCTCACGGTGGACGGCCTGCTCGTCGCACATTCGAGCGCACTGTTCGGCGGCACGCTCTTCGCGGCTCCGCTGGTGTTGCAGCGCTGGTACCGCTCGCTTCGCGGGCTTCGCGTGGACGGTGTGCCCGAGGGACGCAGCGGGCTGCGCGTGATCGGCGGCGACATCGTGCGCACAGTGCCGGTCATGGTGTTCGCGCTCGCGCTCGCCGCGCTGCAGATCCTGGGCGCGATCGGCTTCACCAACGGCGCGTACCCGTATCAGCCGTGGAATTCGGACCTGCCGGTCCTGTCGGCGCTGAACATGCTCGCCACCTTCCAGCAGGTGCTGCACAAACCGCAGCTCTGGCTCACCGTGCTGCTCGTGGTCGGCGTACTGAGCTTCCGCGCGCTCGGCAGGCTGCGCTGGCTGATGATCTCCGCGATCGGGCTGTCCGGGCTGTTCGTGCTGGTCACGTCCTACGGCGCCTCGCCGCTGGTGATCTCGCTGTCGCGGCCGTGGTGGAACGACCGGTTCCGGCTGATGGCGCTGGCCGCGATCCCGCTGTGCCTGCTCGCCGGGCACGGCATGGCGGAACTGCAGCGCTGGACCGCGCAGCTGATCCGCTCGGTCAGCTGGGCACAGGCGCGGCCGAAGGTGGTGTCGCGGCTCGGGGTCGCGGCGGCGGCGGTCGTCGTGGCCGTGACCGCGGTCCTGACCGGCGGCTTCTACCGCACCGCGAACGCCACCGCGGTGTCGTTCCTGTACTACAACGGCCCGGAGGGCGAGGTCACGCCGCCGGTCAGCCCGGACGAGATCGCGGCGATGGACTTCCTCGGCCGGATGAACATCCCGGCCGAGGAGAAGGTGCTCAACGACCGGCTGGACGGCACCGCGTGGATGTACGCGCTGACCGGCGTGCACCCGGTGGCCGGCCACTACGACGGCGGCGGCCCGATCTCCCCGGACGCGGCCTACCTGGCGCTGCACTTCCGCGATTACGACCTGGACCTGCGCGTCCGCGAGGCGGTGCGGCGGCTGAAGGTGCACCACGTGCTGGTGGGCAGCGGTTCGATCGCCAAGGACGCGCCGCTCTCCCCCGGGCTGCGCGACCTGGCGGGCCGCGATTTCCTGCGGCTGGTCTACCGCAATCCCGGCGCGCAGATCTACACGATCGTCAAGTGACCCTCGGGACCGCGGCCTCCCCGGCCGCGGTCCCGAGGTCTTATTCGGCCTTGAGGCCCGGCAGCACTTCTTCGACGACCTTCTCCAGCACCGATTCGTGCCCCTCGTACGGCCCGCTCGAACGCGGCCAGTGCGCGATGACGTCGGTGAAGCCCAGCTCCCGGGCCCGTTCGGTGGCCTCCCGGAACGCCGCGACGCTGCTGAGCGAGAACACCGGGGCCGCGTCCAGGCTCAGGTGCCGCTGGATGCCCGCCGGTTCGCGGCCGGCCGCTTCGAGCCGCTGGTCGAACGTGCGGACCAGCTCCTCGATGCCGGTCCACCATTCGTCGAGGGTGTCCCCGCCGCGGCCGGTGGTGACCCAGCCCGCCCCGAACCGCGCGGCCAGCGTCATGGTGCGCGGACCGTTCGCCGCGACCAGGAACGGCAGCCGCGGGCGCTGCACCGTGCCGGGCAGGTTCCGCGCACCGCGCGCGGTGTAGTACTCGCCGGAGAAGTCGAAGTTGTCGGTCATCAGCAGCCCGTCGAGAGCCTCGACGAACTCGGTGAAGCGGTCGGCCCGCTGCCGCGCGGTCAGCTCCGGCGCGGCGAGCACCTGGGCGTCGTAGCGCGCGCTGTCCACGCCCGCGCCGACACCCAGCACGAACCGTCCGTCGGACACGTCGTCCAGGGTGATCAGCTCGCGCGCGAACGGCACCGGGTGCCGCGCGACCGGGGAGGCGACGAAGGTGCCCAGCCGGATCGTGGAGGTGACCATGGCGGCCGCGGTGAGGGTGGGCACGGCGGAGAACCACGGCCCGTCGACCAGCGATCGCCAGCCGAGATGGTCGTAGGTCCACGCGTGGTCGAAGCCGTACTCCTCGGCCGCGCGCCACTTCGGCTCGGCCGCCCACCAGCGGTCCTCGGGAAGAATTACGATGCCTGCTCGCACGACGCCGACCGTAACGTCCGGCACTGACATTCGCTCGAACGGGCGGCGACCGGGAGAATGGGACGGGTGGAGAAACCCCGGTTGATCGCGTCCGATGTCGACGGAACCCTGCTCGGCCCCAGCGAACAAGTGACGCCGCGCACGGTGTCGGTAGTGCGCCGGGTGCTGGACGACGACGTGCCGTTCGTGCTGTGCACCGGCCGCCCGCCGCGCTGGATCGCGCCGATCGCCGGGCCGCTCGGGCTGACCGGCTACGCGGTGTGCGCCAATGGAGCCGTGCTGCTCGACATCGGCACCGATTCGGTGGTCGCGGTGCACGGCGAACTCAAGCCGAAACTGCTGCACGAGCTGGCCTCCGCGCTCGACAAGGCGCTGCCCGGATGTCGGCTGGCGGCGGAACGGATCAGCACCGGATCGGTGGACCACGAGTTGCGCAATTTCGTGATCGAGCCGGAGTACCACAATCCGTGGGGCGACGAGGAGAGCCGGACCGCGCCGCGCGCCGAGGTGCTCGGGAAAACCGCGATCAAGCTGCTGGTCAGCCGCCGGGGGATGACGTCGGAGGAAATGGCCGAAGCGGTGAGCGCGGTGCTCGACGGCGCGGTGGACGTCACGTACTCGTCCTCGGGCGGGCTGATCGAACTGTCCGCGCACGGCGTGACGAAGGCGACCGGGCTCGCGGACATCGCCGAGCGCTTCGACGTGCCTCAGTCGTCGGTGATCGCCTTCGGCGACATGCCGAACGACGTCGAGATGCTGCAGTGGGCCGGGCACGGCGTCGCGATGGCCAACGGGCACCCGACGGTGCTGGCGGTGGCGGACGAGGTCACCGGCCCGGCCGCGGAAGACGGAGTGGCGCAGGTGCTGGAACGCTGGTTCTAGGCGCTTTCACTCGCGGCGGTCGAGCGCGGCGGCTTCCTCGGGCGTCGGCGCGCTGCCGCCGAGATGCGCGGGCAGCCACCAGCGTTCGGCGTCGCTCTCCGGGGCCTCCGGGTACTCCGCCTGGGCCTTCTCGAGCAGCTCCGACATCCGGGCGCGCAGGTCCGTGGTCAGCGCTTCGCACGAGTCCTCCGGGCCGGGGCGCATCGGCTCGCCGATGACCACGGAAATCGGCACGTGCCTGCGGGTGAGGTCCCTCGGACGGCCCTTCGTCCACAGCCGCTGCGTGCCCCACAGCGCCATCGGGACCACCGGCACGCTCGCCTCGGCGGCCATCCGGACCGCGCCGGTCTTGATGTCCTTCACGGTGAACGACTGGCTGATCGTGGCCTCCGGGAAGACGCCGACGACCTCGCCCGCGCGCAGCCGTGCCACGGCCTCGTCGTAGGACGCCTGCCCGGCGGCGCGGTCCACCGGGATGTGGTGCATGCCGCGCATCAGCGGGCCGGCGACCGGGTTGCGGAAGATCTCCTGCTTGGCCATGAACCGCACCAGCCGCTTCGCCGGGCGGGCGCCGAGGCCGCAGTAGATGAAGTCCAGGTAGCTGACGTGCGTGCAGGCGAGCACCGCGCCGCCGCGGGCGGGGACGTGTTCGGCGCCGGTCACCCGGAGCCGGTTGTCGAGCAGCCGGAACATCAGCCGCGCGGCGACCAGGACGGGCGGGTACACGAAATCAGCCATGCACCAAGGCTACGGGACCGTAGGTTTCTCGCCGGTAGGTCGGGCGGGTCGGCTCCGCCACACTTCAGGGGCAGGACACGTAGCGGAAGTCCGGGGCGCGGTCGAGTTCGCCGACGAGCCGGCTGGCCTCGTCGGCGCGCGGGTACACCGAGATCCAGAACGGCGTCCCGATGCGCCGGAAGGTCGCGACGCGGTACCAGGCGGGCAGGTCGTCGGCACAATCCTGGCGGCTGGCGTACCCGGACCGGCCGGGCACGGCGAGCGTCGGCCGTTCCGCGTCCAGCCCGACCACGAGCACCTGCGAACCCGCGCGGCTCGCGAGCAGGCCCGGCGACCCGGCGCTCACGACGGAACCCGGCGGCAGGTAGCGGGCGAGCCAGTCGCCGACCTCGGCCAGCTGCGCGCCCTGAGTGCTCCAGGCCCGCACGCGCTCCAGCACCTCGGGGCTGAACACCGAGACCGCCACCGCGACCCCGGTAAGCACCGCGGTGACGGCGGGAACCGCCCGGGAAATCGCCCGCGGACTCGGTACCGGGGCGAGGACGCCGCACCCGGCCACCGCGGCGACCGCCAGCAACGGCGGCACCGGCGCCAGCAGCCGCCACGAAAGTCCCGGGTCCTCCTCGAAAAGCAGCACGAGCGCGGTGTGGCCGACGGCGAGCGCCAGCAGCAGCCACAACGCCGACCGGGCCTCCACCGCGCGTCGTCGCGCCGCCACCAGCCCCGCCACGACCGCGGCCGGGACGAGAAAGCCCAAGTGCGCCAAGGCGAACCCGCCCAGATACGGCCAATCCGGCCCGGGCGGCAGGCTCGGGACCGGCCCGAACCGGTCGTAGTAGGTGACGCGCCAAGCCGTCCAGGGAGCCAGGAAAACCAGCGCGCCCAGCACAAACCCGGCTGGCGCCCACCAGGTGTGCCGTCCCCGTGCGGCAGCGAAAACCAGCCACCCCGCGCCGACCACCGCGAGCACGAGCCCTTCCGGCCGGGTCATCACCGCGCCGGCCACGAGCACCCCGGCGACCAACGGCCGGCCCGCCACCAACGCGTACGCGACGCAGAGCACGAGCAACGCGAACATCGGCAGCTCAGTGCCCGAAAGTCCGTACACCGCGAGGCCATTCGCCCCGGCGGTCAGCAACGCCGCCGCGACCCCGACCGCACGCCGAGGCTCAGCGCCTTCCGGCAAGCCGAGCGCGGTAATGCGATTGGCGAGGAAATACGCCGTCAACACGCACGCCAAAGCGGCCGCACAGCTCAACCCGACGGCCGCGGTCGGCACATCCGCACCGAAAGCTCCGCGCGGCAACGCGATCACCACGAGCCAGAGGAAATTCGCGTACGTCTCGCTGCGGTCGCCGGTGTTGAATACCGGGCCATTGCCGTCGGCGATGTTCTGCGCGTACCGGAAACTGACGTACGCGTCCTCGGTCGCGGTGGCGAACAACAGCTGATGCAGCAGCGAAAACCCGAGAACGAGCAGAAGAACCGCGACCCGCCACCGCCGGTCCCGCCCCATCCGCCGCCAAGCGGCGACGACCAGCGCGGCCAGCGCCAGCCATCCCCCGCGACCGCGTAAACCACGCGCCCCCAGCCTCCCGCGCCCCTCACCCGTCCGGCCGACCCCTGGCGGACCGCTCCTCACGAGTTCCAGTCAAGCGCGCGGCCGCTCACTGCCGACATCAGCCGTTCGAGTGTATGTGGGTGCCCGCTAGTCTGGGCCTCGATTTCCATCCGCCACGGCGGGGGCCGGCGGATGCCCCGTGACCTGAGGAAGACTGTGCCGAGCGAACCCACCCTGCTGTCCGTGGCAGCCAGTATCGCCTGTTGCCTGCTCGTGCTCGGAATTCCCGGGCTCATCACCGGAGTCGCCGCCGGTCTGCGCGGCTGGCTGCTGGCCGGGCTGACGCCGCTGCTGAGCTATGCCATCGGGGGCTTGGCCGGTCCGTGGACGGCGGCGATCGGGCTGCCCTTCAACGTCTGGACCTTCGCGCTCACCACGGTGCTCTTCGCCGCTGTCGCGTTCGGACTCCGGCGGCTCACCGCGCGCCGGTGGCCGCATGAGCCGGAACCGCGGGTCTGGGAGCCGCGAGCGAACTGGGCGGTCGGCGCGTGCCTCGTCCTCGCGACTGCGATCGGGTTCTACACGGCCGTGCACGGCATGGGTCACCTCGGCGCGATCGCGCAGGGCGGCGACGCGCCGTACGCGGCCAACGGCGTGCGCTACATCGCCGAAAGCGGCGACGGCAGCCTCTTCGGCATGAGCCGGCTAAACTGGTACGGCGACGGTTCTCCGCCCTTCTACCCCAACGCCTACCACCTGCTCGCGTCCGTGCAGTACACGCTCAGCGGCGGTTCGATCCCGCTGACGCTCGACGTGAACACCGCGCTGCTGCCCGGGTTGCTGGCACTCTCTCTCGTGGTGATGGTGCGGGCGTTCCGCGGCCGCGCGGTGCTGGCCGGGGCCGTCGCGCTCGCGTCGGCCGCGCCGGTGATGGGCCTGTACGAGTCGATGAACCGCGGGCCGCTGTTCCCCTTCCTGCTGGGCATCGCCCTCACCCCGCTGGCCGCCGTGGTGCTGCTCCGCTACCTCGACCGCGTGGCGCTGGACACCGGCTTCCTGCTGATGCTCGGCGCGATCGGACTGCTGTGCGTGCACTCGTCCGCATTGTTCGGCGCGATCCTGTTCGCCGGACCGCTGCTGGTGCAGCGCTGGATCGAACGATGGCGGTCGATCGGCAAGGATTTGCTGGCGCTGCTGCCGATCGCGGTGGTGTCGGTTCTCGTGGCGTCGCTGCAGCTGTTCGGCGCGCTGGGACAGGCGAGCAGCTGGGGCTATCTCGGCTGGCCGAGCGAATGGCGGGCGACGACCGCACTCGGCGCGCTGCTCGGATTCCAGCATTTCGAGCCGCACCCGCAGATCTGGCTGTCCGCGGCGCTGTTCGTCGGGTTCATTTTCTTCCGCAGGCTCGGCGCGCTGCGCTGGATCGGGCTGACCGCGCTGATCACCGGCCTGTTCTACCTGGCGGTGGCGTCCTCGGACTCGCCGCTGGTCATGGCGCTGTCGCGGCCGTGGTGGGACGACCCGTACCGGTTCATCACGATGGCGATCGTGCCGCTGTCGTTCATCGCGGGCCACGGCGTCGCGGCACTGCACGAGTGGCTGAAGGAACGGCTGCCGTCGAAGGTGCCGCCTGCCGTGCTCGCCGCGGTGGTGCTGCTGGCTTTTGTGGGCGTCACGAAGGGCCTGTACACGCGCACCAACAGCGAAATCATCGCCGGCGGCTACCACAGCCCCGATCCGCGCAACCAGAACATCACGCCGGGCGAGGAACGCGCGATGGTGGAACTGGGCAAGCTGGCGAAGCCCGGAGAATGGGCAATGAACGACCGCTACGACGGCACGCCGTGGACCTACGCACTCAGCGGCGTCCGAACAGTCGCCGCCCACGACGACGGCTCCAACCCGCCCTCGGACGCAGTGCTGCTGGCCGCACATTTCCGCGACTACGAAACAAACCCGGCGGTCCGGGCCGCGGTCGAGAGACTCAATGTCCACTGGGTGATCCTCGGTCGTCCGGCCGCACCGCCGAAGCCCGCGTACGCGAATGAAGGGCTGATCGGACTGGACGGATTGCCGTTCCTGAAAGAGGTGTACCGCAACGATGACGCGGTGATTTACCGGGTGAATCGCTGAGGTTTAGTTCAGCGGCAGGGTTCTTCGGAATCCTGCCGCTGTTCTTTTCTGCCGTCATCTGCGACGAGCTGTACCACCGCATCCACGACCATCGGACGAACGGCACCCCGAGCTGGAGCGAGCCGACCAAATCGTGCCGCAACGGCTCGCTGAAGAGATGAAAGCGCGAGCGGCCAGTGCTGAGACAAGACAAAGGCCGCCCGGCTCTTGAACCGGGCGGCCTCGTCATGACAAAAAGTCAGACCGCGTCCACCGGCGCTTCCCGGCGAGCCGCCAGCTTCGCCGCCAGCGCTGCGAAGCCAGCCGTCAGCAGGTCTGCGACCGTGAACATCACCCGGGAAGCCACCGCGAACGCCGTTGCCTGGCCGACTGTCAAACCGCTTGCCGTCAGGACCGCTACCTGGGCGACCTCGCGGACGCCGACGCCGCTGGGCAGGATGAACGCGAACGTGCCCACCGTCATCGCGACGGCCATCGCGCCGATGCACAGGATCAGGCCGTTGAAGCCCGGCGCGCCGACCGAGTTCGCCAGCAGCCACAGGTGCACGCCCTGGAACACCCAGGCCCCCATGGAAGCGCCGAACGCCTTCAGGACCACGCCCCAGCCGAGCGGTTCGGCCAGCGGCGGGCGGCGCAGGATTTTCAGGACCAGCGACGTGCCCCAGCTCAGGATGCGCGGGTGCAGCAGCGCCAGGCCCACCGGGATCAGCACGAACAGCCACATCGCGCGCGGGCTGTTGCTGAACAGCGCCGGGGCCGCGAGCAGCGACACGACCAGCGCGGACACCACGCCGAGGCCGAGCTGGATCAGCGAGCCGGTGAAGATGCGGGCCCTGGCCAGGCCTGCCTTGCGGCCCAGTTCCATCTGCAGCAGATACGCCCAGACCGAGCCGGGGACGTACTTGCCGAGCGAGCCGACCAGGCAGATCTGCGCGCCGCGGGCGTAGCCGACCGGTTTGCCGCCCAGGTGGTCGACCAGGACCTGCCAGCCCCAGACGGACACGAGGATCGACGCCATCAGCGCTACGAGGCTCAGCACCGACGACTGCCAGGCGACGTCCGCCAGCGTGTGCCAGAACTCGTCCCAGTTGGACGCCAGGCTCTTCGCGGCGAAGCCGATCACCAGGAGGATGGCGACCCAGCGCACGACGTCGAGCACCCGCGCCTTGGTGGACTTGCGGGCTTTTCCGGCGGTTTCGCCGTCCTCAGTGGACGGGGCGTCGTCCCCCGGCGTCTGCGTACGAACGGTCGTCACTGCCTCTCAGCTCCTCAGGCCTGTACCGTGACGAGGCGGCTGAACTCGGACAGCAGATCGTAGCCGTCCCAGACCCCGGCGAACGTGAGGGCCGACCCGAAGGGCACGACCCGGTCCACCCCCCGCCCGGCGAGAGCCGTCACGAATCCGGTCAGTTCCTCGCGGGTGAACCCGAACTGGCTCACCGTCTGGTCTTTGCGCCGCACGATCGGCACCAGTTCGTCCAGCGACGCCACCGAGGCGTTCGCGAACGTGCCCGCGCCCAGCCATTCGCGCGGCATCACCGTGGCGTCGGCCAGCTCGAGCGTCGCCAGCGCGTTGCCGTCGAAGCGGATCGACGACACCAGCCCGTCGACCGCCGCGCCGTACGCCGACACCCGCTTCTGCACCGCCATCGCGGGCTCGGTGACGTGCTGTTTCGCTGCCAGCACCTCGGCGAGCAGCTCGCGGAACTCCTGTCCGGCGGCCTGTGCGCCGGACGCGTCGCCGACCCAGAACACCGCGCGCGGCGACGAGCAGGCGGCCTGGTCGAACCAGTACGAGTCGTTGTAGAAGCCCTCGGCGGCGGCCTTGCGCTGCTCCGGCGCGGCTTCCTGCCAGCCGCGCACCGACGCGATCGCGAACGACGACCGGTCCGGGAACGTGAGGTCGCGCGCGTGCGGGGCCAGCGGGTACTTCCGCAGCGCGGCCACCGAAGCGTCGCCGCCCCAGATCACCCGCAGGTCCGCGGCCAGCGACAACGCGCCGCTGACCTCGTCGCTGCGGTCGTAGGTGACCATGCGCTGGGTGGCCCGGATGGTGGCCGCGGTTTCCGGCGACACGTCTTCGAGCGCCGCGTTCAACGCTTCCAGCACGGCCTCCGCCGCACCGGCCGAACGCGAGGACACGCGCACGACGTTGTTGTTGCCCGCCAGCGCCGACAGCGCCCACGAGTACACGAAAATGGTGTCCACGTTGGCCGGCGGCACGTGGAAAACGAGCCCGCGCGGGAACCGCAGCGCATCGCCCGTGGTTTCCAAAGTGGACAGTGCCTTCGCGAGTTCTCCCTTGCGCAGAAAGAAACCCAGCGAGGCCAGCTCCGGGAAACGCCGTGCCAGCGCGGGCGCGAGCAGCTTGCGCGCGAATTTGGTGACGAATTCGACCACCCGCGGGTCGCCGACCGTCAGCCTGCCGCCGGGCGGTTCCTCGCGCAGCTCGTCCAGCAGCGCGCCGGCCGAAACCGGGCCGCCCAGCGGAAAACGCTGATCCAGAGCGCTCACGCGGCCGCTCCTTGGAACGTGTCCGAGCAGCCGCGAGCCTCGGCCTTCGGCAGCCTGCCCAGCACCGAGAAGTGCTTGCCCGGCCAGTCGCCGTCGTCGATTCCGTTGTACACCCCGAGATCCTCGGTGAGCAGCACGTGTCCCGGGTACGACCGCGGCAGCGTGCTCACCACCTCGATGACGCCCGGCTTGCCGACCGGCTGCTCTTCCCAGGTCTCCGGGTCGCGGATCACGACGTCGGCGAAATCGGGGCAGTACAAGGAGTTCCCGGACGGGCCCTCGAGGAACACGGTGCCGATCTGCTCGATCATCCCGTAGTAGTTGTGGATCCGGGTGAGACCGGTGTCCTCTTTGAACCGGCGGCGGAACTCGCTGTTGTCGACCGCGCGGTCGATCAGCTTCTTCCAGCCGCCGGAGTGGATGAGGATGCCGTTGGACAGGTCGAGCTTGTGCTCGCGGGCGACCTCGTACAGGTACTGCCACACCATGAAGGTGAAGCCGAAGATCAGGAACGGGCGGTCGCCGTACTCGGCGAGGAACTTCCGCACGGCCTCGACGTCCGGCTGGTCGTTCTCGTCCAGCACGTAGGTGTGCTTGCGGCCGAAGTTCGCCATGCCGAGCACGCCCGCGCCGCGCGCGGAGAACGACCGGCGGTTCTTGATGATGCCGATGGTGTCGACCATCAGCATCGGCAGCCGCTCGCCGCCCAGCACCTCCTGCAGGGTCGCGCCGAGCTGCTTCGTCTGCGCGGCCGCCGCTTCCTTGTCCAGGTAGATCCGCGACGCGCCGGCCCCGGTGGTGCCCGAGGACGTGAGGGTCTTGAAGACCTCGGCGTCCGGAATGGACTTCAGGTCGTGCGTTTTGAACATCCGTACCGGCAGCCACGGCAGGTCGGCGATCGCGGCGAACGACGCGTCCGGCGCGAACCCGAGCGAGGACAGGATGCGCTCGTACCCGGCGGAGTTCGCCCGGTGGTGCGCGGTCAGCTCCGCGAGCTCGGGGAGCAGCGCCGCCTCCCGCTCCGCCTGCGAGCGCGTGAACACACTCATACCCGTCCTTCCAGCGACCGGTAGTCGATCTTGCCGCTGGCCAGCAGCGGCACGGTGTCGATCGGACGCACGTCGAACCCGCTGGCGTGCAGGTGCAGCCGCTCCGCCAGCGCCCGCGACGCGTCCTTGCAGATCGCCTTCGCGCCGTCGCCCTCGGGCAGTTCGGCGAACAGCACGACCTTGTCGCCCGCCGCCACCGCGGCCACCACGTCGATGCCCACCGCCGCCGTGCGCACGGCCTGCTCCAGGTCGTCCAGGCTCACCCGGTTGCCGAACACCTTGCCGATCCGCTTGAGCCTGCCGGTGATGTACAGGTATCCCTCGTCGTCGAGATACCCGAGATCACCGGTGGCCAGCGTGCCGCCGTATTCGTCGCCCGCGCTCAGTCCCGCCTCGTCCTCGGCATAACCCATCATCACGTTGGGTCCACGGTAAAGGACCTCACCGACAATTTTGGGATGCGTGGTTTCCTCGCCGTCGTCGCGGCGGATGGCGAACGAGCCGCCGGGCAGCGCCGGTCCGGCCGAGCCGATCTTGTCCGCGAGCCGGTCCGCGGGCACCGTCGTCATCCGCGGGGACGCCTCGGTCTGGCCGTACATCACGAACATCCGGCCGCCGACCGCGAGCATCTTGTCGTTGAATTCGGCGACCAGTTCGTCCCGCAGTTTCCCGCCCGCCTGGGTGAGAGTGCGCAGGGTCGGATACTTCGCCGGATCGAACTTCAGCCGGCGCAGCATTTCGTAGTGATAGGGCACGCCGGACAGCGAAGTCACGCCGTGTTCCTTCACCGCGTCCCAGAATCCGCGGCCCAAAACCCCGGAGGGTTCGATAACCACAGTCGCGCCGCGAATAAGGTGCGAATTCAGCACCGAAAGCCCGTAGCTGTAGTGCAGCGGCAAACAGGTCGGCGCGACCTCGTCCGCGTCGATCTCCAGCACCTGCGCGATCGCGTCGGCGTTGGCCAGCAGCCCCTGCCGGGACAGCCGCACCAGCTTCGGATTGCCGGTGGATCCGCTGGTCGGCAGCAGAACGGCCAGGTCAGGGTGCGGCTCGACGCCGTCGGCGGAATCGCGCACCCAGTCGGAACCGCGGGTGGTGTACCCGGCGGCAGCGGGGCCGGACGCCGCGAGCACGGCCGCCGGGCGGAACCGCTCGACCAGCCCGGTCAGCACGTCGGCGTCGAGCGCCGGGTCGATCAGCGCGATCGCCCGGCCGCCCTCGAACGCGCCCAGGTAGGTCAGCACGCTGTCGAGGTCGACGGACATCCGGGCGAAGACGACGCCCGTCGGCAGCTTGGCCAGCTCGGCGCTCTTGCGGCCCAGCTCGGCGGTCAGTTCCGCGTCGTCCAGCGTGCGGCCCCCGGCCACGTCGACCAGCCGGGAACCCGCACCCACCAGCGTCACAGCACCAAGCCTCCGTCGATCCCCAGTACCTGCCCGGTCACGAACGACGCCTCGTCGCTCGCCAGGAACCGGATCACCGCCGCGACCTCCTCGGCCTGGCCGAGGCGGCCGAGCGGGGTCTTGGCGATGTTCGAGGCGCGGGCGTCCTCGCTCAGGCTTTCGGTGAGGGCGGTTTCGATCACGCCCGGCGCGACCGCGTTGACCCGGATGCCGGAGCGGCCGAGTTCCTTCGCCGCCGACCGCGCGATGTTCGCGACCGCCGCCTTCGAGGCCGCGTAGACCGTCTGGCCCGCGCTGCCGTACTCGCCGACCACCGAGGCCAGCACCACGATCGCGCCGGTCTTCTTGCGCATCATGGCCCGCGCGGCCGCTTGCACGGTGTGCAGCGTGCCGGCGACGTTCGTGGACAGCGTCCGGTCGACGTCGTCCGGGCGGATCATGCCGAGCAGCCCGCCCTCCATGATCCCGGCGTTGGCGACCGCGACGTCCAGCCGGCCGTGCTCCTTCGTCACGTCCTTGACCAGGGAGGCGACGGCCTTCGCGTCGGTGACGTCGAGCGCGCGGCCGCTGACCGAGGGCCCGACCGAAGCGGCGGTCTCCTTGGCCGCGGTCTCGTCGCGGCCGGTGAGCACCACGGTGGCCCCGGCCTCGGCGAGCGCGCGGACGGTGGCCAGGCCGATGCCCCTGGTACCGCCGGTGACCAGTGCGACCTTCCCCGCGAACGTGCTCACGCCTTCTCCTGCAGCTCCTTGACCATGTCCACGGCCACCTTGAAGCTGCTCATGTCGATCACCTGGTCGGTGTCGAATTCGACCTCGAACTCGTCCTCGATCGCCGCGACCAGCGCCATGTGGCCGACCGAGTCCCACGCCTCGATGTCGCGGTACTTCAGGTTCTCGACGTCGACCCCGTCGTCGAGCTGGAGAGCGTCGATGAAGACTTCCTTCAGCTTGTCCTGCACAGCCATGTCTACCCGGCACTTCCTTCTCGAATGGGGCTGGTGACCACTCTCGACGGTACCAACCATGGGGTTTCAGCCCGCGCGTGCGGGCAGCAGTTCACGGAGCGTGCCGAGGTAGCGGTCCGCGCCCTCGGGACGGAACTTCAGCGCGTCGTTGCGCACGACCACGCTGAGGACCCCGGCGGCGTGCGCGGCCTCCACGTCGTGGAAGGTGTCGCCGACGAGCACCGCCTCCTCCGGGGCCGCGCCGAAATGCCGGAGCACCGCGGTCACGCCCTCGGGATCCGGCTTGAGCCGGCGGACGTCCTCCCGTCCTATGACGTGCAGCCCCTCGGCGAGGTTGCCCAGCGCGTCCTCGACGCACTCGCGCGAGTTCCTCGTGACGATCGCGAGCCGGTAGTCCGAGGCCAGCTCCGCGAGCAGTTCGCGGGCGCCGTCGGTGAACTCGCCGTCCGGCACGCAAGCGCGTTCGAACCGCGTCACGACGTCGAGCCGGGCGGTGTCGCCTTCGTCGAGCCAGCGCTGGAACAGCTCGCCGAGCTTGTCCTCGGGCGACAGTCCCAGCTCGGCGCGCAGGCCCCCGAAGTCGACCGGCAGGCGGAACAGCGTGCCGTCGAAATCGAAGGCCAGCACCTTCCGCCCGGTCAGATCCGCTTCGACGCCCATTCGCCTTCCTTGACCAAGCGGTAGCCCATGTCGATCATCCGGACCCAGTACAGGTCGTCGGGCAGCGGGTTGTAGACCTCGGGACGCTCGGGCAGCTCGTTGCCGAGGCCGAGCTGGACGTACATGTCGGGCATGTTGAGCCCGGCGTGCGCGAAGAAGTTGCTGGTGGTGAAGAAGCGGCCGACGTTGATCTCGGTGACCATCGGCACCCCGGCGGCGTTCTCCTTCATGTCCACGCAGAACACGCCGTGCGGCTTCTCCGACACCGCGCGCACCGCGGACTCGCCGATCTTGTTCACGTCGTCGCGGTTGACCGTCTTGGCCACCGACGGCGACGAGCTCTGCCCGCTCGGGGTCAGGTTGCCGAAGATGTATTCGATGCGGGAGCGCGCCTGCGACGTGATCAGCTCGCCCTCGTGCCACAGGCTCTGCCACGCGAACTCCTCGCCCGGCAGGTATTCGCTGGCCATGAAGTCGCCGTAGTCGAGGCCGCGGAAGCCGCGCCAGTAGTCGATCCAGGCATCGCCCTGGTAGAAGGAGTTGATCGGGAGGCTGCCCCGGGAGCCGGCGCCGCGGATGGCGCGCAGCCAGACCCGCGGGTTGATCTTCAGCAGCTCCTCGAGCCCGCCCTTGAGGTCGTCCGGCGAGTCGATCTTGATGGCTTCGGGCACCGAGACGCCGTTCGCCTTCATGTGCGCGTTGAACGCCATCTTGTCGTGGCACAGCGCGATGGCGCGCGCGTCCGGCAGGAACGTCGGCGCGTTCAGCTTGTCGCGGTTTTCGGCGAGATAGCCGACCTCGACGTCGGGCTGCGGGTGCACGAAATCGATGCGCTCGGCTTCGATGACGCGGTTGATCGCGTCGGCGTATCCGGGGTCGCTCACCGGCGGGACCAGGTATTTCGCCTCGACGTCGAGAAGCTCGAGGTGGAAGGGCTTCACGTCGGTGCCGACGACCTGGTACTCGTTTCCGGCGACGGCGAGCGCGTCCCGGAAGTTGTAGGCGGCCGATCCGCCGGCGCCGGTGATGAGGATGCGTGCGCTGCTCATTCGCGTGTTCTCAGCCTTACCTGTTCAGTTCCCGCCGGAGCCGGGACGGTAGCCGGAAGCCCACTTGTGGTCGGCGAGTATCGTGACGCCCGCGTCTGTGCTGACTGCACCGAACTCGGGGCTCGTGCCATGCCGAGGCAAGACTGTACCGGACGCGCCGAAAGTGCCCGCCGAGAGCGAGAGACTGCAGATGATCCCCATTACCGTGGTCGACGTCCGTGCTGCGGAGGACCTGGTCGTCGAAGTGCTGCGATCCGGCGCTATCGCCCAGGGCCCGATGGTAAAGCGTTTCGAGGACGCGTTCGCGCACGTCTCCGGAACGAAACACGCCATCGCCGTGAACAACGGGACGACCGCGCTGGTCGCGTCCCTGCAGGCACTCGACCTGCGGCCGGGCGACGAAGTGGTGACCTCGCCGTTCACCTTCGTCGCCACGCTGAACGCGATCCTGGAGGCGGGCGCGACGGTCCGGTTCGCCGACATCCGGCGCGACGATTTCGCCATCGACCCGGACGCCGTCGCGGCCGCGATCGGCCCGCGCACCAAGGTGCTGATGCCGGTGCACCTGTACGGCCAGACCGCCGACATGGGCAAGCTCGCGCCGCTGGCCGCCGAGCACGGACTGCACGTGGTCGAGGATTCCGCGCAGGCCGTCGGCGCCTCGTTCGAGGGCCGCAAGGCCGGATCGTATGGCATCGGCTGCTTCTCGCTGTACGCGACGAAGAACGTGACCACCGCCGAGGGCGGCGTGATCACCACGGACGACGACGCGCTCGCGGACAAGCTGCGCGTGATGCGCAACCAGGGCATGAAGGCCCGGTACCAGTACGAGATGGCCGGCCACAACTACCGGATGACCGACCTGCACGCCGCGGTCGGCATTCCGCAGCTGGAGAAGCTCGACCAGCTCACCGCGGCCCGCCAGGCCAACGCGAAGCGGCTGTCGGAGGGGCTCGCCGGCACGCCGGGCCTCGAGGTGCCGCAGGTGCTGCCCGGCCGCGAGCACGTGTGGCACCAGTACACCGTGCTGGTCGGCCCGCACGCGATGCTCTCGCGCGAGGAATTCGCCGCCGCGCTGACCGAAAAGGGCATCGGCAACGGGATCTACTACCCGAAGATCGTGTTCGACTACGACTGCTACCGCGGGCACCCGCTGATCCCGGACGCCCGGGTCGAGGACTTCCCGGTGGCCTCCGCCGTTGCCGCGCAAGCGCTTTCGCTTCCGGTGCACCCGCATCTGACCGAGTCCGAACTGGACCGGATCATCGAGACCGTTCGCGAGGTGCTCGGCGCATGACGCACCGCATCGCACTCGTCGGCACCGGCAACATGGGCTCGCTGCACGCGCGGGTCCTGTCGCAGAACGACCGGGTGGACCTGGCCCGCGTGATCGACCCGCGCGAGGAAGCCGGCCGCGCGGTCGCCGAACGCTACGAAACCCAGTGGACGCCGGAAATCGGCTCACTGTCCGATGTGGACGCCGTGGTGCTCGCCTCGGCCACCGAGGTGCATTACGAGCTGGCGCAAGAGATTCTCGGCCAGGGCAAGCCGATGCTGGTCGAGAAGCCGGTGTGCAACAGCCTCGAGTTCTCGCAGGAAATCGTTGCCCTGTCGGCGAAAAAGGACGTTCCGCTGATGTGCGGGCTCCTGGAGCGCTACAACCCGGCCGTGATGACCGCGCGGGCGCTGGTGAACGAACCGGTGCACCTGATGGCGCGCCGGCACGGCCCGTACGCGCCGCGGATCAAGACCGGGGTCGCCTGGGACCTGCTGGTGCACGACGTCGACCTGGCGATCCAGTTCTTCGGCGGGGCCACGCCGGGCCGGGTCACCTCCAGCGCGGGCTACTTCCACCCGCAGTCGGTCACCGGGGCCGAGGACACCATCGAAACGGTGCTGTCGTTCCCCACCGGGCTGGCCACGGTGTCGGCTTCGCGGCTGGCGCAGCGCAAGGTCCGGTCGCTGATGGTGTCCGAACTGGACCGGATGGTCGAGATCGATCTGCTGCGCCGCGACGTGACGATCTACCGGCACGTCTCGCACGATTCGGTCACCCCGGACGGGCTCGGCTACCGGCAGCAGACCGTCATCGAGATCCCGGAACTGGTCACCGCGCGCGAGCCGCTGGCGACCCAGCTGGACCGGTTCGTCGACCTGCTGGAGGGCAAGGTCGACGCGGACGTCGAGCGGGCGCTGATCCTGCCGTCGCACGAGGTCGTGGCGCAGGTGCTGGCCGAGGCCGCCTGAGTTATTCGGTGAGGCGTTTGCCGTCCGCAGAGTAGGCGACCAGCGGGGTCGCCCTCTCGGCGGACGGCACGTCGTCCTGGTCGAACCAGAACACGACCACGTCCGGATCCTCGCTCCAGCGCGCCGTGTGCGCCGGCACCGTGTGACCGTCCACTGTGGTCTCGATGCGCGCGGCCGGTCCGCTGAAATAGCCGTACACCGGCACCCAGATGTCGGACACGATCGTCCCGCCCGAGGTGGCGTGGAAGCCGAAAGAGCGGTCCATGCCGTCGGAATCGTTGGCGAGGTAGAGCGGACGCAGGTTGCCGTCCGGCTCGTACAGGCTGGCCATCACTCCGAATTGGGCATTCGGCGGCGTGTCCGGGTCGTCGATTTCCGTCGCGTAGAAGACAAGTTCCGCGCCGTCGGCGTAAGTGCCGGTGGAAATCACCTCGCCGAGCGGCTTCGGCTTCGCTTGAGCCGTGGTCGGAGCCGGGGCCGGAATCGTCGAGGACACGCGCGTCACCACCGGCGGCGGGGACGCGGCCGCGTGCACCTGTTCCGGCGCACCGCCCGGCGAACGCAACCACACCGCACCGAACACCACGGCGACCACGGCCACCGCCGCACCCGAGGAGGTCAAAAACCGCCGCCGGCGCCGGATCCGTCCGCCTTCCCGGAAAATCCGGTCGAGATCGGGTTCTTTGAAGGGTTCGGCGGGCGCTTCCTGAAGCGCGGCGCGCAACCGGTCGAGTTCGTCGGTCATGCGCTCACCTCCCCGACCAGCGCGTCGCCGTCCACGCGCAGCTTCGCGAGCGCGCGCGAATTGGTGCTCTTGACCGTGCCGACGGACACGCCCAGTTCCTCGGCGACTTGGTGTTCCGGCAAATCGAAGAAATGCCGGAGCACCACCACGGCGCGTTCCCGAGCGGTGAGCCGGGCCAACGCGTCGGAAAGCCATTCCCGATCGGTGACGACGTGCGAGATGTCCGGGACTTTCTCCGGTTCCGGCATTTCCTCGGTGGCGTATTCGCGAATCGGACGGCGCCAGAGGTCGATGACGTGATTGGCGAGCACGCGCCGGGCGTAGGCATAGGGATTCTTGCGGCGCACCCGGGGCCAGGCGGCGTAGGTACGGGTGAAGGCGGTCTGCGCGGCGTCCTCGGCCTGGTGCCGATCGCCGGTGAGCAGGTAGGCGGCGTGCGTGAGCCGAGCCGAACAGGACCGCACGAAGTCGGCGAACTCGTCGTCCCCGCGCACTGCCCCACCTCTGTTTCCCGGTTGTCTTGCTGTCCAGGTTACGGGGAGGGGAGGCGTGCGTCGATGTAATGGCTGGTCAGTCTGCTCTCAATGGCGACGCATGGGGTGCGGGAAGTGCTCGGGTCAGCGCTGCGCGCGCGGATCGACAAGCGCGTTCAGGTCGAGCTTCACCGGCGCGCCCGCGACCTCCAGCTCGACGGAGCCGGAGTATTCGCCGAAATTCTCGTAATCGCCGTCGATGAGCCGGTACGCGATCAGGCTGACCGGCGGAGCCAAATCCACGATCCAGTACTGCTCGATCCGGGCATCGGCGTACTCGAACAGCTTCGCGCCCTCGTCGACGTGCTTCGTGCCCGGGGACAGCACCTCGATCACCAGCTCGGCATCAGCCGCCGCGATCCGCGCCGGATTGGCCTCCGCGACCTCAGCCGAGGTCACGAGCACGTCCGGGACGCGGATGGTCAGCGGGTTCTCGCACAGGAGCAGCTCCGCTTCGGCGCCGGCGCTCATCTCCGGGCTGAGCTGCTCGTCGAGCAGGAAAGCCAACCGCGTCACGGACCGCAAGTGGAACCACATCGGACGCGGCGACACGGACGGAACCCCTTCGACAACCTCGATCCGGACCTTCGGGTCCTCCGGAAGGTCCGCCCAGTCGTCAAGGGTCAGGAGGTGGTGAGGCCATTCCAGGACACTCATGACTTCTCCTTCACCGACAGTGACTGAGAGCAGTGTCCCATGTTACCCGGAGCATCCGCCAGCGCGTGACGCACCGTGTCCGGATCACTTCCCGCTGAAGTCTCCCGACGGGGAGCCCCATCCGGAAGGGTCGTCCGACAACGCGCGGCGGCGGGCGTTTTCCTCGCGGACCCGCTTCACCTCCGCCTCGATGTACTCCTCGTCGTAGCGCTGGAACACCCGCGCCGGGTTGCCCGCCACCAGCGAGCGTTCCGGGACGTCCTTCGCGACCACCGAGTTCGGCTGCACCGTCGCGAAGTCGCCGATCGTGACGCCCGGCATGATCACCACGAGGCCGCCGATGAAGCAGCCCTTGCCGATTTTCACCGGCTTGCGTTCGATCAGGTCGCTGCCGGAATAGTTTTCCAGCGCCATGTTCGCGAGCCAGCTCGAATGCGTGAACACCAGCGTGTTCAGGCCGATGCTGGTGTGCTCGCCGATTTCCAGGCCGCCGCTGGCGTCGAGGACCGCGCCCTCGCCGATCCAGCAGTGTTCGCCCATCGTGAGGTTGTCCGGGCTGACGATCTTGGCCCGTTCCCGCATCCGGCACGATTCCGGCAGGCCGTGGAAGGCAGCCCGCTCGGCGTCGTTCATGTACTGCGTAACGAGGTCGTTCAGGATCATCGGGCGCAGCCGGTTGCTGCGCTCGTCGTCGAAGAACATCAGTTGTCCGCCACCAGTTTCGTGAGCACCCGCAGGTGTTCCTCGGCCACTACGTCCAGCCCGAAGTTGTCCCGGACCATCGCGGCTTCCCGTTCGGCGATTCGCGCGCGTTCCTTCGGATTGTCCAAAAGGGACAGCACGGTGGCCGCGACCGCCTCCGAATCGTTCGGGCGCACCAGCAGGATGTTCTCGCCGTTGCGCAGTTCGATGCCGGGGTAGTTGTCCTCGGTGACCGACGCGATGGTCGCGGTGCCGGACAGCATCGCCTCCAGCGACGCGGTGCCGCAGCCGCCGTTGAGGTCGTGCGTCACGATGTCCGCGGCCGCGAAGTACGCCGGCACGTCCGCCTTCGGCACCGCGCCGGTGACGATCAGCGCGTCGGAGACGCCCAGTTCCTTGGCCCGCTGCTGGAACGCGTCGTGGTACACGCGCCCCACGACGATCACGCGCAGCCCGGGGTGCTTCTCCAGGATCGCGGGCAGCGCCTCGATCAGCGGCAGCCGGTCGCGCAGCGGGATCACGTGGCCGAGCGACACGATCAGCGGCGCGTCCCCGATTTCCAGTTCCGCGCGCACGTCCTTGGTCACCGGCTTCGCGAAATGCCCGGTGTCCACCGCGATCGGGAAGTACTCGGAGTTGTCGTCGCTCGTGCCGTAGCGGTCGACGCAGTAGTCCACGCCCTGCTTGTCGAGAATGATGAAGCGCGGGCGCAGGTACTTCAGCACCGGGTTGACCAGCAGCGCGTCGAGCGCGCGGAACACCCGGCCGTACATCTTGTTCTCGCTGATCAGCAGCGTGTGGATGGTCAGAAGAACGGGCAGCTTGTGCCGGCGCGCGTAGATGCCGACCATCCAGGACAGGTCGAAGAACTGCCCGTGCAGGTGCACCGCGTCCGGTTTGAACTCGTTCAGCAGCTTCCACAGCCGCCGCCAGTTGCCCGGCCGCATCGACGCGAACGTCATGTCGAAGTCGATCGACAGGCCGAGCTGCGGCATTTTCACCGCGGGCAGGCGCACGACGCGGTATCCGTCGCGCTCCTCCTCCGCCGGCGCGTCACCGTAGGCAGCGGTGATCGCCAGCACTTCGTTCCCGGCGGCCGCGTACTCGGCGGCCAGCGAGGCCGACATGTGCGCGCTTCCGCCCACTCGCGGCGGGAAGAAGTTGTTCACCACCACGATCCGCATGGGCTTTCCTTCGGCCGGGCCCGCAGTGCTCATTACGCATTCCCCTCGGAAGACGCGCCGACGGAGAGGCTCACTCGGAGTCCCGCACCAAGGCGCGCATGCCCTCTTCGACGGTGATGGTCGGCTCCCAGCCGAGCACCTCGCGGGCGCGGGTGATGTCCGCGGCGCGGCGCGACACGAGGACGTCGCGCTTGTTGAACACCGGCTCGACGTCGACGCCGACCGCCTCGATCAGGATCTTCGCCAGGGTGGCGATCGAGGTGTCGATGCCGGTGCCGATGTTGATCGGCAGGTTCGACTGCTCCGACTCCAGCGCCGCGACGACGGCCTTGGCGAGGTCGGTCACGTGCACGAAGTCCATCGACTGGTCGCCCGCGCCGTCGATGATCGGCGGCTGGCCGGCGCGCAGGCGCTGGATGAAGTGGTTGATGACCGAGGTGTAGTACGCCTCGATCTTCTGGCCGGGGCCGTACACGTTGAAGAACCGCAGCGCGTTCCAGGACAGGCCCTTGGTGCGCTCGTAGAAGCCCAGCAGGTCCTCGCCCGCGCGCTTGGAGATGCAGTACGGGGTCAGCGGGTTCAGCTTGTCGTCCTCGTGCATCGGCAGCCGCTCCGGCTCGCCGTACACCGAGGCGCTGGAGGCGAACACCAGGCGCTCGACGCCCTCGTCGGCCGCGGCCGCGAAGACGTTGTTGTTGCCGACCATGTTGATGTCGATCGACTCGCCCGGGTCCGCGACCGACTTGTTGATCGACACGGTGGCGAAGTGGATCGCGTGCGTGCAGCCGCGAATGGCCTCGCGGACGCCGACGCCGTAGCGCACGTCCTTCTCGACCAGCTCGACCTTGCCGGTGGCGACGAACTCGTTGACGCGGTCGCGGTTGCCGCGGGTCATGTTGTCGAAGATGCGGACCGTGTAGTCCTTCTCCAGCAGGAGCGGGATCACGTGCGAGGCGATGAAACCGCCGGCGCCGGTGAAGAAAACTTTCTTGTCGGACATGGGTTCTCCTCAGGAGGGTCGGCGGGGTCAGGAAAGAGCGGACACGGCTTCGCGCACGGTGGTGACCACGCGCTCGACTTCGCTGTCGGTGAGTTCCGCGTGCATCGGGATCGCCAGCTGGCGGCGGAACGCGTCGGCGGAGACGGGCAGCGGCTGCTGCTGCCCGTACACCGGCTGCAGGTGGGAGGCGTAGGTGCCGAAGTTGCACTGCACGCCCTGCTCGCGGATCCGCAGAGCCAGCGCGTCGCGGCTGATCTCCGGGGCCACCGTCATCAAGTATGCCTGCCACGGGTGCTCGCGGTCCGGGGCCTCGACCGGAACGGTCAGCGCCTCGACGTCCTCGAACGCCTCGTGGTAGCGCTTGGCCACCGAGCGGCGGGCGGCGAGCAGGTCGGGCAGCCGGTCGAGCTGCACGCCCATGATCGCGGCCTGGATGTCCGACAGCCGGAAGTTCCAGCCGAGCTCGTGGAACGTCGGGATCGGCAGTTCCTGCGCGCCCTCGCGGGTGAACGCGGGCTCGATGCCGTAGGTGTGGATCTTGCGCGCGTGCGCGATCAGGTCCTCGCGGTTCGAGACCAGCGCGCCGCCCTCGCCCGCGGTGATGCCCTTGCGGCCGTGGAAGGAGAACGCGGCCAGGTCGGCGAGGCTGCCCGCCGGGCGGTTGCGGTAGGTCGCGCCCGCGGAGCAGGCGGCGTCCTCGAACAGCCACAGGCCGTGCTTGTCGGCGATCGCGCGGTACTCGTCGAAGTCGCCGGGCTGGCCCGCGACGTCGACGGCCAGGATGCCGACCGTGCGCGGCGTGATGAGCGCTTCGATCGACGCCGGGTCGGCGCTGAAGATGTCCGGGCGGATGTCGGCGAAGACCGGCTTCGCGCCGGCCTGCAGCACGGAGTGGCCGGTCGCCGGGAAGGTGTAGTCGCCGACGATCACCTCGTCGCCGGGCTGGACGCCGAGCACCTTCAGGCCAAGGAACAGGGCGGAGCCGCAGTTGCTGGTGGTCAGAGCGTGCGCGGTGCCGGTGGCCTGTGCGAACCGCTCCTCGAAGCGACGGCACGCCGGGCCCGCGCCGGCCAGCCAGCCGGAACGGAACACTTCGGCGACGGCTGCGAGCTCCTCGTCGCCGACGGTCGGCTTCCCGAGCAGGACGGGTTCGCCCACTGTAGATCTCCTGTGCATCGGGGTGTCCCGCATTGCGCGGGGTCGCGCCGAAGTGTATAGAAGTCGCGCTTGCCGGCTGTTTCGGGGACAGAACCCACGGGTAAGCACCCGTTCCGGGCATAGGCTCACCGCATGCGGATCGGGGTGCTGGGGGCCGTCGTCGCGTGGGACGGCGCGGGCGGGACGGTCGCCGTGGGCGGGACGCGAGGCCGGACGCTGCTGGCGTTGCTCGCGGCGGACGCCGGGCGGTTCGTGTCCGCCGAACGGCTCATCGACGGGCTCTACGGCGAGGACCCGCCGGACGGCGCGGCCAACGCGCTCCAATCGCAGGTCTCGCGGCTGCGCGGGGCGCTGAAACTGCCCATCGAACTCACCTCGGCGGGGTACCGCCTCCGGATCGAACCGGACGAAGTGGACGCGCACCGCTTCGAGCGGCTGGCCGGCGCGGGCCGCCGCGAACTGGCCGAGGGGGATCCGACCCGGGCCAGCGACCTGCTCGGCGAGGCGCTGGCGCTGTGGCGCGGACCCGCGTTCACCGACGTTCCCGCGGCCGAGGTCCAGGCCACCCGACTGGCTGAACTGCGGGCCGAGGCGGCCGCCGACCGGGTCGACGCGGAGATCTCGCTAGGCCGCGCCGCCGACGTCCTCGACGAGCTGCGCACCGCCGTCGCCGAGCACCCGCTGCGCGAGCGGTCGCGAGCCCAGCTGGTGCGGGCGCTGCACGCGGCCGGGCGGACCGCCGAGGCACTGGCCGCGTTCGAGGACGCCCGCCGCACGCTCGCCGAGGAACTCGGTGCGGACCCTGGTCCAGACCTGACGGAGGCGCACCTGGCCGCTTTGCGCGGCGAGTCGGCGAACGCCGCGACGCCGTTGCCCGCGCAGCTCACCAGCTTCGTCGGCCGTGACAGCGAACTGCGGCAGGTCGCGGACCTCCTGCGGCAGGCCCGGCTCGTCACGCTGCTCGGACCGGGCGGGACGGGAAAGACCCGGCTGGCCATCGAAGCCGCGGCCGATGCGGGGCCGTGCGTCTTCGTGGAACTGGCCCCGCACGTCGCCGACGACGTTCCGCAGGCCGTCCTCACCGCGCTCGGCCTGCGCGAGGGGGCCCGCGGTCGCCAGGACCCGGTCGACCGGCTGGTCTCGACGTTGCGGGACCAGGCGACGTTGCTGGTGCTGGACAACTGCGAACACGTCATCGCCGCGGCCGCCCGGTTGGTCGCGCAGCTGCTGCCCGCCTGCCCCGGGTTACGCGTGCTGGCGACGAGCCGGGAACCGCTTGGCATCACCGGCGAACACCTCGCGCCGGTCCCCCGCCTGGCCGTTCCGCCGCCGGACGCGGAGGCCGTCGAGAGCTACCCCGCGGTCCGCCTGTTCCTCGACCGCGCCCGGGCGAGCGACCCGGCGTTCCGGCTGACCGACGAAACGACGGCCGACGTCGTGCGCATCTGCACCGCCCTCGACGGCCTGCCGCTCGCCCTGGAACTGGCCGCGGCCCGCGTGCGCACGCTGCCGGTCGCCGACATCGCCGCGCGACTCGGCGATCGCTTCCACCTACTCGCTCGCGGCAGCCGCACCGCGGACGAACGGCACCGGTCGCTCCGCGGCGTCGTGGAGTGGAGCTGGGATCTCCTCGATGCCGACGAACGCCGTCTCGCCCGTCGGCTGACCGTCTTCACCGGCGGCGCGACCCTCGGGTACGCCGAGCAGGTGTGCGCCGCCCCGGTCGACTTGCTGCCCGAACTCGCCGACAAATCGCTCGTGGAACCGTCGGGCGGGCGTTACCGAATGCTGGAGACGATTCGCGCGTTCTGCGCCGAAAAGCTCGCCGCCGCCGGTGAGACTGAGCGCTTCCGGCATGCCCATGCGCAAGCCTTCCGGCAACTCGCCGAGGAAGCCGACCCGAAGCTGCGCACCGCGGAACAGCTGGACTGGTTGCGGAAAATCGACGCTGAGTACGACAACATCGTGGCCGCGCTCCGGTGGTCGGCCGCGGCGGATCCGGCTACTGCCTTGCGGATCGCCACCGCACTGTCGATGTATTGGTGGCTGCGCGGACGACGTTACGAAGGCGCGGCGCTGTCGATGGAAATCGTGCGCAACTGCCAAGCGGAGCCGCCGGAAGAGCACCGCGAGCAATTCCTGATGTGCCTGCTGACCGCGATCGCCGGTGCTCCCGAAGCGGCCGAGACGGCGAACTATCGGTCCTATGTAGAGCAGTACTTAGTGGACAGTTCCTGGACGCCGCGGCATCCGATGCTGCTCATGTTGTCCGGTGTCGTGCTCGGACCGCCGGAAGACGACACCGCGCGGCTCCGGCTGTCCGGACTCGAAAACCACCCCGACCCGTGGCTCACCGCGCTCGTGCCGATGGGCGACGGGCTGCGCTCGATGCTCGCCGGGGAACTCGACGAAGCCGAACGTGGCCTGCGCGAAGGAGAAGCCCGCTACCGAGCCCTCGGCGAACGCTGGGGTCTCTCGATGGCGCTCGACCACCTGTCGCAACTGCTGGTTTTACGCGGCCGCCACGAGGAAGCACTCGCCGCGATGACCGAATCCCTGACCCTCATGCAGACGCTCGGCGCGACCGACGACTACGCGGACCTGCTGTGCCGCCGCGGCGACAGCCGAGCGTTGCGCGGCGATCTCGACGGCGCGAAGGCGGACTACGAGCGGACCGTCGAATTGGCCCACCGCACCGGGATGCCCGAGACGCGGGCCAGCGGTCACGTCGGCTTGTCCGGTCTCGCCCGCCGCTCCGGCGACCTGGCCACCGCGCGGACGCTCGCCGAACAGGCGCTCGCCGAATGCGCGGCGGACTCGTTCTCGGCCGCCATCGTGCGGGCGGCCGCGTCGATCGCGCTCGGCTGGATCGACGTGGCCGAGCACCGGTCCGACGACGCCCGGCGCCGGATGCGGCTCGGGGTCGAAACCGCGCACCGCTGGCATGACCACGGGTCACTGGCCACCGCGTTCGAGGGCGTCGCCGGGGTCTTCGCCGAGGAAGGCCGGTTCGCCGACGCCGCCGCCCTGCTCGGCGCGGCGGCCGCGGTGCGCGGAACCGCCGTGCCCGGCCAGCACGATGTCGCGCAGGTCACCGCGGCCGCGGAAAAGGCGCTCGGACCGGACGGATTCGCCGCCGCTTACACCGCCGGTAAGCAGCTAGAACCGCGGCAGCGCCTCGAGTTGGCCGGATTGTCCCCGGTCCAGTGAACGGGTACCACGCCGTCGGGGGGTACGCAGCGCCGCGGGAGAGCGCGTAGCCTTCCCTGCCGTGCGGAACGTAGTTGTGATCGGTGGGGGAATCGTCGGGCTGTCGGTCGCTTGGGAGCTGTCCCAGCGCGGCCAGGACGTGACGGTGCTCGAAAAGGAAGCTCGCTGGGCGGCGCACCAGACCGGGCACAACTCCAACGTCGTGCACGCCGGGCTCTATTACAAGCCGGGCTCGTTCAAGGCGCGGATGTCGGTCGGCGGCAACCGGTCCATTGTGGATTTCGCCCGGCAGTACGGGGTGCCGGTCGAGGTCTGCGGCAAGCTGGTCGTGGCCACCCGCGAGGAGGAGATCCCCGCGCTGAACACACTCGCCGAACGGGCCGAGGCCAACGGCGTTCCGGCCAAGCGGATCACCCCCGCGGAGGCCCGCGAGTACGAGCCGGAAGTGTCCTGCGTCGCCGCGCTGCGCGTCGAGTCGACCGGGATCATCGACTTCCCCGCGGTGTGCGCGGCGCTCGTGCGGCTGCTCGACGAGGCGGACGCGGACCTGCGGCTGAACACGCCCGCGCTCGGCATCCGCCCGGCTCGCGGCGGCGGCGTCGAGGTGGCCACCGGCTCCGAGGTGCTGCACGCGGACGCGCTGGTCAACTGCGCCGGGCTGCACGCGGACCGCGTCGCCGAACTGGCCGGGCTCAAGCCGAGCGCGCGCATCGTGCCGTTCCGCGGCGAGTACTACGAACTGAAGCCGGAGCGCCGGCACCTCGTGCGCGGCCTGATCTACCCGGTGCCGGACCCGACGCTGCCCTTCCTCGGCGTGCACCTGACCCGGATGCTGGACGGCAGCGTCCACGCGGGCCCGAACGCCGTGCTCGCGCTGCGCCGCGAGGGCTACCGCTGGGCGGACGTGTCGGTGAAGGACCTCGCCGACGTCGCCCGCTTCCCCGGCGCCTGGAAGCTGGCGCGCAAGTACGCGTACCCGACCGGCCTCGAAGAGGTGCTGCGGTCGTTCTCGAAGAAGCGGTTCGCCGCCAGCCTCGCGCAGCTCGTGCCCGCGGTCACCGAGGACGACATCGTCCGCCACGGTTCCGGCGTGCGGGCGCAGGCGTTGCGCCCGGACGGTTCTTTGGTGGACGACTTCCTCATCGAGTCCGCGAAGGACCAGGTGCACGTGCTCAACGCGCCGAGCCCGGCGGCGACGAGCGCGCTCGAGATCGCCAAGTACATCGCCGACCGGGTCACCGACTGATCGTCCACTGCAGACAGTTCAGGACGGAAGATTCCCCGACACCATCGGAATTCCGGCCTTGATCGCGTCGCACGCCTTGTTCTTGTCGGCCAGCTGCCCGCTGACGATCTGGATCGAGGCGGTGTCCGAAACCGGGAGCCCGGCCGCGCAGATCACGCCGGCGGAATCGTTGAAGTTCGGGAACAGCGACCATTTCCGGCCGTTCACGTCGATCTGCTCGGTCGGCGCGACCTCCATGCCGGGCCAGCGTTTCAGCGGCACGTCCGGTCCGACCCAGACCTCGAACGGCTTCTGCCCGCCGTCGCCGTCGGTGTCCTTCCACAGGCAGTAGGTCACGTTCGGCGAGATGACCTTGGAGCTGTCCAGTTCGCCGTTCGGCACCATTTTCAGCTGCTGCGCCTGCTCCGGCTTCAGCAGCTGACACGGGTTGACCGACGCGAGCGGCCCGCTCGGCGCGGTGCCCTCCGGCGGGGTGCTCGGCGTGATCGGCGGCGCGGGCTGCCCGCCCGGCAGATGCGCGGCGACCTGCGGGATGACCTTCTTCGTGCGCTCGCACGCCTGCGCGTCGTCCGGATAGGACACGCTCACGAAGGCGAACGACTTGGGTCCGAGCGTCGTGTACAGGTCGCAGCTGCCGCCCAGGAACCCGGCGTACCGCGTCCACGGAAACCCGCCGAGCTGCACCGGGTCGGCCTTCTTGAGCGCACCCTGGAGGTAGTCGTCGAGGCTCAGGTCCACCGACCAGCCAACGGACATGACCACCGTGTGCTCGGTGTCCGTCGCGGTCCACAGGCACATCGCCGGCGCGCGCTGCGCCTTGTTGGCCTTCACCGACCTGCCCTGCGGTTTGTAGCCGAGCCCGGCGAGCTGCTTCGCGTCGAGCAACGCGCACGGGTCGACGACCGGCGTGACCGGCCCCTGTCCCGGCACCGGCGAAGCCACGCCGCTCACCTGCTGCGTGCACCCGGCGAGCAGCGTCGCGGCCGCCGCCAGGGCGACCGCCGCTTGTTTGAACCTCATCAGCTGCCTCCTCCGCTCCGCACCCTACTGACCAGTGCGGTTCCGCACTCGCGGAACAGGAAGGATCGACCCGGCAGTTACGGTTTCGGCACCGCACGGCGCAGGACGAGCGCGGAAACCCCGGCTGCCACCACGGCCGCCGCGGCGGCGGCGATCGCGATGGCCATCGTGGTTCCGCTCACCCGCGGCCGGAACGGATGCGAGTTCGGCACCAGCAGAATGACGCCGGAGCCGAGCACCGCGAGCAGCAGCCCGAACAGCCAGATCCGCAGGGCTCCTTGGCGGAGCGTCGCGAGAAACTGCTTGTCCGCGGACCGGAACATCGGCCGCCGATCCCGCCCCCTGACCAGCATGACCCCGTTGACGACGAGACAGAACGCCGCGCCGCCGATCGAGATCAGCCCGAACCGGAACGACGCGTGCGTCCCCTTTTCCGCGGTGAAAAGCAGCCAGCCCGCGACCGCGAGCACGGCGAAAGCCAGCGCATAGTCCACTGTGGCCAGCGCACCGGCCTTGCACAGAGCGGGGATCAGGGCTCTGTCGGATTCCATCTGAGGTTGTCTCGCCTTCGCGAAGTTCAGCGCTTGACCGGTTCCAGCACCTCGAGCCCGCCGAGGAACGGGCGCAGCGCCACCGGCACCCGGACCGAACCGTCGGGCTGCTGGTGGTTCTCCACGATCGCGACGATCCAGCGCGTGGTCGCGAGGGTGCCGTTCAGCGTGGCGGCCGTCTGCGGTTTGCCGTTGTCGTCGCGGTAGCGCACCGACAAGCGGCGGGCCTGGAACGTGGTGCAGTTGGACGTCGAGGTCAGCTCGCGGTAGGTCTCCTGCGTCGGGACCCACGCCTCGCAGTCGTACTTGCGGTAGGCGGACGTGCCGAGGTCGCCGGTCGCGGTGTCGATCACCCGGTACGGGACCTCGATCGCGGCGAGCATGTCCTCTTCCCAGCCCAGCAGCCGCTCGTGCTCGGCCTCCGCGTCCTCCGGCTTGGCGAAGACGAACATCTCGACCTTGTCGAACTGGTGCACCCGGATGATGCCGCGGGTGTCCTTGCCGTACGACCCGGCCTCGCGGCGGTAGCACGACGACCAGCCGGCGTAGCGGCGCGGACCGGCGGAGAGGTCGAGGATCTCGTCCGAGTGGAAGCCCGCGAGCGGGACCTCCGACGTGCCGACGAGGTACAGGTCGTCGTCGCGCAGCCGGTACACCTCCGACGAGTGCGCGCCGAGGAACCCGGTGCCGGCCATGATCTCCGGACGCACCAGCGACGGCGTGATCATCGGCGTGAAGCCGTTGGCCGTCGCGCGCGCCACGGCCATGTTCAGCAGCGCGAGCTGCAGCTGCGCGCCGACGCCGGAGAGGAAGTAGAACCGCGAGCCCGACACCTTCGCGCCGCGCTCCATGTCGAGCGCGCCGAGGCCCTCCATCAGGTCGAGGTGGTCGCGCGGGGTGAAGTCGAACGACGGCACCTCGCCGACGGTCTTCAGCACCGCGAAGTCGTCCTCGCCGCCTATCGGCGCGTCCGGGTGCACCAGGTTCGGCAGGATCCGGAACAGCTGGTCGAACTCCTCCGACGCCTCGTTCTGCTCGACCTCGGCGGCCTTGACCTGCGCCGACAGCTCCTTGGCGCGGGCGAGCAGGGCGGGCTTCTCCTCCGCGGAGGCCTTCGGCACCTGCTTGGACACGGACTTCTGCTCGGCCCGCAGCTTGTCGGCGGTCGCGATCGCAGAGCGGCGGCGCTGATCGAGGTCGAGCAGCTTGTCGACCACTCCCTCGTCCTCGCCACGGGCACGCTGCGACGCGCGCACGGCTTCCGGGTCTTCGCGCAGAGTCCTGGGGTCAATCACGGACAGAAGGGTAGTCGCAGGCCAGCCACGACTTCGACGCGGTTTCCCGTACACACTGTGCGGCGCCCCGAAGACAACCCGACAGTCTGATCGTTGTCGCCCGTTTCCCGCGCTCCCCATACTCGCTAGAACCCGGAGCGGAGGGAACTCACATGACCGACGACCTGCTCGCGCGCCACCGCGCGGTGCTCCCGTCCTGGATGTCCCTGCTGTACGACGAGCCGATCGAAATCGTGCACGCGCAGGATCGCCGCCTCACCGACGCCAACGGCCGCACCTACCTCGACTTCTTCGCCGGCGTGCTCACCAACGCCATGGGTTACGACGTCCCCGCGATCAGCGACGCGGTCCGCAAGCAGCTGGACACCGGCGTGCTGCACACCTCGACGCTGTACCTGATCCGCTCGCAGGTCGAGCTGGCCGAACGGATCGCGGAACGCTCCGGGATCCCGGACGCGAAGGTGTTCTTCACGAACT
The DNA here is from genome assembly GCF_046267895.1 of Amycolatopsis sp. GA6-003. Taxonomy (NCBI): domain Bacteria; kingdom Bacillati; phylum Actinomycetota; class Actinomycetes; order Pseudonocardiales; family Pseudonocardiaceae; genus Amycolatopsis; species Amycolatopsis sp. GA6-003. The sequence goes on from NZ_CP176499.1 coordinate 5,091,724, forward strand.
CCGGCAGCGAGGCCAACGACACCGCGCTGATGCTCGCCACCCAGTACCGCCGCAGCAACCAGGTGCTGGCGATGCGGAACTCCTACCACGGCCGCTCGTTCGGCACGGTCGCGATCACCGGCAACCGCGGCTGGTCCGCGTCGTCGCTGAGCCCGCTCAAGGTCAACTACGTCCACGGCGGCTACCGCTACCGCAGCCCCTTCCGCGACCTGCCCGACGCGGCTTACATCGACGCCTGCGTCGCCGACCTGGTCGAACTGCTGGAAACCGCCACCGCGGGCGACGTGGCCTGCCTGATCGCCGAGCCGATCCAGGGCGTCGGCGGCTTCAGCTCTCCGCCGGACGGCCTGTTCAAGGCGATGAAGGAAGTCCTGGACGACCACGGCATCCTGTTCGTCTCCGACGAGGTCCAGACCGGCTGGGGCCGCACCGGCGACCACTACTGGGGCATCCAGGCCCACGACGTGGTGCCGGACCTGATGACCTTCGCCAAGGGCCTGGGAAACGGCCTGGCAGTAGGCGGCGTGGTCGCGCGAGGCGACGTGATGGACTGCTTCCGGGCAGAGTCGTTCTCCACGTTCGGCGGCAATCCGGTGTCCATGCAAGGCGCACTGGCCGTCCTGGACTACATCGACGACCACGACCTGCAAGCAAACTGCAAAGCCCGCGGCGACCAGCTCATGCGAGGCCTGCGCGCGGCCAACAGCCCCTTCGTCGGAGAAGTACGCGGCAAGGGCCTGATGATCGGCGTAGAACTGGTCGAACCCGGCACCACGACGCCGAATACCGCAGCCGCGAAACAAATGCTGGAAGAAACGAAAAAGCGCGGCCTGCTGATCGGAAAGGGCGGCCTGCACAAAAACGTCCTGCGGATCGGGCCGCCGATGACGCTCACGGAAGCCGAGGCGAGCGAGGGGCTGGAGATTCTGCTCGACTCGTTGGCGGCTTTGCCCTGACCGGCTCGTGAGTGCCTATGCCGGTTCTAACCGGGATAGGCACTCACGACTTCACCGCCGCACAAACCGCGCCACGTGCTCCGCAAGCACCTCGCCCGCATCCTCCTGCAAGAAATGCCCAGCACCGGCAACCACCGGATGGTCCAGTCCAGAAGCCCCACGCATCGACCGCTGCAAAATCGGCCCCATTGCCCCGGTAATCGGATCCCCGTCCGAAAACGCGCACAAGAACGGAACATCCATTTCCGTCAACGCCGCCCAAGCCGCCCGATTAGCCTCGGACGCGGGATCATCCGGCCGCGTCGGCACCAGCCCCGGCATAGCCCGCGGCCCAGCCTTGTACATCTCATTGGGAAACGGCGCGTCATAAGCCGCCCGGACATCCTCCGGCAGCGCGGTCTTGCACCCGGACTGCACACACCGCCCGACATCCAGAATCTGCGCGCCCTCCACGGCTTCGCGGAACTTGTGCCACACCGGCGGCATATCGACATCGCCCGTCGGCAGCCCGGTATTGGCCGCGACCACCCCGGCGAACCGCCCCGGGTTCTCCGCCACCAGCCGCAGCCCGATCAGCCCGCCCCAGTCCTGCCCGACCAGTGTGACCTCTTCGAGGCCGAGGACGTCGAACGAGAACCGGCGCATCCATTCGACATGCCGCGCGTAACTGTGGTCGACGATCTCCGCCGGCTTGTCCGACCGGCCGAACCCGACTAGGTCCGGCGCGATCGCCCGCAGCCCGGCGTCGGCGAGCACCGGAAGCATCTTCCGGTAGAGGAACGACCAGCTCGGCTCGCCGTGGAGCAGCAGAACGGGCGGCCCGTCCGCCGGCCCGGCCTCGACGTAGCCGACTCTGATCAGCCCGCCGTCCGGGTCGGACAGGTCGGTGTAGGAAGGTTCGAAGGCGAAATCGGGCAGGTCCGCGAACCGGTCTTCCGGCGTCCTGAGGAGTCGCACGGTTCCCACGTTAGTGGGAACGGGACCGCGCGGCAGTGCGCGAATGCTACGAAATCGCCACCGCGACGACCAGCCCGAGCCCGAGGTGCGCCGCCGCGACGACGATGCTCGCCGGCGCGAACTTCTCGCTCTGGATCGTGGACCCGACGTCGATCCGGGTCGCCCACTCCAGCAGCCGCACCGCCAGCACCTGCACGATGACCCCGAGCAGGCCGTAGACCAGCGACGTGATCAGGCCGGCGGTCAGGTCGCTCGCGGAGCTGTAGATCGCCACGACGACGATGAACGCCATCGACAGCAGCCCGGACGCGGTCACGATCACCGCGTTCGGCAGGCCGCGGGTGACCAGCTTCGACAGCTTGCCCGGCGTGGTGAAGTCGATCGCGTAGAACCCGGCGAACATCAGCAGCAGGCCGACGATGCCGTACAGCAGGATCGCGCCGATGCCGCGCACGAGGTCGGAACCGAACGTTGCGGGCAGTGCGAGCGTCGTGGTCACGGAGTCTCCCTGGATGGCCAATTCGCACCGGTGGAATCGGACATCCAGGGTTGTATCACGACTCCGGGATCCGGTGCGGCACAAACGCCGCGCCGTCGTCGGTGACAAGTCCGCTGGTCTCGCGGATCCCCAGCCCCGCCGAGGAGTCCCCGACGATCCACGCGCCGAGCGCCGGACGGTATCCGTCGAACTCCGGCAGCGGGTCGAACGCCTGGTAGACGTAGCCTTCCGCGCCGTAGACGCCGTCGGTCTGCGTCTCGTACCCGGTGGCCACGATCTGCACGTTCGCGCCCTCGCGGCCGAGCTTCGGCTTGCGCACGTACTCGGTGAGCAGGCCGGGGTCGTCGGCGAACGCGGGCAGCAGGTTCGGGTGCCCGGGGTAGTTCTCCCAGAGCACGGCGAGCAGCGTCTTGTTCGACAGCAGCATCTTCCACAGCGGTTCGACCCACAGCGTGCGCGGCATGGTCTCCACCGCGAACTTGCCGAACTCCTCGTCGACCACCCATTCCCACGGGTACAGCTTCACCACCGTGGACATCTGCGCCTCGGCGAGGTCGACGAACCGCTTGAGCACCGGGTCCCAGCCGATCTCCTCGATCGCGAGGCCGACCGTGTCGAGCCCGGCCTCGGCCGCGGTCTCCTGCAGGTACGCCGTGGTCACGTGGTCCTCGCCGCTCGGATCGGCCGCGGACCAGGTGAAGTGCAGTTCGTTCGACGGCAGCTTGCCGCCGATCTCCTCCCAGCGCTCGACCAGCTTCTCGTGGATGGAGTTCCACTGGTCGTCTTCCGGGAAGACGTCGGTCTTCCAGTGCCACTGCAGCAGCGACGCCTCCAGCAGCGTGGTCGGCGTGTCCGCGTTGTACTCCAGCAGCTTGGCCGGGGATTTGCCGTCGTAGCGCAGGTCGAAGCGGCCGTAGACGTGCGGGTCCTGGCGTTTCCACGACTCCGCGATGTGCGGCCACACCCACTCGGGGATGCCGAAGCGGTGGTACTGCTCGGTGGTCACGACGTTGTCGACGGCCTCCAGGCACATCGAATGCAGCAGTTCGACGTCCGCCTCGAGCGAGAGCACCTCGTCCATGTCGAAGACGTAGTGCACCGATTCGTCCCAGTACGGCCGGGGTTTGCCGGTGCCGTCGCGCGCCGGGGTGCCGTAGACCAGGCCTTGTTCCTCGACGATCCGCTGCCAGTCGCGGCGCGGTTCCCGCCGGTCCCGATACATCTACGAGCCTCCGCTCTTGCCGGTCCCGCCGGAGGTCCCGCTCTTGCCGCTGATGCCGAAGCCGCCGCGCTGAATGCTGGTTCCCGACTTGGTCGAAACGTTGGTGTTGCCCGACGGCGCGGTGAAGCTGCCGCCGGAGACGTGCTGGCCGATGCCGCCGGTGCCGCCGTAGTTGTAGCGGTACTGGGTGTACCCGCCGCCGCCCGGAAGCGGGATGAACCAGAAGCCGCCGCTGTAGTGCCCGCCGTGGGAGACCGCGTAGTTCTCGTCGCAGTTCCGGTCGTCTTGGATGACGCCGTTGGCGTCAGTGCAGACCGCGGTGACTTCCTTGGGCTTGGCGATCGTGTAGAACGTCGCGATCAGCCCGACCAGACCGACGGTGACGCCGCTGCCGATCAGGATCTTGCGTTTGGTGGCCGCCTTCGCGTCCGCCGCCTCCCGTGCCGCGACGGCCGCCTGCCGTTCGCGTTCCTGGTCGGCGAGAGCCTGCTTGCGGGCCCGCTGTTCGGCCACCGAGGGCTGCCGCGGCTGCGTGTTCGCGTCCTGGAAACGCATCGAGCCCGGCTTCTTCGGCTCCTCGGGCGGCTGCACGCCGCTGTTGTCGTCTTGCGTCATGTGCGCTCCGTAATCCCCCAGCACTGCAAACCCCGCGTTCCACCCTAATCGACCCGGCACACGCGCGGTTCATGCGGCGCGGGCATCATGGGTATCGATGTCTCAACGCTCGGAGCGGTTCCCTTCGCGTATGCAGACCCTGACCACCCGCGTGGTGATGGCCGGGGTGTTCCTCGGTGCGGTCATCGCGCTGGCCTTGAGCGTCGCCTTCTCCTGGACCGACACGCTCGCCGGAGGCGCGGGCGGCGGCGAGGGCAAGCTCAGCGAGGCCGCCCAGCAGGCGTTTCACTCGCCGCCGGGCACCTGCCTGACCTGGAACGCCAAGGACGCCTCGGACGCGCACCAGGTGCCGTGCGAGCAGCCGCACCTGTTCGAGGTGACCACCGTGGTCGACATCGGCGCGAAGTACCCGCAGCAGGCTCCGTTCCCGAGCCTCGACCAGTGGCAGGACATCGCGCAGCAGCAGTGCAACGCCGACGTGCGGCCGTACCTCGGCCACCCGCTCGACCCGTACGGCAAGCTCACCACCAACCTGCTGCGGCCCACCTCGGCGCAGTGGGCGCAGGGTGACCGCCAGCTGCGCTGCGGCCTGCAGTTCGCCGGTCCGGGCGGCACCCTGCAGTCCACCACCGGCGCGGCGAAGACCCAGGACCAGTCGATGGTGTGGGCCCCGGGCACCTGCCTCGCGCTGGTCGGCAAGGGGGTCGGCGACCCGATCGACTGCGGCAAGCCGCATTCGTACGAGATCATCGCGACGCTCGACCTCGCCTCGCACTTCAAGGACGGCTACCCGAAGCTGGACGACCAGAAGTCCTGGCTCGACACCGAGTGCAACAAGGCCGCCAAGGACTACACCGGCGGCGCCGATCTCTCGGCGAAGAAGCTCACGCTGGGCTGGGACTCGCGCGAGCAGGAGAGCTGGGATGCCGGGTCCACCAAGGTCAACTGCAAGGTCGCGGCCACGCTGCAGGACGGCAGCGGATTCCAGGCGGTCACCGGCAGCGTGAAGAGCGGGTCGGCCGGGGCGTCGAGCCAGCAGCAGAGCCCGCCGCCCAAGTCCAGCTCCAGTTCCAGCTCCAGCGGGGGCAACTGAACAGTGCCCGTCGAGATGAGCCAGGCGCGGTTCGAGGAACTCGTCTCCGACGCGCTCGACCAGGTGCCCGCAGAGTTCGCCGCGGCGATGGACAACGTCGTGGTGCTGGTCGAGGACTTCAACGAGGAAGCACCGGACATCCTCGGGCTCTACCACGGCATCGCGCTCACCGAGCGCACCAGCCACTACAGCGGGGCGCTGCCGGACCGGATCTCGATCTACCGCGAGCCGATCCTCGACATCTGCGACACCGAGGACGACGTCGTCGAGGAAGTGCTCATCACCGTCATGCACGAACTCGGCCACCACTTCGGCATCGACGACGAGCGGCTGCACGAACTCGGCTGGGGCTGATTTCGGCGGAATCGCGGCGGACCGGTGCTCTTCCTTGATCACCACCGTCCCGCGACCGCGGAAACCACCGAAGGTCACCAAAGCGTCACAGACCGCCGCCACTCTCCCTAGACTGGCCTCACCAGGGCGTTTCCTTTTCCTCGTGAGGTGGTTCGTGGCGCATCGTCAGACGGACAGCCGGCTGCGCTGGCTGCTCGCGTCGAGCGGCACGTCGAATCTCGCCGACGGCATCGCCAAGGTCGCTTTCCCGCTGCTGGCCACCACGCTGACGCGCGATCCGGTGGAGATCGCCGCGCTGTCGGCGGTGCAGTTCCTGCCGTGGCTGCTGTTCGCCATCCCGGCCGGCACGCTGGTCGACCGGATCGACCGCAAGAAGGCGATGGTCGCCGCGAACGCGATGCGCGCGCTGGTGGTCGCCGCGGTCACCGCGCTGCTCGCGTTCGGCTCGGTGCAGATCTGGACGATCTACGTCGCGTCGCTGCTGGTGGGGATCGCGGAAACGGTCGCGGAGAGCGCGGCGAACGTGCTGCCGCCCGCGCTGGTCGAGGCGGACCGGCTGGAGAACGCCAACAGCAAGCTGCAGGCGTGCGAGATCGTCGGCCAGACGTTCCTGGGCGGCCCGGTCGGCAGCGCGACCTTCGCGATGTTCGCGGTTTTCCCGTTCCTGCTCTCGTCGGTCGGATTCGCGGTCGGCGCCGCGGTGCTGCTGGGCATGGCGGGCAGCTATCGGCCGCGGCAGGAAACCACCTCGCACGTCCGGGCGGATTTCGCGGACGGCTTCCGCTGGCTGCGGAAGCATTCGCTGCTGCTGCGGCTGCTCGCGATCGCCGGTCTGCTCAGCCTGATCAGCGAGCTGGCCCAGGCGCAGCTGGTGCTGTACGCGCTGGAAGACCTGCATTTGTCCGATGCCACCTTCGGCGCGTTCGCGTTCGTCGGCGGGGCTGGCGGTCTGCTCGGGGCCGGGTTGACGCCGCGGCTGGTCCGGCGCGTCGGACGCCGGGCGGTCCTGGTCGGCGGGGTGTTGTTCTGCGCGCTCGGGTTCGGCGGCATGGGCCTGATCCGCCAGCCGGTGGTGTCCGCGGTGCTGTTCGGCGTGTTCGCGGCGGCGGTGGTGGCGGTGAACGTCGTGCTCGCGACCGCGCGCCACACGCTCGTGCCGGGCGAACTGCTCGGCCGCGTGCTCGGGGTCTGGCGCACTGTCGTCTGGGGCGCGATCCCGCTCGGCGCGCTGCTCGGCGGATGGCTCACGAAGCTGCTCGGTTCGGCGGGCGACACCTTCGCCGCGTCCGGCCTGCTGCTGCTGTTCGTGACCGGCTATGCACTGTTCGCGCTGCGCGGGCACCCGCTCGATGACAAAACGGCCTCGACCGGGGACGGAGTCCGCTCGCAGCAGTGATCCGGCGCGGTTTTGGTGCTGGAATAGCACCTCACCCCGGCCGCCCGGAGGTACGTGATGACCGCGCTCCACACTCCGCCGCTGCCCGACGACGACCGCGACACCGAGCTTGAGTCACCTCCGCCCGCCGCTCGCCGTCCGCTCGTCCTGGCCGCCATCGCCGGGTTCGTGCTCGGCGGCTGCGTGCTCGGGCTGCTCTGGGGCCTGTCCGGCCAGCGAGCCGGAGCGAATGTCGACGCCGCGGCCGCCTGCACCGCGTTCGCCCGCGCCGGGCGCATCCCGGACACCACCGGCGGCACCGACGCGGCCCAGTTCACCCGCATGTCCGACGACGCGGTGCACCGCGTCACCGGCGCGATGGAGCTGGCCAAGGCGGCGGCGACCTTCGACGGCAACTACCAGCCGCTGGCCAAAGCCCTCGACGCGGTGAACAAGATGGTGCTCAGCAGCCGCTTCGACAACCGCGACGGGCAGGCCGCCGTCGTACAGGCGGAGCAGCTCTGCGCGCGGGGCTGACCCCACGCGCGGAGCGTCCGGTCAGGCCTTGTGCACGGTCTTCACGCCGAGCTGCTTGCCCGGGATGTTCGTGCCCGCGCAGCCGGTGCCGTCGAGCGGCACGAACTTCGACGCGGTCTCCTGCGGCAGGTACACGCGCAGGCCCTTGACTGGCGTCGGCTTGCAGACGCTCGGGTCGAAGTTGCGCACCTGCGCGAACTGCAGGTCGGCGGCGGCGGTCTGGCCGGGAGCCAGCTTCACCGGAGCGCCCTTGGCGCCGTCGCGCTCGGCGGCCGGGCCGATCTGCGCCCCGTTCTCGCCGCCGACGTACGACACGCCGGGGAAGCCCTGGATGGTGCACGGTTTGCCGCTCGTGTTCTTGATCAGCAGCGACCGGTACTGCGAACCCGCGCCGGCGTCTCCGCCGCCCAGCGACAGGGACACGTCGCCGGCCTTGCAGAGACCGTTGTCGGCGGGCGGTTTCTCGGCCGGCGCCGCGCCGCCGCTCGGCGCGGACGACGCGGAAGAAGGAGCGGACGATGCCGCGGACGACGCCGACGACATCGGGCTGCTCGACGGGGTGTCCGAACTCGCCGGGCCGCTCGCGGCGGGTGCGCCCTGACCGCAGGCGGAAAGCAGCAGCGCCCCCGACGCGCCCACTGCGGACAGGAAGACCAGGGAAATCCACGGTTTCTTCGTGTTTGCCATCTCACTCGCCTCGCTGTGCTGGTGAACGCCTAACTGGGTGAAACCTTCATCCGGAGGACGTGCCAGGTCCGGACGGGGTTGCTCCGCATCCGGTGAGTTCCCCACCGGACCCGGGTTCACGCGGCGTTTCCCCGCACGAGTGATCAACCGCTCACGAAAGGCGCGTGTCGACCCAGCGCAGGCACTCCCAGCCGCTCTCCGTCGCTTCCAGCTCGACGAACTTCGTGTTCGGGATCAACGCCTCGTTCGCCAGTTCGGCGGGCACGTTCGAGGCCAGCCATTCCCCGGCGAGCCGGATCGCGCCGCCGTGGCTGACCAGCACGACCACTCCGTCCGGCGAGGTCTCCTCGTGCTTGGCCCGCAGCTCGGCGGCCGCGCCGAGCATCCGGTCGCGCACCTGCCTGCCGGTCTCGCCGCCGGGGATCGGGACGTCCAGGTCGCCTTCCGTCCACGCCTTCACCACGCGCAGGTAGGTGCCGATCGAGTCCAGGTCGGTGTTGCCCTCGAGATCGCCGGCGTCGACCTCCTTGACGCCCTCGATCACCTGCACGTCGAACCCGAACGCCTCGGCCAGCGGAGCCGCGGTCTGCTGCGCACGCACCGCTTCCGACGCGTAGACCGCCACGATCGGCTCGGCCTTCAGCTCTTCGGCGAGCGCCGCGGCTTGCTCGCGGCCGAGTTCGGTGAGCGGCGGGCCGGGCAGCGCGGTGTCCAGGGCGCGGCGGACGTTGCCTTCGGTTTGCCCGTGCCGGGCCAGCAGCAGCCTCACGCGCCTTCTCCCTTCAAAACGGCGTCGACCCACGCCTGCGCGTCGAGGAAATCCTGGTTCCCCGCGCCCTCCTCGATGGTGGCCGCGACCTCGTCCGCCCGCGGATGCGAACCGAGGAAACGCAGGTGCGAGCGGCGGCGCAGGGCGGTCATCGCGTCGATGATCCGGGGTTCGGCGAGGTGCCCCTCGAAGTCGATGAAGAACCGGTACTCGCCGAAGTTGTTGCGGGTCGGCCGGGCGTCGATCCGGGTCAGGTTGATCCCGCGGCCGGCCAGCTCCACCAGCAGGTCGGACAGCGTTCCGGTGCGGTTGACCGCGGCCGCGACGATCGACGTGCGGTCGGCTCCGGTGGGCGCGGGCAGTTCGCCGGGACGGCGCACCATCAGGAACCGGGTCTGCGCGTCGCGGACGTCGGCGACGCCGGTCGCCAGCTCTTCCAGCGGGTAGTGCTCGATCGCGACCGGCGCGCAGACCGCGGCGTCGAAATCGCCCTCGACCACGCCGACCGCCGCCGCCGCGGTGGACGACGAGGCGACCGGGGTGGCGTCCGGCAGGTTCGCCTCCAGCCACTCGCGCACCTGGGCGAGCGCGTGCGGATGGCTCGCGACGGTGCGGATTTCGCCGCTGCCGGGCCGGTTGAGCACGCTGAAGTGGATCGGCAGGATCGTCTCGGCCGTGGCGACGAGCGGATCCCCGTCGCTGAGCCCGTCGAGCGTCGCGGGCACGACGCCCTCGACGGAGTTTTCGATCGGCACGCACGCGGCGTCCGCGGCTCCGTCGCGGACGGCCTGCAGCGCCAGCCGGACGGTCTCGTAGGGGGTCAGGTCCTCGCCCGGCGCGAGCGCGCGGGCGGCCTGCTCGGTGAACGTGCCCTGAGGGCCGAAATACGCGATCCGCAACACGAGCCTCAGGCTAGCGACCGCGTGCGTGGCGCTTTTCACTCGGACAGCCGGTGGCTAAACCGGTTACGCCGGGTGGCGTTTTTTGCCATGCTGGACCGGTGACCGCCGACTCAGGCACACACGCCGGGCACGGGGAAGCCGGTACGCCGGGTTCTCCCCGAACGCCGGAATTGGTGCTGTGCGCCGTCGATGAACCGCTGGCCGCGGCGTGGACCTCCGCCGTGGCGGACTTCGGCGGCTCCGTCCGGGTGCACCGCGGTTCGGTGCTCGACATCGCCGCGCAGGCGGTGGTCAGCCCGGCCAACTCCTACGGCTGGATGCGCGGCGGGATCGACGCGGTTTACGCGCGGGCGTTTCCCGGCATCGAGCAGAGCGTGCGCAGCGCGGTACTGGCTTCGTACGGCGGTGAGCTGCCGATCGGCGAGTCGGTGATCGTCCCGACCGGCGAATCCGAACCGGCGTGGCTGATCAGCGCGCCGACCATGCGCGAACCCGGCGAGCGGCTGCCCGCCGACACCGTCCACCCGTATCTCGCGGCGCGCGCGGTGTTCCTGCAATGGCAGCGCGGACAGCTGGATTCCGGCTCGGTCGCCTCGGCCGTGCGGACGATCGCGATGCCCGGTCTCGGCACCGGCGTGGGCGGCGTGGCACCGGCCACGTGCGCCCGGCAGGTCGCCGCCGCGTGGCAGGAAGTTTTCGGGGCCAACGGTCACCTTCGGTGATCGAATACCTGCCCCGGTCAGGGGTGCGTGCATCACATCACAGCGCGTTCACGCGCGGTAAGCCCTACCGTTGATACGGCGTTACGGAAGTAGCGCAGACGGAGCCAGCGCAGGCGACGGCCGAGGAGTGTGCGATGCCCACACGGGTCCGTGAACTCAGCCCTTATGTAGAGCTGCATCGGGAACAGTGGCGGGAGCTGCGCAGCTCCACTCCGCTGCCGCTGACCGCGGACGAGCTGGTCCGGCTCCGCGGGCTCGGGGAGCAAATCGATCTCGCCGAGGTCGCCGACGTGTACCTGCCGCTTTCGCGGTTGATCAATCTCCAGGTGAAGGCCCGGCAGCAACTGTACGAGGCCACCACGACATTTCTCGGCGAAGACTGTCGCAACACCAAGGCTCCGTTCGTGATCGGCATCGCGGGCAGTGTCGCGGTCGGAAAATCGACCACCGCCCGAATCCTGCGCACTCTGCTGGCCCGCTGGCCCGACCATCCGCGGGTCGACCTCGTGACGACCGACGGGTTCCTCTACTCCCGCGCGGAGCTGACGCGGCGCGGAATCATGCACCGCAAGGGTTTTCCGGAAAGCTACGACCGGCGCGCGCTGCTGCGGTTCGTCACCGAGGTGAAGTCCGGGGCCGAGCGGGTGGCCGCGCCGGTGTACTCGCACCTGGCCTACGACATCCTCCCGGACCAGGAACAGGTCGTGGAACGGCCGGACATCCTCATCATCGAGGGATTGAACGTCCTGCAGCCCGGCCCGAGCCTGACCGTCTCGGATCTGTTCGACTTCTCGATTTACGTCGACGCGCACATCGACGACATCGAACACTGGTACGTCGAACGATTCCTGAAGCTGCGGCACACCGCCTTCGCCGACCCGGCCTCGCACTTCCACCACTTCGCCGGCCTGCCCGACGACGAGGCCCGCGAAGAGGCCCGGCACCTCTGGCACACCATCAACGAGCCGAACCTGATGGAGAACATCAAGCCGACCCGTCCACGCGCGACTCTCGTGCTCCGCAAGGACGCCGACCACGCGATCAACCGCGTTCGGCTGCGGAAACTCTGAATTCACCCACACGCACCTCAGCAGTCTCGTTCCGCACCTGGCCCCGGAGTTGCTGACCGATCGGCCAGAGTCTTCGTAACCACTTGGCCGATACCAGCGGGCCGGTCCGCAAGCGACCCTGAAACACAGCAGGATGTCGCACTTGACCTGCGAAGGAGGCCACGATGTTGACTATCGTCCTGACCTGGGTCGGCGCGGTATTGGGATTGACGCTGCTGGTCGCGATGGCCGCGGGGGCGTTCGTCGTCGACTTCGACGACGCGCTGCGCGAACGGCGCGTGAAGGCACGGAGCACGACGGGGCCGACCAGCTGAGGCCGCGCCTTCGGGTCCAGGCAAGATGTGCGGCATGAGTCCGGTGAGCCGCGCGCGCAAGAAGAGTTCCCTACCCACCGCCCCCAGCGTCAACGGTCTGTTCAAGGACGTGCTGCGGGACTTCTCCGCGGTCGCGGCCGAGCCCGGCCCGTTCGACATCGAGCTGCTGGGTTCCGAGGTCGTCGGGCAGTGGCGGGACGTCGTGGTGGAGGACGAACCGGAAAACCAGCTCGGCCTCGAGCTGATCGCGTTCGCCCAGCGCAAGATCACGCCCGGCGCGGCGGCGCTGCTGGCCGCGCTGAAGGTGCTGGCCGAGTCCGAAGAGGAGCGTGCGGCGGCGGCCGAGGCGCTCGGCGTCGTGCTCGGCCGGGGCATCCCGGAGCCGGAGTGGGCCGCCGAGGTCGGGAAGGTCAGCGTCGGCGAATGCTGGCGCACCGGGGATGTCTACGGCGACGAGTCGTCGTTGCTGTGCGTCTTTTCGCGCGGCGACCACTCGCTCGGCCTGCTCGCGCTGCTGGACTTCGCCGAGGGCGGCCGGGTGCGCGACCTGGTGGTCATCGAGGAGCCGCACGAGGTGCTCGCCGAAATGCGCTCGCAGGTCGAGGAAGACGGCGAGCTGGTCGTGCTGGAAAAGGTCGAGCCCGCCGACGCGCACCGGCTGCTGGTATCCGGAATCGCGGCCACGGACGCACTGGACGAGCCGGACATCGGCGAGGACTACGCGCGGTTCCACGCCATCGCGCTGACCTGGGCGCGTTCGCTGCCGGAGCCTTCCGATGGTCCGGCGGTGGCCGAGTGGACTGCCGCGCAGCGCGAGGAAGCGGTCGCCCAGTTCCTCGCCGACACGAACCTGCCGGACGCCGACGCCGCCCGCGAAATCGCCAACCTCCTGGTGGACCACGGCTGCCGGGCAGAACCGGCGAACCCGCTGCGCGTCGGTCCGGAGAAGCTGGCACGGTTCCTCGAATCCTTGCTGGACGGCGAATCCGAGCTGGAAGACGAGGACGCGGTCGCACCGGTCGTGCTGGCGTGGGCCGGGTGGGCCGCGGCTCGTGCCGGACTGTCCGAAGCAGCCACTGCCGCGCTGCTGGAAGAGGTCACCGAATACCTCGGCGAATACCTCTCGGACGACGACGAGGAAGAGGACTTCAGCGACTACCTCGACGGCACCGAATCCGCCGACGAAGCACTGGAAGTGGTGGCCCGCCGTCGTTTCGCGGTGCCCGAACTGTCCACAGTGATCGGTGACGAGGAACTGACCGACCTGGACCCGGGCGACCCGGAACAGCGCCGCCTGCTGGTGATCGGCGCACACCCGGAGTACCACGAATCGCTCGCCGCGGAAGAATTCGACGGCGCGGACGGCCTCCGGCTCGCCCTTGAGACGTCCATTGTGGACCAGCTGTGGGACGACGAGCCCGCCGAAGTGTGGACCGCCGCGCAGAACCTGCTGCGGCAGGACCTTTCCCGCACCGAGGTCCTCGACCGGTTGGTGTCCGTCCTCGAAGGACAGCTGACCGAAACCGAGGAAGAAGACCAGCTGGACTACGACCTGGACGCCTACCGCGCCGCACTGGCCGAGATCTAGCCCTTCGGAAGCGCGATCCGGGCCGACCGGATCTCCGCGAGCAACCGGGTTTTGCGGCGGTGGACGTTCACCAGCTCGGCGACGTAGCCGGTGAACTCCGCCGCCGTGCCCGCTTGTTTGTGGAGGGTGCGCAGTTTTTTGAGGCACTGCGCCGCTTCCCGGTACGCGGCGGCTTCTTTCTGCGCGATCAGCTGCTCGATCCGTTCGCGGTATTCCGGAATGGAGGGTTCTTCTTTCGGCGACTCCGGTTTCTCCGCCTGAGGTTTCTCTGCCTGCAGTTTCTCCGCTCGCGATTGATCCGCCCGCAGTTGCTCCGCCTGCGATTGCTCTGCCCGCCGCGGCCGTGCCCGCTGCGGAGTCAGCACCCGAGCCGCGTACGCGATCGCCTCACTGTGCCGCCCAGCCGCCCGCAACACCCGCACGATCTTGAGACTGACGTCCACCCGAGGCGGTTTGGCCGCGAGAATGGCGACCAGCCCGTCGACGTCCCCGCTAGCCTCCGCGATCTCCTCCTGCAGCCGCTCCGCGATCTCGCGCTTCTCGGCGGATTTCCCGCGCAATATTTCGTCCACAATGGACTTCATCCGCGCGAGCCCGGCATCCCCGAGCGCCCCCGCGAAATCGGCCACCGCGACCGCCCGCCCGCTGAACGCCGCCTCCAGCACCCAGTCCGCGAGCTGCTCGGGATCCGGCGGCCGAGCCGCACAGGCCCGCGCGTACAACGCGACCGCTTGGTCAAGCCGCACCTGAAGGTCCCCGGCGAGATCACCGTGCTGCTCGAGCATGCCCACGATGTCGTCCACCGCCCGCCGGGCGAGCGGCGCGAGATCGGCCCGGCTGCCGGAGTCGAGCAGCCGCCGCACAGTATCGAGAACCGCACCGATTTTGGCGGTGTACTCGACCGGGTCGGGGACGCTCACGCGAACAGTCTGCCGTATGGCTCGCAACCGGCGTGTGGGCCAACGGCGTACTCTTTTCGGCCCAACCCGGACACCCCAGGTGAGCACTGCGCGTGATAGTCAGGTCCAGTGACCCTAGACGACCTCACCCAGCGCCTCCGCGACTTCGCCGCCGCCCGGGACTGGGAACCGTTCCACACCCCGAAAAACCTGACGATGGCCCTGTCCGGCGAAGTAGGCGAGCTGATCGCCCTGTTCCAGTGGCTGACCCCGGAGGAAGCCGCGAACTGGCGCGCCGACCCGGACCGGGAGTTCAACGTCCAGGACGAAATCGCCGACGTGATGCTGTACCTGGTCCGGCTGGCGGATGTACTGGGAATCGACCTGCTGGAAGCAGCGAACGCAAAGGTGGACCGCAACGAGAAGCGGTTCCCTCCGCTAGCCCGCTGACCCGGCCGTCGCCCGCTTCGTCTCGTCGAGGTACCAGCCGCCGACCAGCGCACCGACGGCGAACCCGGCCAGCACGATTCCCAGCCCCAGCCCGGCGCCGTCGAACATCGCGGTCACCGTGATGACCATCAGGATCACTCCGATCCCCATCAGCACCTGCCCGAGCAGCCGGTCCCGGCTCGACGGTGCTTTCTGGTGCCTCGGCCGCGGGGCCGGGGCGAATCCCAGCAGCACCGCGGCCTCGTCCAGCCGCGCGACCTGCGCGCCGAGTTCGAGCGCCCGAGCGAGCCGCGGTTCGGACTCGCGCACCCCCGAGTCGTACACCAGGTGCGTGACCGAACCGGTCAGGTTCTTCGCGAGCTGGAAGCCTTCCGACAGCACCCGCGCACGCAACTGGTCCGCGTCCGCCGTCGTCCCGAGCACCAGGACCCTCGTCGGCTTGTTTCCGTTAGTGGTGACCTTGAGATCCACCACAGCGTCCAACGCCCCGAGCGCGTCCGCGACCTGCCGCAGTTCGCGGTACTCGGCGGAGGTCACCACCCCGTCGGCCTCCGCGACGCGGCGCAGCTCAGCGACGAGGCCAGCGTGCACCCGTTGTACCTCCGACTCGGTCATCCCGGCCTCGGCCGCGAGGTCGGCGAGCGCCCAGACCTCCTCTTCGGTCAGGAAGTGGTCGCCAACGGCTTCGGCAAGCAGATCGAGGTACGCCTGCGCGACCGGTCCGTCGTCGCCCGCGGAAACCCGGTCCACGGCCTCGGCCATCCAGCCCTTCTCCGCACCGGTCACCGCCCGGCGCACGGGTGCCGCCCCGCTCGCATACCGCGGCAAGTCCGGAAAACGCACTGGCTGCGGTTGGCGCAGCCCGTGCGTACGGACGAGAGCGAGCATCGCGTGCGCGCACGCCCGTGCGACCGGTTCGGCGAGATAACCGGGGAAGTCTTCGAGGCCGAAGGCGCGGGCGATGGTGGCGAGCCGGTAGTTCGGCAGCGGCAACGCGGCCTGCGCGGTGTCCTTGAGCGAGATCGCCGGCAGCGGGGGCAGCCGGACGCCCAACTGGCTGATCTCAGCGAGGAGCCCTTCCACCGAGGACAGGTCGTGCGCCACGACGATCGCGCCCCGGCAC
This sequence comes from Amycolatopsis sp. GA6-003, assembly GCF_046267895.1. NCBI lineage: Bacteria > Bacillati > Actinomycetota > Actinomycetes > Pseudonocardiales > Pseudonocardiaceae > Amycolatopsis > Amycolatopsis sp. GA6-003. The sequence goes on from NZ_CP176499.1 coordinate 5,107,856, forward strand.
AGCTCGAACAACGGGCTGAGGATGTCTCCCAGGGCCGGCGCGTCAGCCAGCTCCGCCGCGGTGATGCGGTGCGGATTGCGCCGGTTCGCATCCGCGGCGACGACTGTCGCGAACTCGCCGAGAAAAGTCCCGTCTCCGCGAAACCGGATCGCGGCGACCTCCAGGACGCGCCCACGGTGCAGTCCGGTCGTCTTCACGTCGAGCGCGGTGAACTCCGTGCCTTGCGCGGACACCCGTCCGCTCGAGGACAGGGACAGTCGTTCGATCAGGTCGGCCATCGTGGATGCGCTTTCTCCTGGACGGTTCCCTTGACCATCGCGAGAAGCTGGCGAATCGTCACAGGAGGGACGGGAAATGCCGCCTTTGTGACGCATCCGTGACTTCTTCTTCGCTCCCGGCAATCCGGGTTCCCTTGACGCGTAACACTGAACGCCGCTTTTGCGAACACCATTCGGCAGCCACCTCAGGAAGAGGAATACCGAATGGACCCCACGCCCGCGCGCCCCCAGCTGAAATTCCCGGTCTGGCTGACGGTCGTCCTCAGTACCTTCGCGGTTCTTTTCATTCTGGGCGCGGTGTTCGGCAAATCCGCACCGAGTCCGCAGCCGGTTGCCGCACCAGCCGCTCCGCCGTCGACGACTCCGGGAACCACCTCAGCCACTCCGGCACCGGTGACCTACACCGTCGGCAAAATCACCGACGCCGCCAACGTCGAACTGACCGGTTCCGACGGCAGCCATCGCACGGTGCACATCCTCGGTCTCGAGGTGGCGACTGGAAACAACTGCTACGCGAGCGAAACCGTGGTTTGGGCCAACAACAAGCTCGCTGGCGCGGCAGTGAAGATCACCACGGACACCACTGACGGTGTCGCATTGTCCTTGAGCGACGGCAGCGATTACGCGACGGCGGCGCTCTCCGCCGGATACGCCCGGCTGGCTGGCAATGTCGTCTCGGATTCGCTGCGCAACGCGGCGAATTCGGCCCAGCAAGCGGCGGCTGGATTGTGGGCGGAGCCGTGTAAGGGAATGATCACCGCGCCGACGCCGGTGCTGGTGCCCGCCCCTCCGAAGGAAACACCCGCTCCGCCGCCTCCCCCGCGTACGTCCGAACAAGCCGCCCCGCCGCCGGTCGAGGACGCGCCGGAACCCGAACAGCCGAGCAGCGCGTACTACAAAAACTGCGCGGCCGCGAAAGCCGCTGGGGCCGCGCCTCTGCATCGCGGCGATCCCGGCTACCGTCCCGGCCTGGACCGCGACGGTGACGGAGTCGCCTGCGAGCGGTAACGCCTGGTGTCCTGCGGCACGACCGGAAGACGAACCACCCCACGCCCCGTAACCTGGAGATATGCCGATCCAGGTGCTGCTTGTAGACGACCACGAACTCGTCCGGCGGGGCCTGCGCGACCTGCTCAGCGACGAGGCCGACCTGGAGGTGGTCGCCGAGGCCGGGAGCGTCGAGGAGGCGCTCGCGGTGGCCATGCACGTCGAGCCGGACGTCGCGGTCGTGGATGTTCGCCTCGGGGACGGCGACGGCATCACGCTCTGCCGCGAGCTGCGGTCCAAGCCGAATCCGCCGGCCTGCCTCATGCTCACCGCGTTCGACGACGAGGAGGCCATGGTCGGCGCGATCATGGCGGGCGCCTCGGGTTATCTGCTCAAGCAGGTTCGCGGCCAGGACGTGGTGAACGCGGTCCGCGAGGTCGCCGCCGGCCGGTCGCTGCTCGACCCGGTCAGCACCGCTCGCGTGCTCGACAAGCTGCGCCATCCGCCGACCGACGAGCTGGCCGCCCTCACCGATCGCGAACGCGACGTACTGGAGCTGATCGGGCAGGGGCTGTCGAACCGCGAGATCGCCGAACGTCTTTTCCTCGCCGAGAAAACGGTGAAGAACTACGTGACGTCCGTGCTCGCGAAGCTCGGCATGCAGCGCCGCACCCAGGCCGCGGCGTGGATTGCCCGCCGCGGCAAGTGAATCAGCTTCCCGCGACGGCGCGACCGTAGCGTTCGGACAGCAACCGCAGCAGCGGGATCAACTCCGGCGGCGATTCGACGGTGAAGTCCATCCGCAGCATTCCACTGTAGACAGCCACGGTGTCCAGGCTGTCCGCGCCGGTGACGAGCACGCAGTGGTCGTCGTCAATGGGTTCGACGACGCCGACCGCCGGGTTGATCCGGGCCAGCACCTTCTCCGCCGGGGCGTCGATGCGCAGGCGCGCGTGCACGAGCCAGCCGCTCGCCGCGATCGTGCGCATCGCGAAGGCGGTGTAATCCCCGCCGGGCAAGGGATTCGGCTCGAACCGGCGGCGGGTCGGCATCCGCGGCCGCATCAGGTCGACGCGGTAGGTCGCCCAGCTGCCGTCCTGCGGATCGCGGGCGACCAGGTACCACCGCCGTTGCCAGCTGAGCAGCCGGTACGGCTCGACCAGCCGCAACTCGTCCGCGTAGTCGAACCGGAGCCATTCGACGTGCCGGATCGCCCGCGCGACCTCCTGCAGTACGGCACCGTCGACCTCCGGATCGGGCGCGTCGGTGCCGGTGTTCTCCGGCCCGCGGTCGATCGTCGACCGCAGCGCGTCGACCGTCGGCCGCAGCCTCGACGGCAGGACCTGTTCGAGCTTCGCGAGCGCTCGCGTGCCCGCCTCCTCGATCCCGGAGATGCCCGCCGCGGCCCGCAGCCCGACGGTGACCGCCACCGCCTCCTCGTCGTCCAGCAGAAGCGGCGGCAGCTTTCCACCGGAGCCGAGCCGGTAGCCGCCGACGTTCCCGCGCGTCGCCTCGACGGGATAGCCCAGGTCACGCAGCCGTTCGACGTCGTTCCGGATCGTCCGGGCCGAGACGCCCAGTCGCTCGGACAGCTCCCTGCCACTCCGCCCGGCGGCGGTCTGAAGGAGAGCGAGAAGCGCCAGCAACCGCGCCGTCGGATCAGCCATCGAAACTCCTTATTCAATTAGGAAGTAATTTAGCCTAATAGCCTCCTAGTGTCCTTCTCATGACGAACGCAACCGCCGCCCTCGCCCTCCGCCCCTTCACCGTCGAGACCACCGACGCCGAACTCGCCGACCTGCACGACCGCCTCGCCCGCACCCGCCTGCCGCAGCCGTCGCCGACCGACGACTGGGACGCCGGCACCCCGAACGCCTACCTGCGGACGGCGCTCGAAGCGTGGCGAGCCTTCGACTGGCGCGCCGCCGAAGCGCGGATCAACTCCGTCCCGCACTTCACCACCGAGATCGACGGCCAGACGTTCCACTTCATCCACGTCCGCTCCGCCCATCCCGGCGCGACGCCGCTGCTGCTCGCGCACACCTACCCCGGCTCGTCGGTCGACTACCTCGACCTGATCGACCGCCTCGTCGACCCGGTCGCCCACGGCGGCCGCGCCGAGGACGCGTTCGACGTCGTCATCCCGGACGCGCCCGGCTACGGCTTCTCCCAGCCCGTCGCCGAATCCGGCTGGACAGTCGCCCGCGTCGCCGCCGCGTACGACCGCCTGATGCGCGGCCTCGGGTACGAGAGCTACGGAATCCACGGCTCGGACAACGGCGCGATGGTCGCCAGGGAACTCGGCATGCTGAACCCGGACGGTTTCCTGGGCCTGCACGTCCTGCAGCTGTTCTCGTTCCCGTCCGGCGATCCGGCCGAATTCGAACGCCCCGAGCCGGCCGAGCACGCCGGTCTCGCGCACATGCAATGGTTTCAATCAGTCGGTGGCTACAACACGATGAACGCCTCGCGGCCGCAAACGGTTTCCGTCGGCCTCAGTGACTCCCCGATCGGATTACTCGCCTACAGCGAGCTGTTCAACTCCTTCGGCAACGGAACCTCGCTCGTACCACTGGAAACCATCCTGCTGGAGGTGAGCGTGAACTGGTTCGCCAACGCCGCTTCCGGGATGAGCCGCAGCTACCTGGAGAACGCCCGCGCACAGGCCGAGCCGCGGGTGAGCGACGCGCGCACCGGGGTCGCGGTGTTCAAAGACGACTTCCAGACCATCAAGGCCTTCGCCGAACGCGACAATACGAACATCGTGCACTGGAGCCGCTTCGAGGAAGGCGGGCACTTCGCGGCGATGGAGCGCCCCGACCTGCTCGCCGGCGACCTTCGCGCTTTCTTCGCTAACCGCGACTGACCTTTGCTGAATCCGCGTCCGAACCCCGCCCGCGTTGCTGCGGACGGGGTTCTCGGCGTTCGAGACGGAGCTGTGGGTAGCCGACTTCCGGAGAGCGGTTCACCCAATTGAGTGCCGAATGGATGTTCGATTCTTCGCTACCATGGGGAACGGCTCGGTGGCAGGCGGACGAAATCGAGGAAGGAGCGTGTTCGATGACTCGTGAAGGCTGAATCTCTTGGTGCGCGGTGTGTTCACAGCGGTGGGTTCACAGCGGCGCGAGGGTGAGACAGCGTGTTTGCTGCGAGCGATTCAGGACAAACGCAGACGCAGTGCGTGCACTGCGGTTCGAGGCAGCGGATTCGAGACGGCGGTTGCGAGGCAGCTGATTTCAGTGCGGGTTTCAGGCAGCGAGTTTCGAGGTGGCACGCCTGAAACCGCGCTAGGCCGAGGTGGTATTTCGGTACTGCGCTAGGTCGCCGCGACGCGGGGTCGACGACACAGTGCAGAGCTGCGCGAATGGCATAGCTGTGCGGCTGGCGTGACGGGTCCGAGGCAATCGGCAGTTCGGTGCGATGTGGTTACCGCGACGTGCGCGCGCGGCGCGGTAACTGCCGCTTCAGACTCGGCGGATCGCGGAGTATTGCCTTGCAGGCCAAGACAATACGGCTACCGCGGTCGGTGCCGCGCGGGCCGCGAGCCTCGAGCCGCGAGCACCGAGCCGCGAGCTGGTGCGGCGTCCTGGCGGGCGTACCGTCGCAGCCTGCGACGAGAGCCCTAGCGCTGCGGTGTCGACGCTGCCGTGTCGACGCTGCCGTGTCGACGCTGCCGGTTACTGATCGACGCTGCCGATCGCTGCGCTGCCGGCTACCTCCGATCGCTGCGCTGCGGTTCACCTGCGAAACCCCTGTGCAGCAACGCGATCGCCGGAACGCTCACTCCAACGGCAGATCAAACGCGACCAACGTACCCAAACTCGGCGAGGAATTGAGGAAAAACCGGCCACCAGCAGCGTCCGCACGTTCGGCGAGATGCCGCAGCCCCCGGGTCGCCACCCCTTGCGGCACCCCGGATCCGTTGTCGCGCACGCGAAGCTTCACACCCTCCGCGTCGCGGGTCAGCGTCACGCGGGTTTCGCTCGCGCCGGAGTGCCGGACCACATTGGACAGTGCCTCACGCAATGCGGCGCGGATGTGGTCGGCTCGCTCGGCGGGGATGTCGGCGAACTCGCCGGACAGCTCCAGGGTCGGCGGATATCCGAGCAGTTCGCCGGCGATGCGCACTTCGCCGCGCGCGGATTCGGCGAGGTCTGTCGGGCTGCCGGGGTCGTGGCGCGGTTCCGGGGAGCGCAGTGCGCGCACGGTGCCGCGGATTTCCTCGATGGTCTGGTCCAGCTGGTCGATCGCGTCGGACAGCCGGGCCCCGTCGGCCTGCGCGAAGCGTTTCCGCATGTTGCGGCGGACGCGGTCCAGCTGCATGCCGGTGCCGTAGAGCCGTTGCACGATCACGTCGTGCAGTTCGCGAGCGATGCGTTCGCGCTCTTGGTAGAGGGTCACGCGATGCCGCGCGTTCGCGCCCTCGGCCAGCGCGAGCACCACCCCGGCCTGCGCCGCGAACGCCGCGAGCATCTCGACCGTGCCCGCGGAAAACGGCTCGCGCCCCTGCCGCCGGTACACCGTGAGCGCGCCAAGCACCCGCCCGCCGGACCCGAACGGCGCGGCCGCGAACGGCCCGTACCCGCGCAGTTCGTCCGGCACATACGGGGCCGTGCGCGGATCGACGATGAAGTCCTCCGCCGCGATCGGCTCACTGCCACGCGCGACCTGGCCCGCCGCGGACTCCATCTCGAGCGTCAGCCCGCGCAGCCCTCCGACCGGCCCGCCTTCCGCGTCGCCCGTCGGCCCCTCGGCGAGCAAGCCGTCGACCCCGTAAGCCGCCTCGACCACGACCCGCCCGTCGTCAGCACTGACCATCGCCAGGCCAAGATCGGCGTCCGCCAGCTCGACGGCCCTGGCCACGACAGTTTCCAGCACCCCCTCCGGGTCGTCCCCGGACAGCGCGGTGCTGGTGATCTCCGTGGCCGCGGAAAGGGCACGCGCGGCAAGTGTCGGGTCCATGAGCAACTCCGACCTTAGCGCGGTGCCCTGCCCCAGACCCGAAATCGTGACCGTCACCAACAACCCTCCGTCACGCCGCCACCCGAGGCAACGCCCGCCGCACGACGCGCCCGTCCCGCACCTCGAAAACGACGTCCGCTTGCAGCTCTTCGTCCGCATTGTGCGTTACGTGCACGACCGTCCGTCCAGCAAGCTCCGTACGCAACGTCGCCCGCAACGCCCGAGCCGTCGGCTCATCAAGATGCGACGTCGGCTCGTCAAGCAACACCAACTCCGCCGACGAAGCCGCCAGCAACGCCCGCGCCAAGGCGACCCGCTGAGCCTGCCCACCGGACAACCCGGCCCCGGCGCTGTCGAGCACCGTCGCCAAATCCAACTCCGGCAACTGCGCGAGATCCAGCACCCGCCGCAACTCGGAGGTCTGCGCGAGAGGATCCGCGAGCCGCAAATTCTCCGCCACAGTGGTCGAAACAAGCATCGGCTCCTGAGGCGCCCAAGCCACCTTCGCGGGCACGACCACCTCACCCCGCCGAGGCTGAAGAAATCCGAGCAAAGCCGCCACCAACGTAGACTTCCCAGCCCCACTCGGCCCGACAACCGCCACGTAGGCTCCAGCCGGCACGCTCAAGTCGACGTCCTTCAACACCGCTTCCCCGCCGGGCCACCCCAGCTCGGCACCCCGCAACCGGATCGCGGCTGGGCCGTCCAACCCCGGCTCACCCGCAGCCTGCCCGACGCCAGACGCGGCCTCATCCCCCGCTCCCGCCGGTCCAGCACCGCACCGGACCCCGGCCTGGCCGTCTAGGCCCAACGCGCCAGCAGACTGACCGACGCCGGACTCGGCCTCGTCCCCACCCGACCGGACCACAGCTGCACGACCCAGTCCCCGCTCACCCGCAGACCCGCCCCGCGCACCCACAACCGTGCGAACCGCGTTCTCGCGCACGTCCTCTACCCCGGCAAGCCCCGTCGAGAGCTGCCCGCCGCCGACCGCCGCAGCGTCCGACCTGCGCTGACCGCCCCGTGCCGTCTCGCCAACCCCGCCAGCAGCCGCGAGCCGCGCCCCGCCGTCTTCCGCAGCCTCCGGATGCATCCAGCCCTCGAGCCCGCCAGAACCAGTCGCACCCTGCGCCGACGCGCCCACCACCGCACCCAGCCGGACCCGAGCCGCCCGCAATGTATCCCAGTGCACTGCCGCTGGGGGCAGCAGCGCCAGCACCTCCGCCAGCGCCAACGGCACCAACGCCAGCAGCGGAGCCATCACCCCCGCCAACTCGCCCCGGCCGACCGCTCCCGCGGCCAACATCGTGCTGATCACCGCGGCCGCCCCGGTCGCCAGCGTGATCAGTGCGTCCGCCGCCCCTGCGCCGAAGGCCTGCCGTCGGGTGTCGGCCGCCAGTTGGGTGTCCGTCGAAGCGAGTTCGCGACGACGCGCAGCCGCCCGGCCGTAAGCGAGTAGCTCCGCCGCCGACGAGAACAGCACCAGCACTCGCGCCGCGACGTCACGTCGTCCGGCTGCGAGCGCCGAAGTGGCTCGTCGTTCCAGGCGCAACGCGACCGCCGGGGCCGCCAAACCCACCAAAACCGTCAAGGCCAGCACCAAACCGGCCGACGGCAGCACCATCGTCTGCACCGCGATGGCCCCAGCTGCGACCAACCCGACCACGATCGGCGGCGACACGACTCGTGGCAGCAAATCCCGCACCGTGTCGACGTCCGTCACCAATCGCCGTTGGCTCTCCCCGGCTTCGAGGCTGCGCGCCGGACCCAAGCGCACCAACGCGTTCCACAACCGGACGCGCAACCGTCCGGCGATCCGGAAGGCGGCGTCGTGCGTCACGAGCCGTTCGACATACCGGAGTCCGGCTCGGCCCAGTCCGAAGGCGCGCACCCCGACGACCGCGACCGTCAAGGTCAAAATCGGTGGCTGCAACGACGCTTTGGCGATCAACCAGCCAGAAGTCGCGGTAAGGGCGATCCCGGCCAGGAGCGCCAAGGCACCTAACAAGGCACCGGAGAACAGCCGCCGGTCGAGCAACATCCGCCAGGGAAGCGGTGGCGCGTCTGCACTGTCCGAAGTGGACTCTGCTGCTGCCGTGGGAGAGGAGTCCGAAACGGTCACTGCGGCAGAACGTTCGTGCGCAGCGATGACCGCCGCGGCACCGTTTTCGACGGCTCGCTCGACGGCGTCCAGCACCCGCCGCGCGTTGACGTCGTCGAGGTGCGCGGTCGGCTCGTCCAGCAGCAGCAACCAGGCGCCCGACTGAACCCGCAGTAGCGCCCTAGCCACGGCGACGCGCTGGCGTTGTCCCAACGAGAGCCGGTCGACGGGACGATCGGCGAGACCGTGCAGGCCCAGTTCGCCGAGCATGGCGTCGACGTCCGAGCCCGCGACCGCGAGTTCTTCCCGCACTGTGCCGCCGCTGAAAACCGGCGACTGCGGGACCCACGCGATCCCGGCGCGCCACCGTTCGAGGTCGGCTTCCGCCAGCGGTACGTCACCGGCCTGTACCGACCCATCGTAGGACGGTACGAAACCCAGCAGTGTCGCGAGCGTTGTCGATTTACCGCCACCGCTCGGGGCGCGCAGCCATACGAGCTGGCCGCGCCGGACGGAGAAACTCTCGCCGTCGGGAGCGAATCCGCCGCGCCGGGCGACTTTTAGGTCGGACACAACCAACGATCCACAGGGGGCGGTCCGCGTCCCTTCGGCCGGGACCGGTTCCGCGAGCACCGCGGTCACCCGGCGGACCGCTTCCACACCGTCCTCGCTTGCGTGGAACGCCGCGCCGACCGCACGGATCGGCTGGTAGCACTCGGGAGCGAGAATCAACACGCCGAGTCCGATCGCCAGCGGGAGCGATCCCGACACCAGCCGCACGCCGATCACGACAGCCACCAACGCGACCGACAACGTCGCCGCGAGTTCGAGCACAAACGCCGAAGAGAACGCGACCCGCAACGTCTTGAGCGTCGCACGACGGTGCCGTTCCGACAGTTTCCGCACGGTTTCGGCCTGCGCGTCGGCCCGGCGGAACGCGGTGAGCACCGGCAACGCCCGCACCAGTTCGAGCAGCAGGCCGGACATCCGGTGCACCGCGTCCGTCGCGCCGGATACGCGGTCGGCGGTGAATTTTCCGACCAGGACCGCGAACATCGGCAGCAGCGGGACCGTCGCGGCGATGATCACCGCCGACGGCCAATCTGTCCACAGGATCGCCGCGCCTGCCGCGAGCGGGACGACCGCGGCGGTGACGAGAGCGGGCAGGTACTCGCGGAAGTAGGAGTCGAGTGCGTCGAGGCCGCGGGTGACGAGCGTCGTGAGTTCGCCGTGGCCGCGCCGGGCGAGCCATTCCGGGCCGAGGCGCAACGCGTGGTCGACGACGCGTGCGCGCAGGTCGCGTTGCGCGGTCGCGGCGGCGCGGGCGGAGACAACCCGCACCGCCCAGCTGGTGCCCGCGCGGCCCACGACGAGCGCGAACAGAGCAGTCAACTGGACGGTGCGGCCCCCTTCCCCCAGCCCCCGGGAGACGATGTCCGCGAGGAGGTCCGCTAGCAGAAAAGCTTGTCCGACAAGGAAAACCGCGTTCCCGAACGACAGCACCGCGACCAGGATCAACGCTCGGCGCGCGGCCGGACCCAGGGCCGAGAGCGCGCCGAGCGGACCCTTGCCCGGCCGCGCTGGGTCCAGGGTGGACCTCGTGGCGGAAAGGGGTGCGCGGCCGGGAAGCTTCGTCATGGTGCGTGCACCGCCGGGATGTGCTGGACGCCGATGCGCTTGCGGAAAACCCAGTAGGTCCAGCCTTGGTAGATCAGCACCGCCGGTGCGCCGAACGCGCCGACCCAGGTCATCACCGTCAGCGTGTAGTGGCTGACCGCGCTGTTCGTGATGGTCAGCGAGTGCGCCGGGTCCAATGTGGACGGAAGCACGTTCGGGTAGAGCGCGCCGAAGAAGGTCACCGCGGCGGCCGTGATGACGACCGCGAGCGCGGCGAATGCCTGCCCGTCGCGGTCGACATAGAGCCGCAGCCACGCCACCACCGCGGCGAGGATGACGATCACCAGCGAGAAGAGCGTCCACAGTTTGCCTTCGCGGGCCTGGACGACCACGAGGAACGCGACCAGCGGCAACAGTCCCACCGGAAGGACTCGCAGCGCGATGGTGCGCGCCCGTTCCCGCAGGTCACCAGTGGTTTTCAGGGCCAAGAACGCCGCGCCGTGCACGAGCGAGAACCCGACGATGGCGACCGCGCCCAGCAACGTGTCCCACCGGACCGACTCGAACGGCGAGCCGACGCGGTTGCCCTGCGCGTCGAGCGGAAGGCCGAGCACGGTGGTCGCGAGCAGGAGCCCAACGCCCAGCGGCGGAATCCACGAACCGATGATGATCACGCGGTCCCAGACGCGCCGCCACCGTTCGGAGTCGACCTTGCCGCGGTACTCGAACGCGACGCCGCGGCCGATGAGCGCGAGGAGGACGAGCAGCAGCGGGAGGTACGCGCCGGAGAAAAGCGAGGCGTACCAGCCGGGAAATGCGGCGAAGGTCGCACCGGCCGCGACGATCAGCCAGACCTCGTTGCCATCCCAGACCGGCCCGATCGTGTTGACGAGGACGCGGCGCTCGGTGTTCGTCTTCCCGAGGACCGGCAGCAGCATCCCGACCCCGAAGTCGAATCCTTCGAGGAAGAGATACCCCAGCCAGAACAACGCGACAATCGCGAACCACAGCGTTTCGAGTGTCATGTCCACGCACCTCGTCCGGCGCTTGCCGGGATCATCCGGTCGGCCACCGGGTTGTCCCCACGATGGCCCTGAGTTATCCACAACCCGCCGAGTTGTCCACAGATTTGCTGTGGGTAACCCGCGAGAGCCACGACGCGATTACGCTGGGTACGGGGCGTCCCCCCGGTGAGGGTGGGGGCTGCGTACGCGCGGGAGGGGGTTGGGGCACAAGTTCGCGTCGGTTGGTGCAGCGGGGTGCCGTGAGCTGGGGTGAGGGCGTTCGGTGCCGCGGCCGGGGGCGCGAAGGGGTGCGGCGCGGCGGCGGAGCGGGCCAGCGGGGCGACGGATCTGTGCGCTGCGGCGGCGGGTCGGTCCGCGGTGGCGATGGGGCGGCTCGGAGCAGCGGTGGAGCGGCGCGCGGCGGTAGCGAATCGGGTCGGAGCGGCGGGCGGTCGGGCCGAAACTGCGGCAGAACGGTCTGGCACAGCGGCACAGCGGCCCACGGCGACACCAAAACGACCCGAAGCCACCGCCGGTCGGGCCACAGCCGCGACGGAACAACCCGGAGCGGCGACATAGCGGCCCACGGCGACGGCAAAGCGGCCCGGAGCGGCGGCCCGTCGGGCCGCAAGCGCGACGGAACGACCCGGACCAACGTCGCCGCGGCCCACGGCGACACCAAAGCGACCCGAAGCCACCGCCGGTCGGGCCACAAGCGCGACGGACCGGCCCAAAGCGGCGGAACGACCCGAAGCAGCGACGAAGCGGCCAGCAGCGGTCCCGCATCGACCCGGAGCAGCGACCGACCGGCTCGCAGCGTCAGCGAATCGGCCCGGAGCGGGGACCGGCCGGTCCGGCTCGACAGCGAACCTTCGGCCCAAACCGGCAGCGAACCTCCGACCCAGCCCGGCAGCGAACCTCCGGCCAACAGCGGCAGCCAACGCGCGACCCAAACCGGCACCGAACCGACCCGAACCAACAACCGGTCCACCCAACACAACCGCCCCCAAGACCCCACCCCACAGCATGTCCACCTCCACCCCCTTCATCTCCATCCCGGCACGCAGTTCAGACCCCGGCCAGGCCAGTGGAGCGGGCCGCGCCCAGACCCGGCCCTCCGGGTCTTCTGGCGGCACCCCGGCCCGCTCCACCGGGTCAGTAGGCGAACGAAAGCGCCTGGTCATCGGAATCCTCGGAATCATCGGAGTCGGAGCCAGAGCCGGAGCCAGACCCGGAGGAGGAGGCAGCAGCAGGCGGCATCACCGCGTCCACCCCGCCCCGGATGTACTTGCGCATCAGGTACAGCTCCACCACGCCCAGCACCGCGTACAGCACCGTCAGCGAGATCAGCGACGTCAGGACCTCGCCGACGGTCAGCTTCGACACCGCCTGCGCGGTGAACATCCACATGCCCTCGACCCCGGTCGGATTGGGCGCCACCACGAACGGCTGCCGGCCCATCTCGGTGAAGATCCAGCCCGCGCTGTTGCCGATGAACGGCGTCGCGATGCCCCCGAGCACCATCAGCGGGAACCAGCGTCCGCCGGGGATCCGGCCTCGCCGGGTGAGCCACAGGGCCAGCAGGCCGATGCCCGCCGAGATCGCGCCGAAGCCGATCATGATCCGGAAGCCCCAGTACGTCACCGGCAGGCTGGGCACGTAGTCGATCGGCTTCCCGGCCAGCGAACCGAGCGCCGGGTCGTCGGGGTAGTTCGTGCCGTATTTCGCCTGGTATTCCGAAACCAGGTTCTCCACGCCCTTGACCTCGGTCGAGAAGTCATTGTGCGCCAGGAAAGACAGCAGCGCGGGCACGTTGAAAGTCTTGACGTCCTCGCAGTTCGCGTTGGCCACGTCGCCGATCGCGATGATCGAGAAGCTCGCCGGCTTTTCCGTATGACACAACGCTTCCGCTGATGCCATCTTCATCGGCTGCTGCTCGAACATCAGCTTGCCCTGCATGTCGCCGGTGATCGCCAGCACCGCGAACGCCACCACGCCGACCCAGCCGCCAAGCCGCAGCGACGAGCGCCAGACCTCGCGGTGTTCGTCCGAAGCCGACCGCCGCCGCCACAGGTGCCAGCCGGCCACGCCGACCAGGAACGCCGCCGCCACTGAGAACGCGCCGGCGAGCGTGTGCGGGATCGCGGCGAGCGCCGTGTTGTTCGTGAGCACCGCGCCGATCGAGTTCATCGTCGGCTTGCCGTTCACGAATTCGACGCCGACCGGGTGCTGCATCCACGAGTTCGCGGCGAGAATGAAGTACGCCGAGGCCATCGTGGCCAGCGAGAACGCCCAGGCGCAGGCCAGGTGCACGCGTTTAGGCAGCCGGTCCCAGCCGAAGATCCACAGGCCGAGGAACACCGACTCGACGAAGAACGCGAGGAGGCCTTCCATCGCCAGCGGCGCGCCGAACACGTCGCCGACGAAGCGGGAATAGGCGCTCCAGCTCATCCCGAACTGGAACTCCTGCACGATCCCGGTCACCACGCCCATGGCGAAGTTGACGAGCAGCAGCTTGCCCCAGAACTTCGTCATCTTCAGGTGCCGCAGTTCGCCGGTGCGCACCCAGGCGGTCTGCATGGCCGCGACCAGCACCGAAAGTCCGATGGTCAGCGGGACCATCAGGAAGTGGTAGACGGTGGTGATGCCGAACTGCCACCGCGCGAGCTCAAGGACATCCACGTGTCCGATCCTCCGCGCGCGCACCCGCCCCAGCCAGTTCAACACGTCCTGAACTCACCGGGACCAACGTCCCACCGACCTGCTGAAACCCCCGCGCGGCGAGAACCTCGCGGCTACCCCCGAGCAGGTGGCGTTCAGCGGGTTTCCTCGACCAGCCACGACAGATAGCGCGGGCTGCCGCCGACGATCGGCGTGACGATGACCTCGGGCAGGTCGTAGGGATGCCGCACGTTCAGGAACTCCTCCAGCGCGCCGGAGCGGTCCGCGGCCGTCTTGCACTCGACCCGCCATTCGGCCGCCGTCTGCACCTCGCCTTCCCACCGGAAGACGCTGGTGATCGGCCCCACGATCTGGGCGCACGCGGCGAGCCGGGCCTCGATGGCGCTCGCGGCGAGGGTGCGCGCGGCGGCCTCGGAGTCGACGGTGGTGGTCACGACGACGTGGTCAGCAGACATGACCCGCACCGTACCGCAGCCGGAAAACAGAATTCGGCGCACCGAAAAAAATTATCCGGCAACCCGGCGGCGAGCATTCTGCAATCCTGATCAGGCAATTCGCGAAACCCATCAGCTTGCGGTTTTCTGAATCTCCCCTTTATCGTTGCAGGGAAAGGGGTGAGCACGAACCCATGTCTCCCGCATTGATCGCTCTGTTCAGCGCGTTTGGCCTGGTACTGGCCGTCGAGCTGCCGGACAAGACGCTCGTCGCGACCCTTGTGCTCACCACCCGTTTCCGCGCCTGGCCGGTATTCGCCGGGGTGTGCGTGGCGTTCGCCGTGCAATGCGTGATCGCGGTCGCTTTCGGAAGTCTGCTCACGCTCCTGCCGGAAACTCTTGTTTCGGTGCTGGTCGCCGCGATGTTCGGCGTCGGCGCGTTCCTGCTGCTGCGCGAGGGCTTCAGCGAGGGCAGCGAGGCGGGCGAGGACGCGTCGCGGTCCGGTCCGGGGCCGGTGTCGTTCCTGCGCTCCGCGCTCACGTCGTTCGGCGTGCTCTTCGCCGCGGAGTGGGGCGACGCCTCACAGCTGGCGACCGCGGGTCTCGTCGCGCGCCTCGGCAATCCGTTCGCGGTCGGCCTCGGCGCGTTCGTCGCGCTGGTCTCGGTCGCCGGGCTGGCGGTGTTCATCGGCGCGAAGATCCGCGACCGGATCCGCCCGAAGCTGATCCAGCGGGTCGCCGGGTTCGTGTTCGCCGGTTTCGCCGCGTTCGCGCTGGCCCAGCTGCTCTGGTAACCGCCGCTTCACAGGAACGCCAGGTAACCTCTTCGGAACCCCCGAACGAGGACCAGGTGAACCCCCGGTGACGCCATGGCCTCCGCCATGACCGCCGAGGAGCGCCCGTGCCGACCACCTCCCGCGCCGCCGTGTCGCCGGTGTCGCCGGTGCACGGCAGGCTCGCGCTGGTCGGCATCGGGGTGGCCGTGGTCATCGCCACGGACCTGCACCTGCGGCTCTCCTCGCAGATCAGCCCGATCTGGCAGACGCTGTCGGAGTACGTCTACGGCAGGCTCGGCGACCACTCCGCCGCGCGGCTGTTCGCCGTCATGTGCCTGGCCCTCGCGCTCGGCTCGCTGGCGTTGCTGGCCGGGCTCGGCAAAGCCCGCCGCTCGCCCGCCGTCGTCGTCCTGCTCGGCGTGTGGTGCGCCGGCCTGACGATCTGCGCGACGGTCCCGGTCGACCCCCACGGCGAAGCCCGCTCCTTCGACGGCCAGCTCCACAACGCCGCCGCCCTCGCCGCGTTCCTCGCGCTCCCCACGGCGGCCTGGCTGCTGACCCGCCGAGGCGGCCGCTCGTGCCCGTGGGAGCCGCGCCGCACCACGATCCGCGGGCTGGCCGTCGCGAGTTTCGCCAGCGTGGCAGTGGTGCTGGGCGGCTTCGTGTTCACGCTGATCACCGGGCCCGCGCAGCAGGAAGTGACGCTCGGGTTGTTCGAGCGGCTGCTGTTCACGGTCGACCTGGCGCTGCTGCTGACCATGGTCCGGCCGCTGGTCGCCGCGTCCCGCCGCTAGATCCGCAGCACCTCAGCGAGCTTCAAAGCCGCCTCCACCGTCAACGGCCCCACCTCGTCCGAGTCCAACGGCTCCAGCGAGATCACCCCGACACTCGCCCGCAGCCCCGCCACCCCACGCACCGGCGCGGCGACGCCTGAAGCACCAGCCTCGATCTCCCCGGTCGAAACGCTCCACCGATCGGTGCCGCCCGGCCGCAACGCCATCGCCCGGCCCGCGGCACCCGCGGCGAGCGCGTGCCTGCTGCCGACCCGGTACGCCACGTGGTAGCTCGTCCACGACGGCTCGACCACCGCGACCGCCTGCGCGTGCTCGCCCTGGGCCACCGTCAGATGCGCCGTAGCGCCGACTTTCTCGGCCAGCTCGCGCAACACCGGCCGCGCGGCCTCCCGCAGCTGTGGCAGCACCTGACCGGCCAGCCGCAGCACTCCGACGCCGAGCCGCACCTTCGTGCCGTCTCGCCAGATCAGGCCGCGTTCGGCCAACGGCACCAGCAGCCGGTACACCGCCGCGCGGCTCGCCCCGATGGCCACCGCGAGTTCGGAGATGGTCGCCGCCTGCTCGCCCGAATCGGCCACCGCCTGCAGCAGCGCCAGACCGCGGTCGAGGGTCAGCGACCCCTCCCTGCTCACAACAGCCCGAGTTCACCCAGGTCGGCCACCGGCTCGGCGAACGACGCCGCCGCGTACGACCCGAACAGCTCCCGGACCGCCTTCGCGGCCGGCTCCGGCAACGCGCGGGCTTCGTCCGCGAGCGCCTTGCCGTCGGTCGATTCCAGCGCCGCGCGGACGTCGCCGCCGGAGAGGCAGCGCGCCGACGCGACAAGCAGGTTCAGGAAGCCGTGGTGCGTGAAGCCGGTCTCCGGATCGACGTGCCGGACCGCGCGGTGCAGGCTGTTCGTCGCCTTGAACGACGCCCCCGGCGAACCGCTGACCACGGACAGGAAGTCGGCGACCTCGTCCACGCTGGGGAAGTTCTCCCCGGCCTTGCCGCCGCAGCGGATCTTCGGCCAGCTGCCGTGCTCGATCACGTTGCGCACGCCGTCCAGCCAGCCGACGCCGCGGCGCGGTTCGACCACCCGGATGACGTCCTCGGGCACGAACTCCGAAACGCGTTCGAGCCACACCTCGTCGACGTCGGACGGGGCGGGCATCTCCACCATCCGCAGCGACAGCAGCTCGCTGCGCGATTCGACGATCGAGATCGCCTTCGGAACGCCGCCGAGCCCGGTGTCGATGATCAGCGACAGCGGCAGCGGCTCCTTGGGCTTGATCTTGATCAGCTCGGTGATCAGCTCCGGCAGCCGCGAGGCCTGGCACAGGAAAACCCCGAGCACCCCGGCGTGTTCCCCGGCGCGCGATTCGAAGTGCGCGCGCAGCGCCTCCGGCATCGCGACGTCCGCGGGCGGGAAGAGCGCCGAGTCGTCGACGAGCCGCGCGAACAGGGGAGGAATTCCACGGGGGCCGGGTGGCGTGAGTTCCACAGCGCTTGACACGACTGACACGCTAGTAGCGTACGGCAAGGGGACAAAATCGTTCGCTCTGCGGACGCTTATTCAGGGCCTTCCCCACCGGGAGCGACCGGTCCGCTCAGCCGAATCCGCCCGCCCCCTTCGCTCAGCCGATCCGCTGACCAGCGTTTTCCCGTCCCGTGGGTGATCTTCGCGCGCACCCTTCCCTTCCCGCGTCAATTCAGGTTAGGCTCACCTAAGTAGGAGGTGAGCCGTGACCGAGGCACCCGTATCCGTGCGCCGCCCGCCCGCGCCGAACCCCGCCGAACGCGCCAAGACGATCGCGACCCGCGGCGGGCCGGCGACGATCATGCCGACCGTCGAAAGCGCCGGCTGCGAGGCCGAACGCGTCGAGCCAGTCCTGCACCACGTGCACCACAGCGGAAGCGTCAGCATTCTCCTGCCGGACGAGCACCCGATGGTGTCCGCGTCCCGGCAGGCTCAGCGCGGCGAGCTCGCCGTCATGGTCGAGCTCGCCGACCACGCCCCGGTGGCGCTGCGGGAACCGGTCCGCGGCCTGCTGTGGATCACCGGATGGCTCCGGCCGCTGACGGCGGTTTCGGCCCGCGCGCGTGCGGTGTCGATCGCGCAGCAGCGGCCGGACCACCGGCTTCTCGACGTCGGCCACGGCCTCACGCTGCTCCGGCTCACCCCGGCGTCGCTGGTCCTCGCCGACGCGGAGGGCACGCATTCGCTGCGGCCGCACATGTTCAGCGCGGCCCCGCCGGACCCGTTCCACGACTACGAGGCGGAATGGCTGCGGCACCTGGAAAGCGACCATCCGGACGTGGTCGAACAGCTGGCCCGGCACCTGCCCGCGGACCTGCGCGGCGGCCGGATCCGCCCGCTCGGCCTCGACCGGTACGGCCTGCGCCTGCGCGTGGAATCGACGGCGGGCGACCACGACGTCCGCCTCGCGTTCTCCCGCACGGTCGACAGCCCGCCGCAGCTGGCCGCCGAACTACGGCGGCTGCTGGGCTGTCCCTTCCTCCGCCACCAGCACGGCGAAGCCTGACCGCCGGTGAGGGGAGACCTCAGTCGTCCGCCAGCTCCGGAGGGAAGCCGCCGGTCGCGATCGGTCCCCACCGGTCGATCGTGATCCGGATCAGGCTCTTGCCCTGTTTGCGCATCGCCTCGCGGTACTCGTCCCAGTCCGGGTGCTCGCCGGAGATGCTGCGGAAGTAGTCGACCAGCGGCTCGACCGAATCCGGCAGATCGAGCACCTCCGCGGTCCCGTCGACCTGCACCCACGGGCCGTTCCACTCGTCCGACAGCACGCACACCGACACCTTCGGCTCGCGCCGGAGGTTGACCGCCTTCGCGCGCTTCGGATAGGTCGCGATGACGATGCGGCCCTCGTCGTCGACGCCGCAGGTGTTCGGGGACAGCTGGGGCCGCCCGTCGGCGCGGGTGGTCACCAGGATCGCGCGGTGACGCGGTTTCAGGAACGCGACCAGTTCGGCGCGCTCGACCTTCGTGTTGGTGGCGATAGTCCTCGGCATACCTCGACGGTAGCGTGCGTTCATGCGCACCACAGAGCGTTCCGGAGGGCCGTCGGGCCTGCGTTCCTGGCTCAATCCGGCACTTCCGGCGTTCCCGGCTCCGCTCACCGACCCCGGGCAGCGGCGGGCGGTCAAGATCGAGCTGGTCCTCGTCTTCGGGATCACGCTCGGGATGTCCGGCGCGCGCAGTCTGCTGTCCCTTGTGGACTCTCTGTTGCGGCCGACCCCGTTGGCACAGCAGCAAGTGCAGCTCAACGTCCCGCGCGCCGCGGCGAGCCTGCTGGACCTGCTCCAGCAACTGCTCAGCGCCGCGCAACTGGTCGGCTGGGGCGGACTCGGGCTGTACCTGCTGTGGCGGGCCGGGCTGAAACTGCGCGAAATCGGGCTGAGCCGGCGCATCCGCTCCGACGCGCTCATCACCGTCGGAATCGCCGCGCTGATCGGCATTCCCGGGCTCGCGCTGTACTTCGTCTCGTATCACCTCGGATTCAGCCTCGCGGTGCAACCGTCCACTTTGGGCGATACCTGGTGGCGGCCGATCGCGCTGACGCTTTCCGCGTTCGGCAACGCTTTCGCCGAGGAAGTGCTCGTGATCGGTTACCTGCTCACGCGGCTGCGGCAACTCGGCGTGCGCGAGAACGCGTCGCTGTTCGGCGCGGCGGTCCTGCGCGGTTCCTACCACCTGTACCAAGGGTTCGGCGGGTTCGTCGGCAACCTCGTGATGGGCCTGGTGTTCGGCCGCGTGTGGCAGCGGACCAACCGGCTGTGGCCGCTCATCGCCGCGCATACTTTGTTCGATGTGGTGTCCTTCGTCGGCTATTCGTTGCTGAAAGGCCGTCTTTCCTGGCTCCCGTGAGGCCCGCTCATTAGGCTCGCACTTCGTGAGCGAGACGAGCGAAACGACCGCACCTCCCCGGGTGGACAGCGAAGTCGGGCCTCTTCGGGCAGTCCTGCTGCACCGGCCGGGAAACGAGCTGAAACGGCTCACGCCCCGCAACAACGACAAGCTCCTTTTCGACTCCATCCCCTGGGTGAGCCGGGCCCAGCAGGAGCACGACGCGTTCGCCGACGTCCTGCGCGGCCGCGGCGTCGAAGTGCTGCTGCTGGCCGACGTTCTCCGCACCGCGCTGGAAGACCAGCGCGCGCACGCCGCCGGGGTGCACGCCGCGGTGGACGACCGCCGCCTCGGCGCCGACCTCGCGGACTCCCTTAGGTCGCACCTAACGAGCGTCGACGCGCCCACGCTCGCCGAAGTCCTGATGGCGGGCATGACCTTCGAGGAGCTGCCGTCCGCCGAGGGCGCGTCGCTGGTGCGGATGATGCACCATCCGCGCGACTTCGCCGTCGATCCGCTGCCCAATCTGCTCTTCACCCGCGATTCGTCCGCGTGGATCGGCGACCGCGTGGCGATCTCGTCGCTCACCATGCCCGCGCGGCGGCGGGAAACGGCGCTGCTCGACCTCATTTACGCCTACCACCCGCGATTCCGCCACGCCGCCCGCGCGTACGGCGCGCATTCCGCCCCGATCGAAGGCGGCGACGTGATGCTGCTGGCTCCCGGGGTGGTCGCGATCGGCGTCGGCGAACGGACGACTCCGGCCGGCGCCGAATCGCTCGCTCGCTCCGTATTCGCGGACGGACTCGCGCATACCGTTCTCGCGGTTCCGATCGAACAATCGCGCGCGACAATGCATCTCGACACGGTATGCACGATGGTCGATGTCGACGCCGTCGTGATGTATCCGCTCGCGCGCGATTCCCTGACCGCGTTCACCCTCAAACCGACCGGCGACGGCGGCGTGAAAGTCGCCGGCCCGACGCCGTTTCTCGAAGCCGCCGCGGAAGCGATGGAGATCGACCGGCTGCGGGTGATCGACACCGGCCTCGACCCGGTCACCGCCGAGCGCGAGCAGTGGGACGACGGCAACAACACGCTGGCACTGGCCCCGGGCGTGGTCGTCGGGTACGAACGGAACGCGGAGACCAACGAGCGGCTCACCGCGGCGGGCATCGAGGTGCTGCCGATCACCGGGTCCGAACTGGGGTCCGGCCGCGGCGGCCCGCGCTGCATGTCGTGTCCGGTGCGCCGTGATCCCCCGCCGAAGCGGCGCTGAGCCGTCGCGAGGGAAGTTAGCCTTCCTTAATAAGGGCGCACACATTAAGGGAAGGCTAACCAAAATAAGTGTTTCCTTCTTGAGGAATGGTAACCCTAATAGGGTGGAGATCACCAGCCAAAAGTGGAAAACAATGCGCGATTGACGTATCGTGAGGGACATGGCCCTCACGAAGAAAGAACCGCGCTCCAAGTTCTACGAACTGCTGCAGGCGCAGATTCACAACGAGTTCAACGCCTCCCAGCAGTACATCGCGCTCGCGGTCTGGTTCGACAACGAGGACCTGCCGCAGCTCGCGAAGCACTTCTACAAGCAGTCGGTGGAAGAGCGCAATCACGCGATGGCGCTCGTCCAGTACATGCTCGACCGCGACCACCACGTCGAGATCCCCGGCACCGGCGAGGTCCGCAACGAGTTCTCCGCCCCGCTCGAGCTGATCGAGCTCGCGCTGGAGCAGGAGAAGGAGGTCGCCGCCGACATCTCCGCGCTCGCGAAGGCCGCCCGGGCCGAGGAGGACTACATCAGCGAGCAGTTCGTCCAGTGGTTCCTCAAGGAGCAGGTCGAGGAGATCTCCCAGATGTCGACGCTCGTCACGGTCGCGCGCCGCGCGGGTGACAACGTCTACGAGATCGAGAAGTTCCTGCACCGCGAGGCCGTCGGCGACGCCGGCGCGGACTCCGGGATGCCCCCGGTCGCCGGTGGCGCGCTGTAACGCTCGACGTATGGCGGAAGCCCGGTTGTCCCCAGTGTGGACAACCGGGCTTCCCCATGTGGATAACTTCAGCGCCGCTCGTACTGCGCGATGAGCACGCCGGTGGTGGTCGCGACGTTTCCGACGAGCGTGAACTCGGTCAGCGGCCCCGGTCCTTCGAACAACCGCGCGCCGCGGCCGAGCGTCAGCGGATCAGAAACGGGTAGCTGTCGCCCAGCCCGGCGGCGTGCAGCGCGCGCACGAGCGAAACGCTGCCGATGATCGACAGATCCTTGCCTGGCAAGGCTTTCAGCTCCACCGCGGAACCGCGCAGCAGCACCGAGTTCTGCCAAGCGTCCGCGTTTTCCAGCGTCGTGGAGACGACGTACTTCGTCGCCGCGTTCAAGTGCGCGGTGTAGGGATTCCCGTCCGTCCGCGGTCCCCGGGCCGTGGCGAAGTCCTCCCAGGTGCGCCAGCCGAACAGCATGTCCCCAGGGCGGTCCCCATCTCACGGGCCATGACGCCGTCGCTGTAGCCGTTGCCCCAGCTGCCTAGGTCGAACCCACCGCGAGTGTCCTCGTCGCGGCGACTGAGACCTTGGACGACGCCGTCAAGAGTGATGCTCAGCGTGACGCCGATCGAACGCATCGGGGATGTCCTCCCGCGGGCCGCCGACCGGCCCGTCACCCGCTACCCGAGCGGCGCGGAGCCAGATCGACATCGGCTCCCGGAAATTTTTCAGCCGGCGCAGTCCTGCGTCTTCGCCCGCACCTCGATGCCCTGAACGGCCCCGTCCGAGTTCAGCGTGAAGTGATACGCCCCCTGGTCACCAGTCGGCGACACGAGCGCGCTCCCCGACTCCGACGTGCCCGGATAGGTCGCGGTGACCTGGTCCTTCGGCGACCCCTCGCCGACGCCTTCCGGGGTGTGCGCGGCGCCGTCCGGCTTCACCGCGACCACGCCGTTGTCCTTCGACACGACGGCCGTCGCGTCGGGCACCCCGGCCCCGCTGACGTCGTAGTAAGTGCAGCCCGCCGACTCTTTCACCGCCGTGAGCTTCATGCCCTGGTCCGCGAGCTGCTGCTCGGTCATGCCGAGTTTCACCGCGCCCAGGCCGTCCGCGGTCACCAGCGCGCCGGTCGCGGCCTTCGGCGGCGTCGTCTGCGGCGGCGCGGGCTTCGTGCGGTGCGGATGCGCGGGCGGCACCGGCGGATCGGCGACGCTGGTCTCCATCGGCGCGGACGGCGCTTGCACCTGCGTCGATTCGACGCTCGAGGGCGGCTCGGGTACCGAAGACGGCAGCGTGGGCTGGGCGGAAGCGACCTGCTGGGCGGCGACGCCGGTCGTCGCGGGCTGGGTGCGCAGCTGGAGCGCCACCAGGCCGGCCGAAGCCACCGCGAGGACGCACGCCGCCCCGGCCGCGGACGCCAGGATCCGCTGTCTGCGCCGCCGCCTGCGCGCGCCCGCGACGATGGCCGACGCGGCGTCCTCGGCTGGTTCGACGGCCAGCCGGTCGTCGGCGAGGAGGGCGCGCAGCCGCTGTTCCAGATCGTCGGGCTGGCTCACCCGGCGTCGCCTCCTTCCTGGTTCTTCAGTTTCGCCCGTAAGGACGCGATCGCCTTGCTGGCTTGGCTTTTCACCGTCCCCTGGCTGATGTCCAGCGCCTTGGCGATCTCCACTTCGGACAGTCCTTCGTAGTACCGCAGCACCATCACCGTGCGCTGCCGCGGCGGGAGGTCGCGCAGCGCCTGCCACAGCGGCTCGTGCTCGAAGGGATCCTTCGGCGCGCACGGGCTCGTGTCGGGCAGGTCCGCGACGAGGTTCTCCCGCCGCGTCCGGCGCCAGCGGCTGACGTGCGCGTTCGCCATCGAACGCCGCACGTACGCCAGCGGGTCGCCGGTTTTCTGCTGCACGTACGACCAGCGCGCGCCGATCTTTTCGAGCACGGTCTGGACGAGGTCGGCGGCGTCGTGCGGGTTCCCGGTGAGCACGTGGCCGTAGCGGAGCAGCCCGGGCAGGGCCTCGGTCACGAACTCGCCGAAGTCCGTGACGGCGGCGCTGCCGGCTTCCGCCGGGGAGCCGGCCCAGGCCGGATCTCCGCTCGCCAAGGGCAATGCGGCTGCCGTCACCGTATCGCCCCCTCCCCGGATGACCACGTCGAGCGACGGCTCCTCGTCATCACCACCACGCATGAGCGCCCCCGAGGGTTGTCCCGTCTCCGTCGCTACTTTCCGTAGCTGTGGACAACTCAGGTCAGCGCACGGAAAGCGACTCGGGCAGCTTCAAGGCGCCATCCGCGTCAGTGGGGAAATCGTGGACCGCGACCACAGCGTTTCGCGGGATCGGGCCGTAGATGTGCGGGAACAGGATTCCGCGCGGGTCCGGCGGTGCCCCGTCCTCCCAGCGGACGGGCACGTCGACCAGCCGGGGGTCGATTTCCAGCAGTACCAGGCCGGTTTGCCCGCGGTAGAGCGCGTTGGCGGGAAGGGCGACCGTGCCCGGGTCCGAGCAGTGGATGAATCCGGCGTCGTCGAGCGAGGACGCGCGGTATTCGCCGTCGGCGGGCACCGCGGCCCAGGCGTCGCGAGTGCAGATGTGGAGGATCACGCGGTGATCATCCACCTGTGGACAACCCGGGTCGAGTTGTCCACAGGTGGATAACTCAGCGGATGGTGAGCTGCCGCCCGATCAGACCGTCGCGGGCCCGCCGCTCGGCGGCGTTGAGCGGTTCGGAGTCGAGTGATTTGAGCGCCTCGTCCAGCCGGGCGCCGAGCTGGTCCTTGGGCTCGGCCCACTCGCGGGCGTGCGCCTCGGGATCGAGGTCCCACACCGGGACGAGCAGGCCGTGCGCGCGGAACGATCCGGCGTACCGGGTGCCCTCGCCGAGCCCGAGCGTGCCCGCAGCGGACAGCCGCGCAAGCGCTTGCAGCAGCAGGTTCTCCGGTTCCGGGCGGACCCAGCGCAGGTGCGCCTTCTCGCCGGCGAGCACCCAGTAGGCGCCGGAACCGAGCCGGTCGGTGGGCATGATCGCGGCGTTCGCGCGCTCGAGGGAGACCGCGACGTCGCCGGTCGCGTCCGCGTCCTCGGGAAGCCACCACGCGAAGTCGGTGTGGAGTTCGACCTCCAGCTCCGCGCTCGGCACGAGCAGGTCCTGGAGCCGGTTGTGCTCGTCCGGGTCGGTGGGCGACGTCGTGTCCGGGACCGACAGCACGTCGCCCGGTTCGGCGTCGAGCAGCCAGCGCAGCGCACGGCCGAGGTCGCGGCTGATGTCGGAGGACCGCGTCTGCACCTGCAGGCCGAGGAACCGCTCGCCGTCCGAGCGGACGAACGCCGCGGCGGCCATGGGCAGCACCGTGCCGAGCGTGACGTCGCCGCCGTCGGCGAGCGTCAGCTTCGCCGTGGCCGACGGGACGAACTCGCGCAGCGCGATCAGCTCGGGCTCCGCCGCCAGCCCCTCGAACGGCTGCCCGACGAAGACGTCGCGCACCTTCGGCTTGCGGTCCGGCTTGGGACCCTTCTTACGCGCGCCCTTACCCATTTCAGCCTCCTTGGAACTCGGTGTCAGACGCTATCGAAGGGACCGGCCGCCCGGGCTCGCGGGTTAGAGTCGACGCGTGTTCGACCCTCGCGATCCCGCGTTCCTCGCCGACCCGTATCCCGCGTTCGCCGCGCTGCGCGCCGAAGGCGAGGTGCACCAGCACGACGGCCTAGGCATCGCGATCGCGGTTTCGCACGCCGCGTCCGCCGCCGTGCTGCGCCACCGCGGACTGGGCCGGATCTGGACCGACGCACAACCGCTCGAACGGTTCGCGTCGTTCAATCTGCTGCACCGCAATTCGTTGCTGGAGAACGAACCGCCCGCGCATACCCGCCTGCGCCGAGTCATCGCGAGCGAATTCGGCCGGGGCCACGTGCAACGGCTGCGCCCGATGGTCACGGAACTCGCGGAGTCCATGGTGGACACTCTGGCCGCGAAAATCGCCGCCGACGGCAGCGCGGACCTGCTCGAACACCTCGCCCAGCCACTTCCGGTAGCGGTCATCGCCGAACTGCTGGGCGTCCCGACGTCGGACGGCCCGCAGCTGGTGACGTGGAGCAACGCCATCGTGAAGATGTACGAATACGGCCTGCCCAAAGCCGGCCGCGACGCCGCCGAACAGGCCGCGGCGGATTTCGTGGCATACCTGCGCGAGGTCGTCGCCAGCTCCCCGCGCGGGATCGTGCGGGACCTGACCGCGAGCGAACTGACCCCAGACGAGGTCGTCGCCACCGCGGTACTGCTGCTGATGGCAGGCCACGAGGCAACGGTGAACGTGATCGGCAATGGAGTGACCGCACTGCTCACCCACCGCACGGAATGGGAACGACTTAGGTCCGACCCAACGTTGCTGGACTCGGCTGTGGAAGAACTGATCCGCTTCGACTCGCCGCTGCAGCTGTTCGAACGCACGGCGACCGAGGATGTGGAAATCGCCGGTCACCGGGTGGAGAAGGGCACGAAGATCGGCGCGCTGCTGGGCGCCGCGGCGCGGGACCCGAAGGTGTTCGACGCCCCGGATACGTTGGACGTGGGCCGCTCGCCGAACGCACACCTCGGATTCGGGATGGGGATCCATTACTGCGTCGGGGCCCCGCTGGCGAGAGTGGAAATCGCGGCGGCGTTGACGGCGTTGACGAAGCGATTGCCGGAGTTGCGGCTGGCTGGGGAGCCGGAACGGAGGCCGGAGTTCGTGATCCGGGGGTTGCGGACTTTGCCGGCGACTGGCTGAGCTTGCTCGGGTGGTGAGTGCTGCATAATCGCGCCGCCTACCGGCCGGAATCCGCACCAACCGGTGAGCAGGTTCGCGCGGCTCGGGCACAAACCGCGCGCCGCCGTGAGGTGGAATCGGAGCGAAGCGGCGAGGGAATCCGTGCGGCTTACATGCAAACCGCCGGCCCCCACCGACCGGACCGCGCGGGTCACGGACCTTGCCCGCGGCCGCTTCAACTCCGCGTTCCTGGCGGTGAGTGCTGCATAATCACGCCGCCAGCCAGCCGGAACCAGCACCAACCGGCGAGCGGGTTGCGGCGGCACAGGCCGTGCAGCCGCGAGGAGGCATCGGCGCGAAGCGGCAAGGGAATCCGTGCGGACCGGACGCAAGCCGCGTTCCCTTGGCCCGCCGGTCTGTCCGCCGGGTAGCCGGAGGACCTCGTCTCAGCCCACCAGATCTGCCCACCGGGTTGCCGGAAGATCTCATCTCAGTCCGCCAGGTCCGTCCGCCTAACCGCAGGACAACAAGGGCGCGAGGTCGCGCGCGGGGTCCGCACAGACCGAAACCAGGTAGTAGCCGCGCCGGCAACCAGCGATCAGTCCGGCGTCAGCGCAAGCCTGCGAACAAGTCGTCCTCCAGTCCGGGGCCGACCTTGACTGGGCCGTTTACGCGGGCCAGGTGGTAGTCCTCCCAGGGCCAGGTCTTTCGTTCGATCTCGCGCGAGTGGGCGAAAAACGGGTGCCCCGGATCCATCTGCGTAGCGTGCGCGCGCAAAGCCGCATCTCGGGTTGCGAAGTGGTCTTCGCAGCGGATGCGGGTGGTTACGGTGAGCGCGTCGGTCGGCGGGAGTTCCTCCAAGACTGGGCCCATCAACGACTCTTCGCCAGCGGCGAGGGTCGCTTCGTGCATGGCTTCGAACCAGGAGCGGCTGAGGGTGGCCAGATAGTAGAGCTTGCGCGGGGTGCCGTCGTCGGACTCGTCGAACGCGGCGGTCGTGATCTCGTGCGTGCGGATGTGGTCGGGGTGTGGATAACCGCCGGTTTCGTCATAGGTGACCACCACTTGTGGACGGAATTCCCGCATCAGTTCCAGCAGCGGTTTTGTCGCTTCGGCCAGGGGGATCTGCGCGAAGCTTCCGATGGGGGAAGGCGTGGTCAGACCCGAGTCCTCGTGGCCGAGGAATGTTTGGCGGATGCCGAGAATCCTTGCCGCATCGGCCATTTCCTGGCGGCGGATGGTGGGTAGGTTTCGTCGGACGTCTTCTCGATCCAAAGCTGGGTTGAGTACATCGCCGCGTTCGCCGCCGGTGCAGGTGGCTACCAGGACGTCGACGCCTTCGGATGCGTAGCGGGCCAGGGTCGCGGCGCCTTTGCTTGATTCGTCATCGGGGTGGGCGTGCACGGCCAGGAGGCGGAGCGTCATGCGCGGGTTCCTTTCGGGAAGAAGAGGGCGGGGACAAGGCTCAGCACGGAAAGGCCAAGTGCCCAGGTGAACGTGGTGCCGAACGCGGCGGCGCCCGGTGGTTGCGCGTGCAGGACAGCCACCAGAATCGCCGTGCCCAGTGAGCCGCCGATGCGGTTTACGACGTTGATCGCGCTCGCCGCGCGCGGGATTTGGCTGCGTTCCAGCGAGGTGTAGAGCATCGTCATGCCGGGGGTGGTCGTCGCGCCTAGGCCGAACCCACGGATCAGCAACGAAGTTGTCAACAGGGTCGGGCTGGGGGAATCGCCGAGTTGAGTGAAGGCGATCGTGCCCGCCAACGACAGTGCGATGCCGGTGAGCATGACTGTTCGCGAGCCGAAGCGGTCCAGCAGTTTTCCGCCTGCGATGAGGACTACGGCGGAGCCCAGGGCTTGGGGTGCTAGCAGGAATCCGGCGGCGAGGGCGGACGTGTGCTGGATTTGTTGGTAATAAAGCGGAAGCAGCAACATCGAGCTGTACAGTGACGCGCCCAGCAGGAAGGTGCTCGCACTCGCGACGGTGAAAGCCTTGTGGGCGAACAACTTCAGGTCGAGCAGCGGCGCTTGTGCACGACGAGCGTGTCCGCCGTACGCGATCAGCAGGACGGCACCAGCGACGGCGAATGTGCAGGAGCCTTCGCCTAAGCCGTAACCGAGGGCAGCGAGTCCTGGCGGGAGCAGCAGGAGGCCGCGGACGTCTAGCGGATCGCGCGTGCCAGCGGGTTCCTCGCGCGGCAGCACGCGGACGGCCAGCAGCAAAGTGGCGACACCGAACGGCACGAGCCCGAAGAACAGCCAGCGCCAGCCGAAGTCCTGGACGAGCGCGCCGCCGAGCATCGGGCCGAGTACCGGTGCGACGGTCGCGGGCAGCGTGACGACTCCGATCATCCGGCCCAGCCGAGGACCGGCCGCCTGCGCGAAAATCGCCTGGCCGACGGGCTGCATGAGGCCGCCGCCGAGTCCGTGCAGCACGCGGAACGCGATCAGCGCCGGCGCCGACCAGGCGAAGCCGCACAGCACCGTCCCCAGCGTGAACAGGCCGACGGCGGCGATCCACACCTGACGACCGCCGAACCGGTCGGCGAGCCAGCCGGACAGCGGGATGGTCAGCGAGGCGGCCAGCAGGTACGCGCTGGCCACCCACTGCACGGTCGGCAGCGAACTGTCCAGGTCACGCGCCATCACGCCGACCCCGACCGACACGATCGTCGCGTCCAGGATCGACAGGACCGCGCCCAGGATCAGCACTCCGCCGAGCCGGCGAAGACCGGAATCGGAGACCGGCAACTGCGTGGTCATCGCCTCACCCTCTTCATTAGGTCGGACCTGAGATTAGGTTGAACCTAGTTAATGGGTCAAGCACAAATTTAGGTCGGACCTAGTACACTGGGCGGCGTGAGCCTCAGGGAGCAGAAGAAGCAGGAGACGCGGCAGACGATCTCGGCGGTGGCGACCCGGCTGTTCATTCAGCGCGGATTCGACCAGGTGACGATCGCCGAGGTCGCGGAGGCGGCGCGGGTCGCCAAGATGACCGTGACCAATCACTTCAGCCGGAAGGAAGACCTGGTCTTCGACATCCGGAACGACTTCGTGGACTGGCCGGCGAACCTGGTCCGGGCCGCTCCGGAGACCCCGGCGCTGGTCGCGGTGCGGGACGGCTGCTTCGCGGAGCTGGACAAGGCGGGTCCGATGCTCGGGTTCGCGGACGTGTCCTTCGTGCGGATGGTGAGGCAGAGCGAACGGCTCACGTCCGCGCTCCGGGACATGCACGTCGACCGGGAGATCCAGCTCGTCGCCGCGCTGCTGGACCGGCATCCGGACCGGGACATGCTGTCGCGGGCGGCCGGGGCGCACCTCACGTCAGTGCTGCGGATTCTTCTCGACGACGTCTGGCATCTGATCTGGAAGGACGTCAAGCAGGACGAACTGGTGGAGCAGATCCGGGATTCCGCCGCGGTCGCGTTCGGCCAGCTGGAACCGGCGCTCGGCGACCTCTAACGCGCCGCGCCGACCGGACGTGCGGTCCGCAGTTCCGGCTCCGGCGCGCCCTCGACCTTGAGGACGCGGAGGTCGCGCAGCCGCTCCGGGGCGATCGGCATCAGCAGGTGCGAGAACCGCCGGATCACCAGCGCGGTGCCGATCGCGAGCACGGCCGCGGCGAGGTCGGTGAGCGCGACCAGCAGGACGCTGTCCGCCATCGCCTGCACGCCCGGCCGGATCCGCCAGATGATCGTGACGATCAGCAGGACCCAGTTCGCCGCCCAGGTCGCCCACCAGCCGAGCACGAGCCGCGAGGGCTTCGGCCGTTCGTCGCGGGGACGGCGGAGCACGGCGTGTTCCAGCTCGCTGACCACGGACAACGCGAGCGGCAGGTTCACGAGCGGCACCAGCACGCCCACGAGCACCTGCCACACCGGCCGCGGCGGCACTTCCCCGGCCTCGTCGGCGGCGGCCTGCCGGGCGACCAGCAGCCACCACACCGAAAGCCCCGCGGGAAGCAGCGAAAAGATCGTGGTGAGCAGCCCGGCGAGCATGACGAAGGCGTCGGAGAACCCGACGACGCCGCTGTTCAGCGCGGAATCGCGGCTTTCCACGAGGAGCGCGTACCGCCAGCTCTCCGCCACCGCCGCGGTCACGGCGAGCACGGCGAAAGTCCAGAGGATCGTCGTGAGGCTCCGCGCGAGCACCGGGATCCGGTCGATCGGGCGGATTTCCCCGGACGCGGTACCGGGCACATTCGTCGGACGGCGCCAGGTCAGGTTCGGAAAGCCCCATCGCGGCGGCACCGGATAGGACGGCGGACCGGAGTAGGGCACGGCGGGCACGGCGCGGCGACGGCGAACGGCACTCGGCGGCGGGGAGGCGACCCAGCGCAGTTTGGCCGCGCGCTTCGGCGGACTCGGCTGCGGTTGAGGCTGAGGCTGAGGCTGCGGCTGCGGCTGCGGCACAGGCCGGTGGATCGCGCCCTGCGGAGCGGCGGTGAACGGCCGCGCGTACGCCGGGTGCTGGGAGTAGGCCTGCATCGGGTATTGCGGCTGGTACGGATTGGCGTACTGCTGGCCAGGATGCGCGGGCCCGGCTTGCGGAACCGCCCACTGGCCTGGCTGCCCAGGACCGCTGCCGAGCTGGCTGGACTGCGGCGACGGTTGCCCGGACCCCGCGACCCCGCCGTGCTGACCGGAGCCCGTCGCCCCCGCGTCAACACCGCCAGAATGCGCCCCGAACTGCGGAGCCGCACCGGCCCAGCCCGCAGCGGACCCAGCCTGGCTCACCCCCGGCGAACCGCGCCCAGCCCCGCCTTGACCAGCAGCAACCGCTCCACCGGAGCCTTGCCCAGCCCGGTCCGTGCGGGAATCGTCCCCTTCGTCCCGGCCGAAGCCAGGGACGAACGACGCCGGATCCGAGGATTCCGGCGGCTCGGGACCAGACTGGGCAGGCATCCGTCAGAGAACCTCGGGTTCGGCGCCGGGGTTTTCGCTCACCATGCGACGGCCTTCGCGGGCCCAGGCTCCCATCCCGCCCGCGACGTTGACCGCGTCCCAGCCGCTCGCGTTCAGCCAGGCCGCGGCGCGCGCCGAGCGGCCGCCGGAGCGGCAGATGACGTAGACCGGGTCGTCCTCGGGGAATTCGGAGAGTTCGTTGACCCGCGCGGGCAGTTCGCCGAGCGGGATGTGCACCGCGGCGGGGGCGTGCCCGGCGGCCCATTCGTCGTCCTCGCGGACGTCGAGCAGGGCCACGTCCGCGGGCAGGTCGCGGACTTCAGCGGTCGGAATTTCAGCAGGGCTCACCACAGGTTCCATGCTCCCATGTCAGGACGTTGTACGCGTGTGAGGAACGCTAACCGCTAAGCCTTGCGGTGGCGTCCCCGGCCGGTGCGGAGCTTCTCGTCGGCCTGGCCGAACCGGGCGACCGCGCGGTCGCGCATCAGGCCGAGCGGGTCGGGGGCGTGCAGGCGCAGCATGATGTCGTTCACCAGTTCCGGGCGGCCGGACCGGGTCAGCCGGCTCACCACATAGGTCGCCAGGAACGCCGAGGGCACCGAGATCAGCGCGGGCTGCACGGTGAACCACGGCGTCTTGTCTCCGGTGTACTCGCACACGATGTTGTACGCCAGCGCGCTGAGCACCAGCCCGCCGCCGACGATCATCCCGGCCAGCGCGCCCGGCCAGCTGAGCTTGCGCCACCAGATGCCGAGCAGCAGCAGCGGGCTGAACGTGGACGCGGCGAGCGCGAACGTCATCCCGATCGACAGCGAGATGTCCTCGGTGCGGAAGATCAGCGTGAGCACCATCGGGCAGATCGCGACCAGCAGCGTCGCGACCCGGAAGTCCCGGACGCGGCCGGGCAGCAGGTCCGTCGACACCACCCCGGCCACGCTCACCAGCAGCCCCGAACAGCTCGACAGGAACGCCGCGAACGCGCCCGCGGCCGTCACCGCGGCGAGGATCTGCCCCGGCCAGCCGGGCAACACCGCGGTCGGCAGCAGCAGCACGGCCGCGTCGGTGTTGCCGGTGAGCAGCAACTGCGGCACGTACATCCGCGAGAGCGCGCCCAGCATCGTCGGGAACAGGTAGAACAGCCCGAGCAGCAACAACACGTGCACGGTGGTGCGGCGCGCGGCTTTGCCGTCGGGGTTGGTGTAGAAGCGGACCAGCACGTGCGGCAGGCCCATGGTGCCGAGGAACAGCGCGAAAATCAGCGAGTACGTCTGCAGCAGGTCGGTGATGCCGTTCGACGCCGGATGCAGCCAGGCATCGTTCGACGTGGGCGCGTCGCTCACGATCGGCACCGGCGTGCCCGCGGCGAATTCCAGCGTCGTCCCCGACGAAACCTTGTGCGGCACGAGCGGCGACCAGCGCGCCATGCCGCCCGCGGGACCGTCGTCGATGTGGCCGTGTGCGTAGAAGAACGTCTCGGTGGTGACCTTTACGGTCACGTCGGTCTGCACCGTCACCTTGGTGTCCGACGGGAACACCGGCGGCGCGGGCGCACCGAGCGCGCGCACGCCGCCCGGGCCGCCCCCGGCGAAGAAAACCATGCACAGCACGAAAGTCGGCACGGCGATTGCGAACAGCTTGAGCCAATACTGGAATGCCTGCACCACGGTGATCGCGCGCATCCCGCCGGCCATCACGTTGACCGCGACCAGAACGATGACGAGAAGCGCGCCCGCCCACGCCGGTACCGGAACGATCTGCGCGAGCGTCAAACCGGCGGCCTGCAGCTGCGGGACCATGTACAGAATCCCGATGAACACCGCGCCCGCGGTCGCGAACCGGCGCAGGCCGCGCGAACCGAGGCGGGCTTCCACGAAGTCCGGCAGCGTGTAGGCACCGGACCGGCGCAGCGGCGCGGCGACGAACAGCATCAGCGCGAGGTACCCGGCGGTGAAGCCGATCGGATACCAGGTCGCGTCGGCGCCCTGTTTGAGCACCATGCCCGCGACACCGAGAAAGGACGCCGCCGACAGGTACTCGCCGGAGATCGCCGCGGCGTTGCGGCTGGAGCGCACGGTTCGGCGGGCGACGAGGAAGTCGTGCGTGCTGGTGGCCCCGCGCGACGAGCGGAAGCCGAGGTAGTAGGTCGCGAAGGCGACCAGCGCGAGGCCGGTCAACGTCCACGGGGTCAGCTGCACGGCGTGAATCCTCGCACGACCACACGCTTCCCGGACGCGCCGCCACCAGCGAACGCATCCCCCGCGCGGGTCAGTTCTCGATCATGTCGACGAAGTCGCGTTCGTGCCGCTCGGCGAGCCGGTTGTACCAGAGGCCGACGGCGAAGAGGAACGGGAACGGAAGCAGGCCGAGCACGAGCCACGGGATCGGGATGCCGATCACGGTGA
Source organism: Amycolatopsis sp. GA6-003 (assembly GCF_046267895.1). Classification (NCBI taxonomy): domain Bacteria; kingdom Bacillati; phylum Actinomycetota; class Actinomycetes; order Pseudonocardiales; family Pseudonocardiaceae; genus Amycolatopsis; species Amycolatopsis sp. GA6-003. The sequence continues at coordinate 5,141,361 of NZ_CP176499.1, forward strand.
ACCGCGAGACCGCCGGGAGGAAGTAGAACAGCGCGGGCAGCGTCCCGAGCACGGCCAGCACGAGCACCGCCAGCCACACCGACGTGCGCAGCTGCACCTTCACCAGGTCGCGGACCAGCAGTTTTCCCCAGCTGGTCTGCTCTTCCAGCTCGATCCGCCCGCGCATCCTCCCCGACGACTGCCGCGGATCGGCGAGCACGACCTTTTCCCGTTTCGGCCGCACGTGCGCGGGTTCGCTGGACCGCGGGGCCGGTTCGGGAGCGGGCGGCACCGGTTCGACCACCGCGCGGTCCTCCGGCCGCACGCCCAGCGTCGGGTCCGGTTTGCGGACCCCGTTCGAGAGCCGGTGGTAAGGGTCTTCGGGCGAGGACATCGACGGTTAGCCGCCCCGGCCGGAGCCGACGATGCGGTCCTTCAGCGCCCGGGTGTGCCGGCGGCTGACCGGCAGGACTTTCTCCTCGTTGCCGATCACGACCTGGTAGCCGCCCTGGCCCATCCGCATTTCGGTGATCAGCGGCAGCGCGACCAGGAATGACCGGTGGATCCGCACGAATCCGGCCTTCTCCCAGCGTTCTTCCAGCTGGGCGAGCGGGATCCGGACGAGGTGGCTGCCCTCGGTGGTGAACAGCCGCGCGTAGTCGCCCTGCGCTTCCACCCAGCGCACCGAAGAGCGCGGGATCAGCTTCGTGGTGCCGGCCAGTTCGACCGGGATGACCTCGTCGTCGTTCTTCACCGGCTCGGCGCCGCCCTGGCCGGCGGGCGGGCCCGCGATCGTGGCCAGCTTCTCGCGCACCCGCGCGACCGACCGGTCGAGCCGGTCCTGCTGGAACGGCTTCAGGACGTAGTCGACCGCGCCGAGGTCGAACGCGTTCACCGCTTCCTCGGCGTGCCCGGTGACGAACACCAGTACCGGCGACGGGTTCATCGCCGCGATCACGCGCGACATCTCCATGCCGGACAGGCCGGGCATGTCGATGTCGGCGAACACGGCGTCGACCGTCGGCAGGCCGTTGGCCCGCCGGGCAGCCAGTTCCGGGTCGTCGTGCGAGAACAGCCGCAGCGCGTCGGAGGCGTCCGAGGCCTGGAAAACGCGGTGGATGTGCGGGTTGTTCTGGAGTCCGTGGCTGAGTTCGTCCAGCCCGGCCAGCTCGTCGTCCACGGCGAGGACGATGAGTTTCCGGGTGTCGTCGTGAGCACTCACAGTGAGACGCATCCTGCCGATTGCGAGGTGCATTGTCCAGACCCGATTGGAGAGCGCCCCGGGTGAGTGGCGTACCGGAGTCGCCACTCAGGTGCGGCTCAGAGCCCGAAGCGCGACCAGGCCGCCTTCGTGGTCACCGCGTCCAGCAGCGCGCTCGCCGCCGCGGGAGCCCCGATGCCGAGCCGGGCGAGCAGCGGTTTCTTCGGCTCCGCCACGGAAATCTCGGCGTCCGGGTACCGCTTGCGGACGATCTCGCGCAGCGAGCCGAGCCCGTCGACCAGCCCGAGATCGACGGCTTTCTGCCCGAGCCAGACGTCGCCGGTGAACAGGTCGGCGGAGTCGGTCAGCCGGTCGCCGCGGCGCTCCTTGACCCAGTCGACGAACAGTTCGTGCAGCTGGCCGTGCATGTTTTTCAGCCACTCGACGTCCTCGGGCTTCTCCGGGCTGAACGGGTCGAGCCGCGATTTGTTCGCTCCCGCGGTGTGCAGCCTGCGCTCGATGCCGAAGCGTTCGAGCAGCCCGGTGAACCCGAACCCGCCGCTGATAACGCCGATCGAACCGACCATGGACGTCCGGTGCGCGTAGATCTCGTCGGCCGCGCAGGCCAGCCAATAGCCGCCGGACGCGGCGACGTCCTCGGCGAAGGCCAGTACCGGCACGCCTTTCTCGTCGGCCAGCTGCCGGATCCGCTCCGCGACCAGTCCGGACTGCGTCGGCGCACCACCGGGCGAGTTGATCTGCAGTGCGACCGCCTTGAGCCGGTCGTGCGCGAACGCCCTGGTGAGCGCGGATTCGACGGCACCGAGGTTGATCGCACCGCGAGCCAGCGGCGACGGCGTCGGCGTGATCACCCCGTGCAGCTTCACGACGGCGACCACGTCCTTGCGGTCGCCCCGGTCGCCGAGCACGGGAAGGCGGGAAGTCAGCTTGTCGGTGACGCTCATCTGCCCAGGCTAACCAGTTCAGTGCGCGGGCAGCATGCCCGAACGCGAGCCGTGCACTCCGTCGGGTTCCGGCTCCGGCTCGACCGGCGCGGGCGGCTGCGGCGGGACGTCGGCGGAGTAGTCCGGCATGTTCGGCCGCACGCCGAGTTTGAACTTGGGCACCCGCAGCGCGACCTTCATCCCCGCGCCCGGCGCGGTTTCGACGGTGAGCGCGTAGTCCTCGCCGAACACTTGCCGCATGCGCTGGTTGATGTTGCCGAGCCCGACGTGCGCGCCGGTGCGGTGCGCGTTGCGCAGGTCGGTGAGCTGCCGCGGGTCCATGCCGATGCCGTCGTCCTCGACCGTGATCAGCGCTTCGTGCCCGTCGTCCCGCGCGATCACCGTGACGCAGCCGCCGCTCGGCTTGCTGGCCAGGCCGTGTTTGACCGCGTTCTCGACGAGCGGCTGAATGATCAGGAACGGCACCACGACGCTCAGCACCTCGGGCGCGATCTTCATCCGCACCTCGAGCCGGCCGCCGAACCGGGCGTTTTCGATGGTCAGGTAACGGTCGATGTTGCGCAGTTCCTCGGCGAGCGTGGTGTACATGCCGGACGTGCGGAACGAATAGCGCGTGAAGTCCGCGAAGTCCTGCAGCAGTTCACGTGCTTCCTCGGGATCGGTGCGAATGAGCGCGGAGATCGTGTTGAGCGCGTTGTAGACGAAGTGCGGCGAGATCTGCGCGCGCAAGGCTTTGATTTCCGCCTGCTGCAGCTGATTGCGCGACTCTTCCAGCCGCGCCAGCTCGAACTGCGTGCAGACGAACTGACCCACGGCTTCGGCCATCTGCACCAGCTTGCCGCGCGTGCGCCCGACCACGATGAGCGTGGCCTCGGCCTCGCCCTCGACGAGAATGGGCACGATCGCGGCGGTCTTCATCTTGCAGGTGCCGCGGTGGTTGCACGGCATCTTGTTGTGGTCGGCAACGGCGCGGCGATGTTTGCGCAACGCGGTCCCGATGTCCTCGACGACGTCCAGGTAGTGATCGGTGGCCTCGCCCGCCCAGGACAGCAGCGTGCCTTCACTGTCGGTGATGCCGACGGCGAGACAATCGAGCACCTCGAGCAGCTCCGCCGTCATCCGGTTGGCGGCCTCCTCGTCGAGCCCCGCCCGCAAATTGGGCGTGGCCTTGGACATCCGGTGGACGGCCTGGAGCACGGCGTCCTGGATGACCCCCTTGGGCCGGCGCGCCCGGAAGGCGAGGACCAGCACCACGATCACCAGGATGCCGACCAGGACCCACGGGACGACCAGCGCGTAGGGGAAGTCGGACACGACGTCCATGCTCTGCGCTCGACCGACCGGGTGCAAGGTCTGCTTCCCACTTTCTGTCCAGTAGCGACGACCGAGGGTGGGCAAACCCTACCGTTACTCCCGGTGAGCGTGAGGATCTTACGCCATTCGGGTGGTGGAGGTGGCTGTGGGTCGCCGAGGAGTGGGGTGAAGGGACCGTTCATCACTACGGATGGTTAGGGGTGAAGGGACCCTTCATTGCTTTGCTGGTGCGGATGGTGGGTCTTGGTGCTCCGGGCTGGGGTGGGCGCTTCCGGCACGCCAGTTCTCTGGGGATGCGGACTGAATTCCGACGATGCGCGACCGGGCCCGGCGGGCCTGACTATGGAAGACCGAGCTTGGCGAGGCCGAGTCCCGACGATGGACGACCGCGCCGTGACAAGGATGAATCCAGACGAGCACGACCGAGACCTGGCAAGCCCGAGTCCCGACGATGCACGACCGAGACCCGGCAAAGCCGAATCCCGACAATGCACAACCGAGGCCCGACAAGGCCGACTCCCGACAAAGCACGACCGAGGCCTAACAAGGCTGAGCCATGAGGGGGCGGAGCGACTTCTGCTGATGCGAGTCGAAGGCCTAACGATGTGACGCCAACCCCTGAAGTTCGCCGATCCGTCGACCCACGTCCGTGAGGGCCACCTCACGGACTCTGATTCCCTCACGGCCCGCCCCCAACCGGAAGCACGGTGAAAGGACGACGGGAACCGCCACCGCTGCACCCAACGAGCGAGGCACCCATCCCCTCCCCCAACCCCGATACAAAGCCGCCCTGCGGTTCGGGGGTGCTTGTCAAGGCATCTTTCCCGCCTTGACAAGCACCCCCGAACCGTCAGCACAATGAAAAATCGGGGTGCCCCACGCAACCAACGAGGCGCAATGTCGCCCGCCAGGGCGACGAGCCGCCCGAGAGACCTACTTCAACAACCGAGACATCCGCCGATCAGCCAACGGCTTCCCCCCAGTCTGACAAGTCGCACAATACTGAAACGACTTATCCGCAAAAGAAATCTCCCGAATAATGTCCCCGCACACCGGACAAGGCAGCCCAGTCCGAGCATGCACCCGCAGCCCAGACCGCTTCTCCCCCTTCAACCGCGCAGCCTTCTGCCCCACCGACCGCGAAACCGCGTCCGTCTCCACCTCGTGAATCGCCTCGGCCAAAACCTCTAACGCACCCTCGTCCAATTTCCCCACCGTCGCATAAGGCGACAGCTTCGCCCGGTGCATGATCTCGTCCGAATAAGCGTTCCCGATTCCCGCGATCAACGACTGATCAGTCAACGCCCACTTCAGCCGCGTCCCCTTGCCCTGGAACAACTCCCGCAGCTGCGAAGCATCGACAGCCAGCGCATCCGGCCCCAACCGCGCGACGCTGGCCACCTCGGTGGGATCCGCGACGATCCACACCGCCAGCCCCTTCTTCGTCCCCGCCTCAGTCAGGTCGAAGCCAGGACCGGAAGCCGACTCCAGATGCACCCGCAGCGAAATCGGCCCCTTCCCCGGCTTCAGCGGAGCCGGGGACAGCGCGTCCGACCAGCGCAGCCACCCAGCGCGCGCCAGATGGACCACCAGGTGCAGGTCGCCGAGCACGACATCCAGATGCTTCCCGTGCCGGGTCGCGTCGGTGATCTCGCGGCCGTGCAGTTCGGTATAGGGCGGCACCGCGGTCTTCAGCACGCTCAGCGACGCGACGTCCAGCCGGAAAACGGTGCTCCCCACGGCGTGTTCGCGCAGGTGGTGGGCCAGTGCTTCGACCTCGGGCAACTCGGGCATGGCACCAGTCTCGCGCGCCTGCCCGGTTCCGGCCAGGCCTATTCGACCGGGTGCAGCGGACCGTCGAAGTCCGGGAGGGAATGCCGCTGGATCGTCTTCGAGATCCGCTTCACCTCGCCGGACACGGTGAACATGCCGCGGATCGTGCCCACCCAGCGCTCCGACGGCCGGTCGCCCGCGACGTCGCCCTCGGTTTCGGCGACCACCGTCCACGGGCGGCGCAGGATCCACCGCAGCGGGAAGAACAGCACCACCAGCAGCAACGCCAGGAGCACCCACGCGGGCACCTTGACCACATCCGGCGTCCAGACCACCAGCGCGATCACCAGGAACCCCATGACCACGATCATCGCGATGCCAGGTCCGTAACTGCCCGCGACGTCGTGTTCGAAATCGTCAGCGGTGGCGGGAGCCCGCCACTCCATCTGGGCACGGACCACCCAATGGCGACCGTCTTCGCCGCGCACCAGCCGGTTCATCCTGTTGCCTCCCGGGCGACGTCGAACTCGGTCAACGTTACCGTGACCGTGCCGTCGAGCGCGAGGTGCTCACTCAGAGTTACTGGCGGTTTGCCGGGTTTTGGCTGTTCGGGAGCTTGCGTCCGCTGCGGAATCGGCCGAACCGGTGACATCGTGCCCGGACGTGGAGTCCGTCCTGGCCGACTTCGACGACCGGGAAGTCTTGAACCACTCGAACGACCTGGCCGACTTCGGGCAGTCCGCCGAGCCAGCGGAACCCGAAGACTTCGGAGCCGCCGGGGCGACGTGCCGCGACCCGGCCGGCGTCGACGTGACCGACGGCGGCACGTACGAATCCGGCGACGGCACATACGACGAGGTCGGCGGAGCGAACGTCGGACTCGTGCCGTCCGTCGTCGTGCTCAGCACGCCGGGGCTGGACGAGTTCGTGGACGTGTCCAGATCCGACCGCGACTCCGTGCTCGACGACCGGCTCGTCATCGGCGAACCCGAATGACCGCTCTCCTGACCAGGCAGGTCGTCGCGCGGCGTCGAGCCAGTCGAGCCAATCGACCCCGACGTCGTCGACGAGGACTGCTCCCCGGAAACCGGCTCCCGCACCGGCGGCAACGGCGGCACCTCGGCCGCGCCCAAATGCTGCGAAACACCCGGACGCACCGCCACGTGCACCGGCCGCGCGCTGCCGTACAGCTTCCCGGAAATCACCCGCGGACCCTGCTGCGCCGGCGGCGGAGGCTGCTCCGGCGGCTGCAACGCCAGCTCCGGCGCGCCCCCGCCCAGCCCGACGTTCTGCACCGGATGCGACCCGAACACCAGCGGACCAGCGGTCAAACTCACCGCACCCGCCGCCGCGGTCGACGCCAGCGCCAGCCCGACCTTCACCTTCGAGCCGAACACCACGCTCTTCACCGTCGCGACCGCACCCGCGACCTTCCCGGCCCCGGCCAACGCCGGAACCGCCAGCACCAGCACCCCGGCGTGCGCCCGCAACGACGAACACACGTCCCGCAGCTCGTCCTGCGTCGCCCGGCACGACGCACACCCCAGCAAATGCGCCTTGATCCGCTCCGCCTCCGCGCCGGTGACACTGCCCGCGGTGAACCCGCCCAGCTTCTCCACCACCGCCCGGCACGTCTCCGGACCCCGGTTCACCGACAAATGCGCCTGCAAATACGCCGCCCGCAGCCCCTGCCGCGCCCGCCGCGCCAACGCCGCCGTCGCATTCGCCGACAACCCGAAATGCGGAGCCACCATCGCCGGCTGCTCGCCCTCGACCTCGGTCTGCCACAGCACCGTCCGCCACCGCTCCGGCAAACTCGTGAACGCCGTCGTGATCAACGTGTGCTCAGCCGTCCGCGCCGGCGTGTCCACCCCGGCGCCCGCCCGGAACGTCAACTCGTCGTCCGTCACCGGAACATCGCGGCGAGCACCGTGCCACTCCCACGACACCCGGCGCGCGACCGTCAGCAAATAAGCCCGCAGGTAATCCCGCGGACCCGCACCGCGGCGCAACGCCTGCAGCACGCGGAAGAAGGTCTCCGCGGTGATGTCCTCCGCCTCGGAGCGATCAGCCGCGAGACTCTGCGCCAACCTGCGCACGGCCGCGGCATGCAGCTCGAACAACTCCCCGAACGCGGCGTCCTCGCCGTCGCGCAGCCGCTTCAAAAGTGCCTGCTCGTCGGATTCCGAGGCCGCTGGTGGCGGCGCCGTGCCCAGCTCGGTCATCCGGCAAGGCACCTCCTCCCCCGAAGGACTCACCACTGAAGTCGATTGGGGACACCATACGGAGCAGAGCGCCCGTCGTCACCCCTTGTGCGCTCGACGTGACGCGCAAGCACCACATCTCAGCAGGTCCAAGCCAATAACCGGGGCCCCCGAAAGTGTCATCGAGACGACGGTATAGAGTGTCTTCAACACCGAGCACCAAGCGGTTAACGCGGATGTAGCGCAGCTGGTAGCGCATCACCTTGCCAAGGTGAGGGTCGCGGGTTCGAATCCCGTCATCCGCTCAGTCCCGAAGGCCCCGTATCCACAAAAAGCGTGGATACGGGGCCTTCGCCGTATCACCCGGGGGGCCGAGCCCCCCGGACCCCCCACGGTGCGGTCGGTGCGGTTGCGAGGGTGGGGGCTTTGTAGCTTGCGGAGCAGGCCGTGGAGGCGCGGAGCTTGCGGAGCAGGCCGTGGAGGCGCGGAGCTTGCGGAGCAGGCGGGAGAGGCGCGGAGCAGGCGGAAGACGCGCGGAGCCAGGCGGAGGTTTTGACCGCTGGGTTATAGCTCGTAGGTGTCCAGCGCGGTGGGGGCTACTGGGGACAGGTGCGGGTCTTTTTGTTCCGTTACCTGGCCTCTTGCCATTCGGTACACCTGGAACGCGTTGTCGTGTTCTGGGTCTTGGTCGTCCCAGATGTGGAGCAGGCCGTAGGAGCCGGGGGCCAGTTCTCCTACTCGGGCGAAGGTTTCCAGGAGCTGGGGGGTGATGGCTCCGCCGTGTTTGTCTAGACCACCCAGATGGAGCATGGGCAGGCCTTCGCTCCAGCGGAGGTCCACCAGGTCCAGCAGGGTCGCGTTCTGCAGGGAGCGGTGGACCCGTTCCACCAGGCGCTCCAGCAGAGCTGCGTCGTCGTCGCCCGTTGCGGTGGCGGCGATGGTCACCCAGCCGTGGTATTCGAACACGTGCGAGACGGTAGCAGCGGACCTCGCTCAGCGGGTCAGCGCAGAGGGCTGGCCGTCCCGGCGCAGCTGGTTCGTGAGGATGCCGTCAGCGTGCTTTTCCACCGCGGGAAGCAGTTTCTCGCCGAAGACGCACAGGGTGCGCTCCCACGGGTGGCCCAGCGTGCCGTAGCTGAAGTCCTCGGCAAGGAACAGGTGGTAGTCGCCGCGCGGGAAGACCGAGACCGGCCACGGCGTGTCCGGCCGCATGCGGTGCGGCCAGAACTTGAACGACTGGTGCTGCCAGTGCAGCACCCACAGCCACTCGTCTTCGGCGGTGATCTCCTGCAACGCGGCCAGCACCGCGCGGGCCACGTCGTGCTCTTCCACCGCGTACGGGCCCAGGCGGAACTCGGCCGAGGCGCGGTCGTACTCGCCGGTCGACAAATCCCAGGCAGCCGACGGACTCGGCTCATGGAAACCGGGCCAATCGTGCGCGAAGGTGCTCGGCCAGAACCTGAGCTTGTCGTGCACCCAATACCAAGCGGGTTCGTCGGCCACTCGCGAGAGCGGCTCCCAGGCTGCAGCAGCGTTCACTTGTCGACCTCGAAGTCATCGACCGGGCTCGAAACTGCCGAAAGCTTCGTGTCCGGGGCCAGGATTGTCCAGTCCACTGGAGCCGAGCGCCAAGCTGTCACTCGACCGGGTGGCCCGCGGACCGGGGAGAACGCCCCCGGTCCGCAGGTTCCTTACCCGAGACCCCCGCCGGTCATGCACGCCAGGCGTTATGCGGCACGCCACAGCGTGACGAACGCCGACGCCTCGCTGAACGCCCACGGCCGCAACCGCTCCCGGTCCCGCGCCGACAAGGTGAACTCCTTCGCCCGGCGCACGTCCACCACCAGCGCCTCCCCGCCCGGCAGCAGCTCCGGCATGCCCTCGGTGAGCAGCCACAACGCGAGCTGCGCGGCGTCCCGGGTGAGCGGCTCCTCCTTGAAGTACAGCCAGGTGGCGAACCGCCGGCCGTTCGACTTCCGCAGCCCCAGCTGCGGGCTGATGCCGATCTCCAGCTCACCGAGCGAGAACTTCGCCCGCCCGACCTCGATCAGCTTCGGGTCGCGCCTGCCGAGATAACGCAGCCAGCCCTCGGCGATGGCGGCGTAATGCGGCCGCGTGCGCTCGTCGGCGTTGTTGACCAGCGCCCGCATGGCGACCTCGTCCTGGCGCGCCGCCCGGCCGGCCCGGACCGCGTTCGCCGCGCGTCGGTAGTAGTTGAACGCCGCCCGCGCCGGATCCTCGTACAACCGGCGCTGCCTGCGGACGAACGACGAACGCGACGGGCCCTTGCTGGCGCTGTACCCGACGAACGTGGGCAGCGTGACGTATGCCGACTTCGGAGCACTCATGGGCGGCCGCCTTCCGGTGGATGGTTTCCCCAGTACACGGCCAATTTTAGAACATATGTACGACAGTTTTTGCCGCTTAACGGGTGACCGGCGGCCAGGGACCGGCCAGTACCGTCCGCGCCTGCTGCAGCACCTGTTGCTCGCAGTAGCTGACCGGCGTGACGTCGGTCGGGATCCAGGTCGCGAGCATCGCCAGCCACTGGCGCAATTCGGACAGGGCGACCGGCTGGCCGAGCCGTCCGTCGAGGGCTTTGACGCTCTTCGCCGCTTCCGCGAGCGGGACGTCGCCGCGCACCATCTCGCCGAGGTGTTCACCCATCAGCTGCCACTGCGCCGCGGTCGCGTCGGCTGGGAGTTCGATGCCCAGCTCCTCGACCACGTGCGAGAAGGCGACGGAAACCGCCTGGTGATTGCGGTGGTCGAGCCCGGCGAGTTCGGGAAGGGACGGAGCTTCGAGGCCCTCGCCGACGGCCCGAGCCCCGGCCTCGACGAGTTCGGCAGCGGTGATGTCGAGACCGGCGAGCCGATCCACGGCAAGGGCGGCGAGCGCACCGCGCGCGGAGGACATGCTCCCCATCGTACGGAGACGCGGCGATTTCCCGTCCGCCGCGAACCGGGTGCCTGATCTGGGCTGATCTTGCGCACCTGAGCCCCACGGAGCCGGGGCGCGTGGAACACTATCGCCCGAACCGGTGACAGGGGGTTGCGTGATGAGCTGGCAGGAAGAGCTCCGGCGCTTGGACGCGGAGTTGGCCGCCGGTCGCCTCGGACACGCCGAACACCGCCGCCAGCGCGACGAACTGCTCGCCGAGGCGTCGGGCGGCGGGGCGGCTTCGCCAGTGGCGTCGCCGTTGCGGCAGGACAGCGGATCCCCGACCTGGAGCGCCCCGGCTCCCCAGGCGACTCCCGGCGCGGACGGCCAGCAAGCCCCGAGCCCCTCCACCGAGAGCAGCACGCCGGAACCAGCGGGCACTCCGCACACCATCGCGACGATGACCGGACGCGGTCCGTTCGACGACCCGACGATCGTGCGCCGGGTAGGACCGGACGTAACGGTTTCGTCGAGCACTTCGTCCACGGACACCGCCGCACCTTTCTTCCCCCCGCCGCAAAGCCCGGCCCCGCCGCCGAGCCAGGTCACCCCGCCCGCACCGCACCAGCCCCAGCCGCAGTTGCCCGCGCAGCCGGGGACCTGGCCGGGCGTGGCTCCCGTGCAGTGGCACACCCCGGGCCAGCAACCGGGCCAGCAGCAACCGAGCCAGCCCGTCGTCGGATGGGCCAGCACCAACCCGGCGATGCCCGCACCGGAACCGCCCGCGGTGGAGTCGTTCCTGAACTCCGCGACGACGGCCCCCTCGGCCGAGAAGCCCGCCTTCTCGCACACCCCGGGCACCCCGTTCTCCACCGACCGCCCGACCACCGCGCCGAGCCCCGCCGACGACCGGCCCACCGCGGTCTTCGGCGCGATCCCGGCGAACGGCGCCCAGCCGGAGCCGCGCCGCCTCTGGGAGGACGACGCCAAGCCGCGCCGGTCCAAGCCGACCTGGTTGTTCCTGTCGCTGGCCGTGCTCGTGGTGCTGGCGCTGGTCGCCGGCGGCATCTGGTTCCTCGGCACGAAGAACGACGCGAACGACTCGGCAACGCCGCCGCCCGCTACCGCGTCCGCGCCGAACACCCAGCCGGCCTCGCTCGAGGACAAGCTGCCCGCGCTGCCGGGCACGCCGAGCCCGGAAAACTCGACCATGGCGCTGGACAAGGCGGTCCAGGCCAAGGCCGTCTCCGACGCCGACGCGAACCTCATGCGCGCGGCGGGCGCGGACCAGCTCGTCTACCACGCTTACGGCAGCCCGGACGGCGGCACGACGCTGATCGCCGTCCCCACGCCGTCCAAGGCCCAGGCCGGTCAGCTCGTCCAGGGCCTGCGGCAGAACCTCGTCACCGGCGGCTTCGACAGCAGCCCGCTCGGCCCGGCGGCCACCGATCTGCTCTACACCGGAAGCAGCCCGGCCGGACGCGTGCTGGCCTTCTGGTACACCTCCGGCGGCGTGTCGGTCGGCATCGGCGTGTCGGGCCCGGTCGGCCAGGATCCGGCGGCGCTGCGGTCCCGGATGGAAGAGATCCGCGCGAAGGTCGCCGCCGCGCTGCCCGCCAGCTGAACATTCCCCAGCGCACAAGGCGACCCGCCAGGTCACGTGGGGTCGCACCCGTGCACAATGTCCCACGTCGTCACACACAATCGGGTAGCGACGACGCATTGACCGTCGCCATGCCGACAGATAAGGGGGGCCCTGGTGTCCTGGCAGGAGGAGCTGCGCCGGCTGGACGAGGAGCTCGCGTCAGGGCGACTGTCCGCGGACGACTATCGCATCCGGCGTGATCAGGTGCTGTCCTCGGCCGTCGGCCAGCAGGACCAGCCCGCTCCGCCGCCGCCGAGCCAGAGCGCGGACTCGACCCAGGTGATCGCCCCGGTCAGCCCGCCCGGAGGGGTGCCGCAGCCGCCGCAGGCCCCGCAGCAGCCGCCCGCCGACGGCGGCGCCGAGCGCACCCAGGTCGTGCAGTCGTGGCAGACCCAGCAGCCGCCCGCGGACGCCGGTCCCGAACGCACCCAGGTCGTGCAGCCGCAGCAGCACCAGCCGCAGGCGCACTACTCCCCGCCCGGCGGGTTCCCGCAGGGCACGGCCTCGCCGCCGGCGGGCTTCCCGCAGCAGCAGCCGTGGAACGCGGCCGAAAGCGACCAGACCCCGCCGTGGGGCGGCGGCGATCTTCCGCCGCTCGGCCCGTCCGGAGGCGACTCCGAATGGGTCCGCCAGGGCCCGGAGTACTTCAGCGACAAGCCGAAGAAGAGCAATGGCAAGAAGATCGGCGCGATCGTCGGCGCGGTCATCGTGCTGGCCGGCATCGCGTTCGGCGCGTACTGGCTGTGGGGCCGCGACAGCGGAGGCGGCGGCACCCAGCAGACCACCGCGCAGCACTCGCAGAGTTCGGCCGCGCCGAAGCCGCCGGACCCGCTCGGCGTCGCGAGCATGCCGGGCAAGGCCGAGACGCACGACGACGTCACGTCGTTCTCGCAGGTCGACACCCTGAAGTACCTCAACCCGCAGGAACTGAGCGCCTACCAGGCGGCGGGGGCGTCGAAGGTCAAGTTCGTCGTGTACCACCTCGACGACGGCAACCTGATCACGCTGTTCCTCGCGCAGGCCAGCAGCCCGACCGCGGCGAAGACCGCGGCCGAGAAGCTGATGGAGGTCCAGGTCACGAACGGGGCCAAGCGCGACACCACCGCGCCGAACGGCGTTTACGCCACCGCGATCGACCCGAAGGAAGGCCAGTCGGCCCAGTCCCGCGGGCACTACTCGCACGGGAACGTGATCGTCCGCGTCGAGGTGTCCGGCAAGGTCGCCGACCAGACGAAGACCGACTTCACCACCGCGCTGAACCAGCAGCTCACGGTGCTGACCGCCGATGCCTGAGCCCGGTACCACCGCCTGCACGATCGTCGCCCGCAACTACGTGCCGGCCGCGCGCGTGCTGGCCCGCTCCTACCTCGAGCACCATCCGGGCGGCCGCTTCGTCATCGCGGTCATCGACGCCCCGCGCGATCAGTCGGACCGGGCCGGCGACGGGCTCACCGTCGTCGGCCCGGCCGCGTTCGGCATCGACGAGGACGACTACCTGCGGATGGCGACCGCGTACTCGGTCACCGAACTCGCCACGTCGGTCAAGCCGTACCTGTTGCGGGAGCTGCTGAAGGAGTCCGAGGCCGCGATCTACCTCGACCCGGACATCGAGTTGTTCGCCCCGATCCCCGAGGTCGCCGAACTCGCCCGCGAGCACGACATCGTGCTCGCGCCGCATTTCCTGACCCCGTTGCCGCAGGACGGCCTGGAGCCGGACGACGCGGTGATCATGGGCACCGGGATGTTCAACCTCGGCTTCATCGGCGTCGGCCGCGGCGCCGGGCCGTTCCTCGACTTCTGGGCGGGCCGGCTGCGCCACGACGCGATCGTCGCGCCCGAGCAGCAGCTGTTCACCGACCAGCGCTGGGTCGACCAGGTGCCGTCGCTGTTCCGGCACCACGTCGTCACCGACCCCGGATTCGACGTCGCCTACTGGAACCTCCACGAGCGGCCGATCGGGCGCGCCGAGGACGGCACCCTCACCGCGGGCGGCGCGAAACTGCGGTTCTTCCACTTCAGCGGCTACCGGCCGGAGAAGCCGTGGCTGCTCAGCTTCCACTGCGCACGCAAGCCGCGCGTGCTGCTGTCGCACAACGACGACCTTCGGGCCATCTGCGATTCGTACGGCACGAAGCTGCGCGAAGCGGGGTACGCCGAGTCGCTCGACTCGATTCCGTACGGCTTCAAGGACTTCCAGGACGGCACCCCGGTGCCGAAGCTCGCGCGGCGCGTGTTCCGCGAGGGCTGGATCAAGGCGGAGCGCAAGAAGAAGCCCGCGCCGCCGCACGCGTACGGCGAGGACGGCGGGCAGGCGCTGCGCGAATGGCTCGCCACCCCGGAGGACCAGGGCCAGGCCGCGGCCGGGTTGAACCGGCTGACGCACGCGATCTGGGCGTCGCGGATCGACCTGCAGATGGCGTTCCCGCATCCCTACGGCGACGACGCCGAGGCGTTCCGGCACTGGTGCGCCGGGTCCGGCGTCTCCGAGGCCGGCCTGCCGGAGTGGGCGCTGCCGTCCGAACCGGTCGCGACCCGTCCGCCGCACGACGAGTTCGGCGTGAACCTGCTCGGTTACCTGACCGCGGAGCTGGGGCTCGGCGAGATGGGCCGGATCGTGCTCGAGGCGATCGAGACCGGCGGCGTCCCGGTGGTCACGGTGCTGGAGGAGAAGGCGGTTTCGAACCGCACCGGCATCGAGCGGCCGGCGACGGTCGGCGACCCGCGGTTCCCGGTCAGCGTGTTCGCGGTGAACGCGGACCAGACCCGCACGATCCTGACCAACCATCCCGAGGTCGGAGCCGGGCGCTACCGGATCGGGCTGTGGGCGTGGGAACTCGAGGATTTCCCGCAGTGGCAGCACGAAGCGTTCGGGATGCTCGACGAGGTCTGGACGGTCAGCGACTTCTGCCGCCAGGCGTTCGCCGCGCATTCGACCATTCCGGTCAAGACGATCCCGGTGCCGGTGCGCGATCCGGGCGAGCCCTCCCCGCCCGCGCGCGAAAAGGGCGAGCCGGTGCGGTTCCTGTTCGCGTTCGACTTCAACAGCGTCGCGGAGCGCAAAAACCCTTGGGGCGCGGTCGAAGCGTTCCAACGCGCGTTCCCGGGCCGCGAGGACGTCCGGCTCACCGTCAAGGCGATCAACGCGAAGCTGCACCCGCAGGCCGCCGAACGGCTGCGCGCGGTGGTCCGCGGCGACGACCGGGTCGAGCTGATCGAGCGCTACCTCAGCGTCGCCGAACTGCACGAGCTGTACGAGACCAGCACCGCGTACGTTTCGCTGCACCGCAGCGAGGGCTTCGGGCTCACCGTCGCCGAGGCGATGGCGCGCGCGATGCCGGTGATCTCGACGGATTACTCCAGCACCACGGAATTCCTCGACGCGTCCACCGGCTGGCCGATCCCGTACCGGCTGGTGCCGGTCGGCGAGGGCAACTACCCGTACCACGCCGACGCGGTCTGGGCCGATCCCGATCTGGACGCCGCCGCGGCCGCGATGGTGCAGATCGCCGACGACCCGGCCGAGGCGACCGCCCGCGGCAAGCGGGCGCGCGAGGTCATCCTGCGCGAGCGGTCGATGGCGACCGCGGCCGAGTGGATGCGGCGGGAGCTGGAGCAGGCGCACCAGACGTGGCAGGAGCGGCAGCGCGCCGCGGCACCGCCGCCGGAGCACCCGCTGAGCCCGCTGCAGCAGGCGACCGAGGCGTTGCGCTGGCGCCCGGAAGCGGACACGCCGTCGCGACTGCCGCTGGCGCCCGCGCTGCGCAAGGCCGTGCTGCGCGCGATCGACCACTACGACGTGCACCAGCGGCACGTGATGGGCGCGCTGCTCGCGGCCACCGAGGACAGCAACCGGCGGTTGCTGGACCGGATCGAAGCGCTGGAACGCAACATCGACGAATCGCGCCGGGCCGCGCTGTCCACGCGCACGCTCGGCGAACGGCTCGAAGCGTTGCGCGGCACGGTCAACGAGTTGCGCCACCAGGCCCCGGAAACGGCTCTCGCGCTGCGCAATCTCGAAGCGGACGTGGCGAAGCTGGCCGAGGGTTACGACGGCGTCGGCGCGGAGGTCGAAGCCGCGGCGGGGACCGTGCACAAGATGTTCGCGCGCCGCGACGAACGGCTCGACGCCGACGAGAAGGCCATCCAGCGGGTGACCCTCGACGTCAGCGCGATGCGCGACGCGGCCCGGCTCCGGCACGCGCCGGTGCCGCGCGGGGCGGACGTCGTCCAGTGCGACGTCGGCGCGCTGCTGATGCCGATTGACGAGGTCATGCTCCCGTGGATCCTGTTCCACCGGTCCTGGGAGGACAGCGAAGCCGAGCTGATGGCGTCGCTGGCCAACGGCGCGTTCCTCGACATCGGCGCGCACGTCGGCTACCACACGCTGCGGCTGCTGCGGGCCACTCCTGAAGTGACCCGGGTGATCGCGGTGGAGGCCGACCCGGTCAACGCCTCGTACCTGCGCCGCAACGTCGAGGTCAACCTGCCTCCGGCGGCGGGCGAGCTGGTCACCGTGGTCGAATCGGCCGCGTGGGACGAGCCCGGCACCGTGCACCTGGCGCAGGCCACCCCGGGCAACAGCGGCGACAACCGCGTCACCACCGACGGTTCCGGCGTCGAGGTCCCGGCGGTGCGGCTGGATTCCGTGCCCGAGGTGACCGAGCAGCGGATCAGCCTGGTGAAGGTCGACCTGCAGGGCCGCGACCACCGCGCGCTGGCGGGGCTGGCCGAGGTGCTGCGCCGCGACCGGCCGCACGTCGTGTGCGAGTTCGACCCGGGCGCGATCGCCGAGCTGGGCGACGACCCGGCCGCCGTGCTCGCCGGGTACCGCGCGCTCGGGTACACGCCGAAGGTGGTCACCGACGACGGTCCGGCCGACCAGGTGCTCGAAGACTCGGCGATCATCGCCGCGGCCAAGGCGGACGAGAAGGAATTCGTCACGCTGTGGCTGGCACCCTGACCTGATCGCGCACGTGGCGGCTCAGGGCGCCACGTGCGCGATGGTCAGCAGGAACGCGCCGTACCAAGCGCTTCCGATCGTGATCACCGGCAGCAGCACCGCCAGTACCCGGTTAGGCAGCTTCGCCAGCAGGAGCGCGACCGGCACGGTCAGCACGAACGCCGGAAGCAGAAACCGCGGACGGGACTGGAAGAAGTTCGAGGAACACAGCGCGATCACCACGGTGAGCGTGCCGTAGATCTGCCACGGCAACGGCAGCCGCGTCGCCCAGGTCCAGAACTGCAACACCACCGCGGCGAGCACGACGAGCGCGGTCACGGTGATCCAGCTCGCCTCGTCCGAGGTCAGGCCGTCGCGGACCTGGAGCCAGGTGAAGACGCCGAAATCGAAGCGCATCCGCCAGGCGGTCTGCAGCCAGAACCAGCCGTCCGGACGGCCGGTCTGGATCCAGACGTAGCCGAGGTAGCCCAGCAGGCCGAGCGGCGCGAGCAGCCCGCCGGCCCACGGCCGCCAGCCGTCGCGACGCTGGAAAACGGCGATGAGCGCGGCGATGCCGACCGCGGCGATCAACGCGCCGGAACTGGCCCGGGTCAGCCCGGCCAGCACCGCGAGTCCGCCGGCGGCCAGCCATTCGCGGCGGGAGAGCAGGACGAACGTCCAGGCCACGAGGGCCATCAGCAGCGCTTCCGAATACGCCAGGTGCAGTGCCGTCGACCCCGGCCCGATCGACCACAGCACGGCGACCAGCAGTCCCACGCGCGGTCCGGCCAGGTCGCGGCCCAGCACGAACAGGCCCCACGCCGCCGCGCATCCGGCCAGCAGCGAGATCGTCATCCCGGCCGCCAGCGGCGGGATCCCGACCAGCGTCAGCAGCGCCACCGTCGCCGGGTACAGCGGGAAGAACACCAGGCTGTTCTCGACCGGAAGCCCGTCGACGCCGATCGTGATCGGCTGGTCGTAGCCGTGCTGCGCGACCGTGACGAACCAGTTGGCGTCGAAATCGTCGATGAACCGGCCTGGCGACACGTCGGCCTTCCAGCTCATCATCCACAGCACGCCGAACGCGACGAGCTGGAACAGCAGGTACAGGCTGATCGCCGGGACGGCTTGGCGGAAAGCGGCGCGCAGGGTCGGCGGACGCTCGACGGCCCCGTCGAGACTGGACTGCTGCACGCTCCCCGAACTCCTGAGCTACTTCGTGAAAAACGGACGAATTTCTGTCTGATCGTACCTGCCGGCTACATAATCCGAGGCCAGAACGGGTGTTGTGACGAATCCCGCGCCGGCCGCCAATTGCGGGGAGTACGCCCGGGCCGGGGGTACGAGGCGGTAACCTTCACGAGGTTGCCGGTAGCGGAAGACGGGGGTGAGCACGCTGGCCGAGCCGAATTCCGCTGCTCTGGCCGAACCGTCGCCCGCACTGCCGAAGAAGACCCGGATCGTCTTCATCGACATCGGCCGCGGCCTCGGCGCGCTGCTGGTCTTCTACAGCCACATCGCCCATCCGTGGGTCATCGCGAAGAACGACAAAGCCCCGTACATCGACTTCATCGAGGCGCTCACGAGCGACCCGATGCACATGGCGAAGCAGGGCATCGGGCAGATCGCGGTGCCGTTCTTCTTCCTGGTCAGCGGTTTCGTCGTGACGCCGATCGCGCTGCGCCAGGGTACCGGGCGATTCGCGCTCAACCGGTTCATCCGGGTGTACGCGCCGATGCTGTTCGTAGTGCTGCTGACGGCTTTCCTGCTGCTGGTGAACCTGCACCCGCCGTCGACCGGCCAGGCGCAGACGCTGAACCCGCTCACCGTCTTCACCAACACCACGCTGGCCAACTACCTGATCTATCCGCAGGTCGTGCTGGTGCCGGTGGCCTGGACGATGATCGTCGAGGTCATCTTCTACCTGCTGCTGATGGCGGTGCTGCCGCTGCTGCGCCGATGGGTGTGGCTCGCGATCGCGGTCGAGCTGACGTTCATTTTCGTGGTGATGATGAGCCGCTCGCAGCTCGGACCGTCGTGGTCGCTGTTCGCGGTGAACGTCTCGTACCTGCCCGCGATGGTGATCGGCCAGATCATCTGGGCGACGACCAAGAAGCAGATCCCGCTCTGGACCGGCGCGCTGTACGGCGGCTGCGCGTGGTCGCTGTACGTGCTGGCGGACGTGATCAACGTCGGCCGCGTGGACAGCTCGTACAACCTCGCGCTGGCGTTCGCGGTCACCTGCTTCCTGATGGGCATGTTCGCCGAGGACCGGCTGAAGCAGCGCAAGATCTGGACCATGCTGTCCGAGCGCAGCTATTCGATCTACCTGCTGCACATGCTGGTCACGTTCGTGCTGCTGCAGCTGCTGCGCCCGGCGGTGCCGCTGCCGATCGCGCTGCTGATCGTGATCCCGGCGGTGTTCGGCGTGGTCGAATTCAGCTACCGGTTCGTGGAGCGGCCGAGCCACTCGCTGGCGCGGCGGTTGTCGCACCGGCCGAAGCCGCCTCCGCCCGCGCCGGAACCGCCCGCCCCGCAGGTGGAACCGCCGGTCGAAACGCCGGGGGAAGAGACTCAGTACGTGGACGCCGCCGAGGTGACCACGGAGATCCCGAAGATTCCCGCCGGACCGCTGCCGCCGCGGCGTCCGGCGCCTCGGCCGCGTCCGGTGCCGAACGGGCAGTTGCCGAGGAACGGCGCTCCGCTGCCGAACGACGCTCCGCGGGTCGGCCAGCCACGCGGGATGGCCCCTCGCGCGAACGGCGGCGCGCATCGGGCGCGTCCGGTCACCGAATCCGGCGTCGACCGCACCGCCGAACCGCCGGTGCGCCGCGCGATGCCGCCGCGCCCGCGTCCGTCAGCTCCGCCGGAGCTGCGCTACCAGCCGGACCAGGAAAACCAGGGCCAGCGCGGCGACCAGGACGATTTCCCACGCCACCCGAACTCCTTCCGCCACACCCCTCGCTGAGAGGTGATGCTCTTCCGGTAGGGCGCGCGAAGGTGGGAGGCGTTCACCGACACGGCGTAAGTCACACTCCCGGCTTAGCTCACCCGTGCGAGGGCTCGTGAGTGGCTATGCCGGTTAGAACCGGCATAGCCACTCACGAGGACGAGCCGCGGCGCGGGGTGACGAGGCCGGATTCGTAGGCGAGAACCACCAGCTGGGCCCGGTCGCGAGCGCCGATCTTGGTCATGATGCGGCTGACGTGCGTCCGCGCGGTCGCCGTGGAGATCACCAGGTGGGCGGCGATTTCGTCGTTCGACAATCCGCCCGCGACCAGCGCCAGCACCTCGCGTTCGCGTTCGGTCACCTCGCGCACGGCGGAGGTGTCGATCCGCCGGTGCTCGGGCCGTCCGACGATCTCGGCGATCAACCGGCGCGTGACCGTCGGCGCGAGCAGCGCCTCCCCCGCCGCGACGACGCGCAGCGCGTGCAGAAGTTCGACCGGCTCGGTGTCCTTCAGCAGGAAGCCGCTGGCCCCGGCGCGGAGTGCCTCGTAGACGTACTCGTCAACGTCGAAGGTGGTCAGGACCAGCACTTTCACCCCGCCGAGGTCCGGGTGCGAGGTGATTCGGCGGGTCGCTTCGAGGCCGTCGGTGCCGGGCATCCGGATGTCCATCACGACGATGTCGGGCCGGTGCTCGACCGCTTGCGCGACGGCCTGCTCGCCGTCGCTCGCCTCGCCGGCCACCTCGAAGCCGTCCTCGGTGTCCAGCAGCAACCGGAATCCGGCGCGGACCAGGGCCTGGTCGTCGGCCAGCACGACGCGGATGGTCATTTCTCCCCCTCCACGGGCAATTCCGCCCGCACCTGGAAACCCTGCCCGGTGACGCTCGCCTCGACACTGCCGCCGAGCGCCGTCGCCCGTTCCCGCATGCCGCGCAGACCGTGCCCGGGCGTCGGCTGGACGGTGCCGTGGCCGTCGTCGCGCACGAGCAGGACCAGCGTGCCCGGTTCGCGCTCGAAGCGGACCTCGACGCGCTGTGCCCCGTCGGCATGCCGGACGACGTTGGTCAGCGACTCCTGCAGGATCCGATACGCCGCCCCGTCCACCGGTGCGGGCAGGTCGCCGGCTTCGCCGTGCAGCTCGACTTGCAACCCGGCGGCCCGCGCGTGGTCAAGCAGCTCCTCGACCTGCGCGAGGCTCGGCGCGGGCGCACGGTTCTCGCCGGAACGCAGCACGGCGAGCGTCGCGCGGAGGTCGTTGAGCGCGGACGCGCTGGCCGCCTTGATGTTGAGCAGCGCCTCTTTCGCCTGCTCCGGCCGCCGATCCGCGACGTGCGCCGCGACGCCCGCCTGGACGTTGATCATCGCGAGGCTGTGTGCGACAACGTCGTGCACCTCGCGGGCGATGCGAAGCCGCTCCTGCTCAGCCATCCGGTGCCGATGCTCGTCCGCCTGCTCACGCCGGGCGGCGACGGCCGCGAACTGGAACCGGACCGCCGTCGCGATGCCGATCACGGCGGCCATCCAGACCACGGCGAACAGCGCCCAAACACTGACCGCAAACGTTTGCTTGAGGATGACGTGGACGAGGTACGCCGCCACGAGAACAGCTCCGCCGGTGCTCCCGGCGACCACCGGGCCGTGCCGCCGCGTGAGCACGAAGAGCGCCACGGTGGGGACGATGATCACCGGGCCGCCGGGTTCCGGCGACAGGTAGTACGCGTACGCCGAGGCCGCGGTGAGCACGAAGAGCGGCAGTGGGTACCGGTGCACGAGCAGCAAGGTGAGCACGGTCGCGGCCAGCCACGCGGCACCGAGCGCGCTCAACGGGTGCGAGGCGTGCTGCCAGCGGCCGGACGCGCTGGAGCCGCCGAGCACGAAGGCGAGCACCACGAAGGTCCGGAACACCCGCCCGAACCACGGGTTCTGCGCCCGCCACCAGTAGTGCATGCAGCGAAAACTACCGGGGAAGGTCGGCGGGCGCGTCCGTCGTGAGGCGCGGGATCGGGCTACGCGTGGCGCGGTATGTCGAGAGCGCTTGTCCGGCTCCGTTCACTAGGTAAACGACAGAAACGGAGACGGTGATGAGCGAGGTAGTGGCGGGGGCGAGCATGTCGCTGGACGGGTTCGTGGCCGGACCGGGCGAATCCGGGTTCGATCTGCTCTTCGGCTGGATGGGCGGCGGTTCCGAGGAGGTGCCGACCGCACAGCCGGACCGCGTGCTGCGCATGTCCCCGGCGAGCGCCAAGGTGCTGCGCGCGCAGCTGGAATCGACCGGGGCGTTGCTCGTCGGACGGCGGCTGTTCGACATGACCTCAGGTTGGGGCGGGACGCATCCGTTCGGCGGGCCAGTGGTCGTGGTGACGCATCGAGCGCCTGCCGGGTGGGAGGACTCGCCGTTCACCTTCGTCACCGAGGGCATCGAGGCCGCGGTGGCGCGCGCGAAGGAGCTGGCTGACGGCCGCGACGTCGGGGTGAACGCGGGCGAGATGGCCCGGCAATGCCTGGAAGCCGGGCTTCTCGACGCGGTGCGGATTGATCTGGTGCCGGTACTGCTCGGCGGCGGAGTGCCGCTGTTCGGCGAGTTCGGGCTCGACCCGGTGCGCCTCGGTACGCCGGACGTCACCGTCGGCGAGGGCGTGACGCACCTGCGCTATCCGGTCGCGGGCACGAACTCGCGCAGTTTCTCCAGCGTCTCGGCGTTGCCCGGGGTGTAGACCGACATCCGGATCTCCGAGCGGCGGCCCGCGTAGAGGTAGGTGAAATCGAACGTCAGCAGGCCCGCTTCCGGGTGCAGGTAGCGCTTGCTCTTGGCCTGCTCGGTGTTCACGTCGTGGCGGTCCCACAGCTCCGCGAAGCACGGCGACTCCGCTTTCAGCCGTTTGACCAGCGACTTCCAGCCCGGCTCTGCCATGTGCTCGGCCATCGCGGCGCGGAAGGACGAGACCATCCGCGGCACGTTCTGTTCCCAGTCGACCATCCGCTCTTTCCACTCGGGATTGAGCAGGCACTGGACGAGCGTGTTGCGTTCCTCGTACGGGATCTTGTCGACGCCGCCCATCAGCCAGTCGTAACCGGCGTTGTGGCCGAGCACGTCGAAGCGCGCGTTGCGGACCGCGACCGGGAACGGCTCCAGCTGGACCATCATGTCCTGCATCGACGGGGTGATCGCGGAGCAGTTCTTCTTCTCCGGCACCGGCTGCGGCGCACCGGCCAGGGTGAACAGGTGCACGTGCTCGTGCGGGTCGAGCCGCAGCGTGCGGGAGATCGCGCTGAGCACCTGCTCGGACGCGTTGATGTCGCGGCCCTGTTCGAGCCACGTGTACCAGGTGACCCCCACCCCGGCGAGCTGCGCGACCTCCTCGCGGCGCAGCCCCGGCGTGCGCCTGCGGCCGCCGAGCGGCAGGCCGACCTGCTCCGGCGTGATGCGCCCGCGCCGGTTGCGCAGGAACTCTCCCAGTTCGGTCCGGCGGAGCCGGTCTTCGATGCCACTGGTCACGAATACCAGGTAAGCACGGCTTCGACCCTGTTACCAGGTAGTCCCAGTACCAGGATAAAAGCACACCTGGTACCAGGGTCTGGCGCGGCGGAACGTAGCACTCATGACGACTACCACCACCGCCCCGGCATCGGTCACCACCGCCGCCGGGACGCCGGAGAGGACGGGCCTCTCGTCCGCCGGCTTGATCACCGTGCTGCTGGGGGCAGCGCTGCCGATCATCGACTTCTTCATCGTCAACGTCGCACTGCCCACGATCGATGCCGATCTGCACGCGTCGACCGCGACCCTCGAACTCGTCGTCGCGGGCTACGGCATCGCGTACGCGGTGCTGCTCGTGCTCGGCGGGCGGCTCGGCGACACCTTCGGCCGCCGCAAGCTCTTCCTGCTCGGCCTGACGTTGTTCACGCTCACCTCGCTGGCCTGCGGGGTCGCCCCGGACGCCGCCACGCTGGTCATCGCCCGCGTCGCCCAAGGCGCGGCTTCGGCGATGCTGCTGCCGCAAGTGCTGTCGATCATCCAGGCCGGCACGTCCGGCGAACGCCGCTCGCGCGCGATCGGTCTCTTCGGCGCGACCGGCGGCATCGCCACCGTGGTCGGCCAGCTGCTCGGCGGCGCGCTGGTCGCGGCCAACGTGTGGGACCTGAGCTGGCGGCCGATCTTCCTGGTCAACGTGCCGATCGGGCTCATCGGGCTGCTGCTCGCGCGCCGCACGGTGCCAGACAGCCGGGCGAGCAACCCGCTCGGCGTCGACCGCTGGGGCACCGTGCTGCTGGCCGTTTCGCTGCTGTCGCTGCTGATCCCGATCATGGAGGGCCGCGCGCTCGGCTGGCCGTGGTGGAGCATCGCGCTGCTGGTGGTCTTCCCGTTCGCGGCGTACGGCTTCGCCCGCGTCGAGCGGAATCTCGAGGCCGCGGGCGGCACCCCGCTGCTGCCGCCGGCCCTGCTGCGCACCGCGAGCGTGCGGCACGGCCTGACCGTCGCGGTGCCGTTCTTCTGCACCTTCGGCTCGTTCATGTTCGTCTACGCGGTGACCCTGCAGAACGGCCTGCACCTCGGCCCGCTCGGCGCTGGACTCGCCCTGACCCCGATGGCGGTCGCGTACTTCACGACCTCGCTGGTCAGCAGCCGTCTCGTCGCCCGGTTCGGCCGCAAGATCGTGCCGATCGGCGGGCTGATCCTCACCGTCGGGCTGATCGCGCTCGCCGGAACCGCGCTGCTGGACTGGCCCGACCTGTCGATCTGGCAGCTGGCCCCGGCGATGGTGCTGATCGGCGTCGGCAACGGGCTCGCGATGAGCACGCTGTTCCGGGTCGTGCTGTCCCGGGTGCCCGCCGACCTGGCGGGTGTCGGCGGTGGCGTGCTGACCACGACCCAGCAGACGTCGCTGGCGCTGGGCGTCGCGGTGCTGGGCAGCCTGTTCGCGAGCCTGAGCGTGCCGGGCGCGATGGGCTACCAGGGTGCGTTCGTGCTGGTCATCGGGATTCTGGCGGTGCTGGCGCTGCTGGTGAGCGGGCTGGCTCGCACACTTCCCGATCCTCGCTGAGAATTCGCCCGACGGAAAACTCCGCTCCCGGACGACGATGGAGATGTGACGGAACCTCGGGTGCAGCCAGACCCGGCCTTCGCGCTGCTCGGCCTCTACGAGAAGGCCCTGCCGGAGGTCTATGGCTACCTGCTCGCGAGGTGCGGCGACCGCGTGCTGGCGGAGGAACTGACGTCGGAGACGTTCCTCGGCGCGGTCGCCGCCTGCCGCAAGGAGCACGCGCCGCCGGTGAGCACGCCCTGGCTGATCGGGGTGGCCCGGCACAAGCTGGCCGACCATTGGCGGCGCGCCGAACGGGAACAGCGCGGGCTGCGGCTCGTGCACGACGCCGAGGACGACGTCGAGGATCCCTGGGACGAGCAGCTCGACGCCCTGCGTGCTCGGCAGGTGCTCGAAACGCTGACCGTCTCGCAGCGGGCGGTGCTCACCTTGCGGTACGTCGACGGCCTTCCGGTGCGCGACGTCGCCGCGCATCTCGGCCGGACCATCCACGCGACGGAGGCGTTGCTGACGCGGGCCAAAACCGCGTTCCGCCGCAGCTACCAGGAGAAGGAGGGACGCGATGCCTGAACCGTTCGACGCGCTCGCACTGCCTTCGACTCCGGCCGACCCCGATCCGGCCTTCGCCGAGCAGCTGCGGGACGACCTCCGCCGCCTGATCCTGAACGGAGCGGAGATGACCACCACCGAAACCCAGCAGGCCCAAGTAGGTGCGCTCACGCCGTACCTCGCGGTGACCGACGCCCGGGCCGCGCTCGACTTCTACGTCGAGGTCTTCGGGGCACAACGCCGGTCCGAGCCGATCGTGATGGACGACGGCCGGATCGGGCACGCCGAAGTCGCCATTGGCGGCAGTGTGCTGATGCTCGCCGAGGAATTCCCGGAAATGGGCAACGTCGTCGCTCCCGAGGGCGGTGCGATGGTGCGGGTCGAGGTGCCCGACCCCCGGCGCGCGGCGCAGCGAGCGGTGGAGCTGGGCGCGGAACTGCTGCGTCCGGTCGAGGATCGCGGCCATGGACTGCACGGCGCGATCAAGGACCCGTACGGCCAGCGGTGGCTGGTCGCGCAGGCCGCGCCGCGCTCGAAGGCGCCCGAGGAGCGCACGTACCGGCACGGCGAGGCCGGGTACTTCACCTTCCAGGTGCCCGACGACGGCCGGGCCAAGGCGTTCTACGGCGCGGTGCTCGGCTGGCAGTTCACCCAGGGCAGCCTGCCGACCGCGTGGCGCATCGAGGGCCACGGCCTGCCCGGCGGGCTGTGGGGCGGGGCGGAGCTGCAGACCGGATGGAAGCTGATGTTCGCCGTCGACGACCTCGAAGCCGCGCTCGACCGGGTGCGCGAGGCGGGCGGCCGGGCAGGCGAGGTGGAGAACCAGCCGTACGGCCGAACGGCGGATTGTGCCGACGACCAGGGGATCGAATTCTGGCTGTGGGAACAGCCACGCACGTGACCTCGGCCAAAACCCCGGCGGCAAACCGGCCGCCGGGGCGCACACTCGAGAGATGGCCGCGCACTGGACGCCCCGTGACGAAGCCGAGCTGACCGCCGGCTGGCAGCTCTGGCTCGCCCTGGGCTCGTGCGCTTGGCCGGGACCGGACTGGGACGGCACGCCCGCCGAAGCCGTCCGCGGCCTGGAACGGTGCTTCACCACGTGCGACGAGATTCTCGCCGCGTACGACCAGCCGGACTCCGCGGTCGCCGGGCTGGTGCGCTCGATGCTGCTGGCCGCCAACTGGACGCTCGAATTGTGGCGCGACGACGCGGACCCGCTCGATTCCGAACGGGCCGCGTTGCTGCACGCCGACCTGGCCGCATTCTCCGACCACGCGGAGAGCGTGCGGACCTTGCTGGCCGCGGGCGGCGGGTGGGCCTCGCTTCCGCTGTGACGCGCACCCGCCGTCCGTCCATAAAGGACTTACCAGCTCGACGGCCGCTTGCGCTCCGGCTCGTACGGCTGCGTGATGACCTCGATCCCGTTTCCACCCGGGTCAAGGAAATACACGCCGCGGCCGCCGTGGTTGTGGTTGATCTCGCCGACCTGCTCGCCCATCGGATCGGCGTGGTAGGCGACCCCGGTTTCCTTCAACCGCAGGAAAAACGCGTCGAAGTCGTCCTCGGGGATGAGGAAACAGTAGTGCTGCAGCTTGCGATCGGCGTCCGGCACGGTGGCGAAGTCGAGCCGCACGCCATTGCTGGTTTCCACCGGGATGAACGGTCCCCACTCCTGCCCGATCTCGAAACCCAGCAGGTGCGCGAAGAATTCGGCGGATTCGCGGTTGTCCCGGGACGGGACCATCAGATGATTCAGTTCAAGAGAAACAGACACGAAGCAATGCCTCCAGAAGGCATCCCAGCACCTCCATGCCTCACCCAGCCGGTGACCGACACGCGATGCCGCCGGAAAGCATAGCGCGGCGGAGGCGGATCTCCAATCAGGAAACGGGAACCCGGCGCCGGGCCGCGCGCGGACGGCCGACGCCCTGCCAGGACAGCCCGGCGTCGAGAATCATCCCGGGGTCGAGCAGATTGCGGGTGTCGACGACGTCGTCGCCCTCCATCGCGTCCGCCATCGCCACCCAGTCGAGATTGCGGAACTCGGCCCATTCGGTCAGCACCACAACGACATCCGCGTCCTTGGCCACCTGGTACGGATCGTCCACGACGGTCATCCCGGCGATGCCGCCGGACACCGCCGGGTCGTACGCGGTGATTTCCGCGCCGAGCGCGCCCAGCACCGAAGACACCGCCAGCGCGGGAGAATCGCGCAGATCGTTCGTACCCGCTTTGAACGCCAGGCCCAGCACGCCGATCCGCGCGCCGGCCAGCGTTCCGCCGCAGGCGCCCGCGATCTTCGCCACAATGCGGTCGCGCTGGGCGATGTTCTCGTCGATCGCCGAGGTCAGCATCCGGAAGTCGTAGTCGACCGATTCGGCGACCTTGACCAGCGCGCTGGTGTCCTTGGGCAGGCACGAACCGCCCCAGCCCGGGCCGGGTTTGAGGAAGGTGCGGCCGATCCGCCGGTCGTAGCCCATGCCTTCGGTGACCAGGTCGATGTCCGCGCCGAGCCGTTCGCAGAGTTCGGCGATCGAGTTCACATAGGACAGTTTGAGCGCGAGGAAGCAGTTCGCCGCGTATTTGACCAGTTCCGCGCTCGCCGCGTCGGCGACCACGACCGGTGCGGCGAGATCGCCGTACAGCTGCCCGACCCACGCGGCGGCGGCCCGCGAATCCGACCCGACCACGATCCGGTCCGGGTTCAGGAAGTCTTGCACCGCAGTGCCTTCGCGCAGGAACTCCGGATTGGAGACCACCGGAACGTCGTCCCGGCCGACCATCGCGGCGATTCGTTTCGCGGTGCCGACCGGCACCGTCGACTTGGTGATCAGCGCGCAGCCGGGCGGCAGCACGTCGCCGATCTCGGCGGTCACCGCCTCCACCGCGCGCAAATCCGCGGACCCGCCCGCACCCATCGGCGTCGGCACGCAGAGGAACACGCCGTCGGCGCCGCGAACGGCTTCCCGCGCGCCGACGACGAACGACAGCCGCCCGTTCGCCAGTCCGCGGACGACCAATTCGGCCAGTCCTGGTTCGAGGATGTCCACCCGGCCCGCCGACAGCCGGTTCACTTTCGCCACGTCCACGTCCACACAGGTGACGCGGTGCCCGAGGCTCGCGAGACAAGCCCCCGTGGTCAATCCGACGTATCCCGTCCCTACCACCACGATCCGAGCTGAGCTCATGACGCTGAAGGTGACAGCCGGAGTTGACCTCAGCGCTAACGGAAGCGGTCGCGGCCGAATACTCCTCGCGACGAGAAGCGGGTGAGGCGGCACACTCCGGCACGGGTGCGAACGAGCGTTAACCTGGGCGCGGAGGTGCACCGCGGCACCGAGAGCAGGAGGAAGGCTGAAGATGCAGATCACCGACACCGCAGCGCTCGTCACGGGTGGCGCGTCCGGGCTCGGCGGCGCGACCGCCAAGGCACTGGCCGCGAAAGGCGCGCGAGTGTTCGCCCTCGACCTCGCGCCCTCGATCGAGAAGGCCGAGCGGATCGACGGCGTCACCTACGTCGAGGCCGACGTGACCGACCCGGACCAGGTGCAGGCCGCCGTCGACACCGCGGCCGGCTCCGGCGCACCGCTGCGCACGGTGGTCAACTGCGCGGGCATCGGCCCGTCCGCGCGCATCCTGTCCCGCAAGGGCAGGCACGACCTCGGCCTGTACGCGAAGGTCATCCAGATCAACCTGATCGGCACCTTCAACGTGCTCACCATCGCCTCCGAGGCGATCGCGAAGACCGAGCCGCTGGCCGACGACGCACGCGGCGTCATCATCAACACCGCGTCCGTCGCCGCCTTCGACGGCCAGATCGGGCAGGTGGCGTACGCGTCGTCCAAGGGCGGCGTGGTCGGGATGACGCTGCCCGCCGCGCGCGACCTCGCCTCGCACGGCATCCGCGTGCTGACGATCGCCCCCGGCATCGTCGACACCCCGATGCTCGCCACCGTCAGCGAAGAATTCCGCGCCGGGCTCGCCGCCGGGGTGCCGTTCCCGAAGCGGCTGGCGCGGCCGGACGAGTACGCGCAGCTCGCCCTGTCGCTGATCGACCACGACTACCTCAACGGCGAGGTCGTCCGGATGGACGGCTCGCTGCGGATGGCCCCGCGCTGACCTGCCCGGCTAGTGGCTGTGCCGACCCCTCAGCGGCACAGCCACCCGTCCGGGTCAGTCCTTGCGCATCCGCACTTCGAGGCCGATCCCGTCCGGGGTCACCTCGCAGGTGCGGAACTTGCTCTCCGCGACGGTCGCGGTGAACTGCTCCGGGGTGTACGCCCGCCGGCGCAGGCCGCGGAGCGTGCGGACGGTGGCGAACGTGGCCACCGGACCGAGATTCATCCGCGCGACCTCGGCGTCCAGCTCCGCGTCCGTGGTGCTCTTGCTCAGGTCCTGGACGAGCGCGACACCGCCCGGCCGCAGCACCCGGTGCATTTCGTCGAGCGCGTCCACCGGGTCGGCGAAGTTCTTGAACGCCGCCTGGCAGATCAGGAAGTCGAACGAGCCGTCCGCGAACGGCATCGCCGCCACGTCGCCGCGGCGGAAGTCCACCTCGACGCCCTGCTCCCGCGCGTACTCCTTGGCCAGCCGCACGAACGTCCGGCTGACGTCCAGCCCGGTCACCGCGCACCGCCCGGTGCGGGCCAGCTCCACCGCGAAGAACCCCGGACCGGGCGCGACCTCGAGCACGTCGGAGCCTTCGGCCAGCTCCGAAACCAGCATCTCGGCGGATTCGCGGTACTGCACGAGCTGCGGTTCGGTTCCCCGCCCGCGCGCGTACGCCCGGGCGACCGGCCCCTCCATCTCCGGCAGCAGTTTCGTGCGATGACGTTTGACCTGGGTGTTCCCCATGATTTCTCCCTGTTCGGTCGGTGCCGAACCGGTGGACGCGAGAGGGTGGCCCGTATCCTGGTCGACGCAGCCTGAGGACAGGGTTTCCGCGCTCGCGGTTTCCGGTTCGACGGTTCCGGTCCCGGCGGCGGTGTGCCAGCACCTCCTCCGGGACCTTTTATTCGCCTTCGTTCGCCACGAAGGCGGCCATGTCGGGCAGCTCCCCGGTTTCCCGGTAGCGCCGCCATTCCTCGACCCCCGGTATCGCGCCGGTGGCCAGCTCCTCGCGCAGCCCGCGGACCCATTCGGCCTCCGCGCGCCACATCGCCAGTTGGTACTCCGCCTCGAGAAGGACCAGCCGCGGCAGCTCGGCCCGCATCTTCGCCAGCGCCTCGACCCGCTCGCCGATCAGCCGCTCCAGCTCGCCGACCCGGTGCTCCAGCTCCCGGTCGACGACCTCCGGGGTGAGCGCGAGCATCACCGACAGCCCGGTGTGGAACCGCGACGGCTCCTCCTCCGGCACGGCGAGCAGCTCGGCGATCCAGTCCTCCATCTCGGCCTGGCCCGCCTCGGTGATCCGGTACACGGTCCGCTCCGGCCGCGCGCCCTCCCGCACGTTCTCGACCGCTTCGAGGAAACCGTGCTTCTCGAGGTTGCCGACGACCGTGTAGAGCGAGCCCCATTTGATCTTCAGGTCGCCCTCTTTGCCGCGTTCCCGCAGGAGAGTGGCGACTTCGTACGGATGCATCGGCCGCTCGAACACCGTGGCCAGCACGGCGAGGCCCAGCAAGTTGGCCACCTTCCGCCGCTTCATGCGCTGCCTTCCTCGTAAGCGAGTACTCGCCGACGAGTATAGCGGAAACCCGGCTGAGCTGCGATTTCTTCTCCTCCGGCAACCCGTCCGGGCGTAGAGGAGAAAATCTACTGTCGCTGGGGTAGACATTCGGTTGCGGAGACGGGTAATCTTCTCCTCGTAAGCGCAAAGACAATGTCGATCAGGCACGGGAGATGACGAACTGCCCGTGAAGTGAACGCAAGTGCAGGAACCGCACTGGCAAGCCAAGCAGTGCGGAACGGTCAGGTGGCCGGAGCCGATGCTGGACCGGGCTCCGGGCAGTGACCAGCGGCGTTACGCGTGCTGGGGCCGAGCAGGGAAAGGGTTCCAGCCGGTGACGGCGCAGGCAGTCGCAGTACCGAAAGTGCAGTACCGCAAGAAGAAACACCGGAAAGAAGGGAACGGTCACATCATTGGATCGCCCGCGGCGGCGGAGCAGGAGTGCCGCGCGGGTACCGCAGTCCCATCCGATTGGCAGGTGGTTCTCGGTTACGAATCAGCGATCTCCGCGCGGAATGTCCGGTGAACGGATCCCGCGGATGCCAGAGGCCGGCTTCACGGCCGGTTGACAATGATGGAACCCAACCCTGGGACCCCGGGTGCCGCGCGGCATCCGGGGTCCCTTGTGATGTGGAGGTGGAATGACCCCTGACCCACGCGATGCCCCGGCCGCCGGTTCACCCGGGGCCGACAAGTTCGACGACGACGAATACCCCGCTTACACCATGGGCCGGGCCGCCGAGATGCTCGGCACCAGCCAGAACTTCCTGCGCAGCCTGGACGAGGCCGGCCTGATCGAGCCGCAGCGCTCGTCCGGAGGGCATCGCCGCTACTCCCGCCAGCAGTTGCGCCTCGCCGCACGCGTGCGAGAACTGGTCGACCAGGGCACGGCCGTCGACGCCGCCTGCCGCATCGTCGCCCTCGAGGACCAGCTCCACGAGGCCCAGCGCCAGAACGAGGAACTGCGCTCCGCCGATTAACCTTCCGCCGGGTCAAGTGTGCTGACCGGACACCGCGGCACACTCCCGGCTCCCTCGGCCCCGCCCCGGCTTCCGGTCAGATGTCCAGCATGTACGGGACCTCGTCCTGCGCCCGCGAGGTCATCCACTCCCGCAGCGCCTTGGTCGCCAGCACGTCGTCCTCGTTGTACCGCAGCAACCGCTCCCGCTGCTCGTCGTCGGGAACCTCGCCGTCCATGCCGACCGCGTCCCGGTACCACCGCATCGAAGCCTCGCCGCCCGCTTCGGGATCCCGCCAGGAGAATCCGGCGACCGGCGCGATCACCTTCAGCCCCTTGCCCCGCGAGCACAGGAACTGATCGGTGACGCTGCGGAAGAGATCCACCCACTCGTCGGAGTCCACAAAGGACTGCACCGTGCGCTTCTCCGGTATCCCGGGATACTCCCCGAACCGCTCGACGGATCCGAACAGCCACCGGTTCTCCGCGAGCGCGTTGTAGCAATACGCCCGGAAAGTGAGTCCGGCGGCGAGAGTCCGCTCCCGCACGTCGGTGAACCAGGCCCAGAACTCCGCGAACGACCGGGCCTCGTCCACCGTCGGCAACGGCTCCCACGTCGCGAACGCCCGATAACCCCTCGGCACCCCGATGTCCGCTCCGGACAGCAGCGTCCCCCACAGATAAGCCCCGGAATCGCCGAAACTCTCCATGTCCACGTCGACCTCGACGTCCGCGCGCGGCACCTCGACCTCCGGCGTGCGGCGCACCACCGTGAGATCCGCGAGCCACGCCCTGGCCAGCATGATCGCGTCCGAGAACGTGCCGCCGGTCCAGTTCATCGGCGGCGGCTCGGCGGCCGGGTCCAGCGCGGCCAGCTTGTCTACAGTGGACACTCCGACGCGGCGCAGCTCGCCCGCGTCCTCGCCGCGCACGACCAGGCTCACGTCGCGCGTTTCGGTGAGCACGACCTCGCAGGTGGCCCAGAACGGACACCGGCGGCATTCGAGCACGCGGGAAGGCGCGGCCAGCGCTTCGGCGCCGGTGGCGGCCGCGGTCGCCACCGCGAGCCGGTCCGCGAAACGCGCGTCGTATTCCTCCAGCGCGCTGCGGCCGCCCGGCCACGTGCCCGCGGTGAGGTCGTGCCAGACGACGACATCGGCGTCGAGACCGATCACCCCGCCGACCGCGGCTCCGCCGGCCGCCTTTCCGTACGTCTCCAGCATTCGCCGCAGATGCGCGAGCCGCAGCTGGTCCCGCGGCTGCGAGCGCACCTTGCGCAGTTCGTCCGGCGAACGGCGCGCCGGGTCCAGCTCCGTCATCGCGGTGGTGGGCGCGCCCTGGCCGCGGTCGGTGATCCGGTGCCGGACCACCAGCACCGGCACGTAACCGTCGCCGACCCGCACGAGCAGGTCGATGCCGCCGCGCCGGTGGCTCGCCGGATCGGGCGGCAGCAACGCGCCCCAGATGTACTGCGCGGCATCGGCGAACGCCTGCTCGGTGAGCCGCACCCGCTCGCCCGCGGGGGCGGTGCGCGGCACCCGCGCCCACGTGGCGTCCGGCCCCGAGGCCGCGACCAGCTGTTCGAGGATTTCCTCGCGGTGCGCGGTCGCGTCGTCGATGCGCTGTTGCGCGGTCGGATCCGGCGGCGGCAGCGGCACGTCGCGCATCGCCGGGTCGTGTTCCAGGTGCACCCGGCGGCGGCAACGACTCACTGCTCCCGCGTCGAGCAACACCTCGTCTCCCATAGCGATCACAATAGATCGTGGGTACGACATTCCCCGCGCGAGCCGACATGCCCATCCCGTCGGGGACCAGTAAGTTCATCCGGAGAAGGCGTGGGAGGTAACGGCCATGGCGCGCAAGGCCAAGCAGGACAAGGCCAAGCAGGACGAGGGTGAAGCCCGGTTCACCCCGAAGAAGGCGAAGAACGCGGTCGCGGTGGCCAAGGTGCTCGGGCCGGCGGTGCTGCCGGTGCTCGCGCCGTACGCGGTCCGCGCGGCGGGTGCGGCGCGGGAGGCATACGACCGCTACCAGGCCCGCAAGCTCGGCGTCGCCGTCGATCAGCTCGGCGAGTACACCGGCCGCGGCGCGGCTCTGCACGCCCGGATCGCGGGCCTCGTGCAGGGGCTGGGCGAGCTGAAGAAGTCGGCGAAGGCGACCGAGCAGGACCAGAAGTTCGCCGTCGAAACGCAGTCGACGCTGGAGCAGCTGTCGGCCACGGTGCGCGCCGCCGAGCGCATGCCCGCGGCCCGGCGCAAAGCCGCGCACCGCGCGGTCACCGGCGAACTCGAACGGCTGGAAGAGCAGCTGCTGCACCGCTTGGGCATCTGACCTCGTGCGTGGCTATGCCGGTGAGAACCGGCATAGCCACGCACGAGGCCCTACTTGATGAAGCCCTTCTGCAGCATCCAGTCGTGCGCGACGGTGCCCGCGTCCTTGCCGTCCACGTCGACCTTCTTGCACAGCTCGACCATCTGCTTGTTGTCGAGCGCCGCGCCCACCGTCTCCAGCGGCCCGCGGAGTTCCGGATGCTGGTTCAGGAACTCCGTGCGCAGCGTCGCCGCCGCGTTGTACTGCGGGAACGCCTTCTTGTCGTCCTCGAGCACGCGCAGGTTCAGCCCGGAGATCCGGCCGTCGGTGGTGAACACCTCGCCGACCGGGCAGGTGCCGTTGGCCACCGCCGAATAAATGGTGCCGATCCCGAAGTTCTCGATCTTCGGGTTCTTGAACCCGTACGCCTTGACCGCCGCCGGGAACCCGTCCTGGCGGCTGGTGAACTCCGTCTCCAGGCAGAACCGGTTCTGGTCCGGATGCGTGGTGAGGAATTTCGCCAGGTCCGTGGTCGTCTTCAGGTTGTTCTTCGCCGCGTACGCCTCGGTGGTGGCGAACGCGTACTGGTCGTTCAGCGGCGAGTAGTTCAGCCAGGTGACGCCGTACTTCTCCGCGTCCGCCTTCGCGGTGGCCTCGTACTGCGCCTTCTCCCCGCCCGGCACCGGCAGTTCGTTGCCCTGGTAATTGATCCAGCCGGTGCCGGTGTACTCCCACGTCACGTCGGTCTGCCCGTTGAGCAGTGCCTGCCGCGACGAGTTCGACCCCTTGATGTCGGTGAGGTCGATGACGTCCGCGCCCGCCGCGCTCAGCGCCATTTCGGCCATGTACCCGAGGATGATGTTCTCGGTGAAATCCTTCGACCCGACGACGACGCGGACGCCGTTCAACGCCGGGATCGGCCGGATCGAGCCGGGTTCGATCTTGAACGGGATCGAGGTGTTGACGTCGAGCCCGCACGCCGAGAGCGTCCCGGCGAGCAGGGCGGCGCCGACCAGCGCGCCCGCTTTCTTCAGGACGTTCATCAGCGCAGTCCCTTCGGTCCGAAGTACTGCTCGGCGACCGCGCCCAGCCAGTCCACCAGCAGCGCCAGCGCGACGGCCAGCACCGAACCGGTGATCAGCACCTTGGTGAGGTTGAGCTTGTAGCCGGTGTCGATCAACAGGCCGAACCCGCCCGCGTTGACGAACATGCCGAACGTCGCGGTGCCGACCGCCAGCACGAGCGACGTGCGCAGCCCGGCGAGGATCAGCGGGACCGCGAGCGGGAATTCCACCCGCCACAGCACTTTCTGCGCGGACATCCCGATGCCGCGGCCGGCGTCGATGAGCGACGGGTCGACCTGCTGGATGCCGACCATCGTGTTGCGCAGCACCGGAAGCAGCGAATAGAACGCCAGCGGCAGCGCGGCGACCCAGAGCCCGCCGACCGCGCCGGTGAAGATGAACCACAGCACCAGCACGCCCAGCGCGGGCGCGGCCTGTCCGATGTTCGCGATCGCCAGGAAGACCGGCGCGAGCCACTTCGCCCACGGCCGGGTCACGACGATGCCGAGCGGCACCGCCACCAGCACCACGATCGCGGTGACCACGACGGTCATCGCCACGTGGTCGCGCAGCGCGGTGAGCAGCGACGTCGCGTTGAGCGTTTCCTTCTCGGTCGCGGTGAGCCCGCTGGCGAACACCCAGGCCAGCGTCGCCGCGACGATCAGCACGACCACCGCGGGCTGCGCGAACAGCCGGACGCGTTCCGCGCGACGGGAGCCTGACTCGGTACTGAATCCGGTATCGACGGCAGCGGTCATGCCGTGGCCCCGTCCTCTTCGACGTGGTCGTCGGCGTGCTCGTCGCGCAGCTGCTGGATGGTCGCGATGACCGTGTCCAGCTTGATCGTGCCCGCGTACTCGCCGCGCGCGCCGGTGACCGGAACCGAACCGCCTTCGGCGAGCATCGCCTCGAGCGCGTCCTGCAGGGTCGACTGGAGGCTCACGATGTCGCGCAGCGGTTTGCCGACCGAACCCAGCGAGGTGGCGTTGGTCAGTTCGCGCACGTGCACCCAGCGGATCGGCCGTCGCCGCTGGTCGAGCACGAGCGCGAACGGCTTGCGCGATTTGCTGAGCTTCTCCCGCAGGTCCGCGGGCGATTCGTCGATCGTCGTGGTGAGCGCGTCCTGCTGCAGTTCGACGTCGCGCACGCGCAGCAGGGTCAGCTGCTTGAGCGAAGCGCCGGCGCCCACGAAACCGGCCACGGTGTCATCGGCCGGATTCGCCAGGATCGACTCCGGGGTGTCGTACTGCAGGATTTTCGACTGGTTGCCGAGCACCGCGATCCGGTCGCCGAGCTTGACCGCCTCGTCGAAATCGTGCGTGACGAAGACGATCGTCTTCTTCAGGTCGGTCTGCAGCCGCAGCAGTTCGTCCTGCAGGTTGCCGCGGGTGATCGGGTCGACCGCGCCGAACGGCTCGTCCATCAGCAGCACCGGCGGGTCGGCGGCGAGCGCGCGGGCCACGCCGACGCGCTGCTGCTGGCCGCCGGACAGCTGGCGCGGGTAGCGGTCGCGGAAATCGGCCGGGTCGAGGCCGACCAGGTCCATCATTTCCTCGACCCGCGCGGTGATCTTCTTCTTGTCCCAGCCGAGCAGACCGGGCACGACGGCGATGTTCTGCGCGACGGTGAAGTGCGGGAACAGCCCGGCCTGCTGGATCGCGTAGCCGATCTGGCGGCGCAGGGTGTCCACGTCGAGCTTCAGCGCGTCCTGCCCGCCGATGGTGATCCGGCCGGACGTCGGCTCGATCAAGCGGTTGATCATCCGCATGGTGGTGGTCTTGCCGCAGCCGGACGGGCCGACGAAGACCACGATCTTGCCCGCGGGCACGACCATCGAGAAGTCGTCGACGGCCGGGGCGCGGGTGCCGGAGTAGCGCTTGGTGACGTGGTCGAGTTCGATCTCGACGCCGGAGACGGTTTCTTCGGTCGCAGTGTGCTCAGCCACGGACACCCCTAGAAATGGTGAATCGCTTGATCAGGACGTAGATGCCGTCGAGCACCAGCGCGAGGATGACGACGCCGACGGTGCCGGTGAGGGCCTGGTTGAGGGAGTTCGTGCTCCCGGCGTTGGTGAGGCCGGAGAAGACCTCCGCGCCGAGGCCGGGGCCCTTGGCGTACGCCGCGATCACCGCGATGCCCATCAGCATCTGCGTGGCGACCCGCATGCCGGTGAGGATCGCCGGCCAGGCCAGCCGCAGTTCGACCCGGGTGAGCACGGAGATCCGGCTCATCCCGATGCCGCGGGCGGCGTCGGTGATCGCCGGGTCGACCGCGTCGAGGCCGACGATCGTGTTGCGGACGATGGGCAGCAGGCCGTACAGCACGAGCGCGATCACCGCGGTGGTCGAGCCGAGGCCCGACAGCGGGATCAGCAAACCCAGCAGCGCGAACGACGGGACGGTGAGGATCGTGCTGGCCAGCGCCGTGGCGACGGCGGAGCCGATGGGGCTGCGATAGACGGCGATGCCGATCAGCACGCCCAGGATCGCGGCGAGGATCGTGCACTGCACGACCATGCTGGTGTGCAGCCACGCCTGGAGCAGCAGCCTTCCCCACCGGTCCGAGATGTACTCGAAGAGGTTCATCCGTATTCGTTCTCCCGCCAGCTTGCGAGCCCCGGACGTCACCCGTTCGGAGTAGCCCATCAATCGGCAGGGTGACTACCCGGAACGGCTACGGTCGAAACCCCCACTTCTCGGTTGTGCTTGCCACCGTTTCGCATCCGCCAGGGGTCGGCAACCGAAGCGAGCGGCCCCACCGGACGGTTTTTACCGGATCGAGACCCGCCCACCTGTGCGTTTTCCGCAGGTGCTCACCATTCGAGACGCTTCAGTCACCCACCGGAGTGCCGTTAAGCTGCCCGAATGAGCACTCCGGCCCGGCACCGCGGCGCACTCGCCGCTGTCCGCGGCGGGCTGCTCGCGCTGAGTTCGGCGTCACTCGCCGTCACCGCGCACGCGGTCGCCGACGGCGGGCTGCCCGATCCCGCGCTCACCCTTTTGCTCACCGGCCTGCTCGGCTGGACCGCCACCGCGCTCGCCGGCCGGGCCCGCGGACCGCTCGGCACCATCGCGGTGCTCGGCGGCGGACAGCTGGTCATGCACCTGGTGCTGACGACGCTCGGCGGACACGACCCGAGCGGGGCCGCCGCCGCGCCGGACGGCTGGGCGATGACCGCGGCGCACGCGGTCGCGACCCTGCTCACCGCGCTGGTGCTGGCGCGGGCGGACGCGATGCTGCTCGCGGTGCTGCACGTGGTGCGGGTGATCCTGCCGTTGTTGGTCCGGCCGGTGCCGGTCCCGGCGGCGGCGGGGGGAGTCGCGCGGCCGCGTGCGGCTGGCGTGGTGCCGTTGCTGACCGTTGAACTGCGCCGGGTCCGGGGGCGGCGCGGGCCGCCTGGGGGCTCCTGAACCCCTCGTGAGTGTTAATCCCGGTTCTAACCGTGATTGCCACGCACGACCACCCTTCCCCCCTTTTTCCGGCGCAGGCTTCGCCCTTCGCCGGCTCACCCCTGTTCAGGAGCAGTTGTGTCCCACCATGTCTTCCGGCGCGCCGGCGTGCTCGCCGCGACCGTCGCCGCCACCGGTCTGCTCGGCGCCGGTCTCGCGTCCGCGCACGTGTCCGCCAACGTCTACGGCGACCAGCCGGCCAAGGGCGGCTACGGCACGATCTTCTTCCGCGTTCCCAACGAGGACGCGAAGCTCGGCACGATCAAGCTCGAGATCGACGTCAAACCGGACTACGGCATCGGCAACATCCGCACCAAGCCGATCCCCGGCTGGACCGCCGAGGTCACCAAGTCGAAGCTGCCGCAGCCGGTGACCACCGCGTCCGGCACGAAGATCACCGAGGCGGTCACGAAGATCGTCTGGACCGCGCAGCCGGGCACCAAGATCGGCACCACCGAATTCCAGGAGTTCGAGATCAGCGGCGGCCCGCTGCCGTCCACTGTGGACCAGCTCGAGTTCCCGGCGATCCAGACGTACGAGGGTGGCAAAGTGGTGGACTGGAACCAGCCCACCCCGCCCAGCGGCGAGGAGCCGGAGCACCCGGCCCCGACCGTCAAGCTCGCCGCCAAGTCCTCGGAGCACGGCGGCGGCCACGCGCAGACCACCGCGGCCGAGGAGAACGCCGAAGCCGCGTCGTCCTCGGACAACACGGCACGCTGGCTCGGCGGGGCCGGCCTCGTGGTCGGCGCGCTCGGACTCGGCGTCGGCGCGGGCGCGGTGCTGCGTTCCCGCCGCCCAGCAGGAAAGACCGAAGGAACGAAGTAATGCGTAAAGCGCTTCTCGCGCTGGCGATTTCCGGGGTGGCCCTGCTCGGCACGGCCACCCCGGCGCTGGCGCACAACGTGCTGATCAACTCCGACCCGGCCAGCGGCGCGTCGCTCGCCAAGGGCCCGGCGAAGGTCACGCTCACGTTCGACCAGTACGTGCAGAACGCCGACGTCAACCAGATCGCGGTGACCGGACCGGACGGCAGCCAGTGGGCCGAGGGCCCGGTGACGGTGGAGAACAACGTGCTCAGCGCGCCGCTGCGGCCGCTCGGCCCGGCGGGCAAGTACACCGTCGGCTACCGGGTCCTCTCCGCCGACGGGCATCCGGTGTCCGGCGAGATCCCGTTCACCCTCACCACCGCGGGCACCGGCACCCCGGCCAAGGGCGACGCGGCCAAGGCGGCCGGTGCTCCGGCCCAGTCCGCTCCGGCGGAGTCCTCGTCGTCGAGCGGCGTGCCGATCTGGGTGTGGATCGCCGGTGCGGTGGTGCTGCTCGCGATCGGCCTCACCGTCGCGCTGCGCACCGGACGCGACCCCGGATCGGACAAGGCGGACCAGTGACGCGAGCCGAGACCACCTCCGCCGTCCGCTGGGCCACGCTCGCCTGCGTGGTCGTGGCGGGACTGCTGGGCGCGCTGATCGGCATCGCGCTCACCGCGTCCTCGCCCATTCCGGGCGTGGTGGAACCCAGCGAGGTGGTCTCGGCGGCCATCCCGGTCGTGCGGGTGCTGCTGGATCTGGCGGCGGTCGCGACGATCGGGCTGGCCCTGCTGTCCGTGCTGGTCGGCTACGACCGGCCGAAGCTCACCGAACCGGTGCTGCGCCGGGCGCGTCCCGCCGCCGTCGCCGCCGCGCTGATCTGGGCGGCGACCGCGGTGGTCGCGCTGATCCTGCAGACCGCGGAGTACAAACCGGGCAAGCGGATGCTGACCGCGGGCGACATCGGCGGCTACATCGCCGACGTCGGCGCGGGCAAGGCGCTAGTGATCGTGGCGGTGCTCGCGCTGCTGCACGCCGTGCTCGGGTTCGTCGCGCTGCGCAAGGGCGAGAAGGTGCCCGCCGAGGTGCGCGTGGGCCTGGGCATGTTCGCGCTGCTGCCGCTGCCGGTCACCGGCCACGCGTCGAACTGGGCTTATCACGACTACACGATGATCTCGATGGAGTTGCACGTGATGAGCGCGGTCGCCTGGTGCGGCGGCCTCGGCGCGATGATCGTGCTGCTCGCGGCCAACCGGACGCTGCTCGCGCACGCGCTGCCGAGGTTTTCGAAACTGGCGACGCTGTGCCTGGCGCTGTCGGCGGCGACCGGTCTGTTCAACGGCATCGTGGAAATCCTGGCCAACCCGACGATCGGGTTCTGGGCGGGCGTCTTCACCACGCCGTACGGCCAGCTGATGGTGCTGAAGGTGCTGTGCACCGGCGCGATCGCGCTGCTGGCCGCCAACGTGCGGTGGCGGCTGATGCCGCGCATCGTGCGGCACCAGCGCACGGCGCTCGCTTCGTGGGCCACGCTGGAGCTGACCGTGATGGGGCTCGCCTTCGGGTTCGCCGTGGTGCTCACCCGGGCCCCGGTCGCGGTGTCCTGACCGGCCGAGGTCACGGCGGGTAGCCGCAACTTGCACAATGGGACTAGCAGTACGCCGACTGGGGCGATCTGCCGGACCGAATTATCGCTGCGCAGCGATACCTAGTGAGCCATCGACGGAATGCGGCGAACGGTCATCTGCAGTCGGCGAATGCACGTGCAGAATCCCGCTCAACGGTATCTCGTCCACGCGGTGGCCGTCCGGCCAGCGCGCAGGTCCGCCAACCGGCGGCGCAGTTCAGCCCGTACCGGCGGATGACTGCGCAGGATCGGCAGCACGCTCGTCGTCAGCTTCAGCTCCCGCACCGCGCGAAGCACCGAAAACCCTGCCCAGGATGTCACATCGAAGCCGTAAGCCGACGCGAACTCCGCATATCGGGCAGGCGGGTCACCGAATCGTTCCCGGCCGACGGCGAGCGGCGTCAAATCCCATTCCGGCGGGCCGACGCAGGAGGAATCGAAATCGCACAGCACCGGGCCGTCCGGACCGGGCAGCACATTTCCCGGATGCGCGTCGCCGTGCACGAATCCCCTGGCCAGCGGGAAATCCAGGGTGTCGAGCCGGTCCCGCACCTCGGCGCAGCGCTCCAGCAGGAACCGCCGGTCGGCGTCGGTGAGTTCCTCCGCGTCGGCGACCCGGGCCTCGATCGAACGCAACGGTTCCCAGGCGGGCAGGCCTTCCGGCGGGGGCAGCGCGTGCACCCGGCGCAGCAGCCCGGCGAGGTCGGCGGGCGTCGGCGGCGGCCCGGAGAACGGCACCAGATCCCACACGGTGACCAGATGTCCTAGCACGTCAAGCGGTTGCTCGACCCCGGACAGCAGCCGGACCGCGGGCACGTCGTGCCGGGCGAAATGCTCGGCGACGCGCACGACCGTGCCGACCCGGTGGCGCAGCCTGGTGGAGCCGACGATCCGCACGACGACCGGTGCCCCGTTCAGCGCATACACCGCGTTGTTGGTGAACCGCAGCAGCCGCGCGCCCGCCGGATCGAGGCCGAGCCGAGCGCAGACAGCCGCCAGCACCCGGCGCAGTTTCGCAGGGGTGAACCTGCCTTCGGGCAAGGCGAATCCGGTCGGCTCAGGCCGCGTAGAAGATCTTGAGCCGGTCGGCGAGGTCACGGGCGTCGGGGTTGTTGCTCCGCCGCTCGGCCTCCGCCTGCAGCGGCCGCATCCGGTCCTTGACTCGCGCGGACTTGATGCTTTCCGCGCATTCAATGGCCTTGCCGCCGATCTTCACGCCGTGGTCGATATCGCCTTCGAGCAGGTGATTCGTGGCGAGCGCGCTGAGCATGAACGCCTTGCTGCGCGCCATGTCGTCGGTGTAGGCGTCGACCGCGCGGCTCAGCGCCGGGATCGCGTACTTCGTGTGCTCGGGGTTCTTCATCGCCAGCACGGTGTGCACGGTGCCGGTCATCGCGTAGACGTCGGTCTCGTTGAAGAACTTGACCCACGATTCGGCCTTGGCCAGGTCGGCGCGGGCGAATTCGTCCTTGCACCGGCCGAGCAGCTTCACCGACTGCTCCTCGTTGCCCATCATCGCGTAGGCCCACGCCTCGTTGGCGCAGAGCACGGCGACGGCCAGCTCGGAACCGGATTCCTGCGCGGCGATCTGGCCCAGCTGGAACAGCTTGAGCGCGTCGTTCGCGGCGTCCTGGTGCAGGTAGACCCGGCCCATCCGGTACAGCACGTTCGCCACCAGATGGTGGTCGCCGCCCTGTTTGGCCAGGTCGAGCGCCTGCGCGAAATGGCCGCGGGCGGAGTCCATCAGACCGGTGTCGAACGACGTCCATCCGGCGAGGCTGTGCAGGTCGGCGATCGCGGTGTACAGCCGGTTCTTCACCTGCTCGGCGGCGCTGGCGTCGAGCATCTGCTGTCCCCAGGACAGCTGGGCGACCACGGCGTCGCGGCAGAACCCGCCGCCGTACTGGTAATCGAGCGCGCGCAACGCTCTGGTCGCCGCCTCCACCTGGCGCACGTCGGTCGTGCCGATGCGCCCGGGGGCGGGAGTGCGCGCGGGCGCCTCCGACCACGTGCCTGATTCCGGACCGAACACCGCCGCACCCATCGTGACCTGGGCGGCGTGCGCGAGGAACCTCCGTCGCTTCACGGACTCGTCCTCCTCAGCCTGCCGGCCGTCGGACGCGCCGACGACCCGTATCGCCGTGGTCTCGTCATAGGCGAGACCCATGTATCCACGGGGGACACCCAGGCCGTCGGCGATTCTCGTGAGCACGTCGTAGGCCATGACCTGGCGACCCTTGAGGATCTCCGACACCTCGGACTGCGACTGGCCGGTCATCGCGGCGATCTGGCGCTGCGATACTCCGTGTTTGCGCAACAGCCGGTACACGGCACTGACCTCGCGGGCGGCGAGCGCCTCCCGCATCTCGGGCTG
This sequence comes from Amycolatopsis sp. GA6-003, assembly GCF_046267895.1. Classification (NCBI taxonomy): domain Bacteria; kingdom Bacillati; phylum Actinomycetota; class Actinomycetes; order Pseudonocardiales; family Pseudonocardiaceae; genus Amycolatopsis; species Amycolatopsis sp. GA6-003. The sequence goes on from NZ_CP176499.1 coordinate 5,185,061, forward strand.
TTCCCAGGCGTCGGCCGGGACCGGACTGCCTGACCGGGCGTCTGCGTGAGAGACTCCGGAACCACTGCCAGCACTGGCATCCATTGCCATTGCGCCCCCTCACCGTCTCCTGGGCGTCTGATCAGCACCCTAAGCACCCGCGAGAACCTTGTGAAACGCGCGGACGCACGCGTTGATCGGCAGGGCCGAACTCCGGCGACCGCTTACCGTGGAACGCGGTCCGGTCACCGCTATGACGCGGTTTCGACCTTCTCTCGCCCCCGGTTTCACTTCACTGTAGTTGCCAGATCTCCGTCACCGCCCGGACACCCGCGGCGATCACGGAGAGCGATGGACCCGACGACACAGATCTGCCGGCACGGACGCCTCCGCGAGGTGCACCGGCCGGGACGAGAAAGCGTGGAGGGACAGTGGAGTTCGTGGAATCGCTCGGTGGAGGACAAGCCGGGACCGCGGTGCGGTCCGTTCGGCCCGCACCGGGAATCGCCACGGCACGCCAGGTGCCGCCTACTGTCGCTTCCGCCGTCGCCGCTTCGGTCTCCGCCGACCCGCGTACCGCGGGCGTGCGGCATTTCGAGGGCGGCCAGGTCGTGTGGCGCGTGCAGTGCGGAGATCTCATCAGCCGCGAGCGCGCTGTCACCGTGTTCGTCGAGGACGACGAGGTCGTCGTGGTTTCGCCTCCCGGGGAGACCGCCCGCCTCACGTCCGGCCAGCTCGGCCAGCTCCGGGCCGCGCTCAACGAAGCCGCCACTATGGCGGAAAGGTGACGGTGAGTTTCTCCATGGATCAGGTTCTCGGCCAGGTTCTCCGCAACGCCGTGTGGGAGCGCCTCGACATGCTGTCCGACCTGGCGGAACGCGCCGACGCCCCGTCGCTGGTCTCGGTCGCCCGCTCGGAACTGCCCCGGCTCGCCGAGGGCTGGCGCGCGATGCTGCGGGCGCACGAGCCCGACGAGCGCGGCGACTGCCCCACCTGCTCGACGCGCTGGCACCGCTGCAAGGCCCCGTGCTCGGTGTGGCAGGTGGCGCACGAGCACCTGGTCGCCGGAGGCCTGGCCCCGCAGGCGCTGACCGGGAGCGCCGGGCACCGGCCGACCCGCCGCCGCGCCGCGGTTCCGGCGCTTCCCGGGCAGAACCGGCGCGCCGAATCACCCGCCGAGACCACCGGCAGGCACGCCTTGGTGAAGCCGCGTCCGGTCAGCGCCTGACCTTTCGGGTGGGGTGCTTCCGGGCGGAGCACCCCACCCGAGACCGACTGGCGAGCGCGCGACCTCCGGAAGCCCCAACCGGTCCGGTCGCCCGGCATCCTCGCCCGGCCGAGGGCTGGTCCGTCCGTCCCCCCGAGCGCGACGGGCCGCCCTCGGCCACCCCTCAGACTTAACGCGATTAATCGAAAAATGTCCGGCAGAACACCTAGCGGACGCAGTAATCGGACGCTAGGTTGAAGATCATCGCACCGGCCGCCCCGCGCCGGTCGCGACCCGAGAACTCCGCGGGCCGGTGCCGTTGCACTCCCCTCCCCCGACCGGCACCGGCCCGCGGTTCCACTTCCCTGGCCCGCCGGGTGCTCCGAGATTCGGAGCACCCGGCGGGTTTTGGCGTGTTTGCCGCGGTTCGGGCACCCGCGGGCACTGCCGGGGTAATTCCGTGCAACGCCCCGGCGAACGTTTCGGACCGGTCGGTAACCTGCTCCGGGGGCCGTGCGTGCGAATTCGGCTGCGCGCCCAAGAGATCGTGGTGAGCGCGGAGAAAGGCCGGACATGTCGAATCCTTTGGTGGCCGAAAAGAAGGACTCGACCTCGGCGATCTCCGGCATCACGATCCTCGAGGCCGGGAAGGGCCTGAAGGACGGCATCGAGTCCGGCGACTGGGCCGCGACGGTGATGGGCGCGGTCGGGGTCGGCATGGAAGCGCTCGCCGCGGTGATGGACCCGTTCGGCGCGATCCTCGCCGCGGGCGTCGGCTGGCTGATCGAGCACGTCGGGCCGCTCAAGGAAGCGCTGGACAAACTGGCCGGGGACCCGGACCAGGTCCACGCGTACTCCGAGACCTGGAAGAACGTGTCCAAAGAGGTCAGTTCCGTCGCACAGGATCTGGCCGCACAGGTCAAAAAGGACATCGAGTCCTGGGAGGGCGAGAGCGCCGACGCCTACCGCAAACAGGCCGAGGAAGTCGCCAAAACCCTCGAAGGCGCCGCGCAAGCCTGCGAGGGCGCGGCCAGCGGGGTGAAGACCGCCGGCGACGTCGTCGGCGCGGTGCGGATGCTCGTGCGCGACATCATCGCCCAGGTCGTGGCGCACCTGATCTCGTGGGCGCTGCAAGTGCTGTTCACCCTCGGCATCGGTATGGTCTGGGTGGTGCCGCAGGTGGTCAACCTGGTGGCCAAGACCGCCAAGCAGATCGCCGAACTGGTCAAGAACCTCACCAAGGCGCTCAAGGAACTCGGCAAACTGCTCACCAAGGCACGCGGCCTGTTCGACGATGTCGCCAAGTCGATGAAGGGCATCAAGGCCGGCGGCAAGGACGCGCCGCACCAGCCGAAGGACATCAAGACCTCCGGCGGCGGCGAGAAAGCGCCGCCGGTCAAGGACGATTCCACCCACACTTCCGGCGCCCACGACGGTCCGGGGGAACACCGGGGCGGCGCGAACCACGAGCCGCCACCGCGGGAAACCCCGAAAGACGAGGGCAACGGCGGATCCGGCGGCGAGGCGGGCAAGAACGACCGCGGCGGGAACGAGCGCTCCGATCCGGCCAAGGACAAGGACAAGGACAAAACCGAAGCGGCCAACGCGAAGAACGAGGGCGACTCCGATCCGCCCTGCCTGACCGACCCGGTCGTCATCTCCAGCGGCGAGGTGCTCGTCGAGGACTACGACCTCGATCTGCCGGAACTGCTGGTGCGGCGGACGCATCGCTCGTCGTACCGCTCCGGGCGCTGGTTCGGCTCGACGTGGGCGTCCACTGTGGACCAACGACTGGAGTACGGCGAGGAATACCTCCGGTACTACGGGCCGGAAGGCGTCATCCTCTACTACCCGATGCCCGCCGGGGACGAGCCGGTGCTGCCGATCGAGGGAGCGCGCTGGCCGCTGACCCGACACGCTGACGGCAGCTGCACCATCGAGCAGGTGCGTCCGGATCGGACGATGCGGTTTTCCGGCGAGGGCAAGACTTTGCCGCTGCGTTCGATCGAAGACGCCGACGGTTCGCGGACCGAACTGTCCTATGCGGACAATGGCGTTCCCGCGCTGCTCACGCATTCCAGCGGGCTCCAGGTCGGCTTCCGCACCGACGGACACCGCATCACCGAACTGCGGATGATCGGGGCCGGCCCGGCTCCGGACGTCGTGGTGCGCGGCTACCGCTACAACTATCAAGGCCGCCTTTCCGAGGTCGTCAATTCCTCGGGAACGGCGAAGCGCTACACCTACGACCCGGACGGCCGGGTCACGAGCTGGGAAGACCGCAATGGCGTCGTCTACCGCTACATCTACGACGCCGAAGGCCGTTGCGTGCGTACCGAAGGCGCGCAAGGCTTCTACAGCGGCGCCTTCGAGTACCACCCCGCCGCGCGGATCACCCGGTTCACCGACTCGCTCGGCCACGTCTCGGAGTACGAGTACAACGCGGAGGGCCGTCCGGTCCGGGAGACCGACCCGCTGGGCAACGTGACGCTCTCCGAATGGGACCGCTACGGCAATCTGCTCCGCCGGGTCGACCCGCTCGGCCGGGTCACCGAGTACACCTACGCCGAGGACGGCACGCCGCTCGCCATCGCCCGTCCCGACGGCAGCCTCGCCGAACTGGAGCACGACGGCGCCGAACTGGTCGCGATCACGGTGCACGGCAACGGAAAGACCTGGCAGCGCCGGTACGACCAGCCCGCCGGACCCGAGCTGCCCGGCTTCCCGGTCGAATTCGAGGCCGAGGCCTCCGACGAGGAGCTGGACCAGTTCGGCCGGCCGCGTTCGGCGCCCGAGGTCGGCGGCGGACGGACGCAGCTGGGCTGGACGGTCGACGGCAAACCCGCCTCGCGGATCGGGGTACGCCGCGAGCGCGCCATGTGGCGATACGACCGCGAGGGCAACGAGATCGAGCACGTCGACGAACTCGGCCGGGTGACCCGGCGCGAGTACGGCCCGTTCGACGTGGTCACCGCGGTCGTGGACCCGTCCGGCGCGCGCACCAGCTACACCTACGACACCGAGCTCCGGCTCACGTCGGTGACCGATCCGCTGAACCGCACCTGGACCTACACCTACGACCCGCTCGGCAGGCTGGTCGCGCAGACCGATTTCGACGGCCGGACCCGGACGTATGCCTACGACGCGGCCGGGCAGACCGTCCGGGTGACCGAGCCCGACGGTTCGGTCACCGAGAACGAGTACGACCTGCTCGGCAACCGGGTCGAGATCCGCGGTCCGCACCGCACCGTGCGCTACGCCTACGACCCGGTCGGCAACGTCGTGCGGGTGGAGTCCGCGGACTCGGTGGTGGAGTTCGACCGCGATCTGTACGGCCGGGTCGTGCGCGAGGCGATCGACGGCGTCGAGGTGCACTTCTCGTACGACGAGCAGGGCCGCACCATCCGCCGTCGCACGCCGTCCGGCGCGGAGAGCGTCTGGACCTTCGATGAAGAAGACCGGCCGGTTTCGCTGACCACCGCGGGACACACCGTGCGGTACCGGCTGGACGACGAGGGCCGCGTGCTCGCCCGCGACACCGACGGGGTCAGCACCCTGCAGCAGGCGTTCGGCCCTCGCGGCCTGATCACCGCGCAGCAGGTTTCCCGTGGAACAACGCCGGTGCAGCGCCGCGGTCTCGAGTACTACGCGGACGGCAGTCTCGCCGCGGTGCAGGACAGCCTGTCCGGGAAAACCGCTTTCACCCGGGACCCGGCCGGCCGCGTGGTCGCGGTGTCCTCCCCGGCGGGCCGGGAGGAGCTGCGCTACAACCCGGCCGGCGAGCTGACCGCCTGGTCGGGCAGCCCGGGCCTGTCGTCGGACTACGACTCCCTCGGCCGCCGGATCCGGCACCGCGAGGTGCATCCCGGTGGCGTGCGGGTGTGGGAGTACGCCTGGACCGGCGATCTGCTGACCGGCCTGCGCACGCCGGACGGCATCCAGTGGCGCTACCGGTACGACCCGCTCGGCCGCCGGATCGCCAAGGAACGGCTGCTGGCCGACGGCTCCGTCGCGGAATCGACCCGGTTCGTGTGGGACGGCTTCGTGCTCATCGAACAGGAGCACACCGACCCGGCCGGAGTGCGCCGGACGACCACCTGGGAGCGCCGTCCGGGCACCGACGAGCCGGTCACCCAGCTCGAACGGGGTCCCGGCGGCGACCGGTTCGCGTCCGTCGTCACCGACGCCATCGGCACGCCGACCGACCTGATCGACGAGCACGGCGGGCTCGCCTGGAGCGCGCGCCGAACGCTGTGGGGCCGGGTCCAGCCCGGCGGCATCCCGCTGCAGTTCCCCGGCCAGTACGCGGACGCCGAATCCGGTTTGCACTACAACGTTTTCCGCTACTACGACCCGGCCGCCGCGCGCTACCTCAGCCAGGACCCGCTGGGGCTGGAGGGCGGGCCGAACCCGGTCGCCTACGTTCCCGACCCGTTCGCCGCCTACGACCCGCTCGGCCTCGAGGGCTGCGGCAAAGGCAAGGGCAAAGGCAAAGCCGCCGACCCGCCGCCCGCGGATTCGACGGCCAAGCACAACGCCGACAACGGCGGCGGGAGCACCAAATCCGCCTCGACCGACAAGGGCAAAGGCAAGGGCAAGCGCAAGCGCGACGACAGCGACGACGGTTCCGCCGGCAAGGGAGACGCGAAGAAAAAGAAGGACGACGTCTGGGACCGGATGGCGTGGAACTCCGACGCCAAGAACGCGCGCAAGAACCAGACCGGCGACAAGAACGATCCGTTCCACAAGGCCGGAAGCGACGTGGCGCAGCGGCACATCATCTCGTTCCAGAAAATGCGGGACGGGCTGAAGAACTGGGTGCACGAGCAGCCGGTCGACAAGCAAAGCGCGCTGACCAAGAAATACGGCGAGGACGAGCTGCCGAAGCTGCACAACCAGCCGAAGAACCTGCCACTCGGCCCGCAGCACACCAACGCGGGCATCGGCGGCGTCTCGACCCGGATCGGCAACATCGAGGACGGCATCGCGGGCAAGATCAAGGTCGGCAAGAACGACAAGATCACGACCGAGGACGCCAAGTGGCCGAGTGAATCGCTGGACAAGAGCGGCGGGTACAAGCACAAGGACCACCCGGACCTCGACAAGAACTGGCGCCCGATCGGCCAGCAGGCGGACCGCATCACCGATCCCAAGGAGATGAACCGGGCCACCCGGGACATCGGCGACAGCGCGGACTTCGACTGGCCCGGCGGCAAGAAGGAAGAATTCGAGAAGTGGCACAAGTCCTTCCTCGAATTCACCGACCTCAAGGAAAACCCGAAGAACTACACGGAAAAAGACGTCGACGACATCATCAAGCGGTTCCACGAGCTGCCCCCGCCGTCCGGGCGGCATCCCACGATCGACGAATACAACAAGGCCCCGGACGGCCACCCGTACCGGTTCGACGACAAGGGCAAGCCGGTCGACATCGACTCCGACCCGCACCAGGACTGGAAGCGCCCGGACCAGCCGCTGGACGGCAACCAGATGCGCACCGAATGGGGCAACCGGAACGAGCAGGGCGTCGGGCCGACCAAGAAGGACTGGGCCGACCTCGAAAACGGGAAGTACGACCCGAAGGAGTGGAGCGACCCCGAAAAGAAGAAGTACCTGGACGGGGTCGGCGAGCCCAGCAAGCAGGACATCAAGGACGCCGCCGCGGAGGCGAAAGCCAAGTCCGACAAGATGGCGGAGGACGCGAGGAAGAACCGCGGCTGGTGATCGCCGGAAGCCCGGTGCGGGTCCGCGCCGGGCTCCGCGGCAGTCAGGCGGTTTCCTCCGCGTCGCGAGCGGCGAACACCTCGCGCGCGGCGAAGGTGGCGTTGAGCGCGCGGGGGAAACCTGCGTAGACCACCGAGTGCATGAGCGCCTCGGTGATTTCCTCGCGGCTGAGCCCGACGTTCAGCGCCGCGCCGACGTGCACCTTGAGCTGCGGTTCACAGCCGCCGAGCGCGGTCAGCACGCCGAGGGTGACCAGCTGACGGCTGCGCGGGTCGAGGCCGGGCCGGTCGTACATGTCGCCGAAGGCGAACGCGGCCACGTGGTGTCCGAGCGCGGGATTGATGTCGGCGAGGGAATCGATGACGGCTTCGCCCTGGTGACCGTCGATGCGGGACAGCACCTCGAGTCCGTGCTTGCGGCGGGCGAGGTTTTCCGGGCTGTCGATGTCGTGCTGGGTCACGGGAGGGGGCCTTCCTGGTAAGTGGCGATCTTGTATTCGGTGGCGGCGAGGGAAAGCTGCAGCTGGGCGATCTGCGCGCGCAGGGTGTCGCGGTGCTCCAGGAGCATTTCCCGCCGTTCGGGCACGGTGTCCTCGCCGGAATCGACCAGCTCGAGGTAGCGGCGCAGGTCGCTGATCGACATGCCGGACACCCGCATCCGCGTCAGGAACACCAGCCGGCGGACCGCCGCCGCGTCGTAAACCCGGTGCCCGGCGCTGTCCCGGGCGACCTGGACCAGCCCGATCCGCTCGTAGTACCGCAGCGTGTGCGGGTTGAGCCCGAGGTGTCGCGCGGTGGTGGCGATGTCCCACTCGTCCGCGTCGTCGTCCCGGGCCAGTTCCCGCAGCGCTTCGACCGACACCGTGCCCGGCGGGTCGACCGCCAGCCGCAGCGCCTCGATCAGCGCGTCTTCCTTCTCCATGCCGAAGACGCTAAGCCTGTGAGCGCGCTCAAACGCAAGCGCTAACCCACCGACCGCACGCGCGTCACTAAAACCCCGGCCAGCAGGGTCGCCGCCGCGGACGCCGCGAACAGCCCCGGATACCCGCCGAGCCACTGCAGGATCAACGTCGTGAGCAGCGGCGCGACCACCTGCGGCAGCGAGTTCGCGATGTTGACCACGCCGAGGTCCTTGGCCCGGTTCTGCGCCGCGGGCAGCACCTGCGTGAGCATCGCCAGCGCCACCGCCATGTACGTGCCGAATCCGACTCCCAGCAGCGGCGACGCCACCAGGGCCACCGGCCAGCTCTGCCAGATCACCAGCAGCAGCGCGGCCAGCGCCATGATCGCCGCCGAGCCGAGGACGTACGGCTTGCGTTTGCCGGACTTGTCCGAGAAATGCCCGGCCAGCACCGCGCCGATCACCAGCGCCACGCCGTACAGCCCCATCATGATCAGCAGGCCGCTGTCCGGATCCGGGTAATGCACCGCGTCCTTGAGGAAGAACAGCAGGTAGAGCGTGCCGAACGCGTTGCCGAGGTTGATCATGAAGTGGCAGCCCCACGCCCACGCGAAGTCCGGGTGCCGCCGCGGCGAGACCCACAGGTCGGCGAGGATTTCGCGGATCCGGCCGCTGGGCCGGAACTCGACCGGCAGCCGCGCGTCCGGCGTGCGCAGCACGAACGCCGCCGCGCCGGCCAGGACGATCGCGGCGCAGACCGCGTAGCCGAGCGGCAGTCCGGCGAGGTCGAGCATCACCACGACCACCACCGCGCCGAGCACGGTGCCGAGCATCTGCGCGATCCCGACCAGTCCGCCGACCTGCGCGCGCTGCCCGACCGGAACCCGGTCGGCGATGCCGGACATCAGGGTCGCGAGCATGCCGTTGAGCCCGGCCTGCACGAGACACCAGCCGATCGTCATCACGACCACGTTCGGGGCCTCGGCCAGCACCAGCAGCCCGGCCGCGCCGATCGCGCCGCCGGCGATCGTCCACGGATGCCGCCTGCCGAACCGCGAGCAGGTGCGGTCCGATGCCAGCCCGATCGCCGGGTTCGCGATGAGCGCGACGGCCGCGCCGATCCCGGTCACGATGCCGAAGACGGTTTCCTTGTGCGCGGCGTCGAGCAGTTCGGCCTGCTGGGGTAGCAAAACCTGGATCGGCGCGTAAACGCCCAGCCACAGCGCGATGTTCGCGAGGAACAGCAGCGTCATCCACCCGGCGCGGACGCGCTTGACCGGTTCGGCGAAGACGTCCGGGACAGCAGCGGCGGTGTCACTCATGGCGGACCAGCTTCCGGTACCAGGCGAAGGAATCCTTGGGAGTACGGCGTTGCGTTTCGTAGTCCACGTGCACGAGCCCGAAGCGCGGCGCGTAGCCCTTGGACCATTCGAAGTTGTCCAGCAGCGACCAGACGAAGTATCCGCGCACGTCCACGCCGGCATCCATGGCTTCGCGCAGTGCCCGCAGGTGGCTGTCGAGGAATTCGATCCGCTCGGGGTCGGGCACGCTGCCGTCGGCGGCGGGTTCGTCGGCGAAACTGCAGCCGTTTTCGGTGATCTGGATGGGCGGCAGGTGTTCGCGGTAGCGCTCGTGGAAGGACACCAGCAGTTCGCGCAGCGCCTGCGGAACGATCGGCGAATCGTTGGTGGTCCTCGGATAACCCTCGATCGGGCGCAATTCGAACGGGAGCGGGTTGCCCTCGCCGGGAGCGGTCACGCCTTGGGGTTCGTAGTAGTTGACGCCGTAGAAGTCGAGCGGCTGCGCGATGGTGGCCAGGTCGTCGGCGAAGTTCTCCGGCAGATGCGGGTGCACCTGTTCGGGGTAGCTGCCGAGCAGCATCGGGTCGGCGAAGGTGCGGTTGATCAACGCGTCGAGCCAGTCGGCGGCTTCGCGGTCGGCGGGGGTGTCGTCCTCCGGCCAGATCGGCGAGTGGTTGTTCGCGGTGCCGATGCCGGTCGCGCCCGCCGCGCGCAGCGCCTGCACGGCCAGGCCGTGCGCGAGATTCTGGTGGTGTGCGGTGGGAAGCGCGTCGAGCAGCAGGAACTGGCCGGGTGCGTACTCGCCGATGCCGTAGCCGTAGATCGACATGACCATCGGCTCGTTGAGCGGAATCCAGAGTTTCGCCCGATCGGCGAAATGCTCCCCCACGATCGTGGCGTATTCGGCGAAGCGGAACGCGGTGTCGCGGGAGAGCCAGCCGCCCGCGTCCTCGATCGCCTGCGGGGTGTCCCAGTGGTACAGCGTGATCGCCGGGGCGATTCCGGCCGCGCAGACCTCGTCGATCAGCTTGTCGTAGAAGGCAAGTCCCTCCGCGTTGGGCTTGCCGGAGCCGTCCGGCTGGATCCGCGGCCACGCGATGGACATCCGGTAGGCGCCGACGCCGAGTTCCGCCATCAAGGCGATGTCCTCGGAGTAGCGGTGGTAGTGGTCAGCCGCTACCTTGGCGTCCTCGCCCCGGGCGATCTTGCCTTCGGCGGCGGTGAACGTGTCCCAGATGGACGGTCCGCGACCGCCCTCGGCCGTCGCCCCCTCGATCTGGAACGCCGAGGTCGAGACACCCCACAGGAAGCCGGGCGGGAAGGTCGGATGGTCCACGCTGAGCACCCCTTGCCTTCGGACACCCTTCCGGGTGAACGTGAAAAGTTCTCATATGTTAGGTCGTCACTCGTCTCGGGGGAAGCCCCGCGGGGCGCTAAAGTCCCAGATCAGATGAGTGAATCGCGAGAGACTCCGAGGAACGACGTGGCCGAGACCCAGGCTGAACCCACTCCGCTGCGGCGAAAGCCGGTTCAGCAACGCAGCGCCCGGCGGGTGGAACAGATGCTGGACGCGAGCGCCGAGCTGATCGACGAGCTGGGCTACGACGCGCTCACCACCACGCTCATCGCCAAACGCGCGGGCGTCGCGGTCGGGTCGCTGTACCAGTTCTTCCCGGACAAACGCGCGGTCGTGCAGGCGCTGACGCAGCGGAATCTGGAACGGTTCGTCGCCGCGGTGAACGAGCGGCTGCAGGAGCTGAGCCCCGAGCACTGGTGGAACATCGTCGACTCGGTGCTGGACATCTACCTGCGGATGCACCGCGAGGTGCCGGGGTTTTCGAAGGTCCACTTCGGAGACGTGATCGACGTCCGGCTGCTGGCCGACGACCGCGACAACAACTCGGTCATCGCGGATTCCCTGGTCGAAATCCTGCGCGGGCACGTCGACCAGCCCGCCGACGAACTCCGGTTCGCCATCGCGATCGCCAACGAGACGGCGGACGCGCTGCTGAAACTCGCCTTCCGCCGCGATCCGAACGGCGACGAGCGGATCGTCGCCGAGGCCAAGCACGTGGTGAAGGGGTATCTGGCGAGCAAATTCGGCGACTGAACGGGGGCCCGCGCTCAGCCGAAGTTCCGCCCCTCGCCGCGGTAAGTCGGGACCGTTCGCTCCACCTGGCTCCCGCGGACGAGGTGGTAGGCCAGGAACCGTTCGGCCAGTTCCCCGGCTTTCGCGTGCCGCAGCCAGACCCGGTCGCCGAGCCGGAGCGTCCGCGCGGCCTCGCCGGTCACCGGCGTCTGCACCTCGCCGGCGCCTTCGAAACCCAGCAGCCGCAAGCCTTCCGGCAGGTACGGCGACGGTTCGCGCGACGGACCGGTCGGGCCGGAGGCGATGTATCCGCCGGAGTACAGCGTCGCGACGTTCTTCGCCGGACGGCGCACCACCGGCAGCGCGAACAACGCGGCCGGGCGCGGCTGGAAGTGCGAATAGCCGTCGAACAGCGTCGGCGCGAGCAGTCCGGAACCGGCGGCGATCTCGGTGACCACGTCCTCCGCGCCGGTGGTCTCGATGCTCCCGGTGCCGCCGCCGTTGACGAACTCCAGGTCAGCGACCTCGCGCACGGCCCGCACCGCGGCGCCGCGGCGACGGGCGAGTTCCGCCGCGGAACGGCGTTGCATCCAGCCGACCACCCGGTTCTGCAGGCCTTTTCCGGCGGCGTCGCCGAGCCCGGCGATCTGGCCCTCGTACGCCATCATCCCGACGAGCCGGAAGCCCGGCCGCGTCACGATCCGGCGGGCGAGCGCGACCGCTTGCGCCGGCTTGAACACCGGCGAACGCCGGGTGCCGACGTGCACGCCGGGCAGCGGACGCCAGGACGCGTCGAGTTCGAGGCACACGCGGACGTCCGGGTGGCCGTGACCGAGCGCAGCGTCGACGAGGTCGAGGTGCTCGGTCGAATCGACCATGATCGTGACTGCCGCGCGAGCGCGTTCGCTCGCCGCCAGGCGGCGGAGCGCTTCGTGGTCCGCGGTCGGGTACGCGACTACGATGTCGTTGGAAGTGCCCAGCTCAGCGTGCCAAACGGCCTCGGCGAGCGAGTAGCACATCAAGCCTTCGAAGCCATCGCGTGCGAGCACTCGCTCCAGCAGCGCACGGCAGCGCACGGACTTGCTGACCACCCGGATCGGCTTGCCCGCGGCCCGGCGCAGCAGGTCGTCGGCGTTGGCGTCGAAGGCGTCCAGGTCGACGATCGCGAGCGGCGGATCCAGGTCCTTCGTCGCGAGGTCGTACCCGTGCGCTGAGGTGGTCACGGCACTTACGGTACGACAACAAGGCTTGAAACGCGAATACTATTCACTTACGGTTTCGGCATCTATCGTGGGAACCCTTCCAGCGAAGAACAGGTGCCGCAATGACGTGGAGCAACTGGGCCGGTACGGCCAAGGCCACCCCGCAGCGGGTGCACCGGCCGCGCAGCGCGGCCGGGATCGCCGAGGTCGTGCACGGGGTTTCCGAGGCCGGGCGCCGGGTCCGGGCGTGGGGCAGCGGGCATTCGTTCACCGCGATCGCGGCCGCCGATTCCGACGCGCTCGACCTGACCGGGTGGACCGGCATCGAACGCGCCGATCTGGAGAAGCAGCAGGTCACGGTGCGTTCCGGCACTACTTTGCGCGCTCTCAACGCGGCGCTGGACGCGCTCGGGCTGGCGATGACGAATCTCGGCGACATCGACGCGCAGACCATCGCGGGCGCGATTTCCACCGGCACGCACGGCACCGGTGCGCGGTTCGGCGGGATCTCGACCCAGGTCGTCGCGCTGGAACTGGTGCTGGCGGACGGTTCGCTGGTCCGCTGCGCGGCCGACGAGCGTCCGGAGCTGTTCCACGCCGCCCGCGTCGGCCTCGGCGCGCTGGGCGTGATCAGCACGGTGACGCTCCAATGCGAACCGTCCTTTGCGCTCTCCGCGCAGGAGCGTCCGGAGCCGCTGGAGCAGGTCCTCGACGGATTCGACGAGAACGCGGCGGACAACGACCACTTCGAGTTCTACTGGTTTCCCTACGGCCGCAAGGCGTTGGTGAAGCGCAACAACCGGCTGCCGCTGGACGCCGAGCGGAAACCGTTGTCCCGCCTGCGGCAGTTCGTGGACTACGAACTCACCGAGAACGTCGCGTTCGGCGGGCTGTGCCGGCTCGGCCGCGCGGTGCCGAAACTGGTGCGGCCGCTGGGCGCGTTCGCCTCCCAGGTGTCCTCGCCGCGCGAGTACAGCGACCTCTCGCACCGCGTTTTCGTCACCCACCGCGGCGTGCGGTTCGTCGAGTCGGAGTACGCGGTCCCGCGCGAATCGGTGCTCGACGTGCTGGCCGAACTGCGCGGGGTGGTGCCGCGGCTGAAAGACCCGGTGGCGTTCCCGGTCGAGGTGCGGGTGGCCGCCGCGGACGACATCTGGCTGTCCACCGCGAACGGCCGCGCCTCCGCCTACATCGCGATCCACCAGTTCCTCGGCATGCCCTACCGCGAATACTTCACCGCGTTCGAGAACGTCGTGGGCCAGGTCGGCGGACGGCCGCACTGGGGGAAGATGCACGACCTCGACGCGTCCGTGCTGCGCACCCGCTACCCGCACTTCGACGATTTCCTGCGGGTCCGCAAGGAATGCGACCCGGCCGGGACGTTCGCCAACACCTACCTCGACCGGGTCCTCGGGACCGCGTGATCAGTTCGGCTCGAACAGCGAGCTGACCGACTCTCCATTGTGGATTCGCCGCATCGCCTCGGCCAGCGCCGGGGCGATGGACAGGATCCGCAGTTTCTCCGTGCGTTCCTCGACCGGCACCGGCACGGTGTTCGTGCAGACGATCTCCAGCACGTCCTCCTGCCCGCCGATCCGCTTGAGCGCGCCGTCGGCGAACAACCCGTGCGTGCAGGCCACCCGGATCGTCCGCGCGCCCAGCTCGCGCAGCCGGTCCAGCAGTTCCAGCACCGTGCTGCCGCGCGCGATCTCGTCGTCCAGCACGATGATGTCGCGTCCGGCGATCTCGCCGATCACCGACGTGATCTCGACGCGGTCGTCGGCGAACCGCTGTTTCGCGCCCGCCGCGACCTTCGTGCCGAGCAGCCGGGCGAAATGCGCGGCTTCCTTGGCGTTGCCCAAATCCGGCGACACGACCGTGGTTTCCGAGAGGTCGTACTGCCGGAAGTACCGCGCCAGCTCGTGCAGCGCGTGCAGATGGTCGACCGGAACGCTGAAGAACCCGTGCACCTGCGGCGAGTGCAGCGTCATGGTGAGCACGCGGTTCGCGCCCGCGGTGACCATCAGGTCCGCGACGAGCCGGCCGCCGATGGAGATCCGCGGCGCGTCCTTTTTGTCCGAGCGGGCGTACGAATAGTGCGGCATCACCACGGTGGTGCGCGCGGCCGAGGCGCCGCGGGCCGCGTCGAGCATCAGCAGCAGCTCGACCAGGTTTTCCTGCACGGGTTTGACCAGCGGCTGGATCAGGAAGACGTCCCGCTCGCGGCAGTTGGCCTGGAGCTGGACCTGGAGACAGTCGTTGGCGAACCGGTCGATCTCCACCGGAAGCAGCGGAACGCCCAGGTTCGCGCAGATTTCCTCGGCGAGTTCGGGGTGCGCGCTGCCGCTGAAGACCGCGATGTCGCGCATCAGATCCGGGACACCGCGTCGGCGATGGAATCGTCGCCGGAGACCAGTTCCAGCGTGCGCCGGGCGGTCGCCGGGGTGTCGAGCAGCGCCAGCAGCACCGCGGCGACATCCTCGCGCGGGATCGCCCCGCCCCCGACCGTCTCCGCGATTTTCACCCGGCCGGTGCCGGAATCGTTGGTCAGGCGGCCGGGTCGCAGGATCGTCCAGTCGAGGTCCCGGGCCTTGAGATCTTCCTCGGCGGCGCGCTTGGCCCGCAGGTAGGCGGCGAAAACCGGCTCGTGGCCGGGGTCGTCGGCCTTGTCCGCGTTGATCGAGCCGACCTGGATGAACCGGCGGACGCCCGCCCGCTCCGCCGCTTCGGCGAACAGCACGGCCGCGCCGCGGTCGACGGTGTCTTTGCGGCCCTCGCCGCTGCCCGGGCCGGCACCGGCGGAGAACACCGCGGCGTCCGCGCCTTCGAGCGCCTTGGCGACCGCGTCCACATCGGACTTTTCGAGGTCGAGCACGACCGTCTCGGCGCCGACCGCGGTCAGGTCGGCCTCGTGGTCGGGGTTGCGCACGATGCCGACCGGCGCGTCGTGCCGCTGCGCGAGCAGCTTTTCCAGGTGCAGGGCGATCTGGCCGTGTCCGCCAGCGATGACGACTCGCATGCGCCCGACTCTATCGCCGCGCTGGGCCCGACGCCGGTGCTTCAGTCCGCCTCCGCGGGAACCGGGGC
Source organism: Amycolatopsis sp. GA6-003 (assembly GCF_046267895.1). Taxonomy (NCBI): domain Bacteria; kingdom Bacillati; phylum Actinomycetota; class Actinomycetes; order Pseudonocardiales; family Pseudonocardiaceae; genus Amycolatopsis; species Amycolatopsis sp. GA6-003. Next base: position 5,200,550 of record NZ_CP176499.1, read on the forward strand.
GGCCGCGTCCTCGCGCAGCAGCAGGTCGTAGGCCATCTCATTGACCCAGCGCGACACCGGGTCCTCCTGCAGCAGCACCCGGTCGTGGTGGGTGTCGAGGTCGAGGTCCGTGGTGGCGTACGGGTCGGCGGTGACGACCGCGAGGCCGTAGGCGCGGGCGCGCGGCAGGCAGTTCGTCACGTAGTCGTCGGTCAGCACGGCAGGCGATGGAAGAACCATCGCGGCCTCGCCGTAGCGCGAGAAGGGCACCGCGGAGGCCATCGCGGTCCGCCAGTGCCGGGCGACCGCGAGGACGCCGATGATCTCGGCGGCCGGCGCGGGTGCGGTCGCGGCCAGCTCTGGCCAGGTCCAGGTGTCGACGAGGGCGCGATCGGCGACGGGACCGACACCCATCGCGATCCGCTCCGCGTGCACGTCGGTCTTGAGCTTCGCGACGATGCTGACCTTGCGGCCGAGCAGAGTCGTCGCGGGCAGCACCACGCCGTTCCAGCCCAGCAGGGCCGCGGCCTTGCGCGCCAGCTCGTCGACGCTCGCGGGGAGCTCGATCGGCGGCAGCACCCGGCTCGCCGTCGTCCGGCTGCGCTTCGCACCGCCGGCGACCGTCGAGCGCTCGGTGTTCTGTGGGGTAGCCGCCACGAGTCCGCCTCCTTCAAGCACCTGTTCCTCATGACCGGCGAAAACCGGTACATGAACTGAGTACCAGGGCAAAGTCCCGAGGTCTCCGGGTTGCCCGGCCGCGTGCGATCGGCGGCGCTCAGCGGTCGGTGACCGGTCGGTAGGCGGTCGTTCGACTTCAGCCCGACCGTGCGGCCAACCGAGTGAGACCGGGGTGAGTGGTGCACACAGAGCGCGTCCGCCGGGTGGCGCGCCACTCCGCTGGAGGCGAGGCAAGCGGCGCAGTTGATTACTCCGATTGGCCTAATCAACGCGGTTCCACAGTGGACTTTCGCTGGTCACGGGCCTCACCCGGATGGCGGGTGAGCTTCGCCGCAGCGGGGGTTCCCGTCTCCGGTTTAGGGTTACCCGTCGGTCAAGTACCCGCCGGGAGGACCAGGATGCGCTCGCCGAAGGACTTCTTCGCCCCGCTCGCCGTCGGAGCGCCGCAACCGCCGCGGCAGATCCCGGTGCGGCCGTCGCGCATGATCCACTTTTTCGACCCCGGCAACGAAAAGATGGCCGCGAAGGTCCCTGACCTCGCGAAGAAGACCGACGTGCTGCTCGGCAACCTGGAGGACGCGGTCCGCGCCGATCGCAAGGAAGCCGCGCGCGCCGGACTGGTGTCGATCGCGAAGGCGACCGATTTCGGCCGCACGCAGCTGTGGACGCGGGTGAACAGCCTCGACTCGCCGTGGGTGCTGGACGACCTGATCACGCTGGTCACCGAGATCGGCGACAAGCTCGACGTGATCATGATTCCGAAGGTCGAAGGCGCGCAGGACATTCACTACGTCGACCGGTTGCTGGCGCAGCTGGAAGCGCGGGCCGGACTGACGGAACCGCTGCTGGTGCACGCGATCCTGGAAACGGCGAGCGGCGTGGCGAACGTCGAGGAGATCGCCGGCGCGTCGCCGCGCATGCAGGGCATCTCGCTGGGCCCGGCCGACCTGGCCGCGAGCCGCCGGATGAAGACGACCCGCGTCGGCGGCGGGCACCCGGGTTACCTGGTGCGCACCGACCCGGTCGGCGAAGATCTCAACGAGGGCCGGACGACGTATCAGCAGGACCTGTGGCACTACACGGTCGCGCGGATGGTTGACGCGTGCGCGATGAACGGAATCCTGCCGTACTACGGGCCGTTCGGAGACATCCGCGACGTGGTGGCCTGCGAGGACCAGTTCCGCAACGCGTTCCTGCTCGGCTGCGTCGGCGCGTGGAGCCTGCACCCGGTGCAGATCGACATCGCGAAGAAGGTTTTCTCCCCGTCCCCCGCCGATGTCGCCTGGGCCCGCCGCGTGATCGCCGAGATGGGCGACGGCACCGGCGCGGTGATGATCGACGGCAAAATGCAGGACGACGCCTCGGTCAAGCAGTGCCGGGTGGTCGTGGAACTGGCGGACGAACTGGCCGCGACCGACCCCGAACTGGCCGCCGCGTACGACGCCGCGACGAAGGAGATCCAGTCATGACCGAACTCCGCCCGCGGCGGTCCGTGCTGTACATGCCCGGCGCGAACGAACGCGCGCTGGAGAAGGCGAAGACGCTTCCGGCGGACGCGTTGATCCTGGATCTGGAAGACGCCGTCGCGCCCGATGCGAAGGAAGCCGCGCGGGAACGGGTCTGCGCCGCGGTCGGCACCTATGGCTCGCGCGAGGTGACGATCCGGGTCAACGGCCTGGACACCGAATGGCACGACGCAGACCTGCGCGCCGCCGCGGCCGCCGGTCCCGCCGCGGTGGTGGTGCCGAAGGTGAACTCGGCGGCTGAAGTGCACAACATCGAGCGCGCGCTGGAACTCGGCGGAGCACCGGAGCACACGAAGATCTGGGCGATGGTGGAGACGCCGGTCGCGATGCTGCACGCGGAAGAGATCGCGGGGGCGTCGGAACGGCTGACCGTGCTGGTGATGGGCACGAACGACCTGGCGAAGGAACTGCACGCGGAGTTCGTGCCGGGCCGGGGACCGTTGCTGGGCGGGCTTTCGCTGTGCCTGCTGGCCGCGCGCGCGACCGGGAAGGTGATCCTGGACGGGGTCTACAACGACGTCAAGGACGCTGAAGGCTTCGAGGCGGAATGCTTGCAGGGGCGGCAGTACGGGTTCGACGGGAAGACGTTGATCCACCCTTCGCAGGTGGAGCCGTGCAACCGGATCTTCGCGCCGTCGGAGGAGGAGATCGACCGGTCGAAACGGATCATCGCGGCGTTCGAGGAAGCTTCGGCTGCGGGACGCGGTGTGGTGACGGTGGACGGGCGGATGATCGAGAACCTGCACGTGGAGAACGCCCGCCGGGTGCTCGCGCTGGCGGAGGCGATCGGGGCGAAGTGACGGCGACGGACTCCCCGTCGCCGCACTCGCCCTGAACCTGCTCAGAGCAGGTTTTTCTGCACCTTCCCCATCGCGTTGCGCGGCAGGGCTTCCAGGATCCGCACCTCGCGCGGTCGCTTGTGGACGGACAAGGTGCCGGCCACGAACTCCGTCACCGTGGCGCCGTCGAGGCCGTCCCCGACCACGTAGGCGACGATTCGCTGCCCGAGGTCGTCGTCCGGAACCCCGACCACTGCCGCTTCGCGCACACCGGGGTGGGCCAGCAACGCGTGTTCCACCTCCCCGGCGCCGATGCGGTAACCACCCGATTTGATGAGGTCGACCGACTCGCGCCCCACGATCCGGTGAAACCCGCCGGAGTCGACGACGGCGATGTCGCCGGTCCGGAACCAGCCGTCCTCGGTGAACGACTCCGCGGTTTTGCCCGGCAATCCCAGATATCCGTCGAAAAGCGTCGGGCCGGACACCTGCAGCTGCCCGAGGCTCTGCCCGTCGCGGCGAACCGGTTCCCCGCGATCGTCGCGCAGCCGGGTTCGAACGGCGGGCAGCGGCAGGCCGACCCAGCCCGGCCGCCGCTCGCCGTCGTGCCGGGTGCTGAGGGTGATCAACGTTTCGCTCATCCCGTAGCGTTCGATCGGCGCGGACCCGGTGAGTCCCGCCAGTTTTTCGAAGACCGGCTTGGGCAGCGGCGCGCTTCCCGACACGAGCAATCGGGCGGACCTCAGCGCCCGCGCGGTGGACGGCTCCGCGCACACCCGGGACCACACGGTCGGGACTCCGAAATACAGCGAACCCCGCGCTTCCGCGTAAGCCGCGGGTTTCGGCCGCACGGTGTGCGTCAGCGGCGAACCGACGCGCAACGCACCGAGGACGCCCAGCACCAGGCCGTGGACATGGAACAGCGGAAGCCCGTGCACCAAGGTGTCTTCGGCGGTCCAGCCCCACATGTCGCTCAGCGCGTCCAGGCACGCGGCGATGGCCGAGCGCGAGAGCACGACTCCCTTCGGGGCTCCGGTCGTGCCTGAGGTGTAGACGATCAATGCCGGGCTTTCGGCGGCAGGTTCCGGATAGCTCGTCGTGGAGCGCGCCGAGACGTCGATCGGCACGACCGGGAGTTCGACGTCGCCCGGCGCGTCGCCCAGCCAGAGCTGGACGCCGGAGTCGGCCAGGACGTGCCGTCGCTCGGCCGGTCCCGAGTCCGGCGGGACCGGGACCACCGGCACGCCCGCGGTCAGGCAGCCCACCACGGCGACGATCGTTTCCAGGCTCGCGGTCGCGTTGACGGCGACCCGGCCTGCCCCGGCGATCCGGTCCGCGACCGCGGCGGCGGCCCCGCGCAGTGCGCCGAGCGACATCGAGGAATCGCCGACCCGGACGAACGGGCCGTCCGCGGAACCGGTCGCCAAGGCGGTCAGCAGGGGCTGGTTGGTGTCCTTCACTGGTTTTTCGTCCTCACTCGGGCAGTGGTTTGTTGCGGGTCTCGGGGACCAGCGGGAGCAGGAGCAGGCCGACGACGAACACGGCGGCGGTGGACGCCAGCGGCACGGCGAGCGAACCCAGTTCGCGGATCGCGACGCCGAGCACGAACGTGCCGACCGCCGCGAACCAGCGGGAGATCGTGGTGGTGAACGCGAACGCGGTGGCCCGGAACAACGTCGGGTACTGCTCGGGCAGCCACACGGTGAACACCGCGAAGTTGGCCCCGCCGAGGCCGAGGATCGGCAGGAACACGAAAAGCAGCGGCAGATTCCCCAGCGGGTACGCGATGCCGTAAGTCCCGACGATGCCGACCGTCATCAGCGCGAAGAACAACGCCAGCGCTCCCCGGCGGCCGAGCTTGTCGGCGAGCCATGGCGTGCCGATGCAGCCGACGACCGTGAAGATCGCCGAAATCGCGGCCGCGAGGCTGGCGAGCTGGGGACCGTGACTCGTGCCGGTCTCCTTGGCCAGCGTCGTCACCGCGGTCGGCACGTAGGTGGCCGTGGCCCACAAGCCGATCACGCAGGCCCCGAGCAGCAGCAGATTGCCGATGGTCCGCCGCCGGTAGCCGCGGCTCATGATGTTGCGCAGCGGGGCGAGCAACGACGTCCGCCGGGCGGTTTCGGCCTGTGCCGCCCACTTTTCCGGCTCCTTCGTGTTCCGCCGGATGAACAGCACGAGCAGCGCGGGCACGATGCCCAGCAGGAACAGGCCGCGCCAGCCGAGCTGCTGGCCGAAGGCCAGGTAGATCACGGCCGTCAGCAGCTGGCCGACGTAGTTGGCCGAATGCAGCACCCCGCCGAGTTTGACCCGGAGCCGCTCGGGCACCGCTTCCGCGACCAGCGTGGCCGCCATCGCCCATTCGCCGCCGATCCCGACCGCGCACAGGAACCGGAACGCCATCCAGGCCCAGACGTTCGTCGAAAACCCGGCCAGCGCGGTGAACACCGAGAAGAGCAGGATGCTGCCGATCATCGCCGGCCGCCTGCCGAAGCGGTCCGCGATCGGGCCCCAGATGAACGAGCAGCCCCATCCGGCGAGGAACAGCGCGCCGCTGAGCTGGCCGTAGAAACCGATGTTCGCCACGTTCGGGGCGATGCCGGACGGCGGGAGCAGTTCGCTCAGCGTCGGCGCGAGCACCAGGCCGAACATCGCGAGCGTGAACCCGTCCATCGCCCAGCCGCCGAAGGATCCCCAGAACGCGTTGCGCTGGGCGCGGTTCATCCGGGCAGGCGGGCTCGGATCGGCCTGGCCGGCGCGGGGCCGTTCGCCGTCGGCTTCCTTGATCGTTGTCATGACCACCTCACTGTGGTCCACAATGCGGACCGATGGACTACTATGTGGACCGGTAGCGTATGAACGGGATCACCGAAGGTCAAGGGGTGGCGAACGTGAACAGCGTGCTCACTGCGTTGCGGGTGTTCGAGGCGGTCGCCGCGGCGCAACCGGCCGGGTTGAGCGAACTCGCGCGCCGGCTCGAGGTCCCCAAGAGCACGGTGCAGCGCTGCCTCAAAACGCTCGCCGACGCGGGCTGGGTCCGGCCGGAGCCGAACGGGGAAGGCCGGTGGGTGATCACCGGGAAGGCGTTCAGCATCGGCAGCGCGGTCAGCTTCGGGCCGCGGTTGCGCGAGATCGCGCTGCCGGTTTTGAGCCGGCTGCAGAGCGACACCCGCGAGACCATCCACCTGACGGTCCCCGACGACGACGCGATGGTGCTGATCGAACGGCTGGACAGCCCGCATCAGCTTCGCGCGTTTCTCCAGCTGGGCACGCGGCTTCCCCTGCACGCGGCGTCGAACGGCAAGGCGTACCTGGCTTCACTGGACGACGCGGCCGTCGAATCCTTCCTGCACAACGGTCTTCACAAGGTCAATGACCACACCGTCACCGACCCCGACGTCATCCGGCGGGAAGTCGCGGAGATCCGGCGACGCGGTTACGCGGTCACCAACGAAGAACTCCACGAAGGCATCGCCGCGGTCGCCGTCGCGCTCAAGACGGCGGACGGCGAAACCTGCGGTTGTTTCAGCATTTCCGGGCCGACGACGAGGTTGACGCCCGACCTCTACGCGACGTACGGCGAGAAGGCGCTCGCGGCGAAAGCGGAGATCGAGCGGTTCCTGTCGTACTGAGGTCCGCTCAGTTGACCGGCCAAGGACGCTGTTCCCCGCGCAGCTTCTCGAATTCCGCCGCGACCCGCAGCACCTCCAGGTCCGCGAAGCGGCGGCCCGCGATCTGCAATCCGATCGGCAAACCCTCCGGGGTGTAGCCGCAGTTCAGCGATACCGCGGGCTGGCCGGACATGTTGTACGGCACGGTGAACGCGATGTGCTCGAACGGGCGCGCCGGGTCGTTCGTCGGAGACGGCCAGTCCGCGGGCGGCGGCAGGACGGGGCAGGTCGGCGAGAGGACCACGTCGTACGGTTCCGTCGCGCGCAGGGCGGCCACGCTGATCGCGTCGATGGCGGCGAAACCGCGGTAAGTGTCCACTCCGGACGCGTCCGCTCCCCCGGCGGCCCATTCCGCGATGTACGGCAGGACTTTCGCGCGTTGCTCCTCCGGCAGCGCGACCAGGTCCGACCAGGCGCGGACTCGCCAGAAGGTGTCCAGGCCGTTCAGGTGTTCGCGGGTCAGGAACGGGGCGACGGGTTCCACCTTCGCACCAGCGCCAGAGAACAACTCTGCGGCGGCGGTGACCGCGTCGGCGACCTCCGGGGCGACGGGGAGGCCGACGCCGGGGTCGAGGTGCAGGCCCACGCGGAGGCCGGTCAGGGAACCGCGCAGGGAAAGCCAGTCGATCGAAGCGGGGGGCAGGCTCAGGTGGTCCCGCGAGTCGGGCTGGGCCAGGACGCTCATCAGCAGGGCGGTGTCGGCGACGGTCCTGGTCAGGGGTCCGGCGACGCGGCCGAGGAAGGGCGGGTCGACCGGTACGCGGCCGAAGCTGGGTTTCAGGCCGACCAAACCGCACCAGCCGGCGGGGAGGCGGATGGAGCCGCCGATGTCGGTGCCTACGTGCAGGGGGCCGTAACCCGCGGCGGCTGCGGAGGCGGCTCCCGCGCTAGAGCCGCCGGGGGTGCGCGTGACGTCCCACGGGTTGCGCGAAGCGGCGTGGAAGCTCGAGAGGCCGGAGGTGAGCATGCCGTAGTCGGGCATGGTCGTCTTCGCCAGCAGTACTGCGCCTGACTCGCGTACGCGCGCAGCGGCGGGGGCGTCGGCCGAAGCGGGCTTCAATGCGGTCGCGGCGGTGCCTAGCGGCGTGGGGACGCCGACGGAGGCGATGTTTTCCTTCAGGGTCAGAGGGACCCCGTCGATGGGACCGGAGGGCTCGCCGGCGTGCCAGCGTGCTTCGGACGCCTTCGCTGCTTCGCGCGCTGAAGCAGCGTCGTAGGCGTACAGCGCGCGCAGTTCTGGTTCGCGGGCATCGATGCGGGCGAGGACGGCTTCGGTGACTTCGACCGGCGAGAACGTCTGTGCGCGATACCCGGCTACCAGCTCGTTAGCGGTCAGGTCAGCCAACTCGGTCATCGCGGAACCTCCGATTCACGAAGCGGGTGGGTCAAAGCGGCCGTCGACCGCGGTCCAGCCGCCGTCGACAGCCAGGACGGAGCCGGTGACGAAGGTCGAAGCGTCCGAAGCGAGGTACACGACGGCGCCGGCCAGTTCGTCCGCGCGCGCCCAGCGGCCGAGGGCGCCCTTCTGTGCGTACGCGTCGTACCAGTCGGGGCGCGCTTTGATCTGTGCGGTCAATGGTGTCTCTACGACGCCAGGGGCGATGGCGTTGACGCGTACACCGGACGGTCCAAACTCAGCGGCCGCAGTGCGGAAAAGCTGCACAAGGCCGCCCTTCGTTGCCGCGTACGGGCCTTGGCCGGGTTCGACGGTGGTACCGCGGATCGAGGAGAAGCCGATGATGCTTCCCCGGCCCTGCGCGACCATCGGTGCGCCGAACGCGCGCAGCACCTCGAAGGCAACGCCTAGGTTCAGCTCCACCACGCGGTCGAACTCTTCGCGCGTGTAGTCCAGCAGGCGTTTCCGGACGTTGGTGCCCGCGGTCAGCACGACGGCGTCCAGCGGTCCCAGTTCCTCGGCAGCGGCGGCGATGGCACCGGGAGCGAGCAGGTCGATCTCGTACGGCTCGCCGACGCCGGTCTCCCGAGCCGCGGCGACGTCGCGGTCCGCGCAGATCACCGACGCGCCGTGCGCGGCCAACGCACGGGCAGCCTCCCGGCCGATCCCGCTTCCCGCGCCGAGCACGACGGCCCGGCGACCGTCCATTCGGAACAGTCCGGCGTAGTTCACGGGCGCAGCACCGCCATCCTGGTCACGGTCAGCTCTTCCACCGCGAATCGCGGCCCCTCGCGGCCGATCCCGGAATCCTTGACCCCGCCGTAGGGCATCGTGTCGGACCGGAAACCCGGCACCTCGTTCACCACTACCCCGCCGACCTCCAGCTCGTCCAGCGCGCGGAACGCGGTCTTCAGCGAGCGGCTGTACACGCTCGCGTGCAAGCCGTACCGCGACGCGTTGACCGCGGCGAACGCTTCGTCCACATCGGACACTGTGCGCAGGCAGACGACCGGGCCGAAGATCTCCTCGTCCCAGCATTCGACCCCGTCCGGGACGTCCGCGAGCACCGTCGGCTCCAGCACTCCGTCCCGCACCGAACCACCGGCCAGCAGCCGGGCACCCGCCGCGATCGCTTTGTCGACCCACTCGGCGACCCGGGCGGTGGAGCGTTCGTCGATCAGGGCTGAAACGCGGGTTTCCGGGGAACGTGGGTCACCAATGGTCACTTCACCGAGCCGCGCGAGCACCTTGTCGGTGAACTCCGCGGCCACGGACGACACCGCCAGCACTCGCTGTACGGAAATGCAGGCCTGTCCGGACGCGTAGAACCCGCCGCGCAGCACGGCGTCCGCAGCCGCATCGAGGTCGGCGTCCTCGGCGACCACCAGCGCGGCGTTCGAGCCCAGCTCCAGCAGGGTCTTCGTCGGCGCGGCATCGCGGGCGATCTGGTGACCGACGGCGGCCGAGCCAGTGAACGACACCGCACCGATCCGCCGGTCCGTGACCAGCGCCGAGCCGACGGAAGCGTCGCCGGTGACCAGCTGGACCATCGCGGGCAAGTCCGTGCACGAGCGGACGAGGTGCACCAGCCACAGCGTGGCCAACGGGGTTTGCGGTGCCGGCTTCACCACCACTGGACAGCCCGCGGCAATGGCCGGAGCGATCTTGTGCGACGCCAGCAGCAGCGGGTAGTTGAATCCGGCGATGCCGACGACCACCCCGATCGGCTTGCGCTTCCAAAACCCGACCAGCCCGTCGCCGGAGGGCAGCAGGTCGAGCGGCACGGTTTCGCCGTGCAGCCGCGACACTTCCTCAGCCGCGGCCTCCCAGGTGACGATCGTCCGCGCGACCTCCACCTGGCAGTCGACCAGGGGTTTCCCCGTCTCCAGCACAAGCAGCTGCGCCAACTCCGCCCGCCGCTCCCGCACCGCCGAAGCCACGTCGTTCAGCAACGTCCGTCGAGTTCGCGAAGGCAGCGAAGCCACGTCGCGAGCCACTGCTACTGCTTCATCAATGGCCCGGGAAGCCAGTGAAGCAGTGCCGACCGGCGCGGTGCCGATCACGCTGCCGTCATAGGGAAACACGACGTCCGCGGTATCCACTGTGGACACCCAGCCGGGACCGATCGGCAGGCCGTCCGGGTAGTCAGGCATCCGTTTCTCCCTTCAACCGCGCCAGCTCGGTCCGCAGATTCGGCGCGGCGGCCAGCAGTTCCCGGGTGTACTCGTGCTCCGGCTGCGCGTAAACCTGTTCGACCGCACCGATTTCCACGATCTCCCCCTGGCGCATCACCGCGACGCGATCGCACACGTGCCGCACCACGCCGAGGTCGTGCGAGACGAAAATCAGCGTCAGCGAGAACTCGTCGACCAGCCGGGCCAGCAGGTCCAGGATCTGCGCGCGCACCGAAACGTCCAGCGCGCTCACCGGTTCGTCCGCGATCAGCACGCTCGGATTCGGCGCGAGCGCGCGGGCGATCGAGATACGCTGCCGTTGCCCGCCGGAGAACTGGTGCGGGTACCGCATCGCCGCGTCCTCGGGCAGTCCGACCGCGGTCAGCAGCTCGGCGACGCGCTCCGGCGACCGGCGGCCGAGCGGTTCGGACACGATGTCCCGCACGCGCATCCGCGGGTCGAGCGAGCCCATCGGGTCCTGGAAAACGATCTGCATTTCCCGCCGGAGGAACCGCAGCTTCCGCTCCGGCAGCGAGTCGATCCGCTTGCCCTGGAACGAGACCGTGCCCGCGGTCGGCCGGTCCAGCGCGGCGAGGAGACGGACCAACGTGGACTTCCCGGAGCCGGACTCGCCGACGATCCCGAACCGTTCACCAGCGGAAACGTCGAAACTTACGCCGCGCAACGCGTGCACGTCCCGCCGCGCGTACCGCCGCTCCAAGTCCCGTACGGAAATCATCGCGCGCCCTCCAGATCGGACGCCGCCAGCAACCGCTGCGTGTACGCGTGCTTCGGAGCGGTCAGCACCTCCCGCGTCGAGCCATGCTCCACAATGGACCCGTCGAGCATCACCAGCACCCGGTCGCACATCTGCGCCACCACCGCTAGGTCGTGCGTGATGAACAGCAGCGAACTCTCCGCCGACAATCGCTCGCGAATCAGGCCGAGGATCTGCGCCTGCACGGTGACGTCCAGCGCGGTGGTCGGCTCGTCGCAAATCAGCAGCGCCGGGTCGTTGGCCAGCGCGATCGCCAGCACCACCCGCTGCCGCTGCCCGCCGGACAGCTGGTGCGGATACGCCCGCGCGACCCCTGGCAACCCGACCGCGGCCAGCAGTTCCTCCGCCGGCCGCCCGCGCCGGCCGTGCACCCGGAACGGCTCGGTGACCTGCCGTCCGATCCGCATCGCCGGGTTCAGCGCCGTCATCGGCTCCTGGAACACCATCGCCATCCCGTTGCCGCGCAACCGGGACAGCTCCTTTTCCGGCGCGCCGAGCAGCTCCCGGCCGTCGAGCCGCACCGAACCGGTGGCCGACAGCCCCTCCGGAAGCAGGCCCAGCACGGACAGCGCGGTGAGCGATTTCCCGGACCCGGATTCGCCGATCAGCCCGACCCGCTCGCCCGCGCCCAGCTCGAACGAAATCCCCCGCACCAGGTCCGCGACCCGCAGGTTTTCCACCGTCAGCGTCATACTCGGGCCGCCAATCGGGGGTCGAGACGGTCGCGCAGACCGTCGCCGAGAAGATTGAAGCCGAGCACCGCCACCGCGATCGCGACGCCGGGCACGAGCGCCAGCCGCGGATGCGCGGTGAGCAGTTCCTGCGATTCCTGCAGCATCCGCCCCCACGACGGCGTCGGCGGCCGCGTGCCGAAGCCGAGGAACGACAACGCCGCCTCGGCCAGCACCGCGATCGCGAACGACACCGAAGCCTGCACGATCAGCAGCCCGCCGATGTTCGGCAGCACGTGCGACCAGGCGATCCGCGACCGCGACCGGCCGCCTGCCCGCGCCGCGAGCACGTATTCGCTGCTCATCACCTGCAACGAACCCGAGCGCGCGATCCGGGCGAACGACGGGATGGTCGCGATGCCGATGGCGGCCATCGCGGTGAGCGTGTCCGCGCCGAAGACCGCGCCGAACATGATCGCCAGCAGCAGCGCGGGAAACGCGAGCACCAGGTCGTTCACCCGCATCACGAACTCGCCGAGCCACCGCGGGGCCATCGCGGCCAGCACGCCCAGCGGAGTGCCGAGCACCGCCGCGATGCCGACCGCGACCACGCCGACGTACAGCGTGGTCCGCGCGCCGACAAGGAGCTGGCTGAAGACGTCGCGGCCGAATTTGTCCGTCCCGAACAGGTGGTCCGCGGAGAAGCCGAGCAGCCGGTCCGCCGCGTTGACCTGCACCGGGTCGTATGGCGTCCAGACGAACGACACCAGCGCGGCCAGCACGACGAGCGCGACCAGGATCCCGCCGAGCAGGAGATTTCCGTTGCGGCGCATCAGGACCCCCGCAGTCTCGGGTCGAGCACCGAATACAGCACGTCGACCACGAAGTTCACCAGCAGCACCCCGGCCACCAGCACCAGCACGATCCCTTGCACGGTCAGCAGATCGCGCCTCGCGACCGCGTCCAGCAGCATGCTGCCGAGGCCGGGCAGCACGAACACCCGCTCCACCACGACCGCGCCGATCAGCAGCGTCGTCAGCTGCAGGCCGAGCACGGTGACCACCGGGACGGACGCGTTGCGCAACCCGTGCCGGAACAGGGCTTGACCAGGCAAAAGACCCTTGGAACGGGCAGTGCGCAGGTAGTCCTGGCCGAGCGTGTCGAGCACCGCCGAGCGGACGTACCGGGTGAGCACCGCGCCCTGCACCAGGCCGAGCGACAACGCCGGGAGGATCAGTCCGCGCAGGAACTCGCCCGCGTCCTGGTTCGGCGGCGTCCATCCGCCGCTCGGCAGCCAGCGCAGCTGGACGGAGAAAATCTGCACCAGGACGATGCCCGCGAGGAACGCCGGGATCGCCACGCCGACCTGCGACAACCCGGAAACCGCGACGCCGCTGGCCTTCCGGTGCCGCACCGCGGCGAACGCGCCCGCCGGAAGGGCGATCACCAGCGCGACGAGCATTCCCGCGCCGACCAGCCACAACGTGACGCCGAGCCGGTCCACCAGCTGCGGGCTGATCGCCTCGCGCGTGACATACGACCGGCCGAAATCGCCGTGCAGGACCCCGCCCATCCAGCTCAGATACTGCTCGACCAGCGGCCGGTCGATGCCGAATTCGGCGCGGGTCTTCGCGAGCAGCTCCGGCGTCGCGTTCACGCCCAGCGCGACCTGCGCCGGATCGCCCGGCAGCACCGCCATGAACAGGAACACCACGATGGACGCCACGAACAGGCTCACCGCGAACACGGCCACCCGCCGCAGCACGCGCGCGGTCATGCCGGCCTCAGTGTCTTGCGGGATACCCGCACCCAATCGGCGACATGAGCAAGCTGTCGCGATGATGTGCTCATGCGCGCCTCAATCCAGTCAGGTCGAAGGATTCGCTGACCTGGTTGCGCGCGAGCCCGGTCACCTTCTTCTTGGCGACCACGACGTTCGGGAACAGGAACAGCCAGTCCGCGGCCGCGTCGGCGTTCAGCTGCCGCGCGACCTCCTTCATGTCGCTCACCTGCTCCTGCGGGGTGCCGCTGTCCGCCGCGGCGAGCAGCTGCTGCACGCGCTTGTTGTCGTAACCCCAGTAGTACTTCGGTTTTCCGAACGACGAGATGTCGCGGGCTTCGACGTGCTGGATGATCGACAGGTCGTAGTCGTGGTCGGTGAAGACCTGCTTGAGCCACACCGCCGGGAAGTCGAGCGGTTCGATCGTCGCGGTGACCCCGACGTCCGCCAGCTGCGATTGCACCACCTGCGCCGCCGACACCGCGTACGGCAGGTTCGGAATCCGCAGCCGCAGCTTGAGATCGTGCACGCCCGCTTCGGCGAGCAGCTGCTTCGCCTTCGCCGGGTCGTAGGAATAGACCTTCGACAAGTCCTCGTACCACGGGTCAGTCGGCGGGACCATGCTGCCGATGAGCGTGCCGCGACCGCTGAAAACCAGGTCCAGCACGGCTTTCCGGTCGATGGCGTAAGTGAGCGCGCGGCGGACGCGCACGTCGTTCAGCGGCGCGCGGCGGCCGTTGAAGGCCAGCGTGACCTCGCTGTTCGTGGTGCCCTGCTGCACGGTGAACCGGTCGTCGCCCTGGAACTGCGGGATCGAATCGGCCGATGTGAGAGTGGAGATCACGTCGATTCCGTTGGACAGCAAGGCGTTGTTGAGCGAGGTCGGATCGGCGAAATACTTCAGCACGACCGTGCGATACGCCGGTTTCCGTCCCCAATACTGCGGATTCTGCCGCAGCACAATGGAATCGCCCCTCCGCCGTGACGCGACCTCGTACGGTCCGGTGCCGACCGGATGGTTCGCCAGATCCGCGACACCGGTCGGGCTGAACATCGCGCCGAGCCGGCTGGTGAGGCTGAACAGCCAGCCGTTGCTGGGCTTCGACAGCACGACGCGAGCGTGATCCGGCGCGACGACCTCGACATGGTCCACGACGTCCATCGCCGACTTGAGCGAGATCGTCCAGTCGGTCTTCACGCGCATCAGCGAGAACTGGACGTCGGAGGCGGTGAACGACGCTCCGTTGCTGAACTTGACGCCCGGCCGCAGCTGGAAGTCGTAGGTCTTGCGGTCCGGGCTGATCGTCCAGGACTCCGCGAGCAGCGGCACGATCCGGCCCTGCGGATCGAGCTTCACCAGACCCTCGTAGACGTTGTAGAGCAGCGCCTGCGGAATGGCCACGCCGTCGGAACGGGTGAAGTCGAAGTTCGCCGGCTCCGCCGAGTAGCCGACGGAAAGCGTGTCCGGACCTGGGGAAACACTCGCGCTGGAGCCTGCCGAGCAGCCGGACGTCACGAGCAGCAGCGCGAGTGCCGCGGCAGTGCTCCGGGCTTTCATTCCGCCTCCTGCTCAGTACACTGGTCTGACCAGTAACCTAGGCAGGTTCGCATCCGGCAGACACCGAGGTCAAGATGAAGTTCGAACCGGTGGCTCCGGTCCGCGCCTACGAGCGGATCGTCGAGCAGATCGAGGAGGCCGTGGTCAGCGGCCGCCTCAAACCCGGCGAGCGGCTGCCCGGGGAACGGGAGCTGATGACGCAGTTCGGCGTCGGCCGGTCGACCGTGCGCGAGGCGCTGCGGGTGCTGCAGGCCGCCGAGCTGATCCGCTCGCGCCCGGGCGATCCGCGCGGACCCGAGGTGCTCGCCGCGTCTCCGGCGGCCTTGCATCGGTCGATGCACCGGCTGGCCCGGGCGGAACACGTCGGGCTCGCGGAATTGCTGCAATTCCGGATGGTGCTGGACGGTTCGTCGCACCTGCTGGCCGCGGAACTGCGCACCGCCGAGGATTTGACCGCGCTCGACGGCGCGTTGGAAGGAATGGCGACGGCGGACGGATACGCCGAATTCAGCCGTGCGGACGTCGCATTCCATGACGTAATTGCCCGCGTATCACGGAATCCGCTGTTGGTCGTGAGCGGAGAAGTGGTCCGCGGGGTGGTGCTGGAATTGATCGAGGACAAACTCAGCCACGCCAACGACCGCGGCACGCTGATGCGCTCGTGGCTGCGGCACCACGAAGAGGTCCTGAACGCGATCCGCGCCGCCGACGGGAAGTCGGCGGCGCGGCTGGCGCGGCAAGCGCTGTATGACAATTACGCGGAATACGTGCCGAAGGACCAGCGCACGCTGCTCACTCCGCTGCTGACCTGAGTCAGGAGACCAGGTTCGCGTACACCACGATGTTGTCTTTGTAGCTGTGCTCGGCGTGGTCGAACACGCCGCCGCAGGTGATCAGGCGCAGCTGCGGCTTGTCCGTGTTGCCGAAGACGGCCTGCGTCGGGAACGTGTCCTTGGGGACCTGTTCCTTGTGGTCCACCACGAACTTCAGCTTCTTGCCGTCGCTGCGTTCGACGTCGACCTCGTCGCCCGGGTTCACGTCCTTGAGCTTGTAGAAGATGCCCGGCTTGTGGTTGCCGTCGACGTGCCCGAGCACGATCGCCGGGCCCACGTCGCCCGGCACCGGCGAAAGCCGGTACCACGCGGCCTGCATCGGATTCTTCACCGACGGCACCGAAATCTGCCCGTCCTTGTTCGGCAGGACGGTGATCAGCGACGATTTCGCGCCGATCTTCGGGATCTCCACCGAGGTGGGCCGCAGCCCGGTGAACGGCTTGGTCACCGGGACCGCCGCACTGGCCGGGGCCTGCTGCGCGGCGGGCGCCGCCGGGGCGTCCGAACCGCACGCGCTCAGCGAGAGGGAGAGGAGCAGAGCGCCCGCGAGAGCGACGCCCTGCCCGTACTTCCTGGTCATCAGGCGGCCATGCCCCCGAAGCCGGTCTCGATGCCGTGCTTCGGCGCGTACTTCACCTGCGAGCCGCCGTGGCCGCCGGTGGTGCCAGCGGAACCGGCGCCCGCGCCGCCCGCCGGGGGAAGCTTGCCGTCGTCGGTCGGCTTGCCGCCGCAGGTCCAGACCGCGCGCACAGTGCCGGCCTCGAAGGAGACGCCGTCGTGGCGCTTGACCAGCCACGCCCAGTAGCGACCGTCGGTCTCGTCCTGGTGCGGGCCCTCGAGGAGGTCGAAGTCGTTGGAGTGCAGGCCGGTCGGCTCGCCGGCGGCGCACGCGATCACGACGACGCCGAGGTTGTCGTCGAGGTCGACTCCGAAGCCGATGTCGTCGACGTACGGCGGCTCCTCCGGGGTGGAGGTTTCCGAGGTCGGCGTGGTCGGCTTGGTGGAGTCGGTCGGCTTGCCGGTCTCGGTGGGCTTGCCCGTCTCGGTCGGCTTACCGGTCTCGGTGGGCTTGCCGGTCTCGGTCGGCTTGCCCGTCTCGGTGGGCTTGCCCGTCTCGGACGGCTTGCCCGGCTCGGTCGGCGTCGCGGTGTTGCTGGCCGGAGCCTCCGAGGTGGGAGCCGTCTCGCCCGAGGTGGCCGGAGCCGAGGCGGAGCTCTCCGGCGCGGTCTCCGCGTTCGCGGCAGGCACGACGGCAAGGCTGATCAGGGCGCCCGCGAGCACTGCGCCCGCGAGTCTGCCCAGGGTCTTCTTCAAGATGATTACCCCTCTGAGGAAAAGCGCGATGACCCCCACCGCGCCTGCTGATCCTGCCGAACATTCAGCCCATAGGGGTAACCCTTTAGCTGGTGATTAATAGCACGAGAGAAAGCGGTAACGAACGCCTTCCGGGCGACGATGATCTGGCCCGGTCGCCGGAATTCCGGCCCGTCGTGCCCATACCGTAACAGTCGCCAGGCAACCCGCACAGCCCTCGTGAACAAATGGCGGAACTCAGCCGAGCGCGGTCAGCAAATCCCGCCACAGGTCTTCCGGGTCTTCCAAACCGACGGAAAACCGGATCAACCCCGGCGGAACCCGCTCCTCGCCGGGAAGCCACGCACGCCGCTCCATCAGGCTTTCCACCCCGCCGAGGCTCGTCGCGGGCCGGATCAGCCGGACGCTCGCGCACACCTTGTCGGCAGCGTCGGCGCCGTCGACTTCGAACGCCACCATCATCCCGAAACCGGGGTAGCGAACCTTTGTTACCGCCGGGTGTTCCGCCAATCGGGACACCAGCAATTCCGCGGTACGCGTTTGCTCGGCGAGCCGCACCGGAAGCGTCCGCAAACCGCGCAACGCGAGCCACGTTTCCAACGCGCCCGGCGTCGCACCGACCCGAGTACGCGCCGCGCGAAGTTCGTCCACAATGTCCTGATCCGCAGCGACCGCGACGCCGAGCAGAAGGTCGCTGTGTCCGCCAATGAGCTTCGTCGCACTGTGCACGACAATGTCCGCGCCGAGCGACAGTGGTTGCTGATGCAGCGAAGTCGCGAAGGTGTTGTCGACGACTACGCGACCCCGCGTACCGCGCGCGATGGTCTCGATCTCCATCACGTCGAGCGTCGGGTTAGTCGGGGATTCGAGCCACAACAGATCGGCATCGCAATCGAGCCACGCCTGCGTGTCTGTCGGCTCCAATTCGGTGACCGTGAGCCGACCAAGCTGCTGTGCGTGCTTCAACGCTCCGCGCGTAACGGCGTAACTGAACGACGGAACCGCAACTGTCGACCCGACTGGCAACGAATCGAGTACCGCGGACAACGTGGCGACGCCGGACGCGAAGGCGACCGCAGTGCCGCCTTCAAGCGACCCGACGACCTCCTCGAAGGCAGCCCAGGTAGCCGTGCCGTCGGAGCGCGCGTACACCGCGTCGCCCCCGGCCTCGAAGGTGCTCGTGGCAACGATCGGCGTGGTCAGCGGCTCGCCGGGGCCGTGCGGCCGGCCCGCCGCGATCGCGCGGGTCCGAGGAGTCCAGTCGTCCATGCGGACACGGTAACTTCGCGACCGCCCGGACGGCAGGCGACGAATATCACCAGGTGGTCAGCTGTTCCACAACGTGAACCGCCCCGGCCGATCCTGCTGGCCGGGGCGGTCTGGGCACTACCGAGGTCAGTGCGCGTAAACCTCGAACTCGTACAGCGAGTATCCGTACTTAGTCCCGCGCGCAACTCCCTGCATCCGAACGAACCGCGCGTCTGAAGGCGCGAACGAGACGTTGTCCACCCCGCCGTTGCCGTCCGTCACCACAGCCGCGTCGTGCCAGTCGGTTCCGTCGGTGGACAGCTGGATCTGGTACCCCTTCCCGTACGCCTTCTCCCACGACAGCACCGCCCGCGAAACCTGCTGCACCGAGCCGAGATCCACGGTGATCGACTGGTTGTCGCTCCAGTCGCTCGCCCAGCGCGTGCCTGCGTTGCCGTCGACCGCGTTCGAAGCCGGGGAGTTGTAGAACCCGGTTTCCGCGCTGGAAGCGTTCACCGGTTTGCCCGCCGCGAGGTTCGAGACGTTGTCGCCGCGGTGCGCGGGGTACTCCACGACCTGCTGGAACGTCGGCCGGTTCTGCGTGCTGATCTTGCCGTGCGCGATGCCGCCCAGCGGACGCTGGATGATCGAGTCCGCGCACCACTGGTCGCCGGCCGAGCAGTCGCCGTCGCCCGGGTACACCGTGGTGGCGGGCTGGCCGGCGGCCGCGGTCAGCGAGTCGACCAGCATCTGCCGGCACGCGGTCAGGTCGCCGCCGCCGCAGAACTCCGCGCCGAGCGGGCCCGCCACCGGCTGGCCGAGCGCGGTGCGCAGGTCCTTGCTGACGTAGCCCCACCAGCCGTGCTGATACGCCGAACCCTGGTGCGGCTGCCCGACGTGCTTGCCCGGCGTCTCGTTCTGGAAACCGGACGGGCTTTCGTTGATCTGCAGCACGTTCGTCATCGCGCCGAACGCGTCGTCGCCCATCGCCGGTTTGAACTCGCCGGCGACCAGCAGCGGCCACCACGCGTCCATGATCCGGATCGCGTCGGCGTCGTGGTAGGTCTTGCTGCCCGGACCGGACTCCACGCGCTGGTGTCCGTGCTGCAGCCACGTCTTCAGCTTCGCTTCGGCGTCCGCCGCGGCACCGGTGAGCGGGGCCTTGTCCAGCACCTGCAGCAGCAGCGGCAGCACCTTCTCCGCCCGCAGGTCGGCCAGCGCCGCGTCCTCCATCGCCTGGGTCAGGTTCACCCGGGTCACCTTGGTGCCGCTGGAAAGCAGCGCCTTGACCCGCGCGTCGAGCAGATCGCCGCGGTGCACGGCGGATTTGTCCGCGCCGCCGGACGCGTAGCCGTTCGCCTGCGCGTTGTTCCAGCTGATGTAGTAGTCCTGGTTCACCGACTGCGGATGCTGCGCCGCGGGCGTGTACTCGGCCTTGTTGCCCGCCGGGTTCCAGCCCTTCCAGTCGAACCCGCGATCGCCCCACGCCGGCATCATCGGGTCCACAGTGGAATTGCGCACCGGGTTCGCGCCGGAGTTGAAGTACGCGATGTCCTTCGAATCGGCGTAGAACCAGTTGAAGGTGAAGTTGACGTCGTTGGCGGCGCGCTGGAAGTCCGCGGCCGATTTGACGTAGCCGGGGTCGTTGAACTCCTGGAAGCCGATCAGCGAGTCCACCTCGTGCATGAACGACGACCGCAGCGACGAGTACGCCACCGGCTTCCCGTTCACGGTCGCCCGCGAGGTCACCGGGCCGTACTTCGTGCGGTAGCTGCGCAGCGTGTAGGACCCGGCGGCGGTGCCGTCCGCGACGGTCGGCGACCAGGCGTTCTTGCGCTCCACGGTGTCCATCGGGAGGCATTTGCCCTGGTACAGGTAGTAATTCGAGTCCTTCGTGGCCGGTTTGCCGCTCGGGTCGCACAGCGGCAGCGCGTAGGAGTCGATGATGTCCTGCGCCGCGGTCGTCGCGCTCCACGAGTAGTCCTGGCCGCGGCCGAGCAGCACGTACATGCTGAGCCCGGCGAACGACGCGCCCCGCGCGCTGATGCCCGGGCCCTGGATTTCCTGCAGCAGCAACAGCTGCGGCGCGAAGTACCCGGTCTGCGGACCGAACACGGCGACCGGATGTCCGCTGGCGGTCTTCGCACCGGACACCAGCAGCGCGTTGGACATGCCGTGCTTCTCCTTGAGCATGTTGCCCGGAAGCACGCCGTTGTCGAACATGCCGCGCGCGGATTCCTGGTCCTTCGGCGCGGGAACCTTGACCTTCTCGGCTTTCGCGGAAGCCGCCGAACCGGTCTGGTCGAACACGAGCTGCTGGCTGGTCACCGAGCCCTTGTCCGGCAACGCCGCGCCCTGCGGATTCGCCGGAGTGGTGCCGTACGGGAAATTCTGCCCGTCGTGCAGCGTCTTCACGGCTTCGGGATCGTCCGCGGCACGCAGGCTCTGCCACACCTTTTCGCCCTGCTCGACGCCGTACTTCTCCTGCAGCGCCAGCTTCGCGACCGCGTTCTGCACCTCGCCGCCGCCACCGGCGCCGAACTGCGCACCGACCACCGACGCGAGCACGACAAGGTCAGTGAGCTTGAACGGTTCGATGGTGCCCGCGTTGGTGATCGCGTCGACGTGCCCGGTCAGCACGTATTCGCCGGGGAAATACCGGCCGTTGTGCGAATCGGTGATGTATTTGTTGATGCCTTCGAGATACGCCTGCGCGTCGGCGAGTCCCTGCTTGCCGCGCGGACCGCTCGCCGCCACCGCGTCGATCTGCTGCTGCAGCTCTTCCTCGGTGTAGGGCGCGGAGGCGAAGAAAGACTGCTCCAGCTCGCGGTTCGCTTCCGCGCCGCCGGCATACGACGTCAGCTGACCGCGGCCGACCCGGCGCATGATATCCATGAGCCACAAGCGATCCTGCGCCGCGGCGTAGCCCGCGCCGTATTCGGTGCCGGACCGCGTCGTGCCCTGGATGTGCGGGACGCCGGTGGCCTTGTCTCGCGTGATCGTCACGTCGTCGCGCGGTTTCAGCGTGCTCGCGACCTGGTCGGCAGGGACGCCGAAAGAGGAGTCGTTGAAGAATTTGCCGATCGTGTCGGTCGTCAGCGTTTTGTAGCCGCCCGCCAGGTCGGCGTACTTGCCGAGCTGGTCGTCGGCATGCCCGGGCTGGGTGCCGAACGCCTTGTTGGCGAGGATTTCGGCGAGCGTCGCGCTGCCGTTCTCGCCCGGCGGGAGGATGTCGTTGCACTGGCCCGCGCAATAGTCGTTGCCGGGCAACGCGGCGGAAGCCGGTGCCGCGGTCCCGATCTGCACTAGGCCGGCCGTGAGCACGGCTACCGCGCCCGCGGCCAGGATGGGAATGCGTCGTCGCATGCCACAGCTCCGTCCACGAAGGATGCCCCAGGGTGACCCAGCGCACGCTACCGACGGGTAGTGCACATGTGAAGAGTTTTCGCGTTTATCCCCCTATTGGGAGTAGTCCATCCGGCGGTACTCCATCCGGCGCAGCGATTAAGCGATAGGTACGGTGAGCCCCATGAGCGTGGAAAAGCCCCAAGTCGAGCGCCCGGACGGCCCGCCGCCCGCCGAGCTGCAGATCAAGGACATCACTGTCGGCGACGGTCCCGAAGCCACCTCGGGCAACGCTGTCAGCGTGCACTACGTGGGGGTCTCGCACTCCACCGGCGCGCAATTCGACGCCTCTTACGACCGCGGCGCGCCGCTCGATTTCCAGCTCGGCGCGGGACAGGTCATCCCGGGCTGGGACCAGGGCGTGACCGGCATGAAGGTCGGCGGCCGCCGGCAGCTGGTGATCCCGCCGCACCTGGCGTACGGCGAACGCGGCGCGGGCGGCGTGATCGCGCCGAACGAAACGCTGATTTTCGTCGTCGATCTCGTCGACGTGAACTGAGCCGGAAAGAAACGCGGGCAGCCGGGCAAGCCCGATCGGGCAGCCCCGGCTGATCCCCCTTTCGGGGGAACTGGAAGGCGCCTAACGTTCGCGTTGAGCAGTCGTCTTCCGGAGGATATTTCATGCGTTTGCGTGCCGCCCTTTCCGCTGCCTTCCTCGCCGCCGGCGCCGCGCTGGCCGTCGCGGCTCCCGCGTCCGCGGTCGCGAACGGCAACGACGTGGCGCCCGGCGAGTATCCGTTCGCGGCCAAGCTGTCCATGCCGGTCATCCCGCGCGCGGACGGCACCACTTATTCGAGCGGATGCTCGGGTTCCCTCATCGCACCGCAGTGGATTATCACTGCGGGACACTGTTTCCACGACGTCAATCGCAAGCCGGTTTCCGGCCCGGTTCCGTATGCGACTTCGGTGCTTCTCGGCACGAATGTCGACCAGCCGGGCAAGGGCGAACGGCGCAAGGTCACCGAGGTGCTGCAGGCGGGCAAGAACGACGTCGCGCTGGCCAAGCTCGACGCCCCGGTCACCGACATCGCGCCGCTGACCGTTTCGCCGTCCGCGCCGGTCACCGGGCAGCAGGTGACCCTCGCCGGCTGGGGCAGCCTGACCGAGGTTTCCCCTAAGCCGTCGGACAAACTGCGGCAGGGCTCGATGCGGGTCGTCGGCTCCGACGCCACCACCGCGAGCGTCGTCGGGGTCGCGCCGCAGAAGGACACCAGCGCGTGCAGCTACGACTCGGGCGCGCCGTACTTCGTCGCCGAAGGCGCCTCCGGCCGCCTCGTGTCGGTCGAGTCGACCGGTCCGGACTGCCCGCACTCGACGCCCGAGACCACCTCGCGCGCCGACATCCTCGCGGGATGGATCGCCACCCACGCGGTGTGAGGGCAAGTCGCGAGATCGGTCGGTTTTCGTCGCCCATCAAGGGAATTCCGCCTGCCGGACGGTGTCGTTAGCGTGGAAGGCCGAGTTCATCGGCATCCGCCGGTGACCCGGACGAAGGGACAGAATGCGCGTCCGCGCCGCGATCTCCGCAGCAGTTGCCCTGCCCATCCTCACCGCGAGCCCGGCCTTGGCCGTCGCCAACGGTTCCGACGTCCCCGCGGGCCAATTCGGCTTCGCCGCGAAGCTGAGCATGACCGGAATCCCGCGGCCGAACGGGAGCACGTACTCGAGCTTCTGTTCGGCCGCGCTCGTCGCACCGCAGTGGATCGTCACCACCGGCCACTGTTTCCACGATGCCAACAAGAACCGGGTGTCCGGCCCGGTGCCGTACCCGACGACGGTGTCGCTGGGCCTGGTCGACGAGACGAAGGAGAAAGGCGTCCAGCGCAAGGTCACGCAGGTGCTGCAAGCCGGACCGAACGACGTCGCGCTGGCGAAGCTGGACAGTCCGGTCACCGACGTCACGCCGCTCACGGTGAACCACTTGGTGCCCGGGGTCGGACAGCAGGTCACGCTGGCCGGATGGGGCAGCCGGACGGCGCAGAACCCGGTGCCGTCCAAGCAGTTGCAGCAGGGCACGATGAAGATCTCCTCGGTCGGCGGCACGACAGTCGGCATTCACGGCGTCTCGCCGTCGGCGTCCACCAGCGCGTGCGCCTTCGACACTGGCGCACCGTATTTCACCGACGGCAAGCTGATCTCGATCGAGAACAACGGCCCGGACTGCCCGCACACCGGCGCGGAAACGACGTCGCGCATCGATGTGATTGCCGACTGGATCGACGAGCACGCGAAGTGAGTACGGTGGAGGGGCCGTCGACCTGAGGAGAGCCGCATGCCCGAGCCGATCTTGACCGCTGTCGCCACCGCGCTGGCCACGAAGGCCGCGACCGGACTGTATGACCTGGTCAAGCGCAAGTTCTCGGGCAACAGCAAGGCCACCGCGGAACTGGAAGCGGCCACCCCCGACAACCCGGCCACGGTGACCGCGCTGGCCGAACGCCTCGACGAGGTCAGCCGCCAGGACCCGGAATTCGGCGCGGCGCTGCGCACCGAGTTCGAAGTGCACCAGGAAGCCCGCAGCGGCGGGGTGACCAACCACGTGGGCACCGTGGCCGAAGGGGCCAAGGTCGTTCAGCTGCGTGACGTACAAGGCAATATCAGCCTCTGAGGCTTTTCGAGCGACCGGCACGGAGCGCGATCGGTAGGATCGCTCTCCGTGCCGTCGTCGTCTTTCCCCGTACCGCGCCGATGGCGCACCGTGCCCACGGAACGGACGCTGCTGGCGGTAGTGCACAACGTCACCGCGGCGACCCGGCTGCTGGACGTACTGCCGTTGTTCGCCGGTGACCCCAGGGTGCAGGTGGTGTTCACGTGCCCGGACTCGAGCGCGTTCACCCGGGGGACGGAGGAGTATCTCGCCGCGCGCGGCATCCCGCTGGAACCGTGGGAAGACGTCGTGACGGAGGACTTCGACTGGGCACTGGCGGCCAGTTACGGCGGGGATCTGCATAAATTGCGCGCTCCGCTGACGGTTTTGCCGCACGGAATGGGGTACAATAAATTCTTGGAAACCGGAAACCGGAAACCGGAAACCGGAAACCGGAAACCGGAAACCGGAAACCGGAAACCGGTTTTCGGGTTGTCCGAGCAATGGCTGATGCATGACGGCGAGGTGATCGCCGAACAGCACGTCCTGTCCCACCCCGAACAGCTCGCCCGGCTGCGGCAGTACTGCCCGGAAGCCGCCGACCACGCCGTCATCGCCGGAGATTCCTGCCTCGACCGCCTGCGAGACGCCCGGGAACTGCGTGAGTCCTACCGCCAGGCGCTAGGCGTAACCGGGGAACAAACCCTGGTGCTGATTTCGTCCACGTGGGGCCACCTCTCCTCCTACGGATCCGGCCCGGACCTCCCCGCACGCATCGCCCAGCAACTGCCGCTGGACGAATTCGCCGTCGTACTGGCACTGCATCCCAACATCGGCCAGGGCCATTACCCGTGGCAGCTGGAAATGTGGTTGCGGAAATGCGAGGGCGCGGGCGTAATCGTCCTGCCGGAAGAAGATCTGTGGCAGCCGGCCGCGGTCGCCGCCGACGTCACGATCGGCGACCACGGCTCCGTCACCTATTACTCCGCCTGCCTGGGCACCCCGGTCCTGCTGGCCACCGCACCGCACGAAGCTGTCGATCCGGAGTCCCCGGTAGCCGCTCTGCTGCGCGCGGCCCCCTCCTTGACCGACGAAAACCTGGCCGACCAGCTGCGCACCGCGACCCAGCCAGCTGACCTGGTCGCCGCGACCGAACTGGCCACCAGCGTCCCCGGCCAATCCGCGGCCCTCCTGACCGCACTCGGCTACCGCGCGCTGCGGCTCCCGCCACCAGCCGAACCGGCCGGATTCACCGCGTTCCCACTGCCCCGCGTCCAACGCCCGGAACCCGGCGCGCAATGGGTCCAGGTCCGCGGCGACGAAGTCACCCGATTCGCCGCCGAAATCGCCGACGCACATCTGGTCGTCCACGTCGACGGCCCCGATCCGCGGCTGCTGCGCCGCGCAGACATCGTGCTGGGAGACCGTTTTCCCGACCCGGGCCGCTGGATCGCCATCACCCTGGCCGAAAACCCCGGCTGCGAATGGGCCGCGTGCCCGGCTGGACCGGGCTGGCTGGCGGGCAGCCGCGACGGTCTGGTGGTGTCTTTCACCGGAACCGACCTGCCGCAAGCCGTGCCGTCGCTGCTGTACACGCGCGCCGCGCTAGGCCTCGATTTCCCCGAACAGCTGCCCTTCACCGCGGGCGGCCGCAAGCACGAAGCGCGGCTTACTGTCCACTATGGATAGTCAGAGCCGCTTGAGCCAGACCAGGAGATCGGCTGCCTCGGCCGTGAACCCGTGCATCCGCGCGATGTTTAGCGCGTCCTTCGCGTGCGCCTTCGCCTGATCGCGGAAACCCCGGGCCACCGCCGCCTCCGCCCGGGACCACAACGCGGCAATACGCTCCCGCTGCAGGTTGGCCTGCTCCGCCGCCGAGTCGAGTTCGGCCAGCACCGCCGCGCCTTCCTCGTACGAGCCGGCCTCGATCAGCTTCCGCCCCTGCCACAGCCGGACCTTCACCAGATTGCCCGGCTCGCTCTTCAGCCCCTGCTCCGCTTGCGCCAGCAGGACAGCCGCTTCTTCCGGCGCGACGACCTTGGCCAGATGCATCCGGATCAACGCGAGCCGACGATCGCTGCCGATGTCCTCGGCCAGCGCGAGACTTTCCCGGAAGCAGACTTCCGCCTGCCCCAACAACGAAGTCGCGTCCTCCGCCCGCCCCTGCTGCCGGGCGATCCATCCCGGTTCGAAAAACGCGAGCCCCCGCGCTTCCCACGCGGACGCGTGTTCCTCCGCACTCGTGGCCAACTCGGCCACCGCGGCGAACTGCTCCTGCGCCGCGGCCCAATCCCGCAGTTGCATCCGGGCGAACCCGAGCTGTGTGCGAACCAATCCTTCGGCAAGCGGCATTCCCGCGGCCTGCGCGGCCTGGACCGCGTCCTGGCTCACCGCCGCCAATTCCGCTGGGTACGCGCCGTCCTTGCAGACCGGCCACAACGCCCGCGCCAGCCGGATGACGTCCTCGTGCGCCCCCGCCTGCAACGCGACGTCCGCCGCGGCGAGCAGGTTCGCCTGCTCAGCGAACAACCACTCCCAGGCCTCCGCCGCGGGCACCGCCGCCGCGGCGAAACTCGGCCAAATCCGCTTCGGCCAGCCAGTAGGAAGCGCGCTTTCCGCGATTTTCAGCCCGTGCTTCGCGTAGTACTCGACCACGCTGCCGGAAAGCTCACCAGCCAGCCCGGCGGCGTGCAGACGGGCCAGCTCGGACATCCGGTACCGGCCCCGGAGCACCTCGATCAGCTTGGCGGAAACCAGTTTCTGCAACGCGTCCTCAGCGTCGAACTCGTCGAGACTGAGCACCGCCGCGACGGTTTCCAGCCGGACGTCGCCGCTGCCCGGATGCGCGCCGAAGAACCGGTAGACCGCTTGTTCCCGTTCGTTCAGCAGGTCATAAGCGACGTCGAACACCGCGCTGGCCAGTGCGCCTTTCGCCCGGATGCGCGCGATCAGCCGCCGCACCGTCCCGCCCTGGCGCGCGAGAATCATGCCCGCGACATTGAGTTCCGCGGCGGACCCGGCGCAAATCCGAAGCAGCTCTTCGCTCTCTTCCGGCTCCGCTTCGAGCTTTTCCGCGCCCACGAGTTCGGTCAGAACGCCCAGCGCCGCCTCGTCGCTCAACGGCTCCAGCTCGACCTCGCGAGCGGAATACCGGGCCCGCAGCGCGTCCAGCCCGGACCCGACGACGAGCACGTACGAACCGGGGTGCGTCGGCAGCAGCGCCTTGACTTCCGCCGCGCTCAACGCGTCGTCGACCAGCAACGCGACCTTGAATTCGGCAGTCCGCGACTGCCACATCGCCGCGCGCCCCTCAAGACTCGCCTGCATCTCGTCCGGGCCGTATCCGAGCTTGGACAACAACTCGGCCAGCACGTCGGCGCCCGCCCGATGCCCCACGCGCACGGAGTAAAACCGGTCGAACCGCTCCCGGTGCTGATGCAGCCAGGTTTCGCACAGCGTCGTCCGCCCGCTGCCCGGAGCGCCACGCACGACCGCGATCGCTACCCGGTCCAGCGCCTCGTCATGAATGCGAGTGAGCGCGGCCAGCTGGCGCTCGTTGTTCCGGTAGTGCGCCGGCGGCGCCGGTACTCGCAGAGCCGGTGCCGCAGGCTGCCGCGGCCCGTGGAAATGGACGTCACCGTATACGTTGCGTGCCTGGAAGACCTTGTCCGCCTGGCCGTCGAAGTAGTTGCCGTCGCTCACTGTTCCCCCGCCAGCTGGTCCCGGTTCAGGCTACCGGAAACGTCACGGTCCGTGTCCAGCCTTTCACCGCGGCGCGAGCAGCAACATCGAGCCGTCGTCCCAATACAAACAAGCAGGCGAAGGACTCCACTGCGCACTCCCCTGCCACACCACGATCGGCGCGGAGTCCCCGATCTCGACCAACGCCACCCGAGCCGCCCCGCGCACCACAGCTATCTCTCCGCCGCATTCCTTCAACCGAGAAGCCACCCCAAACGCCTCTCCCCGAGCAGGCCCACTAGCCACAGCCACCGCTCTCCGGCGCCGCTTCGGAACACTCACCAACTCCCACAGCGCCATAAAAGGCCAAGCGAGGTGGGCGAGAACCTCAAGCACCACCTCCGCGACACACCCCAACGCCCGCCGGTCCCGCCTCCGCCGCCGATCCCGCCCCGCTCTGACCCGCCCCAGCACGACAACCTGAACCGACTCCCGCCAGTCCCCCTCGAAATACCGCGCGACCCGCCCCTCCACGCCCCGACCCATCGCCCCCGCCCCCCTCAGTCAGACCGCCCGAAAACTTACCGACTCACCCCATGGGGAAAGAGGAATACGCGATGACCAGACCGGCCGCCACCTGTGCCCTGGACCACACCCGACGCAAGGCACCTGCCCGCCAACCGCACCGAAGGCACCGCGGGGGTCCGGGGGCTCGGCCCCCGGGAGAAGGAACGACCGACAACGGAAAAGAGCCCCAGTCGCGCAAGCGGCTGGGGCTCTGACCATGGTGGGCGAGGAGGGAGTTGAACCCTCACGTCCTTTCGGACACACGGACCTGAACCGTGCGCGTCTGCCATTCCGCCACTCGCCCGAGTTGCTTCCTTGAGGCAGCCAGCAAAGCTTAGCAGGGCCTTCTGACGGGTTTCACCGGGGGCATGCCCAACCCTTCCAACCCCGGATAGGATCGATGCGGAAGCACACGTGTGAGGAGGTTGTCCCCGGTGGGTCGCGTTGAGCGCTTCGACAGGCGGCTCGAGAACCTGGTGGGGAATACTTTCGCGCGCATGTTCGGCGGCAACGTCGTCACGCAGGAAGTGGCGGTTGCGCTCGAGAGGGAAGGCGAGGAGAACGTTCGTGAGCTGGCAGGCGGTCGGCAGCTCGCCCCGAATCACTACATCGTGTCGTTGGGGGCGGCTGACCACGATCGCATGGCCGGCGATGAGCAGCGGGTCACCGGGGTTCTCGCGAAGGCGGTGGCGGAACACCTCGCCGCGCAGGGCTGGGACACCTATGGTGACGTCGTCGTATCACTCGAGCGCAACGAGGCGCTGCATACTGGACAGTTCAAGACCCGTTCGTCCGTCGATCCCGACGCCCGCGCCACTGCGGGACCAGGGCCGTCACGGTCGGCACGACCCAGCAACGCAGGAGACCCACCAATGAGCCAGCCCCCCGGCTACGGCCAATACGACCAGGGTGACCCGTACGGCCAGCAGGGCCAGTACGGCTACGGACAGCAGGGTGGCCAGCAGCCCGGGTACGACCAGGGTTATGGCGGTCAGCCGCAGCAGGGCTACGACCAGGGCTACGGCGGCCAGCCCCCCGCGCAGGGCTACGACCAGTACGGCGGCCAGGCCCCGCAGCCCGGCTACGACCAGGGTTACGGGCAGGCCCCGCAGGCCGGGTACGACCAGGGCTACGGCCAGCAGGGCGGCTACGACCAGGGTTACGGCGGCCAGGCTCCGCAGGGCGGGTACGACCAAGGTTACGGGCAGGCTCCGCAGGCCGGCTATGACCAGGGCTACGGCCAGGCCCCGCAGGCCGGCTACGACCAGGGCTACGGCCAGCAGGGCGGGTACGACCAGTACGGCGCGCAGCCGCAGGCGGCTTACGGCCAGGACCCGTACGCGCAGCAGGGCGCTCCGGCCGCGGGCCGCCAGCTTCAGGCGAGCCTCCAGCTGGACGACGGTTCCAACCGCACCTACTCCCTCAAGCAGGGCGGCAACGTCGTCGGCCGCGGGCAGGACGCCGACTTCCGGCTCCCGGACACCGGCGTTTCGCGGCGGCACCTGGAGATCACCTGGGACGGGCAGAGCGCGACGCTCGCCGACATCGGGTCGACCAACGGGACCACGGTCAACGGCACTCCAGTGCAGACGTGGCAGCTGGCGGACGGCGACGTGATCCGGGTGGGTCATTCGTCCCTGGTGTTCCGAACCCAGGGCTGAGCGCAGACCGTCCACGGGGTTCCCGCAGAATTGTCTTGCGGGGGGAACCGCGGCGCGCGTGGCGCCGCGGCTTGCAGGCACAGGCGGGAGCGGACACAACAAGTGCCAGAGCTGGTCGTTCAACTCACCAGAGTGGGCTTTCTCGTGCTGCTCTGGCTCTTCGTGTTCGCCGCGCTCCGAGTCGTGCGCTCGGACCTCTACGCCGCGTCGGGCCTGCGGGTCCAGGTGCCGTCCTTCCGCCGCAACAAGGAGAAGAAGCCGCGGGGCAGCAAGGCCCCGCAGCAACTGCTCGTGACGCACGGGGCCCTCGCGGGCACCCGCATCGCGCTCGACGGGCGGCCGATCCTCATCGGCCGGGCCGACGACTCGACGCTGGTGCTCGACGACGACTACGCATCGACCCGGCACGCCCGGATCGCGCTGCGCGGGGAGGACTGGTACGTGGAAGATCTGGGCTCGACGAACGGGACCTACCTCGACCGGGCTAAGGTCACTGCACCCCTCCGGGTCCCGCTCGGAGTCCCCATCCGGATCGGCAAGACGGTGATCGAGCTTCGCCCATGACTCTCGTCCTCCGCTACGCGGCCCGCAGCGACCGGGGCCTGGTGCGTTCCAACAACCAGG
This sequence comes from Amycolatopsis sp. GA6-003, assembly GCF_046267895.1. Lineage (NCBI taxonomy): Bacteria > Bacillati > Actinomycetota > Actinomycetes > Pseudonocardiales > Pseudonocardiaceae > Amycolatopsis > Amycolatopsis sp. GA6-003. The sequence continues at coordinate 5,231,460 of NZ_CP176499.1, forward strand.
ACTCCGTCTACGCCGGCCCGCGCCTTCTCGCGCTCGCCGACGGCATGGGCGGGCACGCCGCAGGTGAGGTGGCCAGCAAGGTCGTCATCGCCTCGCTCGCCCCGCTCGACGACGACGAGCCGGGCGACGACCTGCTCGCCCAGCTTCGCGAAGCCGTCCAGAACGGCAACGCGGCGATCGCCGAATTGGTGTCCCAGGACCCCGATCTCGACGGCATGGGCACCACGCTGACCGCCGTCCTGTTCGCCGGGAACAGGCTTGGTCTGGTCCACGTCGGCGACTCGCGCGCGTATCTGCTGCGCGGCGGCCAGTTCGCCCAGATCACCCGGGACGACAGTTTCGTCAACGAACTGCTCGAGCAGGGCCGCATCACGCCGGAAGAGGCGGCGGTGCACCCGCAGCGGTCGCTGCTGCTCAAGGCGCTCACCGGACACGAGGTCGAGCCGAGCCTGACCGTGCGCGAGGCGCGTCCCGGTGACCGGTACCTGATCTGCTCCGACGGATTGTCCGGAATGGTCAGCGACGAGACGCTCGCCGAGGCCGTGCAGATCCCGGATCCGCAGGACTGCGCCGACCGGATGATCGAGCTGGCGCTCAAGGGCGGCGGCACGGACAACGTGACCGTCATCATCGCCGACGTGGTCGACGTCGATTTCGGCGACGACGCCCCGATCGTCGGCGGAGCCGCCGGCGACGGCAGCGACGAGATGCATCAGGGCGATTCCCCCGCGGCCCGGGCGCGCGCGCTGACTCAGCCGCCGCCTCCGCCGAGGCAGGAACCGCAAGCCCCGCAAGAGGACCCGAAGGCGAAGCGGCGGAAACGGTTTCGCTGGCTCGTCGGAGCGGTCGTGGTGCTGATTGTGCTGGGCGCCGCCGCGATCGCGACTCGATACTTCGTGCTCAGCCAGTACTACGTCGGAGAAGGCCCCGATCAGGAGGTCGTGATCTACCGCGGCGTCCCGGGCAGCATTCTCGGCATCGACCTGCACTCGCTCGAGCAGGGCTCGTGCCCGCCGGGCCAGTTGTGCACCGACAAGCTCCGCGTCTCCGCGTTGCAGGAGGACGCGCGGATCGCCGTGCAGAACGGCGTGAAGCGCGAAAGCCTCGACGACGCGCGCAAGTACATCGACGATTTCCTGCGTCTCAAGAAGAAGCTGTCGGACTGCAAGCCGACCACCCTTCCGGGCGTCCCCTCCTCGGGCGCGCCCTCGTCCAGCGTGGCGCCGCCGGGCGGCACGCCTTCGTCGGCGAACCAGCCTGCGGGGAGGGACTGCTCGACGGCGGGTACGCCGCCGACGGGGGGCGGTAACTGATGGGCCAGCCGCTGGCCGACCCGACGTCCGCCCAGTTCGCCACGAATCCGCCGCGAGACCTCCCCAAGCGCAGGGGCACGGAGCTCGCGTTGCTGGCGTTCGCCGCGGGCATCGTCACCCTGGCCCTGGTCATCGTCGAAGCCAACCAGGAGCAGGAGCTGACGCTCTCGATCCTGTGGGTGGGTCTCGCATACCTCGGCGTGCTCGCCACGACGCACCTCGCCGTGCGCCGGTGGGCCCCGTACGCCGACCCGGTGCTGCTGCCGTGCGTCGCGCTGCTGAACGGGATCGGGCTGGTGATGATTCACCGGCTCGATCTGGCGAAGGCCGAATCCGCGTTGCAGCGCGGCAAGGAGTACTCGCCGGAGATCACCAAGCAGCTGCTGTTCACCGCGGTTTCGCTGGTGCTGTTCGTGGTCGTGCTGGTGGTGATCAACGACCACCGCACGCTGACCCGCTACAGCTACATCTGCGGGCTCGTCGGGCTCGGCGCGCTCGCGCTGCCCGCGGTGCTGCCCGCCAGCCTGTCCGAGGCCGGCGGCGCGAAGGTGTGGCTGAAGCTGCCGTTCTTCTCGATCCAGCCGGGCGAGTTCGCGAAGCTGCTGCTGATGGTGTTCTTCGCGTCGTTCCTGGTGTCCAAACGCGACCTGTTCATGGTGGCGGGCAAGAAGTTCCTCGGCGTGGAGCTGCCGCGCGCCCGTGATCTCGGCCCGATCCTGATCGCCGCCGCCGTCGCGATCGGCGTGCTCGTGTTCGAGAAGGACCTCGGCACGTCGCTGCTGTATTTCAGCATCATCCTGGTGATGCTCTACGTCGCGACCGAGCGCGCGATCTGGGTCGTCGTCGGGCTGACCTTCTTCGTCGGCGGCTGCCTCATCGCCTACAACCTGTTCGGCCACGTCCAGCAGCGGGTGGAGAACTGGCTCAACCCCACCGGCCCGCGCTACGACGTGCTGGGCGGCAGCTACCAGCTCGCGCAGGGCCTGTTCGGGCTCGGCACCGGCGGCGTCGGCGGCACCGGGCTCGGCGCCGGCCGCCCGGACATCCCGCCCGCCGCGAGCACCGACTTCATCACCGCCGCGATCGGCGAGGAACTCGGCTTCATCGGGCTGGCCGCGGTGCTGATGCTGTACGTGCTGCTCGCGATGCGCGGCATGCGCAGCGCGCTGGCGGTGCGCGACACGTTCGGCAAACTGCTCGGCGGCGGGCTCGCCTTCACCATCGTGATCCAGATTTTCGTGGTCGTCGGCGGCGTCACCGCGCTCATCCCGGAAACCGGCGTCACCGCGCCCTTCCTGTCCTACGGCGGCTCTTCGCTGCTGGCGAACTACATCCTGGTCGCCCTGATGCTGCGCATTTCGGACGCGGCGCGCAGGCCGGCCACCCGGCCGAAGCCGCAGCAGCCGCAGGCTCCGATCGCCGAGGCGCACACCGTGATGGTGCGGCGTCCGCCAGCCGAAGGCGACCCGAACGGGAGGACCGCGTGAACGCCCCCCTGCGCAAGGTCGGCATGGCGATGCTCGCGATGATCGTGCTGCTGCTGGCCAACGACACCTACGTCCAGGTCATCAAGGCCGACACGTACCGCACCGATCCGCGCAACCAGCGCGTGCTCTACGACGAGTACTCCCGGCAGCGCGGCCAGATCGTCACGCCGGACGGCACCGTGCTCGCCGGCGTGAAGCCCTCGACCGACAAGTTCAAGTTCTTCCGCACCTACGCCGACGGCCCGATGTACGCCCCGGTCACCGGGTACTACTCGATCAACTACGGCGCGGGCGGGCTGGAGCGCGCCGAGGACGACGTGCTGAACGGGTCGGACCCGCGGCTGTTCGTCCGCCGGTTGTCGGACATGGTCACCGGCCGCGACCCGCGCGGCGGCAACGTGAAGCTCACCATCGACCCGAAGGTGCAGAAGGCCGCCTACGACCTGATGACCAAGCGCGGCTACACCGGCGCGGTGGTCGCGATGGAGCCGAAGACCGGCCGGATCCTGGCGATGGTCTCGACCCCGTCGTACGACCCGAACCAGCTGGCGACGCACGGCACCGACCAGAACAAGGCGTGGGAGGCCTACTCCAAGGACAAGAACAACCCGATGCTGAACCGGGCGATCTCGGAGAACTACCCGCCGGGGTCGACGTTCAAGATCGTCACCGCCGCCGCGGCGCTGGAGAGCGGGATCGGCCCGGACACCCAGGTCAGCACCGCGCCGAACGTGCAGCTGCCGGGCACGAACACGACGCTGGAGAACTACGGCGGCGAGACCTGCCCGGGCAACACGTTCAAGGACGCGCTGGCGCATTCGTGCAACGTCCCGTTCGCGACCTTCGCCGGCCAGCTCGGCGCGGACAAGATGAAGGCGGCCGCGGCCAACTTCGGCATCGGGCAGAACGACCTGACCGTCCCGATGCGGGTCGTCGGCTCGACCGTCGGCCCGCTCGACTCGCCCGGCGCGCTCTACCAGAGCGGCATCGGCCAGCGCGACGTCCGGCTCACCCCGCTGCAGGACTGCTTGCTTTCGGCGACCGTCGCGAACAACGGTTACGCGATGAAGCCGCAGCTGATCCAGTCGATCCTGGCCCCGGACCTGTCGACGGTCGAGAACGTCGACCCGGAGCAGCTCACCGGCAAGCCCGCGCTGTCGCCGGAGAACAACAAGATCCTCACCGACATGATGATCGCGTCGGAGTCCTTCACCAAGGGCGGCGGCAAGAACGACGCGCTGAAGATCGCCTCGAAGACCGGTACCGCCGAGCACGGCGCCGATTCGAAGAACACCGCGCCGCACGCGTGGTACACCGCGTTCGCGCCGTCGGACAACCCGCAGATCGCCGTGTCGGTCATCGTCGAGAACGGCGGCAACCGCGGTCTGGCCGCGACCGGCGGCACGGTGGCCGCCGAGATCGGCCGTGCCGCCATCGCCGCCCGGCTCGGGGGTGGATAGCCGATGCTGTCCTCGGGTCAGCTGCTGGCCGAGCGCTACAAGCTGACGAACCGGATCGCCGTCGGCGGGATGGGCGAGGTCTGGCAGGCGAGCGACACCCGGCTCGACCGGGTCGTCGCGGTCAAGGTGCTGAAAGCCGAACTGTCCGGCGACGCCGAATTCCTGCACCGGTTCCGCACCGAGGCACGGATGACCGCCTCGCTCAACCACGCCGGGATCGCCGCGGTGCACGACTACGGCGAGACGGTCAACGAGGACCTGTCCATCGCGTACCTGGTGATGGAGTACGTGGAGGGCGATCCGCTCGCGGGCATCCTCGCCAAGCACGGGCGGCTCACCGCGGACTACACGCTCGACCTGCTCGAGCAGGCGGGCACCGCGCTGCAGGCCGCGCACGAGCAGGGCCTGGTGCACCGCGACGTGAAACCGGGCAACATCCTGGTCACCCCCGCGGGCAAGGTGAAGATCACCGACTTCGGCGTGGCCAAGGCCGCCGACGCCGCCCCGGTCACCCGGTCCGGCATGGTGATGGGAACCGCGCACTACATCGCGCCGGAGCAGGCGCTCGGCCAGGACGCGGAACCGGCCAGCGACGTCTATTCGCTCGCCGTGTGCGGGTACGAATGCCTCGCCGGGCACCGGCCGTTCCTGTCCGAAAACGCGGTGACGGTCGCGATGATGCACATCCGCGACGTCCCGCCGCCGCTGCCGCCGGACGTCCCGCCGGGCGCGCGGGCCGTGATCGAGGCGACGCTCGTGAAGGACCCCCGGCAGCGGTACGCGAGCGGCGGCGAGTTCGCCGGCGCGATCGCCGCGGTCCGCGCCGGCCGCCCGCTGCCCACCCCGCTCGGCGTGGTCAACGCCGCCTACGCGGCGGGGCAGGCTCCGCCCGTGCCGCCGGTCCCGCAGGCGGCTCCCGGCGCGCCGGTCGGGCCCAGTTCCAACCCGGCGTTCCGGCCGCTCTCGGCTCCGCCAGGACCGCCGGGTCCGCCGGTCCCGCCGCCGAAACGGAACCAGTGGGGCTGGTGGGTGCTGCTCGCGGTGGTCATCGTCGTGGTCCTGGTGGCCGTGGCGTTCTTGATCGCGAGAGTGGTGTCGGCCGGCAACGGCGGACCGCCGCGAAGCGTGGACAACGGGAGCGAACCGACCTCCGCCACGCCCGCCGGCACGAGCGAGGCCCAGGGCCTGCAAGGCATGATGACCACACCTTGGACGGAATGGAACGGCACGAAGCGATGACGACACCCAGACTGCTCTCCAATCGGTACGAGCTGGGCGACACGCTCGGGTACGGCGGTATGTCCGAGGTCCACCACGGGCACGACGTGCGGCTGGGCCGGGAAGTCGCGATCAAGGTCCTGCGCGCGGACCTCGCCCGCGATCCGCAGTTCCAGGAGCGGTTCCGGCGCGAGGCGCAGAACGCCGCCGCGCTGAACCATCCCGCGATCGTCGCCGTGTACGACACCGGCGAGGCGAACACCGACGTCGGGCCGCTGCCCTACATCGTGATGGAGTACGTCGAAGGCCGGACGCTGCGCGACATCGTCAAGACCGAGGGCCCGCTGTCGCAGAAGCGCGCGATGGAGGTCATGGCCGACGTCTGCGCCGCGCTCGACTTCTCGCACCGGCACGGCATCGTGCACCGCGACGTGAAGCCGGCGAACGTGATGATCACGAAGAACGGCGCCGTCAAGGTGATGGACTTCGGCATCGCGCGCGCCATGCACGACGGCCAGTCGGCGATGACGCAGACCGCGGCCGTCATCGGCACCGCCCAGTACCTCTCGCCGGAGCAGGCGCGCGGCGAATCGGTGGACGCCCGCTCGGACGTCTACGCGGCAGGCTGCGTGCTGTACGAACTGATCACCGGCGAGCCGCCGTTCACCGGCGATTCCCCGGTCGCGGTGGCGTATCAGCACGTGCGGGAGGACCCGAACCCGCCGTCGTCGGTGAACCCGGCGGTGTCGCCGGAGCTGGACGCGGTGGTGCTGAAGGCGCTGGCCAAGGGCCCGGCGAACCGGTACCAGTCGGCCGCGGAAATGCGCTCGGACCTGGTCCGCACGCTGTCCGGGCAGCGTCCGTCGGCCCCGATGGTGATGTCGGACGACGAGCGCACCCAGGTGATGAACGCCGACCGGCGCCAGCCGCAGGCCTACGACGACTACGCCGACGAGCCGGAAGAGGATCCGCGCGCCAAGCGCCGCCGCCGGATCATCTTCGGGGTGATCGCCGCGCTGCTCGTGGCGGGCGTGGTGCTGCTGATCTTCTGGCTGAGCGGATCCTTCCGCGACAAGAACGAGACCGCGCAGATCCCGCCGGTGGTCAACCAGCAGGTGGTGCAGGCGAAAGCAGCACTGCAGCAGGCGGGCTTCTCGTCGTTCGCGCCGAACAAGAACGTGGTGTGCGGGACGGAGGCGAGCAACCCCGGCGGCCTGACGTGCTCCGAGGACCAGATCGGCAAGGTCATCGCGATCGACCCGCAGGTCGGCGCGACGGTGTCGACCACCTCCACGATCACCCTCACCGTCGGCGTGCAGCCGGGCAACACCACGGTGCCGGATCTGCGCGGCAAGTCGGCGGAGGAGGCGAAGTCGGCGCTCGAGCAGGCGAAGCTGAAGCTCGGCAACACGACCTCGCAGCCGGTCGACAACCCGAGCGACGTCGGCAAGGTCGTGTCGCAGAACCCGACCGCGAACTCCTCGAGCCCCGAGGGCACGCCGGTGGACATCGTCGTCGGATCGGGCGTCAACCAGAAGGAAGTCCCGAACACGGTCGGCAAGGACTACGCGACGGCGAAGCAGATCCTGGAGAACGCCGGTTTCCAGGTCAAGCGCACCGACCAGGCCTCGGACCAGCCGAAGGACCAGGTCATCAACCAGCAGCCGAACGGCGGCAACCTGCCCCCGAACAGCACGGTGCGGCTGACCGTGTCGTCCGGTCCGCAGCAGATCCAGATGCCGGACCTGACCGGGATGACCGAGGACCAGGCGACGCAGAAACTGCAGAGCATGGGCTGGTCGGGCAGCATCCAGACGCAGACGACACACAGCGGCAGCGGCCAGCCCAACACCGTGGTGAAGCAGAACCCGCAGGCAGGCAGCCAGATCAGCCCGACCCAGTCGATCACGCTGACGATCAAGCAGGACGACGGCAGCGGCGGCTCGCCGACGTCCAGCTCCGGCGGCGGGATCTTCCCGCCGGGCGGCATCCACAACAACGGCTGACCCGCACGTAAGGAGGGCCCGCACGGTACGCACCGTGCGGGCCCTTTTTTCGCGCCGGCCGATCAGTCCTGGTCGAGGAAACTCCGCACGCTGGCGAGCACCTCGTCGACGTCGTGCCCGCCTCCGCAGTCGACGTCCAGCTCTTCGACGGCCCCGGAACGTTTCACGGTGAGCGACACCCGCCGTCCGTCCCGCTGGCCGCGCAGCCAGCCGAAGAGCGACCGGCAGAAGGTGCCCGCTGACCGGCTGCTCACCATCACGACCACGCCGCTTCCCGGCCCGGCGAGCCGCACGCGCCCGGCTAGTTCATCCTCGGCGCCAAGCCAGGAAACCAGGTGCTGCAACTCGTCCGCGGAGCCGTCCACGGTGATCGCGGCGATCCCTGCCGTCACGGATGCTCCCCTCGCGGGCCCAATAGACGGCGCGAGGGTAACCGACTCGCCACCGGGGCGGGAACCCCCAAATCGGCATTTGCTTACTGCAATTTGCAGCCTAATCCGCCCGGGGCTGCCGGAGAAGCTGCTTGACCAGCGCGAAGAGGCACCTGAGCGCCCCGAGCGACAAGGCAGTCGGAATCGCGATATTCATCGGCCGGATCGTCGCCACAGAAGCCGGGACCCCCAAAGGAAGAATATTCCTGCGGTGGGCCGAGACAGCTCCGGATCGGGCAGGGCGCTTATTCGGTCAGGACTTCTGGTCGAGGAATTTCTGCAGCGCGGCGAGCACTTGTGCGGAGTCGTCGCCCGAGCCGCATTCCAATTCGAGTTTGTGTCCGCGGTCAGCTTGAAACCTCCCCCTTGTTCAAGACCGGCGCGCCGAGACCGCGCCCACCACGGCCATGCTCGCCGCCAGCAACCCCACCGAAGTGCCGATCGCCAACGCGAGCGGGCCGCCGTATGGAGTGCCGCTCATCAACGCTTCCAGCAGCGGATGCACCACCGGAACCCATTTCCCCAGCAACACCGCGCCGAGTACGAGAACCGCGGCGAGCACCGTCCAGCCGATGCGTGAGACCAGCAGCCGCGAGCACGGCAGGCCGATCGCGATGCCGACCAGCGCGCAGGCCAAATGTGTTGCCAGACCAGCACTGACGATCTGCCAATGCAACTGATTCCGATGCGCCGCGGACCATGCGACAGTCGCCAGCGTGCACACCAGGGTGCAGCCGAAAACCGTCAGTACCGCGCCGCCGATGGTTTTGCGGTTGCCGCCGGCGTGGTTGAGGGTGATCAAGCGCTGCACCGGATCTTCGATGTCCAGCAACGCGATCGTGAGCCAGCAGCCGAGTACGAGAACCCCCGCGCCGCTCACGCCGTACAGCGGAAGCACTGGCGAACTCGGGTCTGCGTAAAGGATCGAGCACAACGCGAGGTACGCGAGCCCGGCAGGCAAGTACCGCTGCGAATGTCCCAGCAGCGCCAAGTAATAACGGCTCACTGCGAGCACGGTGCCACCTCCCGCACGGACCAGCCGCCGGACAGTGCGCGCAGCAGCACGGCGTCGGCATGCTCGGCGTCGACAGTCAGGACCACGCCGCCTGCCTGATCGGTGACCGTGTGCACGCCTGGTTCAGCGGACCAGTTGTCGACGCTCGACGACACCGGCAGCAGCGTGATCCGCTTCCGTTCCGGATGCGTTTCCAGCGGCGAGATCCGGCCGGAGTCGAGCCGGTACACGTCGTCGGCGTGTTCGCGCACGACGTCCGGCCGATGGTCGGTGAACACGACGCTCGCGCCGCGGGCCCGGGTTTCCGCGACCAGTTCGCCGAGCACCGTGTGCGTGCCGACGTCGAGCCCGGACCAGGGTTCGTCGAGGATCAGCAGGTCCGGCTCGGCCAGAACGGCTTGCGCCAAGCCGACTTTCTGCGCGTTGCCTTTCGACAGCGTGCGCAGCTGCGCGTCCGGGCTGCCGACCAAAGCGAGCCGCTTCAGCAGCGGGTCGATTCCGGACAGGTCAGCCAGCCCGCGAATCCGCGCGAGATGCCGCAGGTACGCCCGCGCGCTCAGCCGCTGACCGCCGGGAAACCGGTCCGGCAGATAGCCGACCGCCGGGGTTCCGGCGAGGTCGCCGTACGACGGCCGCGACACCCCGGCGAGGATCCGCAGCAGCGTCGATTTGCCCGATCCGTTGGCGCCGAGAATGCCGGCCACCCGCCCGGCGGGCACCTCGAAATCGATGTGCGTCAGGACGGGTTCGCCGCCGCCGTACCGTTTTCCGACTCCGCTGAGCCGGATCAGCGGAGTCGGCGCGGTCACGCAGCCGCGGCCTTCTGCAGCGCGCGGGTGGCCCGCTCCAAGTCGTCGACGACGGTCGGGTCGACCGGGTGGCCCGCCGAGGCCATCCAGTTCGCGAGCATCCGGTGGCCGCATTCGGTGAGCACGGATTCGGGGTGGAACTGCACGCCCTCGAGCGGCAGTTCGCGGTGCCGCATGCCCATCACGATGCCGCTCTCGGTGGTCCCGGTGACCTCGAAAACGGCCGGGTCGATGGTGTCCGGGAGCACGGTGAGCGAGTGATAGCGAGTGGCGGTGAACTCCTCCGGCAGCCCGGCGAGGATGCCGGCTCCGGTGTGGCGCACCTGGCTGGTCTTGCCGTGCAGCAGCTCGGCCGCCCGGTCGACAGTGGCTCCGAAGTGCACGCCCAGCGCCTGGTGGCCGAGGCACACGCCCAGCATCGGCGTGCGCGTCTCGGCGCATTTCGCGATCACGTCAATGCTCTGACCTGCGCGTTCGGGCGTGCCGGGGCCCGGGGAGACGAGCACCGCGTCGAATTCCGGCACGCGGTCGAGATCGACGACGTCGTTGCGCCACACCGTGCAGTCGGCGCCGAGCTGCGCCAGGTACTGGACGAGGTTGTAGACGAAGCTGTCGTAGTTGTCGACGACGAGAACGCGCATACCGCCAGCTTAGCGGCTCCCACCTGCTGGACCGTACGCCAGATCACAGTGAAAGTTAGGATCACCTAACTTACCGTGGACCGGTGAGCCGAATCCTTCGTGTCGCCGTGGTGGGCGCCGGCCCCGCCGGCATCTACGCCGCCGACCTGCTGGACAAGTCCGACGCGAGCGTCGAGATCGACCTGTTCGAGCGCATGCCCGCGCCGTTCGGGCTGATCCGCTACGGCGTCGCGCCCGACCACCCGCGCATCAAGGGCATCGTCAACGCCCTGCACAAGGTGCTGGACCGGCCCAACATCCGGCTGCTCGGCAACGTCGACTACGGCACCGACCTGAAGCTGGACGACCTGCGCGAGTTCTACGACGCGGTCATCTTCGCGACCGGCGCGAGGTCCGACCGCGCGCTCGACCTGCCCGGCATCGACCTCGAAGGCAGCCACGGCGCGGCCGACTTCGTGTCCTGGTACGACGGCCACCCGGACGTGCCGCGCACCTGGCCGCTCAATGCGTCGTCGGTCGCGGTGCTGGGCGTCGGCAACGTCGCGCTGGACGTGGCGCGCGTGCTCGCCAAGACCGCCGACGAACTGCTGTCGACCGACATCCCGGCGAACGTCTACGAGGGCCTGAAGGCCAGCCCGGTCACCGACGTGCACGTGTTCGGCCGCCGCGGTCCGGCGCAGGCGAAGTTCTCGCCGCTCGAACTGCGCGAACTCGACCATTCGCCGAACGTCGAGGTGATCGTGCACCCCGAGGACATGGAGTTCGACGAGGCGAGCGTCGCCCAGCTGCGGTCGTCCAAGCAGACCGACATGGTCGTGAAGACGCTGCAGGAATGGGCGATTCGCGACGAAGGCTCCCGGCCGCGGCGGCTGCACCTGCACTTCTTCCACTCGCCGGTCGAGGTACTCGGCGAGGACGGCAAGGTCGTCGGCTTGCGCACCGAACGCACCGAATACCGCGACGGCGAGGTCGTCGGCACCGGCGAGTTCCACGACTGGGACGTGCAGGCGGTGTACCGCGCGGTCGGGTACCTGTCGTCGCACCTGCCGGAAATCCCGTTCGACCACACCGCGGGCGTGATCCCGAACCAGGGCGGCCGCGTGCTGGACCTGGACGAGAACCAGGTCCCCGGCGTGTACGTGACGGGCTGGATCAAGCGCGGCCCGGTCGGCCTGATCGGCCACACGAAGGGCGACGCGGCCGAAACGGTCGCGAACCTGCTCGCCGACGCGGACACGCTCGCCGCGCCGCGGCATGCGGAGCCGGACGCGATCCTGGATTTCCTCACCGCGCGCGGGATTTCGTTCACCACCTGGGAAGGGTGGGGCAAGCTCGACGCGCACGAGAAGTCGCTCGGCGAGGCCGAGGGCCGCGAGCGGGTGAAGGTAGTGGAGCGCGACGAGATGGTGCGCGTTTCGCGCGGTTGATTCACCTAGACGATCTTCCCGCGAGCGTGCCTGCTTTCGCTCAGTTCGGGTGCTCGCCGTGCGGCTGTTCCGGTGGGAGTGATCCACCAAAGTGGTGATGAAACTCGTTTTCTCTTGTGGCCGGGTCGGGCGGGCCGGTAGCTCTGAGGGGTACCGCTGACCATGGAGGTTGTCTTGTCCTTGGACGTATCGCCCGCGCTGCTGGAAAAGGCCGAACGCGGGGAGGTCTCCGACGCCGAGTTCGTGGCCTGCGTACGGGAATCGCTGCCGTACGCGTGGGAGGTCATCACCGGAGTGATCGCGGAGGCGGACACCGCCGCGGACGGATTCGCGGACAACGAAACCCCGCCGCCGGACGAGACCGCCCGCGGTCAGCTGCTGCGGGCGCTGGCCTCGGACGCGATCCGGGGCGGGCTGGAGCGGCATTTCGGGGTGAAGCTGGCCTTCCAGAACTGCCACCGGGTGGCGGTCTTCCGGGACACCGACGGGGATCGGTACCGGGCGTTCGTCTCGCCTCGGGGGCAGTTGCTGAACCAGAGCCCTGAACTGCGGGACTGCTGAGTTCGAACCTGCGAGCTAGAGAGTAGAAGGCTCGAGACCCCGCAGCGCGGGCAGCACCTCGGCGCCAATCCGCGCGATATTCGCCATCGTGCCCTCCGGCGTGCCGGACGCTTCCACGAACATGATCACGTGGGACACCCCGGTGCGCCGGAGGCTTGTCCGCAGGGTTTCGACACAATGCTCAACCGGACCGACCGGATGGATCGCGCACAGTTTTTCCGTGTACTCCCGAGGGTCCCGGGAAGGACCAGGCCGGTCGTCCACCGGAACATGGGCGGCTAAGCCGTCCGCCAGCCAACCCGGCAACGCACCGCGCACCACCTCGCCAGCATCGTCGCCGACCTGGCACAGCACTGTCGACACATGCTCCGCAGGCGCGCCGTAAGCAGCGACAGTCGCCGCCTTCTCGGCGTCATCCGCGTGCAGGCCCAGCAACAACGGCAACCTGCGTTCGGCGGCAAGCCGGACCGCGGAGGAAGCCGGGCCGCCGCAGGCCACTACCACGTTCAAAGATCGTTGCGGGACCGGGCGAAGCGGGACTTCCCGGAAAGCGAAATGAGAGCCCTCCGCCGAGACACGGCCAGTCGCGGCGGTCAGCAAAAGGTCCAGCGACTCCGCGAAACCCGTTTCGTAGCGCGGCAATCCGGTCCCGAACACCTCCAGGTCCTGCCACGGCCCGCCCCGGCCGACGCCTAACCGCAGGCGGCCGTCGGAGACTGCGTCGAGCATCGACCACTGCTCGGCCAGCGCCACCGGATGCGTCGTGGACAGCACGCTCACCGCGGTGCCCACGCCGATTCGCGACGTCCGGCCGAGCACGTGCGCGGCGAGCGTGATGGCCGACGGGCACACCCCGTACGGCATGAAGTGGTGCTCGGCCAGCCACACGTCGTCGAAACCGGCGGCCTCCGCCGCGCAGGCCGCTTGGACGGTGCGCCGCAGTACGGCGGCGTCGTCCTGGCCCGGGAAGCGGCCCGAGACCAGGAAGACCCCGAACCTCAGTTGTTCACCGACACGTTGTTGAACCACAGCAGCGGGTCCAGCCACGGGAACACCACGAACATCAGCAACGCCACGATTCCCAGCACCAGCACGAGCGCGATCGCGAACTTCACCGCGAACGGACCCGGCAGGTGCCGCCAGAGCCAGCCGTACATCAGGACGCCACTCCGATCTTCTTCAGCAACGTCGTGTAGTCCGGCACCTGCGTCTTCGGCACCTGCCGGGTCAGCACCGAGGTGATGATCAGCCGTTCCTTCGCCGAGAACTGCGGGTGACACGTGGTGAGCGTGAGCAGCGAAGCCTGCTGCGCCTTCGGCAATGCCCCGGCCGGCTTGTACGGCACCGGGTTCACCGCGTCGCCCTGGCTCGGCTGGACCACCTTGCGGCCGAACGTCTCGTCGTACGGTCCGCCGCCGGGGATGCTCGAATCGCGCAGCGTCGACACGCCCTTGCACTCCGGCTGCGCGCCCTTGCCGCTGCTCCAGCCCTTGATCTCGTCCTCGTACGGCAGCACCTGGTAGATGAAGAAATCGGTGTGCGTTTCGATCACGATCTGGTCGCAGGAGCTCAGGTTGTCCAGGTCGTTGAACGGCGCGCCCTTGCCGACGCGGTGCCCGGCGATGCCGAAGTTGCCCGGTTCGCCCGGCAGCGCGGTGCCCTTGTAGTGACCGGGGCCGACCGCCAGCGACTCCTCGCCGGTGCCTTCCTGGATGGTGAAGTTGAAGTCCGCGCCGAACGACGGGATGTGGATGCGCGCGAACGCCTTTCCGTCGATCAGCTCCGGGTGCAGCGTGCGGTCCTTCGCCCAGTCGCCGTCGAGCTGATCGCTCGCGGTGTGCTGTTTCTCCGCGGAGAACAGGTCGGTGACCCACACCTCGTACACCATGAACAGCAGCACGATCACGCCGAGCGTGATGAAGATTTCGCCCGCGGTGCGGATCGCGAGCCCGCCCTTGCCCAGCGGCGGCGGGGTCTTCTTGGCCTTCTTGTCGTCCTTGTCCTCGACCGCGACCGCGGAGAACACCTCGGTCGGCTGCTCGGCGAACTCCGGGCCGGTCATCCGCCGCCGGGACGGATCCGGCGCGGCGGCGCCCACCCGGCGCGGCATCTGCCTGCCCTCTTCCGGCTGCTGACGCGGCTCGCGCGGACGTCGGCCAGGATCCCCGGGCTGGGCGCGGAATTCCCCGGTACGCCGCGGGCGCTGCGGGCCGCCTTCGGCGCGGAACTCGGCGGTCCGGCGGGGTCCGGGCTCGCGCGGGCCGCCGAAATCACCGCCGCGGGGGTCCCCCTCGCGGGGCCTGCCTTCGCCTGGACGCCCCTGCGCCTGCCGGTTTTCGCCGCCGTCCCGGCGCGGTCCGCCCCGGTCGATCGGCGTGCGCTGTTCGGGTGATCTGCGGCCCGGGTCCCCGGCCACTCTTCGCCTCGGCGGGGTCTCCCCGGACTGCCTTCTCGGCGGCGGCGGCTGACGGCGGACCGGGCGGTCAGGTCCGGTGCCGGGGCGGCGGTCGTCCTCGCCCGGCCAATCCTGCGGCGTCACGCAAGCTCCTCCCGCGCCCGGCCGGAGCCCTCCTCGGCACTCCAGGTGGCGCTATTGTCACAGTCTGAGAAACCCCGACCGCTCCCGCCCGGTGCTGCGGAGCCGTCCTTTACGTTAACGTGTGCACGTGGCGCTGGTTGCGCACCCCGACAGCGGGACCTCGTCCAGGATGCCGCCACCAGGAATGCCCGAGAGCACGCGAGGAAACGATGCCGAAGTCGAAGGTCCGCAAGAAGACCGCGTACACCCCGCCTGTCGACCGCCGTACCCCGGTGAAGGTCCAGGCCGCGGGACCGTCGAACCTGTTCTACAAGATCGTCATGTTCGGCCTCATGCTCCTCGGGCTGGTGTGGCTGGTCGTGAACTACATCGCCGGCGACAAAGTTTCGTTCCTCAGCGAACTCGGAAACTGGAATTTCGCGATCGGATTCGCCGCGATGATCGCCGGCCTGCTGATGACGATGCGGTGGCGCTGACCATCCGCCGGATCAGCTTTGCTCCGGTCGGCCGATTGACACCGAATCACACCGGTGTGACTCATCCCCAGTGTGGATAACCCCTGTGGATAACCACCCGACCTCCTGGGCCCCGCGCCGAAACCTCGTGGTAGTGGCGTGGGGCCTGACCACGTTGCTGCTGGTCGGAACGGTCCTGGACGCGCTCTTCGGCGACGGCAAGGGCGCGGTGCTCACCGGCCTCGCGACCCTGGCCGTCGGCGCGTTCGCGATCCACTGGACGCTCGTGCGGCCGCGCCTGTCCGCCGACGAGCACGGCCTGCGGACTCGCACGCTCAGCGGCACGCACCGGCTCCCCTGGACCGGCACGACGATCCGGCTGCGCAGCACGCGCCGCCTCGGCCGCGACGGCGTGACGCTCGAACTGGAGCGCGACGACCAGCTGTTCATCTTCGGCCAGACCGACCTCGGCGAGGATCCTCGCGACGTGCTGGACATGCTGACCGAGTTGCGGGCTCGCTCAGCCGGAACCTGACAAGCCGCAGAGATACCGCAATTCGCCGCGGACCATGCCGAAATCGCACTCGAGCGACGGGATCTGGCCAGCGCGCCAGGCGACCAGCCCGACGAGCGCGAGCGTGATGATCACCAGGCCGGTGGTCTGCCACCGCACCCGGTTGCGTTCGGGCGCGTAGAGAATCGCGGCCGCCACCAGCGCGCCGGTGACGAGGCCGCCGACGTGCGCGAGGATCGAGATCTGCGGGATCGTGAACGTCACGTAGGCGTTGATGGCCAAGTTGATCAGCAGCGCGGTCGGATTCAGCCGGAGCTTGAGCACGATCACCGCGTAGGAGCCGAGCAGGCCGAAGATCGCCCCGGAGGCGCCCGCGGACGGCCGGTTCGGCGCGTCGAACAGCAGCACCGCCGCGGACGCGCCGAACATCGACACGAAGTACAGCGCCAGGAACCGCGACTTGCCGAAAACCTGCTCCAGCGCGCGGCCCATCATCCACAGGGAGAACGCGTTCGCCGCGATGTGAATGGGCCCGTAGTGCAGGAAGCCCGAGGTGAAGATCCGCCACCATTCACCGCCGCCGAGCGCGGGATACGTCCACAGCTCGCCGAGCATCTCGATGCGTGCGGCACCGTTGTCGAACAGGCTTTTCGCTTGGACGACGGTGATCAGGAAGAGCACCACGTTCACCGCGATCAGCGTCGCGGTGACGATGTACGAGTTCGAAAGCCGGGCCCCGGCGATCGTGCGGGAGCCCATTCCGGCGTCACGGTACTGCCGGTGCTGCTGTTTCTGCTGTTGCGCACCGGTCTGGACGCAGTCCGTGCACTGGAATCCCACCGGGGCTTCGCGCAGGCAGTCCGGGCAGGCCGGACGCCCGCAGCGGGCACAGCTGAGACCGGTCGGGCGGTTCGGATGCCACCAGCAACCGGGAAGAGAGGGCGCGGACGGGTTCGGCGGTTGGCTCACGATGACTCCAACCTACCGAAACCCCATCCCCGCCTGCGGCTCGTCAGTCTTCGACGGTGATCTTCTCGATGACCACGTCGGACAGCGGGCGGTCCGCCGGTCCGGTCGCGGTCGTCGCGATGGCGTCGACGACGTTGCGCGACTCCTGGTCCGCCACCTCGCCGAAGATGGTGTGCCGGAAGTTCAGGTGCGCGGTCGGCGCGACGGTGATGAAGAACTGCGAGCCGTTGGTGCCCGGCCCGGCGTTCGCCATGGCCAGCAGGTACGGCTTGGAGAACTGCAGCTCCGGGTGGAACTCGTCGCCGAACTTGTAGCCGGGGCCGCCGCGGCCGGTGCCCGTGGGGTCCCCGCCCTGGATCATGAAGCCGTCGATGACGCGGTGGAAGATCGAGCCGTCGTAGAACGGGCCGGAGTTGCCGCCCTTCGCGTTCGGCTGGGTGTACTCCTTGGAGCCGGTGGCCAGCCCCACGAAGTTCGCCACGGTCTTCGGCGCGTGGTCGGGCAGCAGGTTCACGTGGATGTCACCCTGGTTGGTGTGCAGGGTGGCCTTGCGGGCGCTTTCAGTCACGCCGCCATCGTGCCACCCCTTCGCACAAATGGGGGGTTCAGGGGGCCGTCCCGGCCCGGCGCGCCGGACGCCCTCCCAGGAAGAAGGCACTTTTCCGAGGTTTCCCGGACGCCCGCAGCGGGAAGCCGCAGCGGTGCGGGCGGAAAAAGGGCAGGATAGATGTCAAGCAACAGATCTGTTTCACAACGATTGATGAGGTGAAGACCATGACCCGGGCCGTGGAATCGGTCGGCGAGTCGGTCAAGTCCGGCTCGGCGGACCTGCGGAAGCTGGTCGTCGAGGCGGGCAAGGCGGGCGCGAAGGCCGCCGAGGCCGGCGCGGAGGAGCTGGGCAAGCGGAGCCGCCGGGCCCAGCGCAAGCTGGCGAAGAAGACGGAGCTGACTCGCAAGGAGCTGAAGAAGAGCTCCGCCGCGGCGCGCAAGGAAGCGCTCGCCCGCATCGCCGAGATGAAGAAGCCGGGCCGCAAGGCCAAGAAGGCCGCGATCAAGGCCGCCGCGTCGGCAGGCGAGTCGAAGCGCCGCGGCAAGAAGGACTTCAAGGCGGCGAAGAAGGAGTTCCGCGCCGCTCTGGAGGAGGCGAAGAGCGCCGCCAAGGGCGTCCGCAAGCGTCGCCGCTGGCCGTGGGTCCTCGGTCTCGGCGCGGTCGCGGTCGGCACCGCCGTCGCGCTGAAGTCGCGGCAGCAGGAGCCGCCGGTCGCCCCGGTTCCGCCGAAGGCCACCCCGCCCGCTCCCCCGGCCCCGAAGCCCGCCCCTGAGGCCAAGGAAGCCAAGGACGCGAAGGACGCCACGCCGGGCGAGCCGAAGACGAACGGCAAGGCGCCGAGCCCCTCGGCCGCCGAGAAGAAGAACTGAACGCGCGAAAAGGGCCCCGGGAAGTGCGTCCCGGGGCCCTTTTTCGTATGTCGCTCAGCCGGTTCAGGCCGCGGCGGCGTGCTTGTCGATCAGCTGGCCGAGACGCGGCAGCGCCTCCTCGACGTTCTTCTTGCCGTTCGGGCGCAGCTTCGAGTAGACCTTCTTGATGCTGTCGCGGCTGCTGCGCTCGGCGCGGGCGTCGGTGACCCCGAGCAGCGCGTCCGACGCCTCGTCCGAGCGGCTGCTCAGGTAGGCGCCGAAGTCGTTGCCGCCCTGGGCGCGGAAGTCGCCGTAGAACGGCTCGAGGGCGTTGGAGAAGTCGTCCAGCAGGCTGTCGATCGCCGACGGGATGATGCCCGGCTTGATCTTCTTGACGGCGGCGAAGCCGGTCTTCACGACCGCGCCGGAGACCCCGCCCTTGTCGGCGACCTCGGCGTCCACGAGCTCCGCGAAGTCGGCGACCACGGTGGGGCGACGGCTCGAGTCAAGCAGGATTTCCTTGAGGGTGTCAGCCACGAATCTGTCCTTGTCGTCGATAAGGGGTAACCAAAGTATTCGGTGCCGGACGGGCACCCGCCGCGCGAGTGTTGGGGGGACCGCGCGTGCTGCTTAGAGTAATACAAGATCAACTTCACTCACCCGTGCGGAGCCCGTTACTCAGAGCTTCAGGGCAGCGATAGCCTTTTTCGCCACTGTGCGTGCTTTGATGCTCTGCTTCTGGTTGCTCGTCACGATGACGGCGTTCCCGCCCTTGGCGACGGCGTAGACCACCCCGTCGCCGGACGGCTGGTAGCCGCCCTTCCACCCCGCCGGGTCCGACGCCGGGTTCGACGTGTCGACCGGCGCGGCCTTGTTGACCAGCGCGGTCGCGACGTCGCTGTTGCCCACATACACCCGCACGGTCAGCTGGACGCTGCCGTCCGGGCGGTAGAAAAAGCACGTCGGATGCGGTTCGTCGGCGGACACCTTCACCTTGGTGACGTGCTGTCCGTTCGCGTCCTGCACCGTCTCGTTCGACAGGTACGGACACTCCGCGGTGCGTTCGGGCCGCGGATCGGGCGGCAGCCCCGCCGACGCCGACGCGGAACTCGCCGGCGCCGAAGACGGAGTCTCCTTCGCCGGGCTCGACGGATTGCAGCCGGCGAGCAGGACCAGGGCTGGGGCGAGAACGAGAAGTCGGCGCATGGCGGGCACAGTCAACCATGCCCGGTGAAGTCCGCGCGAAGGCGGCGCGTGCGACGATGACCCCGGATTCCGCTCAGCCCCGGGGAGGTCGCGGACGTGCTCACGCCCGAGCAGTACCTGCAGGTGGTCGCCGAACGCGTAGTGCGCAGCGGCGGCAGGCTCAATACCGTCCAGATCGGACCGGTGACGTCCGCGGTCGGCCTGTTCACCGAGTCGATCATGCTGTCCACGATGAACTACTGCGTGGTCGCCGGGGCCTACCCGAACATCGACGCGGCGACGCTGCAGCAGTTCACCGGCATGGCCACCCAGCACGCCCGCGCCAACGTGCAGGGCACGATCGGCTGGACCGCCGCGTCGGTGGTGATCTGCGGGCTGGTCGGGCACGTGCACCCGGACGCCGCGCAGCTGGCGAGCGCGAAGACCAGCAACCAGTTCGGCGGCGAAACCCGGATGGTCGCGGTGGATCCGCAGGCGGGCATGACCTACGCGTTCACCGGCGGGAAGCTCTGGGGCGCGGCGATGCACGGCGCGATCCGGGCGAAGCTGACGTTCTGTTTCCCGCAGCCGGGCGAAGCCTTCCAGCAGCTCCAGTGGCAGCAGCAACAGCAGGCGGGCTACGGGCAGCAGCCCCCGCAGCCGGGTCCCGGCGGCTTCCCCGGGCAGATTCCGTCCGGGCCGATGCCGCAGACCGGGCCGCCGCCCGCCGCGGGTCCGGCCGGGCCGCAGCCGCCGCACTACCCGCCGCCGGGCCAGCCGCCGTACGGTCGGTGACATGGTTTCGTTGCGCGGCTGGCAGTCGTTTCCCGAACAGCTCCCGGAATTCGACCCGGACCACACCCCGGAGACGCCCGAGGAGCTGTTCCTGGCCTGGCTGAACGAGGCGGGCGAACACGTGCTGGCCCCGCACGCGGTCACTCTGTCCACAGTGGACGCCGACGGCGCGCCGGACGCTCGCGTGGTGATCCTGAAGAACGTCGACGCGGACGGCTGGGCGGTCGCGACCAGTTCGGAAAGCCCGAAGGGCCAGCAGCTGGCGGCGAATCCGCGCGCGGCGTTGACGTTCTTCTGGCCCGGCCGCGGACGGCAGGTGCGCGTGCGCGGTCTGGTGGTTCCGGCCGCGCCCGAGGTATCCGCCGCGGACTTCCTCGCTCGCCCGCCGGCGTCGCGGGCCGAGGCGTACGTCGGGCATCAGTCGGAGGTGCTGTCCGACCCGGAGAAGCTCGTCGAAGCCGCCGCGGCCGCCGCGGATTGGGTGGCGGAAAACCCGGACGTGGCACCGGAAACGTGGACGCGCTACCTGGTCCAGCCGGAATCGGTGGAGTTCTGGCAGGCCTCGCACGACCGGCGGCACCTCCGGGTCCGCTACCGCCGCGAACCCGCGGGCTGGGTTCGCGAACGCCTCTGGCCCTAGAGCCGGGAGTTGGCCCGCAGCTTGGAAATCGCGCTGACAGTGGCGTAACCGCGCCATTCCAGCGCGGCCGCCGGGGAGAAGCTGGCGAAGTCGACCGTCCAGCCGCCGTCGGGCTGCTGGCCGTGTTCCAGCCGGGTCAGGTCCGCTTCGACCGCCTCCGGGGTGAACAGCCGTCGCGACGGGCCGGGGACCGGGCTGAAGTCGAGCGGCCGCAGCACCTCGCCCTCGGAGCCGCCTTGCACCGGGACGATTCCGCTCTCCGGCAAGAACTTCCCCAGTTTCGTCAGGAGTTCGCCGGCTTCCGGATACCGGTCGTAGGAGGCATCGAGCAGGTGGATCGCGAAGCTCAGCTCGATGACGTGCGGCATCTCCTCGAGGTCGGCGATCGCCCGCAGGCACCTCTCGGTCGCCCGCGCGAGCCACGGATGCGCCGCGACCGCCGGATCGTGTTCGGCGACCCGCCACGCCGCCGAAGTGACGAACGCGGTGCTCTGCAAGGAGAACACCGCCGGGTCGGCCCCGGTCCAAAAGGGAGCGCACGCGGTCGGGTCGGCGACCGGGAACGCGAACGGCAGCCCGCCGTCGGGGAACGACACCGAGGCCAGCCAGTCGCACAATTGCACCGCGTGCGGCGTGGTCACCGGTGCGACGTCGGCGAACACCTCGAACGCGTGCAGCGCGCCGCCCGGCTGGCTTTCCGGCGCGCGCAGGTCCGGTTCCAGGCCCCAGCCGTAGCCGCCGTCCGGATTCCGGTAGGCCGCGACCGCCGCGAGCACCTCCTCCGCGCGCCCGTTTCCTTCCAGCAACTCGAACCGCCGCTGGTCAAGCAACCGGCCGTGCCCGGCGAGGAACGGGGCGACGGCCTCCAGTTTCACAGTCACCCGGACACCGTCGCACGGGTGCGGCGCGGCGGTCTTGAACGAATCGGCCACCGGCCCGAACGAGCGGATTACTGGGGCTGAAGCGCGCGCCGTGGCACGATTCGGAAGTGACCAGCAAACCGGACGACGCGCAGCGCTTGGCTGACCTCGCCCGGTTGCGCCGCGTGCGCGACCGGATCGACCGCGAGTACGCGCGTCCCCTGGACGTCGAGGCGCTCGCGCGGAGCGTCAACGTCTCCGCCGGGCACCTGAGCCGGCAGTTCCGCGCCGCTTACGGAGAGTCGCCGTATTCGTATCTGATGACCCGTCGCATCGAGCGCGCGATGGCGTTGCTGCGCCGGGGCGACCTGAGCGTCACCGAGGTCTGTTTCGAGGTCGGCTTCTCGTCGCTGGGGACGTTCAGCACGCGGTTCACCGAGCTGGTCGGGAAGCCGCCGAGCGTGTACCGGCAGGAGGAGACCGGGGCGACCGAGGGGATGGCGCCGTGCGTAGCGAAACAGGTCACCCGACCGATCAGGAATCGAGAAGCACCCCGCTCGGCGCGAACCTAGTGTGATCGGCATGGACCTGACCATTCACGCGAGCTTCCTCCCGCACACCGATCCGGAAGCGACGCTGACCTTCTACCGCGACATCCTCGGCTTCGAGGTGCGCAACAACGTGAAGTACGGCGACCTGGCCTGGATCACCGTCGGCCCGCCCGGACAGCCGGACACCTCGCTCGTGCTGCAGCCGGTCGCCGCGTTCCCCGGCCTCACCGACGACGAGCGCCGGATGATCACCGAGATGATGGCCAAGGGCACCTACGCCGCGCTCAACCTGGCGACCAAGGACGTCGACGCGACCTTCAACCGGTTGCAGGCCAGCGACGCCGAGGTCGTGCAGGAGCCCACCGACCAGCCGTACGGCGTTCGCGACTGCTCGTTCCGCGACCCGGCCGGGAACCTGATCCGCATCCAGCAAGCGAGCTGAAGAAGTCCGAGCCGGACCTCTGGGGAAGACAAGGGAGAGACGATGACCAAGGCCAAGGGGAAGCCCACGCGGGAGCACGCCGCGGACAGCCACGACCTGATCCGCGTGCAGGGCGCCCGCGTGAACAACCTCAAGGACGTCAGCGTCGAACTCCCGAAGCGCCGGCTGACGGTGTTCACCGGGGTGTCCGGCTCGGGCAAGAGCTCGCTGGTGTTCAGCACGATCGCGGCCGAATCGCAGCGGCTGATCAACGAGACCTACAGCAGTTTCGTGCAGGGTTTCATGCCGACGCTGGCCCGGCCCGAGGTCGACGTGCTCGACGGGCTGACCACCGCGATCATCGTCGACCAGCAGCGGATGGGGGCCGATCCGCGTTCGACGGTCGGCACCGCCACCGACGCCAACGCGATGCTGCGGATCCTGTTCAGCAGGCTCGGCACGCCGCACATCGGGTCGTCGCAGGCGTTCTCGTTCAACGTCGCGTCGATCAGCGGCGCGGGCGCGGTCACCGTGCAGCGCGCCGGGAAGCAGGTCAAGGAGCGGCGCAGCTTCAGCGTCACCGGCGGCATGTGCCCGCGCTGCGAGGGCCGCGGTTCGATCAACGACATCGACCTTTCGCAGCTGTACGACGATTCGAAATCGCTCGCCGAGGGCGCGCTGACCATTCCCGGCTACACCCCGGGCGGCTGGAACTACCGGCTCTACACCGGATCCGGACTGATCGACCCGGACAAGCCGATCCGCAAGTACACGAAGCGCGAGCTGCAGGACTTCCTGTACAAGGAACCGACGCGGATGAAGATCGAAGGCATCAACATGACCTACGAGGGTCTGGTGCCGAGGATCCAGAAGTCGTATCTGTCCAAGGACGTCGAGGCGATGCAGCCGCACATCCGCGCGTTCGTGGACCGCGCGGTCACCTTCGCGACGTGCCCGGAATGCGACGGGACTCGGCTCAGCGAGCTGGCCCGTTCGTCCAAAATAGACGGGATGAGCATCGCCGACGTGTGCGCGATGCAGATCAGCGATCTCGCCGAATGGGTCGGGAAGCTGTCCGATCCGTCGGTGGCACCGCTGCTGAAGTCGCTGCACGAGACGCTCGAATCGTTCGTGGAGATCGGGCTCGGCTACCTGTCGCTCGACCGGCCGGCGGGCACGCTGTCCGGCGGCGAGGCGCAGCGCGTGAAGATGGTGCGACACCTCGGATCGTCGCTCACCGATGTCACGTATGTCTTCGACGAACCCACCATCGGCTTGCACCCGCACGACATCCAGCGGATGAACGACCTGCTGCTCCGGTTGCGGGACAAGGGAAACACCGTCCTGGTCGTGGAGCACAAACCGGAGGCGATCGCGATCGCCGACCACGTGGTCGACCTCGGGCCGGGCGCGGGCACCAACGGCGGCACGGTGTGTTTCGAGGGCACTGTGGACGGTCTGCGCGCGAGCAAGACGTTGACCGGCAAGCATTTGGACGACCGTGCCGCGCTCAAGCCGTCGGTGCGGGAGCGCACGGGCGTGCTGGAAATCCGCGGCGCGAACACGCACAACCTGCAGGACGTGGACGTCGACATCCCGCTCGGTGTGCTGTGCGTGATCACCGGCGTCGCCGGGTCGGGCAAGAGTTCGCTGATCCACGGGTCCATCCGGGAATCCGACGACGTGGTTTCGGTGGACCAGGCCCCGATCCGCGGTTCGCGGCGGAGCAACCCGGCGACCTACACCGGGCTGCTCGAACCGATCCGCAAGGCCTTCGCCAAGGCCAACAACGTCAAGCCCGCGCTGTTCAGCGCCAACTCCGAGGGCGCGTGCCCGAACTGCAACGGCAACGGCGTCATCTACACCGACCTCGGGATGATGGCCGGGGTGGCCACCACCTGCGAGGTCTGCGAGGGCAAGCGGTTCGACGCCTCGGTGCTGGAGTACCGGTTCGGCGGGCGCGACATCAGCGAGGTGCTCGCGATGTCGGTCGCCCAGGCCACCGCGTTCTTCGCCGAGGGCGACGCGAAAACCCCGGCCGCGCACCGGATTCTCGAGCGGATGGAGCAGGTCGGGCTCGGCTACCTGACCCTCGGCCAGCCGCTGACCACGCTGTCCGGCGGCGAGCGGCAGCGGCTGAAGCTGGCCACGCACATGGGGTCGAACGGCGGCGTGTACATCCTCGACGAGCCGACCACCGGCCTGCACCTCGCCGACGTGGAACAGCTGCTCGGGCTGCTGGACCACCTGGTCGACTCGGGCAAGTCGGTGATCGTCATCGAGCACCACCAGGCCGTGATGGCGCACGCCGACTGGATCATCGACCTCGGCCCCGGCGCCGGGCACGACGGCGGCCAGGTGGTCTTCGAGGGGACGCCCGCCGAGCTGGTGAAGAAGAAGCGGACGCTGACCGGGAAGCACCTGGCCGCCTACGTCGGCTAGCGCAGCGGCGGCCGCCGGTCGAGCCAGGGCAGCGCCTGCTCCAGGGTGCGGGAGACCTGCACCAGCAGGTCCTCCCGCCAGGGCGCGGCCACGAGCTGGACGCCGACCGGCAGGCCGCTGACCTCGTCGTGGTGCAGCGGAAGGGAGATCGCGGGCTGGCCGGTCACGTTGAACAGCGACGTGAAGACGCCCATCGGATACGCGGCCAGCACCGGATTCCCGCTCTCTCGCCACGCGCCGATCTTCGGCGGCAGGCAGGCCATGGTCGGCGTGACCAGCAGGTCGAAGCTGTCGGTGAAGGCCTCGACGATGCGGCGCGAGAGCACCTGGGTCTGGTGCACGCTCTCCGCGTACGTCCAGGAATCGACCGACTTCGCGGCTTCGCGCTGTGCCCGGTTGTGCGGTTCGACGCGGTCCGGGTCGACCACCGGGATGCCCGCGCTGGCGACGTGCCAGACCTTCAGGAACGTCGAGATCAGTTCTTCCGACGTCGGCAGCGGAAGCGGTTTATCGACAATCCGGTGTCCGGCCTCTTCGAGCGCACGAAGCGTTTTGCCGACCGCGGCCAGGCAAGCCGGGTCGACGGGGATGCCGTCGATCAACGAGGTCGTGAGGACGCCGATCCGCAGGCCAGCGGGTGGTTTCGCGGCCAGTGCGCCGGCGAGCGACCGCGTGGGCGTCGGCTGCGACCACCACGCGCCCGGGTCGTGCTTCGCGAGCACGTCCAGCGCAGCGGCGGTGTCGGCCAGCGTCCGGCTGACGACCCCGCTGGTCGCGAAGCCCTCGACCTCCACCACGGCGTTCGTGACCAGCCCGCGGGTCGGCTTCAGCCCGACGAGACCGGTGCACGACGCCGGCATGCGGATCGATCCGCCGCCGTCCTCCGCGTGCGCGATCGGGGCCATTCCCGCGCTGACGGCGATCCCCGCGCCGCTGGACGAACCGCCGGGCGTGCGGTCCGGGTCCCACGGATTGCGCGAAATGCCCTGCGCCTCGCTTTCGGTGAACGGCACCGCGCCGAACTCCGACGTCGTGGTCTTGCCGAGCGGAAGGAAGCCCGCGTCGGTGAACCGCCGCACGATCGGGTCCGACTTCGGTTGCGGAGCGCGGTCGGTGGCCAGCGAGCCGTAGGTGGTCGGCCAGCCCGCGACGTGGACGAGGTCCTTGATCGGCAGCGGTACCCCGTGGAACGGCGGCAGGTCCTCCGGCCTGGACCGCACCACGGCGTCCGCGGCGGCTTTCGCGGCGGCCCGGACCTCATCGTCGGCGCGGAAACAGAAGGCGTTGAGCTTCGGATCCAGCTCGGCGATGCGGTCGAGGCAGCAGTCAGCGACCTCGACCGGGCTCACCTCCTTCGCGCGGATCGCGGCGGCGAGTTCTACTGCGGAATTGATCATCACGGATCCCCTTTCCGGTACCCGTTCAGCCTGGTCGGGACCGCGGCCGCCGGTCTTGGAGAAATGTCGCGGCCCCGAATGTGGCTACGCTGGCGGCATGCGACCAGCCGAATGGGCTCGCGACGGGGCTGCGGTGTGGGGCATTGCCGTGCCTTCCCGGCCGAGTCGGTTGCCCGGCGTGCAGATGGCCGGGTTCGTCGGGGACACCGTGGATCTGGTCGATTTGACGGTGGTCCCGTACCCGGCGGTCACCCTGTTTCTCAACCTCCGCGAGCGGCTGCTGGTCAACGACGTGGCGCGCGGCAACGTTGTCGCCGGGCTCGCGCCGCAGGGAATGCGCGTGCGCGGGCAGGGCATCGAATGCGTGCAGATCCGGCTCTCGCCCGAGGTCGCGCACGCGGTGCTCGGGACGGACCTGAGCGGCGAGGTCGTGTCTCTAGAGGACGTCTGGCCGACCGAACTTCCCGAGCGGCTGCGCGCGCTCAGTTCCTGGAACGACCGGTTCGCGCTGGTAGAAGCCGCGCTGGGCAAACGGTTCGAGGCTGGCCGGACGGTCGACCCGGAAGTCGCCTTCGCCTGGCGGCGGATGGACGCGCACCGCGGTCAGGTGCGGATCGAGCAGCTGGCCGACGAGACCGGGTGGAGCCGGAAACGGCTGTGGTCCCGGTTCCGCGGCCAGCTCGGGCTCAGCCCGAAACGCGCCGCGCAGCTGGTCCGGTTCGACCACGCGGTGCACCGGCTCGCCGCGGGGGAAAGCCCGGCGTCGGTGGCCGCGGAAAGCGGATATGTCGACCAGTCCCACCTGCACCACGAGGTCAAAGCCTTCGCCGGAGTCACCCCCTCCGCCGCCGCGAACGCGCCCTGGCTCGCGGTCGACGAGGTCGCCTGGTCTCGCCCCCGCTGCGCGAACGGGTGATCGCAGTAGGCATGATCGCGGAGTGACTTCCCTCCGGCCCCCCGCTGTCGCGCTGCGCCGGTGGCTAGACGACGCCGGCGCCCGCCGACCGGCGGTGTTCGCGCTGGTCCTCGCGTCGGTCGCGGCGGCAGCGGTGATCCTGTGGCTCGTCTGCACGATGTGGCCGCTCGACCTCGAGATCTACCGGTCCGGCGCGCGGGCGCTGGCCCAGGGCGACGACGTCTACGGCCCGCTCCCGCCGACCCGCGCCGGGCTGATCCTGCCCTTCATCTACCCGCCGTTCGCGGCCGTCGTGTTCCTGATCTTCGCCGCGCTGCCGTTGCCGTTGGGCGCGATGGTGATGCTCGCCGTTTCGCTGACCGCGCTCTGCGGGACTGTCTACTTCGTGGTGCGGCCGCATGCCCAGCGACGGACTGCGTTGCTGGCCGCGCTGCTGATCGGAGCTGGGTCGCTGGCTTTCGAACCAGTTCGCGAAACGTTGTGGTTCGGGCAAATCAACCTGCTGCTGATGGCGCTCGTGGTGCTCGACTGCCTCGGCCCCCGCACCCGGCTGCCCCGCGGCGTCCTGCTGGGCCTGGCCGCCGCCATGAAGATCACCCCGGCCGGATTCCTGCTGTTCTTCCTGCTGAAAAAGGACTTCCGCGCGGCCGTGACGACCGTGGTCACCTTCGTGCTGGCTGGGGTGGCCGGATTCGTGATCGCGCCGGAAGCGTCGACGAAGTACTGGTTCGGCGGCGGGCTGACCGGTGCGTCCGGGATGAGCGGGTCGATTTTCGCGACCAACCAGACCATCCAGGGCGCGGTGCACCGCTTCGGACTTCCGGATACGCCGACGTTGATCCTGGTCGCGGTACTGACCTTGGCCGCGCTCGCGCTGACCATCCCCGCGATGCTGCGCGCCGACCCGCCGATGGCGTTCCTGCTCAACACCGCGGCGATCCTGGTGTGCTCGCCGATTTCGTGGTCGCACCACTGGGTGTGGATCGTGCCCGCGATCGTGCTGTTCGCCGCTCGCGCACACACCCGGATCGCGGTCGCCGGATTGGTTGCCGTGGCGGCGATTTTCGTCCTCGCACCGCATTCCTGGCTGCCCAAGAACGGGTACCTGGAGTTGTCCTGGGGACCGGTCGAGCATCTGGTCGGCAACAGTTATTTGCTGCTGGCGCTGGGCTTTCTCGGCTGGCAGTGCTACGCGACGCGCCGTCAAACCGCCGCGGTCTGAGCCAGCAACGGTTCCGGCAGTTTTTCGGAGTGGAGTACGTGCAGCGTGCTGACCGCTCGGGTGAGCGCGACGTACAACCGTTGCAGCCCACGCTCTTCCGCCGCGACGATGTGCGCCGGTTCGACCACCAGAACCGTGTCGTACTCCAGCCCCTTCGCCAAACTCACTGGTGCCAACGTGATCCGGGCCGTGCCCTCGCTGCCGAGCACTGTGTAGTCCAGCCCGCGCTCGGCAAGCGCCCGGCCCAACTCGGCGACCTCCGTGTCCGCGGCCAGCAGCCCGATCGACCCCTCCTGCTTCAACGCCTTCTCGCAAGCATCGACCGCGGCGGCGACCGGCTCGTCCGTTTCGGTCAGCTGCAAGGCATCCGCGGAATGCCGGAACGACGTGGGACTGCGCAGCTCCGGAGCGATGTGCGGAAGCAGCCGAGCCGCGAAATCGAGAACATCCGCCGGAACGCGGTAGCCGTGGGTGAGTTCTTCGATCCGCCCGCCTGGCCGGCCCAGGTGAGTGAGCACGGTGGCCCAATCGCGGACCGCGGACGGACTGGTCGCCTGCGCGACGTCGCCGAGAACCGTGCACGCACCAGCCAACCGGCGCGCGATCGCCCGCAAATGCATCGGGCTGAGGTCCTGCGCCTCGTCCACCACGACGTGCCCGAGCTTCGCCGGACGTTCGATCAGCGCCGCGACCTCGTCCAGCAACGCCAGGTCGAGCGTGGACCAGGTCATCGCCTTCCAGCTGCGCGGCCGCGGCCGAAGCAGCGCTTCCTGCTCCTCGGCAGTGAGGATTCCGTCGGCCGCTTCCGCGAGAGTTGCTTTATCGGTAAGCAGGTCGTAGACGAGCGGTGCTGGTTCGACCGCCGGCCACATGTCCCGGACCGCCTTGTTGATCGCGGCGTTGCGGCGAAGCTGAGGAAGGGTCGCGCTCGTACCGCCGGACCGCTCCATCTCCCGCAGGATCCGATGCGCGAGCCGCTGGGCCAGCAATTCCCGCCCGGCGCTGTAGTCCGCGCCGCGGCTGAGGATTTCGGTGAGTTCCTCGGCGATGTCCTCGGGATACAGCCGCCAGGTGCGGTGCTGGTACTTCACTTCGAGCGTCCGGTCGACCGGCTGAATCCGCGCCCAGAGCTGCCTCCGGACGACCTCCGCCATCCGCACGTCGCCCTTGATCCGCGCGGTCCGCGGCTCGTCGACGTACCCGGCCGAGCGGCCCGCCCCGGTCAATTCGTCAATCGTGGCTTGGGAAACCGCCACCTCGCCGAGCGCCGGAAGCACGCCCGCGATATAGGTGAGAAACGCCCGGTTCGGCCCGATCACCGCGACCCCGCCGGCCTTCTGCAGCCGCACCCGCTCGGTGTAGAGCAAATACGCCAGCCGATGCAGACCCACCGCGGTCTTGCCGGTCCCCGGCGCGCCCTGAACGCAGATCGTCCGGTCGACCGGCGCGCGCACGAGCCGCATCTGGTCCGGCTGAATCGTGGCGACGATGTCGCGCATCGGCCCCTGCCGCGGCCGCTCGATCTCCGCGGTGAGCAGCCGATTCGCCGAGGAACCCGGCCGATCGAGCGGCTCGTCCTCGTACGCGCTGAGCACGCCGGCCTGGTCGAACCCGTACCGCCGCCGGACGCGAACCCCCATCGGATGATCGTGATCGGCTTCGTAAAACGCCCTGGCGAGCGGCGCCCGCCAATCGATCACCAGCGGTTCGCCGTCGTCGTCCCGAATTCCTCTGCGCCCCAGGTAAACCAGGTCCTGCTCGGGCGATCGAGTATGCGACCCGCGAGCGGCTTCGTAGACCTCGCCCGGCGGGTAGTCGAGCCGGCCGAAGAAGAGCGGCGCGTCGTCGATATCCGCTAGCTCCTCGGCGATCTCGATGCGAAACTGCCTGAGGACGTGGTTGAAGTACTTGTCGTCGACCGCGTCGCCCTCGCCCATCCCCGTCGCGATCGCGTTCTTGATCTCCGCCCGCATGCGGTCCAGCTCCGCGCGACAGGCCTGGAGATACTCGCGCTCCGCCCGGATCTCTGGTTCCACTTCCCGCCCCCCTGATTTCTTGCCTGAGTTAAATATACAACTCAGTCAAGTTATTATCCGGGTTCGGGTTCGGGTTAGGCTGACGCCCGTGTCAGGACTGCGCGAGCGCAAACGCCGCCGCACGAGGGAAACGATCGCCTCCGCGGCACTCCGCCTGTTCCGGGAATCCGGCTTCGACGGGGTCTCGGTAGCCGACATCGCCGCAGCGGCCGAGATCTCGAAGCCGACGCTGTTCGCGTACTTCCCGACGAAGGAAGACCTGGTCATCCACCAGTTCATGGACGACAACGGCCCCGCGGAGATCGTCCGCACCCGCCCGGCCGGGATGTCGGCGCTGTCCGCGCTGGAGGAATCTTTCCTGAACCGCCTGGCCGAACGCGACCCGCTGACCGGCCTGAACGACTCCGCGGACGCGATCACGTGCCACACGCTGCTGTACTCAACGCCAGCCCTCCTGGCCCGGCTGGCCACGTACCTGTTGGAGAAGGAACAGGACTTGGTGGACGAACTGCAGGCGTCGTGCGGGGTGAGGGACGAGTTCACCGCCCGGCTGGCGGCTTCGCAGGTCTTCGGGGCGCAGCGGATCTTGGGATTTCACAACGCCCGGGAGATCCATGGGGGGCGAAGCGCCGACGAGACGTATCCGGACGCGGTAGCGCGGGCGAAGGCGGCTTATCGGATGCTGCGGGAGGGTCTGTCTTCGGTGCTGTGATTCAGTCCGCGGGCCAGGAGTAAGACAGCTGGTAACGGTCAGCTGCTAAGACCATGTCGTTGATCTCCAGCGGAGAACTGTCCGCGCCGCAGGCAATCCGGGTCACCGTCAGGACGGGCGTTTCCGCGGAGAGCTGTAGAAGCGCGGCTTCTTCCGCCGTCGGCATCCGCGCACCGACCTGCTCGACGAACGATCCAAGCGGATGGCCAGCCTCTTCGAGCCGTGCGTAGGTTCCGCCGGGTCCGGTATCGACGTTCTCGATGGCAGTGCCGCGCGTTAGCTCGCGCGAGAGACGCGACACGGAAAGCTGCACCGGCCGGCCGTCCGCTAGCAGGACCCGATCCCGCACCGTGACCTCGGTGCCTTCCTCAATCGCCAGATGCTGGGCCACCCGGGCATCTGCCTGCTCGAACCGGACTTCCACCGACGCGGAGGGAACGAATCCACTGGCGGCGGCGTCCGCGAGAAACGCGGCCTGGTTCTCTGCCCGAGCCGCGCGCGTCAGTCTGCTCTGGGAGCTGCGCTGGATGCTGTCGGGCTGGACGGGTTCGGCCATGCACCTCATCTTGGCCCCGATGCCAACGACGAGAAAGAGCCAGACCTGACAAGGCCTGGCCTACTCGCTAACTAGGTTCTGGCCCGCCCTGTCGTCCGGACCATCCGGCATCAGCCAACGACATCCGCCAGCCGAGCGACTTCATCCAGATCATCAGTCACCGGAACGAAGATCAGCTCATCCACGCCCAACTCACCGAATTCCGCGATGGACTTCCGAACCATCTCCGGAGAAACACAAGGCACCACACTGTCCGCGACTTCCTTCGGTGCCAACCGGTAAAAGTCCCGAACATTCGCCACCCCGGCCTCGACGTCTCCCAAAACGAAGTACGCCAACGAAACCAGCCGCGGCGCCCCCTCCCGGCCGCCCTCGTTCCAAGCGCGTTTCGCCGCTTCGAATCGAGGCGCGGTCGTCGCCACCGATCCCGAACCGGCGATATATCCGGTGCCCCACCGGACCATTCGCTGCAACGCCTGCTCGGTATAGCCGCCGAACAACATCGGCACCTGCCGCGTCCCCCTTGGCACCGCCGCGTTTTCCCCGCGAGGTTTGCCGCCCCACACTTCGCGGTACGTTTCCAGGTCGGCATCGAATCGCGCGCCCCGGCCACGCGCGCCGAGCCCGGGCACGGTGAACTCCTCTTCTCGCAGCCCCACCCCGACCCCGAACGTCAGCCGATGTCCGGAAACCCCGTCAATGCTCGCGATTTCCTTCGCCAGCAACGCAGCCGGCCACGTCGGCGCGAGCAAAACACCGCTGAGCAGCCCGATCCGCTCCGTCGCCCCAGCCGCGGCGGCCAGCGCGACCGTGTCGCTCACTCCCGGATACGCGTACCTGCCGATCGTCGCCAAGGAGGAAAAGCCCGCCTCCTCCGCCCGCGCCGCCCACCGCGGCACGACCGTCGGAGACACGTCGCGCACTTGATTCGGAAGCCCTATGCCAATTCGCACCAGATGATCCTCTCGACCTGTTGCCAGACCCGGCGTTGAATGACAGCATGCTGTCATGTCCGACAAGTTAGCGATACGACAGCATGCTGTCAAGAAGGCCTGTGCCGCCTACAACGACCTGATGGACGAGGTCATCCGGCTCTCCGACGTCCTGGAAGCGGTCGGCAACGGCATCGCCCGCCCCACGGGGTTGAGCGTGGCGCGGTACCAGGTGCTGGCCGCGGTCGACGAGGAACCAGCGCCGGTCGCGGCGATCGCCTCCCAGCTGGGCCACACCAGGCAGAGCGTCCAACGCGTCGCCGATCTGCTGGTCGACGACGACCTGGCCCGCTACCGCCCGAACCCCGCGCATCAACGCGCCAAACTGCTCGAAGTCACCCCGGACGGCCGCGCCGCATTGCACCGGATGCAAGCGGCGTACGACGATCTGGCCCTCCGGACCACCGATGGCCTTGACCTCGAGCGCCTCGAATTGGCCCGGCAGACCCTGATCGAACTGCAACATCGGTTGCGCTCCGAATTGCCCTCAGCCAACTGAAGCCGGGGGTAGAGCCGAACGACCTCACGAAATCCGGGGCAAAAATTGAAGTGGGCGACCTTTCGCGGCTGGCCGCCCACTTCACATTGACAGCTCATCTCGTGGCATACCTCCCCCACAGAGGCGCCACGCCGGATGACCCTTGACGCTAGTTCAGTTGGCAGATTTGCTGCGCGGCGCGTACCTGCCCCCTGGGGGTGCCAGCGCTGCGAAGGTGAGCAGCTTGAGTCATCTTGAGCAACATGGATCAAGGTGGCGAAACTGGCCCATAGCGAACTGGAGCTCACATCCTTATTGCATTACCAAGTTTTCCGCTGACTGCCGCACTGAAATCTCGGGCGCACTAAGCCTAATGAACACACCGTCGAAAACCAAGCATTAAGCGGCATGCAAGGAATTGCATCAGGTATAAGCATTGTACTAGAAGAATTTCAAAATAGTAACTTCGTCATCATCAGGGCTATTGCGAACGAGCACTTGACCGTCTTTTGCCCAAACTTCCTCCAAGTATGCGTACACCTGGAGAGCCCTGTTAATTGTGTCGGTCTTGGAGTCGCCGGTAATATTGACCGCCCTCTCCAGTGCGCGAGAAGCGCGAGGTGCCAGGTTGACCGTCACCCGCTCAAGGCCGCCGCCACCGCCACTCTTGCCCTCTGGCGGCTGCTTACCTGGCCCAGCCTTCGACCTCAAGGTCTCTTCTTGAACATCTTCGTCGACCGTTCCAGCCATCACGTTGTCACCCTTCATTCCGCGGAATCGACCCCCAGTCAAACAGGAGCGAACCGTCATCGCCTTACCGGGAATTCCCTCGATCCCGACAGGCGGAATTGTCGCCGCATAAGCGACTGTTTTTGCAGCATGTTGCGCCAGCCCTCGCTCGGGCGCAGCTTGCCGCAGCGCGCCGCAGACTCCTCTCGCCGAGGCCGCGAACGCTCATAGTTCTCCTCAACTACAGCTACCCACGGTTACTCTTCCATTACCACCTGCACTCCCCGCTGGCTCTGCTGGGGCGTTCTAGCAGGCTTCCCGCTCGCAAGATCTGCCAGTCATCTTGCGTTCCCTGACACTGAGTTGTCAACCCAAGATACATGCAAGAGCTGTATATGAGACGCAGAACTCCACGTTCGACTGTCCCATGGTAAAGCCCTGTCTTCCACTGCTCACATGAGGCCCAGCTGATGCAGGCAGCATGCCTGGGCACCTCGGGCAAGCCCTCGAAGATGCCCTGAAAGGGTGACAGTGAGTAGTGGTTGATTACAAGTATCTATTGACAATTTGTTGACAAATTGTGTCAAAAATGGCCGTTATTGATCAACCGAATGTACTGATCGGTAGCTTATCGGACGTGGTCTAGTCCACTTCCGGTCGGCCAGAGCTGGCGCGTCTTAGCAGGTAGAGGTATCTACGAACGGCGACAACGTTGACATCTACAGCAGTCGGAAATTGTTTTCGGCACGTGGAGAACCCGGTTTGAGACTTGCCCGCACTGCATGGCACGATCGGGTAGCCCGCAATCTCCACTGCTGGGCACTCTGAGCATGCGGCAGTCGTTGCGACTGCAGAGATGAGACGGGGCAGAAAACTTGAAGGCTGACCGCATTCGCGCAACCGACGCGCTTGATACGCCGCTTGACCTGACGAAACACGTCATACATAAGGGCAAGACCATCACATCACCCACATGACTGGTAGCCTCGATCTTCGGAAGCTCGGGTCGGCTGCCACGAGGCCCTCACGCTGCACCAAGTTCCATCCCGTGTCCGGGCAAAGAATGCCCGGCCACGCTCACCGAGACTGAGAAAGGCAAACGCCTGTGGCTGAAGAGGTAGTGCGCAAGACGGAGCTGGAGCAGCTCCCAACCGACCGCGGGCAACACGCCGTCCCGCATGAAGGCGAGCGAATCCCCCTGCGACTCAGCGCAGAGGCCGGCTTCAGCAAGGACGCGAACGGTACGGTTGCATACGCACGGGCGTCTGCCGAGGCGCTGGACGATGGGAAATTCGGCAGGCATCTTGGCTTGACGGTGCCGGTCCTGCTCGGTTCCGCCGTACCCGGTATCGCCGTCGCGGGGATCCTTGCGTTCGCCTCTGCGGCCGCCTGGTTAATCATCGCGGGTGGAATCGGAGCGATGCTCGTTCTAGCGCTCGTGCTGGTGATGGTACGGAAGCCGCACGGCAACTGAGATTTCGGGCAGTGGCGGTACGAGAAGTTCGACCCAACTAGCCTTTGGACAACTGCGAGCGGGCCGCTCGGGGCCCGCTCGCAGTTGGCACTCCCCGACTAAGTGAGAACGGCTAACGCCAGTTCAGCCAGAGGCAGTTGGCTCCCCAGTTATCGCGCGCGTTCTTGGACAACGCGGATACCGTCGTGGTGGCGTACGACGAACTAGCGGCTTGGCCATGATGCCCAAGAACCGAATGTCCTGGTCAAGATGGTGGACCTGAGGGGAATCGAACCCCTGACCCCCGCCTTGCAAAGGCGGTGCTCTACCAATTGAGCTACAGGCCCGGTGCGGACCGGGGTCCGCGAAGCATGACGTCAGTTGCG
Source organism: Amycolatopsis sp. GA6-003 (assembly GCF_046267895.1). Taxonomy (NCBI): domain Bacteria; kingdom Bacillati; phylum Actinomycetota; class Actinomycetes; order Pseudonocardiales; family Pseudonocardiaceae; genus Amycolatopsis; species Amycolatopsis sp. GA6-003. The sequence goes on from NZ_CP176499.1 coordinate 5,267,474, forward strand.
CGAGGCGTCCGCGGCCTTGGCCGGCGCGCTGCCGTTCGCCGACGGGGCGGCAGGCGTGGTGGCTTCGCGCCACAGGTCAGCCTCGGCCTTGGCCGCCTTGTTCCGCTTGACGACGAACAGGACGCCGCCCGCGACGACCGCGAGTGCCAACAGCTTCTTCACCTGAAGCCCCCTTCTGAGTGCTTGCGCTACCCCACGATGCTACCGGACCCGCCGCGCGTCCCGTCCAGCGGTTCCGTTCCACGTGGAACACCGGGAATATCCGGAGCGAGCGGTCCGTTGAATCGGATGGCCCGAGCGGCCACGCACCACTCAGCCCTGCCGGTCCTTCTCTTCCCGGCAGGGCTGACTCGTCTCCGCGAGCCGGGCGCGGGTGCCGGCGAGGCCCGATTCGACCAGGTCAGGGCGGTCGTTCTCCAGTCCGTACGTCACCTCGTACCACGGACCCAGCTGATTCCACGCCCACGCGCGACGGCGCAGTTCCGGCGTGACGTCGTACTCCTCCGAGAACGCCGCGACGCACTCCGCCGAAGTCCAGTGCAACAGCCACGCCAGGTCCCGCGCGGGGTCGCCGAGCGACAAGTCGGTCCAGTCGATCACCCCGCTCGCCCGGCCGTCCTGCTTCAGCAGGTGCTCCGGCCCGAGGTCGGCATGGATGACGGTGTCCGCTGGATAATCTCGGACCTCCGCCAGCAGCGCCCGCCCGCGATCGGCCAGCGGACCCAGCAACGGCGGGACCGCGTCGAGCGCCAGGATCTCCGGCTCGGCACCGAGTTCCCGCGCCTTGGCCGCGTCCGCACCGTGCAAGGCACGAAGGAACCGACCGAGCACGCGGCCGTCGTCGGCAGTCAGTTCACCCGGTTCGCCCGGCACCAGTTCATGCCGGACCACCAACGGATTTTCCCGCCACACCACCGGAATCGGCACGGCCAACGGCAACTGCGGAGCCAGCCACGGCAACACCCGCGTCTCCCGCAATAGCCACGCACGCACCTCCTCCCGTTGAGGCCGCCGCTCGACCCACCGCCCGTCGACCAGAGTCGCGACGCTGTCCCAACCCTCGCCCAGTTCCTCGCCGGTCACGCCGGAAGCCCGAGCGCGAACTCAATCTCCGAAACCTGGCCGCTGCCAAGGGAAAGCGCGCCGATCAGCTCCATGATTCGTTGCCGTTGCGCGGGAGTCGGCCGGAAATACATCGGCAGCTCCAGCCGATCCCGGTACGCCCCGGACTCCAGGTCGGCGATCACCGCTTCCCATCCGCCGAGGCTCCGGTGCAGCCACCATCCCCGACGCTGAATCGCGGGATCCGCAGAATCCTTCAGCGCCGCCAAATCCGCCAGCGACCACAACTGCGGGCAGCTGCTGAGCACGTCCCCGGCCAACCGGGCCACCTTCGAGTCCTCGCCAGTCATTTCCCGCAGCAGCCAATGCACTTCCGCGGCAACAGCTTTCCCGCGCAGCAACGACAAGCCGACCTTCTTCAACGCCAGATCCGCACTCCGCGCAAGCTCGACAATCTCCGCACGGTCCAGCTCAGCCCCAGCTTCCGCCAGCCCGACGTACGCGCGAGCCCGCACCACCGGCGCGGCAGAAGAACGCGCGACCGCCGCGTAACCCTCGACCGGATCGCGCCCCATTTCCTGCCAGCGCAGCCGCGCCCACATCCGCACCAGCACCGACCGGTCCACCAGAAGCCGTTCCACGTCAACGGGATCGAGCTGCTCCGCGGTCAGCTTCACCAGCCCCAGCACCCGGCTCTCCGCAGAGCGGCCGCGCAGCAACGACTCGGCGATGACGTCCGGCGTCCCCGCCTCCGCGATCACCTGAATCAACTTCCGCCGGACGACCTGATCCCGTTCCCGCGGCAGCAACCGGACCGCGTCCGGCAAACCGAACAGCCCGGATTCGAAGCTGCGCCGGAACGCGGTCCGCCGGACGTCAAAGTCCTCCGAACTCCGCAGGCACTCCCACACCGACGCCTCGCCATGCGCGTCAACCAGCGCACGCAGATAGCGCTCAAGCACCTGCGAACCCCGCCCCCGCTGCGAAATCCGTTGCAACAAGGGCACGACCTGCTCCGCCTGCACCAACGTCGTACGCCGCAGCACCTCCTGTTCAGCCAGCTCGCGAACCACCGCGACATGGTCGGTAACCCGCACCGCCAACGCCCGGTCGCTCACCGCACTAGCCGAAGCGCACAACACGCGAACGGCCTGCTCGCGAAGACGCCCGTCGGGGTGCATCGAAGCCAGCGCGGCGACAACCGGCGTCGCGTTCTTCAGCTTCCAGTCGCGAGCCCGCCCCAGCACCGGCACCGGATAGCGGGCCTGGCGGGCGTAGTAGTCGATCCGCAGCATCTCGCGCGCGGTCGCCGACGCGAGCCAGGCCTCGGCTTCGGCCAGACCAGACGAAAAACGCCGGTTGGCCGCGGCGAGGCTCAACTGCGCACGGATCTGCGCTGGGGTCTGCATGCCGCTGATTCTGGCGAGAATCCCGCTGAGCAGTCATCCGAAATATCCGGAAGCTTGCCGAGCCAAGGACGACGATCACGGGCGTGTTCCAGGCAAACACCACTGCATGCCAGCTGAGGGTAGGTCTGAGCGACGGTCATTCACTACCTCCAGAACCTCTTCGGCCTCGACTCGCCCACGCAATCGACCCAAGGCTTGGTGCTGAGCGACGCGCACAGCGCCCACCGTCGTGCCCAGCACCTCCGCCGTTTCGGCCGCCGATAACCCAACTACGACACGGAGCACGATGACCTCCTGCAGCAGCTTCGGCAGATGCGCCACCAGGCGCTGCATCCGGGCACCGGGATCAAGTGATTGCACAGCGGACCGACCAACCTCGACAGGCATGGAGCTGCTCAGGGATCGCGCGTCTCCGGTACCGACGGAACGCTCCGTCGGTGCTGTGCGTGCTTCGCTCCGCTTCGACTGGATCACCAGCAGACCACCCGGGGTGATCCCCTGGACCTCGACGTCGTGACCATGGTCATCGCAAACGCACGCTTTTTCAGTCACGAGCGCGAAGTTCGTCAACGGCCAAGAATGTCCAGTCGCAAAACGCAGTTCACCTCGTTCTCCCCATCGGAACTGCACGTCGAACGTCCGAGCCGCGAGAGAGTTCGGTTCCAGGAGTTTCGACGGCACGCACAGCACGGCGGACTCGAGCCTTGTCATGCTGCGGTCCTGGCTCAAGTTCGCCTGACGGTTGTCCCTGGCACGCCCAGCAGGCTCCGGGTACGGAACCGCTTGGCCGGCTTGCACGCGGGTTTCTCTGACATTTTCGGGTGTTTCGCTGTCTCGATGGTCGGCCAGGACAGTGTTGAAGATGGGTGTCGCACCGTCGTCGGTTTTTTCTGCGTCATCGTCAGCCAATTGACGGGCAAGGGTGTCTTCGCGCTCGTCACCCAGCGCGGTCCTGGCGGCCGGAATCGGCTCGGCGAACTCGAGGCTGATCCCGAGCATGGGCCTGGCGAACTCGACATTGTTGTCGACGGCGGTGGCCAGCCAGGACACGGCTTCCGAATAGCGCTGTTCGGTCATCTTCTGCAGTCCGATGCCGAACGATTCGTAGGCAACCTCAACGGTGTTGGCCAGCGTGGGCAGGACTCGTCCGTGCTGGGCGATGTCAGCTTCGTTAGCTGCGAGAGCGCGGTCCATGACGTGGTCGATGTCGAACCGGACGTCGTTGCCGTCGAGGGGCGGAAGTGCGCTCATCGCTGAACCTCCGGTGCGGTCGTGCGGTGACGGGCGAGCAGCGGTGATTCTCTGAGCTTGGCCAGCCCGCGCTGTTGCAGCGACTTCACGGCGTTGACCGTGGTCTTGAGCAGTGCGGCGGTGTCGTCGAGTTCGCACTCAAGTCCATAGCGAAGCTCAAGGACTTGCCGTTGCCGCGTCGGCAGCGTGCGCAAAGCCTTCCTGATGATGTCCTCGGTGAACAACCCGGCTCGAAACTCGGAGTCCAACAGGTTGCTGGCGGTGTTTTCGAGCAGTCTCGCGAGCGTCGCGCCGTCGATGGGCATCGGCGGCTTGCTCTTCTTGCGCAACTGGTCCACGCACCGGTCCTCGGTGATCTGGAACAACAGTCGACGGGGCTCGCGCAGCGCCCCTTTGGCCTGCCAACGGCGGGTGAGTTCGTAAAACGCGGTCGCAGCGACCTCTTCGCCGGCCTGCCGGTCGCCGCCCAGCCTTTTTGTGGCGTAACCGATCACAGCCGGGATGACGGTATCGCGGATGGACTTCATCGCGGCCCGGCCGTAGAGAACGGCGGGCTGGTGGCGGAACGCTTCCTCGGGCGTCGGCTCCCCAGCGGCATCACGATGGTGGTCATCGTCTTCTCCTCCAGGACACTCCGAAGGGCTCGTCATGCCGTCTCCGGAGCAGCGGGCCCGAGCGTGACCGACCACTCGCCCCCGGCGGGATCGCGGCTGACCACCTGGGCAGGCCGGCCGGAGTCGCTCAGGATCTGCGCCGCGTCGACGAGCGTCGCGCCCCGGTCTCGGGCTGCCAATCGACGAGTGCGCAGGCCGACCAGGTGAGCCAGCAGACGCACCAGCGATCGTGGGCGCGGGATCGTGACGAGGTCCGACTCGGGGAAATCGGGGAAGAAGGTGTTCGAGGTCATCGGGAGGACCTCCTTTCGCTCTACCCCTTCAACCGAGGGTGGGCTCTCGAAAGAATCGCACCGGGCGAAGATCTTCTTGGCAGAGTCTTCCGACTGCCTGGCCCGAGATCCGCAACGACAGATGCGGAGGCCACGGACTTCTCGAAGCGACAGTCATCCGAAATACCAGAAAGGCCGGTCCGCGACTGCGAACCGGCCTTCCGGAAATGTGGGCCCACCAGGACTTGAACCTGGGACCTCTTCGTTATCAGCGAAGCGCTCTAACCGCCTGAGCTATGGGCCCGTCGAACGAGGAGAACTCTACCGGACCCCTCATCCGCCCTTGCAACCGGGTTACTCTCGTTCCGAGAGCGTGACCTCCAGGCCGCCCGCGAGGTCGGCCGACACGTTGTAGATGAAGGCGCTCACCGTGGCCAGCGCGGACACCAGCACGATGTTGATCGCCCCGAGGATCGCCGCGATGCCGAACACGCGACCGGCGCTGATCAGCGGTTCCGCGGACGCGTTCGCGCCCTCGCCGCCGACCAGGGACGAGTACGTGCCGTTCAGCTTGTCCCACACGCCCATGCCGTCGAGCACCGTGTAGAGCACGCCGACCGCGACCAGCCAGACGAAGAACATCGCGACGCCCAGCACCAGCGCCAGCTTCAGCACCGACCACGGGTCGAACCGCTTGATCTGCAGGCTCGCCCGCCGCGGGCCGCGGCCGGGGCGGCGCAGTGCGCTCGGCGTCGGCCGGGTGCGGCCCGCGGGCGGTACGTCGGCCGCCGCCGGCGGCGGGGCCTCGCCTCCGAAGAGCCGGGGCGCCGCCGAACCGGTCACCGGGTAGTCGTTCTCGGCCGCGGCCGGCTCGGGGGCCGCGGTGGGCACGTCCTCGGTCGCGATCCGCGCCGTGGCCATGGCCTCGGAGTCGCCGCCGCCGTCCTTGGCGGTGCGCTGCCAGGGCGGGTTGGCCGACGCGTCGTCGGCCTTGTCGGATGGTGCCACGTTGAGTCAGTCCTTACCCGTGCGTGGGGCGCCGATCACTGCTCCGGCGCCGTGCCGTCTTCTGCTGTGGGCTCCTCTGGCGTAGCCTCCGCCGCCTCTTCCGAAACCGTCTCGGAAGCCGGAACTTCCGGAGTTTCCCCGGCGGAGTCCTCGCCACCATTGGCGACGTCCGAACCCTCGTCCGCGTTGCGTGCGACCGCGAGAAGAGTGGTGCCGTCGCCCAGGTTCATCAGCCGAACGCCCTTGGTCTGCCTGCCCGCCTTGCGCACGTCCCGCGCCGGCGTGCGGATGACCCCGCCGCTGGACGTGATGGCGAACAGCTCGTCGTCCTCGTCGACGATGAGTGCCCCCACCAGCCTGCCACGTTTGCTGTCGTGCTGAATGGTGAGCACGCCCTTGCCGCCGCGGCCCTGTACCGGATAGTCCTCGATCGGCGTCCGCTTCGCATACGCGCCGTCCGTGGCGACCAGCAGGAACTTGTCCGGTTTGACCACGCTGATGCCGAGCAGTTCGTCACCGTCGTTGAACCGCATGCCCAGCACGCCCGAGGTCGGGCGGCCCATCGGGCGCAGCGCCTCGTCGGTCGCGTGGAAGCGGATCGACTGGCCGCCCGCCGACACCAGCAGCAGGTCGTCCTCGGCCGCGGCCAGCACCGCGCCCATCAGCTCGTCGCCCTCGCGCAGGTTGATCGCGATGAGCCCGCCCGCGCGGTTGGAGTCGAAGTCGGTGAGCTTCGTCTTCTTCACCAGGCCGCGCTTCGTGGCGAGCACCAGGTACGGCGCGACCTCGTAGTTGGGGATCTCGATGACCTGGGCGATCTGCTCGTCCGGCTGGAACGCGAGCAGGTTCGCCACGTGCTGGCCGCGCGCGTTGCGGTTGGCTTCGGGCAGGTCGTAGGCCTTCGCCCGGTACACCCGGCCCTTGTTCGTGAAGAACAGGATCCAGTCGTGCGTGGAGCACACGAAGAAGTGCTGGACGATGTCGTCCTGCTTCAGCGTCGCGCCCTGCACGCCCTTGCCGCCGCGCTTCTGCGAGCGGTACAGATCGGTTTTCGTCCGCTTGGCGTAGCCCGTGCGGGTGATGGTGACGACGACGTCTTCCTGCGCGATCAGGTCCTCGACCGACACGTCGCCGTCGAACGGGATGATCTGGGTGCGCCGGTCGTCGCCGTACTTGTCGACGATCTCCATCAGCTCGTCGCGGATGATCGCGCGCTGCCGCTCGGGCTTCTCGAGGATGTCCTTGAGGTCGGCGATCTCCAGCTCGATCTCGGCGAGGGTGTCGATGATCCGCTGCCGTTCCAGCGCGGCCAGCCGGCGCAGCTGCATGTCCAGGATCGCGGTGGCCTGGATCTCGTCGATCTCGAGCAGGTCCATCAGGCCGGGCCGGGCCTCGTCGGCCGAGGGCGACCGCCGGATCAGGGCGATCACCTCGTCCAGCATGTCGAGCGCCTTGACCAGGCCGCGCAGGATGTGGGCCCGTTCCTCGGCCTTGCGCAGCCGGAACCGGGTCCGCCGCACGATCACGTCGACCTGGTGCTTCACGTAGTGCCGGATGATCTGGTCGAGCCGCAGCGTGCGCGGCACGTCGTCGACCAGCGCCAGCATGTTCACGCCGAAGTTCTGCTGCAGCTGGGTGTGCTTGAACAGGTTGTTCAGCACCACCTTCGCCACCGCGTCGCGCTTGATGGTGATGACGATCCGCATGCCGGAACGGCTGTTGGACTCGTCCGCGATGTCCGCGATCCCGGTGATCTTGCCGTCGCGCACCAGGTGCGCGATGTTCTCCACCAGGTTGTCCGGGTTGACCTGGTACGGCAGCTCGGACACGACCAGGATGGTGCGGCCCTTCGCGTCCTCTTCCACCTCGACGACCGCGCGCATCCGGATCGAGCCGCGGCCGGTGCGATAGGCGTCCTCGATGCCGGACGTGCCGAGGATCATCGCCTTGGTCGGGAAGTCCGGGCCCTTGATCCGCACGAGCAGCGCGGCCAGCAGTTCGTCGTCGGTCGCGTCCGGGTTCTCCAGCGCCCACACGACGCCTTCGGACACTTCGCGCAGGTTGTGCGGCGGGATGTTGGTCGCCATCCCGACCGCGATCCCGGAACCGCCGTTGACCAGCAGGTTCGGGAACCGCGACGGCAGCACGTCGGGCTCCTGGGTGCGCCCGTCGTAGTTGTCGCGGAAATCGACGGTGTCCTCTTCGATGTCCGCGAGCATCTGCATCGCGAGCGGCGCGAGCCGGGACTCGGTGTACCGCATCGCGGCCGCCGGGTCGTTGCCCGACGAGCCGAAGTTGCCCTGCCCGTCGATCAGCGGGTAGCGCAGCGACCACGGCTGGGCGAGCCGCACGAGCGCGTCGTAGATCGCCGAGTCGCCGTGCGGGTGGTAGTTGCCCATGACGTCGCCGACGACGCGGGAGCACTTGTTGTACCCGCGGTCCGGGCGGAACCCGGAGTCGAACATCGAGTACAGGATCCGGCGCGCCACCGGCTTGAGGCCGTCGCGCACGTCCGGCAGCGCCCGCGACACGATGACGCTCATCGCGTAGTCGATGTAGGAGCGCTGCATCTCCTGCTGGATGTCGACCGGTTCGATCCGGTCGTGTTCCGGCGGCAAGGTTTCCGTCATGGGGTCCTTCTCGGTGAGCAGTCCTGGGAAGCGGGTGGGAAGGGGACGCCTACACGTCCAGGAAGCGCACGTCCTTGGCGTTGCGCGTGATGAACGAACGGCGGGCTTCCACGTCCTCGCCCATCAGCACGGAGAACAGTTCGTCGGCCTGCGCGGCGTCGTCGAGGGTGACCTGCCCGAGCAGCCGGTTCGCCGGGTCCATCGTGGTCTCCCACAGCTCCTCGGCGTTCATCTCGCCGAGACCCTTGTAGCGCTGGATCGCGTCGTCCTTCGGAAGGCGGCGGCCCGCCTCGACGCCGGCCTGGATGACCGCGTCGCGTTCCTTGTCCGAGTACGCGTACTCCGGCTCCGACCGAGGCCACTTGATCTTGTACAGCGGCGGCCGCGACAGGAACACGTGGCCGTGCTCGATCAGCGGCGTCATGAACCGGAACAGCAGGGTGAGCAGCAGCGTGGTGATGTGCTGGCCGTCGACGTCGGCGTCGGCCATCAGCACGATCTTGTGGTAGCGCAGCTTCGAGATGTCGAAATCGTCGTGGATGCCGGTGCCGAGCGCGGTGATCAGCGACTGGACCTCGGTGTTCTTGAGGACGCGGTCGATCCGGGCCTTCTCGACGTTGATGATCTTGCCCCGGATCGGCAGGATCGCCTGGTACATCGAGTCGCGGCCTTCCTTGGCCGAACCGCCCGCCGAGTCGCCCTCCACGATGTAGAGCTCGCATTCGCCGGGGTCGTTCGACCGGCAGTCCTTGAGCTTGCCCGGGAGACCGCCGATCTCCAGCGCGCCCTTGCGCCGCACCAGGTCGCGCGCCTTGCGGGCGGCGAGCCGGGCCTGCGCCGACGAGATCGACTTGTTGATGATCGTCTTGGCTTCGCCAGGGTTGCGCTCGAACCAGTCGGCGAGCCATTCGTTCGACTGCTGCTGCACGAACGTCTTGGCCTCGCTGTTGCCCAGCTTGGTCTTCGTCTGGCCCTCGAACTGCGGTTCGGACAGCTTGATCGACACGATCGCGGCGAGCCCCTCGCGCACGTCGTCGCCGGTCAGGTTCGCGTCCTTCTCCTTGAGCAGCTTCTTCTCGCGCGCGTACGCGTTGACCACGCGGGTGAGCGCGGCGCGGAAGCCCTCTTCGTGCGTGCCGCCCTCGTGCGTGTTGATCGTGTTGGCGAAGGTGTACACCGACGGCGTGAACCCGGTGTTCCACTGCATCGCGACCTCGACCTCGAGGCCGGCGCCCTTGGCGTCGAAGGAGATGACGCTCTCGTGGATCGGGTCCTTGCTGCCGTTGATGTGCTTGACGAAGTCCTCGAGCCCGCCCGGGTAGCAGTAGACGACTTCCTTGACCCGCGCCTGCTTGCCCGCGGCGTCCTCTTCGGTCTCCTCGTCGGCGACGCGCTCGTCGCGCAGCGACAGGGTGAGGCCCTTGTTGAGGAACGCCATCTCCTGCAGGCGGCGCGAGATGGTCTCGAAGTTGTAGGTGGTGGTCTCGAAGATGTCGCCGTCGGCCCAGAACGTGATGGTGGTGCCGGTGTCGGTGGCCGGGCCGAGGTCTTCGAGCGGACCCGGGACCTGGTTGATGTACTCCTGCCGCCAGCTGCGGCCGTTCACCTTGATCTCGGCGAGCAGCTTCGTCGACAGCGCGTTCACCACGGAAACGCCGACGCCGTGCAGACCGCCGGACACCGCGTAGGAGTCGCTGTCGAACTTGCCGCCCGCGTGCAGGATGGTGAGCACGACCTCGAGCGTCGGCTTCTTCTCCTTGGGGTGCATGTCGACGGGGATCCCGCGGCCGTCGTCGACGACTCGCACCCCGCCGTCCGCGAGCAGGGTAACCTCGACCTTGGTGGCGTACCCCGCCATCGCCTCGTCCACGGAGTTGTCCACCACCTCCTGGACCAGGTGGTGGAGACCCCGCTCACCGGTGGAACCGATGTACATGCCGGGGCGCTTGCGAACTGCTTCGAGGCCTTCGAGCACGGTGATGGACGACGCGTTGTACTCGCTTTTGTTCTCGGTCACCGGCGTTGTTTCTCCTCGTCTCGCCCGAGCGGACGCCCGCTACTACAACAGTGTACTTGCCCGCACGCGCTCACATGCGGCTAGGACACCCCTCAGCCGGTCGCAGAGGGACGAAATCACCCTCAGTTGAGTCATCTCGTATCTGCACCTGCGCGGCCCGGTTCTCGGGGAACTCATCCGGCAGAGCGCAAGCCACGTCAGCCGTACGTGTCACGAGGCCCGCGGCCGGGCACGTGCCGGGGCCCTTTCCGCCAGCTCGGAGCGGTCGGACCCTGGATCCGCATCCGCTTGACCACGCCGTTCCCGACGCCCGCGGCGATCTTCGCCAGCAACTTGCCCTGCAGCAACCGCAACTGCGTCGCCCACGCGGTGGAACTCGCGCGGACGGTCAGCTCGCCGTCTTTCAGCGCCACCGGCTGGGCGTGTTCGGCGACGTCCTCGCCCACGAGCCGGGCCCACTGCCCGAACACGCGGGCGTTGGTCATCGTGTCCTGCCAGCCGCTGTCGGTGATCAGCCGCGAGACGAGCCTGCCGAGCGGCTGCGGGTCGCGCGGATCCGCGCCGGGTCCGGACCAGCGCCGGCGCGCCCGGTTCTGCCCGCCGCCCCCGGTGATCCGGCCGCGCCGGAGGTTCGGCGGGGCTCCGCGTTCGCGGGCTTTCGCCTTCGCCGCTTCGAGCGCGGCGTGCGCGAGGTCGCGGCCGCTCGGTTTGTCCCCAGCGGGCGTCTCGTTCGGCCCAGTGGAACTGTCACGCTCCGTCGCGGCACGGGCGGGATCGCGCGGGTTAACCCGCGCTTCGGGGGTGTCAAGACCGCCATCCGGCCGGTTCGTCACGCGCGGCGATAACGCGGCTCCGGGTTTATCCACACTGTCCACAGGTTTGTCCCCAGATCGGTGGGCAACCCGCGTGACCCCGGTCACCCCGCGTGGTCGTTGTGGCTGTTCAGGCACGGTTCACCTCCCCGTCGGCCACCGTGAACCTCGCGCCGGCGAGTTCCTCGGGCACGTCCTCGGCCACCGCCGCGGTGATGAAGACCTGTTCGGCGCCCGCGGCGACCTCGGCCAGCCGGGCCCGGCGCTTGCGGTCGAGTTCGGCGAACACATCGTCCAGCAAGAGGACCGGTTCGCCGGCTTCGGCGCGCAGAAGTTCGTAACTTCCGAGCCGCAACGCGAGCGCGAACGACCACGATTCGCCGTGGCTCGCGTACCCCTTCGCCGGCGCTTCGCCGAGAATCAGCTCCAGTTCGTCCCGATGCGGGCCGACGAGACTGATCCCTCGCTCCAGTTCCTGCCGACGCGTGTCCGCCAACGCCTTCAGCAACAACTCGCGCAGTACCTCTGGCTCAGCACGCTCTCCGCCAGGCACGCCGTACGACGGTGGGAGCGCTTCGCCGAGCGAAGACTTGTACGCGATCTTCGCCGGGCGAGAGTCGGGCGCGACTCCCATATAAGCGTCGGCCGTGTACGGCGCGAGGTCTGCGATGAGGTTCAACCGTGCGGCCAGCAGCTGTGCGCCAGCCACCGAGAGATGGTCGTCCCACACGTCGAGCGTCGACAGCGCGTACGGATCTTCGCGACCAGTACGGCGTTTGCCCGCGGTCTTGAGAAGCGCGTTGCGCTGCTTAAGCACCTTCTCGTAGTCCGCGCGCACGCCTGCGTACCGAGGCGCGCGAAGCACGAGCAGTTCGTCCATGAACCGACGGCGTTCGCTCGGATCGCCGCGCACCAGCGAAAGGTCCTCCGGAGAGAACAGCACCGTACGCAGAATGCCGAGCACGTCGCGCGGCTTGCCGACCGCGCCACGATTAACCCGCGCCCGGTTGGCGCGGCCGGGCGTGATCTCGAGTTCGACCGTCAGCTCGCGGTCTTCGTTGACGACCGCGACCCGGACGAGCGCACGCTCACAGCCGTGGCGGACGAGCGGGGCGTCCGTGGCGACCCGGTGCGAACCGAGGGTCGCCACGTAGCCGATCGCTTCGAGCAGGTTCGTCTTCCCCCGGCCGTTCTGGCCGACGAGCACGACCGGCCCCGGTTCGAGGGCGAGGTCGGCCAGCGGCCAGGACCGGAAGTCGGTGACCTGGAGATGTCGCAGATACACGGGCGGGGACCGCGGGAGCTAGCTCCCGGCCTTCTTCACCGCGTGGCCGCCGAACTGGTTGCGCAGCGCGGCGACGGCGCGCATCGCGGCGGAGTCCTTCTGCCGGGAGGAGAACCGGGCGAACAGCGCGGCCGACAGCACCGGGGCGGGCACCGCGTTGTTGACCGCTTCCTCCAGCGTCCAGCGGCCCTCGCCGGAGTCCTCGACGTAGCCCTCGAGGTCGTCCAGCTCCGGGTCCTCGTCCAGCGCGCGCACCAGCAGGTCGAGCAGCCAGGAGCGGACCACGGTGCCGCGCTGCCAGCCCTTGATCACGGCGGGCACGTCGTCGACGATCTTCGACGCTTCGAGCAGTTCGAAGCCCTCGGCGTAGGCCTGCATGATGCCGTACTCGATGCCGTTGTGGATCATCTTCGCGTAGTGCCCGGCACCGACCGAGCCGGCGTGCGAGAAGCCTTCCTCGCGCGGGCCCTCCGGACGCAGCGCGTCGAAGATCGGCATCGCGCGCTGGACGTCGGACGCCGCGCCGCCGACCATCAGGCCGTAGCCGTTGTCCTTGCCCCACACGCCGCCGGAGACGCCGCAGTCGAGGTAGCCGACGCCGTGCGAAGCGAGCAGGTCCGCGTTCAGCTTGTCGTCGGTGAACTTCGAGTTCCCGCCGTCGATCACCAGGTCGCCCTCGGACAGCAGCTGCCCGAGCTCGGTCACGGTCTGCCGGGTCGGCTCCCCGGCCGGGACCATGATCCACACGATCCGCGGACCGGACAGCTGGGAGACCATGTCTTCGAGCGAGGCCGAGTCGCTGACGTCGGGGTTGCGGTCGTAGCCGACCACCTCGTGCCCGGCGGCGCGCAGCCGCTCGCGCATGTTGAAGCCCATCTTGCCCAGGCCGACGAGACCCAGCTGAACCATGAGATCCCCTTTGGATTGGATCGGTTTTCCTCGGTTGGACGCGCCGCTCAGCCCGGCAGCCGGACCGGCATGAGCAGGTAGAGATATCCGGGGACGACGTTGCCCTCGGCGTCGGCGGGCTTGATCAGCGCCGGCCGGTTGGGCGTGGTGAACGTCAGCTCGGCCCGGTCGCTGTGCAGCGCGCCGAGCCCGTCTACGAGATATCCCGGGTTGAACGCGATGGTGACCGGCTCGCCCTCGTAGTCGACCTGCAGTTCCTCTTCGGCGCTGCCCTCGTCGTCGCCGCCGGCGGACAGCCGCAGCGAGCCGTCGCCGAACTCGAGCCGCACCTGGGTGCCGCGCTCGGCGACCAGCGACACGCGCTTGATCGACTCGGTGAGCGCGCTGACCTCGATGACCGCGCGCGAGGTGTGGTTCGCCGGCAGCAGCTGCCGGTACGGCGGGAACTCGGCGTCGAGCAGCCGGGTGGTCGTGTAGCGACCGGCTCCGGACAGGCCGAGCAGGCCGTCGCCGGAAGCGAGCGCGAGCTGCACGGTGGTGCCCGCCCCGCCGAGCGTCTTGGCGGCCTCGGCGAGCGTGCGCGCCGGGACGAGCACCGCGGCGTCGGACAGGCCCTCGGCCGGCTTCCAGGTGAACTCGCGCATGGCGAGCCGGAACCGGTCGGTGGCGACGAGGGTCAGCGTTTCGCCGGAGATCTCCAGCCGCATGCCGGTGAGCATGGGAAGCGTGTCGTCCTTGCCGGCCGCGGTGGCGACCTGGGTGACCGCCTGGCCGAAGACGTCGCCGGTGAGCTCGCCCGCGTGCGCGGGCTGGGACGGCAGCTGCGGGTAGTCCTCGACCGGCATGGTCGGGAGGCTGAACCGGGCGCTGCCGCAGGTGATGGTGGCGCGGGCGCCGTCGACGGAGATCTCCACCGGCTGCGCGGGCAGCGCCTTGGTGATGTCGGCGAGGAGGCGGCCGGAGACGAGCAGCCGCCCGCCGTCGGCGATGGTCGCGGGCACGCCGACCGTGGCCGAGACCTCGTAGTCGAAGCCGGAGACCGTGAGCGCGTCGGACTCCCCGTCCGCGCCCGCGTCGAGGAGAACACCGCCCAGCACCGGCACCGGAGGCCGGGACGGGAGGCTTCTGGCCACCCACGCGACGGCGTCGGCGAGCCCGTCGCGCTCGACGCGGATCTTCATGCGCGCTTCCTTTCGACAGCCGAGCCCCTCGGCTCGTGAAGGGGTCGCCGGGTACCGGTCGTGAGCACCGCGTGCGACCGGGTCCCCGCCGGTCCGGTCCGCCCCGCGCGGGAACGGACCAGCTGCAGACATCCACGTTAGGCCGTCGCCGGGGTCGCCGTCACCTCGGCCTCCCCTTCGCTTTGTCGACAAAACGACACGAATCTCGGGTTGTCCCCAGTTTCGTCCTCCGCCTGTTTTTGTTCTGTTCTTTCTTAGAAGAGATGAAAAACCAGTAGCAGTAATAGGGGCTGTGGATTGTGTGGACAGCGCTCGTTCCCGCTGGTCGTAGCGTGCGGCGGCCTGTGGGCAGCCCTGGTGGCGGATCGGTGGATGGTTCGGGCGATCCGTGGATGGTTTCGAGCATCCCCGGATTCATCCACAGTCGGGCCCAGTTGTCCCCAGGGTTGTCCCCAGGGTTGGGCCGAGTTGTACCCAGGGTCTGGGGGCAGCCGAAGCGGCCGGGATCGCCCTGGTGAGTGACGAACCACAGCTGTGGATCACCTGTGGGCAACCTGGGGAATCCGCGTGGACAACCCTGGGGACAACCTGTGGATTCGGTGTGAGCGGGATGTGGATCAAAACCGGGTCGCCGCAGCTCCGGGATCCGTTGGCACTGTGGGCAAACTGCCCACACCCTGGGGAAAACCCCTTGTGTATCAATAAGTTTGGGGAATTCTCTGTACACAGGCTGTGGACGTCTGTGGATGGGCAGATCGGCGTACGCGCCTTCACTCGCACAGCCGTACGTACGCACGCTTCGTGCGCTTCGGGCGCGAAGCCAGGCGTGGCAACAAAAAGAGGACGCCACGACGGTCCGTGGCGTCCTCTGAAGAGAGAGCGGCAGTGTCTACAAGCGAGTGTCCAAACGCGGCAGCCGGCTACTGCCGGGCGCGCTGCTTGATCCGCGACGTCAGCTCTTGCACCTGGTCGTAAATGCGCCTGCGTTCGGCCATTTCCTTGCGGATCTTCTTGTCCGCGTGCATGACGGTCGTGTGGTCGCGGCCGCCGAACGTCTGGCCGATCTTCGGCAGCGACATCTCGGTCAGCTCGCGGCACAGGTACATGGCGATCTGGCGGGCCGTGGCGAGCGCCTTCGTCTTGCCGGGCCCGCACAGCTCGTCGAGCGTCACGTCGAAGAACTCGGCGGTCACGCCCATGATCGTCGGCGCGGTGATCTCCGGCGTGTGCGAATCCGGGATCAGATCGCGCAGCACGATCTCGGCGAGCCCGACTTCCACCGGCTGCTGGTTGAGCGACGCGAACGCGGTGACGCGGATCAGCGCGCCCTCCAGTTCGCGGATGTTCGCCTCGACCCGCGACGCGATGAACTCCAGCACCTCGCCGGGCACCGCGAGCCGGTCCTGAGCCGCCTTCTTGCGCAGGATCGCGATCCGGGTCTCCAGCTCAGGCGGCTGGATGTCGGTGATCAGGCCCCACTCGAACCGCGTCCGCAGCCGGTCCTCCAGCGTCTCCAGCCGCTTGGGCGGCCGGTCGGAGCTGACCACGATCTGCTTGTTCGCGTTGTGCAGCGTGTTGAAGGTGTGGAAGAACTCCTCCTGGGTGCCTTCCTTGCCCTCCAGGAACTGGATGTCGTCCACGAGCAGGATGTCGATGTCGCGGTAGCGCCGCTGGAAGGCGACCTTGCGGTCGTCGCGCAGCGAGTTGATGAAGTCGTTCGTGAACTCTTCGGTCGAGACGTAGCGCACGCGCATCCCGGGGAACAGCCGTTGCGCGTAGTGCCCGACGGCGTGCAGCAGGTGCGTCTTGCCGAGCCCGGACTCGCCCCAGATGAACAGCGGGTTGTACGCGCGGGCCGGCGCCTCGGCCACGGCGACCGCGGCGGCGTGCGCGAAGCGGTTGGACGCGCCGATCACGAAGGTGTCGAAGTTGTACTTCTCGTTCAGCTTCGTCTTCGACGTCTGCGGCTGCGCGGGAGCGGTGTAGGGCTGCCCCGCGATCGGCTGCCCGGCGAACCGGGGCCAGATCTCGTTGGCGGTGGCGAGCGCCTCGCCCTCTTCGTCGACTTCCTCGTCCGGGTCCTCGACGTCGTCCAGGCCCGGGGGCACCGGCTGCTGCGGAGGCGGGGGCGGCGGCTCGACGCGCGCAGGCGGAAGACCGGCCGCGTCGACCTGCGGACGGCGCGGCGGCGGCATCGGCTTCGGGCGCTCCGCGCGCACGTGGTCAGCCTGGCCGTTCTCCGGCCGCGGATTCGCCTGCGGCACCGGCTCCGGCCGCGGGACATCGTTTTCCACCCGGGCGGGTGACGCCGCATAGCGGGGGGCGGGCGCGACCGGCTCGGTGCTGTCGACCTTCACCGCGAGCGACACCGGACGGCCGAGCCGCCGCGACAGCGCTTCGGTGATCGAGGTGCGCAGCGCGCGTTCGATGGCTTCTTTCGCGAAGTCGCTCGGCGCGGCGAGCAGCGCGGTGCCGTCGAGGAGGCCGATCGGGCGGGTCACCCGCATCCAGGCTCGCTGCTGCGGGGAGAGGGTGCCGTCGGACAGCTCCCGCACCACCTGCTCCCAGATGACGCCCAGATTGTGCTGGTGCTCCGACACCGGTCTGACTCCCCTCCCCTCGTCGGCGCGCACGCCTCGGACCACCCCGAGCACGTCCTGGAAGCTCGCCTCGAGCACGCGGTCCGGACTCACCCGCGCGACGGCACAGCGATATCCACAAAGTTGTCCACAGCTGTGCACTAATGTACGGCCGTCCGCAGCCACGCCACCTGCGGGCTCGGCGTACTCCCCGGGCGCCTCCACACCCCCCGGCGCCGGCTGGGCCGCGTCAGTCCTGCCCGGAGGCCGAGAGAGGCACGCTAACAAGCCCTGCTCGATGCCACAAGACGTGGTGCTGCGCAAGCATTTCACGGGGTACGGCGTGTTGCCATTCGGTGCCGCGCCGCGGTGGGAGGCAGTCTCGCGGGTCGGTCGCCGAGGGTGGCGGAGGGGCGCCTGCAGCGTTCACGACCGGGGTGCGTACCCTCGTAAGGTCTCCCGTATGCGACGGGTGCGTTTCGCGTGCCTACGTATGTCGTCGCTCGTCGTGACGAGGCCACCCGGTGGTAGGAGACAGCACGAACTTCCGTGCGACCCGCACGACACGCCGGGCGCCGGGGAATCCGCCGTCGCCCGACGGCCGAGACACAGGAGAAGCAGTGAGCAAGGGCAAGCGCACCTTCCAGCCGAACAACCGTCGTCGCGCGAAGACCCACGGTTTCCGCCTGCGCATGCGGACCCGTGCGGGCCGGGCGATCCTCGCGGCGCGCCGTCGCAAGGGCCGCGCCGAGCTGTCCGCCTGATCCGGCTCCGCGCAACCGCGTCGTGCTGCCCGCTGGCGCACGTCTGCGGCGGAGCGAGGACTTCCGGGTCGTCCTCCGCCGGGGGTCCCGAGCCGGCAGGCGCCGCCTCGTCGTCCATGCGTTGACCACGGACCCGTCCGTGGCCGCTCCTTTCGCGGCCAGGGCGGGTTTTGTGGTGAGCAAGGCCGTCGGCAACTCGGTGGTGCGCCACCGGGTGACCCGGCGGTTGCGCCACCTTGTTTCCGCGCGTCTCGGAACACTGCCCGCGGGCAGCTCGTTGGTGGTACGGGCATTGCCTCCGGCCGCGTCCGCGTCGAGCGCTGAGCTCGGCGCGGATCTCGACGCCGCTCTGCGCCGGCTCGGCCTCGCGCCGTCCGGCCGCCCGGCCGGGGCCGATGCTCCCCGGCAGCCGCGTCAGCAGGGCGCGGCACCCGACCACGGATCAGCGGTGTAAACGGCCATGGACGCCACCTCCGAGCACAGCGCCACCGAAGCACCCGAGGAAGGCAAGCCGCCCCGGCCGGGTCCGGTCGCGTGGGTGCTTCTCCTTCCCGTGCGGTTCTACCGCAAGGCGATCTCGCCCTTTCTTCCGCCGGCTTGCCGGTTCTACCCGAGCTGCAGCGCGTACGCAGTCGAAGCCCTGACCCGCCACGGCGCGGCCAGGGGCTCCTACCTCGCGCTGCGCCGGCTGCTTCGCTGCGGCCCGTGGACCCCGCCCGGCCGCGACCCGGTGCCCGAGAAGTTCTCGTGGCGGCACCGCACGCCTGAAACACCGATCGAGGAGTAGCTCAGTGCTCGATTTCATCTACTACCCCGTGTCCTTCATCTTGTGGTGTTGGCACAAGGTCTTCGGGTTCGTCTTCGGGGAAGCGACCGCGATCTCGTGGATCCTCGGCATCATCTTCCTGACGTTCACCGTCCGCGGCATCATGTTCAAGCCGTTCGTGAACCAGGTCCGGTCGATGAAGAAGATGCAAGACTTCGCGCCGGAAATGAAGAAGATCCAGAAGAAGTTCGCGAACGACCGGCAGCGCCAGGCGCAGGAGATGCAGAAGCTCCAGCGCGAGCACGGCGTCAACCCGCTCGGCAGCTGCCTTCCGATGATCCTTCAGATCCCGGTCTTCATCGGCCTGAACCACGTGCTGCGCGCGTTCACCATGCCGCCGGCCAACGGCGGCCCGAAGACCGAGAACTACTTCTTCAACGAGCACGACGTTTTGTCGTACACGAGCGCGAAGCTCTTCGGCGTCAACCTGGGCGAGGCGGTCAACAACGGCGTCGGCGCCGTCGCCGGGCACGTCGCGAACGGCGGCTGGCACTGGGAGGTCCTCCCGGTCGCGCTGCCGCTGATGATCATCGCCTCGATCGCCACGCACCTCACCGCGCGGCACTCGGTCTCCCGGCAGAACGCGTCGGCCGCGGGCACCCCGCAGACCGCGATCATGAACAAGCTCACCATGTACGTCTTCCCGCTCGGCGTGCTGGTGTTCGGTGCCTTCTTCCCGCTCGGCCTGCTCTTCTACTGGCTGGCGAACAACGGCTGGACGCTCATGCAGCAGCGCCTCGTCTACACGAAGATCGACAAGGAAGAGGCCGCCCGCAAGGCAGAGGCGGCCGAGAAGCGCGCGTCGCTCGGCCCGAAGCCGGGCCAGAAGCCGACCGCGCCGAAGGTCGGCCAGAAGCCGGTGCAGCAGAAGAAGAACCAGCAGCAGGGCAAGGTGACCAAGGCGGGTTCGGCGCACGGTTTCGCGCAGACCGCCTCCGCGGACGGCAAGGCCGGTGGCGGCGCCTCCTCGGAGAAGAAGGCGGCCGAACCGGCGGAGAGCGCGCCGGAGAAGACGTCGAACCAGAACGGATCGAAGGAGAACGGCACCGGGGTGCCCGGACTCCTCAAGGACTCGAACAGGAAGTCGGGCCGGAAGCGTCGCTGACGCTTCGGGTTCGGAGAGGAGACGAAAGATGTCGGAGACGGTCGACACGATCGACGCCGATCAGGAAGAGACGAGCGCACCGGCCGAGCCGAAGGCGAGCGGTGACGACGCTCTCGTGCAAGAGGGCGACATCGCCGGCGACTACCTCGAGCGCCTGCTGGACCTGCTCGACTACGACGGCGACATCGACCTGGACGTCGAAGCGGGCCGCGCGATTGTCAGCATCGACGGCGGCGACGACCTGGAGAAGCTGGTCGGCCCCCGCGGCACGGTGCTCGAAGCGCTGCAGGAACTGACCCGCCTCGCGGTCCAGCAGGAGACCGGCTCGCGCAGCCGGCTGATGCTGGACATCGCCGGCTGGCGCGCGGACCGCCGAGAGGAACTCCGCGAACTCGGCCGGTCCACCGCGGAGTCGGTCCTGTCGAGCGGCGAGCGGGTGCGCCTGCAGCCGATGAGCCCGTTCGAACGCAAGGTCGTCCACGACGCGGTCGCGACGGTCAAGGGCGTCACGAGCGAAAGCGAGGGCGAAGACCCGAAGCGGCGTGTGGTGATCTTCCCCGAGGACTGAGCCCCCTCGGACGCGCTGAGCCGCGTTTGATCCCCACGTTGAGCACTGAGCCGAGGCGGCCCACCGGAGAGATCCGGTGGGCCGCTTCTTTTGTGTCTGCTCTTCTGACTCTTCTTACGCGGTACCGGAGAGGGGACCACGCTGACCCTGCGCCAACCCCTGCGCCTGCCCCTGCATTGATCCCGCGCCGACTGTCCTGGTCGGCCCCGCTGGACTGACCGACACCCGACGCTAACGTCCTTCCGAGCCGAGCCGAGCCGAGCCGAGCCGAGCCGAGCCGAGCCGAGCCGAGCCGAGCCGAGCCGAGCCGAGCCGAGCCGAGCCGAGCCGAGCCGAGCCGAGCCGAGCCGAGCCGAGCCGAGCCGAGCCGAGCCGAGGTTGCTCCCCTCCATGCCCTCTGGCTTCGGGTGCTCGGTCGGCCGCCACGGCTCGCCCTCCGATGGGTTCGCGAACCGGGTAGTCCGCACTCGTTCGGCTTCCCCCGCTCCCCTTCCCGCTGAGGCTCCTGCGCGCCCGGGTTGTTCTAGCGGTCGTCGGCGGGCCGCCCGCGATGAGCCGGAGCAGCGAGCCGAATCATGACTGCAGCGTGGGCCGCTGTGCGTTCGTGGTCGCGCGTCAGGCGTCCGCACTTCGTCATCCCCGAAGCCACGCCGCCGGTTGGGCGAATTACAAGCGTGGCGTTTCACGTGAAACCCGTCGCCCCATCTCGCCCCAGTGATCGCGTTTCACGTGAAACCACCTGTGGATCACTCGCGACTCGAGTGGAGTTGTCCACAGTTGCGGTCTGTCGGCTCGATTTGGCGTCGGCATCAGGGACAATCAACCGAGCGCGTTTCACGTGAAACGCGCGGAGCGAGGAGTGGGAGTAGTGAGCTTGGACGGCGCCACCGGAACGGTCCGGACCGCGGCGGTGGAGGTGTTCGGGGAGCGCGTCGAACGAGCTGCCGAGTACGTGGAGTTGCTGGCGACTCATGGGGTCGAGCGAGGGCTGATCGGACCGCGTGAGGTTGATCGGCTGTGGGAGCGGCACGTGCTGAACTCCGCGGTGATCGGCGAACAGATCCCCTCCGGGGCGCGCGTGGTCGACGTTGGGTCGGGTGCCGGGCTTCCGGGAGTACCGCTGGCGATCGCTCGACCGGACCTCGATATCGTGCTCCTGGAACCCATGGCTCGCCGGGTTGACTGGTTGGCCGAGGTCGCCGAGAAGCTGGAACTCCCGATCACCATCGTCCGTGGACGCGCCGAGGAGCGGTCCGTACGCGAGCAGCTGAGTGGCGCAGACGTCGTCACCGCCCGCGCGGTCGCCCCTCTTGCTCGGCTCGCGGGCTGGTGCCTTCCCCTGGTCCGTCCCGAAGGCCGACTGGTCGCTCTCAAGGGTGCCAGCGCCGCCGAAGAGATCTCCCGGGACCGCGACGCGGTGCGCAAGGCCGGTGGGGCCGAACCACAAGTCGCGGAATGCGGGAAGGCAGTACTCGAAGTTCCCAGCACGGTGGTCCTGATCCGTCGCCTGCCGCCGAAGCCGAGCCGGCCACGCGGCAGACGGAGCTAGCGAACGACAACAGCCGCGCCGTTCCACGTGAAACATCGCGGTGTGAACGCCCCGAATCGTCTACCAGGAGGAGGTGTCGAGACCGGTGAATCCCCCGCCGTCCGACTCCGCGGAGGCCAGCCAGGAGATGGGCTGGACGCCGATCGCTGAAGAAGCCGTTCGCGCCGCGAGCGTGCTCCACCCCAAGGAAGGGGTACTCCCCCGACCCGCTCGCCGCCGGGTGCTGACCGTCGCGAACCAGAAGGGCGGGGTCGGCAAGACGACGAGCACCGTCAACCTGGCCGCGGCGCTCGCCGTGCACGGGCTGAAAACGTTGGTGATCGACCTCGACCCGCAGGGCAACGCCAGCACCGCGCTCGACATCGACCACCGGTCCGGCACGCCCTCGATCTACGAGGTGCTCATCGGCGAGGTCTCGATCGCCGAGGCCGCGGCGCAGAGCGAACAGTCGCCCAACCTCTTCTGCGTGCCCGCGACGATCGACCTCGCCGGTGCCGAGATCGAACTCGTCTCCATGGCAAACCGCGAGACGCGGCTCAAGGAGGCGCTGTCGTCCGGGGCGCTCGAACAGCTCGGTGTCGACTACGTCTTCATCGACTGCCCGCCGTCGCTCGGTCTCCTCACCGTCAACGCGATGGTGGCGGCGCAGGAAGTGCTCATCCCGATCCAGTGCGAGTACTACGCACTGGAGGGTCTCGGGCAGCTCCTCAGCAACATCGAACTCGTGCAGCAGCATCTCAACCGCGAACTGAGCGTGTCGACGATCCTGCTCACCATGTACGACGGTCGCACCAAACTCGCCGACCAGGTGACCAACGAGGTCCGCAACCACTTCGGCGACACGGTGCTGAAGACCGTCATCCCGCGCAGCGTGAAGGTGTCCGAGGCACCCGGCTACGGCCAGACCGTCCTCGCCTACGACCCGGGTTCACGTGGTGCCATGAGCTATCTCGACGCGGCGAAGGAGATCGCCGAGCGGGGTGTGAAGGAGAGGAGCAGCACCACATGACTGAGCGCAGAGGAGGACTCGGCCGCGGACTGGCGGCCCTGATCCCGACCGGACCGGCGACGCCTCCTCCGGCCGCGCCCGAGGCCAGCACGCCCGCGGACAAAGCGGCGCGCGAAGACAAGGGCTGGTTCGCGGCGAACGGCGCTGCGGGCCAGCAGGTCGCGGGCGGCGAGGTCGCCGGCGCGGTGTACCGCGAGATCCCGGTCAGCTCGGTCAAGCCGAACCCGAAGCAGCCTCGCCAGGTTTTCGACGAGGAAGCGCTCGCCGAACTCGAGCATTCGATCCGCGAGTTCGGGCTCATGCAGCCGATCGTCGTACGGGAACTCGGCGAGAACGAGTACGAACTCGTCATGGGCGAGCGCCGGCTGCGGGCCTCGCAGCAGGCGGAGCTCGAGGCGATCCCCGCGATCGTGCGGCAGACCGCCGACGAGTCGATGCTGCGGGACGCGCTGCTGGAGAACATCCACCGCGTGCAGCTGAACCCGCTCGAAGAGGCGGCGGCTTATCAGCAGCTGCTCGACGAGTTCGCGGTGACGCACGAGGAGCTGGCCGGTCGCATCGGCCGCAGCCGCCCGGTCATCACGAACACGATCCGGTTGCTCAAACTCCCCCTCCCCGTGCAGCGACGGGTGGCCGCCGGCGTGCTGTCCGCCGGGCACGCGCGGGCGCTGCTGTCGTTGGAGGATCCGGACAGCCAGGAGGAACTGGCGGCGCGGATCGTCGCGGAGGGCATGTCGGTGCGGGCCACCGAGGAAGCCGTCACGCTGAAGAAGAGCGAGAAGCCGGCGAAGCCGAAGGCTGCTCCCCGCAAGCCAATTCAGGCACCGGGATTGCAGGAACTCGCGAACCGGCTGTCCGATCGGTTCGACACCCGGGTGAAGGTCGACCTCGGCCGGCGCAAGGGGCGCATCGTTCTCGAGTTCGGCTCGGTGGACGATCTTGAACGGATCGTCGGGATCATCGACGCGAATTCCGGGGAAAAATCGGCGAAGCAGAGCGACGAAACCGATTAGGGATCACCCAGGGGCGTTTCGTCACGGTGATGATTGCGGATCGAGGCGGCCACGGTCACGCGGAGTGGCCGCCGGAATCGACCGGCGCGGGGAAGGGCGGCAGGCCGCCGCCCGCCCCGTCCGCCAGGTTTTCAGTTCGCGCGGGCGACGGCGCGCGCGACGAGATCCGCGAAAACTGAACCGAGCGTCGTGCCGGCGGCCTCGACCGCCATCGGCACCGTTGACGTTTCGGTGAGACCCGGCGAGAGGTTCACTTCGAGGAAGTGGACTCCCCCGTCCGGCGTGATCACCGCGTCGGTCCGCGAGATGTCGCGAAGCCCGAGCCACCGGTGCGCGCCGACGGCGAGTTCGCTGACCGCCTTCGCGGCTTCGTCGGAAATCCGGGCCGGGGTGAAGAAGTCGGTGAGACCGGCGGTGTAGCGCGCGGTGTAGTCGTAGACGCCGCTCTCCGGCACGATCTCGACCGCGGGCAGGGCCTCGGCCCCGTTCTCCCCCTCGATGACCGTGACGGCCACTTCAACGCCGTCCACGAACCGTTCCGCGAGCACGGTGTCGCCGTACGCGAAGCAACCGACCATCGCCGCGGGCAGTTCCGCCGCCTCCCGGACCACCTGGGTGCCGAGCGCCGACCCGCCCTGGTCCGGCTTGAGGATCAGCGGCAGGCCGAGCCGCTCGACCATCGCGTCGAGCACCGACTGGGCCCCCAGCTCCCGGAAAGTGCTGTGCGGCAACACAATCCAGTCCGGTGTCGAGAATCCGGCCTGCTGCACGAACGCCTTCGCGGTCGGCTTGTCCCAGGCGCGGCGGCAGCCCTGCGAGTGCGTGCCGACGAACGGCACGTCGAGCATTTCCAGCACGGTCTGCACCGAGCCGTTCTCGCCCTCGCCGCCGTGCAGCGCGACGACAACCGCGTCCGGGCGCTGCGTGCGCAGCCGTTCGAGCAGTCCGGCGTCGGTGTCCCACTCCTCCACCGTGAGGCCCTCGGCCCGCAGCGCGGCGGAGAGCCTGCGCCCGGAGCGGAGCGAAACGTCGCGTTCGTGGGAAAGCCCGCCGGCGAGCACGGCAACGGTACGGTCGACCACCGTGGGAACTCCTTAGTGTTGCAGGGCCGGTCAGACCGTGTCCGGAGACGGGGTCTCGGGCCCCGGGATGGTGCGCGCCTTCACGCTACCGAAGGTGCGGTTGAGGTCCATTTCGGACTCGAGCACCGCGGCGAGCCGGCGGACGCCCTCGCGGATGCGTTCGGGCGTCGGATAGCAGTACGACAACCGCATCTGGCGGGAGCCGAAACCGTCGGCGTAGAAACCGGTGCCGGACGCGTACGCGACCCGGGCGGTGACCGCGCGCGGCAACATCGCTTTGGTGTCAACGCCTTCCGGCACCGTGACCCACACGTAGAAGCCGCCGTCGGGGTTGGTCCAAGAGCAGCCGGGCGGCAGATATTGTTGCAGCGCCGACAACATCGCGTCGCGGCGTTCGCGGTAGTTCTCGCGGAACTTCTTGATCTGACCCTTCCAGTCGTGCGTCGCGAGGTAGCGCGAGACGATCATCTGGTTGAAGGTCGGCGGGCACAGCGTCGCGGATTCCGCTGCCAGCACAAGCTTTTCGCGCACCGCGTGCGGCGCGAGCACCCAGCCGACGCGCAGCCCGGAGGCGAACGTCTTCGAGAACGAACCGAGGTACACGACGTTGTCCGGGTCGAGCGAGCGCAGCGCCGGGTAGGTCTGGCCGTCGAAACCGAGCAGGCCGTACGGGTTGTCCTCGATGATCAGCACGCCGTGCTCGCGGCAGATCTCGACGATCTCCGGACGCCGTTCAGCCGACAACGTCACGCCGGCCGGGTTGTGGAAATTCGGGATCGTGTAAAGGAATTTGACCCGCTGGCCGGCTTTTTCGGCCTGGCGCAAGGCTTCCCGCAGCCCTTCGGGCACGAGGCCGTGCTCGTCCATCGCGACGTGCACGACATTCGCCTGGTACGCGGAAAACGAGCCGAGCGCGCCGACGTACGACGGGCCTTCAGCGATCACGACGTCGCCCGGGTCGCAGAACAGCCGGGTCACCATGTCGAGGCCCATTTGGGAACCGACGGTGACCACGACGTCGTCGGGGTGCGCCTTGATCCCCTCGAGAGCCATGATTTCGCAGATTTGGTCACGCAGCGCGGGAATCCCGTGCGCGGACCCGTACTGCAGGGCGACGAGCCCCTCCTCGGCGATGATCTCGCCGACCTGAGTCGAAAGAGTGTCGAGCGGCAGCGCGGCCAGGTTCGGCATGCCGCCGGCGAGCGAGACGACCTCCGGCCGGCTTGCCACTGCGAAAAGCGCGCGGATCTCGGATGCGGTCATCCCGGCGGTACGCGCGGCGTACCGGTCGAGATGCGGGTCGAGATTGTGGCGGCCGGTCTGCGGCTTGGCGGGGCGGTTCTCGGTCATCGGACACCTGAGGGCTCGGTGGGTACCTGCTGGTAGATCCATCGAGTGTAACCGCGGCCTCTTCCGGCTCCCCGCTCTTCCGGCGCTTGTCACATCGGCCTATCCTCGGGGTGGTTCTTCCGGTGCTGCCTGCGCTCTTGCGGGTGCGGAGGCCGGAGTTGCGGGGTCCAGGGAGGTTTTCAGGTGTCACGTCGCGTGGTGGGCGTCACCCTGGACAATCTCGAGCACCTGCCCAAAAGCTGTCGGCAGTGCGTGTACTGGGAGCTCGCGCCGCATCTGAAGGCGCAGGCCGAGGAGTACGGCTCCACCGAGGTCGAGAAGGAAGCCTGGGTGTCCAGCGTGCTGCTGGAATGGGGTTCCTGCGGCCGCATCGTCTACAGCGACACGCTGCCGGTCGGCTTCGTGCTCTACGCCCCGCCGAACGCGGTGCCCCGCTCGCTCGCCTTCCCGACGTCGCCGCCCAGCGCGGACGCCGTCCTGCTCACCGCTTTCCAGGTCCTGCCGGAATTCCGCGGCGGCGGCCTCGGCCGGATGCTGGTGCAGGCCGTGGCGAAAGACCTCACCAAACGCGGTGTCCGCGCGATCGAATCCTTCGGCGACGCCACCCCCGACGACGAGGACCCGCTGGGCCAGCACTCGTGCGTGCTGCCCGCCGCGTTCCTGCAGAGCGTCGGCTTCAAAACAGTGCGCCCGCACCCGAAATATCCGCGGCTGCGCCTGGAACTGCGCTCGGCGATCACCTGGAAGGAAGACGTCGAAGCGGCCCTGGAGCGCCTGCTCGGCCAGGTGACGATCACGACGGCAGAACCCAGCCTCGGCCGCGCCTGACGCTTCCGCTTCGCCGGTCGGATCATCCTGAATGACCTTGCTGGCACCCACCCTGAACCACGGGTCCGGCTAGCTCGCCGTCCTCCACCCCGCTCGGCTCGATTCCGGCTGTGCGGTCACTCTCCGTGCTGTTTGGTGCCGTACCCCGCGCTTCGTGCGACCTCTGCACCGTCGCCGCCGAACCTCGCAATCCGCCTATTTCGACCCCCGCGCGCAGCCGCACGAACCGCATCGACCGAGGTCAGCCGCCACCTGTTCTTCATTGACTCACCGCTGACCCCGGCCGCCGCCGAGCCGTGCTCGACCCGCCCCATACCACCTCTGATCCGCCGGGAAAACACCCACTCACGGTGCCTGTGCACAACTGTGGAAGAACACCCGAGTTATCCACAGATTGCAGATAGAAGCCGTGGAAAAGCTGTGGATGGATAGAATGGATCTGGGGACGCCCCCCGGGAAGGGCGGGGGCTGCCCCCAGGTGTGGTGGGTGCTGCAGCAGTGTGGCGCAAGGTCTTGTGGCGCCGGTGAAGCGGTGTGGCGGCTCCGGTTGTTTAGTGCTGGGGGCGCGGTTGGCGGTCCGGGGGCGTGGTGAGGGGCGAGCGTGGCTGGGTTGGCCGGGAGAGCGGCGGTGGGCGTGACTGTGCGTAGTGGTCGGCTGGGGTGAGGTCGGGTCAGCGCGGGTAAACAGGGCTGAGACGGCGCCAGCGGTCGGGGCGCGCCGGGTGGGCCCTGCGGCGGCATCCGGGGTGGGAAGGCCGGGGCAGGGCGTAGCTCGGGGCGTCCAGCGGGGCGGAGAAAGGGGTTATTCGGCCTTGGCCAGTTCGTGGGCCAGGACGTCGGCGAAGGTGAAGGTGCCGGTCGGCTGGTCGCCTTCGCCAAGAAGGTAGAGGCGCTTCACCGCGATGAGGATGCCCTCGGCCACGACGTCGCGGAAGGCCGGGTCGGCCAGGCGGGCGGCGTCGTCGGGGTTGGTCAGGTAGCCGATTTCCACGCGGACGGCTGGGCAGCGCGTGCGGGTGAAGATCTCCCACGTCTTGTAGTGCGTGCGGCAGTCCAGCAAACCGGTGCGGGCGGCGACCTCGCGCTGGATGAAACCCGCCAGCAGTTCGCCGACCGTGGACGTGGTGCCGTTGCCGGTGCCGAAGTGGAAGCTCGCTACGCCCTGCGCGCGCGGCGACGGGTTGCCGTCGTTGTGCAGCGACAGGAACAGGTCCGCGCCGGCGTCGTTGGCGAAGCGGGCGCGTTCGAAATCCGTCGGGCTGTGGTTCGGGCCCCGGCTGATCAGGGCCTCCATGCCGGTGGCCTGCATCCGGCCCTCGAGCCGCCGCGCCAGGTCCCAGGCGATGTCCGCCTCGCGCAGGCCGCCGGCGACTACGCCGAGGTCCTCGCCGCCGTGGCCCGGGTCGATCACGATGCGCTTGCCGCGCAGCCGCGGGCCCGCCTGGCGCACCTGCTCCTGCTCGCGCAGGAAAACCGGGCGGCCGCCGCGGGCGCGCGGCGACGACAGGCGGTGCAGTTCGCGGATGGTGGCCGGGCCGCAGATGCCGTCCGACGTCAGCCGCATGTCGCGCTGGAACGTGCGCAGGGCGCGCTCGGTCTGCGGGCCGAAATACCCGTCCGGGCGGCCCGCGTCGAAGCCCAGTTCGGTGAGCCGCTCCTGAAGAGTGAAAACGTCGTCGCCGTGCACCGGCGACGACAAAAGGTACTGAAGCGGGCGGCTCCCGAGGTGATAGCTGGCGCCCTTGAGCGCCTGGTACGTCGCAGGGCCCACGACGCCGTCGGTGATGAGCCCGCGGCGCTGCTGGAAGGCGCGCACGGCCTGCTCCACCGCGACGTCGAACGTGTTGTACCGCTCGGTCCCCGCCACCGGCGGGAGCAGATCCATCCCGGCAAGGATCGACCTGATCTCGGCGACGTCGGGACCGGCGTCACCGCGGCGGAGTACCCGCATGCACTCCTCGCTCTTCCTCAGGCACCGAAACCGGCTCGATGCGAAACAGAAACCCGGGTAGGGGTGTACCCAGGCACCTATTGTGCCCTGTGAACTCTCGGTAAGGACGCAGGCCCGGTCGGTGCGCCACCGGAGGGTGGGTCCTCCCTCGGCGGACACGCCGGGTGCACCTGCGCGCACACCCCCGCGCGGGTGGTTCCCGAACGCGCGAGAACCCGGACCGGCGAGTCGATCGTCGCTGGCCCGGGTTCTCAGCAGGTGGACCGCTCAGAGCACGTCGGCGAGATCGGACAGCAGCGCGGCCTTCGGCTTCGCGCCCACGATCTGCTTCACCGGCTTGCCGCCCTGGAACAGGATCAGCGTCGGAATCGACATCACCTGGTAGTCACGCGCCGTGTTCGGGTTCTCGTCGATGTCGAGCTTCGCGACCTTGATCTTGTCGCCGTTTTCCTTCGCGATCTCCTCGAGCACCGGGGCGACCATCTTGCACGGCCCGCACCAGGTCGCCCAGAAATCGACCAGAACGGGCTTCTCGCTGGTCAGGACGTCGTCCACGAACGACTTGTCGGTCACCTTCACGGGTTCGGACATCGCTTGCTCCTTCAACTCGGTGGGAAAGTCAGTGCTCGCCGGCGCCGTAGCCGCCGCCGACCAGTTCCGGTGCCTCGTGCGCCTCGGCCTCGCCGTGCTCCGCGAGCCATCGTTCCGCGTCGATCGCCGCGCTGCAGCCGGAACCGGCGGCGGTGATCGCCTGCCGGTAGGTGCGGTCGACCAGGTCGCCGGCGGCGAACACGCCGGGCAGGTTCGTGTAGGACGTGCGGCCCTGGGTGAGCACGTAACCGTCCTCGTCCACGTCCACCTGACCGCGCACCAGCTCGCTGCGCGGATCGTGGCCGATCGCGACGAAGAACCCGGTCACGTCGAGCGTCTTCTCCTCGCCGGTCTTCGTGTCGCGCACCTTCAGGCCGGACACCGTCCCGTCGCCCTCGACCCCGGTGATCTGCGAGTTCAGCTGCCACTTGATCTTCTCGTTCGCGCG
The DNA here is from genome assembly GCF_046267895.1 of Amycolatopsis sp. GA6-003. Classification (NCBI taxonomy): domain Bacteria; kingdom Bacillati; phylum Actinomycetota; class Actinomycetes; order Pseudonocardiales; family Pseudonocardiaceae; genus Amycolatopsis; species Amycolatopsis sp. GA6-003. Next base: position 5,297,587 of record NZ_CP176499.1, read on the forward strand.
AGCGCGCTCAAGCATGATCTTCGACGCCCGGAACTCGTCGCGCCGGTGCACGATCGTCACGGACTTGGCGAACTTCGTCAGGAAGGTCGCCTCCTCCATCGCCGAGTCGCCGCCGCCGGCCACCGCGATGTCGTGGTCCCGGAAGAAGAAACCGTCACAGGTCGCACAGGCGGACACGCCGCGGCCGAGCAGCTCCTGCTCGCCCGGCACCTTCAGATACCGCGCCGCGGCACCCATGGCGAGAATGACCGCCCGCGCGGCGTAGCGCTTGCCGTTCGCGACGACGTACTTCACGTCGCCGGTCAGCTCGAGCGACTCGACGTCCTCCGCGCGCAGCTCGGCGCCAAAGCGCTCGGCCTGCTTGCGCATCTCCTCCATCAGGTCCGGGCCCTGGATCCCGTCGCGGAACCCCGGGAAGTTCTCGACCTCGGTGGTGGTCATCAGCGCGCCGCCGAACTGCGTGCCCTCGAACACCAGCGGTTCGAGCTGTGCGCGCGCCGCGTAGACCGCTGCGGTGTAACCGGCAGGACCCGACCCGACGACGATCAGGTTCCTGATTTCCTCGGCAGCCACCCGTCAACCCTCCGCTCGTCATGACCTGTGCTCCAGGCTCAACACGATCGTAGGTGGAGGTGTTCCCGGCGGTGACGCCCGCTACGCCCGGCCCGCTACTTCTTGCCGACCACCTTGTCGAACAGCTTGTCCGGCCGCCCCGGCCCGCAGTCCGCGCCGAACGCGACCAGCCGGAACTGCGCGAGCTTGCCGGTGGTGTAAATCGCCACCACCCCCGGCTTGCCCTCGACCGTCACCGGCCGCACGCCTTCCGGCCGCACCGCCGGATCCATCCCGGCAGCTTCGACGCAGGCGTCGAACCGTTTCGAGTCCTGCAGCGGGCCGTAGTTCCGCACGCCGAGGCCGCCGCCCAGCAGCGCTTCCGCCCCGCTCCCGTCGGCGCCGACGGACGGGCCGCCCACCGCGGACGGCGCGGGCGCGGCGACGCCGGACGTGTCCGAGGTCGTCTTGCCGGGCACGGTCAGCGTGATCGCCATCGCGGCGGCCGCGGCGGCGGTCAGGATTCCCGCGCCCCAGCCGAGCTGCCGGTTCCGCCGTTTCCGCGCCGCCGACAGGTCCACCACCGGCGCGACCGGCTGCTCAGCAGTCGCCGGTGCCGCCGCCGGAAACGTCGCCTCCTGCCGGGCCGCCGACTCCGCGGCGAGCGCGGCGTCGAGCCGGGCCGCGAACTCGGCGGGCATCGGCGGGGCCGGTTCCGCGGCGAGCGCGGACAGGTCGGCGGTGGTCGCCTCCAAGGCCTCGATGACCGCGCGCGCCTCCGGATCCGCGTTCACCCGCGGCCACAGCTTCGCCGCCTCCTGGTCGTCGAGGACCCCGGCGTGGAGGTCGGCGAGCAGGTCGACAGACCAGGGCGGTCCGATGGTTCCGCCTGCCCCCCGGCTCTCGTCCGTCATCGTCCCTCCCCGTTCCCCGGCGAGCGCTGGGCTCGCCCGGCACTCCGGGACCCCTCCGAAGTGGCGTGCTTGCGTTTGCTTTCGTTAGTTGGGACGTCGCCACCCTCGTCCGGGTTCCGCAGATGCCCGAGAACCTTCGCGAGTTTTCCCCGCCCGCGCGCGCACCGGCTCTTGACCGTGCCCTCGGCGATGCCGAGCATTTTCGCGGTCTCGGCCACCGAATAGCCCTCGACGTCGACCATCAGGATCGGCGCGCGCTGGTCTTCGGGCAGCTCGTCAAGCGCCTTGCGGACCAGCAGGCTGGTCTCCTTCTCGGCCATCGAATCGCCGGGCGCGGCCGGTTCGTTGTACTCCCCGGTCTCGGGCAACGGCACGGTCGGCCGGGCCTGCCTTCGCCGGATCCGGTCGAGGCACGCGTTCACCACGATCCGGTGCAGCCAGGTCGTGACCTGCGACTCCGCGCGGAACTTGCCCGCCGCGCGGAAGGCCGAGATGAACGCCTCCTGCAGCGCGTCCGCCGCCTCTTCCGGATCGCGCAGCGTGCGCAGCGCTACCGCCCACATGCGGTCTCGATGCCGCCGGACCAGTTCACTGAACGCATGCGGATCGCCCGCGGCGTGCGCCGCGATCAGATCCGCATCCGTGGGAGCTGCAGCCGTCACCCGGAAGAGCCTACTGAGTCGCGATCGCAGGTCACGCCGCAGGCAGGAAGCTCAGGTCTCCGATCTGGGTCAGGAAGCCGTCGCCGCCGTTGTCGCCCAGCTGAGTGATCCAGACGATGAAGTACTTGCTTTGCGTCGGCTGCTGCAGCGTGATCGTGGTGTCCGGACCGTTCAGGTCGCCGCTGCCGACCACCTTGGTGTCCTCGAGCTGCGGGTTCTTGCTGTCCGCCGACCGGATCTCGACCTTCGTGCCCGGGCTGTCCGCGCTGATCTTCACCTGCGCGAGGTTCACCGGGTCGTCGAATGAGACCGCGATCCCGACGCCCGGCTTCAGCGCGGGCAGCTGCTGCTGGTACTGGTCGGTCTTCCAGATCGTGCCCGGATCGCCGTCGATCGCGTTCTTCGCCCGGCCCGGGTTGTCGCCGGAACCCTGCGGGTTGTAGACCGAGGCCGCCTTCGGGGCCACCGGATCGCCGGTCTTCGGGCCCGCGGGCGGCTGGTTCGCCGGCGGCGGGGCCTGGTTGCCCGGTTTGGCCGGAGCCGAACTGCTCGGGGGTGCCGCGACGTTGATCGCCGGACCGGTCGGCTTGCCGTCGCCCTGGAACAGGTTGATCAGCATCAGCCCGCCCCACGCGAGGATCACCACGGTGGCGACCACCAGCACGGTGACGCCGAAGGCCAGCTTCCGCCGCCGCGCGACGTCCTTCACCGGCTTCTTCGTGGTCCAGATCGTGCCGTCGGAGTCCGTCGCCGGATCGTCCTTGCCGACCGCGTTGATCAGCTGGGTCCGTTCCTCCTGCTCGGCGACCTGGCCGAGCACGCGCAGGATGGCCGAGCTGGTGCGGATCCCGCCGCTGCCGCCGTCCTCGATCGTGCGCACGGCCAGCGAGGACAGCTCCGGCGGCACCGCGGGCACCAGCGACCGCGGCGGCACCACGTGCCCCTGCGGGGTGAGCGGCGCCGCGGGGATCGCGGGCGGCCCGCCGGGCAGCGCCCAGCGTCCGGTGAGCAGCAGATACAGGACCGCGCCGAGCGCCTTGACGTCGTCGCGGAGGGTGGCTTCCGGCAGCGGGCCGGGGAAGGCGAGCTTGAGCGCGCCGCCCGGCGTGAGCCGCAGCCGCTGCGGGTGGTCGAGGCCGAGGACGAGGCCGTTCTGGTGGGCGTGGTCGACCGCTTCGGCGAGTGCCTGCACCATCCGCGCGGCCGCGGCGGGGGCCACCGGGCGCTGCGCGACCAGGTCCACCAGGTCGCTGCCCTTGGTCCACTCCGCCACCACGACGCCGAGCAGTCCCTCGCTGGAGGTGACTCCGCTGCCGAGGCTGAGCACGTCGAGCACCCGGGCGACGCCGCCGTGCCCGAACTTCGACGCGTGCGCGGCCCGCTCCAGGGTGCGCCGGGCCTGCCGCGCCGCCTCCGGATCGGCCGGATCGCCGACCAGCAGCGTCAGTGCGACATCCCGTTTGAGCTGCCCGTCCCGCGCCCGCCAGAGGTGCGCGGCGGCCCGCTCGTCTACCCCGAACTGGGCAAGCAGGCGATACCGGCCGTCCCCTACGACGCGTCCGGGCGCGAGCGATCCGCCCCGGGCGCGAATGCCCGCGGCGTCCCCCGCCTGCTCGCTTCGTCTCGTGTCCACGCTCTCTCCCGCTTCGCTCCCGGCACCGAGGGTACCCGGATCATCAGCCGTAGAAGCGTCGTGAGTCGTGAATCAATCGTTACCCGCGCTTGATCAATCGAGTGAATCTCGATGTTACGGGCTTCAGCTCCTCGACCTTCAGCGCCATGAGCACGCCGAACGAGACGACGATCCCGACGATTCCCTGCAGGACGAGCTTGATCCAGGCGTGCGGAACCGGGCCGAGGGACGACGGCACGATCAGCCCGACGACCCACGCGGCGGCGACCCCGAGCACGCTCGCCACGACCGTGAACAGGATCACCCCGATCACCCGCTTGCTGCGCAGGTTGCCGAGCGTCACCCACAGCCACACCTGGCCGAGCATCGCGCCGATGACGTAGGTCAGCGCGTTCACCATCATCACGCCGAGCACGATGTTCTCCGGGTTCAGCAGCACCGGGCACAGGAACAGCAGCGGCACCTTGACCAGGGTCATCACGATCATGATCAACGTCGGCGTGCGGGCGTCCTTCATCGCGTAGAACACCCGCATCTGGAGCATCACCAGCGCGTACGGCAGCAGCGCGAACGCCGTGATCGCCAGCGCCTGGCCCATCCGCTCGGCGTCTTCGAGCTTGCCCTTGCCCATCGCGAACAGCGCGATGCCCATCGAGGTGCCGACGATCGTCATCACCGCGGAGATCGGCACGAGCGTGACCGTCGAGATCCGCGAGGCGTAGGACAGGTCGCTGACCAGCTTCTTCGTGTCGCCGTCGGCGGCGGCGCGGCTCAGCCTCGGCATGATCGCGGTCAGCAGCGAAACCCCGAGCACGCCGTAGGGCAGCTGGAACAGCAGCCACGCGTAGTTGTAGGCGGTGACGCCGCCCGGCGTGCCCTTGGTGAGCACCCGGGTGGTGATCGTGAGGCCGATCTGGCTGACCGCGACGTAGCCGACGACCCACAGCGCCAGCCCGCCGAACTCCTTCATCCGGCTGTCCAGGCCCCACCGCCAACGCGGCCGGAAGCCCGACCGCAGCAGCGGCGGGATCAGCATGAGCGCCTGCGCGGCGATGCCGCCGGTGACGCCGAGGCCGAGCGTGAGCACCTTCGGGTCGGTGATCGACGGATTGCCGGTGTCGATCGAACCGGGCATCAGCCACACCACGAGGATGGTGAAGATGACCACCAGGTTGTTGATCACCGGGGCCCAGGCAGTCGGCCCGAACACGTGCTTGGCGTTCAGCATCGCCGAGACCAGCGCGAACACGCCGTAGAAGAAGATCTCCGGCAGCAGCAGGTAGGCGAACGCGGTGGTCAGGCCCGCGCTCGCGTTGCCGGACGAATCGATGTACAGCGACGTGAACGCCGGTGCCGCGACCACCGCGATCACGGTGCCGACGAACAGCACGGTGACGCCGGTGGTCAGCAGCCGTTGCGCGTAGGCCTGGCCGTGGTCCGGATCGTCTTGCGAACGCACCAGCAGCGGCACCACCACACTGGTGAGCACGCCGCCGAGCAGCAGTTCGAAGATGATGTTCGGCATCGTGTTCGCGACGTTGAACGAGTCCGTCGCGACCCCGGCTCCGATCGCCGCGACCAGCAGCACCTTCCACAGGAAGCCGGTGATGCGGCTGATCAGCGACGCGATCGCCATCCGCCCGGACGCCTTGGCGACCGAGGGACCCTCTTCCTTGGGCTGCTCGGGAGCCTCGGCCGGACGCGCGAGCGGCGCGTCCTTGATCCGCGGCATGACCTGGGTGGCCAGCGCGTCGTACGGGCGCAGCACGTCCGGGTCGGCGGTCGGCCAGCGCGAGGGGGCGGCCAGCGGGACGCCCGCGGTGCGCGGGATGAACCGGGTGGCGTCCGGGTCCCGCATCGCTTCTTCCTGCCACGGCCGGATCGGCGTGCCGGGACGCGGGCCGCGGCCGCGGTGCACCGGCGGCGGCGGGCCCGGCACGTTCGCCGGCGGCGGCGTCGGCTGCGGAAGCTGGCCGCGGTTCGGCGGCTGGTTCACCGGCGGGAGCGGCTGCGGACCCGACGGCGGCAGCGGCTGCGGGCCGGACGGCGGGAGTTGCTGCGGCCCGGACGGACGCGGCGGAGGCGGCCTGCGCACCGGCGGCATGGCGGCCCTGGTCGGGGCCGGACGCTGCTGGCCGTTCGGCGGCGGGACGCGGCGCGGCGCGCGAGGTTCCCTGGGTTCGCCGCCGCGCGGGTCGATCCGGCGCGGCTGGGCGCGGTCGGAAGGCGCGGGCGGGCGGTCGTCGGGCAGCGGCATGCGGCGGGTGCCGTTGGGCGGCGGCTGCCTGCGGTCGGCGGGCGGCGGCGGAGGAGGCGGCTGGCGACGGGCGTCCCTCACCGCGCGGCGAGGCTGGTCGTTCCGCCTCGGCGCCGCGCCGTCCCGCCGAGGACGCCCCGCACGCTCGGGTGGTTGACCCGGCTCTTTGTCCAACGCGTGCCCAATCCTCAGCGGTCCCCTGGTCCCTGCCATTGTGGCAGCGCCGACCCAGGGTAATCGGGAACGGGCGCGAGCACCCGCACCCCGCTGGATGTCAGGGCGTGCCGCCTCGGCTTTCCTTGACCCGCCGGTAGATCCGCCGGGACGCCAGCAGCAACAGCGCGCAACCAGCGGCGACGGTGACGATGATGGTGATCGGGCCGTATTCGGTCGAGGTCAGCTCGAACCGCGCGGTCGCGCCGAGGTCCGTTCCGGCCGGGGTGGTCAAGGACACATCGACCGACAGCCGCCCGGCCCGCAGCGCCTCGATCTGCACGTACTTGGTCTGCCCGCCCTTGGCCGGGAACAGCCAGTTCTTGGCCGCCTCGGGCCGGACGCCCATGTTGTTCTTCAGCGCGATCTGCGCGGTGACGCCGACCGGCAGGTCGTTGTGCACGTACACCGGCAGCGGCGAGGACCCGGACGCGAGCGCAATCGTTTGCTTCGGCTGTTCGACGGTCACCTGATCGCGGATCGCGGCGAGTTCGGCGGTCGCGTTCGCCGAGGCGGACGACGGCGCCGTCGCCGGGCCGAACGCGGTCGAACTGCCGCGGACCAGCGCGTCGCGGACCGGCCCGACGATCGCCTTCGGCTCGACCCGGTTGCGCGGGTCCACCTGCATCGCGGACATCAGGCTCGCGACGTCCTGGTCGAGGCCGGACAGCTGGTCGGCGACCGCCGCGCCGCCGTCCGAACGGGTGGTCGAGACCAGCGAAGCGCTGCCCTCGGGGGTGCTCCCCAGCAGGTCGTCGAGCGTCGAACCGGCGGTCACGCCCGCGTTGGTGAGCTTGCCGAGCCCGGACAGGAAGGCGTTCAGCTCGTCGGTGGTGGCGTCCCAGCGCCGCGGCGGAGCGACGAGCAGCGGTCCGCCGGTGGCCCCCTCGACGCGGCCGAGCCCGGCCTCGAAGGCGATCGCGGCGAGGCCGTTCTGCGTGGAGACCGCGCGCTGCGAAGCACCGCTGTAGGTGGTCGGCGTCTGCGGGCTCGGCACGAATCCGGTGAGGCCGGCGGTGGCCATCGAGTTGGTCGGCTGTGCGCGCAGGCCGTCGGACAGCGTCGCGGCGCCGGTGACGGTCTCGTCGTCCCCGCCCGCTCGCAGCTTCGCGCCGTCGGTGAGCACGGTCTGGAAGCCGCCCGACGAAATCGCCGACAGCGCCTTCTCGTCCGGCGTTCCGCCCGGCCACAGCACGCCGCTCTTCGACTCGACGCCGAGCACCTGGCGGATCGTCGCGGTGCCGTTCAGCGCCGTGGTCATGAGGCCGGCGTCGGGATTGCCGTCGGTGCCGCGGACCTTCCCCAGCGTGGTGAGGTCGGCGTCGGCGAACGGCAGCGGGATCACGCAGCGGCCGGTGACCAGCGCACGCAGCGCGGCCAGCCAGTTCGACGCGGCGTCCGCGCCCTTGCCCGCTACCCCGCCGCTGACGCGATAGCCGTCGCGCATCGCGTCGACCGTGCGCAGCAGGTCCGGATCGAGGGCGAAGCAGAGCGAGCCGCCGATCTTCGCGTTCGTCTCCTGTGCCGCGCGCGCCGCCGAGACCAGCGAATACAGCCGTCCGCCCGGGCTCAGCTCGTCGGCGAGCGAATCGTCGGTGAGCGTCATCGGCACGCCGAACGGCGCGGACTGGACATGCGGGGTGCTGTCGGTGATCGGCCACAGCACGGCCAGTTTCGAATGCCGCGGCGTCGCCTGGTTGTTCGAGTGGCCCGGCGTCGACAGCACCGGCATGAGCAGGCTCACCGCGGCGAGCCGGGCCGGTCCGCCGTACTCCGGGGTGCCGTTCACGTTCACCAGCAGCGGGTACACGCCCGGCCGGAGCGCCGCTCCGCGCGGTCCGGTGAGCGGCACCGTGATCTCCATCCGCGCGCTCTGGCCCGGCTCCAGGTCCTCGGCGAGCGAGGCGAAGTCGGTGAGCGGGGCGTCCTGCACCGGGTTGCCGGCGAGCACCGACTCCATCGCGCGCGGGCTGGCGAGTCGTTCGCCGATCTGCAGCCGGGCCATCGGCTTGACGATCCGCCGGGACCCGGTGTTGGTCACCGTCCCGGTCACCGTGATCGCCTGGTCGGAGCTGGTGATCACGCGCGGGGAGAGCTGGCCGAGGTCGAGCCGCAGCCGGGCCGGTTCCCCGGACGGGTTCTCCTGCGCGCCGGCCGGAGCACCGAACAGCGCGGTGGCGGCGACGATCAGCAAGGACAGCAAGAAGGCGGCGGGCCGCTTCACTCGGGTGCTCCCTCTCAGCCGCGCTCGTCGGGCGCGAAAAGTTCCGCTGCCCCGCGAACCAGCTTGCGCTCGTCCGCGTAGGCGAGGGTGGTCTCCAGCTCGGCCAGCGGAACCCAGGCGACCTCGGTCACCTCGACGTCCTCGTCCGACAGTTCGCCGCCGGTGGCTTCGAGCAGGAAATGGTGCACGGTCTTGTGCACCCGGCGCTGCTGCGCGACGAACCAGTAGTCGATGGTGCCCAGCGGGTGCAGCACGCGCGCGGAGATGCCGGTTTCCTCCTTCACCTCGCGCACCGCGGTCTGCTCCACCGTTTCCCCGTCCTCGATGTGGCCCTTCGGCAACGACCACAGCAGTCTGCCGTGTCGGTCGAGCCGCCCGATCAGCACCGCGCGTTCGCGCTCCGGGTCGACGACCAGTCCGCCGGCCGAGGTCTCGTCGACCGTGGTCAGCCGCCTGCCGCGGTGGCGCCGTCGCCGCCGGCGCGGCGTCGGCGGCCCGGCGCGACCGGCAGATCCAGACATGCTGCGATGCTAGAGCAAACGGTCGCCCGGGTACTCTGGCTCTCCGTGTCCGTGTCCGGCGGCGCCGGCAGCGTTGGCGCCATTTTCGTGGTGGGATTCGAGTGAACAACCTGGTCGCCCAGCAGAACGCGGTGACGGAACTGATGCGAGTGTCCCCGCTGGCCGACGAGCTGGCCGAGCGCTTCGCGCGCGCTGGCCACAGCTTGTACCTGGTCGGCGGCAGCGTGCGCGACGCGCTGCTCGGCAGGCTGTCGAGCGACCTCGACTTCACCACCGACGCGCGCCCGGACCGGGTGCTGCAGATCGTGAGCGAGTGGGGTGACGCGGTCTGGGACGTCGGCATCGCGTTCGGCACCGTAGGCGTCACCAAGAACGGCACGACGCTGGAGATCACCACGTTCCGCGCGGACAGCTACGACCGCGTCGGCCGCAACCCCGAGGTCACCTTCGGCGACACCATCGAGGGCGACCTGCTCCGCCGCGACTTCACCGTCAACGCGATGGCGATCGACCTGGTCGGGAAGACGTTCATCGACCCGCACGACGGGATGGACGCGCTCCGGCTGAAGGTGCTCGACACGCCGGCGCTGCCGCAGGAGTCGTTCGCCGACGACCCGCTGCGGATGATGCGCGCCGCCCGGTTCTCCGCGCAGCTCGGCTTCACCGCCGCGCCGCGCGTGGTCGAGGCGATGACGTCGATGGCCGAGGAGATCGACCGGATCACCGCCGAGCGGGTGCAGACCGAGCTGTCGAAGCTGATGCTCGCCCCCGACCCGCGGCCGGGCCTGGAATTGCTGGTCGACACCGGGCTGGCCGACCGGGTGCTGCCCGAACTGCCCGGCATGCGGCTGGCGATCGACGAGCACCACCAGCACAAGGACGTCTACCAGCATTCGCTGACCGTGCTCGCGCAGGCGATCGCGCTCGAGAAATCCCACGAGCCGACCAGTGAACCGGACCTCGTGCTGCGGCTCGCCGCGCTGCTGCACGACATCGGCAAGCCGGCCACCCGCGAGTTCACTCCCGGCGGCGGCGTGAGCTTCCACCACCACGAGGTGGTCGGCGCGCGGATGGCCCGCAAACGTTTGCGGGCGTTGAAGTACTCGAAGGAGATCGTCGAGCAGGTCTCCCAGCTCGTGTTCCTCCACCTGCGGTTTCACGGGTACGGCGGCGGCGAGTGGACCGATTCGGCGGTCCGCCGCTACGTCACCGACGCCGGCGACCTGCTGACCCGGCTGCACAAGCTCGTCCGCGCCGATTCGACCACGCGCAACAAGCGCAAGGCGGCCGCGCTGCAGGCGACCTACGACGACCTCGAGGCCCGCATCGCGCGGATCAAGGAGCAGGAGGACCTCGACCGGGTCCGGCCGGACCTCGACGGCAACGAGATCATGCGGCTGCTCGGCCTTCCGCCGGGCCCGCAGGTCGGCCGGGCCTGGAAGTTCCTCAAGGAGCTGCGCCTCGACCGCGGTCCGCTCGACCACGACGAGGCGGTCGCCGAACTGAAGAAGTGGGCGGCGGCGGAGGGTCTCGGTTCGGTCGAGTAGTCCCAAGAAGTGAATTCGGGATCGCGGGTTCACCACGATCCCCCTTTGGCCTCTGGATCATCCACCGGCCACCCGAGATACTCCCTGTCTCGAACCGAACAGGGGGGATCGATGACGCGGCAGCAGGACGGGGACGGGCGCGGAGCCAGCTTTCTCGTCACCTTGCTGCGGCGCGGCACGCCCGCGTTGGCCACCGCGACCACGGGGCTGACCGACGAGATCGCCGATCCCACCCCGGTGCGCGCGCTGCAGCGGATCTCGCGGATGGCCGGTCCGGTCGACGACCGCCACCACGACGGGCTGCTGCTGCGGGCGGCCCGGTACGTGGTGCTGGTTCCGCTCGTCTACCGGCTGGTGGTGGTGCCGGCGACGTTCGCTTCGTACGCGGTCAAGCACGGATCGGCCGGGCTGGCGTCGGTCGCGATCGTCACCGTGTGCTCGATGGCGCTGAGCGCGTTCGGCCTGTTCTGGATGATGCGCCGGGCTCCGTTCCGCAGCGATCTCGCGGGTCGGCTGTTGCTGATCGACCTCGTGGCGACGCTCGCGTTCGAGCTGTTCCTGGGTGCGACGGTGTCGCCCGCGGTGTTCCACGACGCGGTCGGCGTCGCGGACAAACACCTGCTCGGCAGCGTCGCCCTGCTTACGCTCGCCGTCGGCATCCCGTCCGGGATCGGCCTGGCGGCGCTCAGCCTGCCGGTGCGGCTGCTGTCGGACCTGCTCAACCACGGCACGGTCGATTTCGCGCAGGCCGCGTCGCTGTATCCGACGATGTTCGGCGTCCTGTTCACCGCGGTCGGCGCGCTGATCCTGCTCGGGCTCGGCATCCGGCTCGCGCTGGCGTACGGGATCCGCAACGGGCGGCTCGCCGAACGCGCGCGGCAGCACCGGATGCTGCACGACACGGTGCTGCAGACGCTGGAGGCGATCGCGCTCGGCGGTCCCGGGGATTCCGATCAGCGGCTGGTCGAGGTGCAGCGGCTGGCCCGCGCGCAGGCGATCGAACTGCGGCAGACGATCGAGACCGCTGCCGCGCAGCGAGCCGAGGAGGGCGCGCGGCCGCTTGGCGAGAAACTCGCGGCGCTGGCGGCGGAAATGGCGCGCGACGGTCTGCGTGCGCAGCTGGTGATCGCCGAACTGGACAACGACACGCTGTCCGAGGTCCGGCAGATCGCGATCCGCGACGCGGTGCGGGAAGCGATGCGCAACACGATGAAGCACGCGGAGACGGACAAGGTCGTGGTGCGGGTCGAGGAACGCAACGGCGGGATCGCGGTGATCACGCGCGACCACGGCACCGGTTTCAGCCCGCACGACCGGCCGGCCGGGTTCGGGATCAGCGAGTCGATCACCGCGCGGCTCGCCGAGGTCGGCGGGACTTCGTTGGTCGAATCGAGTCCGGGGAGCGGAACGAGGGTGACGTTGTGGGTGCCGCTGTGAGCGGGGTGGCCGGTGCGTTGGCGGCGTACCGGGACGGCGACGTCGAGCGGGCGGGCGCGCTTGCCGCCGAGGCCGGGACTCCGTTGGGCGCTGAGCTGGCGACGTATCTCAAGGCGGGGCCGAGCGGTCCGGTGTACGACCAGCCGGCCGCGTTCACGGCGTTCATTCGCGGCGGCGGGAACGTCGAGTTGTACCGGCGGTTGAGCGAAGAACTGGCGGCGCGGTACGACTCCTGGCGTCCGGCGGCGTTGCTGGATCTCGGCTGCGGCGACGGATTGGCGATCGAACCGGCGTTGGCGCGCGCTTCGTTCCGGCCGGAGCGGATCGATCTGGTGGAGCCGTCGGAGGCGCTGCTCGCGGACGTCGAAGTCGCTGGCGCGCGCCGGTTTCCGGTGACCGCGCAGGACTTTCTCGCCGCGGATGGTTCCACGTGGAACCTCACGCAGTCGACGTTCGCGCTGCAGTCGATCGAACCGTCGGTCCGGGCCGAGGTGCTGAGCGCCTTGCGGCCGAGGACGGAACGGTTGCTGCTGGCCGAATTCGACGTGCCGGACGCCGCCGACCTGGAATCGCTCGCGCGGCGGTACGAACGCGGCGTCGCCGAGTACGGCGAGCAGGCTTCCCTGGTGGCACAAGGATTTCTGCTGCCGGTGCTGCTCGGCGTCGCGGCCGGGACGGCGCAGACGAACTGGGAACATCCGGCGACGCAGTGGACCCGGCAGCTCGAGGCCGCCGGGTTCGCCGACGTGACTGTGGAACCGCTCGCGGACTACTGGTGGTCGCCCGCGGTGCTGATCACGGCCTCACAGCCGGGATAGCGCTCCCTGCTCGAGGTGCTGCGCGATCGGCCGCGGCAGCAGGTACGCCGTGGCCCCGCCGGGCTGCGGACCCCACGGCGCGGTGATCCCGGTCAGCACCCGGATCGTGCGCTGCACGCGGTACTCGTGCCGATCGCGTTCGCGGTCCGGCGTCAGCGAGGTTTCGAGGAACCGCACCGAATTCGGGTGCACCAGGTTCCCGGCCTCGGGGCCGAACCGGACCACCGTCGTGCCGGCGGGCAGCGCGACGATCCGCTTGCCGCGGAAGAACGACAGCGGCGGCTCGCCGCGCATCGGCAGGATCGGCCAGTCCGCGGGCTGATCGGATTCGTCCGGGGCCTGCGGCGGCAGCATCAGCAGCGTCCCGAGGAGGAACCGGGCCGCGTCGGCGAGATTGGCGAACGCCACCGGCTCCACGGACGGCGGACGCGACACCTCCCAGCGGTTTTCCGCGCGGCGCAACGTCCACACGCCTTCGGCGGGCACCTCGTCCGCGCCGATCCGGTACGCCGACGACGGCACGCCATGCTCTACGAGCCGTTGCTGCAGCAGCGCCAACGTCTCGGCCGCGCGCAGCCCTCGGTTCGGCTCGCCGCGAACCGCGCGGGCCAGCGAACTGTCGTCCGGGAGGTCGGCCTCGGTACGCCCCGGACGCGGTTTGCCGAGCACGTCGGCCTCGGCGGTCGCGCGCACCAGGTCGCGCACGATCGGCGGCCGGAATCCGGCGGCGCGGATGTGCTCGACCAGCTCCGGCTCCGGCGGGACACCGTATTTGCGCAGGTAGTGCGGCACGGCGGCGGGCCAGATCCAGGTGCCGTCGGTGTGGAAGGCGTGCGGCACGTCCGGCGGCGCGCCGGGCGCGAAGATGTCCGGCTGCGGCACCGGCCGGTGCAGCACGACGGGCGAGCGGAACAGGTAGTCGAGCACGCCGCGGACCTGGTCCGGCGGCACCGGCGGGCGGTTCACCACGGGCCGTTCGCCCTCATTGTGCGCGTCGACCGGCCGCGCCTGGCGGAATCCGACGTTCAGCGGAAGCCCGGCTTTCGCGCCGAGCCAGTCCGGCAAATGCTTGTCCGGCCGGGGAAAACGGGTCAGCTCCACCAGGTAGGACTCGCGGGCGGGCTCGCCGGCGTCATTCGGCGGCAGCCGCCAGTCCGGCTCCTGGTCGGCGTCGAAGTCGAAGTCGAACTGCGAATCGGCGTCGAGCGTGAAGGTGCCTTGGAACCAGGTGCCGGTCTCCGGCTGGTACATCGCGGCGCGCAGCTGGGAGAACAGCGTGCTCAGCTGCGGGGTGCCGGGCAGCGCGACGGAAACCGGGCCGTTCTCGTCGCCGACCGCGCGCACCTCCAGCTCGGCGTAGTCGCCGACCTGCCGGAACTGCGCCGCGACCCGCGTCCAGCCGCCGGGCACCTGGCGCAGCGTACGGCCGATCGCCCGCAGGATCCGGGTCTGGTCGCCGCCGTCGACCTCGGCCTTCGGCTCGCCGTAGTCGTGCCGGGTCAGCCACAGCCCGGACAGCTGCTTGCCCGGGACGGTCACCGAGAAATCGGTGAGCCCGAGCTGCGCGGCGCGCAAGGGATCGTGCCGCGTCCAGCGCAGGGTCAGATTCGGCTGGTCGCCCGGCGCGACCTCGAACAGCTCGTCGTCGTATTCGGCGTAGGTGCGCAGGTCGAACGTCGCGGGCACCTCGTTAGCGAGGACGACCCGCGCCGGTTTCCCCTCGTGCTCGCGGTCGAACCCCTCGGGCGCTTCCTCGTCGCCGATGACGGTCAGCAGCAGCGTGCCGTCGGTGGTGGAGCGTTGTGCCGCGAAAGTGCGCCCGTCGAGCGTCGCGTACAGGCCGTCTGGGCGTTCTCCCGATTCCACCCGGTACCGCACGTCTGGTTCCTCCCCGAAATCCCCCGTGTAGCCGCACCGAACTTAGCCGACCGGGCGGCGACCCGACCATCGGTCACCGGAGACGGGGAAAGATGCGCCCACAAATACCTGCTCGGGTGACCGATCAGTGCCGTGGGTAGCGCTGCACCCAGGCGTCGCCGAGTGCGTTGCGCGCCGAATGGCGGTCGAAATGCCACAGCGCGTCGGTCGCCACCTGTTCGATCAGGTGGTGCAATTCGAGCTGCTCGACCCACTTCCGGGGCAGGCCGGGAACGCCCACCCGCGCGCCGAGCAGCGCCCCGGTCAATGCGCCGGTGAGCGCGCTGCGGCCGGAGTGGTTCACCGCGCGCAGCATCGCCTGTTCCGGGTAGTTCTCGAATCCGGACAGCGCGGCGAACGCACGGCCGAGGACGGACAGCGTGCTGTGCCCGTCGCCGATCAGCTCCGGCATCCGCAGGTCGGGCAGGCCGTGCTCGCCGAAAAACGGCACCGCTTCGGCCACCAGGTCGCGCACCGGTCCCCACTCCGGGCCGTCGTGCTCGTCGAGCACCTCGCGGGACAGGTTCCACACCGGGTAGCTGAACGAATCTTTCGTGAGCGCCTTCTCGAATACCCACGCCAGGTAGGTCGCGGCGGCCACGTCGTCCGGCTGATGCGTCACGCCGGCCAGATCGCGCACGACCTGGCTGATGCCGCCGCTGAACCCGGTGCCCGGACCGGCCGCGGTCAGCACCGCGGGCAGCGCTCCGAGCAGCGCGGCAGGCCCGGACATCGGCGCGGCCTGCGGATCACCGGTGACCAGCGCGAAATACGCGTTCAGCTCGGCGTCGTCGATGGCTCGGCGGGCGTGCAGTTCGGGCACCTTGACGAGGAAACCGTCGGCGTTCTGGATCGCCGCGCCCTGAGTGTGCAGCCAGCGGCCCAGCGCGCCGCGGACCACGCCGGGGAACAGCTTTTCGACGTCGCGCGATTCCGGCTGTTCGCGATGCGGGCTGCGGATCACCGCCTCGGTGAGGAAAAGCAGCCGCTGGGTCATCGAGCCGATCCGGCCGGGCTGGTCGAACGCGAGCGGAAGGTCGCGGACGCCGTCTGGGCCGTAGGTCGAGACGATCTCGTCCAGTCGCATCCGGTCCACGGCCGAGCCGAGCGCCTCCCCGAGCGCGAAGCCGACCCACGCGCCGACGACCCGCTGCCAGCCGTAGCGGAAGTTCTCCAGGCTCACCTCGGGGTATTTGCCGAACGTGTCGAGCCTCGGGACGATCCGGCCCTCGTTGTCCCAGGACGGCACGAGACCGTTGGCGCGCAAGTCGTTCGGCCGCGACCGGCTCGGTTCCGGCTGCTCGAACCGGCGCAGCCAGGACCGGCCGAGGACGGTCTTGCGGCATTCGTCCGCGGTCAGCTCGAAACCGTGCCGCCGCGCGCGTTCCGCCGCTGCCTTCGGCACGTCGACTGGCTTGTCCAGCCCGATCCGCGCGGCGGTTTCGACCGCGAACTTCTCCAGGTCCTCTTCGATTTCCGGACAGCGGCCGTTCTCGTCGACCCGAGGCTCCTGCCGGGGAAACCGCTTCGCGATCGCGGTCAGCTCGGCGCCGGCGACGTCCTCGAACGTCGCCGGACCGCCGTTGATCACCAGATTCGGCGGGTGCTCGAACTCGGCCAATGTCGCCAAGTCGACTCGCCACCAGGCGTGTTCGCGGGCGGGCAGGTGCCGGGTCGAGCTGAAGACGCGCAGCTCGTTGCGTTCCTCGGAGAAGTAGAACCGGTCGGTCGCGCCGGTTTTGAGGTCGAGCGGCACGAAGACTTCGCAGCGCAGCAGGCCGATCAGCAGCTGTTCGCGGGAAAGCCAGCCGACGCTCGCGAAGGCGAGAAGGGTCTCCAGCGGGTTTTCCGGCTTCGGGTAGCCGCGGCGGATCGGACCGGCTTTGTACTCCGGGTTCTCGCGTTCGTCCCCGGTCTGGTGGCCGTCGTTGTCGACCTTCACCCAGCCCGCGACCGCGGGCAGCGGCACGCCGAGCTCGCCCAGCCCGGCCTTCGCGTACTCCGGGTCGACGACCTCGCGCCAGCTCTCCTGGCCCGGGTACGCGACCGGCGTGCTGAGCCCGCCCGGATGCGGATGCGCCTGGCGCAGCTCCCCGTCCGGCTCGCGCACGAGCACCGACGGGGCGGGGAACAGCTCCTTGTCCGGACGGCCTTCGTCGAGGAACGCGACGGTGTTGTAGGGGATCGACCAGCCTTCGGGGACCCGCAGCACGCGGTCGTGGTCGACCCGGAGGCCGCCCGGCCCGGAGACCTCGGGGCCGTGCACGGCGCGCAACCACTGCCCGACCTTCTCCACCGCTTCCGCCGCTTCCACCTACTCGATCCTCTCCAGGCTTCCGTCGGACTCGTGTTCCGCGATCGGCTTGGGCAAGACGTACGCCACCGCGCCGCCGGGAAGGTTCGCCCAGGGCACCGTCACCCCGGTGATCACGTGGAGTGATCTTCGGCGGCGAAAAGTGCGGGTCATCCGCTCCCGTTCGAGTGGCAGGGACGTCGTCGCGAACCGTACCGCCTGGTGGTGGACCAGGTTGCCGGGTTCTTCGCCGAATCGCAGAACGAAGGTACCTTCCGCCAACCGAGTGAGTCTCTTGTTCCGCAGCAGCGTGAGGGGAGGGTCACCCGGGGCGGGCTGGACCGGCCAGTCGGCGGGCCAGACGCCGAAGGAGTCGAGCCGGTGGCCGAGGTGGGTCAGGAGTTCGGTGTCGGACAGGACCGGGTCCGGGTTGGTTTCCCGCTCGGCGGCGACGTCGGCCGCGGTGCGCTGGACGTCCTCCGGGGTCGGTCGCGGACGCGGTTGCGCGGCAAGATCGGCTTCCGCGGTGCGGCGCACCAGAGGTTCGACGTACGGCGAGTGAAAGCCCAGGTCACGGATGTGCTCGAGGTAGCGCAGCACGAGCGGCAGTTCTTCCTCCGGCACCGGTTCGCCGGTTCCGGCGGTGGCGTGCCGCACCTCGAAATGGTCGCCGAGCTGGGCGAACTCGATGCCGGCCGTCGCGTCCGGATCGGCCCGGTGCGCCCGGATCAGCCGGCCGACCTCGACGAGCGCCTCCTGCCGGGTACTCGTTGGTTCCACGTGGATCATCCCGTCCGGAGCGGACGGCATCAGGACCCGCGGCGGCGGTTCTGCGGAACGCTTCCGCGCGGACGGACGCGGCGCGGGGTCGGCCGCGGGGCAGGCATCGAGGAGAGGTGCTGGGGTTCGGGTGCGTCGGCCAGGTGCTGCACGAGCGTCTGAACGGTCGACGCGAGCTGCGCGGGCGTGGTCCGCTCGAAGGCGTCCGGGGCGAACTCGAGCCGGCCGAGCGTGCCTGCCGGTCCGGCGGTCGCGCGGACGAGCCCGTCGGGCGAGGTCAGGACGGCTGGAGCGGCGTCGAGACGGGCCCGGTCGTCGCCGATGGTGCTCACGGTGGCCCCCCGTGTCGTTGCGCGTGCCGAGGTTAACTCGACTGGGTCACAAGTCACCCTAATGCCAGACGGTGTGTTACTACCCCCGTTTGGCGTCAACGGTTTGCGGCAGCGAATCGCCGCGCCGTCGGCGGGCCAGTAGATATCCGGCCCCGCCCAGCAGGTAGAGCGCGGTCGCGGCCACCATCAGCTCGGGCGAGTACCCGTTGTCCTTGACGAAGATCGCCGCGACCGACACCGCCACCACCTGGGTGATGTTGAACAGGGTGTCGTAGAGCGCGAAGACCCGTCCGCGAGCCTCGTCCGCGACGTCGAGCTGCACCGACGAGTCGACGGACAGTTTCACGACCTGACCGGTCCCCATGATCAGGAACGACGCGATCAACGCCAGCGGCAGCAGCATCGGCAACCCGAGCGCGGATTGCGCGACCGCCGAAACGAGCAACGACCCCAGCACGGCTCGCGTCCGCCCGAGCGACCGGATCAGCCGAGCCGTCACCAGTCCCGCGACGAGGATGCCCGCCCCCGCGCACCCGACCAGCTGCCCGAGGCCGGGCAGTCCGGCGCGGAAAATCCCGTCGTCGGTGAAGTAATTGCGCATCAGCAATACGCTGAGCAGCAACGAAATCCCGTACGCGGCGCGATGCGCGAACAACGCGATGAACCCAGCCGTGACGCTAGGCGCCCGCCACGCGTGCCTGGCTCCGTCCGCCAGCCCGCGCGCGACCGCCACCACGGGATTAGTCGGCTCGTCGACAACAGTCGGCCCGAGAACTCCCTTGGCGAATCGATGCGCGAGAAACGCCGACAGCAACGCCCCGGCGGCAGCGAACGCCGTGGTCTCCGCGGACCCGATGTCGCCAGATCCGAACACCGCCCGCAACCCGATCGCACACCCGCCGCCGACGACCGCGATCGCCGACCCGAGCGTCGCCGCCACCGCGTTCGCGGCAACCACCGCCCGCGGCTCCACGACGTGCGGCAACGCGGCGGACAGCCCAGACCCGATGAACCGGCTGATCCCCTCCGCGAGCAACGCGAGCGAAAACAACCCGATCCCGCCGACCCCAGCCCCCACCGCGAAGACGGACGCCACGATCGCCGCGGCCCGCACGAGATTGGCGAACACGAGCACCCGCCGCCGGTCCCACCGGTCGAGCAACGCCCCGGCGAACGGTCCTACCAGCGAATACGGCAGCAATAAGGCAGCGAACCCCTCCGCGATGGCCAGCGGATCAGCCGCCCGCTCGGGATTGAACAAAACGGCCCCGGCCAACCCGGCCCGGAAAACCCCGTCCCCCCATTGCGCCGCGAATCGCGTGAACAGCAACCGCCGAAACAACGGATCCCGAACCAGCTGCCTGTCGAACCTGCGCGCCTGGCCCCGCTCCCCCACCACCTCCACCCCCCAACCCTACCGACCCGGCCCGACAAAACCCCCACTAAAAAACAGCGCAACACAAACCAACCCCCACCAACGCCCAACCCACCCCCAACCCGAAAGCCCCGAACCCGCGTACCCCCAACAAACCCGCAGCCCCAAAACGCACGAGACCCGACACCACAACCGGCATAGCGCGCCAAAACACGACGAGACAAGCCCACCACGACAGCTAGAGCGGCAGGACGCCCTGCGTGCGCAATGAGGTGAAACGAGAGAGACACGAAGAACACAGCGCCGCACCCCAGCGAGGAGAGGGCTGCAAAAGGCCCCGCGAGCACAGCGAGGCAATACGAGAGAACGCAGCGGCCGCACCCAAGCGAGACAGTCCTACAGGCGAAACGGGACGGAAGAAATGAGGCGGCCGGGCCCCAGCGAGGCTAGAGCCGCAGGACGCCCTGCGAACGAGGCGAGGCGGGAGAGACGGGAAAACGCAGCAGCCACGCCCAGCGAAGCTAGGCCCGCAGGAGACCCTGCGGGCACGGCAAGGCGAGACGGGAAGAGGAGAAAAACGCAGCGGCCACGCCCAACGAGCCTAGGCCCGCAGTAGGCCCCGCGGGCACGGCAAGGCGAGAGGGAGAACGCAGCGACCGCAGCCAAGGGAGGGCAGGTCCGCTGGAGGTCCCGCGGCGCGGCGAGGCGAGAGGGTGAACGCGGCGGCCGCGATCCAGCGTGGGCAGGTCCGCTGGAGGCCCTGGGGGGCGCGGTGAGGTGAGACGGAACGCCGCGACCCAGGGAGGGCAAGGTCTGCTGGAGGCCCTGCGGGCGTGGTGAGGCGAGAGGGTGAACGCCGTGGACCCAGCGAGGGCAGGCCTGCAGGAGATCCTGCAGGCGAAACGGGACGGGAGAAATAGGGGCGGCCGAGCCCCAACGAGGCTAGATCTACAGAGGCCCCGCAGGCGCGACGAGGTGAGAC
Organism: Amycolatopsis sp. GA6-003; assembly: GCF_046267895.1. NCBI lineage: Bacteria > Bacillati > Actinomycetota > Actinomycetes > Pseudonocardiales > Pseudonocardiaceae > Amycolatopsis > Amycolatopsis sp. GA6-003. The sequence continues at coordinate 5,318,044 of NZ_CP176499.1, forward strand.
CAGAGAGTCGGAGGAACCCACGGCCGCGACCAAAGCAAAGCGAGAGATCTCGCAGCCGCACCACCGACGTCGCCCCCGGAGCACCGCGAACTAAAGACAAAAACCCGTCAGACCATGCGATTTCCCACAGCGAACGCACACCGCAACACCCCAGCCAAAGCCTGACCGGCCCAAGACCCAACCCCGTCGAAACCGCACCGAAGGCACCGCGGGGGTCCGGGGGGCTCGGCCCCCCGGGCGACACGGCGCCGGTGGACGGGGGAAGGTGCTGAAAGCACCGAACAGGAGGAGCTGACACCGGCGCACTCGTTTCGCCTCTCGGCGGCTTGGCGCAGTGTGGCTCCGGCCGGACCGGTATTCCACAAAGGCGGTTCTTCAGTGAGCCCGGGGGACACGAGTGCGCCGGCTCACTGTTCTCAACGGGGCGCGTGGTGCTGGTGTTCCCGTGCCGGGAGGATTTCCTTCGGCGGGTGATGGGATCATGGGTGGCGTGCCAGCGGACGCCGAGGTTGAACCGGGAACGCTCCTGGTCGCCGCACCCACGATGTTCGACCCGAACTTCAAGCGGACGGTGGTGTTCGTGATCGATCATCGGGCGGAGGGGACGCTCGGGGTGGTCTTGAACCGGCCGTCCGATGTGCCGGTGAACGACGTCTTGCCGGGGTGGGGCGCGCATGTCGCGGAGCCGCAGTCGGTGTTCGTCGGCGGGCCGGTCGACAAGAAGACCGCGTTGTGTCTCGCGGCGTTGCGGACTGGGGAGTCCGCTTCCAGTGTTCCGGGGGTGGTCGCGGTGCGGGGGCCGGTCGCGCTCGTCGATCTGGACAGCGATCCTGAAGTGCTCGTGCCCAAGGTGCGGGGCGTGCGCGTCTTCGCGGGCTATGCCGGATGGGATTCGGGGCAGCTCGCGGGCGAGATCGAGCGCGAGGACTGGGTGATCGTCCCCGCCTTGCCCAGCGACATTCTCGCGCCGCCGAGCCGGGATCTGTGGGGGCAGGTGCTGCGCCGCCAGGGGGTGCCGCTCGCGTTGCTGGCCACTCACCCCGGCGATTTGCAGCGAAATTAAGCCTCGCTGGACTTCTGCAGGACTCCGCAGCCGCCTGCGCCGCACGCGCAGCCGCTGCAGCCGGCCGGGACCGGCGACGGGGCGGGCACGGTCAGGGCCGCTCGCGCGCCCATCCGGGCTCCGGCGACGACCATCACCAGCAGGCCGAGCAGTCCGACGATCGCGGCGGCCACCAGGCCCGCCGTGGAGGGAATCGCGAGACCGGCGAGTCCGCAGACGACCGCGGCGCCGCCGCCGGCCAGGGTCGGGATTCCGGCGACCCGGTTGGCCAGTTTGAACGCCTCTTCGCTGCGCATCGAGGCTTCGGTCCGGACTCCGGCCCCGCTCGCCCTGCTCAGCCGTCCGCGCACGCCGAGGAATCCACCCCAGCCGACGACGACACCAAGGACGATCGGGACGAGCGCGATAGCGAACACCCCTTGAGGATAAGCGTGACCTCGCGGCAATGTCCCGGATACCCTCGTCGGCTGTGCTACGGGCCATGTCTTCGTCCACGCGACACCGGCTGCTCGCCGCCGCCGGGATCGTCACGCTGTCCTTGCTCGTTCCCGCGACCGCGAATGCCGCGCCGCGTCCGGTCCGGTTGCTCGGCGAGCAGCTCGTGCCGCACAACCTGCAGTTCCACGCCACCACAGTCGGCGGGCTGTCCTCGGTCGACTTCGATCCGCGCACCGGCGGGTACGTCTTCATCAGCGACGACCGCTCCGCGATCAACCCGGCTCGCTTCTACACCGCGAAGTTCGACGTCAGCGCCAAGGGAGTGGGGCCGGTCACCTTCACCGGCACGCAACCGTTGCTGCGCCCGGACGGCACGCCTTACCCGCCGCTCGCCAAGAACGATCCGTCCGCTCCGCAGAACGAGCAGACGATCGACCCCGAGGAACTGCGCGTCGACCCGTGGACCGGGCATTACGTCTGGTCGCAGGAAGGCGACCGGCTCGCGGACCAGCACCTGATCCAGCCGTCGATCCGCGAAGCCACGCGCGACGGGCACTACGTCCGCGACCTGCCGCTGCCCGCCAACGAGCGGATGACTCCGGACGCTGGTCCGCGGCGCAATTACGTCCTCGAAGGACTCGCCTACACCGGATTCGGCACCCTGCTCGCCAGCGAAGTCGAGGCCCCGCTGCTGCAGGACGGCCCGCCGCCCACGCCGACGTCGGGGGCGTTGTCGCGGATCACCCTGCAGAGCCGGTTCGGGCCGGTGCTCGCGCAATACGCATATCCGCAGGAGAAGCTTTTCGCCGCGCCGAAGCCCGCCACCGGATTCGCGGACACCGGCGTTTCCTCGATGCTCGCGGTGAACCAGGCGGACCCGACGAAATTCCTGATGATGGAACGGTCCTTCGTCACCGGGGTCGGCAACAAGGTGCGCATTTTCGAGATCGACACCACCGGTGCCACGAACGTCCTGCACACCTCGTCCCTGAAAGACGCGAAGCACGTCAAGCCGGTCAAGAAGAAGCTGCTCGCCGACCTCTCCGACCTGCCGCTCTCCACTGTGGACAACATCGAGGGAATGACCTGGGGCCCGGCGCTGCCGTCCGGGGAACGCAGTCTCGTGCTCGTGAGCGATAACAACTTCTCCGCGACCCAGGTCACCCAGGTCGTCGCTTTGGCGGTCCCGTCGGAACGGCTTTGACCAGCGCGTTACGATGAGTGCGTGAACACGGCTCGGCTGCTCCTTGGCTTGCCGCGCTGACCTGGTCCGATGACCGGCTCGGCGCGGCGACCCCTCATGCCTTCTGGCTTGGGGGGTCGAGTTGTTTCTGGAGTGGCTCGACACGGAGGAAGACGGCGATGACAGGGTCTGACGAGGCCACCGGGGCCGCGGCGAAGAACGTCGCGGACGCTGAGCAAACCCCGCCGTTCCGCTACACCGCGGAGCTGGCCGGGCAGATCGAGCAGCGCTGGCAGGACCACTGGTCCGACCACGGCACCTACCACGCGCCGAACCCGGTCGGCCCGCTCGCGGAAGCGGGCGAGCCGGTGCCCTCGGACAAGCTGTTCGTGCAGGACATGTTCCCGTACCCCTCCGGTTCCGGCCTGCACGTCGGGCACCCGCTGGGCTACATCGGCACCGACGTCTACGCGCGGTACCACCGGATGATCGGCCGGAACGTGCTGCACACGCTGGGCTACGACGCGTTCGGCCTGCCCGCCGAGCAGTACGCGGTGCAGACCGGCACGCATCCGCGCACCACGACCGAGCAGAACATCGCCACCATGCGCCGCCAGCTGAAGCGGCTGGGGCTGGGCCACGACGAGCGCCGGTCGATCGAGACGATCGACCCGGACTACTACAAGTGGACCCAGTGGATCTTCCTGCAGATCTTCAACTCCTACTACGACGAGGACGCCCGCAAGGCGCGTCCGATCGAGGAGCTGGAGAAGGCGTACGCGGCGGGCGAGCGCGCGACGCCCGACGGCCGTCCGTGGGCCGAGCTGAGCACCGTCGAGCAGCGCAAGATCATCGACGACCACCGGCTGGTCTACATCTCCGAGGCTCCGGTGAACTGGGCTCCCGGCCTGGGCACCGTCGTCGCGAACGAGGAGGTGACCGCGGACGGGCGCAGCGATCGCGGCAACTTCCCGGTGTTCCGCAAGAGCCTGCGCCAGTGGATGATGCGGATCACCGCGTACGCCGACCGCCTGGTCGACGACCTGGAGCTGCTGGACTGGCCGGAGAAGGTCAAGTCCATGCAGCGCAACTGGGTCGGCCGCTCGCAGGGCGCGCGCGTCTCGTTCGCCGCGGGCGACGAGAAGATCGAGGTCTTCACCACCCGTCCGGACACGCTGTTCGGCGCGACTTACATGGTGATCGCGCCGGAGCACCCGCTGGTGGAGAAGCTGACCGCGGACCAGTGGCCGGGCGAGCACCCGGAGAGCTGGACCGGCGGCGCGAAGACGCCCGCCGAGGCCGTCGCCGCGTACCGGGCCGCCGCCTCCCGCAAGTCCGATTTGGACCGGCAGGAGAACAAGGAGAAGACCGGCGTCTTCACCGGCACCTACGCGGTGAACCCGGTCAACGGCAAGGAAATCCCGGTCTTCGTCGGCGACTACGTGCTGATGGGCTACGGCACCGGCGCGATCATGGCGGTGCCCGCCCAAGACCAGCGCGACTACGACTTCGCGAAGAAGTTCGAGCTGGAGATCATCCGCACGGTCGACCCGGGCGAGGGCTTCGAGGGCGAGGCGTTCACCGGCGACGGGCCGGCGATCAACTCCGCCAACGACACCGTCGACCTGAACGGCATGGGCGTCGCGGACGCCAAGAAGACGATCATCGCCTGGCTGGAGGACCGCGGCGCGGGCGAGGGCACCGTGCAGTACAAGCTGCGCGACTGGCTGTTCGCCCGCCAGCGCTACTGGGGCGAGCCGTTCCCGATCGTCTACGACGAGAACAACCTGCCGATCGCGCTGCCCGAGGACCAGCTGCCGGTCGTGCTGCCGGAGATCGACGACTACTCGCCGAAGACCTTCGACCCGGACGACGCCGACTCCGAGCCGTCGCCGCCGCTGTCGCGCGCGAAGGACTGGGTCGAGGTCACCCTGGACCTGGGCGACGGGCCGAAGAAGTACCGCCGCGACACCAACGTCATGCCGCAGTGGGCCGGTTCCTGCTGGTACCAGCTGCGCTACGTCGACCCGGCGAGCAAGGACGTGTTCTGCGCGCCGGAGAACGAGGCGTACTGGCTGGGCCCGCGCCCGGCCGAGCACGGCGTGGACGACCCGGGCGGCGTGGACCTGTACGTCGGCGGCGTCGAGCACGCGGTGCTGCACCTGCTGTACTCCCGGTTCTGGCACAAGGTGCTGTACGACCTGGGCCACGTCTCCTCGAAGGAGCCGTACCGCCGCCTGTTCAACCAGGGCTACATCGAGGCGTTCGCCTACACCGACAAGCGCGGCGTGTACGTACCCGCGGAAGAGGTCGTCGAGCGCGACGGCAAGTTCTTCTTCGGCGACGAAGAGGTCAAGCAGGAATACGGCAAGATGGGCAAGAGCCTGAAGAACGCCGTGACGCCGGACGAAATGTCGGACACCTACGGCGCGGACACCTTCCGCGTGTACGAGATGTCGATGGGCCCGCTGGACATGTCGCGGCCGTGGGCGACCAAGGACGTCGTCGGCGCGCACCGGTTCCTGCAGCGGCTGTGGCGGCTGGTGGTCGACGAGCAGACCGGCGAGCTGCGGGTCTCCGCGGACGAGGCGACCGAGGCGGACCGGAAACTGTTGCACCGCACCATCGCCGGGGTCCGCGAGGACTACGCGGAGATGCGGTTCAACACCGCGGGCGCGAAGCTGATCGAGCTGAACAACCACCTGACCAAGGTGTACGGCTCGACCCCGGCGACCCCGCGCGAACTGGCCGAACCGCTGGTGCTGCTGCTGGCTCCGCTGGCCCCGCACATCGCCGAGGAGCTGTGGCACCGGATGGGCCACGCCGATTCGCTGGTGCACGGGCCGTTCCCGGTCGTGGACGAGAAGTACCTGGTCGAGGACTCGGTCGAGTACCCGATCCAGGTCAACGGCAAGGTCCGCTCGCGGATCACCGTGCCCGCGGACGCGAAGAACGACGCGGTGCAGGCGGCCGCGCTGGCGGACGAGAAGATCGCCGCGCTGGTCGGCGGCAAGACGCCGCGCAAGGTGATCGTGGTGCCGGGCCGGCTGGTCAACATCGTGCTCTGAAAATGCGCGTTCCGGCCCGGGAGCCGATCCCGGGCCGGTAACGTGCTGCCCGTGCGTAGCCGAGCGATCACCGCGGTAGCTGTCGTGGCAGCGGCAGTGCTTTCCGGCTGCGCCGTCGCGCCCGCTCCGCCGCCGGGGAAACCCGCGCCGCGGTTGCCGGCGGATTCGATCGCGTACGACACGCTGCCGGTCATCACGAGCCGGCCGAAGCTGTTCCCCGGCGACTGCTCGCAGTTCGAGAAGAATCCGCAGTTGCTGGGCGCTCTCGGCGCCAGTTCGCCGAGGTACAACCCGTACGCCAAGGCCTGCGTCCTGAAGCGGTCGGCGGGCACGCAGGTCGAGGTCGGCTCGATGGACCCGGACCAGCGCATCCCGGACCCGTGGCCCGGCTGGTGGAAGGTCTACGACTACAGCGTCCACCACTTCCGCCGGATGCTGGTGCTGGACCGCTACTACGCGGTTTCCCAGCTCGAGGGATACGGCTGCGTGGTCGCGGTGAATACCGGTTCGCTGCAGGTGCTCACCGTCCGGGTCGGAGCCGAACGGGGCAACGGTCCGGTGCCCGGCGACAGTGTCGACGTCGATCGCCAGACCGCGCAGCGGTTCTGCCCGGACGCGCAGAAGGCCGCCGAGGACTACCTGAACACGGTCGACCCCGGCGGCGGCTCGCTGGCCGGTTGACCCGGGGTCACGCCGCTTCGCGCGTGCCCGCCCGCCAGATCGCGACCCCGGCCAGTCCGATCCACACCGCCAGCGAGGTGGTCAGCGCGACCGGCCCGTGCTTGGCGATCCCGGCGAGCTGCCGCGCGGGTTCGGCCGGATCGACCCATCCCGCGTAGTCGATGCCGCTCTGCAGGAACACGAACAGCAGAGACAGCAGGACGTAGGCGGTGATCGCTCCGGCGGTGTTGGGGATCAGCCAGCCGATGGTGACCGCGAACAGGGTCATGCAGAACCCGCCGAGCAGAATCGTCCCGGCCATCGCGCCCGGCCGGGCGTCGAGGAGGAACTGGGTGTCGTAGGCGTCGAGCCGGCTTCGGTAGTAAGTGAACGTCATCAGGAGGTTCAACCCCGAAGCGACCAGCCAGACTCCGAACGCGATGGTGGCCTGCGCGAGCACGTAGCGCAGCCGCGACGGCTGGGCGAGCAGGGTCGGCTGCGCGCTGCGGTAATGCCATTCGGCGGCGATCAGCTTCACGAGCACGACGTTCATCAGCACCGCGCCGAGCCGGATCGTGAGGAACACCGGCAGCAGCTGCTTGTCGAGCGTGTAGTCGCGCATCCCGCCCTGCAGGAACAGCAGCGCCAGCGTCACCAGCAGGACCGGCGCGGAGAGCACCAGGATCTTGTCCGCCACCGTCGCGGTCATCTTCCGCAGCTCGACGCCCACCACGGTGCCGAACGACGCGCGCCGCTGAGCGGGGGCCTGCCACGCGGGCGCCGGTGCCGGGATCATCGGGCTCCTCCGGTGAGCCGGAAGAAAAGCTCTTCCAGGTTCTGCTGTTCCTCGCGCAGCTCCAGCACTTGCACGCGGGCGGCGAACGCGAGGTCGGACACCTGTTTCAGCGGGGCGGCGACGGACACCCCGTCCACGCTGGTCTGGCGCAGTTCGAGCCGGGCGTGGCGCAGCGCGGAGGTCAGCCGGGGCAGGTCGGCGGTGCGGATGAGCGTGCGGGCCGGTCCGGCGAAGCTCTCCAGCGGTCCGTCGGCGACGACGCGGCCCTGGCCGATCATCACCACGCGGTCCGCGGTCTGGTCCACTTCGGACAGTACGTGGCTGGACAGCAGCACGGTGCCGCCGCGCTGGGCGTACCCGCGCAGCAACTGCCTCGTGGAGCGGATGCCGTCCGGGTCGAGGCCGTTGATCGGTTCGTCGAGGATCAGCACCGGCGGATCGCACAGCAGCGCCTGCGCGATGCCGAGCCGCTGCCGCATGCCGAGGCTGTACTTGCCGATCCGCCGGTTCGCCGCGTCGGAGAGCCCGACCTGCCCGAGCACCTGGTCCACCCGGGCGGCGGGCAGCCGCATCAGTTTCGCGGCGTTGAGCAGATGGTGCCTGCCGGTGCGGCCAGGGTGCACGGCGGACGCGTCGAGCAGTACGCCCGCGACGTGCGCCGGGTTGGGCCACTCGCCGAAGCGGCGGCCGGCGATGGTCGCGGCGCCGGACGTCGGCGTGGTCAGGCCGCAGATCATCCGCAGCGTGGTCGATTTGCCCGCACCGTTCGGGCCGAGAAACGCGGTCACCGTGCCCGGCCGCAGGCTGAACGACACGGTGTCGACCACGCGGCGTTGGCCGTAGACCTTCACCAGTTCTTGGACGTGCAGCAACCCGTCCCCCTCCCCCGTTTTCCCGCTGGCAGTTTGTCACACGCTGTGGCCGCCCGGGTGCGGATTCGAACCGCCACGACCGAAAGACGCCAGCTTCGCCCGTCGTCCGGCGCTTCGATGGTTGAAAGCGAAACAAACGGAAAGGACGGACATGAACCTCGACGGCAAAGTGGCGCTGGTGACTGGCGGGAGCCGCGGGATCGGTGCGGCGACAGCACTGCGGCTCGCCGAGGCTGGGGCGGACGTGGTGCTCACCTACGCGGTGAACGCCGAGCAGGCGGCGGACGTGGCCGACCGGATCAAGGCGCTCGGGCGGCGCGCGCTCGCGGTCGGTGCGGACAGCGCGGATCCGGCGGCCGTGGAGGCCGCGGTGGAAGCGGCGATCGGCGAGTTCGGGCGGCTGGACGTGCTGGTCAACAACGCGGGCGTCGGTTTCGTCGGACCTCTCGCCCAGACTGGGATGGACGACGTCGACCGCGTGCTCGCGGTGAACGTGCGCGGCGTGCTGGCCGCGACCAAGGCGGCGGCCAAGCACCTCGGCGAGGGCGGCCGGGTGATCACGATCGGCAGCTGCGTGACCGATCGCGTGCCGGGGCCGGGGATGGTGCTGTACGCGGTCAGCAAGTCCGCCATGGTCGGCATGACCAAGGCGCTGGCCCGCGAATTGGCTCCGAACGGCGTGACGGTGAACCTGGTGCACCCGGGCCCGACCGACACCGACATGAACCCGGCCGGCGGCCCGTACGCCGCGGATCAGGCGTCGATGACCGCGGTCGGCCGGTACGGCAAGCCCGCGGAAGTGGCGGACACGGTGGCGTTCCTCGCCTCGCCGGCCAGCGCGTACGTGACCGGCTCGACCATCTCGGTCGACGGCGGGCACGCGGCCTAATCGCGGTAGAGGCCGACGTCGCGGGCGAGGTCGGTGAGCATGGCCTCGAACAGCACGTCCGGTTTGGACACCGGGATCGGGTAATTGCCGAACACCTCGAGGGTGACGTGGCCGTAGAGCCGCGCCCAGAAGGTGATCATCAGGTAGGTGAGCCCGAGGTCCAGCTTCTCCGGCGGGATTTCCCGCCCGGACTCCTTGAGCACCGTGAGCAGGTCTTCCTGGAACGCGGTGAGGTCGTCGCGGAGTTCGGGCGGGACCACGTCGTTCGGCGGCATGACCAGGTCGTGCTGGGCGAGCACGTGGCCGGCCGCGGCGAGGAAGATCCGGCCGAACGGCTCGTCGAGCCTGCGCAGCGCGCTGCCGGTCGCGGTGCCGGTGGCCCCGGTCGGCGACGCGAACACCAGGGTGAATTCCTTGGTGTGCGTGAGCGCCCAGCGGCGGAAGCCCTTGCAGATCTGAAACAGCTGCAGCAGGCCCTCGTCCTTCAGCTCCGCGATGTCCTCGGCGAGTTCGGCGGCGAGGTCGGTGCAGACGTCGAGGCGGAGGTTTTCCAGCAGGTCGTCGCGGGATTCGTAGTAGCGGTACAGAGCCGGTGCGGTGATCCCCAGCTCCCGGGCGATGGCCCGCAGCGTGACGGCTTCCGGGCCCTGGCCTACCAGCAGGTTCCGCGCGGTCCGGCGGATGTCGGATTCGGTAGCCGCTCGCGCGCGACCCCTGCGTGTGGGGCTGCTCATCTGGGCAGTCTAGGTGGTCTGGACACCGATTTCGGCGACTGGCGCGAAGAACCGGGGCGCCGCCGACGCCGATCACTCGGGGGGCTACGTGATCGGCGCCGGCGACCCGATGCCCTCTCCGGTGCGCTTCCGGTCGGGGCAACGCCATCGGCTCGAGGCCAGTGACGCTCGAAGAAGAGCGAAGCCCGGCACCGAAGTGACGCCTGGGGGATACGGATCCCCCGATCGAGTGACGGACCGCCGCTGTTCCGCCTGATTGTCGCACTGAGCGCCAAGAAAGTTACAAACGCTTTCACTTTCGGGCGCCGATGGCGGAAAGGACGGGCCGTGGCAGAGTGGCGGTCATGAGTGCGGTACTGGTGGTCGGCTCCGCGAATGCCGATTTGGTGGTGCCGGTCGACCGGCGGCCTGGCGGCGGCGAGACGGTGCTGGGCGGCGACACCGCGTTGTCCCCCGGCGGCAAGGGCGCGAATACCGCGGTCGCGGCGGGAAAACTCGGCGCGGACGTCGCGTTGCTCGGCGCGGTCGGCGACGATCCCTACGGTCGATTGCTGCGGGATTCGTTGGCTAATGCGGGTGTCGATACGCAATTCGTGCGCACTGTGGATCGGCCTACCGGAATCGCGTACATCACCGTGACTCCGGACGGGGAAAACTCAATCCTCGTCTCCCCCGGCGCGAACTCCGCGCTGGAACCCGGCGACATCACCGACAAGGTGCTGGACGGCGTCCGCGTGCTCGTCGCCTCGCTGGAAGTGCCGCTGCCGACGATCGAACGCGCGGTGGTGCGGGCGCGCGAAAAAGGCGTGCGGGTGCTGCTCAACCTGTCCCCGGCGGCCGAGGTGTCGCGGGAAACGCTGGCCGCGCTGGACGTCCTGCTGGTCAACGAGCACGAGGCGGCCTACCTGCTTGGCTCGGACGACGCTGACCCGCGCAAGCTGCTCGAACTCGGCCCGCGCGCGGCGGTCGTCACGCTCGGAGCCAAGGGTGCGGCGGTGCTGGAAGGCGACAAGTCGACAACGGTCGAGTCGCCCCAGGTCGATGCGGTCGACACGACGGGCGCGGGCGACGCGTTCGCGGGTGCGCTGGCGACGGCTCTCGCCGAAGGCGCTGACCTGGTCGAAGCCGCCGAGCGGGCGGTCAAGGTGGCTGCCGTGACGGTGACGCGCCGTGGTGCCCAGCCGTCCTATCCGACCGCCGCCGAACTGGACTGACTCACCCCGGGCCGGGTCGCGGACTCGGCGAAGACCTGGGGTTTCCGGCAGACTTTGCCGGGCCGGACGCGCGGAACTGGCCCGCGCCCGGCGGCGCGAGGAGGTGGCTGGCGGTGGTCGAACGGGTGCGAAATCGGGAAACGGGTGCGGCGCCCCGGGAGTTCGCCGCCTCGGTGAGCTATGGTCTAGACCATGTCTGAGAGTGCTGCCGCTCCGGCCGAGTCCGCTGCCGGTTCCTCGCTGACCGGGGTCGCGGTGAGCCCCGGACGCGCGAGCGGACCCGTCGTGCGGGTCGCCGAGCCGCTCGGGGAACCCGCCAGCACGCCCGCGCCGGACGATCCGGCGGCGGAGGCGGCCCGGATCGAACCCGCCGCGCGCGCGGTCGCCGCCCGGCTGGAGGCGCAGGCCGAGGCCGCCACCGGCGAGGCCGCGACGATCCTGGTCACGACCGCCGCGATGGCCGCCGACCCGGCGCTCGCCACTCAGGCCCAACAGCTGGTGACGGCGCGGAACCTACCCGCGGCCCGCGCCGTCCACCAGGCCGCCGAAGGGTTCGCGGAAGCACTCGCGGCCGCCGGCGGGTACATGGCCGAGCGGGTCCGCGACGTCCGGGACGTGCGCGACCGGCTCGTCGCCGAACTGCTCGGCATCGCCCCGCCCGGGGTTCCCGAACTGTCGTCGCCGAGCGTCCTCGTCGCGCGCGACCTGGCCCCGGCCGACACCGCGGGGCTCGACCCGGCGAAGGTGCTCGCGCTGGTCACCGAGGAAGGCGGCCCCACGAGCCACACCGCGATTCTCGCGCGGGCGCTGGGAATTCCGGCGGTCGTCGCGGTGCGCGGGCTGCTGGCCTCCGACGCCAAGGCGCTGTCGGTCGACGGCGACACCGGCTTGATCGAGGCGGTCGAGGAGTCCGCGCCGATCGTCACCGCCGCCGCGTCCGGTCCGGCCGAGTGGAACGGCGTGGGCGAACTGTCCGACGGGCACCGGGTGAAGGTGTACGGCAACGTCGGCTCCCCGGCGGACGCGCAGGCCGCCGCGGACGCGGGCGCGGAGGGTGTCGGGCTGTTCCGCACCGAATTCTGCTACCTCGACGCACCGGCCGAGCCGTCCGTCGAAGAGCAGCGAAAAGCTTATGCCGCAGTGCTTTCGCCGTTCCGCGGCAAGCCGGTCATCGTGCGCACGCTGGACGCGGGCGCGGACAAACCGCTCGCGTTCCTGTCCCCGGACGACGAGCCCAACCCGGCGCTCGGTGTCCGCGGCCTGCGGATCGCGTTCGACCGGCCGGAGGTGCTCGACCGGCAGCTCGAGGCCATCGCGGGCGCGGCGGAGGACTCCGGCGCGGAAGTTTCGGTGATGGCACCGATGGTCGGCACCGTCGAGGAAGCCGCCTGGTTCGCCGAGCGCGTGCGGGCCGCCGGGATCGCGCGGGCGGGCGTGATGATCGAGATCCCCGCCGCCGCGGTGCTGGCGCGGGAAATCCTCGGCGTGGTCGATTTCGTGTCCGTCGGCACGAACGACCTGGCGCAGTACACGTTCGCCGCCGACCGTCAGCTCGGCGCGGTGGCGAAGCTGAACGACCCGTGGCAGCCCGGTTTGCTGCGGCTGCTGAAGCTGATCGGCGACGCCGCGGAAGCGACCGGCAAACCGGCGGGCGTGTGCGGCGAAGCGGCCGCCGACCCGCGGCTCGCGCTGGTGCTGGCCGGGCTCGGCCTGACGAGTTTGTCGATGAACGCCCCGGCGATCCGGGCGGTCGGCGCGAGCCTGGCCACGGTGTCGCGGGAACAGGCTCGCGAAATCGCGGCGGCGGCGCTGGCCACCGCCGATCCGGTCGCGGCGCGCAAGGCGGTCGCGGACGCCGTCTCCCGCTGAGGGGACGCCGGATCCGGGCGAGAGATGGGAACCGGATCCGGCGCCGGGCGCTGGTCAGCCGAAGATGCCCCGCCGAGGGTGGCGGATGACCAGCGAGCCTCCATGGATGCGGCCGGTCAGCACGTAGCGCGGGGTGCCCGCGCGGCCGTTGCTTCCGGTCTTGTCGTCGAGCGAGCCGAACTTGATCTCGGTGATCGAGTTGTAGTCCACCGCCGCGTGCTGCGGGATGATCAGCTCGACCGAACCCCACTTCGCGTCGAGTTCGATCTGCACCACCGGGGTGGCGACGCGGGCCTCGGTGAAATCGAGTTTGGTGCTGCCGTACTTGTTGCGCACCACCATCGCGGCAGGCACCTGCCACGGGCCGCTGCGCTGCAGCGACGAGTACTTGGCGTTGAGTTCGAGCCGCTGGCCGAGCCCGGGATTCGGGCCGTAGCCGGGCGGGTCGGGCAGCGGCGAGTACTGCGGGGCCGCGCCGGGGTGCACCAGCCCGGGCAGATCGGCGAGGACGGCGTTGATCTCGCCCCGGGTGCGGGCGGCGAGCGCCTGGTCGGTGCGCTCGGTGAACTCGTCGAGGGTGAGCATCCCCTGTCCGATGGCTTTCTGCAGCACGCCGACGACGTGCTCGCGTTCGTCGTCGGACACCCGGATGTCGCGCGCGGTCAACGGCTTGGTCTCGGTCGCGGGCTGCGCGGCGATCGTCTCTTCCTCGGCCATGGCATCGATGGTAGAACTCGGTTTCCGCTGGCAGATCGGGGAAAAACCCTGAACGGACCCGTACTCCGCGCGTTGGCCGCGCTGGTCGCGGCCGGCTGTCTGCTGACCTCGTGCACGAGCGGGCCTCCCGCACCCGTTCTCCCGCCGAGTTCGCCGCGCCCGGCTCCGACCACCCCGCCGCCGACTGGCCTCGACGGACTCGTCGCCACCGGCGGCATCGGCGTGGAATTGCTGCTGGCCACGTCGCCGCCGACGGTGTTCGACGCCGACTCGGGCGTGCGCGGCACCCTGCCCGGCGTGCCTGGCGGGCCGCGGGTGGTGTCGGTGCTGCGCGTCGGCCACACCCCGGTCGTGCTGACCGCGCCGACCTGCCAGCAGTCCGGCTGCGCGCCCGCCGACGTGTACGTCTACCTGGGACTTTCGCCCCCGCGGTCGCTCGGCAAGGCGGTGAGCGCGGCAGCGGGCGCGGACGGCACCAGCGTGTGGCTGATCCGCGAGGACGGTCCAGACCTCTGCCGGTTGGAGCACGTCGCGCTCACCGGCGACTCGTTCGGCCGGGGCACCGTGGCGTCGTGCCGCACGCTTGTCCGGGTGGAGACGGCGCACGGGTTGCTGATCACCGTCGGCGGCGGAACCGCGGAGACCGTCGACGTCCTGATCGACCCGGCCACCGGACGCACCGTGCAGCAGTCGCCGCGCATTCTCGCCGCCGCCGGCGATCGGCTCGTCCTAGGCGGGCTGACCGATCTGGCCGTGCTCGACCTGCGCAGCGGCGCGCGGAAATCGGTGACCCTGCCGGTGCCGCAGCCCCATCCGTACGTGCTGCCCAGCCGGGACGGCAACGTCGCCGCGGTCGATTTCGGCACCCCGTCGTTCCCCGGAACCGGCACGCAAACCCGGGACCTGTGGCTGTTGAACCTGGCCGACGGCACCTGGCAGCAAGCGCCGTCGATGCCGTTTTCGACGGAGAACCTGAAGCACTCCGGCCTGGAATGGACCGAAGCGGGCGACCTGGTGCTCGACGACGGGGTCGTCGGCGCGTGGCATCCGGGCGAACCGGCCTGGCGGCTGGGGAAGGCGAAACTCGCCCCGGCGCAGCAGGCCGCCGGGGTCGCGACCTCCTGAGGTCAGTCCTCGTCCAGCCCGTGCTCGATCGCGTACCGGGCCAGCTCGACCCGGTTGTGCAGCTGGAGCTTGCGCAACGTCGACTGCACGTGGTTTTCCACCGTCCGGTGCGACAGCACCAGCCGTTCCGCGATCTGCCGCGCGGTCAGTCCCTTCGCGACCAGCCGGAGCACGTCGGTCTCCCGGTCGGTGAGCCGCGGCGGTTCCGGAGCGCCGTCCGGAGCATCCGCCATCCGCCGGTACTCGCCGAGCACCAGACCCGCCAGTCCGGCGGTGAACACCGGATCGCCGTCGGCGGTCCGGCGCACCGCGTCCACCAGCTCCGCCGCGGACGCCGATTTCACCAGGTAGCCGGACGCGCCCGCCTTCACCGCTTCCAGCACGTCGCTGTGCTCGCCGCTGGCCGAAAGCACCAGCACGCGCGTGTCCGGGGCCGCCGTGGTGATCTCGCGGGTCGCCTCGACGCCGGACGTGCCGCCGAGGTTCAGGTCCATCAGCACCACGTCCGGCCGCACCGTGCGCGCGATCCGGATCGCCGCCGGGGCGTCCGGCGCGGTCGCGGCCACCTCGAACCCGTTCTCGGACAGATCGCGGGCCACGCCGTCGCGCCAGAT
Source organism: Amycolatopsis sp. GA6-003 (assembly GCF_046267895.1). NCBI lineage: Bacteria > Bacillati > Actinomycetota > Actinomycetes > Pseudonocardiales > Pseudonocardiaceae > Amycolatopsis > Amycolatopsis sp. GA6-003. Next base: position 5,333,286 of record NZ_CP176499.1, read on the forward strand.
CGGGTGGTCGTCCACCACCATCACGGAAATCGTCCGTTCCGTCATCGCCCGTCCCTCATCGTGGCTGGCACCCGCACTTCCCACTCCGTGCCCCGGCCGGGAGCGCTGTCCAGCACCGCGGTCCCGCCGAGGTCTTCCACCCGGCCGCGAATCGACTTCACTACTCCGAGACGGCCCTCGGCCGCCGCTCGTTCCAGCCTGCCGCCCTCGATTCCCGGTCCGTCGTCGCGGATGCTCACCACGACCTCGTCGCCGAGGTCCTCCAGCAGCACCCAGGCGTGCGCGTCCGGACCAGCGTGTTTCTCCACGTTAGCCAGTGCTTCGCGGGTGACCGCGACGAGTTCCTCGGTGACGTGCGCGGGCAGGTCCACCGTTCCGGCCGGGGTCGACACCTGCACCGACGTGGTCGCCAGCAGCTGCAATGCCGAACGGAGGTCCGCGGTGTCGCCGGACCGCGTCGGCTCGCTGCTCACCAACGCGCGCAACGCGATCTCCTGCTCCCCCGCGAGCTGCGCGAGTTCGGCTGCTTCCCCGCCTACTTCGAGACCGCGCCGCCGTACGCGCGCGAGAACCTGAAGCACGCTGTCGTGAATCGAGCGCGCGAGCCGTTCGCGCTCGGCTGTCGCTGCCTCGGTGCGAAGTGCGCGCGCGAGTGCTTCGGCCGACGTACGCGCGAGCGTCGCCGCCATGCCGACAAGGAGACCGCTCGCGCACAACAGCACGCCGTCGCGGACCACGTCGAGGTCGATCTTTTCGCGCGCGATGCCAGTACCGATTGCGACGACGAGGCCCGCCACTACGCCGCCGCGCGCGCCGAAGCGCGTCGCCGCCGCGAGCGGGCCGACCGCTGCCCACACTGTGGTGATCAACGGCGAAGCTGCTTCGTACTGCGCGTCGGAAAGAATCCACGGCGAGGTGAGCATGAGCGCCGTGGTGAGCGCGACGTCGAAGATCACCAGCCAGCGGTGCCGTCCGCTCTCGCGCACGTACGCGAGACTCGACGCGGCAGACCACGCGCCCATCACGCCGACAACGAGCCAGGCCAGCCACGGCCGTTGAAAGTCCGGGTGGTGCGCGATCACCACAGCCAGCGCGAACAGCCACGTGACGACACGCAGCACCACGACACCGCGCCACAGCGGCGTCGCCGGGTCTCGGGTGGGACGAACGCTCACTTCTTGTCTTCTGTGCTCTCTTCGGGGTCGCCGCCCTCTTCGGGGTCGTCGTTCGGGTTGGCGGCCTGGCTGTGCAACGAGTCCACGGTCGCCGGATCGGGATCGTGTTCGTGCAGCAGCGACCGGACCCCGGCGTTGAGCACGGCCAGCAGCGGCACCGCGAGCAGCGCGCCCGCGATGCCCGCGGCGACCAGTCCGGTGGCGATCGCCAGCACCACCGCGAGCGGGTGCAGCCGCACCGCGCGGCCGAGCAGCAACGGCTGCAGCACGTGGCTTTCCAGCTGCATCACGCCGACCACGATGGCCAGCACGACCACCGCGCCGATGACGCCCTTCGACACGAGCGCGATCAGCACCGCGACGCCGCCGGTGATCAGCGCGCCGATGATCGGGATGAACGCGCCGAGGAACACCAGCGTCGCCAGCGGGATCACCAGCGGCACGCCGACGATCCACAGCCCGATGCCGATGCCGACCGCGTCGACCACGGCCACCGCCGCCGTCGCGCGGATGTAGCTGACCAGCGACGCGAACCCGCGCCGTCCCGCCACGTTGACCCGGTTGCGCACCCGCTGCGGCACGCCGCGCACGAGGAACGTCCAGATGCCGTCGCCGCCGGCGAGGAAGAAGATCGTGACGAACAGCGTCAGCACGAAGCCGGTGAGGATCTCGCCGACGGTGCCCGCGGTGGTCAGCGCGGTGGTGGTGAGCGAGGCCTGGTTGTTCTGCAGGAAGCCGATCGCCTGGTTGATGAAGTCCTGGATCTGCTCCTGGCGCAGGTGCAGCGGGCCGTTGATCAGCCAGTCCTTGATCTGGTTGAGGCTCGTGGTCAGCTGCTGCTGCAGTTCGGGGAGGCCGCTGGAGAACTGGGTGATCACGAACGTCAGCAGCCCGCCGAGCACGGCGAGCCCGGCCACGAGCACGATCGCCGTGGCGAGCCCGCGCGGGAAGCGGATCTGCACGAGCCGCGACACCGCCGGGGCCAGCAGCGCCGAAAGCAGCAGCGCGATCGACACCGGCACGACGACCGAGGACAGATAGCCCAGCAGCCACACCACCGCGTACAGCGCGGCGATCACCACGATGAAACGCCACGACAGCGCGGCGGATACGCGCAGGCCGCGCGGGATGAAGCCGGTGACGTCGGCGACTGGTTCGGAAAGGGACCGGTGTTCGCGTTGTCCGCGCCCTGGCTGGCTCACGGGTCAACCGTATCGGCCCCGTCGACCGGAACCGGGCGGATCGCCCCACCGGTCGGTGTGAATCACCGCTTCGCCGGGACTCGCCAACCGACTCCGGAGTAACCGCCCTTCTTCTCCGGGAATGACCCATCGTGAGACCCGGCCACACTCTGTGTTGTTCACACGATGGTGGCATCAAGTCGTGTCAAGGATGCGCGGCGGACCACAAATTTGGTTGTCTCGGTTTCGCACCGCCGCGGAACTGTGCCGTTCCGCCGAAAAACCGAAATCATTTTTTACCCGAGGAGAAATCACCTGTGACGAACGACGCTGTGCACGAGAGGCGGGGCGCGACGCGCTTCGGCCGTCTCGCGTCGCGTGCGTTGTTCGTCGTCGGCGGCGCGCTCGCGGCCACCGCGGCCGCGTGGGCCGTCTCCTCTTCCGCCGCTTCGGCGGACCCGGTCGACGCGAGCGTCACGCCGGTCACCGACGCGACGGCCGCCGGAATCGGCGACGTCACCGACGGCGTGGCCCGGTTCGCGGGCGACGTCGCCGGTGCGGCGCAAGGGCTTGCGTCGTGCGGTCAGGGAGCCACCACGTGGTCTGAACCAGGCACGACGCGGCCCTCCTGTTCGCTCGAGCAGTTCGCCGGTCCGCACCGCGCCGACCTCTCCGAGGGCCAGCAGGCCGCCGGAAAGGTCAGCGACGCGGTGAGCGACCTCGGCCGCCACGCGGTCGTCAAGCCGGTGCAGCGCACGCTCGGCTCGCTCGAGCACATCGCGCGCAAGCCGGAGGACGCGCGCCAGGTGATCGCCGACGCGACCACCCCGCCGCCCGCCGCACAGGACTTCGGCCGGAAGCTGTGGGCTCTGCTCGACCCGAGCGCGCCCACGGACCTGGTCGACCTGCCGAACCTGCCGCTCGCGCCCGCGTCCGGTTCCGAGCAGAGTCCCGCGCCCGGCATTCCCGAGCAGCCCGCCGAGGCGGAGCAAAACCTCGGCGCCGCCGCGATGACCACCTCCGACGCACTGCAGTCGGTCTTCCCGGCGATGGACGCGCAGTCCGCCGTTCCGGTGCAGGGAGCCGAACTGCCGCAGCGCCACGACGGCGACCGCGGCCTGCCCGATGCTCCGTTCACCCCGGCGCAGCTTCCCGCCGTGCCGCTTTCCATCCCGAACTCCCCGGCCGGTGGCAACACCGCGCCCGGCGGACACCTCGACGGTTTGAACTTCGGCGTTCCCTCCTGGGTCGCCGCCGCCGTCGACAACGCCGTGGCGGGTTCGACCCGCACCGGCCTCGCGCACACGCCGCGCACCCCGGGCGAGCAGCCCGGCGTCACTCCTGACTGATCCACTTCACCCGCGGGGTCTTTGACGCCCACGGCCGCCTTCGCGCGCCGTCGCCGTCATCGACAGATAACCCGCGGGTTTTTCGCGCGCTGCGCAATTTCCGGCGCACGCATTCCCCGGTGCATTCCTGACCGCAAGGACGCACCGCCACAAACCCGCAAGGGACCCCGATATGAAGGAGAAAAATCCCATGCAGACCTGGGCAAAGCGCGGACTCCAGACCGCGTTGGTCACGGGTGGGTTGCTGATGCTGGGCACCGGCATCGCCTCGGCCGACGAGAACGTGAACCCGGACACCCCGGCCTCCCCGCTTGATCTCAACGTTACCGTCCCGATCGACGAGGCCAACAACGCGATCGGCACCCCGCTCGGGCAGGTCGACCTCCCGGCGCACCACAACGAGATCAGCACCAAGCCCGTCACCTCCGCCGTCAAGGGAGCGCTCGCCTCGGCGAAGACGCCCGGCGGCTCCGCCGGCAGCCTGACCGGCAGCCTCCCGAAGACCGACGCGCCCCGGCAGGTCACGCCGACCCGCGACGCGGTCAAGGGCAACAAGGTCAGCGGCGACATCGTCGTCCCGATCCAGATCGTCGACAACGCGGTGGGCGTCATCGGCGACGCGAACGTGCAGGGTGGCGACCACACCCAGACGTACGAGCACAACCAGGACATCGCGACCGACGGCAAGCACTCCGGCATCGCGGGCAACGTCGTGGCGCTCGACTACGCGCTCCCGGTGCAGATCGCGGGCAACGGCGTCGGCCTTGCCGGCGGCAGCGGCGCGGTCCACGGCGGTTCGGCGCATCAGAGCACCAGCGAGACCGGCAACATCGACACCACCGGCGAGGGCTCCGGCCTGTCCGGCAACGTCGTCGGCGGCCAGTTCGCGACCCCGGTCCAGGTGACCGGCAACGCCGCGTCCTGGATCCTCGGCAACGCCTACAGCGGCGACTACAACGCCGACACCACCGCCACCTCCGGCGGTTCGATGAAGTCCAACGGCAAGGGCGCCGCGGGCAGCGGCAACGTGGTCGGCGCTCCGATCGCGCTGCCGGTCAAGTTCAACGGCAACGCCGGCGGCGTGTGGGGCTCGGACGCGGACTCCACCTCCAGCTCCTCGGCCGACGCCAAGGCGGGCAACACCCGTCCGGGCAGCCTCAAGGGCATCCCGACCTACATCGAGACCGACGGCGACCAGTCGTTCCTGTCCGGCAACGCCGGCACCGCGCAGGCCAGCCCGGTCGCGAACGTCGCGTCCGTCGCCGGCTCCTGGATCGGCAACGCCGACACCGGCCAGAACGGCTCCTCCAGCCACGAGACCACCGCCACCTCCGGCGGCTTCGTGAAGACGAGCGGCAACGACGCCGCCGGTTCGGCCAACGTGGTCGACCCGGCAGTGGCGCTCCCGGTCGAGGCGTGCGGCGTGGGCGGCACCTACATCGGCCGCGCGGTCGCCAACTGCGACAACACCACCACCGCCACCTCCGGCGACGGCAGCTACACCCGCGGCAACGGCTCGACGCTGACCGGCAACATCGTCAACACCCAGATCGCCGGCGCCCCCGAGGTGCACGGCATCGGCGGCAGCCACATCGGCAACGCCTCGGGCACCTCGACCGAGACCAAGACCGTCACCGCGGGCAACTACGACGGCAGCCAGGGCAACGACTCGTCCGGCTCGGGCAACATCGTGCAGGTCCCGGTGGCCGTGCCGGCCGAGGTGTTCGGCGTGGGCGGCTCGTTCATCGGCCAGGGCTCGGGCGACGGCTCCGAGACCAAGGTCGTGAAGGCAGGCGGCGGCGGGAACACCCAGGACGACAACGGGTTCCTCAGCTCGAACCTCGGCACCGTCCCGGTCTCGACCCCGGTGCAGCTGTTCGGCATCGGCGGCGCGTTCGTCGGCCAGGGCCACGGCAAGGCCAGCAACGACACCACCTCGACCGCGGGCCAGGACGTGCACGCCACCGGCACGAAGGGCGCGGGCGCGGGCAACATCGTCGAGGCCCCGGTCTCGCTGCCGGTTCAGGGCCACGGCGTCGGCGGCGCGGTCGCCGGCATCGGCACCGGCATGTCGGACAACCTGACCGACTCGACGGCGGGCGGCGACGCCAGCACCGACGGCAAGGACGCGGCGCTCGCCGGCAACATCGTCAAGGCTCCGATCGCGGGCGCGGGCACGATCTTCGGCGACGGGCTCGCCGGGGGCGCGCTCGGCCACGGCACCGCCACCAACGACATCACCTCGACGGCGGGCGGCGACGCTCTCACCAACGGTGACGGCGGCGCGGTCGCGGGCGACATCGTCGGCGTCGACCCCGCGCCGGTGGCGCAGGTCTTCGGCGACGCGGTCTCGGTCGCGGGCGTGTCCTCGGGCGACGGCGTGAACAACACCGTCGTCACCGACGCCGGCAAGGACACCACCTCGGGCGTGGAGGGCTCGCTCTCGGGCGACATCCTCGACTTCCCGGTCCCGGTCGTCGCGCAGGTCTTCGGCGACGCGGTCGCCGTGGGCGGCGTGGCGCACGCGGTCGGCGACAACGTCACCACGGTGACCGACGGAAGCGACGAAACCAGCACCGACGGTTCCGGCGAGGCCCTGTCCGGCTTCGACTACTACCACCCGCTGGGTGCGCTGGTGCAGGTCTTCGGCGTTCCGCTGGAGGTGCTCGGCATCGCCACCGCCGAGGCCACCAACTCGACCGTGGTCGACCCCGAGCCGGCCATCGACGTGCCGTTCGGCGGCGAGATGGGCGCTGACCAGCTCCCCGCGCTGCCCGCCGTGCCGGCTCTGGCGGGCGGTTCCTCGGCGCTGCCGTCGGCTCCGGCCCTGCCGGGCCTGTCGGGTCTGCCCACCGCCACCACGCTGCCCGCCCCGGCGCTGCCGGGCGCCCAGCGGGCCGACGTGCCGCAGGTCAGCGGCCTGTCCGCGCTGGGGCAGCTGAACCAGCTGAAGGGCGCTTCGGTGCTGCCGTCGGTGTCCGGGCTGCAGAACGGCGTCCACCTGCCGTCGGCTCCGGCCGTTCCGGCTCTGCCGGGCGTTCCGGCCCTGCCGGGCAAGGGCGGTGCCGAGCGGGCCGACGTTCCGGCCGTTCCGGCTCAGCTGCCGGTGAAGACCTCGCTGCCGACGCTGAACCAGCTGCCGGCCGTCACCGCGCTGCCGGCCGTGCCGGGTGTGCCCGCCGTGCCGACGACCCTGCCGACCACGATGCCGACCGCTCCGGCCGTGCCGGCGCTCGGCGACGCGACCGGTCCGCTGGGTGCGTTCCAGAAGCTGGCCGCGAAGGTGACCAGCTTCTTCAAGAAGTGAACCGTTTCGCCTGAAACGGGCCGGGGATAACCCGGACGGGCCCGGAAGCCACGTGCTTCCGGGCCCGTTTTTTCGTGCTGGGTCAGGAAAATTCGAGCGAACGCTTCGCCAGGCCGTGCCAGAAACCGTCGATCACCGTGCGGCCCTCGCCTTCGGCCGAGCTGGCGCCGAGCGACACGAACAGCGGCGCGAAGTGCTCGATCCGCGGGTGCGCCATCGCGGCGGCCGGGGCCTTGTGCTGGAAGTCGAGCAACGCGTCGAGGTCGCGGGCGCGCAGCACCTCGTCGCCCCAGTGGTCGAATTCCGCGGACCACTGCGGCGGAGTTCCGTTGGTGCCGTTGACTTCCCGCATCGCGACGAGGTTGTGGGTGAAGAATCCGCTGCCGATGATCAGCACGCCTTCGTCGCGCAGCGGCGCGAGCTTGCGGCCGAGGTCGTAGAGCGCGCGGGGGTCGAGCGAGGGCATGGAAATCTGCAGCACCGGGACGTCGGCGGCGGGGAACATTTCCACGAGCGGGACGTACGCGCCGTGGTCGAGGCCGCGGTCCGGGTCGTCGTGCACCGGGGTGCCGGTCGAACGCAGCAGCTTGCGCACCTGCGCGGCCAGCTCCGGAGCGCCCGGTGCGGCGTATTCAACCTGGTAGTAGCGCTCGGGGAAGCCCCAGAAGTCGTAGACGAGCGGGACCGTCGTGGTCGCCCCGAGTGTCAGCGGAGCTTCTTCCCAGTGCGCCGAAACCACGAGGATCGCGCGTGGTTTCGCCAGGTCGGCGGACCACTCCGCGAGCTGGCGGGTCCACGTCGCGTCGTCGGCGAGCGGCGGCGCACCGTGGCTCAGGTACAGGACCGGGGTGCGGGTCGCCATGGCTGCCTCCAAGTGTTTGAAAGTTCAACTATTACCGTACGCCCTGTTCGCGGTCTTGGCGAATTCGTCCTCGCGTGCGACCGGCTCCTACCGGGGACGTCCTGATCGGCCGCCATACGATTCCGGCGGCGGCAAGCGCGGCGACTGCGAGAACCACGGCGAAAACGGTTGCCCCGGTAGCGATTCCGAGCGCGTCACTGAGGTAGCCGGTGCCGACGGGCAGCAGTGCGGCCGGAAGATAGCCGCCGAAATTGAGCAGAGCGTTGGCCTCGGCGCGCCGCCGCTCGGGTACGTGGGTGCTGATCAGGGTGAGCCCGCCGAGTTGTCCAAGTCCCTGCGCGGCTCCCGCGAGCACGGCGGTCACGACGATAGCCGCGATCCACTGTGCGTGGACGGCGATCAGCAACGCGGTCATGCAGGCGACCGCCGCTGCCGCCCCGGTGAGCAGGATGGCGCGGACCTCGAATCGCTTCGCCGCGAACTGAACCGCCGTCGCCGCACCGAACATGACGAACGCGGTCACCCCGGCGAGCAGGCGGTTGCTGGTGCCGAGCACGCTCGCCAGCAGTGCTGGTCCGAGGGAAAGCACGAACGACGTCGACGTGATTCCCGGTGCGAAAACCGCGATCCCGAGCGCGACGTACTTGCGCTGCGCTCGCGGCACAGCGGGGACGCGCACCCAGCCGCCCGCGCCGGAATCGACCGGACGCCGCAGTGGCAGCCGGACCACCACGACGACCGCGCTGAGCAGGAGCACGGCCGAAACCACGAAGATCGTCACCGTCGGCCCCGGCAGAGTCTCCGACAACGCCCCGGCAAGCAACGGCCCAAGTCCGGCCCCAAACACCATCGCGGTGGACGCGGCGAGCGTCGCGGTCCGAGCGCGTTCAGGTCCGCCGACATCGACGACGGCCGCCATTCCCGCGGACACCGTGATGCCGACCGCGATCCCCGCCAGCAGCCGAGCGATCGCCAACGCGAGCACCGACGTCGCGACGGCGAACAATCCGCACGCGATCAGCGCGAGCAAAACCCCAGGCAGCACAACGGGTTTGCGCCCGAGTCGGTCCGAGGCGCGGCCCGCCACGAGCAGCGCGGCCAGCAGCCCGGCGATGTAGGCCGCGAAGATCACCGTGAGCGTGCCGGCGGAGAACCCGAGCCGGTGCTGCCACAGCACGTACAGCGGCGTGGGCGCGTTCGAAAGCACGAACACCGCGGTGACGGGCCACGCGGCGAGCCAGGGACTGCCGGCCCGCGAGGGCGCGACGACGGCCATGGATCCTCCAGTACGAGATAGTTCGAACTAGTACGAGCGAACTCGAACTTAGCAGTAGTTCGACTAATCTCGTACTGGAGTGGTTGAATGAGGCCATGCGCTCGCCCACGGTGCCCGACCCGGATGCCCCGCCCGCCGAACTCCCGCCGCCGCTGCCCGAACCGGCGCGGGAAGACCTGCGGCTGGAAACCGTCCTGGCCGCACTGAGCGACCCGCTGCGGCTGACGATCGTGCGGAAACTGCTGCTGGAACGCGAGGCCTACGACCATCCGTGCGGCTGGTTCGGCTTCGACCGCCCGAAGTCGTCGCTGACCCATCACTTCAAGGCGCTGCGCGAGGCGGGTGTGCTGCGGCAGCGGCAATACGGGCTGGAACGACGCAGCCGGGTGCGCGCGGAGGATCTCAACGCGCGCTTTCCCGGACTGCTGGACCTCGTCGCGGACTGGCAGCCCGCTGCTTAGTTCGTGGCCGGGTGGCCGCGAGAATCCGGTCCGGCACTTTTGAGGAACGGTCGTTCTTGACTGATCGTTCCTCAAAAGTCTATGGTCGGGGCATGGGCAGGCGAAGGGCATTCGACGAGGACGAGGTAGTGCGTGCCGCCGTGGAGTTGTTCGGCGGCCGGGCGTACGACGGGGTGTCCGTCGACGACCTCGTCACTCACCTCGGCGTGCACCGCAACAGCTTGTACAAGACGTTCGGCAGCAAGCGCGGCCTCTACTTGGTCGCCTTGCGCCGCCACGTCGCCGACGACGTCCGCCCTCTGACCGAAGCGCTCGCCGCGGCAACGGATGCCGCGACCGCGCTGCGGCTCGTCGCCTCGGCGAACCTCGGCCTGCTGCTGCTCGCGGCGGTCGAGCGGGCACCGGCCGACGAGGAGGTGTCCGCCGAAGTGGACGCGGCATTGGCCGCGCTCGACCAAGCGATCGCCGACGCGCTCGGCATTTCCGCCGAGCTGGCCGCCGCGCTCACCGCAGCCGCGCTGGGCCTGCGGCTGCGCGGCAACCCCGGCGGTGCCCGCACCGCGCTGGCCCACCGGCTCGATCCCCTCGACTGACAAGGAAAACAGACATGGCACTGGTCACCATCGACGGCGACAACCTCGTGGTCGAGATCAAAGGTCTGGACAAGCTCTGGGCGCTCAAAAGCAGCCTGACCATCCCGCTGGCCAACGTCCGCGGCGCGACCGCGGACCCGGGCATCGCCGCCGAGCCCAAGGGAATCCGCGCACCGGGCGCCCACGTGCCGGGCGTGATCACGGCGGGCACGTTCCACCTCGACGGCGAAAAAGTCTTCTGGGACGTCAAGGACCCGGCGAAGGCCGTCGTGCTGGAACTCGCCGACGAGCGCTACGCCCGCCTGGTCCTCCAGGTCGACGACCCCCGCGAGACCGTCGCGCTGGTCGAGAACGCGCTGAGCAGCCGGAAGTAGCCCCGGTGGGTCTCGCCGCCGACGACCGGGTTTCGTCTCCGGAGGATGCCCCCAAGATCAGTCCTGGCGGATGCGCGGCGAAGGGCAGACGGCGACTGCGTCACTCTGCGAAGGTGGCTGGTTCCCCGGGTAGTTCAGGGCCGGAATTCGCGGTGCCAGCCAGCAGCACGGCGAGCACCCGGTCTCGCTGCACCGCGCCAGCACGAAGGTCGAGACAGTTCTGGGTCATCCCCGCCGCGGCGGCGGCGAGGAACGGTACGTCGGCCCACGACAGGTCCGGGCGCACAGCGCCGGCCCGCTGTGCGCGTTCGGTCGCCTGGCGAATGAGATCGCGCAAACGTTCGCGTGCTTGAGCGGCCTCGGGACTTCCGCCCTGCGCGGCCAATGCGTCCGACAGTCCCTTGTTTTCCACCTGGGACAGCGTGAACGCCCGCAACAGCAGGGCGAAACCCCGGCCTGGATCGGGATCCTCGAGTGCGGCCCGCGCCTTGTCCTCGAGTTCGCCGATCACCTCCAGCAGGATCGTTTCGAGCAGCGCCTGCCGCGACGGGAAGCGCCGGTAAAACGTGCCCGGCCCGACCCCGGCCCGCTTGACGATCTCGTTGGTCGACACCTCCAGTCCGACTTCCGCGACGGCCTTTCGCGCCGCCGCGACCAGCGCCGCCTCGCTTCGCCGGGCGTCCGCCCGCAGTCCGGTCATGCCCCTCACGCTAGACGGAGAAGGGTTCTCCGTCTAGCGTGAAGGCATGGGAAAACGAGTTTGGCTGATCACTGGTGCGTCCGGAGGCCTTGGCTCGGCGCTGACCCGATCGGTCTCGGCGGCCGGGGACGAAGTGATCGCTCTCGGCCGGAAATCCGTCGACCTCACCGATCCCGGGCAAGTCCGGCGGGCGGTCGCCGAGGCCGTCGCCGCTTTCGGCCGGATCGACGTCGTGGTGAACAACGCCGGCTACGCGGCGGCCGGGGCCTTCGAGGAACTGCCCGATTCGGCACTGCGCGAACAGTTCGAGGTCAATTTCTTCGCGGCCGCCGACGTCCTGCGGGCGACGTTGCCGTACCTGCGGGCCGCTCGGTCGGGGCATCTCGTGCAGATCAGCTCGCTGGCCGGGCAGGTCGGCGCCCCCGGGATGAGTGCATACACGGCGAGCAAGCACGCACTTGAGGGGTTGTCGGTGTCGCTCGCCGAGGAGCTGGCTCCGTTCGGCATCCGCGTCAGCATCGTCGAACCGGGCGCCGTCAACACGGGCTTTCGCCGGAGCTGGGCCGAACGCGAGCGTCCCGGGACGATCGCCGACTACGACGACCTCGCCGCCCGGCTGGACCGCATCGGACGCGACGCTCGGCAGCCGACCGAGCCGGAGGAAGTGGCGGCCGCGATCCTCGCCCTGGTCGACCTGCCGGAACCGCCGTTGCGGCTCGCCGTCGGCAGCGATGCCGTCGCCGGAATCCGCGCTGCCCGGATCCGCCAGCTGGCCGACTTGGAGACCCGATGGATCGCCTGACCGGCAAGACCGCGTTGATTACCGGCGGCAGCGAGGGAATCGGCCTCGCCATCGCCACGGCGTTCGCGCGGGAAGGGGCGAACCTGGTGCTTCTCGCGCGCGACAGCCGGAAGCTCGCCGCCGTGACCTTGCCGAACACGCGCACCGTTGCCGTCGACCTCAACGACGAGGACGCACTCGTCGCCGCTGTTCGACGCGATGGTGCACCTCAACCTGCGCGTCCCGGTGGTGCTGACCCAGCTGCTGCGCGAGCGGTTGAGCGCGATCGTGAACATTTCCAGTTATTGGGCGGACAAAATGGTCGCCGGGCGCCCGTCCTCGGTCTATTCGGCCACCCGCGGCGCGCTCAACTCGCTCACCAAGGCACTGGCCAACGAACTCGGTCCGCGCATCCGGGTCAACGCCATCGCGCCCGGCTCGATCCGTACGCCGACGTTCGAACGCGGCTATCTCGCGCGGATGACCTCGGACCAGCGCGCGGATTACGAGCACTACGTCCGCGACGCGTATCCGGCCCAGCGGATCGGCGAACCCGAGGACGTGGCCGAAGCCGCCGTCTACCTCGCCTCGGACGAGGCCCGCTGGGTGACCGGCACGGTGCTGCGCGTCGACGGTGGATTGACGGTCAGATAGGACCGCCTGATCGGGACAGGAGCGCCGCGCTCAGCGGGCGGGTTGCGGCGTCGTGGCGGGGACCGTCGTGGCCCCGGATGCGGTCAATCTCCCCATCAGCATGACCGAGCGCTTGCGGCTGGCCAGCCGGCCCAACCCGAGCATCAGCCGGTTCGCCCGGCCGACCGCGATGCTGGGCGGCGGGTTGCGCCGGTCCAGCGCACGCAGCGCGGTTTCGACCACCTGCCGCGGTGTCTGCAGCCGGCGACCGCTGGCCGCTTCCGCGCCGGCAGTGTCGAAGAACTCGGTGCCGGTAGCCCCTGGAGACAGTGCCAGCACGCGCAGGCCAGTTCCCCGGTACTCGTACCAGAGAGCCTCGGTGAAGCTGAGCACGAACGCCTTGGCCGCGCCGTAAACCGCCATCCACGGCACCGGGGTGTACGCGGCCATGCTCGCGACGTTGATCAGGACGCCGCGGTCGGCCGCGCGCAGGTCCTCGATGAACGTCCTGGTCAGCTCCACGACCGCCTGGACATCGAGGGCGATCTCGGTGCGCAACTGCTCGGGCTTCTCCTGAGCGAACGGCGCGTTCGTGCCGAAGCCGGCGTTGTTCACCAGCCCGGTCGGCCGCAGGCCGCGCTCGCGCAGCTCGGCGGCGACGTGTGCGACGGCGTTCGGCGCGGTGAGGTCGCAGGCAAGCACGGTGACGGTCACGCCGTGCGCGGCCTTCAGTTCCGCGGCCAGTGCTTCGAGCCGGTCCGCCCGGCGGGCGACGAGGACGAGATCCGAGCCTCGGCGGGCGAGCTGGCGAGCGAACTCGGCACCGATTCCGGAGCTGGCCCCGGTGACGAGCGTCAGTGCGCCCTGGTGGTCTAGCGGCATGTCGACTCCTTGGTTGGCATCTAGTGCCAGGTTAGCACTAGATGTCTATCGGGCACCAAGGGTCGAACAGGCATCGCCTGCTAGGGTGGCTGCGTGATCGCGCGCATGGACCGTCCGGGTGCGGCGGACGAGGGCCCGATGTGGGAACGGACCCGGCGGCGAGTCCGCGAGGAGGTCATGGACGTCGCACTGGGGCTGTTCCTGGAGCAGGGATTCGAAGACACCACCGTCGACCAGGTGGTCACCGCGGCCGGGATCTCCAAGCGATCCTTCTTCCGCTATTTCGGCACAAAAGAGGACATCGTCTTCGGTGACCTCGCCGAGCAGGGCCCGGTGCTCCTGGAAGCGCTGCGCGCACGCCCGGACGACGAGCCCATCTGGGAGGCGCTGCGGCACGCGTTCGGGGTGCTGGGCACCCAAGCCGACCCACAGCGCGGCCTGACGATCGCCCGGCTGGTCACCGCCAGCCCGAGCCTGCGCGCCGCCCACCTGGAGAAGCACCTGCGGTGGCAGGAACAGCTCGCCCCCGAGGTCGAACGCCGCCTCGGCGACAGCGCCGACCCGCCCGGCCTGCGCGGACAGGCGATCGTCGCCACCGCACTGGCCTGCCTCGACGCCGCCACCGCCATCTGGCTCCAACACGGCGGCAAGGGTGGCCTCGACGAGCTGAACTCGCTCACCGACCGAGCGCTCGCCGCCGTCCGCGCCGGATAACCGAAGCGGCTGACGAGAACCGGAAGTAGCGGTACCGGCTGCAGGGTCTAATCACACCTGACATGTTGATCTTGCGTGATCCGCGATTCCGCAGCTGGCCTCACTGCCGCTTAGGTTCTTCAGCCCTGAGCCGTTCCGCGGTCTCGAGCGACTTGGCTCGCACTCGGTCCGTCTGATTCCGGTACCACTCCACCCAAGGGCTTTCGGCCGCTCGCTGGGTCCGCTCTTCATCAATGAAGCGGAGATGAAGCGACCGATGAGACCGGGTCCAGCGTGAACACGTCCAACCGCGTGGTGTCCATCAGCGCGTACTCGCCCGGCCTGGCGGGCCGCAGTGGAGGCTGAAACCCCGCAGCGGCTCGGGTCAGTCGTGGGCGAGGTCGGCGAACCGGCTGTAGTGCAGCTGGTGCGCGACCACGATGGTGCTGGTCGGACCGGCCCGGTGCTTCGCCAGGATCAGGTCGGCCTCGCCGGCGCGCGGGTCGTCGCGTTCCCAGGCGTCCGGGCGGTTGATCAGGATGACGATGTCCGCGTCCTGCTCCAGGGAGCCGGATTCACGCAGGTCCGACAGCATTGGCTTCTTGTCGGTGCGCTGTTCCGGGCCACGGTTCAGCTGGGAGATCGCGATCACCGGCACCTCGATCTCCTTCGCCAGCAGCTTCAGCTGCCGGGAGAACTCCGAGACCTCCTGCTGCCGCGATTCGACGCGCTTGCCGGACGTCATCAGCTGCAGGTAGTCCACGACCACGAGCCGCAGGTCGTGTCGCTGCTTGAGCCGGCGGGCCTTCGCGCGGATCTCCATCATCGTCATGTTCGGCGAGTCGTCGACGAACAGCGGGGCCTCCGACACCTCGCTCATCCGCCGGGCCAGCCGCGTCCAGTCGTCGTCGGACATCTTGCCGCCGCGCATGTCGGCGAGGCGGATCTTCGCCTCGGCCGACAGCATGCGCATCACGATCTCGGTCCGGCTCATTTCCAGCGAGAAGATGACGCTGGTCAGGCCGTGCTTGATGGACGCCGAGCGGACGAAGTCCAGTCCCAACGTCGACTTGCCGACACCGGGACGGGCGGCGACGATGATCATCTGGCCGGGGTGCAGGCCGTTGGTCAGCTCGTCGAAGTCGGCGAACCCGGTCGGGATGCCCTGGGACTGGCCGCCGCGCGAGGCGATCGCGTCGATCTCGTCCATGGTCGGCTGGAGCAGGTCCTCCAGCGCGACGTAGTCCTCGCTCGTGCGGCGTTCGGTGACGTCGTAGATCGCGGCCTGTGCCCGGTCGACCACCTCGTCGATGTTCGCGCCGTCGGCCGCGGCCGCGCCGTAGCCGTACTGCACGATGCGGGTGCCCGCCTCCACGAGCCGGCGCAGCACCGCCTTCTCGGACACGATCTCCGCGTAATAGCCCGCGTTGGCCGCGGTGGGCACGGTCGCGATGAGCGTGTGCAGGTACGGCGCGCCGCCGACGCGGCCGAGTTCGCCGCGCCGTTCCAGTTCGGCGGCCACGGTGATCGGGTCGGCCGGTTCGCCGCGGCCGTAGAGGTCGAGGATGCAGTCGTACACGGCCTGGTGCGCGGGCCGGTAGAAATCGCCGGGGCCGAGCGCCTCGATGACGTCGGCGACCGCGTCCTTCGACAGCAGCATGCCGCCGAGCACCGACTGCTCCGCCGCGATGTCCTGCGGCGGCTGGCGGTCGAACCCGCCGGGGCCGGGGTCGCCCGGACCCGGATCGGACTCCGCGTACGCCGGACCGCGGTCATCGGTCACCGCCACTGCCCGGACACCTCCCTCGCCCGGCCGTCGTTCCGGCCGTCCCCGTCGTTTCGTGCGCCTGTCCTGTGCCGAACCGCGTCCACCGCCCGCCTCGCGAAGAGACCGGTCCAGGCGAACACCTGTTCGAGTATGCCGGAGTCGGCCCGGCTTTCCCACCTCGCCCGTTCGATCTTCTTCGATGATGGACCGGGCGGTTCCCCGTACCGGTGACCGCCACGCGGAGCCACCGGGAGTACTGGGCGCGAACGCACGCTAGATCCCCCGGAAGGACGAGCGCAATTCCGGGTGTTGACCGTCCTGTGGACAACCTGTGGATGACTGGGAGCAACGAATCACAGGTACCGGCAAGCCTGTGGACAAAGTGGGGACAGTGCAGATCAGCTTCGCTAAACCCGCAGGTCAAGGCCTGTGTAGAGACTGTGGAGAACTTCGCGAAAACTCGTCCGGCGTGTCGCGTCGAACTGGTTCTTCGGCGTGTCGCACCCGTGTCCGTCCACCGTCCTGTGGATGGTTGCTACGCACGGTAGAGAGTCGACCCGATGGGCTGAACGAAGGAGAGTTGCCCGCCCGGCCCAGCTGACGGCTGCACACAGTGAGCAACTAGGCAAAACCGCAGGTTAACCGGGTGCAAACGCGAAACCGGGTGGAGTTCACCGGCCGGCCACCTCGCGGTGCCATGCCGGGAACCCCACCCGGAGTAACGCTCGGGGCGCTCAGCCCAAGGCGCTCTGCGCTTGGCGCAGCCGTTCGGAGATCGCCTGCATCGTGCCGGGAGTGAACACGATCAGCGAGTCCTGTCCCGGCCGCTCCTCCATCAGCCAGCGGCCCTCGCTGGTGTCGATGAAGTTCACCGGCTTCGGAATGCGCCGCCGCCGTCCCCCGTTCGGGCGGGCCGCGACGTACAGCGCGCCGCTGCCGGTCCGCGGCAGCTTGAGGATCCGCTGGATCTCCTTGAGCGGCGAAAGCTGCTCGTTGCGCTGCCCGCTCTGCATGATCGAACCCTGCGAAACGTCCTCCGACCCGGCGGCCCGGCCGCTCTGGTACTCGCTGCGGCTGGTGACGAGCGGTTGCCCGCTCGCCGCCTTGCCCGCGGGCATGAGGTCGAGGAACGTCTGCAGCAGCAGGTCCGGCCGCTGGCGCGACACCGTGACGGTGTTCTCGCCGATGATCCGGAGCAGCCCGAAGCCGCCGCCGTTGCCGCTGCCGCACAGCACCGAGTAGTTGCCCGGGCTGCCGTCGGAGAACGTGCCGTCGAACCAGCCGTAGAACTCCAGGTGCGGATGCGAGATGGACTCGATCAGCGCGAGCAGATCGCGGTCCATGCCGCGGGGTCCCATCAGACCGGACTCGGTCAGCGCCTCGTTGACCTGCTGGTCCAGCTTCCGCTCGGCGTCCGGGTCGTGGAACACCGGGATTTCGGCGATGGCCTGATGGGGCTCACCGCCCCGACGCCGGATCAGGTTGTACAGCGTCGGGAGGGTGAACTTGGTGGGTCGGTCAAGCGTGATCACGTCGGCTGGCCTCATTCACCGATAACCGGAGGAACGGTCAGCTGGTCGGAGCCGAAGAGTTCGTTGGCGTCCTCTTCCACCAGGTACTTCGTCTGGTGCTCCTCGTCCTCCTGGCCCTTGCCGCCCTTGCCGCCGGCGCCCATGCCGCCCATTCCGGGCGCACCGGCTTTGCCCGCCGTGCCGCCGCGCATGCCGGCGCCGGCTCCCATGCCGCCCGCTCCGGCGCCGCCGGCCATGCCGCCCGCGGCCGCACCGGAACCGGAGCCGCCGGGACCGAAGCCCGCGCCCGCGCCGAACGCGCCCGGGCCGAAGGCCGCACCGGCGCCGGAACCCGCTCCGCCACCGCCGCCCGGACCGAACTGGCCGGAGCCGCCGGGACCGAAGGTGCTCGGGGTGAACTTGCTGGTGTCGGTCGGGGGCGTCCAGCCCGAGGTCGTCACGCCGTCGTTCCCGCTGCCGGGGTAGTGCCCGGTCGGGTCGGTGACGCCGCCGTGCCCGGGACCGCCCGGTCCGCCGGGGAACGTCGTGTGCGGCGGAGTGCTGGGCGGGGTGTGCGGCGGAGTCGTGGGCGGGGTGAACTTGGGCGGGTCCATCTTCGGCGGGGTGAAGCCGCCGCCCCCGCCGCCGGGTCCGCCGCCGAAGTTGCCGCCGGTGCCGCCGGGTCCGCCGCCGAAGTCGCCGCCGTTGCTGCCCGGGTTGGAGATGTTGTTGCCCTGCCAGGCGCTGTACTGCGGCAGCTGGCTCGCGTTCTGCCCGCTGGCGTTGAAGTAGTTGGTGTAGGCCTGGACGTTCGCCTTGCCGGTCTCGTTGTACTGGTTGATCTCGTCGTCTTTGTCGCTGAACGGGTTGATCCCGTCGACGAAACCGGCGTGCGGCGGTTCCTTGGCGATCTCCTGCACCTTGCCCTTGACCGTCGAGAAGCACTCGACCTGCGTGTTCAGGTAGGTGTGGCTCTTGCCGAGGTTGTTGACCGAGTCCTGGAGCCAGACGCCGAGCGGGTGCGCGCCCGCCTGCGCCGCGGTGGCGCCGCCGCCCTGCCAGGCGGCGTCCATCTTCTTGTTCAGGTTGTCGATCTCGGTGATCCGGGAGTCGTGCACGGTCTTGAGGTTGTTGGCCGCCGTGACGCCGCCCTGCAGCGACGAGCTGTCGCCGACGTGGATCTTCTCCCAGATCGTGCGCGCGTCGATCGAGCGGCCGCCGAGGTCCGCCTCGGCGAGCTTCGCGTCCGGGCCTCCGCTGAACAGCCCGACGAGGCTGCCGACCGCCGCGCCCGCGACCGCGCCGACCGCGGTGCCGACGACCGGCACGACCGAACCGACCGCGGCTCCGGCGACGGCGCCGCCTGCCGCGTACTTCAATTCCTTGCCTACGGTGTTGGCGTCATTCCCCATGATGAGCCACTCCTTCCGAGCCGGGCACCGGCCGCTGGGCGGTCATGCCGCCTTGAGATGTTTGACGACTGCGCCCGCGAATTTCTGCGCGAGACCGCACGGGTTGCTCTTGTTCGGGCCGGCTCCGATCGCCGGGATGATCGACACGGACAGCTGGTCGGTGACCCCGAGCCACAGCGTGCACGTACCCGACGGGCGTCCGTCCTGCGTGTCCGCGAGGACGCCCGGATATCCGTCGACGGTGACCGGCTCGAAATACGCCTGCCGGGCCTTCTGGTCGTAGATGTCGCTGATGCCGTTCTTGTTCTGCTGCACCACTCGCATGCCGATGGAGTTCTGGCCGTTGTCGGCCGACCTCCATTGGCAGCCGGGGAGATCCCCGGTCAGCGTCTTCCCCGGGACGACCAGGCCGAAATCGGAGGTCTCCGCGTCGGTGAGGACCTTGCACGGGTTGTCGCCGAGCAGGTCCTTCGTGGGCAGCGCGGCGGGGACCTTCGGGCCCGACCCGCCTCCGGTCGCGCTCGAGCTGGCGGGCGCCTGCGAGGGGGTGTTGCCTCCGTCGGCTTTTCCTCCGCCGCAAGCGGTCAGGAGACCGAGAGCGGCGACGGCAGCGGCGGCGATCCGGATGGTGCGGTGCGGCATGAGCAGCTCAGACCTTCGTCTTGCTTGCGGCGTCGCGTGCTTCCTGCTCGGCGACGGTGATCTTGTTCTTGGCGGCCTTCAACGCGGTGATGAAGTTGGTGACGTAGTCAACCATGCGCTGGTGCTGCTGGAGCAGGGTCTGTCCGGAGGGGTTCGCTCCCTTGTCGACGAAGTCGTTGCTGGCGAACTCGTCCGCCGGACGCTTGACCTCGGCGATGGTCCGTGCGTGACTGAGGTCGTTGTTCAGATTCGCGAGCAGGTCTTCCCACTGCTTGATGACAGAGTCGACCTCGTCCTCGCTGAATTTGTACCCGCCTGCCGTTCCGTAACCGCCGACCATGATCGGCGCGGGCGGTGGTACGTCGGACATCCGGTGACCCCCTTTGGCACAGTTCTCGCTCCCCAAGCGGCGAGATCAGCATGTTGGATGGTAACGCACGCCAGTTGGTTCCCGCTTCGCCTTCAGTTGTTTCGAGAGCGGCCTCTAGCTGCGGGAAGTCCGGGGAAACGAAACCGCCCCCGGGAGAATCTCCCGGGGGCGGTTCGCGGAAAAAAGACGCGAACGTCAGTTCGCGGCCACGGCCTTGACCTCGAGCCGGAGGTCCACCTTCACGTTCGGGTGCAGGCGGGCGTTGACCGAGTGCTTGCCGACCGTCTTGATGTGGTCGCGGAGGTCGAGGACGCGCTTGTCGAGCAGCGGGCCGCCCTGCGCCTTGATCGCGTCGACGATCTCGCCGGCGGTGATCGAGCCGAACAGCTTCTTCGAGCCCGCCGCGGCCTTGCCGGTCAGCTGGATCGCGCCGAGGCCCTCGAGCGTCGCCTTGATCTCCTTGGCGTGGTCGAGGTCGCGGATGCGGCGGGATTCCTGCGCGCGCTGGATCGTGCGCACGTTCTTCTCCGCGCCCTTGGTGGCCACGATGGCGTAGCCGCGCGGCAGCAGGTAGTTGCGGGCGTAGCCGTCCTTGACCTCGACGATGTCGCCGGGGCCGCCGAGGTTCGCCACGTCGGTGGTGAGAATGATCTTCGCCATGACTGGTGCTCCCCTCAGCGCGCGGTGGACGTGTAGGGCAGCAGAGCCATCTCGCGCGAGTTCTTCACCGCGATGGCGATGTCGCGCTGGTGCTGGCTGCAGTTGCCGGTGACGCGACGGGCACGGATCTTGCCGCGGTCGGAAATGTACTTCCGCAGCAGGTTCGTGTCCTTGTAGTCGATCGTTTCCGGGCGGCCCTTCTTCTCGGCCTTGCAGAACACGCAGACCTTCTTCTTGGGCTTGCGAATGGGTGGCTTGGCCACTGGTGTGCTCCTGGAATTCTAGAAAGAGATGAGATCAGAACGGGGGTTCGTCGGAGAAGCCTCCGCCGCCACCGCCCGCGGGCGGGGCCGAGCCCCACGGGTCGTCGGCGGGCGCGCTGTTGCCGCCGCCGCGATTGCCGCCGCCTCCGTTGAAGCCGCCGCCGCCGAAGTCGCCACCGCCGCCGCCACCGCGGCTGACCTTGTTGACCTTCGCCGTCGCGTAGCGCAGCGAGGGGCCGATCTCGTCGACCTCGAGCTCGACGACGGTGCGCTTCTCGCCTTCCTTGGTCTCGAACGACCGCTGCTTCAGCCGCCCCTGCACCACCACGCGGGCGCCCCGCGTGAGCGACTCGGCGACGTTCTCCGCCGCCTGCCGCCAGATGTTGCAGCGCAGGAACAGCGCCTCGCCGTCCTTCCACTCGCCGGTCTGCCGGTCGAGCGTGCGCGGGGTGGACGCGACGGTGAAGTTCGCGACCGCCGCCCCGGACGGGGTGAAGCGCAGCTCCGGGTCGGACGTCAGGTTTCCGACCACGGTGATGACGGTGTCTCCAGCCACGGATGGCGTCCCTTCGGCTCGGGCTCGGATCAGGCCTTGGCGGGCGCGGGCTTGGCCGCGGCCTTGACCTCGCGGCGCATGACCTTGGTGCGCAGCACGGTTTCCTGCAGCGACAGCTGGCGGTCCAGTTCCTTGACGGCCTCGGCCGACGAGTTCAGGTCCAGCAGCGCGTAGATGCCCTCGGCGTTCTTCTTGATCTCGTACGCCAAGCGACGGCGGCCCCACACGTCGACCTTCTCGACGCTTCCGCCCGAAGTGCGGATCACGTTGAGGAAGTTGTCCAGCGTGGGCGCGACCGTACGCTCGTCGAGCGTCGGGTCCAGGATGACCATTACCTCGTAATGGCGTGACATAACCACTCACCTCCTATGGGCTCGCGGTCACGGCGGTTCCGTGACAGGAGGGTTTGTCCAGGTAAGCGTACCCGGCGGGTCCGACGGTCCGGCGCGGCGGGTCAGCTGACGCGGCGCAGCACCCAGGTGCGGACGAGCCCGGCGGTGACGCCGGCCAGCACGATCACCGCGAGCAGCATCGGCAGCTGGACGTCCGAGGCTCCGCCCTGGCTCGCCAGCGCTTCGGCGTTGCCCGCGTTGCGGATGTCCGGGCCCTGCTGGCCCTGCGGGTCCTGTCCGGCCGACGGCTGCTGCGGCAGCGCGCCGGAGCCGGGCAGCGTGCCGTACCGCGCGCCGGGGGCGATCGCGGTGCCCAGCACGCCCGGGGTGCCCGGGCTCGCGGTCGGGATGTTGCCGTAGTCGCGCGGCGGGGCGATGCCGGTCGAGCCCGGCTGGTAGCTGCCGAGCGGGTTGCCGCCGCCGTTCTGCGCGGGCGCGGTGCCGTTGCCGTTCGCCGGGGCCCCGCCGTTCGCCGGGGAGTTCGGGGAGGACGGCGCCTGGTAGTTGTTCGCCGTGGTGGTGAGCCCGCACGCGGACGCGACGCCGCCGCGGATCCCGTTCAGCACCTTGGTCTTGGTGTCCGGGAGGACGCCGAGCCCCCACTCGTCCTTCAGCGCGTTCGCCACGACCTGGCCGATCGCGTCGCCGCTGATCGTGCCGCCCGCGGCGTTCGGGATCGAGCCGACCGGCAGGTTGCCCTTGTTCGCGATGGCATTCGCCAGCGAATCCGGCCACACGGTGAGCAGGCGCCAGAAGTTGACCTGATCCTGGGCCGACCGGCGGACGATCTCCTTGACCGCCGAACCGGGCACGGCGACCGTGTCGCCCATGCCGCCGGTGACCGCGCCCTTGCACTGGTTCGCGAGCGTGGTCGCCGCGGAAGCGGGACCGGCGCCCAGGAACGTGCCGCCGGTGAAGAGGGCGGCGAGAGCGGTGACGGTGAGTGCTCGACGGGTTCGCTTCCAGGTGGGGATTTTCCGCACGAGCACTATCCTCCGGGGTCCGCGGGCATGGTTCGTCGCGTCTAGGACAACGAATGGACTCCGGTAAAGATACTGGCGCAGTGACAACAGTGCGGCGAAGCCGCTGACTGAGGGTGGCGGCTGGGGTGGGGCGGGCTAGCTCGTAGCGGCCATTCGGCGGAGCACCCACGTGCGGACCAGCCCGGCGCTGACTCCGGAGAGTGCCAAAACTGCCACCAGAACGGGCCAGTCCAACCCGTTCGTGTGGTTGCCGCCAGTACCGGGCAATGCTTCGGCGTTGCCGGCGTTTTGGATCGTGCGATCGCCGCCGGCCGAGCCGTCCGGGTTCGCGACGCCGTACTGCGGCGCGTAACCCGGGATCTGGCTGCCGTACCGGAGCGACGGCGACGGGCTGAACAGGCCGGCCATCGCCATCGGGATGCCGCTGTAGTCGCGCATCGGCGCGTAACCGGTGTTGTAGCCGTACGACAGATTGCTGAAGTTCGGCAGGAAGGCCGAGAACGGCGCGGCCCCGCCGCCCGCGGCGCCGTAATCGCCGAGCACCGGGCTGGTCGAGCCCGGCATCGGGGACTGCTGCTGGCCACCGCCGGGAGAACCGCCCTGCTGCGGGCTGCCGCCGTTGCCGCCGGACGGCGGTTGCTGCGGGTTCGGGGCCGGGTTCTGCTTGCCCGGCTGGCTGCCGCTGAAGGCCTGGCCCGCCGCGGCGACCCCTTGCTGGAGCGTGTTCGTGCCGCCCGCCACCGCGCCGTTGACCGCGCTCGCGGCCGGCGCGCCGACCACCGGGACCGGGGCGACGACGGTGTTGACCACGTTCACCGTGACCTTGCAGACCGTGCCGAGCACCGCGTTGATGGTGCCGGTGAGCACGCCGGAGACCTGGCCGACGATGCCGAGGTCGATCGGGATGCCGAGCAGCGGAGTGGTCGCCTGGACGTGGTCGCCCGGATGGGCGGTGATGGTGGAGCCGCAGGTCGCGGTCAGGGTGCTCGCGGAGGCGGTGCCCGGTGCGGCGAGCGCGGCCGAGCCGGCCAGGACGAAAGCGGCGGCGCCGACCGCGGTGGCCCTTCGTGCCCGGTGCTGCTGCATGGCCGTCGACCCTTTCGCCGCGTCCGTTGTACCTGCCTCGCTGTGGACAACGACGGTAACGAAGACGAGTAACGCCCGCCTCCCCTCCGAGGTCAGGCATTCGGGTGGAAGCGGGCGCTACTCAGGGTGAGAGTCAGGCGGGCGTGCGGCGCAGCCACGCGCGCACCAGCGCGGCGGCCACCAGCGCGAGCGCCAGCACGGCGATCAGCAGCGGCAGCCGGGCGGGCGGGGTGGCCGCGGGCAGTGCTTCGGCGGTGCCGGAGCGCTTCGCGTCGACGGTCGGCACCTGGCCCTGCGGCAGCTGGCCGGGCACGACCTGGGTGACGATCGGGGCCTGCACGAAACTCGCCGGGAGCATCGCGGCTCCGGTGAAGATGCCGGACACCGAGTCGAGGCCGGACAGGTCGCCGCTGACCGACGTCACCGGGCCGAGCGTGTCGCCGCCGGGGACGGGCTGGCCAGGGCCGCCGGGACCGGGGGCCGGGGACGGCGGGTTCGGCGTGGGGTTGGGCGGCTTGGGCGTCGGTTGCGGCGGCCCGGGGGTCGGGTTTCCCGGAAGGCCGCCGACCAGTTCCTGGGTCGCGTTGCCGACGCCGTTCGCCGCGGCCTGCAGCATCGGGCAGGTGTCCTTCGCCGCCGTCTCGCCAACGACGGGGACCTCGCCGACGCCCAGCGTGCGCACGGTGTCGCCGACCGGGAGGTTGAGCAACGTGTTGTTGCCGTCGGACTGCTTCGCCTTCGAATCGAGGCCGACGGTGAGCCGGTTCGGCGCGTTGAGCGGGGCGCCCGCGTCGAGCGCGAGGCCGGTGCCGTTCTTGTCGTTCTGCAGCGTGGATTCGCAGTCGCCGCTGATCGTGGGGCTCGGGTCCGCGGAGGCAGCGGCGGGAAAAGCGAGAAGCAGCGGAGCGGCGAGCGCGATCCCCAGCGAAATCGTCCGTCCAGCGCGTTTCCGCATGCCTTTCCTCCCCCGACTGGATCACGGAACGCGCTCACGGTACTCCACGAGCGTCACCAACTCAGGCGGAAGGGGGAGATTCGCCCGGTAGTAGCGTCAGGGCATGCAGATTGGCGCCCATGTCCGAGACGACGATCCGCTGGCCGCCGTCGCCGAGCGAGAAGCCGACGTCGTCCAGTTCTTCCTCTCCGACCCGCAGGGGTGGAAGGCACCGAAACCGCATCCGCACGGCGAGGAGATCAAAGCCTCCCCGGTCGAGGTGTTCATCCACGCGCCGTACCTGATCAACGTCGCGTCCAAGAACAACCGGATCCGCATCCCGTCCCGCAAGAACGTCACCCAGCACGCCGACGGGGCCGCCGCGATCGGGGCGAAGGGCCTGATCGTGCACGGCGGGCACGTCGGCGCGGGCGACGACGTCGAGGAGGGCTTGCTCAACTGGCGCAAGCTTTTCGAGCGCGAGGCGGAGAAGGGCGGATTCGCGGTGCCGATCCTGATCGAGAACACCGCGGGCGGCGACAACGCGATGACCCGCGAACTCGACGTGATCGCCCGGCTGTGGGACAAGGTCGGCGAGTTCGGCGCGGGCTTCTGCCTCGACACCTGCCACGCGTACGCGGCGGGCTGGGACCTCGAGACCGCGGTGGAGAAGGTCAAGGCCATCACCGGCCGGATCGACCTGGTGCACTGCAACAACTCCCGCGACGAGCACGGCTCCAACCGCGACCGGCACGCCTCGGTGGTCGACGGCGACGGCACGATCGAACCGGAATTGCTCGCCGAGGTCGTGCGCCAGGCGGGCGCGCCGGTGGTCGTCGAGACGCCGGGCGAAGGCCAGGCCGCCGACATCGCCTACCTGCGCAAGCAGCTCGGCTGAAGTCCGGGAAGGGCTCCTCGCCGGACGCGGAGTCCCGGAAGGAGTCCTTCCCGGCTCACGAGACCGGCTGCTCGGCGGCGGTGCGGGAGCGGCGGAAGGGCGGGAAGACGACCTTGTCGCGGGCCCGTTCCAGCACGCCGCCCGCCGGGTCGTCGTCGCCGGAGAGCCGGACCAGGTCGGTGCGCGGGCGGTAGATCTCGCGGAGCACCAGTACGCAGAGCCCGGCGACGGCGAGGTCGCGGACGACCACGCCGCCGAGGAACCAGCCCGCAGGCAGTCCTTTGTGGTCGACGCCGAGGTAGTAGAACATCCGGGGCGCCCACACCGCCGCGTCGATGACCATCCAGCCCAGCAGCAGCCGCCAGCGCGGGATCGCCAGCACCGCCAGCGGGACGAGCCACAGCGAGTACTGCGGGCTCCACACCTTGTTCGTCAGCAGGAACGCCGCCACGACAAGGAAAGCCAGCTGCCCGAACCGCGGCCGGCGCGGCGCGGTGAGCGCGGCGTAGGCGATTCCCGCGCAGCAGACCAGGAACAGCACCGAGACCACGATGTTCAGCACGGCCGGCGTCTGTCCTTTGTGGAGTACGCCGTCGAAGCCCGCCCAGCCGGTGGCGTAGGAGATGACGTTGTAGAGCGAATCCGGGTCCATCGGGCGCAACGTGTTGAGCCGGAAGAACTCCCACCAGCCGCGCGGCGCGGCCACGATGAACGGGACGTTCACCACCAGCCAGGCCAGCACGGTGAACGCCGCGGTCCGGCTCCAGGCACGCAGTTTTCCGGCACGCAGGCACAACAGGAACAGCACGCCCAGCAACAGCAGCGGATACAGCTTGGTGGCGACGCCGAGTCCGAAGAGGACTCCGGCGACCTCCGGGCGTTTTCGCGCCCACGCCAGGATCCCGGCGGCGGTGGCCGCGGTGGCGAGCGCGTCGAAGTTCGTAAAGGTATGGACCAGTACCAGCGGGGAAAGGGCGACGAGCGCCGCGTCCCACGGCCGGCGTTTCGTCGTCCGCCCGGTGGCCCACACGGTGACCAGCCAGGCGAGCGCGAGCCAGAACGCGGAGATGTTGAAGTAAATGGCCACCGGCAGCGCGCCGGGCAGCCAGCCCGCGTTCGCGACCGAGGTCCAGCCCGCCGCGAGCTTCGCGTTGATCCACTGGAACAGGCCGGTGACCACCGGGTACTCCATGTACCGGGTCTGGTTCTCCGCGGTCTGCGAATCCTCCTGCCACGACGTGACGTAGGGGAAGGTGTTCGCGTCGTCGAGCTTTTCCGAGCTGTAGAGCGGAACGATGTCGGAGTAGCACATGGCGACGAACGGGCGGCCGGACCGCCAGTCGAGCTGGTGCACGCCGTTGGAGTCGCTGTACTGCTGGATGCAGGAGGCCTTGCCGAACCAGCACACCACCAGCGCGAGCACGGCCATCGCGAGCCCGACGCGCTGCGGCGACCAGAACCACTGCCTGCCGACCGCCGCGTGCGCGCCGATCGGGCCGCCGACGGGTCTCGTCGCCGCGGCCACCAGCGGATCGTGCCTGCTGGGGGCGATCCGCTCGGCGGGCGTGAGCGTGCGGGGAGCCGAATCCGGCTCGTCGGCGGGTTCGGAGACGCGGGACACGTCGGGATGCTATCGGTCCGCGGGTGGGGCGCCGGTCATTTCGGATCCTCGTAAAACCCGGCAAGCACCTCGAAAGCGGCGCCGAGGGCCACCGCCTCCTCGCCGAGATCGCTCAGCTCGACGTCGATGCGCTGCCAGTACGGCACCGGCAGCAGTTCGCGCAGCTGCTGCGAGACCGTTTCGCGGTAGACCTCCGGCGCGCCGCGGACGGTCCGTCCGAACAGGACGATCCGTTCGAGATCGAGCACCTGCACCAGGTCGGCGAGCCCGATGCCGAGCAGCCGGGCGGCGTCGTGCGGGGTTCCGGCGGCGCGGTGCATGACCTCGACGCAGCCGCGGCGTCCGCAGGCGCAGCGCGGTCCGGCATAGGCGATGGTGGTGTGGCCGAACTCACCCGCGTTGGTGCGCGGACCTCGGTAAACGCGCCCGTCGATGAGCAGGCCGACCCCGATTCCGGTGCCGACGAGCACGACCGCGGTCGCGGCCGAGGTTTCCTCCGGCCAGGCGTGCGCGAAGGCGGCGGAGTTGGTGTTTTTGTCGAGCGTGACCGGCAGCCCGGTGCGTTCGGCGAGCAGATCGCGCAGCGGGACGTCGTGCCAGCCGGGCATGTTGGTGGCGTCGCGGACCCGGCCCGCGTGGTGGTCGAGCGGTCCCACCGCGCCGACGCCGAGCCCGAGCACGCGGGCCGGGTCGACGCCCGCGAGCAGTTTGCGCACGCCGTCGGCGATCGCGGTCACCGCGGCCTCCGGGCCGAAGCCGATCGGCAGGGGGCCTTCCACGATCTCCTCGACCTCGCCGGTCAGGCCGGTGCGCAGCACGAGGAAACCGTCCCGGTCGACCTGCGCGCCGAGTGCGCAGCGGGCTTCCGCGCGCAGCCGCAGCATCGTGCGCGGTTTGCCGACTCCGGCCGCGGGTGCGCGTTCGACGTCGAGCAGTCCTTCCGGAAGCAGGTCGGACACGATTTTCGACACGGCCTGCTGGGTCAGCCCGGACCGCTGCGCCAGTTCGACCCGGCTCAGCCCGCCCGCGCGCAGGATGTGCCCGAGCAGCAGCGCGCGGTTGTGGCGTCGCAGCCCGCGCAGGTTGACGCCGGTTTCCGCCATCGGCCGATCATCTCGGACGGGTGGCCTATTACGCAACAGTGTTGTTTAATGGGGGTCATGGCTGATGACGCGCGGGTCGGCATCCTCGGGTACGGGATCGGCGGCCGGATTTTCCACGCGCCGCTGGTCGCGGCGACGCCGGGCCTGGTCCCGGCCGTGCTGGTGACCGCGAACCCGGAGCGGGCCGCGCAGGCGCGCGCCGAGCACCCCGGCGCCGAGGTGGTCCCGGACGCGGACGCGCTTTTCGCCCGCGCGGGTGATCTCGACCTGATCGTGGTGACCACGCCGAACCGCACGCACGTGCCGCTCGCCCTGCGCGCGATCGAGGCCGGGATTCCGGTGGTCGTGGACAAGCCGTTCGCGCCGACCGCGGCCGAGGCACAGCAGGTGGTCGACGCGGCGAAGGCGAAGGGCGTCGGCCTCACGGTCTTCCAGAACCGGCGCTGGGACTCGGATTTCCGCACCGTCGCCAAGGTGCTCGAGTCCGGCAGGCTCGGCGCCGTCTTCCGCTTCGAATCCCGCTACGACCGCTGGGTGCCGAAGATCAAGGACAACTGGCGTGAGTTCGGCGACCCGGCCGAGGCCGGCGGGCTGCTCTACGACCTCGGCGCGCACATCGTCGACCAGGCGCTGCAGCTGTTCGGCCCGGTCACCCAGGTGTACGCGGAGGTCGACCGCCGCCGCCCCGGCGTGCAGGTGGACGACGACGTGTTCGTGGCCCTGCACCACGCGAATGGCGTGCGGTCGCATCTGTGGTCGTCGGCGCTCGCCGGCACCCGCAACCCGCGCTTCCGCGTGCTCGGCGACCAGGCCACGTTCACGAAATACGGCCTCGACGTCCAGGAACCGCAGATCAAAGCCGGTCTCCGGCCCGGCGACGAGGGCTGGGGCGTGGAGCCGGAAAGCGACGCCGGCGTGCTCGGCGTGAACGACGACACCGAAGTGGTGCCGACCGAAACCGGTTGCTACGAAGCGTTTTACGCCCAGGTCCGCGACGCGCTGCGCGGGGAAGCGGAGTTCCCGGTGGACCCGGCGAGCGCGGTCGAGGCGTTGCGCGTGATCGAAGCCGCGCACCGCTCGGGCGCCGAAGGCCGCGTGCTCACACTCGGCGGCTGAAGCCGCCCTCCGAACGGCCGTGGCCGCGACGGCCTCCCCCCACCGTCGCGGCCACGGCCTTTTTCGTCACTCCTGCGGCGGTTGCTCGCCGGTCGACGGACCGCCGCTGGGCGGGTTGTGCGACGACGGCTTGCCCGACGGCCAGTGCGGGAACCCGCTCGGCCAATGCGGCTGGCTGGGCCCGCCGGTGATCGGCCCGCCGTGGTCGTTCCCGTCGCCGGGATCCTCCGGTTCGTTGCCGGTGGTCTGCTGCGGAGGATGCTCTTCGCCCGCGTTCTGGTCGCCCTGGTCCGGCGGCGGGGCCTGCGCGCCGATCAGCGGCACCTGGTCGAACTTCTCGCCCGGCTTGCCCTTGAGGTAGCCGTCGAGGAACTTCTGCCACATCGGGCCCGCGATCGTCGAACCGTAGATCGGTGACGTGCCCGGACCGTGCAGGTTCTGGTCGCCGTCCGCGCCGACCCACGCCGCGACCGAGACCGACGGCGTGTAGCCGACCATCCAGGTCTGCGCGTTCGCGTTCGCCGCCCACGCCGGTTCGCCCGGCCGCTTCGTGTGCTGCTGGGTACCGGTCTTGCCGGCGCATTCGTGGCCGGACGGGCACTTCAGGTGCGAGAAGTCGATCACCGGGCCCAGCGCCATGGTCACGTTGCCGGCGATCTGCTTGCTCTTGTCCGCGCTGCTGTCGAACGCCGGTTTGCCCGCGCTCTGCTGCGCCTCGTAAGCGACCTCGTTCTGCGAGTTGGTCACCTTCTTCACGAAGTGCCGGTCGCGCTGAATGCCGTTGGCGGCGAAGGTCGCGTACGCGCTGGCCATGTCCGCGGGCGTGATCTGGGTCTGCCCACCGCCCAGCGCGATGTTCGCGTCCGCGGTGGAGATCAGCGACTGGCCGCCCTTGTCCTTGGTCTTGACGCCCGCTTCCTGGGCGGCCTGCCCGACCGGACCGGGATGCGTCTCGTTCAGCACCATGTCGTAGAACACCGTGTTCGCCGACCGCTTCATCGCCTCGGCGACCGTGCACTGCCCGGAGCAGCTGGAACTGGGACCCGCGTTGCGCACGACACGGCCGTCGAAGACCCGGTTGTTGCTGCCGTCGAAGGTCGAGTTGATTCCCTTGCCCATCTTGAGGAACGCGGTGAGGTCGAACGCCTTCATCGACGAACCGGGGTTCTGCGGCGTGTTCGCCCAGTCGCGGGCGCCCTGCTTCTTCCCGTTCACGTCGATGGTCGCCGGCCCGCCGTAGTACGCGAGCACCCCGCCGGTCTTCGGATCGACCGCCACCAGCGAATCGAGCAGCCGGTCGTCCGTCTGGTCCTTCAGCGCGTCGGTCGCCACCTGGGTCGCGACCTCCTGGGCGCGCTTGTCGATGGTGGTCTGGACCGTGTAGCCGCCGGAGTAGTACTTGTCGTCGTCGATGCCGTGCTGCGCCAGCTCAGCCTTCACCTGGGCGGTGATGAACTTGTACGGCGCGTTCGCGTCGCCCTTCGATTCGTCCAGCGGGATCACCGCCGGGAACTTCGCCTCCTGCCGCTGCTGCGCGGTGATGTACTTGTTCTCGAGCATCCGGTCGAGCGCGGTGTTCCAGCGGCCCTGCGCCACCTTCGGGTTCTCCGAACGGCCCGGCTGCTGGATCAGCCCGGCGAGCAGCGCCGCCTCGGAGTAGTCCAGCTTCGAGACGTCCTTGTGGAAGAAGGCCTGCGACGCCGCGCCGATCCCGTACGCCCCGCGCCCGAAGTAGATGATGTTCAGGTACGCGGTGATGATGTCCTGCTTCTCGTACGTCTGGTTCATCTTGAAGGACTTCGCCAGCTCGGTCCATTTTCGGGTGAGCGTGGGGGCGTCGTTGTCGGTGGCCTTCTTGATGTACTGCTGCGAGATCGTGGACCCGCCGCCGGTGCCGCCGGTGAGGTTGTTGAACACCGCGCGGAGCAGGCCGGTGACGTCGAAGCCGGAGTTGGTCTCGAACGTCGCGTCCTCGGTCGCGATCACCGCGTGCTTCACCACGTCCGGGATCTGCTGCGGGGTGAGGATCTGCCGGTTGCCGCCGGAGGGCACGTCCTTGCCCATCGGGCTGCCGTCGGCGTAGAGGTAGGTGACGGCCTGGTTCTGGCCCTGCGCGACGCTCTGCGGCGAGGGCACGTCGACCATGAAGTAGGTGATCACGAACGCGATCGCCGGGAGCACGATGAAGAGGCCGACGAACGCGTACGCACAGCGCCGGATGATCTTCCAGCGTCTCTTCTTGCGCGGCGCGGGCGTGCGGCCCTTCTTGTCCAGGTCTTCCGCCGGATAGCCCTCGTCCGGGTCGAGCGGTCCCTCGTCGCGATAGCCGGCGTCGCGGTAGCCCGGATCGCGGTAGTCGTCCTCGGCGATCCGGTGCGTCATCAGCTCCGGCTCGCGCTGCGGCGGCGGGACCGGGCGGCGGCCGGGCGGCGGCGGACGGCGGCCCGGCGGCGGAGAACCCGCCGGACCGGCGGCCGGACGCTGCGGGCCGCGGGCCCACGGCGGCGGGCCGGGCTGGGACGGGGGTGGTTGACGCCGCGGGTCGGGATCCCGGTCGGGCCAGGAGCGGCTGCGGTCGTCGTTCACTGCGGATCCTCTTCTCGGACACGGGCAGCCTGCGGACGCAGAAGGCCCTCTGTTGACCAGACGCGGCGACCCCGGTAGAGGTTCACTCCCCTGGCCGATCCCCTTCGCGAGGGGAGGAGACCGTCGGTGAACCTACCGCACCCCCAGCCGGGCGGTACCGACGAAAAGAGGCTCCTCTCCGGGGTGGAGAGGAGCCTCTTGGAGCGGGTCGGACGCGGATCAGCCGCCGCGCCGGGTCGGTTCGCCGTTCACCACCGGACCGCCGCCGCTGCCCGGATTGCCGCCTTCGGTTCCGCCGTCGAAGATGCCGCCCGGCCGGGTCGGGCTGGTGGTCGTCGAGGACGGCGGATGCGACGAGCTGGACGGCGGCGCCGACGACGAGGACGGCGTCGACGGCGGCGGTGCCTCTTCGCTCGTGGTCTGCCGCGGCGGCGGGGCCGCCTTGGTCGACGTGACGACCTCGTCCGCGTCCTTGCCGATCGGCTGCACCTTGTCGAACTTCTCGCCCGGCTTGTCCTTCAGGTAGTTCGTGAGGAAGTCCTGCCACGCCGGGCCGGCGATGGTCTTACCGAAGATCGGCTTGCCGTTCTTGTCGTGCAGCGGCTTGTTGCCGTCGCCGCCGATCCAGACCGCGGCCGCCACCGACGGGGTGTACCCGACCATCCAGGTCTGGGCGTTGCGGTCCTTGTACGAACTCGGGTCGCCGTCTCGCGGGTCGTACTGCTGGGTGCCGGTCTTGCCCGCGCATTCGTGTCCGCTCGGGCACTTCAGGTGCGATTCGGCGATGACCGGGCCGAGCGCCTCGGTCACGTTCCCGGCGATCTGCTTGCTCTTGTCCGCGTTGTCGTCGAACGCGGGCTTTCCCTGTCCGTTGGTGTCGTCGAAGATGACCTCGTCCTGGGAGTTCGTGAGCTTCGCGACGAAGTGCTGGTCGCGCCGGACGCCGCCGGAGGCGAACGACGAGTACCCGGCGGCCATGTCCTCGGGGGTGACCGCGGTGGCGCCACCGCCGAGGGCGATGTTGGCGTCGCTCGTGCCGAGTTTCGCCTTGCCCTTCGGGGCGGGCTGCACGCCCGCTTCCTTGGCGGCTTCGGCGACCCGCGCTGGTTTAGTCCAGTTCAGCACCATGTCGTAGAACACGGTGTTGGCCGAGACCTCCATGGCCTTCTTGACCGTGCACTGCGGACCGCAGCTGGAGCTTTCGCCCGCGTTGCGGACCACGCGGCCGCCGAGTTCCCGCCGGTCGGTGCCGTCGAAGGTTTCGCCGAGGCCCTTGCCCATCTTCAGCCACGCGGTGAGGTCGAAGGCCTTCATCGACGAACCCGGGTTCTGCGGGGTGTTCGCCCAGTCGGTGGCGAGCACGTCCTTGCCCGCGTCGTTCTTCACCGTGGTCGGCCCGCCGTAATAAGCGAGCACGCCCCCGGTTCTCGGGTCGACGGCGACCAGCGCTCCCCGGAGGTTCTCGTCGGTCTGGCCCTCCATGTTGTCCTGGATGGACTGCACCGCGAGCTTCTGCGCGTTCGGGTCGATCGTGGTGTAGATCTTCGCGCCGCTGGAGTACAGCTTGTCCTCGTCGTAGCCCTTGGCTTCCAGCTCCTGCACGATGCGCTGCCGGATGAAGTAGTCCAGCGTGCCCGCGTCCTGCTTCCGCTGCGCGTCGCGCGGGATCAGCGTGGGCAGCTGCGCGGCCTGCCGGTCGGCGGGCGAGAGCCAGTGGTTGGCCACCATCTGGTCCATCACGTAGCTCCACCGCTTCTGCACGTACGCGGTGTCGCGGTCGCGGCTCGGGCCCTGGATCATCCCGGCGAGCAGCGCCGCCTCGGACGCGTTGAGCTGGCTGACGTCCTTGCCGAAGTACGCCTTCGAAGCGGCGGCGATGCCGTTCGCGCCGCGGCCGAAGAAGACGATGTTCAGGTAGCCGGTGATGATGTCCGATTTGGACGCCTCGTTGTTCAGCTTGAACGACTTCGCCAGCTCGGTCCATTTCCGCGTCAGCGTCGGGGCGTCGTTCTTGGTCGCCTGCTTGATGTACTGCTGCGAAATGGTCGAACCGCCGCCGGTGCCGCCGGTCGCCTGGTTGAAGACCGACCGCAGGATCGCCATCACGTTGAAGCCGGAGTTCGTCTCGAAGGTCGCGTCCTCCGCCGCGTACACGGCGTGCTTGACGACCTCGGGCACCTGGTTGGGCTGCAGCAGTTCGCGGTTGCCGCCCTCCGGGACCACGCGGCCCATCACCGATTTGTCGCTGTAGAAGAAGGTGATCGGCTGGCTCTGCTTCGCGAGCACTTCCTGCGGCGAGGGCACGTCGACGGTGAAATAGGTGATCACGAACGCGATCGCGGGCACCACGACGAACAGGCCGAACATCGCGTACAGCACGCGCCGGACGATCTTCCACCGGCGTTTGCGGCGCTGCGCCGGCGAGAGCGGGGTCTTGGGCTTCTTGCCGTCCTCCTCGCTTTCCGGCTCGTCCTCGAAGTCCGCGTCGTCCGAGTACTGGGCGAGGCGGGTTTCCTCGTCGTACGGGTCGTAGCCGTCGTCGTACCGGTCGTCGTAGGGCGCGTAGCCGTTGTGCGCGGCATGCGTGATCAGGTCCGGTTCGCGGTCGGTCTCCGGATAGGACGGCGGAGGCGGCGGCGGGACCCGGCGGCCCTGGGGCGGCCGTCCGTTGGGCGGCGGCTGCCGGAGCCCCTGGGTGGCGTTTCCGTTCGGGCCGCCGTTGGGCCCGGGTCGTCCGCCCGGAGGCTGGCGGCGCGGCGGCGCGCCCTGTCCGTCGAGGATCTGCGAGGCACGGGTGCCCGAACCGCGGTCCTGCGGGCCGGGGCCTTGGGGCGCGCGGCCCTGCGGGGCGCGGTTTTGCGGCATGCGCTGCGGGCGGCGCGGCTCGTCGGCGGCGGGCCACTGCGGAGCGCCCTCGTCGCCGCTCGGCCATTCCGGACCGGCTTCGGCACGCGGGGCGCGCGGCGGGCGCGGCCCGCCGGCGGGAGGACGGCGGGGCGGCGCGGGGCGCCGGGGGGCGTCATCGGCGGGCCAGGCGGGACCGGGGTCCTCCTGGGGTCGCCGGGCACGGCGAGGTGCATCTGGCTCCTGGCTCGGCCAGGAGCGGTTGCGGTCGTCGTTCACGAATGGGCCTCCGAGGGCTGCACTGCCGGCGCCGCCGTCCGGGACGAACCGCGGCGCACCGCCCTGCGTTCTGCAGCGGTTGTGGTACTCGTCACTGCCCGGCAGTCCTTCGCGGCCGGGTCGGCTGGGGCTCTCCCGTGCCGAGGACATAGGACAGGACCAGATGGTTCCAGTGGCACGTCCGGCACACCTCTACGTCATAGACGGTGAACTCCCCGAAAATCCCGGACATCCGGGCCAGTTCGGCGGGGGTGCGTGCCGATCCCGAGACGTGCTTGAGCTCGTCGCCGTACACCCAGGAGACGAGGTGCAGCGGGGCCCGGCGGCACATCGGGCAGGCCCGGTCCTCGGGTCTGCCGTGGAATTTGGCCGCGCGGAGCAGGTACGGGCTCGCGTCGCAGACCTCGTGGTCTCCGACGCGTCCGGAGCGGACGCCGGCCAGCAGCGCACGGCGCTGCAAGGCGTAATCCACAACCTGCCGCTGGTTTCGCACGAGGACAGAGTACGGGCTCTTTCTGTGTCCGCGGTGCCCCCTGCTTTCCCGTACCCAGGGCAACCGTTCGGACACGCCGAAAGTTTGCTAACGCTCTGATCACGGATCGGCGCGCGCGTGCTGGTCGCGGGTTACTTCCGCCACTCCGATGTATCGGCGCGATATACTCGGCGAGTAGGTTGGCTGAGCCGGTTCCGGGTGATCAACGGTTCCGGCCGCGGCGTATTCCCGGAATGGGGTGTGGTGTGCTCGAACTCGCGATCCTCGGATTGCTGCACGAGGCGCCCATGCACGGGTACGTGCTGCGCAAACGTTTGCACGAGACGCTCGGGATGTTCCGGACGTTCTCGTACGGCTCGCTGTATCCGACCTTGCGCCGGCTGCTGCGGGCCGGTTACCTCGTCGAGGAGTTCGACGAGGCGGACGACCGGGCGTGGTCCCGGCGCGGCCGCCGCGTCTACAAGCTCACCGCCGAGGGCAAGGAACGCTTCGCCGAACTGCTCGGCGACGCGGGACCGCAGACGTGGGACGACGAGGGATTCGGCGTCCACCTGGCGTTCTTCTCGCGGACACCGGCCGACGTCAGGATGCGAATCCTGGAAGGCCGCCGCCGCCGCGTCGAGGAGCGGCGCGAAGGGTTGCGGGACGCGCTGGCCAGGGCCGAGGAGAAGATCGACCGCTACACCCGCGAGCTGCACCGGCTGGGGCTGGAGTCGAGCGAGCGGGAGGTGCGCTGGCTCAACGAGCTGATCGCGCACGAACAAGCCGAACAGCGCGGCCCGGAGCAGCCGGGACTGGGTTGAGCGGCGGCCGCAACGGGGCGGCAGACCTGCAGATGCAAGTGAATGAGATTGAAGGAGAAACCGGCATGGGCGAGAACCGCCGCGTTCGGGTGGCCATCGTGGG
Source organism: Amycolatopsis sp. GA6-003 (assembly GCF_046267895.1). Taxonomy (NCBI): domain Bacteria; kingdom Bacillati; phylum Actinomycetota; class Actinomycetes; order Pseudonocardiales; family Pseudonocardiaceae; genus Amycolatopsis; species Amycolatopsis sp. GA6-003. The sequence continues at coordinate 5,369,976 of NZ_CP176499.1, forward strand.
CGTCGGCAACTGCGCCTCGTCGCTGGTCCAGGGCGTGCAGTACTACCGCGACGCGGATCCCGGTACGCGCGTCCCCGGTTTGATGCACGTCCAGTTCGGCGACTACCACGTGCGCGACATCGAGTTCGTCGCCGCGTTCGACGTCGACGCGAAGAAGGTCGGCCGGGACCTCTCGGAGGCGATTTCCGCCAGCGAGAACAACACGATCAAGATCGCCGACGTGCCGCCGCTCGGCGTCACCGTCCAGCGCGGGCACACCTACGACGGCCTCGGCCGGTTCTACCGCGAGACCATCGAGGAGTCCGACGAGACTCCGGTCGACGTGGTCGGCGCGCTGCGCGACGCGCAGGTCGACGTGCTCGTCTCCTATCTTCCCGTCGGGTCCGAAGAGGCCGACAAGTTCTACGCGCAGGCCGCGATCGACGCGGGCGTCGCGTTCGTCAACGCGCTGCCGGTCTTCATCGCTTCCGACCCGGAGTGGGCGAAGAAGTTCACCGACGCGGGCGTCCCGATCGTCGGCGACGACATCAAGTCCCAGGTCGGCGCCACCATCACGCACCGCGTGCTGGCCAAGCTGTTCGAGGACCGCGGCGTGCAGCTCGACCGCACGATGCAGCTCAACGTGGGCGGGAACATGGACTTCCTGAACATGAAGGAGCTGGAGCGGCTCGAGTCGAAGAAGATCTCGAAGACCCAGTCGGTCACCTCGCAGGTCGACCGCGAGCTCGGCAAGGGCAACGTCCACATCGGACCGTCGGACTACGTGCAGTGGCTCGACGACCGCAAGTGGGCCTACGTCCGCCTCGAGGGCCGCGCGTTCGGCGACGTGCCGCTGAACCTGGAGTACAAGCTCGAGGTGTGGGACTCCCCCAACTCGGCGGGCATCATCATCGACGCGGTGCGCGCGGCGAAGATCGCCAAGGACCGCGGCATCGGCGGCCCGATCCTGTCCGCGTCGTCCTACTTCATGAAGTCGCCGCCGGAGCAGTACGACGACTCGACCGCTCGCGACGCGGTCGACGCCTTCATCCGCGGCGAAGTGGAGCGCTGAGCCGCCGTTTGCCTGTCCGTGCGGGGAATCCTGCGGGAATCTGATTCCGGCAGGGTTCCCCGCACGGCAGTTTCAGGGCAGGTCGACGGTGACCAGTTCGGTTTTGGTCATCGCGTCGCGGAGCGGGCCGGGCAGCTGTTTGCCGTAGCTGGCGGCGAGCTCGCCCGCGCGGTCGACGGTCGTCCGCCAGCCCTGTCCGGCGAGCCAGGCGAGGCGATCGTCCGGCCGGATACCTGCCGCGACCGATTTGGGGTTGTTTGCCGAGGTGGGCTGCGTCACTCACGGAGCGCGGCAGGCAGTGCGGCCAGATCCGGCAGCACGGTCGCCTCCCGCAACACCTCCGGGTCCGGCGGGAAGTGCGGGTTCGGCACCGCGAACACCGTCATGCCCGCCGCGAACGCCGCGCGCAGGCCGTTTGTCGAATCTTCGACCGCCGCGCTGCGGGAAGCTTCGACGCCCAGCAGCATCGCCGCCCGCAGGTAGACGTCCGGCTCCGGCTTGCCCGCGGCCACTTCCTCGCTCGACACCGCCACCGGGACCAGCGACGTCAGGTCGCACGCGGTCAGGAACGAGTGGATCAGCACCGGCGGCGACGAGCTGGCGATCGCGACCGGCCAGTGCCGGGCGATTTCGCGGACGACCTGGTCGGCCCCGTCGATCACCGGCGGGCGGTCGGCGTACCGGGCGGCCATCTCGTCGATCACCGTGCGGGCGATCTCGTCCGGGGTGAGCCGCGCGCCCAGGGTGTCCACCAGGTAGTGCGCCCATTCCGGGGTGCTCATCCCCTGCTGGGCGCGGGTCGCCTCGGGGCGCCAGGTCCCGCCGTGCTCGGCGACCACGGCGCGGCGCACCTCGTCCCACGTCGTCTCGGAGTCCACCAGTACGCCGTCGAGGTCGAAGATCACCGCATCCACTTCTCCAGCCTAGGGGTCCTGGACTGGACCACCTTGTGAGCCGAATTACTTCGCCACCCTAACTAATTTTTGTTAGCCTAGCTAAGTGACTTCCTCGAGGGGCGATCTGGCGCAGCGGCTGCGGCCGGTGGTGTTCCGGCTGTACTACCTGGTGCGCCGCGAATCCGCGCAGCTGCTGACCCTGACCCAGGGGTCGGTGCTGTCGGAGCTGGTCGGCCGGGGGCCGAGCCGGATGAGCCGGCTCTCCCGTCTCGAGCGGGTGCGGATGCCGTCGATGACCGACGTCGTGCGCAGGCTCGAGCGGCTCGGCATGGTGACCCGCCGTCCCGATCCCGAGGACGGGCGCGCCGTGCTCGTGGAGGCCACGCCGGAAGGCGAGCGGTTCTACGCCGAGATGATCGCGGGCCGGGAGGCGGAGCTGCGGGCGCGGCTCGACCGCCTCGACCCGGAGGAGCGCGCCGTCATCGACGCCGCGCTTCCCGCGCTCACGAAGCTGATCGCCGACTTCCACCGTGACGATCCCGCCGCGGAACTCGCCGCAACAGCCGAAGGAGGAACTGATCCGCGATGAGCGCTGAGCACCACTCGAGCCTGCTGGACGCGGTCAAAGGCCAGCCCAAACAGGTGTGGATCACCGCGTTCGCCGCGGTCATCGCGTTCATGGGCATCGGCCTCGTCGACCCGATCCTGCTCTCCATCGCCAAGGGGCTGAACGCCTCGCCGTCCCAGGTCACGCTGCTGTTCACGTCGTATCTCGGCGTGCAGGTGATCGCCATGCTCTTCACCGGCGCGATGTCCGCCCGGTTCGGGGCCAAGCGGACCGTGCTGGTCGGGCTGACGCTGATCGTCGCCGCGACCGCGCTGTGCGCCGCGGCGGGTTCGATCGAACAGCTCGTCGGCCTGCGTGCGGTGTGGGGCCTCGGCAACGCTTTCTTCATCGCCACCGCGCTGTCGGTGATCGTCGGCGCGGCGACCGGCGGCCAATCCGGCGCGATCCTGCTTTACGAGGCCGCGCTCGGCGTCGGGCTCGCCGTCGGCCCGCTGCTCGGCGCGCTGCTGGGCACGATCTCGTGGCGCGGTCCGTTCCTCGGCACCGCGGTGCTCATGGTCGCCGCGCTGGTGCTGTGCTCGATCTTCCTGAAGAGCGACTCGGCCGAGAAACGCGAACCGATCAAGCTGCTCGACCCGCTCCGCGCGCTCAAGCACCCCGGCCTGCTGCGCACGTCGATCGCGTCGGCGCTCTACACCGCCGCGTTCTTCGCGGTGCTCGCCTGGTCCCCGTTCGTGCTCGGCTGGAACGCCATCGCCGTCGGGCTGATCTTCTGCGGCTGGGGCCTGTGCGTGGCGATCGCCGGCGTGGTGCTCGCGCCGAAAATGGCCGCCCGCTTCGGCGAACGGCACGCGGCCGCGCTGGCGGTGGCCGGCTACACCGTGCTGATGCTGGTGCTCGCCATTCCGAGCAAGCCGGTGGTGGTCGTCGGGATCATCGTGTCCGGGCTGGTTTCCGGGCTGCTGAACACGCTGTTCACCGGCACCGCGATGTCGATCAGCGACGCGCCGCGGCCGGTCGCGAGCGCCGGGTACAACTTCTGCCGCTGGTTCGGCGGCGCGATCGCGGCCACGCTCGTCGGGCACGTCGCCGAGTGGATGGGCTGGGAGCAGGGACCGTTCCTGGTCGCCGCGGTGCTCTGCCTGATCGCCGCCGTGCTGCTTTCGCAGCGGGAGAAGAAGGCCGACCCGCACACCGTGCCGAGGGAGGCCGCGCTCGTCGGCGACGAGGAGTTCTGAGCCTCTCCGGTCAATACAGCCACCCTCGGCGATCGCCCCCGGACTGTCTGTTCGGGGGCGATCGTCGTCTTTCGCCGAATACACCCGCTGTTCACCTTTTGGTCCGGTTCCAGGGGTTTTCGCCGCATACGGTCGCTGCGTTCCCACCGAGAAGCGACCCTGGAGGCCCCGTGTCCCTGGAGCCCGGACGACTGCTGCCCCTGTTCACCGCGCATTCCGCCGGCCGGTCACCGATCACCTGCGAATACCGCTGCGGCAACGCGTGCGCGCACGAGGCCCCGAACCCGACCGGCAACGAATACTTCGGCGACATCGCCAAGGGCGTTTCGCGCCGCGGCGTGTTCAAGGCGGGCGCGGTAATGGCCGCGGCGGCGGGCGGATTCGCCGCGCTGTCCGGCACCGCGGCGGCCGCCCCCGCTCAACCTCCGGCGCCGCTGGCGAAGGGCCGCGCCGTGCCCGGCACCGACTTCACGCCGGTGCCGCCGAACAAGCTCGACGCCGTCAGCATCCCCGACGGGTACGCCCAGCACGTGGTGATCCGCTGGGGCGACCCGGTGGTCCCGGGCGCGCCGAAATTCGACTTCCGCAAGCAGACCGCGGCCGCGCAGGCCAAGCAGTTCGGCTACAACAACGACTTCGTCGGCCTGATCCCGCAGGATCCGCTCGGCCTGCGCAACCTGCTGGTGGTCAACCACGAGTACACCACCGAGGTGCACCTGTTCCCGGCCGACCAGTACGACCCGGCCAATCCCACCGAGGAGCAGGTGAAAATCGCCTGGGCGGCACACGGGTTGTCGGTGGTGCAGACGCTGCGCGACCCGATCGGCGGCGCGCTGCGCACCGTGCCGAGCCCGCTGAACCGGCGGATCACGCTCGACACGATTTTCGAGGTGCGCGGTCCGGCGGCCGGTTCGAAGTACCTCAAGACTTCGGCCGATCCGTCCGGCAAGCGGGTGCGCGGCACGCAGAACAACTGCTCCGGCGGCGTCACGCCGTGGGGCACCGTGCTGTCCGGCGAGGAGAACTTCCACCAGTACTTCGCGCACGCCGACAAGGTGACCGACCCGGCGGCGGCCGCGCGGCTCAAGCGGTACGCGATCGGCACCGGCGAGAGCACGCGGAAGTGGGAGCGTTTCGACAAGCGCTGGGACGTTTCACGCGAGCCCAACGAGCCCAACCGGTTCGGCTGGGTCGTGGAAATCGACCCGAACGACCCGCATTCCACGCCGGTGAAGCACACCGCGCTCGGCCGGTTCAAGCACGAGGCGGCGAACGTCAAGATCACCGCGGACGGCCGGGTCGCGGTGTACTCCGGCGACGACGAGCGGTTCGAGTACATCTACAAATTCGTGTCGAAGGGCAAGTACAAGAAGGGGAACTCCGCGCTCGCCCGGCGGCACAATTCGGCGCTGCTGGACGACGGGACCTTGTACGTCGCCAAGTTCTCCGGCAACAGCCCGGGCGAGATCGACGGTTCCGGCAAGCTGCCCGCCGACGGCGAATTCGACGGCACCGGCGAGTGGATTCCCCTTGCCAGCGGCGACAAGTCCTTTGTGGACGGATTCACCGCGGAGGAGGTCTACGTGTTCACCCGGCAAGCCGCCGACCGCGCCGGGGCGACCAAAATGGACCGTCCGGAGGACATCGAGCCGAACCCGGTCAACGGCCGGATCTACGCCGCGCTCACCAACAACTCCGACCGCGGCGCGGCGGGCAAGGCGGCCCCGGACGAGGCGAACCCGCGCACCCGCAACAAAAACGGGCACGTCCTCGAATGGGACGAGGACCGCGGCGACGCCGCCTCGACCCGGTTCTCCTGGCGGCTGCTGCTCGTCTGCGGCGATCCGGCCACGGCCGACACCTACTTCGGCGGTTTCCCGAAGGACCAGGTCAGCCCGATCTCGTGCCCGGACAACGTGGCCTTCGACCCGCACGGCAACCTGTGGATCTCCACCGACGGCAACACCCTCGGCGCGAACGACGGCCTGTTCTCGGTTCCGGTCACCGGACCCGAGCGCGGGCACGTGAAGCAGTTCCTGTCCGTGCCGGTCGGCGCGGAGACGTGCGGTCCGGTCGTCACCGAAAACCTCGTGCTCGTCGCGGTGCAGCACCCCGGCGAGGACGCGCCGAGTTCGGCGAACCCGACCTCGCACTGGCCGGACGGCGGCAGCTCCCAGCCGCGGCCGGCGATCGTGTCGGTGTGGAAGAAGGGCGCCTTCGGATTGCCGGGCCGGATCGGCCGCCGGTAACACTTTGGGGTGTTTCTTACCGCCGATCGGGCTTCCTGGGTCTAGCTTCACCGCGTGAGGCGGGCAAGGAAAGTCGCGATCGGACGTACGGCGGGCGCGGCGGCGGGCACTGCGATGCTGGTCGGCGCGCTCGCCGTCGTCACTCCCGGATCGGCTCCCGCCGAGGGGGCTCCGGAGTGCGGCGGCATCGCGGCCAACCCGAGCGTGGAGGACGCCGGTTCGCCCGGCGGGCCTCCCCGGGAGTATCTCTTCACCCCCGCCGCGCCGGTTCCGCGCAGCACCCCGGCGGACCGGGTGCCGAAACTGCTCACCAGCACCGCGCACGCGGTCGACGGGCACGTCAACGCGCAGATCCAGACGCCGGACGGCCGGGTCAGCTCGGCCAGCCAGCAGGTGAAAGCGGTGCCCGGCGGGCAATACTCCCTGTCGGTGTGGGCGGGTACCGCACAGTCCGGCCTCGGTTCGCGCGCGAGCGCGACGACCGGACTGCGCTTCGCCGACCGCGCTGGTCGTGTGCTGGTGGAGAAACCGCTCGCGGTGACGCACGACGTCGCGTCCGACGGCAGGCTCGCGCGGCAGGAGCTGCCGCCGTTCGCCGCGCCGGACGACACCGCGGGGGTCTCTTTTTTCGCCAGCACCAACCACAACTGGGTGCTGTGGGACTGCGTGCACGTGGCTCTCGCCGCGTTCGCGGTGAAGATGGAGGTGCGGAATCCGGCGCACGGAACGTGGGGCCCGTCGGCTGCCATCCCGGCCGGCGACGCCGCGCACTTCCGCATCTCCGTCTCCAACACCGGCTCCGAACCGCTCACCGGGCTGCTCGTGAAAGACCCGTGGTGCACTGGGCTTCCCGGCGCGTTCGACCTCGCCGCCAACGCGTCGCGCGAACTCGCCTGCGCCCACCCGAACCTCACCGAGGACGACAACGGGCACGTCAACACCGCGAAGGTCACCGGCGCCGGTCCGGGCGGGCCGCTCGCCGAGCAGAAGGCGTCCGCGACGGTCATGGTCACGCCGCAGCCCTCGGTCGGCAAGATCGGCGACCGCGCGTGGAAAGACCTGAACCGCAACGGCACGCAGGACGACGACGAACCCGGCTTCCCGGAGCTGCCGGTCACGCTCAAGGACGGCGCGGGCGGCACCGTCGCCACCGCGCGCACGAACGCCGACGGCGGCTACCTGTTCGACCAGCGCAAGGACGGCACCTACCAGGTGTGCTTCGACATCTCGAAGCTGCCGGATCGCCTCACCGTCACCCAGCGCGGCGCGGGCACGCCGGGGCTGGACTCGGCCGTCGACCCGGTGACCGGCTGCACCTCGCCGTTCACCCTCGGCGGCAAGGACCGCGAGCGGATGGACCTGGACATCGGCCTCGCCCCGCCGTTGCCGACCGTCCCGTCCGCGCCGAGCGGGCCGCCGCTGCCCACCGCCTCCGCCTCGGCCGCGCGCTGACCGTCCTTCCCGGACCTTCGCGGCGACCACTGAGCGTCACGTCCGGGCGGATGCGAGACTGTGGCTGCACACCACGTCTCGGGGAGGTCTGGACCAATCATGACCGCGGTCGCCGACCCGCCCTCGTGGTACCGCCGCCCGATGACCTGGACGTGGGCCGCCACCGGGGCGGTCCTCGCGCTGTATGCGGTACTCGCCTGGCAACGCCGGTGGATCAGCGACGACGGACTGCTCGTGCTCCGCACCGTCCGGCAGATCCTCGCCGGGAACGGGCCGGTGTTCAACGTCGGCGAGCGCGTCGAGGCGAGCACGAGTCCGTTGTGGACGTGGTTGCTCGCCGGAGTCGGCACCATTCCCGGCCCGCCACTGGAATGGCTCGCGGTCATCACCGGCCTGCTGTGCGCGGTGGGCGGTTTGTTCTTCGGCCTCGACGGCGCTCGGCGGCTCTACGCCGGACCAGTCGTTCCCGCCGGTGCGCTGGTCGTCTGCGCACTCCCGCCGTTCCGCGACTTCGCGACCTCCGGACTGGAAACCGGCCTGGTGTTCCTGTGGCTGGGGCTGAGCTGGTGGCTTCTGGTGCGCGGCAAAACCCCGGTCGCCACCGCGATCGTGCTCGGACTGGGTCCGCTCGTGCGCCCGGACCTGGCGTTGTTCAGCGTGGTCGGCTTCGTCGCACTCGTGCTGCTGCGCCGTCCGCGATGGCTTGCCGCATTGGGCTGGCTCGGCGCGGGAATCGCGATTCCGGTGGCCTATCAAGTGTTTCGGATGGGCTACTACGGTCTGCTCACGCCGAACACCGCGCTCGCGAAGGAAGCGACCAACAGCGACTGGCCGCGCGGCTTCGCGTACCTCGCTGACCTGATCAGCCCGTACGTGCTGTGGATTCCGTTGCTGCTGCTGGCGATTGCCGCGGTACTGGCGCGCCGGTCGCGGATTCTGTTGCTGACTTCGTTGGCAGGCGCGCTTTTGCTGGCGCTGTACGTCGTGCGGGTCGGCGGCGATTTCATGCACGGCCGGATGTTGCTGCCCGCGTTGTTCGCGCTGCTGCTTCCCGTGCTGGCGATTCCGGTGACCCGGAAGACGATCGCGTTCGTCGCCGGAGTCGCCGTGTGGTCGGTCATCGCGGGCGGCTGGCTGCGGGTGCCGTACGAAGGCACCCATCTCGCGGTCAGCGTCACCGACGAACGCGGCTACTGGTCTTGGGCGACCGGACGCGAACACCCCGTGCTGGCGACGGATTACCTCGGCCAGGACGTCATCCGCCACGCCGTCGACGCGGTGCGGGCGACGCAGCAGCCAGCCGTGCTCGTCTACAGCTACGGCGACGTCAAGCAGTGGTTCCGCTTCCCGACCGACCGCCCGTACGTGACCATGGCGGCCGACAGCATGGGCGCGATCAGCAACATCGTCTCGCTGGACGTCCGCATCCACGACGGTTACGGGCTGGCCAGCGACCTGGCCGCACACTCGTCGGCCATCGCGGGCGGCCGCCCCGGACACTCGAAGTGGCTGGCCGCGGCCTGGGAGATCGCCGAAGCCGGACGCGGCGACTACGCCACCGACGGCGAGATCCGGATGTTCCAGCCCGTCGAGATCGACGCCGCCCGCCAAGCACTGCGCTGCCCCGACGTGCAGGAGGTCCTCGCCTCCACCCGCGAACCGCTCACCTGGAGTCGGTTTATCGACAATTTCACCGGCGCGGTGCACCGCACGGAGATCCGCTATCCCCGCGATCCCCGGGCCGCGGCTCAGTGCGCTCCGGCGAAGTGATCGACGACTCCCCCGGCTGGCGAATCCGCGCCGGACGCCTACCGTGGCCGGTATGACCGACCTCCCGCTCGCCTTGATCACCGGTGCCTCGAGGGGCATCGGCGCGGCTATCGCGCACCAGCTCTCCCCGACGCACCGGCTTCTTCTGGGCGGCCGCGACACCGACGCACTGGCGAAGGTGGCCGAGGAACTGCCCGGAGCGCAGCCTTGGCCGGTCGACCTCACCGACGCGGCTTCGCTGGAAGCCGCGGCCAGCAAGATCGACCGCCTGGACGTGCTGGTGCACTCCGCCGGTACCGGCAAAATCGGCACGGTCGCCGACTCGCCTGCCTCCGTGTGGCGCACGAACCTCGAGGTAAACGTCATCGCGGTCGCGGAACTGACTCGCCTGCTGCTTCCCGCGCTGCGCAACGCGAACGGCCACGTCGTCGTGATCAACTCCGGTGCCGGATACCACGCCCGTCCCGGCTGGGGCCCTTACGCGGCAAGCAAATTCGCCGCCCGCGCCTTCGCCGACTCACTCCGCGCCGAAGAACCCGGCCTGCGCGTGACGTCGATCTTCCCCGGCCGCACGGACACCGACATGCAACGCGAAGTCCGCGTCCAAGAGGGCGGCAGCTACGACGTCGACAAGTACCTGCGCCCAGACTCGGTGGCAACGGCCGTCCTCACCGCGGTAACCGCCACCCCGGAAGCACACCTCACCGAAATCCAGATCCGTCCTCGCTGAGGTCAGGCCCGCAGCCGGGCGGCGGTGTCCGCCACCGTCGCCTGGATCTCGCGGCGGTCGACCCGAGTCGGCTCCGCGTCGGCGACGACCTGTTCGCCCGCGACCCACACGTCCCGCACCCGGCGAGAACCGGCCGCCCAGACGAGGTTCGCCAGCAACTGCTCGTCCGGCACGTCCAGCCCGGCCGCGAACGCCGGGTCGTCGAGGTCGACGTGCACCAGGTCCGCCCAGCGGCCCGCCTCGAGCACCCCGAGGTCGGGACGGCCCAGCGCCTCCGCCCCGCCCCGGGTGGCCATCAGGAACACGTCCTTGGCGGTCACCACGGTGGAATCGTCATTGGCCAGCCGAGCCAGCATCGCCGTCAGCTGCAGCTCTTCCCAGAGGTCGATGTCGTCGTTGGACGCCGGACCGTCGGTGCCGAGCCCGATCGCGACGCCGGCCGCCCGCAGGTCCTTGATCCGCGCGATCCCGGAAGCCAGCTTCGCGTTGGACCCCGGGCAATGCGCCATCCCGACGCCCCGGGCGGCGAAGATCGCGATGTCCTCGTCCGACAAATGCACCGAATGCGCCGCCAGCGTCCGGCCGTTGAACATCCCCAGCGAATCCAGCAGCCGAGGCACCGATCCGTACTGCTTGCGCTGCTCCAGATCCTCCGCGGCGGCCTCCGCGACGTGAATCTGCACCAGCGCGCCCCGGGCGGCCGCGGACTCGGCGGTAGCCCGCAACCCCTCCGGGTTCAGCATGTACGCGGAATGCGGCCCGTACCCCAGCTCGATCCGCTCGCCGGGACCGAACCGCAGTCCGTCGGCGTCGATCCACCGGTCGATCGCGGCGAGCGTCGCCCGCCAGTCCATCCCGGGCAGTTCGATCACCGGCGGCGCGACGAGCACTCGCCCGCCGGTCGTGAGCACCGCGTCGACGAGCTGCTCGCCTTCGAAATACATTTCCGCGCTGGTCGTCATGCCGTGCCGGAGCATTTCGACCGATCCGAGCAGCATGCCGGTGCGCACGTCGGCGGGCTTCAGCTTCGCCTCGGCCGGCCAGATGATCTCGCGCAGCCAGCGCAGCAGCGGCAGGTCGCCACCCATGCCGCGCAGGAGCGTCATCGGGCTGTGCGCGTGCGAGTTCACCAAGCCGGGCACCAGGATTCCGGTCAGCCGGGTCTGCTCGCCGGCGAACTCCGGTGCGTCCGAAGCCGGCCCGACGAAGGAAATCCGGCCTTCGCCGTCGACATCCACGACGGCGTCGCGAAGCAGCGAGCAGGACGGGTCGGCGGGCAGAACGACTGGAGCATGGAAGCGACGCGACATAACGAGATAGTACGGGCGTGCCAGTAGCGGTTAATCCACTACGCCGCTGCGCCAGGCCCAAGCCGCGATTTCCACCCGGTTGCGGGCGCCGACTTTGCCCTGCACCGAAGCCAGATGCGTCTTGACCGTCGACAGCGACAGGAACAGCTCCGCGCCGATTTCGGTGTTCGTGAGCCCGCGGGCGGCGGCCTTCACCACGTCCAGCTCGCGCGCGGTCAGCGGTTCCGACGGGGCCGGAGCCTCGCGCTTGGCGGTGTTCCCGCCGTCGAAGTGCTTCAGCAGCCGCACGGTGATCTGCGGCGACACCAGCGCGTCGCCGCGATCGGCCGCGCGCACCGCTTCGATCAGCAGCGCGGGCCCGGCGTCCTTGAGCAGGAAGCCGCTCGCGCCGTTGCGCAGCGCGGTGTGCACGTATTCGTCGAGGTCGAAAGTCGTGACCACGACGACCTTCAGCGGGTCGGCCACGTCCGGCCCGGCCAGCTGGCGGGTGACCTCCAGCCCGTCCAGGCCCGGCATGCGGATGTCCAGCAGGCACACGTCCGGGCGCAGTTCGCGCGCCTTGGCGACGGCGGAGACCCCGTCCGGCACGTCCGCGACCACCTCGATGTCGTCCTGCGCGTCCAGGATCATGCGGAAACCCATCCGCACCATTTCCTGGTCGTCCGCGATCAGTACCCGGATCACCCGTCTGTCTCCCCGTTCGCCTCGAGCGGCAGCCACGCCTCGACCCGCCAGCCGCCGTTCGGCTCGCGGCCTGCCGAAAGCCTGCCGTGCAGCAGCGCGACGCGTTCGCGCATGCCGACCAGACCGTATCCGCCCGACCCGCCTGCCGGGCGATGAGTCTGCCCGCTGCCGTCGTCGGTCACCCGCAGGTGCAGTTCGCCGTCGACGACCTCGGCCAGCACGAGCGCCTCGGTGGCGTCCGAGGCGTGCTTGCCGACGTTGGTGAGCGACTCCTGGATCAGCCGCAGCGCGGACCGGCCGACCTCGTGCGGCAGGTCCGCCGGGAGGTCGAGGCTGAGCCGCGTCGGGATGCCGTGGTTGCCCGCTTCGACAAGCCGGTGCAGGTCAGCCGCCAGGTCGGTGGTCGCCTGTTCGTTGAACTCGCCCGAACCGGCCTGTGCGTCGCCGCGCATGCTGCGGACCAGCCGGCGCATCGCGGCGAGCGCCTCGACGCCGGCGTTCTCGATCCGGCCCATCGCCTCCAGCGCGAGTTCCGGGTTTTTCTCCCCCATCATCCGCGCGGCCTGCGCCTGCACGACGATCCCGGTCACGTGGTGCGCGACCACGTCGTGCAGTTCCCTCGCCAGCGCCATCCGCTCGGCCGTCTGCGCGTCGGTGACCGCGGATTTCACCACCTGCGCGCGTTCGGAATCGCGCGACCGCAGGTAGAGGCCGATCGCGATGGCGATGCCGAGCAGCAGGACCGCGACGGTGGCGAGCATTCCGAGCGTCGCCGGGTCGGTGAGCAGGCGGCCGGTGCGGTACTGGCTGAAGTTCAGGATCGTGCCGACCGCGACCGCGCCGGACAGCACCACGATGCGCGGCCAGGCGCGCGCGAGAGGCACCGCCCGCACGACGTTCACGACCACGCCGAACCCGGCCACGATCTGGGTCGGCGGAATGCCGCCGAGCAGTTGGTAGCTGTGGCTGGGGTGCAGGAACGGCGTCATCAGCGCGGACAGCAGGAGAATCCCGGCCACCACCAGGATCGCGTCGCGCGGGCGGCGCGGCGACAGCGCGGTCACCGCGGCGGCGCCGATCGAGCAGGCCAGCAGCGGGAAACCGCGGCTGCCGCTTTCGTAGGTGTAGCCGAATTCGATCAGCACGCCGATGCTGAGCATGCCGATCAACGGCCATTGGCCGCGCACCAGTTCGGTGAACCGGTGCATGGTCCGCAGGCGTTCCACCGTCGCCGGGTCGCGTTCGCGCCGCGGCCGCCCGACCGCGCCGGTGACCACGGCGGCGACGAGGAGCAGGAAACCGAAGAGCAACGACTGCAGGATGCTGCTGGCGTGGAACCGGATCTCGGCCTCGCGGCCGAACACCGCGGTGAGCGTGCCCATGACCAGTGCGCTGATCACCGCGAACGCGACGCCCGGACGCGCCCGGCGGGCGAGGAAGTAGACCATTTCGATCCCGGCCACCACTTCGGTGATGGACAGATTCGCCAGCACGCTCGAGTAGGTCGGGATGGAGAGGTAGCGGATCGCGAAGGTGCAGAACATCAGCGTCAGCGCACCGAATACGCCCGCCACCGCCGCGCGTTTGCGCGCCCAGAACGCGCACGCCGCCATCGCGAAAATGCCCGGGAAAAGGCCGAGGTCGACGAAGCGCGAGCCGACGTTGTCCAGTGCCGCGTTGGTCACGAACACGACGTCGAACGCCAGCGCCGCGAGCAAAACGAGCACGGACATGTCGAGGCGGCGGGCGAGTTCGGTCGCCCGCGCGGCAAGCGTTTTCGACGGCGGGGTGTGCGGCACACCGTGACGGTAGAGGATCCGCGCCAGCGCGCACCTTGGCCACGTGGTTCGTCCCTCATCGGCCGATCGGCCGATGAGGGAAGGGCAGGGACCGGCCGTCTGCCCGAAGTGGACACCCGCCCGGATCCGCGAAGCTGCCTTCCGTCGCAATCGAAGACGCATGACGGAGACAGGGAGAGAGCTGGCGGATGACGAATCCACACCTGAGCGCCGGAGCGGTGTTGTCGGGGCGCGGGCTGGTAAAGCGCTACGGGCAGCAGCACGCACTGGCCGGAATCGACATCGACGTCCAGCCGGGCGAGGCGATCGCCATCGTCGGCCCGTCCGGCTCCGGCAAAACCTCGCTGCTGCACGTGCTCGCGGGCATCCTGCGCGCGGACAGCGGCGAGATCTGGTTGCAGGGACAGCGAATCGACCAGTTCGGCGAAAAGCGGCGCAGCGAACTGCGGCGCACCGAATTCGGTTTCGTCTTCCAGTCCGGAATGCTCGTGTCCGAGCTGACCGCCGAAGAAAATGTCGCGCTGCCGTCGCTGCTGGCAGGCGGAACCCGCGGCGAGGCGATCGCCGCGGCACGGGAATGGCTCGGCAAACTCGGGCTGGCCGGCAAGGAGGCCCGGCTTCCCGGCGAGCTTTCCGGCGGCGAGGCGCAGCGCGTGGCGATCGCCCGCGCGCTCACCCACCGGCCGAAGGTGATCTTCGCCGACGAGCCGACTGGCGCGCTCGACACCCGCACCGGCCGCGAGACGATGGACGCGCTGCTGGCCGCCGCGCAGGCGTCCGGCGCCGCGGTGCTCGTGGTGACCCACGACCGCGAACTCGCCGAGTCGATGCCGCGCACGGTCGCGATCCGCGACGGCCTGATCGCGACGAGGCTCGCGGCATGAACCCGTTCCAGCTCGCCATGCGGGTGCTGCGCGGCGACCGGCGGACCCGCACCTCGGCGATCCTCACCGCGGTCGGCGTCGCCGTCGCGACCGGGCTCGTGCTGCTGCTGGCGACCCTGCCGTACGCCACTCAGGCGCGCGAGCAGCGGGCGCTGTGGCAAAGCAGCGGCCGCTACGACTCCGGCCAGCAGAACACCCTGCTGGTCAACTCCTCCAAGGACTACTTCAACGGCAAGCAGGTCGCCCGCGTCGACATCGCGGTCATCGGGCCGGCCGACTCGCTGCGGCTGCCCGCGGGCATCCCTCGGCTGCCCGGCCCCGGCGAGACGATCGTGTCGCCCGCGCTCGGGAAACTGCTCACCGCGACCCCGGCCGACCAGCTCGGGAACCGCTTCGGCAAACCGGTCGCCGCGTTCGGGGACGAGGCGCTGCGGTACCCGGAGCAGCTCGTCGCGCTCGTCGGGCACAGCCCGCAGGAGATGCGCCCGTACGGGCACAAGGACCAGCCGGGCCAGGACGCTTTCCCGGCCGCGTCCTTCCCGTTCGGCCAAGGTCATCCGGACAGCCTGCTTACCGTGCTGTCCTGGGTCGGCATCATCGTGCTGCTCGTGCCGAGCCTGGTGCTCGTCGCGTCGTCGGCCCGGCTCACCGCCGCCCGCCGGGAACAGCGGCTCGCCGCGATCCGGCTGGCCGGAGCGACACCGGGGCAGGTGACCGCGATGGTCGCCGCCGAAACCGGGTTGTCCGCGGGTGTCGGCGCGCTGCTCGGCCTGCTGCTGAGCCCGGCGCTGCGCGGGCTGGCCACGTTCGTGCCGTGGGACGGCGGCACCTGGCTGGCCTCGGACTTCTCGCTGCCGGTGGCGTTGACTGTGCTCGCCGTGCTGCTGGTCCCGTTGCTCGTGGTGCTCGCCGGGGTGCTCGGCCTGCGCCGGGTGGTGCGCACGCCGCTGTTCGCGACCGGCGGGCACACCGTGAAGCCGTTGCGCTGGTGGCGGCTGCTCGCGCTGCCCGCGGCCGGGTTGTTCTTCTTCTACACCGTT
This sequence comes from Amycolatopsis sp. GA6-003, assembly GCF_046267895.1. Classification (NCBI taxonomy): domain Bacteria; kingdom Bacillati; phylum Actinomycetota; class Actinomycetes; order Pseudonocardiales; family Pseudonocardiaceae; genus Amycolatopsis; species Amycolatopsis sp. GA6-003. The sequence continues at coordinate 5,385,647 of NZ_CP176499.1, forward strand.
TTCAGCACGCGCAACGGCGGCAGCGGCAACCTGGTGCTATTCGGCCTGCTGCTGGTGGTCGCCTCGGCGATGGTGGTCGGACCGTGGGTGACCTCGGCGGTCGGCGGCACGTTCGTGCGGATCTGGCGGCGGCCGTCGTCGCTGCTGGCCGGACGTCGGCTGCGCAACGACCCGAAGGGGTCTTACCGGGCTTCGGCGGGGATCGTGCTCGCGGTGTTCACCGGGTCGATGGCGCTCACCCTGCTGCCGTCGATCGAATCCCTCGCCGGCGGCGGACGCCAGTACGTGGACTCGGCGCTGTACGTCGACGTCACCGCGGACCGGGCGCCCGAAGCGGCCGAGCGGACCAACGCCACGCTCGCGAAGGCCGGACTGTCCGAACGCGTCGTCCCGGTGGCCAGCGTCTACGTGATGCAGGGCGAGGGGAACTACCGGTCGATGCAGCGGGCGTACGTGATGACCTGCGCCGATGCCGCCAAGCTGACCCGGCTCGGGATCACCCAGCAGGACTGCAAGCCCGGCGTCGGGCTCTACGCCCCGTACCAGCTGGACACGAACAACCTGCGGGTCGCGCGGTACGGCGGCGAGGACAGCACGGGCACCCCGCTCGGCGCGGTCGCCACCGGCACCTACCACCCGCAAAAGCACAACAACTACGGCGAATACGTGCTCGATCCGTCCGCGGTGCCCGCCGGCGTCCAACCAAGCCAGGTCACCCTGGTCGTGCCGACCTCCGAAGCCAATCGCGAGGTCGTGCGGACCGCGCTGGTGCCCAACGCGGTCGGGAACGAAATCGGCAGCCGCGAGCAGCACCTCTACGGACAGCAGGTGCAGCTCAGCGACCTGCGCCGGGTCACCGTCATCGGCCTCGTCGCGGCAGGCATCCTGGCCGGCTGCAGCGCGGCGGTCGCGACGGCGGGCTCGGTGATGGACCGGCGGCGGACGTTCGGCGCGCTGATGGCGGCGGGCACCCCGGTGCGGGTGCTGTCCCGGGCGCTGCGGATGGAGGCCGCGCTGCCCTCGCTGGTGGCGACGATCGGTGCCGGGGTGACCGGCGTCGTGGTCGGGCTGGGGCTGTTCATGGCGACGATGGAACGGGGGTCGGTCGTGTTCAGCCCGTGGATCGCCGCGCCGGTGGTGCTGGGAATCGGGGTCGCGCTGCTCGGCGCGTCGGTCTGCACGCCCGCGCTGAAGCGGGTCCAGGCGGAGCCACTGGCCGACGAATGACTGGCGGCCGCCCCTCGTCGGGGGAGGGGCGGCACCGGGGGTGAAGGAAGCGAAGGGCCGTCACCGGGGATGGGAACCCGGCGACGGCCCTTCGTCGCTTCGCTAGCCCAGGGGTGAGCGCTTCTCGAAGATCAGATCGTGCGAAACCCGCCCCTCGCGGTCGGCTCGCTGTTCGAACTTCGTCACCGGCCGCCACTCCGGCCGCGGGGCCCAGCCGCCCGGCTCGTCGGCGTACCGGTTCCGCAGCGCGGGTTCCGCCGAGCACACCTCGAGCATCTGCTCGGCGTAGTGCTCCCAATCGGTCGCCATGTGGAAAGTCCCGCCCGGCGCGAGCCGCGACGCGATCAGTGCCACGAAATCCGGCTGCACGATCCGTCGCTTGTGGTGGCGCTTCTTCGGCCACGGGTCCGGGAAGAACAGCCGCACTCCGGACAGCGTGCCTGGCTCGACGTGCGAGTTCAGCAGGACCACCGCGTCGCCGTGCATGAGGCGCAGGTTCGTCACGCCCAGCTTTTCCGCGCGCAGCATCAGCTGCCCGAGTCCGGGGTCGTACACCTCGACGGCCACGTAGTTCAGCTCCGGCGCGGCGGCGGCCAGCTGCGAGGTCGTCTCGCCCATGCCCGAGCCGATTTCCAGCATGACCGGCGCTTCGCGGCCGAACCACTCGGTGAAGTCGACCGGCCCGGAAGGCAGCTCCGACACCGTCCGGCCGAGCCGCGGCCAGTGTTCTTCCCAGGCCCGCTGCTGGCCGACGGTCATCCGGCCGCCGCGTTTGACGTAACTGACCACGCTGCGCAGCCGTGGCTGGTCCTCGTTTTCCACCCGGACAACATACGCATCGGGTCAGCGGACCGCTTCGAACTCCCCGAGCCGCGAGCGCAGTCCGGCGAGCCCGGCCACCGCCACCGGTTCCGGCGCGCGGCCGGAATGCGCCGGCAACACGTCGATCCAGCCGTCGTGCCGGTCGGTGTTCAGCACGGTCGTCGGGATGGAATGGCCGGACTTGCCGCGTTCGGACGGCATGAACTCCCAGTACCCGGATTCGCCGTCGGCCGCCCAGGGCACGAACTCCCAGCCCATCCGCTTGCCGAGCAGCTGCGCCACCCGGTCCTCGATGCGGAAGCCGAGTTCGCGCGATTCGAGCCGTCCGCTCGCGACCGCGCGCAGCCACCACGGCGCGGGAAGCACGTCGTCGGTGCCGCTGGCCCGCCGGTACAGCCCGAGCACCGCGTCCTCGGGGGCGCGATGCACCCACGCCTGGCGCAATTCGGCGGGCCGGGTCGCGGGCAGCGCGAACCGGGGCAGTTCGATCGCCTGGGACCATTCGAGGTCCAGCATCGGTTCGAGGCGGGGGGTCGGTACCGCAGCGTCGCGGGAAACGAAGTGATCAACGTCCACCGTCACGGTTCACCTCCGGAGAGCTGAGACGGGGCTCTGCTGTGAATATCCGTGGGTTTCTGACAGTATGTCCGCTCCGTGTGAGAGAAGCCACACCGGTTTACGAGGATTTAATCCGAATGCTCTCCGCGCACTCGGGAATGTGCACGTGCAGGTCAGGCGTCCCGCCGATTCGCGGTGACCACGCCCGCGGCGAACAACACCGCGGCGATGGCCGCGAAATACGCGAGATAACCCCACGGACCGAAAGGCGGCGACAGTTTCAGGGTCGTCCTGGTGAAATCGCCACCGGCGAACTGCGAGGCCGCGTAGAACGGCATCCACTGGTAGAGGTCGCTGCCGATCTTGGGAATCAGCAGCACCAGGCCCTCGACCAGCTGGGTCCACCCGAGCACGATCGCCAGCGCCAGCGCGGAACTGCGCAGCAGCAGGCCGACGCCGACGCCGAGCAGTCCGGTCAGCGCGAAGGTCAGGATCTGGCCGAACACGACGCGCCAATCCGCTCCGGAGTGCAGGCCGAGATCGGCGTCCGGGCGCACGAGATGCGCCATGCCCCACGAGCCGACGCCGGCGAGCAGGCCGAGCACCGCGCAGACCGCGAGCACCACCGCGCCCTTGGCCAGCAGTGCCGGCGTCCGCGTCGGGACCGCCTGGAAGGTGAGCCGCAGCGTGCCCCAGTTGAAGTCGGCCGTCGCGGCGAGCACCGCGAGAACCAGCGCGACCGTGCGGCCGGTGCCGGTGGCGAGCTGAGTATTGCTCACGTCCGCGGTGATTTCCGCCCCGGAAAGCCCGAGGAACAACGCGGTGAACGCGATCGGCGCGGCCACCGCGATCAGCGCGCACCACCACGGCGCGCGAGTGCTGAAAAGCTTGATCCGTTCCGCCCGCAGCAGATTCACCGCGCACCTCCACTGGTGAATTCGGCTGCCTGCCCGGTCAATTCGAGGTAGGCGTGCTCGAGCGAACCGGCCAGCGGGCTCAGCTCGTGCAGCGTGGCGCGCGCGGCGAAGGCGAGTTCGCCGATCGCCGCACTGTCCATTTCGGACACCAGGAACGCACCGGATTCCTCGGTGAAAACCACGCGCCGCTCGGTGAGCGCGGTGCGCAATGCGTCGGCGTGCGGCGTGCGCACCCGGACCCCGCGCGAACCGGCACGCGCCACGAAATCGGCCATCGTGCCCTGGTAGATGAGCTGGCCGCGGCCGATCACGACGAGATCCTGTGCGGTCTGCTCCATTTCCGGCAGCAGGTGGCTCGACACGAACACCGTGCGGCCTTCCGCGGCGAGCCCGTGCAGCAGCTGGCGGACCCAGTGCACACCCTCGGGATCGAGGCCGTTCACCGGTTCGTCGAACAGCAGCACGCGCGGGTCGCCGAGCAGCGCGCTCGCGATGCCGAGCCGCTGCAGCATGCCGAGCGAGAAGGTGCCCGCGCGGTTGCGCGCGACCGCGGACAGCCCGACCAGTTCCAGCACCTCGTCGGCGCGCCGGTCCGGCAGCCCGTTCGTCGCGGCGAGGAACCGCAGGTGCTGGCGGGCGGAACGGCCCGGATGCCGCCACGTCGCGTCGAGCAGCGCGCCGACCGTGCGCAGCGGATCGGTCAGCTGCCGGTACGGCTTGCCCTCGATGTGCGCGGTGCCCGCGGTGGGCGCGTCGAGCCCGAGCAGCAACCGCATCGTGGTGGATTTCCCCGCCCCGTTCGGGCCGAGGAATCCGGTGACGCGACCGGCCCGCGCGGTGAACGTCAGGTCCCGCACCGCGACCGTGTCGCCGTAGGACTTGGTGAGCCCAGTCGCTTCGAGCACGCCGTCCCCCTTCTCGTGGCCCCGAACTCTACCGAAACGAAAAGATCCGGGCCGCCCCCCGAATGGCGACCCGGATCTTGTTCCCCTTTTTCCCTTTTTCCCCTTGTTCGGCTCCGCCGGCCCCCGCCTGACTCGTCCGAACGCCCCTGTGGGTCTTTACGCGTCGCGCTTCTTCGCGACGCCGATCGCGATGGCCAGCAGCACCACGGCCACCCCGGCGAAGTAGGCCAGCGAGCCCCACTGCGACAGTGCCGCCTCCGGCGCTCCCGGCACCTGGCGGACGCCGCCGAGGAAGCGCTCCGCGACGGTGAACGGCATCCACTCGTGGATCTTCTGGCCGACGGTCGGGATCAGCTGGACGAGGTTTTCCACTGCCAGCACGTAGATCAGCAGCAGCGAGAGCGCGCCCGCGCTGTGCCGGATCAGCGTGCCGACCGCCACCGCGATGATCGCGGCGAAGGCGAACACCACGCCGACGCCGGCGACGTTGATCCAGTCCGCGGAAGTGTTCAGCGCGACCGAGTCCGACGGGCGGATCGCGTAGCCGAGGCCCCACGAGGCGAAGGCGCCGATCTCGCCGATCACGAACGACAGCAGCGCGACCACGGTGGCCTTCGCGACGAGCACGCTGCCGCGGTTCGGCACCGCCTGGAACGTGGTGCGGATCGTGCCGAACCGGTATTCGGTGGTCACCGCGAGCGCCGCCAGCACCATGATCACCGCGATGCCGAACTGGTGCCCGACCTGGGTGTTGGCGACCGAGATCGTCTCCCCGCTCGGCAGCGAGCCCGCCATGAGGCCGGCGAACCCGATGGTGAGCGCGAGTGCGACGAGGGCGCACCACCACGGCGACCGGGTGGTGAAGAGCTTGATGCGTTCGACCGCGAGCAAAGTCATGAGTTTTCTCTTCCCAACGAGAGTGTGGTCAGCGGATGGCCGCGGCCTGCCGCGCCTCTGCCTCGAGCCCGGTGTGGTACTCGACGGAGTCGCCGGTGATCTGCATGAAGGCTTGTTCGAGCGAGCCGGTCTGCGGGCTCAGCTCGTGCAGCACGAGGTTCGCCGAAGCGGCGATCTCACCGATCTTCGCACTGTCCATTCCGGACACAATGAGCGCTTCGCCCGCGTCGGCGACCTGTGCGCTGGCGGAGATCAGCTGCTGGCGCAGCTGCGGAAGCTGCGGCGAGCGCACCTTCACGGTGTTTTCCGCCGCCCGCGCCACGAATTCCTCGGTGGTGGACTGCGCGATCAGCTGGCCCTTGCCGATGACCACGAGGTCGGTCGCGGTGAGCGCCATCTCCGAAAGCAAGTGGCTGGACACGAACACGGTCCGGCCCTCGGCGGCGAGCCGCTGCATGAACTTGCGGATCCAGAGGATGCCCTCCGGGTCGAGGCCGTTCACCGGCTCGTCGAACAGCAGCACCTCCGGGTCGCCGAGCAGCGCGGCGGCGATCCCCAGCCGCTGCGACATGCCGAGCGAGAACCCGCCCGCCCGCTTGCCCGCGACGCTGGTGAGCCCGACGGTGTCGAGCACCTCCTCCACCCGCGCCGGCGGGATCCGGTTGGACCGGGCCATCCACTGCAGATGCGCTCGCGCCGAGCGGTTCGGGTGCACCCATTTCGCGTCGAGCAGCGCGCCGACCGTGCGCAGCGGCTCCTTCAGCTCGTGGTAGAGCTTGCCCCCGATCCGGACCTGGCCCGCGGTCGGGTTGTCCAGGCCGAGGATCATGCGCATGGTGGTGGACTTGCCGGCGCCGTTCGGGCCGAGGAATCCGGTGACCTTCCCCGCCGCCACGCTGAACGACAGGTTGTTCACCGCGAGCGTGCTCCCGTAACGCTTGGTGAGACCTGTTGCCTCGATCATCCCCTGCTCCCTCTACGGCGGTGCTAACGGAATTCATCCTGTCTCAGCGCCGCCGTTTTCGCGTCATCCCGTGGACCGAACCGGCTACCCGACCTGAGTAGTACCCAACCGGGTCGCAGGGTGGAGCGCGATGGGGGATGCCCCTGAGCCGACCCTGAACTTTGCCCGGAGCGCCAAGGACCCCACGGCGGAATCCGCGGCGGGTCCGGTGTGGACAGTGTCCGAATCGGACGGTTCAGCCGATCCCCGGCCGGGCGAGCCCGGTTTCGTAGGCGAGGACGACCGCCTGCACGCGGTCGCGCAGGTCGAGCTTCGACAGGATCCGCCCGACGTGTGTTTTCACCGTAGCCTCGGAAAGGAACAACGTCTCGGCGATCTCGACGTTCGACATGCCTTTCGCGATCAGCACGAGCACCTCGCGTTCGCGGTCGGTCAGCACGTCGAGTTCGGCCGGATCGCGCATTTCCGAACCGCCGGAGCCGACGAACCGGTCGAGCAGCCTGCGGGTGACCGAGGGCGACATCACCGCGTCGCCGTCGGCGACCGAGCGCAGCGCGGACACCAGGTAGTCCGGCTGGGTGTCCTTGAGCAGGAAGCCGGACGCGCCGCCCTGCAGCGCGGCGTAGACGTACTCGTCGAGGTCGAAGGTGGTCATCACGAGCACCCGCGCGGTGCCCGCCGCGACGATCTGTTTCGTCGCCTCGACGCCGTCGAGCACCGGCATCCGCACGTCCATCAGCACGACGTCGGGCCGCAGTTCGGCGGCCATCCGCACGGCCTGCGCGCCGTCGCCCGCCTCGCCGACCACGTCGATGTCGGCCTGCGCGCCCAGCACCATCCGGAACCCGACGCGCATCAGTTCCTGGTCGTCGACGACCACCACTCGGATCACGAGTTCAACCTAACCGGCAGCACCGCTCGCACCTGCCAGCCACCGCCGGCGGCGGGGCCCACCTCCAGTGTCCCGCCGTACACGTGCGCCCGCTCCCGCATCCCGATCAATCCGTTCCCGCCCGCGACCGACAGCCGCGGCTCGGGTTGCCGGGCCGCCGCCGTCGCCCCGTTCGCCCCGTTCGGGCCGACCTGTTCGAGCCGCCGCGCCCGGCCCGCGCCGTCGTCGCGCACGAGCACCTCGACCTGGTCGCCGGTCCGCCGCACCCGCACCGCGGCGCTGGCTCCGGCCCCGGCGTGCTTGAGCGTGTTGGTGAGCGATTCCTGGACGATCCGGTAGACCCCGAGCGACACCCCGGCGGGCAAGTGGTCCAGCCCGTCGCCGAGGGAGAGATCCACCGGGACGCCCGCGGCGCGCATGCGCTCGGCGAGATCGCCCAGCGCGGTCGCGTCCGGCTGTGGCACCCGCGGCTCGTCGTCGCCGCGGTCGCCCCGCAGCACGTCGAGCAGCCGGCGCAGTTCGCCGAGCGCGCCGCGGCCGGTTTCGGAGATCGTCCCCAGCGCGCGTCCGGCCAGCTCCGGATTGGATTTCAGGGCGAGCGCCGCGCCGTCGGCCTGCACGACCATCACGCTCACCGAATGCGCCACCACGTCGTGCAGTTCCCGGGCGATCCGGCCGCGCTCCTCGGCCACCGCGATGCGCGCGGCCTGGTCGCGTTCGGTTTCCAGCAGGTGCAACCGGGCCTCCAGCTCGCGCTGGTAGGCGCGGCGGGCGTACATGAACTCGCCGAGCAGCCAGCAGAACGCGATGGTGAAGGCGCTGAACAGCAACTGGGCCGCCATCGACGGCTCGGGTTTGACGATCGCGGTGACGGCCATGGCCACCACGAACGCGCCGCCGTAAAGCAGCCCCTGCTTCCGCCCGACGTAGACCTGGACCGAGTAGAGGCTGATCGCGAGCGCGGCCAGGCCGGACACCCCGAGGTCCAGCGCACTGTGCGCGTACGAAACGACGTACACCACGTACGCGGCGAGCACCGGTCGTTTGCGGCGGAACACCAGCGGCGCGACTACGGCGAGGTCGATCGGGATCGCGACGTACCAGTCCGGTCCGGGCAGTTCCGGCTCGAGGCCGCCGGTGGCGAACACCAGGATGTCGAACGCGGCGAGAAACAGCGCCAGCAGCGAGTCCCCCACCATCGGGTGGGCACGCATCCAGAGGCTGAGCCGTCGCACGAGTCAACAGTAGGTCGCGGCACCGGATGCCGCGTCGGTCGCGGGTAGCACCTTCGGTGCGACCGGAGGATGACCGGCATGCGACGATTCCCGCACGGGCGAGCGGACGAGCCGGAAGGGGGCCGGGGCGGTGACGGGAACGGCGGAACGGGGACGCCTCGCCGGCCCACTGTCCGCGTCGGTGGCGGAGCTGTGCCACCGGCTGCGGTCCCAGGTGTCGCCGCGCACCGCCGCCGGGTTCGCCGAGGTGCTGCGCAGGCTCGGCGCGCCGCTGCAGGTCGCGGTCGCCGGGCGGATCAAATCGGGCAAGTCGACGCTGGTCAACGCGCTGATCGGGCGGCGGGTCGCGCCCACCGACGTCGGCGAGTGCACGCGGCTGGTCACCCGGTTCCAGTACGGCACGGTCGACCGGGTCGAGGTGGTGTTCCTCGACGGCCGCAAGCAGGTGCTGCCGTTCGCCGCGGACGGGTCGATCCCGGCCGAGCTGGGCGTCGACATCTCCGAGGTCTCGCACCTCGAGGCGTACCTCACCAACGCAGTGCTGCAGGACATGACGGTGATCGACACCCCGGGTCTCGGCTCGCTGGACGCCGCGTCGGTGTCGCGCACCGAGCAGCTGCTGGGCGCGGCCGAGCAGGACGAGGGTTCCGACGACCTCGACGACACCTCGCGCAACGCCGTCGCGGGCGCGGAGGCCGTGCTGTACGTGGTGACCCAGGGCGTGCGTGCGGACGACCAGCAGGCGCTGGCCGCGTTCACCGCCGCGACCGCGAGCCGGGAAGCGGGGCCGGTCAACGCGATCGCCGTGCTGAACAAGGCGGACACGATCGTCGCGGACTCCGTCGAAGGCTCCGGCGGAGACGTCTGGAAGGCCGCGCAACTGCTCGCCGAGAAGCAGGCCGCGACGCTGAAGCCGCGCGTCGCGGACGTGCTGCCGGTGATCGGCCTGATCGCCGAATCGGCCGAGTCCGGCGGGTTCACCTCGGCCGACGCCGAAGCGCTCGGCCAGCTCGCCGCGCTTGACGACGACGTCCTCGAAACCATGCTCATCGCGGCGGACATCTTCACCAGCTGGGAGTGCGCCGTCCCGACCGGGATCCGGTTGCGGCTGCTGGAGAAACTCGACCTTTTCGGAATCCGCTGCGCGGTCGACGCGATCCGCGCGGAACCGGAGATCACCGCGGGCGCCTTGCGCCGCAAGCTTCTCGACCTCTCCGGACTCGACGCGGTACGCCGCCGGCTCTCGATCGTGTTCGCCGCGCGGGCGGACGGGATCAAGGCCGCGGCCGCGCTGGCGTCGGTGACCGCGTTGGCGCACGCGTCCGGCGACCCGGGCGAACGGCAGCGCGTGCACGACGCGATCGAGGTGCTGCTGGCCCGCCCGGAAGCGCATCAGCTGCGGTTGCTGGAAGCGTTGACGCTCGTCGCGTCCGGGGCCGTGGAAATGCCGGAAGACCTGGCGGAAGAGGTGCTTCGGGTCGGCAGCAACGCCGACATCGGCGCACAACTCGGCCTTCCCGGGGCCCCGCGTCCGGAGCTGGCGGCGCACGCGCTGGAACGCGCGGGCTGGTGGCGGTCTTTCGCGTCGTTCGGCGCGACTCCGGCGCAAAGCCGCGTGGCCCACGTCGTGCACCGCGCCTATTTCCTGATCTGGCAACAGATTCGCGAACAGTAAACAACTCGGCCGCGACGCGTAGGCTGAATGTCGTGCGGCTGGAGGACACCACCTCGTGGCGGGTGAACTGGGGGAGCGACCACGACGTCGACGTGGCGTTGTTCCTCCGGGACGTGCTCGCGCTCTCGGTCGCCGACGGCCAGCTGCTGCCGCCGGTGGAGCCCGCCGTGCCGGTGCACGTCCCGCCCGCCCTCGACCGCGCGGCGGTGCAAGCGCAGTGGGAACCGTGGTGGAACGGCCTGCTGTCCTTCCTGCGCGAGCGCGGTTCCGCCCGCACCCGCCGGAAAAGCCCCGCTCCCGGCGACGGTTCGGCGATCGACCTCGCGGCCCAGCACTTCGCCCCGGCCGCGGCTGAACACTTCGCCGCGGCCCGCCGGCCGGTCTCGTCCGGCTTCCACCGCCGCCAGATCCTCGCCGGGGAACGGCTGGGCAGGCTAGTCCGCGAAACCGAGGTGGAACTGGGCCGCCGCGCCCGGCCGTTCCGGCTGTCGGTGCTGGAGATCCCGGTCGCCGGCCGGGTATGGCTGCGCACGGCGGAACACCAGCTGCTGGTCTCGTCCCGGCTGGCGGCGGATGTTCCGGCGCTCGAGACGGCCATGCGGTCGCTGATCCGCGAACTCGCCTGACCCCGACTTTGATAAACCGAGTACTCGGTCTAATAATGATCCCCATGGAAACCGTGGTCGACGAACCGGTGTGGGTGCGCCGCGGCTCCTGGCTGGCCTGTCCGGTCGCCGGGGCCCTGCTGGGCTGGGGCGTCCAGTCGCTCACCGGCTGGATCACGTCGCTGACCTGGTTCCCGGTGCAGGGTCCGTTCCGGCTGCTGCATTCGGTGCCGCAGCCGTGGCGGCTGATCGGCGCGGTCGTCGTCGGCCTGCTGCTCGGGGTGGCGTTCGCCTGGGTCTGGGCGTGGGACCGGCTGATCGTCACGGTGTCCGCCACGCGCGTCACCCTCGAACGACGCGAACGGCGCCGGCGCATCGACGCTCCCCTCACCGCGGTCTTCGTCGACGACGGCAAGCTCGTGCTGCTCGGCGAGAACGACCGGGAAATCGCCCGCGAGAAAACGGACCTGCCCCGGAAGCAGTTGGCCGAAGCGTTCACCGCGCACGGCCGCCCGTGGCTCGACGAACCGCCGCCTGAGCGATGATGTCCCCGTGGTGAGGACGGTCGACCCGGAGAAGCACGCGGCGAAGCGCCGCGCGATTCTCGACGCGGCCGCCGGTTGCTTCGCCCGCAACGGTTTCGAGAAGACCTCCACCGCGGACATCTGCCGCGCCGCCGGGATCAGCTCCGGCAGCCTGTTCCACTACTTCCCCAGCAAACGCGCGGTTTTCGTCGGCATTTTCGAGGCCGACACCGCCGACAACGAGGAACTGCTCGCCGCCGCGGTCGAAATGGCCGACCCGTGGGAAGCCGTGCTCGCCGTGGTCGAGCGGATGTCCGCGGCGATCGTGCTGCCCGGCGTCGTGCGGCTGATCCTCGAAGCGGCCGCGCAGGCCGCGCGCGATCCGGAGTTCGCCGAGCTGATCCGCAGCAACGACGACGTCATGCGCGTCGGTCTCGTCGGCTTGATCGAGCGCGGCGTCCAAACCGGCCGCTTCTCCCCCATGCTGGCCCCGAGCGACGCGGGCAACTGGGTCGTCGCGCTGGTCGACGCCCTGCTTTCCCGCGCGAGCCTCGATCCCGACCTGGACGTCGAGCACGAGCAGGCGGTGCTGCGGCAGCTGCTGAGGCGGATTCTCGGCCCGTCTGAGTGATCCGCCCCCGCCGCGCGCCGAGGTGTCGCAAACTGGTGGAATCACGGGGACTACCAGGGGAGGGGCTCGATGGCGTGGTTCGGCCACGAGGAAGCAGGCGACGCGGCCGAAGCGCCGACCGGCGAGATCAGCGCGGACGCACTCGCGCGGATCATCGCCGAGGCGGACGGAACCGCCGCCGCGGCGGATGCGTCGGATCCCGATGTGGACCTCGTAGCTGCCCCGGGTGACCTCGAACGCGCGCTTTCCGACCGGCAGGCGCTCATCCAGCTCTGCCTGTACGCGCTGGACCGCGCCCGTAGCAGCGGAGTCGTGGAGCGGCTCGAACACGGGCTCGCCGCCATCGGCGTCACCGCGTTGCGCGCCGAGGGCGAGCGCTTCGACCCGGCGCGCCACGAAGCGGGCGGCGCGGTGCCCACCGACGATCCGGAGCTGGAAGGCGTCGTCGCGGAGACCGAGGTCGTCGGGTTCGCCGACCAGGACCGGCTGCTGCGCGCGCCCATCGTCACCGTCTACGCGAAGCGGGCGCAGTGACCGCACCGACGCTTCCCGCACAGGTCCAGGCCGCTCGCGAACAACTGCTCGGCGTCGTCCGCGAGGCTGATCCGCAGGCCGCGAAGTGGGTTGAGGACCAGCGCAAGGCCCGTTCGGAGAAACCGTCCGTGGTAGTCGTCGGCGAGACCAACCGCGGCAAGAGTTCGCTGGTCAACGCCCTGCTCGCGACCCCGGGACTGTCCCCTGTGGACGCTGACGTGGCCACCGCGACCTACCTCGTTTTCGAGCACGCGCCGCAGTGGGGCGCGCAGGCCTGTTATCCCGGGCAGCTGGCGCCGGTCCCGTTCGACCTGACGCAACTGGTCGACTGGGTGTCCGCCGCGCACGAACTGCCGCCGGGACAGCTGCCGCCGCGCTACGTCGAGGTCTCCGGCCCGGTCCCGCTGCTGGAACGGCTGACCCTGGTCGACACCCCGGGCGTCGGCGGGCTCGATTCGCTGCACGGCGAACTCGCGAAGGAGGCCGCCGCGGGCGCGACCGCGCTGGTGTTCGTGGTCGACGCGTCGGCCCCGTTCACCTCGACCGAGCTGCAGTTCCTGCGCGAGGTCGCGGACCGCGTCGAGACAGTGGTGTTCGTGCTGGCCAAAACCGACGCGTTCCGCGGCTGGCGCGAGATCCTGGAAGCCGACCGGCAACTGCTCGCCGAACACGCGCCGCGGTTCGCCGACGCGGTCTTCCACCCGGTGTCGGCGCGCGTGTTCGAGACCGCCGCGAAGGCGCCGAACGACCAGGTCGCCGCCATGCTGCGGGAGAAGTCCGGCATCGCGGCGGTGCAGGTCGCACTGCAGGAACTGCTGGTCGGCCGGTCGATGATGCTCAAGGAAGCCAACACGCTCCGCTCGCTGTCGAGCGCGCTGGCCGGGATCAAGGCGAAGCTGCAGGCGGAAAGCCGTGCCCTGTCGGCCGGGGAAGCGGAAGCCGAACAACTCCGCGCCCGCCGCGACGATCTTCAGTCCCAACGCCGCACCTCCACCCGGGGCTGGCAACTGCGGTTGCGCGGCGAGATCCAGCGCACGCGGGTCGAGATCGGTCACGAGAGCAGCCGCGAAATGCGCGAGGCCCAGGCGCATTTCCGGCAACGCATCGACGCCGCGAAGCGTGACGAACTGGCCGCGCTGCCGCAGGAAGTGGACATCGCGCTGCAGACCGCTTCGCAGCGGGTGTCGATGCAGTTGTCGCAGCGGCTGAACCAGGTGACGAACACGGCGCTGTCGGAGCTGTTCTCCACCGAAGAACTCGACGTGATCCGAGCCCAGTTCGCCCGCGCCGGCGGCCCGCCGGTCGTGCTGCGCCCGCCGGACAAGAAACCGCCGACGGCCGAAGACAAACTGCTGGTCTTCATGGGCATCTCCGGCGGCGTCGGCGCCGGGAAGATCGCCGCGCTGCCCCTGGCCGGGGTCGCGATCCTCAACCCGGTGGTGCTGCCGGCAACGATCGTGATCGGCCTCGGCGCGGGCTGGTGGATGGCCCGCACCCGCAAACACGCCTCGGACAAACAGCACCTGAAGCAATGGCTGGTCGAGGCGATCGCCGACGCCCGCTCGACGCTCGACCAGCTGATCGCCGAACAGCTCATCGAGGCCGAACAGCAACTGTCGCTCGCCCTGGACGAGGCGTTGGGCCGCCGCATCGAGGCGATCGAGGCGGAGCTGAAGGAGGTGGACCAGACGATCAAGATGAGCGCGCAGGAGCGGGCGAAGAAGATCGCGATCGTCTCGAAACGCCTCAAGGACGTCACCGAGGGCCACACCCGAGCCGAAACGCTGCTGGCCCGCATCCGCACGGTCCGCGATCGGGCTGGTGCGTGATCGGCTTGTGGACGGGAACCGAACCGGCCTAACGTGAGTCATACCGAGCGAGAAACGGCAGACCCGGCGTACTAAGGGGGACCAACCCATGTGGGTCGACGAGAGCGGCGGCACCGACGCGACCGGCCCGGAGGCCTTGACCGTCCACGTCGACGGCCAGGAGTACCAGGCCGAGGTCAACTACGACACCGACCACGACGGGGTCTCCGACACCGCGGTCGTCGAGCACGACGACGGCACCGCGCAGGCGTTCGCCGACACCGACCACGACGGCGTCGCCGACCATTACGCGGTGCTCGACGCGTCCGGACACGTCGTGGACCAGGCGGTTTACGACGAGCAGAGCGGCAGCTGGGTCGAATCCGGCCACGGCCAGTCCGGCTCGGACGGCACCGACCCGCATACGCAGGACACCTCGACCACCGGGCACATCCACGCCGACCTCCCGGACGGCAACGTCGACGCCGGGGTCGCCACCATCGACACCGACCACGACGGGCACAACGACACCGCCGTGGTCGAGACGAAGTCCGGCGGCACGATCGCCTTCACCGATACCAACGGCGACGGCCAGGCCGACGTCGCGGTGCAGGTCGGCGCGGACGGTTCCACGCACACCTTCGAGCACACCGGCCAGGGCCAGTGGACCGAGGCCGACGGCGGCGCGAGCCACGCGGCGGCCGACCCGGGCAGCGATTCCGCCTGGGGCGGCGAGGGCGCCCAGCTGCTCAGCGGCGTCGCGAAGATCGACAGCGGAACCGGGCAGTGGATCAGCCCCAACTGAGCACTCGGTAACTGACGTCACACGAACGGGTCCAGCCGCGCGCCGGGCCCGTTCGCCGTTTCCCGGCCGGGGACGGCTGACAGCGTTGACACCCGCGCGCGCTTGATCAGACCAGGTCCCGGCATCGGGCACGAATGCGACGCGGGCCACGCGGAAAGATTTTCGGCGCTGGCCCGTTCCGGTGAAACTGAATCGATTCCCTTATCGTTCTTGTGAGAGAACCGACAGGTCAGCTCTCGGTTACCTGCCGTCCATCCGGCTACAGTCGGGGAATCCCAAAACCCGCACACCGGTCTTCCGCCGGTGTGCGAAGCCATTCGGTCGCCGGCAACGAAGCCCGCACCAAGAACACTGTCGTTCGCGGTGTGGGCTCTTTTGTCGTCGGAAGTCAGGAGTAGAGATGACCGCAGTCGCCATCCCCGGACTGGACACAGCGCCGACGACGCACAGTGGCGTGCTGTCCTGGGTCCGGGAGGTCGCCGAACTGACCACCCCGGACCGCGTGGTGTGGGTCGACGGGTCTGACGAGGAAGCCGCCCGGATCAACCAGGAGCTGGTCGACGCCGGCACCTTCGTGAAGCTGGACGCCAAGCCGAACTCCTACTGGGCCACCTCGGACCCCGGCGACGTCGCGCGGGTCGAGGACCGCACCTTCATCTGCTCGAAGGAGGAGAAGGACGCGGGCCCGACGAACAACTGGGTCGACCCGGCCGAGATGAAGGCCACCATGACGGAGCTGTACCGCGGCTGCATGGCCGGCCGCACGATGTACGTCATCCCGTTCTGCATGGGCCCGCTCGGCGACGAAAACCCCAAGCTGGGCATCGAAATCACCGACTTCGCCTACGTCGTCGCCTCGATGCGCGTGATGACCCGCGCCGGCAAGGCCGCGCTGGACAAGTTCATCGCGCCGGACGGCTCGGAGCGCGAATTCGTGCCCGCGCTGCACTCGGTCGGCAAGCCGCTGGCCCCGGGCGAGAAGGACGTCGCCTGGCCGTGCAACGAAACCAAGTACATCTCGCACTTCCCGGAGGAGCGTCTCATCTGGAGCTACGGCTCTGGCTACGGCGGGAACTCGTTGCTGGGCAAGAAGTGCTACTCGCTGCGCATCGGCTCGGTCATCGCCCGCGACGAGGGCTGGCTCGCCGAGCACATGCTGATCCTCAAGCTGATCTCGCCGGAGAACAAGGTCCACTACGTCGCGGCGGCGTTCCCGAGCGCCTGCGGCAAGACCAACCTCGCCATGCTGCAGCCGACCATCCCGGGCTGGCGCGCGGAGACCCTCGGCGACGACATCGCGTGGATGCGGTTCGGCGAGGACGGCAGGCTGTACGCGGTGAACCCGGAGTTCGGTTTCTTCGGCGTCGCGCCGGGCACCGACAACCACACGAACCCGAACGCCATGCGCACGATCGAGAAGGGCAACACGGTCTTCACGAACGTGGCGCTCACCGACGACGGCGACGTGTGGTGGGAGGGCATGGAGAACACCCCCGCGCACGCCACGTCGTGGAAGCACGAGGACTGGACGCCCGACTCGGAGGAGAAGGCCGCCCACCCGAACTCGCGCTACTGCGTGCCGATGTCGCAGTGCCCGATCCTCGCGCCGGAGTGGGACGACCCGAAGGGCGTGCCGATCTCGGCGATCCTGTTCGGCGGACGGCGCAAGACCACGGTGCCGCTGGTGAACCAGGCCCGCGACTGGCAGCACGGCGTGTTCATGGGCGCGACGATGTCGTCGGAGACCACCGCCGCGGCGGTCGGCGCGGTCGGCAACGTGCGCCGCGACCCGATGGCGATGCTGCCGTTCCTCGGCTACCACGCCGGCGACTACTTCAACCACTGGCTGGAGCTGGGCAAGAACGCCGACGCGAACAAGCTGCCGAAGATCTTCTACGTCAACTGGTTCCGCCGCGGCGACGACGGCCGTTTCCTGTGGCCGGGCTTCAGCGAGAACTCGCGCGTGCTCAAGTGGGTGCTCGAGCGCGTCGAGGGCAAGGGCAACGCGGTCGAGACCCCGATCGGGTTCGTGCCGAACGCCGAGGACCTCGACCTCGAGGGCCTTTCCGAGCCGGTCGAGGACATCCAGGCCGCGCTGGAGGTGCGCAACGAGGAGTGGCGCGCGGAGCTGCCGCTGATCGAGGAGTGGTTCGCGAAGATCGGCGAGGTGCCGACGCCGCTGCGCGACGAGCTGGACGCGCTGGCCCAGCGTCTGGGCTGACGCTCACCGCTGCTTGAAGAAGGGGACGTTCGCACCGGGCGGCGACGTCCCCTTCTTCGGGTCCGGGAAACGGCTACCGTGGACCGCATGAGCTTTGATGGGGAGAAGACTTTCCGGTTCGGCGTGAACCTGGTGCGGCCCGGCTCGCGCGAGGAGTGGGTCGCGAAATGCCGCCGGGTCGAGGAACTCGGTTACGACGTGCTGAGCGTGGCCGACCATCTCGGCATCGCGCCGCCGTTTCCCGCGCTCGTGCTGGCCGGCGCGGTCACCGAACGGGTGCGGCTCAACACCTTTGTGCTCAACGCGCCGTTCTACAATCCGGTGCTGCTCGCGCGGGAAGTCGCGGGCACGGACCAATTCGTGTCCGGACGGCTCGAACTCGGTCTTGGCGCCGGATACGTGAAAGAGGAGTTCGAAGCGGCCGGAATGCCGTTTCCCAGCGCGGGCGCGCGGGTCGAGCACCTCGAACTCGTGGTCAAGGAACTCCAGCGGCTTTACGCGGATCCGGAATACGCGCCGAAACCCGTGCGGCCCGGCGGTCCCCCGCTGATGATCGGCGGCCGCGGCGACCGGCTGCTTTCGCTCGCCGCCGAGCACGCGACGACGATTGCCTTCAGCGGCATGGCAAAAGTGCGCGACGGTTCGCCGTTGATGCTGGCGACGGCGGACGCGGTGGAAGAACGCACGAGGTTTGTCACCGAGCGGCTCGCTGGCCGGGACGCCGAATTCAACCTGCTGGTGCAGCTCGTCCAGGTCACTGATGATCGCGAAGGCGCGTTGCGGGAAATCCATGCGCGCGTAGGGGATTCGCTCACGTTGGACGAATTGGCCGAGGTCCCCACCGTGCTGGTCGGCACTGTGGAGGAAATCGCTGAGCAGCTGGTCGCGCACCGCGCTCGGTTCGGCATCAGCTATTTCACCGTCCTCGAGCCGAACCTCGAAGTGCTGGCCCCGGTGGTGGAGTTGCTGTGCCGCCGATAGTCGACGCGCGCGGGCTCGGCGTGAAGGCCGGTGACCTGTGGTTGTTGGAGGATCTCGATTTCTCGGTCGACCCGGGAGAATGCGCGGTGCTGGTCGGGCCTAACGGCGTCGGCAAATCCACCCTGCTGCGGTGTCTGTACGGAATGCAGGAACCGCAGCGGGGCCGGGTGCTGATCGACGGCGCGAAGCCGGACGAACGCAGCGTTGCCTTTCGCCGCAAGGTGTCCGTCCTCTTCGACGATTCCGACTTCTTCGCCGAACTCACCCCGGTGCAGCATCTGGAACTGCTTTCCGGCTCGTTCGGCGAGGATCTCGGCGATTTCGAAGAGTTGCTCGCGGACGCCGGTCTCGCCGAACGCGCTCGCGTCACCGCCGGGCATTTCTCGGCCGGGCAGCGTCGCCGGTTGCTGTTGCTGGGCGTCACCGCGCGGCCGCATCGCGTGCTGTTGCTGGACGAACCCGAACGCGCGCTCGACACCGCGGGCAAGGAGTGGCTGGTCAAGCTGATCGCCCGCTCCACCGCGGCGGGTGCGGCAGTGGTCGTCGCCACGCACCACCAACCGTTGCTGGACACCGCCGACAGCGTGCTCGAACTGTGGTGACCCGGTTGCGGGTGCCCGGCCGCAAGCGGTTCGGCGGCATTTTCAGCGGCGACAGCCCCACGTTCGTGCTGATCTTCGGCGGCGGCTTCCTGTTCACCGCCTTCTTCCGCACCGACGCCTGGCACCGAGTCCTCTTTGGACCGTCCGCAGTGGACTACTCGGCGGTGCTCGGCCTGGTCGCGTTGTGCGCCGCGGTGGGCTGGCGGAGCCTGCTGCGCCGGGGATTCGTCTGGGCCGAACCGGCCGAGCTGACCTGGATGGACTTCGCCCGGGTGGACCGCCGCCGCGTCGTCACAGCCCGGCTGGCCAGCGTGCTCACCGGATTCGTGGTGGTGCTCGGGTATCTGGCGGCGCTGATGCTGGCGGTCGGCGGCGCTTCGCTCGACTGGTGGCGCGCCGCGGCGGCGCTCGTCGCCGGCGGCACGATCCTCGCGTTCACCACCGCGCGGCGTACCGCGTTCCTTTTCGAAGCCGCCGGCCCGCTGCTCCTCGCGGTGGCCGGGGTGGTGCTAGCCGCGGCTCGGCTGGACGCGACGACGGTGCAGTACGTCGGCGCGGCGCTCGCGTTATGCGGTCTGCTGCTGGCTTTCGGCGGCAAAGCAGTCAGCGGTGCTGGCCGCGCGGTGCTGCTCGACGGCTGGAACGCGCGGGTGCTGCGGGCGATGGCGGTGAGCTTCCTCGACCCGATGATGATGCTGCCGGAATCCGCGCCCGCGGGCTCTTGGTCGCTGCGCCCGCCCACCGCGTTCCGGCTCGCGTGGCTCGGAATCGTCGGCCGGTCCCGATACGCGAGTGCGGTGTTGTTAGTGGCTTTCGCGGTAGCCGTGGGCCATGTTGCTGTTCCCACGCTGCCGGGACCAGTGCTCGTCGGGATCGGCGCGTATGTCGCGCTTACTCCTTTCGGGGCCGGTCTTGGCGTGCTGTGGCGAAATCCGGGTCGGCGCCGGTGGCTGGGCTCGTCGTCGCGAGAGCTGGTGCTTGCCCACGGCGTCGCGCGGACCGCGGTCGGCCTGGTCTGGTGCGCTCTGCTCTCAGTGGCGCTTTTGGCTTTGGGCACCACGTTTTCGCCGCTCTCGTGGGTGACTGTTGCCCTGGCAGTGCTCTCGGTATTGCGCACGGTCACGCGTCAGCCGGTCGACTACAGCAGCGCGGGTTTCGTCGACACCCCCGCTGGCCCCATGCCAGCAAACCTTATGCGGCAACTGTTCCGCGGTCCGGACCTGCTGGCGGTCGGAATCCTGGTGCTCGCACAACTCGGCTGAACGGCCGCGCCCGGGTTAGGCTCCGTGCCGACGAGAGGAGCCGAAGGTGGGCGGTGGACACGCTTCCGGCATCGGCCGCAGGGCGACGTGCGAGTTTCCGCCCGGATGGAGCGACGAGCAGATCATCGCGGTGGTCAAGGACGTCGCCAACGATCCGGGCGAACCCCGGCGGCAGCAGTACAACGGCCGCTGGCGCTGCGTCGGCGAACGATACGGCGTGCGCGTGGTGGTCCTGGTCAACGGCGACGGTCTCGTGCACACCAGCTACCCGCTGCCAGGCCCCGGCGTGATCCGAAACGCGGACGCCGCACGAGACCCGGCAAACCCGACCGTCGACGACCGTGCGGGCAACCGGATCAGCTACTTCGTCGACAGCGTCCTGCGCCTGCTCGCCCACCGAATGCCGCCGGAAGACCTGGAGCACTACCGCGACCTGCAGTGGTCCGGCGAATGGGAGGAACTGGCGGACACCCTCGCCGCACATTTCCAGGTGACCGGCATCCAGCTGAACCCGGACGAGTACGCGGACTTCGAGAAGCTGCTGAACTCCTTCGACCTGCCAGTCCGAGACTGCCACTACCTCAACGACCGAGAACGAGTCCTAGCAGACCTACGCGGCTGAGATATCACCGAGAAACCCCCGCAGCCCAACCCACACACTCAACCACCACCGCCACACCGCAGCCGCTGCACCCACTCGCACAGCCCAGCCCTAAAAACCTCACCGCCGCCCCCAAACAGCAAGGCCCCCACCCCCAAACCCGCAGCCGCCGCACCCACGCACGCAGCACTCAGCCCTAAACCGCCGCCGCTGCACCCAACGAGCGAGGCACCCAGCCCCTCCCCCACACCCCGATACGAAGCCTCCCTGCGGTTCGGGGGTGCTTGTCAAGGCATCTTTCCCGCCTTGACAAGCACCCCCGAACCGTCAGCACAATGAACCTTCGGGGTGCCCCACGCAACGACCCACCTGCAATGTCGCCGCCAGGCGACGAGACAGAACGCCCCCAACCCCCTCAACTGGCCTGCGAAAACGCAGCCGCATCCCCCGCACAAGCAACCCGCAGCTGATCCAACGGCATCCCCACCGCGTCAGCAATCGCCGCCACCGTGAAAAACGCGGGCGTAGGAATCCGCCCAGTCTCGATCTTGCGCAGGGTTTCGACCGAAATGCCCGCTTCCGCGGCCACGTCGACCATGCTGCGGCTGGCCCGGGCGGCGCGCAGCACCAGGCCGAGCCGCTCGCCGCGGGAGCGTTCTTCGTCGGTGAGGGGCACGCGGACCATGCCGTCCAGTTTAGCCACAGAGTTGTCCACTGCCTGTGGATAACTCTGTGCACAAGCTGCCGAACCCGGTGGACAACCGCCTTCCAGCACAACTCCTTGGGGCTTTCGGGGCGGCCCGGCCCCGCCGATAGGGGTAGCGGACGACTCTCCGGAGCCGCGCGGGAGCGGGTTGTCCCCGAGGTTGTCCACACCCTGGAACGTGTTCGTAGTGCTGATCGAATCGATATCGAAGTCGTATGACGGCGGGATGACCGGGGTCTAGGGTCAGGCGGTCGCGTGTCACGTGAGTGTTAGGTGAGGTTCGATGTCCACTGCCAAACCGGGCGGTCGGGTGCGCGGGTTCCAGTTCAGTGCCTGGAACCTGCTGTTGCTGATCCCGTTGCTGATCCTGGTCACGCCGCTGTTCAACTTCGACGGGCCGCGGCTGTTCGGCCTTCCGTTCTTCTACTGGTTCCAGCTGGCGTTCGTGGTGCTGGGCGTGCTGTGCACCGGCATCGTCTACCTGGCCACCAAGGACAAGCCGCGCAACACGGGCCGGGACGAGCTGAGCGTCGACGACCTGGACGAGGGGGACGCCCGATGAACAACATTCAGTGGGTCGAGCTGATCGTCTTCGCGTTCCTGTTCGTCGTGGTCACCGTGCTCGGCTTCGTCGCCTCGCGGTGGAAGGCCGGCGGCAGCCTCGACCACCTCGACGAATGGGGCCTCGGCGGCCGCAAGTTCGGGTCGTGGATCACCTGGTTCCTGCTCGGCGGCGACCTCTACACCGCCTACACCTTCGTCGCCGTCCCCGCGCTCGTGTTCAGCGCCGGCGCGCTCGGCCTGTACGCGCTGCCTTACACGATCGTCGTCTACCCGATCGTCCTGCTGCCCGCGCTGCGCATGTGGTCGGTCAGCCGTTCGCGCGGTTACGTGACCCCGGCCGACTTCGTCCGCGGCCGCTTCGGCTCGCCGACGCTGGCGTTGCTGGTCGCGATCACCGGCATCGTCGCGACCATGCCCTACATCGCGTTGCAGCTGGTCGGCCTCGAAGCCGTGCTGCGCACGATGGGCATCAACGGCTCCGGCATTGTTGGGCACCTGCCGCTGCTGGTCGCGTTCATCATCCTGGCGCTCTACACGTATCAGTCGGGCCTGCGCGCGCCCGCGCTGATCGCGTTCGTCAAGGACATCCTGATCTATCTCGTGATCATCGTCGCGGTCCTCTACCTGCCCTCGAAGCTCGGCGGCTGGGACCACATTTTCAGCACCGCCAAGGAAACCCTCGCCAAGCCGAACCCGAACACCGGCAAACCGGCCGGTTCGATCCTGCTGACCTCGAGCAACCAGCTGCAGTACGCGACGCTGGCGCTGGGTTCGGCGCTCGCGCTGTTCCTGTACCCGCACTCGCTCACGAGCGTGCTCGCCTCGCGCGGCCGCAACGTGATCAAGCGGAACATGGTGGCGCTGCCTGCCTACTCGTTCGTGCTGGGCCTGCTGGCGCTGCTCGGATACGTCGCGATCTCGGCGGGCGTCAAGCCGCTGAAGAACGCCGCCACCGGAAAGCCGGACGGCAACACGATCGTCCCGCTGCTGTTCGACTCGCAGTTCACGAACTGGTTCGCGGGCATCGCCTTCGCCGCGATCGGCATCGGAGCCCTGGTGCCCGCCGCGATCATGTCGATCGCCGCGGCGAACCTGTGGACGCGCAACATCTACAAGGAGTACATCCGCAAGGACGCGACCCCGAAGCAGGAAGCGAAGCAGGCCAAACTGGCGTCGCTGGTGGTCAAACTGGGTGCGGTGCTGGTGATCATCCTGATCGACCCGCAGTTCTCGATTGACCTGCAGCTCATCGGCGGCGTGCTGATCCTGCAGACCCTGCCCGCGGTGGCGATCGCCCTGTACACGCGCTGGTTCCACAAGGCGGGCCTCATCGCCGGCTGGATCGTCGGCATGGCCTGGGGCCTGATCATGCTGTACGGCATCCCCAACCCGGCCAACGGAAAACTCCACTTCGGCGGTTCGGCACTGGCGATGGGCAACCTGTCGATCTTCGGCTGGCACCCCTTCCGCGGCACCGGCCTCGCCGTGGTCCAGATCTACCCCGGTTTCGTGGCGTTGATCGCGAACATCGTGGTAGCCGCGGTGGTTTCGGTGATCGCCCGTGCCGCGAAGTGGAGCCCGGGCAACGACGAAACCGAACCCGAGGACTACCACGCCGACGAACACGACAAGGACCTGCGCCCGATCGGCGCGCACTGAGTCCTTTTTAGACAGAGGCCTCCGCGTCGTTTTCCGGCGCGGGGGCCTCTTCCGTTTTGCCGATCATCGCCTTCGCGACGAGGTACAGCACCACCGCGTTGAGCAAATGCCACAGGAAATGCGTGCCCGCTGGGAAATCCCCGCAGATCACCCCGTCGATAGTGCGGAAGGACAACGACAACGCGAACACCGCGGCGGCCATGGCGAAGTGCAGCCAGTACGGATCACGCTTGACCGCCAACGCGATGGCGAACCCGGCTAGGCCAGCGAGCGCTGGCAGATACAGCCCGCCCCCAAGCGCCGCCGATGCGCCGGTGATCGCGAGGAACGCCGGTGCCCCGAGCCAGGACCATTTGGCCGTCGCCGGAAAGAACGCCCGGGGAAAGGCCGCGGCGTAGAACAAGCTGAAGATCAGGATGGCCGCGGAGTCGGCGACCGCACCCCAGCGCGTGGCGACCAGGTGAAAGACACTGCTGGCAACGAAGATCACCCCGATCAGGACGGCAAGCACCCGCCCAGCGCGCTGCCGCCCGGCCCGCCACCAGACCAACCCGGCAGCAACGAGAAAGGCAAGGTTGGCCAGGTCGTTGAGCGGCTCACCCCAGAGCCCGGGCGCGGTGCGCTCGCAGTAACCGTCCACGTACGCGGTCCAGTTCACGGGGTAAGCAAACCCCTTCCGGGTGAACGGGATGCATCCGACCCCCTCCCGTACGCGAACCGCGCCGGTTAGCGTGGGCGGTATGACCAACCCCGTGAGCCGGTTCCCCGTGACGGAACTCGAAGACCTTCCCGACGATCTCCGCGAGCGCATCGGCGCCATCGCGGAGAAATCCGGCTTCACGCCGAACATCTTCCGCGCCCTGGGCCACCGGCCCGCCGAGCTGAGGGCCTTTCTCGACTACCACGACGCGCTCATGGAACGCGAAGGCGGGCTCACCAAAGCCGAACGCGAGCTGGTCGTCGTGGCCACCTCCGGTGCGAACCACTGCACTTACTGCGTCGTCGCGCACGGGGCGATCCTGCGGATCCGCGCCAAGGACCCGGAGCTGGCCGACCGGGTCGCGACCAATCCGTGGCAGGTCGAGCTCGACGAGCGCGGCCGGGCGATCGTCGACCTCGCGCTGGCGTTGTCCCACGAATCCGCGTTGTTCGGCGAGGGCGACCTGGAGGCGGCGCGCGAGGCGGGGCTGACCGAGGACGAGATCTGGGACGTCGGCGCGATCACCGCGTTGTTCGCGATGTCCAACCGGCTCGCGCATTTGACCGCGCTCAAGCCGAATCCGGAGTTTTACCTGATGGGGCGTCAGAAGCGGTAGAACGGTCCGGGCAGGTCGCGGCTGAGCTCGAACCGGGTGCGCAGCCAGTCGCGCAGGCGGTGCATCGGTTTCGTCCACACTCGCGGCGCGGGCCCGAAACACCTCGGGTCCGCGTGCGGGGTGAACGCGTCGCCGGTCAGGATGACCGCGTCGTGGCCCAGCGGGCAGTGGCCGGACACCGAGATCACGCCGCGCGTCAGGTTTTCCACCCAGTCGACCTCGTCGACGCCCAGCAGCGTGCGGCGATCGCACACGGCGCAGTACAGGACGAACATCTACAACTCCCGCCGCCAGGTCTCGCCGGTCACGAGCGGACCGAACGCGTCCGTCTCTTCCTTGCCGACTAGTTCGAATCCGGCACTCCGGTAGATCCCGCGCGCGGCGGCGAGCAACGACAGCGTCCACAGCTCCATCGCCCGATATCCCCGCGCGCTGGCGAATTCGACGCATTCGCGCACCAGCCGCTTGCCGACCCCGTGCCCGCGCGCGGCTGGTTCCAGCAGGAGCAGCCGAAGCTTCGCGGTGCCTTCCTCGTCGCCGGGCGTGCAGAAAATACTGCCGGCCCGTTCGCCGTCGAGTTCGGCGATCCAGCCGGCTTGGCGCGGGTCGTCGCGGCGTTCGGCGAAGTCGGCGACCACGCGAGCGACGAGGGCTTCGAAGCGTTCGTCGAGGCCGTACTCCTCGGCGTACAGCGCTCCGTGCCGATGCACCACCCAGCCGAGGTCGCCCGGGCGCGGGGCGCGCACGGTGACTACCGGTTCCGGTGCCGAATCGCTGACGAGTGCGGTGATGGTCCCCATCGCGCCGAGCAGCCGGCGCTGGTCGGCGTCCGCGAACTGGTCGAGGAGGCTGCCGATCTGGCTGGCCGAGCGGCGGTCGAGGTCGGCGAAGGCGGCGCGGCCTTGTTCGGTGAGCGCGACGAGCTGGCGGCGGGCGTCGTCCGCGCAGCGTTCGCGGGTGATCAGGCCGCGGGTTTCCAGCCTTCCCAGCAGTCTGCTCGCGTAGCCGCCGTCGAGGGACAGCCGTCTGCGCAGATCGCTGACCTGCAGCCGGTCCTGTTGGGCGAGTTCGAACAGCACCCGTGCTTCGCTCAGCGAGTATTCGGCGTCGGCCGGTCCCTCGTCGAGGACGCCGATCACGCCGGTGTAGAGCCGGTTGAACGCGCGAACCGTGGCGACGCGCTCGGCGAGTACGGAATCCGGCACGGGGACCACCTCGACTCGATCGTTGACTGAGTCAAGCATCTCCCCTTCGCCCACTCGGGGCAAGGGAATTCCCTCGGTGGTGGAGCGGCGCGGAGGAAGTGGTCCAGACATATGGAAACCCCGTGATGCTGCCAGGTCGGGGGTCCGCCAGCATCACGGGGTCGTAGTGGGTATCGACGCGGCTCTTCGCGGCGTTACACCCAGGGTTTTCTGTGGTCTAGATCACTCGCGTGAGTGACTCACCAACAGGTTGGTCGTGCAGGTCAGCGCATGAACGGCTGACGCGCCTGGGCGAGGGCGATGAGCTCCTGCCGGACCGTGGAGGTGGCCGCGGTGTCGATCGCCCGGTTCAGTGCCCGGCGAGTGCGAGCCTCGGCGCGACGGGCACGGAGCTTGGCGGCGATGTTGCTCATGGTCTTCTGCATCCCCTTCAGAGGTCTTCGGTGGCTGTGTCTCTAGTATGCACCTTTTTTCACAAGGAATCCAACGAATCTGCGGTGACATGGGGCACTTGCCGAAGAATCATCGGTGACATCCTGGAGAACGCCGGACAGATCTCGTGTTGGCGGTCACAAGCCGCTAACGCGCTACCGCTCTCTACGGATTTCTAGCGAAATAACTAGATACCGCTAGGCAGCCGGATAGACCGGTAGCGAGGGGAAGATCCGCTCAGTCGCGGCCGAGCAGGTAGTGCCCGAAGTGCGGCACGGTGAAGGCGATCTGCCCGCGTTCGGCGGAGTAGACCAGGCCTTTCTTCATCAGGCTGTCGCGCGCCGGCGACAACGACGACGGCTTGCGGCCCAGGTAGACGGCCACATCGGCGGTACCGGCGGCCTCGTCGCGGCCTTGGGTCAGCTCGGCCATCGCGAGCAGGTACTCGCGTTCGGCGGGTGTCGCGCGTTCGTAGCGCGAGCCGAAGAACCCGACCGCCAGCTCGGACTCCGCCTCGGGCGCGGCGACCTGCACGTCTTTGACCGTGATCGGGTCCGCGGGCGCGGCGTCCCAGGCGGCTTTGCCGTAGGCCTGGATGAAATACGGATAACCGCCGGACGCGTCGAAGAGCGCGTCGAGCGCCTCCGGTTCGATCCCGGCGTCCTCGCGTTCGATCGGAGCCAGGACCGCGTAGTCGGCGTCCTCGCGGCTGAGCCGGTCGATGCGCGAATAGCGGAAGAGCCGCTCGGAGTAGGACTTCGACGCCGACAGCACCGCGGGCACATGCGGCAGCCCGGCGCCGACCACGACCAGCGGCGCGCCGGATTGCGACAACTCGTGGCAAGCCGCGCACAGCGCCGAGACGTCGTCCGGCTGCAGGTCCTGGATCTCGTCGATCAGCAGGGCGACCCCGGTGCCGACGTCCGCGGCCAGCTCGGCGACGTCGGTGAACAGTTCGACCAGGTCGATCTCGATGTCGCCGGAATCGGCCCGGCCCTGCGCGGCGGGCACGTCGATGCCGGGCTGCCAGCGGTCGCGCAGTTTCGCGTCCGGTTTGTTCGCCTTGAGCGCGAACGCTTTCAGCACCCCGAGCACTTCCTCGACCCGGTCCGGCGCGCGATGCCGCACGGCCAGATCGCGGATCGCCCGGTGCAACGCCGCCGACAACGGACGCCGCAGTTCCGCGTCCGGCCGCGCTTCGATCTTGCCCGCGCCCCAGCGCCGCCGGACGGCCATCGACCGCAACTCCCCCAGCAGCACCGTCTTGCCGACGCCGCGCAGGCCGGTCAGCACGAGACTGCGCTCCGGGCGTCCGCGAGCGACGCGTTCGAGGACGACCTCGAACGCCTTCAGCTCCCTTTCCCGGCCAGCCAGCTCCGGCGGCCGCTGCCCGGCGCCGGGCGCGAAGGGGTTGCGGATGGGGTCCACTCTGTCACCGTATCGAGGTATCTAGAGCGAGCCCGATATTTGGCCATAGATGGCTAGCGCGTGTTGCTCGGCGGCTTAGCGCGTGGTGCTCGAAGGATGGCCGGGTCTGCAGCCCCGTCCATCCTTACCCCCAGCGCCCACTCTGACGGAGCGTTAGTCCGTCAGGTTCCGCTCCGCGTAGATCTTCATCGCGTCGCGGATGTACTCGGCCGTGCCGGGGCCGTGCTTCTCGTCGTACGAGCCGTATCGCGGGTCGTCGACATACAGCTGCCCGAGACCGGCGAAGTAGCTCTTCGACACGGTCCCCGCGGCCGGGCGCAGCCAGCGGTAGAGCCGCGCGGCGATCGCCTGGGTCTCGTCCGAACCGGCGTCGCGGCCCTCCTCGCGGGCAGCTCCGAACGCCGCCGAGATGTCCAGCTGTTCCTGCTGGAAAGCCTTCTTCTCGTCCGCGGACAGCGACCGCCACCACTGGTCGCCCTTGCGGTAGGCGTCGGCGCCCCAGCGCTGGGTGACCTCTTCCTCGTACTGGGTGTGGTCGAACCCGTCGAACATTTCCTCTGCCATCAGTTGTTCACCTCCCTTCAGTTTCCGGAGCGTGGTCCGCACGGAGTCGATCTGCCGCCCGATCCGCTGCTGTTCCTGTTTCAGCAGCGCCAGGTGCGTTTCGAGCGCCGCGACGCCGTCGCGCTGGCCGTCGAGCACCTCGGCGATCGCGGGCAGGCCCAAGCCCAGGTCGCGCAACAGCAGGATCCGCTGCAACCGGACGAGCGCCTGCTCGTCGTAGTAGCGGTAGCCGTTGGCGCCGATCCGCGTCGGCGGCAGGAGCCCGACGGCGTCGTAGTGCCGCAGGGTCCGGCTCGTCGTGCCCGCGAACCGGGCGATGTCCTGGATCGACCATTCCGTCCTGACCACGGCTTCGACGGTAGAGGTTGACGTAGCGGCAAGGTCAAGCGTGAGTCCGCTAGAACTGTCTAGGGGAATCTAGCGATAGAGCAATATTCGGCTAGGTATCGCTAGCCCGGTTCGGCGGGGAGCGGGGCGGGCAATCCCGGTTGTAGGTTCTTGTACAGGGATTCCTGACCAGAGAGGCGAGACCGTGATACTGCGCCGGGTGGCACGTCCACTGCTCGCGTCGATCTTCGTGTTCGGCGGCATCGGTGCCCTGCGCGACACCCAGGGCCACGCGAAGGCGGCCGAACCGTTCCTCACCGAGACCTTCGACAAGGTCGAGGGCCTGGTCCCGGACCAGGTCCCGCGCGATCCGGCCACGCTGGTGCGGATCGACGCGGCGGTCAAGATCGGGGCCGGGCTCGCGCTGGCGAGCGGCAAGGCGCCGCGGCTGGCGGCGGTCGCGCTGCTCGGCTCGCTGGTGCCGACGACGCTGGCCGCGCACCGGTTCTGGCAGCTGTCCGATCCGGGCGAGAAGCAGGCCCAGCAGGTCCAGTTCTTCAAGAACGCGTCGCTGGCCGGCGGGCTGCTGCTGGCCGCGAGCGACACGGCGGGCAAGCCGTCGCTGGGCTGGCGGGCCCGGCGCGCGGCGAAGAAGGCGGGCAAGCGCGCCGACAAACTGGCCAAGCGCGCGGAGAAGACGCTCACCGACTGAACGCGCGAAAAAGCCGCCGCCCGAGCGTCCGGGCGGCGGCCTCTCGCGCTTACTTCTCCAGGATCGCGGTGACGCCCTGGCCGCCCGCCGCGCAGATGGAGATCAGGCCGCGCCCCGAACCCTTCTCGTTCAGCAGTTTCGCGAGCGTGGCGACGATCCGGCCGCCGGTCGCGGCGAACGGGTGCCCGGCCGCGAGCGACGAGCCGTTCACGTTGAGCTTGGCGCGGTCGATCGAGCCGAGCGGCGCGTCGAGGCCGAGCTTCTCCTTGGCGAACGCCGGGTCCTCCCACGCCTTGAGCGTGGCGAGCACCTGCGACGCGAACGCCTCGTGGATCTCGTAGAAGTCGAAGTCCTGCAGGGTCAATCCGGCGCGCTCGAGCATCCGCGGCACCGCGTAGGCCGGGGCCATCAGCAGACCCTCGTCGCCGTGCACATAGTCGACGGCGGCGGTCTGACTGAACGTCAGGTACGCCAGAACCGGCAGCTTGTGCGCCTTCGCCCACTGCTCGGTGGCGAGCAGGACGGTCGACGCGCCGTCGGTCAGCGGCGTCGAGTTGCCGGCGGTCATGGTGCCGTCCGGGCCGCCGTAGACCGGCTTGAGCTTGGCGAGCTTTTCGACCGAGGAGTCCGGGCGGAGGTTCTGGTCGCGGGTGAGCTTGAGGTACGGCGTGACCAGGTCGTCGAAGAAGCCGCGGTCGTAGGCGGCGGCGAGGTTGCGGTGGCTGGTCGCGGCCAGTTCGTCCTGCGCCTCGCGGGTGATGTCCCAGACCTTCGCGGTGAGCGCGGCGTGCTCCCCCATCGACAGGCCGGTGCGCGGTTCGGCGTTGCGCGGGATCTCCGGGACGAGGTGGCCCGGGCGGATCTTCGCGACCAGCTTGAGCCGGTCGGCGAGCGTCTTCGCCGCGTTGAGCCGCACGAGGATCTGGCGCAGCTGCGGGTTCACCGCCAGCGGGGCGTCACTCGTGGTGTCTACGCCGCCGGCGATCGCCGAATCGATTTCCCCGAGCGCGATCTTGTGGGCGACGTTGATGACCGCCTGCAATCCGGTGCCGCACGCCATCTGCACGTCCGACGCCGGCGTCGCGGGCGAGAGCTTGCTGCCCAGGACGCTTTCGCGGGCGAGGTTGAAGTCCTTGGAGTGCTTGAGCACCGCGCCCGCGGCGACCTCGCCGATCACCTCGCCCTGCAGGGAAAACCGGCTGACCAGACCGTCCAGCGCGGCGGTGAACATGTCCTGGTTCGAGGCCCGGGAGTACGGGCCGTTCGACCGCGCGAACGGGATCCGGTTCCCGCCGACGATCGCGACCTTGCGCACCGCGGGGGTTTTCCTGGTCGCCATGCCGTCCACCTCTCTGGAGTCGTGCCTTTCACACTGTAACCTACTAGCGAGTAGGTTAGACTGCGACGTGACGCAGACTGCACGGGAGGCACGTGATGGCGGACAGGTACCAGCAGTTCACGAAAACCCCGCTGGGGAAGTTCGTGGTGCCGAAGCTCGGCCTGCCCAACCCCGCGACGTTGCGCCGGTACCGTCCCGGTCAGCCCGCACTCGAGGGTCCCGCACTTCTCGGCGCCGCGCCCGGCGGACGGCTGGAGAAGACCGTCCGGGCGCAGCTCACCGAGGCGGGCATCGAGGTGCTCAGCGCGCCCGCCGACCGGCACGCCGCGCTGGTCTTCGACGCCACCGGCGTGCAGGACCCGCGACAGCTGCGTGAGGTCTACCGGTTCTTCCACCCGGTGATCCGCAAGGTGGGCGCCTCCGGCCGGGTGGTCGTGCTCGGCACCCCGCCGGAGCTGGCCGAGGGCCGCGAGCAGATCGCCCAGCGCGCGCTGGAAGGGTTCGTCCGCTCGGTCGGCAAGGAACTCAAGCGCGGCGCGACGGCGCAGCTGGTCTACGTCGCCGAGGGGGCGGAGGACGCGGCCGAGTCGACGCTGCGGTTCCTGCTGTCGGCGAAGTCGGCGTTCGTCGACGGCCAGGTGATCCGCGTCGGCACGCACGCGAAGACCGCGCCCGCGCCGGAGAACTGGGAAAAGCCGCTGGACGGCAAGGTCGCGCTGGTCACCGGTGCGTCGCGGGGCATCGGCGAGGCGATCGCCGAAACGCTCGCCCGCGACGGCGCGCACGTGGTCGCGCTGGACATCCCCGCGCAGGGCGGCGATCTGTCCACTGTGGCCAATCGGATCGGCGGTTCCGCGCTGCAGCTGGACATCACCGCGGCCGACGCGCCGGACAAGCTCGCCGAGTACCTGACCTCGCGGCACGGCGGCGTGGACATCGTGGTGCACAACGCCGGTATCACCCGCGACAAGACCCTCGGCAACCTGACCGAGGGCGGCTGGGATTCGGTAATCGCGGTGAACCTCGCCTCGCAGCTCGCGGTGAACGACAAGCTTCTCGGCGACAAGATCCTGCGCGAAAACGGCCGGATCATCGGGGTTTCCTCGATCGCCGGCATCGCGGGCAACGTCGGCCAGGCGAACTACGCGACGTCGAAGGCGGGCGTGATCGGGATGGTGAACGTCGGCGCGCCGCGGCTCGCGGAGTACGGCGGCACGATCAACGCGGTCGCGCCCGGGTTCATCGAGACCAAGATGACCGCCGCGGTACCGCTGTTCATCCGCGAGGCCGGACGGCGGCTGTCCAGCCTCGGCCAGGGCGGGCTGCCGGTGGACGTCGCGGAAACCATTGCCTGGTATGCCAACCCGGCGTCGGCGGCGGTCAACGGGAACCTGGTCCGCGTGTGCGGCCAGGCGCTGCTGGGGGCGTGAGCGATGGCCGTCCGTGAAGTGACGAGCGCGCCGAGCCTGGCGACGCTGTACCCGAAAGCCCTTCTGCGCCGCGGCGGTGGCTCAACGCTGCCGACCACGGAACTGGTGCGTCCCGAGGTCGTCGTGGACCCGGCACATGTCGCGGCCTACAACGAAGTCTGCGGATTCCGGTTCTCGGACGAGCTGCCGGTGACGTATCCGCACATGCTGGTGTTCGGATTGCAGATGGCGTTGATGACCGAGCCGGGTTTCCCGTTCCCGCTGCTGGGCTTGGTGCACGTCGAGAACCGGATCACCCAGCACCGTCCGTTGTCGCTCGGCGAGACGTTCCGGGTGAGCGTGCGCGCGGAAAACCTGCGCCCGCACGAAAAAGGCAGCCAGTTCGACATGGTGAGCGAGGTCCACTCCGGCGCGGACACCGTGTGGAGCGAGGTGTCGACCTACCTCCGCCGCACCGGCTCGGGTACCGGGTCCGCTTCGCGCCCCCAGCTGACGCCGCCGAAACCGTCCGCGCTGTGGCACATCCCGGGCGACATCGGCCGCCGCTACGCCGAGGTCTCCGGCGACCGCAACCCGATCCACCTGCACCCGCTGACCGCGCGCCTGTTCGGCTTCCCGCAGGCGATCGCGCACGGCATGTGGACGAAGGCACACGCGCTGGCGTCCTTCGAAGGCAGGCTGCCAGACGCGTACACCGTCGCGGTGCGGTTCAAGCAGCCGGTGCTGCTGCCCGGCCGCGCGGCGTTCACGACCTGGCAGACCGACGATGGATGGGCCTTCGAGCTGTGGCATGCGCGGAAGCCGAAACCGCACCTGGACGGGGTGATCTCAGCCCTCTGAGGGCTTCTCGTTTCGGTACTCGAGGTATTGCTCTGGATGGATGGCCGCCGACGCGTGAAGCACAAAACTGACGACGTGGTGCCACCTTGCCCGTCGTCCGAGTTGAGCTTCGACGCGGATCTCGCGATCTTGGTGTTGGAAGCCCGGTGGAGCGGAGTCGAACTCAGCGAATATCTGGGTGACGCTCCGGCCGGGAACGGCGAACGTCGACGGGAGATCTGCGTCGTTTTCCCCGCGTAGCCGTGGGCGTGTCCTCTCCCATCTCAGCGGGCTCATCGCTGGCTCACCCAGCACTACAACGCGCGGGTCTCGAACGACGATCGGCAGTGCGCCAGTGTTGTGAAGAACCAACGGGATGAGGACCGACTGTCCGCCGTTCCGCTCTGGGCCAGAAGCAAAGGTGTGCGGAGGAAAGGTCTTCAATCGACCAGGTCGCGCATTGAGCCACCAGAACGAGAAGACCGTGAACACCAACGCCCCGATCGAGACCGTCAGAGCCACGCCGCTCACTCTGAGGGCTTCCAGACCTGCCCCTCGACGAGGTCGTTGAACCCCAGCCACACCAGGTTCATCAGCCACGACGCGAGCACGCCGTCGGAGATCTCCGGGTGGTCCAGTGCCCAGTCGGCCAGCGATTCCGCCGCGCCGACCAGCGCCGCGGCCAGGCCGGGGCCGGAGAACTCCGTCTGCTCGCCGAGGCCCTTGCGGGTGCCCGCGGCCACCACGAGCGCCGCGACCAGTTCGATCGCGCGCGTGCGCATCGCGGTGATCTCCGCGGCGAATCCGCCGCCGACCGTCAGTGCCTGGCGGTGCAGCACGGTCCAGGACTCGCGGTATTCGGCGACGAAGCGGTAGAACGAGCGCAGGCCGTGCCACAGCTGCATGTCCGGCGGCAGGTCGGGCTGCACGCCCGCCTGGATGGCTTCCAGCAGTCGGGTCGCCTCGCGCTGGATGCTCTT
This sequence comes from Amycolatopsis sp. GA6-003, assembly GCF_046267895.1. NCBI lineage: Bacteria > Bacillati > Actinomycetota > Actinomycetes > Pseudonocardiales > Pseudonocardiaceae > Amycolatopsis > Amycolatopsis sp. GA6-003. Next base: position 5,419,794 of record NZ_CP176499.1, read on the forward strand.
GCCGAAGAGGTCTTCCTTCGAGCCGAGGTAGGTGTAGATCATCGGCTTGGAGACGCCCGCGACCTCGGAGATCTCGTCCATCGACGCCGAGTGGTAGCCGTGTTTCGAGAACACCTGCACCGCGGCGTCCAGGATCTGCCGTTCACGGACCGCCCTCGGGAGCCGTCTCGCTCGCTCGGGTGGGCGCTGATCTTCGTCGGGCACGCTGCTCTTTCCTCCCTCTCGCTGGCACGGACGGTACCCGTCCCCAGGTCGGCGGCGTTGCTTGCCGCGCTACCTACTCGCCGGTAGCCTTACGGCGGAAAGTTCCGGAAGGGGTGAATGATGGCCGACAACCCGGAGGCGACCAGCTCTGACCTGGCCGGCCTGCGCGGGGTCGCGCTGCTGGACGCGCTGGACCGCACCGAAGCCGTCGACGCGAGCGCGCTCGACGCCAACGCGGTCGCGGACGCCATCGACCCTCGTGAGCTGGGCCGTTCCGACCTGAACCGGCTGCTGGCGGCGCTGATGCGGCTGTCGGAGCAGGTGCCGGCGTTCTCGCTGGACAAGGTCGACCCGACGAAGTTCGCCACGCTGGTCGCGCGCGCGTCGCGGGCGCAGCTGGAGGCCGTGGCCGCCGAACGTCCACTGCGCGAGCGGGTGCTGGACGAGATTTTCGCCCGCATGGGAGCGCACATCCGGGCGAAGTCGCTGCGCGCGGTGGTGCACTGGCGGCTGTCCGGCGGCACCGGCGAGGGCGGTTATGACCGCTACGAGACGGTGCTTTCCGACGGAACCTGCACAGTGTCCCGCGAAATGCGCGAGAAACCCCGCGTGACGATTACGCTTTCGCCCGTGGACTTCTTCCGCATCATCACCCACCAGGCAACGCCCGCGGTCCTGTTCGTCACCGGGAAACTCAAGGTCAAGGGCGACCTCGCCTTCGCAGCCGGGCTGGTCGGCCACTTCGACCTGCCCCGACCGGCCTGAGCCGCTCCGGTGTCCCGCTGGCGCTCGCGCATGCGTGCCGCGCACTCACCCGGTGAGCACGCGGTGAACGGTTTCGCCCGCACGCTCGAGGTGGGCAAACTGACCCCGGAGCAGTTCGTGCAGGTCCTGGAGACGCTGCACATGCTCGGCACCGCCGGAGCCGGCATCGACATCGCCTCGCTGACCACGCAGTCCCTGGTCGATGTCGTCGCGGCGGCTACGCGGGAGCAGCTGAAAGGCATCGCCGACCACGACGAACTGCGCGCGGTCTTCCTGGACGAGATCTTCCGCCGGATGTCGGAACACTTCCGCCCGGACCGAGCCCGGCACGTGGACGTCGTGGTCTCCTGGCGCTTCCCGGCCGGAGACGATTTCGACCGCTACCAAACGGTCATCGAGGACGGCCTGTGCGTGTCGAGCACCGACCTGTCCCGCACCCCGGACACGACGATCACCGTGGCGGTGGAGGACTTCATCCGCATGGCGACCGGCAACGCGGCGGTGGCGGCGATGTTCGTGACCGGGAAGGTCAAGGTCAAGGGCGAGTACGCGCCGGCGGTGCGGTTGTCGGGGTATTTCGACATTCCTAAGCCGACTGGGGCGGACTAGCCGGCGCGCTGGCGTGAACGATCTTCACGCCAGCGCGCCGGCCTGAGCCCATCCTCGTGACCTACCAGTGCCAGTGGGTCAGGCGGACGATCAGCGACAGCAGCCTGAAGAAGAAGCTCATGAGCTTGAACCAGGGGTTGTCGACAGCCTTCTGAACGTCCTTGCCGCGTCGGCGAATGGTAACGCTGGTACGGGCGATCTTCCGCCTCCAGCGACCGCTGGACGGGGTGACGATTCCGCGGCCGGGGCGCTTGCGGCCCAGGTCACGCTTACTATTGACCATAGAACATGGCCTTCCTAGGTGTTCGGTCGTGTTCGAAGGGATGGGGCTGGCCGATCGCATGCCGGCAACTCGGTCAGTCCCGTCTCGGGATGCTCGCGGAAGGTCGCACGGCGGGTCCCGAGCGCACGTCGGCCAGGTGCTTATGCGGGTGCGTGAGATGTTCCGCAAGTGTCGTTTACAGTAAGTAAGCAATCGACTCTTTCCGTGGTCGGCTTTCGTTCGGGTCCCTTCCGTTCGGGTCCGATGTCATGCCCAGGCAACAGTTGCTCTGTGTAATAATGGTTTGGCTTGCTCGAGCAGTTCGCGCACGGTCGCGTAGTCGTGTAGCTGCAGAGATGCGAGTGCCGCCGAGATCATGTCCGCAGCGGCCAAGACGGGTGTGGTTCCCGGCGGGACCTTCCGGTTCTCAACCTCCTTCCGGTTCTCAACCTCGGAGTACGGGTCGCTGGAAACAGGCCGCGCACCTTTGTTCGCGCCGCCGCACGGTTCGCGCGGCGCGACGCAGTTTCCGTTGCGCCGGTCCTCGGCCCGGCACGACTTGCCGTTGCGCCGGTCCTTTTTTCCTGCCGTTTTATCCCAGGATGTGGCGTGCGCCACAGCATTAGGGGCATCTTGGCATCGCGTACCGGCGTGCGAAAGGCTCTCTTTGGCTGCGTGGCGCAGCTCGATGAGCTCGTTTAAACGGCACGGCAGTTCGCCTGCGGGCGTCCTGGCCGAGGCTGCCAGGTAGATCGTCCTGAGAAAGGACGCGGGCGGGATCCTTGTCAAATTCAGGTACTGGGAAAGCGCGGGCTGCGATACGTGCAGGACGGCAGCGTTGCGCACCATGCTCTGCTTCGGCAGGCGGAGATACAGTTTCTTGAGCGCGGCCGCGAACGCGATTACTTCCGGGGTCGGAGGGCGTCCGAGCCGTTTCCCGACTTGCCCCAGGGCTGGCATGTTCCTTGATCTCCTCTTCTGAACTCTGATTCTGGTTGTGGGTTCTGGTTGTGCTTGCGCTGACGTCCGGGCCATTGCGAAGCGCACGTTGAAGACCGGCTTCGTGATGGCTTAAGACCCGACGCGGCGGGCGGCGTCGGTATATCTGCTGTGCCAGTAGACCTGTTGCACCCCAACGGGTTTAGTGCGCGCGAGGGTTTAGTGCACGCGAGGTCTAGCTCATGGAGGTGCTGCTTCGATGGTCGATTAACTCCGGCACGACCCCCTGTCTCCGGCTTGCGCTGTCTCCAGCTGCGTTGTCTCCGGCTTGCGCCGCATTTTCGAAATGATGGTGCCAGGCGAGCCTAGCAGCCTTCGCTGGCGAAGCGGCAGCAGTTCTGCGTACGGAGTGTCGGCCGCGTACGCACTCTTCGCGGTGCTCGGTGCGCGTACGCGGTGTCGGAGATCGGTTCTGTCGCGGTCACTGGTCTCCGGGTCGCTAAGTCGACATTTCTGCCGCTTCGCAGTGTGAAACAGTAGGTCCGCATAGTGAAATTTTACCGAGTAAAGAATCGATTTTTGCTGCAATGATCGCTGTGATAATATTTCTGCAATAATTGCATTCTGTCCGCAGTTGCAGACAGGTCTCCCGGTTCCTGATATAAATCGGTGGAGAAGGGCTTTGCGGCCGGGCCTACACGCGACGGAGGAGAGATGCCGCTTTCGTGGCAGGATAAAAACCTGGGCACCATGAAAAGGGTTGCCTTGTGGCTTGTTGCCGAAGTTGGCGAAGGTAACAAGTTCACCAAGGCTCAGCTGCGCGACACCTTTCCCGGTGTCTCGCAGATCGACCGGCGGATGCGTGATCTCCGGAGTTTCGGATGGCGCATCGACACGAACCGGGAGGACGTCACCTTGGCCGCCCCGGAGCAGCGCTTCGTGAAGCAGGGCCAGCCGGTGTGGGAGAAGGGGGTGACCTCCAGGCCGTCGCATGCGCCGGCCATTGGGGCCACGCGCCGCCGGGAGATCATCGCCCATGACGACAATATGTGCCGCTCGTGCGGTATTACCCCCGGTGACGTCCATGAAGACACGGGCGAAGGCGCGCAGCTCGACATCGCGCGCCGGAAGGTACGGGTGCCGGACGGTGGTGTGGCGGTGCAGCTTGTCGCCGAGTGCCGCAGGTGCCGGCTCGGAGGGAACAAGCTGGTCGCGGATGCCGCGGGGGTGGCGGTCCGGGCGAAAGGCTTGAGCGAGGAGGATCAGCGGGTCCTGGCAAGCTGGATCGAAGCCGGCGAACGGGACTTTCGGGAGGTGGAGCGCGTATGGGCCAGCTATCGCGCGCTGCCGGCCGAGGCGCGGGCCAGTGTCCGCGGTGCGATTGGCTTGGACTGAGGCGTGCCCGGGCTAGGCCCGGGATATCGTTTCTATCGGGAAGCCCGTGGCCAGCGCAGGAGTGGTAATGATCAAAGACTATGGGCAACCGCCCCGAGCTGACGAGATCCGGAACCTCATCGAGCGGCGGCTCAAGGAGGTTGCTGACGCAACCGGGCCACGGGAAACTCAGACCGTCGACTGGCGTGGCAAGCAGGTCCACCTCGATGTCGTCGAGGTGAAAATCGGGGACCTCTACTACAACCCGGCGACCCACCGGGTCCGTGCACAGCGCAGCCACGATCCGCGGCTTGACGCACTGGTGGACGAAGATCCCTGGTCTGTCGAAAGCCAGCAGTACCTCGACAAGCTTCTGAAGAGTTTGTCGGCGGACCCGACGCAGATCGATCCGGCGTTCACGGAGCTGAAGGAGAGCCTCCGGGAGTACAAGCAGACCGAGCCGGGGCTGACGACCGTTGATGGTGTGCTCGTCAATGGGAATACTCGCCGTGCTGCGCTGATGGAGCTTCACGGTCCTGAAGCGACGATGCGGGTAGCGGTGCTGCCGGCGTCCTGCGACTGGTCCGATGTGCGAGATGTCGAGCTCTCTCTCCAGCTGCGGAAGGAACATCGGCGCGATTACTCGTACATCAACAGGTTGCTGGCTATCGACGAGCTGGTCAGCCAGGGCGTCCCGATGCCAGCTATCGCGCAGACTTTCCGCAGTACAGTGCCGGCGTGCGAGCAGGACTTGTGGGTCTTCTCCGCGATCAAGTCGATGATCGAGCGCAGCGAGGCCGACGGGCGGCGCATTCCGCTCATCGAGTTCGAGCGCGACCAGGAGAAGATGCGGGAGCTGGCACGTACCTATCAGAAGGTCAAAGCCGTCAAGCCGGACGATGCTGAAATCCTGAAGGAAGTACGTCTCGCCGCGATCGCGCTGGACTTTTCCAAGACAGATGTCCGGTTCATCGAGCCAGACTTCCTGGATCGCTACCTCTCTCCCCGGCTGCCGGACGGATTCATCCCCGAGACCGAGTCAGCCGAAGTTGCCATCCCTGGATTGGGCAGGTCGGTGAAGGCGGGGTCCAGCCAAGCCGCTACGGCCAGAGCGTTCACTGACAAGGTGCTTCGCGCGGTGGCTGAGAAGTCGGCTACCGCCGACGGAACTCCTGACTCTTGGACAGAGGTTCGCAGTTTGGTGGAGAACGCGATCAAGCTGGCCGGCAGCGACCAGACACTGACGAAGAAGAAACGAAAAGTATCGGATCGGGTCACCGCCGCGACCGACCAGCTCCAGCAGTGCGTGACAGACCTGGTGATGTCGCGTGCCGACCGATCGCTCGATGAAGAAGCGTTCAACGACGCGCTGCTGAAGCTGAAAAAGGTCCTTCGCCGGCTGGCGGTTGAAGGAACGCGCACGGTCAATGACCCTGGCGAGGGCGTCGATTGGCTGCGCCACGTGATGCTCGAGTCTGGTTCCTGAGTGGCTGAATCGTCGCCCAGCCTGGTGCTGGCCTTTGACCAGACAAGAACGCGTGCGGAACTCCGTGCGCAACCGCCCTACCGGGAATCGCTTGCTAGCTTGATGGCACGGTTTCCAGGCGGCCGGATGGTGGACCGCCTGGCGGCCCAGGTACCGATTGACGAGTTTCTGGCTGGGCTCGAAGAGCTGGCGAACTGGCCTGAACCCGCTACCGTCGTTTGGGAAGAGAATTTTCGCACCCGGGCTCTGGCCCTGCTCCAAGACGCGGAACGGTCAGAGGAGATCCTCGCCGGAGATCTGGGCAGCAACCAGGTCTCCGCGGAGGATGTCCCGGGGATCCTCGGCTCTGGGTGGACGGCGGACCTCACGGAGTTCCAGCGCCGCGACATCGCCAAGCTTCTCTCTCTGGGACACGGCGCGAACTTCAGCGTTCCCGGTGCCGGCAAGACCCGCGTCGCGCTCGCGGTGTTTTCGGCTTTGCGGGAACAACGGAAGGTCGACCGCGTCCTGGTGGTCAGCCCGAAGTCCGCGTACGAAGCGTGGGTTGACGAGAGCCAGGAGTGTTTCGGAGACGGCTTTACCGTGAAATTCCTGGGGCGAGCTGGTTTCCGCGCCGCGGACTTGCTGATCGTCAACTACGAGAGGCTTGGCCGTTCGCTTGAAACCTTGGCAGACTGGCTGAATGCGGGTCCCGCACTGGTGATTCTCGACGAGGCTCATCGGATGAAGCTGGGCACGGCCGGCGTCTATGGCATGGCTTGCATGTCGCTCGCCCCGTTGAGCAAGGCACGGCTGATCTTGACCGGGACGCCGGCCCCTAACGGTGCTCGCGACCTGGAGAGCTTGCTCGCTTTCGTCTGGCCAGGCCGTGGCCGACGGGTGGTGAGCCAGGCCGTTGAGGGCGGCAACCTGGACTACGCCAGCCGCGTGCTGAAGCCGATGTATGCCCGTACGACGAAACAAGAGCTGGGTCTGCCGCCCGTCAGTCTCCGGGTTCGCACGGTCGACATGCCTCCTCTGCATCGGGAGATCTACGACGCGCTTCTGGGGCAATTCGCATCTGCGCGCGCGGAACGGAGCCGATCTGACTTCGACTCGTTGGGCAGGACTGTTCTTCGTATGATCATGGCTGCGACCAGCCCCGCCCTGCTCTCGCAAGGGGCTTCTCGCTACGAGCCGATATCCTTGCAGGTTCCTCCACTGGAGGTGCCTCCCGAAAACCCGCTCTACGAGCTGCTTGGTTCATTGGGCGAGTACGAGATACCGCCGAAGTACCAGGAAGCACTCGCGATCGTGGCGGGCAACGCGGCCCAAGGACGGAAGACCCTGGTCTGGGCCAGCTTCGTACGCAGTATCACCACCTTGGAGAGCTTGCTCGCTGACTTCTCCCCCGCAGTGGTGCACGGTGGCACACCGGAACGGCAGGAGCAGATTGATCGGTTCCGGACTGATCCGGCGTGCCAGGTGCTGATCTCCAACCCGGCAACGCTCGGCGAGGGAATCAGCTTGCACCAGGTCTGCCACGACGCGGTTTATGTCGACCGCGACTTCCAAGCGGGGCGCTTTCTGCAGAGCTTGGACCGGATTCATCGCCTCGGTCTCGCGCCGGATGCGGAAACCAACGTCACCATCCTCACCGCTCGCGAAACGATCGACGAGGTCGTCGCGATGCGGCTCAACGAGAAGCTTGACTTCATGGGCCGGATCCTCGACGACTCCGCTGTTCAGCAACTCGGTGACCCGGATGATGAGCCAGCAGCGGTGGCGGGCATGGATTCAGCGGACGTCGAGGCGCTGATGCTGCACATCGCGGCACGCCAGAACTGAGGCCGGGACTTTCGGGAAATCGGTGCGAGCGAGCCGCGGAGCGAACTAGTGTCGTTCGCATGGCGGACGACGAGCAGGCCGGTCAAGCAGAGTTGTGGAACGAGCCCGCCCGTCAGGATCCGGATCCCCAGCTTGAAGAGGTCGCTGCGATCCTCCGCAAGGCCGACCCGGACGGGCGGCGATTCGCGAAGGCCATCCGCCGGAGCATCGACATGCTGCTCGACGGCCAGAACACTGGCCGTTATCGCTGGGATCAGTTGCACAAGACCGAGAAGACGCATGCCGGCACGCTGATCGAGATCAACATTCAGCGCGAGTTCGAGTTCGCCGGCGGCGCATCGATGGACTACGCGATTGGCGGCGTCGACGTCGACTGCAAATTCTCGCAGCAGAACGGTGCCTGGATGATTCCCCCGGAAGCTAATGATCATCTGCTGATGGTGGTGTGGGCCAGCGACGAGGCGTCCCGGTGGTGTGTAGGTCTGGTGCGAGCCAGGCGGGAGTATCTGCGGATCCGCGAAAACCGGGATGGTAAACGCTCCCTCAACGTCTACGGTAAGGGTCAGATTCGCTGGCTTTTCCGTGATGCTCCACTGCAAGAAAACTTGCTGTTGCGTCTTAGCGAGAAAGAAATCAAGGAAGTCTTCGCGGCAAAGTCCGGGCAGCAGCGGGTCAATTCGTTGTTTCGCGTAGCTGCGGGCAGACGAGTGTCGCGTAACGTCGTCGCCACAGTCGCCATGCAGGCTGACTATATGAAGCGCGTTCGGGGAAACGGTGGGGCGCGTTCCATTCTGAAAAGAGAAGGCTTCGTCATCCTTGGCGACTACGTCAACCACGTTAACGTCGCGAAGACCTTGAATATCGCTGAGCCGGGCGAAGGCGAGTTCGTCAGCGTGCGGCTGCGACCGAGGACTGCGAGCGACCTAGGGCCTTCTGTGGAGCTGGAAGGCGAGTACTGGGTCGTCGCTTCCCCTGACGAGCAGCTCACGAATCCTGCTCCTGAGTTGCCGCGAGTCTGACGGCAGCTCAGGCGTCCGGGTCAGCTGATCTTGGTCCGGTTCTTCTGGAAAGCCTCGTGCCGGACGTGGTCATCCTGGCCCACGAACGCCTTGAAGGCACCGAGCTTGTACTCGACGCCCTTGGGACCCTCTTTGATCTCCACGTCAAAGTCCTGGTTGATCAGGCTGATTCGTTTCTCCAGTTCTGGGATATCCAGCTGAAGCCCGGCTTCCTTCTTAAGGTCCTCCGCCGTAACGAATTTATCGGTGTCTCGGAGGGCGCGATAAACCGGATCGTGTTCCTGGTTTATCTGCCGGTCGCTGACTTTGCCCTCCTTCTGCAGCGCCTTCATGATTGCTTTCCCGACGGCGAATGCCATGGGTGGCGGGAACGCGTTGCCGATCTGCCGGTAGTTCGAGGTCTTCCGGCCGATGAATTTCCAGTCGCCGAACTCATCTGCCCAGCCTTGAATGCGAGCCACCATCTCGTTGGTCAGCTTGGGCCCAGGCTTCCCCTCGAATTTATCGCCCGGTTTCGGTGCGTCGTCAGCGAGGCCCATCGCATCCACGCCGAGTTCGGCCCATGCGCGCTTCGCGCGAGTCGGTCCGAGATCCGCGCCGCCGTGTTTCTTCGAGCCGCCGACGATGGTAGGGGCGATCTTGCTGGCCTTCTTCTTCCAGTCTTCGAGGCCTTCCCACTTGTGCTTGCCCATCAGGTCTCCGATGGCTTCCGCGACGGTGACCTCACGCTCGGACTCTTCCGGCCAGGAGAAGTGGTCCGCATACTCCTTCTGGAGCGCGACAAGCACAAAACGTGGCCGGAGCTGCGGCACGCCGAACCCGGCTGCGTGCAGGAGGCGCCACTCGGCAACGTAACCAAAGCTCACGAGCTGGTCCATTACATGCTGGCGGTAGCCGGCGAAGCGGGGCATGCTCAGACCGCGGACGTTCTCAAGCATCACGGCGCGCGGCTTGATGACGTTGACTTGCTCCACGGCCCATGCGAACAGATCACGCTCGTCGTTCGCGCCCAGCTGCTTGCCGGCGATGGTGAATGGAGGGCACGGAACCCCGCCTGCCAGGAGCGCGAGTTCCGGCAACCCCGCATCGTTGTCCGGCCGGTGATGTTCCGGTATCCACGTCCCGGGATCGGCGACGTCGCCCTCTCGGACGATGTGCTCCTCGCCCTCGAAGTTGGCTCTCAGTGTCGCGCACGCGTTGGGGTCAAGCTCGATCGCGAGACGGTGAGTGAAGCCAGCCTTCTTCAGGCCTAATGCCTGGCCGCCGGCACCAGCGCAGATCTCGATGACCTCGAAGGCCTCACTCACAGTAACCTCCTCAAGGCTCGCGCGAGATGCTTGGGCGCGGAACGGTATCTTTCCTCATAGCTTGAAGCCTGCGAGAAGGGGTGCCGATGGCAGGCCGCGAGGCTCGGGACGAAGCGCATGCCAAGGGGCTCTACCCCGCCCCTGCCAGCGAGGGCCGCTCGAGGAACATGCGCGCCAACCGCCGTACTGACACCAAGCCTGAGGTAACGCTCCGCAAAGAACTGCATCGGCTTGGTTACCGCTACCGGAAAGACCTTCCTCTGGTGCTCGACGGAGGCGTCCGGGTGCGGCCGGACATTGTCTTTACGGCGCGAAAGATCGCCGTCTTCGTAGACGGCTGCTTCTGGCATGTGTGTCCCGAGCACGGCCGGCAGCCGACGAGCAACGAGTGGTACTGGACGCCCAAGCTGCAACGCAATATGGCCAGGGACGAGCTGGTGACCGGCGCGTTGCGCGAAGCCGGATGGAACGTGGTGCGCATCTGGGAACACGTTCCGCTGCCGGAGGCAGTGGCCGCGGTCACTGATGCGATGAGCTAGCTGGAACACGTGTTCGACAGTAGTGCGAAGGCTCGGCAAAGTCCCTGATCCGAGCACTCGGCGCGCCGCCAAGATGCACGAAAGAGTGGCTGCGGCTGATCGCTAGCCCGCGGCCTCGAGGCTCATCTCCCCACGCGCCAACGGCATCAGGTAATTCTCCGACAGCCACCGCACCACCGGCACGCACACCGCGTCCCCGAAGCCGAACAGGGCCTGGTTGTTTCGCAGTCCGTCCAGCGAGTATTTCCCCGCGCCCATCAGCCGGGCGTACTCGCGGGGCGTCATCCAGCGGACCCGCACGCTGCCCCGGCCCGCTTGCACTACGGCCTGCTTAGACGACCCGCCGCGCGCGGTGCGCAGGCAGCCCGAGATGTCGTCTGGCCGGACTTCCCACACTGGCTTTCCGTTTCGGGTGCGCCGGTAGGCCGTCCGGTAGACCAGCTTCTTTCCCGCCTGTAGCTGCGTCAGCCGTTCCAGTTGGAGCGGCGAGAGCGACCCGATAAACGCCTCAGCGCGTGGCACAGTCCACCACCGCTCGTCGTCGGCGGGGAGGCGTTCGACGGCCGCGGACAGGCCGGTGACCAGCAGCGGCGGCGGGGCGGGCAGGGGGGCGCGATGTGTCCGCAAGGACGGGTCCAGCGTGAGCCATGCGGGGCGCAGCGGGGACGGCGCGGGCGAGTCCGCGGGCGGGTTTTGCGCGCCGACAATGAACAACCGCGGCCGTGACTGCGGGACGAACCGCCGGGCGTCCAGGGTCAGCACATCGGCGGAGTAGCCGAGGCGGTTGAGTTCGCGGATCGCCGCGCGAAGGTCGTCGCCGCCATGGCTGGTGGCCAGGCCGACGACGTTTTCCAGCGCCACTACCGGCGGCCGGTCCTGGCCCAGTTCGTCGAGGATGCGGGTGAATTCCCAGAACGTCGACGAGTGCGAGCCCGCCAGGCCGCGCCGCCAGCCGGCCAGCGAAAGGTCGGTGCAGGGGAAGGATGCCCAGGCCAGGCTGAGGCCAGTGGGCAGGTCGGAGCCGCGCAGGGCGGCGACATCGCCCAGTACGTACTCGTGCGTGCCTTGGTCGTTGAAGTGCGCCTCGTACATGGCCTGCTTCGCCGGTTCGATGTCGTTGGACCACGCGACGTCGAAGCCGGCCGGTTCGAGGCCTAGGCGCACGAGACCGATACCGGCGAAAAATTCCGCGGCGGTGGGCTGACCCGGTAGAGGCATGGCGCCAACATTAATGGGGCCGGCGTTCCTTCACGGTCTCGATCACCCGCGACGCGGCGACCTCGCTCGCCTCGTGTTCCCAGATGCGCACGGACAGCCAGCCCGCTTCGAGCAGCAGCGCGTCGGTATTCGCGTCCCGGCGGCGGTTGGTTTCGATCTTGGTCCGCCAATAATCGGCATTGTTCTTCGGCCAGGTGCCGTGTTCGGGGCAGCCGTGCCAGAAGCAGCCGTCGACGAAAACCGCCACTCGCGCCGGGCCGAACACCAGGTCAGCCTCGCGGCGGACGCCTTTCACCGGACGGCGGTGGACTCGGTAGCGGTACCCGGCGGCGTGCAGGATCTTGCGCAGCGCCATTTCGATCGAGGTATTGCGGGACTTCTGCCTGCTCATGCGGGCGCTCACCGCGGAAGTCGTTTCCAGCCGCTCCACGGGAGTCATTGTGGCAAAGGCTCAGCCTTCGACGATCCGGCCTTCGATCACCGGATGATTCGTCGGCCGCGGCTCCTCCGCGACGACCTCGCTGTCCACCACCATCACCGGACCGCGGCGCTGGTTGGCGTACCGGATGGCGCGCTTCTCCGCGCGACGCAGCCAAAACCGCCGGGCGATCGAGCGCGTCGGCGGCAGCAGGAGAAACAGGCCGAGCACGTCGCTGACGAAGCCGGGAACCATGATCAGCACCCCGCCGAGCGCGACGAGCATGCCGTCGGTCAGCTCTTTCTCCGGATTGCGCCCGGACTGCGCGGTGGCCAGGAACGCGCGCATCGCCTTGCCGCCCTCCCGGCGGGCCAGCCACGAGCCCACGAACGCGCCCGCGATCAGCAGGCCGATCGTGCCGAGCACACCGACGACCGAGCCGACCGCCCAGATGGCGGCGACTTCAGCGATGACGTAGAGCAGGAACACGACAGCCATATCCATTCAACGATCGAGTGGCGGGTTTTGCTCCCGATCGGGAAAAAGGCCAGGTCAGAGGGTCCGCAGGCACACGGCTGGCTACTTCCCTGGCGGAGGAGCCGACGATCAGAGCGGGACAAAGCTCGCTGCGATCAACCCCAGCACCAGCAGGTCCGGGCCTCGGACAAGCTGCCGCACCAGGCCAGCTGGGATCAGGACTCCCTCGTACAGCACCATCCCCATCGAGCTGAAATCCAGCGGGCCGCGCGTCACCGAGCGGACAGCCGCGAGTGCGGCGAGCAGCACGGCTACCACTGCGCTCAGCGACGCCGGGATCCCCAGCAGCAGGACCACACCCGCCCAGAGCAGGGCTAGCAGGCACAGGAAAGCGCAGGTCACGGCATGCAGCCGCAAGTTCGACGCGTCCAGCCAGCGGCGCAGTCCGGGCACTCGATGCAGCTGCGCGACCGGCGCGGTGAACGGGAGCAGCGCCAGATAACCGCCGACGCCCAGCAGCCACACTGACGTCACGGCGGGGAACGTCGCGTGCGTCGCGAGCACGGCGAGTGCCAGGAAGACCGGCAGGCCGAGCGTGTACCGGCGGGCGAGAGTCCCCGTCACTACATAGCGGGTGACGATGAAGCGGCCGGCCAGCGCGTTTCGCCACGGCACTGGGCGGCCGGCCGGGAGCAGTGCCCAGACGTCCAGGAAGGCGGCGGACGTCCGGCGCACCATGCGTTCGGTGTAGTGCCGGATCAACGTGTCTCGGGAAACCGTCCGAGGCAGCGGAGAAGACCAGGCCAGGGCGATCGCCGCGAGACCGGCGACCAGCGCGTAGGTCCACAGTGGAATGACCAGCGCCAGTGCGAGGGTAAGCGGGGCAAGGGATTCGCCGGGGAACGGACGTCGGTGGCCCATCGTCAGCGCCAGTGCGGCGACGGCCGCGAAAAGCGCAAGAGGGCCGGCTAGCGAGCTGGGGAAACCGATGAGCATCCCGGACACCGCGAAAAAATAAGCCGCCACGCCGAACCGGGCGGCCCAGTCCAGGACCAGCCGCCGGGTCAGCGCGGCAGGGCGCTGGCCGTCGAAATCATCCCAGGTCAGCGTGGCCGGATGGGCCCAGAGGTACCCGCGCCGCAGCGTCGCCCGCCAGGCCAGCGCGAGGCCGGTGCACAGCACGAGCACGCTGCCCAGCGTGCCCACCGGTGCGCCGCCGATCAGCTGGCTGCGCACCAGTTCGGTGTTGTAGAACGGCGATCCCAGCAGGCCGGCCGCGATGATCAGCGCGAGGACCAGGTCCGGGCGTTTCACAGGTCCACCACGTAATCCGCGACCTCGTCCGCGAGCGGCGGGTGATGGCTTGCCACCACGACCGCCGCGCCGCGTCCCGTGCTGGTCGCGACCAGCGTGGACAGCCAGGCCCGGCCCTCGGCGTCGAGCGCGCGTTCCGGTTCGTCCAGCAGCAGCACCTCGTGCGGACGCGCGACCGCAGCGTGCAGCAGGAGCCGCCGTCGTTGTCCGGCGGACAGTTCCGCCGCGGGAACATCGGGAGCCGGAACCGGGCCCTCGGCCAGTTCCCCGCCGAAGGAATTGCGCAGCAGATCGAGATGCTGGCGCGGCGTGAGTTCGTCGAAGAGTGCCGAATCGTCGAAAAGGACGGAAACCCGGCGACGGAAAGCGGCGGACCGCTCGTCCGGCGGTCCGCCGCAGACGGACACGGAACCGGACGTGGGCTGCTGGTTCCCGTAGAGACACCGCAGCAAGGTCGATTTGCCCGCCCCGTTGGCACCGCGGACGACCAGGCATTCGCCGGCGTCGACGGCCAGGTCGAGACCGCTGAACAGCGCTGTCTCGCCCGCGGTGACCCCCAGGTCTTGAGTGGTGATGAGCACGAAACCCCCCTCGGCTGATCACCTCAAGATAGTCACTTCAGGTACGCCTCCGCTTGCAGCGTGAACAGTTCCGCGTACCCGCCGCCGGCCGCCATCAGCTCCTCATGCGTGCCGTATTCCGCGACCTTTCCGTGGTCCAGCAGCAGAATGCGCTCGGCTTGGCGGACCGTCGAGAACCGGTGCGAGATGTACAGCGTGGTCCGCCCGCGCGACAACGTGTGCAGCCGGTCGAACAGGTCGTGCTCGGCTTGCGCGTCCAGTGCCGACGTCGGCTCGTCCAGGATCAGGATCGGGGCCTCCCGCTGGAAGGCCCTGGCCAGCGCGATTTTCTGCCATTCCCCGCCGGACAGCGACACGCCCTGGTCGAACCACCGGCCGAGCGGGCTGTCGTACCCGGTGGGCAGCCGGGCGATGCGCTCGTCGGCTCCGGCCCGGCGGGCGGAGTCCTCGATGTGCTCGCGGTCGGTCAGCCGGTTGAGGTCGCCGAGGCCGATGTTCTCCGCCGCGGTGCCTTGGTAGGTCACGTAATCCTGGAACATCGCGCTGATCTTGGTGCGCAGGTCGACCGGGTCGTACTCGCGGATGTCCACGCCGTCGAGCAGGATCCGGCCTGCCGTCGGGTCGTACAGCCGGCACAGCAGCTTGAACAGCGTCGACTTGCCCGCACCGTTGCGCCCCACCACGGCGACGGTTTCGCCCGGCCGGATCTCGAAGCTCACCCCGTGCAGCGCCGGTTCGTCCGCGCCCGGGTAACTGAAGCTCACCGATTCGAACTGGATGTGTCCGTCTACAGTGGACGGAAGCGGCCGCGGTTTCGCCGGAGCGGTGATTTCCGGTTCGGTGTCGAGGAATTTGTACAACGTGTCCAGGTAGAGATTGTTCTCGTACATCCCGGAAAACGCGGCGAACAGCCCGGTCACCGAGCTTTGCACGGACGTCGCGGCGGCGGAGTACAACGCCAGGTCGCCGAGGGTGAGCCGGCCGCCGACCGCTTCCAGCGCGATGTACAACGCGATCGCCGAGCCGACCAGGGTGCTCAGCAAACCCCACGACGTCGAGCTGACATTCCGTTTCACCGTCAGCTTCCGCTGCCGTTCATAAGCCACCACGCCGAGCTTCCGGAACCGGTCCACGAAGTACGGACCGAGGCCGAACAGCTTGGTCTCCTTGGCATACGTGTCCGTCGTGACCAAAGAGGACAGATAGTCCATCCGCCGTTTGATCGGCGACATCATGAACGTGAGCCAGAACGCCCGCGAGCCGTACTTCGACTGCGAGATGAACGCCGGGATCGGAGCCAGCAACGCGACCAGCGCGAGCAGCGGACTGATCGACACCAGCAGGGCGATCATGCTGGCGAAGGTGATCAGCGTCCGGATCAGGCCTAACGCCGAGGTCATCATCGACAACGGACGCGTCGGCGCTTCCTGCGCGGCCTGGCGCAGCATGTCGTACGAAGTCGAGCCTTCGAAGTACGCCAGGTGCAGATCGCTCGCGTGCTGCATGACCTGGTGCCGGATGGCGAGTGTCATCCGTTCCTGCAGCAGGGATTGCGCGATCGTGGTGAGCGCGCTGCTGATCGCGGTCGCCACCAGCACGCCGAACTGGAACACCGTGATGCGCACGATGTCCGCGGTCGACCCGCGATGCTGGATCGCCGCGACCACCGAGTCCAGCAGGATTTTCGCGACGTACGCGGTGACCGTCGGCAACAGGCCGGACGCCAGCGTGATCACCGCAAGCACGATGGTCAGCGTCGGACTGGCCTGCCAGGTCAGTCTCGCGACTTTCGGCAGGCCGCGGACCGTGCCCGCCACCGAGGTGCGCATCCGGGACAGCCGCGCACGCAGGCCTTTCGGCTGTTCCGGCTGCTCCGGTTCCGGGATGTCGACCGGCCCGGTGAGGCCGCTGTCCGGCACGGATTGCGCCATCCGGCGGCGACCGCGGCGGCCGAGGGCCATCTCGATCCCGCCCCCACCGCCCGGGATCACGCCAGCACCGAACCGTGCAGGAAGACGTCGATGACCTCGTCCGTGGTCGGGGCACCCGGCATCGGGCGGGATTGCGTGAACAGCAGCGCCAAGAACAGCGAGGCGGCTTTGTCGACCGGCAGCCGCAACCGGGCGGCGTCCGGAACGAACAGCTCGCGCACCGCCCGCTGCATCGCCTCCATCGACTCGCGCCGGCTGTCGCCAGTCACGGACTTGCGATTGCGCGCCTCCTCCGGACGCGGCCGTCCCTTCATCGTCGCGGCCATCACCGCGCCCATGCGCTGGAGATGCGCGTTCATCGCCTCGGCGGCCTCCGCCAGCCGCTTCTCCAACGGCAGCTCAGCCGGGATCTCCCCGATCATCTCCAGCGCCTCCGCCGGGTCGAGCGCGGCTTCCACACACGCGTCGAACAGTTCGTCCTTGTCCTGGAAAACCCGGAAGATGGTGCCCTCGCCGATCCCGGCGGCGCGGGCGATCTGCGCGGTCGTGACCCCTCGGCCGTGCTCGACGACCAGCGGAAGCACCGCGCGGACGATCATCCGCCGCCGGTCGTCCGGCGCCATCCCGGGCGCTCGTTTTCTCGTCTCCATGCGTTCCACGGTACGGAGTGAGTACTCACTCCGTCAATGGGATACAACGAAGGGGCCGAGCACACCCGGCCCCTTCGGCTCAGTACGTGATCGCGACCGCCGGATCGGCGAGCAGCGCGCCGACGTCGGCGAGGAACTCCGACCCCTGCTGCCCGTCGACCACCCGGTGGTCGAAGCTCAGCGACAGCTGCATCACCTTGCGCACCTTGATCTCGCCGTCGACCACCCACGGGGTGTCGCGGATCGCCCCGACCGCCAGGATCGCCGACTCGCCCGGGTTGATGATCGGCGTGCCGGTGTCAACGCCGAACACGCCGACGTTGGTGATCGTGAAGGTGCCGCCCAGCATCGCCGCCGGCGTCGTCTTGCCCTCGCGCGCGACGTCGGTCAACTCGGTGAGCGCGACCGCGAGTTCCTTGAGCGACAAGGAATCCGCGTCCCGGATCTTCGGCACCACGAGACCGCGCGGGGTCGCCGCCGCGATGCCGAGGTGCACGTAGTCCTTGTAGACGATCTCCTGCGCGGCCTCGTCCCACACCGCGTTGACGTCCGGCGTGCGCTTCGCCGCGAGGCACACCGCCTTCGCCGCGAACGCCAGCGGAGTGAGCTTCACGCCGCTGAATTCACGCGATTTCTTGAGCTTCTCGCGCAGTTCCATCATCGGCGTGACGTCGACGGTGAGGAACTCCGTGACGTGCGGAGCGGTGTACGCGCTCTGCACCATCGCGGCCGCGGTCGCCTTGCGGACGCCCTTGATCGGCACGCGCCGCTCGCGGGTGGCCGGGTCGTATCCGGAGTCCACAGTGGACACAGGGGTCCCGGCGGGCGCGGCGGATCCGTTGGCTGCCCGGTGCACGTCTTCGCGGGTGATCACGCCGCCGTCCGCGCTGCCGGTGAGCGAGTGCAGGTCGACGCCGAGGTCCTTGGCCAGCTTGCGAACCGGCGGTTTGGCCAGCGGGACGTAACCGCCGCGCGGGGTTTCGGCCACCGGCGCGGGAGCGGCCGGGGCGGGTGCCGCCGGGGTCGGTGCCGCCGCAACGGGAGCCGGTGCTGGGGTCGCGCTTTTACGCGCCCGCCGGGTAGTCCCGGCCGCCTTGGAGCCG
Organism: Amycolatopsis sp. GA6-003; assembly: GCF_046267895.1. Taxonomy (NCBI): domain Bacteria; kingdom Bacillati; phylum Actinomycetota; class Actinomycetes; order Pseudonocardiales; family Pseudonocardiaceae; genus Amycolatopsis; species Amycolatopsis sp. GA6-003. The sequence goes on from NZ_CP176499.1 coordinate 5,437,817, forward strand.
TAGCCGACCAGCGGCTTCATCTCCTCCTCGGCCGGAGCGGACTCCGCGGCGGGAGCAGCGGCGGGAGCGGGCGAGGCTTTCCCGTCCGGATCCACGTCCACGGTCAGGATCGGCGTCCCGACCTCCACCGTCTGCCCCGGTTCCACGTGCAGCTCGGTGACCACCCCGGCCCACGGGATCGGCAGTTCGACGGCGGCCTTCGCGGTCTCGACCTCGACCACGATCTGGTTGACCGTCACCGTGTCGCCCGGCTTCACGCGCCAGGCGAGGATGTCAGCTTCGGTGAGCCCCTCCGCCGTGTCCGACAAGGGGAACTGTTTGTACTCAGGCATTTCGGAAGGAACCCCCTTACCAGGCGAGAGATCGGTCGACAGCGTGCAGCACCCGGTCGAGATCGGGGAGGTAATGCTCCTCGAGCTTCGCGGGCGGGTACGGCGTGTCGAATCCGGTCACGCGCAGGACAGGGGACTCCAGGGAGTAGAAGCATTCCTGCTGGACCCGGGCGGCGATTTCCGAGGTCAGCGAGGATTCCGACGGCGCTTCGCTGACCGCGATGAGCCGTCCGGTCTTGCGGACCGACTCGAACACCGGTCCGAGGTCGAGCGGCGAGAGCGTGCGCAAGTCGATGACCTCCAGCGACTTGCCCTCGGCCTCGGCGGCAGTGGCGGCTTCGAGCGCCACCTTCACCGACGGGCCGTACGCGACCACCGTGGCGTCCGTGCCCTCGCGCACGAGCTGCGACGAGAACACCCGCGACGGAGCGGTCGAGGTGTCGACCTCCATCTTCAACGCGCCCGAGTGGTACAGCTTCTTGGGCTCGAAGAAGAGGATCGGGTCGTCCGAACGGATCGCCTCCTGGATGCCCCAGTACGCGTCCACGGCGTTCGAAATCGACACCACCTTGAGGCCGGCGATGTGCGAGAACAGCGATTCCGGCGACTCCGAGTGGTGCTCGACCGCGCCGATCCCGCCGCCGAACGGCACCCGGATCACGACGGGCATCTTGACCTTGCCCTGCGTGCGGTAGTGCAGTTTCGCCAGCTGCGAGGAGATCTGGTCGAAGCCGGGGAAAATGAACCCTTCGAACTGGATCTCGCACACCGGCCGGAAACCGCGCACGGCGAGGCCGACCGCGGTGCCGATGATGCCCGATTCGGCCAGTGGCGTGTCCAGCACGCGCTGCTCGCCGAAGTCCTTCTGCAGTCCGTCGGTGATCCGGAAAACGCCGCCGAGCTTGCCGACGTCCTCCCCCATGATCAGGACCTTCGGGTCTTCTTCCATCGCACGGCGGAGACCGAGGTTGAGCGCCTTGCCGATCGTGAGCTTCTGCAGATCAGTCATCAGTGCTCACCCCGACTGTGAATGCTCGAGCCCGCAAGCGACTCTTCGGCGGCGAAACCGTCGAGATAGGACAGATACTCTTCGCGCTGCGCTTCCAGCACCGGCGAAGGTTCCGCGTATACCTGGGAAAACACCCGCTCCGGCGGCGGCTCCGGCATGTTGAACGTGTAGTCGCGCAGCTCGGCGGCGAACTGGTCGGCCTCGGCCTGGACGCTGTCGAAGAACGCCTGATCCGCGTGCCCGTTGCGGGCCAGGAACGCCCGAACGCGCTCGATCGGGTCCTTGAGCTTCCACTCCTCCAGCTCGTCCGAAAGCCGGTAGCGGGTGGGGTCGTCGGTGGTGGTGTGCGCGTCCATCCGGTAGGTGAACGCCTCGATCAGCACCGGGCCGTTGCCGTGCCGGCATTCCTCCAGCGCCCACCGGGTGACGGCGAGGCAGGCGAGGACGTCGTTGCCGTCCACGCGGATGCCGGGGAAACCGTAGCCGCGGGCGCGCTGGTAGAGCGGCAGCCGCGACTGGCGTTCGGTCGGCTCGGAAATCGCCCACTGGTTGTTCTGGCAGAAGAAGACCAGCGGCGCGTCGTACACCGCGGCCCAGACGAACCCTTCGTGCACGTCGCCCTGCGAAGTCGCGCCGTCACCGAAGTAGCAGATGGTGGCCTCGCCACCCTCGTCGCCGACCTTGCCTTCGAACTTCTGGCCCATCGCGTAACCAGCGGCGTTGAGGACCTGGTTGCCGATCACGATGGTGTACGGGTGGAACCGGTGGGCCTGGTAGTCCCAGCCGCTGTGGTCGGTGCACCGGAAAATCCCGATGAGGTCGCGCATGTCGATGCCGCGCGTGTACGCGACGCCGTGCTCGCGGTAGCTCGGGAACGCCATGTCCTGCGGCTGCAGCGCGCGACCGGACCCGACCTGCGCGGCTTCCTGGCCCAGCAGCGGCACCCAGATGCCCAGCTGCCCCTGGCGCTGCATCGCGTTGGCCTCGCGGTCCGCGCGGCGCACCAGCACCATGTCGCGGTAGAGGTTCTTCAGCGTTTCGTCGTCGACGTCCTCGACGTAGCGGTCGAACCGCTCGGACGGGACCCGCTGGCCCTCGGGGGTGAGCAGCTGAGTGAGCTCAGCGCCACCTTCGCTTGTCGCTCGCAAACCGGCGATCACCTGTTCAGGGGAAGGCTGGGCCGCTACGGCGGCCGGCCCGTCTCCAGGTTCCGGGTGCGTCCACTGTTCGGACGGCATGAGCAGTTCTCCTCGGTGTCGGCGCCTCTGACGGCCGCTTGTGGCGGCCACAGCGACTGCACCGGCGGGGACCGGCGCCTCGGGTCCGAGGCACCCCGGTCACCGTCGGCGTTGACGGTTCGTGGCCACATCCTGGCACGAGAATTGCTCCGATGGAGAGCGGCAGTTGCTGATTTGTTGCTGAGAAAACCTCGCTGAACAGGGGAAACGCTTGGAAGCCCGAGGATCGGAGAGGCGATGGTCGGGTACTCAACCGGGGTCCCACCTGCCCTCGTGAGCGCTGATCGCGGTTCTTACCGGGATCAGCACTCACGACGTTCGGTCGCTCCGGTGACGTCGGTCACCGTGGCAAGATGGCGCCGTGGAGCAAAAATCCGTACGCGAATCCGTGGTCTCGACGTGGATCAACGACGTCACGCCGAGCCTGTCCGGTCTGATCGCGATCCCCGCGCTGTCCCCGGCGTTCGACGCGGACTGGGCGTCGACCGGGCATCTCGCCGCCGCCGTCCAGCACGTCAAGAGCTACCTCGAAGGCCGGGACCTGCCCGGCGCGCGGATCGAGGTCGTCGAGCTGGACGGCCGTTCCCCGCTGCTGTTCGTCGACATTCCGGCCACCCCGGGCGCGACGGACAAGGGCACCGTCCTGATGTACGGCCACCTCGACAAGCAGCCCCCGGTCGGCGGCTGGTCCGAGGGCCTCGACCCGTGGACGCCGGTGATCCGCGACGGGCGGCTGTACGGCCGCGGTTCGGTGGACGACGGCTACTCCGGGTACGCGGCCAGCGCCGCGGTGGAAGCGGTGCACGCGGCAGGCGGCGAGCACGCGCGCATCGCGCTGCTGCTGGAAACCGGCGAGGAATCCGGCAGCCCGGACCTGCCCGCGTACCTGGAGCACCTGAGCGCGCGGCTGGGCGAAGTCAGCCTCGTCGTGTGCCTCGACGCGGGCGGCATGGACTACGAGCGGCTGTGGCTCACCACCAGCCTGCGCGGCATGGTGCACCTGACGGTGACCGTCCAGCTGCTCGCCACCGCGCAGCACTCCGGCCTCGCCAGCGGGGTCGTCGCCAGCTCGTTCCGCGTGCTGCGGCAGCTGCTGGAGCGCATCGAGAACGCGGAAACCGGCGAGATCAAGCTGTCCGAGCTGAACGTCGAGGTGCCGGCCAGCCGCCGCGCCGAGATCGAGGCGGTCGCGGAGGTGGCCCCGGAGGCGCTGCGCACCGCGTTCCCGTTGGTGAGCGGCGGAAAGACGGTGTCCGAGGACGCGCTTGAGCTGCTGCTGAACAACTACTGGCGGCCGACGCTGTCGGTCATCGGCGGCGAAGGGCTTCCGAAGCCCGCCGAAGCGGGCAACGTGCTGCGGCAGAGCACCACGCTCACGCTCAGCTTCCGGCTGCCGCCCACGGCGGTCGCGGAAGACGCGCTCGCGGCGATCAAGCGGGCGCTGACCACGGATGTCCCGTACGGCGCGAAGGTCACCATCGCCGAGGACCAGCAGGCGGAGAACGGCTGGAACGCACCGGAAGAAGCCGCGTGGCTGACCGAAGCGCTGCGCCGGGTCGACGACGAGGTGTTCGGCCGTCCGCACCGCGCCGCGGGCATGGGCGGGTCGATCCCGTTCATGGGCCTGCTCGGCGAGAAGTACCCGCAGGCGCAGTTCCTGGTCACCGGCGCGTGCGGCGCGGATTCGAACATTCACGTGCCGGACGAGTGGCTGAACCTGGACTACGCCCAGCAGGTCACCGAAGCGGTGGCGCACCTGCTGGACGCGCACGCCCGCAGCTGACCTTCCCTCGTGAGTGCCTATCGCGGTTCTAACCGGGATAGGCACTCACGAGAGTTTGGCCAGCGCGTCCGCCACGCGGGTCTGCTCCGCCGCGAACCGCTGGTACGAGAACGGCGTCTCGTTGTTCCACGGGATCAGCTTGCCCGCCTTCACCGCGGGCAGCTGCTGCCAGGTCGGGACGCCGCCGAGCCCGTCCGGGCCGAGCGACAGCGAACCGCCGCGCGAGTCGTACATGATCACGTCGGCCGAGTATTTGCCGACGTTCTCCCAGCTCACCTGCTCGTAGTAGCCGCCCTGGCTCTCGTCGGGCTTCTCCGGCAGGACGAACTGCATCCCCTTCTCCTGGTAGTGCTTCGAGGTCGCGAACTTCGCGGGGTTGGCCACGTAGACCGTGTCCTTCTGCGCGGACAGCAGCACGACCTTGAGCCCGGCCGTCTTCTTGACCGCCTCGGCGAACTTGGCGTCCGCGGCCTCGTACTTTTCCTTCGCCTGCTGGATTTCCGGCGTCGCGACGTTCGCGCCGAGTGCCTTCGCCAGCGCCTCGAACTTCGCGATCCCCTGCGGCATCGCGATGTCCTGCAGTCCGATGCCGACACTCGGCGCGGCCTTGTCCACCTTGTCCGCCAAGGTGTCCGGCACGTACCACATCTGCTGCTTCAGGTACATCACGCTGACCAGCAGCTGCGGGTTCAGCGAGACGAACTTGTCGAAGTTGAACTCGTTCCACACGTTGCCGAGCGAGGTCACCGAGTTCAGGTCGACGCCGCCGGCCTGCGGGTCGGTCTTGCCGTCCGGCAGCCGCGAGGGGCCGAAGATGCCCACCGATTTCACGCCGAAGTCCCACAGTGCGGCCGCGGCGGTCACCTGTGCGACGATCCGTTGTGGACGCTCGCCGCTGAGCTTGCGGCCGCGGTCGTCGGTGAACGACCACGTCGCGCCACCGCCGGCCGCGGGCTGGTCGTCTTTGTACCCGCAGGCGCTCAGCAGGCCGAGCGTGCCCGCGGCGGCGGTGCCGGCGAGAAAACCGCGGCGGGACAGCCGCGCCGAGGAGAGGGTCATCGGAACTCCGGAGGATCGGGTGAGGTACCGCCTGAGGTTAGCCTTGCCTTAGGGTGAACGCCATGGTCCTGCTTGGGGAGCGCGTCACATCCCGGCGCTGGGGCGTCCGCGCGACAGTCCTGGTCGCGGCGCTCGTCGCCCTCGTCGCGGTGGTGGTGCTGTCCATCGCCTTCGGCTCCAACCGGTTGCCGCTCGGCAGCGTCTGGCACGGGTTGTTCTCCTACAGCGGCACGTTCGAGGACGTGGTGATCCGCGACGACCGGCTGCCGCGGACTCTGCTCGGGCTGGCCGTCGGCGTCGGGCTCGGGCTGGCTGGCGCGCTGCTGCAGGCGATCACGCGCAACCCGGTCGCCGACCCCGGCCTGCTCGGCATCAATCACGGCGCGGCGGTCGCGATCGTTCTGGGCGGCGCGGTGTTTTCGGTGACATCGCCGCAGCAGCTGGTGTGGTTCGCCTTCTTCGGCGCGCTGGCCGGAACGGTCCTGGTCACGGTGATCGGCGGCTCGGTGAGCCCGCTGCGGCTGGTGCTCGCGGGCGTCGCGGTGCAGGCCGTGTTCGTCGGGATCAACCAGGGCATGCAGATGATCAACACGCACAGCCTCGACCAGATGCGGTACTGGCTCGTCGGGTCGCTGGTGAACCGGAGCCTCGGCAGCCTCGCCGGGCTGCTGCCGTTCTTCTTGGTCGCGTTGGTGCTCGCGGGAGTGCTCGCGCGGCCGCTCAACGCGGTCGCGCTCGGCGACGACAGCGCACGCGGCCTCGGCGCGAATCCGGCGCTGACCCGCGCGGCCGGCATGATCGCGGTCGGCCTGCTGTCGGCGACCGCGACCGCGGCGTGCGGGCCGATCGCCTTCGTCGGGTTGATGATTCCGCACGTCGTGCGCGCGCTGGTCGGCCAAGACGAACGGTGGGTGCTGCCGTTGTCCGCGCTGCTCGGGCCGGTGCTGCTGCTCGGTTGCGACGTCCTCGGCCGGCTGCTCGGCGGAAACGGCGAAATCCAGGTGGGCGTGATGACGGACGTGATCGGCGGCATCGCCTTCGTGATCGTGGCTCGGCGGCTGAAGGCGGTGCGGCGATGAGGACGTGGCTGGTCGTCGGACTGCTGACGCTGGTGGCGGCGGTGCTTTTGGTGCTCGCCGTGGGCACTGGCGATTACGAGATGTCGCCGCTCGAAGTGCTGCAGACGCTCGCCGGATCCGGCACGAAGGCGCAGTACCTGGTGGTCACGGGCCGCCTCCCGCGCGCGTTGGTGGCGATTTTCGTCGGCATCGCGCTCGCGCTGGCGGGCACGGTTTTCCAGACGGTGACCCGGAATCCGCTCGGCAGCCCGGACATCATCGGCTTCACCACCGGCTCGGCGACCGGAGGGATCATGATGATCCTGCTGTTCGGCGCGGGCCCCGGCTTGGTCTCGGTCGGCGCCGTCGCGGGCGGTTTGCTCACTGCTTTGCTGGTCACCGCGCTGTGTGCCCCGCACGGTCTGCTCAGTTCCCGCTTGGTGCTCCTGGGCATCGCGGTGAGCGCGGTGCTGGCCGGGGTGAACGGTTACCTGCTGGTGCAAGCGAAACTCGAGGCCGCGGCACAGGCGGTCGGCTGGCTGACCGGCGATCTTGCGGGCCGCGACTGGAATTATTTCATCCCGCTGTGCGTGGCTGTTCTGGTGCTCGCGCCGTTCCTCTTCGTGCACCAGCCCGCACTGCGAATGCTGGAAATGGGCGACGACGCGGCGGTCGCGGTCGGAGTCGCCGTGCCACGAGTGCGTGCGGTGGTCCTGTTGGCGGCGGTCGCACTGGCCGCCGCCGCGACCGCCGCGGCCGGGCCGATCCCGTTCGTCGCCCTCGCCGCACCGCAACTCGCGCGCCGCCTGACCCGCCGCCCGGGACCGAACCTGCTGGCCTCCGCGGCGATGGGCGCGGTGCTGGTGCTGGCGGCGGACTTCGTGGGCCAACGGGTGCTGGACGCTTCACTGCTGCCGGTGGGCGTGGTCGCGGCCGCTTTGGGTGGCGGGTACTTGTTGTGGCTGCTGGCGGTTTCCCGCCGTCGCCAGACCGCGTGACTACGCCATCCGCGTCAGGGCCGGCTCGGGCAGGAGAACATACGGCTATCCCGGCTACCCGGCCGAAAGCGACGGTAGCCCCAGTCCCAGGCCACGCAGTCTCCGTGCGATGTTGCGCGGGGCGTCGATCAGTTTGTATTTGTCGCCGGTTCGCTCCGCGGCTCGGACCAGATTGGTGGTCAAAAACTGCAGGCAGGCCTCGACTGTGCCTTGAGACGGCCGAGGTACGACCTCCTTCCGAAGTACGTAGTACAGGTTCTCCAAGCTCATGAAGCCATCCGCCACCGGGTCTTCCTCATTGCCTTCTTGGAAGAGTGCGTCGATCAACCGGGTGAGCAGCACGGCCCGATTCTCGGCTGCGTCGTAGAGTTCCGCGAGTTCACTGAGGTCTTGCCCTGGTTGCTCGAAAATCTGGCGAAGTTCCACGACCGACACCGGGTGGTCATGGTGCCGGGTCAGGAGATCGATCAACTCTTCGACAGTCAGCAGCCGGAACCCGTTGCTTTCCGCCCAGGCCTGTACCCGGTTGGTGAATCCGGGTCCTACGACAGCCCCGTACTTGGCGTCGTGCTTCTGCAAGTGGTCCTTCAACGCGTCGAACTTGATCGCGTTGTCGCTGATGACCCCGCTGCTGGAGGCTTTGGCGTCAACGGTGGCGCGGAACATCTCCGAGGCCGCGAGTTCGGTACTGACCAGCACATCAGTCTTCCCGCTGCCGCCGATGTGTTCAGCGCGGAAGCCGAAGTAGTGGAAGGCTCTAGCGACGGTTCGCTCGAACTCCGTGCTCGCGTCGGCAACTCCTGAGTAGGCGCGCAAGTCGCGGGTAATTCCGAGGAGTTCGTCCGTATCGTGGTGGTGTTCGGCACCGCTTCCGTTGTCCGACTCGGGTTCCAGGCCGAGGTCGCTTTCGATGGCTGTCTCCAGAGGAAGCTGCGCTGCCAGCGCTTTCCCGGTGGCCGTACTGCGGTAGCGAGTCCAGTCGATTCGCTTGACCAGGCCGGCGTCGAGCATGATGCTGAGCCTTGCTCGCACTTCCGCACTGTCGATATTGGCGCACTGGTACCGAGATTTCGCGATACCAACTAGCTCGGAAACGGTCGTTGTCTCGTGAATCGCGGAAAGAAGTTCGCCGATGAACCGGTATCGGCTGTGTAAGTACCTGACCAGGCCGACCTCGTTGCCTGGTTCGAGGTAGGCGTATGCGGCTCTGGTGCGGCCGTATCGATTCAGTGCTACGGTGTCGATCATCCCCATGTTTCGAAAAGTGTGCATGCTTTGCGTGAAGGAGCTCTTCTTTTGGCCGAGCGCCAGGATGGCTCGCTGAAATAATTCGTCCGTGGAAGATTCTTCGTCGACCATGTCGACGAAGAATCTGATCGAGTCGATCAGGCCGGACTTCGTGCTCGCCTCGGCGATATCCGGCTTGTTCTGCCCTCGCGGGATATATCCGATCAGGGTCTTGCGGGCCCGCAGTCCGACTGTGTCCAGAGCTAATAGTGAAGACAGTTCTGGATCGATCTCAGGGAGGGTGTGAGCTTCGGCTTCTGCCTCTGCCTTCATACCCATGGCCTCAGCGGGGGTGCAGAGTGTCGCTTCACGGAGGAAGCGTTCGCCGAGTTCGGTCACCTGCCAGTGTCCAATTCTCCAACGCTCAAGCAAGCCAAGGCTTTGCAGCCAAGATACTCTCCGGTTTATCTGGTCCGAGCTCGTCCAATGCAAGCCAAACTCATTCGCGGACTTGCGCAGGTCCTCTACTTGTGTCTCGCGGTTGATGGTAGCGAGAAGTTCACCAAAGAACTTCACGTTTGCATGGATATGGTGTGCCAAGAAAAGATTGTCCGCGGTCGATAGCCATTGAAGGAGCGGCGGTGTCGGATGCCAGCGCCCGTCGTTTCCGCGGCAGCAAACGAACCTCGGCTCAGCTGGGACATCATCAACCTCTCGCAGGGGATGCGGCGATGACCAGCTCGCGTATAGGTAACCTCGATTTCATCGGACGGGGCGAGTGGTAGTTGCTCGAGCACCTTGCGCAAAGTTTCCACTTGTGCGGAACTCCGGCCGGGCAGGAAGCCGAGGGTGTTGGATCTGGTCGGCCAATCCTTTAGTTCCGGCAATGCTTGCTCGTTGTCGTCCATGGCTCCTCGCGCTTGTTGATAGATTGGTATGCGCGAAGAGTCGCCGGACACGGGAAAGGCGCTACAAGGGTTGACTACGCCATTCGGGTTAATTCCACTGAAACATCCAAAGTGGACTGACTAGCCCCAGTGAAGATCCCCTTCAACGGAGCCACATCCGCGTAATCGCGTCCAGTCGCGACCCACACGTGCCGCGGTCCGACCGGGATCGCGTTCGTTGGGTCGTGCGCCCACCAGCCGCCGGTCCAGACGTCGACCCAGGCGTGGCTTTCGCCCTCTACCTTCTCGCCGAGTTTGGCCTCCGGCTTGGTGTGCAGGTATCCCGAGCAGTACCGCGCCGGGATGCCGATCGCTCGCAGCATCACCAGCGACACGTGCGCGAAGTCCTGACACACCCCCTCGCGCGCCCGCCACGCGTCGGTCGCTGTGCTGTGTACTCCAGTGGTCCCGGGCTGGTATTTCAACTGCTCGTTCACCCAGCCGCAGATCGCGAGCACCGCGTCCGCTGGGTCCAGTCCTTTGCGCAGCGCACGGGCCTGTTTGGACAGTTCCTGGTCGTTCGGCGTGTACGGAGTCGGGGTCAAAAACTCCGTGCGCTGATCGCGGACGGACTCGCTCTGCAGGTCCTTCCACGTCGCCGAACGCACCGGTTCCGCTTCGTCGGCGGTTTCCACCACGGAAGTCGCGAGCACGGTGAACTCGGTGTGCGGCGCATGCAGGTCGAACGACGTGACGTCGGTGCCCCAGTAATCGGTGTAACGATAGGCCCGGGTGGCCGGCGACGTTTCGATGCGAGTGGCCAAAGTGGTCTGCCGCCGGTCCGAACGCGGGGTGAGCCGCGCTTCGTTGTACGACTGGGTGGCCGGCGTCGCGTACCGGTAGCCGGTCCGGTGCGTCACCCGCAATTGCCAGCTCACAGGGACACCTCCGCACCGCTCCACGCCACCCACGGCGACGTGTGGAAGTACTGAATGGACACTGCTTCCCCGACTTCCTTGATCGCTTCCTGCAGCCCGCGCAGCCGCCGCGGCAGGTCGTCCAGCAGTGCCGCGGGGTGGAGGAATTCCAGCTCGCTGCGGGCCCGGCCGAGCAGCCGGACGGCCTCGGACTTTTCGTTGCCCCGAGCGTTGATTCCCGGATCGAGCTGGCGTAAACAATCCTCTGCCTGACGCAGCGCGTGGAACACCGAACGCGGGAAAAGCGTGTCCCTCAGCAGGAATTGCACGACGCGTGCCGCGTCAAGTGCGCCGCGGTTGGTGCGCAGGTAGGTGTCCTGCGCGCCCGCTGAGCGAAGGACGGTCATCCAGCCTGGCGACGAAGCGCGGTCGGACACCCGCGAAAGCAGCAGCCGCACCACCATGTCCGCGCGTTCGACCGATCGGCCGAGCACCAGGAACAACCAGCCGTCGTCGCGGCTCATCGTGGAATCGGCGAGCCCGGCGAACATCGCCGCGCGCTCCTCCACAAAGGACAGAAACGCGTGCGGTCCGGCGCGGCGGGCGTACCGCTGCCGGTCCGGCACCGCGTTCCACGTCGCGTTCAGGCATTCCCACAGTTCGGTCGAAACGACCTCGCGTGCGCCGCGGGTATTCTCGCGGGCGGAGTTGATCGAGCCGACGATGGACGACGGATTGTCCTTCGCGTAAGCGACCAGTTCGGTCAGCTTCCACACGTCGAGCGCGTCGCCCGCGTCGAACGGAATGCCGAGCACGGCGAGCAGCTGACGGCTGACGTGGTCCGGATCGACGCTCGCGTCTTCCAGCAGCTGATGCACCGAGACGTTGAGGATGCGGGAGGTGTCGTCGGCGCGTTCGACGTAACGGCCGATCCAGTACAGCGACTCCGCGTTGCGGGCCAGCATCATGGATTTCCCTCCCTCAGCTCTGCTGTTGCTGTTGTTGCTGCTGCGACGTGGACAGCTCCGGACCCTGTTCCGCGGCCACACCGTCCACAACGGACACCTCGCCGAGCGCGGGCCGGTCGAGTTCCTGCTCCGACGTCGAGGACCGCGAAGCGAGCACCCAGGTGTCCTTCGAACCGCCGCCCTGCGACGAGTTCACCACGAGACTGCCCTCGGGCAGCGCGACCCGGGTCAACCCGCCGGGCAGCACGAAAATGTCCTTCCCGTCGTTGACCGCGAACGGCCGCAGGTCCACATGCCGCGGCGCGAGCCGATCGTCCACCTTGGACGGAACGGTCGACAGCTGCACCACCGGCTGCGCGATCCAGCCGCGCCGGTTCGCGCGCACCTTGCGGCGCAACGCGTCGAGTTCCTTTTTGGACGCTTCCGGCCCGAAGACGATGCCGTACCCGCCGGAACCCTCGACGGGTTTGATCACCAATTCGTCGGCGTGCTGCATGACGTGGTCGAACTCGTCGGGCAGCCAGCAGCGGAAGGTGTCCACATTGGGCAGGATGGGTTTCTCGTTCAGGTAGTAGCGCACCATTTCCGGCACGTAGGTGTAGACGAGCTTGTCGTCGCCGACGCCGTTGCCGACCGCGTTCGCCACCACGACGTTGCCCGCGCGGGCGGCGTTGAGGATCCCGGCGACGCCGAGCACCGAATCCGGCCGGTGGTGCACCGGGTCGAGGAATTCGTCGTCGATCCGCCGGTAGATCACGTCGACCTGGCGTTCGCCCTCCGTGGTGCGCAGGTAGACCACGTTGTCGCGGCAGAACATGTCGCGGCCCTCGACCAGCTCCACGCCCATCAGCCGGGCGAGCAGCGAATGCTCGAAGTACGCCGAGTTGTAGACGCCCGGGGTGAGCACGACGACCATCGGGTCGGCGACGTTCGGCGCGGCCGCCGCTCGCAGTGCGCGAAGCAGATGTGACGCGTAGTCACCGACCGGCCGGACCCGGTGTCGCGCGAACAGGTCCGGGAACACGCGCGCCATCGTGCGGCGGTTCTCCATCACGTACGACACGCCGGAGGGGTTGCGGAGATTGTCCTCCAGTACGCGAAAGGTGCCCTCTTCGTCGCGCACGAGGTCCACTCCGGACACGTGGATCCGCACGCCGTTGGGCGGTTTGATCCCGTACGCCTCGCGGTGGAAGTGCTCGCACGAGGTGATCAGCCTGCGCGGGAGCACGCCGTCGCGCAGGATCTGCCGGTCGCCGTAGACGTCGGCGAGGAACGCCTCCAGCGCGCGGACCCGCTGGGTCACGCCGCGTTCGAGCCGGGACCATTCGGTCGCCTGGATGACGCGGGGCACGAGGTCGAGCGGGAACGGCCGCTCCTGGCCGGACAGCGAGAACGTGATCCCCTGGTCCACCATCGCCCGGTCCAGCGCCTGCGAGCGGTTGGTGAGGTCGCTGGCGTCGAGCGCGGCGAGCGAGCCGTACAGCGCGCGGTACGGAGCGCGGACCGTGCCGTCGGGCGCGAACATCTCGTCGTACGCGCCGGCGTGCGGACGCTCCGGGGCGAGGTATCCGTCGAACTGCGCGCCGGGCCGGGCCGTGCGGCGGCCGTTCACCGTTCGCGCACGTCGACCGGCTGGCGGCAGCCGGGGTCCGGGGTTGCTGTTCATGGGGGACATCCTGACTTACCGTGCGCGGCGGCCGGGACACCCGTCTTCCGGCAAGTCTTGTGCGAAACTTCCCCGTGACGCATCAGTGCTGTGCATACCCGCTTACGAGTGGCAATATGCCAGCTCTCAGCCCTTGAGAACTACGAGGAGTGACGAAGTGGCCCGAGGACAGCAAGTGAAGGCACTCGCCCTTCTCCCCGCTTTCGCGCTGGTCGGCATGACGATGGCGTGCGGCGCGGGCGGCAACGGCTCTGGCGGCACCGACGCGGGTTCCAGCCAGGCTCCCGGCGGCACGGAAAGCGCGCCGACCGCGCAGAAGGACGCGGCACTGGCCGCGCAGGTGCCCGCCGAGATCAAGGCCGACGGCAAGATCGTGATCGGCCAGGACCAGACCTACCCGCCGAACGAATTCGTCGAGAACGGCAAGGCGACCGGCTTCGACGTCGACCTCGCCACCGCGGTCGGCCAGGTGCTCGGCGTGCAGACGGAGTTCCAGAACTCGGCGTTCGACGGCATCATTCCCGGTATTTCGGCGAAGAAGTACGAAATGGGCATCTCGTCGTTCACGATCAACGCCGAGCGGATGCAGACCGTCGACATGATCTCGTACTACAGCGCGGGCACCTCGCTCGCGGTGCTCAAGGGCAATCCGGACAAACTGTCGGTGGACGACCTGTGCGGTAAGAATGTGGCCGTGCAGAAGGGCACCACGCAGGTCGACGACCTCGGCAAGCGCAACACCGCGTGCACCAAGGCGGGCAAGCAGCCGATCAACATCACGCAGTTCCAGGCGCAGACCGACGTGAACCTGGCACTGACCGCGAAGCGCGTGCAGGCCGAACTGGCCGACTCGCCGGTGATCGACTACGCGGTGAAGCAGACCGGCGGCCAGCTGGAGTCCGCGGGCGCGCCGTACGACACCGCGCCGTACGGGATCGTGCTGCCGAAGGGCAGCGGCGACTTCGCCAAGGCGGTGCAGGGCGCGGTGCAGAAGCTCATCGACACCGGAATCTACAAGAAGATCCTGGACAAGTGGGGTCTGTCCGGTTCCGGCGCCATCACCAAGTCGGAGATCAACCCGTCCGCTTCCTGAAGAAACTGAGGACGTAGTCACTCGTGTCCACTTCCCCCGGCCCCGCCGATTCCTGGCAGGAGGTCGACACCACCCCGATCAAGGCGGTCCCGGTCCGGCATTACGGACGCTGGATCGCCGGCGTGATCATCGTGTTCGTCGCGTTCATCGTGATCCGCAGCGTCGTCACGAATTCCGCGTTGCAGTGGCCGGTCGTCGGCGAGTACCTCTTCGACAACCGGATTCTCAACGGCGTGCGGAACACGTTGCTGCTCACGGTGATCTCGATGATCATCGGCATCGTCGGCGGCGTGCTGCTCGCGGTGATGCGGCTGTCGCCGAACCCGCTGATGTCGGGTGCGGCGTCGGTGTACATCTGGCTGTTCCGCGGCACGCCGTTGATCACTCAGCTGGTGATCTGGAACTTCCTGGCGCTGGCGTATTCGAGGATCGGCCTGGGCATTCCGTTCGGGCCGACCTTCATCAGCTGGGACACGAACACGCTGATCACCCAATTCGTCGCGTCGTTGCTCGGCCTGGGCCTGAACGAAGCGGCGTACATGGCGGAAATCGTCCGCGGCGGTATTCAGTCCGTGGACAGCGGCCAGCTGGAAGCGTCGTCCGCGCTGGGCATGAGCCGGGGCAAGACGCTGCGCCGGATCATCCTGCCGCAGGCGATGCGGGTGATCATCCCGCCCACCGGCAACGAGACCATTTCGATGTTGAAGACCACGTCGCTGGTCGTCGTCATCGGGTACTTCGAGCTGATGGTGTCGGCGCAGACGATTTATTCGCAGAACTACAAAACGGTTCCGCTGCTGATCGTGGCGGCGACGTGGTATCTGTTCATGACGTCGGTGCTGACGGTCGTGCAGTTTTACATCGAGCGGTATTTCGCCAGGGGCACCTCCCGGGCGATCGCGCAGAAGAACAGGTGGGGAGCGCGAATGCTGGGCTACCGCTTCGGCCGCGGCGGTGCCGGGAGCGGGGGTGCTTCGCGATGACTCCCGTTGTTTCCGCACAGAAGGTGTGCAAGAGCTTCGGCTCGCTCGACGTGCTGAAGGGCATCGACCTGGAAGTGCAGGAGCGAGAGGTGCTCTGCCTGATCGGCCCGTCCGGTTCCGGCAAGTCCACCCTGCTGCGCTGCATCAACCACCTGGAGAAAATCGACGCGGGCCGGCTTTATGTCGACGGGGTGCTGGTCGGCTATCGCGAACGCGGCGGCCGCTTGCACGAGCTGCGGGACAAGGAAATCGCCGAGCAGCGCAAGAACATCGGCATGGTGTTCCAGCGATTCAATTTGTTCCCGCACATGACGGCTTTGGAAAACGTCATGGAAGCCCCGATCCAGGTCCGCCGGGAGCCTCGGGGCCAGGTCCGGGAACGGGCTCTGGAACTGCTGGACCGAGTCGGTCTGGCGGACAAGGCCCGTTCCTACCCCGGTCAGCTTTCCGGCGGCCAGCAGCAACGGGTGGCCATCGCGCGAGCGCTGGCGATGCAGCCGAAGCTGATGCTCTTCGACGAGCCGACGTCCGCTTTGGACCCGGAGTTGGTCGGGGATGTTTTGGGCGTCATGCGCCAACTGGCCAAGGACGGCATGACGATGGTCGTGGTAACCCACGAAATGCAGTTCGCCCGCGAAGTGGCCGACAAGGTCTTCTTCATGGACGGCGGGGTTGTCGTGGAGTCCGGGTCTCCGGAAGAGGTTATCGGGGACCCGAAGCATGAACGGACGAAGGCGTTTTTGGCCCGGGTGCTGAACCCGAACGCTTGAGTTTTTGCTGGGGCCGCCCGGAGTTATCTCCGGGCGGCCCTTTCTAACGCCGCAGCTCGTTCTCCAGCTGCTGCACCTTCTTCGCCATCTCCTGCGGCCCCGCCCCGGCCAAGCTGATCCATCCGGACTTGTCCACCCCGAACAGAATCCGCCCCTCCTCCATATCCGCCCATCCCGGCGGATTCTCGTTGCGCCGCCGCTTCCCCCGGCTGTCCCGGACCGCGACGTACAGCCGCCCGAAGTACGTGTGCGGCTTCTCGAGCCACTGCAGCACCTGCTTGGCGTCGCGAATACTCGGACTGGTCCGTCCCGTGTTCTGCCCGCTTTTGACCAGGTTCAGATCCTCGTCGGAACAGTTAAGCGACAGAACCCGCGCGGCCGGAGCCTCCGGCAGCAGCCCGATGAACTCGCGAACCAACGTATCCGCCGAACACGGCGCGATATACAGCTTCTGGTTCACCGCAACCACAGTCGCCGCGTCCCGCCCACTCGCCGCGGCACGCACCGTCCGCTCGCCACGCTCCGATTTGACCCACGAGTAGTACTCGACGCCCGGACGCTGCAGCAAATGCATTGTCTCAACGAATTCGTCGCTAAGCCGGCCACGCTGCATCAGCCCGACATTGTGCAACTCGCGATCCGTGTCGGCCGCCAGCTGCCGCCGCTCCTCCGGCGAGTACCACAAAGCGCCGCGAACCAGCGTCGGGTGAATGTCGCCGAGATTCAGCCTTTCCAGCAGCACCTCGAAAGTCTGCAGGCTCAGCTCAACGGGCTTGCGCAGCACCGCTTTCCCTCCCCCTTGGCCATTCCGCTAAGCCCCGATAACCGGCGGCGTCGGCCGATTGCCGTCGTAACCCCCGAAAATCGAATCCGGGTCCTCTTCGGCCAGCAGGATCTTGCGCTGGTGTTCCTCGTCCTCGGGCCCTTTGCCGCCCTTGCCGCCGCCACCCATGCCGCCCATGCCGGGCTGTCCTTTCGCCCCAGCGGCGCCAGCCCCGCCCATCCCAGGCCGAGCCGCACCCTCGCCGAACGCACCGGCACCAGTACCACCGCCAACACCTCGCGGTCCGGCACCACCGCCGCCCGCACTGCCCGCGCCACCGGACCCGGACCCGCCCGGGCCGAATCCGCCGCCGCCACCGCTGGTAGGCCCGAATCCGCCAAACCCGCCGACCGGCCCGAACCCGCCGCTCATCCCGCCAGGATTCCCACCAGGATTTCCGCCACCCGGCACCGTAGCCGGAGGCTGCCACGTCGGCGGCGGAGTCGGCGGAGTGGGATCAGCCCAAGCCGCCCGAGTGCTGTCATTCGGCGGAGACACAGGAGGAGCCCCGACCCCACCGTGCCCGGGCGGCGGAGGAGCCGGCATGCCAGCGGCCCCGGGAGGAGCGGAGTAGGTGCTGGGCCCGTTGCTGTAGTTGTTCGACGGCCCGCCGCCGTAGTTGTGAGACGAACCGCCCGCTGAATGGTGACCGACTCCGGAACCGATCCGCCCGGTAGCAGGTCCTGTTCCGGAGTCGGTCGGGGTGATTTCGCTCGCGGAAACGTTCGGGTCGTGCGCCGACGGATAGCCGGCCGGAAGGAATGAGATACGAGGATTTGTGGAAACCTCGTAGTTCGTGTACTGCTCGACGTTGATCTTTGTGTCGTAATCGAACTGAGCGGCCGCTTTTTCGTCGTCGCTAGCGCCGAGTGAAACGTAATCGCTTAATTTTTGATCGTCTGGGCGCGAGTCCGCGACCGGGCGTACTGAGTTCTTCGTCGTAGTGAAGGACGCCGACTGGTCGGCCATCGACTGCTGGGTTCGGTCGAGGTTTTGCGCCGCGATTTGAGAGGCCTGAATGAGAGGGTTCAAGCCCTGCTTGGCACCGTCGGCGGCAGTCCCCTTCCAGAAAGAATCAAGTGCCTTCTGGCTGTTGGCCAGCATTTTGCCGAGGTTCTCGTGCACGCCTTTGAGTTCTTCGGCGGCAGTGCGGCTGTTGTCGAGGCTCGACGTGTCGCCCGGACTGTGCATCAGCTTGTAGATGTCTGCACCGGTGTAAGCCATGTCATTTCGCCTTGAGACTGGTGATAGCCGCGGACGCGAGCTTGGTCGCCAGCGCGCACGGATCGGCGACGTTCGGATTCCCGGGCCGCAACTGCGTGTTGACGGCATAGGCCAACCGGTCGTTGATCCCGACCGCGAGCGCACAAGCGCCATCGCCGTTCAGGCCGATGTCGTATACGACCGCGGGGTAGCCCTGGATGGCCGGCTGGACCTCGAATTTCTTCAGCCCGCCTACAGCGTTTCGCTGATAGAGGCCTTGCAGCCCGTTCGCGCCGCTGGCGAGCCCTCCGTTGACTGAACCAGTTCCGTCGGCGAAGATCCAGCCGCAGGTGATGCCGACGGGCGTCGTGTCCACCGCTGTCGTGCGCACCTTGCCGCCGAGTTTCTCGACCTCGCTGGTCGGCAGTGCGGAACAGGGGTCCTTCTCCGCTGCTGAGGTGTTCGTAATCGGGTCCGCGACCTTCGGCGGAGCACTGGCGCTGCTGTTGGCGGTGCCGGAAGAGGGGGGCGACGCGGGGGCTGGGGAGCCAGGATTGCTGTTGCAGGCCGAGAGCAGGAGCGCCGCCGCGGTGCCGACGATGACCGGAATGGTTGCTTTAGCGGTGTTCATCAGGCAGGGTCCCAGTCTTCCGTAGGTCGTCCATAGCAGCGTGGTCCTGATTTACGTAGGCGGTGCGCACCTTTTTCAGCGTCTCGAGGTACGACGTGACGTAGTCCACCGCGCCCTTGACGAACTCGTTGTGCGCGACCACGGTTTTCACAGCCGTTGACACATAGTTCGTGCTTACGTGCTCCCCGCCCGGAGGCGTCATGAGGGCCATCATCTGGCCGTGGTTCTGCGCCTTGCGAAAGTCGCCGTCCAGGCTGTCTTCCAACTCCTGGATGACCTTGTCCATCGCCTCGGGATTGAAAGTCCAGCCGCCATTGCCCGCCGCGGCCGCGAAGTCCGCTTTCGCCTGGTTGGCGCCCAGCGTCGTGTAGTCCAGGCGCTGGCCGGTCGTGGCCGTCTGCCCGGTCGCGCCCAACGGCAGGGGCGGGCTGCCCGGTGGTAACGGCTGGGTCGGCGCGAGGGCGTCCTTGAGGACAGCCTGGGGGTCCCTGGTGCTTCCGTCTGGCATGTCGTGCCTCCCCGCACGGGCCGCGGTTCCCGGGTGCGGCCTACCCTCTGTTCTTGATCAGCTTCGGCACGTGACCATAGCAGGCACGCGCCGCCCGGGAAGGTGGTTCTCGCAAGATCGCTCGGCCAATGGAGCACTTCAGTAGTCACCCGCAAGCACTAAGTAACCGCTACCACCCACTACTCCACCCGGCCCCTTGCTCATCCGCCGTTGATCCGATTCCCTGAGGACCGAACGATCGTGGGGAGAAGGGGCTCGTGCCGACCGATACGACCTTGCCGCCGCTTGATCCGTTTGCCGGGGTTCCCGACAAGCGGTATGAGGTGAAGGCCGCGGACCTGCTCAAACCTGGCACCACCGGCATCCTTCGCTGGAGACGGCAGGCCACCAACGCGCCGATCGTGCTGGTCGAGGACGCCTATATCACCGGTACGCTCGATCTGCGCGCCGCCGATCTCAATTTCCTTTTCCAATTCGAGCGGTGCCGGTTCGAGCATCCGCCGGACGTGCGCGAGGCGACTCTTCTCGGGCTCGTTTTCCGGAAATGCTGGCTTCCCGGTCTGCGGGCTCGAAATCTGCGCAGCCGGAATGACCTGCGCCTGATTCGCAGCGTCGTGGAAATCGCCGCGGACGGGTTCGAGCTGGAGACCACCACGGTGCAGCGCGGGGACGATCGCGAGCGCGGCATGCCCAACGCCGCGGTCAATCTCACCGACGCGGTGATCGACGGGTCGGTCGTGCTCACCAGGACCACGATCAAGCATCCGCACGGCAAGGCTATTCAAGGCGACCGCCTGGTGATTACCGGGGCCCTGCTGGCTTATCGGATGGTCGCCGAGGGCGAGGTGCGGCTGCCGGGCATGCGGACCGGCGGTAACGTCAACTTCTCCGGGGCCACGTTCGACAATCCGGATGGCTTCGCGTTCAACGGGAACGGGTTGCACATCGGCGGCAGCTTGCTGTGCGAGGTCGACAACTACGGTCCGGCCAGCGAGCGGAAACGGTTCTCCGCCAAGGGGGTTCTCTACCTTCCAAGCGCCACTGTGGACAGTGACATCGTCCTGCGCGAGGCGCGGCTTCAAGTCGACCAGCGCGGGCCGGTCGTCGTGGACGCCTGGAAATCCGGGGATCCGTACCTCGATCCGCGGCCGGCGTTGGTCGCGGATCGGCTGAAGGTCGACGGCAATCTCGAATTGTCCGACGGGCTGCGGGCGTTCGGCACGCTCCGCATGGTCAACGCGCGCATCGGCGGGTCATTGAGGCTCGCGGGTGCGGAAATCACCATGGTGCGCGGCCGCGCGACGCCGTATTACGACCGGGCGCTGCATCTCGACGGGTCCACGATCGGCGGCGACATCGAAGCGACCAACCTCCGCGTGCCGATTGGGCAGCTCCGGCTCGCGGACATCACCGTCGGCGGCAACTTCCTCGCCTGGAATTCGATGTTCCTCCATCCGGGACGGGACGTGTTTTCCGCACGGAGAGCCAAGATTTCCGGCAATTTCCAGCTGACCGACGCCACCCTGAAGGGCACGCTGCGGCTCCAAGGCGCGGAAATCGGCGGCTCGGTAAACATGTTCGGCACGCTGCTGACCGAGCCGGGGCAACGGAAATCCAGCAGCTTCTCCCTCGACATCCGCACCGCGCGGATCGGCCGCGACCTCGTGCTGACCGAGGACAAGGACCGGCCGTTCCTGGCCGAGGGCGGCGTGAACCTCGACGGCGCCCAGATCGCGCGCAGGCTCGACATGCACGGCGCGAAGCTGGGATCCCTTGCCCCGCACGGGATCGCGCTCGACGCCAGCGACGTCACGGCGGACGAGTTCGTCCTGTCCCCGGCGGAACCGCCGACTGGCTCGGTGCGGCTGCGCAGGGCGCATTGCGGTGCGCTAGCCGACAACGAAGAGATCTGGAACGCCACCGACGGTCTCGAACTCGAGGATTTCCGTTACGACGCCTTGAAACACGGCATCGCCCTCGACGACGACAAAGCGCTGGACCACCGGATCGAGCTGCTGCGCAAGGCAATGCGCGGCTACCGCCCAGGTCCGTACGACCAGCTCGCCGCGACCCTGCGCGCGGCCGGAAACGAGGAGCACGCCTCCACCGTCGCGCTGAGAAAGCAGCAGTTCCGCTACGAAGCGCTCGCCAAGGGCTTCAAGTTCTTCGGCCCCGGTGTCCGCGTGTGGAGCTGGCTGCAGCGGTCGATGGTCGGCTACGGCTTCCGTCCGGTGCGCGCGCTCGGCTGGCTGTTCACGCTGCTGGTGCTCGGCAGCCTGTGGTTCGGCCTCGGCAAGGACGACTGCGTCAACGACCGCACCGGCCGCTACATGACCAGCGGGCCGCGCTGCCTGGTCAACCAGCAGGACTCCGGTCTGCAATGGAACCCGGTCATCTACACGGCCGACCTGCTGGTGCCGATCGTCGACTTCGGCAACAAGTCGCGCTGGTACATGCACGGGGCGGACAACTGGGTGGCGGCCGGCTTCACCGCGTCCGGCTGGATCCTCGCGACCACGGTCGCGGCGGGCGTCAGCCGGATGCTGCGGAGGGAGTCTTGAATTTTTGGCGACGGCTCCGCCGTCGCGGCGGGATCGCCTTCAAGTCGGCGTCTGGCGGGAACGACGCACCCGGCCCGGGGGCCGTGCACGCCGCTCCCGCCAGACGCCGACGCGATCCCGCGTTCGGGTCGGGTTGGGTGGTGGTCTTTGGCCGGTTTTGGTCAGACCAGGCCTGACGCCGACTTGACCCGAACGGCGGGATCGCGTCCGCCGACTTAAAGGCGATCCCGCACGCGACGGCGGAGCCGTCGCCACCAAACACAGCGATCCCGCCGCGCCGGCGGAGCCGGCGCCAAAGACACCACTCACTCCACGAACCGCGACCAGAACTCCACGACCCGGACGTTCGCGGGTTCCTCCCCCAGCGGTTCCCCGCCGAACTCGTGCCGCAGGTAGCTGCGCAGGTCCCAGCCGTAATAAACCACGTCGGTCTGGTAGACCGACAGCACCGGATACCCGGATTCCCCTGGCGTCGCGGGCAGGTACCGGTGCCCGCACACCGGCACGAGCTGCGGCACCGTCGCCAGATGTCGGCGGGCGACCGCCAGCGCGTTGCACATCGACCGCGGCCGGGCGCCCCATTCGGGAAGCCACAGGTCGTTGTTCTCCACGTCGTACAGGACGCCGTCGACCGGCCAGTCCAGGCGTTTGCGCAGCTGGTCCGGGTCGCCGTGGCGCCAGTCCGGCCAGCGGTCGCCGACCGGCACGCCCGCGGTGAGGAAAATCCGGTGGTCGTCGGAGAACGTGAACCCGAACTGGTCTTCGACGTCGCTCAGTTCGGCGGGCGTGAGGCCAGGCCGCAAGGGCTCGCCGAGATTCTGCTGCAGGACGCGGGCCTCCTCCACGGTGAAGGCTTCGGCCGGCTGAACGTTTGTCATGCCCGAAGCGTACGTAGCGCCGGGCCGCGTCCGCGCGTCCTTTTTCGCCGGAATGAGCTCCCTCGCCGGGGTGAGGTTCTTCTCTCCAGCCGTGGTTGGCGGAACACTGCGTGACCGGATGTAGTTCACTCCTCCCGTGACTTCCTCACCGCAAGCCCGGCAAGCCCGCGTGCGCGCGCCCGAGCTGACCGGCGACGTCTGGCTCAACACGGGTGGCCGCCGGTTGTCCCTGGCGCAACTGCGCGGACGCGTGGTGCTGCTGGATTTCTGGACCAGCGGCTGCATCAACTGCCTGCACGTGCTCGACGAACTGCGTCCGCTGGAACAGGAATTCGCCGACGTCCTGGTCACCGTAGGGGTGCACTCGCCGAAGTTCAGCCGCGAGGGCGAGCGCACGTCGATCGAGGCCGCGGTGCGCCGGTACGAGGTGCAGCATCCGGTGGTCAACGACCCGAAGATGGAACTCTGGTCGCAGTACGCCGTGCGAGCCTGGCCGACGCTGGTCGTCGTCGACCCCGAGGGCTACGTCGTGCACGTCGCGGCTGGTGAGGGCCACGGCGAGGCGCTACGCCGAGTGATCGCCGACCTCGTCGCCAAACACGAGGCGAAGGGCACCCTCCGCCGCGGCGGCAGCCCGTACGTACCGGTCGAGGAACAGCGCACGGAACTGCGTTTCCCCAGCAAGGCCGTGGTCACCGCGGGCGGGCGGATCCTGGTGGCCGACACCGGGCACCACTCCATCGTCGAGTTCGCCTCGGACGGCGAGACCGTCATCCGCCGCTTCGGCAGCGGCGTGCGCGGGACGCAGGACGGGCCGTTCGACCTGGCCCAGTTCGCCGAACCGGCCGGAATCGCCTTGCTGCCCAACGAGGTCGCCGAGCGCGCCGGGTACCACGCGGTCGTCGCGGACACCGCCGGGCACCGGCTGCGCGGCCTCGACCTCAACACCGGCGAGGTAAAAACCGTTGCCGGGACCGGGAAACAGTGGCGCGACGGCACCGACACCGGCAAGGCGCTGGACATCGACCTCACCAGCCCGTGGGACGTCGCCTGGTGGGCCCCGGCGGGCGGCGTCGTGGTCGCGATGGCCGGAAACCACACGCTGAGCGTGTTCGACCCGGTCGCCGGCTCCATCCGCCGGTTCGCCGGGACCACCGTCGAGGGCCTGCGCGACGGCGACGTGCACGAAGCGTTCTTCGCGCAGACCTCCGGATTCGCCGTGGACGGCCAGAAACTGTGGCTCGTCGACGCGGAAACCTCGGCCCTGCGCTGGATCGAACCGGCGGGCGAGTCGTTCGCCGTGCACACCGCGGTCGGTACCGACCTGTTCACCTTCGGGCACGCCGACGGCCCGGCCGACCAGGCGTTGCTGCAGCATCCGCTCGGCCTCGCCGTGCTGCCCGACGGCCGGGTCGCGATCGCCGACACCTACAACGGCGCGATCCGCCGCTACGACCCGTTCACCCGCGACGTCACGACGCTGGCGACCGGGTTCGCCGAACCGCAGGGCCTGGTGCGCCACGACGGCGAGCTGTACGTCGTGGAATCGGCGGGCAACCGGGTTACCCCGCTCGGGGGCAATGGGCAGGCGACCGCCGTCGCGGGCACGAAGCAAGCCGTGCGGCGTCCGCCGACCGTGCTCGCTCCCGGCGAGATCGAGTTTTCCGTCGTCTTCACCCCGCCGCCGGGCGAGAAGCTCGACGAGCGCTACGGGCCCTCGACGCGGCTGGAGATCACCGCGTCGCCGCCGGAGCTGCTCGCCGACGGGGCCGGGGTCGGAACTGATCTCGTCCGGCGGATCAAGTTCGCCGAAGGAGCGACCGAAGGTGTGTTGCAGGTAGTGGCGCAGGCCGCGAGCTGCGACGACGGCGGCGAGCACCCGGCGTGCCGGATCACCCGGCAGGACTGGGGCGTTCCGGTGCGGTTCGAGAACGGAGGGGGGAAGGCGCTGAGCCTGATGATGGCGGGCGAGCCCAAGGCTCCGGCAACCGGTCAGTAGCATGGCTGGCGTGCCGGACACGCCCAAGCTCGAGATCCAGATGCTGCACGACCGCGTCCTCGTGCGGTTGTCGCAGGAGGAAGGCGAGCGCCGCAGCAGCGGCGGCATCGTGATCCCCGCCACCGCGCAAGTCGCGCGCAGGCTGATGTGGGGTGATGTACTGGGTGTCGGCAACAGCGTGCGGAACGTCAAGCAGGGAGACCGGGTTCTGTTCAACCCGGAGGACCAGCTCGAGGTCGAGATCCAGGGCGAAGGCCATCTGGTGATGCGCGAACGCGACATCCACGCGGTGGCCACGGAGCGGACCGAACACGGCACGGGGCTTTACCTGTAGCTCCCGTACCAGGGGAGGCAGGCGTTGCGTGAAGAAGACCGTTCGTCGGCTTTCGCCGACGACCTGCTGAGCGACGAGCTGCTGAACGACCCCGCCCTGGTCAGGGAACCCGATCTGGCCACGGAGATCTTCGCCGTCGCCGACGCGCCCCCGCCGCCGGACACGCCGTTTCGCCGCTTCCGCAAACGCGTCGGCCGCAGCTTCATGATCGTCGGCTGTCTGCTCGGGCTGTTCGTGCTGCTCTACACCATCGACCTGATGACCAGCGCCGGCGACGTTCCGCGCGGCGTGCAGGTGGCCGGGATCGACGTCGGCGGCCTGTCGTACGCCGAGGCCGAAGCCAAGCTGCACACCGAACTCCAGCCGAGGCTGACGCGTCCGGTGCCGGTCCACGCCGGGGACGTCACCGCGACGCTCGTGCCCGCGGATTCCGGACTCGGGCTCGACTGGCCGGGCACGCTCGCCCAGGCCGGGCATCAGCCGTGGAGCCCGGTCACGCGGCTGCTCTCGTTCTTCACCACCCGCGAGGTCGGCGTCGTGACGCGCAGCGACCAGCTCGAGGTCACCGACGCGGTCCAGCAGCTCGCCGGGAAGCAGCTCAACCATCCGCTGGTCGAGGGCAGCATCGGGTTCACGCCGAAGGAAAACAACGGGGTCACCGCGTACGCGGTCGAGCCGCGCCAGGGCCAGGAGCTGACCGACGTCCCGGCCGCGGTGCAAGCCGTGGTGGCGGACTGGCTTTCGCCGCGCGGGGTCACGGTGAAGATGGCGGTTACCCCGGCCAAAACCACGTCCGCCGACGTGCATCGCTTGCTGGACACCGTGGTCGCGCCCGCGGTCGCCGCGCCGGTCGTGCTGCACGGCGAGGGCAAGGACGCCACGCTGCAGCCGTCCGCGATCGCGGCGTCGTTCCAGTTCCAGCCCAACGGGGGCGGCGGTCTCGAACTGCGGATCGACCAGGAGAAGCTGCGCGCGGCCGTGCAGCCGGACCTGGCGTCCACCGAGGCCAACAGCAAGGACGCGCGGATCAGCCTCGACTCCGGCGTCCCGGCCGTCACGCCGTCCGAAGAGGGGCGAAAGATCAACTGGGCCAACACTTTCAAGACCCTCACCGAGGTGCTCGCCAAGCCGGCCGGCCGCGATTTGCCGGTCGCGTACGACAAGAAGCATCCGAGCCTGACCACCGACGACGCGAACGCGCTGGGCGTCAAGGAGGTCATCGGCGAGTACACCACCGGCGGGCTCAGCGGCCCGGCCGCGGACAACGTCGCCACGCTCGCCGGCCGCATCAACGGGGTCGTCGTGAAACCGGGAGAATCGTTCAGCCTCAACGACTATCGCGGCGGCGGGTACGCGTCCGCGCCGGTCGACGAGGACGGCACCGGCCCGGCGGTGCCCGGCGGCGGGCTGTCGCAGCTTTCGTCCACTTTGTACAACGCGGCCTACCTGGCTGGCCTAGGCGACGGCGGCCACGCGGCGCACGACCACTTCCTCAACCGCTACCCGGCGGGCCGCGACGCGGTGGCGGTGGACAGTTCCGGCAACGCCGTGGACCTCAAGCTGGCCAACAACGATCCGACCGGGTTCGCGATCCAGGCGAGCGTCAGCGGCGGTTCGGTGACGGTGAAGATCTGGGGTACCAAGCACTTCCGGGTCGAAGGCCGCAGCGGTGCGCCGTCGAACCAGGTACCGCCGCCGGTGCAGGTCGGACCCGGCCCGGACGGCCAGTGTCATGCGTCGCCGGGCGCGTCCGGGTTCACCGTCAGCGACACCCGGGTGTTCTACGACCTGGCCAGCGGCGCCGAGGTCCGCGAGGAAAGCCGCAGCACGACGTACTCGCCGCAGCCGATCGTCCTGTGCTGAGCCGCGAAAGGCCGTGAGGGGAACTCCGCGGGATGAGAGTCCCCTCACGGACTTCGCTTACGGAGTCGCGGTGATCCGGTCCGCCGGCGGCGGAGCGATGCCCGGATGCGCGCCGAGGTAGGCGATGAACGCGTCCAGGTCCACCGGCCCGCCCGCGAGGTCGGTGCCCTTCTTGAACTCGGTGAACCCGTCGCCGCCCGCGGCGAGGAAGTTGTTCACCGACACCCGGTACTTGGCGGCCGGGTCGACCGGCGTGCCGTTGACCGTGAGGTTCGAGACCCGCGAGCCGACCGGAGCCGCCGCCGAGTACGTGTAGTGCAGAGACTTCGAGATCTGCAGGATCTTGGTGCCGCCGGACTGGCCCCATTGCTGTTCCAGCACGTTCTTCAGGTTCGCGCCGGTGAGCGTGATCGTCTGCATGATGTTCGAGAACGGCTGCACGGTGAACGCCTCGCCGTAGGTGACGACGCCGTCGCCTTCCCCGGCCGACGACGACTTGTACGTCAGGTCCGCGCGGATACCGCCCGGGTTCGTCATCGCGATCACGGCGTTGTTGGACTTGGTCGCTTCGAGCTGGGCGTCGGCGATCACGTCGCCGAGCGGCGATTCGCCGGACGGCCCGCCCGCCGCGGGCAGGTCCGCGGTGATGGTGCCGACCTGCTTGTTCGCGATCGGCGCCGCTTTCGTCTTGGCCTCGTCGACGAGCTTCGTCACGGCCGGGTCCGGCGTGACGTCGCGGGTGACGATCTCGTTGTGCGCCTTGGTCTGCGCCCGGACGACGTCGCGCGTGCGGCGGTCGATCTTCAGGTCCACCACCGACAGCAACCGGCCGAACGACGCGCCCTGGATCACCGGACGCGGCTGGCCGGCCGGGTCGTTGAGGACGCAGTTGTACTGCTGGTGGCTGTGCGCGGTGAAGATCGCGTCGACCTTCGGGGTCACGTTCTTCGCGATGGTCGCGGCGGCCCCGTCCGGCTGGACCTTGCAGTCGTTCGGGCCCGCGCCGGGCAGCGCCTCGTCGCCCTGGTGCAGCAGCACGACCTGGGCTTTCACGCCGAGCCGGTCGAGGATGGTCGCGGTGCGGTCGATCGCCTCGACCTCGTCGCCGAACTTGAGGCCCTTGATCGCTTCCGGGGTCACGACCGACGGCAGGTCCTTGAGCGTCGCGCCGATGACGCCGACCGGGACGCCGCCGGAGTACTGGATGCTGAACGGCAGCAGCGCGGGCAGCCCGTTGTCGAAGTACACATTGGACCCGAGCAGCGGGAAGCGCGCGCCGTCGTAGCTCTTGCGGAACTGGCAGCCGTCGGTCTTGTTGCAGCCGCCGAACTGCATGCGCAGCAGTTCCTGGTAGCCCTCGTCGAACTCGTGGTTGCCCACCACGGACGCCTTCACGCCGAGTTCGTTGAGGAAGTCCATGGTCGGTTCGTCGTGGAACAGCGCCGAGATCACCGGCGACGCACCGATGTTGTCGCCCGAGGACAGCACCATCGAGTTGCGCACCTGCGCCTCGAGCTGCTTGACGTGCGTCGAGAGGTAGGCCGCGCCGCCCGCGTCCACCTTGGACCCGTCCGGGAGCGTGATCTTCCCGCCCGACCCGGACGGCGGTTCGAGGTTCCCGTGCAGGTCGTTGAACGCGATGATCCGGACGTCGGTGGTCTGTGCGGCCTCGGCGGGCGCGCTCGTGCCGGCCACGGCGGCCAGTGCGGCCGCGGCGGTGGCCGCGAGCCGGGTGAAGAGCTTCATGTTTCCTCCGGGGTTCGCGTCCGCTTGACCCCTGATGCGGACGCCCGGCGAAGCAGTCTGCCCAAATCGGACCGCGCTGACCAGGGCAGAACGGCCGGTGCCGGATGAAAGTTTCGGTAACGTTCGCCTCCCCCGCGCCGATTGCGCGTTGGGTGCCGAGGGGGACAAATGGAACTGCAGCTCGTCGTGCTCACGCTCGCCGTGGTGGTTTTGCTGATCGCCGACACCGTCTTCGCGGCCTGGCGTTCGGAGCGGGTGGACCGGGACGACGAACCGCCCTCGCGCGACGGCTGACCAATCGGTCGGCGGGTACTCGGCCATCTGGCCGACCCCGGCCTCGGCGGCTCCGGCTCTTCGACCGAAGTGTCGCGGCGGCAAGATCAATAGCGTTCTTGCCATGACGAACGCACAGGTCACCGCCCTGCAGTACGGGTTCATCGGGTTCCTCGCCGTCTGGGCGACGATCCTGGTCCCGCAGCTCGTGCTCCAGTTCGCGCGCTACGGCCGCCCGCAGCCGCGCAGCCTGGTGACCACGGCGGCAGTCGTGTTCTACGCGTGCATGGCGCTGGCGGTCGTCTTCCTGCCGCTGCCCGGCCCGCACAGCAGGCGGCTGGAGCAGACCGTGCAGCTGGAGCCGTTCCAGTGGATCGCGGACATCCACACCGAGCTGGTGAAACACGGCCTCTCGGCGGCGGAGTGGTTCACCACCCAGACCTTCCAGCAGGCCGCGATGAACGTGCTCCTGTTCGTCCCGCTCGGCTTCTTCGCCCGGGTGCTGTGGCGACGCGGTCTGGTCGGCGCGCTGGCGATCGGCTTCGCGGCCTCACTGGCCGTCGAGATCACCCAGCTCACGGCGAATTTCGGGACCGCGCCGTTCGTCTACCGGATCTTCGACGTCGACGACCTCATGACCAACACCTTCGGCTCCGGCCTCGGCTGGCTGGCCGGCGCGCTGCTGCTCGCTCTCCGGCCGGTCTCTTCAACCCTCCGCGCGGAGCCTGCCCGGAGCGAGCGGATCGACCTCGCCAAGACGCGCTAACCGGGCGCGCCTCGCGATCGCGGCTTGGCGCGCCGCGCGGCGGTCTTCCAGGATCACGATCAACGAGGCGATGGCGATGATCAGTGCTACCAGGCCGAGCACTAGCCACAACTGCATGTGCTCTCCTCATCGACGCCGTTGTGCGAGAGATCACACAGGCTACCGAGCGGGGCGGCGGGTTGGCTACCCCGCGTTCGAAGGTCGTGCGGAGAACCGGCGGACGTCCAGCATCCCGGAAACTGGACCCATGCCCGCCAAACCCACCAAGGCCGAACAGGCCGCCGCGCACGGACGCACCATCCCGGACGTCCTGGCCCCCGACCTGAACGTGCTGTTCTGCGGCATCAACCCCGGCCTCTACTCCGGCGCGCTCGGCCTGCACTTCGCCCGCCCCGGCAACCGGTTCTGGCCCGCTCTCCACGCCAGCGGGTTCACCCCTCGCCTGCTGGACCCGAGCGAACAGGACCAGCTCCTCGACCTCGGCCTCGGCATCACCAACGTCGTGGCCCGGACCACCGCCCGCGCCGACGAGCTGACCGACGACGAACTCCGCGAAGGCGGCCGGATCCTGACCAGGAAGGTCAAGAAGTACCGCCCGCGCTGGCTGGCAGTGGTCGGAATCACTGCCTACCGCGTCGCGTTCGGCGATCGGCGGGCCGCGGTCGGGCCGCAAGAACGGACAATCGGGACAACTCGGGTCTGGCTTCTGCCCAATCCGAGCGGGTTGAACGCCCACTGGACCCCGAAAACGCTCGCCGAGGAGTTCGGCCGGCTGCGCGCACGGGCGGTCAGCGGAGATTCACCCGAGTGGCTAAACCCTCAGTAGAGCTAACCCGCGCGGGCGGCCCCTCGCTGCGCCGTCCGCCCGCATTTCGGAGCCACTTTTCTACTCACAGTTTGCTGCGACCACCCGTTACGGCCATGAGGGGGAAACCGCGTCACAAGCTGCTCTCGGCGGAGTCGAACCAGGGACAAGGTGTCGTTCCCGGCCGGTTCCGGCAGGGGGGACCGGCCGGCACGCCGAGGGGGTGTGCCGGTCACCGGGAGCGACCTCGATGGACGGAGGCCCGAGATGCGTGGCATCGAGCCCCACCGAACGCCCATGTCGGCCGGTCAGCCAGCCGGCGGTCGAAGCCTGGGGGTCGCGGTCGTCGACCCGATCCCGATTTTCCGCGAGGGCATCGCGGCGATGGTGCACCGCACGCTGGGCCTGCACTGGTCCGGCCAGGCGGCGAGCCACCACGCGGCGATGCAGCTGTGCGAGCAGGTCCGTCCGGACGTCGTGATCCTCGACTCCGCGCTCGACCCCAACTGCCATCTCGCGAAGCTGCTCAACGCGGGCGACCCGGCACTCGTGCTGGTCACCCTCGTGCGCGACACGAACCGCACCCAGCAGTACCTCGCCGCGGCCATCGGCGCGGGTGCGCACGCCATCGTCCCGCGCGCGGTCGATTCCCGGCGGCTCGCCGAGGCGGTCCGGCGCGCGCACCACGACCGCCGCTACATCGACCCGGCGCTGTCCGCGCTCACCGCGCGGCCCAAGCGCGAACCGTCGCCGAGAGCCGCTCCGGTCGACGGGCAGCTCGTGCAGCCCAAGGGCGCCATGCCGCTTTCCCGGCGCGAGTACCAGGTTTTGCAGCTCGTCGCCGAAGGGCTGGAGAACTCGGGCATCGCGAAACTGCTCTTCCTGTCCGTGGAAACCGTGCGGACCCACGTGAAGAGCATTCTGCGCAAGCTCTCCGCCCGCGACCGGACACACGCGGTGACCATCGCGTTCCGCAGCGGCATTCTGGTCCCCCAGCTTGACGACAGTGCCGGTCCCCAGGTGGTGCAGGAGGCCGTGGCGCGCGGCACCCGGTGAGGTCGGCCCGCTGGTCGGCCCGATGTTCCCGAGCGAATACCCACCCCTGGAAGGGCGGATTCGCTTGCTCTGGTTACTGGTAGGTAATATCCTGATGTTACCGGCGAGTAAGGGAACCAGTGCCCGGCCGGAAAGCCGAACACGACACGGAGTGACGACATGGGCCACTACAAGAGCAACGTCCGAGACCTGGAGTTCAACCTCTTCGAGGTGCTCGGCGTGCAGGAACGGCTCGGCAAGGGCGTACTCGCCGAGTCGGACGAGGAGACCGCCCGCGGCGTGCTGTCGGAGCTGAACAACCTCGCCACCGGCCCGCTCGCCGAGTCCTACGCCGACGCCGACCGCAACCCGCCGGTGTATGACCCCAAGACCTTCAGCGTGACCATCCCCGAGTCGTTCAAGAAGAGCTACCAGGCTCTCGTCGACGGCGAATGGTGGCGGCTCGGCCTCACCAACGAGCTGGGCGGCTTCGGCCTGCCCCCGACGGTGCAGTGGGCCGCGGCCGAGCTGATCCTCGGCGCGAACGCGCCGCTGTTCATGTACCTGGCGGGCCCGAACTTCGCCATGATCGTGGACAAGAACGGCACCGAAGAGCAGAAGCACTGGGCCCGGCTGATGATCGACCGCGGCTGGGGAGCCACCATGGTGCTCACCGAGCCGGACGCCGGTTCGGACGTCGGCGCCGGCCGCACCAAGGCGGTCAAGCAGGAGGACGGCTCCTGGCACATCGACGGCGTGAAGCGGTTCATCACCTCGGCCGAGAACGACATGGTCGAGAACATCATGCACCTGGTGCTGGCCCGCCCCGAGGGCCCCGGCATCGAGACCAAGCCGGGCACCAAGGGCCTTTCGCTGTTCCTGGTCCCGAAGTTCCACTTCGACTCGAAGACCGGCGAACTCGGCGAGCGCAACGGCGCCTTCGTCACCAACATCGAGCACAAGATGGGCATCAAGGTGTCCACCACGTGCGAACTGACCTTCGGCCAGCACGGCACCCCGGCCAAGGGCTGGCTGCTCGGCGAGGTGCACGACGGCATCGCGCAGATGTTCCAGGTCATCGAGTACGCCCGGATGATGGTCGGCACCAAGGCGATCGCCACGCTGTCCACCGGCTACCTGAACGCGCTGGAGTACGCCAAGGAGCGCGTGCAGGGCGCGGACCTGCCGAACATGCTCAACAAGACCGCGCCGCGCGTCACCATCACGCACCACCCGGACGTGCGTCGTTCGCTGATGCTGCAGAAGGCGTACGCCGAGGGCCTGCGCGCGATCTACCTGTACACCGCGTCCTTCCAGGACCAGCTGTGGACCGGCGAGGGCGACGAGGCGTCGCTGAAGCTGGCGCACGGCGTCAACGACCTGCTGCTGCCGATCGTCAAGGGCGTCGGCTCCGAGCGCGCCACCGAGCAGCTCGTGCAGTCGCTGCAGACCCTCGGCGGTTCCGGCTTCCTGCAGGACTACCCGATCGAGCAGTACATCCGCGACGCGAAGATCGACTCGCTGTACGAGGGCACCACGGCGATCCAGTCGCTGGACTTCTTCTTCCGCAAGATCGTCCGCGACAAGGGCCAGGCGCTCGCGTTCGTGGCAGGCGAGATCACCAAGTTCATCGAGTCCGAGGCGGGCAACGGCCGGCTCAAGAACGAGCGCGCGCTGCTCAAGCAGGCGCTCGAGGACACCCAGGGCATGCTGGGCTCGCTGATCGGCTACCTGACCTCGTCGCAGGAAGACCCGCAGAACATCAACAAGGTCGGCCAGCACACCGTGCGGCTGCTGATGTCGGTCGGCGACCTGCTGGTCGGCTGGAAGCTGCTGCAGGGAGCCGAGGTCGCGCTGGCCAAGCTCGACAACGGCGCGTCGGCCAAGGACAAGCCGTTCTACGAGGGCAAGCTCGCGGTCGCGTCGTTCTTCGCGAAGACCGTGCTGCCGGAGCTGACCTCGCGCCGCGCCATCGTGGAGGCCGCGGACAACGCGCTGATGGACGTGGACGAAGCCGCGTTCTGATCCCACTCGCCGGAAAAATGCCCCGCTCCGCACCCGGACCGGGGCATTTTTCGTGCTCCCGGTGGCGATGGCCTCCCGCGGGCGGTAAGCCGGGTTTGGTCCTACGGGTTCCGGGCTATACCGGCCGAGCCCGGTCTTATCGGCAGAAGGAGTTTCGCCATGGCGGTTTCCGGCATCATCAGCGCGGTCGTGATCGGCCTGATCCTCGGCCTGCTCGGCAAGCTGGTGGCACCTGGCAAGCAATCGATCCCGATCTGGCTGACGATCCTGGTCGGCATCGTGGCCGCGTTCGTCGGCACCGCGATCGCCCGCGGCCTGGGTTACGCCGACACGAAGGGCATCGACTGGCTGGAGATCATCACCCAGGTGGTGCTCGCCGCGATCGGCGTGACGCTCGCCGCCACCCTGTGGGGCAAGCGGCAGGTCAGGAGCTAGCTCAGTCGTTCAGCTCCGGCTCGAGCAGGCTCATCAGGTACATGTCGTGGTACTGGCCGTCGGGCCCGCGATGGCATTCGCGGTGCCTGCCGTCTTCCACGAACCCGACCTTGCGGTAGACGTGCCGGGCGCGCTCGTTTTCCGCGACCACCCAGAGCGCGATCAGGTGCAGCCGCATCACGTTGAACCCGTAGCGGCACATGAGTTTCAAGGCCTCAGTGCCGTACCCGCCGTCCCAGTGGTCGGTCTCGCCGAGGTAGATGTCCAGCTCGGCGCGGCCGACCTCTGGGCGCGCGTCCCGCAGGTCGACGACGCCGATCAGCTTGCCCGCCTCGATGGATTCGATGCCGAGCACGACGTTGTCGTAGGTGTTCACCGGGCGCTCCTCGCCCCGCTTGCGCAACTGGGCTAGTGAACGCGGGTAATCGGCAGTCATGTATCGACCGACTTCGGGGTCGTGGATCCACCGGTAGATCGATTCGGCGTCCGCCGGTTCGAGCGCCCGCAGCCGCACTAGCTTCCCGGTGAGCATCGCGCCCCTTATTCTCGTTTCAGCACAAGGAAATCCGTGACGCCGACCAGCCCGAGGAACTGCCGCACCCCGGGCGGCATCGGCCGGCGCGATTCATCATGCACGAGTTCCGGGTCGCGCACGCGGTATTTACGGCCCCGCGTGAGCACCTCCGCCTCGCCCGCCGCGAGGACGTTGCGGACCCAATCGGCGTCCGGTCCGTAGGTGAGCGCGACGACGAATCCGTCGTCGGTGCGGAAGATATTGAGCGGCGTGCGGAACTCGCGGCCGGACTTGCGGCCGCGGTGCACGATCACCCCGAATCCAGGCAGTTTGTCGGCGAAGGGTTTCGTGACCCGGTTGGTGACCACGCGGTTGAACCGGGCGAGACGTTCGGGCAGCACCATGCCGCCGAGCCTAATCCAACGTTCGTGGAATTTCCTGCTGGAGACGCGCTGTGCACCTGAGCGGGCGGGTCTGGTGGGATGGGCGCGCACGTGGACACGAGGTGGGGAGCGGGTATGTCCGAGGACTGGCCGATGGGGCAGGAACCGCACGCGGCGGTGCTCGTCGCGCGCGGGCTGATCGAGCATCCGGAGCAGCTCGATCACGTGCTGCTCGACGACGAGGAAGGCTGGTTCGTCAGCGACGGCACGGAGTTCGGCGAGGATCCGGAGCTGGACGAGGAACAGTTCGCCACGATGTGCCTGCACGACGTTGTCGAGTTGCTGCCGCAGCTGAAGGCGCTGGCCAAGCTGCCGGCCGGGATGGGTGCGGAATGGGACGCCGGCAACGGGACCTGGGTGCTGATTTCGCCGCTGGTGCCGAGTGACGACGAAGAGGCCCGCGCGTACCGGGAAGCCCGCGTCGCCGCGTGGCCGCACGCCGGATCGCCGATGGACGAGGTGAACCTCAGCCTCGGGTTGATGGAGATCAGCACCGCGAGGGACGCTCCGGCCCGCAACGTGCGGTACGTCAGCCGGGACGAAGACGGCACGTGGATGTTCGTCGGGTTCGAGGTGCCGGACCCGGATGAGCAGACCGAGGTCGAGGTTGACACGCTGGAGCTCGGCCACGTGGCGGAGCTGTACCCGGACGTGGTCGAGCTGCTGGACGCCGAGCCGGGCGAAGTGTTCTTTCGCGAGGCGCCGGACGCCGAGTGGCTGCGGGTAATCGACGACGGGGAGTGAAGATGTCCGAACAATGGCCGCTGCGGCAGGACCCGGAATCCCCGGTGATCATCGCGCACGAGCTGGTGGATCATCCGGAGAAGCTGGCCTTCGTCGTCCTCGACGATGACGACGACTGGTTCATCAGCGACGGCGCCGAGTTCGAAGAGGACATGGAGGTCAACCGCCAGCTGTTCGGCGCGATGGCCCTGCGCGAGGCGGTGACCCTGCTGCCGCACCTGGTCGCGCTGGCCGGCGTGCCCGCCGGGATGGCCGCGGACTGGGATCCGGACCGCCGCACCTGGCTGCTCAGCTCGGTGTCGGATTCCGACGACGTGGAGGAGGACCTCGCGCACCGCGACGCCCGGATCGCGGCCTGGACGCATCCGGGTTCGCCGCTGGAAGAAGTCCAGCTGAGCACCGGCTTGACCGAAATCGGCACGACCGCGGACGCTCCGGCCCGCGCGGTCCGCCAGGTGGTCCGGGAGCAGGACGGGACGTGGCTGTTCGTCGGCTTCGAGGTCCCCGAGGCCGAGGACTTCGAGGTGGAGGGCCTGGAACTGGAGCACGTCGTGCAGCTGTACCCGGACGTCGTGCCGACCCTCCTCGCCGCGCCGGGCCAGGTGTTCGATCGCGCCGAGCCGGGCGCGCCGTGGGAACTGGTGGAAGGCTGACGTCCTTTGTGGACCGTCTGAGATCGCAGACGCTTTCCCGGCACCGTTGGTTGGTCGGCCGAACCCGGATCGGTTCTACTGTGCCGACCCGCTCGCGCCGCGGGCCGCCGATTTCGGGAGGTAACCGTCGATGACGACGAAGTCCGAGGATGGGTTGAGCCGCCGGTTGAACGGAAGGCACATCCGGTTCATCGCGCTCGGTTCGGCGATCGGCACCGGATTGTTCTACGGCTCCTCGGACACGATCGCCAAAGCCGGGCCGTCCGTCCTGCTCGCTTATCTCATCGGCGGAGCGGCGATTTTCTTCGTCCTGCGCGCTTTGGGCGAGATGGCGGTCAACGATCCCGCGCCCGGTTCGTTCGGCGAATACGCCCGGAAGCATCTGGGCCCCTTGGCGGGTTTCCTGACCGGCTGGACGTATGCGTTCGAGATGGTGATCGTCTGCGTCGCTGATGTCACGGCTTTGGCGGTGTATATGGGATTCTGGTTCCCGGATGTGCCCCGCTGGATCTGGGTGGTGCTGACGATCCTGGTCATCGCCGCCGCGAACCTGGTCAGCGTACGGGTTTACGGTGAGTTGGAGTTTTGGTTCACGCTGGTCAAGGTAGTCGCCATCGTCGCGATGATCCTTGGCGGCGCGGCAATCCTGATCTTCGGCGCGCATGCCGGCAGCGTCACGAACCTGTGGTCCCACGGCGGCTGGTTCCCCCATGGCTTCAGCGGTTTCCTGGCTTCGTTCGCCCTGGTGATGTTCGCCTTTGGCGGCACGGAAATCCTGGGCCTCACCGCGGCGGAATCGGAAGACCCGCGCACCGCGATGCCCAAAGCAGTCAACACGGTCCCGGTCCGAGTCCTGCTGTTCTACGTGGCGACCCTCGCGATCATCATGATGCTGAACCCGTGGAACACGATCAGCAGTTCGGGAAGCCCCTTCGTCCAAATCTTCTCGGGACTGGGATTGCACTCCGCCGCCACGGTTTTGAACATAGTCGTGGTCACTGCCGCGTTGTCCGCGATCAACAGCGACATCTTCGGTGCTGGCCGGATGATCTACGGTTTGGCTCGCCGTGGCCAAGCTCCCGCAGTCATGGCGCGGGTGACGCGGAATGGCATCCCGTGGATGACCGTCCTGGTCGTTGCTGCCGCGCTAAGCCTGGCGGTGGTCTTGAACTACCTGTTGCCGGACAGTGCTTTCCTGCTGATCGCCTCGGTAGGCACCTTCGCGACGGTGTGGGTTTGGTTCATGATCCTGCTTACGCACTACCGGTCTCGCCGCGGGTCGACTGCCGCCGATCTGGCATTCCCGGTACCGTTCTGGCCGGTGGGTCAGATTTTGACGATGGTGTTCATGGTGTTCATCTTCGTGGTGATGGCGTTCGCTGAAGACACCCGCCTGGCGCTAATCGTCGGTGTGGTGTGGCTGGCGGTGCTGTGCGGGTTGTTCTGGTTTCACCGCAGGGCAACTTCGGCTCCGAAGGAAGACGCGATGACCGAGGCCAGGTAGCCTCCCTTGGAGGTCCATAGTGGACTCCGGGAATTAACGGGGATGCTCATGCCATAATGAACGAATGGGGAACCGTCGATCGTGGCTGCGGGACGACCTCGCCAAAGCCTCTGGCCTCCGGGTCTCGGGCCGCTCCTCTCCCCGGTTGCTCCTGTGGTTGCTCTTCTACCTGGTGCTCGCGTACGGAGCCCTGGTCGCCATCCTCGCGGTGACCGGCCAGCTGGACGCCTTTCTCCAGTGGGCAGGCTGCGCAGGCGTACTGGCGGGAGGACTGTTCAGCGCGCGGCTCCACCGAACCCGGAAATAGGCGGCGAGCTGAACGTCTGCCACCCGTTCAGGGAGGGCATCGGTCGTACCCAGCGCGTGTTCCTGCGGCAGCTTTCGGCTGCTGCGGAAAGGCTGCGCGGGCAGACGCAGGTCACGACGGTGAGACCGCTCCTGGTGCCCCGGTGATGGCGTGTTCGCTGCGTCGGCAGGCGACTAGAGCGTGGTCCAGGGTGGCGATGGTGTCGGCGTACAACCCGGAGAAGTAAGCGGCCTAGGGCTCACCTTTTTGGATTTCATCTCACCGGCAGATTCGTGAACGCACCGACCTTTCGGATGTCGGGCGGTGTGGTGATGTGCGGAGGCCCTGGTGTCGGTGTGACACCAGGGCCTCCGTGGTCTGATGAGCGGTGGCGGCGGGCCGCTTCAGTGGTAGACGCGCCCGGTTCCGCGGAGGTATCCGCCGGAGAAATAGAGTTCGTAGTCGTGGCTGGGGTCGAAGCCGGTCCAGCAGAAGCTGTGTGCGTGTCCGTCCGCGGCTGGGTAGTACTTTGCGGGGCCGGCGGGTTGATCCGGGATGGGGCCTGGCAGTACTCGGTAGGGCCGGATCGTCAACGCGGAGTTGCTGGAGTTGGTGATCGCTACGCAGACTCGTCCGTCAGATGCGGGGTGAAATTCCCTGCTCCACATGTCGCCCATTGCCGGCCCGTAGCTGAAATTGAACGGAATGCTGGATGACGTGATCGCCGACGCTGAGGGCACTGTCAGCAGTGACAGCGCAGACACCGACGCGGCCGCGATGGCTGCAGCCATTATTTTGGACATGGGTAATTCCTTTCGCTGCGGATTTTTGGCAACTGGTGACATTCGGTCCTGGCCGAGGACGCTCCGCGGCGTCGAGTCACCGTGCCGCCGTAGGGATTTCGCTCGTTCGAGCGTTGCATCGCTGAGCCGTTGAGGGCAACACTGCTGGTGTCGCGGATGTCGCGCGCAATGTCACGACACCGCTACCAGGGGTTTCTTGGGGATCGGCGAAGTCATCGGAGGGGGATGGCATGGCTGGCGAGGGGTCAACAGTGCCCGCGGTGAGCACTGCTAAAGAATTCGGTGATCATTTACGGCGTTTGCGCGGCGAGATGACGCAGGCAGCGCTGGCACGGCATTCCAGGATCGAGCAGAACGTGCTGACCAGGCAGCGAGTCTCGAGTATTGAAAACGGCGCTTTGCCCACGCCTGAGCAGTTGGCGTGTTACCTGCGAGGATGCGGATGCGTCGAGCAGCGCGACGAATGGGAGGGCATCCGAAGCCGGCTCGCTGCCCCGGACCGTCCGTCATCGGTTAGTCCGGGTGGTGACGCCTCTGCCGTTCGGCCTCGTCGTCGACGGTGGAGGGCACCGGTGTTCGCGGTGAGCGCCACTGTCGCGGTAGCAGGGGTGGTAACGCTGGTCGGCATGGGAGGCGGGGTCGATCTCGGCGCGCAAACCAGCGCCCCCACTGCCCTGCCGGAGTGCGCGGAGAACTTCGTGTGTTTCTGGTCGGAACCAAACTTCGGCGGACAGAAAATCCAGGAACCACCCGACTGGGCAACGGGAAGCCACTGTATCCGCCTGCCGTTCAGCGCGCGGTCGGCACTGAATAACACAAAAGAACGGCAACGCGGCTACCTCAACAGTGATTGTTCGGACGGCGGAACGATCCTGCAATACCGAGGAGCGGCCGAGCGGTCCATCAACATCAACGCCTACAAGCACACCTAACCATTCACGGAGAGACCGGATTAAGAGCGAGACGTCCTGGCGTTCGTCTTTGGCCTCGGGTTGGCCAGGGCCAACCCGCTGGTAGTCCTCGCCGGTGGGTACGTCAGCAACGGTGGGTCGGCTGGCGCGGTCTCGGGCACGTGGTCGATGGCGAGCATCGGGATCCGCTGTCACCATGCCACCCAGAGAGGCGGGCTAGGGCCTCGCCGATCGCATCTCGCGCTTGGCGGAGAACCGCCCGCCGAGACGGACACCTATTCCGTTGAGGGCAACCCCGATGTCGCTGACTAAAGGCCCGCGCTGCTGCGGTGCCGAGCACAATAAAACCCCAAGCCGTGCGGCTTATGCCGGTTGACCTGGGGTTTTATGAATGGAGCGGATGACGGGAATCGAACCCGCGTATTCAGCTTGGGAAGCTGATGTTCTACCATTGAACTACATCCGCAGTGCCCCGCCAGCATACACAACCACGGCACCCCCATGTCCAGCGGGGGCACGCCTTGACGCTCCGCCAGCAAAGTGACAACACTTGTTGTCGACCCAAGGTGCGGAGGTGCGCGATGGACGACCCCGAGATGCCCCCGGGACTGCCCCCGGAGATGTTCCGCCAAGGCGGGTTCCGCCTGGCAGCCCGGACCCGGGGCGCGCACGCCGACGAAGCCCAGCTCAAGCGGCTCCGAACCTTCGCGCAGCAGGAGGACGCCCTAGCCGACGCCGTCGTCGAGTGGCTTCATCGGGAACCGCATCGCCAAGAGCTGGTCGACCAGGCGCTCGCCGGGGAACGAGTGCCGGCCGAACTCGCCGCCTTCGTCGAGCACGTCGAAGCCACCCCGTACTGGGTCGATCACCAGCGGCTGATCAGCGGCGCGAAGGCGATCACCCGCGCCGGGCTGCTTGGTCTCTTTCCCCTCGGCGACATGTCGCTCATGGGCGGTTACCTGGCCTCCCGTGCGACGAAATCCCTGGTCGGCACTGGCGAAATCGAACACCGGGCGCCTCGGCGGCTGGTCGAGACCGCGGCGTGGTGGATTGACGTCACCACGCCGGGGGCGCTCGAAAAACACGGCTCCGGGTATCAGGCCGCGCTGCGGATCCGGCTCGTGCACGCGCACGTCCGGCGCGCGATGAACAACCGGCCCGACTGGGATTACGACCGGTGGGACCGGCCGGTCAATCAGGTCCAGACCGCGGGCACCTTGCTGCTCTTCTCGCTCGTCTACGTCTTCGGCACCCAGCTGCTCGGCCTCCGCTACACCGCCCGCGAGAAGGCCGACATCCTGCATCTTTGGCGCTACGTCGGCTGGCTGATGGGCGTCGACGACGAACTCTTGCCGGCCGACGAGGACGACGCTTGGCGGCTGCTCTGGATGCTCGCCGCCACCGAGTTCATCCCCGACGACGACTCCCGGCGGCTCGCCCGCGCCCTCGTCGACACGCACGCGGCGGTCGGCGAGGGGCGCGGGGCCGCCGGGAAGGTGCTCGCGCGGGTGAGCGTCGGCGTGCATTCCGCGATCAGCCGGCTCGTGCTCGGGCGCGACAACGCCGACTTTCTCGGGCTGCCGGACAACCCGGTCGCGCAGGCCGCGGTGCTCGCCGCCGCGGGGGTGAACTACGCGGCCGAGACCGTGCGCCAGCTCGTTCCCGGGGCGACCGCGCTGCAGGAAGCGCTCGGCGCGTTCGGGCGGCGGCGGTACCTCAAGCGGATGGACGCGGTCTTCGGACGGAGGGGTGCCCCGGCCGCGCCCACCCGCCCGATAGGCTGCATCCGTGCTGCTCAGTGACCGTGACCTCCGCAAAGAGCTCGACGCCGACCGGCTCGGCATCGACCCCTTCGACCCTGCCATGGTCCAGCCGTCCAGCATCGACGTCCGGCTCGACCGGTACTTCCGGGTCTTCGACAACAGCAAGTACACCCACATCGACCCGCAGCTGCAGCAGGACGAGCTGACCTCGCTGGTCGAAAAAGAGGGCGACGAGCCGTTCGTGCTGCACCCCGGCGAGTTTGTGCTCGGGTCCACGTTCGAGCAGGTCCGGCTCGCCGACGACCTCGCCGGACGGCTCGAGGGCAAATCCTCCCTCGGCCGTCTCGGGCTGCTCACCCACTCCACCGCGGGCTTCATCGACCCCGGTTTCTCCGGGCACATCACGCTCGAGCTGTCGAACGTCGCGAACCTGCCGATCACGCTGTGGCCGGGGATGAAAATCGGCCAGCTGTGCATTTTCCGGCTGTCCAGCTCGGCGGAATTCCCGTACGGCTCCAGCGAGGCCGGCTCCCGCTACCAGGGGCAGCGCGGGCCGACGCCGAGCCGCGCGTACAAGAACTTCCACCGCGTCGACACCTGGCGCTAGGCCGCCCGCACCGGGGCCGCCCAGTCGATCCGGTGGTCCCACATGAACCGGTTCGGGTCGTCGGTGGCCGGTTTGCGCAGCGCGCGCGTGATGAAGAAGTCGCGGAGCACTCGGCCGACCGGGCCGGGCGCTTTGGCGTCGCCGTTGCGTTTGCCTTGCGCGACAACGGCTTCCACCCGATCCCGGCGCAAGGTCTCGAAGGTCGTCAACGCGGCCGCCGGGTCGGACACGTCGCGCAGGCACCTCGCGAGCGTCACCGCGTCCTCGATCGCCATCGCCGCGCCCTGACCGGCCGCTGGTGACGTCGCGTGCGCGGCATCGCCGATCAGGCCGATCCGGCCGCGGTGCCACACCGGGACCGTCGGGAAGTCGTACGTCGCCCACGGTTCGTAGATGTTTTCGCTGGCCTCGATGATCGCGGTGGCCGGAGTGCGGTCCGGGCGCACCAGGTCGAGGAGCCGCTTCCGCCAGCCGGGGCCGCGCATCGCGGCGAGGTCGGATTCCGTCGGCTCGCTGTGGTGCGGCACGTTCGCGAACCACCAGACCGCGCCGTCCGGGGCGAGCACGTGCGCGAAGAACGCCTTGCGGCCGAACACCATGTGCATGACGCCGGGCTCGTCGTTGAGGTCGAGCCCGCGCGCGAAACCGCCAGTGTTGAGCAGCGGCACGTACCGCGGCGCGGGTGCGGACGGGTCCAGGATCCGGCGGACGGTCGACCGCAGCCCGTCCGCGCCGATCAGCAGGTCACCGTGGGTTTTCGTGCCGTCGGCGAAGAGCGCGGTGACGCCGTCGGAGGTCTGCTCGGCGTTGGTCAGCCGCTTGCCGAACTCCGTGGGCACGCCGCGTCTGCGTGCCTCGTCGCGCAGCGCCACGTAGAGGTCGGAGCGCAGCACGGTCTGGCTCACCGTGCCGTCCGGCAGCGGCCCGCCGAGCGGGAACTCGCTGAGCTGGCGGCCGTTGCCGAGCCCGAGCGTCATCCGCGGAGTGTCGAAACCCAGGTCTTTGACCAGCGGTTTCAGCCCTAACGGCGTGAGCGCGTCGAGGCCGTTCACGGCGAGAGTCAAGAACGCGCCGACCCCCTCCGCGCTGCGGTCGTACGCCTCGTACAGCACCGGTTCGTGCCCCACCTCGTGCAGCGCGATCGCGGTGATCGCCCCCGCGATGCCCCCGCCCGCGATCAAGACTCGTGCCATGGTTCGCCCCTTCGAATATCTTGGAAAGTAATTCGTTCTATCGAACTAAATAGTCCGCTAGACTCCTGGGCATGTCAAGCGAGCGCGAGGATCTGGTCGCTGAGCTGCTGCTTCGTTCCCGGGTGCTGTCGACCGAGACGGTCATGTTCCACACCGCGCTCGCCGAGCAGAACGGGCTTTCGACGGTCGAGAGCAAGGTCACCGACTATCTCGCCCGGCTCGGTCCCCTCACGCCGAAGGAGCTGGCCGGGTACGCGGGGCTCGCGCCGGCGTCCGTCACCGCTCTCGTCGACCGGCTCGAGCGCAAGGGCGTCGTCAACCGGATGCCGCATCCGGACGACCGGCGGAAGGTCCTCGTCCGGCTTGACCCGGCGGGCGTCGAGCGGGTCGCGCCGCTGTGGGACCACATCGTCGCGGCGAT
Organism: Amycolatopsis sp. GA6-003; assembly: GCF_046267895.1. Taxonomy (NCBI): domain Bacteria; kingdom Bacillati; phylum Actinomycetota; class Actinomycetes; order Pseudonocardiales; family Pseudonocardiaceae; genus Amycolatopsis; species Amycolatopsis sp. GA6-003. The sequence continues at coordinate 5,481,532 of NZ_CP176499.1, forward strand.
GAAGTCGATCGCGGCCGGCTACTCCGACGAGCAACTCCAAACGGTGATCGGTTTCCTCGAACAGGCAGCGGCGATCACTCACGAGTCAACCGTGCGTCTCACTAATCGCTCAGCGGAGTGAGGTAGTCCCACGGCCGGGTAAGAAATCGCCGCGGCGTCACCGGATGGTGGAAAACTTGCGCGCATGGTTTCGGCCGGGAAACGTCCGCTCTTGGTCCTCGGCCTGACGGCCATTCTGCTGACGCCCGCCGCGCCCGCGGCGCAGGCCCGGCCGGTGCAAGAGCTGCAGGTCACGACGGCCGCCGAACCGCATCGGGTGCACGCTGGCGACCAGGTGACGTTCACGGTGAGCGTGGCGAATCCGGCTTCGGTCCCGGTGTCCGATGTGGACGTCGTGGACGAGCAGAACCCGCAGTGCGGCAAGAAGATCGGCTCGCTGGCACCGGGGGCCAGCACGCGCTATCAGTGCACGTTCGCCGCGCCGGAGAAGGGCTTCGTCTCGACGGTCAAGGTGACCGGAGTGGGTTCCGGCGGACAGCAGGTCTCGGCTTCGGCGGGCAGCAAGGTCGACGTCCTTCGCCCGGCTTTGACGTTGAGCAACCAAGTCGACAAACCGGCTTATCGCGCTGGCGATCAGGTGACCTTCACGCTCAAGACCACCAACACCGGCGACGTTCCGTTGCACGACGTGACCATCGGCGACCCAACGGTCCCCTCGTGCGCTCGCGCGATCGGCTCCCTCGCGCCGGGGCAATCGGTGGCGGGCACCTGCACGGCGACCGTGCCGCTGCCGAACGGAGCCAGCGCGACGGTGAAGGGGATCGACCCGCTGGGCAAGGTCGTCAGCTCGACCGCGGACGCGAAAGTCCCCCTCATCGCGCCCGCGGTGGCGGTTTCGAAGGAGGCCGTCCCGCCCGTGGTGCACGGCGGGGACCAGGTCACCTGGAAGGTCACCGTGCGCAACACCGGCGACAGTCCGCTCAATCCGGTGGACGTCACCGACGACGCGACGCCGGAGTGCTCGCGGTCCTTCGGCGTGCTCGCGCCCGGTGCCCAGCAGACCTACTCCTGCACCGCGAAACCCGCGCGCACCACCACAAACACCGTCACCGCCACCGGTACGGACGCTACCGGCCGACCGGTCACGGACAAGTCTTCAGCCACCGTCACGGTGATCCATCCGGGCTTGGCGGTCACCGCCGCGGCCTCCCCCGTGCCGGTGCGCGAAGGGGACCGAGTCACCTTCGCGGTAACCGTGCGCAACACCGGCGACGTGCCGCTGGACGACGTCGCGGTAGCCGACGACAGTGTGCCCGGTTGCGTGCGCAAGTTCGGCACGTTGGCGCCCAACGCGGTCGAGACGTACAAGTGCGAACAGTTAGCCCCGGCGGACGATGTGACGAATACCGTTGTCGCGACTGGCAAAGACCAGCTCGGTACGACACAGCGCGCAACCGCGGCTGCGCGCGTGGACGTGGTTCATCCGACGCTGGAGGCCACCGCTGCTGCCGCTCCCGCGCAGGTGCGCGAGGGGGACCGGGTCACTTTCACCGTCACGGTGAGCAACACCGGGGATGCGGAGTTAAAAGACGTCACGGTGGCAGACGACCGCGTCGCGGAATGTGCGCGCCCGCTGGGAACCGTTGCCCCCCAAGGCAAGCAGACCTTCACCTGCAGCACGGTCGCCGGAACACAGGGCTTCGCCAACGATCTGACCGTCGCCGGCACGGACCCGACCGGCCGCCCGGTCACCGCGAAGGCGAGTGCGTCGTTCACCGTCCAGCACCCAGCGGTCACCTTGACCGCGACTGTCCAAGGTGGACCATTCCGCGAAAACGACGCCGTGGCGGTGCACGTGCTCGTGGCGAACACCGGTGATGTGCCGCTCACCGGGCTCGCCGTCACGACGATGGCCCGCGCCGAAGGCTGTGCGCAGCAGCACGACGCACTCGCCCCCGGAGCCAGCTGGACGTTCGACTGCGCCACCACCGCGCCGAACACCGACACCACCGAAGCGCTGCAGATCACCGCGAAACCGCCGGTCGGCGCGCCAGTGACCGCGGCGACCGAGGCGGCGATCGACGTGATCCACCCGTTCGTCACGCTCGCCCAAAGCGTGGCGCCGGCGGTGGTGCGCCCGGGCGAACCCGCCACGTTCACCCTGACCGTGACCAACGCCGGCGACACCGAACTCCGCGACATCCAGGTCGCCGACCCGGCCGTGCCGGAATGCGTGAAGCGGCTGGGAACCCTTGCCCCGCAGGCAACGCACACCTACAACTGCGCCCGGACCGCGACCGACGACCTCACCAGCGACGCGACGGTCACCGGCACCGATCCGTCCGGCCGACCGGTCACCGCGAACGCGGGCGCGCGCCTCGACGTCATCCATCCCGCCGTCCAGCTCACCCAGACTGTCGCGCCGACGCAGGTGCGCGAGGGGGACCAAGTCACCTTCACCATCACCGTGCGCAACCGCGGAGACGTCCCACTGGCCAAAGCGTCCATTGTGGACGAAAAGACCCCTGGTTGCGCCCGCGACTTTCCCGCCCTGGCCGCGGGAGAAGAACAGCGCTACACCTGCACCGCCCAAGCCGGGCGGGACGGCTACTCCAACATCGCGAAGGTGACCGCCACCGACCCGATCGGCGGGCCGGTGACCGCCACGGCGGACGCCGCGTTCACCGTCGTGCACCCCGGACTGGCGTTGACGAAAACCGTCCACGGCGGCCCCTTCCGCGAGGGCGACCCGGTCACCTTCACCATCACGGTCACCAACACCGGCGACGCCCCGCTGACCGCGGTCAAGGTGACCGACCAGGGCCCCTGCGCGAAAACCCTCGACACCCTCGCCCCGAAAGCGAACAAGACCTACGACTGCACCCTCCCCGCCCCAGCCGACGACGCGGTCAGCACCGCGCGCGCGACCGGCAATCCGCCGGTGGGCCCGCCGCTCACCGCCTCCGCCGACGCGCACCTCGACGTGATCCACCCCGCGCTCACCGTGATGACCTCGGCGAATCCGACCGTCGCGCGGGCTGGCGACCCCCTCGCCGTGACAGTCGCCGTCACCAACACCGGCGACGTCCCGCTCACCGCGGTGACCAGCGACGATCCTGGCTGCCCGAAGAAGTTCGACCGCCTCGAACCCGGTGCCGCGCAGAGCTACCAGTGCACGGTGAAGGCGAAACCGGACGACTTCGCCGTCGCCGCCACCCTGACCGGCACCGACCCGACGAACCGCACGGTCACCGCGTCCGGTTCGGCGAAGATCGACGTCATCCACCCGGAAATCGTCATCATGAAAGACGCCCAGCCGTACGAGGTGCGCCAAGGCGACAAGGTCACCTTCTCGCTGCTCGTCCGCAACGTCGGCGACGTCCCGCTGACCGCGGTGTCCGTTGTGGACGATCGCACCCCGGCGTGTGCGCACCAGATCCCGAGCCTGGCCCCGGACGCCCAGATCGAGTACCAGTGCACGATCACCGCGGGCGCGGCTGGTTTCACGAACACCGCGAAGGCGACCGGAACCGACCCGACACAGCGCACGGTGAGCGCTACCGCGCAGGCGTCGTTCAAGGTGAAAAAGCCCGCGCTGGCGGTCGCCAAGCACGCCGCCGGCAGCGCGTATCGAGCCGACGACGCGGTGCCGTTCGAGGTCGTGTTGACCAACACCGGCGATCAGCCGTTGCACGACGTGCGGGTGACTGACGACCCCGCCTGCGCGCGCACCTTCGCCGAGCTGCCGGTCGGCGGAACCCAGCGCTACCAATGCGTGGCTCCGGCAACCGCCGGCCAGGCAACCGCGACCGCCGCCGCCCCGTGGGGCCCGCCGGTCGCCGCGACCGGAAAAGCAGCCATCACGGTGCTTCATCCCGCGCTGGACCTGCGCCGCGATCACCTGCAGCAGCCGATCCGGCCGGGTGACCCGGTGACGTACGTGAGCACCCTGCGCAACACCGGGGACGCGCCCTTGCACGAGGTGACCGTTCGCGACGCCGACCCGGCCTGCTCGTTCACCGTCACCCAGCTGGCCCCTGGCGAGCAGGTCACCCGCGCCTGCACGCTGTCGGCCCGCGCGGACGGCACCACGACAACCACCGCGACCGCGACTGACCAGACCGGGCGCACCGTTTCGAAGGAAGCCACCACGACGACGAAGGTCGGCCGGTGAGGAAGGCACAAGAAAAGGCAGCGAAAAATATCTCTCCCTGCCGTATTTAACTTATAACGCATCGGGGGGCTTGCCGCAAGACCCGGGTGGTACCGCAGAATCTCCAGCCGACCAGGCTGCCGCTCGCGGGCGAACCAAGCCGGGAACGACCACAGACGGGGGAAACGAACGAATGGGCAGCTACGTGCTTGGTCTCCAGGAGATCGACCGGGACCAGGTCGCGCTCGTCGGAGGCAAGGGCGCGCAACTGGGCGAACTCGCGCGGATCGACGGGGTCCGCGTGCCGCCCGGCTTGTGCGTGACGACCGAAGCGTTCGAGCGAATCGTCGCGAACGCGCCGGAACTGACCGGGCCGCTGGAGCGGCTGGCGAACCTGAACCCGGACGACCGGGAAGCGATCAGCGAAGGCAGCGCGGAGGTCCGGCAGGCACTCGAAGCAATCGCCATCCCGGACGAGCTGGCCGCGGAGATCACCGCCGCGCTGGTGGACGGCCGCGCGTACGCGGTCCGGTCGAGCGCGACCGCGGAAGACCTTCCGGGGGCTTCTTTCGCCGGTCAACAGGACACCTACCTCAACGTGCTCGGCGCGGAGGCGGTTCTGCGGCAGATCAGCCGGTGCTGGGCGTCGCTGTTCACCGAACGCGCGGTGACCTATCGGCTGCGCAACGGCTTTGACCACCGGAAAGTCCACATGGCCGTGGTCGTGCAGCAAATGGTCTTCCCGCGGGCGGCCGGGATTCTCTTCACCGCCGACCCGGTGACGTCCAACCGGAAGGTCGCCACGGTGGAGGCCAGCTTCGGCCTTGGCGAGGCACTGGTGTCCGGTCTGGTCAACGCCGACCACTACCAGGTGCGCGACGGCGAGATCATCGAAAAGACGATCTCCGCCAAGCAGCGCGCCGTCCTGGCCGTCGAGGGCGGCGGCACCGAAGAGCGGCCGATCGCCGCGGATCAGCAGGAACAGGCCGCGCTGACCGACGAGCAGGTGCTTCGGCTCGTCGAACTCGGCCGCACGATCGAGGCGCACTTCGGCCGTCCGCAGGACATCGAGTGGTGCCTGGCCGGCGACGAGTTCCAGATCGTCCAAAGCCGCCCGATCACCACGCTGTTCCCGATCCCGGAGGCCACCGGCGAAGGAAACCGCGTCTACGTCTCCGTCGGCCACCAGCAGATGATGACCGACGCGATGAAGCCGCTGGGCCTGTCGGTCTGGCAGCTGACGACACCGCGGCCGATGGCCGAGGCGGGCGGACGGCTGTTCGCGGACGCCACCCCGCTGCTGTCGGTGCCCAAGACCCGTGCCGGTTTCCTTGAGGTAGCCGGGAAATCCGACCCGCTGATGGGAGACGCGCTGGAGACCGTCCTCTCCCGCGAGGGCTTCCTTCCGCTGTCCGAGGACGACGGGCCCGGCGAGCAGATCCCCGGGGTCGCACCGGCCACCATCGAAACCGATCCGGCCGTCGTCACCGAGCTGATCGGGCAGAGCGAGGCCTCGATCACCGCGCTGCGGCGGGAAATCGCGGCGAAGTCCGGCAGCGAGTTGCTCGACTTCATTTTCGCGGACTTCGAAGAACTGCGCCGGATTCTCTTCGATCCGCGCAGCCACCAGGTGTTCACCGCGGCGATGCAGGCCTCTTGGTGGCTGAATGACCACCTGCGGGAATGGCTTGGCGAGAAGAACGTCGCCGACACGCTCACCCAGTCCGTCCCGCACAACGTCACCTCGGAGATGGGCCTGGCGCTGCTCGACGTCGCGGACGTGCTCCGGAACCACCCCGAGGTAGTCGCCTTCCTGCAGGATGTCGAGGACAACGACTTCCTGGACGAGTTGCCCAAGCTGGCCGGCGGCGAGGAATCGCGCGCGGCGATCCAGGGGTACCTCGACAAGTACGGCATGCGCTGCGTCGGCGAGATCGACATTACCCGGCCGCGGTGGAGCGAACAGCCGATCGCGCTGGTGCCGATGGTGTTGTCCAACATCAAAAACTTCGAGCCGGGAGCCGGGCAGCGGCGCTTCGAACAGGGTCGGCGGGAAGCGCTGGACAAGGCGCGGGAAGTGCTGGAACGCTTGCGCGCCTTGCCCGACGGCGAGGCGAAGGCCGAGGAAACCGAGCGGATGATCGAGCGCGTCCGCACGTTCACCGGATACCGCGAATATCCGAAGTACGGCATGGTCAGCCGCTATTTCGTGTACAAGCAGGCCTTGCTGGGCGAGGCGCGGCGGCTGGTGCGGGCTGGGGTGCTCGACGAGCCGGAGGACCTCTTTTTCTTGCGGCTGCAGGAGTTTCAGGAGGTGGTGCGGACGAACGAGGTCGACCGCGAGCTGATCCGGCAGCGCAAGGAAGAGTTCCGGTCCTACGAATCGCTGACGCCGCCGCGCGTGCTCACCTCGGACGGCGAGGCCGTTTCCGGCAAGTACCGCCGCGACGACCTGCCCGAAGGCGCGCTGGTCGGGCTCCCGGTGTCCGCCGGGACCATCGAAGGACGGGCCCGCGTCATCCTGGATCTCGCCGACGCCGATCTCGAGCCGGGCGACATCCTCGTCACGGCGTACACGGACCCGAGCTGGTCGCCGCTGTTCGTGGCGATCACCGGCCTGGTGACCGAGGTCGGCGGCCAGATGACGCACGGCGCGGTGATCGCGCGGGAGTACGGCCTGCCCGCGGTCGTCGGGGTCCAGAACGCCACGCGGCTGATCAAGGACGGACAGCGGATCCGGGTGAACGGGACGGACGGCTATCTGGAGATCCTCGACGCCGGATAGGGGGCCTCCGGCCGCTGCGCCATTTGGAGGTAACCATCGTAATCAGTTCGTGATAGTTTCCGCGGCTGTGTCCTCCATTAGTGTGCGCGTCCGGGTCGTGAGCGTGACTCTCAGTGTGCTTTTCGGGGGTCTTGGAGCAGCTGGCGGCACTTTCGCGCTGCGCTCCGGGCACCTCGGCACACTGAGCGTCGCGGTCCCGGAAACGCGCACCGACGAGGTTTCCTCGGCCGCGTCGCGGCCCTTCGCGGTGTCGCCGGCGTCCTCCACGTCGGCGACACCGAGCACCACCGCTCCCGCGGCCACCCCGCCCTCCTCGTCGTCGGCCACCCCCGCGGCTCCCCCGCCGCCGTCCAGCGAAGAGTCCAAAGAGGACACTCCGCCGAGCAGCAGCGCGAAGCCCTCGCCCAAACCACGCAGCGCGCCGACGCTGGCCGGTCAGGTCATCGCGCTGGTCAACGACGAACGGGACAAGGCGGGCTGCGACCCGGTGACCGAGGAGGCGCATCTCGACCAGGCGGCGCAAGGGCACAGCGACGACATGTCCCAGCGCGGCTACTTCTCCCACGACACCCCGGAAGGCGAGAGCTTCGCCGACCGCATCACCGCCGCGGGATACCCCAAGCCGGGCGCGGAGAACATCGCCAAGGGCGCGACCAGCGCCGACCAGGTGATGCGGATGTGGATGAACTCCAGCGGGCACCGCAAGAACATCCTCAACTGCTCGCTGACGAAACTGGGCGTCGGCGTCGCGAAGGACGGCTGGTACTGGACGCAGGACTTCGGCTACTGATTCGGCCGCGGCGGAAGCCCGTACCGGGCCAGCACGGTCGCGCGCAGCTTCGGATCCGTCCGCGGCACCGGCTCGATGAAGACCTCCGCGACGTCCGGAAACCGCTCGCTCAGTTCGTCCGCCAGCCGCACGCACGCGTGTTCCAGATCGGCGGCGCCGAGCGCGTCGTCGAAGTCCACGCGGGCGCACACCAGGACGTGGTCGGTGCCCATCAGCATGGTCTGCAAATCCACCAGCGCGTCGATTTCCGGCGCCGAACCGAGTTGGTCCCGGATGCCGCGGACCAGGCGCGGATCCGCCTGACGGCCGACCAGCAGACCGCGGTTCGTGCTGCCGAGCAGGTACGCGACACACGCCAGCAGCACGCCGATGAGGATCGACGCGATGCCGTCCCACACGTCCGAACCGGTCAGCTGGTGCAGCCCGATCCCGGCGAACGCGAGCAGCAGGCCGACCAGCGCCGCCGAGTCCTCGAAGAGCACCGTCTTCGGGGCCGGGTCGTCGATCATCCGGAGGTAGGCGAAAAACGGCCGCTGTTCGGCCTTCGCGTCGCGACGGACTTGGCGGACCGCCTGCGCCCACGACACCGATTCGAGCGCGAAGGCCAATCCGAGCACGATGTAGCCGACGATCGGTTTCGTCTGCTCCGCGCCCTCGCCGAAAACGGTGGTAAACCCTTCGTACAGCGCGAAAACCGCACCGGAAGCGAAGATCGACACCGCGGCCAGCAGCGACCAGAAGTACCGCTCCTTGCCGTACCCGAACGGGTGGCGGCGATCGGCTGGCCGCTCCGACCGTTTCAACGCGGTGAGCAGCAAAACCTCGGTGATGGTGTCGGCGACCGAATGCGCGGCCTCCGACAGCATCGCGCCCGATCCGGTGATGATGCCCGCGACGAGCTTCAGCACCGCGATCGCCAGGTTCACCCCGCCGGCCAGTACCACGGTGAGGGTGCTTTCGCCGCCGCCTTCCGTTTCGTCGCTCACGCCGGAAAGACTAACTGCACCGCGGGGTACGCCGCCTGCTGCAAGCGACCACCACCAGCACGAGGACGCCCGCGACCAGTACCGACTGCTCGACCGTCGCGGCGAAACCCGCGTCCAAGGCGGTCAGCAACCCAACCCAGCCGTACGTCACGGTGGCACCCGCGGCCAGCGAAATGGCGGGAGGACGCGCGCGGATCGCGTACGCGAACACTGCCACTTCCAGTGCCAGCATGACGACAACAGCCAGCCACGGAGGCAGGTGCGCCATCTTCATGACGACCTGGAACGCAGTGCTCGCGATGAGGCCGACCGCGAAACCGAGCCATCCGTTGCCGCGTACCGGCTTCGGGGTGGCTGTCAGGCGAAGGGCCGCGAACACGAGCCCGGCGGCCACAAGGAACGCGCCAATCAGCTGTGCCGGAGAAGCGAGGAAGTGCTGCCCCATTCGGTAGCTCACGAAGAATGTTCCCGCGCAGCCGATGGCCAATACGCTGCTCCACGCCCAGAGGCCAGGCCGACGCAACCACGGGGTACGGCCGAAGAAGGCTTCCGCGATCGCGATAGGCGTCGCGATGCTCCACACCACGTGCAGCGTTAGCACGTACACAGTCCACTGCCCGCCCATGCCGAGCCAGGGAATGTATGCGTACTTAAGCAGGTCGAGGCCGAGATAGTGCGGGTTGAAGAGGGTCTGGGTCAACAATCCTTCTTCTACGACGCCGTACGCTAGCGCTAACGCGAGGATGGTCGGCCAGCCGCGATTCCTCCGCCGCGCGACCTCGCGGATCAACACCGCGCCGGCTCCGTACATCATCATGAACATCGCGAACATGGCCAGTTGCCGGCCGACTTCCGGAGGCCCTGCCAGGTATTGGTCGCCGAGCAGGAACTCGGCGAAGAACGGCGAAAGTGCTGCCAGCGCGGCAACCGCGGTCTTGCGCAAGGTCATGCCGTGACCTTCGCAGCGCGCGCGGCCGCGGACCCGGGCCGAACATCATCCTCCGGCACTGACAAATGTCCCGGGTGCGCTCACGAAAACGGCCCCTGGCATCCGCGAATGCCAGGGGCCGTTTCAGGTAAAACTCAGTCGTCGCCCTCGGGCAACGGCGTTCCGGTCGGCTTCTCGTCGGTCGGGACGTCCGGTTTGGCGGACAGCTCCGCGTCCGATTCGTCCAGCGAGGGCGCGCCCGAAGCGACCAGCGCCGGTTCCGGCTTGCGCTTCACCGCCGTCAGCAGCAGCTGCGCGACGTCCACGACCTCGACCTTCTCGCTCGCCAGGCCGTCGCTCTGGCGCGAGGTGACGCCGTCGGTGAGCATCACGCGGCAGAACGGGCAGCCGGTGGCGATCTTCGACGGAGCGGTGCCGAGCGCCTCGTCCACGCGCTCGACGTTGATCCGCTTGCCGATCTTCTCTTCCATCCACATCCGCGCGCCGCCGGCGCCGCAGCACATCGAGCGGTCGCCGTGCCGCGGCATTTCGCGCAGCTGCGCACCGGACGCGCCGACGAGCTCGCGCGGAGCGTCGTAGACCTTGTTGTGCCGGCCCAGGTAGCAGGGGTCGTGGTAGGTGACGTCCTCGGCGACCGGCGCGACCGGCGTCAGGTGCTTCTCCCGCACCAGGCGGTTCAGCAGCTGCGTGTGGTGCACGACGTCGAACTGGCCGCCCAGCTCCGGGTACTCGTTGGCGAGGGTGTTGAAGCAGTGCGCACAGGTGACGACCACCTTGCGCGCCTTGCGTTCCCGGCCCTCGAACACCGAGTTCAGCACCTCGACGTTCTGCTGCGCCAGCATCTGGAACAGGAACTCGTTGCCCGCGCGGCGAGCCGGGTCACCGGTGCAGGACTCCTCCGAGCCGAGCACGGTGTACTTGACGCCCGCGATGTGCAGCAGCTCGGCCACCGCGCGGGTGGTCTTCTTCGCGCGGTCCTCGAACGCGCCGGCGCAGCCGACCCAGAACAGGTACTCCGCGTCGCCCAGATCGCCGTCGAAGACCGGGACCTCGAAGTCGAGCTCCTCCGTCCACTGCAGCCGGTCCTTGGCGTTCTGGCCCCACGGGTTGCCCTTGTTCTCCAGGTTCTTGAACATGCCGTTCAGCTCCGTGGGGAACGACGACTCGATCATCACCTGGTAGCGGCGCATGTCGACGATGTGGTCGACGTGCTCGATGTCGACCGGGCACTGCTCGACGCAGGCACCACAGGAAGTGCAGGACCACAGCACGTCGGGGTCGATCACGCCACCGTCGTCGCCGACGAGCGCCTTCTGCGACTCAGCGATCGCGAGGACGTCGATGCCCGCGTACATGTTGTCGCCGGACAGGCCGACTTCGTCGCCGGCCATGTCGCGCTTACCGCCCGCGAGCAGGTACGGGGCCTTCGCGTAGGCGTGGTCGCGAAGCTGCGTGATGAGCAGCTTCGGCGACAGCGGCTTGCCGGTGTTCCACGCCGGGCACTGCGACTGGCAACGGCCGCATTCGGTGCAGGTGGAGAAGTCCAGCCAGCCCTTCCAGCTGAAGTCCTCGATCGCGCCGACGCCGAAGGTGTCCTCGTCCGGGTCGGCCTCTTCGAGGTCGAGCACCTTGCCCTTGCTCATCATCGGCTTGACCGCGCCGAGCGCCACGCCGCCGTCGGCCTCGCGCTTGAAGTAGATGTTGAAGAACGCGCTGAACCGGTGCCAGGCGATGCCCATGGTCATCGTGCGGGCCACGACGATCAGCCAGACCGTCGCGCTCATCAGCTTGATGAAGGCGAACACCGACACCAGCGCCGCGCTCGAGGGCAGCAGCTCGCTGAGCGGGTTCGACACGAACGCGGCCCAGGTCGGCGTCTCGTGGACGTGCATCGCGGCCTTGCCCGCGCGCACGCCGATGATGCCGATGCCCTCGACGATCACCACGGCCTCGACGAAGTAGGCCCACTTGAAGTTCGAGCCCGCGAAGCGCGACAGCCGGTCGGCCCGGCGCGGGTGGTTCACCTGCCGGATGATCGCGAGCGCCACGCCGCCGACGACCGTGCCGACGCCGAGCAGCTCCATCAGGAGGCTCCACAGCGACCAGTCCTCGAGGATCGGCCAGCCCCAGGTCGGGACGAACACCTCGCCGTAAGCCTCGAACAGCGCGAGCGACCCGATCAGGAAGCCCCACATGACAAGCCAGTGCCACGGGGCGACCTGGCGGAACTTCGCCATGCGGGTGTGTGCCGCGAACTCCTTGATCAGGGTCGTCAAGCGCGGCAGGAACGGGCCGTTGCGGGTGGAGTCCGGCTGGCCGAGCTTGATCACCCGCACGAAGCGGGCAATGGTCGCGATGAACATTCCCCAGGCGACGATGCCCAGGAGGACGGAGATCCCCCCGAGCGTCAGCTGTACAGCGCCCATCGTCGGGTGCCTTTCGTCCGGTGTGGTGGTGCCGCCGCGCGAGCGCGCCGGTGCCGAGCAGGGTAACGCTTCTTACTGATGGGTAACCGGTGAGCCGCTCCCAAGTCCCACCGATGTGGTGCACGCCTCGCTGACAAGTGGGACGATCGTTCAGGTAGTTTGTCGAGCTATGGGTGCTTACTTGTACCTCGCTTTGGCCATCGCCGCAGAAGTGACCGCCACCGTCTCGCTCAAACTTTCCGAGGGCTTTTCGCGCCTGACGCCCTCGATCCTCGTGGTCGTCGGGTACGGCTTGGCGTTCTTCGCGCTGTCGCGGGTGCTGAAGCTGGGGCTGCCGATCGGGGTGGCCTACGCGATCTGGGCGGCGGCGGGCGTGGCGCTGGTCGCGCTGGTCGGCGTGCTGTTTTTGAAGGAGCCGATCAACCTCGCGGTGATCTCCGGGCTGGTGCTCGTGATCGGCGGGGTGGTGCTCATCGAGGTCGGGAGCCAGTCGTGAAAATCCAGACCGACGGCCGCAAGGCCCGCGGCGAGAAGCGCCGGACGGAGATCATCGAAGCGACCCTGCGGGTGATCGAACGCGACGGCGTCGCCGGGGTCACGCACCGCACGGTCGCGGCCGAGGCCGGGGTGCCGACGACGTCCACGACCTACCACTTCTCGTCGCTGGACGACCTGCTCGTGGCGACGCTGATCTCGTGCGCGCGCGACATGGCGACCGAGGTGTACTGGATGATCGACCGCGCCCGATCGCGCGGCAGCCGCGGTGCGGAGGAGGTGGCTGGCCTGCTCGCGGAAGCGCTGGGGCCGCGCCGCGGGCGCACGATGGCGGAATACGAGCTGTACCTGCTGGCCGCCCGCAAACCCGAACTGCGCCCGGCCGCGCGGCGGTGGCTGGATGTGCTGACGTCGATGGTCCGGCACGACGACGAGGTCGCGTTCCGGGTGTTCCTCGCGGGCATCGACGGCCTGCTGATCCAGGGCTTGATCGACGACGAGCCGCCGTCCGCGGAGGAACTGCGTCCGGTGGTGGACTACCTGCTCAAACCCGCTTGACGGCGCTGATTGCCTAGCGGCCATGAGGACTGTGGGTGCTTACGAACTGGACGACGACGTCGCGCGGGTGGATCTCGACGTGGTGTGGGAGTTCCTGTCCGGGGAGGCGTACTGGGCTCGGTGGCGGACCCGGGAACACGTCGAGCAGCAGGTGCGGACGGCGTGGCGGGTGGTCGGCGCGTACGAAACGGCGAGCGGGCGGCAGGTGGGCTTCGCGCGCGCGTTCTCGGACGGGGTCGCGATGGCTTATCTCGCGGATGTGTTCGTCGTGGCGGACGCGCGCGGCGCGGGACTGGGCAAGGAACTCGTGCGCGAGATGATCGACCACGGGCCGGGGGCGAAGTTCCGATGGATGCTGCACACGTCGGACGCCCACGAGCTGTACCGGAAGTTCGGCTTCGCGGAGCACGCGGAGGGCCGGTACCTGGAACGCGAGGCGGTTCGCTGATCAGTCCAGTGAGGACAGTGCGCGGGCAACGACGTCCCTGATCAAGGTGTCGTCCGGCGCGCAGTTCTCCCGCAGCATTTCCAGGTCTTCGGCACCAACCCAGGCGTAGCGCGGATGCTTGTGCCATTCCAGGACGGGGCGGGAAAGGTCGCCGTCCACTTCGAGCAAGAAGTAGAGACCGGTCCGCTCGACGCCGTCGTTGTCCGGCCAGTGGAAACTGCCGAGGTCGCGAACAACCCGGCGCAACCGCCATCCGGTTTCCTCGACGACCTCCCGCGCCAGCGCCTCCATTGCCGTCTCGTCGGGCTCGACCTTCCCGCCCACGACGTCCCACGTGTTCGGGTAGAGGTCGCGGTCCGCGCTGCGGAGCTGGACGAACGCGCGTCCCTCGGCGTTTAGGACGACCCCGCCCACGACGTCGGGTCGCGGTTGCTCGCGCGCAACCGCGACCCCCGGCTCCGCCACCGAAACCTCAGCCCTTGTTCTCGTACACCGGCACCAACGTCGCCCTCCCCAGCGTGTGGCCGAACATGTTGAACCCGAGGAACGCCGGCGTCGCGTCCTCCGGCACCTCCAGCGTCTCCACGTCCAGCGCGTGCACCACGAAGAAGTACCGGTGCGGCCCGTGTCCGGGAGGCGGCGCGGCGCCCAGGTACTGCTTCACTCCGCCGTCACCCTTAAGCGTGACCGCCGAAGAGGGCAGTCCCGACCCCGCGGAGTCGCCCGCTCCGGACGGCAGCGAGGTCACCGACGCCGGGATGTTGAAGACCGCCCAGTGCCAGAAACCGCTGGCCGTCGGGGCGTCCGGGTCGTAGACCGTGATCGCGAAGCTGCGGGTGCCCTCCGGGAAGCCTTCCCACTCCAGCTGCGGCGAACGGTCCTCGCCGCCGGCGCCGAAGATGCCCGACAGGTGCGGCTGGGCCAGGGTTTCGCCGTCGGCGATGTCCGTGCTGCGCAGGGTGAACGAGGGAACCGACGGCAGGTAGTCGTACGGATTGGGCGGCTGGGGCATGGGTTCCTCCTGATCCACGGGGCTCTCCGGCCGCCAGGTTAGGACCCTGGCCCTCCCGTCGCCGCCTCAGGGATGTTTCGGGGGGTTTACCGGATGTCCCCGGGGCCCCGCACCTTCTAACGTCTCTCGCGACAGCCGAGAGTGGTACTGAGGGGAACTGACATGGCACGCCCGCTTCTGGCACTGGCCGGCATCGCGGTGATCGGCGTTGGGGTGGCGATCGGATTCGGCGGGTGGGGGTTCGGGTCGACGGTTTCCCGGGACGCGACGCTGACGCAGGAGATCCGCGGGGTGAAGCTGGAGAACGGCTCCGGGGACGTGCGCATCCGCACCGCTCCCGGCGCGGCTCGCGTGCATCAGACTCTTCGCTACCACTTCAGCGGCGAGCCCGGGGACGCTTACCGCGTCGACGGCGATCAGCTCGTCATCCTCGACTGCGGCCGCAACTGCACCGCCGACATGGAGCTGATCGTCCCGGCCGGCATCCCGGTCACCGGCAGCTCCGATTCCGGCACGCTCGACTTCGCGGGCGTCGGCAGCGTCGACGTCACCGCCGATTCCGGGCGGGCGCAGATGCAGGACATCCCGGGGCCGGTCAAGCTCCGGCTGGACAGCGGCGCGGCCGAACTGCACAACGTCGGCGAGGTGCAGGTGCACAGCCAGTCCGGCCGGATCGAGGGCGACGGCCTGCGCGGGCCGGTCGACGTCTCCGCGGGCAGCGGGCGGATCGAGCTGAGCCTGACCCAGCCCAACAACGTCAAGGCGCAGGCCGACTCCGGCCGGATCACGGTGTCCGTGCCGCGCAGCGGGTCCTACCAGGTCACCGGCAACAGCGAGAGCGGCCACCGCAGCATCGACATTCCGCAGAACTCCGGTCCGGACGCGAAGACGCTCGAGCTGAACACGGACAGCGGCAGCGTCACCGTCAAGGCCGTCTGAGCCGGCTGAAGGGGAGAACAGACACATCATGCGCACACTCGAAAAGCGGCTGCTGGCCGCGGTGCTGGCGGGCGCGGTGGGGGCGTTCGCGATCACCGCGGCGGTCGGCCACTCGCCCGAACCGCAGGCCACGACACCGGTTGCGGTGGTGGAAATCCCGGTGCAGCAGGGGATCGTCCGGAACGCGGAGACGGTCGTGCTCCGCACCTCGGCCGAGGACCGGACGGTGCAGGTGCGCCGGGCATGAACCTGGCCGCTGCCGTGCTGACCCTGCTTCCGCTGGTCAGCGCACCGACGCCGGCGTTGACCTGGACACCGTGCGGGACCCAGCAGGAACCGACCGCGCAATGCGCCCAGATCGAAGTGCCGATCGACCGCGCCCATCCCGAGACCGGCACGGCGCACATCCCGCTCACTCGCCTGCCCGCGGCCGACCCGAAGCACCGGGTCGGCTCGCTGCTGGTCAACCCGGGCGGTCCGGGCGGCTCCGGGGTTGGCTTCGTGCGCTTCGGCGGACTCGACCCGAAGGTCATCGGCTCCGCCCGGAAACCACTGCGGGACCGCTTCGACATCATCGGCTTCGACCCGCGCGGCGTGTGGTTCAGCGAGCCGAAGATCAGCTGTGACCAGGCGAAACTGTACGACCCGAAGATCGGCCTCTTCCCGACGACGCGCCCGCAGTACGACGCTTTCGTCGCGCACAACCGCGCGGCGGGCGAAGACTGTCTCGCCAAGACCGGCCCGATGCTCGGGCACGTCGACACCCAAAGCGCCGCCGAGGACATCGACGCGATCCGCGGCGCGCTCGGCGAGCAGAAGATCTCCTGGCTCGGCGTCTCGTACGGCACCGAACTCGGCGCGGTGTACGCGTCGAAGCATCCGGACCGGGTGCGCACGATGGTGCTCGACGGCGCGGTCGACCACTCCCGGCCGATGCGCCAGGCGATGGTCGAGGAAGCCGCCGCTACCGAGGATGCCTTGCTGCGGTTCGCCGCGTGGTGCGACCGCTCGACGGACTGCGCGCTGCACGGCAAGAACGCGCTCGCCCGCTACGACGACCTGGTCACCCACGGCGCGTACGCGAAAGCGTTGGGCCGCAAGGCAACCGGCGAGGAGCTGGCCTCCGGCGCGTACAGCCACCTCTACCTCCCGGCCGAGTGGCCGAATCTGAGCCGCGCGCTGGCGGACCCGGACGCGAGCGCGCTCGCGACCAGCTCGCAGTTCGCGACCGAGACCTACGGCGCGTATCGCTCGATCGGCTGCCAAGACTTCCCATCGCCGTTCACCGGACTGGCGGACCTGCGCGCGACCGCCCGGGTGATCCGCGCCGTCGCCCCGCACAGCTGGCGCTACAGCGAGTACTGGGACCTCTCCGCGGGCTGCACCGGCTGGCCGCTTCCCGCGCTGAACCCGCCCCAGCCGCATCCCGTGCACGGGGCTCCGCCGATCCTCGTCGTGGGCGGTGCGCACGACCCGGCGACGCCGTTGCCGTGGGCCCACGGGCTCGCCGCGAGCATCGACGGATCGGCCCTGCTCACGTACTACGGCGACGGCCACACCGGGCTGCTCAACTCCGAATGCGTGCGCCGGGCCGAGGCCGACTACCTGGTGAGTGGCGTCACACCGCCGCGGGGCGAATTCTGCGGGTGAACCCGGGAACAAGACCGGGGGTCCCGCCGTTATCCTGGTAGCAAGGTTGAGTGCGGTCGGCTCAAGTCTGGTGGACCAAGCCGTGCGCGAGACCTGGAAAACCTGCTAAGAAGGTACTCAAGAGTGCCTCGAAACCGCAGGTCACGAACATAGCACCAACCCACAGTCCAGAACACGAGAGGAAGCACCATGGCGCGAGCGGTCGGCATCGACCTCGGCACGACCAACTCGGTCGTCGCCGTCCTTGAGGGCGGCGAGCCGACGGTCATCGCCAACTCGGAAGGCTCCCGTACCACCCCGTCCATCGTCGCCTTCGCCAAGAACGGCGAAGTGCTCACCGGCCAGCCGGCGAAGAACCAGGCCGTCACGAACGTCGACCGCACGATCCGGTCCGTGAAGCGGCACATCGGCACCGACTGGAAGACCGAGATCGACGGCAAGGCCTACACGCCGCAGGAGATCAGCGCGCGCGTGCTGATGAAGCTGAAGCGCGACGCGGAGGCGTACCTGGGCGAGGAGATCACCGACGCGGTGATCACCGTCCCGGCGTACTTCGAGGACGCGCAGCGGCAGGCCACCAAGGAAGCAGGCCAGATCGCCGGCCTGAACGTGCTCCGGATCGTGAACGAGCCGACCGCGGCCGCGCTGGCCTACGGCCTGGACAAGGGCGAGAAGGAACAGACCATCCTGGTCTTCGACCTCGGCGGCGGCACCTTCGACGTCTCCCTGCTGGAGATCGGCGAGGGCGTCGTGGAGGTGCGCGCCACCTCCGGTGACAACCACCTCGGCGGCGACGACTGGGACGAGCGCATCGTCACCTGGCTGGTCGACAAGTTCAAGGCCGCCAACGGCATTGACCTGACCAAGGACAAGATGGCGCTGCAGCGCATCCGCGAGGCGGCGGAGAAGGCGAAGATCGAGCTCTCCAGCTCCAACTCCGCCAGCATCAACCTGCCCTACATCACGGTGGACGCGGACAAGAACCCGCTGTTCCTCGACGAGACGCTGTCGCGCGCCGAGTTCCAGAAGATCACCTCGGACCTGCTGGACCGCACCAAGGCCCCGTTCAACAACGTCATCCGCGACGCGGGCATCTCGGTCGGCGACATCGACCACGTGGTGCTCGTCGGCGGTTCCACCCGCATGCCGGCGGTGGCCGAGCTGGTCAAGGAGCTGACCGGCGGCCGCGAGCCGAACAAGGGCGTGAACCCGGACGAGGTCGTCGCCGTGGGCGCCGCGCTGCAGGCCGGCGTGCTCAAGGGCGAGGTCAAGGACGTCCTGCTGCTCGACGTGACCCCGCTGTCGCTGGGCATCGAGACCAAGGGCGGCGTGTTCACCAAGCTGATCGAGCGCAACACCACGATCCCGACCAAGCGGTCCGAGATCTTCTCGACGGCGGACGACAACCAGCCGTCGGTGCAGATCCAGGTGTTCCAGGGCGAGCGTGAGATCGCGGCGGCGAACAAGAAGCTCGGCATGTTCGAGCTGACCGGTCTTCCGCCGGCCCCGCGCGGCGTGCCGCAGATCGAGGTCACCTTCGACATCGACGCCAACGGCATCGTGCACGTGACCGCGAAGGACCTCGGCACGAACAAGGAGCAGTCGATGACGATCACCGGCGGCTCGGCGCTGCCGAAGGACGACATCGAGCGCATGGTCAAGGACGCTGAGGCGCACGCCGAGGAAGACAAGAAGCGCCGCGAGGAAGCGGAGACCCGCAACCAGGCGGAGACGCTGGTCTACCAGACCGAGAAGTTCGTCAAGGACAACGACGACAAGCTGCCCGAGGACCTCAAGGGCAAGGTGAAGTCCGCGATCGACGAGGCGAACGAAGCGCTCAAGGGCACCGACTCGGCCAAGATCCGCGAGTCCATCGAGAAGCTGAACACCGCTTCGCAGGAGATGGGCAGCGCGCTGTACGCGAACGCGGGCGCGGCCGGCGCCGAGGGCGCTCCGGGTGCTGAGGGCGCGGCCGGTGCCAAGGGCGACGCTCCGAAGTCGAAGGCGGACGACGTGGTCGACGCCGAGATCGTGGAAGAGGACGAGAAGAAGTGACCCCCCGCCACTCCGAGACCGAGGGCACTGGCCCCGAGGAACCGGTAGTCGTGCGGGATCGGCGCCGGGTGGACCCGCAGACCGGCGAGGTCCGCCCGCCCGCCGCGGAGGAAACTCCGGCCGGTGAGGAGCCCGTGCAGCACGCGGGCCCCTCGCTGGGCGATTCCGTGGACGAAGCCGTTCCGGCCGCCTCGGATATCGAGAAGCAACTGTCCGAGCGCACTGCCGACCTGCAGCGTCTGCAGGCGGAGTACGCGAACTACCGCAAGCGGGTCGACCGCGACCGCGAGGCCGTGGTGCAGAGCGCGAAGGCGTCCGTCGTCGGCGATCTGCTGCCGCTGCTGGACGACCTTCAGCGCGCGGAGCAGCACGGCGACCTCACCGGCGCGTTCAAATCGGTGGCCGACAAGCTGGTCAGCAGCTTGGAGCGAGCCGGTCTGGAGGCGTTCGGCACCGAGGGCGAGGAATTCGACCCGAGCGTCCACGAGGCCGTGCAGCACAACACGTCCCCGGACGTGAAGGGCCCGACGGTCACCCTGGTGATGCGCCGCGGCTACCGCTTCGGCGACCGGGTGCTGCGGGCGGCGCTGGTCGGCGTGACCGACCACGAGCCCGGCGAAGCCCCCGCGGAGCAGCCGGTCGATCCGCCGGTCGGCGGCGAATTGCCGCTCGACGGTTCGGTCGATGAGTCCGGTCAGCAGTAACAATCGGTTCGCAGTGAAAGGAGGAGACACCCGATGAGTGCTCGGGAGTGGATCGGCAAGGACTTCTACAAAGAGCTGGGTGTCTCCTCCGACGCGACCACGGACGAGATCAAGAAGGCCTACCGCAAGCTGGCCAAGGAAAACCACCCGGACGCCAACGCGGGCAACACCGCGGCCGAGAACAAGTTCAAGGCCGTGTCCGAGGCGTACGGCGTGCTGTCCGATCCGGCCAAGCGCAAGGAGTACGACGAGGCGCGCACGCTCTTCGGCTCCGGCGGTGCGGGCGGATTCGGCGGTTTCCCGGGCGGCGGCGCGGGCGGGTTCGACATGAGCGACCTGTTCAACCAGGCCGGTGCTCAGGGCCAGGGCGGCTTCGGCGGGCTCGGCGACATCCTCGGCGGCATTTTCGGCCGCGGCCGGGGCGGTGCCGCCGGTGCCACGGCGAACCGGCCGCAGCGCGGCGCGGACGTCGAGACCGACGTGCGGATCGACTTCCTCGAGTCGGTCAAGGGCGCGACGCTGCCGTTGCGGCTGTCGAGCCCGGCCACCTGTTCCACCTGCGGCGGCAACGGCGCGAAGCCGGGCACGTCGCCGCGGATCTGCCCGACCTGCAGCGGGTCCGGGCTGGTCAGCCGCAGCCAGGGCGCGTTCGCGTTCTCCGAGCCGTGCCAGGACTGCCGCGGCCGGGGCAAGATCATCGACGAGCCGTGCCCGGAGTGCGGCGGCGAGGGCGTCAGCACCCGCACCCGCACGCTCACCGTGCGCATCCCGCCGGGCGTGAAGGACGACCAGCGGATCCGGCTGGCCGGCCAGGGCGAACCCGGACGCGGCGGCGCGCAGGCGGGCGACCTGTACGTGCGGGTGCACGTGGCCCCGCACAAGCTGTTCGGGCGCAAGGACCTCAACCTCACGCTCACCGTGCCGGTGGACTTCACCGAACTCGCGCTGGGCACGACCGTCACGGTGCCGACGCTCGAAGGCAAGGTGTCGCTTAAGGTGCCCGCGGGTACCGCGAGCGGACGAGTGTTGCGCGTGCGCGGAAAGGGCATTCAGAAACGGGACGGCTCGCAGGGCGACCTGCTGGTCACGCTCGAGGCGGCGGTCCCGGCGAAGCTCGACGACAAGGCGCGGGCGGCGCTCGAGGCCTACGCCGAGGCGATGAAGGGCCACGACCCGCGCCCTGAAATCACCGAGTTGCTCGAAGGCAGGTGAGGGTGATGTTCGGCGGTAATCCGGGACTCCCGCACGGTGCGGACGAGGACACCCCGGTGTTCGTGATTTCGGTGGCGGCCCAGCTTTCCGGGCTGCACGCGCAGACGCTGCGCTCCTACGACCGGCACGGCCTGGTCTCGCCAGGCCGCACCGCCGGCGGCGGACGGCGGTATTCGATGCGCGACATCGCCCTGCTGCGCGAGGTCCAGCGCCTCTCGCAGGAGGAGGGCGTCAACCTGTCCGGCATCAAGCGCATCATCGAACTGGAAAACCAGGTCGACGCGCTGCGGTCCCGGGTGCACGAGCTGACCGAAGAACTCGCCGCCGCCTACGCGGCCGCCGAACAAGCCGCCGCCGCGGTGCACGCTTCCTACCGCAAGGATCTGGTGCCGCTGCGGCAGAACACCTCGCTGGTGGTGTGGAAACCCAAGCGCCGCTGAGCATGTCGTGAGTGGCGATCGCGGTGAGAGCCGTGCTCGCCGCTCACGAGAACCCCTCCTGCCGCCGCGGGAGGGGTTTTCGCTGCCTGCCCGTCTCCCCGGAGCGCCCTCTCGTGTTACGACGCGGGAGGGCTTTTCGCTGTCCGGACCTCCGCGCCGAGCGTGCGCAGATCGGCGAACGCCTCGGTCAGATAGTCGTCCAATTCTCGCGTCGGGTCGCTGATCCAGGCTTGGGTGGCGTGGTGGAACGTCGCCCACCCGGTGTGGGCCGCCAATCCCGCTAACCGATCCTCGACCCCCCGCTGCCGCAACGCTTCCGCGAGTGCCTCGGCGAGGGTCGCCGCCTTGGCCAGATTGCGTTCCCGCAAAGTCGGCGTCGCCGCGATCAGGTCGCGCCGGGGCTCGGCGAACGGCAGATTGCGCTCCATGATCCGCCCGGCCTTCCGGAAGGCGCGCAGCAGGATTTCCAGCGGTGCCAGGCCTTCCGGGGCTTCGGCGACCGACTTCGTCAGGTCCTCGCGCAGGTCGGCCTCGCCGTCGAAGAGCACCTCGCGCTTGTCCGGGAAGTGCCGGAAGAACGTGCGCTCGGTGACGCCTGCCCGGGCCGCGATTTCCGCGGTGGTCGTCTTGTCGAACCCGTTTTCCCGGTACAGCTCCAGCGCCGCCTGCTTGAGGCGGCTGCGCGCTTCTGCTCCGCTCCGTGGCACGTCCTGAAGCCTACCCGGCTTTTGCGACAGTGACTGACCTCACATTGCGTCAGTCACTGTCGCTACGCGTAGAGTCAGTCACTGACACTAAGGAGTCCTTCATGCAGGTTTTCGTTACCGGCGGATCCGGCCAGACCGGTCCCGCCGTCGTCGCCGAACTGATCCGGGCCGGACACACGGTCACCGGCCTGGCTCGCTCGGACGCTTCCGCCGCACGGCTGGAATCGCTCGGCGCGACACCGCACCGAGGTTCGCTCGACGACCTCGACAGCCTGCGCCGCGGTGCCGAAGCCGCCGACGGCGTGGTGCATCTGGCCCAGGGCGGCAGCTACGCCGATCCGGACGACCTCATCCGCCGCGACTGCGAGGCAATCGACGCGCTGGGCCAGGCACTGGTCGGCACCGGCAAACCGTTCGTCAGCACGTCCGGCACGCTGGTGCTGAAGGCCGACCAGATCAGCACGGAACTCGACCCGGCCGATCCGGATTCGGTGGCGTACTTCCGCATCCCCGGCGAGCAGACCTGCCTCGGATTCGCCGACCGCGGCGTCCGAGCCAGCGTCGTGCGGCTCGCGCCGACCGTGCACGGACCACGTGACCACGGCTTCATCCCAGCGCTCATCGCCGGTGCACGCCGAGCGGGCGTCTCGGCCTACTTGGGCGACGGCACGAACCGCTGGCCCGCTGTCCATCGCGACGACGCGGCGGTGCTTTTCCGGCTGGCGCTGGAGAAAGCGCCCGCGGGGAGCATGCTGCACGGGGTCGGGGAAACCGTCGAGATCAAGAGCGTCGCGGAGAAGATCGCGCAGCTGCTGGATATCCCCACGGCATCCCTGACTCTCGAAGAAGCCGCCGAACACCTCGGAAACCCGTTCCTGGCAAGGTTCTTCTCCCTCGATGTGCCTGCGTCCAGCGCGTACACCCAGGAGCTGCTGGGTTGGACCCCGCACCACGCGACCCTGCTGGAAGACCTGGAGACCGGCGACTACTTCACCCCGGAAGCCAGCGACCGCGCCGAGGCGGTGTGGCGTTAGTTCCGGGGACGCACCAAGCCGGATTCGTACGCGACGAGCACCAGCTGCGCACGATCTCGGGCATCGACAGCTGCATCCGTTCGGCAATCTCCACATTGGACAGTCCGCTCGCCACCAGCGCGAGCACCTCGCGTTCTCGCGGGGCCAGAGCGGCGACGTCCGCGCGCGGCGGGGCATCCGGGCCGAGCATTGCGTCCCCGGAAGCCACCACCCGCACCGCCGAGCACAGGTCGGCTGGGCGGGTGTCCTTGAGCAAAAAGCCGGTCGCTCCGGCGCGCAGTGCGGCGAAGACGTGGTCGTCGAGGTCGAACATGGTCAGCACCAGCACTTGCACGTCCGGGGCGCGCTCGCCGATCAGCCGGGTCGCTTCGATGCCGTCCATCACCGGCATCCGGACGTCCATCAGCACCACGTCCGGCGGCGACCAGTTCGCCGCCGTAGAGGGCGACGCGTTCGCGCTCGTACCGTCCGGAATCCGGCTGCTGAAACGACCGGACCGACGCACCTTCGGCCTCGCCTGCCTCGGCGCGGGTCGGTGCGCTGGGCTACTTGAGCACGCTGAGCTGACTACTTCAGGTGCTCTTCGAAGAACGCGGTGACGCGTCGCCAGGCGTCGGAATCCGACGGTTCGTGATAGCCCATCCCGGTGATCCGGGCGAGTGCGGCCAGTGGCGCGGGCCGGTAGTGGTTCGCGAAGCCGTGCCCGGCGTCCGGGTATTCCTTGACGTCGTGAGGGATTCCTCGTTCCGCGAGCGCGGCTTCGAGCTTGGCCGCGGCGCCGCGCAGGGAGAAGTCCTTGCCGCCGAAGCTGCCGACGATCGGGCAGGCACCGTCCAAAGCGGACAGATCCTTCGGCAGTTGCCCGTAGTAGGGCGCGGAAGCGTCGAAGTCCCGCGAGGCGGCCACCAACGCGAACCCGCCGCCCATGCAGAACCCGACCACGCCGACCTTGCCGGTCGCGTCGGCCCGTCCGGCGACCAGCGCCCGCGCCGCCTCGATGTCCGCGAACGCCCGGCCCTCGCGGGCGAACAGGTCCTGGAACGTCCGCTTGACGCACCGGACCAGGCCGCCGCGCGAGTACAGATCGGGGCTCAGCGCTAGATAGCCCGCGGCGGCGTACCGGTCGGTGATCTCGCGCGCGTCCTGGTTCAGCCCGAACACGTCGTGGATCAGCACCACCGCGGGGAACGGGCCGTCGCCGGACGGCACCGCCAGGTAGCCGCCGATTTCCCCGTCCGCCACCGGAATCCGGATCTCCATCGGCTCAGTCCGCGGTGAACGGGTCGTATTGAATCTGGTCCAGCGCACTGCCCGCGACCAGCATCCGCGACACCGTCGCGCGGATCATCGCCGGCGACCCGGACACCAGGATGTCGTGGTCCGGCCACGCTCCGTACCGCGTGACCGCTTCGGCGAGCGTGCCGTGTTCACAGCCCGGCAGATGGTCGCCGCGTTCGACGACCGGCGTGATGGTCAGCCATGGGTTGGTCGCCGCGAGCGCACGAAGTTCTTCCAGGTCGTAGAGGTCCTCGCGGGTCGGCCCGCCGTAGAACAGCCGGGTCTTCGGGTTCTCGCCCCACAGCGCGAGGTGGTCGAGGATCGCCCGCAGCGGCGCGACCCCGGTGCCGCCCGCGACCATCAGCACGCCGCGCGACTGTTCGCGGTTGACGGTCATCCGGCCCAGCGGCGGGCCGAGCCGCCAGACGTCGCCCGCCTGTGTGTGGCTCACGATCGCCCGCGAGACCCAGCCGCCGTCGACCGCGCGCACGTGGAATTCGATGCCGCCGTCCTCGCGCGGCGCGTTCGCCGGCGACAGGTACCGCCACAGCCTCGGCCGCTGCGGCACCTCCACGCTCATGTACTGGCCCGGCGAATACGGCACCGGCTGGTCCGGGATCACCCGCACCAGCGCGAGATCCCAGGTGAGCCGCCGGTGCTCGATCACGGTGGCCGACCACGACGCCGGGTTCTCGTCTGCCGCCGCGGCCTCCTGCATCGCGCGCGCGACGATGGTGAACGCCTCCGCCCACGCGCGCTCGACCTCCGGCGTCCAGTCCGGGCCGAGGTGGTTCTTGAGCGCGGCGAGCAGCGCGGTGCCGACGGCCTCGTAGTGCTTCGGCGCGACGCCGAACTTGCGGTGGTCGCGGCCGAGCTGGCGCAGGAACGGCAGCAGGTCGTCCGGCCGGTCCACCATCTGCACCACGCGGGCCAGCGCGCGGATGATGCGCCCGCCCTGCACTTCCATGTTGATCGGGAAGAAATCGCGGGTGGCCGGCGCGAGGGTGAACAGCATTCCGTAGAAGAACTGCGAGATCTCCGGCGCGTACGGCTCCGATTTCGCCCAGGTGTCGCGGATGAGCTGCACCATCGCGACGACAGCCGCGGGCGCCTGCCGGGGCGCGGCTGAGGTCCGCGGGAGCGGGCTGATCGAATCGGCTGTCATCGGGCTGTCGTCGTTCATGGGTCGGGACCGGAGGCCGGGGGGCTGGGAGGGGATGGTCACGAGAGCAGGGCGGCCGCGGTTGTCGGATTCGGCTCGCGCCGCCGCGCGGGGGAATTCGCCACTCCTGCTCCTCGTTGTCCACGACGTGCTCGCCGCGTCGGCATCGCGGGACGTCTGGTCCGCAGAGTAGCCGCACTGAGGCGGAATGCCCGCATCGTTGCTCCGGTCGGGTTACCGGCCGGTCGGGACGTGGGGCAGCTCACCGATTAGATAGTTGTCCTACGCAACCTTTGAGCCTAAACTTGTAGAATACAAGCAAGTGGGCACCAGGCCCGGGAGGAACGATGAGCCCAGCTGACGACGTGCGGCTCGAACTGCTGCGGGAGCTGAAGGCGTCCGCCCAGCTCCAGCACCTGTGGATCATGCAGGCGTGGCAGAACGAGCCAGGGCTGCACCCGGCCTCGGCGATGCTGCTGTCCGACCTCGCCAAGCACGGC
Source organism: Amycolatopsis sp. GA6-003 (assembly GCF_046267895.1). Lineage (NCBI taxonomy): Bacteria > Bacillati > Actinomycetota > Actinomycetes > Pseudonocardiales > Pseudonocardiaceae > Amycolatopsis > Amycolatopsis sp. GA6-003. The sequence goes on from NZ_CP176499.1 coordinate 5,507,815, forward strand.
GAGGCCCGTCCGTCCGAGGTCGCCAAGCGCAGGCTCGTCGACCTGTCGGTGATCAGCAGGCAGCTCGCCCAGTTGCAGGCCGCCGGGCTGATCGAGCGCCGGCCCGCCCCCGAGGACGGGCGCGCGTCGCTGATCAGCGTGTCCGAGGCCGGTCTCGAACGGCTCGAACTGTGGCGGAAGCAGTACCTCGAGTTCTTCGAGACGGCACTGGGCGGCTGGGACGAGGACCGGATCGCCGGCCTCACGTCGCAGCTCGCCGAATTGAACGAAGGTCTGCGCGCGACGCTCGGCCCGTCCGGGTACTGCGCCGGCGCACCCGCAGACGGGAAAGTGAAGTAGCGATAGTGGAAACCACCGCATCCGGGCAGCCGATGACGCACCGGGAAATCCTCAAGGCCTTCACCGGCCTGTTGCTGGCCCTGCTCGTGGCGTTGCTGTCGTCGACCATCGTGTCCAACGCGCTGCCGACGATCCTCGCCGACCTGCACGGTTCGCAGAGCGAGTACACCTGGGTCGTCACCGCGACGCTGCTGACGTCGACCGCGACCACCCCGATCTGGGGCAAACTCTCCGACCTGTTCAGCAAGAAACTGCTGTACCAAATCGCGATCGTGGTCTTCACCGCCGGTTCGGCGCTGGGCGGGATCGCCCAGTCGATGCCCGAACTCATCGCCTACCGCGCGCTGCAGGGCATCGGGCTCGGCGGGCTGCAGGCGCTGATCCAGGTCGTCATCGCGGCGATGATCGCGCCGCGCGACCGGGGCCGCTACACCGGTTACACCGGCGCGGTGTTCGCCGTCGCGACCGTGTCCGGCCCGTTGATCGGCGGGCTGATCGTCGACTCGCCGCTCGGCTGGCGCTGGTGCTTCTGGGTGTGCGTGCCGCTGGCCGTCGTCGCGTTCATCGTGCTCGGCCGGACGCTGAAGCTGCCGGTGCTCAAGCGCAAGGTGCGGATCGACTGGCTGGGCGCGACCCTGCTGGTCGGCGGCGTCGCGCTGCTGCTGATCTGGGTTTCGCTGGCGGGCGGCAGCTTCGCGTGGGTCTCGTGGTCGAGCGTCGCGTACGTCGGCGGGGCGATTGTCGCGCTGGCGCTGGCGGTTCTGGTCGAATCCCGGGTGGCGGAGCCGGTGGTTCCGCTGCGGCTCTTCCGCAACCGCACCTTCACGCTTTCGGTGCTCGCCTCGCTGGCGGTCGGCACCGCGATGTTCGGCGGTTCGGTATTCCTCGGGCAGTACTACCAAATCGCGCGCGGTTTCTCGCCGACGCACGCCGGCCTGATGACGCTGCCGATGGTGCTGGGGCTGGCCGTCGCCTCCACCGGGGCCGGGCAGGTCATTTCCCGCACCGGGCGCACCAAGCCGTTCATGATCGCGGGCGGGATTTCGCTGCTGGCCGGGCTGTTCCTGCTCTCGACGGTGGACCACGCGACCAACCTGACGCTGATGGGCGTCTACCTCGCGCTGGTCGGCCTCGGGCTGGGTTTCCTGATGCAGAACCTGGTTTTGGTAGTCCAAAACACGGTCGCGATGAAGGACATCGGTTCGTCGTCCTCGGTCGTCACGTTCTTCCGGTCGCTCGGCGGCGCGGCGGGCGTGTCCGCGCTCGGTGCGGTGCTGGCCGCCCGGGTGGCCACGAACATCGCGAACTCGCTGTCGCAGATGGGCATTCACTCGAACGGTGCGGTTTCCGGCGGCGGCGGCACGTTCGCCATCTCGTCGCTCCCGCCGGCGTTGCAGCCGGTGGTGCGCGGGGCCTTCGGCGACGCGACCGGCACGGTTTTCTTTGTCGCGGGCTGCATCGCCGTGGTCACCTTCCTCGCCGTGTTGTTCATCAAGGAGATTCCGCTGCGCCGGACTCTCGACGCGGACGCCCCGGCGCCGGCGGCTGTTTCCGCTGAGGCCGTGACTGTGGCCGAAGCTCCGGTCGAGGCGACCACTGTGTTGCGCGGCCGAGTTCTCGACGCGGCTGGTCGTCCAGTGCCCGGCGTCGTGCTCACGCTCACCGACATGACGGGACGGCAGGTTGATGTCGGCCGTACGGGTCGTACCGGCGCGTACGAGTTGTCGGCGAACACTGTGGGCGAGCACGTGCTTCTCGCGACAGCTGGCTCGACGCGGCCCGCGGTGTCGACTGTGCGGCTTAACGGAAACGCGCGTTGGCACGACTTGCTGTTGGACAGTCAGGGCACCATCTCGGGTCGCGTACGCGTAGCTGGACGGCACGCCGCCGTCGCAGGCGCGGTACTGACGCTTACCGATCGCCTGGGCATAGTTACCGCAACGTACCTTGCAGGCGGCGACGGCACGTACCGATTCACGGGAATCGAACCGGGCGCCTACACGCTCACTGTGTCCGCGCACGGATATACGCCGCACGCGGAGCCGATGACGGTTGGGGACGGTGCGGCGGCACAGCACGATGTCGAGTTGAGCGAGGCGGCCGAGCGAGAGTTCGTTAGGCACCAAGGAACACTCAGCGTCGACTAACGGGGGCTCGTGAGTGTTTATCGCGGTTAGAACCGTGATAGACACTCACGAGCTTTCTACTGGGAGTGGCATTTGCCGTCAGCCGATGCGCCCTCCCGGCCCTGCCTCGTCCCCCTTCCCCGGAGGTAGCGTCGAATACGTGACGCGAAGCAGGGTCGCGATGTTGCTGGCAATGGGGATCGACAACTTCGGTTCCGGACTTTTCCTTCCGCTCGCACTCCTTTACGTGACGCGGGTGATCGGCGTTCCGCTCGTCGAGGCGGGCACGGCGGTCACTTTGGGCACGACGGCGGGGCTTCTCATGCCGCCGCTGGCCGGGCGGCTGGTGGATCGTGCCGGGCCGAGAGCCGGAGTTCTCGCGGCGCAACTGTTGCAGGCTGCCGGAATCAGCGCGTATTTGTTCGCGCACGGCATCAGCGGGGTCGTGGTGGCCGCCATCCTTCTCGGTGCGGGCCAACAATTGTTCTACAGCTGCCTGTTCGCGCTGGTGTCCGAGGTCGCCGGAGAAGTGCCGAAGGACAGGCCGTTCGCCGAAGTCGGAATGGTGCGCGCGGGCGGATTCGGGCTCGGCGGGCTGATGTCGTCGGCGCTGCTCACCTGGTTCGGCGACAGCGGCTACAACGTCGCGCTGATCGTGGATGTGCTGACTTTCGTAGCGGCGGCGGGACTCATCGCGGTGTTCATCCCTCCCGGCCGCCGGTTCGCGCCCGCGGCGCGCGTGCGCAGCGGCGTGCTGCGCAACCGCCCGTACCTGACGTTGATCCTGCTGAGCGGCCTGTTCGGACTGTCGCTCGACTTCTTCCTCATCGGCACCCCGGTGTTCGTGCTCGACCGGTTGCACGCGCCGACGTGGCTGCCCGGCGCGATCCTGTTCCTGCTGACCGTGCTGACCAGCGCCGGCGGCACGGTCGCGCTCCGGCTCACCCGAGGGCTCAGCCGGATCAGCGCGATGCGGGCCGGGTCCGCGCTGTTCGCCGCGTGGTGCCTGACGAGCGTCGGCGTGCTGCTGGTGCCGCGCAGCTGGCAGGTGCCGTATCTGCTGGCCGCCACGCTCGTGTTCGCCGCCGGCGACCTGGTGTTCGGGCCGCGCTCCGGCGCGCTCGCCGAGGCCGCCGCGCCGCCCGAGGCGAAGGGCCGTTACCTCGCCGCGTTCCAATACGCGTTCACTGTGGCCCAGGTACTCGCTCCAGCGATCGTGTCGTTGTTTTCCGTGGCGGCGTGGTTACCCTGGGTACTGGTCGGGGGTTGTGCTTGCCTCGCCGCGCTCGGGCTCGGCAGGCTGGGGCCGAGGCTGCCCGCGGCCGCGGTGGCACCAATTCAGAGTTGAGCGGAACAGACTCAACTTTGCTGACGTTATACCTGTCGACGGGCCTTGGTCGGGCCGGTCACCACGAATTTTCACGAACGCATGAGGTGAGGGATGGACGCTTTCAACCCGACCACGAAGACCCAGCAGGCGATCTCGTCCGCGGCGCAGGCGGCCACCGTGGCCGGCAACCCGCACGTGTCGGCCGCCCATTTGCTGGGCGCCCTGCTGGCGCAGGGTGACGGGACCACCGCACCGCTGCTGACCGCGGTCGGGGCGGACCCGGAGACGGTGCACAAGGAGCTCGAGCCGATCATCAACGGGCTGCCGTCGGCGACCGGCGCGACCGTGTCGACGCCGCAGTTCGACGCGCCCGCGGTCAAATCGCTCACGCGGGCGCAGAAGCTCGCCACCGAACTGGGTGACGAGTACGTGTCGACCGAGCACCTGCTCGTCGGCCTCGCCACCGAAGGCGCCCAGGTCGCGGACCTGCTCAAGCGGCACGGGGCCACGCCGGACGCGCTGCGCGAGGCGTTCGCGAAGGTGCGCGGCTCGGCCCGGATCACCAGCGCGGATCCCGAAAGCACGTTCAAGGCGCTGGAGAAGTACGGCGTCGACCTCACCGAGCGCGCGCGTTCGGGCGAGCTCGACCCGGTCATCGGCCGCGACACGGAAATTCGCCGCGTCGTGCAGGTGCTCTCCCGGCGTACCAAGAACAACCCGGTGCTGATCGGCGAACCGGGCGTCGGCAAGACGGCGATCGTCGAGGGCCTCGCCCAGCGGATCGTCGCGGGCGACGTGCCGGAATCGTTGCGCGGCAAGCGAGTCGTCGCGCTCGACCTCGGGTCGATGGTCGCCGGAGCCAAGTTCCGCGGCGAGTTCGAAGAGCGGTTGAAGGCGGTCCTCAAGGAGATCACCGACTCCGCGGGCGAGGTCATCACGTTCATCGACGAGCTGCACACCATCGTCGGCGCGGGCGCGACCGGCGAGGGCGCGATGGACGCGGGCAACATGATCAAGCCGATGCTGGCCCGCGGCGAGCTGCGGATGGTCGGCGCGACCACGCTCGACGAGTACCGCCAGCACATCGAGAAGGACCCGGCGCTGGAGCGCCGTTTCCAGCAGGTGCTGGTCGGCGAGCCGTCGCCGGAGGACACCATCGCGATCCTGCGCGGGCTGAAGGAGCGCTACGAGGTGCACCACGGGGTCCGGATCACGGACGCCGCGCTGGTCGCCGCCGCGACGCTGTCGGACCGCTACATCACCGCGCGGTTCCTGCCGGACAAGGCAATTGACCTGGTCGACGAGGCCGCGTCGAAGATCCGGATGGAGATCGACTCGCGTCCGGTGGAGATCGACGAGGTCGAACGGGCCGTGCGGCGGATGGAGATCGAGGAAATGGCACTGTCCAAAGAGGACGATGCTGCTTCTCTCGAACGGCTGACCGCGCTGCGCGCCGAACTGGCCGAGAAACGCGAGGAACTCACCGCGCTGACCGCCCGCTGGCAGAACGAGAAGGGCTCGATCGAGACCGTCCGTGAGCTGAAGGAGCAACTGGAACAGCTGCGCGGCGAATCCGAGCGCGCCGAACGCGACGGCGACCTGGGCAAGGCCGCCGAGCTGCGCTACGGCCGGATTCCGGTGCTGGAGAAGGAGTTCGAGGCCGCGATGGCCGCGAACGAGGCCAGCAAGCAGAACGTCATGCTGAAGGAAGAGGTCGGCGCGGACGACGTCGCCGACGTGGTCAGCGCGTGGACCGGCATCCCCGCCGGACGGCTGCTCGAAGGCGAGACGGGCAAGCTGCTCCGGATGGAGCAGGAGCTAACCCGCCGCGTCATCGGCCAGGACCAGGCGATCCAGGTCGTCGCGGACGCCGTGCGGCGGGCCCGGGCAGGCGTGGCGGACCCGGACCGGCCGACCGGCTCGTTCCTGTTCCTCGGCCCGACCGGCGTCGGCAAGACCGAGCTGGCGAAGGCGCTGGCGGAGTTCCTGTTCGACGACGAACGCGCGATGCAGCGGATCGACATGAGCGAGTACTCCGAGAAGCACTCGGTGGCCCGCCTGGTCGGTGCTCCCCCGGGCTACGTCGGCTACGACCAGGGCGGTCAGCTGACCGAGGCCGTCCGGCGCCGCCCGTACACGGTGGTGCTGCTGGACGAGGTCGAAAAGGCGCACCCGGACGTGTTCGACGTGCTCCTGCAGGTCCTCGACGACGGCAGGCTGACCGACGGCCAGGGCCGGACGGTGGACTTCCGCAACACCATCCTGATCCTGACGTCGAACCTCGGCTCGCAAGCCATCGCGGACCCGGCGCTGGACGAACGCCAACGCCGCGACGCGGTGATGGAGGTCGTGCAACGCCAGTTCAAGCCGGAGTTCCTGAACCGGCTGGACGACATCGTGGTGTTCCACGCGCTCGGCACCGAGCAGCTGACGTCCATTGTGGACATCCAGGTCGCCCGGCTGGCCAAGCGGCTGGCCCAGCGCCGGCTGCACCTCGAGGTGACCGACGGCGCCCGGGAATGGCTGGCCTTGAACGGCTTCGACCCGATCTACGGCGCCCGCCCGCTGCGCCGGCTGGTGCAGTCGGCGATCGGGGACCAGCTGGCCAAGCAGCTGCTGTCCGGCGAGGTCCGGGACGGGGACACCGTGCGGGTGGACCTGCCGGAACTGGAGACCGGCGACACGCTGAAGGTGTCGCGGGTCTGACGGCGGTCGGAGGTTGTCCGCGCCGCCCTCGCGGACCTTCGCCTCCGGCCCCAGGCCGCCACAAACGAAACCGCCCGGCCGCTGATGCGCGACCGGGCGGTTCCCGTGTCTCAGGAGGAGGCGTCCTCCGGACGATCCGATTCCACCGGCCGAGGCGGCGGAACCTCACCCCGGCCGGGCGGGGTCCTCGGCGCGGGCGGAGATGGCTGCCGCTCCGTCATCCGGGTGTCCGCCGGAGAGGGAGCCGACGTCTCCACCGCGCGAGTGTCGACCGGCCGGGTCGCCTGGGTGTCCGCCGGGGACGGCGCGGTCGTCGAGACAGGCGGGGCGGGCGGGGCGGGCGGCGCTGCCGGGGTGCCCGCGGACGGCGTCCAGGTCCGGTTCGAGTCGTAGTCCTCGTCGAACGGGTCCACGATGTCCGCGATCTCGCCCAGGTCGCGCAGCAGCCGCTCGAGCCGCGACGGCCCGGCGCCCGGCACCACGCTCGCCAGCACCCACTCGTTCTCCAGCCAGGCCACCCCGACGTCGCCGCCGAGCTGGTCGGCCGCGTCCACCAGGTCCTGGGTGATGACCTGGCGCGCCCCCTCCGCATCGTCCGCGAAGGCGTAGCGCTGGCCGATCGGGCCGAGCATCTCCGGCATGTTCTCGCGCTGGAACGGCACGCTCGACAGCCACATCTCGACCGGCACCCGGTGCGTCTTGTTGCAGCGCACGGCCACGACCACCGCGGGCACCTGGCCCTGGGACTCGATGTCGAAGATGAACACCGGACGGCGGCCGTCGGAGGTGAAGGTGGAACCCGCGACGACGTTCACCGCCGCGTCGGCTCCGAAGTAGCCGATCGCGCCTCCTGACCACTGCCGGGGCAGTCGTTCGTCCTCTTCCACGAACTGCCAGCCGCGCAACTGGGCCCAGCGCTGCCGCTCACGGTTGCGCGAGCCTTCCTTGGCCCGGTCCGCGAAGAGCAGGCCGAGCCCCGCCACCAGCGCGACGGCGGCGATGACGAACCAGATCCACGCCGAGATACCCACGCCGGTCAGGGTATCGCTGCCGGGCCTTCCGACCGGGACGGCCGCACCGTGTCGGCGCGCCCCGTTTGGCCGGAACCGTCCCGGTCGCGTCGACAAATCGGCTAATCGCCCGGCTCGGGTGTCCATTGCGGACAGGTTCCCGCTGACCGGACGGTCCGCTGCGCCTATCCGGCGATCGCGCCGGACAAGCCGGACAGGAACCTTGCCGGACCGCTCGCGGACCGGGTAGAGGTCGTTCGACAGCCTTTCCCGCCGCCGCCGACAGCAGGAAGGACACTCGCATGTCCCTCTCGAGAAGATCGGTGCTCACCGGGACCGCGGCGGCGCTCGGCACCCTGGCGCTGCCCGGGGCCGCGACGGCGCTGGGCGCGCGCGACTGGTCCCGCGCCGTCATCGACTCCACCATGAAGCGCTACACCCCGGCGTCCATCGGCGGCTGGAGCTACCCGCTCGGCCTCTACTTCTACGGCCAGTACCTCTTCTACCGGCGCACCAAAGAACGCAAATACCTCGATTACCTCATCGCCTGGTACGACCGGTTCATCACCGACGACGGCATCTCCAACAGCTTCTCCAGCCTCGACTCGATGCGAGCCTGCCAGATGCTTCCGTTGCTGTACAACGAAACCGGCAACGCCAAATACCGCAAGGCCGCCGACCAGCTGCGCAAACGCTTCGAGACTTACCCGCGCACGAGCGACGGCGGAATGTGGCACGCGGTCAGCCGTCAGCACCAGCTGTGGGGCGACGGGGTGTACATGGCACAGCCGTTCCTCGCGTTGTACGGCAAGGTTTTCCAGGACCCGGGTTATTGCTACGAGGAATCCGCCAAAAATCTGTCCGTCTACTTCGGACACCTCAAGGAACCCGCGAAGGGCCTGATTTACCACGCCTACGACGAAAGCGGCACCCAGCCGTGGGCGACCGGTCCCGGCAAGCATTCCAGCTTCCACTGGGCCCGCGCGATCGGCTGGTTCGGGATGGCGGCGATCGACATCCTCGAGGTCCTGCCCGCGGACCATCCCCGACGGCCGGAGCTGGTCGGGATCGTCCAGTTCCTGGCCGAGGGGTATCGCCGGTACCAGGACCCGCGGACCGGCCGGTGGTACCAGGTGGTCGACCACGGCGGCGACGAGGGGAACTGGCTGGAAACGTCCGCCTCGTCGATGTACGCGTTCACCGTCTCCCGCGGAATCGAGCGCGGATATCTGCCCGCTTCCTACGCCTCGGTCGCCCAGCGCGGATACGCCGGGGTGCTGCAGAAGGTGTCGATCGGGTCGGACGGGTTGACGAATCTCGCGGATATTTGCGAGGGGACGAACGTCGGGGACCTCGCGTTTTACTTCGCGCGGAAAAGGCTGACCAACGACTTCCACGGCCTCGGCGCGTTTCTGATCATGAACGAACAGTTCACCCGATACCGCTGCTGAACGTCCGGGTGGGGAACCCTGAGGTAATCAAGATTCCCCACCCGGACTCACGACTCGCCAGTCGGGTTGGCGGGCTTGGCCAGCGGACCAGGCGACCAGATCCCCGAATGCGTCACCGACTGCTGATGCAACGCCGCCGACGCCGGAAGCGCGTTCGAGACCTCCGGCGTCACCTCGTACAGCGTTCCCCAGTCCCGATCGACGTCGCCTTCCAAATACGTCGGCAGCGCCTGCATCTGGGTGCTCGCGTTCATCCACACGAACGGGCCGCCGCCCGCCGGCGAGGACCAGTACCGGCCGACCGTGCGCAGGTCGTCGCCCGCGCTGATCCGGTACTTCGGCACCTCGGCGATGCCGTTGTGGATCGACGACGGGCGCAGGCACGGGTGCTGCGCGGCGGCGGCCCACTCCAGGAACACCGGGTCCTGCCCGACCACGTCGGTCATCTTCGCGATCTTCGGCGCCCGCGGCGCGCTGAACGCGACCCAGCCCTCGCTGCCGAGCCCGCGTGCCTTCGCCACGATCCGCACCTGGTCCGCGCCCTCGGGCACGCTGACCCGCGCGTCGCGCCAGTTGGTGTCCTTCTTCTTCGCGTTGAGCTGCTCGCGGCTGAGCACCTCGAACCCGGCGGGGGTGTTCTTGCCGAATTCCGCGGTCAGCGAGTTCGGATCGTCGGCCTTGCCGGCGAGGGCGACCACGATCGGCACCGAACCGTCGCGCGCCCGCTCCGGGATCGAGTACCACTGGGTGCGCAGGTCGCCCGCGCCGTCGCCGGACTTGCGGTAGCTGCCCCAGATCGGCGCGCCGTCCTTGCCGAGCTGGTACGGCGGGTTCCAGCTGTCGGCGTTCTCGGTCGGCAGCCCGCCGTTGGTGACGAAACCCTTCTGGGTGCTGGTCAGCCAGTCCTGCGGGGTGGTCCCGCGGGCGGCGTCGGCGGGCACCTGCCAGCCCGGCGCGGCACTGCTCGGTTGCTGCGGCGCGGCTTCCAGCAGCCCGGCCTTCGGATCGCGCTCGACCTTGATGTAGTCGGACAGCCCGCAGCTCTGCCCGGCCAGCTGGCGGATGTTGTCGGCACCCATGTTGTAGGTGTCCCAGCGCTTCTGGATGCCCTTCGCGATGCTGCCGATCTCGAACAGCACCAGGATCGCGCACACCGTCGACAGCGGCGCGAGGCCGAGCCGCAGCGCGCGGCCGCGGTTCTCCAGGTCGGACCGCGGCACCGGCGCGGGCGGCACGAACGGTTCGTGCTCGTTGTGCTTCATGTGCTCGATCGCGGCGATCGCCAGCGCGACCGCGGCCGCGACGAGCGCCATCGTGCTCAGCTTGATGCCGAAGATCTGCGGCGGCAGGTCGAACCACGGCACGCCCCACGCCGAGACATACCACCAGGCGTTCGGACCGGTGGACGCCAGCGCGACGATCACCATCAGCCCGGCGAAGAACGCCGAACGGTTGCGGCGCGACAGCAGCACCGTCGTACTCGTCGACAACGCGGTGAGCGCGGCGAGCGGGCCGCCGACCGCGACCATCATGCCGAAGTGGTGCGTGTGCTTGGTCGGGGCCAGCGCCAAGACCACAAAGGACAGTGCGCTGATGCCGAGCAGCCGGCGGCTCGGGCCGAGCGCGGCGCCGCGGATGTTGCCCCGCCGCAGCAGCACGACCGCGCAGGTAGCCAGGCACAGGAAGATCAACAGCACCGGGAACCGGCGCGTCATGGAGCCGTCCGGGCCGTTGCTGAACAGCATCGAGTACCGGTCCAGCTCGTCGTACCAGGAGCCGGTCGGCCCGAGCGACGACCGCAGCCGCACCGATTCCAGCGCGCCGCGCAGGGTCTGGTCGCAGAAGATCAGCGCGAGAATCACCAGGCCGGCGGCGGCGATCGGCGCGAGCACCGGCACCCAGCCGAACTGCCGCGCGTGCCGCAGCACGATCTTCGCCAGCGGCTTCAGCCCGACCACGAACGGCAGCACGGCCATCAGCCCGTGCGGGTTGACTGATACGCACAGCGCCGCGACGGTCAGCCCGATCGCCGCCGGGCCCAGCCGGCGCGTCGCGACCGCGCGTTCGACGGTGCAGATCGAGATCAGCGACAGCAGCGCGACCAGGTTCTCCGGGCGCAGGCCGTTGTCGTAGGGCAGCCAGAAGGCGAGGAAGACCGCGCCCGCCGCCCAGCCGGCCGCGCTGCTGATCCGCACCTGCCTGCCAAGCCGCGGCAGCACGCCCCGGCTGATCAGCATCCAGCAGGCGACGCCCATCAACAGCGACGGCAGCCGCATCCACGGCGTGAGCGTGCTGACCTTGGCCATCGCCGCGTAGACGTCGACGAACCACGCCATCGGCGCGTCCGGCGCGGCGAACCACCGGTAGTACTCGCCGATGTACCCGGCGTCGCCGCGGACGCGCGCCATGGTCGTGAAGTAGCCGTCGTCGGCGGTCATCGCGCCGATGAGCCACCAGACGACGAGCGTGTCGAGCACGGCTATGTCGAGGAATTTCAGCTTCCACCAGCCGCGCGCGGCCAGCCGGGGCGCGCGCCGGCCGGAGAGCCGGTCGAGGCGGTACAGCGCCAGTACCGCGCCGATGAAGCAGAGGACCGACAGCACGATGGCGGCCAGTTTGATGCCGGTCGCGGTGCTGGCCCAGCGGTTGTCGACCTGCGCGGAGACGGAGAGGCCGTGCGTGTCGTCCTGGTTGGTGAGGTCGGAGAAGAAGCCGGTGAGCTGCGGCCGGTGGTCGTCGCTGACGTCGGCCAGCCGGGTGCCGCCGACGGACGCGGTCGTGTGCTGCGGGTCGGAATGCACGGTGATGGTGCAGTCGCCCTCGCCGAGCGGGGCCGAGCCGAGCTGCTGGCCCTGGGAGGAGAGCGTGAGCTGCCCGTCGCCGACCTGCAGGGCCATCCCGGTGACGACGCCGATGCCGGAGCTCGGCGGGTTGGTGCTGAACAGCACGGCGTTGCCGTCGGTGCGTGCGTCGAGCGCCCGCGCGGTCGCGCACGGAACCTTCGCGTCGAGCGAGATCGGCGCCTGCGCGGTCAGCGGGGCGGACACCGCTCTGGTGCCCTGGGCGGTCGGCCAGTCGAGGGTGGTTTGCTCGAGCGTGACGGGCAGGAACGGGACCGCGATCGCGAGAATCGCGCCGGCGATCCCGAAAACCGCAGCGAGCAACCGAGCCCGACGCCCGGCCTGGCTCTTGCCGATAGCTGTCGGCGACGCCTTTTCGGCGGCAACGGATTCGAGGTCGACCACGCCCCGCAGGCTATCCAAGCGGATGCGCGCGCCCCGCTGGGGACTCTCCCGGGGCCAGCCCCACCAGGTCGAGCCTGGATTCCTCCGCCGGATAACCACGGTGGGTAAAGGAGCCTCGACCGTGCTTAGGGCAAACGGGTGACTACCGGCAGCTCTGGACGGCCCGAGCGGAGGGCCGTTTCACGATCCGGAAACGGTGGGACTCGGTTGCCGAAAGGGGACTCGGCGAGTCGATGAACTCATCCGGGCGAGAAGGTGAACGGAGGCCCGGAAACCGTCCACCCGTTGTCGATGACCGGATTGCCCAGCACCTCAGCCTCCACGTGCTGGCTCCGCGTAACCGGCACACCGAGAGTAGAAGCACCGCTCCCCCGCACCGCCGCGATGTCCGCCGCCGACAGTTCGCCGTGGAACCGTTCCGTGCGCTCCTCGGTCGATTGGCCCATCGCGGCCAGCGTGTGGACCGGGCCGAGGTCGCCGGACACGCTGTGCCGTTCGGTCGACTCCAGCCGGGCCACGTCGAGCTTCCCGGTGAACTGGCCGAGCACGCTCTCGTCCGAGTTCGCGACCACCGAACCCGCCGGGCCGAGGTCGACGGCGTCGGCTGAGGTGCGTTCGACGCGGGTGCCGCCCATCAGGTCGCCGGAGAAGCGGCCGGCCAGCCCGGTCTCGGCCGCGGTCTTGCTGGCTGACAGCGCGTCAACACCGTGCGGCAGCTGGACGCCGTGCCGCATCGACTGGTCCAGACCGGCCACGTGGGCACCGGCGAACGGTTGCGTGTGGTGTACGCCGAGGCCGTTGCCGGTGACCGTGCGGACCGCGTCGCCGACGCGCAGGTCGTGAGTCTGGGACTGGCCCGCGGCGTCCGGGGCGAGTGCCTGGTGCAGGTCCGACGCGGCGGACGCGGGCAGGTCGCGCGTCGCGAGCGTCTCGTCGCGGGTGAACTGGAGGTCGGAGGAGGAACCGTGCTGGTGCAGGTCGAGCGGCAATTCCCCGCGCGGGGTGTCCGCCAGCGCCGCGGCCGGGCCGGCGAGCAACAGAGCGAGGGGCGCCGCACCGGCGGCCATCCGGGGCAGATATCCGGGCGTCCGCTTGGTGTGCTTGCCCATGCGCCGGACCATACTGCGCCACCAGGGCGAACGCAGCCGAAAAACGGGTAGCTTCACCCACATGACCACCACTTCCCTGATCACCGGAGCCACCGCGGGCATCGGAGCCGGATTCGCGCGCCGGCTCGCCGCCGACAAGCACGACCTCGTCTTGGTCGCCCGGGACGAGGGACGGCTGACCGCGCTGGCCGGGCAGCTGCGCGCGCAGCACGGCGTCGAGGTGACCGTCCTGTCCGCCGATCTGTCCGAAGTGGACGGACGCCGCCGCGTCGCCGAGCTGCTCGAAACCCAGCCGGTCGACCTGCTGGTGAACAACGCGGGCTTCGGGCTGAGCGGCGAGTTCTGGGAGATCCCTGCCGAGGACCTGCAGCGGCAGCTCGACGTGAACGTGACCGCCGTGCTGCAGCTGACCCGGGCGGCGCTGCCGGGCATGGTCGAACGCGGCCGCGGCGACGTCATCAACGTCTCCAGCGTCGCGGGCTTCTTCTCGGGACGCGGCTCGACCTATACCGCCAGCAAAAACTGGGTCACGTCGTTCACCGAGGGCATCGCGATGTCGCTGCCGAAGGGCGTGCGGATGATGGCGCTGTGCCCTGGCTTCACCTACACCGAGTTCCACGAGCGCGCGGGTCTGCGGAGGGAAGGGCCGAAGGCGTTCTGGCTGGAGGTGGCCCAGGTGGTCGACGAAGCCCTCGCCGACCTGCGCCGCGGCAAGGTGATCTCGGTGCCGAGCCTGCAGTACAAAGCCCTGGTCGGGATCGGCGGACTGCTCCCGCGCCCGGTGCTGCGCAAGCTCGCCGGCGGGTTCGGCAACCGCCGCCGCACCTGAGAGGTAGGGACAGCCCTACCCCGTCCCGGCGTGTGCGCCCCAGGGTGTTTTCCCCCGGCAGGCCATAGCGTTTTCCCCATGGCGACTGGGGAAGCGGTGCGGCTCGAATCCGTCCGCAAGGAATACGGCCGGGTCACGGCGCTGGACGGGGTGAGCCTGTCGTTTCCGCGCGGCGGGTTCACCGCGGTGATGGGCCCGTCGGGCTCGGGCAAGAGCACGTTCCTGCACTGCGCGGCTGGTCTCGACCGGCCGACGAGCGGTTCGGTCCTGCTCGACGACCAGGAACTGGGCAAGCTCTCCGAAACGCAGCTGACGAAGCTGCGCCGGGACAAGGTCGGGTTCGTCTTCCAGGCGTTCAACCTGCTGCCCGCGCTGACCGTCGAGCAGAACGTTGTGCTGCCGCTGCGGCTGGTCGGCCGCCGGGCGGACCGCCGCCGCGTCGCCGAGATGCTCGGGCACGTCGGACTGAGCGACCGGCGCAAGCATCTGCCGGGCCAGCTTTCCGGCGGCCAGCAGCAGCGGGTGGCGATCGCTCGCGCGCTGGTCAGCCGTCCGGCCGTGCTGTTCGCCGACGAACCGACCGGCGCGCTCGACACCCGCACCGCGGGCGAAATCCTCGGCCTGCTGTCGGAATCGGTGCGCGGCGGGCTGACCGTCGTGATGGTGACGCACGACCCGGTCGCGGCCTCGTACGCGGACCGCGTCGTCTTCCTCGCGGACGGCCGCGTCGCCGGAGAACTGCACCGGCCGACCGCGACGGCGGTCGCGGAACGCATGACGCACCTCGGCGCGTGGGCCGACCGGATGCCGGTGGGCGGCTTCTGATGTTCAGTCTTGCTTTGCGCACCTTGCGTTTCCGCACCGGCGGGTTCGTCGCGGCGTTCGTGGCCGCGTTCCTCGGCGCGGTGATCGTGTCCGCCTGCGCCGGTCTGATGGAGACCGGAATCCGGTCCGCCACGCCGCCGCATCGGCTGGCTTGGGCGTCGGCGGTCGTTGCCGGACAACAGGATTTCGAGCTGCGGAAGCATTCCGACAAGCCCAAGACGCAGTCGGTCGCGCTGCCGGAGCGGGTCAGGTTGGACCGGTCGCTCGCGGAGAAGATCGCCGCGACGCCTGGGGTGTCCACTGTGGTCGGTGAGGTGAATTTCCCGGTATCGCTGGGCAAACAGCCGCTCGTCGCGCACGGCTGGGAATCCGCTCGGCTGCCCGGTCCCGCGCCCCGAGCCGACGAAGTGGTCCTTCCGGCCGCCAGCGGTGTGTCAGCCGGGAGCACGGTTGAGCTTGCGGTGCAAGGGAAGATCAGCCGTTACCGGGTTGCTCGGACGGTGGACAGTTCCGGCGTGTTCTTCGCCGACGACGTGGCCGATCAGCTTTCCGGACACCCGGGAAAGGTCGACTATTTCGGCGTCGTCACCGACAATCCGGCCGCCTTGCAGCTCGGTTCCGGGGTGTCCGTGCTGACTGGGGATGAGCGCGGACTCGCCGAATTCCCGGAGGCGCAAGCGAGCGGTGGCCGGCTGATCCCGCTGTCCGGTGTCGCGGGCGGACTGTCCATTTCGGTCGCGGTGTTCGTCATCGCCAGCACGTTGATGCTGTCGGTGCGCCAGCGGCAGCGGGAATTGGCTCTGCTGCGCGCGATCGGCACGACTCCGCGGCAGCTGCGGCGCATGGTTCTCGGCGAAGCGCTGGTCATCGGCGTGCTCGCGACCGGAGTCGCGGCCGCGCTGGGCCCGGTGTTCGGCCGATGGCTGTTCGACCAGTTCACCTCGGGCGGGTTCATTTCGCCCGCCGTGCAATTCCACCAGGGCTGGATCCCGATGCTCATCGCGGCGGGCGCGACGCTGCTCGCGGTCGGGATTTCCGCGCTGGTGGCCGGATTCCGCGTCGGGCGCATCCGGCCGACCGAGGCACTCGCCGAGGCCTCCGTGCCGCGTGGCTGGCTGACGCCGCTGCGGCTGATCATCGCGCTGCTGTGCTTCGGCGGCGGGACCGCGCTGGGCATCGTCACGCTCGCGGTGATGACGGGACCCATCGCGGCGAGCACGGCCGGTCCGGCGGTGATGTTGTGGGCGATCGGCGTCGCGATGATCAGCCCGGGCGTCACGAAGCTGACCGCGATCCTGCTGCAGGGCCCGATGCGCCTGGTCAGCGGCGTCACCGGCTGGCTGGCGATCACCAACACGCGCAACGCGGCCACCCGGGTCGCCGGCGCGGTCACGCCGATCATGCTCGCCGTCGGCATCGCGACCGCCAACATCTACCTGCAGACCACGACTACCGCCGCTTCCGCACAGGCCTTCGCCGAAGACCTCCGCGCCGACGCGGTTGTCGCTGGCCCCACCGGGGTTTCTCCCGAGGCGATCGACCGAATCCGGCACGCGGACGGCGTCGCGGCGGCCTCGCCGTACGTCACCAGCCGCGCCTACCTCATCGCGCCGTTCGACGACAACCAGACCAAAAAGGGCTATCCGGCACTCGGCCTGACCGACGCGTCGACCAACGCCGCCACGGTCGTCCACGGCAACCTCGCCGAGCTCACCGGCGAAACGATCGCGTTGCCGGACACCGCCGAGGTCTCCCGGTCGGTCGGCGAGTCCGTCACGCTCCGTCTCGGCGACGGGAGCGACCGGACCCTTCGCATCGTCGCGATCGTGCACCAGCGGCCGGGAGCCGAACAGCTCCTGCTGCCCGCCGATCTGCTCGCCGGGCACACCACGTCCGGTCTCGCCCGGCAGGTGCTCGTCCGCGCCGCGCCCGGCGTCGACCAGGCCCGATTGACGCGAAGCCTGACCGCCGCGACCGCCGGTCTCCCGGTGTCCGTCGGCGACCGGAGCACACTGGCCGCCGCGAACGCCAAAAGCGACGAGACCGGCGCGTGGGTGAACTACCTGCTGGTCGGCATGATCGTCGGCTACACGGTGATCTCCGTGGTGAACACCCTGGTCATGGCCACTTCGCGGCGGCGGAGGGAGTTCGGCCTGCAGCGGCTCGGCGGGTTCACCCGCGGCCAGGTGCTGCGGATGGCCGCGGGCGAAGGCGGCCTGATCGCCGCGATCGGCATTCTGCTGGGCACCGCGGTGTCGGCGGGCGCGATCGTGCCGTTCTGTCTCGTCGCGACCGGCCGGGTGCTCCCGGAGGGCCCGGTGTCGGTCTACCTGGTGATCATCGCGACCGCGATCGTGCTGGCGTTCCTCGCCGCGATCCTGCCCGCTTGGGTGGCGACGCGGACGCGTCCGGTGACGGCCGTCGCGACCGGGGAGTGACGCGCGGAAGTTGTCGGTGCCGTGTGTAAGACTCTCGGCCGTGGCGTACCCCGGGTTGGATCAAACTGCGAAACTCGAACTGGCCAGGCTGGTCAGCGAACTGGCCGTCGTGCACGGCAAGGTCACCTTGGCCTCGGGCAAGGAAGCCGACTACTACGTCGACCTCCGGCGGGCGACGCTGCAGCACGCGGCCGCCCCGCTGATCGGCAAGCTGCTGCGGCAGCTCACCGCTGACTGGGACTACGTCGCCGCCGGCGGGCTCACCCTCGGCGCGGACCCGGTGGCGCTGGCGATGCTGCACTCCGCCGCCGCCGAGGGCGTGGTGCTCGACGCGTTCGTCGTCCGCAAGGCGATCAAGGAACACGGGATGCAGCGCCGGATCGAGGGCGTGGAGGTGCGCGGGCAGCGGGTGCTGGCCGTCGAGGACACCTCCACCACCGGCGGCAGCGTGCTCACCGCGGTCGAGGCGCTGCGCGAGGGCGGGGCCACCGTGGTCGGCGTGGCGACGGTCGTCGACCGCGACACCGGCGCGCGCGAAGCCATCGAGAAGGCCGGGCTCGAGTACCGGTACCTGCTGAACAAGGACGACCTCGGGCTCAGCTGAGCGCTTGCGCGAGCGAGAGTGAGCACTGTCACTCACAATGCGTGCGTGACGAATGCCCGCCTCCCGGTGTCCCCCTGACGGAAGGGGGTGCCGTGACCACGACAAGTGTCCCGCTCGACGACGCCACCCTCGTCGGCCGTGCGCGAGACGGCGACGTGCGCGCCTACGAAGAGCTCGTGCAGCGTTATCAGGGCCCGATGTTCCGGCTCGCCCTGAAAATGCTGCATCACCGCGGCGACGCCGAGGACGTAGTGCAGGAAGCGTTCCTCGGCGCGTGGCGGAAGCTGGCACAGCTGAACGACGACAACGCGTTCGTCGGCTGGCTGTACCGCGGAACGACCAACCGCTGCCTCAACGTGATCCGGGCGCGCCGCCCGCAGGCCGACGTCGACCTCGACCTGGCCGAATCCCCGCGGCGCGACACTCAGCCCGAACACGCGGCGCAGGTCAGCGGCCAGCTCGCGGCGCTCGACGAGGCGCTTCAGACGCTCACCCCGCAGCAGCGGGCGTGCTGGCTGTTGCGTGAGGTGCACGGCCGGTCGTACGACGAGATCAGCGAGATCGTCGGCGCGAACCCCACCGCGGTCCGGGGGCGGATTGCCCGGGCCCGTGCGCAGCTGGCGGAGGTGATGAAGCCGTGGAGGTGAACCAGGACTACGAATTGCCATGCGGCCGGGAACTGGAAACGGTCTGGGAGAATCTGGACGAGGCCGACGACCACCAGGCGGAGTGCGTCCACTGCCGCACCGCGCGGGAAAGCCTGCTGGCCCTGCGCTCGGCGACGCAGGAGCTGATCGACGAGCCCGACCCGACCCCGCCGGACCTGTTCGGCCGGATCATGTCGGCCGTCCGCGCGGAAGTGCGCCGCGGCCAGATGCTCGATCTCTCCGCGGCTGAGCCGGGCTCCGTCGAAGTGAGCGAGCAGGCCGTCGCGGTCGTGCTCCGGTATGCCGCCGACTCCGCGGGCAACGTCCGCGCCCGCCGGGTCCGGGTGCGGAAGGTCGGCGTCGACGCTTCCGGCGCGGCCCAGGTCGAGGTCCAACTCACCCTCGCGGCGCGGCTCGGGAACACCGGCGGCGCGGAAACGTTGGCTCGCGTACGAGAACTGGTGACCGCTGCCGCGACTGCCCGGGTGGGTATTTCGCTGGTCAGCCTGGATCTGCTGGTGGAAGACGTGTACGAGGACGGGGAATGACCGCCGAATACGTGGTCGCCGCGCCGGTGATCGCGAGCGTCGCCGCCCGCGCGGCCGCCGAAACCGCCGGAGTCGTGCGCCTGGAACCCGGCCTGCGCGGGCTGGCGACCGCCTGGGCGCGCGAAGCCCGGCACCGCTGGAAGGGCCTGGAACCGGCTCCTGCGGACGGCGTCCGGGTCCGCGCTCACGAGGACAGCCTGACCGTCGAGGTCGACGTGGTCATCTCGGGCGCGGACCAAGCCGCCGCCGTGGGCCGCGCCGTGCAACGAGCGGTGTCCCGGGAGGTCCTCGCGCAGACCGGTCGTCCAGTGGACGCCGTCCGAGTGTCCATTTTGGACATCGAAGTGGGGCGGCGGTGACCGATTCGCGTTCGCTGGCCGGAAGACTGGCCGACGCATTGGCGATGGTCGACGGCCTCCGCCCCGCGACGAGCATCGCCGCGGAGATCAGCTGGCTCCCGACCGATCCGGCTGGCGGGTCGGTGGATCTGACCGCGGAGTCGGTGGAAGTGCGGGTGGTGGCGTTGCGATTGCCGCTGCCGCCGTTGCTGACGGCTGCCGAGGCGCAGGTGCGGAAGGTGCTCGAGGGGACGAAGTGGGCGGACGCGCGAATCCGCCTGGTGGTGACGGACATCGACGGGGCTGCGTTCACTGGCTGAACGCGGGCTGCCCCGGCTTGCCTTCGATGATGTGGTTTACCTCTAGGCAACGGACCCATCTAGCGGCGAGGTCACCCTCTGGCCGGGCGTGGCTTGACCGCCGTCGCCGCGTCCGTTCACTTCCTTCCGCCTTTCCGCCCGCTTTCTCCGCCGATTCGCACTCCCCTCGACGGACACGGAACGAGGTCGCTTACCGCGCGTTGGGTCCCCTCGCGGGGGTATTTCGAGGAGCCTCCTACCCGGAGTGATCCCTCCGCTACCTGCCGGGTGAACTCGTTGCTCCGGTGGGTCGAACATCACATCAGGTCCCCCTATTTCCCGCTCCGGGGGCGGGTAATCGGAGTAACGTCGCTGGTAGGTGCACTGGGAAGGGGGCGAAGGTGGACACGACGGTCGCGCACGTTCTCGCCGATGTCACCGTGGCGGTGCATGTCCTCGCCCTGCTCTTCATCGGCTTCGGCGGCTTCCTCGCGTGGCGCTGGCCGAAGGTCATTTTCGTGCACATTTTCTTCGCGATGTGGGGCGTGCTGGTCAATGTGACGCCGATTCCGTGCCCGCTCACCGCGCTGGAGGATTTCTTCCGGCATCAGCAGGGCCTGGGCGATCTGCCCGGCGGGTTCAACGCGTATTACCTCTACGGCACGGTGATCCCGCGCTCGCTGCTGCCGGCGGTGGTCGTGGTGGCACTGGCGGTGCTGGTGATCTCGTACCTGGGCGCGTACCTGCGGTGGCGTCATCGCCACGACGACAGTCCGGCGCACAGCGTCAGCCTCGGCTGAGCGACAATCGTCCTTCGTGACGACGGAACAACCCGAAGCGGGCCCCACCGAGTGGGCGAACCGCGAGGAGGTCGGAGTAGGTCCCTGGCCAGGCGCCTGGCCGGACGACCCGCGCTACGACCCCGAACTCCTGGCCAACGGCGACCGCCGCAACGTGGTCGACGCCTACCGCTACTGGCGCCGCGAAGCCATCGTGTCCGATGTGGACACCCGACGGCACCCGTTCCACGTCGCGATCGAAAATTTCCAGCACGACCACAACATCGGCACCGTGGTCCGCACCGCGAACGCCTTCGCCGCCGCGGAAGTGCACATCGTCGGCCGCCGCCGCTGGAACCGCCGAGGTGCCATGGTCACGGACCGCTACCAGCACCTCCGCCACCACGAGGACGTCGCAAGCCTCCTGAATTTCGCCACGGCCGAGGATCTGACGGTGGTAGCTGTGGACAACACGCCCGGTGCCGAGCCGGTGGAAACCGCCGAGCTGCCGCGAAAATGCCTGCTGCTGTTCGGCCAGGAGGGCCCGGGCCTTTCGGAGGCGGCACAGACGGACTCGGCGAAAGTGGTGTCCATCGCCCAGTTCGGCACCACGAGATCAATCAACGCAGGCGTCGCGGCGGGCATCGTGATGCACGCATGGATCCGCCAACACGCGGACCTCTCCCAGGCTTGGTAACCGCCCTCGCCCTGGCGGGTGCTACGCCGTTGAGACCCGATGGCCGCTCACGTCGCTCCAGACTTTGCGCTGGCCTGGTGATTCCGCGGTGATGCCCCCTCATGGTCACTCTCCCGGGAAGTGCCGTGGAGAGGCAGGTATCCCGCAGCGCAGGCAGAATCGCCTCATGAGTGCCGATTCAGCCGACCCCGCCGCACACGGCGACGGATCCCACCCGGACCCGGCGCGCACAGCCGATCCCACCGATCGCACGTCGGCTGCTCATCCGACGAACGCGATCGAGGGCTCGGCAAATCCGGCCGAGGCGGCGGACGGCGCGGCCGATCGCGCGGCAAAGGCAGCCCAGAGCGCGGCAGATCCGACTGAGCGTCCAGCGGCTGATCGCACGGCGAACGCTGCCGAAGGCGCGGCGAACCCGGCCAGGAATGCAGTAACGGCGGACGAGGACGCGACGGCTGATCGCGCGGCGAATCCGGCCGAGCATGCGGCGAACACGGCAGATCCGGCCGAGGGGGTGGCGAATCCCGTTGAGAGTCCGCCGGTGGCCGGAGCCGCGGCTAACTCGGCTGACGGCGCGGTGGGCTCGGCTGAGCGTGCGGCAAACTCGATCGAGGGCGCGACAAATCCGGCGAAGACCGCAGGAAACGCGGCCAATCATCCGGCAGAGGCGGCCGAGGATGCGGCGGGTCCGGCTGAGCGTGCGGTGGCCGAGCGCTCGGCGAATGCTGCCGAAGGCGCGACGAACCCGGCCCGGGACGCAGCAAACCTGGCCGAGGGCGCGGCGGATCGCGCTGAGCGTCCGGCGACGGCCAAGGGCGCGGCAAACTCAGCCAACGGTGCGACCCGCCCAGTCGACCGTGCCGCCGCGGCCGACCGTGCCGCCGCGGCCGAGCGTGGTGCCGCAGTTGAGCGTGCCACGGCGGCCGACCGAGCCGCCGCGACCGAGCAGGCTGGTGCGGTCGACCATGCTGCAGTGGCTGAGCGTGCTGCAGCCGAGCGGGCGACATCGGTCGAGCGTGCTGCTGCGGCCGATCGTGTTGCCGAAGCTGAGCAGGCCACATCGGCCGAGCGTGCTGCTGCGGCCGACCGTGCTGCCGCAGCCGACCATGCTGCCGCGGCCGACCGTGCTGCCGCGGCTGAGCAGGGCGCAGCAGCCGACCGTGCTGCCGCGGCCGATCGTGCCACCGCGGCCGAGCAGGCCGTAGCAGCCGACCGTGCCACCGCAACCGACCGTGCAGCCGCAACCGACCGTACTGCCGCAGCTGAACGGGCCGCCGCAGCGGAGCGGGCTGTGTGTGCCAGGCATCTCCGTCGCCTGTGGGCTCTCCCTGGCACCGTCCTCGGTCGTAGTGGTTGGCCGCCTACCGTGAGCCAGCGGCTTCACTGGCATTGGAACTACTGGTGGCAAGCCCACCTCCTCGACAGCCTCGTTGACGCACAACTCCGTCACCCCACCAACGAGCGCGCGCGGCTGATCAACCGCTTCATCGCGACGGTGCACCGGCGCAACTTCGGCTCTTGGGTCAACGACTACTACGACGACATAGCCTGGCTAGGACTAGCGTTGCAGCGAGTACGCCAAAGCGGACTATCCACAGTGGACGAAGCGATCGAGGCTATCGACAAACGGCTGCACGAAGGCTGGACAGAAGACCTTGGCGGGGGAATCTGGTGGCGGCGAGGCGACTCCTTCAAGAATACCCCCGCCAACGGTCCTGCCGCTATCTTTCACGCTCGTACGGGTGATCAAGAACGCGCCGGGGCCATGACGCAATGGCTCACCGACACTCTGGTCGACCCGGAGACCGGCCTTGTCTGGGACGGGATCCGGGCGGACACCGGCGAAGTCGTCAAGCATATTTTCTCGTACTGCCAAGGCGTTTACCTCGGTGCCTGCCTCGAACAGTCCCGGTGGGAAGACGCGGCCCGCACCATTCGGGCAGTCGAGAAGCACCTGGCACCGCAAGGGATTCTCCCCGGTTCGGACGGTGGCGACGGCGGCCTCTTCTCGGCGATCGCCGCCCGGTACCTGGCGCTCGCGGCGAAGAAGCTGCCAAGGCCGGAGGCGGAGACGGCGAAGAGGCTGGTGCAAAAATCAGCGGAAGCGTGCTGGAACGGGGCGGCACAAGAGAAAACCGGACCGCTGTTCAGTGCGTACTGGGATAAGCCAGCAACGACACCGCCGGGCAAGGCGGAGCGGGATTTGTCTGTCCAAATTGGAGGGTGGATGCTGCTGGAAGCCGCCGCCACGCTCTAGAAACTCAGCAGCCGCACGAAGCGCGGTGCAAGAAGCGCGGCGCGAGGCGCACGGACTCCGGCCGACGTTCCGGCTCGCGGCAGCGTGCCAGCAGCAGCTGCACCGCTCGGCGGCCGATTTCCGAGATCGGTTGCGCCATCGTCGTTACGCCGGGCGAAACCGTGCGCGCCCAGTCCATGTCGCCGTAGCCGACGACCGCCAGCTCCGACCCGATCCGGATCCCTCGGCGGTGTGCTTCCCACTGCACTCCGATCAGCATTGCCTCCCCGGCGACCACCAAGGCCGTCGGGGAAGGCCAGCCGTCCAGGAGTTTGGCGGCGGCTCGGGCCGCGCCGCCCGCGGTGGATTGGCCGGAGGCGACCAGTTCCGGGTGGTAGCGCAGTCCGGCTCGGCCCAGGCCAAGGCGGTAGCCCAGGGCGCGTTCTTCGCTCACCGTCGTTCCCTCGGTGCCGGTGATCAACGCGATCCGCCGGTGCCGGCGCGCGGCCAAATGTTCCACCAGCGCGGACATCGCCTGGAAGTTCTCCGACCCGACCTGGTCGACGTCGTTGCGTCCGGCGATCCGGTCGACCAGCACCGTCGGCACGCCGGCGCGCACGAGTCCGTTCACGACGGCCTCGTCACCTGGAGCGGGCACCAGAAGGACGCCGTCCACCCGATCCGCCCGCAGCGCGCGCAGCACTTCGGCTTCCTCGCGCGGGCAGTCGCTGGTGTCGGCCAGCAGCAGGTCGCAACCCGCGCGTGCGGCAGCGCCGCGGATCGCACGCAGCAGCTGGTCGTGGTACGGGCTGGCGTGCCTCCCCAATGCCACCCCGAACCGATGGGTGACCGGCAGGTCCCAGTGGGGGACCTCCGGCGCCAGAACGGTCATTTTCCCGGCCCTCGTCGTCGGTACCTACCCAACAGTAGCCACTGTCGGGCCGCACCAGAGAGGGTCCGAGACGATCGGGTCTCGAGAATCACTGAGGTGAGTGAACGGCCGCGGGCCTGGTTACGCGGGGCAGTCAAGACCCGCACCCGCACGAAGCCCGGTGCCGCAACGTCGGCGGCAACCGCACAGTCTCGGCGGGCCGTCCGGGATCCGCCAGCCGGGCCAGCAGCAGCTGCACCGCTCGCCTGCCGATCTCGTCGATCGGCTGGGCCATGGTCGTCAGCGGCGGGTCCACGAGGTCGGCCCATTCGACGTCGTCGTACACCACCACCGGCAGGTCCTTGCCGATCCGCAAACCCCGCCGCCGCGCCTCGTGCAGGACGCCGACCATCATGCTGTCGTTGGCCACCACCAGCGCGGTCGGCGGATCCGGCAGCGCCAGCAGCGTGCTCAACGCCAAGCCGCCACCGTCGCGAGAGGACTGTCCACACGCCACCAAGTCCGGCGACCAGCTCAACCCCGACCTGCCGAGGCCGAGCCGGTAGCCCAGCACGCGTTCGTCGCTCGTCGTCAGCCCCGGCGCGCCGGAGATCATCCCGATCCGGCGGTGGCCCAGCGACGCCAGATGCGCGGTCAGCGCCGAGGTCGCCTGGATGTTCTCCGCGCCGACCTGGTCGATGTCGGTCCGGGTGGTGAGCCGGTCCATCAGCACGGTCGGCACGTCCAGCGACACCAGTTCGCCCAGCACCGACCCGTCGCCGGGCGCGGGCGTGATCAGCAGGCCGTCGACCCGCCGCGACCGCAGCGCGCGCACCACGTCCCGTTCGGTGCCCGCGGTGTCGTGCGTGTCCGCCAGCAGCACGGTGTATCCATTTGCCGACGCCTCCCGCTCGATCGCGTGCATCAGTGCCGCGAAATACGGGTTCGCGACCAGCGAGATCGCCATCCCGATCGAGCGCGTACCCCCGGTGACCAGCGAACGCGCGATCGCGTCGCCGGTGTACCCGGTGGTCTCGATCGCCCGCAGCACCGCGGCTTTCGTTTCCTCGGCCACCGCCCGCGTGCCGTTGACGACGTGCGACACCGTCGTGATCGAGACCCCCGCCATTTCGGCGATGTCGCGCTGGGTCGGGCGGGTCGAGCGAGGTCGCGGCATGTCAGTCCTTCACCGGGAGAGCGAAACCAGGAGCGTTGGCAAGCGTTTGCGCAAACGCTTGCGTCTAGCACAGAGTCTGTCTACCTTCCGGTCCATCGGCAAGCTCGCACCTCGATTCGGAGGGCATCTCCATGAGACACCGGAGTCTCACCGCACTCGCTTTGGCGGCCGCTGTCGCGGTCTCCGCCACCGGGTGCACCGTCGAACGCCACTGGGGCGGCAGCTCCAAAACCGGCGGCAGCGGCAAGGCCAAGGTCGGCCTCGTCACGAAGACGGACACCAACCCGTACTTCGTCGAACTGCGCAGTGCCGCGGCCGCCGCGGCCAAGGCCAACGGCTCTGAGTTCAGCGCGCTCGCCGGGCAGTTCGACGGCGACAACGACGGCCAGGTGCGCGCCATCGAGAACCTGATGCAGCAGGGCGTCAACACCATCCTGATCACGCCGAGTTCGTCCACCGGCGTGCTCAAGGCGATCAAGGACGCCCGCGACGCCGGCATCCTGGTGATCGCCCTCGACACCGCCACCGAACCGCCGGACGCGGTCGACGCCACCTTCGCCACCGACAACTTCGCGGCGGGCGAGCAGCAGGGCGCGTACGTCAAGGCGGCGCTGAAGGGCGCGGCTCCCAAGCTCCTGATGGTCGACGGCACCGCGGGCAGTTCGGTCGACACCCAGCGGCACGGCGGGTTCCTCAAGGGCATCGGGCTCAAGGACGGCGCGCCGGAGATCAAGGGCCACACCAACGCCAACGGCGACCAGAGCCTCGCTCAGCAGGGCATGGAGAACCTCTTGCAGCGGACCACCGATCTCAACGCGGTGTACACGATGAACGAGCCGATGGGCCGCGGCGCGTACGCGGCTCTGAAAGCGCGCGGCCTCAACGCTCAGCTCACCGTCGGCTCGATCGACGGCGGCTGCGAGGGCGTGCAGAACGTCAAGAACGGCCAGTTCGCCGTCACCGTGATGCAGTTCCCGCGGAAGATGGCCGAACAGGGCGTGCTCGCGGCGGTCGAGTACGCGAAGACCGGCAAGAAGCCGAGCGGGTTCGTGAACACCGGTTCGACCGCGATCACCGACCACCCGATGCCGGGAGTTCCGAGCAAGGACACCGCGTGGGGCCTGCAGAACTGCTGGGGAGGCGGGAAATGACGAGCGCGACGGTCAACAACCGCGAGCGCGAAACGCTCGGCGAGTTCTTCCTCCGCGCCCCGGCAGTCGGCCCCGCGCTGGCGCTGGTCGTAGCGGTCCTGGTGTTTTCCTTCGCCACGGACACCTTTTTCGACCTGGACAATCTGTCCACAGTGGTCCAGCAATCGCTGGTAGTCGGCACGCTCGCGCTCGGCCAGACGCTGATCATCCTGATCGCGGGCATCGACCTTTCCAACGCGTCGTCGATGGTCGTGGCGACGCTGGTGATGGCCAAGCTCGCCGCGGTCACGAACGTTTTCTTCGCACTGCTGGCCGGGGTCGTGCTGACCGTCGTGGTCGGCCTGTTCATCGGCACCCTCGCGACCCGGATCAAGCTGCCCGCCTTCATCATCACGCTCGGCACGTTCACCGGCCTGACCGCGGTGGCGAAGCTGATCGCGGGCGGCCAGGCGGTTCCGGTGTCCGACGGGCTGCTCACCTGGCTCGGCACGAAGCGCTACCTCTTCGGCGGCATCCCGATCACCTACGGCATGACGCTCGCGTTGCTCATGTTCCTCGCTGTCTGGTACGCGCTCACGAAAACCGCGTGGGGCAAGCACGTTTACGCCGTCGGCAACGCGCCGGAATCCGCGCGGCTGTCCGGGATCAAGGTCAACCGCACCGTGCTGTCGGTCTATCTCGTCGCCGGGCTGTGCTTCGGCATCGCCGCGTGGCAGGCGCTCGGCCGCACGCCGAACGCCGACCCGAACCAGTTCCAGCTCGGCAACCTCGACTCGATCACCGCGGTGGTGCTGGGCGGCACGAGCCTGTTCGGTGGACGCGGTTCGGTGCTGGGCACGCTGTTCGGCGCGCTGGTCGTCGCGGTGCTGCGCTCGGGACTGACGCAGATGGGCGTGGACGGCAACTACCAGGACCTGGCGACCGGCGCGCTGCTGATCGCCGCGGTAGTCGTGGACCGGATCGCACGGAGGCAGCAGCAGTCATGACCACTACGCAGCAGCAGCCCACCCTTTCCGCGCGCGGCCTGGTCAAGCGCTACGGCCGGGTCACCGCCATCGACGGTGCCGATTTCGACCTCTACCCGGGCGAAGTGCTCGCCGTGGTCGGCGACAACGGGGCCGGAAAGTCCAGTCTCATCAAGGCATTGTCCGGCGCGGTGGTGCCGGACGCCGGAGAGATCAAAGTGGACGGAAAGACGGTCCACTTCAAGTCCCCTTTGGACGCCCGGCATTACGGAATCGAGACGGTGTACCAGGATCTGGCCGTCGCACCCGCGCTGGACATCGCGTCGAACATGTTCCTCGGCCGGGAAAAGCGGCTCAAGGGACCGTTCGGCATCGGGTTGCGCAAGCTCGACACCGCGACCATGCGCACCGAAGCGCAGCGGATCCTCGACGACCTCGGCATCAAGGTCAAATCCATTACCCAGCTGGTGGAAACGCTGTCCGGCGGGCAGCGGCAGGGCGTGGCGGTGGCGCGCGCGGCGGCGTTCGGCCGCAAAGCAGTGATCATGGACGAGCCGACGGCCGCGCTGGGTGTCGCGGAATCCGCGAAGGTGCTGGAGCTGATCGGCCGGATCCGCGACCGCGGCCTGCCGGTGGTGCTGATCAGCCACAACATGCCGCACGTCTTCGAAATCGCCGACCGGATCCACGTGCACCGGCTCGGCAAGCGCGTCGCCGTGGTGTCGCCGAAGACGCACAGCATGAACCAGGTCGTCGGCCTGCTCACCGGTGCGTTGAAGCTCGACGAGAACGGCGAAGTCGTCGAGGTCGCGTCCACCACGCACGCCGGGTTGACCTGACGTGCGAGTGCTGCTGGCGGGGTTGTGCACCGTCGATGTCGTACAGCGGGTCGCGGAATTTCCGGAGCCGAGCGAGAAAGTGCAGTCGCTTCAGGTGGATGTCGCGGCCGGCGGGCCCGCGACGAACGCCGCGGTGACCGTCGCCGCGCTCGGTGCCGAAGCGACCCTCCTGACGGCTCTCGGTACGCACCCGCTGGCCGCGCTCGCCCGCGCGGACCTCGAAGCCTGTGGCGTGGACCTGGTCGACCTCGCTCCGGCGCGCACGCAGGCGCCGCCGGTCAGCGCGGTCGTGGTGCGGGACGGCGACGGCGAACGCACCGTCGTCTCCCGCAACGCCGCGTCCGCCGCGCCGCTCGAACTGCCTGACCTCGCCCCGGTTTTCGAGGGAGTAGCCGCGGTCCTCGTGGACGGGCACCATCCCGAGCTAGCGCTTGCTGTCGCCCAGGAAGCCCGCGCCCGCGAGGTGCCGGTCATCCTCGACGCGGGCAGCTGGAAACCGGTACTGGACCAGTTGCTGCCACTGGTCCACGTGGCAGCCTGTTCCGCGCGGTTCCGTGCTCCCGCACCGAGTTTGGCCGAACGCGGAGTGTCAGTGACGATCACGACGGCAGGCCCGGAGCCGGTCGCCTGGAGCACTACGGAAGACTCTGGGCAGGTCCCCGTGCCGCTCGTCGAAGCGCGGGACACCCTGGGGGCCGGAGACGTGTGGCACGGTGCGCTCGCGTACGCGGTCGCGACGCGGCAAGGCGCGGTCGCCGACTGGATCGGATACGCGAACGCGGTGGCCGCGGAACGGGTCCGGCACGTGGGGCCGCGTTCGTGGACCGGGCCGGTCGGGGAACTGGCGAAGAGCAGAGAAGAGGGAGTGCGATGACGGCGTTCGAGGATCTGCTGGCGCGGGCTGAGAAGCTGGCCAAACCGCGGGAGCGGCACGTGCTCGGCATCATCGGCGCGCCCGCCTCCGGCAAGACCACGCTGGCCTGGGCGATCGCCAACGCGCTCGGCTCGCGGGCCGCGGTCGTCGGGATGGACGGTTTCCACCTGGCGCAGGTCGAGCTGCAGCGGCTCGGCCGCACCGACCGCAAGGGCGCGCCGGACACCTTCGACGCGGCCGGCTACGTGCACCTGATCCGCCGGCTCGCCGAGGGCCGCGAGACGGTGTACGCGCCGGAGTTCCGCCGCGAGATCGAGGAGCCGATCGCCGGTGCCGTCCCGGTCGCGCCCGAGGTGCAGCTGGTCATCACCGAGGGCAACTACCTGCTGCTTCCGGACGACCCGTGGAGCGGCGTGCGGCAGTTCCTCACCGAAGCGTGGTTCCTCGCGCCGGACGAGCCGGAGCGGATCGAGCGGCTCGTGTCCCGGCACCGGCGCTACGGCCGTTCGCTGGTCGAGGCCCGGCAGCGCGCGCTCGGTTCCGACCAGCGCAACGCGGACCTGATCGCGAACACCCGCGACCGCGCCGACCTGGTGCTCGAGAACCTGCCGCTGACGAATTTCGTCCTCTGAGCAGGTGCTGTTCTCCGACCCAGGCACCACGGACCCGTATGCGGGCGCGGTCACCTGGGACCGGGCGGGCGAAGCCCGGATCGCCGTGCTGTACCCGCCGTACGTTCCGCTCTTGCGCACGCACCTGAACGGGCTGCGGGCGCTGGTCGATCGGCGGCTGTCCGAGCCCTCGGCACTCATGGCGGACCCGCGGCTGGAGCTGCTGGTGGAGCGGATGCGCGAGACCAGCAGCGAGCCGCAGCTCGAGCCGCAAGTGCTCGCCGACGTGCGGACCAGGCTGGACTGGGCGTTGTCGGTGCTGCCCGAGCAGGGCGGGGTTCTCGAACTGCACACGCCGATGCACCAGTGGTGGTGGGGACGCGCGTTGCTCGACGTGTGCACCGCGATCACCGCGCTGCTGGGAGCGTGGCTGCGCGGCGAAGCGGTCGACGGGCAGCACTGTCCGGACGACGCGACGTGGTGGATGTGGATGGCGCAGATGCGCTGGCTCGACGCGCAGTTCGTCGAACCGCTCAAGCCAAGAGGGGAATGACCCGTGGGGGTTTTGGTCGTCACCGGCGGCAGCCGAGGCATCGGCGCGGCGATCTGCGAACTGGCCGGGAGCCGCGGCTACGACGTCGTGGTGAACTACTCCGGCGACCCCGCTCCGGCTGAGGAGGTCGCCGAACGGGTGCGGTCGCATGGTGCGCAAGCGCTTGCGTACCGGGCCGACGTTTCCGACGAACAGCAGGTCAGTGAGCTTTTTTCGGCGGCAGCCGAGCTGGGGCCGCTCGTCGGTCTGGTGAACAACGCGGGCATCACCGGCAACACGCCCGGCAGGCTTGACGAGCAGAGTGTCGAGACCGTGCGCCGGGTGCTGGACATCAACGTCACCGGCGTTTTCCTGTGCTGCCGCGAGGCGGTGCGGCGGCTGTCGACGCGCTACGGCGGGTCCGGCGGAGCGATCGTGAACGTCTCGTCCACGGCGTCGCGGAACGGATCGTCGGGCGAATGGGTGCACTACGCGGCGTCCAAGGCGGCGGTCAACACGCTCAGCCTCGGCCTCTCGCGGGAAGTCGCCGACGAGGGAATCCGGGTCAACGTCGTGTCCCCCGGCCTGGTCGAAACCGGGTTGCACGCCGCCGCGGGGATGCCGGACCGGATCGACCGGCTCCGTCCGGGCATCCCGCTCGGCCGCGCCGGCCAGCCGGAAGAGATCGCCGCGGCCGTGCTGTGGCTGCTGTCCCCGGAGGCGTCCTTCACGGTC
Source organism: Amycolatopsis sp. GA6-003 (assembly GCF_046267895.1). NCBI lineage: Bacteria > Bacillati > Actinomycetota > Actinomycetes > Pseudonocardiales > Pseudonocardiaceae > Amycolatopsis > Amycolatopsis sp. GA6-003. The sequence goes on from NZ_CP176499.1 coordinate 5,539,126, forward strand.
GGCGCGGTGCTCGAGGTCGGCGGCGGCCGCTGATCCGTCTCGGACAGTGAGACGCCCGGAGACGGGCAGATCACGATTGACCCCGGAACTCGGTGAACTCGCCCAAAGCGGTCGGCGCCGTGTGCGAGTCTGGAACGAGGGGTTGAAAGGACGGCCGCGAAAGTCATGCCCAAGCTCACGTCTGTGCACCATCTGGCGCTCACCGTGACCGATGTGGACCGAAGTGTTCCCTGGTACGTCCGGGTGCTCGACCTCGAGGAAAGCCATCGGCGCGAAGACCCGGAAACCGGGGTGCGCAAAGTAGTTCTGCGTTCGGCGGGAGACGGTTTCTCCGTGGTGCTGGTCCAGCATCCGGTCGCGGTAAGACCCGCCTTCGACGAACGCCGTACTGGTCTGGACCACGTCGCGTTCTCGGTGTCGTCGCGCGCCGAGGTCGCCGAATGGGAGGACCGCCTGCGGGAATACGGCGTTTCCTACCTGCCCGCCACGGAGTCGCAGACCTTCGAAGGCTCCGCGGTGATCGTGTTCCGCGATCCGGACGGCATCCAGCTCGAAGTCTGGTCCGACCCGGCGTGAAAACTCAGGCGTGCGCGTCGTCGGGTTCTTCGACCGGACGCCGCATTTCCTGGCGGTAGCGCAGCACGCCGTACGCGGTGCCGAACACGAAGAACGCGATGCTCGCCCACAGCGCGACGGTCTTGACCCACGGGATGGCGTCGAGCAGACCCGCGCCGTAGTAGCCGAGCAGCACCAGCGTCGGCACCCACAGCAGCCCGCCGACGGTGGTGGCGAGCAGGAACCGGCGCGAATCCATCCGCGCGGCTCCGGCGATGAGCGGGGCCAGCGTGCGGATCCACGGGATCCATCTGGCCGCGACGATCGCGAAGAATCCCTTGCGGTCCAGGAAAGCTTGCGCGCGTTCGAGGTTGTGCCGGTTGAGCATCCGCCCGCCGCGGCGCGCGATCAGCGTGGTGCCCGCGCCTCGGCCGATGTAGTAGCCGATCTGGTTGCCGGCCACGGCGGTGACCAGCGCGGCCCCGGACAGCAGCCACGCGTTGAGGTCCGAGCCGTGCTGGGCCAGCACCACGCCCGCACCGAACAGCAGGGAATCGCCCGGCAGGAACAGCCCGATGATGAGCGCGCACTCGATCAGCACGAACGACAGCACGATGACCCAGACGAGCACCGGGCCGGCGGTGTCCAGCCAGCTCAGGCCGATTCCCGCGGCGTGCGCGGGCTGGGCGGCGTCGAGGTTCACGCGAAGAGCCTACGTGGCTGGGAACGGCTGCAGTACGCAACCATCGAATCCTCCGCATTCGGTGACTTTGGGTATTCCTGGGATAACCAGACTGTTCACCCTTTTCGCCCAGGACAACGAACGGGCCGCCCGGAACAGTTCCCGGACGGCCCGTCGCGGTTTTCCCTAGAACTGCGGCAGGGACTCGCCCTGCACCGCCTCGATGTCCAGCTCCACCTTGACGGTCGTGCCGATCGCGGCCACGCCTGCCCGCACCATCGCGCTGTAGTTGATCGCGAAATCGTTGCGGTGCAATTGCGTTTCGGCGTGGAACGCGGCGCGCACGCCGCCCCACGGGTCCGGACCGTGCCCGGTGTAGCGCAGGTCGAGCGTGACGTCGCGGCGTTCGCCGTGCAGCGTCAGCACTCCGCGCAGCGCCCAGCTGTCCGTGCCGAGCTGGGAAAGCCCGGTGCTTTCGAACGTGATGAGCGGATACGCGTCGACGTCGAGGAATTCGGCCGAACGCAGGTGGTCGTCGCGCATCTTGATGCCGCTTTCGATGCTGCCCGCCTTGATCTCGGCGCGCACGCTCGACCGCTCGACCGGCCGGGCCACCTCGATCCGCCCGGCCACGTCCGGGAACCGCACCTTGATGCTCGCGATGCCCATGTGCCGCGCGGTGGCGACCACCGACGAGTGCATCGGGTCGATCGTCCACGGCCCCTCCGGCGGCAGCTCGACCGCGCCGGAAACCGGCGCGAGCGCGATGTCGCCGAGCAGCCCGGCCCCGTCGGAGCCGATCTGCACGGTGCGGGCCAGCGGCGTGTACCCGGGCGCGGTGATCACGGCGGTGTAGACGCCCGGGGGCAGCGGGTCGGTGACCACTGCCCCCTTCGCGTCCGTGACCTGCCGCGCGACCTGGCGACCGTTCAGGTCGGTGACCGTGAGCACCGCGTTCTCGACCGGCCATCCGCCGTTCGAGCGCAGCTGTGCGCGCAGGCCCCCGCTCATGACCGGTCGACCAGCTCGTCGAGCGCCTGGTCGTAGCTCAGCCGCACGTCGTGCTGCGCCTCGCCGTCGCTCAGCGTCACCTGGCTGGTGGCGGGAGGGTAGCCGCTCGCCACGACGGTGTAGGAGCCGATCGGCAGGTCGCTGACCACGTAACGGCCCTCGCTGTCGGTGCGGGCCACCGCCGCGACGTTGCCGTTCGCGTCGAGCACGGTGATCCGCGCGTCCGGCACGATCCGGTCGCCCTCGGTGCGCGCGACGCCCTGGAGCAGCACCGCGCCGGCGAGTTCGACGTCGTGGCGCAGCACGCCGCTGTCCGGCACCGTCAGCGTGACCGCGACCGGGCGGTAGTGCGGGCCGCTCGCGACCAGCGTGTACTGCCCGGCGCCGACGCCGCTGAAGGTGTAGACGCCGTCCTCGCCGGTGATGAACGCGCCGTTGACCTCGCCGCGCGAGTCGGTCAGCGTGACCGTCGCGTTCGCCAGCGGGGTCGAGGTGCCGATCGAACGCACCACGCCGGTCAGCTCGCCGGAACCGGTGAGCGTGACGTCCAGCTTCGCCGGGTGCCCGCCGACGATCACGCTGGAGGCCTGCGGCTGGTGCCCGGGAGCGGACACGATCAGCACGTACGTTCCCGGACCCTGGGTCGGGATCGAGTAGCTGCCGTCGCCGTTGCCGGTCGCCCGCGCCACCTGACGGCCCTGCTGGTCGATCAGGGTCAGCGCGGCCGCGCTCACGTGGCTGCCGTCCTGGCGGCGCACGTGGCCGGTGACCGGGACGCCGCCCGAACCGGTGGTCGTGCCGAATTCGGCGTCGGCCACCGAGTTGGTGATCGGCATCGGCCGGGCGTCCGCCACTGCCTGCGCGTCGCCGTGGCCGTTGGTCAGGGCGTGCTTGCCGCCCGCTCCGACGAGCACCGGCTCCTTCGGCCCTTCCTCGAACAGCGAACCCGTCTTCAGCTCCGCGGTGTCGTCCGCGGCCGGAGCCGGCTCGTCCACGTTCTCCAGCAGCGCTTCGCCGCCTTCGACCGCGGCCGCGGCCGGGTTCATGCCCGCCAGCGGGATCTCCTTCATGAACAGCAGCACCAGGGTGGCCAGCAGCGCGACGCCGCCCGCGACCCAGAACACCGTGGTGATGGAGTCGGTGAAGCCGATCAGGATCGGCGTGCGCACCGCTTCCGGCAGCGTCTGGATGACGCTCGTGTTGCTCGACAGGTCGCCGATCTGGGTGCCCGCGCCCGGAGGCAGGTGGCCGCCGAACGCCTTGGTGATGTTGCCCGGCAGGACGTTGAACAGAATCGTCAGGAACACCGCGACACCGGCGGTACCGCCGATCTGGCGGAAGAACGTCGCCGACGCGGTCGAGACGCCCATGTCCTTGCGCGGGCCCGCGTTCTGCACCGCGATGATCAGCGTCTGCATGCACTGGCCGAGGCCGAGGCCGATGATCAGCGCGGCCAGCAGCGGGTGCCAGATCGCGGTGTCGTACTTGACCGTGGCGAAGAAGAACGCGCCGCCCGCGATCAGGATCGTGCCGACGACCGGGAAGATCTTGTAGCGCCCGGTCTTCGACGTGATCTTGCCGGAGATGATCGAGCTGGACATGATGCCGACCATCAGCGGCAGCATCAGCAGACCCGATTCGGTCGGCGTGTAGCCCTGCACGACCTGCAGGTACTGCGGGATCATCGTGATCGCGCCGAACATCGCCACACCGACGATCACGCCGCCGACGATGGCCACGCTGAAGGTCGAGTTCTTGAACAGCCGCAACGGAATCAGCGCGGCGTCCTTCATCAGCTTCTCGACGACGATGAACGCCACGATGCCGACGCCGCCGATGATGTACATCCAGACCGACTTCTGGTCGCCCCAGCCCCACTTCTGGCCCTGTTCGGCGACGATCAGGAACGGCACCACGGCGACGACCATGGTGAGCGCGCCCCACCAGTCGATCTTGTGGTCGTGCCGGTTGTGCGGGACGTTCAGCACCTTCGCGACGACGAACAGCGCGATGACGCCGATCGGCACGTTGATCAGGAACACCCAGCGCCAGCCGTGCAGGCCGCCGAGGGTGTCGAAGCCGGCGAAGAAGCCGCCGAGCACCGGGCCGAGCACGGTCGACGTGCCGAACACTGCGAGGAAGTACCCCTGGTACCGCGCGCGTTCCCGCGGCGGGACCACGTCGCCGATGATCGTCATGGCCAGCGACATCAGACCGCCGGCGCCGAGACCCTGCACCGCGCGGAACGCGGCCAGTTCGTACATCGACGTGGAGAAGGTCGCGGCCGCCGAACCGGCGACGAAGATCGCGATCGCGGCGAGGTAGAACGGCTTGCGGCCGTAGATGTCGGACAGCTTGCCGTAGATCGGCGTGGCGATCGTCGACGTGATCAGGTACGCCGTGGTCGCCCACGCCTGCAGGTCGAAACCGTGCAGGTCGTTGGCGATCCGGACGATCGAGGTGCCCACGATCGTCTGGTCGAGCGCGGCGAGGAACATGCCGCACATCAGGCCGCTGATGATCGTGACGATTTGGCGGTGAGTCAGCCGCAGACCGCCTTCGCTGTCTTCAGCGGGCGCTCCCCCTCGCGACTGAGGTTGTTTTTCGACAGTGGACGTCATGCGTTCGAGGCCCCCTTGGCCTGTGCCGCCGCCACGGTGTCCGAGAGCGACGGATTGTTCTTTTCGATACCTGTGTTGAGCCGCGCGAGAAGTTTTTTGAGCGTCTCGCGCTCCTCCTGGCTCCAATCGCCGAGTACTTCGGCCAGCCACCGGGCGCGGTGCTTGCGGTTTTCGTCGAAGACGCGAAGGCCTTCGGCGGTCGGGGCGAGCAAGCAGGCGCGGCCGTCCTCGGGGTCGGCCTGCCGTTCGACGAGTCCGTGCTGCACGAGCGAGCTGGACTGCCTGCTGATCGTGGAGATCTCCGAATGCAGGAACTCGGCCAGCTTGCTGGTGCGTTGCGGGCCTTCGTGGACGAGGCAGAAGAGGATCGCGTACGCGGCCCTCTCGATCCCGTCCGGCCCGTGCTTGGCGACCTGGGACTTCGCCTTGGTGATCAAGCGCATGAACCGGACCAGCTCGTGTCCGAGCTGGTCGGCAAGGTCGAGGTCGGCCTCTGGCCTGACGGCGGAGTTCTGAGGTGCCATGTGGGTCTTCCTTGGGGTGGAGCAAACCATTGGTTGGCGACTGCAACTAGTTGCCTTAAGCAAGAGTGTGCCCGTACGGCGTATTTCGCAAGCGGCCGGCCCGTGGTTGTGTCACATGACACTTTAGTTGCCGCATGCAAGCAGATTTCAACCGGAGGGGTGGCGTCCGTTTTCTCCCGATCTGGGGAGCCGCTGGTCATCAGGGGTTTCGGGCGGGAACAGATCCCTCTCGGCGGGCCTTCATAGAGGTATGACTGACGACACAGCGCTCTACGACCTCATCGCGGCGAGCAAACAGGGCGTCCTAGCGACCCTGAAACGAGACGGCCGCCCGCAGCTGTCGACGGTGACTCACTACTTCGATCGCGAGGCCCGCCAGCTGCAGGTGTCGATCACGGACACGCGCGCGAAGACGAAGAACATGCGCCGGGATCCGCGGGTGAGCTACCACGTGGCGTCCCCGAACGGGTGGTCTTACGCGGTGGCGGAGGGCAGAGCGGTGCTGTCGCCAGTGGCGTCGTCGCCGGACGACGAGGCGGTGGAGGCGTTGATCGCGCTGTATCGCAAGGTGGCGGGCGAGCATCCGGACTGGGATGAGTACCGAGCAGCGATGGTGGCGGATCGGCGGTTGGTGCTGACGGTGGAGATTGAGCGGGTGTACGGGCTGGTTCGCTGAGGTTTTCGGGGGTTTGCACCGGGGGTGCTGGGGCGGGTGTGGGTGGCTGCCCGGGTGTTGGTGGGGTTGGATGGGCTGGCGTGGTGCCGGTGGTGTGCGGGTTCGCTGGGGCTCCGTCCGGTCCGGTCTGCTCCGGTGTTTCGAGGCTGGCCCTGTGCCGGTTTGGTGGTTCGCAGGCCTCGCGTGGGTTCGGTGGTGAGGAGGCCTCGCTTCGGTCCGGCCGGGGCTGGCCTCTCGCCGTGTCCGGAGTCAGCCTTTTCGGGCGCTCCGCCGCGAACGGTGCCGTGCTCGGGCTCGGATTTTCGGTGGCTCTGCCGTGTCCGGAGTCAGCCTTGTCGGGTGCTCCGCCGCGAACGTTGCCGTGCTCGGGCTCGGTCTTTCGGTGGCTCTGCTGTGCTCGGGCTCGGTCTTCGGGCGTTCCGCTGCGAATGCCGCCGTGTTCGGGCTCGGTTTTCGGCGGCTCCACCGTGTTCGGGCTCAGCCTTCCGGACGTTCCGCCGCGAATGCCGCCGTTCTCGGGCTCAGCTTTTTGGTGCTCTGCCGTGCTCGGACTGAGCCTTTCCGGCGTTCCGCTGCGAACGCCGCTGTGCTCGCACTGAGCTTTTCCGGCAGCCCCGCCGTGCCCAGGCCTCAGCCTCCTGGCACCCGCCACGAGCGTCGCCCTGACCGGCCCGGCCTCGACCCGTCTCCGGCGTCTCAGCCCTTCCGGAGCCCAGCCGCGACCGTCGCCTTGGCCGGCGCCCCGGCCTCGATCCGGTCCGCGATTTCCTCGATCTGCGCCAGCAGGCTGTCCGTCACCTCTTCGCCCAGCGCCGCGCGCATGTAGAGACCTTCGCCGACCAGCATCACCAGCTCCGCCGTCAGCGGGTCTTCGACGTGCTCCAGCATCATCTCGCGGGTGCGCTCGGTGCAGCGGCGGGACACTTCCGCCGCGACCGGGTCGTTGAGCACCAGGCGGAGCGCGGCCATCGTCGTGCGGTGCAACGCCAGGTCGCGGGTGACGTCGGTGATCGCCGAGCGCAGGTAGTACCGGACCACGCCCTCCGGCGCGTTGCGCGCGCGTTCGAGGTCGTCGTCGGTCAGCCGCTCCAGGCGTTCGAGCAGGCCGTCGCGCAGGGCGTCCTTCGACCCGAAGTGGTAGAGCAGGCCGCCCTTGGACACCCCGGCATGCGCCGCGACCGCGTCGAGCGTGATCTCGGCCGGGCCACGGTCGGCGAGGATGACCTCGTACGAACCGAGGATGCGTTCACGTGCTGAAGGTTTCGCCATCACCTTGACTATACCGTCCAGACGGTTTACCTTCTACCTCAGGAACGAAACTGTACCGTCTGGACGGTACAAGGAAGGAAGAGTGCGCCATGGTGCGGCGCGGAGGCCAGTGGTGGGCTTTGGCAGTTCTGGTGCTGCCGGTCCTCTTGATCAGCGTGGACACGACAGTCCTGGGGTTCGCCCTGCCCTATCTCAGCGAGGACCTCGCGCCCACGGGCGCGGAGCAGCTGTGGATCGTCGACGTCTACTCGTTCGTGCTGGCCGGATTGCTGGTCTTCATGGGCACGCTGGGCGACCGGATCGGCAGGCGGAGGCTGCTGCTCATCGGAGGTGCGGCGTTCGGCGCGGCCTCGGTGCTGGCGGCGTTCGCCACGTCGCCGCTGATGCTGATCGTCGCGCGGGCGCTGCTGGGCGTCGGGGGTGCGACGCTGATGCCGTCCACGCTGTCGCTGATCCGCAGCATCTTCACCGAGGACCGCACGCGGCGCACCGCGGTCGCGGTCTGGAGCGCGGCGTTCTCCGGCGGGATGGCGGTCGGCCCGGTCGTCGGCGGCTGGCTGCTCGAGCACTTCTGGTGGGGTTCGGTCTTCCTGATCAACGTGCCGGTGATGGTGCTGCTGCTCGTCGCGGGCCCGCTGCTGCTGCCGGAGTTCCGCGATCCGAACCCGGGCCGGTTCGACCCGTGGTCGGCGCTTCTGTCGCTGGGCACGATGCTGCCGGTCGTCTACGGCGTGAAGATCGCCGCGACGGAGGGAATGACCTGGCCGGCCGGTGCCGCGATGGTGCTCGGGCTCGCGCTGGGCGTGGCATTCGTGCGCCGGCAGCGACGGCTCGACCAGCCGATGCTGGACCTCGGCCTGTTCGCCAACCGCCAGTTCGCCGGGTCGGTGATCACGAACCTGCTGGGCGTGTTCGCGCTGGTCGGACTGCTGTTCCTGCTGCCGCAGTACCTGCAGCTGGTGCTGGGCCTGACCCCGCTGGTCGCGGCGTTGTGGATGCTGCCCGCGACGGTCGCCGGCGTCGTCGGCGCCCTCGCGGCCGCCTGGCTCGCGCGCCGCGTCCAGGTGCCGGTCCTGGTCAGCCTCGGCCTGCTGCTCGGCGCGGCCGGTTTCCTGGTGCTGACCACCATCGGAGCCGACGCCGGACTGGCCGCGGTCGTAGTCGCGTTCGTCCTGGTCGGCGGCGGGGTGGCGCTGTCCGAAACCCTGACGAACGACCTGGTGATCTCCGCCGCGCCGGTCAACCGCGCCGGCGCCGCGTCGGCGATCTCGGAAACGGGCTACGAACTGGGCGGCGCACTAGGCACCGCCCTGCTGGGCAGCCTCGCCACGGCGGTCTACCAATCCGGCCTCCCGACCACCACGCCCACCGCAGCCCACGACACCCTGGGCGGTGCGGTAGCCACCGCGCACAGCCTGCCCGCCGCAGAGGGCGCGGAACTGCTGAACACCGCCCGCGAGTCCTTCGTGACGGCCTTGCACACCAGCGCGTGGGTAGGTGCCGCGATCCTCGTCTACACGGCTCTGCAGGCGTACTTCCTGTTGGGCCGCAGGCGAAACCGACCGCAGACAGCGCGAAAGGAGGAACCAGCGATGTCCGCGTGACCTGGCCCCGTCGGCCGGGGATTCCCTCGCGACGGCCTTGCGCACCAACGTTTGGGTGCCGTAATCCCGGCGTCGCCCCGGCGTCCCGCAGGCCGTGCGGCCGAAGGGGCCGGGGTGTCCGGGAGGTGCGATCTCGTCGGACGGGCGAGTTCTTCGCGACGGCCTTGCGCACCAACGCTTGGGTGCCGTGATCCCGGCGGCCCGCAGACGGTGCGGCCGAAGCGGCCGCGATATCCGGTGACGCGGTCTCGTCGGACGGGCGGCTCCTTCGCGACGGTGTAGTGCGCGGGCGTGCTTCCGCCGTCGCCCGGCGGCCCGCAGGCGGTGGGACTGAAGGGCCGGGGTGTCCGGGAGATGCGGTCTTGTCGGACGGGCGGGTCCTTCGCGACGACGTAGTGCGCGGAGTAGGGCGTGCTTCTGGTGTCGGCGCGGCGGTCTGCTGACGGCGCGGCTGGAGGAGTCGGTGATGTCCGGGCGACGTGGTCCCGTCGGTGGGCGAGTCGGCGTGGCGGTGTTGCGTGCGAGCGCTCGGCGATCCGCGCTCGTGGTGTCGGCGCAACGGTCGTTGGCGGTGCGGCCGGAGAGGCCGGGGTGTCCGGGAGATGCGGTCTCGTCAGGCGAGCGGGTCCTTCGCGACGGCCTGCGCGCCAGCGCTCGGGGCACCGTGATCCCGGCGTCGGCCCGGCGGCCCGCAGGCGGTGCGGGGCGAAGGGGCCGAGACGCCCGGGTGAGCGGCCCTGCCGTGAGGGCGTGTCCTCCGCTGGCGGCATGGCCTGCCAGCGCTGGGGCGCGTCGGAAGTGCCCGCGTCCGCTGCCCCGTCAGGCAGGCGAACGAGTGTCGGCGGCCTGACAGGCGATGCGGTTCGGCGACCACCACCGCGAGGTTCCAGTTGCGCGGCAAGAAACCCCGAGGCCGATCACCTCTCCACCAACGGCAACCACGACCCACCACCACCGAGTCCGCGGTCACGGGCCCCGACCACCCCCGGCGGCGGTAATTTGCGGTTCCGGCAAAGAACCTTGTCGTCCGGCGCGGTCAGCGGAATCGTGAACATCGGAGGTGGTAACGAAAATGGCTCCGTCCGGGGAATCCGAAACCACGCAGGACGCGCAGTTCTGGGAGGACCTCTACCGCAGTCGCGAGCAGGTGTTCAGTGGTGAACCCAACGGTGTGCTCGTCACCGAGGTCGAGGGGCTGGCACCGGGGCAGGCGTTGGACGTCGGGTGTGGCGAAGGCGCTGATGCGCGGTGGCTGGCCGCGCGCGGGTGGCGAGTGACGGCTCTCGACATCTCGCGCACCGCCCTGGAGCGGGCGGCCGCTGCTCAGGCCGGGATCGCCTGGATCTGTTCTGATCTTGCCGCGAGTCCGCTTCCGGCGGGGGCGTTCGACCTGGTCAGCGTCCAGTATTTCCCGCTCCGCCAAGACGACCGGGTGCTGCGGAAGCTGCTCGACGCGGTCGCGCCTGGCGGGACGTTTCTCTTCGCCAGTCACGATCCGCGGGACCTGCCGCCGGAGCACTCCGGGTACTGCCAGCCCGACGACATCGCGCGGGTTCTCGACGAGCAGTGGACTGTCCTCGTCAACGAGAGCCGGCCGCGGGTGAGGCCAGCGCCGCCGGGGACCTCGCACACTCGTGACACCGTGCTGCGCGCCCAGCGGACCAGCTAATATCGGAATTAATATTCCGCACTGCGGAGATTCCGGTTTACCATGCGGAGATGAGCAACGACGCCCTCCTCCAGCGGCTTCGGGACGACCTCGGCCCGGCCGCGGTGCTCACCGACGCTGACGTCACCGACGCCTACGCGCGCGACATGATGCCGCTCGCTCCCTCGGGAAAACCGTTGGCGGTAGTGCTTCCGGCGGACACCGCGGGAGTACAGGCGACTGTCCGTGCTTGTGCCGAAGCGAGAGTCCCCATCGTGCCGCGCGGGGCGGGCAGTGGGCTTTCCGGCGCGGCCAACGCGATCGACGGCTGTGTCGTGCTTTCGCTGACCAAACTGAACGAGATCGTGGAGGTCGACGCGGGCAACCGGCTCGCCGTCGTGCAGCCGGGCGTCGTCAACCTCGACTTCCGGTCGGCGGTCGAGAAGCACGGCCTGTTCTATCCGCCCGACCCGTCCAGCTACGACTGGTGCACCATCGGCGGCAACCTCTCCACCAACGCCGGCGGTCTCTGCTGCGTGAAATACGGCGTGACCACCGATTCGGTGCTCGGCCTCGAAGTCGTGCTCGCGGACGGATCGCTGCTGAAAACCGGCCGCCGCACGGTCAAGGGGGTCGCGGGCTACGACCTCACCAAGCTGTTCGTCGGCAGCGAGGGCACGCTCGGCGTGATCACCCAGGCGACCGTCTCGCTGCGGCCGCTTCCGCAGGCCTCGGCCACTTTCGTGGCCGGATTCAACACCACCGAGGCGGCCGGCGAAGCGGTCGCGCGGGCGGTGCGCGAGGGGCTGGTGCCGTCGCTGCTGGAGATCATGGACGCGGCGTCGATCAAGGCGTCCGAGACCTACCTCAACACCGACCTCGGCGCGGGCTCGGACTGCCAGGCGCTGCTGCTCGGCCAGTCCGACGCCGGCGGCGAGGCGGCGAAGCGCGAACTGGCGCTGCTCGAGAAGATCTGCACCGACTGCGGCGCGGACCTCGTCTACGCCACCGACGACCTCGAAGAGGGCAAGATGCTGCTGCAGGCCCGTCGCGTCGTGCTGACCGCGCTGGAGACCTACGGCGTGTGGCTCACCGACGACGTCAGCGTGCCCCGCACCCGGATCGCCGAACTGATCCGCGGCTGCGAACGGATCAGCGAGAAAGTCGGGCTCAAGATCGCCGTCGTCGGCCACGCCGGGGACGGGAACATGCACCCGACCATCGTGTACTCCCCCGATTCCGAGGACGAGTTCGCACGCGCCCGGCAGGCGTTCGACGAGATCCTCGACGTCGGCCTGTCGCTCGGCGGCACGGTGACCGGCGAGCACGGCGTCGGCAAGATCAAGCGCGAATGGCTCGCCCGCGAGATCGGCCCGGTCGGGATTCGCGTGCACCGGCAGATCAAACAGGCCCTCGACCCGGAAAACCTCTTCAACCCCGGCTCGATGTTCTCGATGACCGACTGACGCCAGCAACGACGAAGCGGCGTCCGGAAAGTCCGGACGCCGCTTCGGTCAGCTGAGAAAATCAGTCGCGCACGCGCGGGATCTGCTGCGTGACGTCGGCCGAATTGTCGGCGGGCCGGGCCTTCTTCTCGCGGCGGCTCTTCAGGTACTCGAGGGCGATCGGCACCACCGACACCAGCACGATGAGGACGAAGATCGCGTCGACGTTGTCCCGGATGAAGCCGATGTTGCCCAGCAGCGACCCCAGCACGGTGATCCCCGCGGCCCAGAGGATGCCGCCGATGACCGTGTAGGTGAAGTAGCGCTTCGGGTCCATCCGGCCGATGCCGGCGATCCAGGTGATGAACGTCCGCACGAACGGCACGAACCGGGCCAGCACGACGGCCTTCGGGCCGTGCTTCTCCAGGAACGAGTGCGTCTTGTCGACGTACTCCTGCTTGAAGAACTTCGAATCCGGCCTGCTGAACAGCTTCGGCCCGACGAAGTAGCCGAGGTAGTACCCGGCGACGTTGCCCACCAGCGCGGCGATCGTGACCAGCACGCACACCAGCCACAGCGGGGCCTTCAGCGTGCCGTTCGCGATGAACAGGCCCGCGGTGAAGAGCAGCGAGTCGCCGGGAAGGACCGGGAAGATGCTGCTCTCGACGAAGATGATCAAGCACAGCACGGCGATCACGGGGACCGTCAGCCCGTTCAGCAGATGCTGCGGGTCCAGCCACGACGGCAGCAGGGACATGGTGGTCACTGTGTTCTGGGCGAGAATCACACCGAAAACGGTACAGGGTGACTCAGTGCGACCTCATCGGGCAAGGAATCGCAGGTCATCGGTGTGGGATCGGGGTTAAGAACTCGGCCCGGGAGTGCCTTGCCGGGGTGGCCGTACGGGCAAACGCCGGCGGCGGGCTCAGATCAGCGTCAGCAGGCCGATGACGGACCCGGCGGCGAGACCGAGCAGCACCGCCAGCAGCAGGACCCAGTGCGCGGGCAGCGGGCCGTTCTGCGCCGTCTGGGCGGGGCGGCGGACGGTCGCGTCGCCGGACCCGGCCGGCGGGATCGAGCCGGTGGCGCCGGGCGAGGTCGGGGCGGCCGCGTCGAGGGCGGCGCGTTCGCGGGCTAGCGAATCGGCTCCCGCGCCGGACAACAGGCCGTAGTTGGGCGGCAGTTCGGTGGTCGGGCCGGTTTGCGCTGGCGTGCCTGCTTCGGCGCTGAACGAAGCCGAGCCGGACGAACCGGTCCCGGCCGTGCTGGGAGCGCCAGTCGTGCTGAACGAAGCCGAGCCGGACGAACCGGCCCCGGACGAACCGGCCCCGGACGTGCCGGGACCGCCAGCCGTGCTGAACGAAGCCGAACCGGTCCCCGACATGCCAGGCCCGCCAGCCGTGCTGAACGAGCCCGTGCCGGAAGCGCCCGGCTGGACGCCACCCTGCGCGCCGGAACCGGCTTCGGGAGCGGCCTGCTCGTCGACCGGGTTCGCCGCGACGTGCGGAGCGAAGACGGCTTGGGCACGCAGCGCGTCGGCCAGTAACCGTTCCGGGTCTTTCGGCTCGCTCATCCGCTCCGTCCGCCTGTCGAAGTGCTAGCTCGTCACGTACTCAAGGTAGCCCGGCCCGCCTCGGCCACCCATTCGCCCCGGTGCAGGACCCGGGTCGGGCGCAGGTCGTCGTCCAGGATCACGGCGTCCGCGGCCAGGCCGGGACGCAGCGCGCCGGTGCGGTCGGCGATCCCGAGCAGTTCGGCGGGGCGCGCCGACGTCGCCCGGACGGCGTCCAGTACGTCGAGTTTCGCACCCTTCACCAGGTTGCGGAAGGCGTTGTCCATGGTCAACGTGCTTCCGGCCAGCGAACCGTTGTCCAGGGTGGCGACGCCGTCGTGGACGTCGACCTCCAGCCGGCCCAGGGTGTAGCGGCCGTCGGCGGCGTCGGTGGCCGACATGGCGTCGGTGATCAGCACCGTCCGGCCGCGGCCCGCGTGCTGCGCGGCCAGCCGCACGACCGTCGGGTGCAGGTGGACCAGGTCGCAGATCAGCTCGACCGTCACGCGCTCGTCGTCGAGCAGCACGCCGACCGGGCCCGGTTCGCGGTGGTGCAGCGGGCGCATGCCGTTGAACAGGTGGGTGGCGACCGTCGCCCCGGCGTCGATGGCCGGAACCAGCTGGTCAGCGACCCCGTCGGTGTGGCCGATCGCGGCGATCACGCCCGATTCCGCGAGCTGCCGGACCGCCTTGACGCCGCCGTTCAGCTCCGGTGCGAGCGTCACCATCCGGATGGAGCCGTGCCCGGCGCGCAGCAGCTTCTCGACGGTGCCGGTGTCCGGTTCACGCAGAGTGTCCGGATCGTGCGCGCCGCAGCGGGCGCGCGAGATGAACGGGCCCTCCAGGTGGATGCCCGCGAGGTCGCCCTCCTGCACGAGTTCGCGCAGCGCGGCGATCTGCTCGGTGAGCAGGTCGATCGGGTCGGAGACCAGGCTCGCCAGCATGGTCGTGGTGCCGTGCCTGCGGTGCGCGCGGACCGCGGTGCGGATCTCGTCCGGGTCGAGCGTCGAGAACGACGCGCCGCCGCCGCCGTGGCAATGGGTGTCCACGAAACCGGGCACGACCAGCGCCCCGGCGACGTCCACCGTCGTGGTGTCCGGGCTGCTCGGGGGCGTTCCGGTGCCTACCGCGGCGATCTGTCCGCCGGACACGGCGAGCCAGCCGTCGTCGAGTACGCGGTCCGGGGCCACGACGCGGCCGCCCGTGATGACGAAGTCTCCGGGGTGCTTCACGCGGTCCAGCATATATTGGTCTGGACCAAGGAGGGCCGACCAGCGCGAGATTGGTCCGCCCAGGTCACTGAGGCGGCTGCATTGCCTTCTGCAGCGCCTCCAGCGCCCGGCTGGCGGTTGACTTCACGGTGCCCTTCGAAATGCCCGCGGCTTCCGAAATCTCCGCTTCGCTCAGCCCGCCGTAGTAGCGCAGCACGAGCACCTCGCGCTGGCGCGGCGGAAGCTTCGACAGGGCGTTGACCACGGCCTGGTGCTCGCTGGAGAGCATCGCGAGGCTTTCCGCGGACCGGGCGTTCACCGCGTGCGGGGGCACGTACTCGCGGGCGGTCTTGCGCCGCCGCAGCACGCTGCGCGAGCCGTTGACCACCGCGGTGCGCAGGTAGCCGACCGCCGCCGCGGCGTCGCGCAGCCTGCCCCAGTTGCGGTGCAGTCCGGTGAACGCCTCCTGCACGACGTCCTCGGCCGTGGCCGGCTCGTCGACCAGCAGGATGGCCAGCCGCACGAGCCGCATCCGGTGCTGCCGGTAGAGGTCTTCCAGGGTCAACGGGGCGGCCGGCGGCTGCGCCGGGACCGGTCCGTCCATGGTCCGCAGGTGGCCGAGGGTCGCCTCGACGCTGCGTTCCGCGTTCCCCTCCAGCATGTATCCCCGCCTGTCCTCGACATGTCCGCTCACCAGGCCCAAACGCGTGCGCGATAGGCACAGCGTGCACACAGGTTCCGCCCGTGCCTAGCCTATCGGGTTGGCCTCCCGCTGCCACCGCTCGCATGGTGCGTCCGCCCGGCGGTCACCGGTAGCGTCTGCGGCGTCACTGTCGTGCTCACCCCGGGAGTAAGCGCATGGCCTGGTACCTCGTCGAAATCCGCTACGTCCAGGAGAAGCTGGCCGACGTCCGGCCGCGGCACCGGGAGTACCTCAAAGAGCACGTGGCGGCGGGCCGCGTCGCGGTGGCCGGTCCGCTCGCGGACAACTCCGGCGGGCTGGTGCTGTGGCAGGCCGAGGACGAGGCGGCGCTGGCCGAGCTGATCGACAACGACCCGTACGCGCTGGAAGGCGTCGTGGCCGAGCGCACCGTGCGCGAGTTCAAGCCGGTGCTCGGCGACTGGGTTCCGCCGCAGGACTAAGCAGGACTAAGCAGGACTAAAGCTCCAGGACGGCGGGCCCGCGGTCGACGCAGATCCGCACTCGCCCGCCGTCTTCGGCCGCCACCTCGCAGGTGCCGCAGAAGCCCTGCCGGCACGAGTACGGCACGTCCGGCAGCGCCTCGCGCACCACGTCGAGCGTGGAGCGGTCGGCGGGCACGTCGAGGGTGAGTCCGCTGCGGCGCAGGACCACCTGGAACGGTTCGCCGTCCACGATGGGCGGCGGCGAGAACCGTTCAAAGTAGACCCCGGCGGCACCCGTGCGGGCCAGGTCGACGCGGACGCCGGTGATCATCGGCACCGGGCCGCAGCAGTACACCGAGGCGCCGGCGGGCATTTCCTCCAGCAATTCCGCGCCGGACGCCGGAATGCCGAACTCCGTGTCCGGCCGGATCCGCACCCGCTCGGCGGGGAGTTCGTCGAGAAACGGCATCGACTCCCGAGACCGTCCGGTGTAGACCAGCCGCCAATCCGCGCCGTTCGCCTCCGCGCGATGGACCATCGGCAGGATCGGCGTGATCCCGATGCCGCCCGCGACGAAGTGGTACGCGGGCGCGGTGACGAACGGGAAAGCGTTGCGCGGTCCGCGTACTCTCACGCGGGTTCCGGCGGTGAGTGCGTGCACTTCAGTGGACGCGGAACCGATGCGCCGCACGGCAATCCGGTAGTGCGAAAGGTCGGCTGGCGAACCGCACAGCGAGTATTGCCGCACCATTCCGGAAGGCAGCAGCAAGTCGAGATGCGCGCCGGGACGCCAAGCAGGGAGCGGATTTCCGTCCGGACGCACGAGCTTAAGACTCACGACGCCGTCAGCCTCGGTGCGCACGGTGTCGACGACCAGCGGAAGGCGACGGTCGACCTCCCGCACCGGAGGACGGCGTCGGCCGGAAACCTCGGCCAGCCTTCGATAAGCCGCGCCGACCGCGACCAAAGTGGACATCAGCCGGTCGCGCCTGCCGCTGCCGTCGAGCCGGGGCGGGAACTGCGGTGCGGTCATCGCGGTGCGTCGGCGGCCTGGGCCGCGGGTGAACTCGCCAGGTACGCCACCGCCTGGTCGGTGTTGCCGGTTTCGGTGGGGTGGTAGGACTTCCGGAAGTACGGCCGGATTTCGCGCAGCAGCTCGCGCGGTCCGGGCAGCAGCCCCTGGCGAGCGGCGCGCCGGTAGGCCCGCCAGCTGGTGCGGCCAGGCCGCGTCGGGTCGTTCTTCATCAGGAATCGCGTGCCTCGCAGGAAAATCCACGCCAGCACCGGTGTCACCACGAGCATCGAGCGCACTCGCCGGCCGTAACGTCCGTCGAGGTGGCAGAACAGGTCGTAGGCGACCGATCGGTGCTCGACTTCCTCCGCGCCGTGCCAGCGAAGGAGATCCAGCATCGTCTCGTCGGCACCGGCCGCGTCGAGTTCCTTCGCGTCGAGAATCCACTGGCCGAGAAACGCCGTGTAGTGCTCGATCGCGGCGATCAGCGCGAGCCGTTCGATCAGCCATTCCCGGCTCGCTCCGGGCCGGTCGCCGAGCAGCCGCCGGAACATCCACTCCATCTGCGCGATGTACGGCCGCACCGAAATCCCGGCGGACTCCAGGTGTTCGGCCGCGCCGTCGTGCGCCTGCGCGTGCATCGCCTCCTGGCCGATGAACCCGAGCACGTCCTCCTTGAGCCGCTCGTCGCGGATCAGCGGGACGGCCTGCTTGAACACCTCGACGAACCAGCGTTCGCCCTCGGGCAGCGCCAGGTGCAGCACGTTGATGCTGTGCGTGGCCTGCGGCTGCCCGGGAATCCAGTGCATCGGCAGCTTCGACCAGTCGAACTCCACGTCGCGCGCGTGGAGCACGATCTGTTCGTGGTCGGCACTCATGACCGGCCGCTCAGCTCGTAGTCGCTCGGCTCGACGCGCCGCGTCTCCAGCCAGTACCGCCAGGTGAAGCCCGGCCAGATCGTCCGGTTGACGCCCTTCGCGTCGAGGTACCAGCTCTTGCAGCCGCCCTGGGTCCACACGCCCTTGACGAGCTTTTCCTGGATCTGCCGCTGGAATTCGTCCTGCACCGACGGCCGCACGTCGAGTGCCGCCGCGCCGCGGGAATCGGCCAGCCGGATCGCGTCGACCACGTAGCGGGACTGCGATTCGATCATGAACACCACGGAGTTGTGGCCGAGCGCGGTGTTCGGGCCGAGCAGGAAGAACAGGTTCGGGAACCCGGAAACGGTGATCCCCTTGTGCGTCTGGATCCCTTCGGTGGCCCAGGTTTTCGCGAGATCGCGGCCGCCGACGCCGGTGATGTCGAGGTACTCCAGCGCGTCGGTCACCTTGAAGCCGGTGCCGTAGATGATCGCGTCGACCTCGTGCTCGACCCCGGCGGTGTCGACGATGCTGTGCGCGCGGACCTCGGCGACCCCGTCGGTGACGACGTCGACGTTCGGCCGGTCCAGCGCGGGGAAGTAGTCATTCGACAGCAGGACGCGTTTGCAGCCCATCGTGTAGTCGGGCGTGACTTTCCGGCGCAGCGCGGGGTCTTTGATGCCCTTCGCGATGTGCCTGCGCGCGAGGATTTCGGCGGCCTGCATGAGTTTCGGGTGCCCGTTGAACCCGATCGCGCGGGATTCGAGCATCCAGTACAACGCGTTGCGGTACAGCCGCTGGGTGCCCGGGACGCGCTTGAAGAGTTGCCGGGCCCAGCCCGGCATCGCGTGGTCCGGTTTCGGCATGATCCACGGCGGCGTGCGCTGGAACAGCGTCAGTTCGCCGACCTCGGGCGCGATCTTCGGCACGAACTGCACCGCGCTCGCGCCGGTGCCGATCACCGCGACCCGCTTGCCCTTGAGGTCGAACTCGTGGTTCCACTGCGCCGAATGCCAGGTCTGGCCCTTGAACTTGGAGATCCCGGGCAGTTTCGGGATCTGCGGAATGTGCAGTCCGCCGACGCCGGCGACGAGGAACTGCGCGGAGAACTCCGTGCCGCCCTTGGTTTCCACCGTCCAGCGGCGTTCGCCCTCGTCCCAGTGCGCGCCGGTGATCTCGGTGCCGAACCGGATCTTCTCCCGCAGCCGGTACTTGTCGGCGACGCCCTTGAGGTAGTCGAAGATCTCCGGCTGCGGCGAGAACGACCGGCTCCAGTCCGGGTTCTGCGCGTAGGAGAACGAGTACATGTGCGACTGCACGTCGCACGCGCAGCCCGGGTACGAGTTGTCCCGCCAGGTGCCGCCGACCTCGTCGGCCTTCTCCAGGATCACGTAGTCCCGGATGCCCGCTTTTTCGAGCTGGATCGCCTGGCCGAGCCCGGAAAACCCGGTGCCCACGATCACGACCTTGAACCGCTCGGTCATCTTGTCGGCCTCCGCTGCGCTGGGGGTCTGGCAGCGTTGATGTTACCTCAGGTAACAGTTACTCGAAAGTACTTCCTACTCGTCAGTACCGCTCGGCAGCCGGTAGACCACCAGCGTCTGCTCCGGACGCTCGGCCACGTGGAACGCGGCGTGCGTCGCGGTGACCACGCCGAGCCGGGGGTGCCGAAAGCGCTTCTGACCTGCGTGGCTGAACTGGATTTCGTAGTGCGGCCACCACCGGCGCACCTCCGGGCTCGCCTCGGTCAACTCGGTCACGAGCCGGGTCACGCGGGGGTGGTCGGGATGCCGTCCGGCGATCGCGCGCAGCCGGGCCAGGATGTTGCGCGCCTCCTGCTCCCAGTCGACGAGGATTTCGCGGGCCGCGGGCTCGGTGAACATCCAGCGGACGACGTTCGCGCCCGGTTCGATGTTCTGGAACAGCTCGGCGGCGGCGTCGTTGTACGCGAGCAGGTCGTAACAGATGCCGGTGACGTACGCGGGGTTGTCGCCCAGCATCGCCGGGACTCCCGCGACCTCGGGTGCGGCCTCTTCGGGCGCGTCCTCGGGAGACGCGCCACCGTCGGCGAGGCGGCGCAGGTGCTCCTGTTCGGCGCTGGTCAGCCGCAATGCCCGGGCCAGCGCGTCGAGCACCTGGTCGGACGGGCGGACGTCGCGGCCCTGCTCGAGGTAGGTGAGCCAGGTGGCGCTGATTCCGGCCAGCAAGGCCAGCTCTTCGCGGCGCAATCCGGGAGTGCGGCGGCGTCCGGTGACCGGCAGGCCGGCGTCGGCCGGGGAGATTCGCTCACGGCGGCTGCGCAGGAAGGTGCCCAGTTCGACGCTCACCCTAGAACCTCCAGTACCAGAATAACGCGATTCTGGATACCAGCTTAACGGCGCACCAGGCTGGTTGTATGCGAGCTTGGACTGTTGACGCAGAAGGCCTGCGCCTCTCGGAAGTGCCCGAACCCGCGCTGCGGGGCGGCGGCGTAATCGTGGAGGTGCTCGCCTCGCACCTCCCGGCTTATACGAAGGCGGTGGTGACGGGCGGGCGTGGCGGCCTTCCGCTTCCGCTGATTCTCGGCCCTTCGTGCATCGGCCGCGTGACCGCCGTCGCGCCGGATGTCTTCCACGTCGCGCCCGGCGACCTCGTGCTGGACACGGCGCTGCTCAACGCGGGCGACGGCGACGAGATCCTGGTCGGCTGGGTCGGCCTCGGCGCTTCCGGCGGCAACGAGCGCACGGACCGTATGCGGGCGGTGTGGCGTAACGGTGCCTTCGCGGAGAAAGCGTTGTGCGCCAAGGAAACGATGGTCAAACTGCCCGGGGCCGAGGATTACCCGGACCCGGCGCGGCTGGCGTTTCTGCCGTGGCTCTGCGTTGCCGCCGCGGGTTTGCATACCGCGGGTCCACTGGCCGGACGCGACGTCGCGGTGCTCGGCGCGACCGGGCAGATGGGCGGTGCCGCGGTGCTGCTGGCGCTGGCCGAGGGCGCGGCGACGGTGACCGCGGTCGGCCGCAACCAGGCGGCGCTGGACCGGCTGGCCGAACTCGATTCGCGGGTGCGTACCCATCAGCTGACCGGCGATCGCGCGACGGACGCGGCGGCGATCGGCCCGGTGGACGTCGCCCTCGACGCTCTCGGTGCCACCCCGACGGCGGACGCGACGATGGCCGCCTACGACAGCCTGCGAGTGCGCGGCACCCTGGTGCTCGTCGGCGGCGTACGCCAGGACTTGACCATCCCGTACGGCGAATTCATGCACCGCAGGCTCACCCTGCGCGGCTCGTGGATGAGCGACGACGACACGGTGCGGACGGTGTGGAACCTGGTCCGCTCGGGCGTCCTGGACCTTTCCGCGGTCGAGCTGCTGAAGACGGACTTGACCGACCCGGACTCCGCTCTCGACCTGGCGGAACGCACTTCGGGGCTGAGCTTCGTGGCCCTGGTGCCCTAGTAGGTGCCGCCGAGTTTCGAGTGGTCCCAGCTCGCGATCTTCGTCGGACGCAGGATAAGCCCGACCCGCTTCGGGGCCTGCCGTTCGATGAAGGTCCGCAGTTCGTCGGGCACCGGCGCGCCCGGTTCGGCCCCGGAGTAGCGCATCATCAGCGCGATCCCCATGGCCGTGACCTGCTCGGTGTCCTCGACGAACTCGACGTCCGCCTCGAAGGAAAGCCCGCGCAGCTGCTCATACGTTTCGCCGCTTTCGATCAGCACGGTCGCCTCGGGCAGCCGGCGCAGGTTTTTCGCCTTCTGCGAGGTGCCATAGGTCCACGTCGCGACCCCGCCCTCGTACGGGTAGTACCAGAGGGGGGCGAGGTGCGGCCTGCCGTTCGGGCCGATCGAGGCCACGTTGATGACCTTCTGCCCGGCCAGGTAGGCCTGCACCTCGTCCGGGGTCATCCGGATCTGATCGCGACGGGACATGGCGCTCCTCAGCTGCGTTTGGTGGCCGCGCGTCCGCCGTGGCCGTTGACCGACGACTCGAACGCGCCGCGTTCCTCGACGTCCTTCAGCGCGGCCCGGTCCGCCGCCGGCACCCGCGTCCGCGCGCCCAGTTCGACGATCGGCGGCAGGAACGAGCGCAGCAGCTTCAGGCCGCCGACCCAGCGTGGCACGTGGATCGTCCGGGCGCGGCGCAGAATCCCGGCCTCCAGGTCGTCGAGCGCGACGTCCAGCGGGTAGGTCTTGCCGAGCAGGCCCGGCATCCCGGCGCGCAGCTTGCCGAACACCGGGTGCGCGTCGGCGCTTTCGACCAGGTCGGTGCGGATCCAGGTCGGGTGCGCGACGCCGACCTTCACGCCGAGGTGCGCGACCTCCGCGCGGAGGCTGTTGCAGAACGCCTCGACGCCCGCCTTCGCTGCGGCGTAGTTCGCCATGCCGGGCGCGTGCGTGATCGCGGCGAGCGAGGAGATGCCGAGCAGATAGCCGCGTCGTTCGATGACGTGCGGCATCGTCACGCGGAACGTGCGCCACACGCCGAGCAGGTCGACCTCGATCACGCGCTCGAACGCGGCGCGGTCCACCGACCGCACGAATCCGGCGGTCGCGATGCCCGCGTTGGCGATGACGATGTCGATGCCGCCGAAGTGCTCGACCACGCCCGCGGTGACGCGCTCGAGGTCGTCCCAGCTGGTCACGTCGGCTTCCCAGGACTTCGCGTTCGGCCCGATCCGCTTGGCGACCGCTTCCTGTTCGTCGGCTTCCAGCCCGACGAGCGCGACCTTGGCTCCGCGCGCGGCGAGCCGCTCGGCCAGGCCGGCTCCGATCCCGCGAGCGGCTCCGGTGATGAGCACGACCTTGCCGTCGACCTGCTTCTGCTGAGCCACGGTGCCCTCCTGAGCCGGTTTTCGCCTGTCCGGAGGGCACCGTACAACAACCTACCCGCAGTAAGCTACTCCTCGGTAAGTATCAGTTCGACGCTTCGCCCAAAGCGGTGAGTTCGGCGTCGGTCAGGTTCAGCTCGACCGAGGCGAGCAGATCGACCAGCTGTTCCGGGGTGCGGGCGCTGGCGATCGGCGCGGCGACGGTCGGCTGCTGCCGGAGCCAAGCGAGCGCGACACTGGCCACCGAGGCCTGGTGCGCGGCGGCCACCTCGTCCAGCGCGGCGAGCACGCGTTCGCCCCGCGCGTCGAGGTATTCCAGCGCCCGCGGAGCACGCGGCGAGTCGCCCGGCTCGTCCTTCGAACGGTACTTGCCGGTGAGGAATCCCTTGGCCAGCCCGAAATACGGCAGCGTCACCAGGTTCTCGCGGGCGACGAGCGGGGCCAGTTCGCGCTCGTAATCCCGTTCGACCAGGTTGTAATGCGGTTGCAGGGCGACGTAGCGGGCGAGGCCGTTCTGGTCCGAAATGGACAGTGCGGCGGAGAGCCGGTCCGGTTCGTAGTTGGACGCCGCGATGTAGCGGACCTTGCCGTCCCGGACGAGCTGGTCGAACGCGCCGAGGGTCTCTTCGAGCGGAGTGTCGAGATCGTCCTTGTGCGCGTAGTACAGGTCGATGTGGTCGGTTCGCAGGCGGCGCAACGATTCTTCGACCGCCTCGGCGATG
Source organism: Amycolatopsis sp. GA6-003 (assembly GCF_046267895.1). Classification (NCBI taxonomy): domain Bacteria; kingdom Bacillati; phylum Actinomycetota; class Actinomycetes; order Pseudonocardiales; family Pseudonocardiaceae; genus Amycolatopsis; species Amycolatopsis sp. GA6-003. The sequence continues at coordinate 5,562,451 of NZ_CP176499.1, forward strand.
TTCTTCGCGGCGAGGCCGGGTCGCTGCTCCCCCGCGCCGACCTTGGTGGCGATGACGAGGTCGTCGCGGCGGCCGCGCTTGGCGAGCCAGTTGCCGATGATCGTCTCGGAACCGCCTCCGCCGCCGTAGGTGTTGGCGGTGTCGAGGAAGTTGCCGCCGGCCGCGGTGTACGCGTCGAGAACAGCGAATGACGTGGGTTCGTCCGCGGTGTGGCCGAAGACGTTGCAGCCGAGGTTGAGGCCGTGGATATCCAGTTCCGTAGTGCCGAGCTTCGTCATGCTTTCGAACCTAATCCGGCCGGGGCGGGAGGAAAACCGGGTTCTCGCGCGTTGGGCGGGACATGGCTATCGAATTGGGCAAGCTAGGCGTGTGGCGGATGTCGGCTCAGGTGGACGGCGCGTTCGCGGCCGAGGTGGAGAAACTGGGCTACGGCACGATCTGGCTCGGCGGTTCGCCCGGCGGCGACCTGGCGATCGTCGACGAGGTGCTGGACGCGACCGAACGGATCAAGGTCGCCACCGGGATCGTCAACATCTGGGCTGTCTCGGCCGAGGACGTCGCGCGCGCGTTCCACCGGATCGAGGGAAGGCACCCGGGACGGTTCCTGCTCGGCGTCGGCGCGGGCCACCGCGAGCACACGCAGGAGTACCGGAAGCCGTACGCGGCGCTGGTCGACTACCTGGACGCGCTCGACGCGGCGGGGGTGCCGAAGGAGTCGCGCGCGCTGGCCGCGCTCGGCCCGAAGGTGCTCGAACTCGCCCGCGACCGCACCGCGGCCGCGCACCCGTACCTGACCACCCCCGAGCACACCCGGTCCGCGCGGGAACTCCTCGGCTCGGCGGCGCTGCTCGCGCCCGAGCAGAAGGTCGTCTTCGACACCGATCCGGAGCGGGCGCGCGAGACCGGCCGCAAGACCGTGCAGTTCTATCTCGGCCTGTCGAACTACACCGCCAACCTGCGCAAGTTCGGGTTCTCCGAGGAGGACGTCGCCGGGAAGGGCAGCGACCGCCTGATCGACGCGCTGGCCGTCCACGGCGACGCGAAAGCGCTGGCCAACGGCCTGCAGGCGCACCTCGACGCGGGAGCCGGGCACGTCAGCGTGCAGTCGCTGGACGAGGATCCGTTCCCTGCCTACCGGGCAATCGCGGCCGAGCTGCTCTGAATCGCTCCAGTCGGTTTCGTCTCGTGTGAGGTAGGACCGGTCGCCCCGGCCGGTCCACCTCGTACGATGCCGCTGTAGAAGCCAGTCGTCTCGAGGAGGAACCGATGCCCATCGCCACCCCCGAGGTGTACGCGGAGATGCTCGACCGGGCGAAGAAGGACGAATTCGCCTACCCGGCCATCAACGTGACCTCGTCGGAAACCGTGAACGCCGCGATCCGCGGGTTCGCCGAGGCGGAGAGCGACGGGATCATCCAGTTCTCCACCGGCGGCGCGGAGTTCGCGTCCGGGCAGAAGGTGAAGGACATGGTCACCGGCGCGACCGCGCTGGCCGAGTTCGCCCAGGTGGTGGCGGCGAAGTACGACGTCAACGTCGCGCTGCACACCGACCACTGCCCGAAGGACAAGCTGGACGGCTTCGTCCGCCCGCTGATCGAGATCTCCGCCGAACGCGTCCGCGGCGGCGGCCTGCCCCTGTTCCAGTCCCACATGTGGGACGGTTCGGCGATCGACCTGGACGAGAACCTGCAGATCGCGCAGGAACTGCTCGCCAAGGCCGCGGCGGCGAAGATCATCCTCGAGGTCGAAATCGGCGTCGTCGGCGGCGAGGAAGACGGCGTCGCGAACGACATCAACGAGAAGCTGTACACGGCCGAGGGCGACTTCGTGAAGACGGTCGACGCGCTCGGCGCCGGCGAGAAGGGCCGCTACCTGCTGGCCGCGACCTTCGGCAACGTGCACGGCGTGTACAAGCCGGGCAACGTGCAGCTGCGCCCGGACGTGCTCAAGCGCGGCCAGGAAGTGGTCTCGGAGAAGCTCGGCCTGCCGTCCGGCTCGAAGCCCTTCGAACTGGTCTTCCACGGCGGCTCGGGCTCGCTCCCGGAGGAAATCCGCGAGGCGGTGTCCTACGGCGTGGTGAAGATGAACGTGGACACCGACACGCAGTACGCGTTCACCCGCCCGATCGCGGACCACTTCTTCAAGAACTACGACGGCGTGCTGAAGATCGACGGCGAGGTCGGCAACAAGAAGGTCTACGACCCGCGCAGCTACCTGAAGGCCGCCGAAGCGGGCATGGCGGCCCGGGTGGTGGAGGCTTCGCAGGCCCTGGGCTCGGCGGGCAAGAAGCTGGGCTGACGGGGTTTGTTGGGGAGGCCGTCTCGATCTGTGATCGGGGCGGCCTTCCTGCTTTGTTTAGGTGAGAGGGATTGGCCGGGCAAGGAGAAGCTCGATGAGATCGCGGGCAAGCCGCTGGCGACCCGCCTCCGTGATCTGCCTGGCGGCAGTCGCCGTTCTGACGTGGTCCTTGCCCGCGTGCGGTACGGGCGGAGCCGGAATGGAACCGACGATCACCCTGGAACAGGCCAACCAGAAGGTTGAGGAGTACTCGAAGAAGGCACGCGAAGCGCTGCCCGCCGAGACTCGGTTGACGGCTCCTCGCCGCATCGGTTGGCTGGACCGGGACGAGGGAGGGACTCCATGACCTACACCGGAGTGGTGACCACTGGCGGCCCCGCGGACGTGCGCGAGACCAGCGGGCTGATCATCTCGAAAGTCTCCGTCGGGACGATCGACAACAACGCGTACCTGCTGCGTTGCCGCGCCACCGGAGAACAATTGCTGATCGACGCGGCGGCCGACCCGCAAACCCTGCTCGCCCTGGTCGGCGACGGCGGTCTCGCGTCGATCGTGACGACGCACCAGCATTGGGACCACTGGATCGCCCTGGAGGAAGTCGCCGAGGCGACCGGTGCTCGTACCTACGCGGGCCGCGATGACATCGACGGGATCAAGGCCCGTATTGACGTTCCGGTGGACGATGGCGACCTCATCCGCGTCGGCGAGGTCGAATTGACGGCTCGGCATCTCGTCGGTCATTCGCCGGGCAGCATCGCGCTCGTTTATCGGGATCCTGAAGGCATTCCGCATCTCTTCACCGGCGATTCGCTGTTCCCGGGCGGGATCGGAAACACGGAGAAGGACCCGGCTCGGTTCGCGTCGTTGCTCAAGGACGTGGAGGAGAAGATTTTCGGCGAGCTGCCGGACGAGACGTGGTTCTATCCCGGACACGGCGGGGATTCCACGTTGGGGGCGGAACGTCCGAAGCTTCCCGAGTGGCGCGAACGAGGCTGGTGAGCGGGTCGCGCGGCCCGCTCACCAATTCGTCACCGAAAGGACTGCCGGGAATTCCTCGGTGAAGCCATCCGTCCGGTGCCGAGGCAGGTCGAGCACGATTCCCTCTGTCGTCCGTGTCCACGGCAGCGGCCGGGAAGGCCCGCCCAGCAAGCGGATTCGGGACCGGCCGGTGATGGGCACATCACCCGGCACGAGAAGCCGGCCGTCCGGCCAGTGGAGCGGGATCAGGTGGAACGCGCCCCGCGTCCGCGTATAGCAAAGATCGCCGTCCATCGCGCGAATCCACGGGGTCGCACCGTAGATCGCGCGGCCGTTGATGCGCAGCCAGCGGCCCATGTCCAGCAGCCGCGAACTCATCCAGTCCGCGATCGTGCCGTCCTCTCGCGGGCCGATGTTGAGCAGCAGGTTTCCGTTCTTGCTGACGACTTCCGCGAGCAGCCGGAGCAACTGTACCGAGGATTTGATCTTCGCCGGATCCTCGTTTTCGTTGTAGCCCCAGGACTTTCCGATATTCAGGCAGGCTTCCCACGGATCCGGGCGCAGGACGTACTTCTTGTTGTCCCCTTCCACGGTCGCGAAATCCGCGTGCGAGGCCTCGAAGCGGTCGTTTGCCAGTACACTCTTCGGGCGGGGTCGGTCGGCGGCGTTCCGGTAGTAATAGGACAGGATTTCGTCGCTGCGCCAATCCCACGTCTTCGGCCGGAAGATCGGGCCGCCGCCGAAGTCGTGGTAGCCCTGGCCGTCTGCCCACAAAAGGTCCGGGTCGTACTGGTCGATCAGGGTTCTCAGGTGCGCGTGCTCGTATTGGGTCACGTAGTCGGCGACCGGGCGATACCCGGTGTAGGGGATTTCCGCGCCGGTGTAAGGGTTTCTGGGCGCGGTGCCGAGCGCGGGGCTGTAGAACTCGCCCAATGAATAGTAGAGACCGCGTTTAAGGCGGGAGTGTTCGGCGGCCGAGAAGAGTTCGCCGACCAGGTCGCGGCCGGGGCCGAGGCGGACGGAATTGCGGTCCGACGCGGTGTTGCGGAACAGCTGGAAACCGTCGTGGTGCTTGGAAGTCAGCACGAAATACCGGGCACCGGCTTGTTCGAACAGGCGCACCCAGGAGTGCGGGTCGTAGCGGCGGGCGGTGAAGCGCGGGATGAATTGGTCGTAGGCGAAATCCGCGCCATAGGTTTTCAGGTGGTGGTCACGAGTTCCGGTGCCGCGCGCGGGATCCGTGACGTTCATGGCGTACAGGTACCATTCCGCGGCGTGTTTCGCGTCGCCCCAAGCCGCGGCTGAATAAGCGCCCCAGTGAATGAAGATGCCGAATTTGGCGGAGGGGTACCAAGGCGTGGCGACCGGGGTGGCTCGGGCCTGGGTCGCGGTGAGTCCGAGCAGTCCGGCGGCACCCGCCGCGGCGAGCACGCCTCGGCGGGTGATTCCTGCCTGGTCCATGACGCATCCACTCCCGTCGCGGCGGCGGTCATCAGATGTCTTGGCCTTTCAGGGGTACCAGGTCGCCGAACGACCGGCAAGCATCCTGTCTGGTCAAGACAGGTGTTCACATGCATGAACGCGCGGATTGGCCGATTGACTTCCGCGGAATGCCTTTCTTATGGTCGAGCGAATACATCAGATCTCTCGAAGGTGGCGGCCATGGGTGGGGAAACCAGTCGGCGGACGGCGTTGCGCGGCGGGGTCGCCCTCGCGGCACTGGCCGCCACGGCGGGGACCGCGTTCGCTGACCCGAAGCCGGGGCGGCGGTTGCCGTTCCTGCTCGACATGGTCCAGAACAATCCCGGCGAACCGCTGTTTTCCAGTCGCTTCAACGATCCCGTGACGTTGAAAAGCTACGGCTACGACGGTCAGGTGATCAACGAGTTCACCCCGCCGCAGACCGCGATCACCTTCGAGACGTTCGACGAACGCGTTTTCCCCGCTGGATCACCGGGTCGTGCGTGGGTGGAAGCCACCGCGAAGAAGATCGACGCACACATCGCGCGAGCGCACGCGGCGGGTATCGCGGCGTATTTCTTCACCGACCTCATCGTCCTGCCGAAACGGCTGGTCGAACTCTACGGCGACCAAATACTCGACAGCAAAGGCAGAATCAGCCTCGACCGTCCGCTCACCCAGGAAATCCACCGGCTGATGCTGCGCGAGATCTGCGCGCGTTTCCCCGGCCTGGACGGAATCGTCGTCCGCACCGGTGAGACTTACCTGCAGAACGTGCCGTTCCACACCGGAAACAACCCGATCACCAACGGTGCCGCGAGTCACCTGACCCTGCTCGGAATCCTGCGCGACGAGCTGTGCGTACGCGCAGGCAAACGGGTCTTCTACCGCACCTGGTCCACTGGCAGCGACAAGCTGACCAGCGACCCCGCCTTCTACCGGCAGGTGACCGACCAGGTCGAAACGCACGAAAACCTGGTCTTCTCGATCAAGCACACCGAGAAGGACTTCTGGCGGACCATCCCGTTCAACCGCACCATCGGCGTCGGCAAACACCGGCAGATCATCGAAGTGGAATGCCAGCGTGAGTACGAGGGCAAGGGCGCGTTCCCGAATTACGTGATCGACGGCGTAGTAAACGGTTTCGAGGAATTCCGCACGTCGCAGCGCACTGGCCCGATCGGGATCGCCGAAGTGGCCGACAACCCCATCATCGCCGGAATCTGGACCTGGTCCCGCGGCGGCGGTTGGCGCGGGCCGTATCTGCAGAACGAATTGTGGTGCGACCTCAACACCTGGGTAATCGCCCGCTGGACCCGCGACACTGGCCTCGGCGAGGAAGGCGCGTTCACCGAATACGCGACGACGCGGCTCGGCTTGCGCGGCGACCAGATCCGCCGCTTCCGCCGGCTGGCGTTGCTTTCCGCGGCCGCCGTGCTGCGCGGACACTACAGCGTGGTGCACCCGATGAACAGGCTGATGTGGACCCGCGACCAGTTCCTCGGCGGTTCGGACAAGGACCTGACCAGCGATTACGCTGCGATCGTCGCCGCTGGACGCGTCGAAGGCGTGCTAGCGGAGAAAGCCGCGGCGGCCCGGATGTGGGACGAAATCGTCGCGCTGTCCGGCACGCTCCCGCTGCGCGACCACGCCGACCGGACGTACCTGCGAGTGTCCGCGCGCTACGGCCAATCCTGGCACCGCGTCGTACACCACGGCTGGGAAGTAATGCTGCGCGGGTACGCCGGCGGATCCGACAAAGCCGCGATGCGCTACCACCTCGCCCGTTACGACGCGGAATGGCAACGCTGGCAACGACTTGCCAAGACCGAACCCTCCTGCGCGACGCTGTACCAGCCATACAGCTTCGGCCCGAAAGGCCCAGACGGGCTGTACAACGCCGACCCGGACCACGGCCTCAAGCCGGCCACCGACTATTACCGCCGCCTTCTGTCCTCATAAGGTGGGTGCCTGCACCATCCTCGTTGAGGGGGTTCAGCGTCAGCTACACCAGCCAACGCTTCTGAAGGGTGCCGGGGGATTGTGTTAGTGGTCCGACTCCTTGCAGCTTCAGGGTCGCGCGGTGCTCGTATTAGGGGCACTATGCATTGATGACCTCTGCTTGGATGTTTGCGGTGACCTCACTTGCAGGAGTGGTGCTCGGCAGTCTGCTCAGCTACCGCGTCAACCGGGCGTTTCCGCCGGGTCTGGCCAGCCACGAACCCGCTGGAGACCTGGCCGTAATCGAGCGATGCCTCCAGGCGAAGCTCGACGCTGACGAGGCGAGAAGGCGGCTCGAAAAGGTAGAGCATGCATACGGCCAGCTGATGGGTTGGCTCTATGAACTAGAAATCGATGTCGACGGAGTGCATGTCGCATTGTATTCAGATAATAGAACGAATCTTAATGATCTGAATAGAAAATTGGAAAGTTGGTCGTGGTCGACACTGCGGCCGCCGCGTGAAGTAGCTGCTACTCAGTATTACTGGAACGACGCCATTCGCGATCTTATGGGAGAGTTCTATCGAAAGATGTATGATTTTGTAGGATGGGCAATTCGTGATCTTAAAAAAATTCTCGAGAATACTGAAGACTTGACGCCGAATTCGTACCGCGCCAGCTCTGAGTTTTTTGACGCAAAACGCGAGATTAATTTGATTTTTTCGAGAATTCGCGAAGAGGTTCGCGTTGAAGTTGGCCGGTAGTGCAGTGGGAGGCTGTTTGATGAAGAAGGAAACTGGCGTTCGTCGGTATATCTATTGGGCCAATCGTCGGGTGCTCGGAATTTTGGGGGATCAAGGTGTTGGATTGAACGACAGGAAGCAGCGTAAAATTTCCACGCCTAACATTAAAAGCTTCCTTCCGGTAGTTGAGTGGGTTGTCGAGTACTCGTCTCTGACCAAGCCGCAGTTGGCATCAAAGGTCGAGTCTGTTCTTGGTGACGAGGTGGTATCGGATTTAGGGTCTCCTGCTCCGATCTGCTTTGCGAGAGGTCAGGGCTCGGTGGCCTTCGGTGAATTCGTCGGCGCGGATACGGATATGGCAATGATGTACATTCCGCAAAGGTCTTCCCGCGGCGATATTACTGCTGTATGTTTGTTTGGTAGCGTAGAGAACTACTCTGACTTCGTATCCCCGGCGGACGGTCCGGTCGAGCGCGGGTGGACTTCGTCCGCCTCGGGAAGCATTTATAAGTTTCTCCAGAGCGAATGTCGAGTAACACCCTCACGATGGGAGAATCGTGAAAATATGGCCCGAGAGGCGGTTAAGATCGCTGCCTTTCAAGGGTTATATGATCAACCTGCGAAGGTTGATCATCCCCAACGCGGCTACATGTATGGGGACGTTTTGCATGGCGGTGAATGGTTCGCTGAAATATATCAAGACTTCGATTTGGCGGAAACTTTAGGCGGGCCGCAGGATGGGCACGGCCGGGTATTGATAGGCGCTCCATTGTGGTTGCGCACGGCAACGCCTTCCGAAATGCGGCTATATTCCGACATGAGATGACGCATTGCGGCTCCTCCACCATTCCTTCGCCGGACCAGCCCCAGCCCACAACCCGAACACCGCCACCACCGCGACCAACGCCGTCCAATAAGCCACCGGCGGAGCCGATTCCGTCGGCTGGTCCCCGAGCAGCCAAGGCCGCAACTGCGACTGCACCCAGAACGCGCCATACCCGAGCGCCGTCACCAAAACCGCGCCCGTCAGCGCGGGACGCGGCAGGAGGAAGGCCAAGTCCACCGCGATCCCGACAGCCAGCAGATAGAACGGCACGGTCGACACCGGGAAGCCCAGCGCGAGCAGCAGCGGCCACATCACGCCGCGGTAGGCGACGTACGCTCCGGCCACGGTCAGCGCGGCCCAGCGCTTGCCGACGGTTTTCCGGGCCAGCACGAGGATCAGCGCCGACACGCCGATGCCCCACAGCGGGTACACCCACTCCGGGATCGGCATCGTGAAGTGCAGCACCGCGGCCCGGTCGACCGGGTGGCCGATCTGGTTGGCGGCGAACGACAGCAGCGTCGGCTCGGCCTCGGGCGTGCCGCGTTCCCAGGCCCGCAGGCCGAGGATGCCGTACTCCTGCTGCCCGTTCGGGAAGAAGGTGTTCTCCAGGAAGAACGCCCACAGCGCGAGCAGCACCCCGGTGCGGAAGCGGCCCGGCGGGGACAGCCGCAGCCAGCCGAGCAGGACGCCTGCCTGCATGATGCCCGTGCCGAGGTACAGCATCATGTGCGACGGGCTCCACGCGGTCAGGTCGAGGCCGTTCACGCGGTGGTTGATCACGTCGAGCGGCGCGGCGACCAGGAACACGATCAGCCCGGCCTGCATGAGCCGCAGCGAGCGCCGGTCGCAGCCGAGGCCGGTGTAGCTGTGGATCGCCACCAGCACGACGATGATCACCGTGCCGACGGTGTTGATCAGGTGCGGCGGGGCGAGGTCGTCGCGCAGCCACTTGAAGTGCCACGACATGTCCCACGACGACCCGACGAGCTTGAACGCGAACGCGGTCAGCCACATGCCGTAACAGAACCGCAGCACCCACGCCGGGGTCGGTGCTCCCGGTGCGCCGCGGTGCCAGTGCGTCGCGAAGAAAAGCCTGGTCTTGCCTACGGGTCCGCGCGGGACCGCGGGGCCGGCGACGCCTTCAACCGCCTTCGTCATAGGCGCCATCATTCCCTGCCGCAAGAGGACGCGGCGGGACAAGGGGCGAAAACCGGGGTTCACCCCTACGGGTGGCGGACTTGCCCGGGCGCGGCCCGGCACGGCAAGGTGTCGGCCCATGATGCCGAAACGAGCTGTCGCCGCCGTGCTGATCGCAGCACTCGTTCTGGCCGGCGGAGGCGTGCTGACCAGCCTGTTCCTCTGACCCGAGGACATCGTGGGCACAATGGCGGCATGACGCACAACCTGCTGGGCCCCGAGCCCACGCTGCTGCCCGAGCACACCGAAGCGCAGGCCGCGCTCGACTCCGGGACGGACCCGTCCGCCGTGGCCGCCGAACACCCCGACTACAGCGAGGCCTGGGCCGCGCTCGCCGAACGCGCGCTCGCCGACGGCGAGACCGTCGCCGCGTACGCCTACGCCCGCACCGGCTACCACCGCGGCCTCGACCAGCTCCGCCGCGCCGGCTGGAAGGGCTTCGGCCCGGTGCCGTGGGCGCACCGGCCGAACCAGGGTTTCCTGCGCGCGCTCGCCGCGCTCGGCACCGCCGCGGGCCGCATCGGCGAGTCCGAGGAGCACGAGCGCTGCAAGACCTTCCTCGCCGACTCCGACCCGGCCGCGGCCGAGGCGACCGGACTGAAGTGACGCGGGCCTGCCGGTCGCGCCCCGCCGAAAACCCGGGCGCGACCGGCAGGTTGCCCACCTTCGGGTGACAGCTAGAGGTGTTCGCAATTGGTGACACCTACAAAGGCGGCCATGCGAGGCACGGCCATGCTCACCCCCCGGATCCGCACCCTCGGCACCGCACTGCGCGAGGCCAGGGTCGACGCCCGTTTCGGACTGCGCGAACTCGCCCGGCGAGTCGGCACCAACCCTGCCCTGGTGTCGAACTGGGAGCTGGGACAACGGGTTCCCGCGCTGGAGGACGTCGCGGGCATCCTCGGCGCGCTCGGCGTCGTGGGTGCGGAGAAACAACGGATCCTGCAACTGGCGCGCGGCACCGCCGAACCGGGCTGGGTCGCCCGCGGCAAGCAATCCGACCCGGACCACCTCGGCGGGCTGCTCGCCTGCGAACGCGCCGCGACGTCCGTCGTCGAATGGCAACCGCTGCTGATCCCGGGACTGCTGCAGATCCCGGATTACGCGCGGGCGCTGTTCCTCGCCGACGGACTGCCGCTGAAGGAAGCGGAACGCCAGGCGGAGATCCGGATGATGCGCCGTCCGCTGGTGGTCGGCCCCGGCGCGATTCCGTGCGAGGTGCTGCTGGGCGAGGCAGCGTTGCGCAATCCGATCGGCGGGCCCGCGACCATGGCCCGGCAGCTGCGATTCCTCGCCGACTTGATGGCGACGTCGGCGAAGCTGTCGGTCCGCGTCGTGCCCGCCGCCAGCGGCGGGCATCCGGGACTCGCCGGGCGGTTTTGCGTGTACTACGTGGAGGTCGGCGACCCGATCGTCTACTTCGAGCATCAGCACTCGGGGGCCTTCCTCCTCGACGAGGGGGACGACACCTACTGCGAGGTCGCGGACCGGATCCGCGATATCTCCCTGGACTCCCGCAAATCGGCCGCGTTCGTGCAGCACGTGGCGCAGGAGTTCAGGGAGATCGCGCAGGGGAAAAAGCCGGAGGGGCCTAGGAATATGTTCGGTTAGCCGGGACGTCGACCGCGATCCGGAGTTCGCTCTGCAGCAGGTTCTTCGACACCGCGAAACCGTGCCGCAGATAGGCCGGGATCGCGCGATCCGAGGAATGCACGGTCACCCGCTCCAGCCCGAATTCCGCGGCCAGCCGCAGTGTCGCCTCGATCAGCAGGCCGCCGACGCCGCTGTCGCGAGCTTCCGGCACGACGTACACGCATTGCACGTCGCCGCAAATCCGCGAAAAGTCGTGCGGCGTCGGGACTCTGGGGGTCAGCGCGAGAAACGCCATCCCGAGCACTTGCTCGTCCCGCACCGCGACCAGACAGCGATGCGTTTCGGCGTGCGCGCGAGCCCAGGCGACGAACTCGCGTACGAATGCGGCCCGATCGCGGTGCGGCAGGCCGTCCTGGTCCGCAACCCATCGCCAGCGCAACGCGGCGACGGCGGCGAGTTCGTCGTCGCGGGCCAGGCGGATCCCGGTGCGCGGCACAGCAGTCATTTCCGCTTTTCGGCTGGCTGACGAAGGATGGACCCGGCCGGCCGGGGGAGGGTGCCGGCCGGGTCCGGGGTCCGTCAGGCGACCGCCGCGAGTTCCCGGGTTGGCGTGACCGAGCCGACGACCCGGTTGCGGCCGCTGTTCTTCGCCGCATACACCGCCGCGTCGGCCGCCGCCATCACTTCCTCGATGCTCGTCCCGTCCAGCGGGAACGCGGCCACCCCGATAGACGCGGTGCGGTTTTCGATCGAGACCGCTTCGCCTTCGTTCGTCTGCGTCGGGATCACGAGTTCGCTGATCCGCTGCCGGATCCGTTCCGCGGTCACGATCGCGTCTTCCTTCGACGTCGACGGCAGCAGCGCCACGAACTCCTCGCCGCCGAACCGGCCGACGAGGTCGTGTGCCCGCGTCTCCTGTTTCACCACGGCGGCAACGGCTTTGAGCACGTCGTCGCCCGCGAGGTGACCGAACGTGTCGTTGATCCGCTTGAAGTGGTCGAGGTCGATCATCAGCGCGCCGAAGCTGCCGTTCTCGCGCTCGGCACGGGAAATCTCGCGCTGCGCGCCGTCCTGCCACGTGGTGGCGTTGAGCAGCTGCGTCTTCTGGTCCGTGGTCGCGAGTTCCTCGAGCCGCTTGATCAGCATCGACCGCTGCAGCACGTACAGCGGCAGGATCACCAGCACCGACAGCAGCGGTTCGTGGCTCAGCACCATCACGAGCAGCCCGCCGACGCACAGGGTCGCCAGTTCCAGCAGGTTGTCGTCCATCGTGCCCAGGCACGATTCGGCCGTCGCCTTCGCCGGGTCGGTCAGGTACAGGCCGAGGCCGGTCAGCGCGGTGTTGACCAGGAAGTATCCGAGCGCGCCTGCCACCACGGTGGTGACGCTGCCGCCGTCGGTGAGGTGTCCGGCCAGCGCGGCGCCGAAGCCGGACAGGATCATCGTGGTCGCGTTGGCCGCGACGCGGTGCGCCTCACCGGGGCGCGTGCCGTTCCAGCTGCGGAACGCCAGGTAGACGTAGATGATCACGCCCAGCGCGGCCACCAGCTGCGGCGGCACCAGCAGCGCCGCCGGAAGCAGCCACACCGACGTGACGGTGATGTGCGGGCCCTGGCTCAGCATCCGGCGCTGCCGCTCGATCTGCCGCGTGACCTCGGTCTGCGCGATCGCGAGTCCGGCGAGCATGCCGAGGATGCCGATCTGCTTGAGGCTGACCGGGAACACCAGCGCGCTCACCACGGTCAGCGCCGCGGTGACGGCCATGCTCGTCAGCGTGACCGCGACCCACTGCCGCGGCCTCGACCAGAGCGACCACCGGGAAACCGCAGCGCGCAGCCCCAGCCCAGAAAATTCCCCCAATGTGACCATTCTTCCCCCCGGGTCTTGCGCGGATCGACAGTGACACTCGCCTTACTCACAGTTTCAGACCGTTTGCCGCCTGTCCACAAGGGCCTTAGGTGTGTACATTTTTCCCGAACACGCCGGATGAAGGGTGACCAGCGATGCGCAGCAAGGAACAGTGACCGCGTAGCAGCACCGCAAGGTCGCGCAGGTCAGAGCCTCACGCGCGGGGCATGTCGGGGTAATCAGGCAGGCTCGGCGCGTGTGGCTTCCTTCGCGGACCCCTCTTCGGCCTGCCCGGAAACGGTGCGCTGCCACGCGATCGCGAGCGGAATCGTGATCAGCAAGCCGGCCAATCCGAAGATTCCGACCGTCGTCTGGGCGCTCACGTGGTCCGCGATGACGCCGCCGATCAACGGTGTCACGCCCATCGTCGTGGTCAATCCGGTGTTCGACAGCCCCATTGTCTGCGCCCGGCTCTCGTCCGGGACCGCGACCGTCAGCGAGGCGGTCGCCTGCAGCAGCGCGATCGTGCCGAAACCGCCGGAGATCACGAACAAAATCACCGAGACGACCGGGCCCGGCTGCAGGAAACAGAGCAACAGCGGGATCGCGGCGAGCGCGGTCATCGGGCCGATCAGCTTCGGCCGGATCCCGGCGGGCACCCAGCGGGTGTAGGCGAAGGTGAAGATCACGCTGCCCACCGGGTCGGCGGCGAGCAGGAAGCCGATCATTTCGGACCCGCCGCCCGAGGAAGCGACGTAGGGCGCGGCGATGCCCTCGTACACCGGCATCAGCCCGGCGAGCCAGGTGAAGATCATCAAGGACCGCAACGCGCTGGTCGCGAAGGCGACCCGGCCGCCCGCGCTCAGCGAGGACAAGAACGGCTTGCGCTTTTCCCCGCTCGCCGCCGCGGGACGCGCCTTCAGTCCGAAGCGGAGGAAGAGCGCGGAGAGCACGAAGGTGCCCGCGTCGAGCACCAGGGCGAGACGGGCGTCCATCGTGAGCAGAAGCGCGCCGCCGCCGGCGAATCCGAGCAGCTGCGCGGATTGGACCGTCATGCTCCGGATGCCCATGCCGACCACGAACCGGTCGCCTTCGAGCACCTGCGGCAGCAACGCCAGCTGAGACGCTTTGAACGGCGGATTCAGCAGTGAAACACAGCCGACGAGCACGCATAGTGCCCAGAACGGCAATCCGGGAATGGCTACGCACAGAATCAGCACCGCGCGCGTGAGGTCGACGGCGACCATGACCGCCCGGCGCGGGAAACGGTCGGCGAACCCGGTGAGGAAGATACCGCCCAGCAGCGACGGGAAGAACGTGAGCGCGTAGGTGAGGCCGGTCAGCGTCGCCGAACCGGTGTTGGCGTAGACGAGGACGGACAACGCGACCCGGGCCAGCTGGTCACCGGCGATAGACAGCAGCTCGCCGAACCACATCGCGCGGAACTCGGCGACTCCGAACACCTCGCGGAAAGTGACCCGGTGTGGTGCTGTCGTCATGCGTGTTCTCCCCGCTGCTGTGCGCGGACTGTGCCGCACTAGTGACCAACGGGTGACCCTAGATCCTCCTGGTCACGGGTCGGTCACACGAAGTGAGTTGTCAAGCTCAGTGTCTCGTGACTGTTGGTGATTCTCTAGGTTCTTTCGCCGGTATCCGACAGGTCACGGTCAGTTCGCCACGTGTCCAGACGATAGCGCTCCGCACTCCCCGCTGGGGCCGGTTCGATCTTTGTGGTTTGTGCCACACCCGATGGGGTCGGCCGTCCGCAGAGTGGAACGGCCGCCGTCCGGCCATCCGGCCGCGTAGCTTCGCCCGGGTGACCGCTCTCCCGACGTTCACGCTCGCCATCGTGGGCGCCGGACCTCGCGGGGTCGGCGTCCTCGAACGGCTGTCCGCGAACGCCGCCGGCCTCCTCGGCGACCGGCGGATCGAAGTCCATCTCATCGACCCGTTCCCGCCCGGCCCCGGCCGCGTGTGGCGGTACGAGCAGTCGCCGCTGCTGCGGATGAACTCGATGCCCGAGGACGTCACCGTGTTCACCGACGACACCGTCCGGATCGACGGTCCGGTGCGGCCGGGTCCGTCGCTGATCGAGTGGGTGCGGCAGGTGCGCGCGGGCACACTCGCCTATCTGGTGCCGGACGACGTCCGCGCCGAGTTCGAGACGCTCGCCTCCACGGATTTCCCGACGCGGCGGCTGCAAAGCCGGTACCTGGAGTGGTTTTACCGCAAGGTGGTGGCCGAACTTCCGCCCGGCATCACGGTGGTCGAGCACCTCGCCACCGCCGAAAGCATCGACGACGACGAGACCGTGCGGCTTTCCGACGGCACCGCCGTGGCCGCCGATGCCGTGGTGCTGACTGTCGGCCACCTCGACGCGGTCCCCGACTCCCGCGAACGCGAACTGGAGGCGTTCGCCGAGCAGCACCAGTTGTCCTACTACCCCGCTGGCTACACCGCGGACGTCGACTACTCCGCGGTGCCCGCCGGAGAACCGGTGCTAGTGCGCGGTTTCGGGCTCGCGTTCGTGGACCTGATGCTGTTGCTGACCGAGGGGCGTGGCGGCCGGTTCGAGGAGTTGCCGTGCGGCGGGCTGCGCTACCACCCGAGCGGTGCCGAGCCGGTGCTGCACGTCGGTTCGCGGCGCGGGGTGCCGTATCACGCGAAGACTGGCTACCGGTTGCGCGGAAAACCCTTGCAGCTGCCCAGGTTCTTCGACCAGCGGGCGATCGAGGGATTGACCGGTCCGCTCGATTTCCGCGTAGACGTGTGGCCGCTCATCGCGAAGGAACTCGCCTGGGCGTATTACACCGAGCTGTTCACCGAGCATCCCGACCGCGTGCGGATGGATTTCGCGGTCTTCGCGGACAAATTCGCCGACCTGCCGTGGTTTTCGGCCGAAATGGCCGCGCTGATCGCGGACGCGGTGCCGGCTCGGGAAGACCGGCTCGACCTGGAGCGGCTGGACCGGCCGTTCGCTGGCCGCCGCTTCGATTCCGGCGAGGAATTCGGGAAAGCGGTGCGGAAATACATCGAGTCCGACCTCGCGCGCCGGGCGGATGTGCACCACAGCGCGGACCTCGGCGCGTTCATGGCGCTGCTGTCGGTGATCGGTCAGCTGCCCGCGCTGCTCGCGACCGGACGGTTGACCGCCGCGTCGCAAGTGTCCGATATGGACGGTTGGTTCCATGGCTTTTTCTCTTACTACGCCAGCGGTCCGCCGCCGCGTCGGCTCGAGGAACTGCTCGCTCTCGAGGACGCTGGCGTCGTGTCGTTCCTGGGAGCGGACATCTCGATCGCTGCTGACGTGAAGGCCGGAACGTTCGTCGCGTCGAGCGCCAGCCACCCGGACACCGTCGCCGCGCGCACGTTGATCGAGGCGCGGCTGCCTGACGCGAGCGTCCCGCGCGTGTCCGACCCGCTGTTGCGCAGCCTGCGCGACGCTGGCGCGTTGGCTGAGGAGACCGTGCCGGATGTGGACGGTGCGACATTGCCGTCCGGGCGAATTGCCACCACGCTCAACGACTTCCGGCTGGTCACTGTGGACGGAGCGGCACATCCGCGACGGTTCGCAGTGGGCCCGCACACGAGCGTCCGCTCGGCCGGAGCCTTCACGCGGCCGCGTACGAACGCGATCTCGTTCCGGCAGAACGACGCGCTGGCAAGGGAAATCCTGCGACTGGCCAACCCCTGACCGCCAGCACCGCCGCCGGTTCGGAAACAGTGGACGGCGGCGGTGCCCGCGGTAGCCGGGTCGAGTCAGCAGCGGCCCAGCATGTCCGTCAGCGCGGACTTCTCCGCCGAATTCACGGTGAGCTTGAACTTGTACTTGACCGTCACCCACATCTTGGCGTAGGTGCACCAGTATCCGGTGGACGGCGGCTTCCACTGGTCCGGCGACTTGTCGCCCTTTTCCTGGTTGACGTTGTCGGTCACCGCGATCAGCTGCGGGTCGGACAGGTCGTTGGCGAAGGCCTGGCGCTGCGACTGGGTCCAGGACGAGGCTCCGGTGCGCCACGCGTCGGCGAGCGGCACGACGTGGTCGATGTCCACATCGGACGGAGAACTCCAGGTCGCGCCGTCGTACGGCGAGGTCCATTTGCCGGACGTCGGGTAGCAGTCGGAGCCGACCTGGACGTTCGTGCCGTCGCGCTTGAGCACCATCTCGCGCGTGTTGCAGCTGTTGCCCTGGTCGATCCAGTGCGGGAATTTGTCGCGGCTGTAGCCGTCCTGCGAACCGTCCGGCTTCACCGTGAGGCCGGCGAGCTGGCTTTTCGCGGTGTCCGCCGACGGGATGCCGGGCGGCGTGGCGTCGGCGACGCCGACCGTGACCGAGCCGAGCAGCGCGACGCCGGCCAGGACGGTCAAGGAGTTGCGAACTGTACGTGTGGTCGGCATTTTGCTGCCTTCCTGGTCAGATGCGGGACTGATTCACCTTTGACCACGAAAGTGGCGTGCGCAACACCGTCAGGTGACAGGAAACCGACCTTCTGTAAACGGAAAGTCACCGAGAGTCCAAGTCCGGCTGAACCTCGGCCGGCGAGAGCGGGTCAGCCGCGGACCGCGCGGAGGTCGGCGGTATGCCGGTACCAGGTCCGCCGGGTGATCTCGCGTTCCTGCGGGACACCGTCGATGACCAGCGAGGACGTCGGCACGCAGCCGAGCTGGAAGGCGCGGCCGCGATACGTCGAAGATCGTTTGAGGAGCTTGCCGCGGGTGATTCGGGCGGTCACGCCGGTGTCGTCCGGTGCGACCTCGATGCCGGAAACGAAGCCGTCGAAAGCCACCTGTTCGTCGCAATACGCCTGGCCCTTGACATCGCGCAGCCTCGCGTGCCCGAGGAGCACGCCGCCGGTGTCGTCGCGGACGAGGGAGATCTCGGCGTCCTCCCCCTTCCAGGCGAGCGCGAACGCCTCGTCCGGGTCCGAGGGCAGCCGCCAGCGCGCGGCGACGCGCGAGCCGGACTCGGTGGCCACGAAACCCACGGACACGCCCGGGAGAAGGTCGCGGCGCATGAGACGCGCCACCACGGCGGCGAGGTCGGCGTCGGTGCCCAGCACGACGAGCCGGTCGTGTTCCCGCAGCAAGGGGTCGATTTCCGCCTTGCCGGGACGGGGCCCGGCGTGCACCAGCGGGACGTCGCCGAGCCGGGCGGGCAGATCCGCCGCGGCGCCGCAGGCCACCACTATTCCGCGCACTCCGGCGTCCTCCGTTAAAGTCATGCACCGGCATTTGCCAGCGCCACCCGTGCCCCCGTCCGGGGTCACTATTCCTATTGCCGAACACCTGGAGTGTCACATGCCGGCCATCGTGCTGATCGGTGCCCAGTGGGGGGACGAGGGCAAGGGCAAGGCCACCGACCTGCTCGGCGACCGCGTCCAGTGGGTCGTCCGCTACCAGGGCGGCAACAACGCGGGCCACACGGTCGTGCTGCCGAACGGCGAGAACTTCGCGCTGCACCTCATCCCGTCCGGGATTCTGACGCCGGGCGTGACGAACGTCATCGGCAACGGCGTGGTCATCGACCCGGGCGTGCTGCTGGACGAGCTGGCCGGTCTCGAGGAGCGCGACGTCGACACCAGCAAGCTGCTGATCTCGGCCGACGCGCACTTGATCATGCCCTACCACGTGGCGATCGACAAAGTCACCGAGCGCTACCTCGGCAGCCGCAAGATCGGCACCACCGGCCGCGGCATCGGGCCGTGCTACCAGGACAAGATCGCCCGCGTGGGCGTCCGCGTGCAGGACCTGCTGGACGAGAAGATCTTCCGGCAGAAGGTCGAGGCGGCACTGGAATTCAAGAACCAGGTGCTGGTCAAGGTCTACAACCGCAAGGCGCTCGACGCCGACCAGGTCGCCGACGAGGTGCTCGCGGCGGGCGAGAAGTTCGCGCACCGCATCGCCGACACCCGGCTGCAGCTGAACCAGGCGCTGGAGCGTGGCGAGACGGTGCTGCTGGAGGGCTCGCAGGGCACGCTGCTCGACGTGGACCACGGCACGTACCCGTTCGTCACGTCGTCGAACCCGACGTCCGGCGGCGCGAGCGCGGGGTCGGGCATCGGCCCGGGCCGCATCACGACGGTGCTGGGCATCCTGAAGGCGTACACGACCCGCGTCGGCTCCGGCCCGTTCCCGACCGAACTGGACGACGAGTCCGGCGAGTACCTGCGCAAGCAGGGCGGCGAATTCGGCGTCACCACCGGCCGCTCGCGGCGCACCGGCTGGTTCGACGCGGTGATCGCCCGCTACGCGGTGCGGGTCAACGGGATCACCGACTACTTCCTGACCAAGCTCGACGTGCTGTCCGGCCTGGAGAAGGTCCCGGTGTGCGTCGGTTACGAGGTGGACGGCTTCCGCACCTCGGACATGCCGATGACCCAGACCGACGTGCACCACGCGGTCCCGATCTACGAAGAGCTGCCGGGCTGGTTCGAGGACATCTCGCACTGCCGCACCTACGACGAACTGCCCGCCAACGCGCGTGCTTACGTCGAGCGGATCGAGGAGCTGTCCGGCGCCCGGGTCTCGGCGATCGGCGTCGGTCCCGGCCGCGAGCAGACGATCGTGCGGCACGAGTTCGCCTGAGCTTGTTGCGGCTGACGGCCGCGGTTCGATGAGAGCGGCATGACAGATGGTGCTGCCGGTGGGTCGGGCCGGTCTGGTGGGCCTAGCGGAGTGGCAGGGCGTGCCGCCGGTGGTTCGGATCGGTCTGGTGGGCCTAGCGGCGGGACAGATGGCGTCGCCGGTGGTTCGGATCGGCCTGGCCAGCCTGTCCGGCCGGTCCGGGTGCAGAAGCTGCCGGAGCTGCGGTGGTGGTGGGTAGCCGCTGCCGCCGCGGCGACCGCGGTCCTGATCGTCGCGGCCACCTGGCTGCTGGTGAGCCAGGTGGCGACGGCGCCGACGTCGGACGCGGCCAGGGCCGAACTGGACGCCATCCGCACGGCGCTGAGCCTCGCGGTCGGCACGGGCGGCGCGTTCGCGCTGTGGCTCGCGGCGCGGCGGCAGCGGTCGACGGAAATCCAGATCAAAGAGACCATCGCCGCCACCGCCGAGGACCAGCGTCACCGGGAGCGGGTCCAGCTCGCGACCGAGTTCGACCTGACCGAACGGCGGATCACCGAGCTGTACGCCAAGGCGGTCGAGCAGATCGGTTCGGACAAGGCACCGGTGCGGCTCGGCGGGTTGTACGCGCTCGAACGGCTGGCCAACGCGAATCCGACGCTTCGGCAGGCGGTCGTCAACGTCATCTGCGCGTATCTGCGGATGCCGTTTCCGGAACCGTCGTGGGATTACGAGCGGTCGAGAGCCGTTGAGATGAAGAACGGGCTGTCGGAGGCCGAGCGACAGGAACGCGAGGAGCTTCAGGTAAGGCTCGCGGTGCAGCAAATGCTGGCGGATCATCTCCGGGAGGCGGACGGCTCCCCGGAGAAGTGGGGCGTCCTCGATATCGACCTCAACCGCGCGGTCTTGATCGACTTCCGGTTTGAGCATTGCGTCGTAGGCGAAGCGACCTTCCGCGGAGCTCAGTTCCTGGTGGTCGCCAGGTTCGACCAGACCGTCTTTCACCGAGAGGCGTGGTTCTACGAGGCCGACTTCGACCGGCTGGCGAGCTTCCGCGACGCGAGGTTTCTCGATCGAGCGGCCTTCACGAACACGCGATTCGGCTGGCATTTCTTGGCGAGCGGGGTGCGGTTCCTCGGCGGAGCCTGGTTTCTTCGCTCGAAATTCGGAGGAAGGTGCGATTTCAGCGGCGGGGAGTTCGAGCGATGCGCCGACTTCGACAAGCAGTCGGCGCTCACTGAGCCGAGCGACGGTTCGTTGTGGTGGACCGAGTTTCCCGACACCCGATTCAACTTCCAGGGCGCCAGGGCCGGGCAGCTGGATACCGAACCGACGCTGCCCGACCGGTGGAGCGTTTCCGCGGACGGGACGTTCGCCTATCGCGGCGAATTGGCTCCGTCGTGATCAGCGAACCGTTGTGCTGACCGGGGTTTGGTTGCGGAACAGGTCGAGCACCGGGCAGTGCTCGTCCACCGCGCGGCGGAGCTGTTCGTAGACCTCGGGTGCGGCCGGGCCGTCGAGTTCCACGGACACTCGCACGTCGCTGAAGCCGGGCCGGGTCGATTCGTCGAAGCCGAAGAAGCCGTGCAGGTCCAGGTCGCCGTCCACCTTCACGCGCACCCCGTCCAGCGGGATGCCGAGGCGCGCGGCCCAGAACTGGTACGTGATCACCTGGCAAGACCCGAGCGCGGCCAGCGCGTACTCGACCGGGTTCGCCGCCTGGTCGGTGCCGCCGAGCGCGGGCGGCTCGTCGACGGTGAACGCGTGGTCGCGCACCCGGACGTCCACCACCGTCGCGGTGTTCGCGACCAGCGCGTGGTCGACGCTGAACGACACCGCCGCGTTGTGCCGGTCCGTCCGCACGGCCTCGCGGGTGCCGTCGATGACGTCGGTCAGTGACATCGGTCCTCCTGGAATCGTCGGGCGTCCAGGGTGCGGGTCTGCCGGGGCGCCGGGCCAGGGGCTCTCGTCGGCTGGGAACGCGGCTGACACAAAGCCGAGCGCTGGTTTCATCTAGTGGGAAACCGGTGGTGCGCCTGAATAATTGAAGGCATGAGCGTCGGACTGAGCTTGCCCGCCCTCCCGCGGGAGCACATCACGGTGACCGAAGTCCTGGACCAGGCACGCGAGGCCGAGGAGGCGGGTGCGGCGTCGATTTGGTTCGCCCAGCTGCCCACGAGCCATGACGCGCTGGCGGTGTCCGCGCTGGCCGGACAGGTGACCTCTCGCATCGAAATCGGCACCTCCGTCGTGCCGATTTACCCACGGCACCCGCTGGTGCTGGCCGCCGCGGCGCGAACGGCGAGCGAGGCGTCCGGCGGGCGGTTCGCGCTCGGCATCGGCCTCGGTGCGAAAAGCTTCCTCGAACCCGTCTATGGCACGCCGTATCCGCCGCCGGTTCGGCACCTGCGGGAGTACCTGACCGTCTTGCGGGCATTGTTCGCCGGGGAACAAGTCGACTTCACCGGCTCGACGGTGGAGGTGCATCTGTCGGAGCCAGCGCCGGCCGCGCCGATTTCGGTGCTCGTCGCCGCGATGGGGCCGCAGGCGTTGCGGGTCACCGGTGAACTGGCCGACGGCACCCTGCCGTACCTGGCCAGCCCGCGCGCTCTCTCGAACCTGATCGTGCCCGGGATCGGCCCCGGGAAGCGGGTAATCGCCGCCGTCCCGGCCGTGGTGACCAGCGACGTCGACGCGGTGCGCGAACTCGCGGCGAAAGAGCTTGATTTTTACGGTTCGATCCCGTCGTACCAGCGGGTGCTCGCGGCAGGCGGCGTCGAAAGCGCGACGGAGTTGGCGCTGATCGGCGACGAGGAGACGGTCGCGGCCGGCGTGCAACGCTATTTCGACGCCGGCGCGACCGACGTGCTGCTCACCCAAACCGCCCTGCACACCGACGAGGACCGGCGGCGTACCTGGCGGCTGACGGGCGAGCTCAACTCAATCGGTTCGTAAGGGTTGTCGTTACGGACATTTCCTCCAGGTCGAGTTCGCGCAGCACCTTCTGCAGGACGTCGTCGTCGAGGCGGCCGGCGCGGTTCTCCTCGATCATCGCCGCGCGCTGGGTGATGAGGAGTTCCCGCCGCGCCTTGGCGAACTGCGCCTGCGGACTGTCGCGCCGCTCCTCGCCGGACAGCGTGATCGCGGCCTGCGCGAACCGGTACCGGGTGTCCACGACGCGTTCCAGCCGTTGTTCGAGCCGCTTCATCTTCTCCGGCTCGATGTCCATAGTGGACAGCTGGTCGCGCGCGAGCTCGCGCAGGCGTTCGTGCGCGGCCTTCTGCGCGACCTTGCGCGCGGCCAGCTCCTCGGCCTGGTCGCGAGCGTCCTCGTCCGGGTCCTGGACTTTGAGCAACCGGATCAACGGCGGCAGCGTGAGCCCTTGGATCAGCACGGTCCCGACCGCGACGGCGAACGCGAACAGCTGAATCTCGGCTCGCCCAGGCGTATCCGCGGGAACACCGGACGCGGCCGCGATGGTGACGACGCCCCGCATCCCGGTCCAGGAGATCACCGCGAGCGAACGCCACGCCGGCGGATCGTGCTTGGTACGTCTGAGAAGTTGCAGTGACCGGGGCAGGTAACTGGACAGGAAAACGGCCGGAATCCGGACGAACATCGTCGCGAGCAACACGACGATCGCCGACACCGCGAGCGTCCAGTTGTCCCGAGCGGCATGCTGCGCCCCGTCGAGCACGAACGGCAGTTGCAGCGCCATCAACGCGAACACCAGCGCCTCGAGCATCACGTCGATCGACGCCCAGACAGACCGGTCCTGCACCCGCGTCGCCGGGGACGCCCGCAACGACCGGTGGCCGAGGAACAGCCCCGCCGTGACGACCGCCAGCACGCCGGACCCGCTGAACTCGGCCCCGAACGGATGCAGATGCTCCGCGGTGACGTACGCCGCGAACGGCACCACGATCCCGAACGCCGATTCGAGCAGCGGATCGTCCAGCCGCGTGCGGATCAGCTCGACGACCCCGCCCGCGACCAGCCCGACGAGAATGCCGACCACCGTCGCGACGGCGAAGACCGCGAACCCGTGCCCGAGCGACCCCGCCGTCCCGGCCACCGCCGCGAGCGCGACCTTGTACAGCGTCAGCGCGGCCGCGTCGTTGACCAGGCTCTCGCCGGTGAGCACCGTCATCACGCCCCGGGGCAGCCCGAGCCGTCGCCCGATCGCGACCGCCGTGACCGCGTCCGGCGGAGACACGACCGCCCCGAGCACCAGCGCCGACGCCCACGGCAAATCCGGCAGCAGCAGGTGCACGACGAAGGCGATCACGAACGCGGTGGCCACCACGAGCAGCACGCCGAGCGTGATGATCGGCCGCAGATTCGCACGAAAGTGCGAGATCGAACTCTCCAGCGACGTCGAGTACAGCAACGGCGGCAGCACGACGGTCAAGATCAGCTCGGGCTCCAGCTCGACCCGCGGAACGCCGGGAATCAACGCGACCCCCAGCGCGACCACCACGATGAGCAGCGGCGCGGACAGGTTGAACCGCCGGGCGATCGCAGTCAGCCCCAGCGACCCGGCGAGCACGCCGACCAGCGTCAAGGTCTCCATGCTTCGCATCTTGACTCATGGCTCCGCCGAGGCACGGATGGTGTGGGTTCGTGTCGGGACTCCCTTCGGGTCGAGGTGGGATGGCTCGGGTCGCGGGGCGGGCGGTTCTTCGGAGGGCCGCGCGCGGCGGTCGTAGGTGGAGTGGTCGTGGACTTTCCGGGTCGGCGTCGGGTGGGGTCGGCGGTGGTCGCGCGACACCGTCCACGGGGGTGATCGCCGGGCCGGGCCGAGGCGGTGGTGGTTGGCGGACCGTGCCGGGATAGTCGCAGCGCGGCAACCCGGACGAGTCCGTGGGCGCGCGAGGCGATCACGGGAATCAACACGGAAGCGGCACCGACCTGGGTCTC
The DNA here is from genome assembly GCF_046267895.1 of Amycolatopsis sp. GA6-003. NCBI lineage: Bacteria > Bacillati > Actinomycetota > Actinomycetes > Pseudonocardiales > Pseudonocardiaceae > Amycolatopsis > Amycolatopsis sp. GA6-003. The sequence continues at coordinate 5,586,817 of NZ_CP176499.1, forward strand.
GGGGGCGGGCGGACGCGGGCTCCGGTCAGCCACCCGCCAGCGAAACGAGGCCGGACCATACGAGACCGGGCGGAGAACGCCCGGCCGTCTCGAAAACGCGCGGGACTAACCTAGTTCCTTCAATTCCTTTTCCACCGCGGCAAGTTCCTCCGCCGACCCCTGCACCTTCGGGCCGGTGAACCATTTCCGTGCCGACAAGACCCACCACAGCGCCGCCCCGCCGAGGACGACCAGGAAGGCGATCGGCGTGTAGTTGAACGTGTCGACCGTGATGGGACTGGCTTGGGGCAGCATGAAGAGCACGAAGATCACCACGACCCACGCCGTCGCGACGATGCCGATCGGTTTGCCCCAGCGGCCCAGGTTCCACGGGCCCTTCTCGAAGCTGTCGCCGCGGCGGACGCGGAGGAAGACCGGGATCACGTAGGCGACGTACAGGCCCACCGTCGCGATCGAGGTGACTGCTGCGTAAGCCGTCGCGCTCCACAGGTACGGCAGCGCCAGCACCAGTGCACCGCCCGCTGCCAGCCACACTGCGTTGGTCGGGGTTTGGGTTCGTTTGTTGATGCTGTGCCAGATCTTCGAACCCGGGATCGCGCCGTCGCGGGCGAAGGCGTAGATCATCCGGGAGTTCGCGGTCACCGATGCCATGCCGCAGAACAACTGTGCGCCGATGCAGATCAGGAGCAGGAATTTGCCGGTCACCGCGCCGGTCGCGTCGATGAAGATCTGTGCGGGCGGGACGCCGGTGGCCGAGTTGACGGCTCCGTCGTAGTCCTGGATCGCGAATGTCAGGCCGATCAACAGGATCCAGCCCGCGACCAGCGACACGAGAATCGAGTTGATGATCCCGCGCGGGCCTGCTTTCGCCGCGTTCTTGGTTTCCTCCGTCATGTGCGCCGAGGCGTCGTAGCCGGTGAGCGTGTACTGCGCCAGCAGCAAACCCAGCAAGAAGACGTATGGCGCGGAACCCCAGCCGGTCTGGTTCACGAAGCTGCCGAACACGAACGACGCTTCCTGGTGCTTCGCTGGCACGAACACCAGCACGCCCACGATCACCAGCACGCCCAGCAGATGCCACCACACGCTCACGCTGTTCAGCACCGCCACCACTCGCACGCCAAAGGTGTTCAGCACCCCGTGCACGACGAGAATGATGGCCAGCAACAGGATCGTGTGCCCCGGCGTCGCGCTGAAGCCCCACTGCAGGTCGAGGAACGCGTTGAGGAAAAGCGCGGCTCCGAAGTCGATGCCAGCGGTGACCGCGATCTGCCCGATCAGGTTGAACCAGCCGGTGAACCACGACCACGCTGGACCGTTGCGGGTCGCCAGTTTCGCCGCCCAGTAATACAGCCCGCCGGCGGTCGGATAGCTCGAGCACACCTCCGCCATGCCCAGCCCGACCAGCACCACGAACAGCCCGACCAGCGGCCAGCCCCAGATCATCGCCGCCGGGCCGCCGGTCTTCATGCCGAAGCCGTAGAGGGTGAGGCAGCCGGACAGGATGGAGATGATCGTGAACGACACAGCGAAGTTCGAGAACGCCGACATCGTGCGTTTGAGTTCCTGCGCGTAGCCGAGCGCGTGCAGGCGAGCGCTGTCTTCGTCGGGCTGGCCGGTCTGCTGGTCGGAGACATCCATCGGGCACCCACCTGAAAGGTATGCGGACAGACCATTGAGAGTGCGCAGAAGTTAGCCCTCTCCGTTCGCGGGTGTCAAGGTTTCGCTGGTGGCTGGACGGAAGCTCCTCCGAACGGCGCAGGGCGGCTCGGAGCTGGGTGATCACCATGGATCCAGTATCTCGAACGAATGTTCGAGAGTGCATCACTCGAACCGGTCGTCTCCGGCATCAAATACGTCGGCAACGGCCGACGCTCAGGCACCCGCCTCCAGAACCCACAACCGTCACCCAAGTCCTGACGCAGTTCGCTGCCGCGATGTAGAGATCGACGCGGCGGCTCCGTCTCCGGGGCGAGAAGCACCGTCCGCACCGGAAAGGACCACCGCCATGGCTGTCGCCGAAGACCTCGACCGCGCTACTGACTCCCAGTGGGACTGGGTCGCCGAGCAGACCCGGGCATACCTGGCCTCGAACGGCGCGGAAGGCCACGAATCCGACGGGCTCCGCATGCTCGTGCTCGCCACCACCGGACGCAAGACCGGCGTGCCCCGGCGCACCTGCCTGATCTACGGCACCTCCGGCGACGAATTCGTGGTCGTCGCTTCCAAGGGCGGCGCCGACGAGGACCCGGAGTGGTTCAAGAACATCGTGGCGGAACCGAGCGTCGGCGTGCAGGTCGGTGCGCGCCGGTTGACCGCGCGCGCTCGCGTCGCGTCCCCGGAAGAGCGCGAGGTGCTCTGGCCGCAGATGGCGCGCGTTTTCCCGCTGTACGACGAGTACGCGCAGAAAACCGACCGCGTGATCCCGATCGTTCTGCTCGCTCCGCAAGGCGGACACGAAACGGCCCGCCGGTGACGGGGCACCGGCGGGCCGGAAAGAACTAAAGGAAAACTCAGCGACCGACGAAGTCCCGCACCGATTCCAGTGCGGTGTCCGGCTGGTCGGCGAAGAATCCGTCGACTCCGGCCTTCAGGAACGCCGCTTCCTCCGCGAACACGTTGCCGTACGCGCTCGGGCTGGCCGACGAGCGCAGGTTCGCCGGGAGGAACGGGTTTTCGTTGCGGAAGGTGTAGGGCTGCACCTCGAGCCCGGCGCGGTGCGCGTCGGCGATCAGTGTGGTCGGCTTGCCGAGGTTGTCCTGCGCGTCCCGCGGGATGATCTGGCCCTTCTCCGGGCCGAGGTACTTCGCGTACTTGGCGATCTCGCGCAGGCCGGCGGGCGTCACCAGGTCCGCGTACGTGCGCTTGTCGCCCTTCGCGACGAAGTCCGCCGGAGCGCCCTTCGCCTCGGTCAGCTGCAGCAGCGGCACTCGCACCTGCTTGCTCAGCGCCTGCAGGTTCGACACCTCGAACGACTGGATGATCACCGGCGCGTTCGGCCGGTTCAGGCCGTTGCGGTTGAGGATCGACACCAGCTTCGGTTCCGTCGGGTTGCCGATCGAGCTGAAGTACGTCGAGTGCTTGACCTCCGGGTAGGTGCCCAGCGTCCGGTGCAGCTCGTGGCCGAGCCGCCGGGTCAGGTCGAGCACCTCCTGGTAGGTGGCGATCCGGTAGCGGCCGTCGTAGAGCTGGTTGTTCGGCCGGTTCTGCGGGATCCGCTCCTTGGCGTAGAGCGTCTTCAGCTCGGCGAGGGTGAAGTCCTCGGTGAACCAGCCGGTCATCTTGGTTCCGTCGATGACCTTCGTGGTCTTGCGCGAGGCGAACTCCGGATGGGCCGCGACGTCGGTGGTGCCGCCGATCTCCGGCTCGTGCCGGGCGACGAGCTGGCCGTCCTTGGTCGGCACCAGGTCGACGTCGACGTAGTCCACGCCCATCCGGTAGGCGAGTTCGTACGACGCGAGCGTGTGCTCCGGGCGGTAGCCGGGCGCGCCCCGGTGTCCGACGATCACCGGATCATCGTGCCGGGGACCGTACGCGGCCGCACCCGCGGCCGTCTCCTCGCTCGCGGCGGCCGGGCCGATCGCGAGACCCGCGACGCCGAGCAGGGCCAGGCCGGACAGGGCGAGCACGCCGAGGCGTTTGCGCTTCATGGGGGGACCTTTCTCTACCGGGGCGATCCGCAGCTCGCCACGACTACCGCGTCACCCTCACCGCCGCAAGCGTCGCGCGCACGGCACCAGCCGGACGGGCGGTTGACAACCGGGTAAACGGTGGATGGCACCCGAATCCGGACACCGGGTGACCGGCACCGGATCAGTCGCGTACCTGGTCCGGAGGGGGTCGCGGACGGCGCGCTGCCGCGGCGCGACACGCACCGTTACGCTGTCCGGCGTGCGCGTACTGGTAATCGGCTCCGGCGCCCGGGAGCATGCACTCGTCCTCGCGGTGGCAGGCGACCCCGCGGTCACGGCGCTCGCTTGCGCCCCCGGCAACGCCGGCACGACTGCGGTCGCGGAGCAGCTCGGGGTCGAGCTCGCCGAGCCCGAGGCCGTCGCGGCCCTGGCCAAGGAGTGGAAGGCCGACCTCGTCGTGATCGGGCCGGAGGTGCCGCTTGTCGCGGGCGTCGCCGACGCGGTGCGCGAAGCCGGCATCGCCTGCTTCGGACCGTCTGCCGCGGCCGCGCGCATCGAGGGGTCGAAGGCGTTCGCGAAGGACGTCATGGCGGCCGCGAAGGTGCCGACGGCCCGCAGTGAAGTCGTCGACACCCCCGCGCGTCTCGACGCCGCGCTTCAGCGCTTCGGGCCCACCTGGGTCGTGAAGGACGACGGCCTCGCCGCTGGCAAGGGCGTGGTCGTGACGCAGGACATCGAGGTCGCGCGCAAGCACGCCCTGATGCTGCTCGACGGCGGGCACCCGGTCCTCCTGGAGTCCTTTTTGGACGGCCCGGAGGCCTCGCTGTTCTGCTTCGTCGACGGCCGCACCGTGGTGCCGATGCTGCCCGCGCAGGACTTCAAGCGCGTCGGCGACGGCGACACCGGCCCGAACACCGGCGGCATGGGTGCGTACGCACCCCTCCCGTGGGCACCCGAAGGCCTGGTGGACGACGTCGTCGCGCGGATCGTGCAGCCGGTGGTGGACGAACTCGCCGACCGGGGCAGCCCGTTCTCCGGCCTGCTCTACGCCGGCCTCGCGCTCACCTCGGAAGGCCCGCAGGTGATCGAGTTCAACTGCCGTTTCGGCGACCCCGAGACGCAGGTAGTGCTCGCGCTGCTGCGTACGTCGCTGGCGACGGTGCTGAACGCGACGGCTACCGGGAAGCTGGCTGAGCTGCCGCCGTTGGAGTGGTCGAACGGGGCCGCGGTCACCGTGGTGATCGCCGCGGACGGCTACCCGGGCAAGCCGCGCACTGGCGACGTCATCACTGGCGGGGAGATCGAAGGCGTGCTTCACGCGGGTACGCGGCGTCGCGACGACGGTGCGGTTATCTCGGCTGGCGGGCGCGTGCTGTCCGTCGTCGGCACCGGCAAGTCGCTCAAGGCGGCGCGTAAGCACGCGTACGAGACTGTCGAGCGCGTACACCTCGCTGGCTCGCACCATCGCACCGATATCGCACTGCGCGCGGCCAACGGGGAAGTAAGCGCTCCCGCCTGAGCAGCTTCTCCACGAAGTTCGCCTCGAGTTCACGCGCCGGTTGGTAGCCTCGAAACGGGTCCGTACGGTCACCGTCCGTATCACGGGAGGGGTTAGCGCATGCCGGGAAGCACACCGCTCACCGACCTGGCTTCGTCGGTACCGGCAGCGCCGGGCGTGGCGGACATCGTGGTCGAGCCGGCGAAACTGCTCGAGGTCGCGCGGGTGGTCGACGAGCAGGTCAGCGCGCTCGAAGACAAGCTCCTCACGCGGTTGGGCGAGCTGCGCGTCGACACTCCTTCGTCGGACACGGTGAGCGTCAACGCGATGGCCGCGTGGAACACCGTGGTCGCGGAAGGTGATCAGTCGTACGCCGCGCAGGTGCGTGCGTACGTCGCCAATCTGCACAAGCTTGTCGGACAGCTGCGCGAAGCAGCGAAGACGTACGAGGCCAGCGACGCGGACAAGGCAGCGGCGTTCGGGGACCGCGGTGCGCACGGCATCCACTAAGCCGCTCATCGCCGTTGTCGCGGTGCTCGGGGTCGCAGGCTGCTCGTCAGGTGCGCAAGGCACCGCGTACCCCGTACAGCCCGCGATGAGTTCCTTGGCGCAGCAGACGAAAGCGGCCGCGTTGCCGCAGCGGCCGTCGGATTTGCCGATCGCCGGGACCGATCCGTGCGACTTGCTCGGGCAAGCGCAGCTCGACCTGCTGAAGGTGACGAGCGTGCCGCGCAAGGCCGCGGAGTCGAAGGACGGGCCGACCTGCGTGTTCGATTCGGACAAGACCGAACCGTTCCACGCGCTGCACCTGCGGATCGTCAACGCGGACGTGCGGGAATGGCTCACCGGCTCCCGGCGCAAGAACAGCATGACCACCGCGACTACCAGCGTCGAGGGTTATCCGGCGATCACCAGCTACCGCGCGGCGGGCACGCCCGCGGACTGCGAGGTGCTCGTCGGCGTCGCGGCGGGACAGACCATGGCGGCACAGGAGTTCGCGGTCACCGCGGGCGCGTTCAGCCAGCCGCAGTTGTGCGAAATCGCCACCCAGGCCGCCGGCCTGGCCGTGCAGGGCCTGAAGAACCGGACCTAGGGAGGGCGCGTGGAGATCTCCGAACTCGCGGGCAGGATCCGCGACCACCGTTTCGACGGCTGGACCGACACCGCCATCGCCGACGAGATCGAGAAGTTCGGCACTGGCGACGGAATCGCCAGCATCGCCACCGCGGTCGAGGCGCTGCGCGAAATCGCGACCGCGCTCGCGGGTACCGACCACGCGCTGCGCGACCAGCTGGCGAAGCTCGGCGTCGAATGGCAGAGCCAGGCGGGCGGGCAGGCCGGGCAGGTCCTGTCGGACCAGGCGGGCTTCTCGCAGGACGCGATGCAGAAGGTCGCGCACACCGCGGAAATGCTGTTCGCCCAAGGAGAAGCGTTCAACCGCACCAAGTACAAGCTGCCCGACCCGGCCGCGGTGCGCAAAGGTGCGGAGAGCCTGACGCTCATCGATTCGGTGGCGAGCTTCCTCGGTTTCGAGACCGATCACGCGGCCCAGGTGCAGGCCGCGGACAACGCGCGCGGCCAGGCGGTCGAGGCGTTGAACGCCTATGCCCAGCAGAGCGGGGAAAACCTGCTGTCCACCGAACCGCTGAGCCAGCCGCAGTCGCTCACGATGGTCCAGCCGGGCAGCGGGCCGAGCCCGGTCGACCGCGCGGCCGCGGCCGTCGAGGTGACCCCGGACGGCCAGGTGCGTCCCGCCGCGGCGTCGGTGAAATCGCAGTACGTTCCCCCGCCGCCGCCTCCTTCGGCCCCGCCGGTGGATCCGCCGACCCCCGCGTACGGCACGGCTTCGCAGGCACCGGCTCCTCGGCCGGCCGCGCCGGTGGTCGCGGCCAGTTACGCGCCGCCGCCTCCTCCGCCGCAGGGGTGGCAGAAGGGGCCGGCATCGCACGGCAGCGCGCCTCGGTCGGTCGGTTCGACCAACGGACCCGGAATCCCTAGCGGGCCAAGCACTTCGAGCGGACCCACCGCGGGTGGGACTCGGGTTCCGGGCGCGGTTCGGCCCGGGGAACCGGGCACGTTCGTGCCGGCTGGACCGCGGGGCGCCGACAGCGGAACTGGTGGTCCGGCTGGTCGCGGAACTGTGGGAAGTTCCGAAAGTCTTGGCGGCGCAAGCGGATCCGGTCGTTCCACGCCTGGTCCGGGCGGTGGCGGCAACCCCGGTAGTGGTCACGAAAACCAAGCGCTGCAACGAGGTCGGCTGGTCGGCAGCGTCCCGCAGGCGCCGCCCGCGCCGGTCGCCGAAACCTCCGGCAACGCCCCGGTCCCGCGTGGAGGAGGAGCGTCGCCCGGCGAAATCGGGGCAGGCGCTGCCGCCTTGGGCGCGGGAGTGGCCGGTGGCGCGCTTTCCGGCGACCGGGAACGGCAGGGCCGCGCGCAAGACGGTCAGCAAAAGGGCTTGGTCCGGCCGTTGCCGGTGGACGAGCTTCCCGAGGAAGAAGCCGTCGCACTGCGGAAAGCCGAGCAGATCGCGCCGAAGTCGGGTGGCGGCGACGCCAAGTACCTCTCCGAAGCCGCTCCGCAGGAAGGCGACGACGAGCACGTGCGCCGCTTCGGCGTCGACGACAAGGACCTGTTCGCCGACGGCCGGATGGTGACGCGCGACGTCCTCGGCGACGGCACGGGAGACGTGCGCCGGCCGTGAACCTGGTACTGACCGCCCTCGAATTCGATGTGCTGTGGGAATCGCTGGACCTGGGCGGGCGCCCGGCCGCGCTCGCGGTCCCGTCGCCGGGCCGCACGCACACCGAACGGGCCGAGCTGATCGAGTCCGTGTGGGATTCGCTGGCACAGCGCCGGCTGGCGCGCGGCCGCCGTCCTTCCGGGACAGTGCTCGATCAGCTGCATTTGCTGGCGAGCCCGCGGGAGGCGGTGGACGTCTGGGTGTGGGCGGACCGGGAAATCCACGGCCGCGCGGTGAGCCGGGGCAGCCAGGCCGTGCTCGCGGTGATCGACCGGGACGAGGTGTGGCTGATTCCCGCCGACGCCAGCGCGCTCGCCGAGGCCGTGGTGTCGGTGGCCGGATCGCTGGACCCGGGCGTCGGCCAGTCGGTCTCGGTGCCGCACCGCACGCTCGTCGCCGCCGACGCGGCTGCCGCTGGCGACCCGAAGACGCTGGTCACCGCCCTGGAAGACCGGGGCGTGGCGTTGTGGGAAGCGCAGGAACTGGCGGGCATGCTGATGGGACAGGCGGCGCGCGGCCAGTTCTGCGCGGAACGGGTGCTGCGAGACGGGACGGTGCGCCGATCGCCGCACGTGGCGGCGTTTTACGACACCGATTCCGGGCGGTATCTCTTCCAGCTGACCGACGATTCGGACGGGCATACCTGGGCGACGGTGAGTCCTGCGGACAACGCGATGCTGGCGGAGCGGGTGCGGGAGTTGCAGGCCGCGATTTGAGTCAGCCGCGTGGTTTGACGGTGTTCACGACCGCTTCCAGCACTCGTCGCGAGGAATCGCAGTTCTTCGTGCCCGACGGGGTGGTACTCGTGCCCCCATACACATCGAGTCGGTCCCACCAGCCAAGTTCCTGCTGCGGAAACGTCCACGCCACAACACATGAGTCGCCCTCCTGTCTGACGGAAAGGTACGCGTTCCCGATCTTGGTCTCGGCGTTGTCCAGCGACTTCACGTGCCAGGTTTTCAGCAGGTAGGTGGTACGACCCTGCCAGTTGCACTCGTGCAATCCCTGTACTTCGCTGCGCAGGGTTTGCGCAGTCGCGTCTTGCAAAGGTTTCTTCAGCTCGGGCGCGCATAAATCGGCTTGCCGGAGTGTCTTCTCGACATTGGGATATGGCTCCGGGTTGTCGCGCAGCTTCTTCAGCACCACATCCATAGCTTCCTTTGCGATCCCGCAACTTGTTTGCGCGGTTCGTCTCGCGCTTACCTCTATGCCGTAGTCGGGTGTCGCGGGATTGCTGACCGCGAGCGAGCAGTCGTCCGATTCCTGGTTTTGGATGGCATCCAGAGCGCCGACCTTGGTTGGTTGTCCTTTCTTGCCTGACATGCGCACGCCCAGTTCGAGCGACAGGAGCGAACGATCGGAAAGCTCCGCTGACCTGTCGAAGAAGTAACCACACCGGTCGTACTGCGAATCCGGGTCCCCCGCAGCCAGCAGCTTTCCGCTCTTCGGCAGCGAATCAGGTCCGAGCAGCTTGCACGGATCGACCCGGCGCAGTGCCGCCGCGCTCAGCGGATCCGGCGGCGGAGCGCTGGTGCTGGGTGCGGCAGCCACGACGGGGTCGGCGTCTCGGTTCGCCAAAATCACCGTGGTCGTCACCGCCGCGAGAACCACTGCCATCGCTGCCGCGGCAGTCGGGATCAGCCACTTAGGACGTTTCCGGGGCTGCTTCGGCACCGGCAACGCAAGCGCTGCCCTCACTTCGGCCTGCTGACGCTCGATCATCGAGTACACCGCTGGCGGCCAAGGCGTCGCAGTGAGCTGAACCGAGCCGAGAAAGTCCAGGATCTGCGCCGTGTTCGGCCGCGCCTTCGGATCCTTGGCTAGGCACGGTTCGACGAGCCGCCGCAGGTCCGGGTGCAGGGTGGTGAGATCGGGTGCGCTGTGGACCACGTTGTACAGCGTCTGAGGCGTGGATGCTCCGGCGAACGGTGCCCGCCCGGTCGCAGCCATCGTAACCAGCGCGCCGAATGAGAACACGTCGCTGGCAGGTGTCAGAGGGAGACCGTTCGCCTGCTCCGGCGACATGAACCCGGGCGAACCGATGATCGAGCCGGTGTGGGTGATGTCGGTGTCACCTTCGGCGGCCCTGGCGATGCCGAAGTCGATGACCCGCGGGCCGTCCGTGGCGAGGAGGACGTTGCTGGGCTTGAGGTCCCGGTGGATCAGGCCGACCCGGTGGATCTCGGCGAGCGCCGACGCGAGACCGGTAGCGAGGTAGTGCACCGCGCTCAGCGGGAGCGGCCCCGCGGCGTCCACTGCTTCCTTGAGGGAGGGGCCCGCGACGAAGACCGACGCGAGCCACGGCAGCGGAGCCTCCGGATCGGCGTCCATCACGGCAGCGGTGTACGCGCCGGACACCATCCGGGAGGTTTCCACCTCGCGCTTGAACCGGGAGCGGAACCCCGGATCGTGTGCGAATGCCGGATGCACCTGCTTGACCGCGACGAGCCGTCCTTCCCTGGACACCCCGAGCAGCACCCGGCCCATTCCCCCTTCCCCCAGCGAAGCGATCAGGCGATAGCGCCCGAATTGTCGCGGTTCGCCGGGTGGCAACGGCTGCACTGAATACTCTCCATTCCCCGGTTGTGGCCCTCGTGGTCGAGACGCGGGTGGAAGTCCGGGAGAACTGCACACGGCACGCGTCCGAAGTCTTAGAGTAAGCGGGGGAACCGAACCGGTCAGGGGAACGTCTGAACTGGTTGGGAAGCGAGTGTCGCGAAGGGGATGACGAACGGTGCCTGTCTACGACCCGGATTCCATGGCTATCGCCGCCAGGAACGTGGAGAAGCTGAAGGACGAGTTCGAAAAGTCCAAGAAGCACCTCACCGGCGTTGACGACGAGCCGGAAAGCCCGTTCGGCACGATGGGCGGCTCCAAGGACGTGCACGGCGCGGTCGGCACGTTCAAGCAGGGCGTGCACAGCGAGTTCGACGCGGCCGGGAAGCTGATGGAGGCGACCAGCTTCATTCTCAAGAAGGCCGCCGGGCTGATCCAGGAGACCGACCAGGTCCACAAGACCGACCTGACCGTTCACGAAGACCGCTGAGCAGGCACGAGGGGGCTGGAGCATGGCGCTGATCGACTACCCGCCGAACTGGAATGGCATTGTCGAAAAGGCCAAGAAGGTCGACAAGATCAACCCGGACGCGATCAACCGGGCGGGGCAGCAGTTCACCGAGGCCGCGAAGCGGGCGGGCGACCACAGCCAAGAACTGAAATCGTCCACCGATTCTTTGGCCGGCGGGGTGTGGGAAGGCCCGGCGGCGGACGCCTTCGTCGACTACGTCCGGCAGATCACCACGGCGGGTGCCAAGGTGCAGGGGCATCTTGACGAGGTCGGCAAGGACCTGACCCAGCTGTCGAGCGACCTCGGCGGGATCAAGAGCAAGGTCACCGAGGCCTTCAACACCGCCAAGACGCGGATCGACAACCGCATCAAGGAAGAGTCGGACAAAGCGCAGAAGGCGCAGGCCGCCGAGGCCGAGTACGCCAAGTCGGACAAAAAGGGCCCGGCGCCCAGTCCGACGTCGCAGTCCATCATCGACAAGGCGAACCAGGACAACCAGACCGACGCCACCAATGCCGAACAGGCCATCGACCCGCTGCTGAAGCAGGCCGACGACATGGTCAAGAAGTCGCAGGACCTGATGAAGACCCAGATCGAGGGCGGCTACTCGAAGGTCCCGCTCCCGAACTCGGACGGCACCATCCCGCAGAGCACCGGCGGCCTGCACACCGGACACGGCGGCGGTGGCGGCGGAGGCGGGCACCACGGCGGCGGTGGCGGGGGCGCCAGCGGCGGCGGCGGCGGTCTCGGCCCGAGCGGCGGTCCGCCGTCCTCGCCTCCGCCCGGCAACGTTCAGCAGTGGATCCAGGAAGCGATCAAGGCACTGCAGGCCGCGGGCGTGAACGTGACCGACGCGGACATCAAGAACATCTGGGCGATCATCCAGCACGAGTCCGGCGGCAATCCGAACGCGATCAACAACTGGGATTCGAACGCCGCGGCCGGGCATCCGTCCAAGGGGCTGATGCAGTGCATCGACTCGACGTTCAACGCGCACAAGCTGCCCGGGCACGACAACATCTACAACCCGGTCGACAACATCATCGCCGGCGTGCGGTACTCGATCGACCGGTACGGCTCGCTCGGCAACGTGCCGGGCATCCAGGCGATGGCGCACGGCGGCGCGTACCGCGGTTACTGACGGCACGCCCGGCGCGCGGTCCCGCCGGTTAGCCTGGCCGCATGGTCGACATCGGTGCTTTCGGCGGGCCCGCGCTGCGGGCAGGCGTGCCTCCTTTCCACGTGATGGACGTGCTGTCCGCGGCGCAGGCCCGGCAGCGCAGCCACGGCGACCTGATTTCGCTGGCCGCCGGGCAGCCGTCGGTGCCCGCTCCGGCGGCGGTGCTCAACGCCGCCCAGGAAGCGCTCAAGGCGCACACCCTCGGCTACACCGAACAGCTCGGCATTCCTGAGCTGCGCGAATCCGTCGCCGGGCATTACCGGCGCACCTACGACATCGACGTGACCGCGTCCGACGTCGTCCTGACCACCGGCTCGTCCGGCGGGTTCCTGCTGTCGTTCCTGAGCGCGTTCGACCCGGGCGCGCGGGTCGCGATGGCCCGTCCGGGTTACCCGGCGTACCGGAACCTGCTGAACGTCCTCGGCTGCGAGGTCGTGGAGTTCGCGACCACGGCCGAGACGAATTTCCAGCCGACCGTCGAGCAGCTGAACCAGCTCGGGCCGATCGACGGGCTGATCGTCGCGAGTCCCAGCAACCCCACCGGAACCGTGCTGCCGCCGGGCGAGCTGGCGGCGATCTCCGGCTGGTGCGCGTCGCACGGCGTGCAGCTGATCAGCGACGAGATCTACCACGGGATTTCGTACGGCAAGCAGCTCGATTGCGCTTGGCAGTACGGCCGGGAAGCGCTGGTGCTCGGGTCGTTCTCGAAGTACTTCGCGATGACCGGCTGGCGGCTCGGCTGGATGCTGGTGCCGCAGCGGCTGCACCGCGCGGTCGACGTCCTCACCGGCAACTTCACCATCTGCCCGCCCGCGGTTTCGCAGTACGCGGCGGTCGCGGCGTTCACCCCGGAGTCGTACGCCGAAGCGGACGCGCACGTCGAGCATTACCGGCGCAACCGCGACCTGCTCTTCGCCGGCCTGCGCGAGATCGGCCTCGGCAAACTCGCCCCGGCCGACGGCGCGTTCTACGCCTACGCCGACGTCTCCGACCACACCACCGACAGCCTGAGCTGGTGCCAGCGGCTGCTCGCCGACACCGGCCTGGCGATCACCCCGGGCATCGACTTCGACCCGGTCGACGGCGGCCGCTACGTGCGGTTTTCCTTCGCGGGCGCGACCGAGGACGTGACCGAGGGGCTGCGTCGGCTCGGTGGCTGGCTGGGGTGAAACCGGTCAGGGGGAACCCCGAGCTTTCCCTGAACGTTGGCCCGAATGAGAGAGTTTCCGACGCACGGATGGCACGCTGGAGGGCACCGGGCCGACGTGGCGCGGAAACGGCATCGGAGGAGCCATGTTCTGGAAGATCGTCGGAGCGCTCGTCGTGGCCTGGATCGCCTTCATGGTGATCGGGTCCGTGATCGGCTTCCTGTTCAAGGCCGTGCTGTGGATCGGCATCATCGGCGGGGTGCTGTTCCTGGGCACCGCGGCCTACGGGGCGATCACCGGCAAGAAGCAGTCGAAGCGGATCACCCGCTGACCGGCGCCGAACCATCCTGAGCAGACGACGGCTCCCGCACCGGGAAAAGTGCGGGAGCCGTTCGCGGTTCAGGCCAGTGCCGCTCGGGCGGCCTCGGCGCCGTCCCACAGGTGGGCTCGGATTCCGACCGCGCGGGCACCGTCGATGTTGACCTGGCGGTCGTCGAAGAACAGGCACTCGTCCGGTTCGGCACCCAGTTTGTCCAGCAGCAGCTGGAAAATCTCGGCATCCGGCTTCGCGACCTTCACATCGCCGGAGAACAGCGTGTGCTTGAACAGCTTCGACCATTCCTGTTCGCGCACCCAGACGCCGAACGCCGACGGCGCGTTCGACAGCAGCGCGAGCGAGGCTCCGGCGTCGGACAGCGACTGCAGCAGGTCCAGCGAGCCCGGCGCGAGCTGTCCCCATCCGGCGACGTCGAGTGCGGTCAGCTCGGCCGACAGCGCGTCGTCCACCTGCACGCCCACCTGGTCGCCGATCGACGTCCAGTACTCCAGGTCGGTGCAGCCGCGGTCGTACGCGTCGCGCACGCTCCAGTACACCGGCTCGAACGTCTCGGGCGAGACGCCCATGGCGGCGGCCAGCTTCGGCACCGCGGCGGTGCGGTGGCTGAGCACCTCGCCGTAGTCGAACACGATCCAGTTGGTCACCCGAGTCCCCCAGGGTTCAGGCACCGGCTTTGATCCGGTGCAGTGCTTCGGCGATGTCGGCGGACGACAGGTCGCGGTGGGTCACGAACCGGACCTTGCCCGCCATGGGCAGGGCTTGAATGCCGAGCGAGCCGAGCCAGTTCAGCGCGGTCGGCACGTCCGGCACCCCGGCCAGAACGATATTGGTGTCCGGCGGCTGCACGTCCCAGCCGTGTTCGGAGAGGCCGTCGGCCAGCCGTTTCGCGAACTCGTGCGTTTCGGCCAGTTCGTCCACGCGGTCCAGCGCGACCAGGCAGGCCGCGGCGAGAATTCCGCCCTGCCGCACGCCGCCGCCGAGCATCTGCCGCATCCGGCGGGCCTTTTCGACGAACTCGGCACTGCCCGCGAGGACCGAGCCGACCGGCGCGCCGAGGCCCTTGCTGAAGCACGCCGACACCGAGTCGACTCCGACGGTCAGCGCGGCGGGCGGCACCTGCAGCGCGACGGCCGCGTGCCAGATCCGCGCGCCGTCGAGGTGCACGGTGAGCCCGGCTTGCTTCGCGACGGACAGCAGCTGCGCGTGCTCGTCCGGCGGAGTGACCGCGCCGCCGGCCGCGTTGTGCGTGTTCTCCAGGCACAACAGCGTGGTGCGGAGCGTGAAGTACGGGCCGGGGTTGCCGATCGCGGCTTCGAGCGTTTCCGGCAGGCACCGGCCGGGGCCCGCGTCGTGTTCGAGGATGTCCGGCATGCCGCCGGCCAGCCACGCGGCCGAGCCGAGTTCGTTGACGAGCACGTGCGCGCCGCGGGTGGCGAGGAAGCGGTCGCCGCGCTGGAGGTGGACGCTCAGCGCGATCAGATTCGCCATCGTCCCGCTCGGCGTCCACAGGGCGGCGGGCATCCCGAGCGTCTGCGCGGCCCGGTGCTCCAGTTCGGCGATGGTCGGGTCGGTGCCGATGACGTTGTCGTCGACCTCGGCCTCGGCCATGGCCGCGCGCATGATCGCGTCCGGGCGGGTGACGGTGTCGGAACGGAAGTCGATCAGCTGCCCAGTCATGGTCACAGTCCGATCACATCACACAGCTGGGCGCGGCATCAATGCGGCGGGGGGTGGAACGTTTCCGGCCGGACGTGCAACCGTGGACGCCCCCGGATCCGTCCCTTCACCGGACATGGCCAGAGCGGAGCTGCAAAGCGCGTGGACCAGCGCGACGAACAGGAGTTCGCGGAGTACTTCGCCGCGAAGAGGGACGCTGTGCGCCGGACTGCCTATCTGCTGTGCGGGGATTGGCACAAGGCCGACGACCTCGCGCAGACGGCGTTCGTCGCGTTGCACCGGAGGTGGAAGAAGATCAGAGACCGCGCGGCGACCGACGCGTACGTGCGCAAGACGCTGGTGCGCGCGGTCATCGACGAATCCCGCCGTCCGTGGCGGCGGGAGCGGCAGACCGAGGTGCTGCCGGAACCCGTCGACGACAGTCCCGGGCTCGCCGAACGCGTCGCGACTCGCGAGGACCTGCTCGCGGCGCTGAAGGAAGTGCCGCCGAAGCAGCGGGCGGTGCTGGTGCTGCGGTTCTTCGACGGTTTGGACGTCGGGGCCGCGGCGACCGCGCTGGGCTGCAGCGAGGGCAACGTGAAGAGCCAGACGGCGCGCGGGCTGGCGAATCTGCGTCAGGTGCTGGAACGGGAGGTGGAGACCAATGGATGAGCGGGAAGCTGAGACGTTGTTCTCCGCCGTTCCCGGCGAGGTGCCGCCGCCGACCTTCTCGGTGGAAGACGTGGTGCGCCGTTCGAAGCGCGAAACGGTGCGCCGGCGCAACCGGATCACCGCGGGCGCGGCGGCCGTGCTCGTGGTCGCCGGGTTCGGTACCTGGGGAATTGTGGGTATTTCGAACGAGAAGTCCGATTCGATGGCGAATTCCGCGGCCGCGCCCGTGCAACCTAGTGGACCGGCGGCGCGTCCTTTCAGCACTGGGGATGACTTCCCGGGCGAGCCGTCTCGGCAGGGAGCCGGCGAAACCGGGAGGACCGGCCCTCGGGTCGAAGGCACCTCCGGGTGCGGACGGGTGGACTGGGAGCTCGCCACTGCCCTCGCTGGCGAGCTCCCAGGCCACTTGAATGCCGCACAGGCTTCCCCAGGCAGCGTTTGTACGACGTCGTCGCGCGGCGCGGGGTTCCCGCTTCCGGACGGGATGATCGGCGCGGCGGTGTTCGCTCGCGGGACCGCGGTGAACGTGCCCACGCAACCGGCCGGAGCCGTCACCGTGCGTCAGCAAACCGGCAGTGGCGGAACTCTCGTGCTGGTCAGCGTGCCGGGGACTTCCGGGCATCCAGCACCGTACGCGACCGACCTGGCGCGCTTCGCCGCTTCGCTGGCCCCCCGGTTCTGATCGGCGGCCGTCGGGGCGGCTGGCAGAATATCCGGGCATGACGGCAGCAGCCACCACTCCCAAGGGCGAGCGACGACGGGCCGCGCTCGTCGAAGCCGCCGCTGAGCTGCTGGCCGAGGGCGGTTTCGACGCGGTCCGGCACCGGGCCGTCGCCGAACGGGCGGGCCTGCCGCTGGCGTCCACGACGTACTACTTCGATTCGCTGGAAGACCTCGTCACCGCCGCGGTGGAACACCACGGGCAGACCGAACTGGCCAACGGACGCCGGCAGCTGGAGGACCTGACGACCCGGAACCGGGGCGTGCAGGCGACCGTGGAACTCGTGCTGGACATGCTGCTCGGCCCGCAGAGCGGCGATCCGGAAGCCGACGCCGAGGCGGTCCTGCTGCGCTACGAACGCCTGGTCGCGACCGGGCGGCGGCCGTACCTGCGCCCGTTGATGCGGACGCTGTCCCAACAGCTCAACGAACTGCTGACGGAGATCTTCGCCCGGTCCGGGACGCCGGTGGCCAAGGACGAGCTGGACCGGCTGGTCGCGCTCGTGGACGGAGCCGTGGTGAACGCGCTGATCGCGGTCGACCCGGCTCCGCGCGCCGCGGCCGGGCGGATGCTGCGGACCGCGCTCGCGGAGTCCGCCAGCGTCCATTGAGGACAGTCAGTCCGGGTACGCCGCGGTGGCGCGGATTTCGACCAGCAGCCCCGGACTGGCGAGCCCGCTGACGCCGATCATCGACCACGCCGGGTACGGCTCGGCGGGCACGAGGCGCTTTTTGGCTTCCAGGAAACCGGGCAGGTGCTGGTGGATGTCGACGTGGTAGCTCGTGACGTCGACCAGCGCGGAGAGGTCGAGGCCTTCCAAGCGGAGGATTTCCTCGATCCGGCGGAGCGCGATCTCGGTCTGCTCCTCGACGGTTTCCGCGATCTCGCCGTCCGGGCGGCGGCCGATCGTGCCCGCGATGAAGAGAAGGCGGTCCGCGCGGACGGCGGCCGAGTAGCCGAAGCGGGAGAAGGCGGAGGCTCCGGACGGCCCGAAAACCTCGGAGTCCTCGGGGATTTCGACGGAATGCATGTGGCTTCCTTTCTCAGCTTCCCCAGCGGGAAGCGTGGCTGGCGCGTTCCAGCCGGGTTTCGCCGTCGGCCGCGCGTTCCCGCAGGAAATCCGCGGGCACGGACGGCACTGGCGCGTTCTTCGGGTTTTTCGCGGCTTGAGCGACGATCGCGTCGGTGAGCGAGCGGACCATCTCGAGCCGGGGGTAGGCCGCGTGGATCGCCGCGCCCTGCTCGTCGGTGACTGCGTCGAGGTACTCGGCACCGATCGGTCCGCCGAAGTCGACGGCGACCCCGGCGCGGACAAGCACGCACAGCGGACCGCGGTGTTCGGCGATGCCCGCGGAGGTGTGCAGGGCGATGGCCTGCCAGACCTGGTCGGCGTCGCCAGGCGAAACCCCTTGCTGGACCAGGAATCTGGCCGCGCGTTCGGCTCCCTCGACCTCGAAGCGTTCCACGTGCGGGCCGTCCGGGGCCACGCCGATGTCGTGCATGACGCACGCGGCGAACAGCAGGTCGTCGTCGAAGTCCGACAGGGCGAGCCGGTCGGCGACGAGGCGGGCGAACAGATAGGTGCGGACGCTGTGGTTGAACACCGACTGCGATTCCACCGGGCGGACGACGTCGAGCACGGCGTCCGCCAGCGGGGTCGCGGGCAGGGCGAGCACCGGGTCCGGAAGGAGTTCGGTCATGTCTTCAGGGTGGACCGCGAGCCGCTGACCTGGTGAGTGGCAAGTTTGCCGTACTTCGATAGAATCTTGCCATGACGGTGCATCGGGTCGCGGTGCTGGCACTCGACGGCGTCCTCCCGCTGGACTTGGCGATCCCGGCGCAGGTGTTTCACGTCCGGCCGCAAACGCACTACGAGATGACGCTGTGCGCGCTTGGCCCCACGGTTTCCACCAGCGCCGGGTTCACCCTGGCCGCCGAGGGCGGGATCGAGGAGCTGCGCGCGGCGGACACGGTGATCGTGCCGGGTTACGACCCGATCGGCCCAACGCCGGAAGCGGCGGTCGAGCTGCTGGCCGAGGCACGCGACCGAGGGCGGCGAGTGGTGTCCATCTGCACGGGTGCGTTTGCGCTGGCCGCGGCAGGGGTGCTGGACGGTCTGCACGCCACGACGCATTGGGAATACCTCGACCAATTCGAGCGGGAATACCCGGCGGTCCAGGTCGACCGGGACGTCCTCTACGTCGACGAGGGCGACGTGCTCACCTCAGCAGGCGTGTGCTGTGGCATCGATCTCTGCCTGCACATCGTGCGCCGCGATCTGGGCGCCGCGGTCGCGAATCGGATCGCGCGCGGTCTGGTCGCCGCTCCGCACCGCGAGGGCGGGCAGGCGCAGTACGTCCCCGCGCCGCTCGCGGACGCTGGGGATGCTTCGCTGTCGGCCACCAGGGAATGGGCGTTGCGGCGACTGGACGAATCGCTCAGCATCCGGCTGCTCGCCCGGCACGCCGGGATGTCGCAGCGGACTTTCCTGCGCCGGTTCGCCGAGGAAACCGGGACGACGCCGCTGCAGTGGCTGCTCAACGCCCGGCTTGGCAAAGCGCGGGAATTGCTGGAAACCACCGACTATTCGGTGGACCGGGTGGCGCGGGATTGCGGTCTCGGCACCCCGGCCAACCTGCGGTTGCACTTCCGGCGCGTGCTCGGGACCACCCCGACGGCTTACCGCCGGGCGTTCACTTCCTGACCCGCTCGCTTGGCGTCGGCGGCGGAGGTGGCCAGCAGCTCCAGCATCGCGGTCTCCGCGCCGACCGGGTCATGCGCGGCGATGGCGTCGAGTACCCGGCGGTGGCTCGGCACCGGATCGCCGGCGGGACCGGCGCTGTGCACCAGCTTGTCCCGTTCCGCCAGGCCGATCGCGATGACGCGTTCGATCTGGAGCAGGAAGTTGTTGTGCGCGGCGGCCAACAGGCTGCGGTGAAAGGACAAATCCGCCTCGACGCTCGCTTCCAGATCCGGCGCGGCCACCATGGCGTCGAGCGCGGATTCAAGGGCGGCAAGGTCTTCGGCGGTCGCGCGCTCGGCGGCCATCCGCGCGGCAGCGGGTTCGACCACCGCGCGGACTTCGGCTAATTCGTCCAGCAGACCGGCGTTTCCGCGGGCGGTGGTTTGCCAGCGCATGACATCGGCATCGAGCAGTTGCCAATTCCCGCGCGATTGCACGAACGTGCCATGCTTCTGCCGCGCGCCGATCATTCCCTTTGCGGCCAGCACTTTTAACGCTTCCCGCAGCGCGGTGAGACTGATGTCCAGCTCCTCGCGCAGTGCGGGAAGATCCAGCACCATGCCCTCGCGCCATTCGCCGGACAGAATGCGCGCGGCGAGCGTTTCCACGGTCTGTCCGTGCAGGCCGCGAGGGCGATGGTCGGTCACCGGAGCGGAAGCACGCACGTCGGGGAGCCAGCCGGGTAATCACGGACCTCCGCGTTTCCGAGGTCCTTCAACGGGAAAACGGAAATGGCGTCGTCCTTGAACGCCGCGACGTAGCACAGCCCGTCCGCCACGGCGAAGTTCCACGGATAAGAACCGCATCGCTGATCCGCCGTCGCGCGCAGCGGAGTCCCGGCGAACGACGTAATGCATTCCGGGCCGCGATTGGACAGGTAAATCCCGGAGTCGAGTACTTCCAAGTGTGCCACCAGGGATTCGCCGCCCGCCACCGTCGAAGGGGTCGCCTCGACGAACTCGAACGCTCCCGGCGAAGTCTCCCGCATCGTGATCAGCTCGCCGGACAATTCCCCTGCCACGTAAGCGATTCCGTCCGCGCCGCGGACGAGCTGCCGCGGTCCGGTGCCCGGCGGCAGCGCCGAAACGGCCAGCGGGGTGAGTTTTCCTTGCGGGGACAGCGTGTAGCTGCGGATTTCGTCGGTGCCCAGGTCGACGGCGCTCACCACCGAACTGTCCGCCGAGGACACCGCCATGTGGACGTGCGGGCCTTCCTGCCGGTCGGCGCGCGGCCCGCTCCCGGTGTGCTGCACCAGGTCCGTGCGTCCGTCGATCCGGCCGTCCTCGCGCAGGGCGAACACCGCGAGACTGCCGCCGCCGTAGTTGGCGCACAACAGAAACCGGCCGTCCGGCGTCACCGCGAGGTGGCACGGGCTTGCCCCGCCGGATTCGACCACGTCGAGCGCGACCAGGCCGTCGGCGACCGAAACGGAGGTGATCTCGCCGTAGCTCGTCTCGTTGACCGCGTACACCATCGGCAGCGCGGGATGCTGGGTCAGCCAGGTCGGCGACACCATCGGCACGGTCGAATCCGCGACCAGTTCGCCGCCGGAGCGCCGGAAAACCGCGATTCCCGTACCCTTCCCGCCGGTTTCGGCGGTACGGCAGCCGACGAGTACGACGTCGCTCACGAGTTCTCCCTCACTAATGCGGCCACTCGGGCCCGGATGTCCTCAGCGGATCCACGGGTCAGCGCCGACCCGATCCCGCAGGCGACGGCGCCCGCGTCGAGCCAGCGTGGCACGTCCTCGGGAGCGATTCCACCCGTCGGCACGAGCGGAGCCTGCGGAAGCGCGGCGCGCACGTCCTTGATCCACTGCGGACCGAGCGTGGAAGCCGGGAAAACCTTTACGGCGTCAGCACCTTCCTCCATCGCACGCACGATTTCGGTAACCGAACCGGTGCCCGGCAGCGCCGCGACGCCGTACCGATGAGCGGTACGCAAGACCTCGGTGTGCAGCGACGGGGAGACGAGAAACTGTGCACCTGCCCGGATTGCGGCCGTCGCGGACGATTCGTCGAGCACCGTGCCGGCCCCGATCGTGGCGTCCGGATAGGCGGCACTCAGCTCCTCGATGGCGACAAGCGCACCCGCGTTGGTGAGCGGGACTTCGACCGACTTCAACCCAGCGTCGAGCACTGCCCGCGCGGCGGCGACGGCCGAGGCGGCGTCCGCCGTCCGCACGATTCCGACGACGCCCTGGCGCACCGCTTCGCGCGTGATCTCCCACCGGTATCCCATGGCGGCCAGCCTAGCAGGAGAATTATAAATTACTAATTATTCTTGACCGCTGCTCGGGCGGCGCGGCATGCTTGCGGACCATGCGCACTGCCGTGGTGACCGGCGCGGCGTCCGGGATCGGAGCCGCGACCGCCCTCCAGCTCACCGCCGACGGCTACCGGGTGATCGGCGTCGACCTCGCCCCGGTGCCCGGCGGCGTGCAAGGAGACGTGACCGAAGACGAGACGTGGCAACGGGTTCTTGATCTTGCGGGCGAAGTCGACGCCGTGGTCAGCAACGCGTATCTGCCGACTTCGGGCCCCCTGCACGAAACCAGCCGCGCGCAATGGCAACGACAGCTCGACGTGAACCTCACCGCGTCGTACCTCGCCGTGCGGACCTGCCTGCCGTCGTTGCGGGCGCGGCGCGGTTCCGTGGTGCTGGTTTCCTCGGTACACGCGCGATTCGGGCTGCCCGGCCATCCGGCGTACGCGGCCAGCAAAGGCGCGTTGGTCTCCCTGGCCCGGCAATTGGCGGTGGAGTACGCGCCGGAAGTGCGGGTGAATTCGGTGCTGCCCGGTCCGGTCGAGACCGAAGCGTGGAGCCGGATCAGCAAGGAAGACCGCGAACGCAGCGTCCGCGCGACGCCCGCCGGAAGGCTCGGCGACCCGGCCGAAATCGCCGCGGTGATCGCGTTCCTGCTCTCGCCCGCGGCGTCGTTCGTCACGGGCGCCGAGTTGACCGTCGACGGCGGCTGGTCGGCCGCGAAAGATTCCGCTTAGTCCGCTTAGGAGACAAGGGTGCAGATCACCGGGATCGAAACGTTCCTCGTCGCGCCGCGCTGGTTGTTCCTCAAGGTCAGCACCGATGAGGGCATCACCGGCTGGGGCGAACCGGTCGTGGAAGGACGGGCCGGGACCGTCCGAGCGGCCGTGCACGAGCTGAGCGAACTGCTCATCGGCAAAGACCCGCTGCGCGTCGAGGAGCACTGGCAGGTGCTGCGGCGCGGCGGTTTCTACCGCGGCGGTCCGGTGCTTTCCAGCGCGCTCGCCGGGCTCGACCAGGCGTTGTGGGACATCGCGGGCAAGGCCCGGAACGCGCCGGTGCACGAGCTGCTCGGCGGTCCAGTGCGCGAGAAAGTGCGGGTGTACTCGTGGGTCGGCGGCGACCGTCCGTCCGGGATCTTCGACGCGGTGTCCGCGCAGGTCGAGCGGGGTTTCACCGCGGTGAAGATGAACGTCGCCGGTCCGCTCGGGCCGATCGCCACGCCCGCCGAAGCCGCAGCCGCGCTGTCCCGCGCGCGGGAGGCAAGGGAAGCGCTCGGACCCGACCGGGACCTGGCGATCGACTTCCACGGCCGCGTCTCGCCCGCGATGGCGCGCCGGCTGGTGAAGATGCTCGAAGAAGTGCAGCCGATGTTCGTCGAGGAGCCGGTGCTGCCGGAACTGCCCGCCGACGTGGTCAAGTCGGTGGTCGAGGCCTCGACGGTGCCGATCGCGCTCGGGGAACGGCTGTTCTCGCGCTGGGAGTTCAAACCGGTGCTGGACGCGGGCGTCGCCGTGGTGCAGCCGGATCCGTCGCACGCGGGCGGCATCTCGGAGCTGCGCCGGATCGCCGCGCTGGCCGAGGTGTACGGCGCGAACCTCGCCCCGCATTGCCCGCTAGGCCCGATCTCGCTCGCCGCCGCGCTGCAGGTCGCGTTCGCGACGCCGAACTTCCTGATCCAGGAGCAAAGCCTCGGCATGCACTACCACGACGGCCGCGAGCCGGTCGCTTATCTCGCCGACGACGAGTTGTTCCGGTTCACCGACGGCTACGCCGCGCGCCCGACCGCACCCGGCCTCGGCATCGAGGTGGACGAAGAGGCCGTGCGGCGCGCCGACGAGAGCGGGCACGCCTGGCGGTCGCCGGTGTGGCGGCTGCCAGACGGCAGCTTCACGGAGTGGTGACCGCCGCGCTGACCTGCGCAGGTATCGTGGCCGCGTGACGGACAAGCCCCGCATTCCGAACGTGCTCGCCGCCCGCTACGCCTCGCCGGAGCTGGTGGCGCTCTGGTCGCCCGAACGTAAGGTCGTGCTCGAGCGGCGGCTGTGGCTCGCCGTGCTGCGGGCTCAGGCCGAGCTGGGCGTCGAGGTGCCCGAAGGCGTCCTGGCGGACTACGAGCGCGTGGTCGAGCAGGTCGACCTCGACTCGATCGCCGCCCGCGAACGCGTCACCCGGCACGACGTCAAGGCCCGGATCGAGGAGTTCAACGCCCTCGCTGGGCACGAGCACGTGCACAAGGGCATGACCTCACGCGACCTCACCGAGAACGTCGAGCAGCTGCAGCAGCTGCGGTCGCTGGAACTGGTCCGCGGCCGCGTCGCCGCGGTGCTGTCCCGGCTGGCCGCGCTCGCCGTCGAACACTCCGACCTGGTGCTGGCCGGCCGTTCGCACAACGTCGCCGCGCAGGCCACCACGCTCGGCAAGCGCTTCGCGACCGCCGCCGACGAGCTGCTCGTCGCGTTCTCCCGGCTGGACAACCTGATCGAGCGCTACCCGCTGCGCGGCATCAAGGGCCCGGTCGGCACCTCGCAGGACATGCTCGACCTGCTCGGCGACGAGTCCACTTTGGACCAGCTGGAGACGAAGATCGCCGAGTTCCTCGGGTTCGGCAACCGGTTCGTCAGCGTCGGCCAGGTGTACCCCCGTTCGCTCGACTTCGACGTGCTGTCCACCGTGGTCCAGCTCGCCGCCGCGCCGTCCAGCCTCGCCAAGACGATCCGGCTGATGGCCGGGCACGAGCTGGTCACCGAGGGCTTCAAACCCGGCCAGGTCGGGTCGTCGGCCATGCCGCACAAGATGAACACCCGGTCCTGCGAGCGCGTCAACGGCCTGGCCGTGGTGCTGCGCGGCTACCTGTCGATGATCGGCGAACTGGCCGGCGACCAGTGGAACGAGGGCGACGTCTCGGATTCCGTGGTGCGCCGCGTCGCGCTGCCGGACGCGTTTTTCGCGCTCGACGGCCTGCTCGAGACCTTCCTCACCGTGCTCGGCGAATTCGGCGCGTTCCCGGCCGTGGTCGAGCGTGAGCTTGATCGCTATCTCCCGTTCCTCGCCACCACGAAGGTGCTCATGGCGTCGGTGCGCCGGGGCGTCGGGCGTGAGACGGCTCACGAGGCGATCAAGGAGAACGCCGTCGGGGTCGCCCTCGCGATGCGCGAACGCGGCGCGGAGAACGACCTCCTCGACCGGCTCGCGGCCGACGAACGGATCCCGCTCGACCGCGCTGAGCTGGACGAACTCCTCGCCGACCGGATCTCGTTCACCGGCGTGGCCCCGCGTCAGGTCGAAGAGGTCGCGGCGCGCGTCGAGGACGTGCTCAAGCGATTCCCGGATGCCGCGGCGTACGCGCCGCAGCCGATTCTGTGAGTGCGCGCACGCCGTCCACGTGCTGAGACGGCATTACTCGATCGGGCGAAGCTTTTAGTCTTCGTGCCGAACCCGGAAGCGCCAGGCCGCCGACCCGCGGCCTGGCGCTTCTCGTCTGCGCACCCCGGATACTCAGGAAGAAGTCATGAGAAAGCTCCTCAGCACGCTCGCCGTCGTAGTCGCCGCCACCGCGGGCCTTACGGCGTGCGGATCCTCGGACGCTTCTGGGCAGACCCTGCGCGTCGGCACCCTCACCGACGCCCCGCCCAGCATCTACCTCGAAAACGGCCAGTTCACCGGGTACGACAACGAGCTGCTGCGCGACATCGCCAAGCGCGAGGGCTTCCAGGTCGAGTTCGTCGGCACCGAGTTCTCCGGGCTGCTCGCGAAGGTCGCCGGCGGCCAGTTCGACATCGGCAGCTCGACGATCTCCGCGACCGCCGCGCGCAAGAAGACCGTGGCGTTCAGCAACGGCTACGACACCAGCTACACCACCGTCGTCAGCAAGAAGGGCGCCGCGCTGCCCGCCGCGAACTCGTTCGCCGGCAAGCGCGTCGGCGTCGTGCAGGGTTCGGTGCAGGACGAGTTCGCCGGCAAGCTCGCCGGTGCGCAGGTGGTCCGGTTCCCGGACTACAACGCCGGTTTCGCGCAGCTGAAGACGGGCGGTCTCGACGGCTGGGTCGTGCCGAAGGACATCGGCCAGAAGTACATCGACCAGAACCCGACGGTGCCGCTGGAATTCGGCTACACGGTCGCGGACAAGGACACCCCGTCGGCCTTCGCGGTCGCCAAGTCGAACACCGAGCTGCTGAAGAAGATCAACGACGGGCTGGCCAAGGCGATCGCGGACGGCACCGTGGCCCGGCTGCACGCGCAGTTCTTCAAGGAAGCGCCGGTCGCGAAGGAGCTGGAGAAGGGCGGACCGGGCCTCCCGGTGGCGAACTCCTGATGCGAGGGCACACTGGTGGCATGAAAAAACTGATCGTCACCGCCCTCGCGGCGGCACTGGTCGCCGGTCTCACCGCGTGCGGTGGCGACGCAGGCGAGACCACCCTGCGGGTCGGCACCCTCAGCGACTCCCGGCCCAACGCGTACCAGGAAAACGGCGAATTCACCGGGTTCGACAACGCGTTGCTGAAGGATATCGCCGCGAAAGAGGGGCTGAAGCTGGAATTCGTGGCGACGGATTTCTCGGCCCTGCTCGGCAGCGTCGCGAACGGCCGGTTCGACATCGGCAGTTCGGCGATCGCGCAGACCGACGAGCGCAAGAAGACGGTGGCGTTCAGCGATCCGTACAACTACCAGTCGCTCGGCATCGAGGCGAAGGCGAGCGCGGGCATCTCCGACGAGAACTCGTTGGCGGGCAAGCGGATCGGCGTGGTGCAGGGCACGGTGTCGGACACCTGGCTCGCCGCGAACGCGCCGAAGGCGCAGGCGGTCCGCTTCCCGAACGACGCGGCGGCGCTGAGCGGGCTGAAGTCCTCGGCGATCGACGGCGCGGTGTTCGACCAGGTGTCGGCGGAGGACTACGCGAGCAAGAACCCGGAGCTGAAGGTCACGAAGGCGATCACGACCAGCATCCCGCACGGATACGCGGTGCGGAAGGGCAACAACGAACTGCTGGCCAAGCTGAACGACGGCATCAAGAAGGCCGTCGCGGACGGCACCTGGGCGCGGGTGCACCAGCAGTTCGAGCCGAGCATTCCGGTTCCCGCGGATTTCAAGACGAAGTAGCCTGATGGACCAGTTTTTCGACACTTTCCTCAACTGGCAGTACATCTGGGAGGTTTTCCCGGACCTGCTCAAGACCGGCCTGCTGAACACCCTGATCCTGTCGGTGGCCGCGGCTGTCATCGGCACTCTGCTCGGCATGGTGCTCGCGGTGATGGGCCTGTCCACGAAACGCTGGCTGCGCTGGCCCGCGCGGGTGTACACGGACATTTTCCGGGGGCTGCCCGCGATCCTGACGATCCTGGTGATCGGCCAGGGCGTCGGCCTGCTCGCCCGCGGTTTGGTGGGCAACAACCCGTACCCGCTGGGCATCGCCGCGCTGAGCCTGATCGCCGCCGCCTACATCGGCGAGATCTTCCGGGCCGGCATCCAGAGCGTCGACAAAGGACAGCTGGAGGCGAGCCGTGCGCTCGGCATGAGCTACACCAAGGCGATGCTGCTGGTGGTGATCCCGCAGGGCGTGCGGCGGGTACTGCCCGCGCTGGTGAACCAGTTCATCGCGCTGGTGAAGGACTCGACCCTGGTGTACTTCCTCGGTTTCCTTACCTCGCAACGGGAACTGTTCCGGATCGGCCAGGACCTCGCGGCCAACACGGGCAACCTGTCGCCGCTGGTCGCCGCCGGGGTGGTGTACCTGGTGATCACGGTTCCGCTGACGCACCTGGTGAACTACATCGACAAGCGGCTGCAGACCGGTCGGAAGGTGACCACGGAGACCAAGGAAATGATCGCGAGCGGGACGGTATGAGTACAGCGATTCGTTCGTCTTCGGTGGAATTGCGCGACATCCACGTCCGGTTCGGGACGCTGGAGGTGTTGCGCGGGGTCAACCTGAAGGTGCCGAGCGGGAGTACGACGTGTGTGATCGGCCCGTCCGGTTCCGGTAAGTCGACCCTGCTGCGCTGCGTGAACCGCCTGCAGGAACCGGACAGCGGTGATTTGCTGCTGGACGGGGAGAGCGTCATTTCCTCGGATCCGGACGCGTTGCGCCAGCGGGTGGGGATGGTGTTCCAGCACTTCAACCTGTTCGGACATCGAAGCGTGCTGGACAACATCGTGCTCCCGCTGCGCAGCGTGCGCGGTCTGTCCAAAGAGGACGCTGCAGAGGTAGCCCGCGCTAGGTTGGCGGAGGTGGGTCTCGCGGACAAGGCCCCGTACCGCCCGGCCGCGTTGTCTGGTGGCCAGCAACAGCGAGTGGCGATCGCCCGCGCGCTGGCGATGGAACCGGAAGTGATGCTCTTCGACGAGGCGACGAGCGCACTGGACCCGGAACTAGTGAAGGGCGTCCTGGACCTGATGGCGGGGCTGGCTTCCCGTGGCCTGACCTTGATCGTGGTAACCCACGAGATGGGCTTCGCCCGAAGCGTGGCGGACGAGGTCGCGTTCATGGACGAGGGCCGGATCGTGGAACAGGGGACGCCGGAGCAGGTGTTCGACGCACCGGCTAGCCCTCGGTTGCAGCAGTTCCTGTCACAGGTGCTGTGAGGGGACGGCCGTCCTCGCAGAGAATGAAGCAATCGCCGGTCCGGGCGGCTTCCCAGGAAACCTGAAGCCGCCTGGCCAGCGGCGGGGTTACTCGCTGAGTCGCCTTGTCGATCGGCAGGAGGTGCACGGCCAGGATCTCCGGATCCGTGAGGGTCAGGCGGGCGGTTTCCGCCGCGGAGATTCGCCCGCCGTCGAAAATGAACGCGAGACCTTCCGGCATCCGGCCGTCGTCCGGTGCGTAGTCGATGACCAGCAGCGGGCCGAGCGGGCGGTCGATCCCGATTTCCTCGGCTTGTTCCCGGCGCGCCGTGCGCCAGGGCGGCTCGCCCGCGTCGCATACGCCGCCGGGGATGTCCCAGCTGTCCTTATAGGACGGCTCGACGAGGAGAACGCGCCCGGTTTCGTCGCGCAGCAGGGTGCCTGCCGACATCCGCTTCCGCGGCAGCGAGCGCACATACTCGTCGAACGGCAGCAGCTCCACGAGTCCGCAGAGTACCGGCGTGGCAGCCGTCCGTGCGGGATCGTGCCCCCCAGTCCCCTTCGGACCAACAGGTACCGTGAACCCATGGGGACCATCTCGCGGCTCACGTACTACCCGGTCAAAGGCTGCGCCGGCACGACAGTCCAGTCCGCCGACGTGACCCCGGCCGGGCTCGCGCACGACCGCGAGTTCATCGTCACCGCGGCCGACGGCGACTTTCGCAGCCAGCGCCGTTTCCCCGTCATGGCCGCGATCCGCCCCCGCCTGCTGGACGGCGGCACCCGCCTCGCCTTGTCCGCGCCGGGCGTCGAAGACCTCACCATCGAGGTCCGGAAGGACGGCCGACGGCACCCCGCGTCCACCTTCAACTGGGCCGGCGAGGGCGTCCACCAGGGTGCCGATGCCGCTGAGTGGTTTTCCACCGTGGTGGGTCAGCCGTCCGTGCTGCTCGGCGTCACTCCGGAGCATGACCGCGTCACCGGCGGCGAGACTCCCGGCACCGCGCGGTTCGCCGACGGCCACGCGATCCTCGTCATCTCCGAGTCCTCTTTGGACCACCTGAACGAACGCATCGCGCAGCGCGGCGGCGAGCCGGTGCCGATGGACCGGTTCAGGCCCAACCTCGTGATCCGCGGCTGGGCGGAACCGCATGCCGAGGACGCGGTGCGCCGGATGGAAGCCGGCGGCGTCGAGTTCGCCTACGCGCAGCTGTGCGTCCGTTGCGCGGTGCCGATGGTCGACCAGGAAACCGGCAAGCGCTCCGGTCCGGAGCCGATCCGGTCGCTCGCGGCGTACCACCGCGACCCGTCCGGGGGCGTCCTCTTCGGCATGAAGGCGGCGGTGACCCGGCCCGGTCAGCTGGCGGTCGGCGACGCGGTGATGGTGCATTCCTCGGCGGGCCCGATCCGCAGCACGGAAGCCGCCGAACCGCCGTTGACCGCGACGGCGAGCTTCCCCGCTGAGTCGGGGTAGACGAGATTCGCGCCGCGCGGCACGTCGGCGAAGGTCCGGCCGATCGCGGCGGACACCGCGACGTGCTCGCTGTGCACCGTCACCTCACCGGTCAAGCCGGTTAGTTCGAGGTCGGCGGGGGTGGCGGCGAGCTGGACGTTGCCGAAGTGGTCGACGGTCAGCACGTCCGACACGAGCTTGCCGGGGAACGCCGCGACCAGCGGTTCTGGCAGGCGCACCAGGTCGTGGATGGCGGGTCCGAAGGAGCCGGGGTGCGCGCCGAGAGCGAGCTTCGCGGCGACGGGGGCGAAGATGTCACGGCCGTGAAAGGTCGCGGACGTCGGCGTGCGCACGTCGATCACGTACGACGCGTACACGCCGCCTAGCGCCTCCGCGGCGGGTAAGAGCAGGCCGTTGTCCGGGCCGACCAGGATGCCGTGCGCCGCGACCACGATGATGCCGCGACGCTCGGTGCCGACGCCTGGGTCGACGACAGCCAGGTGTACGGACTTAGGCAGCGACGGCACGGTCTGCGCGAGCACTGCCGCGCCTGAGCGCACCTGTTGCGGCGGGACGAGGTGGGTTACGTCGAGAACGCGTACGTCGGGCGCGATGCCGGCGATGACCCCGTGGCAAGCGGCCACGAAGCCATCGTGCAGCCCGTAGTCGGAGGTGAACGAAATCCAGCGGTAGGCCATGACCTGCATCATCCTCGCGATAGCGGTGCTCGGGTTAGGGTGCAGCAGTGACGACGCTCGCCGATTACCCGAAGATCGCCGCCGGAAAAGTCCGGGACCTGTACGCGGTCGGGGACGACCACCTGCTGCTGGTCACCTCGGACCGCATCTCCGCCTACGACTTCATCCTGGACACGCCCATCCCGGACAAGGGCCGCGTGCTCACGGCGATGAGCGTGTTCTGGTTCGAGCAGCTGTCGGACCTGATCCCGAACCACCTTGTCGCGTACGACGACCCGCGCATCCCCGCCGAGGTACGCGGGCGCGCGCTGCTCGTACGCCGTCTCGACATGCTTCCGGTGGAAGCTGTCGCGCGCGGGTACCTCACGGGGTCCGGGTACTCGGACTATCAGCGTACGGGCGCAGTGTGCGGCGTAGAGCTGCCCGAAGGGCTCGTGGAGGCCTCGAAGCTGCCTTCGCCGATCTTCACGCCCGCGACGAAGGCGGCGTTCGGCGAGCACGACGAGAACGTTTCGTTCGACGCAGTGGTCGCGGCTATCGGAGCGAAGCGCGCGGAGGAGCTACGCGAGGCGACGCTCGCGGTGTACCGCCGTGGCGCGGAAGTGGCGGCGAAGCGCGGAATCCTGCTGGCGGACACGAAGTTCGAGTTCGGCGTGGACGAGACGGGAGCGCTGGTGCTGGCGGACGAAGTGCTGACGCCGGATTCGTCGCGGTACTGGCCGGCGGAGGGGTACGAGCCGGGAAGGGTGCAGCCGTCGTTCGACAAGCAGTACGTGCGAAATTGGCTGACGGGGCCGGAGTCGGGCTGGGACAGGGCGTCGAACGTGCAGCCGCCGCCGTTGCCGAGTGAAGTGGTGGAGGCGACGAGGGGAAGGTACGTGGAGGCGTACGAGAGGATGACGGGGTTGTCGCTGGAGGACTGGCTGTAGCCCGGGGAAGCAGCCGAGGGGCCCAGGGGAGAGAACCCCGAAAACTGTCGGCACCCCCTGACACACTGCAACCATGACCACACCGTACGCAACACCGCGCGCGAGGGCATTGGGCCTGGAGTTACGCGCGGCGCGGGAGAGAAGAAGACTGGGTGTAAGAGAGTTGGCCCGGTTGCTGGGGATGACGCCTGGTTTCGTGACGAACTGGGAAAGAGGACTGCGGCTGCCGAAGCCGGAGGACATCGGAGCGGTACTGGCGCACTGCAGGGTGATCGGGCCGGAGCGCAGGCGAATAGTGGAGATGGCGCGAGGAGCGCGAGAGCAGGACTGGATAGACAACGGCGGAGAAGAGCCGTACCTGGAGTGGGAACGCACGGCGGAGGCAGTGTTCGGCTGGGAGCCGGAAGTGGTGCCGCCGTTGTTGCAGACGAGCGGGTACGCGCGAGCGTTGCTGTCGAGTGCCGCGGGCGCGGTCGAGGACGAGGTGGACGCGAAGGTAGCCGAGAGGCTGTCGCGGCGAGCGGTGTTCGATTCGGGCACGCGGTGTGTGCTGGCGCTGGGGGAAACGGCGCTGCACAAGAAGATCGGCGGCGCGGAGGTGATGGCGGAACAGCTGTGGCACCTGCGTGAGCGGTTGGCGGAAGGCAAGGTCGAGGTGCGAGTGGTCCCGGCGGACCGCCGTCCCGACCTGGGCAGGGCGTTCACGATTTTCGATTTCGCGGACCTGCCGTCGATCGTCCACGAACGGCTGTTGCGGGAAAGCGCGAGCAGTTCGAGCCCGGCGCGGGTGGCGAAGTACCGCGAGGTGGCGGAAACGTTGCTGGAGCTGGCCTTGCCGAAGCCGGAGACGGATGCCCTGCTGGAGTCGGCGCTTCGGAAATTGTCGGTGCCCTGAGGCAGAGTGGGCACTGGCGAAGGGAGCGGCATGAGCCGAGCTTTGGTGTTGGGCGGCGGTGGCGTCGCCGGGATCGCGTGGGCGACCGGTTTGCTCGCCGGGCTGGCGGAAGCCGGCCCGGACCTGACCGACGCCGACCTGCTGATCGGCACGTCAGCGGGCGCGACGGTGGCGGCGCAGCTGGGCAGCGGATTGCCGCTGCCGCAGTTGTACGCGAGGCAAACCGATCCGGCCTTGCAAGCGGCGGAGATCGCGGCCGAGTTCGACCAGGAAAAGTTCGGCGAGGAGTTCGCCGCGGTGCTGTCCAAGGGCAGCACCGCGGCGGAAACCCGCCGAGCGGTGGGGAAATACGCCCTGGCCGCGGAAACCGTGCCGGAACCGCACCGGCGCGCGGTGATCGAATCCCGCCTGCCGTCCCATGATTGGCCCGAGCGTGCGATGAAAATCGTTGCGGTGGAAGCGGAAACCGGCGAGGCGGCGGTGTTCGACCGCTCGTCCGGCGTCCCACTGGTCGCCGCGGTGGCGGCTAGCTGCGCGGTGCCGGGAGTCTGGCCGGTAGTGCCGATCAACGGAAAGCGGTACGTCGACGGCGGAGTCCGCTCCTCCGCGAATGCCGACTACGCAACAGGTTTCGCCCAGGTGACAGTGGTCGTCCCGATGGGCGCGACGGAGATATTCCCGACCGAGCGGTCGTTCGATCAGGTACTGGCGGACCTGCGCGCGGCAGGAGCGAAGGTAGCGGTACTGGAACCGGACGAGGCCTCAGTCGCGGCGATCGGACCAAACCCACTGGACCCAGAAACCCGAACGGCAGCCGCGGCGGCGGGCTTGGCACAAGGCCAACGGGGAGGGGTGGTGTGGAAGTAAGGCTGGTGCACCTAACGACTCGCTGCTGACCCTTGGCGGGTTGCCCCAGGTTCGGGTGCGGGCTCGGTGCTGTGCGGTTTCGCGTTGGTGCGGGTGCTGCGCTTGGTGGCTTTCGTGCTGCGGGGCGGGCCTGGCTTGTTGAAGCAGGCCGCTCCGGAGTCTGGACTCCGCTGGGTCGCCCCGATTCGCCGCTGCTGAGCCCCCGCGGGGTTCAGCTCGGTGCTGTGCGGTTTCGTGTGAGTGTGGGTGCTGCCCTTGGCAGCCCTCGTGCTCCGGGGCGGGTCTGGCCTGTCGAAGCAGGCCGCTTCGGTTCACCGCCGTTGAGTCACTGCCAGGTGCGGCTCGGTGCCGCGGTTTCGTGTGGGTGCCGTGCTTGGTGGCTTTCGTGCTGTGGAGCGGGCCAGGTCTGTCGAAGCAGGATGCTCCGGAGTCCTAGCTTCGCTGGGTCGCTCCGATTCACCGCCACTCAGCCCTCGCCGAGTGTGGCTCGGTGCTGTGCGGTTTTGCGTGGGCGCGGGAGCCGCAGTTGGCAGCACTCGTGCTGCGGAGCGGTCTGCTTCGGTTCATCGCGGCTGAGCCACTGCCGAGTGCGGCTCGGCACCGTGCGGTTTCATGTGGGGTGTGGGTGCCGCGCTCGGCAGCTCTCGTACTCCGGGGCGGGCCTGGTCTGTCGAGGCAGGCTGCTCCGGAGTCTGGACTCCGCTGGGTCGTGCCGGTTCGCCGTTGCTCAGTCACCGCCGGGTTGGGCTCGGTGCTGTGCGAGCCGCATTTGGCAGCCCTCGTGCTCGGGAGCGGAACTGGCCTGTCGTAGCGGGCTGGTCCGGAGTTCGGGCTCCGCTGGGTCGCCCCGGTTCGCCGCCACTCAGCCATCGGCAAGTTCGGCTCCGAGGGCGGCCGTGGCAGGCGGCGGGTCGTGCGGGCGATCCCCGTGCGTGCGGTATCAGCGGGTGAAAGTCAGGCGACCCCCGACCAAACCCGGCCCCGCAGCGACTCCCGCGCTGGCACACTGGGCCCGTGCTTCTCCTCATCAGCGGCAGCCTCCGGGCCGGTTCGGTGAACGGGGCTGTGATCGCGACCGCGGCCGGGTTCACGGCGTCCACTGTGTACGGCGGGCTTGCCGGGCTGCCGCATTTCAATCCGGATCGCGATCGGGAGCCGTTGCCTGCTGAGGTCGTGGCGTTGCGGCAGGCGATCGGGGCGGCGGACGGCGTCCTGTTCTGCACCCCGGAGTACGCCGGCGGTCTGCCGGGGTCCTTCAAGAACCTGCTCGACTGGACCATCGGCGGCGGCGAGATGTACGGCAAACCCGTGGCGTGGATCAACGCCTCTTCGGTTGCCGCGCCGACCGGGGGTGCGGACGCGCACGAATCCCTCCGCAAGACGCTCACCTACGCGGGCACCCGCATCGTCGACGACGCATGTGCGCGGATTCCCATTCCCCGCCAGGCCGTCGAGAACGGGGCCCTCATCGACCCCGATCTGCGCGGGCGGGTCGCGGTCGCGGTGCGGCGGCTTGTGGAGGCGGCCAAACCGGTCAACCCGTAAGCGCCCAAGCGAGAGAGCTGTCTCGCGCTCGGGCAGTACCGCGGCGGGAGGGTCGCGAACCTGTTCCGCGGCAAGGGAGGTGAGCCCGCAGCCTCTGATGCGATGCGGCCGCGGCGGAAATTCCGGAGTTCCCGGGCAAGAAAGCCAGCACAGCGTAATCCGTGAGGCGGAGCAACGGACTTCCGCGGCCGGACCCTGGCGCGAAAATCGGTGGCCCCGTGGCATTTGCCCGGTTAGCGTCCACAAGAGTGAGTTACGAGCATCCCCTCGCCTACCTCATCGGCATCGAAGGAGCGGCGCTGCTTCGCGCGTTCACCGGCGAGCACGATCGCGAGTTCGTCGAAGCACGTCTGGCCGAGATCCGCGCGCTGCTGGCCGACGAAGACCTGGCTAGCGGGGTCGAGGTGACCCAGTTGGACCCCCGAGATGGCTACGCCCGCTGGGCCGCCGCGTACGACTCCGGCGAGAACGCGGCCTTCGCCGACGAGCCTCACCTCGCGGCGATCCTCGACGCCATTCCGCCTGGTCGCGCGCTCGACGCCGCCTGCGGTACCGGGCGGCTCACCCGTCTCCTGGTCGAGCGCGGGCACCACGTCGTCGCCGTCGATGGTTCGCCCGAGATGCTCAGCCACGCCAAGGCGGACTCGACCCTCGTCGCTGACCTGCACGAACTCCCGGTCGACGACGGTTCGCAGGACCTGGTCCTCTGCGGCCTCGCGCTGTCGCACGTGCCGGACCTGACGCCAGTGATCGCCGAATTCGCCCGCGTCCTCGCCCCGGGTGGGCATCTCGTCCTTTCCGACGTGCACCCCGAGCAGGTCCAGCGCGGATCGATCCCGTCCGTGCGCACGGTCGACGGCGCTCCGGCCCGGGTGCGCACGAACCACCATCGCGTCGGCGATTATCTGCGCGCCTTTTTCGCCGCGGATCTCGCGCCGGTGAGCTGCCAGGAACCGAAGCCCGCCTCGACCACTCCCCGGCACGTCCCGGGAGGCGGGCCGTGGGATCTCTGGCCGTGGTCGCTGAACGGCCTGGTCCCGGACGCGCTGGCGGCAGCGGCGAAGGACGTGCCGGCGATGCTCATCTGGCACTGCCGCAAAACCGACTGATCAACCCGGCGGTGACCGGGGCGGAGGTACTGGAATCGCGGTCGCCGGAGGTGCTGGCCTACACCTGGCTGCACGACGGCAAACCGGCTGGTCGCGTGCGGTGGGAAGGGACGGCGGACCCGCTGGGCGGCGTGCGGGTGGAGCTGACGCGGACCGGTCCGCCGCGTAAGTCTCACTCGCAGTTCACGGCGCGGTCAGGCGGCCGCCACCCGGCTGCGGCGCAATGGTGACGTGGATGCTCGCCTGCTGGTCTCGCTGTCCGGGGTCACCACGCGCACGCTGCACCGTTGTGCGCATCTGGCGGCCGAACTCGAACGTCGGAACGTCCCGCTGTCGATCCTGCATGTCGCGCGCACCGAGGACGGACCCGTCACCGCCTGGGTCCGGACGCGCGCCGCGGCGGGCGACTCGGTGCTGCTCAACGGCTACGACCACCGCATCCCGCCGACGCACCGCGCGGTGCACCTGGGGCGTAAGGCCGAGTTCGCCGCGCTTCCCGCGCACGAAGCGCGGCTTCGGCTTATCGCCGCGAAGGCCGCGCTCGACGCGACCGGCGTGGCTGTCGACGGCTTCGCGCCGCCGCGTTGGCTCGCGTCGCCCGGCACTGTGCAGGCGCTGCGGGAGCACGGCTTCAAGCTGTGCGCTGACCAAAACGCCGTCCGGGACCTGGTGACCGGAGAGATCCGGCGTGCGCGGGTGCAGGACTTCACGAGTCAGTCGCACCGTACGGAGACCGTCCGCTGCTTCGCGCTCGTACTGGCCTCCGCCCGGGCCGCGCGCCGAGGCGGGCTGGTGCGGCTTGGCATCGACGCCGCTGACCTCAGCCGCCCCGGCTTGCGGCAGGCGTTGCTGGACGCGGTGGACGTCGCCCTCGAAAACCGGGCTTTCGGGAGCACCTACGGCTCCCTGCGCCACACCGCTCCCGCCTAGACCTCCGTCGCGACGCCTCGCTCCAGCACCTTCACGTCGGTGCCCTCCGGGGCGAGGTTCTGGAACAGCCCGTAGTGCATCGCCGGGTTGGCCAGCACCGCCTCGTGGATCGGCACCGAACGGCGCGGCGCGACCGCGCGCAGGAAGTCCACGGCTTCGCCCGCCTTCAGCCACGGGGCCCCGGTGGGCAGGCCGAGCACGTCGACCTTCTGCTCGGGCACGAAGAACGAGTCGCCCGGGTGGTAGAACGCGCCGTGGTCGACGAGGTAGCCGATGTTCGGGATCACCGGGATGTCGGCGTGGATCACCGCGTGCTCGCCGCCGACGACCGACACCGCCGTGCCGCCGAACTCGAACGCGTCCCCAGGCCGTGCGACCTCGAACTCCAGGTGCAGCTTCTCGACCGCCTCGGCCGAACCCGGGTCGACGATCAGCTTCGCGTCCGGGTTCGCCTTGAGCAGGTCGGGCAGCCGCTCGACGTCGAGGTGGTCGAAGTGCTGGTGGGTGATCAGCACCGCGGACAGTTCGCGCTCGGCCTCGAAGCCGGTGGAGAACGTGCCCGGGTCGAGCAGAATCCGCTCCGCGGCGGTCTCGAGCAGTACGCAGGAATGTCCGAAATGGACGATCCGCATCAGGTTTTCTCCTTACCAGATTAGTCGGCTCAACCTTACGCTTCGGGCCGGTGCGGCGTCGGCGTCCGGCGAGGACTCCCGGTCGGAGGACTTCCCGCGCCCGCTTCCCGGATGCCATGCTGGCGGGAAGCCCGGGCAACTGTTGGCAGAGAGTCAGCAACCTCGTAGCCTGGGGGTTCACCGAGACGGGGAGACGCCGATGACCGCGGTCCAGCCGAAGCCGACGCCCGTCGGCGAGACGTTCGATTCGCTCAGCCCGGCCACCGACGAGGTCGTCGGCACCTACCCGGTGCACACGGCCGAGCAGGTCGGCGCCGCTGTCGAGCGGGCGAGGGCGGCCGCGGGCTGGTGGGCCGGTCTCGGTTTCGCCGGGCGCGCGGAGCGGCTGCAGCGCTGGAAGGGCGTGCTGACGCGGCGGCTGCCGCAGCTGTGCCAGGTGGTGCGCGACGAGACCGGCAAGCCGATCGCGGACGCCCAGCTCGAGAGCGTGCTGGCGATCGAGCACATCGCGTGGGCGGCGAAGCACGCCCGCAAGGTGCTCGGCAAGCACCGCCGCTCGTCCGGCCTGCTGATGGCCAACCAGGCCGCGACCGTCGAGTACCTCCCGCTCGGCGTCGTGGGCGTGATCGGACCCTGGAACTACCCGGTGTTCACCCCGCTCGGCTCCATCGCGTACGCGCTGGCCGCGGGCAACGCCGTGGTCTTCAAGCCGAGCGAGTACACCCCCGGCGTCGGCAAGTGGCTGGTGGACGCGTTCGCCGAGGTCGTGCCGGAGCAGCCGGTGCTGCAGCTGGTGACCGGGTTCGGCGAGACCGGGGCCGCGCTGGTCGGCTCCGGGGTGGACAAGATCGCCTTCACCGGCTCGGCGGCGACCGGCAAGAAGATCATGGCCGCCGCCGCGGAGACGCTGACCCCGGTGGTGATCGAGGCCGGCGGCAAGGACGCGCTGCTGGTCGACACGGACGCGGACCTCGAGGCGGCGGCTGATGCGACTGTGTGGGGCGCGTTCTCGAACTCCGGCCAGACCTGCATCGGCGTCGAGCGGGTCTACGTGCACGAGCGGGTGGCCGAGGAGTTCGTGGCGAAGGTGGTGGAGAAGGCGAAGAACGTGCGCGCGGGTTCGGACGAGGACGCGCAGTACGGCCCGATCACGATGCCCTCGCAGCTGTCGGTGATCCGCCGGCACATCGCCGACGCGCTCGAGCGGGGCGGGAAAGCGCTGGTCGGCGGCGTGGACAGCGTCGGCGACCGGTATGTGCAGCCGACCGTGCTGGTCGACGTGCCGGAGGACTCCGAGGCCGTGCGCGAGGAGACGTTCGGGCCGACGGTCACCATCGCGAGGGTGCGCGACATGGACGAGGCGGTGGAGAAGGCCAACGCGACCAAGTACGGCCTGGGTTCCACGGTGTTCTCGCGGGCGCGCGGCGCCGAGCTGGCGTCGCGGCTGCGGGCGGGCATGACCGCGGTGAACGCGCCGCTGTCGTTCGCGGGCATCGCGTCGCTGCCCTTCGGCGGCGTCGGCGATTCCGGGTTCGGGCGTATCCACGGTCCGGAGGGGCTGCGCGAGTTCGCCCGGCCGAAGGCGGTGGCGCGGCAGCGGTTCACCGCGCCGCTCACGCTCACCTCCTTCTCCCGCAAGGAATCCACGGACGCGCTGGTCGCCAAGCTGGTCACCGTCCTGCACGGCAAACGCTGAGGAGAACTGTTGCCCGGCTTCGGCGACTTCCAGCACGAGATCTATTTCGCCGGATTGTCCGGCCGCGTTCCGGACCTGCCGATGGCGTACGCGGAGCTGGAAGCGCGTGCGGCACAGGCACTTCCGCCGTCCGTGCTGTCCTATGTGGCCGGTGGCGCGGGCGACGAGCGGACCCAGCGCGCGAACGTCGAGGCGTTCGCGCGCTGGGCCTTGGTCCCGCGGATGTTCGTCGGCGCGAAGGAACGCGACCTGTCGGTGGACCTGTTCGGGATGAAGCTGCCGTCGCCGTTGTTCCTCGCGCCGGTCGGGGTGATCGGCCTGTGCGCGCAGGACGGCCGCGGCGACCTCGCGACCGCGCGGGCCAGCGCCCGGACGGGCGTGCCGATGGTCGCTTCGACGCTCAGCGTCGACCCGATCGAAACGCTCGTCCCGGAACTGGGCGACACCCCGGGCTTCTTCCAGCTCTACACGCCCACTGACCGGGACCTCGCCGCCTCGCTGGTGCAGCGTGCCGAGGAAGCGGGTTTCCGCGGCATCGTCGTCACGCTCGACACCTGGGTCACTGGATGGCGGCCGCGCGACCTGTCGACCGCGAACTTCCCGCAGCTGCGCGGGCATTGCCTGGCCAATTACTTCACCGACCCGGTGTTCCGGAAGCGGCTCGGCAAGGCGCCGGAGGACGATCCGGCGGCCGCCATCGGACTGTGGGCACAGCTTTTCGGCAACCCGCTGACCTGGGAGGACCTGCCCTGGCTGCGGTCGCTGACCAAGCTTCCGCTGCTGGTCAAAGGCATCCAGCATCCCGCCGACGCCCGCCGCGCCCTCGACGGCGGGGTCGACGGGATCTACTGCTCGAACCACGGCGGACGGCAGGCCAACGGCGGCCTCCCGGCACTGGACTGCCTGGCCGAAGTCGTCGACGCCGCGGACGGCGCGCCGGTGCTGTTCGACTCCGGCGTGCGCTCCGGAGCCGACGTGGTCAAGGCGCTGGCCTTGGGCGCGACCGCGGTGGGCGTCGGCCGCCCGTATGCCTGGGGCCTGTCTTTGGCTGGTGAGGACGGCGTTGTCCATGTTCTGCGTACCTTGCTCGCTGAAGCTGACCTGATCATGGCTGTCGACGGTTATCCGACCCTGGCGGACCTCACCCGCGAAGCGCTGCGGAGAGTCGGCTAGCCGCTTACGAGGGCAGGAAATACCCCTCGCTCTCGTCCCACGGGAGGTCGAAATCGTCCAGGTGCACGCGCCACTGCGCGTCCGGAACAGCGCGGCGCAGCTCGGTCACCGAACCCAGCAGGTGTTCGAGCACCGGCATCACCCGGTCCGGATCGAACGGCAGCTTGGTTGACCCGGCCACGACCGTGTCCGGTTCGCTGCTGTCCTCTTCGTACAGAAAGAGGGATTCCTCGTCGGGGTAAGGAAAAGCCGACTGCTGGTCGGTGACGATCCGTTCGATCGCCGCGGTCTCGTCCGGAGTGAGCGCGGTCGCCCGGCTCGCGTCGTAGTAGAGGGAAGTGCTCATGGGCTGGAGAGTAGCGACGGGGTCCGACAAAACGGCGAAATATCGACAAACCGTCAGGGATCGTTCTCAGCCATTCGGCTGATCCCCGCTGGCAAACCCCACCCGAACGGCCACTGTGCCCGGGCCATTCAGATGATCAGCGCCAGCGTCCCGGCCGCCAGGCTCGAGTTCCGGATCAAGACCACCGGAACACGAGGTGACTGGGGACAATGGACATCGGCACGTGGTTGCCCGAAAAGGCCAGGCGGATGCCTGCCCTGTCATTCGCGGTCTGCGCGACCGTGCTCGTCGCGGGCGTAGTAACCGTCGTCGGCAGCTTCGGGCCGGTCGACCTGCAGGTTTACCGGTTCGGCGCGGACGCCGTCCTC
Source organism: Amycolatopsis sp. GA6-003 (assembly GCF_046267895.1). Taxonomy (NCBI): domain Bacteria; kingdom Bacillati; phylum Actinomycetota; class Actinomycetes; order Pseudonocardiales; family Pseudonocardiaceae; genus Amycolatopsis; species Amycolatopsis sp. GA6-003. Next base: position 5,627,678 of record NZ_CP176499.1, read on the forward strand.
CACGGCGGCGACCCCTACGGCACCCTCCCCGCCACCACGTCCGGGTACCCGCTGCCGTTCATCTACCCGCCGTTCGCCGCGATTCTCTTCTCTGCCCTGGCACTTCCCCCGCTGCCCGTCGCGGCTGTCCTGCTGGACCTCATCTCGCTCGCGTCGCTCTGGGCGGTCCTGTACGCCGCGGTCCGCCGTCTGTGGCAGTCCTGGAACCGCCGCACCGCAGTCATTACCGCGTCCGGGCTCACCGTTGCGGCACTTGCCTTCGAACCCGTGCGCTCGACTATCTCCTTTGGACAGATCAACCTCGTCCTGATGGCCCTGGTCGCGGTCGACTGCCTCGCGCCCAACCCGCGCTGGCCGCGTGGCGTGCTGGTCGGCCTGGCCGCCGCGATCAAGGTGACGCCCGCCGGTTTCCTGCTGTTCTTCCTGCTCACCAAGGATTTCCGCGCCGCTCGCAATGCCCTCTTCGCCGGTGCTGGAGCCACCTTGCTCGGCTTCCTGGTCGCCCCGCGCGCGTCCGCCGAGTACTTCTTCGGCGGCGGCCTCACCGGTGCCGGCGGCCTCAGCGGCTCGCCCTATGCGACCAACCAGACCATCGAAGGCGCGCTCAACCGCCTAGACCTGCCGCCATACGCCCACGACCTGCTGTGGCTTACGCTGTCCGCCTTCGTCCTGACCGCCGCGGTAACCATCATGCGCCGCGTCGACGGCCCGCTCGCCTTCGTGGTCAACGCGACGGCGGTGCTGGTCCTGTCGCCGATTTCCTGGTCGCACCACTGGGTTTGGGTCGCCCCCGCGGCGCTCATCCTCGCCGCCCGGGTCCGTACGCCGCGCGCCGCCGCAGTGTTGCTCGCGGGTGTCGCGGTCTTCATCGCCGCGCCACACGCTTTCCTTCCATCGAGCGAAATGCGCGAACTCGCGTGGGCCCCGTGGCAACACCTGATCGGCGACTCGTACCTGCTGCTCGCCCTAGGTTTCCTCTCGTGGCAACTCGCGGTGCAGTTCGCCCGGGTTCCCGTGCTGGAACGGGTCCGTTAAGCGGACCACGCCAGTGTCACCAGATCCCGGCCGGAGGACCCGAGATCTGGTGGCATTTCCGGGTCTACGCCCAGTTCCAGCAAGGCGTGTTCGACCTCCGCGGCCGCGCCGGCAGGCAAGCACAACCGCCGCCGGACGACGTCCACCATGGTCGAGAATTCCGCGTACTCCGGCTCCGGCGGACGCTGCCATTCCACGACTTCCGGCTCGATCCCCACTTCGGCGAGCGCGGCGAGACAGTCCTCGGCAGTCGGCCCATTCGGCCGCTCGATGCCGTGAAACCGTTGCCACAGCGGGTTAAGCTCAGTCAACGGATGCCGCGCGGCCGTCTCGACCACCACCCGACGTCGTGCCGCCGCGGCGAACGGAGCCAGGTCGGGGACGTTGTAGACCACGTTCCCGCACACCACGACATCGGCCACGCCCGCCTCGTCGGCGAGATCGGGCCACCGACCGGACAACAGCCGATGCTCCACCCCCGCGGCCCGCTCGGCGAACGCAGCGAGCAACTCGTCGTCGGTGTCGACCGCCGTCACCGCGGTAACGTTCGCGCGGCCGACCAGGGGGAGACTCGCCGCCCCGGCCGCCGCGCCGATGTCGAGCACTGTGCCCGGTCCCCGCAACGCCTCGGCGGCCAGCCGGTGAGTCGCGCCGATCGGCTGCGCGATCTGCCGATCGGCCCGCCGGAGGAACACCTCGCGCGGAAGGACCCACGGCGATTCCGGAGGATGCACGGTGTCCGGAATCGCCCAGGCGGCAAGGAGTTCTCGCCAGGTGGAGAGAGCGGTCATCGAGCCCGAATCAAATCCGCCGCCTTCTCCGCCACCATGATCGTCGGCGCGTTCGTATTCCCGCGCGGCACCACCGGCATCACCGAAGCGTCCACCACCCGCAGTCCGGTAACCCCGCGTACCTTCAACTCCGGGTCCACCACCGCGTGCTCGCCGCTGCCCATCGCGCACGTGCCGACCGGGTGGTACAGCGTCTGCGTGTTCTCCCGGACATGCTCCGTCAACGCCTCGTCCGACAGCTCGTGCGTCGCCGGCAGGAACGGCCGGTCCAGGAACTTCGCCAGCGGGCCCGACCGGCCGATCTCGATCAGTGAGCGCAGTGCCGACTTCACCGTCTCCAGGTCGATCGGCTCCGCGTAATAAGCCGGGTCGATTTCCGGCTTCCACAGCGGATTCGCCGACTTCAGCCGCAGCCGGCCGCGGCTCGCGACGTCGACCAGCGTGGCCGCGGACGTGAAACCAGGGCAGGTCGGTTCGCGCATTCCGTTGTCGTAGAACAACGTCGGGGCCACGTGGATCTGCATGTCCGGCGCGGCCAGCCCGTCGCGGGTCGCGTAGAACGCGCCGGCCTCGCCGATGTTCGACGCGAGCGGGCCGCGTTTGGTCAGCTGGTAGCGGATCAGTCCGGCGGGCGTCGCGGAGTCCGCGATGTCGGTCGTGCCCTTCGTCGACCAGATCACGCCGACCGCCGGGTGGTCGTGCAGGTTGGCGCCGACCCCGGGCAGCGCGGCGACCACGTCGATGCCCAGTTCGCGCAGGTGCTCGGCCGGTCCGACTCCGGACAGCATCAGCAGCTGCGGCGAGTTGATCGCGCCTCCGGACAGCAGCACTTCCGCGTCCGCCCGGACGGTCGCCGGCACGCCCTTGTCCAAATAGGACACTCCGACCGCGCGGGTTCCTTCGAACACCACCTGGGTGACCTGCGCGTTCGTCCGCACCGTCAGGTTCGGCCGCGACAAGGCGGGCCGCAGGTAGGCGTCCGCGGTGGACCAGCGGCGGCCGCGTTTGCAGGTGACCTGGTAGAGCCCGGCGCCCTCCTGCGACTCGCCGTTGAAATCGTCGGTGTGCTTGAGCCCCCACGTGACCGCGCTGTCCACCCACGCGTGCGACAGCTCGTGGGTGAACCGCCGGTCCTCGACGTGCAGCGGGCCGTCCGTGCCGTGCAGCGGGCCGCCGAAGCGCTGGTTGCCCTCGGCGCGCTTGAAGTACGGCAGCACGTCGTCCCAGCCCCACCCGGCGGCTCCGTGCGCATCGCGCCAGCCGTCGTAGTCGGCGCGGTTGCCGCGGATGTAGATCATCGCGTTGATCGACGAGCAGCCGCCGAGCATCCGGCCGCGCGGCCAGTACGCCGTCTTGCCGGTGTGCTTCTGCTCGACGGTCTCGTAGTTCCAGTCCCACTTCGTCTTGAACAGCGACGCGAACGCCGCCGGGATCCGGACCTCGTCCGCGGTGTCCTCGCCGCCCGCCTCGAGCAGCAGCACCCGCGCGGACGGGTCCTCGCTCAGCCGGTTCGCCAGCACGCAGCCCGCGCTGCCCGCGCCGACGATCACGTAGTCGAAGGAGTCCTGCTCTGGCACGCTGCCTCCCGGTGGTGTTGACACCCTGTCAACGACACGTCATGGCGCAGGTCACGCTACGCGCAACTCCCCGGAAAACCGATCAGTCAGAAGTGGGGTCGAAGGAGGTGACGCACGCGCCGTCCACCGCGTGGTCGTCGGTTTCCACCCGGCCCTCCTTGGCGACGCCGTCGAGCTTGGCGTCGACGTGCACGATGGTCCGGCCCGCGGTCCGCAGCACGTCCGTCTTCCGCACGGCCAGCTTCGTTTCGCCGTAGATCCACTGCTGGGTGCCGTCGCGGGTGGTGTCCGGCGCGTCCCGGCACATCACCGACAGCGCCGCCGGGATGTCGCGGGCGTTGACCGCGTCGATGAACTTGATCGCGGCGTCCGTGCCGTCCTTCACCTGGGGCCGCGGCTTCGGCTCGGTCGACAGGCTGGCCAGCGGGGCGGGTTCGCCGTCCGCCTTGGCGTCGCGCACGCACCAGCCGTTGCCGTCCGGGATGAGCGCGATGCCGTAGGCGAGGTTGCTCGCGGTGACCGTGGCCGCGCGTTCCTGCTGACCGGTCGGATGCACCGGATTGCTGATCTTCGCCTCGCCCTTCGCGCTCCGGAAGAAGTCGTCGGCGGGGTAGGACCGCTTCGACCGGATCTTGCACCACAGCTGGTCCAGCCCGGTCTGCTCGGTGATCGAGTTCGCGACCGACTGGGCCAGCTGCTCCGGCGTCCCCCGCGACGTCGTGTCCAGCTTCTCCTTGAAGAACCCGGGCGTCACCCAGCCGGTGAACGCGACCGCGCCGCCGAGCACGACGACCGCTGCGCCGAGGGAGATCCACAATCCGGCCTTCGACTTCTTCTCCGGAGGCGGCGGCGGGTACTGGCCGAACTGCGGCGGGTGCGGCTGCGGGAACTGCCCCTGCTGCGGCCCGCGCGGCGGAAACGGACCCTGCTGCGGGTACGGGCCTTGCGGCGGGTGGTTCATGTCTCCCCCTCGATACCGGACTGTCTGCCGGTCAGGCTAGTGAAGTACGCTTCAACCGCACCCACGACCTGCAGAAATAAGGAGCAGCCAGCCGTGGCTCGAGTCGTTGTCGACGTCATGCCCAAACCCGAGATCCTCGACCCGCAGGGCCAGGCGGTGGCGCGCGCGCTGCCGCGGCTGGGCTTCTCCGGGGTCTCCGACGTGCGTCAGGGACGGCACTTCGAACTCGAGGTCGACGACGACGTCGACGACGAGACGCTGGCCAAGATGGCCGAGGGCTTCCTCGCCAACCCGGTGATCGAGCAGTGGACGATCCGGCGGGTGGACGCGTGAGCGCCCGCATCGGCGTCATCACCTTCCCCGGCACGCTCGACGACGGCGACGCCGCCCGCGCGGTCCGCTACGCCGAGGCCGAGGCGGTTTCGCTCTGGCACGCCGACGACGACCTGAAGGGCGTCGACGCGGTCGTCGTCCCCGGCGGCTTCTCCTACGGCGACTACCTGCGCGCCGGCGTGATCGCCCGCTACGCGCCGGTGATGTCCTCGGTCATCGACGCGGCCCGCAAGGGCATGCCGGTGCTCGGCATCTGCAACGGCTTCCAGATCCTGTGCGAGGCCGGACTGCTTCCCGGCGCGATGATCCGCAACGTCGGCCTGCACTTCGTGTGCCGCGACCAGTGGCTGCGCGTGGACAACAACACCACCGCGTGGACCACGCGTTACGAGGCGGGCGCGGAAATCCTGATCCCGCTCAAGAACAACGACGGCTGCTACGTCGCCGATCAGTCCACTGTGGACATGCTGGAGGCGGAGGGCCGGGTGGCGTTCCGCTACGTCGGCGGCAACCCGAACGGCTCCCGCAACGACATCGCGGGCGTCACCAGCGAGAACGGCCGCGTGGTCGGTCTCATGCCGCACCCCGAGCACGCGATCGACGCGCTCACCGGCCCGTCCGACGACGGCCTCGGCATGTTCTACAGCGCGGTCGACGCGCTCGTGAAAGCCTGATCAGCGCCGAAAAGGGGGCCCTGGGAAATCCCGGGGCCCCCTTTTCGCGTTACTTGCTGTGGTCGCTGGAGAGCCAGCGTTCGGTGCGCACCCGCACCAGCACCGAGGTCTCCTTGAGCGAACCCTCGACGAACTTCCGCGCCTCGGCCTCCGGCGCGTACCGGGAGGCGATGGCGAGCGCCTGCTCCTCGGTCGGAGCCGAGGACCGGTCCACGACCGGACCGGACACCGTGACGTACTTGTACGGCTGGGTCTCCTGCTGCACCGTGAGGCTCAGCTGGCCCGCCGCCTCGATCGCGCGGTCCTTCGCCGAGCCGCGGTCCATCCAGATCAGCAGCTCGCCGCCGGGCTCGTAGTCGTACCAGACCGGCACGGCGAGCGGAGCCGCGCCTTCCCGGCCGATCGACAGCACGCCCACGCGCTCCTCGGCGAGGAATTTCTCTCGTTCATCTACCGTCATGACTGCCATCCGGCACCACCCCCAAGCTAGGAAGATCAGGTTCCGCTTGGAGCCAACGCCGAACCCCCTGCGGGCATTCCGCTCAACTCGCCGCCGCAACCAATCGCGAATACGGACCGCCCGCCGCGATCAGGTCCTCATGCGGGCCGAGTTCGGTAATCCGCCCGCCCTCGACCACCGCGACCCGATCGGCCGCCGCGGCCGTGTGCAGCCGGTGCGCGATCGCGATCACCGTGCGGCCTTCGAGCACCGAGTTCAGCGACCGTTCCAACTCCCGCGCCGAACCGGTGTCCAGCAGCGACGTCGCCTCGTCCAGCACCAGGGTGTGCGGGTCGGCCAGGACGACCCGGGCCAGCGCCAGTTGTTGTGCGAGACCGGCTGGGACCGCGTACGCGCCCGAGCCGAGCTTGGTGTCCAGCCCGTCCGGAAGGCTGGCCGCCCACTCCGCCGCGCCGGCGGACGCGAGCGCGGCCATCAGTTCCTCGTCGGTCCAGTCCCCGCCGCCGCGGCGCGCCGGGAGCGCCAGGTTTTCCCGCAGCGTGCCGGAAAACGTGTGGTGCTCCTGCGTCAGCAACAGCACCTCGCCGCGCAGCACGTCGTCCGCGAGCGTCGACACCTCGGCGCCGCCGACCTGGATCGACCCCGCCGTCGGGGCCGAGATCCCGGCCAGCAGCCTGCCCAGCGTCGACTTGCCCGCGCCCGACGGCCCGACGATCGCCAGCCGTTCGCCGCGCGGCACGCTCAGCGTGATGCCGTGCAGCACCTCGCGGTCGGCGGTGTAGCCGAACCGGACGTCGCGCACCTCGATGTCCCGACCACGCGGCACCTCCGTGACCTTGTCCGCCGATTCGTTCGGCTGCACGCCGATGATCCGGCGCGTCGCGGCCACCGCCACCTGCAGGTCCTCCAGCCAGAACATCGCCTCGCTGAGCGGCGCGGTCATCGCCTGCGCGTACGCCAGCATCGTGGTGATCGTGCCGAGTCCGGCCCAGCCCTGGCTGTAGGCCAGCATGCCGAGCAGCAGGAGCACGGCGATCGGCAAGACGTAGCTGATCTCCAGCGTCGGCAGCCAGCGCATCTGCAGCGCCCGCATCCGGCGTTCGCCGAGCGTCGCCTGGTCGAGCGCGTGGTGCCCGGCCCGCATGCGGCGCTCGGTGAGACTGAGCGCCTCGGTGGTCCGCGCGCCCTCCACCGTCTCGTGGGTGATCGACTGCAGGTCGCCCCAGCGGTCGAGCATCCACGCGAACGCGGTCGGGATCTTCCGCTGGTACCAGATGTTCACCGGCACCAGCAGCGGGATCGCCACCAGCAGGGCCAGCGCGAGCAGCGGGGACGTCACGATCATCGCGACGGTCGTGAACAACACCGTCACCGCGGCGATCAGGATTTCCGGCGCGGCGAACCGCACCGCGACGTCCAGCCGGTTGATGTCCGTGGTCGCCCGGCTGAGCAGGTCGCCGGTGCCGGCCGCCTCGACGGTGCCGAGCGGCAGGCTGAGCGCGTTCGTGACGAACCGTTCGCGGGTCTGCGCCAGCACGCGCTCGCCGAACATCCGGCCGCGCAGCCGCGCCGCCTTCCTCGCCCACGCCTGCAGCACGAGCACCACCACGAAACCCACGGCCAGCAGGTCGACCTGCAGCGTCGGGCCGTGCTCGACCACGCCGTCCACGAGCCAGCCGAGCAGTTGCGGCCCGGCCAGCCCGACCACGGTGGCCAGGCAGAACAGCCCGAGCATCACGGAAAACTCGCGCCGGTGCTCGACCGCCACGCGTTTCGCCCAACGCCGTACCTCGCGTTTCGACGCCAGCGGGAGCCGCGTCGTCATACCGTCACTGCCTTTCCGTGCACGACCTCGTCGGCCACGTTCCTCCACAGTGGACTCTGGCTGAACACCACCGTGGTCCTTCCGGCCCGCAATTCCTTGGTGCGCTGGGTGATCCGGGCCTCGGTGTGCGCGTCGACCGCCGAGGTCGGCTCGTCGAGCAGCAGCACGTCGGAGTCCATCGCCAGCGCGCGGGCCAGGCTCAGCCGCTGCCGCTGCCCGCCGGACACCTCGCGGCCGCGTTCGCCGATCAGCTCGTCGACGCCGCGCGGCAGGGCCTCGATGATGTCCTCGGCGTCCGCCGCGTGCAGCGCCGCGAAGATGTCCACCTCGCGCGGATGCTCCGGGGTCAGCTGATCGCGCAGCACCCCGGAAAACCACAGGTCCTGGTTGTGCGCGTACACCACTCGCCGGCGCAGCTCGGCCAGCGCGACGCGATCCGCGGGCACCCCGCCGACCAGCACCTGCTCACCCTCGTCCGCGTCGGCGAACCGGCTCATCCGCGCGGCGATCGCCTCCGCCTCGGCGCCGAGGTCGACCACGGTCAGCTTGCCCGGCGCGATCCGGATGCCGCTGGCGGTGTCCTCCAGCTCCAGCGGACCGTCCGGCAGCGGCAGCGGCGAAACCGGCTCGGCGAGCTTCGGCCGCAGCGCCAGCAGCCCGCACACTTTGCGAGCCGCGACCAGCCCCGAGCTGAGCGAGCTGACCTGTTCGGTCGCCGTGGCGACCGGCACCACCAGGAACGCCGAAAGGCCGTAGAACGCCACCAGTTCGCCGACGCCGATCGTGCCGTCGAGCGCGAGCCGCGCGCCCAGCCAGGTGATCGCCACCGTGACCAGCCCGGGCAGCAGGATCTCCGCCGCGGCGAGCCAGGATTCGCTGCGGCCAACCTCGACGCCTGACCGCCGCACCAGCTGGCTGGCCTCGCGGAACCGGGCGAGGAACCGCCGTTCGCCGCCGACGCCGCGCAGGATCCGCAACCCGGACACGATGTCCGCGCCGAGTGCGTTCACGTCGCTCAGATTCTCCCGCTGCGCGGTTTTCCGCTTCTGCAGCGGCGCGAGCAGCGGGCCGATGCCGAGCACCGCGAGCGGGACGCCGACCAGCGCGACCGTGCCCAGCACCGGAGAGGTGCCGAGCATCGCGATCCCGATCACCACGAACGCCACGAGCGACCCGAACGTGCGGCCGACGACCTCGAACGCGTTGCCGACCCAGTTCATGTCCGACGACGTCACCGCCACCACGTTGCCGGTGCTGGTCGCCTCGCGCAGGGACGCGCCGAGCCGGGTGGTGTGGTCGGTGACCAGGCGTTGCGTGCTGCCCGCGCCGTGCATCCACAGGCCGTACGACGCGAAGTGCAGCCCGGTGCCGAGCAGCGCCTGCGTCACGCCGAGCGCGCCCGCGATCAGCGCCCAGCGCCACAGCGCGGACGAATCGCCTGCGGCGATCGCCCCGACGCCCCGGCCGACCACCAGCGGCAGCAGGGCGCTCGGCAGCGACCAGCCGGCCCCGGTGACGATCGCGGCGAGGACCAGCCCCGGCCGCGCGCGCAGGACCGCCAGCAGGTACCGGACCGGCGTCGGGTGTTCCGGGAGTCGGATCTCGGGAAAGCGGTACGTGGCGGAAAGCACGATCACTGACGCTAAGCCGCCGGGAGTGTCCGGCGCGACTCATTTATCCCCGCCCGAGCAGGCCGGGCGGCTGCGGGTGTGACCCGGCCGACACGTAGTCTTGGCCTTGTGGCGAACCCTGACACGGACAGTCGGACAAACACTGTGACCAGCCCTGTTGCTAGCACAGACACCACCGCAGTGGCCGCGGCGACCCCGGAAACGAGCCAGCCGTACGTCGAACTCGGCCTCGCCGAAGACGAGTACGCGCGGATCCGGGAAATCCTCGGCCGCCGGCCCACCGACGCCGAGCTCGCGATGTACTCGGTGATGTGGAGCGAGCACTGCTCCTACAAGTCCTCGAAGAAGCACCTGCGCTACTTCGGCGAGACCGCCACCGACGAGATGAAGGCCAAGATGCTGGCCGGCATCGGAGAGAACGCGGGCGTCGTCGACATCGGCGACGGCTGGGCGGTCACCTTCAAGGTGGAAAGCCACAACCATCCGTCCTATGTGGAGCCGTACCAGGGCGCGGCCACCGGCGTCGGCGGCATCGTGCGCGACATCATGGCGATGGGCGCGCGGCCGCTCGCGGTGCAGGACGCGCTGCGCTTCGGCCCGGCCGACGCGCCGGACACCAAGCGCGTGCTGCCCGGCGTGGTCGCGGGCGTCGGCGGCTACGGCAACTGCCTCGGCCTGCCGAACATCGGCGGCGAGCTGGTCTTCGACCCGTCGTACGCGGGCAACCCGCTGGTCAACGCGCTGTGCGTGGGCGCGATGCGCACCGAGGACCTGCACCTGGCGTTCGCGTCCGGGGCAGGCAACAAGATCATCCTGTTCGGCGCGCGCACCGGCCTCGACGGCATCGGCGGCGTGTCCGTGCTCGCCAGCGACACCTTCTCCGGCGACGAATCCGCGGCCGGGCGGCGCAAGCTGCCCAGCGTGCAGGTCGGCGACCCGTTCACCGAGAAGGTGCTCATCGAGTGCTGTCTCGACCTGTTCAAGGAGAACCTGGTCGTCGGCATCCAGGACCTCGGCGGCGCCGGGCTGTCCTGCGCGACGTCCGAGCTGGCCGCGGCAGGCGACGGCGGCATGCACATCTACCTCGACCGGGTTCCGTTGCGCGCCACCGGGATGACGCCCGCCGAAGTGCTCTCCAGCGAATCGCAGGAGCGCATGTGCGCGGTCGTCGCGCCGGAGAACGTCGAGGCGTTCATGGCGGTCTGCGCCAAGTGGGACGTCATCGCCACCGACATCGGCGAGGTCACCGACGGCGAGCACCTCGTCATCACCTGGCACGACGAGATCGTGGTCGACGTGCCCGCGCACACCGTCGCGCACCAGGGCCCGGTGTACGACCGCCCGATCGAGCGCCCCGCGTTCCAGGACGGCCTGATCGCCGACACGTCCGCGAAGCTGCCGCGTCCGTCGACACCCGAGGAGCTGCGCGCGGACTTCCTGAAGCTCATCGCGTCGCCGAACCAGGCGTCGAAGGAATGGGTGACCGCGCAGTACGACCGCTACGTGCGCGGCAATTCGGTGCTGGCCCAGCCGTCCGACTCCGGCATGATCCGGATCGACGAGGAGAGCAACCGCGGCGTCTCGGTCGCCACCGACTGCAACGCGAAGTTCGTCTACCTCGATCCGTACCGCGGCGCGCAGCTCGCGCTGGCCGAGGCGTACCGGAACGTCGCCACCGGCGGCGCGACCCCGGTCGCGGTGTCCGACTGCCTCAACTTCGGCGCCCCGACCGACCCGGGCGTGATGTGGCAGTTCGAGCAGGCTGTGCACGGTCTCGCCGACGCGTGCGTCGAGCTGGGCATCCCGGTGACCGGCGGCAACGTCAGCTTCTTCAACCAGACCGGCGACACGGCGATCCTGCCGACCCCGGTGATCGCGGTGCTCGGCGTGATCGACGACGTCACCCGCCGCATCCCGACCGGCATCGGCGCGGAAGCCGGCGAGACCCTGCTGCTGCTCGGCGAAACCCACGACGAGCTGGACGGTTCGGCCTGGGCCCGCGAACTGCACGGCCACCTCGGCGGCGTTCCGCCCCGGGTGGACCTGGCCCGTGAGAAGCTGCTGGCCGAGATCCTGGTGGCCGGTTCGCGCGACGGCATGATCTCCGCCGCGCACGACCTGTCCGACGGCGGCCTGGCACAGGCCCTCACCGAAACTGTCCTCATTGGACAGTGCGGGGCCCGGGTGTTCCTCGACCGCGACCAGGACCCGTTCGTGCAGCTGTTCTCCGAGTCGTCCGGCCGCGTGCTGGTGGCGGTCCCGCGCACGGAGGAACTGCGGTTCACCGAGATGTGCACCGCGCGCGGCCTGCCGTGGCGCAAGACCGGTGTCGTCGACCCGGATTCGGGGACGCTGGAGATCCAGGGCATCACCGAGTTCACCCTCGAAGAACTGCGCGAGACCTGGGAGAAGACCCTTCCGGCGCTGTTCGACTGAGCCCTCGTGAGTGCCTGTCCCGGTTAGAACCGGGACAGGCACTCACGACGACCGCACCGCTATGCAGCCGTGACTCTGTGCTTCGAGCGTCCAGCCTGCGGGCAGGTGCACCTCCGCCGCGGCCAAGTCGGAAAACCTCGCCCCGTCGAACAAGACTTCCTTCGCGAACGTCGCCCCATTGAAGGTGGTCTGCCCGGCGAAGGTCGTGCCGGAGAAGTTGGTCCGCTCCGAGAACTCAGTGCCGGAGAACCACGCCCGGTCGAGGAAAGTCGCGTCGCGGCAACGGAAAACGCCCACCAGCCGACCGGGTCCGGTACCGGCCGCGGTGAAGTAGGCCTGTCCGGTGAAGACGCTGCCGCTGAGGTTCGTGCTGCTGTACAGCGAAGCGTGCCGCAGCAGCAAGCCGCCGATCCGGCGGCGGGAAAGGTCGAAATACTCGAGCACGGCGCCGGTCAGGTCGAGGTCCGGACCCGGTCCGTCCACATCGGACGGTGGCAGCAGGTCCCGGATGAGCCGTTGCGCGGTGAGCCGCACCTGCAGCTCGCGTTCCTCTTCCGGAGTGCCGGAGTGCTCAGGATTTTCATAACGGCGGTGCGTAAACGGCCGTCGCAGATAGGAACACAGCACGTCCAGCACGGTCTGCCGGTACTCCGGCCGCGAACGCGCCAGCCCGGCCAGCGCGTGCAACGCACCCACGCGCACCTGATCGGCCTCGTGCCCCAGCAATTCCACCGACTTCGCGAACCGCTCGTCGGAGATCCGCTCGCGGTCGACGTCGTGCCGTTGCTGTTCGATCACCTGCCGCGCCTCTTCGACGCGGCGGCGGCGGTCGTTGAGCCACAACGCATACAGCGCCACGACCGCGCCGCCCGCGAGTCCGCCGGTTTTCAGCGCTTCGCTCCGGCTCGTCGCGGGGTCGGTGAGCAGCCAGCCACCGACCCCGCACAGCAGCACCGCGGACGCGATCAGCGTCCACAGCAGCGGCGAGCGCACCGGGTCAGAACGCCAGGATCAGGTACAGCCCCACGCAGTAGCCGCCGCCGCGGTTCATCACGACCATCGTGCCGCTGGCGTCCTTGCCCGACAGCTTGCCGCTGAGCCGGGCGCTCGTCGTGGCGCTGCCCTCGGTGACCTTGCCGAGCTTGAGCTGCGGGTCGCCGCTGGTGGTCTCGTCGATGCTGCGCTTGGACATGCTCTCGGTGCCCTGGCAGGCCATCGCGGTCGCGCCCGCCGCGTCCTTGGCGTTGAGTTTCGCGAGGAAGTCGTTGATGACCTGCCGCGCCTCGCCCGAACCGGACCCGCCGGAGTCGGGCTCGTCGCTCGAATCCGTGGACGGCGAGGACGAATCGCTCGGCAGCGGGGCCTCCGACGACTGGGACGGGGCCGGGGCGGGCGGCTGCGCCTGCGTGGTGCCCTTGTCGTCCTTGCTCAGGAAGAATCCCGGCGCGACGAACCCGGTGATGCCCAGCGCGACCACCACGACGACCGCGACGGCGATGCCGATCCACAGGCCGGTCTTGTTGTTCTTGGGCGGCTCACCGCCCGGTCCGCCCGGGTATTGCCCCTGGTCCCAGCCCTGCTGCGGGAACTGCTGGGTGCCGCCGTAAGGCTGCTGCTGATACCCCGGGTACTGCTGCTGAGCGTTCGGGTCCCAGCCCTGCTGCGGCTGCTGCTGAGCGTTCGGATCCCAGGCGGGCTGCTGCTGGTGCTGGGCGTTCGGGTCCCAGCCCGGCTGCTGCTGGCCCTGGTTGGGGTCCCACCCCGGCTGCTGCGGCACCCCGCCCGAGCCGGGCTGCTGCCAGCCCTGGCCGTAGGGGTCCCCGCCCTGTCCGGGCTGCGGTGGGTAAGTCATGGTTCCGCCTTCCTGCTGCACCGACTCGCGCCGCGGTCTGACGCCCCGCCGGCTCAGGCGGTTCCGTCTCCGCCCCAGGTCTGCATTGTGCAAGGCGGGCAACGCGCGCACAAAAGCGGCTCCCGGCCGCCCCGCCCGGCAGGAGGAGGGGAGAACCGGGAGCCGCGTCCGTGCGCGCCGCTCAGGTCAGCCGTTGGCGAGTGCCTGCAGCCGGTCGTAGGCGCCGTTGAACGTGTCCTGGTCCAGCGGGCTCGAGGTGTACTGCCACACGGTGTAGTAGCTCCAGTTGTACGGAAGCGTGCCGACCGAGGACGCGTACCGCGCGACCCACAGCGGTGCGGTGCTGGAGAAATCGCCGCTGACGCACTGGCTCCACCAGCTCGTCGACGTGTAGATCACCGGCCAGCGGCCCGTCTTCGCGTGGTAGGTGTCGTGGAAGTCCTTGATCCACGCCGTCATCGCGGATTTGCTCAGGCCGTAACAGGTCGCGCCGTAGGGGTTGTACTCCATGTCCAGCGCGCCGGGCAGCGTTTTGCCGTCCCGGGACCAGCCGCCGCCGTGCGCGACGAAGTAGGTCGCCTGTGCCGCGCCGCTCGAGGTGTTCGGGGTGGCGAAGTGGTAGGCGCCGCGGATGAAGCCCTGGTTGTAGGAACCGTTGTACTGCTGGGCGAAGTACGGGTTCGTGTAGCTCGTGCTCTCGGTCGCCTTGGTCCAGACGAATCGCTTGCCCTGGCTCCACCAGCTGGCCCAGTTGACGTTGCCCTGGTAGCTGGCGACGTCCATGCCGGCGACGGTGGCCGCCACCTGGTTCGGCAGCGCGGCCGCGGGTTGCGGCTGCTGCGCGGCGGCTTTCGTCTCGGGGGTGGACTGATCCCCCTCGACGCGCCGGATCTGCGACCCCATGGCGTGGTTGTTCGCCTGGATGTCGGCGTTGACGGCGTTGATCTCCCTCGCCGAAAGCGGGGAAGCCGCCGGGGCGGCCGTCGCCTCCGTCGACGCGCCGAGCAGGAGCGCGACAACCGGGACGGTCAGTGCGGACAGCAGCGTGGTGCGCCGTCCTCTTCGGGAAGTGGACATCGTCGATCCCTTCACAGATACCCTCGCGGAGGGCGGCTATGTGCAGGTAGCCGCCACGGGGGAGATTCTTGAGGACGAATCGGCGTTTGTCATCAAGTTCCGTGAAGATGAATGGGCGAGTGGGTGATTTTCATCGGGGGGTGATGACTAATTCGTGACGACGTCACGAACGTTCACCCGAATGCCAGATTGCGTAGCGCCGTTTGGGCTCCGTTGAGCCAGTTCTGGTCCCCGGGCAGGGTCCCGCTGTTCGAGAACTGCCAGATGGCGTGCTGTGCCCAGCCCGCCGGGAGCTCGCCGATGAACGAGTTGTAGCGCGCGATCCAGAGCGGATTCCCTCCGAAAGAAGGGTTGTTTCCGGTGCAGAGTTTCCACCAGCTAGTCGACGTATAGATCGTCGGCAGCCTTCCGGTGCGGGCGCGATAGGTGTCGGAGAACGCGCGGATCCACGCGACCATCCCGTTCGCGTCCTTGCCGTAACACGTTTCCCCGTAGGGGTTGTATTCCATGTCGAGCGCGCCGGGAAGCGTCTGGCCGTCGGCCGACCAGCCGCCGCCGTGCGCGAGGAAGTAGTTGGCCTGCGCGGCCCCGTCGGACACGTCCGGGCGCGCGAAGTGGTAGGCCCCGCGGACGAGCCCGACTTGGTAGGAACCGTTGTACTGCTGGGCGAATTGGCCGCTGACGAACCCGGTGCCCTCGGTCGCTTTCACGTACACGAACTTCGCGCCGTCTCTCGCCGCGGCCGGCCAGTCGACCGGTCCTTGGTGCCCGCTCACGTCGTGTCCGAGGTACTGGTCTCCGGTCGTGTACGCGAGGTTCGGCGCTCCCAGAACGCCTTCGTGCTTCGCGATTTGCGAACCCGCGTAGTTGTCCGCGGCCCCGGTGTAGCTCGGCGCCGCCTCGGCGGTTTCGCACAGGGACGTGCCGGTGATCCCGGCGAAGAGAACCGCGCTCCAGCGCAGCAGCAGATGACGCTTCACCCAGGACTCCTCACCGGACGCGTGTACTCCTACTGCGTCACGATGCCCCGATGCGCGGGTTTCGGCGAATCATGATCACTCGGCAGAGTGGTCTGCCCAGGTCAGCGGCGCTCTTCGGCCAGCGCTTTCAGCAGGTGCTCGGCCGGGACGACGGCGGTGATCAGGTCGTGCGGATTGATCGCGAGCGGATGTCCGGCGAGCAGCCCGGCGATGTCGCGGCCGAGCACCGCGCGGGCGTGCGGCCATTCGCGCGGCACCAGCGACTTCGACGTGTACGCCGGGACCATGACGCGGCCGTCGGTGTTGTGGAAGCCGATCACCGTGCGCTGCACCGGGGACAGCGCGTAGACCAGCAGCGTCGAATCGAGGATGACGCGCGGCAGGTCCTCGGCGGGCCGGTGTTCGGTCCGGACCATTTGCAGCAGCCGCTCGAGTTCGTTGCGCGGCTCGGGAAAACCGAGCGCCTTCGGCGAGGGCCGGTACCGGTCGTTGGGGTGGAAGTCCTCGACGACCTCTCCCGTCCCGTTCACCGGATACGCGCCGACGACCGCCCACGACGGCACCGGGCCGCGGGCGTCGAAGGCCTCGTCGATGACGTACAGCCAGCTGTTCGGGTTCGCCCGCGCGTTGGCCCGCATCTCGGGAGTGATCTCCGGTTTTCCCTGCGGTCCGCGACGGGGGTACGCGTTCCGGCGCGCGCGTTTGCCCGCCGGGGTCCGGGAAACCATCCGATCTGCCTCGTCCCGCTGCGCCATCGCCGTCCCTCGGTGCCGGGTGCCTGAAAGTCCGTCCGCGGCCACTCTACTGTTGTCGCATGGCCTCTTCGCGTTCGGTCGATCCCGCTCAGTTACGGGCCGCGGTGCTGGCCGTTTCGGACTGGTTGCGCGGTGCCGGACCGGATCCGGCCCGTCCTGAGCTGGCCGCCGCGGTGCGCGCGACGCTGCGGACGCTCGCCCAGGACGCACCCGGGCACACCGTCGAGGTCCGGGTTCCGCCGTACGCCGCGGTGCAGTGCATCGAGGGCCCGCGGCACACCCGAGGCACGCCGCCGAACGTCGTCGAGACCGATCCGCGGACGTGGCTCGAACTGGCCACCGGCCTCCTGGACTGGGACGACGCGCTCAGCGCCGCCCGCGTCTCCGCATCGGGCAGCCGGGCGGACCTTTCGCACTGGCTTCCGGTCGTCCGGATCTGATTTACCGCGGCAAATTGTTCTCACAGGTGTGTCTTCTGGGGCACACACTCCGTAGAATCCCCTGAGCCGAGGCTTGTGCCACGCTGTCCGGGGCCGGGCCTTGCGTGTACTTTGGGTAGTCGGATTTCGATTCCCCCTGCGAACGAGCGGCGATGGAAGGGCCCTGGTCATGAACGCGGTAGGCGTGTCCGCCGGCGAGCAGAGCCTCGGCCCGACAGCGCGCCGGATGATCCTCGGTTCGCAGCTTCGCCGCCTGCGCGAGGAAGCCGGGATCACGCGCCAGCAGGCGGGCTACAACATCCGCGGTTCGGAATCCAAGATCTCCCGGCTGGAGCTCGGCCGCGTCGGCTTCAAGGAACGCGACGTCGCCGACCTGCTCACCATGTACGGCGTCTCCGACGAGGAAGAGCGCAAAGCGTTCCTCGACATGGTCAAGCAGTCGAATGAAGCGGGCTGGTGGCGCAAGTTCGGGGAGACGGTGCCCGCGTGGTTCACCGACCTCGTCGGCTTGGAGGAAGCGGCGTCCCGCATCCAGATCTGGGAGCCGCTGTTCGTGTCGGGCCTGCTCCAGATCGAGCCGTACGCGCGGGCGATCTTCAGCCACGGCCGTCCGGAGATGGCCGACGAACGCGTGGACCAGCTGGTCGCCCTGCGCATGCGGCGGCAGAAGATGCTGGCCCGCCCCGACGCGCCGCGGATCTGGGCGGTGCTCGACGAATCGGTGCTGTACCGGCCGATCGGCGGCCCGAAGGTGTTCCGGCAGCAGCTGGAGTACCTGCTCGAGGTCACCACCCTGCCGCACGTGTCGGTGCAGATCCTTCCGTACTGCCGAAGCGGCCTGTCGGCCGAGCACGCGTTCTCGCTGCTGCGCTTCGCGGAGGCGGAACTGCCGAACATCGTCTACGTCGAGTACCTGACCGGCGCGCACTACCTGGACAAGCGCGACGAGACCGAGAAGTACGGCCGGGCGCTGGACCTGCTCGCGGTCGACGCGGAAACTCCCGAACGCAGCCGGGCCCGCATCGCCAAGCGCAAGGCCGAGATCTAAGTCGGCTCCTAGGTCTCCGGGGGAATTCTCCTCGCCGGGAATTCCGCCCCGGCCATCCGGCGACGACTAGCCGAATAGAGAACACCGCACCGCATTTTCATCACCGAGCGTGCATAAGTCCGGAAACGCGTCCCCGCTAACCCGGGGTGCAGGCCCTCCCGATCGATGCTCCGGTCATCACGGTAAGTGTCCCTCATTCACTCACTGCACTCAGCGGCGGCGAGTCCCGAACGCATTCCGTTAACAGCCTGCCAATATCGTGACTCCAGGTAGCAATTAGCCCGCTCGGGTAGTGCTCGAATCACCCGTCTGGGAACTTCTACTGAACCGTGTCGTCACGCAGTGAGAAATTTGCAGAAAATTTTGCACGTGCATTTACCGCTGCATGCGCGCGTGCTAGCGTCGAAGTCACAGGCAGATGCACATGCAGATTCCTGAGCTTTTCATCGTCCTTCCCGGAAGGTGGCATCATGGCTGAGCGGTTCGAGAACGGTATTCCGGCCGACCGTCTGACCGGAGCGCAGTGGCGCAAGGCGAGCTACAGCGGCGCGGTAGGCAACTGCGTCGAAGTGGCCCCGCTGTCCTCGGGCGAGATCGCGATGCGGAACTCCCGTTTCCCGGAGGGCCCGGCGCTCGTCTACACGCGGGCCGAGATGGCCGCCTTCCTGGCGGGAGCCAAGGACGGCGAATTCGACGATGTCCTCGGCTGAGACCGACGTCGTCGGCTCGACCTTCGACCTCGAAGAGGGCCTGCAGCAACTGATCGCCCGCGGCTACCAGTTCGTCCACCCGACGGACGGGAGCGGGGAAGTGCAGGCCGTGGTCGGAGTGCGAGTCCACGACAACGTAGTAGACGTGGTCCGCCTGAACGCGGAGGACGACGTCGAGGCCACCCGCCTCCCTGGCAGCGAGCACAACATCTTCGCCCCGACCGCGACATTGTGGCGCTCGCGCGGCGAAGCAAACCAGGTACTGGGCGAAGTGCTAGCCCTCCCCGAGCGCTCACCGGCCCCCACCGCCGTCTCCACGAACGGCTGCTGGGTCCCCGGCCGAGGCGGCCGCTCGAAGTGGCTAGCCGCCCGTTAGCTCCACCCCCCTCCGCGCTGTTCCCCACCGGCGCCCCCAGTTTCAGGCCCCGTACGAAGTGGCCCAATCCACTTCGTGCGGGGCCTGGCTCATTTCCGCCCCGCCCCCACCTCCGCGCGCTCCCGCCCCCGCCGCCGCGCACTCCCGGCCCCGGCCACCGTCCGTGAGGGCCACCCTCGCGCCCCAGGGTTCCCCTCACGACCCCCCGCCTCCGCCGCAACACCACCTCGAGACGCAAGCCCCTCCCACCGAAAAAACGCAATCCCGCACCCCCACCAGCTCCATGCAGCCACCCCCCGCCCTGCACCCCGATACGAAGCCTCCCTGCGGTCTGAGGGTGGTTGTCAAGGCATCTTTCCCGCCTTGACAACCACCCTCAGACCGTCAGCACACTCGGCTTCGGGGTGCCTGCCCAGCCCCCTCAGCAATGTCGCCGCCAGGCGACGAGCCGAACCCCCCCCAGCAACAAGACCCCCGCTCCAAACCAAGACCACCGCTCACAAACCCATCCCCCAGAGTGGGCAGAACCACCCCGCGCCCGGCCTCCCAGCCCCGTCCACCCCTTACACTTGAACGTGCCCCGCCCGCGTCTTCCTGGGAGCTCCCCGGTGGTTTCCGACCCCTCCGCCAGTCCTGCTCGACCCGAAGATCACGAAGATCAACCCGAACGGGAACCCCGTGAGGAGTGCGGCGTCTTCGGCGTCTGGGCTCCGGGGGAAGAAGTCGCCAAGCTCACCTACTACGGCCTCTACGCCCTGCAGCACCGCGGGCAGGAGGCAGCGGGCATCTCCGTCTCGGACGGCTCGCAGATCGTCGTCTTCAAGGACCTCGGGCTGGTCAGCCAGGTCTTCGACGAGCAGGTCCTGCAGTCGCTGCAGGGGCACATCGCCGTCGGGCACTGCCGGTACTCCACGACCGGGGCCACGATCTGGGAGAACGCCCAGCCGATCTTCCGCACCACGGACACCGGCAGCGGCCTGTCCTTCGCGCACAACGGCAACCTGGTCAACACCGCCGAACTGCGCGATCGCACCGTCGCCGCGGGGCTGAAGCCGCACGCCGGGCTCACCGGGTCCTCCAGCGACTCCGACCTCGTCTGCGGGCTGCTCGCCGCGAACGCCGCGGACAAGGGCATCGAGGCCGCCGCGCTGGACCTGCTGCCGACCCTCAAGGGCGCGTTCTGCCTGGTCTTCGCCGACGAGAACACCCTGTACGCGGCCCGCGATCCGCACGGCGTGCACCCGCTGGTGCTCGGCCGGCTGGAGCGCGGCTGGGTCGTGGCGAGCGAAACCGCCGCGCTCGACATCTGCGGCGCGTCGTTCGTGCGCGAGGTCGAGCCGGGCGAGCTGATCGCCATCGACGCCGAGGGGCTGCGTTCGTCGCGGTTCGCCAACCCGGAGCCCAAGGGCTGCGTCTTCGAGTACGTCTATCTGGCGCGTCCGGACACGTCGATCGCCGGCCGCAGCGTGCACGCCACGCGCGTCGAGATCGGCCGCAAGCTGGCCGCCGAGCACCCGGTCGACGCCGACCTCGTGATGCCGGTGCCGGAGTCCGGCACCCCGGCCGCGATCGGGTACGCGCAGGGCTCGGGCCTCCCGTACGGCACCGGTCTGGTCAAGAACGCCTACGTCGGGCGCACGTTCATCCAGCCGTCGCAGACTATCCGGCAGCTCGGCATCCGGCTGAAGCTGAACCCGCTGCGCGACGTCATCCGCGGCAAGCGGCTGGTCGTGGTGGACGACTCGATCGTCCGCGGCAACACCCAGCGCGCGCTCGTGCGGATGCTGCGCGAGGCCGGGGCGCTCGAGGTGCACGTGCGGATCGCGTCGCCGCCGGTGCGGTGGCCGTGCTTCTACGGCATCGACTTCGCCTCGCGTGCCGAACTCGTCGCCAACGGCGTCGACCTGGACGGCATCCGGCGTTCGATCGGGGCCGATTCGCTCGGCTACATTTCGCTGGACGGCCTGGTCGCGGCGTCGGAGCAGCCGAAGTCGCGGCTGTGCACGGCGTGCTTCTCCGGCGAGTACCCGATTCCGCTGCCCGAGGACGCGCTCATCGGCAAGCACCTGCTCGAAAGCATGGACGCCGCCGGTGGCGCGGCGACTCCGGTCAGCGCCGCCGGGTACGGTGCCGAAGACGCCGTCCGGCGTCCGTGAACCAAGCATGTCCAGTAGGGAGTCCGCTTCCGTGAGCGAGTCCACGAGCGCCACGTACGCAGCCGCCGGGGTCAGCATCGACGCCGGTGACCAGGCCGTCGAGCTGCTCAAGCCACACGCCGAGCGGGCCACCCGGCCCGAGGTGCGCGGCGGGGTCGGCGGTTTCGCCGGGCTTTTCTCCCTCAAGCTCGACAAGTGGAAAGAGCCGATCCTCGCGTCGTCGACCGACGGCGTCGGCACCAAGATCGCGGTCGCGCAGGCGCTCGACAAGCACGACACGGTCGGCATCGACCTGGTCGCGATGGTGGTCGACGACCTGGTCGTCACCGGGGCCGAGCCGCTCTTTCTGCAGGACTACATCGCGGTCGGCAAGGTCGTGCCGGAGAAGATCGCGGCGCTGGTCGGCGGCATCGCCGAGGGCTGTGTCCAGGCGGGCTGCGCGCTGCTCGGCGGCGAGACCGCAGAGCACCCCGGCCTGATGGGCGAGCACGACTACGACCTGTCGGCCACCGGCGTCGGCGCGGTCGAGGCGTCCGCGCTGCTGTCGCCGGAGAAGGTCCGCCCCGGCGACGTCGTCCTCGCGATGGGCTCGTCCGGGCTGCACTCCAACGGCTACTCGCTGGCCCGGCACGTGCTGCTGGACATCGCGCGGATGCCGCTGGACGGGCACGTCGAGGAATTCGGCCGCACGCTGGGCGAGGAACTGCTCGAGCCGACCAAGATCTACGCGAAGGACTGCCTCGCGCTGGTCGCCGAGACCGAGGTGCGCACGTTCGCGCACATCACCGGCGGCGGCCTGGAGGCCAACCTCGCCCGGGTGATGCCGCGCGGCCTGGTCGCCAAGCTCGAACGCGGCACGTGGACGCCGGCTCCGGTGTTCGCGCTGATCGGGCAGCGCGGCAAGGTCGAGCGGGCGGAGCTGGAGAAGACGTTCAACATGGGCGTCGGCATGGTGGCGATCGTGTCGTCGGAGGACGTCGACCGGGCACTGGCGGTGCTCACCGCCCGGCACGTGCCCGCGTGGATCCTCGGAGACGTCCAGCCCGCCGAAGACCCGGACGGCCCGCGCGCGGTCCTGTCCGGCGACCACCCGCGGTTCTGAAAGCCGCTTGCCCTGTCTTGAGACACTGAGGACATGGCGGAGGACGTACGCGTCGGCGCCCGGTTCGTGATCCCGGGCGCCGAACTGCGAGAGCGCTTCTCCCGATCCTCAGGACCGGGCGGACAAGGCGTGAACACGACGGACTCGCGCGTCGAGCTGTCGTTCGACGTCGCGGGCTCCGCCGTGATCCCGCCCGCGCTGAAAGAACGCATCACGACCCGGCTGGGCTCCCGCCTGGTCGGCGGCGTGCTGACCATCGCCGCCAGCGAACACCGCTCCCAACTTATGAACCGCGACGCGGCCCGGGAGCGGTTGGCGGAGGTGCTGACGAAGGCTTCCGCACCACCGCCAGCCAAGCGGCGCCCGACCAAGCCGTCACGAGGCTCGAAGGAACGCCGGCTGGCGGCGAAAAAACGACGCAGCGACGTGAAGCGCGGCCGGGGTGGCCGGTACGACGATTAGAGTTGTTGATCACTGCGGGTGAAGGCTTGGCTGGGGATTTCGCTGAATTGCCTTCTTGTGATTTGTATTCCGCCTTCGCTATTCCTGGGGAGTGACGCGATCCCCGGAACGGCGAATTCCCGCCGAAGTCGATTTCGACCACCTCGATCCCGCGGTCGCCGAAGACGTTTACGCACGTCTCGGCGCTATCCGGCGGGTTTGCCCCGTGGCGAGAAGCTCCGCGCATGGCGGGTTCCACCTGCTGACCGGCTACGACGAGATCCGGGAAGCGGCCAGCGATGGCGAGATATTCAGTTCGTATGTGCATGGCCTCGGCGCTGCGGATGTCGTAGCCGAGGATGCTGAATCCGAAGACAATCCGCCACCGAGAGCGCCTTTGTTTGAATTCGACGGCCGGGCACACTTGGCGTGGCGGCGGATTCTCCGACCCTATTTCACGCCTGCTGCGGCAAAGGAACACGAGTCACTCATCCGGCGGTTGTGCCGAGAGGCCCTCGCCGGATTCGCCAAGGACGGCCGAGCCGAACTCGTAACTGCCTACACGCAGGTGGTTCCGCCGCTCGTCGTCGCGGCCTTGCTCGGTGTTCCGGAAGGCGAGCGAGGGCGGCTGGCTGAACACGCCAAGCGACTGGTCGCCGCCGAAAGCAGGGAGGAAGCGGAGGAGCGTGGTCGCGAGTACGCGAAGCTCCTGCTCGGCCACATCCGGGAACGGGTTGGCACGCCGCGGGAGGACATGCTGTCCGACGTCATCCATGCTGACCTCGGCGAGACCGTCAGCGAACGGCAGGTGCTGCGCTTCGCCTCGCTGATGGTCGCTGCTGGTCAGCTCATCACCACCACTGACGCGGCCGCCACGATGGCGTTGCTGCTGGCCGAGAACCCGGACCTGCGGGAGCGGGTGCGCGGCAGCCAGAAGGCGTTGGACGAGTTCATCGAGGAAGCGGTCCGCTATGAGCCCGCTGTGGCGGCGACCGGGCGGGCGGTCACGCGGCCGACCACGCTGGGCGGGGTGCTGCTCGACGCAGGCGATCGAGTGCTGCTCACGTGGGGAAGCGCCAACCGCGACGAGCGGCATTTCCTCGACGGGGACGTCTTCCGTCCGGAGCGGGGGCGGACGCGGCCAGCTCATCTCGGCTGGGGTGCTGGGGCGCATCGGTGCCTCGGCCGACATCTTGCCCGGGTCGAGTTGCGGGTCATGGTGCAGGAGTTGCTCGCGGCCCTGCCGAACATGCGGCTTCACCCGGAAGCCCGGCCGCAGCGCACCTATGGCGTGATTCGTGGGGTGCGGGAGGTGCTGGTCGAGTGGTAGCCGGTTCCTTGCCGCCGCAACGGCGATGCGGGGCGGCGGCAAGGAACAAGCCAGCTAGCTCAGCGACAGGTGCACACACTCACCAGCAACCCGGTACCCAGCACGCCGATACACCGTCCCGATCCCCACGTCGCCCGGCGTAAGGAATGCTGTTCGTGCGCCGCGGGCGTGGGCGAGGTGCGTTAAGTGGGCCGTGATTGCCGCCGCGATGCCTTGGCCTCGGTGGTCTGCCGCCACTGCGATGCCGACGATTTCCGTCGTTCCGGAGACGATGTCCAGGGCGATTCCGCCGCCCACAATGGTTTCGCCGTGTTCGGCCAGGACGGTCAGGTGGTGGCGGTTGCGTTCGACATCGGCGTCGGACACCTCCGGCGGCTCTCCGAAGGCCACGTTCTGCACCGACCGCAGGCGGCGGAATTCCTCGTCGGACGACGGTTCGCGCAGCTGAATGTGTTCTGGCGCAAGGCAATCCACGCGGTCTTCAGCAGTGCAGGTCATTACCGGCACGCGTCGTTCGAGAGTGAATCCCGCGGCGGCAAGGGAAGCCTCGACATCCGGGGCGGCGTCGGTGAAGAACTCCAGCCTGGGCAGGAGATTTCGTTGCCGGTAAGCGGAAATCAGGCGAGCGAGATCCTCGGTCGAGGGCTGCGCGCCGTCGTCGGGGATTGCGTAGTTCTCCATCGGATGGGAGCTGTCCTTGGCGTAAGTCGCCAGGAACGGGCCGATTCGTTCGGTTTCGCGGCCGAGCGGTGCGGTCGCGCGGACGTAAGCCTGAAGGGCGGACATCTCTGGGAGAAGCCTTTCGGGAAGAAGGAATGCAGCACGAAAACGGCAGGCCGAACAGCTCAGGCCACGCGGCCGGAGCGGGCCGTGGCGGAGCACATAGGCATTCCTTCGTCCGAAACGAACTTCCCGCTTATCGTCTCAGACCGGGCAAGCGAATTAAGGGCTCAGCGAAGGGCGGCGCGCGCCTGGTCCACGATCCGGGCCAGGTGCACGCCCCGGCGGACATCGCAGGGATGCGTGGTCGTTCCGCTCGACACCATCGCGGCGAAATCGTCCAGCAGCGCCGTGTACGCGTCGTTCGCCGTTCCGGTGCGGCCGAGCGTGCGGAAACCGTGCTCGCCGAAGACCGAGTACTCGACCACCGTCGGCTGAACCGGCAGGCGCAGGCTGAGCGTCGCGGTGCTCGTGATGCCGCCTTCGTGTTCGAGCAGCAGTTGCCACAGGTCTTCGGGGCCGCGGTGCGCGGCGAGAACGTCCGTGATCGGGCCGAGGGCGGCGTCGAGCAGGTCGAACGCGTGCGGGCCGATGTCGGCGAGTGCGCCGCCAGCCGGGTCCTGTCGCCAGGCCGAGGTCGCGTACTTGCCGTCGAGCAGCGCGCCGGACAGCCACCGCACGCTGCCGCCACGCCAGCCGCCAGCCGCGGTGACGCCGTCCAGCCAGTCGCGCGTCTGCTGGGCGAACCGCAGCGTCAGCATCACCAGCGAGGCGACGCCAGCGGACGTCACCGCGTCGGCGAGCCGCTGCGCCGTGGCCAGGTCAGCAGCGATCGGTTTTTCCAGGATCAGGTGCTTGCCCGCCTCCGCGGCCCGGGTCGCCATCTCGGCCTGCACGGTCGGCGGCACGGCGAACGCGAGTGCGTCGACCTGCTCGAACAGCTCGTCCAGATCGCTGGTCGGCACCGCGTCGTAGGCCTGCGCCAGCGCGGCGGCGGCTTCCGGCCGGCGGCTCCACACAGCACTGAGCACGGTCCCTGGATGATCCGCGAGCCCGGGGGCGTGCACCGTGGTGGCCCACGGTCCGGTTCCTACGAGGCCGACGCGCAGCTGGTCCTGTCCCACGCCCGGAAGTGTAGGTGTGTCCGCGGTCGCTTCCGGCGGGGCCTGCGGTGCGTTAACGTCGACAAGTTCTTCGCCACGAACGGGGGAAGCCGGTGAGAATCCGGCGCTGGCCCGCAACCGTGAGCGGCCCCGGGAGGGACCGCGAGCCGGATCGCCCGTCGTGGTCCGATCGATGCGAGGTACATCTGACATGCGGTTCGTGCACGCGCGGCACTGGGGGCGAGTCCTCGCCGGCTGCGCTCTTCTCGTCGCTACCGGTTTAGGCGGGGCGTCCTCCGCTTCGGCCACCACGCCCGGCAAGGGCACCGACGGCTATTGCCAGGACGACAACGGCGTCACCGTGATCGTCGACTTCCAGGGGCTCGGCGGTGAAACCCTGATCCGGTGCGCTCCGGGCAAGCAGGAAAACGGCGTCACCGCCCTGCAGAACGCCGGCTTCGAACTCACCGGCGCGGGCAAGTACGGCCTGGCGGTGATGTGCAAGATCGAAGGCAAACCCGCCGATCAGACCTGCACCGGCATGCCGCCGGAGAAGGCGTCGTGGAGCTTCTGGACCGCCACGAACGGCGGCAAATGGGAGTCGGCGCAGGTCGGTGCGCAGAGCTGGAAGCCGCCGGCCGGTGCGTTCGAGGGCTGGTCGTTCGCGATCGGCAAGTCCTATACCGAATATCCGCCGCCGCGCACCGCGCCGGTGCGCAAGGCCGCCGCGCCCGCCCCGGCTCCGGCGTCCACTTCGGACAGTGGGTTCCCGTGGGGCCTGGTGCTCGGCATCGTGGTCGTCGTGCTGCTCGTGGTGGCCGGGACGGTCGTCGCGGTGCGCCGCCGGCGTGCCGCGGAGTAGCCCGCGAGCGCTCCATCCCGGCGCGTGGTGGGTGTGGGCGCTCGCGCTCGCCGTCGCCGCGAGCCGGACCACGAACCCGGTTCTGCTTGCCTTGGTGATCGCGGTGGCCGGGTTCGTCGTGGTGCTCCGCCGCGGCGACGCGCCCTGGGCGCTGGCGTTCCGGATGTACGCCTGGATCGCCGGGGTGATCCTGGTGTCGCGCGTGCTGTTCCGGATCCTGATCGGCGGCGAGGACGGCGGCCACGTCCTGTTCACGCTGCCGGCCATCCCGCTGCCGAGCGTCGCGGCCGGCATCCAGCTCCTCGGCCCCACCTCGGCCGAGGAGCTGCTCGGCGGGTTCTACGACGGGCTCCGGCTCGCGACGATCGTGCTCTGCGTCGGTGCCGCGAACGCGCTCGCGAACCCGAAACGCCTGCTCAAGGCCGTACCCGGGGCGCTGTATGAGGTGGGGACGGCGGTCACCGTCGCGCTGTCCGTGGCACCGCAGCTGGTCGAGAGCGTGCAGCGGGTGCGCCGGGCACGTCGGCTGCGTTCCGGGAAGACGCGCGGTCTGCGGTTCGTGAAGGGGATTTTCGTGCCGGTGCTCGCCGACGCCATGGACCGGTCGCTGCAGCTCGCGGCGGCCATGGACTCCCGCGGCTACGGACGGCGCAGCTACCTCTCGCCGCGCGTCCGGATGCTGATCGCGACCTGCGTGCTGGCCGGTCTGGTCGGCGTCGCGGTCGGGGTTTACGGCGTGCTCGACGGGTCCGCTTCGTGGCTCGGCGTGCCCATGCTCATCGCCGGTCTGCTGCTTGCCGCCGCCGGATTCGTGCTGGGCGGACGGCAGATCCGGCGCACGACCTACCGGCCCGATCCGTGGCGGCTGCCGGAAACGCTGGTCGCGCTGTGCGGCGTCGCGACCGCGGTGCTCGTGCTGCTGGCCGACCCGGTTTCGCTCATCACGCCGGCCAGCCCGCTGACTTGGCCGGAGCTGCCGCTGCTGCCGACCGTCGCGGTGCTGATCAGCGTGGCGCCCGCTTGGTTCGCGCCGCGTCCGGCGCTGGTGTCGGAGGTTGCCCGATGATCGAGTTTTCGCACGTCAGCGTCACTTACGACGGGGCCGAGCGGCCGGTGCTCCAGGACGTGGACCTGACGATCGAGGAGGGCGAACTCTGCCTCGTCGCTGGCCGCACCGGGGTCGGCAAGTCGACCTTGCTCGGCGCGATCAACGGCCTGGTTCCGCATTTCACCGGCGGCACGCTGGCCGGACGCGTCAAGGTCGCCGGGCTCGACACGGCGACGCATCCGCCGCGCGAACTGGCCTCGGTGGTCGGCGTGGTCGGGCAGGATCCGCTCGCCGGATTCGTCACCGACACCGTCGAGGAAGAACTCGCGTACGCGATGGAGCAGCTCGCTGTCGCGCCGGACGTGATGCGCAAGCGCGTCGAGGAAACCCTGGACCTGCTGGGCATCGCCGAACTCCGCGACCGTCCACTTCGGACACTCTCCGGCGGGCAGCAGCAACGCGTCGCGATCGGCGCGGTGCTCACCGCGCATCCGAGCGTGCTGGTGCTGGACGAACCGACGTCGGCACTCGATCCGACCGCGGCCGAGGAGGTCCTGGCCGCGATCACGCGCTTGGTGCACGACCTGGGTACGACCGTCGTCGTCGCCGAACACCGGATGGAACGCGTCGCGCAGTACGCCGACCGCCTGCTCTACCTGCCCGGCGACGGCACCGTCGTCTCCGGCCAACCGGCGGAGGTTTTCGCCGAGACCGACGTCGCCCCGCCGATCGTGGAGCTGGGCAGGCTCGCCGGCTGGTCGCCGCTGCCGCTGTCGGTCCGCGACGCCCGCCGCCTCGCCCGTCCGCTCCGGGAACGCCTCGCCGAGCGTCGCCCGGCCCAGGTCACGCAAAGCACTGGCGAAGCGGTCCTCACCGCGAGGGGCGTGCGGGTCCGATACGGCGGCGTGAACGCGGTACGCGGCGTTGACCTGCGGCTGAACCGGGGCGAGGTCGTCGCGCTGATGGGCCGGAACGGCTCGGGCAAGTCCTCGCTGCTGTGGGCGTTGCAGGGCAGCGGGCCCCGATCCGACGGCACGGTCGACGTCCTCGGCGCGGACCCGAAGACGCTCCGGTCGCGGGCTGCCCGCGCGCGGGTCGGGCTGGTCCCGCAAACCCCGTCTGACCTGCTGTATCTCGATTCGGTCGGTGCGGAATGCCGCCAAGCCGACGTCGAATCGGAGGTCGCCGCGGGCACCGCCCGGAAGCTCCTCGACCGCCTCGTGCCCGGGATCGACGACGCCACCAACCCGCGCGACCTGTCCGAAGGCCAGCGCCTCGCCCTGGTCCTGGCCGTGCAGCTGGCCGCCGCCCCGCCGGTCGTGCTGCTGGACGAGCCGACCCGCGGCCTCGACTACCCGGCGAAACGGCACTTCGCGGCCATCCTCGCCGACCTGGCCGCCGACGGACACGCGGTGCTGCTGGCGACCCACGACGTCGAGTTCGTCGCCTCCGCCGCGCACCGCGTCGTGGTCCTCGCCGAGGGCGAGGTGGTCGCCGACGGCCCGACCGCGGACGTCGTCGTGGCCTCACCCGCCTTCGCGCCGCAGGTGGCGAAGATCCTCGCGCCGGAACCGTGGCTGACCGTGGACGCGGTGGCGAAGGCGCTGGCGTGACCGATTTCCTGGGCCCAGCCGTCCGCATCCGGCACCGCACAGCGCTGGTGCTGACGGTTGCCGTCGTCGTCGGGCTGGCGATGTTCTGCTGGCCGCTGCTGGCCCGCAGCTCCGTCGGCACGTCCGCGCACGTGACCGACGCGCCGTTCGTTTTCCTCGTGACGCTCCCGGTGCTGATCCTGATCGTGCTCGCCGAACTGTCCAGCGGCGGACTCGACGCGAAGGCGCTCGCGCTGCTCGGCGTGCTGTCCGCGGTGAACGCCGCGCTGCGTCCGCTCGGCGCGGGCACCGGCGGGATCGAGCTGGTGTTCTTCCTGCTCGTGCTGGCCGGGCGGGTGTTCGGGCCGGGCTTCGGGTTCGTCCTGGGGTCGACGTCGCTGTTCGCGTCCGCGCTGCTCACCGGCGGAGTCGGACCGTGGCTGCCGTTCCAGATGCTGGCGTCGGCGCTGGTCGGACTGGGCGCCGGGCTGCTGCCGCGGCGGGTGCGGGGCCGGTGGGAGATCGCGCTGCTGGCGTTCTACGGCGTGGTCGCCGCCTACTTCTACGGCCTCGCGATGAGCCTGTTCACCTGGCCGTTCCTGGCGGGCCACACCGCGCTGGACTTCGTCCCGGGCGGCCCGCTCGGCGAGAACCTGCACCGGTTCCTGGTCTTCACCGTGCTGACGTCCACCCTGGGCTGGGACACCGGCCGCGCGCTCACGAACCTGGCCGCGATCGTCGTGCTGGGCCCGGCGATCCTGACTGTGCTGCGCCGGGCCGCCCGACGAGCGGCGTTCAGCTGAGCGACTGGCCGACCCTGTCCAGCACCTCGACGAGCTGCGCCATTCCGGCCGCGTTCGGGAAGTGCGAGGTGTCGAGGCCGTGCACCTCGAACTGGTTGCCAGGCGTGCGCGCGTCGGCCTCGGCGATCATCCGGTCCTGCAGGGCGAGCGGCACCAGACGGTCTTGGCGATGCCGGACGTAAAACCGCGGGACGCGACCCCACCGCTCCGGCGTGCCGCGCGAGTCGGTCGAGCTGCGGCCGATGATGTCGTCCGGAGCCATCGAGTTGAGCAGGGCGTAGAACTCGCCGTCGGTGGCGTCCGCGCAGAGTGCCGCGGCGTCGTAGACCAGCCTGATACGACAGCCGGAACTGCTGCTCCGGCTGCGGCACCCCGACCCCGCGATACCCGCGCAGCACGAGTTCCGGCGGGGCGGCGGACACGCCGTTGGCACCGGCGGCGAAGACGAACGTCGAAGTCATGCCGCACAGTCAAGCGAGCCGCCCGGCCGCGCACAGCGGGTAAAGGTTGCCCCGGACCCGCAACTGAAGTCAGGAGTACGAGTAGAACCCGCGCCCGGTCTTCTTGCCGAGCAGCCCGGCGTCCACCATGCGCAGCAGCAGCGGCGGCGACGAGTACAGCGGCTCCTTGAACTCGGCGTACATCGAGTCCGCGATGGCCTTGATGGTGTCGAGGCCGATCAGGTCGGACAGCCGCAGCGGACCCATCGGATGCGCCGTGCCCAGCTCCATGCCGCGGTCGATGTCCTCGGCCGAGGCGAAGCCCGATTCGATCATCCGGATCGCCGACAGCAGATACGGCACGAGCAGCGAGTTCACGATGAACCCGGCCCGGTCCTGCGACCGGATCACCGTCTTGCCCAGCGCGCCGGTGGCGTGCTCCTCGGCCCGGCGGGCGGTCTCCTCGCTGGTCAGCAGCGACGGGACCAGCTCGACCAGCGGCAGCACCGGCACCGGGTTGAAGAAGTGGATGCCGACGACCTGCTGCGGACGGCCGGTGGCCATGCCGAGCTTCATGATCGGGATCGACGACGTGTTGGACGCGAACACCGCGTCCTCGCGTTCGACGATCTTGTCCAGCTGCCGGAACACGTCGACCTTGGCCTGTTCCTGTTCCAGGATGGCCTCGACGACGAGATCGCGGTCGGCGAACTCGGCGAGGTCCGTGGTGAAGCGTAGCCGCCCGAGTGCCGCCTCGGCGTCCTCGGCGGCCAGCTTGCCGCTTTTGACGCCGCGCTGCAGCGACTTCTCGATGCGCGCCTTGCCCGCGTCGAGGGCGGGCTGGTTCACCTCGGTGACCAGCACGTCCAATCCGGACCTGGCGTGCACCTCGGCGATGCCGGAGCCCATCAGCCCGGCTCCGACCACACCTACTCGTGCGATGTCGCTCACCCGTCCAACTCCTTCGTCACCTCACCGGCAGGCAAGAAAAACGGGCAGCACACAACGCGCGAGGGCGTCTCGGACACCCGGTCCGATTCCGCCCTCGCGTGTCATGTGCCTGCGTCAACGGCGGTACTCGTCGTACCCGTCGTCGTACGGGTCCTCGTACCGCTTGTCGTCCTCGTGGTTGTCCGAGGAACTACTCGACAGCTCGCGCTGCAAAGCATCGAAGTCGGTTTCGTGGGAGCTGTATTTGAGCTCGCGCGCCACCTTCGTCTGCTTGGCCTTAGCCCGGCCGCGCCCCATGGCTCGACCCCCTCGCACAGGGGCGGGGCGGCCGGGGGAATCGGCGGCCCCGCATCGTCTCGACAGTTCTTTCCTGCTGACACCGTACCGTGTCCCGGGGGTTGGATGCGACGTGGCACGGTGTGCTCGTCGCGACAGTGTCCGCCGGACGCCGGTTACCGGCACGTCGATGCGGATCGGCGCTGGTCGGCGTGCCACGATGCTCGGGTGCTCCGACCCTTCGTGGCCTATCTGCGGGTGTACGAACCTCTGCGCGCGCTGGGCGATCCTCCCGCGCAACAGCTGGTCGAGGCCGTTTCCGCGGGCGGGCTCAGCCGGGTCGGGATCGGCGAACGCGAACAGTGGATGTGGCTCAAGTCACAGGCAGCCGCGCCGGCGCGGCTGCTGCCCGCGCAGCTGCGCGACGGACGGCCCTCGCCGAGCCTCGTCACCGACGTGCTCGTGCTCGACCCGGCCGACGTCCCGGCCGGCCACACGGGCGAAGGCCCGTTCGCGTGCCCGCTCGAACTGCGCGCCCGCTCCGCCGCCGCGTTGAGCACCTTCCTCGCCGACGCCGAGCCGGCGTTGCGGATCGCGGTGCTGGAAGCGGGCGGCGTCACCGCGGACCGGGCCCGCGCGCAGACGAAGGCCGCGATGACCGACCTCACCGCCACCGCCGCGCACACCCTCACCACCACCTGGACCGTGCCGCTGCCCTGGTTCTCGCTGGTCGACCCGGACGAACGCAAGCTCGTGCTCGGCAGCGGCCCGGCCGATCCGGCGCGGGAAGCGTCCTGGCGCACGCCGATGTCGGCCGCGCTCCGCCGGGCGTCCGAGGCGGGCGAGCTGATCGAGACGACCTTCGGCGACTCCGGCCCCGGCCGGGTGCTCTCGCAAACCCGGCAGTGGCTGGAGAGCTTCGACCCGGACTCGATCGTCGAACTGGACTACGGCGGTCTCGTGCAGCTGTTCGCCGACTCGCTGCTCGACGCCGACTCCACCGCGGAGGAGGTCCACGACATCCTCGACGCGTTGCGCACCGGGAACGTCGAGGAGCTGGCCGAGCTGTTTTCGCAGCTGCGCGAGTTCTGGGGCGACCTCGCGGCTAAGGAGCACTCCAACTGACCCGCAGCTCGCCCTGGGGTTTTCCGCCGCCGAGCACCGGCGGGTGAGCCAGGTCGGACAGCTCTTCCGGCGTCTCGATGCCCAGGTGCGCGAGCACGGCCATGGCCAGCGGGACCCAGCCGCGCTTGGCGCCGTCCGCGATCTTGATCGCGCCCGCGGTGCCGTCGCCCAGCGCGAACGCCAGGACGCCCTCCGCTCCGCTCTTCACCAGCAACCCGGGCACGGCCCGCATCAGCCGGGTGTCTTCCCGGCCGGTGCCCGCGACCAGCCACGGGTGCGCGCGCATCGCATCCGCGACCCGGCGCTCGTCGGTGCCCGGTTCGGCCTGAACGAGCCTGCCGAACGACCGCGCGAGGCCAGTCGGCGAGAACGCGAACAACGGCGCGCTGCAGCCGTCCACCCCGACCGCGGCGATGGATTCGCCGGTCAGCTCCTCGACCGTCTTCGCGAGCTGGACCTGCAGCGGATGGTCCGGCTCGGCGTACCCGTCGGTGGGCCAGCCGTTCGCGACGCAGGTGGCGAGCATCGCGGCGTGCTTGCCCGAGCAGTTCATGGTGATCTTCCGCGGCTCGTCGGCCGCGCGCCGGGCGTCCTCGCCGATCGGGAACTCGGCCGGGCAGGCCAGCGCCGCCGGGTCGAGCCCCGCCTCGGAGAGCATGGCGGCCACCCGTTCGACATGTCCGGTTTCGCCGGAATGCGACGCGCAGCCCAGGGCCAGGTCCGCGCCGTCGTAGCCGAGCCCGGCGCGGAGCATCCCGACGCCCTGCAGCGGCTTGTTCGCCGAGCGAGGGAAGAACGGGCTGGTCACGTCGCCCGCGGAGAACCGGACCGAACCGTCCGGCGCGGTGACGACGAGGCATCCGTGGTGGACGCTCTCGACGAACCCGTTCCGGACGACCTCGACAAGGATCGGCTGGCCGGTCATTCCTCGGCGCGCCCCAGTTCGCTGTCCAGCAGCTGGTCCACGGTGGCCGCGCCGCTGCTGTAGCGCGCGGCGATCTCGGCGTTGAGCGTGTCCATCACGGTCTGGACCTGGCGGCGGAAGGAGGACACGGAGGCTTCCTCGGCCGCGTAGGTGTCCAGCGCGGCGGCGAGCTTGTCGTCGGAGAGCGAACCGACGTCGGTGAGCCCGGTGTCGCCGATCAGCGCCTCCGCGTGTCTGCGGTGCTCGCCCGCGCGGGACGGTTCGAGCTGCTGGTGGCGGCCGGAACCGGCGGCCGGGCCGAGCGCGTTGTCGGCGAGGATCGACGCCAGCCGGTCGACGATGCTGCTTTCCCCGCCGGACGAACGGCGCTCCTGTTCGGCGCGCACGATGTCGATGCGGGCGTGCAGGAGCCGGCGCAGGTAGGACAGGTCCGTCTCTTCCTGCGCGGCCTCGTCGCGCCGCTCGCGCAGCACCGGGAGCGGCAAGTCGCCTAATCCGGTGAGATATCCCGGGCCGAGGACGCGGTCGATCCGTCGTCGCCCGCCGGGACGCACTTCGATCACGGGCACATCCTGCTCCACATTCGGCGACGACGCTACCGTCGAGTTCACTTCAGCCCCGCAGTCTCTGCGCCGCTTCCCGTCCGGGCGCCGCGTGCTCGCCGGGCACCGAGTCCGGATCGACAGTGGCCTGGACCACTCGGTCCTCGTCGCCTGCCAGCAGTTCCGCCCCGCCCGGCACCGAACGTTTGACCAGCGCCAGCGCGATCGGCCCGAGTTCGTGGTGCTGCGCGACCGTGCCGATCCGGCCGACCACGCGCTCGCCGAGCTTCACCGGATCGCCGGTCTCCGGGGTGATCTCCGGCGAACCGTCGAGGTGCAGCAGCGCGAGATACCGCGGCGGGCGGCCGACGTTGTGCACCTTCGAGACGGTTTCCTGGCCGCGGTAGCAGCCCTTCGCGACGTGCGCGGCCGAGCCGATCCAGCCGACCTCGTGCGGGATCGTCCGTTCGTCGGTGTCGACGCCGAGGCGAGGGTGCCGCGATTCCACGCGCAGCGCGTCGAAGGTCCAGGAGCCGGCCGGGCGCGCGCCCGCGTCGGTGAGCCGTTGCCACCATTGAGTGAGCTGAGCGCGCGGCACCACGAGGTCCGCACCCGCTCGCGTCGGCCACGGCATCCGGCGCGCGAAACCGCCCTCGGGCAGCGCGGCCACCGAATACGGTTCGGCGCCGAGTTCGACGCCGAGCACGCTGTCGGTCTCCGGGCCGAGGACGGTGAGAACGGCGAGTTCTTCGGTCACGTCGCGGATTTCGACCTTGGACCAGAACTTCATCGCTTCGAGGTACTCGCGCAGGGTTTGCTTGCCGCCCTTGGGCAACGCGCTCGTGACGAGCGGGCCGGGGTCGCTGTCGAGGTACACCGTCTCGCCGGTGTGCGCGAGCACGAAGTGGGTGTCGACGTGGCCCTGGCTGTCGAGAACGAGCGCTTCGGTGCCGGTGTTATCGGCGAGTTCGGTGACGTGCTGCGAGATCACCAAATGCAGCCAGGACAAGCGTTCCTCGCCGGTGACAGCGAGGATTTCACGGTGCGAGCGGTCGATCACGACCACTCCCCGGGCGGCGGTGCGCTGCTCGGCGAACGGATCGCCCCAGTGCCACGGAACTCCGGCTTCCGGATGGCCCTCGGGCGCGGCGACCGCGCGGGGGATTTCGAGCAGCGGCGAGCTGTACGGCATAGCCCCAAGAGTAAGTGAGTACCGTGTGAGGATGCGCGTTCTCGCCTTCCTCGACGGTTCACTGGCCGACCCCGAAGCCGCTCACCTCCGGGTGGACGACCTCGGCCTGCTGCGCGGAGACGGGGTGTTCGAAACGATCCTCGTGGCGGTGAAAAAGCCGCGGGAAATGCGTCCGCACCTCGACCGGCTCGCCCGTTCCGCGGCGATGCTCGACCTGCCGGCCCCGGACCTCGAAGGCTTCGCCCGAGCCGCGCAGGCGGTCGTCGATGCCTGGCAGGGCGGCCCGGAAATCGCGCTGAAACTCGTGTACACGCGGGGTGTCGACGGCGATCCGGAAGGCAAGCCGACGGCGTTCGCGATGGGCCTGGAGGTCGACGAGAAGGTGCTGCGGGCGCGCACCGAAGGCGTTTCGGTGGTGACCCTGGAACGCGGTTTCGGCCCCGAACTCGCCGAGCGCGCCCCGTGGCTTTTGCTCGGCGCGAAAACGGTTTCCTACGCGATGAACATGGCCGCCCTGCGCGAGGCGGCCCGGCGCGGAGCCCAAGATGTGATCTTCACCGCTACCGACGATTCGGTCCTCGAAGGACCGACGTCGACGGTCGTGCTGGCGAAGGAACGGACGCTCTACACCCCGCCGTCCACTGTTGGCATCCTGCCAGGAACAACGCAGTACGCGCTGTTCCGCGGCGCGGAGAAGGCGGGCTGGTCGGTGAAGGTGGAGCCGCTTTCGGTGGAGGACTTGCTGCGAGGGGACGGAGTTTTCCTCACGTCGTCGGTCCGGAAGGTGACCCGGGTGCACACGCTGAACGGGACGGAACTGCCGGACTCGACGGCAGTGCATGAGGAGCTGGTGGCGGCTTACGAGAGCGAGTACTGAGCGCTTCGCTCGGGTTTACGCGATAAGCCCGCTTGGGTCCGGCCGCGACCTGGCTCGTGGAGCCCCGCCGCCGGACCCGACTGGGCCCGCAGGAGGTGCACCAGGTCGCGCTCCCGATTGGCGGCGGAGGCGATGCTTGCCGGGCGGGCTCCCGGGGCGGTTAATCCGTGGGTGTCGCAGAACAGGTTCGTGCGTGTGGCCTGCTCTTCGATCGATCCGAAACCGTCCTCAGGGTCGGTCAGCGGTGCGAAGCGGCAGGCGTGTTCAGCCCCCCGGCGAACTTCTCACTCACCCCCGGCCCCCGGCTGACCAGCCGAAATCAGCACCACCGACGGCGTGACCCCCTCCGCCCGGTAAGCGGTGATCTTGTGGTGCCCGTCCACCAGCATCGGCCGCGTGCCGGACAGGACCACCGCCACCGGGCGGTGTCCGGCGCGGATCGCCGTTCGGTAGTACGCGACCCGGGCATCGTCGTCGTCCGGCCAGTCGTTCGCCGGGACCAGGTTCGCCGCCTCGAATCGTTGCGGGCCGCTCACCCGGTAGTGGCCGTCGACGAGCAACGACAGCAGTTCGCGGAGGGTTTCGGCCAGCGGGAGGCGTACCTGGCCGGTCGCGAGCGCGATGCGCAGCGACTGCGGCAGCTCCGCCCGTCCTCCGGTGTTCAGCTCCAGGAAACCCGCGCCGCCGGTGATCGTTACCCGTTCCACGCTCACAAGGACGCGCGGAACCGCACCAAGGTTCCGGGGCGTGCTTGAGCGAGTGCTCCGAGTGACGCCCGTCTCACGACCGCGATGACCGGATAACCGCCCGTGGTCGGGTGATCGGCCAGGAAGACCAGCGGCAATCCGTTCGGCGGGACCTGGATCGCGCCGGTGAGCACGCCTTCGCTGGGCAATTCCGAAGTGGACACTCGACGTAGTGGCGGCCCGTCAAGGCGGACCCCCACTCGGTTGGATTCCGCGGTCACCGTCCACTGTGTGTTGAGCGTGCTCGCGGGGTCGGCGAACCAGTCGTCGCGCGGGCCGAGCACAACCGGCACGGTCAGCTGGGATGGCACGGGCGGGGCGGCGACCACGTCGGCACCGGACGGAACACCGGTGACCGGACCGAGGGGGACTCTCGTGCCAGCTTCCAATGGCGAGGGGCCGAGTCCGGATAGGACATCAGTCGACCGGCTCCCCAGAACCGGCGGCACGGCGATGCCGCCGGACACCGTCAGGTAGCAGCGCAGTCCGGAGGCGGGGCGGCCGATCGTCAGTTTTTGGCCTGGCCGCAACGGAATCGGCGTGTGCGAGCCGGTTTCGCGTCCGTCCACAGTCACCGCGACCGGCGGTCCGGTCACCGCGGCGGTGCACGAAACCGCCGCCCGGACGGTCAGTCCGCCCAGCACCGTTTCGATGCCGGCGGCGTCCTCGGGATTGCCGACCAGCCGGTTGCCGAGCCGTAGTGCGGCGACGTCGAGAGCACCCGACGGTGGGACGCCCAGATGTGCGTAACCGGGGCGGCCGAGATCTTGCACCAGAGCCAGCGATCCGGGCGAGACGATCTCCACAGCACGCATCAGACGCTCCGGAACCGGACGCGGAGCCCGGGCGTGAACAACGCCGGTTGCGCTGCGGACGGATCGAAAAGCGTCGCCTCGGTATGGCCGATCAACCGCCAGCCACCAGGTGATTCCCGCGGGTAGACGCCGGTGTACTCGTCCGCGATGGCCACCGACCCGGCGGGGACGCGGGTCCGGGGAGAAGTGAGCCGCGGCTGCCGCAGCTGAGCGGGAAGTCCGGCGAGGTAACCGAAACCGGGCGCGAAACCGGTGAACGCGACCGTGTAGACCGTGCTGGTGTGGAGGGTGACGACCTCGTCCACGCGGAGCCCGGCGTCCTCGGCGACCAGGGAGAGGTCCTCGCCGGAGTAGCGCACGTCCAAGACGACTTCGCGAGCGTCCCCGGCAGGCGGATGCTCCAAATCGGCCGAAGCCAGCAACGAGCGCGCGGCTTCCAGGGCGCTCGGGGAAGCGACCACCAGCAGAGTGCGGGCCCCGGGAACGATCTCGTCGACGCCGTCGAGCGCGGCTTGCGCGAGGGTCGCCCGGGCCGCGCTCATCTCCTCGAGCGAGGCGCAGTCGAGCAGGGCGGCGTCTTCGCCGTACCGCCGCCAGCGCACGGCGTCTCCCGGAGCCTCAGCCCACCACGCGGCGCAGCAGCGCGGAGGCGTGCGGCTGCAATTCCTGGCCGACCATCGCGCGTTCCTCGACGTACCCGAGGTCACCGTTCACCAGGCCGTACAGCCGCTGTGCGCCGGTGACCTCCTTGGCCGTCGCGGTGCGGATGACCGCGTCGGTGCCGAGTTCCCAGGCCGTCTGGCTGCGCGGTTTCCCGTAGTACAGCTCGACGATGCCGGAGCTGTGCGTGAGCAGCAGCTCGATGGTGTCGTCCTCCTGCGGGCGCCAGAACCCGGTTTCGCGGGCGGCCGGCCGCAGCACGCTGCCGTCCTCGTTCAGCAGCCACGAGCGCGCCTCGTGGAACAGGAACGGGCGGCCGTCGTGGGAGACGGTCAGCTGCTGGGCGAATTTGATCGGCCCGTCGATCGTCGGGTAGTCGATCTCGCCCTCGCCGCGCCAGACGCCGACGAGCGGCAGCAGCGCGAGGCACGCGTCGTTCAGGTTCGGGCCCTCGCGCAGGTTCGCCGTGTCGTTCGGGATCGGCAGGTCGTCCCACAACGGCAGGTTGCGGTCGCGCGTGCTTTCCGCCCGCTTCTCGGCCGCTGCGATGGCTTCGTCGCCGCTCGTCATGCTGCTCAGCGCTGGTCGGCGTACAGCCGGTAGACGACGTAGACCGCGAACCACACGGTGGCGATGCCCGCGATGATCAACAGGGTCGTAAACAAGGTCTCCACAGCGAGGACAATAGTCCGCCCCGGCTCATCTAGCGCTGCGCAGGGTCGCGGCGGTGAGGACGGTCACCGCCAGCAGCGCGGCTCCGGCCACCGTCATCGCGGTCTGCAGCCCGGTCGTGAGCGTGCTGCCATGATCGAGAAGCGCCCCGAGCGCGGCCACGCCGAGCGCCATTCCGACCTGCCGCGCAGCGTTGACCGTGCCCGCCGCGGTGCCCGTGCGCCGCACCGGAAGCCCGGCGAGACCGACGACGTTCGTCGGGGTGATGCTCAGGCCGAGCCCGACGCCGGACAGCGTCAACGGGACGCTGAGCAGCCAATCCGGGCTCGTGGGGTCGACCAGGAGGAAGGCGAAGCTGCCCGCCGCGGTGATGGTGAGACCGACCGGCAGCACGCGTTCCGCGGTGAACCGGCCGGCGAGCCGTCCGGAGAAGAACGCGAGAACGGCGTTGGCGACGACGTACGGCAGCATCTGCACGCCTGCCTTCGAGGCGGTGCTGCCCCAGGCCTGCTGCAGGTACACGGCGATCAGCACCGGCAACGGATAGCAGGCGAAGCCGATCACGAACGAGGTGAAGATCGAGGCGGCGAAGCGGAACTTGCCGAACAACCGGATCGGCAGCATCGGATGCGGGGCGCGCAGTTCCACCACGACGAACGCGA
The DNA here is from genome assembly GCF_046267895.1 of Amycolatopsis sp. GA6-003. NCBI lineage: Bacteria > Bacillati > Actinomycetota > Actinomycetes > Pseudonocardiales > Pseudonocardiaceae > Amycolatopsis > Amycolatopsis sp. GA6-003. Next base: position 5,667,679 of record NZ_CP176499.1, read on the forward strand.
TCAGCGCCAGCGCGCCGAGCGCGGCGGCCACGGCGTCGGACGCGATCACGGCGTAGGTGAAGGCCCCGATCCACAACGCTCCGAGCAGCTGGCCGGGCAAGTCCAGCGCGCCGTGCGCCGGGTCGGACGATTCGGTGAGCCCGCGGTGCCCGGCGAGCACCGCGCACACCCCGATGGGCAGGTTGATCAGGAAGATCGTCGGCCAGCCGAGCGCGTCGGTGATCGGTCCGCCGATGAGCGGGCCGACGACCAGCGCGCATCCGGCCACCCCGCCCCACGCCCCCAGCATCCGGGCCCGTTCCCGCGGCTCCGGATACGCGTGCGCCAGCAGCGCGAGGCCGCCCGGGATGACCGCGGCGGCCGCGATCCCTTGTCCCACGCGGGCGGCGATGAGCAGTCCGAGGGTCGGAGCGAGGCCGCACGCCAGCGAGGCGAGCGTGAACACGGCGAGCCCGCCGAGGTAGATCCGCTTGCGGCCGTACCGGTCGCCGAGCGTGCCGCCGGTGAGCATCAACGCGGCGAGCCCGACGGTGTACCCGTCCACAATCCATTGCAGGTCAGTGAATTCGGCGTGCAGGTCGCGCTGGACGGTCGGCAGCGCGACGCTCACCACGCTCGCGTCGAGCAACGCCATGAAGCTGCCGAGGAACACGGCGGCGGCCAGCAGCGGGCTCCGCGTAATGGTTTTCGTTTGCGACACGCCCGCGAGCTTGGCTCCTCAAGCCGTCTTGAGGTCAAGCATTCCCGCAGACGCGAGAAGGGCCCCTCGATATCCGAGGGGCCCTTCTGCGAGAAAACCTTGTCAGGCAACCGAGATGGCCAGCTGGTGCAAGCCCGGGCCCTCCGCGGTCACGGTGGCCTCGCCGTTGCCCGTGCGGTGCAGCGCGCGCACCGTCCAGGAACCCTCGGCCGCGTAGAACCGGAAATCGCCGTCCGCCGAGGACACGACCTCGCCGGCGAAGTCGCCGCCGCCGTCGAGCAGCCGGACGAACGCGCCGCCGACCGGTCCGTCGGCTCCGGTGACCTTGCCGGCCAGCACGACCTGGCCGTTCGTGTCGAAGTCCGCCGGGGTCGCGACCTGTGCCGGTGCGCTGCAGCCGTCTGCCATCACTTAGCTCCCAACTCGACCGGAACGCCGACCAGCGAACCGTATTCCGTCCACGAACCGTCGTAGTTCTTCACGTCCTGCTGGCCGAGCAGCTCGTGCAGGGCGAACCAGGCGATCGACGAACGCTCGCCGATGCGGCAGTACGCGATGGTCGGCTTGCTCTCGTCGTAGCCGGCTTCGGCGTAGAGGTCCTTGATCTCCTGCTCGGACTTGAAGGTGCCGTCCTCGTTGGCGACCTTCGCCCACGGCACGTTCAGCGCGCCCGGGATGTGGCCCGGCACCTGCGACTGCTCCTGCGGCAGGTGCGCCGGGGCGAGCAGCTTGCCGGAGTACTCGTCGGGCGAGCGCACGTCGATGTAATTCTTCGAGCCGATCGACTGGACGACCTCGTCGCGGAACGCGCGCAGCGACAGGTCCTGGTCCTTGGCTTTGTAGTTGGTCGGCTCGCGCTTGACCTCGTCGGAGCTCAGCTCGCGGCCGTCGAGCTCCCACTTCTTGCGGCCGCCGTCGAGCAGCTGCACGTTCTCGTGGCCGTAGAGCTTGAAGTACCAGTACGCGTACGCGGCGAACCAGTTGTTGTTGCCGCCGTAGAGGATCACGCGGTCGTCGTTCGAGATGCCCTTCTCCGACAGGAGCTTCTCGAAGCCCTCCTTGTTGACGAAGTCGCGGCGGACGCCGTCCTGGAGGTCCTTGCGCCAGTCGAGCTTCACCGCGCCGCGGATGTGCCCGTTGTCGTAAGCGGTCGTGTCCTCGTCGACCTCGGCGAACACCACGCCCGGGGTGTCCAGGTTTTCCTCGGCCCACTGGGTGGTGACCAGGACGTCTTCTCGGCTCATGGGAGGCTGGCTCTCTTTCTGGGTTGGGGTTTTACGAGGACGCCCGCGCGGGGCTGAAACGCTTGAGCAGCAGGTACACCTGGCACCCGAGGCAGTAGTTGAACGCCGCGTTGAGGAAGGCGGCGAAAAGCGCGAACGCGGTGGCGACGACGCCGAGCGGCGTCACGCCGGTCGCGAAGCCGATCGTGCCGACGAGCGCGAACACGAACCCGACCGCTTGGGCGAACCGCAGCGGGGCGGCGTCCTCGCGTTCGGTGGTCGGCCCGAGCCGCGGCGCGACCACGAGCCGGTACAGCACCGAGTACGGCGCGGGCTTGAGCCCGACGAACGCCCCGATCGCGAAGACCACGGTCTGCAGTGCGAGCAACGGCCACCACTGCGTGATCAGCACGACGGCGAGCACCACCGTGGTCACGATCGCGGCGAACCTGGGACCTCGCGGGTCTACGGCCGGTCCGGCGGACATGGGTTCCTCCTGCTCAGTGCGAGGGGAAGGGCGTGCGTCGACAGCACGCGGCGAAGACGGGGCGAACTGCGAGACGGCGCGAGACGTGCTTCAGCGCCGACCGGGAAAAGGCAGACACAAGCTGCTGCGCACGCGGCAGAAATCGACCGCGCGGCGCTGCGTCAGGAGGGTGATGGGCAGCTCGTCCACAGGGGGGAGGGTACCCAGGCTCGCTCGCTCCCGGAACCATGTTCATTCCTTGGGACGAGGTCCGGATCCTGAGAATCAACCACCGCGGACCGTGGTGTCCGGCGCGGCGGTCGAGCAGCGTGCGCGCGGTTCGGCGGGGCGGCGAGGAGGTGCCGGGTACGGATTCGGCGGGGCGGCGAGGGCCGGCGCGGCGAGGGGCAGCCGGAGCGGGGCCGCGCGCGTCAGCGCGATGCGGCGGCGAGGTGCGGGCGGAGCGCCTCGAGCAGCTCCGGGCCCTTGGGCACGCCGCCCACGCGCAGCAGTTCCCGGCCTTCCGGGTCCAGCGCGAGCGTGGTCGGCGTGCTGAGCACCGACAGCGCCTGCGCGACCTCGGGACGTTCGGTGACGTCCAGGTCGACGTGGTGCAGGCCGTCTGTCTTCTCCGCGAGCGACGACAGAATCGCCCGCGTGTGCCGGCACGGGGTGCAGAACGTGGTGGAGATCTGCACCAGGGTGACGGCGGATTCCGGATCAAGGGCCTCGGCGACCGGAGCGGGGAGGGCACGGGTCGCGGCGGCCGGTTTGGCCGCGCGGATCCGGCCGTTGCGCGCGCGCAGAACCAGGCCCGCGGCCGTCGCGACGACCAGCGTCGCCAGCAGCACCCACACTCCGGTCACCGGGATCAGCCTCCGTGGTTGGTGGACAGGTCGGCGAAGTTCACGTCCTGCGCTTCGCCCTTGATGGTCACCGAACCGCTGTCCACGCGGACCGCGGTCGGGGTGACCGACAGCGGCAGCCGGGTCGTCGAGATGGACGCCCGGAAGTTCGGCAACAGAGCTTTCTGCACGGCTTCCGGAACGATCGTGGTGCTCTGGTCATTCCCGAACTGCAACCGGTAAGGCACGATCGAGATCGTCTTCTCCTTGAGCTGGATCAGCGCGAAGCAGAAGATCTCGACCTTCTGCCCGGCCACCTGGACGTCGCCGGAGATCCGCACGCCCGCGCTGGTGCCGTCGGCCGGTTCGCCGTCGGCGTTGGTCGGCGTCGGGTCCGGCTGCTTGCCCTGCTCGGTGTCGCCGTATTTGACGTACGCCTGGGTCGACTGCTCGATCTTCAGGTTCTGGATCTTGTTCAGCGGCGAGACCCGGGCGAGGTCGGACGCCTTGATCGTCACCGCGCCGGTGAGCTTGCCGATCTTCACCGCCTTGGTGTTGCCGGACGTGAGGTCCGACAGCGGCGCGATGACGTCCTCGAGTTCGGCGCTCACGCGCAGGTCGCGAAGTTCGCTGCCGACCGGCACGCCGTCCGCGGAAACGGAGATGTGACTGTAGTCACCGGAGAGCGCCTGCACGGTGAACGGGAAACCGTGGATGGTGACCGACGGATCGTCGCTCAGCCCGAGCTGTGCGCGGGCCTTCTGCGAGATCGTGTGCTCGGCGAAGGCCGCCGCTCCGAAATCCGCACCGACCAGCAGGAGCACCAGCACTCCCAGCACGATGAGCCACCGCCGCACGCGCCTGCCGCGGCGGCCGCCGCCGGGGTTGCTGGCCGGTCGGTCGTCCCGCGTCACGGGCCTGCTCGCCATCGCCTCGGTTCTCCTGTTCGGGTGGATTTCGTCGTGGTGCGGGTCACGTCCGGACGGTTGGCCCAGGTGTGATCGATCCAGCACGCGCTAGGTGCCGGGGTGTTCACCCGCTATTCTCACTTAGCACCGACCGACGCCACGTTCGAGGCGACGAATCTGAAGGCGGTGCGGATCATGAGCTTGGACCTGCTGGTGCTGACGGGGGAACTCGACGCTACCTCCGTACTACCCGCGCTGGACCTGCTGCCGCACACCGTACGCGTACGCGAGCCGGAAGTGACGGCCCTGCTCGACGCGGGCCACCGCGACGTCATCCTGCTCGACGCGCGCAGCGATCTCGCGTCCGCGAAGAGCCTGTGCCGGTTGCTTAAGGGCGCGGAAGACGAATCGGGCACGCCGGTCATCGCTGTCGTCGGCGAAGGCGGCCTGGTCGCGGTCAACTCCGAATGGCGCACGGACGACATCCTGCTGCCGACCGCTGGTCCGGCGGAGGTCGACGCGCGGCTGCGGCTGGCCACCACTCGCGACGGCATCGGTCTGCAGGCGGACGCCGAGCTGCGCGTAGGCGACCTTGTCATCGACGAAGCGACGTACACGGCGAAGCTGCGCCGTCGCACGCTAGAGCTGACGTACAAGGAGTTCGAGCTCCTCAAGTACCTCGCCCAGCACGCCGGTCGCGTGTTCACTCGCGCGCAGCTGCTGCAGGAAGTGTGGGGTTACGACTTCTTCGGCGGTACGCGCACGGTCGACGTCCACGTACGGCGGCTTCGCGCGAAGCTCGGCCCGGAGCACGAGCAGATGATCGGCACGGTGCGCAACGTCGGCTACAAGTTCGAGCGGCCGGCGAAGGGCGCGAAGCCCGCTGTCGCCGCTCCGGCCGACGCTTCGGAGCTGACCTCCCACTGACGTTCGCCGGTAAGGTCGGTTTGTGGCTATCGACCTTGGCGACTGGACGACCGATCCCGACGACGCGGCGCGCGAAGTGCTGCTCGCAGTCAAAGCGGCTGACGGACGTCCCGAGGTCGACGCGACCGGGCCGCTGCCGCGCGAATTCGAGGGCGGGCTACACCTCCTCGCTCGCTTCGACGGCACGCCGGCCGGATACGTGCACCTTGACACCGAAGGCGATTCCCACGGCCACCAGGTCGCGGAGCTGTTCGTGCACCCGGATTTCCGGCGTCGCGGCGTCGGCACCGCACTCGCGCGGGCGGTAGTCGAGCGCGCCGACGCGGGACTCCGCGTGTGGGCGCACGGCGATCACCCTGGCGCGGCGGCGATCGCGGCGAAACTCGGCCTCGGCCGGCAGCGCGAGTTGCTGATCCTGCACGTCGACGTGTCCGATGCGGACTGGCCGGAACCGGTGCTGCACAACGGTTTCCGGCTGCGCACCTTCGTGCCGGGCCAGGACGAGGACGCGATGGTCGCGGTCAACGCGCGCGCGTTCGACTGGCATCCGGAACAGGGCGCGCTGACCGTCGCGGAGGTGCGCGCCGAAGAGCGGCAGGCCTGGTTCGACCCGGCCGGCTTCTTCCTCGCGGAGAACGAGAGCGGCGAGCTCGTCGGCTTCCACTGGACGAAGGTGCACGACCCGGTGCCCGGCCGGTTCGACGGCGACCCGGTCGGGGAGGTCTACGTGGTCGGCGTGGATCCGGCTACTCAGGGTAGTGGCCTGGGGAAGGCGCTGACCTTGGCCGGACTCCGCTACCTGCGCTCGCGAGGGCTACCGAGGGTGATCCTCTACGTCGAGGGCGACAACGCCGCGGCCTTGGCCGTGTACAACAAGCTGGGGTTCCAGCGTTTCGAGACCGACGTCCAGTACGGTGAGTGATCACGGTCGACGCGACCGGTGACCCGTGTTACTTTCCGCGTACTAGCAGGTCACGAGCAGGCCACGGCACCCGTTCGGGGTAGTAGTCCTGCTCACAAACGGTGACTTGTTCACCTTCCGTTCATCCAACCAAGGACGACCGTCCACCGAGGCTGCCTAGTGTCCGGTTCCGGTGCGGCTCACCCGCCCGCCGATCCCGACCGGATTCAAAAAGGCACATCTCCGAGTGGAGGAAATGCAGTGAAGATCATGCGGCCCCTGGGTGCCGTCGGCATCGTGGCGAGCGCCGCGCTCGTCCTCGCCGCTTGTGGCTCCGACCCTTCGGCGTCCAACAGCGGCGCGGGCTCGAACTCCGCCGCTCCCGCCGCCACCGGAACCGCCCAGGTCGACTGCGGGGGCAAGAGCCCGCTGTCCGCTGAGGGCTCGTCGGCCCAGAAGAACGCCATCGAGGTGTTCAACCAGGCCTACGCCAAGAAGTGCCCCGGCCAGAAGGTGAACTACAACGGCACCGGCTCCGGCGCGGGCGTCAAGCAGTTCAACGCCAACCAGGTCGACTTCGGCGGTTCGGACTCGCCGGTCAAGGACGCCGACCTCGAGGCCGCCACCAAGCGCTGCGGTTCGCCCGCGCTGAACATCCCGCTGGTCGTCGGCCCGATCGCGGTCGGCTACCACCTGTCCGGGGTGGACAAGCTGACGCTGACCCCGCAGGTCATCGCCAAGATCTTCAACGGCGGCATCAAGAACTGGAACGACCCGGCGATCAAGGCGGTCAAGGGCAACGAGAACCTGAACCTGCCGGACAAGCCGATCCAGGTCGTCTCCCGCTCCGAGGAGTCGGGCACCACCGACAACTTCCAGAAGTACCTCGGCGCGGCCGCCAAGGACGTCTGGACCCAGGGCGCGGGCAAGAAGTTCAACGGCGGCGTCGGCAACGGTGCGCAGGGCTCGAACGGGGTCGCGAGCACCGTCAAGGGCGCGGACGGCTCGATCACCTACGTGGAGAGCGCGTTCGCCAAGGACGGCGTCACCCCGGCCCTGATCGACAGCGGCTCCGGCGGCGTCGAGCTGAACGCGCAGAACGTGGCGAAGTCCCTGGACGCCGCCAAGTTCTTCCACCCGGGCACCAACGACCTGGCGATGGACCTCAACGGCATCTACTCCAGCAACGTGCCGGGCGCCTACCCGCTGCTGCTGACCACGTACGAGATCGTGTGCTCGAAGTACTCGAACCCGGACGTCGCGAAGGCCGTCAAGGCGTTCCTGACGGTGTCGGCCACCGACGGCCAGCAGCCGCTGTCGGCCAAGGGCTACGTGCCGATCCCGCAGAGCCTGCAGGACAAGGTGCTGAAGGCCGTCAAGGAAATTTCCTGAAACAACGGCTAGCTGGTACGAAGGCTGACTAGAGACTGTCGATGAGCGACCAATCCTCGACGCGAACGCCCACCGGCGACCCCGGTGGGCGTTCGTCGTCCGCCCGAGCGTTCCCGGAGGATCCGATTTCGGACAAGCCACCCGCGCCGGCGCCGGAAGCGCCGCCCGCGCGGAAGAAGCCGACGAAGGTGCGAGCCGGTGACCGCATCTTCCAGAACCTGACCACCGGGGCCGGGATCTTCGTCGTCGCCCTGATCGCCCTGATCGGGATTTTCCTGGTCGTCCAGGCGATTCCGGCGCTGAAGGCGGACAAGGTCAACTTCCTGTTCAACCACGGGTGGTCGACGAACGACCCGGCCAACATGGCCTTCGGGATCGCCGACCTCGCCGAGGTCACCGTGGCGACCTCGCTGGTGGCGCTGATCATCGCGATGCCGATCTCGCTGGGCATCGCGCTGTTTCTCACCCAGTACGCGCCGCCGAAACTGGCCCGGCCGTTCGCCTACATCGTGGATCTGCTCGCCGCGGTGCCGTCGATCATTTTCGGCCTGTGGGGCATTCTCGTGTTCGCGCCCGCGATCGAGCCGTTTTCCGAGTGGGTCAACCGCACCTTCTCGTGGATTCCGATTTTCGCGCCGGGCAACATCGCGCCGAACGTGCGCGGCACCATTTTCACCGCCGGAATCGTGCTGGCGGTGATGATCCTGCCGATCATCACGTCCCTCACCCGCGAGGTTTTCGAGCGCACGCCCACCGCGCAGGTCGAGGGCGCGCTCGCGCTCGGAGCCACGCGCTGGGAGGTCATTCGCACCACGGTGCTTCCGTTCGGCAAGGCCGGTTTCGTCGGCGCGTCGATGCTCGGCCTCGGCCGCGCACTCGGTGAAACCATTGCCCTGGCGGTGATCCTGCTGATCCCGCAGGGCCGCAACTTCGACTGGAGCCTCTTCGACGGCGGCGCGACGTTCGCCTCGAAAATCGCCCAGAACTACAGCGAGTTCAACAACCCGACCTCGGCCGGCGCGTACATCGCGGCCGGCCTGGTGTTGTTCGTGCTGACGTTCCTGGTCAACTTCGCCGCGCGCTCGATCGTCGGCAAGAAGGGGGAGTGAGGCGTGTCGACCACCCTCGAACGGCCCGCGACGACACCGGCTTTCCAACAGGTGAGCGCGGCCCGCAAGGTCAAGAACGGCGTGGCCACCGTGCTGGTGTGGCTGTCGTTCCTGATCGCCGTGATCCCGCTGGTGTGGGTGCTGTACACGGTGATCGCCAACGGGATCAAGCGGATCCCGTACAGCAACTGGTGGGGCCAGGACTTCGGTTCGGTGCTCGGCGACGAGGTCGGCGGCGGCGTGCTGCACGCAGTCATCGGCACCCTGCTGCAGGGTCTCGTGTGCGCGGTCATCTCGGTGCCGATCGGCCTGCTGGTCGCGATCTACCTCGTCGAATACGGCCGCGGCAAGCTGGCCAGGGCCACCACGTTCATGGTGGACATCCTCTCCGGTGTTCCGTCCATTGTGGCCGCTCTGTTCATTTACGCGCTGTGGGTCACCACGCTCGGCCTGCCGCGCAGCGGGTTCGCGGTGTCGCTGGCCTTGGTGCTGCTGATGATTCCGGTGGTCGTCCGCTCGGCGGAGGAAATGCTGCGGATCGTGCCGGACGACCTGCGCGAGGCCTCCTACGCGCTGGGCGTCCCGAAGTGGAAGACGATCATGAAGATCGTGCTTCCGACGGCGCTGTCGGGCATTCTCGGCGGCATCATGATGGCGCTCGCCCGCGTGATGGGCGAAACCGCGCCGCTGCTGGTGCTCGTCGGGTACACGTCCTACGTCAACTGGAACATCTTCAGCGGGGAGCAGGCGTCGCTGCCGTTGGTGATGAACAACGAACGCGCCACCAACTCGATGGACCCGGGCAGCGTCGGCTTCGACCGGATCTGGGGAGCCGCGCTCACCCTGGTGCTCATCATCGCCGTGATCAACCTGCTCGCCACGGTCCTTTCCCGCATCGTCGCCCCGAAGAAGAAGTGAGTCATGGCCAAGCGAATCGACGTCAAAGACCTGGACATCTACTACGGCAAGTTCCACGCCGTGGACAGCGTCACGCTGAACGTCCCGCCGCGGAACGTGACCGCGTTCATCGGGCCGTCGGGCTGTGGCAAATCGACCGTGCTGCGCACGCTGAACCGGATGCACGAGGTCATTCCGGGGGCTCGGGTCGACGGGCAGGTGCTGCTCGACGGCGAGGACATCTACGCCTCGGCGGTGGACCCGGTGCAGGTGCGGCGCACCATCGGCATGGTGTTCCAGCGGCCGAACCCGTTCCCCACGATGTCCATTAAGGACAATGTGGTGGCCGGTCTCCGGCTCGGCGGGGTGAAGAGCCGCAAGCAGCTCGACGAGGTCGCCGAGCGCGCGCTGCGCGGCGCGAACCTGTGGAACGAGGTCAAGGACCGGCTGAACAAGCCGGGCGGCGGCCTTTCCGGCGGGCAGCAGCAGCGGCTCTGCATCGCGCGGGCGATCGCGGTGCAGCCGGACGTGCTCCTGATGGACGAGCCGTGTTCGGCGCTGGACCCGATCTCGACGCTGGCGATCGAGGACCTGATCGGCGAGCTGAAGAAGGACTACACGATCGTCATCGTGACGCACAACATGCAGCAGGCGGCGCGGGTTTCGGACCAGACCGCGTTCTTCAACCTGGCCGGCGTCGGTCAGCCGGGCAGGCTGATCGAGCTGAACGACACGGAGAAGATCTTCTCCAACCCGGACGAGAAGGCCACCGAGGACTACATTTCGGGCCGCTTCGGCTGATTCCACTGTGGACGGCCGCCCTGGTTTCCCTGCCTGGGCGGCCGTTTTCCGGGCACTAAAAAACCGCCGCCCGTTGGCTCGGGCGGCGGTTTTTGTCGTGGTGTCTCAGATGGTCAGGTCCTCGTCGTCGGTGCCGTAGCCGGGCATCCGGCCGGTGACCACGAAAATCATCCGCTTGGCGACGGACACCGCGTGGTCGGCGTAGCGCTCGTAGAAGCGGCCGAGCAGCGTGACGTCGACCGCGGAGGCGACGCCGTGCGGCCATTCGCGGTCCATCAGCACGGTGAACAGGTGCCGGTGCAGGTCGTCGACCTGGTCGTCCTCGGCCTCGAGGTCCTTGGCCGCGGACACATCCTTGGTCTTGATGATCGCCTCGACCTGGCGGGCGAGCTTGACCGCGGCCCGGCCCATCTCGGCGAAGTACGGCTTGACCGCTTCCGGCAGCACCGGGTCGGGGTGGCGGCGGCGGGCGGCCTTGGCGACGTGCAGGGCGAGATCTCCCATGCGCTCCAGGCTTTCCGCCGCGTGGATGGCGGCGAGCACGGTGCGCAGATCGGTCGCGACCGGGGCCTGCAGCGCCAGCAGCGCGTACGCCTGCTCCTCGCATTCGGCACGCGCGTCGTCGACCTTCGCGTCGTCGCTGATCACCTGCTCGGCGAGGCCGAGGTCGACCTCCAGCAGTGCTTTGGTGGCCCGCTCCATGGCGTCGGCAACCTGGACCGACATCGCGGCCAGGTTTTCGGCGAGCTGATCGAGTTCGACATGGTAGGCCTCACGCATGAGCACACCCTACGTCGTGGACTGTCCGAATACCGCATCGCTGGGTGAACCGCATATGAACCCCGCCTAACGAATCCGAAGTGCTCAGCCGGAGTTGGCGCTCTTGCGCGAATCCGCGTTGGCGGGCGGCGCGTTCGCCGCGGTGCCGGCGGGCTGGTTGCCCGGGAGCGGGGTGTTGTCGCGCAACGCGTCGAAGAGGCTCTTGGTCTTTTCCTGGACCAGGACTTCGTTGCCGCGCTTGTTCGGCAGGCCGACGGTGGGCACGGTCATGAAGTTGATGTTCGCCGGGTCGAGCCCGCGCATCGACTGCGCGAGCGTCATCATTTGCTGCACGCCGAGGTTGTCGCCGAACGTCGCGTGCGCGAAAGCGGTGATGAAGCCGGACAGTTTCCCCGGGTCCAGCACGACATCCGAAGACATGACCTTCTTGAGCAGTGCCCCGATGAACGCCTGCTGCCGCTTGATCCGGCCGTAGTCGGAGGTCGGGTCGCCCTTGACGTGCCGCGCGCGCACGTAGCTCAGCGCCTGGTCGCCGGAAATGGTCACGTCGCCGGTTTCGGCCAGCACCTTGCCGAGCACGGTGTCGTCGATCGGTTTCTCGTTGTGCACGGTCACCCCGTGCACCGCGTCGACCATTTCCTTGAACCCGTTGAAGTCGATGCCGACGAAATGGTTGATCCGCAGGCCGGTGACTTTCTGGATCACCTTCGTCATGCATTGCGGCCCGCCGATCGCGTAGGCCGTGTTGAGCTTCGCGATTTTCTGCTCGGGCACGACCTCGTCGGTAGTCTGGGCTTTGGCCGGATCCCACCGGTTGCAATCGGGCCGGTCGATTTCGAGGTCGCGAGGGAACGAAACGACGACGACCCGTTTCCGGTCCGCGGGAACGTGCGCGACCATGACTGTGTCCGACCGCGCGCCGGGGATATTGGCCGCGTCGCCGACGTTTTCTTCGGAGGACGCACCGTCGCGGGAATCGGAGCCGACCATGAGGAAGTTCTCGTCGTTGGCCTGCCCCTCGGCGTTCTGGATGTCGGAAGAGTTCTCGTCCAGCGCGGATACCTGAGCGAACTTGGCGTCAAACCAGGTAACCGCACCCCACGCGACGCCCGTGCCGACAAAAATAAGCACGACGACCACGATCAACGCGATCCGCCCGATCCGGACGTTGCGCGCGGTATGCCGCTGTTTCTTCTCCTGCAGCCGCGTCTGCTCCGGCTTTTCGGCAGGCTGCTCTTCTTCCTCTTTGTCGAGCAGCACCACCCGCTGCAGCGCAGTCCGAGTCTGCTCGAGCAAGGCCATCGAACGGGTAGTGAGCCGCTCCCGCCGTTCGCGCCGCTTCGCTTCCTCCGCGGCGGCGTCGTCATGCGCGGCGGAGAACCGAGCAAGACTGTGATCGATCTTGCGACGGTACTGAGTCGCCTCGTCGATAGCCTCCATCTCGTCGGTCATCGTGAGCGGATCCATCTCCGCCCGAACCGCCGCGGCAGGCTTCGCCGGAGTACGCCGAGGCCGCTTGCCATTCGGCCCCTCGACGGCCGGACCCGGATCGTCCGGGCTGAGCTGAGCTTTCGCCCCGAGACCGACTCCCTTGACCGGCGTGAACTGCGTCCGGTCCGCCGAGTTCCCGTCGAGCACCGGGCTGAGCTGGGTCCGCTCGCCTTCCGACGCGCCTTGCCGCCCCTTCGGCACCGGTCTGCGCCGAGGACGCCCCCCGTTCACCGCGGGGCTGAGCTGGGTCCGTTCCGGGTCTGGCCCTCCGCCTGGCGCGGAGCCAGTCGCTGGGCGTGGCCGGTCACCGTCGAGTGCGGGGCTGAGCTGGGTTCGTTCCGGGTCTGGCCGCCCGCTTGGCGCGGAGCCATTCGTCGGGCGTGGCCGGTCACCGTCGAGTGCGGGGCTGAGCTGGGTCCGTTCTGGGTCTGGCCTCCCGGCTGGCGTGGAGCCATTCGCCGGGAGTGGCCGGTCACCGTCGAGCCCCGCACGCCCCCGCGCCGCTCCCTTGCCCCGCCGCTGGTCCGGCGCGAGGGCTGGACTCAGCTGCGTCCGTTCAAGCTCGTCCTCAGGTTCCGCGCCGCCAGCCGGTTCGCCCGACCGCCGCCCAGCTACTCCCGGACCGGCCGGTCGCCGACTGGGCGCGTTAGGCACCCGGTGGCCGCCGGAATCCTGCCCGGTCGCGCGCTGCCCGTCGGGATCGAGCACACCCGGCGTCTCAGGACCGGCTGCCCGTTGCCCGTGCCCCGCTGCCCCATCGACAACCGACCCTGCCGGGCGCGGCCCAGCCGCTCGCGGTGCGTCCAGGTCTGGACCAGACATCCGCTGCACCGCCGAGCCGGGCGCGGGCGGCGCCGGTCGAGGGGAGTCCGGCCCTGCTGCGCGCGGTCCGGCCATGCGCTGTGCCGCCGAGCCGCGCCCAGCTGGGCCATCGGAATCCAGCCCGGCCATGGGCTGCGGGTCCAGTTCCGGGCCAGGCCGCTGCTGCGCTGCCGAGCCAGGCCCGGGCGGCGTTGGTCGAGGGGAATCCGGTCCCGCTGGTCGCGGTCCGGCCATGCGCTGTGCGTCCGGTTCCGGACGGGGCATTCGTTGTGCGGCCGAGCCGGGCCCGGCTGACCCATCGGCATCCAGCCCGGCCATGGGCTGCGGGTCCAGCTGCGGACCAGGCCGCTGCTGCGCTGCCGAGCCAGGCCCGGGCGGCGTTGGTCGAGGAGAATCCGGTCCCGCTGGTCGCGGTCCGGCGATGCGTTGCGCGTCCGGTTCCGGACGGGGCATCCGTCGCGCGGCGGAGATTGGCCCGTCGGTGTGCGGCCCGTCCAACTCCGGGCCAGGCAACCGATGTCCGCCGGAATCCGGACCGGCCATCCGCTGACCAGGAGCGTTCTCCGCACCGTGCGGCCGCCGAGGCCCGGGCGGCTCCGGCGAAACCGGAACGCCACCACCCTGCCGAGGCCGGGGCGGAAGCCCGTCCGCCCGCCTACGCCGCGGTCGCATCCCCAGCTCCGGAGAACCCACCTCGGTGCTCCCCGGCTGCCCACCGTCCTCCGCGGGCCGAGCCAGCCCCTCGCCGACTCCGGCGAGCCCCTGACCACGACGCCCCCGCGGTTCCCCGGCCTCGCCCGAACCAGGCCGAACCCGTCCGCCCGGTTCCACCGGCGAAGCTTCGGACCCACCCGGCTCCCCGCGACGGCCAGCCCCCTGGTCCAGACCAGCATCAGGACGTGCGTCGGATTCCCCGAGCCGCTCATCCGAGTCCGGCGCGGCGTGCCGAACGTCAGCAGGCTGAGCCCGCCGACCGCCCGTCTCGCCAAGCTGTTCACTCGGCTCAGCGCGATAAGTCCCCCGACGCCGCGCACCTCCACCGGACGCATCCGGGTCGCCGATACTGTCCGGCACCGCTCCACCAAGCAGCGCCCGCCCGCCCACTCGCGCGGGCCCGTCGAGCCGGTTCGCCCGACGTCCGCCGGGGACCCCCGCGTCGTCCGAAGAACTGGCACGCCGATCGCCGACCCCGTTGACCGGGGCCGCGGATACGTCTGCTGCCCCGCTCGCTCCGGAACCGTCGGCGACTTCTCGGCTGTGCCGATTGCCGACGCCATTGACGCTGTCTCGACCAGTCGAAGCAGCGTCGTCTTCCGCCATCCCAGCGGTTCGGTAACCTCGCCCGTTCGCTCGTCTCCCGACGGAATCAGCGTCGTTTCCGGCTGGCTCACCATGTCGGCTGCCAACCCCGTTCGTCCACCCGCCAGCGGGCACCTCTTCTGCAGACTCGTTGCTGCGCTTGGCCCGTCTCCCTGAGCTGACGTCTCCGGCCGTCTCGCCGGGGCGACTGCCAACTCCTTCCGAGGGCTCGGCGCGCCGCTTGGCTCGTCGGCCGATATCTCCTACGGCTGGCTCACCGTGGCGACTGCCGACCCCGCCATCCGATGCGGCGTCTTCTTCCGCAGGCTCGCTGCGCCGCTTGGCTCGTCGGCCGATATCTCCTGCAGCTGGTTCGCCGAGGCGACTGCCGACCCCGTTGACGTGCCCGTCGTCCGATACAGCGTCATCGTCCGCAAGCTCGCTGCGCCGCTTGGCTCGTCGGCCGAAATCTCCGACGGCTGGCCCACCGTGCCGACCGCCGATCCCATTGACGTGCCCGTTCGCGCGTTCACCGGCCGCGACGTCGTCTTCCGCGGGCTCGCCGTGCCACCCGTTCACCAGGCCGCTCAGCTCCGCGCCGTCTCCCGGCTCCGCGTGCCGACTGACCCCGTTGGCGTGCCCATTCGCCCGCCGCCGGCCCGGCTCGACCGGCGAACCGCCGCCCGCGCCCAGGAAACCGGAGTCCGGCTCCCCCCGCAGTCGACCCGGCTCGACCGATGACCCGCCGCCCGCGCCCAGGAAACCGGAGTCCGGCTCCGCCCGCCGTCGCCCCGGCTCGGGGTCCGCGCGGCGACGGCCCGGCTCTGCCCGCCGGGCGCCCGGTTCCGCGAGCCGGCTCACCGGTTCCGCATGCCGCGTGCCGGGATCGTCGGCGAAGGCCGGTCGCTCACCCGTGTGCCGTGCGACCACGTCGGACACGCTGATGCCGCCGTGAGTGTCCATCGAACGGCGGCGTCCGCCGCGGGGACGTGCGGTGGTGTCGGAATGGCGACCGGTGCCTGGGGTGGTGCGCTCGTCGGGCACTCGGTCTCCTCTCGCACGTCAGGCGCCTGGCTGGGGCGGCTTACCTTTGAACACCCGGCGGCTTCGCCGGGTCTCCCAGGACTCGTCGTACCGGGGGAGCTTTTCGTTATCGTACGGATACCCGCCGTTCGTGACGACACCCTCCCGCGAATTTCTTCACCTTGCGTCGCCCTAAGGCGCACTGAAGCGGACGAACAGGTGAAGATCGGGTTCAGTGAATGGAGTAATCGCAGCCGTGCGTTACTCAGAGTGCGTAATTACCTGAGCCGTCTCGCGGTCGTGAAAAGCGACCTTGTTGCGTCCGGCCCGCTTCGCGGCGTAAAGGAGATTGTCGGCCCGATGGAGCTGGCGCGGTCCCGATCCGGTGCCGTGCGCGAGGCCGACGCTGATCGTCACCCGCAGGCCCGGGCGGAGTTCTGACCAGGGATGACGGGCGACCCGACGGCGCGCGGCATCGGCGAGCCGGACTGCGTCCCGGTGATCGATTCCCGGCAGGACGAGAGCGAATTCCTCGCCGCCGTACCGTGCGCAGAAGGCATCGGTGGGCAGCCCCTCCTGCAGGAGATCGGCGACCCGGCAGAGGACGCGGTCGCCGAGAAGGTGACCGTACGTATCGTTCACGGACTTGAACCGGTCGAGGTCGACCAGTGCGACGGCCACCGCGGCGGGCAGTTCGGGCAGCCGCTGGTCGAGGTACCGGCGGTTGTAGCTGGAAGTGAGCGGATCGCGCAGGCTGCCCGCTCGCGCGATGTCGAGCGCGGAGCGCAGGTGCCGGTAGGCCCGGTGCCAATCGCCGCGTGTCGCGAACAGGTCCGCGATCGACTCGTGCAACGAGAGCAGGTCTGGCGCGGTCTCCCCCGTTCCGAGTTCGTCGTCCGCCGACACTCTGACCTCCGCCACTCCATCGTTTTCGTCGTAAAGGAGCGGTGGCTTGAGTGATCGGTACGGACGAAGGTGAATTTCGCTCAAGTGGACGACGGAGTTCCGCCGTTGTCACGCAGCGCAGTTCCGGGCTTAGAGCGCGGAGAAGGGCTTTTTGTCCTTGAGCTGCGCGAATTGATCACGAGCCCAGTAACTCGCGGCAGTACCCGGATCCTCGATCCACTGTGTGTAATCAGCCCAGGAAATCCATCGCCAGCCGCCCACTTCTTCGGGATTCGGCCGCGGATCGACGTCCGTCCAGGCGGCGAACACCGGGCAGAACTCGTTCTCCACGACCCCCTGGAAGGGCGGCGTGCGGTAGCGGTACGTGGGCAGCACGCACTCGAGGTCTTCGAGCGCGGGCAGCCCGAGTTCGTACGAAGCCCGCCGGCGCACTGCGGCCTCCAACGCTTCAGCGGGAGCCGGATGCCCGCACACGCTGTTGGTCCACACCCCCGGCCACACCTTCTTGTGCAGCGCGCGCTGGGTGATCAGCAGGGCGTTGTCCGAACGGCGCAGGACATAGCAGGAGAACGCGAGGTGCAGCCGCGTGTCCGCGTGATGGCTGGCGAGTTTCGGCCCGGTCTCCCCGGTGGGTATGCCGTCCTCGGTCACGAAGACGACGCGTTCGGTTTCGGCTTCAGTGCTGGTGTCCACTCCGGATACTGAACACCACCCACCACCCGGCCGATACCGCGAGCCGGGTGGCCGTTTCGCCCGATTCGAGTGTCGGATCTTCACGCAACGCTCGAAACCGCAGCTCGCCGGACACCCAGCCGAACGACGGCGCGAGAAGCCCCCGCCGTCACCGGCTTCCGAGGTGCTCGACGATCAACGAGGTCAATGCCTCCGGCGCTTCTTCCGCTACCCAGTGCGACACCTCCTCCAGCATCTCGAACCGGTACGGCCCGGTGCACCAGTTCGCCGTGTCGAGCGCGGCCGTGGATCCGAACGCGACGTCCTCTGTGGACCACACGTACATCGCAGGCACCGAAATCTTGCCGATTTTCCCGCCCGGACGCCCGGCTCGGTACCAGTTCAGCGCGGCGGTGAGGGCACCCGGTTCGGACAGCCGCTGCACGTACTCGTCGATCTTGCTCGGCGGGATGCGCCGGTCGAAGATGTCGCGCAACGCCTTCGCGTTGTCGGCGAGCATTCGGCGTTCGGTCGCGGGCGTCTGCCGCCACTCCGTCATATACGCCGACCGCAGGTGCTGGTCCTCGTCCGTCCGCATCGCCTCGGCGAGCGCGCCCGGGTGCGGCGTGGAGACCACGGTGAGGCTGCGCAGCCGCTCCGGGTGCTCGTCGGCCGTCCACCAAGCGACCGCGCCGCCCCAGTCGTGGCCGACCAGGTCGAACTTGCTCCAGCCGAGCGTGTCGGCCATGGCCAGGACGTCGGACACCAGCGTCGCGATGCCGTACTCGGCCGGGCGTTCGGGCCGCACGTCCGGCGAATAACCGCGCTGATCCGGCGCGACCGCGCGGTAGCCGAGCACGCCGAGCGTCGCCACCTGGTGCTCCCACTCCACGGCGGCCTGGGGAAAGCCGTGCAGCAGCAGTACCGGGCGGCCGTCTTCGGGGCCGGCGGCGATGGCGTCGAAGGATCCCGCGTCGGTCGGGATGGTCAGCTGGTCGATCACGAGACGCACTCTACGGACCGGCACCGACAGTTTTGGCCGGTCTCGCGCCAGCCCTGTGATCTGAGCTACACGGGAACAAATAAGTTGAGTCGCTCGTTGGCAACTTTGCAAGGCTTGGTCAGCGCCCCAGCAGCTGGCCGCAGTTGTCCGAAAGGGGATTCGACATGCTGATCCGCACCGACCCGTTCGCCCAGTTCGACCGCCTGACCCAGCAGTTCTTCGGCGGTCAGGGCCCCGCGCCGCGCTCCGTCCCGATGGACGCCTACCGCGCCGGCGACGAGTACGTCGTCCAGTTCGACCTCCCGGGGATCGCCCGCGACTCCATTGACGTGAGCGTCGAGCGCAACGTGCTCACCGTCCGCGCCGAGCGCACGCCGGTCGCGGTCGAGGACGCGCAGGTGCAGGTGTCCGAGCGCCCGCGCGGAAAGTTCTCGCGCCAGCTGTTCCTCGGCGACACGCTCGACACCACGCGCATCGCCGCGGACTACGTCGACGGCGTGCTGACGCTGCGCATCCCGGTCGCCGAGAAGGCCCAGCCGCGCAAGATCACCGTCGGCGGCGCGCCTCAGGAGATCGACGCCTGAGGTCGTGACCCCAGTTTGTCCCCAGGTTGTCCACAGCCGGTTGTGGATAACCTGGGGACAGTTGCTATCTGTGCAGGTCAACTGTGGATTTTCCGCCGGTGGGCGCTCGCGGATCAGGGGTGCGATCGTGCGGTTGAGGACGAAGTACTCCGCGCAGACCGCGATCGAGCCCCACGCGCTGGGTCGAATAGAGGTCGGCGAAGCTTGGCGTCGGGAAGATGCCCTTCATTGCCGCGCCGATGCCGAGGAATCCATGGAGCACGATCGCGGCGAAACTCTGGATCTGGCTCTGTCGGATGAAGGTATAGCCGCGGTAGAGCGTGCAAAGCCACGCGATGGCCAAGATGTGGAAGGCGATTTGGGCGGAGAAGCCGTCGACCGAGAACGTCGCCGCGAATGGGAGCGGTCCGATCAGCAGCACCAGGCTCGCGGGCAGGGCGTGCAGCACGATCGTCAAGTGCCAAGCGACCGCGGGATCCGGCTCAGCGTCGGATCGCCGGTCAGGTACGTCGCGGCGGAGAACAACCCGACGCCGATGGCGGACATGGCGACCATGGCCCAGGCGATCCGCCGACGGCTGCGGCGGGAAACGGCAAATCTCCTGCTCGGACTGGGTTTGTGCAGCGAGCCTCTCGTGGTGGCGGGTTGGGCGCGTCGCTGAGACTCGCGTAGATCAGGTCGTGCGTTCGGCGGGTTGCCGATGTGCGGTCGCTGTCGCGACCCTGACGGCGAATTCCCTTTGTCACGACGGATTCTTAGCTGGTGGTCACGGTCCGTGCCCTTTGCCGCAGATACCGGATGACCGAGCGGTGTTTGGTCGATCTGGGCCGTCCAGCCTGACGGCCGAACTCCGGTGATCAGCCGCCGGAGTGCATGTCTTCGGCCTCGGGAACGCAGTCGTCGTCCGGGTCGTCGAGCCACCCGTGCGGGAGCGTCACCTTGCCCGGCGACCCCTGCCGCCCGCGCGGACCGGTCGCGGCGCTCGGGAACGGAGCGTCGTGGTCCAGCTGCGCGATCAGGTCGTCCAGCTGGTTCAGGCTCGTCACCATCGCGAAGCCGCGCCGCAGCTCGGAGCCGACCGGGAAGCCCATCAGGTACCAGGCCATGTGCTTGCGGATGTCGCGCATGGCCTTGTCGTGGCCGTCGTGCTCGATGAGCAGCTCGGTGTGCCGCCGCAGGACGCGCGCAACTTCGCCGAGGTTCGGTCCCGCCGGAATTTCACGCCCCTGGAAGGCGGCTTCGAGCTCGCCGAACAACCACGGCCGACCGAGGCAGCCGCGCCCGACGACCACGCCGTCGCAACCGGTCTCGGCGACCATGCGGAGCGCGTCGTCCGCGCTGAAGATGTCGCCGTTGCCCAGCACCGGGATGCTGGTGACGGCTTCTTTCAGCGCCGCGATCTTCGACCAGTCGGCTTGCCCGGAGTAGCGCTGGGCGGCCGTACGCGCGTGCAAGCTGACGGCAGCCGCGCCCTCGGCTTCGGCAATGCGCCCGGCGTCGAGGAACGTGTGGTGATCGTCGTCGATCCCGACGCGGAACTTAACGGTAAACGGAACGCCACCCTCAGCCGCCGCCTTCGCCGACTCGCGCACGATGTCCGCGAACAGCCGCCGCTTGAACGGCAGAGCCGCCCCGCCGCCCTTCCGCGTGACCTTCGCGACCGGGCATCCGAAGTTGCTATCGATGTGGTCGGCAAGCCCTTCGCCGACGATGATCCGCACGGCCTCGGCCATCGTCTTCGGGTCGACCCCGTAGAGCTGCATGGACCTCGGGTTTTCGTGCTCGCCGAAGGTCATCATGTGCATGGTGCCGGGGTGCCGCTCGACGACCGCGCGGGCGGTGATCATCTCGCACACGTAGATGCCCGCGCCGTACTCCTGGCAGAGCTGCCGGAACGCGACGTTGGTGATCCCCGCCATCGGAGCGAGCACGACGGGAGGATCGACCTGGTAGGGGCCGATCTTCAACGTGGGCGCGCTCAACGTGGCAGTCACGCTTCCATTGTCGCCCGTGACGTACGGCACACGCATCCGGGCAGGTCCGTGGTCGCGAGACCGTCTCGTGTCCAGCGTTGAGTAGTGCTACGGATCCGATCATCGTGCCGTTTCGCCGACGATGTCCGGTATGACCACGGAAGCTGCAACGCTCCACCGCCTGGCCGGCGAACTGGACGACCTCGGCCGCCGCCTGACCCACGTAGGTGCCGAACTCCGCGCGGTGCGTCCCCAGCCCGAGCTGGCCACCGACCAGCCCGACGAGACGCCCGCCCTCAACCCGGCCTCCCAGTCGGCACCAGGCCACCCGGGCAGCGACGAGTCGGCTGGGGACGCGTCGCGGCCGGGCTACCCGTCCGGCGCCGCTCAGCCCGTCAGCTCCGACCGCTCGGGTGCGGAAAGCTTCTCCGCCACGCCGAACGAGGCCGCTGCACTTGGCCAGGACGCTGAGCCGAGCGAGGCTGCTGCACCTGGCCAGAACGTTGAGCCGGGCCAGACAGCCGAGCCCGGTCGTCTCGGTGACCCGGGCCAGCCCGCCGAGCCGGGCCAAGCCGCTGAGCCTGCCCGCGCTGCCGGACCAGTCCAGCCGCCCGCGCCTGGTCACCCTGCCGCGCAGGGCTACCCGACTGCTCCGGGCCACGGACCCGCCCAGGGCTACCCAACTGCGCAGGGCACCGGCCCGTACCTGTACCCGGCCTACTCGGCCGCGCACGGGACGACGTTCCACCCCCACCCGGGCTACTACCCGTACAACCCTTACGCAGCTCCGTATTCCGCCCAGCCCATGGCCAGCACGACCCACCCGTCGACGCCGCGACCCGAACCTGGCCAGCCCGCCGCGGACCATGCCGCAGCCGGACAGTCCGCTGCCCATCCGGGCCACGGACCGCACGCCGCCGGTCAGTTCGCGGCCGGCCAGTCCGCCCAAGAACCCCCGCAGGCAACTGCCCCACGGCCGCCGTACGGCCAACCGCCCCTCGCCCAGTCGCCTTACGGTCAACGGCCTTACGCCCCAACGCTGTACACCCCGCCTCCGACACTCCGGGAGCGGCTCAGCCGTGAAGGTGCCGGTTCGCGGCTGCTGGCGTGGATCGGTGGTGCGGTGACTCTGCTCGGGGTCGTCCTGCTGCTGATTCTGGCCATCCAGCGCGGCTGGCTCGGTCCGTTGCCGCGGATAGCAGTTGGCGCGGTGTTCGGTGGCATCCTTGTCGGCGCGGGTGCTTGGCTGCACCGCAAACCGGCTGCGCGCACCGGTGCGTTCGCCCTTGTCGCCACTGGGATCGCGACGCTCTACCTCGACACTGTCGCTGCCACCTCCTTGTACGATTTCCTGCCGGTTCCCGCCGGGCTCGCGGTCGGCTTGGCGATCGCGGTGGGCGGCCTTTTGCTTGCGGTCAAATGGGATTCCTCTCTCTTGGCGAATGCCGTGGTGGGAGGATGCGGTGTGTGCGCGCCCCTGATCACCTGGGGCTTCAGCGACGAACTCGTGACGTTCCTTCTCATGATCCAGATCGCGACCGTCCCTGTCCAGCTCCGTCGGTCATGGTGGCCACTTTCGTTTACTGCAGCCATTCCTCCCTTGACATCGGCGCTGATCGGTGTCGGGCTGCGGACCCTGCCGGTGTGGGCAGCGATTGCCGCCGGTGTAGTCAGCGCGTCGGCAGCGCTGATTACGTTGCGACGCAACGATAATGAGCCGTACTCGCTGTCTGTCCTTGCTGTTGCCCCATTGCCGATCTTGGTTGCCGCGCTGGTGTTGAACCGGCCGGAATCCGTGCTTCTGACGGGCGGAACGGCGGTTGTGCTCATCGCGACCTGGCCCATCGTGCGGGGGAATTCCGGTACTGTCGCTGGAATCGCTGGCCTCGTCGCCGCGATGCAGGCGACCGTCACGCAGGTCGATGGCGGAGCTGTCCTGCTTGGCGAAGCAGTAGTGCTTGCCTTCGCGGCGAAGTTCACTCGGAACCGGTTCGCGCTAGGCGGTTCTCTCGCCTTCGCGGTGATCGGCGGACTGTTCGCGCTCGGGTCGGAGGTGACTCCGGCGCTGTTGGTGCTCCCGCATTGGCATCCACGCGATCTGCTCCTTTCCGCGCTGGCCTCGGCTGCGCTTCTTCTCGCCGCGGCGATCGCCCTGCCGTGGGCGGCGATTCGGCTCAACGTAGTGAAATCGGCCAGCCTTGCGCCTTGGCTGCCCGCAGGATTGTGTGCGCTCTACGGTGCCGCTGGATTGGTTCTGGCCGCGTCCATGCTCGTAATCCCTGGTCGCGCCGGATTCCTGGTCGGCCACACGCTCGTCACGGTTTCGTGGACGGTGGTGGCACTCGTCCTTCTCCTGCGCGGGATCGAGGTGGTCGCGTTGCGGATCACTGGGCTGGTGCTGGTGGCCGCTGCGGTGGCGAAGCTCGTGTTGTTCGACCTTGCCGCGCTGGACGGGTTGGCGCGCGTGGGCGCGTTCCTCGGCGCTGGGGTGATCCTGCTTGTTGCCGGTGCCCGGTACGCGCGGGTTGTCGCCTCGCGCTGAGTTTGTGAGAAGTCCCCCGATCCGGGGAATCGAGATTTACCTCGGATCGGGGGTTTTCCTTGTATAGCAACAAAAATTAGCTGTCTGGAAAGTGGCCGGAGACGGCTCGCGAAGGCCGTCGCGCCGGCCGCCGGGCCAGAACTGTCGGTGGCTCGTGGTTACCTGGGAAACCTACCGAGGAGGCATCCGATCATGACCTACACCCACGACCCGAAACTCATTGACCGCGCGGGCGAATCCGTCGCTTGGCTCACCACTGTGACTCCGAGCGGACGCCCCGCGCCGCGGCCGGTCTGGTTCGTGCTCGACGGCGAGGACATCGTGGTCTTCAGCCGGCCAGGCACGGCCAAACTCCGGCATCTCGCCGCCAACCCGGAGGTGAGTTTCCACCTGAACAGCGACGAACACGGCGGGAGCATCATCGTCGTCAACGGACGCGCGCACATCGACGAGGCCAAGGCCTCTGAAGCACCCGGTTACTTAGCGAAATACCAGCGGCACTACGCCGGTATCGGGTTCGCTGACCCGGCGGCCTTCGACGCCGACTACTCCGTCCGGATCCGGATCGTGCCGGAGAAGTCCTGGGGATTCTGAGGCGGGTCCGGATTCAGAAGCCGACGTCCAGGCAGGCCAGCCGTCCACCCGCGGTTCCGGCGTGCCCGGGGTCGGTGTGGGTGTGGGTTTCGTGGATCACCACGGACTTCGCCCGCCGTCCGTCGAATGTCCAGTTCACCATGGAGGTTGCATGACCGATTCCTGAGCGGTCGGTGGTGAAGTCGAGCCAGATCTCGTTGCGCGGGTTAGCGTAGGCCGGATCCACCGATGGCTTCACCGGGTCCGGCACGTGCTGGAAGTGTCCGCCCGCGGCGTCACCGGTGGCGCCGCAGGAGTTCACGTGCGCGTGTGCACCGTATTCGTGCTGCGGCAGGAGGCCGCTGATCACCAGCACGGTTGTGGTGCCGATGCGGCTGCCGGACAGGGCGGAGACGTGCGCCTTGGCTCCGGCGGGAACCAGATCCGGACGGTAGGTGACGGCCTTGCTGCCGGGCGTGTATGCCGCGAAGGTGCCGTGGGCAGCGGTGAAGTGCAGTGGTGAGGCCGTGCGCGGAGCCGCTGCGGCGGAGGTGGCCGAGAGACTCGTGACGGAGAGACCGGCGGCGAGGGCCGCGGAAAGGAATTTAGGGAGGGAACGCATGAAACTTCTCTAACCAGTCGGCGCGCGCCGTGCCATGTTCTCCACTCGAACGTGTGGAGGTCGCCCGGACATCGGGAAGGCTTTCCGCGCGGGCGTGAGGTGCGATGGGGCGCTGGACGGCGTCGGGATCGGCCAGATTCAGCCGTGGGCTGGGTCAGACGAGGCGCTGCTGCGGGTCCCTGCCCGGACGTCGGGCGGGAGGGCCGAACGCTGTGCTGAGCGCGGAACGGCTCTGCGGTGGTTGGTGCGTTTCGGCGTGTCCGGTCTGCAGCGCGCGCTCGGTTTGCAGGGGCGGTTGACGGGCCGGGTGGGGCTCGGATCGCGGTTGCGGCGGATCTGAGGGTCGCCCGGGTGGTCTGGTGAGTTTTCGGGCGTTGACGCGTTGGGTACTTGGCAGCGTGGCAGCGTCGGACTTGCCCGGCGATGCTTCGGCGAGCACCGGTGGAGCCTGACATGCCTGACGACCCGAACGGAGCCATGGGGTTTGACGGCCGTCGCGCGGACGACCACGGAACGGCAGGTGCCGGCGGGCCGGTCGAGGCCGGTGGGGCGTCGGAGAGTGGTGGGCCGGCGGACGCCAGTGGGCAGGCCAGCGGTAGCGGATCGGCCGGTGGCGGACCATCCGGTGGCGGCCTGGCGGGTGGCGGACCAGACGGCGGTGAGCTGCCGAGCGGCGGGCCAGACGGTGGCGGGCTGCCGGGCGGCGGCGGATCGGCGCAATCCGCGCAATCCGGCCGCCGGGCGCAGGCATCCGGATCGCCGGGACCCGGCGGGTCGGGTCGGAGCCGCAGATTGCCTCAAGCCAGCGAAGCTACGCAAGGCGACGAGCCAGCGCAGGCCAGCGGGCGAGCGCAAGCCGCCGGACCGGAGCGGGCCAGTGGGCGGTCGCAAGCCGACGGGCCGGCGCGGGCCAGTGGGCGGACGCAAGCCGACGGGCCGGCGCGGGCCAGTGGGCGGACGCAAGCCGACGGGCCGGCGCGGGCCAGTGGGCGGACGCAAGCTGACGGGCCGGCGCAAGCCAGTGGTGAGTCGCAAGGCGACGGGCCAGCAAAGGCTAGTGATCGGGCGCGAGCCGACAGGCCAGCGCAGGCCAGCGGCCCGGAGCGACCCACCGGACCGGCACAACCTGGCGGAGGAGTGCAGGCCACCGGATCGGCGCGGGCCCGCGAGCCAGCGCAGGACGGCGGCTCTGCGCCGATCCCCAGGACAGTGGCGGCCAGCGGATCAGCGGCCCGCGGGTCAGCGGAGGGCAGTGGCTCTGGGCGGCCCGAGGGATCGGCGGCGGCGAGCGGGACGGCTGAAGTCGGTGAATCGGCGCAGGTCAGTGGTCCGGCGCAGGTCAGCGAGTCGGCTGAGGTTGGGGACGACGTCGAGCACACCGGCGAGACGCGGAACCAGATGCTGCAGCGGAACGTCGGCGAGTTGTTGCAGGAGTTGCGGGTCGCGCAGGCGGGCGTCCAGATCCTCTTCGGCTTCCTGCTGTCGGTCGTCTTCACGGGTCGGTTCCATGACGCGAGCGGGTTCGAGAAGACGCTGCATCTGCTGGCCGTGCTGCTTACCGTCGCGGCGACGGCGTTGTTGATCGCGCCCGCGGCGTGGCACCGCATGCTGTTCCGTACTGGGCGGCGGGAGCAGATCCTGCGGGTCGGCAACCGGGTCGTGCTTGTGGGGTTCGGGTGTCTTGCCGCGGCGATCACGGTGACTGTGGCGCTGATCGCGAAGGTCTCGTTCGGACCGGTGGCGATGGGGCTCGTCGGCGGGATGGCGGTCTTGCTGTTCGGGCTGTTGTGGTTTGCGGTGCCGGGCATGCTTGTCGGCGACGAGAGGCGACGCGACGGTCACTGAGCGACATCCGTACCGAGCTGCCGTTGTCCTGCACCGGACAGAAACGCCGTGCCGTGGTGCTGTTCATCGAGCCGTCGGCAATTGTTGCCGTAGCGGTCGGGACTGGCCCGTAGCTTCCTGCTCGTGACTGACTCTTCACGGCGGAACTTCCTGCGCGGTGCCGGAATCCTCGGTGCCGGTGCGGCGGTGTCCGCGCTTCCTGGTCTGAACGGGATCGCCGCGGCCGATCCTGGTGTCGCTCGGCGGCCGGACGGTGACAGCCCGCGGTTCACGATCGCGGTCATGCCGGACACCCAGTACCTGTTCGACGAGGACCGGGGCGACTCGGCACCGGTGGACGCCTCGTTGGCGTATGTGTTGCGGCACGCGCACGACGACAACGTTGTCTTCCTCGCGCACCTCGGCGACCTCACGCAGAACGGGCAGGCGCGGGAGTTCGCCGGCATCAGCCGGTCGTTCCAAGCGCTCGACCGGTTCCGCTTCCCGTACAGCACGCTCGCGGGCAACCACGACATCGACGGCCGCACCGACGACCAGCGCGGCCGGACGCCGTACCTCGACGTGTTCGGGCCGCAGCGGCAACGGAACTCGCCGACGTTCCGCGGTTCCTCGAAGGACGGCTACAACACCTACCACGTGTTCCGTGCCGCCGGTCGGGAATGGCTGGTGCTCGCGATGGACTGGCGTCCGTCGGCGGGCGGATTCGCGTGGGCGAAGCAGGTCCTCGCGCAACACCCGAAGATGCCCGCCATCCTGACGATCCACGAGCTGGTCAACTCCGACGAGCAGGGCAAGGCGTTCCTGTCGGACTTCGGACAGCAGGTCTGGGACGAGTTCGTCAACGAAAGCGACCAGATCTTCCTGACCCTCAACGGTCACTACTGGCCACCGAGCCGGCTGGTGAAGCGCAACGCCGCCGGCCACGACGTGCACCTGCACCTCGCGAACTACCAGGACCGCTACTACGGCGGCAGCGGCATGATCCGGCTGTACCAGTTCGACGTCGCCCGCGGCGTGATCGACGTCCGCACCTTCTCGCCGTGGCTCGACGGCCGGCGCGACCTCAGCGAACTCGAGCGCATCGAGGCCGAGCGCAGCACCGACGTCGACTACTTCAGCATCGACATCGACTTCGACAAGCGGTTCGCCGGGTTCGCGCCCGTTCCGGTGCCGCCCGCTCGCCCGGTGAAGCCGCAGCTCGTACCTGGCACCGTCGCGTACTGGCGGTTCGAGGGCGGTCGCGCGGGAACTCCGGTACCGGACAACGTGCTGATCAAGGACCTCACCGGCCGAGGCAACGACCTGCGCCGCGCGACCGTGCCGGGCAGTGGGCCCGACGCGTTGACTTACTCGGCGGACTTCTCGCCCCGCCAACCGTCGCGGGCGAGCCTTCGCTTCGACGGCGCGCGCAACCCTAACCGCGGCGCGTACCTCCAGACCGTCGACAGCGCGCCGATGAACAGCCTGACCTTCCAGCGTGGCTACACCGTCGAGGCGTTCATCCGCCTGCCCGAAGACTTCCGCGACGGCACCCACGGCTGGTGCGGCCTCTTCGCGCGCCTCGGCAACGGCGGCGCGGCCGGGAAGTCCGGCGACGACCCGAACGAATCGGCAGCGACGTTCAGCGTCTCGGACGGCGCGGAGCTGCAGTGGGCGGTGTTCCCGTTGAACCAGAACGGAATTTCGACCAACTGGGGACACGAACTGCCGTTGGCGAAGTGGTGGCACGTCGCGGTCGTCAACGATGGGTGGCGCAGCACCCTGTACGTCGACGGCTGCCCGCTGCTGCGCAATCCCAAGACGCCGGCGATCGGCTTGGCCAACCCGGGCGGCAGCTGGCTGGTCGGCGCGTCGTCGTACCGGGGCAAGGTGGAACGCAGTTTCTACGGCGAGATCGGCGAGGCTCGCGTGGTCGACCGGGCGCTGGCTCCGCGGGAATTTCTGCTGGGCGAATAACCGGCCCGATTGGCTGCTCGGCAATTGCGCGGGGCGGATCGGGGAAGGCGCGGGCCGGGATTGGAGCCGGAACCGGCTCGGCGGCGGAGGGCGATACGGAATCGCCGCCCGCGCTATTGCGACTGCGCGGTGGGCAAATTCGACTAGTGCGGCCGTTCGGGCGTATTAGCGAAACTGATGGCTTCGGCCAGTCGGTCTAATCGGTGAAGGGGTGTAATAGTCATCTTGAAGTAGTATGGAAGGGGCGCGAATTCGCGTGGCGGTGAGTGCTGGCCGCGGTCGGTTCGCCGAGTTCGGCGCTGTGCCGGTGAGTGGGATCCGGGGCTGGCCGCGTTGAGGAGACGCGGGAATCGGCGAGCGTTCCCGTGCCGGGGACTGGGGCAGGGAACGTCGGTGTGCGGCCGAGGCGGGCCAGCGGCGGTGCTGGGCCGGGATTCCGGGACCAGGGCCGGTGCCGTTGCCGGAACCGGTGGTGGGCCGGAGTCCGTTGCCTGGGCGGCACGGGTGCCGGTGGCTCGAGCTGGTGGCCATCGCCGGGACCAGCTCCGATGCCGGTGGCTCTAGCTGGTTCCTGTCGCCGGGACCAGCGTGGTGCCGGTGGCTCGGGTTGGCGCCCGTTGCTGGGGCCAGCTCCGATGCCGGTGGCGCTCGCTGGTGCCCGTCGCCGGGACCAGCTCGGATGCCGTGGCCGTGGAACTCGTTGCCCGGACCTGCACTGATGCCGATCCGACGGGGGACTCGCTGAACCCGGATCGGCTGGGTGCCGATGGGGTCGGAGTTCGTTGCCGGGGTCAGCACGGGTGCTGGAACCGAGGGCGAGCTGGGCCTGGTGCCAGAGCGGCGTCGTTGCCGGAACTGGTGATTAGGCCCGCTCCGTTGCCGGGTGGCGTGTTGCTGGGCCAGCGTCGTTACTGGAGCTAGCGATCAGGCCGGTTCGGTGTCCGCCAGCGTCGTTGCTGGAGCGGTGGTTGGGGTGGAAATCCCGTGCTGGCCAGCGTCGTTGCTGGGGCAGCAGTGGAGCCGGGATCGGTGTCGGTGCTGGCGTCGGACGGATGGCTGCGCCGGAACCGTGCCCGACCAGTGCCGGTGCCGTGCCGGAGTTCCGAAACCGGGGCCGGCGTGGTGCTGGAACCGGAGTTCCGAAGTCCGGCCGATTCCGGTCTGGGCAAGCTCCGGACCTGGTCGTTCGAGGTCTGAGACACCGGCCGCGGGGCCAGTGGTCCAGACCTGGGGCCAGCCTGATCTGGCCCAGCCAGCCGAGCCGGAGTACCGGTCCGGGTCGGCCCGGCCAGAGCCGGGTGCCAGCCCGATCCAGTCGGCCAGAGGCACAGCCGGGTACCGGTCCGGACCCTCCGCGCTGGCCCGCGGACCGTGCCCACCGCGCCATGGGGCATTGCCCGAGGAGCCCAGGTCAGCCCGCGAACCGAGGCCAGCCCGCGAACCGAGGCCAGCCCGCGAACCGAGGCCAGCCCGCGAACCGAGGCCAGCCCGCGAACCGAGATCAGCCCGCGAACCGGGGCCAGCCCGCGAACCGAGATCAGCCCGCGAACCGGGGCCAGCCCGCGAACCGGAGCCAACCCAAGAACCGGAGCGACCCCCAGAACCGAGACCAACCCAGGAACCCAGCCACGCAACCGGTCCCTCCGCGCCCCTCCGTGGCTCAGCTGGCATTTCAGGCCGGGAGCCCCACCGAGAACCCCGGCCCGTGCCCGCCAGCCGGGCGCCCAACCGTGAACCGTACTCATGGGTCAGGCGGTGAGCCTTCCCCACGAGTAGTCCTGTTTCGCGAGCTTCAGGTACACGAACAGCTCCGTCGAGACGACGCCCGCGATTGGCCGTACCTCGTCGCCGAGTACGGACAGGAGGTGGTCGTCGTCGCGGCACAGCAGTTCCGCCAGCAGGTCGAAGCGGCCCGAGCAGAGGGCCACCTGGTGCACGTCGGCGACCTTGGCCAGTTGCTGGGCCACTTCGCGGGCGTCTCCGTCCACCGTGATGCCGACCATCGCCCTTCGGGTCAGGTCGACGTGTTCCGGCGAGGTCACGGCGACTATCTGCACCATTTCCTCCCGCAGCAGCCGTTGTACTCGCTGCCGCACCGCGCCCTCCGAAAGACCCACCGCCTTGGCCAGTGCGGTGAACGACGCCCTGCCGTCTTCCTGTAACAGCGTGATGAGCGTCCGGTCTGTCCCGTCTAGCGCTCTCGGAGCACGCGGTTCCTCGATTTTCGTACGGTTTTCGTCACCCATGCCGTCCCTCCCTGTGTTTCGGCATGTGATTCGTCAGACGCGCAGCGTATCGGCAGGAGCCGTAGAGCAGGAGACCCTTTCCCGTTTTCTTCTCCGGATGGCGGACATGTGCGCTCCCGCACGCCCCCGTTCTGGCTCGGGCAAACAGCGGGTACGGTCGCGAACCGCCGATCCCGAGGAGGAATATTCCAATGACCGAAGCCGTCGCCGCGCCCGTGGTGCCGGCCAAGGGGCTCCGTCCGAACGCGCTGGGCATGGTGTCTTCGACGGTGATCGGGATGTCGTCGACCGCGCCGGCGTATTCGATCGCCGCGACGCTCGGGTTCATCGTGCTCGCCGGGACGGGGTTCAAGGCCGCCGCGTTCGTGCTGCTGTCGTTCGTCCCGGTGCTGTTCGTCGCTTTCGCCTTCCGGGAACTCAACGCGGCCGAACCCGATTGCGGCACCAACTTCACGTGGGCCACCCGCGCGTTCGGCAGCCGCGTCGGCTGGATGACCGGCTGGGTCGTCCTGGTGGAGCAGCTGCTGGTGATGAGCAGTCAGTCGGCGCTGACCGGCCGGTACACGCTGCTGCTGTTTGGTCTAGACGACCTCGCGAACAACCGCGCGGTGACGACCGCCATCGGGTGCGGGTGGCTGCTCGGGCTCTGCTGGCTGTGCTACCGCGGCATCGAAGTGTCCGCGCGGGCGCAGTGGATCCTCCTCGGCATCGAACTCGCCGTCCTGGTGATCTTTTCCGTCGTCGCGCTTACGCGCGTCTATAGCGGCACGGCAGGCCCGCAGGCGACCACGCCGCAGTGGGACTGGCTGTGGCCGAGCGGGGTCAGCGTCGGGACGGCAGTGTCGGCGGTGCTGCTCGCGGTCTTCATTTACTGGGGCTGGGAGAGTTCGCTTTCGGTGAACGAGGAATCGGCCGATCCGCGGCACGCGCCGGGGCGGGCGGCGATTCTGTCCACCGTGCTGCTGGTGCTCAACTACCTGCTGGTGACCGTCGCTTCGCTGGCGTTCGCGGGCGTCGGCGAGCACGGGATCGGGCTGGCCAACGAGGCGAACGCCGAGGACGTACTCGCCGGGCTGGGCGGCGCGGTGTTCGGGACGTCCGGCTTCGGCAAGGTCATGGGGGTACTGCTGATCGTGTCGGTGCTGACCAGCGGTGCGGCCACGAGCCAGGCGACGATCATGCCCGCCGCGCGCACCACGTTGTCGATGGCCAGCCACGGCGCGCTGCCTAAGGTGTTCGGCCGCGTGCATCCGAAGTACCAGACGCCGTCGGTGACCACCTGGGCGTTCGGGTTGGTGTCGCTCGCCTTGTACGTGCTGCTGGCGTTGTGGAGCCGGAACGTGCTCGCGGATTCGGTCGACGCGGTCGGACTCACGATCGCGATCGAGTTCACTGTGACGGCGCTTGCGTGTGTGTGGGTGTTTCGCCGGACGCTGTTGTCGAGCGTGCGCAACTTCGTGCTTCGCGGCTTACTGCCCTTCGTGGGCGGCGTGTTCTTCCTGGCGGTACTGGTGCTCGCGGCAATTGCGTACGCGAAGCCTGACGCCGGAGAGACCACAGTGTTCGGCATCGGCGGCGTCGCGGTGATCGGGGTCGTAGCAATCCTTGTCGGCTTCCCGTTGATGTTCGCTGTGCAACGCGCGTGCCGTGACTTCTTCGCTGGGCGACGTCTGACGCGCGGCGCCGTTGCCCGCGACGGTCAGACCATCGAAAGCTAGCAGCGGCGAAGCAGGTCTTCTTCGGTCTCGCGGCGTACGAGGAGCGTCGCGTGTCCGTCGCGGACGCCGACCAGCGGTGGGCGGCCGACGAGGTTGTAGTTCGACGCCAGCGAGTGGTGGTACGCGCCGGTGCACGGTACGGCCAGCAGATCGCCGACGTGGATGTCGTCCGGCAGGCAGACGTCCGCCAGTACGTCGCCGGATTCGCAGTGCCGTCCGACCACTGTCATCGGCGTACGCGCGGCCTTCGTGCGACGGCCGACGAGACGCGCGGTGTAGCGCGCGCCGTACAGCGCGGGGCGCGGGTTGTCGCTCATGCCGCCGTCGACAGCGACGAAGGTGCGTGCGCCGCGTTTTACTGCGCACACGCGGTAAACGGTGATGCCTGCCGGTCCGACGATCGCGCGACCGGGCTCGATGGTCAGGCGGGGCAAGGGGAAATCGCGCGACGAGCATTCGTAGCTCAGTGCGACGCGGAGGCGTCGTGCGTACCCGTCGAGGTCGAAGGACGCTTCACGGTCGGCGTACGGCACCGCGTGGCCGCCGCCGAGATCTAAGTCGCGCAACGTGATTCCGTGCTGGTCGCGGATGCGAACGAGCACTTCGACCATCCGTCGTGCGGCTTCTTCGTAACGGTCCACTCGGGACACTTGCGAGCCGATGTGGCAGTGCAGTCCGGTCAGTTGCAGGCTCGGTTGCGAAAGAACTGCTGCGACCGCGCGGTCGACGTTGTCGCGTACGTCGGGGCGGAGCGAGAAGCCGAACTTCTGTCCTTCAGTGCCGGTCGTGATCGCAGCGTGCGTGTCGCCGCTGACGCCGGGCGTGACGCGGATGAGGACGCGTTGTGCACCGTGGGCGAGGGTGCCGAGTTGCTCGACTTCGTCGAGAGAGTCGAGGACGATGCGGCCGACTCCGTACTGCAGCGCGGCTTTCAGGTCTTCGGGCGTCTTCGCGTTGCCGTGCAACAGAATGCGCTCCGCGGGGAAACCGACTGCGCGCGCGACCGCGATCTCGCCTGCGGAGCACGTGTCGAGCGACAGTCCTTCTTCAGCGACCCAACGCAACACTGCTCGCGTACAGAGCGCCTTGCTCGCGAAGGCGACGTCGGCCTCCGGAAGCGCGCGACGGTACGCGCGGGCTGTTTCGCGCACCTGCTCCTCGTCGAGAAGGTAGGCGGGCGTACCGAAGCGTGCGGCCAAGTGGCTGACCGGCGCGCCGGCGAAGAGCAATTCACCGCCTTCGCCGAGCTTCGTGCCTTGCGGCCACAGCCCCGGTTCAAGATGGTCGGCGGCCTCGCAGCCGAGACTCGGGAGCAGCTCGCTGAGCGTCACGGTTACCTCCGGTCGATGTCGATCGCGGCGAACATCGCCAGCACACTGCGCCGAGCCCGCACCGCACCGACCCGGAAACGGCCCCCTGACGGTCCAGGCGGCCGTGCTGACGCGTTCTTAACGCACGAGTAACCTCCGCCACACCCCGGTTGAGCTGGGCTTTGCCGAGTCTTGCGGCGATCCGCCGTCTTATCGGACATGGTTGAACAGATGACCGACTTCGCGAGCGAGACCGAGCCGTACCGGCACGAGCTGCGGGTGCACTGCTACCGGATGCTGGGGTCGTTCGACGAGGCCGAGGACCTGGTCCAGGAGACTCTGCTGCGGGCATGGCGCAGCCGTTCGACGTACGCGGGGCGCGCGAGCTTGCGGGCCTGGCTGTACCGGATCGCGACCAACGCGTGCCTGGACCACCTTGATGCGCACCCGCGCGAGCTGCCGACGCTCGACCTGCCCGTCACGCCCGACTCCGACCTCGCGCCGCGTCCCGACGTCGCGGTGCCGTGGCTGCAGCCTGTGCCGGACAGCGCGCTTCAGCCGGACACTGTCGTCGTCGCGCTCGAGACGGTGGAGTTGGCGTTCCTCGCTGCCATCCAGCACCTGTCACCGCGGCAGCGGGCTGCGTTGGTGCTTCGCGACGTACTCGGCTGGTCTGCGCGCGAAACGGCTTCAGCGCTTGGTACGACGCCTGCGTCCGTGAACAGCAATGTGCTGCGAGCGCGTGCCCAGCTGCGGGAGCACTTGCCTGCCCGACGTACGGAATGGGCGTCGGCTTCTGCCAGCGATGAGGAGCGCGCTGTCGTCGCGAAGTACGTGAAGGCGCTCGTAGAGCACGACGAAGCGGCCTTCGCTGAACTGCTGCGCGAAGACGTCCGTTGCAGCCACGCTCCCGGCGCTGGTGGGCATATGGGTCCGGAACCAACGTGGTACGCGGGGCGGGCCGCAGTGCTCGAAGCCTGGGCACCGGCGTTGCGCGGTGGCGACGCGGTCGAGTTCCGCCTTCTGGAGACGCGCGCGAATGGTCTGCCTGCGCTCGCCACGTACGCGCGCACGGTCGGAGAGTTCCGGGCCTTCGGACTGGTGACTCTCCGGCTGGATGGCGGACGCGTCGCTGAAGTGACCACCTTCGCGCCGGAAGTTTTCCCGGCTTTCGACCTCCCGCCGACGCTCGGCTGACGCGTTACGAAAGCCCCCACGAGGACAGGATTGCGAACAGCTGGTCCCGTTCGGCGGCCGTCAGCAGCCTGCTCGGCGGCCGTACGTCGGGACGGCACAGGCCGAGTTGCGAGAGCGCGTCCTTGACCACGCTGACGTTGTTGGCGTTGCCGTGGGCGGCGCGCATCTCCTCGAACGGACGGATGCGGTCCCAGATCTCCATCGCACCGGCGAAGTCGTGGTTACGCAGACGGCGGAACAGGTCGAGCGAGATCTGCGGCGCGACGTTCACGAGGCCGGAGGTGAAGCCCGTCGCGCCGACGGCGAAGTAGCCAGGGGCGGACAGTTCCGCGAGACCGGCGATCCACACGAAGCGCTCGTACCCCGCGTCGCGCGCGACGGTGCGGAAGCGCACTGGATCCGGCACTGCGTACTTCACGCCGAGCACGTTCGGTGCGGCGTCGGCGAGCTGTGCCAGGTCTGAACCCTCGATGGCGGGGTTGCGCACGTACAGGACAACCCCGAGCTCGGGCACTTCGTTCGCGATAGTGCGGTGGTAGTCGATCCAGCCCTCGCGCGATACGTACGGGTGCACGGGCTGATGGATCATCACCATGTCCGCGCCGGAGGCGCGCGCGTGCTTCGCGGCCTTCACGGCGGTACGTACGTCATGGCCGACGCCAGCGAGGACGCTCGCCTCACGCGCGGCCTTCGCGGTGACTTCGAGACACTGTCGCGCTTCTTGCTCGTCCAGCGCGTAGAACTCGCCGGTGTTGCCGTTCGGCGTCACGACCTCGACACCGCTCAGCACGAGCCGTTCGACCAGCCGCTCGTACGTCTCGGCGTCCACGTCCCCGGCCGCGGTGAAGGGGGTCACCGGGATGGCCACCACGCCGGCGAGCCGCTGTCGCTGTTTCTCGAACGCCACGAGCAGATCCGATCTGATATATGATGTCTCGACAACCGGAGCGTAACACGAGGCAGCCCAGGACAGTCGTCCTGATCTTTGGGATAGGTGTCCCAGGTCAACCGCGGAGCGCAGGCTGACCTGGCGAAAAAGCGGACCGGCACGCCCTGCGCGAGGGTGTGCCGGGAAACTCAGCGCAGGGCGTCGAGTGCGAACGCCGTGTACATGGCCACCCCGGCGGCCATCGCCGGTTCGTGGAACTTCACCCGGTTCGAGTGGTTGTCCTCGGTCGTCGCCGGGTCCGCTCCCGGCTCGCGGGCTCCGATGAACGCGAACGTGCCCGGAACCCGTTGCAGGACATACGAGAAGTCCTCCGCGCCCATGATCGGCGTGGCCAGCTCCTCGACGTTCTCAGCTCCCAGCACCTCCGCACCCAGCGACAACACCTCAGCCGCGACCGCGGGGTCGTTGACCGTCGTCGGATAGCCCGGGTCCACTCCGGCCGACACGCGGCAGCCGTGTGCCGCTCCGACCGCCTCGCACACCTTCGGCAGCTCCTCGCGGATGAAGGAGCGCGTCGCCTCCGACAGTGTGCGAATGGTCCCCTCGAGCACCGCCGTCTCGGGGATGATGTTCGTCGTCGTCCCGGCCTGGATGCGGGTCACCGAGACCACCGCCGGGTCGAAGACGCTGATCCGGCGCGTGACCATCGTCTGCAGCGCGCCGACCATCGCGGCCGCGGCCGGGACCGGGTCGATGGCGTCGTGCGGGGCCGAACCGTGGCCGCCGCGGCCGGTGACCTCGACGCTGAACGCGTCGGCCGACGCCATCATCGGCCCGCCGCGCACCTGCAGGACGCCGCTCGGGCTGTTGGCGATCGTGTGCAGTCCGAAGGCTCGCGTGACGCGCGTCCCGGCCGCGTCGAGCACTCCCTCGTGAATCATGTGCCGCGCGCCGTGGAAGCCCTCCTCGCCCGGCTGGAACATGAACACCACCGAGCCCGCCAGGTCGTCCACGCGCTCCGACAGCAGCCGCGCGGCGGAAGCGAGCATCGCGACGTGCGTGTCGTGCCCGCAGGCGTGCATCGCCCCCTCGATCTCGGACGAGAACTCCAGGCCGGTGTCCTCGGTCAGCGGCAGCGCGTCCATGTCCGCCCGCAGCAGCACGGCCGGTCCGGGACGGGCCCCGCGCAGCACGCCGGTGAGCGACGTCGTGGAGCGGCCGTCGGTGAGTTCGATCGGCAGGTCGGCCAGCGCGGCACGGATGGCCGCCTGGGTGCGCGGCAGCTGCAACCCCTGTTCGGGGTGCCGGTGCACAGCGCGGCGAAGCTCGACAGTGCGGTCCTGCAGCTGCCGCGCGGCGTCGAGCAGCCCGGCGTGCCGATTGCCGGGCAGGGTGGGGAGGTCGGTGGGTCCGGTCATGGCTCGATAGTGGCACCTCGCACGCTTCGGGCGCACCGTGCGTGCGTTCGCCAGCGAGGCGGAATACGGTGTGCGCATGGCGGTGCAAGAGCCGGTCACGGGCTTCGCGATAGCTGTGGTCCGTGAAGACGGTCGGTGGCGGTGCAGTGCGCTCGATTCCTCGGCGCTCACAGAACTCGACGCGGCGATCACCGAGCTGGGCAAACTCCGGTCGACCGGGGCGGCGTTCGGCTTGCTGGCCGTCGACGACGAGTTCTTCGTGATCGTCCGGCCAAGCCCGAGGGGACCGTCGCTACTGCTGTCGGACGCCGCCGCGGCGCTCGACTACGACATCGCGGCCGACGTCCTCGACGTGCTGCGGGTCGACCCGCCCGACGAGGACGACGACGCCGTCTGGCCCGAAGGCGACCTCGAAATCCTGGCCGACCTCGGCCTGCCCGGCGGCGAACTGGAGGTGATCGTCGGCGAGGTCGACCTCTACCCGGACGAACAGCTCCAGATGATCGCCCAGCGGTGCGGCTTCGAGGCCGAGTTCTCGAAACTGCTGGACCAGCTCTGAGACGGCCGGACGACACCGAGGCCGTGCGGGCCGCGCTCGACGCGGCCCGCGCCCCCGGTGCCGACGTGCCCATCGGCGCGGTCGTCTTCGACCCCGACGGGCGCCCGCTGGCCGCCGCCCGCAACGCGCGCGTCGAACTGGCCGACCCCACCGCGCACGCGGAGATCCTCGCGCTGCGCGCCGCGGCCCGAGAGTTCGGCGACGGCTGGCGGCTGGAGGGCTGCACGCTCGCGGTCACGCTGGAGCCGTGCACGATGTGCGCCGGCGCGCTCGTGCTCGCCCGGGTGGCGCGGCTGGTGTTCGGGGCCTGGGAGCCCAAGACCGGCGCGGTGTCGTCGCTGTGGGACGTCGTACGCGACCGCCGCCTCAACCACCGGCCGGAAGTCCACGGCGGAGTGCTCGAAAACGAGTGCGCGGCCCTGCTCGAGACGTACTTCGCGGACCGTCGCCCCGTGGCCGAGTAACCCCCGCCGCATCCCGCGGAAGGGGTCCGGTATTGTTCTCGGCGGTGGCGTGTCCGAGCGGCCGAAGGAGCACGACTCGAAATCGTGTGACGGTTAATCCCGTCCGTGGGTTCAAATCCCACCGCCACCGCGTGCGAGTGGGCGAGCCATGCCGACGGAAAGCGTCGGCCTGGCTCGCCCGCCGTGTTTCTGGGGGTGCAACCCCCAGGCCCCGCCCGGAGGGGCTTCGCCCCCCGGACCCCCCGAGGGGGGTCGCCTTTGGGTTGGAGGGTTCCGGTGGGGTGTTTTCGCAGGGGTGCAACCCCCAGGTGCCGCCCGGAGGGTGGTCGCCTTCGGGTTGGAGGGTTCCGCAGTAGCTTGGGGTTATGGGCGGAGAGCTTCCTGCGGTTGGCAAGACCGCGGTTGGGGTCGCTGGGCTTCGGGCGGTTGAGAGCGGGCGGGCAGATCGGCTGTTCGAGGATCCGTACGCGGGGGCGTTCTTCCATGCCGGGCGGGCGATCTTCGAAGGCCGGGAGAATCACCGCGAGCTGGGGATGGTGTTCGCGCAGCAGGTCGCGATCCGCACGCGGTTCTTTGACGACTTCGTGTCCGGCGGGACCCAGACGGTGCTGCTCGCGGCTGGGCTCGACGCGCGGGCGTTTCGGCTGGATTGGCCGGACGGGGCGCGAGTGTTCGAGATCGATCTGCCGGACGTATTCGCGTTCAAGGAGACCGTGCTGGCGGAGCGGCGTGCGCGGCCCCGGTGCGAGCGCACGGTGGTTCCGGCGGATCTGCGGCACGACTGGGCCGCTGCCTTGCGCGACAAGGGATTCGACCCGGAGCAGCCGACGGTGTGGCTTGCCGAGGGGCTGCTGGTCTACCTCAGCCGCGAGGAGGCGGAGCGGCTGCTCGCGGCGGTTACCGGGTTGTCCGCGCCGGGCAGCCGGATTTCGTTCGAGCACCGGCCGGACGGCGAGCGGGACGGGTTGCTGGAACGGGCGCGCGAAGTCGGCGGCGAGGTCACGGCGCTGTGGCGCGGCGGTCTCGGCGGCGATGCTCCGGAATGGCTTGCCGACCACGGCTGGCGGCCGGAAACCGTTACGGTGGCGGAACTTGCCCTCCGATACGGACGCGAGCCGGTGGAGCACACGCGCGGCGGATTCGTGACCGCGACTCGCTAATTCTCTTCCTGCAGCACCGGGGTTCCGAACGCGTCGAGGAAAGTCGTTGCCTCTCCTATGGTCGCGACGCCGCGCTCGACCGCTTCCGCGATGGTCCGGCACGCCTCCCGCACCGCCGGCTCCGCGGCGCGGTCGCCCGCCAGCAGCGCGACGGCCGCCGGGGTCACGCCTTCCGCGATCAGCATGACCTGCGCCGCGGTTTGATCCGCCAGCCGGTCAAGCAGCTCCGCCAGGTCCAAGCCGACCGACGCGGTGCGCGCGGCGGCTTCCGCGGCCTGCCGGTAGTGCGCGTCCAGCTCGTCCGCGCTGCTCCGGAAGCGCGCGGCCGGTTCGCCGCCCCATTTGCGTTCCGCGCTGTGCGCCCCGCGTTCGAACTCCAGCCGCGCCATCACCAGAACGTCGCGGCCGCTGGAGAGCGTGCGCGCCGATTCGCGGATCGCCTGCGGGGAACAGTCGATCTGACGCAGCGCGGTGACCGGATCCGGTGCGCCGACCACGGCGGCCGCGGCGCTCAAGGAAGCCAGCCCGGCGGCCGCGTTGTCCAGCGCCGGGTGGAGGAACGGCATCAACTCAGCAGCGCCGTCGCGATCGTCGGGCGCTGGTGGTGGCCGCGGGCGGCCATCCGCAGCTGACCGGCCAGATCGGACGTCGCGTCGCCGAGGATGCGCGCGTCGACGTCCCGCGCGGCGAGCGCGGCCTCCCACCGGACGGCGATTTCCCGCGCCGGCGCGGAAATCCCCCACGGCGTCGATTCGAGACGGGCTTCGGAGAACCGGCCCGCCGCGCGGTCCGCGTCGGCAGCCGCCCGATCGAGCGCGTCCGCGGCGGCGTTGAGCCGCTCGCTCGTCGAACCTGCCATCGGGACCTCCGCTTCCGGGAGGGCGCGCACCGCGGTCCGCCACCCTCTGGAGAGATCTAACCCCATCGAGGCCACCCGGGTCACTCGGCCGGGCGTGCGACGATTCCACATCGTGGAGATCCTTGACCGGCCGCTCCGCACCCCGCCAGAATTGGAGTCATGCCAGAGAACCGGGTAGTGCCGCAAGCCGGCCGTGCCCCGGCGCGGTCGGACGGCGAGGGCGTGGCCGCTCTCCTGAGGCGTCGCGGTCGTCTCGGCTCCCCTCCCGCGTAGGCGATTTTCCGCTGATACAGCCGAATTCACCTATTCTTCCGGGAGTACCTCCATGTCGGTAGACCTGCCTGCCCGCCTGCGCTCGGCCATCACTCCGGACGACGGAATCCTCGAGGGTCCGCGCGTGCTGCGCCGCCTTCCGGACGGCGTTGAAGAACGTCCCTACGAGCTTTTCACCCTTCACCCGCTCGGCCGGGTGATCGGCGCGGAAATCTCCGGAGTGGACCTCGGCGCGCCGGTGTCGCCTCGGCTGCGGGCCGAGCTGAACCGCGCGCTGCTGGAGTGGAAGGTGCTGTTCTTCCGCGACCAGCACCTCACCTCGGAGCAGCAGCGCGCGTTCGCCGCGAACTGGGGCGAGCTGGAGACCAACCCGTTCATCCCGCAAGGCGACTCCGATCAGGTCGTGCGGTTCACCCGCACCGCCGGGATGCCCGGATACGAGAACATCTGGCACACCGACGTCACCTGGCGGCCGAATCCGGCGCTCGGTTCGGTGCTGCGGCTGGTCGAGGTCCCGCCGATCGGCGGCGACACGATGTGGGCCGACATGGCCGCCGCCTACGACAACCTGCCCGCCGACGTCCGCCAACGGATCGACGGCCTCACCGCGGTGCACGATTTCGTCCCCGGTTTCGACCGGTTCACCGACCCGGATCTGCTGGCCCGCTGGCAGGACGCGTACCCGCCGGTCGAGCACCCGGTGGTGCGGACCCATCCGGAGACCGGACGGCGGACGTTGTTCGTGAATCAGGCGTTCACCACGCACATCGTCGGCCTCGACCGCGCCGAAAGCGACCGGCTGCTGCGGTATTTGTTCCTGCAGGCGCACACGCCGGAGTTCCAGGTGCGGTTCCGTTGGGAACGGAACTCGGTGGCTTTCTGGGACAACCGAGCGACCCAGCACTACGCGGTCAACGACTACCACCCGCACGTCCGGGTCGCCGAGCGCGTCGCGATCGTCGGGGATCGGCCGTACTGACCTCGTGAGTGGTGATCCCGGTTAGAACCGGGATCACCACTCACGACACCCCGGTGAGGACGGTGTCGACAAGTCGTTCGAGATAGGCGTCGTCGGCGGATTTCGCCCGGACCAAGGTGTGGAACCAGAGATTCCCGCCGAGCAGATCCATGATCATCTCCGAATCCGCGGCGTCGGCGAGTTCGCCTCGGGCGTGGGCGCGGTCGAAAACGGCCTGCTCGCGGCCGAGGCGGTCGGCGAAGAACCGTGCGGCGGCCTCGGCGGTGGCGGGCCGGTCCGGCAGCGCGGAGACGGCAGCGGTGATGACGCGCCGGTTCGCCGGATCGACCAGCAGGCGGTGGATCTCCTTGGCCAGCGCGAGAAGATCGCCGCGCAGGGAGCCGGTGTCGGGGACCTCGAAGGTCAGCTCCGGGGCCCGCACGAGCGCGTCGGCGAGGACCTCGTCCTTGGTCGCCCACGTGCGGTAGATCGTCGTTTTGTGCACCCCGGCCCGCGCGGCGACCGCTTCGATCGTCAGCGCGTCGTACCCGCGTTCGGCCAGCAGCGCGAGGGTCGCGGAGAAGATGGCGTCCGCCTTGCGCGGGCGGGAGGCGGTCCGGTCCATGGCCCGATCCTAGCCAGAGTTGCAACGGTGCGTTGCATTCGGTAGACCGGTGATACGCAACGCACCGTTGCAAACTGGGCGAAGGCGGGGACATGAGCGACGTATTGCCGGTGGTTTTCGTGCACGGCATCCGGTTGGCCGGAGCGTGCTGGCAGCAGCAGAAACGCCTGGCACGCGGGCGAATCGCCGCGCCGGACCTGCCGGGACACGGGACGCGGCGCGGGGAGAAGTTCACGCTCGACGGCGCGGTCGCCGCGGTCGCCGACGCCATCGACGAGGTGGGCGGACGGGCGGTCGTGGTCGGGCATTCGCTCGGCGGCTATGTCTCGATCGCGACCGCGGCGCGCCATCCGGAGCGGGTCGTTTCCCTGGTGGGAGCCGGATGTTCGCTGGCGCCGAACAGCGTTCTGCGCGGCGGATTCCGGTTCGCCAGCCGCGGCCTGGCGGGGACCGCGCACGACGGTGAGTGGCTGCTTCGCCGGGTTCTTCCCGCTGAGGTGGCTGAACCGACGATCGCCGCGGGCATCGCTTCCGAAGTCATCCCCGACGTGCTGGCGGCTGGGCTGGATCCGCTCGCCGACCTCGCGCGGTACCCCGGGCGAGTGCTGCTGCTCAACGGCCGCCACGACCACTTCCGCCTCGGCGAACGACGGTTTTTGGCTGCCTGCCAAGACGGGGCGCTGCAGATCGTGCCGGGAGCCGGGCACTACCTGCCGCTCACCCACGGCGAGATCTGTGCCCGGGTTGCCGGCGGACTCGCGACGGCGCTGCTCAGCGGTTAGTGCTCACGAGTGGCGAGGCAGGCCGCCTTCCTCCCCCTCCCGCGCTCCCCCGCGCGGTCAAGGCGGCGCCTCGCCACTCGCGAGGCTTCCCCGGGGCAAATCCATGGAGCCGCGGTCGCGGGCGAAGCGGAAAAAGTCCCGCGCCCGCGGCTGTTTCCTCCGGGTGGTGGCACCCGCGCACTCGACGACGGTCAACCCCCACGTGACCGTGTCGCCTCCCCCCGCGAGGTGCTACCCGTGAGCGCCGGGGCGGCCCGAAAGTGGTCTGGGCCACAATTTCCGTGCTCATCGGTAAGGTACTCCCGCCCGGTACCAGCCGACCCCGGGCTTGAGCTGCATTTAAGGCAGATGCGCCGTCCGGGTGACGGCGGGATCGGCGGGTCAGCCGCGAAGTCCTTCAACGGCCGCGAAACCGTCACTGACCGTCACGCTCGTGCCGCGGCGCGCGGACAGCTCCACAAACCGCCGCAGCGCCTCGTCCGCGTCCGCTCCCGTCAACGGTACGCATTCGTTGTCTTCGTCGCGGCGGATCGGCACTAATTCGACCCGCATCTGCTCGCCGACGACGCAGCCGGCGAGCAGGCCGTCGCGGTGCCGGTCGCGCATGGCCGGCCAGTCGAAGACGAGATTGCCCAGGCTGTACAGGATCGGGCGGCCGCGGTACACCTCGACCGGCTGCACGGTGTGCGGCCCGTGTCCGACGACCAGATCGGCTCCGGCGTCGATGATCGCGTGCGCGTAGGCCACCTGGTATTCGGCCAGTTCTTCGCCGGGAATGCCCCAGTGCATCGACACGACGACGTGGTCGGCCTCGGCGCGGGCGCGGCGGATGTCGGCGAGCAGCAGTTCCAGGTCGCGGCGGACCGGCGTGGTGTGCACGATCGGCGGGCGGCCGGGGACGTCCAGGACGCGCGGATCCGGTTGGTACGACGTGTAAGCGCCCGCCACGGCGACGCCCGGCGAGTCTTCGGTCGCTTCCTGTCCGACGGGCCAGCA
The DNA here is from genome assembly GCF_046267895.1 of Amycolatopsis sp. GA6-003. Lineage (NCBI taxonomy): Bacteria > Bacillati > Actinomycetota > Actinomycetes > Pseudonocardiales > Pseudonocardiaceae > Amycolatopsis > Amycolatopsis sp. GA6-003. The sequence goes on from NZ_CP176499.1 coordinate 5,711,393, forward strand.
CAACGAGGTGTAGGCGAGGAACGCGATCCGGCCGCCGGGACGCGACAGGATCGCCGGCGCGTGCGCTTCGGCGAGGTTCGCGCCCGCGCCGCAGTGCGCGATTCCGGCGCGGTCCAGCACGGCGAGGCTCGCCATCGCCGCGGCCGGCGGGTAGGTGACGTTGTTGGCCACCGACACCACGTCGATCTCGGCGGCGGTCAGCGCGGCGACCATCTCCGGCGGCGAATGCCGCCAGTTCGGCTTGTGCGGGATGTCCATGCCGGTCGAACCGGACAGCGGCCCTTCGAGATTCACGAACCGCACGTCGGCACCGGTGAGCAGCGAGGTCAACGGGTGGAACGCCGTTTCCGGGTTCGCGCGGCCCTGCAGGTTGACGTCTCCGCCGAGTACGAGCGTGATCATTGCGTCAACCCGTCCAAAGGAGGAAATCCCTCCAGCTCGTTACGAATCGTTGCCCTTTCGTCTTCCTCCGCTTCGCTTGTTCGGGGGACGATGCCTCGACCGTTGACATGCAGAGGGGACTCAGGGTGACCATATCCCGTCGTCCCGCCGGGGGCCGCAGCGCCGGTGGGGCAAGACTGACCAGAGGCGCGGTTGCCGCCTCCGCCGCTGCTCTCGCGTTCGGCGGACTGGCCGCGCCCGCTTCGGCGACGCCGAGCGCGGACGCCCTGATCGCCGAGGTCTACGGCGGTGGCGGCAATTCCGGCGCCACGCTGACCAACGACTTCATCGAGCTGGCCAATCACGGCGGCGCGCCGGTCGCGCTCGACGGCTACAGCGTCCAGTACCTGCCTGCTTCGGCGAGCGCGTCGAGCAAGTGGCAGGTCACGCCGCTTACCGGCTCGGTCGCGCCGAAGGGCCGCTACCTCGTCGCGGAGGGGAAGGGCAACGGCGGCACGGTCGCGCTGCCGACGCCCGACGCGACCGGCGGCATCGCGATGTCCGCGACCGCGGGAACCGTCGCGCTCGTGTCCGACAACGCGCCGCTGACCTGCAAGACCGCGGCTGACTGCCTGGCGGACAGCCGCGTCAAGGATCTCGTCGGCTTCGGCGATGCCGTTGTCCGCGAAGGAAATCCGGCCGCCGCGCCGTCCAACACGACCTCGGTCGCGCGCGCGGCGACGCTCGCCGACACCGACAACAACAGCGCGGACTTCGCCGTCGGCGACCCGACGCCCACCAACACCAAGGGCGAGACCACCGGCACCCCGCCCGGCGAGCCCGGCGTTCCGGCGAAGATCCACGACATCCAGGGCACGACGCGGATTTCGCCGTTCAAGGACAAGCAGGTCGAGGACGTCACCGGCATTGTCACCGCGGTGCGGAGCTTCGGCTCGGCGCGCGGATTCTGGATCACCGACCCGCATCCGGACAGCGACCCGCGCACCAGCGAGGGCCTGTTCGTGTTCACCGGATCGACCACCCCGGACGTGGCGGTCGGCGACGCGGTGACCGCTCGGGGCAAGGTCAAGGAGTACTACCCGGACGCGCCCGCGACCTCGAACTACCAGTCGCTCACCGAGCTGACGAGTGCACAGTGGACGGTCGATTCGGCGGGGAATCCGCTGCCCGCGCCGACGGTGCTGACGCCGGACCAGGTGCCGGAGGTGCTGGCTCCCAACGCGGGCGGCAACATCGAGCCGTTGCCGCTCGAGCCTGCGAAGTACTCGCTGGACTTCTGGGAATCGCACGAGAGCGAGATCGTCCAGGTTTCGGACGCGCGCGTGGTCGGGCCGAGCAACAAGTACGGCGAGCTTTACGTGACCACGAAACCGCAGCAGAACCCGACGCCGCGCGGCGGCACGGTGTACCTCGGCTACGACAAGACCAACACTGGCGTGCTGAAGGTGCAGTCGATCATTCCTTCCGCGCAGCAGGCGGCTCCGAAGGTCAACACCGGCGACGTGCTGACCGGCGTCACCTCCGGCCCGGTGGAGTACAGCAACTTCGGCGGCTACACGCTGTTCGCGTCGAAGCTGGGCGCGGCCAAGGACAACAAGCTGCAGAGGGAAACCACGCGCAAGCAGCGGCCGGGCGAGCTTTCGGTGGCGACCTACAACGTCGAGAACCTCGCACCGTCCGATTCGGACACCAAGTACGCGCAGCTCGCGCACGGCATCGTCGACAACCTCGCGACGCCGGACATCGTTACCCTGGAAGAAATCCAGGACAACAGCGGCGCGATCGACGACGGCACGGTCGACGCCGACGCGACGCTGAAGAAGTTCACCGACGCGATCGTCGCCGCGGGAGGCCCGCGCTACCAGTGGCGGCAGATCAACCCGGTGAACGACGAGGACGGCGGACAGCCGGGCGGCAACATCCGAGTCGGCTTCCTCTTCAACCCGGCGCGGGTGTCCTTTGTGGACCGGCCCGGTGGCGGCCCGACCTCCTCGGTGGGCGTGGTTTCCGAACACGGCAAGGCACATCTGACGCAGTCGCCGGGCCGGGTCGACCCGGGCAACGAGGCGTGGGAGGACAGCCGCAAGCCGCTGGCCGGGGAGTTCGTGTTCCGCGGCCGCACCGTTTTCGTGCTGGCCAACCACTTCAACTCCAAGGGGGGCGACCAGCCAACGCATGGCCGTTACCAGCCGCCGAAGCGCAGCTCCGAGGTGCAGCGGCAGAAGCAGGCGACCGTGCTGCAGGGGTTCGTGGCGCAGCTGCTCAACGCGGACCCGCGGGCGAACGTCGTGGTGGCCGGCGACCTCAACGACTACCAGTTCTCGCCCGCGCTGGCGAAGCTGACGTCGGGAGGGTTGCTGAAGGACCTGATCTCGACGCTGCCGCCGGCCGAGCGGTACAGCTACGTGTACGAAGGGCAGTCGCAGGTGCTGGACCACATTCTGACGTCGGCCGCCCCGCGCGGCGTGGACTATGACGTGGTGCATGTCAACGCCGAGTTCGCGGACCAGGCGAGCGACCACGACCCACAGGTGGTGCGGTTCCGGCCTTCGGAGGGGAATCCGTTCGCGGACTTCGCCAACGACCTGCTCGACCAGTTCGACCGGTTTCTGCATCGCACGGCGTAGTTAGCCGTCCGTGAGGGGGACCGCACGGTTCCCCTCACGGCTTTTCGCCTTCGATCAGGTCAAGGTCGCGAACGCAGAAGCCGTGGTGCTCGAAGGTTTCGTTCAGCACCGTGCCAAGGCATTGCCGCACCGAGCGGCCCCGGGCGTACGGCGGCCAGACATCGTCTTCCGGCACCGGGGCTGGCGCCGCTAGCTGAGCCGCGGTGGCTTTATCCAGCCAGGACTCCAGTTCGGCGGCCTGTGCGGCACGCACCCGTACGATCTCGTCGAGGGACGGATCGAGCGAGAGATCAATCCCGTGCGCTTCCCGGTAGGGCTCGACAGCTGGCCCGATGCCCATCGGCGTGAACAGCTCCGTCGAGCTCAGACAGCAGCGGCGGAACCACGAGTCGTGGACGAAAACCAGGTGGCGCAACGTCTGCGCGGCCGACCATTCGTCGTTCACGCCGCGGCTTTCGATGCCGGGCGCACGGCGGATTCGTTCGATCGTGGCGGCCCAGTCAGCGTGCAGCCGCCGGGCCGCCTCGCGCAGGTCGGCGAGATCGCCGGAGCGGATCAGCACCCGCACCGGATACCGCCGGTCCAGCTCCGCCTCGACGTACTCGGTGACCTCGACCCCGTTCACCACGAGGTTGGTGACCAGTCCGTCGATCACCGCGTCTTGCATGACGACACCGATCAGGCGCGCCCCAGTCAAATCGCACTCGCGGAACTCCGCGCCGTGCAGGTCTTCGTCGACATATCGGGTCATACTTCGCATGCTAGGACCGGGCACCGACAAAAACGGGCGGCCAGCGAGAGGCGGGTCAGCGTTTGGCCCGCCAGCCCAGCCCCAGCACCGCCTGGACCAGCTCCTGGTAACTCGGTTTGACCTCTTCCAGATACCGGTCCAAATACTGCGGCCGAGCCGTCGGGATCGGCTGCGGATCGTCCAGCACCTCAACGAAACTCAGCCGGGAAACGTTGTGCAGCGCCATTTTCCACCATCGGTTGGCGCGCTCGCGGGCCTTCTCCTCCCGGTCCTGCGCGGCGGCCACCGCGGCGTGCGCGTCCGCCAGCAGACGTTCGATTTCGTCCGCTCGTGCCAGTTCCCACGCGCGCAAGCTGTCCGCCGAACCTCGGGCGAGTCCGACGATTTCCTTGTACCGCATGGCGGGGCTGGTGGTTCCCTCGGTCACGGCGTGCCTCCCGCGGTCGGCTCGGTTTCCGGGCGCTGGAACGGGATGATGACTTCCGGCGCCCCGTGCGTGGTGCGGTCGAAGAACAAGGCCCGGCCCGGTCGCGGCGACCAGTGCACGACCTGGCCCGCGGCGAACGGCGACAGTTCGTTGCCCTGGACGTCCAGCGCGGCCCAGGTGCCGATGTCGTCCGTGCCGCCGAAGCCGAGAGTGTCCTTGAGCCGCGCGACGCTGCGCCACCAGCCGATGACGTGCACGCCGTGCGACGGGCCATTTTTCAGCAGCGTGCGCAGGTGGTCGAGACCGCTCTTCAGCTGTCCGACGGCCTTTGCCTCCAGCGAAGGCAACGCGGCGTCCACTCCGTACAGCAACAGAATGCGCGGCGTCGTCGTGTCGAGCGATTCGGCGATGGACTCCAGCTCCCCGGACAGGTTGTCGGTCAGCGTCGCGAGATGTCCTTCGTCGACCAGCCGGTCCTTCAAATCCAGGACGGCTGACGAACTCGCTTCGATCGGGCAGTGCAGCAGAAACTCGGCTTCGCCTTCCTTCAGCTGCTTGGAAAGCGAGCGCGCGGCGGAGTCCATAATGGACAGAGCCTCCGCGGTCGCGCCGCCGAGCACCGCGACGTTCCGGCCGGGTACGCGGGGCAGTTCGACTCCGCAGGCGGCCTCGGTGACGTCGATCGACTGGCCGAGGATCGCCCGCGGCTGGGGGTTCGGCTTGAGTTCCAGGAAAGCCGGGAACTGTTCCAGGATCGGCGAATGCGCCCCGTCGAAAAGACGCGGCCGGGTGAAGCGGCCGGCGTAGAGTTCCCACAGTTTCTGCTGCAGGTTCACGAAAACGTTGCGAGTGCTCGCGTCCGGCACGTGCGCGAGCTGGTTTCCATGCGCGACCCCGGAATCGTGGTTGATCACCGCGTGCCACTTGGGCGCGGACACCGCCGCGTTGTTCGTTTCCGCGAGCACCCGGCGTGCCTTCGGCATCGCGATGCGCAGCGTGCACTGCTCGAATACCGCGGGCTTGCCCCAGAACGCCTCGATGCCGGCGACGTCCTGGCTCGCCAGCACGAGATGAATGCCCTGCGAACGCCCGCGGCGCGCGATGTCCTCGAGCAATTGCGTGGCCTGCGCGGTGACCTGGTCGCGTCCGGCGAAGAGGTACTGGAATTCGTCGATCACCGCGACGATCCGCGGCCAGTGCCCGCCCGGGTCTTGTTCCCGCAGGTCGGCCAGGTTGGTGACCTCGTGCTCCTTGGCCGCGGCGGAGCGGCGGCGCAATTCGTCGGCGAGGAAACGCAGCAGCGCCAACCCGAATTCGCGGTCGGTGTTGACGTTGACGCCGACCAGTTTCGCGTGCGGCAGCCAGCTGGAGTCCTTGCGGCCGGGCGCGAGACCGGCGAACGAGACGCCTTCCTTGAAGTCCAGCAGGTACAACGCCAGCTCGTCCGGCGAATAGCGCGCGGCGAGGCTGCCCAGCAACGCGTACAGGAAGTTCGTTTTCCCGGAGCCGCTCGGTCCGCCGATGAGCGCGTGCGGGCTCGCGTCGCCGATCACCACCTCGACCGCTTCGCCCTCGTGGAACCCGACCGGCGCGCGCAGTTCCCGCGCCGAACTTTCCTGGCCGATCTCGGCGGGCATCAGGTCGGCGAACGACCGGGGGCCGCCCTGGCGGGCGATCAGCGCTTCGGCGATGCGGTTCGCCGCCCGGATGACCTGCCCGGACGGCATCGGCGGGTCGAGGTCCACGACCAGGTCGCTGCCGGTCATGCTGCTGACCGCGCGGCGTTCGTCCAGCAGGCTGAGCGTTTCGATCGACGCGCTCACCGCGGTGGGCACGTCGACCAGGATCAGGCAGATCCCGGCTGCGAGCGCGCCGCTGGCCACGCGTTTGAGGTCGCGCGCGCGTTCCGCGTCGAGGGTTTCGCCGTTGCCGTACAGCACCGCGATCCGGTACGGCTCCAGGCGCTGGCCGGTGGCTTTCCGCAGTTCCCGCAACGAGGTGTGGCCGGCCTGCATGCCGGTGGCGTGGATCCGGCGGATGTGCCCGGCGAGTTCGTCGAGCAGATCCTCCAGCCGCGTCGGGTCGTACAGCGACAGCGCGCTCGTGCGGCTGAGCGGGTACAGGTCCGGCAGGATCGCGGTGAGCTGCCCGACGTCCCACAGGTGGATTTTCACCGCGCCGGGCTCGAACGCCGACAGCACGCGCATCAGCAGGCCCTGCACGATCCCGTCCACCACCGGCCGCGTTTTCGGCGCGGACGTGATGGCCAGGTGCGATTCGTCCAGCAACGGCACCGCGACGTCGAACGTGCGCGAGATGTCGCGTCCGGCCGCGGTGGCCGAACCGACCCGCCACAACCCGGGCGCGGTCACGCCGGGATTCGTGCCGACGCGGCCGAGCCATTCGCTCGGCGGCCGTCCGGCCGGGCCCGGCGCGTGCGCGGCGACGAGATCGCGCAACTCGCCGGGACCGGCGCTCCAGTCGGTGTAGAAGGCGGCGCGGGTGCCGCCGAGCGCGGCGAACACCTCGTGCGCCGCCGGATGCCGGGCCCACTCCGTCTGCTGCGCCGGATCGGCGTGGTCCATGCCGACCCGGACGATCTCCTGTTCCAGCGTCAGCCGCGCCACCTCGGCCTCGGCCATTTCGCGCGCGCCCGCCGCGGCCCCGAGCACGAGCCCGATCTGGTGCCGGACCCGGTCGAGGGCGGTTTGCACACGATTGCGTTGCTCGGCTGCCTTGCTGGCCATCTCATCCCTACAGGCGTGACTGGTATCCGCCCACTAAATCGTCGGCGGCGGACAAACGGGTGAGGAGATGCTCGATCGCCTCGTCGGCCTGCGCCAGCTGCCCGGGCAGCCACGGATCTGCCTTGGCCTGTGCGTCGACGAGAGCGCGCCGGGCGTCGCCGAGCAGAGTCCTCGCCCGCTCGGCGTGCGCCCGTCCGTCGCCGACCCCCGCTCGCGCGGCGGTGAGCAACTGGTGGATTTCGGCGAGCCCGGACATCGGCGTTAAAGCCGTGCCGAGTAGGAATCGGCCGACGAGATGCCGGCCTGGATGGTGCTCTGCATGCCGGTGATCCCTTGCAGCGCCTCGGCGAGCAGGCCGTGCGCCTGGTTCACCTCGTGCTGGCTGCTGCCCTGGGTGGCTTGGGACAGCGACAGCTGTGCTTCTTCGAGTGCCTGTGCTGCCTGCTGCAGCGCGGCGATGCTCGCGGACGCCTTCTCGTTCGCGAGCGCGATACCAGCGCGGATCTCTTCCACTCCGGCCATGGGGGCGGGCTCCTCGGTACGTCTGGGGCTGGAACGACCACGTACAAACTTAGCGTGATCAAGTGTTTTCGGTAAGTAAGTGGGAACGGGAGAATCGACAAAGCCCCGGACGCGGGTGGCGGTCCGGGGCCTGTCGGGCGTTGGCTTCACTGGTGCGCACGCGGGGTCCGAAACCCGCCCGACCCTCTTCTGAGCTGCGGGTTTTCCGGTGGCGTGCGACCGCCAACGCCCAGGTCAAAACGGTATTCGTGACACCGGGGAACCTCTCCGGACGGCTGCGATGAAGTCTGCGGCGAAGCCTAGCGGGTAGGACCGTTCGGCCGATCCCAGCCCCTTGTCGCGGACCGCTCCCCCTGGTTCAGCGAGCCCCGGCCGGATTCGGGTCGGCGCCGAGGTAGGTGCCGTAGCCCTCGACGACGAGCGGGCCGTCGAAAACCAGGACCTCGTTGACCAGCCCGCCCTTCTGGTTGCGGTAGTTGATGACGAGCGCGTCGAGCCCGACGTAGACGCCGATGACCTCGAAACGGAGGTCGGGAATCCGGCGCAGCCCTTCGGCCCAGTACGCGCGCAGCGCCTCCTTGCCGCGGATCACGCCGTCGCCGCCGATCACCTGGACCGCGACCGGGGACCGGAAGGTCACGTCGTCGGCGAAGTGAGTCATCAGGGTGTCGAGGTCGTGGGCGTTCCAGGCCTTCGCCCAGTGGGTGGCGAACTCGTGCGCCGCGCTGTGGTCCATGACCGGATTCTGCCAGCGTCCGAGGGGTGGGATTGTGCGCCGTCAGAGGATTCCCTTGCGGGCCAGGTCGGCCGCGATCCCGTCCAGGACACCGGAAAGCCCGGACGCGAACAGTTCGTCCAGGTCCCACGGATCGGTCATCGCCCGCATCGCGGCGCCGAGCCGCGGGTAGGCGTCGAAGCTCGGGCGGTGCCTCGGTGCGCCGCGGCGTTCGGCCTCCACGTCGCTGACGTAGGTGAGCGCCACGCCTTGCACGTACGAGGCGAACAGGAACAGGTACCGGAACGCGTCCGCCGGGTCGAGGCCGAGGCCGTCGAAGGAGGCGAACGCGTGCTCGCTGTCCGCGGAGAGGGCCGGGCTGTCGTGGGTCCGGGTGGTGACCAGCACCTTCGCCAGGATCCACGGGTGCCGGTGGTAGAGGTCCCAGTCGCGGTAGGCGGCGCGCTCCAGCCCGGCCCGCCAGTCGCGCGGCGGGGTTTCCGGCGGCGGGACCTCGGTGAGCGCGGCCTCGACCATCAGCGCCACCAGGTCGTCCTTGGACGCGACGTGCCGGTAAAGCGCCATGGTCCCCGCGCCGAGTTCTGCCGCCACCCGGCGCATCGACAGCGCTTCGAGCCCCTCGGCGTCCGCGACCGCGATCCCCGCCCGCACGATCCGGTCGACGGTCAGCTGGCCGCGGTCCTCCTCGGATTCCGCCTTGCGCGCGCGATACGCCTTCGCCTGGCAGGCCCTTGAGCAGTACTGCCGCGGCCGGCCCCGGTCTGGAGCGGCGAGGGGCTTTCCGCAGGACCCGCACTTCACTCGATACCTCTTTTCGTCACACCGCTGACGGCCGTGCGGAAAGTCTAGCCGGTGCGGGAATTGCTCTGTCAGCCTCTGGATAAAAGGCTTTGGAAGTCGGCGGCAGGCGTGCGTACTTTGTACGCATGCTGGAAGAAACAACCTCCTCGACCGCAGGTCCGAGGGAATGGGCCGGACTGGCGGTCTTGCTGCTGCCGTGCGTGCTGGCGTCGATGGACATGTCGGTGATGTTCGTGGCCATGCCGTCGTTGACCGCCGATCTGGAGCCGAGCGGCTCGCAGCTGCTGTGGATCATGGACTCGTACGGGTTCCTGCTGGCCGGCCTGCTCATCACCATGGGCACCCTCGGCGACCGGATCGGCCGCCGCCGCTTGCTGCTGGCCGGAGCGGCGGCGTTCGGCGGCGCGTCGGTCCTCGCCGCTTTCTCCGCCACGCCGACGATGCTCATCGTCGCCCGGATGCTGCTCGGGATCGCCGGGGCGACGCTCGCGCCGTCCACCCTCGCGTTGATCCGCGGCATGTTCCACGACGCCAGGCAGCGCGCGACCGCGGTCGGCCTGTGGACCGCGGGGTTCGCGGGAGGCGCGGTGCTGGGCCCGATCATCGGCGGCCTGCTGCTCCAGCACTTCCACTGGGGCTCGGTGTTCCTGATCAACGTGCCGGTGATGCTGCTCCTGCTGGCGCTCGGCCCGCTGCTGCTGCCCGAACACCGGACGCTCGCGGAGGGGCCCTTCGACCTGCTCGGCGCGGTGCTGTCGATCGGGTCCGTGCTCGGAATCGTCTACGGCGTCAAGCAGCTCGCCGCGCATGGGTTCGGCTGGCTGCCGATCGCGGGCTGCGTCGCCGGTCTCGTCGCCGGCGTCGCCTTCGTACGCCGCCAGCGCACCGCGGCGCGTCCGCTGATCGACCTGGCTCTGGTGCGCTCGCGTGCGTTCGCGGTGCCGTTGCTGATCGATCTGCTGGCGACGTTCGCGCTGGTCGGGTTCAACCTTTTCACCTGGCAGTACCTGCAGGTCGTGCTGGGGATGAGCCCGCTGGAGTCGGCGCTGTGGGCACTGCCGACGTTCGCCGTGATGCCGGTCGGGATCGGGGTGGCCGCGACGCTGGCCGCCCGCATCGGCAAACCGCGGGTGCTGGCGATCGGCCTGCTCGTGGCCGCGGCGGGGTTCGGACTGCTGGCACTGCCGCTGCCCGGAGCCGCGTACTTCATCGCGGCGCTCACGGTGGTGTCGCTGGGCATCGCCGGAGTCGCGGCGGTGGTGACGGACGTGATCCTGTCCGCGGCGCCCCCGGAACGAGCCGGAATGGCGTCGGCGATGGCGGAAACGTCCGCGGAATTCGGCGGCGCGATGGGAATCGCCCTGCTGGGAAGCATCGGCGCGGCCGTGTACCGCGCGGCGATGCCGTCGGGTGCCGAGACCTTGGAAGCGGCGGCGAAGCTCCCGCCCGGGGATGCGTTGCGCGAGGCGGCTTTCGCGGCGTTCAGCACGGAAACCGGGGTGGCGGCGGTGGTGTGTGCGGGGTTGATGCTTGGGGCGGCTGTGGTGATTGTCCGTGTTCGGTGAGGGGGTGACCAAGCGCCGAACCGACTTCTTCGCCAAGCCCGCCTGGGCTGCGGCGCTCTGCATTTTCCCGCGACGAAACCCGACGTCAGCAGGCTCGTGAAGGGGAGCGTGCGGGACAAGGGCAAGGAGCCGGTCATCGGCCAGGGGCAACCGAGCCTAAAACTGAGCCCAAGACGAGAAACGCCGGTCGCCCCAAACCTGGGACGACCGGCGTTTCCGCTGGTTACCGCTGCGGAGGATACAGGATTCGAACCTGCGAGGGCGTGAACCCAACACGCTTTCCAAGCGTGCGCCTTAGGCCGCTCGGCCAATCCTCCGTGGGGAAGAATACCGGATGGCCCTTTCGCCTTCCGCAGGTGGTCCGACCTGCGGGTACGCGTTCAGGCCGGGACGACGTCGGCGACCACGATGGTGATGTTGTCCGGGCCGCCGCCCTCGTTGGCCAGTGCGATGAGCCTCGGGACGGTTTCCTCTGGGGTGCCTTGGGAAAGGACGTCCTGGATGGCCGGTTCGCTGGCGCCCGCGGTGAGGCCGTCCGAGCAGAGCAGGTAGCGGTCGCCTGCTTGCGGGGTGAATTCCCAGACGTCCGGTTCGGCCGAGCCGGTGCTCAGGAGGGCCTTCATCAGCATTGAGCCGCGCGGGTGGCCGTCGGCGTCGGCGGCGCTGATCGTGCCGTCTTCGACCAGGGCCTGGGCCAGGGTGTGGTCGCGGGTGATGCGCTGCAGTTCGCCGTCTCGCAGGAGGTAGCCGCGGGAGTCGCCGACGTGGGCCGCGGCGAAGTGGGTGCCGTCGAACAGCAGGGTGGTCAGCGTGGTGCCCATGCCGTGGGTCGCGGGGGTTTCCTCGGCCACCTGCGCGAGCTGTTCGCCGACCCGGCGGACGCCGTCGGCGAGCAGGTTCGACAGGTTGTGCGCCGTCAGGTCCAGGGTGCGCAGCTCCGCGTCCAGCGAGGCCAGCACGCTGACCGCGGTCGAGCTGGCCACCTCGCCGTGCGGCTGGCCGCCGATCCCGTCCGCCACCACGAGCATCCGCCCGCTGGCGTACACGGAGTCCTCGTTGTTGGGGCGTCGTCGCCCTTGGTCCGATCCCGCGGAGTAGCGCAGGGTGAACCGGGTCTGCTCGGTGGCCATGCCCCCATGAAACCATTGGTTGACTGAGTTAACAAGCAAAACGATGGAAACCGCTGTCGTCGGCTATCGTGCTCGACATGGCAGACGACGCGGCGGTGAGTGCGGCCGACATCGCGCGCTTGGCGGGCGTGCGCCGGGCGGCGGTGAGCAACTGGCGGCGGCGCCATGACGATTTTCCCAAGCCGGTAGGCGGCACGGCATCCAGCCCGTTGTTTTCGCTGCCGGAAGTGCAGGCGTGGCTGCGCGGGCGCGGTCGTCCGTTCGAGCTGGCGCCGATCGACGAAGCGTGGCAACGGCTGCGCGCGCTCGGCGATGACCTCGACCTTGGCGCGCGGCTGGCGTCGGTCGGCGAGTATCTCGCGGACGACGCCGCGGGGCCGGACGATCCGCAGCTGCTGGCCTTGATCTCCCAGCTCGCCTCGGACGAAGGCGCGGCGGAGACGTTCGAGCAGCTCTGCGACCGGTTCTTCGAAGCACACGCGCGTCGGCTCTCCACGACGCCGACCGCGTACGCCGACCTCATGGTGCGGCTGACCGGTGCGAAGGGCGCCACGGTGCTCGACCCGGCGTGCGGATTCGGGTCGCTGCTGCTGGCCGCCGCGGCGACCCGGGCGCGCGGGCAGGACGTCGACCCGGACACCGCGCGGATCGCCGCGATCCGGCTGCGGCTGCACGGCGCGGACACCGAGGTGCACGCCTCGGATGCGTTGCGCGCGGACGCTTTCGCCGGACGGCTGGCGGACGTCGTGCTGTGCGACCCGCCGTTCAACGAGCGGGGCTGGGGGCACGAGGAACTCGTCGGCGACGCGCGGTGGGAGTACGGCTTGCCGCCGCGTGGCGAGTCGGAGCTGGCGTGGGTGCAGCACTGCCTCGCGCACGTGAAACCCGGTGGCGCGGTGGCGGTTTTGATGCCGGGCGCGGCGGCCGGACGGCGAAGCGGGAAGCGCATCCGGGCCAACTTGCTGCGCGCGGGCGCGTTGCGCGCGGTGTGCACGCTCGCGCCAGGCACCGATCTCTGGCTGCTCACGCGACCGGAACCGGAGCAGCGCGCGCCGGCTACCGTGCTGATCGCCGACACCACCGCGGAGAACGTCGAGCAGGTGTGGCAGGCCTTTTTGGCCGATCCGGACACCGGCGAACGCATCATCGACATGCTCGACGACGACGTCGACCTGACCCCCTCGGGCCGGCCTGGCAAGAGCGATTCGGGCGAGGCTTTCCTGGCCGCGCAACGGATTTTCGGCCAGATCGGGATCGAGCTGCCCAAGCTGGAACTGGCGTCCGGCGAAGCGGCGCACACGACCGTCGGCGAGCTGGTGAAGGCGGGCGCGCTGCGGATCACGCACGCGCCGCCGCGCACCGCCGACGGCGACGAACCCGTGCTGACCACCGACGACGTCCTGATCGGCGGTCCGCCGACCGGGCACGCCGCGGCCGATCCGGCGGCGGTGTTCGCCCACGATGGCGACGTGGTCGCGTCGGTCACCGGCGCGGTGATCGTCCACAGTGGAGCTCCGGTGCGGCTCGGACCCGCGCTTTCCCGTTATCGCGTGGATCCGGAGCTGCTCGACGCGCAGTTCCTCGCCGGATGCCTGCGCGCCGCGGACTTCCCGGTGCACAGCGCGTCGACCCGGATCGACGCGCGCCGGCTCAAGGTGCCGCGGCATCCGCTCGAAACGCAGCGTGCGTACGGCGTCGCGTTCCGCGCGCTCGCGGACTTCGACCGGGCCTTGCGGCAAACCGCGGAAATCGGCCGCGACCTGGTGCGGCTAGGCTTTGCCGCACTCGCCGAAGGACGGCTGAAGCCCGGTGGCGGGTGAGCGCTGTGAGGGGGCCCATGCTGATCGCGGACCGCTACGAGGTCGACGATCTGCCGCTCGGCCGGGGCGGCATGGGTTCGGTGCACCGTGGGTTCGACCGGCGGCTCGGCCGGCAAGTCGCGATCAAGCTGCTTCGGCTCCCCGGCGGCGACGAAGAGCTTGAAGAACGCTTCGCCCGCGAAGCGCGGATTCTCGCCACGCTCGACCATCCCGGCGCGCCCACGCTGTACGACTTCGGCACGCACGACGACCGGTTGTTCCAGGTCATGCAGTTCGTCGAAGGCGTGGCGCTGGACGATCTGCTCGCCGAGCACGGTCCGCTACCGGTGCCGTGGGCGGCGGCGATCGCGGCGCAAGCGGCCGCGGTGCTGTCGGCGGCGCACGCGCGCGCGGTCTGTCACCGTGACCTCAAGCCGGCCAACCTCATGCTCTGTCCGGACGGCAGTGTCAAGGTGATGGACTTCGGGCTCGCTGTGTTGCGCGAAGCCGACACTGCTCGCTTCACGCGCGCGGGACAGCTGCTGGGCACACCGTCGTACATGGCTCCGGAACAGATTCAGCGTGGGCAGGCGGAGCCGCGAAGCGATCTGTACGCGCTCGGTTGTGTACTGCACGAGATGCTCACCGGCCGTCCGGTCTTCACCGGGCCGACCGCGTACGCCGTCTTCGACAAGCAGGTGAAGGAACCAGCGCCGGTCGTTCCCGGCGTACCTCGGGAGCTGAATGCGCTTCTCGCCGCGACGCTTGCGAAGGATCCTTCGATGCGACCGTCTGCGGCGGAAGTCCTGTACGCGCATCTCGTGCCCTTCGCGCGGGACTTGCCGCCGTTGCCGGGGTTCCTGCACCCGGCAACGGCGTTGAGTCCTTCGCGGATGTACGCGCGCATGGTGGGGCTTAGCGGCCAGCGTTGATGCTCGTCGGCGTCTGCTCCGAGAGCGGCAGGCCGAGCTTCTGGATGCGGTAGTAGGTGCAGGCGTTCTGTACGCCGATGCTGATGCCGATCGTGAGCATGATCGTCGAAGAGGCCACGGTGTTGCTGACGCCGAGCGCGGCTCCGATGAAGGAGAAGGCGACGCGTACGCCGATAGTGGCGAACCACAGCACCAACGTGAGCGGAGTGCCCTTCACGAACGTCGTGCCTTCGCGAGCACTGAGTACCGACGACGAGCTACGGACGACGCCCAGCAGCCCGAGGACTACGACGTCGCCAGCCAGCAGCGCGTAGTCCGTCGCGGTCGCGCTTTGCAGCGCGGTGGCGGCGGAGAACACGCCGATCGCGGTCAGGATGAACGGGAGCGTCAGCAAGCGCTTGCGGCTGAGCAGCGTGCCGCGCCACTGGCGGTAGACGACCCGGTAGAGGACGAGCGCCGCGATCGCGACGTACAGAACGATGGTGAGCGGGCCGAGGTTCACGGTGCTCCTTCGGAAAGGTGGTCGGCTTCGCCCGGCCGGCGGCGGGTGCCGGGAGGAGGCCCGGCGTGCTTCCAGCCTCGCCGGGGTCGATGCGCTTTTCGTCGGCGCACGGGCTGGGGCCGGGTGGATTCGCGGTTCAACCCTCGGGTGGAGACGCCGGATCGTGACCATTGCCGAGCAACCACGAAGGGGTGGTGGTCGTCTATTCGGGTGATACGGGTCCTGCCGAATGCGACCCGACCGAACGCGGGGGTACCGGATCGTGAAGAGGGTTCTGGTGGGGATGGCGGCGCTGGCCGCGGCTTTCGGGCTCGTGGCGTGCTCCGGGGGCACGGCCGGGTCGGCGTCCGGCGGCGGGGCAGTGCCCGCGGCGGCGAGCGTGTCCAGCTCGTCCTCGAGTGCGCCGACCAGCAGTTCTGCCCCGGCGACCAGCAGCAGCCCGGAGAGCACCAGCGCGAAGCCGACTCCGAAACCGACGCCGAAGCCCACGCCCAAGCCCAAGACGGACCCGGAGCCGAGCGACGCCGACGTCCCGTGCGCGGCGGCCGCCGCCGCTTCCGGCACCAGCGCCTGTGTCGACATTTCCGCGCACCGCGCCTGGCTCCTGCAGGACGGCAAGGTGATCTACGGGCCCGTCTCGATGCTGCCCGGACGCAAGGGGCACGCGACCCCGACCGGCACGTTCCACGTGCTGTCCAAGGAAAAGCTGCACCTGAGCAAGCAGTTCGACAACGCGCCGATGCCGAACTCGGTCTTCTTCTACCCGGGCGACGCGTTCCACACCGGCAGCCTGAAGGTGTACTCGCACGGCTGCATCCACCTGTCGGCGGCGTCGTCGCTGCGGTTCTTCACCACGCTGCACATCGGCGACGTGGTCCAGGTCGTGGCGTGACTCAGCGCGTCACGGTCGAGTAAATATCACCCGATCGAGGCAACTTACTCCCCCTTTTGAGCGATTACCGATCGCTGAGAAAGGGGGCCTGGATGGCCTGGCACAAGCTCCGTTCCCTGCTGGTGGCCGCACTCGTGGTCGTCGCAGTCCCCACCGTGGTCACCGCCCCGGTGGCAGCAGCCGATACTCCGGCGCTGCCGCCGGGGTTTGTCTTGCGGGACCTGCCCACCGGGCTCGGGCAGTACGAGTTCACCGATTTCGCCTGGCTGCCCGACGACAGCGTGCTGGCCCTCGGCAAGTCCGGCGTCGTCAACTGGGTCCCGGCCGCGGGCGGCGGCGCACCGGAGCAGATCGCGACCTTCTCGGTCGAGACGCAAGGCGACATGGGCCTTACGAGCATCGCGCTCGCGCCGGACTACGCCACCTCGCACCAGATCTACCTGAACCGTTCGGTGTCGCTGGGCAACGGTCAGTACACGCTGCGCGCCGCCAAGTTCACCGTGCAGCTCGACGGTGCTGGGCATCCGTCCGGACTGACCGGAGAGCAGGTGATTTTCGACCTGCCGGGCAGTCCGTATTACATCCACGGCCTCGACACGGTTTATCCCGCGCCGGACGGCACGCTCTGGTACTCCGTCGGCGACAACGGCGACGCGGGCAAGACCAACCCGGTCGCCTTCGCCGCACAGGACCTCGACTCGCCGTTCGGCAAGATCCTGCACCTCACCGCGGACGGCAAGGGGGTGCCGAGCCATCCGTACTACAACGCTGCCGCGCCGGATTCCGCTCGCAGCAAGGTGTTCGCGAGCGGATTCCGCAACCCGTTCCGGTTCAGCCTCGATCCGAAGAGCGGGCTGCCGGTGGTCGGCGACGTCGGCTGGTACACGTGGGAAGAGCTGGATGTCGTGCAGCCTGGCGCGAATCTCGCTTGGCCTTGCTATGAGGGGAACCACCTGACGCCGGGCTATTCGACTGACGCACGTTGTGCTTCGGCGGTGAACACGCCGCCGTTGTGGGACTACCAGCACGGGACTGGTCCGGCGCAAGGCAACAGCGTTACCGGCGGGATTGTGTATGGGGGCACGACCTATCCGGCGGCTTACCAGGGTGCGTACTTCTTCGGGGACTACGCGGGGCAGAAGATCTGGACGCTGCGGTATGACGCGCAGGGCAAGCTCACGCAGGCGCCTTCGAGTCCGTCGCCGTTCCAGAATGTTGGTGGGGTTACTCGGATTTCCGCTGCCCCTAACGGGGATATCGTCTTCAGTGATCTCAACGCCGGGGTGTTGCGGCGGTTGAGTTACTCGACGAACAATGCTCCTCCGGCAGCGAAGGCTGCTTCAGCTACGGATCCGGACAGTCGGACGGTTTCCTTTGATGCCAGCGGTTCTACTGATGCTGACGGGGATGCGCTGACGTATTCGTGGGACTTCGGGGACGGTGCTACGGGTGCTGGGGTTCAGGTCAGTCATCAGTATGGCGAGGGGGCTTCGTTCACTGCGACGGTGACGGTGTCGGATCCGCTGGGCGGGGTCGGGACTGCGAAGGTTGTTGTCGCGCCGGGTAATCACTCGCCGGTGTTGACGTTGTCCGCGCCGGATAAGGCTTTTGCGGTGGGTGAGCCGGTTTCGCTGTCGGCCACGGCTAGTGATGTGGAGGATGGCGGGCTTCCTGTTACGTGGACGTCGATGATTCGGCACTGTCCGGATCTTGGGGCCTGCCATGTGCATCCTGGGGATGGTTCGACTGGGCCGTCGTTGACGGTGCCGTTTACTGAGCACACGGACTCGCGGATGGAGTTCACCGCGACGGTTACCGATAGTGCTGGGGTACAGGCTAGTAAGACTTATGTCGCTTACCCGCGCCAGCATCGGTTGACGTTGGTGGGGACGCAGCCTGCCGCGTTGAGCATTCCCAGCGAGGGGGGTGTCAGCAGTGCGATGGTCACTGAGGGGGCCACGTTTGATGTGACCGCGGCGTTGGTGGGGACTGACGGGGTTTCCAAGTTCGCTGGGTGGCAGGGTGGTCCGGCTACCTCTTCGTGGTCGATCACTGTTGGTGCTGGTGACCTGACGCTTACTGCTAATTACGTGACTGCGATTGATCAGCGGTATGCGGGTGAGCCTGGGTTGCGGAGTTTGCTCGGTGCGCCAACGGGGCCCGAGGTGGTGGACGGGCTGGTGCGGTACCGGGCTTATGCGAACGGGCGGTTGTACTGGTCCGCGGCTACTGGGGTGCGGGAGATCGGCGGGCAGATTTTGGCTCGGTATCTCGCGATTGGCGGGCATCGGGTTTATGGGCCGCCGGTTACCGATGAGACTCCGACTCCGGATGGGGTGGGGCGGTACAACCATTTGATGGGTACGCCGGGGAGTCAAGCCGCTTCTGTTTATTGGACTCCGGGTACTGGGGCACATTCGGTGCAGGGGCAGATCCGGGTCAAGTGGGCTGCGCTCGGGTGGGAGCGCGGGGTTGGGTATCCGGTCACTGACGAGTCCGGGACTCCGGACGGGGTTGGTCGGTATAACCATTTCACTGGTGGGTCGGTTTATTGGACTCCTGCTGGTGGGGCGCATCAGGTTGGTGGGGCTATTCGGGACAAGTGGGCTTCGCTGGGGTGGGAGCGCGGGGTTGGGTATCCGACTACCGATGAGTCTGTGACTCCGGATCGGGTTGGGCGGTATAACCACTTCACGGGTGGGTCGGTGTATTGGACGCCGGGTACTGGGGCGCATCAGATTGGTGGGGCTATTCGGGATAAGTGGGCCTCGTTGGGGTGGGAGCGGGGGCTTGGGTATCCCGTGACCGATGAGACCGCTACTCCTGGTGGGGGTGCTCGGTATAACCACTTTGGCGGTGGCGGGTCGGTTTATTGGAGTGCGGGGACTGGGGCGCATATGGTGCAGGGGGAGATTCGGAAGCGGTGGGCTGCGTTGGGGTGGGAGAGAGGGTATTTGGGGTTGCCTGTGTCGGATGAGTATCCGATTGGCGGGGGTGCTCGTAGTGATTTTCGGGGTGGGTTTGTTGTTTATCGGAATGGGGGTGTGGTGGATTATCGGTGGTGAGGTTCTCTCGGGCGGCTCGTCGCCTGGCGGCGACATTGCCGGTTAGTGGTTGCGTGGGGCACTCCGAAGGCCAATTGTGCTGACGGTTCGGGGGTGCTTGTCAAGGCGGGAAAGATGCCTTGACAAGCACCCCCGAACCGCAGGGCGGCTTTGTATCGGGGTTGGGGGAGGGGCTGGGTGCCTCGCTGTTTGGGTGCAGCGGTGCGGTTTTAGGGGCGGTGAACGGCAGCCATGCAAAAAGCTACCGCGCACCACCGACAGAAAGTCAGGCCAGGTCAGCCGGGCGGGTGCCGATGGAGGTGAGTGGCAAGCCCAGCGCGACGCGTTCCGTCAGCCAGTTGCTGGGGCGGTAGCGGGGGTCGCCGGTGGCTCGGTGCAGGCCGTTCAGGATTCGGAGGACTTTTTCTGGTCCGACCCGGTCGCCCCATTCCAGGGGGCCGCGAGGGTAGCCCAGGCCTAGACGGACTGCGGTGTCGATGTCGGCGGGGGCGGCCAGGCCCTGGTCGGCTAGGTAGCAGGCCGTGTTGATGATGGAGGCCAGCAAGCGTTGGGCGATGGGGGCGGCGCCGTCTCGGACTGCCGTTACTGGGGTTCCTGTGGCGGCCAGGGCGCCCCAGGCGGCGCGGCCGTAGTGGGGGTCCAGTCCTGGGTGGACGGACATCGTGAAGCGCGATTCGTAGCCTAGGGCGTCGATTCCGACGACGCGTGAGGCGGGCAGTTCCAGTTGCCGCGCGGCCTCCACAGTGGACTCTCCGCGCAGGGTGACCAGGAGAACCGTGTCGGGGTAGGCGTCTTGGACTACGTCTACGCCTGCTGCGGAGAGGAGGCGGGCCAGTCGTTCGTCGGCCGCGTAGACCGGTGTGGTGGGGGCTGGCGGTGCTGCGGGCTCGGGCGGGAGTTCCTGTTTTCCGTCGACATAACGGTAAAAACCTTCGCCGGTTTTGCGGCCGAAGAGTCCGGCGGCGACACGCGGGCGGGTGAGCCACGACGGGCGCAGGCGTGGTTCGGCGTGGAAGCCGCTCCAGATGCTTTCCAGTACCGCGTGCGAGACGTCCAAGCCGGTCAGATCCAGCAGCTCGAACGGGCCCAGTTTGAGGCCGAGTACGTCGCGTGCGATGCGGTCGATTTCGGCGGGGGCGGCGAGGGATTCCGAAAGAATCTGCAGGGCTTCGGTGTTCAGGCCGCGGCCGGCGTGATTGACGAGAAACCCGGGGGCGTCCTTCGCCAGCACGGGTTCGTGGCCCCAGCCGCGGACGAGTTCGAGGGCTTCGCCGGGAAGCCAATCGGCGGTGCGGGCGCCGGGGACGACCTCGACCAGTCGCATCAGCGGGACTGGGTTGAAGAAGTGCAGGCCGATCATGCGCGTGGGATCGGTGAGTCCGGCGGCGATTTCGGTGACGGACAGCGAGCTGGTGTTGGTCGCGAAGATGGTGTCCGGGCCACAGACCTTCTCGAGGCCGGCGAAGAGGGTTTGCTTCGTTTCCAGGTCTTCGCGGACGGCTTCGATCACCAGGTCGACCCCCTCGGCGGGGGCGAGCGGGCCGTCGACCGGGACCAGGTTTTCCTTCGCCGCGCGGCCGGCCTCCTCGGTCAGCTTCTCCTTGGCGACCAGCCGGTCGACCATCGCGCCGACGTGGTCGATCGCCGCGGTCACCGCTTCCGGCTGTGCGTCCGCGAGTTCCACGGTGACTCCGCCGGTCGCGGCGAGCTGGACGATGCCGCGTCCCATCACCCCGGTGCCGATCACCCGGATCCTGCCGACCCGTCCGGCCCATCCCGTCACGTCGAACCCACCTTTCGCGTTGGCGCCACGGCGAACTTACCCCGGACTACAGACCGACGAAGTCCGCCATCTGCCCGATGAGGTGCTCGAAGTACGCGTCCGCCGGGTCGACGCTGCCGACGTACTGGCCGAACAGCTCGAAGTTGAGCGCGCCGAACAGCTGGGTCCAGGCGGCGATGGCGCGCATGACGACCTCGGCCGGCGCGTCGATGTCCAGGATCTTGGCGAGCTCGCCGGCTTGCGCGCGCAGTTCGTCCGACATCGGCGCGGTGACGGCGGGTTCGTGCGGGTTGCCGTCGCGCAGTACCGCGACCAGCGCGAACGCCACTCGTCCGGCGGGGCCGACGGTGTCTTGCGGAGCTTGGTAACCGGGGATCGGCGAGCCGTAGATGAGCGAGTACTCGTGCGGGTGCGCGCGGGCCCATTCGCGGGTCGCGCGCCAGATGGCCCGCCAGCGTTCGCGCGGGTCGCCGGTGTGCGGGTCGGCCTGTTCGGCGGCCTCGCCGACGGCGTTGTACGCGTCGACGATCAGCGCGGTGAGCAGGTGATCGCGGCTCGGGAAGTACCGGTACAGCGCCGACGAGACCATCCCCAGCTCACGGGCGACCGCACGCAGGGAAAGTCCGTGCGCGCCGACCTCGGCGAGCTGGCGGCGGGCCTCGTCCTTGATCTCGCGGGTCAGCTCGGCGCGGACCCGTTCGCGGGCGGTCCGGGGTGCGGCAGTCATGCGATCAGTGTGCCTCGGAGTAGAGCGCTGCGCAAAACCGAGAGCAGTGCTCTTGACGCGAGACCGCCTGAGGTGTTCACTGTTCACAACAGAGAGCACCGCTCTCGCTGACTGGAGGAGAACCCCATGACCAGCACTCGTTACCTCGAACCGGGCAAGGCGACCGCGGCGTTCAACGGCTGCGTCCGCTGGCTCACCAAGCGCGGCCTGAGCGTGTGGGGCAGCCGGGTGCTGGGCGTTCGCGGCCGCAAGTCCGGCGAACTGCGCGAGGTGCCGGTGAACCTGCTGCCGTTCGAGGGCAAGCAGTACCTGGTGGCCGCGCGCGGCGAAACCCAGTGGGTGCGGAACCTGCGCGCGGCGGGCGAAGGCCAGCTGACCGTTGGGCGGCGCACCGAGACTTTCCGCTATCGCGAGCTGTCCGACGACGAGAAGCCCGCCATCCTGCGCTCGTATCTCAAGCGCTGGGCGTTCGAGGTCGGCGCGTTCTTCGAGGGCGTCGACGCGAAGGCGCCGGAGGAAAAGCTGCTGGAAATCGCGCCGGGCTACCCGGTGTTCGAGGTCTTCACCCGGTGAGTCAGCGCTTCCGGACCGCGGTGGCCGCGACGAGGACGACGCCGACCAGGAACGCGACCAGTCCGATCAGGAACCACAGTTTCTGTCCGGTCATGAAGCTGCCGGTCAGCACGCCGACGCCCTGCAGCACCCACACCGCGCCGACGAGCACCAGCACGACCCCGCACGCCAGCGTGATCCACCGCTTCACGACCATCTCCTCGCTCGGGAAGGGAACCTCGAGGAAGTCTCTCAAGGTTCCCTTCCCCCCGAGTTACCCGCGGCGGCGAGGTTGTCCGTTGCCGAGCTGCTGTGCTTCGCCGAGCGAGGTCGCGGTGGCCGTAGTGCCCTGGACCTTCGCGACCACGGTGACGTTGTCGCCGGACTTCGGCGAACCGGTTTTCACCGTGGCCGAATCCAGCGTGTAGGTCTGCTGGTAGCCGTCCTTGCTGGTCAGGGTCACCGACGTGGCGCTGAGTTCGGTGATCGTCCCGGTCTGCAGGCGTTCGGTCACGTACCCGCCGGCCGTGTCCGGCACCACGAAGTCGCCGTGCAGCGCGTCGCGCAGCGCGGCGATTCCGCCCATGCCGCGGCCGGCGAAACCACCGGGTCCGCCTGGGCCGCCGAATCCGCCCGGACCTTGCTGCGCGGACGCGTCGTTGCCGCCGCTGCCCGCCCAGATCGCCAGTCCGCCGCCCACCGCGAGCACGGCCGCGACGCCCGCCGCGAGCGCGGTTTTCCGGCCCGACCACGTGGTGCCCGGGCCGCCGCCGGATGCCGGAGCGGGCTGCTCTCCCCAGGTCGCGCCCTGAGCTGGATCGGTCGTCATGGTCTCCTCCGGAACGTTCGGGCTGGTCCTTTCCGAGCGTCGGGGCGGCCGCTGTGCGGAGGCTGTGCCGGACGTGGGGGACACCTGTGCGCCCCGGTCGGGGAAACGCCGCACAGGAAACGCACAGCCAGTACTCAGCTCGGCCTGAAGACGGAATCCGAAGATGGCACCATGAGCAGTGTGAACGCCGCGTCTGCCGGCCGGGGCAAGGCCGAACTGCGCCGCGCGGACGGCAGCCCGGTCCGCGTGCTGGTCGTCGACGACGAGTCGACGCTGGCCGAACTCGTGTCCATGGCCCTGCGGATGGAGGGCTGGGAGGTGCGCAGCGCGGGCACCGGGGCCGAGGCGGTGCGCGTCGGCCGCGATTTCCGGCCGGACGCCGTGGTGCTCGACGTGATGCTGCCCGATTTCGACGGGCTCGAGGTGCTGCGCCGGATGCGCGCCGAAACGCCGTATCTGCCGGTTCTTTTCCTCACCGCGAAAGACGCGGTGGAGGACCGGATCGCCGGGCTCACCGCGGGCGGCGACGATTACGTGACCAAACCGTTCAGCCTGGAAGAAGTGGCGCTGCGGCTGCGCGCGCTGCTGCGCCGGGCGGGCGGCGTTTCCGGGGCGACCGGGTCACAGCTCGTGGTCGGCGATCTCACGCTGGACGAGGACAGCCGCGAGGTGCACCGCGGCGGCGATCTGGTGCCGCTGACCGCGACCGAGTTCGAACTGCTGCGGTACCTGATGCGCAATCCGCGCCGCGTGCTGTCGAAAGCGCAGATCCTCGACCGCGTGTGGAGCTACGATTTCGGCGGCCAGGCCAATATCGTCGAGCTGTACATTTCCTATCTCCGCAAGAAAATCGACGCCGATCGGGAACCGATGATCCACACCATGCGCGGCGCCGGGTATGTCCTCAAACCCGCCGCGGGCTGAGCGCCGCCGTCCGTGGTCCTTGCGCCGCAGGCTGATCGTGCAGCTGGCGGCGCTGCTCGCGCTGGTCTGCGTGGTGGTCGGCGTGGTCACCGAACTGGCGTTGAACAGTTTCCTCGTCGGGCAGCTCGACGGACAGCTGGCGGCGGCGAGCGACCGCGGGTTCCGGCACGGCGTGCCGCGTCCGCCCATCAACGGTCCCGGAAAACTGCCGCCGGACCCGCTTCGCGTGCTCGGCCAGCCCGAGGGGACGCTCAGCCTGGTCGTGCACGACGGCGTGGTCAACGGGCAGGTGATCGGCCCGTTCGGGCTCGTCCCGCTGACGCCGGACCAGGACCGGATCCTGCTCGTGCTCGCGCCGAACGGACAGAGCCGCACCGTCGAGCTTCCCGGAAGCCTCAAGAAATACCGCGTGGTCGCGACCTATTCGCCGCGCGGCGAGTTCACCGTGATCGGGCTGCCGATGAACCGGGTCTCGGAAACGTTGTGGCGGCTGGGATTCATTTTCGGCGGCGTCGCGCTCTGCGGCATTCTCGTCGCCGGGTTCGCCGGCGCGGTCACGATCCGGCGGACGATGGCCCCGCTGGACCGGCTCGCCGCCACCGCTTCCCGGGTGTCCGAACTGCCGCTGGACCGCGGCGAGGTCGCGCTGTCCGAGCGAGTGCCCGAAGTGGACACTGACCCGAGGACCGAGGTCGGCAAGGTCGGATCGGCGATCAACCGGATGCTGGGCCACATCGCCGAAGCGCTCGCCGCCCGGCACGCGAGCGAAAGCCGGGTGCGGCAGTTCGTCGCGGACGCGAGCCACGAACTGCGCACGCCGCTCGCCGCGATCCGCGGCTACGCCGAATTGACCCGGCGCAGCGGCGAACAGGTGCCGCCGGACATCGCGTTCGCGATGAGCCGGGTGGAATCCGAATCGGCGCGGATGACGATGCTCGTGGAAGACCTGCTGCTGCTCGCCCGGCTCGACTCCGGGCGTCCGGTGGTGCCCGAGCCGGTCGATTTGTCCCGGCTGGTCGCGGACGCGGTCGCCGATTCGCACGTCGCCGGCCCGGAACACAAGTGGCTGCTGGAACTTCCCGGCGAGCCGATCTCGGTGCTCGGCGATTCCGGGCAGTTGCACCAGGTGGTGCTGAATCTTCTCGGCAACGCGCGCACGCATACGCCCGCGGGGACCACGGTGGCCACCGCGCTGTCCACTAAGGACGGATGGGCGACTTTGTCCGTTGTGGACGACGGGCCGGGCATTCCGCCGGAAATCCTGCCCGAGGTTTTCGAGAGGTTCGCCCGGGGCGACAATTCGCGGTCGCGTGCCGCCGGGAGCACCGGGCTGGGGCTGGCGATCGTCGCCGCGGTCGTGGCCGCGCATTCCGGGCGCGTGATGGTCACCAGCCAGCCGGGGCGTACCGAGTTCGTGGCTTCCTTCCCGCAATCGTGAGCGGTGCGCCGCCCGGGTCGAGCGGCGCGACGACCTCACGCGAAGGTGACCGAGGTATTGGCTCCGCACAAGACAAAACACGGCAGCTCGGCTGGGACGCGCCCAGCCAGCCAGGCGGCCAGCGGAGCCGCGGCGGCGGGTTCGACGACGAGCCGGAACTCGCGCCACAGCAGGTCGCGCGCGGCGAGGATTTCGGCATCGGACACCAGCACTGAAGTGACGCTTGGCGAGGTGAGGATGCCGAACGCCAGCTCGCCGACGCGGGTCGCGCCGAGTGCCGAGGCGGCGACCGAGTCGATGATGACGTCCACCGGTTCGCCCGCGGCGAGGGCGGCGTGCAGTGCCTGGCAGTGCTCCGGCTCCACGGCGAACACCTGACGGCCGTCCGCGGCCAGCGTCGCGCCGGAGGCCAGTCCGCCGCCGCCCACTGCGACGACGATGGCGTCCACGTCCGGTGCGTCGGCGACGATTTCCGCGGTCGCGGTTCCTTGCCCGGCGATCACGTCGGCGTCGTCGTACGCGTGCAGGTAGCGGGTGCCGGGTTCGTCGGCGACCGCCAACGCGGCTGCCGCGGCTTCGCCATATGTCGCGCCGTGCCGGATGAGCTTCGCACCGGCTGCTTCGATGCCGGCGGCCTTCGCCTCGGGCACGGTCTCCGGCACGTAGACGACAGCGGGAACCCCCAGTGTCTGCGCGGCGGTCGCGACGCCGAGACCGTGGTTGCCGCCCGACGCGGTGACCACTCGCTTCGGTTCAGGGCCGTTGAGCAGGGCGTTTACCGCGCCGCGCAGCTTGAACGAACCGGACCGCTGGAGGTGCTCCAGCTTCAGGACAAGCGGACGACCGTCGATTTCGGTGCGTAACAGCGGCGTCCACCGGACGTGTGGTCGGAGGCGGAGGTGGGCAGCGGCGACGTCGGCGGCAGAGGGTGCGATGCGCATATCGGTCATTCTCCTCTCCCGGGCCGCCTCGGGTGCCACTCGCCGGGAAAACCCCAGCGTGACAGGGCGCGACACGGGACAAGAGGGCATTGTCTAGTTCTTGCCGATCTCGCTAAGCTCTGCGCAGACGTGGGGTGTCCGACCATGTGCGTACCGCGACGAGTACTACCGAGAGTAGTAGCGTCCTGCGGGTGTCCCCGTTCGGTGCACTTCACGCCTCGGTCTCGCCGGGACTCCTCGGGAACGGAAGGTGACGTGGATGCGCGACGGCTCGGCCCGGTCGCCGGAATCCGCTGCGCGGCTGCTTGACCGCCTCGGGATCCGCACTGTGCAGGCGCGAGTGACTGTGCTGGTCGTGGCTCCGCTGATCCTGGCCGCAGCGGCGGCGGTCCCGCTCGTGCTCACCCAGGTCACCGCCGCGGCGAAGGCCGCGACCACTTCGGACACCGCGGCCCGGGCGCGGCAGGTGGGCTCGCTGGTGGGGCAGTTGCAGCAGGAAGGCCTGCTCACGGCCGCTTTTGTCGCGGACCCGTCGGCCACCAACACCGCGCTCGTCCGGCAGCAGCAGACGGTGGACGGCACCGCGCACGGCGTCGCGGACAGCCTGGTCGGCCCCGGCGGCGAACTGTCGAAACTGCGGCAGAACGCGCTCAATCGACAGATTTCCGTAGCTGATGTTGCCTCTGGCTACGATTCCATCTCCGGTGGGCTGATCGACGCACTCGGACTGGCCACTTCGGACGATGCTGGGGTCCGGGCCCTCGACGCACTGCTGCGCGCGGACGAGCAGCGAGCGGCCAGGGCGACCGCGCTGATCGCGTCCGCCGGAGCTGATCGCGCAGGTCAGCGCGCTGCGGTTTACGAAGAACAGTTCGACCGGCTGGCCGGGAAGCAGGACGCGGCACAGGTCTCCGCGATGGAAACCGGGGCGACTGCCCAGCAGCTCGACCGGCTGGCCGCCGCGCCGCGGCAGGACCGGCAGTTTGTGTCCGATGTGGTCACTGCCGGTACTCAGCTCGCCGAGCAGCGCGGCGCGGTGGAAGCCCGGATCGCCGGCGCGATCGCCGATACCGCCTCCGCGAAAGCGTCCAGCGCGACCCGGACGGCTTATCTCGTCGGCGGTGCCGCGATTGTCCTTTTCGGACTAATCGCTGCGCTGTCCGTGCTGACCGCGCGATCGGTCGTCCGGCCGCTGCGGCGGCTGAGCGGGCAAGCCCGCTCGACCGCGGACCTGGCCGGCCCTGAATTGGTTCAGGCCGCGGAGCCGGCGTCGGGTCCGCCGCAACCGTTGCTGCCCGCGCTCGAGGCGGGTACCGGTGGCGAACTCGCTGAGCTGGCCGACGCGTTCAACCGGCTCCGAGGCACCGCGGTCGAAGCCGTGACAGAACAGGCGAATGCCCGCCGCGCCGCGCTCCAGCTGCTGGTCGGAGCGGCCAAGCGCACGCAGAACCTGGTCGCCGGCCAGCGCACCACGGTGGAGGAATTGACGCGCGGCACCGACGATCCGGTATTGCTCGCCGGGCTGCGTCGCGTGGGGCACGCCGCCCTTCGGCTGCGCCGCACCGCCGACGATCTCCTTGTAGTGACGGGAAACCGGGACGAAACGCGGGTCGGCGGCCCGATCGAACTGGCCACCGCGCTGCGCTCGGCCGCCGCGGAAATCGACGACGAATCCCGCATCCGGATCGGCGAACCGGCGGAGGCGCTGCTCGCGCCGTCGCTGGGCATCGACCTCGTGCTGCTGTTCGCCGAACTGCTGGAAAACGCGGCCGCGTTCTCGCCGCCGGAGTCCCTGGTGGAGATCTCGACCGAGTTCCAGCCCTCCGGCGATCTGCTGGTGCGCATCGCCGACCACGGCGTCGGGCTGTCGCCGGAACGGCTGGCGCAGGAGAACCACCGGCTCGCCGAACCGGTCGACGCGGCGTCCGGACAGCAACTCGGCCTGGCCGTGGTCGGGCGGCTCGCGCGGCGGCATTCGCTGCGCGTCCAATTGGAGTCTACTTCGGACGGTGGGGTGACGGCGATGGTTTCGGTGCCGCAGGCGTTGTTCACCCGCGACGTCGATTTCCGGCGCGGGCCAGGGCTTTTCGAACCGGGACAGGTGCCCGACCCGCGGCCGGTGCTGCTGCCCGCGCCCGCGATCGCCGCGCTGTCCACGCCGACCCCGCCCGGATTCCGGTGGTTCGCCGACCAGCCGGAGCCCGAAGCCGACGAAGCGAAACCGGAAGAGGCTCCGGAGTGGCCTGAGGCGGAGCCGGAATTCGCCTCGCTCACCGGAACGCTGGAACTCCCCGACGAACCCGAAGAGCCTGAGCCGTCCACAAAGGACACCGAGGGTGCCGCTGACCCGTCCCCGACGCATCAGTTCACCGTGGTTCCGCCGGAATCCCGCGACGGAGTGTTCCGCCGCGTCCCCGGCGCCCAGCTGGCTCCCGGGCTGAAACTCCCGCAGCTCGTCCGCACCCCGTTGCCGCGCCGCGAACTGCGCGATCCGGCCGCCGAGCGGGCCACCTTCGACTCGTTTTCCGACGGCGTCGCCAAAGCACAGCAAGTCACCGCTCGCCAGGCCGATCAAGGAGGATCATGACCGTTCCCGCCGCCGCGCAGAACTTCAACTGGCTGGTCAACCGCTTCGCGCTGCACACCGCCGGCGCGATCGCCGCGCTCGCGGTGTCCGCGGACGGGCTGTTGATCGCCGCCTCGCAGGACCTCGACCGGGCGGACGCCGACCGGCTCGCGGCGACCTGCTCGGCGATGCTCGCGCTGGCCCAGAGCGTGTCCGAAAGCCATCCGCTCGGCGATCCGGACAAGGTCGTGGTCGAACTGGAACGCGGCTACCTGGTGGTCTGCACCATCAGCATCGGCTGCTCGCTCGGCGTGCTGGCCAACAAGCAGGCCAGTCTCGGCACGATCGCCTACGAGATGGCGATGTTCGCCAACCGCGCGTCCGAAGTCCTCACCCCCGCGCTGGTCGAGGAGCTGAAGAACACCGCGTTCGCCTGACCCGTGAAGATCCTCGTGCTTGGCCCGGCCGGAGCCGGGAAAACGACGGCGGTGCACGCCGTTTCGGAGATCGCGCCGGTGCGCACCGACGCTGGCGCCACCACCGCGGCGCTCGACTTCGGCCGGCTCGGCGAGGGCGAGCGGCGGCGGTACCTGTTCGGCGCGCCGGGGCAGGCCCGGTTCTGGTTCCGCTGGCCGGACCTCGTGCGGGGCGCGGACGCCGCGCTCGTGGTGGTCGACCCGCGGCGGATCGCGGACGCCTACCCGGTGCTCGACGCGGTCGAGGGCATGCGGCTGCCCTTCGTGGTCGGGGTGAACTGCTTCGACGGCCTGCTCACCCGGCCGCTGCACGACGTGCGCTGGGCGCTGACCGTGCGCGACGGCGTCCCGGTGCACCCGTTCGACGCCCGCGACCCGGCGTCCGTGCGCGAGGTGCTCGACCTGGTCGCGGCGGGGGCGGCCGAGGGGGCGCGGGCGCGGCAACCGAGTCCGCTATAGTCGTCTGCGGGGACCCCCCGTGGCGTCCACCCTGTGAACTTCCCCAGGGCCGGAAGGCAGCAAGGATAAGCGGGCTCTGGCGGGTACGGGGGGAACCCGCTTTTTTTATGGCCCTAAAACAAGCCGAGGACGTCGTCCGGCGGTGTCGGCGAGGGCAGCGCTTCCGCGTCAAACACCGGCGCGGCCTTTCCCCGGAGCTGCCGCAGCTCAGCGCCGTGCACCACACGCGCTGGATACGGCGAAGACGCCGCGCGCCGGGTCAGCTCCGCCGTCGGCAGCTCGAGCCGGGAAGCGGCCAGCACGAGATTCCCGAACCGCCGGCCGCGCAGCACGCTGGGTTCCGCCAGCAGGACGACGTGCGGAAACACCTCCGCCAGCGTCGCGAGGAACCGGCGCGCGAACGGCAGGCCAGGGCCGTCGGAGATGTTCGCCAGCATCGTCGCGCCCGGGCGCAGCACGCGGGCCACGTCGGTCGCGAACTCGACGGTCGCCAAGCCGCTCGCCAGCGTCGCGCGTTCGAAGGCGTCGAGCACGATCAGGTCCGCCGTCGAGTCGGGCCGGCTGCGCACGCCCGCGCGACCGTCCTCGATCCGCACCCGCAGTTTCGGGACGCTGCGCAGGTCAAGCTGTTCGCGGACCAGGTCGATCAGCGGTTCGTCGGCGTCGAAGACCAGCTGCCGCGAACCCGGGCGCGTCGCGGCGACGTAGCGCGGCAGGGAGCAGCCCGCGCCGCCGACGTGCAGCGCGTCGAGCGGGCCGGGCGGAAGGAAGTCGACCAGGTCGCCGAGCCGGCGCACGTAGTCGAACTCCAGATTCGTCGGATCGTCCAGATCGACGTAGGACTGCGCCACCCCGCCCACCGAAAGCATCCACGCGTTGGGCCGATCGGCGTCGCGCAGCAGCTCGGCGGTCCCGAACCGCACCGGGTACGTGCCCGGCCGCGGGCCGCTCGGCGCACGGCCGCGACCGGAACGGGAGGGGCTCACCGTGCTCACTGTAGTCTCGGGCACGTGGCTCTCGCGCTGTACCGGAAGTACCGTCCGGCGACCTTCGCCGAGGTCGTCGGCCAGGAGCATGTGACCGAACCGCTGCGCACGGCGCTGGCCGCCGGGCGCATCAACCACGCGTACCTGTTCTCCGGGCCACGCGGCTGCGGCAAGACATCGAGCGCGCGGATCATGGCGCGCTCGCTCAACTGCGCCAAGGGCCCGACGCCGGATCCGTGCGGCGAGTGCAACTCGTGCCGCGCGCTCGCGCCGGAAGGCCCGGGCAGCGTCGACGTCACCGAACTCGACGCGGCCAGCCACGGCGGTGTGGACGACGCCCGCGACCTGCGGGACAAGGCGTTCTACGCGCCCGCCGAATCGCGCTATCGCGTGTTCATCATCGACGAGGCGCACATGGTCACCACGCAGGGCTTCAACGCTCTGCTGAAGATCGTCGAAGAACCGCCTGAGCACCTGATCTTCATCTTCGCCACCACCGAGCCGGACAAGGTGCTCACCACCATCCGCTCGCGCACGCACCACTACCCGTTCCGGCTGATCCCGCCGAGTTCGATGCGGGAGCTGCTGGAGCGCAACGTCGCCGCCGAGGGCGCGACGGTCGAACCGGCGGTGTACCCGCTGGTGATCCGCGCCGGCGGGGGTTCGGCTCGCGATACGCAGTCGGTGCTGGACCAGCTGCTCGCCGGGGCCGGTCCGGAAGGTGTCACGTACCCGCGGGCGGTGGCGCTGCTGGGCGTCACGGACACCGCGCTGATCGACGCGGTGATCGACGGGCTCGCGAACGACGACCCGGCCGAAGTGTTCGGCACCGTCGAGAAACTCGCCGACGCCGGGCACGACCCGCGCCGCTTCGCCACCGACCTGCTCGACCGGCTGCGTGACCTGCTGCTGATGCGCGCGGTCCCGGAAGCGGGCGAACGCGGCCTGGTCAACGCGCCGGACGACGAGCTGAAGCGGATGACCGAGCAGGCCGAGAAGCTCGGCCCGGCCACGCTGTCCCGCTATGCCGACATCGTCCACAGTGGACTTCTGGAGATGCGCGGCGCGACGTCGCCGCGGCTCGTGCTCGAACTGCTCTGCGCGCGGATGCTGCTGCCGTCGGTCACCGAGGCGGAGAAAGCCTTGCTGGCGCGGATCGAAAAGCTCGAGCGGCGTCCGGCCGGTGCGCCCGCTCCGGCCGGTGCCCCGGCTCCGCACGCTGGTCCCGCTCCGGTCGCTGCTCCGGCCGCATCCGCTGCTCCGGCGGAGGCTCCGGCTCGGTTCCAGCGGCCTTCGCAGCGTCCGGCGCAGGAAGCTTCCCCCGCACGTCCGGTGCAGGAAGCTCCCGCCGCACCGGCCGAACCGGCGCGTCCGGCTCGCCCGGAGGTGAGCCGTCCGGCTCCTGCTGAACCGCCTGCCCCCGCTCCCGCCCCGGAAGCGCCGTCCGCCGCGGAAGCCCCGGCCGCGGGCGGGATCGACGCGGCCAAGGTGCGCGAGAAGTGGCCGCAACTGCTGGCGTCGCTGCGGAAGTTCACCGGCGGGCGCGCGCTCGAAGCCATGCTCACGCAGGCGACGGTCGCCGAAGTCGACGGTTCGGCGGTCACGCTGACGCACAAGTCCGAACCGCTCGCCCGGCGCCTGAGCGATCAGGGCAACGCGAGCAAGATCGCGGCCGGGCTGAGCGAGGTGCTCGGCGGCGAATGGCAGGTCCGCTGCGTGCACGGCGCGGCCGCGGCCGCCGCTCCGGCGCGGCAGGCGCCCCGGCAGCAACCGGCCGCACCGGCTCCGGAACGGTCGTTCACGCGTCCGTCCGCGTCCGCGCAGGCCCCGGCGGCCGCCGCGCCCCCGCCGCCGAAACCCGCGCCGGAGGCCCCGAGCCGCCCGCGCGTCACCACGAGCGAACCGGACATCCCGCTCCCGCCCGAACCCACGGACGAGGACGACGACATCTACTCCGAGGACTCGAGCCCGGTCCCGCCGCCTCCGCCGCCGCCCGCGGAGGAGGACCCGGAGCAGATCGCCCGCAAGCTGCTTTCGGACCACCTCGGCGCACGTCCGCTGGACTGACCGGCTCGTGAGTGCTGCGCACGGTCAGTCCCCGTGCGCAGCACTCACCGGCGTGTCCGCCCGGCCTGAGCCGCAGGTGGCTCGTGAGTGCGCATCCCGGTTCTAACCGGGATAAACACTCACGACCTTCTGCGGGTGCTGCGTCGGCGGCGCTTGCACGGTCACGGTCCGGGTCGCCGCATCCCAGCTCCAGCTTCCGCTGCGCCGCCCGTCCACGTACACCGCGGCAGGCGCGCTGGCATTCGTGAACCGGACCGTCCAAGCGCGCTGCGAGGCACCGATCGCGAGCGTCGCCGAGTGGGGATTTTCGGTGTAGCGCAACGCAGTCGTGCCCGACCCGTCGTTCAGCGTGAACGCGCCGTCGTGCCCGCCAGCCACGGTGACGGTCGCGGCCGTGCGCGGATCCTGTGCGTCGCCGGGCACGTTTCCGCTGCGGGTCACCATGATTCCGCCCGAGCGCAGGAATACCGGCATGGTGTCCCAGCCCGTGGTGATCTGCGCGCTGGTGCCGCCGCGGTAGGTCTTGCCGGTGAAGTAATCCGTCCAGTCGCTGCCCGGCGGGAACCAGACGCTGGTGGTCGCCGTGGTGCCCGGGCTGGTCGCCGGAGCTACGAGGACGTCCGGGCCGTACAGGTATTCCCCGCCAGCCTGTACGTACGCCTCCTGCTGGTCCGGGTATTGCAGGTACAGCGGGCGCACGATCGGCATTCCCGTCGCCGTGGCCTGCTGTGCGAGCGTGTACGTATAGGGCACGAGATTCTCGCGCAGGTTAAGGAATTTCGTCGCGGACGCGTCCGCCTCCGCTCCGTACTGCCAGGGCAACCGGTCGCTGTGGTTGGAGTGCAGCCGGTCGATCGGCTGGAACGTGCCAAGCTGGACCCAGCGCGCGTACAGGTCGTCCGGCAGTTTCGTGCTGCCCGGCTCCGTGCCCGGCTGCTGCAATCCGCCGGTGTGGCCGCCGATGTCGTGGCTAATCGAAGCGAGGCCGGTCGCCGCGGATTCACCGGGCGTGTAGCCGACCTCGAAAGCCAGCGTGGCCCAGTCGGAAATGGTGTCTCCGGTGAAGTGCAGCGTGGTGCGCTTGTCCGCCCACGGTCCGGTCGGCACCGCGGTCGGCGAGCTGTATCCGCCGGCTTGCAGCGAGCCGTACGCGCGGGAGAACGCGAAGCTGCCGCGCTTTGCGTACTGCTGGTTGATCCACGCGTCCGGAGTGACGCCGGCGAGGCTGGATTTCGAGCTGTCGCAACACCAATCGAGCCACCAGACGTCGTTGCCTTGCTGTTCCATCGGCCGGTGCAGGTCGAAATACGCGCGCAGCTGGTCAGGGTCGCCGAAATCGAAGACGTAGCAGTCTTTTCCGCAGCTGGGCTGCAGTTTGCCCTTCGCGGTCGCCTGCGCCGCCGGGAACTGCGGGTCGTCGGCGCGGATGCTCGGGTGGATGTTCAGCGACGTGTGCAGGCCCTCCTCGTGCGCCCACTGGAAGAACGCCTTCGGATCGGGGAAGCGGGTCGGGTCGATTTCCCAGCCGTTCCAGCGGTCCGGCGATTTGAAGTCGGTGTCGATGACGAGCATGTCGAGCGGTACGTGCTGCTCGCGGAATTTCGGCACGATCGTCTGCTGGAAGTCGGCGGCCGTGCGGTCGTAGTACTCGGAGTACCAGACGCCGTAAGCCCAGCGGGGCAGCAACAGCGACGGTCCGGTCAGCTGGGCCAGTTCCCGCAGCGCTTGGCCGTAGTTCTGGCCGTAGGCGAAGACGTAGCCGTCCTGGTAGGTCTCGCTGCTGGGCCGCTGGGTGACGGCTTTGGTGCGCGGGTCGTACAGCGCCGATGCGGTGTCGTCGAGGAGTGACCAGCCGTCCTGGTAAAGGATTCCGGGTGCGGAGACCGCGCTTCCGTCGACGCCGTCGAGGCCGCGTCGGTAACCGCCGAGCGGCGCGTGCGGGGCGAGCAGTGCCGAATGCGCGGCGGTGACGGCGACGGTGTCGAGGTTGACGTGGCAGTTCGCGTCCGGGCAGGACAGCGTGACGGTGTTGGCGCCAGCCTTGAGTCGCACCGGGATTGCCTTGGTGCGCCACGAATTCCAGCTGCTGGTCGACGGCAGGGTCAGGTCGGTCGAGGTGCCCCCGGTTTGGAGGGTCAACGAGGTCGGTTGGGTTTGGCCGGAGACGGCGGTCGCGTCCGCGTAGCGCAGCTGCAGGTCGTAGGCACCGTCGGCGGGGACGCCGGTGATGGTCAACGCGTCGGCTGCGCCGGGTCGCTCCATGCCCGCGAGGAAGGACTTGCCGGAGTGGCCGTCGTGGTCACTGGCCGGGTGTGCGCCGCCGGACAGCGCGCCTTGTTCTGCCTCGCACAGGGCACCGAACGCGCACGGCGTCGGCGCGGGCGGCACGGGCTGCGGGTACGCGGCACCGGGGTTGACCACGGCGAGGCTGTCGATGTTGACGTTGCCCGAGTCGGCGGTGCCGCGCTTGACGGTCACCTGGTGCTGTCCGGCAGGCAAGGTGAGCGGCACGGTCGCGAGGGCCCAGGTGTCCCAGTCCGCGGTGGCTGGAAGGGTGACGGGGTGCGCGTTCGTGCCGTCGACGAGGACGGTGAGCGTGCGGGTGGTGTGCTGCCCGTCGCCGCCGGTTCCGTTGGCGTAGCGCAGATCCAGCTGCTGAGCACCGGGCGCGGTGACGCGGAAGGACAGGCTGTCGCCGGGGTTGGTGAAGCCCGCCGCGAAACCGTCGCCGGTGTAGCCGCGGTGGTCGGTAGCCGTGCCGGGTCCGTAGAGCTGCAGTTGTTCGGCCTCGCAGAGGGTGCCGAACGCGCAGGCCGGAGTCAGCTTGCCCGCCCACGGCCGCGCGGTGACATCCTGGCCGCCGGTGCGCAGCTGGACGGTGAGGTTGTCGTCGGAAAACGCGCCCGAGTCGAGTTTGTAACGCAGTTGGACGGCGCTGGTCCGGATGGTCAGCCAGCCGTCGCGTTTTGTTGCGGTGTAAGGGGTTTTGGGAAAACTGCCGCGGCCGATCGCGTTGAACGTGCCAGCGTCGACGAACTTGGCGTCGCCCGCGTACTCGGTGCGGATGAGCGTCGGCGACAGGACTTCGAAGCGGGCTTGCCCGGCGGTCACCGCCGGTGGAGCGGCCTCGGCGACCCCCGTCGACACGAGCGTGCCCGCCATGGCTGCCACGGCAAGCAGCCGTACCAGTCGTCCTCGGAGTGATGTGGCCACCGGCGCCTCCTCGACAGGTCCCCAGCGACGGTAAGTCGGGACCGATCAAGGGAGAAGACGGTGTCCGGTGTTCTGTCCGCTCAGTAGCCCTTTCGGCTCCCTGCGTCAGGAGCCGGCGAGGTACGCCTCGATCGCCTTCGCGATGGCCTGCGCGTAGTGCGCCCGGCCCGCCGCGGACGACATCTGGCTCGCCTCGTCGGCGTTGCGCATGTTGCCGCATTCGACGAGCACGGCCGGCCGGGTCGACAGGTTGAGCCCGGCCAGATCATTCCGCGGCGAAAGGCCCGCCGAGCCGATGTATGTGGAGGTGGCGAAGCCGTCGTCGCGGATTCCGTCGCGCAGGGTGCGCGCGAGCTTCAGCGACGGTTCGCCCTGCGCCGCGTTCAACGGAGGCGCCGAGTACGCGACGTGGAAGCCGTGCGCGGTCGGCGAAGTGGAGCCGTCGGCGTGGATCGAGACCACGGCGTCGGCGTTCGCGTCGTTGCCGAGCTGCGCGCGCTCGTCGACGCACGGGCCGACGCCGGAGTCGTTCTGCCGGGTGTAGACGACCTTGATTCCCTTGGCCGCCAACGCGTTCCCGACCTCCCGCGCGACCGCGAAGGTGAACGCGTGCTCCGGGTACCCGGCGTTGGTCGAAGTGCCGGTGGTGTTGCACGGCTTAGTCTGGCCGCGCCCGGCGGGCACCTTCCGGTTGATCTCGGCGGGATGCGAGGCGTTGCCGCCGTTGTGACCGGGATCGAGGACCACGACCTTGCCCGAGCCGACCGGCGGCGCCGCGGACGTCGAGGGCGGGTTCGAAGACGAGGACGGCGGGGCCGGGCTGGACGACGACGGGCTCGGAGCCGGGGACGCCGGGGACGCCGGGGTCGCCTGGGGCGCCGATGTCGGCGCGGCGGCCGGTGAGGGAGGCGTCTCGCCGCCGCCGGAACACGCCGTGAGCAGCACCAGGCCGGTCAGCAGCGGGAGAGTCTTCGCTCGCACGAGACCACGGTGCCACAGCACACGCGTGCCGCCAGGACGGACGCGCCGGGCTCGCGGCTAGGCTGGAGAGGAACACCCAAACGCGGAAGGACCGAGTGCGATCATGGTGCAACCCGGCGGCGGCGGCTTCGACCTGTCGCAGATCATGCAGCAGGCCCAGCAGATGCAGCAGAAGCTGGTGGAGGCCCAGGAGGAACTCGCCAGCACCGAGGTCACCGGCACCGCGGGCGGCGGGCTGGTCACCGCGACGGTGTCCGGCGACAGCCAGCTGAAGAGCCTCGTCATCGACCCGAAGGTGGTCGACCCGGACGACGTCGAAACCCTGGCCGACCTGGTGGTCGCCGCGGTGCGCGACGCGTCGGCGAGCGCGCAGAAGCTCACCGAGCAGAAGCTGGGCCCGCTGGCAGGCGGCCTCGGCGGCGGTATGCCGGACCTCGGCAGCCTCGGCTTCGGCGGCTGACACTTGTACGAGGGTGTCGTCCAGGACCTGATCGACGAACTGGGCCGGCTGCCCGGCGTCGGTCCGAAGAGTGCCCAGCGCATCGCGTTCCACCTGCTGGCCGCCGACCCCGCGGACATCGCGCGGCTGCAGGACGTGCTGGGCAAGGTCAAGGAAGGCGTGCAGTTCTGCGAGATCTGCGGCAACGTGTCGGAACAGGAAACGTGCCGCATCTGCCGCGACGAACGCCGCGACCTCACGGTGATCTGCGTGGTCGAGGAGCCGAAGGACGTGCTGGCGGTCGAGCGGACCCGCGAGTTCAAGGGCCGCTACCACGTACTGGGCGGTGCGCTGGACCCGTTGTCCGGGATCGGGCCGGAGCAGTTGCGGATGCGGCAGCTGCTGCAGCGCATCGGCGAGGCGGACGTCAAGGAGATCATCATCGCGACGGACCCGAACACCGAGGGCGAGGCGACGGCGACCTACCTGGTGCGCATGCTGCGCGACTTCCCGGGCCTGTCGGTGACGCGCCTGGCGTCCGGGTTGCCGATGGGCGGGGACCTGGAGTTCGCGGACGAGCTGACCCTGGGACGCGCGTTGTCCGGAAGACGTGCGCTGTAATTTGGCGCCGACTTCGTCGGCGCGGCGGGATCGCCTTCAAGTCGGCGTCTGACGGAGCTGCGCACCCGGCCCGGGGGCCGTGCACGCAGCTCCGTCAGACGCCGACGCGATCCCGCGTTCGGGTCGGTTTTCTCTGTGGCAGCCCCGAGTTCGGCGACTGACTTCCACCTTTTCGCGCCGACGGCCGCGCCTAACGCTGCTCTCCGGTCAGCAGTAGCCCAGCTGTGCCAGCGAGTTCACCACGATGTCCGACGGATGGTATTTGTCCATCCAGGACTCTCCGCGCCGGTTTTGGTACGTGGCCAGGAATTCCCGCAGCCGGTCGCCGCGCATCTCGGTCAGGACGACGTTCTCGCCGAGGCCCACGTGCCGCTCCGTGCGGGCTCGGTGGACCGCGCACGGCAGGCCGAGGTAACCGCATTCCTCCTGCAGCCCGCCGGAGTCCGTGACCACGTACTCGGCTCGCGCGACCAGCGGCAAGAACTTCAAATACCGCATCTTCGGCTGCGCGATGAACTTGTCGTCGAACAGATTGTCCAGGCCCAGCGCCCGGATCTTCTCCCGCTCGGGCGCGCCGGCCATGTACAGGATCGGCATCTCGCGGCTCTGCTCGCGCAGGATTTCCAGTACCTCGCGGTATTTGTCCGCGCGCGACACCAGTTCGAACCGGTGCAGCGTCGCCAAGCCGAACTTCTCCGGCAGGTTCGGCACGTCCAGCGGCTGGTCCACGACCTGGCGCATCGAGTCGATCGCCGTGTTCGCCTCGGTGTTCACCACGATGCCGCGGGCGCCCCGCAGGTTGTGCACCTCGCGCTCGCTCGGCGAGAAGTGGATGTCCACCAGCTTCCCGGCGATTTTGCGGTTCAGCTCCTCCGGCAGCGGCGACAGGATGCTGCCCGACCGCGTGCCCGCCTCGATGTGCCCGACGCGGGCCTTCAGGATCTTCTTGCCGAGCAACGCCCCGTACGGCGTGGTGAACGTGTCGCCGTGCACCAGCACCAGCGGCGGCCGGCCGTCCGAGGACAGCCGGGCGCGGAGTTCGGCGCGGCGGCTCCACGCGGTGCGCAGCACCTGCGCGGCCCAGCCGGGCACCTGCGCCGGCGATTCGAGGTTGTGCGCCCGGTCCCGCGGCACGAACCACAGCGCGGGTTCCGGCAGCTTCAGATCCGAGAGCACGTCCGCGACCTCGTCCACGTGCTGCGCGGTGAACCAGATCTCCGGTTTCGCCCCGCGCTCGGCGACGCGGTGGAACACCGGCGCGATTTTGATCAGTTCCGCGGTGGTGCCGACAATGAACGAAATCACCGTGGATTACCCAATCTCCGTACCGGCCGCAGCCGGGTAAACAGCAGGTCAACGCCGCGGGTCAGGATGCTGCGCACGCTGTCCCGGCCGGTACAGGGTAGCCTCGCCGGGGTGAGTGCGAATCCGCCCCTCCCGTCGCTCAGCGTCGTGATTCCGGTCTACAACGAACAAGACTGGATCGATCGCAGCGTCGGCGCGTTGATCGCCTCGGCCGAGGCGGCGCGGTGGCCGGTGGAAATCCTTGTCGTGGACGACGGGAGCACCGACGACACCCCCGCCCGGCTCGCCCGGCTGCGCGACGAGCACGGCATCACCGTGCTGAGCCAGGCCAACAGCGGCCGGTTCGAGGCCCGCCGGGCCGGAATGGCGAAGGCGTCCGGCGAATGGCTGCTGCTGCTGGACAGCCGCGTGCTCGTGGACGTCGGCAGCCTCGGTTTCCTGCGCGACCAGCTGACCGCCCACCCCGAACGCACCGCCTGGAACGGCCACATCAACGTCGCGTCCGAGCACAATCCCTACGCCGGTTTCATGGCCGGGCTGGTCGCATTCTCGTGGCGCAGGTACTTCGCGGATCCGAAGCTGACGTCGTTCGGCATCGAGGAATTCGATCTCTACCCGAAGGGCACCGGATTTTTCTGCGCCCGCCGCGATCTGCTCGAGGGCTCCGTCGCCGCTTTCGAATCGCTGTTCGACGACGTCCGGTTCGCCAGCGACGACACCCGCATGCTGCGCTGGATCGCCGAACGCGCGCGCATTCACCTGTCCCCGGAGTTCGCCGGGACCTACCACGGCCGCGATTCGCTCAAGAAGTTCTGGGCGCAGTCGTTCTTCCGCGGCACCACGTACGTGGATTCCTACCTCGGTTCGCCCGGTCCGGCGCGCACCGCGCTGTTCGGCGCGCTCGCGGTCGGCGCGGCCGGAGCCGGGCTGGCGGTGAAGAAGCCGAAAACGGCCGCCGCGCTCGGGATCGCCGGGTCGGCGGCGGCCGCCGCGGCGGTCAAGAAGTGCGGGGCCAGCACGGCCGAGGCGCGGGCGGTCGGCACCTTGCTGCCGGTGTTCGCGGCCGGGTTCGGCTCGGGCGTGTTCCGCGGTCTGTCCCTCGCCCTGCGCGCCCGGCTGCGGCGCCGATGAGCGTGGCGGACACCGGCGCGGCGGCCAACGGGGTCGTCCGGGACACCCATCGCACCGCGGGCAAGCTCGGCGGTTCGCTGCTCGTGGCGATCCTCCTCGGCTACGTCCTCACCGTCGCCTGCGCGCGGCTGCTGCCCCCGGACCAGTACGCCACCTTCCTCACGTTCTGGGGCCTGCTGATGGGCCTCGGCAGCGCGTTGTCCCCGTTGGAGCAGGAGCTCTCCCGGCAGTCCGCGACGGCCGCGCTGACCGGCGGCGTGGCCGGCCGCGGCGCGCTGCGCGCGGTGGCCGTCTCGGCGGCGGCCGCGGCGGCGTTCGGGCTGGCGCTGCTCATCCCGCCGGTCAACGACCGGCTCTTCCACGGCAGCGGGGAACTCGCGCTGGTGGTGGTGGCCGGCGGGATCGCGTTCGCCTGCCAGTTCGGCGTCCGCGGCCTGCTGATCGGCCAGCACCAGGTCAAGCACTTCGCCGGGCTGATCGTCGCCGAACCCGCGGTCCGCGTGCTGGTGCTGGGCCTGCTGGTGCTCGCCACCGCCTACCGGCTGGTTCCGCTGGCG
This sequence comes from Amycolatopsis sp. GA6-003, assembly GCF_046267895.1. Lineage (NCBI taxonomy): Bacteria > Bacillati > Actinomycetota > Actinomycetes > Pseudonocardiales > Pseudonocardiaceae > Amycolatopsis > Amycolatopsis sp. GA6-003. The sequence goes on from NZ_CP176499.1 coordinate 5,752,286, forward strand.
CTGGCGGTCGCGGCGGGCTCGTTCGCCTGGCTGCTGTTCGTCCGCCAGGCGTGGCGGCTGCTGGACGTCCGGGCGGACGGCGACGGCTGGGCGGTCACCAGCCGCCGGATGCTCATGCTGCTGCTCGGCGCGGCCCTCACCGCGACCGTCATCACCGGTTACCCGGCGCTGGTCGGCCTGCTCGCCCCCGGCGGCGACCGGGACAAGCTCGGCGCGGTGTTCGCCGCGCTGGTCATCGCCCGGCTGCCGCTGACGCTGGTCGCGCCAGTGCAGTCGCTCGCCGTGCCGTTCGTGGTGCGGCTCTCCGCCACCGCGGACGGCAGGAGCCGGTTGCGCCGCGTGTTGCTGCTGGGCACCTTCGCCGCGCTCGCGCTGGCCGCGCTCGGCGCGCTGGTCGGCATGCTGATCGGCCCGTGGGCGGTGGAACTCGTCTACGGAGCCGCCTACCAGGTGGACGGCTGGGCGGTCGCCGGGCTCGTGTGGTCCTCGGTGCTGCTGGTGCCGATGCAGTTGCTCACCGCCGTGCTGGTGGCGCGCGCCCAGGCCAACCGCGTGCTGATCACCTGGGCGGTGGTCGCGGTCACCGCTTCGGCGCTGCTGCTCGCCATTCCGGGCGACACCGTGCTGCGCGCCGTCGTTTCCCTCGCCGTCGCGCCGATGGCCGGGCTCGCCGTCGTGCTGGTATTCGTGCTCGCTAATTCGTCCGCGGAAGGAACCTCCGACACGGGTGAAGCGTGTTCTTAGCGTCGCAGTAGTGTGAGTTCCGGGCTGCCGGTTTCCCGGTGCGCTTCGGATGGCGAAAGCCGATCAGGTTTGGATTCGAATTCGATGAACGTTCTTCTGGTGCTGCTTGCATTCTGGGTGCCTGGGCTCGTCTTCGGAGCGGCCATCCGGTTGCGCGGGTGGACGCTCGCCGCGGCGGCCCCGCTGCTGACGTTCGGGATCGTCGCGCTCGGCGTCCCGGTGCTGGGCGGCCTCGGCATCCGCTGGTCGCTGCTCAACGTCGCGCTGTGGACGCTGGTGCTCGTCGTCGTCGGAGCCGCGCTGGCGTTCGCGGCGCAGCGGCTGCGCGCCCGCAGGCATCCGGACTGGACGGGCGAGGACCTGGAGAAGCTGCCGCTGCGCGACCACCTCGTGCTGGCGGCGGGCGTCGTCGTCGCGCTGGGCGTGGGCGCGGTCACCTTTTTGCGCGGCACCAACGGGATCACCAGCGTCCAGCAGGGCTGGGACGCGCCGTTCCACGGCAACCTGGTCCGCTGGATCGCCGAACACGGCGACGCCCGGCCCTCGACGGTGGGCACGATCGCCAACCTGCCGAACCAGACCGACTACTTCTACCCGGACACGTATCACGCCTTGCTCGCGCTGGTTTTCGGCAAGGGCGGGCTGACCATGATGCCCACGCTGAACCTGGCCGCGCTGGCGGTGATTTTCACCGTGCCGTTCGGGGTCGCCGCGCTGTGCCGGGTCTGGGGCATGCCCGCGCTCGGCGCCGCCGCCGCGGCCGCGGTGAGCACGTGGTTCAGCGCTTTCCCGTACGACTCGTTGTGGCGCGGTCCGTTGTGGCCCTATGTGGCCGGTGTCGCATTGGTTCCGGCGATGCTCGCGCTCGGCCGTTATTTGCTGAAGCCGAACGGCATCGCCGGCCCGGTCGCGATCGGCGTCGGCGTGGCGGGGTTGTGCGGTCTGCACACCAGTGTCGTGTTCGTGGTCGTCGTTTATTTCCTGCTTATTCTGCTCGCCGTTCTCTGCCGTTTCGAGAAGATCGAATGGCGGCGCAGCCTGCCCTCGCTGATCGCGACCGGCGGGCTCGCGATCGTGCTCGGCGTGCCGCTGGTGCTGCCCTCGCTGTACAACGCGGGCGGGGTGACGAGCGCGTACTGGGCGCCGGAGACCACGCTCGCCGGCGGTTTCGGCCAGACGATCACTTTCTCGCCGATGTCGGACTTTCCGCAGTGGTGGATCGGCGTGCCCGCGTTCGTCGGGCTCGTCCTGCTGGTGCGGCACCGGCGGATGCTGTGGCTGGTCGGCGCGTACGTCGTGTTCGGCGGCCTCTTCATGCTGACGGTGTCCATCAACTCGCCGATCATGCAGACCCTGACCAGCCTCTTCTACAACGACCACTGGCGGATCGCCGCGCTGATCCCATTGGCGGGCGCGGTCGCGTTCGGAGAGTTCGCGCACACCGGAGCCGCCTGGTTCGTGCGGAAGGCGCAGCCGCGGGTCAAGCTCGCCTCGGCCACCCTCGGCGTGGTCGCGGTCGTCCTGCTCGGGCTGGTCTGCGGCGGCCTGAGCAAGGGCGGCTACCTCGGCCGCAACGCGTCCCGGCTCGCCGTCACCTACCAGGACGGGCCGACGGTGTCCAAGGCCGAGGAAGCCGCCTACACCTGGCTCAGCCAGCACACCGTGCCGGGCGAGCGGGTGATGAACGACCGGGCGGACGGTTCCGCGTGGATGTACGCGCTGGCCGGAGTTCAGCCGGTCGAGTGGACTTTCTACGGTGCCCAGGCCAACACCAAGGCCGCCTATCTCAGCGCCTGGGTCAACGACATCGACAAGTACCGGCAGGTCCGCGCGGACCTCACCGACCTGCGGGTGCGCTATCTCATCCAGGGCAAGGGCAAGGCCACCGAGGACGCGATCGAGTCCGCCGGCGTCGCGCGGGTGCGGCCCGGGCCGGAGTTCCGCGTGGTGTTCCGCAACGAGGGCGCGACGATCTACGAGATCGCCGGACAGTCCGGCGTGACCGGCCCTACCACGGCGAACGGTCAGTGAGCGGTTATGGTGGCTGCCGTGTCCAGCACATCCGTGAGCACTCGACGCGTGCTCATCGTGATGCCCGCGCTCAATGAGCAGGACAGCATTTCCGCGGTGCTCGGCCAGGTCAAGCAGACGCTGCCGAGCGCGGACGTGCTGGTGGTCGACGACGGTTCGACCGACCGCACCGCCGAACTCGCCCGAGCCTCCGGCGTCCGGGTGGCCCGGCTGTCGGTGAACCTCGGCGTGGGCGGCGCGATGCGCACCGGGTTCCGCTACGCCGCCGCGCGCGGCTACGACGCCGTCGTCCAGGTCGACGCCGACGGCCAGCACGACCCGGAAGAGGTCGGCGCCCTGCTGCAGCTGCTCGACGAGGGCGCGGACATCGCGATCGGCTCCCGGTTCGCCGGCAAGGGCTCCTACCGCGCGGTCGGGCCGCGCAAGTACGCGATGGTCGTGCTGTCGCTGGTGTTCACCCGGCTGTCCGGCAGCAAGCTCACCGACGTCACCTCCGGGTTCAAGGCGATGGGCCCGCGCGCGATCCGCCTGTTCGCCGGCTACTACCCGGCCGAGTACCTCGGCGACACGGTCGAGGCGCTGGTGATGGCGATCCGGGCGAAACTGTCCATCCGGGAGACCCCGGTGGTCATGCGCGAACGGGCGGGCGGCAAGCCGAGCCATTCGCCGGTGAAGTCCGCGGTGTACCTGGGCCGGGCGGGGCTCGCCCTGCTGCTCGCGCTGGTGCGCCGCCGTCCGTCCGTTGACTCGTCCGACGCGGCGTAGGGAGGCTCCATGGCAGGCTGGCAGGTACTGAGCATCGTCATCGCGGCTCTGGTGCTGCTCGTCGTCGTCGAGATGATGCGGCGGCGCAAGCTGCGCGAGAAGTACGCCGGCATCTGGCTCGTGGTGGCCATCGGCGTGGTGGTGCTCGCGGTGGTCCCGCCGGTCGCGGAGTTCCTGGCGCATCTCACCGGGGTCGCGACCCCGTCGAACTTCGTCTTCTTCCTGGCCGGAGTGGTTCTCGCGCTGGTCGCGCTGCAGCTTTCGACCGAGGTCGGGCACCTGGAGGAAGAGGTGCGGACCGCGGTCGAGGAGACCGCGTTGCTGCGCTGCGAACTCGAGGACACCCAGCGCGCGCTCGAAGCGCGCATCGCCGAGCTGGAGAAGCGCACGTCCGCGCCGGACAGCGTGGACGGCCTGCCTGAAGCGAGTCCGGCACGCGTTCGCTGATCTCCGCGCTGCTCGCCGCTCCGCCCCGGCTCGGCGGCGTCCGGGTGCTCGCCATCGACGGTCCGTCCGGGGCCGGGAAGTCCACGCTCGCCGCCGAGACGGTCGAAGCTCTCGGCGCGCGCGCCGCGCTGGTCAGCACGGACGCCTTCGCCACCTGGGACGATCCCGTCGCGTGGTGGCCGCGGCTGGAGGACGGCGTGCTGGCGCCGCTGGCACAGGGCAGGCCCGGCGAGTATCGCCGGATGGACTGGACCTCCGGCGCCCCGCGGCCCGGCGAGCTGGTGCGCGTCGAGGTTCCCGAGGTGCTGGTGCTGGAAGGCGTCTCGAGCGGACGCCGGGCGGTGCGGTCCCGGCTGTCGCGGCTGTGCTGGATCGAGGGCGGCACCGAGGCCGAACGGTTGTCCAGAGCGGTCGCCCGGGACGGCGAGGCGGCGCGGGCCGAACTGCGCCGCTGGCAGTTGTTCGAACGCGGCTGGTTCGCCGTCGACGGCACGCGCGAGGCCGCCGACCAGCTGGTCTGAACAACCGGAAGCCCGGCTCGACATCGGTTTGCGGCAGCCGAAAGACGGCTATTGTGCGAATGCGCGAGCGCGGCGAACTCGAGTACATTCGGGCGCTTTAAGTGGCCTTCGCGGGCAGCTTCGCGCGCCCCCCGGAGGGGTTCCGGAACATCCACGGCACCCGGAACGGACAACCCGGACCGTTAGGCCAACCGGGTGAGCAAACCGCCACTCAACGTACTAAACCGGCAGATTTCGCTACACAGCGCGCACATTTGCTGACATGTTGCGGTCTATTTGGGGCTTACGTAGCGCGATCGTAACCTCACGTGCTTAAGCGGAGGCCGAGTTGCCGCTAGTGTCACCGAACACACCGATCGCACTGGTCTTCCCGAACTGACCGCCGACGGTGAATTTCGAGAGACCGAACATTCCCAAGGGGTGCCAGATGCAGCAATTGCGGCTGACCCGAACACGCCGGGCAGCTCTGATCGGGCTGGCGGGCGCGCTCGCAGTCTCGCTGTCCGCGTGTGCGGAATCGAAGCGCGACGAGGCCGGAGGCGGCGGGTCCGGGGGCACCATGGTCTTCGGCAACACCGGCAACCCGAAGACGTTCGACCCGATCTTCAACGACGAGGGCGAGACGTTCCGGATCACCCGGCAGATGCTGGACACGCTGATCCAGAACAAGGCGGGCACCGCCGAGCTGGAGCCTTCGCTCGCCACGAAGTGGACGCCGAGCAACGACGGCAAGACCTGGACCTTCGACCTCAAGCAGGGCGTGAAGTTCAGCGACGGCACCGCGTTCGACGCCAAGGCGGTCTGCTTCAACTTCGATCGCTGGTACAACATGAAGGGCGCCACCGCCCAGAGCCAGATGATCTACTACGGCGACGTCTTCGAGGGCTTCGCGCACAACGAGGGCACCACCAAGGGCCAGCCGGTCTACAAGAGCTGCGAGGCGAAGGACGACCACACCGCGGTCCTGAACCTGACCCGCGCGAAGGGCGCCTTCCCGGCCGCGTTCACGCTGCCGTCGTTCGCCATGCAGAGCCCCACCGCGCTGCAGAAGTACAACGCGGACAAGGTCACCGGCTCCGGCACGTCGATCACGTATCCGGAGTACGGCTACAAGCACCCGACCGGCACCGGCCCGTTCAAGTTCGACGGCTGGGACCAGGGCAACGGCCAGATCACCTTGGTGCGCAACGACACCAGCACGATGCCGCAGCCCGCCAAGCTGGACAAGCTCGTGTTCAAGGTGATCCCGGACGAGAACGCCCGCAAGCAGGCGCTCAAGGCCGGCGACATCAACGGCTACGACTTCCCGGCCCCCGCCGACTACGGGCTGCTGCGCAACGACGGCGAGCAGGTGCTGATCCGCCCGTCGTTCAACGTGCTCTACCTGGGCATCAACCAGAAGAACAACCCGCTGCTCAAGAAGGACGAGGTCCGCAAGGCGCTCGCCTACGGCATCAACCGCGAGCAGTTCGTGCGCTCCAAGCTGGCCGAGGGTTCCGAGGTCGCGACCGAGTTCGTGCCGAAGGCGATCTCCGGGTACACCGACGACGTCGCGAAGTACCCGTACGACCCGAACCGCGCCAAGCAGATGCTGAAGGACGCCGGCGCCGAGGGCATGACGCTGAAGTTCTACTACCCGACCGAGGTCACCCGGCCCTACATGCCGAACCCGGCCGACACCTACACCGCGATCTCCGAGGACCTGAAGGCCATCGGCATCAACGTGCAGCCGGTCGCCGAGTCGTGGAACGGCGGGTACAAGGACGACGTGCAGCAGGCCGGGAAGCAGGACATCCACCTGCTCGGCTGGACCGGTGACTACAACGACGCGGGCAACTTCGTCGGCACCTTCTTCGGCCGCCCGAAGCCGGAATTCGGCTTCGACAACGCGGATCTGTTCAAGGCGCTCGCCGACGCGGACGCCGCGCCGGCAGGCGACGCGCACACCAAGGCGTACCAGGAAGCCAACAAGAAGATCATGGACTACCTGCCCGCCATTCCGATCGCCTACCCGACGCCGGCGATCGTGGTCGGTCCGAAGATCAAGGGCGTGGTGGCCAGCCCGCTCACCGACGAACGCTTCTACAACGTCACGATCGGCTGACGTGCTCCACTGAGCAGCCAGGCCAAGGGCAGGTGCTACCGCGCCTGCCCTTGGCCTCGTTCCCGGGCTGTACACAAAGGACTACTCGTGCTCCGTTTCCTCGTGCGTCGGCTGCTACAAGCGATCCCGACGCTGCTCATCCTGTCCATCCTGGTGTTCGCGTGGTTGCGCTCACTCCCCGGCGGACCCGCGTCCGCACTGCTCGGGGACAAGGCGACTCCGGAAAAACTGGCGAACCTGAATCACGTGCTCGGCCTCGACCAGCCGATTTTCGTGCAGTACTTCAAATTCCTCGGTCGCGCGATCACCGGCGATTTCGGCAATTCGCTGGTGTCGTCCCGTTCGGTGATGTCGGAGATCGGCACGTTCCTGCCGGCCACCATCGAACTGGGCATCACGGCGATGCTCATCGCGGTGCTGTTCGGCATTTCGTTCGGCTATCTCGCCGCCCGGTTCCGCGGCCAGATCGTCGACAACGTCATCATCGTGCTGACGCTGGTCGGCGTCGCGGTGCCGATCTTCTTCCTCGGCTACATGATGCAGGACCTGCTGTCCACGCCGCTCGGCCTGCCGTCGCAGGGCAGGCAGGCTCCCGGCATCAACGCCACCGTGGTCACGCATTTCGCCATTCTCGACGGAATGATGACCGGCGAATGGGACGCGGTGTGGGACGCGATCAAGCACCTCATTCTTCCCGCGCTCGCGCTCGCCACCATTCCGCTCGCGGTGATCACCCGGATCACCCGCGCGTCGGTGCTCGACGTGTTCAATGAGGACTTCATCCGCACCGCGAACTCGAAGGGCCTCACCCAGTCCGTGGTCCGCCAGCGGCACGTGCTGCGCAACGGGCTGCTTCCGGTGATCACCACGATCGGCCTGCAGACCGGCGCGCTGCTCGGCGGCGCCGTGCTGACCGAGCGAGTGTTCAACTTCCGCGGCCTCGGATTCCTTCTCGCCGAAGGGATCGACAAGCGGGACTACCCGCGGCTGCAGGCACTGCTGCTTCTCGGGGCACTGGTCTACGTGCTCGTGAACATGCTCGTGGACATTTCCTACGGGCTCATCGACCCGAGGGTGCGTGTGCGGTGAACACTCTGCTGAACAAGAAGAAAGAACCGATCGACAAGCTCGCCGCGGCGTCGGCGGGCGGGCGGAGCCTCGGCGCCGAGGCGCTGCGCCGGATGCTGCGCAGCCCGGTGGCGATCGTCGGCGGCGTGATCACCCTGCTGTTCCTGCTGCTGGCGATTTTCGCGCCGCTGCTCGCGCCGAAGGACCCGCAGGTCCGGTATCTGCAGGACAAGGTCGTCCTCGGCCGGGGCATCATCCCGGGCGCCCAGCCCGGTTTCCCGCTCGGCGTCGACGATTTCGGCCGCGACTTCCTGTCCCGGCTGCTGATCGGCGCGCAGCAGACGCTGCTGGTCGGCGTGCTCGCCACGGTGATCGGCGTGCTCCTCGGCGCGGTCATCGGCGGGCTCGCCGGCGCGTTCGGCGGCTGGGTCGACACCGTCCTCATGCGACTGGTCGACGTGCTGCTGGCGTTTCCCTCGCTGCTGCTGGCGATTTCGATCGCGGCGCTGTTCGCGAAGCCGAGCCAGTGGACGGTGATCATCGCGGTGTCGATCATCGGCGTGCCGATTTTCGCCCGGCTGCTGCGCGGTTCGATGCTCGCCCAGCGCGAGGCGGACCACGTGCTGGCGGCGACGTCGCTCGGCGTGAAGCGGACGACGATCGTGTTCCGGCACATGCTGCCGAACTCGCTCGGCCCGGTGATCGTGCAGGCGACGCTGACCCTGGCGACCGCGATCCTGGAAGCCGCGGCGCTGTCGTTCCTCGGCCTCGGCGACCCGGACCCGACCCGCGCGGAATGGGGACTGATGCTGGGCAACGCTTCCCAGCACTTCCTCGACATCCGGCCCGAGCTGGCCTACTACCCGGCGATCGCGATCATCGTGGTGGCGCTCGGGTTCACGCTGCTCGGCGAGTCCCTCCGCGAAGCCCTCGACCCGAAGAACCGGCGGTGACCCCGTGGCACTTCTCGAAGTCCGCGACCTGAAGGTCGTGTTCCAGCGCCGCGGAGAGCGTCCGTTCACCGCGGTCGACGGCGTGAGTTTCGACGTCGAACCCGGCCAGACGGTCGGGCTGGTCGGCGAATCCGGCTGCGGCAAGTCCGTGACGTCGCTCGCGATCATGCGGCTGCTCGCCAAGCGCGGCAACACCGTCAGCGGTGCGGTGCGCTTCGAGGGCACCGACCTGCTGTCCCTGTCCGACCGCGAAATGCGCGACCGGCGCGGCCGCGATCTCGGCATGGTGTTCCAGGATCCGCTGTCCTCGCTGAACCCGGTCATCCCGATCGGGCTGCAGATCACCGAGGTGCTGGAGCGCCACCGCGACATGCCGCGCAAGAAGGCACGGATCGAAGCGGCGGAACTGCTCGACAAGGTCGGCATCCCCGACCCGACGCGACGGCTTTCCGAGTACCCGCACCAGCTTTCCGGCGGGATGCGCCAGCGCGCGCTGATCGCCATCGCGCTGGCGTGCCGTCCCCGGCTGCTCATCGCGGACGAGCCGACCACCGCGCTCGACGTGACGATCCAGGCGCAGATCCTCGCACTGCTGCGGGAACTGGTGCAGGACACCGGAACCGCGCTGGTGATGATCACGCACGACCTCGGCGTCGTCGCCGGGCTCTGCGACGAGGTCAACGTGCTCTACGGCGGCCGGATCGTGGAGCGCCAGGCGCGGCATTCGCTGTTCGCGCAGCCGCGGCATCCGTACACGCACGGCCTGCTGGCCTCGATCCCGCGGCTCGACGAGGGCCGCGGCGAGAAGCTGGTGCCGATCCGCGGCTCGGTGGCCGACAACATCCCGTGGGACGGCGGCTGCGCGTTCGCGCCGCGCTGCCCGAACGCGATCCAGGCCTGCCTGGAGCATTCGCCGGATCTCGTTCCCGACCGGAACGGCTTGCTGCGCTGCCACAACCCGGTGCGACCCGCCGTGGCGGCAGGAGGAGGAACCCGATGACGGTGGCGAACACCGACGAGGTGCTGCTCGAGGTCACCGACCTCAAGGTGCACTTCCCGATCAAGCGCGGCATCGTCGTGGACCGCACGGTGGGGCACGTGTTCGCGGTGGACGGGGTCGACCTGTCGATCCGCCGCGGCGAAACCTACGGCCTGGTCGGCGAATCCGGCTGCGGCAAGTCGACGCTCGGCCGCGCGATCCTGCGGCTCAACGAGCCGACCGGCGGCAAGGTCGTGTTCGACGGCACCGACGTCGCCCAGCTCAAGGGCGAGCAGTTGCGCAAGGCGCGGCGGCGGATGCAGATGGTGTTCCAGGACCCGATGTCGAGCCTGGACCCGCGCCAGTCGGTCGAGTCGATTCTCGTCGAGGGCATGCGCGCGCACGGGCTGGACAAGGACAAGGAGTCCACCGCGAAACGGCTGCGCGAGCTGCTGAACGCGGTCGGCCTCCCGGAGACCGCGCTGCGGAAGTACCCGCACGAGTTCTCCGGCGGGCAGCGCCAGCGCATCGGCATCGCGCGGGCGCTGTCGGTGGAGCCGGACCTGATCGTCGCCGACGAACCGGTGTCCGCACTGGACGTTTCGGTGCAGGCGCAGGTGGTGAACCTGCTGGAAGATCTGCAGGACGAGCTGGGGCTCACCTACGTGGTGATCGCGCACGACCTCGCGGTGGTCCGGCACATCTCCGACCGGATCGGCGTGATGTACCTCGGCGCGCTGGTCGAGGAGACGACGTCGGAGGAGCTGTACCAGAACCCGCTGCACCCGTACACGAAGGCGCTCCTGTCGGCGATCCCGGTGCCGGACCCGGTGGTGGAGGACAGCCGCGAGCAAATCCTGCTCGCCGGGGACCTCCCGTCGCCGGCCAATCCGCCGTCGGGCTGCCGCTTCCACACGCGGTGCCCGTGGAAGCAGGAAAGCCTGTGCACCACCGATCGCCCGCAGCTGCGCGAGATCGGCGCCGGACACCGGGTGGCCTGCCACTACGCGGAGGACATCCGCGACGGACGGATCCAGCCGCACAAGGTCGACGTGGAACTGGTCGACGCCAGCGCACTGAACCCGGACCTCGGCCCGCCGGACGTCGGGTCGGCGGCTGAGATTCTCTGATCGCCCGGTGAAGGCCCCTGCCTTTTACAGGTGGGGGCCTTCACCTGTCCCTGGCCCCCGCGGCCGGGTTCCCAGTCTCAGGGCTGAAGATCCACCGCGGCACGGAACGAACCGTCCATGTGGAACGGCGTCGAATTGTGCTCGTGCTCAACCAGCCAGCCGTTTTCCGTGTGCCGCAACGCCAACGTCGTGCGGAACCAGAGGGTGAACGGTTCGCTCAGGCCTCGCGGCGTCGCGGTCAGCTTCGCCAGCGCAGCGACCACCGCCAGTTCGCCGGACACGGTGATTTCCTCGTCGTGGTACGTGTAGGAAACCGGCCCGTCGAAGGTGCTGAGCCACTGCGCGACGGATTCCGCGGAAGCGCCGGTGCTGCGCAGCGGCGGCGCGAGATCGAACTTGACCACCTTCTCGGTGTAGCTCGCGACGACCCGCTGCGGGTCCTTCTCGTGCATCGCGGCGGTGCGCTCGGCCAGCAGGTCGCGGATCTCGTTTTCGGACATTCTGTGTTCTCCTTTTCCGGATGCGGTGGACGTCCGGGACGTCGAAGCCGTCCGCCCGGCTTCGACATCAGGGGTGGAAGAACTTTTCGAGGAGGATCCCGATGAAGTATCTGGTCCTGATCTACGGCAACCCGGCGTCGCGCGCGGCCTGGGCGGGGATGAGCGACGAGCAGAAGGCCGAGGGCCTGCGGGCCTACCAGCGGTTCCACGACGAGCTGGCGGGCACCGGCGAGCGGATCGTGTCCGAACGGCTGGCCGCGCCGGAGCTGACGAAGCAGGTGCGCGTCACCGCGGACGGCGTGAGCACCACCGACGGCCCGTTCGCCGAGATCAAGGAACAGCTCGCCGGGTTCTACCTGCTGGAATGCGATTCCGAAGCTCGCGCGCTGGAGATCGCCGCGCGGATTCCGGAGGCCCCGTTCGCCACGATCGAGGTGCGGCCGGTGATGGGACTGACCGGCGACGTGGACTTCGAGCTGTGATCGACGGCCTCCTGCGCGACCTCATCCCGCAGGTACTGACCGCGCTCGTGCGCCGCTACGGCGACTTCGGCAAATGCGAGGACGCCGTGCAGGAGGCCCTGCTCGCCGCGGCGGTGCAGTGGCCGAAGGACGGGGTGCCGGACAACCCGAAGGCCTGGCTCATCACGACGGCCTCGCGCCGGCGGATCGAGATGTGGCGCAGTGAAGCCGCGCGCATTCGTCGGGAGGAGACGGTGGCCGCGCTGGAACCGCCGTCGTTCGAACTCGTGCCGCAGCAGGACGACACCCTCACCCTGCTGTTGCTCTGCTGCCATCCCGCGTTGACCCGGCCGTCGCAAGTGGCGCTCACCTTGCGTGCCGTCGGCGGCCTGACCACCGCGGAGATCGCGCGGGCGTATCTGGTCCCGGAGCCGACGATCGGCCAGCGGATCAGCCGCGCGAAACAGAAACTGCGCGGTGCGGATTTCGTCCTGCCGCCGAAGGACGAGCTGCCGGAACGCGTCGCTTCGGTATTGCAGGTGCTGTACCTGGTGTTCACCGAAGGCCACACCGCCAGCTCCGGCAGCGAGGTGAACCGCGTCGAACTGACCGCCGAGGCCATCCGGCTCGCCCGGCAACTGCACGCCCTGCTGCCCGCCGACGGCGAGGTCGCCGGACTGCTCGCCCTCCTGCTGCTCACCGACGCCCGCCGTCCGGCCCGCACCGGCCGCGACGGCGTCCCGGTGCCGCTGGCCGAACAGGACCGCTCGCTCTGGGACGCGTCCGCGATCGCCGAGGGCAGTGCGCTGATCGAACACGCGCTGGCGACCACCCCGGTCGGCCCGTACCAGCTGCAGGCCGCGATCGCCGCCGTGCACGACGAAGCCCCGACCGCCGACGCCACCGACTGGCCGCAGATCCTGCTGCTGTACGACCTCCTTCAGCAGGTCGCACCCGGCCCGATGGTCGCGCTGAACCGCCTGGTCGCGCTCGCCCGCGTCGAAGGCCCGGCGGTCGCTCTCGCCGAACTGGACGCGGCCGAACCCGACCACTACCGGGCCGACGTGGTCCGCGCGCACCTGCTGGAACTGTCCGGCGACCCGCGAGGCGCCCACGACTGTTACGTCCGCGCCGCCCAGCGCACCTTGAGCCTTCCGGAACGGGCATATTTCGAATCGCGCGCTTTGCGTGTTATGTCGGAAAAACCCTGAAATACCCCTGCCGGAAGACGGACCCCACCCCCGACTCCAGGCGGACGCGAGAATGCGCTTCGGCTGGGTACCCTGCGGAGACCGGGCACGAATCACAAGGGGGTTGGCAGTGAACATCGACCACGTGCTGGAGGCGATTCCTCCGCTCTCGGTCTACCTGCTGGTGGGCTTGGTGGTGATGGTCGAAAGCCTGGGCATCCCGCTGCCGGGGGAAATCGTGCTGGTGAGCGCGGCGCTGCTGGCCTCGTCGCACAGCGGGCTGAACCCGCTGTGGATCGGCGTGCTGGCGTCGGCGGGCGCGATCATCGGCGACAGCATCGGATACCTGATCGGCAAAAAGGGCGGCAAACGGCTGTTCGCCTGGGCAGGCCGGAAGTTCCCCAAACATTTCGGCCCGGACCACATCGCGAGCGCGGAAAGAATGTTCCACAAACGCGGCATGTGGGCGGTGTTCTTCGGCCGGTTCGTCGCGGTGCTGCGCATCCTGGCCGGCCCGCTCGCCGGATCGCTCAACATGCACTACCCGCGCTTCCTGATCGCGAACGCACTGGGCGGCATCGTCTGGGCGGGCGGAACGACGGCGCTGATCTACTACCTGGGCGTGGTCGCGGACAAGTGGCTGAAGGGCTTCCAGTGGGCAGGCCTGGGAGCGGCGCTGGTGATCGGCGTGGTGGTGACGCTGGTGCTGAAGAAGCGCATGGCCCGCAACGCGACGGCTTCCTCGGCCACGTCGGCGGAGGAGAAAAACGACGCGGTCGCCTGAGGCGACTGATCGCCCCGGCAGGTCTTCGGACTTGCCGGGGTTTTCTGCTGCCGGGCCCGGAAATAAGCGATGCCCCGGGCGGCCTGCGCAAGCAGAGGCGACCCGGGGACGCTGACGGCGTACGACCCGAACTGCTGCGCCGGTAACCCTCACACGGGCTGCAGTTCCTCCGGCGTCACCACCGGCTTCCGCCGCAGCGAGCCCAGCAGCACTCCGCCGATCACCACCGCCGCGGCGACCAGGGTCAGTGCTGTCGGCACCTCGCCGAGGATGAAGAACGACGCGGTCAGCCCCACCACCGGCACCAGCAGCGAGAACGGCGCGACCACGCCCGCCGGGTTGCGGCGCATCAGCGTGGTCCAGATGCCGGAACCGAGGACCGTCCCGAAAAGCACCACGTACGCCAGCCCCGCGACGCCGATCAGGCCGGTCTTCGTGCCGAGCGTCGTCAGTGAGTGCCAGGCGGCGCCGGGTCCCTCGAAGATGCTCGACAGCGCCAGCATCGGCAGCGGCGGCACCACGGACATCCACAGCGTCAGATGCAGCGGGTTGTCCGGCTCCGCGCGGCGCATGCTCAGGTTGCCGATCGCCCAGCTCAGCGCGGCCAGCAAGGTCAGCAGCACCGGCACCAGCGCGGCGTGGGCGGACTGCTGCCAGGCGATCGCCGTCATGCCCGCCACCGCGAGCAGGATTCCGGCGAGCTGCCGTCCGGAGACGCGTTCCCGCAGCAGCACCGCGCCCAGCAGCACGGTGAACGGCGCGGACGCCTGCAGCACCAGCGACGCGAGCCCGGTCGGCATGCCCAGGTGCATCGCGACGAACAGAAACGCGAACTGTCCGGTGCCGAACCCGAGCCCGTAACCCAGCAGGTAACGCAGCTTCACCCGCGGCCGCGGCACGAGGAACACCGTCGGAATCGCGATCAGCAGAAACCGCAGCGCGCCCGCGAACATCGGCGGGAACTGGCCGAGAGTGGCGTGGATCGCAATGAAATTCAGGCCCCACAAGACGGCGACGAACACAGCGAGCAAACGGTCCCGGATGGCCATGCCCCCAAGCTTGCCTAGGCGAACCTTGAAGCACCAGCGAGAAATACTGCACTGACTGTGTAGCACTGCTTCACATACACTGCGCCAATGGACTTGGGCAGGCTCCGCACGCTGCGCGAATTCGCCGATCGAGGCAGCGTCACCGCCGCCGCTCGGGCGCTGCATTGCACGCCGTCGGCGATCTCACAGCAGTTGCGCGCGCTGCAGGCGGAGGTCGGCATCGCGCTCACCGAACCGGCCGGCCGCGGCCTGCGGCTCACCGACGCGGGCCGCGCGCTGGTCGCCCGCGCCGACGACGTGCTGGCCGCGCTGGACCGCGCCGAAGCGGAGCTGGACACCTACCGCAGCGCCCCGCGCGGACGCGTGCGGATCGCGATCTTCCAATCCGCCGGGCTGATGCTCCTGCCCGGACTGCTGCGCCGCATCGAAGCGCACGAGAACCTCGAGGTCGACGTCCGCGACGTCGACATGGTCCCGCCGCAGGTCCCCGGCCTGGTCGCGGACTACGACGTCGTCGTCGCCCACCGCGACGAGCACGCGCCCGAATTCGACACCGAACGCCTGGACGTCGTCCCCCTGTTGCGCGAACCGCTGGACGTCGCCCTCCCGGTCGGCCACCGCCTCGCCCGCAACCGCCGCGTCGGCCTGGCCGACCTCGCGGACGAACGCTGGATCTCGGTGGACCACGGCTTCCCGGTGGACGACGTCCTGCGCTCGCTGACCGTGCGCACCGGGGTGCGGCCGCAGATCGTCCAGCGCATCAACGATTTCCGCATCACCGAACGACTCGTCGCGGCCGGGCACGGGATCGCGCTGATGCCCCGGTACACAATGGACACCCGGCGGGGCAGCGGCCTGGTCGGCCGCCCGCTGGCGGGAATCCGCGCGGCGCGGCTGGTGGAAGTGGTGTGCCGCACGGGTGCCGCGAACCGCCCCGCTGTCGCGACCGTGATCGACGAGATGCGCGCCGAAGTGGCCGCGCTGACCACCTAGGCGGGTTCCCGGGCGGGCAGACCTCGCAGCAGGGTGTCGAGGAACAGGTCGAACCGCGGTGCGCCGGGGCCGAGATCGAGCGGGTTTTCCCGCACGGCAAGCCAGCTCACCGTGCACGTGATGAAGATGTACCAGCTCTGTTCGGCCAGTTCCGGCGACACACCGGCATTGGTGAACGCCGTGACCACCTGACCGCGCAGGCGGCCGAACGAATCCGGGTTATGCCGATGCGGCCGGGACAAGCGGGTCGCGTAACCGGGAACCGCGAGGAACTGGTCGTGCATTGCCCACGCGACCTTCGCGAGCCACGGCCGCCAGGACCGGCGCGGCGGTCCCTCCGCCGGAAGCACCCGCTCCAGCACCACCTCGCTGACCAGATCGAACAGCGCGTCCCGGTTGGCGACCCAGCGATAAAGCGCGCCGTGCGTCACGCCCAGCCGCGCCGCCAGTTCGCGCATGGTCAACGTGTCGAGGTTTCCGCCGGACAACGCCGCGTCGACGATCCGCTCGCGATCGAGCTGTGCGGGGCGGCCGGGCCGCGGTCGGGTCATGGCTCGGGACTCTACCGAGAACAGGTTAGTGACCAATGGTTACTAATGGGCGTACAGTCGGGGCATGGCAGACATCGAGGGCACCGTGCGGCCCGGTTTCGAACAGGTGCGGGACACGTTCGCGGCAGTCGAGGACGGAGCCGCCCAGCTGGTCGTGTACCACCGCGGTGAGCGGGTAGTCGATCTGTGGACCGGCGTCGACGGGGATTCCCTGCTCGGCGCCTACTCCGCGACGAAGGGCGCGGCACACCTGGTCGTCGCGTTGCTGGTCCAGGACGGCGTGCTGGACCTCGACCAGCGGGTGCGCCATTACTGGCCGGAGTTCCCCGCCGACGTCACCCTGCGGGACCTCCTGGCGCACCGAGCCGGCCTAGTCGGCTCCGACGAAGGCTTCTCGCGCGAGGAGCTCGCCGATGACCGGATCGTCGCCGAACGACTGGCGCGGCAACGCCCGTTTTGGCGGCCAGGCAGTGCTTTCGGGTACCACGCACTGGTGATCGGTGCGCTCAGCGGTGAGGTCGTGCGGCGGGCAACCGGCCGCACGATCCAGGAACAGTTCGCCGACCGGGTCCGCGATCCGTACGCGGTGGACTTCTACCTCGGCCTTCCCGCCGAACTGGAGCCGCGGTTCGTGAACACGCAGCCGATGGTGCGGACGCCCGAACGGCAGCTCCCGTTGCCCGCGGCGAACAGCCTGTCCGGGATCGCCTTCAACCGGCATCGTCCCGGCAGCCCGGAGGTGTGGGAACTGCCGAACTTCCCGGAAGTCCGGCGGCTCGGCTCGGCGTCGTTCGGCGGTGTCGCTTCCGCCCGCGGCCTGGCCCGGATGTACGCGGCGGCGATCAGCCCGCTGGACGGCGAATCGCCGCTGCTGAAACCGGAAACCGCCGCCGAGTTCGCGCAGATCCAGTCCATCGGGCACGACGTGGTGCTGCGCGAGCACAAAGCGTTCGGGGTCGGCTTCCACGTCACGAGCGAGCGTTATCCGGAGCTGGGCCAGGGCAGTTTCGGACACAGCGGCGCGGGCGGCCAGCAGGCGTTCGCCGATCCGCGCAACGGCATCGCCTACGGCTACACCCGTCGCCGCGTCCCGTTCCCGGCCGCGGCCGCTCCGGAGAACGAGCCGCTGATCAAGGCGGTGTACTCGGCGGTGCGTGCCGTCGAAGCCCGGGGGTGATCGCCGGAACGCGGATTTCTCGAGAACCCGGACAGAGGATGTCAGGGTTTGCCCGCACGCTGGTGGTCCACCGAGAGAAAAGAGGACGAACGAGATGAGCGGGGAACTGGCCGGCAAGGTCGCGCTCGTGGCGGGCGGCACGCGCGGGGCGAGCCGGGCGATCGCGGTCGAGCTGGGCCGGGCCGGGGCGTACGTGTACGTCACCGGTCGCACGACGCGGGCTGGGCGGTCCGAAGTGGACCGTCCGGAGACCATCGAGGACACTCTGGAACGAATCGAAGCCGCGGGCGGCAAGGGAACCGCGCTGCGGGTCGACCATCTGGTGAGCGACGAGGTCGCCGCGCTCGCCCAGCGGATCGACGCCGAGCACGGCGGGCTCGACATCCTGGTCGACGGCATCTGGGGCGGCGACCGCTACCTGGAGTGGGGCAAACCGGTCTGGGAGCACTCGCTGGAGGCAAGCCTCCGGATGATGCGGCTGTCCCTCGACGCCCACCTGATCACCAGCCACCACCTGTTTCCGCTGGTGATCCGCCGTCCGGGCGGGCTGGTGATCGAGCTGACCGACGGCACCGCCGAGTACAACCGGAAGTATCGCGAGGGCACGTCGCTGCCGTACTACCTGGCCAAGGCGGCGATCAACGTCCTGGCCGTCGGCGAAGCGGCGGAGCTGAAGGCGCACGAGTGCACCGCGATCGCGTTCACGCCGGGCTGGCTGCGTTCGGAAGCGATGCTGGAGATCTTCGAAGTGACCGAGGAAAACTGGCGCGACGCGACCGTTCGCGAGCCGCATTTCGTGATCTCGGAGTCGCCGGCCTTCTCCGGCCGCACGGTCGTCGCACTGGCCGCCGACCCGGACCGGCACCGCTGGACCGGCCAGACGGTTTCCAGCGGGCAACTGGCGAAGGTCTACGAAATCGACGACGTGGACGGCAGCCGCCCGGACGCGTGGCGGTACATCGAGGAGGTCCAGGAACCCGGAAAGCCCGCCGACGCCACCGGTTACCGCTGACGGTTGCGCTCAGCAAGCGCCTGACCGAACTCCGCGACCGCGGCCCGCACTTCCGGCGGGGTCAGCACTTCGACGCCGGGGCCGAGGGAAACCAGCTGTCCGACAGCGACTTTCTCGCCTTCCATGGCGAACTCGGCCTCGGCCCACCCGTCGTCGTCGGGCGGGCCGAGGGACACCAGCACCTCGTTCACGTGCTCCGGCCCGAAAACCCGCCGCAGTGCGCCCGTCGCGGAGCGGTCCAGCCGTGCGGTCACCTTCAGCGGCAACGGCATCTTTTCGAACTCCGCCGACGACGCCCGCCACCAATCGGCGAGCGAGAATTCTTCCGGCCGTGCAAAGGTTTCGCCGGTTTCGGCCACCCCTTCCAACCGGGAGACGCGGTACGTCCGCAGGTCAGCGTCGACCCGCGCCACCAGATACCACACCCCGGCCTTCAGCACGAGACCCAGCGGATCGAGCGTCCGCCGGGTGACCTTGTCGCGTCGCCGGTAACGCACGTCGAGCCGTTGCTGGGTCCACACCGCCTTCGCGACCGCGGGCAGCGCGGCCGCGTCGTCTGGCGAGCTGAACCAGGCCGAGGCGTCGAGATGAAATCGCCCGGCGACCGTCCGGGCCTGTTCCTGCAGCTGAGCGGGCATGCTCGCGGACACTTTCGCGTGCGCCGCGGCCACCGCGTTGCCGAGGCCGAGTCCGGCCAGCGCGTCTGGTACGTCGAGGGCCAGCAGCGCGACGGCCTCCCGCGAGGTGAGGCCGTCGAGCCGCGAACGCCAGCCGTCGACGAGCCGGATGCCGCCGTGCCGCCCTGGTTCGCTCCAGAGCGGCACGCCGGCTTCGCGCAACGCGGCGAGATCCCGCCGCAGCGTCCGCTCGGTCACGCCCAATTCACTGGCCAGTTCCCCGACCGTGCCCGCGCGTTTGCGGTGCAGCGTGAAGAGAAGCGCGACCAAGCGCTCGGCTCGCATCAGGCTGGATCAGGCTCGGATCAGCGGTTGGCCCGGTTGACCGCGCTTACCACCGCGCGCAGCGAAGCGGTGACGATCGACGGGTCGATGCCGATGCCCCAGAACACGCGGTCGGAAATCGCGCATTCGATGTAGGACGCGGCGCGCGAATCGTCGCCCGGGCTCAGGGTGTGCTCGCTGTAGTCCAGGAGCCGCAGGTCGTAGCCCACAGTGGACAGTGCGTCGAAGAACGCGGCGATCGGCCCGTTGCCGCGGCCGGTGATCTCGTGCTCGTCGCCCTCGACCTTCACCGTGGCCTCGAGGTCGTACTCGCCGCCGCCGTTGTCGGTGACGCGCTGCTTGATCAGCTCCAGCGGCGTCTTCGACTCCAGGTACTCCGCCGAGAACGCGCGCCACATGGTGGCCGGGTCGACCTCGCCGCCCTCGGAGTCGGTGTAGGCCTGGATGACCTTCGAGAACTCGATCTGCAGCCGACGCGGCAGGTCGAGCTGGTGCTCGGCCTTCATGATGTAGGCGACGCCGCCCTTGCCGGACTGCGAGTTCACCCGGATCACGGCCTCGTAGGTGCGGCCGACGTCCTTCGGGTCGATCGGCAGGTACGGGACCTCCCACGGGTGCTCGTCGACCGGGACGCCCTTCTTGTCGGCGGCGTCCTTCATCGCGTCGAGACCCTTGTTGATCGCGTCCTGGTGGCTGCCGGAGAAGGCGGTGAACACCAGGTCGCCGCCCCACGGGGAGCGTTCCGGGACCGGCAGCTGGTTGCAGTACTCGACGGTCCGCTTGATCTCGTCCATGTCCGAGAAGTCGATCTGCGGGTCGATGCCCTGGCTGTAGAGGTTCATGCCCAGCGCGACCAGGTCCACGTTGCCGGTGCGCTCGCCGTTGCCGAACAGGCAGCCCTCGATCCGGTCCGCGCCCGCCTGGTATCCCAGTTCGGCGGCGGCGATGCCGGTGCCGCGGTCGTTGTGCGGGTGCAGCGACAGGATCACCGAATCGCGGCGCTCCAGGTTGCGCGACATCCACTCGATCGAGTCGGCGTACACGTTCGGGGTGGCCATCTCGACGGTCGCCGGCAGGTTCAGGATGACCGGCTTCTCCGGCGTCGGCTGCCAGATCTCGGTGACCGCGTTGCACACCTCGAGCGCGTAGGACAGCTCGGTGCCGGTGTAGGACTCGGGCGAGTACTGGAAGCGGAAGTCGGTGTCCGGCTGCTTCGCCGCCAGCTCGACGACCATTTCCGCGGCCGAGGTGGCGATCTTCTTGATGCCCTCGCGCTCCTCGCGGAACACCACGCGGCGCTGCAGGATCGAGGTCGAGTTGTAAATGTGGACGATCGCCCTCGGCGCGCCCTCGAGCGCCTGGAAGGTGCGCTCGATCAGCTCGGGACGGCACTGGGTCAGCACCTGGATGTGCACGTCGTCGGGGATCGCGCCCTCTTCGATGATCTCGCGCACGAAGTCGAAGTCGGTCTGCGACGCGGCCGGGAAGCCGACCTCGATCTCCTTGTAGCCCATGCGGACCAGCAGGTCGAAGAACTTGCGCTTGCGCGCGGGCGACATCGGGTCGATCAGCGCCTGGTTGCCGTCGCGCAGGTCTACCGCGCACCACAGCGGCGCGCGCTCGATGCGCTTGTCCGGCCAGGTGCGGTCGGGCAGGTCGATGTTCTCGACGACGTCGTACCAGGGGCGGTAGCGGTGGACCGGCATGGACGTGCCGCGCTGCGGGTTCCACGAGGGCTGCCCGGCGGGCGCGGGACGAGAGGGCTTGCGCAGACGGGAGTTGGTGGTGCGGGGGTCGGTGCTCATCGCGGGAAAATCTCCTGAAGGGAATCGGTGCGGACGACCGGCACCACAAAGCCCCGCGACGAGGAGCCGGTCAGATCAGGCCCCGTCGCGGCAGCGAAGCAGGAGTTCACGCGCCACGGGGTCACTGTAACCACCCGACGCGCCGAAAGGAAAGCCGCCCGCCGCGATCGAACTGTTACGTCGGGTGGCTGATCCCTGTTACTAGCGGGTAGCGGCCCGCGAAACGACGTGCCAGACTGCCCGGCATGGGCGAGCACGCGGAGCAAGCACAGGAAACCGAGGCGAAGGCGCGTCCCCAGCGCACCCCGGTGGACTGGCGGCGCGTTCGGGAACGCGCGGTGTCTTTCGTCGCGTCCCTCGTGCGCTGGGCCGGGCTGCTGTTCGCCGCGGTACTGGTGCTGCACGTGATTTTCGTCATCGGCGAGGCCAACCAGGGCAACGGCATCGTCTCGTTCGTCCGCGGCTGGGCCGACGGCCTGTCGCTCGGCTTCAAGGACCTGTTCACCCCGAGCGACGCCAAGCTGCGGGTGCTGGTGAACTACGGCATCGCGGCGGTGTTCTGGCTCGTCGTGTCGGGGATCCTGGCGAAGATCATCCGCCGGGTCGGCGGCGCGGGCGCCTGACCGGTCGCGGCCCGCGGCTTTTGCGGTGCGAGCGAATCCAAGGAAACAGCCGCTTCCCTGAATTCGCTCGCCGACCGGCGTCCCGTCCTCAGGACTGCCAGGTCACCGCTTCCTTGCCGTAGTCGGTCTCCGGGGCCAGATCCCGATACGTGCTAGCGCTGTAGCTGGCCCCCTTCACCTCCGCGCCCGCCGGAGCCAGTGCCAGCACGCAGCTGGTGAACGACGCCCCCTTCGTGGTGAACGTCTTGCCCCCGTTCTCGCTGTCGCACTTCTCGAACTTGCCGATCACCGTCACGTGCGGGCCCTTGGTGCCGTCCGCGAGCAGGCCGTTCATCAGGCCCAGCGAGGCGTACGCGAAGTCCGTGCCGGTCTCGTTCGTGACCTTGACCTGGATGTAGTACGGCGTCATCCCTTGGCCCGGTCGCCCAGCTTCAGCGGGGCCAGATCCGCCTCGACGCCCTTGTCGATGCCGGTCACCGTCACCCCGAGCGCGCCGGTGTTGTTCTTCGACTTGAACGGCACCACGGCCTTCTCGCCGACCTTCAGTTTCGTGCCTTGCTTCGTGTAGGGGGCCGAGACGGACTCGCCAGCGGGTGCGGCGCTTGACGAGGGCGCGCTCGCCGAGGAAGTGGCCGGCGGCGCGATCGGCGGGTCCGGCAGCTTGTCGTCCTTGCTGGAGCACCCGGACAGGGCAAGTGCCAAGGTTGCAGCGGAAATCGCCGTCAAAACCGGCAGGCCAGTACGCATCTCGTCACTCCTTGAGGGATATTCCACCGATTCATTGGTCTGACCGGTTTGGTGTCCATCAGACCTCATGGGCGAGATGCCGGTTCCCTCGAAGGATTACGAACCGGTCACAGTGCGGGTGAGCCCCATCGGTCGCCGAACGCGAACTCCGCGAGCGGCAGTCGTTGCCGAGGGGCGAGTTCGCGTTCGATCCGGCGTGGATCCTCGAGCACGGACGGGGCGGCGGGCGATCCGACGGCGATCGCCACCCGGGCCACCGCGGCCTCCGGCAAGCTGAACTCAGCGCGGACCGCGTCCGGCGAGAAGCCGGCCATCTGGTGCGCGATCAGGCCGAGCTCGACCGCCTGCAGCACGAGGTTCTCGGTTGCGAGGCCCAGCCCGTAGTCGGTGTAGGGCACCTCGCCCTTCTCGTTCGTGGTGACCGTCACGCCGATCAGCAGCGCGCTCGCCCTGAACGCCCACGCCTGGTTCCCCGAGTTCAGCGTGGCGAGGATGCGCGGGAACACCGGATCGCCTCGGCGGCCGACGAGGTAGCGCGCCGGCTGGGTGTTGCCGAAAGACGGCGCCCACCTGGCGGCTTCGAGCAACGCGGTCAGCTGGGCGGCGGTGATTTCGGCGGTCTCGTCGTAGGCCCGGGGGCTCCAGCGCTCGGCGATGGCCGGCGCGACGGGGACGCTCGTCTCGGCTGGTTTGCGCATGCGGCGAACGTAGTACGGCCGGGGAGTGCTCTCCGTCACTCCGGCGGAAGGGCTTCGAGCTTTCCCCTGGCGTTAAGGAAAATTTACTTCCAAACCCTCCGGAGCGGCCGTGGCGGACCACTCGATGGGGTGGCGAGCGCCGTTCGCGCCGGTAGGCTCTTCCCCAAATGAAGGGCCGTGGGCGCTCCTCGGTGCCCTCCAAGGAGTACGCCCCGGCCCGTCAAGGAGGTTCGGGCGTGGCCCTCGTGGTCCAGAAGTACGGCGGATCGTCGCTGGAAAGTGCCGACCGGATCAAGCGCGTGGCAGAACGGATCGTCGCGACCAAGAAGGCGGGCAACGACGTGGTCGTCGTGTGCTCGGCGATGGGCGACACCACTGATGAGCTGCTCGATCTGGCGCAGCAGGTGAACCCGGCGCCGCCGGAGCGGGAAATGGACATGCTGCTCACCGCGGGCGAGCGCATCTCGAATTCACTGGTCGCGATGGCCATTTCCGCGCAGGGTGCGCAGGCCTGGTCGTTCACCGGTTCCCAGGCGGGCGTGGTCACCACGTCGGTGCACGGCAACGCGCGCATCATCGACGTCACTCCGAGCCGCGTCACCGAGGCGCTCGAGCAGGGTTACGTCGCGCTGGTGGCCGGTTTCCAAGGCGTGGCACAGGACACCAAGGACATCACGACGCTCGGCCGCGGCGGTTCCGACACCACCGCGGTGGCGCTCGCCGCCGCGCTGAACGCGGACGTCTGCGAGATCTATTCCGATGTGGACGGTGTGTATTCGGCCGACCCGCGGATCGTGCCGGACGCCAAAAAGCTCGACACCATCCCGTACGAGGAGATGCTGGAGCTCGCGGCGAGCGGATCGAAGATCCTGCACCTGCGTTCGGTCGAGTACGCGCGCCGCTACGGCGTGCCGATCCGAGTCCGTTCTTCCTACAGCGACAAGCCGGGCACCACGGTGGCCGGATCGATCGAGGAGATCCCCGTGGAACAAGCGCTGATCACCGGTGTGGCACACGACCGCTCGGAAGCGAAGATCACCGTGACCGGCGTGCCGGACCACGCCGGCGCCGCGGGCCGGATCTTCCGGGTCGTCGCCGACGCCGAGATCGACATCGACATGGTGCTGCAGAACGTGTCCAGCACGTCCTCTGGCCGCACCGACATCACTTTCACGCTGTCGAAGGCCAACGGGGCCAAGGCGGTCAAGGAACTCGAGAAGATCAAGGCGGAGATCGGCTTCGAGTCGGTCCTGTACGACGACCACGTCGGCAAGGTCTCGCTCGTCGGCGCCGGGATGCGCTCGCACCCGGGCGTCACCGCGACGTTCTGCGAGGCGCTGGCCAACGCGGGCGTGAACATCGAAATCATCAACACCTCGGAGATCCGCATTTCGGTGCTGATCCGCGACGCACAGCTGGACGAGGCCGTGCGCGCGATCCACGAGGCGTTCGAACTCGGCGGCGACGAGGAAGCCGTCGTCTACGCGGGGAGTGGTCGCTGATGGCGCAGGGTCTTCGCGTCGGCGTGGTCGGGGCGACCGGCCAGGTCGGCGCAGTGATGCGCAAGCTGCTCGACGAGCGGAATTTCCCGGTCGAGCAGATCCGGTACTTCGCTTCGGCCCGTTCGGCGGGGCGCACGTTGCCGTGGCGCGGCGAGGAAATCACGGTCGAGGACACCGCGACCGCTGATCTGTCCGGTTTGGACATCGCGCTGTTCTCCGCGGGCGGCGCGACCTCGCGCGAGCACGCGCCGCGGTTCGCCGAGGCGGGCGCGATCGTGGTCGACAACTCGTCGGCGTTCCGCCGCGACCCGGACGTGCCGCTGATCGTCAGCGAGGTCAACCCGGAAGCGATCAAGGAGGTGCGGAAGGGGATCATCGCGAACCCCAACTGCACCACCATGGCCGCGATGCCGGTGCTCAAGCCGCTGCACGACGAAGCCGGTCTGGTGCGGATCATCGCGAGCACGTACCAGGCGGTGTCCGGCAGCGGCCTGGCCGGCGTCGACGAGCTGGCCGCGCAGGTGAACGCGGTCGCGTCGCGCGCGGCCTCGCTCACGCACGACGGTTCGGCGGTCGAATTCCCGGCCCCGGCCAAGTACGTCGCGCCGATCGCGTTCAACGTCCTCCCGATGGCTGGGTCCATTGTGGACGACGGAACGTTCGAGACCGACGAGGAACAGAAGCTGCGCAACGAAAGCCGGAAGATCCTGGGCATCCCGGACCTTCTGGTGTCCGGCACGTGCGTCCGGGTCCCGGTGTTCACCGGGCACTCGCTGTCGGTGAACGTCGAGTTCGAGCGGCCGCTGTCGGTCGAGCGGGCGACGGAGCTGCTGTCGAACGCGCCGGGCGTGCAGCTGGCGGACGTGCCGACGCCGCTGCAGGCCGCGGGCATCGACCCGAGCCTGGTCGGCCGCATCCGCACCGACCCGGGCGTCCCGGACGGCCGCGGACTGGCGCTGTTCGTCTCCGCCGACAACCTCCGCAAGGGGGCGGCGCTGAACACCGTGCAGATCGCCGAACTGGTGGCGCAGAACCGCTGAGGCTGGCGAAACTGCCCGGTCCCTCGTCCGAGGGGCCGGGCAGTTTTCACTGCTTCTTCTGCCGCGGCTTGATCGGTTTCAGCCCGAACGCGGCCCGGACCTCCGGCTTCTGCAGCGGCCGCAGCGCGGCCTGCATCAGGAAAGCCCACGCGACCAGCCCGACCGGCGCGCCTCCGGACCCGGAACTCGTGGCCAGCGACAGGATCGAGCCGAGCAGCAGCATCGCGGCGAACCCGCACTCCAGCCAGATGAGCGCGAGCACGACCTTGCGCTGCCGCCTGCCCAGCAGCACGGCGCACCCCGCCAGCGCGATGATCAGCGCCGAGTCGATCGCCAGGAACGTCACCGGCAAGGCCACGGCGCTCGTAGTACCGCCGAGCCCGAGCAGGAATCCGGTGAACGCCGCGAGAGCCAGGCAGAGCCCGGCCTGACCGCTGACCGCCAAGCGCATCGACCGGATTCCTCGCCGCACCTCCTGCTCGGCGTTCGCACCGGACGCGGGCATCGGCTGGTCAGGGCTGGACGGGTACACCTCGGACACCACCTCGAGCTCGGGAACCGGGCCAGGAGACCACTGGCTGCTCGGGACCGGTCCCCGCTACCGGGCGAGCCGGCAGGCCTGGTTGCGGTGCGTCCGGAATTCGTGGATGGCTCCGTAGCCGCTGTACGACCACACTCGACCGGACGCGCTCCGGCCGAGGTGGCGGAATTGCTCCACCGCCTCGGGGCCGCGCCGGAGTTCCACGAGCGCGCGGGCCGCGTAGGCCCGGCTGTTCGGCGTGTCCGGCGCGTCCCGGCCTTCGCCGTCGAGCCACGGCAGCAGCCGATCGAGAGCGGCTTCGACGCGCTTGTCCCGCCACGCGTTCTTGACGTCCGCGATAGACGCCTCGAACGCCGCGGCGAGCGGCAGAAACGCCAGTTTCGGATGCTTCGCCGCGCCCTCCTCGGCGAATGCCCACATCAGCTCGTTGCTGCCGAACCACTTGCCGCACCAGTACTGCAGGGCGCGTGCGTGCGCGTGGACGTGCAACGGATCGCGCGCCAGCACGCCGTTCCACACCGCGCGGAATTCCTCGTGCCCGTACTGCCGGCCCATCGCGATCATGCACCGGATCGCCCACGGCGTCGGGTTGTCGGGAGCGAGTTCAGCGGCGGTCTGGCTCGCTTCGTCGGCCTCGCCGAGCACGCGCTGGAATCCCGTGAATTGCTCCGCGCTGACGTGCTTCGCCCTTCGCGCGCTGCGGATCTGCCACGCCACATTGGTGAGCGCGTCGGCGTGTACCGCGGCGGCACCGGCGTCCTCGGGCCGGGCTGCCCGCCAAGCCTTCAACGCGGTGTCGTCGTCGGCCGCGACCTCGCCGAGAAGGCTCACGATCGCGCTGCGCCGGTCCCAGTCCGGCCCGATTTCGGCGAGCAGATCAGCGCCCGGCTGCCAGTCCCCGGCGGCATGCGCGATTTTGGCGGCCCGGACCGGCTCCGGCAGCAGCGGCTTCTTGGTGAGCTTGGCGTCCGGCGGCAGGCCGAACCGTTCGACGTCCATCGGCTTGATCGGCGGGATGAGATAGCGGGCCAGCTCCTTGCTGCCGAGCGTGCGCATGTAGTCGGAAGTGCTCAAGCCGCGCTTCTTGGCGTCTTTCGCGATGCCCTTCATCATCCGGCGGTAGCGCGGAACGGTGTAGAGCTTGATCAGTCGCAGCAAGGGGTTTCCTCTCCGGAATTGGCCGGGGTGAGCAACGCGCGAAGCGGAGCGGTGTCCCCGTCGATCGCCGCGTCGAGCGCGGGATCTAGTTCGGTGGCATACGGTTCGGCCAGCACCAGCTTCGCTGGTCCAGACCAAGACAGTTCCCAGTGCGCCGCACCGGCTTTGGCGAGTTCCGTGTGCAGCACAATGGACAGTCGACTGTGGACTTGCGGACGGTAAAGCTCGCGCTTCGCCCGCGCCTTGGCCTCCGGTGGCGCGGTGGGATCGGCGATGTCCTCAAGTCGTCCGGCATCGAGCAGGTCAAGCAGATCGTCGAGGCTGCGGCTGCGGAGAATCCTCAGTGCCTCGACCTGATTCAAGTTGCGCATTCCGACGTCGATCAGGCTGGCCCAATCGAGCTTCTTCTTCGAGGACGCTTCTTCCGCGAAGCCAGTCGCTAGTACCGCGTCGAGCAGCGTCATTGCATTACGGAGAAGATCCGTCGCCGGCCGCTCGCCGCCGGGCGGCACGGGGATGGCCGGAGCGGCTTCCAGCAGCGCGATCCGCTCGGAGGTCGTCGGGTGGCTGTCGTACTTCGATTCTGGCTCCGAGGGCGGATTTTCCCGCAGGGAAGCGAACTCCTCCGTGCGTTTCCCGTCGGCGAGCAGCAGCTGGTAGCCCTCGGTCATCCGCTCTGGCAGATAGCCGGCGGCCCAGGCGATCGACGCGTACTCGTTCAGGAAGAGCCACCACGCCGTGTCGAGCACTTCGGCCTCGCGCAACGCGGTGGTCGCGGCCGCGGTGCCCGCGACCCGAGAGGAATCGATGTCAGCGGCGAGTTCCCGTTCCCGGTTCACGCGCATCGAGACCCGGAAGTACATCGCGGCGTACGCGCTGAAGACCGGTCGCAGCAACCAGGCCGACCGGTGGAGTCCATTCAGGACGCGCCCGATCGTCTGCCGTCCGCGGTAGGTCGCGCTGGCGAACCGGGTGTGGCGGTTGCTGAAGTGGCCCAGTTCGTGCCCGAGAATGGCGCGAAGCTGGCTGACTCGCGTCCCGGCGAGAAGCTGCGCGCCGATCAACATCTGGCGCCGCCGCACGCGCAACCCCAGCCAGTGCGTGTCCTCGTACACCGCCGCGTTGGCCTGGGGAATCAGGTAAATCTCATCCGGTGCCCGGGTGCCCACCTCGCTGGCGAGTTCGCGGACGGTCGCCCACAGTTCGGGCTGTTCCTCAGGTGTGACAGGCACGCCCACGTCGTCGTCGCGGGTCCGCTCGAACGTCAGCAGGGCGCTGAACAGCACATACAGCACCGGGACCACGAAGATGCCAAGCCGCTCCGCGGAGAACGGACTGTGCTGGAACGCGGCGATTTCCAGCCAGATCAGCAGTCCGGCGACAACGAGCATCAGCACCGGGAAACCGGCCAGCAGCAAGACAGCGAGCAACGCCCGCGACGAGTTCTTCATCGAAAAACGGAATCCTCCCCAAGACCGGCACCCTGGGCGAACCGGTCGTCCGAGCCCGATATCGAAGCCAGTGCCGTTTTCGTTTCACTCCTGCCGCGGATCCGGAAAACCCGTTGTCGCGAGCGCCTCGGTGCCGGATGCTGACTGGGCAAACACCGGTCTGGGAAAGGAAAGTCATGTACACGGCGGTGGACGGCGAGCGGGTTCCGATCCGGATGTGGGCAGATCCCGCGTCGGTCGAAGACCAAGCGATGCGCCAGCTGCGCAACGTCGCCAACCTGCCTTGGGTGCACGGCGTCGCGGTGATGCCGGACGTTCACTACGGCAAGGGCGCGACGGTCGGCAGCGTCATCGCGATGCGCGACGCGGTCTCCCCGGCCGCGGTCGGCGTCGACATCGGCTGCGGGATGAGCGCGGTGCGGACCTCGCTCACCGCGAGCGACCTCCCGGACGACCTCGGCAAGCTGCGCAAGCGGATCGAGGCGGCGGTGCCGGTCGGGTTCGGCCTGCACAAGACGCCGGTCAACACCGCGAAGGTGCACGGTGTCGGTGGGTGGGACACGTTCTGGAAGTCGTTCGGCGATCTGCACGAAGGCGTCCAGGGCCTGCATGACCGGGCGGCGCGGCAGATCGGCAGCCTCGGCGGCGGCAACCACTTCATCGAGGTCTGCCTCGAACAGGGCGGCACCGACGAGGGCCGCGTCTGGCTGATGCTGCATTCGGGTTCGCGCAACATCGGCAAGGAACTCGCTGAGCGGCACATGGCGATCGCGCGGAAGCTGCCGCACAACAAGGATCTGCCGGACCCCGACCTGTCGGTGTTCGTCGCGGACACGCCGGAAATGCGGGCCTACCGGCGCGACCTGTTCTGGGCGCAGGACTACGCGGCGCGGAACCGGGCGACGATGATCGCGCTGGTGAAGCTCGCGGTCGCGGAAGTCATTCCGGGAACGAGCTTCGACGACGCGATTTCGTGCCACCACAACTACGTCGCCGAGGAAACCTACGACGGCGTCGACCTGCTCGTCACCCGCAAGGGCGCGATCCGGGCCGGCTCCGGCGACCTCGGGATCATTCCGGGCAGCATGGGAACGGGTTCGTACATCGTGCGCGGACTGGGCAACACCGCGTCGTTCGAATCCGCGTCGCACGGCGCCGGACGGCGGATGTCGCGGACGAAGGCCCGCAAGACCTTCACCGCGGCCGACCTCGCCGCGCAGACCGCGGGCGTGGAATGCCGGAAGGACACCGGGGTCGTGGACGAGATCCCGGCCGCGTACAAGGACATCGAGACGGTGATCCAGGCACAGACCGACCTGGTCGAGGTGGTCGCCCACCTCAAGCAGGTCGTGTGCGTGAAGGGATGAGGCCTCCCGCGGGCGAATCGTTCCGAGAAGCCCGCGGGACCGCTACCCTGAAGCCATGAAGAGCTGGGGGGTGGCGGCCGCCTTGCTGGCGGCTGGAGCGCTGCTGGCCGGATGCGACCAGGTCGATTCGGCGGTCAATCAGACGAATTCCGCGGTCGACAAGGTCTCCACGTGCACCGAAGCGCTGGGGCTGGCCGATCTGAACCCGTTGGTGGACGGCGAAAAGCTCAAGGCCCGCGCGCAGGACAAGGAACGGCGGCTGCGCGAGCTGGCGGCCAACGTCAAGGAAGAGGACGTCAAGAACGCCCTGCTCGGCATGGCCGACTCGTACGTCCAGGTGCAGAAGGAGCACCTCGAGGACGCTGGGGTGATCGCCCGGTGGACCAAGCGGAACCTGGAGAAACTCGACGGGCTGCGCAAAGCCTGCACCTGATCTTCACCCGACTGACGCAAACGTCCGTGAGGGGAACCCCGAGAGGGTGTTGGGGAACCTGGGTGGTTAGTCGTTGGTGTCTTCTGCGGGCTGCTTCGGTTTCGATGCCGTGGGGTTCGATGGGTTCGTCGGCGAGAGTGGCGTCTTCGGAGTTGACGTAGCCGCCGTCGACCCACCTCGGCCGGAGCCGGGGAAAGGCCCGTCGGATCCCGGTCAGGATCCGGTGGATTCCGGGACGGTCCTGCACCGACGCCGCGCCCACGGCCACGGCAAGCAGCAGCCCGAGCGTGTCGACCAGGACATGCCGTTCGCGGCCCCGCACCCGTTTCCCCGCGTCGGTTCGCGGACCCGGCCGCGCAGCACGTCGTGCACCCCCGCCCAGGCCCGGATGAGTCCGGCTTACGCGGACAAACACACACCCGACCGGATGATCACCATCGACACACCGCTACCACAGCCGACACACCGAACCGACCACCAGGTTCCACAACACCCCCTCAGGGTTCCCCTCACGGACCACGCGCCAGCCCAACCGGGACAGCTCAGCGGCGAGCCCGCACCGCGGCCGCCAGCGAAGGCACTCGCACCGAGCTTCGGCGCAGCGACCACACCAGTCCCAGCGCCGCCAGCGCCAGCCCGCCGAATCCCGCCGCCGCGAAACCCCACGCCGGGCTCGAATGGTCGATCGCGAAGCCGACCACCGGGCTTCCCGCGGCCAGCCCGAGCCGTGTCGACGCGTCCTGCAGGCCCATCGCCTCGCCCCGGACCGCGGGCGGCGCGAGTTCGCTCACCGATTCCGTGGTGGCGGCGAGCGTCGGGGCGCAGAGCAGGTTCGTCGGGATCAGCAGGAGCATCAGCAGCCACCACGGCTGCGTCGCGAGCCCGACCGGGATCACCAGCAGCGCCAGCAGCAGCATCAGCAGTCCCTGCGGCAGCGACTTCCGCACCGCGCCGTGCACGATGCCGCCGAGCATCGACGCCGCGCACATCACCGCGATGACCAGGCCGGTCCAGCCGACGTCGCCGTGCGAGCGCAGCGCGGCCAGCGTCGCGACCTCGGTGCCGACCAGGCAGAACAGCGTCCCGGCGGCGATCAGCAGGGTCGCCAGCAGCCGCCCGGTCAGCCAGGACCGCAGCGGCGGCCGCGCGGTGCCGGCCGGGGCCAGTTCGTCCTCGTTCCGGATCGGCGGGTTGAGCAGGAAGATCAGCAGCGCGGTGACGCCGAAGATGGCACCGATGCCGCTCAGCGTCAGCGTCGCCGACAGCGAGGAGATCGCCGCGATCCCGGCCGCCGGGCCGATCATGAACGACGCCTCGACCAGGATCGTGTCCAGTGAATACGCCGCGCGGCGCTGCTCGGCGGGCACGAGCGCGGCCAGGATCTGCCGTGCCAGCGAGCCCGCGGGCACCGACAGCACGCCGGCCGGCAGCGCGCACACCACCAGCGCCGCGTAGGAAAGATGCGGGGCCGCGAACCAGAACGCGGTGGACGACACCCCGCACACCGCGACCACCGGGCGCAGGCCGTACCGGTCGATGGTGCGCCCGATCACCGGCGCGCCGAGTGCCATCCCCAGCGTGACGGCCGCGCCGACGACGCCCGCCGCGCCGTAGCCCCGGCCGAGACCGCTGACGACGTACAGCGTCAGCGTCACGCCGGTCATCGTCATGGGCACGCGTGCGAAGAACATCAGCGCCATCGACGGGCGAACTCCGGGGACGCTCAGGACACGGCGATAAGGCTGAAAAGGCACGTACCCCATGAGAGCAAGAGTTGGTACGAGCGTGCAACTTCTTTTCGTCACACCCGCTGAGCGGCACCCGCGCACCCGGCCGGGTGTCGCGCAGGCGTTCGGCGGCCCCGGAAAAGGCGAGCGCGACCTGGGTGATAACTTCGCAGGCGACGCGGAAAAGCATTTCGCCGCCCCGTTGCGAACAGTTTTTCATATTTCTGCGCCGACCTTGGAGTTCTCCGGTCGGGCCCCGGGAAAAGGGGAGCGGACCCGAATGCGGGCGGCGGTGCGTGCGTGGGGGACCCACCACGGTCGGACGAGCGAGATCACGCGTCCCGACGGGGTGACGAAGGTAATCGATCACGAACTACGCCTGTGTGAGTGAGCGATTCCGCCGTTCGGGCAATTCGGCTACGAAGAGTCAGATTCAGCTCGGCGGTCCGTGATCGTCGGGGGACGCGCAAGCCGTCCACGTTAATCAATTGCGGGCCGGTTCCCGATTCTTGGATTCGGCACGTAAGGGTTAGAAAAACTCCCTATCCGGTGATCGGCTGGTGCTGGGCCGACACGGCGGGTATCGATTTACCCGGCAGGTCCCAGAGGCCAGGGAGGTAAAGAATGAAAGGCAAGATCGGGCGGATCGTCGCTGTGGTCGCCGCGGCCAGTCTGCTGGCCGTCGGCACTTCGGGGATGGCCGCCGCGAGCCCGGCGGGAGGCAAGGGCTCCTCGGCCACTCAAGCCGTCGCCGCGCAGGTGCTGCAGATGCGCGACGACCTGACCAAGGTGGCGTACGCCGGCGATGTCGCCAAGACGAGGGCGGACCTCACGCGGCTCAGCCCGGTGCTCGCCGACATCGCGGCGGGCAAGCGCTACCAGGTCCAATCCGAAACCCAGCAGCTCTCGTCGGCGGCGAAGGTCCGCGCGGACGAGTCCAACCGGCTGCTGGCCGACCCGACGGCGACGCCGCGGCAGATCCCGCCGCTGCCGATCCCGCCGCTGCCGGACCTGCCCGGACCGCTGAAGGCGGTGAGCGACCTGGTCAAGGGCCTGCTCGCGGCGGTGACCAGCCTGCTGGGCGGTCTGCTCGGCGGGGTGCCGGTGCCGCCGCTTCCGGTGCCGGTGCCGGTGCCCGGTTCCTGATCGGTCCGGAGGGGAGGGGGAAGGCCCGGAGCCTGGTGCGGTCGGCCGCGCCAGGCTCCGTTCCATGTCCGGGCTCGTGAGTGGCGATCCCGGTTCTCACCGGGATGAACACTCACGAGCGCTTGGCGAGCCCCACCCGCAGCGCGCCGGCCATTTCCGCGATCGCTTCCCGGAACCGCGTCCCGACCCCGGCGAAGTTGAGGAACCCGTGGATCAGGTCGGCCTGTCGGCTGAGCGCCACCGGAACCCCCGCGGCACGGAGTTTTTCCGCGTACGCCTCGCCTTCGTCGCGCAGCGGGTCGAAGCCCGCGGTGACGATGTAGGCGGGCGGGAGTCCACTGTGGTCAGACGCGAGCAGCGGCGACATCCGCGGGTCGGCCTTGTCGACGCCCTCCGGCGCGTAATGGCCCTCGAACCACACCATCGCCTCGTCGGTGAGGAAGAGGTCTTCGCCGAACAGTTCGCGGGACCGGCGGCGCGTGGTGAAGTCGACCGCCGGGTAGATCAGCAGCTGGAACGCCGGGGCCGGGCCGCCGCGCCGGGTCGCCTCCAGCGCGACGACGGCGGACAGGTTGCCGCCCGCGCTGTCGCCGCCGACCGCGATCCGTTCCGGGTCCGCGCCGAGGTCGGCCGCCTTGGCGTACGCGTAGTCGAACGCCGCGAGCGCGTCTTCCACCGGTCCGGGGAACGGGCTTTCCGGCGCGAGCCGGTACTCCACCGACAGCACTCGGACCCCGGCGTGCTTCGCGAGGTAGCGCGCGGCGTTGTCGTGGGTGGCCCGGCTGCCGATGACCCAGCCGCCGCCGTGGAAGAACACCAGCAGCGGCGACGGTTCCGGCAGTCCGGCCGGGGTGTAGAGGGTGGCGTCGAGGGACGCGTCGCCGGAGGGGATGGCGACGTCGCGGGTCGCGACCGGGTTGATCCGCTTGCCGTTGACCAGGTGCTGGCTCGCTTCCAGCAGCGCGCGGGACCGCTCGACCGACCCGTTGACCAGCGAAGCCCCGGAGAGCTTCTGCAGCTTCAGCAGCAACTGGGCGTCGAGGGCGAGTTCCTGGCCGTCCAGCCGCAGCGGCGCGCCGGCGATCAGCCTGCGCACTGGCCGGGGCAGCCAGAACAACAACTGCGCGGCGGCAGCCTGGGCACGGATCTGCGGCGGAATTGCCATCGTTCCTCCTCGAACGCCGGATGAGCCGAGGTTACTTGCCAGTAGGTACGTTGGTCCAGTCGATGTGTGACCCAGGCCTCCGTCTCAGATCCTGGTCCTCCAGTTAAGTAGAGGGGTTAGCCTCGAAACGAGCCAGCGTGGCACAGCCACTCCGTTGAGGGTGGTGGTGGGGAGGAAGGTCGGACGTGACTTCAGCGAAAACGGTCAAGGTGCTGGGTATCGGCGGCTCGCTGCGAGAGGGCTCGCAATCCGAGCGCGCGCTGCGCATCGCGCTCGCCGCCGCCGAAGAGCGCGGCGTCGTGACCGAGCTGATCCCCGGCCCCGAGCTGGTCCTGCCGTTCTACGACACCGCCATCCCGGAGCGGGACGAACGCGCCCGGAAGCTCATCGAGGGCATCCGCCAGGCCGACGGGCTCATCGTCGTCTCGCCCGGCTACCACGGCGGGCTGTCCGGGCTGGTCAAGAACGCACTGGACTACGTCGAAGACCTCCGCGAGGACACCCGCCCCTACCTCGACGGCCGCGCGGTGGGGCTCGCCGCCGTCGCGTACGGCTGGCAGGCCGCCGTCACCACGCTCGAACAGCTCCGCACGATCACGCACGCGCTGCGCGGCTGGTCCACCCCGCTGGGTGGTTCGATCAACTCCGCCGAGACGAAATTCGACGAGGCGGGCGGCGCTTCCGACGAGAAGAGCGTCCGCACGCTGCGGCTCATCGGAGAGCAGGTCGCGGAGCACGCGTTGCTTCGCGCACACTGAGGTTTCGCCTCCTCGAATCCCGGTTATTCCCGGGGTGATGACTGCCATGCCGGGGCACTGTTCCGCGGATGCGGAGCGTTGAACTCATTGAGACGCTGACTCCGGAGGCGTCCGATGAGGAGGTAACACGCATGGCCGAGCCGATCTACACCGCCGTCGCGACCGCGCGAGGAGAAGGCCGCAACGGCGACGTGACGTCTTCGGACGGCGTGCTGGACGAGTCGCTGGCGATCCCCAAGGAGATGGGCGGTCCCGGCGGCGACAAAACCAACCCGGAGCAGTTGTTCGCCGCGGGGTACTCCGCGTGCTTCCTGAGCGCGCTGCAAGCGGTGGCCCGGCAGGCGAAGGTCGCGCTGCCGGCCGCGACGGTGACCGGTTCGGTCAGCGTCTTCAAGAAGGACGTCGGATTCCAGCTCGGCGTGCGGCTCGACGTTTCGCTGCCCGGTTTGGCGAAGGCCGACGCCGACCAGCTGGTCGAGCAGGCGCACCAGGTCTGCCCGTACTCCAACGCGACCCGCGGCAACATCGAGGTGGAGCTGACCACCACCGTCTGAGCCAAGACCGAGGAGGGACACCCGAGATGACCACTTCCCCCATCAAGAGCCCGCTTTCCGACGCGGACAAGGAAATCACCGGCAACGCGCTGCAGGCGACGCTGGCCGACCTGATCGACCTGTCGCTGATCGCGAAGCAGGCGCACTGGAACGTGGTGGGCCAGAACTTCCGCAGCGCGCACCTGCAGCTGGACGAGCTGGTGTCGACCGCGCGGCAGTACGTCGACGAGGTGGCCGAGCGCGCCGCCGCGATCGGGATTTCGCCCAACGGCAAGGCGAAGACCGTCGTGGCGACTTCCGGCGCGCCGGAGTACCCGGACAACTGGCAGTCCGTCGAATCGACCATCGCCGCGATCGTGGACACCCTCGCGGCCCTGATCGAGCGGCTCCGCAAGCGCATCGACGAGACCGACAAGAGCGACCTCGTGACGCAGGATCTGCTCATCGAGATCACCCGCGCGCTGGAAGAGGCGCACTGGATGTGGCAGGCGCAGCAGGCCTGACCGCGCTCGCCGGAAGAAATGCCGCCCGCCTTCGCGCGGGCGGCTTTCTTGTCATCCGGTGGTCGCCGGGTGCGCCCGGCAGTAGGTTCGCTGACATGGTGCTGCATCAGGGGAAACAAGATCGGGCAGACCGGAAGACCGGCACGAATCCGTTGTACGCCGGGAGCAATCCGGCGCTCGCCGCGGGCTTCACGATGCCGCGCGATCGGCTGCGGGACGATTCGCTGCCGCCGGACACCGCGCTGCAGCTGGTGCGCGACGAGCTGATGCTCGACGGCAACGCGCGGCTCAACCTCGCCACGTTCGTCACGACGTGGATGGAGCCGCAGGCGCGCGAGCTGATGGCCGAATGCGTCGACAAGAACATGATCGACAAGGACGAGTACCCGCAGACCGCGGAACTCGAGCGGCGCTGCGTCAACATCCTCGCCGATCTGTGGCACGCGCCGGACCCCGCGAACATCATGGGCTGTTCGACGACCGGGTCGTCCGAGGCCTGCATGCTCGCCGGAATGGCGTTGAAGCGGCGCTGGGCGAAGCTCGGCCGCACCGGGAAGCCGAACCTGGTGATGGGCATCAACGTCCAGGTGTGCTGGGAAAAATTCTGCGAATACTGGGAAGTCGAACCGCGGCTGGTGCCGATGGAGGGCGACCGGTACCACCTGTCCGCCGAAGAAGCGGTGAAGCTCTGCGACGAGAACACCATCGGCGTCGTCGCGATCCTCGGGTCGACGTTCGACGGCAGCTACGAGCCGGTCGCCGAGGTCGCGGCCGCCCTCGACGCGCTGCAGGAGCGGACCGGCTGGGACATCCCGGTGCACGTCGACGGCGCGTCCGGCGCGATGATCGCCCCGTTCCTCGACGAGGACTTGGAGTGGGATTTCCGGCTGCCGCGCGTCGCGTCGATCAACACTTCCGGGCACAAATACGGCCTCGTTTACCCCGGCGTCGGCTGGGTGGTCTGGCGCGACAAGGCGGCGCTGCCCGAGGAACTGGTGTTCAACGTCAACTACCTCGGCGGCGATATGCCGACCTTC
The DNA here is from genome assembly GCF_046267895.1 of Amycolatopsis sp. GA6-003. NCBI lineage: Bacteria > Bacillati > Actinomycetota > Actinomycetes > Pseudonocardiales > Pseudonocardiaceae > Amycolatopsis > Amycolatopsis sp. GA6-003. The sequence goes on from NZ_CP176499.1 coordinate 5,789,962, forward strand.
GCGCTGAACTTCTCCCGCCCCGGCTCGGAAGTCGCCGCGCAGTACTACACGTTCGTCAGGCTGGGTCGCGAAGGTTTCCGTGCGGTGCAACAAGCTTCGCGCGATGTCGCGATGTACCTGGCCGAAGAGATCTCGAAACTTGAGCCGTTCGAACTGCTCACCCGAGGCGACCAGTTGCCGGTGTTCGCCTTCACCACCCGTTCGGACGTCACCGCGTTCGACGTCTTCGACGTTTCCCGCCGCCTCCGCGAACGCGGCTGGCTGGTGCCCGCGTACACGTTCCCGGACCACCGAACGGACCTGGCGGTGCTGCGCGTCGTCGTCCGCAACGGCTTCACCCACGACCTCGCCGACCTGCTGCTCGCCGACCTGAAGCGGATACTGCCGGAACTGAACCGCCAGCCGTCCCCGCAGCACGACCCCGCCACTTCGACCGGCTTCCATCACTAACTGACGAGTACTCCGCCTTCCTCCCCTCCGCCGCCCTCAACGGAGCGCAGTACTGTCTCTGTGCATGGGCCTTGCCAAGGATGAACGCCAAGCGCTGAGCGACCTCTTCGAGCAGCTCGGCCCGGACGCCCCGACGCTGTGTGAGGGCTGGCAGACGCGGGATCTGGCCGCGCATTTGGTCGTGCGGGAGCACCGGCCGGACGCGATGCCCGGAATCGTGGTGCCCGCGCTCGCCGGGCACACGCAGAGGGTGCAGGACGGGGTGGCGGCGCGCCCGTGGGACGACCTGGTCGCCCAGGTGCGCCGCGGCCCGTCCCGCTTTTGGCCGACGTCCTTCGGCCCGGTGGACGAGGCGACGAACAGCGCCGAGTTCCTGGTGCACCACGAGGACGTCCGCCGGGCACAACCGGATTGGACCCCGCGCCCGGCAGACCCTTCCCGAGACGGAGCAGCGTGGCGGCTGGCGACGCGGACGGCGAAGCTGAACCTGCGCAAGTCGCCGGTCGGGGTGGTGCTGCGGACCCCGGATGGCCAGTCGGCGTCGGTGAAGTCCGGGGCTCCGGTGGTGACCGTGGTGGGCGCGCCGGTGGAGCTGCTGCTGTTCGTGTTCGGCCGGGACGCGGTGCAGGTGTCTTTTGAGGGTGACGAGGCCGCGGTGGCGCAGTTGAAGGGTGCTAAGCGCGGGCTGTAGATCAGGTCTGCGCGGCGCGAGCATGGCTACTAGCTAAGTCGTTCGCTGATGTCGCTCCATCGGGGCGAGCGGAGGCCCTCAGAAGTCGCGAGCAGAACACGGCCGAACAGTCACCGCGAACTTCTCTGCCCTCGAGGTACTGGATGCGATCGGACGTCGGCGCAGTTTCGTAGAGTTGCGATGGAGTTGAGCGGCCAGCGTGTTGATTTGCAGCACTTGCGTCAGTTTCACCTGCATCGAACATGCGTCAATGAGATACACGTCGTCAAGCGCGAGAGAACCGGTGGCGGTGTACTGGAACTCCCGAAACTTGACATTGGGCATATGTGCACCCGAGCGGCTCAACGGTCCCGCTGTGGTGGTTCCGAAAGACCGGGCCGTCCAGGAAAACCTGGACGGCCCGAACCCTCAACGCATTCCCAGCGCCCGCAAGGCGAAGTACACCTCGATCGACGTCTGCTTGATCGTCTCCGCGATCACCAGCGAGCCGTGCCCCGCGTCGTAGCGGTAGAACTCGTGGGGCGCGTCGCGTTTGGCGAGGCGCTCCAGGTAGTTCTCGATCTGCCGGATCGGGCAGCGGGGATCGTTGTCGCCGGCCAGGATCAGCACCGGAGCGGCTACCGCGTCCACGTACGTCAGCGGCGAGCACTCGCGATACACCGCGGGCACGTCCTCCGGGGAACCGCCGAACAGGGCGCGGTCGAACGAGCGCAGCTGTTCCATCTCGTCCTCGTACGCGGCCACGTAGTCGGCCACCGGCACGCCCGCGATCCCGGCCGCCCAGCGCGTCGGCTGGGTGCCCAGTGCCAGCAGGGTCAGGTAGCCGCCCCAGGAAGCGCCGTTCACGACGCACTTGTCCTTATCGGACAGTCCACTTTCGACAGCCCAGTCGTGGACCGCCGCGACGTCTTCCAGTTCGGTGAGACCCGGGCGGCCCTCGATGGCGTCCCGCCACGCCGAGCCGTAGCCGGTGGAGCCTCGGTAGTTCACCTCGACCACGGCGAATCCGGCGTCCAGCCAGGTCGCGCGGTAGGCGGAGAACCGGTCCTCGTCGGCCGCGTGCGGGCCGCCGTGCAGCGAGAACACCGTGGGCAGCGGGCCTTCCGGGGCGTTCTCGGGCCGGGAAACCAGTGCGTGGATCCGGCCGCCGACCCCTTCCACGAACGCGTCGGTGACCGGAGCCGAACCCGGCGCGCGCTCGCCCGGCGGCGTCAGCAGCACCGAATCCGTGCCGTCCGTCGCGCGGGCGCGGACCGCGGCGGGTTCCGCGGCGCTGGACCACGAGTACTCGATGGTCCCGTCCGGGCGCACGCCCGCGCCGCCGATCCGGCCAGCCGGAGTGTCCACAGCGGACAGTTCGCCGGTGTCGAGGTCGTAGCGGTACAACGAACTGCGGGCCTGGTGGAAGTGCACGACGAGCAAGGCGCGCGCGTCCGGGTACCAGTCCGCGGCGACCTCGCCGGGCAGATCGATCCGCAGTTCGGTTTCGGTGTCCGCCTGCACGTCCCAGATCAGCAGTTCCTCGCGGCCGCGGCGTTCGTGCAGGACCAGCAGGCGCTGGTCGCCCGGCAGCGGCGAGAACTCCAGTGCCTGCAAGCCTTTTCCTTCGCCGTCCCACTTCTCCGCGACGGTGCCGAACCCGTCGGTGGACAGCACGCGCAACGCCGGGTGCCGGGAATCGCCGTGCTCGGAATGGGAAATGGCGAGCAGGCTTTCGTCGCGCGACATGGACGCGATGCCCGCGTCGTCCGCGTGCTGATAAAACCGCGAGGTTTCGCCGTCGATTTTCGCGAACAGTGCGCTGCCGTCGTCGGTCGAAACGCCGGCCGCGATCACCCGATGGCCGATTTCCAGTCCGGCCGGGTATCCGTCGGGAATGTCGGGCAGTGCTGTGCGGGCGGCCGAGCTGTCGCCGTCGAACGGCTGGCTGCGCCAGGACCCGAACTCGTCGCCGTCGGTGTCGTCGAACCACCAGATGGCTGTTCCGTCGGGCGAGAGCGTGGCCTGCAGGGTGCCGTTGGGCCGGTTGGTGACGCGCCGGTGACTGTCGGTGGCCCGGTCCCACGCGTAAACCTCCCAGACGCCGCTGGCGTTGGAGACGTACACGTTGGCGTCAGGCGCGTCGCGGGCCCATTCGGGCACCGAGATGCGCGGCGCGTGGAACCGCGCCAGCCAGCGCTTTTCGGCTTCGGGGTCGTCGAACAGGCGGTCCGGGACCACCGCGGGCGGATTTTGGTTGCCTGACTGCGTGCTCACCCCTCGATCCTGCCACCTCTCACCCGTACTCTGTGCGGGGTGCTGGAGGGTTACGCGCCGGGCTATGCCGAAGACGCGCTGTCAATGATGAACACGCGCACAGCGAGTGACCGCGCCGCGTTCGCCCAACCGCTCTTCACGCCAGGCGCGAAAGTCCTGGATCTAGGCTGCGGCCAAGGCTCCATCACCGCCACCCTGGCCCCGTCCTGCCACGTCATCGGCGTAGACATCCACCACGCCCTGCTCCCCATGCCGTCCACAGTGGACTACATCAACGCAACCGCATACGCCCTCCCCCTAAAAACAGCCTCAATAGACGTCGTCTTCTCCCACGCCCTCTTCGAACACCTGACAAACCCCGCGGCAGCCCTGGCGGAAATCCGCAGAGTCCTCCGCCCAGGCGGCCACCTGGCAATCTCCACCTCGGACTGGAGCAGAGCGAAAATCCGTCCAAGAACCGCAAACGTAGACGCCGCCCTGCGCGGCCACTACCTGCTACGCCGCCACCACGGCGGCGACCCTTTCTCGGGCCGCACCATCGCCACAAAACTGGCCGCCGCGGGCTTCACGAACATCACAGAACGCACCCGCTACCGAGAAGACCTCTCGTACCGAGCCCTGGCGCTCTACGTAGAGTCCCGCCTGGCCGCCGCCCTGGCGAACCCCCAAACCAAAGACCAAGACCAACTAACCTCAGCAGCCCGCTCAGCCTGGTCCTGGACAAAGTCCGCAGCAATAGGCGACTTCCACCAATGCTGGCAAGAACTAACCGCAACCCACTAACAGCGCTACCCAACCGCAGCCGATGCACCTTCGGCCCCTAGACCCGCCCACCAACCGCAGCCGATGCACCTTCGGCCCCTAGACCCACCCACCAACCGCAGCCGATGCACCTTCGGGGGTCCAGGGGGCAACGCCCCCTGGCGGGGGCCTGGGGGTCCGACCCCCAGAGGAAACAACGAAGTGAGGGCCCCCCGTCTGCGCTTTTTGCAGACGAAGAGCCCTCACTCACCAGTCGGGGTGGCGGGATTTGAACCCACGACCTCCTCGACCCGAACGAGGCACGCTACCAAGCTGCGCCACACCCCGAGGTACTGCTTAGCGGGTCGGGAGTAAGTCTAGCGGACGGGTTTCGCGGCTTTGCGCGGGGCTGGTTTGCGGGGGTTCGCGGGCCCGGATCCGCGCGGGACCAGCGTTAACAGGCTGGCTTCCGGCGGGCAGGCGAAGCGGGCGGGGGCGTAGGGGGAGGTGCCGAGTCCGGCGGAGACGTGGAGCCACATGCGGGCTCCCCAGCGGGAGGCGCCGCGGGCGCGGCTGCGGTCGAGTTCGCAGTTGGTGATGATGGCGCCGTAGCCGGGAATGCGGAGTTGCCCGCCGTGGGTGTGGCCGGCGAGGACGAGGTCGTAGCCGTCGGTGGCGAAGGTGTCGAGGACGCGTGGTTCGGGGGAGTGGGTGACGCCGAGGCGGACGGCCGCGGTGGTGTCGGCGGGTCCGGCGATGTCGGAGTAGCGGTCGCGGTGGAGGTGGGGGTCGTCGACGCCGGCGGCGAAGACGGCGCGGCCGCCGACGTCGATGGTGCGGCGGACGTGGGTGAGGTCGACCCAGCCGTGTTCGACGAAGGCGGCGCGGAGGTCGCGCCAGGGGAGCTGGGTGCCGTGGATGCGCTTCTTTTTGCCGCGGGGCATGAGGTAGCGCGCGGGGTTTTTGGGTTTCGGCGCGTAGTAGTCGTTGCTGCCGAAGACGAACAGCCCGGGCCGGTCGAGCAGCGGCCCGAGCGCGCGGAGCACGGAGGGGACCGCGGTGCGGTGGGAGAGGTTGTCGCCGGTGTTGACGACGAGGTCGGGGTCGAGCTCGTCGAGCGCGGCGACCCAGCGCTGTTTGGCCTGGTGGCCGGGGAGCATGTGCAGGTCGGAGACGTGCAGGATGGTGAACGGCGGGGTGCCGGGCGCGAGGACGGGCAGTTCAGCGGTCCGCAGGGTGAAGCGGCGGCGTTCGATGCCGACGGCGTAACCGAGGGTGGCGGCCCCGAGGGCGATGGTCCCTGCGGCCAACCGCTTCGCGGGGCTTCCGGACGGACTGGCGTTACCGAGCGTGCTCACGTGTTCGAGGATACGTGTTCGGCCGGGTCGCCCGCTGTGGCCGGTGCCGGATGGCGTAAGGCGGAGGTCTCAGCGGGATTCTCTAGCTCGCACCGGGCGTCGTTGGGTTGGATTGGACCAGTCCGACGGGGACGCTGGCGGTGCTCTTTGTGCTGGCGGTGCTGAGCGCTCAAAGGGCGACGGGACAAGCGAAACGGGGCGGGAGATCGCGTCTCCCGGCCCGTTTTCACCGGTTTCAGCTCGTGTACGCCGGATCCTCCGGCGGCAGCGGGACGACCGGCTGGCCCTCCATGATGTTCTTCATCGCACCGAACCAGGTCTGGGCGGGTGTCTTGCCGCCGAACATGTTGCCCGTGCCGCACGTCGTCACGTTGCCGACGCCGTTGTAGCAAAGACCGCCGCTGCCGCCTTCCGGACGGAACACCATCGCCGCACCGGCCATCTGCGGTGTGCCTGCGACGAACGTCGCCGAGCCGTTGTTCTGCGTCGTACCCGTCTTGCCGACCAGCGGACGGTTCCAGCCGACCGCTCCGGCCGCGGCGGCGGACGTGCCGCCGGGCTGGTCGTCCTTGCTCATGCCGACCGCCATGGTGTTCGCGAGGCCTTCCGGCACGACCTGTTCGCACGCGGCTTCCTTGATCGGCACCGGTTTGCCGTCGCGGTCGGTCACCGCCGCCAGCGGGGTCGGCGGGCACCATTTGCCGCCGCTCAGGATGGTCGCGGCGACGTTCGCCAGTTCCAGTCCGCTTGTCGGGCTGAAGCCGAGGGTGAACGCACCCGTGCCGGGGTAGTTCGGCTTGGGGCCGTAGGCCTGTGCCTGGCTCTGGTTCTTGCCCGATTCGTTCGATTTCGGGTCGACGCGGCCGCCGCCGGGGTTGCTCGCCATGGTGTCGCGCATGCCGAGCTTGATCGCCATGTCGATGCCGGGACCGGTGCTGCCGAGCTTGTCCTCCAGCGCCACGAACGCGGTGTTCGGCGAGGTCGCCAGCGCGCTCTGCAACGTCGAGGACTCGGGGTAGTTGTTGCCCGCGTTGCCCACGCAATACCAGCGAGAGTTCAGCGGCGGACCGGTCGGCGGGCAGTGGTTGCCACCACCGGTGAAGACGTGCGACGTGTAGCTGCTGCCGACCGGGATGTTGCTGTAGATCCCGGCGATGTGCTGGTTCAGCGCCGCCGCGGTGGTGAAGATCTTGTAGCTCGACCCCGCGCCGCCGGTGTTGTAGACGCCGGAGGGCAACGCGAAGATCGTCTGGCCCTGATCGGGATCCAATCCGTAGTCCCGGTTCGCCGCGAGCGCCACCACTTCGTGCCGGTCCTTGCCCGGCCGGATCAGCGAAAGCGTGTTCGCGACGTTTTTCTGGGTTTTGCTCACCTGGGTTTCGGCCGAGACCTTCGCCTCGTGGTTGGCCTTCTCGTCCAGCGTGGTCTTGATCGTGTAGCCGCCGGTGTACAGCTGGTCCTTCGTCATTCCGGACTTGAGCAGATAGTCCTCGACGTACTGGCAGAAGAAGCCGTTCTCCGGACCCGCGCCGGTGCAGTTCGACGCGGGCTTCTGCGGGGTGTCCGGCACGACGCCGAGCGGTTCGGCCTTGAACTTGTCCGCGTCCGCCTTCGCCAGTTTCTGGTTGCTGACCATCCGGTCGAGCACCAGGTTGCGCCGCTTCGTGGCCTTGTCCGGGTGGTTCCACGGGTCGAGGACGATCGGGTTGTTCACGATGCCGGCGAGCAGCGCCGCCTGCGGCACGGTCAGGTTTTCCGGGGTGGTGTTGAAGTAGGCGTGCGCGGCCGCTCCGACCCCGTAGATCTGCCGGGAGAACTCGACGATGTTGAGGTAGCCGGCGAGGATCTGGTCCTTCGAGAGCTTCGTCTCGAGATTGATCGCGATCCGGGCTTCCTTGAGCTTGCGCGACAGCGACTGCTCCTGCGCCTTCGCCTGCCCGTTCTTGTCCTTCCGGTAGACCACGTTGATCAGGTAGTTCTTCACGTACTGCTGCGTGATCGTCGAGGCGCCCTGCGTGTCCCCGCCCGCGGTGTTGGAGACGGCGGCGCGCAGCGTCCGGCCCCAGTTCACCCCGTGGTGCTCGTAGAACGCCTTGTCCTCGGCCGACAGCAGCGCCCACTTCAGCGCCGGGTTGATCTGGTCCGGGCGGACCGGGATCCGGTACTGGTCGTACAGCGTCGCGATCGGCTTGCCGCCGGAGTCGGTGACAGTCGTCACCAGCGGCGGCGGGATGTCGGCGAGGTCGGAAGACGTCTTGTCGACCGTCTCGCTCGCCTGGTTGGACACGACCCCCGCGGCGCCCACCACCGGGAAGAGGATCCCGGCGACCAGCACCCCTGCCAGCAGGCACAGGCCGAGGAGCTTGAAAAGACCATCCGTTTTGCGCACGAAAGCCAGGGTACTGAAGGCCCGTGTCGCCTTCGTGACCTCACGCCCGCGCGCCCCTAAACGCGATCATTAACGGGACCCCGTGACGTGACCTCAGGTAACGGAATGCATGCTAGGTCTCGACGGAGGGAACCGAGGGACCCTACAGTCCGTCAACGTCTCACGTAGATGCCGACAGACGGAGCAGCCCGGGTGGGAGCCTGGCTGGTCCGGACAGCGGCAGCGGCACCGGGGAGGTGCCGTCACCGACGTGCGGCGCAGTGGGAAACGCTCGCGGGGGTGGGAGCGGGAGCTTCGCCTTCGCTGGTGCCATACACCAGATGAGGGAGCTGGGGGTATGCAAACCAATCAGGTTGGCTGGCGAGTCGATGCCTCGTGCCGGGACGCTGATCCCGACGGGTTGTTCGTGCGAGGCGCCGAACAGAACCGGGCGAAAGCCGTGTGCATGGGGTGTCCGGTCCGCACCGAATGCCTCGCCGAGGCACTCGACGGCCGGATCAATTTCGGGGTCTGGGGCGGGATGACGGAACGGGAGCGGCGCGCCCTGCTGCGCCGTCGTCCGGACGTGACCAGCTGGACTGACCTGCTCGAAGCGGCCAAGCGGGACGCGCTGGCCGCCGCGGCGGGCTGAGTCTTCTCGTGAGCGGCGATGCCGGTGAGAACCGGCATCGCCGCTCACGACGTCAGCTTCGCTCCGATGTCGCGCAGGCCTTCGAGGTCGTGCACGTCGCCGGCGAGCGCGGGCACCCGGGTCAGCGGCACTTCCGGATGCGCGCGGGTGAAGCGCGCCAGCAGGCGGTTTTCCCGTTCGGCGAGCGCGACGCGGTCCGCGTGCAGCCGCAGCACGGCCTCGGCGAGCGGTGCGTTCTGTACCGACTCGGCGGCGGTCAGCGCTTCGGTCGCGGACAGCGGTGCGAGCACCGGGTGCGTGCGGTTGGCGACCAAACCGGCCAGCGGCATCGACTCTCCGGCCAGCCGCTCCACGAAGTAGGACGCCTCGCGCAGCGCGTCCGGCTCCGGCGCGGCCACCACCAGGAACGACGTGCCGGACGACCGCAGCAGCTCGGCGGTCTTGCGCGCGCGTTCGCGGAAGCCGCCGAACATGCTGTCGAAGGCCTGCATGAACGCGGACGCGTCGGCGAGCAGCTGGCCGCCGATGATCGTCGAGACGGCCTTCGCGAACATCGAGAACCCGGCGCTGACCACCTTGCGCAGGCCCCAGCCGCCGGCTTTGGCCGGGCCGGTGAGCAACCGGATCATCCGGCCGTCGAGCGCGGTGGACAGCCGGGTCGGCGCGTCCAGGAAGTCGAGCGCGGACCGGCTCGGCGGCGTGTCGACGATGATCAGGTCCCATTCGTCGGTCGCCGCGAGCTGGCCCAGCTTCTCCATCGCCATGTACTCCTGCGTGCCGGAGAACGACGTGGAAATGGTCTGGTAGAAGGGGTTCTGTAGCAGCTGCTCGGCCCGCTCGGGGCCGGCGTGCACGCGCACCATGTCGTCGAACGTGCGGCGCATGTCGAGCATCATCGCCCAGAGTTCGCCCTTGGGCTCGAAGCCCTCGACCCGCACCTGCTTCGGGTGGTTGCCCAGTTCGCGCAGCCCGAGCGCCTGCGCGAGCCGGCGCGCCGGGTCGATCGTGAGCACCACGGTCTGCCTGCCGCGCTCGGCGGCGCGTAGCGCGAGCGCCGCGGCGGTGGTGGTCTTGCCGACGCCGCCGGAACCGCAGCACACGATCACGCGGCTGGCCGGGTCGTCGAGGAGGGCGTCCACGTCGAGCTTCGAGTCGGCGGGCATCAGCGCACCCCCTGTTCCTGCAGCGTTTCGGCGAGTTCGTAGAGCGCGGCGACGTCGACGCCGTCGGTGAGGTCCGGCAGCTCCAGCGTCGGCAGATCGGCCTCGGCGAGCTGTTCGCGGGCCCGCTGTTCGGCGGCGACGCGGACGGCGTGCTCCACGGTTTCCTCCACCAGCGCGTCCAGCGTCGCCTCCGGCAGGTTCAGCCCGGCCGAGGCGAGGCCGGAGCGCACCCGGTCGGCGTCCACCCGGCCGTCGGCGGCCGCGGTCACCGAACGCGCGGGCAGCCGCGGCGGGCGGACCCGGTTCACCAGCACCGCGCCCGGACGCAGATCGGCTCCGTCCAGCTCGGCGACCGCCTCGACGGTCTCGCGCACCGGCATCTCCTCCAGCAGCGTGGTGAGGTGCACGGCGGTCTCGCCGGAATGCAGCAGCCGGACGACGCCGTCGGCCTGGCCGCGGATCGGGCCGGTCTTGGCGAGATCGGTGAGGGCCTTGGTGACGTCGAGGAACTTCACCACGCGCCCGGTCGGCGGCGCGTCGACCACGACCGCGTCGTAGGTGTGCCGGCCGTCGGATTCCGTGCGCCCGACGCATTCCTTGATCTTCCCGGTGAGCAGGACGTCGCGAAGGCCCGGCGCGAGCGTGGTGGCGAACTCGATCGCCCCCATCCGGCGCAGCGTCCGCCCGGCGAACCCGAGGTTGTAGAACATCTCGAAGTATTCGAGCAGCGCCGCTTCGACGTCGATGTGCAGCGCGCGCAGTTCGCCGCCGCCGGGGACCGACGCGATCCGCTGTTCCGCGTACGGCAGCGGTTCGGTGTCGAAGAGCTGTGCGATGCCCTGGCGGCCCTCGACCTCGATCAAGAGCACCCGGCGGCCGCCCGCGGCGAGCGCGAGACCCAGCGCCGCGGCGAGCGTGGTCTTGCCGGTTCCGCCCTTGCCGGTGACGAAATGCAGCCGGGCCCTGGCGAGCTCGTCGGTCCAGCCGGCGGAGGGTGTGGTCACGTCATCCACACTAAACCGGTGCTCAGCTGGCCAGCATCATGACGCTGACCGCAGCGGCGACCGCCGCGACGACGATCCAGGTCACCACGGGCGGCAGCACGGTCAGCGTGAGCACTGCCACCACGATCAGCGCGGTGAGGGTGACCGCGCCGGAGATCGCCACCTGGGCCGAATCGTTCACCCGGTCCCGCGTCTTGGCCATCACGGCCAGCACGAGCGGCACCCCGGCCACGGCGAGCAGCACGGTCGCGACGATCCGCCAGGTCTCCACGTGCCCACGCTAGCGATCTCGTGAGTGGCGAACGCGGTTCTTACCGTGATCGCCGCGCACGAGACCTACGATCGGATGTGACCTGACCCACACTCACCCGGCTCAGCGAGCCTGTCCCCTGGACGGGTGACGGGCTTTCGGCGGCGGCGGTCCGGAGGGGCCTTGCCCGCTTGGTTACGCTCCCGAGTCATGAGTGCGACCAAATGGGAGTACGCCACCGTCCCGCTGCTGATCCACGCGACGAAGCAGATTCTCGACCAGTGGGGCGAGGACGGCTGGGAACTGGTGACCGTGCTGCCCAACCCGAGCGGCGAACAGCACGTCGCGTACCTGAAGCGGCCGAAGAGCTGAGGGGGCGGCGTTGACCTGGAGCGACCGGCTCGCCGAGCTCGGCATCGAACTGCCCGGAGTCGCCGCACCGCTGGCCGCGTACGTGCCGGCCGTGCGCACCGGCTCGCACGTCTACACCTCCGGCCAGCTGCCCTTCGTCGACGGCACGCTCGCCGCGACCGGCAAGGTCGGCGGCGAGATCAGCCCGGAGGAAGCCAAGGGCCACGCCCGCACCGCGACGCTGAACGCGCTGGCCGCGGTGCACGCCCTCGTCGGCATCGACTCTGTTGTCCGGATTGTCAAGGTGGTCGGTTTCGTCGCCTCCGCGGAGGGCTTCACCGGCCAGCCCGCGGTCGTGAACGGGGCCTCCGAGCTGCTCGGCGAGATCTTCGGCGACGCCGGGGTGCACGCCCGGTCGGCCGTCGGCGTCGCGGAGCTGCCGATCGCGTCGCCGGTGGAGGTCGAACTGATCGTGGAGGTGAAGTGATGGACCCCGACATCGAGCAATCCCTGCACGAACTGCTGCTGCGGCTCGCCGGCCGCCTGCCCGACCAGCTGCTGTGGCGGTTCCGCGACTGGCTCGGCGAGGGCGCGATGGGGACGCTCGCGCGGACGCTGCCGAGGTCTTTGCTCAAGCACAGGATCGATTTGGACCAGGCGGAGTACCGCCTGCTCGTGGCCGGTCTGATCCCGCACGGCGCCGACTGGCACCAGGTGAGTTCCACCCTGGGGGTAGACGACGTCACCGAGACCCGGTACACATTCACGCAGAGTGCGCCCGAATGGGTGAACTCCGTCGACTCTGTGTCCGTCTTGCTCCACGCGACGTTGCGTGGACGCGCGGATGTGGGGGAAGTACGGCAGAGCTGGCGGCGCCTCGGTGCGGCCAGTGAGAGCGGGGCGAAGCGAGTCCTGCTGGTGACGGCGACCGCGGGACAGCCCCGGCTCACCGGTGAACTGCAGCGGGTGCTGCGGGTCATGGGGGACGAGGAACCCAGCGTCGAGGTCATCCCGCCGCGCTTCGACCTTCCCGGGTACCACCGGGCCGCGCTCGCCGAGTCCGAGCTGGTCTGCGTAGGCGCCGCGGGCGCCGGTCATCGACTTGTCGCCGCTTAACGCTCGTTGCCGCCAGGCGAGCTGGGAGGAGCAGAGCCATGGTGGAGGTTCACGACGGCCCGATGGACGGGTTCTCGGTGCCCCTGCGCCTGCATAACTTGTTGCTGGCCCTGGCGGGCCGCATCGACGACAGCGCGCTCACCGAAGCGCGGGAGCTGATCGCCCGGGCCCACATCGACGAGGCGGTGGAACTCACCACCGGCACGTTGATCGCGGGCCGGATCCCGGTGAGCGAGGCCGAACAGCGCGAACTGGCGCTGGTGCTCGAGATGAGCCGCTCGGACGCGACGCTCGCCAACGACCTGCTGGTCACCGACCACGAGCCGATGCACACGCACCGGTTCACCGGCGACAACCAGCCCGAGTTCGGCCTCGCCGAGGCGCTCGACCGCACCCTGCAGGTGCTGCCCGACGTGCGTTCGGTGCACGCGGTGTGGCGCAACACCCCGGCGGGCAGCGTGCCGGGCGCGCTGCCGCAGCGGGTCGTGCTGGTCGAGCTGGGTCCGGAGGGCAATCCGCCCGCGGTCGCGTTCCGCGTCGACACCGCGCTGCGCCGGGCGGGCATCCGCTCGGTCGTCGAGGTGAGCGGCCCGGGAATCCCGCAGTCGGATTACCACCAGGCCGCGGGTGCCGTCGCCAGCCCGGTGTGGGTCACCGGCAGCACGCATTCGGCCCCGGACTACCGGCCGGAACCGACCCCGCAGCGCAGCGCTCCGGCGCCCGCTTCGGCCCCGGTTCCGGAACCGGTCTCGGAAGCGCCGAGCCGGCACGGGCACCGGCAGCCCGAACCGGAAGCGGCCGCCGCGCCCGAACCGGTCGTGCCGGTCGCGCCCGTGGTGCCGATCGTGCAGGCCGTGCCCGCACAGCCGGTCTCGATGCCGGAGCCGGCGGCCGAGCCCGCCGCCGCGGAACGGCCGCGAACAGCTGGGTCGGAGACGCGTGCCGAGCGCACGTCGGACCTGACGCCGTCCGAGGTGGCGCAGCTGCGGCGCGCGCTGGCCGAGGACCCGGAGAAGGGCCGCGAGATCGCCGCGGGCAAACCGAGCATGCACGAGGTGGTCGAGCTGCCCGCGCTGGATCTGGACGATCCGAGCCTGTCCGAACGCGACCGTGCCCTGCTGCGCGAGCTGCACGAGGAACTGGCCGAGCGCGAGCGTGCCGAGGCCGCCCGGTTGCGGCTCAACGGCGCGTCCCGTTCCGGCGGGGACCAGCACTGGTCCTGAGGTCTTTCGGGGTTGCTGAGAAGGGTCCTTCGCGCTTCGTCGCGAGGGGCCCTTTTCGCGCTTCGGGCCTGCCGCGAGGTGACACAAGTAATCCGCGACGCGTACGGATTGCGAGGTATGTTGCCCGGGTGGAACGGCCGCGTGAATTCGTTTTCGACATCCCCGCCCGTCCCGGCATCGCGATCCGGGACAACGCGGATGGCCCGCCGGCGACCCCGAAGGACGCCGCCACGGTGATCCTGCTGCGGGACACCTCCGACGGCGTGGAGGTCTTCCTCCAGCACCGGGTCATGGGCATGGCGTTCGCCGGCGGGATGACTGTGTTTCCTGGCGGCGGCGTGGATCCGCGCGACGCCGATGCTTCGGTGGCGTGGGCCGGGCCGCCGCCGTCGTGGTGGGCCGAGCAGTTCGCCTGCGACGAAAGCCTCGCCCGCGCGCTCGTGTGCGCGGCGGTGCGGGAGACGTTCGAGGAGTCCGGCGTGCTGCTGGCCGGGACCGAGGACACGGTGGTCGCCGACGTCGCGCCGTACCACGAAGCGCGGAAAGCCTTGGAATCCCGGGAAATCTCGCTCGCCGGCTTCCTCGCCGACGCCGGGCTCACCTTGCGCGCGGACCTGCTGCACCCGTACGCGCACTGGGTCACGCCGCCGCAGGAACAGCGTCGGTACGACACCCGTTTCTTCGTCGCGAAACTGCCGGAAGGCCAGCGCGCGGACGGCGCGACCTCCGAAGCGGCCGCCGCCGGGTGGCAGCGGCCCGCCGAGGCGGTCGCGGACGCCCGCGAAGGCCGTCGCACGCTGATGCCGCCGACCTGGCTGACCCTCGTCGAACTCGCCGAGTTTTCCAGGGCCGACGCGGTGCTCGCCGAGCCGCGCGAGATCGTGAAGACTGTGCCGACCCTGGTCCGCGACGGCGAGACCATCCGCGTCGTCCTCGATACTTCGGAGTCCTGAGTGACCGCTCCCGCTTATGGCGTGCTGCGCCGTGTTTCCGAGACCGCGTCAGTGCTGTTGGAGAACAACCCGTCGACGATGACGTTGGAGGGCACCAACACCTGGGTGCTGCGCGGTAAGGACGCCGCTGCAACCGTGGTCGTAGATCCCGGGTACCACGACCTGGAACACCTGGAAAAACTCGCCGAGACCGGTCCGGTCGAGCTGATCCTGCTGACGCACCACCATCCGGACCACGCCGAGGGCGCGCCGTGGCTCGCCTCGAAAACGGGTGCTCCGGTACGGGCCTTCGACGCCTCCCTCTGCATCGACGCCCCACCTTTCGCCGACGGCGACTCCTTCACCGCGGGCGGCCTGGACTTCCGCGTCCTGCACACCCCCGGCCACACCGACGATTCGGTCTCGCTGCTGGTCGGCGGCCAGATCCTGACCGGAGACACGATCCTCGGCCGAGGCACGACGGTCCTGCACGACCTGGGCGATTACCTGCGCTCGCTGCGCAAGCTGATCGCGCTTCCGGAAGGAACTCCCGGCCTCCCCGGCCACGGCCCGGAACTGCCGGACCTGCCCGCGACCGCACGGGAGTATTTGGCCCACCGGGAACAGCGCCTGGATCAGGTGCGTTCCGCCTTGCGAACGCTCGGCGAAGACGCGACGCCGCGGCAAGTGGTCGAGGTCGTCTACGCGGACGTCGACCGCGCGCTGTGGGCACCGGCCGAGGCGAGCGTGCGCGCACAACTGGACTACCTACGGGCTTCATCGGAGGACGGACAATGAGCGACGTCGAGGTCGAGTTCTACTGGCGCCCCGGCTGCGGTTTCTGCTCGGCCCTGCGCCGGCCGCTGCTGGAAAGCGGCCTGCCGGTCCGGGAAATCAACATCTGGGAGGAACCGGGCGCGGCCGAACGAGTCCGCGAGGTAGCGAACGGCAACGAAACGGTGCCGACGGTGATCGTCGGGTCGACCGCGCTGGTGAACCCGACGTTCGACGAGGTCAAAGCCGCGGTGGCCGCCGAGACGGCTGCCTGAGGGCGGTTCCCGGACGTTCCTCCGGGGCTCGTTTCTGCGGGCTTGGCCGTCTGGGCTTGGTCGTCCGGGCCTTGCTGCGGGCGCACCGCACCGGCTCCCGGTGAATCCGCAGGCGCGAGGTCGGCGGGTAGCTCGCCGCCGCATGCAGCCGTCCCGGCCGCAGCCCGAACCGTCGCGACCCGAGAACGCGGTTACCGAGGCAGCATCGGCATCAGGTAGTACCTCAAGCTCACCTCCCGTCCCTCCGTATCCGCCGGAGTCAGGACGCACGCTCGCAGTCCGGGCTGGATTGCCAGGCGTATTCGTTCTCCGGAGAACGGGGCGAGTGCGTCCAAGAGGTACCGGGCCTGGAAGGACGGCGACGTCCGGCCTTCGCAAACGTTTGCCTTCAGGAGTTCCTCTGCCTCGCCGGTGTCTTGCCGCGCGCTGGCGAGGCGGAGGTGGGCGTCGCCGACTTCCAGGGTCAGGACTCGGCGGTCCTCGGAGTAGACGCCGACTCGGCGGATGGCTGCGGCCAACTCGTCGGCGCCTACCTCGACTTCCGTGTCGATCGCGTCGGACGGGATCGAGTCCGCGGACAGGAAACCCGCGTCAAGCACCGCCGTCGTGACGGTGCCGCCGGGCCAGCTCAGCGCGAAGTGACCGTGGTCGGCGTGGAGTCCCATCAGACCGGTGCCGTGGCGGGCGGCTTCGGTCAGCAAAGCGGCTGGGACTAGGACGTCGATGGGCTCGCGAACCTCTCGCAGCGGCAAGCGGGCCACGGCCATTCGGTAGCGGTCGGATGCCGTCAGGCACAGTTCGCCGCCCATCGACTGCACGCGCACGCCGGTGAATACCGGGAGCGGATCGTCCTTCGCGGCAGTGCCGGCGACGGTGCGCAGGGCCTCGCCGAGTGCTGTTCCGTCCACTTTGGACCGCAGCGGTGGCGGTGCTGGCTCGGGGAGCAGATCCCGGTCCAGCAGGGGCAGGGCGAAGCGGGCATGGTCCGTGCGGATCGCGAGCCGGGTTCCTTCGACGGCCAGCCGGACCTGGTCGACATCCAGCATCCGGACCGTTTCGGCGAACGGCGCGGCTGGCACTACGACCTCGCCGTCCACATGCGTGGTCGCCGGGCAGGACAGCTGGACGGCCAGGTCGCGGTCGTTGCCGGACACGACTAATCCGGTTGCGCTCGCTCGCAAACGCAAGCGGGCTTGCCTCGACAGGAGCCGGGCGGCGGCGGTGACGACCGCTGCCAGCGGCCGCACGAAGGAGGTGAGATCCATGCCACGCAAAGTAGCGGCGACCACCGACAAAAACCGCGGCCAAGACCGTTGAGCTGCGAAAACGCCTCACCGCGGGAGCACGGACAGTGCTGACCGCGAGCGAAGAGACGGCTAGTTCGCCGCCCCGACCAATTCGCCATCCACCGAAGGCGAAGCCGCCCGCACAGTCCCCCGCAGCAGCCACACCACCACGGCCAGCGCGACCCCGGCCACCCCGGCGGCCAGGAACGCCGCGGCGGTCCCAGAGTGTTCGACCAGGTAGCCGCTCACCGACTGGCCGGCCGCCAGTCCCAGCGTCACCGCCGTGAGGACCCAGCCGAACGCCTCGGCCGCGGTGCCGCGCGGGGCGACGACCTCGATGGCTGCCGAATGGGTGGTCGACTGCGGGGTGATCATCGCCCCGGCCAGCAGCATCAGCAGCGCCAGCGCCCACAGGCTCGACGGAAGCGCAAGCAGGGCAACAAGAGCACCGAAACCGCCCAGCAGGACCGGCAGGCGCAGGCCCAGCCGGCGCGGCCACGGGTGCAGGCTGTAGGCCACGCCGAACGCCACCGAACTCAGCGACCACGCGGAGAGCAGCAAACCGCTGAGCGAAGGGTGGCCGGATTCGGTCGCGGCGGCGGGCACGGCGACCTCCACGAAGCCGATCACCACGCCGAAACCGAGCGCGGCCACCGCGAGCGTCCGCATCCCGGGGCTGGCCAGCGCGCCGAGCAGCGGCGTCTTGGCCTTCGGGGCTGGACCCCACGCGCGCACGGTCGGGTTCAGCGCGAACAGCACCGCACCGGTGACCATGGTGATCGAGCCGGCGACCATGCCGGTGCCCGCCCACGGCGCGGTGATCAGCAGGCCCGCGATGCCGGGGCCGAGGATGAAGAAGACCTCCATGCTGATCGCCTCGTACGACAGCGCGGCGTTGCGCGCCGGTCCTTCCGGCAGGATTTTCGTCCACAGCGCCCGCGACGCGGAGCCCACCATCGGCTCCGCGAGCCCGGTCGCGGCGGCCAGCGGGATCAGCACGAACGTGGGCAGATGCGCCTCGATCGCGATCGCGAGCGACGCCATCGACAGCGCGAACACCGCGGCGACGACCAGCAGCGGACGGCTCGGCCCGAACCGGTCGATCAGCCTGCCCTGCACGACCGCGCCCACCGAGACCCCGGCGAGCGAACTCGCCGAGACCAGCCCGGCCGCGGCGAACGAGCCGGTTTCGCGCTGCACGTACAGCAGCGCGGAAATGCCGATCATCGCGATCGGGAGCCGGGCGAGGATCGACGCGATCACCGGGCCGCGCGAGCCGGGGGCGGTCAGCGCGGCACGGTAGTCGGCGAGCGTGGTGCGGCCTTCGGAGTGGGCAGACTGGGACACGCGTACTAGTATGGCGAAATTGGTACGGAGGTACCAGTAATTTTCCGGTCATCTTGGTCACGCCCGATCGGGTCGGCCAGTACGCTCGCGCGATGCGGCTGATGTTCTCCTCCGGAGCCGGATACAGCCATCTCGCGCCGATGCTTCCGCTCGCCCGGGCAGCACGCGAAGCCGGGGACGAAGTCGCGTTCGTGACCGGCCCGGAAGCCATGCGGTATCTGGAAAACACCGGCCTGCACGCGGTGTCGGTCGGGCAGCCGAGCGACCCGGCCGCCGCGGCTTCGACGTGGCAGCGGGCTCGCGAAGAAATGGCCGGGATGACCGCGGACGAGCGGCTCTCCCACCTGGTCGCGGAGTACCTGGTCGGCCTCGGCGCGGCCGCACGGCTCGACGGCATGGTCGAGTTCGTCCGCGACTGGCGGCCGGACCTCGTCATCGCCAACCTCGCCGAACGCGCCGCCGTGATGGCCGCGGGCCTGGCCGGCGTGCCGTACGCGATGCACGCGATCGGTCCGCCGAAGGCCGCCGCGACCATGGAACGGGCCTGGGAAGTCGCGAACGGCCTGGTTCGCGAGCGTGGCCTCGAAGAGTTGCCGCCCCGCGACGCAGTGCCCTACCTGGACTTCTGGCCGGAGGAATTGCGCCCGGCTGACGTCGCCTGGGAGTACCCGACGCGCTGGCCGCTCCAGCCCGCTGGCGTGATGCCGACGCCCGGCCCGCGTCCGGCGGTGCTCGACGGCCTGCCGTATGACCGGACCGTCTACGTCACCCTCGGCACCACCCACAACGCGCGGCCCGGAGTGCTGGAAAGCATGGTCGCCGCGCTGCGCGACGAGCCGGTGAACGTGGTGGCGACGATCGGCCGGGACGGCGACCTCAGCCGGTTCGGCGAGCAACCCGGCCACGTGCGGATCGAGCAGTTCGTGCCGCAGACGCAGCTGCTGCCCGCGGTCGACGCGGTGGTCTGTCACGGCGGTTCGGCTACCGTTCTCGGCGCGCTCGCGCACGGGGTGCCGCTCGTGGTTTTGCCGTTGGCGACTGATCATTTCGAAGTCGCCGCGCAGATTCAGGCCGCGGAAGCCGGAATCGCGGTCGAGTCGGCCGACGAAATTCTCGCCGCGGTCCAGACGGTGCTCACCGACCGGACCTACCGGGCGTCCGCGGAGTCCCTCGCCGCCGGGATCGCCGAGCAGCCCGGCCCGGCGGCGGTGGCGGCGCGGTTGCGTGACTTAGAGGTCTCGATCCGATAACACCAGCTGGATTCTTCGTGAACTCGTGCAACGAAGACGCGGTCTTGGCGTCCTTGAGGGTGAAAGGCCTTGAATTCGTGAGTTTTGGCCGTGATGGTTGAACGACAGCCCGCTTGCGGGCTGGACAGCACTGCAGCACCCAGCTCCCTCCGGCATATGGGTCGGGGCCTGGTCCGGAGGGCGGGGGGAGCGCGGGTCGTCGGGGGATGATCCGCGCGCAGGCGAGGAGCCGGTGCGCCACGTCGGGGGTGGCGCCCGGCTCCTTGTCATTTTCCGGGCCGGACCGCCCGGTTCCGGCGGCGACACGGGGTCCGCGAGGAATGCCGCTCTTGTGGGGGACGCACGCACGAAGGCCACCCCCAGCAGGAGGTGGCCTTCGAAAAACCCGTGCGGATTAACCCACTCGGGGGAAGATCAGCGGGCGCGGCGAGCGAGCCGCTCCGGGTCCAGGATCAGCACGCTCTTGCCCTCGAGCCGCAGCCAGCCGCGGTGGGCGAAGTCGGCGAGCGCCTTGTTGACGGTCTCGCGGGACGCGCCGACGTACTGGGCGATCTCTTCCTGCGTCAGGTCGTGGGTGACCCGCAGCAGGCCCGCCTCCTGGCTGCCGAAGCGCTGCGCCAGCTGCAGCAGCGCACGGGCGACGCGGCCCGGAACGTCGGTGAAGATCAGCTCCGCGACCATGTTGTTCGTGCGGCGCAGGCGGCGCGCGACGACGCGCAGCAGCTGCTCGGCGATCTCCGGGCGGGTGGCGATCCACTGCCGCAGCGCCGGGCGGTCCATGGTGACCGCGCGGACCTCGGTGACCGTCGTGGCGCCGGACGTGCGCGGGCCGGGGTCGAAGATGGACAGTTCGCCGAACATGTCGGACGGACCGGCGATCCACAGCAGGTTCTCGCGGCCGTCCGGGGACTTGCGGCCGATCTTCACCTTGCCGGACTGGATGATGTACAGCCGGTCGCCCGGCTCGCCCTCGTTGAAGATGACATGGCCGCGGGGGAACTCCACGGATTCCAAGGTCTGGGCCAGCGCCTCCGCCGCTGCCGGCTCCACACCCTGGAAAATGCCCGCACGGGCCAGGGTTTCGTCCACCTCGGGTGCCTCCTCGTCGAGAAACGATCACTTCCTTCGCAGGTCGAAGGCAGTGTCGCCGATCACTTTCGCGTCAGTCTAGGGCGTGTCGGGCGGATCGCTCGTCGGCTCGCCGCGCCCGGCGCGGCTGCCTGGAACGATCACGTCCGACTGAGCAGCCTAACTCCGCACCTTGCGCGCGCGTAGTCTGGCCGCCCGTCCGCCGAGCCGGCGGAGCCGGAAGAGCTCGAGCGCGCGGCCGATCCCGTGCCCGTACAGCGCCCTGACCTCGTTGGGCTGGGCCTGCTCCAGGAATTCCTCGACCTCGTTCTCCTGCACCGCGACGTGCTTGAGCCGGCTTTCGACCCGCTCCATGAACAACGCGAAGAACATGATCACCAGCGGGACCAAGATCACGAACCACACGGTCATGCCACAGCTCCGCTGTTTTCGGTGACGCACTCGGTCATGGATCTCCAGATCCTCGCTCAGGGCGGACGCGCGGCCCGCAGAGGTGGTGCTCTGGCGGTTCGGCCGTCCACCGGCGGATGCTCCCGACCGGCTCGTCCGACTCGCCCGTAGGCTATCGGGGTGCCCCCTGTTGTCCCGAACGGGCCCCGCGCGGACCGCGAAGAAAGCCGGCTCGCCCTCGTGAGACGCGCCCGGCGGATGAAACGTTGCCTCGACGAGGTTTATCCGGACGCGAAGGCCGAGCTGGACTTCACGAATCCGCTGGAACTGCTGGTCGCGGTGGTGTTGTCGGCGCAGACGACGGACGTGCGGGTGAACCTGGTCACGCCCGCGTTGTTCGCGAAGTACCGCACCGCCGCCGATTACGCCGGAGCCGACCGCGCCGAACTCGAGGAATACCTGCGCACGACCGGGTTTTTCCGGGCGAAGGCGAATTCGCTGATGGGTCTCGGCGCGGCGCTCGTGGAGCGCTACGGCGGCGAGGTGCCGAAGAAACTGGACGACCTCGTCACGCTGCCCGGCGTCGGCCGCAAGACCGCGAATGTCGTGCTCGGCAACGCTTTCGGCGTGCCGGGAATCACAGTGGACACTCACTTCGGCAGGCTCGTGCGGCGCTGGGGCTGGACCGCGGAAGAGGATCCGGTCAAGGTCGAGCACGCGGTCGGCGAACTGATCCCGCGGAAAGAGTGGACGATGCTGTCCCACCGCGTGATTTTCCACGGCCGCCGCGTGTGCCACGCCCGGAAACCGGCCTGCGGCGCGTGCCCGCTGCGCAAGGACTGCCCGTCGTTCGGCGCCGGGCCCACGGAGTTCGAAGCGGCCGCGAAGCTGGTCAAGGGTCCGGAGAAGGACCACATTCTCGAGCTGGCGGCGCGCGGGTGACCGCGGTCACCAAATGGGCGCTCGGGGTCGCGGTGCTGGCGGTGGCCGCGTTGGTCGCGGTCCTGACGCTGCGCGGCGGCGACGCGAAGTCCGCGCCGCCCGCGTCCGGCGACCTCGCGGCCGCGCGGGCGGCGGCGAAGCTCCAGGCCTGCCCGCCCGCCGCGGCGAAGGAGGTCGGCCAGCTGTCCGGGATCGAGGCGGACTGCCTCGGCGACGGGTCCCGGGTGGACGTCGGCAAGGTCCTCGGCGGCGGTCCGGTGCTGGTCAACGTGTGGGCTTCGTGGTGCCAGCCGTGCCGTACCGAACTGCCGGTGCTGCAGCGGTACGCGGCTGAGCCGGGCGCGGTGCGCGTGGTCGGCGTGCAGGTCGCGAGCCCGGCCTCGGACGGGCTCGGCCTGTTCGAACGGCTCGGCGTGCACCTGCCGTCGCTCTACGACGGCGACGGCCAGACCGGCCCGATCCGCACCGCGCTCAAGGCGCCCTCGTCGCTGCCCGCGTCGTACCTGGTCACCGCGGACGGCCAGGTCCGGTTCATCGCGAACCCGCGGCTGTTCGACAACACTGACCAGGTGCGCGCTGCTGTGAAGGACTACTCATGACCACCGGACCGCTCGTCGAACCCGAAGCCGTGCCGGAATGGCTGCGGCCGCTGGTGAAGGTGTCCGGAGAGGTCGACAGCCGCACGTTCACCCGGTTCAGCCCGCCGGACGACCTGCTCACCCGCGCCGCCGCGGTGCTCATCCTGTTCGGCGAACGGCCTGGTGGCGCCGGTCCGGACGTCCTGCTGCAGCGGCGGGCGGACACGCTCGGCTCGCACGCCGGGCAGGTCTCGTTCCCCGGCGGCGGCGCGGAGGACGGCGACGACGGGCCGGTCGGCACCGCGCTGCGCGAAGCGGAGGAGGAGACCGGCGTCGACCCGTCGGGGATCCTGCCGGTCGCGGTGCTGCCGGAGCTGTTCGTGCCGGTGTCGCGGTTCGCGGTCACGCCGGTGCTGGCGCACTGGCACACCCCGTCGCCGGTGCGCGCGGTCGATCCGGCCGAGACGGCGGCGGTCGCGCGGGTGGCGCTGGCCGACCTCGCGGACCCGGCGAACCGGTTCACCGTGCGCCGCGGCGACGCGTCCTGGCGGGGTCCCGCGTTCACCGTCGACGGCCTGTTCGTCTGGGGCTTCACCGCTGGTCTGCTGTCCGTGCTGCTCTCCCTCGGCGGCTGGGAACGGGAGTGGGACACCGGCGATGTACGCGAGCTTGACGTAGCGTGGGCCGAACATCAGGGCCGGTTGGCGGCCCGGGACGGCACTATCGAGGAGTGACGGCGCGGTGAACTGGGTCGATGTCGTCGTCCTGCTGCTCGCGGTCATGGCGGCGGTTTCCGGCGCGTTCCAGGGCGTGATCGTCGCGCTGCCCGCGCTCGTGGGCGTAGCGCTGGGCGCGGTGGCCGGGGTGAAACTGGCCCCGTTCGTGATCAGCCTCTTCGACAGCCCGGTCGCGAAGGTCGCGTTCGCGTTCGCGGTGGTGGTGTTCCTGATCGTGCTGGGCGAGACGCTCGGCGTGTGGGTCGGGCGGAAGCTGCGGCAGAAGATCAATCCGGACAAGCTTTCCGGCATCGACAAGACGCTCGGCGCGATTTTGCAGGCGGCCGCGGTGTTCGTGGTCGCTTGGCTGGTCGCTAATCCATTGACGACGGTGTCGGCGATTCCCGGGCTGGCCAAGTCGATCAACTCGTCGGTGGTGTTGGGCGAGGTCAACGACCTGATGCCGGCTGAGGCGCAGGGGCTTCCCAGTGATTTGCGGAAGTTGCTTGACGCGTCTGGGTTTCCGTCTGCGTTGTCGCCGTTTGAGAAGGCGCCTTCGGCGGATACGCCGCCGCCGGATACTTCGCTCAATGTGTCCGCGGTGGCTAAGCGGGTGCATCCCAGCGTGGTGAAGATTCGGGGGAACGCGCCTTCTTGTTCTCGGGCGCTTGAGGGCAGTGGGTTTGTGGTCGCGCCGCAGCGGGTGATGACTAACGCGCATGTGGTGGCGGGGACCGAGGAGGTCGGGATCGAGTCGACCTCCGGGGATTATCGGGCTCGGGTTGTTTATTTCAATCCGGAGGTCGATGTGGCGGTGCTTGCCGTGCCCGGGTTGCGGGCGCCGGTGTTGCCGTTCGCGCCGACGACTGCGAAGGCTGGGGATAACGCGGTGGTGCTGGGGTATCCGTTGGATGGGCCTTATACGGCTACTCCGGCTCGGGTTCGGGGGCGGATCAATCTTCGCGGGCCGGATATTTACGACGCTCGTACTGTGCAGCGGGATGTTTTCACTGTACGGGGGACGGTGCGGAGCGGGAATTCTGGGGGGCCGATGATTACTCCTGATGGGGAGGTCATCGGGGTGGTTTTTGGGGCTGCGGTTGAGGATCCGGAGACTGGGTTTACGTTGACTGCGGATCAGGTTCGGGGTGAGGTTGAGGCTGCTCCCTCGCAGAGTGAGCGGGTGGGGACTGGGGCTTGTGCTAATTGAGGGTCCGGCTCGTCGCCCTGGCGGGCGACATTGCTATTGATGGGTTGCGTGGGGCACCCCGAAGCCCCATTGTGCTGACGGTCTGGGGGTGCTTGTCAAGGCGGGAAAGATGCCTTGACAAGCACCCCCAGACCGCAGGGAGGCTTCGTATCGGGGTGCGGGGGAGGGGCTGGGTGCCACGCTGTTTGGGTGCGGCGCCTGCGGTTTTTTTGGCCTTGCGGCCCTAGCTGATGAAGTCCACAACGGACTTTGTTACTCGGTCTGGGTCTTCCAGGTGGGGGAAGTGGCCGATGTTCGGCCAGATTTTCGGTTCGCTGTGCGGGCCTGCCCAGTGGACTGACGCCGTCGCGGTTTCCGGGAGGATGCAGGTGTCAGCTGCGCCGTGCAGTTGCAGTACTGGGGCGTTGACGCGGGCGTTCACTGCGTCGGTGAAGCGTCTGCCTTCGCCTCGGAATTGGGCGCGGAAGGCCCAGCGGTAGTACTCCAGTGCGGAGTGGGCTACGCCTGGGACCAGCATGGCTTGGCGGAACGACGGGACGGTCTCGGTGAAGTCCGTGGATGCTCGCCAGGTTTCGCCGGACCATTTGCTGAACAGCTCTTCTACTGCCGCCGCGTTGTCGCGGACCAGCCATTTTTCCGGGGCCATCGGTATCTGGAAGCGGAAAAGGTGGCCTGCTGCGCGGATCTGGCTTCTGGCGCGCTTCACCGCGGACTTGAACGCCAGCGGGTGTGCGGCTCCGATCGCGGTCACCGACGACACCAGGCGCGGGTGCAGTGCGGCTACTGTCCAGGCGAGCATGCCGCCCCAGGCGTGGCCTACCAGGTGTGCCCGGCGGGCGCCCAGTGCCTTGATCAGGCCGCCGACGTCGCCTGCCAGGGTCCACGCGTCGTAGCCGCGCGGGGGTTTGTCCGAGTCTCCGTAGCCGCGCAGATCTACCGCTGCCGCGCGGAAACCCGCGTCGGCCAGTGCGGGCAGCTGGTGCCGCCAGGTCCACCAGAAACCGGCGAAGCCGTGCAGGAGCAGCACTAACGGGCCCTCGCCGCATTCGGCCACGTGCAGGCGGATGCCGTTGGCCGAGACGTCGCGATGCGTCCACGGCCCGTCGACCCGCACGCTCGACGGGTCCGGCGTCAGCTCCACCACCGGGCGAGGGCTGGCGTCAGCCCTGCGTCGAGGGCAGGTCGGCGTCTTCGGCCGGCTTGCGCTTGAACGCCTCGGCCGTCTCCTTGACGCTGCTGATGGTGCGCTCCGGCGCGCGCAGCTTCTTCACCTTGCGCCAGCCGAGGAACGCCGTCGCGCCCACAGTGACCAGCATCAGGCCGAACACCGTCGCGAACGCGGGCCAGCGGATGCCCCACCAGTCCGACAGGCCCTCGGCGATCAGCAGGAACAGGAAGAAGGTGCTGTACAGAAAGACGGTGAGGGCGATCAGGAAGAAGACCGTCCCCTTGAGCGCCTTCTTCGCTTCCTGCGCCAGCTCGGCTTTCGCCAGCTCGATTTCGGCGCGGACCAGCGTCGACAGGTGCTGGGTGGCGTCGCCGACGAGCTTGCCGATGGACTGCTCGCTCGCCGCGGCTTCCTCGTCGCTGGACAGGGGCAGGTACGGCAC
The DNA here is from genome assembly GCF_046267895.1 of Amycolatopsis sp. GA6-003. Classification (NCBI taxonomy): domain Bacteria; kingdom Bacillati; phylum Actinomycetota; class Actinomycetes; order Pseudonocardiales; family Pseudonocardiaceae; genus Amycolatopsis; species Amycolatopsis sp. GA6-003. The sequence continues at coordinate 5,815,984 of NZ_CP176499.1, forward strand.
GGCCCCCACGCCGTCGGGGCTGGTGCGCTCGTGTTTGGGGCTGCTCACTGGGTCATCGTGCCACGTGACCGTATGCGAGGCGCGACGGACCGGCGGGAGTGTCGGGATCAAGCCGCCTTCGCGTGCACCCGGCTGCGTCGCAAGAGCAGCAGAGCCGCGGTCAGCGAGGCGATCGCCGAGGCGATCAGGACCGCCGCTTTGGCCACTTCGGCCGCTTCGCCGGGCAGCGCGAGTTCGGCGATCAGGAGGCTGACGGTGAACCCGACGCCGCCGAGCACGGACAGCGCGGCCACGTCTCGCCAGCTCATCCCGCTGGGCTTTTCCGCCACGTGCAGCTTCACCGCCAGCAGGCTCGCGCCGAAGATGCCGACGAACTTCCCGACGACCAGTCCGATGAGGACAGCCAGCGGCAACGCGGTGGTGAAAACCGTGGACAGGGCGTCGCCGTTCACCGAAATCCCCGCGGCGAACAAGGCGAACACCGGCACCGCCACCGCCGCGGACCACGGCTGCAGACGGTGTTCGAGCCGGACCGCGGGTGCTTCTTCCTCGCCCTCGTCCTCGCGGACCCGCGTGAGCAGCCCGAGCGCGACGCCGGCGATCGTCGCGTGGATGCCCGCCGAATGCACCGCGACCCAGGTGATCAGCGCGATCGGCACGTACAGCCAGGGCGTGCGGACGCGTTTGTGCTGCAGGAAGGCGTAAAGCCCGAGCGCGACCACCGCGACCGCCGCCGCGATCAGGTTGAAACTGCTGGTGAAGAGGATCGCGATGACGAGAATCGCGCCAAGGTCGTCCACCACGGCAAGGGAAAGCAGGAAGACCCGCGCGCTGCTGGGCAGGTTCGAGGCGGTCAGCGCGAGCACGCCGAGCGCGAACGCGATGTCCGTGGCCACCGGGATCGCCCACGCCCGGTCGACGCCCGGCGCTCCCCAGGCGACCGAGAGCGCGAGCACCGCGGGCACGACCATCCCGCCGACCGCCGCGATCACCGGCAGCACCGCTTGCCGCCACCGGGACAGCTCGCCAACCACCAGTTCTCGTTTGAGTTCAAGCCCGGCGACGAAGAAGAACAGGGCGAGCAGCCCGTCCTTGGCCCAGTCGCCGAGGGTGAGGTTGAGGTGCAGGAATTCTGGGCCGAGCCGGAAGTCGCGCAGTGCCTCGTAAGCCGGCGCGAGCGGCGAGTTGGCCCAGATCAGCGCGACCGCGGTGGCGCCGAGCAGGATCAGCCCGCCGGTGGTTTCAGTGCGAAGGAAACGGGCGAATTCGGCGACGGCGCGTGCTGGGGTCACGAAAAACTCCTTGTGGGGACGGCGGCTCTCCCGCCGACCAGACTTCCCGGCACACCGATGTCCAGTTTACCGTCCGCAGTCGCCGATTACCGCCCGTTGTGACGAACGGCAACTCACGATTGCCCGTTGACGCTCGCATCCCCGGCGACCGGGCGCAAACGCAGGTCAGCCCATCGCGGCGGGCAAGTTGTCTAGTCCATACTGACGCCGGTTTTTCGTTCACCTGTTCGCCTTCTAGCATGCGAGGAGAGAACGACAATGATGTTGAAAACAGGGACGAGGCAGTAGTGAGCACCCCTATCGACGCCCAGGCCGACACCAGATTCTTCGGGCACCCGAGGGGGTTGGCGAACCTCTTCGGCGTGGAGATGTGGGAGCGCTTCTCCTTCTACGGGATGCAGGGCATCCTCGCCATCTACCTCTACTACCAGGCCGACAAGGGCGGCCTCGGCCAGCCGGAGGCGGCTGCGACCAGTATCGTGGGCGCCTACGGCGGCCTGGTCTACTTGTCGACAATCGTTGCGGCCTGGGTCGCCGACCGGCTGCTGGGTTCTGAGCGCACGCTCTTCTTCAGCGCTCTGCTGGTGATGGCGGGGCACATCGCATTGGCCGTCGTGCCGGGTCTGGCCGGAGTGGGCATCGGCCTGGTCTGTGTGGCCCTCGGCAGCGGCGGGATCAAGGGTAACGCCACCGCGCTGGTCGGCACGCTTTACGAGGAGAAGGACCCGCGCCGGGACGGCGGCTTTTCGCTGTTCTACATGGGCATCAATCTCGGGGCGCTGATCGGGCCGCTGATCACCGGGTGGGTGCAGCAAGAGATCGGTTTTCACGTCGGCTTCGGGATCGCCGCGCTCGGCATGGCCATCGGGCTCGTCCAGTACAGCATCGGGAGGCGTAATCTCCCGGACACCGCGAGGACGGTCCCGAACCCGCTTCCGGCCGGGCAGCGCGGCGGTGCGGTCGGCGTGGGCCTGGCGGTGGTGGCCGTCGTGCTCGTCGCCGTGTTGCTGGGCTGGGTCACCGCGGGCAATCTCGCCACTGTCACCGCGCTGGTGATCACCGCGGGGTCGATCGTTCTCTTCGCGATCTTGCTCACCAGTCGCAAGGTCACCCGGATCGAGCGTCGCCGGGTGGTGTCGTTCATTCCGATGTTCGTGGCCAGCGTCGTCTTCTGGTCGCTTTACCAGCAGCAGTTCACGGTGGTCGCGATTTACGCGGACAAGCGGCTCGATCGCGACCTGTTCGGCTGGACGATGCCAGTCTCCTGGGTGAACACGATCAACCCGGTGTTCATCGTCGTGTTCGCCGGGGTGTTCGCCGCGCTGTGGACCCGGCTCGGCGACCGGCAGCCGGCGACGCCGATCAAATTCGCCCTCGGCACCGGCTTGATGGGCGTCGCGTTCCTGCTGTTCCTTCCGACCGCCGACAGCACGACCCGGACTCCGCTGCTGATGCTGGTGCTGATCCTGTTCGTCTTTACTCTCGCGGAGCTGAACTTGTCGCCGGTTGGGCTTTCCCTGTCGACGAAACTGGCTCCAGAGGCGTACCCGGCCCAGATGGTCGCCTTGTTCTTCCTTTCGGTCGCCCTTGGCAGCGCGCTGTCGGGTGCGCTGGCCGGGTACTACTCGCTGGACAACGAGACTCCGTACTTCGGGATCCTCGGCGGTATCGCGGTGCTGGTGGGCTTGGTGATCGCGGCCACGTCGCCGATGATCCGCAAGCTGATGTCCGGCGTGCGCTGAAACTCAGGCGCCGATCGCCGCGTCGAGCCTGCTGATCACCCATGCGGTGAGGCTCTGCCCGGCGGCCTGGGCGGCCTCCTCCCAGCGTCGTTTGTGCTGCGGAGGGGCGTCGATACGCAGGGTGACCGGCCGCGCCCCGCTGGCGCGGCCGCGCAGCTGGTCCCGCAGCGTGTTGCGGGACCAGCCGCGTTCTTCGGCAGCGAGAAGCCACCTGGTCTGCTGTTCCGCGGGCAGCCGGGCGACTTCGGCGTGATGCTGGAAACTCAGCCCCCGGCGCCGTCGGGACAGGTGGACATGGCGGGAAACCCACGCGTAGTTGCGCAGCGTCTGGTAGTCCAGCGAATGCTCCGACATGCTGAGCCGGTACCGATCCTTGTACCGGTCCTGGCCGTAGACGAGCCAATCGCCGATCCACCACGCGGCCGCGGTGCCCAGTTGAGTCACGTGTGACCCGAGCCGGCACCAGGAAGGCAGACTGAGCTCCGCTTCGAAGCGGAGCCCGACCGGGCTGGCCGTCACGGCGAGCCCGGGCAGCGCGACGCCGAATGCGGTTCGGGAACCGCTGCCGTTGCCGTTCAGCGTTGCGGTGTCTTGTACCACGGTCGTTCCTTTCCTTGGGGTCAATGGGCATCCGTGGTGTGCAAGGCAGGGTAGTCGGTGTATCCGGTGGCACCGCCGCCGTAGAAGGTCTCGCGATCCGGTTCATTGAACGGGCCGCCCGCGCGGAGCCGCGCGGGCAGGTCGGGGTTGGCCAGGAACAGCCTCCCGAAAGAGAGCACGTCGGCGAGACCGTCGTCGATCAACGGCAGGTCCGCCGGGCCGGCCGGGATCGCGCCGTTGCCGTAATCCTCGTGTGGGTTCAGCACGAACGGGCCCGGCCAGCGTTCGCGTAGCCGCCAGGTGAGGTCCCGTCGCCGGGTTTCGAAGATGCTCAGCCCGCCAAGGGTGGCAGGCAGAGCGGCGAGCAGAGCGTCGTAGAGGGCGACGGAATCGCCTTCGACGATGTCCGTGCCGATCTTCGCCGGGGTGAGGTGCAGCAGCACCCGGTGCGACGGCACTACCGAGCAGACCGCTTCAACGACTTCCACGACGAAACGCAGCCGAGCCGACAGGGAGCCGCCGTAGCCGTCGGTCCTGCGATTGGTGTTCTCGGCGAGAAACTCGTGGAGCAGATATCCGTTGCCCGCGTGCAAAGTCACCCCGTCGAATCCGGCGTCGAGCGCCAGGCCCGCCGCGGTCGCGAAGTCACGTACGGTCTGGTCGATTTCGGCAGCCGTCAGCGCGCGGGGGCACGGATGTGGTTGGCGACCGCGATGCGTGTAGATCTCGCCGGGAGCCGGCACCGCCGACGGTGCCACGGGGGCGACCCCCCGCGGATTGTTCTCCGGGTGACTGACCCGGCCAGAGTGCATGAGTTGCGCGAAGAAGAGAGTGTCCTGGGCTTGTACGGCGGCGGTCACCGGCAGCCACGCCTCGGCTTGTTCCGCGGTGTACATGCCAGGAGTATCGGGTTCGCCTTGCCCCTGCGGGTTTGGGTGCATGCCCTCGGAAACCATCAGGCCGGCGCTCGCGCGTTGGGCGTAGTACTCGACCGCCCCCGGCCCCGGCGTCTGTCCCGCGCCATAGGCCCGGCTGCGGGTCATCGGAGACATCGCGATGCGGTTCTTCAAAGTCGAGCCGAACAATTCGGCGGGCTCGAAGGCGGAGCGCACCTGTTCCCCTCCTCGGATCGGTGTCGATCACCAGCCTTGGCCCGAAGCCGCCCGGCGGGCAACTGCTCGTACGAGTGGTATGCCCCGCGTGAGCGGGTAGGTGCGGCGGTAGCGGCCGCTGGTTACGTTGGCGAGGAACGGTTTTGTTTCGGCGGAAGGGAAAAGACGTGGGCGTGCCAGCGATCGCACCGTACGCGATGCCCGCTGCGGAGGACGTGCCGGAGAACATCGCCCAGTGGCGATTCGACCCGAGCCGGGCGGTCTTGCTCGTGCATGACATGCAGCGCTACTTTCTGGCGCCGTTCACCGAGGGGGCAGCGCCGCGTACCGAACTCGTACGCAACTGCGCCGCGTTGCGCGAACGGTGCGCGGAACTCGGAATCCCGGTCGTGTACACCGCGCAGCCGGGTGGGATGACGGAGTCAGAGCGCGGACTGCTCAAGGACTTCTGGGGGCCGGGCATGACGGTGGCTCCGGTCGACCGGGAAGTCGTCGACGAACTCACCCCCGCCGCGGAAGACGTCGTGTTCACCAAATGGCGTTACAGCGCCTTTCACCACACCGGGTTGCTCGAGTTGTTGCGCGACAAGGACCGCGACCAGCTGGTGATCTGCGGGGTATACGCCCACGTCGGCTGTCTGATGACGGCGTGCGAGGCTTTTTCCCACGACATCCAGCCGTTCCTGGTCGCGGACGCAGTGGCCGATTTCTCCGCCGAATACCACCGGATGGCTCTGCGCTACGCGGCGGAGCGATGCGCCGCGGTACCGACCACCTCCGAGCTGTTGTCGCAAGTGGACAGTCGGGTGGTCACTGCGGGCTCTGGTGGATGAGCCGGGTCAGGTCCACCCGGGACCGGATCGCCAGCTTCCGATAGATGCTGCGGAGGTGGTAGTTGACGGTATGCGTGGAGATCATCGCGTCCCGCGCGACCTGCCGGTTGGTCAGCCCGGAACCGACCAGCTTGGCGATGTGCTGCTCGGTGCTGGTCAGCCGGCTCCATCTGGCGGACGATTCCCGCTCGGACTGGCTGTCGGATTCGCGGTCTTCGGCGGCTGATACCCCTAGCAGCTCTTCGGCTTCGGCACGCAGCGGCGCGAACACGCTCGGCGGCACGGATTCGGCGACGCCCCGCCACACCAGTCGCCCAGGGAAGCGCAGCCGGTCGCCGGATTCGACGAGCAGCCCCGCGGCCAACGCCTCATCCACGCACAGCAACAGGTTTCCGGGAGCCTCCCGCAGCATTTTCGCCGCGTCCGCCAGCAGGAAAGCTTGGCCGAGCCCCGCGCCGACTTGGACCAGTTTGCGGGTCGGCGGGGTCAGACTGCGGACCTTGTGGACCAACGTGGTTCGCAGCCGTTCCGGTGGCATTGTCCCGCGCAGTCGCGCGATTCCGCCCGCGGTTTCGATCCCGTCCTCCGCGCGAAGCCCGGTTACCAGGTCGACCAGGAGCCGAGGGTTGCCGCCGAGTTCCGCTGCCGCCCGGCGCAGCGGTTCATCGGGCTCCGCGCCGAGCAGGTCGCCCAGCATGGCCTCGAACGAAGCGGTATCGAGCGGGCTGAGCCGGATCAGGTGGACTTGGGTGCTGGCGGTGGTGAGCAACCGGTTCAGTTCGGTGCCGCCCATGCCCGGCACCCGCGCGAGGACGAGGCAGAACGGGCGAGCGGAAAGCAAACCGGGCAACCAGGCCAGCCGCCGGATCGCGTCCGGCGCGGCCAGTTGAGCGTCGTCGGCGAGCATGAGCAGCGGTTGGCCGTCCGGTTGCCGCGCACACCAGTAATAAGCCGCGCCAGGTTGCTGCGTGGTGTCGAATAGGGAAACGTCGCGTGGTGCCAGGTGAAAACCGAGTTCCTCGCCGATGCGGCGGGTATTCTCCAATATAATGCTTTTCCCGATTCCTGGAGCACCCTCCAGCAGAACAATGATTCCGGTGTGTGCTCCGAGGCGGAGAAGCAATTCCCTTATTCGGCCGTGGACTTCATCGCGGCCGCGCACAACCACACCCTCGAACATCTTCCCGCCCGTAGCCCCGCCGGAATCAGTCCGTTGATCATGCCATTGAATGCTTCTCCGTTGCGCCGGTGTGGCTCAGACCACTGAATATTCATGCGAACAGAGGCGGCCGAACGGGTGATGTCCCGCCGTCGCGGGACATCACCCGTGACTCAGTGCGCGATGATTTCGGGCCGGCTCTTCGCGGGAGCCGAATCCGCGAGACGAGCGGCCATCGCGGCCGCGACTGGCTCGACTGCTTGTGCGATTTCCCGGGTGGCTGGCGTGTTCATCTGCTCAGTCAGCAGCATTCCCGGTCGGCTGACAAAGAATTCGCACTCAGGATGCCGCGCGGCCGCCCACTGGGCGAGTCCTTCGAGTGCGTGTTTGGCGGCGACGTAGTGCGGCCAGTCCGCGGGCGGATCGGTGACGGCCGAGGACGAGACGACCAGGCAGCGGCCGGACGTTTTCGCCAGAGCGGGCAGCAATCCGGCCAGTGGGGCGCTGACCAGAGCGAAGGCGTCGGCGACGAACGTCTGGACTCGGGACAAACCCGCGGTGTCCAAGCGCAGCGGGCGGATCGGCGGTGCCGCACTGCAGACGAGCAGATCCAGTTTGCCGCCGGCGAGCCGCCCAACCTGATCGGACCAGGCCGGATCTGCCGCGTCACCTGGACATGACACGACCTCCCCGCCGAGTTCCGCGCCTTGCGCGGCCAATGCGGACAGGCTGCCGCCCCGATGGCCGACAAGCACCCGGGCACCTTGGCTCGCGAGAGCGAGCACCAGCGCCGCGCCAAGGCCCCGGCTTCCGCCCACGATGGCCGCGGTGCGGCCGTACAGCCGGTCTGAGCAGGGCAGGTGGGCGGTGAGCCGGTCGCTGTCCGGTCCTGGTGCCGGACGGCGAACCATCGTCTCCAGGGTCGCTTCGGCAACGACTGCGGTGCTGTCGTTGAGTACGGCCTCGACGGTGAGCAGGCCGAAACGAGGATCGAAGTCCCGGACCTCCGCGCGGTACTCCAGCGCGGGCCGCCCGGTGGCCGGGCGCAGCCTCAGCGAAACGCTGTTGAGCAGGCAGTCGCGCCCCGGCAGCTCCATGCCCGCGACGAAACTGCACCACAGAAGTCCGGCCAGTGCGTGTCGCCCGAGCAGCCGAGCTGCCCCCGGCCACCGGGTCATGAGTGTTTCCAGTGCGCTGCCCGGGCCGTATTGCCCGCTGACCGCGAGCCCCGAGGCGAATTCTTCCGGTGCGAAGGAACGCGGCTGGCTGCGCGGCTGGAGCGGTTCCGCGACCGCGGTGCCTCCAGGCCCGTGGGTCACCCGGACGGTCAGGCAGGTTTCGGTCCCCTCGGCGACGGTGACCCTCGTCCGGCCGTCCAGTTCGTGGGAAATATTGGTGCTGTAGGGAAAACCGGGATGTGTCGGCCGCCTGAATTCGAGGTCGATGCCCGAGACCTCGCCCGGCGGCCCCGGAACCTCGTCGAGGGCCGCGACGGCGGCGAGCACCCCGTGTGCGACCGGTTGCCCGAACGGCGTCCTACGAGCGTATTCGGCATCGACGTGCAAGGGGTTGCGGTCGCCGCTCGCGTCCGCGAACAGCGTGAGGTCGGCGGGGGTAAGCAACATTTAGGTACTCCATTCGAGGGGGCTACCGCACTATGGGAATGAACGCGACCGGTTGACAATGCGGCCGGCAAATGGGACGGGAACGGTGATTCGTCGTCGGTTGTCCTTGCCGTGAATAGTGCGGTAGCCTGCGAAAGCCCGCAATAGTGCGGGAGTTCGCTCTGGGATCGAGTTTTCTCTCCAACGCATGCGCGCCGGGGCGCAATAAGGCAAGCAATAACTTCTTTGGGGTGATCTCATGGAGAAATATCGGAATTCCGCGCTGGCCGTGAACTCGGCCGGCCAGTCCGACGGGGTCGAAGGGGCGGTTTTAGCGGCGTTGCGCGATGTGCTGGACGTGGCCGAAGTGGCTCCCGAGAACCGGTTCGCCGTGCTAGGCGGCGATTCGCTGCGCGCGGTGCGCGTGCTTTCCAGGCTGTGGCGTGATCTGGGTGTCGAACTCCCGGTGCACACGTTGCGGCCCGGCACCACGGTCGGGGAGTTCGTCGGCGTAGTCCGGGAACACGTCGAGGCGATGTCCGCATGAACGGCGTCGTGAAACCGGGGATCGCACTAGCCGGCACCTTCACCCTCGATGCCGTGGCCAGCCCGATGTCGGCGCTGCTCGCGGAGCGGGAAGGCGGGCGGCCACTCGCTCTCGCGCCGTATGGCCAGGTGCTGGAGGCACTGCATGATCCCGCGAGCCCGCTGCGCGGCCACAACGGCGTCAACATCCTTCTCCTGCGACCCGAAGACTTCTTTCGCGGCGGGGGATTCGCCGCCGCGCGAGGCCGGGCCGACGCCATGCTCACGGAACTTGTCGAGATGCTGGAACGGCTCCCGGACCTAGCGGCGGCTACTTGGTTCGTGGCTGTGCTCCCGGCTTCCCCCGCTGTGGTTGCCCAGCTGGAAACGCGGCAGTGGGTCAGTGAAGCTGGCGCTCGCATCATCGCGGCGGCGGAAGCCGTGCCAGCGGTGTACCCGGTCGCCGTCGATGAACTCGAAACACGTTACCGCGTAAAAGAAGTACACGACGAGTATGCCGACCGTATCGGACACTTGCCGTATACCGACGAGTACTGCGCCGCTCTCGGCACTCAGCTGGTGCGGCTCGCCGCGAGCGTGTGGGCCAAGCCGAAGAAGGTCGTCGTGCTGGACTGCGACAACACATTGTGGGCAGGGGTGTGCGGTGAGGACGGAGCTCTCGGCGTCCAGGTCACCTCGGCACACCGGCGATTGCAGGAGTTCATGCTCGACCAGCGCGCCCACGGAAAGCTGCTCTGCCTGTGCAGCAGAAACAACGAGGCCGACGTCAAGGAAGTCTTCGAGCGCAATCCAGGCATGGTGCTGGGCTGGGAGCACGTCTCCGCGCACCGGATCGGGTGGAACCCGAAAGCGCATTCTCTGCGCGAGATCGCCGAGGAACTGGACCTGTCGCTGAACTCGTTCGTGTTCGTCGACGACGATGTCGTGGAATGTGCGTCGGTACGGGCCCAGCTGCCGGACGTCACCGTGCTGGAGCTGTCGCGCGACCCCGCGGAGATCGATGGCCAGCTCGACCACGCCTGGGCCTTCGACCAGCTGGTGGTGACCGAGGAGGACCGGTTGCGCGCCGACTGGTACTCGACCCGCGGCGATCGGGTCGCACTGCGCGATGCGAGTGCTGACTACCAGGACTTCCTTGACCGATGCGAGATCGAGGTCGGCTTCACCGAGCTGACCGAGGACCTGCTCGACCGGGCGGCTCAGCTGACCGCGCGCACCACGCAGTTCAACCTCGCCGGTGTCGTCTACTCGGTCGGAGAGCTGCGTGCGTTGCTGGCCAGCGGTTCTCGAGGCTGGACGGTACGAGTCGCGGACCGGTTCGGCGACTACGGCACGGTCGGCCTGGTTGTGGCCGAACACAAAGACGATGCCCTCGAACTGCCGGTCTTCTTGCTCAGCTGCCGGGTTCTGAACCGACGCGTCGAACAGGAGGTGCTGCGGTTCGCGGCGGACCAAGCCGCACAGTCGGGGGCTTCGACGCTCCGGTTGCCGGTGCGGCCTACCGCGCGCAACGCGCCGGCCCGGTTGTTCGTCGAGCAGGCGGCCGGCGTCGTCCTCGGCGGGGACGACGAGCCGGTGACCGTGCCGGTCCCGGTGCGCGAATGGCTGCGCCAGCCCGTCTGAGCCCGGAGCACATCGAGCAGAGGGAGGAAATCGCATGTCAAGCGATGTGGGGAACATGCGGGCGGTGGCGTTGCCGGTGACCGACGCCCAGCGCGAACTGCTCGCAGTCGATCGGTTTGTGCCGGTGCCCCATCTCTACAACGTGGTGGTGGAGGCGGAACTCGATCCGGGTTGCGAACCGGCGGATCTCGCCGAGGCGTTCGCCGCGGTGCTGGCGGTGCAACCAGCGTTGCGTTCGGGCCTGACCGAACAGCCGGACGACGGTGCGCTTCTTGTGGCCTCGGACGTGGGCAGTTCCGGTGTGCTCCGGGATTGGGCGGTGTCGGCCGAGGAGTTCGATCTCTGCCGGTCCGCCGCGCTCGAAGAAGTCGGTGCCACCGCCTTCGCGCTCGACCGGCCGCCTCTTGTCCGCGCGGTGCACGTGCGCGCCAATGATCGGTCGCGGGCCGTGCTTGTCCTCGCGGTGCACCATTCGGTGTTCGACGGCTACTCGGTGGGGGTGCTGCGGACCGAGCTGAACCTGGCGCTGCAGGGAAGACTGGACGTCGAAAGCCTGGTTCCGCAACGGGAAGCGGCCTTTGCCGAGGAACTCACCGAGCAGGTCGCGGCTGCAGCCACACCGGACGCGGACGCCGCGGCGACCGCATTGGCCGATCGGCTCCGGGGAGTGTCTCCGACCGTGCTGTATCCGCTTCCGGGCCGCCCGCCCGAGACGCTCTTCGCCGGCGCGCGCCGGGAAATTCCACTCACCCCAGCGGAATCCGCCGGGATCGACCAGGTCTGCCGCGAACTCGAGATCAGTCCGTTCACCCTGTTCTCCGCGCTGCACTCGGCGACGCTGGCCCGGCACACCGGCGAGGACGCGGTCGTCTTCGGGGCGAGCGTGATGACCCGCAGGACCAGCGCGGCCTTCGACCTGTGCGGGTTCTTCGTGAACACCGTGCCGGTAGCCGTGAGCGTTCACTGGGACCAGACCTTCGCCGATTTCGTCACCGGCTCGGTGGCAGCCGAAGCGGAACGGGCGCGGCGGAACGCGGCCGTTCCGCTGAGCCGGGTCACCGCTCGCCTGAAACCCGAACGCCAGGGCAATCGGAACCCGGTTTTCACCACGCTGCTGACGATGCAGGAACCGGCGGAGGCGGGCGCGGGCGCGACGGTTCGTTCGATGCGCCAGCACGGCAACGACACCGCGAAGTTCGACTTGCTGCTGTGGGTGAAACCGATCCGGCAGGGGTGGATGCTGGAGGTCGAGCACGACCAGCGGCTGTTGCCGGAGCCGGTGGTCTCCGGTTATGTGGACTCGCTTCGGTCGGCCATCGCGACCATAGGACGGCAGCACGGTGCCATCACGGTGCGCGAATTGTTCGAGGACGGTCCCGCGGTGCCCGAGCTGCCAGGCAGCGTCGTGGAACATTGTGATTTCGCGCGACGGGTGCTGGAGGTCGCCGACGCCTGTCCGGACGCGGTCGCCGTGGAGGAACGGCGAACCCGGCTTGCTTACGGTGAACTCGCGAAACGCGTTCGGGAAGTGACTGGCGGCCTTGCCGAGCGCGGCGTGGGGCCGGGTGACATCGTCGGGGTGACCACCGGAGACCTCGTGCACAGCGTGGTCGCGGTATTGGCGATACTTTCGCGCCGGGCCGTCTATCTGCCGCTGGAGTCGGACCTTCCCGCGGAACGGCTGGCCGGCATGGTCGAGCAGGCGGGTTGCGAGACAGTGCTCGGTGAAGGCGACTTCCCCGGTGCACGGGTGTACCCGATCGAAGAACTCCGCGGTCCCGCGACAGAGCCTGTTTCAGGGGGAGGCCGCGAGCACGGTGTCTACACCATGTTCACTTCAGGCTCGACTGGACGGCCGAAGGGCGTCCTGATGGCGAACGCGCCGTTGGCGAACCTCGCGGCTTGGCAGCACAGGGCGCTGGAGATGTCCCCGCGGACCAGGTTCTTGCAGTACGCGCCGCTCGGCTTCGATGTCTCGTTCCAAGAGATCTTCCCGACGCTGCTGGCCGGCGGGACCGTCGTCTCGCGACGGCCGGTCGACCGGCAAGACCTGCCCGCATTGGTGCGCCGGGCGGCGCTGGCCGAGGTGACCCACGTTTATCTGCCCGCTGCCGCGCTCGGCGCCTTCGCCAGAGCTGCCCACGCGGCGGGAGAACTGCTGCCCACGGTCCGGTTTCTCTGCGTAGCGGGCGAGCAGCTGGTGACTGACGAATTGGTGCAGCGGTTCTTCGCCGAGCGCTCGCACATCGTGCTCGTGAACATGTACGGCCCGACCGAAACCCACGTCACGACCGCGGCGTTCTTCCGAGCCGCCGACCAGCCGTGGCCGGTGCACGCACCGATCGGCCGTCCGCTCCCCGGAGTGCTCGCCCGGATCGTCGACGCGTCCGGGCGGTTGGCTCCTCCCGGCGTACCCGGTGAACTCCGGCTCGGAGGGATCGCTCCGGCGTTGGGCTACGTTCGCGATCCGCGGCGCTCTGCCGAGCGATTCGTCGACGGCGAGTACCGCACCGGCGATCAGGTGCTGGCCGCGGCGGGCGGGGAACTGGTTTATCTCGGTCGCGGCGACGGCCAGGTCAAGATCCGCGGCTATCGGGTCGAGCTGGGAGAGGTGGAGGCCGCGGCGAACGGTGTCGCCGGGGTGAAGCGCGCGGTCGCGGCAGTGGCACCGGGACAGCGACTGATGCTGTTTTTCGTGCCTGATGGCAACCCGGAGCCGGACGCGGTCCGTGCCGCCCTTTCCCGGCGGCTGCCTGGATACATGGTGCCCGTCCGGGTCCATCCGGTCAGCTCGATCCCGACTGGTTTCACCGGAAAACTTGATCGGGAAGCCTTGGTGCGCAAGGCGATCGAGGCAGAGGGAGACGAGCCGACGTCCGCCGCGGGAGCGCCGTCGAGTTCGCTGGAGGCGCAGCTGCGACAGTGGTGGGAGGAGGCGCTCGGCGCGCCGGTTCCCCTTGACGGGTCGCTGATCGAGCACGGTGCGCACTCGTTGAATGTGGTGGTCGTGCTCAGCCGGATCGAAGCCGAGCACGGGGTGGAAGTGCCGGTGCTGGATTTCTTCCGGGAACCGACTGTGCGCGCGCTTGCCGGGCTTGTCGAGGCCGGGCGAGGTGCCGCGTGAGCCGCGCGGTGCTGGTCCCCGAGTTGCGGAAGCTCGCTTCCGGACGGACCGGCCGCCAGGTCGTCGTGCTTCCTCCGGCAGGCGGTGGTTTCCTGCCCTACCTCGGCTTGGCGGCTGCGCTCGTCGAGCACGGCGACGTACACGCGGTGCGCGCGAGGGGCCTCGCCGCTGGTGAGGATCCAGACACCGACGTGCCGGCGATGGTTACGCGCTGCCTGGCCGCGATCAGCGGTCTGTCGTCCGTGCCCGCCGTGCTGGCCGGGTGGTCGCTCGGCGGCGTGCTGGCCTGGCACGTCGCGGCTCATCTCGCCGCGCACGAAGGACACCGGCCTGCTGTCGTGCTGCTCGACAGCTTCGTCCGGCTGCCGCCGGACTCGGACCTCGCCGCCTTCACTCAATCCATTGTGGACGGATGGCCTGCCGCGCTGCCGGAGGCGGACCGGAACCGTCTTCGCCGTACCGCGACCGCGCACGTGCGTGCCGCGGCCGGACATGAGGTGACCGTGCCTTACGCCGGGCCGGCGCTGCTGCTGGCTTGCGGTGACGGTCCGGTGCGGCGGCAGCGCGCGGAATGGGAACGGCTCTCCAGCCAGCTGCGTACGGAGGTGGTCGACGGCGACCACTTCGGACTGCTGGTGTCGAAACGATTGCCTGCCGTCGCCGGACACGTCGGCGGTTTCCTGCAAGACGTACTGGGGAAGGAGGGGAACCCGTGAGCGACCAGGAGACGCTCTTGCGGGAACTCACGGCCGACGGGGAACCGTTCGCCCTGCTGCACCGGCCGGGTGCGACCGGGACCGGAACACTAGAGCTGTTCCGCGGGCCGGTGGCGGAGATGACGAGCCTCTCGGACTTGGCGGAGGACTCTCCGGGCCGTCCTCGCCCCGGCCCGGCGACGCTGGTGCTGGTGCCGTTCCGGCAGGTCGCCGAACGGGGCTACGCCTGCCAAGACGACCACGCGCCGTTACTGGCTATGCGGATCCGCACCGCGACGAGCCTGAGCCGGTCTGACTTCCTCGCCGAGGTACCAGACAGCGAGGTGCGCTTCGACGCGGCCGGGTTCGACCTGGCCGACGACGAGTACGCCCGCATCGTCGCCAAGGTGCTCGCCGAGGAAATCGGCTCCGGAGCCGGAGCCAACTTCGTGATCAAGCGTTCTTTCTCGGCCCGAGTACGGAATTACTCGGTGGCCACCGAGCTGGCTCTGTTTCGCCGCTTGCTGCTGGGGGAGGACGGAGCGCACTGGACCTTCCTGGTGCACACCGGCGGACGCACGTTCGTCGGGGCGAGCCCGGAGCGGCACGTCGGCCTGACGGCGGGTGTCGCCACGATGAACCCGATCAGCGGCACTCTTCGCTACGGCGCGAACGGACCTTCTGTCGAACAGGCACTCAGTTTCCTAGCCGACCGCAAAGAGGTCGAGGAGCTGTACATGGTGGTCGACGAGGAACTGAAGATGATGGCGGGGATCTGCGACGACGGCGTTGAAATCGACGGCCCCTGCCTCCGGCAGATGCGGCATTTGGCGCACACCGAGTACTTCGTCCGCGGCCGGACCGCTCGACCTCCGCACGAGATCCTGCGCCAGACTTTGCTCGCTCCCACGGTCACCGGCAGCCCGGTGGAAAGTGCGTGCCAGGTCCTGAAGCGACACGAACCCGCGGGCCGCGGTTACTACAGCGGAGTGGCCGCGCTGATCGGCCACGACGCCGAGGGCAGGCCCGAGATGGATTCCGCGATTCTCATCCGGACGGCCGAGCTGACGCCGGACGGTTCTCTCACGTTCGGAGTCGGGGCGACCTTGGTCCGCCATTCTGACCCGGACGGCGAAGTGGCCGAAACCCACGCAAAAGCGGCTGGTCTGCTCGCCGCGCTGCGCGGAGAGCAACGCGCGTCCGTCGGCGCGGCAGGTCCCGACCTGAGCCGTGATCCCGGCATCCGGCGCGGCCTGGCCAGCCGTAACACTGGACTGGCCCGATTTTGGCTGCGCGACCGGACCGGCGTCGACTGGCAGGCCCCCGAGCTGACCGGGCTCCGGGCACTGGTCGTGGACAACGAAGACACCTTCACCGCGATGCTCGCCCACCAGTTGCGCGCACTCGGCCTCGTCGTTTCCGTCGCCTCCTGGCGTGCTCTGCCGTCGCACCGGGACTTCGACGTGGTGGTGCCTGGCCCCGGCCCCGGCGACCCCAACGACACCGGCCAGACGAAGATCTCCGAGCTGGGCGCTTTGCTCGGGCAATTGCTCGCCGACCGCCGCGCATTCGTCGCGGTGTGCCTGTCCCACCAGGTGCTCAGCAGGTTGCTGGGGCTCGAGGTGATCCGCCGTTCCGAACCCAATCAAGGGGTGCGGCACCGCATCGATCTTTTCGGCGAAAGCGTGGACGTCGGCTTCTACAACACGTTCGCCGCGCGGTCCGACAGCGAGAGCCTGCTCAGTCCGTACTCCCCTGAGCCAGTGCGGTTGAGCCGGGACGAGTCCACCGGAGAGGTGCACGCGCTGAGCGGCTCCGGGTTCACGTCAGTCCAGTTCCACCCGGAATCGCTGCTCACCGAGCACGGCCCGCACTTGCTGCGGAATCTCGTCAGCACGGCGTTGTGGCCGGGAGTGCGCACCGTCGGCCGCCTTCGTTCCGTTCCGACCGCAAAGGATTGATCGATGTCCGTTGTCTCTCCCAGCTTCGTCGTCAGCCTTCCCGCGACGCCGCTGCCGGAAGCCGAACTCGACGCCTTGCGCGCGCTTCCGGCCGGGCAACAGCCCAGCTGGCCGGACCCGGCGGCGCTGGCTGCTTCGACCGAATGGCTGCGCGCCGCACCAGGATTGGTCACCGCCGCCGAGGTCGACGAGTTTCGCGGTCTGCTCGCCGGAGTCGCCGAGGGCCGGTTGCGGGTGCTCCAGGCAGGGGATTGTGCGGAGGACCCGCGGCACGCGACTTACGAACACGTCATGCGCAAAGCGGAACTTCTCGTGCGGCTCGGCGACCTGATGAGCGAAGAGTCGAGCCGTCCGGTCGTCACGGTCGGCCGGATCGGCGGCCAGTTCGCGAAGCCGCGTTCCTCTCCCGTCGAGGTCAGAGCCGGAGTCGAGCTGCCGGTTTTCCGCGGCCACCTGGTCAACGATCCGGCTTTCGACGCGGAATCCCGGAGGCCGGACGCGCGGCGGTTAGTGGATGGCTACCGGTCCGCGGCCCGGGTGTCCGAAGCACTGCGCCGCACTCGCCCGTCCGGGTTGAGCCGGCCTCGGGTATGGACCAGCCACGAAGCGCTGGTGCTGGACTACGAGCTGCCGCTGCTGCGGCGGGAAGACGGTGAGCTGGTGCTCGCCTCGACCCACTGGCCGTGGATCGGCGATCGCACCCGGCAGCTCGACGGAGCACACGTGAACCTGCTCTCGAAAGTCGCCAATCCAGTAGCCTGCAAAGTCGGTCCCGGCCTCGATGCCGCGGACCTGGTCGAACTCTGCGAACGCCTCGATCCCTGCCGGGAGCCGGGGCGGCTGACTCTCATCGCCCGGCTCGGGGCGAGCCAGGTCTCCGACCGGCTGCCGGGGCTCGTCGCGGCGGTCCGCCAGGCGGGGCATCCCGTGATCTGGTTGTGCGACCCCATGCACGGCAACACTTTACGTGCCGCCGAAGGGCGCAAGACCCGGCTGGTCGGTTCTCTGATCCGGGAGATGCTCGGCTTCCACAGCGCGGTCCGGGCCGAGCACGGCGTGCCGGGCGGGCTGCACCTGGAAGCCACCCCGGACGAGGTCGTCGAATGCGTCCTCCAGGAGGAGGAACTCGCCGGATTGCCCGACGGGACGGAACCGCTGTGCGATCCCCGGCTCAACCCCGACCAGGCGAGCCTAGTGGTCAGCGCGTGGCCGGGCTGAGAAAAGCATTCGGAATTCCGTCCGCCCGATGCGAAAGGAAGCGAACATGCCCACTCTCTTCGTGGCCAACAACCGCACTGAGCACATGGTCGGCGACCTCGCCGTGCTCACCGACGAACAGCGCCGGCTCGCCGGCTACACCGCCCAGCGCATGCTTTCCTACGTTGGTGAAGGCGACGTCCTGGTAGTGCCGCATCCGCCGAACGATTCCTTCGCGCGGTACCTCACCGAATTGATGGACGTCGACCTCGGCAAGATACGGATGATGGCGCCGCCGCCGGGCCGGTTCGGCGTGGACGTCCTCTCGGCCGACCGGTTCGAGGACTTCCGCTTCGACCGTGCGCTGGCCGCGGCGATCCAGGAAACCGGCGCGACCCGGTTGTTCCCGATCATCTTCGACGCCGTGATGGTCCGGCTGGCCCGACGGCACGGGCTGGCCGCGGACACTCCCGGGTTCGGCTTTGTCGGGCAGGGCGGAAGCGACCTCCTCAACAGCAAGTCCGTGTTCCGGGCGCTGGCGGGCGGCACCGGCTGCCCGATTCCCGAAGGCCGGGTGACCGCGAACGCCGCCGCCACCGAGGAATGGCTCTGGGAGCTGCTCTCCAGCGGCCGGTGCGCGATCGTCAAACAGGACCAGCACGTCGGCGGTTACGGCAACGAGATCCTGAGCCCGTACGACGGGGTCACGCCGATCGGCGCGGCCGAAGTGATCACTGTCCCGGATCGGGAGGCGCTGCACGATCTGGTCTGCCGTCGCTGGCCGTGGTATTCCGGCGACGGCCGCCGCCGGGTCGTGGTAGAGCACTACGTTCCCGACTGCACCCCGGTGTACGTCGAGATGAGCATCACCGACGACGACGTCGAGCTCTTCGGGCACGGTGAAATGCTGACCAAGCCGATCTTCAACGGCCTGGTGATCCCAGCGCAGTCCGCGGCGCACCCCGGTTGGCCGGGATACCTCGAAGCCGCGGAAAAGCTGTGCCAGGCCATTCGGGGCATGGGCTACCGCGGGCTGATCAGTATTGACGGGATCGTCACTCCGGCAGGGGAAGTGCTGCTCAACGAGGTGAACGGGCGGGTCGGCGGGTCAACGCATGTCACCCGGATCGCGCAGCATCTCGTCGGTCCGGCGTTTCTGCGAGAGCGAGTGGTGATGCAGCGGCATTTCTGGCCGGTGCCGTCGTTCGACCAGGCGCTGGCCGCACTGCGGGCCAGCGGTCTCGCGTTCGACCGAGAGACCCGCACCGGCGTGGTGATCACCTCGGACGACGTCACGGGAGGGACTGTCGAGTATTGCCTGATCGCGGAAAATGTGGAGCACGCCACGGAGCTGGAAGACCGGATCGGGAAGCTGTCCGTCAGCTGATCCCGGCACCGAGCTGATCGCATCGAGGAACGGAGGCGTGTTCATGGGCTACCGGAGGCTGGCCAAGAAACCGGTGATCCTCTGGGCGCTGGTCGCGGTGGTGGCCAGGCTGCCCATCGCGATGGCCCCGCTGGGACTTGTCTTTCTGGCCAGAGACCGGCCGGGCGGCTATTCGCTGGGCGCGACCCTCGCCGCGGCCTACGTCGTCGGCGAGGTGCTCGGCGCGTTGCTCATCGGCACCCTGCCGGTCAGCCGGGGCAAGCCGGGGCTCGCGCTCGGGCTGGGGACGGGGGCGGTCGCATTCGGGGCGCTCGCGCTTGTCTCCTCGGCTCCCGATCCGGTGCTGGTGGCGCTGGCCGTGCTGGCCGGTGGCGGCCCTGCCGCGAGCCCGGGAGGCATGCGGGCGATGCTGACCCGGCTGGTCGACGAGGACGCTGTCGCGTCGGCATTGAGTGCGGAATCCACGCTGACCCAGGCGATCTGGGCCATCGCTCCAGGTCTGTCGGTTTCGCTGGCGCTGTGGGCGGGTGCCGAGGTGCCCCTCGCGCTGGCCGCGGCGGCGATGGCGGTCGCGGCCGTGACCTTGCCCCTGCTGCCCGGGCCGGCCGGCGCCGCGCTGCCCGCGAAGGCTCCGGTGAAGACCAGAGGACACGGGCGGCAGCTGCTGTCGGCTTGGCCGATCTATCTGACCAGCGCCGCGTCGATGGCTTTGCTGTCGGCCGCGGAACTGATCCTCACCCCGCTGCTTGAGTTCCGGCATCTGCAGACCGGCTGGGCTGGGGTACTGCTGACGGTGTTCTCCGGGGCGAGCGCGGTGGGCGCGTTCGTCTACGGCCTGCGGAAGTGGCCCGGTGCGGTGCGGACGCAGAGCCTGGTGCTTCTGGTCGGCATGTCGGCCTGCGTGGCATTGATCGCTGTCGTGCCTGGCCTGATCGCGATCAGCATCGTCCTGGTCGTCGGTGGTCTTTGCCAGGCTGCCGTGGCCGTGACCCGGAACCTCTCGTTGCGCGAAGCATTGCCGGAGGAGGCGCACACCGGGGGATACTCCGTGATGTACGCGGTTCAGGGGGTCGGGTACACGCTCACCGCGACGTTGACGGCCCTGGCCCTGGCGTCGTTCACCCCGGTCACCGCCTTGATCGGCGCGGCGGCGCTGACCCTCCTGCTCACCGTCGCCAGTGCCCTAGCCGAGCTGCGCCGGGCACCGGCTTCGTCGATGCCTGCCGTGCCGGGTGTCGAAGAATGCTGAGCTAACCCACGGTGGTGCCGAAAGCCACCCCGACGAAGTAAGTGACGAGCATGGTGAGGGCGCCGACGCCGACGTTGCGGACGATCGCGCGCCCCACCTGTGCGTTGCCGAGCCTCGCGCTCACGAAACCGGTGAGCGTGAGGCCGACGACCACCGCCAGCGCGCACGCCCATACCCGGACGCCGACCGACGTCCAGGCGATCGCCAGCAACGGCAGCAGCGCGCCGACGGAGAACGCCAGCAGCGACGCCCACGCCGCCTGCCACGGGCTGGTCAGGTTGTCCGGGTCGATGCCGAGTTCGGCTTCCGCGTGCGCCTGCAGGGGGTCCTTTTCGGTCAGCTCGCGCGCGACCTGCTTGGCCAGCTCCGGCGAGAGGCCCTTGTCCTCGTAGATCTGCGCGAGTTCGCGTTCCTCGGCCTCCGGCATCGTTTTCAGTTCGTGCTTCTCGAGCCGCAGCAGCGCGCGTTCGGTGTCGCGCTGGGTGCTCACGCTCACGTATTCCCCGCCCGCCATGGAAAACGCGCCCGCGACGAGCCCGGCAATTCCCGCGGTGAGGATCGTGGTGCTGTCGGTGGTGGCTCCCGCGACGCCCACGACGATGCCCGCCACGGACACGATCCCGTCGTTCGCGCCGAGAACCCCCGCGCGCAGCCAGTTCAGCTTGCCGCCGACGTCCTCGTGCGGCTCGTGCGCGTGCACCGCGTCGCCCATCGTTTCGGTCACGGCTTCAGTGAATCACGGAAATTGTTTCCGCGCGACATTTTCCTGAGTTCTGGAATTCGGTTAAGAAAGGCAATCCTCAATGAATTGTGCCTTGCCTGACCGGGCGAATAGGCTGCCGGGATGGAGCAGCAGTGGCGGACGTTGTCGGTGGTGGAGGGCCAGCCGTTGCGCGGCGGCACCGGGCTGATCCGCGAACGGGCGCGCGCGGAACACGGGCTGGCGTACGAAATCCGTTATCCGGCGGGCGTCGCGTCGGCCGAGCACAGTCACGACCACGACAGCATCGTGCACGTGCTGGAAGGGCGGCTGCGCGGCACGGTCGAAGGGGTGTGGTCCGAACTCGGGCCGGGCGACGTCGTGGTGCATCCGCGCGGCGTGCGCCACCACGTCGAAGCGCTCGCCGACAGCCGGTGGATCGAGTTCAAGGCTCCGCTGCCCGGACGGCCGCCGGTGGGCTGAAACGACGAACGCCCGGGTCCGGCGCCCCAGCGGACACCGGACCCGGACGAACCGGGTCTGGCTCAGTTGTCGAGTTCGGCCAGCGCCGCCTTCGCGGCTTCCAGCTCGGCCTCCAGCTGCGCGACCTTCGCGGCCTGCGCCTCGCGGGCGGCGTTGATGACCTCGTCGATCGGGCCGGACAGGTCGTCGTGCAGTTCCTTCGCCGCGCGCGACACCGCCGCGGCCGGGATCGCCAGGCCCTTCGCGACCCACTTGGCGCCGTTCTTCAGCTCGGCCTGCCACTCGCCGTCCGCCGTGCCGGTGACGGTGAGCGTCAGCTCCACGGTGCGGGTCTTCTTCGCCGTCGACGCCGCGGCCTTCGGGCGGCCGCGCTTCGGCTTCGGCGATTCGACCGCCGGGGCCTCCTCAGCCTGCGAAGACTCCGGCTTCGGAGCGTCCGCCGGGGCGCTCGAAGCTTCTCCAGCGGCAGTGGGCTCGGCGACTTCCGGGGCCTCCGGGGTGCCGGCGGCCTGCGGCGATGACGCCGCCGCCGGCCCGGCCGCAGTGTCCTCGTCGTGCGTCAAGGCTTCCACGGACATTCGTGTCGTCTCCTTGCCCGGATCTGGGTTGGGTACGCGGGCATCGTAGAACATGCGTTCGATGCCCGCACTTTCAGGGGAGCAATGCAGGAAGGGACCCTCCCAGCCGGGAGAGCCCCTTCCTGACGGTGAAGAACTTACTCCTCCTTGCCGGAGTTCAGTCCGGAGGAGATGAGGTCCATGACCGACGAGTCGGCGAGCGTGGTCACGTCGCCGATCTGGCGGTTCTCCGCGACGTCGCGCAGCAGCCGGCGCATGATCTTGCCGGAGCGGGTCTTCGGCAGCTCGGCCACGACCATGATCTGCCGCGGCTTCGCGATCGGCCCGATCTCCTTCGCGACGTGGTTGCGCAGTTCCTGCACCGCCTCATCGCCGCCGTCGACGGCGTTGCCGCGCAGGATCACGAACGCGACGATGCCCTGTCCGGTGGTCGGGTCGGTCGCGCCGACGACCGCGGCCTCGGCGACCGTCGGGTGCGACACGAGCGCGGACTCGACCTCGGTGGTGGAGATCCGGTGCCCGGACACGTTCATCACGTCGTCCACGCGGCCGAGCAGCCAGATGTCGCCGTCCTCGTCGTACTTCGCGCCGTCGCCCGCGAAGTAGTAGCCCTGCTCGGAGAACCGGGACCAGTAGGTGTCGCGGAAGCGCTCGTCGTCGCCCCAGACGCCGCGCAGCATCGACGGCCACGGCTTGTCCAGCACCAGGTATCCGCCGCCGCCGTGCGGGACCTCGACCCCGGTGTCGTCCACGACCTTCGCCGAGATGCCCGGCAGCGCGCGCTGCGCGGAACCCGGCTTGGCGGCGGTGACGCCGGGCAGCGGCGAGATCATGATCGCGCCGGTTTCGGTCTGCCACCACGTGTCCACGACCGGCGTCTTGTTCGCGCCGATCTTGTCGCGGTACCAGATCCAGGCCTCGGGGTTGATCGGCTCGCCCACGCTTCCCAGCACCCGCAGCGAGGACAGGTCGTACTTGGCCGGGATGTCCTCGCCCCACTTCATGAAGGTGCGGATCAGCGTCGGCGCCGTGTAGTAGATCGAGACCTTGTACTTCTGGATGATTTCCCAGTGCCGGCCCTCGTGCGGCGTGTTCGGCGTGCCTTCGTAGACGACCTGGGTCACGCGGTTCGCCAGCGGCCCGTACACGATGTAGGAGTGCCCGGTGATCCAGCCGATGTCGGCGGTGCACCAGTAGACGTCTTCGCCCGGCTTGTGGTCGAACACGACGTTGTGCGTGTACGCGGTCTGGGTCAGGTAGCCGCCCGAAGTGTGCAGAATGCCCTTCGGCTTACCCGTGGTGCCTGAGGTGTACAGGATGAACAGCGGGTGCTCGGAATCGAACGCTTCCGGCTTGTGCTCAGTGGACTGTCCGTCGACCAGTTCGTGCCACCACAGGTCGCGGCCCTCGGTCCACGGCGTCTCGCCCTCGAGGTCGCTGCCGGTGCGCTTGACGACGATGACCTTCTGCACGGTTTCCGCGCCCTGCAAGGCTTCGTCGACGTTCGCCTTCATCGGCGCGGCCTTGCCCCGGCGGTACTGGCCGTCCGAGGTGATCACGATCTTCGCCGCCGCGTCGTCCACCCGCGCGCGCAGCGCCGTCGGCGAGAAACCGCCGAACACCACGCTGTGCAGGGCGCCGATCCGCGCGCACGCCAGCATCGCGAAAATCGCCTCGGGCACCATCTGCAGCTGGATCGCCACGACGTCCCCGGCCGCGACGCCCAGCGACGACAGCGCGTTCGCCGCCTTCGAGACCTCGTCCTTCAGCTGCGCGTAGGTGATGTCGCGGGTGTCGCCCGGCTCGCCGACCCAGTGGATCGCGACCTGGTCCCCGTGGCCGGACTCGACGTGCCGGTCCACGCAGTTGTAGGCGACGTTCAGCTTCCCGCCGACGAACCACTTCGCGAACGGCGCATTGGTCCAGTCCAATACCTGGGACCACTTCGTGTCCCACGACAGCCGTTCCGCCTGGCCGGCCCAGAACTGCTCCCGGTCAGCGTCCGCCGTCGCATACAACTCGGCCTTCGCGTTCGCCTGACCAGCGAACTCTTCGCTGGGGGGAAACGTGCGGCTCTCCGTGAGCAGGTTGTCCAACGCTGGGGACTGCTCGGTCATGGTGCAAAGCCTCCTGTAGTGCGAACCCGCGGCTCAGGGAACGCTAGCGACGTTAGTCCGCCTACGACAAGGTTGCAGCCACGTTGCGCGCACAGCTCCAAGCGCCGTGCGGCGAGGCTCAGCCGAGGCGGGCGAGCAGCCGGGCACGGGCGCCCGGCCACTCGGCGTCCGTCATCGAGTAGAGCACCGTGTCCCGGGTCGTGCCGTCCGGACGGATCCGGTGCGCGCGGAGCACTCCTTCGCGCAGTGCGCCGAGCCGTTCGATGGCGCGTTGCGAGCGGAGGTTGCGGTTGTCGGTTTCCCACGCGACGCGCTGGGCTCCCCAGTCTTCGAAGGCGTTGCGCAGCAGGAGGAATTTGGCCTCGGTGTTGAGCGCGGTGCGCTGGTATTCCGCACCGATCCAGGTGTGCCCGATCGAGAGGATCCGGTGCTTCGCTACTACCTGGTAATAAGAGGTGGTCCCGGCGACGCGGCCGGACGCGAGGTCGATCTGCGCCCACGGGCGGCGGTCCGGGTCGGCGAGCGCGTCCTTGACCATCGTCTCGGCTTCGCCGAGGTCGGCGGGCTGGCGGACGCTCAGCCAGGCCCAGATGCCCGGGTCGGCTCCGGCCTCGAGAAGGCCGGGGGCGTGCTCGGGCGCCAGCGGTTCGAGCCGTACGTGGCGGCCGGTCAGGACAGGGTGCTCGCTCCAGGTCACGGCCTCACGCTACGACGGCAAGTGGCTGCGTAGAAGTACCATTTACCGGTCATTTCAGCAGTCCACTATCCGGCCGCTTATGCTCGGCGGACCACCCGAGAAAGAGAGCGCGCATGGCCGAGGAACGAGAAAACCTCACCTGGGAGTTGTTCGGTTCGGCGAGCCGGGAGCTGGCGCGGGAGGTGGCCGCGGACGGGTTCGTCCCCGACCTCATCCTCTCCATCGCGCGCGGCGGGCTGTTCGTCGCCGGCGCGCTCGGGTACGCGCTCGACGTGAAGAACCTGCACGTGATGAACGTCGAGTTCTACACCGGGGTCGACCAGCGGCTGGACCTTCCGGTCATGCTGCCGCCGGTGCCCAACGTGGTGGATCTCACACACAAGAAGGTGCTGGTCGCCGACGACGTCGCGGACACCGGGGCGACGCTCAAACTGGTCCGCGACTTCTGCGCCGACCACGTCGCGGACGTGCGGTGCGCGGTGGTTTACGAGAAGCCCGCTTCGACGGTGAAGTGCGAGTACGTGTGGAAGCGGACCGACCGGTGGATCAACTTCCCGTGGTCGGTGCTGCCTCCGGTGGTCGAGCGCGCGGGGCAGGTGCTCGACGCATGAGCGCCGCTTGCGAGCGAATCATCGATGTTCACGCCGGCGCCTTCTCGGCCGCGAGCGGGCAACTCGTCATGGAGGCGACGGCATGAGTGATCCGCTGAAGCCGTTGCTGGAGCTGGACGGCGTCGCCGCGGCGGCGAAAGCCGCGCAGGACGCGGTGTTCGCCGTGCACCGGCTGCCCGCGAATCTGCGGGGCGGGGCGGAAACCGCGGCCGAGGCTTCGGTCCGGGCGGCTCGGGCTTCGGCGGGGATCGACGGGGCCAACCCCGAGCTGCCGGAAGACGGTTCGGTGACGGATCCGTTGCTGGCCGGTGCGTTGCGGGTCGCGGAGAAGCTGGAGTCGTTGCTGCCGACGTGGCGGCGGGCGCCGTTGCAGGCCTTGGCGCGGCTGCATTTGCTTGCCGCGTCGGACGTCGTGTCCGATCCGGATCAGCTCGGCCGTCCGCAGCGCGGCGGCGAGCGCCTGGAGTTGCTGGCTCAGCTCGTCACCGGTGCTACTTCGGTGCCCGGGCCGGTGCTGACCGCGGTGGTGCACGGCGAGCTGCTCGCGTTGTCGCCCTTCGGTTCGGCGGACGGCGTGGTCGCCCGGGCGGCGGCGCGGCTGTCGATGGTCGCTACTGGGCTTGATCCGAAGGCGTTGACGGTGCCGGAGGTCGCGTATTTCCGGCGCGTTCCGCGGTATGTCGAGCTGGCGCAGGGGTTCGCCAGCGGTACGCCGGACGGGGTGCGCGAGTGGCTGCTCTTCTGCTGCGAGGCTTTCGAAACCGGGGCTAACGAGGCGCGGAGCATCTCGTCGGCCGCTGGCTGAGCTGTGTGGTCTGACCACATCACCGGACGGCGTTCTGTGGTGGATTGAGCCATGGTCGCCCAGGTCGGAGCGACTTACTGTTTCCGGCCATGACCACTGACAGTTCCCTCGCCGGCCGCACCGCCTTGGTGACCGGCGGCGGCAGCGGCATCGGGCTGGCGTGCGTGCGGGCGTTCGGTGCGGCCGGGGCGAAGGTGCACGTCGTGGACGTCGCCGGGGCGGAGGCGGCGGCCGCGGAGGTCGGCGGGCAGGCGCACGTCGTGGACCTGACCGATCCGGTGGCGCTGGCGACGCTCCCCGCGGACGTCGACGTGCTCGTCAACAACGCGGGCGTGCAGCACGTCGCTCCGTTGCCGGAGTTCCCGCCGGAGCGGTTCGCCTTCATCCAGTCGTTGATGGTGACCGCGCCGTTTTTGCTGATCCGCCAGTGCCTTCCGGCGATGTACGCGCGCGGCTGGGGACGGATCGTGAACATGTCGAGCGTGCATGGCGTGCGGGCGAGTCCGTACAAAGCCGCTTACGTCACGGCGAAACACGCGCTTGAGGGACTGTCCAAAGTGGCCGCTCTCGAAGGCGCGGAGCACGGTGTCACCAGCAATTGCGTGAACCCCGGTTACGTCCGCACGCCGCTCGTCACTGGGCAGCTCGAAGCGCAGGCGGCCGAACACGGGGTGCGGCAAGAAGAAGTGCTCGAAGAGGTTTTGCTGCGCCGGGCCGCGATCAAGCGGCTGATCGAACCCTCCGACGTCGCCGCTCTCGTGCTGTGGCTGTGCGGCGACTCCGCCGGGCACGTCACCGGCGCGTCGCTTCCCGTCGACGGCGGCTGGACCGCCGGCTGAATTCCCCTTTCCCCACAACGGAGTGGAGTCCACTATGGACAAAAAGCTGCTGCGCGTCGTCGGAGCCGGGCTGATCGGAACCACCATCGAGTGGTACGACTTCTTCCTCTACACCTCGGCCGCCGCGCTGGTCTTCAACAAGCTGTTCTTCCCGACCGCCGACCCGCTCACCGGAACCTTGCTGGCGTTGCTCACCTACGCGGTCGGCTTCCTCGCCCGGCCGATCGGCGGGCTCGTGTTCGGGCACTTCGGCGACCGGATCGGCCGCAAGAAACTGCTGGTCGTGAGCCTGCTGATGATGGGCGGCTCGACGTTCGCGATGGGCTTGCTGCCCACCTACAGCGCGGTCGGCGTGCTCGCGCCGATCCTGCTGACGCTGCTGCGGCTGATCCAGGGCTTCGCCCTCGGCGGCGAGTGGGGCGGCGCGGTGCTGCTGGTGTCCGAACACGGCGACGACCGGCGGCGCGGGTTCTGGGCGTCCTGGCCGCAGACCGGCGTTCCGGCCGGAAACCTGCTGGCCACCGCGGTGCTCGCGATCCTGGCGTCGGCGCAGCCGGACGCGACGTTCCAGGCTTGGGGCTGGCGGATCCCGTTCCTGCTGTCCGGTGTGCTGGTCGTGCTCGGCCTGTGGATCCGGCTGGCGGTTTCGGAATCGCCGGTGTTCATCGCGGCGAAGGCGGCCGCGGACGAACGTGAGCAAGCACCGATTGTCGACGTCTTCCGCGGACATTTCCGCGCGCTGGCAGTGACCTTCGGCGCGCGCATCGCGGAAAACGTGTCCTACTACGTGATTACCGCGTTCATTCTCGTGTACGTGACCACCGGGCTCGGCCTCCCGAAGGCGACTGGCCTGACCGCGGTCCTCGTCGCGTCGGCGGTGCATTTCGTGACGATTCCTTTGTGGGGCTTGCTGTCTGACAAGATCGGCCGGAAGCCGGTGTACCTGTTCGGCGTCGTCGGAATGGCCGCGTGGTCGTTCGGCTTCTTCTGGCTGCTCGACCTGCGCACGACCGGTTCGGTGATTGGCGCGGCGGTGATCGGGCTGGTCGTGCACGGTGCGATGTACGGGCCGCAGGCGGCGTTCTTCGCGGAACAATTCCCCACGCGGGTGCGCTACACCGGGCTTTCGGTAGGCGGCCAGCTGTCCTCCATCGCGGCCGGAGCGGTCGCGCCGTTGATCGCGGTGGCGCTGTTCGAGGCCTACCGCTCCACCGTGCCGGTTTCGCTCTACGTGGTCGCGATGTGCCTGTTGTCGCTGGTCGCGCTGCTTGCCGCACGGGAGACGCGCGGCGCGTCGTTGCACGAGACGACGGCCGAACGGCAGGCTTCAATGACAGCATGACGGGTGTGGACCCCACCGCCGAGGCGTATCGCCGGCTGCTCGAACTGCTCGCCGCCGGAGCGAGCAGTGAGCAGCTGGCGCACGTCGCTGCCCGGGGGTTGTCCGCGGAGCAGGCGGCCGCGATCGGTTCGGCGACCGAGCTGGCGTTGCGGATCCGCGAGACGCTCAGCGAGCACCGGCGGCGGGAAGCCGAGCTGACCGCGTTGTTCGACACCGCGAGCGACCTCGCCCGGCTGCGCGACCCGGACGCGGTGCTGCGGTCGATCGTCCGGCGCGCGCGGACGTTGCTGGGCGTGGACGTCTCGTACCTCAGCCTCAACGACGAGGCGAACGGCGAGACCTACATCCGGGTCACCGACGGATCGGTTTCCGCGCTGTTCCAACAGATTGTGCTGGGGATGGGCGAAGGGCTCGGCGGGCTGGTCGCGCAGACCGCACGGCCATACGCGACCGCGGACTACTTCAAGGACGAGCGGTTCCGGCACACGAAGCCGATCGACGCGGGCGTCCGCGAGGAGGGGCTGAAGGCGATCCTTGGCGTGCCGCTGGCGATCGGCGGCAAGGTGCTGGGCGTGCTGTACGCGTCCGACCGTTCGTCGCGGGCGTTCTCGACGGCGGAGGTCGCGCTGTTGTCGTCGCTGGCCGCGCACGCCGCGATCGCGCTGGACACCGCGCATCTGCTGGAAGAAACGCGGTCGGCGGCTGCGGAGCTGAACGCGGCCAACGCGACGATGCGCCGGGCCGACGAAGCACACGACCGGCTGATGGACCTCGTGCTCGGCGGCGCGGATTTGCCTGCGGTGGCGGCGGAAGTGGCCGGAGTGCTGCGCGGCTCGATCGCCGTGCACGACGAGGAAGGCGGGCTGCTGGCCGGTACTTCGGTGCCGTTCGACGCGGCTGCGGTGGCTTCGTCGCATGCCAACGGCCGGGCAGTGTCCACAAAGGACGTCTGGGTGTGTGCGGTGCGGGCGGGCCGCGAACTGCTCGGCAGCCTCACCCTCTCTGGACGTCCGGAGCTGGCTGGGGACGACCGCCGGCTCTTCGAGCGCGCTGCGGTTGTCACGGCATTGTTGTTGCTGCTGCGTCGTTCGGTAGCGCAAGCTGAGGATCAGGTACGCGGCGAGTTGCTGACCGATCTCCTTACTGCACCGACCCGCAACCCGGGTGCGTTGGTTTCCCGCGCACGCCGCTTGGGTGTCGATTTGTCGGCACCACACGTCGTTTTGGTCGCGCACGCGTCTGGCATCTCGCGCCGCGGGCTCGCCGCTGCCTGTGCGCGGTACGGCGATTTGGTCGGTGTCCACGCGGAGCAAGTCGTCGCGCTTGCGCCGGATCAGCCTGTGGCAGCACGGATCGCGGCCGAACTTAAGTCCGTTGTGGACTGTCCGGTGACCGTCGGTGCGGCTGGTCCGGCGAGCGGGCCGGAAGCGTTGGCGCAGGCGTACACCGAAGCTGTTCGCTGCGTGAACACTCTGCTGGCTCTCGGCCGCGAAGGCGACGGCGCGGCGATGTCCGACCTCGGGTTCCTCGGCGTGCTGCTCGGTCGCCATTCCGACCTGTCCGGGTACGTCCGCGCAACGCTCGGCCCGGTCCTCGATTACGACGCCCGGCGCGGCACCGACCTCATCGGCACGCTGCGCGCGTACTACGCCGCGGGCGGGAATCTGGCGCGGGCAAAGGAAACCCTGCACGTCCACGTCAACACGGTCGCGCAGCGGATGGAACGCCTCGCCGTGCTGCTCGGTGAGGATTGGCGCGAACCCGAACGCTCGCTGGAGATCCAGCTCGCGCTGCGCGTGCATCAGCTCGGCGGCTGACGGACTCCGGCCACGATCAGGTCGAGCATCCGGCCCAGTTGCTCCCGGCCGTCCGGCAGCGCTGGGATGCTGCACGCGCCGACCACCGTCACTACCACGTCCTGCGCGCGTACGTCTGCCCGAAGCGTGCCGTCCGCCACGCCCGCGTCCATGATCAGCTGGACGGCCTCGGTCAGCTCCGCGCGGACCTGCGTCATGTCGACGGTGCCCGCCTCGATGATCGCGCGCAGCGTGTCGGCCATGTCGTACTTCGTGCTCGCGTACTCGGCGAAGCGGTCCATCCACCGACGCAGCGCGCGAAGCGGCTTCTCGGTCTCAAGCAGCTTCGGTGCACTCGCGACCACCTGTGCCAACTCATCGCGGTACAGCGCCTCGACTAGCGCTTCGCGAGTAGGGAAGTGCCGGTAGAGCGTGCCGATGCCGACCCCTGCTTCGCGGGCGACGCGCTCCAACGTGACGGGCTCGTCGCCTTCGCCGAACGCTTTGCGGGCAGCAGCGAGCAGGCGCAGACGGTTGCGTTCAGCGTCCGCGCGCGGTTTCTTGACGCTCGACAAAGCGGAGGACCCTCCGGTTCTGCTACGGTGGAAATACGGAGGCGCCTCCGCATCAACTTCCACTATGCCACGGCAGGAGTCTTTCCTCATGACGGCAACCACTGCTCCAGGCGGCACCGCGAAGCTCGCCGGCCACGAGGTCGCGCGGATCGGCTACGGCGTGATGCAGCTCGGCCGCCCCGGCACCGACCGCGCTGACCAGGTGAAACTGCTCCGCGAAGCGGCGGAGGCGGGCGTGAACCACCTGGACACCGCCCAGTTCTACAGCGACGGCCGCTGCAACGACCTGATCCGCGAAGCGTTTTCGCCCTACCCGGACGACCTGGTCGTGGTGACCAAGGTCGGGGCTGAGGAAGGACCGCGGGGGCTCCGGCTCGCGCAACAACCAGCGCAGCTCCGCGCGCAAGTCGAGGCCAACCTCGCCGCGCTCGGCGTCGAGCGGCTCGACGTGGTCAACCTGCGCCGCGCGGACGCCGGACCCGGCCTGATCGCGGAAGGCGACCAGCTCGTCGACATCGACGACCAGCTCGCCGAACTGATTTCCCTGCGCGACGCGGGAAAGATCGGCGCGCTCGGGCTCAGCAACGTGTCCGCGGACCAGCTCCGGCACGCGCTCGGCGTCGGAATCGTCTGTGTCCAGAACTCCTACAACGTGCTCGCCCGCGCCACCGAACCGGTGCTGGAGCTGTGCCGGGAACACGGGATCGCGTGGGTGCCGTACTTCCCGCTGGGCTCCGCGTTCGAGCTGGGCCAGGACGTGACCGGCAACCCGGTCGTGACCGGCGTCGCGGCCGAACTCGGCCGCACCCCGGCGCAGGTCGCGCTGGCCTGGCTGCTGCAGCGCTACGAGGGCACGCTGCTGATCGCGGGCACGGCGACGCGAGCGCATCTCGCCGAGAACCTCGCCGCCGGCCAGGTGCGGCTGCCCGCCGAAGCGGTAGCCGCCCTGGACCGGCTCGGCTGAGTTCAAAAGTTCAGCGCGGCGAGCCGCTCGGCGTCGGAGAGGATGTTGATCTCCGTGATCAGCCCGTCGGCGATGGTGAACGACAGTACCGAAACCGCCTTGCCGTCGCGCCGGGCGATGAAGCCGGGGCCGCCGTTGACGGTCGCGTACTGCGACACCAGGCCGACCGACCGGAATCGCGACGCGTTGCCCGCGACCTCGGCCGCGCCGCGCACGACCTTCGAGCCGGGCCCGCCGGTGTCGACGCGCAGCAGCGCGTCCGGGTGCAGCAGCGCGACCAGCCCCTCGAAGTTGCCGCCGCGAGCGGCGGTGAGCCAGGCGTCCGCGATCTTGCGCTGCTGGGTTCGATCCGCCGGGCCGGCCGGGGTCACGCCCTGCACGCGGCGGCGCGCCCGGCTCGCCAGCTGCCGTACCGCGGCGGTGTTCTTGTCGAGCATCGTCGCGATCTCGTCGAACGGCACCGCGAACATGTCGTGCAGAACGAAGGCGAGCCGTTCCGCCGGGTCGAGCGCCTCCAGCACCACGAGCAGCGCGAGGCCCACCGAATCCGCGAGGACCTCCTGCTCCGCCGGGTCGACGCCGTCCCCGGTCTCCACGACCGGGTCCGGCACCCGGATGTCCAAGGGGTCCTCGCGGCGGGTCGCGCGCGAGCGGAGCATGTTGAGGCACTGGCGCGACACGATCGTCGTCAGCCAGCTGCCGGTGTTGCGGATGTCCTCTCCCGAGGACCGCGTCACCCGCAGCCAGGTCTCCTGGATCGCGTCGTCGGCCTCGGCGAACGATCCGAGCATCCGGTACGCCACCGCGCGCAACCTTGGCCGATGCTCCTCGAACTGCGCCGCCCAGAAATTCTCGTCCTGTTTTTCGTCCCGCACTGTCACATCTTCTCCTTGGGCCGGGTCCTACTGACGAGACCCGCCGAACGAGGCGGACGTGACAGGAGGAGATCACCATGCAGGCTCGGATGACCCACCCGATCAAGGTGCACCCGGACGCGATGAAGGCGCTGATGGCGCTGGGCAAGGCCACGAACGACAGCACCGTGCCCGCGACCACGCACCACCTGATCCACCTGCGGGTCAGCCAGATCAACGGCTGCAGCGTGTGCGTCGACATGCACGCTCGCGAGATGAAGGAGGCCGGCGAGAAGGACGAGCGGATCTGGGCCGTCGGCGCGTGGCGCGAATCGCCGTACTTCACCGACGCCGAGCGCGCCGCGCTGGACCTGGCCGAACACGTGACCCGGCTGGCCGACCAGACCGACCCGGTCCCGGACGCGGTCTGGGACGCCGCCGCGGACATCTACGACGAGAAGGAGCTTTCGTCGCTGCTGCTGTCCATCGCCGGGATCAACGTGTGGAACCGGCTCAACGCCGCGATCCGCCAGCCGGTCGGCTCGTTCTGAGGCTGGGGTACTGGGGGTGTTGCCGGGGCGGCGGCGAGGGGATCCGCCGCCGCTTCCGGCAGGTTCACACGCTGGCGGGCAGCCGCTCCCGGATCGCCGTAACGGCCTCCCGCGGCTCATCGGCCCAGAAGTCGAGCTGCGTGATTTCGACGGTGCCCTTGCGGCCGAGATCGACGAGTCGCGGTGCACGGAGGACGACCGACAGGTTGGTCGACTGGCTGATTCCCACTGCCAGCACCCCGTCTTCGGGCACGCTGACGCCGCCTCGCGTCCGCAGTGACCGGCTCGCCTGCCGGACGGAATCGATGCTGGCCAACGGGATCCGGCAGTCGAAGACGGACAGGTACCGCACCCGCAGCTCGTCCTTGCCGACGGAATGCGGGTACTTGTAGAGCGTCGCGACAAGGGCCAGGAACGCGAGCGCGCAGAGGATTTCCAGCACCAGCACCGAGATGCGCACCGGCACCGACTTCACCACGACCTCGACCAGCACGATGTCGACCGGGTTGACCACCAGCAAGGCCCAGAACATCGGACGGATGCCGCGGCTGTAGTGGATGGCGGCACCGTCAGACGGCACGTCGATCCGGCGGCGGACCACGAACGCCAACGCCCGCGCCAGTACCAGCACTTGCCTCTTCACCGTGCCCCCTCCCGCGTCAGTCGGCGGTGCCCAGCCGCGCGGCCCACTTCTCTTCTATTCTCCCGAATTTCCAGATCGCGAACGCGGCCAACCAGGTGACGAGGAACAGTCCGACGATCGCGAAGCCCACGTAGTCGAGGTCCACCGAGGCGATCGCGGCGAGCGGGCCGGACCTGATGCCGAGCTTCTCGGCGAGCAGCGTCACCAGTTCGATGGTCCCGATGCCGAGCGCGACCGCCACGGAAAGCGCGGTGACGGTGAGGTTGTAATAAATCTTCCGGATCGGCCGGGAAAACGCCCAGCCGTACGCGTAGTTCATCAGCACGCCGTCCGCGGCGTCGAACAGGCTCATCCCGGCGGCGAACAGGATCGGCAGCACGAGGATCGCGTACCAGGGAAGGGAAAACGCGGCCGCACCCGCGGCGAGCACGAGCAGGCCGATTTCCGTCGCGGTGTCGAAACCGAGTCCGAAAAGGACACCCACCGGATAGATGTGCCACGGCTTCCGCACCGCTTTGGTGGCTCCGCGCAGCAGCCGGTTCATCAGGCCGCGGTTGTCGAGATGCCGTTCCAGCTCGGCCTCGTCCAGGTCGCCGCGGCGCATCCGGGCGAACACGCGCGCGATCCCGACGAGCACGACCAGGTTCATGATCGCGATCAGGTACAGGAAAATCCCGGACACCGACGTGCCGATCAGCCCGGTCGTTTCGTGCAGCGCGGAACCGTCGTCCTCCAGCTGCCCGGCGATCGCGCGGACTCCCATGGACAGCAGCAGGCACAGCGCGAAGACGATCGTCGAATGCCCGAGGGAGAACCAGAAGCCGACCGAGAGCGGACGCTGGCCGTCGGACATCAGCTTGCGCGTGGTGTTGTCGATGGCGGCGATGTGGTCGGCGTCGAAGGCGTGCCGCATGCCGAGGGTGAACGCGGTGACGCCGAGGCCGACGCCGAACGTGCCGCCCGCACCGAGCGCGTAGTGCCGCGGCGCGACGACCAGCACCAGCAAACCCCAGCCGACGAGGTTGAGCAGCAGGATCACGGCCGCCATGCCGCCGATCGACCACCGGTCGCCGCGGGTGAGCCGCTGCGTCATCGCTGTCCTCTCGCTCGCCGGAAAGCCGGGAAGGGCTCGGTGAAGGAATCAGATTCCCTCACCGAGCCCTTCCCGGACAAACCAGTAAGCGTCAGCCGGCGCGCAGGTGCAGCGAGTCGAGCGCCTTGCGCACGTGCCCACCCGCCGCGGACAACGCCTCGGCGGAGCGGGTGACGTCGCTGCCGGACAGCAGGTGCACGAGCGCCACCTTGAGGTCGCCGCCGGCTTCGGTGAGCGCGTCCGAGCAGTCGGCCATCGTCATGCCGGTGGCTTCCTGCAGGATCCGGATGGTGCGGCCGCGCAGCTTCGCGTTCGTCGCGCGCATGCTCACCATCAGGTTCGAGTACGTCTTGCCCAGCTTGATCATCGTCGCGCTGGAGAACGCGGTGAGGATCAGCTTCTGCGCCGTGCCCGCCTTCATCCGGGTGGAGCCCGCGATGGCCTCGGGACCGGTGGCGACGGCGATCAGGACGTCCACGCCTGCCGGTCGCGCGGCGCGCGGGTTCGCCGAAACGAGCCCGGTGTGCGCGCCGATCCGGCTGGCCTCGGCGAGCGCGCCGAGCACGTACGGCGTGCGCCCGGAGGCGGCGAGACCGAGCACGAAGTCGCCCGGCCGCACCGAGAGCGCGATTTCCTCCGCACCGGCGTCCGCGTCGTCCTCGGCGTTCTCCACCGCCTGCCGCAGCGCCTTCTCCCCGCCCGCGTGGTGGGCGATGAACCAGTCGCCGGGCACGTTGAACGTCGGCACCAGCTCGGCCGCGTCCAGCGTCGCGAGGCGGCCCGAGGTGCCCGCGCCGACGTAGTGCACGCGCCCCCCGCCGCGCAGCGCCTCGACGGCGTAGTCGACCGCGCGGGCCAGCTGCGGCAGCACCGCGGCCACCGCGTCCGGCACCCGGCGGTCCTCGGCGTTGATCGCGCCGAGGATCCCCATGGTGGACATCAGGTCGATGTCCACCGTGCGCGGGTTGCGTTGTTCGGTGGGCGAATCGACGTGCACCGTCTGGCAGGGGACGGACATCAGATCCTCGCTTCTTGGTTCACTTGCCGGTTTCCCGCGGACGACGACGACCGTCGGGTCTGACCCCGAGCCGGTGCGAGCCGACCGCGTCCCTCGTGGCGTCCAGCGCGCTGACCGACGCCTCCATGTGCCGCTGCGCGACGCCGATGAAGAGGCAGTCGATCACGGTCAGCTGGGCGATCCGGCTCGCCGTCGCCCCGGACCGGAAGGTGGTTTCGCG
This sequence comes from Amycolatopsis sp. GA6-003, assembly GCF_046267895.1. Lineage (NCBI taxonomy): Bacteria > Bacillati > Actinomycetota > Actinomycetes > Pseudonocardiales > Pseudonocardiaceae > Amycolatopsis > Amycolatopsis sp. GA6-003. The sequence goes on from NZ_CP176499.1 coordinate 5,851,994, forward strand.
GGCCGCCGTGGTCAGCACGTGGTCGGCGACCTCGGTGATCGGCGAACGCGGGAAGTTCGTGACCGCGACGGTCACCGCGCCGTGCTCGCGCGCGACCCGCAGCGCTTCGACGGTGTCCGTGGTCGCGCCGGTGTGCGAGACGCCGATCGCGACGTCGCCCGGCTTCAGCACGGCGGCCGAGGTCAGCATGATGTGCGTGTCCGACCAGGAGAAGCTGACGCGGCCGATCCGGTGCAGCTTCTGCTGCAGGTCAGCGGCGACGAAAGCGCTTGCGCCCACGCCGTACACGTCGACCCGGCCGGCTTCGGCGACGAGGTCGATCACGCTCTGCAGCTGGGCGACGTCGAGCTGGTCCGCGGTCTCTTCGACGGCGCGCGCGTCGGCGAAGCTGACCTTGCCGATGACGGACGCCAGGTCGTCGCCGGGGCCGATCTCGCCGCCGAGGTTGCGCGACGTCCGCGCCTCGGTGCGGGCGGTGTCCGCGGCGAGCGCGATACGCAGCTGCGGGTAACCGCCGACGCCGACGGCCTTGCAGAAGCGCGTGACGGTGGTCTCGGAGGTGTTCGCGGCGAGCGCCACCTCGGTGATGCTGCGGCGCGCGACCGCGGCGGGGTCTTCCAGGACAACCTTCGCGACCCGCTGCTCGGCCCGGGCGAGTCCGGGCAGCAGCGAGCGAATGCGGACCAGGGGGCTCGCATCCGCGTCGCGCGCCGTCGCCTGACCTGCGAGGTGCTCGGAGGGTGCGCTGCTGATTACGGATCCCGCATCATCCGCCGTCGGAAAGTTACTAACCGTTGGCATTTGCGACAAGGCTACCCACATCCTTCGGCAGAACCACAACCCGTCCGTGTCTGCGGACTTCGGTTTGCGATTAATCGTTGTCAAGAAAGTCGCCAACCGAGTCCACGGTGTTAACGACCTCAAGCTAACGACTTGGCAACTAAGTGTGTCTAGCGAAGGAGTCTTGTTCCACTGAGTGGGGGCGCAATCGTGGCAATGTGCGCCAGGGCGCCTACCGAGCGCTTAATTTCCACCCCGAAGAGGCCAGTTCCGAGGGGTTTCGCTCACCATCGAGAACGACGCGGCCGCGTTGGGTGACTTTCACACTATCGAGGGAAACTCCCCGTCCGGTGTAATTCGGATCGGTGCGGTAACGCCACCGGAGCGAGGTAGCCGCGGCCGCGGGCACTTCTGCCGACACCCGCCACCAGGAGCGGTGCCCGTGTCCGCCCAGCGTGAGCGTCTCGTCGCCGGGTGCGCCCGGGCCACGGGCCTGAAGCGGAACAGGTTGCCAATTAACCCCGTCGGTGCTCGATTCGAGCTGCAACGGGTCGCTCGGACCCTCGGTGTCGACGAAAGCGGCGAAGGATACGCGCAGTGGCGCACCGGCTGGAAGCGGTTGTGTGCTGAGCGTAGCGACGCCGTTGTTTCCGAGGCTCGCGTACCAGGCATCGGGGCCTTCGACCGGCCGCACGGCCATCGCCTTCGCCAGCGAAGTCGCCCAGACCTGACGGGCGAGGTTGATGGAACCCCAGGTGCGCGTGGGATGCACGCGGTTGGTGAGCAGCAGCGCGAACGACCGCGACTCGGGGTCGATGACCAGCGTGGTCCCGGTGAAGCCGGTGTGGCCCGCGCTGATCGGCGACGCCAGCGCGCCCATGTACCAGGGCTGGTCCAGCTCGAAGCCGAGCCCGTGCTCGTCGCCGGGGAAGCGCTGGTTGTAGTTCGTCAGCATCTTCTTGACGGTGTCCGGCCGCAGGATCCGGTGCCCGCGGTAGCTCCCGCCGTTGAGGATGGTCTGGGCGAGCACGGCCAGGTCGCTGGCGGTGGAGAACACGCCGGCGTGCCCGGCGACGCCGCCGAGCGACCAGGCGTTCTCGTCGTGCACTCCTCCGCGCACGAGGCCGCGCGGCGGAGTGGTCTCGTACTCGGTCGCGGCGACCCGGGCGAGCTTCGAGGCGGGCGGGTTGTAGCCGGTGTCGACCATGCCGAGCGGCGCGGCGATGCGGTCGTGCACCACCTGGTCCAGCGGCTTGCCGGACAGCTTGTCGATCAGGAAGCCGAGGGTGAGCATGTTGAGGTCGGAGTACAGGTACGTGCTGCCCGGCGCGTTCTTGAGCGGGCTGTCGAGCACTGCCTTGCGCCGCGAGGGGATGTCCGGATAGCCCTGCCAGAGCGACGGGGACGGGTCGGCGTCGAAACCGGAGGTGTGCGTGAGCAGCTGCAGCACGGTGACGTCCTGCTTGCCGTTGACGCCGAACTCCGGCAGGTAGCGCACGACCGGCGCGTTGACGTCCAGCTTGCCCTGCTCGGTCAGCTGCAGCGCGGCGATCGAGGTGAAGAGCTTCGAGATCGACGCCAGGTCGAAGATGGTGTCGTTGCGCATCGGGACCTGCTGGTCCGGCGGCAGTTCGGTGCCCTTGGCGTCGGCGTACCGGAGCGCGCCGCCGACGGCGTACCGGTCCACGACCACGCCGTCGTGCGCGAGCAGGCCGACCGCGCCGGAGAAGTGCGGATGCCCGCTGGCGTCCGGCTGCGTCCAGCTCTTCAGGAACTGCTCGGCGTCGCGGATCGGCTGCGGGTCGAGGTTGACCTCGCGCGGGCTGCCGTCCCGCAGCGTCGTGCTCGCCGGAGCGAACCCGTGCTGCGGACGGTCGAAGCGCCCGGCGAAGCCGCCGTGTCGGTTGTCGATCGTCGCTGCTCCCGCGGTCGTCGTGGCCGCGACTAGGACGGCCAACGTCGCGACGAGCACTTTCCTAGCACGCATGACCGCTCTCCTCAGCGATAGATCAGGTGGGGACGGCGTCTGCGGGCGAAATCGGCGAGTTCGGCGCGCCACGCGCCGGTGATCTCGTCGACCCCGGCCCCGGCGTCGACCATGGTGCGCAGCCGTGCGGATCCGGACAGCTTGTCGATCATGTGGTCCGGCCGCCAGCCGAATTTGTCCGGCGCGACACGCTTGGCCGTCACGAACATCGAGACGGTGGTGCTGATGGCGTCGAAGGCCCGCGGATCGGTGACGGTGACCTGTACGCCGCCGCAAGGCTCGTTCACGAACTTGCCGAAGGTGGGCACGAAGTAGATCTCGCGGAACGCTGCGCCCGGCAGGTGGAGCTTCTCGAGTTCTTCGCGCCAACGCCAGTCGAGGCCGGGCGCGCCGATGATCTCGAATGGCCGGGTGGTGCCGCGTCCTTCGGAGAACACCGTGCCTTCGAACATGCCTGTGCCCGGGTACACGAGCGCTGTGTCCGGCGTCGGCATGTTCGGGCTGGGCAGGACCCAACGGAGACCGGTGTCGGCGAAGAAGCTGTCGCGTCGCCAGCCGCGTACTTGAATGACTTCGAGCTTCGCCAGCTGCGCGCCTTCGCCGGGCAGGAACTCGGCGGCGAAGAAGCGTGCTAGCTCGCCGACGGTCATGCCGTGCTGCTGTGCGATCGGCTTCAGCCCGACGCCGGACGAGAACTTCGGGTCGAGCACTGGACCGGACAGTCGTCCGCCGATGGGGTTTGGCCGGTCTAGAACGACGAAGGCCGCGTTGACCTTCGCCGCGGCAACCATCGCCGTGTACAGCGACCAGATGTAGGTGTAGAAGCGCGCGCCGACGTCCGCGATGTCGAAGACGACAGTGTCCAAACCGGCCTTCTGGAAAAGCGAAGCGAGCTTCGTCGCGTTGGCGCCGTACGCGTCGTACACCGGGATGCCAGTGCGCGGGTCGGTGTAATCGCCTTCGGAGCCACCGGCTTGCGCGCTGCCGCGAAAGCCGTGCTCGGGCCCGAAGGCCGCGACGGGACGTACGCCCGCCGCGACCATCGAGTCGACAATGTGGTCGCCGTTGGCGAGCACGCCCGTCGGGTTGGACAGCACGCCGAGCTTGCGTCCGGCGACCGGACGCCAGCCCTGCGCGGCGAGTTGCTCGGCACCGGTGAGTACCCGGCGTTGCAACTCGGGTTGTGCCGCTTCGGGTGCCGCTTGTGCTGCCGCTGAGCCACCCGTCAGTACCGGTACCGCGAGCGCTGGAACGGCCAGGAAATTCCGGCGGTTGAGAGTCACCAGGTCAGCCCGTGTCCGAAGGGGTATTTGACGGTGTGCACGTCCGCCCCGGCCGGGACGTCGACCGGCAGCTTCCCGCTGGGCTTCGTCTCGCCGAGCACGACCTTGGCCAACGCCTCGAGAGACGGCGTGATGTAGCCGTAGGTGGCGAGCCAAGTCGGCACCGGGTTCGCGTACCCGGCGTCGTACGGAATCTGCGCGGCGACCGCGACCACCGGCTTGCCAGTGTCCATCAACGCCTGAAGAAGCTTGCCCTGCAAGGGGAAACCGCCCAGGTTGTTGGTCAGCACCACGACGACGTCGTTCTGCTTCGCGGCGGCCGCGGCCTCAGCGATCTGCGCGTCGGTCGGCGTCTGCCCGGTCGCCAGCGCGGTCGCCTTCGTGCCGTGCGCGGCGAAGCGGTCGGCAAGCGCTTGCGTCGTGGTCACGCCCCAGCCGGTGACCAGCACGTTCGACGGCTTCTGCTTGAGCGGCAGCACCCCGGCGTCGTTGGCGATCGCGGTGATCGACCGGTCGGCGATGCCTTGCGCGGTGGCCAGGTGGTCCGGCGTGCCGACCTTCTTCATCACCTGCGCCGGATTGGTGAACGGCGAGGTCAGGATTCCGCGCTTCAGCTTGAGCTTCAGCACCCGCAGCACGCTCTGGTCGATCCGCTGCATCGGCAGGTCGCCCGACTTCACCGCGGCGAGCACGGAGTTGATCGCGACGTCCAGGTGCACCGGCATGAGCAGCTGGTCCACGCCCGCCTTCAGGGCGAGGACCGGGATTTCGGCGTCGCTGTGCAGCTCCCGCACGCCCTGCATCTCGAGCGAGTCGGTGATCACGACGCCGTTGTAGCCGAGTTCGCCGCGCAGCTTGCCGGTGATGATCGGCTTCGACAGCGTCGCCGGCTCGCCGGACGGGTCGAGGCTGGGGAACTGGATGTGCGCGCTCATGATCGAGTCGATGCCGGCCGCGATCGCGGCCTTGAACGGCGGCACGTCGATCGCCCGCCACTGTTCTTCGGTGCGGTTGATCTTCGGCAACCCGGTGTGGCTGTCGGTGGCCGCGTCGCCGTGGCCGGGGAAGTGCTTCGCGGTGGACGAGACGGTCTGGCTCGCCGGACCGGAGTCCTGGTAGCCCTTGACCTCCGCGGTCACGAAACTGCTGGCCAGGTCGGGTCGCCCGGAGAACGACCGGACGCCGATCACCGGGTTGGCCGGGTTGGAGTTGACGTCCGCGTCCGGCGCGTAGTCCTGGTTGATGCCGACCGCGCGCAGCTCGTGGCCAAGGATCGTGGCGGCCTTGGTCGCGCTGCCGGCGTCCCGGCCCGCGGCGATGGCCATCGAGTTGGGGAATTCGGTGGCCGGCGCGCCCATCCGCGTGACCGTGCCGCCCTCCTGGTCGGTGCCGATCTGCAACGGGATGTGCGCGCCGCTGGAGATCGCCGCGCGCTGCAGGCCGTTGGACAGCTTCGCGACCTGCACCGGGTCGTCGAAGTTGTCGCGGCTGGTGTTGTTGAAGTAGATGACGCCGCCGAGGTGGTACTTCTGCACGGCCTGCGCGGCGGTGTCGACCCCGAAATCGGTGTGGTTCTTCGGGTTCACCTCGTCCGCGGACTTGCCGTTCACCCACGTGACGAACAGCTGCCCCACTTTTTCTTCCAGGCTCATGCCGCGCAGCGCCCGCGCGGCCGCGGCGTCGAGCTGCGCGGCCGCCTGCTGAGGCGTCTGCTGCGGTTTCGGCGCCGCGAACGCCGAGGAACTCAACCCCCCGACGGCGAGCACCCCCGCGAGGGGAACGGCGAACGCCTGCATCCTCCGCGTGCGCGCGAGTCGGTTCGTCACGAATTGCCTCCCAGTGTCGCGTGCCGCCGCGGGTGCGGACGCGAGTTGTGAAGCGTCCACCGGGCAGCACCGGTATCGGGAAGCTACTCACCGCGACACGGGGTTGTCCATCGGCCGTGCGCAGGAACGAGAGGGTTCACCTGGGAGGACCGCGGACTCGGAGTTGTTCGAGCGAGGGTCGGCGCGCGGTGTCTATGCCGCTGGCCGGACATACGAGGCTCGGCGCGCGGTGCCTGTGCTGCTGGCCGGACAGACGAGGCTCGGCGCGCGGTGCCTGTGCCGCTGCCCGGACATACGAGGTCGGGCGGTTCCTATGCCGCTGCCCGGACATAACACTGGCGGCGCCCGTCAGCCAGGGGCCAACGGGCGCCGCCAGTCAGCGCGGACATCTCGGGCGACCAAGCGTGCAACTCTGGTCGTACCTTCATGGACTCGGCGTCCGGCGTCCCGGTACGCAGTCCCTAGACGACGAGCCTCCCGCGGCGTGCTGCGCGTGGGTACCCGGAGTCCGCGCACGGAGGTTGCCCGGGGTGACAGAGGCTTCTCTTCTACCTCTGTCCTGGCCGAATCAACGTCCGCACCTACTTTCTACGCCGTGAGCGCGGTCACTTCAAGTGCGCGTACGGGTGCACCGGTACAGAGGCTCGATCCGGTGACAACACCACCCACAGCAACGGACCTAGCTGCGGAAACCGGAGTTTTGGTACCGCCACGCGGGTGCTCAGTTGTCGGAGCCCCGGGACCGGCGGCGCCGGCTGAGGCTGTACCAGGTCGCGCCTGCCGCCACGGCCCCCACGCCGAGCGCGACCATGCCCGCGGACTTCGCCGGGATGCGGGTGCGCAGCGACATCGGCCGCTCGAACGCGAGGACCGGCCAGCCGCGTTCCTCCGCGGTGCGGCGCAGCAGCTTGTCCGGGTTCACCGCGTGCGGGTGACCCACCACCTCCAGGAGGGGGATGTCGGTGCTGGAGTCGGTGTAGGCGAAGCAGTCGGCGAGGTCGTAGCCGTGCGTGGCGGCTTGCTGCTTCGCGGCGACGGCTTTGTTGTCGCCGTAGCAATAGAAATCGACCTCGCCGGAGTAGCGGCCGTCGACGATCTCCATGCGGGTGGCCACGCAGCGGGTCGCGCCGAGCATCTCCGCGACCGGAGCGGCGACCTCCTCGCCGGTCGCGGAAAGCACGATCACGTCGTGTCCGTCGGCGAGATGCTGTGCGATGAGGTCGGTCGCTTCCACGTAGACGAGCGGATCGACTACGTCGTGCAAGGTTTCGCGCACGATCGCCGAAACCTGTGCCACATCCCAGCCCGCGCACAACGCGGAAACCTCGGCGCGCATCCGCTCGGTCTTGTCCGCGTCCGCGCCGGCTAGCGAGAAAACCAGTTGCGCGTAAGCACTTCGCAGCGCCGCGCGGCGGTTGATCAGTCCTTCGCGCAGCAACGGCTTGCTGAACGCGAGCGCGCTGGACGACGCGATGATCGTCTTGTCGAGGTCGAAGAAGGCGGCTACGCGCCGGGGTGCTTCTTCGCTGCGGGGTTCGGCCACGTGATCAGGATAGGCGTACCGCGGGGTGTTGTTGGCAGCACACCGGTCGCGGCGGCGGCCGGAAAATCGATGACATCGGCTCGCTCGCGGCCTCGGGTGCCGTTATCGAATCGTATGTGTCACTCACACAGCCAACTCATAGCTAACGGAGTTACAGTGAACGGACCCGGTCGTGAACCGGGCCGGTTCAGTCCGACCCCCCCGGGGCTGAACCCCTGGCGGCCCTCGTCCCTCCCCCCTGGCGAGGGCCGCCTTCTATGCTCCGGTGTTTCCGCGTCGGCGAACAATTTTCAGGTCTGCCGGGAAACCGTTGTACAGTCGGGGTTTCCGCCCCTGACCTGGGCAGTGTTGGTTGTTCCCGGCGCGCCTTACCGGCAAGATCAATTAACCGCACGCTTACCTTTCCGGTGTTTTCTCCGGTTGTGAAGCCCATTGCCCGGCCCGGTGCGGCAAATTTACTTCTTTTCACTTGATTTTCCGGAGGTTCTCCGCAGCAATCGTTTTCTCGGTCGAATGCGCGGAACCGTGCATTGTCCCGTGCGGACCGACGCTCCGGCGGTTCTGGATCGATTTCGGTCCCCGAGTTGTCCACAACCCCCGGGTTATCCACATGACGGAAAAGCGGGCATTGCCGGGGGATCCGGCGGTGGGTGACGGTGGAGGTCCGGCCCACGAGACCCAGGGGAGGGGCACATGGCCACCGCACAACCACTCGTCGTCTCCGGCGAGGGCACCGTGTTCGAAGAGATCCGCCGCGTCGCCGCGGTAGTCGGCTGCGAGTTCGACCACGCGCCAGACCTGGCCGCCGCACGCGGACGATGGACCCGGGCCCCGCTCGTGGTGCTGGACGAGGACATCGCTGACGACAGTCCGGCACTGCCAGCACGCGATAGCGTCGTGCTCGTCTGCAAAGGCGCGCCCGGGCTGGACACCTGGCGCCGCGCGGCCGCGCTCGGTGCCCGCCGCGTCTTCAGCCTGCCCGACGACGAAGCGGGATTGACCGGCGTATTCGCCGATGTCACCGACGCACCAGCCGAATCCCCAGGCCCAGTAATCGCTTTCGTAGGCGGCCGAGTCGGTTCCGGCACCTCGGTGCTGGCCGCCGCGGTCGCGGTCGAAGCCGCCCGCACCGGCTCCGCGTTGTTGGTCGATTGCGATCCGTTGGGCGGCGGTTTGGATCTCCCGCTAGGCCTGGAACACACGAAAGGCTTGCGCTGGCCGGAAGTTCGGCTGTCCGGCCGCGTCTCTGTGCCTTCCCTACTCGCTTCACTGCCGAGCCGCGGCAAGCTCCCAGTGTTGTCCTGCGGCCGTTCCGGTGAAGGCCCGACTCCGCGCGCTGTGTCCGCTGTGGTCTCCGCGGGCAGCCGCGCCGGACGCACCATCGTCTGCGATCTGCCCCGGCATTTCGACGAAGCCACGGTGGCGGTCGCTTCCGTCGCCGACCTGGTCGTGCTGGTCGTTCCCGTCGAGTTCCGGGCTTGCATGGCAGCGAAACAAGTTTTGAACTGGCTCCGCCCGCACACCGAGCGGTTCGCGGTCGTCGCAAGTGGACATCGCAGTGACGGCGTTCCCGCTTCACAAACCGCGGGCATCCTAGGCCCGCCCTTGATCGCCGAGGTCGCCCCGGAACGCCGCGTTGCGAGCACCTTGGAATCCGGCGAGTTCGACCTGCCGCCGAAGGGCGCACTGGCCACCGCCGCCCGAGCCGTACTGGCGAACCTGCGCCCCCTCACCGTCGCGGCGGCCGCGTAATGACCACCGATCTCGTAGAACGAGTCCGCCACCGCCTAGCCGGCGAAAGCCGAGGCACCGACCCGATCGCCCTGGCCGAAGCAGTCCGCGCCGAGGCCGGCGGCGCCCTGAGCCACGACGCAGTACTGGCCGCCGTCCGCCAAGCCCGAGACGAATTCGTCGGCGCGGGCCCGCTAGCCCCGTTGCTTGAGGACGACACCGTCACCGACGTCCTAGTCACCGCCCCCGACCAAGTCTGGACCGATGGCCCCGCCGGCCTCGCCCACACGACAATCCGCTTCCCTAACGAGGACGCCGTCCGCCGCCTAGCGCAACGCCTGGCCCTGGCCGCAGGCCGCCGCCTGGACGACGCACAGCCCTACGTGGACGGCTGGCTCCCCGCCCGCCAAGGCCGAATCCGGGTCCACGCCGTGCTGCCGCCCATCGCCGCCAACGGCACCTGCCTGTCCCTGCGCGTCCTGCGCCCGGTGACGCACGACCTAGCCGCGCTCCACGCACACGGTTCCATCGACCCCACCGCCCTCACCATCCTCCAGACCATCCTCAACCACCGCCTGGCCTTCCTGATCACCGGCGGCACCGGTGCCGGAAAGACGACGCTCCTGAGCGCCTTGCTGAGCGCGGTAGCCCCCACCGAACGAATCGTCTGCGTAGAAGACGCAGGTGAACTACGCCCGACCCACCCCCAGTTCGTAAGCCTCGTCGCCCGCCCAGCGAACGTGGAAGGCGCCGGCGCCGTGGAACTCCCCGAGCTGGTCCGCCAAGCCCTGCGAATGCGCCCAGACCGCTTGATCGTCGGCGAAGTCCGCGGAGCAGAAGTGTGTTCCCTGCTGAACGCCCTGAACACCGGCCACGACGGCGGCGCCTGCACCCTGCACGCGAACTCGCCCGCGGAAGCCCCCGCCCGCCTGGAAGCCCTGGCAGCCCTGGGCGGCCTGCCCCGGGGCGCCCTGCACAGCCAGTTAGCCGCGGCAGTCCGCGTAATCCTCCACATGCGCCGAACCCCCACCGGCCGCCGCCTGACGGAAGTCGCAGTGCTCCAGCGCTACCACGGAGAAGTAAAAACCCACCCCGTCTGGCGCGACGGCCACTGGACCAGCCGCCGCTCCCTCTTCACCGCCCTGACCGCACCGGACCCATGACCAGCTTTCGCGATCAGTCGCACCCTTGCCGCGTGTAGCCACCCGGCCAGCGCTTGCGCCAGAGGGTGACCTCGGAGGCTTCTCCGTCCGGACCCGCGACTGGTTCCCGCGCAGTCTCCCAACATTCGCGATCAGACCCCACCCTTGCCGCACCTATCCACCCAGCCAGCGCTTGCCCAGCGGGTGACCCAGGAGGCCTCTCCGTCCGCCCATTGCCCAACAACCCGGCGTCAGCCCAGAACATCCGCGATTCCCCGGATGCACTGCCCCCGCACAAGAACCGTCCCGCTATCGCCCACCCGCCCGAGGATCGAGGTGCCCCGTTGATCTCCGCATGGCCATTCCTCTGCGCAGGCACCGGACTCCTGTGCTGGCCAACCACCCCCAACCGCCTTCTCCCGACCCCACGCCTCCGTCTCCCCATCCCACCCCGCCAGGCCCTCTGGCTAGCCCCGGCCGCCATCGCCCTGCCATTGGGCGGAATCGGAGCCGCGATAGCCACCGCCCTGCTCACCCTCGCCGTCCGTCAGGAATGGCGCAGCAGAAAGGAAACCGCCGAAACCCTGACCCGTGCCGAACGCACCTCGACCGTTCTCCGCACGATGGTCTCCGAACTCCGCGCCGGCGCCCACCCGGTAGCCGCCGCTGAAGCAGCCGCTGACGCCGTCCCCGAACTAACCGCGGAACTCCACCACCTCTCCACCGCTGCCCGCCTGGACGGAGCCCTGGAATCCACGGCGCTCCCCGCACTGGCCCAATCCTGGAACCTCGCCCGCCAGCACGGCCTCCCCATCGCCGACGCCCTCGACGCTGCCCGCCGAGACGTCGACGCCGAAGCCGCCTTCACCCGCCGCCTCCACGCCAAAATGGCCGGACCACGCATGAGCGCAGTCGTCCTGACCGTGCTACCCGTCGGCTGCCTGGCAATGGGCCAGCTCATCGGAGCGAACCCACTAGCCGTCCTCACCGAAACCCTTATCGGACAAGCATTCCTGGTCGCAGGCGCGACCCTGCTGTGGGCAGGCACGGCCTGGTCCAGAGCCCTGACCAACCGCAGAGCTGCCCCATGATTGCCCTAAGTCTCGTCCTAGCCGCCACCGCCCTGCTGCTCTGGCCAAACACGCCCTTACCCCGGCACCTAGCCCAACCCCAACGCCATCACCGAACCCTGCGACCAGAGCTTTGGCACCCCGCCGTCGCAATCGTCGTAGCCCTGTCCGCCACCGTCCTCACCGGAATCCCGATCGGGCTAGCCGCCGGAGCAGGCACCTGGTGGCTGCTGCGCCGATCTCGTCAGCCGAAAACCCCAGACGATGCCTCGGAAAGACTCCGTTCCGCGTCGGTCCTGGACATGCTCGCCGCCTGCCTGCGCGCCGGAATGCCAGTCCCGACTGCCCTGGCCGCAGTAGCGCCCGGCGCACCTCCGGATACCGAAAACGCCCTGCACGCAACAGCGAACCTGCTAGCCCTGGGCGCGGACGCAGCTCCGTCTTGGGCACCGATCCGAGCCCGGCCCGGCTTCGCCGAATTGGCAGTCGCGGCCACCCGTACCGCGCGGTCCGGAGCCGCCCTCGCTTCGACCGCGGACGACCTGGCCCGCCGCATCCGCGACGGACTGGGCGTCGAGGCCGAAGAACGCGCCGAACGCGCCGGAGTCGCCCTGGCCCTGCCGGTGGGCTTGTGCTTCCTGCCCGCGTTCTTCGCCCTCGGCGTGCTGCCGGTAGTGCTCGGCCTGGCCGGGCGAATCGGCGGCCTGCTGTGAACCCATCCACGACCGAAAGGAAAACCGATCATGCGGTTCTTGCCCGGAGACGAGGGCACCACCACCGCCGAATACGCCATCGGCACGGTAGCCGCGGCGGCGTTCGCTGTGGCGCTCTACGTGCTGCTCAGCGGAGACTCAGTCTCCGCGACCTTGGCCGGCTTGGTGCACAAAGCCCTGACGGTGGCCACCTGATGGCCAGCCGTCGCCGGGACGGCGGATTCGTCACGGTGGAAGCCGCCCTGTCGCTGGGTGCGCTAACCGCCGTGCTGGCGATCCTGCTCGCGGGCACCAGCGCGATCGCCGGACACCTCCGATGCCTGGACGCCGCCCGCGAAGCCGCCCGCCTCACCGCGGCCGGACAGTCAGGAGCCGCCGACGCAGTGGTCCAAACCATTGCCCCGCACGGCGCACACCTGACCATCCACCGCACCGGCGACGGCCTCACCGCCGAAGTAACCACCGACGCCCTGACGGTTCTCCATCTGAGCGCGACCGCCTACGCCATCGTCGAACCAGGCCCCACCTCATGACCCGAGAACAACCACCCGACGCCGGGGTAGCCACCATCTGGACCGCCCTGGCCGCAACCACCCTGATCGCCGTGACAGTCCTGGTGTGGTGGCTGGCCGCGGCCATCACCGCCCGCCATCGAACCGAAGCCGCCGCCGACCTGGGCGCACTGGCCGCAGCCGCGCACGCCGCCGCCGGACCGACCATCGCCTGCACCCGAGCAAAGGAGGTCGCAGACCACGAACGCGCAGTGCTGACCAGCTGCCGCTGGCACAACCGAGACGCTTTCGTCGAGGTCCGCGCCGCTACCACCCCAATCCCAGGCCTGACCGCCCCCACCGCAAAAGCCCGCGCCGGCCCGGTCGACCTGCCCCCTTAGCCCAGGACAGCCGCCCCGGCCTGCTCGCGCAAACACCGCCACCGACCCGGCAACCACGCCAAGACGCAACGATGCCCGCCCACGCCCAGCGGCCGGGACAGTGACGTCCGCCTTCGCCGGGCAGTCGCGGCAGTGAGGTCCGGCCCGCTCCCGCGGATGTGACAGCGATGCCGAGCCTCGGCGGGCAGCCGTAACAGTGTCGTCCGGTCTGCTCCGGCGACTGTGGCAGCGATGCCGGGCTTCGTCCGGTAGCTGTGGCTGCGAGGCCGGTCCCGGCCAGCAGCCGTGGCGGCGATCCCGGCCCAGCCCGGCGACCAGGCTCCGCGACTGGCCGCCGGCTCTTTCCACGGATGCTCGAGCCGGTCGCGAGAGCGTTCCTCCGCGACCGGTCGAGCGTCCCCGGATCGCCCGCGCACGCGACCGCTCCCTCGAGCCCAGGCCCCCGGTTCGCCGCGGAGCCCAACCACTGACCCGCCGCACGAACAGCCCGGCACCGATCCCTCCCCGCCCGAACCGAACGGAGTTGCAACCTGCCAACCCTCCCGCCCACCCCTCCCCTCCAGCCCCGTCCGCGGCGTTCCGGGACAGCCGCCGGACCGCTCATCGGGCGACGAGCCGACCCGCTGACCAGTCCCCGGAACCCCCGGCGCCTCCGGACTTTCCGGCACCTCCGACGAGTGGCGAACGACACGGGCAGCGGTCGCTGACGTACGGCGAACGGTCAAATACGCAGGTCAGCGGGTCGGCCAAGCGGATACTCCAGGACGCGCGCGTAAAGGCAGGAAAGTGTCGAATCCCGTGGTAGGCCCGTTCTCGCGGGACGGACGGCGGGGTCAGCGGCCGACGATTGGCGCCTTGTTATCGGTCGGACAGTGGGCTACTGGGCGTTCATCGCTCGGTAACGGCCGGTTGTCGCTGAAGACTTCCGCGCAATGTGCAACTTGCCGTTTAGTGAGACGTGCGCCACCACGGCCCCGACCCGGACGGCGCGGAAACCGGACCTCGAAGGCAGGAAAGCAATGTTGGACGCGAATTGGCCGGACAGCTGGCGGAACGCCTTCCGCATCGAACTGCGTGCGGAGGCGATCGGCCTCGCTTGGCGCGGCTGGCCGGTGCTTCCGGGGGCGACCCCGGAACCGATTACCGCGGAGGGGGACGACCTGACCTGGCGCCGTCCGGTGCCGGTGCGCGACGACTGGCGTGAGCTGGTCGGTTCGCACGCCCACGAGGTCGCCGGCTGGTTCAGCGACCGTACGCACAGCCTGCTCGTGGCGACCGGCACCGTGATCGACGCGGTCGAGGTCGACCAGGACCTGGGCAAGCGCGCGGCGCGGCTGCTGCGGTCCATCGGACACCCGGCCCCGATCGTCGCGATGCCGAACGGCCGCTGGCTGTTCCTCACCTTGCCCGCCGAGCAGCTGCCGGCCGAACTCGCCGAGCAGATTTCCGTGCAGTGGCACGGCAAGGACAGCTACATCCCGCTGCCGCCGTCGCCGTTCCAGCACGGTGTCGTGCACTGGCGTGTGAAGCCGGAGGTGTGCGGCTGGCACCTGCCGCCCGCCGCCGAGGTGCAGGACGTGCTGGTCCGCGCCCTCGCCGCCGAGCACGCCCCGACGCTGGTCGAAACCGCCGCCGCCTGATCCGGTTCCATCCCGGCAGGCAGCACGCGACAACAAAAAACAGGTTTCACGCTCCACCGTGGCCGCACTGTTCCCCGTGCTGACGCAACGCCCCGAGCACGGCTCCCAGTACGGCCACCGCCCCTGCCTTGTCCAGCGGATCGTTGCCGTTCCCGCACTTCGGCGACTGGACGCAGGACGGGCAGCCCGTCGGGCACTCGCAGGAGACGATCGCCTCCCGCGTAGCGGCCAGCCACGGGACAATCGCGGCATAACCGCGGTCGGCAAACCCCGCACCCCCGGGATGCCCATCGTGCACGAACACCGTCGCCTCCCCGGTGTCCTCGTGCCACGCGGTAGACACCCCGCCGATGTCCCACCGGTCGCACGTAGCGAACAGCGGTAGCAGGCCGATCGCCGCGTGCTCGGCGGCGTGCAGGGCACCGGGGACGCGCGCCGGAATCAACCCGGCGCCCCCCGGTGCTCTGCCAGCACCCCCGGTCCCCACCGGCCCCACTGCACCACCGCGTTCCACCGCACCACCGAGTTCCACCCCGGCACCAGGCCCCCGCCCACCCGCCGGATCACCCGAAACTTCGCCGGTTACCCCGACAACCGACGAGGTGCTCCCGGTCCCCACCGGTTTTCCAACCGCACGACTGGCCGCCCCCGCAGCGGTCGACGACGCAGTTCCGGTCCCCGCCGGTTCGCCTGCTGCCTGGTCGTCCGCGGCGGCCTCGCCGTTTCCCCCGGCGGCTGGTGCCGCAGTTCCGGTCCCCGCCGGTTCCCCCGCTGCCTGGTCGTCCGCAGTGGCCTCGCCGTTTCCCTCGGCGGTTGGCGACTCGCTCCCGGTTCCCGTCATACGGCTGATGACTGAGTTCGCGGCGGTCTCGGTGGTTGGCGAGGTGCTCCCGGTCTTCGCCGGTTCTCCAGGTGCATGGCTGGTCGCGGCGTCCTCGCCGATTTCTCCGGCGGTGGGCGACGCATCCCCCGCCGAGTCAGCCGCGGCTCCCGCAGTGGTTCCGCCGACGTCCGCAGCGCTCAGCGATGCGCGCCCGGCCCCCGCCGCAGCCCGAGAACCAGCCACCGAACCCCGGCCACCCCCAACCGGAGATTCCAGCAGCTCACCCGAAACCGTGTACCACACCGCTCTCGTTCGCAGGCTCTGTTCCGGCAGGTCGAGCGGCGTATGGTCCAGCACCTCTCCCGACGGTCGCCGACGGAGGTACCCCACCACCTGCGACGTCACCGCGACCTCGCCCAGGCACACCGTCACCCCGTCGTGGCGGCATTGTTCCTCTGTCGACAGCACCGAAATATCCACGATCTCGCGCGGCGAAGTCGTCCAGTCCGGGTCCTCCGCGTGCACCAACGCCAAACCCGTCTCCAGATCCAGCTCATCGACGACATACGAAGATCCCTGATGCAAATACACCGCACCGGGATGCACTGAATAACAAGCCGAGCCGGGATCGACGGTGCCCAGCATTCGGCCCGAGTCCGCTTCCACCACCGCGATCTGGTCGCCGCCGGAACCTCGGATGCCGACCTCGCCGTGCGGACGGTCGCGGGAAGTCCAATACCAGCCGCTGGAACGGC
Organism: Amycolatopsis sp. GA6-003; assembly: GCF_046267895.1. Classification (NCBI taxonomy): domain Bacteria; kingdom Bacillati; phylum Actinomycetota; class Actinomycetes; order Pseudonocardiales; family Pseudonocardiaceae; genus Amycolatopsis; species Amycolatopsis sp. GA6-003. The sequence goes on from NZ_CP176499.1 coordinate 5,868,179, forward strand.
GGCGCAGCAACTTCTCCTCGGCCAGATCCGCCAGCACCGCGCGGGCTGCCTCGCCGCCGAAGGTTTCCAGTTCTGGTTCGGTCAGCGGCAATTCCGCGACGGCGCACGCGAGCTGCGGGCCCAGCACATACGGGTTCGTCGGGTCCAGCACCGCCGTTTCCACCGGGCGTTCCAGCAACGCGGCCGGATGGTGCACCAGGTACGTGTCGAGTGGATCGTCGCGCGCGACGAACACCACCAGCGCCTCATCGCCCGAACGGCCGGCCCGGCCGGATTGTTGCCAGAACGACGCGAGGGTGCCGGGATAACCAGCCAGAACCACCGCGTCCAGTCCGGCGATGTCGACGCCCAGCTCCAACGCGTTCGTGGTCGCGACGCCTAGCAACCGGCCAGAAAGCAGGGCCTGTTCCAGCGCGCGCCGTTCCTCCGGGAGATAACCGGAGCGGTACGCGGCAACGGTGTCCGCCAACCGCGGGTCCACTTCGGACAGAAGGCGACGCGCCCCCAGCGCGGTCAGCTCGGCGCCTCGGCGAGAGCGGACGAAAGCGAGCGAGCGGGCGCCTTCGATGACCAATTCGGTGAGGATCCGCGCGGTCTCGACGCCAGCCGGACGGCGGACGGGTGCGCCGTTCTCGCCGGTCAGCTCATCGAGCAGCGGCGGTTCCCACAACGCGACCGTGCGCGCCCCGCGCGGTGACGCGTCGTCGGTGATCGCGGAGCACTCAACGCCGGTGAGCCGAGTCGCGAAGGAAGCGGGCGAAGCGGTGGTCGCCGAAGCCAGCACGAACACCGGGGACGCGCCGTAGTGGTCCGCCACCCGGCGCAGCCGGCGTAACAACAGCGCGACGTGCGAGCCGAAGACGCCGCGATAGCTGTGGCATTCGTCGACCACGACGTACCGCAAGCGGCGGAAGAACTGCGTCCATCGGGAGTGCGCCGAAAGGATGCCGCGGTGCAGCATGTCCGGGTTGCTGAACACCCAGTTCGCGTGCGCGCGGACCCAGTCGCGCTCTGTCATCGGAGTGTCCCCGTCGAACGCCGCCGCGCGCACGCCTGCGACGTCCAAAGAGGACACTGCACGCAGCTGATCAGCGCCGAGAGCCTTCGTCGGCGAGAGGTACAACGCGGTCGCCCGTGCGTCCGTGGCCAGCGCGCTGAGCACCGGCAGCTGATACGCCAGCGACTTCCCGGACGCGGTGCCGGTGGACACCACGACGTGCGTGCCTGCCTGAGCCAGCGACGCCGCCTCGACCTGGTGCCGCCACGGTTTTTCCACTCCGGCCGCGCGGAACGCGGCCACCACGGACGGCTCGGCCCACTCCGGCCACGGCTCGTATCGGGCCGCGCGTTCCGGCAGCCGGGACACGTGCGTGACCGGATTCTCGTGCGCCGGGATCCCCGCCGTGACCCGGTCCAGCAGCCTCCATCCTCGCTCTCCCACCACGGGCCGAAGCTTCGCACAGGGCACCGACAAAACCGGGACGCGCCCGGTCCAGTGACCAATCACACAAGGTTACCGAACGTGCTCTCGCCGGGACACATTGCGGACGCGCAGATCACTACCAATACACTCCCTCGATCCACACCTACTGTGGCGAGCGTCATGTGAGACGTGCATTGCTTGCACGGCTAGCGTGTCCTTCGGCACAGATCCACGCCAGCGCAGGCGCGCCGGGTACGACGGGCCCGCGCTGGCCAGACGGCGTTCCCAGGAGGACGAATGTCCCGGCAGTTCCTCGCGGAGGGCGGTATCACGCTCTCCGGGGGTGGCTACACCATCGTCGGTGTGGTCGCCGTGGTCGCCCTTGTCGCACTGGCCATCGGTTACGTACTGCTCAAGGAGGTGCTGGCCGCCGGCCAGGGCACCGCCAAGATGCAGGACATCGCGAAGGCAGTGCAAGAAGGTGCGGCCGCATACCTGAAGCGGCAGCGCAACACCCTTGCCATCTTCGGCGTGATCGTGTTCCTGCTCCTGTTCGCGCTCCCCGCGGACGACTGGAACGAGAGGATCGGCCGGTCGATCTTCTTCCTCATCGGGGCGGCGTTCTCGTTCGCCATCGGCTACCTCGGCATGTGGCTGGCCACGCAGGCGAACCTGCGCGTGGCCGCCGCGTCGCGCGAGGAGGGCGGCCGCGAGAAGGCGATGCGCGTGGCGTTCCGCACCGGCGGCGTGGTCGGCATGATCACCGTCGGGCTCGGCCTGCTCGGCGCGGCGATCGTGGTGCTCGTCTACACCGGCCAGGCACCGAAGGTGTTGGAGGGCTTCGGTTTCGGCGCGGCGCTGATCGCCATGTTCATGCGGGTCGGCGGCGGCATCTTCACGAAGGCCGCCGACGTCGGGGCCGACCTGGTCGGCAAGGTGGAACAGGGGATCCCCGAGGACGACCCGCGCAACGCCGCGACGATCGCCGACAACGTGGGCGACAACGTGGGCGACTGCGCGGGCATGGCCGCGGACCTCTTCGAGTCCTACGCGGTGATGCTCGTGGCCGCGCTGATCCTCGGCAGCTCCGCGTTCGGCGCGTCCGGCCTGATCTTCCCGCTGATCGTGCCCGCCATCGGCGTGATCACCGCGGTGATCGGCGTCTACATCACCAAGGCGCGCGCGGGCGAGGGCGGTCTGGTCACGATCAACCGCTCGTTCTACATCTCCGCGGTCATTTCCGCGGTGCTGTCGGCGATCGCCGCGTTCGTGTACCTGCCGAACAGCTTCGCCGAATTCGGCGAGGGCTACGCGCACAACACCGGCAACCCCGCGGTGATCGCGACCGTCTCGGTGATCATCGGCATCGTGCTCGCCGCGCTGATCCTGCGCATCACCGGCTACTACACCGGCACCGAGCACAAGCCGGTGCAGGACGTCGGCAAGACGTCGGAAACCGGTGCCGCGACGGTGATCCTGTCCGGCATCTCGGTCGGGTTCGAGTCCGCCGTGTACACCGCGCTGGTGATCGGCGCGGCAGTGTTCGGCGCGTACCTGCTCGGCGGCGGCGTCGCGCTGTTCGCGGTGGCGCTGGCCGGCACCGGCCTGCTGACCACCGTCGGCGTCATCGTCGCGATGGACACCTTCGGCCCGGTCTCGGACAACGCGCAGGGCATCGCCGAGATGTCCGGCGACGTGGACGAGAAGGCCGCGCAGATCCTCACCGAACTGGACGCGGTCGGCAACACCACCAAGGCCATCACCAAGGGCATCGCGATCGCCACCGCGGTGCTGGCGGCGACGGCGCTGTTCGGGTCCTATTCGGACGCGATCGCGAAGACCGTCGCTGAACGCGGCGAGGGCGCGGTGACCGCGGTGAGTTCGTTCGTCAACCAGGTGGTCAGCCCGAACACGCTGGTCGGCGTGATCGTCGGCGCGGCAGTGGTGTTCCTGTTCTCCGGTCTCGCGGTCAACGCGGTTTCGCGCGCCGCCGGCGCGGTGGTGTACGAGGTGCGCCGCCAGTTCCGCGACATCCCCGGGATCATGGAGGGCACCACGCGGCCCGAGTACGGCAAGGTGGTCGACATCGTCACCCGCGATTCGCTGCGGGAGCTGGCGACGCCGGGTCTGCTGGCCGTTTTCGCGCCGATCGCGGTCGGGTTCGGTCTCGGCACCGGAGCGCTCGCTGGCTACCTCGCGGGCGCGATCGCGACCGGCACGCTGATGGCGATCTTCCTCGCCAACTCCGGTGGCGCCTGGGACAACGCCAAGAAGCTCGTCGAGGACGGCAACCACGGCGGCAAGGGTTCCGACGCGCACGAGGCGACGATCATCGGCGACACCGTCGGCGACCCGTTCAAGGACACCGCCGGTCCCGCGATCAACCCGCTGATCAAGGTGATGAACCTGGTCTCGGTGCTGATCGCGCCCGCGGTGGTCACGCTGACGCTCGGCGGCGGCGCGGACACGACGTGGCGGATCGTGATCGCGGTCGTCGCGGTCGCGGTGATCGTCGCGGCGATCGTGATGTCCAAGCGGCGCGGCAGCGTCATGTCGGACACTCCGGCGGAGGCGAAAGCCTGACGCACTGCTCCATTCGGGCCCGGTACGCCGTCGCGTACCGGGCCCGTTCGCGTCCGCGACCCGGGGCGAGTTGCGGACTACTGGCGGGTCGGTACCGTGCGGAGGACAGGGAAACCGAGGGACAGGAGTGGTGCGAGTGCGGCCGCGGTGGACCGGTTTAGCCGCGCTGGCAACAGGAATCGGACTGGGGCTGACCGGCTGCGGGCAACCGCCGCCGCCTGCTGAGCAGGTCGTTTCCGGCGGGCACGCGGAGGCGGCGGGGCAGGCGGATCCGGCCGCGAAATGGGCCGACGGATACTGCGGGGCGGTCACGCATCTGGTTCGTGCGCTGGCGAATCTGCCCTCGATCGATCCGAGTTCGTCAGCGCAGGCCACCCGTACCTCGAGCGATCTTCTGGCGTCGGTCTCCGACGGCATCGACCAGACCGTCTCCGGGCTGCACCGGGTCGGTCCCGCGCCGCTGCCCGGCGGCGAACCGGCGCGCACGGCTTTGCTGGGCCAGTTCACTTCCGTGCGGCACAAGGCCGACGAGGCGCGCGGCAAACTCGACGCGGCTGAAAGCCCCGACGCGGTGAAAGCGGCGCTGGACGACGCCAAAACGGCGCTCGACCAGATTTCCCGGCTCGACGTCCTCAAGGGTCTGGACGCGACGCCAGCCCTGTCCGCGGCGGGCAAACGCGCGGCGGGCTGTCAGCAGCTGGTGATTCCGCCCGCGCCCCGCTGATCGGAATCGAGCGCCCGGCGAAGGGAAATCGCCCGCTCCGCGTCATGGTGTTCGACGGCGGCCAGATAGTGCTGAAGCAGCGCCTGCCGAGACCGTTCGAGTTCGGCCAAGCTGACTGACGCCGCACGGCCGTTCCGCAACGTCTCCAGAACCGGCTCGGGCAGTCGGTCGACTTCGCGGCCGTGCCAGGGATTCAAGCCGTACCGCAGGCATTCCAGTGTGCTGATCTGGTTGCGAAGGTCATCGAGCATCAGCACGGCTTGCCACGTCCGCCCGCGCGCGATGGCCGAGCGAGCGTGCAACGCGTACAGCCAGGCCATGCCGATCACTTGCGCGCTATCGGGTTCCGCGGTGCTGGTCGGCTCGTTGGCCTGACCGAAAACGAGCTGGAACCCGTTCTCGGTGGCGCGGAACAAATCATGGGGCCAGAACGACAAGTCGACCTGGAGCGACGAGTCAAGAAGGAAGACCCGGTAGCGAACTCCTTCGCGCGAGGTCACGTCGAGTGTGTCGGCGACTCCGTATTTCTCGTCGAGCGAGCGAGTCCAGCGGGCGACGACCGCGGCCTCGTCCGCGTCCTGCGCGAGCTGGAGGACGAGATCGATGTCCGACCAGCGGTCCTCGGCGCCGCGGGCGGCCGAGCCGACCAGCGCGGCTCCCGCGATGTCGACGTCCTGGCGGGCCGCGGCGATCAGCTCGTCCCGGATCCGGACGCGTTCGGAAACCTCGAACATTTCCGCTCCCCAGTTCAGCGCTAGTGGGATAACTATACCGGTAGCGCTGTGTGCCCGGGAAAAACCTCGGCGTGACGCTCGCCTTCAATCGAACTTGTGTTCTATCATCGCGGCGTGGATCGGACGATCTCGCTGTTCTCGGCGGAGGCGACCGGCCCGGGCCTGCCCGACCTGGCCGGACTGTTGTGCTGCCAAGGGCAGATCACCGGGTTCGGCCGCACGGCGGCGCGGCTGTCGGTGCTGGTCGAGGAGCCGTGGCGGGCTCGCGTGCTGGCGCGGGAATGCCGCAGCCGGGGCGCGGACGCGCAGGTCACGGTGGCCGAATGCGGCAGTCCGCAGGTTCGCACGTCGTTCCGGGTCGATCTGCTCGGTCTCGCCGAGCAATGGCTCCGGCCGGGACGCACCGGTCCGGCGGAGGGCGATTCGGGCAAGGCGGTGCCCGGCGGATTCCGGCTGAGCGGCGCGATGCTGCGGATGTGGGCGCTCGCGGCCGGTCGTCCCGAACCCGGCGGCTACCTCCTCGGCGTCGATCCGCTGGCTCCGGCGACGCACGAGGAGCTGCTGGACGTGCTCGCGCCGCTGGGCGTCCAGGCGCGGCTGCTGGGGCCGAAGGCGGAGCAGCCCGCGGTGCGGGTCAGCGGGCGGCGGAAGCTGGCCGGTCTGCTCGAGTTGATCGGCGAGCCTCCGGCCGGGGCGGAAGCGGCGTGGCCGGAGCTGCCGCCGGCCGGGGAACGCCGCGAGCGGACGCCGGGAGAGTCGCGGCGCAGCGTCGCGGCGGAGAGTCCCGCACAGTATTTACTGGAGGCTGTGGGGTAGCGGCGGCAGAAGAAAGGCCCCCCATCGCTCCGCGAAGCGACGAGGGACCTTCTCGACGGCGCGCCTTACGGTTTCGGCAGTGTGCAGCCCTGCTGGTTGAGGTCGATCTCGTTGGCCGGGGTCAAGCAGGCGGGGATTCCGTAGGTCTCCTGGCCGTACTTGTAGTTCGGCCGCACGGTCACGTTGCCGGCTTCGTCGACCTCGCACGGGTTGTTCAGCGTGCAGCGCTCGCCGTTGTCGTTGGACGTGTTGTTCACGCCGACGACCTTGCCGGTGTTGCGGTCGACGACCGGCGAACCGGAGGTGCCGCCGATGGTCTCGCAGCCCGGCACGTAGCGGATCGAGTCCTTCCACACCCAGTTGTTCTCGTGCAGTTCGTGCACGAAGCCGTCGATCGAGCAGGAGTAGATCTGCTTCCAGTACCCGGACACCACGTCGATCGGCGTGCCCGCCTGCGGGTGGGTGTTGACCAGTTCGAGCGGCGGGACGTTGTACTTCTGCTCGATGTCGGCGTAGGTGTCGCTGAGCTGGTAGAGCGAGATGTCGGTGTCGGTCATCGTCGCGTAGACGACCTTGGTCGCGGTCACGGTGCCCACCGAGCTCTGCCCGTCCGGCGACAACAGGTCGAACGAGCGGTTCGAGGCCTGTCCGACGATCACCTGGCCCGGATCGGGCATGCCTTCCTCGAGGCAGTGGCCGTTCGACAGCACCATCGCCGGCGCGTCCATCGGCGTGGCGGCCGGTTTCACGACCGAACCGGAGCAGTTGGACAGCGCGACGGCACCGGTGAACGTGGTGGTCGCCGCGCTCGCTTCGGGGGCGGTGACCAGCGCGAATGTCGTCGCGACGGCGATCGTGGCGCCAACCAGTCGGCGGATCATGTGGGTTCCTTTCGGCTGGGGGGAGGAATAAGTGAACCGTCGCCAGACTTGGACCCGCCACCGTCTAACGGAGGGTATCGGTGGTATGACCGGTTACCCTGCACGGCACGTGTCCGACATCACGTGCTAGGTGTGGAGAAGAAACATCGCCGAGGTCAGCGGCGATCCGACGGGCAGGGGCCCGGCGGCTCGTCAGGGCACCTCGGCGCTGCGCGGACACCGGGGACGTGCACACTGACAGGTCGAGACGCGGGCGCAGCACCCCTCTGGCGCAGAGGGGAGAGCGCCGCTGCGGCGGCGCGGAGATGAGTGGAGAGCAGGGCAGCGTGGCAGGAACACGGACCAAGAAGAGCGGCGCCGGGGGCAACGGTGCCGATCGAAGGCGGCTGGTGATCGTCGAGTCGCCCACCAAGGCCCGCAAGATCGCCCCCTATCTCGGCGGCAACTACGTCGTCGAGTCCTCCGTCGGGCACATCCGGGACCTGCCCCGCGGCGCCGCCGACGTCCCCGCGCAGTACAAGGGCGAGTCGTGGGCGCGGCTCGGCGTCGACATCGACAACGACTTCAAACCGCTCTACATCGTCACCCCGGACAAGAAGTCCAAGGTCACCGAGCTGAAGGGGCTGCTGAAGGACGTCGACGAGCTCTACCTCGCGACAGACCCCGACCGCGAGGGCGAGGCCATCGCGTGGCACCTGCTGGAGACCTTGAAGCCCAAGGTCCCGGTGCGCCGGATGGTCTTCCACGAGGTCACCGAGCAGGCCATCCAGGCGGCCGCCGCGGCCACCCGCGAGCTGGACGCCGACCTCGTCGACGCGCAGGAGACCCGCCGCATCCTCGACCGGCTGTACGGCTACGAGGTCTCGCCGGTGCTGTGGAAGAAGGTCATGCCGAAGCTCTCGGCGGGCCGCGTGCAGTCCGTGGCGACGCGGATCGTCGTGGAGCGCGAGCGCGAGCGGATGCGCTTCACCTCGGCGTCGTACTGGGACATCTCGGCGACCATGGACGCCGGTGCGGACGCTTCGCCGCGTACGTTCCCCGCGCGCCTCGTCGCGGTCGACGGCTCGCGCCTCGCGACGGGTCGCGACTTCGACTCCAACGGTCAGCTCAAAGGCAACACCGCGGACATCCGTGTGCTCGGCGAGTCCGACGCGCGGGCGCTGGCCCAGGCGTTGAGCGAGCGTGACTTCAAGGTCGCGAGCGTCGAAGAGAAGCCGTACACGCGCAAGCCGTACGCGCCGTTCATGACGTCGACGCTGCAGCAGGAGGCGGGCCGCAAGCTGCGCTTCACCTCCGAGCGCACGATGCGGATCGCGCAGAAGCTGTACGAGAACGGTTACATCACTTATATGCGTACCGACTCCACGACGCTGTCGGAGTCGGCGATCACGGCCGCGCGCAACCAGGCGACGCAGCTGTACGGCAAGGAGTACGTCTCGCCGTCGCCGCGCCAGTACACGCGCAAGGTGAAGAACGCGCAGGAGGCGCACGAGGCGATCCGTCCGTCGGGCGAGGTCTTCCGTACGCCGGGCCAGGTCGCGAAGGAGCTGGACACCGACGAGTTCCGGCTCTACGAGATGATCTGGCAGCGCACCATCGCGTCGCAGATGGCGGACGCGAAGGGCACCACGATGTCGGTGCGCATCGTCGGCACCGCGGCGACCGGCGAGGAGTGCACCTTCGCTGCTTCGGGCCGCACGATCACCTTCGCCGGCTTCTTGAAGGCGTACGTCGAGGCCGTCGACACCGAGGCCGGCGGCGAGGCCGACGACAAGCAGAGCCGGCTTCCGGTGCTGGTCAAGGACCAGGGCCTGACCGCGCCCGAGCTGTCCGCGGACGGGCACTCCACGTCGCCGCCCGCGCGCTACTCCGAGCCGAGCCTGGTCAGCAAGCTGGAAGAGCTGGGCATCGGCCGCCCGTCGACGTACGCGTCGATCATCAAGACGATCCAGGACCGCGGCTACGTGTGGAAGAAGGGCTCCGCGCTGGTGCCCTCGTGGGTCGCGTTCGCCGTGGTCGGGCTGATGGAGCGGCACTTCGAGCGGCTGGTGGACTACAACTTCACCGCCGGTCTCGAGGACGAGCTGGACCGCATCGCCAACGGCGACGAGCACCGCGTCGAATGGCTGTCGAAGTTCTACTTCGGCGGCGACTTCGGCGTCGAGGGCTCGGTCGGCCGGCTCGGCGGGCTGAAGAAGCTGGTCGACGGCAGTGTCGAGGGCATCGACGCGCGCGAGATCAACTCGATCCCGATGTTCAGCGACGCCGAAGGGCACCAGGTCGTGGTGCGCGTCGGCCGCTACGGCCCGTACCTGGAGCGCGAGGTCAACGGCGAGTCGCAGCGCGCGAACCTGCCCGAGGACCTGCCGCCGGACGAGCTGTCGCCGGAGATCGCGGAGAAGCTCTTCGCGACGCCGCAGGAAGGCCGCGTGCTGGGCACCGACCCGGTCAGCGGGCACGAGATCGTGGCGAAGGAAGGCCGCTTCGGCCCGTACGTCACGGAGCTGCTGCCGGAGCCGGAGCTGCCCGAGGACGCCACCGCGGCGCAGAAGAAGGCCGCGAAGGCGAAGCTGCCGAAGCCGCGTACGGGCTCGCTGTTCAAGTCGATGTCGATCGAGACGATCACGCTCGACGACGCGCTGAAGCTGCTTTCGCTGCCGCGCGTCGTGGGCAAGGACCCGGAGTCGGGCGACGAGATCACCGCGCAGAACGGGCGCTACGGGCCGTACCTGAAGAAGGGCACGGACTCGCGGTCGCTCCAGACCGAGGAGCAGCTGTTCTCGATCACGCTGGAAGAGGCGCTGAAGATCTATTCGGAGCCGAAGCAGCGCGGCCGGTCGGCCACCGCGCGTCCGCCGCTGAAGGAACTCGGCGACGACCCGGTGTCGGGCAAGCCGATGGTGGTCAAGGACGGCCGCTTCGGCCCGTACGTGACCGACGGCGAGTACAACGCGACGCTGCGGAAGTCCGACAGCATCGAGGAACTCACTGCGGAGCGTGCGGCTGAGCTGCTGGCGGAGAAGCGCGCGAAGGGTCCCGCGCCGAAGAAGCGGACCACGACGCGCAAGGCGCCGGCGAAGTCGACCGCGGCGAAGTCGACCAAGTCGACGGCGGCGAAGTCGACTACGGCGAAGAAGGCGCCGGCGAAGCGGAGCAGCACCGCGACGAAGTCGAAGTAACGAGGATCCGAAGGGCCACCTGGAAAACTCCGGGTGGCCTTTTCTCGTGTCAGGGGGAGCTATGGGGGATACACAGCGTGCTCGCGCCGCGGTTTCCGTGGTTTTCGCGGTGTGCGGCGCGGCCTTCGCTTCGTGGGCGGCTCGAGTGCCTGCGGTGCAAGCGAAACTCGGCCTCAGCGCCGGTGAACTCGGGATCGGGTTGTTCGGGCTCGCCGCCGGTTCGGTCGTCGCTCTGCTGGCCGCGGGACCGTTGATCACGAAGATCGGCAGCCGACGCGGGGTGCTTTGCGGGGCCACGGTGCTGTGCGGAGGACTGCCGCTCGTCGCCTTCGCGCCGGACGCGCCGTTGTTCGTCGCCGCGCTCGTCGTGCTCGGAGTGGGCAACAGCCTGCTGGACGTCTCGATGAACGCGCACGCCGCGCGCGTCGAAGAGGCTTACGGGCGACCGATTTTCGCTGGGTTTCACGCGTTCTGGAACATCGGCGGACTGGCGGGTTCGGGCGTCGCGGCGCTGATGGAGGTCTGGCGCGTGCCGATCGAGACGCACTTCACCGGTGCGGGCGTGGTGCTGCTGGTACTGGGGATTTTCGCTGCCGCGCAGTTCTTGCCGGGTGCCGACCGGGGGCAGGGTGAGGCGGCATTTGCCTTGCCCAGCAAGGCTTTGATCCCGTTGGGCGTGATCGCGTTCTGCGGTTTCGTCGCGGAAGGCACGATCAACGACTGGAGCGCGGTCTACCTCCGGCAGGTCACCACCGCGAGCGCAGCCGTCGCGTCGCTGGGCTACTTCGCGTTCTCGATCACGATGATCGCGGTGCGCACGGTGGCCGACCGGGTTGTCGAGCGTGTTGGCGCCGTGTTGTTCATGCGGGTCGCGACCGCGGTGACGGTCGCCGGGTTCCTGCTGGTGGTCGCGGTTCCGGTGCCGGTGGTCGCGGTGCTCGGGTTCGCCGTGGTCGGGCTCGGCGTGTCCGAGATGGTGCCGCTCGCGTGGAGCGCGGCCGGACGCAAGCAGCCGGACGCGCCGGGCCGGGCGATCGCGGCCGTCGCGGCGTGCGGCTACCTCGGGTTTCTCGCCGGTCCGGTGCTGGTCAGCGGCTTGAGCGGCGGGATCGGCCTGCACTGGACGCTCGCCGTGGTCGGTGCTCTCGTGGTGACGGTGGGTTTCCTCGCGCCCACGATGCGTGTCGACGAGCCGGTGTCGCGGCGCTGACCGACCGCTCGCCGCACGGATGGGTTGATTCGAACAAAAGTTCGAGAAATTGTCGGTACCAGGGTGTTCAATGACGGGGTGAGCAGTTCAGCGCCCGTCGTCTTCGACGTCATCGACGAGGTCATCGGGCCGCTGCGGGCCGAGATGCCGCAGCGGCCTTCGGTGATGGAGTTCTACGACCCGCATTTCGAGGTGCCGCCCGTGCTGGCCGAGGAGGAGCCCGCCGGAGCGGCTTCCGGACTGAGCCTCGCCGAGGAGGTCCGGCAGTCGTTCGGGCCGATGCTCGGCGCCGGGCTGGCCGAGGAGGTGGAGCAGTACACGCGGTTCGTCGCCGGAATGGCCGCGCTCGGCCTCGCCGCCGACGGCGAGGTGACCGCCGAAGCGGTCGAGCTGTACCGGGTGCTGCGCGGCGGGTTCATCCGGGGAGTGGTCACCGGGGTGTTCCCGGCGAGCGAGGAGCCGTGGGAGGTGCGGTTCTTCGGAGACGAGGACTTCACCACGGTGATGAGCAAACTGGGCCGCCGGGCGCGGCTGCGGTCCGGGATGCTCAGCGCACTGCCCGGATGGGTGTTCGACGGCCTGCCGGACCGCCCGCCCGGCCCCGGCCCGGCAGTGCGCATCGAAACGGACGACAGCGGCCTGATCCCGCGGGCGGCCTGGGGAGACCTGGACGTCATCCGGCAAGCGGTGGCCCGCCCCCGACAGGGAACGGTGCTGGTGGACCTGGCGGTGCGGGACGCGGTGCTGGCGGAGTACCCGCACGGCGCGTTCGGGCTGGTGGACAACGATCAGGGGAGGTATCAGTTCCGGGCAGCGCCTCGGGACAGCGGCAGTGGCGGCGGCTGGGTGGTGACGTGGTCTCCGGCGACCAGGGGAACCGCGGAGGCATGGATCGTGGAGGCGGTGCGAAGCCATGCTTGAGCGGGGGTGATGGCGGCCGGAACGGTCTGGTTGGCTCGGGGTCGTCGGGCGGGATCGGCTGAGCGAGCGGTAGTTCGGCCGGGCCCGGGTTGTTCGGCTGGGCCCTGGGTTGTCGGGCTGGGCCCTGGGTTGTCCGGCCAGGCTCCGGGCTGTCGGGCTGGGCCCTGGGTTGTCCGGCCAGGCTCCGGGCCGTCCGGCAGGGCCCTGGGTTGTGCGGTCGGGCTCCGGGTTGTGCGGTCGAGTCGCGGTGGTGCGGCCTGACGTCGGGCTGGGCGGCCGGGCCCCGGGTTGTGCGGCGAGGGCCCGGGTTGTCGGCCGAGTCCCGGGTGTCCGGCCGGGCCGCGCTGGTCTGGGCTCGGCCGGTTCAGGCTGGGCGGGTGCCTGCGGGGGCTCGAGTGGCTTGGCTCAGCCGCGCGCGGTGCCCCTCGGGGTTGGGACCGGTGAGGTCGTCCGCGCAGACCGGGTCAGCCAGCCAGCCCGGCCGACCTGCGGTCCGGCTGACTTGTTCGCCGAGCCTGCTCGGTCGGTTCGGCGGCCTTGCCAACCCGTCGGGCTGCCCCGCGCCTGGGATAGGTGACTTGTCGGCTCGGCCGCGCCCGGCGGCCAGCCAGCCTGGTCGCGGCTTCAATCCGGGCGCTCGCTGAGGCCGGGCCGACGCGTCCGCCTTGTCGCGCTCGAGCCAGCGTCGCCGACTCGAGCCCTGCCACCCAAGCCAGCCGCACCCGCCACCCAAGCCGCCCAATCCAGCCCCTCCAAGCAACCGCTTCAGCCCCGCCAAACCAGCCCGCCCTACCCCTAAAAACCCACCCCGCTCCCATCCCGCCCCCGGCCACCGCTCCCGCCAAAACCCCCACCTCCGGCCATCCGTCAGCGGTCACTGGGCCGGGTGGCGTGTCTTCCCCCGGGCGCGGGCAGTAGTGGTTCTGCGGCCATTGGGCGGATGCGGGAGCCGGTACTCTCGCCGACACTGGACTCGGCGGACATTCCGTAGTGAGGTGGTCACCATGAGCACGAGCGACGGGACTCCGTTTTTTCCCGCCTCCGGGCCGGACCGGGACGGGACGTTGGCCGGTGACGTCGGGGGTGAGCGGTTCTCCGATCCGCTCGCCGGGTTCGAGATCTCGACGAGCCGCGCGCCTCGGCCGTTGCCGACGGCCAAGCCGGTTCAGCATGATCCCGAAGAGGTCAAGCGGATGGTCGAGGCCGCGCTGAAAGAGGAAGCCAAGAAGAAAGAAGTCGTCAAGACGCCGAATCCGATCCCGCCGTCCGATCGGCCGGATCTGGTTCCGCTCGGGCTGCTGCCCCGGCAGCGGACCTGGCCGACCAAGGCTCCTCAGCTGCTGAAGAAGGTGCCCCTGCCGCGGCCGAAGCGGGTTACCGAGATCGCCGACGACGACATCGAGGAAGAGCTCGCCGGGCGGCAGAGCCGGCGCGGGCTGCCCTCGCTCAGCATGCCCAGTTTCGGGCGGCCCTCCAGCAGCACGGCGGGCGTGGTGCTCGCCGTGGTGTTGCTCATCGTATTCGGAATCGTCGCGATCGAACTGATCGCCAGCCTGGTGAGCAGTGTGAAGGGGCTGTTCGGCTGACCCTGGCTGACCTCGCATATCACGGGGCGTGCCCTCCTCCCGTCCGCGGCGGGACTACCCTGGCGGCTACACGGTCGGGGGATCCGCAGGGGTCGCCTGACTCCGCCGTGACAAGTGGGGTGGGCGTATCAGCGAGGGCGTACGGTCGGTGCCGGGCACCGGCCCGGGCGGATCGGGCGGGACGTCCACGATCCACCGGGCCCGCCGGGTGCTGGCGATCAAACCGTTCCGTCGGCTGTGGGGCGTCACGTATCTGTGCAGTGTCGCCGACTGGCTGAACCTGCTGAACCTGACCAGCCTGAGCACCAAGCTCCTCGACAACTACTCGGCGCAGAACTACGCGTTCGTCGGCGTCGTCGTCACCGCGCTGCTGCCCGGCCTGCTCTTCGCGCCGCTCGGCGGCCTGCTCGCCGACCGGTTCGACCGGCGCAAGATCATGGTCGTCTGCGACCTGCTGCGCTGCGGGTTCTTGCTCTCGATCGCCGTCGTCGGGGCCCCGTGGTGGCTGTTCGTGGCGAACTTCCTGGTCGGCAGCTGCTCGATCATGTGGATTCCGTCCAAGGACGCGGCGGTGCCGAACCTGCTGCGCCGCCCCGAGCAGGTCGAGACCGCCAACCAGCTCGGCATGGTGATGACCTACGGCCTCGCCGTCATCACCGCCGCCGGGGCCAACGCGCTGATCCTCGGCGCGAACTCCACGTTCCACCTGTTCCAGGGCCCCGGCGTCGACCTCTACATCGCCAAGGTCGTCGTCGTCATCACCGGCCTGCTGTACCTGACCAGCGGCATCATCGTCGCCACCCGCATCCCCGAGCTGTCCCTGCGCGACGTCCACGCGCTGCCGCAGCAGAAGGTCAAGCGGGCCGACGAGGAGAAGTTCGGTTTCGGCGCGATGATGCGCGACGGGCTCAAGTTCGTCCGCAGCACGCCGATCGTCCGCGGCCTGCTGATCGGAGCCTTCGGCGCGTTCGCGGCGGGTGGCGCGGTCATCGGCGCGGCCAAGCCGTACTCGTCGTCGCTGCTCGGTGGCGACGCCGCGTTCAACCTGCTGATGCTGGCCGTCTTCATCGGGCTGGCCACCGGCATGGCGCTGGCCCCGAAGCTCGCGCACCGGCTCCCGCACGACCGGCTGTTCGGCATCTCGATCGTCCTCGCCGGGCTCGCGCTCGGCGTCGTCGCGTTGTCGCCGCACCTGTCGATCTCGGTGGCCGCGGTCGCCTTCGTCGGCGTCTGCGCCGGCACCGCCTTCCTCACCGGCGTCACGATCATCGGCTCCCGCGTCGAGGACGCGATCCGCGGCCGGATCAACGCGATCTACCAGGCGATGCTCAAGATCGTGCTGTTCGGCGCGACCGTGGTCACGCCGGTGCTGATCGGCCTGGTCCGGCAGCGCAACGTCAACCTGTTCGGCAACCCGATCATCGTCGACGGCACCCGTCCGGTCATCCTCGGCGGCGGGCTGCTCGCGGTCCTGCTCGGGATCATCGCCTACCGGCAGATGGACGAGCGGCGCACCGAGAAGATCTTCAGCGACCTGCGCAACGCGCTGCGCCGCAACCCGCGCCGCGTCAACGGCTTCCTGATCGCCATCGAGGGCACTACCGCCGTCAACACCGCCGAGCAGGCCGCTCGCCTCGCGCGCTGGCTCGGCACCGGCACCCGGCCGGTCGTGCTCACCGCCGACCCGGCGCTCGGCGAACAGCGTTTCCGCACGCTGGTCTCGGACGCCGCGCTCACCGGGGTGCGGGCGCAGGCGCTCGTCGCCGCGGCCGTGCGCGCCGAACTGGTGGAACGCGAGATCCAGCCCGCGCTCGACGCTGGGTCCGTGGTCGTCATGGAGCGCTTTGTCGACTCCCCGCTCGCGTCGCTGTCCGCGGCGGGCGAGCTGGACCGCGGCGAGCTGGAAGGCCTGGTCGACTGGGCCACCGGGCGGCTCCGCCCGGACCTCACCGTGCTTCTCGACTCCGAGCACCCGGACGACCCGCAGCCGTCGCTGAAGGACCAGCTGTGGGTGCAGAAACTGCTCACCGAAATGGCCGCCGCCGACCCGGACCGGTACGTGGTGGTCGACGCCGAGGGTTCCGACAGCGACGTCGCCGGACGCGTCCGCAGCGCCGTCCAGTCGGTCTTCGTCGGCCCGCTCGCGGGTCTCGCGCCCGCGGAACCGGCGGACAAAGAGCCCGAAGAAACCGCTGCGGCCGATCTCTCCGAGGCCGCGGCGGCCGAGGCGGAATTGCCCGTAGTGTCCAAAGTGGAGGATCGGTGACGACTCCGATCGGCGTCTGGACTGAACTCGTCGGCCAGGAACCCGCGGTGGAAACACTGTCCGCCGCAGCGGCCGCGGCAGCCAAGATCGTTGCCGGAGAACCTGTCGCGCCAGCGGCGATGACGCACGCCTGGCTCCTGACCGGACCGCCGGGCTCCGGCCGTTCGGTCGCCGCGCGCACGTTCGCCGCGGCCTTGCAGTGCAGCACCGGAACCGGTTGCGGCGCGTGCCCCGGCTGCCGTACGACGATGGCCGGAACCCACGCCGACGTGCGGCTGGTCGTCCCGGAAGGACTGTCCATTTCGGTCGCCGAAATGCGCGCGCTCGTGCAAGCGGCGGCGCGCCGGCCGACGACCGGCGAGTGGCAGGTCGTGATCATCGAGGACGCCGACCGGCTCACCGAGGGCGCGTCGAACGCCCTGCTCAAGGCCGTGGAAGAGCCGCCCGCCCGCACCGTGTTCCTGCTGTGCGCGCCGTCGGACCATCCGGAGGACGTCTCGGTCACCATCCGTTCGCGGTGCCGGCTGGTCCCGCTCCGCACCCCGCCCGCCGAGGCGATCGCGCAGGTGCTGATCTCCCGGGACGGCGTCGATCCCGAGCGTGCCAACTGGGCCGCGTCGGTGTGCAACGGCCACGTCGGCCGCGCGCGCCGGCTCGCCACCGACGAGGCCGCCCGGCAGCGCCGCGCCACCGTGCTGCGGATTCCGCTCGGACTGCGGCGTCCGGACGACGTTTTCACCAGCGCCGACCAGCTGATCAGCGCGGCCGAAGCGGACGCGGGCGAGGAAAGCAAGGGCCGCGACGAGCAGGAACGCTCCGAACTGCGCACCGCGATGGGCGGCGACGGCACCGGCAAGGGCGTCGCCGGAGCGAAACGAGCCGCTGAGGCCGCGGTCAAGCAGCTGGAGAAACGCCAGAAATCCCGCGCCACGCGAACCCAGCGCGACACCCTCGACCTCGCGTTGGTCGACCTGGCGGGCTTTTACCGCGACGTCCTGGTCACGAGCACGCGTTCCGGCGCGACGCTGACGCACCCCGACCACGCCGAGCAGATCAACTCGGCCGCGGCCTCCTGGTCGCCGGAGTCGACGCTGCGCCGCCTGGAAGCGGTACTGGAGTGCCGCGAGGCGATCGGGCTGAACGTGAAGCCGCGGATCGCCGTGGAAGCCATGGTCACCACGCTTCGCCAAGGCTGACCCCAGCTCAGCGAAAACGGCCCCCTCGCCAGTCAGCGAGGGGGCCGTTTCCGTTGTCTGACGTCAGTCGCGCGGATGCGGCGACGGCTTGAACGGCGTGTCCGGACCGCCGGTCGGCCGTTTCAGCGCCAGCGCGGGACGCCGCCGGTTCGGGAACGCCGCCACCATCACGACACCGAGCAGCAGCATCGCCGTGCCCGTCCAGAACATCGGCACCGTGTCGTACGCGCCGTTCGTGTAGGCCAGGTGCTTCACCGGACCGGCCGGTGCGGCACCGCCCTGCGGCGGGGCGGGCGGAGTCGTCGTCGAACCGCACACGACGCCGCCGGTGGGGGCGTACGCGCGGGCGATCTGCTCGCCAAGCGACAGCTGCGCCAGCGACGACGGCAGGTTGTCGCCGGCCTGCTTCGGCAGCAGGTCCTTCAGGTTTTTCGTCGGCAGCACCTGCAGGTCGAGCAGCCGCGCCGCCGCGCCGATCTGGTAGCCCTTGAACGGCGTGGTCGCCTCGGACTGCTTCTGGTCGAGATTCGCGATGCTCAGCCGCAGCACGCCGAGGTCGAGCACCTTCCCGGTGGTGTCGCCGAGCTGCTGCAGGCCCTTCGTCGCGGTGGCGACCAGGCCGCCGACGACCGGCACGTTGTCCAGCGCGCCGAACTGGTCGCTCAGCTGCGAGAGCGGCAGGCCGATCGGAATGTCCTTGGTCGGGTGCGCCGCGTCGAGCGTGTACAGCGTCTTGCCGCCGGCCGCGATGGTGATCACCGGAGCCTGGTACTCCACCTTGGACGTCTTCGCGTCGCCGGTGGAGGTGACGGTGAGCGTCGGCTGGCTGGCCACCTTGAGGTTCAGCTCGAGCGGGGTGCCCTTGAGGATGTTGATGTCCGCCGCCTGCAGCGTGGACCTCGACTGCACCGCCTTGTTCGGCGACCCGGGGATGTCGACGAGCTTGACCTGCGAGCGCGACGACAGCGTGTTGGGCAGGCTCAGCAGCGAACCGGTGCCCGCGGCGGGCGTCTGTCCGCTGCCGGACAGCAGGCCGCCGAGGCTCTGCAGCCCGGTCTTCGGATCGAAGCCCTTCGCGAGCTGGTCCGGCGACACGTTCAGCCCGCCGTTACCGAGAATCGGGACCTGCGGGAGCGTCGGGATGACGTTCAGCAGCGACAGGCTCGCGACGGACGTGCTGGCGTCGGCGATCGGGTCCACGCACGGGCCGAGCGATTCGCTCCAGCGGGCGTGCGCGGTGCCGTTGAGCAGCCCGACGTTCAGCAGCGGGTTGGACGGCGCGTTCAGGCCCCCGCTGATCTCCTTCGGGTTGTCCGGCAGCGCGGTCTGCACGAGGCTGCCCGGCGTCTGCGGAGCCTGGCCCCCGACGGCCAGCCCGAACGGCGACGACTGCGCGATCGCCTTCTCGTACGCCAGGTAGGCCTCCGAGTTCGCCGACGCGCTGGACAGGCCCATGCCCGCTTCGAGCGCGGACTGCTTCGGCAGCGTCTGGCCGAAACCGGGAAGGATCGTGCTCGTGGTGACCGAGTTGGGCAGCAGCCGCAGGACGCCGAGCGCGGTGCCCGCGTCGCCCACCGCGTGCCCGAGCGGCTGCGGCCCGACGGGCGCCGACGCGGGCGGCTGCGAGGGGTTGTTGGGCTGCGGGATCGGCGTCGTCGGGATCTCCTGCGCACCGGCCGGCGCGGCCAGGAGCAGCAGCAATGCGGCAGTCGCGGGTACCGCCAGCGCACGGGGCAGTCTTCGCTGCATGTGCCGGGTCCTCCAGTGGATCGCCGGGTCGGGGAGTGAGACCGAAGTCATAGGAGCCTAACGACGCGGCCCCCGCAAGGTGACGCACCACGCCTCCGCTACACTGATGACCGTCGCACAGCGGCGTGCCGCCTTAGCTCAGTCGGCCAGAGCGATTCACTCGTAATGAATAGGTCGGGGGTTCGATTCCCCCAGGCGGCTCCACAGATCAGGCCCCGTCCGGACACCTCCGGACGGGGCCTGCTTCGTCGGGTGGGCACTTCCCAGATTCACCCGTTAGGGGCGTTCGGCGAGCAGCTCCAGCCCGCCAGTCCCCAGCCGCAGGACGGACGGGACCAGCTCCGTGGTCTCGTACGGCGAATTCAGCACCTGCTCCCGGACGGTGTCCGCCAGCCCGGAGCCTTCCCGGGCGACGTACATCTCGTCCGGACAGGGCAGGCCGACGATCAGATCTCCCGTTCCGAGGTGCGGGGTCAGCTGGGCGTGCAGATCGGGCAGCGCGAGCGCGGAGGCCGCCAGCTGGTTTTCCCGGGCGAGCGAGACCAGGACGTCCGCGCCGGAGCGGCGCACCTCGAACTTCAGCCCGCGCGCCAGGGCTCCGAATCCGACGTCGAGCAGCTTCTCGAGCGGCGCGCCCAGCTGCTCCTGCTCGTGCCGGGTGATGTGCTGCATCCCGATCTTGCCCTCGGGCGTTCGCGACACCACCGCGAGCGCGACCGACAGCCTGCCGGGCACGAGAGGGTGGTGCGGCAAAGCATCGAGCAGCCCGGCGCGCGGTGAGGACGCGCTCCAGAGGATCGGCAGTATCTCCTCGGCGCTTTTCCGCTGTTCGGCTTCGGCCATCGCGGCGCGGGCTTCGGCGAAGGCTCGGTCCCACTCACCGGGAGCGGGCCGGGCGAAGCTGTAGGTGCACTCGGCCTTCCGGAAATTCTTGGCCATGAATTTCTGGTCGGCGGCGGAAGGCTGCCATTCGCTGTACACGGCCAGAACCGCGGACCCGCGCACCTTGTGCTGCTGCCGGACGCTCGCCCACGCCCGCTCGACCGCGTCCTCGGCCTGGGTCGGCGCGCTGGCCAGCACGGGTTCGGGGAGGCCTTTGATCCGGAAGACGACTAGGTTCTGGGAAACGTCATCATTCATCGGGATTCCCTCGGGGGAATTGATCTTCGCATCCCGCCTGCTTAGCACAACCACGGCCGGGCGAACCCGCGATCAGCGAATCTTGTTTGGCCGAATGTCCTTTCGGAGCCTCGGATTTCGGGATCGGCTTGACCGGCGCCGGTGGTCAGGAGGGCATGCAGGCTCGGTCCGGCGACGGCGACGGATCTCGCGGCCCGGCTTCCGATCACCCGGCAGGCGATCGCCACACGCCTCGGCCTGCTGTCCGAGGCCGGGCTGGGAGCATCTCGACGGCGAAGAACGACCCCACGATTTCACTCATGTGAGGGACGGAGTCGGCCGACTGGCCAACCGCAAAGAGCCGGAAGAACGAGGGCGGCGCACGCCGGTCTCAGTTGACTGGAAGTCATGAACAGCGTGCGGAACAAGGTGAACAAGGCAGTACTGGCGGTGACCGGGATCGCGGCTCTGGCCACGGTCGCGTCGTGCGGGCTCGGCGCCTCGGTCGAGGAGAAGTCGAACGGCCACGTGAAGGCGGTTTCCTACGACACCGGCAAGCAGGGCAAGGCCAACTCGGACGCCCGGCTCCCGTCGTGGGTGCCGGACGACGCGAAGTCGGTCACCGAGCTGATCCGCACCACCGGTTCGGAGCGGATCCTGCGCTATCAGCCAGGTCCGTCGGAGCTGCCCGCGCTGTGCAAGCCGGGAAAGGCCGAGGCGAAAGCGCCGACGCTCACCGCGGACTGGTGGCCGGCGGGCGAGCACAAGCGGATGGACAAGGACTGCGGCGGCTGGCACGTCGCGGTCGAGACGGACGGCGTGTACGCGTATCAAGCCGAAACGGTGGCCAACGCGGACAAATAACAGTGGCCGCCCCGGAAAACCGGGGCGGCCACTGTCTGTCCTCTGTGGTCAGTTGGCGGGCGGCGTCAGCTTCAGCACTGTCGCGGTGGCTTGCCCGCGCGGGGTGCGGTAGCTGATTTCCTCGCCGGTCTTCGCGTTCGCCAGCGCGAGGCCGAGCGGGCTGTCCGAAGTGATCGCGTCGGCGTCCTCGCCGGGAAGGGTCACCACGGTGAACTCTTCCTCGTCACCGTCGGAAAAACGCAGCGAAACCCGCGTGCCGTCGGGAAGCAGCGAGCTGTCGTACGCGCCGTGCTCGAGCTTCGCGGTGACTTCGGCGATCTGCCGGTCCAGTCGCGCCGCTGCCTCGGCGCGGTCGATCACGTCCGCCTGGTCGGCGGCGTCCCCCGTGCGTTCCTGCTCGCCCGGCTGCGGAGACAGCGCCTCCCGCTGCGCGCGCAGGTCCGCGATTTCCTTCTCCAGCTGACGGCGCGCCGCCTCGCTGAGCCCCTTGTCCCCTGAGATCACCATGCCGGGCATTGTCCGCCGCGCGGACCGGGGTGGCCAATCCGGTTTTTCACCCGCCGGAAGCCGTTGGGACTGCTGGCCTAGGATTCAGGGCCGCCGTCCTGACAAACGTAACGAGGATCACCGTGAGCGCCGTGCCCGGTCGCAGCACCCAGCTGTCGCCCAACCAGTTGCAGAAGCAGGAACTGATCGTCGAAGCGGCTCGCAAGGTCCTCGCCCGCGAAGGGCTCGCCGGGTGCACGGTACGCGCGATCGCCGAGGCCGGGCCGCTCACCAAAAGTGCGATCCATTACTACTTCGCCGACATCGACGTGCTCATCGACCGGGCGATGGCCGCGCACATCAACACCTTCGTGGCGGAACTGCGCAAGGTCGCGGACAAGCACTCCGACCCGCGCAAACGGCTTTTCGCGGTGACCGAGGCCTATCTCGCCGAGTTCGCCGACCATCCGCGCGGCGCGTTCCTCTGGTTCGAGTACTGGATCGCGGCCGGGCGCGCGCAGCATCCGCAGGCGATCGACGCCATGCTCACCTCGATCACCGAACTGCTCGTCGAACTCCTCGCCCCGCTCGACGTCGACGATCCGCGCGCCCGCGCCCGCTCGCTGCTGAGCTACCTGCTCGGCGCGGTGGTGCAGCAACGGGTCCGGCCGCGGTCGTCCGCGAGTCTCCGCGGCGACATCGAGGCGCTCTGCTTCGCCGGATACCGCTGACGCCGCATAGGCTCGCGCACATGCCTTTGTTCTCCTTGGACGGCGTCAGCCCGCAGGTTCACCCGGACGCCTGGATCGCCCCCACCGCCACCCTGATCGGCAACGTGACCGTCGAGAAGGACGCTTCGGTCTGGTACGGCGCGGTGATCCGCGCGGACTTCGGCCCGATCGTCATCCGCGAGGGCGCGAACATCCAGGACAACTCGGTCATTCACTCCGGACCCGAGATGACCGAGATCGGCCGCAACGTCACCGTGGGGCACCAGTGCCTCGTGCACGACTGCACGGTCGGCGAACAGGCGTTGATCGGCAACGGTTCCACGGTCCTCGACCGCGCGGTGATCGGCCCGCGCGCGTTCGTCGCCGCGGGGTCGACGGTCACGCCGGGCACCGAGGTCCCGGCGGAGATGATCGCGATGGGCAGCCCGGCGAAGAAGTTCGTGGAACTCACCGATTCCGCGCGCGTGTGGGTCGAGCACAACGCGGCGGTCTACCAGGAACTCGCGCGACGGCACCGGGGCGGCCTCGAGCAGGTCTGAGCCCGTTCCCGCGCACCGGACGCGGGCTGGCGCGGTGCACTAAACTTCGTCCCGCAGCAGCGACTGGCGCCATTCAAGAGGTGGAGCACCACCGGGGAGCGACGACGAGGCCGGCACCGCGCGCCTGGGTGCGAGCCATTGCAGAGCCGGAGTACGCCATGACACACCAGCCCGCCCTGTCCGCCCTGTCCGCGGCGGATCCGCAGATCGCCGGTCTGGTCGAGGACGAGGCGAAACGCCAGCACGACAAGATCCGCCTGATCGCGTCCGAGAACTATGTTTCGCAGGCGGTGCTCGAAGCCACCGGCAGCGTGCTCACCAACAAGTATTCCGAGGGCTACGCCGGCAAGCGCTACTACGAGGGCCAGCAGTTCATCGACCAGGTCGAGCAGGTGGCGATCGAGCGGGCGAAGGCCGTCTTCGGCGTCGACCACGCGAACGTCCAGCCGTACTCGGGTTCCCCGGCCAACCTCGCGGTGTACCTGGCGTTCGCCCAGCCGGGCGACACCGTGCTCGGCATGGCGCTGCCCGACGGCGGCCACCTCACGCACGGCTGGAGCGTGTCCGCGACCGGCAAGTGGTTCACGCCGGTCCGCTACGGGGTCCGGAAGGAAACCGGCCGCGTCGACCTCGACCAGGTCCGCGACCTCGCCCGCCAGCACCGGCCGAAGCTGATCTTCGCCGGCGGCACGGCCATCCCGCGCACCATCGACTTCCCGGCGTTCGCGGAGATCGCCCGCGAGGTCGACGCCGTGCTGGTGGCCGACATCGCGCACATCGCCGGCCTGATCGCGGGCGGCGCGCACCCGTCGCCGGTCGGCCACGCGCAGGTCATCACCACGACCACGCACAAGACGCTGCGCGGCCCGCGCGGCGCGATGATCCTGTCCGACGCCGAGCACGCCAAGGCGGTCGACAAGGCGGTGTTCCCCGGCCTGCAGGGCGGTCCGCACAACCACACGACGGCCGCCATCGCGGTCGCGCTGGGGGAGGCGCAGCAGCCGTCGTTCTCCGAGTACGCGCACACGATCGTCGCGAACGCCAAGGCGCTGGCCGAAGCGCTGATCGAGCGCGGGTACGACCTCGTCTCCGGCGGCACGGACAACCACCTGCTGCTGATCGACCTGACCAACAAGGCGGTGCCCGGCAAGCCCGCCGCGCAGGCGCTGGACCGCGCGGGCATCGAGCTGAACTACAACACCGTGCCGTTCGACCCGCGCAAGCCGTTCGACCCGTCCGGCATCCGGCTGGGCACGTCGGCGATCACCACGCGCGGGCTCAAGCCCGAGCACCAGGTGCAGGTCGCCGACTGGATCGACCGGACGGTGACCGCCGCGGCGGCACAGCAGGACGGCGAGCTGGACTCGATCGCGGCGGAGATCCGCGAGTTCCTCCAGCCGTTCCCGATCCCGGGCTACCGCGAGTGACGTCGTGAGTGGCGATCACGGTTAGAACCGTGATCGCCACTCACGAGTTGTTGAGCCGGGCCGCTTGGCTGATCAGATGATTGCGCTCGGCCACGTTGGGCGCCTTCTCCGCCGCCTCGCGGTACAGCCGCGCGGCCGTCGCCAGGTCTCCGTCGCGTTCATGCAGGTAGGCCGCCACCGCACTATGCCGAGGCAGCTTGTCGTCCAGCTCCGCCAGCGCCTTCAACCCCGCGCGAGGCCCGTCCGCCTCGCCGACCGCGACCGCCCGGTTCAGCCGGACGATCGGGCTGTCGGTCAGGGCGAGTAGCTCGTCGTACCACTCGACGATCTGCACCCAGTCGGTTTCCTCCGCGGTGAGAGCGTCGGCGTGCAGCGCGGCGATCGCGGCTTGGGCCTGGTACTCGCCGAGCTGATCCCGAGCCAGCGCCGCCTGCAGGATGTCGACGCCCTCGGCGATCAGCCGGGTGTCCCAGGCACTCCGGTCCTGTTCGGCGAGCGGCACGAGGCTGCCGTCCGGCTTCGTCCGCGCGGCGCGGCGGGCGTGGTGCAGCAGCATCAACGCGAGCAGACCGGCCACCTCCGGATGGTCGAAGCCCGCCGCGAGCTGCCGGGTCAGCCGGATGGCCTCGGCGGCGAGGTCGAGTTCGCCGGAGTAGCCCTCGTTGAACACCAGGTACAGCACACGCAGCACGGTCGCGACATCGCCGGGCGCGTCGAACCGCACGGTGGACACGGTTTTCTTCGCCCGGCTGATCCGTTGCGCCATCGTCGCTTCCGGCACCAGATACGCCTGCGCGATCTGCTTCGTGGTCAGCCCGCCGACCGCGCGCAGCGTGAGCGCGACGGCCGACGACGGCGTCAACGACGGGTGCGCGCACAGGAAGTAGAGCTGGAGCGAATCGTCCACCGCGGCCGCCGGACCGGGCGGCGGCTCGGCGTCCACCGCCACTTCCCGGCCCCGGCGCGCGGATTCCGACCGCGTGGCGTCGAGGAACCGGCGCCACGCGGCGGAGATGAGCCACGCCTTCGGATCGCGCGGCGGATCGTCCCGCCACGCGTCCAGCGCGCGGATCAGCGCTTCCTGCACGGCATCCTCGGCCGACGCGAAGTCCGCTCCGCGCCGGACGAGGATGCCGATCACCGCGGGCACGAGTTCCCGCAGCAACTCCTCGTTCATTCGGTCACCGAGGGGTTCACGCCGTAGCAGGGGCGCAGTTCGAGCCATTCGTGGATCGGCTTGCCGCCCGCGCCGGGGGCCGCGGACAGCTCCCCGGCCAGTTCGAGCGCGCGCTCGTAGCTGTCGACGTCGATGAGCATCCAGCCCGCGATGACGTCCTTCGTCTCGGCGAACGGACCGTCGGTGACCGGCGGGCGGCCCTCGCCGTCGAAGCGGACCCACGTGCCTTCCGGGGACAGCGCCTGCTCGCTGACGAACTCGCCGGTCTCCACGAGCCGGTCCGCGAAGTCGCGCATGTACTGGATGTGGGCGGTGACCTCCTCGGGCGTCCACTGGTCCATGGGGACGTCGTTCACCGAAGCCGGCGCGCCGCGGTAGTGCTTGAGCAGCAGGTACTTGGCCATGGTGGTTCTCCTCCGTGCTGGTGGCGACTCGGTGTCGGCCACGTTCGCGCCAGGGACGGAGCCGGTCGCGCGTTCTCGACATCGTCGGGCGAGAGATTAGCGTCACAGGATATTTGGTTGATGAATGCAAGTTTTTCGGGAACAGTTGTGGCGAGCAAGTAGTTGAGGGATACAAGCAAGTAGCTCGACAGCATTCAATCAGGCGCTGAGGGAGACCACCATGAGCGACACCGCCACTGCGGAAGGGGGCGCCACCACGAACGGACGGCTTTCACACCGGCAGATCCTCACGGTTCTGTCCGGGCTGATGCTCGGCATGTTCCTGGCGGCCCTCGACCAGACCATCGTGTCCTCGGCGATGAAGACCATCGCCGACGAACTGCACGGGCAGAGCCTGCAGGCCTGGGCCACCACCGCCTACCTGATCACCGCGACGCTTTCCACGCCGCTGTACGGCAAGCTGTCCGACCTCTTCGGCCGCAAGCCGATGTACCTGACCGCGATCTCGCTCTTCCTCGCCGGTTCGCTGGCGAGCGCGATGGCCGGATCGATGTACGAACTGGCCGCGTTCCGCGCGTTCCAGGGCCTCGGCGCCGGCGGGCTGATGTCGCTCGCGCTGGCGATCATCACCGACATCACCTCGCCGCGGGAACGCAGCCGCTACCAGGGCTACTTCATGGCCGTGTTCGGCGTCTCGAGCGTCGCCGGCCCGGTCGTCGGCGGGTTCTTCGCCGGACTCGACTCGTTCGCCGGCCTGACCGGCTGGCGCTGGGTGTTCATGGTGAACGTCCCGATCGCGCTCGCCGCGCTGGTCGTCGTGAGCAAGGTGCTGAACCTCCCGCACACCCGGGTGGACCAGAAGGTCGACTTCCTCGGAGCCGGCGCGCTGACGCTCGGTCTCGTGCCGCTGCTGCTCGTCGCCGAGCAGGGCCGCGAATGGGGCTGGGGTTCGCCCGCGTCGCTGGCGATGTACCTGGTCGGCGCGCTCGGCGTGGCCCTGTTCGTCCTGCAGGAACGCCGGATGGGCGACGCCGCGCTGCTGCCGCTGCGGCTGTTCCGCAGCGGGGTGTTCCGGGTGTCGACGCTGGTCACCGTGATCCAGGGCATCGGGATGTTCGGCGCGATGATGTCACTGCCGCTGTACCTGCAGATCGTCAAGGGCGCGACGCCGACCCAGGCCGGGCTGCAGATGCTGCCGCTCACCCTCGGGATCATGGTCGCGAGCCTCGGCAGCGGCCGGATCATCACCCGGACCGGCCGGTACAAGGGCTTCGCGGTCGCCGGACTCGGCCTGATGGCCGCGGCGGTGTACG
The DNA here is from genome assembly GCF_046267895.1 of Amycolatopsis sp. GA6-003. Taxonomy (NCBI): domain Bacteria; kingdom Bacillati; phylum Actinomycetota; class Actinomycetes; order Pseudonocardiales; family Pseudonocardiaceae; genus Amycolatopsis; species Amycolatopsis sp. GA6-003. The sequence continues at coordinate 5,895,507 of NZ_CP176499.1, forward strand.
CGTTCTCGATGATCGGCGTGGACACCGCGCTCGGCGTGGTCATGGCCATCGCGTTCGTGCTCGGACTGGGCCTCGGCTCGACCATGCAGACGCTGACCCTGGCCGCCACGAACGACGTCACGCCCCGCGACATCGGGGTCGCGACCTCGTCGGTGACGTTCTTCCGGCAGATCGGCGGCACGGCGGGCACTGCGGTGTTCCTGTCGATCCTGTTCAGCACGGTCGGCGACCGGATCGCGGCGGCGGTGCGCTCGGCGATGGCCTCCCCGGCCTACACCGCGGCGCTGGCGCAGCACCCGGAGTTCGCCCGGCAGCTGGCCGGCGGCGGCCTCGACGTGAACGACACCTCGTTCCTGTCGACGCTCGACCCGGTGCTCGCCCGGCCGATCCTGGAAGGGTTCTCCAGCTCGATGAGCACGGTGTTCCTGATCGGCGGCGCGGTGCTGACCGTCGGGTTCGCGCTGGTCTGGCTGCTGCGGGAGAAGCCGCTGTCGGACAAGTCGGCGATGGAGCAGCGCGCCGAGCAGGAAGCGGGCGAACTGGCCCTCGCGGGCTGATCAGGCAGTAAAAAAAGGGCCGTCCACCAGGCAGGTGGACGGCCCTTTTTCGCGTGGCTCAGTGGTGCGCTTCGCCGTTGATCTCTTCCTTGGCGAGGCGGTCCTTCTCGCGCTCGTACGAGCGGGTGATCTCCGACTCGGCGTCGGCGCGGCCCACCCAGGACGAGCCCTCGACGCTCTTGCCCGGCTCGAGGTCCTTGTACACCTCGAAGAAGTGCTGGATCTCGAGCTTGTGGAACTCGTTCAGGTGGTGGATGTCCCGCAGGTGCTCAAGGCGCGGGTCGTTCGTCGGGACGGCGAGGACCTTGTCGTCCGGGCCCTTCTCGTCGGTCATCCGGAACATGCCGATCGCGCGGCAGCGGATCAGGCAGCCGGGGAACGTCGGCTCCTGGACGAGCACGAGCACGTCGAGCGGGTCGCCGTCCTGGCCGAGCGTGTCGTCGATGAAGCCGTAGTCGGCCGGGTACTGGGTCGCGGTGAACAGGGTCCGGTCGAGCTTGATCCGACCGGTCTTGTGGTCGACCTCGTACTTGTTGCGCTCCCCCTTGGGGATTTCGATCGTGACGTCGAATTCCACGGCCGTCCTCGCTGCTTCTGTTGACTCTCGGTGTGCCACGCGCTCGTGGGCGGCAACCTCATGACCTCGTTGACGTCACTAGTGTGGACTACGCCCCGTCGGCCGGTCGCGCCGATGTCGGCCAGACGGCATGTGACCTTGGCCCCTCCGGGGGCGGGTGAGAAGGAGTGGTGGGTGCCGGAAAACGACCAGCCGAGGTGGCCCACGGGCGACGAGGACACCTCGTCGCAGCCGGACCGGGCGACTTCCCGCCTCCCCCTGCCCAAGCGCGACGCGGGAGCCACCGCGCAGCTTTCCGTGCCCAACGTCACACCTGGCGACGGCCCGGGATCGTGGTTCCGGCCGAACGTCCCGCCGGAGGAGGTCCCCGGGCTGAACGCCCCCTCGGACGCTCCCGTCCCGCCGCCGGAACCGCCGCGGTCGAACCTCGCGGACCGGGTGAGCGGCACCTCGATGCCCCCTCGGGCCGAGGCACCGAAACCGCAGGCGCCCTGGGTCCCGGTGGAGGGCCCGACCCGGTTCGCGGCCGGGGTGCCGAGGCCGGGCGACAACGCGAGCCGCCCGGACGCGGAGGGAGCCGCGGAGCAGACGGTCCGGGCGCAGCCGAACGTCTCGGCTGGGCAAGGCGGGCAGCAGGAGTCCTCGCCCGCCTGGCAGGCCGCGCGGAAGCCGGGGAACTCGCTGTTCGAGCCCGCTGGGGGTTCCGCGTCTTCGGGCGAGGGGCAGGGGTGGAATCCGTTCCAGTCCGGCCAGCCTGCCGAGTCCGCTGGGTCTGCTCGGTCCGAGGAGAAGCAGGGACAGCAGTTCGCCGCGTTCCGGGACGAGACCCCGGGAACGAGCGAGAACAACCAGGGCTGGGCGGCGTTCCGGCCGGTCGTCGCGCGGGACGAGCAGGGGCAGGAGCCGCCCAAGGAGGGCTGGACCGCCTTCCGCAACGACTCCGGCGACGCTGCCGGCTCCGCGCAGCCGGGTCGTGGCGGTGAAGGGACGGCTGGCCAGGCTCAGCCCGGCCGCGCCGAGGAGCAGAACCAGCCGGGCTCCCGGGGCGAATCGGGCCCGGAAGCCGGGTCCGCGGCCGCGCGGCTCAACCCGGCTCAGCCTGGTCGTCCGGGTAACGAAGCGCAGGAAAACCGGGGCCGCCCCGACGAGTCGGTCCCGGGCGCGGTGCAGCTCAACCCGGCTCAGCCTGGTCGTCCGGGCAATGAAGCGCAGGAAAACCGGGGCCGCCCCGACGAGTCGGTCCCGGGCGCGGTGCAGCTCAACCCGGCTCAGCCAGGTCGTCCGGGCAACGAAGCGCAGGAAAACCGGGGTCGCCCCGACGAGTCGCAGGGCAATCGGAACGAATCCGGTTCCGGGGAGTGGTCGCAGCAGATCGAAATCCCCGTCCGGCCCGCCCTGCCCGAACCCGCGCCCGGCACCGTTCCGCCCGCGGGCGGCGGTCAGGTGCGGCCGATGCGGATCGACCCGTCCGGGGATCAGTTCCCGGCGGAGGCGACGGTCGGGATCCCGCGTCCGGCCGAGGGTTTCCCGAGCGCACCCGACATGCAGCAGGGGCCGTCTGAGGCGACCGTCGGCATTCCCCGGCCCGCGGAAGGCTTCGCGGAGCGGCCAGGTCCGGAGCAGATTCCGCCGCGCGCCGCCGCGGAGCAGTCGCCTCCGGAGCCGCCCGCCGGTGCCGGGCCGGTCCCGCCCGCGGACGACGCGCCGAAGAAGCCTCGCCGGAAGGTGCTGGTCCTGGCGCTCGTCGTGCTGCTTCTGCTCGCCGCCGCGGGTGGTGCGTCAGCCGTGCCCGCGGTGTCCAACCGGCTCGGGTTGCCGTGGGCGCCGAACGCGCCGAAGGGCAGCGAACCCGACCCCGCCGATGCCAGCCTCGCGCTGCATGGCCCGGACACCTCTGGGCAGGGACCGTCCGCGAACGGCGTGGCCGCGAAGCTTTCCGGTCCGGCCGGCGCGGCGGCGCTCTCGCAGCTCAGCGGCAGCGTGATCGACCCGGCCAGCGGCACCGTGCTGTGGGACCACGCGTCGAACACTCCGCTGACCCCGGCGTCGACCACGAAGATCCTCACCGTCGCCGCGGCGCTGCTCGCGATGGAGCCGACGAAGCGGATCTCCACCAAGATCGTCCAGGGCGCGCAGCCGGGCACGGTGATCATCGTCGGCGGCGGCGACCCGTCGCTGACCGCGCTGCCGGTCGGCACCGATTCGCCGCTCTACCCGGGCGCGGCACACCTCGACGACCTCGTCAACCAGGCCAAGAAGGCCGGCGGCGACATCAAGAAGGTGCAGCTCGACGCGAGCGCCTACACCGGCCCGAACACGGCGCCGGGCTGGGAGCCGGGCGACGCGCCGTCGCTGTTCGGCGCGCCGATCGTCCCGGCCATGACCGACGGCGGCCGCGGCAATCCGAAGGTCGACGAGACGATGCGCTCGGCCAACCCGGGAACCGCGCTCACCCAGCTCGTCGCGGACAAGCTCGGCGCGAGCCCGGCCGGTGCCGCCAAGGCTCCCGAGGGCGCGAAGGTGCTCGGCGAGGTCCAGTCGGCTCCGCTGCCGGACCTCGCGTACGCGCTGCTGCAGATCTCCGACAACGTGCTCGCCGACGCGCTCGGCCGCCAGGTCGCGATGGCCACCGGCGGGGAAGCGTCGTTCGCCGGTGCGTCCGCCGCGGTGAAGAAGGTGTTGGCGGACCACGGTTTCGACGTCAACGGCCTGCAGCTGTTCGACACGAGCGGACTGTCCAATCAGAACAAGGTGCCGGCCAGGCTGCTGGCTCAGGTGCTCGCCGCGGCGGCCGGTCCGGACGGCAAGGACCCGAACACGCCGAAGCTGCGTCCGCTGCTGGCCGGGCTGCCGGTCGCGGGCAGCCCGGAGGGCACGCTGCACGGCCGCTACCACTCGGGCGAAACCCAAGGGGGCAGGGGCTGGGTGCGCGCCAAGACCGGCACGCTCACCGGCGTCAACACCCTCGCCGGGTATGTGCTCGACAGCGACAACCGGGTGCTCGCCTTCGCGTTCATGTCCAACGGTTCGGAGAAGAACTCCGGGCAGGCGGCGCTCGACGTGCTGGCGACGGCCTTGCGAGGCTGTGGCTGCAAGTAACCGGCGCTGGGCCGACTCGCTGAACCGGTTCGGCTGAGCTGCCCACAATCTCCGACCGGCAGGTAGCGTCGGAGGGGTGAGCCAGGAAACCGAGACCCGACGGCGGCCCATGGTCGACTGGGACCGGGCGGCCGCCACCGGCGCGCTGCTGGTGCGCGGCGGCCCGCAGGTCGCCCGAGGCGAGGCCGACCGCGCCGTGGTCGACCTGCGCGAGCTGACCGCCGAGGCCGAGGGGCACGTCCGCGAGCTGACCGGACTCGGCCGCGACCTGCCGCTGCTGCCCGGCACCGTGGTCGACCGGCCGGGCTGGGTCCGGTCCGCCGCGTCCGGTCTCGGCGTGCTCACCGGGCGCGCGCTGCCCGCGGCGCAAGGCGGTCCGCTCGGCCCGATCCTGGCGTCCGGCGCGGGCGTGCAGACCGGGCTGCTGCTCGCGTTCCTGGCGTCCCGAGTGCTCGGCCAGTACGACCCGTTCGGCGGTCCGGAGAACAAGGGCGAGCTGCTGCTCGTCGCGCCGAACGTGGTGGCCGCCGAACGCGCGATGAAGGTTCCCGCGCACGATTTCCGGCTGTGGGTCTGCCTGCACGAATGCACGCACCGGCTGCAGTTCACCGCGGTGCCGTGGCTGCGCGACTACTTCGCCGACGAGGTCGAACGGCTGGTGTCCGGGATCGCGGAAAGCTCCGCCGAGGGCCTCGCCGAACTGGTCGGCCGGCTGCCTGACGCGCTGCGCAATCGCGGCAAGGGCGGCGGCATCGCGGAGCTGCTGCAGTCGCCGAAGGAGCGTTCGGTTTTCGACCGGCTGCTGGCGCTGTCCACGCTGCTGGAGGGCCACGCGGACTACGTGATGGACGCGGTCGGCCCGCAGGTCGTGCCCAGCGTCGAGCAGATCCGGGCGCGGTTCACCGCGCGGCGCCAGGGCGGCGGGCTTTTCGACCGGCTGCTGCGCGCGGTGCTCGGCCTCGACGCGAAGATCCGCCAGTACGAGGAAGGCGCGAAGTTCACGCGGCACGTGGTCGACGCGGTCGGGATGGACGGGTTCAACAAGGTGTGGCGCTCGCCGAACACCTTGCCGACGCGCGCCGAGATCGCCGACCCCGCGGCCTGGGTGCGGCGCCTGCACGGGTGAACGCGCTCGCCGCGGTCCGGACAGCGGTCCGCGATTTCCTCGCGACAGTCGCTGTTCCCGGCGAAGTGTGCGTCGCGGTGTCGGGCGGTGCGGACTCGCTAGCGCTCGCTGAAGCGACGGCGTACGTCCTTCGGCATCGAGACGTCCGTACGCGGGCGCTTATCGTCGACCATGGCCTGCAGGCCGATTCCGCCGTCGTTGCCGCTGAAGCCGCGACAGTCGTGAAGGGCCTTGGCATCGACGTCGTTGAAGTGCATGCCGTACACGTTGTCGGCAAAGGCGGTCCTGAAGCAGCGGCGCGCGCTGCGAGGTACCACGCGCTGCGCGAAGCGTTGCCGAACGGCGAAGGGCTCGTACTGCTCGGCCACACCCAAGACGACCAAGCCGAAACAGTGCTGCTCGGGCTAGGCCGCGGCTCCGGACCGCGCTCGTTGGCTGGCATGCGTCCACACGATCCGCCGTGGGGTCGTCCGTTGCTCGGCATCACTCGCGCGCAAACCGTCGCGGCGTGCACAGAACTCGGTCTGGAGCCGTGGCAAGACCCGCACAACGCAGATCCGCGCTTCACCCGCGTACGGCTGCGTACGGAAGCACTGCCGCTCCTGGAGGACGTGCTGTCGGGTGGAGTCGCTCCAGCTTTAGCCCGTACGGCCGCACAGCTGCGCGAAGACACCGAGGCGTTGGACACACTCGCCGCGCGCGTACACGAGCGCGCGACCCGCGAAGGCGACCTCGACGTAGCTGTGCTCGCGGCCGAGCCCGCTGCGCTGCGCAGACGGGTTCTCCGCAGGTGGCTGCTGGACTCCGGGGTCCGCGAACTGACCGACGCGCACCTGCGTTCGGTCGACGCGCTCGTGGCCCGTTGGCGGGGTCAGGGCGGGGTGTGGCTGCCGGGCAACTTGGAGGCTCGACGGCGGCGTGGCAGGCTCTCGCTTGCCGGACCCGAACCCACCACCCGAGGGGAATGACGCGTGTACGAGGGCGAGATCGCCTCCGTGCTCATCACCGAGCAGCAGATCAAGGACAAGATCGCGGAGCTGGCGGCGAAGATCGCCGCGGACCACCCGGAAAACGGCCAGGGCGACCTCCTCCTGGTCGGCGTCCTCAAGGGCGCCGTCATGTTCATGACCGACTTCGCGCGGGCGCTTCCGGTGCCGGCGCAGCTGGAGTTCATGGCCGTGTCGTCCTACGGGTCTTCGACCTCGTCGTCGGGGGTGGTGCGGATCTTGAAGGACCTCGACCGCGACATCGCCGGGCGCGACGTGCTGATCGTCGAGGACATCGTCGACTCCGGGCTCACCCTGTCCTGGCTGCTGAAGAACCTGGCGAGCCGGAACCCGGCCTCGCTCGAGGTCGTCTCGCTGCTGCGCAAGCCGGAAGCCGTGAAGGTCGAGGTGCCGGTGAAGTACATCGGCTTCGACATCCCCAACGAGTTCGTCGTCGGCTACGGCCTCGACTACGCCGAGCGCTACCGCGACCTGCCCTACATCGGCACGCTGGACCCGCACGTCTACACGTCCGGATAGTCCGGATCGTCTCGGTTCGCGATAACTCTTTCGGGTCTGGAACCCCGAAGCCCGAAATCGCGTCATAGGGCTCGACCAGGTGCGTTAACCTATGCGAAGACCTATTGCCATGCGGACGAGTGACACCAGCCGACGGGCTGGTCCTCGCGCGGGGGAACGGAGAGAGGGCAGATGGGCAACAACAGCTCGGCGGATGCCGCGGCGTTCAAGAACGCCGCTGTCAACGGCCAGGTCGGGATCGACCCGGATGCCGCGCAGACCGTGCTGAAGAAGATCCGGACCGGGCGGGACGCGATCGAAGCTCTTCTGAACAGCGCGGGCACGCTCGCGCAGCCGCCGAAGCTCGGCGCGAACCCGGTCGGCAAGGCGATGGCGACGAAGTTCGTTCAGCGCGCCGACGGCGGCGGCGACTCCTACTCGTCCGCGTTGCAGAACCTGCTCAGCCAGTACCAGGCGGCGGAGGAAGGCATCGTCGCGGCGATGTCCCGCTACCACGAGTTCGACCAGTCCGCAGGCGACCCGTTCCGCAGCAAGGCCTGACGTCCTAGGGGGATCACGCAGTCATGGCACCGAACACCACCACCTCGGCCCCGGACGGATCGGGCTACAACACCTCCGGCTACGGCACGTCGTCCTCGGTCCCCGCGCCCGGTTCGACCGTGGCGATGGGCTCCAACCCGGCGGCCAACGAGATCGTCGCGTCGGCGCGCAGCAGCTCCGGCGGGTTCGAGATCGGCGGCGACCGCGCCATCGCCAACCCGCCGAACTGGCAGGCGCAGGAAAGCCACCAGCTCTACGTCGGCGCGACCACGGACAACGACCCGGGCACCGCCGAGGCCACCGGGCAGCACTGGGCCAAGCACGGCACCGAGCTGAAGCAGGCGTCCGACGACCTGTACAACGCGATCACCGAACTGGGCAACGTCTGGGTCGGCCAGGGCGCGGCGGGTGCGCAGGGCGCGCTCGTGGCGATCGCCAACTCGGGCACCCAGGCCTCCGACGCCGCGCACACGATGGCCGACCGGCTCGCCCGCCAGGCCGCCGCGGCCGCCGAGGTCAAGAAGATGCCCGCCCCGCGCGACTACGACCCGAAGCAGGCCATGGCGGCCGCGCTCGCGGGCGGCCCGGCCGCGCTGGCCGCGGACCAGAAGGCGCAGGCGGACGCCGCGAACGACGTCAAGGCGCAGCAGGTCGCCTTCTTCAACGCCTACACCCAGGCGATGAGCGAGGTCGACAGCTCCACCCCGAGCTTCGGCCCGGACTCGCTCGGCATGAAGCCGACCGCGACGCACTTCAACGGCAACTCCTTCAACAACGTCAGCACCGTCGGCCACACCGACGCTCCGGGCGCGCTCGGCTCCCCGGCCAGCTTCGGCACGGTGGGCGCGCACGGCGGGCCCGGCGGCGCGGGAGTGGCTGGGCACGGCGCTCCGGCGCACGTCTCGGCTGACTCGGGCAAGTACGGCACCTCCGGTCTCGAGGGCGGCGCGCTCGCCGCGGGCGCCGGTGTCGGCACCGGTTCCGGCGTCGGCGCGGCCCCGGTCGCCGCGGCGCCCGCGAGCACCGGCGGCAGCGGGGTCGGCGCGGCGCTCGGCCTCGGCGCCATCGGCGCGGGAGCCGGATTCGCCGGCGGCAAGCTCGGCGAGGGCAACCGCAGCGGTTCGCGCAAGGAGGAGGAAGGCAAGACCTCCGCGGCGTCCGAGCACCAGAGCGGGCAGAGCGCCGCGTCGGCGGCTCCGCAGCAGCAGGGCGTCGTCCCGGCGAGCGGCACCATCGGCCAGTCGCAGGGCATGAGCCCGATGGGCGGCATGGGCGGTGCGGGCGCGCACGGCGGCGGCGAGGAGGACGAGGAGCACACGCACGCCTCGTTCCTCATCGAACCGGACCCGGACGACGCGTTCGGGGCCAACCAGGCCACCCCGCCGCCGGTCATCGGCGCGTGGTCGGACGACGACAACTGACGCACTGCTCGCGGGCGCGTGACCGGCAAGGTCACGCGCCCGCGAGCGTTCGCAATCACGTGGGGTAGGGGGTTGGTCGATGCCGAACGCGGAGCTGCTCGCGCCGATCGAGGTGGACTTCCTGTGGGAGTCGGCCGGGATGGGCGAGCTGCCGTATCCGCTGCGGATCCGTTCGCACGGCGCGACGATGGACGAGCGCTCGGCGCTGCGCACGCGCACGCTGGGCGCGCTGGCCGACCGCGGGCTCGCCGACGACCGGGGCAGGCCCGCCCCGCACGTCGAGGACTATTTCGGCATTCTCGCCTCGCCGGACGTCAGCCTCGACACCGTCCAGCTGCTCGATCCGAACGGCGAACCGCTGCTCGCGGTCGCGGGCAGCGCGAACGGCGAAGGCCTGTTCGCGGTGCAGGACCAGCGCGGACTGCACCTGCACCCGTGCGCGCCGGACGGACTGGCCACGGCGATCATCTCGCTCCTGCCGGGCGCCCCGCGCGGCACCGAGAAGTCGATCACCGTGCCGCTGGAGCAGCTGGTCGGCGCGTCCGGGGTCGACTTCATGCAGCGGCGCGGCAACCAGGTGGACGCCTCCGGCCGCGCGAGCGTGGACGAGGACCGCAAGGCACTCGCCCGGCTGCACGCCCAGCAGCGGCTGCGCGGCGGCCAGATCGGCGCGAACGCCCGCAACCGCCTCGGCGGCCGCAGCCGGTCGACCGTGCTGAGCTGGTTCGACACCGAGACCGGCCGATACTTCACGCAGGCAAGCCAGGGCCACGACGGACGCGACTGGATCACCATCGCGCCCGCCGACCCGGCGACCTTGCGGCACCGGCTCGGCGAAATGCTCGCCAGCGTGGCCGACCAGGCCAGTGCGGGCGCCTTCTGACCGAACCGACCAGCGCGGGCGCAGGGCGCTTGAAGACTGCCGGTCCGGCGCTACGCTGGGCGGGAAATCGTTGACCGGAGGGTGAGCAGCACCGGATGCATCAAGAGTTCTTCTCGCCGCTGGCATTCGACTTCCTGTGGGAGTCGATGGAGCTGGGCGAGCTGCCCTACCCGCTGCGCGTGCGCTCGCACGGCGCGACGATGGACGAGCGCGTGTCGCTGCGGCACCGGGTCGACACCGAACTGAAGGCCCGCGGCATCCGCGACGCGCGCGGCCGGGTCGAACCCGACGTCGAAGACTGGCTGACCCTGCTCGCGCGCGCCCCGCAATCCATCGACGCGCTGCACATCCCGCAGTTCGAGGCGCATCCGGTCGCGCTGCTCGCCGCGGGCGACGAGCGCACCGGCGTGGTCGCGATCCAGGACGCGGACGGCATCTGGCTGCGCGCGATCCCGCCGGACGGGCTGGTGTCCACCATCGTCGAACTGCTGCCCGGCGGTCCGCGCGGCAGTGAGGCGTCGGTCACGCTTCCGCTGGACGAGGCGCTGCGCATCCAGCCGATCCGGGTTCCGGTCGCGGCGGGCGGGGGCCAGTCCGAGGAGAAGGGCGGGCGGCGCGCGAAGCGGCAGTCGCTCAGCGAGCGCGTCACCGTGGACCCGCGCGAGGCTTACGCGCTCATCGCGGGCCAGCCGCGGCTGCGCGGCGGTCAGCTGGCAGCGAACAGCAGGTCATCGCTGGGAACGCGGCAGCGGTCGCGGGTGCTGGGCTGGTTCGACACCGCCACCGGACGGTATTTGAGCTTGTCGAGGGCGGGTTCGGACGGCCGCGAATGGGTCACCGTCGCCCCGGCGGACCCGGCCACGCTGCGCAGCAGGCTGGGGGAAATGGCGGCCTCGGTGGCGGTCGACACGCGGTGACCGGCCGACGTGCCGACCGGCCCGGGAACCCTGGCGCGGGATTGGCCGTTGACCTGCGAGAGGCTCGCCAGGCTTCCCCGCCCGTCCGGACGGTACCCTGGTGGGACGGGTGCCCGGCGGTGCCCACGGGTTGTCAAGATCGCGATGGCGGGTATCACAGGATCCGCCCAACCAGGGAGGGTCGAGGCCGCAAGGGCCGAGTCGTATGAACCGGAAGAGCGTGCTCAGGAACCCACTGCTGTGGATCGTCGCGGGGTTGCTGGCGGTGCTGGCCTACAACACGATCTTCGACAGCGATCGTGGCTATACCCAGGCTCCGATCTCGACGGCGATGGGCCAGGTCGCCCAGAGCCACGTCAAGGAAGCCAGCCTCGAGGACAAGGAGCAGCAGCTCAAACTGCTGCTCGCGCAGAAGATCGACGTCGACGGCCAGCAGACTGACAAGATCGTCGCGCAGTTCCCCGCGAACGCCACGCACGAGATCTACGACAAGCTGATCACCGCCCAGAACGGCGGTCAGCCGATCAAGTTCACCACCAAGGTCACCCAGCAGAGCCTGCTGACCCAGATCCTCATCTTCGCGGTCCCGCTGGCGCTGGTGCTCGGCCTGCTGATGTGGATGATGAACAACGCCCAGGGCGGCGGGAACCGCGTCCTGAACTTCGGCAAGTCGAAGGCGAAGCAGCTCAACAAGGACATGCCGAAGACCACCTTCGGCGACGTCGCGGGCGCGGACGAAGCGGTCGAAGAGCTGTACGAGATCAAGGACTTCCTGCAGAACCCGGCGCGATATCAGGCGCTCGGCGCGAAGATCCCGAAGGGCGTCCTGCTCTACGGACCGCCAGGCACCGGCAAGACGCTGCTCGCGCGTGCGGTCGCCGGCGAGGCGGGCGTGCCGTTCTACACGATCTCCGGTTCGGACTTCGTCGAGATGTTCGTCGGTGTCGGCGCCTCGCGTGTCCGCGACCTGTTCGAGCAGGCGAAGCAGAACGCGCCGTGCATCATCTTCGTGGACGAGATCGACGCGGTCGGCCGCCAGCGCGGCGCCGGCCTCGGCGGCGGCCACGACGAGCGCGAGCAGACGCTGAACCAGCTGCTGGTCGAGATGGACGGCTTCGACGCCCGCGGCGGCATCATCCTGATCGCGGCCACCAACCGGCCGGACATCCTCGACCCGGCGCTGCTGCGCCCTGGCCGGTTCGACCGGCAGATCCCGGTGTCCGCGCCGGACCTGCTCGGCCGCAAGGCGATCCTCGAGGTGCACGCCAAGGGCAAGCCGATCGCGCAGGGCACCGACCTGACCGGGCTGGCCAAGCGCACCGTCGGCATGTCCGGTGCGGACCTGGCCAACGTGCTGAACGAGGCCGCGCTGCTCACCGCCCGCGAGAACGGGCACGTGATCACCGACGCCGCGCTCGAGGAATCGGTCGACCGGGTGGTCGGCGGTCCCGCGCGCAAGAGCCGGATCATCTCCGAGAAGGAGAAGAAGATCACCGCCTACCACGAGGGCGGGCACGCGCTCGCCGCGTGGGCGATGCCGGACATCGAACCGGTGTACAAGCTGACGATCCTGCCGCGCGGCCGCACCGGCGGGCACGCGCTGCTGGTGCCCGAGGACGACAAGCAGCTGATGACCCGGTCGGAGATGATCGGGCGGCTGGTGTTCGCGATGGGCGGCCGCACGGCCGAGGAACTGGTGTTCCACGAGCCCACCACCGGTGCGTCCTCGGACATCGAGCAGGCGACGAAGATCGCCCGCGCGATGGTCACCGAATACGGCATGAGCGCGCGGCTGGGCGCGGTGAAGTACGGCCAGGAGCAGGGCGACCCGTTCCTCGGCCGGTCCGCGGGCAGGCAGGCCGACTACTCGCTCGAGGTGGCGCACGAGATCGACGAGGAGGTGCGCAAGCTCATCGAGACCGCGCACACCGAGGCGTGGCACGTGCTGAACACCTACCGCGACGTGCTCGACAACCTGGTCATGGAGCTGCTGGAGAAGGAAACGCTGCAGCGCAAGGACCTCGAGCGGATCTTCGCGACGGTCGAGAAGCGCCCGCACATCACCGTCTTCAACGAGTTCGGCGAGCGCACGCCGTCGGACAAGCCGCCGATCAAGACCCCGGGCGAGCTGGCGATGGAGCGCGGCGAGCCGTGGCCGCCGCCGGCTCCGGAGAAGGAAAAGCGCGCCCTGCAGCCCGCTCCGACCCCGGTCGGCACCGCGCCGGGTGCGGGCGAGCTGCCCGGCGGTCCGCCGTACCAGGCTCCGGACCCGAACGCGAACCCGTACGCCCCGCCGCCCAACGGCGGCCGTCCGGGCGGGCCGAACGGCACCGGCCGCTGGGGCCAGCCGTATGGTGGTCAGCAGCAGCCGGGCGGTCCGGCAGGCGGCGGCTACCAGCCCGGTGGCCCGGGCGGTGCGCAGAGCGGACCGCCGAACTACGGGGCGCCTCCGGGCTGGACCCCGGCGACGTCCCCGGGCGGCCAGCAGCCGTGGCGCCCCGCCGAAGACCGTCCGCGTGAGCAGGGCTGGTTCGCCGACGGCGCGAACGGCCAGCAGCCGGACGAGGGGCAGCATCGGCGTGACGTCGACGGATCAGACAAGCAGTAAAGACGGCATCCGCCCGGTCTTCGATCAGGACCGGGCGGAGCGCGCCGTTCGCGAGCTGCTGCTCGCCTGCGGCGAAGACCCGGATCGGGACGGTCTCCAGGACACCCCGGCCCGGGTCGCTCGCGCTTACCGGGAAATGTTCGCCGGCCTCTACACCGATCCGGACGAGGTGCTGGCGCGGACGTTCGACGAATCGCACGAGGAACTCGTGCTCGTCACGGACATCCCGATGTATTCCAACTGCGAACACCACCTTCTCCCGTTCCACGGTGTGGCCCACGTCGGCTACATCCCGAACGGCGAGGGCAAGGTCACCGGGCTGTCGAAGCTCGCCCGGCTGGTCGATCTCTACGCTCGCCGTCCGCAGGTGCAGGAGCGGCTCACCTCGCAGATCGCCGACGCGCTCGTGCGCCGGCTGGAGCCGCGGGGCGTGATCGTGGTCGTCGAGGCCGAGCATCTGTGCATGTCGGTGCGCGGGATCCGCAAGCCCGGTTCGCGGACCACCACGTCGGCGGTGCGCGGGATGCTGCGGTCGTCGGCGACGTCGCGGGCCGAGGCGATCGAGCTGATCCGGGGGCGTCGGTGATCCCCCGGCCGGGGCGGTGCGCCGTGATGGGCGTGCTGAACGTGACGCCCGATTCGTTCTCCGATGGCGGCCGCTACCTCGATCTCGACCAGGCGCTGGAGCACGCGCGCGAGATGTGGGCGCGCGGCGCGGACCTGATCGACGTCGGCGGCGAGTCGACGCGTCCGGGCGCGTCGCGGGTCGACGCGGAGACCGAGGCCGCGCGCATTCTGCCGGTGATCCGGCAGCTGGCTTCCGAAGGCGTCGTCCTGTCGGTCGACACCACGCGGGCCGCGGTCGCGGAGGCCGCGGTGACGGCTGGCGCGAAGGTAATCAACGACGTGTCCGGCGGGCTCGCCGATCCGGCGATGGGGCGGGTCGCGGCGGAGACCAAGGCCCCGTGGGTGCTGATGCACTGGCGCGGGCACAGCAAGGACATGAACGCGCTGGCCACGTACACCGACGTGGTCGCCGAGGTGCGCGGCGAGCTGCTGCAGCGGATCGACGAGGCGGTCGCGGCCGGGGTGTCCGAGAGCGAGATCGTGCTCGACCCGGGGCTCGGGTTCGCGAAGCACGCCGAGCACGACTGGGCGTTGCTGCACGGGCTGGATTCGTTGGTGGGCTTGGGTTTCCCGGTTCTGGTGGGTGCTTCGCGCAAACGCTTCCTCGGCCGGTTGCTGGCCGGGAAGGACGGCGTGCCGAGGCCGCCGGACGGCCGCGAGATCGCCACCGCGTCGATCTCGGCGCTGGCCGCGGCGGCGGGCGCTTGGGGCGTGCGCGTGCACGAGGTGGGGGCATCACTGGACGCCGTGGCGGTGGCCGCGGCCTGGCAGCAAGGACGGGCCAATGGCTGACCGCATCACGCTCACGGGTCTGCGCGTGTTCGGCCGACATGGGGTCTTCGACCACGAGAAGCGCGACGGACAGGAATTCGTCGTCGACATCGTCGCGTGGCTCGACCTCGGGCCGGCCGCGGCGTCGGACGACCTGACCAAGACGCTGCACTACGGCGAGCTGGCCGAGCTGGCGGCGGGAATCGTCGCCGGGGAGCCGTACGACCTGATCGAGAGCGTCGCCGGGAAGATCGCCGACGAGGTCATGCGCGACGACCGGCTGACCGCTGTCGAGGTCACCGTGCACAAGCCGTCCGCTCCGATTCCGCTGACCTTCGACGACGTCGCGGTCACCGTCCGGCGGGAGCGATGAGCCGCGCGGTGCTGTCGCTGGGGTCCAACCTCGGCGACCGGCTCGGCTACCTGCGCAGCGCGGTCGACGCGGTGCGCCCGGCGCTCGTCGCGGTGTCCGGCGTGTACGAGACGAAAGCCTGGGGCGTCGAGGACCAGCCGGATTTCCTGAACGCGCTGTGCATCGTCGACGACCCGGCGCGCGACCACTGGGCGTGGCTGCGCGCCGGGCAGGCGGCCGAACAGGCGGCGGGCCGGGTGCGCGAACTGCGCTGGGGCCCGCGCACGCTGGATGTCGACATAGTGACCGTGCAAGGCGTGACGTCCGACGATCCGGAGCTGCTGCTGCCGCATCCCGGGACGCCGGACCGGGCGAGCGTGCTGATCCCGTGGCTCGAGATCGACCCGGACGCCGAGGTGCCCGGACACGGCCGGGCCGCCGACCTGCTCGCCCGGCTGCCGGAAGCCGACCGGGCGGGCGTCGTCCTGCGGCCCGACCTCACCCTGTCGTGAGTGCTTAGGCCGGTGCTAACCGGCTTGGGCGCTCACGAGGCCCGCAGCGCCGCCAGCAGGAACTGGACCTCTTCCTGGCGGCTGGGGATGGCGGGCCAGCCGTTGATGGTCGCGAGCAGCTGCCAGTACCGCTCGGCGCGCGGATCCGCACCGACAGCGATTCCGTCCGCCAGCTGGCAACGGACCGCGGGGTCGGCCGGGTTCTGGCCGGGGCGGACCGAGGCGGTCGCGATCGCGTCCGCCAGCGCTCGTCCCGCCGGGGAGTCCGGCGCGTGGCCCGCGTCGAGCGCGGAGCGGGCGTCGGTCATCCAGGCGTCCCAGTTCTCCCGCTGAGCCTTCGTCGGGTGCTCGTATTCGCCCGCTTCCCGGGTGGCCGAATGCCGTTCGCTCATCGTGCGGATGGACTGCCGGAAGTCCGGGTCTCGCACGAGTTCGGCGAACTCGATCCAGGCCTCCAGTTGTTCCGGTGTCGGATCATCCGGAAGGTCTGGTTTGGCTGATTGCATTCGCGCGTAGAACTCGGGATCGACGTCGAGTCCCTGCATCATTTCGGTCCAGAACTCGTCGACCAGACGGCGGCGTTCCTCGTCCGGCATTTGGGCGATGCGGTTCATCAGTTTCACTTCCTCCAGCTCGGAATCCCGTTTCAGCACCGCGCGCAGTACCGCGCGGCGCAGCCGCAACCGCCGGATCTGCTCGTCGAGGGCGTCGACGTGGCTCGTCGCCAGGTCGCGCACCGTCGTCTCGCGCGCCAGCGCGCGGGACACATCGGGCAGGCCGATGCCCAGCTCGCGCAGCGTCCGCACCAGCTCCAGCCGGGCGAGCGCGTGCGCGTCGTACAGCCGGTAGCCGGCTCCGGTCCGCTGCGTGGGCGGGAGCAGGC
The DNA here is from genome assembly GCF_046267895.1 of Amycolatopsis sp. GA6-003. Taxonomy (NCBI): domain Bacteria; kingdom Bacillati; phylum Actinomycetota; class Actinomycetes; order Pseudonocardiales; family Pseudonocardiaceae; genus Amycolatopsis; species Amycolatopsis sp. GA6-003. Next base: position 5,911,906 of record NZ_CP176499.1, read on the forward strand.
CCTCGTCGGAGTAGAACCGGATGGTCTTCACCGGCAGCCCGGTGCGCCGGGACAGTTCGCCGATCGTGAAGACCGTGGGGGCAGGCATGTCAGGCATGGTGGAGTCTCCAGTCGCTGGAGAGTCAAGCCTGCCAGAACGGGCTCGGTACGGTGGAGGCATGCACTTCACGCGGTCCCGGGACCTGGTCGTGGCCGCGGTCCTCGGCCTCGCCGTGGTCTACGTGCTGTTCCAGGCCGCCTACGGCGATCTGCCGCAGCTGCCCTTGCTCGCCGGGGTGACCTTCGCGGTGCTCGCGGTCGCCGAGACGGGGCTGGCGGTGTCGATCCGGTCGCGGATCAAGTCCGGCCGGGTGCGCGGCGAGGCGGTCGGGATCGCCAGGGCGGTGGCGCTGGCGAAGGCGTCGTCGCTGGCCGGGGCGTTTCTCGGCGGCGGCTGGCTGGCCGCGTTCCTCTATGTTTTCCCCCGACGTGACGAACTCGTCGCCGCGGTCTCGGACAGCAAGTCGGCGGTCGTCGGGGTGGTGTCGTCGGCGCTGCTCGTAGCTGCCGGTTTGTGGCTCGAGCACTCCTGCCGGACGCCGCCGGAGGAGCGCGGGGGAACGACCGGTTAACGCTTCGATGGCGCCGCTCGAAGTACCGACTAGGTCTCATTCGGATCACCAGAAGGTACGGTGTCAGGCATGACTGGCGTGGGTGACGACTCGCACGGCCGCCGCCCTGGCAGGCCGTGGCTTGTCGTCGGATTGCTCCTCGCCGTCGGCGCCACCCTCGCATTGGTGCTCAGCGACGACCTCCGGTACCTCCGGCTCGGGATCGTCGCGGCGCTCTGGGCTGCCCTGATCGGCGCCTTCCTGGCTGTCCGGGCCCGCAAGAACGCGGCGCACAGCGAGGAGGCGGTCGCCGAGGCGCAGGCGGTATACGAACTCGAGCTGGAACGCGAGATCGCGGCCCGGCGGGAGTACGAACTCGAACTCGAAACGGAAACGCGCGAGGCCGCCGAGGCACGATCGCGCGAAGAATTGGATGCGCTCCGTGCCGAAGTGGCTGCGCTCCGCGAAAGCCTGCAATCGCTGTTCGGCGGCGAGGTGCTGCTCGAGCGCGTCGCGCTGACCGCGCAGGCCACCCGGATGCGCTCGCTGAACGACGAGCAGCGGCTCGTTTCGGCGGGTGCGGAAGCCAAGAACGGCAATGGCAAGAAACCGGCTCAGCTGCTCGCTCCGAAGAAGCAGGTGGTCGATGTTCCGGAGCGGCCGACCGAATTGATGGACCGGGTGCTCGACGCGAATCCCGCGGAGCGCCGCCGGCCGCCGGTGAACGGGACCGCGAAGACCAACGGGACTTCTGGCGCGAACGGCTCGATCAGCGCTGGTTTGAACGGTTCCGGACCGAATGGCGACCGTTCCACTCAGTTGCGCACCCAGCAGATGCCGCGGCTCAAGCCGAAGCGCCCGGAACCGCCCGCCGAGCCGGAGCCGTTCGAGGACGACGTCGAAGCGGACCACCCCGCTCCGCGGCGCGATCCCCGGGCCAACCTGGCGGAGGCGTTCGTGCCTCGCAGCGATTCGGGTCCGCACGAGGGGCGGGCCAGTGTGGCGGACGCTTTCGCCGCGCGGGAGCCGCGGAACGGTGCGCCGGAACCGCAGGCTGGGCGGCCGGTTCGGGGTGGTTCGCAGGCCGAGCGTGGTCCTCGGGGCGGTGCGCCGAAGCCGTATGAAGCTGAGCGTCGTTCGGCTGGGGACTCCGGGGCGCAGGCCCTTCCGGAGCCGGTTGAGCAGGAGAGCGTCCGGCCGCGCAAGGTGACTGAGCCGTTGCCGCGGGAGGCTGAGCGGGTTCGGGAGGCGCGTCCGCGGGCGGCTCGGCCGTCGAAGGATGTGCCGGAGGTGGCTCGGCGGACTGAGGCGCAGCCGACTCGGACTGTGGCGCCGGTGAGTAAGCCGGAGCCGCCGGTGGCGCCCGTGAAGCCGGTCAATCCGGTTAAGGACGAGCGGCCGGTGCCTCGGTTGGCGGCGCGGTCGGTTCCTCCGCGGGATGAAGCTGTTGAGCAGACTGCGGTTTCCGCTCCCGTTGAGGCTGCTCGGCATGCTGAGCCTGGTTCGGACGCGCCGGAGAAGGAAAGCGTCGGGGAGGCGCAGGTTCGGGCGCCGTCTCGGTTGGAGCAGTTCTCCCGGTCGGATTTGTCGCCGTTGGCTGAGGACACGCCTACTGGGCGGCATGGGGCTGACTCGGTTAATCCCACGTTGCCGGAGGCGGTGCGGAGTTCGGTGAGCAGTGGGACTGGCGGGCGTCGGCGGCGGCCCGATGCTGAATCGGCTCCGTCGCCTGGTGGGCGGCGGAGGCGGCCGGAGGGGGAGCCGCCTGCTTGGGAGGCTGCTGAGGAGGCGGGCTCTGGGGGGCATCATGCTTCTGGGCGGTCGGTGACCGAGTTGCTTGCGGCTAATGGGAAGGCCGATGGGACTCCTCGTAGGCGGCGTCGGGCTGAGGATTGATTGGTGCGTTCTCGGGCGGCTCGTCGCCCTGGCGGGCGACATTGCGCCTCGTTGGTTGCGTGGGGCACCCCGATTTTTCATTGTGCTGACGGTTCGGGGGTGCTTGTCAAGGCGGGAAAGATGCCTTGACAAGCACCCCCGAACCGCAGGGCGGCTTTGTATCGGGGTTGGGGGAGGGGCTGGGTGCCTCGCTCGTTGGGTGCAGCGGCTGCGGGTTGGGGCTGGGTGCCTCGCTCTTTGGGTGCAGTGGTGCGGTTTTAGGGCTGGGTGTGTCGTTCGTTGGGTGCAGTGGTGCGGTTTTAGGGCTGGGTGCCCGCTCGTGGGTGCAGCGGCTGCGGTTTCGGGGCGTAGGGGCATCCGGTGTGGTGGGCTGGCGGCGGGTGGTCTGTGAAGGTGGCCCTCACGGACCGGGGTGAGTGTTGCCGGGGGGTATCCCGCGTAGGGCTGAACCCGGTACGTCCAACCGGCGTGGGTTTTGGGGCCTGCGTATGGTGACCGCTCGTGAACGGCACCCTTTCTGCCAGCTCGTCGGGTTCTGCGTCCACGCCGCCTCGTTCTCGGCATGTCACCGTGCTCCTTCCGGTGCTCGGGTTGATCGTCGTGGCGTTGTGCGGGCTTTTTCTCTTCGGGCTCGCTACTGCGCGCGTCGGGTGGATGGCTGTCGCGATCGGGGTGGTCGCGGCGCTGCTGCCGGTTGGCGTGGTGGTCGCCGGGTTGCTTTGGGTTGATCGGTGGGAGCCTGAGCCGGCCAAGTTGCTTCTTCTCGCATTCGCTTGGGGCGCTTGCATTGCCACCGTCACCGCGCTGCTGATCAACACCGGGGCCGAGGCGTTCGGGGACCTGCTTCTCGGCGGGGGCAATGGCAGCAAGGTGAGTGCGCTCGTCTCCGCGCCGCTGGTCGAGGAAGCCGCGAAGGGTGTCTTTGTCCTGTTGGTCTTCTGGCGGCGCAACGAGGAATTCGACGGGATCGTCGACGGCGTCGTTTACGCGGGGTTCGCGGCCGCCGGGTTCGCCTTCACCGAGAACATCTATTACTTCGGCCGCGCCTTCGCTGACCACGGCTTCGGCAACGGCACCAGTTCCGGGGTGCTCGCCGCTTTCCTCGTGCGCGGTGTGCTTTCTCCGTTCACGCATCCGTTGTTCACCGCCATGACCGGCATCGGGTTCGGCATCGCGGCTCGCTACGCGCAGCGGTGGGTCCGGATTCTCGCGCCGCTCGCCGGGTATCTCGCCGGGGTCTTCCTGCACGCGCTCTGGAACGCCGCGGCCACGCTCAACGGCGGGAAGTCCTTCCTCACCCTGTATTTCCTGGTGATTCTGCCGCTGCTGATCGCCGCGATCTACGTGATCGTGCTGCAGCGCCGGAGGGAACAGCGGATCGTCGCCGCCGCGTTGCCGAAGATGGCTGCTGCGCGGTGGATCGCGCCGTCGGAGGTCGAGCTGCTCGCCAGTTTGCCCGGGCGGCGGCAGTGGCGGAAGCAGGCGCGCAAGCAGTCCGGGCGGGCCGCGGCGCGGGCGGTGGGCCGGTATCAGGCGAGCGTGACCGAACTCGCATTCCTTCGGCGTACGCGGTTGCGCACCGAGCAGGACCGGCAGCGGCAGGAAGAGTTGCTGCAGGCACTGCGGGACGCCCGGGCGGATGCGGTGCGATTGGCGAACAATCGCGACAGTCGGTGAACATTCCCCGTCCGGGGTAGCTCTACCGTGCCAAAAGTGGCGTCCCACCGGGGGATTAGCGGCCACGGTGCTCGCCGGCGGCCGAGCGCCAATAAGGTACGGGCGCGATGGGACGCCCCGGGTGAAGCTGGTCACCCAGGCACCGCGATCCGGCCGGGTCGGGGCTACTCTCGCGCCGTCGTCTGGTACCCGCGACGAAAGAGCGGGACTGGAACGAACATGAGGAGTTTCGAGCCATGAGCGTCCACAGGCGCACGCCATGAACCGACCGGCCCGCCTTGCCGTGGGCGTCGTTTCCGCCGGCCGCGTGGGCAGTGTCCTCGGCGCGGCATTGGCCAGGGCAGGCCACACCGTAGTCGCCGCTTCGGGGCTGTCCGCGGCCTCGCTGAACCGTGCGGAACGGTTGCTGCCGAAGGTGCCTTTGCTGCCGCCCGACGAGGTCGTGCGGAGAGCTGATCTCGTCTTGCTCGCGTTGCCGGACGACGCGCTCGCCGGCACCGTCCGTGGTCTGGTCGCTACGAATTCGGTACGGGCGGGGCAGATCGTGGTGCACACCTCAGGGGCGCACGGCATCGACGTGCTGGCTCCGGCCGCGGAAGCCGGTGCGCTGCCGCTCGCGCTGCACCCGGTGCTCACCTTCACCGGCCGCGAGGAAGACCTCGAACGTCTTGTCGCGGCAAGCATCGGCGTCACCGCGGCACCGGACGACGACGCGGCGTGGAACGTCGGTGAGGCGCTCGCCGTCGAGATGGGCGCCGAGCCGGTGCGGGTCCCCGAATCCGCGCGGGCGCTGTACCACGCGGCGCTGGCGCACGGCGCGAATCACCTGATGACGCTGGTCGCCGACTGCACGGAAACCCTGCGCGGGGCCGGAATCGGACAACCGGAACGACTCGTCGCACCGCTGCTTTCGGCGGCATTGGACAATGTCCTTCGCCACGGGGACCGCGCCCTCACCGGACCGGTCCCGCGTGGTGATCTCGGCACCGTCCGCAAGCACCTCGACGTGCTCACGGAGCGGGCGCCGCAGATCGCCCCGGCCTACCGGGCGCTGGCCCGGCGCACAGCCGAACGGTCTCGCGCCGCCGGCCTGCTCGATCCCGCGGCCGCGGGCGAACTGACCGATCTTCTCGCCGACCCCGCCGAAGGACAGACCCCGTGACGACACCGAAATTCCAGCGCGGAACGCTCAACACGTTCCAGCCGCCCGAGCACATCAGCAAGGTGAGCCAGGCGCTGCGCAGCGTCGGCCGGAAGGTCGCGCTGGTGCCCACCATGGGCGCGCTGCACGACGGCCACCGCGAACTGCTGCGCCGCGCGAAGCGGCTGCCGAACACTGTCGTCGCGGCGTCGATCTTCGTGAACCCGTTGCAGTTCGGCGAGGGCGAGGACTTCGAGGCGTACCCGCGTCAGCTCGAAGCCGACTTGGCGACTTTGTCCGAAGCAGGCGTCGAACTGGCCTTCACGCCGAAGGCCTCGGACCTGTACGCGGACAACGCGATGGTCACCGTGCACCCCGGCCCGCTCGGCGACGAACTCGAGGGAGCCGTCCGGCCCGGGCATTTCTCCGGGGTGCTGACGGTCGTCGCGAAGCTGTTCAACCTGCTGCGCCCGGATTACGCGTTCTTCGGGGAGAAGGACTACCAGCAGCTGGTGCTGATCAAGCGGATGGTGGCGGACCTGAACATCGACACCCGCGTCATCGGGGTGCCGACGGTCCGGGAACGGGACGGCCTCGCGCTGTCCTCGCGCAACGTCTACCTGACGCCGGAACAACGGGAAGACGCGGTGGTGCTTTCGTCCGCGTTGTCGGCCGGGGCGCACGTCGGGCGGGACGGGGCGGAGGCCGTGCTGGAGATGGCGCGGAAGACGCTCGCGGCCCGTCCCCAGGTGGAAGTGGATTACCTGGAATTGAGGGGAACCGATTTGGGGCCGGCGCCCGTCGACGGAGAGGCGCGGTTGCTGGTCGCCGCCCGGGTGGGGAGTACCCGGCTGATCGACAACGCGGGAGTGCTGCTCGGAAAAGCCGTGGAACATCCGAGCGGGGATCCGGACGCAGGGGAATAGGGAGAGTCCACGATGTATCGCACGATGCTGAAATCGAAGATCCACCGGGCCACGGTGACCCAGGCCGACCTGCACTACGTGGGTTCGGTCACGGTCGACGAGGACCTGATGGAGGCCGCCGATCTGCTCGAGGGCGAGCAGGTGTCCATTGTGGATGTCACGAACGGCGCCCGGCTGGAAACCTATGTCATCACCGGCGAGCGCGGCAGCGGAGTGATCGGCATCAACGGCGCCGCGGCGCATCTGGTGCACCCGGGCGACCTGGTGATCCTGATCGCCTACGGGCAGATGGACGACGCGGAGGCGCGCGCCTACCGGCCGCGAGTGATCTTTGTGGACGATTACAACCGGATCGTCGAACGCGGAACCGACCCGGCGCACGCCCCGGACGGATCGGGCCTGCTGAGCGGCACGGTCACGCTGCCCGAAGAGGACACGATGACCTTCCCGGTGGCCGAAACCGCGGACGCGCGCCGTCTCGACGCGTTGCTGCACGCCGAAAACTGACCTGTACCGGCGGCGGTCGCGAGCCGCAGTAAGGAAGACCTCGTTGCTGCTCACTGTCGACGTCGGCAATACCAATATCGTGCTCGGGCTTTACGACGGCACCGAATTGGTCAGTGACTGGCGGATGCGCACCGACGCGCGGATGACCGCCGACGAACTCGCGCTCACCGTGCGCGGACTGCTCGGCCCGCACGCCGACGCGGTCACCGGGATCAGCGCACTGTCCACAGTGCCCGCGGTGCTGCGCGAATTGCGGGTGATGCTCGGCCGCTATTACGCGCGGGTGCCGAAGATCGTCGTCGAGCCCGGCGTGCGCACCGGCGTCGCGCTGCTGGTGGACAATCCGAAGGAAGTCGGCGCGGACCGGCTCGTGAACACCCTTGCCGCGCACCATTTGCACGCCACCGCGTGCGTGGTGGTCGATTTCGGCACCTCCACGAACGTCGACGCGATCTCGGCCCGGGGCGAATTCCTCGGCGGGGCGTTCGCCCCGGGCATCGAGATCTCGGTGGACGCGCTCGCCGCCCGCGCGGCCGCGCTGCGCAAGGTGGAACTCGTCCCGCCGCGTTCGGTGATCGGCAAGAACACCGTGGAATGCCTGCAGTCCGGCATCCTCTACGGCTTCGCCGGCCAGGTCGACGGGCTCGTCCGGCGGATCGTGCGCGAATTGCAGGCCGACAGCACGGATCCGGTCACGGTGATCGCCACCGGCGGGCTCGCCCCGCTGGTACTGGGCGAATCCGAGACGATCAAGGAGCACGTGCCGGACCTGACGCTGCTCGGCCTCCGGCTGGTGTACGAACGGAATGTGCGTTAGCCGAACTGCTCGGCGAGGTAATCCTCGAAGGTGCGGACGCCGGTGTCCGCGTCGAGGTTGAGGTTGCCGTCGGCGCGATAGACCTTTCCGGCCGCTCCGGGAACGCGCATCGGCATTTTCAGCCGCCGTCGCCCGCTGGCCCGCAAATACTTGTCGACCAGTTCGCCCATGCCGTACACCTTGGGCCCGGCCAGATCCGGCACCCGCCCGGCCGGGTCGCCGAGCGCCAGCCGCGCGATCCGCTCGGCCACTTCCCGGGCGTCGACCGGCTGGAAATTGATCGCGGGCACCGGCACGACCGGCAGTTTCGCCACCGCCCGCACGGCATTGAGGCAGAACCCGTGGAACTGGGCCGCGCGCAGGACGGTCGACGGCACTTCCGACGCGGCGACGAGCTTTTCGGCCTCGTGCTTGCGGCGGAAATAGCCCAGCGGCACCGCGTCGGCGGCGATCACCGAAATGAAAACCAGGTGGCTGACTCCGGCGCGTTCGGCGGCGCGGACCAGATTCGCGGTCGCCACGTCGTCGCCCTTGGGACCGCCTGCCAAGTGCACGATCACGTCCGCTCCGTCGACCGCGGGGGCAAGGCCTTCGCCGGTCGTCAGGTCGCAGGCGAACCGGTCGGGGCCGGTTGCTTTGCGGCTGAGGATGCGCACCTTCGCGTCGTGGAGGGCGGGAACGACCAGTTTGCCGAGAGTTCCGGTGCCGCCGGTGACCAAGATCGTCGTCATGGGCATTTCCTTCCGGGTACAGTGCCGCTGGTCGGGCACTGGGGGTGTCCTACTGGGATGAACCCGGCCGTGAAGGAGATGTGACAGGTGGACCGAAAAGGCCTGCTCGCGGTCCAATTCGAGGAGCAGCGGCCGCGGTTGCGCGGGGTCGCCTATCGCATGCTCGGCTCGCTCGCCGAGGCTGACGACGCGGTGCAGGAAGCCTGGCTGCGCGTCGACCACGCGGACCTTTCCGAAGTGCAGAATTTCCCCGCCTGGCTCACGACTGTGGTGGCGCGGGTCTGCCTGAACCTGTTGCGCTCGCGGGAACGCCGTCGCGAGGACTCCCTGGACGCGTTCCCGCTCGACCGCGGCGACGACAGCGCGGACCTCGCCGAAGAAGCCCAGTTAGCCGATTCCGTCGGCCTGGCGATGCTGGTAGTGCTCGACGTCCTTGGCCCGGCCGAGCGGATCGCGTTCGTGCTGCACGACATGTTCGCGGTGCCGTTCGAGGACCTCGCGCAGATTCTCGACCGCAGCCCGGCGGCGGTCCGGCAGCTGGCCAGCCGGGCCCGTCGCCGGGTGCGCGGAGGAGAAGCCGCGCCAGCGGACGCGAGCAAGCGGCGTGGCGTCGTCGAGGCGTACCTGGCCGCTGCTCGCGAGGGAGATTTCGCGGGACTGTTGAAAGTGCTCGATCCCGACGTCGTGCTGCACTCGGACACCGGCGCGGCGCCGGTGGTGCTGCGCGGTGTCCGAGCGGTCAGCAAGGGCGCGCTGCTCGCTTCGGAACTCGCGCGCAGCACGCGGGTCGCGGTGGTCGACGGCGTTCCCGGCCTGGTGCTCGCCCCGCGCGGCCGGCTCGCCGTGGTTCTCAAGTTCGCTTTCGACGGCGACCTGATCGCCGGGATCGACGTGATTTCCGCGCCGGAGCGGCTGCGCGGGCTGGAGATCGCGCTCGGGTGAAGGTCAGTGGAACAGTTTCAGCCCGACGACCCCGGCGACAATCAGCACGAGGCAGGTGATCCGGCCGACGGTGAGCGGATCGTTCATCGCGACGATGCCGTAAACCGCGGTCCCCACCGCGCCGATGCCGACCCACACCGCGTATCCGGTGCCGAGCGGAATTTCGCGCAAGGAATACGCGAGGCCGGACATGCTGAGCAGCAGCGCACCGCCGAAGAGCAGGCTCGGCCAGAGCCTGCTGAAGCCTTTCGAGGCGCCGAGCGCCGCGGCCCACACGGTTTCGAGAAATCCGGAAACAACGAGAACGAGCCAGGCCATGGCAGGAGAACCTTTCGCAGTGACGGATACGTCCACTGCGCCGTCTTGTCGTGACCGGGTACGACGCGCTCGTCCGGGGCGGCAGCACCGCCGCTTCCGAAATTAGCACTCCGGAGCCGGCGCGAGGTGGTGATTTCGGTCGCCGGCTCAGCTTCGGCGGGCCCGCAGAACCGTGGTGACCAGTGGATAGTCGAATTCGCCCGTTCCGGCATGCGGAACAGATTCCAGGTACGCCCGCGCTTCCGCGAGCCGGCGCTCCCGCTCTGGTGCGGAGGCGACCAGCAGATGCGAATGCGTGGCCACGGTCGCCAGCAGGGATTCGATCGAGCGGCGGTGAGCGTGGGCGAAGCGGGCGTGTTCGAACGGGCCGAAGCCGTCCGCGCGCAGCCGCCGGTCCGGATCGGCGAACCCGCGGCTGACGCCGGTGCGGATCAGCCGGGAGAATTCGAGCACCCACGGCACGGATTCGTCGTCGTGATTCCACAGCGCGGCCACCACCCCTCCGGGCCGCAGCACCCGGCGGATCTGCGCGAACGCCGGGGCCAAATCGAACCAGTGCAGCGCCTGGCCGACGAATACCGCGTCCGCTGATTCGTCCGGCAGCGGAATGTCCTCGGCCCTGCCGGGCAGCGCGCGCACGCCGGGCAGCCGCCGCGTCAGTTCGGCGAGCATGCCCGGATCGGGTTCCACCGCGGTCACCGAGCGGCCGAGCCCGGCCAGTCCCTCGGTGAGTTTTCCGGTGCCCGCCGCCAGGTCCAGCACCTCGCGTACCGGTCGGTTTGCTCCGGACATGCCCCATTCGAGTGCCGCCCGCGGATAGTCCGGGCGGTGCCGGGCGTAGGCGCTCGCCTGGCCGCCGAACGAAGAAGCCCGCCGGGCGCGCAGTTCCGCGTCGGGATCGCTCACGAGTAACCACCCTAATACCGTGAGTGCCCCGTAAGGGGAATCCGGTTGACGCGGTTCACCAGCGGCTTCGTACGCTATGGCCATGACCGAATTCCCCGCGTCCGACGCACTGCCCGATGCCGACCTGCCCGAACAGATGCGGGTGCGCCGGGACAAGCGCGACCGGATAATCGCGGAGGGCGCCGATCCTTACCCGGTAGAGGTTCCGCGCACGCACACTCTCGCGCAGATCCGTGCCGAACATTCCGGTCTCGAAGCCGACACCAGCACCGGTCAGATGGTCGGCGTCACCGGTCGCGTCATGTTTCTCCGCAATACCGGCAAACTCTGTTTCGCCACTCTTCGTGAGGGCGACGGCACGGAACTGCAGGCGATGCTGAGTCTCGCCCAGGTCGGAGCCGAGTCTCTCGCCGCGTGGAAGTCCGATGTCGATCTCGGCGACCACGTATTCGTGCACGGCGAAGTGATCACTTCCAAGCGCGGCGAGCTTTCCGTGCTGGCCGACAGCTGGCAGATCGCGGCGAAGGCGTTGCGCCCGCTGCCGGTGGCGTTCAAGGAGCTGGCCGAGGAAACGCGAATCCGGCAGCGTTATGTCGATCTGATTATGCGCCCGCGCGCCCGCGACGTGGTGCGCACGCGGTCGGGCGTGATGCGTTCGCTGCGCGAGTCGTTCCACCGCCGGGGATTCACCGAGGTCGAGACGCCGATGCTGCAGACGCTGCACGGCGGGGCCGCGGCCCGGCCGTTCGTCACGCATTCCAACGCGTTCGACCTCGAGCTGTTCCTGCGCATCGCGCCGGAGCTGTACCTCAAGCGCTGCGTGGTCGGCGGGATCGAGAAGGTTTTCGAGATCAACCGGAACTTCCGCAACGAGGGCAGCGACTCCTCGCACTCGCCGGAGTTCGCGATGCTCGAGTACTACGAGGCGTACGCCACTTACGACACGAATGCCGTGATGACCCGCGAACTCATCCAGGAGGCCGCGGAGAACGTGCTCGGCACCCAGGTCGTCACTCTCGCCGACGGAACCGAGTACGACCTTTCCGGCGAATGGACGACCCTCGGGATGTACGAGTCGCTGTCGGAAGCGCTCGGCGAGGAAGTGACGCCGGATACTCCCGCCGAAGCACTGCACAAGATCGCCGCGGCGCGCGAGATCGAGGTGGATCCCAAGCTAGCGCACGGCAAACTGGTCGAGGAACTGTGGGAACACCTCGTCGGCGACGGACTGCACGCGCCCACATTCGTCCGGGATTTCCCGCTCGAGACGTCGCCGCTCACCCGGCAGCACCGCAGCCGGGAGGGCGTGGCCGAGAAGTGGGACCTGTACGTGCGCGGATTCGAACTCGCCACCGGATACTCCGAGCTGGTGGATCCGGTCGTGGAACGGCAGCGGCTCACCGAACAGGCGCGGCTCGCCGCGGCCGGGGATAGCGAGGCGATGCGTCTCGACGAGGATTTCCTGCGCGCGCTCGAGTACGGAATGCCGCCGAGCGGCGGGGTCGGAATGGGGATCGACCGGCTGCTCATGGCACTCACCGGGCTCGGTATCCGCGAGACGATCCTCTTCCCGCTCGTCCGGCCCGAATAGGTCGCCGTTCGCCGCGCGGTCGAGATTTTCTCAATGCGGATTTGCCTACGGCGGGGCAAGCGGGTATTAATATGGGTGTCAAAGACTTCTGTAGCTCGGGGCTTGCCCCGAAACCAGATCATGTAGCCAGATCATTCGGGCAAGCCCCGCAGGAGGAATCAGATGGCACAGAAGGTGCTGGTCTCTCTGGTCGACGACCTCGACGGCAGTGAGGCGGAAGAGACCGTCGAGTTCGGTTTGGACGGTGTGAGCTACCAGATCGACCTGTCGAGCGAAAACGCCGAGGAACTGCGCGACGCGCTGGCGCAGTATGTCGAGCACGCGCGCCGCGCGGGCGGCCGCAAGCGCGCGCCGCTGCGCCCGGTCGCCGGCGGCAAATCCCCGGCCCGCCCGGCCGCGGTCGACCGCGAGCAGAACCAGGCGATTCGCGCGTGGGCCCGCAAGAACGGTTTCCAGGTTTCCGACCGCGGGCGCATCCCGTCGGAGGTCGTCGAGGCTTACCACAAGAAGAACTGACCGGGCATTTCCGGAACTCGCGGATGCGGTCCTCCGGTTAGCGAACCGGGAGAGGCCAGTCTTCGCGGCTCCACGCCGAACGGCCGTCGGGAACATTCCCGGCGGCCGTTTGCCGTTCCGGATTAGTTTCCCGGCTTTGCGCCGTCCGGCGTGCCCGACATCAGCCGCCGAGCCGAACGGGCGTACTCCGCCGGCGGGGCTCCGGTCACCGCGCGGAAATCGCGGATGAAGTGAGGTTGGTCGCTATAGCCCAGCCGAGTCGCCAGATCCGCGTAATCCGGCGGGATCGGTGCGGCGAGCAACCGGGCGGCTTCGTTGAGCCGGTAAATCCGGATCGCCCACTTCGGCGTTGTTCCGACGTGCTCGGCGAACAACCGCTGCACCGCCCGGATCGACAGTCCGAGTGCCGAGGCCAGTTCCGCGACCTTGGTGATCTCGGGATCCGCCGCGATTGTTTCCACCGCCTCCGCGGCCAGCCGGGTCGCCCGGGGAATGGGGCGGCGGGATGCGATCAGCAAGTTGTCGATTGCAGTGATCATTTCCGCGTCGGTCCGCGCATTCCGGACGGCTTTTTCCGCGACCGCGGCGTCCGGCCCGAAGATCTCGGCCACGCCGGCCGAGCGGTCGGCGAGCGTACGCACCGGGGCGCCGAGGAACGGACGGAAACATCCGGGCCGGATCCGGGCCCCGATCCCGTGCACGCGTCCGCTGAGCCGGTGCGTGAAAAGCTGGTGCGCCGGACCGTAAACCCCGCACGCGCCGGGGAAGAACGTCACGTGCACCGACAGATTCGGCAGCACGTGCTGTTCGTGGGGTTCGGTCAGGTCCCAGCGCAGGATCCAGTGGTGTTCCACGAAATCGCGCAGTTCCGGGGCGGGCGGATGCCGGGTCAGCGTGAACTTGGTGCGAGCCGTCCGCTCGTTCAGGATGCCGCTCGGGATCCGCCGCATGGCTGAAAACAGTAGTGCGTCGCGTAATTTCAAGACGGCCGCCGAGCCCGGGTGGTTGGCTCGGGCGCATGTCGAATCACTCCGGACTGCTCGCCCCGGCCGCCGCCGAACTGCGGCGCGTCGCGGCGGCCGCCCCGTCGCTGACCGCGCCCACCGCATGCGCCGACTACGACGTTCGCGGCCTTCTCAACCACCTTCTCTACTGGGGCCCGTGGCTCGCCGCCGCGATCCGGCACGAGCCTTACGAACCGCCCGCGCCGACCGAAGCCGAAGCCTCTCTCGTCGGGGAAGACTGGCCGAAGTCTCTGGGAGCGATGCTGGACGACGTCCTCGCCGCGCTCGCTCCCCCGGAAGCGTGGACCGGCACTATCACCTTCGGCGGCTCGGAACTGCCTGCCGCGGTTGTCGGAGACATGGTGCTCGGCGAACTCGTCGTGCACGCCTGGGACCTGACGCGGGCGAGTGGTACCGAGCTGAACTGCTCGGACGAAACCGCCGAAGCGGTGCTCGCGTTCGCGAAGGGGATGGGCGAAGAGGCCCGCAAGGGCGGGGTCTTCGGCCCGGAGGTTCCGGTGCCGGAAACCGCGCCGGTGCTGCACCGGGCGCTGGGCGCGACGGGCCGGGACCCGTACGCCTGAGATTTCACTCGATGGAGATCATCGGCGGCAGACGCGCGGACAGCTTTCGCATTCCGCTTCGCCGGGCAGGAGATAGGAGAAGCAGCAGCTCTCCCGTCGTCGCTCCCAAACCCGGTGGCCTTCGTCGTTGATCGCCATGCGCAAGGTGGACGCCGAGGTCAGCGGGCGGTACTGCGCGTCGAGCACCAGCACGGCGTCCGCGACGCCAGCGCCTTCGGCCTCGGTCGTCCCGCCTTGCTTGCCGACCCGCCACAGCGCGCCGTCCAGCGCGTCTGTAGCGGCCGCCCAGAGCATGCGGCGGCCGAGCCGGGTGCCGGGGGCATAGGCGCGGACGAAGCGGGCAGCGTGGCCGATGAACTGCGCGCGCAGCACCGCGGCCAGCGCGCGTTCGTCGCGCACGACGGTGGCCTCTGGACGGACGCTGCCCGGGTCGGTGGGCAGGCAGTAGAAGGCGTCGCTGAGCACGGCCATGCCCTCGGGGTGCGGACGATCGGGGCCGAGGCCGAACGCGAGCTGTTCCGGCTTCAGCGACGGCACCCGGCGCTCGTGGTGCAGCAGCAACGCGCCTACGTACGCGGGGACGTACAGGTACCAAGACATCACGTAGCTGGCCGCGGTTCGCGCGGGTGCCGCGCCGTGCTGGTCGAGGAGCCAGTCGGTCAGCCGGGAGCGCCATTCGCCGAACAACTCGGGCTGGTCCAGCAGGTCAGCGCAGCGGAACCAGTCCTCGGGGACGTCGCGGCGCAACTCGTACCGGGCGCTGACGCGCCGCAGGGAGGAATCGAGACCGTCGCCGATCTCGCGGGCGTCGTCGCGCGAGCGCTGCGGGTTCACTGACCACCTCCCGTCTCATTAGGTGTGCCTAACCTTACAGACGGGGGAAGGTTGCGCCAATCGGGTGGCCAAGGGGGGAGACCACCCGGACGCGCAGGGGTGTTCGCGCTGAGCGGACAGGGGTATCCCAGCGGAATCCTGATCCGGTCCCGTACGTTCGAAGAGGAGTAAAGATGCAGCGCAACCGGATGGACAGCGGCGACCGACCGGGTCGCCGCCCGGATGCGAACGGGCTGCCCGGTTGCCGTAGTGGTACGCAAGCGCGTCCGCTTGGCTACTAGAGTGGTCTCACGGTGCTGTCCGCCGCGGGCGCGATCCGCGGAGGTTACGGGCCGCCGACGCAGCAGTCGAGGGAGTGCGCATGTTTGAGAGGTTCACCGACCGCGCGAGGCGGGTGGTCGTCCTGGCCCAGGAAGAGGCCCGGATGCTCAACCACAACTACATCGGCACCGAGCACATCCTCCTGGGTCTGATCCACGAGGGTGAGGGTGTCGCCGCCAAGGCGCTGGAGTCGCTGGGCATCGCCCTCGAGGGCGTGCGCCAGCAGGTCGAGGAGATCATCGGCCAGGGCCAGCAGGCTCCGAGCGGGCACATCCCGTTCACGCCGCGGGCGAAGAAGGTGCTGGAGCTGTCGCTGCGCGAGGCGCTGCAGCTCGGCCACAACTACATCGGCACCGAGCACATCCTGCTCGGCCTGATCCGCGAGGGCGAGGGCGTGGCGGCCCAGGTGCTCGTGAAGCTGGGCGCGGACCTCAACCGGGTCCGCCAGCAGGTGCTGCAGCTCCTGTCCGGCTACCAGACCGGCGAGAAGTCCACCGAGAGCGGCTCCGGCCGCGGCGAGGGCACGCCGTCCTCCTCGCTGGTGCTCGACCAGTTCGGCCGCAACATGACCGTGCTCGCCCGCGAGGGCAAGCTCGACCCGGTCATCGGGCGCGGCAAGGAGATCGAGCGGGTCATGCAGGTGCTGTCCCGCCGGACCAAGAACAACCCGGTGCTCATCGGCGAGCCGGGCGTCGGCAAGACCGCCGTCGTCGAGGGGCTCGCGCAGAGCATCGTCAAGGGCGAGGTGCCCGAGACGCTCAAGGACAAGCAGCTCTACACCCTCGACCTCGGCTCGCTGGTCGCCGGCTCCCGCTACCGCGGCGACTTCGAAGAGCGCCTGAAGAAGGTGCTCAAGGAGATCAAGACCCGCGGCGACATCATCCTGTTCATCGACGAGCTGCACACGCTCGTCGGCGCGGGGGCGGCCGAGGGCGCGATCGACGCGGCGTCGATCCTGAAGCCGATGCTGGCCCGCGGCGAACTGCAGACGATCGGCGCGACCACGCTCGAGGAGTACCGCAAGTACATCGAGAAGGACGCCGCGCTGGAGCGCCGCTTCCAGCCGATCCAGGTGGGCGAGCCGTCGCTCGAGCACACGATCGAGATCCTGAAGGGCCTGCGCGACCGGTACGAGGCGCACCACCGCGTCTCGATCACCGACTCGGCGCTGGTCGCGGCCGCCACGCTGGCCGACCGCTACATCAACGACCGGTTCCTGCCGGACAAGGCGATCGACCTGATCGACGAGGCCGGGGCCCGGATGCGCATCCGCCGGATGACCGCTCCGCCGGACCTGCGCGAGTTCGACGAGAAGATCGCCGACGTCCGCCGGGACAAGGAGTCCGCGATCGACGCGCAGGACTTCGAGCGGGCCGCGCGCCTGCGCGACGAGGAGAAGCAGCTCCTCGGCCAGAAGGGCGAGCGCGAGAAGCAGTGGAAGGACGGCGACCTCGACGTCGTCGCCGAGGTGGACGACGAGCAGATCGCGGAGGTGCTGGCCAACTGGACCGGCATCCCGGTGTTCAAGCTCACCGAGGAGGAGACCACCCGGCTGCTGCGCATGGAGGACGAGCTCCACAAGCGCATCATCGGCCAGGAGGACGCGGTCAAGGCCGTCTCCCAGGCGATCCGCCGTACGCGTGCGGGTCTGAAGGACCCGAAGCGCCCGTCCGGTTCGTTCATCTTCGCCGGCCCGTCCGGTGTCGGTAAGACCGAGCTGTCGAAGGCGCTGGCGTCCTTCCTGTTCGGCGAGGACGACGCGCTCATCCAGATCGACATGGGCGAGTTCCACGACCGCTACACCGCTTCGCGGCTCTTCGGCGCCCCTCCGGGCTACGTCGGCTACGAAGAGGGCGGGCAGCTGACCGAGAAGGTGCGGCGCAAGCCGTTCTCGGTGGTGCTTTTCGACGAGATCGAGAAGGCGCACCAGGAGATCTACAACACCCTCCTGCAGGTGCTCGAAGACGGCCGCCTCACCGACGGCCAGGGCCGCACGGTCGACTTCAAGAACACCGTGCTGATCTTCACCTCGAACCTGGGCACCTCGGACATCTCGAAGTCCGTGAGCCTCGGCTTCTCCTCCGGAGCGGATTCGACCAACCGCTACGAGAAGATGAAGCAGAAGGTCAACGAGGAAATGAAGAAGCATTTCCGCCCGGAGTTCCTGAACCGGATCGACGACATCATCGTCTTCCACCAGCTCAACCAGGAACAGATCATCCAGATGGTGGACCTGATGATCGGCCGGGTCGAGACGCAGCTCAAGGCCAAGGACATGGAGATCGAGCTCACCGAAAAGGCGAAGGCGCTGCTGGCCAAGCGCGGCTTCGACCCGGTGCTCGGCGCCCGGCCGCTGCGTCGCACGATCCAGCGCGAGATCGAGGACCAGCTGTCGGAGAAGATCCTGTTCGGCGAGGTCGAGCCGGGGCAGATCATCGTGGTCGACGTCGAGGGCTGGAGCGGCAACCCGGAGGACCGCGACGACGAGGCGCACTTCACCTTCCGCGGGGAGAAGCGTCCGTCCTCGGTTCCCGACGCTCCGCCGGTGAGCATCGGCGCCGCCGAGAACGGCGAAGCCGAGAACGAGTGAATTAGCTAGCGGAAAAAGGGCGGCTCCCAGGTCTGGGGCCGCCCTTTTTCTCTACTGTCGTCTTCATGGGGACTTCTTCGAGAATCTCGCGGCACGCCACGGCGAGCACCGCGCTTTCGCTGCTGAGCGACCGTCAGCTCGCTGAGCGGCTGGAGTCCGCGGAGGTGCTGTCCGAGGGAATCGGCGGCACTGGGTCGCGGCTGGACGTCGACGGGGTTCCGGTTTTCGCGAAGCGGGTGCCGCTCACTTCGCTGGAGCTTCAGCATCCGCGTTCCACTGCCAATCTGTATGGCCTGCCCGCCTTTTGCCATTACGGCCTCGGCTCGCCGGAGGGTTCGGCGTGGCGGGAGCTGGCGCTGCACGTCATGGCGAACGGCTGGGTGCTCAGTGGTTCGTGCGAGAACTTCCCCCTGCTGCACCACTGGCGGATCCTGCCGGTCCCCGCTGGCCGGGTGCCGGACCGGCCGCTGGAGGAGGACGTCGAATACTGGGGCGGTTCCGCCGCGGTCCGCCGGCGGCTCACGGAATTGCGGGATTCGTCTTCGAGCGTGGTTTTGTTCTGTGAGTATTTTCCGGCCAACGTGCACCGGTGGCTGCCTGCTCATCTGGATCAGGCGGAACGACTCGCGGCGCAGGTCGACCAGACGCTCTCGTTCCTTCGGGCACAGGGCGTCCTGCACTTCGACAACCACTTCGAGAACTTCCTGACCGACGGCGAGCGGTTCGTGCTGACGGATTTCGGGCTGGCGTTCGCGCGGCGGTTCGATCTGACGGCGGAGGAACTGGCGTTCGCGGAGCTGAACGCGGAGCATGACCGGGCTTACGGGTCGATGCACTTGGTGAACTGGCTGGTGACCCAGGTGTGCGGGACGTGGGACCGGGAGAGCCGCTTGACCGCGGTGCGCCGCGCGGCCGCTGGGGAGCTTCCGTTGCCCGCCCCGGTAGCCGGTCTGGTGGCGCGGCATGCCGCGGTGGCGGTGGTGATGAACGATTTTTACGGGCGGTTGCTGGAGGACCGGGAGACGCCTTTTCCGGCGGCGACTTTCGCGGGGTAGGCGGCGGCTACTGGCCGAGGGCGATCCCGCGGCAGCGCCCGGTGATTCGCTCGGTGAAGCAGGGCAGCCGGATCTCTCCACCCAGCCGTCAAGCGTGACCTGGCCGCCTCATTCGGCGATCAGTTCCGCGGCGGCGTGCGCCTCTACATCTGTCACCGACGATCGTGAGACGATGCGGTGGGGGTTTCGGGGAGGGGAGCTGCGTGGACGTCCTGTCGATCGACTTCGGTACTTCCAGCACGGTCGGCGTCTTGGCGGCCTTTGGGCGTGGCCCGCGGGCTATTGAGGTCGACGGGTCGGTCACCATGTCGTCCGCGGTGTACGCGGAGGAGGACGGGCGGCTCGTCGTCGGGCAGGACGCGGAGCGGCGGGCTCGGCTGGATCCCAGCCGGTTCGAGCCGTATCCCAAACGGCGGATTGACGACGGTGAGCTGCTGCTCGGCGATCGGGTGGTGCCGGTCGTCGACGCCTTCGCCGCGGTGTTGCGGCGGATGGGCGAGGAGGCCGAGCGGCAGCTTTCCGGCGTTCCGGACGAGGTGCGGTTGTCGCATCCAGCGGGCTGGGGCGCGCAGCGGCAGCAGATTCTGCGCGCGGCGGCGGGGAAGGCTGGGTTCGTCCAGGTGCGGCTGGTGCCGGAACCGGTCGCGGCGGCGGCGCATTACGCGACTCTGCGCGAGCAAGGCGTGCCCAGCGGCCCGATCGCGGTGTATGACCTCGGGGCGGGCACGTTCGACTGCGCGGTCGTCGGCGCGGGTACCGCGGTGCTGGCGGAGGACGGGTTGCCGGATCTCGGCAGTCTTGACATCGACCAAGCCCTGTTAGTACACATTGGACGGTCGGTCTCGCACGCGGATCCGGCGCAGTGGCAACGGCTTTTGCGTCCGCAGACGACCAGCGACCGGCGGATGCGGCGGGTCTTGCTCCAAGATGTCCGCGACGCCAAGGAAAGTCTCTCCCGGCACGCGCACACCGAAGTACCGATGCCGGATCCGTTCGGCGACGTTCTGGTCACCCGGGCCGAATTGGAAGCGCTGGTCCGGCCGAATCTGTTGCGCAGTACGGAAATGCTCGCGGCGACGATCGCGAGGGCCGGGCTGACGCCGGATCGGCTCGGCGGCGTGTATCTGGTCGGCGGGCCCAGCCGGATGCCGTTGCTGGCCTCGTTGGTCGGGTCGACGCTGGGCGTGGTTCCGACTACCGAGGACCAGCCGGAGACGGCCGTCGCGTTCGGGTTGCATCACGTGGACGAGCGGGCACCTGTGCAGGCACCGCAGGCTCCGGCCTCCTGGCCACCCGTCCAGCAGCAACCCGTTCAGCAACAACCCGTCCAGCAGCAGCCCGCGTTGAACCAGCGGCCACCAGCACCCATGCCGCCTCCGGGATGGCCGCGGCCGCCCCAGAAGAAGTCCCGCAAACCTGTCGTCCTCGGCGCGATCGCACTGACCGTGCTCGTCGTCGCCGGGATCGTGACCGCCGTTCTCGCCACTCGCGGCGACGACAAACCCGCCGCGAACCAACCAGTCACCCCGCCGAACACCGTCACCTGCGCCGGATCCCAGCCCGCGCTCCCCGGCGAAAACGGCCTCACCAAGTGCATCCGCCGGCTGGCCGGTCCGACCATCCAAACCCGCGCCACCTGCTCGGACGACCCCGAGCTGGCGAAAGCCTTGGGCGCGGTACGCACCGCGCTGTGCCGTTTCCCGGACAAGACCACCGTCGCGTTCCACGAGGGGCTGACGCTCGCCCAGGTCGAGCCGAGCGCGCGCAAGGACATGACCGGCCGGATCGAGACCGACACCTGGCGCACCCGCACCGGGCTCAGCGGCCGGTACGTCGCCGGGGTCGGGCCGAAGCTGGGGCTGCTGGTTTACCAGGCCGACGGCATTCCGGTGGTCGGCACGGTGATGGACACCAGCCCGTCGCACACGAGCCGGCGGCCGCGGGATCTGGTGCAGTTCTTCGAGCAGACCGTCCAGCCTGGCGAATAAAGGCTCAGTGCAGGGTGCCTGCCGAGGTCGCCACGTCCTCGTGCACGGTCAGCGCGGTGTCCACCACGAGTTCGAGCGCTCGCGCGGTCGAGTCCAGCGGCAGCCGCGCTTCCTCCGGCACGTGCACGAAACCGCCGCGCAGGCCGGGGAACTCCGTCGCGATCAGGTGCAGCAGGCCGTAGAAGACCTGATTGCACACGTACGTCCCGGCGGTGTACGACACGGCCGCGGGCAGCCCCGCCGACTCGATCGCCGCGACCGCCGCTTTCACCGGCAGCGTGGTGAAGTACGCGGACGGCCCGCCCGGGACCACCGGCACGTCGACCGGTTGGGCACCCGCGTTGTCCGGGATCCGGGCGTCGATCAGGTTGATCGCCACCCGCTCCGGCGTGACGTGCTCGCGCCCGCCGGCGAGCCCGGCGCACACGACCAGTTCCGGCCGGTGCGCCAGGATCGCGGCGCGCAGCGCCGGCAGCGACGCGTCGAACTCGCACGGCAGCTCTACCGCCACCGTGTCCGTCCGCCGCGCCGCTGCCAGCGAAGCTGCCTGCCAAGAAGGATTCGTCGCCGCTCCGTCGAAGGGCGCGAACCCGGTCAGCAGAACTGTCACTTGGCGGCCGGCTTCAGGTCGCCCGGGTAAAGGAATTCGTCCGACGGCTTGCCGTTGCCGTAGATCCACGCGTCGAAGAAGCCCTGCAGGTCCATGCCGGACACCTTCTCACAGTACTTCTGGAAGTCCTGCATGCTCGCGTTTCCGTCGTGGTGCACGGAGTTCCAGGTCTTCAGCACCTGGTCGAACGCATCCTGCCCCATATACTTGCTGAGCGCGTGCAGCATGACCGGGCCCTTGGAGTACACGTAGGTGAACTCGTGGCCGGGTCCCATGTCGTACAGCTTGCCGTCCCAGAACGCGTCGCTGGCCGACGCGACCGTGTTGAGGTACTTGGCGTCGAGGTCGGTGCCGTTCTTCTGCGCCCACAGCCAGGTCGCGTAGGACGCGAAGCATTCGTTGAGGCACACGTCCTTCCAGTGGTCGACGGCGACGGTGTCGCCCCACCACTGGTGCGCGTTCTCGTGCACGATCGTGCCGATGTTGCCCGCGCGGCCGGAGTAGATCGGCCGGCTCATCGTCTCGAGCGAGAACCCGATCGGCTCGGTCAGGTAGATGCCGCCCGCGGCGTCCACCGGGTACTTGCCGAACTTCGATTCGAGGAAGTCGATCACCTCGGGCAGCTGCGCGTCGGCCTGCTTCGTGGCGTCGGTGGTGCCCGGCGCGTACGCGCTGACGATCGGGGTGCCGTCCGCGCGCTGGCGCTTGTTGAAGGTCCACTTGTCGATCGCGACCGTGGTCATGTAGGAGGCGGTCGGGGTGTTTTCGGCCCAGACGTGCGTGGTGCCCGACCGCGTCCGGTACTTGGCGACCTCGCGGCCGTTGGCGATCACGCCCCATTCGCTCGGGACGGTGATCGACAGCCGGAACCTCGCCTTGTCGCGCGGGGTGTCGTTGACCGGGTACCAGGTGGTGGCCGACTTCGGCTCGCCGGCGGCGAACGCGCCGCCGGACTCGGTGAACTGCCAGCCGTTCTTGCCGAGGTTCGGGTCCTCGATCGCCACCGGAACGCCGTGGTAGGCGACCTCGGCGGTGAACGGCAGCCCCTTCCACAGCGGCATCTTCGGCGTGATCACGAGTTCGTGGTCGCCGGTGCGGGTGAACTTGGCGGGCGCGCCGTTGACCCGGACCGCGTCGACGGTGAGGCCGCGGAGGTCGAGGTCGAACGAGCTGAGCGACTGGGTCGCCTTCGCGTGGACCGTCTGGACGCCGGCGAGCTGGTGGGTGTCCGGAGCGTAGTTGATCTTGAGGTCGTAGTCGGAGACCTCGTACCCGCCGTTGCCGTCTTGCGGGTAGTAGCTGTCTCCGGCGCCGTCCGAGCCGGGGGTCGGCTTGTCCCAGCCGTTCTGTCCGGCGGACGCGATCCCGGTGCCGAGCGTCAACGCGGTGAGGGTGGCTGCGACGGTCACTGCCGGGCGATGCCAGCGGTGCAGTGCTCTCATGGGCGCTCCTGTGTCTGCGGGTGAATCCTCCGCAACGTAGCGCCGGGAAGCCGGGCGGTAACCGGTTGGCGGCAGATTGTCCCGAAAGTCCACACTTACGTCGGGCCCCGGCACGGACCGGGCGTTGTCTGGAAAGCTGGACCGCATGCGCGTCGCGCTGCTGGGCCCGCTGCGAGCGGAGGGCAAGGACGGCACGCCGATCGACATCGGCGGAGCCCGCCTTCGCATGCTCCTTTCCCGGCTCGCGCTCGACGCCGGTCGCGCGGTTTCCGCCGAGGCGCTGATCGACGGGCTGTGGGGCGCGGAACCCCCGGCCGACGCGGCCAACGCGCTCCAATCGCTCGTCTCGCGGCTGCGTCGCGCACTGCGGCAGGCGGGGGCCGAAGTGGAGTCCGCCAACGGCGGTTACCGGCTCGGGGTGCCGCCGGAGGCGGTGGATCTCCACCGGTTCGAGCAGTTGTCCGCCGAGGGGCGCCGGGAGCTTGCCGCTGGGCGGGACGGTACCGCCGCCGACGCGCTCGCCGCCGCGCTCGCGTTGTGGCGTGGGCCCGCGCTCGCGGACGTGCTGGACGCGCCGTTCGCCGCCGCGCCCGCCACGTTGCTGGAGGAGCGGCGCACGGAGACCGCGGAGGACTGGTTCGAAGCCGAGTTGCGGCTGGGTCGGCACGCGGAGGTGCTCGCGGACCTCACCGCCGCCGCTCAAGCGCATCCGCTGCGGGAACGGTTGGCTGGCTTGCGAATCCGTGCGCTTTCCGCCGCCGGACGGCAGGCTGACGCGCTCGCCGCGTACTCCGCGATCCGCGCGACGCTGGCCGACGAGCTGGGTGTCGACCCGTCGGCGGAGCTGCAGGAAGTGCATTTGCGCGCGCTGCGCGGCGAGTACACACCGGTCGCCGCGGTGGCCGACCGGTTGCCGCAGCGGCTGACCAGCTTCATCGGCCGCACCGACGAGCTGAAGCTGCTGGCCGAGTTGCTCGAAGGCGCTCGGCTGGTGACGCTCGTCGGCCCGGGCGGCGCTGGCAAGACCCGGCTCGCGACGGAAGCGGCTTCGCGGCATCCGGCGCATTCGCGCGGTCTGGTGTGGTTCGTGCCGCTGGCCGGGGTACGGGAGGCCGAAGACGTCCTGTCCGCCTTGCTCAACGCGCTGGAGGTGCGCGACCTTCGGACGACCGAGACCGACGCGCGGCGGTGGCAGGTCGATCCGTTCGAACACGCGGTGGAGGCGCTCGGCGGCGCGGAAACGTTGCTGGTGCTGGACAACTGCGAACACGTCGTGGACACCGCCGCGGAGCTGGCCGAGAATCTGCTGCGCCGGTTGCCCGCGCTGCGCGTGCTGGCCACGAGCCGCGAACCGTTGGCGATTACCGGCGAGACGCTGTGCCCGCTCGGTCCGCTGCCGGTGCCGGACGAGACCGCGCCGCCCGCGGACGTCGGCACGCTCGATTCGGTCCGGCTGTTCCTTGACCGCGCGATGGCGGTGCGGCCCGGCTTCCGGCTTGACGAGTCCACAGTGGACTCCGTGCGGCAGATCTGCCGCCGGCTCGACGGCATGCCGCTCGCGCTCGAACTGGCCGCCGCGCGGTTGCGGTCGATGACCGCCGAGCAGATCGCCGAACGCCTCGACGACCGGTTCCGGCTGCTCACCTCCGGCAGCCGGACGGCGTTGCCGCGCCAGCGCACGCTGCGTGCGGTGGTGGAGTGGAGCTGGGATCTGCTGAGCGACGCGGAGGTCCGGCTCGCGCGCAGGCTCGCGGTGTTCGCGGCGAGCTTTTCCGAGGAGGCGGTGGAAAACGTCTGCGCGGACGAGGAATTGCCCGCGGAAGACATCGTGTACGTGCTGGGCTCGCTGGTAGAGAAGTCCATTGTGGACGTAGTGGGTCTGCGGTACCGCCTGCTGGAAACCTTGCGCGCGTACGCGTCCGAGCGCCTCGCCGAGTCCGGAGAGCAAGAGCGGATGCGGGCCGCGATGGTCGGCTACTACGCGGATCTCGCGTACCGCAACGAGCCGTTGCTGCGCGGACGGGACCAGCTGCGCGCGATCGACGTTTACGAGCACGACAGCGACAACTTCACGTCCGCGCTGCGGGCGGCGATCGAATCGCGAGCCGCGGAAACGGCGGCCCGGCTGCTCTTCGGGTTGTTCTGGTATCTCAACATCGTCGGGCAGAACGAGCGGGCCGCCCAGTTCGTCGACGAGGTGCTCGAACTGGGCGGGGACCTGCCGCCGGACGTGGCGGCGAGCCTGCGGCTGAGCCAGGTGCTGATGCTGGCCATGTCCGGTCCGCAGGAGAAGGTCGACGTCCCCGAGCTGGTCGAGGACTGCGTCCGGACCGGTGCGGCGGAACGGAATCCGTGGCTGTGGGTGGGGCTGCCGATAGTGGCTTACCTCAACGGCGAGCGGGAGCTGGCGAAGCGCGAGATTCGCCGGGCGGTGGAACGGGACGACCTCTGGAGCCGCGCCGCCGGGCACTGGGCGGAGAGCTTCGTCCTCGGCGACATGGGAGACCTCGAGGGCGCGGACCGGGCGCGAGACCTCGCCCACCAGGGCTTCGCCGAGGTCGGCGACCGCTGGGGCCTCGGCATGACGCACGGGTTCCGGGCCGCGGCGCAATCGCAGTCCGGCGACCACGAGGCGGCGATCGCCGGGTACACCGAGGGGCTGCGGCTGGTGATGGAGCTGCGGTCCCGCGACGACATCGTGCAGCAGTGGTGGCGGCTGGCGGTCGAACGTTCGCGCGCGGGCGATCAGGAGGGCGCGTGGCGGGACATGGAAGCCGCGGAACGCTACGCGGCTTCCGGCGGCAACAACGGTTTGCGCCTGATCGTGCTGCTCGGCCGCGCGGAACTGCTGATCCGCGAGAACAACCTCGCCGAGGCGCGCGAGGTGTTCCGGGAAATGCAGTCGGCGCGGGCGGATTGGCCGACGCCGGAGGGTTTCGAGGTGGAATGGCTCGGGGCCATCGAATCCGGGTTGCTGCTCGCCGAAGGCCGCCCGGACGAGGCGGAAGCGCCGGTGTTCACGGTGATCGAACGCGCGGCCGGGCGATTCGACATGCCGGACCTGGCCGGCATGGTCGAGCTGCTGGCGCGGATCCGGTACGCACAGGGGCGGCTGGAGGCGTCCGCGCGGATGCTGGCGCTGAGCGCGGTGGTGCGGGGCCGGTTCGATCTGGGGAGTCCCGAGGTCCGCACGCTGATCGAGAACCTGACGCGGGAGCTGGGCCCGGAACGGTACGAGGCGCTCGTGGCCGAGACCGCGCGGATGGACCGGGCCGGAGCGATCGAGGAGGTTCTGGCGCAGCGCTGCCGCGAGTAGCCCGTTATCAGTGATAACACGAACTTGCTTCCGCTGATGTTTTCGGTGATACGCTCAAGTGGTTATCACTGGAAACATCGAGGAGCTGTCATGCGCATCGTCGCCCTGGAAGAACACGTGCTCCTGCCCGTTCTGCGCGAAGCGTGGGCGAAGGCCGGAGTGCAGCCGCACGGCTATCCCGAGGACCATCCGGTCACGAGACGCCTGTGCGACGTCGGCGAAGAACGTCTCGCCGACATGGACGAGCAGGGCATCGACGTCGCGGTGCTGTCCCTGTCCACCCCCGGCGTGCAGAACCTCCCGGCCGCCGACGCCGTGCCCGTCGCCCGCGAGGCCAACGACGCACTCGCCGAGATCGTCGCGGCCAATCCGACGCGGTTTCAGGCCTTCGCCACGCTCCCGACGTCCTCGCCCGAAGCCGCCGTCGAAGAGTTGGAACGCGCGGTCGCCCTCGGCTTCCGCGGCGCGATGCTGTACGGCCGAACCGGCGACAAACTGGCCGACGCACCGGAATTCGACGACCTCTACGGAACCGCCGCGCGACTTCACGTCCCCCTGCACTTCCACCCGCAAGCGCCGGTGCAGGCGGTACAGGACGCGTACTACTCGGGTCTGCCCAACGGCGTCGGCGCGGCTCTGGCGACCGCCGGCCTCGGCTGGTACTACGACCTGGGCGTGCAGTACCTGCGGATGATCTTCTCCGGCGTCTTCGACCGGCACCCCGGACTGCAGGTGATCGCCGGACACTGGGGCGAGGTGGTCCTGTTCTACCTGGACCACGTCGGCTTCCTGCGGGAGATGGCCGGCCTGCGGCGACCGCTGGCCGGCTACTTCCGCGAGAACTTCTGGATCGCGGGCAGCGGCACGGTCAGCGAACGGTACCTGCGCTGGGCGGCCGAGGTGGTCGGGACGGAGCGGATGCTGTACTCGACCGACTATCCCTACACCTTCGGCACGCGGCCGGGCGGATTTCCTTACCTGGACACGAGCGGCGGGGTCGCGCGGTCGTTTTTGGAGAAGGCGCCGTTCAGCGAGGAAGAGAAAGCCGCCATCGGGTCGGGCAACTGGGAACGGCTGACTGGCCATCTCGCGGCCGCCCGATGAAAAGGGAGTGTCTGTGCCCGGCTGTGGAACCCGGACACAGACACTCCCCACCAGCGTCCACACCCCCGTGAAGGACGCCCTCAGACCCGCTTGCGGTAGGCCCACGTCGCGAGCGGGAAGAACACCGCTACCGCACCGGCCATCCACGCCAGTGCGCCCAGCAGGGAACCGCCGTACGCGCCGCCGTTCAGGAGGCCGCGCATCACGTCGGACATCAGGCTCACCGGGCTGATGTCGGCCCAGGCCTTGAGCCAGCCCGGCATCGTCGCGGTCGAGATGAACACGTTGCTGCCGAACGTCAGCGGCATGATGAAGACGAACATCAGGCCCTGCGCCGCGCCCGGGGATTTCATCAGCATCCCGACGAACACCGAACCCCAGCAGAAGCAGAGGCCGAACGCGACCGCCAGCAGGATCGCGAGGACGAACTCCCCGGGACCGGTCTGCACGCGGAAGCCCATCACGGTCGCCACGGTCAGCAGCACGGTGAGGCACACGACGTACCGCACGAGGTCGGCCAGCACCGCGCCGATCAGCGGCGCCGAGCGGGCGATCGGCATCGCGCGGAAGCGGTCGAAGACGCCCTTGGTGATGTCGGTGTTGAGCTGCGTGCCGACCGTCAGCGACGCCTGCAGCACGTTCATCACGATCAGGCCCGGCACGAACGACTGCAGGTAGTTCTCGATCGAACCGCCCAGCGCGTTGCCGAACAGGTAGGTGAACATCAGCAGGAAGATGATCGGCATCAGCGTGACGTCGGCCAGCTGTTCCGGGTTCTTGCGGATCTTCAGGATTCCCCGCCAGGCGAGCGAAAACGCGTGTTTCGCGCCGAGTACCGGGCTGATGTGCCGGGGCGGGGCCGCGGCGGTCGCGGTGGTCATGACCGGCTCCCTTCGAGTTCGCGCTCCGGCTTCGGCTCCTCGGCCGCGTGCCCGGTCAGTGCCAGGAACACCTCGTCGAGGCTGGGCAGCCGCAGGGCCAGTTCGTCGGAGGTGATGCCCGCCGAGTCGAGGCGGCGCACCAGCGTGGACAGCAGTACTGGGTCGGAGACCGGTGCGGTCAGCAGCCCGGTCGCGTTGTCGCGGGCGGGCCGGACGCCGGTGAGGTCGGCCAGGATGCGGTCGACCTCGTCGAGGTCGTTCAGCGACGTCGGCCGCACCTGCAGCGTCTGCCCGCCGACCCGCCGCTTCAGCTCGTCGGCGCGGCCGTCGGCGACCACGCGGCCGTGGTCGAACACGGTGATCCGGTCGGCCAGCTGGTCGGCCTCCTCCAGGTACTGCGTGGTCAGCAGCACCGTCGCGCCGTCGGCGACGAGGCTGCGGACGACCGCCCACACCTCGTTGCGCGCGTGCGGGTCGAGTCCGGTGGTCGGCTCGTCCAGGTACAGCACGGCGGGACGGCCGACGAGGCTCGCGGCCAGGTCGAGCCTGCGCCGCATGCCGCCGGAATACGTCCGGATCGGCCGCTTGGCCGCGTCGGTCAGCTCGAACCGCTCCAGCAGTTCGGCCGCCCGCGCCCGCGCGTCGGCCCGGGACAGGTTCAGCAGCTTGCCGATCAGCACCAGGTTCTCGGTGCCGCTGAGGTCCTCGTCCACCGACGCGTACTGCCCGGTGAGCCCGATCAGGCCGCGCACCCGGACCGGGTCGCGGACCACGTCGTAACCCCCGACCGTGGCGCGGCCCGCGTCGGGTCTCAGCAGGGTGGCCAGGATGCGGACCGCGGTCGTCTTGCCCGCGCCGTTCGGCCCGAGCACCCCGACCACCTTCCCGAACGGGACCTCCAGATCCACGCCGTCCAGCGCCTTCGTCTCCCCGAAATGCTTGACCAGGCCCTCGGCCTGGATCGCGTGCGACATTGTCGCCTCCTCCTGTGTCGCTCCAGCACACAGTGGGCTAAGGCGCTGGCAAGCCGCGCACACGGCGCTGACACGGACCTGTCAGCGCCTGCCCGGCATACTCTTCGATCATGGTGATGGCGGCGCGGACGCGAACCCGGCTGGTCACGGGCCTGCTCGTGCTGGTCGGCCTGCCGCTGCTGGCGGTGGCCGGGCTGCGCACGATCGGCTGGGACGGCAGCGGCTGGTACCTGACCGCGCTGCTGGCGCTGACTCCGTACGTCGTCGGCTACGGCTTGCTGCTCGCCGCGCTCGCGCTGGTGCTGCGGCGGTGGTGGACCGGCGGGGTCGCGCTGGCGTTGTCCGCGCTGCTGGCGGTGTACGTCGCGCCGCGGGTGATGTCCGACGAGCAGCCGGCGGCGCACGGGAAGACGGTGCGCGTGCTGGCCGCCAACCTGTACCTCGGCCAGGCCGATCCGGCGGCGCTCGTGCGGCTGGTCCGGGAGCACCGGATCGACGTGCTGAACCTGGTGGAGATGACCCCGGCCGCGATGTCCGGGCTGGAGAAGGCCGGGCTGTTCCAGACGCTGCCGTACCGGGTGCTGCACCCGGCGTCCGGGGTGGACGGGTCCGGCATCGTGTCGCGTTATCCGCTGACCGAAGAGGACTACACCGGCGATTCGGCCCAGAAACAGCCCGGCGCGGAAGCCGACCTCGGCGGCGGGACGACGTTGGAGATCGTGGCGGCGCATCCGCGTTCGCCGGACTCCGGGTATCACCTGTGGGAGCAGGAGATGCGGGACCTGTCACGCGCGATCGGCGAGCACGGCCTGCGCGTGGTGGCCGGCGATTTCAACGCGACTCTCGACCACGCCGCGCTGCGCACGGTGCTGTCCCGCGGATACGTCGACGCGGCGGAGGCACGCGGCGACGGCCTGGTCCCGACCTGGTCGACGTCTTCGGTCCCGCTAGTGTCGCTGGACCATGTGCTGGTGGACCGCCGGATCGCGATCCGGGATTACCAGGCGTTCGACGTGCCCGGCAGCGATCACCGGGCGGTTTACGCGGAGGTACAACTGCCATGACGACCTTGCGGCCGAGCGTCGGGGACGCCGAGTACCCGCGGCTGCTGGAGATCTGGCGCAGCGCCGTCGAGGCGACGCACGACTTTCTGGCCCCGTCGGACGTCGAGTACTACGCCACGCGCGTCCCGCTCTACTTCGCCGAGGTGGAGCTGACGGTGGCGGAGGTCGACGGAGTCGCCGCGGGTTTCTCGGGAATCGCCGAGGGAAAGCTGGAAATGCTGTTCGTGCACGACGATTTCCGCGGCCGCGGGATCGGAACGGCGTTGCTGCGCGCGGCCCTGGACCGCTACCCGGCTCTCACCCTGGACGTGAACGAGCAGAACCCGCAGGCGGTCGGTTTCTATCTGCACCACGGCTTCGAGGTGGTCGGCAGGCAGGAAACCGATCCGGACGGCCGCCCGTTCCCCTTGCTGGAGCTCAAGCGAGCTTGACCAGCGTCTCCAACGCACCGGCGGCGATCGAAATCCCGCGTCCGTGCCGGATCCGCGGCTCGCGCGGGTTGATCCGGACCAACGCACCCGTCGCCGCGCTGGCGAGTTCGGCGTACCGCCGCACTGTCGGAACCGCTTGCCCGGCACCGAGTTCGACCACCACCGCGTCGCGATGCGCGCGCCGCCAGGCCGCCAGCTCGTCCAGCTGTTCCTGACTGCGGTCGGGGATCCAGTCGAAATCCCCGAACATCAGGATGTTGGGCCGGGCCAGACCGCCGCAACGCGGACAGGACGGAAGCGGCGGCCGGGCGCGCATCGTCGTCTCGTCCAGGTCGATCGCGAGTTCGTCCGCCGACCAGATCTCCCGCGAACACCCGGCCAGGCACTGCAGGTGATGGATCGACCCGTGCGCCTCGGCGACGTGCGGAAACCCCGCGGCCTGGAATTGTCCGTCCACATTGGACGTAAAAACGCGCACCCCGCCAGGTTTGGCCAGTCCCCATTCGAGCAGCAGACCGAATCCGCGATGCGGCACCGTCTTCCGGTACAACTCGAGCCGGTGCCCGTAGAACCCCCAGGCCAGCTCCGGATCCGAGGCGAAATGCCGCGGGTCGGCCAGCTCCTCGAACCGCAGCCCGAGCCCGGCGTACGGCGGATATGCCCGCCAAAACCCTTCCCCGCCACGGAAATCGGGCAGCCCGGAATCGACGCCCATCCCGGCGCCGGCGCACACGAGCAGCGCGCCGGCGCCGCGGATCAGCTCGGCGGCACGAGCGAGTTCGTCACTCACCCGGCTTAGATGCCTGGACGACCTCGAACTCCAGCAGATTCGCACCGCTCGCCACCGGCTTCTGGCGCTCACCGGCGTGCGCCTCGCGAGCCGGACCCTTCGCCCAGGCCTGGTAGTGCTCCTCGGTTTCCCACTTCGTGTACACGAAGTAGCGCGTCTCGCCCGCGACCGGGCGGAGCAGCTCGAAGCCGAGGAACCCCTCCTGGTTGTCGACGGAGTGCAGCCGCGCGGCGAAACGCTTCTCCAACTCCGGACCGGCGCCTTCGGGGACCTCGATTGCGTTGATCTTGACCACTGCCATCTCCCTAGCGTACTAACGGCTGGCCCGTTTTCGCGGTTCGTGCCACTCTGCTCACATGGGGGACGACGAAGTCTTTGGCACCGAATTGGCCCGCAACCTGCAAAGGCTCGTGAAAGCCGCGGCCGAATCGGTCGGTTCGGGCAGGTCCAGCGAGTTGATCGACCGCGTCACCGGGCACCTTGGCGTGCCGCTCGCGCAGGCGCTGGTGGTCACGCATACCTTCGAGAACTGGGAGCACGCGACCATTCAAGCCGGGGTCGACGCGTATCTCGCCGAGCACGGGATCGGCACTGACTGGTTCGGCATCGCCGGCGGGTTGCGCGGCCATGAAGACCTGGTCGGCATGCTGGTCACGGCCAAACAGCACGGCAATTACGAGCTGGGCGCGGTCGACTACGCGACGGTGGCGGTCGGCCCGGACGAAGCGGCGGACGTCGTGCAGCTCGGATTGGTCGGTACAACCGCGCCGGACGGCTCGCCGGTGCTGGTCGGCGTCCGCGGCTCGGCCCCGCAGTACGGCCAGGCGAACTGCCGCCTCGAAGTAATCGCCGAGGACCGGCGGGCGGCCACCGAGACTCGCGACCGCATCGAAGCGCTGATGACCGAGCACGACGTGCTGCGCGGCCAGGTGATCGCGTTCGGCCTGAGCGAGCACCGCAACAACGAGCTGGTCACCTTCCTGCCGCGGCCGCAGCTGCGCAAAGAAGACGTGGTGCTGCCGGAAGGCGTTCTCGAAGCGGTCGAACGGCACACCTTCGGCATCGCGGAACACGGCGCGCGGCTCGCCGAGGCGGGTCAGCACCTGAAGCGCGGCCTTCTGCTCCACGGCCCGCCCGGCACCGGGAAAACCCACACCGTGCGTTACCTCATGGGGCAGCTCCCGGGCTGCACGGTCGTGATCCTGACCGGCGCTGCCCTGCGGTTCATCTCGCAAGCCGCTTCGCTGGCGCGCCGGTTGCAGCCGAGCGTCGTGGTGCTGGAGGACGTCGACCTGATCGCCGAGGACCGCAACCTCGTGCACGGTCCGACGCCGCTGCTGTTCAGCCTGCTCGACGCGATGGACGGCGTCGGCGGCGACGCGGATGTCACCTTTCTGCTCACCACCAACCGGGCCAGCAGTCTGGAGAAAGCGCTGGCCGACCGGCCCGGCCGAGTCGACTTAGCGGTCGAGGTGCCGTTGCCGGACGCGGCGGGGCGGGAAGCGTTGCTGCGGCTGTACTCGCGTGATCTGGAGTTGACCGCAGACCTCACCCCCGTGGTCGAGGCGACCGACGGCGTCACGGCGTCGTTCATGAAGGAACTGCTCCGCCGAGCGTCGCTGCGCGCGCTGGCGCTTCGGCCCGACGAACCAGTCCGGGTCGGCGACCCCGAACTGGGCGCGGCCCTAGCCGAGATGAACGACAGCGGTCTGACCAGGTCTTTGCTCGGCAGTCACGGCCGCAACGGGCCTGGGTAAAGATCGGCGTCCGACGGCAGCTTCGAACCGTGGAACCAGTCGTTCAGGAACCCGCTCAAGTCGCGTCCGGCGACGTGCGACACGAGCTTTTCGAAGTCCGCCCACGTCGCGTTGCTGTTGTGGTGCTGGGCGACCCACTCGTGCAGCACCTTGTCGAACCCCGGCTCGCCCAGTTCGCGGCGCAGCGCGTGCATGGCGAGGATGCCCTTGTCGTACGCGCCCTCGAACATGTGCTCCGGCCCCATGTCGACAAGTTTCTGGCCCCAGAAATCCGTGCTGCCCCTGGTGATCTCGACGGCCGCGCGGTAGCGGTCGTCCAGGTTCTGCCCCTCGCGCTCGCCCCACAGCCACTGCGCGTACGAGGCGAAGCATTCGTTCAGGCAGATGTCCGCCCACGAGTTGAGCGACACCGAATCGCCGAACCACTGGTGTGCGTTCTCGTGCACCAGAGTCAGGATTTCCGCCCATTTCGCATAAGTGGGACGGGTTTGCGTTTCCAGGGAGAAGTGGATGTTCTCGTCGAGGTAGATGCCGCCCGCCGCGCTCTGCGGGTACTTGCCGAACTTGCTCTCCAAAAACGAGATCACCTCGGGCAGCCGGCCGCCGGTGGCCTCGCGGGCTTCGGCGCCGGGTGCGTAGCCGGAAACGATCGGCGTGCCGTCCGGGAGCGTGGAGCGCTGCACGGTGAACTTGTCGATCGCGATCGTGGTCAGGTAGCTGGCCACTGGATTCGGATCCGCCCACGTCGCGGTGGTTTTGCCGTCCTTGGCACTCGTACCCTGCTCCCGGCCGTTGGACAGCACCGTCCAGCCGGTGGGCACGTGCGCGGTCAGCGTGAAGGTCGCCTTGTCGCGCGGGGTTTCGTTGACCGGGTACCAGAACGACGCCGAATGCGGCTCGCCGACCAGGTACGCGCCGCCGTCCTCGGAGCGGGCCCAGCCGTTCTCCGACCCGCCGTCGTGCGGGGTTTGCGCCGGAACACCCGAATAGCGCATGCGCGTCCGAAACGTCGTGCCCGACCGCAGCGGTTCGGCCGGAGTCACGACCAGCTTGTTCTTTTCCCGGCTGTACTTCGCGAGCTTTCCGTCGATCTCCACCGAGGTGACCTCCAGCCCGCGCAGGTCGAAGCCGAATTGGCTGAGGTCCTGGGTGGCTTTGGCGGAAACCGTGGTGTCGCCGTCGAGCCGGCCGCTCGGCGGGTCGTAGCTGACGTCGACGTGGTAGTCGAGCGCGTCGTACCCGCCGTTGCCGTCTTCCGGGAAGTACGGGTCGCCCGCGCTGCTCGCGCCCGGTGCCGGATGCATCGGGGGCGGCGGCGGAGCAGCGGGTTCGGCGGGGCTGCACGCGGACAGCGCAAGCA
Organism: Amycolatopsis sp. GA6-003; assembly: GCF_046267895.1. NCBI lineage: Bacteria > Bacillati > Actinomycetota > Actinomycetes > Pseudonocardiales > Pseudonocardiaceae > Amycolatopsis > Amycolatopsis sp. GA6-003. The sequence continues at coordinate 5,946,569 of NZ_CP176499.1, forward strand.
CGCCGGCGAGGGCGAGGACGGCGGTTCGGCGGCAGCGCATTCCTTCACCCTAAAGGCAGGTTTGTGATGAAGTAGCCGCAGAAACCCGGGAGGACTAATGCGACCAGGCCTGATCGACTTCGGCGGCGACGAACGCCCCGGCGTGTCGATCCTCCTGCTGCACGGGCTGATGGGCCGCGCTCGCACGTGGTGGCCGGTCGCGCAATGGCTCAAGCGGTACGGCCGGGTGCGTGCCCTCGACGCCCGCGGGCACGGGCGCGCGCCGCACACCGGACCGTGGACCACCGAGCAGTTCGCCGAGGACGTCGCGGACGTGCTGGCCGACCTTGGTCCGTCCGTGCTGATCGGGCATTCGATGGGCGGGCTGCACGCGTGGGCCACTGCGGCGAAATACCCGGAGCTGGTGCAAGCGGTGGTCAGCGAGGATTTCGCCCCGGACCAGCGCGGACGCACCGTCGAGACCTGGCGCGGCTACTTCGAGAGCTGGCCGGTGCCGTTCGAATCGCTGGCCCACGTGCGTGAGTTCTTCGGCACCGCGGGCGACTACTTCACCGAATGCGTCGAGGAGCGCGAGGACGGCTATCACCTGATCGCCGACCTGGAGAACCTCTACGAGATCGCCGCCGAATGGGGCCGCCGCGACTATTGGTCCATTGTGGACGGTATTCGCTGTCCGCTGCTGCTGGTCGAGGGCGAGCACACCGCGATGCCGGCCGGGCAGCAGGCCGAGGTCGCGGCGCGGGTGCCCGGCGCGAAGCACCTGGTCGTGCCCGGTTCGGCCCATCTGCCGCACGCCGAAGCGCCGGAGACCTACCGCGGCGCGGTGGAGGCGTTCCTGTCCGGCCTGTGACGCCTCACGTGTGCCGCCCTCGCTGGCACGCGTGAGGCGTCCCCAGTCAGCGGGCCAGCTCGGTGCGCCACGCGGCGGTCGAGCGGTCCGCCGGCACGATCAACGGCCAGACGTCCGAGCCGAGGTAGGCGGATTCGTCGCTGGCCCGGGCCGCGGTGCAGCTGTCGCGGGAAAGCCCGTGCTCGGCGGCCAGTGCGGACACCGCGGCCGCGGTCGCCTTGCCGAACACGCCGTCGGTAGGCACGCCGAACCCGGCGGCGCGCAGGAAGCGTTGCGCGGTCTGCACCTGCGGGCCGGTGTCACCCGGTTTGAGCAGCGGCCACTCCGGCGCGTCGAGCCGGGCGACGGACAGGCCGAGCTGCTGGCCGACCGCTGTGCGCAGCTCCGGCAGCCGGTTGTAGAGCACCTGGCCACAGCACTCGGTCGAGTTGAAATCGCGGTGGCCCTTGATGAACTCGGGTGTGATGCCGTATTGGTGCGCGATGTAGGCGACGAGCTGCACGAGCGAGTTCCACAGCGCGGCCGGCACGTCGACCGTGCTGTAGAGGCCCTCGTTCTCGATGCCGATGCATTCGCTGTTGTGGTTGGCGACGTTCGCGCCCTGCACGTGCTGCTTCCCGCCGCGCAGGATTTCGAGGCTGCGGTGCCGACCCTCGGTGACGAAGCCGCCGCGGCTGTTCGTGAACTGCTGGCCGGTGTCGATCCAGCCGCGGGTGTCCATGTGGAAGTTCTGGATGTCCCGCGAGATCTGCAGCGCGTGCGCCAGCGAGTAGTCGGTGTTGTTGCCCGGGTCGACGGTGTGGTGCACCACGATGTACGTGGGCTTGTGGTTCTCCACCACGATCGCGCCCGAGGGCGGCCGGGCGTTCCACTCGGCCGTCGAATGGATGACCGGAGTGGTCACCGCGGCCGCGGATCTCGCCGTGGCGAAGCCCAAAGCGCCCACGGCGGTGACGGTGAGGCCGCCCTTCAAGACGGCACGACGCGTTGCTTCCCCCATGCGGAACTCCTCAGCCTGCGAGTGCGACGGGGGAAAGCTAACCCGGCGCTCCGGAGGGGACAACTTTTTGCCGACTTTCGTCGTAGTGCGTCAGTGTTCCCCGGGAAGCGCGAACAGCCCGTCGCGGGTTTGCTCCAGCAGACCGTCCACGAGCAGCGAATCCAGGCACCGGTCGCGCTGACCGGCTTCGTGCCACACGACATCCAGCCGCGCCTTCTCGACCGGTCCCTCGGCGCCGCGCAGGACGTCCAGCAGCAACCCGCGCACCTGCCGGTCGGTGCCGGCGAACTTCTGCACTGGCTTGGCCGGACCGGCGTATTCGGGACGGCCGTTGAGCTGCCACGCGCATTCGGCGTAAATCGGGCAGTCCACGCACTTCGGCGACCGGGCGGTGCAGATCAGCGCGCCCAGCTCCATCAGCGCGGCGGACAGCTTCGCCGCGGGCGCGTCCTCGGCGGGAAGCAGCGCTTCGACATCCGCCATGTCGCGGGTATTCGACGCCGGGCCAGCGTCGCCCGCACCATGAACGGCGCGCGCGACGACGCGTCGGACGTTCGTGTCCACCACCGGCGCGCGCTTGCCGTACGCGAACGCCGCCACCGCGCGCGCCGTGTACGCGCCGATGCCGGGCAACGCGAGCAGCGTGTCCACATCGGACGGCACGACGTCGCCGTGCTCCTGGGCGATGACGGTGGCGGCGGCGTGCAGCCGAAGCGCGCGACGCGGGTAGCCGAGCTTGCCCCACGCACGCACGACCTCGCCAGTGGTCTCCGCGGCCAGCGCGGACGGCACCGGCCAGCGAGCCATCCACTCCAGCCAGATCGGCTGGACACGCGAGACCGGCGTCTGCTGCAGCATGATTTCGCTGACCAGCACGCCCCACGCCGAGCAGTCCGGCTCCCGCCACGGCAGGTCCCGGCCGACGTCGGCGAACCACTCGATCAGAACATCGGTGTCTACTGCCACTCCACCATTGAATACGAAAGCCCTTACTTGACCTCGGTCAGGCTCCCGGCCCGCACGTCGTAGACGAATCCGCGCACGTTGTCGTTGTGCAGGAGGAAGTCGCTGCGCCGGGCGCGTTCCATCGAGGTGCGCACGCTGTCCTCGACCTTGCGGAACGCCTCGACCGCCCAGGTCGGCCGCAGTCCGGTGGCGGACTCCAGCTCGTCCTTGAACTCCTCGTCGGTGACCATGGAGAGACCGCAGTCGGTGTGCTGGACGATCAGCACCTCGCGGGTGCCGAGTTTGCGCTGGCTGAGCGCGAGCGACCGGATCACGTCGTCAGTGACCACGCCGCCCGCGTTGCGCAGCACGTGCGCCTCGCCCTGCAGCAGCCCGAAGATCTCGAAGACCCGGATCCGGGCGTCCATGCAGGTCAGGATCGACACCTGCAGCGACGGCTTGGGGGAGGACCGGTCGCCGGGGACGATGTTCCCGATTTCCCGATTGCGCTTGAGCAGCACGTCGATGGAGGTCATGGGACACCTTTCGGCCTGTGCTTCCCGCGGGACACGGGCGTGGCGTCCATGCAACCTGCCCCGGCGCGCCCGCACAACGCGCTGGGCGGGAAATCACGGCAAAGGCTGGGGTGACTCGTGCGTGCTGATCACGGTTCTAACCGCGATCGCCACTCACGACTCACCCGCCGAACCAGGGCTCCTCGACCGTTCGCGGCGGCGCCGACGTCCTCCCGACCCGCAGCTCGGTCGGCAGCGTGATCACCTTCGGCCCGACCCGCTCGGCCGAGCTGAGCAGCAGCCGTCCGGCCACCTTGCCCTTCTCCAGCACCGGCTGATGCACCGTGGTGAGCCCGGAGCGTTCCGCCTCGGCGATCCCGTCGAACCCGGTCACGGTGAGGTCGAGCGGCACCCGCAGCCCGCGTCGGGCCGCCTCCGCCAGCGCGCCGAGGGCGAGGATGTCCGACGTGCAGACCAGGGCGGTGACCTGCGGATACGCGTCCAGCAGCTGCCGCGCGGCCGAGGCCCCGTCGTCCACCGTGTGGTCGAAGCGCTCGACCACCGGCACGGTCGCCCAGTCGACGCCCGCGGAGGAGAACGCCTGTGCCAGCGCCTCCAGCCGGGTGCGCTGCACGTGGAAGTGCGCGCCGCTCTGGCGTTCGGCGGTCACGAAGTCGTCGTTGCGCTCGCGGCCGAGCCGCATGCAGAGCACGCCGATCTGCCGATGGCCGAGCGCGACCAGATGGTCGGCGAGCTGCGTCACGGCGGCCGCGTCGTCCGGGCCGACGCGGTCCACGCCCTCGATCCGGGGCTGGTCGATGATCACCGTCGGCACCGGCCGTTCCAGGACGGCCGCGAGATGCGGATCGTCGTCCGGCACGGAGTACACGACGAACCCGTCCACGCCCGCGCGGTGCACCGCGGCGAGGTCCTCGCGACCGGGGCTGGCCGGCACGAGATGCAGGCCGACGCCCGCGTCCTCGCAGGCCAGCGCGAGCCCTTCGAGCACGCCGACGGCGGCCGGGTCGCGGAAGGCGTAGGAGAGGTTCTCGGTGAGCAGCAGTCCGACCGCGCCCGCCTTGCGGGTGCGCAGCGAGCGCGCGACCGGATCGGGTCCGGGGTAGCCGAGCCGCCGCGCGGTCTCGAGCACCCTGCGGCGCAGTTCGGGGGAGAGCTGGTCCGGGCGGTTGTAGGCGTTGGACACGGTGGTCCTGGACACCCCGAGTTCCGCCGCGAGCGACGCCAATGTCGCCTGCCTCCGGGTGCGAATAGGACGGCCCATCCGCAAACCGTAACGGTTCAGATCGTTTTCCAGAAGCGACACCCCTGTGGTGAGCGTCTCGATCCGTTCGGTGATCAAGAGCGGGTACGGCCACCCGGTGGAGTGAGGCTCGCCGTTCGGATGGGGTAAAGTGAATCTGACAACGGTTTCCATTAGCAGTTCGACTCAGGAGAGCCCGATGACTTCCCGCCGCACCACGAGCGTCCTCGCCGCCGCGTCGGCTTTGGCTGTGTTCGCGCTCGGCGCGTGCTCCAGCACGTCGTCCTCGACCGGTTCCGGGGCGGGAGGGGGAACGGGCGATCAGGTGAAGGTCGTCGCCTCCACCGATGTCTGGGGCAGCGTCGTGTCCGCCGTCGGAGGGGACAAAGTGCAGGTCACGTCGATCATTCACGATCCGTCGGCCGATCCGCACTCCTACGAATCGACCGCCGACGACGCGCTCGCCGCCAAGAAGGCGCAGCTGACGCTGGGCAACGGCGGCGGGTACGACGAGTTCTTCACCAAGCTTTCGGGTGAAGCGGCTTCGGCGAAGAAGCTGGTCGCCTACGACATCGCCAAGCCGGGCGAGGAGAACGAGCACGTCTGGTACGACCTGCCGGGCGTGGAAAAGGTCGCCGACCAGGTCGCGGCCGCGCTCGGCGAGATCCAGCCCGCGTCGAAGCAGAAGTTCGACGACAACGCCAAGACCTTCAAGGCCCAGCTCGACGGCCTGATCAAGAAGGCGGCCGCGCTGGGCACCGCGCACCCGGACACGAAGGTCGTCGTCACCGAACCGGTCGCGCACTACCTGCTCAAGACCGCGAACATCGCCGACGCCACCCCAAAGGCGTTCTCCGACGCGATCGAGAACGAGACGGACGTGCCCGCCGCGGCGGTCTCCGAATTCACCAAGCTGATCAAGGAGAAGCAGGTGAAGGCGCTGGTCAACAACGTGCAGACGGTCACGCCGCTGACCAAGCAGGCGGTCGCCGACGCGAAGGCGTCCGGGGTCGCGGTGGTCGACGTATCCGAGACGCTCCCGGCGAACGTCACGGGCTACATTGACTGGATGACCAAGGATGTGGACTCGCTGGCGGGGGCGCTGAACAGCTGATGTCCGTCCAGCTTCCGGAAGCAGGCCCCGCGGTCCGCGTGCGCGGGGCCGGGCTCGCCTTCGGCGACCGCACCCTGTGGTCCGGTTTGGACCTGGACGTCGAGCCGGGCGAATTCCTGGCCGTCCTCGGCCCGAACGGGTCCGGCAAAAGCAGCTTCCTCAAGGCGTTGCTGGGCATGCAGTCGCTGTCGGCGGGCACGGTGGAAATCGCGGGCGGGCGTCCGGGAGGCGCGAACCGGGAGGTCGGCTACATCCCGCAGCAGCGCGCGATCGACGATTCGCTCACGCTGCGCGGCGTCGACCTGGTCGGGCTCGGACTGGACGGCCACCGCTGGGGCCCCGGCCTCGCCGGTATGCGCGAGCGGAAGCGCCGGGTGGCGTCGGTGATCGAATCGGTCGGCGGCACGCGGTACGCGAAGCAGCCGGTCGGCCGGCTTTCCGGCGGCGAGCAGCAGCGGCTTCGGGTGGCGCAGGCACTGGTCGGCGACCCGTCGGTGCTGCTGTGCGACGAACCGCTGCTGTCGCTCGACCTGGCGCACCAGCGCGCGGTGAGCGAACTGATCGACGTGCGCCGGCGCGAAGCCGGGACCGCGGTGCTGTTCGTGACCCACGAGATCAACCCGGTCCTGCAGTTCGTCGACCGCGTGCTGTACCTGGTGAACGGCCAGTTCCGGATCGGCAAGCCGGACGAGGTGATGACCTCGGAGACGCTGTCGGACCTGTACGGAACGAAGATCGAGGTGCTGCGCGTCGGCGGGCAGATCCACATCGCCGGTGCGCAGAGCGCGCTGTGCGAGGACGAACCGCATCACCACGAGCAGGAAGCAGTGGGCTGAGCCTTGGACGGCATGTTCGACTTCGCCAAGACGTGGGAGCTGATCGCGGAACTGGACAGCGTCCGCATCGCCCTGATCGCGGCCGCGGTGCTCGGCTTGCTGGCCGGCGTCCTCGGCCCGCTGATCGTGATGCGCCGCATGTCCTTCGCGGTGCACGGAACGTCCGAACTGGCGTTCACCGGAGCGGCCGGCGCGCTGCTGCTGGGCGTCGGGGTGGAATACGGCGCGCTGGCCGGCGCCGTCGCCGCCGCGCTGCTGCTGGGAATCCTGGGCATCCGCGACGCCGACCGCGATTCGGTGATCGGCGTGATCCTGTCCTTCGGGCTGGGCATGGGCGTCCTGCTGCTGTCGTTCTACAAAGGACGGTCAGCGAACAAATTCGGGATTCTCACCGGCCAGATCATCACCGTGGACAGCACGAACCTGACTGCCTTGGTGATCTCCGCCGCCGCGGTGCTGGCCGTGCTGGCGCTGATCTACCGGCCGCTGCTGTTCGCGAGCGTCGACCGCTCGGTGGCCGAGGCACGCGGGGTTCCGGTCAAGTCCTTGACGGTGCTGTTCTCCCTGCTGGTCGGGGTCGCGACGGCGCTGAGCGTGCAGGTCGTCGGCTCGCTGCTGGTGGTCGCTCTGATGGTGACCCCCGCCGCGGCCGCCGCCCGGGTGACGGCTAGTCCGCTGCGCGCGACGGTGTTGTCGGTGGTGTTCGCGGAGGTCGCCGCTCTGGGCGGGATCGTGCTGTCGCTGGCCCCGGGACTGCCGGTAAGCGCGTTCGTGACTTCGATTTCGTTCTTGATCTACCTGGTGTGCCGGGTGCTCGCGTGGGTCCGCGACCGGCGGCGCGGGGTGCGAACCAGCCCGGCGGAAGCGGCCCCGGTTCCGGTCGGCTAGCGGTAGACGGACACCTGCTGGCGAGACACGGTCGGCCGGTCGATCTGGTCGAGGACGGCGGTCGCCAGGTCCGCATAGGACAGTGGGAGATCCGCTGCCGGGGAATCGAGCACGTCTCCGCCAAGCCGGTACTCGCCGGTGGCCGGCGCTTCGAGCGACAACCCCGGTGGCGGAGTGAGGACCAGCCAGTCCACCTCCGCGGGCTGCTCCCGCCAAGCGGCTAGGCCCTTCATCCGGGCTTCGGCGAACGGGCGCAGGAAAGCCGGGAACGCCGCGGGGTCTTCGAACACCCGGCCGCTGCCGGTGCGAAGCGTCGCGGCGAGACCGATTTCGAGCACCCTGGATCCCCGCGCGGCTTGAACGAGGTTCTCTGCCAAACGCACGTAGTAGTCGGGGTCGAAGTCTTCGAACGATTCAGGCGGCGCGGTAAACGGCGTCACCGCGTTCACCACCGCCGCGACCTCGCCCGGCACCACCGCCGCCACGCTGTCCTGATCAGTCAGATCACCCGCGACGACCGTGACGTCCTCCCCGAGAGCGGCCAGCCTTTCCTGCCGGGCGGGGTCGCGAACCACTCCGACGACCGGGCGTCCGCGACGCAGTGCCTCGGCGACGACGGCGAGCCCGGCTCGGCCGCCAGCGCCGAAAACGACGAGCGGAGCGTTTCGCTGTTCAGGCACCATGAGCTGGACGGTATCGACGGGAAACTGGTTACTTCAACGAAACCGGAGGCTGGCGAGATGACTGCCGACGCTCGGATGGACCCGTCGTGCCCGATGGCCGCCTTCCCCTTCCAGGTCGGCGGGAAATGGACCGGAATGGTCGTCGTCGCGTTGCTGGACGGCCCGCTGCGCTTCAGCCACCTCCGGGAAACCCTGGGCGTCAGCAGCGCGAAAGTCCTCGCCGAAACCCTGCGCGACATGACCCGCGACGGGCTGGTCATCCGCACCGACCACCAGGCCAATCCGCCGCACGTCACCTATGAGCTGACCGGCCTCGGGCGCAGCCTCCTGCCGGTCATCGACGCCATGCGCGAGTGGAGCGATCAGCACCTCGCCGATCTCCTGGCGCACCGCCAAGCCCACTCGCCCGTTACCGGATCGGATGCTGCGCCAGCGCCGACTTCACCGCCGCGATAAACCCTTCGTCGGTGAACGGCACCAGCCCGCCGGAGACATTCCGCTCCACCGCCTGCAACACCACCACGTGCGAGTTCACGAACTGGTCCACCGCCTTCGACTGCGGCGTCTTGTCCGTCGAATACGCCAGGTACGTGAGGTTCGTGAACGCCGCCTCCAGATACCGCGACGACGCGAGGCTGAACGAGTCGCCGTAGACCAGGGTCGGCTGGTCGATCGTGCCGACGATCGGCGGGGCCGAGCGGTGCACCGGTTCGTCGATGCTGCCGACGAATTCCCCCGCCCGGTCGGTGACGCCGTCCGGACGCAGGTCGTAGCGAGTGTTCGACTTGACGCCGGTTTGCCCGAGCAGCAACGGCAGGTCCGCGACCGCGTCGTACTGGCCGTCCGGGGCGCTCTGCCAGGTGCTCGTCGTGCCCGGCTTGATCGTGTCGGCGAGCGCGCGGGTCAGGACGAGGCCGCCTTCGTCGCGCCAGTGCGTGTCGTTCGGGGCGTAGATCGGGTGGCCGACCCGGGCCGCTTCCGCGGCGAGCTGCGGGCGCAGGTCGAGCGAATGGCCTTCGGTGGTGATCTTGTACCAGTCGTTCGGCGAGGCGGCCTGCGAGCACTCCTTGCCCGGATAGCTCGCGGGCAGGAACTGCGGCACCATCGTCGTCTTGTCCGGCGTCACCACGAACACGAACTTCCGGCCGGACGCCTCGACCGCCGCGCGCAGCTCGCCGATCCGCTTCATCGTGGTGTCGATGTCCTGGGTCGGCGTGCACTTCGCCTCGGAGTCATAGCCGTAGTACAGCCAGCCGTCGGTGCCCTGGACCACCTTGCGGTACCCGGCCTGGCTGGAGCCCGGTCCGCTCGGCAGCGACGGGCCGGTGTTCGGCGCGCCCGGCTGCTGCAGCGGCGGGGCCGGGATCGGGCCGGTGTTCGCCGTCGAGCCCTGGTCGAGCGGCGCGGCCTCGCCGAAGACGCCCTCGCTGATCCCGTTCGCCGCGTTGATCGCGCCCGCCCGGAACGACAGCTGGTCCGTCGCCCATTTGGGGAGATTGGTGAAGAACCCGAACCCTTCGCCGAGGCTGGGGAATCCGGCGAGCTTGTGGTTTTCGATCTCGCTCGGCCGGACCCCGACCACCCACAGCAGGGTCGGCGTCGCGAAGAACAACAGGGCGCTGACCAGTGCGGTCAGCTGCCGTTTGCCGTGCCGCGGGCGATGCAGCGCGTGCTCGCGGGGCAGGTAGGCCTCGTGGACTGCGGGCAGCTGCGGTGGCTCGGACACGGCACTGAGGTTAGTCAATTCGAGTGAGCCCGGCGCGAACAACCACCGAAAAATCAGCCGAGCATGAGGAGGACTTGCAGTTCGCCGACGAGGAACCCGATCACGCCGCCGACCGCGATCAGCTTCCACTCGTCCTGCCGGAACGCCGGCCGCAGCAGGCCCTCGAACTCCAGCGGCGTCAGCGCGAGCATCCGCTGCTCGACCATCTTCGCCACGTCCATCGCCTCGGTCAGGTACCCCTCGGCGTAGCGCGCGGTCAGCGGCAGTTCGGCCAGCGCCCGCTGCGCCGCGGCGTGCTTCATCTCCTGCAGCCGCTTCGTCCCGACGGCGAGCGCGACCACCGGTTTCGCGGCGCTGACCTGCGCGTCCACCGCGTGTCCGACGGCGCGTTCGACCATCGCCACGAGCCGGTCCGACTTCGGGCCGCGCAACAGGGCGTCGAGCAGATTCGGGACGGTCAGCACCTCGCCCGCGACCAGTTCGCCGTACTGGCGGGCCACCTCGGCGCGCCGCCGCTGGAACTTGCCCTGCAGGACGACCCGGCCCAGCCGCACCGGCTCGCGCGGCAGGAAGATCATCTTGATCGCCAGCCAGTCGGTGAACAATCCGATCGCACCGCCGAAAATCGGCAGCACCAGCGGCTGGTGGGTCAGCGCCCAGACCAGCGCCTGGACGAGACCGAGCACGAAGCCGAAGACGATCCCGGCGCGCGCGATGAACGTCATCTCCGGTCGCGACGTTTCGCGGATCAGCCGGACCAGCAGCGCGCGGTCGCGAGTAAGCCTCTCGACCGTCATGTGCCGGACGTCGAGGACCTCGTCCAGGTTGTCGCGCACCTCGTCCAGAAAGTCCCGCACCAGCTGCGGCGCGCTGGCCTGCACCTGCTTGATCAGCAGTTCCTGGGCGAGGGTGGGCATGACCTCCCACAGCCGCGGATGATGCTGTTCGAGCACGTCGCGGGCGATTCCGTCGACCGCGCGCAGCAGCGGCTGCTCGAGTTCCCGGGTGATGATCACCGGGTCGACGCGGGCGAAGACCTCTTTGATGTCGAGCAGGTTCGCGGTGAGCAGCTCGGTCGCGATCGCGGCCATCCGGCCGCCGTGCTTCGGCACCACGCCCTGCCAGCCGAGGAACGGCCGGATGCCGATGAATTCGAGCGGGCGGAACATCATCTCGATGGCGACGCGCTTGGTGACGTAGCCGATCAGCGCGGCGACGAACGGCATCGAGACGTACACCGGCCAGTGCCGCGCGAGTTCGTCCAGCACCGCGTTCACCGGGCCTCCCTCCCCGTTCCGGAAGGAAACCGTATCGCGCGCGCGTCCTAACCGAGGAGCAGCAACGCCTGCAGCTCGCCGACGAGCCCGCCGATCACCGCGCCGACCGCGATCAGCTTCCATTCGTCCTGCCGGAACGCGGGCCGCAGCAGCTGCTCGAACTCGAGCGGGCTGAGCCGGCGCATCCGGTCCACGATCGTGTTGCGGACGTCGAGCGCGTTGACCGCGTAAGTCTCCGCGTGCCGGATGGTGTCCGGCACCCGCTCGGCGGCTTTCGCGGCGGCGACCTGCTTCATTTCCTGGAACCGTTTCGTGCCCACCGCGATCGCGACGAACGGCTTCACGACGCTGGCCTGCGCGTCGATCGTCTTCTGCACCTCGCGGCTGATCAGCGAGAACAGCCGGTCCGATTTCGGCCCGCGCAGCACGGCTTCCAGCAGATTCGGCACGGTGATGATCTCGCGCGCGATCATGTCGCCGTAGTCGGCGGCCACCTCGTCGCGGCGCTTCTGGAACACGCCCTGCCAGGTGTAGAAGCCGAAGAACCGTTTCGGCTCGCGCGGCAGGAAGATCATTTTGAGCGCGAGCCAGTCGGTCAGCCAGCCGATCCCGAGCCCGAACAGCGGCAGCACGATCGGCGACTTCGTCAGCGACCAGACCAGCAGCTGCACGCAGCCGAGAATGAACCCGAACCAGATGCCCGACCGGGCGATGAACCGCATTTCCGGGCGCGAGATGTCGCGGATCAGCCGGTTCAGCAAAGCCTTGTCGCGCACCAGGTTCGTGACGACCATGTGCTTGAGGTCGAGCACGTCCTCGATGTTCCGGGAAATCTCGCGCATGATCTTCGTGATCGCCCGCGGCGCCTCCGCCTGCACGCGTTTCAGCAGCAGTTGCTGCGCGCCGGACGGCAGCATTTCCCACAGCCGCGGCTGGTAGGTCTCCATCACCTCGCGGGTGACGTCCTCGACCACGCGCAGCAGCGGCTGTTCGATCTCCTTCGCGACCTGCTCCGGGTCGAGCCGGGCGAAGATCTCCTGCGGATCGACGAGGTTGGTGGTGAGCATGTCGGTCGCGGTGGTCGCCATCCGCTCGGCGTTCGCGGGCAGCACGCCCTGCCAGCCGAGGAAGGGCCGGATGCCGACGAATTCGAGCGGCCGGAACATCATCTCGATGGCGACGCGTTTGGTGACGTAGCCGATCAGCGCCGCGATGAACGGCATGGAGACGTACACCGGCCAGTGCTCGGCGAAAGTGTGCACGCGTGTCCCCTCCGTGTTGCCTACGGAACGGTAACCCGCGCGTCAGTGGAGGAGGAGCAGCACCTGCAGTTCGCCGACGAGGCCGCCGATCACCGCGCCGACCGCGATCAGCTTCCATTCGTCCTGTTTGAACGCCGGGCGGAGAATGCCCTCGAACTCCAGTGGGGTGAGCTGCTGCATCTTGTCGACGATGGTGTTGCGGACGTCGAGCGCGTTGGTCGCGTAGCTCTCGACGTGCTTGACGGTCTCCGGCAGATACGCGATGGCCTTCTCCGCGGCGGCCTGTTTCATCTGCTGGTACTCGCGTCCGCCGACAGCCAGCGCGACCAGCGGTTTCGCCAGCCCGGCCTGCGCGTCGACGGTCCGCTGGACCTCCCGCGTGACGAGTGCGAACAGCTTGTCCGCGCGCGGTCCGGTGAGCACGGCTTCCAGCACATTCCCCGCGGTGAGGACTTCCTCCGCGATCAACGCGCCGTAGTCCGCGGCGACCTGCGCGCGGCGTTTCTGGAACATGCCCTGCCAGGTGAAGAAGAGGAACCGGCGCGGCTGACGCGGGTAGAAGATCATTTTGAGCGCGAGCCAGTCCGTGACGAAGCCCGTGACGAAACCGAAGATCGGCATGATCACCGGTTGTTTCGTGAGCGCCCACGCGAGGAGCTGGACGAGCCCGATCACGAACCCGAAGCCGATCCCGCTGCGCGCGATGAACCGGAACTCGGGCGCGGCGACCTCGCGGATCAGCCGGCAGGTGAGCGATTTGTCCCGGACCATGGCGTTGATCAGCATGTCGTTGACGTCGAGGACTTCGTCCACATTCGACGCCACTTCCCGCATCAGCCGCTTCACGACCGCGGGCGCCTGCGCGCGGACGCGGTCCACCAGCAGTTGCTGAGCGCGGGCGGGCAGCATTTCCCACAGCCGCGGCTGGTAGGTCTCGAACACCTCGCGGGTGACCTCGTCGACCGCTTTCAGCAACGGTTCTTCCAGCTGCGCGACCATTTCCTCCGGATCGAGCCGGGCGAACACCTCGCGCGGATCGAGGAGATTCTTGGTGAGCAGATCGACGGCGGTGGTGGCCATCCGCCGCGAGTTGGCCGGGATGACGCCCTGCCAGCCGAGGAACGGCCGGAGGCCGCGGAACTCGAGCGGCCGGAACATCATTTCGATGGCGACGCGTTTGGTCAGGTAGCCGATGAGCGCGGCGATGAACGGCATGGTCGCGTACACGTGCCAGTGCGCGGCCAGGTCGGCGGCGATGGCTGGAAGGTCCATGCGTCTGCCCCGTTCGCCGCGCGGTAGGTCGGGGGACAGGATGCCATGCGTGACGTCGGGTTTCGCGCTTCGTAATACAGCCGTTTGGCGGTACGTGCCGCAGGTGCTCCGCTCACTAAGGTGGCCCGATGGTCGCGCCCGAGAAGCCGCAGCACCCCGCCTTTGCTGTTACCCGGAAGGGATACGACCCGCACCAGGTCGACGCCCGCATCGCCCAGCTGACCAGCGAACTCAAGACGACCTCCCACGGCCGCGACGAGGCGGTGGCCACGGCGGGCGAACTCACGAAGGCCCTGACGACCGCCCAAGCAGAGCTGTCGGAAGCAAAGGCGGCGCTAGTCCGGGTCACCTCGAGCCCAGCAGGCGCCGGCGCGATCTCCGAACGCGTGCGGATGATGGTGCAGCTGGCCGAAGAGGAAATCGCCGACCTGCGCCGCGCCGCGGAAGCGGACGCGACCTCAACCCGCGCCGAAGCGGACCGCTACGCCCACGAAACCCAACGGGCAGCGGACAAAGCGGCGAAAGAAGCGGAAGCGGAACGCCAGCGATTGCTCGCGGAGACCCACGCGGACTTGGCCGCGCGCTCGGAGGCCTTGGACGCCCGGGTCGCGGCGGCGGAGAAGGATTTGGCCGCGCGAGAGGCGGATCTGGAGTCGAGGATCGCCGCCGCGGAAGCGGACATCGCAACCCGCACGGCGGCCGCGGACGAGGAGATCGCGACTCGCTTGGCGGATTTGGAAGCACGGCTTAAAGCGGGCAACGAAGACATCGCCACGCGAACCGCGGCCTGCGACGAGGACATCGCGACTCGGACGGCCGCTGCTAACGAAGACATCGCGACTCGCACGGCTGCTGCTGACGCGGATATCGCGACTCGCACGGCGGCGGCCGATGCGGATATCGCTTCCCGGCTGGCTGCGGCCGAGGAGGATATTGCTTCCCGGACGGCGGCGGCTGATGCGGAGATCGCCACCCGCCTGGCCGCGGCTGAAGAGGACATCGCCACCCGCACCGCCGCGGCCAACGAGGACATCGCCACCCGCACCGCGGCGGCCGACGCCGAGATCGCGTCCCGAACCGAAGCCGCCGACCGCGCCCGTGCCGAGGCAGACCTGGCCGCCGCCGCGGCACGCGCCGAAGCAGACGAAGCCGCCCTGACCGCCCGCACCCAGGCCGACGAGGCAGCCGCCGAAGCCCGAGCCAGGGCAGACGCCGAATCCCAGCACGCCCGCCTAGCCGCCGACGCAGAAGCCCGCCGCATCCGAGACGAGAAGGACGCGGAAGCCCTCCGCCTCCGCACCGAAGCCGACGAAGCCGCCGCCCGAGCCCGCGCCGAGGCAGACGCCGCAGCCGAAGCGGCCCGCCAAGCCGCCGACGAGGAATCCGCCCGAGCCCGCGCCGAAGCCGACGCCGCCGCGGAAGCAAAAGCCGCCCAAGCCCGAGCCGAGGCCGACCGTCGAGCGTCGGAAGAGATCGCCATCAAGAAGGCCCAAGCGGAAACCGCCCTCGCCGACGCCCTCCAGAAGCAGACCGAAGCCACCGAATCGCGCACTCTGGCCCTGGACCTGCGTACCAAGGTTGCCGACCGAATCGCCGCCACGAACGAGGCAGTCCAGGAAGCGCTGCGGTTCCTAGGTACGCAGGAGGAGGAAGCCGCCGCAGCAGCGTCCGCCTCTTCGCCGAGTGATGCGCGCTCGAAGACTCCCGCCTCCGCTGACGCTTCCGCTCCCTCGCCGACTACCTCCTCGCAGCCCCCGGCGTCTTCCGCGACGGACGCACCTCCGCAGCCCGCATCCACCTCGCAGTCCGAGGCCACCTCGCCGACCGCAGCCACCTCGCCGACCAACGCTCCCTCGCCGACTGACTCACCCACCCCGCCCTTGCCCCAGCCGACCCCACGCCCAGCCGCGACTCCGGACGCCCAGTCACCCGCAGACCCGCAGCAACCCGCCAAGCCCTCCGCGCCGACTCCCCCTCGCACCAACGGCAACGGCCGCCGCCCCGGCCGCCCCCGCGCAGGCCGCTCCTAGCCACGCAGATTCCGGCCTTGCGAGGGTTCTCTATTGCCCCGCAGGGCTTATCCTCCCCGTGAGCCGTGAGCCGTGAGCCGTGAGCCGTGAGCCGTGAGCCGTGAGCCGTGAGCCGTGAGCCGTGAGCCGTGAGCCGTGAGCCGTGAGCCGTGAGCCGTGAGCCGTGAGCCGTGAGCCGTGAGCCGTGAGCCCGCAAGCCCGCAAGCCCGCAAGCCCGCAAGCCCGCAAGCCCGCAAGCCCGCAAGCCCGCAAGCCCGCAAGCCCGCAAGCCTGTTGGCCGCAGTTGCGCCAGCATCAGGTCAGCAGCCTCGCCCACACCCCAGGCAAGCAAGCCAGCCAATCCACCGCGCAAGTCTGGCCCGCTAGCCCAGCCAACCCCGCAAGTCCCGACTCGTCCAATTCACAGCCGCTCGAAACCCATCAGACTTCTGGGCCGCCTCGCCTCATCACTTCCCCAGCCGCATCACCCCGCCGCCACCGCGAACAGTTCGTCGTCAATCCAGCCGCGGTCCCGCAACGCACGGCAGAACCGCCGGTACGAAGCCGTCATCGCCGATGCCTCACCGGGTTCCGGTTCGACGAGCGACCCCACCGGCATCTCCTCGCACACCGCACTCAACCCGCTCGGCGTGCACCCCGCAGCCGCGAGGAGAGCCGCGCCGTATCCCGTTTCTGCTTGCGGGGCCACCTGCAGTCCCAGCCCGCTCACTGTCGCCCGAATTCGAGTCCACAAAGGACTCTTGCTGCCACCGCCCGCCGCGAGGAGTGGTTCTCGGACCGGAACTCCCAGCCGTCGCAAGTGGTCCAGCGCGAGTCGTTCCAGGAAGGCGACTCCTTCCAGGCGAGCCCGATGCAACTCGACCTCGTCAGCCGGGGTTCCGAGAACGAAACCTTCCGCCTCGCCGTGCGCGAAGGGGAAACGTTCTCCCTTGCGCCGCAACGGGAACGCCACCACGTCGGCCGTACCGCGGGCAGCGGCGGCGGCATCCAGTTCAGCTAGCCGGGGACTGTCCGAAACGGACTCGCCACCGGTGTTCGAAGCACCGCCGGGCAGCCACCAGCCGTCTGGATGCCGGTGGCTGTACATGACTCCAGTGGGATCCGGCACCAACGACTCCGTGACGCCCTTCAAGACATACGTGGTCCCGAGAATCCCCACGAACCGTCCCGGTTCGACCGCGCCCGCGGCCAACTGGCCCGCGCATCCGTCCGTCATGCCCGCCACCACGAGACATCCGGCGGGCAATCCGGCTGTCGGCACCGAAACCTCGCCGAGCACGCTCGTCGGCGCGACTACTGGCGGCAGCATCTCGTCCGGCACGCCCAATCCGGCGAAGACCTCGGTTGGCCATTCCTCATCCAGCGGGTCGTACCCGCTTTTGAGCGCGTGCGACCAATCCGCCGCGACCGGATGTCCAGTCAGTTTCGCCGCGATCATCTCCGGCGTGTGCCGGACAGCGATCGCCTCGGTGTGTTCGGCCAACCAGGCGATCCGGCCGAGCGCCGCGGTCGGCGAAACACCCGAGCCGAGTTTCCGCCACCGTCCGGCGCCGAGTTCCGCGGCTTTCGCGTTGTAATCCGCGCCGCGCCGGTCGTCGTACATCAACGCGGGCGTCACCGGTTCACCGGCAGCGTTGACGCCGACGATCGTTCCGGACGTCGCCGCGATCGCCACCGCCGCGACTTCCGCGCCGCGCCTGGGCAACGCGGCAGTGACCTCGCTCAGCACCGAACCGACCGCGGGCCACCACGCCGACGGATCCTGTTCGCTGCGGCCACCGTCCGCGCGCACCGGCGCCGGCAGCGACGCCGATGCGGTGGCGAGGACCGAGCCGCCGCGCACCGCGAAGGCGCGAACCCCCGCGGTGGCGACGTCGATGCCGACCGAGACCTGCTCGTTCACGCCGTGCTGACCCTCTCTTCGACATCCTGCAGACTGCCGTCGTTCGCCAGTGCTTTCTCGGTTTCCTCCGGCAGCTTCAGGAATCGCACCAGCACCGCGGCCACCAGGTACAGCGCGGCGAAGATGATGACGACTCCGGCGGCACCGGCCGGTCCGAGGAACAGCGACACGATCGCCGGTCCGACGAACGCCGCCGCGCCCGCGCCAAGGTTCAGCAGAGCCATCGCGCCGCCCTTGTGCTCCGGGGCCAGCGACGGCAGCAGCGCGGAGATCGGCACGAACCCGGCGAGCGTCGCGCCGTAGAGCGCACCCACGATCAGCGCGAGCCAGTAGTACTGCGAGCCCATCGCGACCGGCACGAAGTACAGCAGCAGGATCGAGATCGCGCAGCCGATCGCGCCGAACCAGAAAATCGTGGTGCGCCAGCCGATCCGGTCGCTCAGCACGCCGAAGATCAGATTGAAGAAGATGTTCGTTCCGTAGATCACCGACACGAGCAGCAGCCAGCGGCTTTCCCCGAACCCGATCTGGGAGATGAAGATCGTCGGGAAGAACACGAGCATGCCGAATTCGGGCGCGGTGTTGATGATCCGCACGATCATGCCGACGCCGACCCGCGGCTTCTTCCACGCGATCGAGACGCTGGAAACCAGGCTCTGCACCGGTTTCACGTCCGGCGGCGCGAGCCTGCGGTATCCCGTGCGCTGCCGGACGCCGAGCACCGCCACCAGCCCGCCGACGCCGAGCAGCACGACCGCCACCCACAACGTGCCGTAGTGGCCGAACAGCGGGTTGGTGAAGCTCGCGACCAGTGCGCCGAGCGTGGGCAGACCGCCGGTGAAGGCGAAGTAGAACCAGCCGACCGCCGCGCCGAGCCGGGCGACCGGGGCCACCGCGGTGATCCACACCAGGAACCCGAACGCGAACATCGGATAGCCGAATCCGCGGATGCCGTAGCAGATCAGCATCGCCGCGTAGTTCCCGCCGGCGAGGCCGAGCGTCAGGAACAGCGCGTCGAACACCAGCCAGATGACCAGGCCGACGACCATCACCCGGCGTGGCCCCCACAGTTCGGACAGCGCGCCCGACAGCCACGACGCCAGCATCACGGCGACGCCGTACACGGTGATCACGTACGACGCCTTGATTTCCGTGCCCGCGCCGTTGCCCGCCATGTACGGCGCGATGAAGCCGGACTCCACTCCGTCGCCGATCATGAACAGGAGCAGTCCGACATACCCGAGGAACAGGGGCGCGGGCAGCCCCCATTTCGTGAGCAAGCGCCCGAAGCCCGACTTGGGCAACTCCGCTGTTGCCGACTCGTTCATACACGCCTCCATGACGTCGAGATCGAACGTATCATGAACCGTGTGAACTTCGCACGCAAGTGTGTTATTAAGTTGATCAGTTATCGGGGTCTTCGGCGACCTGCACTTCGACCCGGCTGCGCATCTCGTCGACGTAGTGCGGATCGGCGCCCTCGTCCACGATCAGCAGGTCGTAGTCGTCCAGCGGCGCGAGCCGGTGCAGCGCCGTGCGCTTCATCTTGCTGTGGTCCATCAGCAGCACCTTGTGCCGCGCGCTGGCCAGCATCGCCCGTTTGATCATCACGATCTCGGGCTCCTGGTGGAAGCTCATCGACGTGCTCATCGCCGAGGTCGACACGAACGCGATGTCCACCGAGAGCCGCTCGATCGACTCGATGCTCTGCATCCCGAGGAACGAATCGTGAGTGGGCGAGTAGTCGCCGCCGATGCAGATCAGCCGCAGTTCGTGCACGTTCTTGAGCACGTCGATCGCGGCGAGGTAGTTCGTGGCCACGGTCAGCGGCGTCACGTCGACCAGAAGCCTGGCCAGCGCGAGAGCGCTCGTGGAGTCGTCGAGCAGCACCGACATGCCGGGCTCGACCTGCTCCACCGCGTGCATCGCGATCACCCGTTTGGCGTCGACGTGCGCGTTCATCCGGTATTCGGCGTTGCTCTCGAACACCGTCGACGGCATCGCGGAGACCCCGCCGCGGTACTTCCGGACCAGGCCGCGCCGGGACAGCTCGTCGATGTCCCGGTGCACCGTCATCATGCTGACGCCGAGCAGGTCGACAAGCTCGCCGATGGTCGCCGAACCCTGCCGGAACACGTGGTCGGTCAGCTTCTGCTGACGGTTCTCGCGGGGGTGGGCGGCAGGCTTTTCGCTCGACATGCCGTGATTATCGCGGTTCCACTGGGAGGTTGAAGCGCACCAGGGCAGTTCGGTCACCGCTCACCTCCAGTTCGGTGACGGCCGCGTTGTCCAGGCGGGGAAACGCGGTGCGGTAGCGGGACAGCGGGATGCCGAGCAGCTGGCAGAGCGTGAGCCGCAGCAGCGTGTTGTGCGCGACGACCAGGGCGGTTCCGCTGGTCGCGGCGGCGATCGCGCGGATCGCGCTGGCTCCGCGCCGGGCCGCTTCGGCTGGATCATCGGCACCGGGGAACGCGCCGGCGATCGGATCGGCGAGGAAGCGTTCGACCGCGTCGGGATTGGTCTCGCGGACCTCGTCGCGGGTGCGGCCCTCGGCGATCCCGAAATAGGTTTCCCGCAGGTCAGGAACGATTTCCGGGACCAGATCGAGCGCCCGCGCCGCCGGTTCGATCGTGCGCCGGGCACGTCGTTGCGGCGAGCAGAACAGCGCGTCCGGTTTCACCCGGCGGGCGTACGCTGCCAGCGCCTCCGCCTGGCGGATCCCCTCCTCGGTCAGCGCCACCTCGCTGGTGCCCGCGTAGCGGTTCTCCGCGTGCCATTCGGTTTGTCCGTGCCTGGCCAGCAGCAGCCGTGCGCCCACTAGTGCCCTCCTGGTGTGAACACTCTTGCTAACTTCTCATCGTCGCTGTTAACTTAACATTGCTCGTGTGAAACGGGCTCGCTCTCTGAAGGGATCTGGTGGATGACGCTCGACGCGGTGGTGTTCGACCTGGACGGTGTCCTGGTGGAAAGTGAACACCTCTGGGAGGAGAACTGGGTCGCTTTCGCCGCTCGCCACCAGGTCGAGTGGACGGCGGAGGACACGGCCTCGGTACAAGGCATGAGCGCGCCCGAATGGGCTGGCTATCTCGCGCGGCGGTGCGGGGTGCCGGACCAGGCGGACGAGGTGGAACGCGCGGTGGTCGACGGCATGATCGCCTCGATCGACGCGGGCGAGGCTCCGTTGCTTCCCGGCGCGGGGGAGATGGTGCGCGAGGTCAGCGAGCGGGTCCCGGTCGCGCTCGCGTCGTCGGCGGCCCGCCGGGTGATCGACGCGGTGCTCGAAAAGCACCAGCTCACCGGCGAGTTCACCGCGACGGTGTCCAGCGCCGAGGTCGCGCGGGGCAAACCGAACCCGGACGTGTACCTGGAGGCGGCGGCCCGGCTCGGCAAATCGGGGAGCGAATGCCTCGGGGTCGAGGACTCCAGCAACGGCATCCGGGCGGCGGCCGCGGCCGGGCTCACCGTGATCGCGCTGCCCAACCCGACGTACCCGCCGAAGCCGGACGCGCTGGAGCTGGCCAGCGCGGTGGCCGAGAGCAACGACGACGTCCGACTGAAGCTCCTGGCCTATCTGGCCGGCGAGCCGGTGGCTGCGAAGGACTGAACCATGACCACCTTGGGTTCCCCGGACACGTTCAAACGGCAGTGGCTGGACGGGTTCGTCACCGCGTACGGCCGTACGGTGCGGAAGGTGCCGGACGCTTACGGCGTCGTGCGCCGCGAGGCTCCGGCGAGCCCGAAGGTCGCGGTCGTGATCGGCGGCGGATGCGGGCACTACCCGGCGTTCGCGGGTCTTGTCGGCCCTGGCCTCGCGGACGGAGCGGTCGTCGGCGATGTGTTCACGAGCCCGAGTGCCGAGCAGGTCTACCGCACGGCGCGGGCGGCCGACAACGGTGCCGGCGTCCTCTTCGGCTTCGGCAATTACCAAGGCGACGTGCTCCACTTCGGACTCGCCGCGCGCAGGCTGGCCGCGGAGGGCATCCCGAGCCGCACCATCCTGGTCACCGACGACATCGCGAGCGGTCCGGCGACTGAACCGGAGCGCCGGCGCGGGGTCGCGGGCGATTTCCTGGTCTTCAAGATCGCGGGCGCGGCGGCGGAACGCGGTTACGACCTCGACGCGGTCTACGAGGTCGCGGCGAAGGCGAACGCTCGCACGCGGACGTTCGGTGTCGCGTTCGGCGGCTGCACGCTGCCCGGCGCGGACGCGCCCCTGTTCACGGTCGCGGACCAGGAAATGGAGCTGGGCCTCGGAATTCATGGTGAACCAGGCGTGCGCACGGTGGGCCGGTTGTCCGCGGAGGAGCTGGCCGACGAACTGGTCGACGGTCTCCTGCCGGAGCTGCCGGAAGGCGACGGCCGCGTGGTCGTGCTGGTGAACGGGCTCGGCCGCACCAAATACGAGGAAATGTTCGTCACCTACACCCGGGTGCACGAACGGCTGGCGCGAGCAGGGCTCAGCCCGGTGCATTCCGAGGTCGGGGAGTTCGTCACGTCGCTCGACATGGCCGGGGTCTCGCTGTCGATCCTGGTGCTGGACGACGAATTGGCCGAGCTGTACGCCGCGCCGTGCGACACCCCGGGCTACCGCACCAGCGGCGCCGAGCTGACCACGGTCGAGCTTGAGTCCACAGTGGACGAATTGCTGGCCACGGAAGAGCCGGGGACGAGCGTGGTCGACCGGGTTCTCACCGCGGCCTTGCGCAGCATCGAGGAAAACGAAGCCGAACTGGGCAGGCTCGACGCGGTAGCCGCGGACGGAGACCACGGGCTCGGCATGACCCGTGGGATGCGTGCCGCGGTCGCCGCCGCGCGGCGCGAACCGGACACGGTCTCCGGTGCGCTGCTGGCAGCCGGTACGGCGTTCGCCGATGCGGCTGGCGGAGCCTCCGGTGCGCTGTACGGCGTGCTGCTGGCGGAGACCGGTGCCGGGCTGAGCGGTGCCGCCGCCGAGGACATCACGACGGCAATGCTCGCCGACGCGGTTGACGGTGCGGTTCGCGCGTTCTGCGAGCTGGGCAAGGCCGAACTGGGCGACAAGACAATGCTCGACGCGATCGAGCCGTTCCGGGCCACGCTGCGGGAGCAGACGCGCTCGGAAGTAGTGCAGGCATGGCGGAAAGCCGCTGGAGCCGCGGCCGTGGCCGCGCGGGAGACCGCGCAGTTGCGTCCGGCGAAGGGACGCGCCGCGCGGCTCGCGCAACGGAGCGAGGGTCATTCGGACCCGGGCGCGGTGTCGTTCTCGCTGCTGGTCACGGCTGTCGGCGAGGAGCTGGAAAGGAGCGCGGACTGATGCGCATCGTGGTGGCGGCGGACAACGCCGGGGTCGAACTGAAGAATCAGCTGCGCGACCTGTTGCGGGCCGACGAACGAGTCACCGAGGTGACCGACCTCGGCGTCCCGGACGAGTCGGACGACCGGGCGTACCCGCTGCTGGGGCTGGCCGCGGCGGAAGCGATCGCCCGCGGCGAAGCGGACCGCGGCGTCCTGGTCTGCGGCACCGGCATCGGCATGGCGATCTCGGCGAACAAGGTGCCCGGCGTGCGGGCGACGGTCGCGCACGATTCGTACTCCGCCGAGCGGTCGATCAAATCGAACGACTGCCAGGTGATCACCTTCGGAGCGCGGGCGATCGGCCCTGAGGTGGCGAAGAAGATCGTGGGCGAATGGGTCGGGTACCGCTTCGATCCCGCCTCGGCCAGCGCGACCAAGGTCGCGCACATCACCGAATACGAGAACGCCCACTGACCAAGGCGTCCGTCGTGGCGCACAATCGGCACAGAGCGAGTGAGGGAGCAGAGTTGCACATTCTCGCTGCGGGAGACCACTTCGTCAGCCCCGGCCTGCTGGCCGGAGCCGTCCGCGCGGAACTCGGCGGCGACCACGAGGTCGCCGAGCTGACGCTGCCGTGGCCGGTCGAGCCGTTCGGGCCGGTCGGCAACGTGCTGGAGGCCAGCGGTACCGAGGACCAGGTGATCGAGGCACTCGCCGGTGCCGAGGCCGTCGTCACGCAGATGGCTCCGTTCACTAAGAAGGTCTTCGCCGCCGCGCCGGAGCTCAAGCTCGTGTCGGTGTGCCGCGGCGGGCCGGTGAACGTCGACCTCGCCGCCGCCACCGAGGCCGGAGTCGCCGTCACCTACGCTCCGGGCCGCAACGCGGGCGCGGCGGCCGAGTTCGCGGTCGGCATGATCCTCGCCGCGATGCGGCGGATCTCGACGTCCTCGGCCGAACTGCTCGCCGGCACCTGGCGCGGCGACTACTACGCCTACGACCAGGCCGGACTGGAGCTGGGCGGCACCACGGTCGGGCTCGTCGGGTACGGCGCGATCGGGTCCCGGGTCACCAAGGTGCTCGTCGCGTTCGGAGCGAACGTGCTGGTAGCCGACCCGTATGCCGACCGTGCCGCGGTGGAGGCCGACGGCGCGCGGCTCGTCGAGCTTGACGAGCTGCTCCGGCAGAGCCGGGTCGTGAGCCTGCACGCGCGACTCACCGAAGAAACCCGGCACCTCATCGACGCGAGCAAACTCGCCCTCCTGCCGGAGGGCGCGGTCCTCGTGAACACCGCTCGCGGCGGGTTGCTCGACTACGCGCCGCTGCCCGAAGCCCTGCGTTCCGGTCGGCTCGGTGCGCTTGCCCTCGACGTGTACGACGTCGAGCCGCCGCCGGCGGACTGGGCGCTGCGCGACGCGCCCAACGTGATCGCGACCCCGCATCTCGCTGGCGCGAGCAAGCAGACGGCGGAGCGGGCGGCCACGATCGTCGCCGCGGAAGTCGGCCGGTACGCGCGCGGCGAGCAGCTGGCCAACCTCGCGAATCCCGAGGTGCTGGAGCGACGGCCGTGATTGTCGGGGTCGACATCGGGACGTCGCTCACCAAGGCCGTGGTGTTCGACGAGGACGGCAGCTCCATCGCGAGCGCGTGCACGCCGTCCGAGGTGCACCACCTTCCGGGCGGCCGGGTCGAGCAGGACCTCGACCAGGTCGTCGGCACGGTCGCGACAGTGGTGCGCGAGGTCGCGGCCGCGCTGCCCGAGCCGGTGTCCGCGTTGGCCTTGACCGGGCAGGGCGACGGGCTCTGGCTCCGCGACGAAGCAGGCAACGCGGTGCACCCGGCCATTTCCTGGCTCGACGGCCGGGCGAACACGGTGCTCGCGAAATGGCAGGCCGACGGCGTTACCGCGGAAGTCTTCCGGCGTACTGGTTCCGGCATGTTCCCCGGCTGCACCGCGGCCATCATGTCCTATTTGGACACTCATGAGCCCGAGGTACTCGACCGCGCCGCGGTGGCCGGATACTGCGTGGACGCGGTGTTGCAGCGGCTCACCGGCGAGATCACCGTCGACGTCTCGGACGCGTCGTTGCCGTTCCTGAACCCGGCCACCCGCGACTACGACGACGGGGCGATCGAGGCCTGCGGACTGGGGCATCGCCGTTCCTTGTTCGCGAAGCCGGCTCCGGCGAAATCGGTGTTCCGGCTCGACCGGCGCGGGGCCGAATTGCTCGGGCTGCCGGTGGGATTGCCGGTCACCGCGGGGCCGTTCGACCTGCCAGCCAGCGCAATCGGTGCTGGCGTTCGGAAACCGGGCGACGGCATCCTCACCGCCGGGACCACGCTCGCCTGCCAGGTGCTCACTTCCGACCCCACTTTCGATCCCGAAGCGGAACCGGCGGGCATGTTCCTGTGCACGCCCGACGAGCACGAGTACTTGCATGCAATGCCCGCGATGGTCGGTACGGCCGGGATCGATTGGGTCTGCGAGTTGCTGGGCATCAGCGTCGAGCAAATCGACCCGCTGCTAGCGAGCAGCAAACCAGGCGCTCGCGGGGTGCGCGCACTGCCGTTCCTTTCGGTGTCCGGGGAACGCGCGCCCTTCGTCGATGCCGGAGCGCGGGCACAATTCTCTGGGCTGAGCCTGGAAACCGGCCGAGCTGACCTGGTCCGGGCGCTTTGCGAGTCAATCGCTTACGCCGCACGGCATTGCTTCGAAGCAGCCGGGCTGTCGGGACAGCTCTACGCCTGCGGCGGCGGAGTCCGCTCGCCCGAATGGCTGCAGATTTTCGCCGACGTACTCGGCCGTCCGGTCGTGATCCCGAGCGATCCCGGCGTCGGCGCCCGCGGTGCCGTGCTGACCGCCGCGGACGCGCTGGGAACGCCGTACGATCGGGATCGCTGGGCCGCGAACTCGCGAACAGTCGAGGCCCGGCCTGAAAATGTGACTGACTACGAGCGCGGTTACGCCGACTATCAGACTTCCCTGTCTGCCGCGCGCGGGCTGTGGAGGCTGTGAATGATCCTGGAGAACGAGCGTGCCGCAGTGTGCGAGTACGCCCGCCGGCTGACCGCGGACGGCTTGGTCGTCGGCACGTCCGGCAACGTGTCCGCGCGGTCCGGCGACCTGGTCGCGGTAACCCCGACCGGTGTCGACTACGCCGCCCTCACCCCGGCCGACATCCCGGTGGTGGACCTCGAGGGCAAGGTCGCGGACGGTGCCCTGAAGCCGACGAGCGAACTCCCGATGCACCTGGCCGTGTACACCCGCGCCACCGACCCGGAATCCGCCCCGGTGAACGCGGTCGTGCACACGCATTCGGTGCATGCCACCGCAGTGTCCACTTTGGTCACCGAAGTCCCGCCGATCCACTACATGCTCGCGGCGATCGGGCCCACGGCCCGAGTGGCCCCGTACGCGACCTACGGCACCACCGAGCTAGCCGACGCCATGCTGCAAGCCCTGGACGCCCGCCGCGGCTGCCTCCTGGCCAACCACGGCACGATCACCTATGGCGACTCGCTGTCGAGCGCGTACAGCCGGGCTCAGCAACTGGAGTGGGTCTGCCAGGTGTGGCTGGCGGCTCGGTCCGCCGGCAGTCCGACGCTGCTGCCGCCCGCGGAAATCGAGCACGTGGTGGAGAAACTGAAGGGATACGGCCAACGCTGATCTGATCAAGACGAGGGCGGCGGCCCGCCTGGCTGGTCAGGCTGCCCTGGCGGATACCCGGGCTGCTGCGGGTGCCCGGGCTGTGGCGAGTATCCGGGCTGTGGCGGGTGTCCGGGCTGCTGCGGGTGCCCGGGCTGTGGCGAGTATCCAGGTTGCTGCGGATACTCAGGCTGTGGCGGGTATGCGGGCTGCGGTGGGGCTGCTTGCGGCGGGTAACTGTTCTGCGGCAAGGGATTCCCCAGCCCAGGTTGCACCGGCTGCCCAGCCTGCACTGGCTGGCCAGCCTGCACCGGCTGCCAAGGCTGCGCTGGGTGCCAAGGTTGGGCTGGTGCCCACGGTTGGGGCGGAATCCCTGGCTGCTCGGGAACTCCGGGCTGCTGGGGAACTCCGGACTGAGCGGGAACTCCGGGCTGTCCCGGATACCCCGCGCCCGGCTGAGGCGCATACCCGCCTTGCGGAGACTGCCCGGCCTGCGGAACCTGCCCGGCTTGCGGAACCTGCCCGGCTTGCGGAACCTGCCACGCTTGCGGAACCTGCCACGCTTGCGGAGCCTGCCCGGCGTAACCGAGCGGCGTGGGCTGCGGGCCCGGGGCCGTCCAGGACGCTGGGCTGTAGCCCGGCCCGGCAGGTTGTGCGCCCGCAAGAAGTTTGGTGACCGGAGGCAGCAGCATCGCGATCGCCGCCAGTCCAGCGACGATGGCCGCGATTCCCGTCTGAGTTTCCTCGACGGCGAGTACGTGTCGCGGAAGCAAGCGTGACAACGAAACAATCGCACCACCGCTTGCGCGACCGTAGGCACCACGAGGAAACGCGCCGGGCGCGGACCGCGGGTCGCGAGCAGTGCCGCTCCGGCCAGTACTGCGATACTCAGCACGGCCAGCAGCGGACGCACGTAACCCCCGCTCTCCCAACTACGGTTGATCATGGTGGCGGTTTCGGCCCACAGCACGATAATCTCGCTGAGTCCGAGCACTCCCGCGAGCACCAGGGCGGGGATCCGCGCTTGTCCGGGCATGCCGGGATATCCCATCACTTCCCCCTCCGTGTTCACCTTTTCCCCCGATTCGGGAGCGGCTTACGGCAGCGGTACGAGCGCCCCCATGCCCGCCCGGGCGAACTGGGTCGCCAGTCGTTGCGGCAGCGGGTTCGGGTACAGGATGATCGACGCGAACGGCGACGGCGTGTACCCGGCCCCGCCGTTGCTCTGCAGGTGCACGCTGACATGGACGTTGCGGTCAGCGGGAATCTCGAACGACACCGCGCCCCAGGAAACGACGTACTGCCGGCCGTCGATGCCCGCGAACGGGATGTACGCGCCGGCGTGGAAAATGTGCGTGGAAATGTCGATCGTGAGCAACCGCCGAGGGCCGTCGTGCGGGTCGACGTACGGGATGACGTTCGGGGTCGAAGCCAGGTCTGGCGGCTCGGTCGGGTCGGTCATTGGTCCGGGCCTTCCGTTCGGCAACGGACGAAGCTTACCCGCGACGCACGGGGTGCCTCAGCGTTCTCGCCAGCGTCGGTGCCCCGCACTCCCGCGGCGGCGCAGGCAGCTAACGGCCCCGATTCCGCGTCAAGCGGCGCGGTATTTCCCCTTGAAGACGACGTCTGTGCTTCGGACCTGAATATCCCGCGCCGAGGCCAGATCAGAACTGGTAGTACAGGAACGGGCTGAAAGTCCCCGTGGCCACCAGGATCGCCGCGTAAACCAGGCCCACCGTCATGACCCCGATGCGCAGTGCGGTCGCTCCGCGGCTTCGGGACGATTCCAGCAGCGGGCCGGTCACCGGGTGCGCGGGGAGAATGAACACGATCAGCGCCAGCAGCAGGATCACCATGCGCTGGTTCGTCAGCGCGCTCTCCACGACGTCGCCGAGGCCGCCGAAGTCCGGGATCAGCATGTGGCCGATCATCGACAACGCGTGGCCGAGGTCGGCGGAACGGAAGAAGACCCAGCCGAACACGACCAGGATCA
This sequence comes from Amycolatopsis sp. GA6-003, assembly GCF_046267895.1. NCBI lineage: Bacteria > Bacillati > Actinomycetota > Actinomycetes > Pseudonocardiales > Pseudonocardiaceae > Amycolatopsis > Amycolatopsis sp. GA6-003. The sequence continues at coordinate 5,975,041 of NZ_CP176499.1, forward strand.
GCGTCAGCAGGCGGCGGGCGATGCGGGCGGCCGGGCTGGACGGGGCGTCGCCGAGGTTGAAGCGGCGTTCGATGACCAGCAGCGCGCCGTGGTAGCAGCCCCAGATCAGGAACGTCCATTGCGCGCCGTGCCAGAAACCCGTCAGCACGAAGACGATCGACAGGTTCCGGTAGGTCTTTCCGGCCCCCGAACGGTTGCCGCCCAGCGGGATGTAGACGTAGTCGCGGAACCAGCGGGACAGGGACATGTGCCAGCGGCGCCAGAACTCCGTGATCGTCACCGACGAGTACGGGCGGGCGAAGTTCTCCGGCAGCCGGAAGCCGAGCATGCGGCCGAGGCCGATCGCCATGTCCGAATAACCCGAGAAGTCGAAGAACAACTGCAGGGTGTAGCCGATCGCGCCGAGCCAGGCCGTCGTGAACGTCATCTGGTTGGCCGGGGTCGAGAAGCAGGCCTCGACCATCGGGCTGAGCGAGTCGGCGATGATCGACTTCTTGCACAGTCCCAGCGCGAACCGCGGGAAGCCCGCGGCGATGTCGTCCAGCCGATGCGAACGACGCTGCGGAAGCTGGTCGGCGATCTCCCGGTACCGCACGATGGGGCCCGCCACCAGCTGCGGGAACATCGCGATGTACGCGGCGAACGACACCGGGTTGCGCAGTGCGTGCCGCTCGCCGCGGTAGATGTCCACCACGTACGAGATGTGGTGGAAGGTGTAGAAGGAAATGCCGATCGGCACCACGATGTTCGCGACGCCCAGGTCGCCGCCGAACCAGTGCGCGACGGCGGCGATCTGCTGCGTCGCGAAACCGGCGTACTTCCAGATGACGAGCACGAGGACGTCGAGCGTGATGACGCCGATCAGGATCCGCTTCCGGCGCGTGCCGCGGACGTCCCACGGACTCGGCTCCAGCGCCGGGCCGGCCAGGAAGTTCACCGCCATGCAGAGCAGCAGCAGGAACAGGTACGGGCCGGCGCCGATCGTGTAGAACAGCAGGCTCGCGACCGCGACGATGCCGTTGCGCCAGCTGCGCGGGCACACCAGGACCGAGATCAGCACCGCGGGCATGAAGTACCACAAGAACAGCGGTGAAACGAACGACATCGGTGACGGACCCCCTCGGTTCCGGAGGAGACCTTAGCCCGAGCGGGTGGCTCCGCGGGGCGATGCCCGACGGATCACAGCGCGAATTACGGTCGGTGACGGATTTGGGGGGATTTCGCCCTTCGCGACGGGGGACCGGGGGCACGAGGGGTTCTGGAAGGGCGGGAGCTTCGGCGTGCCGGGATTCGGCGAGAGGCGGCGGCGAGGCTGGGGCGGAGGGGGATGCGTGCGGGAATCCGGAGAGGTCAGCGGCTTTGCGGGAGACCGGCAGGAATCCGGCGGTGAGGCGGGTGGCTAGGCGGCTGGAGTAGGCGGGATGTGAGCGCGCGGCGGGCCGGGGAGGGCGGCGCGGGCATGGTTGGCGAGATGGGAGCGAGTGGGGCAGGGGAGATGTGGGCGCGGGCGGACTTGGCGAGAGGTGGGCGCTGGTGGGCACGCGAGATGGAAGCCCGGTGGGGTTAGCGAGGTGCGATCGCGGGCAAGGCCAGGCCTGATGCACGTCCCAGGCGGGTTAGGCCGGACAAAGCCCCGAACCGAGGCCGAGGCATTCGCAGTCAGTCTCAGTCAGGCTCAGTCGGTGATCCGATCCAGCCACTCGCCCATCAACGCCTTCTCCGCCCCACTCAACCCCGTGACCTGCGGCAACACCGCGCGCAAAGCCGTCGCCGCCGCGGCTGGCCCCGGTGTTCGGGAGACCGGCCGATCCGTGCTGATCGCGGCGATCACCGCCTCTCGGGCCGCGACTGACACTGTCAGGTCGCGGGACTCCGGTGGCGTCGAGATCAGGCTCAACGTCGCCCCCGAACCGGCGGCGTGGAGCAACGCCGCGGCGAGGGGTTCGGGCACTCGGAGTCGTCCGGCGGAGGCGACGCGGCCGACTCGGGCCGCGAGGATTTCCAGGGCCTTTTCCCACGCTGGCGAAGGGGTGGGGCGGGCGAGCATCAGGCGGTACAGCGCGGGGTTGGCCAGGCCGAACTCCAGGTGCTGGTCCCAGCCCCGCCGCAGGTCCTCCAGCGGGTCCTCGGCGGGGGGCTGGGCGGTTTTCGCTTCCAAATAATCCGCGTAGCCCTGGACGGTGATGGCGTCGAGCAGGCCGTCCTTGTCCCCGAAAAGGCGGTAAATCGTCGGCGGCTGGACGCCTGCCTTGGAGCTGACCGCGCGGGTCGACACTGCGTCGGGGCCCTCGGTGGCCAGCAGGTTCAGGGCGGCCTCGATGATGCGGGCGCGGGCGTCGGCAGGCATGTTATCGACGATAACAGGCCCGCGATTCCGCCGGAAACGTCAGACGCGTCCGGCGATCCGGCGGCGACGGGCGACCTCGGCCAGCAGCACTCCGGCGGCGACCGAGGCGTTCAGCGATTCCACGCCGGCCGCCATGGGGATCGACACCGTCGCGTCGCACGTCTCGCGGACCAGTCGGGAGAGGCCGCGGCCTTCCGAGCCGAGCACGACGACCAGTGGGTCGGCGGCCAGGTCGAGAGAGTCGATGTCGACCGTGCCGTCGGCGTCGAGGCCGACGATCATCAGGCCGTCCGACGCCCACGCGCGCAGCTGGCGCGTGAGGTTCGTGGCGACCGCGATCGGCAGCTTCGCCGCGGTGCCCGCGCTCGTGCGCCACGCGACCGCGGTCATTCCGGCGCTGCGACGCTCCGGCAGCAGCACGCCTTGCGCGCCGAACGCCGCGGCCGAGCGGATCACCGCGCCCAGGTTGCGCGGGTCGGTGACGCCGTCCAGCGCGACGAACAGCGGGGTGTTGCCCGAGTCGCGCGCGGCTTGCATCAGGTCGTCCGGGTGCGCGTACTCGAACGGCGGCACCTGCAGGCCGAGGCCCTGGTGCATCGCGCGGTTGGTCTTGCGGTCCAGTTCCTCGCGCGGGATCTCCAGGATCGAGATGCCCTTGTCGCCCGCGAGCCGGACGGCCTCGTTGACCCGGTCGTCGATGTCGATGTTCAGCGCGACGTACAGCGCCGTGCCCGGCACGTCCGCGCGCAGCGCCTCGACGACCGGGTTGCGGCCGGCGATCAGCTCCGGCCGGTCGGCCTTCTTCTGCCGGGCCTGGTCGCGCTTGGTGGCGGCGTTGGCAGCGCGGTACGCCTTGTGCCCGGGCCGGTCCTCAGCCCTCGGCGTCGGGCCCTTGCCCTCGAGCGCCTTGCGCCGCTGCCCGCCCGAACCGACGACGGCACCCTTCTTGGTGCCGGCCTTCCGGATGGCACCTTTGCGCTGTGAGTTGCCTGCCATGAGTCCTCAATCTCTGCTGCCGCGAGGAGGTCAGGAGTTCCTGACCGTCCACTGCGGACCGTTCGGGGTGTCTTCCACCGCGATCCCCGCCGCCACGAGACGGTCGCGGGCGGCGTCCGCGCGGGCGAAGTCCTTCGCCGCACGGGCCTCCTGGCGTTCGGCCAGCAGGGCTTCCACGAGCGTGCCCAGCGCTTCGCGGACGGGAGTGTCCGAGCCGCCGTCCGCCCAGTCCGGCGACAGCGGGTCGATGCCGAGCACACCGGTCATCCCGCGGACCGTGCCGGCCAATTCGAGCGCCTTCGTGGTGTCGCCTCCGTCGAGGGCGGCGTTACCGTCGCGGACCGTGTTGTGCACCACGGCGAACGCGGCCGGGGTGGCCAGGTCGTCGTTCATCGCCGCGGCGAATTCCGCCGGGACCTCGCCCACGGGAACCGAACCGGCCGACTCCGCCCGGCGCAGGAACGCCTCGATCCGCCGGTACCCCTGGGCGGCTTCGGAAACCGCGCCGTCGGAGTACTCGACAGTGGACCGGTAGTGCGGCTGCACGAGGTAGTAGCGCAGTTCCGGCGCGCGGTAGCGCTCGAGCATCGCCGGGATCGCGACCGTGTTGCCCAGCGACTTCGACATCTTCTCGCCGGACATGGTCACCCACGCGTTGTGCAGCCAGTAGCGGGCGAACCCGTCGCCCGCCGCGTTCGACTGCGCGCGTTCGTTCTCGTGGTGCGGGAACACCAGGTCGACGCCGCCGCCGTGGATGTCGAACTCGGCGCCGAGGTAGTTGGTCGCCATCGCCGAGCACTCCAGGTGCCAGCCCGGCCGTCCGGCGCCCCACGGCGTCGGCCACGACGGCTCGCCCGGCTTCGCGCTCTTCCACAGGGTGAAGTCGCGCGAATCACGCTTGCCGCGGGTGGGCGTCTCGCCCTGCTGGACCTCGTCGAGCTGCTGGCCGGACAGCGAGCCGTACTCCGGGAACGACTTCACCGAGAAGTACACGTCGCCGTCGACGGCGTACGCGTGCCCGGCTTCGATCAGCCGCTCCATCAGCTGGACCATCTGCGTGACGTGCCCGGTCGCGCGCGGCGTGACCGACGGCGGAAGGCAGCCGAGGTCCGCGTACGCCTTCTCGAACGCCCGCTCGTGCGTCGCCGCCCATTCCCACCACGGCCGTCCGGCCTCGGCGGCCTTGGTGAGGATCTTGTCGTCGATGTCGGTGACGTTGCGGACCAGCAGCACGTCGAGTCCACTGTGGAGCAGCCAGCGGCGCAGCACGTCGTAGTTCAGCATGCCGCGGACGTGCCCGATATGCGGTACTCCCTGCACGGTGGCCCCACACACGTAGATCGACGCCGTTCCGCTGCGGACGGGAGTGAACTCCCGAGGGGCACGGGTCGCGGTGTCGTACAGGTGCAAAGCCACGAGGTAAAGGGTACCGGGAGCACTGTGGGAGACGTCGCAGGACGTCAGAGCACGCCGTGCTCCCGCAGCACGCCCAGCAGCGCGTCCGGTCGTTCGGCCGTGGGAAGCGGGTCCACCAGGGCGAACTGGCAGCCCAGCGCCCGGGCGCCGCCGTCGGCCTCCTCGCTGTCGCCGACCATCAGCGTCTCCTCGGCGCGCACGCCGAGCCGCTCGATCGCCGCCTGGAAGATCTCCGGCTCCGGTTTCACCGCTCCGACCTCGAAGGACAGGGTGAACTCGGCGACGTGCGCGTCCCAGCCGCGCTGGCTGAACGCGGGCCGGATGTCGAACGCGATGTTGCTCAGCACGCCGGCCTTGCGTCCGCTGCTCGCGACCGCCTTGAGCGCGGCCTCGGTGTCCGGGTACGGCGTCCACTGGTCCGGCGTGATGAGCTGCTGGTACAGCGCCTCGGCCTGGTCGCGGCGGGGAACGCCGGACAGCCGCAGCACCTCCAGGTACACCTTCCGGTGCAGTTCCGGATCGCGGTCGCGGTTGTGCCAGGCGTGCAGGTGCTCCTCGTCCAGTTCGACGGACTGCTCGACCGGCGCGGTCATCCGCCGCATCAGCTCGGTCTGGGCTTCGACGTCGAGCGCCTCGCCGTCGTCGTCGCGTACGTCGTCGAGCCAGCCGTCCTGCTGCTCAAGCCGGAAAAGAGTGCCGGAGAAATCGAACAACACCGCGTTGATGGCCACGCGCCAACCTTATCCGGCGGGCCGGGTGCGCCGCCGCCCGTTTGTGGCCCCCGGCTCACCTTCGCGAAGATCAGCCGGCCGGGACGTACAGCTCCACGAACTCCGGCGTCGCGTCGAGCCGGACCCGCAGGATCGGCACCGCTTTGTTCACCGGGTCGCCGCGGTCGTCGAACGAGATCATGCCGCTCGCTCCCGGGACCGCGGACTGGCCGTGCAGCCGGTTCCTGGCCTGCAGTACGTCCTGTGCGGTGACCTGCTCCGGAGACACCCGCGGGATGCCGCGGATGGCCCAGACCACGGTCAGCACCGCGTCGTGCGCCAGGATCGCGATGCCGTCGTCCAGCCGTTCCCGGGGGAAGACCGCGGTGAAACAGCCGTCGCACGCGGGTTCCTCGAAGCTCGCGACGGCCGCCTTGTTGAACGAATCCGGATGGTCGCGCCAGGCCTGCGGATGCGCGAGCCCGGGCGCGAGCACGGTGACGTTCGCCTGGAGCCCGCGGCGCATTTCCGGACCGGGCGGGCCGACTTGGGCGAGGTCGCCGGTCAGCACGGTCAGGTGCTTCTCGACGCACGGCCGCTGGGCGAGCTGCGCGACGAACGACTTCAGGTGGTCCTCGCGGCCGGCGAAGTACACGACGTCCGGATTGTCGCCGCAGATGTTGGGCATCATCTGCAGGAACGTGTTCTCGATCCCGGGCAGGCTGGAGTCGTAGGACTCGGTGCGCCCGACGATCCGGTGCGCGGCGTCGGCGAACGTCTTGGCGAACGCCGTGGCCAGCGTCTTCGGGTACAGGTCGCCGGGATTCTGGTCCTGCACGACGGTCGCGGTGCGCGCGGCCGGCTTCACGTAGCCCGCCATCGAACTGCCGTAGGTCGAACTGGTCGGGGAGACCCGCAGGAACCCGGGGATCTGCGAGAACTCGTCGGCGGCCAGGTGCGAGGCGACGACCGGGACGCGGTGGTCGGACAGCTTCTGGATGGCGCCGCGCGCGGTGCCGAGGCTCAGCCCGATCCCGGTCACGCCCACGATCCGGTCGGCCCCGGTGCGGCCGATCAGGTCGTCGACCACCGGCTCCCACTGTTTGAGCTGGCTGCCGGGGTTGGCGAGCAGCAGCCGGATGAGCGGCACGCTGCCCCACGACTGCGTTTTGTTGGCCCGGTGCTGCGCGACATACGCCCCTTCGAGCTGATGACGCACCCATTCGCGGGAAAGGATGTCGTGCTCGGTGAGCGTCATCGGGAGGAGCACCGCGATGGTCACGTACGGCTTCCCGGAGCCGACGGTTTCGGTATTTTCCTGATGAATTCTGTTTTCCACGTCCGCGAGGTCAGGAGAAAACACGAATTCGCCGTCAGTCGTGCCGACGCATTCGGAATTCTCCCCACGCTCCTCGACGCCGGCGCCGCACGTGCGGTTCGCCTGGCTGATCGCCGGGACCACGACGAACGCGGCGACGACGATGACCACGACCAGCAGCACCGCGCCGCCGGCCCACAGCCACTTCGCCCAGGACGGCCGCGGCGGTTTGATCCGTTGCGTCATCGGTAGCGCTCCGCTCGCTCGTGCAGCAGCATCGATCCTCGTCCCCGGCCTTGGGCCAGATGGTGGAATCCGCTCTCGATCGTGGCGTTGAGGGTGCCGCCCGGGTCACCGAGCGGATCGCGCGCCAGCCACAGCGAAACGACCAGCCACGCCACCGTGGTCTCCAGTTCGCCTTCCCAGTCCCCGACCCGCTGCTGCACCTGCGTGTACGGATCGGCGTTCTCCACCAGCCGGTTCGGCGCGGCGGTGATCGTGTCCAGTTCGGCGAGCCAGGCTTCCGCGGTCGGCACGTCGAACTCGGCGTGCGGCGCGGTCAGCGGCTTGCACAGATGCGTCACCACCGCGTCGACGTTCTCGAGCGCCAGATCGTGGTAGCGGGCGGCGGCGACGCGGCCGTTCTTCTCGTAGAAATCGCGGCAGCGGGTGTGCACCTTCTCCCAGTTCAGCGGGTGGTCGTCGGCGCGCGTCGCCAGTTTCCGCAGCAGCAGCCGGCGCAGCCACGGGTGCAGCACGTAGCGCGACGGGTCGTCCGGATCCGCCCGCAGCCACAGCTGGTCGGCGAGCTGCTTGAACAGCGGCCCCTCGCCCATCGGATTGCGCAGATCGAGAATTTCCTTGTGGAACAGCATTTCCACGTCGACCGCGGCGCTCGCGGTGACGAGTTCCTGGCGGCTCGCCGTCGAAAAGTCCTGCAGCAGGTAGTCGCACATCTCGGCGAGCAAGGTGGACTCGCTGCCGTCGTCCAGGATGACCTTGGTGTACAAGGCTTCCCGCAACGTGTTCGGGTTGGCGGGATCGTATCGAGCGGCGACAGTCCGCAGCACTTCCCGCACTGCGCCGGGATGTCCGTCGGTGAGCCGGGACAGGAACCGCGGCAGCCGCGACGTCGGGTGCACGTCGTGCGCGGCGGCGACATCGACCACGTCGCCAGTGGACAGAGCGCCGAGTTCCAGCAGGTACCACGGCGACCAGCGGTTGTCCGGCTGTCCGGGGATCCAGTCGGTTTCCACTTGTGCGGGCAGCCGCGGCACCGGCCAGTCGAGCCCGCTGGTCCGGTGCTCCGGATTGCGGCGGACCTCCCGGTCGCTGCCGGGATGCGCGGTGACCACCGACCAGCTTTCGCCCCAGTCCGGATTCCACGTCCGGCTCGTCGCGATGACCACCAGCGGATCGGCCTCGTCCGGCGTGTGCCGGCGCGCCTCGACGAGCGCGCGCAGGAAGTCCTGTCCGCCTTTCGTGTGCGCGTTGTCCAGCAATACCAGGCAGTTCATCGTCCGGCGGGTGCCGGAGATCCCGGAGTAGGCGCGGCGCAGGTCGGCGAGGAACGCGTCGCAGATGATCGCGTCGACCGCGGCCCGGTCCTCCTCGTCGCCGTGCGCGTGCTTGGCGATTTCGATCAGGAAGTCCTGGTGGTTGCCGTGCCCGGTCGGCATGGCTTTGACCTTGCCCATCAGCCGCCGCCGGTCGTACCAGCTGAGCCCGCGCAGCAACAGTTCGGTCGCCTCGTTCCACCCGGGAAGGCTGTTGCCGGACGTGACCCCGCCGACGAGCTTGACGACGTCCACGATCGCGTCGCGATTGCGTTCCAGCGGCTGGTTTTTCGCGATCAGGTCCCGGAGTTTGCGCAGCGCGGCCCTGCGGTCGCCGAGATCGACCGGCGCGCTGAGCACGAGCATGCACAACCACAGCCGGGGAAACGCGATCCGGCCGAATTGCCGCCATTGCCTGCCGAGATCGAATGCCAAGTGGCCCAGCAGTTCCCTCGGCTGAATCTGCTCCCAGTCGCGCCGCTCGAAATCGACGAGCGCGTGCGGGAGGTCCTCGCAGCGGACGCGCAATTCCTCCAGCAGCGCCGACTTCCCCGAGCCGCGCACGCCGAGCGCCACCACGATCGGCAGCGGCCTGCTCTGCCCTCCCGGACGGGACAGCAGTTCCTCGACCAGCCTCCCGGTGATCGAACGTACTCCGGACAATCGATGCGCATCGACGGGCATCGTCCCCCTTTGGCCGGGCGGCCCCGCTCCCTGCCGCCGCGAACGTCGCGGAATAACTATAAAGAGCCGGGGGTACCCGCGCAGAAGTTAGCGCGGATCTGTGTCCGATCGGCAAAGATCGTTTTTCCCGGCCGTGTTGTTCTCGCTGGTCAGGTATCGGCGAAAAAGGAATATGACGATTTCCTGGGTGCGCGAATTCGCTCAGCCGCGCACGAGCAGCGCGGTCGCGACCGCCGCGACTCCCTCGCCGCGGCCGGTGAGCCCGAGCCCGTCCGACGTGGTCCCGGAGACGCTCACCGGCCCGCCGACGGCTTCGCTCAGCACTCGCTGTGCCTCGTCGCGCCGTTTTCCGATCCGCGGCCGGTTGCCGATGACTTGCACGGTCGCGTTGGCTACCTGCCACCCTTCGGCCCGCAGCAGCGCCCGCACCTCGACGAGCATGTCGGTGCCGTGCGCGCCGTCCATGCGCGGATCGCCGGTGCCGAATACCGCGCCGAGGTCGCCGAGGCCCGCGGCGGACAGCAGGGCGTCGCACAGTGCGTGCGCCGCGACGTCGCCGTCCGAGTGGCCCGCACAGCCGTCGGCTTCCGGCCACCGCAGGCCGGCCATCCAGCATTCGCGGCCGGGTTCGATCGGATGGACGTCGACGCCGTTGCCTACCCGCAGATCGGTCACAGGGGATCCTCTCGGTCCCCGCCGGCGACGAGCGCCTCGGCGAGGGTGAGTTCGAAGGCGCTCGCGACGCGCATCGCGTCCGGATCGCCGGGGACTACCGCCGCGCCCGCGGTGTCGGCGAGACCGGGGTCGGCGGAATCGGCGAGTGCGGAGCGGAAAGCGGAAAGGGAAAAACCCACCGGGGTTTGCGCGCTGCGAAGACCGTCTCGATCCACGGTGGCGGTGACAATTCCGGATTCGTCGGTGGTTTTCACCGTGTCCGACATCGGCAGCACCGGCACCGCGACGGGCGCGCCGTCCCGGACCGCGGCCAGCACCCGGCCGACCGTCCGTTGTGGAGTGAACGCCCGCAGCGCGTCGTGCACCAGCACGACGGCGTCCGGGGAAAGAAGCGGCTCGACGGCGGGGAACACCTGCCGGAGCGATTCGCCGGGAACGACGCGGCAGGCGAGGCCGCGCACCGCCTCGGAAAACGACTTCGCACACCGCTCGGGGGCTGCGGCGACCACCAGATCAATCTCCGGTGTGCCGAGCAGCCCCCGCACGGTGTGCGTGAGTAGTGCTGCACCGCCGACCGTCGTGAGCGCGAGCTCGGAATCGGCCGGATGGTGCGCGACAGTCACGAACGCGACGCTGTGCACCTGTGGGTTCATCAGGTCGTGATCGTAGGGAACCGGTTGCCGAGGGGGCGAACCGGAGGACCCGGGGTCAGACCGTCGCGGTCTCCAGGACCTCGTCGAGGAGCGTTTCCGCCTTGCCCTCGTCGGTGCCCTCCGCGAGCGCGAGCTCGCTGACCAGGATTTGCCGTGCCTTCGCCAGCATGCGTTTCTCGCCGGCTGAAAGTCCGCGGTCCTTTTCTCGCCGCCAGAGGTCGCGCACCACTTCGGCCACCTTGTTCACATCGCCGGAGGCGAGCTTCTCCAGGTTGGCCTTGTACCGACGAGACCAGTTCGTGGGCTCTTCGGTGTGCGGAGCACGCAGAACATCGAAGACCTTGTCCAGTCCCTCTTGCCCGACGACATCGCGTACGCCGACGATCTCGGCGTTGTCCGCGGGCACGCGAACCGTAAGATCCCCTTGCGCGACTTTGAGGACGAGGTACTTCTTTTCCTCGCCCTTGATCACGCGGGTCTCGATGGCTTCGATGAGTGCGGCACCGTGGTGCGGGTAGACGACGGTCTCTCCGACCTTGAAAACCATGTGTCCTCTGCCCCTTTCGCTGAGGTCCATCCTATCACGGCTGTTCGGCGGCCACCTAGCGACCCGGGATCGTCGTCGCAGGTCAGCGGCCTGGGCAGGGCTTGACAAACCGGTTTTCGCCGTGCTCATGCAGGTGAGCCGACAGCGCCCGGACCGGCACCGTGGGATCCTTTGTGGACAGTCGATCGGCCGGGAACGCACACCGGTTCCGCGCGCGGGAAAGCGCCCGGCTAGTCTTCGGGAAGGACGAGGCCGTGAAAGGGAAGGACTCTGACGTGAGGCTGCAGAATCGCCGCGTGCTCGGCGCAGGCGTGTCGGCGCTCGGCGCCGCACTCGTGCTCGCCGGTTGCGGAGCCGGTCAGATCACCCAGACCGACACCCAGCAGCCCGCCGTCAACGGCACCTACGCCCAGGTGAAGACGATCGTGCTGCGCAACGCCGCGGTGCAGTACCCGGCGCAGGGCCCCGGCTACGCCGCCGGTTCGCCCGCCCCGCTCACGCTCACCGTCGTCAACCAGGGCCAGAAGGACGACAAGCTGGTCTCGGTGACGTCGGACGCCACCTCCGCCCCCGCGCAGATCTCCGGGGACTCGGCGATCGTCGCCGGGCACTCGCTCGTGATCGGCCCGGCCGCCGCGGTCGAGCAGGGCGCCCCGGCGCAGCCGGAGTCGGCGAACAGCACCCCGGCGTCGGAGGCGAACTCGGCGCCTTCCAGCGCGCCCAGCTCCGCCCCGAACAGCTCGGCGAACTCGGCCCCCGGCTCGGCGTCGAACGCGCCGCAGGCGGGCGAGAACGGCGGCGCGGCGAGCCAGCTGGGCACCGGCAAGGTCGTGCTCCAGGGCCTCAAGCAGCCGCTGTGGCCGGGCGCGACGATCAAGGTCACCTTCACCTTCCAGAACGCAGGCCCGATCGTGGTCGAGCTGCCGGTCGCCGCGCCGGCGCGCGCGGCGTCCTGATCGCGGCCGCGATTTCTGTCGGTGCCCGCCGATAGCCTCGCGGAGTGGTGAAGAAGACCAGCACCGTCCACCGGTGCGCGGAATGCGGGTACGAGACGGCGAAGTGGGTCGGCCGCTGCCCGGAATGCCAGGCGTGGGGCACGCTCGAGGAGCGCGGCTCGGCGAAACCGGCGATCGCCCGGGTGGCCGCCGGAGCGCCGAGCGCGCCCGCGCGGCCGATCGCCGAGGTCGACGTCGAGGCGGCCCGGGCGAAGGCCACCGGCGTGCCGGAGCTGGACCGGGTGCTCGGCGGCGGGCTCGTGCCCGGCGCGGTCGCGCTGCTGGCCGGCGAACCCGGGGTCGGCAAATCCACGCTGCTGCTCGAAGTCGCCTATCAGTGGGCGGTCACGGCGGGGCGTTCGCTGTACGTCACCGGCGAGGAATCCGCCGGACAGGTCCGGTTGCGCGCCGAGCGCACCGGCAACGTGCACGGTGAGATGTTTCTCGCGGCGGAGAGCGATCTGTCCGCGATCCTCGGGCACGTCGACGCGGTGAAGCCGGGCGTGCTGATCGTCGATTCGGTCCAGACCATGGCATCGCCGCAGGTCGAGGGCTCGCCGGGCGGGGTGACGCAGGTCCGCGCGGTCACCGCCGGGCTCGTCGCGCTCGCCAAGGAGCGCGGGCTGCCGGTCGTGCTCGTGGGACATGTCACGAAGGACGGTTCGGTCGCCGGTCCGCGCGTGCTGGAGCACCTGGTGGACGTGGTGCTGCAGTTCGAGGGCGACAAGCATTCCACGCTGCGGATGGTGCGCGGCATCAAGAACCGGTTCGGCGCGGCGGACGAGATCGGCTGTTTCGAGCTGACCGAGGAAGGCATCGTCGGCGTCCCGGACCCGTCCGGGCTGTTCCTGAGCCGGACGGCGGAACCGGTGCCGGGCACCGCGGTCACGGTCGCGGTCGAGGGGAAACGGCCGCTGCTGGGCGAGGTGCAGGCGCTGGTGTCGAGCAGCGGCATGCCGCAGCCGAGGCGCGCGGTGAGCGGCCTCGATTCGGCACGCGTGGCCATGGTGCTCGCCGTGATGGAGAAGCGCGGCCGGATGAAGCTGGGCGACAAGGACGTCTACGTCGCCACCGTCGGCGGCATGAAGATCACCGAGCCCGCGATCGACCTGGCGCTGGTGCTCGCGCTGACCTCGTCGCTGCACGACGTGGCCCTGTCGCCGCGGTTGGTGGCCGTCGGCGAGGTCGGGCTGGCCGGCGAGATCCGGCGGGTGCCGAACGTCGGGCGGCGGCTGGCCGAGGCGGCCCGGCTGGGTTTCACGCATGCGCTGGTGCCGCCGGATTCCGGCAAGCTCCCGGACGGCATCCGGGTGCTGGAGGTGCCCGACGTGGCGAGCGCGCTCAACGCGGCGAATCACGCGAAATGATCAGTCTCCCGCCCGGTCGGTGGTCTCGTAGGAGAACTGCGCGGAGCTGACCAGGGTGCCGGGCGAGAACCCGGTGGCGGCGCTCGTGGCGAGCGCCTGGATGTCGGTCAGCTGGGCTCGCGACCGGTTGACCGAGACGAGCAGCCGGTACGGGCCGGCGGGCACCGCGTACTGCACGAAGTCCGGGCCGATCTGCATGATTTCGAAGCCGAGCGCCGGGTTGTCCATCAGTTTCTGGAAGGTCTCCCGCAGTTCGCGCGACGCGTATCCGGAAGCGAGCACGTTCAGGACCATCCCGGTCGCCGCCGGATAGCTGATCGGGCTGGGGAGCTGCGGAGCGCCGTAGTTCAGCGGCTGCGGCAGCGGCCCGGCGTTCGCGGGCGGCGGCTGCGGAGGGGCGCTGTCCTTCAGGAGACGGCCGGTCAGCACGCTGGCGTCGGTCGAAAGGCTCGCGACGAATTCCGGGGTCGGGTGGAACCACCCCGGCACGGCGCCGGGGGACGATTCGCCGGGGAAGCGGGAGTCGTGGGCGAACCGCCCGCCGGGCGCGGACTGCTCGGCCTGGGACGGCCCGTCCAGTTTCGCGCGGGCCCGGTCGTCCCCGCCGAGCAGCGTCGGCGATCCGGCCCGGGTCCAGCGGCGTTTCCAGATGCCGGACTCCTCGGCCGGGATCCACAGGTCCGCCTGCTCCCGGACCCGGAACACACTGGTCCCGCCCACCAGCGCGGTGCGGCTGTACTTGGTCACGACGTGGGTGAACGGCGCGCCCGCTTCGCGGCGGTCCACCGGGGAACCCGGGCCGGCGGGAGCCAGCGACGTCGGCGCGCTCGCGAGTTCCCGGACCACGACCACGCCGCCGGTGACGAGCGCGACCGCCGCCGCCACGGCGATCCACCGCCACGCGCCAGAGCGCTTTTTCCGTTGCGGGACAACGGGTTCGGCGGATCCGCTCGCTCCCTCGGCGGCCCGCAGCAGGCTCGCGCGGGCCCGGGCGAGTTCGGCGCGGTCGGTGGTCGTCTCGTGCGGGTGCAGCGCGGCGAGCGCCTCGTCGAGTTCGGCGTCGGACCACAACTGCCGCACGGTGTCGTCGTTCACTGTTCCTTCGCCTCCTCGCGGGTCGATGCGGACGCGTTGGTGCGCAGCCATCTGCGGATCCGATGCAGCCTCGAACGCACGGTGCCCGGCGGGATGCCGAGCGCCTCGGCGACTTCGACCGGTTCCAGCCCGGCCCACGAGACCAGCAGCAGCGTGTCGCGGTCGGCGACGCTCAGCTTCGCGAGCGCGCCCGCCAGCTGTGCCGCGCGGGCCTGTGCGTCCACCTGCTCGGCGACCCGGGTGTCGTGCCCGCCTTGGCCGCGGTCGCTGGAGTTCGCGAGCCGCGCGGTGGCCCGCAGCGCCCGGGTTTCGCTGCGGACGTGGTGGCGCAGCAGGTTCGTCGCGATCCCGTACAGCCACGAGCGCGCGGTGCCCAGTTCCGGCTGGTACGAATCCCGCCGGCGCAGCGCGACGAGGAACGTTTCGGCGACGAGATCGTGCGCGGTGTCCGGGCCGACGCGGCGCGCCAGGTACCGGTGCATGGTCGCCGCGTGCGCGTCGAACAGCCGCCCGAAGGCCGGGGCGGGATCGGGGCCGCCCAGGTAGGGGCGGTCCTGCGGGCCGGTCGACACCGGCTCGGGACCGTCATGGGTCACCTGCATGCCTGTTCTTGCCCGCGGCGCCGGCGAGCGTTCACGGCGTCACCAGATGGGGTGGTCGCTGAACTTCTCCAGCGTGCTCACCGACGGCCGGACGAACCAGAGACCGGCGCTGTAGCCGATCAGGCCGATGGCGAAATTCGCGAAGGTCGCGAGCAGTTCGGTGAAGCCGAGCCTGCCGTGATTGCCCCAGAGATCCACCAGCGCGGACACCCCGAGCGCGACGATGCAGCTGATCGACAGCAGCGTGAAACACATGGCGAGCGCCGCGCGCGTGCTGCGGGCCCGGGCGATCACCAGGTAGTCGCCTTGCAGGCAGCGCCGCGCGGACAGCACCACCGCAGCGATGGCCAGCACGGACAGCATCGGCAGCAGCAAGGCGGCGAGACCGAGCGGGCCGCGCGGCAGGATCTGCCCGTGCAGCGGCCGGTTCACGAACGCGGTGAGCCCGAGCACGAGCAGCGTGCCGATCGCCAGCGAAACCCCGGTGACCACGGAGGCGAAGCGCACCCGGGCAGCGAACAGCGGCGGCAGCGGGGCGTACTCCACGGCCTGTTGCCCGTAGTACTGCTTCACCGCATCACCTCCGCGCCGGCAAACCCGAACGAACGTGCAAATGCTCGTGAAGACCACCTTAACGGAATGCGATTCCGGCAAGGCGGCCTTCACGGCACTTGTCACCGAGGCGTGCTAACGGGCTTGCCTGATCAAGCCTTCTCGGCCAGGAGATTCGCGCACCGGATGAGGCCGATGTGCGAGTACGCCTGCGGGTGGTTGCCGAGCGAGCGCTCCGCCACTGGGTCGAACTGCTCCGGCAGCAGCCCGGTCGGGCCCGCCGCGCCGACGATCTGCGCGAACAGCTCCTCGGCCTCGTTGCGCCGCCCGGTGCACAGGTACGCCTCGATCAGCCAGGCCGCGCAGATGTGGAAGCCGCCCTCGCCGCCGGGGAGACCGTCGTCGCGCCGGTAGCGGTACACCGTGGAGCCGCTGCGCAGTTCGGCCTCGATCGCCGTCACGGTCTTCTGGAACCGCTCGTCCGCCGGGTCGATGAGGCCGGTCAGGCCCACGAACAGGGAGGCCGCGTCGAGGTCGGTGCCGTCGTAGGCGGTGGTGAACGCCTGCACCTCTTCGTTCCAGCCGTGCTCGAGCACGTCGGCCTTGATCTCGTCGCGCAGCTTCGGCCAGGCTCCCGGGACGTCGCGGCCGTACTCGTCGCCGAGCCGGACCGCGCGGTCGATGGTCACCCAGCACATCACCCGCGAGTAGACCCGGTGCCGCGGCACGTGCCGCTCTTCCCAGATGCCGTGGTCCGGCTCGTTCCAGCGCCGCGTGACGGCCTCGGCCATCGCGCGCACCATCTGCCAGTCCTCGTCGCGCAGTTCGCCGCGCACCTGCGCCAGCGTGGCGACCAGTTCCACGACCGGACCGAACACGTCGAGCTGCACCTGGTGGTTGGCCAGGTTGCCGACGCGCACCGGGCGCGAACCGGCGTACCCGGGCAGCGATTCGATGACCGCCTCCGCGCCGATGACGCTTCCGGCCAGCGTGTACAGCGGGTGCAGCCGCTCCGGGCCGGCCAGCGTGGCGAGCACGCCGTGCAGCCACTTCAGGTAGCCCTCGGCCTCCTCGTGCGAACCGAGGTGGACCAGTTCGCGCACGGTCATCGCGGCGTCGCGGATCCAGCAGTAGCGGTAGTCCCAGTTGCGGACCCCGCCGATCTCCTCCGGCAGCGACGACGTCGCGGCGGCCAGCACGCCGCCGGTGTCGGTGTTGACCAGCCCGCGCAGGGTCAGCGCGGAGCGGCGCACCAGTTCGGTCTGGACGGTCGGCAGCTTGAGCTTCGCCGCCCAGTCGCTCCAGTACCGGCCCGCGCGGTCCCGGCGGTCCACTTCGGACAGTTCGTGCGCGGCGAGATCCGTGGTGCCGCACCGCAGTTCGAGCACCACCGGCTGGTCCGGCGTCGGCTGGACGAGCGCGGTCGCGGTGTCCTGCAGGCCGTCGGAGGCGATCGACCATTCGACGCCCGGCGAACGTAGCACGAACGGCTCCGACGTGCCCAGCACGCGCAGGCCCTCTTCCTCGGCGACCAGCCGCACCGGCACGCCGCCGAATTCCGGCCGCGGCGCGAACACGACCTGCGCCACCGCCTCGCCGGAGATCACGCGCACGAGGTCGGTGCGGTGCGCGGGGCTTTCCGGTTCGAGATAGTCCGTGACGAGCAGCCGCGACCAGCGCGTCTCGACCGTCATCGTGTTCGGCAGGTACCGCTGGCCGAGCGGAAGCCCGTTGCGGTGCGGTTTGATCGAGAAATGCCCGGCCCCGGGACCGCCGAGCAGGTCGGCGAACACCGCGGGGGCGTCCGGGCCGGGGTGGCACAGCCAGGTCAGCTTCGCGTCCGGCGTCACCAGCGCGACCGAGCGCTCGTTGGCCAGCATCGACAGCCGCTCGATCGGCGGCGCGGACTCGCCGTAGAGCCAGTTGCGCCGTTCCTCCAGGAGGAACGCGAGCACCATCGCGACGTCGACGGTGTCGGGCACGTGGTACTCGGCGAGCGATTCGCCGTCGCCGACCTTGATGCCCAGGTCCGGACCGGCCAGCCGGGCGAACGCCTTCTCGTCGGTGACGTCGTCGCCGAGGAACACCGCCGCGGTGGCCCCGACCTGGTGGCGCAGGGTGTCGAGAGCGTTGCCCTTGTCGGTCTTCACGACCGCCAGCTCGACGACCTCCTTGCCGTCGGTGGTCGTGACGCCTTCCCACTTCGACGGGCCCTCGTGCACGGCCGCGAGGACGCGCCGTCCGGCGTTGTGCTCGGCGCGGCGCACGTGCACCGCGATGCTCGCCGGCTTGACCTCCAGCGACACCCCGGGCACGTCGAGCACCAGCTGCTCCAGCTCGTGCTCGAGCCGCCGGTGCAGTGCCTTCGCGTCCTCGTCGAGGGCGTGGATGAAGCCGATGTCGAACTCGGAGCCGTGGCTGCCGACCAGGTTCACCTCCGACGGCAGCCGCGACAGCGTCGCGAGGTCGCGCAGGGCCCGGCCGGAGATCACGGCGGTGGTCGTTTCGTGCAGGCCGGCGAGAGATCTCAACGCACCCACGGACTCGGGCAGCGGCCGCGCCTCGTCCGGGTTCGCCGTGATGGGGGCCAACGTGCCGTCGTAGTCGCAGGCGACCAGCAGGCGCGGGGTACGGGCGATCTGCACGATCGCGCGCCGTAGCTCCGCGGGCAACGCCTCGGCGGTCAACACTCCTCCTCAGGAGGTCCAGCGCGGTACGGGGGAGGGGGTCAGTCGGCCGGTTCGGCACCCAGCGCCTGGAGGAACGAACGCGCCCACCGGTCGACGTCGTGGGTGAGGACCTGGCGACGCATGGCGCGCATCCTGCGTCGGCCCTCGGCGGGGTCGAGCGTAATGGCAGCCTCCAACGCGTTCTTCACCCCGTCCAGATCGTGCGGGTTGACGAGGAAAGCGCTGGTCAGTTCGGCGGCCGCGCCGGCGAACTCGCTGAGCACCAGCGCGCCGCCGAGATCCGGCCGGCACGCGACGTACTCCTTGCAGACGAGATTCATCCCGTCGCGCAGCGGAGTCACCACCATGACGTCGGCCGCGGAGAAGAAGGCGGCCAGCTCGGTGCGGTTCACGGATTGGTGCAAATAGTGCACGACTGGGTGGCCGACGCGGGAGAACTCGCCGTTGATCCGGCCGACCATCTGCTCGATCTCGCCGCGCATCCGCTGGTAGTGCTCGACGCGTTCGCGGCTCGGCGTGGCCAGCTGCACGAACGTGACGTCGCCCGGTTCGAGCCTGCCCTCGTGCAGCAGCTCGTGCAGCGCCTGCAGCCGCAGGTCGATGCCCTTGGTGTAGTCGAGCCGGTCGACGCCGAGCAGCACCGCTTTCGGGTTGCCGAGGTCGCGGCGGATCTGCTTGGCGCGTTCGGCGACGCCCTTGCTGCGGGCGAGGGAGTCGAGTCCGGCCGCGTCGATGGAGATCGGGAACGCGCCGACGCGCACGGTGCGGTCGCCGACCTGCACCATGCCCGGCCGGGACCGGACGCCGACCGCGCCGCGGGTGGGTTCGAGGCCGACCAGCTGCCGGGCCAGCCACAGGAAGTTCTGCGCGCCGCCGGGCCGGTGGAAGCCGATCAGGTCCGCGCCGATCAGGCCGCGCACGATCTCCGCGCGCCACGGGAGCTGCATGAACAGCTCGACCGGCGGGAACGGGATGTGCAGGAAGAACCCGATGCGCAGGTCGGGCCGCAGTTCGCGGAGCATCCGGGGCACCAGCTGCAGCTGGTAGTCCTGGATCCACACGGTCGCCCCGTGCGCGGCGACGGCGGCGCTGGCCTCGGCGAAGCGCTGGTTGACCTTCACGTAGCTGTCCCACCACGACCGGTCGAAGACCGGCCGGGCGACGACGTCGTGGTACAGCGGCCAGAGCGTGGCGTTCGAGAAGCCCTCGTAGTAGTCGCGGACCTCGGCCGAGGTGAGCGACACCGGGTGCAGGACGAGCCCGTCGTCGTCGAACTCGTCCACCTCGACGTCCGGCACGCCCGGCCAGCCCACCCAGGCGCCCTTGCGGGACCTCAGGAACGGTTCGAGTGCCGAGACCAGTCCGCCCGGACTGGCGGTCCAGCGTTGTTCCCCGTCCGCGGTCCGTTCGAGGTCGACGGGCAGCCGGTTGGCCACCACGACGAAGTCGGCGGACGGTGCGCTTTTCCGGTCGGCGATCGCGTCAGTCACTCCAGCTGCTCCCTCGTCATCGGCGGGTCGCGGCCCCAAGAGAAACCCTAGCGCGCGCGGAGTGACCGGCCGGTGACCAGCTGGTTACTCCAGACGCCGTTCGGTCGGTTCCATCGGTCCGGCGAGCCGGGGCCCGGAGAGCTTGCGCTCGAGCCTGCCGAGACCGGTGCGGACCGGCTGGGCGAGGTATTCGCCCAGTACAACGCCCGCCGCGAGGGCGAGCCCGATGGCGACCGCGGTCATCAGGGTGGAGATGTTGCCGCCTGGCGACACCGCTAATTGGTATAGACCACGATAGGTGGAAAGGCCGGGGAGCAGCGGAGTGATCCCGGACACGGCGACCACGAGCGGAGTAACTTTCAGCCGCCGGGCCATCACGCCGCCGCAGAACCCGACGAGTGTCGCCGCGATCGCCGAAGCGCTCACCGCGTCCAGCGTCGCGAGGATCAACGCGCCGTACACGAGCGCGCCGATCGCCCCGGCCGCGGCGGCCACGAGCATCGCGCGCAGTTTCGAGTACGAGGCGAGCGCGAAGCAGGCAGCCGCGCCCGCTCCGCCGACGACGATGATCGGCAGGTGCTGCGCGGTCGAAGCGGGAACGTCCGGCAACGGGGTGCGCGGCAGTTCGAGCAGCACCGCGATCCGCAGCGCGAGCACGACGCCCGCGATCAGTCCGGCACTCATCAACGCGGTTTCCATCGTGCGGCCGGACGCGGTCACGTAGTACCCGGTGATCCCGTCCTGCACCGCGGAAACGGTGGAGAGCCCGGACAGCAGCACGGTGACCGCCGCCGCGACCACCAGCGTCGGCCGGTCGGTGGTCAGGATGTTGCTGCTGACGATCACCATCGCCGACAGCGTCGCGAAGAGCCCGCCGACCACCTGCTGGAAGAAGAACGGCAGGTTGACCTTGTTGAGCAGCCTGCCGATCCGGTCGACCGCGGCGGAGATGACCATCGCGACGAGCGCGATGTCGAGCCCCCCGCCGAGCAGCAGCGTGATGAACCCGGCCAGTCCGCCCCAGGCGGCGGTCGCGGTCCAGCGCGCGTACGGGTGCGGCGCGGACGTGATCCGGTCCAGTTCGGTGACCGCTTCCTCGGCCCCGGTGCGGCCGCGGACGATCTGGCGCACGAGCGCCTCGGTCTCGGTCAGCCGGGTGTAGTCGAGACTGCGCGAACGGACCACTCGCAACGCGGTCACCGGCGCGAGGTCGGTGCCGCGGTGACAGGTGACGGTGATCGACGTGAAGATGACGTCGACCTCGCAGTGCGGCAGCCCGAGCGCGGAGGTGAGCGCGAGAATGGTCGCGGTGACGTCGGAAGCCCCGGCGCCGCTGGCCATCTGCACCTCGCCGATCCGCAGGGTGAGATCGAGAACGAAGTTGACGGTCGCGTCGTCCGGCGGCTTGGGCCCGATCGCCTCCTCGGACTCGACCGCGGGCTGTTCCGCCGTCGGAGCCTCGAGAATGTGCCAGGCGCGCCGGCGCAGCAGATTGGGCCGGTGCCGCTGGTTCGACCTCGGGTGCGGGGGCTCGAGAATCGGCCACCGTCTGCGCGCTGCCCCCTGGCCGGCACGCTCGTTGATCTTCATGATCGATCCCCACCTCCTCGTTCGTTCCCGGGGACCATCGGCCGTTTCGCCCCAGCTGTTGCAGTGGTGTCCGACACACCTGGGCACGATCGTGCCGCACCGGGGTGGATCTTGCCGATTTCCGGCCTTGACCTGGGAATTTGGGAACGGGTCGGCCGCCGGGGGAAGGGCAGGCGGCGAGGGGAGGAACCGCGTGGAGCCGGCAAGGGGACTTGAACCCCTGACCTACCGCTTACAAGGCGGTTGCTCTACCAACTGAGCTATGCCGGCGTCGCCTGTATCAGGCACCGGGAAGTGTATCCGGGTGCCGCGCCGCGCGGGCTTTCGGGCATTGGGCTATCGAGCGCTGTCGATGGTCACGAACGAACCGTCCACGAAGCCGAGGCAGGCGCCGTCTCGCTGGCTGAAGCGTTCCACCGCGCCGACGAACAGGGTGTGGTCGCCGCCGTCGTACTCCTTCCACGGGGTGCATTCGAACCACGCCGCGGTATTCGCCAGCCGCGGGGCGTACTCGCCTTCCACCCACTCCGGTTCCACCGCCGGCTTTCCCGCGAAGTGCAACGCCACCGCACGTTGTTCGGCGCCGAGCACGTTCACCGTGAACGGCCTCCCGGCGAGCAAGGCGTGCGCGCGGACCGAACGCTGGATCGCCACCAGCACCAGCGGAGGATCCAGCGAAACCGAGGTGAACGAGTTCACCGTGAGCCCGTGCCGTTTCGCCGCGCCGGTGCGGTCGACGCCGTCGAAGGTCACCACCGCGACACCGGTCGCGAACCGGCCGAGACAGCCGCGGAACTGCGCGGGAAGCCGGGGGAAGTCGTTGGTCACGGTCATCTCCGAACGCTCCTGTGTCACGTCGTCGGGGCTGCCCGCCGCGAAGGCGCGGCGGACGAGTGCGGACGACGGTAGGAACTGCCGGAAACCCGCGGCAACGGCCGGACCAGGCGAATCAGGCGCTGTGCGGGGATTGCACAGACTCCTGCGCGCCTTGGCCATTCGCGGTCCGAGCCGACTTGACATCCAGCGCAGCGGTTCTGGAACCACAGCGAACAGCGGCTCCGCGCGCTACCGCACGTCCCCGCTCCGGGTCACCATGGCCGGGCCGACCGCGCTGTCGGCACGTCCACGCCTCAACGAGGAGACGCAGATGCCAGACATCGGGATCATCGGAGCCGGCACCGCGGGCCTGCACCTCGCGCTGCTGCTCCAGCAGGCCGGGATCCCCACCCGGATCTACACGAACCAGACCGCCGGGCAGGTGGCGGCGGGGCGTCCGCAGAACAGCGTGTCGCACCACGCGCCGACGATCGCGCGGGAGAGCGCGATGGGGGTCAATTTCTGGCCCGCCGAGGAATACGGCTATCAGGTGCATTTCCACCACCTGAACGTGCCCGGCGGGCCGCCGGTCTTCCGCGGCGATTTCCTGCGTCCCTCGCGAGTGCTGGACTACCGGATCTACCTGCCGCGGCTGATGGCCGAATACGAGGACCGGGGCGGGACGATCGAGCAGCGCGCGGTCGAACCGGGCGATTTCGACCAGCTGGCCCGCCGGCACGACCTGATCGTGGTGGCGGCCGGGAAGCGGTCGTTCGCCGAGTATTTCGGAGAACGGCCGGAGGTTTCCCCCTACTCGAAGCCGCAACGGCACCTGGCGGTCGGGTTCTGGGACGGCGTCGCGCAGACCGATCCGCGCGCGGTGACCATGAGCATCTCGCCCGGCCACGGCGAACTGCTCGACCTGCCGATCACCACGTTCGACGGCTGGGCGAGCGCGCTGCTGTGCGAGAACGTTCCGGGCGGGGATCTGGAAGTGCTGATGACCCAACGGGAATCGGACGATCCCGAGGCCTATCGCCTGCTGATGCTGGAAAAGCTCAAACAGCACCATCCGACCGTCTACGAACGCATCGACCAGTCCCGGTTCCGGCTGATGCGTCCCGGCGACATCCTGCAGGGCGCGGTCCGGCCGGTGGTGCGGGAGGACTACCGGCTGCTCGACGACGGAACGGTGGTGCTGGCGCTCGGCGACGCGCATTCCACGGTCGACCCGGTCACCGGGCAGGGGGCCAACTCCGCGTCCTTCGAAGCGCAAGTCGCCGCGGACGCGGTGATCGAGGACGGCGTGGTCGACGAGCGCTTCGCCCAGAAGGTCGCGCTGCGCCGCCGCGAACGGGTCGACGGGCTGAGCACCTGGGTCAACACCATGATCGCCACGCCGACTCCGCCGCACGTCCAGGAACTCCTTGGGGCGATGTCCGGCATGCGGACGCTGTGCGACGAGTTCACCGAGAACTTCAGCTATCCGCACCGCAACGGGGATATGCTGGCCACTCCGGAACGGGTCGCCGCGGCGATCGCGCGACACGCCGCGATCGGAGCGGATCCCACCGAGCGAAAGAGGAATTGATGCACAAACTCCTGGTCCTGTACCCGCCTCCGGACGATCCCGCGGCTTTCGCCGAGTATTACGAAAAGCATCACCTTCCGTTGGTGCAGAAATTGCCGGGACTGCTCGGCTGGCGGTACAGCCTGCAAGTGCACGCCGAACCGGAAAGCCCGTACTTCGCGGTTTTCGAAGCGGAATTCGCCGACGCGGCTGCCTACGCCGCGGCGATGGCGACTCCGCAGGGCGAAGCGGTCCGCCGAGACGTGCCGAACTACGCCACCGGCGGTGCCATCGTGCTCGACTACCCGGTCGCTCAGTCCTGACCCCGCCTTTCGCCGCGTCGCGCGTTGTCCAGCGCGGCGCGGCGAAACGCGCTCGGCGCCATGCCGACCTGCTGGCGGAAGGTGCGGGAGAAATGCGAGGCCTCCGGGTAACCCCAGCCCGCGGCGATGTCCGCGATGGCCCGGTGCGCGTGCAGCGGATCGCCGAGTTCGCGGCGGATCGCCTCGATGCGCCGCTCCCGGATCCAGGCCGACACGGTGGTGCCCTGGTGCTGGAACAATCCGTGCAAATGCCGGGTGGAAATGAATACCGCGCGGGCGATGCGGTCCGGATTCAGGTCGGCGTCGCCCAGGTGGTCCAGAATGTACTCCCGGATCCGCAGCAGCAACGACAAATGTTCGCGGTCGCCTTCGGTGGTGCGCGCTAGCGCGGCAGTGCTCAGCAGCGCGGAAATCAGCTCCACCGCGGTGTGCACCACGCGCGTCGCGGCGGGGCCTTCCAGCGAAGCGAAATCGTGCGAGATCTCGGTGAGCAACGGCGTGACGAGCCGGGTCAGTGATTCCTCCGGACCCAGCGAAATGGCGGTGATCGTCCGGATCTGATCCGGGCTCGGGCTGACCAGATCGCGCGGGAACATGATCACCACGGTGTCGACCGGGCTGGCGAAACGCAGGTCATAGGGGCGCGCGGTGTCGTACACGCTGATGCTGCCCGGGAGCATCAGCGCGGTGCGGTTGTCCTGCACCAGTTCTCCGGTGCCTTCGATCATCAAGGTGATCTTGTAGAACAGCCGCCGGGAGACGTCGATGAGCGCTTGGGTTCGGTGCACCTCGTGCGGCGTCACGCGCAACCGGGAGAAGAACACGTCGTCGATGACGCGGCCGCGAATGGTGCCGGCGAACTGGCCGTCGCTGAGGTCGTCGACCATCAGCGGCACGAACGAGGACGACACCACGCGTTGCCAGGCCAGCGCCGATTCGGTCGCGAACGCGACCGGCGGCAGGAGGGTGGCGCTCCGTTTCCTGGTCGCCGGGGCTGCCATGGATCCTCCTCCGACTCCAGCGTCGAACGGCCTGCTTCCGAATGTAAACGGCGGGCTCCCCGCATGCACGGCCGTTCTGATTGTCGTTGGTGCGGCGAGCGCGGACCTTGTCCGGGCGCGCACAGCAGTGCACTCCGCCCGCAGGATTCAGCCGCGGCGGCGCGGGTCGAGCAATTCCGCGTTGCGGGTGGCGAAGGCGGCCAGTGCCTCGGCGCGGTCGTTGAGCCGTACCTCGCGGGACCACATCATCAGCACGTTCGCGACCGGGACCGCCGGCGTGATCTCGCGCAAGGCGAGCGGCAGGTCTTCGTAGGACCGGTTCACCGTGGGGCGCTGGATCAGCACCGAATAGCCGAAGCCGCGCGCGACGAGCGAGCGGGTCAGTTCGAAATCGGTGGTCCGCTGCTCCACCCGGGGCTCGGTGCCGGCGCGCTCGAACAGCATCCGGGTGTGCTGGGCGGCGGGCGGGAGATCGAGCATGATCATCGGCTCGACGGCCAGTTCGGCGACGGAGACCGTCTCACGGTGGGCCAGCCGGTGTCCGGCGGGCAGCAGCGCGTACGGCGGGGCGCTGTACAGCCGCACGGAATCGAGGCCGTCCGGCAAGGCGATGTCGTAGCCGATCGCCAAGTCCAGTTCCCCGGCGAGGAGGCGGCGGGGCAGTTCGGCCTGATTGCCGGTGACGACGGACAGGTCCACGCGCGGATGGTGGTCGCGGACCCACTTCATCAGGATGGGGACGATCGTCGGGGCCACGGTCGAATAGCAGCCCAGCACGAGCGGTCCGGCGAGTTCGCCGGCCCCGCCCGCGGCGGCCCGCTCGAGTTCGTCGGCCTCGCGCAGGAGCGCGGCGATCCGCGTGCGCAGGTGCTGGCCGGTCGGCGTGAGCGTGATGCCGTGCGCCTTGCGGCGGACCACGAGCTGACTGCGCAGGACGCGTTCCAGTTCGGTGAGCGCGGAGGCCACCGCGGTCGGCGTGACGTGCAGTGCGGCGGCCGCCGACGAGATCGATTCCGCCTCCGCGACGGCGGCGAAGTACTCGAGCTGACGCAGGGTGTAGCGCGGCATAACCAACCTCACCTGTGGTTATTGGCAGGTTATTTGAAGTTTACCTGCGGTGGTGTGCTGGATCACGCTGATCGGCGAGGAGGTCGAGATGACAACCGACAGCACGACGGCCCAGGAGATCCCGACCGCGGAGTGGGTGGACATTCCCGCCCTCTACGCCGATCCGTACCCGATCTACCGGCGACTGCGGGAACGCTCGCCGATCCACTGGATTCCGGCGCTCGACCGGTGCCTGGTCGTGGGTTACGAAGCCAGCCACGAGATCGAAGTCGACCAGGAACGCTTTTCCGCCGACGAGGAACAGTCGCTGATGAAGCGGTCCATGGGGCACAGCATGCTGCGCAAGGACGATCCGGAACACGCCGAGGACCGGAAGGCTTACGGCGGCGTGCTGCGGCCGAAGGCGATCAAACAAGAGTGGGAAGCGGTCTTCGAACGCAACTACCGCACCTGCGCGGACCGGTTGCGAGCCGCGGGTCCAGGCGCGGACCTGGTCGCCGAGTTCGCCGCGCCGTACGCCGCGGAAAACCTCCGGGCGGTACTCGGTTTCCCCAACGCAGCCCCGGAGGATCTGCAGCGCTGGTCGCAAACCCTCATCGACGGCACCGGAAACTACGCCGACGACCCGGAGGTGTGGGCTGCCGCGGAGCGCTCATCCCGTGAGGTCGACGAGGCAGTGGACGAAATGCTGCCGGTGGTGCGCGACCGGCCGGACGGCAGCCTGCTGTCGGCGCTCGGAGCTTCTGGGATGCCGCTGGAAGCGTTGCGGGCCAACGTGAAAATGACCATCGGCGGCGGACTCAACGAACCGCGGGACGCACTCGCGACCACCGCGTGGGCGCTGCTGACTCATCCCGATCAGCTGGCGGCGGTGCGGGAACAGGACCGTTGGCAGGACGCTTTCGAGGAGTGCATCCGCTGGATCGCGCCGATCGGCATGTACCCGCGGCAGGCGACGCGCGACACCGAACTGGCAGGCGTGGCAATCCCGCGCGGCACCCGGCTCGGAGTGGTGATCGGCGCGGCGAACCGCGATCCCGCGGCGTTCGCCGACCCGGATTCCTACGACATCGACCGTCCCCGCAAACCACACCTCGCCTTCGGCGGCGGCAACCATTTCTGCGCCGGAGCCTGGGTCGCCCGCACGTCGGTGGTCCGGGTCGCTTTGCCGCGCCTGTTCGAGGACTTCCCGGAGCTGCGCCTGGATCCAGCCCGCCCGGCAACCGTCGGCGGCTGGGTCTTCCGGGGCGTGCTGACCCTGCCCGTGCACTGGAACTGACGAGGAGCTTCGGATGCCCAAGGTCACTTTCCACTACGACGGCAACGTCAGCACGGTCGTCGCGAAGGACGGCAGCAACGTGATGCGCGCTGCGGTCGAAAACGGCATCGACGGGATTGTCGGCGAATGTGGCGGGCAAGCGATGTGCGCGACTTGCCATGTGTACGTCCGGGCACCGTATCTGCCCGCGTTGCCACCGCTGTCGGAAGAGGAAGACGAGATGCTGGAGTGCACCGCGGCGGACCGGGACGGGCGACGCAGCCGGTTGGGTTGCCAGCTCACGTTGGGTGGTGGGCTGGAGGAGGTTGAGGTGGATTTGCCGGAGACGCAAATCTGAATCGCGAGAATGCCGCGTCCAGAACGACGGGTGGGCCCGGCGAACGCGCTAGGCCCACCCGTAATCCGGAAGATCAGAAACCGTCGCAGGTGGCGGTTGCGAAGTTGCCTGCCGCCTTCGACGTCTTGGTTTCCTTGCCGTCCACGGTGACCTTGCAGGTCACCTCTCCGCCCTCGGCTCCGGTGGTCACCAGCAGGCTGCCGCCCTTGAACAGGCCCTTCGTGGTGATGTCTTTCGACCACGGGAGGGACTGCGGGTGTTCCTGGTTGGTGGCCGTGCTGCCGTCGCCGAAGGTGGTGTACGTGATCGAGGCGTCCTTCGCGGTGCCGGTGACCTCGTAGTGGACCGTTACCGAACGGTTTGCCTCGTTGTTGACCTCGTTGACCACCTTGGCGGCCGTCACGGTCCACACGATGCAGATCACCAGGCCGATCACCGACAGCACGAGACCGGCGATCGAGAGGCCCTTGTTCGTGGCCTTTCCGGACCGCGTCCGGACGAAGCCGAGCGCGGAGAAGATGATCCCGAGGATCACCAGTGGCCAGGCGATGATCCCGATGATCGGGAGGAACGCGAAAATCAGGCCGACCAGTCCGAGCACGAACCCGGCGGTGCCCAGCCCGTTCTTCGGCGGGGCGGGAGGGGCGGCCGGGGCCGGGTGAGGCGCGGGCGGCGGAGGAAAGTCAGGGGCGGACATGCGAGCCTTTCGTGATCGAACGTGCACAGACAGGTCGCTCGAATCGCCACGAGTGTTACGCGATGTCCGGAATTAATTCTGGCGCGGCTCCACGTGCACCCGTTCCCCCTGCGGTCCGAAGAGGATCAGCAGCTCGACCGCGCCTCCGTCGGCCGAGCCGAGCCAATGCGGTTCCGTGGTGTCGAACTCCGCCGCCTCGCCGGGCGGGACGGTCAGGTCCTTCGCGCCCACGATCAGCCGGAGGCGGCCGTTGAGGACGTACAGCCATTCGTAACCGCTGTGCGTTTTCAGCGCGGGTTCCGCGGAGCCGGCCGGGATCAGCATTTTGTACGCGTGCACCCCGCCCGGCCGCCGGGTGAGCGGCACGTAGGTCATCCCGTGCCGGTGGATCGGGCGCAGATGGACGCGCGGGTCGCCGGCCCGGGGCGCGCCCACCAGGTCGTCGACCGGCACGTCGTAGGCGCGCGACAGCGGCAGCAGCAGTTCCAGGTTCGCCCGGCGCTGACCGTTTTCCAGCCGGGACAGGGTGCTCTCCGAGATGCCGGTCTCCGCCGACAGGTCGGCAAGGGTGATGCCGCGCCGGTTGCGCAGGGTCCGCAACCGGGGGCCGACCGCGTCCAGGACTTCGTCGATCTCCGCCATAACACCCCAGTCTCGCCGAAACAGCGGGACTGGGGTGGGTCCGCGTCAGCCGACCAGTTCGGGAGCCGGTTTCGCGGCGCGCCGCGCGGGGGCGGTTTCCGGGAGGAGCAGCAGGCAGACCAGGCTCAGCACGAGCAGCGCGGCCAGGTAGTAGCCGACCGCGATGGCGTCGCCGGTCGCGGCGACGATCCGGTTGGCGATCATCGGCGACAGCCCGCCGCCCAGCACCGCGCCGACGTGGTAGCCCACGCCGAGACCGGATTGGCGCTGCTCCCGCGGGAACAGTTCGGCGAACCAGGTGTACATCGGTCCGAAAAGGATTCCGGTGGCGGTGAAACCGAGCAGCAGCGCGAGGAACACCGAGCTGATGGTGCCCGCCGACGCGATCGGGAACATCACGAGCGCGGCGAGGATCGACAAGGCCGAACCCGTCAGCATCACCGGTTTGCGGCCGATCCGGTCGGACAGCCAGGCGGCTCCGACGTTCGCGGCGGCGTGGCACAGCAGGGTGATCGTCGAGATGGTGACGATCGGGGCGCGCGGCAGGCCGAGGCCTTCCGGGGCGGCGGCGGTCGCGTACGAGAGCATGAACGTGACCAGCGCGAAAGTGCAGGCGGTGAGGCCGAGGTTCGCGCCGGCGATCAGCAGCAGCCGTCGCCAATTCGAGCGGAGGACGTCGGCGAGCGGCTTTTTCGCGCGCGTTTCCGCGGCGGCCATTTTCTCGAATTCCGGGCTTTCCGCGACGCCGCGGCGGACCCAGATGCCGATCGCCAGCACGATCCCGCCGGCGAGGAACGGGAGCCGCCAGCCCCAGCTCGTGACGTCGTCGTTGGGCAGCAGGAGAACCAGCGCGAAAGCCAGGTTCGCCAGCACGACGCCGATCGGCGAGCCGAGTGCGACGAAGGAACCGTAGAGGCCGCGCCGGTTTTCCGGCGCGTGTTCGACGGCGAACACGGCCGCGCCGGCGCTTTCCCCGCCGCGGGCGGCGCCGTGCAGCAGGCGCAGCCCGACCAGCAGCAACGGCGCGGCGATGCCGAGCACCGCGTACGGCGGGAGAACGCCCATGCCCAGCGTCGCGAAACCCATCAGGAGAAACGCGGCGTACAGCGCGGTCCGGCGGCCGCGACGGTCGCCGAGCCAGCCGAACAGCGCCGCGCCGAGCGGGGCCATCACGAAACCGATCGCGAAGGTCGCGAGGCTCATGAAGGTGCCGAACCAGGCGTTGCCGGTTTTGAAGAACACCGACCCGAACACGAGCGCGGCCGCGGTGCCGTAGATCGAGAAATCGTACATTTCGAGGGAAGTGCCGACGCCGGCGGCGAATCCGAGCCGCAGCACGCCGGGGGAATGCGCTTCGTCGCGCTTGGCCATAGCCGGCCTTTCGTCGTCTCGCGCGGAATGCGCGGAGTGTCCGGTGGTGGGAAACGGTGGACACAGCTTAGGGAAAACGTGACGAAGGAGGCAAAGTCCGATTTGCGGAGGATTGATAAATAAAATCTATCAATCAAGGCGCACTGCGGCCGGAATCGCGAGGATTCCGGCCGCGGCGGCTCAGTACAGTTCGATCACCAGTTTTTCCGAGCGGGCCCGCGACACGCACAGCGCCATCTGGTCGCCGGAAGCCTTGTCGCTGGCCGAAAGACACTGGTCGCGGTGCTCCGGCGTGCCTTCCAGCACCCCGGAAACACACGAACCGCAGATGCCTTCCTCGCACGATTTGAACACCTCGATCCCGTTTTCGGTCAGCACCGACAGGATCGACTTCCCGGCCGGGATCTCGAACACCTCGCCGGTGTCGAGTTCGACGGTGAACGGGCGGTCGCCGCTGGTGTCGACCTCGGCCGCGGTGAAATGCTCGACGTGCACCTGCGCCTCGCCGACCACCGGCGCGAACACGTCGGTGACCTGCTCCATGAATCCCTCCGGACCGCAGGTGTAGACGTGCCCGGAGGTGCTGAGCCCAGTCGCTACTTCGGCGAGCACGGCTGGCTGTTCGTCGCGCGGGACGCCGAAATACAGCAGCACCCGGTCCCGGAATTCAACCTGTTCTTCCAGCAGGGAAACAAAAGCCGCCGACTCCCGGCTGCGCGCGAAGTAGTGCAGTTCGAATTCCGCGCCGTCCGCGTGCAGCTGATAAGCCAGGCTCAGCAACGGAGTGATGCCGATGCCGCCTGCGATCAGCACGTGCCGGTCGGCGTCCGGAGCCAGTGAAAGCAGGTTCCGGGATTCGCCGATCTCCAGCTTGTCGTTTTCCGCGACGGTGTGCAGCGCCGCGGAACCGCCGCGCGAATCCGGCTCCCGTTTCACCGCGATCAGCAGCGACGACGTGTCGTCCGGCCGCCCGCACAGCGAATACTGGCGCAGGATCCCGGTCGGACCGGTGACGTCGACGTGCGCACCGGCGGGATGCGGTTCGAACGGCAGGCCGTCGGCGCGCACGAGGCGAAGCGCCCGGATCCCGGGCGCTTCCTCGACGATCTCGGCCACCCGGACCACGGTGTTCGGCATCGGCTCTCCGTTTCAAGCGGGTCAGCGCAGGTAAAGTCCGCCGTTGGCGTCCCAGCAGGCCCCGGTGACCGAGGCCGCGCCGGGCGAGGCGAGCAGCGACACCATCCGCGCGATGAACGCCGGGTCGCCGAGCCGTCCGACGGGGATGTTCTTCGTGAAGGCTTCGAGGTTGTCCTCGCCGACGATCGACCGCACCATCGGGCTGTCCTGCGGCCCGGGGGACACGGCGTTCACGGTGACCCCGCGCGGCGCGAGCTCCCGCGCGAACACCTTCGTGGCGGACATGATCGCGCCCTTGGACGACGCGTAGTGCCCGCCGGTGGCCGTCCCGCCGTTCTGCCCGGCCAGCGACGCCATGTTCACGATCCGCCCGTAGCCCTGTTCGGCGAAGTACGCGCCGAAGATCTGACAGGCGGTGAACGTGCCGGTGAAGTTGACCGCGAGGACCTCGTCGAGGTCTTCCGGCGTGATCTCCATGAGCGGCCGCGCCTGCGTGCGGGCCGCGTTGTTGACCAGCACCTGGACGCTGCCGAAATCGCGGACGACCTCGTCCTTCAGCTGCGCGAGCGCCGCCCGGTCCCGCACGTCGACCTCGTAGCCGCGGCAGCCGCGGAGTTCCGCGGCAAGCTTCTCGGCCGCTTCTCCGTTGACGTCCGCGATCGCGACGCGGTAACCCTCGGCATGCAGCTGCCGCACGATCGCTTCGCCGAGACCGTTCGCGCCGCCGGTGACGACCGCGACGTGCGGTTCCGCCGGCGCGTTCACAGCAGGAAACCCGCGGCCGGAACGGCGTCGTCGCTGTTGACCAGCCGGACGATCTTCAACGCGATCCGGTCGCCCTCGGGGCCCTCCGGCGAGAACCGGATGCGGTGCACCAGATCCGCCGCCCACAGGTCGTGGTTGCCGCGCTTGTAAGCGACGAGAATCTGTGCCGAACGCAGCACGACTTCCTCGTCGGAAACGGATTCCGGCACGAATCGCGCCACCGTGCGCACCGTGCGAGCGGAATCGACCGCGGCGAGCGCGTACCCCTCGGTCATCCGGGCGACGCGCATCTGCCGCATTCGCGCGTCGTCGTAGACCATGTTCAGCGAGCCGGCGAAATCGTCGGTTTCCCGGTCGATCGGGATGACGTAAATACCGTCCTCAGTGAACAGCTTTTCCCACGCGTGGTATTCGGTGCGGTCGAGCAGTTCCGCCTCGCGGTTGACGAGGTCGACGGCGCGGGCGACCCGGGCGTCAGTGGTGGGGATGGTTTCAGTCATCGCCCATCATCTCCTTCCACTGGGCGTACGCGGCGCGCATGCCGGTTTCGTCGGTGACGTGCGAGGTCGGCCAGCCTTCGGGGCTCGCCTTTTCGCGCGCCAGCCCGCGGTTGACCAGGATCGGCAGGTCCGGGCCGCCGTGCGCGCCGCGCTGCACGCGGTCCCAGCCCTCGGCGTCGTCCGGCGTGCCGAATCCGAACGGGCCCTGGAAATGCTCGTGGATGCGCAGCCGTTCGCGGTTGACGATGTCCAGCTCCGGCGGTCCGTCCGGACCGATCGCGACGTGCTCGATCAGGGTCTCGTTGACCGAAATCGGCCGCAGCACCCGGAAAAACGCCGCGGACATCGAAACGTTCGGGAAGAGGTTGAGGTTGAATCCGGTGCCGTGCATGGCGCGGACCACCTTGCGCACCCGCGCCTCGTCCAGCGTCTTCGACAGTTCGGCCACGACGTGGTCGAACCGGGCCTGCAGCGGCTCGGTGCCGTCGTCGACGTCAAGGTCGGAGTGTTCCGGCACCATCTGCATGACGCTGTGGCCGTTGCCGAGCGCGTGCGTGATCGCCGACGGATCGGTCATGAACGACATCATGTCGGCCGTTTCCGCGTCCACCGAAGCCATCCACGACCGGTGCACGATCGGGAAGTGGTAGCCGTCGGTGGTGTTTTCCAGCTGGATCTTCCAGTTTCCGCGGAATTTGAACTGGTGCTTGCCCAGCACCTTGATCGGGTAACCGCCGCCCTGCTTCATGAAGCGGTCGATCCACAGTTTCGCGTCGCCGAGGAAGTCTTCCAGCGATTCGCCGTCCTCGACGAAGGTCGCGAAGACCATGCCGCCGTACGATTCGGTGCGCAGCTTCTTCAGCGATAGTTCACCCTTTTCCAAGACGCCTTCGTAGCCGTCCGGGTAAGGGATGCCGCGCAGCTTGCCGTCGAGGCCGTAACTCCAGGCGTGGTACGGGCAGGTGAAGCCGTTGGCCTTGCCGCTCGGCTTCTCGCACAGGCTCGCGCCGCGGTGGCGGCAGCGGTTGAGCATCGTGTGCAGCGTGCCCTTGCGGTCCCGCGTCACGATGACCGGCTGGCGGCCGACGTAAGTGGACTTGAAGTTTCCCGGCTGGGCCAATTCGCTTTCGTGCGCGACCCATACCCACGAACGCTCGAAGATCTGCGTCATCTCGCGTTCGAAGATGTCCGGGTCGGTGTAAAGCCGGGCGGCGACCCGGTCGCTTTCGGCGAAATCGGCGGGAACTGTCGCGTTTTCAGTCATCAGGTCTCCGATTTCAGTCGGGCAGTTCGACGTCTTCGCGGACGGTCAGCGGACGGCCGATCCGGGCTTCGATCTTGGCGAAGCGCCACAGCTTCACGCCGTTCGAGCCGACCTCCGTGGTGCGCAGCAGGTTGCACCCGGCCTTGACGGTCTCCTGGCTGTCAGCGTCGGCGAGGATGTAACAGGTCCACGGCCAGCCGTCGGACGGGCCGACCATGTGCGAGTCGTCGTCGATGTCGCCGATGAAAGTGATGCCCGGCAACGCTTTCAGCTGGTCCATCATGGACACGAACGCCTGCCAGACGTCGCCGATAGTGATGCCGTCGGCGGGCAGGTCGAAGAAGTTCTGGTTGATGCCGATGCAGAAAAGCACCCGCAGGGGCTGCGTGCTCACGGTCGGAGACTCCTCGTCGTGGTGGTGGCTGGTCAGCGGAATCCGGGGCTGGTCGGCGGCTGTCCCATCAGAACCGCGCCGGCGGCGTCGTGGATGGCCGGGCCCAGGAACGCATGCTGCTTGGGTACCAGTGCGTCGCCCTGAAGTCCACGCAACGGATGGGTCGAGTAGATCGGCGCGGTGCCGGAGATCTCGACGAGCTTCGAAACGACCTCGGACGCTGTCTTGGCCAGGTGCGCCGACGAAAGCCGCAGCTGGGCGTTCTGCTCGTCGGTGGCCTCGTCGCCGGAAACGACGGTGTCCCAGACCTCGTGGCTGACCTCGTAGAACCAGGCGCGGGCGGACCGCAGCGCGGCCTCGGCCTCGGCGTACCCGGTGCGGTAGTAGCCGCGGTCGGCGAGCTTCGGCGCGCCGGTGACGCCGGTGTAGCCAGCGCCGACCTCCCGGGCGTAGTCGAGCGCGGCCCGTGCGACGCCCGCGCCGACGATGGCGAGAACCTGTGCGGCGTAAGCGATCGTGGGGTAGCGGTAGAGCGGTTCGTCCACGGTGGGCGCGCCGCCGCGGATGAACGTCCACTCGCGCGGGACCTCGACGTCGCGCACGACCAGGTCGAAAGAACCGGTGCCGCGCATGCCGACGACGTCCCACTCCTGGACGATCTCGACCTGCTCGGGCCGCAGCAGCGCGGTGCGCGGTTTCCCGCCGGTCGATTCGTCGCCGGGGATGCCGACGCCGAGGATGTCCGCGCCCATGCACCCGCTGGCGAACTTCCACCGGCCGTTCACGCGGAAGCCGGTTTCGGTCGCCGGGGCGGGCTGGACCGGGAAGAGCCCGCCGGCGAACGCGACGTCCGGACCGTCTTTGTACAGCTCGGCCTGCGTGTCCAGGGGCAGCGCGGCGAGGTAGACCAGCGACGAGCCGAAGCTGGCTACCCATCCGGTCGAACCGTCCACTGTGGAGATCCGCTCGATCAGGCGGAGGAATTCGGCGGGCGGGAGCGGGTTGCCGCCGAACTTCGCCGGCGTGCTGGCCCGGTAGACGCCGAGCTGCTTGAGCCGGTCGACGAAGTCGCGCGGAACGTAGCGTTGCTGCTGGAACTCGTCCTTGCGCTGGGCGAGCTCGGCGAGCACCTCCTCGACGGTGACTTCGCTCATCGCTGCTCCTCAGAATGCCGGTGCGGTGGCACTGACGGTACGAATCCCGCCCTCGCGCGGGAATTGGTAGTGCCTGAGCGGGCGTAGGGGATTTCTTCAGTGCGGCCCGCCAGCCAGGGGCTTTACCCTGAGCCGATGGAAGCGGACCCGCGCGCGCCCGAGCTGACGACGCACGATTTCGTCGCGATGCTCAACGCCAGCCGCACGTGCGTGCTCGTGCACGACGGCGCGACGAAGAACATCCTGTGGGCCAATCCGGCTGCCTGCGAGATGCTCGAATGGAGCGTCACCGAGCTGCGGCCGCTCAAGGCGAACCACATGAGCAGCTCCGCGCAGCAGTACGACCGGGTGATCGGCCGGGCCTGGCTGCAGGAGGCGGTCGACAAGGGCGTCAGCCGGATCGAATGGCACTACCGGACGAAATCCGGCCGGGTGATCCCGACGGACGCGGTGGCCACGCGGGTCGAGCTGGAACAGGGCCCGGCGGTGATGGTGCAGTTCCGCGACATCGAACGCGAGCAGGAAATCGAGCGCGAGCTGCGGTTGACCACGTCGTGGGTGGACGCGCTGGCCCGGCAGACGTCGGCGGTCGCGCTGATGCTCGACGGCTCGGGCGAGCTGCGGTTCGCGACGGACTCCGCGGTCGCGTTGTTCGGCGCGACGCCGGACGAACCGCTCGGCCGCCTGACCGACTACGCCGGCCTGCGCCTCGACGACCGTCCGGCCACCTGGGACGAGGTCCGCGAACGCGCGGCGCCGGCCACCCAGGTACGGCTGGAGATCGAGGGTCGCGTGTGGCTGGAGGGCAGCGTCGAACGGCTTCGCGAGCCTGGTGGGGACGCGTTTCTGCTGCTGCTCTACGACGTGTCCGAACGCGTCCGCGGCGAGGTCCGGCGTGAGCGGGAACTGCACCGGGAGAATTACCTGGCGCGCTACACCGCGATGGGCGACATGGCGATGGCGATCGCGCACGAGCTGAGCCAGCCGCTCGCCGCCGCGGGCAACTTCCTGGCCGGGGTCCGGTCGCGGACGCTCGACGCCGCGCCGGTCGTGTACGGCATCGACAGCGCGGTCCGGCAGATCGAGCGGGCGAGCCAGATCGTGTCGTCCGTGCGGGCGTTCGTGGGGCATCTGGAGCACGTGGAGCAGGTGGCGGATCTCAACGAGATCGTCGAGGAATGCCTGTATTTCGTGCGGTTGCGGGCGGAACCGGCGGCGATCGAGGTGACCTTCGAGCGGTCCGCCGAGCCGGTTCCGGTGCACTGCGAACGCGTGCTGACCGGCCAGGTCGTGCTGAATCTGTGCTTCAACGCGATCGAGGAAATGGCGCAGTGCCCGCAGCAGCGGCGCAGCCTGGTGCTCACCACGCGCCGCGACGGCGACACCGGGGTGGTCACCGTGGACGACCGCGGCCGCGGCTTCCCGCGCAACCCGTTCGACGAGTCGTTCACCGCGAAGGAGCGCGGCAGCGGCATCGGGCTGGCGCTGAGCCACCGCATCATCACCCGCCAGCACGGGACGATCTGGGCTGAACACCGGGCAGGCGGCGGTTCGCGGTTCGGCTTCGCACTGCCCGCCACCGGCCCGGGTTAGGAATTCTTCAGCTGTGCCGGGGAAGTTCTCGATATCCCGCGAGCGGTGCGGCTTTGTACGGTCGAGGCAGTCCCGGCCCCAGTCCTAGGAGGCACCGTGTCCGAGCTGACCCGGACCCAGCGCGAATTCCGCACCGCGATGGCCAACCTCTCCGCGGCCGTCAACGTCGTGACCACCGCAGGCCCGCACGGCCTCGCCGGGATGACGGTGAGCGCCGCCTGCTCGGTCACCGACAGCCCGCCGACCGTGCTCGTGTGCGTCAACCGGGCGAGCCGGTCGCACGCGATCCTGGTCGGCAACGGCCGGGTCTGCGTCAACGTCCTGGGCCCCGGCCAGGAGGACCTGGCCATGCACTTCGCCGGCGCGACGAAGGTGCCGACCGCCGAACGCTTCGACCAGGACTGCTGGGACCTCGACAGCGAGGACGCCCCGGTCCTGCGCGGCGCGGCGGCCTCGCTGGTCGGCCGGATCGTCGCAGAACAGGAGCACGGCTCGCATTCGGT
The DNA here is from genome assembly GCF_046267895.1 of Amycolatopsis sp. GA6-003. Lineage (NCBI taxonomy): Bacteria > Bacillati > Actinomycetota > Actinomycetes > Pseudonocardiales > Pseudonocardiaceae > Amycolatopsis > Amycolatopsis sp. GA6-003. The sequence continues at coordinate 6,012,738 of NZ_CP176499.1, forward strand.
GCTGTTCGTCGAGATCGAGAAGGTGCTGACCGCGCCGGACACCGGCGCTCTGGTGTACTTCCAGCGCCGCTTCCACCGGCTTGCCGCACTCAGCGCCTGATCGACGCCTGATCGAGGAGAACCCGTGGACCGGATGACCCTGACCTGCTACAACGACACGCACGGCTACGGCTGGCGGCACGTCGATCTCTTCGTGCACGACGAAAACGGCTGCGAGCTGGACTGGGTGCACTGGCAGGCCCCGGCCGACGGCCCGGACGCCGCGGACGAGGCCACCGCCCGCGTCGAACCGCTGCTGCGCCGGACGTCGGAGTGGCGGCACGCGGTCAGCGCGAGCGGCATGGACTACTGGACCGCCGACGCCGCCTGGATCCAGCCGTGACCGCCCGGTGGTCGCTGCGCGCGCTGGTCGCCGATCTGGCCGCCGGCCGGACGACGCCGGAAGCCGCTGTTGCCGAGGCTCGTTCGCGGATCGCCGCGGCTTCCTTCGACGCTTGGGTTTCGTCGGCTTACGTGCCTGTTTCGCCGGGTCCGCTTGGCGGAGTTCCGTTGGGTGTCAAGGACATCATCGACCTGGCCGGACTCCCGACCCGCTGCGGTTCGGTCCTGCGCGCGGACGCTCCACCGGCCACTGTGGACGCTTCGATCGTCCGCGAATGGCGTCGCGCCGGAGCGGTGCCGATCGGCAAGACGGTGACTACGGAATTCGCGTTTTTCGCTCCCGGACCCACGGACAATCCCGCCGCGCCCGGCCACACCCCCGGCGGTTCCTCCAGCGGTTCCGCCGCCGCCGTCGCCGCTGGACACGTCCCGCTGGCTTTGGGCTCGCAGACCGCCGGCTCGGTGACGCGACCGGCCGCGTTCTGCGGAGTCGCCTCGCTGGTCATGACCCGGGGCCGGTACCCGGTCGACGGCGTCACTGGCCTGAGCCCGAGCCTGGACAGCCACGGCATGTTCACCGCGACGGTTTCCGACCTGGCCCTGGCCTGGTCCGCGCTGTCGGGGGAGCCAGAGGTCGCTCCCGTCGCCCCGCGTTTGCTGGTGTGGTCGTCTGCCGACGTGAGCCCCGCGATGGAGAATGCGGTCGGCACTGCGGTTTCTCGGCTGCGTGCCGCCGGTGCCGTCGTCGACGAATTCCCGGACCCGGCTCTGGTGCCTGCCTTGACCGCCGCACATCCCGTGGTGATGGCCTACGAGGCGGCGCGGGAACGTTCGGTCGAGCTTGCTTCCGCGGACCGGCTCAGTGCTCCATTGGCGCAACTCCTGCGTACCGGCGCGGAGATGCCGCGCGCGGAGTACGAGGCCGCGCTGGAGGTCGTCGCTTCCGGTGCTTCCCGCCTCGCCGAGATCGTTGGCGGTTACGACGCCGTCCTCGCCCCCGCCGCACTCGGCTCAGCCCCCGCTGGCCTGGCCGCGACCGGCGATCCCGTGCTCAGCCGCCCGTGGCAAGCGCTCGGCCTGCCGGCCGTCGCCGTGCCGGGCCTGCGCGACGAGGCTGGGTTGCCGTTGGGCTTGCAGCTGGTCGGCAGTGCTTCCGGCGAGTCCGCGCTGCTGGGCACGGGTTGCTGGGTGGAGGCCGCGCTCACACGGTGACGCGATGGGTGAGGATGTCGCGGACCAGCGTCCCCAGGCTGTCCGCCGACGTCTTCGCCTTGATCCGCGCCCGGTGCACGTCGACGGTTTTGACGCTGGTGCCCAGCCGGTGCGCGATCGCCTGGCTGGGCATCCCGTCGACCACCAGCCGCAGCACCTCCCGCTCGCGCTGGGTCAGGGTGTCGAGCCGGGCCCGGACCGCCTGCCGCTCCGCGTGCTCCGCGAACCGGCGGCGCGCCTCGACGAGCTGGGTCTGGACCACCTCGACCATGCGCTGGGCCTGATAAGGCTTCTCCAGGAAATCGACCGCCCCCGCGGTGAGCGCGCGGACGGACATCGGAATGTCGCCGTGCGCGGAACAGAAAATGAGCGGAGCCGGACAGTCGATTTCCGCGAGCTTTTCCTGTAATTGGAAGCCGCTGATCGCGGGCATGCGCACATCGACGATCACGACCGCGGGTTCGGCCGGATCGAATTCGTCGAGGAACGTCTGGGCGTCCGGGTACGTCAAGGCCTGCACGCCGACGCTCTCCAGCAGGAAAACCAGGGACTGCCGGAGGTCCTCGTCGTCGTCCACCACGTGCACGACCGGATCGTCGCTCATGGCTTCATCAGCACCGACGCCGACGGATAGTCGCTGGCCCAGCCTTCCGGAAGCGGGGCGATGAAGACGTTTTCGGTGCGAGTGCGAGTGATCCGCCAGGTGTCGCCGACGCGCCGGAACGCGTTGTTCAACCGGCTGGACCGCAAGAGTGCTTTCCCGTCGGAGAACAGCCACGGTTGCATGTGGATCCATTGCCCGGTGGCCTCGTCGCCGTCCACGTGAATTTGCTCCGAGGTGAGATAATGCGCGTTCAGCAGAAGTTCGGGGTCTTTCTTCTCGCCCCAGAACCGCTGGAAATGCGCCCGGATAGCGGCCGCGCCCTCCGCCCGGCCGAACTGCCCGTCGTAGTACTCGCCGACGCCCTCCCAGACCGCGTCCTCGGTGTAGAGCTCCATGATGAGATCGATCCGCTCGTCGTCGTCCGCGACGCCGAACTCCGGGCAGGGCGTGTCGCAGAGGAACATGTAGCGCGCCTGCACCCGCCGGATCTCCGCCTCGGCCTCAAGCACCCCGACCCGCCGCACCAGCCCCGCGACGGTCTCCTCCAGCGCAGCCACCCGCCGGTCCTGGCTGAGAGCGGCGGAGTCGGACGGTGCGGGATGGTTGGGGGACATGTGTTTTCCTCACCAGGGGGTAGCGACGGTTGACGGTTCAGCGCCGGGTCGGCCTTTCGCTGCGGTTTTCGGCTCGCGGACAGGGTAACCGGACCGCTCCGGGCACAGACAGCTTGCTGACCAGCCTCTGCTCGGGGCGGAAGGGTTGTCAATCGAAACGGGCAGTTATGCGAGGCGTGTTTCAACCCCGGGGTGGTGGTTATCAATGGGCTGGGTGGGATAGCGGTGTTCCCAGTGTTCTGGTTCGGACAGATACGCGGGGACAGGCGTCGGTGACCGCGCGGTCCGGCTTCGGAGGTCGGGTCTCCCCGGGTCGTTCGGGGTGTTGTCGGGCAAGGCTTGTGGGTGGTCGTTGCTCTGTCGGTCGTTCTTTTCGGAGTGTCTTCTTGCTCGTGGAGCGCGCCTGGTGTGGTCGGGTTGCTGGGGTGAACCGCCGATTCGGAGCTTCTTCTTGCTGGCCGGGCGTGTCCTGTCTGGTCGGGATATCGATGTGGTCGCCGGTCGGTTGCGCGCTCCGGATGCCGCCCTCTTCTGAGTGCCTTCTTGCTCGCCGAGCGCACCTCGGCCTGCTCGGGATGCCGATGGGGCGTTGCCGCCTTGACCGGCCGCGGATTATGCGGCACTCGCGCGGTACGCGATAACGTTGCGGCATGTGCGTTTCCACTGGTACCGGGCCTCGCCGATGAGCGCGGCTCAACGGGCGGACGCCCGGGAGAACCGGGAGCGAATCGTCGAGATCGCCCGCGAGGCGATCGCCTCCTCGGGAGAGCTGCGGCTGAACGCGGTGGCCAAGTCGGCGGGTGTCGGGCAGGGAACGCTGTACCGGCACTTCCCCACGCGCGAGGACCTGCTCGCCGAGGTGTACCGGCAGGAGGTCGAGGACCTGGTCGCACTGGCCCCGGAACTGCTGTCTGCTTGGGGACCGGTCGAGGCGCTGTCCCGCTGGTTCGACCGGATCGCCGAATACGCCCGAGTCAAGCGCGGCGTCTTCGCGGCACTGGAAACCGCGGTGTGGAAAGGCCTGTCCGAAGAAAGCCACGGTCCGCTCGGCGACGCCATCACCCTCCTGCTCGACGCCGGAAAGGCCCAGGGTGCCTTCCGTTCCGACATCGACGCCCGAGACTTGTTCATCCTGTCGGGCTACCTGACCCGCCTGGACGAGGACGAGTGGGATTCCCGCGCTCGGCACCTCCTGGACGTCCTGCTGCAAGGAGTCCTTTCCCGCTGACCCGATCCGCGCCTTGCCGTTGAACAGGCGGTTGACGACGCGGCTTTCGGCTCATGACCAGCCTGGTGGCGGTCTCATTCATGCATAACCGCGAACCGCCCGGGGTGAGGACTGCTTGCAAGGCAACGGAACTACGCGCAATCGGCGGTGATCGCTGCGTGGACTTCGAGGTGTGGCAGACAATGCGCGTGATGGCCCTGCTCGATCGCGTGAGTCATGGGAAAGCCCCGTGCTGTGTGGCTGCGGTGCTGGGAAGGGGCTGCGCTGCGTGGTCGAGGACGGCTGGTGATTGGCTGCGGGGCTGCGTGACGCATCAGGCACCGTCTCGTGATGCGCGGTGCGGCTGTGTGAGGCATGAGAAAACGTCCTGCGCCGTGTGGCTGCGGTGATGTGCCAGGCACCGTTCGCGCAGCGTTGCGTGTTGTCCAGATTCCGTCCCCGAGAGCTGTCCGGTTGAGAGCGGCATCAGGAAACGTTCGGGCCGCGCAGCTGCGTGAGGCAGCGTCGCGCGGCTGTGACGGTGGCGGGCTGTGCTGTGGCGCGGTTACGACCGTGCGCGGTCCGGTGATCGTGGTGCCGAGACGTACAGACAATCCCAGCGGGCAGTGCACCGCAGGGAGCGGGGCAACGCCGACGCCGTGCCCGCGGCGAAGTGGTGCGCGAGCCGGGCACGGCGAACGTACCCAGCGGGGACATTACGGCGTGAGTGAAGCGCCTCGCGGCGACCGTAGCGGGGCGAGCGGCGATGACGAGCGGTGGAAGCTAAGGAAATTCAGCGCAAGATCAGACCGGAGGCTGTCGCCCCGGGTGTGGTGTCCATATTGGACGGGCCGCTCGCCTGCGCGGTCGGCCCAGTCCCCCCAGATTTCCCCAGTGGTAGTGCGGTTGTGGTGGTCTTTCAGGAGGCGACGGCCAGGCGGACCCGGCGGTCGCGGGCGTACGAGACCAGTTCCCGGACCTCGTCGGTGGTGATGATGCGGACGGCGTCTTCCAGGATCTCGGCCGTGGCCACCTGCAGCGGCCAGGAACGCAGGCCGGGCGCGGGTTCGTGCCAGAACCACTGGCCTTGGGCGAGATCTTCGGCGGCGACGGTGGGTTCGTCGGTGTTCATGCCTGCAGCCTAACTGGCCCCACCGACAGAAAATCCCTCTACCGGACATCCCGGGACAACTCCAGGGCAGGCGCAAGAAATGAATGCGGGTTCGGGAATAGTTCCTGCTGGTCGGAAGGACGTGCCTGACCTCGGTGGTGGTGTGGGTCACGCGGTCTTCGCCGGCAGCGGGCGCTGGGGAGAGGGGATGCGAAAGTAGGGGTCAGGTGACCTGGTGCCTCGCCGGGGCGGGTCCTGGTGGATTTTGCACGGCCGGGCGGCCTGCCCTAGGCTTCGCCGGTCACCGCGCACACACCGGGGGTTTCCGGGACGAGAGGAACGGTGCGAATGGCTTTGCGCGACCCCGAGGCGTACCGCGACATCGATCTGCCGACGATTCTCCGGATGGAGCGGCGGCTTCCCTGGTACGGCTGGCCGCACCTGCCGTTGGGGCTGCTGGTCTGCGTGGCCGCGATCCTCGCCGCCTACCGGGTTCCGGTTTCGTACCACCTGACGACCGCGCTGGTCGCCGGCGGCGGGGTGGTCGGCGGGTTTTCCGGTTACGGCTGCGGGCTGGTCATGGTCAGCACCCCGGACCTGGTCCAGACCGGTTACCTGAACTGGCGGCGCACCCGGGTGCTGCGAGTGTTGCTGATCGTGCTCGGCGGGTTGTCCGCGGCTTCGATGGCGGTCGTCGTCGCGTGCCATATTTCGTTGCTGGCCGGGTCTTCCGACCAGCATCCGTTCCGGCTTTCGGTGCAGGCTGGGTTGTACTTGGTTCTCGTGGTCGCCAACACCGTGCTTGCCGGGCTTGAGGCCTGGCAGTTGTCGAAGATCTTGCGCGAGCCGGTCGCCGAGGCCGCCGCGGAGGCGGTCGGGCCGGTTCGGGTTCGGCTTGGCTGAACTGTCTACATCGGACTGGGTCAGCGCCTGCGCAGTAGTACTTCCTGGGTCACCGAGGCAACGAGCCGTCCGTCGGTGGTGAAGAATTCGCCGTGGGTGAGGCCTCGGGTGTTCGCGAAGCTCGGGCTTTCCATGTCGAACAGCAGCCATTCGTCCGCGCGGAACGGGCGGTGGAACCACACCGCGTGGTCCAGCGACGTCAGCTGCGGTACGCCCGGGTCGTCGCGGTGGGGCAGCAGGGCGGTTCCCGCCAGGCGGATGTCGGAAATGTAGGTGAGCGCGCAGACGTGCGCCAGCGGAGCGTCCGGCAGCGCGTCCTTCGCCCGGACCCAGATCTGCTGGCGCGGGCCGCGGCCGGTGTCGGGCAGGCCGGTTTCCGGGTTGCTGACGAACCGGACTTCGATGGCGGACAGCACGATCGGCGAGCGGTCCTGTTCGACGACGCCCGCCTCGTCCGGGGCGGGGACGTCCGGCATCCGGGCCTGGTGCGCGCTGCTTTCCGCCTCCGTCTGGAACGACGCGGACAGGCTGAAAATGCTCTCGCCGTTCTGGATCGCGACGACCCGGCGCGTGGTGAACGAACCGCCGTCGCGGGTGCGCTCGACCTCGTAGATGATCGGCATGTCGGTGCGGCCGCCGCGGATGAAATAGCCGTGCAGCGAGTGCACGTGCCGCGCCGTGGGCACGGTCGCGCCGGCCGCGGTGAGCGCCTGCGCCGCGACCTGACCGCCGAACGCCCGCTGCGGCGAACCCTGGTGACACCAGCCGCGGAACAGGTTCAGCTCGAGCGGTTCGAGCTTCAGCAGCTGGTCTAGCCCGGTCCGGGTCGGATCGATCGTCGTCACCAGGCCAGTCTAAGCGCGTGCTCAGTCGCCTCGCGGGGTGAGCAGCGCCGCGACCGCGGCCGGATCCTCGACGTGCGCGTTGTGCCCGAGCCCGGGCAGGACCACTGCGTCGTGAACAAGGGCACGCAGCTGCTCCGGACGGCACATCGGATCGTTCTCGCCGGCGGCGAGCACCACCGGGCAGCGCGCCGCCGACAGCAGGCCCGCCAGGTCCGGGCGGCCGACACCGAAGGCGGGCGGGTCCAGAGTCAGCCGCCAGCCATCGGAGGTTTCGGTGACGCCGTCCGGGTCCGCCGGAGCCAGGCCGGTCAGCCCGGCGATCTTCAGGTAGGCGGTTTCGGCCTCCTCTCGGGTGTCGAACAGTCGTGGCGGACGGGCGGCCATCGCGGCGGCGCGGGCCAGGTCGTCTTCGCTCCATTCCACTTTGATGCCCACCGCCACCACGCTGCTGACGTCGAGCCCGTAGCGGCCGCTCGCCAGCTCCAGCGCGAGGACACCGCCGAGCGAATGGCCGAGTACGACGACCGGGCCGCGCTCGTCCAGTGCCTCGGCGACCGCGGCCGCGAGCGCCTCGAACGTGTACTCGGGCAGCCGGGACGAGCCGCCGTGACCAGGCAGGTCGGGTGCGAGCAGCCGCCGGTCGAGCAGGCCGGCGAGGCCGTCCCAGACCGCGCCGGTGGCACCGAGCCCGTGCAGGAGCAGGACCGGCGGCTCGCCTTGTCCGGTGACGCGCAGCTTCAGCTTTTCCACCGGACGGATCTTTCCGCAGGCGGCGGTCTCGGGGCTAGGGTCGGAACGTGTCGAGTGCTGTCATCGCCGACCCGGACACCTACGTCACGGGCGTGCCTTACGACCTGCTTGCCCGCCTGCGCCGGGAAACGCCGGTGACGCGGATCGGCGACTTCTGGGCGGTGCTGCGCCACTCCGACGTCCGGCACGTGCTCCGCACCCCGGCGGTGTTTTCGTCGCAGCTCGGCGGCACGCAGATCCGCGACCCGGCCACCCCCGAGGACCTGCGCTACGTGCGCCGGATGATGCTCAACATGGACCCGCCCGAGCACGGCAGGCTGCGCGGGCTGCTCACGAAGGCGTTCACGCCGCGCGCGGTCGGCCGGATCGCCGAACGGATCGAAGGCTGGGCACGGGATCTCGTCGCGGCAGTGGCCGATCGCGGCGAATGCGATTTCGCCAAGGACATCGCCGCCGATCTGCCCTTGCTCACGCTCGCCGAGGTGTTCGGCGTGCCGGAGCGGGACCGCCGCCTGATGTTCGACTGGAGCAACCGCGTGATCGGCTTCCAGGACGCCGAATACGCGGTGAGCGCCACCGTCAATGCCGACGACGTCACCGACCTCGCCCGTGCCGCGCTGGCCGTGCGCCCGGAACTCGGTCCGGACGGCCAGATGCCGGATCCGCGCAGCCGCGCCGGAATGCCGGACCTCTATGCCTACGCGCACGCGCTTGGCGAGCACAAACGCGCGCACCCTGGCGACGACGTGATGAGCAACCTGATGCGGTACGTGGACGACGACGGCGGCCGCGTGTCGATCGCGGAGTTCGAGAACCTTTTCTGGCTGTTTTCCGTAGCGGGCAATGAAACTCTGCGCAACGGTCTGCCCGGCGGAATGGCCGCGTTGCTGGCGCATCCCGAGCAGTACCGCACACTGCTCGACGACCGAAGCCTGCTTCCCGGCGCGGTGGAAGAGATGCTGCGCTGGCACACGCCGGTGATGCACTTCCGCCGCACCGCGACACAGGACACTCGGTTGTCCGATGTGGACATCAAGGCCGGCGACAAGGTCGTGGTGTGGTTCTCCTCGGCCAATCGCGACGAGACGGTGTTTCCCGACCCGGACGTGTTCGACGTGACGCGTGCGCCGACCGAGCACCTGACGTTCGGCCACGGACCGCATTTCTGCCTCGGTGCGCACCTCGCGCGGATGCAGATGCGGGCGTTGTTCGCGGCGGTGTTCGACCAGCTCGGCGAGGTCCGGCTCGCGGGCGAGCCCCGCCGGCTGCGGTCGAATTTCCAGAACGGGATCAAGAGCCTCCCGATCCGCTGGGACTGACCGGCTCAGCCGAAGCCGACGAGCGAGAGCCAGCGGTCCAGGTACTCCGTGTCGCCGGTGCGGTGCGCGATCTCCGACGACAGCCTGCCGTAGACCATCAGCAGCAGATCGCCCAGCGGCGCGGCCGCGGTGACCGCCGCGTTCGCCGGCGGGCCGGGATGCCAGGCCAGCTGATCGCCGGTGAGATCGACCGTCCAAGAAGCGGCGTGGTCGGTCGGCGCGAGGTGGATCGTGCGGTCCGGGCCGAGCAGTCCGCGGCGTTCGGGGACGTATTCCAGCAACTGCGGCAGCGACCCGAGTTCCAGCCATTCCTCCATCGCGTCGTGCGCGACCTCCGGTGCGACCGTGAAGTCTCCGCCCGCGGCCAGCGTCGCGTCCGCGCGGTGGATCAGTGTCTCGTTCATGAACCGGCGCGCGTAGAACGCTGCTCGCGGCGGTCCGTTCGGGACTGGCGTGAAGACCTCGGCGTCTGGACCCGCTTCGCGCAGCGTCGACACCAACGCCTTCGCGCCGTCCACGAGCCACGACGCCGGCCTCGGGGTGTCCACCGGATTCCGGAGCGCGTCGTCCGGCAGCCAGTGATCGGCCCGCGTGCGGACGGTTTCCTCCGCCCACCGGTGCCCGGTGCTGACGTGCTCGAGCAGCTGTCCGAGAGTCCATTCCGGGCACGCGGTGACCCGCACCGTCCGGTCCGCGCCCTCGACGGCCGCGGCGAGCAGTTCCGTCTGCCGGACGATCTCGGCGCAACGCTCGTGGAAGTCCATGGGGTGTCCTCTCCGGTTCAGAGCCGCTGACACCAGGAAGTCGGAGCCGGGCCCGCCATCCAGACACCCCAGCCGGGGAAACCCGGCTACTCCACGCTCCAGGCGTCTCCCCATTCCGCGTCGCGGGCGGCGCGGTACCGCACGCCGTGCCGCTTCGACACGACGGTCCCGGGCGCGAGCCCGTCGACCGTGCAGAGGTCGAGTTGCACGAACCCCTTGTGCTTGCGCGGATGCCGGATGATCCGGGCCGGCGGACGGTCGACCGGTGCCGACGTGGCCGCCACGTACGAGAACTTCTCGTCCTCGAATCCCAGAGTGCCGGACTTGATCCGCCGGTGCACCCCGCTTCGGGGCAGCCGGGCGGAGAAGTGGCACCAGTCCTCTCCCGGCTTGATCGGGCAGGCGTCGTCGTGCGGGCACGGCGCCACCACGCTGCGGCCCATTTCGCGCAGGACTTCGCGGGCCTCGCGAATCCGCTCGAATCCCGCCGGCGTTCCGGGTTCGATGAGCACGACGGTGCTGGCTTTGGCAGCGAGCCACTGGACGACGTCGGCGCGACCGCGTTCGGGAAGCTCGCCGAGGACGTACGACAGGGTGACCAGGTCGGCCTCCGGCGCGGCCGAGGCGGAATCGACCAGCCCGCGCTGCCAGACCGTGGCGCGGACGGCTGGTTCGTCGGCGTTCGCCGCCAGCTTGCGCCCCAGCGCCAGCGCGGCCGCCACCTGCTCCAGGACAGTGCACTTCTCCAGCGACGGCCAGACGTCGGCCGCGGCCCACACTGCCGCTCCGGTCCCGCCGCCGACGTCGACGTGCGTCTTCGGGGCGAACCCGGGCGCGGCGGCAGCCACCTCGTCCAGCACGGCGCTGACCGCCGCGTACGTCGCTGGCATCCGGTACCCGGCGTATGCGGCGACATCCAGCTCCGACGAGAGGATCGGCGACGTCGCCGAGCCGCCTTGCCGATAGCGCTTGCTGAGCCGGTCCACGGCCTGTGCGAGCCGGGATTCGGGGAACCGGGCCAGCTCGTCGTCGAGCGCGGCGCGGAGAGATTCGGGGAGTACTGCCACGGGCACTGATTCTCCCATGCCCGTTTCGTCCTCCGAGGCTCGCCTGACCTGCTAGTTTCGCGTCCAGAAAAAAAGTTCGCGGACCTTGTCGATCCGGCCGCGGCCCGTTCGACGCAGTGGTGGAAGCAAGCCGAGACCGAAGGGGAACCGAAGATGCGATTCATGGTGATCATGAAGGCCAGCGAAGAGAGCGAAGCGGGCCAGCTGCCCAGCACCGAGATGCTCGCCGAGATGGGCAAGTTCAACGAGGAACTCGTGCGGGCCGGCGTCATGCTCGCGGGCGAGGGCCTGGCACCCAGCTCCGAAGGCGCTCGCGTGAAGTTCTCCGGGGACAGCGAGCCGAGCGTGGTCGACGGTCCGTTCGCCGAGACCAAGGAGCTGATCGCCGGGTTCTGGATCCTCCAGGTCCGCTCGCTCGAGGAAGCCGTGGAGTGGATCAAGCGCGTGCCCAACACCGACGGCGCGCACCACGAGATCGAGATCCGGCGGATCTTCGAGGCCGACGACTTCGGCGACAACCTCACCCCGGAACTGCGGGAGGCCGAAGAGAAGCTGCGCGAGCAGGCCGCGCAGAACTGATGCGGTTCATGGTGCTGGTGAAAGCCAGCGAGGAATCCGAAGCGGGAGCCGCGCCGAGTGCCGAATTGCTCGAGCAGATGGGCCGGTTCAACGAGGAACTCGCCGCGTCCGGGCACCTCGTGCAGGCCGCCGGGCTGACGCCCAGCTCGGAAGGCGCCCGGCTGCTCTGGTTCGACGGGGAGGCGGAGCCGAGCGTGGTCGACGGCCCGTTCGCCGAGACCAAGGAACTCGTCGCCGGCGTGTGGATCCTGGAGGGGGAGTCGCTCGCCGAAATCGTCGAGCTGATGAAGCGCGCCCCCAATCCGGACCGGCAGGCGGGCACCGTCGAGATCCGTCCGATGGCCGGCGAGCTGTGACGCCGCGCCCGCCCGAGGGTTGCCTCGGGCGGGCCGGGCCGGTCTGATGGGCCGGTGGACACGCGAAGTGCGGTAGAGGCCGTTTGGCGGATCGAGTCGGCGCGGGTGATCGCCGGTCTCGCGCGGATGACCCGCGACGTGGGCCTGGCCGAGGAGCTGGCGCAGGACGCGCTGGTCGCCGCGCTCGAGCAGTGGCCGGAGACCGGGGTGCCGCGCAACCCGGGCGCCTGGCTGATGACGATCGCGAAGCGCCGGGCCATCGACCTGTTCCGGCGCAACGAAACCCTCGGCCGCAAGCTGGACGAGATCGGCCGGGAGGCCGAACAGCTCGGCGAGGGCGTGCTGCCCGATTTCGACGCGGTGCTCGACGACGAGCAGATCGAGGACGACCTGCTGCGGTTGGTGTTCACCGCGTGCCATCCGGTGCTGTCCACCCAGGCGCGGGTGGCGCTCACGCTGCGCATGCTCGGTGGGCTCAGCACCGACGAGATCGCCCGCGCGTTCCTGGTGAAGGAATCCACTGTCGCGCAACGCATCGTGCGGGCGAAGAAGACGCTCGCCGAGGCCAAGGTGCCGTTCGAAACGCCGGTCGGCGACGAGCGGGTGGCGCGGGTGCCCGCCGTGCTCGAAGTGATCTACCTGATCTTCAACGAGGGCTACTCCGCCACGCGCGGCGACGACTGGATGCGGCCCGCGCTGTGCGAGGACGCGCTGCGGCTCGGCCGGGTGCTGGCCGGACTGATGCCCGGCGAACCGGAGGTGCACGGCCTGGTGGCGCTGATGGAAATCCAGGCGTCGCGCTCGGCGGCGCGCACCGGCCCGAACGGCGAACCGGTGCTGCTGCTGGACCAGGACCGCAGCCGCTGGGACCGCCTGCTGATCCAGCGCGGCCTCACCGCGCTCGCCCGGTCCGAACGGCTCGCGGACGGCACGTACGGGCCGTATTCCGCGCAGGCCGCGATCGCCGCCTGCCACGCGGTGGCGGTGACGCCGGAAGACACCGATTGGGCCCGGATCGCCGCGCTGTACACGGGTCTGGCGCAGCTCACGCCGTCTCCGGTGATCGAGCTGAACCGGGCCGTCGCGGTCTCGATGGCCGAGGGGCCGGAAGCCGGGCTCGTGCTGGTGGACAAATTGCTGACTGAGCCCGCGCTGAAGAACTACCACCTGCTGCCGAGCGTGCGCGGCGATTTTCTGTACAAACTGGGCCGCCGGGACGAGGCGCGTGCCGAATTCGAGCGCGCGGCGAAGATGACCGGCAACGAACGAGAGCGTGCGCTGCTGCTGGAGCGGGCCGAGTCGTGCAGCAAGCTGGAAGCGGGAACGAAGTAGCTGGGCACCGTGCGGTGCGGGAGTGATCGACATGCCCGTAACGGTCCACCAGCGGTCCGACAATTCCCGCGCCCACAGGCCGCCATCCCCAGGGTTGTCCACAAGTCGACACACTTGTGGATAACCTGTTTGCCCTGGTAGAAGGCCGAAAAACCGGCTGCTCGACCCGATCCGGTGAAAGGCTCAGCGGCTTTGGAGGCGATGGTCCGGCAACGCTGATCGCCGCGCCGCGGCCGACCTCCGCGGATTGACCGGAGCCCGGCGAAAGTAGGCCGCTCAACCCGAACCAGCGAAAGACATCAGCGGTTTCGGACGTACCCCAGCCGCATCGACAACGCGGCCGCCGTCCCCGCCACCGTCGCGCCCAGTTCGTCTGCCCGGCGCATCACCCGCGGCGCTGGTCCCGCAACGCTGATCGCCGCGATCGGACGCCCCGAGTGGTCCCGCACAGCCGCCGCGACACAGCCGACGTCCGGCTCGTTCTCCAGGTCGTCCACGGCCCATCCGCGACGCCGGGTGCGCGCCAGTTCGTCGAGCAGCCGGACCGGATCGTTGATGGTCTTGAGCGTGAGGCTGTCCAGCTTCATCCGGCGCACCCGCTCCACCCGATCGGCCTCCGGCAACGCGGCCAGCCAGGCCTTCCCCAGCGACGTCGCGTGCTGTGGCCGCCGAGTGCCGAGACGGCAGGAGAGGGTGACCGCGCTGGCGCTGCGTTCGGTCGCGACGTAGACCATCGCGTCGTTGTCCGGCACCGCGAGGTACGTCGTCTCGCCGGAGCGTTCGGCCAGCGCGGTGAGATACCGCGGGGCGCAGCGGTGCAGGTCGGTCGCCGCCATCGCGCGGGCGCCCAGTTCGACCAGCCGGGTGCCGAGCCGCACGCGTCCGGTGACGGTGTCCGCCTCGAGGTACTCCAGCCGCTTCAGGGTGCCGACGATCCGGTAGGCGGCGCTGCGCGACAGACCCAGTTGCCGGGCGAGCGCGTTCGTGGAGATTTCCTGGTGCTGCCCGACGTGTTCGAGCACCGCCAGCCCGCGCTCCAGGGTGCCGCTTTGGTCCAGCCCGCGTGCTGCTGCGTCCACGTTCGCCCTCCGCCTGTCGCTCTGCGTTCCCGGTCACCGGTGCGTGGTGCCATCAAGCGGGGTTGGACGCTAACACCTCCGATGTATGGACGGAAGATCTTGACCGATCTCGGTCATTCTGCAAGGTCAAGGTTGCGCCGAATGGTTCAACCTCCGATCGGTAAGACTGCTTACAAAGGGTAACGGAGACTCGAATCACCCTCTCAGGAAAATCACAGCGCTTGTGCCGCACGGTTTGGGTGATGTCCACACGTCTGCGCACCCGGGCGTCGGTCGCCGCCGGGCGGCTGACCGCGTGGTTTTCCCGTACCGCCCGGCTGGGCCGCGGCGGGGTGATCGGCGGCCGCGTCACGCTGCGGCTCGACCCCAAGGCGTTGCGCCAGCTCGGCCGCGAGCGCACGGTCGTGATGGTCACCGGCACGAACGGCAAGACCACCACGTCGCTGATGCTCACCCGCGCGCTCGAAGCTCTCGCCGAGGTCGCGCACAACGGCGACGGCGCGAACATGCCCGACGGTTTGGTGGCCGCGCTCGCGGCCCGCCCGGACGCGCCGTACGCGGTACTGGAAGTGGACGAAACCTACGTTCCGTGGGTGGCCGAGCAGGTGCAGCCCGCGGCTCTCGTGCTGCTGAATCTCAGCCGCGACCAGCTCGATCGCGTCGGCGAGGTCCGGATGATGGAGCGCGACCTCCGCGCCGCGTTCGCCGAGCTGCCGCGCACCGTCGTGGTCGCGAACTGCGACGACGTACTGGTCGCGTCGGCGGCCGCGGCGGCGGCGCGCCCGGTGTGGGTCGGCACCGGACGGCGCTGGTCGGGTGATTCCGTCTCCTGCCCGCGCTGCGGCGGAGCGATCACGCACACCGATCGCGAATGGCGGTGCGCGGTGTGCGCCTTCGCTCGCCCGGAGCCGACTTGGACCCTCGACGGCGACCTGGTCCACACGCCCGGCGGCCGGCAAGTCGACCTCGACCTGCGGCTGCCGGGCGAGGCCAACCGGGCGAACGCCGCGCTCGCACTCGCCGCCGCGCACTGCGTGGGCGTGCCGCCGCACACCGCCGCGGCCCGGCTGCGCACGATCACCGACATCGGCGGGCGCTACCGCACGATTCGCCGCACACGGCATTCCGTGCGGCTCATGCTTGCGAAGAATCCGGCTGGCTGGGCCGAAACGTTGCGCGTGCTCGACGAGGACACCCCGGTCGTCGTCGCGGTCAACGCGCACGAGGCGGACGGCCGTGACCTGTCGTGGCTCTGGGACGTGCACTTCGAGCGGTTGCGCGGACGTCAGGTCGTCGTCGCCGGCGAGCGGTCCGCGGATCTCGCGGTGCGGCTTTGCTACGCCGAGGTGCCGCACTGGTCGGCCCCGGACCCGGTCAGCGCGATCGACACGCTGCCGCCGGGCGGGGTCGAACTCGTCGCGAACTACACCGCCTTCCGCGACCTGGTGGACCGGTTGCCCG
Source organism: Amycolatopsis sp. GA6-003 (assembly GCF_046267895.1). Classification (NCBI taxonomy): domain Bacteria; kingdom Bacillati; phylum Actinomycetota; class Actinomycetes; order Pseudonocardiales; family Pseudonocardiaceae; genus Amycolatopsis; species Amycolatopsis sp. GA6-003. The sequence continues at coordinate 6,028,322 of NZ_CP176499.1, forward strand.
ATGTCTGATTCGACCGTCGGCATCGGCCTTTTGCTGCCGGAGGTGCTGGGGACGTACGGCGATTCCGGCAACGCGCAGGTGCTCTGCAAACGCTTGCAGTGGCGTGGGTACGACGCCGAGGTGGTGCCCGTTTCGCTGGACTCCGAGGTACCGTCCACTTTGGACCTCTACCTGCTCGGCGGCGGCGAGGACATGGCGCAGGTGCTGGCCGCGGACTTCCTGCGCAACGCGAAAGGCCTGCGAAGCGCGGTGGCGGCCGGACGTCCGGTGTTCGGCGTGTGCGCCGGCCTGCAGATCCTCGGCACGCGTTTCCGCGGCGTCGACGGCATCGAACACGCCGGGCTGGGGCTGCTCGACCTCGTCACCGAGCCGGCCCCGCAGCGCGCGGTAGCCGAGTTGATCGTCGAACCGAACCTGCTCCAGGCCCCGTTGACCGGCTTCGAAAACCACCAGGGCGCGAGCGTGCTCGGGCCGGGCAGCGCACCGCTGGGCCGCGTCGTGCGGGGCACTGGCAACGGCGACGGCACCGAGGGCGCGGTCACCGAACACGTTGTCGGCACCTACCTGCACGGCCCGGCGCTGGCCCGCAACCCCGACCTGGCCGACCTGCTGTTGTCGTGGGTGCTCGGCCATGCGCTGAAGCCGCTGGACCTGCCTGAGGTCGAGACGCTGCGCTCGGAACGGCTGGCCGCGCGCCGCGCCCGATGACGTCCCTCGCTGCTCGTTACGCTGCGTGCGTGAGAATTCTCGCTGCCGCAGGCGTCCGGATGCGGACAACCGGGGTTGCTGTGCTCGCGCTCGCGCTGGCCATCGCGACCGCGTGCGTCGTCGTGGTGTTGTTGCTGCAGCAGTCACTCGACCGAAGCGTCACCGAGAGCGCGCGCAGCACCGCGCGGCAGGTTGCCGTTCAACTCGTGCGCGCGGGCGCGCGAGACCTGTCACCGAGCGACGTCGCGAGTACCGGTGACACTGAAGCCGTGACGCAGGTCCTCGGGCCGCGAAGCACGCCTATCGCCAGCGACCCGGCGATCGTCGGCCGTCCGGCTATCACCACCGCGCGCCCGGCTCCGGGCCAGGAGACCGTCGAGACGCTGCCGCTCGGCTTAGACGGCGACGGCAGCGAGTACCGCTTGGTCTCGGAAGGCGTCAACGGGCCAGGCGGACCGTTCACCGTCATCTCCGCACGGTCGCTTGAACCGGTCACTGAGGCTTCTGCGCGGCTTACGCTGCTGTTAGGGCTGATTTCGCTGCCGCTGCTCGGTATCGCTGGCTTCGCGGTGTACCGCTCTGTCGGCTCCGCGCTGCGTCCAGTCGAGCGAATGCGGCGCACTGTCGCCGAAATCTCGACGCGAGACCTCGCGTTGCGCGTACCGCTGCCGCCTGGCGGCGACGAGGTGCACCGGCTCGCTGTCACGCTCAACGAAATGCTCGAACGGCTCGGGTCCGCACAGGCCGCGCAACGCCGCTTCGTTGCCGACGCGAGTCACGAGCTTCGCTCACCGCTGTCGACCATCAGCACTGCGCTCGACGTCTCGAACCAGCATCCGGAAACAACCGACGAATTGGTGCCGGTGATTACTCGCGAGACCGCGCGTCTGCGAGAGCTGGTCGATGACCTCCTGATGCTCGCGCGCACCGACGACGCCACCGACCGGCCCGCGAGCACTGAAGTCGATCTGGACGACATCGTTCGCGCCGAAGCCGAACGCGTACGCGGCGAAGCGGCTGTCGAGATCGAAGTGCGCGCGGGACCGGCGAAGGTGCGTGGCAGTGAGGCGCAGCTGCGTCGAGCCGTACGCAACCTCGTCGACAACGCGTGCGGGCACGCGCGCGAGCGGATCCGGATTGCGAGTTCGGTGCGAGATGAGATGGTCGTGGTGGAGGTGAGCGACGACGGCCCGGGCGTCGCTGAGGACGACCGGGAGCGGGTGTTCGAGCGGTTTGTGCGGCTGGACGCGTCACGGCGGCGCGGCGGCACCGGACTGGGCCTGTCGATCGTGGCCGGCATCGCGGCCCGGCACGGCGGCCGCGCGCGGTACGTCGACGTGGCCGACCCGAGCTATCCGGGCGCGCATTTCGTGATCGAACTGCCGAGCATCGAACTGCCCCGGATCGAGGAGGACTGAGCATGCGGTTGCTGATCGTGGAGGACGAGCTGGAGTTCGCCGAAACCCTTCGCCGCGGCCTGGTCGCCGAGGGATTCACGGTGAACGTGGCGCACACCGGCCGGGACGGGCTCTGGTCGGCGATGGAGCACGATTACGACGCCGTGGTGCTCGACATCATGCTGCCTGAGCTTTCCGGCTATGAAGTGCTGAAACGCTTGCGGGCAGCGGAGAATTGGACGCCGGTGCTGATGCTCACGGCGAAGGACGGCGAATACGACGAGGCGGACGCATTCGATCTCGGTGCCGATGACTACTTGTCGAAACCGTTCTCGTTTGTCGTTTTGCTGGCTCGGCTGCGGGCGTTGCTTCGCCGTGGCGCACCGGCTCGTCCGGCCGTGCTGACCGCTGGCGACCTGCGGCTTGACCCGGCCGCACGCACTGTCCACCGGGGCGAGACGCGGATCGAGCTGACTGCCCGCGAATTCGGGTTGCTCGAGTTTCTGCTGCGGCGCCAGGGGGCGGCGTTGACGAAGAACGAGATTCTCGGCCACGTGTGGGACGCGCATTACGAGGGGGACGAGAACGTGGTCGAGGTTTATGTCGGGTATTTGCGCCGGAAGATCGACGCGCCGTTTGGAACGCGGACGATCGAGACGGTGCGCGGGGTGGGATATCGGCTCGTCGGATGAGCGGACATATCGTTTTGCTCAATGGCACGTCCAGCTCCGGCAAGTCGAGTATCGCGGCGGAACTGCTGGAGTTGCTGCCGGGTCCGTATTTCTCCCTATCGCGGGACGCGGTCAACAGCATGCGCTCGCGGACCCAGACGCCTGAATTTGGCACGCGTGAGTTCGACGAGGTTTTCGACCGGACTGTGCGCGGCTACCACCGAATGCTGGCCGGGCTCGCGGCGGCGGGCAACGGCGTGATCGCCGACCACGTGCTCCGGCCGCATTGGCTCGCCGACTGCCTGGAAGTGCTTGCGGAGCAGGAAGTTACGTTCGTGGGCGTGCACTGCCCGCTGCCAGAGTTGCGACGGCGCGAGCAGGAGCGAGGCGATCGTCCCGCCGGGCTAGCGGAACGCCAATATCCAATTGTGCACGCCCATGGCGATTATGACCTCGAATGCGACACGTCAGTGCACAGTCCCCGGGAATGCGCACAACTCATCGCGGATTTCCTCGCAAAACCCGGGCGCTCCCAAGCCTTCCGCCGATTAAGCCAGTGAAATCCCCGCGACCGCCCGCACCACGGCAGTGCACCGGTCCTCGACATACTCCAACCCGCCCTCGGAAGCGATCCGCCGCGCCTCCGCCGACACGATCCCCTGCTGCAGCCACAACGCCTTCGCCCCGATCGTCACCGCAGAGCGCGCGATGTCGGGCGCTTCCCCGGCTGGACGGAAGACGTCGACCAGGTCCACCGGCTCCGGAATCTCCTCCAGCGACCGGTACACCTTCTCCCCGAGCAGTTCAGTCGCCGACGGGTGCACCGGGATGATCCGGAAACCGTGCGCCTGCAGCGAAGCCGGTACGCCGTGTGCGGCCTTGCCGGGGTCGCGGCTCAAGCCGACGACAGCGATCGTGCGCGCGCTGGCGAGGATCTCTTCAGGCTTCATACCCAGATTCAACAGCCCAACCCAGTCAAGGATTCCGCGAAGTCACAGCCGCCACAACCGCAGGCCACGCACGCGGTACACCGGCCACAGCACGTGCCACGGCGACCGCCGCAGGAACGCGGAGCTGCACACCAGAACATTGCGCGCGACCGTGGACGCGACTTCGGGCCGGTCCGGCCAGGCTTCGCCGCGGGCGCCGAGCGCTAGCCGAAAGACGGTCAGCAACCCGCGTCCCTGCAGGTCATAACGGGCTCCAGTGTCGCCCGCGTCCGGAAGAAGGCGGGCGATTTCCTCGCGAAAAGCACCAGCGACCGGCGCACCCGCCGGCACATCAGCGACACTGTCCGCAATCGCGCGGCCATGCAGCCGACGCGCGAATCGCGTGAGCAACCGTCGCTCCCACCACGGCAGCAACCGGCGATGAGCCAGCAGTGCGGCACACTCGCCGTGCCCGAGGGCGAAAACCTCGGCGAGATCGTCGTACCGGCTGATCGCGGTCGGTTCCGCCAGGTGCAACCGCACCTCGTAGCGGACCCGCGCGATCAGTTCGTCGATCGCTTCCCGCCGGTCGAGCCGTGCTTTCCGCCGCGAAGCCGCCCAGTCGCCCATGAGCACCCACTCTGATCCCGGGGGCGCGCCGAGTCCAGGGGTTCAGCCGATCTTCGAGCCGTACATCTCGCCGAGGTCGTCCGCGATCAGCTCGATCCGGGCGCCGTCCGGGTCGGCGAAGTAGATCGACGTGCCGCTTTCTTCCTGGTACCGCACGCCGGCGGCGTCGAGCCGGGCACGCGCGTCCGCCCAGGCTTCCGGGGTGAGCGACAGAGCCAGGTGGTGCAGGCCGCCGAGCACCTCCGCGTACGGGCCGAGGCCGAGGCCGGGCAGGTCGAAGAACGCGACCGCGTTGCCGTTGCCGACGTCGAAGAAGAAGTGGCTCGACCCCGGGTAGTCGCGGTTTTCGATCAGCTCGGTGAGCGGGAAGCCGAGAATGTCCTGGTAAAACGTGATCGTCCGCTCGACGTCGCTGGACAGCAGCGCGGTGTGGTGGATGCCGCGGCCGACCGTCGCCGGACGTTCCGCCGCGGGGCGCAGGTGCTTCTCCCGCAACCGGTCGCGGGTCTGCGCGAGCTGGGCGACTTCGGTCTCGGTGGGTGCCATCTCGGGTCACGTCCTCTCTGGGAGCCAACATGAGATACGGTACGCCGACAAACTCTCGCGCGCAAGAGATTAGCGAGCGAGAGAAATGGCTCGTACCGCTGAATGGAACGGACAGGTTGGCGCACGCGGCGCGGTCAGGCAGAGTTCGGCCCGTGGAACCCGCTGAGCTGCAGGACGCCGTCGCGCTGCTGACGAGCGCGTACGAGCGCCACGAGCCGATCGATCCGCTCGTGAAGACCTTCCCCGACGCGACCATCGAAGACGCCTACCGCGTGCAGCAGGAGCAAGTCCGCGCGTGGGTGGCCGCCGGCGACGTGGTGCGCGGCCACAAGGTCGGCCTCGCCTCCGCGGCGATGCAGCGCCAGATGGGCGTGGACCAGCCCGACTTCGGGCACCTGACCGGCTCGATGTTCCTGCTCGAACACCAGCCGATCCCGACGACGCGGTTCCTGCAGCCGCGCATCGAACCGGAGATCGCGTTCGTGCTCGGCGCGCCGCTGCGCGGTCCGGGCGTGACCGTCGCCGACGCCGTCCGCGCGGTCGACTTCGTGCTGCCGTCGCTGGAGATCGTCGATTCCCGGGTCCGCGACTGGAAAATCTCGATCTTCGACACCGTCGCGGACAACGCGTCGTCCGGCGGCGTCATCCTGGGCAGCAGCCCGACCCGCCTGCGCGACGTCGACCTGCGGCTCGCCGGGTGCACGCTGCACGTCAACGGACAGCTCGCGGCCACCGGCGCGGGCGGCGCGGTGCTGGGTTCGCCGATCAACGCCCTGGTGTGGCTGGCCAACACGGTCGGCCCGCTGGGTGTGACGCTGGAGCCCGGCCACGTCGTCCTGCCCGGTTCGATGACCGCCGCGCAGACCGTCCGCCCCGGCGACACCGTCGTGGCGACCATGGCCGGCCTGGGCAGTGTGACCGCGGTGTTCGCGCCGGAGGAGGACAAGTGACCGCCGATATCACTGCCGCAGCGCAGGAATTGCTCAACCGGACCGAAGAAAGCGCGCAGCTCACCGACACCTGGCCGGACCTCGATCTCGCCACCGCGTACGCGATCCAGGACGAAGCCCTGCGGCTGCGTCAGGAACGCGGCGAGACGCTGATCGGGGTGAAGCTCGGGCTCACGTCGCGCGCGAAGCAGCAGCGGATGGGCGTCGAAGAACCTCTGCTCGCGTGGCTGACCGACGCGATGGTGCTGCCCGCCGGCGCACCGACGCCGCGGCTCATCCACCCGCGTGCGGAGCCGGAGCTGGTGTTCGTGCTAGGCGAGCGGCTCGCTGGTCCGGGCGTCACCGCGGCTACCGCTCTCGCCGCGGTTTCCCAGGTGTACGGCGGAATCGAGATCATCGACAGCCGCTACCGCGACTACCGGTTCACGTTGCCGGACGTCGTCGCGGACAACGGTTCGTCGGCATTGTTCGGGCTCGGCTCGGTCGGCCGCCCACCGTCCTCTTTGGACTTGTCGCTCGAGGCCGCACTGCTCGAAGTGGACGGTCAGATCGTCGACACCGCGACCGGTGCGGCCGTGCAGGGGCATCCGGCCGAGGCGTTGGCGCTGGCGGCGAATTCCCTGGCCGCACGCGGATTGGCGCTGGAACCGGGCTGGCTCGTGCTGACCGGCGGGATGACCGACGCCGTCGAACTGCGCCCCGGCTCCCGCGTCGCGGCGCACTTCTCGAACCTGGGCTCGGTGACGATCAGCGGGTAGCGAGCCGTGTGATCCCGGCGATCACGCGCGGCCACACTTCGCGCGGCAGGTCGTGTCCCATGCCGGGGATGAGGTCGAGGTCGGCGCCCAGCGCGCGGGCCGTCGCGCGGCCGCCGGACACGTGCACGAGCGGGTCGGCCGTCCCGTGAATCACCAGGGACGGCACGGAAAGCCGGCGCAGGTCGGCGGTCCGGTCGCGCGAGGACAGGATCGCGGCGAGCTGGCGGAACACGCCCGCCGGGTTGAGGCCGCGGTCGTACGTGCGTTCCGCGCGCTGGCGGAAATGGTCCTCGTCGAACTGGTACTCGCGCGAGCCGATCAGCCTCGACGTGCGCACCAGCTGCGTCACGTAGTCCTCGCGCGTGCGCGGCCCCGGGGCCAGCATCGCGAGCGCGGCCCGCGGGCTGGGCAGGCCGACGTGCCGCGCGCCGGTGGTCGACATGATCGAGGTCAGCGTCCGCACGCGCCGCGGCTGCCGGATCGCGAATTCCTGCGCGATCATCCCGCCCATCGAGGTGCCGACGACGTGCGCGCTTTCGATGCCGAGCGCGTCGAGCAGTTTGCCCGCGTCGTCGGCCAGGTCGCCGAGCGAATACGGCGCGGACCGCAGGAAGTACGCGAGCGGCAGGCTGGCCCGGCCGGTCCACCACTGCGAGCGCCCGACGTCGCGGTTGTCGAACCGGTGTACGTGGAAACCGGCCTCGGCGAGCTGGGTGCAGAACTCGTCGTCCCACCAGATCATCGGCGCGGCCAGGCCCATCACCAGCAGCAGCGGCGGTGCGGACGGATCGCCGAACGATTCGTGGCACAGGGTGATGCCGTCGGCCTCGATGGTCTGCTCGGTCATGGCTCCAGTTTCGCGCACGGCTTGGCCGGTCGCCGCCGTCCGGGTACGCTCCCGCTAGAGCGATCTATCAAATCGCAAGGGGGCGAGCGGCATGGACGTTCTGCGCGAGAAGGGGCTCGGCCCGCTGCGGGCGATCCTGGTGTTCACCCTGGTCAGCACGGTTCTGCACTACACCCACAACGTCGTGCGCGCGGCGGACTACCCGCAGGTCCCCGGCATCAGCGTGCTGGCCACCCAGATCGTGGTGGCGGTGAGCTGGGTCGTTTTCACCGGGTTCGGCGCGCTCGGCTATCGCGCCTACGTCCGCGGCCAGTACTGGCGTTCGCTGGCGTTTCTGCTGGTCTACTCGCTGTCCGGGCTGGCGAGCGCGGCGCATTTCCTCGTCGGCGTGCCGCGGGTCCCGGCGTTCTGGTTCTCGACGATCTTCACCGACACGTTCGCGTCGCTCGCGCTGTGGGTATTCGTGTGCTGGGCGGCGATGCGGCTCAACCGGGTGAGCGTCGCGAGGCAAATGTCTACACAACATTGACGTAAGTTGAAACGATGTAGACAATCGAGGACGTGACCACCACCACACCTGTCACGTTCGAGCGGCATCCGGACACTTACCGGCACTGGCGGCTGACCGTCGACGGCGAGGTCGCCTGGCTGGAGATGGACGTCGACGAACACGGCGGCCTCGCGCCCGGCTACGAGCTGAAGCTCAACTCCTACGACCTCGGCGTCGACATCGAGTTCTACGACGCCACGCAGCGGCTGCGGTTCGAGTATCCGCAGGTGCGCGCGGTGATCGTGACGAGTGCCAAGGACAAGGTGTTCTGCGCCGGGGCCAACATCCGGATGCTCGCCGCGTCGTCGCACGAGTGGAAGGTGAACTTCTGCAAGTTCACCAACGAGACCCGCAACGGCATCGAGGACGCCACCGCCTCCTCCGGCCAGATCTACCTCGCGGCGGTGAACGGCAGCTGCGCCGGCGGGGGCTACGAAATCGCGCTGGCCTGCGAAAAGATTCTGCTGGTCGACGACAACTCGTCCACTGTCGCGTTGCCCGAGGTGCCGTTGCTCGGCGTGCTGCCCGGTACCGGCGGGCTCACTCGGGTGGTCGACAAACGGCGCGTCCGGCGGGATCTCGCGGACGTCTTCGCGACGCGGCCGGACGGCGTCAAGGGCCGGACCGCGGTCGACTGGCGGCTGGTGGACGAGCTGGTGCCGCGCGTCGGATTCCGCGAGAAGGTGCTGTCACGGGCGTACGAGCTGGCCGCGGAATCCGACCGGTTGCCCGCTGAGCAGGGGATCGAGCTGGCTCCGCTGGAGCCGTCGGTGACCGAGGACGGAATCGAGTACCGGCACGTTCGCGTCGAGTACGACCGGCCGAATTCCCTGGTCACGCTCACCGTGCTCGGTCCGGAGGGCGAACCTCAGCTCGACGGCTGGTTGCTGCGACTGACCCGCGAACTGGACGACGCGATCCTGCGGCTGCGCACGAACGAACCGGAACTCGGCACCTGGGTGTTGCGCACCGAGGGCGATCCGGAGCAGGTGCTCGCGCACGAGGAGGTCGTGCTCAGCGGGAAAGACTGGCTGAGCAACGAAATCCTGCACTACTACAAGCGCACGCTGAAGCGGCTGGACGTCACCAGCCGCACCCTGATCGCGCTGATCGAACCGGGCAGCTGCTTCGCGGGCAGCCTGCTCGAACTGGCCTTCGCGGCGGACCGGCAATACCTGCTCGACGGGCCGCCGATCGACGACGAGGATTCGCCGGAACGCGCGTCGATCACCTTGTCCGAAGCCAATTTCGGCGTGTTCCCGATGGGCAACGGGCTGTCCCGGCTCCAGTCGCGCTTCTACGGCGACGACGACCACCTGGCGTGGCTGGCCCGCGAACGCGACCGCCGGTTGAGCGCCGCCGAAGCCGTCGAACTCGGCCTGGTCACCGACGCCCCGGACGACCTCGACTGGGAGGACGAGATCCGGATCGCGCTGGAAGGCCGGGCGTCGCTGTCGCCGGACGCGCTCACCGGGATGGAGGCGAACCACCGGTTCGTCGGCCCGGAAACGATCGAAACCAAGATCTTCGGGCGGCTGACCGCCTGGCAGAACTGGATCTTCACCCGACCGAACGCCTCCGGTCCCGACGGCGCGCTGCGTCGGTACGGCACCGGGCAGAAGGCGGTCTTCGACAGGAAGCGGGTCTGAACCGATGCCCGAAAAGATCGACTACGACGCGAAAATCCCGAACAACGTCCAGCTCGCCGACGACCGCAGGCTGCAGCGCGCGCTGGAGGGCTGGCAGCCGAAATTCATGAACTGGTGGGGCGAGATGGGTCCCACGCTGGAGACCGAGGGCGTCTACCTGCGCACCGCGGTGAGCGTCGGCCGCGACGGCTGGGCGCATTTCGACCACGTCAACGTGCCGGACTACCGGTGGGGGATTTTCCTCGCCGAGCGGGAACCGGACCGGCGGATCGCGTTCGGCGAGCACGCGGGCGAACCGGTGTGGCAGCAGGTGCCCGGCGAATACCGTGCCGACCTGCAGCGGCTGATCGTGATCCAGGGCGACACCGAACCGGCGTCGGTCGAACAGCAGCGACTGCTCGGGCTCACCGCGCCTTCGCTGTACGACCTGCGGAATCTCTTCCAGGTGAACGTGGAAGAGGGACGGCACCTGTGGGCGATGGTGTACCTGCTGCACGCGTACTTCGGCCGCGAAGGCCGGGACGAGGCCGAGGGGCTGCTGCTGCGCAACTCCGGCAGCCCGGACGCACCGCGCATTCTCGGCGCGTTCAACGAGGAAACGGCCGACTGGCTCGCGTTCTACATGTTCACGTACTTCACCGACCGCGATGGGAAATACCAGCTCGGCACGTTGAAGGAAAGCTCGTTCGACCCGCTGTCGCGCACCTGCGAGTTCATGCTCAAGGAAGAGGCGCACCACATGATGGTGGGCACCACCGGCGTCGACCGGGTGGTGCAGCGCAGCGCCGAACTCATCCGCGAGCACGACACGTACGACATCGCGTCGCACGGCGGGATCCCGCTGGACGTGATACAGCGGTACCTGAACTTCCACTACACGGTGTCGCTCGACCTGTTCGGCAGTGAAACGTCGACGAACGCGGCGAACTACTACACCGCCGGGCTCAAGGGCCGCTGGCAGGAGACGCGGCGCAAGGACGACCACAAACTCACCGAGGACAGCCGCGTGCTGGAACGCCCGCGCGCCGACGGGACCTGGACGTCCGAGGAGATGCAGGCCATCCTGCTGCTGAACCTCGACCTGCGCGGCGAGTACACCGCGGACTGCCAGACCGGGGTCAACCGGTGGAACAAGATCCTCGCCGACGCCGGCATCGACTTCCGGTTCGCGTTGCCGCACCCTGGTTTCAACCGCGAGGTGGGCATAAACTCCGGCCACCACATCACTCCGGACGGCAGCATCGTCGACGAGGCGACGTGGGAGGCAGCGCGGCACAAGTGGCTGCCGACGGCCGAGGACCTGACGTTCGTCCGGTCGCTCATGCACCCGGTGTACGAGCGCGGGAAGATCGCCAGCTGGGTCGCGCCGCCGAGGCAGGGCATCAACGGCAAACCTTTCGACTACGAGTACGTGTACCTCACCTGAGGGGGCACCGATGACGGTTCCCGCGAACTTCAACGCCGCGGAGTACCTGCTGCGCCGCGGCCGTCCGGACGCGCTCGCGGTCGTCTCGCCGCGGCGCACGCTCAGCTACGGAGAACTCGCCGCCGAGACCCATCGGGTCGCTTCCGGACTGCGCGCGCTCGGCGTGCGTCCGGAGGAGCGGGTGATGTTCTGCATGGTCGACGACGTCGAACTGCTGAGCGGGATTCTCGGCGCGATGCTCGTCGGCGCGGTCGCGGTGCCGGTGTCCACTATGGTCACCGGGCTGGAACTGGGACAGGTGCTCGCCGATTCGCGGGCCCGGGTGCTGTGCGTGTCCGGGGAGTTTTCCGCGCAGGCGGCGGGCGCGCTGACCGGTGCGCCCGAGGTGACCGACGTGGTGCTCGACCGGGCGGATCCGGCGGAATTCCCCGCCGGAGTCCGGACGCATCGGTGGCCGCTGACCGCGACGGACGATGTCGTGGCCGCGCCGACGTGGGAGGATTCGCCCGCGTTGTGGCTGTACACCTCGGGTACGACCGGGAAGCCGAAGGGCGCGATGCACCGGCACGGGAGCATCCGCGCGGTGTGCTCGACTTATGCCTCGCAGGTGCTGGGTGTGTCCTCTTCGGACCGATTCTTGTCGGTGCCCAAATTGTTCTTTGCCTACGGGCTGGGAAATTCCGCGTTCTTTCCGCTCTCTTGTGGAGGGACGACGCTGCTGGAACCGGCGCGTCCGACGCCGGGAGTCATCGCCGCGCGGGCACGGGCGGACCGGCCGACGTTGTTCTTCGGCGTGCCGACCTTCTACGCGGCGCTGCTGGCCAGCGACGTGCCGGACGACTCGTTTTCCTCGGTGCGGTACGCGGTTTCGGCGGGGGAACCGTTGCCGTCGGCGCTGTTCACGCGGTTTCGCGACCGGTTCGGGGTGGAGATCCTGGACGGGATCGGGTCGACCGAGGCGTTGCACATCTTCCTGTCCAACCAGCCGGGCGCGGTGCGTCCGGGCAGCACCGGAGTGGCGGTGCCGGGGTACTCGGTGGAGATCCGGGACGAGCAGGGCGCGGTGATCTCGGAAGCGGGACGGCCTGGCGAACTGTTCGTGTCCGGTCCGTCGATCGCGACTGGGTACTGGGCGCGATACGAGACTACGAAACAGGTTTTCCAGGGCCAGTGGCTGCGGACCGGGGACAGTTACGTGCGCAACCCGGACGGGACCTATACGTGTCTCGGCCGGTTCGGCGACATGTTGAAGGCGGGCGGGATCTGGGTGTCTCCGTCCGAAGTGGAGGAACGACTGCTGCAGCATCCGGCGGTCGCCGAGGTGGCGGTGGTCGCCGCTCCGGACGAGGACGGATTGGACAAACCGGTGGCGTGCGTCGTCGCCGCGCCTTCGGCCACTGTGGACGCTGGCGAGCTGATCGAGTTCTGCCGCGAAGGCCTGGCGGCGTTCAAGCGACCGCGTGGGGTGGTGGAGATGGCCGAGCTGCCGAAAACCGCGACCGGAAAGATCCGGCGGAACGTGATCCGCGAAATGGTGCGCGAGTCGCTGCTCGTGCCGCAACCGCAATCGTGATCGACTGGCCGGCATGATCGACGAGCATTTCGTGGTGGACGCCCACGTGCACACCCCGCGCCTGCCCACGCTCAAACCCGCGTGGCTGGACTGGGCACGCGACTTCGCCGGCGACTACCCGTGGCGCACGGTGTACGACGCGGACGGCACGGTGATTCCCGCCGCGATGGACGACCTCATGGCGAGCGAGGGTGTCGACCGGGTGCTGTTGTTTTGCGAATATAGCCCGCGGGCTACCGGTATCCAGGCGATTGAAGACAATATTCCGTTGGTCGCCTACAATCCGGAGCGGTTCCGCTTGGTGGCCAACGTGAACCCGCATTTGCACCATCCGCTGGCCGCCGAGGTGGAACGTCAGCTCGCACTGGGTGCGGTGGCGTTGAAGATCCACCCGGTGCACGGCGCGTTTTCCCCGGCGGACAAGGAGTTGTATCCGGTTTACGCGTTGTGCGCTGAACGCGGGATTCCGGTGATCCTCCACTCTGGACTGTCAGTGTTCCCGGGTTCCCGTGCCAGCTATGGGGATCCTTCGCTGCTGTCCGATGTGGTCGAAGACTTCCCGGCGGTGAACTTCGTGTTCGCGCACGGCGGGCGGGGCTGGTGGTACGACGTGGCGGCGTTCATGGCCCAGGCGAGGCCGAACGTGTGGCTCGACCTCGCCGGACTCCCGCCGAAGAAACTGCCGGAGTATTACGCGCGCTTCGATCTGGTGCGGTTGGCTAAGAAATGGATCTTCGGTACTGACTGGCCTGGGGTGCCGGGAACCGCCGTGAATGTCCGTGCGGTCGCTGACTTGGGTTTGCCCGCTGATGTGCTGGACGGAGTTCTGTCCGGCAACGCCTTACGGCTGATGCCCGGCTTGCGCTGAGCTACTTCCGCCAGAACAGGTGGTGGACAACGCCGCTGGGGCTGGGAATTTTCTCCAGGTGATAGCGGCCGGTCAGTTCTTCCGGACTTTCCCAAAGCCGTTCCCCCGCACCGAGTTCGACCGGCGCGACGGCGATGTGCAGCGTGTCGATGAGCCCGGCTTCGAGGAATTGGCGCACCGTGTTGACGCCGCCGCCGATGCGGACGTCCTTGTCGCCGGCGGCTTTCTTCGCCTGGGCGAGCGCTTCCTCCGGGGTCGTGTCGAGGAAGTGGAAAGTGGTCTGGCCCAAGGTGAGCGAAGGACGCACGTGGTGGGTGAGCACGAAGACCGGTGCGCGGAACGGGGGTTCGTCGCCCCACCAGCCCTGCCAGGCGTAGTTCTCCCAGGGGCCGCGATACGGGCCGAACTTGTTGCGTCCCATGATTTCCGCGCCGACGTCGCCTCGGTGCATGTCGCGGGTGAAGTAGTCGTCGAGCCCGCGGGTGCCGTCCGGTTCGCTGCGCATCGGCCAGCTGGCGGTGGCCCCGGCCCAGGCGAAGAGCGGCCCGGGGTCGGGATGACCGAACGGCTGCTCGAGGGTCTGCTCCGGACCGGCGCCGTAGCCGTCGGCGGAAACGTTGAAGCACTGGACGCGCACCAGCATCGCTACTCCCTGCTTGTCTTTTGCAAGCACTATGTCGGAGGTGATGGTAAAGTGCAAGTGGTTTAAAGGAGGTATGCGATGCCGGACGGCCCCCGCTCGGGATGCCCGATCAACGCCGCGATCGAGGTCGTCGGCGACCGCTGGAGCCTGTTGGTGCTGCGCGACGTGATGTTCGGCGACCGGCGGCATTTCCGGCAATTGCAGTCGCAGTCGGAGGAAGGAATCGCGTCGAATATCCTCGCCGACCGATTGCGCACCCTGGTAGAAGCGGGATTGCTGACGCGCGATTCGGCCGGCCGCGGCCAGCGCGCGACTTACAGTTTGACGGAAGCCGCGATTCAGCTGGTGCCGGTTTTGGCGCAGCTGGCGAGCTGGGGTTTGCGACATCGCCCGACTACGCCGGAATTGCGGGTGCGGGCGGAACTTTTGGAGGCTGGCGGACCGCCGCTGTGGGAGGAATTCATGGCGGAATTGCGGGAGCGGCACCTGGGAATCCCCCGGCCGAACGCGGACGGCCCGACCGCCACTGAACGCCTGGCGGCGGCTTATGCGGAGGCTGTTGCCCGGGGTTGAGGCGGCTTTGACACCTTGGTGCATGAGTCGATTTGTCGACCTGCGGATCTTTATCCGTGTGCCCGAGGCGCTAGCCCGCCCCTGGATACATCCGGCCGAAGTTGATCACTCGATTCGGCATTAGACCTGCTGAAACGGATCCGCCGAGAGGTCCGGCCCGTCAGCCTTCCCGACCGAGGAAGGGAGCCGGGAATGCAGGACGAGGACCAAGTGCGCTGTTTGTCGGCGAGGATGAATCGAATAGTCGGCGCGAACCCAGGCTTTCGCGCCGACGTCGACGACGCGTGCCAAGCGGCCTGGCTGGAATTGCTCAGCCGCCCGCCGAACCTGCAGGACCCGAACGGCCTGGCCGGCTGGCTGACGACCGTCGCGCGACGGCAAGCGCTCCGAGCCGCCGAAAAACGCGCGCGGGTGCAGCCGGTCGAGGATGCGCAGCTGGAGACGCACGAGCTGGCGGAGTCGCCCGAGGAGAAGGCCTTGGCCAGCGAACGAGCAGCCGCGTTGTGGCGAGCGGTGGAGAAGTTCCCGGAGCGCCACCGCCGGATGATGCTCCTGCTGGCGCACTATCCGGAGCTCCGCCACGACCAGCTGGCCGCGGAGCTGGGCATCTCCCCGTCGAGCGTGAGCCGAATCCGACAACGCTGCCTGACGGTACTGCGACGCCGACTGGAGGCGGAGGGCTTCAGTTATCCATGACAGAGCTGCGCGGCCTTGCGGACGGCTGGTTCGCGCCGGTCGCGGATTGCCGGGCGCAGCGGTTGGCCGGTCGAGGATTGGTGGGTCCGGCACTTGCCGGTCGCGGACTGCTTGGTGCGGCATTCGCCCGGTCGGGGATTGGCGGGTCCGGCACTTGCCGGTCTCCGTTGCCCGCCCGGTGCCCGGTCGCCGGTCTCCGCTACCCGGTGCGGCACTGCCCGGCACTCGGTCTCCGTTGCCCGGTCCGGCACCGCCCGGTGCCCGGTCGCCGGTCTCCGTTGCCGGGTGCGACACCGCCCGGTCGCCGTCTCCGGTGCCCGGTGCGGCACTGCCCGGTGCCCAGTCGCCGGTCGCCCGGTCCGGCACTGTCCCGCCGATTGCTCGGTGCAGCATTTGCCCGGTTGCGGGTTGCGGAGTCCGGCACTTGCTGGTTGCCGTCGTCCAGTGCGGCTTGCCCGGTTCCGATCGCCCGGTCCGGCACTCGCCGGTCGCCATTCGTCCGATCCGGCACTGTCCAGTCGCCGATTGCCAGGTGCGGCATTTGCTCGGTCGCGGGTCGCCGCGTCCAGCACCTGCCGGTCGCCGTTGTCCAGCGCGGCACTGCTCGCCCGCCGATTCCCCGGTGCGACGCAGCCCACTCGCGGACTGCCCGGTCAGGCACTTGCCCGATGGCCTGCCGGACGGCCGCCGCAGCCCAGTTGACCTGCGCTTTCCGCGTCTGTCCACAACTTCCCTAGCCTGTGGGCAACCAGGCCAGCACACCCTCGCCGGTCGGCCCGCCCCGATAGACTGGGCTGGGGCAGCCCCCAGGGAAGGGCGGGGCTGTGCCGGCGGGGCTGTGCCGGCGGGGCTGTGCCGGCGGGGCTGTGCCGGCGGGGCTGTGCCGGCGGGGCTGTGCCGGCGGGGCTGTGCCGGCGGGGCTGTGCCGGCGGGGCTGTGCCGGCGGGGCTGTGCCGGCGGGGCTGTGCCGGCGGGGCTGTGCCGGCGGGGCTGTGCCGGGCCGCAGCATCCGGAAGCTCACCCGTCGGAAGCTCGCCATCGGAACGGCCCCGCGGCCGGAAGCTCGCCGCCAGAACGGCCCCGCGGCCGGACCGCGCCCCCGCCACCCGAGAAAACGCACGACACTCGAAGCCCCACATCCGCAAAGCCCCGCCACTAAGAAGCCTTGCCGCCAAAAAACCCGAAGCACCCGCAACCCCGAAATCAGCCGTTCACCGACCGAAGCGTCCGCATGGCCTCCGCCAACCCCTCCGCATCCGGCCCCAGCGGTGTGAGCACAATCCGCCGCAGGATTTCCGCACAAGCGGCTCTCGCCTTGAGCGCTACCTCCAGTCCGTGTTCCGTCAGGGCGGCGAACGTGACCCGGCGGTCTTCCGGGCTCGGGATTCTGCAGATCAAATCCGCGGCGACCAGTCGGTCCGCCACCTTGGTGAAACCGCCGCTCGACAGGGCGGCTTCGGTTGCCAGGCGGGTCATCGGCATCCGGTGTTCGGGCGATCGCACCAGGCGCAGCAGGATGTCGAACGACGCGGGAGCCAGGCCGAAGCGGGCGGAGATTTCTCCCATCAGCGCGTTCTGCGTGGCCAGATAGCCCTCGATCACGAGGCCCCACCACGTCACGATCTCGTCGTCGTCCGTTTGCGGATCCGGGGTCATCTGCCCGAGTCTACCCGAATACATCTTGCGCGCGAGAAGTTACCGGGGCAACGACAAAGCAGCTCGCTAGGGTCGAGGACATGACCGATCTCACCCGCGCGCAAGACCTGCTCGCTGCCACGATTCTCGCCGACGGACACAACGATCTGCCCTGGGCGCTCCGCGACAAGGCTGGTCCCAATCCGGTCGAGGCGGTGGCTGGCGTGGATCTCACGGTGCCGCAGCCGGGGCTGCACACCGATTTTCCCAAACTCGCCGAAGGCAAACTGGGTCTGCAGTTCTGGTCGGTGTACGTACCGTGCCAGTTCGAGGGCCACAGTGCGGTCACTGCGGTCCTGGAGCAAATCGAGGTGGTTTACCAGCTCGCCGAGCGCTACCCCGAGCGGCTGCGGCTGGTGACGACGGCCGACGAGGCCGAGGCGGCGTTCGCGGACGGGCGGATCGCGTCGTTGCTCGGGGCCGAGGGCGGGCACAGCATCGCGGAATCCCTTGGCGTGCTGAGGATTCTGCGCCGGCTCGGCGTCCGCTACATGACGCTCACGCACAATTTCAACACCACCTGGGCGGATTCCGGAACCGACAAACCCGAGCACGACGGGCTCACCGAATTCGGTCGTGAGGTCGTGCGCGAGATGAACCGGATCGGAATGCTGGTCGACCTTTCGCACGTCGCGCCGAGCACGATGCGGGCCGCGATAGAGGTCTCCAGTGCGCCGGTGATCTTCAGCCACTCGTCGTGCCGCGCGGTCAACGACCATCCGCGCAACATTCCCGACGACGTCCTCGCCAAGCTGCCCGGCAACGGGGGCGTCGCGATGATCACCTTCGTTCCCGCTTTCATCTCCGCCGCGGTCACCGAGTGGGACAACCAGCTCGAAGCCGCGATGACGGCCGCCGGGAAGGAGTTTCTCAACCTCGGCGAGCGCGGCCGGTTCGCCGAGACCTGGGACGGGCCGCCCAAGCCGAAGGCGACCGTCGAGGACGTCGTCGCGCACATCGAGCACGCGCGCGAGGTCGCCGGGATCGACCACATCGGGCTCGGCGGCGACTACGACGGCGTCGGCGCTCTGCCGGAAGGGCTTGAGGACACCTCGAAGTACCCGGTGCTCATCGCCGCGCTGATGGAACGCGGCTGGAGCGACGAGGACTGCGCGAAACTCGCCGGCCGCAACACGCTGCGAGTGCTGCGCGAGGTCGACGGCAAGCGCTGAATTAGCGCATCACGGCGAGTGGGCGGACAATCACGATATGTCCCACGCGCGAAACGACGGCCCCGAAGGGGTCGCGAAATCGGAAATCCCCGAGGCGTCGGGCACCGAGGTGCCCGGCGCGCTCGACCCCGCCGCCCCCGGCACCGCGCCGGGAGCCGGACCGCGGCCGTCCGCCGCGAAACCCGCCGGCCGCAAGGGCAAGGTGAAGTCCACCCGGATCAGCGGCACCTGGATCGCCGTGATCGTGGCGATCGTCGTGCTGGCGTTCCTGCTGGTGTTCATCCTGCAGAACCTGGACACGGCGACCGTCCACTTCCTCGGCGCGTCCGGCAGCATGCCGCTCGCGGTGGCGATGCTCTTCGCCGCCATCGCGGGTGCGGCGCTGGTCGCGTTGATCGGCGGCGCCCGCATCCTCCAATTACGGAAGCAGGCCCGCCGGCGACGCTGACCGCGCCCGGCAGCGAGCCCCCAGGCTCAGCAGGATCTCGCACACCGCGGGATCCCCGCTGAGCCGCACTCGCGCGTCCGCCTCCGGCAGCATTCCGCTGCACCACCGCCAGAACGCGTCCGCGTCGGTCGCCAAAGCCGCGAGCGGAGCCCGCGACGTCGCCGCGCCCCGATCGATCGTCCAGCCCGCTCCGGTAGCCCGGAGCGTCCACCGCCCAGCCCCCTCCACCGAACACGCCACCTGACGGCCGGCCCGCGCGGGCACCTCTCGCACCAGCTGCGGCAGCGAGCGCAGAAACGTGTCCACCACCGGCGTCCGGAACTCCGGCTCGTCGAGCAACGGAGCGTCCACCGCCTCCCGGATCTGCTGCTGGAGCACCCACTGCTCCGCGTAGTCGCGAGCGACCGTCAGCCACAACGGCGTCGCGGTCGGCTCGTCCAGATCTCGGTGCTTCCACAGTTCGGTCAGCTGCGTAGTGCTGTCCACGAGCATCGCGAACAGCACCTCCGGCGAGAGCTGCCGGCAGGCCGATACCCAAGACGTCCCCTCCGCGAAATGGCCGTCCCGGTCGCGGGAGAGCCGCCGGAGCTTCCGGCCCAGGATGTCCGCGGTCAGGTCGTGCACTGTCCATTCGCCGGACGCGGGGAGCGCCCACTCCGGGGTCCGGAGGTCGGAGAGAACTCCGATCAGCGCCTGTTCCTCGCGGACGAGCAGCGGCAGCACGTCGATCGGCGGTCCCCACGGCGCGGTCATGCGCGTCATCCAACACCCACCGGCCGCGCATCACCGGGCTATTCGGCCTACTCGCAGGTAGCATCAGCGCGAACAGTGAGGGGAGCAGCCCGTGGACTACCAGCGACCGAACGGCCGGGGCACCGCCGAGGACGTGGCCAACCTGGCCCGCCGGGCAGGCCAGCTCGCCGGATGGGCGGCGCGCACCGGCTTCGACCTGACCCGCAAACTCCCCGGGATCGACACCGCCGAACGCGGCCTCAAGCAAGTCGAACGCGGGCTGCTGAGCGAACTGCGCCGCCGCCTCGACGAGGTCGACGACCCCTATCACGCGGCGCTGACCGCGGCGTCCGCGATGAACCGCCCCGACGTCGGCAGCCGCGCCGTCGAAACGACCGTGACGCTGGTGCCCGCCCGCGACCACGTCGAACCGCTGCGCGCGGCGATGGCCGAACTGCTCAACCACTCCATCGGCTTCGGCCGCGAGCGCGCCCGCGAATACCTGTACGCGATCATTCTCCGCCAGCTCACACCCGACGAGGCGCGCATCCTCTCCGCGCTGTCGGACGGCTCCCCGTTCCCCGCGGTCGACGTCGCCGAGCGCACCGCCATCGGCGGCACCGGCCGGATCGTGCTGCGCAACGCCTCGACGGTCGGCAAGGCGGCCGGGGTGTCGCTGCCGGACCAGGTGCCCGGCTACGTGACCCGGTTGATCGGCCTCGGCCTGGTCGAACTGGACGAGGAGGTGCCCTCGCTCGAGACGCAGTACGAGATCCTGCTGACCGACGAGTCGGTCCGCGAGGTGGAGAAGCAGGTGAAGCGGATCAAGATCATCCGCCGCACCATCCACGTCTCGCGGCTCGGCGCGCAGTTCTGGCAGGCCTGCGACCCGAGCCTGGGCTGACCCCGATGGGCGGATTCGTCTCGGGCGTCCTCGACGACTTCGTCCGGCACTGGCCGCTGTATGTCTCCATCCCGATCGTCGCCGCGCTGATCGGGTACGGCACGAAGCTGGTCGCGATCCGGATGATGTTCCAGCCGGTCGAGTTCATCGGCGTCAAACCGTTCTTCGGCTGGCAGGGCATCGTGCCCAAACGCGCCGCCCGGATGGCGAGCATCGCCTGCGACACGATGACCGAGCAGCTGATCAAACCGGCCGAGGTCGTCGCCCGCCTCGACGCCGACCGGATCGCCAAGGAAATCGAGAAACCGCTGCTCGCCGCGGTCGAGGACATCGTGCGCGAGGTGGCCGGGCACTATCAGCCGGGCCTGTGGGAATCGCTGCCGGTCGGCGTGCAGCGGCTGGTGATCCAGCGCGTGCAGGCCGAATCGCCGCACATGGTCAAGGCCGTGCTCGAACTCATCCAGTCCGATGTGGACAGTGTGTTCGACCTCAAGGGCATGGTGGTGACCAGCCTCGTCAAGGACAAACGGCTGCTCAACCGGATCTTCCAGGAGGCGGGTGCGGAGGAGTTCAAGTTCATCGCGCGCTCCGGCCTGGTGTTCGGCGGCCTGATCGGCGTGATCCAGATGGTCGCCTGGGTGCTGTTCAAATTCCCGCCGATCATGCCGCTGTTCGGCCTCTTCACCGGATGGTTCACCGACTGGCTCGCGCTGCGGATGATTTTCTACCCGCTGCAGCCGAAGAAATACTTCGGCGTCACCTGGCAGGGCCTGTTCCTCAAACGGCGCGCGGAGGTCGCCGAGGCCTACGGCGAGTTGATCGCGAAAGAAATCATCACGCCGCACAACGTCATCGAGGCGGTGCTGCGCGGCCCGCTTTCCGACCGCGTGCTGGCGCTCATTCAACGGCAGCTGGACCGCGAGCTGGGCCGGGCGGCGAACGTGGCGAAACCGTTGCTGGTCTTCGCCATCGGCAGCCGCCGCTACCAGGACATGAAACTCGCCATCTCCGAGCAGATCATGACCCGGCTGCCGGACACGATGCGCTACATCGAGGATTACGCCACCGACGCGATGGACATCCGGAACGTGCTGGTCGGCAAGATGAAGGAATTGTCGCCCGAGGAGTTCGAGCAGCTGCTGCGCCCGGCTTTCCAGCAGGACGAATGGATTCTCATCGCGACCGGCGCGCTGCTCGGATTCGCGGTCGGGGAGGCGCAGGTACTGGTTCTGGAGCATCTCGCCGCTTGATATCTCCCCTTGTGGAGGAGCGGGCTGGGCCGGGAGACTGACCCCCATGGGTGATACGGCGGTGCCGTGGCCGCAGGAAATCCGGATCGCGATGGCCATGGTGGGGGGATCCAGCCTGGCAGTGTGGATGGGGGGAGTCGCTACCGAGACGTCGGCGTTGCTGCACGCTTCGCGCACGCCGGAGGAAAGTAACGGCTACCGGAAACTTCTCGACCTTTTGCACGCCTCGGTGCGCCTCGACGTGCTCACCGGCACGAGCGCGGGCGGCATCAACGCCGCGTGCCTCGGTTTGGCGGAGGCCTATCGGTCGACGCCCGCGGTATTGCGCGACACCTGGTTCTCCGCCGGGTCGCTGGAGAACCTGATCCGCGATCCCGGCGAGACGCGGCCGCGTTCGGTGCTGAACGGCGACAAGGTGCTGCTGAACGGTCTGGTCCAGGCGATGCACGACATCACCGGGTCCGGTGTCGTGCCCGCCGAGCCGCCGGACGTGACCGTGCTGCTCACCGGAACCATGCTCGACGGCGAGACCACGCAGTACGACGACGCGCTCGGAAACCGTGTGCGGGACACCGAACATCGCATGCTGTTCCGCTTCCACGGTCCATTGTGGAATAACCAGGTGCACGCCCCGCTCGCGCTCGCCGCGCGGTCGAGCGCGTCCTTCCCCGGAGCCTTCGAGCTGTCGCGGATGCCGATCGGTCCCGAAGCGGCGGACCGGCTGCATCCGGACATGACCGACTACACGGAGCTGGTGCGTTCGCATTGGCTCGCCGACGGCGGCGTGCTGGTGAACAAGCCGCTGCGGCCGGCGCTGCGGGAGATTTTCGAGCGCTCGTCGTCGACGGATGTGCGGCGGCTGCTGTTGTACGTCGTCCCGACTGTCGACGGCGAAGCCAAGCCGATGACGTGCGACCCGGCTGAGCCGCCCATGCTCGGCACCGCGCTGGCGAAGGTCGCCTCGACCATCATGAGCCAGACGATCAGCGTCGAACTGGAGGAATTGAACCAGCACAACGCTGCCGTCACGCGCACCCGGGACACGCGCGTCGCACTCGCGTCGCTCGGCCTGCGCGGCGGGCAGCTGGTGGACGACCGGGTGCACCGGGCGTACCTCGACCGCCGGGTCGCGCTCGACGCGGCCGACCTGGTGCGGGCAGCCACCCGCCGCTACGAACTGTCCGATGAGGACAGTGGGTGGGCGGCCGGGAACGCGGCTCTGCTGCGGGATATCGCCGCGGACGGACTGCGGCACGGGATCCCGACCACGCTGCCCGGCGAGTCGGTGCCGGTCGCTGAGATGGTCCGCTACCGCACTTCGACGCTGGAGGACGCGGTCGCCACCGGCATCCAGCTGATCAACGCGGGTTTCCGGATGGGCCCGGATCTCGAGCAGGCGGCCCAGCTCAACGAGGCCCGCGCGAAGCTGCACGCCGCCCGCCGGAAAGCGGCTCGCGACGTACGGCTGTCCGCGTGGGTGGCGCGGCACGAACCGCCGCCGCCAGACACCGCGATGCCGGATTGGATCGGTCAGCTCGCCGCCGAATGGGCGGATCTCGGGGCGTCGGACGAGGTCCGCGAGGCGTGGCCGGAGCTGACCGGCGCGCTGCGGTCGGCGGCTCCGGTGCTGCAAGCGTTGTCGGGCAAGGAAAACCAGTGGTCCGAAGACGCCGCCGAAACCGTGACGACGTTGCTGGACTGGTTCGGCCTCGACAACGCGGACGTCGCGGACGGCTTCGTGATGGCGCGGTTCCTGTTGCTGCACATGGCAACGCGCGGGCTGCTGGCCGAAGCGCCGGCGGTCGACCAGCGGGTGGACCTGGTGCAGCTGAGCGCGGACAGCCGCACCCTGCTCGACCTCGCGCGCCCCCGCGGCCGGGACAAGCTGACCGGCACGCAGGCGAACAACTTCGGCGCGTTCTACAAAGCGTCCTGGCGGGCGAACGACTGGATGTGGGGCCGGATCGACGGCGCGGGCTGGCTGACGCAGTGTCTGCTCGACCCGAAGCGCCTGCGGGTGCTGCGCGACATCGTGGGCCCGGAGGAATTCCGGGAGCAGGTAAGGACGACGTTCCTCGAGATCGGCTGGCAGCCGCCCTCGCCGACGGACAACGGGATGCCCTCGGACCTGCCCGGGTTGCTCGCGCAGCTGGGCGACGAGCTGGCTTTCCTCGGCCTGGACGCGAATCTGTCGCCGGTCGGCTTCGGAAAAGAGGTGCCGACCAGTCTTCCGGTGACGTCGATGGTGCTGGCCAGGTCGCGGCAGCTGGACATCGCGCGGGAGGAACTGCCGGTGCTCGCGCGGCAGGCCGAGGCGGATGCGAAGGAGGGCAACGGAAAAGCGTCGGAAAGCTTCCGGAAGCTGATGCTTTCCCGGCCGCTCGACCAAAAGAAAGCGGCTGCCTCGCCGGAAAACGCCGGCCGGCCGGACCCGGCGCAGCGTGCTTTCCAAGCCTGCCAGGTTTCCGCGGAACGATTCGAAGGCGAACTCGGCAGTACGCTGCTCGCCAAAACCATTGTCAAAGCCGGGGCCGCCGGGCTCAATGCCGCGTCCACCGCCACCCGGGTCCCGAAAACCCTCCAGCCGCTGGCGAAATTCGCCCAGCTCAGCAGCCGCAGTTCGTGGTGGGTCACGCAAGGCGCGACGCGGCTGGGCCGCCCCTGGAACCTGCTCGCCGCCGCCGTCACCGCGATCGCCGGGTTCGTGCTCAGCGGCGAGGGCGGCTCCGTCCTGCAGTGGCTCGGCCTGCCCGTGGCGGCCGGTGCGCTCGTGTTCCTCGTGGTGAGCCTGCTGACGTTGAGGCGCACGTGGCGAATGGTGCTCACCGTGCTGGGCGTGCTGGTGGTAGCGGCGTTGCTGTTCGCGGCTTTCCTGCCGCCTCTCGCGCAGCCGTTGTTCGGCTGGCTCGGCACCGTTGTGGACGGTTGGCGGCGCGGGGAGGCTCCGCTGTGGTGGCTCGCCGTCGTCGCGCTGCTCCTGCTGCCCGCGGTCTGGACGCCGCTGTCCGGGCTCGGCCGGCGCGGCCGGAGGAAGCGGCGGCGGCCGCGTCCGGGCAGGCTACGCTGACCCCCAGGTAAACCGGGGTTTTCCGGCGCTGGAGTTGCGGTAGCGGCCCGGAAGGCCCATCGTCTGGGGACACGGGCCGCATACCGAGGGTGTGCGGCCAAGGGGCCCGTGTGCCCAGAACTTCCGCTCGTTAAACATGTTTGTGGCACTCCTCACCGGGGTATCCCCGTCGTCCCTGGTGAGGGCGGTGGGCGTGGCATGGATCGCTGGCGGCGGGAAAATTCTCTGTTACGTTTCCAAAGTATGTCCGGAAAGCACTTGATCGAATCCCCGACCAAGGCCGATGGTGCCGCTCTCTGGCGAATCGCGCGCGATTCGCAGAAGCTGGATCTGAACTCGCCGTACGCGTACCTGTTGTGGTGCCAGGATTTCGCGGACACCTCGGTCGTCGCCCGTGTTGACGGTGCGCCAGTCGGATTCGTGATCGCTTACCGAAGGCCGGCCGCGCCGGACGTGGCGTTCGTGTGGCAGGTCGCGGTCGACGCGTCGCAACGCGGAAAAGGCCTGGCCGGACAGTTGCTGGACAGTCTGTACACGCGTCTGGTCGGCGAGGGCGTGCGGTACCTGGAAACCACGATCACTCCGGACAACCAGGCGTCGATCCGGCTCTTCGAGTCGTTCGCGAAGCGCTGGGACGCGGATCTGGAACACCGCCGGTTGTTCGAAGTCGCTGATTTTCCGCAGGGGGAGGCGCACGAACCCGAGGACGTTTACCGCATCGGTCCGTTGCGCCGCTAATAACCCGTCAATTTCGCCGAGTAGGAGCGAAAGAAATCGTCATGAGCATCTTCGAAGAGCTCGAATCAGAGGTCCGCAGCTACAGCCGGGGGTGGCCGGTCGTCTTCGACCGGGCGCAGGGCAGCAGGCTCTACAGCGAGGACGGCAAGCCGTACCTCGACTTCTTCGCCGGCGCCGGCGCGCTGAACTACGGGCACAACAACCCGCACCTGAAGAAGGCGCTGATCGATTACCTCCAGCGCGACGGCGTCACGCACGCGCTCGACATGTACACCGTCGCGAAGCGGGACTTCCTGGAGACCTTCCGGGAGAAGATCCTCGCGCCGCGCGAGCTGGACTACAAGATCGTCTTCCCCGGCCCCGGCGGCGCGAACGCCGTGGAGGCCGCGCTGAAGCTGGCGCGCAAGGTGACCGGCAAGGAATCGGTCATCAACTTCACCAACGCGTTCCACGGCATGACGCTCGGCGCGCTGTCGGTCACCGGCAACTCGATGAAGCGCGGCGCCGCGGGCATCCCGCTGGTGCACGCCACGCCGATGCCCTACGACAAGTACTTCGACGGCGCGATGCCGGACTTCATGTACTTCGAGAAGCTGCTCGAAGACTCCGGCAGCGGCCTGAACGAGCCCGCCGCGGTGATCGTGGAGGGCGTGCAGGGCGAGGGCGGCATCAACGCCGCGCGCCTGGAATGGCTCAAGGGCCTCGACGACCTGTGCAAGCGGCACGGCATCCTGCTCATCCTCGACGACGTGCAGATGGGCTGCGGCCGCACCGGCCCGTTCTTCAGCTTCGAGGACGCCGGCATCTCGCCGGACATCGTGTGCCTGTCGAAGTCGATCGGCGGATACGGCCTGCCGATGGCGCTCACGCTGATCAAACCGGAGCTGGACGTCTGGGAGCCGGGCGAGCACAACGGCACCTTCCGCGGCATCAGCCCGGCGTTCGTCACCGCGACCGAGGCGCTGCGCGTCTACTGGAGCGACGACGAGCTGGAGAAGTCGACCAAGGCCAAGGGCGAGCGCATCGCGAGCACCTTCAAGGACCTCGTGGAGAGCTACCCGGAGGCGAATCTCGCCGCGAAGGGCCGCGGTCTTGCGCGCGGCCTCGAATTCGCCAACGGCGAGCTGGCCGGCGCGGTCTGCAAGGCGGCCTTCGAACGCGGCCTGCTGATGGAGACCTCCGGCCCGGACGGCGAGGTGATGAAGCTGCTTCCGCCGCTTACCCTCACCGACGAGGAACTGAGCGAGGGCCTTTCGATCATTTCCGAATCCGTCGCCGCCGTTCTCAAGTAACCACCCGAAGCACAAGAAGGAGCCCTTCACTTGCTGGTCCGCACGCTCGACGAGATCACCGACACCGACGCTGACATCAAGACCCCGAACTGGCGCAGCAAGCGCATCATCCTCGCGAAGGAGGGCGTCGGTTTCTCGGTGCACGAGACGACGCTGTACGCGGGCACGGTGAACGACTTCTGGTACGCCAACCACATCGAGGCCGTCTTCATCACCTCCGGAGAGGGAGAGATCGAGGACCTCGCCACCGGTGAGGTGCACCAGCTCAAGCCGGGCACGCTGTACCTGCTGAACGACCACGACAAGCACCAGGTCCGGCCGAAGACCGAGATCAAGTGCGTGTGCGTGTTCAACCCGCCGGTCACCGGCCGCGAGGTGCACGACGAGAACGGGGTCTACCCGCTCGTCACCGAAGACTCCTGACGCTGAGCCACTCCCACCACCGCAAGAAAGAAGAAACGCCAGAAGAACTGGAGGCGAGCCACTGTGACGATCATGGACACCCGGGTCGAAGACGGTTACCCGACCCGGATCACCGGTACGCCGGATCATCTTCCGCGCGTGCACCCCACCGTGTGGGGTACCGAGGCTGACGGCCCGATCGACGCCGCGACCCTGGCGAACCACGACGCCAAGGGTTACACGGTCGTCGAGGGGCTGCTCTCGCCCGGTGAAGTCCAGACGTACTGGCAGGAGGTCGTGCGGCTGTCCTCGGACGAGAAGCTGCGCGACGACGAGCGCGTGATCACCGAGGCCCGGACCGGCGAGGTCCGGTCGATCTTCGACGTGCACGAGATCTCCGGCCTGATCGCCGAGCTGGTGCGCGATCCCCGCGTGCTCGACTGGGCGCGGCAGATCCTCGGCTCCGACGTCTACATCCACCAGAGCCGGATCAACTACATGCCGGGCTTCAAGGGCACCGGGTTCTACTGGCATTCCGATTTCGAGACCTGGCACGCGGAGGACGGCATGCCGTCGCCGCGCGCGGTGAGCTGCTCGATCGCGCTCACCGACAACTATCCCTACAACGGCGGGCTCATGGTCATGCCGGGTTCGCAGCGCACGTTCGTGCAGTGCGTCGGCGAGACCCCGGAGGCCAACTACAAGAGCTCGCTCAAGGACCAGCGGGTGGGCGTGCCGTCGCCGGACGACATCACCAAGCTCGCCGCCGACCACGGCATCGAGCAGTTCACCGGTTCGGCCGGTTCGGCACTGTGGTTCGACTCGAACATCATGCACGGCTCGTCGAACAACATCACGCCGTATCCGCGCTCGAACATCTTCCTGGTGTTCAACAGCGTGGAGAACGCGTTGCAGCGGCCGTTCGCCGCGAGCGAGCCGCGGCCGTCGTTCATCGCGGGCCGCGACTCCACGCCGATCACGCGGTGACCAGGGACACCTTCGCCAACCGGCGGGTCGCTCGTAACGGAGAATGTGCGCCCTGTTACGTTATCGCCACCTCGCGGTTCGGCTGCGAGGGCAAGGTTGTCCGCGGCGGTCCGGGTTCTTGCTCGGGGTGAGCCCCCCGAACCGCGGGCGGACGGCCGCGATGCACGGGTGGACCGCGCCCCCTGGCGGCCCGGCCGACGATCATAGAGTCCGGCCCCGCACCATCAGATCGGGACTGATGGTGCGGGGCCGGACTCGTCTGTTCAGGGGCGGAATTCACGAAAGAGCGGTTTCTGCCTGCTGCCGCTGACGGTAAGTTGACCTGTCTGGCTGGGGGTGAGCCTGGGAGGTGCGCGCGAGCATGGCCGATGGCGGCGCGCGGGTCGAACTGCTCGGCCCGGTGCGGCTGCTCGACGGCAGCCGTGCGGTACCGGTCGGCGGTCCCGGGGTGCGGGGGCTGCTGGCGCTGCTCGCGCTGCGCGTGGGCAAGGTGGTGCCGCTCGAGGAGATCATCGACGCGCTGTGGGGCCACGATCCGCCCGCCACCGCCCGCACCATCGTGCACGGCAACGTGTCGCAGCTGCGCAGGCTGCTGCGGGAAATGGCCGATCCGGTCGCCGAGATCAGCACCCGTCCGCCGGGCTACCAGCTTTCCCTCGCGCCGGAGCGGATCGACGCGCATCGGGCGCGGGCGCTGCTGGAGCAGGCCGCGCTGGAAACGCCGGAGAACGCCTCGAAGCTGCTCGCCGAGGCGCTCGCGCTGTGGCAGGGGCCGACGCTGTCCGGCGTGCCCGATTCGGTACGGGCGCCCGAATTGGACGAGCTGCGGCGCGCGATCCGCTACGCCCGGATCAACGCGGACCTCGACCTCGGCCGGTACGACGAGCTGATCGTGGAGCTGAGCCCGATCGTCCGCGCGGACCCGCTCGCCGAACGCATCGCCGGGCAGCTGATGCGCGCGCTCTACCACGCGGGGCGGCGCGGGGAAGCGCTCGAGCTGTACCGCACCGTCTCGCGGGCCACGCTCGGTTCGCTCGGCGTCGAACCCGGAGCCGATCTGCGTTCGCTGCACGAGCGGGTGCTCAACGACGATCTCGCCGAGCACGAGAGCGCGGTGCCGGAACACGCCGTCGCGCCGTCTCAGCTGCCGCCCGCGCTGCCGACGCTGGCCGGGCGCGAGGCGGAGGTGGAATGGCTCAACGGGCTCGCGGAACGCGGCGACAGCACGGTGATCGTGTCCGGCACCGCCGGGGTCGGCAAGAGCGCGCTGGTCATCTGGTGGGCGCACCGCGCGGCCCGGCTGTTCCCGGACGGGGTGCTGTACGCGGCGCTGCAAGGGTTCGACCCGCATCATCCGCCGCTGGAGCCGGGGGATCTGCTGTCGCAGTTCCTGCTCGGACTGGGCGTGCCCGCCGACGAAGTGCCGGAGCACGTGCACGAACGCGTGGCGCTGTACCGGTCGCTGATCGCCGGGCGGCGGATGCTCGTGCTGCTCGACGACGCGCGTTCGGCCGAACAGGTGCGTCCGTTGCTCCCTCCGGGTGCACGGTCGATGACGGTGGTGACGAGCCGGTCGCGACTGGAGGCGCTGGCGGTGTCGCACGCGGCGAAGCTGCGCGTGCTCGGCACGCTCGCGCCGGAGGCCGCGGTGAGCGTGATCGAGGAACTGGCCGGGCCGGCGGACTTCGACCTCAACCACGCGCTGGCCCGGCTGTGCGGCTACCTGCCGCTCGCGCTGCGGATCGCTGGAGCGCGGCTCGCCGCGAGTCCACAGTGGACACTCAAGGACCTCGTCGGGGAGCTGGGAAACGAACGCACCCGGCTGGCCGGGCTCGACGTCACCGGAGCCGACGACGGCGTGCGGGCCGCGTTCGACGTCTCGTTCCGCGGCCTCCCGGACGGACTGGCCCGGACGCTGCTGCGGCTCGGCGCGGTGCCCGCCCGGCACACCGGTCCGCATCTCACGGCGGCCATCGCGGAGATCCCGGTGGAGCAGGCCCGGCGCGAACTCCGCACGCTGGCCGCGCACAACCTGATCGCCGAGACCTCGCGCGACGCCTTCGCCCCGCACGACCTGGTCCGGCTGTACCTGCGGGAGCTGGCGGAAACCGAACTGGACCCGGCGGAACGCGCGGCGGTGCTCGACCGGGCCATCCGCTACCACCAGGCCGCCTCGGACACCGCGCGGCGGAAGATGCTGCGCATCGTCGACCCGCTCGACCTCACCGGCCTGGTGCCGCCGGAGGCACTGCCGCCGCTGGAGACCTTCGCCCAGGCCCAGGACTGGTTCGCCGCGGAATGGCCGAACCTGCTGGCCGTACTGGACGCCGCCCACGCCGACGGCCGCTACGCCGACGTCTGGCGGCTCGCCCGCGTCGCGCACACCTACCGGGTCGTCTGCCCGCTGTACGAGGAATGGATCCGGCTGGTCGACCTGGGCCTCGCCGCCGCCGAGGCCGCGAACGAACCGCTCGGCCAGTGCTGGATGCTGATCTCCCGGTGTGCCATCGCGCTCACCTTCGAGCTGTCGCCGGGCAGCATCGCCGACGCAGAACGCGCGGTCGGCCTGGCCACCCGGCTCGACGGCCGCTCGCTCATCGTCGCCAAGATCCACCTGGGCAGCGTGCTGACCCTGCTCGGCCGCTATTCGGAGGCGATCGAACGGCTGCTGGAGGCCGTCGAGGAAACCGAACGCACCGGCGATCTCGAACTGCGTGGCCAAGCGCTCAACAACTGCGCCGAGACGGAAAAACGAGCCGGCCGTCCGGCCGAGGCGATCACGCATCAGCTGGCGTCTCTGGAAATAGACCGCCAGCTCGGCGACGACAGCTATGCCGTGGTGTCGCTGAACAACCTCGCGGAACTGCATCTGGGCATCGGAGACCTGGAAGCCGCCGAACGCTACGCGCGGGAGGCAGTGGCGCTGGCGGTGGCGCGGCAGTTCGAACTGCAGGAGGGCATCCTGCGAGTGACGCTGGCACGGATCCTGCGCGGCCAGGAACGACTGGAGCCCGCACGGGAGGAGTACCGGCGGGCGGTGGCGTTGTACGAGCGGATGAATCCCCGGCAGGTCGAGGAGCTGAGGAAGGAAGCGGCGGAGCTGGAGTAGCACCCGCCCTGCTGGCGGTGGGCGGGCGGACAGCCGGCGGAAGGCGATGTGTCCGGACGACCGTCCTCCCGTCGGGCCCGCCCTGCTGTCGGTGGGCGGGTGGACAGCCGGCGGGAAGCGATGTGTCCGGACGACCGTCCTCCGGTCGGGCCCATCCCGCTGGGCGGTGGCGGGCGGACAACCGGCGGAGGCGATGCGTCCGGACGACCGAGGCCGCCCTCCTCCGGCCGGGGCCGCCCCGCGGAGGTTGCCGGGCGGGCAAAGACCGGGCCGCCGGGGAGTGAGCGGGCAGTCGGCGGCCCGTGCTCTTGTACAATGTTCAGCTGTGTTTTCGCAGGTCTGCGTGGTAATAATCGCGTCCGCTTAGCGGATTCTTAGCCATCCGGCGGTCAGCGCGCGTAGGGTCGGCCGCGACGCTGGCGGAGCCCTAGGGGAGGGGCAGGCTGTGAAGCCGGCGACGGGACCGCGGCGGTATGGCGCGGACCTGGGAGAGCCGCCAGGAGCGGTTCGGTGGCGGTTGGCCGGCCGAGATGGGGGTAGGCCGGCCGGCCGCCAGGCTCTATTCGACGTTCGACGTGCAGAGCGCGATCGAGCTGCCGCTGCTCTCGGCGACCTTCTTGCCGTCGACGATGATCTGGCAGCTGATCTGGTTGGTCACGCCCGCGTTCGCGGTGTCCGCGGTGAGCGAGAGGACCGGCCTGCCGCCGTCGTAGGAGGCGTGCCCGTGCCAGTCGTCGGTGCTCGGCGGGGTGGACGCGGTGCGCTGGTCGTTCAGCGTGCCGTAGCGGACGGTCGCGCCGCCTGCCGAGGTCACCACGAAGTCGACCGAATGCTTCTCGCCCGGCTGTGGCGGGATGTGCAGTTCTCCCGCTCGCGCGGTGCCGAACATCGACGGGTACAGCAGCATCGCGCCGCACAGCAGGGCGGCGAGTGCGGAAAGCGTGGTTCCGGTGAGTGCGACACCCAATCCGCGCATTGTGCCCTTGGAGGAAAGTACGATTCCCGCAATTCCCGCGGCGAGGCCGACCCCGGCGAGCGGCCAGGCGAGGAAACCCCAATCCGGGAGGAACGCGACACCGGCCGCGGCCAGTCCGAGCGTGACCGCGAGCCCGCCCGGCCAGTTCGCCTGCCTCCGGGACGGCGCCTGCTGCGGCGGACGGTGCGGACCAGGGCGAGTAGTGGTCCGGCTGTGTCGTGCGGGTGCGGCCGGATACGGCTGCTCGGTCGTCATGCGTGCCTCTTCCGCGTGGGTTGGCGACGACGCTAACGCAGATGCCCGCGAAGTTGGAATAATCGTTATCGACTGACAATGTCATTCATTTACCGCGTCCGGGCAGTCGGGGTCATTTCCCGCCGGATTGCGCGGACCGGTGCCATTTACTGCCCGGAAAAACAGCGGTGCGGCGATTCCGAAGAGCGACCGCGCGCTTACCCGGCGGCGGTCCTGACCTGGCGCCGCGGTCTCCCGCGCGCCATTCACTGGTCGAAAAGACTGACTTCCGGAGTGATCTCGAGAAGTTCGTGCACCGGCCTGCCGCGCCGTCCGTCGATGGTCGTCGTGCGCACCACGCGCAACCGCGCGGTCACCGGGCGATCGAGGTTTTCCTTGATCTGGTCGAGCAGATCCGGGGCGACCGCGCCCTGAATGGTTCCGCCCGATTCCCGCTCCAGGTAGAAAATTCGCCGCCGGGTGCGCACGCCGTCGAGGCGTCCGGTCACCGTCTCGTAGCCGACCGCCTCGCGGGACTCGCGCAGGCTGCCCTGCAGCACCCTGGCCTGTTCGGTGGTCATGCTCCGGGTCACCTGCTCGCCCGCGGTCGGCGTGAGCGCCATGCCGATGCCGGCGTGCTTGCTGACCGCGTTGACGACGTCGCTGACCGCGTTGCGCACCGTGTCGCGCTGCAGCAGCACCGCGTCGAGCGCGCCGTCGTCGGATCCGTTGGCGGGCAGGAAATCGCAGAGCTCCTTCACCGCGCGCTCGGACAGCGTTTCGATGCCGTCGTGGATCAGCGCGTCGTCGACCGCCGGTTCCGGGAAGCCGAAGAAGATCGCGTTGCCCGCCTGTCCTTTTTGGATCAGCGGGGCCTTGTCGCGGTCCGCCTGCTGGACGAAGGTGACCTCGTTCGACGGATTGCGGATGATGTGCCCGATCTTCGCCGTCGCGTCCTGCAGCGCGCGGCTGATGTCGGAGAAGGTGTAGGCGTCGATGTGCGTTTCGCCGATCACCGACACGTGCAGCAGCGGCGCGCGGCAGGTGCGCTCGAACTTCGCGTTCGCCGCCATCGCCGAGGCGCGCGCGAGGTCGTCCAGCCACGTGCCGCCGGGGATCTCGTCGGCGATCCGCCGGAACTCGTTCCTCACCACACCATCTCCGGGATGCCTCTGCCGCCTTCGGCCCACACCGATTCCCACACGTCCTCGTCGCCGGGACGGCACAGGAAGCCGTCGAGCATGCCGCCGACCGGCTGGATCTGGTCGAGGTACATCGCGGGCTGGCCGACGATGATGCCGCGCAGGGTCAGCAGGCCGTACAGCGCGGTGCGGCCGGCGTCGTCAAGCCGCTTCAACGCGCCCCATTCGTCCGGCAGCAGCACCACGTCGAGCCCGCGCGGCGGATGCGCCGTGCGGGTGACGAACGCGCCGCCGAGCCAGGCCCTCCCGGAGGTGATCACCCGCTGGGCGACCCCGAGGTAGCTGTTGAGCGCGCTGAAGAGGATCTCGCGCTCGTTCTGGTGCGGCGCGTCGTAGACCAGGCGCTCGTAGACGTCGGCGAGGTCGGCGTGATGGCGGCCGGGCGGCAGCAGGTTCTGTGGCGTCCAGTGCGGAAGCGCCATCGGACCTCCTGACGTCGTCCGGGGCCCTCGGCGCCCGCTTACCGTGCGTAGCCGAATCTACCAGGTGGGTGTCAGCCACTGCGTCCAGGTCGCCGGGGCGCGGGTTCGTCGTCGTGCGGCCAGTGCGGACTCCGCTGGTCGTCCTCGGGCCAGCTCAGTTCGCCGGACAGCCTCGGCTCCGGATCGGGCAGCGGATGCCCGGCGGGACCGGGCACCGGATGCCGCTCGTGGTACGGCTCGTCCGGGTCGACTTCCGGATAGTCGTTGTAGACGCGCTCCGGCTGGTCCTCGTAGTGCGGGTACGCGGGTTCCTCGTAGTCCTCGTACGGATTCGCCGGCGGGATGTGCCGGGTCTCCTCGGCCGGGGCCTCGACGGGCGCGGCCGCGGGCCGGTACGGCTGCGGCTCGGCCTCGGCCTTCGGCCGGGAAGCGCGCGTGAACAGCCACATGGCCGCCGCCCCGAGCAGGAACGAGACCAGCAGCCACAGCCAGATCTGCCCGAAGAGCCAGAGCATCCGCCATCACCTCTGTTCCACTGTGATCTCGACCCGCCGGTCGCTGTCGCCTCCGTCGTCCGGACCGTTATCCGAACCGCTCGCGCTGGCCACCGCGAGCAAACGGTCGCGCGGCACGTCCTCGCGGATCAGCAACCGGATCACGGCCAGCGCCCGGTTGCGGGAGAGCTTCAGCGCCGCACCGCGCCCGCCCGGACCGTCGGCGACCCGGCCGACGAAGCGGTAGCGGAAGTTGTCCGGGGCGTCCCGCAGCAGCGGCGCGAGATCGCGCGCGGCCTGCTCGCCCTCGTCGGTGAGCTGGGCGGTGTCCGGTTCGAAGGTGATCGGCGCGGCGGCGAGCCTGCGGTCCAGTTCGGCCTGGATCCCGTCGCGGTCGGTCGGCGGCGCGGGCGGCGGGGCGGGCGAACTCGGCGGCGGGCTGGACGGCGGAGTCGTCGACGGTTCGGGCGAGGGCGAGGGCGCGGGCCGCACCGGCCCGGCTCCGCCGGAGGCTTGCGCGGATTCGACCCCGTCGACACCCTGCACGATGCCCAGCGCGCGACCGGCTTCCTCGGCCGGGAAACCCTCGAGGGTCGCCTGCCGTCCGGAGAACTTCACCTCGCCGCGGCGCAGACCGGCCGCGTCGAGCGCGGAGCGGGACCGCGCGGCGAGGTCGTCCTGGATTCCGCTGCCCTGCAGCCAAGTCACGAGGCCCGCGAGCAGGGCCGTGACCACGACCGCGACGGGGATCAAGCGAAGCCACCCTCGTGCACCGGACATAACAGGACCCTATGCCGGGCCGGTCCGGTTGGCGACCTGGTGCGGACCGCCGTTCGGGTGGCTCTCGAAGGAGTGCCGGCACCGGCGGTCACCGGCACCGGCACTCCTCGATGGAGGAGCGTTCAGGAAGCGGTCGCGTTGCCCCGCACGTCGCCCCGCACGTCGATGCTGATGCTCGCCGGGTCGTCCGGCACGAGCGGGACGAGCGGAGCCAGCTCCGGGCGCTTCGGCGACAGCCCGTCGCCCATCGACTCGCCGCGCAGCTGACGGCGGATCCACGGCAGCAGGTGCACCTTGGTCCACGTGAGGTCGGACCGCCGCGACGTGATCCAGGTGGCCGGCTCGGTGCTCGGCGGGTACGGCTCGCGCCAGTCCTCGGTGACCGGGACGCCGAGCACCTCGGCGGTGTGCAGCGCGATCCGGCGGTGCGCGTCCGGCGTGAAGTGCAGCCGGTCGTCGCTCCACGCGCGACGGTCGTGCAGCGGCTCCATCGTCCACAGGTCGACCATCTTCGCGCCGTGCCGGGCCGCGATCGCCCACAGATGCGTGTTGTAGATCGCGACCTTGCCGCGCAGCACGCTCATCACCGACAGCGTCTTGGTGTCCGGCCCGTTGAAGATCACCACCGGGATCCCGGCCTCGCGCAGCTTCGCCACGCCCGCCTCGAACCGCTCCGCGATGGCGTCGACGTCCGCGCCCGGCACGATCACGTCGTTGCCGCCCGCGCACAGCGTGACCAGGTCGGGCTTCAGCTCGAGGGCGATCGGGAGCTGCTCGTCCATGATCTCGTCGAGCATCTTGCCGCGCAGCGACAGGTTCGCGTACTGGAACCCCGGCTCGTCGCCGGCCAGGATCTCGGCGAGCCGGTCGGCCCAGCCCCGGAAAGTCCCGTCGCCCCGATGGTCGTTGAGGCCCTCGGTGAAGCTGTCCCCGATGGCTACGTAGCTGTTGATCCCGTACACGCTGGGTTCCCCTTTCCCGCTGGTGCGCGCCTGTTCCCCGTGAAGTCCCGGACCTAGTTGTACACCCCAACTAACAGTCGGATATCCCCGTATCCTTCCCGCCGGACAGGACCGGTTCAGCCGGATGTCACAGTCTCTTACCTTGTCGGGGGTTCGCGCCTCCCTATTACGGCATTTTCACCGGGACGAACCTCACGATCGGCCCCTTACCGGGCGCCATGTGGGGTAGGTCTCCCGGCCTGGGGGTCCGTCGCGAGTTGCGGCAGGCTGGAAGCTGTGACAGACGAGACTGCGAAGGGGCCGGCGCGGGAGTCGCTCACGCAGATCCTCGGCGGGCGGCGCGGCGCGATCGACGCCAGCATCCCGCCGGCCGCGTTCGTCGTCGGCTGGCTCGCTTCCGGCCAGTCGATCGCCTGGGGAGCCGGGGTCGCGATCGGCGTCGCCGTGCTGCTGGGCGCCTACCGGCTGGTCCGCGGCGACAAGGCGCGCGCGGTGGTGGTGAGCCTCGCCGCAGTGGTGATCGCCGCGCTGATCGCGATGCACACCGGCCGGGCCGAGGACTTCTTCCTCCTGCAGCTGTTCTCGAACGCGGCGAGCGCGCTGCTGTTCGCGGCGAGCATCGCGGTCCGCTGGCCGTTGCTCGGCGTGATCGTGGGGTTGCTCCTCGGGCAGAAGACCCGCTGGCGGCGCGATCCGGCCCTGCTGCGCGCGTATTCGTGGGCGAGCGGCGTGTGGGTGCTGCAGTACTTGCTGCGCGTGGTCGTTTACGGACTGCTGTGGTGGACCGGGCAGGTGGTGGCGCTCGGAGTGGCGCGCACGGTGCTCTCCTGGCCGCTGGTGGCCGCGACGGTGGCGGTGAGCGGGTGGGTCCTCTACCGGAGCCTTCCCGCGGAACACCCGGGCCTTCGCCTGGCGAAAGACCCGGGTGCGGGCGAGTCCGGAAACGGACCCGGAAGTTAAGGCGGCCCCCGGCGAGGGGGGAGGGTCCGGGGGCCGGTTCCTACGGTACCCGGACCGGAGGGGTTGAGTCGACGGTTTCGACTCTTCCGCTCAAGTTTTGGTGGCATTCACCCGTCGGGATGGTCTCGGGGTGTCCTCGCCCCACGCCTCGACCGCCGCGAGCCAGGCCGCGCCGAGCACTCCATCGGAGCTGGTCAGAACGGTGAGACCGGCGAATTCGGCCCGCACGCGAGCCCCGACCGGGCTGTTTTCGGCCAGCACGCTGCCCACGAGCACGATCGGAGTTTTTTCTCCCGGCTCGCGCGTGGCGCGGGCGACGCGCACGAGATGCCGGGCGCCCCGGGCGACGATTTCCTCCGCGCCGGGCTCGCCGGCCGCCGCCGCGGCGCTCACCAGCGGCGCGTACCGGGCCAGCCGGACCGGCGGTTCGGCGTTCGCCTTGGTCACCAGTGCCCACATGACCGTGAACCGGTCGGACAGGTCCACTGCGGACGGTCCGAACGCCTCGGCGAGCACCGCCTCGGCCAATCCGTCGAGCGGGCCGTCGCCTTCGAGAGCGGCGAGCGTGGCGCGCACGGCTTCGCGGCCGAGCCAGAATCCGGAGCCCTCGTCGCCGAGCAGCCAGCCGTGCCCGCCCGCGGTGGCGACCATCCGGCGGCCGCGGATGCGCCCGGCGATCGAGCCGGTGCCCGCGACGAGCACGGTGCCGTCCGGTTCGGCCGTCGCGGACGCGTAGGCCACCTCGGCGTCGCCGGTCGTGCGGACCCGGCCGGCGAGTCCGATCCGCTCCCACGCCGCGGTGAACTCCGCGGCGACCGCCGGATCGGACAGCTTGCTCTCGCCTGCCATGCCGACCACGACGCCGAGCACGTCGGTCCGTCCGTCCACTGCGGACTCGATGGCCCCGGCGATCCGGGCCGCCGCCACCGCGGGCGGATGCGAATTCGGGTTCGCGCCCTCCGCGGCCCCGGTGCCGCGGACGACGCCGGCGGCGTCGAGCGCGATCGCTCGCGTGGACGTGCCGCCGGCGTCCACGCCTACTACGAGGCTCACCGGGTCTTGGTCACCTTCAGCAGACCGCGCGGGTTGTCCGGGTTGCCGCCGCGAGCGAGCGACAGGCCGAGCGCGATCCGCTGGATCGGCAGGATTTCCAGTACTGGAGCCAATTCCTCGACCGTCGGGGCGACCGGGATGCGCAGCGCGGCGGGCACGTCGTTCGCCGCCGAGCCGACCGCGAGCACGTCCGCGCCGCGTTCGCCGACCGCTTCGAGGACCTCGCGCATGGCCTCGCCGCCGCGGCCGAGGCTGGTGGCGGCGAGCACGGCGGTCTCGCCGTCGACCGCCGCGACCGGGCCGTGCAGCAGGTCCGCGCCGCTGTACGCGCGGGCCGCGAGGTAGCTCGTCTCGGCCAGCTTCAGCGACGCTTCGAGCGCGCTGGCATAGGAGTAGCCGCGGCCGGTGGTGAGAACGCGGTCGACAAAGCGATAACGGTCCACCGCGCGCTGCACGCCTTCGACGGCGCCGTCGAGCGTCTGCTGGGCCAGTTCGCCGATCTTCTCGGCGTCCTCTCCCTTGCCGCCGCGGATCGCGTCGATGAAGAGGTACAGCGCCATCAGCGTCGCGGAGTACGTCTTGGTAGCCGCGACCGCCTTCTCGACGCCGGCCCCGATGTCGATGCCCAGCTCGGAAGCCGCGCGCAGCGGCGAATCCGGGGTGTTGGTGACCGACACGGTCAGCGCGCCCTGCCGCCGGGCGGCCTCGGTGACCTCGATCAGGTCGGGCGAACCGCCGCTCTGGCTGACCGTGATGAAGAGCACGTCGCGCAGGTCCGGGCGAGCGCCGTACAGCGTCGCGGTGGACGGCGAAACGAGGCCGGCCGGCAGGCCGAGGAGTACCTCGATCAGGTATTTCGCGTACAGCGCGCCGTGGTCGCTCGAACCGCGAGCGGCGAGCAGCGCGAACCGCGGCGGGTTCTGTGAGATCTTTTCCGCGACCTCCGCGATGCCGGACCGCCGCTCGACCAGCCCGGCCAGAACGCTGGGCTGCTCCGAGATTTCCGCGGCCATGTGCTCGCCGGGACGTAGTTGGGTCATCACTTTCCTCTCCGCCGGGACGGGGTCCCGGTGTGCTGAGCGGCGTCCGGTCAGGTCTAGACCAATGCTAGCCGGGCGGAGCGGGTCGGGAGAAGGGTACGTTTCCTCACGGGGCCGTGGCGCGTTTAATGTGGGAAGACTGAGGGAGCCGGGCATGCTGGAGACACCCCCCGCGAGCGAGGCGGGGACTGCTGCGCGAGGGCAGCGCGAACCCAAGTACTGGGCGCTGAAGCAGCATCTGCTGGACCTGCTCGACGCTTTGCCGCCGGGATCGCCGATCCCGACCGAGCGGGCGCTGGCGGGAGAGTTCACCGTTTCGCGCACCACCGTGCGCCAGGCGCTGGCGGATCTCACCGCCGAGGGCAGACTGCACCGCGTCCAGGGCAAGGGCACGTTCGCCGCCGAGCCGAAGCTCGCGCAGCGGCTGCAGCTGTCCTCTTATACCGAGGACATGCGCAAGCAGGGCCTGAAGCCGTCGTCCCAGCTGCTGGAACTCGAGGAGCTTCCGGTCGAGGGCGAGATGACGAAGCTGCTGCAGCTGCGCAACGGCGCGAAGATCCTGCGGCTGCGCCGGCTCCGGCTCGCCGACGGCCAGCCGATGGCGCTCGAGACCACGCACCTGCCGCTCGGCCGGTTCCGCGGGCTGCGCAAGCACATCACCGCGGGCGGTTCGCTGTACGCGGTGCTGCGCGAGCATTACGGCGTCGAGCTGGAGCGCGCGGAGGAGACCATCGAGACGTCGCTGGCCGGTCCGCAGGAAGCGGAGATCCTCGGCGCGGACGTCGGCATGCCGGTGATGATGCTGACCCGGCATTCGTTCGCCACCGACGGCAAGCCGGTCGAGTTCGCGCGCGCGGTTTATCGCGGCGACCGGTACAAGTTCGTCACCACGCTGCTTCCCTGACCGCGTGCCCGCCGGCATCCGCTGGGGCACGCCCGCGGCTCGCGGCGTGCTCTGGACGACCATCCTCGGTTCGGGGATGGCGATGCTCGACGGCACGATCGTGAACGTCGCGCTGCCCAGGATCGGCGAGGAGCTGGGCGCGTCGGTCGCCGGTCTGCAGTGGATTCTCGACGGCTACCTGCTGGCGCTGGCCGCGCTGATCCTGGTCGCCGGGTCGCTCGGCGACCGCTACGGCAGGCGGCGGGTGTACCTGGCCGGCGTGGTGTGGTTCGGCCTCGCGTCCGGGCTGTGCGCGGCGGCGACGTCGACCGAGCTGCTCGTGTTGTTCCGCGTGCTGCAGGGAATCGGCGGGGCGTTGCTGACGCCGGGGTCGCTGGCGATCCTGCAGTCGTCGTTCTCGCCCGAGGACCGGGCGCGGGCGATCGGCTCGTGGTCCGGGCTCGGCGGGATCGCCGCCGCGGTCGGGCCGTTGCTCGGCGGACTGCTGGTGCAGGCGTGGTCGTGGCGGCTGGCGTTCTTGATCAACCTGCCGCTCGCGGTGGTCGTCGTGCTGATGGCGCGGCGGTTCGTGCCGGAGTCGCGCGATCCCGCGGCGACCGGGCATCCGGACTACGTCGCCGCGGCGGTCGGCGCGCTCGGGCTGGCCGGGGTGACCGGAGCGCTGGTCGAGGCTCCGGTGCGCGGGATCGGCGATCCGGTGGTGCTGGCGGCTTTGGCGGTCGGGGTCGCCGGGCTGGGGCTGTTCCTTTGGCTCCAGCACCGGGCGGCCGAACCGCTCGTGCCGCCTTCGTTGTTCCGCGACCGGACGTTCACGCTGTCGAACGCGCTGACGTTCGTGGTCTACGCGGCGCTCGGCGGCGTGATGATGTTGCTGGTTCTGCAGCTTCAGGTGTCGCTGGGTTACTCGCCGACGCTGGCCGGGCTCGCCGGATTGCCGATCACGGTCATCATGCTGCTGCTCTCCGGCCGGTCGGGCGCGCTGGCGCAGCGGATCGGCCCCCGGCTGCAACTGGTGGCCGGACCGATCGTGGTCGGCATCGGGATGTTGTTGCTGACGCGGGTGGGCCCAGGGTCGTCGTACCTTGGATCGGTGCTGCCCGCGGTAGTGGTCTTCGGACTCGGCCTGGCCACAGTGGTCGCCCCGGTAACCGCGACGGTGCTGGCCGCCGCGCCGGACCGGTACGCCGGGGTCGCGTCCGGGGTCAACAACGCGATCGCCCGATCGGGTGGACTTCTGGCGGTAGCAGTGCTGCCCGCCGCGGCGGGTCTGACCGGGTCGGCCTACCGAGACCCGGCCGCGCTGACCGCCGGATGGCAGACGGCGCTGGTGATCTGCGCGGTCCTGGCGATCGTCGGTGGGCTGATCGCGTTGGGAATTCACAACGGGGTGCTCGGCGCCGCGGAAACGGATGATTCGCCGCATCCGGGGGATTGCCTGCATTGCGGGGTGGAGGGGCCGCCGACGCACGTCCATCCGGGTGGGCGGCGCTGATCTTTCGGCGGACTACGCGGTGCCGCGGGAGCGGGCGACCAGCCGGGTCTCGATGCGCTGCAAGGCCGTGATCAAGGTGCCGATCTCTTCGGTATCCGCGAAGGTCCCGTCGAGCAGGGCGGACCAGGTGTCGCGCAGTCGTTGCAGGTTCTCCGCTGCCTTGGCCGTGGGGTAGAGGCGCACTCGCCGGGCGTCGGCGGGGTCGGCTTCCCGGCGTAGCAAGCCCTTGGTTTCCAGGCCCCGGACCGCCCTGCTGACGTTGCTGGAGATCATCTGCGTGGCCTCGGCCGCGGCGTTGACCGTGGTGCCCGGGTGGCGGTCGACGAATCGCATCACCGCTCCTTCCAGCGGTGTCCCCGACTCGGCGTGGGCCTCCTTGGCGGCGTTGAGGTGCCGGGCCACCGCGAGGATCAGGTCGGCTGCCTCGAAGAGCTGGTCGTCTTTCACCGGGCCAGCGTAGCCGAATACCTATCGTTTGACAGGTACCTGCTAGGCGACGTAGCTTTAGCTATCAATTGATAGCTAAGGAGCGGCCATGAAGGGCAAGAGCGCGCTGATCATCGGGGCGTCGCGGGGGCTGGGCTACGCGCTGGCCGCCGAGTTTCTCGGCCGCGGCTGGCAGGTCACCGCGACCGAGCGCACGCCGTCCGCGCTGCGCGGGCTGGACGGCCTCGCGGTGGAGACCGTGGACATCACGGTGCCCGAGCAGGTCGCGGCGCTGCGCGAAAGGCTGGCCGGATCGGCGTTCGACCTGCTGTTCGTCAACGCTGGGACCAACTACACGACCGACCCCTCGGCGACCCTCGCCGACGTGTCCACCGAGGACTTCACCAACGTCATGGTGACCAACGCGCTGAGCCCGATGCGCGTCGTCGAGACGCTGCGGGACCTGGTTCCCGAGACGGGCACCATCGGCGTGATGTCGTCGGGCCAGGGCAGCGTCGCCGACAACACGAACGGCGGGTTCGAGGTGTACCGGGCGAGCAAGTCCGCGCTGAACCAGCTCATGCGCAGTTTCGCCGCGCGGCACGCCGACGATCCGCGCACGCTGCTGCTCATGGCGCCGGGCTGGGTGAAGACGGACCTCGGCGGGCCCCGGGCGCGGCTGACTGTCGACGAGAGCATTCCCGGCGTCGCCGACACGATCGAGGCGTGGGCGGGCAAGGGCGGGCTGCACTATCTGGACCGGCAAGGCCAGACCGTCAACTGGTGAGCGGCCTCCCAAGTCGCGTTGGGCGCGCCAAACGGCCACGGCGCGGACCGTGCCGGCGGCCGGGGAGTGCCGCTGGCACCGTCCCAACGCGGGGCTAAGCGAGCAGTTCGGCCAGCATCGCCGGGTCGATGTTGCCTCCGGAGACGATCGCGACGGTGCGGCCGCCCGGAAGTTCGTCGGCGTGGTGCAGGTAGGCGGCCGGGGCGGTGGCGCCGCTGGGCTCCGTCACCAGGCGGCCTTGGCGGGCCAGCACCCGGACGGTGTCGCGGATTTCGTCCTCGGTCACCGTGATCACGCCGTCCAGGACGCGCCGCAGGTGCGCGAACGTCAGTTCGGACGGTTGCGCGCGCAGGCCGTCCGCGATGGTGCGGGCGCGGTCGGTGATGGGCCAGTCCACGAGCTCGCCCGCGGCGAGGCTGGCGGCGGTGTCGGCGGCCAGTTCCGGCTCGACGCCGTAGACCTTCGCGTTCGGGCACTTCGCCTTGATCGCGGTGCCGACCCCGGAGGCGAAGCCGCCGCCGCTGACCGGGACCAGCACGGTTTCGACGTCCGGCAGGTCCTCGGCGATCTCCAGCCCGACGGTGCCCTGCCCGGCGATGATGTCCGGGTGGTCGAACGGCGGGATCAGCGTGAGGCCGCGTTCCTCGGCGAGGGCGAGCGCCGCCGATTCCCGTTCCGCGATCGGCACCTCGCGGACCTCCGCGCCCCAGCGGAGGGTGGCTTCGACCTTCAGCCGCGGCGTCACGTCCGGCACCACGATCACCGCCGGAATCCCGAATTCGCGGGCGGCGTACGCGACTGCTTGCGCGTGGTTGCCGCTCGAATACGCGACCACTCCGCGTTCCCGTTCGGCGTCGGTGAGTGCGGCGATCGCGTTGTACGCGCCGCGGATCTTGAACGCGCCGATCGGTTGCAGGCTCTCGGGTTTCACCCAGAATTCGCCGGGAACCCAGAGCTGACGCAGCAGCGGGGTGCGCACCGCGGTGCCCTTCACCCGTCCGGCCGCGGTTTCGATGTCGGAGATCGTCACGAGGTGCATGAGGCGAGTATGTCAGGAAAGTGTGAGCTTTAGTCTATCCATTGTGGACAGTCAACGTGGCGTCCCTCACCTCGGGGCAACGAAGGGAGCACCTCACACGACTTAACCGTTGAAGAAACAGAGACCAACGGCTGGGAAACGATCAGATCGGAATCATGAGCGAGGAGCAGAAGGAAGCCAAGGAGGACAAGAAGAACCTCCGGATGACCTCGGTGCTCGCCGCGGCGCTCGCGGCGGTCACCGCCGCGTTGCTGGGTTCGACGCTGGGGGTCGCGGGCACCGTCATCGGCGCCGGGGTGGCCAGTGTGGTC
This sequence comes from Amycolatopsis sp. GA6-003, assembly GCF_046267895.1. Classification (NCBI taxonomy): domain Bacteria; kingdom Bacillati; phylum Actinomycetota; class Actinomycetes; order Pseudonocardiales; family Pseudonocardiaceae; genus Amycolatopsis; species Amycolatopsis sp. GA6-003. The sequence continues at coordinate 6,072,614 of NZ_CP176499.1, forward strand.
AGCACCGTCGGAGGCGAGTTGTACCTGCGTTCTCTGCAACGCACTCGTGATGCTGCTCGGAAGGCTCTCGAGACGGCGGCTCGGCGCAGTCGCAGCGGGCTGTCCCCGGTGCGGGTGCCGGTCGACGCGGTACGGGAGTCGGCGACAGGGGACGCGGCGACCGTGCATGTGCCCGCTGATCTGGCGAACATGCCGACGGTTCGGCTGCGGGCTACGGAGCCGGAGCCTGCCGAGGGGCTCGGGGAGAAGCTTCGGAAGATGCGGTGGCCGTTGATCATCGGGTCGTCCGGGGTCGCGTTCGTGGTGGCGTTGGTTGTTTTGCTGGGGCTGGACTGGACTACCCAGGGGAGCGTGTCCACCGGGTTGATTCCTCGGCAGCCGGATACCAGTCAGCAGCGGGAGGATCGGCCGGATCATTCGCCCAGTACTGAGCCGCAGGTTCCTTCTGGGGGTCCGTCTCGGTCGGGGAGTGCGACGTCTTCGCCTGCTACTACGCCTAGTGCTCCGCCGTCTTCTCGGGCGACGCAGCAGACGCAGCCGCCGTCTTCGTCTTCGAAGCCGACTACTTCTTCGCAGGCGCCTAGCGGTAGTCAGACGCCTACTGCGCCTGGGGTGCCTTCTAATGCGAATGAGTAGCTCGTCGCCTGGCGGCGACATTGCTGCGGGGTTGCGTGGGGCACCCCGAAGCCAAGTGTGCTGACGGTTCGGGGGTGCTTGTCAAGGCGGGAAAGATGCCTTGACAAGCACCCCCGAACCGCAGGGAGGCTTCGTATCGGGGTGCGGGGGAGGGGCTGGGTGCCTCGCTGTTTGGGTGCAGTGGTGCGGTTTTAGGGCTGGGTGCGGCGGTTGCGGTGTGTTTACGGGAGTTGGGCTCGTAGTGCTTGTGCGGCTGCTTTGGGGTCTTCTGCTTCGGTGATTGCTCGGACTACGACGATGCGGGTGGCGCCTGCTGCCAGTACTTCGGGCAGGCGGGGTTCGTCGATACCGCCGATGGCGAACCACGGGCGGTTTGTGCCGCTTGCTGCGGTTGCGCGGACCAGGTCAAGGCCTGGGGCGGATCGTCCTGGTTTGGTGGGGGTGGGCCAGCACGGGCCGGTGCAGAAGTAGTCCACTCCTGGTTCCGTTGCGGCTGCGGTGGCTTGCTCCTCCGAATGGGTGGAGCGGCCGATCACTACCTCGTCGCCCAGGACTCGGCGGGCCAGGGGCACCGGGATGTCGTCTTGGCCCAGGTGCAGGACGTCGGCGCCGACTGCCAGCGCTACATCCGCTCGGTCGTTCACCGAGAGCAGCGCTCCGTGGCGGGCGCAGGCTTCTGCCAGGATCTCCAGCGCCGCTATTTCCTGCTTGGCCTCCAGCGGTGCGCCTCCGGTCTTGTCCCGCAGTTGCACGATGTCGACGCCGCCGGCCAGCGCGGCGTCGGCGAACTCGGCCAGGTCTCCTCGGGAGGAGCGGGCGTCGGTGCACAGGTACAGCCGGGCGGCGGCTAGCCGGGTGCGAATTTGGTCTCCGGTCAAGGCAGGCATGGCGGTGACGTTACCCGCGCGCTACGGTGTGGGGGTCCGCACGGGAGCCCGAGGCAACGGGCTGAGAGGGAGCTGCCGCTCCGACCGTGGAACCTGATCCGGGTCATGCCGGCGCAGGGAGCGTGATTCCACTGTGAACACCAGCACCACAACCGTCACTGTCGTCGGCGGCGGCGTCATCGGGCTGTCCGCGGCTTGGCGCGCGGCCGCTCGCGGATGGCGCGTCACGGTCGTCGACCCGGAACCCGTGCGCGGCGGCGCGTCCTGGCTCGCCGGCGGGATGCTCGCGCCGGTCACCGAGGCGTGGCCGGGCGAGGAAGCCGTGCTCAGCCTGGGGGAAGCGGCGCTGCGGCGCTGGCCCGGCTTCGCGAGCGACCTCGCCGCCGAAGGCACCGATCCCGGGCTCGCCGAGCACGGCACGATCGTCGTCGGGTTCGACAGGGCCGACGCCGGGCACCTCGACATCCTCGCTGGATACCTGCGTTCGCTCGGCCGCGACGTCGAGACGCTCACCGGGCGCGAGGCGAAGCGGCTCGCGCCGGGGCTCGGCGCGGTGCGCAGCGGCTTGCACGTGCCGGGCGATTTAGCCGTGGACAACCGGAAACTGCTCACTGCGCTGAGCGAAGCGGCTACGATGTGTGGGGTCGAGTTCCGGCGCGAGCGGTTGCAGAGCCTCTCCGAAGTGTCCGGTCCGGTGATCCTCGCCGCCGGCGCGTGGACCGGCCAGCTGCATCCGTTGCTGGAGCACGCCGTACGGCCGCTGAAGGGTGAGATTCTGCGGCTGCGTCCGCGTCGCGGGTGTCTGCCGCCTCCGCCGTACACGGTGCGCGCGATGGTCGAAGGACGGCCGATCTATCTGGTACCGCGAAAAGACGGCGAACTGGTCCTTGGCGCGACGCAGTACGAAGCCGGTTTCGACCAGGCTGTCACCGCGCGCGGCGTACGTGAGTTGCTGGAAGGCGCGGAGCGGATCCTGCCCGGCATCACGGAGTACGAGCTGGTGGAGGTCGCCGCCGGGCTGCGGGCCGCGAGCCGGGACGCTTTGCCGTACCTCGGCGAAGTGAGCGAAGGCGTGTACGCGGCGACAGGACACCACCGCAACGGTTTGCTGATGGCGCCCGCGACTGCGGACGCCGTGGTCGCGTGGCTGGCCGGCGAAGCCCCGCCGCCAGAGGTCGCCGCGGCGACGCCCGCCCGTCTGGAAAAGGAGCGAGTCTGATGGAGATCAAGGTCAACGGCGAATGGCGGGAATTCCCCGACGACAGCACCGTTTCCGCGGTCCTCGACGCGTTGGGAGCGGAACGCCGGGGCGTGGCCGTCGCGGTCAACGGCGAGGTCGTTCGGCGTGGCGAATGGGAAGAAGCGGTCGTGCCGAAGGGCGCGCAGCTCGAAGTGCTGACCGCGGTTCAAGGAGGGTGAGCATGGACGACCTGATCATCGGCGAGCACAAGCTGTCGTCGCGGCTGATCATCGGCACCGGTGGCGCGGCGAATCTCGAAGTGCTGGAACGAGCGCTCGTCGCGTCGGGCACCCAGCTCACCACCGTGGCGATGCGCCGCGCCGACGCCGAGGGCGGTTCGGGCGTGCTGGAGTTGTTGCGGCGCTTGGACATCGAGCTGCTGCCCAACACCGCGGGCTGCCGGACCGCGGCCGAGGCCGTGCTCACCGCCCAGCTGGCCCGCGAGGCGCTGGAAACGAACCTGGTCAAACTCGAGGTGCACGCCGACGACCGCACCCTGCTGCCCGACCCGCTGGAGACCCTCGAAGCAGCCGAACGCCTGGTGGCGGACGGGTTCACGGTGTTCGTGTACACCAACGACGACCCGGTGCTCGCCCTCCGCCTGGAGGAGGCGGGCTGCGCCGCGGTGATGCCGCTCGGCGCCCCGATCGGCACTGGGCTGGGCATCCGGAACCCGCACAACATCGAGCTGATCGTCTCGCGCGCGTCGGTGCCGATCGTGCTGGACGCGGGGATCGGCACGGCCTCGGACGCGACGCTGGCGATGGAACTCGGCTGCTCGGCGGTGCTGCTGTCGACCGCGGTCACCCGCGCGGCGGATCCGGAGCGGATGGCGCTGGCGATGCGAAGCGCGGTGGAAGCCGGGTACCTGGCGCGGGGTGCGGGGCGGGTACCGCAGCGGTTCTGGGCGCAGGCTTCGAGCCCGCCTCGCTGAGCTACGCCTCGACGACGATTTTGCCGCGCACACCGCCGTTTTCCAGCGCGCGGTGTGCTTCGGCGATGTCCGCGAACGGAAACACCCGATCCACCAGCGGCCGCACCAACCCGGCGTCGACCCACCGGCTCAGGTCAGCGAGCAGATCCGCCTTCGGGTTCCCGCTGAACGCCCGCACCCAGCGGGCAGGGCGCAGCGAGTTCGCCGCCAGGTAGCCGAGCGTGCGGGCCGGATGGGCGAGGTCGAACGCGATCGCGACCATCCGCCCGCGCGGGGTCAGCAGCCGCCGGAACGCGCCGAGGTCCCGGCCGACGGTGTCGAGAATGACGTCGAACTTCCCCAGGTCCCCCGGATCGCGGTAGTCGAGCGCGACGTCCGCGCCGAGTTCCCTTGCCAGCTCCAGGTTTTTGGCGCTGGCCAGCCCGGTCACGTGCGCGCCCATCGCTTTGCCGAGCTGGGTGGCCACGAAACCGACCCCGCCGGTCGCGCCGCGGATCAGCAGGCGTTCGCCCGGTTTGAGCCGGGCCTTGTCGCGCAGCGCGGTGATCGCGGTGGTGCCCGCCAGCAGCGACGCCGCCTGCGCGGGATCGAGCCCGGCAGGCACGTGGTCCAGCCGATCCGCGGCCATCGCGTAGTACTCGGCGGCGGTGCCCATCCGCCGCCCGACGCCCCAGACGAGATCACCGGCGGCGAACCGGCTCGTTCCGGGCGCGGCGACCTCGCCGACCAGGTCCAGGCCGACCCGCTTGGGAAAACGCTTGCCGCTGAACGGAAGCAGCTTCCCGGACCGCATGGCGAGTTCGCCGCCGTTGACCGACAGCGCGCGCACCCGGACCAGGACTTCGCCGGGGCCGGGCACCGGTGCCGGGACCTTCACCTCGTGCAGGACTTCCGGCGGTCCGTAACGGTCGTAGACGATGGCGTTCATCGAAGTGGAAGGCATGTTCCACTTCTAGCACGGAAAGTGGAAAGGGTCTTCCGATTCGCCTAAAGTGAGAGAGTGCCGGAAAAATCGACTCGGTTGCGCACCGACGCCGCCCACAATCGCGCGCAGATCCTCGAGGTCGCCGAACGCACCTTCGAGACCGAGGGCCTGGAGGTGTCGATGAGCGAGCTGGCGCGCCGTGCCGGTCTCGGCGTGGCCACTGTGTACCGGCATTTCCCGACCAAAGCCGACCTGATCGCCGAAGCCTTCGCCGAGCCGATGGCCGAATGCGCGAGCATGCTCGACGAGGCGCTCGCCGACCCCGATCCGTGGCGCGGCTTTTGCCGGGTGGTCGAGGAAGTGTGCGCGATGCAGGCGCGCAACCACGGTTTCTCCGCCGCGATCGTGACCGCGCTGCCGGATCAGGCCGCCTTCGGACAGCTGCGGGACCGGGCGTTGCGGGCGTTCGCCGAGCTGATCCGCCGGGCGCAGGAAGCCGGTGCGCTGCGCGCCGACTTCGCGGTTTCCGACCTGTCGCTGATCTTGCTGGCGAACGGCGGCCTGCGGGCGGGCGCGGGAGCCGCGGCACCGGCGGCGTCGCGTCGGCTCGCCGGCTTTCTGCTGCAGTCGTTCCGGGCCGAGGCGGCCGCGCCGCTGCCGCCGCCCGCGGAGCTCCCGCTCGACGTTTCAGTGCTCTGAATGGGCGGCCAAGCTGCACAAATCGGCGGGTCATGGTGATTTCTCCCGCGCTTGACACGGATTGAGCACGGGCACGCCGTATGGTTGACGGCACCCTTTCCGGCGCACCCAGCGGCGGGCACCAGCGTCAGAAGGAGCCGATCGTGACTCTTTCCTCGGTCCAGGACGTAACGGGCCGGTTGTATCTCGCGGTGGGGCGGCTTTCCCGCTCGCTGCGCCAGGCCGGCGCGCCCGGACCTGGACACGGGTCCATCTCCGCGCTGGCCACGCTCGTCCACTTCGGCGAGCTGCGCCTCGGCGACCTCGCCGCGAAGGAAGGCGTCGCGGCGGCCACGATGTCGCGCATCGTGGCCACGCTGGTGGAGGCCGGTTACGTCACCCGCGAATCCGACCCGGTCGACCGGCGCGCCTGGCTGGCCCGCGCGACCGAGGAAGGCGAACGCCTCGTCTCCGGCGTCCGGTCCACCCGGGTGCAGGAACTGAACCGCCGCCTCGACCGGCTCACGCCCGAGGCCCGGGAGTCGATCATCGCCGCGCTGCCCGCGCTGGAAGCCCTGATCTCCGACGAGGGCTAGCGCTCCTCGGGGGCGAGCCGCCAGAACGCGGAGACGGGGCCGACTTTCGCGCCCATCGGGTAGGAGTGTTCGACGGCCTGGGAGACGAACCATTTGCCGTAGCGCGCCGCCTCGACCACGGACATCCCCTTGGCCAGCCCCGCGGTCAGCGCGGACGCCATCGTGTCGCCAGCCCCGTGGGTGTGCGGCGTCTGCCAGCGCGGGCCAGGCAGTTCCACGAACGTCGAACCGTCGAAAAGCAGGTCGACGCATTCCGGGTCGGACTGCAGGTGGCCGCTCTTCACGAGCACGTACCTCGGACCCAGCTGGTGCAGCACGACGGCCGCGGTGTGCATGCCTTCGCGGTCGGTCACGGTCATGCCGGTGAGCAGCCGCACCTCGTCCAGGTTCGGGGTGAGCACGGTGGCGCGCGGCAGGAGTTCGTCGCGCAGCGCGGCGAGGCCGTTGTCGTCGAACAGCGACTGGCCGGTCATCGCCGCGGCCACCGGGTCGACCACGAACGGGATCGCGCCGTCGCGTCCGATTCCGGCCTTGTCACAGGCCGCTGCGACGGCGTGGATGATCTCCGCGGACGCGAGCATGCCGGTCTTCGCCGCGCCGACGCCCATGTCCTCCGCGACCGCCTGGATCTGCCCGGCGACGATGTGCGGCGGCAGGTCGGCGCGGTCGTGCACGCCGAGCGTGTTCTGGACGGTGACCGCGGTGACCGCGACCAGGCCGTGCACCCCGCAGGTGAGGAAGGTCCGCAGGTCCGCCTGCAGTCCGGCGGCCCCGCCGGAATCCGATCCGGCGATGGTGAGCGCGGACGGCGGGCTCGGGTTCTCAGTCATGGGCGCGTTCCGGCTTCTGGTCTGGTCCTGGCGGCTGTCGTTCCTGCACAGTCCACCACGATGGCACACCCGGTGGTCGCGCTGGTCCCTCGCGCGGCTAAAACCGCGGCGGCGGCTTCAGCACCGACATCCGGTATTGGTACACCGCTTGCGCTTCGGCGATCCCCGGCCGCGGCGTGACGCCCGACTTGCGCATCGTTTTGACCGCCGAAGCGGTGCGGTGCTCGGCGACCAGGCCGTCGACCTCGTGCTGCACCTCAAGCGGCAGTCGCGCCCACAACGCTTCCGGTGACTCGCTCATCCATCCAGTGTCGCATCGGCGAGCCGCCAGAAGGGGGAAACCGGGCCGACTCCGGCACCGAGCGGATACGCCTCCTGGACGCAGCGTTCGATGAACCGTTTCGCCTCCGCGACCGCGGTGGGCACGTCCGCGCCCTTCGCGAGCGACGAGGTGATCGCCGACGCCATGGTGTCGCCGCCGCCGTGGGTGTTTTCGGTCTCGATGCGCGGCCCGCTCAGCTCGATCACCGCCGAACCGTCGGTGAGCAGATCGACGCAATCGGCGGCGTCGTAGAGGTGCCCGCCCTTGACCAGAACCCACTGGGAACCGAACTCCAGCAACGCTTCCGCGGCTGCGTGCTGGCTTTTCGCGTCGGTGACGCGGACACCGGTCAGCAGCCGGACCTCGTCGAGGTTCGGCGTGATGAGGGTGGCGCGCGGGAACAGTTCCGTCCGGATCGCTTCCAGTGCTTCTTCACGCAACAGCGCGTGTCCGGTCATCGACGCGGCCACCGGGTCGACCACGAACGGCGTGTCCGTGGCACGTCCAATGTGGACTTCATCCAGCGTTTTCGCTACCGCCTGAATGATTTCCGCGGTGGCGAGCATGCCGGTCTTCGCCGCGTTGACGCCCATGTCCTCGGCGACCGCTTTGATCTGCGCGGTGACGACGTCGACCGGTATCTCGGAAAACCCTTGTACGCCAAGCGAATTCTGCACGGTGACCGCGGTGAGCGCGACCAGCCCGTGCACGCCGTTGGCGAAGAACGTGCGCAGGTCCGCTTGCACGCCCGCACCACCGCCGGAATCGGATCCGGCGATGGTGAGGGCGGTGCGAGGCGTGCTTGTCACTGGTTGACCACGGGCAGGTAGACCTTGTTGCCCTGCTCGGAAAACTCCGCGGACTTTTCGGCCATGCCCGCCTCGATCGCCTCCACAGAGGACAGACCGTGTTCCTCGGCGTACTTGCGCACGTCCTGGGTGATCCGCATCGAGCAGAACTTCGGCCCGCACATCGAGCAGAAATGCGCGGTCTTCGCCGGTTCCGCGGGCAGCGTCTCGTCGTGGAAGGAGCGCGCGGTGTCCGGGTCGAGCGACAGGTTGAACTGGTCGTTCCACCGGAATTCGAAGCGGGCCTTGGACAATTCGTCGTCCCAGTCCTGCGCGTACTGGTGGCCCTTGGCCAGGTCGGCGGCGTGCGCGGCGATCTTGTAGGTGATCACGCCGGTCTTCACGTCGTCGCGGTTGGGCAGGCCGAGGTGCTCCTTCGGCGTGACGTAGCACAGCATCGCCGTGCCGTACCAGCCGATCTGCGCCGCCCCGATCGCCGAGGTGATGTGGTCGTAGGCCGGAGCGATGTCCGTGGCGAGCGGGCCGAGCGTGTAGAACGGGGCCTCGCCGGTGAGCTTTTCCTCCAGCTCCACGTTTTCCTTGATCTTGTGCATCGGCACGTGGCCGGGGCCTTCGATCATCACCTGCACGTTGTGCTCGCGCGCGATGTGCGTCAGCTCGCCGAGGGTTTCCAGCTCGGCGAACTGGGCGCGGTCATTGGCGTCCGCGATCGAGCCGGGACGCAGGCCGTCGCCGAGGGAGAACGTGACGTCGTACTCGCGCAGGATCTCGCACAGCTCGGAGAAATGCGTGTACAGGAAGGATTCCTTGTGGTGCGCGAGGCACCAGGCGGCCATGATCGACCCGCCGCGGCTGACGATGCCGGTGACCCGGCGCGCGGTCAGCGGGATGTAGCGCAGCAGCACGCCGGCGTGCACCGTCATGTAGTCGACGCCCTGCTCGCACTGCTCGATCACGGTGTCGCGGTAGATTTCCCAGGTGAGCTTTTCCGGCTCCCCGTTGACCTTTTCCAGCGCCTGGTAGATCGGCACGGTGCCGACCGGGACCGGCGAATTGCGCACGATCCACTCGCGCGTTTCGTGGATCCGCTTGCCGGTGGAGAGGTCCATGATCGTGTCGGCTCCCCAGCGGGTGGCCCACACCATCTTGTCGACCTCTTCCTCCACAGAGGACCAGACGGCCGAATTTCCCATGTTGGCGTTGATCTTCACCAGGAAGTTCTTGCCGATGATCATCGGCTCGGTCTCCGGATGCTTGCGGTTGACCGGAATCACCGCGCGCCCGCGGGCGACCTCGTCCCGCACGAACTCCGGAGTACAGCGTTCACGCGCGGCGATGAACTCCATTTCCCGGGTGATCACCCCGGCTTTCGCCCAGCCGAGCTGGGTGTTGTGCTCCCGCCCGTCGGCCCAGCCGGACCGCAGCGGGTGTAGTCCATTGTGGACATCGATGTTCGCGTCCGGATCGGTGTAGGGGCCGGACGTGTCGTACACGTCGAAATGCTCCCCGTTCGACAGGTCGATCCGCCGCGCCGGAACCCGCAGCCCGGATTCGGTGCGGTGATAGACCTTCCGCGAGCCGGTGATCGGCCCGGTGGTGACGGACGGGGCGATGGCACCCTGGTTTTCCAGCGTCGTCAACGACGTTCACTCCCTACGCCGGCATTACCCGGTCAGGTTCATGCGGTCGGTGACGCCGGGTGTCCGCGAGATGGACACCAGTCACCCTCTCAGCCCGCCAAGGCGCGAGCTCCCGCGTTGCATTCGGTTGAGGTTGCTCGTCCGACGATGCCATGGCGCCTCGGGTCGGCACAACCCTCCCGCCCGTCTGGCCGAAGGACGCCGAAGGCCTCCCCGGTGATTCCGAGGAGGCCTTCGGCGAATTCGGCGCGGGTCAGGCGTCCGCGGGTTCCTTCGGCGGCAGCCAGGTCAGGCCGGGCACGCCCCACTTGTTCTTCTTGAGCATCTTCTTCGCCGCGCGCGCGTGGCGGCCGACGAGCCGGTCCAGGTAAATGAACCCGTCGAGGTGATCGGTCTCATGCTGGAGGCAGCGCGCGAAGTAGCCGGTGCCCTCGACCTCGATCGGGTTCCCCTTGACGTCGAAGCCGGTCACCTTCGCCCATTTGGCGCGTCCGGTCGGGTACGACTCGCCGGGGGCGGACAGGCAGCCCTCCCAGTCGTCGTCCGGGTCCGGCATGGTCTCCGGGATCTCGGAGGTCTCCAGCTTCGGGTTGACCACCACGCCCTTGTGCTCGACGCCCTCGTCATCCGGGCAGTCGTATACGAACACTCGCAGGTCGAGCCCGATCTGGTTGGCCGCGAGGCCCACGCCCTCGGCCGCGTACATGGTCTCGAACATGTCCTCGACGAGGGTGGCGAGCTTGTCGTCGAACTCGGTGATCTCGCGCGTGGGCTGGTGCAGCACGGGTTCGCCGGCGATGCAGATGGGGTGGACGGTCACGGACGCCGAGTTTAGTCGGACCCTTCTGGTACACCTGGATCGGACCGTGACGCGCCGTGTCGGATGCCCATGTCGAGCATGGGTTCCGTGGTTCAATGACGCCCGCGGAAAGGACTGCCGACACCGATTGCGAGGACCGCATGGACGCCGCGGAGTCGATGGCTGGGGACCAGCCGTCGCCGCCGGAAAATGTCGGTGGCCTGACCGAACGCGAACTGGACATTCTCGCGTTCGAGCGGCAGTGGTGGCGCCACGCCGGGGCGAAGGAGAACGCCATCCGGGAGCGCTTCGGACTGTCTTCCACCCGTTACTACCAGTTGTTGAACACGCTGCTGGCCAAGCCGGAGGCCGTCGCGGCCGATCCGATGCTGGTCAAGCGGCTGCGCAAAACGCGCGCCGCCCGTCAGCGCAAACGCGGGGCCCGGCGGTTGGGGATCGAGCTGTCATGAGCGTCTTCTCGGGACTGTCCCGGCCGTTGAAGGCCGCGGGGGTCGCGCTGATCGGGGTCGCGGTGGTCGCGGCCGTCATCGGCGGCGTCACCGTGCTCAACACCGGCGGGGACCAGAACGCCGGACCGAGCACGTCCGGCGAGCCCACCGCGCCCGGCGGATCGTCGTCCGCGCCATCTTCGTCGTCGGCGCCGTCGTCGCCCGCTTCGTCGTCGCCCGCTTCGTCGGTGCCGGCCTCGTCGTCCGCCGCTTCGTCGGCCCCGGCGTCGAGCCAGGCCGGACAGCCCGGCGGCCAGCCGGGGCAGCAGCCAGGACAGCCGGGCCAGGCGGGCCCGGACCAGCAGGCCTCGAACAAGTGGGTCACCCTGCGGGTCTACAACAACTCGCTGATCAAGCACCTGGCCGAACAGGCCGCCGCCGACTTCCGAGGTTCGGGCTGGAACGTCGCCGAGGTCGGCAACTACTCGCAGGGCGTCATCCCGACGACCACGGCCTACTTCCGCCCGGGCACCGACGAGGAAGCCGCCGCGAAACAGCTGGCCAAGGAGTTCGGCTTCCAGGCCCAGCCCCGGTTCGAGGGCATCCAGAACTCGAGCCCCGGGGTGATAGTGATCATCACGAAGGACTACCAACCCGGACACAAGGGCAGCTGATCCGGTTTGTGACAGCCCGCGCTACGGCGCGGGCTTTGTCATGTCTGCGGTGCCTCGGGTGTGTGGGGTGCTGGGTTGTCGGGTGGGTGGCGCTCGGCTGATCTGCGTTCGGCGCGGTGGTGGGGTGTGGTGTCCGGCTTGGTATGGCAGTGCGGGCAGTTCGGTATGGCAGCGCGAGTGGCTAGCCGTGGCAGACCAGGCGGCTCGGTATGGCAGGACGGGCAGCCCGGTATGGCAGGCGACTGGACGCAGCGGTCATGCAGCGTGGCCGGGTGATACGGCACAGCCTGGCGCGTGGTGCGGCACGGAGCACCGGCGAGCGCGGCAGCCAAGGCGAACCACCTCCCAGACTCCGCACACCACAGGAAGTCACCGTGACGCCAGCGAGCGCTGGCACCGCCGAGACCGGCACCAGCGCTCACCGACCTCACCGTTCCTGCTGCGCCTGCGCGTAAGCCTCCAACGTCGCCAGCTGTGCCGCGTCCAGTGAAGGTCGCACTGCCTCGCGGGCCTTGGCCAGGTGCGCCGCGGTCACCTCGCGGGCCTCCAGCGATTCGCGCATTGCCGTCAGTGCTGCCTCGCGGATCAGGGCGGCGCAGTCGGCGGCCGAGTAGCCCTCCAGTGCCTCCGCGGTGGCCGTGAGGTCCACATCGGACGCCAGTGGGGTGTGCTTGGCCGTCGCGGCGAGGATCGCGGCGCGGGATTCCGCGTCTGGCGGCGGGACGTAGATTCGCCGCTCCAACCGGCCGGGGCGCAGGAGGGCCGGGTCGACCAGTTCGGGCCGGTTCGTCGCGCCCAGCACGACCACCTCGCGCATCGGCTCGACGCCGTCCAGTTCGGTGAGCAGCGCGGCGACCACGCGGTCGGCCACACCCGAATCCGACGACTGGCCTCGGCGCGGGGCGAGTGCGTCGATCTCGTCGAGGAAGATCAGCGAGGGTGCCGCGTCGGCGGCGCGGCGGAAGAGGTCGCGGACCGCGCGTTCCGATTCGCCGACCCATTTGTCCAGCAGTTCCGCGCCCTTGATCGCGAACACGTTCAGCGCCCCGGTCCCGGCGAGCGCCCGGACCAGGAACGTCTTGCCGCCGCCGGGCGGGCCGTACAGCAGCACGCCGCGCGGCGGTTCGACGCCGAGCCGGGCGAACGAGTCCGGGTAGCGCAGCGGCCACAGCACGGTTTCGGTGAGCGCTTCCTTGACCGACGTCATGTTGCCGACGTCGTCCAGGGTCAGCCCGCCGGTGGCCAGATTGTCCGAAGTGGACAGCGAGATCGGCCGGACGGTGGCCAGCGCGTCGAGCAGGTCCTGCTGGGAGATCTTGGGCTCGTCGGCGTCCCGTTGGCGCAGCGCGGCCCGCAACGCCGCGTCCCGGCGCAGGGCGAGCAGGTCGGCGGCGACGAAGCCGGGGGTTCGTTCGGCAAGCACGCCCAGGTCGGCACCGGATTCGACCGGTACGTCGCGGAGCAGGATCCGCAGCAGTTCGACGCGCGTTTTCGCCTCCGGCAACGGCAGTCCCAGCTCCCGGTCGAGCAGGTCGGCGCCGCGCAGCCGCGGGTCCACCGACTCGGCTCGCGCGGTCGTGGCCACCACGGCCAGCCCGTCCCGGCGCAGTGCGGCGCGCAGTTCTTCCAGCACCACGGTGGCCACCGGCGGCGGCTGAGTGGCCGGGAGCAGCGCGTCGATGTCGTTGATCAACAGCACGCCCGGACCGTCGCCGTCCGCGGCCCGCTCGATGGCCTCGCGCAGCGAACGGTGTGCCGCATTCGGTTCCAGCACCGCGATATTCGGGGCGGTCACCGACACCACGCGCACCTTCTCCGCCGCGGCGACCGACCGCACCAGCGTCGCCTTGCCGACCCCTTCCGGTCCGGACAACAGCACGCCCAGATGCGCCGAGGTGCCCAGTTTCGCCAGCAGCTCGGGCCGGTGGAACGCCAGGTCGAACCATTCCGCCAGCTTGCGCGCCGCGCTCTCGGCTCCGACCAGATCAGCGACCGGCACCGGCTCGTCCAGGCCTTCCTCGCGGGCCTCGGTGACGACCTCTTCGACGATCTCCGCGTCGAGGTAGTCCTCGGCCGCGGTGACGGCGGTGGTGCGGACGAGCGCGGTCGCGGTGCGCGTCGGCGGTTCGCCGGTCGGCGTGCCAGTGCGGGCGCCGTCGCGCCAGCTGACCACAGTGGACGGTCCGACGACCACCACGCCGGCCGGTTCCGTCGCCGTGACGGTCAGCAGTTCGTTGGTCCAAGTCGCCCCGATCACGCGGGACAACTGCCCGCGCACCGCGGCGACGTCCGATCCCGGCGCGGGCGCGAGGTCTTGCGGCAGCAGGGAAACCGCGTCGCCGCGGGTCAGCACCTTGCCGGTGAGCGCGAGCCGCAACGTCTGCGGCGACACCGAAACCGACGCCAGCCGAGACCCGGACACAGTGACCGTGCGGGCAGCGGTGACCTCCGCTGGCGAGACCACGACCTCGCCGCCCTCCGCGACGCCGAGGTTCGACATGGTGACGTCATCGGTCAACACGACCCCCGGCGTCGCCTCCTCGGAGGCGGGCGCGGCCAACGCGGCACTGCGCCGCGCGCCGGTGAGGTGCACGGCGTCCCAGGCCCGCAGGCCGAGCGCGTCGAGCACTTCCGGGTGCAGCCGGACAACTCCCCGCCGCGCGTCCAGCGCGGACGGCGTGTGCCGGACGGTCAGGGTGATCTGCGGATCGCTCACGCTGCTCACCCTAATGAACTCGCGGGTGGTTATGCGCGAACGCGAGGACCGTGCCTAGTGCGTCGCGGACCAGTCGCGGATCGCGGCGACGAACTCCTCGGGCGCGTCGGACTCCACGTAGCGGCGCGGTGTTCGGCGCCTGAATTACGGCTTCGCCCAGCCGTCGAAGGAGAGGATTTCGTCCACCTCCGGGCGAGCGGCAGGGGAGAACTCCTGCTGGGTCGAATACGCCACCGCGAGCAGGCCGATCTGCGCGACGTCGTCCGGAATGCCGAGGATCCGCGCGACATCCGCCTCCCGGCCGCCGAGGTGGTAGCTGCACAGCGAACTGGCCAGCCCGTGCGTGCGCAGGGCTAGCTGGAAGCTCCAGATCGCTGGGTAGATCGAGCCGTAGTACGCGGAAAGCTCGGCGGTGCCCGTCGGCACCGGTCCCGGCATGCACGGCAGCACGAGCGCGGGCACCTGGTCGAGGCGCTCCACTAGGTATCGAGCCGAGGTCGCCATCCGGCGGTCAACGAGGTGTTCGTATTTCCGCCACGCATCTTCTGCGGCCTCACGAGTGATCGCGGCGATTTCCTTGCGTACCGCGGGATCAAGTACGACGACCCAGCGCTGCGCGGCGAGAAGAGAACCGGCGGCCGGGGCTTGCTGCGCGATCCGCAGGCAGTCCTCGAGCACGGTCTTCGAGACCGGCCGCTCCAGATCGAGCTTCCGCCGGACGGAGCGAGTGGTGGTGAGCAAGGTGACGGCATCCACGGTGGACCTCCCAGGCTGTACTTACAGCGTAAGCGTACGGTGTAAGTACGGCGGCTGTCGAGGACTTACGCCGTAAGCTGGCGGGATGGCCCGGGAAACCTTGACGCGCGAAAAGGTGCTCGACGCGGCGCTCGCTTTCGTCGACCAGCACGGCGTGGCGGCCCTGTCGATGCGCAAGCTCGCCGCGGAGCTGGGCGTGGAGGCGATGTCGCTCTACAACCACGTGCGGAACAAGGGCGATCTGCTGGACGGTCTCGTGGCCCGGATCTTCGAGGCGGTCCCGGTGCCCGACCCGGCCACGCCGTGGGACGTCCGGATCCGCGGCCTGGTCGAGGGCCTTTACGCGCAGTTCCGGCGCCATCCGGCGGTGCTGCGAACGCTGGTCGCGGAGGAGGCCAACCCGCGTTCGCCGGGGGCGTTGAAGGTGATCGACAGCATGCTCGGCGCCTTGCTGGACGCCGGGCTGGACGACGTCGGAACCGTGCGCGCGTACCGCTCTCTGACCGGTCTCGCGTTCGGTGCCGCGCTCACCGAAGAGACCGGGCTGGCCGGGGCGCCGCTAGACCGAGCGGAGCCGGTCGACGACTGGTTCCGGCGCATGGCGACGCCCAGCGAAACACCGAACCTGCACCGCCTGCTGCCGGTGCTGACCGACGCGGACTGCCGACAGGATTTCGAGACGCAGCTGGACCTCTTCGTGTCCGCGCTGGGAAAGGCGGAAAACTAGCGGCGCCGGATGCCGATTCGCCGCCAGCTGCGCCGCCGCTGGGTGGGCCCGGACGTGGCCGAACTGTGGTCCCGCTCGCGCAGATTCCGGCTCCGCACCAGGTCGGAGTTCGTCCGCCGCACCGCGCGCATCGCCGCACCGGCGACCCGGCCCGAGGCGGGGCGCAAGCGGAGCCGGCGGTGGCTGCGGGCCCGGCGGATCGCCCGGCGTTCGCGCGGCGGCACTTCCCAGGCCTCCGGGTGCGCGGCGAGCCAGCGGTGCCGGTAGACCGAGTACGGGATGTGCAGCAGGTACAGCACCAGCGCGACCGCCAGCGCGGCCAGCGGGAAGACGATGATCGCGGCCGCCAGCAGCCCGACGCCCACCAGCAGCGGCGCGATCGCCTTCGCCGGGGCCTTGACGGTCTTCAGCGACAGCGTCGGGATGCGGCTGATCAGCAGCGCGGCGACCGCGATGGTCCACACCAGCACCACGTACTGCTCGGACCACCAGCCCTCGCCCCACTGCAGCGTGGCGATCAGCGGAAGCAGCGCGACCAGCCCGCCGGCCGGCGCGGGCACGCCGACGAAGAACTCGGCGGCGTACGGCGGCTGGTCGGTGTCGTCGAGCAGCGTGTTGAAGCGGGCGAGCCGCAGGATCATGCAGACCGCGAAAATCAGCGACGCGACCCAGCCGATGCGGTCGCCGTGCGCCTGCCAGACGTAGAGCACCAGCGCGGGCGCGACGCCGAAGGAGATGCCGTCGGACAGCGAGTCGAGTTCGGCGCCCATTTTGGACGTCGCGTCGAGCAGCCGGGCGATCCGGCCGTCGAGGCTGTCGAGGACGGCGGCGATGCCGATCGAGCCGATCGCCATCGCGTAGTTGCCGGTGAGGGCGAACTGCACCGAGGAGAGTCCGGCGCAGAGCGCGAGCACGGTGATCGCGTTCGGCAGCAGCCGGACGCCCGGGGTGGTCACGCGGACCATGGTCAGCTTTCTCCCTGCGCAGGAAGTTCGGCGAGCACGGTTTCGCCGCCGACGGTGCGCTGGCCCTTGGCCACCACGACCTTGCTTCCCGGCGGCAGGTAAGTGTCGACGCGCGAGCCGAAGCGGATGATGCCGTAGGTCTCGCCCGCGGACACCTTGTCGCCCTCGCGGACGTCGCACCGGATGCGGCGCGCGACCAGGCCGGCGATCTGCACGACGACGAGCTCGTGGCCGTCGGCGGTGTGCAGCACCAGCGAGTTGCGCTCGTTGACCTCGCTCGCCTTGTCGAGGTCCGCGGAAAGGAACTTGCCCGGCTTGTACGCGACCTTCGAGATCACGCCGGTCGCCGGGACGCGCTGGACGTGCACGTCGTAGACCGACAGGAACACGCTCACCCGCATCCGCGGTTCGGCGGGAAGGCCGAGTTCGGCGGGCGGGACCGCTTCCTCGATGAGCGAGACGGTGCCGTCGGCGGCCGAGATCGCGACGTTGTCCCGCGCCGGGGGCACGCGCTTCGGCTCGCGGAAGAACGCCGTCATGCCCGCGGTGGCGAGCGCGCCGGCCACGCCGAGCCGCTTGGAGAACCGGCGCAGCACGAAGGTCGCGGCGAGGCCGCCGAGGAGAAACGGCCGTCCCGCCGGGTGCATCGGCGGGAACGTCTCGCGGGCCAGCTGGACAGCGTGCGCGAGGGGGTTACCGGTGGGCTGGCCGCTCATGGGTCGAGTTCCCCGCTGTTCGTCTCGGTCGGTGTAAGGGTCCGATTTGGGCTTCCCCACGCTACCGCCCGCCTGCGGCGGACCCGGCAGGCCCTGGTCGTAAGGGTTCTCGCGGCGCGGGTGGGCGCGACCACAAACCGGTAACGACGCGTCGAACAATCCGATAACACCGGGTAGTTGACGCCGCTCGGGACCGGTGCCCGAGCCGACCTGGCGAGGGAGACGATGGCGGTACCCGATCTGCTCGCGCGGCTGTTGCGCGCCTGGCGCCGGGATGTCCTTTCGACGCCCATTCCCCAGCTCGTCGACCCCGCGCACGCCGTCCGGCTCGTGCGGGACGCGGCCCGGGTGCATGCGTCCCCCGACGAAGCACGCACCCGGGCGCGGAACGGATCAGTTTAGCCCGCCGCCCGGGTGTTCTGACAGATCGTCGGGAAACCGTTACCAACGGTCACGATCGCGCCGGCCCGAGGTGGCGGCGCTGACCAGCCGCAGCACGAGCAGCAGCACGATCGCGCCGAGGATGGCGACGCCGAAGCTCGGGAAGTCGAACTCGAAGTGTTGCTGCTCACCGGTCGCGAGCCGGTAGATGAAGCCGCCGAGGGCCGCCCCGACCACGCCGACCAGCACGCTGACGAGGCAGCCCTGCCGCTGCCGCTCCCGGCCGCCGACCACGAGGTTCGCGATCCAGCCGACCAGCGCGCCGAAGACGATCCACAGGATGATGCCCATGTCCGCGAGGATACCTGCGGGCTATTGCACAAGAGGTATTGTACAACTACTCTTGTGCATTATGGAGGTCCGCGATTCCCAGGTCCTGGCCGCGATGTCGCATCCGCTGCGCCGCCGTCTGCTGGACGTGCTGAAGCTCGACGGCCCGGCCACCGCGTCGGTGCTCGCGGAGAAAACCGGGCAGGCGGTGGGCAATGTGAGCCACCACCTGAAGGTGCTTTCCGGGGCCGGTCTGGTGGTCGAGGCTCCGGAGCTGGCGCGGGACCGGCGGGAGCGCTGGTGGAGGCGTCCTTCGGGCACGTTGTCGTGGGCCACTTCGGACTTCGCCGGAGATCCGGTGGCGGAGGTCGCGGAGACGGTGAGCCTCGATCGGCAGATGACGTTGTCGCGGGGCTGGCTTTCGGAAATGGAGACGGCTCCGGCGGAATGGCGCGATGCGTGGTTCTCCTCTGATGCGTGGATGCGGTTGACGCCTGCGGAATTGGCGGAGCTGAACGATCGGATTTTCGCGCTGTTCGAGGAGTTCGGGGCTAAAGCGGCAGCGGATCCTTCGACGGAACGGGAGCCGGTTTTCGTGTTTGGGCGCGGTTTCAGAGCGCAGCCGTGAGGGGTGTCGCGTTCCGTCTCTTGTGGACTGGGCAGACCGTAAGCACGGTCGGCAGCGCGGTGGCCAGTGCGTCGGTTCCGTTGGTGGCCTTGCTGGTGCTGCACGCCTCGACGTTCGAGGTTGCTTCACTTGCTGCGGCGGCTTGGATCCCCTGGCTTGCCGTGGGTTTGCCAGCGGGCGCTTGGGTCGACCGGTGGCCCAAGCGGCGGGTGATGCTGGTTTGCGACGTCATCCAGATGGCGGCTTTTCTTGCTGTGCCTGGGTTTCCTGCGCGCGGACGAGCCGCCTCCGCGTCCGCGAACTCGGTTGCGTACCGAAATCGCCGAAGGAATGCGAATCGTGGCGCGGGACTCTTATCTGCGGGTCCTGGTCCTGTCGGGCGGGGTCGCGAACCTTGCCCTGAACGGCTTTTATGCGGTGGCCGTGGTCTTCCTGGTCGACGATTTGGGCCAGGGCCCGGTGGCCGTCGGGCTTGTGCTCGCCCTAGGCGAGGCAGGCGGGGTGCTAGGCGCGACGCTGGTGAGCCGAGTCGCCCGACGGACCGGCACGGCGTGGGGTTTCCTGTGGTGTGAGGCACTGGTGGTACCTGCGATGCTGCTCGGCCCGCTCGCCCGGCCGGGGTGGGGTTTGACGCTGTTTGTCCTCGCCGGAGCCGGCATCGCGGCGGGAGTGGTGGGGTCGAATGTGCTGGGCGCGACCTTTCGGCAGCGGTATTGCCCGCGCCATCTCTACGGACGGATCAGCGCGAGCTCGTCGATGGTCAACTACGGCACGATCCCGTTGGGTGCCTTGGCGGGCGGGGCGCTCGGGCAAGCGGCCGGGGCGCGGGTGGCGATGTTCGCGATGGTGGGCGTTCAGCTGGCTTCACTGGGGGTGCTGCTGCTGGGGCCGTTGCGACGGGAGCGGGACTTTCCCCAAGCCGAGCTCGCGAAATCGCCCAGCCCGAACTAAAGCAGCAGCACCTCGACCTCATCCCCCTCCGAAACCTCCGAAACCTCCTCCGGCAACACAATCAGGCAATTCGCCTGCGTGAACGCCGCCAGCAGATGCGACCCCGGCCCACCCCGCGGCCCGACCACCCCGGTCACCTCGCCGAGCACCGGCGTGAAGAACCCCCGCCGATACTGCCGCCGCCCAGCAGGGGAGGGCATGTCCTCCGTCAGCCGCGCCCGCACCCGTCGCCGGTCGACGTCCGTGTGGCCCATCGCGGACAGCACCGCTGGGCGCAGGAACGCCTCGAACGACACCAGCACACTCACCGGATTCCCCGGCAGCGTCACCACTGGCACGCCGTTCCACCGGCCGCATCCCTGCGGTCCGCCCGGTTGCATCGCGATTTTCCGGAATTCCACGCCCTGTCCGGTCAGCGCGTCCTTCACCACCTCGTACGCGCCTGCCGACACCCCGCCCGACGTGATCAGCAGGTCCGCCGATTCCAGGCGCGGCTCGATGATCCCGCGGAATTCCTCCACGTCGTCGACCACGCTGCGCACGACCTCGACCTGGCAGCCGAGTTCCCGCAGCGCCGCCGCCAGCATCACGCTGTTCGATTCGTAGATTTGCCCGTGCTGCAACGGGTTCGGGGCTTCCACCAGCTCCGTGCCGGTCGACACGACCAGCACCGACAGCGGCCGGTACACCTCCAGTTCCGCCTGGCCGACCGCCGCGGCGAGGCCGAGGTGTGCGTGGCTCAGCACGGTGCCCGCGTGCAATGCGACGGTCCCCTGCGTCACGTCCTCGCCGGTCCGGCGGATGTGGTTGCCGACCGAAGCGGCACGGGAGATCCGCACTTCCGCGGTGCCGCGGTCGGTGTCCTCGACCATCACGATCGCGTCCGCGCCCGGCGGCAGCGGCGCGCCGGTCATGATCCGCTGAGCGGTACCCGGTTCGAGCGGTTTCACGTCGACCCGCCCGGCCGGGATGTCGTCGGCGACGGGCAGCGTCACCGGCGCCTCGGCGACGTCCGCGGCGCGCACGGCGTACCCGTCCATCGCGGAGTTGTCGAACGGCGGCAGCGCCACCCCGGCGAGCACGTCGCGGGCCAGGACGAGCCCGGCGGCATCGGTGACCGGAACAGCACGGACGGGCGCGCGGCCGAGCAGTTCGGTCACGGTCTCGCGGTAGGCGTCGACAGAGATCACGCGGACCATCCTCCCTCTTGCTGCCCGTCGTGCAACACTCTCCCGGCACAAGCCGGGGAGTACGGGGAGAGTTCTGATGCAGTTTCTGGTCCGCAACCAGCCCGGGCGCGCCGCGCTCGCGACGCCCCGCTGACATGCGCGTCCACACCAGGCACACGCCGGGATTCGGCGTCGCCCGCGTGCTGCTCGCCCCCGGCGAAGCCGTGCAGGCCGCCGCGGAGTCGTTGCTGGCCAGCAGCTTCAACGTGGCCGAGACGAATCAGAACCGCGGCCGCAAGAGCGGACCTTCGGTGTTCACCGCGCCTGCCGAGGGCGGCTGGGTCGACCTGGCCCCGCTCGGCCCCGGCGACGTCTACCCCCTCGAACTCACCGGATCCACCGGCTGGTCGGTGCACCGCGAAGGCGTCCTCGCCCGGCCGGGCACGGTCCGCGTCGACCAGAACTGGGCCCCGCTGCAGCAGTTGTTCGGTGCCGACTCCGGGTTCCTCGAGCACTACAGCGGCCGCGGCCCGCTGCTGCTCACCGCGCCCGGTCCGGTGGACTCGTTCGACCTCGGCCGCGGCGAGATCGTGACGGTGCGCCCGGACTATCTCCTCGCCTATCCCGACACGGTGCAATGCCGGTTGCGCGCGCTCGACCCGAGCGGTCCGCAATCGCTGCGCACGGGCGAAGGACTCGTCCTCGATTTCGCCGGACCGGGAACCGTGCTCGTCCAATCGCGCAACCGGCGAGTATCGCGGGCGTAAGGGGATTCTGCCGATTACCCCATTGCCGGGAGCGCTGATTCCGGTAGCGTGAACTCCACTTCGCACGCTGATGGACAGCGGATTCTTGTCCCGAGGGAGGGCGCCGTGGCAGTCGGCACCGTCAAGTGGTTCAACTCGGAAAAGGGCTACGGGTTCATCGAATCCCCCGAAGGTCCGGACGTCTTCGTCCACTATTCGGCCATCCAGGCCGACGGATTCCGCACCCTCGACGAGGGCGACCGGGTGGAGTTCGAAGTCCAGTCCGGCCGCGACGGCCGAAGCCAGGCCGCGGACGTCCGCAAGGTCTAGCGAGGCAGGTCCGCTGACCGGTTGGGCGAACCGGCAGTGGCAGCCGATACCGGCGCGTTAAGCTGCGCTGCGTGACAGGCGACGTGTCGGGGGACCTCACCGGTCGCCAGCTGGGCCACTACCGCATCGACTCGGTGCTCGGCAAGGGCGGCATGAGCGTGACCTATCAGGCCACGGACACGCGGCTCGGCCGCAAGGTGGCGCTGAAGGTCATCGGTGACCACCTCGGCGCCGACGCCGAGTTCCGCGAACGGTTCGTCGACGAGGCACGCAACACCTCCGCGATCGACCACGCCAACGTCGTCCCGCTGTACGACTTCGGCGAGCTCGACGGCATGCTCTACATCGCCATGCGGATGGTCGACGGCGGCGACCTCGCCGGCCTGATGTCCGCGGGCCCGATCAGCCCAGCGCGCGCGCTCAGCCTGCTCGACCAGGTCGCCGACGCCCTCGACACGCTGCACAACCACGGCCTCGTGCACCTCGACGTCAAACCGGCCAACGTCCTCGTCACCAGCCGCGAGACGTCCCGCGAGCACGTCTACGTCGCCGACTTCGGCCTGACCCGCCGCGGCGCCACCGGCCACCGCACGCGCGGCGGCGACTTCCTCGGCTCGCCCACGTATGCCGCGCCGGAACACCTGCGCGGCGAGCCGCTCGACGGCCGCACCGACCAGTACGCCCTCACCTGCGTGCTGTTCGCCTGCCTGACCGGCAACCCGCCGTTCCGCGGCGACGTCCCGACCGTCATCAAGGGCCACCTCGGCGGGGAACCGCCGTCGGTGGCGAGCGTGGTCGCGCTCCCGGCCGCCCTGGACGACGTCATCCGCAAGGGCATGGCGAAGAACCCGAACGACCGGTACCCGAACTGCGTCGCGATGATCGCCGCGGCCAGGGTCGCGCTCGGCCCCCTCGCGACCTCGGACACCCCGCCGGGCCCCGCCCGGCCGAACGGACTTCCGGAGGCGGGCATGCAGCAAGGACCTGGCGGCGCTGGCGGTCCCGGATCGGGCGGCCCCGGATCGGGTGCGCCCGGTGCCGGCGGACCGGCTGGGCAGGGCGGTCCCGGCGGACCGGGCGGGCAGCAGGGCCCCGGAGCAGGACCTGGCGCGGGTGCACCCAGCGGCCAGGGCGCTCCCGGCGCCTGGGGTGCTCCGCAACCCAGCCAAGCGGGATACCCCGGCCAGGGCGGCTACGGCGGTCCCGCCGGTTACGGCAACCAGCCCCCGCCCGGTTATCCAGCACACCCCGGCCAGCCCGGACAGCAGCAGCCCGGACACCCCGGCCAGCAGCAGCCCGGACAGCCAGGCCAGCAGCAAGGTCAGCAGGGCTACTCGAGCCAGCCACCGGCGGGCCCCCCGCCCGGCTACGGCTACCCGGGCCAGCCGGGTCAGCCCGGCCAGCCCGGCCCCGCCCAGCAAGCACCGCAAGGCCCCCCGCCCGGCTACGGCGGCTACCCGAACCAGCCCGGCTACCCCGGTCAGCCGAACCAGCAGGGCCACCCGAACCAGCAGGCCTTCGGCGACCCGATGCGGCTGCGCCCGCCGTCCCCCGCGGGCGGCGCGGGAGCGTTCGAAAAGCAGTCCAAGAGCGGCGGCCTGAAGTGGCTGTGGATCGCGCTGGGAGTGCTCGTCGCGGCCGGGCTCGTCGTCGGCGCGATCTTCCTCTTCGGCGGCGACGACAACGGCAGCGGCGGCACCGCTCCGGCGTCCTCGGCTCCCAACATCCCGGTCGGTCCGGGCGGCTCGAAGTCGGCCGGTCCGTCGTCGCTGCGCCCGCCGCCGTCGTCGATCCACATCCAGCCGAGCCACTGACCGGGTAGACCTGGTCCACCGCGGCACCAAGCCTGACCTGCGCTCCTTGCACTCGACCCCGGAGAGTGCTAAACACGGCATTGGCACTCGACGCCGTCGAGTGCTAGGCGAGCGGTCACCGACCGCCTGCCTGAAGGTCGGGACGGTGAGGCTGACCCACCGGTCAGTCGTCCGTCGCGGGCACCGAGCCTGGCCGAGGACGTGTCCTGCTGCCGCCGCTGGAGACAGCGCGGCGGTGGCGCCCAATACCGGAGGACCACACCGCAATGGCCAAACTGATCGCGTTCGACGAGGACGCCCGCCGCGGTCTTGAGCGCGGCTTGAACACCCTCGCCGAAGCCGTCAAGGTGACCCTCGGCCCGCGGGGCCGGAACGTCGTGCTCGAAAAGAAGTGGGGCGCGCCGACGATCACCAACGACGGTGTCTCCATCGCCAAGGAGATCGAGCTCGAGGACCCGTGGGAGAAGATCGGGGCCGAGCTCGTCAAGGAAGTTGCCAAGAAGACCGACGACGTCGCGGGCGACGGCACCACCACCGCCACCGTGCTCGCCCAGGCGCTCGTGCGCGAGGGCCTGCGCAACGTCGCGGCCGGCGCCGACCCGATCTCGCTGAAGCGCGGCATCGAGGCGGCTGTCGAGGCCATCACCGAGCAGCTGCACAAGGCCGCCGTCCAGATCGAGACCAAGGAGCAGATCGCTGCTACCGCCTCGATCTCGGCCGCTGACCGCACCATCGGCGAGCTGATCGCCGAGGCGCTGGACAAGGTCGGCAAGGAAGGCGTCGTCACCGTCGAGGAGAGCAACACCTTCGGGCTCGAGCTGGAGCTCACCGAGGGCATGCGCTTCGACAAGGGCTACGTGTCCGGTTACTTCGTGACCGACCCGGAGCGCCAGGAAGCCGAGCTGGAGGACCCGTACGTCCTGCTCTTCGGTTCCAAGATCTCCAACGTCAAGGACGTCCTGCCGCTGCTGGAGAAGGTCATCCAGTCCGGCAAGCCGCTCCTGATCATCGCCGAGGACGTCGAGGGCGAAGCCCTGGCGACCCTGGTCGTCAACAAGATCCGCGGCACCTTCAAGTCCGTCGCCGTCAAGGCCCCGGGCTTCGGCGACCGCCGCAAGGCGATCCTGCAGGACATCGCGATCCTGACCGGCGGCCAGGTCATCTCCGAGGACGTCGGCCTCAAGCTGGAGAACGCGGACCTGTCGCTGCTGGGCCGCGCCCGCAAGGCCGTCATCACCCGGGACGAGACCACCATCGTCGAGGGCGCCGGCGACGCCGACCAGATCCAGGGTCGCGTCAACCAGATCCGCGCGGAGATCGAGAACTCCGACTCGGACTACGACCGCGAGAAGCTGCAGGAGCGGCTCGCGAAGCTGGCCGGCGGCGTGGCCGTCATCAAGGCCGGCGCCGCGACCGAGGTCGAGCTGAAGGAGCGCAAGCACCGCATCGAGGACGCGGTGCGCAACGCCAAGGCCGCCGTGGAAGAGGGCATCGTCGCCGGCGGTGGCGTGGCCCTGATCCAGGCCGCCGAGGCCGCGTTCGCGGGCCTGAAGCTCGAGGGCGACGAGGCGACTGGCGCCAACATCGTCAAGGTGGCCGTCGAGGCTCCGCTCAAGCAGATCGCGATCAACGCCGGTCTCGAGGGCGGCGTCGTGGCGGAGAAGGTCAAGGGCCTGCCGCAGGGCCACGGCCTGAACGCCGCCACCGGCGAGTACGAGGACCTGCTCGCGGCCGGCGTGCCGGACCCGACGAAGGTCACCCGCTCCGCGCTGCAGAACGCCGCTTCCATCGCGGCGCTGTTCCTGACCACCGAGGCTGTCGTCGCGGACAAGCCGGAGAAGGCTGCTGCCGCTCCGGCCGATCCGTCCGGCGGCATGGGTGGCATGGACTTCTGAGTTCGGCTGCTTTCCGGCGAAGCCCGGTTCACCTTCGCGGTGGGCCGGGCTTCGCCCGTTCCCGGCTCAGTCTTCCGGGGTCAGGACGGCAGCGGCGGCGTAGACCGGGAGGATCACGCCTGCCGAGAGCACGGCCCCGGCGACCGCGGCGATGCGCACCATCGAGGGGTCGACGTTGAGGTAGTTGGCCCATCCGCCGCACACGCCGGTGAGCATGCGGTCGGAGCGGCTGCGGAAGATCTTCTTGGCCGGTGCGGCCTGCGTGGTGTCCGTCATGTCAGCAATACTCCGCGACCGCGGCGCCCCGCACATCCGGGATCGCCCCGGAGAAAGCCCCGGGGCCGCGACCCTGAAGTCTCCCTTACCCGCTGATCTTCCGGACCCGCTCGAACCGGTCCAGCCACGCCGCTTCGACCTCGGGCGAGGCGGCGAACTCGGCGAAGGCGTCGGGCTCCGGCGCCTGCCGCGGGACCGGCAGATAACCGTCCACAGGGGACAGTGTCGTGGTGCAGACATCGCCGCGCAGCAACGACATCGTGCCAAGTCCGCACGCGAAATCCAGCTCCGGCAACGCTCCGGCGAGGGCCAGCCCGGCGGCCAGTCCGACGCTCGTCTCGACCGCTGAGGACACCACGCACGGCAGCCCGCACGCCTCCGCGACTTCCAGCGCACGCCGCACTCCGCCGAGCGGCGCGACCTTGAGCACGGCGATGTCGGCGGCCCCGGCGACGGCGACCTTCAGCGGATCCTCCGCGCGGCGGATCGACTCGTCGGCCGCGATCCGCACCGACACCCGGCGGCGGACGGCAGCCAGGTCGTCGATGGTCGGGCACGGCTGTTCGGCGTACTCCAGTCCACCGGCCGCGCGGTCCAGTTCCGCCAGGGCGTGCACGGCGGTGTCGACGTCCCAAGCCATGTTGGCGTCGACGCGGATCGCACCGGACGGACCCAGTGCGTCGCGGACCGCCTCGATGCGCGCGCAGTCCTCGGCGAGCGTCGCGCGTTTGTCGGCGACCTTGACCTTCGCCGTGCGGCAGCCGGACGCGCGGACCAGTTCGTAGGCGCGTTCGGGCAACACGATGGGGACAGTCGTGTTCACCTCGATGCGGTCCCGGACCGGCTCGGGCCAGCCTTCTTCGCTCGCTTCGAGCGCGGCGGCGAGCCAGGGGACGCTCTCGGTGTCCGAATAGTCCGCGAACGGGCAGAACTCGCCCCAGCCGGCGGCGCCGCGGAGCAAAAGTCCTTCACGGACGGTGATGTCGCGGAACCGAGTGTGCAGCGGGAGCGCGTAAACCTGCATGACTGCCGATCATGCCATCGCCGCGGCGGCGGAACCGAGGTGCCGCGGGGGCCGTCTCAACGCCACAATGGAACGTGTGGACGGCCTCGACTTCCGGGTGCTCGGCCCGGCCGAGGTGCTGGCCGGGGATCAGGCGGTGCCGCTGGGCGGCAGCCGCCCGCTGATCGTGCTCGCCGGACTGCTGCTGCGGGCCAACCGGCTGGTGTCGGTCGACGTGCTCAGCCACTGGCTGTGGGGCGACGACCAGCGCCGGTCCAAGGGCGCGCTGCAGACGTACGTCCTGCGGCTGCGCCGGGCGCTCGGCGACGGCGCGGCGATCCGCACCGAACGCGGTGGCTACCTGTTGGAAGTCGACGAGAACGCGGTGGACCTCGGTCGATTCCGCCAGTTCGCGGCGCGGGGCCGCAGCGCGGCGGAACGAGGCGAGCACCGGCGGGCTGCGGGGTATTTCGAGGACGCGCTCAGTCAGTGGCGGGGTTCGGCTCTGCAGAACGTGGAGTCGGACGCGCTGCACCGGGACGAGGTCGGGCAGCTCGCCGAGGAACGCACGCGGGTCCGGGAGCAGTGGGCCGAGACGCTGTTGACAGTCGGCGAATACGAGACGGTCGTGCCCGAGCTGGAGCAGTTGACGCGCGAACATCCGCTGCGGGAACGCCCGCATGAGCAGCTGATGTACGCGCTGCTCCGCTCCGGACGGCAGGCCGAGGCGCTGGACGTGTACCGGCGGATCAGCGGACTGCTCGCCGAGGAACTGGGCTTGGATCCCGGTGCCGGACTGCAGCGCGCGCACCGACTCGTCTTGGGCGGCGACGAAGGCACGCGGTTCCGTACTCCCCTGGAACCCCATATCCCGCACCAGCTTCCGGCTGATCTAGGCGCTTTCGCCGGTCGTGCAGCGGATTTGAAAGCCCTGCGGGCATTGCTTCCGGAAGCCCTCGACGACGGCACTTCCACGCCGATCGCGTCGGTGGAAGGCATGGGCGGACAAGGGAAAACCACCCTGTCCGTCCACTTCGCACACCAGATCGCCGACCGTTTCACCGGCGGGCAAGTGTTTCTGGACCTGCGCGGCTACGGCCCCGGAGCACCGGTGCCTCCGCTCGCCGCGCTGGAAACGATGCTCACCGCGTTGGGCGTTCCCGCCGACCGCATCCCGTCCGGTTTGGACGAACGCGCCGCGACCTGGCGCACGTACACCACCGGCAGGCGGCTGTTGGTCGTGCTGGACAACGCGAACAGCACCGAGCAAGTGCGGTATTTGCTGCCTGGTCCGGGATGTCTGGTCGTGGTGACGAGCCGCTGGCAACTGCGCGGGCTGGTCGCGACCCACGGCGCCCGGCGGATCGCACTGTCTGAATTGGACAGTGAAGAGGCGGTGGAACTGCTGGCGTCGGCCATCGGCGTCGAACGGGTGCACGAGGATCCCGGCGCGGCCGACCGGTTTGTGCAGTACTGCGGCGGCCTGCCGCTGGCGATCCGGATCCTCGCCGTGCGCGCCGCGCAGTTCCCGAAGTTGCCGCTGGACGAGTTCGTCGCGGCGCTGCCCTCGGACGCCGGCCGGTTGAGCACGTTCGATCTCGGCGACGGCGACGAAACCAATATCCGCACAGTTTTCTCTTATTCCTACCGGGTTTTGTGCCCCGCGGCCGCGCGACTGCTGCGGTTGCTGGCGCTGTCGGTCGGGCCGGATTTGTCGCTGGGCATGGCAGTCGCGCTCAACGGACGGTCCGAAAAGGAGACTCGCGGCGCTCTCGACACCCTCGTTTCGACGCACCTGCTCATCCAGCCGAAGCCGGGCCGGTACCAGTTCCACGACCTGATTCGCGACTATGCGAAGGAATTGTCGGAGCAGGAAGACGACGCCGCCGAACGCACCGCGGCCAGCGCGCGCCTGCTCGACTGGTGCATCGCGTCGGCACGAAACGCGGGTTTGGCGATGCGTCCGAACCAGCTGATGGACGAAATCGGCCCGATCCCGTCTGATGGCGCGCTAGAGTTTTCGGATTTCCACCAGGCGCTGGCGTGGTTCATCGAGGAACACGGAAACCTGCTCTCGGTGATCCAGTGGTCGTTCCGAATCGGACGATACGCACAATGCTGGCGCCTGGCGTGGTCGCTGTTCACCTATTTTGCTGGCCGGGCAAGGGTCGACGAATGGCGGTACGTCTTCGAGATCGGCCTGCGAGCAGCGCGGAATTCCGGTGAACGGCACGGCGAAGCGGCGATCCTCAATGGACTGGGCGTGATCGAGGGAGTCGCCCGAAATTACGTGCTGGCGCGCGAATATCTGGAGCAGGCGCTGGCTGTGCAGCTGGAGTTGGGTTCGCTGCCCGGGGAGGCTCGGGCGCGCTACAACCTGGCGATGACCGCGCAGGGCATCGAAGATTTCCCGGAGGCTTACCGGCATGGCCTGCGGTCGCTGGAAATCACGAGGGAACTGGGGTTCACCTCGGTAGAGGCGAACGTTTTGCGCGCCTTGGGTGATTTGTGCGCGATGATGGGAGATTACCCGCAGGCGCTGTCGCTCGCGGACGAGGCGCTGGCCCTGGTCCCGCCCGATGACCTCCCGCAAGGCCGCTTCTCGCTGGCCGCGAGAGCCCGAGCACTGCTCGGCTTGGGACGGCACGTGGAGGGAATCGAGTGCCTGTCCGAAGCGGTGGACATGTTCTTCGCGATGGACGAGGAGTATGAGGCCGCGGACGTCCTGTCGGAACTGGGCACCGCCCACCTCCGCTACGGCCGCACAGCAGCCGCGAGAGACTGCTGGCTCCGCGCGGTCCGCTTGCTGACCCGACTGGATCACCCGGACGCGGAACGGGTGCGGGCACAGTTGGCTGGGTTGGTACGGGGGTAGGTTCGAGTGCCGGCTTGATGCGGCGGTGGTTGCGAGTTGGCGATGCTGCTGCACTTTCTGCGTGACCGTCTGTTGTGAGACTACGGCCGCGCACTGCCGTGTCGACGTAACTCCGCACAGCCGCGGTATTGCGGCATCGTCGTGACTTGAGACTGTTCGCCGCCAGACCGTGAGGTCGCACTGTCACGCCGTCGAATCTTCGCGAGACCGCACTGCCGTACCACCGCAGCGCCGTGATGTCACACTGCCGCGCTGCCGTGACGCCGCACTGCTGTGCCGCCGCGCTGCCGTACTGCTGCGCCGCCGCGCTGCCGCGCTGCCGCGACGCCGCCGCACGGTCGCCATGCTGCGCTGCCCCAGGGCAACGAGACCCCGCCGCGCCGCCGCGCCGCCGCACTGCCGCACTGCCGCACTGTCGTGCTGTCCGCACTGCCGCATCGTCGCGCGACTGCGGGCTCCGCGTGCGAGAGCACTGCTGCGCCGAGGCGACTCGGAGCGGTTGGCAGGGTGCGGTCTCGTTCTTGGCGAGACTGGTTCATCCGGATGCGGACCAGGGAGCGGTGGGCGGGGTGCCGGAGTCTTGACTGGGCTGTGCTGGTCCACTCTGATCCGGGCCGAGGCGAGCGCAGTCGGCGGCTGGTGTGGGATGTCCCACCGCGGCGGCGCGGGATTGGTTGGACCACCCGGCGGGGGCAAGCGACTTCGGCCGTTTGGCGGGGCGTTTCCTGCTGGTCACCTGAGGTCAGCGGGGCGCGGTGGTCCGCGTGCCGACCCCCAGCGGCAGCACGTAGACCACCGGCGGCCCGTGCCACCACCCAACCTGAGGGCGCTCACTGTTCGCTCACTGTGCCGGGGCGGGTTCGGCGGGGAGGTCGAGCAGGCGGGTCAGCGTGACGGCGTTGCGCGGGGCCGCGACTTTGCTGTCGTTGTCGAAGTAGACGTGCACGTCTCGGCGGCCGCCGTCGTGCCATTCGGTGATCTTCGCGGCCCAGTCGCGCAGGGCGGAATCGGAGTAATCGCTGGTGTAGAGCTCTTCCGAGCCGTGCAGGCGGACGTAGCTGAAGTCAGTGGTCTGGTCCTCCCGGTACGGCCAGGGCGCGGCCGCGTCCGAGGTGACCAGGGCGATCCGGTGTTTCTTGAGCAGGTCCAGTGCTTCGGGGGTGGTGAAGCTCTCGTGGCGTACTTCGAGGGCGTGCCGGATTGGGCGGTCGGGGCCCGGTTTCAGAAACGCGGCGGACTTGAGCTTGTCGTCGTGCTTCGCCCCGAGGGCGGCTGCCTCGCTGGTGGTGCGGGGGAGTTGGCCGAGGAACGTGGCGACCCGGTCCGGGTCGAAGGCCAGCCGCGGGGGGAGTTGCCAGAGGAACGGGCCCAGTTTGTCGGCGAGTGCGAGGACGCCGGACGCGTAGAAGTTGGCGAGCGCGGTTTCGACGTCGCGCAGTTGTTTGAGATGAGTGATGAACCGGCCGCCCTTGACCGCGAACACGAATCCGGGCGGGGTTTCGGCGTGCCAGCCGAGGTATCGCTCCGGTCGTTGGAGCGAGTAGAAGGACCCGTTGAGTTCGACGGCGTTCATCTGGCGGGAGAGGTACTCGAGTTCGCGCCGTTGCGGCAGGCCGGAGGGGTAGAACGCGCCGCGCCACGGCGGGTATCGCCAGCCGGACGTGCCCACTCGGATCTGGCCGATCTCCCTCACCGCCTTTCGCTGTCCGGGGTTCCCGTCCAGACGGTTGCGGAAACCCGTCCGGACGGGTGTTTTCGGGACAGCCGGGCTAACTATTGGGACAGATGTCCTAGGTTGAGGGACGGGAGTCTCAGGTAGCTGGTCGCTGGTTTAGACCTGCGGTGGTGAGCACGAAACCGTTGGCTGGCAAGGGAAGGCTGGTCAGCGGTGCGGTTTACGGTTGGAGGTGCTCCAGGTCCTCGAGCAGGTTCGGGTGGGTGGGCTGCCAGCCGAGGGCTTCGCGAGTGCGGACGCTGGTGGCGGGCTGGTCCATGGCGAAGATCGGGCCGAACGGGCCGAAGTTCTCCGGTGGCACGGATTCGACCGGCAGACCGAGGCGTCGGCCGATGACGGCTGCGATGTCGCGGACCGCGTCGCCCTCGTCGGCCACGGCGTGCCAGGCCGTTCCGGCCGGTGCCGATTCCAGTGCCAGGCGGAACAACACTGCCGCGTCGAGGGCGTGCACGGCCGGCCAGCGTTGGGTGCCGTCGCCGGGGTAGCCGACTACGCCGGTGCGGCGGGCCTGCTCGGTGAGCAGTCCGGCGAATCCGCCTTTGCCTTCGTTGTGGACCGTGCGCGGCATGCGGACCGCCGTGGTGCGTACACCGCGCGAGGCCATTGCGAGGAGCGCGTTGACCGAGCGGGCGCGTCCGCCGACTGGTCCGTCGGTCGGCAGCGGATCGTCCTCAGTGGCGGCGCGACCGGCGACCCATGGCGTACCCGAGACAGTGACGAGCGGACGGTCGCTGCCGGCGAGTGCTTCTCCCAACGTGGCCATGGCGGCGCTTTCTTCGGCGATCGACCGGGCAAGTGCTTCCTCGGTGCTGTAGTCGCTGCCGAACGCCAGGCTGATCACCCCGTCCGACTGGGCGGCACCGGTCCGCAGGACGTCGAGGTCGGCGAGTTGACCGCGCAGCACCTGGGCACCGGCGTCGGTGAGGGCTTGCGCGGACTTGTCCGAACGGGCCAGCGCGAGAACGGTGTGCCCGCTGGCGAGCAGCTCGGCCACGACCGCGGAGCCGATGGTGCCCGTGCCGCCGGTGACGAAAACCTGCATGGGACTCTCCCTGGGTGATGAGACCTTTGTCCCGTCACCCTACACAGTGATGGGACTCTTGTCCCGTCACCTAGGATGAGGCCATGGCGCGCTGGCAACCGGAGACGACTCAGCGTCTTGTCGTGGCGGCGGTCGACCTGTTCACCGAGCAGGGGTACGACGCCACCACCGTTGCGCAGATCGCCGAGCGGGCAGGCGTCACCAAGAGCACGTTCTTCCGGCACTTCT
This sequence comes from Amycolatopsis sp. GA6-003, assembly GCF_046267895.1. NCBI lineage: Bacteria > Bacillati > Actinomycetota > Actinomycetes > Pseudonocardiales > Pseudonocardiaceae > Amycolatopsis > Amycolatopsis sp. GA6-003. Next base: position 6,105,316 of record NZ_CP176499.1, read on the forward strand.
CCGACAAGCGGGAGCTGCTGGTCGCCGGCCAGGAGACGCTCAGCCGGCTGCTCGCCGAGGGGATCGCCGAGGCCCCTTCGGAAGCCAGCCCGCTGGAGGCGGTCGCGGCCGGTCTCGAACGCGCCTCCGGGGCTATGGGGCCGGCGAACCGGGAGCTGGGCCCGCGCCTCAAGGCCGCGGTGGCGGCCAGCACCGAGCTGCAGGAACGGGACGCGCTGAAGAACGTCGGCCTCGCGGCGGCGATGTCGGCCGCGCTGGTCGCCCGCGGGGTTCCCGACGCGGTGGCGCACCTCGCGGCTGAGCTGGGGGTTCTCGCGTTCAAGCGGGGTTATGCGCAATGGTCCGAAGCCGAGCGGGACAGTGCGGGAGGTCTTGCGCAGTACGCGGTGGCCGCACTGCGGGAACTGCGTGCGGCGGCTGCGACATTGGAGTGACGGGCGGGTTGGGGGACTGTTCGCTGGCGGGTTAGGGCTTGGTGTGGAGGCGGGTGCTATCGCGCTTTGCTGTGTTCGCGGCCTTGGGCTGCGGTGAATCGGCCAAGCTGCGGAGGTTTGCCGGATGTCTCTGGGGCGGGCTTGGCTCATGGGCATCGCCGGATTGGTGGCTGGGCCTTCCGGCTCTACGGAGCTGGCAGTGCCGCCGTGCCAGCCTGGCTTGGCTCGTCCCAGCCCAGCCCAGCCCAGCCCAGCCCAGCCCAGCCCAGCCCAGCCCAGCCCAGTCCAGACAGGCCCAGCCCAGACAGGCCCAGCCCAGACAGGCCTGACTTGGCTCGGCCCGGCTCGGCTTGGTCACGCTCGGCCTGCCCCGCCCCGCCCCCGCCCCGCCCGGCTCGGCTTGGCTTGGCCCGCTCCGTCCGGCCCAGCCCGGCCCAGACCGGCCTGACTCGGCCCCGCTCAGCTTGCCCTGCCCCGCCCCTCCCCGCCCACCTCGCTCCGGCTTGGGACGGCCTAGCTCGCTTGCCCGGCCCGCCTTGGCCCGGCTCGCCTGGCCCGGCTCGGCCCCGGCTGGCTTGGCTCGGTCTGGCCCCGCTCAGCCTGGCTCGGTTCGGCCCACTAATCTGGCGGCGCTGTCAGAGGTCGTCATGATGGAGGTGGCTGGCGGCTTCGCTCGGTTCGGGGAATTCGCCTGCTCCGTTCAGTCCGACGAATCTGGCGGCGCTGCCAGATGTCGTCAGGCTGGGGGAAGGCCGTCAGCTTCGCTCGGTTTCAGGAATTCGCCAGCTCCGTTGAGCCCGATGAATCCGTCAGCGCTGCCGTGCCGTCAGTGCTGACCTGCCGGTCAGCGCTGACGTGCTCGTTAGCGCCGCCGTAGTCGTCGGGCTCGCCAGCTTCGCCAAGCCCGGCCGGGTCGGGGGAGGCTGCTGGATGCGTTGCGGCCGCGGCGGAGCTTGTGTCGTCTTCGGCCTCGCAGGCCGGACCTTCTCACTGTTTCACGCCCAGGAGAATCGCCACCTCCGGCTCTGTACCAACGAGGTCGCGTACTCGCGCAGGTTTCCTGGCTGGGTGAGGTACGTCGGGAGGCTGAAGGCTCGATGTTCGGCCGCCACGGTCAGGGCCCTGGCGTGGGTTCGGGGTGGGGCGGAGACCGACAACTCCAGGGAATCGAAGCCCAGCGTCACCAGGGTCGCGCCGAAGCGGTCTTCCCAGCTGCGCAGGACCGCGGACAGTTCCGCGACCTGGTCTGTCGACTTGATCATGCCCGTCCAGCCGATGAGGGCCGGGACGTCGGCGGGGCGGTCTGCCTGCACCAGGCCCAGCCGGTGCGGGGTGCGGGCGGCCAGGATCGAGCCGGTGTTGCCCGCTTCGGCCAGTGGGTCGGAGCGGCGGTGCGAGCGTTTCGCCAACCCGGGGAAGCGGGTGCCGAACGGCCGCAGGCAGGCTCCCTCGCAGCAGGAACCGTCCCACCAGCGGGCCAGTACTTCGGCGGGGTCGGCGTTGCCGACGCGGTGGCCGGCGGGGGCGAGGCGGCCGCGGTCGTCCAGCCAGTCTTCGCCGCGGGCGGAGAAGCGCTGGTCGGGCGGGATCAGCACGGGCCACAGCCCCGACCGCTCGAACTCCGCGACACAGCTCAGGTACCGCTGCGGCCGCGTGAGCGGCTCCTCCGACACCCAGATGCGCCCGTGCCAGCGCCCTGGCGGCAAGGTCTGGACCGGCGGTGCCCCGACGCCGGGGCGGAACGGTGCGATCGTCATGAGCTTCCCCTCGAACTGGTGTTCGGTGCCTGCATATCGAACAGTAGTTCGAATCACCGACAATTTCCAGGGCGCCACTCGCTCATTCGTTCGAGTGAACCTGGGAGAACCCCAGGTCGAGGGGAAGAAAAATCAGCGCCGGGCGGCTCGGCGCACCCGGACCGTGACGAACACGCCGACCGCGAGCGCCACCGCGGCGAGCACGACGTACTGGAACACCGACGCGTACCGGTCCACCAGCGACCAGCTCTCCCCGAGCAGGTATCCGGCCACGACGAACGCGGTGTTCCACAGCAGGCTGCCCGCCGTCGTGAGCAGCAGGAACCGGCCGAACGGCATGCGTTCCACGCCCGCCGGCAGCGAGATCAGGCTGCGGAAGATCGGCACCATCCGGCCGAGGAACACCGCCTTCCCGCCGTGCCGGGCGAACCACGCCTCGGTGCGGTCGAAGTCGCCGGCGTCCATCAGCGGCAGGCGGCTGAGCAGGGCCCGGCAGCGCTCGCGGCCGAGCAGGGCGCCCAGCCAGTAGACGAGCACGGCACCGGCCAGCGAACCGAGGGTCGTCCAGAAGAGGGCGCCGGCCAGGCTGAACGTGCCGCGGCTCGCGGAGAATCCGGCCAGCGGGAGGACGAGTTCGCTGGGAATCGGCGGGAACAGATTGTCCAGGCCGACGACGATCGCGGCGCCGACGCCGCCGAGCGAGTCCATCAGTCCGACGGCCCATCCGGCCAGTCCGGTGAGGGGTTCGGCGGGGGTGGCGAGCATGAGGTTCACGAGGGGTCCTTTCTCGACGGAAGCAACGTGGTCGAAGGTAGAAACCCAAGGGGCGCAACACATTGCGGTCGGCCACCCGGAGAAATGCGGAAAGCCGCAGTGGGGTTGGTGGCGGGGAACCCGCACCGTGGCGTACCCGGCTGGCGAAGGTGGCTGGATGGGCGAGGTCGCGGAGAGGGAAATCCAAGCCGCAGCATGGCATTGCTCACCTGGAGAAATGCGGAACACCACGGTGGGGTCGGCGCGGCTGGATCGGGTGTTGCGTTGCGGGATGCCGGTGCGGCGGGACTTGCTGGAACCCGCACCATTGCACGCCCGCATGGCGAAGGTGGCGGGGTGGGTGGGCTCGCGGAGGGGAAAGCCAAGATGCCGCATTGCAACTGCTCGCCTGGAGAAATGCGGAAAACCGCAGTACTCCGTCCCCACCGGTCTGGCTAGCCTGAACGACGTGAACAGATCGCGAGTGCTGCGCCGCACAGCAGGTGTTGGCCTGGGGGCGTTGATGGCGCTCGTCGAGTTGCCGTATGTAGTACTCGCCGCGCCGCTCCTCGCCGTACCTGCGGCGCGGCCGCGCGTGTTCCGCGGAGCGCGCAGGCTCGCCGAAGTCGAACGTGCTCGGCTGCGGCGGTTCTTCGACGCTCGGAACGGCGACGATTACGACGGTCGCCGCGCTCTGCAATATCTCGTTCCGCGCAGCTTGACCGGGCTTCTCGCGCTAGGAGTGTGGGTGTGCGTCGGCGCGGGCGTCGTGGCCGCGGCGATCTACTTCGTCCAGCTGGTCACCGGGCAGGCTCCTGGTGGGGCGGGAGAAGGGACACCGCTGGACTGGCTCCCGGTGCTCGGCCTCGGCGCGATTGCGGTATTCCTTTGTGGACAAGGACTGATCGGGGTGGCCGCGCTCGATCGTCGGCTGGCGCGGCGGTTTTTCGGTCCCAGCGGTCAAGAACTGTTGCGGCGCCGGGTATCCGAGTTGGCGACCACGCGGAGCGAAGTGGTCGAGGCGGTCAACGGCGAACGGCGTCGCATCGAGCGGGATTTGCATGACGGGGTGCAGCAAAGGCTGGTCGCGTTGGGGATTCTCCTCGGTCGGGCGCGTCGGGCGGATGATCCGCAAAGGGCGGCTGAGCTAGTCCGTCAAGCGCATGAGGAATCGCAGGAAGCGTTGCGCGAGCTAAGAGAAGTGAGCTGGCGCGTGTATCCGATCGCGCTAGACGAAAGCGGTCTTGAGGCTGCGCTGGAGTCTTTGGCCGAGCGCGCGACGATCCCAGTCGACCTTCGTTACGCGCTCGATGAGCCCTCGCCGGAGTTGGCGACTGTGGTCTACTTCGTGGTGTCCGAGTCCGTTACCAATGCCGCCAAACATGCCAACGCCAATAAGGTCACGATTGCTGTCCGCCGGGAAGAAACCAAGCTGGTAGCGGAGATCACTGACGACGGTTGCGGCGGCGCACGAATAGGATCGAGCGGTGGATTATCCGGACTGGCAAGGCGAGTAGCGGCAATGGACGGCGAATTCTCCGTACAGAGTCCCGAAAATGGGCCAACCATAGTGCGGGTGACCCTGCCGTGCGAGTGATTCTGGCCGAGGACGCGACGCTGCTCCGGGAAGGTCTCGTACGGCTGTTGGCGGAGGAAGGACACGACGTGGTCGCTGCGGTCGGCGATGGAGAGGAACTTCTCGCAGCGACCGCTGAATACCAGCCGGACGTGGTCGTCACCGACGTTCGCATGCCGCCGACCCACACTGACGAAGGGCTGCGTGCCGCCCTGGAAATCCGCGAACGCTGGCCGGGCACCGGCGTGCTCGTGCTGTCTCAATATGTCGAGAAACGCTACGCGGCCAAGCTGATCGGCGGCGACGGCGGGCGCGTCGGCTACCTGCTCAAGGACCGGGTCGCGCAGGTCGGCGACTTCCTCGACGCGCTGGACCGGGTCGCGGCCGGCGGAGCGGCTTTCGATCCGGAGGTGGTGCGCAGGCTGGTCGCCCGCACGTCGCACGAGGACGCGCTCGCCCGGCTGACCCCGCGCGAGCGTGACGTGCTGGAGAAAATGGCGCAGGGCCACACGAACGCGAGCATCGCGACGCTGCTGTACGTTTCGCAGAGCGCCGTGGAGAAGCACGCGAACGCGATCTTCGACAAGCTCGACCTGCCGCAAACAAAAGGTTACAGCCGTCGCGTGCTGGCCGTTCTCCGCTACCTCGGTTCGTAATTCACAGCGGTCGCCGCAAATCCTCCGCGTCGACAATGTGGTACGCATATCCTTGCTCGGCCAGGAATCGCTGCCGGTGCGCCGCGTACTCCGTGTCCACAGTGTCCCGGGACACGATCGAGTAGAAGTGCGCTTGCCGTCCGTCGCCCTTGGGGCGCAACAGCCGGCCGAGGCGTTGCGCTTCCTCCTGCCGGGAACCGAACGTGCCCGAAACCTGGATCGCCACCGACGCTTCCGGCAGGTCGATCGAGAAGTTCGCCACCTTCGACACCACCAGCGTGCGCAGTTCGCCGCGGCGGAACTTGTCGAACAGTTCCTCGCGCTCTTTGTTCTTCGTCGCGCCCTGGATGATCGGGGCCTCCAGCTCCGCGCCCAGCATCTCCAGCTGGTCGAGGTACGCGCCGATCACCAGGGTCGGCTCGCCGACGTGTTTGTCCACAATGGACCTGATTACCGGGATCTTCGTCATCGCGGTGGCCGCGAGCTTGTACCGCTCGTCGGAGTCCGCGGTGGCGTACTGCAGGCGTTCGTTCTCGGTCAGCGTCACTCGCACCTCGGTGCATTCCGCCGGCGCGATCCAGCCCTGCGCCTCGATGTCGCGCCACGGCACGTCGTACCGCTTGGGCCCGATCAGCGAGAACACGTCGCCCTCGCGGCCGTCCTCGCGCACCAGCGTGGCGGTCAGCCCGAGCCGTCGCCGCGACTGCAGGTCCGCGGTCATCCGGAACACCGGCGCGGGCAGCAGGTGCACCTCGTCGTAGACGACCAGGCCCCAGTCGCGCGAATCGAACAGCTCCAGGTGCCGGTACTCGCCCTTGGTCTTGCGCGTGACCACCTGGTACGTCGCGATGGTGACCGGCCGGATCTCCTTCTTCTCCCCGGAGTATTCGCCGATCTCGTCCTCGGTGAGCGACGTGCGCGCGACCAGTTCGCGCTTCCACTGCCGCCCGGCGACGGTGTTGGTGACCAGGATCAGCGTGGTCGCCTTGGCGTGCGCCATCGCGGCCGCGCCGACCAGCGTTTTGCCCGCGCCGCACGGCAGCACGACGACGCCGGAACCGCCCGCCCAGAACGCTTCCGCCGCCTTCCGCTGGTAGTCGCGCAGCTGCCAGTCGGTCTCGGCGAGGTCGATCGGATGCGCTTCGCCGTCCACGTACCCGGCGAGGTCCTCGGCGGGCCAGCCGACCTTCAGCAGCGCCTGCTTGAGCCGCCCGCGTTCGGACGGGTGCACGATCACCGTGTCGTCGTCGATCCGCGCGCCCAGCATCGGGCTGATCTTCTTGTTCCGCGAGACCTCTTCGAGCACCGCGCGGTCGGTGGTGGTCATCACCAGGCCGTGCGCCGGGTGGTTGGCGATCTGCAGCCGCCCGAACCGGCCCATCACGTCCACGACGTCGATCAGCAGCGGCTGCGGCACCGGGAAACGCGAGTACGTGGTGAGCGCGTCGACCACCTGTTCCGCGTCGTGCCCGGCCGCGCGCGCGTTCCACAACGCGAGCGGCGTGATCCGGTAGGTGTGCACGTGTTCGGGCGCTCGTTCCAGTTCGGCGAACGGCGCGATCGCGATCCGCGCGTCGTCGGCACGCGGATTGTCGACCTCGAGCAGCACGGTTTTGTCGGACTGGACGATCAGGGGGCCATCAGTCACCTCTCCTTTATACGTTCCCTCCCGGAACGCGGCCCGGGGATGCCAAGATGGCGGGACGAAGCGCGGGAGGGGACCCAGTGACCACACCACCGTTCGGCACGCCGCCGGCCGCGAACCCGTACCAGCCGCTCCCGCAGCAGCCGGTCCACGGCGGCCCGAAGCGCGTGCCGGGCAAGCAAAAGGCGCTTTTCGCCGCCCTCGTCGTCGTGGCGCTCGGGCTCGGCACGCTCGCCGCGTTCGGGTTCGCCTCGGTCGTGCGTTCGGCGGGTCCTCCGGTCGCGGGCAGCTGCCTCTACCTCTCCTCGCTGGGCTCGGACACGCAGACCTACACCGGCGCGGAGTGCTCCGAACAGGCCGCCACCTACCGCGTCGACACCGTCGTGAAGGGCCGGTCTTCCTGCCGCGGCGAGGACTACGTGCGGTTCGAGCTGTACTTGTCGGCTCGCAGCACCACCAGCAGGCCGGCCCAGACGCTGTGCCTCGCGTTGAACGTCGTGTCCGGCGAGTGCGTGCGCGACGTTTCCGACGAGTCGAAGGTTGGGAAGGTCGCCTGCGACGACCCCAAGGCGGAAGCGCGCGCGGTCGTCCACGACGGCACGAAGTCGGCGTCGAGCTGCGGGGACAAGGACCTGTCGCTGGTCTACGCCGGCCCGCCGGTGCGCACGATCTGCCTGCAGCCGACCGGGGCGAGCATCTGAGGGCTACCAGGCGTTGGGCAGCATCGCCGCCACGTCGAGGCGGTTGGCCAGCAGCCCGGAGCTGTGCATGAGATCCGCCACGCGCTGCAGCCGGGTCGCCGACAGCGTGGTCGGGTAGCTGCCGAGCGAGATCAGCGCGGCGGTGGTCTGGTCGATGTCGGAGAACCTCGGCAGCGCGTCGCGCACCTTCGCCGTGTCCGACGCGGCGAGCTGGGCCTGGGTGAGCACGTTCCGGAACGCCGTCAGCGTGCGCGGGTTGGCGGCGGCGAACTGGCCGGTCGCGGCGTAGCCCGAGGCCGGGAAGTCGAGGGTGGCGCCGGTCGAGCCGTCGGCGAGGACCCGCGCGCCCAGCTCCTTCTCCGCGCGGGTGAGGTACGGCTCGACCATCAGCGCGGCGTCCGCGTCGCCGGACTGCAGCGCGGCGGGCATCTGCCCGAACGGCCGGGGCACGAATTCGATCTTCGATTTGTCGACGCCCGCCGTGCCGAGCACCGCCCGCGCGGTGAGCGCGCCGATGTCGTCCGGGGAGTCCACCGCGATCTTCGGCGACTTCTTCGCGGTCGGCTCGGGGTAGTCGGAGTCGGGCAACGTGACGAGCGCGATAGTCGTGCGGCCGAACGTGTACGCCTCGCCCTGCAGTTGCAGCGCGGTGCCCGCCCCGGCGGCGCGGAACAGCGACACGTCGCTGCCGAACGTCACATCGACCTGTCCGGCTTTCAGTTTTTCCACGCCGTCGCTGTCGCCGAGTTCCACCAGCTGGACATTCAGCCCGGCCTGGCGGAACTTTCCGGCCGCGACCGCGATCCGCAGCGGGGCGGTGTCGATCGGGCTCGCGACGCCGACCCGCAGGGTCGCGCGTTCCGGCGGCTGCGCTTGTCCGGCGTCACTGGATCCGAACACGGAGCAGCCGCTGACCGCGAACAACGTCGCCACCAGCGCAAACCTCAGACCGGTCGCTTTCACTCGCCATCCCCTGCCGGGAGAATCTCTGCCTCGTGCTGGATCGTATGGGCCGCTGCCCATACGATCGCCCGCAGGGCGGTTCCCCCGCCAGGGTGGCTTCCCGATCTTTTCGCCGGGAACTACCAAGCGGTAGTTTCCGGCCGGAGCCCGAGGACGTCCGTGGGCAGAAGTTCCCCGCGGTGGAAAAGGAAGCACAGGTGACCCGTCGCGACGACCGTCCCCGTTCGGGTGACGCGGCGGATCCGGCTGCCTCGCGTCCGGTCGGCGGCCGGTGGCGGCTGCGCAACTGGCGGCTGCGCACCAAGCTCTTCGTCGTCCTGCTGATCCCGGCGCTCGCCGTGGTCGTGCTGGTCGGCCTCCGGGTCAACAGCGACCTACGCGACGCCCGCCAGCTCGCCGAGTTCGCCGCGCGCTGCCGGGTCGACTCGACCGTCGCCGAGGTCGTGCACCAGCTGCAGCGGGAACGCGACGTCACGGTCCGGTTCGTCGCGGGCGACCGCAAGGGCCCCACCGACGTCCTCGTCGGCCAGCGCACCCGCGTCGACCTGGCGATCGGCGCGTTCGAGCGGTCGCTCGCCGACAGCAAGACGCGGCTGGACGATTCCGCGGCGGGCGATCTGCAGCAGAGCGACGACCGGCTGCGCGTGCTGGGCGGCCTCCGGTATTCGGCCGAACACTCCGCGTATCCGGCCGACGCGGTGCTCCGCTCCTACAGCGAGCTGATCTCCGGTCTGCTCGACATCAGCGACACCGCCGCGGCCGACGTCACCGAACCCGACCTGGCCCGGCTGCGGCTGGCCGGGAACGCGCTCGCGCGGATCAAGGACCAGATGTCGGTCAAGCGCGCGATCATGTCCGAGGCGCTCGCGCAGGGCACGCTCAACCGGGACCGGACGCGCGCGCTGCTCGGCGCGGAGGCGGAGCTGGCCGCCGCGCGCAGCGACTACCGCACCTTCGCCACTCCGGACGAGCAGCGGATGTACTCGGACACGGTGATCGGCATCGTCGTCGACATCGGCAACGACATGGTCGAGTCGGCGCTCACCCGCACGGAGAACAACCAGCCGCTCTCCGGCCTGGACGCGGACCAGTGGGACACCGCGTCCACGTACACGGTCAATCTGGCCCATCAGGTGCAGCAGGCGCTTCTCGTCCAGCTCCAGGAGAAAACGGACGCACGAGCCGCCAGCGCCCGCGCGTCGACGATCTGGGACGGCGGAATCGTCATCGGCGTCCTGCTGGTCGCCGGGGTGCTGTCGGTGGTGATCGCGCGCTCGCTGCTGCGGCCGTTGCGGATCCTGCGGCGCACCGCGCTCGAGGTCGCCGACCATCGGCTGCCCGAGGCCGTGCAGCGGCTGCTGACCGAACCCGATCCGGCTCCGGAGAACCTGCGGCACCGGGCGGCGGTCGCGCCGGTGCCGATCTTCACCCGCGAGGAAGTCGGGCAGGTCGCGCGCGCGTTCGACGCGGTGCATGGCGAGGCGGTCCGGCTGGCCGCCGAGCAGGCGATGCTGCGCGAGAACGTGAACGCGATGTTCGTCAACCTGTCGCAGCGCAGTCAGGACCTGGTGGAGCGGCAGCTGTCCGTGCTCGACCGGATGGAGGCGGGCGAACAGGACCCGGAGACGCTCGGCGGGCTGTTCGAACTCGACCACCTCGCCACCCGGATGCGGCGCAACAGCGAGAACCTGCTGGTGCTGTCCGGCACCGACCTGGTGCGCGAGGACACCGGACCGGTGGTGGCCGACGAGATCATCGGGGCCGCACTGTCCGAAGTGGAGGATTACCAGCGGATCGAGGTCGGCCCGGCCCCGGCGCTCGCGGTGCGCGGCGACGCGGTCAACGACCTGGTGCACGTGGTGTCCGAGCTGCTGGAGAACGCCACCCGGTACTCCGGGCCGCAGACGGCGGTCACCGTGGAGAGCGCGCGGACGCCGGACGGGGCGTGGCGGATCGAGATCACCGACCGCGGCGCGGGCATGCCGCAGGCGGAGATCGACCGGACCAACGCGCGGCTGGCGCATCCGCCGGAGGTCGACGTCGAGGTGTCGCGCCGGATGGGCCTGTTCGTGGTCGCGACGCTGGCCGAACGGCACGCCATCGCGGTGAAGCTGAGCCCGGCCGAGGGACGCGGGCTCACCGCTACGGTCGTCGTCCCGGCGGCGCTGATCACCGAGCCCCCGCCGCTGCCGCAGCCGCCCGCGCCGGTCGAACCGGAACCCGCCCCGGAGCCGGAGCTGCTGGCCCCGCTCGCGCCGCTGGCTCCGCCCGAGGAGCCCGACGAGCCGGTCGAGCTGGTCGCGCCGACTCTCGACGACGCGGGTCCGCTGCGGCGGGCGCCGGTGGTCGAAGAGGCGGCGTCGTGGCCGGTCGAATCGGCGCGGTCGCATCTGGAGATCGACGCGCCGACGGACCGGATGCCCGCGTACCGCGACGTGCTGTCGCGCTGGTTCGATCTCTCCGCCCCGGCGGAGGAGCCGGTGACACCGGAGCCGCGCGTGGTCGCGCCGATGCCGGAGGTGCCCGCCTTCGACCCAGACCCGGAGCCGGAGCCGGAGCCCCAACCCGAGCCCCCGGCCGTCGAGCCGCGGCACGCCTACGAGGGGCCGCCGGAGTTTCCGACGGAAGACCCGGACGAGGCGGCGGCCCCGGAATGGCCGACCCCCGAGCACCTGGAACAAGAGGACGGCGCCGAGGACACCTGGCCGTTCCTGCGGGTCGCCGACGTGGCGGGCGGCCCCGCCGCGGAGCCGGAGCAGCGGCCGATACTCTCGCTTTCCCCCGACGCGGTGCGCGCCCGGATGACGAGCCTGCAAGGCGGCTTCCGGCGCGGCAGGCACGCCAGGGGGGAAGACACCCCGCCACTGGATCGAAACGGATGAGGCATGAGTTCGAACACCGCCCTGCTGGAAGTGATCGCGCTGGGCGCGCGGGACGCGGAGCGGGCGCAAGAGGGCGGAGCGGACCGGCTCGAACTGGTCTCCGACATGGCCAGCGACGGGCTCACCCCGAGCGAGGCGACGGTGCGCGAGGTGCTCGCCGCCACTGATTTGCCGGTGCGCGTGATGCTGCGCGCGGAGAACACTTTCGACGCCCGCGCGATCGACGAACTGCGTGCTTCGGCGGCTCGGCTGGTGTCCGCGGGCGCGCGGGAGTTCGTGTTCGGCTTCCTGACCGAGGACGGCGAGGTCGACGCCGACGCGTGCCGCGCGCTGCTGAAGGAGATCGACGGGCGGCCGTGGACGTTCCACCGCGCCATCGACCGTTCGCGCGACCCGATCGCCGCGTACGACGTGCTGGCCGAGCTCGGCTGCGACACCGTGCTGGCGGCGGGACACGCGAACGGGGTCGCGAGTGGACTGTCGGTGCTGCAGCAGCTCGCGCGGCGGACCGACGGCCCGGCGCTGCTGGTCGGCGGCGGGCTGCGGGCGCAGCAGGTGCATTTGCTGCGTGCCGGCGGGGTGCGCGGTTTTCACGTGGGCGGCGCGGTGCGTCCGTCCGGTTGGGACGCTCCGGTCGACGCGGCGGCCGTGCGCGAGTGGGCCGAACTCGTCAAAGGCTGATCCGCCAGTCCATCGCGGAAGGGAACCTCGCCGGGAATTCCGATTCCGGCAAGGTTCCCTTCTTCGCTTGACGAGCACAATGCGCGTGTGCGCGCAAGGGGTCCGGAATGTCCGCGGCTTCCGCCTCGCGACCTCCGATGGTTTCCGGATTCGCCGGGACATCGCGGCGGGAATCAGTCATTAATAGCGCAAGTGGAAAACAAACCAACCGCGAGAAGGTCAGCCAAAAGTAGGTTTCTTTGGTTCGAGGGGTTTTTTAGGGTCGGGATACGGGTCGGTACCGCGATTTACCGGCCCGGTCCCCGCCTCTCGAGAGGAATTCTCATGCGCTTGCGCAAGCTCGTCGCCGCCGCGGTTCCGCTGCCGGCGTTGCTGTGCCTGTCCGTGGCCGGCGTCGCGAACGCCGACCCGCTGGTCGCCCTTCCCGGCAACGCCGCACCGCTCGCCGCCAGCGCGCGGTCCGGCGATGTCGCCGCTGAGCAGCAGATTCCCGCCGCTCTGTCCCTCAAACTGCACAACCAGCAGGCGCTGTCCCGCTTCCTCGCCGACGTGCAGGACCCGGCTTCGCCGCAGTACCGCCGCTTCCTCTCTCCGGAGCAGTTCACCGCGGCATTCGGCCCAACGCAGGCCGAGGCGGAGCAGGCGGTGAATTTCCTCAAGCGCAGCGGCGCGCGGGATATCGAGGTTTCCGGAAACCGCCAGGCGATCACCTTCTCGGCAACTGCCGGACAGCTGGAATCCGCCTTCCATACGCGGATTGGCAATTACACCGACACCGTCACCGGCCGGAAGTTCTACGCGAACGACACCGCGCCGGAATTGCCCGCTTCGGTGTCCGCCGTGGTCGATTCGGTCGTCGGCCTCGACAACCACGCGGTGAAGCACCACGCCAAGCCGCAGCAGGCGCCGCGCACGGTCAAGCCGGTGACCCCAGCCGTGCTCAAAACCGCCTACGGCACCAGCGGCATGTCCGCCACCGGCGCGGGCGTGAACGTCGGCTTCGTGGAGTTCGACGGCTACAAGAAGTCCGACATCACCGCGTACGACACGAAGTACGGCCTCAAGGCGGGCACGGTCAGCACGGTTTCGGTCAACGGAGCCAACTACGACTCCAGCCCCGGCGACGGCGAAACCGAGGTCGACCTGGACATCGAGGTCGTGCACGCGCTCGCCGCGCCGGCGAACGACTACGTGTACGAGGCCCCGAACTCCAACGCGGGCGAGCTGGCGATGTACCAGAAGATCGCGTCGGACAAGAAGGTCAGCGTCGTTTCGATCTCGTGGGGCTCCTGCGAGGCGGCGGAAGGCTCGGCGGCGGCCAACAGCGTCGACAAGGCGCTCGCGACCGGCACCGCGGAGGGCATCAGCTACTTCGCCGCGGCGGGCGACGACGGCACCACCGACTGCGCCCGGCAGACCGGCAGCAAGGCGCAGGCCGTGGACTTCCCGGCGTCGAGCCCGAACGTCTCCGGCGTCGGCGGCACGCAGCTGTCGGTGACCTCGTCGAACGGCTACAGCAGCGAGACGACGTGGAATGACGGCGCTTCCGGCGGTGCCGGCGGCGGTGGCATCTCGACGATCTTCGCCGCGCCGTCGTGGCAGTCGAAGCAGAGCACGACCAAGCGCAAGGTCCCGGACGTCGCCGGGGACGCCGCGCAGGGTTCGGCGTACACGATCATTTCCGGCGGACAGACCGGGAATGTGTGGGGCACCTCGGGCGCGGCTCCGCTGTGGGCGGGCTTCGCCGCGCTGCAGAACGAAGTCCACAAGGGCGGCCTCGGCAACCTGAACGCGAAGTTCTACAGCATCGGCAACGGTTCCTCGTACGGCACCGGCTTCCACGACGTGACCACCGGCAACAACACCTTCAACGGCACCACCGGCTTCTCCGCCGGCAAGGGCTACGACCAGACGACCGGCTGGGGCTCGTTCAACGGTTCCGGACTGTCCACACTGATCGGCTGAACGCACGCGTCGTGAGCGGCGATCACGGTTCTAACCGGGATCGCCGCTCACGAGCGTTCGGCCGATTGACCAAGATCCGGGACGCTGTTTTGATGGCCGGGTGCAGCCTCTCCTGACGCCGAAGCAGCAGGCCCTCGTCGACCGCGCCGCCAAGCTCGCGGACATTTTCGCCGAGCGCGCGGCCGAGCACGACCGGGACAACACCTTCCCGCACCAGAACTACGACGACCTGCGGGAGGCGGGCTTCCTCCGGCTGTCGGTCCCGGAGGAACTGGGCGGCTCGGGGGCCGGGCTGCCGGAAATCCTGCCGGTGCTGGAACGGCTGGCGATGGGCGACGGCGCGACCGCGCTGGCGTTCACCATGCACCTGTCGCCGCTGGGACAGTGGGCGAGCGTCTGGCGGCGCACGAAGGCTCCCCGGCTGGCGGAACTGCTGCGCAAAGCGGTGGACGGCGAACTGGTCTGGGCGTCGATCACCAGCGAAACGGGCCTGCGCAACGACATGACGGACGCGAAGACCCGCGCGGTCCGAGTCGAGGGCGGCTTCGAACTGACCGGCCGCAAGAGCTTCGCGACCAACTCGGCGGTCGCCACCCACTGCTCGACCACCGCCCGCTACGAGGAAGCCGACGGCGGCCCGCGGCTGTTGTTGTGCCAGATCGCGCTGGACCAGCCGGGCGTCACGATCCACCATACGTGGAACACCATGGGAATGCGCGGCACCCAGAGCAACGACGTCGAACTGGACAAGGTGTTCGTCGAGGACGCGGCGGTCGTGCACTCGCTGCCGGTGAAGCATCTCGACGCGCGGGTGCTGGAAACCGTGTGGGCCTGGGCGATGCCCGCGTTCTCCGCGGTCTACACGGGAATCGCGGCGGGGGCGCTGGACTGGACCGTGCGGACGCTGATCGAACGCGGCAAGGCCGAGGACCCGGTGCTGCAGGACGTGATCGGCGAATGCCAGATCCTGCTGGAAGCCTCCCGCGCGCTGATCTACCGCCAGGCCGACGAGGTGACGAGCCGTCGACTGTTCACCGGAGACGTCCAGGACGGCGTGGCCCGCAGCGCGGTCGTGAAGTACACGGCGGCGAACAACGCGGTCCAGGTGATGCAGCGGCTGGTCGACGCGCTGGGCGGGATGTCCTACACGAAGGCGCTGCCGTTCGAGCGCATGTGGCGGGACGTGCAGGCGAGCACGTTCATGCCGATGGGGAACCTGGCGACCCGGAAGCTGGTGGGGGCCAACGTGCTGGGCGTGCGGACGCTCCCGGAGATCGGTCCGGACGAGACCGGACCGGATTCGCGGGCTAAGGGCTGAATGGGTGAACCCGGCCGGAACCGGGTGAGTTTTCGCTGCTCAGGGGCTATCTTGACCGCTTCGGTCTTGGTGTCCAGGGGAGGGGCAGCGAGTGGCGAAGCAGAAATTCCGGACGCTTGAGGACGGGACAGTAATCCCGATCAACGAGGGCGGCGGGGCAAAGGTCTTCGTGGCCGGAGTGGCGGTCGTCGCTGCCGTCGGCGGCGGAACCGCGGCCGGACTCGGCGGTGCGGCGAGCGTGGGATCCGGCGCAGTGGAGGCCTTGCCGGGCAACCTCGCCGGTGACGTCGCGGATTCCCTGCCCGGCCGCAGCCTCGAGACGCGCAAAGCCGAGGGCAAGAAGTCCGCGAAACACGGCCGCAAGGACGAGACCTTCAGCCGGTTCAAGCTCAAACAGCTCAAGCAAGCGGCGAAACACGAGATCGACTGCCTGCTGAACTCGACCGACCGCGTTCGCGACTATCTCGCGGAACACCGCTGCACCTCATTGGACCGCACCCTCTTCGCCGTCGGCGATGGGCACGGCAACGCCGCGGTGATTTCCATTGCCCGCGTGGGGTTTCCGAAGAAAACCGACGCCGAAGGCTGCGAGAAGATCGAGGAGGTGCAGGGCAGCGGGGACATCAAACCCCTCACCGCCACCCTGCTCCGCCTCGCGGACGTGAACTTCTCCGGCCACCACTTCCAGTCCAGAGTGGACAACCGGACGATGGTGGTCGCCGAGACGGAAACCGTTGCCGGGCACCTGGATCCCGGCACCCTCGACGCTCTCGCGGACGTCTCGGTCTGGTTCCCGAAGCTGTGACTACTTCTTCTCCGAAACGACCGCTTCCGAAGCCTCGGAAGCAGCAGCCTCCGCCGCCTCCTGCTCGGCCAGATCCGCCGCTGCCTGCACTGCCGGGCCGTGCAGCAGCCGGGCCACTTCGCCGCGCAGGGAAACGAATTCCGCCGATTCCCGCGTGGTGATCTGGTCTCGCTGGGCGGGCAGGTCCACCTTCAGGTCCGCCACGATCCGCGCGGGCGACTTCGACAGCACCAGTACCCGGTCGCCCAGGTACACGCTCTCGTCGATGTCGTGCGTCACCAGCAAAACCGTCGTGCCTTGCTCGACCTGGACCCGGCGCAGCAGGTCCTCCAGCTCGAAGCGCGTCTGGGCGTCCACCGAGGCGAACGGCTCGTCCATCAGCAGCAGCGCCGGACGGCTCGCCAGCGCGCGGGCGATCGACACCCGCTGCTGCATGCCGCCGGACAGCTGCCACGGGTACTTGTTCACCGCGCCGGACAGGCCGACCGCCTCGAGTGCTTCGGCGGCCCGGGCGCGCCGGGTCGCCTTGTCGAGTTTGCTCCAGCGCAGCGGGAATTCCACGTTCTTCGCGACCGACAGCCACGGGAACAGGGAACGGCTGTAGTCCTGGAACACCACGGCGAGATCGTCCGGGACCGAGGTGACGCGGTCGCCGTGCAGGCTCACCGTGCCCGCGGTCGGCGGGATCAGGCCGGCGATCGCGCGCAGCAAAGTGGACTTGCCGCAGCCGGACGGGCCGACGATGCACGCCAGCTGCCCGGTCTCCACCGTGAACGACAGTTCGTTGACCGCGACGTGCGCGGACTCGCCGCTGCCGTAGCGGTGGCTGAGGCCGGAGACCTCGAGCATGGTCGACATAACGGGAAACCTTCCTAGTTCCGGCCGGGCTGCCAGCCGAGCACCCGGCGTTCGATGCCGAGCAGCGCGGCGTTGAACCCGTACCCGAGGATGCCCAGCAGCACGATCCACGCCCACATCTGGTCGAAGTCGTACGAACGCTGGGCGGCGAGCAGCGCGTAGCCGATGCCGTTGAGCGCCCCCACCAGTTCGGAGATCGCCATCAGGATCAGCGCGATCGAGAGCGACAGCCGCAGCCCGGCGAAGATCTTCGGCAGCGCCGAGGGCAGCACGACCAGCCCGATCCAGTACCGCTTCGGCGTGCGGAACGCGCGCGCCGTCTCCACCTTGACCTTGTCGACCGAGCGGACGCCGTCCACGGTGTTGAGCAGAACCGGCCACAGCGAACCGAAAATGATCGTCGCGGTCTGCATGCCCGGCCCGATGCCGAACAGGATGATGAACACCGGCACCAGCGCGGGCGGCGGGATGGCGCGGAAGAACGCGAAAAGCGGCCCCACGTAATCCATTCCGGTGCGCGAGCGGCCCAGCGCGGTGCCGAGCGCGACGCCGATCGCCACCGCCAGCAGCCAGCCGCCGAGCACCCGGCCGAGGCTCGGCAGGATGTGGTCGAACACCGGGTCGCCGAGGAACAGCTGCGAAGCCGGCCCGGAGAACCACAGTTTCGCGGCCGCGGCGGCGATCTTCGACGGCGGCGGGAAGAACACGCTCTGGCTCAGCTGGGTCGCGATCTCCCACAGCACCACCGCGATCACGAACAGCAGCCACTTGCGGGCGAACCCGCCGAGGCCGCGGCCCACCCGGCGCGTCACGGTGGACGGCTTCTCGACCACGCTCACGCGGCGGCTCCTTCGACGGCGTTGCTCCAGCGGAACAGCCGGTGGCCAAGGCGTTCCAGGCCCTCGTTCACGAGGAAGCCGAGGATCCCGGCGATGACCGTTCCGGCGAGCACCAGGTCCATCCGGCCCGGTCCGGAACTGGCTTCGAGCACGAACTGCCCGATGCCGAGTTTCGCCCCGGCGAGGAATTCCGTGCTGATCACCAGGATCAGCGAAATCGCCGCGGACAGCCGGATCCCGGTGAACACGAACGGCGCGGCGTGCGGCAGCGCGACCGAGGTCAGCACTCGCGCACGCGGAGTTCCGTACGTGCGCGCGGTTTCCAGCAGCAGCGGATCGATCTCAGCCAGCGCGTAGATGGTGTTGAAGAGAATCGGCCACACCGCCGCGTACACGGCCAGCGTGATCTTCGCTTCCGGACCGCCGCCGACGACGATCAGCACCAGCGGAATCAGTGCCACGGAAGGGATCGGCCGCAGGAATTCGACGATCGCCTTGGTCGCGTCGCGCAGCCAGCGGATGCTGCCTAGCAGCAGACCAGCGGGCACCGCGATGGCGATCGAGATGAGCAGCGCGATCAGCCACGCGAGCACCGAGGCGATCACGTCGCGGACGAAGTCGACGTCGCCGAGCAGTTCGCCGATCCGGGCGAACACGACGGTCGGCGGGGGAAGGTCGTTCTGGTCGATCAGACCGGCCCGCACGACCGCCTCCCAGATCAGGAGGAAGCCGAGCAGGCCGGTCAGGTTCCGGACGAGGCGCACGTCAGGACGCGTTCGCCTGCGGGACGATCATCGACTGCACGTCGATCTTCGACTGGATGGAACCGAACTGCTGCAGCAGGTCCGGCACGCGCTGGATGCGCCGGGCGTCCAAAGTGGACTGGAAGGTGAGCAGCGTGGTGAGCTTCGCGGTCGCCTCGTCCACCTTCGAGAACTGGATCATCAGCGGCTCGATCTTGGAGCGGTCGGCCGATTCCTTGGTGGCGCGCAGCATCGCGCGCTGGAACGCGGCGACCGTCTTCGGGTTGGCGTCGGTGAACTTGCCGAGCGAACCGTAGCCCGCGGTCGGGAAGTCCTTGGTGCCGCCGGACGCGGTGTCGATGACCTCGACGGTGCCGTTGACCTTCGCCGACTGCGTGATGAACGGCTCGGTGAGGAAGCCCGCGTCGACGTCGCCGCGCTTGACCGCGGGGCCGATGTCCGGGAACCGCAGCGAAACCCACTTCACGTCGTTGAAGGGCACGCCGTTGTCGCGCATGACCGACTTGGTCAGGGTGTCGCAAATCGTGTTGGTGGCGGTGATCGCGATCCGCTTGCCCGCCAGGTCGTGCACGTTCTTGATGTTGCTGTTCGGCATCGCGACGACCTCGGTGCTCTTCGGACCGGCCGAAGAGGCGTCGGCGACGAGCTTGATGTCCGCGGCGCCCTTGCTCTTGGCGATGAAGAACGGCGTGTAGCTCGCGTAGGCGATGTCGACCTCGCCCGCCTGCAGCTTCTGCAGCGACGCGTCACCGCTGGCCGCGTCGACGGCTTCGACCTCGAGCCCCTCGTTCTTGAAGTAGCCGTTCTGGACCGCGAGGTGGAAGGGCACCACGTCGATCGTCGGCATGATCGAGACCTTGATCTTGGTCTTCTCGACCCCGGAGCCGCCGTTCGAACTGCTTGAACTGTCCGATCCGCCCAGCAAGCCGCAGCCGCTGGCGGTCATCGCGACACCGCCCGCCATCGCGAGCGACAGGAACCCGCGCCTGCCGTAACTGCGCCGGCCGCTCACCGCTTCATCAAACAAGGTCGCTCCTAGCAAATGGGCCCGCGTCTGGCATGGACGCGGGGGGAAGGTGGCTCATTGTCCGGAGTCACGCGGCTACTGTAGAGAACCAGGACGATCACTCACAATGGGTGTTCATATACGATTCAGAAGTGGTACTGATCACTCGATCAGGTGATCGAATCCGCTGGTATGTCGGGGTAAGCGAACGACCCGTGGGTGCCCGCTAGGCCTTGATCCGCTGCCTGGGTGCTCTCCGGGCAACTTCTGGAGGGTTACAAATGGGCCAGGCGTTCGCTACCCTCTGCTCCTGCAATGTGAGGTGTGGACCACCGATGTAGTGAGAGCGCGACTTGGGAAAAGGCTCTCCGCGCACGCCGGCGACGAGCCGGCGCAGGGTGGCCTCGGCCGAACGGACTAAGAGATCGACCACGTGCGGGGACCGAACGTCATGCCAGACCTGAACCGATTCCGCGCCCGAGGCGACGGGCAGCCGCACCGCGAAGTCGATCTTTTCACTCGGAAGGGTGTAACAGTCCGGGGCGCGGTCCAGACCACTCAGGTGGCGGATCACCTGCCGGGAGCGTGCGCGTAGTGGCCACGAGCACGGCAGGTTCGGAATCAACGGGCCCCTCGGGCCCGGACGGTGGTGCGGCGGTGCCGAACGAAGACACCGCGGGGGCAGGGGAGGCCTCCGCTCAGGACAACGCGGGAACCGCGCAGCAGCGGTCCTGGCTCGCGCTCGGCAACTGGCGATTGCGGTCCAAGCTCGCGCTCATTCTCCTCATCCCCACGGTCACCGCGCTGGTGCTCGGCGTGCTGCGCGTGGTCGACGACGTGCGGTCGGCGGTCGACCTCAACCACACCGCCAACCAGGTCGCCTTCGCCGAGAAGGTCACCGCGGTGGTGCACGACCTGCAGCGCGAGCGCGCGCTGGCCGTGGTCCGGATCTCCTCAGGCGACCCGCTGCGCCAGACCGGCCTCGACGCGCAGATGGCCAAGGTCGACCGCGACGTCGACGACCTGCGCAACGCCGCGGTCAACCTCGAAAGCGACGACCAGGCGGCCAGCGACCGCTACGCGCACGGCCTCCAGCGCCTCGACGCGCTGCGCCCGCTGCGCGCGGCGATGACCACGTCGGCCTACTCCGACCGCGCGGTGCTCGACACCTATTCTTCGGTGCTCGACTCGCTGATCCAGCTCGGCCGCGAGGTCTCCACCGCGACGACCGACCGCGACCTGCTCCGCCTCGGCACGAGCACACAGTCGATCAGCGAGGCGAAGGAGTTCATCCTCCGCGGCGACTCCGCGCTGCAGATCGCCGCGTTCCGCGACGGCTTCCCCGGCAACCTGATCGACGAGACCCGGGCCGCCGAGGCCAGCGGCGACGCGTCGATCACCGCGTTCCTCGCCAACGCCACCGGCGACCAGGTCCAGCTCTACAACGACACCTACTCCGGACCCGAGGTCGACGAGCGTCGGCGGTTGCAGACACAGGCGTTCTCCTTCGCCCAGCAGAGCCAGCCGCTCAACCTCGACGGCACCAAACTCGGCCAGGACTCGACCGTCGCCGCGGACAAACTGCGCGCGGTCGAGGTCAACCTGCTGACCCAGCTGCGCGCGCAGGCCGACGAACTGGCCAGCAACGCGGTGCGGTCGGCGTGGGTCGGCGGCGTCATCGTCCTCGCCGCGCTGGTCGCCGCGCTGATGCTGATGCTCGTCATCGCCCGGCTGATGCTGCGCCCGCTGCGGGTGCTGCGGAAGACCGCGCTGGAAGTCGCCTACACCCGGCTGCCGGAAACCGTGCAGGCCATCCTCGACGACCCGGACCCGGTCAACGCCTCGAAGAAGGCGGTCGACCCGGTGCCGGTCCTCACCCGCGACGAGATCGGCGAAGTGGCGCGCTCGTTCGACGTGGTGCACGAGCAGGCGGTCAAGATGGCCGCCGAACAGGCATTGCTGCGCGAGAACGTCAACGGCATCTTCGTGAACCTGTCCCGGCGGTCGCAGCGGCTGGTGGAACGCCAGCTCGGCGTGATCGACCGGCTCGAGGCCGACGAGCAGGACCCGGACCATCTCGCGAGCCTGTTCGAACTCGACCACCTGGCCACCCGGTTGCGCCGGAACGGCGAATCGCTGCTGGTGCTTTCGGGCGCGGGCCTCGCGAAGTCGGTGCCCAAGCCGGTGCCGGCGGCCGACGTGATCGGCGCGGCGGTGTCGGAGATCGAGCAGTACGCCCGGATCGAGATCGGCATCGTGCCCGAGGTCGCGGTGCAGGGCCTCGCGATCCACGACCTCGTGCACGTGCTCGCGGAACTGCTCGACAACGCGACCTATTTCTCCGAACCGGAAACCAAGATCACCGTCCGCGCGGTCATCACGCGCAAGAAGGCGCTGGCGATCCAGGTCACCGACCACGGCGTCGGCATGAGCGAGGAGCGCCTGGCCGAGGTCAACGAGCGCCTCGCCGACCCGCCGGACCTGGACGTGTCGGTGACCCGGCGGATGGGTCTGTACGTGGTCGCGCGGCTGGCCCAGCGGCACGGCATCGAGGTGCGGCTGCGCGAGAACGAGGACATCGAAGGCGGCGTGATCGCCCGCGTCGTGGTCCCGGCCGAGCTGCTCACCCAGGTCCGGACCGTTTCGCCGACGATGCGGAACACCCCGCCGCCGCCGAACCGCAACGAGGTCTCGCACCCGAGCCTCCCGCCGGTCAACCGCGATCCGGAGCCGTCGAACCCGCTTCCGCTCGCGCCGCCGCCCTCGTCCGCCGAACTGACCGAGGCGATGGGCTCGGCGAATTCGGCGAACTCCGGCGGAGCGTCCGAGAACGGCGGCCTGGTCCCGCTCGACCAGCCGATCAGCCTCGACGACCTCGTCGCGGGCAACCGCGCGGCCGGTCCGTTCCTCAGCCCGGCGACGCCCGCTTCGGAAGCCCCGGCGTGGCCGACCGCCGAGGATCTCGCGCCGCTCACCCGCGAGTCCTACGGCGAGGGCGCGAGCCTGGCGCAGACCGAATTCCCGCCGCTGGTGCTGCCGAAGCGGGAGCCGAAGTACGTCGCGCCGGAAGCGCCGAAGGAACAGCCGCCCGCCGAGCCGGACGGTTCCGCCGCGCTCGAGGACGACGTCCCCACCCGGCGGCTGCCGATCTACCAGTCGGTGCTGTCGCGCTGGTTCAGCGAGGGCGAGGACAGCGACCCCGGCACGGGAACGCCGCCGTCCGCCGCGGCGGAGCCGGACACCGCCGAGGCCCCCGTCGGCGAGCAGGAGGAAACTCCGGCCGAGCCGCGGGAACGGGCGCTCGAATCGACGCCGCTCTACCCCGGTTCCGACGAGCCGGAAGACGACAGCTGGCACAGCGTCTCCGACGAGGGCTGGCAGGCGGCGCAGTCGCTGCTCGAGTCCAAGAACGAGGAGATCACGCCCGCCGGGCTGCCCAAGCGCGTGCCCAACGCGTACCTGGTCCCCGGCTCGATCGGGAACGCGCCGGAACCGGCGCAGCAGCAGAACTCGTTCACCGACGCGACCGCCGGAATGCCCGGGACGGGCGCCATCACCCGCTCGGCGACGGCTGCCCGCAGCCGGATGGCAAGCTTCCAGCGTGGGTACAAGTCCGGCAGGCACGCGCTGAAGGAGCGGCCGCCGGAAGCCCGGCTCGACGACGACGGGGTTCGCGTCACCGGGGCCGGGTATGTGAGCGACAGCAGTGAGGAGCGAGAGTGACACGGGCGGGAGTGCAGCCGGGAGGCGGCTCGGTGCAGCCGAACGGCAGGCAGGCCGGCGGCAGCGCGGCGAGCAGCTTCGCGTGGCTGATCACGGACTTCGTCCACCGGGTGCCCGGTGCGGCGCACGCGGTGGTCGTCTCGGCCGACGGTCTGCTGCTCGCGTCTTCGCGCGGGCTGCCGAAGGACCGGGCGGACCAGCTGGCGGCCGTCGCCTCGGGGCTGACCAGCCTCGCGCGCGGGGCGGCGAAGGTGTTCGAAGGCGGCCCGGTCGCGCAGACCGTGGTCGAGATGGCGAACGGATTCCTCTTCCTGATGTCGGTGTCCGACGGCTCGTGCCTCGCGGTGCTGGGCTCGCCGGAAAGCGACATCGGCTTGGTGGTGTACGAGATGACTCTGCTGGTCGAACGGGTCGGCCAGCAGCTGACACCGGAGATGCGGGCACAACTGCAGGGCGCTGCGGTCCGTCGCTAGGCGGGCCTAGGACTACAGGAGTAAACCGTGGACGACGGGCGCTTGCGCGGCGACGGCAGGCTCGGTGACGAGCACACCGGCGGCTGGGGCGATCGGGACGGCAGCCGGGAGGACTGGAAGTCCTTCCGGGACCGGGTCGACCGCGAATGGCGTTCGAGGGACGTCCAAGCCGCGGATTCCGAGCCGGTGCGGGAACCTCCGAACTGGCTGACCGATTCCAACGCCGGGCAGCAGCCGGGCATCACCGCGGTGCCCGGGTACCGCGAGCGGCTGCTCGGCGGACCCGGTTCGGAGCTGTTCGGCGGCGCGAGCGGACCGCTGTACGACTCGGCCGAGTTCGCCGCGTTCAGCGCCGAACGCGACGGGTCGCCCGGACCGTCCTCGAACGAGCTGGCCGCCGCGCTGCCGATGCAGGCGGCCGGAGAGTACGCGGACGAGCCCGCCGAGGTGGAGACCTCCGGGCTGGTCCGGCCTTACTTCCGCACCCGCGGGCGCACGAAGCCGACCTACGACCTCGCGATCGAGGCTCTGGTGTCGACGAGCGAACAGGGCCGGGTGCTCGACCGCGTCCGCGTGCCGGAGCACCGGTCGATCTGCGACCTGTGCCTCGACACCCGGTCGGTCGCCGAGGTGGCCGCGCTGCTGCGGCTGCCGCTCGGCGTGGTGCGGGTGCTGATTGGTGACGTGGCGGGCCTCGGCCTGGTGCTCGTGCACACGAGCAGCAGCACGAATTCGGGCGACCGCCCCAGTATCGAGTTCATGGAAAGGGTGCTCAGTGGGCTTCGGAGAATTTGACTCCGACGCGAACACACCGCATACGGGTCCGACCTCGTCGGCCAAGATCGTGGTCGCGGGTGGGTTCGGTTCGGGCAAGACGACTCTGGTCGGGGCGATCTCCGAGATCGACCCGCTGACCACCGAGGCCATGATGACCGAGGCCAGCGTGGGCCACGACGACGTGTCGGCCACGCCGAACAAGTCGACCACCACGGTGGCCATGGACTTCGGCCGGATCTCGCTCGACTCCGACCTGGTGCTGTACGTGTTCGGTACGCCGGGCCAGCACCGGTTCTGGTTCATGTGGGACGACCTCGCCGTCGGCGCGATCGGCGCGGTCGTGCTGGTGGACACGCGCCGGCTCGCGGACGCGTTCCCGTCCATCGACTTCTTCGAGAACCGGAAGCTGCCCTACGTCGTGGCGATCAACTGCTTCGACCGGCTGCTGCACCACCAGATCGAGGACGTGCGGCACGCGCTCACCATCTCGCCGTCGGTGCCGATCATGGCGTGCGACGCGCGGGAGCGGGAGTCGGCGAAGCAGGTGCTGATCTCCGTCGTGCAGCACGCGATCGCGCACGACACGGCTTTGCGGGCGGGCTAGTCCCGCCTGGTGTCCCCGTCGCCGGCTGCGAAGGAGGCGTCCGCCGACTCCCAGATTCCCGTAACACCCCGGTGCGGGTGCGGCCGTTGGAGTGAACTCCACGGGCTTCACCCGCTTCGGGGAGTGGTGCCTCCGAGCGGGGCGGCTGAGCAGTCCCGTCCCCTCGCGGCCGAGGCCGACGGCCCCTGATCGGGGCTCGGACCGGCGGTGACCTGCACGGACATCCTGCTGCGCACGGTGGCCGCCGCCACCACCGAGTGACCCGCGAATGCGTGGTTGTGCATGCGTTCGCGCGACGTTACATCCGGCAGACACGTACCGTGCCCGGGCACCCGCTCGACACGACCGGGTGCGTGAATACGCTGGAACGACGACTTCACCGCGGCCGGGCGAGGATGGGTCCGAGTGCGGGGAACGGGCGTCCGGCAGCGTTCGAGGAGCTTGGAGGGGCAGTGACCGATTCCGACCGGCCAGCGGACCAGGGCACGTTCAGCTGGCTGATCTCGGATTTCGTGCGCCGGGTCCCGGGCGCCGCGCACGCGGTGCTGGTCTCGGCGGACGGACTGATGCTCGCGCCGTCGGAGGGACTGCCGCAGGAGCGCGCCGAGCAGCTCTCCGCGGTGGCGTCCGGACTGATCAGCCTGACCCAGGGCGCGGCGCGGTGCTTCGAGGCGGGCGGCGTGAACCAGACCGTGGTCGAGATGGAGCGCGGGTATCTCTTCCTGATGTCCGTCTCCGACGGGTCCTGCCTGGCCGTGCTCGCCGCGCCGACGTGCGACATCGGGACCGTCGCGTACGAGATGACCCTGCTGGTCGAGCGGGTCGGCGAGCAGATCACGCCGGAGCTGCGCGCGCAGTTGCAGGGCGGCGGGGTGCTGGGGTAGCCGATGAAGATCTCGGGTTTCGGAGACCAGGACACGGGTGCCTGGGACGCCCTCCACAAAGGCACGGAGCGGGAGTCGTTCGACTCGCCGAGCCGGTACGAGCTGAGTTCGCTGAGCCTGCGGCTGCCGCATCGGCAGCCCCGGTCCACGCCTCCTGCTTCGCGGCATGCCCAGCGTCCGGAGCCCGCGCCGCGTCCGGTGGCCCCGCCGCCCGCGCCGGTGCGGGAGGAGAGCTGGGACGACGGCTACGAATGGGTCGAGGACGGCGAATCCGGTTACTGGGAAGAGCCGCGGGCAAGCCACCGCTGGGAAGAGCCGCCCGCCCGCCCCGCGGCGCACGACCCGTACTCGTTCGACGAATACGCCGGTTCGCCCGGACCGGACGACCGCGTGGTGCCGCAGGGCTCGGCCTACCAGCGCCAGCACGTCGAACAGGCCACCCGCAGCAGGCACGCGCTGGCCGAAGAGCCCTCATACTCCGATCCGGGACCGGCGTCCGGAGTGTCCGAACTGGACCGGTTCTGGTCCGGTGAGGAGCCCGCGCAGCCGGAACCGCCCGCCCAGCCGACGAAGTCGCGGGTACGGCCGTACGCGCGCACCCGCGGCCGGACCCACTCGGACCACAACCTCGCGCTCGAGGCCCTGGTCTCCACCAGCGACGAGGGCCGCCGCTACCGCGGGGTGCGCTCGATCGAGCACCGGCGGATCTGCGATCTGTGCCTGGACACCCGGTCGGTCGCGGAGATCGCCGCGCACCTGCACCTGCCGCTCGGAGTGGTGAAGGTCTTGGTGGGCGACATGGCGGACATCGGGCTGGTCATGCTGCACCAGACCGATCTGGTGCTGGGCGATCGCTCGTCGAGGGAGTTCATGGAGCGGGTGCTGCAGGGGCTGCGCAACCTCTGACGGCTGGGTTTCCGGCTGCGTGCCAGGTCCGAGGACAGAAGTCAGTCTTCGACCAGTGCGGCGGAAGTGATGCGGTGCAACGGATACCGCTCGTGGTTCGCGCCCTCCAGCACCCCGCCACCGACCCGCAACGGCCGCACGACGCGTTGGCTGGCCGTGCCACGGGAGTCGACGAAGCCGATCCAGACCTCGCGTTGTTCGAGCGTCGCGCGGGACAGCAGGTCGAGTGTCGCCGTTGTGTCCGCGCCTCCGCCGCCCGGCGCACGCACCGTCGAACCTCGCCGTCGGGCCGAAGCTTGGTCTCCGGCCCGGAGGTTCGACACGATCCGCGCCGCCTGTTCGTCGGTCAGCACGGCCTGTTCGCCGGGCCGGGCGCGGGCGGACCGGGTGCGGGCGGGGAGGCGGCGTCCGGTGGGGCGCAGGTCGACTACCCGGCCGTCCGGGCCTTCCGCCGCGGGGGCGAAACCCGCGCCGCGCAAGGCTTCCAGTACCTCCGCCAAGGGCGCGGAGCTGATCAGCACCGTCGGCGCGATCATTCGCAGGTCGTACTCCGCGGCCACCGGGTTCGCGAGCACCTCGGCGAGCAGCGCCTCGTCGTCGCAGCGCAGGAACGATCCCGCGGTGCCGCCGCGGAGGCGGCCGTGGCGGCGGGCGACGTCGTCGATCAGGTACGTGAGGCCTTGCGGCACCGGGGTCGCGGACTTGTTGCGGAACATCGCGTGCAGCTCGTCCGCGGTCCGTCCGGTGTCGAGCGCGCGGCGCACCGAAGGCTCGGTGACCCGGTAAACCGTTGCGTGCCCGGCGGATTCGACGTCCGCGACCGCGGCCATGTCCGCCGCCAGCTCCGGTTCCAGCGGGCCGGGCGCGACGACCGTCAGGTCTGCCTGCACCAGCACGTGGTCGACCGGCGCGGGCAGCGCGTCGTGCATCGCCTCGACCGCGCCGGAGCGGTCGTCCTCCAGCAGCAGTCGCGTGGCGGTGGTGAGGGCGCCGAGACCGACCAGGCCCAGCGCCGTCGCCTCGGACATCGTCCAGCGGACGGTTTCGTCGCGCAGCCGGCCGCCTCGCCGGGGCGCGCGCCAAGCCAGCACAGCCACCAGCTCGTCGACGCTTTTCACGCCCGCGCCCGGATTCAGCTCAGCCAGCGCGGAAAGCACGCGGTGTCGCGAAACCGGCGCGAGCGGCCGTCGCAACTCCTCGGACAACGGCGCGATCGGCTTGTCTTTCGCGTCCCGGCCCCCGGCGAGCCCGGGCAGCCGCGGAAGTTCCAGCCACGCCTGCGCGAGCGTCATCCACCGCTGCACCGACGGCGACGCGAGCCAGCTGTCGGTGAGCATGGTGGGCACGTATTCCGGGGCGGTGTTTTCGCTGTCCGCGACGAGTCCCGCGCCGACGACCAGCTCCACGAGCAGCGTCGCGCGCGTTTCGTCGACCTCGAGATCCTTGGCGACCTTCTTCAGCTCGCGCACGCCGAGGCCGCCCGCCTTGAGCACCGGCGGCGGCGAATCCGACCACATCCGCAGGAGGGATTCCGTCTGCCGCAACAACTCCATCGCTTCGCCGGCCGCGGTTTCGTCCACTGTGTCCGTCCGATGTGGATGGACGGGCAGCTCCGGCTCGACCAGCGTGTCCGGTTCGAAGGCGAGCCCGCCGCGCAGCAGCAGGCCGAGTTCGCGGGGCAGTTCGACGGTCTGGTCGTCCCGGCGCAGCAGCAGGCCGCGCGCGAGCAGCTTCTGCACCGGGGTGGCCGCGTCGGACAGCCCGACGTCGAAGCTCGCGTCCCGGGTGCGGCCGATCGGCGGTCCGGCGGCCAGCGCGGTGAGCACGGCCCGCTCGTCGTCGCCGACCTCCGCAAGCCGCGCGGCGATGTCGGTGGCGGCCAGCGCGGGCGACGACGCGCCGAGCCCGGCGGGGAACGGCCCGAGTGCGTCGCGGGCCGCGGGAGGCACGCGCAGTTCGTCGTCGGTGCCCCAGACGAGCGCGCGGGCACGCAGCCGGGCGAGCGGTTCGCTGACGTCCCGGCCGACCAGCGCGGTCACCGCGGACACCGGCGTCGGCTCGGCGTCGGCGCCGGCGACCAGCAGCGCGTCCAGCACCGCGAGGGTGAACGTGTCGAGGTCTTCGCAGGCGCGGGCGACCGACCCCGGGGTGCCCGCGCGGGTGGCGAGCACGGTGGTGTCGGACGGAGGAGGGGTGGACAGATCGCGACGCGTGCGCAGCAGTTCGGCGAGTGCGTCGTCGGACTCCGCACGCAGCCAGTCCGCCAGAGAGGTCGCGGGCATAGACACCCAGGATACCGGGCGGGTGCGCGCGCACGAGCGGTGTTCGGGCAGACTGTGTGCGAGTTTGCCGGACGAGGGCCTCGGAGGAAGCAGTGGCGAAGGGCGACAAGCAGAGCAAGGGCATCGACCCGACGTGGCCGGGCGAACCGGGCGAGCACCCGGTCACCGAGCTGTCCTCGGACCGGCAGGGGGCGCTTTCGCCGTTCGGCGACCTGACCTTCCCCCTCGACACGGTGCCCTACGTGCACCCGGAGACCGAGATCAACCGCTGACCTGCGGACCGCGTTCGGGAGCGTCGCGCGGGCGGCGCCCCCGAACCTGAAGTTACTGGTCAGTCACCCGGTTGGGGTCGGGTGGCGCGGGTCACCGGACTAGATTCGAGCCGTCCGAACCCACACCACCTGCGGGGAGTACGTGTCATGCCGGTTCCCGGTCCCGGGTATTCGATCACCGTCCGGGTCGAGGCCCCGGCCTCGTCCACGGCCGCGGGTGATCTCACCACCGCGGTCGGCCGCGTAGGCGGCGTGCTGACGGCGTTCGACGTCGTCGAATCGCACGCGGACATGATCGTGGTCGACATCAGCGCCAACGCGCTGTCGGAAAACCACGCGCAGGACATCACCCAGGCGCTCGATTCGCTGCCCGGCGTGCGGGTGCGCAAGGTCTCGGACCGGACGTTCCTGATCCACCTCGGCGGCAAGATCGAGGTCAGCCCCAAGGTCGCGCTCCGCAACCGCGACGACCTCTCCCGCGCGTACACGCCCGGCGTCGCCCGGGTGTGCCAGGCGATCGCGGCGAACCCCGAGGACGCGCGCCGGCTGACCATCAAGCGCAACACCGTCGCGGTGCTCACCGACGGCTCCGCCGTGCTCGGCCTCGGCAACATCGGCCCGGCCGCCGCGCTGCCGGTGATGGAGGGCAAGGCGGCGCTGTTCAAGAAGTTCGCCGGCGTCGACGCGTGGCCGGTCTGCCTGGACACCCAGGACACCGAAGAGATCATCATGATCGCGAAGGCGCTCGCGCCGGTGTACGCGGGCATCAACCTCGAGGACATCGCCGCGCCGCGCTGCTTCGAAATCGAGAAGCGGCTGCGCGAGCAGCTGGACATCCCGGTCTTCCACGACGACCAGCACGGCACTGCGATCGTCGTGGTCGCCGCGCTGCGCAACGCGCTGCGCGTGGTCGGGAAGAACATCGAGGACTGCAAGATCGTGGTCAGCGGCGTCGGCGCGGCCGGGTCCGCGATCATCCGCCTGCTGCTGCGCAAGAACCCGGGCGACATCGTGGCCGCCGACATCGACGGCATCGTCTATCCCGACCGCGGCAACCTCGACGACAACCTGACCTGGATCGCCGAGCACACGAACAAGGACGGCAAGTCCGGCACGCTGCACGACGCGCTGGTCGGCGCGGACGTCTTCATCGGCGTCTCGGCCCCGAACCTCTTCGGCGCGGAGCAGGTCGCCACGATGAACGACGACGCGGTCGTCTTCGCGCTGGCCAACCCGGACCCGGAGATCGACCCGCTGGAGGCGCAGAAGCACGCCGCGGTCGTCGCCACCGGCCGCAGCGACTTCCCGAACCAGATCAACAACGTCCTGGCCTTCCCCGGCGTCTTCCGCGGCCTGCTCGACGCCGCCGCGCACAACATCGACGACAACATGCTGCTGGCCGCCGCCGACGCGATCGCCGACGTGGTGGACAACGGCAAGCTCAACGCGTCGTTCATCGTGCCGAGCGTGTTCGACAGCGCGGTGGCCCCGGCGGTCGCGGAAGCGGTGCGCAACGCGGTGCGGGCGGAACGCGGGCAGTAGCCTCGCGGGCGTGAGTGAACTCAGCCATGTCGACGAGTCCGGCGCCGCCCGGATGGTCGACGTCTCCGGCAAGACCGCGTCCGCGCGCACCGCGCTGGCCGGCGGGACCGTCCACACCACGGCGGAGGTCGTCGGCCTGCTTTCGGCCAACGGCCTTCCCAAGGGCGACGCGCTGGCGACCGCGCGGATCGCCGGGATCATGGGCGCCAAGCGGGTGCCCGAGCTGATCCCGTTGTGCCACCAGATCGCGCTGTCCGGGGTCAAGGTGGAGTTCGAACTGGCCGAGGCCGCCGTGCACATCAGCGCGACGGCCAAGACCAAGGACGTCACCGGGGTCGAGATGGAGGCGCTCACCGCCGTCGCGGTCGCCGGGCTGACGCTGCACGACATGATCAAGGCCGTCGACCCGGCCGCGACGCTCGACAACGTGCGGCTGCTCCGCAAGGACGGCGGCAAGACCGGGACCTGGGAGCGGCCATGACCAAGACCGCGCGCGTCATCGTCGCGTCGAATCGCGCCGCGCGAGGCGTCTACGAGGACAAGACCGGCCCGGTGCTCGTCGCCTGGCTGGCCGACCGGGGCTACGACGTCCCGCCGCCGGTCGTCGTCGAGGACGGCGACCCGGTGGGCGTCGCGCTGCGGGCCGCGGTGTCCGACGGCGTCCAGGTGATCCTCACGACCGGTGGCACCGGCATCTCGCCGACCGACCGGACCCCGGACGTCACCCGCGCGGTGCTGGACTACGAGCTGCCCGGGGTCGCGGACGCGATCCGCGCGGCCGGGCTGCCGAAGGTGCCCACCGCGGTCCTGTCGCGCGGCGTGGCCGGGGTCGCGGGCCGGACCCTCGTGGTGAACCTTCCGGGGTCGAGCGGCGGCGTGAAGGACGGTCTGCGGGTCTTGGCGGACATTCTCGAGCACGCGGTGGACCAGCTGGCCGGGGGAGACCACCCGCGCGAGGCCGCGCCATCGGGTCCCGCGGTCCGGATCCTGCGGGCGGAGGTGAGCGACCAGCCGCTGTCGGTGGAAGAACACGCGCGCCTGGTGGAGGACGACGCGGCGGGCGCCGTGGTCACGTTCTCCGGCGTGGTCCGCGACCACGACGGCGGCAAGGGCGTGCGCGATCTGACCTACGAGGGCCACCCGACGGCCCGGGACGTGCTCGCCGAGGTGGTCAACGACCTGGCGGCGCGCTGGAAGGGCGTACGCGCGGTGGCGGTGAGCCACCGGGTCGGCGCGCTGACGATCGGGGATGTGGCGCTCGCCTGCGCGGTCGCCGCCGAGCACCGCGGCCAGGCGTTCACCGCGTGCGCGGAGCTGGTGGACGAGGTGAAGGCGCGGCTTCCGGTGTGGAAGCACCAGCACTTCACCGACGGCACGGACGAGTGGGTCAACTCGCCCTGATTCTCGTCGTGAGTGGCGATGCCGGTTCTAACCGGCATCGCCACTCACGAGCCCGGAGACGACGAAGGGCCCCACCGCCAGGGGATTTGCCGCGGTGGGGCCCTTCGGGCGTTCTGTCACAGCAGTCGCTGCGCCGGAACCAGCCTCACGAGGAGGCCAGGGTTCACTTGGTGGCGAGCTTCTGGCCGACCACGATGAAGTTCGGGTTCGACACGTACTGCTTGTTCAGGTCCTGCAGCTTCTGGTAGCCGCCCTGGATGTTGTGCTCCTTGGCGATCTTCGAGAGCGTGTCGCCAGCCTTGACGGTGTAGTCGCCGTTCGGGTTGGAGTTCGCCACCAGCGCGGCGACCGGCTGGGTCACCTTCTTCGGGGCGACGCTCTTCGGGGTCGCCTTCTTCTTGGTGGCGGTGCTCTTCTTCGGGGTCGCCTTGTGCGAAGAGGCCGAGGAACCGGCCTTCTTGCTGCACACCGGCCACGCGCCGGGGCCCTGGCCCTGCATCACGCGCTCGGCGACAGCGATCTGCTGCTCACGCGACGCGCCCTGCGGGCTGCCGGTGCCGCCGTAGGCCTTCCAGGTGCTCTGGGTGAACTGGAGGCCACCGTAGTAGCCGTTTCCGGTGTTGGTGCTCCAGTTGCCGCCGCTCTCGCACTGCGCGATGGCGTCCCAGTTGGTCGCCGACGCGGGGGTCGCGGCGATCGCGAGGGGGGCGCCGACCGCGATACCCGCGACTGCGACACGGGCAATGGTGCGGGTGGCGGCGGACATCTTGCGGTGCTTGCCTCGGTAAGACATCTGAAAACTTCTCGATTCCTGCGCCTACGAGCACGATGCTGCGGGTCGGGTTGGGAGCCCGTCCGCCCGTTGCCGGGCGGCTGACGCGGACGTCGCACGACGCGCCGTCTTCGTCCCCTCGTCTCTGTCCGGAAATGCTTTCGCTCGGGGTATGGGTCCGGGGATCCGTTGGACAGAGCTGGGCGCTACGGATTCCCGGTGTTGCGTGGTCGGTCGGGGCCAACCGAAAAGCGACGGTACGTAATTCGCGGCGTGATCGGAAATCATTCGGGGTGTGACCTACGTCACAGTAACGGCACGCAACCTGCCTCGATCCGGCTGTTTCCGCTGGTCAGAGCGTCGTTATCTGCCCGTTTTCTTGCCGAGATATTTCACGGATCGTGAGGCTTGGGTCACGTCGATAAGGCGTCAAGGGGCCATTCGCAGCAGATAAGGGCGGGCACTCTAAACCACTCGTCAACTGTCGGCCACTGCCCGCCGAGTGGTTCTTTGAGCAGCGGAAATACGCCGTGAGCGAAACGCTTCGGAGAGTAGGGATAAAGCGTGCCGGCCGCTCAGCGCGCCAGTGCCGCCATTCGCCGTGGTCCGGACCAATCGGCCGGGAACCGGCGCTCCGGCGGCCAGCGCGGCGCTCAGCCGCGTGAACGGGGGCTTTCCGGCGGCTCATCCGCCGGCGAACGGCGGGAGGACGTCCAGGCGGACCCCGTCACTGAGCGCGCGGCCGCGATCGCGCACCGCCACCTCGTTGACCAGGAAGCTCGCCGCGTCGAGAACGCGGGAAAGTTGCCCGGGGTGCAGCTCGCGCAGCGCCTCGACGGCGTCGGCCACCGTCGCGCCCGCCGCCAGCTCCACCTTCTCCTCCTCGGCTCCCGCCGCGGCCCGCGCCGAGGCGAAGTACCGGACGACGACCGTCATCGAGGAAGAGGGCACCGAAGGAGAGGTCATGGCTCAGCCGCCGATCGCGCTCATCGGCCGGATCGGCTGCGCGAAGCCGGCCTCGTTGATCTCGTGGCCCGCGAGCTTGCGCCACATCGTGGCCCGCCACGCGTCCGCCACCTCCTCGTCGCGCGCGCCCGCGCGCACGAGGGCGCGCAGGTCTGTCTCGTCGTTCGAGAAGAGGCAGGAGCGGACGGCGCCGTCGGCGGTCAGCCGGGTGCGCTCGCAGGCGGAGCAGAACGGCCTGGTCACCGACGCGATCACACCCACGTCGCCCGGACCGCCGTCGACCAGCCAGCGCTCGGCGGGCGCGCCGCCGCGCGGGGCCGGGAACGGGGAGAGGGTGAAGGCCTCGCCGAGCATCGCGAGGATCTCCTCGGCGGTGATCATGTCGCGGCGGTTCCAGCCGTGCTGCGCGTCCAGCGGCATCTGCTCGATGAACCGCAGGTGATAGCCCTCTTCGAGGCAGAACCGCAGCAGCGGCACCGCCTCGTGCTCGTTGTAGCCGCGCATCAGCACGGAGTTGATCTTGACCGGCGACAGCCCGGCGTCGCGGGCGGCGGCGAGGCCGGCCAGCACGTGTGGCAGCCGGTCGCGGCGGGTCAGCTCGGCGAAGCGCTCGCGGTCGATGGTGTCCAGCGACACGTTGATCCGGTCGAGCCCGGCCGCGACGAGGCCGGGGGCGCGTTTGGCCAGCCCGATCCCGTTGGTGGTCATGGACACCCGGGGGCGCGGTTCGAGCGCGGTGATCCGCTCGACGATCTTTTCCAGCCCCGGGCGCAGCAGCGGTTCGCCGCCGGTCAGCCGGATGTCGGTGACGCCGAGCAGCTCCACCGCGATCCGCATCAGCCGGACCAGCTCGTCGTCGGTCAGCACCTGCTCGCTCGGCATCCAGTCGAGGCCCTCGGCCGGCATGCAGTACGTGCAGCGCAGATTGCACCGGTCGGTGAGGGAGACTCGCAGGTCGGTCGCGACGCGCCCGAAGGAATCGACGAGACCGGGGTGCTCGGGCCGGGGCGTGCCGGACGGACCTCGGTTGCCGGGGACGCGAGGAAACCCGAGATGCACTGCTGTCATTACGCTGAGGATAGCTTGCGGCGCCGCGGAAGGCAGTCTTGCGAAAATCCTGGAAACCACCCTCGGTTCCGATGTGGAGGCACTCGGTGAGCACCGCGGATACGAACAGTGAGCTGACTCACTTCGCGGCGCTGGCGGCTCAGCTGCGCACGCACCTCGTCCTCCAGCACGCTCGCGACGCCGCCCGCGAAGGGCTCTCCGCGACCGAACTGCAAGCTCTCGAACTTGCCGGGCACTCCGCGGATTCCCTTACGCCAGGCCGGATCGGGCAGCTCACCGGGTTGTCGACGGGTGCGGTGACCGGTGTGCTCGACCGGCTCGAGAAGGCCGGTCTGGTGCTGCGCGAACGCGACCGCACCGACCGCCGGAAGGTGCTCGTGACGATCACCGCGGCCGGCCGGGAGCGGCTCGCCGCGGTCTCCGCGCGGGTCGAGCGGCGGCTCGCCGGGGTGCTCGCGGAGTTCGCTTCCGCGGAACGGAAAGTCCTCGGGCGTTATCAGTTCGCAATGCTCGAAGCGTTACGCGAAAACGCGCCTCACGCATAGCTTTTCCGCATCTGCGGGGATAATGTTCCGGCCATGCCGCAATTTCGGTTGTCCGAGGCCGCCCGGCTGCTCGGCGTAAGCGACGACACCGTCCGCCGGTGGGTTCGCGCGGGGCAGCTGACCGCGACGGACGACGC
Organism: Amycolatopsis sp. GA6-003; assembly: GCF_046267895.1. Classification (NCBI taxonomy): domain Bacteria; kingdom Bacillati; phylum Actinomycetota; class Actinomycetes; order Pseudonocardiales; family Pseudonocardiaceae; genus Amycolatopsis; species Amycolatopsis sp. GA6-003. The sequence goes on from NZ_CP176499.1 coordinate 6,141,271, forward strand.
CGCGGGCCGCAAGGTCGTCGACGGAGCCCAGCTCGCCGGGTTCGCCCGGGCGCAAGCGTCCGAACCGGACGATCCGTCGGCGGTCGGCCGCTCGGCCCGCAACCGCTTCGTCGGGCTCGTCACCGAGGTCGTCGCCGACAAGGTGATGGCGCAGGTCGAACTGCAGTGCGGGGCGCACCGGGTGGTGTCACTGATGAGCACCGAGGCGGTGCGCGAACTCGGGCTGCGCCCAGGCGTGCTCGCGGTCGCCGTGGTCAAGGCGACCACCGTCGTGGTGGAAACCCCGGAAGGATCCAGATGAAGAAGCTCGCCCTCGTCGGCGCCGCGTCGCTCGCGCTTCTCGCTAGTGCGTGCAGTTCCGGCGACCAGCCCAGCTCCGCTCCGGGTGCGGGTTCCGCGTCCGCTCCGGCCGGCGGCGCGAGCGGCACGCTGACCGTGTTCGCCGCGGCCTCGCTCACCGAGTCGTTCAACGCGCTGGGCAAGCAGTTCGAGGCCGCGCACCCGGGCGTCAAGGTCACCTTCGACTACGAGGGTTCCTCCGCGCTCGTGCAGAAGCTGGACAACGGGGCCAAGGCCGACGTGTTCGCCTCGGCGGACCGGAAGAACATGGACAAGGCCGTGCAGGACGGCGTCATCGACGGCCAGCCGGCGGTGTTCGCCACCAACAAGCTCGCGATCGCCGTGGCCAAGGGGAACCCGAAGGGCGTCAAGACCTTCGCCGATCTCACCAAGCCGGGGCTGAACGTGGTCGTGTGCGCGCAGCAGGTGCCGTGCGGTTCGGCGACGCGGAAGGTCGAGCAGAGCACCGGGACCGCGCTCAAGCCGGTGAGCGAGGAGACGAACGTCAAGCAGGTGCTGGCCAAGGTCCAGTCGGGCGATGCCGACGCTGGGCTGGTGTACGTCACCGACGCGACGTCGGCGGCGGGCAAGGTGGACAAGGTCGACTTCCCGGAGTCCTCGGGCGCGGTGAACCAGTACCCGATCGCGGTCGTGAAGAACGCTCCGCAGGCGGCGCTGGCGAAGCAGTTCACCGATTTCGTCCTCGGGGCGCAGGGCAAGGCCGAACTGGCCAAGGTCGGTTTTGGGCCTGGCAAGTAAGGCGGCCGGGACCCGGCCGCCACACGCCCGGGTGCCGCTGCTCCTCTGGTTCCCCGCCGTCGCCGCGCTCGCGCTCGTCGTGCTGCCGGTCGTCGGTCTGCTCGTGCGGTCCGATCTGACCCGGCTGCCGTCGCTGTTGGTGACGCCCTCGTCGCTGAACGCGCTCCGGCTGTCGCTGGTGACCGCCGCACTGTCCACAGTGGCCTGTGTGGTGCTCGGGGTCCCGCTGGCGGTCGTGCTGGCCCGCTCCCGGGTGCCAGGAGTGCGGATGCTGCGGTCGATCGTGCTGCTGCCGCTCGTGCTGCCGCCGGTGGTCGGCGGCCTCGCCCTGCTATACCTGTTGGGCCGCAAGGGTTTTCTTGGCATTCTGCTCAACTGGCTGACCGGCGAGCAGGTGCCGTTCACGACGGCCGCGGTGGTCATCGCGCAGACGTTCGTGGCGATGCCGTTCCTCGTCGTCAGCCTGGAAGGCGCGCTGCGCGGTTCCGGCGACCGCTATGAGCAGGTCGCCTCGACCCTCGGCGCGCGCCCGTGGACGGTGTTCCACCGGGTGACGCTGCCGTTGCTGCTGCCCGCGCTCGGCTCCGGCGTGGTGCTGAGTTTCGCTCGCGCGCTGGGCGAATTCGGTGCGACCATCACGTTCGCGGGCAGTCTGGAAGGCGTGACCCGGACGCTGCCGCTCGAGGTCTACACGCAGGCCGAAGTGGACATCGACAGCGCGGTCGCGCTCGCGTTGCTGCTCATCGTGGTCGCGATCCTGGTCATCGCGGTCGCGCGGCCGCGGTCGTGGGAAGGCGGGCTGCGGTGACGCTTTCCGCGAAGCTGGCGCTGACCCGCGGCGAGTTCTCGCTCGACGTCGAGTTCACCGTGCCCGGCGGCACCGTGCTCGCGCTGCTCGGACCCAACGGCTCCGGGAAGTCCACTGTGCTCGGTGGCCTCGCCGGTCTGCTGTCGGTGACCTCGGCCGACGTCACGCTCGCCGGCCGGCGGCTGGCTGGGAACGGCGTCGACCTGCCGCCGCACGAACGGCGGATCGGGCTGCTGTCCCAGGACGCACTGCTCTTCCCGCATCTGTCCGCAATGGACAATGTCGCGTTCTCGCCGCGCTCGACCGGAACCGGACGGGCGGAAGCGCGAGCGGTCGCCACGCGCTGGCTGTCCGAAGTGGACGCCGCGGAATTCGCGAACCGGCGGCCGAGCCAGCTGTCCGGCGGACAGCAGCAGCGGGTAGCGATCGCGCGAGCGCTGGCGTCCGCGCCGGATCTGCTGTTGCTGGACGAACCCTTCGCCGCACTTGATGTGGACTCGGCGCCGGCGATCCGCGGCCTGCTGCGCCGAGTGTTGCGCGACGGCCCGACGACCGTGCTGGTCACCCACGATCCGCTGGACGCACTGGCGCTGGCCGACCACGTCGCGGTGATGAACGGCGGCCGAATCGTCGAACGCGGCCCGACGCGGGAGGTGCTGGCCGCGCCGCGGACGCCGTTCACCGCACGGATCGCGGGGCTGAACCTGGTTTCCGGCGTAGCGGTGGCGGACGGATTGCTTACGCCGTCCGGTGAGGTGGTGACGGGATTGCTGACGCCGGACACCGTGGTGGACGAGGCGGCGGTCGCGGTATTCGCGCCGAACGCGGTCGCGGTTTATCCGCATGACGGCGAGCACCACGGCAGCCCGCGCAACACCATCGACGCCGTCGTCGCCGCACTGGAACCGCACGGCCCGGTAATCCGCGTCCGAACCGAGGGCGACGGCTGGGCACACGGCCTGACCGCCGACCTCACCCCGGCCGCCGTCGCGGAACTCGCGTTGGAGCCCGGTTCGGCGGTGACGCTGTCGGTGAAGGCCGCGACCGTGGCGGTGCACCCGGCCGCGGCCTCCTGAGCCGGGCGTCCCCCCACGCGGCGCCCGGCTCGGTCCCGGTCAGCCTTCGTGGTGGTGGCCTCCGCCCGGGTGCACGTGGAACTTCGCCACCTCAGGCGGATGCACGACGAACGGCCGCATCATGCCCTCGTCCTCGTGGTCGAGGATGTGGCAGTGGTACATGAACTCGCCGGTGCCGCCGCCGAACTGGCCGGCGACGCTCACCCACTCGCCGGGGTTCACGATGATCGTGTCCTTCCAGCCCTCCTCGTACTTTTCCAGCGGGACCTCGGTGAATCCCTCGATCGCCGCGGTCGTGCGCTCGGCGGCCGGGTCGAACGTGGTGGTGAACTTCCGCCGGAAGAGCGCCTGGAATTCGGTCAGGTGGATGTGGAACGGATGCGCGGGCCCGCCGTCCGCGACGTGCACGATGTTCCACACCGCCCATTTGCCGTGGTCGAGGAAGACGCCGGTGGTGTCGTCGAAGATCCGGCCGACCATCCGGAGCGTCTTCAGCCCGCCCGCCGGGTCCTTGACCTGGATGACCCCCTTGCCGCCCGGATCGGCGTCGACCTGTTCGAGGTCCCACATCTCCGGATGCCCGGCGGCGTTGAGCAGCAGCGCGACCCAGACGTGGTGGTGATCCTCCGGCAGCGTCGAACCGTGCTTGATCCGGACGTACGACGACGAGAGCTTTTCGGGCAGCTCGAACGAATCGTGCCGCGGGCGGTTGTCCACCCGGAACTCCATGACGTCCGGTTCGACCCCGCCCAGGAGCGGATCCGCGTTGCGCAGCTTGAGTTTCCGCCCCCGGAACCGGCTGAAGTCGACCAGCACGTCGAAGCGCTCGGCGGGCGCGACGGTCAGTCCGCCGGACGGCACCGGCGCGGGCGCGGGCAGCAACCCGCCGTCGGTGCCGATCAGGCGGACGGCGTCGTTCTGCGGCACGTTGTTCTCGTCGACCAGGTTCAGCGTGAAGAACCGTTCGTTGGCCGCGTTGAGCAGCCGGAAGCGGTACCACCGCGGGGTGACGTCGAGGTGCGGCCAGATCACGCCGTTGACCAGCGTGAACGGACCGGAGAACGGGATCATCGGCCCGTTCGGCACATACGGGAACTTGTACAGCAGCTGCCCGGTGAGCTGCCCGGTCGCCGGGTCGGTGTCGAGGTTGCGGTCGGCCAGGATCAGCGGCAGTTCCCGGTCGCCGCCGGGCAGGCCGAGTTCGTCCTCCTCGTCGTCGCGGATCAGGTACATCCCGGCCAGGCCCGTGTGGACGTTGAAGCGGGTGATCGCCATGGCGTGGTCGTGGTACCAGAGCGGCATCGCCTGCTGCCGGTTCTGGTACTCGACGAGCTGCGAAGTTCCCTTGAGCCCGGCGTTGTGCGCCCAGCCGTCGTTGCCCGCGTTGGTGCGGGCGCCGTGCAGGTGGACGACGGTCCACGCGGGCAGGTCCGCGACGCCGTCGACGATCGAGTAGCCGGGCCGGTCGAGTTCGCGGCCGGGACGGCTGGTCGGCGCGTCGGCCACCGGCCCCTGAACGGCGACCAGCGGGAACTCGCCTTCTATTTCGTTCGACCACGAAATCCGCAGTTGTTTGCCGCTGCGCACTTCGATTGTCGGCCCTGGGAAATGTCCCGCATAAGTCCACAAGGTGCTCGGCGGCAATTGCGAGTGCAGCCGCTGCCGCTTCGCCACCATGGGAATGGTGATCATGTCCTGTCCCCACCACGGCGGCCGCAGCACCGGCGGAACCGGCAGCGGGTCAAGGAATTTGGCGAGCCCCCAGTTCGGCCCGGTGATCGCGCCCGCGGCGGCGGGCCGGTCGATGATGTCGGTCATCGGATTGTTCCCCCTTCAAGACAAGGGGCAGGAAGAATTGCGCGACGGCGAATGCGCCGGTGCTTACGGAAAAGATTCCCCCGAACCCCCTCGGTAACCGGCTCCGCGACTCCCCTCGCGTTGCCGGCAATTTCCACTGTAGCCGTTTTCGTCGTATGCCGCAGGCGGATCGCGCGCGTGATAGGTTTTCGCGCATGAGCGAAGGCCGGTGGACGTATCTCTCCGACATGGACGGTGTGCTGGTCAGGGAGGAACACCTCGTCCCTGGGGCGGACGAGTTCCTTGCCGAACTGCGCAACAACGAGATCGACTTTTTAGTGCTCACCAATAACTCCATCTACACCCCGCGCGACTTGCGGGCGCGGCTGCTGCGGACTGGTTTGGACATTCCCGAGGAGTCCATCTGGACCTCGGCGCTGGCCACCGCGAAGTTCCTCGCGTCGCAGCGGCCGAACGGCTCGGCGTTCGTGATCGGCGAGGCCGGGCTCACCACGGCGCTGCACGAGGTCGGCTACGTGCTGACCGAACGCGACCCGGACTACGTCGTGCTCGGCGAAACGCGCACGTACAGCTTCAGCGCGATCACCCGCGCGATCCGGCTGATCGAGGGCGGCGCGAAGTTCATCGCGACCAACCCGGATGCGACCGGCCCGAGCGTCGAGGGCTCGATGCCGGCCACCGGGTCCGTCGCGGCGCTGATCGAGCGCGCCACCGGCCGCTCGCCGTACTACGTCGGCAAGCCGAACCCGCTGATGATGCGGTCCGCGCTGCGCCGGCTGGGCGCGCATTCGGAGTCGACGCTCATGATCGGCGACCGGATGGACACCGACGTGCACTCCGGGATCGAGGCCGGGCTGCAGACCATCCTGGTGCTCACCGGCATCTCGAACGAGGAGTCGGTGGAGAACTACCCGTACCGGCCGACGAAGGTGATCGGCTCGGTCGCCGACCTGATCGGGCGAACGCTCGACCCGTTCGGCGAAGGCTGACCGCCCACCGCCCGGGATCAGGGCATATCGTCAAACGATGAGCGTCTATGTGGTGGGCGACGTCCACGGGCACCGGGACGCCCTGGTTGACGCACTGCGCGCCGAGGGCCTGGTCGACAGCGACGGCAACTGGGCCGGCGTCGACGACCGGTTGTGGTTCCTCGGCGACTTCACCGACCGCGGCCCGGACGGCGTCGGGGTGATCGACCTCGTGCGGCAGCTGCAGGACCAGGCGGCTGAAGCGGGCGGCTCGGTGCAGATGCTGCTCGGCAACCACGAGATCCTGCTGCTCGGGATGTACCACTTCGGCGACCGTCCGGTGCCGTCCGATTTCGGGCCGCGCAGTTTCGCGCGCAGCTGGGAGATCAACGGCGGCCTGCTGTCGGACCAGGACCGGCTCACCCCCGAGCACATCGAATGGCTCACCGCGCGCCCGCTGGTCGCGGTCGACGAGGACCATCTGCTGCTGCACTCGGACACCCTCGAGTACCTCGACTGGGGCGAGGACCTCGACTCGATCAACGCCACCGCGCACGACATTCTCTCCGGCAGCAACATCGAGGCTTGGTGGGACGTGTGGCGGCGGATGACCACCCGGTACGCCTTCCGCGGCCCGGACGGCGAGGAGAACGCCGAACGGATGCTCAAGGCGCTCGGAGGCTCGCGGATCGTCCACGGGCACAGCGTGATCGCCGACCAGCTGGGCATCCACCCGACGCAGATCGAGGGCCCGTACCTCTACGCCGGAGGAAAAGCGCTGGGCATCGACGGCGGCCTGTTCGTCGGCGGCCCGTGCCTCGTGGTGAAGCTTCCCTTCGAGCCGGAGGACTAGGCGGCCGGGGCGTATCGCAGTTCGAGAATCCCGGACGGGAAGGCGGTGCTCTTCACCAGACGCAGCCGCCGGGCCTGTTCAAGCTCGGGGAACAGCGCCGCGCCCTTGCCGGTGACCGCGGGCAGCACCCAGAGCCGGTATTCGTCCACGACGCCGAGCTTGATCAGCGAATGCAGGAACGCGGTCCCGCCCGCGGCGACGAGATCCTTGCCGGGCTCGGCCTTGAGCTTGGCGATTTCTTCGGCGAGGTCCCCGCTGGCGATCCGGGTCTCGGCCCAGTCGGCGGTGGTCAGGGATCTGGAGAACACGACCTTGGGAATCGCGTTCATCGCCTTGGCCGAGGGGTGGTCTGCGGTGGGCCAGAAGCCCGCCATGGCCTCGTAGGTGGTGCGGCCCATGAGGAAGGCCCCGGCTTCCCAGAGCTGGTCGACGAAGTATTTCTCCTGCTCGGGGTCGTCGATCGACATCATGACGTCGCGGATGCCGTTGTCGGCGTCGGCGCTCTTGCCGTCGAGGGAGACGTAGAAACCGAGGATGAGCTTTCGAGTGGTCGTCATGCGGCTTAGCCTGCTGCCGAACGACTGAGTTGTCAAGACAAAAATATTTTTCGGTTGGCGTTCAGGGGATCTTGCTGGCCGGAGGCAGCGGGCTGGCGGAACCTGAAGGGTCGCGCGGCAGCGGACCTCAGGAGTCCACGATCTCCTTGCCCAGCGGCATCAGCGAGATCGGGATCATCTTGAAGTTCGCCAGCCCCAGCGGGATGCCGATGATCGTGAGGCACTGCAGCACCCCGGTGACCAGGTGGCCGATGCTGAGCCACAGTCCGGCGACCAGGAACCAGATCACGTTGCCGACGAACGAGCCGACCCCGGCTTCTCGGCGGTCGATGACCGTGCGGCCGAACGGCCACAGCGCGTAGTTCGCGATCCGGAACGACGCGATGCCGAACGGGATCGTGACGATCAGGACGCAGCAGACGACCCCGGCCAGCAGGTAGCCCAGCGCCATCCAGAAACCGGCCAGGACGAGCCAGATCACGTTGAGGATCAGTCGCATCAGACGTACAACTCCCCGCTCGCTACGGTGACGGCCTGGCCGCGCAGCAGCACGCGGTCGTCGCGGATTTCGGTGCGCACGGTTCCGCCTCGCGCGGAGACCTGATGCCCCACGAGGGTGGTTTTTCCCAGTTGCCGCGCCCAGTACGGGGCCAGCGAGCAGTGCGCGGAACCGGTGACCGGGTCCTCGTCCACGCCTACGCCGGGGCCGAAGAAGCGGCTGACGAAGTCGTCGCCCGGCGCGGTGATGACCAGCCGTCCGGTCCAGGTGGCGCGGAGGGCGTCGAGGTCCGGTTCGGCCTCCCGCACCGCTTCGGCGCTGTCGAGCACGGCGAACAGGTTCTCGCGGGCCCGTCCGGTGAACTTCGCGGGCGCCTTGAGGATGTGCGAGAGGTCTTCGCCGGTCTCGACGGGCGGGTCGGCGGGGAAGTCCATCTCGATCCAGCCGTCGGCCTTGGTGCAGGTCAGCTGACCGCTGAGCGTGTCGTAAACCTGGTGCCCGCCAAGGACCTGCGTGACCGCGATGGTGGCGTGCCCGCAGAGCGAGACCTCGCTGGTCGGGGTGAACCAGCGAAGCGGCTTCGCACCCTCGCCGGTGTTGACCACGAACGCGGTCTCGGAGTGCTTCAGCTCCGCCGCGACCTGCTGCATCCACGCGGCGTCCGCGGGTTGATCGAGCACGACGACGCCCGCCGGGTTGCCGGCGAAGGCGCGGTCGGTGAAGGCGTCGACGAGGTGGAATTCGGTCTGGGCACTCGGGTCCATGAAGCCGATCTTGCCGGGCGGAGCGGGCGGCGGCATCGGGGATTAGCCCTGAATTTTCAGCGCACGCCCTCTTCGATGGTCTCCAGCAGCCATTTCCGCAGGTGCGTGCCCGTCGAAGGGGTGAAGTGCAGCCGGAACCCGCCGTCGGGCAAGGGTTCCGAGAACGTCAGGTACCGGCCGCCGTCGGTGTCGACGAACGTCGCCGTCGAGACCGGGCGCAGCGTGCCTTGCCCTGGCCGCAGCGAAAGTTCCACGGTTCCGTGCCGGTGCAGCGGCCATTGCGAGTACCCCGCCAGCGCGTCGCGATCCCGGCGCGAGGGGGCCGGGGCCTCGGCGTTGCGTTTCGGCGGCGGGGATTGCGTGATCGCCACCGGGGAAACGGGCAGCGCGGGATACGGCGGGAACATGCTCAGCACCAGGTCCACCAGCCGCTCCGGCCGGATCTGCCGGAAGCGGAGCCCGTCGTCGACCTGTTCGGAGAACACGCCGAGGCCCTCGCCGATGCACGCGCGGTACAGCACGGTCCCGGACGGCAGTTCGGCCGCGCGCACGATGATCAGCACGTCCGGCCTCGTCCAGGCGCGCAGGGTCGCTTCGACGTCCCGGTCGAGTTTCTCCGCGTCGGCGAGACCCCGGCCGCGCATCGCCGCCCACGCCTCGTCGGCCAGCCGGTTGTGCTCGGTCATCGTCGCGCCCGCGCTGCGGATCTCGAACGGATGCCACGACGCGGGCAATCCGGTGCGCCGCACCGCCACGTCGGTCTCGGTCCAGCCCAGGGAGAATTCCTCTGGCAACGTCCCAGTCCCCTCGTGCACGAAACAACCCGCACCGAGGGTAGCGGAACGCGCACGACGCTCAGCCGGTCGTGCGAGCGCACCCCATAACGAGGGTGGCGGAAAGGTCCGAAATCGAGCTTAGACTCGGGCTCGTCGAAGAAGACCGCCACGGGAGGCACCGATGCCTGACGCGCCTGCACTGCCGAGTTACGCCTCCGGGACCTCCAGCGTCCCCCTGCTCGGCGACACGATCGGGGACAATTTCGACCGCACGGTGGCCGCGTTCGGCGACCGGGACGCGCTCGTCGACCGCGAGGCAGGTGCCCGCTGGACCTACCGGGAACTCGCCGCCGAGGTCGACACGCTCGCGCACGGGCTGCTCGCGTCCGGCATCGGCAAGGGGGACCGCGTCGGCATCTGGTCGCCGAACCGGGCGGAATGGACGTTCCTCCAGTACGCGACGGCGAAAATCGGCGCGATCCTGGTCAACATCAACCCGGCCTACCGGTCGCACGAACTGCAGTACGTGCTCAACCAGGCGGGCATCCGGATGCTCGTGGCGGCGGACAAGTTCAAAACCTCCGACTACGCCGCGATGATCGAGGAGGTCCGGCCGAACTGCCCGGACCTGGAAGCGGTCGTCCTGCTCGGCACCTCGTCGTGGACCGACCTGATGGAGTCCGGCCGCGGCGGCGACCCGGAGCGGCTCGCGCGGCAGCAGGCCGCGCTGTCCGCGGACGATCCGATCAACATCCAGTACACGAGCGGCACCACCGGCTTCCCCAAGGGCGCGACGCTCAGCCACCACAACATCCTCAACAACGGCTTTTTCGTCGGCGAGTTGTGCAATTACACCGAAAAGGACCGGGTCTGCCTCCCGGTGCCCTTCTACCACTGCTTCGGCATGGTGATGGGCAACCTCGCGTGCACGAGCCACGGTGCGTGCATGGTCATCCCGGCCCCGGCGTTCGACCCGAAGGCCACGCTCGCCGCGGTCGCCGCCGAACGCTGCACGTCGCTCTACGGCGTGCCGACGATGTTCATCGCCGAGCTGAACCACCCGGAGTTCGAGACGTTCGACCTCGGCTCGCTGCGCACCGGCATCATGGCCGGATCGCCGTGCCCGGTCGAGGTGATGAAGCAGGTCATCGACCGGATGGGGATGACCGAGGTGTCCATTTGCTACGGCATGACCGAGACGTCGCCGGTGTCGACGCAGACCCGCGCCGACGATTCGGTGGAGCGCCGGGTGTCCACGGTCGGCCGGGTCGGCCCGCATCTCGAGTCCAAAGTGGTCGATCCGGAAACCGGGCTGACCGTGCCGCGCGGGACTCCCGGCGAACTGTGCACCCGCGGCTATTCGGTGATGCTCGGCTATTGGGAGGAACCGGAAAAGACCGCCGAGGCGATCGACGCCGCGCGCTGGATGCACACCGGCGACCTCGCGGTCATGGACGACGAGGGTTATCTCAACATCACCGGCCGGATCAAGGACATGGTGATCCGCGGCGGCGAAAACATTTACCCGCGCGAGATCGAGGAATTCCTCTACACCCACCCGGACGTGCTGGACGCGCAGGTGATCGGCGTGCCGGACGTCAAGTACGGCGAGGAACTGATGGCCTGGATCCGGATGCGCGAGGGTGCGGAACCGCTGACCGCGGAATCGGTGCGCGAGTTCTGCCAGGGCAAATTGGCGCATTACAAGATTCCGCGGTACATCCACGTGGTCGACGAATTCCCGATGACGGTGACCGGGAAGGTGCGCAAGGTCGAGATGCGGCAGCAGTCGGTGACATTGCTGGGGCTGGAGCAGGCGGCGGCGCAGAAGCACGCGTGAACCTCGTGAGTGTTTATGCCGGTTAGAACCGGCATAAACACTCACGAGCAGGTCAGGCGGAAGCGGCTGCGGCGGCTTCGGCGAGTGCCTTCTCGTCCTCCTCGCCGAAGGTGTCCTCGAGCTGCTCGGGTGAGTAGTCGAGGTCGATCTGCTCGACCGGCGTGCCCCGCGCGGATTCGATCGCCCCGAGGCGGCGCTGGGCGCGGTCGGCGGCGTACTGGAGCAATTCTTCCGGATCGTTGTCGAACGGGACTTCCTCGAATTGGTCCTGCACCCACTGGATCATGCCGAGCGCGTGCGGCAGCAGCTCGCCCATGCGTTCCTGCACGGCGTCCCACATCGCGTCGTCCGCGGCGACGTGCCGGCGGCAGGTGAACGTGCCCCACGCCATGTGGCGGCGTTCGTCGTCGCCGATGTGGCGGACCAATTCCTGCATTCCCGGCAGGATCTGGTTCTGCGTGCAGATCAGCTGCCACGAGTAGTACCCGGTGAGCGCGAGGCTGCCTTCGATCACGTGGTTGTACGTCACGCTCGCGCGGATCTGGTTGAGCGGACTGGGATCGTCCTCCAGCGCGCGCAGCGACTGCGGCAGTTCCTCGTAGAAAAGCTTGCGGTAGTGGGGGTTTTCCGCGACGTAGGAATGCAGGTCGGCGTCCAGTCCGACGGCGTCCATCCAGCGCCGGAAGACCTCGACGTGCTTGGCTTCCTCGAAACAGAACTGGGTCAGATACATCTCGTCGCCGAACCGGCCGGTAGCCGACATCGCGCGCATGAACGGCTGGATGTCCTCGGTCACCGCCTCCTCGCCCGCGATGAACTGCGCGACGAGGTAGGTGGTCGAGCGTTGCTGTTCGGGCGTCAGGCTTTCCCAGCCCTCGCGTTCGCGGCTGAAGTCGAGGTCCGCCGGATTCCAGAACTTCTTGTTGCCCTTGACGAACAGCCGCAACGGGAACGAGTCCCAGTTCAGCCCGCCCTCGCGCAGGGACGAGAAGCCGCTGCGCAGCTCCGGAAGCGTCTCGGTCATGACTGGCCCTCTCGTTTCACTCCGTTGTGGACGAATCGGTCGATGGCGGGGGCGAGCACCGCGAGGATCGACTCCGCGGCCTCGGCCGCGGAATGCGTCGGCAGCACCAGGTGGCTGAGCGACAGCCGGACCACCGTCTCGGCGAGCAGCGCGGCGGCTTCCGGCGTGAGCCGGGGTTCGAGCGCGAGGTACTGCTGCGCCGCGAGATCGGCCGCCGCGGTGAGGATCGGCTCGCCCCGGGAGGTCAGCAACGGAAGCAGGTCCTCGCCGGCTTCGGTGCCGAGCGCCGCCGCGATCAGCCGGTTCTCCCTGGCGTGTTCGATGGTGTAGACGACCGCGCCGCGGATGCCCGTGAGCAAACTCTCGGCGTCCTCGAACCGGCAGCGGATGCCGTCGAGGAATTCCGCGGCGACGCGCAGCGCGACGGCCTGCGTGAGCGCCGCCTTGCTGCCGAACTCGTTGTAGACCGTCTGCCTGCTGACCCCGGCTTTCGCGGCCACGTCGGCCATCCGGAGGCCCTGGTGGCCGCGGTCGGGGAGCAGATCCGCGGCGGCGTCCAGCAGCGTCTCGCGCAGCGTCGCCTTGGTCCGCTCGGTGAAGCTGGTCACACCGTCAGCTTGACACAGGATGAATCTGTGTCAAGAAGCTTTACCTGGATGGCGCACGTGTACAAAACCCCGCCGGAACTGTCGGTGCGGGCAGCTACCGTGTCGGACGTGGGCATCACGGTGGGGTTCGACCTCGACATGACATTGATCGACCCGCGGCCGGGCATGGTCGCGGCGATGAACGCGCTCGGCGAGAAGTCCGGGCTGCCGTTCGACGGGGAGGCGTTCGCGTCGAACCTCGGGCCGCCGCTCGATCAGGCACTGCGCGATTTCGGCGCGCCGGAGGACCGGATCCCCGAGCTGATCTGGCAGTTCCGCGAGCTGTACCCGGAGACGGTCGTGCCGAGCACGGTCGCGCTGCCCGGCGCGGCCGAGGCGCTGCGGGCGGTCCGCGCGGCGGGCGGGCGGACGCTCGTGGTCACCGGCAAGTACGCGCCCAACGCGCAGATGCACCTCGACGCACTGGGCCTGCGGGTCGACGCGCTGGTGGGCGAGCTGTGGTCCACGCAGAAGGCGGCGGCCCTGCTGGAGCACGAGGCCCGCGCGTACGTCGGCGACCACCTCGGCGACGTGCGGGGCGCGCGAGCGGCCAACGCGATGTCGGTGGCCGTGGCGACCGGGCCGTGCACCCGCGAGGAACTGGCCGCCGAGGGCGCGGACGTGGTGTTCGACTCGCTGGTCGATTTCCCGGAGTGGTTTGCCAGGACGTTCGTGGAGACGGCGGTGTAACCGCTGCTCAGCCGTGCTTTCCGGCGCGGGCTTCCTGGATCAGCGCGATCAGGCCGAGCAGCAGGCCGAGCGGGGTGATCACGCCGGCGGCCGCGCTGAGCCACACCGGCAGGTTCTCCAGGCCGGCGGCGAACATCACGAACACCGTCGCCACCGCGAGCATGCCGATGGCGAACAGGCCGATGCCGAGCCGCATGAGGATCGGTTTGCCGGTCTGCTTCGCTTTGTTCTCCATGGGCTGTGAGAGTAACGGGACTATCCGCTTCTCCCCAGCACCTGTGGCGAGATACGCTTATCGGACGCGCGCCTCGAGATCGCTCGGGGCGCGTTCGTCGTGACCTGCACAGCAGAAGGACTGGTGAGGGAAGTGCCGACCGGCAAGGTCAAGTGGTACGACGCGGAGAAGGGGTTCGGCTTCGTCACGCAAGACGGCGGTGCGGACGTCTACATCCGCAAGGCCGCGCTGCCCCACGGCGTGGAGGGCCTGAAAGCCGGGCAGCGGCTCGAGTTCGGCGTGGCCGACGGCAGGCGCGGACCGCAGGCGCTCTCCGTCCGGCTGCTGGACCCGCCGCCGTCGGTCGCCGAGGCGCGCCGCCGTCCCGCGGAGGAGCTGCACGGCCTCATCGAGGACATGATCAAGCTGCTGGAGCTGAAGGTCCAGCCGGACCTGCGGCGCAACCGGTACCCGGATCGCAAGAACACCAAGCAGATCGCGGAGATCATGCGCGCGGTCGCGCGCGACCTCGACCCGTGATCAGTCACGCCACCGCTTGAAAACAGTGAAGGGCTCCGTGCGGGAATCTCCCCGCGCGGAGCCCTTCACGGCTTTAAGGCGATTCAGGCAGGCTGGACCTGCAGCGACCACAGCGCCGTCGTGACCGCCTCGGCGTCGTTCGGGTCGCCGGTGCGGCTGATCACCGACGCCTGCGCGATCTCGACCACCACGATCTGGTCGTCCTTCGCGGGCGGGGTCGCGGTGTAGGCGTAGCGGTCGCGGGAGGTGATGATGTCCTCCTTGAGCGGCTGCGGCTCGCCCTTGGAGTTCACGTACTGCACGGTGACCTTCCACGGCGTCTCGGCGATCTCCTTCGGCACCGAGATCTGCACCGACCGGCCCGGGCGCACCTTGAGCTTGCCCGTCGCGCCGGGGTTGGCCGCGCAGACGCCGGACTTGATGTCGCAGTTGCCGATCGGGGCGACGTTGATCGTGTGCCCGTCGGCGTAGAAAGTCACCTCGGCCGGACCCGGCGCGGAACAGCCGGCCACCGCGAAACCACCGGCCGCGAGCACGGCCACCACCCGGGAACGTCGCATGGCCCGAGATTACCGGCGGCCTCGCGCGGGCCCCGGGGCGGGGAAGCTGCCGGTCGGCTCCGGGCGCAGGGGGCGGTTGCCGCCGAGCCCGGGCAGAAGCGATCCGCCGCGCTGCACCAGGAAGGTCTGGGTCAGGCCGACCGCGAGCAGCAGCGTCACGACCAGGAAGCCGATCCAGTACGTCGGCGGCAGCAGCAGCCCGATCGCGCCGCCCATGCACCACGACAGCTGCAGCACCGTTTCCGAACGCCCGAACGCCGAGGCGCGCGACTGCTCCGGCAGGTCCTCCTGGATCACCGCGTCGAGGCTGATCTTCGCCAGCGCGCTGGCCGTCGCGCCGATGAGACCGACGATCGCCGCCGTGGCGAGTCCGGGCAGCAGCGTGGCGATCAACGTCGTCACGACGCACGCCGCCACGCAGGCCACGATCACCTGGTCCGCCGAACCGAAGTGCAGCCGCGAACCCAGTGCGTTGCCGACGAATCCGCCGACGCCCGCCGCCGCGCCGATGATGCCCAGCAACAGCAGCTGCACGAACGGGCTGTGCCCGGCGTGTTCGGTCTGCGCCTTCACCGCGAAGGCCGCGAACATCATCAGGAAGCCAGTCAGCACGCGCACGGAACCGTTGCCCCACAAGGCAACCACGATGTGGCGTCCCATCGGCTGGCGCCGCCGCTTCTGCTTCGGCTCCGGCCGGGCGGACAGCGACGTCGGGACCTCCCCCTCGGTCACCTCGACCCACGACGGGATCCGCATCGACTGCACTGCCGCGGCCACGCAGATCGCGGCGGTGAACCACAGCGCGCCGGAGGAGTTGGTGAGGCTGCTCACGCCGCTGGCCAGCGCGCCGAACGCGCCGCCCGCGATCAGGCCGAACACGGTGATCCGCGCGTTGGTCTTCGACAGCGTGATCTCCGGCGGCACCACGCGCGGCGTGACCGCCGCCTTCAGCACGGTGAACGACTTCGACAGCACCATCATCCCGAGCGCCGCCGGGTACAGCAGCCAGTCGTCGAAGTGCAGCGCCATCACCACGGCCATCAGGCCCTGCCCGATCGACGACACGCACATCGCGAGCCGGCGGCCGCGCTGGATCCGGTCCAGCGCCGGGCCGATCACCGGCGCGACGAGCGCGAACGGCGCGATCGTGATCAGCAGGTACAGCGCGACCTTGCCCTTGCTCTCGCCGCTGGTCGCGGCGAAGAACAGCGTGTTGGCCAGCGCGATCGCCATCGCGGCGTCGCTGGCGTAGTTCAGCATCACCGCGTACATCAGCGAGGTGAGACCGGACTTGTCCGCGCCGTCCGCCTTGGTGGCGCGCTGGAACGCGCCGATCGCCTGCCCGCTCAGCTGACGGCTGCGCAGCGCGGCGACCCGCGTGACGGTGAGCTTCTTCGGCAGCTTCGGAATCGACCCGGCACCGGGGACGGCAGTGGTGTTGAACGCCTCGTCCTGCTCCTCGTCGATCCGAGGCTCGCCCGCGTAACCGCCGGTGTCGTAGTGCTCGTAGCCAGCGCTGCCGGGACGATCTTCGTACGGCCGCGGGTGCACCGGCTCGGTGCGGTGCTCGCGCGGCGGGTACGGCCGGGCGCCGCGCGGCGGCGGGGGCCGGTGTCCCATCGGGACGGCGCCGGTGGGCGCTTCGTCGGCATTCGGCACGAACGGCGGCACGTCGTCGTAAAACGCGCTGCGTCCGGGGTACGCGCGAGGCGGCTCGCGGCGCGGATCGACGTGTTCGGTCCGCGGTTCGGCCGGGCGGCCGCGGGGCGGTTCGGGCGGGATGCGCTCCGGACGGGCCCGCGGCGGCTCCGGCGCGTACTCCGGCGGAGTCTGGCGAACGCGCTGGTCAACGGCCTGATCGACCCGGGTCGGCGGGGCTTCGCGCCACGGACGGGCCTGCGCCGCGCCGGGCTCGGGAGTCCAGCGGCGCTTCTTCCGCCCACGGCCTTTGCCCGACTGCCCGCCGAGGGGGCTGTCGGAACCGGAGCGCGAGCTGAAGAGGGCCACGGTTCAATCCTGCCTCATCGGGGTCCCGCGCCGCCCGCTCACGTGCCGGTTCGCTGATTTTCCGGGACGAACTTCACGCGGAACGACGACTGCCACAGCTTCCCGGCGAGCAGGAATTCGTCGGTGCCGGGGATGGCGGCGATGCCGTTCAGCACGTCCTCGCCGGGCCGGGCGGGCTTGCGCAGCCCGCTGGCGTCGATCTTCGCGGTGATCCGTCCGGTGCCGGCGTCGATGCGCAGAATGGTGTCGGTCTGCCAGACGTTCGCGTAGACGGTGTCGCCGACGCACTCCAGTTCGTTCAGCTGGTCCTGGCCGACCTCGACGGAACCGGTGACCGCAAACGTTTGCGGATCACGGAAGGTGAGCTTCGACGACCCATTGCTCATCACCAGCCGCCCGTCGGGCTGGTGACACAGTCCCCAGCCCTCGCCGTCGTAACGCACGCGCCGCAGCTCGGCGAGCGTCTGGGAGTCGCGCTCGATGGCGATTCCGTCGCGCCAGGTCAGCTGCCACAGCTTCGGCCCGAGCACCGTGATGCCCTCGGCGAACAGCGGCGACGGCACCGTTACCTGTTTGGCTGGCGCTTCGCCGGCCGGGCCCGCGGTGAGCGCGGACTTGCCTTCGAGCCCGCGGCTCTCGTACAGCGTCGGGCCGGAGTACTCGAGTCCTTCGGTGAAGGCCGTCGAGTCGTGCGGCAGCGTTCCGAGCACCTGGACGGTGAGCTGTTCGGGCTGGGCGGGCGCGGCTTGGGTGCCCGCGCACCCGCCGAGCAGGGCGGCGGCCACCAGGGGCCAGACGATCCGGGTTCGCACGAGGAACAGCCTGGCACGGGCGGCGCGGATGCGTGCGGCACAATTGGGGGTATGACGCTGCTGTTGACCCTGGACGACGGCTCTCTCCACCGGAAGCTCGCGGACGCCGTCGAGGTGGCGCGGGAGGCCGTGCTGGCGGAAGCCCCCGCCGACCAGGTCGGCGAGCACGTCGGAGTGGAACGCGAGGACGCGGTCTCCGCGAGCCACCTTTTCGAAGCCTCGGTGCCCGGCTACCGCGGCTGGCGCTGGTCGGTCACCGTCGCGGTGGCCGGGCCGGACGAGCCGGTCACGGTGAGCGAGCTGGTGCTGCAGCCGGGCCCGGAGGCGCTGGTCGCGCCCGCGTGGGTGCCGTGGGAGCAGCGGGTGCGGGCGGGCGACCTCGGGGTCGGCGACCTGTTCCCGGCGGACAAGGACGACCCGCGCCTTTCGCCCGCGTACCTGCAGTCGGACGACCCGGCGGTCGAGGAGACCGCTCTGGAGGTCGGTCTCGGCCGGGTGCACGTGCTTTCGCGCTACGGCAGGCTGGACGCGGCCGCCCGCTGGCACAGCGGCGAGTTCGGCCCGCGCTCGGACATGGCCCGCAGCGCGCCCGCGACCTGCGGGACCTGCGGGTTCTTCGTGCCGCTCGCCGGGTCGCTGCGCGGCTCCTTCGGCGCCTGCACGAACGACATCGCGCCCGCGGACGGGCACGTCGTGGACGTGGCGTACGGCTGCGGCGCGCATTCGGAGGTGCGGGTCGAGGTGACTTCCTCGGTTCCGGTCGCGGAACTGGTTTACGACGATTCGCTGATCGACTTCACCCCGGCCCCGGAGCCGGCTCCGGAGCCGAGCGCGGTCGCGGACCCGGCGGTGGTGGAAGAGGCGGCGGCCGCGGCTGCCGAAGAGACCGCTGAGGTCGCGGCGGTGGAGCCGGAGGCGGCCGTGGAGGTGGCGGTCGAGGAGGCTGCCGAAGCGGCTTCGGAGGGTGCTTCGGATGTCGCTGCGGATTCGGTCGAGCCGGTTGCCGAGGAACCGGTCGAGGAGGCTGCCGAAGCCGCTTCGGAGGACGTCGCTGCGGATTCGGCCGAGCCGGGTGCCGAGGAACCGGTCGAGGCTTCGGCGGCGGGTACGGCGGCGGACGTGGTCGTCGAGGCGGTCGCAGCCGAGGAAGGCTCCGCGCCGGAGCAGGGCGACTCCGACGGGAGCGATGTCCTCCGGTGAACGAAGTCGCTGGGGGAGCGGCTGATCCTTTCGGGACAGTCCGGCTGCGGGAAGCGGTGCTGAGCGCCTGGCGCGATTCGCCCACCCGCTTCACCGAGGACACCAACTCCGAACGCGACCTGCGCGTGGGCGCTTATCGCGACCGGTTGTTCGTCGAACTGGCGCAGAACGCCGCCGACGCCGCGCAGCTCGCGGGCGAACCGGGGCGGATCCGAGTGTCCGTTGTGGACGGTGAACTGCGGTTCGCCAATACCGGCGTGCCACTGGACGCCCGGGGGGTCGAATCGCTCGCGTCGCTGCGGGCGTCGGCCAAGCAGGGAACCGTCGGCCGGTTCGGGGTCGGGTTCGCGGCCGTGCTGACCGTCACCGACGAGCCGCGCGTGGTTTCCACCTCGGGCGGGGTCGCGTTCTCCGCGCAGCGCACGCGGGAGGAATCCGGCCGGGACGGCGACGTTCCGGTGCTGCGGCTGCCGTTCCCCGTCGCGGAACAGCCGGCCGAGGGGTTCGCCACCGAAGTGCGGTTGCCGCTCCGGGAATCCGGACAGGGGCTGCTCGACGGCCTGGCGAACGAGATCGAAGACCTCCTGCTGGCCCTGCCGTGGCTCGCCGAGGCCGAAGTGGACGGTCGCACGTGGACGCGAAGCGGTGAGGAGATCGTCGAGATCACTTCGCCGACCGGGCGACGGCGGTGGCTGAAGCACGGAGTCTGGGCGGTCCCGGTCGACGCCGACGGAGTGCCGCAGCCGCTCGAGGACGATCTGCTGCACGCGCCGACGCCGACCGACGAAGGGCTTTCGCTCCCGGCTCGGTTGATTGCCGAGGTGCCGTTGGAACCGTCGCGCCGCCGTGTGCTTCCTGGCGCGGAACTCACTCGCGCGCTGGAAACGGCGGCGAGCGAATACGTCGAGCTGGTCCGGGCGGTAAAAGCCGAGCACCGGCCGATCTTGGTCCCCGCCGCGGGTTTTCCGCAGTCCACTGTGGACGCACAGCTGAAAGACCTCGTGTACACCGCGCTCGCGCAGGAGCCCTGGCTGGCCACAGTGGACGGTCGGGAAGTCTCCGGGCAGCAGGCGCGGGTGCTCGACATCGACGGGCTGGCTCCGCTGCTTGCCGACGTCATTCCCGGTCTGGTGCAGGCGAATCCGCGGTTGCTGAAGCCGGTGTCCGCGAACATCCTCAGCATCGGGGACGTCCTCGAAGTCCTGACCGGCATCGACCGCGAACCCGGCTGGTGGCAAAAGCTGTACGCGGAGCTGGCGGTCGCGGTCGAGAGTCACGCCATCAGCGCGAATCAGCTGGACGGCCTGCCGGTTCCGTTGTCGGACGGGCGGACGTTGCCGGGCGTCAAGGGCGCGCTGCTGGTCGACGGCAGCGGCGAACTCCGCGAACTTCTGTCCGATGTGGATGTTCCGGGGCTTCGGCTGGTGCACCCGGGTGCGGCGCATCAGTTGCTGGAACTGCTGGGGGCCAAGCACGCGGACGCGCGCCAGCTGCTCGAAGCGGAGCAACTGCGATACGCGGTGGAGCACAGCGTCGCCGACGTTCAGTCCGGTTTGGACGGAATGAACCTCGCCGGCGCGGTGCTGCGGCTGGTCGCGGACTGCGGCGACCAGGCTCCGGAGTGGATCGGCGCGCTGGCGCTGCCCGCGGAGGACGGCTGGCGGCGCGCGGACGAGCTGGTGCTGCCGACGTCGCCGTTGCTGGACGTGCTCGACCCCGAGGTGTTCGAGCCCGGCGGCGCGCTTTCCGTGCTGGACGAGGAATTCGCGGAGGACTGGCCGACCGAAACCCTCGTCGCGGCGAAGGTGCTCGATTCGTTCGCGGTCGTGCTGGACGAGGAACCGCACGAACCCGACCATCAGCTTCCGGACGAAGAGCAGTGGTGGGATTCGTTCGAGCAGCCGCCGACGACGGTCGTGTCCATCCGGGACCTCGACCTCGTCGCGGACGACGCCTGGCCGGACGCGCTCCGGCTGATCGCGTCCCGCCCGGAAACCTGGCAGGCACTGCACAGCCCGGACGGGCACGCGGGCTGGTGGCTCGCGCGGTACGCCCTGCTGGCCGGCGAAGCGCCCGGCTCCTGGCGGCTCGCTTCGGCGACCGCGCTGGCCGGGCTGTACGACCCGGTGCCGGATCTCGACCTGAGCGACGATCTCCTCCGCGCCGTGGGAGTCCGCACCGGACTGGATCTGGAGACCGCGGAAGACGTCACCGACCTGCTCGAACGACTCGGCGATCCAGACCGCACGCCGACGCCGGGCCTGGTGGCTCGCGCCCACGCGGCGCTGGTGGCCGCGCCGATCGACATCTCCGACGTCGACGCCCCCGCTCGCGTCCGCGCGGCGGACGGAAGCGTCGTAGAGGACGCCGTGGTGCTGGACGTGCCGTGGGTCGCGGCGGCACTCGATCCGGCGAAGCTCCTCGTCGCGCCCGCCGAACCCGAGCGGCTGGCGGAACTCCTCGACGTACCGGTCGCGAGCAGCCTGAAAGCCGAGGTCGAGAGCACCGGCGAGTACGTCGCGTGGGCCGATCTGCCCGCCGTCGCGCTCGCCGCGGACCAGCTCGGCATCGCACTGCCGGACGGTGGCGTGCTGCTGCACGACTCGCTCACCGTGTCGGTCGAGGGCGAGACGGCCGACGTGCCGTGGTGGTTGGACGACCGGTTGCACGCGGCGGACACGTCCGAGGGGCTGGCGCGCGCCTTCGCGTGGGCGAGCGACCGCTGGGCGGAGCGTTACCGGATCACCGCGCTGCTGGAAGACCCCGCGCCGCGCACGCTGCTGAACTGACGTCGTGAGTGCTGGTCCCGGTTAGAACCGTGAGCAGCACTCACGAGCCCTAAAGCCGCTGCGCCGACTTGGACCCGCGCCGAGCCGCCGCACGCTGCCAGAAAATAATCCCGAACCCGATAAACCCGAGCACAACCCCGGCCACACACGTCCACACCCACACACCCCCGCTCGTGAAGAAGAGCACCACGAGCGCGACAAGCCAGAGCGCAGTACCTACGATCACCACCGGCGTCAGGTCGGTGAGCCGCTTCGGCAGGTCCGGCGTGTGCCGCAAAGCAGCCGGAGCGTCCGGAGCACTGGTCGGTTCGTCCACGTGCTGAGCTTACCCGGGACGGAACAGCGAGACAGGCGGGGAAATGGCGGAGCAGCGCGAACGGGCCGGGTCCACACTGGACCGCTTCTTCCGGATCAGCGAACGCGGGTCGAGCACTGGGCGGGAGATCCGCGGCGGCGTGGTCACGTTCGTGACGATGGCCTACATCGTGGTCCTCAACCCGCTGATCATCGGCAGTTTCGCGGCCGACACCCCGTCGGCGCACAAGGACGTGCTCGGCCACATCCTTCCGGTGCCGCAGGTCGCCGCGGTGACCGCGCTGGTCGCCGGCGTGCTGACGATCCTGATGGGGCTGGTCGCGAACTACCCGTTCGGCATCGCCACCGGGCTCGGCATCAACAGCCTGCTCGCGGTCACTATCGCGCCGCAGATGAGCTGGCCGGAGGCGATGGGCCTGGTGGTCATCGAGGGCGTGATCATCGTCCTGCTCGTGCTCACCGGCTTCCGCACCGCGGTGTTCCGCGCCGTGCCGCCCGCGCTCAAATCCGCGATCGCGGTCGGCATCGGGCTCTTCATCTGCCTGATCGGCCTGGTCGACGCCGGGTTCGTGCGCCGGCTTCCGGACGACGCGCACACCACGGTGCCGGTCGGGCTCGGCATCGGCGGTTCGATCGCCTCGTGGCCGACCGCGGTGTTCGTCGTCGGGCTGCTGCTGACCGCGGTGCTCGTGGCCAAGAAGGTCAAGGGCGCGATCCTGATCGGCGTGCTCGGCTCGACCGTGCTGGCGATCGTGGTCGAGGCGATCGTGAAGGCCGGGCCGTCGAACGGCACCGACCCGAAGGGCTGGAACCTCGGCTACCCGGCGCTGCCGCAGAAGGTCGTCGGCCTGCCGGACCTGTCGCTGGTCGGCGACGTCTCGTTCGGCGCGTGGACCCGGCTGCCGATCATCACCGTGGTGCTGCTCGTCTTCACCCTCGTGCTCGCGGATTTCTTCGACGCCATGGGCACCATGACCGGCCTCGGCAAGGAAGCGGGCCTGGTCGGCAAGGACGGCCAGCTCCCGAACGTCGGCAAGGCGCTGTTCGTCGAGGGCCTCGCGGGCGCGGCCGGCGGGTTCGGCTCGGCCAGCTCGAACACCGTGTTCGTGGAATCCGCTTCCGGGATCGCGGAGGGCGCGCGGACCGGGCTGGCGAACGTCGTGACCGGCCTGCTGTTCCTCGCCGCGATGTTCCTGACCCCGCTGTACCAGGTCGTGCCGGTCGAGGCGGCCGCTCCGGCGCTGGTGGTGGTCGGCGCGCTGATGATGGCGCAGGTCCGCGACATCGACTTCACCGATTTCAGGATCGCCCTGCCCGCGTTCCTGACCATCGTGGTCATGCCGTTCACCTACTCGATCGCCAACGGCATCGGCGCCGGATTCGTCAGCTACGTCGTGATCCAGGCGGTCACCGGCAAGGCCCGGAAGGTGCACCCGCTGATGTGGGTGATCGCGGTGGCGTTCGTCGCCTACTTCGCGGTCGGGCCGATCCAGGCCGCACTCGCCTGACCGGCGTAAACACCGGGCCCAGGTCGTGAGGTATGCTAACTATATGTCCGGCGACCCGCACGAGCGATCACTGGCGAGCCGCTTGCGTCTCGCGGTGGTGCGGCTCAACCGCAGGCTCCGGGCACAGCGGGTGGCCGACGACGTGTCGCTCACGCAGATCGCGGCGCTGTCCACCCTGCACAAGTGCGGTCCGCTGACCCCCGGTCAGCTCGCCGCGAAGGAAGGCGTCCAGCCGCCCTCGATGACGAGGGTCATCGCCGCGCTCGAGGAGATGGGATTCGTCGAGCGCAGGCCGCACCCGACCGACGGCCGCCAGGCCATCGTCGAGCTGTCCGACGACGGGCTCGCGTTCGTGCGCAAGGCCATTTCGGTGCGGGAGGCGTGGCTGGACCGGCAACTGGCCGAACTCGGCGAGGAAGAGCTCGAAGTGCTCTCCCGGGCCGCGGAGATCATCGACAGGATGGCGGGGAACTAGCACAGGTGACCACCACGGGTAGCGAAACAGGATGTCCGGCCCAATCCGCTGCTACCCGGGACACGGCGCCGCCGCCGTCCGGTTCCGCTCCGCCCGGCCCCTCGTCCACCGCCAGGAAATCGTCTTCCGAGGCGGAAACCCAGGAAACCAAGACCCGGCGCACGATGTTCTCGTCGCTGCGCGTGCGGAACTACCGGCTGTTCTTCAGCGGCCAGGTCATCTCGAACATCGGCACCTGGATGCAGCGCATCGCCCAGGACTGGCTGGTGTTCACGCTGTCCGGCAACGATCCGGTGGCGCTCGGCGTCGCGGTCGCGCTGCAGTTCATCCCGACGCTGCTGCTGTCGCTGTGGGCGGGCGTGCTCGCCGACCGCGTCGACAAGCGCCGGCTGCTGATGCTGATCCAGTCGGTGAACTGCCTGCAGGCCGTGCTGCTCGGCGTGCTCGACCTGACCGGCGTCGCCCAGCTGTGGCACGTCTACCTGCTGTGCGTGATGCTCGGGACGACCTCGGCGATCGAGGTGCCGACGCGGCAGTCGTTCGTCGCCGAGATGGTCGGCCGCGACCAGGTGGCGAACGCGGTCGCGCTGAACTCGTCGATCTTCAACATGGCCCGCATCGTCGGACCGGCCATCGCCGGGTTCGCGATCACCTGGGTCGGCACCGGCTGGCTGTTCATCGCGAACGCGGCGAGCACGCTGGCGGTGATCGCCGGGGTCGCGATGATGAACCCGGCGAAGCTGTTCCGCGGTCCGGCGATCCCGCGCGCGAAGGGCCAGCTGATGGAGGGCCTGCGTTACGTGCGCGGGCGGCCGGATCTGGTGACCGTCATGGTGCTGATGTTCTTCGTCAGCACGTTCGGCATCACCTACTTCACGTCGCTGCCGATCGTCGCCGCGAACGTCTTCCATACCCAGGCGGACGGCTATGGCCTGCTCTCGACGCTCGTCGCGGTGGGCACCTTCACCGGCGCGCTGGCGTCCGCGCGGCGCGGGGCGAAGAGCCGTCCCCGGGTGCGGCTGATGCTGGTGTCGGCGGCGCTGCTCGGGGTGTTCGAGTTGATCACCGCGTTCATGCCGACGTACCTGGCCTTCGGGATCGGGCTGATCCCGCTCGGGTTCGCCACGATCACCTTCCTGAACACGGCGAACGCGCTGGTGCAGACGTCGGTGTCGCCGGAGATGCGCGGCCGCGTGATGGGCATCTACGTGCTGGTGCTGATCGGCGGCAACCCGATCGGCGGGCCGATGACCGGCTGGATGGCCGACGCGTTCGGCGGCCGGTCGCCGTTCTACATCGGCGGCGCGGTTTCGGCGATCGCGGCGGTGGTGTGCGCGGCGGTGCTGATCCGGCGCGGCGGCGTCCGGATGCCCAAGCGGCTCGGCAACGGCCTGCGGATCCTGTCTCGGGAACGGGTCTGACCTGCGGAAATGGCTGGCCGAGGGCGGTCGGGCAGCCGAAAGTTGTCACTCGGGCGGGTGAGACCGAGGTCTCCGCGGGGACGGTCTTGCCGTCGCTGGTGAGGTTAGGCTAACCTCATACATGTCCGCTTCGTGGTGGGAGCGGCAGTCAGTTCGGGAACGGACAGAGCCCCGCAACCTGGGAACCCCGGGAGGCGGGGCTCTGTTCATGGTCGGGGCTCTTCGCCGCGAGGGCAAGGCCGTTCCCGACGTCAGGACGGGTGCGCACTCGGTTTCGAGGCTTCCAGCGGATGTTCGCCGGGACGCATCGGAAGCCGACGCAGGCGCAGGCCGAAGTACACGTGATACGCCATCCGCACGGCTTCGTCGTTCGGCAGCAGCACCTCGTGCCGCACGCCGTCCACCGTCTCGATCAGCCGGTCGCCGGACAGCGTCACGCGGCCCTGGGCGGTCGGGCGGGAGCAGGTCAGGCTCTGCGTGAAATGCGACTGCGGCGAAGTGGCCTGCCACCACGCCATCGGCCCGAAGTCCGACAGCTGCCGTGGGCGGCGCTCCAAGCGGTACTCGGGCTTGCCGTCGCGCAGGACGTCCACGTCGCCGTACGGAGCGTCCAGGAGCAGGAACTCGCCCTCGGGGTCGCTCTGCGGCTCGACCGCGGACAGAGCCAGCGGCTGGCGGCTGAACTTGCCGAAGCCGACGTCCACCAGGTACTGCTCGTCCTCGAGCTGGACGAGGATGGCGGCGTGGTCCAGCGGCGGACCGGGCACGCCGGCGTCGTCGAAGACGCGGGCGGCGTGCAGCGTCGCGGCGAAGCCCAGCTCTCGCAGCAGCGCGACGAAAAGACCGTTCAGCTCGTAGCAGAAACCGCCGCGCCGACGGCGCACGAGCTTGTCGAAAAGCGCTTCTTCGGTGAGTTCGATGGGTTCCCCGAGGTGCACGCTCAGGTTCTCGAACGGGACGTGCATCAGGTGCCGCTCCTGCAGCAGGCGCAGCGCGGCCAGGTCAGCCGCCGGAGGCACCGGCAGGTCCAGGCGAGCGAGGTAGGCGTCGACGTCCATGGGTTCCACTCTCACACCTCCAGTGCACTCCAGGTCAAGCGAAATAAGGGGCCCGGCCGCGGTCGGCCGGGCCCCGGGGCTCAGCTGAGCAGGAGGCCGTTGCCGCCGGCGACGGCGTTGTCGAAGCGCTTGCTGATCTCGGCCCAGTTGAAGACGTTCCAGAGGGCGTTGACGTAGTCCGGCTTCACGTTCTTGTAGTCGAGGTAGAACGCGTGCTCCCAGACGTCGACCAGCAGGATCGGCACGGTCGGCAGGATCAGGTTGTTGTGGTGGTCGCGCAGCTGCTGGGTGATCAGCGTCTTGCCGATCGGGTCCCACGACAGCGCGCCCCACCCGTTGCCCTGAATCGTGGTGGACACCGCGGTGAACTGGGCCTTGAACTTGTCGAACGAGCCGAACGCCTCGTCGATCGCCGCGGCCAGCTCGCCGGTCGGCTTGTCCCCGCCCTCCGGCGAGAGGATCTTCCACCACACGACGTGGTTGGCGTGCCCGGCCAGGTTGAACGCCAGCGTCGTCTCCAGCCCCACGATCGAGCCGAAGTCGCCCGCCTCCCGCGCGGCGGCGAGCTTGTCCAGCGTGTCGTTCGCGCCCTTCACGTAGGTCGCGTGGTGCTTGCTGTGGTGCAGCTCGTTGATCTCGCCCGAAATGTACGGCGCGAGAGCACCGTAGTCGTAATCGAGTTCGGGCAGCTCGTACCGGGCCATGGGCCCTCCTTCTGATCGACGCGCGGTTTTTCTAGGCGGCTTCCCTCGCGGGAACCTTCTGAAACCGAGCGTCGTACTTCAAGCTAGGTGGAGGTCAACCGGCTGTGACCCGGCTCATGCCGCCGCGTCGCGGTACCGGTCGAGGTCGAGCGCCAGTTCGTCGAATACCGCCACGTTGTGCTCGAAGGCGACCACGGATTCGTCGATGACCCGGGCGCGGTCTTCCTCGCTCCACGGCGCCTCGTCCAGCTTCGCGCGGTAGCGGTCGCGGAACGCGGGGGCGCTGCCGATCTGGTCGAAGCGGTAGAAGAGCGTGCCCGCCTCGGCGAGGTCGAACTTCTTCTCCAGCAGCCGCCGGATGATCTGGCCGCCGGCGATGTCGCCGAGGTAGCGCGTGTAGTGGTGCGCCACGAACCCGCCGGACCAGCGCGCCGCCTCGGCGATCCGCGCGGTGTAGGCCGCGGTGGCGGCGAGCGGGGCGATCTCGGCGCGCCAGCCGGGCCCGACCAGCCGGACGAGGTCGCGTTCCAGCGCGGGCAGCCGGCGCAGCTCCTCGAATACGAACTGGCCGCCGACCGGATCGCCGGCCATCGCGTCGCCGGCGCGTTCGATGGCCTCGTAGATGAAGTAGTACTGGGCTGCCAGCGCCGCGTAGCCCTCCAGCGTCAGCTCGCCGCCGAGCAGCGCGTTCATGTACGTCGAGTGGTTGGCCTTGTCGTGCACCGCCCTCGTGGACGCGCGCAGCCGTCCGGAGAACGGGCTGGCTTCGAGGTCCGCGGTCACCGTCATCAAGGGCCTCCCGACGTCTTTATGACAAGCTGTCAGAAAGAACTGTAGGCCAGGATCACGACTTAGGCTAGCCTAAAATCAAGCTTCGTCCCTCGAACCGACCGCCCGCCGGACGAACCGCACGGCGGCTTCGATGGCGTCTTCCAGCTGGTCAGCGGGCACATCGATGACCTGCCGGCTGCCGAGCGCGGCGGTGATCATCGGAACCACCACGGCGAGGTCCTGCGCGGGCCAGCTGCCCGCGTCGACTCCGGCGAGCAGCACCGAGCGCAGCTGTTCGATGATCGGGTCGGCGTGCGCGCTGATCCGCTGGTACGCCGCGGGCGCGAGCGCGGATTCCAACGCGGTGCCCGGCGGGAGGTGGTGCTCGGCCAGCACGCGCAGCTGCAGCCGGACGAACGTGGCCAGCTGGGCGACCGGGTCCGGTTCGGCGTCCACCGCCGCGCGCAGCCGCTCGACATAGCGCGCGGCCTCGTCCTCCACGAACGCGACGAGCAGGCTTTCCTTGTCCGGGAAGTGGTTGTACATCGCGGTGCGGCCGAGCCCAGCCTCCGCGGCGACTCCGGCGAGCGTGATCGCGTCGAACCCGCGTTCGTACAGCTGCGCGCGGACGACCTCGAAGACCCGCGACCGCACTTCCCGGCGGTGCGCTTCGAGCGAACCGCCCAGCACCTTCGGCACACGCGCCACCCCCTTCCCGTGCGAAACACCTTAGGGGACCGCGCAAAAGGGCTCAGCCGTCGAGCGTCCAGGTGTGCACCGGCTCGCCGGCTTCCGAAAGCTCCAAATACCGCCGCAGCATCCAGTTGAGCGCGGTTTCGCGGTCCGCGCCGCGTTCGTGCGCGCGCAGCACGTAGTCGCGTTGCCAGGCCGCGCCGCTGCGCCGGGCGAGGCAGCGGCGTTCGATGATGCCGAGGTACCGCACGCGGGCTTCGTCGGACACATCCGAACGGCGCAGGCCTTCGTGTGCCAGCGGAAGCAGCACGCGCAGCGCCAGCTCGTCCGGCGGGATCCAGCCGATGCCGGGCCAGTACAGCTGCGCGTCGAAGCCCTTGCGCGCGCCCTCGTACAAATTTTCTTCCGCGGCCTGGAACGACATCTGCGACCACACCGGCCGGTCCTGCTCGGCCAGCGCGCGCTGGGCGCCGTAGAAAAACGCCGCGTTGGCCACCATGTCGGCGACCGTCGGACCGGCGGGCAGCACCCGGTTTTCGATGCGCAGATGCGGCAGGCCGTCGACTACGTCGTACACCGGCCGGTTCCACCGCCAGATCGTTCCGTTGTGCAGCCGCAGTTCGGAAAGCTTCGGCGCCTGCCCGGATTCCAGCGCTTCGATCGGGTCTTCGAGATCGGTCTCCGGCAGCAGACCCGGGAAATAGCGGACGTTTTCCTCGAACAGGTCGAAGATCGACGTGATCCACCGTTCGCCGAACCACACGCGCGGCCGGACGCCCTGGTTTTTCAGCTCCTCCGGCCGGGTGTCGGTGGCCTGCTGGAACAACGGGATCCGGGTTTCGTGCCACAGCGCCTTGCCCAGCAGGAAAGGCGAGTTCGAGGCGAGCGCGATCTGGACGCCGGCCAGGCATTGCGCGGCGTTCCAGTGCGCGGCGAATTCCTCAGGGGCGACCTGCAGATGCAATTGGACCGAAGTGCAGGCGGCCTCCGGGAGAATGGACTCCGCGTAGTGCCGCAGCCGCTCCGGCTGGCCTCCGGGCAATGCCGGGCCGTCCATCGCGAGCGCGATCCGCTCGCCGCGGGCGGCGAAGATCTCGTCGTTCAGCGACGAATACCGCGTTTTGTGGGAAAGCCACTTCTGATCGAAATGCTCCGGTCCCAGCGTCGGCAGAATGCCGATCATGGCCACCGACGAGCCGGTGTGCGCCGCGCTGTCCTGCGCTTTCGCGAGGTAGGAGTGCAGGTCTTCTTCCAGCCGCAGCGCGGAATCCCCGGCGAGCGGGCGGGGCGGCACGTTGAGCTCCAGATTGTGCTGGCCGAGTTCGGTGGTGAACGCGGCGTCGTCGAGCGCCTCCAGCACGACCGAGTTGGTCATCGAGGGGCTCAGCTGCCCGTCCACCAGATTCAGCTCGACTTCGAGCCCGATGTTCTTGCGGGGAAAGGAAAAACTGCCGTCGGTGAGCATCCGCGCCAGGGTGTCCAGGCACCGCTGGACCTTCCGGCGGTACCGTCCGCGATCGAGCCGGCCGGGGTGTGCCGAGAGATCCGTACCCATGGTTCGACGCGCTCCTTGGCTGCTGTCCGCAGTGGTCTGGGCGGCTAGGTCGCCAGGCAGACCACCGTCGCACAGCGCGTCGCCATGGGCTAGCGGCCAAACTGGTGCTCTCCGTCACCGGCGGTTGACCCTGCGGACAACTACGCCGTTCGTACCAAAGCGGGCCGCGCGTTCGGACCAATGGGCACGGGTTCGGGCGGGTGCGAGACTGTCCGATGTGGCTCAACTGATCTTCACCGAGGACCGGGCGCATCCGGGGCTCGACGACTTCCGCGACCTGTCCACAGCGGACCGTCGCCCGGACCGCCCCGGCGGGCGCGGGCTGGTGATCGCCGAGGGAACCGTCGTGGTCGGACGGCTGCTCGCCTCGCGTTATCCGGTGCGAGCGCTGCTCGGCGTGGAGAGACGGCTGCGGGAATTGGAAGACGAACTCACCGGCGTCGACGTGCCCGCGTATGTGACGTCGGCGGAAACCATGGCCGAGGTCGTCGGTTTCCACCTCAATCGCGGCGTGCTCGCGGTCGCGGACCGCCCGGAACCGCCGACGGTTTCCCAAATCGTGGACAGCGCGCAGATTCTGGCGGTGCTCGAAGGTGTCGGCGATCACGAAAATCTCGGCGCGCTGTTCCGCAATGCCGCCGCGCTCGGCGTCGGCGGGGTATTGCTCGGTCCGGGTTGTTCGGATCCGCTTTACCGGCGAAGTGTGCGCGTTTCGATGGGACACGTGCTGCGCGTCCCGTTCGCGACTTTCGACAGCTGGCCCGGCGGCCTGGATGTGCTGCGGGCACGGGGTTTCACGGTGGCCGCGCTCACGCCGCGCACGGATTCCGTACCGCTGCGCGGATTGCGCGAGAAGGTGCCGGGCCCGATCGCGCTGCTGCTCGGTGCCGAGGGGCCGGGGCTGACCGACGAGGCGATCGAGGCCGCGGACGTCGCGGTCCGGGTGGAGATGGTGCCCGGCGTCGACTCGCTGAATGTCGCCACCGCGGCGGCGATCGCGTTCCACGAAGTCTCGGCGGGGGCCGCCCCACTAGAGTGACCCCCGGCACGTTTCTCGCGGGGAGGGGCACTATGGAGCTGCGGATCCGCGGCGAGCAGGCGGTGCTCGCCGGTCCGGGCGGCGAGCACGCGCGGGAGGTCGACCCGCGCCGGCTCGCGATCGGTGCCGACCTGGCGCAGGCGCTGCACGAATGGGCACGCGTGGCGTCGGCGGTCGCCCGCTCCGACTCGGACGTCGACGTCGCCGGTTCAGTCGTGTCGCAGCGCGGGCGGCAGCTCGCCGCGCGCCTGGCCGCGGTGATGGGAACCGAGGTGCGCTTTGTCGACCCGGTGACCGGCGTGGAGACAGTGGTCGAACCGCCGCCGCGGCCGGATCAGCCCGCGCGGGCGCGAACCCCGGACGAGCCGACGCCGTGGGCCACTGGGCTGACCGTGTCCGCGTTCGCGGCTGCCGTGGTGATCGTGGCGATGCTCGCGCTGGCCGGGACGCTCGCGCGCGAGACGAGCACGTGGCTGGCGCTGATCGCGTCGCTGGTGGTGACCGGCGGGGTCGCGCCGTCGCTGTGGCTGGGCCGGAAGGTGCCGATCCTGCGCTGGGCGGTGTACGGCGCGGGCGGCGGCCTGGTGCTCGCGTGGATCGGCGTGCTGGCCACGGTGTTCTGACTCGCGGATACTGGCGCGATGGCCCCGCTCGACAAGCTGCGCGCGCTGTGTCTCGCCCTGCCCGAAGCCACCGAACGGCTCAGCCACGGCGAACCGACGTGGTTCGTCCGCGGCCGCAAGACGTTCGCGATGTTCGCCGACCGGCACCACGACGACAAACTCGCGTTCTGGTGCCCCGCGCCGCCAGGCGTGCAGGAGGAACTGGTGCGCACCGAACCGGACCGGTTCTTCCGGCCGCCCTACGTCGGAGTGCACGGGTGGCTAGGGGTGCGGCTCGACGTGGACGTCGACTGGACCGAGGTGGAGCAGATCGTGCGGGAGGCGTATCGGCACGTCGCGCCGAAGAAACTGGCCGCTCTGCTGGACGAGTGAACCTGGCCGGGCCCGCCTCGGTGGAAGTCCAGGAGGGGAATCCTGAGGGACTCTGATTCCTCCTCTCCGGGTTCCCGCACCCATCGCGGGTCAGTCGGGTCAGCCGCGCTGGGTGCGGACTCCGAGCAGCACGTCCTCCCAGGACGGCACGATCGGATGGTTCTTCTTCGCCTTCGTGCGCGGCTGCTCGGCCTCGTCCCCGTCGGGCTCGCCCGGGACGCGCGGGATTTCGCGGGTCTCCTCGTCGCCCTCGTCCGGGCCTTCGATGGCGCGCGGCTCCTCGACGGCGTCGAGGGTCGGCTGCACCACCGAATCGCGGGCGGGAGCCAGCGCGCGCACGGTGCGCGGCGCGACGTACGAGTTCGGGTTGAGCAGGACCTCGGCGTTCTCGTCGAGCGCGTGCACCGTTCCGCCGTGCGCGCCGGGCGAGAACGACCAGTGCGCGCGGTTGTCGGAGCGGCCGGCCTTCCAGCGCAGCACGACGACCCACTTGCCGTCGTCGCCGCGCCAGGCGTCCCAGGTGGCCTGGTTGTAGTCGTGGCCGCGGACGCCGAACGCGTAGGCGACGACCTCGCCGAGCGTCTGGACGTCGGGCCCGTCCTCGCGGACCGGGTGCGCCGACTGCGCGAGTTCCGCCGTGCGGGACCGTTCGAGCAGCACCGGGTAGGCGAACCGCTCCACCCGCTGCGTCGAGACGCCCGCGCTGCTCGCGACCTGCTCGACGGACTCGCCCGCGCGGATTCGCGCCTGGATCTCGCGTGGCCGCATCTGGCTCTCCAACTCGATCTCGATCTGGCCCAGCCGGGCTATGTCCCCCCTCGCCGCCGCACGCAGTCTCTCGTCGGCCGGGAGCAGGAAGCGGGTACGGCTCGCCGGGTCCTCCAGCACGAGGGACTTCCCGTCCTCGTGCAGCCCGACCACCCGCAACGCCCGCATTTCTCGCCTCCCCGGTGTTCACCTTTGTGGGTGCCCACGTTAGAACGGCGCGTCGGCTTGACGTGCGAGGCGCGCCGACGCCTCACCCATCCGAATTCCCTCCGACGGCACTTTCCCGGTCATCTTCGCCGGGCCGGAGATCCGGGACCGCCGTGACACGCCGACCACGGTGTGTCACGAACGAGTGGTCGTGAACGCGAACCGCCCCGCGAGCCGGGTGGCTGGCGGGGCGGTTTGGGCGTTTTCTGGTCAGCCGAGCCGTTCCACGACGTATTCGATGCTCTGGGTGAGCTTCGTGACGTCGTCCGGGTCGATCGCCGGGAAGAGGCCGACGCGCAGCTGGTTGCGGCCCAGCTTCCGGTACGGCTCGGTGTCGACGATCCCGTTGGCGCGCAACGCCTTCGCGACCGCGGCCGCGTCGACCTCGTCGGCGAAGTCGACCGTGCCGACGACCTGCGAGCGCAGCTCCGGGTTCGCCACGAACGGCGTGGTGTACGAGGTTTTCTCGGCCCATTCGTACAGCCGGGTCGAGGATTCCTTGGTGCGCGCGGTGGTCCAGGCCAGGCCGCCCTGGCCGTTCATCCACTCGATCTGCTCGGCGAGCAGGAACAGCGTGGCGACGGCGGGGGTGTTGTAGGTCTGGTCCTTGCGCGAGTTGTCGAGCGCCGTGGTGAGCGACAGGAATTCGGGGATCCAGCGGTCGCCGCCGCCGATCTCGCCGATCCGCTCGATCGCCGCGGGCGAGGCGAGGGCGATCCACAGCCCGCCGTCGGACGCGAACGACTTCTGCGGCGCGAAGTAGTAGACGTCGAAGTCCTCGGCCTTGACCGGGAGGCCGCCGGCTCCGGAGGTCGCGTCGATCGCGACCAGCGCTCCGTCGCTGCCCTCGGGACGCTGAACCGGCACCGCGACGCCGGTGGAGGTCTCGTTGTGCGCCCAGCCGACGAGGTCCGCGCCCTGGGAGTAGGCGATCTCCGGAGCGCTGCCCGGGTCGGCCTTCACCACGATCGACTCGCCGAGGAACGGGGCCTTGTTCGTGACGGTGGCGAACTTCGACGAGAACTCGCCGTAGGTGAAGTGCTGGGCGCGCTCGCGCACGAGGCCGAACGCGGCGGCGTCCCAGAACGCGGTCGTGCCGCCGTTGCCGAGGATGACCTCGTACCCGTCCGGGAGCGAGAACAGCTCGGACAACCCGGCGCGCACGCGGCCGACGAGCGACTTGACCGGCTTCTGCCGGTGCGAGGTGCCGAGATAGGTGGAACCGGACCGGGCGAGGGCGGCGAGCTGCTCTTCGCGAACCTTCGAGGGTCCGCAGCCGAAGCGGCCGTCGGCCGGCTTGAGGTCTGCTGGGATCGTCAACTCAGCGTCGGTCATGTGCTTAGTCTCTCAGGTCGGGACAACGCAGGTAACGGCGGTTGGGGCCTGTCCGGCATGTGGAATCGTGCCGGAAACGCACGGTGACCGGGCGCGTGGGGGAGGGTTGCGCTCTTCGGCTCGGCGGCGCTGGTGCACCCGGTTGACTCGGCTGCGCTGATCGGCCTCCCCGGCCGGGCGGGTGCCCGGCCGGGGAGCAGCCCGGCGTCCAGGTCGAAGCGGAAGGACTCAGCGCCACCCGGCCTCGTCCAGCCCGCCCGGGATGGGTGCGGCTGGGTCGTACGGCGTGCGGGTGAAGATGAACGTCGCGAGGTTCAGGTGGTTCGCCGTCCCGTCCGCGGCGCGGCCGACGGTGAGCGTTTCGCCCGCGTAGTAGCCGTCCAGGCCGATCCAGGTGTCCGGGCCCTCGGGGCGGAACCGCGAGGCTCGTCCGGTGCCGACGGCCGGGTTCAGGGAGATCAGGCCGTCGCCCTGCACGCGCAGGAAGTACGGCGACGGGCCCCAGTGCCACAGCCCGGTCAGCGCGAGCAGGTCCGGGTCCACAGTGGACGGCAGCCACTCTTCGGGCAGTGCCGGTTCGAGGTCGTCGGCCGTGGTGAGCAGGTCGAGGCACAGCTGGGTGATGCCGACGCCTCCAGTGGAGTTGGCGAGGCACAGCGCGCCGGTGCCGCTGCGCGGGTCGACCAGGGTCGCGGCGAGGAAGCCGGGCATCGAGCCGGTGTGCCCGGCCAGGTGCCTGCCCTGGTAACGCACGACCATCAGGCCAAGGCCGAATCCGGTCGACCACACCTCGGTGTCGTCGACGGTGTTCATCGTCCGCATCTCGTCGACGGTGTCCTCGGACAGCACGCCGCCGGTGTGGCCGCCGAGGAACGACGTCCAGCGGCCGAGGTCGGTGATCGTGGACCAGAGCTGGCCCGCCGGGGCCATCGCGCCGGCGTCCGGCCACTTCTCCGGCATCAGCACGTCGGCGAACGGGTGCACGGCGAATCCCTCGGCGTGCGCGCCTTCCGGATGCGGGGTCGTGCGGTTCATGCCGAGCGGGGTAAGGATTTCGTCGCGCACGACGTCGAACCACGGCCGCTCGCGGTGCCGGGCGACCAGTTCGCCGAGGACGCCGTAGCCGACGTTCGAATAATGGAACTTGGAGCCGGGACGCAGCTTCGTCGCGCCCTTTTCCAGGCTCGCGACGAGTGCCGCCCAGTCCGCGCCGGGCGCGCGCTCCCACCACTGGCCGGGCGATTCCGACGTGAGACCCGAGGTGTGCGACAGCAGCTGCGCGATGGTGACCGAGCCGAACGCGGTGCCCGGCAGGTGCCGCTCCAGCGGATCGGTCAGGTCGAGTTTGCCCTCGTCGCGCAGCCGCATGACCGCGGTCGCGATCATCGTTTTGGTGATCGACCCCAGCCGGTACTGCGTGTCGTCGTCCGGGCGCTGGCCGCCGACGCGGCCGCGGGCTCCGGACCAGACGACCTCGCCGCCTCGCACGACAGCGGCGACGAGGGACGGGGCGCGGCTGACGGACTGCTCGTGTGCGAGCCGTCGGTACAGGGCGAGTTCGGTGGTGTCGAGCATGGCCGTCATTCTGCCCGGGCAGTTCAGCCGAGCAGCTGCCGGTCCAGCGCCGTCGTCACCGCCGCGGTGCGGTCGGAAACGCCGAGCTTCGAGAACACCCGCAGCAGATGCGTCTTTACCGTCGCCTCACCGATGTGCAGCTCGCGGCCGATTTCGGCGTTGGTGCGGCCCTTCGCGACCAGCCGCAGTACTTCCACCTCGCGCGCGGACAGCGGCGAGACCGGTTCCGGGTTTCGCATCCGGTGCACGAGCTTGCCCGCGACCGACGGCGCCAGCACGGTTTCGCCGCGATGCGCGGCCCGGATCGCGTTGGCCAATTCCGCCCGCGACGCGTCTTTCAGCAGGTACCCCGACGCACCAGCCTCGACCGCGCGCAGGATGTCCGCGTCCGTTTCGTAAGTGGTGAGCACGACGATCCGGCGCGCGGGCGTCTCCTTGAGGATCGCGTGAATCGCGCCGACGCCGTCGAGGCCCGGCATGCGCAGGTCCATCAGGACGACGTCGGGCTGTTTCACGCGGTCGAGCGCCACCGCTTCGGCACCGGAACCGGCTTCGCCGACCACCGTCAGGTCGTCCTCGGCTTCGAGCATGCCGCGCAGTCCTTCGCGCACCACGGGATGGTCGTCGACCAGCATGATGGTGATCACGCGGGCACCTCCAGTTCCAGTTCGGTGCCGCCGTTCGCGCCGGTCCGCACTTCCAGGGTGCCGCCGACCTGCTCGGCCCGGGAACGCATGCCGCGCAGCCCGAAGCCAGCTCCGGCAGCGTCCGGGCGGAAGCCGCACCCGTTGTCTGCTACGCGCAACCGTATCGCTCCGTCCACAGCGGACAGACGCACACGGACGAGCGTCGCGCCGGAATGCTTGCGTACGTTCGACAACGCTTCCTGCGCCGCGCGCAGCAGCACCACTTCGACCGCAGTGGACAGTGGCGGCAGCGCATCGTCCACATCGCACTCCACCGGAATTCCGAGCTCCTCGGCGAGCCGATCTGCCTGCCGCTGTACCGCTTCCGGCAGCGAGCCGGTGGCCAAATCGGACGGTGCGAGCGCGGCCACCATCGCGCGGGCTTCGGCGAGATTCTCGCGCGCGGTGCGGCCGGCGAGCGCGACGTGTTTGCGCACCGCGGACAGGTCAGTGTCCAGTTCGGACTCAATCGCCTGGGTCAGCGTGATGATGCTGGTGAAGCCTTGGGCGAGCGTGTCGTGGATTTCCCGCGCCAGGCGTTCGCGTTCGGCCGCGGTGCCCGCTTCCCTCGACAGCCGGGCGACCTCGGCCTGGCTGGATTCCAGTTCGCGGATCAGCTCGGCGCGGGCGCGGCTCTGCTTCAGCACGTCGCTGGTGAACTTCCCGGCCAGCACGCTGAAGACGATGAGGATCGCGGTCATCGGCAGCAGCACCGACAGCAACTGGTTGTTCCAGCCGCCGTTCACCACCGCGGAGACGGGTTCGAGCAGGATCAACAGCGTCGTCGCGACGACCCCCGGCCGCAGCTCCAGCAGCATGAACACCAGCGGGCAGGCGAGAAACAGCACGAAGCTCGCCGCGGTGGTCGCGAGAATGGCGGTGGCGCTCAACGCGATCAGCGCCACCGCCGCGACGACGCGGGCGGGGTGGTTGTCCTCGCCGTGCACGACGCGCCGTCCCACCGCCAGATACCCGATCGCGATCGCGCCCAGCGCGGCCTCGGCGGTGATCTTCGCTGCCGTCGAACCGTCGTTGATCAGCACCAGGACCGCGGTCGCCGCGCAGGCGACCGCGAACAGCACCTCCCAGGACCAGTACGACCGCTCCCACGCGTCGGCCTGGTTCACTTCGCTTCGTTCGTCCACCGGAACGTCACCCTCGCGAGCACCAGGCCCACCACGCACCACACCGCCAGCACCAGCGCCACCTTCGGAAGCTCCCATGTCCCCGCCATTTCCTGGGTCGCGGCCTCCGGCGGAAGGAACACCGAGCGGAAGCCCTGGCAGATCCATTTCAGCGGGAAGAACGACGCGACGTCGACCATGATCCGCGGCAGGTGCGTGATCGGCGTGACGAACACCCCGGAAATGAACTGCAGCGCCAAGTACACCAGCTGCACCAGCGCCACGGTGCCGTTCGCGGTGCGGGTCACCGAGCTGATCGCGATGCCGAGCAGCGTCGAGGAGACGATCCCGAGCAGCAGCACCCAGACCAGGGTCAGCCACTTCGCCGGGTCGGACGGCAGCTCGAGGCGGAACAGCAGCATCGCCACCGCGGCCATCAGGACGGTCTGCGCGACGCTGGTCACCGCGACCATCACCATCTTGCCGACGAAATAGGCCGGCGCGGGCATCGGCGTGCCGCGCAATCGTTTCAGCGCACCGATTTCGCGGTCGGCGGCGATGCCGATGCCGACGCTGTTGAACGACGTCGACACGATGCCCGCGCCGATCATCCCGGCGGCGAGCAGCTGCCCGGACGACACCCCGGTCTGCCCGGTCGGGCCGTCGAGGATGGAGCCGAGCAGGATCATCAGCACCGCGGGCAGCGAGAAGGTGAACACCACCTGCTCGCGGTTGCGGAAGAACTGCCGCAGCTCGAGCGCGCCGCGGGCGAGGCCGAGGCGGAACGTCCCCGGCACGGCCAGTGTGGTGGTCACGGTTGTTCCCCGATCAGGTCGAGATAGATGTCTTCCAGGCTGGGGCGCGTCACGGTCAGCCCGGCGAGTTCCCCGCGCTCGGCGGCGAGTTGCGAGACGAGTTTCGTCGGGAACGGCGTGCGTTCCTCGTGGCTGCCGCGTTCGTCCTGCCACCGCACGACGGCCTCGGCGCGTTCGCGGCCGCCGAGCGTCGCCGGCGTCCCCTCCGCGACGACCGAACCTCGAGCGAGCACCGCGAGCCGGTCGGCCAGCGCTTCGACCTCGTCCAGGTAGTGCGTGGTCAGCAGGATCGTGGTGCCCTCGTGGGCGAGCCCGTCGATCAGCGTCCAGAACTGCCGCCGCGCCTCGGGGTCGAAACCGGTGGTGGGCTCGTCGAGGAACAGCAATTCCGGACGGCCGACGATGCCGAGCGCGACGTCCACCCGCCGGCGTTGCCCGCCGGACAACGACTTCACCCGCGCGCCCGCCTTCGCGGTGAGGCCGACCTGGTCGATCACCTCTTCCGGATCCCGCGGATTCGGGTAGTACTTCGCGAAGTGCCGCACGGTCTCCGCGACGGTCAGTTCCGCCGCATCGGTGGCCGTTTGCAGCACGATGCCGAGGCGGGCGCGCCACGCGCGGCCCGCGGTGCCCGGGTCCTCGCCGAGGACAGTGGTTTCCCCCGCCGTCCGCTGCCGGTGCCCCTCCAGGATCTCGACGGTGGTCGTTTTGCCCGCGCCGTTGGGCCCGAGCAGGGCGAACACCTCGCCGTCGTGGATGTCGAGATCGATCCCGGCCACGGCGAGGTGGCCCGGGTACTCCTTGCGCAGTCCGCGCACTCGCACTGCTGTGCTCATGGGCTCCAGCGTGCGGTGGCGAGGGCGGTTCGCGGGACGTCCGGGCAGTGGAATCCGGCTGTCCACCGAACGGTGGACACGCTGGTTTCCCGTGGAACCACGGCGCTCGCTGTTGACAAGTTGTCTAACATGACAAGATGTCTCACAAGCAGGTGACTGCCAGCGACGGAGTCCGCCTTTCGGTCCGGGTGAGCGGCAACCCGGACGGGCCCACGGTCGTGCTCGTGCACGGATATCCGGACAACAGCTCGATGTGGGACGGCGTCGCCGAGGAGCTGCGCCGCGAGCACCGCGTGGTCGTCTACGACGTGCGCGGCGCGGGCGAATCCGACAAGCCGCGGGCGCGCCGGGCGTACCGGCTGGACCAGCTCGCCGACGACCTCGCCGCGGTGGTCGACGAGGTGCAGCCGTTCGGCAAGGTCCACCTCGTCGCGCACGACTGGGGTTCGATCCAGGCGTGGCACGCGGTCACCGGCGACCGGCTGCGCGGCCGCATCGCTTCCTACACCTCGCTTTCCGGGCCCAGCCTCGATCACGCCGGCGCGTGGTTCCGGGCTCAGCTGACCCGGCCGACGCCGCGTCGGCTCGGGCACGCGATGCGGCAGTTCCTGCACTCGTATTACATCGTCGCGTTCCAGGTGCCGTTGATTCCGGAACTGTTGTGGCGCACGGGAATCATGCGCACGATGATCCGGAAGCTGGAGCCCGCCGAGTCCTCGCCGAAGACGTCCGACGGCGTGCACGGCCTGAAGTTGTACCGGGCGAACATGGGACCGCGGCTGTCGCGGCCGCGCCCGCGTCCGGCGGAGATCCCGGTGCAGGTGCTCGCGCCGACCGGCGATTCGTACGTCACCGCGCCGCTGCAGACCGAGGTCGAGCGCTGGGTGCCGGATCTGCGTGTCCGGCGCGTGATCGGGTCGCACTGGATCACCCGGACCAAGCCGGAAGTGGTCGCGGCCGCGGCGGCTGAGCTGATCGCGTCGGTGGAAACCGGCGAGGAAACCCGTGCGTTGCGCCGTGCGCGGATCGGGGGCGGAGGCGGTCGCTTCGCGCACCATCTGGTGGTGGTGACCGGCGCGGGCAGCGGGATCGGCCGGGAGACCGCGCTGGCGTTCGCGGCCGAGGGCGCGGACGTGGTCGTCAGCGACATCAACGGCGATTCGGCCGCGGAAACCGCGAAACTGGTGCGGGAACGCGGGGTCGACGCCGGTGAGTACACAGTGGACTCTTCGGACGGCGAGGCGGTCGCCCGGTTCGCCGCGCAGGTGCGGGAAGAGTTCGGCGTGCCGGACATCGTGGTGAACAACGCCGGCATCGGCATGTCCGGCCCGTTCCTCGACACGACGATCGAGGACTGGGAGAAGGTCGTGGACGTCAACCTGTGGGGCGTGATCCACGGGTGCCGCGCGTTCGCGCCGATGATGAAGGAACGCGCTGAGGGCGGGCAGATCGTCAACCTCGCTTCCGCCGCGGCTTATCTGCCGTCGAAGATCCTCACCGCGTACGGCACCACGAAAGCGGCCGTGCTGGCGTTGAGCAATGGTTTGCGCGCGGAGCTGGCTTCCGAGGGAATCGGGGTCACGGCGGTTTGCCCGGGACTGGTGAATACGAACATCACTAAGACCACCAGGTTCGTCGGCGTCGACGAGGTGGAGGAGAAGCGGCGGCAGAAGGAATCGTCGAAGCTTTACGCGCGGCGCAATTTCGGCCCGGAACGAGTGGCGCGCGACATTCTGCGTGCGGTGGAGAAGAACGTCGCGATCCAGCCGTCCACTCCGGAGGCGAAGGTCGCGTTGGTCCTTTCGCGACTGACGCCGGGTTTGCTGCGGGCGGCGGCGAAACTGGACGTCACGCCGTGAGCCGTCCGCGCCGGATGACCGCGCAGGCCCGGCGGGACGACCTGATCGCGGCCGCGCTGGACCTGTTCGGCACCCGGGCCCCGGAATTGGTCACGGTGGACGACATCGTGGCGCGCGCCGAGGTGTCCCGGCCGTTGTTCTACCGGTATTTCCCGAGCTTGCGGGAACTGCAAATGCAGGCGTTGCGCACGGTCACCGACGGTTTGGTCGACCGGCTCGCGACCCTGGAGGAAGGCCCGCCGGAAGAACGGCTGCGCGCGGCGGTACGCGGTCTGGTCGATGTCGCCGCGCATTACCGCGAGGGCTATGTCGCGTTGTTGCGCAGCGGTTCAGTGATCGCCACTTCGGAGACGGACGCGGCGATCGACGAGGTTCGCAACCGGGCCGTCGAGCTGATCCTGGAGGCGCTGGCTCTGCCCGAACCGTCGCCGTTGGTGCTGCTGACGCTGCGCTGCTGGACCGCGGTGGTCGAGGGCGCTTTGTTGTCGTGGCTTCAAGAAGGCACCGTCCCGCGGGAAGCGCTGGACGGCTGGCTGGTCGACCAGCTCACCGCGATGCTCGCCGCCACCGACGCGCACCTGGCCAAAAAGCCGTGAAGGCCCCCTT
The DNA here is from genome assembly GCF_046267895.1 of Amycolatopsis sp. GA6-003. Taxonomy (NCBI): domain Bacteria; kingdom Bacillati; phylum Actinomycetota; class Actinomycetes; order Pseudonocardiales; family Pseudonocardiaceae; genus Amycolatopsis; species Amycolatopsis sp. GA6-003. Next base: position 6,183,156 of record NZ_CP176499.1, read on the forward strand.
GAGTGCCAGGGGGCCTTCACGGACTTGAGTGTCAGATCTGGGTGACGCTGTCCCAGCCCTCGACCTCGGACGGCGTGCGCGGGCCGGGGCCGACGTACTTCGCCGACGGACGGACCAAGCGGCCGGTCTGCTTCTGCTCCAGGATGTGCGCCGCCCAGCCGGCGGTGCGCGCGGAGGAGAACATCGCCGGCATCATGTGCGGCGGCACCTTCGCGAAGTCCAGGATCACCGCGGCCCAGAACTCGACGTTGGTCTCGATCGGGTGGTCCGGACGGCGTTCGCGCAGCTCGGCCAGCGCGGCCTGCTCCAGCGCGGCGGCCACCTCGTAGCGTTCCGCGCCCAGTTCCTTGCAGGTCCGGCGCAGCACGCGAGCGCGCGGGTCCTCCGCGCGGTACACGCGGTGGCCGAAGCCCATCAGCCGCTCCTTGCGGTCGAGGATGCCCTTGACCAGCGCGCGGGCGTCACCCGTCCGCTCGACCTCCTCGATCATCGGCAGCACGCGCGCCGGGGCCCCGCCGTGCAGCGGGCCGGACATCGCGCCGATCGCGCCGGACAGCGAGGCCGCGACGTCCGCCCCGGTGGAGGCGATGACGCGCGCGGTGAAGGTGGAGGCGTTGAGGCCGTGCTCGGCGGCGGAAACCCAGTACGCGTCGACCGCCTTGACGTGCGCCGGGTCCGGCTCGCCGCGCCAGCGGATCATGAACCGCTCGGTGATCGACTTGGCCTCGTCGACCCGCGACTGCGGCACCGCGGGCTGGCCGATGCCGCGCGCGGACTGCGCGACGTAGGACAGCGCCATCACCGAAGCGCGGGCGAGCTGGTCGCGCGCCTCTTCGTCGGTGATGTCGAGCAGCGGCCGGTACCCCCAGATCGGGGCGAGCATGGCGAGCGCGGCCTGGACGTCGACCCGGACGTCGCCGGTGTGCACCGGAAGCGGGAACGGCTCGGCGGGCGGAAGCCCGGTCCCGAACCGGCCGTCGACCAGGAGGCCCCATACGTCGCCGAAGGTCACCTTCCCGGCGAGGTCCTCGATGTCCACGCCGCGGTAGCGCAGCGCACCGCCGTCCCGGTCGGGTTCGGCGATTTCGGTCCGAAACGCGACGACGCCTTCGAGGCCAGGCCGGAACCCGTCGTCGGCTTCGTTGGTCTTGCTGATCGTGGAGGTAGTCACTCTTCGCGAACCCTTTCGATGCGCATTCCCCGGCTGTGTTGTGCACGCGCGGACGGGATACACGCTGGCTCCTTGCGCGCCTCATCGCACGGTGGGACAAACCATGCTCCCTTTGCCCGGCTGGGGCAACGGAAGATGTCGTGGTTTCGGTCACGATTACGAGAACGATTCAGTCCAGGTGAGCCTGGGACGCGACTTTCTCCCGTCCAGAGAGGTGACCGCAGACTGGTACCCCGGTGGACTCGAGGTGAATCACGGCTTGCCAGAGGGGCGGGAACGGCGGAGGTGCCGTGCTCGGCTGCGGGGAGGCCGGGGGTGGATTTCGGGTCACTTGGCTGGTCGCGGTCCTGGCCGCACGGCGACCGGTCCGAGGAGTCACGCTGGGTAATCGCGAGGTCGGTCCGGCTGGCAAGCCGTGCTTGCCGTCGCTCCGACACAAGGCGAACACCGCGAATCCGGCATAGGGCCCTACCCGGGCCGGATCAGCCTTTCGGAAGGAGCGGTTCCAGGGCTACGGCGTATTTCTCGACCTGGGCACAGGCTTCTGCCGTGGTCAAGTCCGAAGTAACGCCAAGGTTCGCCCTCGAATGAGGCTCGACAGCCATAGTGATGTCGCATTGCCCGGGTGAGTTCAGCTGTTCGGGCTCCTCGATGGAGGGGCGTCCGTTGATATCGCCGCGTCTGGCGGTTTCCGGGTGAGCGATGTTGTCCGTGTAGAGCTTGCCTTCCTGCAGGAACAACCCGACCTCGATTCCCTTCTCCGTACCGGAAGACGGCTTTTGGGAGGCACACGAGCGGGTGGGCTGGGCGACCGTCGGAGTAGCCTTGGGGAAGCCTTGACCGGCGAGAATGCGGTCCAGCAGCGCGCATTGGTTCCGTGCTGAGAACGGGTTGCCCGATGTCGGCGCGGCCGCGGCGGAAGACGGCTGGCCGGGTTGTGGCGTTCCGGTGACCGGGCTGGAGCATCCAGCCGTCACGATGCCGAGCGCGCCGAGCAGCGCAAGAGTTTTCTTTGCTCGTGAAGTGCTCACTGGCCGTTCAATTTCTTGTTGAGGTCGGCAAATGAGGTGCTGTGTGCGTCCTCGGTCTCGCGATAGTTCTTGCGCGCGGTAATCAGTGCGTCCTTTGCTTGCAGGATGCCTTGCCGCATGAGTTCAAGGTTCGGCAGCATCGAACCGGCGTCTCCGTCGGCGACTTTGACGTTGAACTGGGCGACGGCCTGAGCATACTTGGACGAGCCCATGTCGGCGGTCCGGGTGAGAACGCCGGCGTCCCGGCGGAACCGGGCGTAGCCGTCGAGGAAGAAGTCGCAGGCCTTCAGATACGCCTGGAACCCGGCCTCGTTGACCGCGAACGAGCCGTTCTGGGCGAGCGTCTTGAGTCGGGCTCCACCCTCGTTCACCTGTTCGGCGGCCTTGTGGTCGGTCAGCCCCAGCCCGAGGTTGGAAAAGAAGTCTGCGCCGGCGTCGCCAGCCGCTCCGCCGGTGCCTGCCCCGGGTTGTCCGAAGTGCGCGCCCGTCATGTTCCCCCCCTCCGCTGGTTCGCTTCGTGCGCCTTCTACCACGGAGGGTATCGGGTGTCCGCGCGTGCTGTCAGCCGATCGAAACAGCTGCCCGGTGGGTAAACACTGTGTTGCCGAATCAGGCGGAGCGGGGGTTCCGGTGGTAGACCTTGGCCATGCACCTGAGCCCGCAGGAACGCGACAAACTGCTGGTCCACGTCGCGGCGGACGTTGCTCGCAAGCGGCTCGAACGCGGTCTTCGGCTCAATTATCCCGAAGCCGTCGCGCTCATTACCGACTACGTGCTGGAGGGCGCTCGCGACGGGCGCACGGTCAGTGAGCTGGCGGCGGGCGGGCGCGGCGTCCTCACCCGGGACCAGGTGCTCGACGGGGTGCCGGAAATGGTCGAGTCCGTGCAGGTGGAAGCCACTTTTCCGGACGGCACCAAGCTCGTCACGGTGCACGAACCGATTGCTTGAGGAGGACATCGTGCGGCCAGGCGAGATCATTCCCGGCGACGAACCGGTGCCGTTGAATCCGGGGCGCGCTCGGGTGCGGCTGCGCGTGCGCAACCTCGGCGACCGGCCGGTGCAGGTCGGTTCGCACTATCACTTCGCCGCGGTCAATTCGGGCCTGGAGTTCGACCGCGAAGCCGCTCGCGGACACCGGCTCGACGTGCCCGCTGGGACCTCGGTGCGGTTCGAGCCGGGCATTGACCGCGAGGTCGACCTGGTTCCGCTCAGCGGGCGACGGCGGGTGCCGGGACTGCGGGCCGAATACGCCGGGGAGTTCTGATGCCGGAGATCGACCGCGTCCGCTACGCCGAGCTGTTCGGCCCGACTGCCGGGGACCGGATCCGGCTCGCGGACACCGAGCTGCTGATCGAGGTGACCGAGGACTGGTCGATCGGACCCGGCGGCAGCGGCGACGAGGTGCTTTTCGGCGGCGGGAAGGTGATCCGCGAGTCGATGGGCCAGGGCATGGCCACTCGCGCCGAGGGGGCGCCCGATCTGGTGATCACCGGCGCGGTGATTCTCGACCACTGGGGCGTGGTGAAGGCTGACGTCGGCGTCCGCGACGGGCGCGTCGTCGGCATTGGCAAAGCGGGTAATCCGGACACAATGGACGGTGTTGACCCGGCGCTGGTGATCGGGCCGTCCACGGAAGTGCTGGCGGGCAACGGGAAGATCCTCACCGCGGGCGGCATCGACTGTCACGTGCATTTCGTCTGCCCGCAACTGGTCGACACCGCGCTGGCGGCCGGACTGACCACTTTGGTCGGCGGCGGCACCGGTCCGAACGAGGGCACCAAGGCGACGACGGTGACTCCCGGTGCGTGGAACCTCGGCCGGATGCTGTCCGCAATGGACGGTCAGCCGGTGAACGTGCTGCTGCTGGGCAAGGGGAATACTGTCCGGCAGGAGGCATTGCGGGAACAGCTGGCCGCCGGGGCGGGCGGGTTCAAGCTGCACGAGGACTGGGGTTCGACGCCGGCCGCGATCGACGCCTGTCTCACTGTCGCCGACGAATCCGGCGTGCAGGTCGCGATCCACACCGACACCCTCAATGAGGCCGGGTTTCTCGAGTCCACTGTGGAGGCGATCGGCGGCCGGTCGATCAACGCCTACCACACCGAGGGCGCTGGCGGCGGGCACGCGCCGGACATCATCGAGGTCTCCGGGATGGCGAACTTCCTTCCCTCGTCGACCAATCCGACGCGCCCGCACACCGTCAACACCCTCGACGAGCACCTCGACATGCTGATGGTCTGCCACCACCTGAACCCGTCGGTGCCCGAGGATCTCGCCTTCGCGGAAAGCCGGATCCGGCCGAGCACGATCGCCGCCGAGGACGTGCTGCACGACCTCGGCGCCATTTCGATGATGAGTTCCGATTCGCAGGCGATGGGACGGATCGGCGAGGTGATCATCCGGACGTGGCAGACCGCGCACGTGATGAAAGGCCGCCGCGGCGCGCTTCCCGGCGACGGTGCTGCGGACAATTTACGCGCCCGTCGTTACGTCGCGAAGTACACGATCAACCCGGCCATCGCCCACGGAATGGACGCGGAAATCGGCTCGGTCGAGGTCGGCAAACTCGCCGATCTGGTGTTGTGGGAAACGAAGTTTTTCGGCGTGCGCCCGCATGTGGTGTTGAAGGGCGGGTTCCCGGCATGGGCGGCGATGGGCGACGCGAACGCTTCGATCCCCACGCCGCAACCGGTGCTCGCGCGGCCGATGTTCGGTGCCGCACCGGCCGTGGCGGCCGCGTCCAGCCTGCATTTCGTGGCTCCGGAAGCGCTGGATTCCGGGTTGGCCGAACGATTCCGCATCACCCGGCCGTTGGTGCCGGTAGCCAACACCCGCCGCCGGACGAAAGCGGACATGGTGCTGAACGACGCGACCCCACAGGTGCGCGTGGATCCGGACAGTTTCGCGGTGCGGGTGGACGGGGAACTGATCGAACCGCATCCCGTGGCCGAATTGCCCATGGCGCAACGGTATTTCCTGTTCTGATGGACCCGGTCGCGCTCATTCTCGCCGACTCCCGGTTCCCGGGCGGCGGACACGTGCATTCCGGCGGCTTCGAAGAGGTGGCCGCCCGGCGTCTCGTCCGGTCCGAACGCGACTTGCCGGGATTCCTCTTTGGACGGTTGCATACCGCGGGCCTGCTCGCCGCCGCCTTTGCCGCCGCCTCAGCGCACGCCGCGGCGCGAGCCGTCGAGAGTGTCCATTGGCGACGGCTCGACCAGGAACTCGACGCCCGTACGCCCTCGCTCGCGCAACGGGAAGCGTCGCGCGCACAAGGCCGGGGGACAGCGCGCGCCGGACGTGCCGCGTGGCCGTCACCAGTGCTGTCCCAACTGCTCGCCGAAACCCCGCGCCCGCACCATCCGATCATCACCGGCGCGCTCGTCGGCATCAGTGGCGGCAGTCCGTTCGACGCGGCCATGGCGGCCGCCTACCTTGCCGTGAGCGGTCCGGCGAGCGCGGCGGTTCGTCTCCTTGGATTGGACCCGTTCGCGGTGAACGCGGTGGTCGCGCGGCTCGCCGGACCGATGCGGGAAGTGAGCGCCCAGGCCGCCGAAACCGCCGGTGCTGATCCGGCCGAGTTGCCCGCTCCAGCGTCGCCGGCGCTGGATTTGTTCGCCGAGGAACACGCTCGGCATCACCAGGAAGAGGTGCGTCTCTTTGCCAGCTGAACACGGTCACGGGCATTTCCACGCGGTCAACTTCGACCCGACCGCCACCGAACCCGACCACTACGACGCGGTGCCGACCGCCGGCCGGGCGTACCGGATCGGCATCGGCGGCCCGGTCGGCAGTGGCAAGACCGCGCTCACCGCCGCACTGTGCCGCGCGCTCGGCGAAGAACTGAACCTGGCCGTGGTCACCAACGACATCTACACGACCGAAGACGCCGATTTCCTGCGCCGAGCAGGCGTGCTGGACCCGGAACGGATCGAGGCGGTGCAGACCGGCGCCTGCCCGCACACCGCCATCCGCGACGACATCACCGCGAATCTCGACGCGGTGGAACGGCTCGAGGAGAAATTCCCCGGCCTGGAACTGGTCATCGTGGAAAGCGGCGGCGACAACCTGACCGCGGTGTTCAGCCGCGGATTGGCCGACAGCCAGATTTTCGTGGTCGACGTCGCGGGCGGCGACAAAGTGCCGCGCAAGGGCGGCCCCGGCGTCACGACGGCGGACCTGCTGGTGATCAACAAAACCGACCTCGCCCCGCTGGTCGGAGCCGACCTGACCGTGATGACCTCGGACGCCCACCACATGCGGGGCGACCTGCCGGTGTTCACTCAGTCCCTAGTGGACACTCCGGATGCCCCGGCCGTCGCGGACTGGGTGCGCTCGCTGGTGCCGGTCCGGCAGGGGTGAAGGCGCACGCCCGCCTGGTCGCCGTCCTCGACGACGGACGGACTGTGCTGCGAGAACTGAAGTCGATGGCGCCGCTGACGCTCGTCCCGCGTCGCCAGCGCGGTCCGGGCGCGGTGGTGCACCTGGTCAACTCGGCCACCGCGCCGCTCGGCGGGGACGAGCTGCGGCTCGAGATCCGCGTCGAGGCGGGCGCGAAACTGAACCTGTCCGGCGTCGCGGCGACCCTCGCACTGCCCGGCCTGCGCGACGTGCCCAGTTTGTCCACTGTGGAGGTCACGGTCGAGGACGGCGGTTCCTTCGAATACTTCCCGGAGCCGACCGTCGTCACCGCCCGCGCCGAGCACGTCGCCGTGCTGCGCGCCGACCTGGCCGCCGACGCCCGGTTCCGCACCCGGGAAGTCCTCGTCCTCGGCCGGGAGGGCGAACGCCCGGGCCGGTTGTCCTCCACAGTGCACGTGACCCGCGGTGGCGTCCCGGCACTCCGGCAGACGCAGACCGTCGGCGACGCGGCCTTGGACTCGAGCCTCGCGGTGCTGGCCGGACAGCGGGTGCTGGTGACCGAAGTCGAGTTCGGCGGACCGCCGCGGCTCGCGGAGTCCGGACCGTGGTGGTCGCGGACTCCGCTGGCCGCGGGCGGCACCCTGACGACCGCGCTGGCCCCGGATGTGGTGACCGCGTCGAGACTCGGTTTACCCGGCGGTGCGGAAAGTCGGCTCGGGCAGTGAGACCGGGCCGGCGGTGCGGCACATGTCGTGGCAGCTGCTGTCGAGCGTGCAGCACAGCGAGCAGATCGCACCGCCCTGGTTGGCGCAGTCGGCGATGTCCGGCAGTTCGTAGGCGTCGCCGCAAACTGAGCAGGTGTGCGTAGCAGTGCGGTCCTGGTCGACGTCAGGACCGGAAACGAGGTTGGGCCGCACCAGGTAGTACCGGCCGCGGGTGGCCACCGCGAGCGCCGGCACCAACGCGACGGCGATCACCAGCGCGAGCAGCGGGCTGAAGGCCGCCAGATATTCGCCGAACGCGCCGAAATATGCCGCGATCGACACCGCGGAGGCGAGCACCATGGCACCGAACCCGACCGGGTTGACTTTGTGCAGATAAGCCCGTTTGAACTCGATATACCGCGGAGAAAGGCCGAGCGGTTTCGCGATCACGAGGTCCGCGCACACCGCGCCGATCCAGGCGATCGCGACGTTCGAGTAGAAGCCGAGGATCTTGTTCAGGAAACCGAACGCGCCGAATTCCATCAGCGCGAGCGCGATCCCGCAGTTGACCAGCACGTACCAGGCGCGGCCCGGATGACGGTGCAGGACGCGGGAGAAGAAGTTCGCGAAGGACAGCGAGCCGGAGTAGGCGTTCGTCGTGTTGATCTTGATCTGCGAAACCACCACGAACAACGCGGCGAAGGTGAGCGCGGCCGGTCCGAGCGCGGGCCGCACCGCCTCGAGATAGGGCGCGATCGGCTCCAGCGCCGCGGTCTTGCCGACCGCCCCGAGCGCGAGGAAGGCCAGCAGGGCGCCGCCGATCTGCTTGGCCGCGCCGAGCACCACCCAGCCCGGCCCGGCGGCGAGCACCGCGGCCCACCAGGAGCGTTTGTTCTCCGCCGTTTTCGCCGGCATGAAGCGCAGGTAGTCGGCCTGTTCGCCGATCTGCCCGATCAGCGACAGCGCGATGCCCATCCCGAACCCGAAGCCGACCGCGGAGAATCCGGAACCCGCGCCGTCGATGCCGCCGAACGTCGCGAACTCGGCGAACCGTCCGGGTTCCCGCACGAGCACGACGACGAACGGCAGCACCAGTCCGGCGATCCAGATCGGCTGCGTCCAGGTCTGCATCTTCGCGACCGCGCCCATCCCGTAGAGCGCGAACGGCAGCACGATCAGCGTCGCCAGCAAGTAGCCGATCGGCAGCGGAATGCCCAGCGCCAGCTGGAACGCCTGACCCATGATCGAGCCTTCGAGGGAGAAGAAGATCACGGTGAAGCTGGCATAGACGAGCGAGGTGAGGGTGGATCCGAAGTAGCCGAACCCGGCGCCGCGGGTGAGCAGGTCCATGTCCACGCCGTAAGTCGCGCAGGCGCGCGCGATCGGCACGCCGGTCACGAAGATCACCACTGCGGCGGCCAGGATGGCGAGCACTCCCGAGGTGAAGCCGTAGGACAGCACGATGCTGGCGCCGATGGCGAAGTCGGCGAGGTAGGCGATCCCGCCCAGCGCGGTCGTCGCGACGACGAACGGCGACCAGCGCCGGAACGATTGCGCGGCGAAGCGCAGCGAGTAGTCCTCGCGGTTTTCGTTGGCGGCGAGCGCGGCGTAGGTGCGTTGTGGCTTTCGCGTGCCGTCGCGTTCGGACAGAGCTTTGGTCATCTGGCCTGCCTCCGTGACTGGGGACGGGTGCCGGAGCAGGTCGAAAGGTAGGTGCGGCCTGTATCGATCAGGGACCAGCCCGTGAACGGCGCGTTACAACTCGGCGTCCTGCGGTTACGGCCCGATGGCGGGCCGGGCGTGGCAGGAGTCACCGTTCGGTGGGTTTCGCCGGGACCGGCGACCCAATACCGTCGCTGGATAGCCGTGATTCGACACCCTCACCAGGGGTAACGGAGGTTGGGCCGGATGACACCGGAGATCGACGAGGCGGTCGTGCGGCTGCCTGGCATGCGGGTGGCCTACGACAGCGCGCCGTTTGACGAGTCCGCGCTCGCGGCCACGTGGCATGAGCAGCTGGAAAGCTGGCTGAGCCAGGCGGTGTCCGAAGCGCTCGCGGAACCCAACGCGATGGTGCTCGCGACCGCCGACGCCGAGGGACGGCCGTCTTCGCGGACGGTGCTGTGCAAGGGCTTTGACGACCGCGGGGTGGTTTTCTACACGAACTACACCTCGGCGAAGAGCCATGACCTGACTGCTACGCGGTATGCGTCGGCGACTTTTCCCTGGTATCCGTTGCATCGTCAAGTGACGATTCGGGGCGAGGTCGAGAAGGTTAGTGCGGACGAGACGGCTGCCTACTGGGCTCAGCGGCCGCGTGGGTCGCAGTTGGGGGCTTGGGCTTCGCCGCAGTCGCGGGTGGTTGAGGGGCGGCGGGCGTTGGATAACGCGCTTCGGAATATTGAGCGTCGGTTCGCTGAGGTGGAGGAGATTCCGGCTCCGCCGCATTGGGGCGGGTGGCGGATTCGGCCGGACTTCGTCGAGTTCTGGCAGGGGCGCGAGGATCGGATGCACGATCGGCTTCGGTTTCATCGGACGCATGACGGGTGGCAGGTGGAGAGGTTGGCTCCCTGATCTCGTCTGACTGTTCGGCTCGTCGCCCTGGCGGGCGACATTGCCGGGTTTAGTGGGTGCGTGGGCCCCCCGATTTTTTAGTGTGACTACGGCGCTGGGGTGCTTGTCAAGGCGGGAAAGATGCCTTGACAAGCACCCCAGCGCCGTGTTTTTGGCTGTGTATCGGGGGCGGGGGAGGGGTGTGGGTGCCTTGCTTGTTGGGTGCATCGGCTGCGGTTCGCGGGGGGACTGGCGGTCCTGGCGGACCGCTTCGTCGCCGTGGAGTTGGGTGTCCGGGTGCGTGCGGGGAAAATCACCTGCGCCAGCTTCGTTAGCGCAACTAAGCTGATAGCTCGTGACTTCAGAACCGGGGATACGCCCGCCCCGTACCGGGGCTCGCAAGCTCCTCGGTCGGATCGTCGTCGATACTCGGCCGCTCCGGATTCCGGCGTTTCGGCGGCTGTGGATGTCCACCGCGGTGACCGCGGTCGGGTCGCAGCTTACTGCGGTCGCGGTGCCCAAGCAGGTTTTCGATATTACCGGATCGTCCGGTTACGTCGGGTTGACCGGCGCGGTCGCGCTCGTGCCGTTGCTCGTGTTCGGGCTGTGGGGCGGGGCGATCGCGGACGCGGTTGACCGGCGGAAGCTGCTGCTCGTCACCAACGTCGGCGTCGCGGTCACCTCCGCGCTGCTGTGGCTGCAGGCGTTCACCGGGATGCATTCGGTGTGGCTCGTGCTCGGGCTGCTCGCCGCGAACCAGGCGTTCTTCGCGATCAACATGCCCACTCGCGGTGCGGTCGTCGCGCGGCTGGTGCCTGCCTCGCTCCTGCCGTCGGCGAACGCGCTCAGCACCACGATGGCCACGTTCGGCGCGGTGTTCGGGCCGCTGTTCGGCGGGGCGCTGATCCCGGTGATCGGACTGTCCACTTTGTACCTGGTGGACGTCTGCGCGTTGGCGATCACGCTGATCGCGGTGTGGCGGCTGCCCTCGATCCCGCCGCTCGGCGAGGGGGCGCGCAAGGCGGGGATCGGCTCGGTCATCGACGGATTCCGTTATCTGGCACACCAAAAAGTGCTGCTGGCGTCCTTCGTCGTCGACATTATCGCGATGGTCGCCGGCATGCCGCGCGCGTTGATCCCGGAGATGGCCGAGCGGACGTTCGGCGATCCGCCCGGCGGCGGGCCCGCGCTCGGCCTGCTGTACGCCGCGCTGCCCGCGGGCGCGATGCTGATCGGGCTGTTCTCCGGGTGGCTGCACCGGGTGCGGCGCCAAGGCGCGGCGGTCGTCATCGCGATCTGCTGCTGGGGCGCGGCGATGGCGGCGTTCGGGCTCGCGCATTCGCTGTGGCTGGCCGTCGTGTTCATGGCGCTCGGCGGCGCGGCGGACATGGTCAGCTCGGTGTACCGGCAGGCGATCCTGCAGACCGCCACCACCGACGAGATGCGCGGACGGCTTCAGGGCGTGTTCACCGTGGTGGTCGCGGGAGGGCCGCGGATCGCCGACCTCACGCACGGCTGGTCCGCGGCGGCGTGGGGGACCTCGGTCGCGGCGACCGGCGGCGGGTTGCTGGTGATCGTGCTGGTGGTGGCTTCGCTGGCCGTTCTGCCTGGGTTCTGGCGGTATCGGGCTCCGGTCGAAGAGGGCCGCTGACAGTAGTGTTACTCCGTTCGGAATAGCATGTCCGATATGCGTGCATATTCGATCGCTCTGCTGATCTCCGCCGCCGCTGTCCTTACCGCTTGCTCTTCCGGCGAGCAGAAAGCCGCCGCACCGACTCCGCCGCCCGCGAGCAAGGCCCCGGTCTCCTCGTCGGCGCCGGCCGCCAAGACCGCCGACACCTGCTCCCTGCTGCCGTCCGACGACGTCAGCAAGGCGATCAAGATCCCGAACATCACCTCCAAGGCCGGGCCCGCCCACGACAACCCGAGCAACGGCGGCAAGGCCACGAGCTGCGAATACGTCGTCGAAGGCAAGACCGCGGGCGCGCTCGCGGTGACCCGCTACGAGGGCCGCAAGGCCAAGCCCGCCGACATGATCGCCGCGATCAAGAAGGCCAAGCCGGGCGCGGTCGACGTGCCGGGCTTCCCGGACGGCGCGGTTTTCTACACCGACGAGCAGAAGACCGCCACGCTCGCCGCGGCCAAGGTGTCCAACGGCGTTCCGGTGCTGGTCAACTACACCGGACCGGTCAAGATGACCAAGGAAATGATGACCCCGCTCGTGCACACGGCGGTCGCGAAGGCCTGACCAGGCGACTTTCCGTACGCGTCCGGACAAGGCACACTAATCGCCCATGACGGACGTGAGCGAGGGCACAGTCAAGGCCGCCGAACCGGCACTGCTGCGGGTCATGGGCCCGAAGCTGCTGCTGTTCTTCGTGGTCGGCGACATCATCGGCACCGGCGTGTACGCGCTGACCGGGCAGGTAGCCGGACGCGTCGGCGGCGCGTTGTGGCTGCCGTTCCTGCTGGCGTTCGTGGTCGCCTTCATGACCGCGTTCAGCTATCTCGAACTGGTCGGCAAGTATCCGCGCGCGGCCGGCGCGGCGCTGTACACGAACAAGGCGTTCGGGGTGCCGTTCCTGACCTTCATGGTCGCGTTCGCGGTGATGTGCTCCGGGATCACGTCGGCGTCGTCGGCGGCGGTGGCGTTCGGCGCGACTTATCTCGCGGCGTTCGTGAAGCTGCCGACGGTGCTGGTGGGCATCGCGTTCGTCGTGCTGCTGGCGCTGATCAACTTCCGCGGCATCGGCGAATCGGTGAAGGCCAACGTGGTCCTCACCTGCATTGAGCTGTCCGGTTTGCTGATCATCATCGGCGTCGGCGTGTGGGCGGTGCTGAACGGGGACGGCGAACCGGCGCGGCTGGTCGAGATCGACACCGCGGACAAGACGTGGCTGGTCGCCATCTCCTCGGCGACGTCGCTGGCGTTCTTCGCCATGGTGGGCTTCGAGGACTCGGTGAACATGGCCGAGGAATGCCATGACCCGGTACGGATTTTCCCGCGCGCGATGCTGTGGGGCATGGTGATCGCCGCGACGATTTACGTGCTCGTCTCGGTGACGTCGTCGCTGCTGGTTCCGGCCGCCGAGCTGGCTGGCGCGAAGAGCGACGCGCTGCTGAAGGTGCTCGACGTCGGCGCGCCGGGCTTCCCCCGGGAGATCTTCTCCGCCATCGGGCTGTTCGCGGTGATCAACTCCGCGCTGATCAACATGCTGATGGCCAGCCGGTTGCTGTACGGCCTCGCGAACGAACGCGTGCTGCCGCCGGTCTTCGGGCGGGTGCATCCGACTCGCCGGACGCCGTGGGTGTCGATCATTTTCACCAGCGTGATCGCCATCGGTCTGGTGTCCTTTGTGGACATCAGTGCGCTCGGCGGGACGACCGCGTTGCTGCTGCTCGTGGTGTTCGCCATCGTCAACATCGCGCTTTTGGTGCTGCGCAAGGACAAGGTGCCGCACAAGCATTTCCGCGCGCCGACCGCGGTTCCGGTGCTGGCCGCGGTGTTCTGCCTGTACCTGGTCAGCCCGCTGTCCGGCCGCCCGGCGCAGGATTACCAGGTGGCTGGCATCCTGCTCGCCGTCGGCCTCGTGTTGTGGGTGGTCAACCTCCTGGTGAAGCGGGCGCTCAGTGGTGCGTCATCGCGGCCTGGAGCCACCAAGCGCTGAACCCGGCGATCTTCGCGTCGACCACCAGCGGACGGTCGAGCCCGGCGGCGACCCGCGTCGCCACCTCGTCGAGGTCTTCCTTGGCGCGGACGGTGACCGCGTCGCAGCCGTAGCCGCGCGCGATGGCGGCGAGGTCAGTGTCCGGGAAGGTCACCGTGTCGGCTGGATGCCCGCCGGGTTCGAAGAAGTAGACCTCGGCACCGTAGGCGTGGTCGTTGTAGACGACGATCAGCATCGGCAGCTTCAACCGGACGACGGTTTCCAGTTCGGCGATGCTCATCAGGAATCCGCCGTCCCCGCACGCCGCGACCGGGAAGCGGTCCGGCTGGGCGAGCGCCGCGCCGATCGCGGTGGCCAGTCCGAGCCCGATCGACTGGAACGCCTGGGTGAAGCAGAAACCGTTCTCGTCCGGGACGTCGAGGTACATCGTGGGGTAGCCCATGAAGTTCCCGGAATCGACGCCGACGACCCGGTTGGCGGGGAGGAGTTCGTCCAGCGCGGCGGACAACGTGCGCGGGTCGATGGTCTCGGTGGTTCCGCGGTCTTCGTAGTCGTTGTCGCGCCACCGGATTTCCCGGGAAATCCGGTCTTTGAGCCCGTCGCTCCGATATCCACTGTGGACGTCGAGCAGTTCCGCCACTGCCGCGGCAGTACCGGCGACATCGCCGACGATGCCGAGGTCGACCGGCCGGTTGCGGCCCAGCGCGGCGGATTCCAGGTCGATCTGCACCAGGGTGATTCCCGGCGAAAGCAGCCGGCCATGCGCGGTGGTCCAGTCGTTGAGCGCGGAACCCCAGCCGACGACGACGTCCGCGCCCTGGATCAACTCGGTCGTCAGCGGAGACGAAAACCCGCCGGACACCCCGATCCCCCACGGCTCACCCGCGAACAGTCCTTTCGCGACCGCGCCCTCGGCGAGCAGCGCTCCGCAGCGATCCGCCAGCGCGACCAATTCCGTGCGGGCGTCCCGAGAACCGCGTCCACAAAGGAATACCGGTCGTTCGGCGAGTTGCAGGAGCGCAGCGAGCGTCTTTACGTCCGCTTCCGCGGCACGCGGTTGCGGCAGTGGCGCAATGGCGGTCAGCCCGTCGAGAAGGCTTTCCTCGAACGGCTCGGCCTGTACCTCCAGCGGGAGTCGCAAAAGGACAGTCCGTCGATCGCGCCGAGCTTGGGTGAACGCTCGCCTTGCGTCGGCCAGCGCGGTTTTCGCTGACCGCACCAGCACGCTGCTCGCTCCCACGGACCGGGCCAGCGCCTCCTGATCAATGTGGAAGTTGGACAGCGGATCAGTCGCCTCGCCGGTCACGACGACCAGCGGGGTCCGGCTTTTCGCCGCCTCGCCGATCCCGGTGGTCGCGTTGCCCAGCCCGCACCCTTGATGCACCGACACCGCCGCGACCTCGCCGCTGCACCGTGCGTAGGCGTCGGCCATCGTGGTCGCGCCGCCCTCGTGCCGGGCCGCGACGAACTCCGCCCCGCCCTGAATCAACCCAGTGGTGAAGTGGAAATTCCCGCTCCCCACCACGCCGAACGCCTTGCGGACGCCGAATCGCGCCAATGCGATCCCGACGGCTTGGGCAACATTCACGACTGGACTCCCGGCGTCACCGCGAGCACCCGCGCCGGACTGCCGGTGCCGCCGACGATCGGCAGCGGGCAGACCACGACGAGCGCGCCGGTCGGCGGCAGCGAACCGAGGTTCTGCAAGGAAGTAATGCCGTATTTGTCCGCACCGAGCAAATGGTGGTGCGCGGGCATCGGCGGGTCGAGCGCGAAGCCGTTCCCGGCGTCGATGCCGACAGTTTCCACGCCGTAGCCGGCGATCGGCGTTTCCTCGGCAAGCCATTTCGCCGCGGCCGCGGAGATGCCGGGAGTGTGGCTGGTGCCGTCGGAGAAATTGAGGAACGCGTCGCGGTCCTGCGCGTAACGATCCCAGCCGGAGTGCACGAGCAGCCAGCCGCCCGCGCGCAGCGGCCCGTGCTCGGCTTCCCAAGCCTGGATGTCGGCGATCTCCAGCAGGAAGTCCGGATTGCCGGCGACGCGCGCGGAGATGTCGAGGACGTGCGCGGGACCGATCAGCCTGCCGACCGGCAGCTCCGAAACGTCCGCGCCGTCGCGGTTGGAGATCCAGTGCCGCGGCGCGTCGAGGTGGGTGCCGATGTGCTCGCCGGTGTGGATGTTGTTGTGCCGCCACAGCGGTCCGGAATCGTCGAACTCGCTGACCGGCTCGAGGCTGAAGTCGATCAGGTTCGCGAACGGCTCGGGCAGCTGGAGGGTCGGAGTGGCGGCGCTGAGCTTGTTGGTGAGGTCGACGACCTGCAGCCGGCCCTGCGCCAGCTGGGTCAGGAGCTGGTCGACCCCGGTTTCGGCGGGGGTGCTCATCGGTGCGTCCTCTCGGTCGCGGGGCGCGCTATTGCGGATCCTTGACGGTCGTTGACAGCGCGGAAGGCCCTATCTACAGTACCGGTTTCAGCAGTACTGACGGAATAGCCGCCATAGATCAGTCAGGGTGAACGCGGATCCTCGGCCGGGGGTTCCGGAGAAGCACAGCCGCCGATCGGAGCATCGACGCACGGTGCTCGCGCCGTTACGGTGGCGAACGGACCGGTCTCGCCCGCCAGCCAAGGAACGGAGTGTCGTGACCGACCAGCCCAGCCCAGCCGCTTTCCGGGCGCATTTCCCCGCCTTCGCCGACTCGGTGCACCTCGCGAGCTGCAGCCAGGGAGCGCTCTCGGACGCGCTGACCGCGGAGCTTTTCGAGTTCCAGCACACGATCCGCGAACACGGGGCGCCGTGGGACAAGTGGATGGCGAAGGTCGCCGAGGCGCGGGCGTTGTTCGCTCGGCTGATCGGTGCGAATGCGGACGACATCGCCGTGGTGCCGTCCGCGTCCGAAGGGGCGTATCAGGTCGCGTCCACGCAGGAGTGGTCCGAACGGCCGGGAATTGTCACGACCGACCTGGAATTCCCGTCGCTGGGCCATGTTTGGCTGGCGCAGCAGGGTCGCGGCGCGGACGTCCGATTCGTCGCGAACCACGACGGGCTGGTCGATGCCGAGGATTACGCCGCGCTCATTACCGAGCAGACACAACTGGTCTCCGTCCCGTTGGTCAGCTACGCCAACGGATTGCGGTTCCCGGTGCGCGAAGTCGCCGCGCTGGCCCGGGAAAACGGGGCCCGAAGCTTTGTCGACGCTTACCAGGGTCTCGGCGTCGAGCCCGTTGACGTGACCGAACTCGGCTGCGACTACCTCGTCAGCGGCAGCCTGAAATACCTGCTCGGCATTTCCGGGATCGCGTTCCTCTATGTGCGGCCGGGTTTGCGCGATGCGGTTTCCCCGCCGCTGACCGGGTGGTTCGGCCGCACGAACCCGTTCGAATTCGACCCGAGGCATCTCGACTATCCCGAGCACGCCCGCCGCTTCGAGACCGGGACGCCGTCGATCCCGTCCGCATACGGCGCGGTCGCCGGGCTGAAACTGGTGCATCAGGTGGACGCGCACCGGGTGCGGGACCACCTCGGCGGGTTGACCGGGCAGCTGCAGCAGCGGTTGCTCGAGGCGGGGGAAAAGCTCCGGTCTCCGCTGGACGACGCGCGGCGCGGTCCGCTCGTCGCGCTGGCCGACCGGGATCCCGACGCGCTGGCGGCGTTTCTCGCCGGGCGGCGGATCGTGTGCAGTGCCCGCGGCGACGTGCTGCGGATGTCCTTGCACTACTACAACGTCGAGTCCGATCTCGACGCCGTCGTCGCGGCGATCGCCGAGTACCGGGCGAGCCAGTAGGGAGCAGACATGGCCGAGTCCCCGTCCCCGAACCGGTTGCGGCGGAGGCTGCGCGGCAGGCAGTTGACGATGATCGGAATCGGCGGGGCCATCGGCACCGGTCTGTTCCTCGGCTCGAGCCTGGCGATCTCGCACGCCGGACCGGCCGTCGTGCTCGCCTACGTCCTTTGTGGACTCGTCGCGCTGGTGATTTCCTGGGCACTGGCGGAAATGGTGGTCGTACACCCGGCCGCGGGCGCGTTCGGGAGCATCGCGCACAAGTATCTCGGCGCGGGCAGCGGATTCGTGGTGCGCTGGGCGTACTGGGCCATGCAAGTGATCGCGATCGGCGGCGAAACGATCGCGGCCGGCGTGTACGTCCAGTTCTGGTGGCCGCAGATCCCGTTGTGGGTGCCGGTCGCGGTGTTCTCGCTGCTGGTGATCGTCGTCAACGGCGCGGCGGTGCACATTTTCGGCGAGTTCGAATACTGGTTCGCGATGATCAAGGTGTGCGCGATCCTGGTGTTCGTCGCGCTCGGCCTGATTCTCGTCTTCTTCGGCTTGCCGAAGGCGCCCGCTCCCGGCTTCGCGAATTTGAGCGCGGGCGGCGGATTCCTGCCGAACGGCGTGTCCGGACTGTTGCTGGCCATGGTGTTCGTGTTGTTCAGCTACATCGGCACCGAGGTGGTTTCGGTGACCGCGGCCGAATCCGAAAACCCGACCCGCGACATTCCGCGCGCGGCCCGGGCTATGGTGGTGCGGCTGGCGATCTTCTACGTCGCGGCAATGCTCGTCGTGGTGCTGGTAGTGCCGTGGACGGTCACCGGCGAAGGCGGCTCGATCACCGCCAGCCCGTTTGTCCGCGTTTTCCAGGCCGCCGGAGTCCCCGCGGCGGCGACGATCATGAACTTCGTGGTCCTGACCGCCGCGTTGTCGAGCGCCAACACCAACCTCTACCTCACTACGCGGATGCTGCATTCCCTTGCCGAGCATCGATTCGCCCCGGCCTGGGCCGGACGGCTGACCCGGTCCGGAGTGCCGCGCAACGCGCTCGTGCTGTCCACCGCGGGCCTGGTGATCGCGACCATCCTGTCCAAGAATTCCGATTCCGGCGCGTACCTCGTGCTGTTCGGCATTTCGATCTTCGCCGCGCTCGTGGTGTGGATGATCATTCTGGTGACGCACCTGGCGTTCCGGATTCGCCGTCGCCGAGCCGGACTGCCGCCGTCGCCGGTGCGGCTGTGGGGTGCGCCAGTCGTGAACGTCGTGGTGATCGTTTTCCTTGCCGCCGTACTGATTTCGACGTTCTGGATCGAAGGCCTCGACCCGGCCTGGAAGTTCGGGATCCCGTTCTTCGTCCTGCTCGTAGTGGCCTATCTGGTGCTGCGGATGACCGGCCGCGCGAACCGGGGCGTGGAAACGGAACTGGAAGATTCGACGCTGGTCCGCGAAAAGGCATGATCACCGGGTCAGGTGGGCGGCGAGCTCGGCTGCCGCCTCCCGCACCTGTGCGGAGAACTCCGGGCCCGCGGGTTGTTCGCTCCAGCGCTCGAACGCGGTCTGAAAGATCGCGATGCCGACCTGGGCGAGCATTTTCGCACTCGATTCGGTCGCGCCGCGTTCCTGCAACGCTTCGACCACGGCCGCGGTGACGGCCGCCAGTTTCGTGCGCTCGCGTTCCTGCAGTTCGGGGCTGGACGCGATGATCGCGCGGCGTTGCGCGGCATGTGAAACCAAGCCCGCGAACAACTCGCCAGCGTCGACGAGCGCGGCCAGCAGCGCGGGGAACGGCGGAAGCGCGGGGTCGGCGCGCCGGACCGCGTCGGCCATCGCGTCCGGGAGTCGCTCCGACCCGGCGAACAGCACGTCGCGCTTGTCCGCGAAGTAACGCGAGAACGTGCGCCGGGTCAGCCCGGCCCGTTCGGTGATCTGCGTGACCGTGGCGTTCTCGTAGCCGTGCTCGGCGAACAGCTCCAGCGCGGCCGCGCGGAGCCGCTCCTTGGCTTCGGGGTCCCAGCGCGGCATGCGGTGATCCTAACAGTGATGACTCAGTGGGACATCACTGCTACTGTTGATGTCTCCCTGAGTCATCACCTTTCGGAAGGACCCCTCATGTCTTTGCTTGACCAGCGGGTTGTCGTCATCGGCGGCAGTTCGGGAATGGGATTGGCGACCGCTCGGGCCGCCGCGGCGGCGGGCGCGTCCGTCACGATCGCGGCGAGCGGCAAGGAACGACTGGACGCGGCACTCGCCGAATTGCCGGATAACTGCGAAGGATTCGTCACCGACGTACGCGACGAAGCGAACGTGGCGGCGCTGTTCGAGCACGTCGGCGCGCTGGACCACCTCGTGTACACCGCAGGCGACGCACCCCAGCAGCAGCCGCTCGCTGACCTGTCGCTCGACGACGCGCAGAGCGGGTTCTACGTCCGTTACTGGGGTGTCGTCAGCGCGGTGAAGCATGCCGCGCCGCGGATCCGGCCGGGCGGTTCGATCGTGCTGACGTCCGGAATCATCGGCCTCCGCCCGACGCCCGGCGCGGCGCTCGCGGCCGGTGCCGTCGGCGCGGTCGAGGGACTGGCGCGCGGCCTGGCCGTCGACCTGGCCCCGGTGCGGGTCAACACGGTCCGCCCGGGTCCGGTCCACACGCCAATGTGGGACAGCCTGCCGCAACCGCAACTGGACGCGATGGTCGCCGCGTTCACCGAGCGCACGCTGACCAACTCGGTCGGCGAGGCGGATCAGGTGGCGGCGACGAATGTGTACTTGATGGAGAACAGTTTCGTCACCGGCGCGGTAATCACCGTCGACGGCGGGTTCGTGCTTACCGGAAGCTGACCTGCTCGCCGGGCTTGAGCAGGTGCAGCCGGTCCGCCAGCCCAGCCTGCTCGAACGCTGGGCCCAGCGTGTCCGGGCCCTGGGTGAAATGCGCCCACTGCTCGAAGTGCAGCGGGACGACCTGGCGCGCGTCGAGGATCCGGGCCGCCTCGGCCGCGCCGTCGCTGGGCAGCGTGAGGTACGCGTCGCCGACCAGCGGCGTCTGCGCCCCGCCCGCGAACAGGACGGCGACGTCGATCCGCTCGAAACGGTCCGCGATCTGCCGCACCACGTCGAGCGAAGCGTTGTCGCCGCTGACGTAAACGGTCGGCAGGCCCTCGCTTTCCAGCACGAAACCGGTGACCTCGCCGACGAGATGCTCGCTGCCGTCCGGCCCGTGCTGCGCGGGCACGCCGGTGACGCGGACGCCGCCGAGGTCGCAGGACTCCCAGTTGGCCAGCGCGCGAACGGGGTCGCCGATCCGCTCCCTCGCCGAGCCGGTGGACAGGACCAGCGGGGCGTCGAGGGCGTACTTCCGCCCCGCCGCGTCCAGGTTGTCCGGGTGGTGGTCGTGCGACAGCAGCACCGCGTCCACCGCGCCGATCTCGGCGGCGGTGACCGCGGGACCGGCGGTTTTCGCCAGCTTGCGGGTGCCGATCGGGTAATCGCCGGGGCCGTCGAAGGTGGGGTCGGTGAGCAGGCGGGTCTCGCCGTACTCGAGGAGGGCGGTCGGGCCGCCGACGTACCGGATGCGCGTCATGCGGGTAGTCAACTCGCGGACGGCTGTGCGGTATTCCGGCGCAGCGCCTGGAATTCGACCGGGCTGTGCGCGCTGAACACCGACACCTCGTCCTGGTGTTCGCGGGCGAGGGCCTGCAGCCGGGCGAGGTTGGCGCGGCGGGTGGCCCCGTCCATCTGGTTCATCGCCTCGAACGCGCGCATGCCGGGCGGGCAATGCGGATGCACCGGGGCGACTTCGCCGTGGAAGAAATACGCGTCGCCGGCGTGCAGGAGCCAGCCGTCGCCGGTGTCGACCGCGACGCCGGAGTGCCCGTGCGTGTGGCCGGGCAGCGGGACGAGCAGGATCTCCGGCGGGAGACCGCGCAACGGCCGCACCGCGTCGAAGCCGAACCACTTGTCCCCGGCCTCGTCGTATGTGCTCCACAGTGGACTGTGCGCGAATTGCTCGGCGCGGTACCGCGTTTTCTCCGGGAAGCTCTTCGGATTGTCCGCGGCCCGTCGCTCGGTGGCGCGGACGTGCACGGTGGCGTCGGGGAAATCGGCGAGTCCGCCGGCGTGGTCGACGTCGAGGTGGGTCATCACGATGTGCCGCACGTCGGCGGGATCGTGGCCCAGCGCGCGGATCTGCGCCACGGCGGTTTCTTCCATGGTCGGCTTCGCGCCGACCATCGCCATGAACGGCCCGCCGAGCCAGCGCCGCGAGTCGGTGACGCCGCGGGTGCCGAATCCGGTGTCGACCAGCACGAGCGAATCGGCGGTCTCCACGAGCAGGCAGTGCGCCACGATCGTGCTGCGCCGCAGCATCCCAGGGCGGCCGTCGAGCGCTTTGCCGCCGAGCGGGCGCATCGTGCCGCAGTTGAGGTGGTGCACCTTCATACCGTGCTCCTCTCGCTGAGCCGGACGAAATCGGTCAGGTCGTGCGAGGCGAACACGGTCACCTCGTCGGCGTGGTCCCGGCGCAGCTCGCGCAACCGGCGCTGGTTCTCGCGCCGCGGCCCGGGCAGCGTCTGGACCCGCCGTTCGAACATAGCCAATCCGGGCGGGCAATAGGGTTCGGCGTCGATCTCCTGGTGGAAGAAATACGCGTCGCCCGCGTTGAGCACCCAGCCGGACCCGGTGTCGACGGCCACGCCGGCGTGGCCGGCGGTGTGCCCGGCGAGCGGCACGAGCGCGACGCCCTCGACGCCGTCCAGCTCGCGGACCGCTTCGAGGCCGAACCAGCGGTCGCCAGCGTCCGAATAGGACTTCCACTGTGGACCGTGCCGGAACTGGACGTCGCGGTAGCGCGGGTTTCCGGCGCGGTAGGCGTCGAGTTCCTTGCCGTAGACGTGCACCCGGGCCTGCGGGAAGTCGACGAGCCCGCCGGCGTGGTCGAGGTCGAGATGAGTGAGGACGATGTCGCGCACGTCGGCCGGGTCGAAGCCCAGCGCGCGAATGCGGCTCAGCGCGGTTTCGTTTTCGTCCCGCATCGGGTTCGAGGCCCGCAGAAAGCGCGAACCGAGCCAGCGCTCGGCGTCGGTGACGGTGGGCGACCCCATTCCGGTCTCAATCAGCGTCAATCCGGTGCCGGTCTCGACCAGCATGCAGTGGCACACGAGGGTGGCGCGGCGCAGCAGTCCGGGCTTTCCGTCGATCAGCCTGCCGCCGATCGGACGCATGGTGCCGCAGTTGAAGTGGTGTACGCGCATTAGGCGAACTCCCGTTCGACGGTGGAGTGCAGATGAGCGGCGACGGCTCGCAGCGGCGCGGTATCCCGCCGAGTACGGGCGAGCAGCAGCGCGCCTTCGACCGCGGACAGCACGACGGTCGCCAGCGAAGCGGCGCGATCCTCGGCGAGGCCGCATTTGGCGAAGTAACCGGAAATTTCGCGAAGCCAGCCTTCGTAACCCTGGTCGCACGCTTCGCGGATGGGCTCGCTGTCCGCGGCTTCCAACGCGACAGTCGCGATCGGACAGCCGCAGCGATAGTCCGATTCGGACAGTGAGGCGGCCAGCGCGGTCACGATGAGATCGATGGCGGTGGCCGGATCCGATGCGCCAGCGGTGATTTCGCGGAACTGCCCGGCCAGCCGCTCGCCGGAAAGCTGCACCGCTTCGGCGGCCAGCTGTTCCTTGCCGCCAGGGAAATGGAAATACAGCGATCCCTTCGGGGCCCGGCTTTCGGACACGAGCTGGGTCATCCCGGTGGCGTGGTAGCCCTGGGTGCGAAACAGCTCCGCCGCCGATTCGAGCATCCGGCGGCGCGTGTCGGTGCGGTTGACCATGCGCCCACCGTAGCTCAAACTATGACGACCGGTCTAGTTAGTTTCGCGGCCTGCCCGCGCGGCGCGGACGATCGGTAACCTCAGCGCCATGGCGAACCCCACCGGAGAGCAGTTCGAGATCACCCGCGGCAACGCGCGCGCCGTCATCACCGAGATCGGTGCCGGGCTGCGCGCGTTCGAGATCAGCGGAGTGCCGTATGTCGAGACGTTCGCCGAGGACGAGAAGCCGCCGAAGGGGCTCGGCCAGGTGCTGCTGCCGTGGCCGAACCGGACCAAGGGCGGCAAGTGGGAGTTCGAAGGCGTGGAGCAGCAGCTGGAGATCACCGAGGAGGCGCGCGGCAACGCCATCCACGGCCTGACCCGGCACCTGGAGTGGGAGCTGCTGGAGCACGCCGAAACGTCGATCACGCTGGCCGTCGACGTCGAGGTCCAGCCCGGCTGGCCGGTCCCGCTGCGCGCGACCATCACGTACGACCTGCAGCCGCGCGAGCTGGTCGTGACGCACGAGATCCGCAACGAGGGGGAGAAGCCGATCGGCGTCGGCGTCGGGACCCATCCATACTTCCGGATCGGCGACGCGCCCACCGACGAGCTGACCCTCACGCTGCCCGCCACGCGCGTCCGGCCGTACGAGGGCGACCAGCAGATGCCGTACGCGGACGAGCAGGACGTCGAGGGCACCGAATACGACTTCCGGCAGGGCAAGCTGCTCGAAGGCGTCAACCTGGACACCGCGTTCGGCGGGCTGGAACTGGCGGCCGACGGCACCCACCACTACGTGCTGTCCCACGGCGACCGGCAGCTGGTGGTCTGGACCGGTCCGGACTTCCGCTGGGTGCAGGTGTTCACGCCGGACGACCTGGTCGGCCGCGGCCGCGCGGTGGCGATCGAGCCGATGACCTGCCCGGCGGACGCGCTCAACACGCGCACCGACCTGATCGAACTGGAACCGGCCACCTCGTGGACGGGCAGCTGGGGAATCCGGGTCCGGTGAACCTCGAACCGCTGACCGGCGCCGACGCCGGCGAACTGCTGACCTTGCAGCAGGCCGCCTATGTCACCGAGGCGCGGGCGCACCAGAACTTCGACCTGCCGCCGTTGCTGGACACCCTCGACGACGTGCGCGCGGCCATCGCCGACCCGTCGACCACGGTCTGGGGCTTCCGCGACGGCGGCAGGCTGGTGGCGAGCGTGCGGATGCGAGTGGACGGTCCGGTCGGCGAGATCGGCCGGCTCGTGGTGGCACCGGATCGCCAGGGCGAGGGACTCGGTACCGCGCTGCTGACCGCCGCGGAGGAGGCGACCCCGGCGGAGGTGACGGTGTTCCGGCTGTTCACCGGCGAGCGTTCGGCCGGGCCGCTCTATTTGTACGGAAAGCTCGGTTACCGCGAAACGCACCGCTCGCCGGAAGCGGACTATCAGTTGGTGCATCTGGAAAAACCCCGGATGCGCGAACCGGGGCGAGTTCGTTAGCGTGTCAAACTATGGCTTACAAGGCGATTGTCGGGGGTTATGTCGTCCCCGTCGGCGCCGCTCCGATCGAGGGCGGCACTGTGCTCATCGAAGACGGCCGGATCTCGCGAGTCGGGACTGAGGCCGACGTCGAGGTCCCGGAGGACGCGGAACTGGTGGACGCGTCCGGCAGCTGGGTCCTGCCGGGATTCATCGACGCGCACGCGCACCTCGGCGTCCACGAGGACGGCGAAGGCTGGGCGGGCAACGACACCAACGAAATGACCGACCCGAACGGCGCGCGCTTCCGCGCGGTCGACGGGATCGACCCGTACGAACCGGGGTTCGACGACGCGCTGGCCGGCGGCGTGACGAGCGTGGTGATCAAACCGGGGTCGGGCAACCCGATCGGCGGGCAGACCATCGGCGTGAAGACGTGGGGCCGGTCCATTCTGGACATGACGTTCGCCGAGCAGGTGAGCGTGAAGAGCGCGCTGGGCGAGAACCCAAAACGCGTCTACGGCGAAAAGAAGGTCACCCCGTCGACGCGGCTCGGCGTGGCCGCGATCCTGCGCGAGGCGTTCACGAAGGCTCGCAACTACCAGGCGAAGCGGGAGCACGCGCGGTCCGAGGGCAAACCCTTCGAAACGGACCTGACCAACGAAACGCTGGCGAAGGTCCTGGACGGCGAGCTGTACTGGGACCAGCACGTGCACCGCGCCGACGACATGGTGACCGCGATCCGGCTCGCCGACGAATTCGGCTACAAACTGGTGATCAACCACGGCACCGAAGGCCACCTGATCGCGGACCTGCTGGCCGAACGCGAGATCCCGGTGATCCTCGGGCCGCTGTTCACCACGAAGTCCAAGGTGGAACTGCGCAACCGAACGCTGCGCTCGGCGGGCATCCTCGCGCGGGCCGGGGTGAAGATCGCGATCACCACGGACCACCCGGTCATCCCGATCAACTTCCTGGTGTACCAGGCGGCGTTGGCGGTGAAGGACGGCCTGGACCCGGAGACGGCGCTGAAGGCACTGACCCTGCACCCGGCGCAGATGCTCGGCCTGGACGACCGGATCGGCACCCTGACGCCCGGCTTGGACGCCGACGTGGTGCTGTGGTCGGGCGACCCGCTGGACGTCATGAACCGCGCGATGCGGGTGTTCGTGCGGGGCCAGGAGGTCTACCACTTCGACGAGTCGACCGGCGAGGGTGTTTCGGCGGACCGGCGGTACCGGGAATCTCGCTGAGGCTGGGGTTGAGGCGGCCTGCTCGGCCGCCTCAATCGAGCAGCGTGGCGTTCGGTCGCCCGGTTGTGCTCTGGCCGGGGGTATTCCTTGATCGAGAGCAGCTGCCGCGGAAGTGTCCTGGTGTCCATGCCGCTCACGGTAAGCGAGGGGTACGACACTTTCCGTCAACGCAGACCTGCCGCACGGTGCGCGGCCGCGCGATCGAGCACCGTGAGCTGCGAGGCCGCCGCGCGTGGAGTACGCGCTCACCGGCCTCGGCCGAAACGTCGGAGTGCTGACCGGCGCGCTCGCCGACTGGTCGAAAGCCGACGCGGACCGCATCCACGCCGCCCGCGCGGCTTACGACGACGGAAAAGACTAGGCGCTCTTCAGGGAACGCGCGATCACCATCCGCTGAATCTGGTTCGTCCCCTCGAAGATCTGCGGCACCTTCGCCTCCCGCATGTACCGCTCGACCGGGAAGTCCCGCGTGTACCCGGCGCCGCCGAGGACCTGGACGGCGTCCGTCGTCACCTTCATCGCGCCGTCCGTCGCCACCAGTTTCGCGATCGACGACTGCCGCTGGAAGTCCAGTCCGCGGTCGCGACGGCGGGCGGCGACCAGGTAGGTCGCGCGGGCCGATTCGACCGTCGCCGCCATGTCCGCCAGCAGGAACTCCAAGCCCTGGAAGTCCGCGATCGGGCGGCCGAACTGCGTGCGGCCCTTCGCGTACTCCACGGCCTCGTCCAGCGCCGCCTGCGCCAGGCCTACCGCGCACGCGGCGATCCCGAGCCGGCCGGAGCTGAGCGACGACAGCGCGATCTTCAACCCGGAACCCTCGCCGCCGATGAGGCGGTCGGCCGGGACGCGGGCGTCCTCGAACAGCATCTGCGCGGTCGGCGACCCGGTGAGGCCCATCTTCCGTTCGCGCGGAGCCGCCGACAGGCCCGGAGTCGACGAGTCGACATGCAGGCACGAGATGCCGCGGCCGCCGTCGTCGCTCGTGCGGACCATGGTCGTGTAGAAGTCCGCGACGCCGGCGTGGGTGATCCACGCTTTCGTGCCATTGACGACGTACTCGTCCCCGGTCAGCCGGGCGCGGGTGGACAGCGCCGCCGCGTCCGAGCCGGCGTGCGTTTCCGACAGGGCGTACGCGCCGAGCAGCGAGCCGCCCAGCATGTCCGGCAGCCAGCGGTCCTGCTGTTCTTTCGTGCCGTAGTGCGCGAGCGCGTAGCAGGACATCGTGTGCACCGACAGCCCGACGCCGACGCTCATCCACGCGGCGGCGATCTCCTCCAGCGCCTGCAGGTAGACCTCGTACGGCTGCTCAGCGCCACCCCAGCGCTCCGGGTACGGCAGCCCGAGCAGGCCGGACTTGCCCATCAGGGTGAACAGGTCGCGCGGGAACTTCTCGGCCTCCTCGTCCGCCGAAGCACGCGGTTTCAGCTCGTCACGGGCGATTTCCGTGACGAGCGCGAGCAGGTCTTCGGACTCCGGCGTCGGCAGCAGACGGTCGACCGGCATGGCTTTCCTCCCAGGCGGCGGTACTGAAAACAGTACTGACGGATGATTGAGAGTACCGTATGCGGAGCGGGACTGTCCCTGATCGGTAGGAGATAGTGACGTGATGTCCACCCCTGAAGCCCGTCGCCGGCCCACCGCGAGGCAGCAGGCGCTGCTGCGCGAGCTCGAGGCGTTGTTCCTGGCGGAGGGCTTCGCCGGCTTCACGCTCGACGACCTGGCCGCCCGCCTCCGCTGCTCGAAGTCGACGCTCTACGCGCTCGCGCCGAGCAAGGAGCAGCTCGCGGTCAAGGTCGTCGCGCATTTCTTCCGCGATGCCGCCGAACGCCTGGAAAAGCGGATCGCGGGCATCGACGACGCGCGCGAGCTGATCGGCGAGTACCTCTCCGGGGTCTCCGAGCACCTGAACCGGGCGTCGCCGGAGTTCATGGCCGACATCGCCGCCTTCGCGCCCGCCCGCGACACCTATCAGCTCAACAGCCGCGCCGCCGCGCGCCGGATCCGCGCGTTCATCGACAAGGGCGTCGCCGACGGAGTGTTCCGCGACGTGCACGCGCGGCTCGTCGCCGAAATGACCGGACTGATCATCGAGGGCATTCAGACCGGCGTGCTCGGCCGCCGCACCGACGTGTCCGACGCGGAAGCGTTCACCGCGCTCGGAGAACTTCTGCTCGGCGGACTCGACAAGAACTGATTTGTCCGCATCGGGACAGGAATTGTCAGCGCCGGTTCCTCTACACTCGCCGCTTGTGATCGTGGTGGGTGGAGAGGCGCTGGTCGACCTCGTTCCGGGTGAACCGTTGGATTCCACTGTGGACGGTGGGGTGCGCGCGCTGCTGCCCCGGCTCGGCGGTGGTCCATACAACGTCGCGCTCGCCGCGGCCCGGCTCGGCGTTCCCGCGTCGTTCCTGTCCCGGATTTCCACTGACCGGTTCGGCGTCGCGTTGGTGGATCGCCTTTCCGCCTCGCACGTCGACACTTCGTTGCTGCAGCGCGGCAACGAGCCGACGACGCTCGCCGTCGTGGCGCTCGACGAACGCGGTGCCGCCGAATACACGTTCTACGTCGAGGGAACCGCCGATCGGCTGGTGTCCGATCCTGGTGCGCTGCCGGAAGAAACCACCGCGCTGTCGCTCGGAACGCTCGGCATGGTGCTCGAACCCGGCGCGAGCGCGTACGAACGGATTCTGCGCCGCGAATCCGCGCGGGGGACCCTGACCGTGCTCGACCCGAACATCCGGGAGGCGCTCATCGCCGACCCGGCGGCCTATCGCGCGCGCTTCGCCTCCTGGCTGCCCGACGTGCGGCTGCTGAAAATCTCCGACGACGACGCCGCGTGGCTCGCCGAAGGAGCCGACCCGGTGGCCGCCGCGAAAACGTGGGTGGAGTCCGGTGTGGACGCCGTCGTGCTCACCCGGGGCGCGGACGGCTTGTCTGTGATCACCTCGGCTGGTGAGCTGGCCCACGTTCCGTCCCGCGAGGTCGAGGTCGCGGACACGATCGGCGCCGGCGACACCGTGCAGGGCGCGTTGCTGGCCTGGCTGCACCAGCGCACCGTGCGCGACCTGGCCGCACTCGACGCGGGCGCGTGGACCGAAGCGCTTGCTTATGCGGCGAAAGCGGCGTCGATCACGGTCTCCCGCAGCGGAGCGGAGCCGCCGACCGCGGCGGACATGGCGGCCACCGTGTGAATCTGGTCCCAATGGGGCCTTTTGGGGCAACGCAGCGAGTGCGGACTGACCCACCCTTCGACTAGCGTAGTGGTGAATTCATACCCAGCGGGGCGGTGTGCAGCGAGGCGCGTGTTTCCTCGCGTGAACACGTGGCTACTGCGGAACCTGCAGGCGCCGCCGCCCCGTGCCCAACGTGAGAGGGACCTGCATGTCCGACGCGACGAATGCGGGGCAGTCCGGCGGCGAAACCGCGACGCTGCGCCTGCCGAGTGGCGAGCACGAGTTCAAGGTCGTCAACCCGGTCGAGGGCGCGCCGGGGATCGAGCTGGGAAAGCTGCTGGCGCAGACGGGGTACATCACCTACGACCCCGGGTTCGTCAACACCGGCGCCGCGTCGTCGGCCATCACCTACATCGACGGTGATGCGGGCATCCTGCGCTACCGCGGCTACCCGATCGAGCAGCTGGCGGAGAAGTCCACCTTCATCGAGGTGTCCTACCTGCTCATCTACGGCGAGCTGCCGACCGAGGCCCAGCTGGCCGACTTCACCGAGCGGATCCAGCGGCACACCCTGCTGCACGAGGACCTCAAGGCGTTCTTCTCCGGCTTCCCGCGCGACGCGCACCCGATGCCGGTGCTCTCCAGCGCCGTCTCCGCGCTGTCGACCTTCTACCAGGACTCGCTGAACCCGTTCGACGAGCCCAACGTCGAGCTGTCCACCATCCGCCTGCTGGCGAAGGTGCCCACGCTCGCGGCGTACGCGTACAAGAAGTCCGTCGGCCAGCCGCTGCTGTACCCGGACAACTCGCTGGGCCTGGTGGAGAACTTCCTGCGGATGACGTTCGGCTTCCCGGCCGAGCCGTACGAGGTCGACCCGGACATCGCGAAGGCGCTCGACCTGCTGTTCATCCTGCACGCCGACCACGAGCAGAACTGCTCCACCTCGACCGTGCGGCTCGTCGGCTCGTCCGAGGCGAACCTGTTCGCCAGCATCTCGGCGGGCATCAACGCGCTGTTCGGCCCGCTGCACGGCGGCGCGAACGCGGCGGTGCTGGAGATGCTCGAGGGCATCCGCGACGACGGCGGCGATGTCGCGACGTTCGTCAACCGCGTGAAGAACAAGGAAAAAGGTGTCAAGCTCATGGGCTTCGGGCACCGGGTCTACAAGAACTACGACCCGCGCGCGAAGATCATCAAGAACACCGCGGACGAGATCCTCGGCAAGCTCAAGGGCGGCGACCAGCTGCTCGACATCGCCAAGAAGCTCGAGGAAACCGCCCTTTCCGACGACTACTTCGTCGAGCGCAAGCTGTACCCGAACGTGGACTTCTACACCGGTCTCATCTACCGCGCGCTCGGGTTCCCGACGAAGTTCTTCACCGTGCTGTTCGCGCTCGGCCGGCTGCCCGGCTGGATCGCGCACTGGCGCGAGATGATCAACGACCCGCAGACCAAGATCGGCCGCCCGCGCCAGATCTACACCGGTCACGCGTCCCGGGACTACACCCCGATGTCGGAGCGCTGAGCTTCCGCTGAGGGAAACGCCCCGCCGTGCTTTCGCGCGGCGGGGCGTTTATCGTTGGGCGGCATGACGATGGAAGCGCCGGTCGTGCTGTGGTTCCGCCGGGATCTGCGATTACGGGACCACGCCGCCCTGTTCGAGGCGGCCAAGCACAGCAAGCGCATTCTGGCGCTGTACGTGCTGGACGACCGATTGCTCCAGCCTGCCGGTTCGCCGCGGATCGCGTTTCTGCTCAATTCCTTGCGGGAACTGGATAAAGCGTTGTCCGGACGATTGATGGTGCGCCACGGCGATCCGGTGCGCGAGGTTGTCGCCGCGGCACGGGAAATCCGGGCGGCGGCAGTGCATGTGTCCGCGGATACCGCACCATATGGGCGCGAGCGCGACGAAGCGGTGACTTCCGCGTTGGCAGAGCATCGCATTCAGTGGGTTCCGACGGGTTCTCCGTATGCTGTGTCGCCGGGGCGGGTCACGAAGCCGGACGGGACGCCGTATCGGGTGTTCACCCCGTTCTATCGGGCTTGGGCGCAGCATGGCTGGCCTCGCCCGGCGGACACCGATGTGTCTATTGTGGACTGGATCAAGCCTTCTTCGTCGGAACCGTTGCCGGAACCTCCGGAGGTGGAGTGCGAGCTGCCGCCAGCGGGGGAGTACGCCGCGCTGGCCGCGTGGCAGGAGTTTCTTTCCGCCGGGCTCGCGGACTACGCGACCGAACGCGATCGTCCGGATCACGCTGGCACCACGAGGCTTTCGCCCTACCTGCGGTGGGGCGCGATCCATCCGCGGACGATGCTGGCCGACCTGGCCGGGAACCGGTCCGAGGGCGCGTCGGCGCTGCGCTCCGAGCTGTGCTGGCGGGAATTTCACGCTGACGTTCTGTGGCACCGGCCGGAAACCGCGCGGCGGAACTACGATCGCCGTTTCGACGGAATGCGCTACGACACCGGAAAAACCGCGCGGGAGATGTTCGCCCGCTGGTGCGAGGGGCGGACGGGCTACCCGATCGTCGACGCCGGAATGCGGCAGCTGCTGGCCGAGGGCTGGATGCACAACCGGGTCCGGATGATCGTGGCGAGTTTCCTGGTGAAGGACCTGCATCTGCCGTGGTGGTGGGGTGCACGGCACTTCATGAAGCACCTGGTCGACGGTGATCTGGCGTCGAATCAGCTGAACTGGCAATGGGTCGCCGGCTCCGGAACGGACGCTGCTCCGTACTTCCGGATCTTCAACCCGACCACGCAGGGCCAGAAATTCGACCCGCGGGGCGACTATGTGCGCCGGTATGTGCCGGAATTGCGTGGCGTGGAAGGGAAAGCGGTGCACGTGCTGAAGGAGCGTCCGGAGGATTATCCGGAGCCGATCGTGGACCATGCCGAAGAGCGGCAGGTCGCGCTGCAGCGGTACGGGGCGATTACGGGGTCTTAGTCTGGTTTGCCGCTAACGGCGCAACGCGTCCGCCAACCGCACCCGGCTGCCGACCCGCAGTACTCCATTCCGGTACACCCGCGCACCGGCCCAGGTGACCACAGCGATCAGCGCGGCCGTCAGCACCAGCGACAGCACGATTTCCCACGGTTCGACCGTCCCGAGCGCGATCCGGGCAGGCATCAGGACCGGCGAGAGCAGCGGAATCAGCGACATCACCCGCGTCGCTGTCCCTTGGGGCGCTTGGGTCAGCAGGTTGATCCCCGCGACGAACCCGATGACCAGCGCGATATTCACCGGCCCGACCACCGTCTGCGTGTCCTCCTGCCGCGACACGAGCGCCCCAGCCGCGCCGTACAGCATCGCGTAGAGGAGGAAACCCAGCAGGTACCAGACGAGACCCCAGCCTAGCGTCCCCAGCGCGACGCCGGAGATCGAGAACACCCCGGACACGCCACCGGCCACCAAACCCGCGACGGCGAGGATCGCGAGCTGGGTCAGCCCGACCAGGCCGAGGCCGATGACCTTGCCCAGCAGCAAATGCACCGGCCGCACAGTGGCGAGCAGGATCTCCACCACGCGGCTGGATTTCTCCTCGACCACGCCCTGCGCGACGAACATCCCGTAGGTCATGATGCTGACGTACAGCAAAATCGCGACCACGATCCCGGTCACGAGTTTCGTCTCGGCTTGCGGATCCGCCGGTTCGAGCGCCTGGACGTCGGCATGGGTGGCCGAGACAGCTTGGTGCACGGCGGCGGGGTCGAGGTTCGCGGAGTACAACTGAGCGTCGAGGACCTGTTGCTGCGCGATGCCGTCCAGGGTCGTCCGCAGCTGAGGGTCCAAAGTGGACTTGACGACCACTCGCGGCCGGGAAGCGCTGCCGGAGACGAGTGCGTCGACCTCGTCGTCGCGGACTTGGGTCAATCCGTCCGATTCGGACTGGACGAGGACGATCTTGAGGTGCCGGGCGTTGTTCTCCAGCTGCGTGGCGAGGCCCTGGGCTTGCCCGGCTAGGGCAACGCGAGTGGTTTCCCGGTCACTGGCGAGGAATACCTGCAGGGTGACGTAACCGAGCAGCAGCAACAGCATCACCGCGGTGCTGACCACAAAGGACCGGGTGCGCAGCCGGGCGTTGATCTCCCGCTTGGCCACCAGCCGCACCGCGCGGGCAGGGCGGATCCGGCTCATCGAGGTGCTCCCGGGGTGGCGACGGAATCACGGAACAGGTCGGCCAGCGTTCGGCGGCGATGGCTGAATTCGGTCACCGGGCCGGTGGCCAGTGCGGCGGCGAGCACTGCCTGGTCGTCGGCGCTCGGCGACAGCTCCAGTACGGTCGTGGTGCCGCGGCTTTCTAGCACGCGAGCGCCGGGAACCGTTGCCGCCCAGCCAGGATTCGCACTGGGCGCGGTGACGACCAGCCGGCGTCCGGCGTCGCGGGTCAGCTCGTCCACCGTGCCGACCGCGACCATCCGGCCCTCGCGGATGATGCCGACCCGGTCGCACAGCCGCTCCACGAGGTCGAGCTGATGGCTGGAGAACACCACCGGCACGCCCGTCGCCGCCTTCTCGCGCAGCACGCCGCTGAGCACGTCCACCGCGAGCGGGTCGAGGCCGGAGAACGGTTCGTCCAGCACCAGCAGCGCCGGGTCGGCCACAAGTGCGGCGGCGAGCTGCACGCGTTGCCGATTGCCGAGGCTGAGTTTCTGAATGTGGTCCTTGCGGTGCGGCCCGAGTCCGAGCCGGGCGATCCACAGCTCGGCGGCGCGGTGCGCGTCGTTGGTGCTGAGACCGTGCAATTCGGCGAGGTAGACGAGCTGGTCGAGGACCTTCATTTTCGGGTACAAACCGCGTTCCTCGGGCATATACCCGAATCGCGCGCGGGTGTCGTGCGTGACCGGCTGCCCGGCGAACCGCACCTCGCCGGAGTCGGCGGCCAGCACGCCGAGCGCGATCCGCATCGTGGTGGTCTTGCCCGCTCCGTTGCTGCCGACGAACCCGAACAGCTCGCCGGGCACCGCGGTGAAACTCACGCCGTCGAGCGCGGTTTTCGTCCCGAACCGTTTGCTGATCCGGTCGACCTCCAGCATCACGCGTCCCCCTCCCCGTCGAATGGCGCGCGGCTGAACACGGCCTCCACCGGCAGTCCGAACACCGCGGAAATGCGCAACGCCAGGTCGAGACTCGGGTAATGATCCCCGCGCTCCAGTGCCCCGATCGTCTGCGGATTGACCTCGACCGCCTCGGCGAGTTCCGCCCGGCTCATCCCGCGCTCCGCGCGCAGCACCGGCAGCCGGTTGTGGATCGGCAGTTCCTTGCCACGCCGCACCGGGCTCATGGACCGCACTGTTGCAAAAACCCAACGACCCGTCAAGCTGCCTTGCCGGTAGGTATCCGGGGAGTTCAGGACAGTCCGGCCAGGGTTTTCTCCACCAGTTCGGCCACACGGTCCCGCGCGGCTTCGGCGTCGGCGGGCACGAGGGCCAGCCGGGTGCGGCGTTCGAGAACGTCCTCGACCGTCATAGCACCCTCGTGGCGGACGGCCCACACCACCTCGGCCGCGGTGATTTCCGTCGACGCGCACAACGGGGCGGCGAATTCCGGCTCCAGTTCGCCGAGCGCCGCTACGCGGGGTGCTTCGGTGCCGTACTTGGCCACCAGCCGGGCCGGAGCGTCCACAAGGGACAGACGCGAACGTGGTGCGGCGCCGAGCAACGGCAGCTTCGCGGTACGCGAAGGACCAGCGGGCAATCCGGCGTGCGTCAGCGCGGCGTCGACGGCGTCCTCGGCCATGCGCCGATACGTCGTCAGCTTGCCGCCGACCACGGTCAGCACACCGTCGGAACCGGTGAGCACGGCGTGTTTCCGCGACAGATCCGCGCTGCGTCCGGCGGAACCGGAGACCAGCGGGCGCAATCCGGCAAAGGAGCCAATCACGTCCGCGGTGGTCAATGGACGGTTCAAAACCGACGAAGCGGTCGAGAGCAGGAAGTCCACATCGGACTCGGGGACCGTGGGGACGTCTGGGACTTCGCCAGATACCGGTTCGTCGGTAAGTCCTAAGTAGACGCGGCCGTCGAGCTGCGGCAGCAGGAACACGAATCGGTTGGTCTCGCCGGGAACCGGGATGTTGACCGAAGTGGCTCCGACCCGGACCGTATCCGGCGCGAGCACCAGATGCGAGCCGCGGGAAGGCCGCAGCTGGACCGAATCGGTCAGGGTGTCCGCCCAGACGCCGGTCGCGTTGATGACCTGCCGGGCGCGAAGAGAGTACGTCGAGGTGCCGTCGGTTACCTGGGCTTCATTGCCGGACAAGGAAACCGCCGACAACCGGGTAAGAATCCGGGCCCCCAGCAAGGCCGCGGTGCGGGCGATGCTGATCACAAGACGCGCGTCGTCCACCAATGCACCGTCGTACGCCAACAAGGCGCCGCGCAGTCCGCCGGGAGCGAGACCGGGGGACAGGGCCAATGCCTCGGCAGCCGGAATCCGGCGTGGCCCAGGCAGCACGGACGACGGTGTACGCGCGGCTCGCCGCAATCCGTCGCCAGCGCGGAGACCGGCGGCGATCAACGCCTGCTGCGCGGTGGAAGTGCCCGGGTAGAGCGGAAAAAGCTGCGGCATCGCCCGGGTGAGGTGCGGCGCGGTGCGGGTCAGGAGGATCCCGCGCTCCACGGCGCTTTCGTGGGCAAGCCCGAGTTCGCCCTTGGCCAGATACCGCAACCCGCCGTGCACGAGCTTGCTGGACCAGCGCGACGTGCCAAACGCCAGATCGTGCGCCTCGATCAGCGCGACGGAAAGGCCCCGCGAGGCCGCGTCGAGCGCGATGCCCGCGCCGGTGACTCCGCCGCCGACCACCAGGACGTCGACCCGTTCGCCGTCGACCAGCCGGGAGAGTTCGCGTTCGCGGCGGCGCGCGTTGAGTGATCCGGTGCTCATGGTTTCAACCCCGCTTCGACCAGGTGCCGGAATTCGGCGAGCAATGCGGCCTCGTCGACGTCGGCGGTCGCCGGACGCAGCGAGAACGCGAACGACTGCACGACCAGCAGCACCGACCGCGCCTGCGCGGCGACCCCGGCGACGCGCACCGAGCCGTCTCGGTGCCCTTCTTCGAGCAGGCTCCGGAGCACGTGTTCGGCGAAGTGCTGGGTCGCCCCGAGCCGTTCCACGATGTAGGGCAGCACCAATTCCGCGTCGACGTCCAGCAGCGTCCGGAACAGCGGATCGGCCGACAGCGCGCCGACGCTGGCCGCCGCCAGGTGCACGATCCGGTCGCGCGCGGGAGCGGTCGGGTCGCCGGACTCGTTCACCCGCCGCAGCAGACCGCTGAACTCGCGGGTCATCAGCGCGGCGAGCACACTGCGGACATCGGGGAACCGCCGGTACACCGTCATGCGGCTGACCTGCGCGGTTCGGGCGATTTCGGCGAGCGTGGTGCGCCGGACGCCGACCGCGAGCACGCACTGGCGCGCGGCGTCGAGAAGCTCGTCGTCGGCGACGCGGGCCGAGGTCGGGCGGCTGCGGGCGTCCGCGAGCGCGGAGGGGGCCGCTCCCGGTCGGGAGTGACGTTTGACGTCCATGTGTCACACTGTAGTCGTGAGCGATCTCATCAACCACCGCGTCCGGCGTTCGTGGACCGAAGAGGGCTCGGCCGCCGCCGGTCTGCCCGACCGCGCGGTCCGGTGGCTTGGCCAGCGTATCGGCCAGGTCGGTCCGGATCGAGGCGGGAAAACCGGCGCTTCGAGCCCGGTCGCGGAATCCGCGCTGACTGTGCCCGTCCGTACCGAATTCGAGGACCTTCTCGGTGCGGACCACGTGCTCCTCGATCCCCGGGAACGGCTCGGCCGCGCCGGCGGTCTGTCCTATCTGGACCTGCTGCACGCGCGGGCGGGCGACGAGGTGCCGGTGCCGGACGCGGTGCTGCTGCCCGCGGACCCGGACCAGGTGCAGGCGGTGCTCGACCTCTGCGTGCGGCACGACATCGGGGTCGTCCCGTTCGGCGGCGGCACGTCCGTGGTCGGCGGGGTCGCGGCGCTGCGCGGCGACAAGGCGGCGGTGGTCGTGCTGGACCTCGTGCGGCTCGACGAGCTGGTGTCGGTGGACCCGGTGTCGCGGATCGCGGTGCTGCAGGCCGGCGTGCGCGGCCCGGAGGCGGAGCGGCTGCTCGCGGCGCACGGATACACGCTCGGCCACGTGCCGCAGTCGTTCGAGCGCGCGACCATCGGCGGGTTCGCGGCCACGCGTTCGGCCGGGCAGGCGTCGTCCGGGTACGGCCGGTTCGAGGACATGGTCGCCGGGGTCCGGCTGGCCACGCCGAAGGGCGAGTGGCGGCTGGGCGTCGCGCCGGCGTCCGCGGCCGGACCGGATCTGCGGCAGCTCGCGGTCGGCAGCGAGGGCACCCTCGGCGTGATCACCGAGGTCGCGCTGCGAGTCCGGCCGTTGCCGGAACAGCGGCATTACGAGGGCTGGATCGTCGACGGCTGGGAGGCCGGAGCGGCGGCGGTGCGGAAGCTCGCGCAGGACCACGCGCTCGCGGACGTCACCCGGCTGTCCGATGTGGACGAGACAAACGTGTCGTTCTCGCTCAACGCCGGGCTGAAGACCACGGCGCTGAAGACCTATCTGAAGGTGCGCGGGATCAAGAACCCGTGCCTGCTGATCGTCGGCTGGGAAGGCGACGTGGCTCGGCGCCGGCGGCGCACCTCGGCGATGCTGCGCTGTTCCGGAGCGTTGCGGATCGGCAAGGTGCTCGGCGAATCGTGGCGGCACGGCCGGTTCTCCGGGCCGCGGCAGCGCGACGCGTTGCTGGATCTCGGGGTGTGCGTGGAAACCCTCGAGACCGCGGCCTACTGGTCCAATTTGGACGAACTGCACGACGCGGTGCGCGCGGCCTTGGTGGCCTCGCTGGGCCGGGCGATCGTGATGTGCCACGTCTCGCACGCCTACGAAACCGGTGCGTCGCTGTACTTCACCGTGCTGACCTCGCGCGACGACACCGATCCCGTCGGACAATGGCAGCGCGCGAAGGCGGCCGCGTGCGAGGCGATCACCGGGATCGGGACGATCAGCCACCACCACGCGGTCGGGGTCGACCACGCGCCGTACCTGGAGGCGGAGATCGGCCGGATCGGGCTGGACGTGCTGCGCGCGGCCAAGTCCGCGGTGGACCCGACCGGGATCCTGAACCCCGGAAAACTGCTCGGCTGAACGCGCCCGCGCGGGCAGACTGGCGCGGGTGAGCGATGCAGTGGGTTCCTTTCCGCAATACGAAGTGTTCGCCGACGAATTCCTCGACCACGCGCAGAACGGGTTCTACAACGCGCACTACGACCGTCCGGCCTGCCTGGAGTTGCTGGGCGACGTGGCCGGGCAGCACGTCCTCGACGCCGCGTGCGGTCCCGGCCTCTACGCCGAAGAGCTGACCGCCCGCGGCGCGCGAGTGACCGGGTTCGACCTCAGCCCGCGGATGGTCGAGCTGAGCCGCGAGCGGGTCCCGGCGGGCGAGTTCCGCGTCCAGGACCTGGCCGAACCGCTGACCTGGCTGCCGGACGCGTCGGTGGACCAGGTGCTGTTCGCCCTCGCGCTGGAGTACGTGGACGACCGGGTCGGCGCGCTGCGCGAGTTCCGCCGGGTGCTGCGGCCGGGCGGTGCGCTGGTGTTGTCGAGGCAGCATCCGACCGGCGATTGGCTGCGGCACGGCGGCAATTACTTCGACGTCCGGGTCATCGAGGAGGTGTGGAGCCGCGGCTGGAAGGTGCGGTACTGGCTGGCTCCGCTGGAACGCACCTGCGAAGAGCTGCGCGAGGCCGGGTTCCTGATCGAGCAGCTGCGCGAGGGGCGTCCGCCGGCCGAAGCCGCCTCGGTCGATCCGGAGCGGCACGCCCGGCTGGCGCGGGAGCCGATCGGCTTCCTTACCGTGCGCGCGATTCCGGATCCGCGGGTCAGCTGAAGGTCTGCTCCGGCGGCAGGACGGTGCAGGCGAGACCGGGTCCGGGTGCTGGTTCGCCGACGAGCGCCGCCGCGTCCGCCTGCGCGACGTCGGCGACGCGGACCGGAGAACCGTTGACCAGCAACGGGTATCGGATCGGCGAGGCACCGACGTACGCGTGCACTCCGGAGAGCAGCACGCCGTCCAGCCGGATGTCGGCGTGGTCCAGCGTCGCCAGGTCGTACCGGTTGCCGCGGCCTTCGCAGACGTCCAGCACCGCCAGCTGTTCCGGCGTCGCGAACCAGACGAAGTGGTCCTCCGTCACGCCCGGCAGCGCGGTGAGCGTTGCCGGGCGCTGGCCGTCGCGTTGCCGCAGCCCGGCGGCCCACACCGCGGCGAGCCCGGTGCAGCGCACGCGAGCCGCGACGACCGGCCCGGTCAGCCCGAGCTGCGTGCGCAGCCAGGTGATCTTCGACGGGCACGCGTTCGACCCGTACGCGAGCACCGGCGTGCGCGAACGCCACCCCGGCGGCGCGGTGTCCAGCGCGTGGCCCGCGCCGTCGAGGTGCACGTACGAGCAGTCCGGCCGCGTGCCCGGGTACGGGTCGGCCGGATAGTCCGCGTCGGCGAAAAGAATCAGAACTCCACCACGCTGCGCAGCACGTCGCCGTGGTGCATTCGCTCGAAAGCCTGCTCCACGCCGTCGACGCCGATCCGCTCGGTGACGAACTTGTCCAGCGGCAGCCTGCCCTGCAGGTACAGGTCGACCAGCATCGGGAAGTCCCGCGACGGCAGGCAGTCGCCGTACCACGACGACTTCAGCGAACCGCCGCGCGAGAAGAAGTCGATCAACGGCAGGTCGTTGAGCTTCATGTCCGGCGTGGGCACGCCGACCAGCACGACGGTGCCGGCGAGGTCGCGGCCGTAGAACGCCTGCCGCCAGGTCTCCGGACGGCCGACCGCGTCGATCACGACGTCCGGGCCGAACGAGTGCGTCGCGTCCTGCATCGCGGCGACCACGTCCGCCTCGCTCAGGCCGCGGCTGTTGACCGTGTGCGTGGCCCCGAAGTCCTTGGCCCACTCCAGCTTCCGGTCGTCGGTGTCGATCGCGACGATCGTGGTCGCCCCGGCCAGCCGCGCGCCCGCGATGGCCGCGTCGCCGACGCCGCCGCAGCCGATCACCGCGACCGAATCCCCGCGCCCGACCGCGCCGGTGTTGATCGCCGCGCCCAGCCCGGCCATCACGCCGCAGCCCAGCAGCCCGGCGACCGCGGGTTCGGCCCGCTCGTCGACCTTGGTGCACTGTCCACTGTGGACGAGGGTCTTCTCGAGGAAGGCCCCGACACCGAGCGCGGGGGACAGCTTCGTGCCGTCGGTGAGCGTCATCGGCTGCTCGG
The DNA here is from genome assembly GCF_046267895.1 of Amycolatopsis sp. GA6-003. NCBI lineage: Bacteria > Bacillati > Actinomycetota > Actinomycetes > Pseudonocardiales > Pseudonocardiaceae > Amycolatopsis > Amycolatopsis sp. GA6-003. The sequence goes on from NZ_CP176499.1 coordinate 6,223,377, forward strand.
CGTTGAAGGTCGAGAAGCAGTACCAGGGCTTGCCGCGCTTGCAGGCCCGGCAGGTGCCGCAGACCGCGCGCCAGTTCAGGATGACGTAGTCGCCGGGCGCGAGATCGGTGACGCCCGCGCCGACCTTGTCCACCCGCCCCGCGGCCTCGTGCCCGAGCAGGAACGGGAACTCGTCGTTGATCCCGCCCTCGCGATAATGCAGGTCGGTGTGGCAGACCCCGCAGGCCCGCACCGACACGACGGCCTCGCCGGGCCCGGGATCCGGCACCACGACAGCCTCGAGCGTGACCGGCTCACCCTTGGCCCGCGACACGACTCCCTGGACCTCGTACGGCATGCGCACAACCTTTCGACGGCGTTTCAGGGGCAGCTAATCACGGATCATGCGCATGTCGCCATAGCCCAGCCTCGTGAGTGTTTATCGCGGTTAGAACCGGGATTGCCACTCACGAGCCACCCGCTCACCCCCAGCGCAGCTACTCACGGCGTGATCAGGTAAACCACCCCGCCCGGCCCGCCGGCCACCGCGCCGCTCTCGGTGTGCCGCTTCGTGCGTTGCCAGATCTTCTCGAACTGGTCCCGCTTGTACACCGTGCGCACGCGGCCGTCGGAGCTGGACGCGGGGTCGTTCGCGATGACATCGCCCTCCTGGGTGAAGCCGACCACGACCATCAGGTGTCCGGCCGTCCCGTAACCCGCGCCGTCGAGTTCGCTGGCCAGGAACGACTGGGAGGTGATCACCGGGATGCCGCGCGCGATGTAGCCCTCGAGTTCGTTGAGGTCGTGCAGCCGGGTGATGTGCCCGCGCAACCCGAGCGAAGCGGCGTACGCGGTGTTGAACGGCCAGTTGCCGGTGCCGTCGTAGGCGTAGTCGTAGGTGCCGCGGGCGGCGTACACGACCGACCGGTCCTGGTAGTCCGCCGGGATCCAGTCCATCTGCTCCGCGGTCGGCTTGCGGCCCCAGTATTCGGCGACCATCTCAGTCGACGTCGGGCTGCACCAGGCTTCCCCGCCGCCGCCGTACTGCGGGAACTGTCCTTTGTGGATGTTCTGGGCGAACGGCGGCACCTTCAGCTCGATCCCGCGCGCCCGGCCGGGTTTGGTGGTCTGCACGTCGAACCGGTCCGGCACGTTCGAGGTCATCGCGCCGAGGGAGGACAGCGTCGGCGTGGCCGGCGAACCCTGCTCGCGGTACAGCGTCACGCGCAGCTGGTACGACCGCAGCGTGACGCCCGCCTTGGTGGCGAGCGTGTCGACGTCCACCGAGGCGTTGTCGTCGCTCTGCCCGTCGACGCTGGTGCGGTGGATGTCGCCGTCCCCGCTGGCCCAGCGGCCCATGGTGTACCACGTCGTTTCGGCCCCGGCCGAAGTCCGGCCGCGCGCCTGCACCTCCAGCCACGTTTTCGCCGGGGTGCGCGCGTTCCACGACGCGATCAGCTGCGTCGCGTCGAAACCCTGCCGGTACCTCGGCGACGTCCAGGTGCCGTAGTCGTAGGTGCGGGTGGTGCCGAGCCCCGGTTCGGTGTGCGCGACGCTGCCGATCGGATGCGTGATCCGCAGGCCGCCGTAGCCGAAGCCGAGCCCGTCGAGCCGGCCCGCGAAGAACGAGCCGGACGACCATTCGTGGTAGTCGATGGCCTCGTCGTTACGCGCGGGCCGCGGTTCCGCGGCGGCCTGTGCCGCACCAGCCGTGAGCATGACGATGGACAGTAACGTGACCAACCCGCGAACCCGCATTCCGGCTCCGTCCCCAGACCCCAGTGGTAGCCAAAGATTTTCGCCTTCCGGGGCGGGTAAGTAAAGAGCCGTCGCTACAACACTGCTTGCGTCTGGGTGATTTTCGCGACGAGCTTGCCGTCGTCGTCGCGGATCTCGGTCTCGACGACCACGACCCGGCGGCCGGCGTGCAGTGGTCTGGACGACGCAGTGGCGTACCCCGAACGGACGCCGCGCAGGAAGTTCGTCTTCGACTCCAGCGTCGTCGTGCCCTGCGCGCCCTCGGGGAGATTGAGGAACGCGCAGACGGCGCCGGTCGAATCGGCCAGCGCCATCAGCACCCCGCCGTGCAGCACGCCGCCGAGCGTGCACAGCGATTCGTCCCACGCGATCCGGCTGCGGACCAGGTCCGGGCCGTGCTCCAGCACCTCGATGCCGAGCCGCTCGCTGAACGGCATCGTCTGGTGGAACAGCTGCGTGCCTTCGACGTCGGTCATGCCGAGCAGTCAACCGCAGCCGGACGCGTGGCGTCGATTACCTGCCGGGTAATCAGCTGAGCGGGTTAGTCAGCAGCAGTTCGGTGTTGCGGTCGCCCGCCTCGCCGACGCGTCTGAGGCTCGCGTGGAGGTCGTTGTAGGAGAACTCCCGGTACATCGAGGCGAGCGCCTCGGGGGTGCGGGCGGAGTAGTCCACGGCGTACGGGGCGTCGGCCTCGATGAGCGTGGTGAACACCGAGAGCGTGCCGTCGTGGTTGTCGGCGAGTTCGATGATCCGCGCGTGCTGCGGGAAGTCGATGTGGCTGGCGGTGTTGATCTCCCAGAAGCTCTGCACCGGGGTTTTGCCGACGTGCGGCGTGATCTTGTTGAGGTGGGTGTGCCCGTTGACCCACGCCACGACGTTCGGGAAACGCTGCAGCATCGCGACGAACGTGTCGCCGCCCAGCCGCGGGTCCAGCAGATGGCGCGCGTCGGGCAGGAGGTTGCCCATGGTGCCGCTGGTGTGGTGGCTGAAGAGGACGAACAGCTCGTCGGTGACGGAGTGGGTGATCTTGCGGCCGAAGAAGTCGTAGTACGTCGAGCTGTTCCGCTTGAGCGTCGCCTCGACCCAGTTGAACTGCGCGAGCCCGATCGACCCGTCGGCGAACCCGCCCTGCGTAGTCGTGTCGAGACTGATGCCGGTAACCCCGGGCGCGATGCGGAAGGTGTAGTAGACGTTCAGCCCGTCCGAGTTGGCATCGGTGAACCCGTGCCCCACCGGCCCCGGCCCCGTGTTCTTCGCGGCCAGATGCGCCTTGACGAACTCGGCGGTGCTGAACGGCCGCCGCCGCGGATCCGGCGTGACCTCGCGAATGGTGCCGCCGCCGAAAAGCTCGCCGAGCGGCACGCTCTGCCCGTTCTGGATGGCGGTGCCGAGCTTGCGCGCGCTGCTCTCGTCCTTGCCGATGACCTTGTATTTGCCGGTGTACCAGCCCTCGATGCCCGGGATGCCCTCCGGCAGCGTCCCGACGACGCTGTCGTCGTGGTTGCCGAACGTGCAGTACCACGGCAGGTTGAGCCCAGGCGCGGTGAACGGCGCGATCCCGGCCTCGAGCAGACCGGGAATCTGCGGGAAGCCTTTCTTGGTGTAGTCGTCGGCGAGCTGGGTGCCCGGGTTCCAGAACTCAGGGTTGCCGGACGCCTGCACGCCCTCGTAGCGATTCGGGTCGCCGGAGTTGGGCGTGATCGAGCCGCCGTTGAGCGTGGTGAGGAACCAGTCGAGTTCGAGCAGCTCGTGGTTGTCGGTGTTGTCGCCGGTGGTCATGACGAAGTCGAACTGCCGCCCCGTGAACGGCCCCGCGCGGAGACTGTTGACCCGCTTGACGAGCGCACTGGTAGCGACGGTGCCCAAGGTTTCCTGCGGCCGGTGCGCGGACCCGATGAACGGATGCAAGTACTCGAACCGCGCAGGCGACTCGGTGTCGGTGATATGCAAGTCGGTGAACTGCACGAACGCTCCGAGCGCAGTCCGCCGATCGTCGCGCCCGGCTTTGCCCTCAACGAGATCCGCCCGAACGACCACCGGCCACCCCGGCCCAGCGGACAGCCGCGAATACCCGGTAGCCGCCCCCGAGGCAGCCTGATCAAGCGTGGTCCCCGCAGTCCGCACGGCCCGCTGCGTAGTCCGCCTCAACGCCCGGTCCAGCGCATTGGCCGTGGGAGTGCAGAGCAACAACCCCACCCCAGCCACGCCCGCGGTGGTGAACGCCCGCCTGGTCAGCCCCGCCATGCTCACACTCCCCGTCTCGCCGGACCCCGCACGCTTCCGGACGCCCATGACGACCCGGTGAACAAAGCCGAAGCAGAACGCGAAGGTCTCTCACATTTGCCGTGACAACGCGGGAGACTCTGTCACACGAGAACGGGCACCACTACCGCCGAACGGAGGGACGCCCACCCGTGCGGGGAACCCTCACGGCCCTGAAAACAGGCACCGCTGCACCCAACAGCGACGCACCCAGCCCTAAAACCGCACCGATGCACCCCAACAGCGAGGCACCCAGCCCCTCCCCCGCACCCCGATACGAAGCCTCCCTGCGGTTCGGGGGTGCTTGTCAAGGCATCTTTCCCGCCTTGACAAGCACCCCCGAACCGTCAGCACAATCAAGCTTCGGGGTGCCCCACGCAACCAACGAGGCGCAATGTCGCCGCCAGGCGACGAGCCGCCCTCAGCAATAAAACGCGCAAGTAGCCCCAACAGCAGACAACGACACAAAGAACCAAACCAGGAAAATCACCGCCGGAATAGCCGCCAAAATCCCGCACACCAGCCCGGCGATCCCCATCCCCTGCCCAGTCCACCCAGGCTTCCCGCCCTGCACCATCCCAGCCCAGGACAACCCGATAGCCGTAATAGCAGCGACCACGTCAAAGAACGGAACCCAGAAGAAGATCAACGCGACAATCCCGACAACCATCCCAGCCACCGCGAGCCCGCTCGTCTTCAACGGCGCCGCCCCCGGGTACTGAGCCGCGTACGGCGCCCCGTACATCGGCGCCCCGTACGGCACCGGCGGCTGCCCGTAACCAGGCGTAGCCGGATACCCGGGCGCGGGCATCGGCCCGGAAGGATGGCCCGCCGGGTCCTGGCCGGGGTAGGGCTGCTGCTGATACGGGTCCGTCATGGGTGCACTCCTGCTGCGACTGTGGCGACGGTGAGTCGTCGGCGGCTAACGGCGAAACGTTACGCGCTGTCGCCGGTCGATGTGACGGTATTCAGCCTTTCAACCCGGATTCGGTGACCCCGCGTACCAGATATCGCTGGAGGAACGCGAAGAGCAGCGCGATCGGCACGATCGACAGCACCGCGGCCAGGAACAGCAGGTTCAGCTGCGGGTTCTGCGCGGTCAGCAGCCCGGACAGGGCGACCTGCACCGTCCACGAGTCCGGCGACTGCGCGATGATCAGCGGCCACAGGAACGCGTTCCAGCTGCCGATCACGGTGATCACCGCGATGGCGGCGAAGAAGCCGCGCGAGTTGGGCACCACGATCTTGCGGAAGACGCCCCAGCGGGACAGGCCGTCGACGCGGCCGGCGTCTTCCAGCTCCTTCGGGAAGTCCAGGAAGTACTGCCGGAACAGGAAAACGCTGAACGCGCTGAACAGGCCCGGGATGACCAGGCCGCGGAAGTCCGAGAGCCAGCCCAGCGTCGAGACCACCACGAAACTCGGCACGAACGTCACCGAGGTCGGGATCATCAGCGTCGCCAGCACCGCGTAGAACACCGGCTTCGAGTAGCGGTACGGCACCCGCGCCAGGCCGTAGCCGGCGAGCGAGCACACCACCAGCAGGCCGACGGTCTGCAGGACCGCGACGACGACCGAGTTCACAATGCTCCGCGCGAACGGCACGTCCTGCTGGTCGAACAGCTTCGTGAAGTTCTCCCAGTGAATCTGCTTCGGCCACAGGGTCCAGTCCGGCGCGGTGATCTCCGCGCGCGACGCGAGACCGTTGCGCAGCAACAGGTAGAACGGCAGCAGGAAGAGGATCGCGGACACGACGAGCGCCGTCCAGCGAAGCACCGCGCGGATCATGTCGCGCTCCGATCGAACCGGAAAAGCTTGCCCTGCAGGAGAGTCACCACGGCGATCAGCAGCGCCAGGATGATCGCGCCCGCGCTGCCGCGGCCAAGGTCCTGGCCGCCGGAGCCGAGGGAGGTGTAGTAGAGGTACACCAGCGGCGGCCGCGCGAACGGCGGATAACCCCGGGAATCGCCCATGATGTTGTAGAACTCGTCGAACGCCTGATAGGCGTTGATCAGGTTCAGCAGCAGCACGGCTACCGACGTCGCGCGCAGCTGCGGCAGCGTGATGTGCCGGAAAACCTGCCAGCCCGGTTTCGCGCCGTCGAGCCACGCCGCCTCGTACAGATGCTGCGGAATCCGTTGCAGCGCGGCGAGGAAGAGGATCAGGTAGAAGCCGAGCTGCAGCCACAGCCGCGCGGTCACCAGCACCACCCAGTACAGCGGCGGGTGCACGGTGCCGGTCCACGCCACCGGGTCGATGCCGAAGACGCCGAGCACGGTGTTCGCGAGGCCGTAGCGGACGCCGGAGAACAGCGACGTCTTCCAGATCAGCGACGCCACCACGTACGAACACGCGAACGGCAGGAAGAACACCGAACGGAAGAACGCTCGCGCGAACCGCAGCTGGTTCACGCCGACCGCCAGTGCCAGCGACAGCACGAACGTCAGCGGCACGATGAACAGGGCGAACACGCTGAACGTGCCGAGGCTCGCGAGGAACGGGCCGTCGGAGAGCATCTGCGCGTAGTTGTCCAGTCCGACGAAGACGCTGGGGGTGACCGTGTTGCGCGCGTCGAAGAACGACAGGTACAGGCTCCACCCGATCGGCAGGTAGGCGAAGATCGCCAGGCCGAGCAGAAACGGGCCCACGAACCCCCAGAACGCCAGCGTGTCCCGGGTTTTCCGGGACAGTCTCATCCGAACAGGCGTTTCAGCTCGGCCTGCGCGACGGTGACCGCGGCCTTCGTCTGCGCCACCGGGTCCGCGCCCTCCTTGGCGATCTTCGCGACCGCGTCCGACAACGCGGTGTTCGACGTCTGCGTCCACACTGGACCGCCGATGAGGTGGCTGTTCTCCTTCACGAACTTCACCACGTCCGCGGCCGGACCGCTTTGCAGCGTCTGCGCTTTGTCGATCAGGCTCTGCCGGGCGGGCACGTGGAAGCCGTAGCGGGTGGCGAACTCCAGCTGGCTGTCGGTCTGGTCGATCCACAGCCACTTCACGAACGCCTTGGCCTCGTCGACGTGCGCGCTCTTCGCGTTGACCATCGCGCCGTACGCGCCGACCGGGACCGACGGCTTCCCGCTGTCGTCCAGCTTCGGGAACGGCAGCACGCCGAAGTCGTCGTTGAGCGCGTCGCGGATCTTCGGGACGTTCCACAGCCCGGTCCACTGCATCGCGCAGAGCCCGTCGACGAACGCACCCGGGTCCGACCAGTCGGCGGGCGCGCCGAGCAGCAGGGAACCGTTGGCGTTCAAAGTGTGCAGCTTGCTGAACGCGGCGGCCGCACGCGGGTCGTCGAAGCCGACCTCGCGGTTGTTGTTCTTCAGGTAGTCCAGCCCGGCCGACCACAGCAGCGGCCCGGTGAGTGTGCCGACGCCGCCGTCATTGCCCGCGAACAGGCCCTTTACGCCGTCCTTCGACAGCCTGCCCGCGGCGTCGATCAGCTCGTCCACGGTCTGCGGCGGCCGCACGCCCGCGGCCTGCAGCATGCTCTTGCGGTAGAAGAGGACCTGCGTGTCGGTGGCCTGCGGAATGCCGTAGACCTTGCCCTCCACGGTCTGCGCGGCCAGCACGGCGGGACTGAAGTCGTTCTTGGCCGGCCCGATGATGTCATCGAGCGACACCACCTGGTTCTGCCGGACCCAGTCGATCTTCACCTGCGCCTCGAAGACGTCCGGCACCGGGCTGTTCTGCAGCGCGGTGACGATCTTCGAGTCGTAGTCGCCCGGGTTCCACACGACGTTGACCTTCGCGCCCGGGTAGCTGGCCGCGTAGTTCTTGACGGCTTCCTGCACGCCGTCCTCGCCGTAGGCGTGGTACCACTGCTGCAGCGTGGCCTTCGGGGCCTGCGACGTGGTCGAGGCTCCCGCCGACATCGCCGTGGACGGTGGCGGATCCCCCGGGCGCCCGGTGTTCGACCCGCACGCGGCCGCGACCGCGCCCACCGCCGCCGTTCCCGCCAACGACAGGAACGACCTCCTGCTCCGCTGCTGCATCCCCAGTTCTCCTCCGACGTGCTGGGAAGGGCTCCTTGCGTGCAACAGATTCCCTTACGGAGCCCTTCCCAGGCCGACAACTCGCCGGAGATTTACCGCTCAGAGGTGTGAGATGTCGAGCTTTCCCTCGGAGTAGGACGCGCGCAGCCGCTTCTTGTCGAACTTGCCGACACTCGTCTTGGGCACCTCCTCCACGAACGTCCAGTTCTCCGGCAGCTGCCACTTAGCGACCTTGTCCGACAGGTAGTCGCGCAGTTCCTCGGCGGTGGCCTGCTGGCCCTCCTTCACCACGACGGCGACCAGCGGGCGTTCGTCCCATTTCTCGTCCGGGATGCCGACCACCGCCGCCTCGGCGACCGCCGGATGGCCCATCACCGCGTTCTCCAGGTCCACCGACGAGATCCATTCGCCGCCGGACTTGATCACGTCCTTGGCGCGGTCGGTCAGCGTCAGGAAGCCGTCCGGGCTGATCTTGCCGACGTCGCCGGTGCGCAGCCAGCCGTCGTGGAACTTCTCCGGATCGATGTCGCTTCCGCCATGGTAGGCGCCGGCGATCCACGGACCGGAGACCTCCAGTTCGCCGACCGCCTCGTTGTCCCACGGCAGTTCCTCGCCGTTGTCGCCGATCAGCCGGGCCGCCACGGACGCCGGGAAGCGGCCCTGGGTGTAGCGGTAGGCCCAGCGCTCCTCGCCGGTCGCGCTGGCCGGCGGACGCGCGACGCTGCCCAGCGGCGACGTCTCGGTCATGCCCCACGCGTGCAGGATCGGCACGTCGTAGCGCTCCTCGAAGGCGTGCATCAGCGACGGCGGAGCGGCCGACCCGCCGACGACCACCTCGCGCACGTGGCTGATGTCCTGCGGGTTCGCGTCCAGGTGGGCGAGCAGGCCCTGCCAGATCGTCGGCACCGCGGCGGCGAAGGTCGGCTTCTCCGCGGCCAGCAGCGCGGCGATCGGGGCTGGCTGGAGGAACCGGTCCGGCATCAGCAGCGAGGCGCCGACCATCATCGCCGCGTAGGGGAGACCCCACGACATCGCGTGGAACATCGGCACGATCGCGAGCGCGAGGTCCTCCTGGGCGAGCCGCATGCTGTCGGTCATGCAGACCTGCATCGAGTGCAGCCAGATCGACCGGTGCGAGTAGACGACGCCCTTCGGGTCGCCGGTGGTGCCGGACGTGTAACACATCGCGGCCGCGGCCCGCTCGTCCACCTCCGGCCAGTCGAACTCGTCGGGCTGGCCGGCCAGCAGCTCGTCGTAGGAGTGCACGGTGACGCCCTCGGGCGCGGTCAGCGCGGACGCGTCGCCGTTGGCCACGACGACGTGCTTGACCGTCTTCATCCCCGGCAGGTTGCTCGCCAGCAGCGGGACGAGCGTCCCGTCGACGATGATGACGTGGTCCTCCGCGTGGTTCGCCACGAAGACCAGCTGCTCCGGGAACAGCCGGATGTTCAGGGTGTGCAGCACCGCGCCCATGGCGGGGACCGCCAGGTAGGCGGCGAGGTGCTCGGCGTTGTTCCACATGAACGTGCCGACTCGCTGGTCGCCGGTGACGCCGAGACCGCGCAGCGCGTTCGCCAGCCGGGCGGCGTGCTTGCCGAGCTCCGCGTAGGTCTCCCGGCGGGCTTCTGAACCGGTCCAGGTGACGACTTCGCTCTTCGCGTGCACCTTCGTGCCGTGGCGCAGCAGCTTCGCGAGCGACAGCTGTCCGTCCTGCATCGTGCTCAACATGGGTGACTCCCGTGGTGCTCGTTCGCCGGTGAACTGGGGTGGGCCCGACTCTAATGCGCATCCGGCGGATCAGGCACGAACAAGTTCGGTCACGGCTTGGCGGCCCTCTCCCGCCATCGGGTGGCGGCCCCGGGCTTTCATGATCCACTTCTGTCGCGATTTCTGTTGCGGGACAAGAAAATGCGTTGTGTTAACTGTGTGGAAATAGACTCCCGTTCGGGTGAGGTAATGGGGGCGGAAATGAGCCCGTGGAGGCCGTTTTCACAGGTCGCGAGGGGTCCCCTCGCGCAGGTCCGCCGCGCCCGTCGACGGGTGATAAGTGCGTGTCGGTTGCGCGGACCGCGGGCACGTGGCGTTTACTGGGGCCGTGGTAAGTGACGGCTGGCCAGCGCTTGCAGCTGCAAGCATCGGCTGAGACCGTCGGCCGCGAAAGCGGAGACCTGAGAGGAAAGGACATTACGTTGGCTCTGCCCACGTTGACTCCGGAGCAGCGCGCCGAGGCCCTCGCCAAGGCGGCAGAGGCTCGTAAGGCGCGCTCGGAGCTGCTCGCTTCGATCAAGTCCGGCAAGGAGAGCATCGAGTCGGTGCTCAAGCAGGCCAAGGAGAACAAGACCATCGGCAAGACGAAGGTCACGCAGCTCCTCAAGGCGGTGCCCGGCCTGGGCGCGGTCAAGGTCGCCGCACTGCTCGAGCAGGCGGGGATCGACCCCGACCGCCGGGCCGCTGGCCTGGGCGAACGGCAGCGCGAAGCGCTGATCGACGCGCTCAAGTAACGCCGATCCGGCAGCCGCGGGGAGGGTGCGCGAGAAGATGTTCTTCCGGCAACACTTTCCCCGCGGCGCTCCCGGATCCTGAGACGCTGGCGGAGTGACGACCAGTACCGCGCCGGCCACCCCGGCGCAGACCACCGTCCGCTACCAGCGCGGCGACTTCTTGTTCGCGAGCGCCCGGCGGGCCCTGCTCGCACAGGGCGCGCTCGGCACGGTCACCGACGCCGACCCCCGCTGCCTCGCCCGCTCGGCAGCCGCTGAGCTGGCCAGTTCCGGCGTGCCGCTCGCCGTCGGCGTGCTGCCGTTCGACACCGGACCCGGCGCGACCTCGCCGGGGCACCTCGTGCTGCCCCGGACGGTGCATCGCGCCCAGGCGGACGCCGAGACCCCGGCCGCGCCGCCCGCCGCCGACCTGCCCGCCCCGGCGGCCACCCGGCGGCTCCCGTCCGCCGAAGGCCACCGCGAGAACGTGCGGGCGGCCGTCGTCGCGCTACGCGAGCGCGACCTGCGCAAAGCCGTGCTGGCCCGTGCGCTCGAGCTGGAATTCGACGCGCCGATTCCGGTCGAGGGAATCGTGCGCAACCTCGCCCGCGGCAACCCGCGCCACTTCACCTACGCCGCCGAACTGCCCGGCGGCCGCACTCTCGTCGGGGCCACCCCTGAGCTGCTGCTTTCCCGGGCAGGCGATTCGGTGTTCACGACCCCGCACGCCGGGTCGATGCCGCGTTCGGCCGACCCGGAGACCGACCGGGCCAACGGCGAAGCCCTCCTCGCGTCCGCGAAAGACCGCGAAGAACACGATCTGGTGATCGACTACGTCGTCGAGTCGCTGCGGCCGTTCTGCCGCAAGCTCGACGTCCCGGCCGGCCCTGAGCTGGTCTCCACGCCCGCGATCTGGCACCTCCGGACGTCCATCACCGGCGAACTCGCGGACCGCTCGGTGACCGCCCTCGACCTCGCCGCCGCGATGCACCCGACGCCGGCGGTCTGCGGCACCCCGACCGTCGCCGCGCGCGACCTGGTGCAGGAACTGGAGCCGTTCGACCGCGGCTACTACGCGGGCGCGATCGGCTGGGTCGACGCGGCGGGAGACGGCGAATGGGCCGTCGCGATCCGGTGCGCGGAAGTGGCCGAGAGGTCGATGCGGCTTTATGCGGGCGGCGGGATCGTGCCCGCGTCGGATCCGGACGTCGAGTACCGCGAGACGATCGCGAAGTTCCGCACGCTGCTCGGCGCGATGGGGTTGGACGACAGCGCGTCGTGAATGTGTGAGCTGGGCTGAACCGGCTCAACCCCTCACGGCGGCCGGTGGTTCTCGGTGGCGTTGAGGCCGAGGTCAGGGCCGCGCGATGCGTCCGACACCGGGGCTGGGGCATCCGGTCGCGGTTCGGCGTGCCGAGGTCGCGGTGCCCGGTGCTCCTCGGGTGACGGTCAAGCTGACGTTGAGGCTGAGGTCAGTGCCGTGACCGCCGTGCGGTGCGTTCGGCGTCGGGGCTGGGGCGCCCGGGCGCGGTTCGGTGTGCCGAGGCGGCGGAGCGGTCCCGTCCTGAGTGGTCAAGCCGGGTAGCACCGGATCAACCCCCTCACGGCAGCCAGTGCTCCTCGGTGACGCTCAAGCTGTCCGAGGTCAGCGCCGCCACCGCCGCGCGATGTCCGTCGGCCGCCTTGAGGTCGGCGAGCCGGGTGCGTGCCGGGTCGAGCGCGGCGTCTCCGGACGTCACCAGCTCGGCCGGAGCGTCGTAGCGGGAGAACGTGATGCTCTGCAGCGGGATCTTCAGGCCCTTGCCGGTGGCCTTCATCACCGCTTCCTTGCGGGTCCAGTAGATGAAGAAGGCCGCGGAACGCTCCTCGTCCGACAGGCCCGCGACGGCTTCCCGCTCGGCCGGGCTCAGCGCGTAGTCCACGAGCGAGGCGTCCGCCTTCCGGCTGGCCGTTTCGACGTCCAGGCCTACTGGCACCCCGTCAGCGACCGCGAGGCCGATCAGATTGCCCGAATGCGAGATCGACAGCACGAGGTCCGATCCCGGCACGCGCGGGCGGCCGTGCGGTTTGCCGCAGTCCTCGCAGGTCGCGTCGAAGCGCACGGACTCCGCCGCGCCCCCGAGCCGCTCCGCGACCAGGGTCTTCGCGAGCACCCGGCCGGTGAGGAACCGGCGCTGGTCGATTTCGAGCCGGTACGCGTCGTAGCGGCCTCTCTCCAGGTCGTCGAGCAGCTTCAGGTAGCGGTCCTCCGCGGGCAGCGGTTCGGACCAGCGCACCACGATTTCGGTCACCGGCACCCCTCCTCGTCCGCCTCCGATCTTGCCGGGGTCCGCCGCGGTTTGTCATGCCCCTATCCCGGACGCGGCGAAGGCCCCCTCGGAGTCCGAGAGGGCCTTCGCGGCTGGATAACGAGTGCTACGACTTGTCTTTGTTGCGCATCGCGATGGGGACCCCGGCTAGGTCCTCCTCGTTGCACAGCAGCTTCACGTCGTAGTAGGGCGAACCCTGTCGCTCGTCGTAGTCTAGGTGGATCGCGAGGACGTCGAGCGGTTCTCCCAGCCACTCCTGCGCTTGGCGCAGCCAGACTGCACAGCGCTCGAGCGCGCTGGGCAGGTCGTCGTCACGAAACTCGACTGGTCGATACGGCACGTCCTGGACCTGATCGCGCGGGTTTGAAGGCGCGGGCAGGCCAGGCGAGAGACCGGAGTCGTCCAGTTCGAGTTGGATCGTTTGCTCAGTCACCCTTCGAGCGTCCCCCACGTTCGCCGTCTGAGCAAGGCGTATGGCGCTAAAAGCCCTCTTGGACAGGCAAGTCCCACACCTGGGCGACCACTTCGAGGCATTGCCGGAGGTCGTGCGCACGCACCGCGACCGGATGCCCGAGCGCCCGCAATGCCAGCTCGGCGTAGTGCGTGGCCAGGTCTTCGAGCTTGAGCGGGCCCTTCGGGGAATACCAGCGGGCCACGCCGTTGCACATTTCCAGCAATGCGAGCCGCGTCACGGTCTGGTGTGCGGTGTGGAACACGTTTGCCGCGGCGCCGTCCTCGATCGCCTTCGCCCAGAACTGCTCGTATTCGTCCCGCAGCGCGACGACCCGGGCACGCGCCGGAGCCGAAAGCGCGTCGACTTCGTTGTCCACCACCCGGGTTTCGCCCGGCTGGGCGGCGTGCGCGAGGACGTGCAGCGCGACCAGCGTGCGCATCCGGGCCACCGGATCGTCGCTGCCCGCGGTGGCCTTCGCGACCGCGTCGATCAGGCGGCGCAGCGACGTCGTCATGATCTCGACCAGAAGATCTTCCTTGGTGCCCATGTAGTGATACAGGGTCGCCGAAGAAAGTTCGGCTTCCTGGGCCAGATCCCGGATGCCTGTGCCGTGGAAACCCTTGGCGGCGAACAGTTTCACGGCTGCCGCCCGGACCCGCTCTCCGCTGCTCACAGCCACTCCCCGGTGCTGCGGTCCCAGGAACCGGCGCGGAGGTCGGCGGCCTTCCGCAGTTCGCCCTTCGCGACGCGTTCGGACGGCGTGCGCGGCAGGTCGTCCGCGAACGTCCAGAACCTCGGCACCTTGAAGTACGCCAGCTGCTGCGCGCAGAACTCCGCCAGCTCCTCGGGCGCCGGCCGGTCCTCGCCGCACACGACGTACGCTTTCACTTCCTCTCCGCGCAGCTCGTCCGGCACCGCGAGCACGGCCGCGAGCTGCACCTTCGGATGCTGCAGCAGCGCACGTTCGACCTCGTCGGCGGAGATGTTCTCGCCGCTGCGCCGGATCATGTCCTTGGTGCGGCCGAGGTAGTAGACGCGGCCCTCGGCGTCCATCCGCGCCAGGTCGCCGGTGTGGAACCAGCCGCCGGCGAAAGCGCGCGCGGTCGCTTCGGGATCGTCGTGGTAGCCGTGCATCAGCCCGATGCCGCGGATCAGCAGTTCGCCGGTTTCCCCGCGCGGCAACGGTTTGCCGTCTTCTCCGGCGATCATGACTTCGCGGTCGCGGGTCGGCCGTCCGATGCAGCCGGTGCCCACCGCGGCGTCGTGATCGGACTCGGAAACCCGGAGGTCGCCGCCGGTTTCGGTCATCCCGAACGCCTCGTACCACGGCACGCCCCAGCGCTGTTCCAGCTGAGCGTGCAGGTCAGGCGGGATCGCCGACGCGCTGATCGCGCGGACGCGGTGGTTGCGGTCGTCCGGATGCGGCGGCTGGCGCAGCAGGAGCGTCGGCATCAGGCCGAGGCAGTAGAACCAGGTGACCTCGTGCTCGCGGACTTTCTCCCAGAACGTGGAGGGGTGGAAGCGGTCCAGCACGACGAGCGTCGCCCCGGCGGCGAGCGCGAGCGCGACGTTCCACTGTGGATCAATGTAGTGGAATGGTTGTGCAGTAAGCAGAACGTCGTCTTCGCCGACGGCGGGGAAGCCGGTGGCGAGTCCGATCGCGAGCGTGGTCCAGTACCGGTGCGGCAGTACGCAGCCCTTCGGCGCGCCGGTAGTGCCCGAGGTGTACTGGATGTTGACCGGTTGTTCGGCCACCACCGACTGCGGTTCGTAACGCGTTTCCGACCGCAGCGCGTCCGGGGTGAGGACGCGTTCGACGGCCGTTTCCGGCGCGATTTTCTCCAGCAGTTCCACGAACTCTTCGGCGGCTACCGCCAGCCGCGCGCCGGAGTGGCGCAGGACGTGCGCGCCGTCGAATTCGCGGTAGTTGATGTTCACCGGCACCAGAACCGCGCCGAGTTTGGCGAGTGCGAGCCACATGAGCGGGAATTCCGGCTCGTTGCGCAGCATCACCGCGACGCGATCGCCGGCTTGGACGCCTTGGTCTTGGAGTGCTTTCGCCAGGCGTCCGCTGCGGTCGTCGACGTCGGCGAAGGTGAAGCGCGTGCCGGTGCTGTCGAAGATCCACGCGGTGCGTTCGGGCCAGAGCTGCGCGGCGCGCGTGACCAGCGCGACCAGGGTGTCGACGTTCTGCAGCGGGGTCACGCCCGGCTCCGGAACGCTTCGGTCGACTCGCGCACGGCGGCCGAGTGCTCGGTGAGCAACGCGTGGGTGACCTCGAGTTCGAGCGCCGAATCGAAGGCGTGGTCGATCCCGGCGTCGAGCGCCCGCTTCGCCATCGTGGCGGCCTCCGGCGGGTGATGCGCGATTTTCTCCGCCCAGCCGAGCGCGAGCGGCATCAGCTCGTCGGACGGCACGGCGGCGTTGACGAGGCCGAGGTCGTGCGCGCGCCTGCCGTCGAACCGGTCGCCGAGCAGCAGGAGTTCCTTCGCCTTGACCGGCCCGACCAGCAGCGGAAGCAGCCTCGACGCGGCACCGGTGACGCTCAGCCCCAGCGATACCTCGGGGAACCCGAACACCGCGTCCTCGGCCGCCAGGATCAGGTCGCAGCCCAGCGCGAACTCCGCGCCCGCGCCGATCGCGTACCCGTGCACGGCGGCGATGGTCGGCTGACGCAGCGCACGCAGCCGGCGCGTGACGTCCTGGAGCCGCTCCAGCCGCGCCCGGGAGTCCCCCTCGGGGGTGGGTTCCTTCAGGTCGTGGCCGGCGCAGAAGGCGCGGCCGTTGCCCGACAGCAGCACGACGCGGGCGTCGCTGTGCGCGACCTCCTCCAGCGCGGTCAGGAAGTCGTCCACCAGCACGGGCGCGACGGCGTTGAGCCGCTCGGGCCGGTTCAGCCGGATCTGCGCGATGCCGCCCTCGACGGCCAGGTCAACGGTGCTCATGGAGGGGAGCCTAGACGTTCGATCGATCGATCGATAGTGTCGAAGGCATGCAGGTTGACGCGGTGTACGAGAACGCCAGGCTGGTCACCGGCGACACCGCGCTGGCGGTGCTGCACGGCCGGATCGTGGCGCTGGGCGACGACGCGCGCTCGCTTTCCGCCCGCCGCCGGGTGGATCTCGGCGGGGGTTTCGTCGCGCCCGGCTTCCACGACGCGCACAACCACATGGCCTGGTTCGGCATGGGCCTGGACGACGTGCCGCTCAGCGACTGCCGCAGCGTCGACGAGGTGTACGACGCGGTGGCGCGGCGCGCGGCCGAGCTGCCCGCCGGGAGCTGGGTCGTCGGCAGCGGCTACGACCAGAACAAACTGGCCCGCGGCGAACACCCGGACCGGCACGGCCTCGACCGCGCCGCGCCCGGCATGCTCGTGCGGCTCAAGCACACGTCCGGCCACATGACGCTGGTCAACTCCGCGGTGCTGGACCAGCTGGACCTCGCGAACGTCCCGGTCGGCGGCGACGTAGTCCGGTCCGCCGACGGCTCGCCGACGGGCCTGTTGCGCGAGCAGGCGCAGTTGCTGTTGCGCCCGCTGACGTACCCGACGCCGCTTGAGTCGGTGGTCCGCGGCCTCGACCGGGCGAGCCGGCAGTACCTGTCCGAGGGCATCACGAGCGTCCAGGAAGCCGGAATCGGAGGCGGCCTGGTCGGCGAGACGCCCGCGGAACTGGCCGCGTACCAGCTCGCACGCGAACGCGGCGTCCTGCGAGTGCGCAGCACGGTGATGGTCGCCGCGAGCGTCCTGCACGACCTGCCCGACGGCGCCGGTTTCGGCCTGGACCTGGGCCTGCGCACCGGCCTCGGCGACGAATGGCTGCGGATCGGCCCGATGAAACTCTTCGCCGACGGCTCGCTGGTCGGCCGTACGTGCGCGATGCACGAACCGTTCGACGGCGAACCGGACAACCGCGGCTACTTCCAGGTACCCGAGGAAGAGCTGACGCGCACCATCCGCCAAGCCCACGACGCCGGCTGGCAAATCGCGACCCACGCCATCGGCGACCGAGCCATCACGGTCGTCCTCGACGCCTACGAAGCCGCCCTCGCCGCCACCCCGCGTGCGGACCACCGGCACCGCATCGAGCACTGCGCCGTGCTCCCGCCCGCGGAACTGGCCAGGCTGGCTTCGCTGGGCCTGATCGCGTCCCCGCAGGGCCGGTTCGTCAACGAACTGGGCGACGGAATGCGCGCAGCCCTCGGCGAAGCGCGGGTGCCGTGGTGCTACCGCCTCCGCAGCATCGTCGACGCCGGATGCGTCCTGCCAGCCAGCTCAGACCGCCCGGTCGTCAACGGCGCCCCACTGCTGGGCCTCGCCGACATGGTCCACCGCCGAACGTCCACCGGCCACCCGTTCTCGGTGGAGGAAGCGCTGACCCCGGCGGAGGCCCTGCGCGCCTACACCTACGGTTCGGCCTACGCCACCTTCGCGGAGAGCTACCTCGGCACCCTGGAGCCGGGGAAGCTCGCGGATTTTGTGGTGCTGTCCGCGGATCCACTGTCCACTGTGGAGGACGTCCGGGTGCTCGGCACGGCGGTGGGTGGAGAACTCCTTTACGAGGCGTCGTGATGGGGGTGGCGGTGTTGCGGTTGGCTGGCGGGGTGGGTTGCTTGGCGGGTGGCTTGCGCGTGCCTGCCCACTCGGCGGGTGGTTGGGGTGGGCGCGGGCGTTTGGTGGTTCGTTCGCTCGCGCTTGACCGCTGGTTGGCTGGCTCGGGCGCTCGCGAGCGTTCGCACGCTGGCTTGCGTGTGCCCGCACGGTCGGCATTCGGTTCCCGTGCTCGCGACCGCTCGGCGGTTCGCTCGCGGGCACTTCACCCCTGCCCGACCAGCTCGCGCGCACCCCATCGCCCGATGGCTAGCCGTCCTTCAGCGATCGGTCTCGCGCCTCGCCGACCGTCGGTGAGCGTGTCCGCCCTCGCCGACCCATCGGCTTATTCAGTTGTCGGTTCACCGGCCATCAACCACCGACCTCTCCATCTCGTGACGCTCCATACCGGCTCCGCCGCGCCGGACTTCTCTTGCACTGCTCTGATACCTGCACCGTAGCCGCCACCACCGACAAGAAAGGGGCGCTCGATGCCCGTTCGTGACGCTGTCTTCGAGGACGTCGAGGAGATTTGCAGCCTTATCGAGGAACACGCGGTCTACGAGGACAAGCACGACCTCAAACTCGACCGCGCCGAGATGAGCGGCCATCTGTTCGGTCCGGAACCCAAGGCCTGGGTGTTGATGTGCACGCCGCCGGGGCGGCCGGACGTCGTCGCCGGGTTCGCGTTCTGCAGCTGGAATTTCTCCACGTGGGAGGGGCGTCCGGGGATCTGGCTCGACGATCTGTTCATCCGTCCGGAGTACCGCAGGCACGGGCTGGGCAGGGAGCTGCTCGACGCGCTGCGCGCCCGCACGACGGGGCGCGTCGAGTGGGACATGCAGGCGGGCAACGAGAAGGCGGAGGCGTTCTACGCGCAGCTCGGCGCGGAGCCAGTGCCGGGCTGGATTCGTTACCGCTGGCGGCCCTGACAGGACGGTGCCTGGCAGCCGGACCAGAAGAAAGCGCCGGGCCAGCCGGGGAAACGCCGGACCTGCGGGGAAAGAGCTGGCCAGGCGATCGGGACAGCAGCTGACCGGGAGACCGGGACAGATCCGCCAGCGGTCCCGCCCGGCGGGAAGAGCTGGCCGGGCGAGCGAGATCGCCGCGCCGCTCCCGCTGACCGGTCAAGAAAGAGCCTGCCAGGCGAGCAGGACCGCAGCGCCGCGCCGCTGACCGGCAGGAAAACAGCTGGCCGGGCGAGCGGAACTGCAGCGTCGCTCGGGCTGACCGGCGGGGAAGGAGCTGGCCGGGCGAGCAGAACCGCAGCGTCGCTCCCGCTTACCGGCGAGGAAACACCTGTCCAAACGAGCAGAACCGCACCGCAGCTCCCCCGACCGACCACAAACCAGCCCGCCCAAGCCACCGGGACAGGCACCGGCCCAAGGAGACACGAAGGAACCACCCAGCGGTCCCGACCGGCCGACCTCGGCGGGCCCGGCCCCGTATCGTATGCGGCATGGGAGATGGTTCCGTCCGGAGGTCGTCGTCGGTCGAGGACTACGTGCGGGTGATCTACGGGCTGGTCGAACGGGGCGAGGCGGTCACCAACGCGTCGCTGGCCGGGCGGCTTGAGGTGAGTCCGTCGTCGGCGTCGGGCATGGTGACGAAGCTTTCTCAGCTCGGCCTGGTCGCGCACGTGCCCTACCGCGGCATCGAGCTGACCCCCGAGGGGCGGCAGCTCGCGCGGTCGGTGCTGCGCAGGCACCGGCTGATCGAGACGTACCTGGTCTCCGAACTCGGCTACACCTGGGACGAGGTGCACGCCGAGGCCGACGCGCTCGAACACGCCGTCTCCGATCGGCTCGTCGAGCGGATCGCGGCCAAGCTCGGCAATCCCGTTCGCGATCCGCACGGCGATCCGATCCCGGCCCCGGACGGGAGCGTCGAGGAGCTTCCGATGCGCATCCTGGACGACCTGCCGCCCGGTGCGGTCGGCGAGATCGTCCGCGTCTGGGACACCGATCCGGACCTGCTGCGCTACCTCACCGAGCACGCGATCGGCCTCGGCGAGCGCATCGAGGTGGTCGAGCGGCAGCCGTTCGGCGGGCCGATGGTGGTCAAGGTCGGCCAGCCGCCGGACGCCGCCACGCACGCCATCGGCAAGGAGATCGCGCAGGCATTGTCGGTCACTCTGCGCTGAGGAGCGTACGCGCGAGTGTCGCCGCCGGGCGGATGTGTGCGGCGGCGAACCCGCCGACGATGGGCGGCATGACCACTACCAAGCCGTTCCGCTTCGGCATCGTCACCGGATACGCCCCGGATCTGGAGTCCTGGACCGCGCAGGCCCGCCGGATCGAGGAACTCGGGTTCGACACGATGTTCGCGACCGACCCGGTCGGCGGGCTCGACCCGTTGACGCTCGTTCCGGCCGCCGCCGCGGTCACGAGCAGGCTCACCGTCGGCACCTTCGTGCTGGCCGATCCGTTCCGCGACGCCCGGAACCTCGCGTGGCAGGCCGATTCGCTGCATCAGGCGACTGGCGGCCGCTTCCTGCTGGGGCTGGGCGTCGGCCATCCCGGCGCGGGCAGGCACGCCGCGACGCTGGGCCGCGAGTTCCTTTCGCCGGGCGAACGCGTCGCCCGGTTGGCGGACACCGTCGAGGTGCTTTCGCAGCGCCCCGAGCGGCCCCGGCTATTGCTCGCCGGTTCCGGGCCCAAAATGCTCGCGCTCGCCGCGCGCACCGCCGACGTCGTGACGTTTTCCTGGGGTCCGCGCACGACCGAGGACCAGGCTGACTCCATTGTGGACACCTTTCGCTCGTTCGCGGGAGACCGCGACGTCGAACTGGCGGTGAACCTGACCGCGGTCGGGGACAAGCCTTCCCCGCAGATCGCGCGCTACACCGGGGTCGACGTGCCGCAGCTGGTCGAAGAGAAAGCCGTCACCGTGGTGCCGGAAAACCCTGACGCCGCCGGGGAAATGCTTCTCCGCTGGCGCGAGCGGTGGGGGATTTCCTGTGTCACGGTCAATTCCGGCTATGCGGAACCGTTCGCCGCGATCGCCAGGGCACTGTCCGCACAAGGGTGAAAGCCCTTCCGATCATGCGGGGTCCGGCCTACGCTCCGAGGTTTCCCAGCGACGTGGTTCGGAGCGTGTGCGATGACCGGTCAGCGAACACCGACGATCGACCGGGGGAGTAACACGGGGCGGGATCTCGGGCAATTGCTCGAAACCGGCCCGTTCGCCGAAGCGCTGCGCGCGGCCATCCGGGCCCGCGGGCTCGGCTTGGAACGCATCAGATATCGGCTGCGGGGAAGGGGAACCACGGTCAGTCTCGCGACGTTGAGCCACTGGCAGTCCGGGCGCTGCCGTCCGGAACGCCCGGAATCGTTGCGGGCCTTGCGAAATCTCGAACAGATCCTCGGCGTCCCGGACGGGTCGCTGCGCAGGCTGCTCGGTCCGCCGCGTCCGCGCGGCCAGTTCCATCAGCCGGACCAGCCGCTTCCCTGAGCGCGCCCGGCCGCGGCGGACGGCGAAGCGCGCGGGCGTTCCCGACGGCTGCGCGTCCGCCGCGTTCTCCCGGGCCGGTTCGCGAGGCGGGGAGGACGCGACGCGTCCGGGAGCGCGGCGGCTTCTACGATCGGACCCATGCGTGCGGTCGTGATCGAAGAGTTCGGCGTGCTCCCGGAAGTGCGGGAAGTACCGGATCCGGTGACCCCCGACGGCGGGGTCGTCGTCGCGGTCGAAGCGACCGGCGTGTGCCGCAGCGACTGGCACACCTGGCAGGGGCACGGCGAGGCGGTGCGGCTGCCGCACGTCGCCGGGCACGAACTCGCCGGGCGGATCGTCGAGGTGGGCGAGGGCGTCAAGGGCTGGGCGAAGGGCGACCGGGTGACCGTCCCGTTCGTGTGCGCGTGCGGCGTCTGCGCGCAATGCGCCAAGGGCGACCAGCAAATCTGCGACGACGAGTTCCAGCCCGGCGCGACCCACTGGGGCTCGTTCGCCGAGTTGGTCGCCATCGAGCACGCTCAGCCGAACCTGGTCGCGTTGCCGGACTCGATGTCCTCGGCGGAAGCTGCTGCGCTCGGTTGTCGCTTCGGGACGGCCTTCCGCGCAGTGTTGCGCCAGGGCGGCGTACGCGCGGGGCAGTGGGTGTCGGTGTACGGCTGTGGCGGCGTAGGCATCTCCGCGGTTCTCCTGGCGGCCGCTGCCGGCGCGAAGGTGGTCGCGGTAGACGTCTCGCCGCAGGCGCGCGCGTTGGCGGAGCGTTCTGGCGCCGTGCTGAGCGTCGATGCCAGCGCGTTCGACGGGCCGGAGGCGTTGGCGGCGTACGTCCGTGAGCGCACTGAAGGCGGTACGCACGTGTCGCTCGACTGTCTCGGCTCCCCGGCCACCTGTGCGGCTTCGGTGGGCAGCTTGCGCAAGCGCGGCCGGCACGTCCAGGCCGGATTGATGCCGCCCAGTCAGGGGGTGCCGCCGATTCCGATGCACCGGGTGGTCGGCGGCGAGCTGGAGATTGTCGGAATTCACGGTCTGCAGGCGTACGAGTACCCGGAGTTGCTCGGCGTCGTGGAGCGGTCCGGGATCGACCTGGCCGGGCTGATCGGAACGCGGATCGGACTGGACGAGGTGCCGGCGGCCCTTGCTGCGATGAGTGAACCAGTGCCTGCCCGGGCCGGGGTGACCGTCGTCGAGTTCGGGTGACGAATGCGAGACCGAGTTGTACTGGCCATCGGCTGCGGGACGGCGTGATGGAGCTGCTGCCGCGTCCGCGCCGGGAAATCGCGCCTGGGGCCGTGCACGTTCCGGATTGGCTTACCGGCGAAGAACAACGCGACCTCGTCACGGCCTGTCGCGGCTGGCGCGGTTATCGGTCGACCCGGCTGCCCGGTGGCGGCGTGATGTCGGTGCGCACGGTCTGTCTCGGCTGGCAGTGGCGGCCCTACCGCTACGACCGGCTGCGCGAGGACGGTTCGCCGGTGGAGCCGTTCCCGGACTGGCTGGCCGACCTCGGCCGCCGCGCGCTCGCCGACGCCTACGACCGGCCAGCCGACGGCTACCAGCCCGACGTCGCGCTCGTGAACTACTACGACGCCACCGCGAAAATGGGCATGCACCAGGACAAAGACGAGCTTTCGACGGAGCCGGTGGTCTCGCTGAGCCTCGGCGACACGTGCGTGTTCCGGTTCGGCAACACCGAGCATCGCAACCGGCCGTACACCGATCTCGAACTGCGCTCGGGCGACCTGTTCGTGTTCGGCGGCCCCTCGCGGCTGGCGTTCCACGGGGTGCCGAAAACGTTGCCGGGCACGGCGGATCCGGATCTTGGGCTGACCGGGCGGCTCAACCTGACCCTGCGGGTGTCGGGGCAGTGAACCGGACCCGTTGCCCCGGCCGGAGCTGCGCGGCGAGGTCAAGGTCGTCCTCGTCCACCACCGCGGCGACGGGGTAGCCGCCGGTCACCGGATGGTCTGCCAGGAACAGGATCGGCACTCCCGACGGCGGCACCTGCAGCGCGCCGGGCACGGCGGCTTCCGGGGCCAGTTCGCCGACGCGGGCGCGGGTCAGCGCGGGACCGTCGAACCGGACGCCGACGCGGTCGAGGTCGCTGGTCACGGTGTAACCGCCAGTGACCAAAGTGGACAGTGCGGAGGGCGTGAACCAGTCCAGCCGCGGCCCGGGTTCCAGGCGCAGCACGGGTTCTTCCGCGAGCTGCGGCAACGGGGCGAGGTCGACGCAAGGGGCGCGCCGCACCACCGAACCGATCGGCAGCGACATCCCGGCGGCGAGGACCGGCGGACCGAGTTTGCCCAGCGTGTCGGTGGCCCGCGCGCCGAGCACCGGCGGCACGTCGATCCCGCCGCGCACCGCGAGGTAGCTGCGCAGGCCAAGCGACGCGACGCCGAGTTCGAGTTCGTCTCCTGGGCGCAGCTGGATCGGCGCGCCGACCGCGGCGGCCCGTCCACCAGCGCGAATCGGCGCCCGCGCGCCGGTGACCGCGACAATCGTGTGCTCGGAAACGCGCAGCCGCAGGCCGCCGAGGGTGACCTCCAGCGCCGCGTGCGTTTCCGGGTTGCCGACGAGCCGGTTCGCCAGCTTCAGCGAACCCCGGTCGGCCGCGCCGGAACGGCCGACGCCGATGGCCGCGTATCCGGGACGGCCGAGGTCTTGCACGGTCGCGAACGGACCGGGCGCGAGGATCTCGATTTTCCCGGTCACCGAATCGCCTCGAACCGCACTCGGGTGCCCGGGACCAGCAGGTTCGGCTGCTCCCGGTCGAGGTCCCACACCGGCGCGTCGCTGTGCCCGAGCAGGTTCCAGCCGCCCGGCGACGGATGCGGGTAGATCGCGCTGTACTCGCCGGCGATCGCCACCGCACCCGCTGGCACGCGCGTGCGCGGCGTGCGGCGGCGCGGCAGGTGTAAGACCGGATCGAGGCCGGTCAGGTAGGCGAAACCGGGTGCGAAACCGCAGAACGCCGCGACGTAGGTGGCCGCCGAATGCCGTTGCACCACCTCGGAAATCGACAGGCCGGTGGCCTCGGCGACGTCCGCCAGGTCCTCGCCGTCGTAGCGCACCCGGAGGGTTACGGTGTCCGCCGAATGCTCGGAGACGTCCACAGTGGACAGCGAAGCGAGCAACCGAGTCAAAGCGGCGGAATCGGTGCGGGCTGGGTCGAACCGGACCAGCAGGGTGCGCGCGGCGGGGACGAGTTCGACAACGCCCTCGGGCTGGGCGGCTTCGCAGGCCGCCTGGAACCCGAGCACGTCGTCGACCTCTACCAGCAACGCGGAACGGCCGTAGCGCAACACAGTGCTCATCTGGCTCACACGAATGACCTCAACACCACGCCGGATTCGGTGAGCAGCTCGCGAATCCGCCGGGCCAGCTCGACCGCGCCGGGCGTATCTCCGTGCACGCAAAGGGAATCCGCCCGCAACGTGAGCTTGCCGCCCTCGGCGTCGACGACCTCGCCGGTGGTCGCCATGGTGAGCGCCCGCGCGGCGACTTCGTCGGCGTCGTGCAGCACCGCGCCCGGCAGCTTGCGCGACACCAGTCGTCCTTCAGGCGTGTACGCGCGGTCGGCGAACGCTTCTGCGTACGCGGGCACTCCCGCCGCTTGAGCCGCGCGCAGCATTTCGGAGTCTGGAGGACACAGCAGGGCCAAATCGGTGTGATAGCGCCGTACGCCTTCGACAAGCGCAGCTGCCTGCTCCGGGTCGACAGCTGCGGTGTTGTACAGCGCGCCGTGCGCCTTCACGTAACGCACGCAGCTGTGCGCCGCACGCGCGAAGGCGTCGAGAGCGCCAATTTGGTACAGCACTTCGTCCGCGAGGTCTTCCGGCGCGATGTCGAGCGCGCGGCGGCCGAAGCCGGCCAAGTCGCGGTAGCCGACGTGCGCGCCGATCGTGACGCCGCGTTCGGCCGCGCGTTCGCACACCCGGCGCATCACGCGCGCGTCGCCCGCGTGGAAGCCGCACGCGATGTTCGCGCTGGTCACGATGTCGAGCATGGCTTCGTCGTCGCCCATGGTCCAGGCGCCGAAGCCTTCGCCGAGGTCGCTGTTGAGGTCCATGTCATCCCACCTGGTAGTCGCGATCGGGCCGGTCGGTCAAGAACATGTACCCCGGCGCGTGCGTGATGGCGAACGGCGGCTGGGACGCCATCAGCGCCGCCTGCGGGGTGACGCCGCACGCCCAGAACACCGGCACGTCGCCGGGCGCGGCGTCGACCGGATCGCCGAAATCCGGCCGGGCGAGGTCGGCGATGCCCAGCTCAGCCGGGTCGCCGACGTGCACCGGAGCACCGTGCACCGCGGGCATCGCGGCGGTGATCCGCACGGCTTCCTCGACCTGGGTTTCCGGAATGTGCCGCATCGACACCACCATCGGACCGCTCAGCCGGCCAGCCGGTTCGCACTGCCGGTTCGTCACGTACATCGCGACGTTGCGGCCCTGCTCCACGTGCCGCAACGGGATGCCCGCCGCGCGCAGCAACGTCTCGAAGCTGAAGCTGCAGCCGATGGAGAACGCGACCAGGTCGCTGCGCCACACCCCGGTGGCGTCGGTGATTTCGCTGGTCAACGTGCCGTTGTGCCAGACGCGGTAGCGCGGCAGGTCGGTGCGCAGGTCCGCGCCGGGCGCGAGCCGCGTGGTCGGGTCGCCGGGTTCGCTGACGTCGAGCACCGGGCACGGCCGCGGGTTGCGGGCGCAGAACTCGCGGACGTCGTCGGCCCAGTCCGCGGGGACGGCGATCAGGTTGGTCTGGGCGTAGCCGTCGGCCCAGCCGGTGGTCGGGCGTTCGGTGCCGGCGCGGAAGAGCGCGCGGGCCTCGGCCGGAGTGAGCGTCGACGGGTCGTAAGAAGTGGTCATCCTTCCACCAGTTCCTTGCCTCGCGTTTCGGGCAGCCCGAGCAGGGCTACCGCGGCGATCGCGTAACCGACGGCGCCGAGGACGATCGCGCCGCCCGCGCCGAGAAAGCCCACCACCGCGGGGAAAGCGGCGCCGACCGCGCGGCCGAAGTTGTAGGTGAAGCCCTGTCCGGTAGCGCGCAGCTCGGTCGGGTACAGCTCGGCGAGGTACGCGCCGAAGCCGCTGAAGATCGCCGAAGTCGAGAAGCCGAGCGGGAAACTGATCAGCAGCATCAGGCCGTTCGCGCCGTAGGGCAGCTGCACGAACAGCACGATCAGCAGCGCGGAAACGACGGAGAACAGCAGGAAGGTCTTCTTCCGGCCGAGGAGGTCGGTGAGGTAGCCGCCGCAGACGTAGCCGATGAACGCGCCCGGGATCAGCAGTGCGAAGTAGCCGCCGGTGTTGACCACGGACAGGCCGCGGCTGCTCTGCAGGTACTTCGGCATCCAGGTGAACAGCGTGTAGTAACCGCCCTGGACGCCGGTCGCGAGGAGCGCGGCGAACACCGTGGTGCGAAGCAGGTTCGGCCGGAAAATCCCAATGAGCGAGCCCTTGACCTTGGCCGAGACCCGGCGCGCGGCCGCCTCCGGCGCGTCCTCGACACTGCGCCGCACCCACAGCACGAGCAGCGCCGGAAGCACGCCGACCCAGAACAGCACGCGCCACGCGATGTCCTGGTCGAGCACGCTGAACAGCACGGTGTAGACGATCACCAGCAGGCCCCAGCCCACCGCCCACGCGCTCTGCACGAACGCCACCGTGCGGCCGCGGTACTGGGCCGAGCAGTATTCGGCGACCAGCGCGGCGCCGACCGCCCATTCGCCGCCGAACCCGAGGCCCTGCAGGCCGCGGAAGATCAGCAGCGTCTCGAAGTTGGGCGCGAACCCGCAGAGCACGGTGAAGATCGTGTACATCGCGATGGTCAGCTGCAGCGTGCGGACGCGGCCGATGCGGTCGGCGAGCACGCCGGCTCCGACGCCGCCGATCGCGGACACGACCAGCGTGACCGTGCTGAGCAGGCCCGCTTCGCCGGAGGTGATGCCGAAGTAGACGGTGATCGCGGCCAGGCCGAAGGGGAGGGTCTGGTAGTCGAACGAATCGAGGCCGTAGCCGCCGAACGCGCCGAGGAAGGCGCGGCGGCCCTTGCGGCCGAGCGAGCGGTACCAGCCGAACGGGCGGGCCGCGTTCGCGGTGCCGTCGGCGACGTTGACGTTCATAGGGCACCTCACAAGGGGGACGAACTCATGGTGGCACGAGTCACATGGCCGCTACCGTACGGATCGTTCAACAATTCCACAAGTCCCTCATTTTATTGTTCACCGTCCGATGGCTACGCTGGGCGACGTGGTCACCGACGGAGAGCCGATGGGCCTGGAAGCGGATCGCGGCCTGCTCGGCCGGACGAGTACCGCGGAACGAGTGGCGGGCGTGCTGCGCACGCGCGTTTCCGAGGGTTATTTCCGGCCTGGGGTACGGCTTTCGGAGCAGGACATCGGCAGCGCGCTCGGGGTTTCGCGCAATACGCTCCGTGAGGCCTTCCGGTTGCTGACACACGAACGGCTGCTGGTGCACGAGCTGAACCGCGGGGTCTTCGTGCGGGTCCCGAGCGTCGAGGACGTGCGGGACATCTACCGCGTCCGCAAGCTCATCGAGTGCGCCGCAGTCCGCGACGTGACCGAGAAGCCGGCGTCGTACGAGAAGATCGCCAGCACCGTCGCGGACGGCGATCGCGCGGCGAAGCAGGCGCAGTGGCAGGACCTGGGAACCGCGAACATCCGTTTCCACGCGGAGCTGGTGGCGCTCACCGGCAGCGAGCGCATCGTCGAGCTGATGCAGGCGCTCACCGCGGAGCTGCGGCTGGTGTTCCACGTGATGGCCGACCCGCGGCGTTTCCATGAGCGGTATCTGCCGCGCAACCACGAAATCCTGGCCGTGCTCGCGACCGGCGACGGGATCGCCACTGCGGAGATGCTCGCCGAGTACCTCGACGACGCGGAGGCGCAGCTGGTCGAGGCTTACGCGGAGTTGTCCGAGACGCACTGAGAGGTTCAGCCGGAACTGGCCGGTTTGCCCCGGAAGGCAGCGAGAATGGCCGTTCGGCCCCTCCTGCCCCCGGAAGGCGCCACTGCTCGCGCGGGCTGGCTACCTTCGGCAGTGGGCCGTGTGAGAGCGCCGCCCCGGGCGCCGGGACCCCCAGCCGACGCGCGGAGAGCGGCAGGCGGCCGGGCGGCAGACCTTGGTTCCCGCCCGGCCCGCGCGGCGTTCGCGGCGGGCCGTGGCCACCGGGGGGAGGTTACGGCCCGCCGCTTTCCATCGTGTCTACAGTGGACGCTACTGGTTCACCGACCATTTCTGGTTGACGTTGCCGGTGCAGGTCCACAGCTGCAGTTTCGTCCCGTTGGCCGAACTGACCCCGGCCGCGTCGAGGCATTTGTTCGCGTGCGGGTTGACGATGTCGTGCGCCGCGGTCACCACCCACTGCTGTGCGTCGCTGTTGTTGCAGTCGTAGATCTGGACCGGCGTGCCGTCGGCGGTGCCGGAGTACTTGACGTCCATGCACTTGCCGAGCGCGCGAAGGGTCCCGTCGCTGCCGACAGTCCAGTTCTGCGCGGCGTTCCCGTTGCAGTCGGTGATCTGCAGCTGCGTGAAGTTCGCCGGATTGGCCCAAGGCACGTCGACGCATTTGCCGCCGATGCCGATGATCCGGCCGCTCGACCCGCCGGTGCTGCTCGTGGTGACGTGCACGTAGTCGACGACCAGCTGCTGCGGGAACTGCGTGCTGCCGTCCGGATCGCCGGGCCAGTCGCCGCCGACCGCGAGGTTCAAAATCAGGAAAAACGGATGGTCGAAGACCCAGCGGTTGCCGTTCAGATCGGCCGGAGTGCGGGTCTGGTATGCGTTTCCGTCGACCGACCAGACGATTTTGTTCGGCGACCAATCGACCGCGTAGGTGTGGAAACCGTCGGCGAAGACCGGGCCGTTGTACGCCGCGCCGATGCCGCCCGCGCCGGAGTAGCCGGGACCGTGGATGGTGCCGTGCACGGTGTTCGGTTCGCGGCCGATGTTCTCCATGACGTCGATTTCGCCGTCGCCGGGCCAATTCCCGCCGCCGAGCATCCAGAACGCGGGCCACATTCCCTGGCCGCGCGGGATCTTCATCCGGGTCTCGACGTGGCCGTAGGCCTGGCTGAACTTCCCGGCGGTGTTGAGCCGCGCGGAGGTGTACTGGCAGGCGCCGTACCAGCAGGTGTGCCCGGAGTTTTCGCGTTTCGCGGTGATCACCAGATGGCCTTGGCCGTCGAGCGCGCCGTTGGCGGCACCCGCGGTGTACCACTGGCGTTCGTGATTGTTGCCGTTGTTGTCGCCGGTTTCGTAGGTCCATTTCGACGCGTCGGCGGCGGTGCCGGCCGGGCCGTTGAAATCGTCGGTGAAACTGTCCGCGGCCGCCGCGGTGGGAGGGGCCAAAACGGCTGGCGCGGCTTGGAGGCCGAGCGCCAGCAGCGCGGCGGCGGCGAGTGCGGCGGGGAGCCGGCTGAGGAAACTGGACATGCGCGGTCACCTCGGTTTCGGGGAGGAACCTTGAACGAGGGAGTGCTTTGTTGTGGCGGGCAACAAAGTAGGAGAAGTATGCCTGGTCTGGACCTCTGCGGCAATGGTCCGCGATGGTCACGCACTGTCGCGGGTCACCTGGCCGAGGGTAAGGCTGCCCCCACCGCACTGACGCCAGCCGGCCCCATGGTTCGCCGGGGGTACCCGTCTTACGTTCGGAAGTGCCAGCCGAGAACGGACGACGGAGAGAGGCGATCATGACGGCGGGGACGGATCTTCGACCACCGCGGGTGCGGCCCGCAGCGGAGCGAACGGTACGGGTCGAGCCGGGAAAGCGCTGGTGGCACCGCCCCTGGGTAGCGCCGTTGGGGCTGGTGGTGGTCGCGTTCCTGGCCTATTCGCTGCCGCCGTACCTGGCCTTCGACCCGACGCGGTCGCGGGTGCCCTCGACCTTCCCCGCGCACTACCTGTTCCTGGTGGGGCACGTGGTGTTCGGGTCGATCGCGATGGTGACCGCGCTGCTGCAGGTCTGGCCGTGGATCCGGCGGAAGCACCCGGTGCTGCACCGCTATTCCGGCCGCGCGTACGTGTTCGCCGGAGTGCTGCCGTCCGGGCTGCTGGCTTTGAC
Organism: Amycolatopsis sp. GA6-003; assembly: GCF_046267895.1. Lineage (NCBI taxonomy): Bacteria > Bacillati > Actinomycetota > Actinomycetes > Pseudonocardiales > Pseudonocardiaceae > Amycolatopsis > Amycolatopsis sp. GA6-003. Next base: position 6,253,734 of record NZ_CP176499.1, read on the forward strand.
GATCGGCGCGGCGACGCCGTTCGGGCCGGTGACGCGGGCCAGTGACGTGCTGCTCGCGGTGCTGTGGCTCGGTGCGACCTGGGCGGGCTACCGCGCCGCTCGCGAACGCCGGTTCGGCGATCACCGGCGCTGGATGGTCCGCAGTTTCGCGCTGACGATGTCGATCATTCTCAACCGGCTCATCGGCGCGCTCGCGATGCCCCTCCTGGCACCGCAGCTCGCCACCACGTTCGGCGGCAGCGAGATCGCGCTGGGGCAGTCGGTCGCGGCGCTCGGCGCGTGGGTGAGCTGGACGGTCGCGCTGATCGCGGCGCAGCTGTGGCTGGACCGGAAACCGAAACGCCGCGCGAGTGTGTGAACCTGGCTGAACAGGTTGCCGTCCGCTGGGGAGAACGCCGGCGGACGGCGCCAGCTCATCCGCGCCGTTGCAGGGACCGCGCGATGATCGTCCGCTGGATCTCGGACGCGCCTTCGTAAATGCGTGGTGCCCGGACCTCGCGGTACAGGTGTTCCAGCAAATGCCCGCGCCGCAGTGCTCGCGCGCCGTGCAATTGGACTGCTTGATCCACCACGTATTGCGCGGTTTCGGTCGCGAACAACTTCGCCATTGCCGCGCGACCGGCCAAGTTCTGCTCGCCCGCGTCGTACGCGGCCGCGGCGGCGTACACCAGCAGCCGACTAGCTTCCGTCCGCGTCGCCATTTCGGCCAACGTGTGTGCGACAGTCTGTTGCTTCACCAAGGGACCGCCGAATGCCTCGCGCGAAGCTGTGTACTCGACGGTCGCGTCGAGGGCGGCTTGTGCCATACCGACCGCGAAGGCGCCGACGCTCGGCCGGAAGAGGTCCAAAGTCCGCATTGCTACGGCGAAACCGCGGTTTTCCTCGCCGAGCAGTTCATCGCGGTTTACCCGGACGCCATCGAATACCACCGTGCCGATGGGGTGCGGGCTCACCAGGTCGAGGTGCTCGCCGCTGAGTCCGGCGCGGTCGCCGGGGACGACGAAGGCGCTGACACCGCGTGAACCGGCGTCAGGAGTCGTGCGGGCGAAAACCGTGTAGAAATCGGCTTCCGGGGCGTTCGAGATCCACATTTTCGTGCCGGTGAGCCGCCAGCCGTCTCCGTCTGGTTCGGCGGCGAGCTGCAGGGCGGCGGCGTCGGACCCGGCATCCGGTTCGGTGAGGGCGAAGGCGGCGACGGCGTCCCCGGCGGCGACGGCGGGGAGCCAGCGCTGGACCTGTTCGTCCAAACCGGACTGGAGCACCGGGTAACTGCCCAAGCCCTGCAACGCCAAGGCAGTCTCGGCTTCGGTGCTTTGAGTGGCGAGCGCTTCCCGCAACAGGCACAGATCGGTCGCGGCGGCCTGCCGGGTCGGCTGTCCACTTTCGACGCCGGGAAACAGCCGGGCGAGCAAGCCGTGCGAACCCATGGCCTTGAGCAACGGACGGTTGACCGCCCCTTCGGCACCGGCGGCGGCCAGTTCGACAAGTTGTTCCGCGGCGATTTTCCGGACGGACGCGGCGTACGCGGCCTGCTCCGGAGTGAAAGCGAAAGCGTTCATCGGGCGTCCTCCGGTCGCCAGCGGGCGTGAGCGGTCTGGTGGCCGCCGGTGCGGACCAGGTCGAGTCGCGGCTCCGGGCCGTCGGTCCGGCCGGTTTGCGGCGGACGTTTGCCCGCTGCCCACTGTTTCGGCCACGGCACCGGATATCCCTGAGCGGCGGCCGCGTGCAAAGTCCATTGTGGATTGAACAGATGGGTGCGGCCGAGCGCGCACAGGTCGGCCCGGCCCGCCAGGATGAGCGAGTTCACGTCGTCGTAAGAGGAAATCGCGCCGACGGCGATCACCGCGGTGCCATAACGACGGCCGACCTCGTTGCGGATCCGGTCCGCGTACGGCGTTTGGTAGCTGCGGCCGAACTTCGGTTTCTCCTCGCTGACCACCTGCCCGGTCGACACGTCGATGGCAGCCGCGCCGTGTTCGGCGAAGGCTTGCGCGATGGCCACGGCTTCGTCGGCGTCGTTGCCGCCCTCGAACCAATCGGTGGCGGAGATCCGGACGGTCAGCGGACGGTCGGCCGGCCACACCGCGCGGACCGCGTCGAAGACTTCCAACGGGAAGCGCAGCCGGTTTTCCGGGGAGCCGCCATAGGAATCGGTGCGGTGGTTGGTCAGCGGAGACAGGAAGGACGACAGCAGATAGCCGTGCGCGCAGTGCAGTTCCAACAGGTCGAACCCGGCGCGCGCGGCGGCTTCGGCGGCCGACACGAACTGGTCCCGGATCTCGCCCAGTTCGGCGACGGTCAGCTCGCGCGGCGTCTGGTTGTTCGGCGAGTACGGCAGCGCGGAGGGCGCGCAGACCTCCCAGTTGCCCTCCGGCAGCGGGTCGTCAATGCCTTCCCACATCAGTTTCGTGGAGCCCTTGCGGCCGGAATGCCCCAGCTGCAACCCGATCTTCGCCGGGGTTTCGCGGTGCACGAAATCGACGATCCGCTTCCACGCGGCTTCCTGCTCGGAGGTGTAAAGCCCGGGACAGCCCGGCGTGATCCGGCCTTCGGCGGACACGCAGATCATCTCGGTCATCACCATCCCGGCCCCGCCGAGTGCCTTGCTTCCCAGGTGCACCAAATGGAATTCGCCGGGCACGCCGTCGACCGCGGAGTACATGTCCATCGGCGACACGACAATCCGGTTCGGCAATTCCAGTGAACCGATCCGCACCGGCTGGAACATCGGCGGCGCGACGGAAGTGCCGAGCGAATCGGCGAACCACTGATCCAGCGAGGCGGCGAATTCCTTGTCCCGCAGTTTCAGGTTGTCGTAGGTGACCCGACGGCTGCGGGTAAGGAGGTTGAACGCGAACTGCTCTGGTTCCTGATGCGTGTACTGCGCCAGATTCTCGAACCACTCCAGGCTCGCCTGCGCCGCACGCTGCGTGGAAGCGACCACCGGACGTCGCTCTTCTTCATATGCGGCAAGGGCTTCCGGGACGCCCGGCTGTTCGTGCAGGCACGCGGCGAGCGCAAGCGCGTCTTCCATGGCGAGCTTGGTGCCGGAGCCGATCGAGAAATGCGCGGTGTGCGCCGCGTCGCCGAGCAGCACGACGTTGTCGTGGACCCAGTTCTCGCAGCGGACGGTGCCGAAGGTGGTCCATTTGGAGTTGTTGGCCAGCAGCTGATGTCCGTCGAAAATGTCGCCGCACAGCTCGCGGATCAGCTCGATCGACTTCTCGTCGCTTTCGCCCGGACCGAGTCCGGTGGCGGCGATCGGGCCGAATGCCCGCTGCCACACGTCTTCGTGCATCTCCAGGATGAAGGTGCTGCCGTCCCGGCCGTACGGATAGCCGTGGACCTGCATGACGCCGTGCGGAGTTTCGAGCACGTAGAACTTGAACGCGTCGAACACGAGGTCGGTGCCGAGCCAGATATAGCGGCACTGCCGGGTCTCGACAGACGGCCGGAAGGACTCGGCGAACGTCGTGCGCACCGCGGAATTCACGCCGTCCGCCGCGACCACGAGGTCCGAAGAAGCGGCCAGCTCGGCGGGATCCGGCGCGAGGCTGCGAAAACGGACATCAATGCCCATTTCGCGGCACCGCTGCTGCAGGATCGCGAGCAGCCGTTTGCGGCTCATCGCGGCGAAACCGTGCCCGCCCGAGGTCGACACGGTGCCGCGGTAGTGCACGTCGATGTCGTCCCAGCGCGCGAACTCCCGGCTCATCGCCTCGTGCACGGCCGGGTCGGCGTGTTCGATGCCGCCGAGCGTCTCGTCGGAGAAAACGACGCCGAAGCCGAACGTGTCGTCCGGCGCGTTGCGCTCCCAGACCGTGATCTCGTGGTCCGGGCCGAGTTGTTTCGCGAGCACGGCGAAGTAGAGGCCCGCAGGCCCGCCGCCGACTACTGAAATCCGCACGCGACCCAGGGTATGTCGTTTGCCATACGGTCGTCAAGAAGACGATAGATGGGTTAGGCTCCCGGCATGGAGCGGATCAATCCCCCCGAGCTGGGCACGCCATCGGGGTTCTCGCACGCGGTGGCGGCACAGGGCCGGCTGGTGTTCCTCGCCGGGCAGACCGCGCTGGACGCGGACAACCGGATCGTCGGCGACGGCGTCGTGGAACAGTTCGAGCGCGCGCTCGGCAACCTGCTCACCGCGTTGCGCGCGGCCGGCGGCGAGCCCGCGGACCTGTGCAGCCTGACCGTCTACATCGTCGACATGGACGACTACAAGGCGCACGCGCGCGAGATCGGCCGCGTGTGGAAACGGCTGGTGGGCGCGGATTACCCGGCGATGGCGGGCATCGGCGTGAACCGGCTGTGGGACGTCGAGGCGCTGGTGGAAGTGCAGGGCTACGCGGTGGTCAACCGCTGAGCACCTGCCGCAGGTGCGTGCGCGCGGCTTCCTCGAGCCGGTCGTGCAGCGTGAAGAACACCTCGGCAGCGCGGATGCCGGACCAGCCCGCGGGTAGCAATTCCGCGGGCAGGCAGGGGTCGAGGTACGGCATCCGCCGCCAGCCGGTGAGCACGCGCAGGTAATCGGCGAACGCTTCGTCGGTGGGCGTCGTGCGGCGGCGCTGCCACCGGCGCAGCGCCGGTTCGTGCTCCTCGAGGAACGCCGTGTACAGCTCGTCCAGCTGGTCGAGGTCCCACCACTCGCGCACCTTCTCGCGCGGATCGCCGAACGCCAGGTGCTCGGCACGGAACACGTCGGCGTACTCGGTGAGCCCGAGTCGCTCCAGCGTGCCGACGGTGACCTCGTACAGGTGCGCCGGCGCGATCCAGACGCCCGAGGACGCGGTGCCGAAACCGAGCCGCGACAGCTGCGTCCGCAGCACATGCCGTTTGTGCCGTTCGGCTTCCGGCACCGAAAACACCGCGAGCAGCCAGCCGTCGGCGAGCTTCGCACGGTCGCGGCGGAAGATCCGCTCGTCGCCCTCGCGCAGCAAATCCAGTGCGGTACCGGACAATTCGTACCCGGCGGCTCCGTCGCGGCGCACCGCTTCGAGTACCCCGCGCCGTTTGAGCCGGGAAATCGACGACCGCACGGCGGGCTCGTCGACCCCGACCGCGGCGAGCAGGTCGATCAGCGAGGCGACCGAAAGCCATTCGCCGCCCGCCTGGTGATGCACGCCGTAGACCGACACGATGAGGTGCCGGGGCTGGGCCGCGCGCCCGCCGTCGGCATCGGCTGCTTCCGGTACGGCCGTCACCCGGTCACCATACCGTGCCGTTCGCCGCCAATCCGGCCGCAGCCGCGGCGGGTTTCTCCGCGCACATCGGCCGCGGATCGGCGCCAGGCGAGGGGTAGCATTTCCGGCGCGATGGCGTTTGTGAGCACTGCACCGTTGGTGAGCCGGCTGACCCGCCGCGGACGGCTGATGGCGAAACGCACCTGCGACCGCCGGGGACACGCCTTCGCGTTCGGCCGGTTCCTTTTCCGCACCCCCACCGCGTGGGAGTACGCGGCGGCGGTCGCGGGCGGCAGCGATCCGGCCGCGCAGCGCTGGCTCGGCTGGCTTCCGGAGTCCGTGGTGGCCGAGCCGATGCGCGGCGAGGCGCTGCGCGTCGTCCCCGGGACCGGACCGGACTGGACCACGCCGGATCCGCATTCGGTGGACGTCGTCGCGATCGATCTCGTGGCCGGCCGCTGCGCCGGTCTGGTCAGCGTGCACGCGGGCGAGGACGGCGGCCCGGAAACCGGCGGCTATCTCGCGCCGGGATATCGCGGACAGGGATTCGGCCGCGACCTGTTCGCCGCCGGTCTGGTGCTGGCGCACGAGCATCTCGGGCTTTCGCGGGTGCGCGCGGGCGCGGAGGTCGGCAATGTCGCGAGCGGCCGTTCGCTGGAGGCGGCCGGACTGCGCCGGGTGCCGGGACCGCCGCAGTACACGCTGCCGGACGGGCGGGCCTGCGAGGCCTGGTGGTACCAGCACGACGCGGCGTGGCCGCGGAAATGCGCGGGACCGCAGGCACGGTGGCTAGCCTCCCAGGTTGAGTCGTGAGTGCCTATCCCGGTTCTAACCGCGATAGGCACTCACGACCCGTACTCCTCAAACGCCTTCAACGTCCTGATCACCAACGCCCGCTCGCCAGGGCTCAACGGCGCCAACGCCGCCTCCCACGCCTTCGCCCCTCGCGCGAGCCAAGCGTCGACGGCTGGGCGCTTGTCCGCGTGGATGCTCACGATGGTGCGCCGCCGGTCGTCCGGGTCCTCGGTGCGTTCCAGCACGCCCTGCCGGGACAGGTCGCCGATCATCAGACTCGCTGTGGTGGGTGCGATTTCGAGCCGTCCGGCGAGTTCGTTGACCGTCATGGGGCCGTCGAACAGCAGGTAGGCCAGCAGGGACAAATGCCGCGGCGCCAGCGTCACGTCGCCGAGTTCCGGAGGCGGCGGCGTCCGCTTCGCGCGCCCGACGAGGCGGGGCATCAGAAGCAGCAGTTCGCGGACCCCGTCCTCGACGGTCGGGCCGGATTCGATGGCCATGCCGCGACAGTACCTGCGCGTGTGTTGACAGCCCGATTCGCGCGATCCTAGGTTCGTTGTTACATCATCAAACAGGGAGTTTTCCGATGTCGGACTGGAACCAGCAGATCATCGACGAGTTCCGCGCGAACGCGGGCAAGGTCGGCGGCATGTTCGAGGGCAAGAACATGGTGTTGCTCACGCACACCGGCGCGAAAAGCGGCAAACAGCGGGTCAGCCCGCTGGTGTACACCACCGACGGCGACCGGATCGTGATCGCCGCGTCCAAGGGCGGCGCGGACACGAACCCGGACTGGTACCACAACCTCGTCGCGAACCCGTCGGTCACGGTCGAGATCGGCACCGACAAGTTCCCGGCGACGGCGAAGCTCGTGACCGACCGCGCCGAGCGCGACCGGCTGTACGCCAAGATGGTCGAGCACGCGGAGGGTTTCGCGGAGTACGAGAAGAAGACCGAGCGCGTGATCCCGGTCTTCGTTCTCGAACGCTGAGTTGCTAATCCGACCAAAAGTAGGCCGACCCCCCACTTGGCACGTAACCGTTGCCACGAAGCCATTAGGCCGTGACTGCGGTCGGATTAGCAATGATCGGCACAGTCAGCCCAGAGGCTGTCCGTAGACGAAGCTCCGCAACCGTCCAGTCGACATCGGATCCAGCGGAGCGAACAGCTTGGCGTGCGCGGCCTGCACGGTCGCCGCGTCCGGCTCGATCATCGACAGCGCACGCACGGTGTAGCGCGAATCAGCGGTGAAATCCGGCGCGGAGGAGTGCTGGTAGGCGCCGCCGAGCAGGTCGATGATCAGCACAGTGGGAATGGGGGCCTCCGGGCCGGCGTGGTCGAGCACGGTGCTCAGCACGTCGTCCCGGAGCACCGGCAGCACGCGGTTGTCGCCGAGGTACGAGTGCGGGTGCGGCGGTTCCGCGGCGATCTGGCCGGAATCGGTGAACGGCATCGTGGTCAGCGTGTCCTGCAGCGGGCCGAGGGCGCGCAGCGGGGCGACGAGTTCGTCGCCGCCGGTGCCGAGGTAGGCCACGCGAATGTGGGCGATGTGCTTGCCCCGCAACGGTTCCGGCACCATCGGCAGATCCGGGTAGGGCACCATCGCGACCGAGGTGCCGACGGTGTCCGGCAGGTCGGCGGTCCAGTCGCGCCAGGTGCGCAGGACGTCCGGGATCTTGGCGGTGTCGAAGTACAGTCCGCCGCCGTACAGCGTGGTCACCGGCACCAGTTCGAACTCCAGCGAGGTCACGATGCCGGCGTCGATCGGACCGGTCGTGCGCGTGCCGTCGGGCCGGACGATCTCGGCGGAGCGAACGCGGTCGGCGGCCAGGCCGAAGTGCCGGCCGAGGAGGCCGAATCCGCCGCCGAGGGTGTAGCCCACCACGCCGACGCCGGGGACGAACCGCTCAGCGGCGCGAGCCCGTGTTCCGCGGCGGCGGTGATGACGCTGCCCCAGGTGGTGCCGGCTTCGACGCGGGCCACGGCCCGGTCCGGGTCGATGGTCACGCCGGTCATCCGGCGGGTCGAGATCAGCACGCCTTCGGCCGGTGCGCGCAGCCCGTGCCCGGTGGCCTGCACGGAAACCGGCAGGTCGCGCTCGGCCGCGAGCCGGACCGCGGCGGCGACGTCGTCCGCGCTGGTGGCGGCGACGACCAGCTGCGGGGTGGAGGTGATGCCGGTCTGGAACCCGGCGATCTCTTCGCGGTAACCGGTGTGGTCAGGGGTGAACGTCTGCATGCCTTAAGCGTGCTAGGCCGACGTCGATAAGTCCAAGAGATAGTAGTTCCTGTGGCTAGAATTACTGGTTATGGAACTGCATCAGCTCGAGTACTTCGTCGCGGTCGCGGAGGAAGCCAACTTCACGCGCGCGGCGGCCCGGATGCACGTCGCGCAGCCCGGGGTCAGCGCGCAGATCCGGCGGTTGGAACGCGAGCTGGGGCAGCCGTTGTTCGACCGGTCCGGGCGCACGGTCCGGCTCACCGGCGTCGGCGAGGCCGCGCTGCCGCACGCTCGGGCCGCGCTCGCGGCGGTGGCGGCGGTGCGCGAGACGGTCGCGGAGCACGAGGGACTGGTGCGCGGCCAGGTAGCGATGGGGATGGTGACCTCGCTCGGACCGGTGGAGCTGCCGGAGTTCCTCGCCGAGTTCGCGGAACGCTATCCGGGCGTGGAAATCACGCTCAGCGAAGCGAATTCCGACCAGATGGTCGAGGCGTTGCGCGAGGGACGGCTAGACGCCGCGGTGATCGGCCTTGCTGACGGCGTGCCCGCCGGGCTGACCGCGCAGATCGTGCTCGACGAGGAGCTGGTCGCGGTCACCTCGCTGCGCGACGAATTCGCCGACCGGGCCTCGCTCACCCTGGCTGAGCTGGCCGAACGGTCGCTGATCTGCCTGCCGAAGGGCACCGGCATGCGCGGCGTGCTGGACCGCGGGTTCGCCGCGGCCGGGCTGCACTCGCGCGTGACGATCGAGGCGAGCGACCCGAACGTGCTGGCCAAGCTCGCGATCCGCGGTCTCGGCGTGGCGCTGGTCCCGGAATCGCTGGCTCGCTACTACGCCGAGGAGTCGCACACCCTGCGGCTGCGGCCGGAGCTGCGCGGGCAGCTGGCGCTGGCGTGGCGGTCCGACGGCCCGGCCGGACCCGCGGCTCGCGTGCTCATCGAGTTCGCCCGGTCGGTGCTTTAGCGAGCGGCGAAGGATACCGACGCCGTCCCGGATTCGCCAAGTAATTCCGGATGGAATTCCCGAAACGCCGACCCGCCGCTCCCGAACATATCCGCCGCAGTGGGCCGTTCAGGTTATCTTGCCGCGTATTCGCGGGAATTCGTCGTACTGTCGGCAGCGGCCGCGAGTGCGGTCGAAGTCCCGAGAAGACGGAGGTATTTCCGTGAAGCTTGTTCGTCTCGTGCGCAAGGCCCTTCCGAGCAAGAGCCTGAAGTCTTATGCCTGGTACGGCTGGATCTGACCGTCCCGATAAACGGTACCGGCCGGTTCCGGAATTCCCCGGAACCGGCCGGTTGTCCCGCTGAAGAGGAGTTGTGCGTGACCATTCCCGCTGAACGGAACAAAGTGCGGCAGGTGGTATTCGCGCCGCGTCTTCAAGAACTGTTCGACCGTTATCGGGGGACTTCCTTCTTTCGGCTGGAACCGGACACCGTCGGAGTCGCCGGGGCCGAGCTGATGGACGCGCTGCTGCGCAGCCGGCCGGCGAACGCCGAGGAGCGGCCGACGTTCAAGCCGGTGCGCGGCCGGGTCGTCACGCGGCCGGAATCGTCGGCGCTGATGCGGGCGGTCGGCGCGGACGTGCGCGCCGCGCTCAAGAAGCCGCTCGGCGACGCCGACCTCACCGGAACCTGGCCCGCCGTACCGCACAACTACCTGCGGGACCTGGTGTTCGGCCGCGAACAGCGGCGGTTCCGGGTCCTCGTCGACCGCCGGCTCGAGCTGACCCCGAAGATCACCTGGGCGGCGGTCGCCGCCGGAGCCGCGCTCTGGGGACGGCCCGCGCCCGAGGTCGCTCTGTCCACTTTGGCGCGGATGGTGCTGGAGGCGGACAGCTACGAGCAGCGCCGGTTCGCGATGTACCTCTACCGGCGCGTGGCCGGACCGGTCTGCTTCACCGTCGCCGCACTGGTCACGAACGCCCTGTGGCTCAGCTCGCCGCTGGACGACGACGTGCCCACCGAGTACGTGCTCAACGAAGCTCTGCGCCTGCTGCCGCCGTCGTGGAACATCCTGCGCGTGCGTTCACCGGAGTTCGCCGAGGTGGACGCCCGGATCGGCCCGGGCGACGACGTCCTGCTGCTGCCGCTGCTCAGCCATCGCGACCCGGAACTGTGGGACGCGCCGGACGAGTTCCGGCCGAGCCGCTGGGCCTCGCTCGATCCGGACACCCACCCCGGCTACCTCCCGTTCGGGCACGGCAACGAGCGCTGCTGGGGACGGCATATGGTGCTGCCGCTCGCGGAACGCATTCTCGACCTGGTCCGGCGGGACGGGCTGGTCGTCGATCCGGCGCAGACGCGGGCGCGGGTGCACCTGGACGGGCTGCTGGAGGTTTCGGACGTGCGGGTCGTGCGTGCCTGAGGGCTCTTGACAACGTGTCAACTGAGGCGTTCCCCTGGACGGGTGCTCCAAGACGGCGTGCTCGGCGTCAGCCTGCTCGCGGGCGGCGCGAACGTGATCATGCAGCTGGGCCGGCCCGAGGTCGGGTACGGCGTGCTGGAAAGCCGCGTCGATTCGGGGAACCTCTTCAAGCATCCGCTGAAACGCACGCGCACCACCGTCACCTATCTCGCGGTCGCCGTGCTGGGCACCGACGCCGACCGGGCGGCGTACCGGCGGGCGGTGAACTCGGTACACGCGCAGGTGTTCTCGACCGAGGCGAGTCCGGTGCGGTACCGCGCCTTCGACCGGGAGCTGCAGCTGTGGGTCGCCGCCTGCCTGGCCCATGGCGTCGAGGACGTGCATCGCGCGTTTCTCGGCCGGCCCGCCCCGGAATCGTGGTACGCCGAGGCCGCGGTGCTGGGCACGACGCTGCAGGTGCGTCCGGAAGACTGGCCGGAGGATTTCGCCGCGTACTGGGCGGACGGACTGGCCCGGGTGGACATCGACGACCGGCTCCGCGAATACCTCACCGCCATCGCGAACCTGGAATTCCTGCCGAGGCCGTTCTCGTTCCTCTTCGGACGGTTCCACCGCTTCGTGACGACCGGATTCCTGCCGGAGGTGTTTCGCGAGCAGATGCGGCTGCCGTGGTCGGCGGCGGACCAGCGCCGGTTCGATCGGCTGATGCGCGGAATCGGCCGAATGGTCGAACCGCTTCCGGTGCGCGTGCGGCGTTTCCCCTATGACGCGTGCCTCGCGGACTTCCGGCGACGGTTGCGCAGGGGGAAACCGCTCGTCTAAGTGGTTGACCGGACTGCCGCGGTCGGCAAGGGTTGGCGTATGGCCAAACCGGATGAGGTGCGCGAAGGGGTTTCCCTGACCAACCTCGACCAGGAGCTGTTCGTCGACGCCGGGGTGACGAAGCGCGACCTCGTCGATTACTTCGACGCCGTTTCGGACCGATTGCTGCCGGTGCTGCGCGACCGTCCGCTGTCGGTGATGCGGGTGCTGCGTGGGCAGGACGCGTTCATGCAGAAAAACCTGCCGAAGTACACGCCGGAATGGGTGCCGCGGGCGAAACTGTGGGCGGAGAGTTCACAGCGGACAGTCACTTACGGCCTGTGCAACGACCGCCGGACGCTGCTGTGGTTCGGCAATCAGCGCGCGGTCGAACTGCATCCGGCGCTGACCCGGGTGGATCCGATCGGCCAGACCGACCTGATCATGGACCTCGACCCGCCCGAGGGCGCGGATTTCCGCGTCGCGGTGGAAGCGGCGCGGCTGGTGCGCCAGGCGTTGGCCGACGTGGGGCTCGCCGGTGCGTTGAAGACCAGCGGGTCGAAGGGCGTGCACGTGTTCGTGCCGCTGGTGCCCGGGCTGTCCTTTGAGGACGTGGCGGCGGCGACCCGGGCGGTCGGCGCGCGGGCGGAACGGATCGATCCGCAGCTGGCGACCACGGCGTTCATCCGGGAAGACCGGCACGGCAAGGTGTTTCTCGATTCGACCCGGGCGGGCGGGGCTACGGTGGCGGCGGTGTACAGCCCGCGGATCCGGCCGGGCGCGCCGGTGTCGTTCCCGGTCCGCTGGGCGGACGCGGACCACGTCAAACCGGCGGATTTCACCGTGAAGACCGCGGTGGAGCTGCTGGGCAGCGCGGATCCGTGGGCGGAGGAACTGCCGGAACCGCAGGAACTTCCGGCGGATCTCGTGGCCGAGGGCCGGACGATCCCGGTCGCCCGGGTCGCGGCGATGCACGAGGGCAAACGCCGGGCCCGGGCGCGCCGGGAATCAGGGGAGAGCGAGTAGATCCTGGTGGTGCACGGTGACTTCGGTGAGTTGCCGGTCTTCGGGCACTGCCAGGCCGGGCTCTTGTTCTCGGGCCGCGGCGATGAATCCGCGGTACCAGGTGTCGATGAGGTCGCGGTGCTCCGGGCCGAGCCGCCACGGGGACGGTCTGGAGTGGACAGTCCAGCCGTGTTTTTCAAACTCCGCCGCGGTGAAGGCGGCGGCGTCCGGGCCTAGCTTCCCGCCCCGGCGTTGGTGGGCGTTGAAGGCATTGTTGAGCGCTTCGTCTTGCGGGTCCGGTGGGGCGAGCTGAGCCGAGCCGGTCACGGACAACGTGAACAACGCTGGGCTTCGCGCGTCCACACAGGACTTCACTAGGCGCTGGATTTCTTCCTGGGTAAGGAGATCCAGCAAAGCGGAAGCTGTCACCAAAGAAGTTCCGGTCAGGTTCAGTCGGGTCACGTCGGCTTGTTCCGTCTCGACGTCGATCTCCACCGGCAGACCGCGGGCGGCGATCTCCAGCAACCGCGGGTCCTGGTCGTGCAGAATCCACCGCTGCGGTTTCGGAAGACGGCAGCTCAGCCAGCGTCCCATCGCTCCGGTGCCGCAGCCGAGATCCCGGATGACCGCCGGACTGGCCGGGAGCAGGGCGACCAGATCGGCCGCCCGGGCCGCCGAGTCGGCTGGTTCCCGGAGCCGCAGCCATTCCGGTGCGTATCCGGAAGAGTCCACTGTGGTCACAAGGAACGCTCGTATCCGGCCGAAGCGGCATGGGATTCGTGCAGGGTCACCGAAATCTGCGCCAGCCCGCGCGCGTTCTCGCCGAGTTCCCCGGCGTGGATCCGGTCCGCGAGCCGGTCGGCGATCACCTTGGCGAGGTATTCGGTCGACGTGTTGATCCCGGCGAAATCGGGTTCGTCGTCCAGGTTGCGGTAGTTCAGGTCGGCGAGCACCGCGCCGAGCTGCTGGGTGGCGAGCCCGATGTCGACGACGATGTTGTCCGAGTCCAATTCGGACCGCCGGAACGTCGCGTCGACCACGAACGTCGCGCCGTGCAAACGCTGCGCCGGGCCGAAAACCTCGCCGCGGAAACTGTGGGCGACCATGATGTGATCGCGCACGGTGACACTGAACAACGCGTTTCTCCTTTACCGGTAGGTGATCCGATGCGCCAGTCCGCGCAGGGTTCCGTTCGCTAATCGAGCCGCGACGTCCGGCAATTCGGCGAAGGCGGATTCGCCGGTGATCAGCGCGTCGAACGCCGGGTCCGCGAGCAGCCGCAACGCCAGCGCCATCCGGTCGCCGTACCCGCGCCGAGCCGCGCGCGCCGGCGAGACGGTGCCGACCTGGCTGCCGCGCACGGTGAGCCGCCTCGAGTGGAAGTTCTCGCCGAGCGGCACCGACACCTGACGATCGCCGTACCAGCTCAGCTCGACCACCGTGCCCTCGTGGCCGAGCAGTTCCAGCGAGCGCGCGAGCCCGGCGTCGGTCGCGCTGGCGTGCACGACGAGATCGAGGTCGCCGCTAGCGGTTTCCGGGGTGGCGTAACGGATGCCGAACGCCTCGGCGACCTCCGCGCGGTCCGGATCGGGGTCGACGAGCTGGACGTCCACGCCGGGAAACCGGGACAGCAGCCGCGCGACACTGCAGCCGACCATCCCCGCCCCGACCACCGCGATCCGGTCGCCGACCAGCGGCGCCGCGTCCCAGAGCGCGTTCACCGCGGTCTCGACAGTCCCGGCGAGCACCGCCCGCGCGGCGGGAACGTCATCGGGAACCACGGTGACCGCCGAGGCGGGCACGACGTACTCGGTCTGATGCGGATAGAGGCAGAACACCGTGCGGCCGGTCAGCTCCGGCGGTCCGGAAAGGACCTCGCCGACGTTCAGGTAGCCGTACTTGACTGGCCACGGAAAGTCGCCCTCCTGATACGGCGCGCGCATGGCCTCCTGTTGGCTCGCCGGCACCCCGCCGCGCAGCACCAGGCTTTCGGTGCCGCGGCTCAGCGCCGAAAATCGCGTCCGGACCAGCACTTCGTCGGCTTGTGGAGCAGCCAGTTCGGCCGATCGGAGCTCCCCGCCCTCGGCCGAAGTGAACCAGAAGGCCTGCGCCGCCCGTGTCAAGGTTGTCCTCCGTTGCTGCCGGATCGAGGAGAAATGACTGTCTCCACCTGTACACGAACCCCGGCCGAGCTGGGTTCAACCGTCGTCCAGCAGGCCCCCGCGCTGCTGGCGCAACTCGCGCTGCTCACCCTGCTGACGGCGACGGCCGGCCTCGGCCCCGCCGGATGGGCGGCCGGCGTGGCCTACCTGCTCGGCCTGCTGGTGCTGCTCACCCAGGGCGCCTGGCGGATCCGGGGGTACCGGCTGGGTCCGGCCGACCAGGTGACCCTCGCCCGAGCGGCCCTGATCGGCAGCGTGACCGCCCTGGTCGCCGACCGCCTGGGCGGGCACCCGCCGCTGACCCTGCTCGTCCCTCTCGCCGGGGTCGCGCTGGCCCTGGACGCACTCGACGGCTACGTCGCCCGCCGCACCGGAACCGTCTCCGCGCTGGGCGCCCGGTTCGACATGGAAGCGGACGCCTTCCTGATCCTCGTGCTGAGCGTCCTGGTCGCCACGACGGCCGGCCCGTGGGTCCTGGCGATCGGCCTGATGCGCTACGCGTTCGTCGCCGCGGCGCGACTGTGGCCCTGGCTCCGGGCCCCGCTGCGCCCGAGCAAGGCCCGGAAGGCAGTGGCGGCTCTGCAGGGAATCGCCCTGACCGCCGCCGCGGCCGGAGTCGCGCCGGTGGCCTTGGCCGGGATCGCGGTGACGACACTGAGCTGGTCATTCGGACGGGACGTGTGGTGGCTGTACCGGAACCGAGCTTCCTAGAGCACGCCACGATTCTTCCGACACCGGGGTTTCGGTGCCGGAAATCGTGGTTTCCCGTGGCCGTGACTGTTGATTCCGCAGTACTGAACAGAGCCAGCCGTTGACCCGCACAGCGTGACTACCGCAGGTCAAGCGGCTGGCCCCGGGATGAGGTATCGGCCCCCCTCAGGCTGATCGCCAACCTCCCAATGCCCACCATAGCGGTGCCGGAATATCCCCGCTTAACCCGTCCGGGGTTCACCCGTCCGCAGTTTTGCCCGCAATATCTGGCGCGGGGTCAATAGCGCCGGTAATTGCTCTCAACCCTTGGCGCTCAACTGCCACGACACGCCCCACCGGTCGTTGACCCAGGCGAACGGGCCGAAGCCGTAGTCGTCCAGCGGCATCAGCGTCCCGCCGCCCTCGCCGAGCGCTTCGTAGACCCGCTTGAGTTCGTCGGTCGAGTCGACGGTGACGAACAGCGAGGTCGAGGGCGTGAAGTCGAAGCCGTGCTTGATGAAGCTGTCGCTGCACCGCACCCGCTGCCCGGCGACGGTGAACTCGGCCATCACGATCGTTCCCTCCGGACCGGGGCCGTCGGCGCCGTAACGCTCCTCGGACAGCACGGAGTCGCCGGGAAAGAGCGAGGTGTAGAACGCCATCGCCTCGGCGGCGTCGCGCTTCTGGAACATCAGGAACGGGACGAGGTCGGTCATCGGACTGCCCTTTCGCAGGTTGAGGTCGGGTCCGAACGTCGCATTGACAAGAAGTTTTGTCAAGCGCGGCACGACGCGGGCGAACCCGAATGAGTGCCGGTAGCCGCGGCGCGGGTGCTCAGGTGGTCGTGGGTCGGATGACTCCTGGTCGAGGAGTTCGGGCAGGGTCGGCAGGTCACCGAAGATTTCGGCTTCCCTGCAGGCGCGCCGCCGCGGTGGGATGCCGGGCGTGGGCGAGTGCGGAAAGTCGTTCCCGGTTCACCCTCGGGTCGCGAACCGCACGGCTTGGTTACGAGCGCGTGCGCATTGATGCCCTCGGGGCGGTGCCGAGCACGCGAGCGGCGACCCAGGCCAGGCCGTCGGCGGTTTCGGCGGGCGTGCCCGACGGCTGCATCACATGGCTGAGCACGGTGCGCACGATCAGGTCCATGACCACGGTGAGCTGGCCTTCGTCGAGCGGCGGCGCGTAGCTGTGGACCCGGCCGCGCAGGACGGCTTTCGCTTCGGTGAGCAGGGTGCCAGCGCGGGTGGTCAGCAGCGGGAGGAATTCGGTGTCGGTGCCGTGGGTCGCGGAGGCGATGGCGCGCAGCAGGATGTTGTCGTCGGCCAGTTCGAGGACCGAGCGGACGGCGTCGTAGATCGCCTCGACCAGGTCGTCCGGATTCCGGTCGAACGCGGTGCTCACGACGGCGAGGAACCGGCGCAGTTCGTGCGAGATCATCGCCTCGGCGAGCGCGGTTTTCGAGCCGATCTCGTTGTAGACGGTCTGCCTGCTCACCCCGACCAGCTCGGCGAGCCGGGCCATGGTGACCGCCGACCAGCCGGATTTCGCGGTGAGTTCGATGGCGGCGGTGATGATGGGCTGCCGGTACTGGCCGCCCGCGGGCACCGGAAGCACGCTCATGACCGTCATTCTAGGCGGCCGTTTCCAGCGCGAAGGCGACCGCCTCGGACCACGGCGACCGCGCGGCGATCCGCTTGCGGTACTTCATGATGTCGCGCGGCCGGTCGATGGTGAACGCGCCGACGAGCCGATCGCCGCGCCGGTACAGCGCGGTGAAGCCGTGCTCGGCCGGGACCGCGACGACTACCTCGTCCGCGCGCGGGGTCCCGACGAACTGGATGCGGTGCGAGTACCAATCGGACCAGAAGTACGGCACGGCGCTGAACATCCGTGCGCTCGCGGGGTCCAGCGCGTGCCGAGCCGCGGCCGCACCCTGCTCGGCCGCGTTCGTCCAGTGTTCCAGCCGCATCAGCTCGCCGTCGAACAGCGTGTTCGCCACGTGCGCTACATCGCCGGCCGCGTAGACGCCGTGCGCGGCGGCGAGGGTGCCGTCGCAGACGATGCCGCCGTCGCGTTCGTGCAGCAGGAGTCCGCTGTCGCGCAGCCAATCGGTGGCCGGGACCGCGCCGATTCCCGCGACGACCAGGTCAGCCGGGAGGGTTTCACCGGTCGACAGCTGGACGCCGGTCACCGCGCCGTCTTTCGTCGCGAAGCCGGTGACCCTGGTGCCCAGCCGGAGCTCGGTGCCTGCCGCACGGTGCAGATCCGCGCAGACCTCCCCGACCTCGGGGCCGATCGCACGCACCAGGGGCGTGTCCAAGGTTTCCACAATGGATACTGGCAACCCGCGTTTGCGGGCGGCGGAGGCGACTTCCGAGCCGATGAAACCGGCACCGATGACGACTGTCCTAGCACCACTGTCCAAAGCGGACCGGATCGCGAGTGCGTCGTCCGCGGTGCGCAGCGAGTGAATGCCGGAGATCTCCGCGGTTCCGGGAAGAACTCGGGCGGCGGCTCCGGTCGCGATGACAGCGGCGTCGTATGGGACCACAGAGTCGCCGAGGTGGATCTCCCGCGCGATCGGGTCGAGCCCGGTCGCGGGAGTGCCCAGCCGGAGTTCGACACCGAGTTCGCGCAGGTCGTCCGCGTGGAGACACGGTTCCACCGCAGCCGGTCCGTCCGCCGCGAGGAATCCCTTCGACAGCGGCGGCCGATCATAGGGCAGATGCTCCTCCGCGCCGATCAGCACGATCCGGCCGTCGTATCCGGTCCGCCGCGCCGATTCGACCGCTCGCAGTCCCGCCAGCGACGCGCCGACCACCGCGAGCGTCATGAGACCAGTTTCAACGCGAGCACCGGGCAGGCGTCGACCGCAGCGGCGAGGTCGGTCCGGTGCTCCTCGCCGGGGCTCTCGTCGAGCACGACGACCGTGCCCTCGTCGCCCACCTCGAAGAAGTCCGGTGCCATCGCTTCACACATGCCCAGTCCGTCGCACTTGTGCAAATCCGCTTCGATCCGCATCACACACTCATCCTTCCGGGAGCAACGAAGTCGACCTTTTCCCTTACGCCGCAGTCAGGACAACACCAGTTGTCCGGAATGGACGACCACGGCGTACCGGCCGGGAAGCCTTCGCGCGGGTCGCCGCGCTGCTCGTCGTAGACGTATCCGCACCCGGGGCACATCCCGCCCTCGCTGGCGTCACCGCGCACGTCGTCCAGTACGGCCACCGGTGCCGGGGCGGAAGTGCCATACCGGGCAAGGACTTTGTCCCGCTTCGAGGGCTGGATGTTCGCCCGGCTGATGTCGCCGTCGAAGTGGTTGAGCACCCGCTGGTCCATCACGCGCCGCCACAGCGGCGGGAACAGCGCGAGCACGATCATCCCGGCGTACCCGGTCGGCAGCACCGGAGATTCGGCGAAGTCGCGCAGGGTCTGGTAGCGGCGCGTCGGGTTGGCGTGGTGATCGCTGTGCCGCTGCAGGTGATACAGCAGCACGTTGGTCGCGATGTTGTTGGAATTCCAGCTGTGGCTGGGATCCACGCGCTCGTACCGGCGGCGCTCCGGCGGCCCGACCTTCTGCCGCAGCATCCCGTAATGCTCCATGTAGTTCACGACTTCCAGCAGCGAGAACCCGATCACCGCCTGGATCGCCAGGTACGGCAGGATTCCGACGCCGAGCCACGCCACCATCGCGACCCACAGGACGGCGGACATCAGCCACGCGTTGAGCACGTCGTTGCCGATCCGGAACGGATGCTTGTTCCGGCGGGCGTAACGCTTGCGCTCCAGCCCCCACGCGGATTTCAGCGAACCGAACACGGTGCGCGGCCAGAACCGGTAGAAGCTTTCGCCGACGCGGCTCGACGCCGGGTCCTCCGGAGTCGCGACGCGTACGTGGTGCCCGCGGTTGTGCTCGATGTAGAAGTGCCCGTAGAAGCTTTGCGCCAGCGCGATTTTCGACAGCCAGCGCTCGTGGCTTTCCTTCTTGTGGCCCAGTTCGTGCGCGGTGTTGATGCCGATCCCACCGATGCAGCCGATCGAGATCGCCAGTCCGATTTTGTCCACAACGGACAGTCCGCCGCGCGCGATCAGCCAGAACGCGAAGACGAACCCGACGTACTGGATCGGCAGGAACAGGTAGGTGATCCACCGGTAGTACCGGTCCTGTTCGAGCCGTTCGATCACGTCGTCCGGCGGATTGCTCCGGTCGAGGCCGGCGACCAGGTCGATCGCGGGCACGATCGCCAGGATCACGATCGGCCCGATCCAGAACCAGACGCCCCAGCCGGTCGCGGCGTGCAGGCCGATCGCGAGGAACGCGAGCGACGGCACGACCAGTCCGATCAGCCACAGGTACCGCTTCTTGTCGGTCCAGCGTTCGGTCGACCCCAGCGGCACTGTGCCGGTCATCTCGCTCATCGCGCCCTCCTCCGTTGGCTGGCTTTACACAAAGGTAAGACATGTACACGATGATTGACAAGAGCAGAGTAAATGTAAAGTTCTCCCGATGGGGTGAACCCGCAGGTCAGGGCATCAGCGGAGGTCAGTCGGGGACGCGGGCGTGCCGCAGCACCTCGACCACCGGATCCAGCCGGGCGTCGGCGGTGCGCCGGAGCAGGAACGTGGTCAGCGTGGCGACCAGGTCGTCGATTGGCAGGACCGCGCATTCGTTGGGGTCCAGCGCCAGCGCGGTCGCGGATTCGACCGGCGCGAGGGTGAAGCTCTTGGTGCTGCGCAAGAAGATCAACAGCCCGCTGACGTCGGAGAACTGTGCCTCCGGATCGACCAGCACGCCCTTGGCGGCGAGCTGCTCGGCGCGCCGGGAGCCGAGATCCCAGTGCCGTGGCCCCTGCAGGTACTGGAATCCGCGCAGGTCGGCGAGGGTAAGCGAGGTGCGGCCGGGGAAGCGGGACGCGTCCACCACGGCGCCGAGCGGTTCGCGGTACAGGACGATGGTGGACAGCCGGTCGTCGGAAGTGCCCAGATGCGACACGGCGAGGTCGATCGAGCTGCTGAGCAGGGCCGATTCCATCTCGAGCGACGGCATCTGCCGCAGGGTGAACCGGTAGGAGCCGTCGAGCGCGCGGATCGATTCGCTGAGCTGGCGGCGGTGCGCGGGGTTGAGCACGTCCGGGATGGCGAGCCGGACGTCGGCGCGCTGGTCGCGGGTGCGCATCCGGGCCGGAATGGCGTCGAAGCCCGAAACGACCGCTTCGGCGAGCGGCAGCAGCGCCTCGCCCGCCTCGGACAGTCGCGTGTGGTGGGTGGAGCGGTCGAACAGCGGCTCGCCCAGCTCGCGTTCGAGGTCGCGAATGCGCTGGCTGAGCGGGGGCACGGACATGTTCAGCGACCGCGCGGCGCGGGTGAAGTTCAGCTCGCGCGCGACCGCGAGGAAGTACCGCAGGTGGTGGATCTCCACACCGCGCAGCGTACCCACGGTGTTATCACCGTGGTCATACCGATCTGATGCACTCGGTCATTCCCTTCTGGTGAGCAAGCGCTTAGCGTCAGTGGTGAAGCCAAAGATCGTCAACGGGAGGACCGCGAAGATGCCTGACGAAGCCACCGGACCGCTCTCCGGAGTGAAGGTGCTCGACCTGTCGTCCGCGGTGATGGGCCCGTA
Source organism: Amycolatopsis sp. GA6-003 (assembly GCF_046267895.1). NCBI lineage: Bacteria > Bacillati > Actinomycetota > Actinomycetes > Pseudonocardiales > Pseudonocardiaceae > Amycolatopsis > Amycolatopsis sp. GA6-003. The sequence continues at coordinate 6,274,580 of NZ_CP176499.1, forward strand.
CGCCACGCAGATCCTCGGCGACTTCGGCGCCGACGTGATCCGGGTCGAACCGCTGCGCGACGTCGCCCGGCACTCGCCGGCCAACACCGGCCGCACGCCCGGGATGGCCCCGCTGTACATGCAGGTCAACCAGAACAAACGCAGTATCGAACTCGACCTCAAGGACCCGGCCGGCCGCGAAGGCCTCTTCGCCCTGCTCGCCGACGCCGACGTCCTCGTCACCAACATGCGCGCCGCCGCCCTCGACCGGCTCGGCCTCGGCTACGAGCAGTTGCGCGACCGCTTCCCCCGCCTCGTCTACGCCCACGCGCAGGGCTTCGCGCCCGGCTCGTCGCGCGCCAACCGGCCCGCCTACGACGAGGTCATCCAGGCCACGTCCGGCCTGGTCAGCCTGCAGGACCGGGCGGGCGGCACGCTGCAGTTCGTCCCGACCTTCATCGCCGACAAGACCGCCGCGCTGTACCTGCTCAGCGGCGTGCTGGCCGCGCTTTTCGACCAGCAGCGCACCGGCAAGGGCCAGCAGGTCGAACTGGCGATGGCGGACGCGATGATCGCGGTCAACCTGGTCGAGCACCTGGCGGGCGACGTTTTCGTCCCGGCCGCCGGCGACGTCGGCAACCCGCTTTCGCTCAGCGACACGCACGCGGCCATGCGCACGGCCGACGGCGGCGCGATCGCCGCGGTGCCCTACACCAACGAGGCCGTGCGGACGCTGCTGATCGGCGCCGGCCTCGAAGACGCCGCGGCCGATCCGGCCTGGGACTCCCCGGTGATCGACCGGGAGATTTTCACCGCGGGGGTGGAGAAGGTGCTCGCCAACTCCACCAGCCGCACCACCGCGGAGTGGGAGGAGTACCTGACCGCCCACGACGTTCCGTACGCCGTCGTCGTCGACATCGCCGACCTGCCGACCGACCCGTACGTTCAGGAAGTAGGGCTGATCACCGAGCGGGAACACCCGACCGAGGGCACGATCCGCGTCGTGGAAAGCCCGCTGCATTTCTCGCGGACCCCGGCCGGGTTCCGCAGGCACGCCGAACGCGCCGGAGCGAGCACCGCCGAAGTCGTCGGAGCCGTACGCACCACTGAAGGGGTTTGATCGATGGATCTCGAACTGTCTAAAGAGGACCTCGCGTTCCGGGACGGATTGCGGGAGGTGTTCCTCGGCGCGATTCCGGAAGAAATCCGCAAGCGCAGCGCGCTCGGCCTGATCACGCGCGACGACATCGTCACGAGTCAGCGGATCCTGAACGAGCACGGCCTGGCGGTGCCGCACTGGCCGGTCGAATGGGGCGGTCGCGATTGGACTCCGACCCAGTCCCACATCTACGCCTCCGAACTGCAGCGCAACGCGGTTCCGCAGCCGCTCGCGTTCAACGCGAGCATGGTCGGCCCGATCATCGCCGAGTTCGGCAGCGAGGAACAGAAGAAGAAGTTCCTCCCGGCCACCGCGAATCTCGACATCTGGTGGTCGCAGGGCTTCTCCGAGCCGGAGGCCGGTTCGGACCTCGCCGGGCTGCGCACCACCGCGCGCCTCGAAGGCGACCACTACGTCCTCAATGGACAGAAGACCTGGACCACGCTCGGCCAGTACGGCGACTGGATGTTCGTGCTCGCGCGGACCAACCCGGACGCGCCGCGCAAGCAGCAGGGCCTGTCGTTCCTGCTGCTGGACCTGAACACGCCGGGCATCGAGCGCCGTCCGATCAAGCTGGTCGACGGGTCCGCCGAGGTCAACGAGTTCTTCTTCGACAACGTGGTGATCCCGGCGGAGAACCTGGTCGGCGAGGAGAACAAGGGCTGGACGTACGCGAAGTTCCTGCTCGGCAACGAGCGCAACGGCATCGCCCAGGTCGGCACCGGGCAGCGGATTTTCGCCGACCTCGCCGCCGCGGCCGCGGAACTGCCCACTGAGGACGGTCCGCTCGCCGACGACGCGGAATTCCGCGCCGCGATGCACACCGCGAAGACCACGCTGCTCGCGCTGGAGGCGACCCAGATGCGGGTCACCGCCGCTTCGGAAAACGGCCAGCCGAGCCCGGTGTCGTCGCTGCTCAAGATGGAGGGCACGCAGGCCCTGCAGGCGCTCACGAAGCTGCGCATGCGCGCGGCCGGTTCCGACGGCATGCTGCTGGACACCGAATCCCCGGTGCGGGCCGACGAGGCCGCGGTGGTCGCCGCGGCGCAGTACCTGAACCAGCGGAAGCTGTCGATTTTCGGCGGCTCCAACGAAATCCAGCGCGGCGTCATCGCGAAGACGATCCTCGGTCTGTAAGGGACGGCGACTCATGAACCTCGAATTCAACGAAGACCAGAAGCTGCTGTTCGAGACCGTCGACACGGCGGTCGGCCGCGGCTATCCGGCGGGCGGCCGCGCGGCCGCGACGAGCAGCGAACTCGGCTGGAACGACCAGGTCTGGAACACCCTCGGCGAGCTGGGGCTGGCCGGTCTCCCGATCTCCGCGGACCACGACGGCGCGGGCGCGGGCCCGGTCGAGGTCTACGCGACGCTGGAGGCGATGGGCAAGCACGCGGCGGCCGAACCGCTGCTCGACGGCGTGTTCCTGCCGGCGTGGATCATCGCCGAGCTGGGCACCGACGACCAGGCCAAGGAACTGCTGCCGCTGCTGGCCAGCGGCGGGACCACGATCGCGGTCGCGCACTCCGAGCCGGGACGTCCGTGGGGCCTCGCGCCGTCGGTCGCGGCGGCCGGTTCCGCGCTCTCCGGCGTGAAGTCGCCGGTGCGCAACGCGGACCAGGCCGACAAGTTCCTGGTCACCGCGGTCGACGAGAACGGCCGCACCGGGGTGTACCTGGTCGAGGCCACCGCTGAAGGCATCACCCGGGTGGACGGCCGCGCCGCGGACTGGGGGCACACGTCGCAGGTCGAATTCGCTGGTACGCCAGCGGTTCTGCTCGGCACCGCGGACTCCGACGCGCCGGCCGCGTTGCGTCGCGCGTTCTCGCGGGCTCGCGTCGCGGTGACCGGCGAGGCGATCGGCCTGATGGAGACCGGGCTCGCCATGACTGTCGAATACCTCAAGACCCGCAAGCAGTTCGGGGTTCCGCTGGCGGCGTTCCAGGCGCTCGTGCACCGCGCCGCCGACCTGTACGCGAAGGTCGAGCTGGCTCGTTCGCTGGCGCTGTGGGCCACCGCGACGGTCGAGGCGTACGACAACGGTGCGTCCACAGTGGATCTGGAGGCGGCGGCCGACGACGCGTTCGTGTTCGTGTGCGACGCGGCGACCGCGACCGCCGAGGAGATCGTCCAGCTGCACGGCGGCATCGGAATGACTTACGAATCGGAGGTCGCGCACCACGCGGCGCGCCTCATCGCCATTACGGAGAGTTACAGCGGAGTGAGCGCGGCCCGGCGCCGCGCGCTAGCGTCGGACGCGTTGCTGACGCCGCCGAGCGCGCTGCTCAACAACGCGGACGCGGTCACCGCCTGAGAAAGGAGTGCGCCATGCCGGTCGTCGCGATCGTCGGCGCTGGGGTCATCGGAGTGTCGTGGGCTCGGCTGTTCGCCGAGGCGGGCTGGACGGTGCGGGTCACCGATCCGCGTCCGGACCTGCGGGAAATTGTCTCCCGGGACCTCGCCGGGCTGCCCGCCACGGCAGTCGCGGACCTCGCGGAAGCCGCTGAAGGGGCCGACTTCGTGCAGGAGTCGGGCCCGGAGCGGATCGAGCTGAAGCGGGAAATGTTCGCGACGCTCGCCGCCGCCACGCGCGACGACGTAGTACTGGCGTCCTCCTCGTCGTCGCTGTTGCCCTCGGTGATCGCCGAGGGCAACGCGGCGGCCTCGCGGATCGTGATCGGGCACCCGTTCAACCCGCCCGAACTGATGCCGCTGGTCGAGGTGGTGCCCGGCGGTTCGACCTCCGCGGAGACCGTGGCGAAGGCCGTCGAGGTCTACCGCGGGCTGGGCAAGAAGCCGATCACGCTGAAGAAGGAAGTGCCCGGTTTCGTGGGGAACCGGCTGCAGAAGGTCTTCAACGACCAGGCGATGTACCTCGTGCAGCAGGGCGTCGTGTCCGCGGCGGACCTGGACGAGCTGGTCAAGGCGTCGCTCGGGCCGCGGTGGGCGACCATCGGGCCGTTCGAGAGCATGCACCTCGGCGGCGGTCCGGACGGGATCCGCCACCTGGTGAGCCACGTCGGTTCGCAGATGAAATTCGAGATCGGCCGTCCGGACCGCGAGCACCTCGATTCGGTGCTCGACGAGGTCGAACAGGCCTATGGCACCGCGGACACTTATTCCGCACGAGTCGAGGCGCGAGACAGCCGTACTCGCGCGCTGCTGGACGCGCTGGAGAAGGAATGAGCCTCACCGAGAAACTCGAGGCCGCGCTCGCCAAACCAGCCACCACCGACGAATACGACCTGCACCAGCCATTGGCTGATTTGTTGGGCTCAGTCGGCCTGCAGGAATCCGATGCCGGCGGCCGGATCGAATTCACCGGAGCCGACCCGGTATTGCCGGGCGCGCTGCGGCTGGCAGGCGCGACGTCCATCGCGTTGGCGGCGAAATCCGTTGCGGTGGCGAAGATCTGGCAGCTGCGCGGCGGACGCGGGCAGGACATTTCGATGGACCTGCGGACCGCGCCGCACCGGCTGTGCCCGTTCTACGACAAGAAATGGGAACTGCTCGACGGTTACCCGCAAGGCGATCCGGCGCGCGTCGATCCCGCCTTCGGCACGGATCGCTTTTACTCCACCGCGGACGGTCGGTGGGTGCATCCGATCAGCCCGTACCCGAAGCTGCGCAACGACGCCGCCGCGCTGCTGGGCGTTCCCGAGCGGGATGCCGTGGTGCAGCAGGCGATCGCGCAGTGGAACTCGTTCGAACTGGAGGACGCTGCCGAGGCTGCGGGCGTCATCATGCCGGTGGTGCGGACGACCGAAGAACTGATGGCGACCGAACAGTACCAGTCGGTGCTGTCGACGATGCCGCCGGTGATTGTCGAGCGGATCGGCGACAGTCCGCCTGAACCGTTGGCCCCCAACCCTTCCACGCCGCTCGAAGGAATCCGCGCCCTGGGCCGGGCACACATCATCGCGGGTGCCGGCTGCGGCCGGGCGCTGGCGCTGCACGGCGCGGACGTGCTGAACGTGTGGGATCCGGGCGAATACGAACTGCCGGTGCTGTACGCGACGTCCAATGTGGGCGTTCGCTCCACCCGGCTCGACTTCCGGCGTGCTGCGGACCAGGAGCGAATGCACTGGCTGCTTTCCGGGGCCGACATCTTCTACGCCAACCGCCGCCCCGGATACCTCGCCCGGCACGGTCTCGACGCGGAAACGGCCGCCGAGATCCGGCCCGGAATCATCCACGCCGAGGTGACGCTCAACGGGGGCACCGGCCCGTGGTCCGGCCGCGTCGGCTTCGACCAGACGGCTGGTTGTCTGTCCGGCGTGATGCTGCTGGAAGGCGAAGGCGGAGTTCCGTCGCTGCCCGCGGTGCCGGTGGTGAACGACTACATCACGTCGTGGTTCCTGCAATTGGGAATCCTGCGCGCACTCATGCTCCGCGCGGAATGGGGCGGTTCGTACCGAGTGCAGGTTTCGCTGACCCGGGTCGCCTTGTGGTTGCTGAGCCTGGGAATCTTCGACAAGGGCTACGCCGCGGAGGTCGCCGGCGTCGCTCCCGGGCACGAGTACTTCGACCCGGAAACGTTCACCGCGGACACTCCGCTCGGCCGCTACCGCGGGGTCACCGAACAGATCCGGATGTCGGAAACTCCGGGCTATTACACGAATCCGTTGATCCCCCGGGGATCGCACCGTCCAGAGTGGAGGTGACATGTTCAGCGAACTCGTAGTGCTGGGCATCCGCACCGGGACGATTTACCGCGTCGGCCTTCCCGACGGGCAGGTCACTCCGCTGTACAAAGACGCCGGTGTCTCGCCGGACGGCGTAGTCATCGCCGATGGGACCGTTTATTGGACCACCATGGGAATGCCCTCGCGCGACCCGTCGGTGCCCGGCGAGGCGGGCCTCGACTACTCGGCGCGCAATGGCGGTCTGCACGCGGTTTCCTTCGACGGCACCGGCGCGCGCGATGTGGTCCCGAATGGAACTCTGACCACCGGAAAACAGTTGGCCTATAACGGTTTCCTGTACTGGAGCGACCGCGAGGGCTGCCGGGTGACCCGGGTGCGTCCGGACGGCACTGGGCTCACGGACCTGATCGTGAACGACCCGGATGACAGCGGAACGCAGGAATGCGTTGGGGTTACTGTGGACGCGACGCATCTGTATTGGACGCAGAAAGGTCCGTCAAAGGGCGGTGTCGGCCGGATTTTCCGTGCCGGGTTGGAGATTCCTCCGGGAGAGAGCGCCCGCGACCGGTCCGACGTCGAGACCCTGTGGGAACACCTGCCGGAGCCCATCGACCTGGAAATCCACGACGGGTATCTGTACTGGACCGACCGCGGTGCGGCCCCGAAGGGCAACACGCTGAACCGCGCACCGATTCCCGGCCCGGGGGAGAAGGGCGCGGAACCGGAGATTCTGGCAAGCGGATTCACTGAGGCGATCGGCCTGGCAGTGGACGACGAGGTGGCTTACGTGTCCGACCTCGGCGGCCGGATTACCGCGGTGCCGCTGAACGGCGGCGAACCGCGGGTGGTGGTCGAGATGGGCGAGTTGTTGTCCGGGATCGCCGGGTTTTCGGGCACCGTCTCCTGAGTGAGCGGGCCTACCGCGTCGCCGAAGCGGTAAAACAGCGTTCCGGCGAGGTCAGCGCACTGCGATCCCGCGAAAAACCATCTCCACCACATTCAGCAAATGCTCCTGCAGATCGAACGGCGCGGCCTCGCGTTCGATCCACGAACTCAGCGTCCCGAAATACGCCGTGGCGAGCAGCAGCCCGGCCTGTGCCGGGTCGATGTCGGCCCGGATCTCGCCGGACTCCTGTGCCCGGGCGACGAATACGCCGAACTGACGTGCCAGTTCCGGATTGCCGAACACATTCGTGGAGTGGATCGCCGCGCCCATGCAGGCGACGGTTTCCGCTCGGGAGTCGAGGCTGATGCGCGCCAGTTCCATCAGGTACCGGCTGAGCACCTCGCGCAGCGGCCGGTCCTCCAGGTTCTCGGCGCGCACCGCGCTCATCGCGCGTTCCCGCCGGCGCAGGCTCCACTCGTCCAGGAACGCCGTCTTGCGCTGGAAGTGGTTGAACACGGTGGCGCGGGCGGTGTCGGCGCGTTCGGCGATGTCCTCCATCGTGGTGTTGTCGTAGCCGCGTTCCACGAACAGCTCCACGGCCGCCTGGAACAGCCGGTCCCGGCGTTCGTGTCGCTGCCTGGTTCGCCGATCGCTCGTCGCTTCTGCCGTCATGCCTCGCAGTCAACCATCATTTTCCGCCGGCGCCCGCTGAATGGCGCCCTTGAGGGTTCTTCCGCCTCGGCCCAGCGCTGGTTGGACGTTAGTCCAACTCGACGCTAACCCGCCACGGTCAGGATTCCGAGCGCCAGCAACACCAGCACCTTCACGATTTCCGTGCCGACGTAAACGAAATGCGCCCGGGAGCGCGGCAGCTCCACGCCCTCCGGAGCAGCGAGGACGCGGTCCGTCCGCCGGTTCAACGCCGGACGGACCGCCCCCAGCTGCGCGATCAGCACCACCACAGCCACCGCTGCCAGCACCGTCACCGCGGTGTTCGGCTGCCCGGCCACCACCGTGATCACCACCCCCGCCGCGAGCAGAACCTCGGCGACGTTCAAGGCCCGGAACACGATCCGGCCGATGCCGAGGCCGATGGGGATGGTGACCCCCGGTGCGCGGAATTTCAGCGGGGCTTCCAGGAACGAGATGGCGAGCACCATCCCGAACCAGACGAAGGTGAAAGCGCCAATCGCATGCACAGTGCGGAAAACCTCGATTCCGGTGTTCGATCCGCCGCTGCCAGGCTACCCCGGCTACCAGGTCACCGGCAGCCGCACCGGGCCGTAGATCGACGCGTCGGGCGGCAGGTCCACCTCGGCGAACGGCACCGCGAGCCGCAGGTCCGGGAACCGCGCGAACAGCCGGAACAGCGCGATCCGCAGCTCGACCCGCGCCAGCTGCTGCCCGAGGCATTGGTGCACGCCGTGCCCGAAGGCGAGCTGCCCGGTCGCCTTGCGCGTGACGTCCAGCTCGTCCGGGTTCGGGAACTTCTCCGGATCCCGGTTGGCGACCGGCAGCGACGTGACGACCGGATCGCCCGCCTTGATCGTCACGCCGCCGAGTTCGACGTCCTCCAGCGCGGTGCGGATCGGGCCGATGTGGATCACGCTGAGGTAGCGCATCAGTTCCTCGACCGTGCCCGCGGTGAGCTCCGGATCGGCCTTGAACTTCGCCAGCTGCTCCGGATTCTCCAGCAGCGCCAGCGTGCCGAGCGCGATCATGTTGCGGGTCGTCTCGAATCCGGCGACCAGCAGCATCATGCCGATGTTGGCGAGTTCCTCGTCGGTCAGCTCGCCGCCGCGGACCAGGTCGGACAGCAGATCGTCGCCCGGATTCGCCCGCTTCTCCTCGATCTGCCCGGCGATGAACGCGACGACGCCCTGGGTGGCGTCGATCCGCTCGGCGATCGGGACGTCCTTGGAGAACATGGTGGTGGTGTAGCCGTCGAACTCGGCGCGGCGTTCGTAGGGCGCGCCGAGCAGCTCGCAGATCACCAGGGACGGCACCGGCCGCGCGAACGCTTCCACCAGGTCGACCGGGCCTCCCGCGGCGGCCATCGCGTCGAGGTAGTGCTCGACGATCTCGGCGACGCGGTCCTCCAGCGTGCGCATCCGGTGCACGGTGAACGCCCCGGTCAGCAGCTTGCGGTAGCGGTGGTGGTCCGGGTCGTCCATCCCGTTGAACACCCCCGGATCGGCCGGTTTCGGCGGCGGCAGCGGGCCGAAGTCGAGCGGAACCTTCGCCAGTTCCGCTCGGGCGGACATCCGTTTGTCCGAAAGGACCGCCCGCACCTCCCGGTATCCGGTGACGAGCCAGCCCTGGGTGCCGTCGGGATACGTCAACGGCTCGACCGGCGCTTGCGTGCGCTGGGCCGGCACCGGATCGAACGGGCACGCGCCCCTTTCGAGCGGGAGTCCTGCCTGACGGGTCATCGTCGCTCCTTCCCCCTCTGAATAGTTCAGAAGGTACACAGATTTCACAAACTTGTGAAGTGAATGTCGGAGCTGAACACGGAAAGGGTGGAGATTCACTGGCTCGGCCTAGACGACGTCGTGCCCGTATGTCGTCGAGGAGATCGCGGCCTAGCTCACTTCCGCGGCGTCGAGGGCGGGGACGAGCGGTTCGAGGGTTTGGCGCAACAGATCCGGCAGTGAGCCGGACACCACGACCAGGCCGCTGGTGCCCGCTGGTTGCGTCCACTGCTCCAGCGCGACCCGCACCGCCGCCGCGACCGAGGCGGCCAGCACGCGGGCGGTCCGCGGGTCGCCGACCCGGGTCGCGATCACCTCCTGCAACGGGGCTTCCAGTGCGGCCGGGGTGTCGAGAAATGCCGTGCGCAGACCGGGATTCGTGGTGATCAGCAGCAATGCGTCGCGGCTCTGCTCCCCGGGATCGTTGTACTGCTCCGCGACCGCGTCGATGACCGCCTCGGCCAGCCGGGTGTCCGCCGAGCGCTCGGCGACGGCGGCGGCGATCCGGTTTTCCCGGTCCGCGGTGACCGCGGCGACGATCGCCTCCTCGCGGCTGGAGAAGTAGTTGTTGTAGGTCCGCGGGGAGACCCCGGCCGCCTCGGCGATGTCGTCGACGCGGACGTTCGCCGGCCCGTGCTCGATCGCCAGCCGCAGGGCTGCTTCGCGCAGCGCGACGCGGGTGGCCTGCTTCTTCCGTTCGCGCAATCCGGTCACGTGTCCAGTCTCGCAGCCTCGCTGCGCCTACGCAAACTTGCGTGCACGCAAGTTTCGCGCGTACGGTGGGCGGCGTCCCGAACGAGAGGAAACCGCCATGCGCGGCAAGGGAATGACGTACGAGACCGGCTTCGTCCGCAATGGACGGTCGGCGCGGGAGAGTTTCGAACCGGAGGTGGTGAAGCGCGAACTGGCGATCATCCGCGACGACCTGCACTGCACCGCGGTGCACCTCGTCGGCGGCGATCCGGACCGGCTGGAGCGGGCCGCGCGGTGGGCGGCGGACCTGGGGCTGGAGGTCTGGTTCTCGCCGTATCCGCTGGAGCAGACGCAGGAGGAGATGCTCGCCCTCTTCGCCGACTGCGCGACCCGGGCGGAGCGGCTGCGCGCCACCGGGGCGAACGTGGTGTTCGTAACCGGGGTCGAACTGAGCGTGATGAACCAGGGCTTCCTGCCCGGCAACGACACCGCGGAACGGGTCAGCCTGCTGCTGGCCGAACCCGAGGGCCGCGCGGAGCGGCTGGCCGAGGTGGGCAAGAAGCTCGACCCGTTCCTGGAGGCCGCCGTCAAGATCGTGCGGGAACGGTTCCACGGCCCGGTTACCTACGCGTGCATCCAGTTCGAGCAGGTGGACTGGAGCCGGTTCGACTTCGTCACGGTCGAACTGATCCGCTCCGCCGACGTCGCCGACCTCTTCCGGGCCGGTGTCCGAACCCTGGTGGCGCAAGGGAAACCGGTCGCGATCACCGGATTCGGCACGGCGACCTGGCGCGGGTCCGGCGACGTCGCGCCGCGGAGCATGGAGATCGTCGAGTACGACAAGGAAACCGGCGACCCGGTCCGCATCGACGGCGAGTACGAGCGCGACGAAACCGGGCAGGCCGCGTATCTGCGCGAACTGCTGGAGATCTTCGACGAGGAGGGAGTGGACAGCGCGTTCGTGTTCCTGTTCGCGCTCTACAACTACCCGCACCGGACCGGCCGCGACGATCTCGACCTCGCCAGCTTCGGCCTGGTGAAGGTGCTGGAAGACCGCTCGGGCACGGCGTATCCGGGGCTCAACTGGGAACCGAAGGAGGCGTTCGCCGCGGTCGCCGGGCATTACGCGAAGCCTTGACTCGGCGGGGTCCGGGCAGGTGAGATCCGGACATGTCGACGAAGACGCGCCCGCTGGGCAACCGGGTCATGGCCAAGGCGGCGGTGCGGACCATGCCGCTGCTGATGCTGCTGTACTTCGTCAACTACCTGGACCGGGTCAACATCGGGTTCGCCGGCCCGAACGGGATGAACAAGGAACTCGGCCTCACCGCGACGGCCTTCGGGCTCGCGTCCGGGATCTTCTTCATCGGCTACCTCATCCTCGAGGTGCCGAGCAATCTCGCGCTGCACCGGTTCGGCGCGCGCCGCTGGATCGCGCGGATCATGATCACCTGGGGCGCGGTGGCCGTCGCGATGGCGTTCGTGCCCAACACGACGACGCTGGTGGTGCTGCGGTTCGTGCTCGGCGTCGCCGAGGCGGGGTTCTTTCCCGGCATCATTTTGTACCTGACGTACTGGTTCCCGGCGGCGCAGCGGGCGAAGGCGGTCGCGCTGTTCATGTGCGCGGTGCCGGTGTCGAGTGCGATCGGCTCGACCGTCTCCAGCCTGCTGATCACCGGCGGGCACGGCGTGTTCGGCCTGTCCGGCTGGCGGTTCATGTTCCTCGTGGAGGGCATTCCGGCGATCCTGCTGGCGGTCGTCACGTGGTTCTGCCTGAGCGACCGGCCGGAAACCGCGAAGTGGCTGTCGGCCGAGGAACGCGACTGGCTCACCAGCGAACTCGACGCCGAACGCCGGGCCACCGAGGCCGAACACCACTGGCCGCTGCGGAAAGCGCTCACGCACCCGCGGATCCTCGGGCTGGCGTTCGTGTACTTCGCGGTCGTCTACGGCCTGTACGCGCTGGGCTTCTTCCTGCCGACCATCATCGCCGGGTTCGGCGAGGAGTTCGGCACCAAACTCAGCGTGCTGCAGGCGGGTCTGGTGAACGCGATCCCGTACGTCGCGGGTGCGCTGGTGATGGTCCCGTGGGCGCGCCACGGCGACCGGACCGGGGAACGGACGTGGCACGTCGCGCTGCCGATGCTCGTCGGCGGCGCGGCGATCCCGGTCGCGCTGTACCTCGGAAACCCTTACGCCACCATGACCGCGGTGACGATTTGCGCGATGGGCGTGTGCGCGGCGCTGCCGACGTTCTGGGCGCTGCCGTCGAACTTCCTGTCCGGCGCGGCCGCCGCCGGCGGGATCGCGCTGATCAACGCACTGGGCAACCTGAGCGGGTTCGTCGCGCCGTATGTGACCGGCTGGCTGCGCGACCTGACCGGCACGCAGCGGACCGGCTTGTGGGTGGTCGGCGCGTGCATGGTGGCCGGAGCGTTGCTGGCGGTGGCGCTGGGGGCGAAGCCGCGCGCGTCCCGCCGGTGATCAGCCGGCGCGGCGGACCCGGTCGGTCAGCACCTGTACCTCGGTCTCGAACAACGCGTCGGCGTCGAGGCCCATCGCGGTGAAGCCGCCGCCGATTTCGAGGCTGACAAAGCCGTGCAGCCGCGACCACAACGCGACCGCCAGCTGGTGGTTCTCGGTGTTCGCGCGCCGGGCGTCGAGCACTTCCTCGGTGCGATACGGCTTTCCCGCGGTGCCGTGCAACACCCCGAGCACCACGCCCATCAGCGACCGGGCCGCTTCGGCGAGCGGCTTGGCGTGCGCGTCGTAACCGGGGAACGGCGCCTTGAACAGCAATTCGTACCGGTGCGGTTCCGCCCGCGCCCAAGCCCGGTACGCCGCGGCAAGCAACCGGATCCGCGCTTCCGCGTCGGGTGCGTCGGCGCCGAGTGCTTTCGCCATGGCCTCGCGGAGATCGTGGTACGCGTCGATGACCAGGACGTTCAGCAGTTCGTCGCGGCTGGAGAAATAGCGGTACAGCGCCGGCCCGGACACGCCGAGCTGCTTGGCGATGGCGTTGATGGAGATCGCCTGCGCGCCCCCGGCCGCGAGCTGGTCGAGTGCGGCGGATTTGACCTCCTCGCGCACCTGCTCGCGGAACCGTTCGCGCATCGGCTTGCGGGTGCCTGCTGCGGGCATCCCCACCTCCTTGACGACGCCCGACGGTAACACGGCCGATTGTTCGAAAGACCTTCTAACGGTTCACCCTGTCTGTGCTTACGGGCGGCCGCGGCTTCCAGGGTGACGAGCGGCGGCGCGCCAGGCAAGGGGAGGACGAGCTGGACGGCGATGGCCGGTCACACCGAGCTTTTGTGCCGGTGTTCGCTCGGCCGGATCCCGCGGCGTCGTTTGAACGCGACGCTGAGCGCGAAAGCGTTGGCGTAACCGACTTTCCGCGCGATAGTGTCCACTGTGTACTCAGTGCGGCGAAGCAAATCCGCGGCGAGTGAAATGCGCCAGCCCGCGAGGTAGGCGATCGGCGGTTCGCCGACCTGCTCGGTGAACCTGCGGGCAAACGCCGCCCTGGACACTCCCGCCTCCGCGGCCAATTCCGCGACTGTCCAACGGCGGGCCGGGTCCCCGCGGATGCGCCGCATCGCGGTGCTCACGACCGGATCGAGCCGCACCGGAGCGGTGTCGAACCACGTGCGCAGCGCGGAAACCAGCATCAAGTCCAGCATCCGGTCGAGTACCTGCTGCTGCCCGGGCTGGTCTTTCCCGACCTCGTCGGCGAACGCCTCGGCCGACGGATGCGGACTTTCCGCCGGAACGACCAGCACCTCGGGCAACAGCCGCAACACGCGTCCGCTGAGCTGACCACGGCTCTCGAACGCTCCGCTGAGCAGCACGGCCGCGTTCTCGGCCGGAGTTCCGCAGGTTCGGCCGTCGGTGGGCGTCGGACAGTAATCGGCGGCGGTGACGGTGTGTACCGGCGTGGTGGTCGGATCGTCGGCCACCACGTACGGCACGTCACCGCGGACGACGGCGATGTCGTTCTCGCCGATCCGGACCGGTGCGAGCCCGTCGGGCACGATCCAGGCCTCGCCGCGCAGCATCCGGGCCAAGGTCAGCGGCGTGCCTGGGGCGACTCGCAGCGACGGCGTGATCGTCTGCCGGAAGACCGCGCCGTGCGCCCGGACGTCGGCGAGCAATTCCGCTACTGCATCCACCTTGCCAGCGTATCCGCGCGGACATCGAGGCGAGCTTTTCAACCATGGCCCCTCCCGGATCTCGCCGGTTGACTCAGGGCATGACTGAACAACCCGTCCTGGTCACCGGCGCGACCGGCAAATCCGGCCGTCGCGTCGTCTCCCGGCTGCGCGCCGCCGGGCACCCCGTCCGCGCGGCGGCGCGCTCCGGGGAACACCCCTTCGACTGGACCGACGACCGCACCTGGGACGCCGCGCTCGAGGGCGTCCGCGCGGCGTACGTCGTGCAACTCGACGGCACGAACCTGGTCCGCCCGTTCGTTGCGCGGGCCCGGAAACACGGCGTGCAGCGCATCGTGCTGGCGTCCGGGCGCGGAATCGACGACCCCGGCTACGTCCGCGACCGCATCGGCATGCGCGACGGCATCGCGGACAGCGAGGCGGCGGTGCGGGAAAGCGGTCTGGAGTGGACGATCACCCGCCCGGGCTGGTTCGCGCAAAATTTCAACGAGGGATTCTTCGCCGATGCCATCGCTGCCGGTGAACTGCGCTTGCCCGCTGGCGACGGTGCGGCGACCTTTGTGGACGCCGAGGACATCGCCGAAGTGGTTGCCGCTGCCCTGGTTCACCAAGGACACGCGGGCCAGATCTACGAACTCTCCGGTCCCCGCGCGGTGTCGCTGGCCGAAGCGGTCGAAACGATTTCCGCGGTAACCGGTCGTGAGATCCGCTACGTGCCACTGTCCATAGAGGACTATCTTGCGGAATTGGTCGGCCAAGGCCTGCCACGCGCCGAGGCGGAAATCTTCGCCGACTTTATCGAGCCACTCCGCGAAGGTCGCGACGCGCACGTCTCCGACGGCGTCCAGCGAGCACTCGGCCGCCCGCCCCGAAGCTTCGCCGAATTCGCCGAGACCGCGGTGTGGCCCGGAAAACCGGTTGACCAGACTGGAAAAGTGGAGTCACGTGAGTGATGACGCGAACCACCTCCTCCGTTCCGCCAGCCTGGCGACCCCCATGGCGTTGCGGGTCGCGGTAACGCTAGGCCTGCCCGACCGATTGCGCGCGCCCGGCACGGCCGACGACGTGGCCGCCGAACTGGACCTCTCACCAATCGCGCTCGACGTCCTGCTCGGCCACCTGGTCACGCTCGGCGTGGTCGAACGCACCGAAGACGGCTACCTCACCACCGCGTACGGCGCGAATCTCTGCCAAGACAATGAAAACGGCGTGGCCAACCTTCTGCACCTGGACCGCGCCGCCGGCCGTGCCGAACTCGCTTTCGTCGAGTTGGCGCACAGCATCCGGACCGGCGAGGCGGCTTACTCCCGCCGCTACGGCAAGGATTTCTGGACCGATCTTTCCGAGCAGCCGCAGCTGCGGAAATCCTTCGACCAGCAGATGACCACCCGATTCCGCACCGAAATCCCGCAGGTGGTCGCCGGAATCGACTGGTCTTCTTTCACGACGGTAGCCGACGTCGGCGGTGGCCGAGGAGATTTGCTCGCCGCGGTCCTCGAGGCCAATCCGAACCTGCGCGCGCACCTGGTCGACCTCGAACCCACTGCGAGCGAAGCCCGTGCCGCGTTCGCCGCCCGCGGCCTCGCCGACCGGGTCGAGGTGCGCGGCGGCAGCTTCTTCGACCCGCTCCCGCCAGGAGCGGATGCCTATCTGCTGGTGGACATCCTGCACAACTGGGATGACGAGAACGCCCGCCGAGTTCTGGAGCGGTGCGCGGAAGCGGCCGGCCGGTCCGGTCGGATTCTCGCCATCGAAGCCGTCAGCGGAATTCACGCCCGGACCGAAATGGACCTGGTCATGCTGGTCCATTTCGGTGGGCGCGAACGGCGCGTGGAAGAATTCCGCACCCTCGCCGATTCCGCGGGGTTGGTCCTGGAATCGGCGACCCCGTTGACCGACCAGCGAGGCCTGCTGGAATTCCGCGTCGCTTAACCCGGCGACCGGCCGAGCAACGCGGCCAGCCGATCCAACGGCGGCGCGTCGTCCGCGACCGGCACCGGCGGCGCGAACGGCCTCCGCTCCGCCGGAAGGTCAGCGAGTTTCGCCGCGCTGAACGCGATTCCCCGCTCCACTACGGCGTCCTCGAAGTTCGGCTTCTGGCCGGTGGCGCGAGCGAGGTCCCAGCCGTGCACGAGTTCCTCGACGATCCGCAGCTGCACCGCGGCGATCCCCGGAACCGTCCCGGCTGGGACCTCATATACCCGTTCCAGCACCCCAGGCTGCCGGAACGCCGCGAGCAGACCGGCGACCGCGTCCTGGTAAGCGGCGACCGGGTCGGTGCCGAGCACGTCGGAACTACGAGGGTCCAGCGGGCCGCCCGGTTCGCCGCGCAGCACCGCGGTGAACAGCCGGTGCCCGAGGACCAGATGGTTCACCAGTTCGCGGACGGTCCATTCCGGGCACGGCGTCGGCGCGTCCCAGCGAGACACGCCGGCGACCAGCGCGCCGGTGGACTCGAGGACGGCGGCAAGATCGTCGACAGGATTCATCGGTTCGCCTTTCTCCGAGGTCACCAGTACAGACACCGCCCGCCTCGGAAACGGAACGATGGCAGGATGCGACGGGTGGGCCAAGACCTCCTCGACCGCGCACGCGCCGGAGACGCGCACGCCTTCCGCGAGCTGGTCGAGCCCTATCGGCGCGAGCTGCAGGTGCACTGTTACCGCCTCCTCGGCTCGCTCACCGACGCCGAGGACCTGCTGCAAGAGACGCTCCTCGCCGCCTGGCGCGGGCTGGACGGCTACGCCGGCCGAGCCTCGGTGCGCTCCTGGCTGTACCGCATCGCCACCAACCGCTGCCTCAACGCACTCCGCGACGCCGGCCGACGCGTCCCGGCCGAGCCGTCGCCGCCGTTCACCCCGACCGAGCCCACCCGCCGCACCGAGGCGACCTGGCTGCAGCCCGCGCCGGACGACCCCGCCGAGCACTACGGCACCAAGGAAACCTTCGAGCTGGCGTTCGTCGCGGCCCTGCAGAAACTCCCGCCGCGCCAAACCGCCGTCCTCCTGCTCCGGGACGTGCTCGACTACTCCACCGCCGAGGTCGCGGATCTGCTGGACACCAGCTCCACCGCGGTCAAAGGCGCCCTGCAACGCGCCCGGGCTCAGCTGCGGCAGACCGTCGAACCGGCCCCGCCCGCACCGCGCGAGCGGGAAATCGCCCAACGCTTCGCGGACGCGTTCAGCGCGGGGGACGTCGAAGGCGTAGTCGCGCTTCTGACCGACGACGGCTGGCTCGCCATGCCGCCCGCGCCGCACGAGTACGTCGGCCGCGAAGCCGTCACCGCGTTCCTCGCCAGGTTCAGCGAATGGCGCGGCACCCGGCGGTTCCGCCTGCTCCCGACGCGCGCCAACACCCATCCGGCCTTCGCCTGCTATCTCACCGATCCCGGCGGAACCGTGGCCCGTCCCGCCGGAATCCTCGTCCTGGCGCCGTGGGGCGACCGAATCCGCACCGTCACCTGGTTCCTCGACCCCGAGTTGTTCCCCCGCTTCGGCCTGCCCGCGGAGGTGTCGGCGTGCTGACCACCCTGGCCATCCAGAACTACCGCTCGCTGCGCGACCTGGTGCTGCCGCTGTCGCAGCTCACGGTGATCGTCGGAGCGAACGGCACCGGCAAGTCCAGCCTGTACCGCGCGCTGCGGCTGCTCGCCGACGCCGGACGCAACGGCGCGGTCGCCGCCCTCGCCGGGGAAGGCGGCCTGCCGTCGACGCTGTGGGCCGGTCCGGAGAAGATCGGCCGAGCCGTCCGCGAGGGCCGGACGCCGGTGCAGCCGCTGCAGCGAACCAAACCGGTGGGCCTGCGACTCGGTTACTCCGGCGACGAATTCGGCTACGCCCTGGACTTCGGCCTCCCGGTCCCGGCCGAGACGGCGTTCAACCTGGACCCGGAATACAAACGGGAATGCGTCTGGCACGGACCGGTGCTGCGCCCGTCCGCGCTGCTGGCCGACCGGTCCGGCACGCGGGTGCGCATCCGCGACGAGTCCGGGTCCTGGGTCGAGAGCGGCCATTCGATCGCCCTGACCGACAGCATGCTGAGCGAATTCGCCGACCCGCGCCTGTGCCCGGAACTGCTGATCGTGCGCGACCGAGTCCGCGCGTGGCGGTTCTACGACCACTTCCGCACCGACGCCGGCGCACCCGCCCGGCAAAGCCGGATCGGCACCCGCACCTGGGCCTTGGACCACGACGGCGGCGACCTGGCCGCCGCCCTGCGCACCATCCAGGAATCCACCGACGCCGACGCACTGGCCACCGCGATCGACGACGCCTTCCCCGGCTCGTCCGTCGAAATAGTCACCACCGACGGCCGCTTCGACCTCCGCTTCCACCAGCACGGACTGCTGCGCCCGCTGAGCGCCGCCGAACTTTCCGACGGCACCCTGCGGTACCTGCTCTGGGCCGCGGCGCTGCTCAGCCCGCGCCCGCCGGAGCTGCTGGTGCTGAACGAACCGGAAACCAGCCTGCACCCGGACCTGCTGCCGGCGCTGGCCGCGTTGATCACCGCCGCGGCGAAGAAGACGCAACTGCTGGTGGTTTCGCATTCACAGCTGCTGGTCCGGTTTCTCGAGGACGCCTCGGTACTGGAGCTGGAAAAGGACTTCGGCGCGACGGTGGTGGCTGGACAGGGTCGGCTGGACCAACCGCCGTGGCATTGGCCGAAACGCTAGCGCTTCGCCCGTTGGCCGGTTGCCAGTTGCGGTGCCCGCCGACGCTTGGGCACCGGCTCCGGCCGCCGCGGGCGAGCCGGCCTGCCCGGCGTCCGCACCGGCCGATACGGCTCCGGCACCGGCAACCGCAGAATCCGCCCGATCTTGCCCGGTCCGAGATGATTCAGGTCCGCTACCGCCGCGGGTTCGTGCCGGGCGCAGCTGGCGAGCACGCCGAACAGGAACATCGTCACGATCAGCGACGTCCCGCCGTACGACACCAGCGGCAGCGTCACCCCGGTGACCGGCAGCGCGTTCACCACGTACCCGATGTTGACCGCCGCCTGCGCCACCAGCAGCACGGTGATCGTCGCGGAGACGATGCGAATCCACGGATCGAGGTTGCGCGTCGCGATCCGGAGGCCGACCAGCGCGAGCCCGGCGAACAGCAGCAGCACGACCGCGCAGCCGAGGAAGCCGAGTTCCTCGCCGATCAGCGCGAAGATGAAGTCGTTCTGCACGTTCGGCAGGTACTTCCACTTCGACGCGCCCTGCCCGAGCCCGACCCCGAACAACCCGCCCTCGGCGAGCGCGTACTGCGCCTGCACCGCTTGGTAGCCGGCGCCGGAGGTGTCCGCGTCGGGGGAGAGGAACGAGAGCACGCGCGCGAGCCGGTAGTCCGCGACCAGCGCGAGCACCACGAATCCGGCCACGCCGCCGGCCAGCAGCGCGCCGAAAAGCCGTCCCGGCGCGCCGGAGAACCACAGCAGCGCCAGCAGCACGATGCCGAGCGAAATCGTCCCGCTGAGGTTCGGCTGTGCCATCACCAGGGCGAACATCAGCAGCGCGACCGGCACCAGCGGTACCAGCAGGTGCCGCCAGTGGTGCAGCAGCCGGGCCTTGACCACGAGAATGTGCGCGCCCCACAAGGTCAGCGCGACCTTCGCGACCTCGACCGGTTGCAACGTCAGCGGACCGAGCGCGAACCACCGCTGCGCGCCGTTCACCTTCGCGCCGAGCGGGGTGAGCACCAGCGCGAGCAGCCCCAGCGTGGCGAGCATCAGCATCGGCGAGAGAGACCTGATCCGCCGCAACGGAATCCGCAGCCCGGCCCACAGCGCGACCAGCCCGATGAGGACGAAGACGACGTGCTTCTGGAACGTGCTGTACACGCCGCCCGGCTGCGCCGAAGACGCCGACAGCACCATGATCACGCCGAGCAGCGTCAGCAGGCCGCACAGCGCGAGCACGAGATGGAACGACGCCAGCGGCCGGGAGAGCCAGCCGACGATCGCGACCGGGACCCGGTTTCGTCTGTTCCGTGCCGTAGCCACTCGCGCACCTGCCGTCCGCCGATTTCCGGCGCGGGGAAAGAACGCGCCGGGCCGATTATGCCCTAATCGTCCTGATAGGACATTGAGGCACGCGGCGTCTTCTTCGCCGAAGTTATTTCACACAAGGGATTCCGCCTCCGTTCAACGCGGGCGGGGGAGCGGGAGCGCTGCCGGAGGTCATCGGGGTCACATAGGCGGCCGGGGTCGGCACCGGGGCGCCGCTGAGCAGCTGTGCGACCAGGGACTGGATTTGCCCGGTATTGACGAAGTTGACGTCCTCGCCGGACGGGCTCTTGCCGAAATGGTCGACCGGGAGGGTCACGAAACTGACGTTCCCGCCGGTCAGGCTGGACGCCTGGTGCGCGAGCGCGAGCAGGTCCAGCGATTTGTCGACCGCGGTGTTCTGCTTCGCGACGTCCATGATCCCGTGGAGTTTCGCCGGATCCGTGAACGTGCCGCCCTGTTTGAGCTGATAGGCCAGCGAAGCAATGAACGCCTGCTGCCTGCGTTCGCGGTCGAGATCGGTGAAATTGAGCGCGGGATGCACGTTGTCGCGGCGCTGCCGGACGAATTCCACGGCCTGTTCGGCGCTGATCTCCTGCTGGCCGGCATGGAAGTTCGCGCCCGAGTAGCTGTCCTGAGTGTCCTCGTTGAGGCACACCGTGATCGGCTGCACGACCTGGGCGATCTCGAAGAACGCCACCAGGGTGACCTCCACGAAATGGTCGACCGGAACGTCGCCGAGGAATTTCCGCACGGTGTCGATTTCCGCCCGGCGGCCCGCGTCCCGCGCCTGCTGCTCCCGCTGCGATTTGTCGGTGACATTCTGGGCGACGAGCTGTTTGGCTTTTTCGTCGAACGCCAGCCCGTAGGCCTGTTTGATCTTGCCCTTGCACACGTTGTCCGGACAGCCCGCCAGCGGAACGTAATCGTCGCGCGGAATCGAAATCGACGTCGCCTTGCTGCCGTCGCCCGGGACGTGCAGCAGCATCAGCACGTTGGCGTTGTACCCGCCGTCCTGCTGGTCGCCCGCGTGCAGCGAGTTGTAGATGTCCTTCGGCAGCGGATTGCCGTTCTCGTCGAGCCGCGAGTCGAGGCCCATGATGAGGATGTTGGTGTCGCCGCCGCTGGACGTCGACTGCCCGTCGAGCACGTCGGACACCTGCAGTCCGGACACGACGCCGGTGTAGGCGGCCCAGCCGTAACCGGTCAGCGAGAGCGTCAACGCGGCCGCGAGAGCCAACGCGACTCGGCCGGTGATCCGCCGTCGCCGAGCCGCGGCCCGAGCCGCGACGCCTCGGGCCGCCGCGGCACGTCTGTCGTGAGGGACGGTCATCGGGCCTTCCGGTGCCGGGGCGTCATGATTGCCCACTGTTCTGCACACTCGCTGTGTACACGCTGAGAAGGGGGCTCACACAGAGTTAACCTCGCGCTCCTGCTATGTGTGACCCACGCCACTATCTGGGTGATGTCGAGAACACCGTCCCGGCTCCGTCCCCGCAGCACCTAGCCGAGAAGGAGACAGTCATGGAAGCGCAGGAAGTCGCCGAGGTCCTGAACCGCGCGTACAGCCGCGAGCTGCTCGCCCGCGACATCGCCCGGCTCGCTTACGTCGCGAAGGACGGCACGCCGCGCAGCGTCCCGATCGCGTTCACCTGGAACGGCACCGAGATCGTTCTGTGCACCACCAAGAACGCGCCGAAACTGCCGGCGCTGCGGGCGAACCCGATGGTCGCGCTGACCATCGACACCGAATCGCACCCGCCGAAGATCCTGCTCCTGCGCGGCCGCGTCGAACTCGACTACGTCGACGGAATCCCGGACGAGTACCTCGAAATGAACGGTTCCTACGAGATGACGCCCGAGCAGCGCGTCGAATGGGAGGCCGAAATCCGCTCGCTGTACGTCGACGGCATGGTCCGCATCGTCGTCACGCCGACCTGGGCGAAGCTGATCGACTTCGAAACCACCCTGCCGTCGGCGGTTCAGGAACTCGCGCAGCGCCGGGCTCAAGCGGCGGGCGCGTAACCGGCTTCGAGAATCCGCTGATCCACTACACTCGCTCGTCTGGTGGCATCGACGCGCGAAGGCGGAGCGCATGATCCTGGTGACGGGTGCGAGCGGCAACGTGGGATCGGCGCTGGTCAACCAGTTGCGCGCGGCCGGCGTACCCTTTCGTGCCGCCTACCATTCCCCGGAGAAGGCAAGAAAAGCCGCCGCCGCCGGCCTCGACGCGGTCACCGTCGAAATGTCCGATCCGGCGACCGTGCAACCGGCGCTGGCCGGAGTGTCGAAGGTGTTCCTGCTGGGTGCGATGAGCCCCGGGCAGACCGGCAACGAGTCCAATGTGGTCGAAGCAGCCGTGTCGGCCGGGGTCTCGCACGTGGTGAAACAATCGCTGTGGCGGGCGGACGAGGAATTGACGCCGATCGCTCGACTGCACCGTCCGGTCGAGCGAATGCTGGAAACTTCGCCGCTGTCGTGGACTTTCCTTCGCGCGAACTTCTACCTCCAAGCCTTCTCGGGCAATTGGGCCGGAACCATCCGGTCCGGGAATTTCTTCGCCAGCCCGCTGATCCGCGGCCCGATCGCGTTCGTGGACGCCGAAGACATTGCCCGCGTAGCGTTTCGCGCGTTGACCGAAGACGGGCACGCAGGCAAGGCGTACGCACTCACCGGCCCTGAAGCGCTGACGTACGACGAAGCCGCGGCAGTGCTGTCCGAAGTGCTCGGCCGTCCGATCGCATACCGCGGAATGTCGAACGAGCAAGCACTTTCCGCGCTGGCCGAAGCCGGAATGTCCTCGTTCCACGCCAAAGCGCTGGTAGAGGTGTGCAACGCATACCTGGACGGCGGCGCGGAAACGGTGACGTCCACGGTCGAGGACATCACCGGCCAGCGACCGCGAAGCCTTCGCGAGTTCGCGACGGCGCACCGGCATTGCTTCGAGTGACCAGCACCGCGGCAGCGAGGACCGCAGTACTGGTCGCCGACCCGGCGAAATAGCGGGCAGGCGTCGGCTGATCGAGAAAAGACGTTGCCGCCACACGAGGTCGAGCACCGGGTCTCTGCTCCCGCCCTAAGCCGCAGGCTTGTAGGCAGTAAGGATTTCGGACAACGCCCCGTGCTGCCGAACCCGCCCTTCGTCCATCCACAACGCGGTGTCGCAAAACTCCGCGAGCAGTTCGTCGGAATGATTGGCGAACACCAGAATCCCCGACCGCCGCACCAGATCTTTGAGCCGCTCGCGCGCCTTGGCGAGAAACGCCGCGTCGACCGCGCCAAGCCCTTCGTCGAGCAGCAGAATCTCGGGGTCGATCGTGGTCACCACCCCGAGCGCGAGCCGCACCCGCATCCCGGCCGAGTAGGTGCGCAACGGCAGCTGCAGATAGTCGCCAAGCTCGGTGAACTCCGCGATGTCGTCGACCCGCTTGGCCATCTGTCGCCGGCTCATCCCGAGAAACAGCCCCTGTACCAGGATGTTCTCCCGCCCCGACACCTCCGGGTCCAGCCCAACCCCAAGATCGAACACCGGCGCGACCCGCCCCTCGACCCGCCGGATACCCCGCGTCGGCTCGTAAATCCCGGACAGCACCCGCAACAACGTGGACTTCCCGGCCCCGTTATGCCCCACCAACCCAACCCGAGCGCCCTCCTCGAGCCGGAAGGACACGTCCCGCAACGCCTCGACCACCGGCACCCTCGCGCCACTCGCGATCCGCCCGCCGACCTTCCCGAGCACGCGCTTCTTCAACGACCGGGTCTTGGCGTCGAAGATCGGAAAGTCGACGCAGGCGTCGCGCACCTCGATGCTGACCATGGGCCCCTCCTCTAGATGCGAATAGAAATTATCATTCGCATCTGCTGAACGCCACGGGTAACGTGCCGCAGGTGAGCCAGACCAGCGAGGGCTTCCGCCCGCCGCAACAAGCGCGCAGCCGCGCTTCGCTGCAGAAAGTCCTGACCGCCGCCGAACACGTCCTGGCCGAACAGGGCCTGGAATCCTTCACGGTCGCCGCGGTGGCTTCGCAAGCTGGAATGTCAGTCGGCACGATCTACCGCCGCTTCGACGGCAAGGAACAGCTGCTGCACGCCGTCAAGGACCGGCTGCTGACCCAGCTGGAAACGAACGTCCTCGCCGCCCTCCGCGCCGCGTCGCCAGACCTCCGCTCCGCCTTTACTGCGTTCGTGGAAGCCCTGGCGCAGACCTTCGCCGACCACGACCGAATCTTCCCGGAACTCCTGGACGCCCAACGCTCCGACGGCCGAGACCGAGGACTGGCCGCCCTGTCCGCGATCCAAGACGCCCTGCTGGCCGCGGTGGCTCCTTCTCCGCCCGATGCCGACAGCGTGAAGATGGCCGCCAGAACGATCATCGGCGCCTGCGTCCACCGCGCCGCGACCTGCCGATTCTGGCCCGACGACCGCTCGTGGAAGAGCTGGTCGGAGGAAGCGACAGCCCTGGCACTGGCGTACCTGACGTCGCCATCCGCGGCCCCCGCTAGGATGTAGCCTGCAGCACGCGACTGCCCTCGTAGCTCAGGGGATAGAGCACGGCTCTCCTAAAGCCGGTGTCGCAGGTTCGAATCCTGCCGGGGGCACATCTTCCCAGGTCACCGGAGTGGCCAGAGTTCAGCTGCCATCGAGCCCATGCGCGATCCCTGTTTTTGCTCGCATCGCTGATGGCGGTGGGCATGATCCGCAGCCGCCCGGTCAGGTCGTAGGGTCCTGATTCGAGTAAGTTCACGGGCCGGAACCGGGGAGGGTTCAGATGGCTGGCGATCGTGCGCGGCGGGAGCAGGTGCTCGACGGGCTCGATCCCGAGCAACGTGCGGCCGTGCTGGCACCGCCAGGTCCGGTGCGCATCCTGGCCGGGGCAGGCACCGGCAAGACCCGGACCATTACTCGCAGGATCGCTTATCTGGCCGGGACCGGGCAGGTCAAGTCCTCCGAGATCCTTGCGGTGACCCATTCCAATCAGGCGGCGGGCGAACTGCGGGACCGCATCCGGTCGTTGGGAGTGTCCGTACAGGCTCGGACGTTCCACAGTGCGGCGATGGGCCAGTTGCGGCATTTTTGGGCGAGGACCGGCCTTCCCGGCGATGAGCTGCGGATGATTCGCGAGGTCCGGGGTGGCCAGGGAGCATTTCTCCGCAAGGCGTTGGAAGCTGAGGTGCGGTCCGTCGCGACCACGGATGTCCGTGACTTCGGGGAGGAGATCGACTGGGCGAGGCGGAGCCGGCTCACGCCCGACCAGTATGCGCGGGCGGCAAACGAGAGCGGGCGAAAGCGAAATCTGCCTGCTTCGGTGCTGGCTGCCGCGTTCAAGCGGTACGAGCAGGCGAAGCGGTCTCAAGCCGTGTTGGACTTCGGCGACCTCATCGAACAGTGCGCGCTCCTGCTCGAACGTGACGACGAGGTGGCCGCCCAGTTCCGAGAGAGGTACCGGTGTTTCGTAGTCGACGAATACCAGGACACGGACCCCGCTCAGGAGCGTCTGCTGTCCGCCTGGTTGGGGCCCGGCCGCAACGTCACCGTCGTGGGCGATCCCCATCAGACCATTTTCTCGTTCAAAGGGGCAGACCCGTCGTTGCTCGTCGGGTTCACCGATCGTTTCCCCGGCGCGGTCAGCATCTCGCTGGACCGGGACTACCGGTCGACACCTCAGATCGTCGCCTACGCCAACCGGATCATGGGACCAGCGTCGGCGGGCGTGGTGCTCAAGGGACAGCGACCCGACGGTCCCGAACCGATTCGCCGGACCTTCGACACCGAAGCAACCGAAGCCGCGGCGTTGGCCGAACGGGTCAACGAACTTGTCGCCGAAGGCGTGGCCGCGTCCGAGATCGCCATCCTGGTCCGGACAAGGTCGCAGATCTTGTTCTATCGAGCCGCATTGCAGGACGCGGGCGTCATTACCGAGGTTTTCGACGACGAGAAGTTCTTCGAACGGCAGGAAATCCGCCAGGCAATGACAGCACTGGGCGATCTCGCCGACCGGTCGCCTGCCGTGACCGGTCTGGACGGGCTGCGAGCGGTTCTCGAGAATCTCGGCTTCGACCCCGCAGTTCCGCCCGCCGGACAGGGCGCCGCGCGTGATCGATGGGAGTCGCTGGGGGCGCTGCTGCGGCTTGTCGAACGGGTACCGGACGACGTGAGGGAAACCGTCGGCATCCTCCTTCGCGAACTGGAACGACGGGCGGCCGCGGAGCACGCACCCCGCCGCGGCGGGGTCACACTGGCAACCATGCACAAGGCGAAGGGTTTGGAGTGGGATGCCGTCCTGCTCCCTGGCCTCGCTGAAGGCTACCTCCCGATCGCTTATGCGACTTCGTCGGAGGAAATCGACGAAGAACGCCGCCTGTTCTATGTCGCCGTTACCCGGGCCAGAGAGCGGCTGGAACTTTCGCACGCCCTGGCCAATGAAAAGGGATACCCCAGAAACCCCTCCCGGTTCCTCGACCAGATCGTTCCGATCCGACGCCCGGTCGCAGCGGCTCCCGCACCGCCCCCGAATCCGTACTCGGTCGGCGACCGGGTAGTGAGTACCGCGTTCGGCATGGGCAAAGTGATCGCGACTACGAAAACAGCTGTAACGGCTGATTTCGGCACTCCCTACGGAGTCAAGACGGTGCCGGCTGACCACAAGCTGAGCAAGCTGTAACCGCATCGCCGCACCAGCTGCTTAGCGAACCAACGCGCCCGGTGCCCGTAAAAACCGCCAGCACAGATACCCGCACACCCCCGCCGCTGGTGCTCCGCTCAGCAGTGTCGCGATCGCCAGCGGAGTCACCATCCCGTGTGAATACAGCGGCACCAAAACCGCTGTGACCATAATGAACTTCGCCAAGAAAATCCCCGTGCACAGCTGATAACGCCGCCGCTGCAAGGGGTCCCGTCGCCAGCCGAATCGTTCCCCTCTCGCCGTTCCCAGCACCACTCCAATCACCGGCAACCGCACCAGGATCGACAGCAGGAACACCGCGCCTCCGATCACCTGCATGAGCACCGAAGGCAGGTAGTAGTCGACCGCATGACCGGTGCTCCCGGCCAGCAACGCGGACAGTCCTGTGATCACCAGGCCGATCGCTGCCTGCCAGTACTTTCGGTCGGTGAACGCGCGGATCCCGGCGAACACCACGACGGCACCGACCGCGATCAGTTCGGCGGTGACCACCTGGCCGGACACCAGGTAGGCGATCAGGAACCGCCCGCGACGCGACCCCTTCGGCGACGGTTCGCCATCCGCCCACCGCGGCGAACAGGGACAACGACTTCTCGGTCAGCAGCGCGAGTCTCATCTGCCCGCCTTTGCCGGAACGGGTGCGGCGGCGCGCATGATGTCTTCGTACGAGCCGATCGCGTCGAGCAGAGAGAGCTGCCCGCGGTTCGCCTCGATCAGTGCCGAGCAGAGCCGGTGGGCGTCCTGCATAGCGAGGTTGCCGCCGAAGCCGGGGGCGAGGTGGATGGCATCGCCTAGGACGGTTACCGCGGTGGCTGGCCATGGCGGTATCGGCGGGATCATCCCAACGCGCAGAGTGGACGTCATTTCGGGCCACGCCTCGTCGACGATCCGTTGCAAGGAGGGCGGAAGATCGTCGACGGGGCCAGACAAAGCCCACATCAGGTAATCCTCGATCGTCGCCACCGCGGCACGCGGGAGCGCGGGCAGAAACCGTTGCCGGGCAAGGGTCGGCGGTGAAGTGAATCGCAGTGCGCCCAGCACCATCGTCGTGTCCTGGATCCGCACGACGGCGGGATTGTCGCCGATCAGCTCGGGCAATCCGGCCGCTGCCCGCGACGGCGTCGCGCCCATCAGCATGCGCCGTCCCGAATCGAGCACCTGCGCTTGTGGCAGGTATTGCCGACGGACCGCCGAACCGATCCCATCCGCGCCGACCAAGACGTCAGCCGTATCGTTGCTGCCATCGGCAAACCACGCCT
Organism: Amycolatopsis sp. GA6-003; assembly: GCF_046267895.1. NCBI lineage: Bacteria > Bacillati > Actinomycetota > Actinomycetes > Pseudonocardiales > Pseudonocardiaceae > Amycolatopsis > Amycolatopsis sp. GA6-003. The sequence continues at coordinate 6,302,515 of NZ_CP176499.1, forward strand.
GAACTGTGCCGTCGGGTAGCCGCTCGAAGCGCGTGAACTCCGCCTCGAAGCGGACCGCATCCTCCAAGCCAGTCAACAAAATCGACCGCAACAACGGGCGATGTGTCTGCCGTCCAGGTCTCGCTCGACCTGCTGCACCGTCGGTGGGTTGAGCGTCCACGACGGCGAGCGAACCATCCACTTCGGACAGTTTGAGCGTCTTATCGCGGAGCCGGCCCATCGTGGCGTCGATCATCGCGACGTGCGCCGAAGGCAGGCACCCTTGCAACGCGGCAACGCCTCGGTCGTCGACATGCAGGCTGACTCCTTGCGCCCGCCCCAGCGCGCCGTCTCGTTCGTACACGGCGACTTCGATCCCCACTCGGCGCAGTCCTTGCGCGAGGGTCAACCCGCCCAGACCTGCGCCGATCACGATGACTTTCATCGCGTCCCCATTTCTTCATCACTGATGAAGTTCAGGCTAGCGCGGGTCGGCAGGAAACTCCACCAACGATGAAGAAAGCTCGGTTAGACTCACCGGCGTCATGGCAGAGCACAGTTCCCCCGCCCGTCCCGGACGCTGGCGAACCGGGGCGGAGAGCAAACAGCGGATCCTGGACGCGGCGCGCGCGCTGTTCCGGGAGCGCGGCTACGGCGGCACCACCGTGCGCGCGGTCGCGAGCGAGGCGGGCGTCGACTCCGCGATGGTGTTCTACTTTTTCGGCAACAAGCAGGGCCTCTTCGCCGCGGCGATCGAGATGTCCGCGCAGGTGCCGCCTGCCCTCGACGAGGTCTTCGCCGGCGGGCTCGACGGCCTCGGCGAGCGCATCGTCCGAACGCTCCTGGAGAACCTGGACGCCTCAGGCCGAACCCCGCTCGCAATGCTCACCCGGGCCGACGACCAGGCCGACGCTCTGCTCCGCGAGTACATCGACCGCGAAATCACCGGGCGATTGGCCAATCTGCTCGACACCCCGGACGCCGCGTTCCGGGCGGGCATGGTCAACGTGCAGCTCTTGGGCCTCGCCGTGGCGAGGTATGTCGTGCGGATCGAGCCGATCGCGTCCGCGCCGGTCGACGAGCTGGTCGGCCGCTTCGGACCGCTCGTGCAGCACTGCCTGACGGCGGCGGGCTAACCGAAAAGGCGATCCAGGTGCTGGTCAATAGCGACGAGCGCGGCACGGGACTCGATCACGTCCAGTTCGAGCAGCGGCGTCAACCCGGTCAGCGCGAGGACGAGATTCGTCTCGACGGCCGGGTCGCGGTCCGCGGCGATGTGTCCGTCGGCGATGGCCTGCCGGATCAGGTGTTCTACCAGTGCTCGTTTTTCGCGTAGGTCGTCGCGCAGCTTCGCGTGCAGCTCGGAGTCGTGCAGTGCTTCGAGGACGTACGCGGCGCTCATCCGGCTGGTGGCGCGCGCATCGGGATGCAGCGGCAGCATCTCGGTGAGCGTCACGCGCAGCACCTCTTTCGGGTGCGCGACGTCTGCCAGGCCCTCGGCAACCCTTTTCGAGGTCTGCTCCGCGGCGAACTCCATCGCGAAGGTCAGCATCGCGGTCCGGGTCGAGAAGTAGTGCTGCACCTGACCGAGAGACGCCTCCGCCTCGCGGGCCACCTCTCGCATGGTCGCGTGGTTCCAGCCTTGCTCCGACACCACCCGCCACAACGCGCGCGCGATCGCTTCCCGCCGCTCGCGGTGGTCGACCTTCTTCGGCACGCCAGCCCTTTCGCTGATTCCAATACAACTGACATAATACACTTGACTTGAAGCCCGCGGGAGCTGAGGATGAACGACAAGACGCAGCCAGCGGTCCGGACGGTCGAGGGGGCCGTGACGGCCCGCTGGCGGGCGGGGATGGCGGAATCCCGTACGCCAGCCGCCGATGGGCGATCTCCAGTTCGCCGCGCCCGGTCGCGCCTTGAAACGGCGCACGGCAGGCGACCGAATTCGGTCCGCTGCCCCCGCGATCCAGGCGGAGTCGGCGCACGAAACGGACTGACCCTCACCGTCTCGACGCCGGATCCGAGTGCGGCGGGCCTTCAGTTCCGGCTGTTCTCCGTCATGGCAGGGCACCTTCACCGCCGAAGACGCACAACCGGCACTCAATCTCTACGTCGGAGCCAGTCCGGAGGCGCTGATGAAGATCGTCTATTTAGACGCGCTTTCCGGATGCCGAGCCAGCCGCTTCCGCCTATTGCCCAGACTGACGCCTGACCCGGGTGCTGGACGTCGAGTCCGTCCCGCGCAGGCCGAGGCCTACTGTCCGCCCCGTTCGATCAGATACTGCTCCTTGAGTTCCGCATAGCTGAGGTCGGCCGGGAACTCGTCCTCGGACAGCAGCCCGATCGCCCACGGAACCGGGCACGGCGAACGGTGCTCGGGTTCGGGACACAGCAACAGTTTGATCTGCTCGATCAGTTCCCGCGACTGGTCCTCGGTCGCGTAGACGCCAACCTTGATCTCGAAAGTCTTGCGTTCGTCCGTCATCGGCCTTTCCTTGTCCAGTCCAGGAATAGCGGGCGGGACGGATTGACGCCAAACGCTTTTCCCGGCACGGCCCGACGGCGTCCTGCCCGAGGTGACGGATCCATCCGAGACGGAGAGCGTCAGCGCCGGTCCGCCCGGCGCGGCGGCAACCGCCCTCCGGACCGCGACGAACCAGCCGAAGGGGGTGCGCCCGATGAACATCCGCTCCTTCTGGATCGGTTACGCAACTCGGCGGCGCCCACCCGAAGAAGTCACTCAAGTGGGTGACCAGCAACTGGGTCGACGGCTGTTCCCGGCCGCTCCGGTGGACCAGTCACGTCACCTGGTCGTGTCTGGTTTCGAAACCGTGAACAACAGTAGGTAATCTTCCGTAACGGGTGCGGGGAGCCGCCTCCAACCCACGGTCTGCCGGAGGGCTTCGTTGATCAAGCTCATGTTCGCCGACGACGAGGAACTAGTTCGGTCGGGGCTGCGCGCCATGATGTCCGGGGCGTCGGACATCGAGATCGTGGGCGAGGCAAGCGACGGCAGATCGGCGGTCGAGGTCGCCCGTCGCTATCACCCCGACGTCGCGCTGCTCGACATCAAGATGCGCGCCCCTGACGACGGCATTCGCGCGCTTCGGGCCATTCTCGCGCTGCCCGATCCGCCCACCGTCGCCATGCTCACCACCTTCGACATCGACGAGTACGTCAGCCTCGCGCTGCGGCTCGGCGCCAACGGGTTCCTGCTGAAGGACATCGACCCGGCGGCGTTGCTGCGGGCCGTGCGCGACCTGGCCAAGGGCGGTGCCGTCCTCGACCCGGGCGTGGCCGTGCGCATGGTGCAGAGCCACCGCGACGAGCAGCGGGCCGCGCAGCCGGCGCGCAAGCTCCTGGCCTCGCTGTCCGAGCGCGAACGCGAGGTCGTCGCGCTGATCGGGCAGGGTCTGTCGAACGCCGAGATCGGCGGGCGGCTGCACCTGTCCGAGGCGACGGTCAAGGGCTACGTCTCGGCGGTGCTGTCCAAGATCGGCGCGGCCAACCGGGTGCAGGCCGCGCTCCTGGCCTACCGCGGCGGGCTCCTCGACCAGTAGCACCGGCCGATGCTGCTGACCGCGCTCGAGTTCCTCGGGCTGGTGGCGTTCGCGGCGTCCGGGGCGCTGGCCGCGGTCCGGGCGCGGCTGGACGTGTTCGGGGTCGTCGTGGTCGGCCTGACCACGGCGCTCGGCGGCGGCATCATCCGCGACGTGCTCCTCGGCATCCATCCGCCGACCTCCCTGCGCACCTGGCCGTACCTGGCCGTCTGCGCGGTGACGGCGCTGGTCGTGTTCGCCTTCCATCCGCAGGTCGCCCGGCTGCGGCACGCGGTGCTGCTCGCGGACGCGGTCGGGCTCGGCGTGTTCGCCACGGCCGGGACGACGCTGGCGCTCAACGCGGGCGTGACCGGGTACGCCGCGTCCCTGATCGGCATGACGAGCGGCATCGGCGGCGGCGCGCTCCGCGACCTGCTGCTGCGGGAGATCCCGCTCGTGCTGCGCAAGGAGATCTACGCGATGGCCGCGCTGACCGGCGCGGTCTGCGTCTGGGCGGGGCACGCGCTGAACCTCCCGGCCGGCGCGGTCACGACCGTCTCCGCGGTGGTCGTGGTCGCGATCCGCGTGCTCACGCTCTGGCGACGCTGGAACGCTCCGGTCGCGCGGCCGCCCGAAGAACGCTCGTTGTGATTCCCGCGTCCCCGATCCCCGGCGCGGCCAGCGCGAATGGTCCCGTCGTCCGGAGATGCTCTTTGTGTGTTCTGCGTGTGTTCTTAGGCGGGTCTCAGCACTCTGCGTAAGACTGGCCGCATGCGCATCCTCGTAGTGGACGACGACCGTGCCGTCCGTGAATCGCTCAGGCGGTCTTTGGAGTTCAACGGCTACACCGTGGAGCTCGCGAGCGATGGTGCGCAGGCATTGGAGACGATCCTCGCCAACCGTCCGGACGCGATGGTCCTCGACGTGATGATGCCGCGCCTGGACGGGCTCGAAGTGGCTCGCCGGCTCCGCAGCACCGGCGATGACCTGCCGATTCTCGTGCTGACCGCGCGCGACACCGTCTCCGACCGGGTCTCCGGCCTCGACGCCGGCGCCGACGACTATCTGCCCAAGCCGTTCGCCCTGGAGGAGTTGCTCGCCCGGCTGCGCGCGCTGCTGCGCCGCGCCGCGCCGGACGCTCAGCAGGGCGAGACGTCGGAGGTGCTGTCGTTCGCCGACCTCACGCTCGACCCGGGCACTCGCGAGGTCCGCCGCGGCGGTCGCGAGATCAGCCTCACCCGCACCGAGTTCGCGCTGCTCGAGCTGTTCCTCTCGTACCCCAAGCACGTGCTGACCCGCGGAAGGATCCTGGAGGAAGTATGGGGTTACGACTTCCCGACGTCGGGCAACGCGCTGGAGGTCTACGTCGGCTATTTGCGCCGCAAGACGGAGGCGGAGGGCGAACCGAGGCTGATCCACACGGTGCGTGGAGTGGGGTACGTCCTGCGCGAGACCCCGCCGTGACCGACCACCCGGCGGGCGAGCAGGCCGCGCCGGCGGGGGAGGTCCCCGATCCGCGGGGCACCCGGTGGAGCACCCGCCGGTTCTCGCTGCGCGGCCGCGTCACGCTGCTGGCCGCCGCGTGCGTGGCGGGTGCGGTTGCGCTCGTTTCCCTGTGCGCGTACCTGGTGGTGCGCAACAACCTCCTCACCCAGCTCGACGACAACCTGCTCGCCCGCGCGCAAGCCGCGGCGAATTCGCCGCAGGTGCCGACCGACCAGTTGCGCGAGGTGCCTGGCGCCTTGCTCGCCAGCGCCGACCTGCAGATCGGCCAGCTCAACGGCATCACCGGCGACCTGATCTATCCGCAGCCGGGCACGCGGCCGCCGGTCGGCCCGGCCGAGATGCGGGTCGCGACCGGTCTGCTGCCCCAGTCGTTGCGCACGGACGCGACCACCGGGATGCGAGTGGTCGCGGTGCCGCTCGGGCACGGGCAGGCGATCGTGCTGGCGCAGTCGATGGCTCCGACGATGCGTGCGCTGAACCAGCTGTCCGTGGTGCTGTTCCTGGTCGGCGGGGCCGGAATCGTGGTGGCCGCGGGCGCGGGCACGGCGGTCGCGCGGGCCGGGCTGCGCCCCGTCGACCGGCTGACGTCGGCGGCCGAGCGGGTGGCCGCGACCGGCGACCTGCGTCCGATCCCGGTGAGCGGCGACGACGAACTCGCCCGGCTCACGCACAGCTTCAACATCATGCTCGGCACGGTCGCGGACTCGCAGGAACGGCAGCGGCAGCTCGTCGCCGACGCCGGGCACGAGCTGCGCACCCCGTTGACCTCCATGCGCACCAACCTGGAACTGCTCCTGTCCGCCAGCCGTCCCGGCGCGCCGTCGCTGCCGGACGAGGACCGCGCCGACATCGAGGCCGACATCCGCGGCCAGCTCGACGAGTTGACCCAGCTCATCGGCGACCTGGTGGAGCTGGCGCGGCAGGACGAACCGCGCGAGCAGGCCGAACGCGTCGACCTGATGGAGGTGGTCGAGCGGGCGCTCGACCGGGCGCGCCGCCGCGCAGGCGAGATCGAGTTCGAGGTCTCGCTGCAGCCGTGGGTGCTCACCGGCGACAACAGCTCGCTCGAACGGGCGGTGCTGAATCTGCTGGACAACGCGGTGAAGTTCTCGCCGCAGGGTTCGCGGGTGCGGGTCACGCTGCGTCCGCTGGGCGACGGCACCGCGGTGGTCGAGGTCGCGGACTCCGGTCCGGGCATCGCCGAGGAGGACTTGCCCAAGGTGTTCGACCGGTTCTACCGCTCGTCGGAGGCGCGCACCCTGCCCGGATCCGGCCTCGGACTGGCGATCGTGAAGCACGCCGCCGAACGGCACGGCGGCACGGTTTACGCCAATCGGGCACCGGAAGGCGGGGCGCTGCTCACCATCCGGCTACCCGGGGCGCCCGTCGCCTGAACCGCCCGCCCCGCATGGCCGTCGCCCGGCAGGGGGACGAATGATCTGCACGTCGCGCACCCCTGATGTTGAATCGTGTAGGATTTTGTGTAGTTAATGGGTGTGCTTGGGGAGTGGCGGTGCTCGCGCGGCAGCGACAGGCGATGATCCTCGAGGAAGCACGCCGGACCGGTGCGGTCCGGGTCAGTGACCTCGTCGCGAGGCTCGGCGTCTCCGACATGACGGTCCGCCGCGACCTCGACGTGCTCGCGGGCCGGGGCCTGGTCGAGAAGGTGTACGGCGGCGCGACGTCGCTGGTCGGCAAGAGCACCGACGAGCCGGGATTCGAGGCGAAATCGGTGCGCCAACGCGCGCAGAAGGAAGCCATCGCCGAACTGGCGGCCACCCTCGTCAAGCCGGGCACCGCGATCGGGCTGTCCGCCGGCACCACCACCTGGACGCTCGCGCACGCGCTCGACGGCATCGAGGGCCTCACCATCGTCACCAACTCGATCCAGGTCGCGGACGTGCTGCGCAACGCGGGACAGCCGGACCGGACGGTGGTCCTCACCGGCGGGGTGCGGACCCCGTCGGACGCGCTGGTCGGCCCGGTCGCCGTGCAAAGCCTGCGGACGCTGCACCTCGACCTGGTGTTCCTGGGCGTGCACGGGATGGCGGTAGGGCCCGGGTTCACCACCCCGAACCTCACCGAAAGCGAGACCGACCGCGCGCTGGTGGAGGCCGGACGGCGGCTCGTGGTGCTCGCCGACCACACGAAGTGGGGCACGGTCGGCATTTCCACGATCGCGGACCTGGAAGAAGCTCAGGTCGTGGTGACCGACGACGGACTGGACGACCGTGCGCGAGAGGACCTCGCGGAGCGGGTCGGAGAACTCATGATCGCCGAAACGGCGGAGAACCTCGAGGCAGAAGAAGCGTGAAACGCACTGTGCGGCACCTGGCCGACGGCCGGGAGATCATCTATTTCGACCACACCGACGCCCACGAGCGGCTCGCCGCCGACACCCGGGACCTGCCGCCGGTCGCGGCGGCCTCGGAGATCCGCCGCGACCCGCTGACCGGCGAGTGGGTCGCGATGGCGGCACACCGCCAGACGCGCACGTACAAGCCTCCGGCCGACCTCTGCCCGCTCTGCCCGACCCGGCCGAACAAGCCGAGCGAAATCCCCGAAGCCGATTACGACGTGGTCGTGTTCGAGAACCGGTTCCCGTCGTTCTCGCAGCAGGCGACCGGCGATTCGTCCACTGTGGACGGGTTGGGTCTGGTGCCGACCGCGCCGGGCCTCGGCCGCTGCGAGGTCGTGTGCTTCACCAGCGACCACGACGGCGCGTTCTCCCGGCTGACTCCGGAACAGGTGCGGCTCGTCGTGGACGCCTGGGCCGACCGCACCGCCGCGCTCGCGCAGACGCCTGGCGTGGAACAGGTCTTCCCGTTCGAGAACCGCGGCGAGGAAATCGGCGTCACGCTCTCGCATCCGCACGGCCAGATCTACGGCTACCCGTTCGTCACGCCGAAGACCGAGCGGATGCTGGCGGTCGCGCGCGAACACGGCGGATCGGTGCTCGGCGACGTGCTGGCGGCGGAACAGAAATCCGGCGAACGCGTGATCGCCGCCGGCGAGCACTGGACGGCCTTCGTGCCGCCGGCCGCGCGCTGGCCGGTGCACGTCCAGATCGTGCCGCACCGGCAGGTGCCGGACCTCCCGTCGCTCACCGACGCCGAACGCGACGACTTTTCCCGCGTGTACCTGGACGTGCTGCGCCGGTGCGACGCGCTGTACGACCGGCCGCTGCCCTACATCGCCGGTTGGCAGCAGGCACCGGTGCGGCGGGACCGGGAGCTGTCGTGGCTGCACCTCGAGCTGTTCTCGGTGCTGCGGGCCAAGGACAAGCTCAAGTACCTGGCCGGATCCGAGTCGGGCATGGCGGTCTGGATCAACGACGCCACCCCGGAGCAGATCGCGGAGCGGCTTCGCTCGGCAGGCTGACCGCGACTCGCGGCATACTCATCTACGAAACACAGGTTCGACTCAGGAACCTCTCAGGCCCGGCCGCTTAGGTGAGGACATGACCGAGAACGACCCCCACGTGCCAGACTCCGCGGCGGGTCGCCAGGACCCGGGCGCCCAGCCGGGCGCCGAGGGCCAGGCGGCTTGGCAGCAGACCCCGGCTCAGCCGGAGCAACCCTCTTCCGCAGGCTCGACCGGCGGTGACGCGGGACAGTCAGCCGCCAGCGCGACTGGTTCGACTGCCTCGTACGGTTCGGTCGCTGAGGGCTCGGCAGGGACGTCGGGCTCCGGCACGTCGAGCGGCGACGCTTCCGGCGCGTACGGAGCGCCTGCGGGTCAGTACGGCGCCGCTCCGACGTACGGGGCCACCGCTTCGGGTGGAGCGACGCCGAATCCGTGGTCGGCCCAAGGCGCGGCCGCCCCGCACAGCGGTTCGATCCCCGGCGCTCAGCAGTCCGCGGCGGGTCAGCCGTACGGCAGCCAGTACCCCGGCGGACCCAACACTCCGCCCGCCGGAGCACCGGCCAATCCTTACGGCGCACCGGGAACCTCGGTGTACGGCGTCCCCGCGCAGCGCGAGAAGAAGGCTTCGGCGGGCAAGCTCCTCGCGAGCGTCGCCGCGATCTCGCTCGTGATCGGCGGCGTGGCGGGCGGGACCGTCGGGTACCTCACCGGCGGATCCGGTTCGTCGGTCAGCGCGCTCGACGCGCCGAAACCCGCGCAGCAGACCGGCAACGTGCCCGCCGGCTCGGTCGAATCGGTGGCGCAGAAGCTGTCGCCGAGCGTGGTCGAACTGCAGGTGTCCGGCCGGACCGCGGCGGGCGAGGGCTCCGGTTTCGTGCTCAGCAGCGACGGCTACATCCTGACCAACAACCACGTCGTCCAGGTCGCCGCGAACGGCGGCCAGATCCAGGCCGTGTTCCAGGACGGCAAGAAGGCCGCGGCGAAGGTCGTCGGCCGGGACCCGACCACGGACATCGCCGTGGTGAAGGTGTCCGGCGTCAGCAACCTCACGCCGGTCGAGCTGGGCCGGTCCGACGACCTGCGGGTCGGGCAGCAGGTGGTGGCCATCGGCTCGCCGTACGAGCTGACCGGCACGGTCACCTCGGGCATCGTCAGCTCGCTGCACCGCCCGGTGCAGGCGGGCGGCGACGAGACCGACCAGACCACGGTGATGGACGCGATCCAGACCGACGCCGCGATCAACCCCGGCAACTCGGGCGGTCCGCTGTCGAACATGAGCGGCCAGGTCATCGGCATCAACTCGGCCATCTACAGCCCGAATTCGGGCCGCGGCCAGGGCAGCGGCGGCGAGGGCGGCAACGTCGGCATCGGGTTCGCCATCCCGATCGACCAGGCGCGCCGCACCGCGCAGGACATCATCAAGACCGGCCACGCGACCCAGACGTTCATCGGCGCGAAGGTCACCGACGCGCCCCAGGGCGGCGCCCAGCTCGGCGACATCACGCCGGGCAGCCCGGCGGAGAAGGCGGGCCTGAAGTCCGGCGACGTGGTGACCAAGATCGACAACCGCGTCATCGACAGCGCCAACACGCTCGTCGCCGCGATCCGCACGCGCGCCCCGAACGACCAGGCGACCTTCACCCTCGCCGACGGACGCACGGTGCAGGTCACCCTCGGCGGGCAGGCGGTGCCGGCCAACTAGATCGCTCGGCCGCCGAGGCGCGGCCGAGACCAGCCACGGCTCGACCCCCTGTCCGCGCTGGGGCCGAACCTTTGCAGGCCGCGCGCGACCGGAGCAAGAGCCGGTCGCGCGTGGCCGTTTTTAGTGCCCAGCGCCGGAAAACCGGCTCCCGCACGAAAACACGAAGAGGCTCTCCGTGCCGCCTCCGACTCGGCACGGAGAGCCTCTCCGCGTGCGGTGGGGTGCCCACGCGCACACCGAGCCAAACGCCGAATCCGCGGGAAAATTCCGGTACCGGAAGAAAAGCCAGGTCAACTACGTGCGCGCGGCCGAATTTCCCGCGCCGCCCGATGCCGGATCTGGACAATCCGGACGATCGAGACCGTCAGGACGACACCCCACACCACAGCGAGCGTCGCCAGCAGTCCCAGCCAGGTGTTCCCGTCGTGCAACCCAGGCTTCGGCGGCACCCCGTAAGCCCGCCACAGCAGCGGGAGCGCCACGAAACCCAGCACCGCGGTCAGCACCGCCCCGACTTGCACCGGTCCTCGCCACGGCCGCGGCAGGACCCGCGCGAGCAGCAAGCCAACCAATCCGGCGGCCGGAGTGAACACCACGTCGTTGACGATCGGACCGCCACCGATCCACAGCAACGTCGTGCCGCTGTCCGGCCAGGCCGGTCCCGCATAGTCGAGAAACAGCACGACCCCGTACGCCAACGCCGCCAATCCGGGCAGCGCCAGCAGGATCCGCGCGGTCTTCACTGCACCTCCAGCTTCGCGACCCACTTGGTCTGCAGCACGCCGGGCCGGCTGGGCGCGATCACGCGGCACGGATAGCCGTGGTCGAGGTTCAGCACCTCGCTGTTCAGCTCCAGCGCCAGCACCGTGAGCGGGTCTGCGGTGTGCTCGCCAGGCAGCACGCTGACGCCGTACAGCCCGGTCTTCTCCAGCGACGACACGCGCACGGCCACGCCGGGTGAACTGCCCGCGGCGCGCAGCAGGTCCGGGAACGAGATGCCGCGCCACGTCGCCATCTGGCTCCATCCTTCGACGCACGCGATCGGCAAGTCCACAGTGGTCTGCGGCAACGCCCGCAGTTCGGCCAAGGTGAACTGGCGGGTCCCGCCCGAAGTCACCACGGACAGCCGCCATCCGGGATCCTGCGCGGCCCGCGTCACCTGCGCCGCCACGGCCGTGCGGTTGACCGGCAACTTCTGCGTGCCCTTGTCCGATCGCCACGACAACCCGGACACGTTCCGCAGCGCGGGAACCGTCGCACCCGCGGTGGCCAACACGGCGACTCCGGTCGCGATCCCCGTGGTGGTCAGGAATCCTCGGCGCGACAACCCAGGGCCGGGCGGCTGCGCGGGCGCACGCTCCCGCGTCAGCGCCCGCCGGAGCACCGGGAGCTTCACCGCGACGTGCACCAGGATCGACCCGATCGCGACCCACGCGACCGCGTAGTGCACCTGCGGAAAGTAGAAGTTCCACGGGTAGTTCTGCGCGACGTTCAGCAATCCCGAACTCAGCTCGAAGAAAGCCGCCCCGGAGAGGACGAGGATCGACAGCCGCTCTACCGCATGCGGCATCGAGCGCACCAGCGGACGCTCGAACAGCTTCGGGTAGACGCTCCACAGTTTGGCCAGCAGCAACGGAATCGCCGCGATCCCGGACAGCACGTGCATGCCCTGCGTCACCCGATACAACCAAACCGGCCGGCTCGGCCAGAAGAACCACCCCGGCGGATGCTGGATCAAGTGGCTCACCAGCCCGGTAACGAAGCAGATCAGGAACGCGAGCCCGAGCAGGCTGCCGACACGTGCCGTCACGCGCTCGCCGTGCGCGCCGCCCTTGAACTGCTCAGCCTTCGGAATACGGGCCCGCGCGTCGGTGATCCGGGCGTCGAGTCCGCGCCACGCGGAAGCCAGCCGCCCGCGTTTCACGCGCGTTCCAGTTTCGCGAACCAGCGGTGCCCTCGGCTGGTCGTCCACGCCACTCGAAACCCAGTCCGCACCGCGATTTCCGCGATGGCGTCGACTCCCACCCACGCCCAGGTGAACCACCGCCCGCCAGCGGGATCCGGCCGCAGGCGGACGTGGTCCCGGCGCACGCCGTGGCCGGGTTCCTCCAGTTCCACGAGCACGTCACCGTCCGGCGTGAGCAGTTCGCGCGCTCGCCGCAGCAGCGCATCGGGATCGCCACCGATCCCGATGTTGCCGTCAGCCAGCAACACGTGATTCCACCGTCCCTCACCGGGTAAGCGAGCGAAAACGTTGCGCTGCAACGCGCTCGCCCCACGTCGCCGAGTGAGCCGCACCGCGATCGGCGAACTGTCCACGCCGAGGGTCATCACGCCTCGACGCGTCAGAGCGGCGGTAAGTCGGCCAGGCCCGCAGCCGATGTCGAGCGTCGGACCCTCGCACGCGTCCAGCAGCACGGCATCGCCCGCGCCGCAACCGTCCGCCCAACGGCCGACCGGAAGCTCAATCCGGTCGCCGTTCGCGAGTTCCAGCCAGCAGTGATGGCCAAGCAGCCCGCGATCGAATTCCCGCCCAGTCGCGAGTTTCACGCCACCACCCCCACCGCGTCGACCGCCGCGGCGAACCTGCTGTCCGGCCGGAGCGCGGCCACCCGCAGCGCGTCCTCCATGGTGTCCACATCGGACAACATCGGCAGTTGGCCAACGCGGAGACCTGCGCCTGCCAACGCCACGCGAGTACGGAACCCCGTGTCCGGCCGCGACATCGGTACCCCAGTGAGCACTTGTGCCTGCCGTGGATCGGCAAGCCCAAGTCCCCACCAGCCACCGTCTTCCGCGCCGCCCAGCACCGCGTGGCTGTCTCCGGCGATGACCGGCTCGATCGCCGAAGCCAGCAACGCGGGGGAGACCTGCGGCGTGTCCATGCCGATCTGCAGCACGGGCAAACCGGCGTGTACCGCAGCGGTATCGGCGTGCGCATTGGCTAGCCGGGTGCCGAAATCCCAGCCCCGCTGCGCGATCACGGTCGCCTTCCGCAATGCTCGACCGATTTCCGCACCCCGTGCTGCCTCCGAGAGGTCGCCCGTCAGCGCCACCACAGTGAGCGCGCCGTCGGTGGCGAACGCAGCGTCCAGCGTGTCCAGGAGCGCGGACGCGGCGATTTCCGCGGCCTGTTCCGGTGTCGCGGGCGGACACAACCGGGTCTTCGCGAACCCCGGTACCGGGGCTTTCGCGACCACAAGCAGGCAGAACGTCATCGGACCAGCACCCGCCCGAAGTCCCGCACCGCCCGCACCGTGCCGCGCACCGATCCGGACACCTTCGATTTCGTGCCCCGCGCCCGTTCCCGGTAAGCGACGTCGAACTCCTGGACTACCCAGCCCGCGCGCTGCGCCTTCACCAACAGCTCAAGCGGATAGCCGAACGCCCGGTCCGCAACGCCGAGAGCCAGCAACTCCCGACGCCGCACCGCCCGCAGCGGCGCGATGTCCCGTACCGGTAACCCACGGAACCGCAACAGCAGCGACAGGACGGCATTGCCTGCTCGGGCGTGCCACGGCCAAGCCGCCCGAGACACCGGCACCCGACGCCCGACCGCGAGGTCGGCACCATCCACGACCGCGGCGACCAGACGCGGCAGTTCAGCCAGATCGAGCGACCCGTCAGCATCCGCGAAACAGACGATGTCAGCGGTCGCGTTCTCCAACCCGGTGTGGACGGCGGCCCCGTAACCACGCCGCGGCTCGTCGACGACTTTCGCGCCGTGCGCGGCCGCGACGCCAGCGGAACCGTCCCGCGACCCGTTGTCGACGACGATCGCGCGATACCCCAGCGGCAGACTGGCGAGCACGCCGGGCAGCGCGGCCGCCTCGTCGAGGCAAGGGAGGACGACGTCCACTCCGAATTCGTTCACGAGGCGTACGGTAAGTCTGGAAAGGACAGTGCAGAACCCTTGCTGTGCTTACCAAATCCTGACGTCCGGCAAGTTCTTACCGACTTCTCACGGATCCGCCCGAAACCTGATGGACCGCCGTCCGCGGGGTTATCGTGACCGGCGATGAGCGAGTCGACGAAGGCTGCCCGGCTCGCCGAGCCGCCCACCCCGATTTCCGTCCGCCCCAGGTTCCGCGCAGACCTCGTGACGGTCGGCGTCACCCTTGTGGGGATCGCCGCCGCGACCGCGGTTGGCGTGTACTACAACCGGCCAGGCTCGGGCGTGGTGATCTACGCGTTCACGCCGCCGTTGTTCGCACATTGGCTGCCGCACGTCGGCCCGGGCTCGGTGTTCGCCGTCCTGATCGCCGCCGGTGTCGTCCTGTACGGCCCGGCCCTGGCCGCCCGGCTGCGGTGGCGGCGAGCACTGGCCGCGGGCTACCTGGCCTCCCTCGGCTGGATCTTCTCGCTCGCCATGGTGGACGGCTGGACGCGCGGCTTCACCGGACGGCTCACCACTCCGCAGGAGTACCTGCACGAAGTCCCCGGCATCACGGACATCCCGCGGTTCCTCCGCGAGTTCTCCTCTCGCATCCTCGATTTCCAGCCGAACTCGTGGACCACTCACGTGTCTGGTCACCCGCCCGGCGCGACCCTCGTTTTCGTCTGGCTCGACCGGCTCGGCCTCCGCGGCGGTGCCTGGGCGTCGACCGCTGTGGTGCTGGTGGCCGCGCTGGTCGCGGTCGCGGTACCAGCGACGATCGCTCTCCTCGGCCGTCCCGATGCCGCCCGCGCGGCGCTGCCGTTCGCCGTGCTCAGCCCAGGCGCGGTGTGGCTGGGCGTGTCCGCGGACGGCCTCTTCGCTGGCGTGACGGCCGCCGGTATCGCGCTGCTCGCCCTTTCGTCGGCGGGCTTCCGCAGGCACCGTGGTTACGCCTGGCCCACGGCGGTGGCGGCGGGGATTCTCATCGGATTCGGCATCTTCCTCTCCTACGGCCTCGTCCTGCTCGGCCTGATCGCGGTGGCCGTCGCTGTGCTCGGCAGGCAATGGCGGGCCGCGGCAGCCGCCGTTATCGGCGCGCTGGCAGTGGTCGCGGTGTTCGCGCTCGCCGGTTTCTGGTGGTTCGACGGCTACCGCCTCGTGGTCGAGCGCTACTACCAGGGCGTCGCGCTGGTGCGGCCGTATTCCTACTGGGTGTGGGCCGACTTGGCCGCGGTGGCGGTCGCGTGCGGGCCGGCGGTGGTCGCGGCGGCCCGCCGAGGGATGGCTACCGCGATCTTCTTGCCTTCCCGCCGGACGATCCTGCGCGATCCGGTGCTGCTGATCGTGCTGGCCGCGGTGCTCACGATCGTGTTCGCTGATTCGTCCGGCCTGTCGAAGGCTGAGGTAGAACGGATCTGGCTACCGTTCGGCGCGTGGCTGATCCCGGCCACGGCGCTGCTCCCGGCGGGCCACCGCCGCTGGTGGCTGGCCGGACAGGCAGTGGTCGCGCTCGCGGTCAACCACCTGCTGCTGACGAATTGGTGAGGTGAGGCATGGAGGACCAAGCGGGTCGCGTGCTCGTGGTCGACGACGACGAGACCGTGCGCGACGTCGTCCGGCGCTACCTCGAAACCGCCGGTTTCACCGTCGACTTGGCCGGCGACGGCACGGCGGCGCTCGACCAGTTCGCGCGGCGCGTGCCGGACCTGGTGGTGCTCGACGTGATGATGCCCGGCCTGAACGGCCTGGAGGTGTGCCGGAGGCTGCGGCAGACGAGCCAGGTGCCGATCGTCATGCTCACCGCGCTCGGCGAGGAGGAAAACCGGATCGCCGGCTTGCAGCTGGGGGCCGACGATTACGTCACCAAACCGTTCAGCCCCAAGGAACTCACGTTGCGAGTGGCATCCGTGCTGCGCCGGGCCCGGATGCCGCGCCCCGAACCGCCCGCGGCGGAACTGACGGACGGCAATCTCCGGCTCCAGATGACCGCCCGCCAGGCGACGCTCGACGGCGAGGTACTGCCGCTGACCACGCGCGAATTCGATCTCCTCGCATTCTTCCTCTCCCATCCCGGCGTCGCGTTCAGCCGGGCTGACCTGCTGGAGAAGGTGTGGGGCTGGGACTTCGGCGACCAGTCCACGGTGACTGTCCACGTGCGGCGGTTGCGCGAGAAAATCGAACGTGACCCGGCCAAACCGGTCCGCGTCGCCACGGTGTGGGGCGTCGGTTACCGCTACGACCGGACACAGCCGTGATCGGCTCGGGCGAGTCGGCGTGGGACCTGTTCGTCCACGTCCTGCACATCCTGCCGCTCGCCTTGATGTTCGCCTTGCCGGTGGCGGCGCTGGGCGGGCTCGCGCTTTACCTGCTGCGGCACCGGTCGCTGGCCACCACGATGACCACACTCGTGCTGACCCCGGTCGCCGCGATGCTGGTCGGGATCCTCGGCGTGAGCGGCTTCATGTTCACCGAGGCGCTGACCACCGAGCTGCTGGTGTGCCTGCTCGTGGCACTGGTGGCGGTGCCCGCGGCCATGGTGCTGGGCCGGGTCATCGCGCGGCGCAGCGTGTGGGAACGCGAGGCGCGGGAACGCGAACGCGCGGCGGAGGCGTCGCGGCGCGAACTGGTCGCGTGGATCAGCCACGACCTGCGCAGCCCGCTAGCCGGAATCCAGGCGATGGCGGAGGCACTGGCCGACGGCGTGGTCTCGGAACGCACCGAGGTGGCCGACTACGCCCAGCGCATCAGCGGCGAGACCACCCGGCTGTCCGGCATGGTGGGAGACCTGTTCGAGCTGTCCCGGATCACCGCGGGAGCACTCGAACTGAGCATGTCGGCGGTGCCGCTGCGCGACGTGGTGAGCGACGCGGTCGCCGCGCAGGCACCGGTGGCTGACCGCAAACGCGTGCGGGTGCTGGAAAACGCGTCAGCGTGGCCGGTGGTGTCCGGCAGCGATCCGGAGCTGGCGCGGATTGTGCGGAACCTCGTGTCCAACGCCATCCGGCACACGCCGCCGGACGGCACGGTCGCCGTGCAGATCGGCATCGACGGCGACCAGGCGCTGCTGGCGGTGGACGACGGCTGCGGCGGGATTCCGGACGACGAGATCAACCGGGTCTTCGACGTCGCCTTTCGGGGCACACAAGCCCGCACCCCCGACCGCAGCGGCACTACCAGCGGCGGCGGGCTGGGCCTGGCGATCGCGAAGGGCTTGGTGGAGGCACACCGGGGACGGATCGGCGTGCAGAACCACGGCCCCGGATGCCGCTTCGAGGTGCGATTGCCGCTGGCGACGTCCTGATCTGTCTGTTGTGGACAGTCAGGACGCGGCAACCGCCGAGACCGGCTCCACGGTGCGGTCGGGCGCGATCCGGAAGAACGGCTCCTCCGGGAAATGCGCTGCCGCGACGATCGTTCCGGTGCCGACGACTTCGCTGAGCCAACGGCGGCGGGTCAGCTCCGCTTGCCCAGGATCGACGTCGGACGCCGCGCCGATCGACGGATCAGCCATCTGCTCCGGGATCTGGAAGACGTCCCCGATCAGGACGGCGCGACGGTCCTGATCCGCGACTTCCAGCACGTAATGCCCCGGAGTGTGCCCAGGCGCATGCCGCACGGTGACGCCGGGAGCGACCGCCTCGCCGTCAAGCAGCGGACGCAGTTTGCCCTGAGCGCGAAGGGCTTCCAGCGCGACGCGGCCTCGGTCGTGCCGCCCGGCCGGTTCGACGAAGGCCGCCCAGTCGGGCGCGCCGTACCGCACTTCGGCGTTCGGGAAGTACGGTTCGCCGTTCGGCGCGACCCAGCCGAGGTGGTCGGCGTGCAGATGAGTCAGCACCACGGTGTCGATGTCTTCGCGGGCGACCCCGGCTTCGGCGAGCGCTGCGGGCAAGCCTCCGGTGTGCTCGGGCTCAGCCGCGCTGACCACCGGGTGCAGCTGCTCCTTGGAGTGCTGCGGCAGATGCGGCTCGCCGGACGGACGCGGACCGAAACCGGCGTCGACCAGCACCGTACGGCCGCCGGTCCGGATCAGGAACGCGCCGACGACCACCGGAACAGTGCTCGGCGCCGAGCGCTTGCCCTGGAGTCCCGGGAAGAACGACGACGGCAACTGCAGCCGTCCGTCGGCCAGTGCGTGGATCTCGATGTCCCCCACCACGATGGAACGCATGCCCAGCATCAAGATCCGGTACGGCCGATTCATTCCGGAACGTGATCTTCACCTCATCAGGTGACGGGCGCGCGCAGTTCCGCGGTGGCGAACGCGGCGATGCCGTCCGCGAAGGCCGTTTCCGCCTGAAACCCGAGCAGCTCCCGTGCTCGGGCCGGATCGGCGACGACGTGCCGGACATCGGCGGGCCGCGCACCGCCGACGATCCGCGGCTCCGGCCCTCCGCAGGCGTGGGCCAGTTCCCGGGCCAGGTCGCCGACGCTGTGCGGCTCTCCGGAACAGACGTTCAGCGGCTTGAGGTCTGCCTCCGGACCGTCGCTGCGGAGCGCGAGGACGTTCGCGCGGGCCACGTCGTCCACGTGCACGAAATCCCGCTGCTGCCGCCCGTCCTCGAGCACGGTGGGTGCCTCGCCGCGTTCCAGCGCCGACCGGAACAGCGACGCTACGCCTGCGTACGGCGTGTTCTGCGGCATCCGCGGGCCGTAGACGTTGTGGTACCGCAACGCCCAGACCGTGCCGCCGGTCTGCCGCGTCCAGGCTCCCGCGAGGTGTTCTTGCGCCAGTTTCGTTGCCGCGTAGGTGCTTCGAGGCAACAGCGGTGCGTTTTCGGGCACGAGTCGCCAGCCCAACTCGGCACCGCAATGCGGGCAGGTGGGTTCGAATCGTCCGGCGTCCACATCGGACTGCCGGCGAGGTGACGGCGGAACGACACCGTGTTCCGCACACGCATAACGTCCCTCGCCGTAGACCACCATCGACGAGGCCAGCACGAGCTTGCGCACCTTCGCCGCGTGCATCGCGGCTAGCAGCACGGCGGTGCCGTAGTCGTTGTTCAGCGCATACGAGGGTGCGTCGGAGGGATCCACGCCGTGTCCGACCACCGCGGCCTGATGGCAGACCGCGTCGACGCCGTCGAGCAGCTCGGCGACGATCTCGGTGTCGGTGACGTCGCCGCGCAGGAACCGATGCCGCCGGGTGTATTCGGGCGGCGTGGTGGAGCCGTGCGCGGTGGACAGCAGGTTGTCCAGCACCACGACCTCGTCGCCGTCGTCGGCCAGCTGATCGGCGATCCGGGACCCGATGAACCCGGCGCCGCCGGTGAGGAGCACTCGCACCTCGCCGACGGTAGGCCGCCCGCGCCGGGGTGCGCGCGGCCTGCGCGGACCACGTCACCGAATCGTCAGAAATCACCGGGCCCGCGGCGGCGAAGCGGGCCTGGAACCGGATACGGTGTCGGCATGGAACGGAGCGCACAGCGGCTGGGCCGGGCCCTCGTGGTGATTGTGGACGACCGGGTCGCGCACGGGGAGCACGAGGACACCTCCGGGCCGCTCGTCACCGAGCTGCTCGAGGAGGCCGGGTTCATCGTCGACGGCGTCGTGGTGGTCGAAGCCGAGACCGCGGGCATCCGCAACGCGCTCAACACGGCGGTGATCGGCGGGGCGGACCTGGTGATCACGGTCGGCGGCACCGGAGTGTCGCCGCGCGACCGCACGCCGGACGCGACCGCCGGCGTGCTCGACCGCCCGATCCCGGGCATCGGCGAGGCCCTGCGCGCCTCGGGACTGGCCGCGGGCGCGGTCGACGCCGGGATCTCCCGCGGCCTGGCCGGCGTTTCGGGCAGCACGCTGGTGGTCAACCTGGCCGGCTCGCGCGCGGCTGTGCGCGACGGCATGGCAACCCTTTCCTCGCTGGTCCCGCACGTGATCGACGAGCTTTCCGGCCTCGAAGAGGTCTGAGCCCGGTCGGGTATCTCTCTGCACTTGTCAAACAACAGGTGGGACGATGGACCCATGCCGCACGAGGAACGACGCCCCCGCGTGACCGAGGCCCAGCGCCGCCGCCGGGTCGACGAGGTCTTCGGCGACGTGCTGCCGGAGACCACGTCCGATGAGCGGGGCCGGGGCCCGGAGACCACTCCCGATTCCTGGTATCTCGAGAACCGGCCCCCGCATCACGATCGGTGACCCCTCAGTTGCCGCGGCTGGAGGGGCCGTTGCCCTGCTGCGCGCGCAGCAGGTCGCGGATTTCGGTGAGCAGCTCGACGTCCGTCGGCTCGGCCGGACCGGGTTCCTCGCCGCGCTTGCGGCGCTCCTGGATGTGCTTCATCGGCAGCACGATCAGGAAGTAGACGATCGCGGCGACGATCACGAAGTTGATCGCCGCGTTGATCACGCCGCCGAAGTCCATGAACGTCGAGTCGTTGCCGTGCAGGACGTTGAAGCCGAGGCCCTTCGCCGCGTCCGAGCCGCCCAGCGCGTTGATCAACGGCTTGATCAGGCCGTTGGTGAACGCCGTGACGATCGCGGTGAACGCGGCGCCGATCACGACGGCGACCGCGAGGTCGACGACGTTGCCGCGCATCAGAAAGTCCTTGAAACCTTTCAGCACTGCTGCTCCCAGGGGATTCGGGACAGGCACCTGGCCGTCTTCGGACAGCCGTCGCCCGTCGGAACAGGGTCGGGTTAGCGGAGAGTAACCGTTACCGGTCGTTCGAGCGAGGAAGCAGCGACCTGCGTGGCAACCTGCGCTGGCAGCGCGAGCAGGACCAACGGACCCTTCTGCGGCGGGCCCAGGGTGCGGTTCCCGGCGTCGTCGGAACGCCGGACGGTGACCACCGTGGCCCCTCTGGCCAGCACAGACGCGGAATTTGTGGTATCCGCGCCCGCGACGACGTCCACGCGCTGGCCCGGCTGAAGCAACTCGGCGACGGCCGCGTCCGCGAGCCGGACGGCGACCGTGACTGCACCGGGTTCACCCGTTACGGGGAGGTTGTTGCCCAGCAGCCGGACGTCGGTGATGGGTTCGCCAGCCCGGGCCGCGCCGGACAGAAGGCGGCCCACCGCCGCGTCGGGCGTCGAGAGCGCGCCGGACGGGCGGAGGTGGTCGGGCAGCGCGACGGTCCGCACGTCCGCAGCGCGCAGGACAGAACCCGCGGGGAGGTCGCGTGCGGACACCACCGTCGAAGTGGCGGGTGCGCCCCGCGCGGAGGGCGGGAGAAGCAGGACGAGCAGGCCGGCCAAGAGCAAGGCCGCCGCGAGACACCGGCGGAGCATCCGGGCTCGCCGACCGCGCGGCAAACGGAAATCAGGCAGCGCGGGAAGGCGGCTGAGCAAGGTGTTCACGGTTGTCCCCTCGTCGGTTGCGGTGCGGCGGGATGCCGCACGAATCCGACGTTAAGGACGTCGCGAACCGGCCGGAAGAGCCGATTCGCGAACCTGTGGACAACTGGCCCCTTGTGGATAACTCGGGGGTCAGGAGGCCGTGGAAGCCGTTTTCGTCGTGCTCGTGGTGGAGGATGTGTTCGAGGACGAAGAAGACGTCGACGAAGAGGAGGTGGTGGACGACGAGTCGGACTTGGCGCTCTCGGTCTTGGCCGGGGCCGCGGAGGCGCTCGACTTGCTCGAATCACGCGAATCCGTGCGGTAGAACCCGCTGCCCTTGAAGACCACGCCGACCGAACTGAAGACCTTGCGCAGTGGACCGGAGCACTGCGGGCAGACGGTCAGGCTGGGGTCGGAGAAGGACTGCACCGCCTCGAAGCGGTGGTCACATTCCTTGCAGGCGTACTGGTACGTGGGCACTGAAGCTCCTTCATGCACTGGCACTCGACCTACAAGAGTGCTAACCCAATTGTGCTGGACAGCATTCCCTCAGCGCAATTACCCCTTGCTCACAGTGCGGCGGCGGAAGGGGTGGCGGCGGGTTAGCGCTGGTCAGGGCGTGCTGGGCGGCGTGGCTGGGTGACTGGACTGCGGCTGGTGCGGTCGGTCGGGCTGTCGCTGGGCCGGTTTGGCGGGGCGGGCAGTGTCTGCGGAAGGGCTGGTCTGTGCCGGGTTCGGCGGCTGTGCGGGCGGCCTGCGCGGGCGTGTGGTTTGGGTGATTCGTTCGGCGAGGTGCTCGGCTGGCTGCCGGCGGCCGCTCCGTGAGCAGCTCGGCGGAGCTGGTGGTCCGAGTGCCGGGCGTCGGATGAGGCAGGTGGCGCACCTCTTGTGGAGCGTCCGCGGCTAGGCCTCCGTCCGGGACGGTCGCCGGAGTCTGCGGTTCGGACGGCGGGTATCTGCACAGGCGGTCGTCACTGCCTTCGACCGGATGGGCGGGCTGTGGCGGCGGCCATCCGGTTCACGCGTCACTGACCACGGCAAGCCGGTCGAGTGGTCTTGACCACTCCTCAGCGGGCCGCGGCGGCGGTCGGCAGCTGGATGAGGCCCGAGGGGGTCAGGACGGCGGTCATGGGCACGTCGTGGGGTTCGGCGGGGAGGTGGTCGACGACCTCCTCCGTGCGCACCACAGCCACGCGGGCGGTATCCGGCGCGGCGGTCAGGGTGCGGTCGTAGTAGCCGGCGCCGCGGCCGAGGCGGGTGCCGTGGCGGTCGACGACCAGGGCTGGGATCAGCAGTACCTGTGCCGACGCCACCGCGGCGGTGCCCAGACGTGGGCCGGACGGTTCCAGGACGCCGCGGAGGCGTCCGGGGAGGAGGGTGTCCGGACCGGTGTACTCGGACCAATCGAGCGGGCCCGGAACGTCCGGGATGACGGGCAGCAGGACGCGGGCTCCCGTCGCGGCCAGGGCGTTCACCAGGGAGATTTGGCCGGGCTCGGTGCCGAACGGGAGGTACGCGCACACCGTTTCCGCGTGGATCGACGACGCCGCGGTCGCCAGTGCGGCTGCCTCGCGGGCATGGGCTTCGGGGGGCAGTTCGGCGCGGGCGCGGAGAATTCGGGTCCGCCACTCCGCCTTGCTCGGGGTCTCATTGCCCGGCTCGTGCATGAGACCAGGTTAGGCTTTGCGCCCATGACGGGCGCCTCAACCACCCAGACCTTCAGAACCGCCATCGTGCCTGCCGCAGGCCTCGGCACGCGATTCCTGCCGACGACGAAAGCGGTGCCCAAAGAGCTGCTGCCAGTGGTCGACACGCCGGGAATCGAGATCGTCGCGGCCGAGGCGGCGAGTGCGGGCGCGAAGCGGCTGGTGATCGTCACCTCGCCGGGAAAGGAAGCCGTCGTCCGGTACTTCGAGGCGAAGCCGGACCTGGAGAAGACGCTCGAGGAGAAGGGCAAGACCGAGCTGCTGGCGAAGGTCCGCCGAGGGCCGGAGCTGCTGGACGTCGAGGTGGCGATCCAGGAGCAGGCGCTCGGGCTCGGGCACGCGGTCGCGCAGGCCGAGCCGAACCTCACCGACGAGGACACCGCGGTCGCCGTGCTCCTGCCCGACGACCTCGTGTTGCCCGCCGGGGTCCTCGAGCGGATGTCGGCCGTCCGCGCCCAGCACGGCGGAAGCGTGCTTTGCGCCTTCGACATCCCGAAGGAGCAGATCTCCCCGTACGGCGTCTTCGACGTCACCGACACCGACGACCCGGACGTCAAGCAGGTCCACGGCATGGTCGAGAAGCCCAAGCCGGAGGACGCGCCCTCGACCTACGCCGCGGCCGGGCGGTACCTGCTCGACCGGGCGATTTTCGACGCGTTGCGCCGGATCGAGCCCGGCGCGGGCGGCGAGCTGCAGCTCACCGACGCCGTCGCGCTGCTGATCCAGGAGGGGCACCCCGTGCACATCGTCGTCCACCGCGGCGGGCGGCACGACCTGGGCAACCCGGGCGGATTCCTGCGCGCCGCCGTCGATTTCGCGCTCGAGGACCCGGATTACGGGCCGTCGCTGCGCACCTGGCTGACCGAACGGATCGGAAACGATCGCCCATGACGGACTCCCTCGACACCACCCCGACTGACGACACCACGGCGACCGAACCCGCGGTTCAGGCAGTCGCCGCAGCGGAATCGGCAGAAATCGCTGTCCCGGCGGAAGAATCCGCCGAGACCGGAGAGTTCCGCTCGGTCGACGAGCAGATCGCGCTGACCCTCGACGCCGCCGTGCGCCCGCGGCCGGTCCGGGTCGCGATCTCCGAGGCGCAGGGGCTGCTCTGCGCGGAGGAAGTGGTCGCCGAGCACGCGCTGCCCGGGTTCGACCAGGCGGCGGTGGACGGTTACGCGGTCCGCAGCGTCGACGTGCAGACCGCCGGGCAGGAACCGGTCCAGCTGCCGGTCGTCGGCGAAATCCCGGCTGGCTCGCGTCAGCCGCGACGGCTGCAGCCCGGTCAGGCGGTGCGGGTCGACACCGGCGCGCCGTTGCCCACGCTCGCCGACGCCGTGGTCCCGACCGCTTACACCGACGGCCACCAGGCCAAGGTCACCATCAACCGGTCCGTGCCGTCAGCCGGCTACGTGCGCCGGGCGGGCGAGGACGTGCAGATCGGCGACGTCGCCGTGCGCAAGGGCGACACCATCGGCTCGGCGCAGGTCGGGCTGCTGGCCGCGGTCGGCCGCGCGAAGGTGCTGGTCTACCCGCGGCCTCGGGTGTCGATCGTGTCGGTCGGCGACGAGCTGGTGGACATCGACCGCACGCCGTCGGTCGGCCAGGTCTACGACGTCAACTCGTACGCGCTGGCCGCCGCCGCGCGCGACGCCGGCGCCGAGGTGAGCCGGGTCGGCATCGTGCCGGGCGACCCGAAGCGGCTGCGCGAGGTCGTCGAAGGACGGCTGCTGATGTCCGAGATCGTGGTCGTCGCGGGCGGGGCCGGCGGGTCGTCCGGCGACGAGGTGCACGCCGCGCTGTCCGACCTCGGGCACATCGACCTGACCCGGGTCGCGATGCACCCCGGGTCGGTGCAGGGCTTCGGCAGGCTCGGCCCGGACTCGGTGCCGACGTTCCTCATCCCGGGCAACCCGATGAGCGCGCTCGTGGTGTTCGAGGTGCTGGTGCGGCCGCTGATCCGCACCGCGCGCGGAACCCGCAACCCGCACCGCCGGGTGGTCGGGGCGCGGCTGCTGTCGTCGATCACCTCGACGAAGGGCCGCCGCGGCTACCTGCGCGGCCAGCTGCTGCGCGACGAGGCGAACGGCGAGTACCTGGTGCAGCCGCTCGGCACGTCGGGCGCGCACCTGCTCGCGTCGCTGGCCGAGGCGAACTGCCTCATCACCGTCGAGGAGGACCTCACCGAGGTGGCCGCCGGCGACCAGGTCAAGGTCACCTTCCTCGCCCAGCGCGCCTGATCCGTGGCCGCACTCGCCGACTCGGTCGAAAACCGGCACCCCGGCTGGCCCGCCACGCTCGGCCCCCTGCGGATCCCGGCCGGCGTGCTGGCCGTGCGCCCGGTGCGGTTGCGCGACGCCGGCGAGTGGAGCCGCGTCCGGCTGCGCGACCGCGAGCACCTCGAGGAGTGGGAGCCGACCGGGATCGGGCCGTGGGCCGACCGCAACGCGTTCTGGTCGTGGCCGTCGCAGTGGGCGGCGCTGCGCGGGCTGGCGAGGCGGGGCCAGTGCCTGCCGTTCACGATCACGGTGGATGGAAAGTTCGCGGGGCAGATCACTGTCGGTAATGTGATCCGCGCCGCACTCCGGTCGGCCTGGATCGGGTACTGGGTGTCGTCCGAGATCGTCCGGGGAGGCGTGGCGACCGCGGCCGTCGCGCTCGTGACAGATCACGCTTTCGATGCCGCCGGGCTGCACCGGCTGGAAGCGACCGTGCGGCCGGAGAACAACGCCAGCATCCGCGTGCTCACCAAGGCCGGATATCGGCAGGAAGGGCTGTTCGAGCGGTACCTCGACGTCGCCGGAGCCTGGCGTGACCACCTCTGTTTCGCCGTGACGAAAGAGGAGACCGGCGACGGCCTGGTGTCCCGCCTGGTGGCCTCCGGACGCGCCGACCTGGTCTGACGGTGACTACGCGTCCCGCCTCGATCACGCGTTACCACATCCTGTGAGATTCACCTAATGCGGTGATGCATTTTCGTGATCGAACCCGGCGAGTCTGCGCCTCCTGTGTGACTGTTGTGGCTAGCGTGACTACAGCAGAGGATCGGGGGAGGTGACGGGAGATGCCCAGTTCGGTGATCATCGTCGCGCTCGCCGCGGCATGGCTCGTCGTTCTCGTGCCCATGGTGGCTCGCAAACGCCAGCAAGTCGCGCGGACGCCAACCTCCGCGCTGGCCGCCCGGGTAGTGCGAAGGGGCAGTGCTCGCAACGAGGGACAGGAGGACGACGCCGTGTCCGACAACGCGAATCCTTCGGTGGAGGATGATCTCGCCGAACTCGAGGCGGAACTCGACGCTGACCTGGACGCCGAGCCCGAACCCGAACCGGAGCCGCTCCCGCAGCCCGCGCGCGCCGAACGCGCCGCCGCGCCGCGCCGCGAACGCCGCAGCTACCGGCCCGGCCGGGGCGGCTTCGACCCGGAGGCGGCGGAGATCGCCGCCCGGGCCAAGTACGCGTTCCGCCAGCGGGTGGTCGTGATCCTGCTGATCGCCGCCGTCGTCACGGCCGCTATCGCCGGATTCGCGTTCTCGCTGGCGTGGTGGGCACACGCCGCGGTGGACCTCGCCCTCGTCGGCTACCTCGTGTACCTCCGCCGCCAGGTCCGCATCGAGAACGAGATCCGGCAGCGCCGAATGGCCCGCTACGCGGCGACGGCCCCGGCTGCTCCTTCGCGCGAGTCGTACGACTCCTTCGCGGAGGAAGAGGAGGACGTCGAGGTCGTCGCACCCGAGGTGCCGCGCGACATCGTGGAGCGCAAACCGTCCCCGATGTCCCGCATCCGCCGGCAGGCAGTCGTTGTGGACCTGGACGACGAGGACCCGGCTTTCGAGGAACTCGCCGAGCCCAGCGCGAGTCCTTACCGCCGGGCGGTCGGAGAGTGACCCCCCGCTGTTGGGTGCCTGGAGGGCGCTGCTAAGCTTTCCAAGCACTGAACAACAGGGGCTCACGCTCCTAGGGGCTGTAGCGCAGTTGGTAGCGCGTCTCGTTCGCATCGAGAAGGTCAGGGGTTCGATTCCCCTCAGCTCCACCCTAGAGGGCTTACTAGAACACTGGGCCAAGTCCATGCCAGCTAGTAAGAATTCAAGACCGTTAATAGCGCGAGGGGTGTCTCCGGATCCGGAGACACCCCTCGCGCTATGTGTAGACGAAGTTCCATTGGCCCCGGGGTCGGGCTTATCGCTGGTTGCGTCCTGATGGCGCTTCTCGATTGTGCTCATGGTGGCGAACGGCTCTTTCATGGCGTAGCCGGTGATGTCCTCCTCGATGAAGACGTGCTCGAAGAGGGCCTGGTTGAGCAGCCGTCGTCGCAACGCCGTTAGAGCGCTTGTGGATCATCGAGGAGGGTGAGGCAGAGCTCGACCAGCCGGGCAGCCTCTGAGACTTCGTTGCTCGTTTCGGCCAGGCGTTCAGTGAGCCGCTGCCGCTGTCGACCGATGTCGCGCAGACGCTCTTTCAGCTTGGCCCGGTGGCCTGCACGGAGAGCGTCACCAGTTCCGCAGCGACGTCTTCCATGTCCGGCTCGATGAACATCGCGCGCCAACGGCGCAGCGTGTCCGCCACGAACATGCGGACCACCGGTACTGCCGTGGGCAGCGCGACCAAGCCCAGCTCAGCGGTGAACCGCGGCTGTTCGCGACCGGCCGTCACAGGCAGGGCGGCGGGTGGGGTGTTCGTCAACGGCGGCGGGGCAAAAAGGGGTAATCGTGGGGATGTACGCGTTATCGACCTGGGTGGTCGCGTCGACGGCAAGGAATCGGCGGCTTGCCATCCCCTCCCGTAACGGTCTCAGGCGCTCGGCCGACTCCTCGCCACAGCTGCACTCTCGACTTTGCCGGAGCGCCCCATGCCTGAAACGTTCGAGATGGACCGGCTGGATCGCATCGGTGCCGTCCTCTACGGCGTTGCCTCCGGTGAAGGCTTGATTCGGTATGTGCCTCCCAGACCGTTCTCACAGTCGATGACAGCCGCACGGAGTGCCGCTGTTCTCGTAGCTGAACGAGGTTGATCTGAAGACGACCAGCGTAGTACGCGCAGCAGCTGAAACTGTCGTCGTTGCGTGATCGGCGCGATCTTGGGCGTCATAGTGACCGGTGCGGTCACCACATTGGTGGCTTGGCAGAACCACAAGGGTCTCAAGGAACAGACCAATTGAGGAATTCTTGAAGAAGGCTCCTGTGAACAAGCGGTTTGCCTGTTTTGGTCGTGCTGGAAAGGGTCTCGACTGCGCCGCCGTTCTCGAGCCCGCTCCATCCGGAGCAGTCTTCCCTCCGCTCCCTTGTCAGTACGTCGGCACTGCCGCGGGGGTCCCGCGTTTCTTCCCCTCAGCGGTCAGGTGGCAACCGGTGCGCACTGTGGCGCTTGTGTTGACCGAGCTGCCGAAGGTGACTTCTGAGCCGTCCGGCGCGCGGTAGGTCACGTAGTGATCGGAGGGCTGGTTCTTCACCACGGTGGGACCCGAGTCGAAGCCGTAGCCGCGAAGGATGTCGCTCACTGCCGCCTGGACGGAGTCCCACTGCGGGTCGGGAACTTTGCCTTGTGCGACCCAGCTGGCCAGGCTCTTGACCTCGGCATCGTCCTTTCGGAGGTCGGCGTTCACCGCGGCGAAGTCGTTTCCGCAGGATGCCGAGGTCATGGGGTTCGCCGAGGTCCACTTGAGGCTCGGCACGATTTCGGTGACCTTGGCGCGGATCTTGGCGTACATCTCGTCGTACCGGGCGACGGCCTGATCGATGTCGGGGCGCTTCATCAGCTCGTTGAACTGCTCGGTTTTCTGGTTCACCGTGGTCTCCGGGGGAACGTCCGGTCCGCACGCGCTCAGTCCGAAGGTCAGGCAGAGTGCGGCAGCCAGGGCAAGCGTGCGCTTCATGTGCTGGCAGGTGGCTCTCGTCATCGTGGGGGCGGTGTCGGGTCGGTGCCCGGGGGCGCGGGGACGGGCTCGCCTGGCGCGGGCGGCGCGGCCGGAACGTCCCAGGGTTGCGTGTAGTGCACGGTCAGATCCGGGCGGCCGGCGACGACGCTCGCCATGTTGTATTGGCTGGTGGAGTTGTTGTCCAAGTATTGTCCGTGCTCGTGGGTGGCGTGCAGGGACTGCCCGCTGGCTCCGGTGGCGTCGCCGGTGGAGAGCTGTTCGATGCCGGCGACCGAGCCGCCAGAGATTGCCTGGTAGGGCGAGGTGCCGAAGTTGTGGGCGATGTCCAGGCGTGGCACCGGATCCTGATCCGACCACTCTGAGAACAGGTGCCCTTGCGGCACTTTGAGGTCGTTCGGGGTCTGCATGTCGAGGCCGGGTGATCCGAAGACCACCGCGTCGTGGACCGGGGTCGGTTGCTGGAGGGCGATTCCGGTGGTCAGGCTGCCGTAGGAGTGGCCGAGCGCGGTCAGGTGCAGCGGCTGGTTGTGGATGTCGTGGGACGCGCCAAGACCGTTGAGGAAACCGTCGAGCTTGTGCGCGCCGATCTTCGCCAGGTTGTCACTGCCAACCGACTCGTCGGGGTTCAGCACGTCGGCAGTCTGCAGTGCCTCGTAGCCGATCCAGGTGACCGCGGCGACTCCGCCGTGGTTGCCGTACACATTCGAGATCCCTTGCGACTGTGTGAGCAGGTTCTGCATGTCGTTGTCGTAGCCCTTGAGGCTGCCGTCGACGGTCGAGGTAAAGCCGGACGTGAACACGGCGACGTGTTCGGCGGTGTCCACGTTGCCGACTGCGACCGCGGCCTTGACCCGCTCGCCTGAGGTGTCCAAGGTCAGCAACTGGCGCTCGCCTTTGGCGATCGTCGCGTCGATCGCGTCGAGCGATTTCAGCTTCGCCTTGATCACATCCTCTTTGGCCAGGGCGTCCGACAGCATGCCCGGAGGCGGCCAGGCCATGCCTTTGACCTGGTCGACAAAGGATTTCGCCTCGTCAAGCTGACGCTGGAGGCTGGCTCGTTCAGCGGGCATCCGGGCGATGTTGGCTTGCGACCGGACGCTGCTGGGCAGTCCGTCGAGGTTGCCGAGCCAGTCCGGGTGGTCGCGCAGGAGGATGGCTTGCCCGGCGGGGGACAGGGAGTTCCACCAGCCGGCGTTCTGGCTCGGGCTGCCGTCCTTGGGCGGTTCCAGGAGGGTGAGGCCGGGATCGAGGGCTCCGTCGGCAGCTGCGGCGGTCACGGTGCCCTCATTGCCGGTGCCGAAGTCGCCCTGTTGTGCGCGTTGCAGGACGGCGGCGAGGTCGCGGTCGATGTCGTCGGCGGTGCGCAGTGCTTGGGCGATAGCGTCGCTGACTTCGGCCTTGGCGCGGGCACGATCCTCCGGATGCAGCTCGGGTGGCGCTTTCCCCTCGGGGTAGAGATCGGTGACGCCGCCGTTGTCAGCGATCTGGTAGCCGTACTTGCGGGCGAGTTCTTCAGCTCCGGCGATGGCGTGTTGGACGCCGGTGATGGCGTCGGCGGCCTGCCCGATGGCCTTGCCGACGATGCTGGCTCCGGCGGCCATTTTGTCGATGCGGAACATGAGGTTGCTGTGGGCGGAGCGGGCGTTGTCCGCAGCGGGGCCGGACCAGTCCGCGACCGGGATGACCTTGCCGAAATCATCCCCGGAATGGGTGAGGATTTGAAGCCGTTGCTGGACGGTTTTGAAGATCTCGTCGAGCTGGCCGGTGTTCCAGCGTTTGACGTCGGAAAGGCCGACCATTACTGCGGTCCCCGCATGGTTCCGGCACGATTGACGCCATTGTGCGCGGCCTGGTCGCTGCCCTGGTAGTCGCGAGCGGCGGTGCCGAGGTCGGTGCCGAAGCGTTCGGCATCGGTGCACCAAGCGGTGAAGTCCGACTCCCATGACTGGCTGAAGGACGTGGCCGCCCCGGCTGCTGCGCCGCCGGGCAGTGCGCTGGAGAGCTGCCCGACTGGCTCGGCGCAGTGTGCGCTGCGCAGCACTCCTGCTGCGTCACTCGCGGCCTTGCCTGCGGCTTTCAGTTCTTCAGGAACCGTGCGGAACCCCATCTGCGTCCCCTCCCGTAGTCGCTCCATCACGGTACGGGACCAGTTGGTTCGTCTCAACGATCGCGGGCGTGATCGAGAGGATCTACTCGGCCACCGAGAGTAAAACTACTCGGCTGCTTTCTGGAGGAATGCATTTCTATCGGACACTCGGTGATCTGCAGCGTTCCCGGGACACACAGTTGCGTGTTGCATATCATCGGTTCGGCTTAGTGAAGCTATAGGCGAGGCTAGCCGCCAGGGGAGGATGCAGATGGCTGAGCAGGCGACACCACTAGGCGATACCGGCATGATCGGCGCGCTCACCGGGGCGAGCTTTTCGTCGCCGACGGCCCGTCCGGAGGCGGTGGTGGCGCGTCTGGCGGAGGCAGTGCTCCTGGCTTCTACCTGAGCAAGGACGCCATGATCGCCGAACTCGCGAACCTCCAGAACTTGCGGACGCGCATCGATTCTCAAATCGAAAAAGCCGTCCCGATGTGGAGCATCGTGCCGCCCGGGAAAGACCCGGCTTCGCTGCGGAACACCGACGCCAGCAACAACTCGGGGAACTACTACCGCGGCCACCTGATGCGGCAAAGCGCCTACCTCGGCTCCGTCATTCAGAAGATGAAAGACGCCCTTGGCATCCATGACGCGCATGACCAGCAAGCAGGCAAGGACATCACCAAACAGGGCGAAGGACACTTCTGATGCGTTCGACCGGCTTCCGGATTTCGTTGCTGGCGTTGGCGCTTAGTGCCGGACTGGTGGCGTGCAGCGGAAGCGGCGGGAAAGCCGACCCTCCGAGGCAGTCGCTGCCCAGTTCCGGTTCCTCAAGCAGCGATGCACAACAGCCTTCTTCGGGAGCCCCGAAGATCGCGAACCCGCTGCCCGCATCGATCGTCCAGGGCGATCCCTGCAAGGTGCTTACGGATGCGCAGGTGAAAACCCTGTTCTCTGGTGCGTCGCCTGCGGTGCAACCGTCCGAGGACACTGGCGTCGCCAAGCAATGCCGCTGGTCCAATCCGAGCCGGGGTTCGGGCATCGGCGTGCAGCTCGTGTACGCGTGGAAGGACGGCCTCGGCCACGTCTACGCGAAGAAAAACGAGGGATTCTTCAAAGAGCTGACTCCTGTCCAGGGCTACCCGGTTGTCGCCTACGGGCCGAGCGACGACCGCTCGACCGGCCGGTGCAGCGTCGCCGTCGGCATCGCAGACGACGCCGCATTCGAGATCGACGTGAAGCTGGCCAATGACCAAGTCGGATCGTCGGCCGATCCCTGTCAGGACGCCCAGCACGTCGCCGGCCTCGCCGTCACCACGCTGAAGGGCGGTGCGTGACGATGAGCTTCATCGCGGACAGGTTCAACGAGTTCCTGAAGCAGATGCAGGCCGAAGGGAAAATCATCCTTCCGGGCGAGCTTGTGCGGCGAGTGAAGGCTGGGCCTGGGCCGGACAGTCTCGGGCAGGCGCAGTACGCCGCTGCGAAGCACCTGGTCAGGGCAGAGCGGTGACGCGGCACGGGGATCGTTGAAGCCGTTGGCGGACGTGGCGACGTCGGCGTCGCTGGCGTTGCACGACAGTCAGAACACCCTCGCCGACCAAGGGCATGCGTTCACCTCGACCCGGGATTCGCTGCAGGACGCAACGGCCTTATTCGCCAAGGCGCTTGAACGCGTCTCGATGGGCGGACGCCACAGGGATTTCGGAACAGACAGTTTTCGACGGCCCTATAGGTGACCGCTCATCCGAGCCCGTCCAAGAACGGCCGATGAGCGTTCTGAAACTCCCACTTGTAATACCGATCCCAGTTAACCGACCAAGTCATCAACCCCCGCAGCGCAGGCGACGGCCCGCCCCGCAACGTATACGAGCCGCAGCCGGTTCCGTGGGCCAGGCACGTCACTGCGGTTTGGACTTCAGGCGGGGAGACGTAGCCGTTTCCTGCGCTGACTGCTGCGGGCAGGCCGACCGCGATCTGGTCTTCCCTCAGGCCGGGGAAGGTCTGGCCGGTGTTCGCGACCTTGAAGCCGGACTTCAGCATGTCGGTCATCGCGATCAGGAAGTCCGCGCCGCCCATCGTGTGGTACTGGTTGTCCAGGCCCATCACTGGGCCCGAGTTGTAGTCCTGGACGTGCAGCACCGTGAGCGAGTCTCGCAGGGCGTAGATCACCGGCAGGTAGGCGCCGGTTCGGCTGTCGCCGCCGCCGGAGCCGCCGTAGAACTGGTAGCCCACCTGGACGAAGAACGTTTCCGGGGCCATCGTCAGCACGAACTTGGCTCCGTAGCGGGCTTTCAAAGTCTTCAACGCGGAGATCAGGTTGACGATCACCGGCGTGGTCGGGTTGTGGAAGTCCGTGTCGCCCGAGTCCAGGGACAGGGACTGGCTTTCGAAGTCGACGTCCAGGCCGTCCAGGCCGTATTTGTCGATGATCGCTGCGACGGAGTTGACGAAGTTGTCTCGGGCGGCGGTGGTCGTGAGGCGGACTTCGCCGTTTTGGCCGCCGATGGAGATCAGGACCTTCTTGCCCTGCGCCTGCTTCGCGCGGATGGCGGCGATGAAGTCGGCGTCGCTTTCCACGCCGGGGCATTCGGTGGCTGAGCAGCGGTTGAAGCGGACGTCGCCGGAAGTGACCGAGGTCGGCTCGGCGAAGGCCAGGTCGATGATGTCCCACGCGTTGGGGACGTCGGCGAGTTTCAGATAACCCGAGCCGTTCGCGAAGCTTGCGTGGACGTAGCCGATCAGTGCGTGTTTTGGCAGGCCGGCGCTGGTACAGCCGCTGGTGGTCGCGGAAACCGCGGGTGTGCGGGCGGATTCGGCTTTGTCGTTGTAGGCGGTGACGGAATAGCTGTGCGAACTGCAGGCGGTGAGGCCGGAAAGCGTCGTGGACGTTCCGGGGACGGTGGCGCGCAGGGTGTTGTCTTCGTAGACGCGGTAGCCGGTCACGGTGCCTGTGGCGGCACCCCAGGCGAGGGCGATCGACGTGTCGGTCACGGTGCCGACGGTCGGGGTACCGGGGACGCCGGGCGCGCCGGGGGTGTCGCCGCCGGGGCCGTCGAGGACTATGTCGTCCGTGTAGTACGTGCCTGCGCCGTACCAGCCGTGCAGGTACAGCTCCGCGGACGTCTGGTTCGCGGTGGTGGTGAAGGACAGCGAAAGCTGGCTGTACGCGGAGGCGTTAGTCCAAGTGGAGGAGCCGCCGGTGACGCCGAGGTACACCGGTGCGCCTTGGACCCAGGCGGAAACCGAGTAGGTCGTGTTGGGCCGCACGGGCACCGTTTGGGAGCATCTGCCGAGGTCGGCCGCGCCGGGGGTGACGGCCAATGCGTAGGTACCCGAGTGCACTGGCGTCTTCACGGCGGAGCCCGCGGGGCAGGTCCAGCCGGAGGTCGAACCCGCTTCGAAACCGGGGTTGGCGAGCAGGTTCGCCGCTTGTGCTGGCCCGCCGACGACAAGTCCGGCTGCGGCCAGCAGGAGCACGACGAGGAAACGAGCACGCTTCATTGCGTTCCTCCGGTCCGGTGCGACCCCCTGACCGTTTATTGTCTAGACCAATTGGCCAGTTGTCCAGACCTGTCTGCCCGACGAAAGTCGGCTGTCACGCGTTCATGTCGAAGCCCTGGACGTACCAGGCCCCCTCGTGCTTGCGCACCTTGAACGCGAGGCTGAACGAACTCGTGTTCCCGGTGGCTCCGATGAGTTCGAGGCTGTGCAGGGTGCGGCCGTCGAGCTTGACCGCGGTGTCGGGCACGGTGACCTCGTCGCCAGTCGCGCTGACCTGGTCCACGGTGACTTTCCCCCGCGGCGGCAGGGCGACGCCGGGCTTGGCCCAGGCCTCGTGCAGCGACTCGGCGGATTTGCGGGCCGCGGGGCTCTTGCACAGCGTCTTGGCGTCCTTGCCGGGCGGCATCGCGGGAGCGCTGGACAGGCAGGCTTCCTCGTACTGCTCTCGCAGGATCTGAGTGACCCAGCGTTCGACCGCGATCTGGTAGGTCGAGGCACCGGAAGCGGTCTCGGCCGCGGACGGCTGGGGAGCGCTGCTCGGCGGCGCGGCGGCCGGTCCGGGCGAACCGGCCACGTCGGTCGAGCCGCATGCGGCCAGGCTGAGCAGAATCGCCGGTGCGGCGAGCCAGGTCGCGGTTGTCCTTGCCGTCACGAAAGTTCCCCTTGAATGAGTTGGCGGTGAGGCCACAGAGCGTCCTGGGTTTGCCGGGGAGGGGCAATCGAATCCGGCAAGGGGTGCCTCATCGGGCAGAGCTGCTGGCCCGGAAATCGGGACGGGCCGGTTAGTGACCGAGTACCGACTCGCGTCGGTAATTCCTCACGATCTTCGGCGTTACAGTGACCAGGCGAGGGGTTGCGTCCGGAGGAGTCATGGAGCTGGAACTGCGCCACCTGCGCGCGGTCGTGGCCATCGCCGACGCGCACAGTCTCGTTCGCGCGGCCAAAATGCTGCACGTTTCCCAGCCGGCGTTGTCCGGGTTGCTGCGGCGCGTCGAAAGGTCGGTCGGCGGGAGTTTGTTCGCGCGCTCGCCGACGGGGTGCGTGCCGACGGCCCTTGGCGAGGACGTCGTCGCGGACGCGCGGGCGGTGCTGGCTGGGATGTCGGCGCTGACCGAGCGGGCTGGTGCGCGGCGGGAGACGGCGGGGGCGGTGCGGATCGGCGGGTACAGCGGGTTCTTGCATCTCGCGTTGGCGAGGTGGTTGCGGGAGCAGCCGTGGTGTCCCGCGGTTCGGGTGTATGAGGAGCAGGACGAGGCGCGGACGTTGGCGGCGCTCGCGGACGGCGAGCTTGACCTCGCGCTCGTTTACCTCGCGCCGCTTCCGGACCGGATCGTTCCGGACGGCGTCGAGAGCGTCGTGGTACAGGCGCGGGAGCCGGTTTTCGTGATCCTGGCTGAGGATCATCCGCTGGCCTCGAGCGGGGAAATCCCGCTGGAGGAGCTTGCCGCGTATCCGTGGGCGGACGATCCGCCGTGGACGACCCGGTGGTCGGCGTATCTGCAGGAGGTCTGCCAGCAGCGCGGGGTCGTGCTGGATCAGCCGCATCGGCCGCAGTGCCTGGCTACCTTGCTGGACCTGGTGCGCGCGGGCATGGCGATCGCGCCGGCGTTGGCGACCCGGGAGGACCGGCGGGACGGGATCGTGGTGCGGGCGATCGAGGGCGCGCCGTTGTGGCAGGAGCTGCGGTTGTGCTACCGGCCGGGCACTGCGGTCGCGGACCGGGCGGGCGAGATATCTCAGCGGGTGGCCCGTGATTACGCCAACCGGCAGGGGTGCAGTGCCGCGTTTGACCGCTGGTGGCACGCACTCCTGCCGGCCGGGGCCGGGCCTAGACGGTGACGCGCCAGTTGCTGTTCGGCGTCGGCACCTCGAATTGCAGGGACGAGCAGCTGTAATCGCTGGGGTTCGGGTTGGCCGTCGGCTGCAACGGCGAGTTCGACTCGGTCGCGGGCGTCCACTGGCCGCCGATGCGCAGCTGCAGCTGGCTGGATTCGAACACCTTGCCCTTGGCGTCCGAGCAGTAGTAAGCCTGTCCGGTCGACGGGTCGACGGTCGAGTACAGCTCGAAGATGTCCCAGCCCTCGTTGAGGGTGCTCTGGTCGCTGCCGCTTTGCGTGAACAGGTCGTCCCACTTGCCGGTCTTCACGTTGTAGAGCGAGGCGGTCCAGCTGTTGCTGCCCGCGTCGGTCTGGACTTCCTGCACGGTGAAAGCCGGATGTCCGTCCACTGTGGACGTATAGGTGGAGAGGAACGAGCTGTCCAGCTGGACGACCTTCGCGGGTCCGATCGTCCCGCACCAGTCCCAGGCCCAGACCTGACCGCCCTGGCCGAGTCCGTACGCGGTGACGACCTCGATGCAGGAATGGCCGGTGGGCTTGACCGTCGGGGCGTAGACGACGTCCGCGCTGTTCGAGAGGCGGAGGTCGGGGACGACACTGTGCGTCACGAGAATTCCGTCCGCCCCGCTGGACAATTGCGGTTCGGGGCCCCAGAAGGTGTGCTGTTGCGCGTCGAGCCGCGGCTTGCCGCTGCGGCCGGCTTTCTCTCGGCGCAGCTGAAGGAACTTGTCCGCCGCGGCCCCGGCGGCGGCTTTCGCGGCGGCGCCGGTCAGCCCGGGCACCACCCCGCTGTCCGGGGCCGCGGACACCGGCGGGCTGCCGGCGACGACGGCCGCGGCCGCCAGGGCGGAAGTGAGCAGGGCGAAGAGTTTCCGCATCGGTGCATCTCCTCGTCGTAGGCGAAGGAAACGCGCGGAGGGAAAAGGGGGTCCGTCCGCGGGACCCGGATGTTAAGTCGGAATTTTTGCGGTCAGGCACCGACTTTCGACGGTGTGTTCCACTCAGTGCAGGTCAGCGCGGGCATAGGTTTTCCCGCGCGCGCAGTGTTATGCCGCCAAGCGGAGCAATCAGCGGGTCCTGGCCCGGACGCGGAGCCGTTCTCCCTGCCTGCCGAACAGGCTGAGGATTTCGACCGGCCCCTCGCCGGTGCTGCCGAACCAATGCGGGATCCGGGTGTCGAATTCGGCGACCTCGCCCGCTTTCAGGACGACGTCGTGCTCGCCGAGCACCAGCCTGCCCTTGCCGCTGAGCACGCAGAACCATTCGTGCCCGGGGTGCGTGCGCGGCGCGGGCACGCAACGGGCGGCGTCGAAGATCATCTTGAGCGACTGCAGCCGGCCGGGCTGGTTGGTAAGCGGCACGACAGTCCGGTCGCTGCGCGTGACCGGCTGCAGCGGGGCGGTGCCGACCAGTTCGTCCAGCGGGATCCGGTGCGCGCGGGCGATCGGCAGCAGCAGTTCGAGGGTGGCCTTGCGCTGGCCGGATTCGAGGCGGGAGAGGGTGCTGATGGAGATGCCGGTCGCGTCCGAGAGTTCTTCCAGGGTGCGGTTGCGTTGCCGCCGGAGCTGTCGCAGGCGGGGGCCGATCGCGGTGATGATGTCCTCCACGCAGGCCAGCATGACACTGTCGCTGCTGGCGGTCTTCAACCGCACCGGGGCTTCAGCGGACCGCGGCCAGCGCGGCGTTGACGAACGAAGCCACCTGCGGCCGCCGGTCCTGCTCGTTCCAGGCGAGCACCAGCTGACTGGGCGGAGCGTCCTTGAGCGGCACGCAGACGACGCCCGGCGGGACCTGGTCGACCAGCGACCGCGGCAGTACGCCAATCATCCGCTCCAGCGAGACGAGCTGCAGCAGCTGGACCACGTCGGCCACCTTCGGCCCCGTTCCTTCGACCCCGGGGACGCCCTTCCACGAGGGCAGCGTCTCTCCGTCCAAATCGGACAGTCGAACGGACGGGCGCTGGGCGAGCCGGTGCGTGGCGGGCAGGATGGCGACCCGGTCCTCGGCGTGCAGGGTCTCGCAGGCGAGCCCGGTCAAGTCGTCGAACGGGACGAACAGGAGCCCGACGTCCGCGCGGCCGCTGAGGAGGAAGTCGGAGCGGTCGGCCGGGCCGCTGAACAGGATGTCGACCTGGTGGGCGCCGGGATCGCGGGAGTACTCGGCGAGGATTCCGGACAGCAGCCCGGCGTCCCCGCCCGGTTTGAGCACCAGCCGCAGGTGCCTCTCGCCGGCGCGGCGGGCATTGCGGGCGGCGGCGCTGACCGCGTTGAGCGCGTGCCGTCCGTGTTCCTGCAGCGCCTCGCCGGCCGCGGTCAGTTCCACGTGGCGGCTCGAGCGCGTGAACAGTTGCACGCCGAGCCGGGTTTCGATGCGCTGGATGGCCTTCGACAGCGCGGGCTGGGCGATCGACAACCGCACGGCGGCGCGGCCGAAGTGCAGCTCGTCGGCGACCGCCAGGAAGTACTCGAGTTCGCGCGTCTCCAGTTCAGCCATGCCTTCAGGTTATCGCCGAATAGCGAACCGGTCTTGGACGAGTTCCCCTCCCGAGAGCAAAACTTGAAGCATGATCATGCATACGATGATTGTTTCGTTCGACCAGCCGCTCCCCGACGCCGAGCTGGATCAGTACCTCAGCGATATCAAACAGGCGATGCTCGCGAGCGGGCTCGCCGAGTCGGTCGAGGCCCGGCGGCACCTGCCGATCCCTGGCGAGGACGCCATCCCGGCGCTCATCGCGACGGCGATCGTGCAGGTCACCGTCGCCGACCTCGACACGCTGGCCAAGAGCTTCGCCGCGCCCGAACTGCACGAGGTGATCGACCGCTGGAAGGCGCGGCATTCGTACCGGGTGGCCTGGGCGAACCACGAGTCGCTGTCGTGAGCGGGCGAAGCGGGCTGGTCACCGGGGCGGGCAGCGGGATCGGCCGCGCGGCGGCGATCGAGTTCGCGCGCACCGGGGCCGCGGTGGCCGTGCTGGACCTCGACGAGGCCGCGGCGGCCGAGACCGTCGGGCTGATCAAGACGAACGGCGGCGAGGCGCTGGCCGTTCAGGCCGACATCTCCGCCGAGCCTTCGGTGCGGGCCGCGATCGAGCAGGCGGTCGAGGCATACGGCGGGCTCGACTTCGCGGTCAACAACGCCGGAGTGTCGTCTCGCAACCGCATCGACCAGCTGACGCTCGCCGAATTCGAGCGCATCGTGCGGGTGAACCTGTCCGGGACCTTCCTCTGCATGAAGTACGAACTGCCGCATCTGAAGGGCGGCGCGATCGTGAACGTCGCCTCCAACGGCGGGTTGTCTGCGATCCCGAACGCGCCGGCTTACGTCGCGGCGAAACACGGGATTGTCGGCCTGACCAAGGTCGCGGCGGTGGACTACGCGGCGGACGGCATCCGCGTCAACGCGGTGTGCCCCGGGCCGACGCGGACGCCTGGGTTCGACACCTGGGCTGACGACCCCGCCACGATCGCCCGGCAGGAGGCGATCACTCCGCTCGGCAGGCTGGCCACGCCGGAAGAGGCCGCCGCGGCCGTGGTCTGGCTTTGTTCGGACGCCGCATCGTATGTCACCGGGACCACGCTGTCGGTCGACGGCGGACGGCGGGCGTAGTTCCTAGAGTTCGCCAGCCAGGAGCTTGGCGGTTTCGGCGGGGGATTCGACCGGGAAGTGGTGGCTGCCGAGGTCGACCAGCTCGATCCGGAACCGGTCGCCGTAGCGGTCGATCGCCTCCTGGGTGATGATCGAGCGCACGGCGAACAGCACGATCGGCTGGGCGACTTCGCGCAGCGCCGCGTCCATGTCCCAGCGTGCGAGGCCTTCGAGTGCGAGCAGACCGCCGGGTTGGCGTACGGAAGCCATCTTCCTGATATACGAGTCCACTAAGGACGGATCGGTGCCTTCCGGTGAACCGGCCTCGACCATCCCGCGCATCGCCCCGGTGAAGTCCTCCCGGAACGGTTGCAGCAATGCCTGGACGTCCTCCTCGCTCTGCGCGGGGAACAAGCTCAGGTAGTGCAACGCGTCGAGCGCGATCACCTGGGTGACCGTGTCCGGAAGCTGCCGGGCGGTCTCGACCGCGACCGCTCCGCCGAGCGAATGCCCGGCTACGACAGCGGAATCGACCGACTCGGCGGCCAGTACGGCGGCCACGTCGCGGGCGAATTCCTCGATGGTCCAGGTGTCGCGGTCCGACCGGGAGTCGCCGTGCTCGGCGAGGTCGACGGCCAGCACGCGGACCTCCGGCGGGAGATGCTTGACGATCGGGTCGAAGTCGCCGCGGTCGCAGCCCCAGCCGTGGATGAGCGTCAGCGCGGTTCCGGTAGCGGGACCGGTTGCGGTGTAATGGATTCTCGTACCGTCTGGACGATGGATCTCGCGATTCATGGGGCAGTTCCTCAGAAAGCGCGGTGGTAGCGGACGGGCCAGGCGTCTTTGGGCTGGTTTCGCAAGGCGAGGTACGGATCGCGCAGCAGCGAGCGGCCCATCAGGACGGCGTCGGCCTTGCCCCAGCGGATGATCTGGCCCGCCGCCGCAAGATCGGTGATCTGGCCGACCGGCGCGACGGCCAGCCCGGACGCCTCCTTGAGCGCGGCGGCGAATTCGACGTTCACGCCTTCCCGGTTCGGCGGCCGCGCACCGCGATCGCGCACGAGCACGCCGGACGTGACGTCGAGGAGATCGATCCCGGCGGCGGCCAGTTCCTTGGCGAACTCCGCGGCGTCTTCGAGCGTGATGCTGTCCTCGACCCAGTCGGTGGCGGTGATGCGGACGAACACCGGCTTGTCCTCAGGGAACGCCTCCCGTACCGCGCGGGCCACGCGCAGCGGGAAGCGCATCCGGTTCCGCGGGCTTCCGCCGTACTCGTCGGTGCGGTGGTTGGACAGCGGGGACAGGAACTGGTGCAGCAGATAACCGTGCGAGGCATGGATTTCGACTGCCTGGTAACCGGCCAGCTCGGCCATCCGGGTCGCGTGCGCGAACTCCTCGACGATTCGGTCCAGATCGGCCGCGGTGGCCGGACGCGGCATCGCCAGGTCGCCGAACGGGATCGCCGACGGCGCGATCAGTTCCCAACCGCCGTCGGCGACCGGCACCGGACTGTTCTGCCCGTCGCCGACCCACGGAACCTGGTGCGATCCCTTGCGGCCGACGGCGTTCAGTTGCACCGCGGGCACCGCGCCGTGACCGGTGAGGAACGACGTCAGTTTCCGGTGCGCGAGCGCCTGTTCCTCGTTCCACAGCCCGAGGTCAGCCGCGGTGCACCGGTTGTCCGGGCTGATCGCGGTGGCCTCGACCAGGACCAGTCCGACGCCGCCGATCGCGCGCGGGCCGTAGTGCGCCAGATGCCATTCGGTCGGCAGGCCGTCCGCGCCGGCCGCGTACTGCGCCATCGGGGACATCCAGACGCGGTTGCGGAAAGTGACACCGCGCAACCGAAACGGGGTCGCCTCCGGGAACTCCGCGCGGGACGCGCTGAACTCATTCATGCCGCCATACGGTACGCCTCATTTCGCAATGCGGCACGCGAGGTGAGTCAGTTGTCCGCGAGCAGGCGGCTGACCTCGGCCGCTGCCGCCACGACCAGCGGTGCGAACGTCTTCTCTTGCGCGCGGGTATAGCGCGTGTCGGGAACGGCGAGGGTGATCGCCGCCACTGGCCGTCCGGCCGAGTCGGTGATGGCCGCGCCGATTGAGGACACCTGCGGGCGGAACCACGACGACGACCCGTTGAGCGCGTATCCGCGCTTCGCGGTCTGGGCGATGTCACGGCGGAGCGCGGTGAAATCCGGAGGCTGGGCGAAGCCGGGAAGTTCATGCGTGAACAGCTCCTCGACCTCGGATTCGCCGAGCAGCGCCAGGATCGCCGTGCCGCCGGACGTGGCGAGCAACGGCACCCGCGTACCGACGTCGAGCACGACCCGCACGATCTGGTCGGTGTCCTGGCTGGCGACGACGACGAGGTCGTCGCCGTCGCGTTCGGCCAGCATGACCGTCTCGTTCGTCTCGGCGGCGAGCCGTTTGACGACCGGTTCGGCGACCTCCTTGAGGTCCGGCTTCCCGCAGTCGCGCAGGCCGAGCGCCAGCACCCGCGGCGCGACGCCCCACCGAGCGTGTTCGGGGTCCACGACCTTCAGCCAGCCCGCCTGTTGAAGCGTGATCAGGCCGCGTTGCACGGTGCTCTTCGGGATCTCCGTGCAGCGGGCCAGCTCGGATACTCCGATCGGCTGGCGCTGGGCGACTTCCTCGAAGACGCGCAGTGTGCTGAGCACGCTGTTCATCGACCGGACCCCGCTGGCCGGCTTGTCGGCCTCTTCGTCGTGCATGTGCCTCATCGTGGCACAGCGATACGATGAAGCCTCGCGTCGCAGGGGAGGACCGCATGACCGAACCGTGGCAGTGGAGCGAGCGAACCTGGCGGGACCACGTCGGCCGCGTGCGGGCCGGGCGGCCGTTGCGACCGGCATCGTGGCCGGGCGGGGCGCGGGTCGCCGTGGCGTTGTCGTTCGATTCCGACCACGAGACGATCTCCCTGCGCGACGGTCAGGTGCTGCCGGGCAAGCTCTCGCAAGGCGAGTACGGCTCGCGGGTCGGCGTGCCGCGGGTGTTGAAGCTGCTTGAGCGGTTCGGGGCGCCGGCGACCTTCTTCGTGCCCGCGGTGTCGGCCTTGCTGCACGACGGCGAGGCTCAGTCCTATGTGGACGCCGGGCACGAGGTCGCGTTGCACGGCTGGATCCACGAAAGCAACGCGCAACTGCCGCCGTCGGCGGAACGCGACCTCACCTTCCGGGCCGCGGACACGCTGGAACGGCTCACCGGCACGCGTCCGGTCGGCATTCGCACCCCGTCGTGGGACTTTTCCGAAAACACTCTCTCGATCATTCGCGAACTGGGCCTGACCTACGATTCCTCGTTGATGGCGGACAACGACTGCTACGAGATCCTTGCCGACGGCGAACCGACTGGCATTGTCGAGCTTCCGGTGGAATGGATCCGCGACGACGCGCCGTATTTCACGATGAATCGGTTCGGCTCGCAGCGTCCGTACACCCCGCCGCGGGAAGTGCTGCCGATCTGGCGCGACGAGTTCGCCCTCGCCCTGGCCGAAGGCGGCCTCTTCCAGCTCACCATGCATCCGCACCTCATCGGACATCGTTCCCGCATCACGATTCTCGCTGAGTTGCTGGAACATCTCGCTTCGCACGACAGGGTTTGGTTCGCTACGCACGCCCAAGTGGTCAACTATGTTTCCGGGCGGGCCGCCAGTGAACCGCCGCCACGATAACGCCGACGACCGCGGCTAACGCGCCAGACAGGACGAACGTCGTCCCCATTCCGACGGCATCGATCACCGGCTGTGCGATCAGCGGCGACGAGAACTGCCCGAGGAACAACGCGGACGTCAGCAATCCCAGCGACCTGGTCCGCGCGCCCGGGGACGCCGTCGAAACCAGCCATCCGTTGACGGTCGGATTCTGCAGCCCGATGCCGAGGCCGACCACGACCATGCCCAGCGCGGCTGTCCACAATGCACCGGCGGTGCCGAGCACGACCAGCCCGACGGTGAACGCGGCGAACATCGCGATGGCCAGCGCCGGGAAGGACCAGCGGGCACGCAGGCGGCGGAAGTTCAGTCCCACCAAGGTCATCACCAGATTGACCGCGGCGATCAAGGCTCCTGCGACAGCCGGTCCCGCGCCGCCGACTTCGGCCAGCCAGAACGGAGCCTGCGTCGGAACGGTGTAGAAGACCACGACGCCGATGAAGATCAGCGCGTACAGCCCGAGCAACCGCGGCTGCCATGGCGACGCGGCCGTGCTGGTGTCCGTCGGATCGGCTGGCTGAACTGGTGCTTCCGGCACGAACCGCAGCACGAGCGCCAGCATCGGAATCGCCAGCAGGTAAACCGCGAACGGCCCCCGCCAGTCCAGCGCGGCCAGCAAACCGCCGAGCAGCAGTGCGACGACGCCGCCGAAACCCATTGCCGCGCCTTGCAAGCCGAGCACTCGGCCGTGTTCCTCGGGGGCATGATGGTCGGCGATCAACGCCGTCGACGTGGTCATCACCCCGGCGATGCCGATCCCGAGCACCGCC
The DNA here is from genome assembly GCF_046267895.1 of Amycolatopsis sp. GA6-003. NCBI lineage: Bacteria > Bacillati > Actinomycetota > Actinomycetes > Pseudonocardiales > Pseudonocardiaceae > Amycolatopsis > Amycolatopsis sp. GA6-003. Next base: position 6,346,851 of record NZ_CP176499.1, read on the forward strand.
CGTCCGACGAGCAGCGCGGGGAGCGAATCCAGCAACAGGCCGGACCCGCCGCCGACGGTGTAGAGGACGAGGCAGGCGAGCAGCACCGGCACGCGCCCGGTCCGTCCGCTCAGCTTGGCCAGCAACGGCGCGGACACCATGATCGCCAACCCCGGCAAGGTGAGCACCAGCCGGACGAGAAGCTCCGCGTGCGGTTCCGCGGCGAAGTGCCGTTGCATGCCCGGCAGCGCGGGCGTGATGGTGGCGCTGGCCATGATGGTCATGGTGCTGACGCCGAGCAGCGTCGCCAGCAGGGATCTCGGTGGGCGCCGTACTCCGGCGGCAGTCGTTTCGGTCACGACGCCGAAGGTTAAACTTAAACTTAACTCTAAGTCAAGGTCGCGACCGCGGTGGCTGATCCCGCGGTTCGCCGACCGGGCGATCCGCCCCGGGGTATGCCTAGCCCTACCTCCGAGACTAGAGGCAAACCGATCGAAGCCGGGCATTGCGCTGGCTAACCTGGATCTCGTGGCTACCGTCTCTCCACCAGCGAAACCGCGCACTGTGCTCGATGCCTTGGCACATCGGACGTTCCTGATTTCCTCCTGGCCGTGGCGGGCGCTGCTGTACGGGCTCAGCACCGGCCCGATGACGCTGCTGTTCGGCCTGCCGTTCGGGTTCTGCCTGCTGCCGCTCGCGGTGCTGGTCAACCGCGTCGTGCACGGGCAGACCTCCGATCTCGGACTTGTCGCGGTGGCCTCGGTGTTCGGAATGCTGGTGTTCCTGGGCGCGGGCCCGGCGTGGGCGGCGGTGGTCGCCGGCGTCGAACGGCAGCGGCTGCGCATGGTCGACCTCAACCCGGTGCCTGTCCCGTTTGGACCGGTGAGCGAACCAGGCTGGTGGCCCCGGCTGCGGGCGCGGTACACGGAACCGGCCTCGTGGCGCGAACTCGGGTACGCGGTTCTGTTGTGCACCGCGATTCCAGCACTTTATTCGGTGGCTGGCATGGTCGCGTTGTTCGCCGTGGTTCTGGTGGCCAGCCCGTTGCTCGTCAGCGATGACGACACGATTTCCGTTGGCTTCACTGTGGTTTCCACTCCGGAAGGGGCAGTGCCGTACGCGCTGGCCGGCGTGGTGCTGCTCGTTCTGTCGGGCTATCTGCTGTCCGGATTCGCTGGCTTGCACGCGATGCTGGCCCGTTCACTGCTCACCGACGGCGCCGCCGAGAAGCTCCGCGGCGAGCTGACCGAGGTGTCGCAATCCCGCACCCGGCTGCTGTCGGCGTTCGACGCGGAACGCAAGCGCATCGAACGCGATCTGCACGACGGCGCGCAGCAGCGGCTGGTCGGGCTGAGCCTGCAGCTGGGACTCGCGAAGGTCGATCTGCCGCCGGATTCGGCAGCGGCGAAGGCAGTGTCGGACGCGCATGACCAGGCCAAGAAGCTGATGGTCGAACTGCGAGAGCTGATCAATGGAATCCACCCGCGGGCACTCGCCGAACTCGGTTTGCCCGCCGCGCTGGAGGAACTCGCCGACGGCTGCGCGGTGCCGGTCACCGTGGACGTGGCGGTGCCGGCGCGGTTGCCGGAGCCGGTGGAATCCACCGCGTACTTCGTGGTGGCTGAGTCGCTGACCAACGTCGCCAAGCATTCCGCGGCCAGCTGCGCGTCGGTGACCGCCAAAATTGTCGGTCGGGTTCTTACCATTGAGGTATGGGACAACGGAGCGGGCGGTGCTGATCCTTCGCGTGGCACGGGGATCACCGGGTTGAGCGACCGGGTGGCCGTGCTGGGCGGACGGATGTGGGTGCGGAGTCCCGTCGGCGGGCCGACGGTCGTGCGAGTGGAGCTGCCGTGCTGAAGGAAGAGCCGATGCGGGTCGTCCTCGCCGAGGACGAGGTGCTGCTGCGCGAGGGATTGTGCGGTCTGCTGGAGCGGTTCGGCTTCGAGGTCGTCGCCGCGGTCGGCGACGCCGAGGGGCTGCACGCCGCCGTGCGCGAGCACGATCCGGACCTCGTGCTCACCGACATCCGGATGCCGCCCGGGCATGCGGACGAGGGGCTGCGTGCCGCGGTCGAGCTGCGGCGCACGCGGCCGGAGTTGGCCGTGGTGGTGCTGAGCCAGTACGTCGAACACCACCACGCGGCCGAACTGCTCGACTCCGCCGAAGGACGCGGGGTCGGCTACCTGCTGAAGGACCGGGTGGTCGACGTCGAGGAGTTCGCCGGGACGCTGCGCCAGGTTGTCGACGGCGGGACGGCGGTGGATCCGCAGGTGGTGCGCCAGCTGCTGCGCCGGCGGGCCGACCCGCTCGCCCGGTTGTCGGCGCGGGAGCGAGAGGTCCTTTCGCTGATCGCCGAGGGCCATTCCAACGCGGCGATCGCCCGGCGGCTGGTGGTGTCCGACGCCGCGGTCGGCAAGCACGTCGGGAGCATTCTGTCGAAACTCGACCTCCCGCCGACGGACGACGCGAACCGGCGAGTGCTGGCGGTGCTGGCGTTCCTTCGCGGCACCGGCTGAGAACGGTGCGAGCGCAGTGCGGTCTGCGCTCGCACCGCTGCCGCGGTCAGGCGGCGTTCACCACCGCGGTCAAGCTGGCCGCGAGCACCGAACGATCGCGCCCGGCAGTCCACTGGGTACCGCTGTCGGTGCGGTATTCCAGCAAAGTCAACGCTTCGCTGTCGTTGCCCGAACCGATGCTCGTCTGGTGCAAAGCCACGATGTCCACCTTCCGCCCGTGCTCGCTGAGCGCCGCGGTGAGCGCCTCGACCGGCCCGGTTCCGGTGTGCGTGCTGGTGTGCTCGGCCCCGTCCACGCGCAGAGTGATGCTGGTGTGCTCGTCGGCCGAGTTTTCGAAGCGGGACAACGTGATTGCCGGATTCGGCTGGAGGTAGGCGGACTCGAAGAGCTGCCACAGTTCGGTCGCGGTCACCTCGTGTCCGGAATCGTCGGTGTGGCCTTGGACGCGGCGTGCGAAGTCGATCTGCAGCCGGCGCGGCAGCGTGATGCCGTACTCGCTTTCCAGCAGGTAGGCGATTCCGCCCTTGCCGGACTGCGAGTTCACCCGGATCACCGCGGCGTAGTCGCGACCGAGGTCGGCCGGGTCGATCGGCAGGTACGGGACGCGCCAATCCAGTTCGTGGGCGGGCACGCCGGTTTCCGCGGCGCGTGCGTGATGTTCGGCGAAGCCCTTCTTGATCGCGTCCTGATGGGTGCCGCTGAACGCGGTGTGCACGAGGTCGCCGACGTACGGGTGCCGGGCGTGGACTTCGATCCGGTTGCAGTACTCGACGGTGCGGCGGATCTCGTCGATGTCCGAGAAGTCGATCATCGGGTCGATGCCCTGCGCGTGCAGGTTGAGTGCGAGTGTCGCCAGGTCGACATTGCCGGTGCGCTCGCCGTTGCCGAAAATGCAGCCCTCGACGCGTTCGGCGCCGGCCAGCACGGCGAGTTCTGCGCAGGCGACGCCGGTGCCGCGGTCGTTGTGCGGGTGCACGGACAGGATCACCGAATCGCGGCGCGCGAGGTTGCGGTGCATGTACTCGATCTGGTCGGCGTACACATTGGGCGTCGCGATCTCGACGGTCGCCGGCAGGTTCAGGATCACCGGACGGTCTGGGCTGGCCTGCCAGGTCTCAGTGACCGCGTCGCAGACCTCCAGGACGTAGTCGGGTTCGGTGAGGTTGAAGACCTCGGGGGAGAACTCGAAGCGGACGTTCGGCAGGTTGCCGGCCGTGCGCAGGACGTCGCGGGCGCCGTCGAGGATCAGTTCTTTCAGCGACGCCTGATCGTGGCCGAGGACCACGGTGCGCCAGGTCGGCGCGGTGGCGGTGTACAGGTGGATCACGACGTCGTTGCGGATGCCTCGGACGGATTCCACGGTGCGCTCGATCAGGTCGCGCCGCGCCGGGGTGAACACGACGATGGTGACGTCGTCCGGGGCCAGATCGGTGTCGGCGAGCAGCCGGACGAAGTCGTAGTCGGTCTGCGAGGCGGACGGGTAGCCGACCTCGATTTCCTTGTACCCCATGCTGATCAGCAGCTCGAAGAACCGGCGTTTGCGGGCCGGGTCCATCGGTTCGGCCAGCGCCTGGTTGCCGTCGCGCAGGTCGACCGGCACCCAGAGCGGGGCTTGGGCGATCCGGTTGCCGGGCCAGGCGCGGCCGGTATGGGGGACGTCGACGCGCTGGTAGACGTCGCGGTAGCGGTGCGAGGGCATGCGGGAGGGGCGCTGCCGGTTCCACGCGGTGTTCATCTGGCGGTCCTTCTCTGGTGGTCGAAAGCCGACCGGCGCGCGTGCTTGCCCCACGGCGGGGGGCCGGTCCGGTCAGGCCCCGCCGTGGCGGCGAAGGAGAAGGAAGCGCGTGAACATCGAGCCGGAGCGTAACACAACTCCTCAGACAAGTAGCGGGGTTAAGGCAAGGCTCCGCGACCGGCGGCCGGAGCGCTTAGGATTGCCCCGTGGAGCTGGAATTCGTGCGGACCTTCGTCGCCGTCGTGGACGGAGGGCAGTTCCAGGAAGCGGCCGCGGAGCTGGGGATCACGCAGCAAGCAGTGTCCAAGCGGGTCGGTGCGCTGGAGCGCGAACTCGGGGTGCGGCTGTTCACCCGGACCGCGCGCGGGGCCCGGTTGAGCAGCGACGGCGAGGCGTTCCTGCCGCACGCGCGCGTGTTGCTCGATGCGGAGAAGAGCGCGCTCGCCGCGGTGCGTCCGGAGAAGCGGCCGCTGCGGGTGGACGTGCTGAACCGCCGGACCAAGTCGGCGCAGCTGGCGCTGAGTTTCCATCGGGCGTTCCCGGAAGTGGAGCTGGAGGTCGTGACCACCGGTGCCGAGCTGAGCTTCGACGCCGCCGTCGCCGCGGTCGCGGCCGGTTCGGTCGACGCGGCCTTCCGCGGAGTGCGGAAACGCGACCTGCCCGGCGGCGTGACGAGCGCCGTAGTGGACTACGACGCGCACGAGCTGCTCGTCGGCCCGCGCCATCCGTTCGCGGACCTGCCGTCGGTGCCGATCGCGAAACTGGTCGGCCACCGGATCTGGATGCCGGGGCTGTCGGCGAGCACGGAATGGGGCGCGTACTACGCGGAGCTGGCCGAGGCGTTCGACCTGACCATCGACGTGTCGGGCCCGGTTTTCGGCAACGAAACGATGCTGGACGAACTCGCGACGTCGGCGGAGCTGTCGACGTTCGTGGGCGCTGGCTCGCGGTACTTCTGGCCGGACGAGTACGACCTCCGCCGGGTACTGGTGGTCGACCCGACGCCGGTGTACCCGATGTCCCTGCTGTGGCGGCGCGAGGCCGCGCATCCGGACGTGCGGAAACTGTGCGAGTACCTGGTGACTGGGCCGGAGCCGGGCGAAGGGGTTTGGCTGCCTGGTTGGGAGCAGGCTTAGAGCGGGTGTTCGTACCAGACGTTCGGCTCGACGTACACGCCCAGGTCTTGTTCCGTCGACGCCAGCACTGGCGCGATTCCGCCGGGTACGACGGTGTGGCCGTCCTTGAGCCGGATGCCGGTCCACTGCTCCCACTGGGCGAGCGTGCCGGTGACGGTCATCGCGAACGGCGCGATCTTCCGGAACTCCGCGCCGAGCCGCTCGTGACTGCGCAGCCAGGGGTCGGTTCCCCGGCCGAGGTAGTCCACAATGGACTCCAAAGGCGGCTTGCCGGTCGGCCGCACCGGCACGACCAGCCGGGAAAGGCCGGCCCGGCGCGCCCGGTTCTTCAACTCCACGAGCGCCTGCGCGGCAATGCCTTGCCCGCGCGCCGATTCCGCGACGTACACCTCCAGCGCGACCAGCGTGGTGGGCACCCGTCCGTCCAGGTGGTCTTCGGCGGCCCAGACGAGGGCGCCGTCCCAGCCGTGGTCAGGCAGTTCGGGTCGTTCCGGGGCTGGGAAGGCAACTGGGATCGCCGCTGCTCGCGCGACCGGAACGTCTTCGTCGAGCAGGACCAGGAAGAACTCCGGCCAATGCGCGGCGATCCGCTGCGAACTGGCCAGCCCGGCGGTGAAACCCCGGCCGAGGAACTCGCCGCCGACGAATCCCAGCTGGAGCGCGGGAACGCGCAGCTCCGGCCGAGTGGCAAGGTCTTCGACGCGGATCACGACATCCACGTCAACTCATCGCACCGGAAGCGCCGACCGCCGCCGCCCGAGCGCCGCCGGGTCGAGATTCGCCCGGGTTCCGGCCCGGTGCCCTTCCCGATACCCCGACCCCGACAACCGTCGCGGGGCCGCCGAGCGCAGGTCGCCGTACTCGCGGTCGAAGGCTTGCTGCACCAGCGCCGTCCGGTCCCGCACCACCAGCTCCGCCGACTTTCCGCCGGCGACATCGGAATACGTCCGCGCCGCGTTCTCCTCCGCCGCGGTCAGCCGCTCGTGCACCGCGCGCGCGAAGCCGTGCAGCCACGTCCGCCGGTACGCCGCCAGCGATTCGCGGAACACCCGCTCCTCCGGGCGCACCCGCGCGAGTTGCGTGCTCGCCTGCAGCAACAGGCTGGTGAACAGCAGCTCGACGCGCGCGAGGTCGGTGCGGAAGCCGAACACGGTGACCTCTTCGACCCCTTGGCCGGCTCGGTGCAGCAAGGTCCGGCAGCGCAACGGATACGCGATGCTGGTGAGCAGGCTGGCTTTGTCGCGGCTGTACGGATTGGAGATCGGCAGCTTCAGCACCGTGATGTCGTCGCCGCTCTGCCCGGACGCGGCGAGCATCGCGTTGTCGATCCCGTGCCGCGCGATCAGCTGCGCGGCTTTGGTGTTGTACAGCTCGGCTTCGGCGGGCGTGACGGCCGGGTCCTCGGCCTTGGCCAGCAGCTTCCGCACGCGCTCCAGCAACGTGTCGTGGTCGGGCATGACCCCCCTCTCCAGCAGGCGCGGCCCGTGCGGACCGGCATGGGGTGCACGATAGGCGTGGGGTACGACAATATTCGATCAGATGTTCGGGAGTGACACTGGGCGCCCGGTTCGTCGCAGCCGTAGGCTCGGGACGTGTCTCCGCCGGTCACGCTGGACGTCGCGGTCGTCGGCTCGGGCCCGAACGGCCTGGCCGCGGCCGTGGTGCTCGCGCGGGCCGGGTTGTCGGTCGAGGTGTACGAGGCGGCGGACGAGCCGGGCGGCGGGGCGCGGTCGAAGCGGTTGTTCGACGCTGACGTTGTCCATGACATCTGCTCCGCGGTCCACCCGATGGCGGCGGCTTCGCCGTTTCTCCGGCAGTTCGAGCTTGACCTCTGCAGTCCCGAAATCCCGTACGCGCACCCGATCGACGAGAAGACCACCGCTATCGCGTACACGGACCTCGACCGCACCTGTGCCCGGCTAGGAGCCGACGGTGCGCGGTGGCGGCGCTTCATGGCACCGCTGATCGAGCACTCCGCCGAGATCACCGAAGCGCTCCTCGGCGACCTTCGCCACCCACCGCGTCCGCGTACGGCGGCGTACATCGCGACGCGCGCCCTCGCAGCGAATTCCTTCCGGAGCAAGGAAGCGGCAGCGCTCGTCGCTGGGGTTGAGGCCCACGCGCTCGGCAAACTGCCGTCACTCATCGGTGGCGGCATCGTGGTCCTGCTGAGCCATCTCGCGCACACCACAGGCTGGCCGATTCCCCGCGGTGGTTCGCAACGCATCACCGACGCGCTCGTCGCCGACATCGAGACCCACGGTGGTCGCGTACACACCAACACGCGCGTTGCCGACGTACGCGAGTTAGCGCACGCGCGCGCCGTACTGCTGGACGTAGCGCCCAAAGGCGTCCTGGAGCTAGCCGGGCCGTTGTTGCCGCCGCAGTACCGCCGCGCGCTGGAGAAAGTCCGTTACGGACCGGCAGCGGCGAAGGTCGACTTCCTGGTCTCCGAAGCGATCCCTTGGCGCGAAAGGGAACTCGCCCGCGCCGGCACTGTCCATATCGGAGGGACCAGGGCCGAGGTGTACGCGGCGGAAAACGCGGTAGCCGCGGGGAAGCGGGCGCGGGATCCGTTCGTGCTTCTCTCCCAGCCGATGGCCGCCGACCCGTCCCGAGGTCTCCCGGGCAAGCAGCCGATCTGGGCCTACGCCCATGTCCCGCACGGAGATCCGCTCGACCCGACCGCCGCGATCATCCGCCGCATCGAACGCTTCGCGCCCGGTTTCCGCGACACGATCCTCGCCTCGCGCGCGATCCCGGCGAGCGATTTCGAGACGTACAACGCGAATTACGTCGGCGGAGACATCGCGGCCGCGGCGGTCACGCTGCGTCAGATACTGGGTCGGCCGGTCCTGCGCTGGGACCCGTACCGCACCCCGCTGCGCGGCGTGTACCTGTGCTCAGCCGCGACCCCGCCCGGCCCGGGAGTGCACGGAATGGCCGGTAACCACGCGGCGGAACGGGTGCTGCGCAACGAGTTCGGTTACCGTCCGGGCCGGACGAGCCCGGTTTCGTAAGCGACCACCACCGCCTGTGCCCGGCTGGAGATCCCGAGCTTGGGCATCAGCCGGTTGAGATGCGTCTTCACCGTCGCCTCGCTGACCAGCAGCCGAGCCGCGATCTCCGCGTTCGGCATCCCCGTGCCCACCAGGCGGAGCACCTCGCGTTCGCGTTCGGTCAGGCCGCTCAGTTCCGGTGCGGGTTCGGCGGGCGGCGCGCTCGTGTACGCCTCGACCAGCCGTCGCGTGATCGTCGGGCCGAACAGCATATCTCCGCGCGCTGCCGCCTGGATGCCGGAGATCAGCGTCTCCGGCGGGCTGTCCTTGAGCAGAAATCCGGCCGCACCGGCCCGAAGCGCGCGGTATACGTACTCGTCGAGGTCGAAGACAGTCAGGATCAGCACCCGCGGTTTGTCCGGCCCGGCGAGGATGCGCGCGGTGGCCGACACTCCGTCGAGGCTGGGCAGCCGGATGTCCATCAGGATCACCTCGGGCCGCACCCGCGCCGCTTCCTCGACGGCCTGCAGCCCGTCTCGCGCCTCGCCGACGACTTCGACGCCCGGCGCGGCGTCGAGCAGCGCGACGAGGCCGGCGCGGACGAGATCCTGGTCGTCCACCACGAGCACACTGGTCACTTCGGTTCTCCGCCGATCCGGTCCGGGTACGGGAGGGTCAGCACCACTTCGAACCCCGCCGGTTCGCGAGGTCCGATTTCGATCTCGCCACCGTACATACGCGCCCGCTCCCGCATGCCGACGAGGCCGTGACCGGCGGGATTGCCGTCGGCGCGCGGTCCGCCGCCGGAGTCGGCCACGCTCAGCCGCAGCGCGTCGGCGAGGTACTCGACCTCCAGCGTGGCGAAGGAATCCGGCGCGTGCTTGAGGACATTAGTGAGCGCTTCCTGCGCGACCCGGTACGCGCACAACTGCTGGCCCGACGGCAGCGTCCGCGGTGTTCCAGCGACCCGCAGCCGCACCGTCAACCCGGCTTCGCGAACCCGGCTGACCAGCGCGGGAAGCTCGTCGAGACCGGGCTGCGGACGGTACTCACCCGCCTCGTGGTGCGGCGGGCGCAGCACGCTGAGCAGGCGGCGGAGTTCGTCCAGCGCCTCGGTGGTCGTGCCAGTGATCGTGTCGAGCGCGCCGCGCGCGGTGTCCGGTGCGGAGTCGAAGACGTACCGCGCGAGGTTGGCTTGCACGGAGATCACCGACAGGTGGTGGGAAACGACGTCGTGCAGCTCGCGCGCGATGCGCAGCCGCTCTTCCACGACCGCCAGCTCGGCTCGGTCCGCCCGTTCGGTGGTCGCGTGCAGGGCGAGGCCGCGAAGGTAGACCGAGTGTCCAATCAGGACAGTCGCGGACGCTTGCAGCACCGCGATCACCGTGTCGCCGATGGGGTTCGAGTTGTCGCCGACGAGCATCGTGGCCTCGAAACCGAGCATCGCGAACAGCGACGGTGGCAAGGCCTGCCGCACCGGATAACGCGCCCACACCGTGTACGCGGCGATCAGCAGGTCGGGACGGCCGAGCGTCGCGCGGTATCCGGCCAGCGCGAACGCGCCGACCAGCAGGGTCACCGCGAGCAGCACGCTGATCGGGTAGCGCCGCCGGACCGCCAGCGGCACCGCGCCCGCCGCCGCGAGCAGCAGTCCGAACGGTCCCGGACGGTCGCCGAGCGAGCCGTGGTGCACGGCCGCGCCGACGAAAAGGAATAGTCCGACCGCGGCCGCCAGCAGCGAATCCGTGCACAGCGGCCGGGCCCGCAGGATCCGCCTCACGCGCCCGAAACTACCCGCCTGACCGGCGGTTTCCCAATTCCGTACCGCGCTCGCGGCAGGCCGCCTACCGCCAGGGTTTACCCCCGGGTGCGGCCAACGGCGGATTCCGCGAGAGGGCTCGAGCGATTACCGTCGGCTCTGAATGGTCATCCATTCCCGCTGTTCGGCGGAGAGCCAGGGGGGGGGGGGGGGGGGGAGGCTCCGGGCTCTCCGCTGAGCTTCACCCCAGATACGCGTCGAGCGTCACCGCCAACGCCGATTCCGGCGAAGGCGCGAAGCTGGCTCCGGCCAGTCCGCCCCACAGCCACAGCTGCGCGAGACCGTGCAACGCGGCCCACAGCGACGCTGCGACCAACCGTGGATCTGTACCTGGCCGCAGTCGGTCGTCGTCCGCTTCGGCGCGGTCGAGCCGCACTAACTCGGCGAAGGTGTCGAAGACGGCACTGCTGGCCGCGACCAGCCCTGGCTCTTCCGGGTCGATGAGGTCGCGACGGAACATCAGCTCGAACATGGCGGGGTTGGCGACCGCGAAGTCGACGTACGCGTGACAGGCAGCCGTGACGCGCTCGCGCGGAGTGCCGTCGGGCAACTGTGCGCCGCGGTCGAGCAGCTGTGTGAAGCCAAGCGTCGCGACGGCGGACAGCAGCTCCGCGCGCCCCGAGAAGTGGCGAAGCGGCGCACCGTGCGACACGCCTGCCGCCTTCGCGATGCCGCGCAACGTCACGGCCTCGACGCCGGAGCCGACGAGCAGGTCTGCCGCAGTGCGGATCAACCGCTGTCGCGCGCTCATACCTGAGCTTCGGAGAAGGCCACCGGCAGCAGCTCCGGGCGCTTCGGCAGGAAGCCGTCGCCAGGGGAGCGTCCGGTGAGGCGGTTGCGCAGCCGGGTAATCCCGACCGGCAGCACTTCCTGCCACAGCCAGCGCAGGTCAGCGAGCGCACTGCCCGGGGCCGGAGCGCCGGGCAGCGGCTGCAGCCAACTGCCGTCGTGCGCGACGCCGAGCCGGTCGAGCACATGGCCGGCGACACGCAAGTGCCCGGCCTGCGACAGGTGCAGCCGATCTGGCCCGAAGTACCGCGAATCGTGCGCGGCCTGATCCGGCCAGAGGTCGACGAGCTTCGCGCCGTAGCTGACCGAAGCCTCGCGGATGGCGTCGTTGAGCGCGGTGACCCGTGGCCGCATCCGCCCGCCCAGCGGCATGCGATGCGCGATGTCGCTCAAGGTGAAGGTGACCACGGTCGGCGCGATTTGCGTGCACCGCCGGATCGCGGTGTCGACGCGACGCGCGACCGTGCGGGCGTCCCAGCTGCGGCTCATCACGTCGTTGCCGCCGCCGAAAAGCGCGATCAGGTCGGGTCCGTGCCGCTCGGCGGCGGGCAGCTGCTCCGCGGTGATCTGGTCGAGCCGCCGTCCGCGAACGGCCAGATTGGCGTAACGGAACGCGGTCTCGTCGCGCGCGAGCCGCCCGGCGACGTAGTCCGCCCAGCCGCGGTACTGGCTGTGATCCGGGTAGGGATCGTCCAGCCCCTCCGCGCAGCTGTCGCCGACGGCGACGAACGTGTGGAAACCCATTCCGCTCTCCGTAACCCCTGGTTCATCTTGTAGACACTGTCTATCAAAGTGGGTAGACGGTGTCTACCTCGGGGTGCGTGAGCGCCGGAGAGAATGCCGCGGCGCTGCTTGTGCCCGGTCGCCGACACCTTCCTCCGCACGGCGGGGCAAGGGAATTCGCCTACAGGGCCACAGGCGTCGCCGAACGCTCGGTGATCAGCTCGAGCACCCGCGTCACGACGGCCAAGTCCCGCTCGTCGATCCCGTCGAGCAGCAGGGCGGACGAACGCGCGTTGGCGGCGTTGAGCTGGGCGTTGAGTGCTTCGCCCTTCGTCGTCGCGGAGATCGATCCGTCGATCAGCCCGGCCGCGGCGAGCTTTTCCAGTGCCGCCGACACCTGCGCTTCGTCGATCACGTTGGGCGTCACGACGGCGGTCGCCACTTCCTCCGGCGTCGCCGCTCCGGCCGCGACGGCCCGCAGGGCGAGCGACTCCGCGAAACTGAGCCCTGCCTGGCCGAGGATGGTGTCCCGCCGCGCGGTCAAAGCGGCGGCGGCGATCACGACGGTACGAGCGTTGAACGCGGTCATTGCTGATTCCTTACCGTGAGGGGTTTTCGCCAAGGAGGGCGAGCAGGGTTTCCCGGAACTCCTTGGCCTGCTTGCCTTTCGGTCCGCCGATGCCGGCGGTCTGCTCGGCCATGAGCGGTTGCACGATCGCGATGGCCTCGGCGACCGTCTTTCGGCCGCGCTCGGTCAGCACGAGCCGGACGGCCCGCGGATCGTCCGGATGCACTGGCCGCTCGATGAGTTTCGCGTTCTCCAGTGCCCTGGCCAGTTTCGAGACGTAGATCGGCTCCAGGCCGGTGTGGTCCGCGAGCTGGCGCTGACTCGGCTCCGGGCCGCGTGCCGACAAACCGCTGAGGGACGCCAGCACCACGTACTGCGCGTGCGTCAGGCCCAGCGGGGCCAGCGCCCGGTCGACGGAGGACCGCCATTTCATCGACAGCCGCCAGACGAGATACCCCAGCGTTGGTTCCATGTAGATACTGTAAATGGAAACTATAGCCATGGCTACTATCTGGTGAAGGATCCCTGGAGCTTGGCGAAGTGCAGCTAGGCGCACGGGACAACCGCGCTGGCCGAGGTGCTCCTCGGCGGCGAAAACAGGATGCTGAGCGCATGGCCGCGGGCGTAGCGTCGGCCACCATGACCGGTTCGGCGAACACGGGAGACGACCCGGCGGACGGCTGGTTCCCGGAGAGCGTAGCCGCGGGCTACGACGACCCAGGCGGTGCGAACGCGCCCGAGATCGTGACGCCCGCGGTGGACGTCCTCGAAGACCTGGCCGACGGCCCGGTGCTCGAGTTCGCCGTCGGAACCGGGCGGATCGCCGCGCCGCTGGCCGCTCGCGGGGTGCCGGTGAGCGGCATCGAGCTGAGCCGGGCGATGGCGGCGCGGATCGCCGGCAAGCCGGGCGGCGACGCGGTGGAAGTCGTGCTCGGCGACATGACGACGACTCGGCTGGCCGGGCAGTTTTCCTTGGTCTATCTGGTGTTCAACACGATCAGCAACGTGACCACGCAGGAAGGGCAGGTCGACGTCTTCCGCAACGCGGCCGCGCATCTGCGGCCGGGCGGGTTGTTCCTCGTCGAGCTGGGCGTGCCGGACCTGCGGCGCCTTCCTCCGGGGCAGGACACCGTCCCGTTCGCGGTGGAGCCCGGCGGCGGCTACGTCGGGTTCGACCAGTACGACGTGGTCACGCAGCGGTTCACGTCGAACCACGTCACCGTGTCGCCGGACGGGACCGGGCGGTTCCGCCGAATTCCCTTCCGGTACGCCTGGCCGGCCGAGCTGGACCTCATGGCGCGCATCGCCGGGATGAGCCTGAAATACCGCTGGGCGGACTGGAACCGCTCGGAATTCACCGCGGACAGCACCAAACACGTGTCGGTCTGGGAGAAAGACCCGAACAGGTGACGGTGCCGCACGGGCGTTTTTGTCGGTGCCCTGCGCCACCATGGCAGCGTGACGGCATGGAGAGATCGACTCAGCACTCTTGCACAGGACCGGCTGCCCGCTGAGGCGGCGGCGAAATGGATCGAGCTGTTCCAACCCGGGATCCGGCTCGTTTCCCGGGGCACGGGTCCGCGCGTCGGGCAGCTCGGCGGTAATCCGGCGCTGCCGGAAGCGATGGAATGGCCGGTGTGGGCGGACCGAGGACCGCTCACGTTCGTCGGCGCGGTGGACTGCGCGACGCTGCCGCGCGAGTTCGTGACCATCCCGCTGCCGGAGGCGGGCACGCTGTTGTTCTTCTGCTTCGACGGACGCTTCGCCTCCGCGGACGACGAAGACCACTTGCCCCGGGATGCCGACGGCTACCGAGTGCTCTTCGTGCCCGCGGGCACCCCGGTCGCCGAACGAACGCCCCCGTCCGGTCTTGAGCCGTACCCGCGCCGGGAGGTTTTCGCGGAGATCGCGGCCACCGCCCCGGAGCGGGAGCACCTCCTGCTGGACCGCACCACGGTCGCGAGCGGAGCGTCCTTGGCCGAAGCGGTCAAGGATGTCCTTGGTCCTTGGCGGTCCGGCGCCGATGTGTTCGGCGAGATGACTTGGGAAATCAACCAGGGCACGCCACGCCATCAGGTCGGCGGCCTCGCCGCGCCGGTCCAGGGTGCGGTGGAGAACGAGGTCGCGGCGGCGGTGCTGGAGGACGGATGGGACGATCCGCGGCTCAAGGAAGAAGCGGCCCGCTGGGTGCTGCTCGCCCAGTTCGACAGTGCCGAAGAAACAGACATGAGGTGGGGTGACGCCGGGATGTTGTACTGGCTGATCCGGGCCGACGATCTGCGGGCAGGCCGGTTCGACGCGGCCCGCTGCCTGATGCAGTGCGGCTGACGACAAGCCCGAATGGATGGGACCGATGAAGATCTTGGTGGTGGGCGGCAGCGGTCTGCTGGGCCAGCACGTGCTCGACGAGCTGCGGAACCGCGGGCACGAGGCCACGGCGGTCGCGCGTACCGCACGTGCGGGAGTCGACCGGACGCTCGACGTCTCGACGGCTTCGCACGCCGAACTGCGCGAAGCGCTCGAGGGACACGACGGTGTCGTCTTCGCGGGTGGCATGGACGACCGTGCGGTCGGACGTGGACCGGTGGAGCCTCGGCTGCGCGCGGGCAACGTCGCACCTGTCGCCGCGTTGTTGCGCGCGGCGCGCGAAGCAGGCTGTACGCGCGCGGCGGTGCTTGGGTCGTACTACACGTACTTCGACCGCGTACACCCTGAGTGGGGGTTGGCCGCGAAGCATCCGTACGTGCGTAGTCGGCTGGAGCAGGCCCGCGTCGCGCGCGAAACGGCGGGGCCCGGGTTGCCGGTGGCGGTGATCGAGGTGCCGTTCGTCTTTGGCGTCGCGGAGGATCGGGTGCCGCAGTGGTCGGTGCCGATCGTGAAGTGGGTCCGTTCTGACTCGCCGCTCTTCGCGCCACCCGGCGGGACCGCGGCGACGAGTGCGCGCGGGGTCGGCGTCGTGACGGTGGATGCGCTGGAGCAGGCTTCGGGCGCGGACATCCCGGTGGCGGAGGAAAACCTGCAGTGGACGGACATGTTCGCCCGGCTGGCGGCAGCAGCAGGACGACCGCGCCGAGTGCGGCTGATGCCGTCCTGGCTGGTGCGCGGCGCGTTCAAGCTCGGCGGATTCCTCAACGGACTGAGCGGGAAACAGCCGGGGCTGGCGGTGCAGCACATGGACGGGTTGTTGCTGCGGGAGTTGTATCTGGAGCTGAACTACCCGGCTCCGGTGGACGAGGCGATCCGGGAGACCGCTGTGGCGCGGTAAGAATCAGCCCAGCCGGGCCCGGTGCGTGCGTACCGCCGCCAATCGTGGGTCCGAAGGCGAGAGTACCTCGCACAACGCGTCCAGAATCGCCACATCGTCGGCACCGCAGGAGGTTTCCCAGAAAGCCCACAACGTATCCGCGTCCCGGCTGTTCAACGCCAGCTGCCGGACCTGCGCGCTGATCGATTCCCGTTCCTCCAGGATCGCGGGCGATTCCGACTCCGCGAGCAGCGGACCCTGGAACGAGCGGACCGCCGCGGCGGCGTCTCCGGCTCGCAGGGCGGCCTTGGTGCGCAGGAAATCCGCGTCCACGATGGCGGCGAGGCGGTACGGACGCGTCTGCAACACCCCGGTGCCGAGCTGGGTGCGCAGTCGGTGGATCTCGGCGCGCACGGTCACCGGGTTGCCGGACTCGCCGTACAGCTGCAACGCCAGCTTCTCCGCCGACAAACCGCGCGGCTGCAGTGCAAGCAGGGTCAGCAATTCGGCGTGCCGCAAGGTGAACGGCACATCTCGACCGTCCACAGTGGTCGATCCGGGACCGTCGGTGAGGTATTCGAGGGACAACCGCCGCCGGGGTGCGGAGCCGGACGTGGCGATCCGCAGCAGGTAGCCCTCGTCGAGCGGGTCGACGGTGGCGATCCGGCCGTCCGGCAGCGTCACGGTGCCGCCGCCCTTGCGTACCTCCACAGTGGACGGAAGGGTGCACGCTTCGGCGGCCAGCACCCGGCCGCCCGCTGAAAGGAGGGCGCCGGGGCGGCCGCGCAGTGCCGCCAGGTGCGGCATGTTGGCCCGCCGCAGCTTCTCGTCGCGGACCGCCAGCTGGGCCCGCAACCGTCCCTCGGCGAGCTGTGCGGTGGCGGTGACCAGCGACAACATCGCCGGATGCACCGTCCGAAGCGGACCGCTGACGTCGATCGAACCCAGCAGCGCACCGGTGTCCGGGTCGCGCACGGGGGCCGCCGCGCAGGTCCACGTGTGGTAGCGGCGCACGAGGTGTTCGGCGGAGTAGATCTGCACCGGCTTCCCGGTCGCGAGCGTCGTGCCCATCGCGTTCGTGCCGATCGCCTCTTCGCTCCACCGCGTGCCCTCGGTGAGTGCGACCCGGTCCGCGCGCAGCAGCACGCCGGTCGCGCCCTCGCGCCACAGGATGAGCCCGTTCGCGTCGGTCACGATCATCATGTGCTCGGCGTCGTCGGCGATGCTCACCAGCATCTCGCGCAACAACGGCAGCACCGGGGCCAGCGGATGCTCCGCGCGCAGTTCGGTGAGCTCGTCCGCCTCGCAGATCAGCGGGGCCTCGCCGGCGTCCGGGTCGACGTGCGCGGCCAGCGAGCGTTCCCACGACGCGGACACCACCGAGCGCGGCGAACGCGGCGCCGTGGCCCCGGACAGCACGGCCTCGCGGACATGCCGGAGCAGCTGCGCGTACGACTCCGGATCGCGCAGCAGGTCGGGTTCGGGCGGCTCTGCCACGTGCACGAGAGTAGAGACCCTGGTCACAAGGCTGCAACGTCGGCGCAACGTTGCCCGGCCTACGGTCGCCGCCGACCGTCACCGACCAGCAACGAGGCAGGGCAAGATGGCCGTATACGCCGCACCGAACACCGACGGCTCCGTCGTCGACTACGAGACCCGCTACGACCACTACATCGGCGGCGAATACGTCGCGCCGGCCGGCGGGCAGTACTTCGAGAACCCGACGCCGGTGACCGGGAAGACCTTCACCGAGATCGCCCGCGGCACGGCGGCCGACATCGACCGGGCGCTCGACGCGGCCGAGGGCGCCGCGCCCGCGTGGGGCCGCACCTCGCCCGAGGAGCGCGCGAACATCCTGCTCAAGATCGCCGACCGGATGGAGCAGAACCTCGAGAAGATCGCGGTCGCCGAGTCCTGGGAGAACGGCAAGCCGGTCCGCGAGACCCTCGCCGCGGACATCCCGCTCGCGATCGACCACTTCCGCTACTTCGCCGGCGCGCTGCGCGCCCAGGAGGGCGGCATTTCGCAGATCGACGACAACACCGTCGCCTACCACTTCCACGAGCCGCTCGGCGTCGTCGGCCAGATCATCCCGTGGAACTTCCCGCTGCTGATGGCGGTCTGGAAACTCGCCCCCGCGCTGGCCGCGGGCAACGCGATCGTGCTCAAGCCCGCCGAGCAGACCCCGGCGTCGATCCACCTGCTGCTGTCGATCATCGGCGACCTGATCCCGCCGGGCGTGCTGAACGTCGTCAACGGCTTCGGTGTCGAGGCGGGCAAACCGCTCGCGTCGAGCAACCGCGTGCGCAAGGTCGCGTTCACCGGCGAGACCACCACCGGACGGCTGATTCTCCAGTACGCCAGCGAAAACATCATCCCGGTCACCGTCGAACTGGGCGGGAAGAGCCCGAACATCTTCTTCGACGACGTCGCCGCGGCCAACGACGCGTTCTACGACAAGGCGCAGGAGGGTTTCGCGCTCTTCGCGCTGAACCAGGGCGAGGTCTGCACCTGCCCGTCGCGCGCGCTGATCCAGTCCGGCATCTACGACCGGTTCCTCGGCGACGCGGTCGAGCGCGTGAAGAAGATCAAGCAGGGCAACCCGCTCGACACCGAGACGATGATCGGCGCGCAGGCCTCGAACGACCAGCTCGAGAAAATCCTGTCCTACATCGACATCGGCAAGCAGGAGGGCGCGAAGGTGCTCACCGGCGGCGAGCAGTCCGACCTCGGCGGCGACTTGTCCGGCGGCTACTACGTGCAGCCGACGGTCTTCGAGGGCGACAACAAGATGCGCATCTTCCAGGAGGAGATCTTCGGCCCGGTGGTGTCGGTGGCGAAGTTCGACGACTACGACGACGCGCTCAAGATCGCCAACGACACCCTGTACGGCCTCGGTGCCGGCGTCTGGTCGCGCGACGGCAACACCGCCTACCGCGCGGGCCGCGACATCCAGGCCGGCCGGGTGTGGGTGAACAACTACCACGCCTACCCGGCGCACGCGGCCTTCGGCGGCTACAAGGCGTCCGGCATCGGCCGCGAGAACCACAAGATGATGCTGGACCACTACCAGCAGACGAAGAACATGCTGGTCTCCTACTCCGACCAGGCGCTGGGCTTCTTCTGATGGGCGAACGAGTCGCACTGACACCAGCCGCCGCCGACCTGCTGCGGCGGCTGGTGTCCGTCCACGGACCGGTGATGTTCCACCAGTCCGGCGGATGCTGCGACGGCAGCGCCCCGATGTGCTACCCGACCGGCGAATTCCGGGTCGGTTCCCGCGACGTGCATTTGGGCGACCTGACGGTGGCCGGAATCGACGCGGTGCCGGTGTGGATGTCCGGGCCGCAGTTCGAGTATTGGAAGCACACGCACCTGACGATCGACGTGGTGCCGGGGCGGGGGAGCGGGTTCTCGCTGGAGGCACCGGAGGGGGTGCGGTTTCTGATCCGGTCCCGGTTGTTCAGCGACGAGGAGTCGGCTGAGCTGAACGGGTAACCCAGTCGGCCGCGGCGGCGTCTGGTGGGTGTTTCCCGCTCACCGGGCGCCGCCGTTTGTTCGTCGACGACTGGCCCGGGACTATACGGTGGTGGGAGCACAAACTGGAAAAAGGGAAACGATGAGGTCGCGGTTGGCGGTGACGGCTCTCGTTGCCGCGATCGCGCTGGCTGGATGCAGCGGGCCACCGGATCCGCGGGCGTATCCCGGCAGTGAGGACGGGGTGAGCTGGGAAGAGGCCGCGGCGCGGTACGCGATCGCGTTGCCCTCCTGTCCGACCAAGGAGTTCCGGTTCGATGTGCAGCCCCGGCTTCGGGACCATCTGGTGTTCACTTTCATGGCATCGAAGTCCTGCGTGGACGGCTTTTTGACGAAGTACGGTGCGGACCCTGCTCACCCGGGGCTGAAATGGCCTCGGGACGACAACTTTCCGCCGTTCGGAGCGGACAAGTCGGAGCGATACGGCTGGACCTATGACTTGAAGCAGCGCTCCGCTCTGTACCACGGTTTCCGGACACCGAATGGCTCGTCGTTCTGGGTGTTCGTCAAACAGGGTGCCGAGGAGACGGTGTACGCCTATAGTCTGACGACCGGTTACCCGAACTAGCGTTGACGGCCTTCCCCGAGCCGTCCAAATAGTCAGACGCACTTGCTAGGTTCATCCCATGCTGTCGCTGAAAGACGTCTACGTGGGCGAACCGACCGTCCTCGGCCACCAGCGGGACAAGGCCGTCCTGAGTGCCATCCGCAAGACCCGGGTCGACGCGCCGGAGCTCAAGCTGTCCGAACTCAACCTCGCCGGTGACCGCCAAGCCGACCTTTCGGTGCACGGCGGCCCCGACAAAGCCGTCTACGTCTACCCGATCGAGCACTATCCGGTGTGGACCGCGGAGGGGTACTCCGTGGCGCACGGCGACTTCGGCGAGAACCTCTCCGTGTACGGCGCGCTCGAGAGCGACGTGCGGATCGGCGACATCTGGGCCTGGGGCGACGCGCTCGTGCAGGTCGCCCAGCCGCGGCATCCGTGTTTCAAGCTCGCGATGCGGACCGGTCGCAAGGACGTCGTTCCCGCGATGATCAGCACTCAGCGGTGCGGCTGGTACCTGCGCGTGCTGCGGCCGGGCACGGTCCCGACGGCCGGGCCGCTCGACCTCGTGGAGCGGGCCGAGGGGCCGACCGTCGCGGAGACGTTTCTCGTCGCGTCCGCGAATTACGCGCAGGTGCCCGAGCCGGCGGCGATGCTGGAGCTGGCCGAGCGCGTGCTGGCGTCGGCCTCGCTGCCCGAAGGCTATCGCGACGGGATCAAGTCCAAAGTGGACCGGGCGAAGGGGTTACTTCCAGTCGACCTGCGGTGAGCGGTAGAAGTCGATCCCCTGTGCCTCCCAGCGCGGCGCTTGCTTGGCGATTCGGGCGCGGTAGCCGTCCCAGGTCCGGGACGCTCGCGGCGACCAGCCGATTTCCGCGACGCCGGGCAGGCGCGGGAAGGCCATGTACTCGATGTCGTCGCTGGTCCGGATGGTTTCCGTCCACAGTGGAGCTTCGACCCCGGCCACGGACTTCTCGCCGACACCGGGAACGAGCGCCGCCGGGTCCCATTCGTAGGCGTCGCGGACCTCGACCAGGCCGGCCCAATCCTGGCCCAGTTTCGTCGATTCCGTGTACTTCATGTCGAGATAGGCGTGGTTCGCGGGCGACATGACGAACTTGTTCCCGCGTGCGGCCGCGGCCGCCAGGTCCGGGTTCGGGCCGCCCTGGTCCCAGTACTGCGGCACGGCTGATGCCGGCAACGGCGTCTTCGCGATCTCGTGCCAGCCAGTGACCAGCTTGCCGTACTTGGCGACCATCGGGGTCACCTTCTCGTAGAAGGCCTTGTAGTCCTCCGCGGACGTCGAATGCGCTTCGTCGCCACCGATCGCGATGTACTTGCCGGGCGTGATCGCGGCGAGTTCGCGGATCACGTCGTCCACGAATCGGTACGTCGTAGGCGAATCGATGCACAGCGAGCTGTAGCCGACCTCGATGTCGGTGCGCGGCGGAACGGCAACCCCGTCGCAGTTCAGCTCCGCGTACACCGATTGCGCCGCGTTCGTGTGCCCGGGCATGTCGATCTCCGGCACGACCGTCACGTGCCGGCTCGCGGCGTAGGCGACGATGTCGCGGTACTGCTCCTGCGTGTAGTACCCGCCCGGGTCGCCGTAGGCCGCGGTCTTGCCGCCCTCGGTGGCCAGCCTCGGCCAGCTCTTGATCTCGATGCGCCAGCCCTGGTCGTCGCTGAGGTGCAGGTGCAGCGTGTTGACCTTGTACTGGACGATCTGGTCGATGTACTTCTTCACCTGCGCGGGCGTGAAGAAATGCCGGGCGACGTCGAGCATCGCGCCGCGGTGGGCGAAGCGCGGGTAGTCGAGGACGCTGCCGCCCGCGATGGTCCACGTGCGGTGCTGCACGGTCTTCGCCTCGATCGCCGACGGCAGCAGCTGCCGCAGCGACTGGACGCCCGTGAACAGGCCGGCGGAAGTGTTGGCGCGCAGCCGGACGCCGTTCTTCGTGACGTCGAGCTGGTATCCCTCGTCGCCGACGCGCGGGTCGGCTTGGCCGAGGTCGAGCGAGATCGCGGACAGCCCCGGGCTCATCGGGACGACCGGCAGCGGGAAGCCGGTCGCGGGCCGCAGCAGGCCGCGCAGGTAGGAGGCGACCTCGCCGGTGCCGTGGCCGGCGCGGATCACCGTCAGCGGCGTGAGCCGGAAGGTGGCGTCCGCCTTCGCCACGGCATGCACCGGCGCCGGAACGAGGTCGGTGACCTGCCGTTCGATGGGCGCGGGACTCGCCGCGGCCGGCCCGGGCACTCCCACCGCGGCGAGCCCGAGCACGGTCACCCCAAGCACGGCCCTGGACAGGGTCTTCCTCACGGCATACCTCCGGTCGCGTCGCGGAGAAGGCGGACCTCAAGAGGTATAGACCACTACCGGGGCGCTGACAACGCCCGAAAGGGTCGGCTGTACCCCGATGTCCCGTTCGCCGGGATGCTCAGGGCCGCAGGATCGCCCGCAGCGCGTCGAGCACCGCCGGGTCCTCGATCGTCGACGGAACCGCCTCGTCGCGCCCGTCCGCGATCCCGCGCATCGTCTTGCGCAGGATCTTCCCCGACCGCGTCTTCGGCAAAGCGGCGACCACGGAGACGTCCCGGAACGCCGCCACCGGCCCGATGTCCCGGCGAACCAGCGCGACCAGCTCGTCCCGCAGCTGGTCCTCGGGCAGCTCCACTCCGGACTTCAGCACCACGAACCCGCGCGGCACCTGGCCCTTCAGCTGGTCCGCGACGCCGATCACCGCGCACTCCGCGACCGCCGGATGCGACGCCAGCACGGCCTCCATCGAACCGGTCGACAGCCGGTGTCCGGCCACGTTGATCACGTCGTCGGTGCGGCCCATGACGAACAGGTAGCCGTCCTCGTCGAGATAGCCCGAGTCGCCGGTCAGGTAGTAGCCGGGGTAGCGCGACAGGTACGCCTCGCGGTAGCGCTCGTCGTCGCCCCACAGCGTCGGCAGCGAACCTGGCGGCAGCGGCAGTTTCAGCGTGATCGCACCCTCGCGTCCGGCGGGCAGTTCCTCACCCGCTTGGTCGAGGATCCGCACATCCCAGCCGGGCACCGGTTTCGTCGCCGACCCGGGTTTGACCGGCATCGGTTCGAGCCCGCGCGGGTTGGCCGCGATCGGCCAGCCGGTTTCGGTCTGCCACCAGTGGTCGACGACCGGCGTGCCGAGGATGTCGTGCGCCCAGTGGTAGGTCTCCGGGTCGAGCCGCTCGCCCGCCAGGAACAGGGTGCGGAACCGGGAGAGGTCGTACTTCTTGAGTTCGTCCGCGTCCGGGTCCACCTTCTTCACCGCGCGCAACGCCGTCGGCGCGGTGAACAGCGCCTGCACGCCGTGCTCGGAGATGACCCGCCAGAACGCCCCGGCGTCCGGTGTTCCGACGGGTTTTCCCTCGTACAGCACCGTTGTGGCCCCGACCAGCAGCGGCGCGTAGACGATGTACGAATGCCCGACGACCCAGCCGACGTCGGAAGCCGTCCACCACACGTCCCCGGCATGGACGTCGTACAGCGCGCCCATCGACCACGCCAGCGCGACCGCGTGCCCGCCCGCGTCGCGGACCACGCCCTTCGGCCGCCCGGTGGTGCCGGACGTGTAGAGGATGTACAGCGGGTCGGTCGCCTTCACCGGAACCGGATCCACCGGGTCCGCGTCGGCGACGAGTTCGTTCCAGTCGAGGTCGGAGCCGGACAACTTCGCGCGCGCCTGCTCGCGCTGGAACACCACGACGTGCTCCGGCTGGTGCTCGGTGGTCTCGAGGGCGGCGTCGATGATCGGCTTGTACTCGACGATCCGCGTCGGCTCGATCCCGCAGGACGCGGCCAGGATCAGCTTCGGCTTGGCGTCCTCGATCCGCGCGGCCAGCTCCTTCGGCGCGAACCCGCCGAACACCACCGAGTGCACCGCGCCGATCCGCGCGCAGGCGAGCATCGCGATGACCGCCTGCGGGATCATCGGCAGGTAAAGGATCACGCGATCGCCGCGGGTCACCCCGAGCGCCGAGAGCGCGCCGGCGAAGGTCGCGACCTCGTCCCGCAGCTCGGCGTAGGTGTAGCGGCGTTTGCGGCCGGTGACCGGCGAATCCCAGATCAGCGCGTCCTGCGCGCCGCGGCCGCCGTCGGCGTGCCGGTCGAGCGCGTTGTAGGAGGTGTTCAGCTCGCCGTCGGGATACCAGCGGTAGAACGGCGCGGCGGACGAGTCGAGCGCGCGAGTGGGCCGCCTCGTCCAGTCGATCGCCCGGGCCGCTTCGAGCCAGAAGTGCTCCGGGTCGTCCAGACTGCGCCGATACGTCTCGGTGTACGCGCCCACGAGGTCTCCTTTGACGTCAGACGGCCGAATCTGCCCTCATGATGGCCTTTCCCTCCGCGGAACGCAGGTCAGCGAGGTCGGGCGAGATCGATGCAGTGGATCACGATCCGGCCCCGACCCGGCAACCCCGCGGAGGCCGTGTGCGTCCTAAGCTGGACCGTGGGGATCGGCCGCGCAGCGGCACGAGGACAACACTGACAGTGAGGGGAACCAGCCGGTGAGCGGAATCGCGAGCGCGCTGCTCTCGCTCGCGCACACCTTGTTCGGCCCGGGCTTCTGTCCCGGCGACTGGGTGTGGGCGACGACCACAGCGGGTGCGCTCGTCGCGCTCTTCCCGGCGGCCGGGGCGCTGATCGTGGCGATCGTCCGCAAGGGGACCGGCAACCGGTACGACACGACCACGCTCACCGTGTTCGGGCTCATCGGCGTGGTCAGCGTGCTGGTGCTGCCGTGGCTGATGGCCTCCGGCATCTCGGAAACCTTCCGCGCGGCCAACGCGGGCAGCGCGAGCGGGCTGTCCGCCTCCGAGGCGTCCTCGCTGAGCACGAACTACTGCTCGTTCGTCGGCGTGCAGAAGACCTACCTCGGCGGCGGGTCGAACGTCTTCGAGACGCTCTTCTACCCGCGCGGCCTCAAGCTGTCCTACGCGCTGTACCTGCTGGCCTTCACCGTGCTGCCGGTCGGTTCGCTGCTGTTCGTGATGCTGCAGGCGCGCACCGCCTTCCGGCGCGGGCCGAAGTGGCCGTCGCGGTTCTTCTGGATTCCCTTCGTGGTCATGGCGGTCGCGACCGCGGGCATGTCGGCCAACACCGCCGTGCACTTCTGGCTCGGGTTCCTGCCGTTCAGCGTCCTGGGGCTGATCCCGGTCGCGCTGGTCGGCCCGCCGCCGTGGTCGGTGATCAACCGGCCGGAGCCGCGCCGCGACGAACCGCCCGCGGTGCCGCCGCCGTCCCGCCGCGAGCAGCTACCGCCGCCTCCGCCGCCGCAGAACAAGCAGTACCCGGCCACCGCGCTGGCGTCCGCTCCGGAGCCGCCGCCCGCCGGGATGCTGGCCGCCGCGCCCGGCGCGATCCCGCCTCCGCCCGGTTCGCGCAACGCGGGCGGCAGCCGGTACCGGCGCGTCCGCCAGCTCGGGCACGGCGGATTCGGCACGGTCTGGGAAGCCGTCGACACGCAGCTCAACCGCACTGTCGCGCTCAAGATCGCGCACGCGCCCGACCGCGACACCGAGGAGCGCATGCAGCGCGAGGCGCGGGCGCTGGCCGTGGTGAACCACCCCAACTGCGTCCGCGTGTACGACCTGGTCGAGGAGCCGGACGGGCTCGCGCTCGTCATGGAGTACCTGCAGGGCCGCCCGCTCGCCGAGGTGGTCGACGCGCAGGGCCCGATCGACGACGTCGCCGCCGGACGGCTGTGGTCGACGATGGCCGGCGCGCTGGTCGCGGCGCACGAGCGGGGCGTGCTGCACCGCGACGTGAAGCCGTCCAACGTCATCCTCGACCCGGCGGGCATCGCGCACCTGATCGACTTCGGCATCGCCCGCAGCCAGGGCGATTCCAAGATGACCGCCACCGGGATGATGATCGGCACACCCGATTTCGTCGCGCCGGAACAGGCGATGGGCTCCCCGGCGAGCCCGGCGTCGGACGCCTGGCAGCTCGCCGCCACGGTCAGCTACGCGCTGTCCGGCCAGCCGCCGCGCGGCACCCGCGAGACGCCGATGGCCGCGCTGATGGCCGCGGCACGCGCCGATCCGGTCACGCACCTGCCGCAGCGTTCGGTGCACGCACGGATCCTGGCGGCGTCGCTGGACCCGGAGCCGCGCCGGCGTCCGACGCTGAACTCGGTGCGCCGCGAGGTCGACGGCTGGCTGAGCCGGCAGGGCAAGGCGCTGGACGGGCCGGTCACCCAGATCGTGCCGCGCCGCTCTCCGCGTTGAGCCTCGTGAGTGCTGATCACGGTTCTAACCGGGATCAGCACTCACGACGGTTTCACCGCGGAAAACTCCAGCCGCCTCTTCGGCTCGCACTCCACCCGCACCTGCTCAAACCCCGCCGCCGCCAACCGCCCGGGCAGCGTGCTCGCGTCGAGGACGTTCATCGTGTCCCCGATGTGCAGCAACCGGAATCCGAAGCTGAGCTGGCTGTCCACCCCGCAGTAAGTGCCGCCGGGCCGCAGCACGCGGAACGCCTCCGCGAAGATCCGGTCCTGCAGCTCGTCGGTCGGTATGTGGTGCAGCATCGAGAAGCACACGACCCCGGAGAACCGGTCGTCGGCGAAGGGCATTTCCGCGCCGCTGCCCTCCACGATGTCCGCCCGGTCGCCGTATTTCTCCCGCAACAGCCGGGTTGACGCCGGGTCGATCTCGATCGCGGTCAGCCGCGGCGAAGCGTCGACCAGGATCCGCGTGGTCGCTCCGAAGCCCGGCCCGATTTCCAGCACGTCGTCGCCGAGGTCGAAGCGGGCGAGCCAATCCGGCAGCACTCCGGCCACCATGGCGGCCCACTTCTCCGAGCTGCAGAGCTTGCGGTGCATCAGGTTCATCGGCATGGCCCCGACGCTAGGGACGAGCCGCACTGGCCGGTAGGCGATAGGCTGTCAACTCATGTCGCAGTACGGTCAAACCGGCGCGATGCTGCTCGGCGACCTCCCGATCGCGGCCGGCGCCTGGTTCCCCTGGCACGAACACCCGGCGCACCAGCTCGTCTGGGCCGCGCGCGGGGTCGCCGCGGTGATGGTCGGCGACGCGCAATGGGTGCTGCCGTCCACGCGCGCGCTCTGGATCCCGGTCGGCGTCCGGCATCGCACCGGCGCGGTCGGAAACGCCGAACTGCGCGGGATCTACGCCCATCCGGACCAGTGCCCGGTCGACTGGCCGTCCCCGCGCATCGTCCTCGTCCGGCCGTTGCTGCGGGAACTGCTGGAGCACCTGTCCTCGGACGGCATCGGCGACGACGCGCGACGCCGCGCCGAAGCGGTCGCGTTCGATCTCCTGGAACCGATGGACGTGGCGCCGATCGTCGTGCCCGCGCCCACCGACCCGCGAGCGAAGGACGTCGCCGACGCGGTGCTCGCCGACCCCGCCGACTCGCGCAGCCTGGCCGAACTGGGCCGGGAGGTCGGCGCGAGCGAGCGGACGCTGGCCCGCGCGTTCGCCCGCGACTGCCGGATGACGTTCGGCACCTGGCGCACGCAAGCCCGGCTGCGCGCGGCGTTGCCGTTGCTGGCGCGGGGAATGCCGATGACGACCGTCGCGCACCGGGTCGGGTACACGACGGCCAGCGCGTTCGTCGCTGCCTTCCGCCGAGCGGTCGGGGTGCCGCCGGGTGCTTACTTCAGCGCCACGAAGGCAGCCACATTTCCGCCTGCCAATGGTCGTTCGTGATCGGGACCCCGTTGAGGATCGGCCACAGCCAGGCGAAGTTCGCCACCACCAGCCCGACGTAAAGCGACACGACGAGCAGCCCGGTGCCCCGGCGTTCGAAGCCGCGCTGAGCGCTGCCGAGGATTTGCCCGAGCGCCAGCACCAGGCCGAGCACCAGGAACGGGGCCATCGGCGTGGCGTAGAAGAAGTACATCTGCCGGTCGATGTTGGTGAACCAGGGCAGGTAGCCGGCGAAGTAGCCGGTCAGCACGGCGGCGTAGCGCCAGTCCGCGCGGAAGAACCAGCGCCACAGGCCCCAGCCGAGCATCGGCACGGCCAGCCACCACATCGCGGGCGTGCCGATCAGCATCGTCGCGCCGAGGCAGCGCGATTCGCCGCAGCCGGTGACGGTGCCGTCGTAGTAGTAGAGCATCGGCCGCAGGCCCATCGGCCACGTCCACGGCTTCGACTCCCACGGATGCGGATTGTCCTTGGGGGTCACCAGGGTTTCGTGGAAATGCAGCACGTTCGCGGTGTAGCTGCCGAGCGAACGCAGCGCGGGCGGGATCCAGCCGAACATGCCCGGGTCGAGGTTCTTGATCTCGGTGTAGTGCCGGTCAGTCGCGGTCTCGCTGGCGAACCACGCCCAGTACGCCGCCAGGTACATCAGCACTGGCACGACGAGGATCGCCCACAGCGCGGGCGCGACGTCTCGCCGGATCGTGCCGACCCACGGCCGCCGCACGCCCGCCGCGCGCCGGGCCGCGACGTCGAAGAACACGGTGAGCAGGCCGAACGCCGCGATGTAGTACAGCGCCGACCATTTGACGCCGAAGGTCAGGCCGATCATCAGCCCGGCCGCGAACCGCCACCAGCGGAAGCCGAGTTTCGGCCCCCACTGCGATTCGTTGACCCATCCCTCGCGCACCGCGACGGCCAGCCGCTGCCGCACCTGGTCGCGGTCGCAGAGCACGCAGGCGAACGCGGCGAGCACGAAGAACGCGATGAAGATGTCGAGCATCCCCATCCGCGATTGCAGGTGCAGCACGCCGTCGCAGATCACCAGGACGCCCGCGATGCCGCCGAGCAGCGTCGAGCGGGTCAGCCGGCGCGCGATGCGCACGGTGAGCAGCACGATCAGCGTGCCGGCCACCGCCGACATGAACCGCCAGCCCCAGCCGTTGTAGCCGAAGAGCCACTCGCCGAGCGCGATGAAGTCCTTGGCCAGCGGCGGGTGCACGATCAGCTCGTACCCGGCGTTGTCCTCGTACCCGCCGTTGCGCAGCATCTGCGCGGCCTGGGGCACGTAGTGCTTCTCGTCGAAGACGGGACTGTCGTGGTCAGTGGGAAAGCCCAGATTCTGCAGCCGGACGACGCCGCCGAGCACGGTCAGCACGATCGTGACGATCCAGCCGCGCAGCCGGTCGGCGGGCATGGCCCGGCCGAGCAGGGTGGCTTCGCGGTCGGTCGGAGGACGGCGCGCGTCGACCGGGTCCGGCCGCACGCTCTCGTCGTCGGCACGGGTCAGCAGCGCGGTCACGGGGCCCGATAGTACGGCCTGATCCACCGGTGGCGTCTGGTTAGGCTGACTGCCATGACTTCTGCGTCCGGACGGCTCGTCCTCGCCGCCACCCCGCTGGGCGACCCCGGCGACGCGTCCGCCCGGCTGATCGAGGCGCTGGGCTCGGCGGACGTGATCGCGGCCGAGGACACCCGGCGCCTGCGCGGGCTGGCTTCCGCGCTCGGCGTGTCGCCCGCCGGCCGGGTGGTCAGTTTCTATGAGGACGTCGAGACCGCCCGGCTGCCGAAGCTGCTGGAGGCGCTGCACGGCGGCGAGACGGTGCTGGTGGTGACCGATGCCGGGATGCCGAGCGTGTCCGATCCGGGCTTCCGCCTCGTGGCCGCCTGCGTCGAGGAGGACCTGCCGATCACCTGCCTTCCCGGACCTTCGGCGGTGACGACGGCGCTCGCGTTGTCCGGCTTGCCGTGCGACCGGTTCTGCTTCGAGGGCTTCGCACCGCGCAAGCCTGGCGAGCGGTCGAAGTGGTTCGCGGAGTTGGTGAACGAGCGCCGGACTGTCGTGTTCTTCGAATCGCCGCACCGGATTGCTTCGCTGCTGTCGGACGCTGCCGCCGCGCTGGGCGGCTCCCGGCGGGCCGCGGTGTGCCGGGAGCTGACGAAGACGTACGAAGAGGTCAAACGCGGCACGCTCGCGGAGCTGGCGGAGTGGGCGGCGGAGGGGGTGCGCGGCGAGATCTCGGTGGTGCTGGAGGGCGCGACGCCTCGGCAGGCATCGGTGTCGGACCTGGTGCCGGAGGTAGCGGAGCGGGTGGCCTCGGGGGAGCGCTTGAAGACCGTGGCGGCCGAGGTGGCTGGGGCGGCGGGAGTGTCGACGAAGGAGCTTTACGCGGCGGTGCTCGCGGCTCGGAAGTGAGTCAGCGCCTGCGGGCGTTGACCTGGGCGCGGATCCGCAGCCAGTGCGGGTCGCCGGGCGCGGTTTTCGTGATCGTGGCCAGGTCCTCCTGCCGCCAAGTGCCGGTGCCGTCGGTGAGCACGGCGTGGTCTTCCGGCAGGACGTCGTCGGGAATCTCCTTGGTGCCGACGAGGAACTCGGCGACGGTGGCCGGATCCGCGACGGTGCGCGGACCGGGAATGGGCACCAGCGCGAGTTCGCCGTCTCCGGCGACCACGAGGTCGCCGTTCGACGTCGCGGCCAGCGCGGTCACTGCTGAACCGAGCAGCTTGTGCTTCTTGGTTCGGTCGCGCTCGACGTCCAGCTCCAGCAAGGTGCCGGACGGCGTCCCGATCCACAGTGCGCCGGGCCGCGCACCGAAGGCGACGTTGACCCAGGACCAGGAGGAATTCGGCTTGCGCCGCTTCGGGTCGGCGAGCGAGGCGAGCGAGATCTTCCTGACCCGGCGCAGCGAAGGGAACTCGAACACCAGGACCTGGTGTTCGTAGGTGTTGCCGCGAATCGCCAGGTACCGCCCGTCGGAGCTGAAGACCGGAAGCCCCCAGCAGTTGGACTCCAGAATCAGCGCCCGGTCGAGGAACCGCAGCTTCTCGCCCGGGCGGGAGAACAGAACCAAGGTCGCGCCCTGATCGCTCTGCTTCGTGGCGACCAGTCCGCCCGCTGGATGCGCGACGATGCCGGTGTCCCAGAGCGGAGCGGGTTCGACGATGCCGGTGCTGAGATCGATGGCGTCCGATCGGTCGTAAAGATCGGGTGGGGTCGGCGACGTCCACAGTGACTGGCCGTCCGGGCTGAAGGCCACGTCGTCGGAGACGGCGATATCCAGCGCGGAGACGCCGGACCGGGTCCAGCGCACGGTTTCCCCACCGCTCGACACGACCAGTTCCGGCCGTTCCGGATGCCAGGCGACGACGGGCCAGCGGTCGAACTTCTCGTACTCCGCGCCCACTGCGCCGATTTCGCGCAGCACTCGCTCGGCGCGGTAGAGATGCACCGCAGGCGGGTCCTGATCGATCCCGGCGACGAGCGGCAGTTTCGGATGGGACACCAACGCGCCGATCGAAGCGGCTGGGATCCGGGCGATGGCTTGGACAACAGTCACCAGAAGACTTTACCGGCCGCGCAACAACATTTTCGCCGCCACCAAAGCCTTTTCCGCGTCCGGCTCGTCCCCGGTGATCGCGTCGGTATAGATGAACGACTCGCCGACCCGCACCAGCAGATACGCCAGATCCGCCACCGGCAGCGGCGAATCCAGCCGTCCCGCCGCCACCTCGTCCGACAGTAGCGCACGCACCTTCTCGATGGTGCGCGACTGCACCAGGCTCGCCTTAGTCGTCAACAACCGCAGCGCGCGCTCCGGCTCCCGGCGCAAGAACGCGCGGAACGGTGCGGACGCGTTGACCGTCCGCACGAACGCTCCGATCGCCTCCGCGATGCCGTCCCCGCCGCGGCCCGCATAACTGACGTTATCCAGCACCGCCGACGTCTCCGCCCACAGGATTTCGCTCAGCAGGTGGTCGCGGCTGCCGACCCAGCGGTGCAGGGTCGCGCGGCTGACGCCGAGGTCGGCGGCCAGGTCCCGCATGTCGACGCGGTCTCCGGCGAGGAACCGGGCGCGGGCGAGGCGGAACGCCGCGACGGCGTCGGGTCGCGAGGTGCGGGTGGACAGTGGCGTGTCGATGGGTGAGACGTTAGCAGAGAGTGTCCCATGGATGAGACATATGGCAGAATGTCTCACGACGAGAGGAGCCGCGAAGATGCGTGCTGTGCAGGTGACCGAGTTCGGCGGTCCCGAGGTGCTGAAGCCGGTCGAGCTGCCCGATCCGGTGGCCGGGCCGGGGCAGGTGCTGATCGAGGTCGACCGCGTCGGGCTGAATTATGCGGACACGCACCAGGCGGAAAACTCGTATCTCGCCCCGAGCAAGCTGCCGCTCGTGCCGGGCGGCGAGGTCGTCGGGCGCACCGCGGACGGCAAGCGCGTGGTCGCGCTGCTCAACGACGGCGGCGGTTACGCCGAGCGCGTCGCGGCCGACGAGGCCATGACGTTCCCGGTGCCCGACGGCGTGGACGACCTGCACGCGCTCTCGATGCTGGTCCAAGGCGCGACCGCGTGGATCATGCTGCGCAAGAACGCGCATCTCGAACCCGGCGAGTCCGTGGTCGTGCACGCCGCGGCGGGCGGGGTCGGGTCGATCGCGGTGCAGCTGGCGAACGCGTGGGGCGCGGGCCGCGTCATCGCGACCGCGAGCAGCGAGGAAAAGCGCGCGCTGGCGATCGAGCTCGGCGCGGACGTCGCGGTCGATTCCCGGGCGGAGAACATGACCGAGGTCCTGCGGGAAGCCAATGGCGGCAAGCGGGTCGACGTCGTCCTCGACATGGTCGGCGGCCCGACGACCGACCAGAGCATCGCCGCGCTCGCCCCGTTCGGCCGCCTGGTGTTCTACGGGATGGCCGGCCGCCGTTCGCCGAAGCCGATCGAGCTGCGCAACCTGCTCGGCCACAGCACGACCGTGGCCGGGATGTGGCTGCCGCACGTGTTCCGCTTGCCGGGCAACGTGTTCGGCACCGCGCTCAGCGAGCTGTTCTCGATGGTGCGGGACGGGAAGCTCCGCGCGATCGCGGGCGGCGAGTACGCGCTGGAAGACGCGAGGAAGGCACACGAGGCGCTGCGATCGCGGGGCACGACCGGGAAGCTGCTGCTCGACCCGCGCAAGTAGGTCTCGTGAGTGGTAATCCCGGTTCTAACCGGGATTACCACTCACGAGGGGTGGCCAGCAGGTCTTCCAGCGGCGCGGCTTTGTGCAGGCACTCCTGCCATTCCGCGGCGCTGTCCGAATCCGCGGTGATCCCGCCGCCGACCCCGAGCGCGATCCGGTCCCCGGCGATCTCGAACGTCCGGATCGCCACGTTCAGCTCCAGTCCGGCCAGCGGCGACACCAGCCCGACCGCGCCGGTGTACACCCCGCGCGCGGCCGGTTCCAGCTCGGCGATCAGGTCCAGCGCCCGGATCTTCGGCGCGCCGGTGACCGAACCCGGCGGGAACGTCGCCGCCAGCAGCCCGGCGTCGGGCACGCCGTCCGCCAGCTCACCCTCCACAGTGGACGCGAGATGCCACACCCCGGGAGCCGGATGCACCGCGAGCAGCTCCGGCACCACGACGCTGCCGACCTCGCACACCCGGCCGAGGTCGTTGCGCACGAGGTCGGTGATCATCACGTTCTCCGCGACGTCCTTCGCCGACCGCCGCAACCGGGCCGCGTTCCCGTCGTCCGCCGGACCGCGACGCGGCAGCGTGCCCTTGATCGGCGACGACCGCACCCGGCGGCCGTGGCGGGCCAAGAACAGCTCCGGCGACAGCGAAACCACCGAACCCCAGTCACCGGTGACGTAAGCCGCCCGGCGCGGAGCCAGCCGCCGCACCCCTTCGGCGAACAGCGCGGCGGGCGATCCCTCGAAGGTCCCGGTGAACCGCGAGCAGATGTTCGCCTGGAACAACTCGCCCGCTTCGATCTCGTGCACGCATGCCTTCACCGCCTGCTCGTGCCCGGACGGCCGGTCCAGCTCGCTAGCGGACCACGACAACCCGGCAGACCCAGCCAGGGCCCGCTCCACCACGGCGAGCTGCGCGTCGGCGTCCCCTTCGAGCGACTCGAACCAGCACTCCCCCGCCGCGTCCCAGCGCAGCACGTGGTCCGCCCAGCCCCAGGCCGACGCCGGAACCCCGGTCGAGCGGCCGGACGGATCCGCCTGGTCGTAAGCCAGGAACCCGAACCACCCGCCGCCGACCCGGCCGGGCGGACCCGAAGCCGGAAGAACGGACGGGAACGGCTGCGGGGCCACCGCCACGAACGGGGCGATCACTGCCCGCGAACCGAACCAGTCCCCGCAGACCGCGGCCGGTTCCGGCAGGCCGTGCGCGCGGGCGTACGCGGACAGCAGAACGAGCACCCGCGAAGGTGACAGGCTGGTCCGCAGCCGCTGGAAACGCATCGCGCCATTGTGCCGGAATCCGGCGGTGACCAGCGGAAAAGGTGATCAGAGCAGCACATCGGACAGCGCGAACGGATACACCACCGCGTCCTGCGCCACCGGCCCGTCGACGCCCGGCACGTCCGGTGCGAAGGCGTGCTGGTGCAGCCCGAGCCGGGCATGGAACCAGCCGGGCCTGCCGGGAATGCCGTTGTGCCGCACGAGCCACAGCACCACGTCGGAATCGGCCCAGCGGTCCGGGTGCAGCCGGTGCGCCCAGCAGTCGTGCCCGGCGTACACGAGCACCCGGCGGATCTTCGCGGCGTGCCGCACGTGCTTGATCCACGCCTTCACGAACCGGTCGTCGACGCTCTGCGCGTCCACCTCCAGCGCCGGGGCGAGAGATCCGGGCGCGAACGCCCCGAGCCTGCTCGCCGTCCGGACGAAATGCTCGGCCTGGTCGTGCACCGCGCCCGGGCGGGCGTAGTGCCGGGCCCCGGTGTGGATGCCCGCGTGCTGGGCCGCGGCCAGCATCCGTTCCGCGCCGGGATCGCTCCAGTTGACGTTCTCACTGATCGTGACCGAGGCGAACCGCACGTCGGCGCCGCGCACCGCCGTCCAGTCGAGCACTTGCTCGCGATGAGTGAGCGTGAGCCCTCGCCCACTCTCCGGTTCCGCCACCTCGCACCCCTGACAAGCCCCACGACGGGTGAAAGGCCACCCTACGTCCGGAATTCCGGAGCGGGGTGACCTTTCCCGGCGTGTCGATAGGGTTTGATCAGGCGTTTTCCCGTTGGAAGGTGCGGGTTCCCCACCAGACCGCCAATACGGCCATGACCAGCACGACCACGCCGCCGGTGAACAACGCGTCCATCGAGAAGTCGCCGCGGAAGCTGTTGCGCTCCACGTCGACCACGTGCCGGAACGGGTTGATCTGCGAGATCGTGTACAGCCACTTCGGGGCCAGCCCGGACGTGATCGGGATGAGGATCCCGGACAGCAGCAGCAACGGCATGAGCACCGCGTTGAGCAGCGCCGGGAACGCTTCCTCGCTCTTGAGCGTGAGCGCCAGCGCGTAGGAGCACGACGCCAGCGTGAGCGAGAGCAGGAAGACGATCGCCAGGCTCAGCAGCACGCCGCCGATCGGCGCGTTGAGGTCGAACACCAGGTAGGCGAGCAGGATGATCAGCACCGCCTGCACGACCGCCTGCAACGCGTTCGCCAGCACCTTCCCGAGCAGCAGCGCGGACCGGTGCACCGGGGTGACACGCAGCCTCTCGACCACGCCGGACCGGAATTCGGCCAGCAGCCCGAAGCCCACGAACGAACTGCCGAACAGCGCCAGTTGCGCGATCAGCGCGGGGGTCAGCACCATCCAGCCGTCGACCTCGGACATCCCTTGCGCGCCCAGCGACTTGACCAGCAGCGGGCCGAAGAAGAACAGGTACAGCAGGGGCTGGGCGAGGCCGATCAGCAGCCACGCCGGATTCCGCAGCGCTCCCGCCATGTCGCGGCGGAAGATCAGCCAGGTGTCACGCAGCATCGGACACCTCCGGTTCGGCCGGCGCGGGCTGCTCGGCTTCGCGCAGCGACCGGCCGGTGAGGGTAAGGAATACGTCGTCCAAGGTCGGTCGCGTGACCTGCATCGAGCGGGCCGGGATGTCCTTGGCGTCGAGCGCGCGCAGCAGCTCCGGCATCGCGGTGTCGCCGCGCGGCACCCGGAACCGGATCGACCCCTCGGACACCGCGAGCTCCTGCGCGCCGGGCAGCTGCCGGGCCAGGTCCGCGGCCTCCGCGGCGAATTCGGGATCCACCTCGATCGCCACGCCGTCGCCGGACACCTGTGCTTTCAGCGCGTCCGGATGGCCCTCGGCGACGATCCGGCCGTCGTCGATCACGATCAGCCGGTCGGCCAGCGCGTCCGCCTCGTCGAGGTAGTGCGTGGTCAGGAAGATCGTGACGCCCTGCTCCGCGCGCAGCCGCCGGATGTGCTCCCACAGGTTCGCCCGGCTCTGCGGGTCGAGCCCGGTGGACGGCTCGTCCAGGAAGACGAGTCCCGGCGAATGGATCAACCCCAGTGCGATGTCGAGCCTGCGCCGCTGGCCCCCGGACAGCGTCTTGGTGGCCCGCTGGCCGAGTCCGGTCAGGTCGAGCTGCTCGGTGAGCACCTTGCCGCGGGCGATCGCGTCGGCCTTGCTCATCCGGTACAGCCTGCCCTGCAGCTCCAGCTCCTCGTCCACGCGCGCCTCGGGGGCGGTGCCGCCGCCCTGGGCGACGTACCCGATGTTGCGGCGCACCCCGGCCGCGTCGGCGAGCAGGTCGTGCCCGCCGACGGTCGCCGTGCCCGCGGTCGGTTTCAGCAGGGTGGTGAGCATGCGCAGCGTGGTGGTCTTGCCCGCGCCGTTCGGGCCGAGGAACCCGACCAGCTCACCCGCCTCGACGTCGAGATCGACCCCCTTCACCGCGTGCACCTCGCCGCCGGCTCGGCCCTTGCGGCGGAACCGCCGCTCGAGTCCGCGTGCCGTGATCATGAAATCCCCTCTCCTCCCAGAAGATCAGCTAGTCAATCTTGACTAGCTGACGCGCACACTGTGCCCGAGGACGCCGGGTTAGTCAAATTTGATTACTCGGCTGACGGGCCGAACGCCGAGTCCGGATCGTCGGCCATGACGTACTCGCCCGCTTCGAGCCTGCCGATCAACCCGTTGAGCCATTCCCGGCTGGCGCTGGCGATCCCGCCCCACAGCCGGAACAGTTCGGACACGTGCGGCGGCTTGTTCCAGGTGTCGTCCTCGAGGCCCAGCCGGGACCGGCGCTCTTCCGCCTCGAAGTGGATGAGGTTCTGCCGGAGCAGGCTGATCACGTGCCTGCGGGGCAGCGCGGGCATCAGGCTGATCGCCGCGCACAGCTCCGCGTTGCTCGCGCCCGGGTCGGACAGCCCCTTCGAGAGCAGGACCTGGAACTCCTGCTCGCCCGCGGGCGAAAGCCGGTAGGCGATCCGGTCCGGACCCCCGTCGCCCGGTTCGACGTCGACCTTCTCCAGCAGGTCTTCGGCGGCCATTTTCTTGAGCGCGTGGTAGATCGAACCGGGCTGGACGTTCGCCCACTTGTCCGCCGACCACGACAGCAGTTCGCGGCGCACCTGGTAGCCGTGCGCGCGGCCGAACATCCGCACGACCCCGAGCACCAGCAGACGCGTCGCCGACACCGGCTCTCCCTTCCCCGACCGTCCGGAAAACGCCCTGGAGCGCATCCGTAGGCTAAACAGGTATGAGCACCCCTGTGTTGACCGCGGTGGCCTGGCCCTACGCCAACGGCCCCCGCCACATCGGCCACGTGTCCGGATTCGGCGTCCCGTCCGACGTCTTCTCCCGCTACCAGCGAATGGCCGGCAACCGGGTGCTCATGGTGTCCGGGACCGACGAGCACGGCACGCCGATCACCGTCCAGGCGGACAAAGAGGGGATGACCCCGCAGCAGACCGCGGACAAGTACACCCGCCAGATCGACGAGGACCTGCGCGGCCTCGGCCTTTCCTACGACCTGTTCACCCGCACCACCACCGGCAACCACGCCGCGGTGACGCAGGAGATCTTCCTCGCGCTCAACCGCAACGGCTATGTGGTCCCGAAGACCACCCGCGGCGCGATCAGCCCGTCCACCGGCCGCACGCTTCCCGACCGCTACATCGAGGGCACCTGCCCGATCTGCGGCTACGACGGCGCGCGCGGCGACCAGTGCGACAACTGCGGCAACCAGCTCGACGCGGCCGAGCTGATCAACCCGAAGTCGCGGATCAACGGCGAGACGCCGAAGTTCGTCGAGACCGAGCACTACTTCCTCGACCTGCCCGCGTTCACCCAGACCCTCGGCGACTGGCTGGGCACCAAGACCGACTGGCGCCCGAACGTCCTCAACTTCACCAAGAACCTGATCGACGACATGCGGCCGCGGCCGATCACCCGCGACCTGGACTGGGGCGTCAAGATCCCCCTGGACGGCTGGCGCGACCAGCCGCTCAAGCGGTTCTACGTCTGGTTCGACGCGGTCATCGGCTACTTCTCGGCGAGCGTCGAGTGGGCCCGGCGCAACGGGACCCCGGACGCCTGGCAGGAGTGGTGGACCAACCCCGACGCGCGCGCCTACTACTTCATGGGCAAGGACAACATCACCTTCCACGCCCAGATCTGGCCCGCGCTGCTGCTCGGCCAGAACGGGGCGGGCGACCGCGGCGGCGAGCCGGGCAAGTACGGCAAGCTGCACCTGCCGGACGAGATCGTGTCCAGCGAGTTCCTCACCATGAGCGGGTCGAAGTTCTCCACGTCCCGGGGGACCGTCATTTACGTGCACGACTTCCTGCGGGAGTTCGGGCCGGACGCGTTGCGGTACTTCATCTCGGTGGCCGGGCCGGAAACGCAGGACACGGACTTCACGTGGGACGAGTTCGTGCGGCGGACCAACTTCGAGCTGGCCAACGAGTGGGGGAACCTCGTCAACCGGTCGATTTCCATGGCGCACAAGAACAATGGGGCGATTCCGGCTCCTACCGCGCCTGCTCCCGCGGATGAGGAGTTGAAGGCGTTGTCCCGGCAGGCGTTCGAGACTGCCGGGGGGCATCTGGCTCGGTCGCGGTTCAAGCTGGCGGCGGCTGAGGCGATGCGGGTGGTTACCGCGGCCAACCGGTATCTGTCGGATCAGGAGCCGTGGAAGCTCAAGGACGATCCGGATCGGCGGGATGCGGTGTTGCACACGGCGTTGCAGGTGGTCAGTGACGCCAATACGTTGCTGACGCCGTTCCTGCCGCATTCGGCGCAGAAGGTGCACGAGGCGCTTGGCGGGACCGGGGTTTGGGCTGCGCAGCCTGAGCTTCGGGAGGTTGAGGATCTTGACCTGCCGGATCGGATCAACCCCATCCTCACCGGGGACTACGCCAGTGAGCAGGCCAAGTGGGAGTCGAAGCCGGTTGAGGTTGGGCGGCCGTTGGAGAAGCCGACTCCGTTGTTCGCGAAGCTGGATCCGAAGTTGGGGGAGACTGGGCCGGAGTGGGCTCCTATCATTACTGATTGAGGGTTCGGCTCGTCGCCTGGCGGCGACATTGCTGCGGGGTTGCGTGGGGCACCCCGAAGCCCGATTGTGCTGACGGTTCGGGGGTGCTTGTCAAGGCGGGAAAGATGCCTTGACAAGCACCCCCGAACCGCAGGGCGGCTTCGTATCGGGGTGCGGGGGAGGGGCTGGGTGCCTCGCTGTTTGGGTGCAGTGGCGGCGGTTTAGGGCTGTGAGGGGAACTTGGGGGGATCAGGGGGCTGTGGGGGTTCCCTCACGGCATCTGCGGGTGGGGGCCCAGTAGCTTGGGTGCTATGGGTGACGAGAAGCGCGAACTCCCCCCGATTCCTGATCGGCTGCCGGTGACGGTGGTTGACGCGCACACTCATCTCGACGCGTGTGGTGCGGAGACTGCTGCCGACGTTGCCGAGATGGTTGATCGTGCCGAGCGGGCTGGGGTTGCTCGGGTGGTCACTGTCGCGGATGATCTCGCTGCTGCTCGTTGGGCTGCGGAGGCGTCCACTTGGGACTCGCGGGTGTTCGCAGCGGTGGCGATCCACCCTACTCGTACCAAGGAATTCGGGGTTGCCGAACAGTCCGAAGTGGAGCGTCTGGCGCGGGGGGAGCGGGTGGTCGCGGTCGGCGAGACCGGGCTCGATTACTACTGGGACTACTCGCCGCACGATGCGCAGCAAGCCGCGTTTCGATGGCACATCGATCTTGCGAAGCGGCTGGGCAAGGCGCTGATGATTCACGATCGCGACGCGCACGAGGACGTGCTTCGCATCCTCGACGAGGAAGGTGCGCCCGAGACGGTCGTCTTCCACTGCTTCTCCGGCGACGAGCACATCGCGCGCCGTTGTATCGACAAGGGCTACATCCTGTCCTTCGCAGGCACTGTCACCTTTAAGAACGCGCGCGGGCTGCACGAGGCCGCGCGGATCGTGCCGCGCGGGCAGTTTCTCGCGGAGACTGACGCGCCGTTTCTGACGCCTCATCCCTATCGGGGGCGGCCGAACGAGCCGTTTTGCACTGCTTATACCGTTCGGTTCCTCGCTCAGCTTCGCGGCGAAGCCGTCCACGAGGTGGCCGAAGCGGTCCGGACCACTGCCGAACGCGCATATCGGCTGCCTGCGTGATTCCGTAGTGTCACAACGGGTTGCACGGATTGCGACATTCGAGACCCCGCATTCGTCCACCTGATGAGTGACGCAAGTCACGACACTCCGGGGGGTGTTTGCGCAACCTGCCAACACCCGTTACTGTCCCGTGATCGTGCCGGTCGGTATCGCGCAGC
Organism: Amycolatopsis sp. GA6-003; assembly: GCF_046267895.1. Classification (NCBI taxonomy): domain Bacteria; kingdom Bacillati; phylum Actinomycetota; class Actinomycetes; order Pseudonocardiales; family Pseudonocardiaceae; genus Amycolatopsis; species Amycolatopsis sp. GA6-003. The sequence goes on from NZ_CP176499.1 coordinate 6,386,908, forward strand.
GAAGCCGGCTGATACGCCCACCAGTCACGTCAGTGCACGTCGGGGAAGCGGAACCGGGGTTGGTACGACTCGGAACCGTGACGATGGCGCTGGCTGGGGGTGTCGGACTTGAGAGGCGCGCCTGAGGGCGCGTCGCGAACGAAGGACGACGCGCGCACGACGCGCGGTGTCTTGGGAAAGGGAACGACCCGGTGACTGGTAGTCGGCAGGATGACTCGCGTCTTGACGCGGGTACGGCGTACTTCTCCTCCTCCGAATCTTCGGTGGCCGTGCTCGACCGCGAGCTCGAGGACACCGCCTACGGGCAGCTTGACTTCTCCGACGAACTCCGCGTGACCGAGCAGGACGTGCTCGCCGCGCTCGGCCCGGACGCCGACGCGCTGATGTCGGAAATCGACGTCGACGTGGACGAGCTGATCCGGCTCATCAACGCGGAAACCACGATGCTTCCGCCGCTCGTCCTCCCGGACGAGGTCGAGCAGGACCGCACCGCCTCCCCGCAGGCCAAGAAGGCCGCGGTCGAGGAAGGGCTGCGCGAGGCGACCAAGACCTGGAAGCGCCGCTTCCTCAAGGGCGCCGTGCTCTCGCTGCTGGTCACCGTCGGCGGTGGCGGCGCGGCGGCGCTCGCGATGAACAAGAGCATCACCGTCGACGTCGACGGCCACCAGCAGACCGTGCACAGCTTCGGCGGCACCGTCGGCGAGGTGCTCGAGGACGCGGGCCTGTCGGTCGGCGAGCACGACGCGCTTTCGCCCTCGCCGCAGGCGGCGGTCGGCGACGGCGGCGTCATCAAGCTCGAGCGCGGCCGTCAGCTGAACCTCGTCGTGGACGGCGTGTCCCGGCCCTCCTGGGTCCGCGCGACCACGCTCGGCGAGGCCATGAACCAGCTCGGCATGGGCAGCATGCTTTCCCAGGGCGCGTGGACGTCGATGCCGTCGTCCGGCGAACTGCCGCTGGAGGGCTCGACCGTCCAGGTCAAGACCCTGAAGCACATCACGCTTTTCGACGGCACCAACGCGCCCCGCCAGGTGAGCACCAACGCGGTGACCACCAAGGAGCTCGTCTCCGACCTGAAGCTGAACCTGGGCCCGGACGACGCGATCGAGGGCGGCCTCGACGTCAGCCTCAAGAACGGCGCCGAGGTCCACGTCAGCCGCATGGGCGTGTCGATGGTCAACCAGGAAGAGACCATCGACCCCGAGGTGCAGAAGGTCGACGACCCGACGCAGCTGCAGGGCCAGCAGAGCGTCGAGGACCCGGGCACGCCGGGCAAGAAGCTGGTGACCTACAAGGTCACGAAGAAAAACGGCGAGGAGATCGCTCGCGAGCAGGTCTCGGAGAAGGTCCTCGTCGAGGCCAAGGCCAAGATCATCAAGGTCGGCACCAAGAAGCCGCCGACGCCGGCGATCGGCGACACCGGCGTGTGGGACCGCATCGCGCAGTGCGAATCGGGCGGCAACTGGTCCATCAACACCGGCAACGGCTACTACGGCGGCCTCCAGTTCGACCGCCAGACCTGGAACGCCTACGGCGGCGGGCAGTACGCCCCGACCGCGGACAAGGCCACCCGGGAGCAGCAGATCGCGATCGCCGAGCGGGTGCGCGACGCGCGCGGCGGCTACAGCGCCTGGGGCTGCGGCTACAAGGCCTGAGCACGCTCTGATTTTCCGGCAGGCGGCCGGGAGCCTCGCGCTCCCGGCCGCCTGTTTTCGTCCGCCGCGTCGCCGCTGGGTAGGCTCGTCCGGTGGTGGAACTGCTGGGGCCTGCCGAAATCCGCGGGCTGGCCGACGAACTCGATGTGCGGCCCACGAAGAAGCTCGGGCAGAACTTCGTGCACGACCCCAACACGGTCCGCCGCATCGTCGAACTCGGCGGCGTGCGGCCGGGGGACGTCGTGCTGGAGGTCGGACCCGGGCTCGGGTCGCTGACGCTGGGCCTGCTCGCCGCGGGCGCTCAGGTCGTCGCGGTGGAGATCGATCCGGTGCTGGCCGCCCGCCTGCCGCGCACGGTCGCCGAGCGCGCCCCGGAGGCAGTGGACCGGCTGACGGTGGTCGGAGCCGACGCGCTGCGGGTGCGGGCCGCCGACCTCCCGGCTGAGCCGGTGTCGATCGTGGCGAACCTGCCGTACAACGTCGCGGTGCCGGTGGTGCTGCACCTGCTGGCCGAGCTGCCGTCGCTGCGCAGCGGACTCGTGATGGTCCAGACCGAGGTCGCCGACCGGATGGCCGCGGGGCCGGGCAGCCGCACCTATGGCGTGCCGAGCGTGAAACTCGCTTGGTACGGCCCGGCGCGGAAGGTCGCCGCGGTGCCGCGCGCGGTGTTCTGGCCGGTGCCGAACGTCGATTCCGCACTGGTTTCGTTCACCCGGACCGACCCGGTAGCCGGAGTGGATCGCGCCCGGCTCTTCGCGGTGGTCGACGCGGCGTTCTCGCAGCGGCGCAAGACTTTGCGGGCGGCGCTGGCCGGATGGGCCGGTTCCGCCGAGCGGGCCGGCGAGCTGCTCGCCGAGGCGGGAATCGACCCGAAGACACGCGGGGAACAGCTGGACGTGCACGCGTTCGCGCGGATCGCGGCTGCCGGTCATTGACCGGGACCCCGTCCGCGACGGCGGGCTAGGTTCGGCCGCAAGGCCCAGCTCGTCGGCGGCCCGTACGTCGCGGGGTTCTCCTTCGCCGGATTCCTGGTCGGGATTCCAGCGGCCTACTTCGCGTCCAAGAAGCGATACCAGTGGCAGCAAGGCAACGCGAGCACCTCCCAGTCGCGGAACTCCCCGTGCGTTGTGACCTCTAACGGCGGCCTCGCGGCAGGTATTCCGGATGCGAGCCACTGGTTCCGCTGTGTTGTCCGATGATCTTGCGTCGTCGCTGAGTGTGGGGCATCCATGGACAGACAGCTACTCTCGGTGATCGTGCGCGGACCGCGGAAACCGCCCTCCACCTGTGCCGAGCGCCTCGCCACCCCCTCGGCATTCGGGGGAGCTTGAGTGCTCCGCACCCCCGATTGTTCAGCGGTGCCGCCCGAAGGTGCTTCGCTTCCCTGACCTATCTCGACCCCGCTTCGGCCGCGGGCAGCCCTGCCTCGCGCCCCGCGTCAAGCCACCACTTGACAACGAGAAAACTCTTGTTCCACAAAGCTCTTTGATCGTCCACAGTGGAACGAACTAGTTCGCCGCCGTGGCCCGCCGCCCGGGTTTCGCAGGTCGAGGCACTGTTCGGCGACCGAGGTTCCGGGTTTTCGGGTCCTGGACGCCGGGTCCCGGGATGCGGGCACCACCAGACGTGTGATCTGCACCAACGCGCTTGCGTTCAGCCAATGGGATCGGCTTTACTCGAAAGCGTCCATCCCGAGCGACTGAGAGACCTGGCTCGCCGAAGTCGCAGCAACCACCCTCCGCAGGGCAGGTGCTACCGCCAGGACCGATGGAGGCTGTTTTCGATGAAGAGGGTCACCCGCCCGCTCCTGCTGACCCGCCGGCGCGTAGTCGACGAAGGTCGCCGCTCGGTATGTGCGTGTCGACGCTCCATGGTCATCGCCTGATCGTTTTTTCCGCACTTTCTTGCGCCGTCCACTGTGGACGGTAATTCGATGACGCCTGGCGCGCCCGGAAACTCCCGCCGCGCCTCGTTTGCCTGGAGCCCTTTCGTGATCACTGTCGAAAACGTGTCCAAATCCTTTCCCTTCCACGGAAGCCGGGTCGCCGCGCTGCGCGACGTGAGCGTCGACGTGCAAGCCGGCTCGCTGTTCGGGGTCGTGGGTCCGTCCGGTTCCGGCAAGTCGACCCTCGCCCGCTGCATCGCGCTGCAGGAGCGTCCCGACCGCGGCGTCGTGCGGCTCGACGGCCTCAACACCGCGACCCTCGACGGCAAGCGGCTGCGGGAGATCCGCCGCCAGCTGGGCGTCGTCGGGACCAAGCCGGAGCTGATCGCCGAGCGCACCATCGCCGGCAATATCGCCAGCCCGCTGGAGCAGCTCGGCGTCGACGGACCGCAGCGGCGCAGCCGGGTCGGCTCGCTGCTGGACCTGGTCGGCCTCACCGCCCGCGCCGCGCAGAAGCCGGAAGAACTCACCGACGGCCAGCTCCGCCGGGTCGCGGTCGCCAAGGCGCTCGCCGCCGGGCCCGCCGTGCTGCTCGCCGACGACCCGACCGCGGGGATCGCGGCCGAGGACGCCGGCGCGGTGCTCGCCGTGCTCGACCGGGCGCGCGCCGAACTGGGCGTGACGGTCGTCGTCACCACCCCGGACGCCGACGTCGTCCGCCGGGTCTGCGACGACGTCGCGGTGCTCGACAACGGCGTGGTCGTCGAGCGCGGCACGGTGCTCGACCTGATCTCGACGCCGGACAGCTGGACCGCGCAGGCGGTGCTGCCGTCGATCGAGACCTCGCGCGCCCAGGCCGCGAAGTACGACCGCGCGGTCGACGTCGTGCTGATCGGGTTCGCGTCGGTGGGCGCGCTGCTGCCCGAGGCGGCCAGCCGCTTCGACGTGGAGCTCGCCACCATCGGCGGCGGCCTCACCCGCGTCGGGGACACCCCGATCGCCCGGTTCCGCCTCGGCGTCCGCGGCGAGCGGGCCGACGCCGCGCTGTCCTGGATCTCCGACCGGGGCGCGCACGTGATCCAGCCGGCTCGCGGTCCGCAGAGCGTCGTCGCCGCCTGATTTCCCTTACGCCGAACCGTTTTTCCGAGGGCCGCCCCATCCAGATGGGGCGGCCCTCGCCGTCTCCGCCGGACGCGCCGCCCGAGGAATCAGGACACACGGGCAAAGTTTCAGGACAACCGTCCTGAAGTCTGTCCACTGTGGTCGTTCCGGCGCAAGATCGCCGCGAGTTCCGGATCCGCGTGTGCCTCGGCGGTCTGCTTCCACTTCGCCACCAGCGTGGCGAACGGCACCGGGCTGCCGAGGGATTCGGCTCGTTCCAAGGTCTCGACCAATTCGCCGGCGAACGCGTGCAGCTCTTCCGTCGACAGGTACCGCGCCCACGGGAACGCGGCGGGCAGCGCCTCGGCGGCGAGCGCGGCCGTCTCGGCGCTGCGCCGCATCAGCTCCACGAGGAGCGTGACGGTCGCCGAAAACCCGGCCACCGCCTGTTCCGCGCGCTCGGCGGTGACGAGCAGCAGATCGGGTTTGTCCTTCTCCCGTCGGCGAATCCGCACCGAACGGCTCGGCGCGGCCTCGAGCCGCTCCACCACCCGGCGCGGGCGCAGGGACAGCTCGGACAGGTTCACCTCGGGCGCGCGCATAGTTACAAAGTAGTTCCAAATTAGCTCGTCTGGCCACTCCGCGGCGACGACTGGGGGAACTTCCGTGCCGACGTTTTCTCCTGGCGGGACCTGGCGCGGGCCAGCCACGTAGGCTGGACGGGTGCTCGCCGTAGTTCCACCACCAGTCACCGTCCGGGTCCCGGCCAAGGTCAACCTGCACCTGGCCGTCGGAGACCTGCGGGCGGACGGATTCCACGAGCTGGTCACCGTCTTCCAGGCGCTTTCGCTCACCGACGAGGTGACCGTCGCGGCCGCCGACGAGCCCGGGCTCGAGGTGTACGGCGAGGGGGAGCGCACGGTGCCCACCGACGGCGCCAACCTCGCCTGGCGCGCGGCCCGGGAGCTGGCCGCCTACGCCGGACGGCCGGACGCGGATGAGCCGAAGGTGCGAATCGTGCTGCGCAAGGGCATTCCGGTCGCCGGCGGCATGGCGGGCGGAAGCGCGGACGCGGCGGCGGCGCTGGTCGGGCTCTCGTCGCTGTGGAAGCTCGACGTCACGCGCGACGAGCTGGCCGCCATCGCCGGCCGCTTGGGCAGCGACGTGCCGTTCGCGCTGTATGGCGGCACCGCACTCGGCACCGGCCGCGGCGAGCAGCTCGTGCCGGTGCTCGCGCGGCACACGTTCCACTGGGTGCTGGCCTTCGACGAGGAAGGCCTGTCCACGCCCAAGGTGTTCGGCGAACTCGACCGGCTGCGCGCCGACGGCAAGCCGCCGCGGATCGGGTCGCACACGCCGGTCGTGGAGGCGCTCGCGTCGGGAGATCCTCGCCAGCTCGCCCTCTTGCTCGGGAATGACTTGCAGGCGGCCGCGGTGTCGCTGCGGCCCGGCCTGCGCCGCACGCTGCGTGCCGGGGTGAACGCGGGCGCGCTGGCCGGATGCGTGTCCGGCTCCGGGCCGACCTGCGCGTTCCTGTGCTCCGACGCGGAAACCGCGGTCGAGGTGGCCGCCGAACTCTCCGGTGCCGGAGTGTGCCGGACGGTGCGGGTCGCGCACGGCCCGGTGCCCGGCGCGCGCGTGGTGGGCGGCGACGACGCCCCGCGCAACGCGCCGCCGCGCGTGCACGCCTGAATCAATAGTCCACAGTGGAAAGGATCCGGATGGCCAACCTGGTCAACCTGGAATCGGTGAGCAAGTCCTACGGCGTGAAGCCGTTGCTGGACAACGTTTCCCTCGGGGTCGCGCAGGGGCAGCGGATCGGCGTCGTCGGGCTCAACGGCGGCGGCAAGACGACGCTGCTCGAAGTCCTTTCCGGACTGAGCGAGCCGGATTCCGGCCGGGTGAGCCAGGTGCGCGGGCTGCGGATGGCCGTCGTCACCCAGCGCACCGAACTGCCGGCCGGAAGCACGGTCGGCGACGTCGTGCTGCAGCGCTATGGAGCCGAGCACGAATGGGCCGCCGACGCACGCGTCCGGTCTATTGTGGACGGTCTGGGCATCACCGCGATCGGCCTCGACACCCCGACCGCGAACCTGTCCGGCGGCGAACGCCGGCGCGTCGCGCTGGCCGCCGCGCTGACCGGCGAACTGGACCTGGTGGTGCTGGACGAGCCCACTAACCACCTTGACGTCGAAGGCGTCCGCTGGCTCGCCGACCACCTGCTGGGCCGCCGGGTCGCGGTCGTGGTCGTGACGCACGACCGGTGGTTCCTCGACACCGTCGCGAGCCTCACCTGGGAGGTCGCGAACGGCCGGGTCGAACAGTACGAAGGCGGTTACGCCGACTGGATTTTCGCGCGTGCCGAACGGGCCCGCCTCGCCGCGACCGCGGAGGAGAAGCGGCAGAACCTGGCGCGCAAGGAATTGGCGTGGCTGCGCCGCGGCCCGCAGGCGCGTTCCTCGAAGCCGCGCTACCGCGTCGAGGCCGCCGAGGCGCTGATCGCGGACGTGCCGCCGCCGCGCGATTCCGTGGAGCTGATGGCGTTCGCGAAACGCCGGCTCGGCAAAACGGTGCTGGAGCTGGAAGACGTTTCGCTGTCCGTCGGCGACCGGACGTTGCTCGACCACGTGACGTGGCGGATCGGCCCGGGCGACCGGATCGGTCTGGTCGGCGTGAACGGCTCCGGCAAGACCACGCTGCTGAAGCTGCTGGGCGGCGACGTCGAATCGTCGACCGGGCGGCGCGTGCAGGGCAAGACGGTCGCGCTCGCCCACCTGCGCCAGGAACTCGACGACCTGCCCGCCGATCTTCGCGTGCTGCAAGCGATCGAGCAGGTTTCGGGCCGGGTCGTGTTCGGCAAGCAGGAGATGACCGCGTCGCAGCTCGGCGAGAAGCTCGGCTTCCCCGCCGCCCGCCAGTGGACGCCGGTCGGCGACCTCTCCGGTGGCGAACGCCGCCGGCTGCAGCTGTGCCGGCTGCTGATGGCCGAGCCGAACGTGCTCCTGCTGGACGAGCCGACGAACGACCTGGACATCGACACCCTGCAGCAGCTCGAAGACCTGCTCGACGGCTGGCCGGGCACGATGGTGGTGGTCTCGCACGACCGGTACCTGGTCGAGCGGGTCTGCGACGCGACGTACGCGCTCCTCGGCGACGGCAAGGTCACCCACCTGCCGGGCGGGATCGAGGAGTACCTGCAGCGCCGCGCCCGCGCGAAGGAAGCCGCGCCGCGTCGCGAGGCACCCCCGGCGGAGAAGACCGAGGCCAAGCGCAGCGCGGCGGAAACCCGTGCGGCGCAAAAGGAATTGGGCCGGTTGGAGCGGAAGCTGGACCAGCTCGCGAAGCGCGAGGAGAAACTGCACGCGGCGCTGGCGGAGGCGGCCACCGACCCGGAGAAGCTGATCGAGCTGAACACCGAACTGAAGGCCGTGCTGGCGGAGAAGGACGACGTCGAGGCGCGGTGGCTGGAGACGTCCGAACTCGCTGAGTGACCCGTCCGCACGCTGTCTGCCGCCGGACATCCGCTGTTCACGCCGCCGCGGGCGGGCCCGGAAAAACCGGACAGTAATCTGACGCACATGAGTCGGTTTGTGGACACACTCGTCGGGAACGCGGCGGACCGGGGGCAACGGCGCGGCATGGTGACCGGCGAGCCCAAGGAGCCGGTGCGCCGGACCTGGGCGCAGGTGCACGACGAAGCGCGCCGGATCGCGGGCGGGCTGGTCAGCGGCGGATTGGCGCCGGGGAGCGCGGTGGCGGTGCTGGCCGCGGCGCCGGTGCTCATCGCGCCGACCGTGCAGGCGGTGTGGCTCGCAGGCGGCAGCGTGACGATGCTGCACCAGCCGACCCCGCGCACCGACCTCGCCGCATGGGCCGAGGACACGGTGAAGGTGCTCGCGATGATCGGGGCCGAACTGGTCGTGCTGGGCGAACCGTTCGACCAGCTCGCCCCGGTGCTGGAAGGCAAGGGCATCGGCTACCGGCTGATCTCCGAACTCGCGGCCGCGCAGCCGCTGGCCGAGATCGTGGAGACCGCCGAGAGCGACACCGCGCTGCTGCAGCTGACCAGCGGATCCACCGCGGAACCGAAGGCCGTCCGGATCACCTACGGCAACCTGTACACCAACGTCAAGGCGATGGTCGACCGCGCCGAGTTCGAGTTCGACACCGACGTGATGGTGTCGTGGCTGCCGACCTTCCACGACATGGGCATGGTCGGCTTCCTGACCGTGCCGATGACGTTCGGCGTCGAACTGATCAAAATCACCCCGGTCGAGTTCCTGACCGGCCCGCTGATCTGGCCGGAGCTGATCAGCAAGTACGGCGGCACCACGACGGCCGCGCCGAACTTCGCGTACGCCATCGTCGGCAAGCGCATGGCCCGGGTCGAGGACGACAACGCCTACGACCTGTCGAAGCTGCGCATCGCGCTCAACGGCGCGGAGCCGATCGACGAAACGGCCGTCGCGACCTTCGTGGACGCCGGAAAGCGGTTCAAGATGCCGCCCGAGTGCGTGTTCCCCGCCTACGGCATGGCAGAGGCGACGCTGGCGGTCTCGTTCGCGCCGCTGTTCACCGGCCTCACGCTGGACGTAGTCGAAGCGGACGCCCTGGAAGCGGACAACCGCGCGGTGCCGGTGCCCGAAGACGACCCCCGCCGCGGCACGGACGCGGTGCGCTCGTTCGCCCTGCTAGGCCGCCCACTGGACGGTCTGGAAGCGGACATCGTCGACGAATCCGGTGCGGTACTGGGCGAACGCCAGGTCGGCGAGATCCGCCTGCGCGGCGAGGCGGTGACCCCGGGCTACCTGACGGTCAACGGCCCGCTGGACACCCAGGACGCGGACGGCTGGATGAAGACCGGCGACCTGGGTTACCTGGTCGACGGCCAGATCGTGATCTGCGGCCGCCGCAAGGACGTCATCATCATGGGCGGCCGCAACCTGTACCCGACCGACATCGAACGCGCCGCCGGTTCGGTCGAAGGGGTCCGAGCAGGAAACGCTGTCGCGGTCCGCCTGGACGCGGGCAGCCGCCGCGAACGCTTCGCCGTGGTCGTGGAGTCCAAACTGGCCGGTGACGCCGCCGAGGAAAACCGCCTGGCCAAGGAAATCGCCGCCCGGGTCCGAGACGCAGTGGACATGCGCCCCTTCGCCGTCGTGGTCCTCCCCGCCGGAAGCCTGCCGAAAACCCCTTCCGGCAAGGTCAAGCGGGCAGCGACCGCAGTGCAGTACGCGGACAAGATCGCGAAAAACGCAGACGCCTAACTGCCGCCGCACCCGGCCAACCAAGCAGCCAGCCCCGGCCCCGCACCCCGATACGAAGCCAACAACGCGGTCTGGGGGTGCTTGTCAAGGCATCTTTCCCGCCTTGACAAGCACCCCCAGACCGTCGTCACACTCAGCTTCGGGGTGCCCCACGCAACCACCGCCCCGCGAGGTGCGAAGCACGAGCCGTCGGGGACCTCACCTCCCAGGCAACCCCTCCACCGGCGCCTCAGCGACCACCGGCCAAGAAGCCCGTCCAGCAGTGGCCTCGGTATGGTCCCGGCTCCCCGGAATCACCGGAGCCCTCCTTCCGGACCTCTCGGCCAGCTGCGCCTCCACCTCGTCGAGAAACTCGTCGACCTCGCGCTCGTCGTACCCGCGCTTGCCGATCAACGGCTTGGAGAACAGCACGTGGTGGACCTCGGCCGCGGTGAGATCGTCCTCGTCGGCGAGCGTTTTCGCGATCCGCCGCACGAAGTCGTCGACCTCCTGCTTGGCGTAGCCGCGGCGGCCGATCGGGGCGTTACCGAAAGCGACCTCAGCGAGATCCTCGGCGGTAAACGGCATGGATCATTCTCCGATTCAGGGTCGGGGTGGTGCGAACTCCTGAACTCCGTCCTAACTGGTCCCAGCCACCCCGGGAAGCCCGCGCCCGCCCGGACGACTCGATCAGGGCCCCATAAGCCACCCATCGAGTGAGAAATCGATCACGCACCGCCACAACGGCTCACCCACAGGCACCCCGGGCCGAAGTGGTCCTTGAGGCCGCATCCGGGTGAAACCCGGCATGGCGGGGTCAGGCGGCGTGGAACGCGTTCTGCGCCGCGGCCAGTCCCCGCGAAATCAGCGCCTCGGTGGCGTCCGCGCACCGGTCGATCTCGAACGGGAGCTCCTTGCGCTCGACCGTCGAGAAGTCCTTCAGCACGAAATCCGCCGGATCCTGCCGTCCCGGCGGCCGCCCGATGCCGAACCGCACGCGGTAGTAGTCGCGCGTGCCGAGCGATTTGGTGATGGACCGCAGTCCGTTGTGGCCATTGTCGCCGCCGCCGAGCTTGAGCTTCAGCGCGCCGAAGTCCACGTCCAGCTCGTCGTGGACCACCACGACGCCGGACGGCGGGACCTTGAAGAACCGGGCCGCGCCGACCACCGGGCCGCCGGAGAGGTTCATGAACGACCGCGGCTTCACCAGCACCACGCGGGACCCGGCCAGCCTGCCCTCGAGCACCTCGGCCCCGCTGCGGTGGGCCTTGAACTTCCCGCCGATCCGGCCGGCCAGCTCGTCCAGCACCATGAACCCGACGTTGTGCCGGTTCCCGGCGTACTGGGGCCCGGGATTGCCAAGGCCGGCGAGCAGAATCAGCTCGCCGGCCCCGGGCAGGTCTTCACTCACGAAAGCGAGTTTATTCGGCCGCCTCGGCGGCGGCTTCCTCGGCTTCGGCGTCCTCGTCAGCGGCGCCGCGCGGGGCCTCGTTGACGGCGACGACGAGCGCCTCCGGGTCGGTGACCAGCTCGGCGCCCGACGGCAGGCTGATCTGGCCCGCGTTGATCTGGGTGCCGGCCTCGATGCCCTCGACGGAGACCTCGAACTGCTCGGGGATGTGCAGCGCCTCGACCTCGACCTGGATCGTGTCGATGTCCTGGGCGACCAGGGTGCCCGGGGCGGGGGTGCCGGAGACGACGACCGGAACGTCGACGGTGACCTTCTCGCCGCGCTTGACGACCAGCAGGTCGACGTGCTCGATGTAGTTCTTGAGCGGGTGGACCACGATGGTCTTGGTCAGCGCCAGCTCGATGTTGCCCTGCAGGTCGAGCGTGATGACGGCGTTGGTGCCGTTCTCGCGCACGACGCGGGCGAACTCGATGGCCGGCAGCGCGAAGTGCCGCGGGTCCGAGCCGTGCCCGTAGAGCACCGCGGGGATTTTGCCGGCGCGACGGGTGCGGCGGGCGGCACCCTTTCCGAACTCGGTGCGCGGTTCGACGGAAAGACGTACCTCGGACACGGTTTAGCACTCCTTCAAATCACACGACGTGCGGCAGGGGGCGGCGGGATCGTCGATCTCTGCTCGGGGGCGGCTGTGCACGGCGGCGAGATTGCGGGCGTGAGCGGACCACGGGGCTTCTCGAGCCGCCGCGTCGATCACGCCGGGCACCTACCGGCGCACCCGCCTCGCCGAGACAACCCGAGAAGTGTAAACCAGCCGGTCCGCACCGGCGTGCACCGGGTCGGGGCGGCCTCCCCCGGCCGGGTGGGTGACGACACAATTCCCGTCCCGCTCGCCGTTCCGGCGGGGGTGGCATGATTTCCGCGGATAGAGGGGCGGCCGACATGCGGGCTCGATGGACAGCGACAGCGCTGGTGCTGGTTGGCGGGCTTCTCGCGGGCTGCCAGGTCGCGGTGACCGGCACGGCGGGACTGTCCGATGCCGACCGGCAGCTGGCTACTCAGCGTGCACAGCAGCAGACGGCGATCGACGCCGCGCTGCGGGCGCTGGAGCAGGCTCCGGCACTGCAGTACGACGCGACGCTGAAGGACGGCGCCGGCACCCCGGCGACGCTGACCTACCGCGTCGCGCGCGACGGCAACGGCTTCGGCGCGCTGCCGTTGGAGGGCAAGCCGGTGCGGATCACCGAACCGAACGGGCAGCTGTACCTCGCCGCCGACGCGGACTACTGGAAGTCGCACGGCCTCGAGGAGAACAGCACCCAGTTCGGTTCCGGATGGGTGCACACCGTCGGCAGCGAACTGCCGGTCGACCCGGCCGCGCGGATGCCCCCGGCGAAGCTCGCCGGCGAACTGCGCAAGGCGCTCGGCGGCCTCGGTTCGGGCGCGCCGCGGAAGCAGAAGCTGCCGGACGGCACCGAGGTGTACGACCTCGGCGGCGCGCTGCAGGTGACCACGGCCGAACCGCACCGGGTCACCGGGTTCGCGCCGGCGCTGCTCGATCCGCGCGGCGGCCCGAAGCTGGGCGCGGCGTTCCGGGTCCGGCCGCTGGGCGCGGCCGAGATCAAGCAGTTCCACACCGATTTCGACGCCGCGGTCGACGCGCTCGGGCAGCCGTTCGACGGCCTCGCGCAGGCGAGCGTCACGGTGCTCAACGACAAACTCGACTGCCAGGACTACGTCGGTTCCTGCAAGACCACTGTGGACGTTTCGAACAGCGTCGTCGGCAACCAGCCGGGCTCGAAACCGAGCGTGCACATCAAGCTTTCGGTGGAAATCAGCGCGGACACGCTCGGCTCGCAAAGCTGCGCGACGGAGGGCGACGCCGCCGCGGACGCGACCATCACGATGTCCTGCTCGGTCAAGTTCACCCTGCCCAACCGCACCGCGAGCTACCAGGTGCTGGCGAAGCCGACGGCGGTCGCCGAGGTGCGCTCGCCGGTCGACGCGAACGCGCTGAAGGCGAAGCTGGCCGCCGCGTTCGCCGCGCTCGGCGGCTGACCTGCACGCTCACCTCGGGGTGCGTTGCTTCCGTTGAAGTAGCCGAAGATCCGTCCCTACCATCGCCTGTGTCGAGAGCGTTGAGACGGACTTTCTTTCGAGGAGCGGCAAATGAGCAAGCTGGTGGTGTTCGGCGCGACGGGATTCGCCGGTAGCCGGATCGTGGACGAGGCGCTGCGGCGCGGGCACTCGGTGACCGGGGTCGCGCGCAAAGCCGAGGGGCTGCCGTCGGAGGTCGAAGCGCGGGCGGGGTCGATGCACGACGCGGAATTCGTCGCTTCGGTGGCCAAGGGCGCGGACGTGCTCGTGATCGCGACGCCGGGCCGCGCGGACGAGGAGGGCCGCCGCCTGGTGGACGCCCTGCCGACGCTGGTCGAGGCGGCCCGCGCGAACGGTGCCCGGCTCGCGGTCGTCGGCGGTGCCGGTTCGTTGCGGGTCAGCGAGGACGGGCCGCGCTTGATCGACACCCCGGAGTTCCCGGAGGAGTACAAGCCGGAGGCGGGCAGCCACGTCCTCGTCCTGGAGGCGCTGCGCGAGCTGCCGGACGACGTCGACTGGTTCTACGTCAGCCCGGCGGCCGAGTTCGGTTCCTGGATTCCCGGCGAGCGCACCGGCACCTTCCGGCTCGGCGGCGACGTGCTGGTCAGCGACGCCGACGGCCGCTCGCACATCAGCGGCGCGGACCTGGCGATCGCGTTCCTGGACGAGATCGAGGAGCCGAAGCACTCGCGCGCCCGGTTCACGCTGGCGTACTGAACACCGGACCCGGTGGTGCGGTTTCCGTTGGCACCACCGGGTTGCGGGGTGTTCGTCAGCCAGGAGATCCGGTCGTGCACGCGAATTTCGTGGCGTGCGCCGGGTCGAGCGCGTTGGTGACCAGGTTCCAGACGTTGAGGTCGTAGGCCTCGCCGATGTGCCCGACCGGGTCGAACGGGCAGGTGTCCTGGACGTACTCGTTCGTGACGCCCGGCTCGCGCACGAAGGACGTTTCGGTCGGCGTGACCAGTTCGTCGAATCGCGACGTGAGCACGGTGTAGCGCACCCCGGGCTGCGCGATGGGACCGTTCGTGAGCGTCTGGACCGCGCTGCCGCCGGTGATCAGGTTGTCGCACGCCGGGCAGCCGAACGCGGTGAGCGCCTTGCCGACCTCGTCGCGCACTCCCAGCAGATACGCCAGCTTGGTCAGATTGGCGAACGTGGTGCCGTGCGTGGGCGGCGCGATGGCCACGACCGAGCCGATGCGGTCGGCGATTCCTTGCGTCTTGGTGACGTAAAGGGTCTGGAATCCGCCCTCGGAGTGGCCGACCAGATCCACTTGCGCCGCACCGGTTTCCTTGAGCACCTCGCCGACGAACTGCTTGATTTCCGTTGCGGAGTCGGCGATCGGGCGAAGCCCGCCGACGAGCGGGAATCGCGGATACGCGCCGTAGGTCCGGCTGAAGGTGCAGTATCCCTTGGCGGCGACGTGGTCCTGGAGATAGTTCAAGTCCTCATAGGACGTCGCGCCGAGTCCGTGCAGGAACACCACGGGACGCGGATGCGCCGCGCTCGGCCGGCATGCCGGGTCGTTGACGCCGCCGGTCGGGGCGGCTGCTGCGGGGGCGGCGAACGCGGCGGTCAGCAATGCCGCGGCGGCCAGGACGATGCGCAACCTCATCGGAGCGGTCCTTCCCTGTCGTCCTTGACAGAGTCCTTGACACTGGATACCCGGGGGTATTGGATACCTGAAGGTATTGAGTGGGCTGAGCCAGTGTCAACCCCCGGATGAGGGAGAAGCCGATGACCGGCCGGACGCGGCCGACGCGGGCGGAGACCCGGCGGCGCATCCTCGACGCGGCCTTCGCCGTGTTCGGGGAACAGGGCATCGCCGCGACGAAACTGACCGAGGTCGCCGCGGCGGCAGGGTTGACGAAAGGCGCGGTTTACTCGAGTTTCGCGTCGAAAGACGAACTGGTGCTGGCGTTGATGGAAGAACACGCCGCGCACCGGCTCGAGGCGAGCCTGGCGAGTTTCGCCGAAGCGGACGACGGCGGGGCGGGACTGGCGAACGTCGCCGCCGTGCTGATGTACGAAATGCGCGCCGACGCGGTGTGGCACCGGCTGCTGGCCGAGTTTTTCGCGATGGCGCACCAGGACGACCGGCGGCGCGACGCGTTGCGCCGGCGCCGCCGGGAGGTCCGTGACACGATCGCGCGGGCTTTGCGCCGGCTCGCCGAGGGGCTGGACCTCGAACTTCCGTTGCCCGCCGAGGAATTCGCCGTCGTGCTGCTCGCGTTGAGCAATGGGTTGGCGGTGGAAGCCGACATCGACGACGAAGCGGTGCCGGACGGTCTCCTCGGCCGAGTGCTCACGCTCATCGCCGGAGACGCCGTCGCGAAGGTGCGGGCGGCGGCTAGCGACCCCGCAGTTCAGCCACCACCGGAGCGAAAGTCTCCATCATCGCCTCGAAAACGGTGAAGTAGGAGAACCCGTACCGTTCGCGCTGTGCGATCAGTTGCTGCACCATTTCGTCCACCGTGCCGAAGAGCAGTTGCGGTGCCCGCAGCAGTTCGTCGACGTTCGCCGCGCTGCGCTCCTCGGTCTCGGCGTGCCATTCCGCGGCGGCCTGGCGGCGGTCGTCGGTGACCACGACGCGCTGGATCAGCATGTTGTAGCCGATCTCGCGATCCCCTGCCAGGGAACGGAAATACGCGACCCGCTCGTCCATCGCCACGTCGTTGTCGAGCACGAACGTGCCCGGCGGGCGGCCGCGATCCTGGCGCAGCCCGGCGAATCCGACGATGTCCGCCTGTTCCGCGGCGAGCTTCAGCACGCCGTCGCTGTTGCCCGCGATCAACAGCTTCGGCATGCCGCCTTCGTCCTCCACGCGCGTGCGCAACTCGTCGAGACCCTCGGCGAGGTAGGCGATCCGGTCGGCGGCTTTGCGCCACGGCAGCCCGGCGTCGTCGAACTCGTGCTTCATGTGGCCCGAACCGAGACCGAGTTCCAAGCGGCCTTCGGTGAGTTTGTTGACAGTGGCGACATCGCGGGCGAAGAGCGCGAGGTTGTAGAAGGGAACATTGGACACCAACGTGCCGACTCGCACCCGCTCGGTCACCGCCGCGGCGGCCGTGAGCGCGGGAAACGGCGACAGCCGCCCCGGCCCGAGATGGTCGGGCACGGTCAGGTGGTCGTAGCCGAGCTCCTCGGCCCGCCGGCATTTTTCGGCCCACTCGGTGCCGTTGGCCGTGAGCCGCAGGCTGACGCCGAATTCGAAGTTCCCCATGGCCGTGACGCTATCCAGTCCCGGACGGGTGACGCACGGGTTTTCGCCGCCGGCGGAAGCCGGTTTTTGTCGTACCCCCTCGTTAGCTTCGGGGGCATGGTGTTGTCGAAGGAAGAACGGGAACAGTTTCTGGCCGAACCGCACATCGGCGCGCTCTCCGTGGTCGAGCGCGCGGACCGCGCACCGCTCACGGTGCCGATCTGGTACCAGTACACGCCGGGCGGCGAACTGTGGGTGATCACGGAACCGAACTCGCGCAAGGCAAAGGCGATCGAGGCGGCGGGACGGTTCAGCCTGATGGTGCAACGGGTCGAACCAACGGTGCGGTACGTGTCGGTGGAGGGCCCGGTCGTGCGGACCCGGCCGGGCAGCGCGGAGCTGACGTGGGAGATGGCGTCGCGGTATCTGCCCGCCGACAAGGTGGCCGGGTATGTGGAGTTCGAGCGGACACAGCTGGGCGAACACATGGCGATCCACATGCGGCCGGAGAGGTGGTTGTCTTCGGATATGGGAGCTGCGTGAGGTCGGTGGGTGAGCTGGTTTGGCGCGCGGGAGGCGGAGTGCTGCTTGGCGGTGCATGGGGTGGGTTGGGTGGGAAGTGTGGGTGAGGGGAGTTGGTGACGGGCGCGGGTGAGGGGTGCGGCGTGCGGGAGGCAGGTGAGTGCCGCTTGGCGGTCCGTGGGGTGGGTTGGGTGAGAAGTGTGGGTGAGGGGTGTGGGGCGCGGGTGAGCGGTGTGGCGTGGGAGGGCGGGTGAGTGCTGCTTGGCGGTGCGCGAGGTGGGTTGGGTGAGAAGCGTGGATGGAGGGCGTGGGTGGACGGGTGCGGGGTGACAGATGAGCGGTGTGGCGTGAGAGAGGCGGGTGAGCGTCGCTTGGCGGCACGTGGTGTGGGCTGGGTTGGGAAGTGTGGATCGAGGGGAGCGGGTGATGAGCTCGGGTGAGCGGTGTGGCGTGAGGAAGGCGGGTGAGCGTCGCTAGGCGGAGCGCGGGGTGGGCTGCGACCGTCACTCCGCGCCCTTCTCCCCACGCTCGCCACCTCGCGCCCGTCACCCTGCGGCTTTCAGCTCACTCCTCTCACCCACGCTTCTCACCCAGCGCGCCCGGCCCACCCCGCGCCCTTCGTCGGCGCTCGCCACCTCGTGCCCTTCACCCCACGCTCGCCACCTCGTGGCCTTCACCCAGCGCACCCGGCCCACCCCGCGCCCTTCACCCCGCGCTCGCCACCTCGCGCCCTTCACCCCGCGCATTCACCCCGCCCCCCGCGCACCTCACCCCCCGTTCGTCGCCCACTCCTCTCACCCACCCTTCTCACTCAGCCCACCCAGCCCACCCCGCACCCCTCGCCCTACGTCCGTCACCCGCGCCCCTCACCCGCGCCCCTCACCCACACGGGTGAGCCGCCGGCACGGTGGTGTGCCGGACGCGGCCGATCCGGCGCAGCAGTCAGGGCCCGCGCAACAACGGTGTCGAGCGAGCGTCACAACTAGACAGGAGGTGGTGTTTGGATCATTGGTGCTCTCAAGGCAGGCATAACTGCCCGGTCCTCGTGGGCACCGCTGAAATGAGGCGTCGCGTCCGGAGCGCGACTTCCTGGGCTGGCCAACCCGGCTGGCCCGAACGTACCGCGGCGTCGCCCGTCGCTCTCGGATCGCCGGGATTGAGCCCGACAGCAAACCGGGCCCCTGGCGTTTCCGCCAAGGGCCCGGATGCGACTGCTTCAGTCAGGCTGATGCCGTCCGTGTCACGCGTTGCCGTCGAAGAGCGAGGTGACCGAGCCGTCCTCGAAGACCTGTTGGATGGCTTCCGCGAGCATCGGGGCGATGGACAGCACCGTCAGGCCCGGGAAGTGCTTCTCCTCCGGGATCGGCAGCGAGTTCGTCACGATGACCTCGCGGGCCTTGCACTGGGAGAGCCGCTCGGTGGCCGGGTCGGAGAGGATGCCGTGCGTGGTCGCGATGACCACGTCCGCGGCGCCCTCCTCGAGCAGGGCCTCGGTGGCCTTCACGATGGTGCCGCCGGTGTCGATCATGTCGTCGATCAGCACGCAGAGCTTGCCCTCGACCTTGCCGACCACGCGGTTGGCCACGGCCTGGTTCGGCTTGTCCGGGTCGCGGGTCTTGTGGATGAACGCGATCGGCCGGTCGCCGAGCTGCTGGGCCCACTTCTCGGCCAGCCGCACGCGGCCCGAGTCCGGCGAAACGACCGTGATGTCCGCGTCGCCGTAGGTCGCCTTGATGTGGTCGGCCAGCACGGTCTGCGCCATCAGGTGGTCGACCGGGCCGTCGAAGAAGCCCTGGATCTGCGCGGTGTGCAGGTCGACCGTCATGATCCGGTCCGCGCCCGCGGTCTTGAACAGGTCCGCGATGAGCCGCGCGGAGATCGGCTCGCGGCCCTTGTGCTTCTTGTCCTGGCGGGCGTACGGATAGAACGGCATGACCACGGTGATCCGCTTGGCGCTCGCGCGCTTGAGCGCGTCCACCATGATCAGCTGCTCCATCACGTACTCGTTGATGGGCGTGGTGTGCGCCTGGATCACAAACGCGTCGGTACCGCGCACCGACTCCTCGAACCGCACGAACAGCTCGCCGTTGGCGAACGTGTGCGCGGTCTGCGGGGTGATCGTCACGTTGAGGTGCTTGGCGACCTCTTCCGCGAGCTCGTGGTGCGCACGCCCGGAGAAGAGCATCAGATTCTTCTTCGGCGTACCTGACTTCGGACTCATGCTGGCGACTCCCCGTCGGTTCCTGCTGCTGACTCGGACACAACGGTGTCCTGCTGCTGGGCGGCGAGCGCGGCTTCCGCCGCCTCCGCCGCGGGCGTACCCGGCCTGCGCCGGACCGCCCAGCCTTCGATGGTGCGCTGCGGACCGGCCGACAGCGCCAAGGAGCCAGGCGGAACGTCGTCGCGGATCACCGCACCGGCTCCACTGTAAGCGCCGTCCCCGATCCGCACCGGCGCGACCAGCGTGTTGTCCGCCCCAAGCCGGACATGCGAACCGACAACGGTCTGGTGCTTGCTCACCCCGTCGTAGTTCACGAAGACACTGGAACAGCCGATGTTGCTGTGGTCGCCGACGATGGCGTCGCCCACGTACGTGAGATGCGGCACCTTCGTCCCGGTGCCGATTTGCGCGTTCTTCGTCTCCACGAACGCGCCCAGCTTGCCCTTCGCGCCGAGCTTCGTGCCCGGCCGCAGGTATGTGTACGGACCGACATTCACGCCGTCGCCCAGCTCAGAGCCCGAACCGTGCACGCGGACGACCGACGCGCCCGCTCCGATCCGCACGTCGGTCAGGGTGGTGTCCGGGCCCACCACGGAGCCCTCTCCGACCGAGCAATGGCCCTTGAGCTGGGTGTTCGGCTCGATCAGCACGTCGCGGGAGAGCGTGACGTCCGCCTCGATCCAGGTCGTGTTCGGGTCGGTGACCGTGACGCCTTCGCGTTGCCAGCGGCGCACGATCCGGCGGTTGTACTCGGCGCCGAGCACCGAGAGCTGCACCCGGTCGTTCACGCCCTCGGTCACCCACGGGTCGTCGACCACCAGCGCGCCGACGCCCTTGCCGTCCTCGCGCGCGATGCCGAGGACGTCGGTGAGGTAAAGCTCACCCTGCGCGTTGTCGGTGGACAGCCGCGACAGGCCGTCGATCAGCACGGCCGCGTCGAAGGCGTAGACCCCGGAGTTGATCTCGGTGATCGCCCGCTGCTCCGGCGTCGCGTCCTTGTGCTCGACGATCGCACTGACCGAACCGTCGGCGCCGCGGACGATACGGCCGTAGCCGGTCGGGTCGGCGACCTCGGCGGTGAGCACGGTGACCGCGTTGCCGGTCTTGACGTGCTCGGCGCGCAGTGCTTCGAGGTTTTCGGTGTCCAGCAGCGGAACGTCGCCGTAGCTGACGACGACGGTGCCGGTGAGTCCTTCCGGCAGCTCGGCCAGCGCGCACGAAACGGCGTGCCCGGTGCCCTTCTGCTCTTCCTGCACGGCGGTGGCGACCTCGCGGCCGAGCGCCTGCCCGACCCGTTCGAGCTCGGCGCGCACGGCGTCGCGGCCGTGCCCGATGACGACCACCAGATGCTGCGGCTCGAGGCCGGCAGCGGCGCGCACAGCGTGTTCCACCAGCGGCCTTCCGGCGATCGGGTGCAACACCTTAGGAGTGGAGGAACGCATGCGGGTGCCCTCACCCGCAGCGAGGATCAGCGTGCTCAGCGGGCCGCTCACGAGTCTCCCAACGATTCACCGGTGCGTTGACGAGCACCAACGATCCTACGTGGGGTCCTCAGCGCTCCACGCGGGGTCGGTCGGAGCGGTTTCCCCAGGCCAGCCGCCGGTGCCGTCGCCTGCCATCGAATTGGCCGACGCGACCTGGTTGCCGCCGCCGCGTTTCGCTTCGTACATCGCCGCATCCGCGCGCGCGAGCACCTGCTCGGCCCGCTCCTGCGGCCGCAGCGACACGAGCCCGATGGACAGCGTCACCCCGTGCGAAAGGTGGTGCGGCAGCGTCGCGACGGATTTGGCCGCGCGGCCGAGCGCCATTTTCGCCGCCGACGCCGGCGCGCCGGGCAGCAGCACGATGAACTCGTCGCCGCCGTAGCGGGCCACCACGTCGTCGCCGCGCAAAGCGTCGCGCAGAGTGCTTGCGACAACACGCAAAACGTTGTCGCCCTCGGCGTGCGACTGCTTGTCGTTGACGCCCTTGAACCCGTCGAGGTCGACCAGCGCGACCGCGAGCGGCTGCGCGTCCGCCGACGACGCCAGCGCGCGCAGCCGTTCGTCGAGCGCGCGGCGGTTCGGCAGGCCGGTGAGCGGATCCTGCAGTGCCTGCTGGGTGATCGCGCCGTGCTCGGCGGAAAGCCGTTCATGCTCGCGACGCGCGTTCAGCGTGGCGATCTGCGATTCGCGCAGCGCCCACATTTCGGTTTCCAGCGCGGTCGCGTAGTCGATCAGCGACTGGCTCGCGGCTTCCGGGTCGAGCCGGGCGAGTTCGCGGGAGAGGGTGAGCCGCATCGACGGCTGCGAGACGTCCTCGGCCAGCAGGTCGCGGGATTCGCGCAGCACCCGCAGCGCGTCGGAGCGGCGGCCGGCCGCGTCGAGACACCGGGCCAGCGCGATCGCGACCAGTTCCTGCTCGTGTGGGAAATGGTGGCCGAGATGCATGCTCTGCAGTCGTTCGACGTGCTCGGCGGACGGATCGTGCAGCGCGAGCGCGGCGGCCAGCACGCCGACCTGGTCGACCGCGGACACCCCGATCTTGCGCGGGAACAGCGATTCGGCGAACGGCCCCTCGGCGGCGACCGCCATCGACGCGGCGGTGCGGAACTTCTCCGCCGATTCGTCGTACTGCTCGATCCGCTCGAGCCGAAGACCCCAGCCGAGCAGCATCTTGACCCGGTTCATCAGCTGCAGGGTGATCTCGTGCGGGCTCGCGCTTTCCCGGATCGCCTGGTGCGCGCGGCCGATCACCTCTTCGGCGGCCTCGTAGACGCCGAGCTGGTTGAGCACGATCCAGCAGTCGATGAGCGCCATCGACTGCATGCGGTTCCAGTTGCGCACGCCGACCTGGCGGTCCGGGATGGTGGAATCGTCGAGGATCGCGAGCGCGCGGGCGATCTCGGTGAGCGCGGCGTCCTCCTGCGCGGCGAGCACGAGCCGGCGTCCGCGCAGCGCGTGCGCGTCCGCGCGCAGCAGCGACAGCCCGTGCCGGCGGGTGTGCGCGAGCATCTCGTCGAGCCGGGGTTCGGCCTCGGCGGCGAGGCCGCGGGTGACGAGCCGGGCGAAGGCGGAGGCGCGCAGCAGCTGGGCGACGAGGGTGGGTTCACCCCGGCGGAGGGTTTCTTCGAGCAGCTCGTCCATGATCTTGACGATCTCGAGCTGGTTTTCGTGTTCCTGGCGCTGAACGGCCGCGATGAGCTCCCGCGCGCGCCCGACCAGCCACGCGTCCGACATCTCGACCAGGGTCGGGCGACGGGCGCCCCCGGGGTCGCTCGGTTGCTCGCTCAGCCGCCCCCACTCCCATCGCCCTCGCCGGATGTGCAGCTCCGCCGCCAGGATTCGAACCTGAACTGTCAGAACCAAAATCTGAAGTGCTGCCGATTACACTACGGCGGATCGGTCCTGGTCAGGATAGCGATGATCGAGGACGGGGGCGCCAGGAGGGGGAGCCGTGCGTCACAGAGCCGTCCCGCGCACTGGGCAATCGGACTTTTCGGGCCTCCACAGCGCCGGAAACCTCCTGTACCGTAACTTACGACACCGTAGGTAAGGGCACCCTTGGCAAGGGGTTGTAAGAGGAAAGAAGTGAGCGCATGACGGCCACCCTCGATCGTTCTCAGTCAGCGGGCGACCCGCCGAAGGGGCCCAAGCCGATCATCGAAGGACAGCGGTCGATCGGGGTCCAGCTGTCGGTGTACTTCGGGGTGCTGCTGCCGATCGTGGCGCTGCTGGTCGCCGTTCCGTTCGCCTGGGGCTGGGGGCTGACCTGGCTGGACGTCGCGCTGTTCGTCGTGTTCTACGGAATCAGCGGGCTGGGCATCACCGTCGCCTACCACCGCCACTTCACCCACGGTTCGTTCAAGGCCAAGCCGTGGCTGCGCGTGGCGATGGCGATCGCGGGCAGCATCGCGCTGCAGGGCCCGGTGATCACCTGGGTGGCCGACCACCGGCGCCACCACGCGTTCTCCGACCGCGACGGCGACCCGCACTCGCCGTGGGCGTACGGCACCTCTCCGCTGGCCATCGCCAAGGGGTTCTGGCACGCGCACATGGGCTGGCTGTTCGAGCGCGACAAGAGCAACCAGGGCCGGTTCGCGCCGGATCTGGTGAAGGACAAGGCGATCCGCAAGGTCGACGACCTGTTCTGGCTGTGGTCGCTGGTGAGCCTGTTCGGCCCGGCCCTGCTGGGCGGCCTGCTCTCGTGGTCGCTGTG
Source organism: Amycolatopsis sp. GA6-003 (assembly GCF_046267895.1). Taxonomy (NCBI): domain Bacteria; kingdom Bacillati; phylum Actinomycetota; class Actinomycetes; order Pseudonocardiales; family Pseudonocardiaceae; genus Amycolatopsis; species Amycolatopsis sp. GA6-003. The sequence continues at coordinate 6,410,439 of NZ_CP176499.1, forward strand.
GGGCGCGGTGACCGCGTTCTTCTGGGCCGGCCTGGTCCGGATCTGCGTGCTGCACCACGTGACCTGGTCGGTCAACTCGATCTGCCACATGATCGGCGAGCGCCCGTTCGCCGCACGCGACCGTTCGGCGAACTTCTGGCCGCTGGCGATCTTCTCCTTCGGCGAGTCCTGGCACAACCTGCACCACGCCGACCCGACCTCGGCCCGGCACGGCGTGAAGCGCGGCCAGATCGACATGTCGGCGCGGCTGATCTGGATCTTCGAGAAGTTCGGCTGGGTGCACGACGTGCGGTGGCCGACGCCGCAGCGGCTGGCCCGGATCGCCGCTCAGGCCAAGTAGTTTTCCCTTGCCGGGCTTGGTTTCCCGGCCCGTTCCGCCGAATGAACCCCGTCGCCGCGGCGGGGTTCGTTCGTTTCGACCGGCGGCTCCCTGGAGCCGGCCGGGGCGAGGCCCGCTACCCTGCTGCGAATGGCGGGGAGACGACGGGCGAAGCGAGAAGCAGCGGTCACCGGCGCGCGGCCGGCCGCACCGGTCGCCCGGGTGCGCATGACCGGCACCGAGCGCAGGCAGCAATTGCTCAACGTGGCGCGCGCCCTGTTCGCCGAGAAAGGGTTCGACGGCACCTCGGTCGAGGAGATCGCCGCGCGGGCGAACGTGTCCAAACCGGTGGTCTACGAGCACTTCGGCGGCAAGGAAGGCATTTACGCCGTCGTGGTCGACCGGGAGACGCAGCTGCTGCTGGACCGGATGGTCTCGACGCTCCACGGTGGACACCCGCGCGTGATGCTGGAGCAGGCGGCCATCGCGTTGCTGAGCTATGTCGAGGATTCCCACGACGGTTTCCGCATTCTCGTCCGCGATTCCCCGGTCGCCAGTTCCACCGGCACGTTCTCGACTGTCCTCAACGACATCGCGAGCCAGGTCGAGCACATCCTCGCGCAGCAGTTCGCCGCGCGCGGGTACGAGGAGAAGCTGTCCGCGCTTTACGCGCAGGCGCTGGTCGGCATGGTCGCGCTGACCGGGCAGTGGTGGCTGGACGCGCGCAAGCCGAAGCGGGACGAGGTCGCCGCGCATCTGGTGAATCTCGCCTGGAACGGGTTGTCCCATCTGGAGAACAAGCCGCGGCTGCTCGGCTGAGTCTTCAGCCGCCGGAGGGCGCGTTGCTCAGGTCCACGACGCAGAACAGGTTGTCGTCCGGGTCGGCGAGGACCACGAAGTCCGGTTCCGGCGGGTAGTGCGGCCAGTCGACCCGTTTCGCGCCTAGCCCGATCAGCCGTTCCACCTCGGCCCGTTGCTCGTCCGCGGTGTCGGTGTAGAGGTCCAGGTGCAGCCGCGGCCGCGGTTCGGCGGGCGATTCGCTGCGCAGCAACCCGAGGGCGTGCGTGCCGTCGGGGTGGGCCAGCGTCCGCCACGTCGCGCTCGCCCATTCCGGGTCTTCGACAAGCCCGAGCGCCTCGGACCAGAACCGCATCGCGCGTTCGACGTCGGCGACCCCGAGCACGGTGATTCCGAGCCGCAGCATCAGGCCAGTTTTCCTTGTGCGTGCAGGTCGTCGAGGATCAGCTGGACCGTCGCCGACACCTGGTCGCGGTCGGCGTGGGCGAGCCAGCCGAACGATTCGATCTCGCTGCTCGGCTTCAATTCGCCGGTGTATTCGGCGGTGTAGCAGGTCATCCGCACCACGACGCCGTCCGCTTTGCCGTGCGCCTGCGCTTCCCAGGTCCCGGCCGGCCGCGCGGAAGCCGGGTCCAGCGTCACGCTCAGTTCCTCGGCGATCTCCCGGACCAGCGTCTCGACGTCCGATTCGCCTTCCTCGCGTTTCCCGCCGGGCAGGTACCAGGTGTCCTTGCCCGCCGAGCGCGCGGCGAGCAGCTTGCCGTCGACCAGGTGCAGCCAGGCGACTTTGTCGATGGTGGACATGTCCGCCACCCTACCGCCGCGCCCGCCGGTCCAGGTCCGCGAGCAGGATGCGCAGGAGGTCGGCCAGCTGCTCGCGCTGTTCCGGGGACAACGCCGACACCAGGGTTTCCTCGTGTTCCAGCAGATCGCCGACGGTTCGCTCGATCAGCTCGTGCCCGGCCTCGGTCAGCTCGACGTACACCCCGCGACGGTCCGAAGTGGACTTGACCCGGCGGACGTGTCCGTCGCGTTCGGCGCGGGCGGTTTGCTGGGAGATCGCGCCGGGGCTGACCCGGCAGCGTTTCGCGAGTTCGCCCGCGCTGAGCCGGTACGGCGGCCCGGCCCGGCGCAGCGTGCTGAGCAGGGTGCGGGTCGAGGCGTCCATCCCGAGTTCGAGCATGGTCGCGCGCCGGTCGTCCTCGAGCAGTTTCGCGATGTGCCAGATCCGCGTGATCACGCCGATGGACGACACCGGCGTGCCCGGCCGCTCGCGCAGCCACGCCCGCTGAATCTCGTCCACCTCGTCGCTTGACGGGTTTTCACCGCCGCCGGTACCGTCGTCCACGAGAGGTACTTTAGCAGTAAAGGACATGCGATGAAACGGGAAGTCGTAGTAACCGGCGGCGGTACCGGAATCGGGTACGCGATCGCCGCGGCGTTTGCCAGGGCGGGCGATCAGGTCACGATCACCGGGCGGCGCGAGGAGGTGCTCACCGAGGCGGCGACGCTGCTCGGCGCGCGTACGGTGAGCTTCGACGCGAGCGACCCCGAGGCCGTCGAAGCGGCGCTCGACCAGTTGCCGGAACGGGTCGACGTGCTGGTCAACAACGCTGGCGGCAACACGGATTTCCTGCGTACCGACGACGGAGGCCTCAAAGCGCTCGACGCGGCTTGGACGGCCAACCTCCGGGCGAACCTGTTCAGCGCCGCGTTCGTGACCACGGCGCTGCAGGACCGGCTGGCCGACAACGGCCGCATCGTCACCATCGGTTCGATCGCCGGGCACACCGGAGCCGAATCGTATGGCTGGGCGAAGGCGGCGGTGGAAGTGTGGAATACCGAAACCGCGCGGCAATTCGGGCCGCGCGGGATCACCGCGAACATCGTCGCGCCGGGGCTGATCGTGGACACCGAATTCTTCCGCGGGAAACTTTCCGCCGAGCGCCGGGAATGGCTGATCGAGAATACGATGACGAAACGGGCGGGCAAACCGGACGACGTCGCCGAAGTGGTGCGGTTCCTGGCGTCCCCGGAGGCCGGACACGTCACCGGGCAGGTCGTGCACGTGAACGGCGGCGCGTACGTCGGCTGAGGTCAGCCGGGGGTCACGCGCAGCAGTTTGTCGTTGCTGCCGTTGGAAGTCGTCACGTACAGCGAGCCGTCCGGTCCGCTCCGGGCCGCGCGCAACCGGCCGAATTTGTCGTTGAATTCCGCGGGCAGCGTGACTCTGGTGACCTTCGCGGCCGCGTCCAGGTGCAGCAGCAGGAGTTTCTGCCCCTTCAGCGCGACCACGACCAGCGCGCCTTCGTCCGCGCCCCATTGCTTGCCGGTGAGGAAGGCGTCGCCGCTGGTCGCCTCGGTGACCTGCCCGCTGGTCCACAGTGGACGAACCGCGTCCGGGAACCGGGTGGTGTCGGTCATCGGCACGCTCTCGTCGTAGCTGGAATCGACGCCGCCCTTCGACGGATCCCAGCCGTAGTTCCCGCCCGGCCGCAGGAGATTCACCTCGTCGTCGAACGCCGGTCCGTGTTCGGAGGTGACCACCTGGCCGGTGCCCGGCCGGATCGCGACGCCCTGCACGTTGCGGTGGCCGTAGGTGTAGATCCGCCGCTCGTTCGGGTCGGCGGACGCGGAGAAGGGGTTGTCCGGCAACGGTTCCCCGGTCTTCGCGTGGATCCGCAGCACCTTGCCGCCGAGGCTGTGCCGGTCCTGGGCCACGGTGGACCGGGCGGTGTCGCCGGTGCCGACGAGCAGCGCGCCGTCGGGAGCGAGCGTCGGGCGGCAGCCGGAATGCCGTCCGCTCGGGTTCACCGGCAGGCCGGTCAGCAGGTCGCGCACCTTCGCCGCGCTCGCGCCGTCGTCGGCGAGCCGCCAGGTGACGAGCCGGACGTCCACCGCGTGGCCGTTTTCCTGGTGGGTCTGGCAGGTGGTGAACTCGCGCGAGGTCGCGAAATCCGCCGCCAGGACCAGGCCCATCAAGCCGCCTTCGCCCTGCACCAGGACGTCGGAGAAATCGGCGCGCACGTCGGTCGTCCGGCCGTCGCGGACCAGCGCGAGCTTGCCGGGGCGCTGCGGCACGAGCAGGGAGCCGTCGGGAAGGAAGCCGACGTCCCAGCCGTGTTCGAGGCCGTCCGCGACTTCGTGCACGGTGAACCGGCCGGGCTCGGACTTCGCGGGCGCGGCCGAGCAGGCGGCGAGCAGCAGGACGGCGGCGACCAACGTGACGAGACGCATGGGTCCAGCATGCCCCGGTTCAGCCGCCGGGACGTACCAATCCGGACTCATACGCGAACACGACCGCGTGAACCCGGTCCCGCAGCCCGAGCTTGTTCAGCAACCTCCCGACATGCGTCTTCACCGTCGTCTCGCCGATGAACAGCGTCCCGGCGATCTCGGTGTTCGACAATCCGCGCGCGATCAGGCCGAGCACGTCCTTCTCACGTTCGGTCAGCGTCTCCAGTTTCTGCTCGTCCAGCGGCGTCCGATGGGCGCTGAGGTAGCGGTCGAGCAGGCGTTTCGTGACCGACGGCGACACCATCGCGTCACCGCGCAGCACGCCGCGGATCGCCACCAGCATCTCGTCCGACGGTGCGTCCTTGACCAGAAATCCGCTCGCCCCGGCGCGAAGCGCGGAGTAGGCGTACTCGTCGAGGTCGAACGTCGTGATCACCAGAACCGAGGTGTCCGGCAGTTCGGCGCAGATCTGCGCGGTGGCCGCGACGCCGTCGAGCACCGGCATCCGGACGTCCATCAGCACGAGCTCCGGCCGGTGTGCGCGGGCGAGTTCGACGGCTTCCGCGCCGTCGCCCGCCTCGGCGACCACCTCCAGGTCGGGCTGGCTGTCCACGATCATCCGCAGCCCGACGCGCACCAGTTCCTGGTCGTCGCAGATCAGCACGGACGTCATGCGGCGTCCGTCCGCAGCGTGGCGGACACGCGGTAGCCGCCGTCCGGCAGCGTGCCGGTTTCGAGCTTGCCGTGGTACATCGCGACGCGCTGGGCCATGCCGGTGAGCCCGCGTCCCGACCCGGGCAGCCCCGCCGCGACCGGTTGCCGTCCGCCGGAGTTGGTGACTTCGACGTGGATTTCCGGGCCGGCGAAGGTGACCCGGACCCGGCCGCTCGCGTCGGCCGGCGCGTGTTTGAGCATGTTGGTCAAGGCCTCCTGGACGATGCGGTACGCCTGAAGCGCGACTCCGGCGGGAAGGTCGGCGATGTCGCCGTTGACTTCGAGGGTGATGTCGCGGCCGGATTGCGCGACGAGCGTGCGCAACTGGTCGAGCGTCGGCTGCGGAGCGCGCGCGGGTTCGCCAGCATGCATCACTTCTAACAGCCGCCGTAGTTCAGCGAGCGCGGAACGGCCCGTTTTGCTGATGGTGTCGAGCGTACGGTCGACAGCGTCCGGGTCGTGATGGCGCGCGAGCTTCGCTCCTTCGGCGTTCAGGACGATCACGCTCATGCTGTGTGCGAGTACGTCGTGAAGCTCGCGCGCGATCCGCGTGCGCTCTTCGGCGACTGAAGCGCGGCTGCGGGCTTGTTCCTCGGAGGCTGCCAGTTCCGCTCTTAACCGCTCTTCTTCGGCGAGTTGCTCCTTCGTGCGGAAGAACGCGCCGAGCGCCCATGCGGCCAGGAACAGCGGCGCTGCGCCGAAGATGGTGAGCGTCGGGTTCAGGGTGTGAGTGCCCCAGGTGAAACCCCAGAACGTTTCCAGCCCGGCGATAGCTACTGCGAAGCCGATGAACCATCTGTCGCCGGCTTTTACGAGGGTGTACAGAACGACGGCCATCGCGAGGTCGCTGCGGCCGCGGTCGTAGGCCCATATCTCGTTGGTGTAGACGACAGCTACGCCGATGAGGATCAGGAGCGCGACTGTGCGCGGGTAGCGGCGACGCAGCAACAGCGGCAGCAGGAACAGCATGGAGAGCATGCGGATCCGCCACGTGTCCTGGTCCGCGATGTTGGGTCCGAAGGCGACGAAGACGGCGTACAGCGGCAAGTCCAGCAACCAATGCTGCTTGCGTACCCACATCACCAGTCCACGCACCAAACGAACGTAACGCGCGGCCGTCGTCGCGCGCGTCGTTCCGGAGGATGGCTGTGGTCCTCCGAGCGGACGACTTTTCCCGCCGCCCGAGCCGATCCGCGATGACCAGGCCGCTTCCTACCGTCGAAAACATGTCGATTACCAGGGAGTTCTTCCGGCACCCGATGCGTACCGGCGCGATCGCGGCCAGCTCGGCACGGCTGGCCGGAGTGATGACTGCCGGGCTGGGCGTCGAGAGCGCGCACAGCGTCGTGGAGCTAGGGCCGGGAACGGGTGTCTTCACCGAAGTACTGCTTCGCATGCTTCAGCGCGACGCGCACTTCACCGCAGTCGAAATCAACCCGCATCTCGTACAGGAGCTACGCGAACGCTTTCCGTCGCTGCACATTGCGGAAGGCTCCGCAGAACACGTCGCTGCGTACGTGACCATGCCGGTCGACGTGGTCGTCTCCGGTCTGCCGTGGACAGCCATGCACGCTGCACCACAGGCGGCGGTATTGAACTCTGTCTGCGAGGTGCTGTCTCCACAAGGCCGCTTCACCACCTTCGCGTACGCGCACACCGCCTGGACACCGCCAGCGCGCCGCTTCGCACGGTTGCTGCGAAGCCGCTTCGCGGTTGTCGAACGCACCAGTGTCGTGTGGCGGAACCTGCCGCCGGCGTACGTGTACCGCGCAGCTTTGCCCGTGCGGTCGGGACTGGACCGCTATGGACAGCCTGCTTCAGCCGCTTCTTGACGCTCCCGCGCCGCTCGTCTACTTGATCTGCGCGTTGGTGATCATGGCCGAGACTGCGCTGTTGCCCGGCATCGTGCTGCCGACGCTGTCGACCTTGCTGCTCATGGGTTTCCTTGTGCAGCGCGGGACTTTACAGCTGTGGCCAGCACTCGCAATCTGCGTCGCGGCGGCTTTGGCGGGGGACCAGCTCGCGTACTGGGAGGGCCGGCTGTGGGGTCCGAAGCTGCGACGGTCGCGCGTAGGGCAGCGGATCGGCGCAGCGAAGTGGGACAAGGCCGAAGCGACCGTCGCGCGTTACGGCGTGCCAGCAGTCGTCCTAGGGCGGTGCCTCGCGGGCGTACGCACTCTCGTGCCCCGCGTCGCCGGTTCTGCCGGACTGTCGTACCGACGCTTCTTCGTCGGAAGCCTGTGCGCGGCGGTGCTCTGGGCGGGGGTGGAGCTGACGATGGGGCAGCTCACCGGGTGGGTCGCGCCTTGAGCAGCTCCGCGGTCGAAGCGTCTGCGGGCAGGAAGGTTTCGAGGCTCAGCTCGGCGACCGTCACGTCGACCGCGGTGGCGAAGTGCGTGATCGCGGTGAGCAGCCGCAATTCGCCCGCCGAGCTGGACAACTGCAGCGGCACGGCGAACCCGAGGTGGTCGCCGGACGGTTCGCCGGGCGACGGCAGGTAGCCGGTGAGTTCGTCCAGCAACGCCTGGTGCCGGGGATCTGGACCCTGCGCCAGACCTTGGCGAGGGCGTTCGAGCACGTGCTGCGCCCAGTCGGCGAAATTCCGGATCCGCGGCGCCAGCCCGCGCGGGTGCAACGCCAGCCGCAGCACGTTGACCGGCGGTTCGAGCAGGTCCTCGGCGACGCCCTCGGTGAGCAGGCCGAAACTGTCGTTCGCCGCGACCAGGTCTCCGTAGCGGTTCACGACCAGCGCCGGGTACGGCTCGTGTCCGGCGAGCAGGGCGCGCAGCGAGTCCAGCACGGGCGTCAGCGCGGGATCGTCCAGCCGGGTTTCCGGGTAGACCGGCGCGTATCCGGCGGTCAGCAGCAAGGCGTTGCGCTCGCGCAGCGGCAGGCCGAGCGCCTCCGCCACGCGCACCACCATGCCGCGGCCGGGCAGCGAACGGCCGCGTTCCATGAAGCTGACGTGGCGTTGCGTCGTCCCGGCTTTCAGCGCGAGGTCGAGCTGGCTGAGCCGGCGGCGGGAGCGGGCGTCGCGCAAGGCGTCGGCGAACGAAGCGGGCACCTGAGCGATTCTGGCCGAGGGGCCGGACGCCGGGCCATTCCCTGGAGGGAATTGCCGGGACGCCGGGCCGCGCTGGATTGTCGGCGGCGTGGAATTCGGACTTCTTCTTCCCGCCGGACAGGCGCAGCTCGAAGCTGGCGGCACCCCGCGTGCCCTCGTCGCATTGGCCCGCGAAGCCGAACGGCTCGGCTTCGATTCGATCTGGGCCGGTGACTCGCTTTCCCGCCCCCGGATCGAACCGCTCACCCTGCTCACGGCGGTCGCGCAGGCAACCGAACTGGTCACCGTCGGAACCGCCGTGCTGCTTCCCGCGCACCGCAATCCAGTGCAGACCGCGATGACGCTCGCGTCGGTGGACCTGATCTCCGAAGGACGGCTGGCGGTCGGCGTCGGCGCGGGCTTCCCCGGCTTCAGCGAGCAGGAGTTCGAGCTGGCCGGGGTCGATTTCCGGACGCGGTTCTCGCATCTGGACGACGTGGTCGCGCTCTGGCGCGAGCTGTGGACCGGGCAGCCGCGCTCGTTCCACGGCAAGGTCCTGCACTACGACTGGCTGCCGCCGGCGGTCCGGCCCGCACGCCCCGGCGGTCCGCCGATCTGGCTGGGCGGCGCGACGCCGGCCGCGCTTCGCCGCACCGCTCTCCGTTACGACGGCTGGCTTCCGTATCCACCCGATCCGGCGGATTACGCGTCCGGTCTCGCGACGATCCGCGCCGCCGCCGACCGTCCGGTGACCCCCTCGCTGTTCTTGACCGTCTACGTCGATGCCGACCCGCGTCGCGGCCATCGTGTTCTGGAGGACTACGCGCAGGCGACTTACCAGCGGCCGTTGGCGCAGATCAGCACCATCCAGGCGACCGTCACCGGATCGATCCCGGAGGTCGCGGCGGCCGTGCGCCGCTATGCCGAGGCCGGAGCCGAACACGTGCTGCTGCGCGTCGGCTCCCTGGAGCCCGGCGCGGTCGAGCGGCAACTGCCCCTGTTGGCGGAGGTGATCGCCGGGGAGCGAAAACTTGTCGGTGCCGCGACGTAGGCTGGGATGGTGACCGACGCTGTACTGTCCGGACTCCTCCAAGCCATCCTTCCCGACCCGGCGCTGCGCGGTGTTGTCGAGCGCGCCGGTGCCCCGCTGCTCGAACTGCAAGGCGCTGTCGCCGTACGGCAGCTCGTGGCCGCCGCGCTGGCCGAAGACCCCGAGCGTGGCGGCGCGGGCCGTCCGGTGCTGGCCGTCACCGCCACCGGGCGCGAGGCCGACGAGCTGACCGCTTCGCTCGGCGCGCTGCTCGGCCCCGAGCGCGTGGCGGATTTCCCGTCCTGGGAGACGCTGCCGCACGAGCGTCTGTCGCCGCGCGCGGACACGGTCGGACGGCGGCTGGAAGTGCTGCACCGCCTGCACACCGGCGACGAGCAGCTGCGGGTCGTGGTCGCGACCGTGCGCAGCCTCATCCAGCCGATGGCTCCCGGGCTCGGCTCGCTCGCGCCGATCGACCTGGTCGTCGGCGAGGAGCAGAGCTTCGAGGGCCTGCTCGAACGGCTGGTCGAGCTGGCGTACACGCGCGTGGACATGGTCGAGAAGCGCGGCGAGTTCGCGGTCCGCGGCGGCATCCTCGACCTGTTCGGGCCCACCGCGCAGCATCCGGTCCGGGTGGAGTTCTGGGGCGACGAGGTCAGCGAGATCCGCGCGTTCGCGGTGTCCGACCAGCGTTCGCTGCCCGGCGAGATCCAGCGGGTCACCGCGCCGCCGTGCCGCGAGCTGCTGCTCACGCCGGACGTCAAGGCGCGCGCGGCCGAGCTGGCCACCACGTACGAGGCCGACGCGCACCTGGCCGAAATGCTCACGAAGCTGTCCGGCGGCGTCCCGGTCGAGGGCATGGAGGCGCTCATCCCGGTGCTCTGCGAGGGCGAACTGGCCTTGCTCACCGACGCGATGCCGCAGGGCAGCCACGTGCTGCTGGCCGATCCGGAGAAGATCCGCGCCCGCGCGGCCGACCTCGTCCGCACCGGGCAGGAGTTCCTCGAAGCCTCCTGGACCACCGCGGCGGCGGGCGGGCAGGCCCCGATCGACCTCGGCGCGTCGGCGTACCGCGAGCTGTCCGAGATCGCGTCGCACGCGCAGGAGACGAAACGTCCCTGGTGGACGCTCACCCAGCTGACCAGCGAAGACCCGGACGTGTACCGCGTCGGCATCGAGCCCGCGCCCGGCTACCGGGGCGAGCTGGAACGCGCGATGACCGACCTGCGCGCGCACCTCGCGTCCGGCGGCACCGGCGTGCTCGTCGTCGCCGGACAGGGCACGGCCAGCCGCGCGGTAGAGCAGCTGGTGGCGGCCGAGGTCCCGGCGAAACACGTCGAGGTGCTCGCGGACGTGCCGCCGGCCGGGGTCGTCACGGTCACCTGCGGCGGGCTCGCGGAGGGCTTCGTCTCGCCGGAGCGCGCGCTCGTGGTGCTGTCCGAGGCCGACCTGACCGGCCGCGGCGCCACCGCTGGATCGTCCACAAAGGACTTGAACACGAAGATGCCGTCGCGCCGCCGCGGCGCGGTCGACCCGCTGGCGCTCAAGGCGGGCGACTACGTGGTGCACGACCAGCACGGCATCGGCCGGTTCGTGGAGATGGTGCAGCGCACGGTCGCCGGGGCGACCCGCGAGTACCTGCTGCTGGAGTACGCCTCCTCCAAGCGCGGCCAGCCCGGGGACAGGCTGTTCGTGCCCACCGACCAGCTCGACGAGGTGTCCCGCTACGTCGGCGGCGAATTGCCGACGCTCAACAAGCTCGGCGGCTCGGACTGGAAGAACACCAAGGCGCGCGCCAAAAAGGCGGTCAAGGAGATCGCCGCGGAGCTGGTGCAGCTCTACGCCGCCCGGCAAGCCGCGCCCGGGCACGCGTTCGGCCCGGACACGCCGTGGCAGTCCGAGCTGGAGGACGCGTTCCCGTTCACCGAGACCAACGACCAGCTCGCGGCCATCGACGAGGTCAAGGCGGACATGGAGCGCGGCGTCCCGATGGACCGCGTGATCTGCGGCGACGTCGGCTACGGCAAGACCGAGATCGCGGTGCGCGCGGCGTTCAAGGCGGTGCAGGACGGCAAACAGGTGGCCGTGCTCGTGCCCACCACGCTGCTCGCGCAGCAGCACTTGAGCACCTTCACCGAACGGATGCGGTCGTTCCCGGTCACCATCAAGGGCCTTTCCCGGTTCACGCACAAGGCGGAATCGGACCAGGTCATCGAACAGCTCGCCGACGGCGAGGTCGACATCGTCATCGGCACGCACCGGCTGCTGCAGACCGGCATCCGCTACAAGGACCTCGGCCTCGTGATCGTCGACGAGGAACAGCGGTTCGGCGTGGAGCACAAGGAACACATCAAGGCGCTGCGCACGCACGTCGACGTGCTCACCATGTCGGCGACGCCGATCCCGCGCACGCTGGAGATGTCGCTGGCGGGCATCCGCGAGATGTCGACCATCCTCACCCCGCCGGAAGACCGGCACCCGATCCTGACCTATGTCGGTGCGTACGACGACAAACAGGTCGGCGCCGCGATCCGGCGCGAGCTGCTGCGCGACGGCCAGGTGTTCTACGTGCACAACCGGGTGTCGTCGATCGAGAAGGCGGCGAAACGGATCCGCGAGCTGGTGCCGGAGGCGCGCGTCGTCACCGCGCACGGGCAGATGAACGAGGACAAGCTCGAAAAGATCATCCAGGGCTTCTGGGAGAACGAGTACGACGTCCTCGTCTGCACCACCATCGTCGAAACCGGCCTGGACATCTCCAACGCCAACACCCTGATCGTCGAACGCGGCGACATGCTCGGCCTCGCCCAGCTGCACCAGCTGCGCGGCCGGGTCGGGCGTGGCCGCGAGCGCGGGTACGCGTACTTCCTGTACCCGCCGGAAGCGCCGCTCACCGAGACCGCGCACGACCGGCTCGCCACCATCGCGCAGAACACCGAACTCGGCGCGGGCATGGCGGTCGCGATGAAGGACCTCGAAATCCGCGGCGCGGGCAACATCCTCGGCGCGGAACAGTCCGGGCACATCGCGGGCGTCGGGTTCGACCTGTACGTCCGCCTGGTCGGCGAAGCGGTCGAGGCGTTCCGCCGGCACGCGGGGGCGGAGCCGGCGGAGGACGAGGAACTGGCCGAAGTCCGCGTCGACCTGCCAGTGGACGCACACATCCCGCACGACTACGTCCCCGGCGAACGACTGCGGCTCGAGGCATACCGCAAGATCGCGTCGGCCCCGGACACCGCGGCCCTCGACGCGGTGCGCGAGGAACTGGTCGACCGCTACGGCCAGCCGCCCGCCCCGGTCACCCGCCTGCTCGCGGTCGCGGCATTCCGGCACGCCTGCCGCGCCGCGGGCGTCACCGAGGTCGCGGCGCAGGGCAACACGATCCGGTTCGCGCCGCTGCCGTTGATGGACTCGCAGCTGGTGCGGCTGAAACGCTTGTACCCCAAGGCGGTGTACAAGGCGATCACCAACACGGTGTCGGTGCCGAAGCCGACCGAAGGCCCAGCAGGGGGCCGGATGGGCGCGCCGGTGCTGCGTGACCAGGAACTGCTCGACTGGTGCACGAAGCTGCTGGCACAACTGACGAAAACCCCGGCGGCGGTATGAGCGGTGCGGCGGGCCTCGCCTGAGCCGCCGCGGGTGCTGTGCGGTATCGGTGCTCGCGGCGGTCTGGATGGCGGGGTTCTGCCGCTTTCGCTTGGCTGCGGCTCGCTTTTCGCGGGTTCAGTTCGCCGAGCAGGCTTCGAGGCCGGGCGGTTCGGCCGTGACCAGCCGCGTGGTGTGCGGGTGCGCGTCTGGTCGCTGAGGCGAAACTAGTTCGAGTGTCGGCGCTTGTTGCTGTGCGGTATCGGTGCTCGTGGCGGTCTGGATGGCGAGTTGTCGCCGCTTTCGCTTGGCGGCGGCTCGCTTTTCGCGGCTTCAGTTCGTGGAGCAGGCTTCGAGGCGGGGCGGTTCGGCCGTGGCCAGCCGCGTGGTGTGCGGGTTCGCGTCTGGTCGCCGAGGCGGAGCTAGTTTGAGCGGCGACGGTTGTTGCTGTGCGGTATCGGTGCTCGTGGCGGTCCTGATGGCGAGTTGTCGCCGCGTCCGCTCGGCCACGGCGTTCTTTTCGCGGCTTCAGCTCGCCGAGCAGGCCTCGAGGCCGGGCGGTTCAGCCGTGACCAGCCGCGTGATGCCTCGGCTTATCGACCCGCCGGAGGCGGAGCTTAACGGCGAGGTACCACCGCGCCCATCCGGCAGCGGCACCCTTTCCGTGGCCAAGCGGTGGCTTCAGCCCGCCGAGCAAACCTCAACCCCCGGCGGTTCCGCCGTAGCCAGCCGCAGCGACACCTCCTCCTCCGGCGCGGGCAGTGCCCCGCACCCGGACATCGGCGACGGCCGGGGACGTCGCGGCACCCGGGCTCCCGACCCGCCGCCGCGGCCCGGATACACGAGCAGGCCGTGTTCCGGGTCCGGCACCGCGTCGAGAGCGGCGGTCACGGCGGGCAGGTTCCGGAAGCGGTCCCGTTTCTCCTCCGAGGAAAACTCGATCTCCAGCGTCACGCCCCAGCGGTGGACGTGCCACGCCCACTGTTCGGCGCCGTTGGTCAGCGCGGCCTCGGTCAGCCGGTCGCCGTGAGCACGCTGCCACGCGCTCGCCGCGAAGGCCCCGTCGAGGACTTCGATCGACAACCAAGAGTCCATATGTCGACAATAGCCCGCTGAATGCCTCGATGGTGTTGCGTTTGGAGGCCATGTGAGAGGGTAGGGCCTGTGATGCGGATCATGGGGTGCCGCCGTGCGCTGGGCGCCGTTCTCGCCGGAGCTTTTCTTCTCGCCGGATGCGGCACCGGTCCCAGTCAGGTGGGCACCGCCGCGGTCGTCGACGGTCAGGTCACCACCATCGACCAGGTTCAGGCGCTGCTCGACCGCGCCGTGCAGGAGCAGCCGTACGCCCGGCAGCTCGCCTCGCGGCACCAGCTCGACCAGGTCGGGCGCGAGATCGTCCGGCAGACGCTGCTGCACCAGGTCGTCGTGAAGGCCGCGCAGAAGGAAGGCATCTCGGTCGACGAGGCCACCGTCAGCGAGGCCATGCAACAAGATCCGCTCGCGTCGCCGGTGCCCGAGTCCGTCACGCAGGACCAGTCCGCGGCCGTCACCCAGCTCGTCTGGCGGCTGCGCGACCACCGCGAGGCGATCACCGATCAGTACCTGCAGCAGCGGATCGCGCTGAAGTACCTGCCCACCCTGTCGGTGAACTTCGACTACACCAGCATCGGCGCGCCGACCTCGCAGAGCCAGGCCCCGTCGATCGACCCGAAGGCCGCGCGCAGCCAGGCCATCGCCAAGGCCGAGGAATACGCGAGCGACCCGAACAAGATCCAGGCCGACATCCAGGGCGGCGCGCAGGGCAACGTCGGCCAGCAGGCCCCCGCGCTGTCGTCGCCGCAGGACGCCGCGACCGTGCTGTTCGGCGTGCCCGCGAACACCGCCATCGCGTTCCAGCCGAACCCGGCGAGCGCGCCGACCTGGTGGGTCACCGCCGTGGTGCGGAAGCGGACCACGGATTCGAAGGTCGCCACCGACCAGGTCCAGCAGCCGACCGCGGCTCAGCTGGGTGCGATCGGCGTGCGGATGCTCCAGCCGTATGTTGGCAACGTGGACTTCAAAATCAACCCCCGCTACGGCGTGTGGGACGCGGTCGGCATGAACCTCGCCCCCAGTGCGGCCGAGGTCACGGGCGTGGCCGTGCCTCTGCGCGGCGGTGCTCCGGCGCAGCAGTGACCGGCACTGTAGTCCTGGTCCGGGGCGCGACGCTGCCCGCGGCCGCCCTGCCCCTGCTTCGCACTAGCGCGGTGTACGCCGCGACCGACGTCGACCCCGCGCAGTTCGGGGTCCCGCAGGTAGGCGAGTCCTACGCGGACATCGTGCTGCTCGCCGCTTCCCGCACCGAACCGACCGCGGCCGCGATGCTCGCCGCCGGGGCGCGGCTGATCGAAACCCCGGTGCCGCCGCTCGTCGAAGCGGTCGAGGTCATGGACCGCCTGCGCTCGCCGGGCGGCTGCCCGTGGGACGCCCGGCAGACGCACGAATCCCTGCGCCAGTACCTGGTCGAGGAAACGTACGAACTGCTGGAAGCCATCGAGGACAACGACCGCGCGGCCCTGCGCGAGGAACTCGGCGACGTCCTGCTGCAGGTCTTGTTCCACGCCCGCGTGGCCGCCGAACACGGCCGAGCCCCCTTCACCATCGACGACGTGGCCCGCGACCTGGTGGACAAACTGGTCGGCCGCCATCCGAACGTCTTCTCCGACGCGGCCCGGATCGCCTCGGCCGAGCACCAGGAACTGAAGTGGGAAGAACTGAAGCAGGCCGAGAAGCAACGCAAGTCCATTGTGGACGGCGTCGCGCTCGGCCAGCCCGCGGTCGCCCTGGCCGGGAAGCTGGGGCAGCGCAGCGGCCGCGCCGGAATCCCGCTGGACCTGTTCCCGCAGGATTCCTCGGCCCCGGCCCAGCTTTTCCGCACGGCGGCCACCGCTCGCCGGGGCGGGTTGGACCCCGAGGGCGAGCTGCGGGCAGTGGCGAAGCAGTTCGCCCGCGACATTCGCGCGGCGGAGGCGGCGGCGCGGAAGGCCGGGGTCGAACCGTCGACGTTGGAGGCTGAGGGCTGGCGGAAGTTCTGGCCTTCGGCTTGAGCCGTTTTTGATGCGCTGCTTGCTAATCCGCCTGCTCTTCGCGTGCTGGTGGTTCGCTGCCGCCTGCGTGCGTTGACGTGCTGACCCGTCCTCACTCGAACGACGGAGACCTCGTCCAACCGCCCCTGCCCCCGTCGTCGCCCGGGCACGATGGCCCCGGCAGCCGAATCGCTTCGGTTCCACTGTGATCCAGATCACTTGTTTTGGAGAACCAGAAGCGCGGAGGTGGCGTCTTGCCGGGTGTGAAGCACAAGCCACCCAGGGAGCCGGACGAGGAACGCCTCCTCCGGCGCACCGCCCGCGGCGACCGTGCGGCGTTCGAAGAGCTTTACCGCCGCACGTCGCCGTGGCTCGCGATTCGCCTGCGCCACCGCTGTTCCGACGACCAGATCGTCGCGGAGGTGATGCAGGAGACCTACCTCGCCGTGTGGCGTGCCGCGGGTTCGTTCGCGGGCGTCGTCGCCGGCGGCTCCGCCGTGGGCTGGGTGTGGACGATCGCGGTGCGGCGGCTCATCGACGCGTTCCGGCGGCGGGCACACCACGCGCATCCGCCGCCCGGAGTGCACGAATCGCTGTCCGCGCCCGCCGCCGAAGAGGAGGCGCTGGCGGGCACGGTCGGCGATTCGGTGGGCGACGCCTTGCGCAGTCTCGCGCCCGAACTGCGCGAGGTTCTGCAAGCGATGGTGCTCGACGGATTGTCGGTGCGGGAGACCGCGATTTTGCTGGGGTTGCCGGAGGGCACGGTCAAAACCCGGGCCCGCCGCGCGCGGATCGCGATGCGGGAGGCGTTGTCGTGAAACCAGGACTGTCGGAAGGAGGTCAAGCCGTGCACCACGTATCCGACCGGATGCTCGCCGGCTATGTCGCCGGGCGCGAACTGCCGGGGGACGAGGCATGGGCGATCGAAGGGCACCTGGAGAAGTGCTCGCACTGCCGGGCGCGGCTCGCCGGCGCGTCCACCGCCGAGGTGTCCGGTCTGCTGGACATCGTGTGGGCCGGGCTGGAACCGAACCTCGCCGAAGCACCGCGGCCGAGGCCGCGCCGGGCCGCGGCGTGGCTGCACTGCTGGGCGACCCCGGTGATGGTGCCGTGGCTGTTGATGGTCCTCGTGGTCGGCGCGCTGTCGGTCTACCTCGACCGGTCGCTGCGCGAGGAACTGTCGTTCGTGCAGTTGCTTTCCCCGGTGCTGCCGGTCTTCGGGGTGGCGGCGGCGTGGTCCCGCGGGCTGGATCCCTCGTACGAACTCACCGCGGCCACGCCGCGGGCCGGGCTGGAGCTGATCCTGCGGCGGACCACGGCGGTCGTGGTGCCGGTGCTGGCGGTGCTGCTCGCCGCCGACTGGCTGGTCGGCGCGCGGATGGGACTCGGGCTGCTGCCGAGTCTCGCGTTCACCACCGGGACCCTCGCGCTCGGCACGTTCATCGGGGTCGCCTGGGCGGCGTCGATCCTGGTCGGCGTGTGGCTCGGCGCGCTGGTGGTGCCGAGCGTCGCGTTCGGGGGCTCGGTCCTGCTCGAGGACGTCGCCTGGCCGGGCTGGCTGGCGGCGGCGGCGGTCGCGACCTTGTTCGTAGTGCTTCGCCGGAACACCTTCACGCAGCTTGCTGCACAGCACTGACGGAAACGAGAGGGGACACCGATGCGGGCTGTGGAAGCCGCCGAGGTCGCTCCGGCGGCCTATGCCTGGGAAATCCAGGCTCAGGGACTGAAAGTGCGGGTCGGCCGCAAGAAGATGGCGGTCGACGGACTCGACCTCGCGCTCGGCACGGGCGTGCACGGGCTGCTGGGGCCCAACGGCGCGGGCAAGACCACCTTGATCCGCACCCTGGCCACCGTGCTGCGGCCGACGGAAGGCAAGCTGACGCTGCTCGGAGCGCCGGTCGGGGGGCACCTCGACCAGCGCGCCCTGCGCCGCCGGATCGGCTATCTGCCGCAGAGCTTCGGGTACTACAAGCGGTTCACCGTCCGCGAGTTCGTCGAATATCTGGCGTGGCTCAAGGAAATGCCCAAGCGGGAGGTGCCGGGCGCGGTGCAGCGCGCGATCGAGCGGGTCGGTCTCGCCGAACGCGCCGAGGACAAGCTGAAGACGCTGTCCGGCGGCATGATCCGCCGGGTCGGCATCGCGCAGGCGATCGTGAACGACCCGGTGCTCCTGCTGCTCGACGAACCCACCGCCGGGCTCGATCCGGCGCAGCGGCTGCGGTTCCGCGAGCTGCTGCAGGAAATCGGCCGGGACGCGTGTGTCGTCGTGTCCACGCATCTGGTCGAAGACGTCGCCGCGGCGTGCTCGGACGTCGTCCTCTTCGCCGCCGGGAAGCTGGTTTTCCAAGGCACGCCAGCTGATCTGGCCGCGGCGGGCAGCGAGTCGGACGTCGGCGACAGCCCGATCGAGCGCGGCTATTCGGCGCTGCTCGGCCACGCGCAGGGGAAGGGGTCGTGGTGAGGAGCGTGTTCCGGATCGAACTCCGGCGCACCATCGCGCCTTGGGTGCCGATCGCGATCCTGGCGGTGAGCCTTGGCTTGCTGGTGTTCTCGCGCGGCCCGTGGAACTACGATTCCGCGGCCTGGAACGCGACGTGGCTGACCGCGGTGCGGTG
The DNA here is from genome assembly GCF_046267895.1 of Amycolatopsis sp. GA6-003. Taxonomy (NCBI): domain Bacteria; kingdom Bacillati; phylum Actinomycetota; class Actinomycetes; order Pseudonocardiales; family Pseudonocardiaceae; genus Amycolatopsis; species Amycolatopsis sp. GA6-003. Next base: position 6,428,845 of record NZ_CP176499.1, read on the forward strand.
GTCGCGCTACCTGCTGGTGCTGATGTGGCCGATCATCGTCGGAGCGGCGGCGATCCAGGGCATGCGGGACGCCCGTGCCGGGGTCGGCGAACTGTTCGGCTCCACCCCGCGACCCGCCGGGCAGCGAGCCGCCACGCTCGGTCTCGCGCTCGGGTTCGCCGCGGTGGTGGGCTATCTGGTGCTCGTCGCCGCCGGGATCGGGCAGGTCATCGCGAAGGGCGGGCTGTTCACCACGGCGTGGGTGATGCAACTGGTGCTCGGCGTGCTGTCCGTAATCGCGGGCGTGGCACTGGGGCTCGGCCTTGGCCGGTTGCTGCCGTATCCGATCACCCCTCCGGTGCTCGCTGTGCTCGCGCTGGCAGGCGGGTTCTACGCGCAGGTGTCGGGCATGAACGGAGCGGGGCCGAACGCGATGGTGCTGCTGGGCGTCGGGCAAGTGCAGCCGCACGGTCCGTTCGACCTGCCGAGTCCCGCGGTCGAATTCGGGCAGCTGAGCTGGCTGCTCGGCCTCACAGCCGCGGGAATCCTGTTGCTGCTGGCCAGTTCGACGCGCGCCAAGGTGTTCGCGCTGCTCCCGGTAGCGGCCGGGCTGGCGGTGGCGTTGCCGCTCTTTCCCGCCTGGTCGACGGACAATTACGTCCAGGACAAAATGGCCGCCGCGCTCGTCTGCGACGGTCCGGTGTGCGTCACGCGCTTGCACGAGGACTGGCTGTCCACTGTATCCGGTCCAGGCAAGGAAGCCTTGCGGCGACTGGAGAAACTGCCGCACCCTCCAACCCGCGTCGAGGAGTCGACAGAGCCGTTCCGGACCAACCGGGCCGGACCGCGAGACCCGTCCCGGGTGCTGATCAATCAGGACGACTACGCGCTGCAGGACAAGAGCGGTTCGAGCCTCACCCTGGCGCTGCTGAGTGGCGCCGGAACGTCGCCCTGCCACGCCGCGTCCTACGGCGGCGAGCAGAACGACCGGGAGGACGCCGCGCGCTGGGTGATGGCGCAATGGCTGGTTGGCTCGTATACGCCGCCGTCTTCGCGTCGGCAGCCTCCGCTGCAGCCCCAAACAGACCCAGCGTGGGCGGCCCTGAAGGCAGCGCCGGAGGCGGAACAGACCGCTCGGATGGCCGCCGCTCGCCAGGCGGAGCTGACCTGCACCGGTGACCCGTTGAAGATCCTCACGGAGGGTGCGCGCTGATGCGGTGGACAGTGCTGTATGTGCGTTCGCGCCATCTCGCGGTGTCCTTGGCGGCGATGTTGCTTTGCGTCGCCGCTTTCCCGCCACTGATCGGCGACAACTGGTCGACGTTCCTCGCGACCATCAGCCTCGGTGCCGCGGTCGCGGTGGCAGGCGTGGGTCTTAGCGGACAGGACATCGACCTGGACCGCACGGCCTCCTTCCGCTGGCCGCCCCGGCGACTGGCGCATCTGCTGCTGATCGGTGCGGTGGCTGGTGGAGCAATGCTTGCGGCACAAGGATTTGTCGATCCTCCGATGGACACCGGATGGGTCCTGCGCAACGCGGCCGGGCTGCTTGGCCTGACCGGGCTGGCGGCCACGCTGTTCGGCGGCCAGTTCGGCTGGACGCTGCCCTTCGGCTGGGCGATGACGGCGGTCTTCGTACCGCGTACCGCCGGTCAGTTCCACGACATCCTGGCCTGGCCGATGGCACCGGCGGACTCGGCCGCGGCGTGGTGGACAGCCGGGCTGGTGTTCGCGGCCGGAACGGCGGCGTACACGGTGGCGGGTGCTCGTCGATGACACGGCGAACCGGCAAGCCGGGCGCAGTCCCGTCCCTCCCCCGGGCAGGGGCGGGACTGCGGACCGGCGCGGCTTCAGACGTTCCGGTTGTTCGGCTTGACCTCCAGCGGTTCGTGGTCGGGGTCGTCGATGCCGAAGCTGATGATGCGGTGCGGGTGAATGCGGATGACCGCGCCGTCGAGGTGGCCGTCCGGTTCGAACGCGTCCGGCACGGCTTCCGCCCGGCCCCGGATCTCCAGGCAGCGGACGCGCATCGGCTTCGTCGAGGGCTGGTCGTCGATCACGATGGCGACGTTGCCGTTGGCCTCGACGTTGCGGTACTTCCGGCTTTTCGTCAGGTTGTACCCGGTCACGTCGATCGTCTGAGTCTCCGGGTTCCAGGCGAACGCGACCGGGCTGACCTGCAGAGTTCCATTCGGCTGTTGCGTGGCCACCCGGGCGAGGGGCTGGTCGGCCAGGTACTTGAGTTCCGCTTCGGTGAACATGCACCTACCGTGCAAGTTCAAGCTTGCTTGAAGTCAAGCGCACGCGGGGGATCACGTGCTCGGCGAACCGCCGCATCTCCGCTTCGAAGGGCTGAAATTGCAGCATAAACGTCTCGATTCCCAGGTCAGCCCACTCGCGGATGCGCTGGGCGACGGTGTCGTAGCTGCCGACCAGGCCAGCCGCGGTGCCGCCGTTCGTGCCGATGTGCGGGTACTTCGCGAAGGTCTGGAACATCACCGCCTTCGGATCGGCGTCCGCGACCAGCGCCTCCCAGCGCGCCTTGCCCGCCTCGGCCAGTTCCCACAACGCCGCCAGTTCCGCTTCCGCCTCCGCATCGGTTTCGCGGGCCACCACGAACGCGGACAGTCCAAACCGGACCGGTGCGCCGGCCCGTGGGCGAGCGGCGACGTCCGCGATCAGGCCGGCGACGTTTTCCTTCGGCTGCCCGTTGATGAACCACACGTCGGCCTTGTCCGCGACCAGCGCCCGCGCCGGGTCCGATTCGCCGCCGACGTACACCGTCGGTGCCGAACCGGCGGGCCGAAGCTGGTACCCGTCGACCTGGAAGTGCTTGCCCTGGAACGAAACCCGCTCGCCGGCCAGCAGTCCGCGCACGACGCTGATCCATTCGCGGCCGTACTCGTACCGTTCGTCGTGCTCGGCGAACGGAATGCCCGCCCGCGCCAGTTCCGGTTTGTACCAGGCGTTGACCAGGTTCAGCCCGAACCGGCCACCGCTGATCTCCTGGATCTGCAGCGCCTGCTTCGCCAGCACCACCGGGTGCACGAGATACGGCTTGATCGCCGCGATGATCTCGATCCGCTCGGTGAGCGCGGCGAGCGCCGCCGCGGACGTCCACGTCTCCAGCTGGTCCAGTTCGTCGCCGAACGGGTTCACCACGTGCTGCGCGATGAGCGTCGAATCGAACCCGAGCCGGTCGGCCTCGACGATCAGCCGCCGGTTGCGTTCCCAGCTGGCGTCCACCGGGTCGTCCGGATGATCGAACGGGCCCCACGACCCGTAGACGACCGCCCATACCCCGAACCGCGGCTGTGCCACTGCGACCACGACCGAACTCCTCACCTCGCGCGGATGAACGCGGTCACCGTCGCTTGCCCGGAAGGCGCCGGCAACCGGTCCCACGCAGTGGCGGGGCCGGGAGGTTTGTACTGGTCAGGCGAAGAGCCCGTCACCCCAGTTGCTCGTCGGGGTGAGGCCCGGCGGAATCGCGAAGTGCGCGGAACCGGTGTGCTGCAGGTACTCCATCATGGCGTCCTTCGAGGACAGCACCTGCTGCATCGGGACGTACTGCGTGCGCGTGTCCCGGTTGAACGCCAGGAAGAACAATCCCGCTTCGAGGTGGCCGACCCCGTCCGAGCCGTCGACGAAGTTGTAGCCGCGGCGCAGGATCTGCACGCCCTTGCGCGTCTGGCGCGAGGCCAGCCGGATGTGCGCGTCCTCGGCGATCAGCGGGGCTCCGCCCTCGCCGCCGACCTGCAGGTCGACCTGGTCGAACTCGCCGGTCTGCCCGAGCGGCGCGCCGGTTCCCTTGGTGCGCCCGACAATCTTTTCCTGCCCGGCGAGGGTTTCGCGGTCCCAGGTTTCGATGTGCATCCGGATCCGGCGCGCCACCAGGTACGTGCCGCCCGCCATCCACGCCTGCCCGTCGCCGGCCTGCGCCCACACCTGGTCGCGGAGCACGTCGGTGTCCTCGGCCTTGATGTTGTTGGTGCCGTCCTTGAACCCGAACAGGTTGCGCGGCGTCTGCTGCGAGCGCGACGTCGACGAACTGCGCCCGAATCCGAGCTGCGACCAGCGCACCTCGGTGACGCCGAAGCCCAGCCGCACCAGGTTGCGCACCGCGTGCACCGCCACCTGCGGATCGTTCGCGCAGGCCTGGATGCACAGGTCGCCGCCGCTGCGGGCCGGGTCGAGTTTGTCCTTCGGGAACGCCGGAAGGTCGATCAGCTGCGGCGGGCGCTTCGCGGCGAGGCCGAACCGGTCGTCGAAGAGCGAGGGGCCGAAGCCGATCGTCAGGGTCAGGTCGGAGGGAGGCAGGTCGAGCGCCTCGCCAGTGTCGTCCGGCGGGGCCTGCGCGGAGCCGCCGAGCGCGCCGTTCGGGCCGACGTCCTGGCCCGCGGTCATCCGCCGGGCCGCGGCCGTCCAGGTGCGCAGCAGTTCGCGGAGCTTGTTGACGTCCTTCGTGGTCACGTCGAGCGCGGCGAAATGCAGGTTCTGCTGCGTCGGCGTGACGATCCCGGCCTGATGCTCGCCGTGGAAGTCCACAGTGGACGCCGCGGCCGAGGCGGGGGCGCCGCCGAGCCGGTCGATGCCGACCCCGGCCGCCGCGCCCGCGCCGGCCAGCGCCACTCCCGCGCCGGCCAGCCCGAACAGCTTCCGGCGGGAAACCCGCGTCCCCTCCTCGGTCACTTGGCGACAACCTCCGCGACCTTGCTCAGCGGCTCGCTCAGCGCGTCGACCGCCGAGGCGAACGCCTTGATCTGGTCCTGGGAGAGTTCGTTGTAGTACTTGAAACCGTCCCCGGAGCGGGTCTTGTCCAGCAGTCCCTGCACGTTCGCGAACTCCTTGTCCAAAGTGGACACGAGGGCGGCGTCGCGCTCCTGGATGATCGGCCGCAGCGCCGCGATCGCGCCCTTGGAACCGTCGAGGTTGGCCTGGAAGTCCCACAGGTCGGTGTGCGAGAAGGTCTCCTCCTCGCCGGTGATCTTGCCGGTGGCGACCTCGTCCATCAGGCCCTTCGCGCCATTGGCCAGGTCCAGCACGCTCAGCTGCAGCGTCTTCGCCTTGGCGACCAGCGCCTTCACGTCGGCGAGCAGCTTGTCCGCGATCTGCGGGCTGTCCGGCTTCAGGCCGGTGCTCCACAGGTCTTTCTCCAGCCGGTGGAAACCGGTGAACTGCTGGCCGGGTTCGAGGTCGGCCTCGCGCGCGTCGATGGCCGGGTCGAGGTCGCCGAACTTCTCCGCGACCGGCTCGATCCGCTCGTAGAAAACGCGGGTGCGGGCGTATTCGGCCTTCGCCTCGTCGACCTTGCCCGCCTTGACCGCGGCGACGAACTTCGCGGTTTCGGTCTCCAGCGCCGAGCTGTTGTTCTCGACGTAGGTCGCGTAGCTCTTGGTGGCCGCGGCTTTCTGCGCGCTGGCGCTGTTCTGGCTCTGCGCGCCGCCGGTGACGGTGAAGTCGCCGCGGATGCCGTTGCCGACCATGCCCGGCTTGCACGCGGTCTGGTACTTGCCCGCGGCCGGGACCTCGACGATGAGCCGCCGGTTCAGTCCCGGCGCGATGTTCTCGACCTCGCCCATGATCCGGTCGCCCTCGGCGTAGAGGTAGAACTCGGTGACCTTGCTGCCCTTGTTGGCGATCTCGAAGGTCAGGTTGCCCGCGGCCGCGGTCGTCGCCGAAACCGAGCAGGCGGTGTCGGACGCCTCGACCTTGATCGGCCCGCCCGAGGCCGCGCCCGACGGTCCGGACGCGGAATTCGTGCTGTCGCAGGCGGTCAGCGCGACGAGCGCGCCGAGGCCGGTGAGCACAGCCGTCGAGGTTTTGCGGAACTGGGGCACGGTCACTCCTTGGCGGCGGCCGGAGCGGCCGGAGCCGCTTCGGTCTTGTTCTTGCGGGCGGGCTTGAGGAACAGCGGCAGCACGATCGCCACGTAGGCGACCCACGCGATCGCTTGCAGCACAGTGGTTTGCTGCGAATAGTTGAAGATCCCCTTGAGCAGCGCGCCGTACCAGGAGGTCTCCGGCAGCGTGCTCGACGCGTCGAAGGCGAGCGTGGTCAGTCCGGGGATGAACCCGGCTTCCTGCAGGTCGTGCAGGCCGTAGCCGAGGACGCCGGCGGCGACGAACACCAGCAGCACGCCGGTGATCGTGAAGAACTTCGCCAGGTTGAACCGCACCGCGCCGCGGTAGAGCAGATAGGCGAGCACGATCGCGGCGGCGATCCCGACCACGAACCCGACGAGCGGCTGCAGGGTGTCGGATTGTGCGGTCTGCACGGCCGAGTAGAAGAAAACGGCGGTTTCGAGCCCTTCGCGGCCCACCGCGAGGAACGAAAGCAGCAGCACCGCCGCCGGGCCGACCTTGAGCGCGTCCTCCATCTTCCCGCGCAATTCGGCCGCGATGTGCCGGGAAGCCTTGCGCATCCAGAAGATCATCGCGGTGACGAAGACGACCGCGACGATGGAAAGGCTGCCGCCGAGCAGTTCCTGATGCTCGAAACTCAGCTGCGCGGTGCTGTAGGTGAGGATCGCGCCGACCCCGATCGACAGCAGCACCGCCGCGCCGACCCCGGGCCACACGAACCGCAGCGCGTGCCGTCGTTCGGTCTTCACCAGGAAGGCGACCAGGATGCTCACCACGAGCGCGGCTTCGAGGCCTTCGCGCAGCCCGATGAGCGCGCTGGAAAACACCACTGTTCAGCCCTCCTTCGACTACCTGACCTGATGTTTTTAGGTAAGGCTTGCCTGTAAGTCCAGAGGGAAGTTCGCTGACCGGGTCCGGCAAAATGGGCAAAACGACGTTCCGTGGGGAGTTAGGTTAGGGTAACCGCAGGTCAGAGCGTCGCCGAGGGGTCACGTAACGAATTGTGTGACCTGGGCTTCTCGGGCATGGAGTTAACCATCCGCTTGCCATTCGCCCAGTCCAGCGTCCCCCTCGCGGGTTCATCAGTAACCTGTCCGAGTGGCCGATACCACTCAGCCGACCATTACGCCGTCTCCACCGCGCCGTTATCCGAGCCGCATCGCGTTCGCGCTGGGTCTGGTGCTGACCGGGGTCGTGCTGGTGGTGACCATCGGGATCCGGAACCCGAACCCGCCCGCGCCACCCGCCGCGGCCGCCCCGCCGCCGGTCTCGGCCAAAACGGAGCCGCGCCCGCAACCCGGCTCCGAAGCCCCGCGGGTCGGTTTGGCCGCCCCGCCGGACCGCCCGCTCGTGTCCGACCAAGCGGAACTGGACGCGTGGGCCACCCGGGTAGCCGGAAAAACGCGGCTCGACGCGCGCGTGCTCGCCGCGTACGGGCGCGCGGAAATGTGGATGCAGCGGCAGAAACCGTCATGCCACCTGTCGTGGGCGACGCTCGCCGCGATCGGAAACCTGTCCTTCGGAACGGAAAAACCCGGCCCGGACGGCACGATGCCGGTCAACCTCGGCCCAGCCGAAGGCCCGGACACCGACGCCGGAAAACTCGACGGCGACCGCAGTGCCGACCACCGCGTAGGCCCGCTGCGGATCATGCCTGCCGCGTGGCACAAACACGCCCAACGAGCGAACGGCGACGGCAAAGCCGCCGACCCCGGCAACCTCGACGACGCGGCCTTCACGGCGGCCCGCTACCTCTGCTCGGGCGACGACGACCTGGGCGCCCCGGCGGGTTGGTGGAAGGCGATGCTGCTCTACAACCCGGCGGTCAACTACGTACAGGACGTCTTCACTGCGGCGGATTCTTACGCGGAGGAGAGCGTCGCGCCCTGAGCGGGGCTCGTTGTCCGGGCGGTTTCGCTGCCCCGGTCGATGTCTTGTTTCGGGTGCGGCGGTTCGCTCGTTCTGCTTTCGGCGAATCGGGCACTAAGCCGGAATGTGCTGGCTTGCTTTCGTATAGCGGTCGGCTGAGCTGGCGGCAGTCAGTGGGTCGGCAGCGCGGCGCTCACACGCACCGTCTTCTGCGCCAGAGTCTCAGCGCGCACCGGCTGCTTGCGCGGCTGGACCGGGTGGCGTTCGTTCAGTTCGACGAGTGCCGGCGCCAGCGCCATCAGCACCAGCACGAGCAGCCCGGCGGTGGCTCCGATCACGGTCAGCGCGGTCATGTCGGCCTCCTCAAATCGCTCTCTGTGATGACACCAAGGATCGCGCTTCGCCCGGTCTGCCCGGATCGGCCGACCGGCCGAGCCGGGTCGCCGGATGGCCAGGCTTCCCCTCTGCCCTGTTCACTTCAGAAGACGCGCCGGGACCGCGCTGGATCCGGCGGGTGCCCGCGAGTGCCTGCGCGGGTGCACGTTCGGGACGGGCGGGGTCAGCGGTCGCTGAGCGTGATCCTCGCCCTGACCTCGCTGATCGCTTCGAGATACTCCGGCACCGGGTTCATCGCCGACGCCATCCGCAGTTGTGCGAGCGCCTCGGCCAAACGGCCGAGGCGCTGGAGGGTGCGGCCGAGCACGAACCGGGCGTAGTGGTCGGTCGGGTCCAGCTCCAGTACGCGGGTGAACGCGTGTTCGGCGCGGCGCAGCTGGGCGGAGTGGAAGTACGCGCGCCCGGCGAGCAGTTGCACGCTCGGCTTGTCCGGCTCGTCGGCGAGCAGGGGTTCGAGTTCTTTGAGCGCGTCGAGCGGGCGTCGCCGGGCGACCAGGTGCTCGGCGTTGCGGAACCTGCGGAAGCGCGATTCGCCGTCGGGTTCGGGGGCTGCTGCGGCGTCCGTCATGGTCGCTTCACGATACCGGCGCGGAGGGCGTTGCACGACCGTCAGACGAGTCGTGATGGACTGTTCCGCCATGAGCAGCGATCAGGAACCCGGTTACGTGGGACTGGCGCCGTACCTCTACTACAGCGATGCGACCGCCGCGCTCGCGTGGCTGACCAGGGTGTTCGGCTTCACCGAGGAAGTCCGCTTCGAGGACGGGGCGGGCGAGGTTTTCCAGGCGACGCTCTGCGCGGGCGACGCGCGCGTCCAGCTGGCCGGGGTGGGTCCCGAATACTGGGAAGCCAAGGGGGTCGAAGGGCCGGTCGGGCAGCTGAACGTCGTGTACGTGACCGACGTCGACGCGCAATACGAGCGGGTCTGCGCGGCGCTCGGCGACGACGACGCGCCGGAACCGCCGCAGGACCAGCCTTACGGCGCGCGGATCTTCACTGTCGCCGATCCCGGCGGCAACAGCTGGACGTTCTGGCAGCAGGTGACCGACCAGGTCGAGCTGCCGTCGGGATGGCGCGAAGTCCGGCCGGAGGACCAGGCGGCCGGCGAAGTGCCCGGCTGAGCTGGAGAACACGCAGCGGAACGGCCCGGCACCGGCCTGGCCTCCAACGGGTGAACCCGCTGGGCGGTTACTCTGGGCGGCGTCACCGCAGGCACGACCCACCAAGGAGCAGAGCGTGGCTCTCATCGAGCAGGTAGGCGCGCGCGAGATTCTCGATTCGCGCGGGAACCCGACTGTCGAGGTGGAGGTGGCGCTCGACGACGGCACCCTGGCGCGGGCGGCCGTGCCGTCCGGCGCGTCGACCGGCGAACACGAAGCGGTCGAGCTGCGCGACGGGGACACCGGCCGCTACAACGGCAAGGGCGTGGAGCGCGCGGTCGCCGCGGTGCTCGACGAGATCGGCCCGGACCTGGTCGGCGTCGACGCGGTCGACCAGCGGATCGTCGACCAGAAGCTGGTGGACCTCGACGGCACGCCGGCGAAGTCGCGACTGGGCGCGAACGCCATTCTCGGCGTCTCGCTGGCCGTCGCGAAGGCCGCCGCGGAATCGTCCGAGCTGGAGCTGTTCCGTTACCTGGGCGGGCCGAACGCGCACGTGCTGCCGGTGCCGATGCTGAACATCCTCAACGGCGGTGCGCACGCCGACACCGACGTCGACATCCAGGAATTCATGATCGCGCCGATCGGTGCGGAGTCGTTCCGCGAGGCGCTGCGCTGGGGCACCGAGGTGTACCACGCGCTGAAGTCCGTGCTGAAGGGCCGCGGCCTGGCCACCGGCCTCGGCGACGAGGGCGGTTTCGCGCCGAGCCTCGCCAACAACCGCGAGGCGCTCGACCTGATCCTCGCCGCGATCGAGAAGGCGGGCTACACGCCGGGCCGGGACGTCGCGCTCGCGCTGGACGTCGCCGCGACCGAGTTCTACTCCGACGGCGCCTACACCTTCGAGGGTTCGAAGCGCAGCGCGGAGCAGATGTCCGCGTACTACGGCGAACTGCTGCGCGACTACCCGCTGGTCTCCATCGAGGACCCGCTGAGCGAGGACGACTGGGACGGCTGGGTCCAGCTGACCTCCGAGATCGGCGACAAGGTCCAGCTCGTCGGCGACGACCTGTTCGTCACCAACCCGGACCGGCTCGAGGAGGGCATCACCCGCCGCGCGGCGAACGCGCTGCTGGTGAAGGTCAACCAGATCGGCACGCTGTCGGAGACGCTGGACGCGGTGTCGCTGGCCACGTCGTACGGCTACAAGTCGATGATGAGCCACCGGTCCGGCGAGACCGAGGACACCTTCATCGCCGACCTCGCGGTCGCCACCGGAGTCGGCCAGATCAAGACCGGCGCCCCGGCCCGCGGCGAGCGGATCGCGAAGTACAACCAGCTCCTGCGCATCGAGGAAACCCTCGCGGACGCCGCGCGCTACGCCGGCGACCTCGCCTTCCCGCGGTTCAGCGCGGAGGCCTGAGGGGCACATGGCCGACCGGGGGAGGGCGCGCAGCCGCCGCGGCGGCCGGGCAGCGGGAAGCGGGTCCAGCAGGGCCCGCCGCCCCGCGTCGGCCCGGCGCCGCACCGGCGCGGGCACGACGGAGACGACCAGGGCCCGGCTGCGCCGCGGCCTTGCGGCGAAACGCGCCTCCGGTGCGGCCAAGGTGCTCGGCATGTCGACCACCCGGCGCGCCGCCGTGGTGGCGATCGTGGTGTGCGCGCTGGCCTTCACCGTCGCTGTTCCGTTGCGCACCTACCTTTCTCAGCGCTCCGAGGTCCGCGACCAGGAAGCGCAGCTCGCCCAGCTCCAGCACGAGGTCGCCCAGCTGCGCGACCGCAAGGCCCAGCTGAGCGACCCGGCCCAGATCGAGGCGGAAGCCCGACGTCGGCTGCGGTACGTGAAGCCGGGCGAGACCCCGTGGATGGTCCAGCTGCCGGAGGACCAGCCGGGATCGCCGACGGCTGCTCAGCCCGGGCAGCAGCCTGCTCCGCAGGCGCCTTGGTACGAGAATCTTTGGGCGCAGGTTTCCGGGGGCTGAGGTTGCTGGGGTGACGCTGGCGGTTGGCGGCTTGGCTGGACAGTTGGCGGCTGGGCGGGCTGGCGGCTGGGTGCCGGATGGCTGGCGGCTGGGCGGGATGGCGGATGCGCCGGACAGTTGGCGGCTGGGACGGCTGGCGGCTGGCCGGGGTCGTTGAGTTGGTGGGGTTCTTGGCTGGGCTGGCTGATGGTTGGCTGGGACTGTTGAGCGGTGAGGCTGGCGGCTGGGCTGGGTGTCTGGACAGTTGGCGGTCGGCCGGGGTCATTGAGGTGGCGGGGTCCCGGCGGATAAGCCGTTCGGGGCTTGGTGCGGATGGGTCGTAGGCACGCTCCTTAAGGTCGTCGGTGTCGGTGGTTCTCGAGGCTGGGCGGACCCCGATCTGCGCGGTGTTGGAGCTTCGGGTTTTCGAGCAGCATTTCCGATTGACCTTTCTTCCCAACGGCTGGATTTGGCGGCGAAGCTTCGGGCTGTCTTCCACGCTAACCACATCGCGAGGGGCGTGGAGGCGGCTGCGGCGAGTTGTCCACACGGTGTGCCGGTTGTGGACAACTCGGCCGTTTCGGCGGAGGTCGCGAGGGGGCGGGCGGGCGGCGGCATTAGCCTGGGGAGCGTGAACAGCAGCACGGAGACACCCCGATTCGAGCCCGTCACCGATGCCGACCGGGAGGTCATCGCGCAGCAGCTCGGACGGCCGCCGCGGGCCTTGCGGGCGGTGGCCGCGCGGTGCCCCAGCGGGCATCCTTCGGTGGTCCAGACCAGTCCGCGGTTGGAGAACGGGACGCCGTTCCCGACGTTGTATTACCTGACTTGCCCGCGGTTGACGTCGATGGTGGGCACGTTGGAGGCGTCCGGCGTGATGAAGGAGATGACCGCGAGGCTCGCCACCGACCCGGAACTCGCGGCGGCCTACCAGCGCACGCACGAGACGTACCTCGCGGAGCGGGACGCCATCGAGTCGCTCGGCACGCAGGTGACCGCGGGCGGGATGCCGGGGCGGGTGAAATGCCTGCACGTCCACCTCGCGCACACGCTCGCGGCCGGACCGGGGGTGAACCCGTTCGGCGACGAGACCCTCGCCTGGGTCCGCGAACAGGGCTGGCCGACGGGCGACTGCGCCGGGTAACGCTCCGGTCTCGGGCGCGGATAGGCACAGGAGAGGCCGGTGCCCGCCTGGGTGGGAAAGCTTCGCGGCGCGCACCGGAGCTTCACACCGAGCAGGCGAGCCCGGGTGCACCGCCGGGCGCGTCGGGGAGGGGCGGACAGTGCGGGTGCCACGCAGATCTCGGCGGTCGGTGCGTGCTGAGGCGTCTCCTGCTGCGGACGGCCGGGTCGAAATCGCCAGTGGTGGGGCGGTCGGCGAAGACAGCGCGGACGATCAGGCTGCTGGCACAGCTGATGACGAAGCCGGTCGGGCCGAATTGAGCAATGGCGTTGCGGCTGACGAAAGCGGCGTTGCTGGCGAGAGCGTCGGTCGTGAGTTGGGTGCGGCTGGCGGGAACGCCGCGAGTGACGAAGGCGGCGAAGTAGCGGGCGAAACCGTTGTCGCCGCTTCAGCTGGCGAAAGCGGCGCGGGCGACGAACGAGGTGGGGAAAAAGCCAGCGGCGGCGAGGTAACAGAGTCGGCTGGCGAAAGCGCCGACAGCAAAGCCGCCACCAAAACAGCAACCACTCCCGCCTCCACGGAACCCCAAGCGGGCCAGCGCAAAAGAACCCGAGCGCTCGTCGGTCCGCCGCCGGACAAACCCCGATGGATGGGCCGTGCACGGGTTCGTGTTCGGTGGGGGCGTTATCGGGCTCGGCGGGTGGCTTCGCGGCACCGGACGGTGGTCGCGGTGCTCGCGGGGGTTCTCGGGGTGCTTCCGGCGACCGTCGGGGCGGGGGTGGTCGTCGGGTGGGTCGGGCGGATGCCGGTGGTGCATTCGGCGGACGTCAGGCCTGATCAGGGTTACGACCCGGGGATCCGCGGGGTCGCCGTCGACGGGCGGTTGCCGGACGCGCCCGCGCCGATTCCGCTCCCTGCGTACGACCTTCCGGACGGGCCGCTCGGGATTCCGGCTACCGCGCTGGTCGCGTATCGGCATGCGGCGGACGTGCTGGGGAAAGAGCAGCCGGGCTGTCATATCGACTGGGCGCTCATCGCGAGCATCGGGCGGATCGAGTCGAATCACGCGCGGGGCGGGTACGTCGACGCTGCCGGGACGACGCTCCAGCCCATTCTCGGGCCGCAGCTCAACGGGACTGGTCCGTACGCGGCGATTCCGGACACTGACCACGGCGTTCTCGACCAGGATCCGGTGTGGGACCGGGCGGTCGGGCCGTTCCAGTTCATTCCGGCGACCTGGCGCAGCTACGCGGCGGACGGCAACGGCGACGGCAAGGCCGACCCCGGCAATCTCTTCGACGCTTCGCTCGCGGCGGCGCGCTATCTCTGCTCCGGCGGCCTCGACCTGGCCAATCCAGACCAGTTGCGGACCGCGATCTACCGCTACAACAACTCCGACGCCTACGTCACCACCGTCATCCTCTGGGCCGAGGCATACCGCAAGGGCGTCGCGCAGGTGCCGGACAGTTCGGTTCCCGCGCCGCCGACGTCCAGTTCTCCGCCGCCCGTGAAGCAGGATCAGCCGCGGACTACCGAGTCGTCGTTGCCAGCCTCGACCGGCCGTCCGTCGGTGACGCCTACCGCGCTGCCGCCGCAAAGCAGCCAGTCCGGGAGTCCGACTGAAACGCCGACTACCGGGTCCACCACTCCGACCTGCGGATCCAGCACCTCGACCACGACGACACCGCCGTCGACGCCGACCTGTGTTTCGTCGAGCAGCAGCCCGGCGGCTACCAGCTGATCAAGGTAGCCTTGATTACACCATTACATACCCTCGCCACACCGCAGGGGAGCCGATGAGTCTTCGTCAGTTCGAGTACGCCTTGGCGGTCGCCGAGGCGGGGTCGGTGACCGCTGCGGCTGAGGCGCTTCACGTCGCTCAGCCGTCCGTTTCGCAGCAGATTCGAGGGCTCGAGCGCGAACTCGGCGTGCAGCTTTTCTCCCGTACGCCCACCGGTCTCGTGCCCACCGTCGTCGGGCGGGCGTTTCTCCGAGACGCTGAGGTCGCGGTGCGGGCAGCAAGGCGCGCGCAGGCGACCGCGCGGGCGGGCGCTGCCGAGCTGGTCGGCGAGTTGCTCGTCGCGGCGCAGATGGGGTTGGGGACGCGGCAGTTGCCGGGTGCGTTGGCGGCGTTGCGGCGCAAATACCCGCGGTTGGCGGTGACCGTTTTCGAGGAGCCGAATCCGGCCGAACTGGAGCAGCTCGCCCGGCGTGGGGTGCTGGACGTCGCGTTGCTCGGCTCGGCGTGCGACGAGGGGCTGTACGAGGGCCACCACCTCGGCGACGAGGAGTTCGTGGTCGTCCTCGGCGCCAAGCACCGGTTGCTCGAAAAGGACCGGATCGCGTTGCGGGAGCTGGAAGAAGAGCAGTGGATCCGGTTCGATCCGGCCAGCGCGCTCGACGGATTCCTCACCGAAGTGTTGCGCGACAACGGAGTGAAGCCGACCGCGGTCGCGCGCGTGTCGCAGACCTCGACGGCGGTGCGGTGGGCCGCGCACGGGCTGGGAGTGACGCTCGTTCCGGCGTCGGCGGTGCCGGAAGGCCACGAGCACCTCGTCCGGCCGGTGTTTCCGGTCGTGTCCCAGCCCGTCGTCGCGGCGGTCCGGCCCGGGGCGGGGCCGGCGGAGATGGCGTTGCTCGAGTTCCTGCGGCAGGAGACTTGGTCCGAGTCCGTGTCTCCGGCCGCCTGAACCGTCAGAGCTGGGTGTCGCCGCCGTCTACGACCAGTTCGATGCCGGTGGTGAAGGTGGCGTCGAAGGCCAGGAACGCGACGGCGCGGGCGATCTCTTCCGGGGTGCCCAGCCGCTTCATCGGGTTCGCCGCGGCTCGGGCAGCTTTGAACTGCGCGGCTTCCGACGCCGACATCCCGGCTTCGAGGATCTCGGTGTCGATGGGACCGGGGCTGATCGCGTTCACCCGGACGCCGCGCGGCAGCAGTTCGGCGGCGAGCGTGCGGGCCATCGACCGCAGTGCCGCTTTGCCTGCCGAGTAGACGCTCGTTTCCGGCAGGCCCATGACGTTCGCGGTCGAGGTCGTCAGCACGACTCCCGCCCCGGAGCGCAGCAGCGGCGCGAGCTTCTGCACGGTGAAGTACGCGCCCTTGACGTTGACCGCGAAGTCCGCGTCGAACTGCTCCTCGGTGACCGACTCGAACGGTGCCGTGCGGGCGATCCCGGCGTTGACGAACAGGGCGTCGATCGGGCCGGGTACCTGGGCGGCCAGTGCGTCCAGATCGGAGAGCGACGCCACATCGCCGCGGACAGCTAGCGCATCCGCGCCGAGTTGAGCCAAAGCCGCGTCCAAACGGGAGCGGGAACGGCCGGTGATAATCACCCGCGCGCCGCCGTCGGCGAACAATTTCGCGGTGGCGAAACCCATTCCGGTACTGCCGCCGGTAATGACCGCCGTTTTTCCCTGATAAGCGTTCATCGCGGGTATTCGCCTCCGTCGACGGCCAGTCCGCTTCCGGTGAGCCAGCTCGCCTGGCCGGACAGCAGGAACAGCACGGCGTTGGCGATGTCGTCGGGTTCGCCGTCGCGGCCCAGCGGGACCTCCGGGAAGTCCGAAACGCCGGACGACAGGCTCGCCCACTGTTCCCGCGTCGCCAAGCCGCCGGGCGTGGCGGTCCGGCCGGGGGACACGGTGTTGACGCGGACGCCGGACGGGGCCAGTTCGGCGGCCAGGCCCCGGCTGTACGCCTCCAGCGCCGTTTTCGCCGCCACGTAGTGCAGGAACGGCGGGAACGGCGGCCGGACCGCGGCGGTGGAGACGTGCACGATCGCGCCCGATCGGCGGTCGGCCATGCCCGGGGCGAGCAGCGCGTCCAGGCGGACCGCGGCCAGCAGGTTCACCGACAGCGCGTCCTGCCATTCGTCGTCCGGGATGGCCAAGCCGCTGGGGTGCGGACGCGCGCCGCCCGCGTTGTGGACCAGCAGGTCGACGCCGCCGAGGACCTCTTCGGCGGCGGACGCGACCGTCTGGGCTCCGGCCCGCGTGCGGACGTCGGCCTCGACGAACGACGCTCCCTCCGGCGCCGGGCCGGCCGCGCGGGCGGTGGTGAGCACGGTCGCGCCCGCGGCCAGCAATTGCGCCACGATCGCCGCGCCGATTCCGCGGGAACCGCCGGTGACCACCGCGCGTTTTCCCGCTATCCCGTAATCGGGCATGCCAATAAACCTTTCGAGGAAAAAGAGAAGAAAACCGCCGCGAACCGAACCGCGGCGAACACGTCAACCGTAGAACCGGAAAAGAAGGAAAGGCAAAGACCAAATGTCGCCGTGGGGGCATAGGGCCTGCCTATGCCCGCCTCGCCTGCGAAGCGCCGGAGACCAAGTAAAGTCGAAGCCATGCCTCGGGTAGCTGCGATCGACTGTGGGACCAACTCCATCCGTCTGCTCGTCGCCGAGTTGACCCCGCGCCACGACGGCACGGTCGACCTGCGCGACCTGCACCGCGAGATGCGCATCGTGCGGCTCGGCCAGGGCGTCGACGCCACCGGCCGGCTCGCTCCGGAAGCGCTCGAACGCACCCGCGCCGCGCTCGCGGACTACACCGTCGCCGCGCGGCGCAAGGGCGTCGAGAAGGTGCGGATGGTCGCCACCTCCGCGACCCGCGACGCGAGCAACCGCGACGAGTTCTTCGCGATGACCCGCGAGACGCTCGGCGTCGAGGCCGAGGTGATCAGCGGCGACGAGGAGGCCCGGCTGTCCTTCACCGGCGCGGTCGGCGAGCAGGACCCGGACGACGGGCCGTTTGTGGTCGTCGACGTCGGCGGCGGCTCCACCGAACTTGTCCTCGGCACTTGGAACGGCCGCGAGGCCGAGGTGACCGCCGCGAAGTCGGTCGACATCGGCTGCGTCCGGATCACCGAACGCGCGCTGAAGGGGGACCCGCCGACCGCCGAGGAGATCGCCGCCGCCCGCGAACTGGCCCGCGGCATCCTCGCCGAGGCGTTCGACGTCGTGGACGTCGCGAAGGCCCGCACCTGGATCGGCGTCGCCGGCACGGTGACCACGTTGTCCGCGGTTTCGCTCGGCCTGCCCGAGTACGACTCCGAGCGCGTGCACCTGTCGAAGCTGACGCACGGCCAGATCGACCAGCTCGCCGGACAGCTCCTCTCGGCCGACCGCGCGACCCGCGCCGAGAACCCGGTGATCCACCCCGGCCGGGTCGACGTGATCGGCGGCGGCGCGGTCGTCGTCCAGGTGCTCGCCGAGGAACTCGCCGCGCGCGGTGGTCCGGACCAGCTGGTGGTGAGCGAGCACGACATCCTCGACGGCATCGCCTTGTCGCTCGCCTGAACGCTCCGCGACGTCGAGATCACCGGGCGCGCACCCCGCGGCCAAACCCGTACCAAAACCACCGAAAGTCATCAAGCGCAGTTAGTTGTGAGCTGACCGGGTGATGAACGGTGTCGTTATTCAGGTGCAACCCGGTGATCCGGTTACGAAGGGCTGATCGAGCTAGCCTCCATCTCGCTATTCGGACGCGAGAAACGGAGGGGACATGCGGGGTTCATCCAGGCTCTGGAGCGCGGCCGCTGTCGTGACAACCTTGTCACTGCTCCTGACTGCCTGTGGGGGCGGCGGATCCAGCAGCGGGTCGTCGGGGGAAACGGATCCCAACGGGACCTTCACGGTCTACGGCACGGAACCGCAGAACACGCTGATCCCCACGAACACCAACGAACTCGGCGGCTCCAAGGCCGTCGACCCGATGTTCTCCGGCCTGGTCGCGTACAAGGGCGACAGCGGCGAACCGTTCAACCTGATGGCGGAGTCGATCACCACGACCGATTCCAAGGTCTACGACATCAAGATCAAGCACGGCTGGAAGTTCCACGACGGCACCGAGGTCAAGGCGAAGAACTTCGTCGACGCCTGGAACTACGGGGCCAACTCGGCGAACGGCCAGATCAACAGCACGTTCTTCGAGAACATCGCGGGCTACTCCGACGTCCACCCCGCCGACAAGGGGGCGAAGCCGACCAAGGACAAGATGTCCGGCCTGGTCGTCAAGGGCGACTACGAGTTCCAGGTGACCCTGGACGCGCCGTTCTCCGTGTTCGCCACCAAGATCGGCTACACCGCGTTCGCGCCGCTGCCGGACTCCTTCTTCAAGGACCCGGAGGCCTTCGCGAAGCACCCGATCGGCAACGGCCCGATGAAGTTCGTCAGCCGCACGCCGAACGTCGAGATCAAGCTGACCCGGTTCGACGACTACCAGGGCCCGGACAAGGTCAAGTTCAAGGACCTGGTCGACAAGATCTACGCCAGCCAGGAAACCGCCTACCAGGACCTGCTGAGCAACAAGCTCGACTTCATCGAGACGCTGCCGCCGTCCGCGCTCACCGCGGAGAAGTACAAGACCGACCTCAAGGACAACCTGGTCACCGGGCACCTGCTGGGCATCAGCACGATCGCGGTGCCGTACTACGTGCCCGGCTACAACAACCTCGACCTGCGCCGCGCGATCTCGATGTCGATCGACCGCGCGCAGATCACCAAGACGGTCATGCACGACACCTACGTGCCCGCGGACAGCTATGTCTCCCAAGGCATCGCGGGTTTCCGGCCCGGCGTGTGCGGCGAATACTGCAAGTTCAACCCGGCGAAGGCGAAGGAGCTTTTCGCGAAGTCCGGGTTCAAGGGCAAGCTCACCATCGCCTCCAACGCCGACGGCGGCCGCAAGGAACCGCTGGTGGCCGCGTGCAACAGCATCAAGAACACCCTCGGCGTCGAATGCGATTTCGTTCCGGCGACCGACTTCGGCCAGTGGCGCAGCATCGTGACCGGGCACAAGCTGACCGGCATGGGCCGTTCCGACTGGTCGGCGGACTATCCGTCCATTGAGAACTTCCTCAACCCGCTCTACCGGACCGGGGCCTCGTCGAACGACTCGACGTACTCCAACCCGCAGGTGGACGCCCTGCTCAAGCAGGCGGACTCGACGGCGGACAAGGACGCCGCGGTGAAGCTGTACCAGCAGGCCGAGGACTTGATCGCGAAGGACCTGCCCTCGATCCCGGTGTGGGACGAGAAGGGCGTCGCGGCCAAGTCGAAGCACACCAAGACCGTGGTCCTCGACTTCCGCCGCCGCGCGGACTACTCGTCGGTCGAGGTCCTCAAGAAGTGATGCGCTGACTCGTCCGTTCCCACCACGCGGCTCGTGAGTGGCGATCCCGGTTAGAACCGCGATCGCCACTCACGAGCCCGGCGCGCACTCTTAGGAACCACGCATGATTCGCTACGTCCTGCGTCGCCTGCTCCAGTTGATCCCGGTGTTCTTCGGCACCACTTTCCTCATTTACACCCTGGTGTGGGCCGTTCCCGGGGACCCGTTCTCCGGCAAATGCGGTCAGCAAGCCTGCCCGCAGGCTTACATCGACCTGATGACCGAGAAGTTCCACCTCAACGACAACCTGTTCGTCCAGTACTTCAAATACCTCGGAAGCCTGTTCAGCGGCGACTGGGGCGAGACGTTCAACGGCTCCTCGGTCGGCGAACTGATTTCCACCTCCTATCCGATCACGCTGCGCCTCGCGCTCGTCGCGGTGCTCATCGAGGCCGTCATCGGCCTGACCGCCGGGGTGCTGACCGGGTTGCGGGGCAAGGGTTTCCTCGACAACCTGGTGCTGGTCTCGACCACGTTCCTGATCTCGCTCCCGGTGTTCGTCACCGCGATCGTGCTGCAGATCGTGCTCGGCGTGAACCTGGGCATCATCGACGCCAGCGTTTCGGACGATCCGAGCTTCGGCGAGCTGATCGTGCCGGGAATCGCGCTCGGCAGCCTTTCGATGGCTTATGTCGCGAGGCTGACGAGAACGTCGATCGCGGAGAACCGGCACGCCGATTACATCCGCACCGCCATCGCCAAGGGGCAGCCCAACAGCCGGGTCATCGGTATTCACTTGCTGCGCAACTCGGTGATTCCGGTGCTGACCTTTCTCGGCACCGACCTGGGTTCGCTCATGGGCGGCGCGATCGTGACCGAGGGCGTGTTCAACATCAACGGTCTCGGCGGGCTGATTTTCCGCGGCCTCCAGAACCGGGAAAGCGCGACCGTCGTCGGTGTCGTCGTGCTGCTGGTGCTGGTGTATCTGCTGATGAGCCTGATCGTGGACCTGCTCTACGCCGTTCTCGACCCGAGGATCCGTTATGACTGACCCGAATCTCGTCGGCGGCGGAGGGATCGACGCGGCACAGCTGTCGCATGTGGACAGCTCGGCCGACGCCGGTCCGAAGAAGCCGCGCAGTCTGTGGGGCGACGCGTGGCGGCAGCTGCGCCGCAAGCCGGCGTTCGTAATCTCCGCGCTGATCATCCTGCTGGTCGTGCTGATCGCGATCGCGCCGGGGCTGTTCTCGCACCGCCCCGCCGGATACAGCGATCTGACCCATGCCAACGAAGGCCCGTCCGCGGACGCCTGGTTCGGCTACGACAACCAGGGCTACGACGTCTACGCGCGGACCATCTACGGGGCGCGGGCCTCGTTGCTGGTCGGCGTTTTCGCGACGCTGCTGACTGTCCTTTTCGGATCGCTGATCGGCATCGTCGCGGGCTACTACGGCCGGATCGTCGACAGCCTGCTGTCCCGGCTCGGCGACATTTTCGCCGGCCTTCCGTTCGTGCTCGGCGCGATCGTCATCCTCACCACGTTCAACGCGCCGGGCACGAATCCCGGGCAGGTCACCATCATCGTGCAGGTGGTGTGCTCGATCGCGGTGCTGACCTGGCCGGTGGCGATGCGCATCATGCGGTCCGCGACGCTGGTGGCCAAGCAGCTGGACTACGTGAAGGCGGCCCGTGCGCTCGGCGCGAGCACGCCGCGGATCGTGTTCCGGCACCTGCTGCCGAACACGCTCGCACCGGTGCTCGTGTACGCCACGATCGCGCTCGGCGCGGCCATCGGAGCCGAGGCGACGCTGGCGTACCTCGGCATCGGCGTGCGGCCGCCGGTGGTGTCGTGGGGCGTCATGATCAGCGACGCGCGCGACTATTTCCGCGCGGTCCCGCACATGCTCCTGTTCCCCGGTGCGTTCGTCACCGTCACCGTGCTCGCATTCGTGATGCTCGGCGACGGGATCCGCGACGCGCTCGACCCGAAGTCGAGGTAGCCGCAATGTCCACAGTGTCCAGTTCAGCTGGTCCGACGACGGAGCACGAGCTGCTGCTCGAGGTCGAAGACCTGCACGTGGAGTTCCGCACTTCCGACGGCGTGGCCAGCGTGCTCAACGGCGTCGGGTATTCGGTGCATGCCGGGGAAACCCTTGCCGTGCTTGGCGAATCCGGCTCCGGCAAAAGCGTCACGGCGCAGACCGTGATGGGGATTCTCGACACGCCGCCGGGCGTGATCACCGGCGGGTCGATCCGTTATCGCGGCGAGGATCTGCTCACCGCGTCGGCGGACCGGCGGCGGCAGATCCGCGGCGCGGAGATCGCGATGATCTTCCAGGACGCGCTTTCGGCGCTGAACCCGGTGTTCACCGTCGGGTTCCAGATCGAGGAGCAGTTGCGCGTCCGATTAGGAATGTCCAAAAAGGACGCGCGCAAACGGGCAATCGAGTTGCTCGATCTGGTGCGGATCCCGGCGGCGGAACGGCGGGTGAAGGACTACCCGCACCAGTTCTCCGGCGGGATGCGGCAGCGCGCGATGATCGCGATGTCGCTGGCTCTCGACCCGGATCTGCTCATCGCGGACGAACCGACGACCGCGCTGGACGTGACCGTGCAGGCGCAGATCATGGACCTGCTCGCGGACATCCAGCGGGAACGGCGAATGGGGCTGGTCCTCATCACGCACGATCTCGGCGTGGTCGCGGAGGTCGCGGACCGGATCGCGGTGATGTACGCCGGGCGGATCGTGGAGCAGGCCGACGTGCGGGAGTTGTTCAGCTCGCCCGGGCATCCCTACACCGCCGCGCTGATGGATTCGCTGCCCCGGCTGGACCTCAAAGGACAGACCCTGGAAACCATCAAGGGCCTGCCGCCGAGTCTGCTCGACATTCCGTCCGGGTGCCCGTTCCATCCGCGCTGCAAGCGGGCCGTGGGGCGGTGCCGCGACGAGCGGCCGTCCTCGCACGCGCTCGGGTTCGGCCGGGTCAGTGCGTGTCACTTCGCCGAGGAGGTGGTGGAGAGCCGTGGGTGAGCCGATTCTCAGCGTGCGCGAACTGGTCAAGCACTTCCCGGTGCGCACCGGGGTGCTGTTCAAGCGGACGATCGGGCAGGTGAAGGCCGTCGACGGCGTGTCCTTCGAGCTGCAGCCGGGCGAAACGCTCGGGGTGGTCGGGGAATCCGGCTGTGGCAAGTCGACGCTCGCCCAAGTGCTGATGCGCCTGGAGGAGCCGACGAGCGGCAGCGCGACCTTCGAGGGCCGCGACCTGTTCAAGCTGCGCGGTGCGGAACTGCGGCGCATGCGCCGGGAAATCCAGATCGTGCTGCAGGATCCGTACACGTCGCTGAATCCGCGGATGACGGTCGGCGACATCGTCGGCGAGCCGTTCGAGATCCACACCGATGTCGCGCCCAAGGGTTCGCGGGCGAAGAAGGTGCAGGAACTGCTGGAGGTGGTCGGGCTCAACCCCGAGCACGTGAACCGGTATCCGCACCAGTTCTCCGGCGGGCAGCGGCAGCGCATCGGCATCGCCCGGGCGCTGGCGTTGCGGCCCAAGGTGATCATCTGCGACGAGCCGGTGTCCGCTTTGGACGTTTCGATCCAGGCGCAGGTGATGAACCTGCTCGGGGAACTGCAGGGCGAGTTCGGACTGTCCTATGTGTTCATCGCGCACGACCTCTCGGTGGTGCGGCATCTGTCGACCCGGGTCGCGGTGATGTACCTGGGCAAGATCGTCGAAATCGGTACTGAGGACGAGATTTACGAGCGGCCGTCCCATCCCTACACCCAGGCATTGCTGTCGGCGGTACCGGTGGCGGACCCGGCGGTGCGCGGGCAGCGGCAGGTGATCCGGCTGGAAGGCGACGTGCCGAGCCCGATCGACCCGCCGTCGGGCTGCCGTTTCCGGACGCGGTGCTGGAAAGCCGCGGACATTTGCGCGACGGAGGTGCCAAAGCTGGAACCGCGGACGGACGGGCATCTGTCGGCTTGTCACTTCGCCGAGGTGAAATCGGTGGTTCCCTAACCAGGCGATTCCTCCGGTTTGCCGATTGCTGTACGCGGTGTCCGCTATGTACGTTGCATTATCGGTTTTCCTGAGGAGGACTCGTGAAAAGACCAAGATTGCTCGCAGTGGCACTCGCGGTGCCATTGTTCGGTGCGGTGTCCGGCGTCGCTCTTCCGGCGGCGTCGGCCCAACCCGCCGGCCCGGTAACGGAATTCAGCGTGCTGGCGCGGGACGGCCAGAGTGTCGCTGCCGCGCAGCAGGCCGTGCGCGACGCGGGCGGCACGATTGTCGCGACCAATGCCGCGGTCGGGTTGATCACCGCCACCGCGCCCGCTTCTGGCTTCGCTGAACGGGTTTCGGCCAACCGCGCGGTATTCGGCGCGGCCAAGGCGAAAGCGATCGGCAGCGCGCCGAAGGCGGGCAAGAAGGAGAAGCCGGACGCGGTCGAGAAGGAAGGCCGCGGCAGGGTGTCGCGCAAGGCCGCGGCGAACAAGGCGGTCGGCACCGACCCGCTGGACGATCAGCTCTGGGGCCTCAAATCGACCCGCTCCGACCTCGCGCGCACCAAGCAGGCGGGCGACAAGCGGGTGAAGGTCGGCATCATCGACACCGGTGTCGACGGCAGTCACCCGGACATCGCGCCGAACTTCGACAAAGCCGATTCGCGCAACTTCACCAAGGACATCGTCGCCGACGTCAACGGCACTGTGGTCGACGGACCGTGCGAATACCGCGGCTGTGTCGACCCGGTGGACCACGACGACAACGGCCACGGCACGCACGTCGCCGGCACGATCGCCGCGGCGGCCAATGGATTCGGCGTGTCCGGGGTGGCGCCGAATGTGACGCTGGTGAACGTCCGCGCCGGACAGGATTCCGGGTATTTCTTCCTGCAGCCGACGGTCGACGCGCTGACGTATTCCGGCGACGCGGGACTCGACGTCGTCAACATGAGCTTCTACGTGGACCCGTGGCTGTACAACTGCCGGTCGAACCCGGCGGATTCCGCTGCGGAGCAAGCAGAACAGCGCACGGTCATCGAGGCGACCACGCGGGCGTTGAATTACGCGCACGGCAAGGGCGTGACGATGGTGGTCGCACTCGGCAACCAGCACGACGAGCTGGCCGCGCCGCACGACGACGTGACGAGCCCGGACTATCCGGCGAACGGGACGCACCCGCGTAAGATCGACAATTCCTCGTGCTTCTCGCTGCCGGTCGAAGGCCCGCACACGATCGGTGTCGGCTCGTTCGGTCCGACGCAGAAGAAAGCGGATTACTCGAACTACGGGACCGAGCAGATTTCCGTTTCCGCGCCGGGCGGATTCTTCCGGGACGGCTACGGCACGCCGTGGTACCGGACGGTGGAGAACGAGATCCTTTCCACGTACCCGCGCAATGTCGGCGTGGCGGCGGGCAACATCGACGCGGAAGGCAATGTGACTCCGGCCGGCGTCGCGCTCGGCGTGCAGAAGGCGACGGCGGCGGACGGCCGGGTCGGCTATTACCAGTGGCTGCAAGGGACTTCGATGGCCGCTCCCCATGCGACTGGGGTCGCCGCGCTGATCGTTTCCCAGTACGGCAAGAAGACCGGGCATTCGGTTTCGATGGACCCGGACACGGTGCAGCGGGTGCTGGAAGGCACTGCCGCGCCGATCGCGTGCCCGGTGCCGCGGACGGTCGATTACCTGAAGGAGGGCCGGGACGCTTCGTTCACGGCTACCTGCTTGGGTGACGCGTCGTTCAACGGTTTCTACGGACATGGTTCGGTGGACGCTTATTCCGCGGTGACGCGGGGTTCGGCGTTCCTGCGCTGAGCGAGCGGCGGTGGGGCGGGTGTTCCGCCCCACCACCTGCTTTCAGTACTGCCGCAGCCGGTTTATGATCTTGTCGGCTGCTTGCTGTTGTTGCGGGGTAAGCGTTCGGGCGTTCGCTTCGGCGCCACAGAATTTGTCGGTCGCCGGACGGACACCGCGCACGAGATAGTCGACGGCGGCGTTGAAGCCGCAGCTGTTCAAGGAGGGCAGAGCGACGCCGTGTCCTCCTTGGTCCACAGTGACCATTCGCGCCCGGTCGCCGAACTGCGCGCGGGTTTCCAGCGCGCCGGACAACGGCGTCGCCGGGTCGCGCAGGTTCTGGAGCAGCAACAGATTCGACGGCCCTTGGTCGCTGAACTGCACCGGCGATTCGATCGGCTGATACGGCCAGAAGGCACACGCCCAGACGTTCGCGGTCGAGCCTCCGAGCATGGGGTACTTGACCCGGTCGTGCGCGACGTTTTCCTGGTAGATCGAGATCTGCCGGGGCCACGCGTGGTCGCCGCATACCACCGAGAGCATCGTGCCCACTTGGCTCTGGACCGGCCCGGTGGTGCTCGGCAGCGCACCAGACGGAGGCGCCTGGCCGGTGCGGAAGGCTTGCCATAGCTGCGCCAACAGGGGGAACGTCGAGGTCTGGTAGATCAGGCCGTGTGTTGCCGATCGGAAAAGCGAACCGTCGAATCCCGCGGTGGGATGCTGGTCAAGGTGGTCGGCGAGCTGGAAGAAGGTCGTGGTGACTTCGGCTGGCGTGGAGCCGAGACCGTAGCTCGAATCGCGGACAGCGGCCCACTTGGCGAAGTCCGGGAAGCGGTCCTGCATGCCTTCGGCGAAGCGCCGGGACGCGGTGATGTCGTACCCGCCCGGTCCGAGAACGCTGTCGAGCACGACGCGGTCGGTCCGGTTCGGGAACAGGGTGGCGTATACGCCGCCGAGGTAGGTGCCATATGACAGGCCGAAGTAGGAGATCTTAGCTTCGCCGAGGGCGGCGCGGATCTGGTCCATGTCTCGCGCGGTGTTCGCGGTGGTGATGTACGGCAGGACCGACGCCGAGGCCGAACTAGCGCATTGCCGCGAGATCTTTTTGGCGGTTACCGCGGCCGCTTCGACTTCGGCGGGGTTGTGTGCGTAGTTCGGCACGATGGCGAGGATCTGTTCCGGTTTCAGGTCACAGCTCACCGGGCTGCTGTGCTCGATTCCGCGCGGATCGAAGCCGATCAGGTCATACTCGGCGAGCAGACTCGTGGGAATGCCTAACTGAGTCATTTCCAACGGGAAAGTGAGACCGGGTACACCGGGGCCGCCCGGGTTGAACAACAGGACGCCGCGTCGTTTGGCCGGGTCGCTGCTGGGGAGGCGGGAGATTTCGACGCTGATCTTCTTGCCGGTTGGATTGCGGTAGTCCAGCGGTACTTCGAGCGACGCGCATTGCAGTGCTGGAGCCAAGATGTCGGCCGGACACTTGCCCCAGTGCACTGAGGGAGGAGCGGCGGACGCCGGTGCCGCCGTCGCGGTCAACGCGGCGGCGGCGAGTACGACGAGCAATGTTCTTCGCACGGTTCTCCTTCTTTAGTCGATCGTCGGTTCAGTACTGCCGCAGTTGATCTATCAACCGGTCGGCTGCCTGCTGTTGCTGCTCGCTGAGGCTGCGAGCGTTCGCTTCGGCACCGCAGAATTTGTCGGTGGCCGGGCGGGTTCCGTGCACCAGGTAGTCGGTGACGGCGGCGAAACCGCAACCGTTCAGGAACGGAAGTCCCACGCCGTGGCCGCCCTGGTCCACAGTGACCATTCGCGCCCGATTGCCGAACGCTTCGCGTGTTTCGAGCGCACCGGACAGCGGGGTCGCCGGGTCGCGCAGGTTCTGGACCAGCAGCAGATTCGAGGGTCCTTGGTCGCTGAACTGCACCGGGGGTTCGAGCGGCTGCTTGGCCCAATGCGCACAGGGCCAGACGTTCGCCGCCGAGCCGCCGAGCATCGGGTGCTTGGCCCGGTCGTGCGCGACGTTTTCCTGGTAGGTCGAGATCTGCCGCGGCCAGGCGTTGTCCCCGCACAGCACCGAGATCATGGTGGATCGCTGGCTTTGGTCCGCATTCACGGCGGGCAGCTGTGCCGAGCCGGGCTGGTCATTGAGAAGCGCTTGCCAGATCTGCGCCAGCCGGGGGAAGGAGAACGTCTGGTAGCTCAGGCTGTGCGTGCCCAACCGGAAGAGGGAGCCGTCGAGGCCTCCTGCGGGGTGCCGGTCGAGCTTGTCCGCGAGAGCGAAAAAGGTCGCGGTGACTTCGGCGGGAGTGGCCCCGAGACCGTAACTCGAATTGCGGACGGCAGCCCATTTCGCGAAGTCCGGGAAACGGTCTTGCATTCCTTCGCCGAAGCGCCGTGCGGTGGTGACGTCGACACCACCCGGCCCGACGACGCTGTCGAGCACTACGCGGTCGGTCCGGTCCGGGAACAGCGAGGCGTATACGCCGCCGAGATAGGTGCCATATGACAGGCCGTAGTAGGAGATCTTAGCTTCGCCGAGGGCGGCGCGGATCTGGTCCATGTCTCGGGCGGTGTTCGCGGTGGTGATGTACGGCAGGATCGGCGCGGAGGCCGAATCGGCGCATTTTCGGGCGATCTGCTTCGCAGTTGCCGAGGCCTGGGCGACTTCTTCGCGGTTGTGCGCGTACTTGGGCGCGAGCACAAGCTGTTCAGGACTCAGCTCGCAGCTCACCGGGGTGCTGTGCTCGACTCCTCGCGGGTCGAAGCCGATCAGGTCGTACTCCGCGAGCAGGCTTGCCGGTGCGCCGAGGCTCGCCCAGGTCAGCGGGAAGGTCAGTCCGGGGCCCCCGGGACCGCCGGGGTTGAACAGCAGGACGCCGCGTCGTTTGGCTGGGTCGCTGCTGGGGAGGCGGGAGATTTCGACGCTGATCTTCTTGCCCGCTGGATTGCGGTAGTCCAGCGGCACTTGGAGGGCCGCGCATTGCAGTACTGGAGAGGAAATGTCGGCCGGGCACAGGCCCCAGTGCAGTGCGGGTTTAGCAGCCGATGCCGGAAGCGCCGTCGCGGTCAACGCGGCGGCGGCGAGTACGACGAGCAATGTTCTTCGCACGGTTTTCCTTCCTTTGTCGAGAGCTGACCGCGGGACGGAAAAGACGGTGGGGCGGAATTCCCTGCCCCACCGTCTTTTCATCGTCCCGCCCATCGCCGGTTCAGTGTCGCGTCATCCGGTCGAGAATCCGGTCGGCCGCCTCCTGTTGCTGCTGGCTGAGCCGGCGAGTGTTCGTTTCGGCGCCGCAGAATTTGTCGGTGTCCGGACGCGTGCCGTTCACCAGGAACTCCGCGACGGCGCCGAATCCGCAGCTGTTCGTGTACGGGAGCGCGGCACCGTGGCCGCCCTGGTCCACAGTGACCATCCGGGCCCGGCCACCGAACTGCGCGCGGGTTTCCAGCGCGCCGGACAGCGGGGTCGCCGGGTCCCGGGTGTTCTGGACCAGCAACAGGTTCGCCGGACCCTGGTCGCTGAACTGCACCGGGGGTTCGATCGGCTGCTTCGGCCAGCGCGCGCACGGCCACACGTTCGCCGTCAAGCCGCCGAGCATCGGGTACTTCGCCCGGTCGTGCGCGACGTTTTCCTGGTAGGTCGAAATCTGTCGCGGCCACGCGTTGTCCCCGCACAGAATGGAGATCATCGTGCCGGTCTCGCTCTGTTCGGCGGGCGTCGGGGCAGGCGGCACCGCGCCCGGCGGTACCTGGTTCGCGAGGAGCGACTGCCAAGCTTGCGCCAGCCTGGGGAATGCCTGGGTTTGGTAGGTCAGGTTGTGCGTCTCCAGCCGGAAGTACGAACCGTCGATCCCGGCCACCGGGGTTTTGTCGAGTTTGTCCGCAAGCTTTCCGAAGGTCGCGGTGACGGCGGCCGGGGTGGCGCCGAGACCGTAGACGGAATCGCGGACGGCGGCCCATTTCGCGAAGTCCGGGAAGCGGTCCTGCATG
The DNA here is from genome assembly GCF_046267895.1 of Amycolatopsis sp. GA6-003. Lineage (NCBI taxonomy): Bacteria > Bacillati > Actinomycetota > Actinomycetes > Pseudonocardiales > Pseudonocardiaceae > Amycolatopsis > Amycolatopsis sp. GA6-003. The sequence goes on from NZ_CP176499.1 coordinate 6,458,043, forward strand.
CCTTCGGCGAACCGCCGCGCCGCGGTGACGTCGTACCCGCCCGGCCCGAGAACGCTGTCGAGCACCATCCGGTCGGTCCGGTTCGGGAACAGCGTCGCGTATGCCCCGCCGAGGTACGTGCCATACGAGTAGCCGAGGTAAGAGATCTTAGCCTCGCCGAGGGCGGCCCGGATCTGGTCCATGTCCCGCGCGGTGTTCGCGGTCGTCAGATAGGGCAGCACTGGGGCGGATTCCGAGGCCGCGCACTGCTGTGCGATCCCCTTGGCGAACGCGGAGGCGGCGACGACGTCGGCCTCGGTGTGCGCGTACTTCGGAGCGATCACCAGCTGCTCCGGGGTCAGGCCGCAGTTCACCGGACTGCTGTGGCCGACGCCGCGGGGGTCGAAGCCGATCAGGTCGTACCGGGCCAGCACGCTGGTCGGGACGCCGGACCGGACCAGGTCCAGTGGAAAGGTCAAGCCAGGACCGCCCGGGCCGCCCGGGTTGAACAGCAGCACTCCGCGCCGAGCGGCCGGATCGGTGCTCCGCAGCCTCGAGACCTCGATGCTGATTTTCTTTCCGCCCGGATGCCGGTAGTCCAGCGGCACCTGGATCGACGCGCACTGCAGTTGCGGCGGCGCGGCGGCGTCGGCCGGACACGCTCCCCAGTTCACCCCGGGCTTCGGGGGAGCCGCGTACGCCGGAGCGGCGGGCGCCGTCAACGCGGCGGCCGCCAGCGCGACGAATAGTTGTTTTCGCACTGTCTTCCATCCTTTGCCGAGATCAAGCGAACTCAGGAAACTGACGGGAAAGCGCACGAAATCAGCTGGGCACCCGGACATTCGGCTGCCGCGGACACGTCGACGATCGGAAGCGACGCCGACGTTACTCCGGTCTCCTCGGTCCCGGAAGGGGTTTCACCGGCGCGGTTCCCAGCGGAATAGTCGGGCCGCCAGGGTGCCGCTGAGAATCAGCCACGCCGCGATCGGGCCGAGCAGGACGAGTGAGTCGGCGGCCGAGGTTCCGCCATTCCAGGAATTCAATACGAGTTCGGTGGCCGCGCCGCCGGGAAGAAGGCGTTTCAGCAGGGACAGCTGTTCGGTTCCGGTGATTCCGATCCAACTTGCGACCGCGAGGACCGCGAGCGTGACCGGCAGCGTGGTGACCTGGGCGTGCTCCGGAGAGTTCGTGAGACCGGCGGTGGCCAGGCCGAGCGCGACCATCATGGCGATGGTGGCGACGACCGCGACGACCAGCAGCAGCGGGTTCTTCGGCGCGCCGGCGACCGCGCCGAGGACGCCGAGGATGACGCCGACCTGGATCGTGGTGAGCGCGGTGATCGGGAGGAGCAGCCCGACGAGAATGCCGGGGTCGCTCGCCGCGGTGGAGCGCAGGCGCTTGAGGAACAGGTTCTGCCGCCGGGCGGCGAGGATGGTGACGGTGGTGGTGTACAGGCCGATCGCGGTGATGAAGAAAAGCGTGAGTGCCGCGATGTAGCCGAGGCTGCCGAGCTGGGCGAAAGTTTCGTGCCGGGAAATGAAGAACGCGCTGAACGCGACCGGCAGGATCAATGCGGTGACTAGTACCAGGCGATTCCGGAAGAGCTGAATCAATTCGCCGCGGGCAATCGAGAGCATGGGGAAACCTTTCGGTGATTACGCGTTGCTGATGGCGCGGAAGACGTCGTCGAGCCGGGTCGGTCCGGCCTCCAGTTCGGTCAGTTCCACGGCGCGGTCCTGTGCCCAGCCGAGCAGGGTGTGCAGGTCTTTCTGCAGGTCGAAGGTCTCGATGAGGAACCGGCCGTCTTCTTCGCGGGTCGCGTGCAGCGGTGGTGCCGGCGAATGCGCTGGAAGTCCAAAGCGGATGGTCGCGGGCAGCGTCCGGGTCAGTTCGGCGACGGTGCCTTCGCGGTTGAGCGTGCCCTGGTGCATCAACCCGATGCGATCGGCGCGCTGCTGCGCTTCCTCGAGGTAATGCGTGGTCAGGACGATGGTGGTGCCGTCCTCGCGGAGCCGGTCCACCGCCTTCCACAGCGCGTCACGCGATTGGATGTCCAGACCAGTGGTCGGCTCGTCGAGGAAGACCAGGTCCGGAGTTCCGTACACGGCGGTCGCGAAGTCCAGCCGGCGCTTCTCGCCGCCGGAGAGCTGCGAGACCCTGGTGGTGGCTTTGCGCGTGAGGTCGGTGATGCCGAGCAGCCGCTCGACGGTGTCGCTGCGCTGGGTCAGGCTGCCGATCAGCTGGACGGACTCCCGCACGGTCAGGTCCGGCGAGAAACCGCTTTCCTGCAGCATGATCCCCATCCGGGGACGCACCGAAGCCCGGTCGCGCGGGTCCTTTCCGAACACTCGCACGGTGCCTGAGCTGGGTGCCCGGTGCCCCTCGACAGTCTCCAGCGTCGAGGTCTTCCCAGCGCCGTTCGTGCCGAGCAGCGCGTACAGTTCGCCGCGGGCGACCTGGAACGAGAGGTCGCGCACGGCCTGGAAATCGCCGTAGGTGAGGTTCAGCCGGTCGACGGCGATGACTGGGGTCGTGGACATGCTCCGATTCCAGCCGTTTCCGCAGGTCTGGAGTAGTGCGGTCACGTCAGCCGAAAACATGACGCAGCGTCACTGGTGGGGCCCGGGCGGCTGCGGCATGCTGGGTCCGAATTCCGCGGCCGAGGCTGGAGCACCATGATCGAGATCCGTCCCCCGTGGACGCGCCGCACGGCGTGGGCCAGCGGCGCGGTCCAGGACCGGCTGCGACGGCTCAACCTCATGACGGTGATGCCGCCGCTGCTGCTCGTCGGGGTGGCGCTGGTGGCCTTCGCGTCGAAGACCTGGTGGCACGTCGTCATCCAGCTGGTCGGGCTGCTGGCCGCGGTGGTCACCGCGGAACGCTGGACGGCCGGCGATTTCCTCCGCGTCGCGCGGCCGTGCCTGGTGCTGACCGCGTTCGTCTGGCTCGCCGGGGCGCTCAGCGACCAGAGCGCGGCGTTCTTCGGGCTGACCATGGTCGGTTCGTTCCTGATCCCGCCGCTGGTGCGGCACCGGCTCGCCGCGCTGGTCGGCCTCGCGGTGCTGACCGGAGCGATCGGCGCGACGAATCTGCTGATGTACGACGACAAGGCCGGCGCGCGAGTGCTCGCTTTCGTCGTGTCGCCGGCCATCGCCGCGGCGCTGTCGACGGCGTTTATGTTCGCCAGCCAGAAGTTCTACGACCTCGTCGTCGAACTGGAAGAGTCCCGAGAGAAGGAAGCCGAGCTGGCGGTGGTCCGGGAGCGCGTCCGGTTCGCCAGCGAGCTGCACGACATCCAGGGACACACACTGCACGTGGTCAAGCTGAAGGTGGCGCTCGCGGAGAAGCTGCTGCACCGGGATCTCGACCGGGCCCAGGAGGAATTGCGCGAGGTGCACGCTCTCGTCGGCGAAACCATCGTGCAGACCAAGGAACTCGCTTACGCCCAGCGGCGGCTCAATCTGTCCGCGGAGCTGGAGAACGCGAAGAACCTCTTCGAGGCGGCCGGGATCCACGTGCGGATCGACCGGCAGGCGCAGGTCAGCACGGGGGCGGACGAGCTGCTCGGCCAGGTGCTGCGCGAGACCGCCACGAACATCCTCCGGCACGCGCAAGCCCGGCAGGTGCGGATCACCTTGACCGAAACGGGGATCAGCATCGTCAACGACGGGGTCGCGGACGGTGCCGCGCCGGTACTGAGTGGACTGTCCACTTTGGCGGACCGGCTGGCGGATCAGGGCGGAGAACTGACGGTGGAACAGAAGGACGGCAGATTCGTGACCGCCGCGTCCTTTCCCGAGAAGGGGGCGCGATGACGACGGTGGTGCTCGCCGACGACGAAGCCCTCCTCCGCAAGGCGATGGCCGCGCTGCTGCCGATGGAAGGCGAGATCACCGTGCTCGCCGAGGCGGAGGACGGCGAGGCGGCGGTGCGGGCCGCGCTGGCGCATCGGCCGGACGTGCTGGTGATCGACCTGGAGATGCCCAATGTGGACGGACTCGGCGCGGTCGCGCGGATCCGGCGGGAGCGGCCGGAGCAGGTGGTCCTGATGCTGACCCGGCACGCACGGCCGGGCGTGCTGCGCAAGGCGCTGAAGCTCGGCGTGCAGGGATTCGTCAGCAAATCGGCGGAACCGGCGCACATCGCGGAGGTGATCCGGACGCTGGCCGAGGGCAAACGCTGGATCGACCCGGACGTCTCGGCGCTCGCCGTGGTGGACGATTGTCCGTTGACAGTACGGGAAATCGACGTGCTGAGGGCGACGCGGGAGGGGTATTCGGTCGCGGACATCGCGACGCAGCTGCATCTGGCGGCGGGGACCGTGCGGAATTACCTGTCCAACGCGATGCAGAAAACGCAGACGCGGACCCGGCACGAGGCGGCGCGGTACGCGCGGGAGCACGACTGGTTGTGAGTGCCTATGCCGGTTCTAACCGGCATAGGCACTCACGAGGTCACCGGTTGGACGCCTTCTTCACGAACTTGCCCAGATCCTTCGACTGCTGCACCCGCGACGGTTCGTGCACGTACATCATGTGCCCGGCCGGGTAGTAAGCCGTGTCGATGTTCTCCCGCAGTTCCTCGGGAATCTTGAGCTGCGCGAGCACGTACTCGGACGCGTAGTACGCCGTCGCGCCGTCGTAGTGTCCAAAGGCGACGTGGACCTGCAAGTGCGGATTGGCCCGCATCGCCGCGCTCAAGGTGTCCACAACGGACACCGATCGGCCCTCGAACTCCTTGTAGGACCAGGCCTTGAACACCTCGGTGGACAGAATCTCGTACGGCAGGTCGTTCTCGTAGCCGAGTTCGGCCCGCACGTAGTGGTTGAACCCGGCGGAGTAGGCGCCGATGATCCGCGACACCGACGGGTCGTCGCTCATGTGCTCGACGCCGCCGTCCGGCTCCCACGTGGTGAACCGGCCGTCCATCCGGCCGACGGTTTTGCCCTGGTCGCGCAGCAGTTCGGTGAAGAACCGGACGTGCTCGATCCGCAGGTTCACCCGGTCCACATAGGACTCGCTGAGCCCGGTGAGCGACGCGAGCGTCTGCACCGCCTCGGTCCGGTCCTGAGTGGACAGCCGAGCGCCGCGGGAAAGCGCCCACGGCAGTTCCTTCGAGGCGAAGTCCTCGGCGTCGGCGAGCACGTCGTCGAGCGGACGGTCGCCGTGACGGCCGTGGTAGTGCGCGATCGCCGCGTACGTGGGCAGGTACAGCGAGTACGGCAGGTCGTTGCCCTCGTGGAAGCGCAACGTGCCGAGGTCCAGAACGGACGAGATGAGCATCAATCCGTTGAGGTACAGGCCGTAGCGCTCCTGCAGATGCCCGGCCAGCGCGGCCGCGCGCAGCGTGCCGTACGACTCGCCGGCCAGGAACTTCGGCGACAGCCAGCGCTGGTTGCGCGAAACCCACAGCCGGATGATCTCCGCGACCGATTCGACGTCGCCCTGGAATCCGGTGTACGGCTGGGATTCGCCGCCCTCGGCCACCCGCGAGTAGCCGGTCTGGACCGGGTCGATGAACACCAGGTCGCTGTGCGCGAGCAGGCTTTCCGGGTTGTCCTCGAGCCCGTACGGCGGCGGAACCGGGTCGTCGACGTCGCCGGACAGCACCCGGCGCGGCCCGAGCAGGCCCATGTGCAGCCAGATGCTGGAGGAACCGGGGCCGCCGTTGAAGGCGAAGGTGACCGGCCGCGTGCCGGGGTCGGCGTCGCCCAGGGTGTAGGCGGTGAGGAACACCTCGGCCTTGGCCTGGTAGCCCTCGAACTTGCCGTCCTTTTTGACCTCCTGGCGGAGCACGATCCGGCCGGTCTGGGCGGTGTAGGCGAGCTTGCGCCGCTTGACGGTGAGGGTGTGCTGCGTCGTGACGAGGTCGTCGACGGGCTCCGCCGCCTTCGTCTCCTCGTCCTTGGTCTTCTCGGCGGTCTCGTCCGCGGTGGTGTCGGCCATGGCCCCAACCTATCCCGCGTTACCGTGGCAGCACACCGAGCGGAGGAGATCGATGCGCACGTTCGCCGAGCTCGACGCGCAGCTGGTGCGGTGCCGCGCGTGCCCGCGGCTGGTCGAGTGGCGCGAAGGCGTGGCCGGGACGAAGGCCGCGTTCGCCGGGGAGCCGTACTGGGCGCGGCCGGTGCCCGGTTTCGGCGCGGAGGACGCCGCGCTGGCCGTGGTCGGGCTCGCGCCGTCCGCGCACGGGGCCAACCGCACCGGGCGGATGTTCACCGGCGACCCGTCCGGGGACTTCCTCTTCCGCGTGCTGTACGAGGTCGGTCTCGCGTCGCAGCCGGTGTCGGCCGCCATCGGCGACGGCCTCACGCTGCGCGGCACCCGGCTCGTCTCGCCGGTCCGCTGCGCGCCGCCGGAGAACCGGCCGACCCCCGCTGAGCGGGACACCTGCCGGCACTGGCTGGCCGACGAACTGGACCTGCTGCGGCCGACCCTGCGTTCGATCGTCGTGCTCGGCGCGTTCGGCTGGCAAGCGCTCCTGCCAGTGCTTTCGGCGGCGGGCTGGCCGGTGCCGAAACCCCGTCCGGCCTTCGCGCACGGCGCCCGGCTGCAGCTCGGCGACCTTGCGGTGTTCGGCTGTTACCACGTGTCACCGCGCAATGTCCAGACCGGTCGTGTGACACAGCCCATGGTGGTGACCGCGTTCACCGCCGCGGCCTCGGCGGCGGGCCTCATCTGAATCGTGACAACCAGCGTGGCGATGCTGGTCACAGCGGGGTGGGGTACCCGAGCGAAGCAGCTTCGGAAGTGCGACTATAGGTACATGGCTGCTGCGAAGTCGGAACCGACTCGGATCCTCGTCCTCGGTGGTGGATACGTCGGCCTGTACACCGCGTACGGGCTTCAGAAGATGCTGCGCGCCAACGAGGCCTCCGTGACCGTCGTTGACCCGCAGCCGCACATGACCTACGCCCCGTTCCTGCCCGAGGCGGCAGCCGGCGCGATCGAGCCGCGGCACGTGGTCGTGCCGCTGCGCCGCGTGCTGAAGCGCTGCCACGTGCTGACCGCGCGGGTCACGAAGATCGAGAACGAGCGCAAGTCCGTCACGGTCGAGGCCGCCGACGGCCACGTCGAGACGCTGAACTACGACGTGCTCGTGGTCGCGCTCGGCGCCGTCGCGCGGATCCTGCCGATCCCGGGTCTCGCCGAGGAGGGCATCGCCTTCAAGACCATCGGCGAAGCGATCTACCTGCGCAACCACATCATGACCAAGCTGGACGAGGCGGCCAGCACGCTCGACCCCGAGCTGCGCAAGCGCCTGCTCACGTTCACCGTGGTCGGCGGCGGGTTCGCGGGCATCGAGGCGCTGGCCGAACTCGAGGACATGACCCGCTTCGCGGTCGAGAACTACTACCCGAACATCAAGCCGTCGGACATCCGCTGGGTGATGGTCGAGGCGGCCGGGCGGATCCTGCCCGAGGTGCGCGAGACGCTGGGCGTGTACACGGTGCAGCAGCTGGAGAAGCGCGGCATCGAGGTCTACCTGTCGACCGCGGCGAAGTCGTTCGAAAACGGCCACGTCGTGCTCTCGGACGGCACCGAGTTCGACACCGACACGATCATCTGGACCGCGGGCGTGAAGGCCAACCCGGTCCTCGCGAGCTCGGACCTGCCGCTCGACAAGCGCGGCCGCGTCGAGGCCACCGCGGCGATGCAGGTCGTCGGCCACCCGGACGTCTGGACCGCCGGCGACAACGCGGCCATCCCGGACCTCTCGCGCACCGAGCAGGACCCGACGGCCACCTGCCCGCCGAACGCCCAGCACGCGGTCCGCCAGGCCCGCCTGCTGGCGAAGAACATCATCAAGGTGATCCGCGGTGGACAGCCGAAGGACTACTACCACAAGAACCTGGGCGCGGTCGCGAGCCTCGGCCTGCACAAGGGCGTGGCGGACGCACTGAACCTGAAGATCAAGGGCTTCCCGGCGTGGCTCTTCCACCGGGCGTACCACCTCAAGGCGATGCCCACGTGGAACCGCAAGATCCGCATCCTGTTCGACTGGATGCTGGGCGGGTTGTTCCGGCGGGAGGTCATCTCGCTGGGGCAGATCAACAACCCGAAGGAAGAGTTCAACCGGGCCAGCAAGGGCTGAGTTGGTTGTCGTGGTGAAGCCGGGTCGCCTTCGGGCGGCCCGGCTTTGTCGTGTCCTGGGGCGGGTTCGCTAGGGTGGGTGGGCCCCCGTAGCCCAATTGGCAGAGGCAGTCGACTTAAAATCGACCCAGTGCGGGTTCGAACCCCGTCGGGGGCACTGGTTTCGCTGGTCGGCAGGCTCGTTGCTCGGAGAGTGCCATGGCCTGCGGACGGGATGCGCCGCCGATCTTCTCGGGGAAGTCTCTCTTGGCGGTTTTCTGCGCGCGGCTGGTCTGGAAGCCGTTCTCAACCGCTGCGGGGCCGGGGCTGAGTGCGGCGACAGCCGGGACAGCAGGCCGTGATTGGTCGCTGGCGCGGGGTTTCCGGCCTGGTCGATCGGTTGTGGCTGGGTGACTGCCCGGCAACAGCGTTAGACGGGGTCGAAAGGGAGGCCGCTGGTCCAGAGGATCGCTGAGACGGCCCTCTCGAGAGCGTCTGTCAGGAGCAGAGAAGCAGAATTGCGCGCGCCCTACCGTTCTGCTTTGGCTCTCGCAAGCGTGTCCGTTGCTAGGCCAGCCTGCTGTCGCGACGGCGATCGGTGGGCAGGGTTCGACGCCGCAGCTGTGCCCATGGGATGGGCTTACCAGTTGGTACCTTCCTCGGCCTCTGCCGTAGGGGTGGGGGCAGGAGTTCAACGCCTCTCGGAAAGAGCTGGTGTTTCCGAGTCGTGGTGGTTCTCGCGGAGTACCCAGCCGCGTTTACTTGCCTCCACTCCAGCTTGGAAACGGCTTTCGACCCCGAGGTAGTCGAGCAATTCCGAAACCCGCCTGCTGAATGTGCGCGGAGACAAGCCGAGTCTTCGGCTCGCGGTCAGGTCGGTAGCGCCGCTGAGCAACTGTCTCAGTATCGGTTCGAGGTGGTCGGGTGGGGGCATCGTGCTGTGGTCAGGCAGGTGCGTGATGAGCTCGACCGGTGCGGTTGACGTGCTGGACGAGGGCATGGCGGTGTGAGTCGCGTCCAGTCCCCCGACGGTCCTCGGTGTGATGATCCGAGCGATGGGCGGCGGGCCCAACGGATCGCCGGCCAGGACTGCCCGGTAGGCCTCGCTCAGCTCTCTGCTCGGTTCGAGGCCCAGTTCCTGTACCAGGACGCGATAGCCGTCACGGTAAACCTCCGCGGCGTCCCTGCGCCTGCCCATCGCGCCGAGCGCGCGGATGAGATGCAGCCGCAGCCGCCCTCGGAGGGGGTGCGCCCGCACCAGCTCGTCAAGCTCGGCGATGATGTCGGCGTGACGGCCGAGACGCAGTTCGACGTCAAGTCGTTCTTCGAGGATGAACATGCGGTACTCGGCGAGCCGGATCGCTTCGAGCCGGACTCCCGGCGCGGTCACGTCCGCGAACGCTGGGCCGCGCCACAGAGTGAGACCTGCCTGATAACGCTCTGCCGCCTTCGTCAGCTGGTTCGCAGTGGTCGCGGCCCTCGCGTCGGTCACCATTCGCCGTACCAGATCGAGGTCGATGTGTTCCGGGCCGACGAACAGCAGGTACCCACCGGCCTGATTGATCAGCTTCGGCCTCCCGCCGGGTTCGGTGCCTCTGAAGGCACGATCCATCAGATCGCGGATCTTCCATACCTTTGTCTGGATCTGACGAAGCGCTGTCTCAGGCGGGTTGTCCCACAACATCGGTGCGATGGTTTCCGCACTGACCCTGCTGTTCGCGTGCAACGCCAGTGTGGCGAGAATTCCTCGCTCCAATGAATCATCCGGCGTTAATACATTTTCTCCATCTATTATTTCCGTCGCTCCGAGTATGCGAAATCGAAGCGTCATGACGTAAAGCCCGTTATTTTGTTCAATCGAGATAAAGGCATTTCAGTGGCCCCCCTGTGTTGCAATCACCCCAATGCTGTCAAGGCCCCCGGTTGGCCTCACCGTGTACTGAAATATACAAGTAAACGGGAGGCAATGCCACCTTCGAGGCAGGCTGATGCCCTGAGCGATAGCGCTGTCCACCTGCGACAGACTCGGCCGATCAGACCTTGATCGCTGGGTCGAGCGGCCTAGTGGCCTTGCCGGTGCGGGACTGTGCGGCCCGGGGCGTATCGCAACACCGGGCTTCGTTGCATTATCGGTCGCCGGTGGTGGCGAGTACATGCCAATGCCTGGCGCGCGAGTCGTCGGCTATGGTCCAGTTTTGCTGCTGATCGCTGAGTGTATGGCCAGGTTCCGCTTCTTGTCCGAGGCGGGAGCGACTCCCTTTGGAATCGGTTGTTAAATGTTACGATTCGATGAGCATATAGGTACTCGCCTCCTCCATTTTTCACGAAAAGAGGGGCGGGAGGCCTCGGCGGACCGCGATGTGGCGGAGTCAGCTCGGCTCCGTGCCCGAGGGCTTTCGCTGCTGCGGGCCGACGCGTATGCCGCGCCCGGTCGGGTCGCTGTCCGGGTGCCGCCTTCCTCCGGCATGTCCATCCTCGATGCCGCTGTGGGGATGCGAGATCGCGAAAGCCGTCATGTCCGATCGAACTGGCTTCCTATATCGCCGTAGCAGGCGCTCAGAGTCCGTATTCCGAATACCGATGAGGAGTCGACGTATGATCCGAAGCCGTTGGGCCGTCCTGTTCACTGTGCTGGCTGTGCTGGCAGGTGTCATGGGGGCCCCGATTGCGTCGGCGACGTCTCGTGATCCAGGCGATGTCGGCATAGCCGCTCGTTTCCGCTCGCAGGCCTTGCAGTGGCAACCCTGTTTCCCGCAAGTCCCGCCGGGGTTGCCGCCCGGCACCGAACGCCTCGAATGCTCGGTGGTTCGAGCGCCGCTCGACTGGCACCACCAGGATCGCGGCACAGTCGACCTGGCGGTGAGCCGGCTCCGGCCGGTCGGCACCGAGCCTGTCAACCTGTTGCTGACCAATCCCGGCGGGCCTGGCGAGGAGGGGCTGATCGTTCCGCTGCTGTTTCTGGATCCGGCACATTCTGCCGTTGCGGAGAGTTCGGAGATCGTCGGCGTCGATGTCCGAGGTACGGGCCGCAGCACCACGATCACCTGCGGCGGGTCCGTGATCGGGCGTGAACGCGACGTCCGCGATCGCAGCGGCGCGAACGTTTCCGCGATGCTGGATTCTGCCGAAAACCAGGCGAAGGCGTGTCAGCAGGAATCGGAGCCGGTCGGCGACTTCATCACGACTGCGCAAACGGTCAAGGACTTTGATCTGATCAGGACCTTGCTCGGGCACAGTACCGTCAACTGGTTCGGCTTTTCAGCGGGAACCTGGCTAGGCGCGCACTACGCCACGGCGTACCCTTCGCGAGCCGGCAGGTTCGTGTTCGACTCCAACACCTTGTTCACTGGAACCTGGCAGCAGTTTTACGCGTTGCAGCCGATGGGGTTCGAACGTCGATTCAGGCAGGACTTCCTTCCGTGGGCGGCGAAGTACGACGCGCTGTACGACCTAGGCTCCACCGGCGAGCAGGTGCGCGGCAGCTACGAACGCATTCGTGCGTTCCTTGCCGAGCATCCGCAACATCTCGGCGATCAGATCCTCTACGCGGGCACGCTGGACTCGATCGTCGCCGGGAACCTGTACAGCAAGAGAAACTTCTTGGTGCTTGCCCAGTTGCTGGCACAACTGAAATCGGTGAGCGGGCCGCCGCCGGCGAAGATGCGTTTCCCGGTTTCCGTGGCGGAAGCGGCAGCGCGAGCCAAAACGGCTTCCCGTCTGCCAGGGGCGAAGGCTGGTGCGCCGGATGCCGTCGATGCGACCTTCTACACCATCGGCTGCAACGACACCCGGTGGTATGGGAACCGTGGCACGCTGACGGTTTCGTCGGGCATCCAAGGGCGGCTGTTTCCGTTGATCGGCTGGCGGACGATCGCCGAACCCTGTGTTTTCTGGCAGCGTCCGGCGGGAGAGGAACTGCCGAAGCCGACAGGCCGCGGAGTGCCGTCCGTACTGATGATCCAGTCGACGCACGACCCCGCGACTCCGTGGGAAGGCGCGCAGCTTGCGCATGCGAACTTCGCTGGTTCCCGCCTTCTGCCAGTGGTCGGTGAAGGCGACCACATGCTGTACGGCAGTGGCAACCCCTGCGTCGATCACGCGGTGGACTCGTACCTCGCGGCGGACACCTTGCCGCCGAGGGACGCGAGTTGCGCTGGGACCGCGTTGCCAGACCCGATGATTCCGGGCACCGGATCCGGCAACACGGATACCGTCGGACTGCCCCGGCTCGCGACCCTCGCGGGTGTGAATCGGTGATGACCCGTGCCGTGCTGGAACTGGTTTGCCGGTCCTGGCACGGCACGTCGTCCGGCAGCAAAGAGATGATGGCACGGCCGGCAAGGTCTGGTTGTCAACCGGTCGATGGACGGACTTTGTCCGTCGACCGTCTCATCTTGGAAGAGTGGCCGCCTTTCCCGGGACAAAGCTCGCCTCTGTCACTATCCTGAAGCGGTGAGCGAACCTATTTCGGATCATGCCTTTCCGGCTGCGCCCGGAACGAGGCCGATCATCACTTCCGAGGAAGTCGCTGGGATGCTCGCCGCGCGTCAGGAGCTGGGCCCGGAATCCGAATCCGCGGTCATCGCGGCGTTCCTCGAACGCGCTTCGTCGTCCATCGAAGCGAGGGTCGAGGAACGACTGGCGGAGATTTCTCCGCCGGTAAGGGAGCGGATAGTGGACAACGGCGGGTTCTGGCTGGCCGCGATCACGATCGGCATGGGCATCCCGATCACCGGAGTTGCCACTTCCTTGCCCGGGCCGGGAAACATCCTGGTCGCCGCGATCGCCTGGACTGCCGTCGTGCTGGTCAACGTCGCCTTCAATCTCCGGCGCGGAAATTAGTCTCGCCGGAGAAACTGAAAAACGAGTCCCCAAAGAGATACTCCGCCTGGCATTATATCGCCAGACGACGGTTCGGTCCGAAAAGTGATCTAGAGTTCGGTGAGCTGACCTCTGGAGGTTTTCCGATGTTTCGGACCATGCTCAAGTCGAAGATCCACCGGGCGACGGTGACCGCCGCCGATTTGAATTACGTCGGCTCGCTGACCCTTGATCCAGATCTGATGGACGCCGCCGATCTTCTGCCCGGGGAACTGGTGCACATCGTGGACATCAACAACGGTGCTCGGCTCGAGACGTACGTCATCGAAGGTGCGCGGGGGAGCCGGACCGTCCAGCTCAACGGTGCGGCTGCTCGTCTGATGCACCCAGGCGACTTGGTGATAGTGATCGGATACGGCCTGGTGCCGGACACCGAGGCGAAAAAGGTGCAGCCGCGGGTCGTATTCGTCGACGAGAACAACAAGATTCTGCAAAACGGGACTGATCCCGGTGCTTGATGTGCGTGATCTCGCCCGGTGCGCCGGGCGAGATCATGATGCCGCGGTACGGGCGTGGTTCAGCCGATGCCAATCGTGAAAGCTGCTCCTGCCGAGCGGAATTTTTCTATCGTGCGGTGGACTTCGACGCTGAGCCTAGTTTCGTCGAGCCACTTGTCGGCGTAAATGGTGCCTTCGTACTTGCTGCCGTCATCGGGGCAGAGCCCGAGTGCTCGCCGGGGGAACTGCCCGCGTTCGAGGTCGCACAGGTAGGAGTGGACGACGCTGCCGCTCGACCCGCCGAGTGCGATGCCGGTGTCCTGCCGGAACATTCGACAGGTCGGGACGGTCTCCGCCGGAGCGACCCGCGTCACGAAGTCGAATGAGGCGGAGGTGAGAAAGCAGGACTTCCGGCTCGCGCCGAGGCCGGTGATGAGTCGTTTGTGGCCGGTGTCGCCGGTGACCAGTGAGCCGACGGCGTCGACCGCGACGACGCGGACATCGGACCTGGCGGTGCGCAGGTGTGCGGAGATCCCGGCGAGAGTGCCGCCGGTGGAGACAGCCACGTAGACCGCGTCGAGGGCAGCACCGCCCTGCCGGAGGATTTCCGGAGCGGTCGTCTGCTGATGGATCCGGGGGTTGGCGGGACTGTGGTACTGGTCCGTCCACCGGTAACCAGGCTCGGAACGCAGCAGCTCGGCCACGGTGCGCAGGCGGCTGAGCAAGTAACCGCCATGGCCGTCAGACTCGTTGACGAATTCGAGGTCGACTCCATTGGAGGCCAGGGATTCGACGGTGGGTTCCGGGGTGTTCCGGTCGATCACCGCGATGAACCGGCAATCCAGTATCCGGATGAGCCTGGCCAGCGCGAGACCCAGGTTCCCGGAGGTGGATTCCACGATCACGGTTCCCGGCTCGAGCGGCTCGCGGCGGTCGAGTTCGGCGAGCAGTCCGACCGCGGTGCGGTGCTTGATCGACCCAGTCGGATGGTGACTCTCGTGTTTGAGAGCCAGTTCGTGTGCCCGTCCCCGGTATTCGACCACGATTTCCGATACAGGGGTAGGGCTGATGCTGGCGCGCAGTTCGTCAGTTCGCCGCAACAAGACATTCCCCCGAATTGAAATCGCGAAGCCGGCAAGTGAAGCATCCACTGCGTTCGTATTTTTGGATAGGTTTCTGGCGACTTCTGGCCAGGGCCGCCACAGCGCGGTGTCCGTCGATCGATGGACAAGAAGATCCGTCCACCGATCGCTACTCGTCCACCGGTGAGAGGGACACGATTGCCCCATGACCGAAACAGCCGTCCAGGTGAGAGACCTGGTCAAGCGGTACGACAGCAACACGGTTGTCGATGGACTCGCTCTCGACATCGCGGCGGGCGAGGTCTTCGCACTGCTCGGCCCGAACGGTGCGGGCAAGACGACCACAGTCGAGATCATGGAAGGCTTCCGCAAGCGGGACAGCGGAACCGTCTCGGTACTGGGGGAGGATCCGGAGAAAGCGGGTCGGGCGTGGCGCAGCCGGATCGGTATCGTCACCCAGACGGCTACCGACGCGTCCGAGCTCACCGTTCGCGAGGTCGTCCGGCACTTCGCGGGCACCTACCCGCGTTTTCGAGACCCGGAAGCGGTCATCGAACAGGTCGGGCTCGCCGAGTGCGCCCGCAAGCGAGTCGGCAGGTTGTCGGGCGGCCAGCGCCGTCGAGTGGATGTCGCACTGGGCATCATCGGCGACCCGGACGTGCTCTTCCTCGACGAGCCGACCACCGGGTTCGACCCCGAAGCCAGGGTGCGGTTCTGGCAGTTGATCCGTCAGCTGGCCGGCGAAGGCATCACGATCCTGCTTACTACGCACTACCTCGACGAGGTCGAGGCGCTGGCGAACCGGGTCGCGATCATCGCGGACGGGAGGATCAAGATCACCGGCGAGCCGGCCACGCTCGGCGGCCGTGCCAGCGCCAAGGCGGTGGTGAGCTGGCGCGAGAATGGCTCGCTCAAGGTCGAGGAGACCGCGACCCCTGATCGGCTGGTCGCGGACCTCGTCGAGCGCCACGACGGCAACGTTCCGGGCCTGTCCGTGCAGCGGCCGAGTCTCGAGGACGTCTATCTCCAGCTGATCGACGACTCCGCGTCGGCGGCCAAGCTCCGGAAGGAATCGGTATGACCGTGCGAGAGACAGGCCAGCGTCCCGCCAGACCCGCACCGCCCAGTGCTGCCAAGGTCGGCTTTGCCCGCGGGGCAATCGAGCTGAAGCAGTTCTTCCGCGAACGTGACGCGGTCGTGTTCACCTTCTCCTTGCCGGCGGTGATGTTGTTGCTGCTGGGGAGCATCTTCAAGGACAAGGTGCCGGGTTCGGACGTCAACGCGAGCCAGATCTTCGCCGCGAGCATGATCGCCGCCGGCATCATGTCGACCACGTTCGTCAACCTCGGCACGGGGATCGCGCAGGACCGGGACGACGGCACGCTCAAACGCCTGCACGGCAGCCCTACCCCGCTCGTGTCGTACTTCATCGGGAAGATCCTGCTGGTACTGGTGGTCAGTGTGGCGGAGGTCCTGGTGCTGCTGGGCATCGGCAAGGCGCTGTTCGACCTGAAACTGCCGGTCACGGCGGACAAGTGGCTGGTGTTCGGCTGGGTGTTCCTGCTCGGAGTGGTGGCCTCCGCGCTGCTGGGGATCGCGATCAGCAGCCTGCCGAGGACGGCGAAGAGCGCTTCGGCGGTCATCTTGCTGCCGTTCATTGCGCTACAGTTCATTTCCGGGGTGTTGTTCAACCCGGTTCGCAATCTGGGCTCGCCCCTGGTCGAAATCGGGTCGTTCTTTCCGATGAAATGGATGGCGCAGGGATTCCGCTCGGTGTTCCTGCCGGACATGATGACCTTCCAGGAGGTGGCGGGATCATGGGAGCTGGGAAGAACGGCGGTGATACTGGGAGCCTGGTGCGTGGGGGGCTTGCTGCTGTGCCTGCTGACGTTCCGGTGGAAAAGCAGCAGGCAGGGTTGATCCGCGTACCGCACGAATGGCTGCGCGGCTACCTGATCTGGGACTGCTACTACCTGGCTGCGTTCGCCGCCACGATCGTCTTCGTCCTGGCACTCGACGACGCCTCGGCCAAGAGCAAACCACTGGCAGCGGTGCTGCTCCTGTGTTGCGGCGCTTGGTACGCGGTCTACGGCCGCTCGCTGATGAAAGCGGATGACGAAAGCTGGCGCGGCGTGCTCTACCTCGGCGTCGTACTGGCTTTCTTCACCGGAGCGGAGACGTTCTCCTCGGCCAGTTCCATCGCGCTGGTGGCAATCATCCCGCAGGCGTACTGGACCATGCGGCCGTTGTACGCCACCGGCGTGATTGTGATATTCAGCCTGGTCCCGATCGCGGTCGGCACCTTCCAGTCCGGCGCGGTGGTCGAGACCGTTGTCGCACAGGGCCCGCTGGCGCTGGCCATCATCGGCTTCTCAGCGATCGTCGGAACCTGGACTACCCGCATCATCGGGCAGAGCAGGGAGCGCGCGGACCTGATCACCGAGCTCGAGTCCACCCGAAGCGAGCTGGCCGCGGTATCCAAGCAGGCCGGGGCAGTAGCCGAACGGGAGCGTCTTGCGGGTGAGATCCACGACGCCATCGCACAGAGCCTGAGCAGCATCGTGATGCTGGTGCAGGCGAGCAAAGCCGCCCTCGGCCAGCTCAACGGCCTGTCCGGCGGCCAAGCCGAGGCGGTGGCCCGGGCGGGCGGTCAGCTCGACCTCGTCGCCGATACCGCTCGCGAGGCGCTGGCTGAGGCCCGAGGCCTGATCGAGGCGCTGCGGCCAAGCGCGCTGGACTCATCCTCGCTGCCGGAGGCGTTGCAGCGGCTCGCAGCCAAGGCGGATCGGGACAGCGGCGTCCCAGTCCGTTTCGAGTTGCTGGGCGAGCCCGCGCCATTGCCGGTGGCTACTGAAGTCGCACTCTTGCGGGTCACCCAGGAAGCCCTCGCCAACGTCCGCAAGCACGCAAAGGCCGCCGAGGTCGAGGTGAGGTTGAGCTATGCGCGAGGACAGGTCGGGGTGGAGGTCCACGACGATGGAGTGGGCTTCGATCCCGAAGCCGACTCACCCGGCTACGGGCTGGTCGGGATGCGGAATCGGATAGAACAGGTGGCTGGGCGCTGCGAGTTGCGCAGTGTGCCCGAACACGGAACCACGTTGACGGTGGAGGTGCCGGTGTGACGGGGACGATCAGAGTCCTGATTGTGGACGATCACCCGGTGGTCCGTGCGGGGCTGCGCGGCATGCTCGCCGACGAACCCGACATCGAAGTGGTGGGCGAGGGCAGCAACTCGGACGAGGCAGTGGCGATGACACACGCACTCGACCCGACCGTGGTGCTGATGGATCTGAAGATGCCCGGCGGCGGTGCCTCGGCCACTGCGCGGATCGCGCAGGAGAAGCCGTTGAGCCGGGTGCTCATCCTGACCACCTACGGTTCCGACGACGAAATCCTGCGCGCCGTCGAGGCCGGTGCGACCGGATACCTGCTCAAGCACGCCGAACGATCCGACCTGCTCGCCGCGATCCGCGGCGCGGGCAGAGGCGAGACGATGCTGGCGCCGTCCGTTGCGGAGAAGCTGACCAGGCGGGTGCGCAACTCCAAGACCGAGAACCTCTCGGCGCGGGAGATCGAGGTGCTCAGGCTGGTCGCGCAAGGCCTGACCAACGCAGCGGTCGGGGCTCGGCTGTTCATCAGCGAGGCGACCGTGAAGACGTACATGTTGCGCATCTTCGGCAAGCTCAAGGTGGACGACCGGACCGCGGCGGTGATGGCGGCGGTCAACCGCGGGCTGATCACTGTGGAAGAGTGACCGGATTCTGACGCTGCGGGCTGAGAAACCTCAGCAGCTCCGTGCACACCTCATCCGGGCGTTCCAGAAAGCCGAAGTGCCCAGTGCCCGGGATCTCCCGGTACCGGGCGTCCGGGATCGCTTCGGCGACTTCGCGGACCAGCGCCGACGGCATCAGCAGATCGTGTTCGAAGCTCACCACCAGAGCTGGGCAGCCGATCGTCGCCAGCGCGTCGGCGTGTTCGTCGTGCACCAGCGTCGACAGATACTGCTGAGCGACGCCGTCGCCCCGGATAGGGAACATCGTCATCAGTTCGAGCCAATCGTGGGCGAATCCGTCGTCGAGCAGGGTCTCTGGTGCGAATAACTGGGAGAGAGTGCTTGCCGCGCTGTACTCGGCGGACACCGTGTTGTCGCGTGCCGCGCCAGCGACGGCTCGGATCAGCGCTTCGGTGAACGCGGGCGTTCTCGCCCGTGTGCCGAGCAGCGTCAAGGACCGGACCAGGTCGGGGCGCAATGACGCGAGCAATTGCGCGGTCATCGCACCGAGCGAAGCTCCGACAAGGTGGCAAGGCCCGTGCCCGGCTTCGCGAATCACCCACGCCGCGTCTGCGGCCAGGTCGGCGAGTCGGTACTCGCCCGCAGGGGAAAATTCCTTGTTCGTGCCACGCGTGTCGTAGCTCAGCACCCGGTAACCGCCGCTGACGAGCGCTGGCGTCTGGTACAGCTGCCAGACATTCGCCCGGGTGGCTGCCGGAGCCAGCAGCAGTACCGGTTCGCCAGAGCCAGTCTCCGACAAAGCGGGTCGCGAGCCTGTCATTCCTTGCCTGCCGGGCCTGAGGGCTCCTCCGGTTCGGCTCGGTAATCGGATGCCCAGATCCCCGCACGCAGCCTGAGCGAGGCCAGGACGGTCAGTACGCCTGCGACGACCGCGGCCAGCAGAAGGGGGCTGCGCAGGCCGATGTCCCTGGTGGAGAAGGATTCCACCACGGTGACAAGAAAACCGCCCACCAGCGAACCGAGTGGGAGAGGACCCCAGGCCAGCAACCGATAGATGCTGTTCACCCGGCCCATCATCTCCTCGGGAACGATCCGCTGCCGATAGGACACGGTCAGCACGTTCCAGACAGTGGAGAGCATCCCGCCGCCACAGATCGCGATGGCGACTGGGACCGCGTGGGACACCAGGCCGATGGTCAAACTCGTCAGGCAATTGCCCAGAAGGCTGGCCAGCAGCACCCGGCGTGCTCCGAACCTGCGCTCCAGCGTGCTTGTTAACCAGCCTCCGAGCATCGCGCCGATTCCGCCGGCCAGGAACAGCAGCCCAAAAGAGGTCGCGTCCAAGCCCAGTATCTCCCTCGCGTACAGCACCTGGGTGGACACCGCGATCGCGCTGCTGAAGTTGAGCAGGCCGAGGAAGAGCCCGAGGGTGCGCAGCACCGGGTGTGTCCAGAAGTACCGCAACCCTGCCACGAGGTCTGCGCGCATCGTGCGATCGGTGACCAAGCGTTCACGCGGTGCGAGCCGCACGAGGAACAGGGTGAGCACAGCAGCGGCGGCGAAGAGTCCGCCATCGAAGAGGAACGGCAGGATGAGCGACGCGCTCACCAGCAGCCCGCCGATCCAGGGGCCGATGAACAGCCCGCCGACGGTATCGGTGATCACCAGGTACCCGTTCGCGCGTTCCAGCAGCGCCGATGGGACGAGCCGGGGAAGTACCACCTGGCTGGCATTTTCGTTGAGCACCGTTGCCGAACCGATGAGAAAAGCCGCTGTGTAAAGCACGGCGATGGCGGCCGAATCGGTGGCCACGGCGAAACCGATGCCTCCAGCCAGCAGCGCGCGGAACGCGTGGGTGAACCCGAGCGTGCGCCGATGGTCGGCGCGATCGATGAACACTCCGGCGGGCAGGCTCGCGATCAGCCAGGGCAGCTCGAGCAACATCGACATCCCGGCGACAAGAACGGCGTTGCTGGTGACCGAGGAGACCAGCCAGGGGAACGCGACAGCACTGATCCCGGAACCGATATTGGCCAGGAACATCGCGCCGCACACGGCGGCGAATCCCGTTCCGAAGCGGTCCCGCCGCGGTGTGTCCGGCCTGTCCGGCCGTGATGTGGTCTGGCTCACGAGCTCTGGCTCCGACCGCTGAATTCGGTGTGCACCTCCTCAGGACACGGCACAGCGGGGGCGAGGGTCAACGTGCTGTCGAGTTCACGCCAACCAGCACCGGATGTCTTGTGATCGTTCGCCGTCCGCCACAGGATGGCGTCCTACGGAATGGATTCGACGGGGCGGTCTGCCGTTTGGAAGGAAATGAAGTCCATTTCTGGTCCGGAATTTACGAAGGGGTCACCGTGGAGCAGGGCAGGAGCGGCCAGGTCGCTGTCATCGGAATGGCGGGCAAATTTCCTGGCGCCCGTGACGTCGAGGAACTATGGCAGAACCTCGTTGCTGGCGTGGAATCCATTACTTTCTTTAGTGACGAGGAGTTGCTCGCCCAGGGGATCGGACCGGATGTCGTCGCCGATCCGAACTATGTGAAGGCGTCGCCGCTCGCGCCGGACACCGAACTCTTCGACCCCGGCTACTTCGGGATGACACTGCGCGAGGCCGAGATCCTCGATCCGCAGCACCGGGCATTTCTCGAGGCCTGCGACGGCTCCCTGCAAGCTGCGGGCTACGCCCCGTCGAGATTCTCCGGCAGAGTGGGCGTGTACGGCGGAATCGGCATCAACCACTACCTCGATCTGTACGTCAAGCCGAATCCGGACGCGTTCAAGCTGCTCGGCGAGTTGACCGCGAACATCGCGAACGTCAGTGACTACGTCGCCACCGGTGTCGCCTACCGGCTCGGCCTGACCGGCCCCGCCCTGACGTGTCTGACGGCCTGCTCCTCTTCGGCTGTGGCGCTGCATCTGGCCTGCCAGGCGCTGCGGGCGGGTGAATGCGAGATGGCTCTGGCAGGCGGCGTTGAGGAGTTCCTTCCGAGAATATCGGGGTACACTTATTCTGAGGGTGGTCTTTATTCGCCGGACGGGCACTGCCGGGCCTTTGACGCGAAAGCGAAGGGGACAGTTTTCGGCAGTGGCGCCGGCGCGGTTCTCCTCAAGCCGCTGGAAGCGGCGATCGCCGATCGGGATGCGATTCTCGGGATAATCAGGTCCACTGCGATCAACAACGACGGTGCACAGAAGGGAGCGTTCGCAGCCCCCAGCGCGGCCGGTCAGTTCGCGGCTGTCATGGACGCCTGGCGTCGATCCGGCGTCGATCCGTCCACCGTCAGCTACGTCGAGGCGCACGGCACAGGCACTTTCATCGGCGACCCGATCGAGGTGAACGGCCTCAGCCGGGCGTTTCGGGAGTTCACCGACCGCAAGCAGTACTGCGCGATCGGCTCGGTCAAGACGAACGTCGGTCATCTCGGCGCGGCCGCGGGGGCAGTCGGGCTGATCAAGACGCTGCTGTCGATGCGGCACCGGATCCTGCCCGCCAGCATCAACTTCGATGAACCGAATCCGCAAATCGACTTCGAGTCGTCGCCGTTCTACGTCAATGCCGAACTTTCTCCGTGGGTCTCCGATGCAGGTCCGCTGCGGGCCGGGCTCAGTTCGTTCGGGGTCGGCGGCACCAACGCACACGTGGTACTGGAAGAAGCGCCGGTACCGTCCGCACCGAGCGAGCCGAAGCGCCGTGATCAGCTGATCATCTTGTCGGCTAGGACGTCGACAGCGTTGGAATCGAGCGCACTGGCACTAGGCGCGCACCTACGCGAGCGGCCTGGGCAGCTCGCCGACGCTGCCTACACCCTCGCTGTGGGCAGAGAACAGCGACGGATCCGCGGTTTCGTCGTGGCTGGAGGTGGCGAGGACGCAGTCGACCGGCTTGGCACCGGCGTTCCCCAGCTGGCACCCGCGCTTGTCCCCGGGCGCGATTCCCGCCGGTCGGCGGCCTTTCTGTTTCCAGGGCAGGGTGCGCAGTACGTCGGCATGGGCAAAGGGCTTTACGAGACCGAACCGGCGTTCGCCATGGAGGTGGATTCCTGTGCCGAGGTGCTCGCGGAGCACACGGGGTGGGATCTGCGCGACATCCTCTATCCCGCCGCCGGTACGGAATCGGCAGAGGCCCGGCTGACCGAAACCGAGGTCACCCAGCCCGTGTTGTTCGTGTTCGAGTACGCGCTGGCCGGGCTGCTCCGGAGCTGGGGCGTCGAGCCCTCTGCGATGGCAGGGCACAGCATCGGCGAATTCGTAGCGGCCAGCCTTGCCGGCGTCTTCACCCGCGACGACGCGTTGCGGCTCGTAGCGGATCGCGGACACCTGATGCAATCTCTGCCGCCCGGGACGATGCTCTCGGTGCCGCTCCCCGAAGCCGACGTGCTCCCGCTGCTCGGCGATCACGTGGCCGTTGCGGCGGTGAACGCCCCGAACGCGACAGTGCTCTCGGGCGCCGCCGACGCCGTGCAGGAGGTTCGTGCGCTGCTGTCCGCTCAGGGCATCGAGGGCAGGGTGCTCCATACCTCGCACGCTTTCCACTCCAGCATGATGGATCCGATCGTCGACTCCTTCCGCGGCTTGGTCGAAAAGGTTCAGCGGGCAGCACCCTCGGTTCCGTTCGCGTCCAATGTGACCGGTGACTGGATCACCGCGGCCCAGGCTGTCGATCCCGCGTACTGGGCTAGGCACCTCCGTGGCGCGGTGCGTTTCTCCGACATCGTCGGCCTGCTCACCGCGGACCAGGACCGTTTGCTCCTCGAGGTCGGCCCTGGCAACTCCCTTACCGTGCTGGCCCGTCAGCAGCTTTCGGCCGAACGCGCAGGAGTGGCCGTGCCGACCGTCCGGCACCCTCGGCAGCGGCAACGAGACAGTGCCGTTCTGCTCGGTGCTCTCGGCCAATTGTGGCAAGCGGGCGTTCCGGTAGAACTAGAACGCCTGTGGGACAACGAGGCGCGCGATCGGCTGAGCTTGCCGCCGGTGCCATACGAGAAGATCCGGTGCTGGCTTGACGCGGTTCCGGCGCTCGATTCGGCTGCGAAGACCGCCGCGGCGGACACCGAGACCGGTCCCTACTACCTGCCGAGCTGGCGCCAGCACCGGCTGCTCGGGCCGATCGAGGTCGACACCGCCACGCCTTGGCTCGTGTACGCCTCGGGCTCTCCTCAGATGACCGCGCTCGTCGAGCGGCTCCGCGCTGAAGGCGCGGACGTGGTTGTGGTGCGTGAAGGCGCTGAGTTCGCCCAGCATGATGAACGGGAATTCACGGTGCGGGCACGCGAGCTGGCCGACCATGCCGCCGCGGTGGCGGCTGCGTTGGCCGGCAACGCGACCGGACTGCGTGTCGTGCACGGGTGGCTGGTCGGCGGCCTGGACGGGGACACCCCGATTCAGCAAGCCAGGCATGGGCTGGACCGCGGATTCTTTAGCATCCTGACTTTGGTGCACGCGGTCACCCGCGGCTCGTCAGAGCTGATATTCGACCTCGTGCTGCTCACTAGCGACCTCGAAGCGGTGTCCGCTTCGGACGCGATGGAACCGGCGAAGGCCGGGGTGCTTGGTTTCGTGAAGCTGTTGCCGAAGGAGCTGAGCAAGACTACGTGCCGTGCGATCGACATCGCTGGAACCGGAGAGCCCGAAGCCCAGGTAAACCAGATTTTGCGGGAGATCGCGGGCGGGGGGGTCGATCGTGCGGCGTACCGGGAGACCTCGCGGTGGGTCTGGGAACACCAAGAGGTCGACCTGCCCTCGGCCGGTGAGGCGGAACGACTGCTGCGTGACGGTTCCGTAGTGCTGATCACTGGCGGGCTCGGCGGGATTGGCCTCGTGACGGCGAAAGCCCTCGCCGAACGTCATCAGGCGAAGCTTGTTCTGCTTGGCCGGTCCAGTCTGCCGCCGAGGTCGGACTGGTCGGAGTACCTCGCGGAGCACGGCGAAGACGACACGACCGCACAACGGATTCTGGCTGTCCGGGAGATGGAAGAGTCTGGTGGGGAGGTGCTTGTCTGCTCGGCCGATGTCACCGACATCGAGCAGATGCGTGTCGTGCGTGCTGAGGCGGAGCGGGCTTTCGGTCGCATCGAGGTGGTGTTGCACGCAGCCGGGGTCACCGGTGGTGGCATGCTCGAAGCCCGAACTCAGGAAGAGGCTGAAGCGGTGCTGGCGCCGAAGGTTTTCGGCACGCTAGTCCTCGACGAGGTGTTCGGTGACGACGCTGACGCACTCGTGCTCTACTCCACGTTCGCGATCTTCACCGGTGACTTCGGCCTCGGCGACTACGTCTCAGGCAACGCGTTCATGGATGCTTTCGCGCACGCGGCGTCGGACCGGCGTGCCCGGGTTCTCTCGATCAACTGGCCGATCTGGCAGGGCTTGGGCATGGCCGACAAGGTCGACGCACCGGACCTGCTGCTCGACTTCGAGATGGGAGACCGGTACCAGGAGGTCTTACACCCCCTGTTGGGCAGCAGACTGGTCCGGACCGGCAACGACAACGTCATCTTCGTGAAGCGACTGTCCACAGAGGACTGGGTCACCGCGGAGCACATTGTCGCGGGCCGTCCGACCATGCCGGGCACCAGCCTGGTGGAGACCATCGGGGCGGCCTATCGCGAAGCGACCGGCGAGCGGGCGTTCACCATCAGCGACCTGGTGTTCCATCGACCGCTTTCCTTCGATACCAGTCACTCGGTGCACATTTTGCTGGTCCCTGAAGACGGCGGGAGCTTTCGGGCGGTCATCAGGGACGCGGCCGGGGAAGACGGCCCAGTATTGGAGTACGCCACCGCACGGATCGGCCCAGGACCTGCCGGACCCGCACCGGTGCGCTCCGTGGCGGACTGGCGGAAACGGTCGTACAGACCCGATGGCCGCGCGAATCGGGAAAGCAGTGACGGCCTGGTCTGGCTCGGTGCGCGATGGGACATCATCACCGCGCACTGGACCAGCGATCCCGACGAACGGGGCCGTTTCGACGAACTGGCGGTCATCGAACTCGATGACCAGTACCTCGGCGACCTGGAACAGTTCCACCTGCACCCCTCGGTGCTCGACTGCGCGACCTCCATCGCCCAGCACATCATCGGGACGAGCGATCGTTCCTACCTTCCTTTCGGTTATGACCGGATCGTGGTGCGAGGGCCGTTGCCTGCCAAGGTCTACAGCCAGATCCGCCATCTCGACGACACCACTGGATCGATGGTCCGTACTGACATCACGGTGGTGGACGGCGCAGGCAGAGAACTTGTCGCGATCAAGGGGTTCACTCTGCTGGCAGTGGACGGCGCGGATCCACAGTCCGCTTCAGACGACAAGGCCGGAACGACAGCTGTGGCGGACGAGTCCATGCCCGCCAACGGCGTGAACGTAGGCACCGAGCTGGAACTGGCCCTGCTGCGAGTGAACCTTCGCGAGTTCGGGATTCAGGCCAGCGAGGGATATGGGATGCTCCGGGAGATCTTCGACTCCGGCATCGCGCCACAGGTCATCGTCTGCCCCGACAGTTTCACCCGGCGACTCGGTTTCGCCGCCGAAGTCACCCGTGACGCGTTGCGCGAGCAACTCGCGGCCGCGCCGCAGCGAACCGCTACCGCGAGCCCGCGGAATCTCGGGAATCCCTATACGGAACCGGAGACCGAGATCCAGCGGGTGATCGCGGAGATGTGGGCAGAGACCCTCGCCGTGGACAAGGTGGGAATCGACGACGACTTCTTTGACCTGAACGGGAACTCGCTGGTCGCCGTGCAGCTGGTGGCAAGAATCCGGGAGCGGTTCGAAGTCGACATCGCGGTGGCCACCTTGTTCGACACCCGGACCGCCCGGGCACTCGCCGAAGCGATCGAAGAACTGGTGCGGGAACTAGTCGAAAACATGTCGGAAGACGAGGTCGCGGGAAAGCTGGCCGAGCTCTGAGCCCGGACTGGCGCAACTCAACGAAAGAGGGAAACACGATGTTCGACGACGATGACGACCGGATCTACGTCGTAGTGCTTAACGACGAGGAGCAGTACTCGATCTGGCCGCAGGGACGGGAGATCCCGGCCGGTTGGCACGCGGCGGACGTCAG
Organism: Amycolatopsis sp. GA6-003; assembly: GCF_046267895.1. Taxonomy (NCBI): domain Bacteria; kingdom Bacillati; phylum Actinomycetota; class Actinomycetes; order Pseudonocardiales; family Pseudonocardiaceae; genus Amycolatopsis; species Amycolatopsis sp. GA6-003. Next base: position 6,484,285 of record NZ_CP176499.1, read on the forward strand.
CGGGCCCAAGGCCGAGTGTCTCGAATACATCAAAGAGGTCTGGACCGACATGCGGCCGAAGAGCCTGCGCGACCGGATGGGCGCCTAGCGGGTGGATCGGACACGACGACGGCACGGGATGGTGCTGGAGGGCATGGATATCAGCGTTACCGAACTGCTCGACCGGGCGAGAACGGTCGAGCAGGCCGGCGTCGATTCCGCTTGGCTCGTTCAGCTTCCTACCCTGCGGGACAGCGCGAGCGTGCTCGCCGCGCTCGCGGTGTCGACCCGGACCCTGCGCCTCGGAGCAGCTGTTCTGCCGTACTACAGCCGTCCGCCCGCGATGATGGGGCAGACCGCCGCGACGATCGACGAACTGTCTGGCGGGCGGTTCACTCTCGCGGTCGGAACCGGGCATCCCATGATCGCGGAATGGAGCCTCGGCCGGTCACCGGGCAACACACTCGCGCTCATGCGCGAGTACCTCACGGCCGTGCGGGGTCTCCTGCGGGAGGGCGAGATCGCGCTGGAGGGGAATCGGTATCGGGTGCACGCCGTGTACAGCTCGCCCCGGCGTCCGGACCAGCCGGTTTACCTTGGCGCGTTCGGACCGAAGATGTGCTTCCTTGCCGGAGAGCTGGCCGACGGGCTTGTGTTGTGGATGTGCACCCCCGGATACGTGGCCGATGTGGCGTTGCCGAAAGTGCAGGCGGGCCTGCGCGAGGGGGGACGTGACACGGCCGATTTCGGCATCACGGTCGTGATCCCGGGCGGCGTTTCGGCCGACCTGGACTTCGACCGGCAGGTGCTGCGCCGCTACCTGTCGACCTACGCCCGGGTGCCGAACTACCGCCGGATGTACGAGGCGAGCGGTCTCGCCAGTGAGATCGCCAGTGGGCAGGTAGGCGACGCGTTGCTTGACGGAGTCGGGGTCGTCGGAGACGAAAACCAAGTGCGTGCCGGTATCCAGCGTTACCACGACGCCGGTGCCACCGAGGTCGTGCTGGCTCCGATGGCCGGCGCGCACTACGACCGCGCACTGTTGCAGCGTACTGCCGAAGCGCTGGCCGGTTGAGGCTTTTCGTCGCTGGCCGAGGCCAGCGCCTGGAAACGGAGGAAATTGTGGCCGCAGAGCCCGAAACACTGCCCGCGTTGGTCGCGCGGCAGGCCGTCGGTGTTCCGGACCTGCCCGCGGTACGGCTTGGCAGGCGCTGGCTGACGTACGCGGAGCTGGATTCCGCAGCGGATCGGCTCGCGCGGCGGCTGCGCGCCCGGGGAGTGGGGGCGGAAGACGTGGTCGGCGTCCATACCGGTCGCGCCTTGTCTTTGCCCGTGGCGATCCTCGGTGTGCTCAAAGCCGGGGCGGCCTACCTCCCGTTGCCGGCGGACCTGCCCTCGGCCCGCTTGGCCGAGCTGCTCGGCGACGCCGGGGCGGTTGCGGTCGTGACCCGGTCGTCACTGCGGTCGGGCCTGACCGAATCACCTTGCACGGTAATGCTTGTGGACGACGAACCCGACGTGGGGACAGCTGATCCGCTTCCGGATCCCGATCCGGATACCGCCGCCTACGTGATTTACACGTCCGGCTCGACGGGAACCCCTAAAGGCGTAGTGGTTTCGCACCGGGCCGCGGTAGCGCATCTGCTTGCGATGGCCGCGAGACTCGGTGTCGGGTTCGGCGACGGCGTGCTGCAGATGGCGGGAGAAGCGTTCGACGTCGCGGTGGAACAGCTGTTCCTTCCTCTGGCCACCGGTGCCGTATGCGTGCTTCGCGGCGAGGAGCCTTGGGGCCCGGCGGAAGTGCGCGCGGAATTGTGCCGGGGCTGGGTGACCGTCGCGGACCTGCCGACCGCACTGTTCAGCGAACTCGTCGGGCAAGCCGGGGCCGGCGGGCTGGCCGGGACGGCTGAGCGCGTCCGGGCTGTCCTCGTCGGCGGGGAGACCTTGCTCTCGGGGGTGCTCACCCGGTGGCATGCAGCGCTCGGCGCGACGTCGAGACCTGAGCTGTTCAATGCCTACGGTCCGACCGAGACGGTCATGACCTCGACCCTGTACCGGGCAAACGAGCTGGCTGGCGAACGCCTGGCGGCTTCGGTGCCGATCGGCTCTCTGGTCGGGCCGCGTCGCTTGCACGTGCTGGACGACGACCTCAATGCCGTCGAAGGCGGGACGCCAGGGCAGCTATACCTCGCCGGCGATGCCGTGGCCAGGGGCTACCTGCGCCGTCCAGGACTGACCGCCGAGCGGTTCGTGCCCGATCCGGCTGGCCTGCCCGGTACCCGGATGTACCGCACCGGCGACCGGGTCGTGGCCGATCCGGGCAGCGGTGAGCTGACCTTTCTGGGTCGATTCGACGACCAGGTCAAAGTGCGGGGATTCCGGGTCGAGCCTGCCGAACTGACCGCGGCGCTCACGGCCCATCCGGCGATCGGCCATGCCGCGATTACGGCGGATGACGGCAGGCTCGCCTGCTACCTCGTGCCCGCCGAGCCAGGGGTCCCGGTCTCGTTGGCCGTGGTGCGAGACTGGCTGAGCAGGCGGGTTCCGTCGTGGATGCTGCCTGCCAAGTGGGCTTGGCTCGACCGGCTGCCAGTGACCCCGAGCGGCAAGGTCGACCGCGCCGCATTGCCTCTCATCGAGCCGAGGCGAGCCGTGTCGAGTGCGCCCTACGCGGAACCGGACGGCGATCTCGCGCGGACGCTTTGCCTCATCTGGGGCCGGATTCTGAACCTGCCCGAGATCGGAGTGCACGACGACTTCTTCGAGGTGGGCGGCACCTCCCTGCTCGCCGCGCGGGCATTGGCCGAGCTCCGGCACACTGTGGCCGCCGATCTGCCGCTGCACGCGTTGTTCGCCGCGCCGACTCCGGCGAAACTCGCCGCAGTCATCGAAAACGGAACGTGGCGCGGGCACGTCCTGCCTCCGGTTGTCCCGACCGGACAGGACTCTTCGTCGCCGCTTTCGCTGATGCAGCGGCAGGTCTGGGTCGTCGAACAGCTTTCGCCCGGCACCAGCGCGTACAACGCGCCGACCACGTTGAGGATGCGCGGGCCACTGAATATCGCCCTGCTCGAACGTGCGCTGAGTGAAATCGTGCGGCGACACGAGATTCTTCGCACGACGATCGAGACAAGCGGCGACGAACCGGTGCAGCTGGTCCACCCGCCGTACCCGGTCATTGTTCCGGTCGTCGACCTGCGAGACGAGCCCGATCCCGAGACCGCTTCGGAACGGTTTGTGTGCAGCGAGATCTCCGTCGGATTCGACCTCTCGCGGCTGCCCTTGATCCGGTGGACCGCGTTGCGCCTCGCCGACGAACTCTACGAGCTGGTGCTGGTGGAGCACCACCTGGTGCACGACGGTTGGTCGTTCGCGGTACTGGTCGGTGAGCTGGCGACGATCTATACCGCTTTCGACCGCGATGCTCCGGATCCGCTGCCCGAACGCACGGTGCAGTACCGGGACTTCGCCCGGTGGCAGCGGGAAGTGCTACCTGGTCCGGCCATGCGTGCCCAGCTTTCGTACTGGCGCAAGCAGCTCGCCGGAGCGCCGCAGGTGCTTGAGCTGCCGCACGACCGGCCACGTGTGCCCAAGGACGATACTCCTGGCGCGGTGCACCGCGTGGAGTTGCCAGCCGAGCTGTGTTCTCGGTTGCGGGAATTCAGCCGGGCCAGCGGGACCACCTTGTTCATGACCATGCTGGCCGGGTACGCGGCGTTGCTGCACCGCTACAGCGGGCAGGACGAGGTGTGCGTCGGTTCGGCTTTCGGCAACCGCGGTGTCGGCGGCACTTCCGGGATCATCGGCATGTTCGTCAATCCGGTGGTGCTGCGCTGCGAGGTGCGCGACAGCGGCGGGGCCGAGGCGACGTTCGAGAGCTTGCTCGGCCGCGTTCGCAAAGTTGTATTGGACGCGCAGGCGAACCAGGATTTTCCGTTCGTCGAGCTGGTCAAGGAGCTCAAACCGCTGAGGGCTCCCGGCCGGAACCCGATGTTCCAGGCAATGCTGAACTTCGACGACGCGCCGTTGACCGAACTGGCGTTCGGCCCGGTGACCGGGACCTACCTGGAACGCAACAACGGCACCGCGAAACTGGATCTGTCCCTGCTGGTGGTGCCGAGGGCGGAACGTCAGCTAGGCCTGCCCGCACGGGATCGCGATCACCGGATCACGTTGATCTGGGAGTACCGAAGCGACCTGTTCGATCAGGAGACCGTCGAACGGCTCGCCGAGGGCTACCGGGACCTGCTTGACGCCGCGACGGCCGGTCCGCGCCGGGCAGTGGCCGAGCTTCCGCTGGGTGCCGCTGGGCCTGGGAGGACCGAGGAGCCCGCGGTGCTCGGCGCCCCGGCAACTTTGCCCGGCCTGTTCGACGCGGTGGCGGCGAAGCACCCCGGCCGGATCGCTGTCAAAGCGCCCGGCGAGCCAGGTCTGAGCTATGGAGAACTCGATCGGCGCGCTGCCGGGCTCGCGAAGGTCCTGCTTGAACGAGGCGTAACCAGGGATTCGCTGGTCGCAGTGTGCCTGCCGCGCTCGGTGGAGCAAGTCGTGGCGGTGCTCGCCGTGCTCAAGGCGGGAGCTGCCTACCTGCCTCTGGATCCCGCGACTCCCTCTGCTCGGCTGTCGGACATCCTTCGCGATGCCGCGCCGAGAGTGGTGTTGCTCGCTTCCGCGGCCGAGCCGCCCGACTCGGACATCCCGACCTTGGTCGTCGGCGACGTGGCCGGAGCTGATCCATCAACAGTGGACTCAGCTCGCAACGTGGACCCGGATGACTTGGCGTACGTCATCTACACCTCGGGTTCGACCGGCCGGCCCAAGGGCGTCGGTATCTCTCACCGGGCGCTGACCGACAAGTATCGGGCCTGGCAAAGCGCGTACGGGCTCGACGGCACAGCGGCCCGGCATCTCCAGCTCGCCTCCGTCGCGTTCGACGTGTGCGCGGGAGACATCGTTCGCGCGTTGCTGTCCGGCGGACTTCTGGTGCTCTGCCCACCCGAAGTGGTGCTCGACCCAGCGGCCCTGCTGACTCTGCTGGAGGACGAACGAATCGAGTACGCCGAGTTTCTGCCCTCGGTACTGCGGTTGCTGGCCGATCACCTCGAGACCGTGGGAGGCAGGCTCCCGCCGGTGAGGCTGCTGGCTGTCGGCGGCGAGGCGTGGAGCCGAGAGGACTACCGGCGGTTCCAGGCGCTGACGTCGCCGGGAACCCGCATCTTCAACGTGTACGGCGTGACCGAAGCGACTATCGGCAATACCTGGCATCGGCCATCCGACCAGGACGACGACCTGATGCCGATCGGAGTGCCGCTGCCCGGCGTAAGCGCGAGCGTGCTGGACACCGCCGGCGCATCGGTACCGCCTGGTGTGGTGGGGGAGCTGCATCTCGGTGGCACCGGTCTGGCCCGCGGCTACCAGAATGATCCTGTGCGCACCGCTGAGCGGTTCGTGCCGCACCCGTCGGCACCGGGGCAGCGCCTCTACGCCACCGGTGATCTCGCGCGGTACCGGCCAGGCGGGGAGATCGTGCTCTTCGGCAGGGCGGATCGGCAGCTCAAAATCCGTGGGTTCCGGGTGGAACCAGCTGAAGTCGAGCAAGCGATCGCCCGGCATCCGTCGGTCGCCGACGCGGCCGTGGTCCCCATTCAGCATGAGAGCGGCATCCGGCTGGCGGGATACTGCGTTCCGTCGGGGGACTGGCCGGAGCCGGGCGACGTGCTCGACTGGCTGCGGCAATCCGTGCCCGCATACCTAGTGCCGTCGAGCCTCCAGATGCTGCCGCGTCTTCCTCGCACCGCGAGCGGAAAGGTCGACCGGGTCACCCTGGCCGAGGACGCGGAGCGGACCGCGCCGGCCATCGACCGCCCGGCCGCCTACATCGCGCCGCGCACTGCCGCTGAGGGCACAATGGCCGCGATCTGGGGCCAGGTTCTGGGGGTCGACCGGGTCGGTGCCGACGACGACTTCTTCGACCTCGGCGGTCATTCTTTGCTCGCCGTGCGACTGGTCGCGCGGGTACGCGCCGAATTGGGCGTCGAGGTTTCGGTGCGGGACTTGGTGGCTGCTCCGACGGTCGCGGGCATGGTCAGCCGGTCCGCTGCGGCCAGTGCGGCCGGAGTCGGACCCGACCTGAAGCGGCGCAGGCGGCTTCCGGCGGATCCGAGGCTGTTCGACTTGCCAAGAGACGCGTCATGACTGGTGACCGGCCCGTCTTCGTTGCCGCAGCCTCGTTCGAGCAGGAACGGCTGTGGCTGCTCGAACAGCTTGCCCCCGGCACCCCGCTCTACAATGTCCACTTCGGACTCATGCTGTCCGGGGAGGTGGACCCCGGGGCGCTGCAGGCAGCGCTCACGACTGTGGTGTCCCGCCACGAGGTGCTGCGAACGGCTTTTCAATCCGTCGGCGGGCAGCTCAGGCAAGTGATCTACGCCGAGCCAGCGGTGTCCTTGCGTGTCGTGCGGCACGCGGTAGCGGCGTCGCGGATCACGCAGGAGGCGACCCGGCTCGCCGGGGAGCACGCCCGCGGGGAGTTCGATCTGACCGCCGCCCCGTTGCTGCATGCGGACCTGGTCTCCTTTTCGGACCGGCAGCACGCCTTCCTGCTCACTTTGCACCACACCGTGTTCGACGGCTGGTCGGCTGAAGTGCTGTTCGAGGAGCTGAGCGAGAGCTACCTCGCCGCGCTGGAGGCACGCTCCCCCGAGTTGCCTCCGCTTCCGCTGCAGTACGCCGATTTCGCTGAGTGGCAACGTGATGCGGCCGGCTCGCAGGTGTGGTCCGAGCAGCTCTCGGGGTGGTCGGATCGGCTCGTCGGCGCACCCGAGGTCCTCAACCTGCCCGCTGACCGGCCCAGGCCCGCTGGCCAGGGCTTCTGTGGCGAGCTCGCCGAGCTCGCCATGCCCGCGGAACTCGAAGAGTTGCTCGTCGAAGTGTGCCGGCGGAACCGGGCTACTCGGTTCGCAGTCTTGTTCGCTGCGTTCGCGGTGGCCATGGGGAAGTATTCCGGCGAGTCCGACCTGGTGCTGGGAACTGTGGTCTCCGGCCGCACACGGGTCGAGCTTGAGCGGCTGATCGGGCTCTTCACCAATACTGTCGCCCTGCGGATACCGGTGTGCCCGGACGAGTCGTTCACCGCCCTGCTCGCCACCGTGCGATCCGTGGTGGCTGAGGCCCAGTCCTTCGCCGACGTGCCGTTCGCCAGAGTGGTGCAAGAGCTTCGTCCGACGCGCGCACGCAGCCACAACCCGTTGTTCCAAGTCATGTTCGACGTCCAGCCTGGCGGCGGTGCCCGTCTGCGTCTGCCTGGTATCGACGTTGAGCCACTGCGAGTGCGCGACCGCCGGATCTCGCTGTTCGATCTCAGCGTGTCCGTGGAAACCGAAAGCGGCCGTACTCGGTTTGTCGCGGAGTATTCGACTGAACTGTTCGACCGTGCCACCGGGATGGCTTTCCTGCGCGGCTACCGGAATCTGCTGGCCTGCCTGCTTCGCGCGCCGGAGTCCCCGGTGCGAGACGCTGATCCGCTGGATCCGGCCGGACGGCAAACCCTGCTCGTCCGGTGGGGTGCGGCGGGGAACCACCGGCGCGCCGAACTGATCAGCCGGATCCGGGATCACGTGAGCACCGGCGGAACGGCTCCGGCGATCGTGTCCGGCACTGGACCGGCGGTGACCTATGGAGACCTGGACCGGTGGTCTTCCGCGGTCACCGCCGCCTTGCGGGCTGCCGGGGTAGGGCGCGGTGACGTCGTTGCGTTGCGGCTGGGCCGGTCCGCTGCTGCTGTCGCGGCGATCCTCGGGGTGCACCGGCTCGGTGCCGCGTACCTGCCGGTCGATCCTGGCTGGCCGTCCGCGAGAATCAGCGAGTTGCTTCACGTGGCACGTCCGGCGGCGGTACTGGTGGCTGACGGCGCATCCGGTCCCGCCGTGGTGCCCATGCCGCCGATGCCGGGCAGGACGGAATCCGCGCTTGAGCCGTGGCATTCGCCCGATCCGGACGAATTGGCGTACGTGCTGTTCACCTCCGGCTCATCCGGGAAACCGAAGGGGGTCCTGGTCCGCCACGGCGGACTGGCCAACTACGTCCGGGCCGACCACGCCGCTTACGGTCTTGTCCGGCAGGACCGCATCCTGATGTTCGCCGCGTTGACCTTCGATGTCAGTGCTGAAGAGATCTTCCCAGCGTTGGCCGCGGGTGCGGCGTTGGTACCCAGGACAGAGGAGATGCTGGAATCCGCGGCGGAGTTCTTCGCCGGCTGCGCCAGGTTCGGGGTCACCGTGACCCACCTGCCCACTGCGTTCTTCCACCATCTCGTTGCCGGACTTGTCGATGCGCCCGCTCCGCCGGAATGCCTGAGGGTGATGGCGATCGGCGGCGAGACTCCGGACGCGGACCGCGTCGGACGATGGCTCGCCGCGGTGCCCGGAGTCCTGTTGTCCAATGTGTACGGGCCGACTGAGACGACGATCGCGGCCACCATCGCTAAACTGGACGGTGGTGAACGGGTCACCCTCGGCGAACCGATCGCGGGCACGTCGCTGTACTTGCTGGACGATTCGATGCGGCCGGTGCCGGACGGCGCGGTCGGACAGCTCTATCTCGGCGGTGCGGGGCTGGCACGGGGTTATCTCGATGCTCCGGCACGGACCGCGGAGACGTTCGTGCCGCATCCGTTCGCGCGCGGAGAGCGGCTCTACCGGACAGGCGACCTGGCCCGTTGCCGCCCCAACGGCGGTCTGGAGTTTCGCGGCCGTACCGATCTGCAGGTCAAGATCCGCGGTTTCCGGATCGAGCCGGCCGAGGTTGAAGCAGCGCTTACCATGCTGCCTGAGGTCGCTGACGCGGCGGTGGCGGCCCGGCCCGGTCCGCGGGGCGACAATGAGCTAGTCGGTTACGTCGTGCCGGCGGCCGGAGCGCGGATCGACGAGACCAAGCTGCGTCGGGATCTCGCCGCGCTGGTTCCGCGGTATCTCGTCCCGGCCCTGCTCGTCACGATGGAGGAACTGCCGCTGACCGCGCACGACAAGGTCGATCGTGCGGTGCTGCCGGAACTGGCCAGGCCAACGCCTCGGATCGCGGCCGAGCCGCCGGCAGGGGAATACGAGACCGCGGTAGCCGAGGTCTGGCGTGTGTTGCTCGATGTCTCCGAGATCAGCCGCCACGACGACTTCTTCGCACTCGGCGGACATTCCCTGCTCGCCGCGCAGGTAGTGAGTTCCCTGCGAGCCCGGTTCGGGACACGAATCCGTCTGACCGCTCTGTTCGAACACCCAGTGCTCTCCGAGTTCGCCGCCGCGCTGGAGCGGGCAGCGACGATGGCGGGCCCGCCCGTGCTACGGCGCGCGGGCCGCGGCGAGGCTCTGGCCGCCTTGCTCAGGGGGATGGAATGACATCCGGGTTTACCGCTGTGGAGGACACGTGATGACGGCTGCGCAGGACGACGCGACGGGCGGACCGGTCGCGGGCAGGCACCAGCTCTTGACCGCACTGCTCGCCGAGGGCGGCGCAACGGTGTATCCCGTCTCCTCAGGTCAGCGGCGTCTGTGGTTCGAGGACCAGCTCAGGCCGGGGCGCACGGAGTACACGGTGGTGTGGCCGTTGCGCTTGTCCGGGGCGGTCGACGTGGCCGCTTTGACCGCCGCGATTCAGGCGGTAGTGGCGCGGCACGAGGTGTTGCGCACACGGTTCGCGGATGTCGACGGAGAGCCAGTTCAGGTTGTCGAGCCTGCGGGCCCGGTGCCGGTGCGAGTGGTGGATTCACCGGATGCCGAGGTGCGCGAGCGTATCGCGTGGTGGGGTGAGTGGTCGTTTGATTTGTCGGCGGGTCCGTTGTTTGTGGCGGAGTTGCTGAGGACGGGTGACGCGGAGTTCGTGTTGGTGTTGTGTGCGCACCACATCGTTTTCGACGGCTGGTCCTGGTCGGTGCTGCTGGGTGACCTGGCGGAGTCGTACAAGGACTTGCTCTCGGGTGGTTCTGGCGTGTTGCCGGAATTGCCGTTGCAATTCGGTGATTACGCGGTGTGGGAACGTGAATTACTTGCTGGACCCGCACTTGACGATCAGATTAGCTATTGGAGCAAACGTTTGTCGGGTGCGCCCGAGGTTGCGGACCTTCCGGTTGATTTTGTTGGTGGTGTGGGTGGTCGGTCGGGTGTGGGTGGTCGGTGTGGGGTGGTGTTGCCTGCGGAGTTGGGTGTGGGTTTGGGTGGTTTGTGCGGGGAGGTGGGTGCGACTGTTTTTATGGGTTTGCTGGGTGCGGTCGCGGTGGTGGTGGGTCGGTATGGGGGTGTTGATGATGTGGTGGTGGGGACGTTTTCGGCTAATCGGGGGGAGCCGGATTTGGAGGGTTTGGTTGGTTTTTTTGTGAATACGGTTCCGTTGCGGGTGGGTTTGGGTGGTGATCCTTCTTTTCGTGAGTTGTTGGTGCGGTGTCGTGAGTCGGCGTTGGGGGCGTTTGGGCATCAGGATGTGCCGTTTGATCGGGTGGTTGAGGAGTTGGGTCCGCGTCGTCGGGCGGGGGTGACGCCGTTTGTTCAGGTTGCTTTGGTGTTGCAGAGCGTTCCGGTTCGGCAGACCCGCCTCGGGGAGGCGGATGTGGAGTCGCTGCCTGCTCGGGTTCGTACCGCGACCTTCGAATTGTCGCTGCACCTGCAGCCGGAACCCGATGGCTCTTTCACCGGCTTCGTCGAGTACGCCGCCGACGTGTTCTCTCCCGAGACAGCGAGCCGGTTCGCGTCTCACATCGAGAACCTGCTCAGGGCAGCCGTCGCCGAGCCCGATCTCCCGCTGAGTTGCCACGGGCTGCTGGCCGGTGCCGAATACCAGGACGTTCTCCGATACGCGCGCGCTCAAGACCCGCCCGAGAATCGGGCTTGCCTGCCCGAGATGTTCTCCCTCCAAGCGGCCAGAACTCCTGATGCCATCGCGATCCGCGCCGAGGACGAGACTCTCACCTATGCCGAGCTTGATCGCCGGACCGACGCGCTCGCGCATCGGCTGCGTGCTGAAGGTGTCGGACCGGAATGTCTGGTCGGCGTTTGCGTCGAACGCTCCGCGCTATCCGTGGCGGCGTTGCTCGCGGTGTTGAAGGCGGGCGGCGCCTATCTCCCCCTCGACCCGGAGAACCCCGCTGATCGATTGGCATTCCTCATATCCGATTCTGGCGCACCGCTTGTACTGGTTCATCCTGAGCTGCGCGCACGGCTGCCGTCCGGTGACTTCACCGTCATCGAGCTGGACGGTGCCGCGCCGGCGCTGGGACCTCTGCCTCCCAGCGGGATAACCCCGGACAACCTCGCGTATGTCATTTACACCTCGGGTTCCACCGGCAGGCCGAAGGGAGTCGCGGTCGGCCATCGGGCGGCGATTACGCGGGTGCACGCGCCCAGATTTGCCCGGCTCACCGAACAGGACGTGATGCTGCACGCACTGTCTTTGTCGTTCGACGTCTCGGTGCTCGAAGTGTTCGGCGCGCTGACCAACGGCTGCGAACTGGCAGTGCTGTCGGGCAAGGCGATGCCAGAACGCGTGGCTGAGTTCCTGCGCACGCGGCGCGTCACCGTCGCCTGGCTGACGGCCGCGCTGTTCCATGCGGTGGTTGAGCACGCACCGTCGTCGCTGTCCGGACTGCGCACATTGATAGCTGGCGGCGACCAGCTTTCCGCCAGCCATGTCCAGCGCGCGCTGCGTGAACTGTCGTCGGACGCGGTGTTGGTCAACGGCTACGGACCGACCGAGACGACGATCTTCGCGAGTGCTTACCCGATGCGGCCGGAATGCGAAGTGGATGGTCGAGTGCCGATCGGCCTGCCGATCCCTTCGACCGAATTGTACGTGCTCGACGGCTGTTTTCTGCCAGTGCCCGACGGGGTGCCCGGCGAACTCTGCATCGGAGACGACTGTCTTGCCCGAGGCTATCTCGGCCGCCCGGATCTCACGGCGGAACGGTTTGTGCCCAGCCCGTTCGGCAAGGGGCGGCGGCTGTACCGGTCCGGTGACGTCGTGCGCAGGCGTTCTGGGGGAGTGCTTGAATTCCTCGGGAGGAACGATCACCAGGTGAAGGTTCGCGGGTTCCGGGTGGAACTCGGCGAGGTCGAGCAGGCGCTGCGGCGTCATCCAGATGTCAGTGACGCTGTGGTCGTGTCGGTTCCAGACGATCAAGCCGAACATCGGCTCGTCGGCTACGTCGAGCCGCTCCGCGGGCGGCTGCCGGGTACGGCCTCGCTGCGGGAGCATTGCCGCAGGATGCTCCCGGAGTACCTCTTGCCGTCAGCACTGGTGGTGCTGGATTCTTTGCCTCTCAACGCGAACGGGAAGGTTGACAGATCCGCGTTGCCGGAGGCTCGGGGCGTTCGGCCGGAGACCGAGACGGGGTGCGTGCCCGCGCGGAACGCGATCGAGGAGGCATTGGCCGAGGTCTGGCGTGAGGCGTTGGGGCTCGACCGGGTCGGGGTGTATGACAACTTCTTCGACATCGGCGGCCATTCGCTTCTGGCGAGCCGGATGCTCGCCAGAGTGCGCCGGATTACAGAGCGCGAGGTGGAGCTGGCGGACTTTTTCGCCTCTCCGACCATCGCGAGCATGGGGGCCGCATTGCAGGCCGTTCTTGGCGCACCGGCGGAAGGACTCGCCCGCAGGCCGTTGCACGCGATCGAGCGTCCGGATCCGCTTCCGGCCTCGCTCGGGCAGCGTCGACTGTGGTTCAGCCACCGGGCGGACCCGGACAGCACGGACTACACGGTCGTGTGGCCGTTGCGCTTGTCCGGTGCGGTCGATCCGGATCTGCTGCGGCGGGCGATCCAGGCGGTGGTGGTCCGGCACGAGGCGTTGCGCACGCGGTTCGAGGAGGTCGACGGTGAACCCGTTCAGATCATCGTTCCGGCCGGGTACCCAGAGTTGCCGGTGCTGGATCTGCGGGCAACTGTAGCGCCGGAGCGGGTTTCGCGGGTGCGCGAGCGTATCGCGTGGTGGGGTGAGTGGTCGTTTGATTTGTCGGCGGGTCCGTTGTTTGTGGCGGAGTTGCTGAGGACGGGTGACGCGGAGTTCGTGTTGGTGTTGTGTGCGCACCACATTGTCTTCGACGGCTGGTCGTCTTCAGTGTTGCTGGACGATTTGGCGGAGTCGTACGAGGACCTGTTGGCAGGCGGTTCCGGAATCTTGCCGAAGCTGGCCGTGCAGTTCGGTGATTACGCGGTGTGGGAACGCGAGTTTCTTTCAGGCGAGGTGCTGGAAAGCCAGCTCGCGTATTGGAGGACCCAGCTGGCCGGAGCGCCGGAAGCGATCTCGCTTCCGGTTGATTTTGTTGGTGGTGTGGGTGGTCGGTCGGGTGTGGGTGGTCGGTGTGGGGTGGTGTTGCCTGCGGAGTTGGGTGTGGGTTTGGGTGGTTTGTGCGGGGAGGTGGGTGCGACTGTTTTTATGGGTTTGCTGGGTGCGGTCGCGGTGGTGGTGGGTCGGTATGGGGGTGTTGATGATGTGGTGGTGGGGACGTTTTCGGCTAATCGGGGGGAGCCGGATTTGGAGGGTTTGGTTGGTTTTTTTGTGAATACGGTTCCGTTGCGGGTGGGTTTGGGTGGTGATCCTTCTTTTCGTGAGTTGTTGGTGCGGTGTCGTGAGTCGGCGTTGGGGGCGTTTGGGCATCAGGATGTGCCGTTTGATCGGGTGGTTGAGGAGTTGGGTCCGCGTCGTCGGGCGGGGGTGACGCCGTTTGTTCAGGTTGCTTTGGTGTTGCAGAGCGTTCCCGTTGGGCGAGTCCGCCTCGGCGAGGCAGAGGTTGAACCGCTTCCGAGCGAGACCCGAACCGCGACCTTCGATCTTTCGCTGAACTTGTGGCCTGATCCCGACGGTTCGCTGGCCGGTTTCGTCGAATACGCGGCTGACGAGTTCACGCCGGCGACCGCACAGCGCTTCGCCCAGCATGTCAGGCGCTTTCTGGGGCAAGCAGTGTTCTTTCCGGACATTCCGATCAGCGCGCACGACATCCTGACTCCAGTGGAGCACCAGCAGCTCGTCGTCCAAGGCCCGCACACGCGGTTCCCAGAAGAAAGCCTCGACGCACGGTTTCGCTTTCAGGCAGCGAAAACTCCGGACGCAGTGGCCTTCACAAGCGGATCCGGAACCCTCACCTACGCGCAGCTCGATCGTCGATCTGATGCGCTCGCCCGCCGCTTGCGTGCGCGGGGGGTAAGGGCGGAGACGCCGGTCGGAGTATGGATGGACCGGGGCCTCGCGTTGCCGGTCGCGGTACTGGCCATCTGGCGCGTTGGCGGCGCGTACTTGCCGCTCGATATCCGCCACCCAGGGGACCGGCTTGCCTGGCTAGTGGCCGACGCCGGAGCGCGGCTCGTGCTTACCGAGTCCGGAGCTTCGCCGATTCCCGATGTTCCCGCCATGGCGGTCGACCCCGTCGCGTCGAAGAGCGTTCCGATGGGTCCCCCTTTGCCGGAGACCGACATCGATGGGCTCGCCGCGATCATCTACACCTCCGGTTCTACCGGCCGGCCGAAGGGAGTGGCGATCAGCGGACGATCGCTGCTCAACAGGATCGATTGGATGACGGCGGAATGGCCGTTCGAGCCTGGCGAGGTGTGCTGCCAGAAGACCGCCATCGCCTTCGTGGACGGGCTTTGGGAGCTGCTCGGCGGGTTGTTGAACGGGATTCCCACGGTCGCGGTTCCAGACGCTGCCGCTGCGGACCCTCCGCGGCTGATCAGCCTGCTGGCGGAGCACGGGGTGACCCGGATGACGCTGGTGCCGTCGCTTTTGCGGGTCCTGCTGCAGATTCCCGACCTCGATGCCCGGCTGCCCTCTCTGACTCGATGGGTGTCCTCCGGTGAGGAGCTCCCCGCCGACCTGGTACGCAGCTTCACCAGCCGCATGCCAGGCAGGCTATTGCGCAACCTTTACGGGGCTTCCGAGGCGTGGGACTCATTGTGGCAGAGAGAGGACAGCGAACCGATGCCAGGCAGACCGGTACCGGTCGGAGGTCCGATCAGCAACGTCCGGGTCGAGGTGCTTGACGGCGAACTGCGGCGGACGCCGATCGGGGTCATCGGCGAGCTGTACCTCGGCGGTGCCTGCCTTGCAAGAGGCTACGTGGACAGGCCCGACCTCACGGCGGAGCGCTTCGTGCCCGATCCCCACGGCCCTCCTGGCGCACGCCTTTACCGCAGCTTCGACCGGGCGCGGCGCCTGGGTGACGGACAGCTGGAGCTGCACGGCCGCGCGGATCAGCAGCTCAAGATCCGGGGCGCGCGCGTCGAACCGGCTGAGGTGGAAAGGGCGCTGACCGATATCGACGGGGTGGCTCGGGCGGTGGTCACCGGATGGCTGCGCCCCGGCACCGCCGAAACCGATCTCGTTGCCTACGTCGTGGGGGAGCCGGGGCGGAAACCCGACGGCCAATCGTTGCGGATCCAGCTTGCCGAGGCCTTGCCGACGCATCTGATTCCGGTGGCGTGCACCGTGCTCGAGCAGTTCCCGTTGACAGTGAGCGGCAAGGTAGACCGGCGGGCCTTGCCCGAGCCGATTTTCCCCGGCGAGGACGGATACGCCCCGGCGAACGATTGCGAAGAGCGTGTTCGCGGACTAATGGCGGAAGTGCTCGGCATCGAAGAAGTGGGCGTGCACGCCAACTTCTTCGACATAGGCGGGCATTCCCTGCTGGCGATGCGGCTCGCGGGCCGCATCGCCGAAACCTTCGGAACCTCGCTTGATGTGCACACCGTTTTCGAGCACCCGACGGTTCGCGCCCTCGCCGCACGGCTCGAGTCCGTCCCCGTCGACCCTGAACGGAGAGAAAGATGAGTACGGCGACGAATCCGTGGGTGGCTCGGCTGCGCCCGGCAGGCAAAGGCCCGTTGCGCCTGATCTGCTTCGCGCACGCCGGTGGCGGCGCGGCCACCTTCAGGGGGTGGGCCGCCGATCTCTCCGACGAGATCGACTTAGTCGTGGTGCGCCTGCCTGGTCGCGAGAGCAGGCTGCGCGATCCGCTCGTGCACAAGATGAGCGAACTGGTCGCTCTGCTCGGGGACGCGCTCGAAGACCTGCTCGATGTGCCGTACGGATTGTTCGGGTACTGCTCCGGAGCGCTCACCGCGTTCGAACTCGCTCGGTACCTTCGGGACAACTGTGGCCCGGCCCCGTCGGCCCTCTTCGCGTGTGCCTGTCCTTCCCCGAGCATGGTGCTGCGAGACAGCGGCGTGCACCGGCTCGACGGCGAAGGCCTGGTGCAGCACTTGGCCGCACTGGGCGTCATCCCCACGACAATCCTTCGAACTCCCGGCCTGTTCGGCATGTTCGAGCCGAGTGTGCGCGCGGACTACGAGGTTTACGAGACGGCGGAATACCAGGCAGGTGACCCGCTGAAGTTGCCGATTTCGGTGTTCGGCGCGGAGAGCGACCCGAGCACGAACCTGCCGACCCTGCTCGGCTGGCAGCAGGAGACGGTCAAGGAGTTCTCGTTGCGGTTGTTCCGTGGCGACCACGGATTCTTCGACGCCGAGCGACCCGCGATTGTCAGGGCCGTGACCGATGAACTGCGCGCTGCCGCCGCGGTGCCGGCCTGCCGATGACATGAAAAACTCAGACTGGGGGCGCGAATGAGCGGGGACAGCGAACTGTCGGACGCGAAGCGGCACCTGATGAAGCGATTGCTGTCCGGCCGCGCGACACCGGTGCAACGTCGGATCCCGAATACGGAGCCGGGGGTACCGGTCAGGCTTTCCGATGTGCAGGAACGGATCTGGCTGACCGCGCAGCTGGCGGACGGCCTGCCGATTTTCCATCTGGTCATGGTGGCCTCAGTGCCGTTCCGGCTGGACTCCGCACAGGTCGAGGAAGTGATGGGGCGGATCGTGCGCAGGCACGATTCGCTGCGGATGTCGGTACGAGTCGCCGGCGGTGTGCCGTGGATGTCAGTCGCGGACGAAGTCTCGGTCCGGGTTCCGGCCACCGACCTGTCTCGCGAGCCCGATCCGGAAGCCGCCGCGCTCGCGCTGGCCGACGAGATCGGACGGCGTTCGTATCGGCTCGCCGAGGCACCGTTGTGGCGGCTGGAAATTCTGCGGACCGCGGAAGACTCGTCGATGCTGGTGCTTGGCGTGCACCACATGATCGCCGATGCCGCGTCGCTGGATCTGCTCGTGCGTGAGCTGGCGAATCCGGACGAGGCTGGCGAACTCCCGGTGTCGTACCGGGACTTCGCGGCTTGGCAACGGTCCACACTGGACTCCGGAGGTTTTGAAACGGATCTGCGATTCTGGAAGGAAGAGCTGGAGGGCGTGCCGCATTCGCTCGGGCTGCCTACCGACCGGCCGCGCCCGGCAGCGGTGGACTTCTCGGGCAACACCGTCGAGTTCGATCTCGCGTCACCGACCGCGGATCGCATGCGCGAACAGTGCAAACGCTCGGGCGTCACGTTCTATGTACTGGGCCTGGCCGCGTTCGGGGTCCTGCTCTCTCGATACACCCACCGCAGAGACCTGCTGGTGGGGACGTTCCTGGCCGGCCGGTCCGAACCAGAGCTGCACGGACTGGTCGGCATGTTCGTCACGATGTTGCCTGTCCGGATCAGGATGACCGGTGCCGTTACGTTCGCCGGTCTGCTCGACCGCGTTCGGGAGGCGACTGTCGGCGTGTTCTCGCACCAGGGAGTTCCCTTCGGGGAGCTGGTCAGGGAGTTCGGCTGCGGCACGGACCGCAACGAGCCGCCACTGGTGCAGGCGGCCTTCAACCTCCTGCGGCCCGCGGAATCCGAGCGGGGCACAGTGGTCGATCTGCCGATCTCACGCGACGCTTCCCAGCTCGATCTCACTGTGCATCTCGTGGAGCGGCCGGACGGGGGGTTCCGCCTGCTGCTGGAGTACCAGACGGCGCTGTTCGACCAGGACACCATGACTGCGCTGGGCGGCCAATATCTGGCCCTGCTCGACCACTTGCTCGACACGCCCCACCTGCCGGTTCGCGACCTCGCTGTAGTAACCGGGGCTCAACGCGCCGCTCTGACAGCCCGGCCGAAGGAGACGACTGAGGTCACCCTGCTGGTCGATGAGATCGCCCGGCAGGTCCGGGAGAACCCCGCGGCCGTCGCGATCGAGGCGGGCGAGCACAAGCTGACCTACGGCAGGCTTGACGAGCTGACGGGTGTCCTCGCGGCCAAGCTGCGCGCCGCAGGTGCCGGTCCGGAACAGACGGCCGTCGGCGTCTGCCTTGAGCGCGGCCTCGCGCTGGCGGTGGCGCTGCTTGCGGTATGGCGCGTCGGCGCTGCCTACCTGCCGCTCGATCCGGAACATCCACGTCGCCGATGGGCGGACATGCTCGCCGCTGCCAAGCCCTCGGTGATCCTCACTGACGACGCCTTGGCCCCCGCACTGAGCGAGGTATCCGGTGCGGATCTGCTCACTCTCGCCGCGGACGGATCGCTGCCAGAGGAAGGCCTCGTGCCCGTGCCGTGGACTGGCTCTGATCCTGACGGCACCGCCTGCCTGCTGTTCACTTCGGGTTCTACCGGCGGCCCGAAGGGCGTCGTGGTGACCAACGCGGGCATCGCCAACCGGGTGCTCTGGACGGCGCGACGCCACGGGCTTCGGCCGGGCGATCGGATGTTGCAGAAGACCCGGATCGGTTTCGACGCGGCGGGCCTCGAGCTGTTCGCGCCACTGGCCTCCGGCGCGACCGTGGTCATGTCCGCACCCGGGACAGAACGGGATCCGGCCGCGATGCTGCGCGCTGTCTCGACGGCCGGGATCACGGTGCTCCAAGTCGTGCCGTCGGTGCTGCGGCTGCTGGCGGAGCAGAAGGGATGGGAAGGCTGCACGGCACTGCGGCTGCTGTTCTCCGCAGGGGAGCCGCTGGACGCGGCGCTGTGCCGTCGAGTGCTCGAACTCGCGTCGCCGGTTATTTGGAATACCTACGGCCCCACTGAGTGCTCGATCGACGCGACTGCGCACGAGTTCGACGGTTCGCCCGACTCGGGCACGGTCCCGATAGGCAAGGCGATCGACAACGTGCGGGTGCTAGTGGCCGACCAGGACCTGAACCTGACTCCGGCTACCGTGCCCGGGGAGCTGCTGATCGGCGGTATCGGCCTCGCTCGCGGCTACCTCGGCGCGCCTGAGCTGACGGCCGAGCGGTTCGTGCCCGACCCGTACGGACCACCGGGCTCGCGGCTGTACCGCACCGGCGACGTGGTTCGGCGCGGGAAGACCGGTGAACTCAGCTTCGTCGGCCGGGCGGACGAACAGAGCAAGATCAACGGCGTGCGGGTGGAGCCTAGTGAGGTGTCCGCGGCGCTGCTGACCCATCCTGCTGTGACCGGCTCGTGCGTGGTCGCCGACGGCCCCGCCCGGCTCGTGGCCTATCTGGTATTTGCTCCGGGTACCACGCCGGAGGTTCCGGACTTGAGGGCGCATGTGGCGGACCGGTTGCCGCGGGCGATGATCCCTGCCTCGTTCGTCGCGGTGGATTCCTTGCCGCTCAACGAAAACGGCAAGATCGACCGGTTCGCGCTGCCGTCGGTTGCCGGCGAGGCACGGTCGGCACCGAAATACCGGCCACCGTGCACTACGGCCGAACTGCTGGTCGCCGATGTCTGGTCCCGCTTGCTCGACGTCAAGCGGGTCGGACTCGACGACGATTTCTTTGCCCTCGGCGGACATTCGCTCCTGGTCCCGCGACTGGCGGCAGCACTTTCCGAGGCGGCCGGCGTCCAAGTGGCAGTGACGGATTTGTTCGGCGCGCTGACCGTCGCCGCGCAGGCCACATTGCTGGCGGTGGACGCGCCACACGGTGCGGTGACACCGATCCGGCCGATCGAGCGCGTTGACGGCGGCGCGCTTCCTCTTTCCTGGGGACAGCGCCAGCTTTGGTTCCTCGACCAGTTGACGCCGGGCAGTCCAGAGTACGTGCTGCCCATCGTGTTGCCGTTCAGCGAGCGGGTCGAGATACCAGTGCTGGAAGCGGCTCTTACCGCGTTAACGGAGCGGCACGAGATCCTGCGCATGCGGTACGAACTGCGAGAGGGCGAGCCGTGCGCGGTTGCCGGCCCAGTCGTCCCTGTCCCGGTGCACGTCGTCGAAGGGCCGCTTCAAGATCTGGTCCACGCGGTTGGCGGGCGGATCGCCGAGGGCGTCCGGCTTGATGCCGGCCCGTGCCACGCGGCAGTCCTCCTGCGGCGGACTGACGGCGGTGACGTGCTGGTGCTGGTGACGCACCATATCGCCGCGGACGGGTTGTCGGTTCCGGTAGTCCAGCGTGATCTCCGCGAGCTGTACCGAGCCTGCCTGTCCGGGGAACCCGCCATGCTTCCTGCGTTGACTGTGCAGTATGCCGACTTCGCGGCCTGGCAGACGAACGCGCGTTCGCGTGCCGAGCTCGAAGGACAGTTGGCGTTCTGGCGCCGCGAACTGGCCGGGATGACTTACCTCGAAATGCCGGCTGACCGGCCACGGCCACCCCTGCGCGACGGCCGGGGTGCGGTCGTGGGATTCACGGTGCCCAGACAGGTCGCCGGTCCGCTCGTCGATGCGGGCCGGGTACGCGGTGCAACTCCTTTTATGACGCTGTTCGCACTGTTCGCGGTTCTGCTCGGCCGGTATGCGAGGCAGCGGGACATCGCAGTCGGCAGTCCGACGGCGGGCCGTAGCGCGCCAGGAGTTGCGGATCTGGTGGGGTTCTTCGTGAACACGGTCGTGCTTCGGGTCGATTTGTCCGGCGACCCGACGATCGGCGAACTTATTGAGCGGGCGCGAGCTACGCTGCTCGGCGCTTTCGCCAACCAGGACGTGCCTTTCGAAATGATCGTCGACGACCTCAGGCCCGAGCGGGACCTCTCACGTGCTCCGCTGGTTCCGGTGCTGTTCGACGTCACTGAAGACACCGGTGAAAGCGAGTTGGCGCTCGACGGCCGGTTCGCTGAGTTATGGCAGGCCGCGAAATGCGACCAGACGTGGACTTTGCGGGCGCGGCCGGACGGTTCCTATGTCGGCACGGTCGAATACGCGATCGCGTTGTTCGACGAGGAGACCGTGCGCGCGATGACTGATCATTTCGTGCGACTGCTCGAGTCAGCCGCTGACGTCAGCCGCTCGTTGTCCACGTTGAATATCCTCAATGACCAAGAGCGGGAAGACTTGTCGACGCACGAGGCGGCGGGCGAATGCGAGGCCGTGCCGGCAATGGTTTTCGGCCAGGCCGACCTCACACCGGACGCTCCGGCGGTGTACGAGGCCCGGGCGGGCGGTCGGTCGGTGAGTTACCGCGAACTCGCCGACCACGCTGAATGGCTCGCACAGCATCTGGTAGATAAGGGCGTGAAACCCGGTGATGCGGTTGCCGTCGTGCTGCCGCGCGGGGTGGGCCTGGTGGCTGCTGTGCTGGCCGTCTGGCGTGCGGGGGCGATCGTGCTGCCGCTCGAAATGACCGACCCGCCTTCGCGATGGGCGAGGCACTGCGCAGCCGCTGGTGCCAGGACAGCCCTGGTCTCGGGCGCAGTGCCCGGCCTGCCGGTCGAGTCCTTGGTGGACGTAGGTTCCTCGCCGTATCCGACGCGAACCCGCGGCGCGTCTTTCACCGGGTTCGCGTACGACGGTGCGGCCTACATCATGTTCACCTCTGGTTCGGCTGGCAGGCCGAAGGGGGTGCTCGTCGGACATGCCGCGATCGCCAACCGGGTCCGGTGGTCGGTCACCGCCCAGGGGCTGAGCAAGGCCGACCGGATCTTGCACAAGACCAGGATGTCATTTGACGCCGCCCTGGTGGAGTTGTTCGTGCCGTTGGCCGCGGGAGGCACGGTCGTGGTGCCTGAACCTGATGCCGAGACCGACCCCGCGGCGATGCTCGAGACGGCAGCGCGGACCGGAGTGAGCGTGCTCCAACTCGTCCCCTCGGTGCTTCGGCTGCTCTTGGAGCTGCCGGACTGGCCCGAGCTGCCATCGCTGCGCCAGGTGTGGCTCGCGGGGGAGCCGCTGACGCACGAACTGGTCGCGGCGCTTCGTGCGCGGGCGGACGTAACGGTGTGGAATACCTACGGTCCCACCGAATGTGCCGTCGACGTGACGGCCAGGCTGGTCGATCCGGCGGTGAGCGCAGGGCCGGTACCGATCGGGACCGCGTTGCCGGGCCTGCAGCCGTGGGTGCTCGGTCAAGACGGCGAACTGGTCCCTGCGGGAGTGCCTGGCGAGCTGTGCGTAGGGGGAGCCGGGCTCGCGATGGGCTACGCGGACCGGCCTGACCTGACCGCAGAACGTTTCCTGCCGGACCCCTACGGCCCGCCGGGCGGACGGGTTTACCGGACGGGCGACCTCGTACGGTGGCATGAAGGCGAGCTGGTGTTCATTGGCCGGGTGGACGATCAGATCAAGGTGAATGGCGTCCGGGTCGAGCCCGCCGAGGTCGAGGCGGTGCTCGCGAGTCATCCGGGCGTCCTCGAAGCGGTAGTGACGGCGAGGGCGGCAGGGGAGGGCAAAGTGCTCGCCGCCTGTTACCGGCCTGCCGGGTCTGAGCTGGATGCGGCCGAACTGGGGAGACACTGCCGGGCCTTGCTGCCGGCGGCGATGATACCTGGCTCGTTCACCGTGGTCGGGTCATTCCCTCTGACCGCCAACGGAAAACTGGATCGGGCAGCCGTGTCGCTGCTGGCCGCGCCCGAGCGGCCTGCCGCGGGTGTGGCTCCGAGCAACCCGGTGGAGAAGACGATCGCCGGGATCTGGACAAAGCTGCTTGGCGTCGGCGAACCGGACGTGCACACGAGCTTTTTCGCGGTCGGCGGCAACTCACTGCTGGCCATTCGGCTGGTCGGTGCGCTGCGGCGGGAATTCGACATCGAGGTGCCGGTGCGGCAGGTATTCGAAGGCGCGACGATCGCGGGGCTGGCCGTGACGGTCGAGAGAATCATCCGGCAAGAGGTCGAGTCGATGTCCGAGGCCGAGCTATACCAGGAGTTTGGAGAGGGATAGGCAAGTCGTGCCGGTACACCGGGAGAAAGGGTGTACCGGCACGGGTTTCAGCGCGTGGCGGCGGTCTTCTTGAATTGGCCTGGCTTGCGGCCGCTGCCGCTCGCGCCTGTGTAGGACTGAGCCACGTCCAACCAGCGGTCCGCCACGGGTCCCGCCGGCCGCAGATCCGTATCCGCACGGTGCCGCCTTCGCACAGTGACCAGGGCGAAGTCTGTCGCCGGTCCGGACAGCCGGTCACGGGACTCTATCGATCCGTACGTCCAGACCGCGCCGCCAGGGCCGTGCAGCTGGACTCGTACGTCTTCACTGGGTACATCGAGTCCGTTGGTCGCGAAGGACCATTGCCGGGTCTCGACGCCGTGCCGGACGACGTGCTTGAGCGAAGGATGGGACAGCGTCGTGCCAACTGTGTCGGCGATGTCTGTGCCGTGGGCGAAAGCCTCCATCGCGCGGCCCATGAGCTGTTGCACAGGCGTGTTGTAAACGCCGAACCAGGGGATCTTCAAGTCCGGGTCGCAGGCGATTAGCGCAGCGACGAGTTCCTCGCGACCAGTCCGCCAGCGGTCGAGCACTTCCGCGGTCGGGACACCGTCGAGCAACCGAAGCCCCTTCTCGATCTCGGCGTCGGGATCGCGGAACTCGAGCGCGCCGTCGAGGAACCTCTCCGGGTCCTGGATCGACAACAGCATCCACTGGTCGGTCCAGGACAAGTGGGTCACCTGGTCGCGGATACTCCACCCCTCGGCCGGAGTCGGGAGAGTCCACTGCGCCTTCCCGAGATCTCCGACGAGTGCGTCCACTTCGGCGTATTCAGCACGCAGGTCGCGCGCGATCTCCTCGGCTTCGGTCATAGCGCCTTTCCCGTCGTTGTTCCGGTGCGATGGCTCGCGGGTGCGTATCACGACGCTAGCCCTGGCCAGCCGAGCTCTCGCAGTCTTGGCGACAACTGGACAGCAAAAACCCGTGATGGCGAATTGTGGTCAGCGACCGCCGCGGTCCCGTGCGCTAGGTTCGAGGCTGGGGAAGGGAGATTCACATGGTGGGGTGTCGACACCTGATTTCTGTCTCGAAACTGTCAGACGAGGAACTATTCGGGCTGGTAGAACGGTCCGTTGAGTTCGCGGTACGCCCTGAGCGATATCGGAACTCGCTGTCCGGGCGAGTGGTCGGGATCTATTTTCGAAATCTCTCGACCAGGACCAGGACTGCTTTTTCGGCAGCCGCGCTGCGACTGGGGGCTGGAATTGTTTCCTACGGGCCTGGCGATCTTCAGGAAAACACTGGCGAGACCGTGCGCGACACCGGGGAGGTGCTCTCCAGGATGCTCGACGCGCTGGTGGTCCGCACGGCTGGGCCGGACGCGGAGTACGCGGCCTATGCCGCGCAGTCCCGGATGCCGGTGATCAACGCCATGAGCAAGGAGGAGCACCCCACCCAGGCGATCGCCGACCTGGCCACGGTCCGCCTCGAGCTCGGCGGTGTGGACGGGGCACGGGTGGTCTACATCGGGGAGGG
Organism: Amycolatopsis sp. GA6-003; assembly: GCF_046267895.1. Lineage (NCBI taxonomy): Bacteria > Bacillati > Actinomycetota > Actinomycetes > Pseudonocardiales > Pseudonocardiaceae > Amycolatopsis > Amycolatopsis sp. GA6-003. The sequence goes on from NZ_CP176499.1 coordinate 6,508,728, forward strand.
CAACAACTCCGCGGTCGCTCTGGCTCTGGCGCTGACCCGGTTCAAGGCGACCGAATTGCTTGTCGTGACCCCTCCCGGGTACGGCCTGCCGCCCGAGGTTTCGGCGGCCGCGGCGGAGTGCGCGCGGGCGTCCGGCAGCAAGTTCGCGGAGACCCGTGATCTGCGCGGGGTGAAAGGCGAGGCCGATTTCGTCTACACGACCCGCTGGCAGACCACCGGGACCAGCAAGGCGGATCCTTCCTGGCGGCAGGTCTTCGAGCCCTACCGCGTGGACGAGGAGCTGCTGGCCAGGTTCTCCGGAGCCGCTTTTATGCACGACCTGCCCGCCCATCGGGGCGAAGAGGTCTCCGAGGCGGTCCTGGAAGGCTCCGCGAGTATCGCGTTTGACCAAGCGGAAAACAAGCTGCACAGTGCCGCGGCGATACTGGAATGGTGTCTGGAAGGCAACTGACTCCGTTTTTCGTCGAACAGCCGAGTGGTCACACTCGGCTGTTTGTGCTGTTCGAAAATGTTTCCAGATGCCCGGCGGGTGTATTAAATACCCGATTTGAAATTTGTTGACCGAGTGCCCGGGTGACGGTAGTAATGAGATGTGCACGCTCGTGCACGTTCTGTGTTCATTTCAATCGGGAGGGATATCGCGTGATTTTGTCGCGTCGAAGTAAGGTGATCAAGACGCTCGTGGCCGCTGTCGCAGCAGTGGCCGGCCTGCTGGCATCGGGGGCTACCGCGAGCGCGGCGGCCCCGATGGTCGTGCATTACACGATGGAAGGTTCGGCCGGGGGACAGAGCCTGCCGTTCGCGCTCCCGCTCGGGCTCGACTCGGTGACCGCGCCCGCCACGGTCCGGCCAGGTGCGGAGTTCTCGGTGGTGATCGACTCCGCACCCAGCACCGTTCCCGCCAATATCGGGGGCGCGACGGTGCAGGAGGTCTCCGAGTACGTCCTCCGGATTCCGGTACCGTCCAACACGACCTACGTCTCGACGGCTTTGACCGGAGGCTCCGGTCCAGGTCCGGCCCCGGTCGTGGAGTTGGTCAACGGCGTGATCCAGGTGAGCACGGCCGGCCCGGTCGGCGGTGGGCAGGCGTTCGAACTGCCTACTCTCACCATCACGCTGATCGCGGGCGCCTCGGGTACCGCCGAGACGAAACTCGGCGGTACCAGTATCAGCGACCCGGGTATTTCATTCAAGGCCAAGGTCTCCGTGGAGGGCGCGACGTTCGACGCGACCGCCGCTGGTTTTCCTGACCCGAGCCCGGTGCTGGCATCCACTGTCATCGGCTGACTGAATGAGTGACCGGGCCGGGGCTGCCGCGCGGGTCGCGGTGGCCCCGGTCCGGCGTGGCGAGCAGTCGCCAAACACTTCCAGCCGCGGGCCCGGCGCTGATTTCCTGACCGGCACGGCGCCGATGGCGGTTTCCGGCGATGGCAACGCCCCGGCACAGCGGGCGAGAGCAGATTTCGAGGAGCGAGATCAGGTGAACGGATTCGCTATCGACCCGGCGGGCCGAACCCAGGCCGGCTTGGCGCAGGTTCGCGAAGAACTCGTCGCTCGCAGGCTCGCCGGGCACAAGGCCGCCCGCGGCACCGAGATCGGGGCGATCGACAGGACCGGCTCGGTGCCGCTCTCGTTCGGACAGCGTCGCCTCTGGTTTCTCGACCGTCTGTCTGGCGGCAGTTCCGAATACCTGGTGCCCTGGGCGGTGCGGGTCACCGGGCCTCTGCTGGTCGAGGCGATGCGGTCGGCCTGGGCGGATGTGGTGGCCCGGCACGAGATCCTGCGCACCCGATACGGAGCGGAGGGGCGCGAGCTGGTTCAGCGCATCGGCGGTATCGGGGAATGCGACTTCGACGTCATCGATCTGACCTCACTGCCGGAAGCGGAGCGGGTCGCACGTGCCGGTCGACTCGCAGACGAACAGGCCAGGTCCTCGTTCGACCTCGAAACGGACTTGCCCGCTCGGTTTCGGGTATTGCGGATCAACTCCCACGACCACCTGATCGTGCTCGTCGTGCACCACATCGCGTGTGACGGTTGGTCGCTGGGACTGCTGTCCGCCGAACTCGCCGGAAGGTACCGTGCGCACCTTGCCGGCGATCCGTCGCCGGCGGTGCCGTTGCAGGTTCAATACGCCGACTTCGCGGCTTGGCAGCGCGAGCGCATCGGCGGCGCGCGGTTGCGGAAGCAGCTTGACTATTGGCGGCCGATACTCACTGGGAGCACCCCGGTGGAGCTGCCCACTGATCGGCCGCGTCCAGCGATTCGCGGCCATGCCGGAGCGACTGTGCGGTTCGAGCTGCCGCCAGAGCTTCCCGGCAGGCTCCGCGAGCTAGCTCTGGCTCAGGGAACGACTCTCTTCACCGTCCTGCTCGCCGCGTTCCAGGTACTGTTGTCCAGGTACAGCGGCCGCCGCGACATCGCTGTCGGCACAGCGGTCGCGGGCCGGGACCATCCTGAGACCGCGGAGTTGATCGGTTACCTGGTCAACACCGTGGTGGTGCGCAATCGGTGGCAGGGCGACCCGCGCTTCACCGAACTGCTGGCGGGCACCCGGACCGCGATGATCGACGCGATGTCGCACCAAGACGTCCCCTTCGAACGGCTGGTCGGCGAGTTCGCTCCCGAGCGGGATCTGTCCCGCACACCGTTGTTCACAGTGATGTTCGGTCTCCAGCCGATCGGAGACGGGACGGATCTCGACCTGCCCGGCTTGACGGTCGAGCCAGCTGAGGTCGAGTGGACAGTCGCGAAGTTCGACCTGAACCTTCAAATAGGCGAGCTGCCCGGCGGTGCGCTTGGCGGATTCCTCGAGTACGCGACCTCGCTATTCGACCAGGACACCATGTCCCGGCTCGCCGAGCACTACGTGCGCTTGCTGGCCGGGATCGCGGCCGACGCCACCGCTCCAGTGTCGCAGCTCCCGATGACCGCGCCCGCTGAACGCGTTCGGCTGCTCGAAGAGTGGAACGACACCGGCGGTGAGGCCAGGATCGCGGCCACTGTCGAGAAAGGAACGCTGCACGAGCGGTTCGAGGCTCAGGCGAGGACGCGCCCTGACTCGATCGCACTCACGGACGGCGCGACGGCGATGACCTACGCCGAACTGAATACGCGATCCAACCAGCTCGCACACTATCTGCGAGCGCAGGCGGTAGGGCTCGAAACCCTGGTCGGTGTTTGCCTTGGGCGCGGTAGCGGGCTGGTGATCGCGTTGCTCGGCATTCTCAAGGCCGGTGGTGCCTACGTTCCGCTCGATCCGTCCTGGCCGGCGGACCGGCTGGGCCTTATTCTCGCGGACACCAACGCGCGGCTGGTCGTCACCGACGGCCCGAACCTGTCTTCGTTGCCTGAGGGGTACGACGGCGAAAGGGTTCTGCTGGATAGAGACGCGGCGGCTGTCGCGGACTCGCCACGCGCGAATCTCGTGCCCGCCGCCGAACCGGACAACCTGGTCTACGTCATCCACACCTCGGGTTCGAGCGGAAAGCCCAAAGGCGTCTGTCTCACCCACCGCGCCGTGCTGCGGTTGTTCGCCGCGGCGGGCGAGAAATTCGAACTCGACGATACCGGTGTCTGGACGATGTTCCACTCGTATGCCTTCGACTTCTCGGTCTGGGAGCTGTGGGGCGCGTTGCTGCACGGCGGACGGGCGGTGGTCGTGTCCGAGCAGGCGGCGCGTACTCCGGAGGAGTTCATCGACCTGCTCGTCGGGGAGCGGGTCACGATGCTGAGCCAGACGCCGTCCGCGTTCCGGGCATTGGTCGCGGCCGCGGCATCCGGCGACGAGCGAATTTCACGGCTTTCCCTGCGAACCGTCGTCTTCGGTGGCGAACGGCTGGAGTTCGCGGAGCTGATGCCATGGGCGGACCTGCTGGGGGCAGCGGAGCCCGAACTGGTGAACATGTACGGGATCACCGAGACCACCGTGCACGTCACCTACCACCTTGTCCGCAGGCCGGAGCTTGCCGATGCCGCGCCGAGCTTGATCGGTCGTGCTCTGCCAGACCTGCGGGTGTACGTACTGGATTCCGACGGCGGCCCAGCTCCGGTAGGCGTGCCGGGAGAGATTCACGTAGGCGGTCCTGGGGTCGCACGCGGCTACTTGAACCAGCCGGCACTCACTGCGGAACGATTCGTGCCGGATCCGTTCGGACCGCCGGGTACACGGCTTTACCGCACCGGTGATCTGGCTCGCTGGCGGCGGGGCGGGGTGCTTGAATCGCTGGGCCGCGCGGACAATCAGGTCAAGATTCGCGGCTACCGGGTCGAACTCGGCGAGATCGAGAAGGCGCTGCTCGCCTGTCCGGGCGTGCGGGCCGCCGCGATCGTGCTCCGTGCCGGGGAGAAGAGCAAGAATGAACTCGTCGGCTACGTGGTTCCGGCCGCCGGAGCCGAGTTGCGCAGGGAAGCGTTGCGAGAGTTCGTCGCTCGCGCGCTCCCCTCGTACATGGTCCCCGCGGTGTATGTGCTGATCGACGAGTTGCCCATGACCCCGAACGGCAAGCTGGACCACAGGTCACTGCCCGCTCCGGGGCGTGCCTCATCGGCGGTGCGCGAACCCTACCTCGCGCCGAGAACCGCGATCGAGGAACAGGTCGCCGCGATCTGGGGCGAGGTTCTCGACCGCGAACGCGTGGGCGTTCTGGACAATTTCTTCGAACTCGGAGGCGATTCTCTCAGCGCGGTGTCGGTGGTCGGATCGATGCGGGCTGCGCGGTTCGATGTTTCGGTAAGGGACGTGTTCGCGCACAGTACTGTGGCCGCGCTGTGCGAAAGCCTGGCGATACTGCCGAGGAGCGCTGGAGACCGGCCTCGGGTGGAGCCGTTCGAGCTGCTGTCGAAGGCCGACTTGGAGTTGCTGCCGGACGGGCTTGACGATGCCTATCCGATGTCGCGCGCACAGAGCGGCATGGTGGTGCAACTGCTTGCCGGGGGTCGGAACGCCTATCACAACGTGACCTCTTTCCGTATCCGCGACGACCAGCCATTCGACGCGGCCGCGTTCGTGGCGGCCGCGCGCCTGTTGGTGTCCCGTCACGAGCCGCTGCGGACCGCGATGCACCTGACCGGGTTCTCGGAACCGCTTCAATTGGTCTACTCGGCTGTCGGCCTGCCGTTCGGCACGGCCGACCTGCGTGGGGTCGATCCCGCCGAACAGGATCGCCTGCTTGCCGCATTCATCACGACTGAACGCGAGACGCTGTTCGATCTCGAGACTCCTCCGTTGCTGCGTTGGTTCGTGCACGAGTACGAGGAGGGCTGGCGTCTTTCGATCACCGAGTGCCACGCGATCCTGGAAGGCTGGAGTTACCACTCGTTGCTGATGGAGTTGTTGTCTTGCTACCGGGCACTCCGTGATGGGGCCGAACCACCAGAACACAAGCCCGCGTCCGCCAGGCACGCCGATTTCGTCGCGCTGGAGCGAGAAACCCTCCGCTCGGCGGAACATCGCGAATATTGGGCCGACCTGGTCGCCCGGCACGTCCCGGCGACACTCCCGAGGGCGTGGGCGGAACCCGCTGTGCCGGACAGGCGATTCCAAGTGCGTGTCCCACTCACCGACCTGTTCGGCGAACTGAAGGAGTTGGCCGCGAGCGCGGCGGTTTCGTTGAAGAGCGTGCTGCACGCCGCGCATCTCAAGGTGATCAGCCAGGTCTTCGACGAGTCCGCGTTCTCCACCGGACTGGTATGCGACACCCGCCCCGAGGTCGCCGGAGCCGAACGCCTGTACGGGATGTTCTTGAATTCGGTGCCGTTCCCGTTCGTTCTCGGCGAGGGATCCTGGCGGGATCTGGTGCGCCGGGTATACGAGTCCGAAGTGGACATGTGGCCGCACCGGCGCTATCCGCTCTCCGCCATCCGCCGCGACGATGCGACGGGTCGCGGGCTGATCGACGTGTTGTTCAACTACCTCGACTTCCGGATGATCGACCAGGAGGTGATCGATGTCGGAGAGAGCATCGACGACAGTCCGAACGAGTTCCCGTTGACAGTCACTGTCCTCGGCGGTCATCTGCTGCTAACCAGCAGCCCGAGTGTGCTCGCTCGCCGGAACGCCGAATACCTGGGCAGGATGTACCGGCACGTCCTGGAGACAATGATCGCTGAACCCGATGGAGATGCTTTCGCGGCCTGCCTTCCAGACGGAGAACACGAGAAGCTCGTCATCGGCTGGAACGACACTGAAGTGCGCCGCCCGTGGGCCCCCATCCATGAACTTTTCGCGGAGCACGCGGCCGCGACACCGGAAGCGACGGCTGTGGTCACGGCCGAAGGGAAGGCGGTCAGCTACCGGTCGCTCGACGTGCGTGCGGCCAGACTCGCCGGGTATCTGCGTGAGCGCGGCGTCGGAGCGGACATCGTCGTCGGAGTGTGTGTGAGGCATTCGGCCGATATGCTGGTGGCGCTCCTGGGGATTCTCAAATCCGGTGGTGCTTACGTAGCGGTTGATCCAAGCCACCCGCCGGCGCGCCTGAACGCTGTTCTCGCCGACGCGGGGGCCGATCTGGTATTGACGCAGGAAAGCCTGTTGCCCGGGCTGAAGTCGTTCGGCGGCGAAGTGAGATGTCTCGACCGGGACCGGGCGGAACTCGAGGGCGGCTCGGCGCTGGAGCCGGCACCGAGCGTTGATCAGGATCAGCTCGCTTATGTCATGTACACCTCCGGATCCACTGGCAAGCCGAAGGGAGTGCTGGTTACTCACCGCGGGCTGTCGAACTATCTTCGCTGGGCGCGCGACGAGTACGGGATGGACGGCGAGTCCGGAGCTCCGATGCTGGGCTCGATTGCTTTCGACCTGTCACTGCCGAACCTCTTCCTGCCCTTGATCAGCGGGCGAGACGTCACCTTGTTGCCGGAGAACGGCGAACTGGCAGCACTTGCCGGGCTGCTGGCCCGGCAGACGGATTTCAGTCTGCTGAAGCTGACCCCCGCACACCTCGAGATGGTGCGTGGCCTTCTGCCCGATGGGGCGCGGGTCCGTTCGGTACGTACGTTCGTTGTCGGCGGTGAGGAGTTGCGGCCAGACGTCGTCGCGATGTGGAGGGACCTCGCACCCGGCGCTCGCCTGATCAACGAGTACGGGCCGACCGAGAGCGTCGTCGGTTGCGCGGCCCGCGAAGTCCGGGCTGAGGACATCGAGTCCTCGACCATTCCGGTCGGCAGGCCGATCGACAACACCCGGCTGTACATCCTGGATCACCGGTTGAACCTGACACCGCTCGGTGTGCCTGGGGAGCTCTACATCGGAGGTGCGGGTCTCGCACGTGGTTACCGATCTCTGCCTGGGCTCACCGCTGAGCGGTTCGTGCCGGACCCTTTCGGCAGGGAACCGGGCGGCAGGCTGTACCGGACGGGGGATCTCGCGCGATACCGGCCCGACGGCACTCTGGAGTTCCTCGGCCGGATCGACGAGCAATTCAAGATCCTGGGCTACCGGGTGGAGCCGGGCGAAATCGAAGCCCGGTTAACAGCCCATCCTGACGTGGCCGAGGCCATCGCGGTGGCCAGGACTGACGACGTCGGTCACCGGAGCCTCGCTGCGTACGTCGTGACCCGGCGCGGGTGCGTCCCCGACGTAGCGGCACTGCGCGAGTTCGCAGCTGAGACATTGCCCGGGTACCTCGTCCCCGCGACCGTGATGATGCTCGACGCCATTCCCGTCGCCGCGGGAGGAAAGGTCGACCGGGCCGCCTTGCCCGCTCCTGAAGGCGCCCGCCCGGACCTCGTCCAGGAATTCCAGCCAGCGCGAACCCCGCTCGAAGCCAGGCTCGCCGAGATCTGGGTCCAGGTGCTCGGTGTCGACCGGGTCGGCCGTTCGGACAATTTCCACGCGTTGGGCGGTGATTCGACCATGAGCTTGCGAGTGGCCGCCACCGCCTCGGCGGCCGGGATCGATCTGCCGCTGGCGGACGTACTGGCCTACCCGACGATCGCGGAACTAGCCGGCCGGATCACCGGGGCGCTGACCACGGAGGCAGCCGAAATGATGCGCCTGGACACCGAGCTCGCCGCCGAGATCCGTCCTCGCGGTGGAGCGCACCGGGCAACCGGTGCCGTCCTGCTCACCGGAGCCACGGGTTTTGTCGGTGCCTTCCTGCTCCGGGAACTGCTTGATCGGACCTCTGACCAGGTCATCTGCCTGGTGCGCGCTGGAGATGCCGAAGAAGGGGCACAGCGGGTCCGCGAAGTTCTCCGCCGATTCGGCCTGCCCGAGAGCGGCCTCCCCGCACGCGTCGAAGTTGTCCCTGGTGACCTGTCCGCACCCCGCTTCGGGCTCTCGGAGGAACGGTACGAGGCACTTGCTGGGCGTGTTGGCCGGATCTACCACAACGGCGCGATGGTCAACGCGCTTTACGGCTACCCGGCGATGCGCGCGGCCAACGTGCTCGGGACTGAGGAAATCCTGCGGCTGGCCTGTGTGGCCGGAACCGCACCGGTGCATTATGTTTCTACGCTGTCCGTACTTCCTCTTGACGCGGGGCCGGTGCACGAGGCGTCGCCGCTGGGCGAACCGCCGACCGGTGCCAGCGGGTACACCCAGAGCAAATGGGTTGCCGAACAACTGGTGCGGTCCGCGGCGGCGCGCGGAATGCCGGTGAGCGTCTACCGCTTGGGCACTGTCGCGTGGCACAGCCGATCCGGTGCGGCGAACCCACGCGACGTGACTTGCCAGCTGATCGTAGCGTGCGCTCGTCTCGGGGCGGTCCCAGTGGAACTGCCGATGCCCGTGGAACTGGCGCCGGTGGACTTCGTCGTCAGCACCATCGTCGACCTTTCCCGGCGCGAGGGAGTTGCGGGCGAGACGTTCCACGTCATGTCGCCGCACGTGCGCACCTGGTGTGAAATGGGCGGACTGCTGACCGAAGCAGGTTGCCCAGCGGAACCACTGTCCTATGCGGATTGGCACGGTCGTCTCCGGCATGCGGCGGAACAGCCTGACGGTATCGTGTTCCGCAGTCTGCTCACGTTGTTCCCGGACGGCGAATTCGTCTCCGGCGGTGCATCGGAGCCAGTTCCGCAGGCTCAGTGGCTGGCCCCGAGGACCACCGGTTTCCTGGCCGGGTCTGGACTCGACTGCCCACCGATGACCGCGGAGCTTCTTGGTCGTTTCCTTGCGCGTCAACAGGAACGGGGACTGCTCGGAGGTTGACGACACCAAGAACCTCGGCATCTCTGATGCGGACCCCGCTACCTGGGATTTCTCGGCATTAAGGGATCAGTCCCGCGTCTGTGCTGATCCGGCCGTTCTCCAAAGCAAGCACCTTCTGCGCCCGACGCACCGTAGCCGGGCGGTGGGCGATCACCAGCAACGCACACTCCCCAGCCACCTGTTCCAGTGTCCGGGCAAACGCAGCCTCGTTGACCGCATCCAGTTGGGACGTTGGTTCGTCCAGCAGGAGCAGTTCCGGGCGCGCCAGGAGGGCTCTCGCGATGGCCAGGCGTTGCCGTTGGCCTCCGGACAGCATGCCGCCGTGTTCGCCTGCGGGGGTTTCCAAACCGGTCGGGAGGCGGGTGACGAATTCTGTCAGGTTGGTTTTCTCCAGGGCATCCCGGATTTGCTCGTCGGTCGCGTCGGGGGCGGCGTAGGTGAGATTGTCTCGCAGGGTGCCGTGCAGGATGGGGGTCGTTTGTTCTACCAGGCCGATTCTTCGGCGGCATTCGGTGATCGACGGGTGGTGTCCGTTGAACAGGATGGTTCCTCGGTCCGGCTCGTAGAAGCGTTCGATCAGCGCGAGAATGGTGGATTTGCCGGCTCCGGAAGGGCCGACCAAAGCGACGTGGCCTCGGCGCGGGACGGTGAAGGAGATGCCGCGCAGTACTGGGCGGTCGGGGTGGTAGCTGAACCAGACGTCTCGGAATTCCAGGACTGGGGCGGTGGCGGGGGAAGCCGGTGAGGGGGGAGCATGGTCGGTTTCTGTGGGGAGTTGAGTGAGGTCGTGGACCCGCTGGAAAGCGCCCAGTCCTTTTTGGACCGTGGCGGCCACTTCGAACAAACCGGCGCTGGGGACGGCGATATAACTGACGTAGAGAAGGAAAGCGACTAGCTCGGCGAGGGTGAGGTTTCCGTTGGCCACTTGGACTCCGCCAGTGACCAGAACCGCGATGAGGGCGCCGTGTGCCGAGAGGGTTACGGCTGGTGCTGCGATAGAGTTGAGGCGGGCGGCTCGGACGTTGTCTTGATAGGTCGTGCGCGCGTAATGGCCGATGCGATCGGTTTCGCGGTCTTCCGCGCGGGTGGCTCGGATGGTGCGGATGGCGCTGAGGGCTCGTTCCAGTTCCGCGGCCATCAGTCCCAGGTTGTCTTGCGCGCTTTCGGTGGCGTTTCGGATGCGCGCCAAGACAAATAGCGTCACGCCGCCAACACCGGCGACGATGACGGCTACGATGCCGAACAGCAAGGGGCTCAGCAGGAGCATGGCGACGGTGCCGCCGATGACTACGAAGCTTCCGGTCAGCATTTCGACCAGGTCGTAGGCGAGGGTGTCGCGCAGCAGGGTCGTGTCGGCGGTCGTGCGGGACAGCAAGTCGCCGATGCGGTGTTGGTCGTACAGGCGCATCGGCAGCCGCAAAAGGTGGCTGACCAGGCGGATTCGCAGGCCTAATACGACGCCTTCTCCGGAGCGTTCCAGCCAGTATCTGCCGATGGTGTCCGCGACGGCCTCGGCGATGAACACGGCTACGAGTGCGACCAGCAGCCACCCGACCGTCCCGCCTTCTCCGACCGCGTCGATGGTATGCATGGCCAGCATGGGCTGCAGCAGGCCAAGTCCGGCACCGACTAGGGTGAAAAGCAGTGCGACGGCGATGGTTTTCCGGTGTCCTCGGGTGGTGGCGAACAGGTGGCGCAGGCCGGCCCGGGACTGGACGGGCTCGTCGGTGGCCGGCGGACTGGTGTCAGGGGCGGTGACGGTCATTCCGAGCGGTCCTTAGCGGGGCGACGGTCAGCAAAGGGGCGAAATATCCTGCGGGGTGGATTTCGTCGACAACTTGGCCATCGGCTTCGATCCACGCGTGGGCGCTGAAGGGTTGCGTGCGCACGCCGGTACGCCAGGTCGGCCAGGTGCCGTGCGCGCGGCACAGCAGGGCGGACGCGACGGAACGCAGCAGGCAACCGTCGCCCGCGCAGCGCAGGCTGATCGCGACTACTGATCGACGCGCGGTGCGGGCTTGCTCGAAGGTGGCGGGCCGCGCACCTCGCCGGGCGAAGCGCAGGATCGCGCAGAGATGCTTGGGGGACAACGCGGTCAGCACGGTCGCGACGCCGACCATGAGCAATGGCAGCAGTTTTCGGTGCCACGGCAGGTGAATTCGGTGCGGTACCACGGTCGGCTGGCTCATGCCGGTTCGACCAATCCAGCGGCGAGCAGGGTTTCGGTCATCGCGGCGATGTCGGCTCGCACCCGGGCGGCGTCGATGTCGTACCTGGCCGCGAGGTCCGCGGCGATCTGCTCGGCGGTCTCTCCGGCGAGGAGGCGGTCGAGGGTGTGCGCGCCGGTTCGGTTGACCTGCCAATAACTTCCGGTGCGTTTGTTGAGCAGGACCGAGCCGTCCGGAGTTTCGGTGAGTGCGGTGTCAGGGTGCAGGTGCATGGGTCCTCCGGTCGGTCGCTGGCCGGTTCTCGGCGATCGCCCGCAGCCACATTTCGCAGCCGAGCGCGGTCTCCAAGTGCGCTTCCACCTCGTCGTCCAGCCGCGGTTCGAGGAGGGCGGCCCGGAGCGCGTCCAGGTCGAGCAGGCCGCGAGCGGCCAAGGCCGAATCGGCGAAGTAATCGAGCAGGTCGGGTACGTGCCGGTGCGCCTCGGCGTCATCGTCGTCCTGGTAGTTGCCCTTGGTGGTGCGGTCGAGGATGACGTCGGGAACCAGCCCACGCATCGCGTCGGCGAGCAGCGGTTTGTACCGCCAGGGCGTGAAACGATCGGACGTACGGACCGCGAGCGCGGCTTCGACGACCCGGTCGTCCAGGTACGGGAGGTCGAGCGGGACCCCGTCGGCGGCGTACTCCCGCTGGATCTGCTGACACAGCGGTCCGGCGGCACGCAGGCTGGTCAGCGCCTGGTGCTGGCCGCGGTCGGCGGCCAGCGGGGCGGCCTCGGCGGCGATTTCGTACAGCACCCGCCGCGTCGTCGCGAGCGCGTCGCCGGTGGCCCACGGCGCGGCCCGGACCGGGTCGGCCCAGCCCAGGTCCGGCGTGCCCGGCCGGGGCAGCGGGTCGGTCAGCTGGTCGGCCGACTCCCGCCACCAGTCGCTCCAGCTCTGCCGGTCGGCCAGCGCGGACAGGGTCCGCGGCCACGACCACCGGCCGAGGCTGCGGTAGACCCGGAGCTGCCGCAGGCCGGTGAGCGGGCGACGGCGGACCAAGGTGTGGAGGTAGCTGGGCGTTCCGCTGAAGACCTCGTCCCCGCCGTGCCCGGCCAGGTGCAGGCCGGAACCGTGCTCGGCGAGCACGCGCACGCCGTGGGCGGAGCCGTTCAGCCCTCGGGTCATCGTCCACGGTGCTTCGAGGTCGTCCGTCGCATAGGGCGGGGCGAACAACGCGGGCGCGCTGGCGTCGGACTGTTCCAGGTGCTCGATACCAGGGAGCCGCCGAGCCGCTTCGGCGGCGAAGAACGGGTCGTCGTTGGCGACGCTGCCTCCGGTCCACCGGAACGTGAACAGGTCGGAAGTCTGCTCGGCGGCGAGGAAACACAGCGTGGTCGAGTCCATTCCGCCGGACAGATCGAGCGACAGCCTGCCCTTGGCGGGGCGTCGATTCGCGACTGCTTCGCGCAGCGCGGCGCGGACCGCGGGAGCGCCCTTGCGGATCGGCAGGACCGGCTCCGGCGGATGCCACCAGCGGGCGGTGCGGACCGTGTCGTCGCCGGCCAGCGCGACGTAGGAATCCGGCGGCACCGGGTGCACGGTGAGCCACCAGCTTTTCTCGATCAGCGGGGGAAGCAGCTGCATCTGCGTCAGCTGCGCGGCGAGAAGATCCTCGTCCAGGTCCGCGCCGGTCATCGCGGCCAGCACGTCGGCGCGGGTGCCCGCGACCGGGACGGAGCCGATCCGGGCATGGAAGGCCCGGCGCAGGTTCGCCAGCGTGCCCTGCAGCCGGACCTGCCCGTTCACCGACGCGACGAGGTGCGCGCTGCCGGGCAGGACGCGGGCGAGCGCGTCCGCGTCGGCCACGGTCCGCGATCGGGCGGCGCAGGCGGTCAGCCGCTCGGCAGGCAGCGGGCAGAACCCGAACACGGCGATCCGGGCCCGGCCCGCGACGGCGACCTGGATTTCCCCGGGCTTCCAGCGACCGGCCAGCCACGGCCGCCCGGACGAATGGAACAGGACGTTCGGCCGCGGGTAAGGGACTCGCGGCAGCAGCGCGGCTCCGCCCGGCGAGTCGGGGAGGACGACAAGACTGCTCGGCTCTGCGTTCATCGGCACCCCGACCGGGATCGATTCGAACGACGGGAGTAAGTCGGTTCAGCGGGCTGACGCTAGGTGCGGGCCGCCTGCTCAGCGGAGGGGAAAGGACGCGATTTCCCCGGAGTGATCGTCCACGCCTGCTCAGCGGGCGAAGGCGCGGCCGGAACGATAAAGCAGGCGTCCGCGCCAGCGGCTGTCGAGCGCGCCCCGGCCGAGCTGGCGGGTGTCGGTCGCGAAACGGCCGGCCGCGGCTGCTTTCGGAGCCTGATAGCGCTCGGGAAGGGTTCTCACGGAAACCAGTCCTTTCGGCGGTCGAGGAAACGCCGGGATGACGAACGTGGCTGAAGACCGGTTGACTCGACCTCCAGCCACGTCGGGTTCAGCTCAGCGGGCAGCAAGCGCTACCCGCGCGTCGTTCGCCTGCTCAGCGGCGGCGACGTCCGTGCCGGCGGTGGTCGCGTGCGCCGCGGCGGAGCCGCCGGGTGTCGGTCGCGAAGCATCCGGCAGAGGATGCCTCCGGGGCCTGATAGCGCTCGGGAAGGGTCTTCACAGAAACCAGTCCTCCTCTGTTCGCACTTTCTGCTGGGATTTCTTATGGGTTCGATAGCGATCGCTGATGAACTTTCTGCCACGTGCGAAGTCCTCCGCGAAGAACACGCTAGCAGGATGACCGGGTCCGGGCACTCGCGCGTTCAGGCGAATCAGTTGGGCCGACGGAGAGGTCGGTTTTGTTTTTGATGAAAAATATGCGGAATGGTGCATTGGCCCAGTGGTCGAAATGCTTCTGGAAGCGTACTGGATTCCGCTCCGGAAATGGTGTCGGGGGCTGCCGTGCGGTCAGGGAATGAGCGCGCCGGGAGCGTCGGCCGGGACCGCGGGATGCCGTGGGGCGACCGGGGCGATGCGTTCGTACGGTGCGCCCAGCGGGGGCCGCCGGTCTTGCTCGCCGCGGTTGGGCCACAGGGACATCGCGCGTTCGGCTTGGGCGGTGATCGTCAGCGACGGGTTGACCCCCAGGTTCGCCGAGATCGCCGAACCGTCGACGACGTGCAGGCCGGGATGGCCGTGGACGCGGTGGTACGGGTCCAGGACGCCGCGGTCCGGATCGTCGGAAATCGCGCAGCCGCCGAGGAAATGGGCGGTCATCGGGATGTTCAGGATCTCGCCGGTGGTGCCGCCGGCGATGCCGTCGATTTTCTCCGCGACACGGCGGGCGGCGTCGTTTCCGGCGGGGATCCAGGTCGGGTTCGGTTCGCCGTGGCCGGGGCTGGAGGTCAGTTTGTGCCGTCCGGTGCGGGTGCGTTTGCTCGAGACGGTGATGGAATTGTCGAGTGTTTGCATCACCAGCAGGATGATGGTGCGTTCGGACCAGCGGCGCGGCGAAAACCAGGTGAGGTTGCGCGGATTCCTGGCGAACGCGCCGAGCCAGGTCAGCCAGCGCGGGACGGATGTGCCGCCGTCGGTGAGCGCGGTTTGCAGCAGCGACATCGCGTTGCTGCCTTTGCCGTAGCGGCACGGTTCGATGTGCGTGTGTTCGTCCGGGTGGATGGACGAGGTGATCGCGACGCCGCGGGTGAAGTCGACGTCCTTGCGTTTCGATTTCGCGCCGAGAATGGATTCGGAGTTCGTTCGGGTCAATCGGCCGAGGCTGGCGGAAATGTTCGGCAACGCGCCGGTTTCGCGGGCTTGGTGGAGCAGTTTCTGCGTGTTGTAGGTGCCAGCGCTGAAGATGACGTCGCGGGCGAAGAAAGTGCGCACGTTTTTCCTGCGACGAGGCGACTTCCCGGTGCGGGCCGCGGTGACGAGGTAGCCGCCGTCCGCGGGGCGCACGTCGAACACGGTGGTCATCGGGACGACGTGCGCGCCGAGTTGTTCGGCCAGATAAAGGTAATTGCGGTCCAGCGTGTTTTTGGCGCCGACGCGGCAGCCGGTCATGCAGGACCCGCATTCGGTGCAGGTTCGGCGGGCTGGTCCGGCGCCGCCGAAGAACGGGTCTGGCACGACAGTTCCGGCGGGAGTGTCTTTGTCGCCGAAGAAAACTCCGACCGGGGTGAGCCGGAAGGAAGAGCCGACACCCAGGTCGTCGGCGACTTCCCGGAGCACCTCGTCCGCCGCGGTGACGGTGGGGTTCTGGGTGACGCCGAGCATCCGGCGGGCCTGGTCGTAGTGCGGTTTCAGTTCGGCTTGCCAGTCGGTGACGTGCGCCCATTGCGGGTCTTCGAAAAACGGTGCGGGCGGTTCGTAGAGGGTGTTGGCGTAGTTGAGAGAGCCGCCGCCGACGCCCGCGCCGCCGAGGATGACGACGTCTCGGAGCAGGTGAATGCGTTGAATCCCGTAACAGCCGAGCCGCGGCGCCCACAGGAAATTCCGGATGTCCCACGAGGTTTTCGGCAGCGTCTCTTCGGTACGGCGGGGCCCGGCTTCCAGCACGGTGACGCGATAGCCCTTTTCGGACAGTCGCAGTGCGCTCACGGAACCGCCGAAGCCGGAGCCGATCACGAGGACGTCGGTGTCTTCGCGGGTGTCGTTCATCGTGGTCCTCGCAGGTGGCGAACTCGTTCCCCAGAAGCCTTCCCGCCCGGCCGGACGCGGGCATCGGTCCGAAGACCGGGACGCCGGGACCCGACTGGTCCCGCGGCACAAATCAGTCCACCGGCCGGAGCACCGCGGGGCCCAGCAACCGGCACGCCAGCAGCGCCACCTCGACGTCGATCCGTCCCTCGGACAGCGGACGGCCGCGTTCCTGCTCGGCCTTGCGCAGCCGGTACTGGATGGTGTTCTTGTGCAGGTGCAGCTCCTGCGCGGCGATCATCAGGCTGCTCCCGCTGGACAGGTACGCCCACACCGTTTCGCGCATCCGGCGGTGTCCCTCGTCGTCGTCGGCCAGCGCGCCGAGCACCGACTGGACCCAGCCCGCGACCGCCGACGGATCCGCCGCGACCAGCGCCAACGGCCCGAGCTGCGCCGCCGCGGTGACGGGGCGCGGCTGGGTTCGCTCGGTCATCTGCGCGACGGCCTCGGCCTGGCGGGCCTGCTGGTGGGTGGTGCGGAATCCGGCCAGGCCGCTCGCCGGGTCGCCCAACGCGACGCGCACCGGATCGGGTGAACTGGCGAGCGCGGCGGACACCGCGTCGAGGTCGAGCGTCGAGGTCGGGAACCAGGCCCACACGGTCGAGGCGTCCGGTGCCACGACCAGCGGCGTGGTGTCGAGGGCGTTCGCGAGCAGCGCCGCGTGTCGTTCGAGGGCTGTCAACCGGTCGCTTTCGTCCAGTTCAGGGCCGCACCACAGCACCGCGCCGACGTGCCGTTCCGACAGCGCGTAGCCGAGGGTTTTCTCGACGTCGGCGGTGTCGATGGGCTTGCCGGACAACGCAGCCCGCACCTTCGCGAGCCGCGCCGCGTTGCGGTGCCGCAGCCAGGTGTCGCGTTCCAGCTGATAGGCCTCGACGACCTCTTCGGAGATCTTGTCGATGTAGGTGAAGGCGACCTGCGACAGCACGGTGGCGGCGACGGCGACGTCCGCCGCATCCACCGGCTCGGCGGCGATCCGGGTGATCATCTCCTGCTGGAAGGCCGCCTGGCCGAGGCGGTACGCGCGCAGCATCGCGGTGATCGGCACGCGGCGTTGAGCCAGCCGCCGTGCGAACTCCAGCGCGACCGGCGGCGCCCCGACGTCCACCGGCTCCGTCGCGCCGCCCAGCACGCCCAGCGCGGCGACCAGGTTCTCCCGGACCGTGCTGTCCAGCAGCTCCGCGGCCTGCGCGTCGGGCGCGAGCGTCGGCAGTTCGGTGGTGACCTCCTCGGCGATTCGCGCGCGGAGCAGCGCGAGCTCGGCCAGGACCGAGTCCGCGACCTTGGCCAGCGTGGCGGCTGCCGTCGACGTCACAGGCAGCACCGTACGCCGGGTTCGTGCCCGAGACCCAACGCAGCCGGGCGTTTCGGTTTCGCGCACAGTGTCGCGCCGCTCACGGATCCCTACCTTCAGCAAAACGACAGACCGCGTGGAGGCCGCGATGAAGAAGTACCGCCTCGCCGGATCGAACGGCGAAACCGCCTGGCACGACCGGAAGCGGCACCTGTGGCCGCTCGGGCTCGTGGTGCCGCTGCTGCCGTTCGGCGCGATCGCGTTGCACGCCGCGACCGGGTCCGCCGCCGCGTTGTGGCTCGGTCCGCTGGTCGTGCTGGTCCTCGTGCCGCTGATCGACCTCGTCGCCGGATACGACCACACCAATCCGCCGGACGAGGTGATGGCGGCGCTGGAGGAGGACCGCTACTACCGCTGGATCACCTATCTGTTCCTGCCGTTGCAATACGCCGGTTTCGTGGCGGGCGCGTGGATGCTCGCGCGCGGCGATCTTTCCGTCGGCGGAAAAATCGGTCTCTCGATCACGCTCGGCACAGTCGCCGGCATCGCGATCAACACCGCGCACGAACTCGGCCACAAACGGGAAAGCACCGAACGCTGGGCCGCGAAAATCGCGCTGGCACAGTGTTTTTACGGGCATTTCTACATTGAGCACAACCGCGGGCACCACGTGCGCGTCGCCACTCCGGAGGACCCGGCGTCGAGCCGGTTGGGGGAAAGCTTTTACCGGTTCTGGCCGCGGACGGTCTTCGGTTCGCTGCGCAGTGCCTGGGGGGTGGAGCGGAAACGCTATGCCCGCAAGGGAAGTCACCCGTTCCATCTCGGCAATGACGTGCTCAACGCGTGGCTGATGAGCGTGGTGCTGTGGGGTGCGCTGCTCGCTTGGCTGGGCGTCGGGATCCTGCCGTATCTGGTGCTTCAAGCCGTGTTCGGGTTCTCGCTGCTGGAGATCGTGAACTACCTGGAGCACTACGGGATGCTGCGCAAGAAGGTCACGCATGGGGCGAAAACCCGGTACGAGCGGGTTACCCCGGCGCATTCCTGGAACTCCAACAATGTCGCGACGAATGTGCTGCTGTATCACCTGCAGCGGCACAGCGATCACCACGCCAACCCGACGCGCCGGTTCCAGACTTTGCGTGACTTCAAGGAAAGCCCGGTTCTGCCGACCGGTTACACCGGGATGCTGGTCGTCGCGCTGGTTCCGGCGTGGTTCCGCAAGGTGATGGACCCGCGGGTGTACCGGCATTTCGACGGCGACCTCCGGCAAGCGAACGTGCAGCCGGGCAAACTGCCGTCGCTGCTGAAGAAGTACCCGGTCGTCGCTGCCGGCGCGAACGAACCGGCCGCGGACACCCGGGCGAAGCTGGCCGACGACGTGGACGCCGCGCGGTGCCCCGGCTGCGGCTACGTCTACCGCGTCGCGGAGGGCAACGAACTGGAGGGGTTCGCCGCCGGAACGGCGTGGTCGGAGATCCCGGACGACTGGACGTGTCCCGATTGCGGCGTGCGCGACAAGGTCGACTTCGTGCCCGTGGTGCGGGAGGCGGCGTAATGAAGATCGTCGCGGCGTCGCGGCTACGGGAGTGAGGCCGAAGTGGAGACGGAACTGCTGGGGCGAGCGCGCTCTGGCGACCAGGCCGCGTTCGCCGTCCTCTACCAGGAACACGCGCCGCCGGTCTTCCGCTACCTGCGGATGCGGGTGCCGACCGCGACGGTCGCCGAGGACCTGACGAGCGAGGCGTTCCTGCGCGCGTGGCGGAAACTGCCGGACTTCTGCCCGGACGGCGGCTCGTTCACCGGCTGGCTGTACACGATCGCCGACAACCTGCTGCGCGACCACCGCAAATCGGCCCGCTACCGGCGCGAACTGCTCGACGGGAAAGACCACGACGGACCGGACCTTCGCGGTGGAGCCGACCGGCTCGCGCTGGCCCGCATCGAAGCGGCGGCGCTGCGCCGGTGTCTGGCGGACCTCAGCGAACCGCAGCGCGAGTGCGTGCGGCTGCGGTTTTTCGCCGGGCTCTCCGTCGCCGAGGTCGCCGAAACCATGAACAAGAACCCCAACAGCGTCCGGGCGCTGCAGCACCGTGCGGTGCGCACGCTCGCGACGTTGCTGGCCGAGACCGAAAAGGCGGGACCTTGAGATGCACGGATTCCTCGAGATTTTCAAGATCATGGGACCGCTGCTGGCGCTGATGCTGTGCCCGATCTGGCTTCCGCTTTTGGGGATGCTGATCGGGAAGCTCTCGGACGTGTTCTCCGGCGGCAACCGGACCGAACCGGTGCGAGTGCGTCGTGAACCAGCTGCGTCCCGCGGTGAGGTATAGCCGGGCAAACATGTCTCGGGCGGCAAAGAGCATTGGTCAGGCATTCCGGACTTTCTTAGCCTGACTGCGGGTCGAAGGTGCCGGACACCCGCTCAAAGGAGAGCCGCGATGACCGAATGCCAGCCTGTCACTGCCCGGCCACCGTCCGGTCCCGTCCTCGGCACTCGAAGCGACGACGGTCTGCTGCGGTTCCGCGGCGTGCGATACGGCACCGCCGAGCGGTTCCAGCCGCCGCGACCGGCCGAGCCCCGCGCTGACGCCTCGCAGCCCGGGCCGATCTGCCCGCAGCTTGGCTCCCGGCTGGAGGCCGCGATGGGTCCGCCGCGAGACGAACCGCCCCAGTCCGAGGACTGCCTCAACCTTGCCGTCGCGACGCCCGCGCTGACTGGGGCCCGTCCGGTGCTCGTATGGCTGCACGGCGGCGGTTTCCTGAGTGGAGGCGGCACGCTTCCCTGGTACGACGGCGGGCGGCTCGCCGCGGACGGCGACGTGGTCGTGGTGTCGGTCAACTACCGGCTGGGAGCCTTCGGCTACCTGGTCCACGACGACGTCAGCGAGGGCAATCTCGGCCTCGCGGACCAGATGCTCGCGCTCGAATGGGTGCGCGACAACATCGCGGCGTTCGGCGGCGACCCGGGCGAGATCACCGTCTTCGGGCAGTCCGCGGGCGCGCTTTCGACGCTGGCCTTGTTGTCCATTCCGGACAGTCGGGCGCTGATCCGGCGGGCGATCGTCCAAAGTTCACCGGACCCCGCGATCATTCAGGAACGCGCCGCGGCGCGGGAGATCGGCCGGTATTTCGTCCACGCGGTCGGCGGAGACCCGGTTACCGCCTCCGTCGATCAGCTGCTTGCCGCGCAACAGCGGACTCTGCGGTGGAACGCCGCGAAGGATCCGACGTCGACCCGGCCGCCGTTCGGGATTGTCGATCTCGAGATTCGGCTGGCCGATCCGTTGCCGGACTTGATGATCGGGTACACGACGGAGGAATGCGCGGCGTTCGCGATCGGAGTGCCGGACCCCGTGCTCCAGCAAGCGATCGCGGACCAGACCGAGCCGCTTTTCGGTCGTCCGGCGCGGGCTTTGGCACAGCAGTACGGCGCGTACTCCTACGAGTTCGACTGGACTCCGGAACACGGCGGCTACGGCGCGATCCATTGCCTGGAACTGCCTTTCCTGCTGGGCACCCCGGAATCCTGGCGCGGGAGCCCGATGCTGGGCGGCACGAGCTGGGCCGAGGTCGAACGCCTTGGCGCCCAGATGCGCTTGTGGTGGACCGAATTCGCGCGGTCCGGCTCGCCCGGGCCGCGGAGCGGTTTCCGGATCGGGAATTTCCCTCAGACACTGGAGAACACGCCATGAGCAAGAGCATCCACTGGCCGGTCGTCCTGCTCTGCTTCCTCGCTGTCCTCCTGGACGGTTTCGACACCGCCGCGTTGTCGTTCACGATCCCGACCCTGTCGCACGAATGGGGTGCCGCGCCCGCCGCTTTCACCCTGCCGTTGGTGCTGACCAACATCGGGGTCGTCGCGGGATATCTGGCCGCGGGTTACGTCGGCGCGCGGATGAGGGCGCGCTCGGTGGTGCTCACCGGCGTCCTGATCTTCGCGGGCGCGACCGTGCTGACCGCCGCGATCCTGCCCCTGAAGTCCATGCCGGTCTTCGCCGCCGCCCGTCTGGTGACCGGGCTCGGTCTCGGGCTGGTGCTGCCCGCCGGGGTCTCGCTGGCGACGAAACACAGTGCGGAGGGCCGCCGGGAGCTGGTTTCGGTGGCGGTGACGCTCGGCCTCGCGTCCGGGAGCAGCCTCGGCGGGTTCTTCGGCGGCAAACTGCTGCACAGCGTCGGGTCCGCCGGGGTCTTCTACGTCGCTGGGCTGGCTCCGCTGCTGCTGGCCGGGGTGATGGCTGTCGTGCTGCCTGCTCGGGAGCCGGCGGTGGAGAGCAGCGCGAAGCAGGAAGCCAAGGTGAGCAGGCTGTTCGGCCCAGGGCTGCGCCTGCCGACGTCGCTCATCTGGGCGTTCTCGTTCCTCATCTTCATCACCGCGTACGTGCTGATCTCGTGGGTTCCGACCCTCCTCACCGGATACGGTTTCGCCGCCGGGAAGGCCCCGCTGGGACTCGCGTTCCTGACGCTGGGCGGGATCGCGGGCGGTCTGGTGCTCATCCCGCTGGCGGCGCGGATCGGGATCGCCCGGGCGCTGATCCTGATGCCGGCGATCGGGGCGGTGTGCATGGTGCTCGTGGCGACGGTGCCGGTCGGCGAGACTCTGCTGTTCGTGCTGCTGGCCGGTGCCGGTTTCGGGGTGACGGCGGGGCAGATCGGCCAGCTGACGCTCGCGGTCTCGATCTACCCGGCGAGCACCCGCACGACCGGCGTCGGCTGGGCCGCGGCGCTCGGGCGGATCGGGTCGATCGTCGGACCCGGGGTCGCGGGGTTGCTGCTCGCGCTGGCGTTGTCGGCCCAGACGATCGTCCTGGCGACTGCCGTTCCGGTGCTGGTCGCGATCGCTTGCGCGGTCGGGCTGAGCCGGGTGCGGGCGAAGGCGCGGAGGGAGCGCGATGCCGCACTGGTTCGATCTCGGTGACGTCGCGGTAGTCCCCCTGATCGAGGACGACCGGCTGCTGATCGAGCCCGGCGAGTTCTTCCCGGCACTCGAACCGGACCTCGCCGACTGGTACACGCGGGAGCCGTGGTTCGACCGGGCGGCGGGGAAGCTGGTGTTCGCCATCCAGTCGTTCCTCGTCTGCTCGGCCGACGAAGTGCTGGTGGTCGACGCGTGCGTCGGGGCGGGGAAAAACCGCCGCCGGGCGGAATTCGACCAGCTGCCGGACCGGTGGATGCGGCAGTTCCTGGCAACCGGGTTGCGGCCCGAGGAGGTGGACGCGGTCGTGTTCACCCACTTGCACGCCGACCACGTCGGCGCGGCCACTGTGCGGCGGGAGCCGGTCTTCCCGCACGCTCCGCATCTCGTGGTGGAGGAAGAGTTCCGGTACTGGTCGAGCGAGGCTGGTGCGGCGGCCATGCGCCGGACGGGCGACTACCTGGCCGACAGTGTGCTGCCGATCGAGCAGGCCGGGCAGCTGAGGTTCGTCGCTCCGGACGCGGCGGTGGGCAAGCACGCCGAGCTGGTTCCCGCTGCCGGGCACACGCCGGGGAACGTGTGCGTGCGGGTCCGCGGCAGTGCCGGGACCGTGCTGCTCGCCGGGGACACGATGCACCACGGGGTGCAGATCCGGCATCCGGAGTTGAGCACCCGGTACTGCGTCGACCCGGGGAAGGCGGCGGAAGTGCGGAGCCGCCTTCTCGAGGGCGAGCGTGGTTCGGTCCTGCTCCCGACGCACTTTCCCGCGCCTTCGGCGGGGAGGGCCCGGGGTGGGTTCGAGTTCGCCGCTGACCTGATCCAGACCGGGCAGTTCCGGTGGCGGGAGTGGCACCGGGCGTCGTGAGCGGCGATCCCGGTTCTAACCGGGATGAACACTCACGACACCGGGTCGACTCGGTTGCGGAGCAGGCAGAACACGTTCCCCTCCGGGTCCGCGAGCACGTGCCACGACTCCTCGCCGGTCTGGCCCACGTCGGCGGGGCGCGCGCCGGCCGCGAGCAGGCGTTCCAGTTCGGCGTCCTGGTCCCGGTCGGTCGGGTTCACGTCCAGGTGCAGCGGCAGTTTCGCCGGTTTCGGGTCGGTGCTGCGGCTGAGGATCAGCGTCGGCTGCGGGCCGCCGAAACCGGCTCCGGGCGGGCCGATCTCCAGGTCATCGCCGTCCCAGCCCAGTTCGACGTAGCCGAGGACTTCGCACCAGAAATCGCCCATCCGTTGCGGGTCGGCGCAGTCGAGGATGAGTTCGGTGATCCGGCAGGCCATGTGCGCGAGCTTAGGGCGCTCGCGCGCGCTCGCCCAGCGAATTCCGGTTTGTGCGCGCGGAGAGATCTGCCGTCCCGGATTCGTCCGCGCGCACGAACGTACCGCCCGGGAAACCTCCTAGGGTCGCCAGCAGCGAGGCGAGGAGGCAAGCATGCGGACACTGCTGCGTGGCGGTCGCGTCATCGACCCGGCCACGGGCTTCGACGGCACAGCTGACGTGCTGATATCCGGCGGCGAGGTGATCGCGGTCGGACCGGGATTGCCCAGCGCGGACGACCAGGTGGAGATCGACGTCGCCGGGTACGTCGTCGGGCCGGGGTTCATCGATCTGCACAGCCACGTGCACTCGATCGCCGGACAGCGGCTGCAGGCGATGGACGGCGTCACGACGGCGCTCGACCTGGAGGCCGGGCTGATGCCGGTCGAACGGGCCTACGCCGACGCCGCCGCGGCGGGGCGTCCGCTGCACTACGGCTTCTCGGCCTCGTGGGGTTCCGCGCGGGCGAAGGTGCTCGCCGGCATCGAGCCGGACGCGAACATCAACACCGGGCTTTCCGTGCTCGGGATTCCGGACTGGCAGCGCTCCTCGTCGAAGAAGGAGCTGGCCGCCTGGCTGTCGCTGGTGGAGGGTGAGCTGGCGGCGGGCGCGCTCGGCGTCGGCGTGCTGCTCGGGTACGCGCCGGCCAGCGATCCGGCCGAGTTCCTGGCCTTGGCGAAGCTGGCCAAACAGGCCGAGGCGCCGACGTACACGCACGTCCGCGAGCTGGTCGAGGTCGATCCGGGCACTCCGGTCGACGGGTCCGAGGAGATCGCGATCGTCGCGGCCGAGACCGGCGCGGCAATGCACCACTGCCACGTCAACAGCACCTCCATCCGGCACGTCGACCGCGTGCTCGCCGCGCTGGAGTCGGGGCGTTCCGCCGGGTCGCGAGTGACCGTCGAGGCCTATCCGTACGGCGCGGGCAGCACCGCGGTCGGCGCGGCCTTCATCTCGCCGGAGCGGCTGAAGATGAAGGGCCTCAACCCGTCGCGGGTGATCCTGCTGGAGACCGGCGAGCGGATCGCGGACGAGGGCCGGTTGCTGCAGGTCCGTGCGGAGATGCCGGGTGCGCCGTGCATTCTCGAGTTCCTCGACGAGGACGACCCGGCCGACCGCACCCTGCTGCACCAGGCGCTGGCGTTCCCGGACTCGATCGTCGCGAGCGACGCGATGCCGGTGTACTGGCAGAACGGGGCCCACGAATCCACCGAGTGGCCGCTTCCTCCCGGTGGCGCGACGCATCCGCGCACGGCGGGGACGTTCTCCAAGTCGCTGCGGCTGATGGTGCGCGAGGCCGGGGTCTGGACCTGGCTGGAAGCCTTCCGGCGCTGTTCCTATCTCCCGGCGCGGGTGCTCGACGAGGTCGCGCCCGGTGCGCGGACCAAGGGCCGGCTGAACGTCGGCGCGGACGCGGACATCGTCGTCCTCGATCCGGACACGATCACCGATACCGCGACGTATTTCGACGCGACCCGGCCCGCGGTCGGCGTGCGGCACCTGTTCGTCGCGGGCACTCCGGTGGTGCGCGACGGGCAGCTGCTCCCCGACGCGTTCCCCGGCCAGCCGCTGCGGGGTGAGCCGCGATGACCGAGTTCAACCTGGACGCTCTGCTCGCGGACATCGAAACGTTGGTGCGCTGCGAATCCCCGTCCTCCGACCTCGACGCGGTGGCGCACAGCGCGGACGTGCTGGCTGGCGTCGGCAAGGCGTTGCTTGGCGTGGAGCCGGAACGGATTGTCCTGGATGGACGGACGCATCTGCGCTGGCGATTCGGCGAAGGCCCGCCGCGGGTGCTGCTGCTCGGGCACCATGACACGGTCTGGCCGATGGGGTCTTTGGAGACGCATCCGTTTTCCGTGCGGGACGGGGTCTTGCGCGGTCCGGGGTGTTTCGACATGAAGACCGGCGTGGTGATGGCGTTGCACGTCGCGGCCTCGCTTCCTGACCGAAGTGGACTGTCCATTTTGGTCACTGGGGACGAAGAGCTGGGTTCGCCGTCTTCTCGCGGACTGATCGAGGAAGAAGCGCGGGGCTGCGCGGCGGCGTTCGTGCTGGAGGCTTCCGCGGACGGCGGCGCGCTCAAGACCCGGCGCAAAGGCGTTTCCCACTACCGGATCGAGGTGACCGGACGTGCCTCGCACGCCGGACTCGAACCGGAAAAGGGGATCAACGCCGGGATCGAGATCGCGCACCAGGTGCTCGCGGTCGCCGCGCTCGCCAGTCCGGAACGCGGGACCAGCGTGGTTCCGACCGTGCTTTCGGCCGGGACCACGGTCAACACCGTGCCCGCCGCAGCGGCGGTCGAGGTCGACGTGCGGGTGTGGGACGAGGAAGAACAGCTTCGCGTCGACCGGGAAGTACGCGCGTTACGACCGGTGCTGGAGGGCGCACAAGTACGGATCACCGGCGGGATCAACCGCCCGCCGCTGGACGCCGTGTCCTCGGCCGCGTTGTACGGGTTGGCCAAGGAATTGGCCGCCGAACTCGGCTTGCCGGAATTGACCGAAGCGGCCGTCGGCGGGGCTTCGGACGGCAATTACACCGCGGGCTTGGGCGTGCCGACACTCGACGGGCTCGGCGCGGTCGGCGGCGGAGCGCACGCCGATCACGAACACGTCCTGGTCGAGGAATTGCCGCGGCGGACGGCGTTGCTGGCCGCCTTGGTGGAGAACGTGCTGAGCAAGGGAAGTCCGTCGGTTCCGACGAATCCGGACGGCGATTCTGGTCGAGCGCGACGGTGACGTCGGCGGGGAAGCCGGGAAAGGATCATCCCGTGACGAATCTTGCGATGAACACGGAAAGACCCGGCGCGGCGGAAACGTGCGCCGAGGCGGTCGCGGCCGCTCAGTCGGCGGCCGCCGCCTCGGGGGTCGAAGTCCGGGAAATCACCGAGATCGCGGAAATGACCGCGGTCGGGGTGCTGTTCGAGACGATCTGGCGGTCCGCGCCAGGAACCCGGCCGGTGACCACCGAACTGCTGCGCGCGCTGTCGTCGGCGGGGAATTACGTGGCCGGCGCGTTCGCCGACGGGGAATTGCTCGGCGCGTGCGTCGCCTTTTTCGGAAACCCCGGAAAAGGCAGCCTGCACAGTCACATCGCCGGAGTTTCGAAGGCGGGCGCGGGGCGCGGGATCGGGTACGCGCTGAAATTGCATCAACGCGGCTGGGCGCTCGCGCAGGACGTCTCGGCGATCAAGTGGACCTTCGATCCGCTGGTGCGCCGCAACGCCTATTTCAACCTCGGCAAACTCGGCGCGCTCCCGGTGCGTTACCTGCGGGATTTCTACGGTCCGATGGCGGACGGCATCAACGGTTCCGGCGACACCGACCGGCTGATGGTGTCCTGGGACCTGGCCAGTCCGACGGTGCGGACCGCCGCGTTCGGCGAACCGATCCGCACCGACGCGAAGGCTTTGCTCGGCCAAGGTGCGGCAGTGGCCCTCGAAGTCGCCGCGGACGGCGGTCCGGCCGCAGGCAAAGCGGACGCCCCGGTGGTGCTCGTCGCCGTCCCGCCGGACATCGAAGGGTTGCGCAGCACCGATCCCGGCCGGGCGGACGCGTGGCGGGCCGCGCTGCGCGAATCGCTCGGCGGGCTGATGGCCGACGGCGGCCGGGTGACCGGCTTCGACCGAACCGGCTTTTACGTGATCTCCAAGGAGGAGCAGTGAAACTCAGCGGTGTGGAACTGCGCCGGGTGCAGATGCCGCTCGTCGCCCCGTTCCGGACTTCGTTCGGCACCCAGTCCGTCCGCGAACTCTTGCTGCTGCGCGCGGTCACGCCGGCCGGCGAGGGCTGGGGCGAATGCGTGACGATGGCTGGGCCGCTGTACTCGTCGGAGTACAACGACGGCGCCGAACACGTGCTGCAGCACCACCTGATCCCGGCCCTGCTGGCCGCGGGAGACGTGACCGCGGCGAAGGTGACGCCGCTGCTGGCGAAGTTCAAGGGCCACCGGATGGCCAAGGGCGCGCTGGAAATGGCGGTGCTGGACGCCGAACTCCGCGCGCACGAACGGTCGTTCGCCGCCGAACTCGGGTCGATCCGCGATTCCGTGCCGTGCGGCGTTTCCGTCGGGATCATGGACACCATCCCGCAGCTGCTCGACGTCGTCGGCGGATATCTCGACGAGGGCTACGTGCGGATCAAGCTGAAGATCGAACCCGGCTGGGACGTCGAGCCGGTGCGCGCGGTCCGCGAACGCTTCGGCGACGACGTGCTGCTGCAGGTCGACGCGAACACCGCTTACACCCTCGGCGACGCGCCGCAGCTGGCCAAGCTCGACCCGTTCGGCCTGCTGCTGATCGAGCAGCCGCTGGAAGAAGAGGACGTGCTCGGCCACGCCGAACTGGCCCGCCGGATCCGGACGCCGATCTGCCTGGACGAGTCGATCGTGTCGGCTCGCGCGGCGGCGGACGCGATCAAACTCGGCGCGGTCCAGATCGTGAATATCAAACCCGGGCGCGTCGGCGGTTACCTCGAAGCGCGGCGGGTGCACGACGTGTGCGCGGCGCACGGGATCCCGGTGTGGTGCGGCGGGATGATCGAGACCGGGCTCGGCCGGGCGGCGAACGTCGCGCTGGCCTCGCTGCCGAACTTCACCCTGCCCGGCGACACCTCGGCGTCGGACCGGTTCTACCAGACCGACATCACCGAGCCGTTCGTGCTGTCCGGCGGCCACCTGCCGGTGCCGACCGGACCGGGCCTCGGCGTGGCACCGATTCCGGAGCTGCTGGACGAGGTGACCACGGCCAAGGTGTGGATCGGTTCGTAGCTCGCTACGAATTCCGGAGGTAGATTTGGTCGAATCGGACCAGCCGGTCCGCGCGAGGCCGGATCTACCTTCGGGGGGTGCTGACACCGGTGCCGAGCAAGCCGCACACGAGTCTGGGACGCGTCCTCGAAGCGCTCGGGGACGTGCTCCTCGAACCGGTCGCCGTCGGACGGGACACGCGACGGCAGCTCGGCGGGGTGGTGATCCACGATCCGCACGACGACGCGGAGTTCCCGGCGCAGGCGGTGGTGCTCGGCGTCGGGGTGCGCGAATCCGGCGAGATCGCGCAGCTCCTGCACACGGTCGCCGCGCGCGGGGCGACCGCGCTGGTCGTGCGGTCGCCGGTGGCCGCCTCGACGGAACTGGTGCGGGCGGCCAATTCCTCCGGGGTCGCGCTGCTCGGGCTCGCCAGCGGTGCGTCGTGGGCGCAGCTGGCCGCGATGCTCCGTACGTTGCTCGCGGAGGGCGACGTCGGCGACGTCTCCCCGCAGACGCTCGGCGGGATGCCGTCGGGTGATCTTTTCGCGCTCGCCAACGCGATCGCCGCGCTGCTCGACGCACCGGTCACCATCGAGGACCGCAACTCGCGCGTGCTCGCGTTCTCCGGCCGCCAAGACGAGGCCGACCCCTCGCGCGTCGAGACGATTCTCGGCCGCCAGGTGCCCGAACGGTTCACTCGCGAGCTGGAAAAGGACGGCGTTTTCGAGCGGCTCTACCGCGAGCAAGGCCCGGTGTACGTCTATCCGGGAGAGGGCTACGACAAGAAGATCGTCATGATCCGGGCCGCGCTCGCGGTCCGGGCCGGGGACGAGATTCTCGGGTCGATTTGGGCAGCTGTCGACAAAGAGCTAAGCGAAGAGCGTACCGCGGCGTTGATCGACGCGTCGAAAATCGTTGCCCTGCATATGCTTCGGCTGCGCGCGGGGGCGGACGTCGAACGCCGGTTGCGCGCCGATCTGGTCAGCACCGCGCTCGAAGGCGGCTCCGGCGCGCAGGAAGCGATCGCGCGGCTCGGATTGCTGGGGCAGCCGACGATCGTGCTCGCCATGGGCTTGCTCGAGGCGCCCGACGACGACCTGCGGCTGGTCACCGAACGCCAGCGGGTCGCCGACGCGTTCGCCATGCACCTCAGCGCGGTTCAGCCCCGATCGGCGGTAGCGCTGGTCGGCGACGTCGCGTACGGGATCGTCCCGATGCCCGGGAACCACGGCGATTGCCGGGAACGCTCGGTGCGCGTCGCGTCGACCTTCCTGGAGCGCACCGGCCGCCGGGTCGCCGCCGCGATCGGCATCGGCCCGCTGGCCCTCGACGGATCCGGGCTGCGCGCGTCTCGCGACGGAGCCGACCGGGCGTTGCGCGTGCTGCTCACCAACGGCGGCTCCAAGCGGGTGATCACCTCCGACGACGCGCACATCGAGGCGTTGATGCTGGAACTGGCCGACCTTTCCGCGGCGCGCGGCGACGTCGCGACCGGGCCGATCGCGCGGCTGCTGGAATACGACACCAAACACCAGTCCCAGCTGGTGCACACCCTCCGGTGCTGGCTCGATTCGTTCGGCGACATCAGCGCCGCCTCGGCCGCGGCGTACGTGCATCCGAGCACGTTCCGCTACCGGTTGCGCCGGCTGGCCGAAGTCGGCGGCATCGACCTCGACGATCCGGGGGACCGGTTCGCCGCGATGGTGCAGTTGCACTTGCTGCCGCGCGTGGAAAGGGCCGACGAGGGGTCGTGAGTGGCGATGCCGGTTAGAACCGGGATAACCACTCACGACCTCCCCTGACCGGAAATTCCCCCGCACCTTTCCCGCCATCGCACTAACCCCGCCCCTCCCTCCTCCGCCACACTGGAACCCCGGCAGGCGGCGATTCCCCTTCACGCCAAGCACTTCCTGCTCAAAGCGTCCACTGTAGACAGGAGAGCCATGGCCACCGCGTCCGAAACGATCGCCCGCCGCGCCGAGGAGGTCGGCGTCGAGGTCCGGCTGCACGCCGCCGAGGTCGACGGGACCCGCGGCCTCGGCATCGGCGAGGACGTCCCGGTCGTCCCCGCGTCGGTGTTCAAGGTCCCGATCGCGCTGGAGCTGGCCCGCCAGGCCGCCGAGGGAACGCTCGATCTCGGCGCCCGCGTCACGGTCGAGCCCGGGCATCCGACGCCGAGCCCGTACGGTCTCGCCACCTTCCGCCACGAAGTCTCGATGTCCTGGCACGATCTGGCGATCCTGATGATCGGAATCAGCGACAACGTCGCCACCGACCTGATTCTCGCCGAGATCGGCAAAACGGCGGTGAATAGCACGTTGCGCCGGCTCGGATTCACCCAGACCGTCGTTCCGCAGGACTGCGCCGAACTGCTCGCCACGATCGGCGAAGATCTCGGCCTCTCGTACGAGGACGACGAACGCGCGCTCGCCGAACTGACCTACGAACAGGTTTCCGGGTTGCGCGCGCTGCAACCGGAAAAGTCCTGCCGCACCACCGCCGCCGAAATGACCCGCTTGCTCGGACTGA
The DNA here is from genome assembly GCF_046267895.1 of Amycolatopsis sp. GA6-003. Lineage (NCBI taxonomy): Bacteria > Bacillati > Actinomycetota > Actinomycetes > Pseudonocardiales > Pseudonocardiaceae > Amycolatopsis > Amycolatopsis sp. GA6-003. The sequence continues at coordinate 6,539,508 of NZ_CP176499.1, forward strand.
TCTGGCGCGACGAAGCGGCCGCGCCGGAAGCGTGCGCGGACGTCCGGCGCTGGATGGAACTGCAGGTCTGGCCGCACCGGCTGCGGTCCGGGTTCCCGGACGACGGCATCCGCACCAGCGGCAAAACCGGGACGTTGCCCGCGGTGCGCAACGAGGTCGGCGTGGTCGAGTACCCGGACGGCGGCCGGTATTCGGTCGCCGTGTTCACCCGCGCCGAGGACGCCCGCTCCCGGGTGCCCGAGCGCGACGCGTTCATCGGTTTCGCCGCGGCGACGGCGGTGGAGTCGCTGCGCACGGCCTGATTCGTCGGAGCGGAGGAACTTTCCCCGCGCTCTCCTCGGTCCGGACGAACAAGTGACGTCCGCCACCGACCTAGCATTTCCGAAACGCCGGTCCACCCTCCTCCGGACAGAAGGTGCACATGTCGAAAATTTCCGAAATCGAGACCTGGCTTCAGGAGAATTTCGCCGCTTTGCTGGCCAAGCATCAGGTTCCCGGAGCCGCGATCGCGGTGCTCGCCGACGGCGAGGTGATCGACCACGCGGCGGGCGTCGTGAACAAGGGCACCGGCGTGGAGTCCACTGTGGACTCGGTGTTCCAGATCGGGTCGATCACCAAGGTGTGGACGACGACGCTGGCCATGCAGCTCGTCGACGAGGGCAAGCTGGACCTCGACCGGCCGGTGCGCGACTACCTGCCGGAGTTCGCGCTCGGCGACGAGGAAGCCGCGGCGGCGATCACCGTCCGGCAGCTGACCTGTCACACCGCCGGTTTCGAGGGCGACGTGTTCACCGACACCGGAACCGGCGACGACTGCGTGGAGAAGCTCGTCGCGACGCTGTCCGACGTGCCGCAGCTTTTCCCGCCGGGCGAGCGCTTCTCCTACAACAACGCCGGGTACTGCGTGCTCGGCCGCGTCATCGAAGTGCTGCGCGGCAAGTGCTGGGACGACTGCGTGCGCGACCACCTCTTCGCCCCGCTCGGCTTGACCCACGCGGCGTCCGGCCCGTATGACGCGATCCGCTACCGCGCCGCGATCGGGCACGTTTCGCCGACGCCGGGCGAGGACCCGGTGCCCGCGCCGGTCTGGGCGCTCACCCGCTCGAACTCGCCGGCCGGGTCGACGCTCACGATGCGCCCGCGCGACCTGCTGACGTTCGTCCGGATGCACTTGAACGAGGGCAAGGCCGACGACGGCGCACAGGTGGTGCTGCCGGAATCGCTGCTCGCGATGCGCGAACCCCAGGTGGACGTGCCCTGCCTCGGGCTCATGGCCGAGAACTGGGGCCTCGGCTGGATGCTCTTCGACTGGGACGGCGGCAAGGTGATCGGCCACGACGGCGGCACCATCGGCCAGTCGGCCTTCCTGCGCGTGGTGCCCGAGCGCGGCGTCGCGGTCGCGCTGCTGACCAACGGCGGCAACCCGCTGCAGGTGTACCACGAGATCTACACCAAGCTGCTGGACGAACTCGCCGGCGTCACGGTCCCGCCGCTGCCCGAGCCGAACCCCGCCGCCGCCCCGGCCGACCTTTCCCGCTACGTGGGCGAGTACTCGTCGATGGTCGCCGACACGGTCGTCACCGAAGAAAACGGCAAGCTCTGGCTGACCCGCACTCCCAAGGGGATTTTCGCGGAACTCAGCCCGCCGCCGACCACCGAAGAACTGTTCCCGTACCAGGGAGACACCTTCGTCGCGAAAACCGAGCAGCTTCCCGGTGTCTATCTGGCCCACGCGTTCGTCGGCGACGACGGCGCCGACCGCGCGCAGTTCGTCCACACTGGACGCGCGGACCGGCGGGTCTCCCCATGAGCGGGATCCAGGCGCGGATCGAAGCCGTCTTCGCCGACGCTGGCACGGAGGGATTCCTGCACGCCCGCGAGATCGGCGTGCAAGGGCCCGAAGTGTCGGTGGGCGGGGACGACCCGGTCGTGCTCGCGTCGGTGTTCAAGATCCCGGTGGCGCTCGCCTACGCCCGCGAGGTCGCCGCCGGACGGCTGGACGACACGGAACGGACCAGGGTGACCGCGCGGTACCGGATCGGCGGCGTCGGCACCGCGGGCTGCGCCGACGACGTCGAGATGAGCTGGCGCGACCTCGCGCACTTCATGCTCACGATGAGCGACAACGCCGCGACCGACGTGCTGTACCGCCGGCTCGGCCAGGAAACGGTGGACCGGGTGCTGGCCGATCTCGGGCTCGCCCGCACCCGGCTGATCGGCTGCTGCGAGGACCTGTTCGCCTCGGTCGTCGCGGATCTCGGCGGCACCCCGGAATCCGATCTCGAAGCGCTGTTCGGCGAAGCCACGCCGGAGCAGATGGACAAGCTGGCGGTCCGGGATCCGGAACGCACCACGTCGTCCACCCCGCGCGAGATCACCGAGCTGCTCGACGCGATCTGGACCGACCGGGCGGGCGAACCCGAGGCCTGCGAACGGGTCCGCACGATCATGGCGCAGCAGATCTGGCCGCACCGGCTGTCGTCCGGCTTCCCGTCCGGCGTCGCGGTGGCGGCGAAAACCGGGACGCTGCCCGGAATCCGCAACGAAGCGGGCGTGGTGACCTTGGGGGACGGCCGGCAGTTCGCGGTCGCGGTGTTCACTCGCGCGCACTCTCTCGAAGACCGCCTTCCCGCGGTCGACGCGTCCATCGGCGCCGCCGCCCGGCTGGCGCTCGACCACCTCCAGAGCGCGACCTCGTAGGAGAAATCCCATGAAAACTGCCCGGCTCACCGCCGCGATGGCGGGCGTGGTGGCCTTGACCGTGAGCGCGTGCGGGGGATCAGCGCAATCCGGGACGGACCGGACCGCGAACCAGAACCTGGTCGACGGCAAGACTTTCACCTATGCCATCCCGACCGATCCGGGAACGCTCGACCCGGCGATCACCGTGCTGTCGGTCGCCCGCAACCTCGACACCTTCCTCTACGACGCCCTGATCGACCTCGACTCCCAGGGCCAGCCGGAGGCGGCGCTCGCGGAGAAGTGGGAAGCCACCACGACCACCGCGACCTTCACCCTGCGCAAGGGCATCACCTGCTCCGACGGCAGCCCGCTGACCGCGAACGACGTGGCGGCGAACGTCAACTTCGTCGGCGACCCGGCGAGCAAATCCCCGCTCGCCGGCGTCACGGTGGCCCCGCGCACGAAGGCGGTCGCCAGCGGGGACACGGTCACCATCACCAGCGGCGCGCCGGACGCTTTCCTGCTCCGCAACATCGCCGGGCTGCCGATCGTCTGCGCCAAGGGACTGGCCGACCGCACGACGCTCGCCAAGGGCGAGAACGGCACCGGCATGTTCACCATGACCGAGATCGTCCCGAACGACCACTACACGCTGACCCGGCGCAAGGACTACACGTGGGGTCCCGGCCGGTTCGACCCGAAGCAGAAGGGCCTGCCGGACAAGGTCAACGTCCGGATCATCCCGAACATGACCACGATGTCGAACCTGCTGCTGTCCGGCGAGGTCAACGCGGGCTCGGTGATCGGGCAGGACCAGCAGCGGCTCAAGGCGCAGCGGCTCTACCGCGCGGACCTGGTCGCCCCGTTCGGCGAGCTGTTCTTCAACCAGGCGCCCGGCCGGTTCGGCGCGGACCAGGCGATGCGCCGCGCGCTCGTGCAGGCGATCGACCTCCCGCAGGTGGCGAAGGTGCTGACCCGCGACGGGAGCGCGCCGGTCAAGGGCATGGTCACCATCGAACCGCGGCCGTGCGACGGCGATTCGGTCACCGGGAAGATTCCCGGCCTGGACGTCGCCGCGGCCAAGGCGGCGCTCGACCAGGCGGGCTGGAAACCGGGACCGGACGGCATCCGCGTGAAGGACGGGAAGCGGCTCGCGCTGACCGCGATCTACGGGACGCAGGCCGGTCCGACGCTGCCCCCGGGCGCGGAGCTGATGCAGCAGGGCTGGAAGGCCGTCGGCGTCGAGGTCACGCTCAAGGGCCTCGACAGCCCCGGCATCAGCCAGGCGCTGTTCGCCACCGGCGAGTGGGACATCTCGATGGCCCCGCTCGGCCTCACCCTGCCCAGCCAGCTGGTGCCGTTCATGTCCGGCGGGGAGCCGCCGAAGGGCACGAACTTCGCGCACATCAAGAACCCGAGGTACGACGCGCTGGTCGCCAAGGCGGCCGCGCAGCCCGGGGAAGCGGGCTGCGCGGACTGGATGGCCGCGGAATCGGCGCTGTTCGAAAGGCAGGACGTCGTGCAGTTCGCGAACTCGGTCGTCCCGACCTACGGCAGCAACGCGAAATTCGAGATCGTCAACGGCTACCTCAAGCCGTCCACCATCCGGATGTACGCCTGATGACCGGCACGGTCGCCGTCGCGGGCCCGAAGGTCAGTCCCTGGCTGACCTTCGGCGCCCGCCGCCTCGGGCGGTTCGTGGTGTCGCTGTGGGTGCTGGTGACCATGGCGTTCCTGATGATCCAGCTGATCCCCGGCGATCCGGTGCGCGCCGCGCTCGGCCTGACCGCGCCGATCGAGCTGGTCAACGCCCGGCGTGCCGCGCTCGGGCTGGACCATCCGCTGTGGCAGCAGTACCTCGACTATTTCGGCGGCTTGTTCCGCGGCGATCTCGGCACGTCGATGCTGACCGGGCAACCGGTCGGCGACATCATTTCGGACCGGCTCCCGGCGACGCTGCAGCTCGCGCTTCCGGCGTTTGTGGTGGTCATCGGGCTGGCGATCCCGCTCGGCCTGACCTTCGCGGTGCTGACCCGCGGCGGCCGGCGCCGCGGGGCCGAACTGGGGTTCACCTCGGCCACCGTGCTGTTCGCCGCGATCCCGGAATTCCTGTTCGCGGTGGCGCTGGTGGCGTTCTTCGCGGTGCAGCTCGGCTGGTTCCCGGTGGCCGGGCACGACGGCGCGGGTTCGCTGGTGCTGCCGGTCATCGCGCTGGCGCTGGGCCCGGCCTCGACGCTGGCCCGGATCGTCCGGGTGGAGACGCTTTCCGTGCTGGGCGACGATTTCGTCCGCACCGCGCGGGCGAAACGGCTGCCCGCCCGGCTGGTCTACCTGCGCCACGCGCTGCCGAACGCGCTGACCGCGACGCTGACGCTCGGCGGGCTGATGCTCACCAGCCTCGTCGCGGGCACCGTGCTGGTGGAGAACGTGTTCGCCTGGCCGGGTCTGGGTTCGACGATCTCGCAATCCATTCTGCAGAAGGATTATCCGCTGGTGCAGGGGATCGTGCTCGTGTACGGCATCGGCGTGCTGCTGGTGAACCTCATCGTGGACCTGCTGCTGGCGGTCCTCGATCCGCGTTCGACGATCCGGGAGAACTGAGATGGCGAAACGGCGCGGACAACAGTGGCTGGCCGCCGTGCGCACCCCGCTCGGCGCGTTCTCCGCCGCACTGCTCGTGCTGGTGGTCGCGGTCGCGGTGCTGGGCCCGATCCTGTGGCAGGACGCGGCTTCGGCGGTCGACACGAACGCGATCAGCCAGGGCCCGTCGGGCGCGCATCTGGTCGGCACCGACGAACTCGGCCGCGACATTTTCTACCGCGTGCTCGTGGCGACGCGGCTTTCGGTGGTGCTGGCGCTGATCGCCGCGGCGCTCGGCGTCGCGACTGGACTGGTGGTCGGCATGCTGCCCGCGGTGCTGCCGCGTCCGCTCGGCAGGCTGCTGACGGCGGCGATCAACATCGCGGTCGCGTTCCCCGGCCTGCTGCTGGTGCTGTTCTTCGCGGTGATTTTCGGCGTGGGCACCCAAGGCGCGGTGATGGCGATCGGATTCGCGCTGGCTCCGCAGTTCGCCCGGCTGACGCAGACGCTGTCGGCTTCGGTGGCCGGGCGCGATTTCGTGTCCGCCGCCCGGGTCGCCGGGGCGGGCCGGATCCGGTTGCTGTTCCGGCACATCCTGCCGAACATCGGGGAGCCGCTGGCGGTCAACGCCACCATCGGCGCCGGCGGCGCGCTGCTCGCGTTCTCCGGGTTGTCGTTCCTCGGGATCGGCGTGCAGGCCCCGGAATACGACTGGGGCCGGCTGCTCAACGAGGGCCTCAACGGCATTTACGTCAACCCGGCGGCGGCGCTCGCGCCCGGGGTCGCGGTGGTCGTCGCGGGGCTCGCGTTCAACCTGTTCGGCGAGACGGTCGCCGGGGTGATCGGCGTGCGGACCCGGTTGCCTCGGCTGGCTCCCCGGGTGCGCCGGAAGTCCACAGTGGACTCGGCGACGGCGGACGACGCCGTGCTGGTGGTGGAAAACCTGGAAGTCGCGTTCCCGCGGCCGACCGGCTGGACGGTTCCGGTGCGCGGCGTGAGCTTCACCGTGCGGGCGGGCGAGGCGATCGGGGTCGTCGGCGAATCCGGTTCGGGCAAGAGCTTGACCGGACTCGCGGTGTCGCGGCTGATCGAAGCACCGGGTTCGGTGACCGCGGACCGGCTGGACTTCGCCGGGACCCCGGTGCTCACCACCCCGGAACGAGAATTGCGGACGCTGCTCGGGACGTCGCTGGCGATGGTGTTCCAGGACCCGATGACGTCGTTCAACCCGACCCGGCGGATCGGCCGTCAGCTCGCCGAGGTTTCCGAACAGCACCACGGACTTTCCCGGGCCAAGGCGTTCGAGCGGGCGGTCGACCGATTGCGCGCGGTCCGGATCCCGGCGGCGGAACGGCGAGCCAGGCAGTACCCGCACGAGTTTTCCGGCGGCATGCGGCAGCGCGCGATGATCGGCATGGGCCTGATGGGCGACCCGCGGCTGATCATCGCCGACGAACCGACGACCGCGCTGGACGTGACCGTGCAACGGCAGCTGCTGCGGTTGCTGGCCCAGACCCGCGCCGATCGGGACACCGCGATCATCCTGATCAGCCACGACATCGCGGTCGTTTCCCAGACGTGCGAACGGATTCTGGTGATGTACGCCGGACGGATCGTGGAGGATTTGCCCGCCGCCGGGCCGGACCTCGCGCCGCGGCATCCGTACACGCGGGCGCTGCTGGCCACGACGCTCGACCTGGAAACGGATCCGGACGCGCCGCTCGCGGTGATCCCGGGCCGTCCGCCGGAACCGGACCAGATGCCGTCCGGCTGCGCGTTCGCGAGCCGGTGCCCGGCGGCGACCGATCGGTGCCGCGAGGAGGACCCGGAACTGACCGTGCTCGCGCCGGAACACCGGGTGGCGTGCTGGCATCCGGCTGCGGCACTGTCGGAAGCAACGGTCGCCACCGCCACCTCTGGAGGCTCGAAATGAGCGAACTGGTTTTCGACTCGGTCAGCGTCCGGTACGGCGGACGGCGCGGGCTCACCGCGGTGGACGGCGTTTCGCTGACCGTCCCGGCGGGCCAGGTCGTCGGTCTCGTCGGCGAATCGGGTTCCGGCAAATCGACGCTCGCCAGGGCGGCCGTCGGATTGTCCCCGGTGAGCGCGGGACGGGTGCTGCTCGGCGGCGTGGACGTGCGGAAACTGCCGCGCCGGCGTCCGCTGCAGATGGTGTTCCAGGATCCGTATTCCTCGCTCAACCCGCGGATGACCATCGGCGAGTCGATCGCCGAAGCCATGCCGCGCGGGACGGACCGCTCGGCCGAAGTCGCCCGGCTGCTGGAGCTGGTCAATCTCGATCCGGAACGGGCCGCGCACCTGCCCGGGCAGCTGTCCGGCGGGCAGCGGCTACGCGTCGCGCTCGCCCGGGCGCTCGCCGGCCGGCCGCAGGCGCTGATCGCCGACGAGATCACCTCCGCGCTCGACGTTTCGGTGCAGGGCGCGGTGCTCAACCTCGTGCGCTCGGTGCAGCGGCGGCTCGGCCTGTCGATGCTGTTCATCTCGCACAACCTCGCCGTGATCCGGTATCTCAGCGATTTCGTCGCGGTGATGTACCTCGGCCGGATCGTCGAGGCCGGACCGGCGCGGCAGGTGCTCACCGATCCGCAGCATCCCTACACCCGCGACCTGCTCGACGCCGCTCCCTCGGCGCACAAGCCGCTGTTCGACCTCGAACCCGGCGCGACCGCGGACGCGGAACCGCCGGATCCGCACCATCCGCCTGCCGGATGCCGGTACCACCCGCGCTGCCCGGTCGGCCCGCTCGTGCGGAGCGACCGCGAGATCTGCCTCCGGGCCGATCCGGCCGAGGACTCCGCGCCCCGGCGGCACGCCGCAGCTTGCCACTTCAGTGAATCCGAGGGCCACGAGCCCGCGATCTCCCAAGGAGCCAGCGTATGACCCGCCGTCTCGGCATCGATGACCTGTACGACCTCGCCGCGCCCAGTCAGCCCTCGCTTTCGCCGGACGGCAGCCGGATCGTCTACGTGGTCCGGACCGCGAACCGGGAGGAGGACCGGAACGTCGACGCGCTGTGGACGGTCGGCACCTCCTCCGGCGAGGCCCGCCAGCTCACCCGCGGCAACGCGGACGCGGCGCCGAAGTGGTCTCCGGACGGCTCCCGGCTCGCGTTCCTGCGCGCCCAGGACGGTCCGCCACAGGTGTGGGTGCTTCCGGCGGACGGCGGCGAGGCCGAGCAGCTGACCAAGCTTCCGCTCGGCGCGGGCGCACCGGTGTGGAGCCCGGACGGCAGCAAGATCGCCTTCTCTGCGGCGGTCGACCTCGCCGCGGTGGTCGAAGCGCCGCCGGAGAACACGCCGATCGTCGCCGACCGGCTGGACTACAAGTCCGACGGCCCCGGCCTGCTGAAAACTCTGCGCAGCCACGTGCACGTCCTCGACGTCGCGACCGGCGAGGTCCAGCAGCGCACCTTCGGCGACTGGCACGCGGGCCAGCCCGCCTGGTCGCCCGACGGCACGCACGTGGCGTTCACCGCGGCCTTGGACGACGACGCCGACCTCACCCTGCGGTCCGCCGCCTACGTCCTCGACGTCACCGAGCGGAATGCCGAGCCACGGCTGGTCGGCACCGACGAGGGCATGGCGGGCACGGCCGACTGGACCAAGGACGGCAAGGCGCTGCTGGTGGTCGGCCGCACCGACACCGCCACCGGGCATCTCGGCCTGCTGCGCGTTCCGCTGGACGGCGGCGAGACGGTCAACCTCGCGGCCGGCCTCGACCGCAACGTGATGCCCGGCGGACCCGGTTACCCGGGCGCGCTGCCGCAGCTGACCGCAGCGGGCGACGTCGTGCTGTTCGCGATCCGCGACCGCGGCTGCACGCATCTGTACGAAGTGGACGTCGCCGGTGGCGAACCGCGTGCGCTGCTGACCGGCGACGGCAACGTAGTGTCCGGAATGGACTTGGTCGGCGACCGGGCCGCGATTGTGTTGGCCACTGCCGATTCCTTCGGCGAGGTCGCGGTTCTCGACCGCACCACGGGCAAAGTGGACGTGCGGACGAAGCACGGCGACGCAGTGTCCGAAGTGGAATTGTTCCCCCGTGAGTCGCGCGAATTCACCATCAGCGACGGCACTGTCGTGCAGGGCTGGCTCATCCGCGACACCGAACGCACCGGCGCGCAGCCGTTGCTGATCGACATCCACGGCGGTCCGCACAATGCCTGGAACGGTGCCGCGGACTCGATCCACCTGTACCACCAGACCCTCGCCGCACGCGGCTGGGCAGTGCTGCTGATCAACCCGCGCGCCAGCGACGGTTACGGCGAAGCCTTCTACACCGCGGCGATCGGCGCGTGGGGCCACGCGGACGCGCCGGACTTCCTCGAACCGATCGACCAGCTGATCGCCGAAGGCCTTGCCGACCCGGACCGGCTCGCCGTCACCGGGTACAGCTACGGCGGCTACATGACCTGCTACCTGACCAGCCGCGACGACCGCTTCGCCGCTGCCGTCGCCGGTGGGGTGGTCAGCGACCTGACCAGCCTGGCCGGCACGTCCGACGGCGGGCATTTCATGGCGGTCAACGAATTCGCCGGGCTCTCGTCGGGCAAGTACGAGAAATCATCGCCGCACGCCCGGGTCGAAAACGTCCGCACTCCGACGTTGATCCTGCAGGGCGGCGAGGACGTCCGGTGCCCGGTCGGCCAGGCCGAGCAGTGGTTCACCGCGCTGCGCGAGCGCGATGTGCCGTCCCGGCTGGTGCTGTACCCGGGCGGCGCGCATCTGTTCATTTTGGACGGTCCGCCGTCGCACCGCGCCGACTACAACCGGCGCGTGGTCGACTGGATCGAGCAGTACGCCGGTTCGCGGGTGCCGATCGACGCCGCGCACTGGAGCCGACGGCTCACGGAACTGGCGCGCAAGTACGACGTTCCCGGTGCGTCGCTGGGAATTCTGCGCGTCGACACCGGCGAGGAGGTCTTCGCGACCCACGGCGTGCTGAGCAAGACGACCGAGGTCGAGGTCACCGAGGACTCGCTGTTCCAGATCGGCTCGATCTCCAAGGTGTGGACGTCGACGGTGGTGATGCAGCTCGTCGACGAGGGCCTGCTCGACCTCGACGCGCCGATCATCGAGGTGCTGCCCGAGCTGCGACTGTCCGATCCGGAGGTGACGAAGCGCGTCACCATGCGGCATCTGCTGACCCACACCAGCGGCATCGACGGCGACATCTTCACCGACACCGGCCGCGGCGACGATTGCGTCGAAAAGTTTGTCGACCTGCTGGACGAAGCCGCGCAGAACCACCCGCTCGGCGCGACTTTCTCCTACTGCAACTCGGGTTTCGTCCTGATGGGCCGGGTGATCGAAAAGCTCACCGGGAAAACCTGGGACGCGGCGATGCGGGACAAGCTGTACACCCCGCTCGGCCTCACGCACACGGTCACGCTGCCGGAGGAGGCGCTGCTGTTCCGCGCCGCCGTCGGACACGTATCGCCGGACGACCAGGACCCGGCTCCGGCTCCGGTCTGGCAACTGCCTCGCTCCGCCGGGCCGGCCGGCCTGATCACCGCGCGCGCCGCGGACGTCCTCGCCTTCGCCCGCCTGCACCTCACCGGCGGCCTGACCGCGGACGGCACGCGGATCCTGTCGGCGGAATCGGCCGCGGCGATGGCGGAAAAGCAGGCCGACGTCCCGGACAAGCACACTCTCGGCGATTCGTGGGGCCTCGGCTGGATCCGCGACGACTGGAACGGCCGTCGCGTCATCGGCCACGACGGCAACACGATCGGCCAGTCGGCGTTCCTGCGGTTGCTGCCGGATGCGGGCCTCGCGGTCACGCTGCTGACGAACGGCGGCCACGCGAGCGACCTGTACGTCGAGCTGTACCGGGAAATCTTCGCCGAACTCGCCGACGTCGCCATGCCGCGTCCGCTCGAACCCCCGGCCACGCCGGTCAAGGTGGACGCCAGCCGGCACATCGGGGTTTACGAGCGAGCCGGCGCGCGCCTCGAGGTGACGGAGCGCGAGGGCGGGCTGCACCTGGCGTACTCCGTGACCGGCCCGCTGGCGGAACTGATGCCGGAGCAAACACAGGAATTCGACCTGGAGGCGGTTTCGGACACGCTGTTCGTGCTCCGCATGCCGGGCGGGCAGTTCTGGACGCCAGTGCTGTTCTACACCCTGCCGACGGGTGAGCCGTATATGCACTTCGGCGCACGGGCGACGCCCAAGGTGTCCTGAGACCGGGGGGCTGGGCATTCGCTGCCCAGCCCCTCCAGCCGGGTCAATCCTTGCGGCGGGCCAGAAACCGCACGATCAGCAGCACCAGGCAGACGACCGCCACCCCACCGCCGAGATACCGGTAACTGTCTTCCAGCCCAGCGAACTGGCCGATCGAATTGACTGCGGAACCGGCGAGAAAAACCAGCCACAGCAAGGCCGTCACAACAGGGCTGCCAGCGGTGCGGCTCGGGGAAGTCTCCATGCCGGGAACACTATGGCGCGGCGAGCGCGGCAACCACGCTGTAGACCCCCGGCTTCGAGGTAGTGCCTGCGCTACCTCTTCCCGTTCAAATAAGCCAGCACCGCCAGCACGCGCCGGTGCCCGCTGTCCTCCGGCAGTCCCAGCTTCGCGAAAATGTTGCGGATGTGCTTGAGCACCGTCCCGTCGCTCACCACGAGCAGCTCCGCGATCGTGGCGTTGTTGTACCCCTCGGCCATCAACCCGAGCACCTCGCGTTCGCGCGCGGTGAGCGCGTCGAGCGGGTCGCGGCGGTGGGCCAGCAGCTGGGTCACCACCTCCGGGTCCATCGCCGTGCCGCCTTCCACGACGCGGTGCAGCGAATCGAGGAACTTGGCGACCTTGCCGACGCGTTCCTTGAGCAGGTACCCGACCGCGCCCTTGCCGTCCGCGAGCAGCTCGGCCGCGTAACCGGTTTCCACGTGCGCGGACAGCACCAGCACCGGCAGCCCGGGATGCAGCTGCCGCGCCTGGACAGCCGCGCGCAGGCCCTCGTCGGTGTGCGTCGGAGGCAGGCGGACGTCGGTGATCACCGCGTCCGGCCGGTCCTCGCGGACGAACGCGAGGAATTCGGCGGTGTTGTCGAAAGCCGCGGCGACCTCGACGCCCGAGGTGTCCAGCAGCAGCACCAACCCTTCGCGCAGCAGGGCGTCGTCCTCGACGATCACGACCCGCATGGCAACTCCACTTCCAGAACAGTCGGTCCGCCGGGCGGGCTCGTGAGCGTGACCGTCCCGTCGAAAGCTTCGGCGCGTTTCCGGATCCCGGCCAGTCCGCTGCCCTGGGATTCGTCCGCCCCGCCGCGGCCGTCGTCGCGGATGCGGATCCGCAGGGTGTCGACGGTGCCGTCGAGCGTAATCGACGCCTGCTCCGCGCCGGAATGCTTGGTCACGTTCGCCAGCGTTTCGGCGACGATGAAGTACACCGCCGCCTCGACCGCGGCCGGACGGCGCGCGGTGCTGCGAACGTCCACAGTGCACGGAACCGCGCACCGGTCGGCGAGTGCGGTGATCGCGCCGTCGAGGCCGCGGTCGGTCAGCAGCGGCGGGTGGATGCTTCGCACGACGGTGCGCAATTCGGCGAGCGCTTCGGTCGCCGCGTCCTGCGCCTTGCCGAGCAATTCCCTTGCCTTGGCCGGATTTCCCTCGAAAAGCTGGTCGGCGATGCCGAGTTGCAGCACGACCGCGGACAGCCGCGCCTGGGTGCCGTCGTGCAGATCGCGTTCGAGCCGGCGGAGTTCGGCGCCGTGTGCCTCGAGCGCGGCGGCCCGGGTCGCGGTCAGTTCGACGACCCGGTCGGTCAGCGAAGCACCGGGCCGCGGGCCGAGAAGCGCCCGCGCCGCAAGGGCTTGCCAGCGAGACAGCGGCGAGGCCCAGAAGGTGAGCGCGATCATCACGATCCCGCTGAACACGCAGAGCGCGGCCATCGGCCACGAGTCCACTACGAACTCCAGCGAACTGGGGATTCCGCCGGGCACCAGCCACCAGAACAAACCGGTGAGGATCTGCCGCACCCCGCCGAGCGGCAGGCTGAACGCGAGCACCCCGACGATGAAACCGAACGCCGCGTGCAACGCGAGCCACCCGAGGTCGCGCAGGCTCGCCGGGTCGCGAATCGGCGAAACGTTGGCGTACGGCTCCGCGATCGGCTCGCCCAGCCTGCGCCCGGCGCGGCGACGTTCGAAGCGCAGCGGGTAGCGGAGCATTTTCAGCGCGACCGGGAGCGCTGGGATCCCGACGCCGATCAAGCACGTCACGAGCACGACGGCCATCGCGAAGAAAAGCAGCATGGCGAGGAACGCGGTCGCGGCTCCGACCAGCAAGTAGCGGAGTCCGGACCACCACGAGCGCAGCCAGCCTTTCACCCGCACAGTGTCCCATTAGGACCTCCCCACCAGGTGTGGTGGTGCCTGCGCTACCCCCAAGACTCCCGCGCTCGGGATCGTTTTCGCGCACCCGCGGACCTAGCTTCGTTACCGACAGAGAATCCGCTGGTCCAAGGAGCGACACGAAGATGAACACAGGCGGTACACACGCCCTGAGGCTGGAAGCGGTGCGCAAGATCTACGGCTCCGGCGACGGCGCGGTCACCGCGCTGGACGGCGTGTCGGTCGGGATCCAGCGGGGTTCGTTCACCGCGGTGATGGGGCCGTCCGGGTCCGGCAAGAGCACCTTCCTGCACTGCGCGGCCGGACTCGACCGGCCGAGTTCCGGCCGGGTGCTGCTCGGCGAAACCGAACTCGGCGGGCTGCGGGAGCGCGCGCTCACCGAATTGCGCCGGACCCGGATCGGGTTCATTTTCCAGGCCTACAACCTGCTGCCGTCGCTGAACGTGCTGCAGAACATCACCCTGCCGATGCGGCTCGCCGGCAAGAAGCCGGACGCGCACTGGCTGCGCGAGATCGTCGACGGCGTCGGCATCGCGAAGCGGCTGGAGCACCGCCCGGCGGAACTGTCCGGCGGACAGCAGCAGCGCGTCGCGATCGCCCGCGCGCTGATCACCCGGCCCGAGGTCGTGCTCGCCGACGAACCGACCGGCGCGCTCGACACCCGCACCGCGCGTCAGGTGCTCGACCTGTTGCGCACCGTGGTCGACCAGATGGGCCAGACCGTGTTGATGGTCACCCACGACCCGGTCGCCGCGTCCGCCGCGCACGGAGTGCTGTTCCTCGCCGACGGCGAGCTCGCCGGCCATCTCCCGCAGCCGACCCCGGAACGGGTCGCGCAGCGGTTGACCCACCTCGGGGAGTGGTGACCGCCATGTGGTCGTTGGCTTGGCAGACGACGAAGGCCCGGCTGAGCGGGTTCGTCGGCGCGTTCGTCGCGATTCTCTGCGGCACCGCGCTCGTCGCGGGCTGTGGCATTTTGCTGGAATCCGGCCTTCGCGCCGGGGTCCCGACCCAGCGCTACGCCGAGGCGGCGGTGGTGGTCGGCGGGCCGCAGACCACGAAACCGCCGGGTGCGGATTTCGGCGAGTCCGAGCAGATCAGCGTACAGACCACGCTGCCGGACACGGTGGTCAGCCGGATCGCCGCGGTGCCGGGCGTGCGCCAGGCGGTGCCGGAGCAGGATTTCCCGGCGAACGTCGTGACGTCCAGCGGTCAGGTGCTCACCGGGCCGAACGGAACCCAGTCGCGCGGACACAACTGGGAGTCGGCCGTGCTGGCCCCGTTCTCCTTGCGCGAAGGCCACGCGCCCGAGGCGGCGAACGAAGTCGTTCTGGACGCGGAACTGGCGGCCCGCGGCGGAGTTTCGGTCGGCGGCACAGTGCGGATCGCGACCCGCTCGACACCGATGGAGTTCCTGGTCACGGGCATTGCCGCGGCGAAGGCCGGCAACGAGATGTCCCGGCAGTCGGCCTTGTTCTTCTCCGCGGCGCGCGCTGCTGATCTCGCCGGAAAGCCGGGGCAGGTCCACGCGGTCGGCGTGCTCGCCGCCCCTGGCGTGCCGACAGGCGAACTGGAAGACCGGATCAGCGCGGCCGTCCGCGGCGAACCGGTCACCGTGACGACCGGGATGGGCCGCAGCACGGTCGAATTCCTGGACGTGAGCCAAACGCGGATGCTGCTGTTCGCCCTCGCCGGTTCGTTCGGCGGGTTCGCGATCCTGGTCGCGGTCTTCGTCGTGTCCAGCACGCTGGCCTTGGTGATCAACCAGCGCCGGCGGGAATTCGCGCTGCTGCGGGCGATCGCGGCCACGCCGAAGCAGATCCGCAAACTGATCAGCGCCGAAACCATGCTGGTCGCGGTCGTCGCCGGAGTGCTCGGCGCCGGACTGGGCGTGGCCGTCGGCTACGGATTGCGCAACGCGTTCGCCGGGATCGGCGTGATCCCGGCGGACTTCGGCCTCGCGATCGGCCCGCTCCCGCTCGTCGTCGCGTTCCTGCTCGGCTTGGGCGCGGCGCGCTTGGCGGCGTGGTCGGCGGCGCGGCGTCCTTCGTCGATCCGCCCGATCGAAGCGCTCGGCGAGGCGGCCGTCGAACGCCGCGAACTCGGCCGCATCCGGATTCTCGTCGGCTGGCTGCTGGTGGCGCTGGGCTTCGGCGGCGCGACCGTCCCGATGTACGTGACCGGCGACGGTGCGCTCGCCGCCTCCTCGATGTCCGCGCTGGTGGCCGTGATCGGGCTGTCGGTGCTCGGGCCGAAGGTGGTCGCCTTCATGACCCGGATCATCGGCCCGGTGTACTCCGGCCTCTCGCGGATCAGCGGCTACCTGGCCGCGGCGAACAACCAGGCCAACGCGCGGCGGCTCGCCTCGGCGGTGACCCCGGTGATGCTCGCGGTCGCATTCGCGATCTCGATGTTCTACAGCCAGACGTCGTCCGCCGCGGCTAAACAGGAGCAGGCCGTCCGGTCGACCACCGCGGACCACGTCCTGACGAGCACCACCGGCGCGCTGTCCCCGGAAGTCGCGGCGGCGGCGCGGGCGATCCCCGGGGTCGCGGCGGCAACCTCGGTGATCCGCACCGACGTCGTCACCACGGTCCCGGAGCAGGAACGGCTGCGCGTGACGAAGTATCCGGCGCAGGGACTGGACGGCGACCAGGTGCGCGGCGTGCTCGACCTCGGCGTCGTGTCCGGGAATCTGGCCGACCTGCGCGGCGACACCGTCGCGATGAGCAAGGGCGAGGCCGACTGGTACGAAAAGAAAATCGGCGACGAGGTCGACTTCTGGTTCGCCGACGGTCGCCCCGCGAAGGTGAAACTGGTCGCGGTATACACGCACAACCAGGCGTTCGGCGAATACGTGCTGCCCGCCGACCTCGCCCGCGCGCACACCGGCGACCGGATGGACCATTCCGTTCTGGTGCGCCAGGATCCGAACGCGGACCCGGCCGCGGTGACCGCCGCGTTGCGCACCCTGAGCGCTCGCTATCCCGGCCTCGCCGTGACGCCAAGCTCCTCGGTTTCCGCGGTGGAAAGCGCTTCCGGGCAACAGCAGTTCTACCTGAACCTCGTCGCGGTCGGCGTGATTCTCGGGTACGTGGTGATTTCGGTGGCCAACACGCTGGTGATGACCACCGCGCAACGCTCGCGGGAATTCGCCCTGCTGCGGCTGATCGGCACCACCCGAGGCCAGGTCGTGCGGATGATGCGGCTGGAAGCGCTGACGACCGCCGGGGTAGCGGCTTTGCTCGGCACGGTAGTGGCGGCGATTCCGTTGGTACTGCTCAACCTTGGCCTGCGCGCCACTCCGCTGCCGTCCGGTACGCCCGCGGTGTTCGGCGGAATCGTCGCCGGAGCGTTCCTGCTGAGCCTGGTCTCGCTCGGTCTGTCCACTCGGGTCACCCTGCGCGCCCGGCCCATCGACGCCATCGGCCTGCGAGAGTAGAAAACCGAATGCGGACGGCCACCTCGCTGAACCGGCCCGATCGCCTGCACTGGCCAGACCTGCCGCCGCACGCCTAGCCATGCCAGAGGTCCGTGAGGGGTTCCCCTCACGGACCTCTGTGGGAGCGGGTGCCTGCGGCCCGTCTCAGGTCAGCCCGGGAGCCAGGCGTCCCACTGAACGGGAGCAATTCCCACAATCCGGTCCCTGCCGCCGAATGGCCCAGCGTCCAGGCAAAACGTGCCCGTGCTGTGAGCATTCCGTGACCAACTCCGAACCCCGCGTATCGAGCAGGTCAGTTTCTACCCAGGTCACCGGATTAATCGGGCACTCTCACTCATTCGGGTTAACAAGTTCGCTATCTTGGACCCCGTGGTGCACGCAAAGTCACGTTCCGCTCAGCGGGCGAGCCTTCGGCTGGGTGCCGTGGCCGCGGCCACGATCCTGGGGGCCGGGCTCGCCGGGGCCTACGTCGGCCTGCACCGGACCGCCGAGGCGGACACCGCGAAGCCGGTCTCGAACGTCGCCGTCGCACGCAGCGCCGGCGGCAACGCGGGCAATGCCAGCAGCACGGTCAGCGGCAGCACTGGCGGCAAGGGCCAGTCCACCCCGCAGCCGCCCGCGCTGCCCGACCACCCGACCCCGTTCAGCGTCAAACTGTCCGCAAAGGACATTCCGGAGAAGGGCGGCGGCGTCCGCACCGGCGGGTGCAGCGGTTCGCTGATCGCCCCGCAGTGGGTCGTCACCGCGGGCCATTGCTTCCACGACCTCGACGGCACCCGCGTCAGCGGCAAACCCGACTACACCATGACCGCCGCGATCGGGAAGCTCACCGACTCCGATCCGCGCGGGCACCTGCTGACGATCGTGGACACGCGCCAGTCCGCGGTCAACGACCTCGCGCTCGCCAAACTGTCCGAGCCGGTCACCGACATCGAACCGCTCGCGCTGCCGGACGGGCCGCCGGATCCGGGGCAGCACACCACCTTCGTCGGCTGGGGTTCGCTGTCCTCGAAGGTCATCGTGCAGACCGACCACATCAAGCGCGGCGACTTCAAGGTCGACGAGGTGCGCAAGAACGAGATCACCCTGGAACCGCTGAAGAAGCGGACCGTCGAGAACAGCCCGTGCCCGGACGATTCGGGTTCGCCGTTTTTCGTGCCGGTGAAGGGAAAGAACACGCTGATCGCGGTCGAGAACTTCGGCCCGGACTGCCCGCAGCCCGGCATCGAAACCGCGGCGCGCGTGGATCAGCTGGTCTCGTGGATCCGGGAACAGATCGGCGCGTAATCGCTCACCGGGGCAGCAGCGCCGCCAATTCCCGTGCCGCGGCACGCAAAGCGGGCACGAACTCCTCCAGCTGGGCCACGGTCAGCCGATAAGCCGGCGCCGCGGTGGACAGCGCGGCGATCGCAGTCCCGTCCGGCGTCCGGATCGGAACGCCGACCGCGCGAATGCCTTCCTCGTGCTCCTCGTCGGCGATCGCGAAACCCCGTTCGCGCACCGCCGCGATTTCCGTCGCGAACGCCTCCCGCGAAGTGATCGTGCGCGGGCCTAACGCAGGCAGCTCAAGGGAGGCGACCAGCTCCTCCCGATTCGGCGCGAACGCGACCAGGCACTTGCCCATCGACGTGCAATGCAGCGGCCCGCGCGCGCCCGGTTCACCGCGGATCTGCAGCCGCTGCGAGCCCTGCACCGAGTGCACGTAAACCTGGTTGTGCCCGTCCAGCACGGCCAGCAGCGTCGGCTCGCCGGTCTCCGCGGACAGCTTCTGCATCACCGGCAGCGCGACGCCGGCGAATCCGCGCGCCTGCGAAACCGACTGACCCAGCTCGAACAACCGCAGCCCCAGCGAGTATCGCTTCGACACCGGGTCGTTGCGCGCGAATCCCTCGCTCTGCAAGGAACTCAGCAGCCGATGCGTCGTGCTCACCGGGTACCCGGCGGCCCGCGCCAGCTCGGACAACGGCACGCCCTCGGGGTAGCCGCCGAGCAGCGAGAGCACCCGCAAAGCCTTGCCGACCATGTCCGCCATCGGACCCCCTTGACGTCCCGCGCGCGGCGACGCACACTGCCTCTCACCGTATTGCGGAATAGCTTTCCATATGACGGAAAGCACGTCAAGGACTTGGGTCAGCGGCGACAGGAGTACCGGATGAACACCGTCGAGCAGGCGGGCACGCTCGGGAGGCAGCGCTGGCTGCGGCTGATCCCGATCGTCTTCGTCACCTACAGCCTCGCCTACCTCGACCGGTCGAACTTCTCGATCGCGACCGCGGGCGGCATGGCCGAGGAACTGCACCTCACGAGCACGACGTCCGGCCTGATCGCCGCGTCGTTCTTCCTCGGCTACTTCCTGCTGCAGGTCCCCGGCGTGCTCTACGCCGACCGCCGCAGCGTGCGAAGCCTGATCTTCTGGTCGGTGCTCGCCTGGGGCGTCCTGGCGACCGCGCAGGGCCTGCTCAGTTCGGTGCCGGTGCTGATCGCGGTCCGGTTCCTGCTCGGCGCGGTGGAAGCGGCGGTGCTGCCCGCGCTCGTCGTCCTGCTCGCGCGGTGGTTCACGAAGGCGGAACGCGGCCGAGCCAACGCTTTCCTGATCCTGGGCAACCCGGTCACGGTGATGTGGCTGTCGGCGGCGTCCGGGTACCTGATCGAGGCGACGTCCTGGCGCGGCATGTTCATCATCGAGGGAGTTCCGGCGCTGATCTGGGCTTTCGTGTTCCGTGCGCAGGTCCGCGACCGGCCCGGCGACACGCCGTGGCTCGACCCGGCCGGACGCGCCGCGGTCGAACGCGCGATCGCCGCGGAACAAGCGCGGCTGCCGGCGCCAGCCGAGCGGCCGGTGCGGGAAGTGCTGCGGTCCAAGGCGGTTCTGCTGCTGGCGGCGCAGTATCTGTTGTGGAGCATCGGGGTTTACGGCTTCGTGTTCTGGCTGCCGTCGATCGTCAAGGCGGGTTCGTCGGCGGGGATCGGCGCGACCGGGCTGCTGTCGGCGATTCCGTACGCGTTCGCCGTGGTGGCGATGCTGCTCAACTCGCGCGGTTCGGACCGGTCCGGGGCGCGGCGGCGGTTCGTCTGGCCGTGGCTGCTGGTTGGCGCGGTAGCGTTCTACGGTTCGTATCTCATGGGCAAGCAGCAGTTTTGGTGGGCGTTCGTCCTGCTGGCGATCGCCGCGGTGGCGTTGTACGCGCCGTACGGCCCGTTCTTCGCGATGATTTCCGAGCTTCTGCCGCAGCGGACCGCCGCGGTCGCGGTGGCGGTGGTCAACGCCGCGGGCGCGCTCGGCGGGTTCCTCGGGACCTACCTGGTCGGCTGGCTCGAATCCGCCACCGGCAGCACGGCCGCCGCGTTCTTGATGCTGGCGGGGACAATGGCCGCGGCCGCGGTGCTGGTGCTCGCGGTTCCGGCGAAGACGAAGGAAAGGCGAGCATGACCGCGCGTGTACTCCTGCCCTGGTCCGACATTTCCGTTCCGGCCGAACTGAACGCGGTCGTCTGGGACGGCCGCGGCGCCCCGCCGGACGGCCTCGACGACGTCGAGTTCTACGTCCTGCCCTACGACCAGGGCCCGGCGGCGGCGAAGCTGATCCCGGAACTGCCGTCGCTGCGCGCGGTCCAGACGCTTTCCGCCGGTTACGACAACCTGCTGCCGCTGGTCCCGTCCGGGGTGCGGCTGGCGAACGGCCGGGGCCTGCACGACCTCAGCGTCGCCGAGCACGCGCTCGCGCTGATCCTTGCCGCGCAACGGTATTTCCCGCGCTGGTTCGCGCAGCAGCGGACCGGTTCGTGGGGCCGGGAGCACACGCGCTCGCTCGCCGACTGCCGTGTCCTGCTGGTCGGTTACGGTTCGATCGGCCGCGCCATCGAGCGGTACCTGGAGGCAGGCGAGGCCGAGGTGGTCCGGGTGGCCAGCACCGCCCGCACTGGAGTGCACGGCATCGCCGAACTGCCGGAGCTTCTGCCGACCGCGGACATCGTGGTGCTGGTCCTGCCGGACACCCCGCGGACGCGCGGTCTCCTCGGCGCCGCGGAACTGGCCCTGTTGCCGGACACCGCGTTGGTGGTGAACGTCGGCCGCGGCACCGCCGTGGACACCGCCGCGCTCACCGCCGAGGTCTCCGCAGGCCGCCTGCGCGCCGCGCTCGACGTCGTGGACCCGGAGCCGCTGCCCGCCGACCATCCTCTGTGGACCCTCGACGGCGCGATCATCACCCCGCACATCGCCGGTGGTTCGGACTCGTTCTACCCGCGCGCGAAGCGGCTGGCCGAACGCCAGCTCGCGCACTACGCGAAGGGCGAGCCGCTGGAGAACCTGGTCAACTGAGCACGGCCGCGAGGACGGGCTGGCCGGGCGTCCAGCGACGTCGTGCGTGCCGACGTTGCCGGGGAGATCGCCGTGCACCGCCTGCGCGGCCGGACGGCGCGCCTCGAGCAACGGGCGGAGAAGACCGCGCGGTTGCTGAGCCGTCGGGCGGCGATTCCTCCCCGGCGATCCGGTCTCCGACGGCCCAGGGATCGGCGCGGAAGTCCCCGGCGCACCAGGCCCCGCCTTCCCGCCGAACCGGGGGACCGGCACCGCCGAACGCGGCCAGCACGTCCGCCGGAGGTCGCTCGGCCACCGTTTCCCGCCCTTTCTCCGGGGTTTCCGCAGCTCTTTGCACAGACACCCAGAGCAACGCAAGGGGAGGAACGACTCCGACTGGAGGTAGTAAAGCGCAGTCGGGGGACCACCCACAGTGCGCATGTGAGCCCTGTGTATGCTTCGCCATCGCTTGACTGGGTGGATTCTTCACCCGAATTAGTGGCCGGCGTGGTCGGGGAGATGCGGTCTCACGCGGCCCGTCGATCGTGGTTCGGGACTTGATGGGAGAAAGCATGCACGGCAGGTCAATTCTGGTCCGGGGAGGGGCCGCGGCGGCGTCCGCGGCAGCGGCGCTCATGATTGCCGCGCCGGTCGCCCTCGCGGACGACAACGCCCCCTCGGCGCGCAGCGGCGCGGCCTCGGGCGAGCTGGTTTACGGCGGCTCGTCGGGCTTCGACGTCAACATCGCGGGCAAGGGCACGGTCCAGACGACGCTGTTCAACTTCAAGCTGTCTGACGGTGCGATCTCGAAGATGTACTGCGTGCAGATCGAGGTCGGCGCGCGCTTCGGCGAGACGATGGTCGAGCACGCGTGGAACGACTACCCCGACGCGAAGTCGCCGTTCCGCAAGAACAACAAGAACATCAACTGGGTGCTGCACCACAGCTACCCGTCCGTGGACGTCGCGTCCATCGAGAAGACGCTGACCGGCAAGGGCGCCAAGCTCCACGACGGTCTGTCCGCGAAGGAAGCGCTGACCGCGACCCAGGCCGCGGTGTGGCACTACAGCGACGGCAAGGACCTCGACGAGAAGAACGCGCTGGCCAACGGTTCCGAGGACGAGGCGGCCGACGTCGTCGCGTTGTACGACTACCTGACCGGCGACGCGAACACCGGCGTCGAGGAGAAGAAGCCGACGCTGAGCATCACTCCGGCGAAGGCGTCCGGCGAAGCGGGCACGAAGATCGGCCCGTTCACCATCGCCACCACCGGCAGCGTCACCGACTTCACGAGCAAGCTCCCCGAGGGCGTGAAGGTCGTCGGCGAGAACGGCGAAGAGCTCAAGTCGTCGGCGATCAAGAACGGCACGAAGCTGTTCCTGGACGTCCCGAAGGACGCGAAGCCCGGCACGGCCGAACTCGCGGTGAAGGCCGCGGGCGACGTCAACACCGGCCGCCTGTTCGTGGCCAAGAACTACGCGGACAAGCCGGCGCAGTCGCTGATCGTGGCACAGTCGCAGAAGAGCACCGTCCAGGCGGCCGCGACCGGCACCTGGACCGAAACGGGCCCGGTCACCACCGCCCCCGCGACGACGGCCCCCGCGGCAGGCAACAACTCGGGCCAGACCCCGCTGGCGAACACCGGCGTGAACGCCGCCCTGCCCATCGGCATCGGCGCGGCCCTGGTAGTCGCAGGCGGCGCGATGATGCTGGTGGTCCGCCGCCGCCGGAGCAACGCCTGATTTACCGCGCGTAACCCTCTTTAGCAGCGGGCCGGTCCGACAGGACCGGCCCGCTTTTGCTTCCCCCAGTTCCGTGCGGGGACCCACTCGCCAAGCCGCACCAGCGCACCCAACAATCGGTGCACCCACCCCACCCCCGCACCCCGATACGAAGCCTCCCTGCGGTCTGAGGGTGCTTGTCAAGGCACGCTTTCCCGCCTTGACAAGCACCCTCAGACCGTCAGCACAATCAAGCTTCGGGGTGCCCCACCGCACCACTCATTCCCCGCGATGTGCGAAGCACGAGCAGTCAGTTCACGCAAGTAACCCCATCAGCAGTAATCTCCGCCGCCGGGGCCTCCGCGATCACGGGAGCGGAAGCCGGATGCACCCCAGAATCATCCGAATACTTCTGCCCCAGATAAACCCGGAAATGATCCTTCTCCAGGGAACTGTCGGAAGCCACCGCAACCCCGCCAAGCTTCTCGGCAATCCCCTCAGCCTGGCTGCGCTGCCCCCGCCCGTAATAAACGGTGGAAGTCCGCCGAGTAGCACTGTTGGTCACCGACCCCCGCTGATACCCGGCAGCGGCAAGCTTGTCCGCCACCCGATTGGCCAGCCCGTCGACCCCGGACGAATTCCGCACATCCACTACATAGGACGCCAGCGCCGAATCCCCGGCAGCGGAAGAAGGCGGCGGCGCGGAAGCCGACGACGACGGAGCAGACCCCCCGGTCACCTCCCGGACAAACCGCTGCACCTGCTGCGGATCGACCTGCACCGCGTCCCCGTCATTGGGCGTCTTCAACGTAATGCTGACCACCGGCACGGTAACGAAGTTGATACTCCCCGCGCTCATCCCGTGCAACTGCTGAGCGAACGCCAGCAAATCCCAGTTGGTGTCAACAACGACAGCCTTCTTGACGGCCCCGATCAACGCGTCCAACTTGCCAGGATCGGTAAGCGTCCCAGCGGAAAGAATCGTCTTGGCCATACTGGCCATGAAAACCTGCTGCCGCTTGATCCGATCCAGATCCCCGTTGGGCAACCCATGCCGCTGCCGCACGAACTGCAACGCCTGCGCCCCCGCGACATTCTGCGGCCCAGCGGCGAAATTAGCCCCCGAGTAAGAATCCCGAACCGGAGCCTTCAGGCACACCGGCACCCCGCCGACCGCCTGGCTGACGTAATAAAACCCAGCCAGATTGACCGCCGCATAATGCGTGATCTTCAACCCGGTCAACTGCTGCACAGTCTCGATCGCGGTCTTGGCCCCAGCCTGAGCCGAATCCGTCTCCAGCTGCGCCCCGGACTCACCCTGAGCCTTCAACTCGTTCTTCCGCGCGGTCTGCCCGTAGGTATAAGCCGAGTTGATCTTGTGCTTCCCGAACTTCCCGGCAAGCTGGACATACGAGTCGCGCGGGATCGAGATGGCCGTGGCGTTCCCGCCGCCCGCCGGGATGTGCACGACGATCATCGTGTCGGTCGTGTCGCCGCCGTCCTCCGCGCCGCCCGCGTGCAGCTGGTCGAGCACGTCCTCAGGGAGCGGGTTGCCCTCCGCGTCGGTGCGCGTGTCGAGGCCGACCATCAGGATGTTCTGCTCGTCCATCGGCGAGTTCGAGCCGGAGCCGATCACATCGGACCTGGTCAGGCCGTCGGTGATCTGGTTCAGCTTCGACCACGCGAACGCGGTGCCGCCGAGGACCAGCAGCGAAACAACGGCCAGGAGCACCTGGGCGACACGCAGCGCACTGGAGGTCTTGCGACGCATCGGGGTTCCTCTTCCTGCCACATCCGGTGGTCGAAAGACCCACGGTAGCGGGCGTCTCACCTGGACGGGTTACCCGCTTCCCCCAAATTGCGGAGAAGGTGCCCGGAATGTCGGACCGAGGGTGCATCTCCGCAGGCAGTCCGGTCAGCGCTCGGGGCTATCGCGGTGCGGGGCCGCGAGCAGGCAAGCGGTCTCGAGGCCGGAATGCAGCTCGGTCGCCGCGTCAAACGTGCTGGTCGCGGACCACGCACACGCACCGAGCACGGCCACTGCTGCCAGGGTCAGCCGCCGTTCTGGCGCAGCAGGTCGCGCAGCACGGCTTCGTCCGATTCGGACAGGTTCGACCCGAATCTCGCCAGCACGCTCGGGCGGTCCGCCTCGGCGTCGAGCACCTTGCTCGTCGCGGTCGGTGCCGCGGTCGGGCTGCTCGGGCTCGCAGTCCGCGAACCGCTCGCCAAGGTTTTTCTTGCCGCGCAGGGCTTCGCCGAGGAAACGGGCCACTAGAATGACGTCGTGCAGAGCGAAGCGGGCGTCGCGTTGGTCACGGGTAGTTCGCGCGGAATCGGCAGGGCGATCGCGGAACGGCTGGGTGCGGACGGGCTCTCCGTCGCGGTCAACTACCGCTCCGATCGGGACTCGGCCGAGTCCGTCGTCGCCAAGATCCGGGCGGACGGCGGGCAGGCGGTCGCCCTGCGCGCGGACGTCACCGACGACGCCGAACTGCGTGGCCTTTTCGACCGCACGGAACAGGAATTCGGCGGTCTCGACGTGGTCGTCGCCAACGTGGGGATCGCCCGGTTCGTGCCGCTCGCCGAGGCCTCCGACGACGTCTTCGACCTGATCTTCAGCACCAACTTGCGGCCGACCTTCGTCGCCTTGCGCGAGGCGGCCCGGCGAGTGCGCGACGGCGGCCGGATCGTCGTGGTGTCGAGCGGCGTGGTCCCGACGGCCCGGCCCGGCACCGGGCTCTACGGTGCGGCGAAGGCGGCCGGCGACCAGCTCGTGCGGGTGCTGGCGAAGGAACTCGGCCCGCGCGGCGTGACGGTGAACAGCGTGCTCCCGGGCGCGGTCCGCACCGAGGCGCTCCTCGCCGACGGGCCGCCGGGCGTCGTCGAGTACAGCGCGAAACAGACCCCGCTCGGCCGGATCGCCGAACCCGGCGACATTGCGGACATCGTCGGCTTCCTGGCGTCGGATCAAGCGCGCTGGGTCACCGGGCAGACGGTGCACGCCGGCGGCGGCCAGTTCTGACGCCTCTTGCCGGGGTGGACAAGATCGCTTGCGCCGCGCCACCCGGTCGCCGCTGCGGAGTGGCGATGCCGGGTGCGGCCCGCGGTCCGCGGTTAGGATGCGCTCGGACGGTCACCGGGCGAGAAGGGGTGCGCGAGCGTGCAAGCGGGGGACCTTGAACCGCCTGAGCCGCAGGCCGTTTCCGCGCCGTTGACCAAGGCGGCGATCTTCCTGATGGTCCACGTCGACGCCGGGGCCGAGCAGACCGCGAAAGACCTCCTCGCCGACCTGGCCGGGCTGCAGCGCGCGGTCGGTTTCCGCGAGGCCGGGGCCGGGCTGACGTGCGTCGCCGGGATCTCGTCGGCGGCGTGGGACCGGATTTACGGCGGCCCGCGGCCCGCGGAACTGCACGAGCTGCCGGTTTTCGCGGGCGAGAAGCACACGAGCGTCGTCACCGCCGACGCCGACCTGCTGTTCCACCTCCGCGCCGACCGGCTCGACCTGTGCTTCGAGCTGGAATCGCTGATCATGGACCGGCTGCGCGGTTCGGTGCGGGTGCTCGACGAGGTGCAGGGCTTCCGGTACTTCGACGCGCGCGACGTGCTCGGCTTCGTCGACGGCACGGAGAATCCGACCGGAAACGGCGTGGATCAGGCCGTGCTGGTGGACGACGACGAACCGTTCAACCGCGGCAGTTACGTGGTCGTGCAGAAGTATTTGCACGACATGCGGGCCTGGAACGCGCTCACCACCGAACAGCAGGAGCTGGTGATCGGACGGCGCAAACTGTCCGATGTGGAGCTGTCCGACGAGGACAAGCCCGCGAATTCGCACATCGCGCTCAACGTGATCACCGACGACGAGGGCAACGAACTCGACATCCTGCGCGACAACATGCCGTTCGGCCGCCCCGGACACGACGAGTTCGGCACGTACTTCATCGGCTACACCAAATCTCCGGCGGTGATCGAGAAAATGCTGGAGAACATGTTCGTCGGGGCGCCGCCGGGGAATTACGACCGGATTCTCGACTTCTCCACGCCCCACACCGGCGCGCTGTTCTACGTGCCGACCGCGGACTTCCTCGAAGATCCGCCGGACGCCCCGCCCGAGCCGGAACCGCCGGCTGCCGCGACGCCCGCCGGGACGTCGCTGGGCATCGGAAGCCTGCGAAGGAGCACTCGGTCATGAACAACCTGCATCGCGAACTCGCCCCGATCTCCGCTGCCGCGTGGGCGGACCTGGAGGAGGAGGCGAAGCGCACGTTCTCCGAGTTCGCCGCGGCGCGCCGGGTGGTGGACGTCGTCGTCACCGGCGACCCGGCGCTCGCCGCGGTCGGCACCGGACGCCGCGAACGCGTCGGCGGCAAGTTCGACGGCGTCGCGACGAGCCTGCGCACGGCACAGCGGATCGTCGAGCTGCGGGTGCCGTTCACGGTGTCGCGCGAGGAAGTCGATTCGGTCGAGTGGGGCGCGAAAGACGCGGACTGGCAGCCGGTGAAGGACGCCGCGCAGCAGATCGCGTACGCCGAGGACCGGATCGTGCTCGACGGTTTCGCCGAGGCAGGCATTACTGGCATCCGCCCGGCTTCTTCGCTGTCGCCGATCGCGCTGCCGCCGGAGGCCCCGGGTTACCCGAAGGCGATTGGCGACGCGATCGCCGAACTGCGTGACGCGGGCGTGGCCGGGCCGTACACGGTGTTGCTCAGCGACGACGAGTTCACCGCCGCGTACGAGGCGGCCAACCATGGTTATCCGGTGCTGGAACACCTGAAGCAGATCGTGGACGGCGAACTCATCCGGACGCCCGCGATCAGCGGCGCCTGTGTGCTGTCGACGCGCGGCGGCGACTACGAGCTCCACTTCGGACAGGATCTGTCCATTGGCTACTCCAGCCACGATGCGTCCACTGTGGAGCTGTACTTCTACGAGACGCTGACCTTCCTGGTCAACACCGCCGAAGCGGGGATCGGGCTGACCGCCTGAGGCGTTACCTGAGCATGCGGTCTTGTTACGCAGCGCGGACATTCGCCGGACCTTCCGGGGATACCCGCTCGCGATAGTTGCGGCGTGCTGCGGAACAAGATCCTGCTCGTGCTGCCCGCGTTCCTCGTCGCCGCGTGCTCCGGCCTCCCGGTTCTCGACGGCGATCCCGACCACGACCCGGCTCAGGGCGGGGCTCCGGAAGGCGTCACGCTCACGCCGTTCGACACGAACTACCCGGCGGTCGGGAATCTCGACCCGGCGTTGCGGAAAGCGTTGCAGGAGGCGGCAACCGACGCGCGACAGCGCAAAGTGGACATTCGCATCGCGTCGGGCTGGCGGACGAAGGAGTACCAGCAGAAGCTGCTCGACGGCGGCATCGCCAAGTACGGCAGCCTGGAAGAGGCGCGGAAGTTCGTGAACACGCCGGAAAAATCGACGCACGTGTCCGGCAAAGCCGTCGACGTCGCGCCCACCCGGGCCGCCGACTGGCTCATTCAGCACGGGAAGAAATACGGCCTGTGCCAGGTGTACGCGAACGAGATGTGGCACTTCGAACTGCTGACCACCCCGGGCGGAACGTGCCCGCCTGCCCGCACGGACGCCGCCGGTTAGCGTCCGCGCGGGCAGGCTCAGGGTCACGGCGCCCAGTAGTTGCCGGACATCACCAGGTAGACGAGCAGCTTGATGGTCTCGCCGTAGTAAGTGTCGTCATATGGATTGCCCGCCATGTACTTCCACAGCGAATCGGTCCAGGCCTGGTCGCCCGAGACCATCGCCGCGACGCCGACCGGGTTGGCCGCCACCTCGGACTGGTCGCTGGTCTTGGTCGGCGTGCCGTCCAGTTTGGTGTGCGGGTAGATCTTGGCCGGGTTGGCTCCGGAGTGGCTCTTGTAGCTGGCCGATTCCTTCTTGGCGACCTCGGTCGCGACCTTGCCGCCGTACAGCAGCGCGTCGGTGCCCATGTGCCAGGGCACGCGAACGGAGTTGTAGCCGACGATGTTGTCCGGCTGGTTCTCCAGATGATCCGCGGGCGCCGGCTTCGGGCTGTTGGTGTTCGCCCCGACCACGAAGTCCGACAGCAGATTCGCGGTCGGCGAATACTTGGCGGTGAACTGCGTGATCAGCTGCTCGGTCCGGGTGATGACCTTGTTCCAGTCGTGCGCGGTGTCATACTTGGCGAACGCGCGCAGGTGGTCGAGCATGAAGTCGGACGGCCGGGTGTCGTCGTTGCCCGCGTCGTCGGCGATCTTGAGATGCCCGTCGGACGCGACGTCGTACTTGTAGACCTTGGCAAGCCAGTCCTTGGCGGCGGCGCTGTAGCCTCCCCACTGTTTGTCCGCGAGAATCAGCCCGTAACCGACGTCGAGATCGCCGTCGGTGGCCGAGTCAGGCGTGCCGTCGTCGGCGTACTTGCAGGTCTTGCCGTCGATGACCCACTGGAAGAGCCCCTTGCTGTCCCGGTGGTCCTGGACGAATTTCCACATCCCGTCGAAAATCGTCTTGGCCTGGGCGTCGTACCCCGCCATCAACGGGACGATGTTCATCCCGTACCCCTGCGCCTCGGACACCGTGCCCTTGTTGGGCGCGTCGTCGGTCGCCCAGACGAGGTAACCGCCGCAGGCTTGGCGGAGGTAAGTTGCTTTCCAGGAGTCGTACTGCTTCTTGACCGCGGCGTCCTGCTCAGCCTGACTGACCGAAGGCCGAACGCCGGTCTGGTAGGTGACGTGCGCCGGAAAAGGACGCGCGACGGAAGCCGCGGTGGCAGGCCCAGCACCGGCCAGCACAGCAGTAACCGAAACGGAAGCGGCGGCGAACAGCGCCACCTTCCGGGAAGCGGGCATGGTGGAGGTCTCCTTGTTAGTAAACTTTCCTAACTAGGCGGCGTAACGAGAAGCCTGCGGTACCCGGGTGTTTGATGTCAAGATGTCGCCCTTGAGAAGCCCAAGGTGAACCGGTTCCGTAGCCGTCCGTGAGGGGAAGCCTCACGGACCTGATTTCCGTCAAAGGGCCCTTTCGCGGACCACCCGCCGCAGCCGAGACGCCCCAATGCCCCTTCGGGGGCGCAAGCCCCCGCCCCAGCCGCTGCACCCAACGACCGAACCACCCAACCCGCGAAAAAACCGCCACCGCCGCACCCAACGAGCGAGGCACCCAGCCCCTCCCCCAACCCCGATACGAAGCCTCCCTGCGGTCTGGGGGTGCTTGTCAAGGCATCTTTCCCGCCTTGACAAGCACCCCCAGACCGTCAGCACAATCAAGCTTCGGGGTGCCCCACGCAACCACTCAATCGGCAATGTCGCCCGCCAGGGCGACGAGCCGACGCCTCACCGACGCGATTCCTCCCAGCCCAAACCCGTCCCCCATGGGATCATCCCCAAGGCAACAACCCAGTCACCAGGGAGCCACCCATGACCACCGGCCGTCCGGCCCAAACCGAACTCAACAGCGGCATCCTCCCCGGCAACGTCCGGGCGGACGACTGGATCATGCTGGCCTTGGCCGTAGTCTCCACCGGCATGCTGGCCTGGCTCCTGATCGGCCCGCCCGCCCCCGGGATCAGCCGCTGGTTCTTCCCGGCGGACTGCGTAATCTGCGGCATCTTCTTCCTCGAACTCCTCCACCGCTGGCGCAAACAGGCCTGGCGAGCCGCCTTCCTGGCCCGCACCTGGTACGAAATCTTCGCCATGATCCCGGTGGCCCACCCGGACTTCACCGCGAACCACCACGTCCTCGGCGTGATCCTGCTGATCGTCCGCCTGGGCCGGGCGGCCGATCGCGCGGTGGGGGAGCAGTTCACCTACCGCCTGGTGGACAAGCTCTCCGAACCCATCGTCCGCGCCATCAAGAAACCCGTCACCATCGCCGTCCTCGACGAGGTGGTCAAGGTGCTGGAAACCGGAAACTATCCGGAAAACCTCGCCAAATCCCTCAGCGAGAACAAGACCGAACTGCGCGCCATCATCACCGAAAAGATCTCCGAAGACCCGCAGCTCGGCAAACTGCGCCGGCTGCCGTTCCACGACGAAATCGTCCGCGCGACCGTCGACACGTCCTTCCGGGTCCTGCTGGAAGTCCTTCTGGATCCGCGCATCGACGATTTCTTTTCCTCCGTCGTGCGCGACAACCGCGAACAGATCCGCCGTGCGGTCGCGCTGGGACTGGCCGATGTGGACGACTCGCCGGACGAGCAGCTCCTGCGCACCCGCACCCAGCGCACCGCCGCGCACGAGTACGACGTCAACCATCCGCGGCGTTGATCATCCATTGTGGACATACCTACCGTACGCCGCCGGGCGCGCACTCTCCGTTGCGGCACAGGAAATCCCCGCTGACGCCGGGTATCAGACGCGTCAACCGCTGAAAGAGTGCACTGTGGTCGCCCGGCGCGCGCACCGGAGCCTGGAGTAGGGTGAGATCTCTCGTTCCGTTGCTGCACAAGGGTTGTGTTGGCGCGAGTACGGGGCGTTCCCGCCGGAGCCGGGGCAGACTGGAGCCGGCGGGGAGGTTGAGCGCGGTTTGGAGTCGTGGACGTGATTGATGGCGGGCAGCAGGTACGCAAGTGTCGTCGGCGGGACTGTGCGGAGGATTCCTTGTGGCGCGGACTGTGTTCCGTGCACTGGAACCGCTGGCAGAGCGGCGCGGACGCGCTCGAGCTTCCAGACGACGACGTTCCCCCGCCGCCCGCGCAGGTCTGGTGGCCGCCGGAGCGTTCGCACGCGCCGCTGAGCAGCCGGGTGCTGCCGGGTTCGTAGCAGCTCGCGACGCGCGCCGGCCACGGTCGGCGCGCGCCTGATTACCTCGGGCCACCGGGGCGGCCCGCGCGGGGCCGGGAACGAACGCCTTACCGGCGCGAACGCGGGATGCGCGGTTCGTCCGGCGCGGCCAGCATCCGCACCAGCCGGGCCCGCGCCACGCGGTACAGCAGGTCGCCGTGGTCGTCCGGGACGACTCTGCCGTCGAGGTCCCGTCCAGCCGCCCGCACCACCACCTTGACCGCGTCGGCGGGCACCCGGCCCGCGAATTCCCCGGTCAGCCACGTGGTGACCTCGTCGGCCACCCGGCTCCGCACCGTCATCGGACGCTCCAGTCTCCGCTCGCGGGGCCGTTCGGGGCGGCCCCGGCACTGGTCCGACGGCCGCGCCCGGGCACTGTGACGCGAAACTCGCGGAGAAAGTCTTTCCCGGCGGTGCTGGAAAACCCGGAAGTAGGTTACCGCCGGCTCAGGAGAGCGCGTTGCGGGCGATCACCTCCGCGTACCACCGTGCGCTGCGCTTCAGCGTGCGCTGCTGAGTGCGGTAATCGACGTGCACCAAGCCGAAGCGTTTCGCGTACCCCTCGGCCCATTCGAAATTGTCCAGCAGCGACCAGTAGAAATACCCGCGCAAATCCACGCCGTGTGCCAGCGCGTCATGTGCGGCCCGCAGATGCGCGTCGAGGAAAGCGATGCGGTCGTGGTCGGAAACTTCGCCGTCGCGGATCGGGTCCGGATAAGCCGCGCCGTTTTCCGTGACGTACAACGGCACCGGCGGATAGTCCCGATGCACCTGCATTAGTGACTCGGTCAGTCCGCTCGGCTGCACTTCCCAGCCGGAATCGGTGCGCGGCGCGGCCGGATTCGGGACGAAGTGCACCTGGTCGGCTCCCGGCCATTCCCGGCCCGCCGGGGTGCTTCCCGGCCGCGCCGAACCGGCCACGCGGTAGCCGCGGTAGTAGTTCACGCCCAGCCAGTCGATCGGCTTGCCGAGCACCGCCTCGTCGCCGTCGCGCACCACGGCGTCGAAGCCGAACCGGGACAGGTCTTCGCGCAGGTCAGCGGGGTAGCCGCCGCGCAGCAACGGGTCGAGGAACAACCGGTTCTGCAGCCCGTCGATCCGGCGGACCGCGTCGGCATCGGCCTCGTCCGGCGAGTCCGCGACGACCGGGTACAGATTCAGCGTGATCCCGGACGGGTTGCTCGTGTGCTGCCGGAGCACCTCCATCGCCAGCCCGTGCCCCAGCAACAGGTGGTGCGCAGCGGCCACGGCGCCTTCCGGCGAGGTCCGACCGGGCGCGTGCACGCCGGAGCCGTAGCCGAGCATCGCCGCGCACCACGGTTCGTTGAGGGTCGACCAGCTCGCCACGCGGTCGCCGAGGCGGGCCGCGACGGTCTCGGCGTATTCGGCGAACCGGTAGGCGGTGTCGCGTGCGGTCCAGCCGCCGCGGTCTTCCAGCGACTGCGGAAGATCCCAGTGATACAGCGTCGCCCACGGCTGGATGCCCGCGGCCAGCAGCTGGTCGACGAGCCGGTCGTAGAACGCGAGCCCGCGCGGCTCCGGTTTGCCGTGCGGCAGGATTCGCGGCCAGGAAAGGGAAAACCGGTACGCGGTGAGCCCGATCGACTGCATCAGCGCCACATCGCCGGCATACCGGCGGTAGTGGTCGGCCGCCGGGTCGCCGGTGTCGCCGTGGGCCACCGCACCCGGGCGGGCGGCGAAGGTGTCCCAGACGGACGCCTCGCGCCCGTCGGCGGTGGTCGATCCTTCGACCTGGAAGGCCGCCGTGGCGGCGCCCCAGACGAACGCGTCCGGGAACGCGAACACGTCGGGGATCGGCTGTGCGGACATGGTCACCCTTTCACGGCGCCTTGCATGATCCCGGCCACGATCTGGCGGCCGAGCAGGAGGAAGACGATGAGGATCGGAATCGTGGCCAGCGTGGTGCCGGCGAGCACCAGCGAATAGTCGACGTAGTAGCCGCTCTGCAGTTTCTCCAGCGCCACCTGCACGGTCGGATTGCCCGCGTCGAGCACCACCAGCGGCCACAGGAAATCGTTCCAGGACGTCATGAACGTGAACATCGCGAGGATCGCCGCGGCCGGGCGGACCGCGGGCAGGCACACGTTCCAGAAGACCCGGATCATGCTGCAGCCGTCCACGCGCGCGGCTTCGATCAGTTCGTACGGCAACGCGTCCACTGTGTACTGTCGCATCCAGAACACGCCGAAGGCGGTGACCAGGTTCGGCACGATCACCGATTGCAGCCCGCCCGCCCAGCCGAGCTTGGACATCGCGATGAACAACGGGATGATGCCGAGTTGAGTCGGCACCGCGAGCGTCACCACGATGAACACGAACAAGCCGTTGCGGCCGCGGAACCGCAGTTTGGCGAAGGCGAACCCGGCCAGCGACGAGAACAGCACCGTGGTGAGCGTGACCGTGCCGGACACAATGACGCTGTTGGCCAGTGCTCGCCAGAACGGAACGGTGTCGAACACCCGCGCCGCGTTGGCGAAGAAGTTGCCGCCCGGCAGCAGCGGCGGAATCCGTTCGGTGAGCATCCCGTTGTCGCGGCTGGCCACCAGAAAGGACCAATAGAACGGGAACAGCGAGCCGAGCACGAACACGATCAGCACGCCGTAGGTCGCCTTGCGCGGCTTGCCGAGCCGGGCCGCGCGCACCCGCACGGTGTTGTGCACGCTCATGTGCGCCTCCCCGCGAGCCTTCCGGTGACGAAGTAGTTGATCAGCGCGATCACGACGATGATCAGGAAAAGCACCCACGCGATCGCGGACGCGTAACCGAGATCGAAATTCTCGAAAGCGGTCTGGTACAGGTACAGCGTCACGGTCTGGAACTGGTGGGTGGAGCCGCCGTTGTTCGACCCGGGCATCGCGTCGAACAGCTTGGGCTCGGTGAAGATCTGCAGCCCACCGATCGTCGAGGTGATGGTGACGAAGATCAGCGTGGGTTTGAGCAGCGGCAACGTCACATTGGTGAAGCGGCGCACGGTGCCCGCGCCGTCGATCAGCGCGGCCTCGTGCAATTCCCTCGGAATCGCTTGCATGGCGGCGAGAACGATCAACGCGTTGTAACCGGTCCATCGCCAGTTCACCATGATCGCGATGGCGACGTGGCTGGCGACCCGGTTGGCCTGCCAGTCCACTGGGGACAGTCCGAGGGTTTGGAGCACGCCGTTGACGAGCCCGTAGCGGGGGCCGAACAGGTTCGCGAAGATGATCCCGAGCGCGACCAGGCTCGCCGCGTACGGCAGCAGAATGCCGACCCGCCACCCGGTCGCGCCGCGCAGCCGGAGCGTGAGCACCGCGGCGAGCAGCACCGCGATGATCAGCTGGGGCACGCTGGACAGCAGGAAGATGCTGACCGTGTTTTCCAGCGCGTGCCAGAACTGCGTGTCCGCGAACAGTTCGGTGAAATTGTCCAGTCCGATGAAGTCTGGGTCGTCGTCGCCGGCTTTCCAGGAAAACAGCGACACGTACGCGGTGTAGAGCAACGGGAACATGCCCACGATGGCGAACACAATGAAGAACGGCGCCACGTACAGATACGGCGAGATTTTGACGTCCCAGCGCGCTAACCGGTCGCGCAGGCCGGGCCGCGCCGCGGCGGGCTGCCGCGTCGTGGCCCGGCTTTCCGGAGCGGCCTTGTCGGTGACAGTCATCGTCAGCGGGCGAGTTTCTTCGCGCCGTCGACCAGCCGCTGCCAGCCGTCCGCGGCCGAAGCGCCCTGTTCCACCGACTGCAGTGCCGGGCTGGCCACGTTTTCCTGGATCTGGCCGTCGTTCG
This sequence comes from Amycolatopsis sp. GA6-003, assembly GCF_046267895.1. Lineage (NCBI taxonomy): Bacteria > Bacillati > Actinomycetota > Actinomycetes > Pseudonocardiales > Pseudonocardiaceae > Amycolatopsis > Amycolatopsis sp. GA6-003. The sequence goes on from NZ_CP176499.1 coordinate 6,575,153, forward strand.
GCCCCTTGTACTGCGGTTTCGCCACCTTCTTCGCCTGCTCGGCGAACAGCTCGCCGATTTTCGCGCCGCCGAAGTACGCGTCGGTCGCGGTCAGCAGCTGCGGGCTTTCCAGCGCCTTCGCCTGGCTCGGGAAATTGCCCTTGGCCTCGAACGCCTTGATCTGCTGCTCCGGCGCGGTGAGCCAGGCGGCCAGTTCAGCGGCCTCCCGCGGGTGCTTGCTCTGTTTCGGCACCGTCAGGTACGAACCGCCCCAGTTGCCGCCTCCGCCGGGAAAAGCCGCGGTGACCGCCCATTTGCCCGCGTTGTCCGGCCCGGCCTGTTCCTTGATCACCCCGAGCATCCACGCCGGGCAGGCTTTCGTGGCGAACGCGCTCTGCTTGAACCCGGAATTCCATTCGTTGCTGAACGCGGTGAGCTTCGCCGATTCGCCTTTCGCGACCGCGTCGGTCACCTTCTTCCAGGCGTCCTGGATGCCCTGGTTGTTTTCGACGGTGAGCTTGTCGTTGGCGTCGAGGTAGCCGACCGGCAGCTGGTTGACCATGGAATTGAAGTTCTGCGCCGCCGAATCGAACCACGCCTTGCCGGTTTTGCCGGTGTACTGCGCGCCCGCCGCGAAATAGCTGTCCCACGTCGCGAACAGCGGTTTCACCGCCTCCGGGTCGCTGGGCAGCCCGGCCGCGGCGAGCAGGTCCTTGCGGTAGCACATGGCGAGCGGGCCGATGTCCGTGCCGTAGCCGATGAGCTTGCCGGTCTTGTCCTTGCCCGCCTCGTATTTCCACGAAAGCCACCGGTCCGGCGTAACGCCGGAGGGCCCGATCTGGCTCAGGTCGTTGAACTTCGAGGACTTGCTGAGGATGTCCGACAGGTGGCCTTCCTCCACGGCCTGCACGTCGGCGAGACCGGAACCGGCCGCGAGCTTCGTCATCATGTCCTGGGCGTACGGCCCGCCCTGGCCGGTTTTGCGGTGGGTGATCTTGATGTTCGGGTGCAGCCGCTCGTACTCCGGGAGGAGCGCCTCGTAGCCGAACTCCGTGAACGTCGCGAGTGTCAGTTCCACGTGCTCGTTCGGCCCGGCCGCCGCGGGCACGTCGCCATCGCCGCCGCCGCACGCCGCGGCGCTCACCGCGGTCATCGTCATGCCCAGTGCCAGCACCAGGCCCTTCCGGAACGTTGTCACCGTCGTCAACCCCTTGGAAGTCGTTCTGGGAGCGCTCCCAGATGCCGCCCGAGTGTGTTGCAGGTAACGAGGGATGTCAAGGCCACAGTCTCCGGGAGCGCTCCCGGCAAGCCGCGGTTAAGCTGGCCCGACCGACAGTCAGGGGGTGGGCGAAGTGGTGCCTCGGTCCGAGGACGAACGGCCGACGCTGGAGGACGTCGCGGCGTTCGCCGGGGTCTCGCGGTCCACCGCGTCGCGCGCGCTGAACGACGACGCGTACGTCAGCGCGCGGTCGCGTGAAAAAGTGCTCGCCGCGGCGCGGGACCTCGGGTATTCGCCGAACCAGGCCGCGCGCTCGCTCGTCACCCGGCGGACCGGCGCGATCGCGGTGGTGCTGTCGGAGCCGGAAGCGCGGCTGCTCGACGACCCGTACCGGACCGCGGTGATGCGCGCGGGCTACCGGGAACTGGCCGATGTGGGCTGCCAGATGGTGCTGCTCTTCAGCGACACCCGGGAGGACCTCGGGCGCACCGTGCGGTTCCTCGAGGGCGGGCACGTCGACGGGGTCCTGGTCTTCGCCCCGCATCGCGCCGATCCGCTGCCCCGGGCGTTGCGGTTGCTGAAACTGCCCGTGGTGTTCGGCGGGCAAGCCGCCGATCTGCGCCGGGGCGTGCACCTGGTCGATTTCGACAACGAGGGCGGGGCCCGGCAGGCGGTGACGCACCTGGTGGAATCCGGCCGCCGCCGGATCGCGACCATCGCGGGCCCGCAGGATCAGGGCGCGCCGATCGACCGGCTCGCCGGCTGGCGCAAGACGCTCGTGGACGCCGGGATCGACCCGTCCGGGCTGGCCGAGGAGGCCGACTTCACCCTGGCCGGCGGCGCGAAAGCGATGGCCGCGCTGCTGGAACGGGCGCCTGACCTCGACGCGGTGTTCGTCGGCAGCGACATGATGGCGGTGGGCGCGCTGCGCACGCTGTCGGACGCCGGCCGCGACGTGCCCGGCGACGTCGCGGTGGTCAGCTTCGACGACAACGCCGCGCTGGCTCCGGCCATGACGCCGCCGTTGACCTCGGTGCACCAGGATCCGCGCGAACAGGTCCACGCGATGGTCTCGACCCTGATGCGGCTGCTGGACGGCGAGGACGTCCCGCCGGGCGCGCAGATCCTCCCGGTGTCGCTGGTGGTTCGCGAGTCCAGTCAGTCGAGCGACTCCAGCCAGCCCAGCCAGTCCGGCTAGTCCGGTTCGTTCCGGGACCCCTCCCAGCCAGGTCGTCCTACCTTCCCCGGCATGGGAGCGAACGAGGGGCGGGGCCGGGCCGCCGCGGCGCGGGTGCGGGAGGTCTCGACGCCCGAGCTGTACCGGCGCAACCCGTTCCGGATCGTCGGGCTCACCGCGGTCGCGACGCGGCGGGAGGTGCGGGAGCGGCGACTTCGAGTCCTGGGGGTGCTCGAAGTCGGCGGCGCGACACCGGACGGAGTGGCCGCGGACGCGACCGTCGACGAGGTGCGGGCGGCCTTCGACGCGCTCGGCAACACCGAGCACCGGCTCGTCGACGAGGTGTTCTGGATCTGGGGCAGGCCCGCCGGCTGCGGATGTCCGCTTCAGTTGCATCGCAAGCACGACAACGCGGTCGCGGCTTACGCGGCGGCCCTTGACGCGGAAGCCGCCCGCACCGAAGATCACCCCACTCCATTGTGGACCGAAGCCGCTCGTTGCTGGTCTGTAGTCCTGCGCAGTGAATCGTTTTGGCGGCACCTCAACCACCGCGTCGAGAAGCTCGGCGACCGGCGGCTTGACGAATCCACTGTGGATGGTCTGCGCGCCGCGTTGCCGGACGCGTTGCTCGCGCCGTTGATCGAAGTAGCCGCGAGGTCGGCTGAGCCGCGGCGGTTCACCGGATATCTGGCGTTGTTCGGGGCTGATCGGCACACGGTCTCCGACGCGCGGGCGGCGATTGCCGACAGGACGTACCGGCGGGTCGAGGCGCTGCTCAAAGACCTTCGGGGCGACCTGGACGGAAACCGGGTGCAGGCTGCCGCGAAGCGGGCGATCGAAGAGGCCGAGCCGCTGTTCGACCGGCTCGAAGAAGTGGTTCCGCGGGAGGAATTCCGGCGGACAGCGTCGCTTTCGGAGTCGATTGCCGTGGTGGCGAACAACATCGGGGTTGCGCTGGCGGAGGTGCGGGGCGCGTCGGCGGAGCTGATCCGGGACGTGTTCGCGGTCGCCCGGCGGTGCAGCCGTGATCCGGAGACCTTGGAAGCCGTGGCCCGCAACGAGATCGCTGCCACAGTGGAGGTGCTGAGCCCGGCTCCAGAGCCGTCGGCGGCGCGGGTGTTCGGCGCGTTGCTGCACGCGGTGGCGGCGACGGTGTTCCTGGCTTTGAAGCTTCCAGAGGACGCGTTCCCGGCGATCATGTTTCTCGGCACGGTTCCGGGCGCGCTGACGAACTGCCTGGTCGCGGCCCGCCCGTGGACCACACCCGGACGGTATCCGGCGCTGCTGGGCCTGGACGCGGGGATTTATCTGGCGCTCACTCCGGTTGAGCTGCCGTATTGGCTGGTCATCGCCGTGGCGGCAGTGCTGCTGTACGTCGCCCCGTTCGTTCGGGTGCAGAGGGGCTTGTGATGCGGGACCGGCGAGGCGAAGAAGCACGGCAACGCAGACAGCACAAGGAATTCCGAATCGCCGAACCTGGCCTGCGGGAGGAGGAACGCGTCCGGCTGAGAGAACTGCTCTCCTCTGTATTGGCCACAACGGACACTGCCTCGCCACTGTCCGAATCGGACTTGGCCGAGGCCGCGACGGCGTTGTGGCGGGCGCGGCGCAAGCTCGCCGGGGCGCAGGACCGGGCGGCGCGGCAGGCGGGCCGGTTCCTCAGCGCGAGCCAGGACGCGCTTGACGCGGCGGGAGTGCTGGTGCAGGACCACGACCGGATCCCGTTCGGTTCCGGGATGGCGCTCGAGGTGCTGCTGTTCCAGGACGAACCGGACCTGGACGTCGAGCGGGTGGTGGAGACCGTGCGGCCGTCGATTTACCTGACCGGCCGCCGGATCCAGATGGGACAGGTCATCGTCGGGCGCCCGGCCGCCCGGGAGAACGGGGAGACGGATGCGTGACACGATCGATTTCGGGATCGACCTCGGCACCACGAACAGCGCGATCGCGGTGCTCGAAAACGGCGCGGTGTCGGTGCTCAAGAACAACGCGCTGATGGATTACACGCCGTCCGCGGTCTGGATCCGCAACCGCGGGGTGATCGAGGTCGGAGCGGGAGCGCGGCGCCGGCTCGAGGACGACCCGGACAGCGTGCAGATCGAATTCAAGCAGTCCATGGGATTGCCGGACGCGCGGCGGGAATTCCCGAAGGCCGGGGTCAGCATGACGCCGGTGGAACTGTCCGCGGAAGTGCTGCGGACGTTGCGTGGTTCCGTCCCGGGCGAAATGCCGGACTCGGCGGTGATCACGGTGCCCGCGGCGTTTCTGCTCAATCAGACCGAGGCGACGCAGGAAGCCGCGAAACTGGCTGGCTTCACCGGGAATTGCCCGCTGCTGCAGGAACCGACCGCGGCTGCGTTCGCGTTCGGATTCCAGAACGAAAGCAAAGGCGCGCACTGGATGGTGTTCGACCTCGGCGGCGGGACGTTCGACTCCGCGGTGGTCAGCACCATCGAGGGGGAGTTGAGCGTGCTGCATCACGCCGGCGACACGCACCTCGGCGGCCGCAACATCGACCAGGCGGTGCTGGACCAGGTGCTCGCGCCGGAAGCCGCGCGGCAACTCGGGCTCGCCGAGTTCCGCCAGGAAAATCCCCGGTGGCGAAGGAACTTCGCGCGGCTGCGCGGCGCCGCCGAGACCGCGAAAATCCAGCTCTCCCAGGCGGAACGGACTCAGGTGCTGCTGGACCTCGACCGCGGCGACGGGCAGGAGGAGATGTTCGAGTACATCCTGCGCCGCGAGGAGGTCGACCGGCTGGCGCGCCCATTTTACCTTCGCGCGGTGCAGTTGTGCCGGACCGCGCTGGAATCGGCGAATCTGCGCCCGGCGGACATCGACCGGCTGCTGCTCGTCGGCGGCCCGACGCTCGCACCGGGGTTGCGTGAACTGCTGGCCGACCCGTCGATCGGGCTCGGCATTCCGCTCGACCACAGCCAGGACCCGAGCACCGTGGTGGCGCGCGGTGCGGCCGCCTACGCCGGAACCGTGGCCCGGCCGCGAACCGTACGCCCGGCGAAACGCGGGGAGTACTCGCTGGAACTGTCCTGTCCGGCCACCACCAGTCTGCCCAGTGTGCCGGTGTCGGGCCGTTGTTCGACGGACGGTTCGACAGAGTGGGCAAGGTTCCGCATCGCGCTCAGCGCACCGCAGCGCAGGCCGGTTTACCGGACGTCCGAGGTTTCCCTTTCCGTCGACGGCACTTTCACCGTCGACGCGGTGCTCGACGAACTGAGCACGAACCGCTTCGAAATCGAATTGCTCGATCCGGCCGGCGCGCGGGTTCCGGTGCGGCCGGACTCGCTCACGATCACCCACCAGCTCAACGAAATGATGGGTCAGACCGTGGTCAACACGGTCGGCCTCACCGAAGCCGACGGGTCCTTCACTCCCATGCTGATGAAGAACTCGCCGTTGCCCGCGGCGAAACGGCAAACGTTCTTCACTACGGCGACCCTGGTGCGCGGCAACACGTCCTCGGTGATCCGGATCCCGGTCGCGGAGGGCGAACGTCGCCGCGGCGAACGGAATCAGCAGGTGGGCGTCATCGAAATCCGGGCCAAGGACGTGCGGTTCGACCTGCCGCGCGGAAGCGAGGTCGTGATGACTTTCGAAATGGACGATTCGCGGCAGGTGTCCGTGGTCGCCGAGGTTCCGTTGCTGGACAACGAGTTCGAGGCGACCATCGACCTCAAGCAGCAGCAAGTGCCGGACCCGCAGACCCTGCGGCGGCTGCTGAACGAGCTGGAAGCGCGGCACGAACAGGTGCGGACGCAGGTCGAGGGAACGCGGTCGGACCGGGCGCGCGGGCTGCTGAACCGGCTGGACGAACAGGGGAGCGTCGCGGCAGTCCGCGCCGAAGTGCGGTCCGGCAGCACCGACGAGGGGGCCGCGGTCGCGGCGGAGCGGCGGATGCGCGACGTGCAGGCGGACCTCGACGACATCGAGGCGGAGCTGCGCGTTCCCGCGGTGCTGGAACGGCTGCGGGACCAGATCGACCACTGCCGCGAGCTGGTCGGCCGGGTCGGCGCGGACGAGGACCGGAGCGAACTGGCCGAGATCGAACGCCGGTACGCGGTCATCGCCGAATCGCACGATGTAGAGGCGGGCGAACGGCTGTCCGAGCGAGCGCTGGACCTGCAGGTGTTGCTGCTGCGCCGGGACGGTTCGCTCGACCTGGAGGTGTTCAACGCGCTTCGGGCTTCGCGCGACGCGATGTCCGACCCGGCCCGCGCGCGGGAGCTGATCCGGGAGGGCGAGCACGTGGTCGCGATGTCGAACTGGGCCGCGCTGCCGGACGTCAACCGCCGATTGCGCCGCCTGCTTCCGGGCGACCGGCGCGGCCAACCGGGCGGCGGCATTCTTCGCGGGGAGCGATAATGAACGGACTTTCGCCAGCGCTGGAACGGGAACTCGTCCTGGCGGAGGGTGCCGACCTCGCCCGGCGCGGCGAGTACGAGGCGGCCGTCGCACTCCTGGAACCAGATTCGGCAGGCGACCCGGCACGGCTCGACCTGCTGGCCCGTGTGCACGCACAGTCCGGCGACCTCGCCGCGGCAGACGCGGCGTGGGCGGCGGTATTGGCTTTGCAACCAGGAAATTCCGCCGCGAAAGCGGGCCGCCGGGTCATCGCGAAAGTCCACTCCGGACGGTTGCGCCGACGACCGATCCGCCGACACCTGTTGACCGCCGGGGCAGTGGCGGCGATCGGCGGCGCGATCGCGGGCGGGATAGTGCTGACCACTCGACAGGCCCCTCCGGTCGGCACGATGGCCAAGCCGGACGACGGTCTCCGCGCCGAACTGGGCCGCCTGCACAGCGAGCAATCCCGCGATGCCGCCGCGGCCAAGGAGCGACAGGAAAAGCTGAAGCAGCTAGCGAAAACGTTGGCGGCACCAGGGGTGTCCACCAAGGTCGGCACCGACGCGGTCACGGTCAGCTTCGACGGCAGCCTGTTCAGTCCTAACGCGACCGCTCCGAACGAGTCCGGGCGAGCGATGTTGACTACCTGGGCTCTAGTCCTCAAAGGACAGTCCATCCGCGTCACCGTGCTCGGTCACGGCATGCCGGTCCCCGGCGGCCCGGCAAGCGGCGGTTCAACGGTCTCCTTAGCCCGTGCGGCTTCCGCGGCCCGGGTGCTGGCCGGAGCGAGCGGATTGCCGTTGACCGCGTTCGCCGTCGCCACTGCGGACCAGGGTGAGAACCCGGCCCGAACCGTCACACTCGAAGTGCGACCGACCGGCGGGTGAACGCCACGTACAGCGCGCCGGGCACGATCAGGCCGAGCAGCCACGAGACATCCGCACCTCCGAGCAACGGCGCGATCGGGCCGACGAAAATGCCCTCCACATTGGCGAACGGGATCTGCACCGCGATCCCGAGCACGTACGCGGCCAGCGCGGGCCAGGCCCAGCGACCGTAGCGGCCGTTCGGGTCGTAGAGCGCTTCGAGGTCGTACTTTTCCTTGCGCAGCAGGTAGAAATCGACCAGGTTGATCGAACTCCACGGCGTGAGGAAGTACAGCAGGAAATCGAGAAACAGCACGAAGTTCGACAGGAACTGGCCGCGGCCGAGGATGGCGATCACCGCGCCGACCACGCCGACCCCCGCGATGTAGCCGATCCTCGTGGCCTGGGAGAGCGCGGCGCGGCGACCGAAACCGGTCAGCGCGGTCGCGACGGTCATGTAGCCGCCGTAGATGTTCAGCACGTTCACGGTGAACTTGCCGAGCGCGATGGCCAGCAACAGCGGGATCAACAGCGCTTCGCCGCCAAGGCCGACGACGTACGCGACTTCGTGGCCCTTAAACGCCTTCCCGGCAATGGCGTACGCCAACGCGCCGAACGACATCGCCCACACCGCGCCGAGCACCGTGCCGCCGTACGTCCACCAGAACGTCGCGCGCACCGACGTCGCCGACGGCAGGTAGCGCGAGGTGTCGGCGACGTACGGGCCAAAGGTGAGCTGCCACGACGCGGTCAGGGACACCGCGAGGAGGAACTTCGGGAAGTCCAGGTGCGGTGCGGCGAGCACCGCACCGAGGTCGTGCCCGCTGATCAGCCGGATCGTCAGGTACAGGAAGACGACCACGGACAACGCGGACGCAATCCAGCCGAACCGGTGGATCAGCCGGTACCCGACGATCGCGATCAGCGCCGAGGCGAGTGCGTAGACCGCGATCGCGGCGTCCGTCGGCAGGTGCGTGATCTGCGCGACCGCCTGGCCGCCGAGCAGCGAACCGCTCGCGAAGTAGCCCAGATACATCACCACGACCAGCACCAGCGGCAGCGCCGCGCCGTACACGCCGAACTGCGCCCGCGACTGGATCATCTGCGGGATGCCGAGCTTCGGCCCCTGCGCGGCGTGCAGCGCCATCGGGACGCCGCCGAGCGCGTTGCCCGCCACGACCGCGACGATCGCCCACAGCGGATGCACGCCGACCAGCACGGTCAGCGCGCCGGTGACCGCCGAGGTGATCTGCGTGTTCGCGGCGAACCACAGGGTGAACAGGCTGCGCGGGTGCCCGTGCCGCTCGGACTCCGGCACCGGGTCGATCGAGCGTCGCTCCAGTGTGGCCGCCACGTGCCCCTCCCGCGGTTCTTCGGTGAATGCGCTGGACGAACTCAACGTCAGCGCGGGCCCGGCGGCCAAGTAGCCGCCGGGCGATTCTGTCTCGGATCCCAGACTCTGACGCGCTGTCAGCGCCTGGCAGCGGACTGCCAGCGCCGTGTGCGCCCGATGCCAGCGCCGGAGGCGAACCTTCGGAAGTCATCAACGCACAGGGGAGAACAATGCAGACTCCAGTCACCATCATCGGCGCCGGCCTCGGCGGGCTGACCCTGGCCCGGGTCCTGTACCGGCACGGGATTCCGGCCACGGTCTACGAGGCCGAGCCGTCGCCGATGGCGCGGTCCCAGGGCGGGCTGCTCGACATCCACGACTACAACGGGCAGATCGCCGTCGAAGCGGCGGGCTTGATGGACGAGTTTCGCGGCCTGATCCTCGAGGGCCGCCAGCAGATGCGGATCCTCGATCCCGACGGCACCGTCCTGCTGGACCATCCCGACGACGGCACCGGCGGCCGTCCCGAACTCCTGCGCGGCGAACTGCGGCAGATGCTGCTCGACTCGCTCCCGGACGGCACCGTCCACTGGGGCCGGAAGGCCGTCGGCGTCCGCACGGTCGCCGGCGGGCACGAGGTTTCCTTCGCCGACGGCGGTTCGGTCGTGGCGAAGCTGCTGGTCGGAGCGGACGGCACGTGGTCGCGGGTGCGGCGGCTGCTGTCCGACGTGGTGCCGGAGTACACGGGCTTCACGTTCGTCGAGACGTATCTCTACGACGCCGACACCCGGCATCCGGCGGCCGCGAAGATCGTGGGCGGCGGCGGCATGGGCGCGCCCGCGCCCGGCCAGCGGATCATGGTGCACCGCGAACGCGACGCCCTGCACACCTACGCGATGCTGAACAAGCCGCCGGAATGGTTCGACGCGCTCGAGCGCCTCGACTCCCGGGCCGCCCTGGACCGGGTCGCGGCCGAATTCGACGGCTGGGCCCCGGAAATCCGCGAGCTGATCTCCGGCGGCGACACCGCGCCGATCCTGCGCAGGCACTACCGGCTGCCGCACCTGCCCCGGTGGGAGCGGATCCCGGGGGTGACGCTGATCGGCGACGCGGCACACGTGCAGGGCCCGAACGGCGAGGGCGCGAACCTGGCCATGCTCGACGGCTCCGATCTCGCCGAACTGCTGGCGGCGCATCCGGACGACGTCGAGACCGCGCTGGCGCTGCACGAGGAACGGATGTTCGCCCGCAGCGAGGCGGTCGCCGCCGAATCCGCCGAAATCGCCGAGCGGATCACCGCCGACCGCGGCAAGGACACCGCGAAGGTGGTGGCCGAGGGGTTCCGCCGGATGCTGGCCAAGAAACGGGAACCGGCGGAGCAGGCCAGCTGAGTCCGCGGCACTCCGGCTCCGGCGCGCGGTGAAGAACCGAAGGCTTACCGGAGGGAGCCGGTGCTGGGCCAGACGTACCCTCCCCCCGGAAGTCTCCAGCGAACATCCGGTGGGCCCCGGAAACCCCTTTCGTTCCTTGAGCCAACGACTAGGCTCGCCCGGATGACGGACGCGGAAGAGTCCTCGGCCAACCGCATCACCGGGGGCCGGTTCGACAAGGTCGTGATGGCCGGATCGGTGCACGGCGACATCAACGTCGGCCGATCGGGCGACAGCCCGGCGGACCTGGCCGACCCGCTCATCGCCTCGGTCCGCCTCCGCCCCGGCGGAACCCTGGCCGACCTGGTCCTCGACACCGATCCGCCGCGGGTCGCCGTGCCCGGCGGAACGGTCCACATCGTCACGGTGGAAGCGCGCACGACCCGCGCCGTCGTCCTGCAGTCGGCGCGGGTCGTGGTCGTCTCGCGCACCCCGCCGCGCCCGGCCTGCCTGCTGGTCCGGGTCGGCGGGCTCCTGGAACCGCGCCCCTTCACGACCGACTTCGACGCCCCGTCGCCGCGCCTGGTCGCGCAGGGCCCGGACTTCCCGTACACCGTCAGCGCGACCGACGTCGAGCAGTTCGAAATCGAACCGGTCACCACCACCCACGAGGTCGCCTGGCGCTTGGAAGTGGACTGGACCTGCGCGGGCCGCCAGGGCACCACCGTCATCGACAACCACGGCGAGCCGTTCCACGCGTACCCGGTGCCCGTTCTCCACTCCGGCCGCTCGCATTCGGTGCTCAGCTCCGGATGCGATCTCTTCCACGAACGGGGCTGCCCGGCGAGCCTGCTCGAAGCGTCCGGTGCTCCCGCTTCGCTTTGGGACCAGGAGCAGCCGCCGCCGTATCCCGTGCTGCCGCCACTCGCGGAAGCCCCGGCCTCAGTGGACCTGGATCCCGATCTGAAGGAGTCGTGGCCCGAATACCGCCGGCTCGCGGTCGCCATCCGGATGTCCGCCGCGGGACCGGGCTTCCGCAGCCACGAACCGCCGGAACACCGCGCGCTGCTCATTCGAGTGCTGCGATACCTGTTCGTCTCCGGCCAAGCCCACCCCGGCGCCGCACTGGGACGGCTCGTGCACGCGGAATGGACCGAGGCGCTGGGCGAGGACCACCCGGACACCCTCGCCGCCGCCAACCGCCTGGCCGGTTGCCTGATCGGCACCACCGACCACGCGGCCGCCCGCGACCTCCTCGCCGGCCTCCTGCCCCGCGCCACCCGCGTCCTGGGCGAGGACGATCCGCTGACGCTGACCGTCGCGAACAACCTGTGCGTGGCGTACCTGGGGTTGAACGAATACGAACGCGCCCGCGACCAGACGGAGGATGTGCTGGCCCGAAGCCGCCGCGTCCTGGGCCCGGATGCCCTGGGAACGCTGCGGACTACCGGCAATCTGGTCCAGATCCACCTCCGGCTGGGCGACCGGGCTTCGGCGCTCGCGGTGCTGGAGGACCTGGTGCCGAGGTGCCGGAGAGCGTTGGGGGAGGACCATCCGCAGACGGTGAGTGCCGCCGCTGTGTTGGCCCGGGTTCTCGCGCAGGAGGACTGAGTCAGCGAGGGATCGAAGGCGGGGTCTGCTCAGAGCTCGCGTTTCCCGCCGCGAGCGGACGAGGTGCTGACTGCCAGCGGCCGAACTCGCGGATGATCTCCGGACGATCAGCTGGCTTCGAACCCCGCAAAACCAGCGCGAGCGCAGCCAGGTCAAGCAGCCGGTGGACAAACCACAGTACGGCTCCGGCGAGGCCATACGGCAAACAAGGCTGGATCCACTCCATGACGCGGCTCCGAGTTCGACAGTCAGGTTCAGCCCGGTCTACCGTCGGCAAACACGGTCGGCAATGGATTCCGGCATAGCCGAGCCTCGCCGATCAAGCGCGTGACCTAGCCGGACAACGGCGAACTACCCCGGACTACGGCTGACCTCCAGCCGCTCGCGATTCCGGCGTGGTCGCGCGGGCACTGTGCGACCATGGAACGGAGCACCCCGGAGGAGGCGGTGCGTGGTGCCCCGGAACCGTCCCACGCTGGATCCAGCAAACCCCTTGCACGCTTTCGCGCTACGACTGCAGGACCTGCACCGGATCGCGCGCAAGCCGACCCAGCAGTCGCTGGCGCGAGAGCTCAGATGTTCGCGCCCGACGGTGTCGGCATTCCTGAACGGCGAGAGGTTTCCGTCTTGGCAATATGTCGAGCGTTTCGTTCTGTTCTGCGGTGGGGACCTCGACGAATTCGACAAGCTCTGGCGGAGGACCGACGAACTGCTCGAGACAAACCGGCAGCCTGCCGCCGACAAGGGCCTGCGACTGCCTCCGGCGCCCTCGCCGATTACCGGGTTTCCGCGGCCGGAGCCCGCACCCGGACGACGGCGGTCGGGCCGGATACCGTGGGGAGCTCGCCCCGAGCCAGACCATTCGCAGGTGATCCTGATCGGTTCCGGACGGCACGCTGATCCCGAGCTCGGAGATCTTCCGGCAACCGCGAACAATCTGGCCGGACTCGCCGCCAAGCTCATCGGCCCGGATGTCGGGTTGCGCCTTGATCGGCTCACCGCGGTCGGCAATCCCGCCAGCGTCGCGGAGATCGGCGCCGCCATCCTCGAGCCCGCGAGCAGCGCGACGGACCTTTTGCTGCTCTACTACTGCGGCCACGGGCTCGTGGACACGCGGGGAGAGCTCTATCTTTCAGTCGAAACGACCGCCGTTCGCCATCCCGAGTGGAGCGCACTGCCCGTCAGCCTCCTCCGTCGGCTGCTGGCCGACAGCCCGGCGCGGAGCAGGGTGTTGATGCTGGACTGCTGCTTCTCCGGACGCGCGATCGACGCCATGACCGGCCCCAGCTCCGTCGTCCACGCCCAAACCGAGATCGAGGGCGGCTACACGATTACGTCCTCCAGCCGCACGAGCGGTTCGGTCGCGTTCCCCGGCGCGCCGTACACGGCGTTCACCGGCGAGCTGCTCGCTCTCCTGGAGGAGGGCGTTCCGGACGGGTCGGAGTATCTCTCGCTGGGCGAGATCTATCGTCAGCTGCTTTCGCGCATGGGACAGAAAGGCCTGCCCCGGCCGTATCAGCACGGCACCGGCACGGTCGATCGGCTCGCCCTTGTCCGGAACCGTGCGTGGCGGCTGGAGGAGTGGCAGCTCGCCGACTGAGCACCCAGCCCAGGTCAAGGACGGCAAAACCCCTTCCCCGCCAACACCCGCTCCACCGAAGCCGCCACCCGCTCCGCCGGCAGTTCCCCGCTCTCCACCGCCCGCTGAAGCCGGTCCACCACCGCCCCCACGTCGTTGTGCCCGGAGGAGAACAACGCCTGATCAGCCCCCGCCTGCAAAGCCTTCAGCACCGCGTCCGGCAGCGCGAACCGGTCCGTGATCGCCTTCATCCCGCCCAGGTCGTCCGTGATCACCGGGCCGGTGAAGTGGAACTCGTTGCGCAGCAACCGATACGCCGCGGGGGCCAGCGAAGCCGGCTCGTCCCCGGTCAGCCCGGGCACCTCGAGATGCCCGACCATGACCCCGACCTGCCCGTACTCCGCGATGTCGCGATAAGGCACCAGATCCACCCGGCGCAGCTGGTCGAGCGGCGGCGTGACGACGGTGCCCCGGTGCGAATCACCGGATCCGTGCCCATGGCCGGGGAAATGCTTGAGCACCGGCTGCACCCCGCCCGCGCGCAGGCCCTCGGCGAAGGCCATCGCGTACTGCCGCGCCTTTTCCGGATCCGGGCTGTACGACCGGTCGCCGATCACCGCGTCGTCGGGTTCGTCGCTCACGTCCGCGTCCGGTGCGTAGTCGACCGTCACCCCGCGTGCTCGCAGCTGCTTCCCCCGCTGCTCGCCGATCGCGCGCACCTCGTCCGGCGTCTTCGAGGCCGCCAGCTGCCGGGCGCTCGGGAGCGAGCCGTCGAGGTCGTCGATGCGCTGCACCCGGCCGCCCTCCTCGTCGACCGCGACCGAGACGGGGATTCTCGCGGCCCGCTGGACGTCGTCGAGCGCGCCATTTTGCAACAGCGTGGTCTTTTTGTCCCCCACGAAGATCCCGCCGACCTGCTGCGTCCGCACGAGGTTCGCGACGCCCGCCGGATCGCCCGCGTTGACGCCCGGCACCACCAGTTGCGCCACGCGCGCCCGCGGATCCATCGCCGCCACCGCCGACGCGCACGACCCCCGTCCCGGCACAGTCTGCGCCGGAGAAGTCGACGCAGGTGGAGCGGCTTGCGGCGAGCTGCCCGCACTCGGCGGAGTGAGCGGTGCGGACGTGGCTGTTCCGGAAACGGAACGATCCCCGGAGCACGCGGAAAGCGCACATATGAGCGTTAACGCGCTCACGGCTCCTGCGGTGCTCCAGCGGGGTCGTGCGTGCGCCTTCATCATTTCCTCTGCTGGTCTGGACAGGTCTCCGTGACGGTAACCGAACCCCACCGGCGGGCCCAACTTCACGCTGTGAAGAATGAGCGCGTCCCGACTAGAGATTTCGTGAAGCCGCGGTAGGCACACTGACCGGCACACGACAAGCACCAGGCTCTGCACCGGGGAGGCAGCGATGAATCAGGTCAAGGTTGCGGCATGGGCTTCGGACCCGATCACGCTCGCCGGCCTCATCGACCATCTGCGCACTCGCCGCGAGGTGCGGGTGATGCCGGGCCAGCAGCGCGGGGAAGCCGCGGTGCTCGTGTTCGCCGCGAACCGCGTCACCCGCGAGGTGAAGGCGGCGCTGCGGGCGGCGGCCTCGGAGACCCCCGCGGCCATCGTGTTCGTCGCCGGTTACGTGGACGCCGACGACCTCGCCGAGCTGGCCGCCTGGCACGTCGCCGCGGTGCTGCCGCGCGACGCGATCGGAGGCGACCAGCTGGTGCGCAGCATCGTGGCCGCCGCTTCCGGGCGCGAGACCTCGATGCGGGATCTGCTGCAGCAGGCCGAGACCCTGCGCCGCGACGGAGACCGCACCACCCTGTCGCCGCGCGAGGTCGACGTGCTGCGGCTGATGGCCGAGGGCTGGGACACCGCGGAAATCGCGAACAAGCTCTGCTACTCGGAGCGGACCGTGAAGAACGTGATCTACGGAATGACGAACCGGCTCAAGTTGCGAAACCGTCCGCACGCCGTCGCTTACGCGCTGCGCGCCGGAGTGATTTGAAGGATGCTCACCACGTGCGAAAGCTGACCCGGCGCCCGGCCGTTGCCGCGCTCGCCGCCGCATTCCTGACACTGGCGGCCGCGTGCGGTTCCGCCGCGTCCTCGGGGAAGATCACGCTGAGCGTGGCCACGTTCGGCGAATTCGGCTACGCGCCGTTGTTCGAGCAGTACCAGAAGGACCATCCGAACATCGAGATCCGCAGCCGGGTCACCGATTTCGACACGCATTTCAAGAGCCTCGCCACGCAGCTGGCGGCCGGTCGCGGCGCGGCCGACGTCGTCGCGGTCGAGGAGCAGTACCTCCCGAAGTACCTTCGGGCCAAGGACAAATTCGTCAACCTCGCCGACTACGGCGCGGACAAGCTGAAATCGCAATGGGCGCCGTGGAAGTGGGCGCAGGGCACTTCCGGCGATTACGTGTTCGGGCTCGGCACCGACATGGGCAGCCTCGCGATGTGCTACCGCCGGGATCTGTTCCAGCAGGCCGGCTTGCCGACCGACCGCGAGGCCGTCGCCGAGCTGATGCCCGATTGGCAGGGTTACGCGAATCTCGCCGCCCGCTTCACCGAAAAGCTGCCGAAGGTGAAGTTCGCCGATTCGGCTGGCACTGTCTACACCGCGATGCTCAACCAGTCGCCGGAGAACTACTTCTCCGCCAAGGACGATTCCTACATCGCCGACAAGAATCCCGCCGTGCGCAACGCCTTCCAGCTGTCCGGCGGCCTCGCGCAAGCCCGTCAGACAGCGGGTGCGACCACCTATACGCAGGCCTGGAACGTCGCGATCAAACAGGGCACCTTCGCGACCATCGCGTGCCCGGCATGGATGCTCGCGCAGATCAAGGAAGCCGGCGGCGACGCGGGCAGCGGCAAATGGGACGTCACGACGGTGCCGGGCAACAGCGGCAACCAGGGCGGTTCCTTCCTTGCCGTGCCGAAGCAGAGCGCGCACCCGAAGGAAGCCTACGACCTCGCGCAGTGGCTGACCGCGCCCGCGCAGCAGAAACAGCTTTTCCTTTCCGCCGGGATCCTGCCGAGCGAACCGAGCGTGTATCAGGATCCGCAGGTCATCGCGCACACCGATCCGTATTTCTCGAACGCTCCGGTCGGCCAGATCTACGCCGCGTCGGCGGACCGGCTGCGACCGAACTACCGCGGGCTGCACGACGCGGACGTGCGTCCCGAATTCGGCCGCGCGCTCGGCCGGATCGAGGACGGCAGCGAGAACGTCGAGCAGGCGTGGGCCGACGCGGTCCGGATGGGCCGCGACGCGATCAAGTAGCTGTCGTGGATCGGAAGCTCACCCCCTACGTCCTCATCCTGCCGTTCTTTGTCCTGTTTGGACTGTTCGGCGCGTTTCCGCTGCTGTACACGTCGTGGGTTTCGCTGCACCGGTGGGATTTGCTTTCCGGACCGGACGGCGGGATCGGCCTCGCGAACTACGTCGAGCTGTTCGGCGATCCGCGGTTCTACAACGCGCTTTTCAACACCGTCAGCATTTTCCTGCTCGCCGCGATTCCGCAGTTCTTCCTCGCGCTCGGCATCGCCGCGCTGCTGAACCGGCCGCTGCGGGCGGCGACCTGGTGGCGGTCCGGATTGCTGCTGCCGAACCTGGTTTCCGTGGTCGCCGTCGGGCTGGTGTTCGCGCAGCTGTACAGCTCGGGCTACGGCGTGGTCAACGAGGTGCTCGGCTGGTTCGGGGTGCCGCCGGTTTCCTGGCAGGCGCACCGATGGTCGTCGCACCTCGCGGTGGCGAGCATGGTGATGTGGCGCTGGACCGGCTACAACGCGCTGATCTACCTGGCCGCGATGCAAGCGGTGCCGCAGGACCTGTACGAGGCCGCCGCGCTCGACGGCGCCTCGCGCTGGCGGTCGTTCTGGTCGATCACCGTGCCCGGCATCCGGCCGACGATCGCGTTCACCGCGGTGGCCGGCACGGTCAACGGACTCCAGCTGTTCGCCGAACCGCAGCTGTTCGACGCCACCGGCAACAGCGGTGCGGGCGGCAACGACCGGCAGTTCCAGACCCTCACGATGTATCTGTACGAAAAAGGCTTCGGCAAATTCGACGCCGGATACGCCGCGGCCCTGTCCTGGGTGATGTTCCTGATCTGCCTGGTGTTCGCGATCGTCAACTACCGGCTCGTGCGCCGCTTCGTGGGTGCGCCGTGATCCGCCGGGGCCGGGCCGGAGCCTGGGTGTACGCGGTGCTGGTCGGGTTGGTCGCCTCGTCGCTGTTCCCGCTGTACTGGTCGTTCGTAGTGTCCACTCGGGACAACGCGGCCATCGGCGAGACCTCGCCGTTGCTGCTGCCCGGCGGCCACCTCTTCGACAACATCCAGCGCGTCTTCGCCACCGTCGATTTCTGGCTGGCGATCGGCAATTCGCTGATCGTCGCGACGACGGTGATGGTGTCCAATGTGGTCCTGTCCAGCTTCGCCGGATTCTCCTTCGCCCGGCTGCGATTCCGCGGCCGCAACACGCTGTTCCTCGTCGTCGTCGGATCGGCGATGGTGCCCGCACAGCTCGGGGTCGTCCCGCTGTACCTGGTGGTGAGCGATTTCGGCTGGTACGGCCGGCTGGAGGCGGTGATCGTCCCGGCGCTGGTGAGCGCGTTCGGCGTGTTCTGGATGCGCCAGGCGTGTGAGGGCTCGATCGACCAGGACCTGGTGGACGCGGCTACTGTGGACGGAGCGTCGATCCTGCGCACGTTCTGGCACGTCGCGGTTCCGGCGATCCGTCCACAAGCGACCGTCCTGGCGATGGTGACCTTCCTCGGCGCGTGGAACGACTACTTCTGGCCGTTGGTGGTACTGGACCCGGCGCAGACCCCGACCGTGCAGGTGGTCCTGTCCCAGCTGGCCAGCGGCTACTTCACCGACTACGCCTTGATGCTGACCGGCGCGACCCTGGGCGTGCTGCCGGTGATCATTCTCTTCCTGCTGCTCGGCCGGAACCTGGTGCGCAGCATCTCGACCGGCCTGACCCGGGCGTGACTCACGAGACGTACCGCCCGAAGAACCCGGCGATCGCGGCCCGCTGCACCACGATGCTCGTCCGCGGATCAATCGTCCCGATCCGCGTCTGCTGCACCTTCGGATCCACCGGGACCCGCTGCGCCAGCTTCGGCAGGAACCACTGGACGTCGGTGTAGCTGTAATGCATCGCGGTCGCCAGCGTGAGGTCCTGCTTGGGTGCCGAAGTGTGCTCCCACAACGACTTCCACGCCGGTGAAGTCCGATGGCTGCGCGCCTGACCGTCGCTGGTGCTGCCGGACGACCCCATCAGCAGCACCGGTCGCGGCACCCCGTCCGCGCCAGCGTGAGTGAGCTGCTTGCCGTCGACGTCGTAAGCGAGCCAGCCGTCCAGATCGGCCGCAGCGTCCACCCGGGAGTCCACGGTGGACACTTCGGCCGCCGTGTCCCCGCCGAACGAATGCCCGAGCACCCCGACCCGGCTCAGGTCCATCGCCTTGCCGAGGCCAGGAATACCAGGCAGCTGGTCAAGGACGAACCGGACGTCCGCGACCCGCGTCCGCATCCCCGCCACCAGATCCTTGCTGTGCTGCGAAAACACCATCCGCCCGTCCGGAAACACGACGAACGGTGCCTCGCCGGTGTGGTCGAGGGTCACCACGATGTACCCACGGCTGGCAAGATCCTCGGCCGTCGCGCTGCCCAGCGCCCGCAGCGACCCCCAGCCCGGCGAGTACACGACCACCGGCCATCGTCCCTGCACCGGCGCGTCCGCCCGGGCGTGCGTCTCGACGGCCGCCCAGTCGACCTTGCCGGCCGGCAGCCCGAGCGCCGGTGCCGCGCCTTGGTCGAAGTACGGCGCGGCCGCGGCGGGCAAATACCGCGCTTTCGGGCCGGAGCCGGGCCGGGTGGGATACCAGACGCTGATCATCAGTTCCCGGTTCCGCGCCTGGTCGACGAGATGGACGTCGCGTTCGCCGATCGCGTGCGGTCCAGTTGGCGTAGGCAGTTCGAAAGTGGTTTCCGCCGAAGCGGGCGCGGCGCCCAAAGCGGTGACGAGGAGAGCGGCGGCGAGGACAGTTCGGAAGCGCATGCCGGAACTCTGCCGTTCCGGCCGGGCCTCCCGCGCCTGCCGACCGTCTCCGGCCACCCCCGACTTTCGTCAACCCGTCCGGCGCGCCACGGCCGTCGCCAGTTCGCTGCGCGACGGCGCGTCCAGCTTCCCGAGCAACCGCACGACGTGCGCCTGGACCGTCCGCCGAGGCAGCCGCAGCTCCGTCGCGATCTCCGGATTGGACCGGCCAGCCGCGACGAGCCGGGCGATGCGAACCTCCAGCGTCGACAGCGATTCCCAGCCGTGCTCGGGCCGCGCCGACGCCACCGAAGACCCCCGCTGCACGCCGACCGCCTGCAACCGCGTCTCCGCGTGCTCCAGATTCCACGCCGCCGAAAGTTCCGTGTACAGCGAAGCCGCCTCGTCGAACGCGGCCTGCGCGGCGTCCAGCCGGCCGACCCGGGCCAGCAGCACCGCCGAGTCCTCCAACGCACTGGCCAGCTCTGGTTTCCGCCCCACCGCACGGAAATGCTCGACCGTCCGCAAAACCGGCTCCGGATCCTCGCCCAGCAACCCGCGGCACCATTCCGCGGCCGCGAACGCCCGCGCCGGTTCGAGTTCCTTCTCCGCCTCCTCGACGCACACCGCCAGCGCCCGTTCCGCCGCGGCCCGGTCGCCCGCCGCCAACGCGATTTGCGCGAACTGCGGCAACCATTGATGCCGCAACATCATCTGCGCGTAAGTCGGATTCAGGATCGGTTCGAACACGGTGATCGCCTTCCGCAGATCACCCTGCTGATAGGCGACCAGCGCGTGCGCGGCGAGCAAAAAGTCGAAACTCTCGCGCTCGGCACTGGTCGCGGGCGCGTGCTCCTCCGCGGCGTCCAGCAGCGCGGCCGCCTGCGCGTGCTCGCCCCGCCGCGCCGCGATGAGCGCCGCGACCCCGTGCAGCAGCAGCGCCGCCGCGCCAGGTTCCCGCAGGCCGAAGAACGTGATCGCCGGACCGTCCTCGGTCACCGTGTCCAGCTCCACCAGCGCTTCGTCCCACCGGCCTTCCCAGTACCGGTGCACCGCGACGGAAACCTGCAGTCCGCTGGGCATGCTGTGCCGCCGCGTCACCTCGGCGGCCTCCTGCAGCGTGCGGTTCGCGTCGTCCAGCCGGTCGAGGTTCTGCAGCGTGAAGACGCGGTTGTCCAGCAGGTCCAGGTGCAGATCGGCCAGCTCGTGCTCGTCGCCGACCGCCGCGATGGCCTCGTCCACATGCTTGAGCGCGCTGGCGTGGTGCCGCCGCACGGAATCGACCAGCCACAAGGTCTGCAGCGCGTGCGCGGTGAGGTAGGCGTCGCCGTTCGCCTCGGCCCGCGCGCGATGGGCGTTCTTCTCCGCGACGTCCAGGTCGTCGAGCCCGCCGCGCCGGAAGTTCGCGAGCAGATGGCGGCCCCGAACCCGCCACAGCTCCGGAACCCCGGGGTCCTCCGCCGGATTCCCGAGCGTCTCCACCGCGAGCTGCACGTCGCCGCGGCGGAACCGCATCGCGGACAAGACGTGGCGCATCTCGGCGGCGTTGTCCGGATCTCGCGATACCGCGAGTGCTTGCAGCGCAAGGTCTTCCGGGCTCCGTTCGAGCCGGAACAGCACCCGCACCAGCGCGACCAGCAGCGGCTCGCGGCGCGGATCGGCATCCTCGACCACGGCGAGCGCGCGCTCCAGCAGCTCGACCGCGATCAGCGGGGCCCGGTTCGACACCGCGCTCTGGTGCTCCACGAGCCAGTCCAGCACCCACGGGTCCACAGTGGACGGAACGGCCACGAGCTGCTCGGCGACCCGCTTCACCGGCGCGCCGATCTTGGCCAGCGCTTCGGCCGCCTGCCGGTGCTGCCGGGCCCGGGTTTCCGGCGGCAGACGGTGGTACAACGTCTGCCGCAGCAACGGAAGCCGGAACGCGAGCTGGGTCCCGGTGTCGAGCAGGATGTTGTCCGCGACGGCCTCTTCGAGCGGGCCGAGCAGGTCCGACGGACGCTGCCCGAGCACCGCCGCTATGTCGCCCACCTCGAACTCCATGCCGAGGATCGCGCCCCAGCCCAGCACGTGCCGGGTCTTCGCGGGCAGCAGCTCCAGCCGCCGGTTGACCGCCGCGACGATCGACTCCGGCGGCTCGAACCGCTGCGGATCCGGGACGTCGGCGAGTCCGTCGCGATGCTCGACCGCGCCCGAATGCACCAGCGCGTCCAGCATTTCCTTGAGGTACATCGGATTGCCGTCGGCGCGCGCGACCAGGTCCCGCAACCGAGGACCGGACTCCGCGCCGATCTGCCGCCGCAGCAGGGAGAAAACGGCGTCCTCGCCGAGCGGTCCGAGGTCGAGCACGACCCCGTCGCGCGTCTCGACCCCGCGGCGCAGCTGGGTCAGCTCCGGCCGCTCCGGGGCCGGTCGCGTCGCGGCGACCAGCAGCAACGGCAGCTGCCGGGCGGCCGCGGACAACCGGTGCCACACCAGGACACTCGACTCGTCCGCCCACTGCAGGTCGTCGACCACGAGCAGCAACGGCGATTCGGCGCACAACTCGTCAACGAGCGCGAGCAGCCGGTCCACCGAGTCCAGCACCGGGTCGCCCACGCGTCGCACCGGTTCCTCGCTGCTCAGCGCGACGCGCGCCCGGCGTGGATCCGGCGAATGCGGGTCGATCGCCAGGCATTCGTGCATCACCTGCAGCGGGAACCGCATGCTCAGCTCGTCCGCGGCGACCCAGGCGACCTGCAGGCCGCCGGCGTCGCCGAACGCGTGCGCCAGCAGCTCCGACTTCCCGATCCCGGGCTCGCCCTCGATCCACACCGCCCGGCCGCGGCCCGCCCGCACCTGCTCCAGCAGCCGGTGCAGCTTGCCGACCTCGGCTTCCCGGCCGAGCAACGGTTCCCGCGGCGCCCGCACGACCGGTGCGGGCATCGCCGGCCGCCGCAGATCCAGCGCCGGGTCCTCGGCGAGGACGCGCTGGTGCAGTTCGCGCAGTCCCGGCCCGGGCTCCACACCCAGCTCGGCGCGCATCGTCTGGCGCGCGTCTTGGAACACGTCGAGCGCGTCGGAATGCCGGCCGCTGCGGTAGAGCGCGAGCATCAGTGAGGCCCGCAGCGATTCTCGCAGCGGGTACTCGGCGGTGAGCGCGGTCAGCTCAGCGATGATTTCCTGGTGGCCGCCCATTTCCAGTTTGCTGCGGGCAGCCCGGTCGAGCGTGTCCAGCCGCAGCTCGGCCAGGTACGCGCGATGCCGCTCGGCGAAGTTGCCCGGCACCCCGGACAGCGCTTCGCCGTGCCACAGCTTGAGCGCCGCGCTGAACTCGGCGACCGCCCGGTTGTGCGCCCCGGCCTCGGCCTCGCGTTTGCCGTTTTCCCGGTGCTGCTCGAACCTCGCCGCGTCCAGCGCTTCCGGTGCGAGGTCGAGCGTGTAGCCGGCCGGACCGGAGCCGAGCACGGTCGACGCGGACCACCGGGTGCGTTCCGGTTCCAGCGCGCGGCGCAGCCCGGAGATGTAGGTGTGCACGCTGCCTTCGACACTGGCCGGCGGCGCATCGCCCCAGACGCCCGCGATCAGCTCGGCGCGCGGCACCGGCCGTCCGGCGGCGATCGCCAGCATGGCGAAGACCGCCCGCTGCCGCGCGGGTCCGAGCGAGATTTCGGTCGTCCCGCGCCAGGCGCGCAGCGGGCCGAGCGCCGTCACCCGCACATCCCCTGGCATGCCGTTCCATTCGCCGTGTTGACCGAGTTTACCGATCGATCATGGACGCGAGTCCACCCCGGTTCACTCTCCCGCCGCACGCGCGCGGACCGGACTGGCCCGCCGGATGCCGTACGGCTGCATCCGCGTCTCGGCCCGCCGCACGTCCCAGGCCGCGCCCACCGAGGTGTAGCTCGTGAGTGCGGTGAGGAAGGCGGTGCGCGCCTCGTCGAGACGGCGGTACTCGGCGAGCAGGATCGCGGCGTCCTCGCTGGCCCGAGCGTGCTTGAGCATCCGCCCGGCGGACTCGTAGTGCGTGGCGGCGGCGAGAATCGCGTCCGGATCGGCGGTGACCAGGCCCCGGCAGTGCGCGGTCGCCGCGGTGTGCGACGGCGGAGTGTCGTACCCGCTGGTGTCTCCCATCAACCGCAGCGCCCGGAACGCGTGCGGCTGGTCGCCGAGCTGCATGGCGAGCCGGGCGAGATCGGGCAGCCACTGCTGGCGTGCGGCGGGAGGGTAGTTCTGCTCCAGCAACGGCAGCAGCGCGGCGAGCGCGGCGTCCGGATCGCCTTCCAGTTCGGCGAGCTGGGCGCGCGCGGCGAGCAGATAGTCGCCGCCGTTCGGTTCGAGACCGTGCGGAAACTGGTGCCGGGCCGCGGCGTCGAGATGCGCGCGAGCTTCGTCCGGTTCATCCCGATGACTCGCGATCAGCGCGCCGACGCCGTGCACCAGCAACGCCGATCCCGGGCTGCGCAACACATACGACGCGGTTTCCGCACCGCCCCGGATCACCGTGTCCAATTCGGACAGTGCCTCGCCCCAGCGGCCGCGCCAGTAATAGTGCACCGCACCGGCCAGGTGCATTTCGCCGGGCACCGCCCGGGTCGCGGCCAGCCTTCGCGCGGTGCTCAGGTCGGCGTCGTTGTCGAGACCGTCCAGCACGCCAAGCTCGGACAGATCCGGTGCGGCCGCTTGATGGTCGACGGCGAACCGTTCGATGGTCGCGCGCAGGGTTTCGTGCCGCCCCCGCCACATCTCCGGCACCTTCGGATCAGCCAGCGTGCGGCGGACTTCCGCGGCCGCTTCGGCGAATTCGCCGCGACGGTAATAGATGTAGGCGAGGATCCAGCGCATTTCCGCGGCCTGCCTGCTGTCTTTGGTGCGCGCGACGACCGACCGCGCCTCCGCCTCCGGTTCCCGGCCGAGCCAGAACAGCAGCCGGGCGAGCGTGGCGGTGAGCGGTTCCCGGGCCTCGGCGGGCAGCACCGCCTGCTTGACCACCTGCTTGAGCAGGTCCACCGCGATCCGCGGCGACTGCGCGGCAACCGTGCCGATGTGCTCGACCAGCCAGTTCGCCACCCACGGGTCCACCTGCGCGGGTGCCGCGGCCAGTTGCTCGGCGACGCGTTCCGCGCCCGCCCCCGCTCCGTCGAGCGCCTCGGCCAGCTGCCGGTGCAGCGCGACGCGCATCGCGGCTGGCGTCTTTTCGTACAACACGCGGCGCAGCAACGGATGCCGGAACGCGAGCAGGTCTCCCGACTCGACCAGCACTCCCGCGGTGAGCGCCTCCTCGACCGCGGCGACGAGCGCGGTCGGCGCGCGTTCGGTGGCGATCGCGATGTCGGCGAGCGAGAATTCCTTGCCCAGCAAGGCCGCCCAGCGCAACAAGTCTCGGGCGGAGCTGGAAAGGAAGATCAGGTACAGCGTGATTCGCGAGCCCAGCGGCGACGGGATCGAGCGGCACGAGGAACCGTCGACGATCGCGTGCGCGCCGTCGAGCAGGATCATCGAATTGGCCAGCAAGGTTTCGACGATTTCCGTGGCGTAGCGAGGATTTCCGGCGGCGTGGCCGAGCAGCAGCGAGAACATCCGGTTCGGCGGCGCGCCAGTGAGGTCGGCGGCGATCTTGCGAATGTCGTGTTCCGGCAACGGTTCCAGGCGCAGCAGCGAAGTGGCGCCGGAGGACAGTTCCGCGGCGAGCGCTTCCAGGGCGGCCGAACGGGGGAGCGGACGGCTCGCCCCGACGAGCAGCAGCGGCAGCCGCCGGGTTTCGCGGGCGAGGTGTTGCCACACCTGCAGCGTGGTGTCGTCGGCCCACTGCAGATCGTCGACCACGAGCGCGAGCGGACCGTCCGCGCAGAGTTGCCGGACCAGCCCGAGAATGCCCTGGACCGGGTCCAGCTCCGGGTTCTCGGCGAGCGCCACCGCCAGTTCCGCGCGGCGCAGATCCGAGGCACGCGGGTGCACGCCGAGCGCGTCCAGCAGGGGGCGCAGGGCAAAGCCCTGGTCGAGCGAGTCGGCGGCGGCGAACAGCGCGGGGTAGCCGGCTTCGTGGGCCAGCGCGACGGTTTCGGCCAGCAGCGCGGTCCGGCCGATCCCCGGTTCGCCCTTGACCCACACGCAACGGCCGAGGCCGCCGCCGAGACCGGCGACGGCCTCGCCCAGCAGCTGCAGCTCGGCTTCCCGCCCGACGAACGTCGCCGGCCGCGGCGGCAGCACCGGCAACGGAAAGCGCGGGACCTTCGTGGCTGGCGCGGGCGTGGCCGCCTGATCGGCGGCCAGCAGTTTCTCGTAAAGCTCCCGCAGCGCTGGCCCCGGCTCGGTGCCGGACGCCTCGACCAGCCGCTCGCGCAGCTCGGTGTAGACGGTGAGAGCCTCGTGGTGCCGCCCCGCCTGGTCGAGTGCTCGCATGAGCAAACCGTGCAGCGGCTCCCGGAACGGATGCTCCGCGGCGAGTTCGCCGAGCTGCGTGACGAGCCCGGCGGACTCGCCCGAGTCCATCGCCAGCTCGGCCCGGCGTTCGACGGTGGCCAGCCGGAGTTCCTCCAGCCGCACCCGCTGCGCGGCGGCGTAATGCCCGGACAGGCATTGCAACGGCGTGCCGTCCCACTCCGCGAGAGCCCCGTCGAGCACGCTCCGCGCCTCGGCCCGGCGTCCCTCGGAGAGCAGCCGGTTGCCGAGGTCGCGCAGCGCGGTGAAACGGTGGACGTCGATCTGCTCCGGTTCGACGCACAGCGAATAGCCGGATCCGGTGGACGCGATCAGCCGCGATTCGGCCCCTTTGCGGCGGTCCGGTTCGAGGACGCGGCGCAGCCCGGAGATGTAGGTGTAGATGCTCCCTTGCGCGCTGGCCGGGGGCGCGTCGCCCCACACTGCGTCGATGAGCACTTCGCGGGAGACGGTGCGGTTCGCCGAGAACGCGAGCACCGCGAAGACTGTGCGCCGATGAGCGGAACCGAGGTCGAGCTGCCGGTCGCCGAGCCAGGCTCGCACCGGTCCGAGCAGCTGGATTTCCGGCGCCGGGACGCCGCCGGATGCCGACATCGGTCTCCCTTCACGCGCTGACGGATCGTCACACGCCGGATGCCTCTGGTGAGCTTACGCCGAAAAGGTGACGTGGCGGGACCGCCCCAGGTTGCTTTTGCCGGTCTTGTCCAGCGAATTGTCCGCCTGACAGGGGCGCGGGGGAGGACTGCCGGTGAACGCCGGGCAAACCGGCCGGACGGTTCGGCAGGCACACCTGCCGTGACAAAGGGGCATCGCCCGCGCGCTCCGGTTTCCGGACGGGAATCCCTGCGGCAGCCTCGAGAAGGATCCCGCGCGCTCGATTCGCGGCTTCGGCGCGCGGGCGGGGAGGAGGAGGCGTGGACCTGGGGGCGAGGTTCGCGGCGGCGATCGACGCCGCGAACGCCTGTTTCGGCACGGTGAACAGCGAAATGGCGGCCCTGCAGGCGTCGTGGCGCGGCGAGGCGGCGGTCCGGTTCGGCCAGGCGATGAACGATTGGGAGCAGCAGTTCGATCGCATTCTGGCAAGTCTGGCAGATCTCGTGGACGTCGCGCGCGGTACGGCCGCGTCCAGCACCGTTGAGCGCTCAAATGAGCACCTGCGGTGCGCCGAGCCTCGATGAACGGCGATCCTGGCTTCGAGCAGGCCGCCGAGGTGCTGTCCCGGATCCGCCGCACGAGCGGCGACCTCGGCGCGGTGCTCGCCGAACTGGAGTCCGCGGTGGAGCCGGAGGTGGCCGGCTGGCCCGCCGCCGCGCGAGCCCGGTACCGGGAGGCCAAACGGGAGTGGGCCACCGCGCTCGACCGGATGCCCGAATGCCTCGACCGGGCGGCGCAAGCCTTCCGCGAGATCACCGCCGAGGACCCGAAAAGAGGCCGCTGAACAGCGAAAACCCCGGTTCTCTTCACTGGCCTTCACGAGCGCGCCAGAAAACGTGAAGTCTCGCCGGACACACTGCGTCCAGGCAATGTGAAGGGGGTAATCGTGAAGCTCGTGAAGGTGGCGGTGCTCGCCTCGGACCCGATCACCCGGGCCGGAGCCGCGAGCTTGCTCGGTTCGCGCCCGGAGCTGGTGCTGCTCGGCCAGGAGGCGGCGAGCCAGGCGGACGTGGTCCTCGTGATGGAGGAGCACGTGACCGACCGGGTGCTGTCGCAGGTGCGGGAGCTCGGCAGGCAGTCCGAGCAGCTGACCGGCCCGCATCTGGTGATCGTGGTCGACCATTTCCGCGAGAGCGACCTGATGACGGCCGTCGAATGCGGCGTCGTCGCGATCCTGCCGCGCCGCGAAACCGGCGGCGGCGAACTGGTCTCGGCAGTGCTGGCCGCCGGCGACGGCACGGCGACGCTCCCGCCGCGGCTGCAGGGCGCGCTGCTCGCCCAGGTGCAGCGGATGCGCCGCGACGTGCTGGAGCCGAACGGCCTCACGCTGTCCGGCCTGGCGTCGCGCGAATGCGACGTGCTGCGGCTGGTCGCCGAGGGGTACGGCACCGAGGAGATCGCGACGAAGCTCTGTTATTCGGAGCGGACGGTCAAGAATGTCCTTTATGGCCTGATGACCCGATGCGGGCTGAACAACCGGGCGCACGCGGTGGCGTATGCCTTGCGCGCCGGGGCGATCTAATGTGCTGAGCATGGCGCAGACGGCGGTAGAGATCGCTCGCGGAGTGCGGGCAGGAGAGCTGGACCCGGTCCAGGTGACCGAGGAAGCACTCGCCCGGATCGCAGCAGCGGACGGCGTCGTCGGCGCCTTCCGCCGAGTGCGTTTCGCCGAGGCACGAGCCGAAGCCGCCGAAGTCGCGGCCCGCCCGGACCTGGCTGTGCTGCCGCTGGCTGGCGTCCCCGTCGCGGTCAAAGATGTCACCGAGGTCCACGGTGAATACCAGGGCTGGGGCTCGGAAGCCGGACCCCGCACGGTGGCCGATTCCGACGGCCTGATCGCCACCCGATTGCGCGCGGCAGGCGCGGTGATCGTCGGCCTGACCCGCGTGCCGGAGCTGTGCATCTTCCCGACCAGCGACGACCCCACCGGAATCGCCCGCAACCCCCGGAACCCGACCTTCACCGCAGGCGGCTCCTCCGGCGGAAGCGCCGCCGCGGTCGCGGCCGGCCTCGTCCCCATCGCCCACGGCACCGACGGCCTGGGCTCGATCCGCCTGCCCGCCGCGATGTGCGGAATCGTCGGCCTGAAACCGGGCCGAGACGTAGTCCGCGAAGACGCCCCCGGCTGGTTCGGCCTCTCCACCCACGGCCCGCTGACCACCACGGTCGCCGACGCCGCCCTGCTGATGTCCGTACTGGCCGACCGCCCGGAATGGGCCACGCCGACGACTCCGGACCCGGTGCGCATCGCGACCTCCACCCAGGTCCCCTTCACCCGAGCCCCGCTGCCGCGCCCGCTGCGCGCCGCCGTCGACCAAGCCGCGGACCTCCTGGCCTCGGCTGGCCACACGGTAATCTCCGCGACCCCCGCCTACCCCCTTCGCACCCTGGCCGGCCTGCTCGCCCGCTGGTTCGCCGGCCCGGCCGAGCAAGCGGCGGGGTCGTTCGACCTGTCGCGCCTGCAACCCCGCACCCGAACCCACGTCCGCCTGGGCCGCCTGACTTCGCGCCTGGTCACCGACCGAGCCCGCGACGAATGGCAGGCGATCGCAGCGCAGTTCTTCAATTCGCACGACGTGCTGGTAACCCCGACGCTCGCCACGCTGCCCCTGAAGGCCCGCCCCTGGCACCGCAAACCCTGGCTGACGAACGCGGTCCCGTCCGCGAGAGTGGCCGCGTTCACCGGCCCGTGGAACCTGGCCGGATACCCAGCGCTGTCCGTGCCGGTGTTCCGCCACCCCGCCCACGACCTGGCGATGTGCGTGCAACTGGTGACTCGACCGGGTGGAGAACCGCTGCTGCTGGGGTTGGCGGCACAACTGGAATCGAGGAACCCCTGGCCGCGCACGGTTTAGGGTCGCTGCCTTTCAGGGACTTGGCCGCGGGCTTGGCCGTGCGCGGGGCTAGGTGCTGGGCTTGTCCGCAGCCTGGCGGCGGGGACTTCGCGCCGGTGGCCGTGGGCCTTTCCGCTGACCCGTCGTTTGTCGTCGAACCCTGCACAGACTCGGCCGCACAGCCGATCCGGATGGGGACGGTGGGCTGGCTGCGAGCCGCGTGAGTTGCTGCTTGTCTGCCCTTTGTGGCTGGGCTTGGCACCGTTGGACGTGGGCTTTCCCAGTCGTCTTGGCCGCGGAACGGAGCGGGCCGTGCCGATCCGGGTTGGGATTGGCGGGCCTTTCAGGAGCTGTGGTTGGCACCGTTCGCCGTGGAGCCTTCCCGGTCGTCTTGGCCGCGGAGCCGAGCGGGCCCGCCGATCCAGGGTGGGGTCGGCGGGCTTCCTGCGAGCTGCGGGTTTAGGTGCTGGGCTTGCCTGCCGTCTGTGGCTGGGGCTTGGCACCGTTGGGTGTGGGTTTTCCCAGTCGTCTCGGTTGCGGAACCGAGCGGCCCGCCGATCCAGGTGGGGGTCGGTGGGCTGGCTGTGGAGCCGGGTTAGGTGCTGGGCTTGCGTGCCGTCCGCAGCGAGGACCTCGCGCCGTTTCCCCGCCGAGCTTTCCGGCCCGTCGTTCGCCGTAGAGCCGTTCCCGGCCGTGCTGGCCGGAGCTGAGCGGGCTCGCCGATCCGGGTCGGGATTGGCGGGCGTCCGGTGAGCCGGTGAGTTGCTGGGCTCGTCTGCCCTTTGTGGCCGGGGCTTGGCACCGTTGGCCGTCGAGGGTTCCCAGTCATCTTGGCCGCGGAACGGAGGGGCCCGCCGAACCGAGTTGGGATGAGCGGACTGCCTGCGAGCTGTGTTGGCACCGTTGGCCGTGGAGCCGTTCCCGGTCGTCTTGGTCGCGGAACCGAGCGGCCCGCCGATCCAGGGTGGGGTCGGCGGGCTTCCTGCGAGCCGCGTGGGTTGCTGGGCTTGCCCGCCGTCTGTGGTTGGGAGTTGGCTCCGTTCGCCGTGGAGCCATTCCCAGTCGCCTTTGCCGCAGAACGAAGCAGGCCCGCCGATCCAGGTTGGGATCGGCGGGCCTCCTGCGAGCCAGGGTCAGTTGCTGGGCTTGCCAGCCGTCTGCGGCTGGGACTTCGCGCCGTTCGCCGTCGCGCCGTTGCCGTTCTTCGTGCCGTTCCCCGCCGGGCCTTCCGACCCGCCGTTCGCCGTCGAGCCATTCCCAGCCGTCTTGGCCGCCGAACCGTTCCCAGCCTTCGGCTTCGGCGACGGTGCGGCCTTCGTCTCAACCGGTCCGGGCGACGGGTCCGGCTTTGCCGCGTCGTCGCCGCCCACGAGTTTCGACGCTGCGGGCAGCACTGATTCCGACGGCAGCGCCGTCAGCAGTCCTTCGCTGCGGCTGAGGACCTCGTCCGCCAGTGCCAGGTTCTTGCGGGCCTGTTCGCGGATCTCGGCGAGCCGCTCGACCTTGCGCGTCGCCGCGGTGGTGCGCTGGGCCGCCTGCGTGGTCGCTTCGTCGAGGCGGCGCTTGGCCTCCGCCGTCGCTTCCTCGACGCGGCGGGCCGCCTCCGCGGTGGCTTCCGCGATGCGGCGTTCGGCCTGGTTTTTGCTGGCCGTGCGCTGGTCGGCGATCATCTTTTCGTGCGCGGTGCGCTCGGCGGTGATCTTCGCGTCGAAGTCGCGCTCGATCTTGCGGCGCTTGCGCTCGGCTTCGTTGTCGAGGAGTTCCCGGCGCTGCGCCGCCTCGACCGTCAGCCGCTGCACTTCGGCGCGGGTTTCCTTCAGCGCGGCCTCGTGCTCCGAGTGCAGCGCTTCGGCCTGCTTGTCCAGCTCCTCGACCAGGCGGCGGTACCGCTCGCGCAGCTTCGTCGACGCCTCGGTGGACGACGCCCAGTGCTTCTCGGCCGCCACCTGCGCGCGCTTGGTGATCTCCTCGGCCCGCGCTTGTGCGAGCGTGACGGTGCGCTGCATCCGCTCGTCCAGGTCCTCAAGACGCTCCGGCGGCTTCATCAGCTCCTCGACCCGGGCCTGAAGCTTCGACACTTCGCCGCGCGCCGTCTCGAGTTCGCGCGACAGCGTGGCGACCTGGGCGGCCGCCGCGTCGCGGTCGGTGATCAGCCGGTGCAGCTGGGCCTCGAGGTGGTCGAGGTACTGCCGCACCTCGTTACGGTCGAAGCCGCGCCAGGCTTCGGTGTACTCGCGCCGCAGCGGGAGGAGGCCGTTGTCTCGCTCGGGAACCATGCCCACGACCGTACCCGCGCACCTGGCGTGCGTGCCGCCAGGAGTGGTGAATCACCGCCCCGGGTCGGTTCTTCGTCGCGATCTCGCCTGAACGGCCTCACCCGCCGCGCGAAGCCGTCACTACCAGTGGAAGCCGCGCGACAACCGGGCCAGCGCCATCGCCGCGCGGGACAGGTGTTTTTCTCCCCTTCCGATCTTCAGTTTCCCGCTGCCGCCCGCCGCCGCGGAGTCCGGGAAAATCCGGAAACCCTGGTACGCGATCGCGTCGGTCAGCCCCGGCGCGAGCGTGTAGGTCAGCCCGATCGCCTGGCCCGCCGGGGTGCCGATGTGCTTCGGCCGCCGGATCAGCGCTTTCATCACCATGTCCGCCGCCTGTTCCGGCGATTTCGTCGGGAAGGCGTCGTAGATCTTCGTCGGCCGGATCATCGGCGTGCGCACGAGCGGCATGTGGATGGTGGTGAAGGTGATCCCGTCGCCGTGCGTTTCGGTCGCCGCGATCCGGGAGAAGTAGTCCAGCGCGGCCTTCGACGCGGCATAGGCGGAGAACCGCGGCGCGATTCCCTGCACGCCGATCGAGGACACGTTCACGATGTGCCCGAATTTCCGCTCCGACATGTGCGGGAGGACCGCGAGGATCAGCCGCACCGCGCCGAAGTAGTTGATCGCCATCGCGCGCTCGTAATCGTGCATCCGGTCGTACGACAGCTTGATCGACCGCCGGATCGACCGGCCGGCGTTGTTCACGAGCATGTCGATCCGGCCGTGTTCGGACAGCATCGCGTCGACCGCCTTGTGCACCGAATCCTCGTCGGTGAGGTCCGCCGGGTACACCGACGCGGTGCCGCCCGCGGCGATGATCTCGTCGCGCACCTCTTCCAGTTCGTGCTGCCGCCGCGCGACCAGCAGCGGCACTCCGCCCGCCGCGGCGACCTTCAGCGCGGTGGCCCGGCCGATGCCCGACGACGCGCCGGTGATGATCACCCGGCGGCCGTCCAGTTCGCCGCGCGGACCGTGTTTGCGCGCGCGGAACGGGTCGAGGTGTTCGCGCCAGTAGCGCCACAGCGTCGGGGCGTATTCCTCGAGCCGCGGCACCTCGACCCCGCTGCCGGCCAGCGCTTTCCGCGTTTCCGCGGACGCGAACACCGACGGGAACGCCATCGTTTCCAGCAGCACCGGCGGAATGCCGAGCCGCTCCAGCACCGCGTCGCGGGCGATGGTGAACCCGGGAATGTGCTCGCTCAGCTTGACCAGCCCGACGATTCCCTTCGACACCTTTTCGCCGAGCTGCACGGTGATCGTCGGCGCCCCGGCGGCGCGGGCGAACGCGTTGTAGACCGACACCACCGGCTGCGGTTCGGGATTCACGAGGTGGAAGGCGCGGCCGTCGAGACCGGGCTTGACCACCAGCTCCAGCAGGGCTTTCGCGACGTAGTCGACCGGAACCACGTTGGTGTCGCCCAGATCCGGGCCCGCGGACGGGAGGTCCGGCAGCCCGGCGAGCCTGCTGATCGCGGGGAACAGGTAGTACGGGCCGTCGATCTTGTCCATCTCGCCGGTCTGCGAATCGCCGACCACGACCGCGGGCCGGTACACCCGCCACGGCACCTCGTGCTGTTCCCGGACGAGCTTCTCGGCCTCGAACTTGGTCCGGTGGTACGGCGTGATCAGCCGCTGGCCCACGTCGAACATGTCCTCGGTGAACAGTCCTTCGTGGTCGCCGGCGACGGCGACCGACGAGACGTGGTGCAGGCATCCGGCGTTCAGGTCCGCGGCGAGGTCGAGGACGTTCCGCGTGCCGTCCACATTGGCCCGGACGCTGGTTTCGTCGTCGGCGGTGAGGTCGTAGAGCGCGGCGAGGTGGATGACGTGGTCGACGCCGCGCAGCGCCTCCCGGTCCGCTTCGGACACTCCCATCAGCGGTTCGCCGAGGTCGCCGGTCACGAGCGTCACGCGGTCCGGATGCGGCCATCCGTCGACGAGCGCGGCCAGCTTCTCCCGCGACGACGCGCGCACCACGAGCGCGACCCGTTCCACGTCCGGCCGGGTGAGCAGCTGCCGGGTGACCTGGCGCCCGATCAATCCGGTCGCACCGGTCACCAAGAACTTCGCCATCTCCATCACCCTCCGCCGTGCCGCCGCCTTGACCCATGGGCATTCTGCTGCATGGACGCCGCGCGGGCCACAACGCGGCAGGGTGATGTTACTCGCAAGTAACTTAGCGTCGGCAAGGAGTTCCGCAGGTGGCGGCGGATTTCCGCGAGCGGCGGGTGCGCCAGAAACTGCGCGAAGGGACCCCTCGCGCGGCTTCAGCGGCGGATGAGGGGACCCCTCACGCCGGGTCCGCGATCACCACGCGGTTCTCCTCGTACCCGTCGCTCCCGCCGATCCAGCGCCCTCCGCAGGTCACCAGGACCACCCGGTGCGGGCCGGCCTGCCCGAAGAGGTCGTCGGCGCGGCTCGGCAGGTCGTTCTTGTGCACGGTGACCAGCTGCGAGATCCGGTACCGGCTCGTCTTGCCCGCGCGGTCCACGATCGTCACCACGCCGCCGATGCGCTCGCTCCACAGTTCCGAGAACGGCCCGGTCGCCCCGCGCCAGTTCACGTGGCCGGCGAACACGCTCGCGCCGCTGACCGCGTCCAGCTCCGCGCCCCACCACGCCGCCTGCCCGATGTCCGAAGGCACCGGAAGCGTGTTGCCCGGACCGAGGTCCTGGCGCACCATCGCCGCGGTCCCGCCGCCGGGCAACCGGATCGTGCCCGGCGCCTGCGGTCCCGGTTCCGGTGCCTGCCGATGCTCCGCGGGCGCGGCGGGCGGCGCTGCCGCTGAACTACTAGGCGGTGCCGAACTGCTCGACGACGGCGGCGGCGCGGGAGCCAGCTGCTGCGGGGAAGGCGCCGGAACGGCGGCGGTGGCCGGGGACGCGCTCCCGGCCACCACCGTCGTCGGCGGAGAACTGATCACGACCGTCGCGAGTTCCACTGCCAGCACGCTTGCCGCGCCGAGCACGAACCCGCCGATCAGCCGTCCTTTTCCGGTCATGTGCCCTTGCTGCTTTCGCTTACCGCCGGGCCGACCGCCGAGCGGCGAACCCGACCAGCCCCGAACCGACGAGCACCAGCGCCGCGAGACCCGCGATGCCTGCGGTGGAGAAGCTCGTCTCGACCGTGCCCTTGGCCATCGTCACCGGCAGGTCGCCGGCGGGAATCGCGTGCGGCACTTCGTTCGGGGTGTTGGCCACCGTCAGCGCAAGTGTGCCGCCCGGCGTCAGCGACCCGCACGCGGCGGGCGGGTTGTTCGGGTCGAACGCGTTGGTGTAGCCCGGCGGCGCGTTCACCTCGACCACGCAGACCTCCTGCGGGGCCAGCAGGTTCTCGACGGTCGCGGTGCCGTTCTCGCCGCTGGTGGTGACCACCGCGGGCTGCCCGTCGGGCCCGGTGAGCGGCTTGCCGTCCTGACCGGTGGCCGCGGTCTTGCGGTCCTTGCCGGTGACGCGCAGCGTCGCGCCGCCGATGCCCTTGCCGGTCTTGGCGTCGGTCTTGGTGACCTGCACCTTGCCCGGCTTCGGCACGGCGACCACGCCCTGTGCGGTCAGCTTTTGCTCTCCGCCGGTGCCGACGACGCTCTGGATCCCGTCCTTGGTGTTGACCGGGTTCTGCACCTTCGGCTTGTCCGCGGGAGCGGACAACGACGCGACGAGCTTCGGCTGGTAGCCGGTAGGCGTGACCTTCACCGTGACCGTACCGTTCGCATCGGTCTTCAGCGTCGAGTCCTTCGTCGCGGCCTGGGGCGCGGAGTTGCCGGAAGCGGAATCGGACGCCTTCTCCTCGTCCGCCTTCTTGTCTGCCTGGCCGATGGTCCCGTCAGTAGCGGTCAGCTTCACCGGAACGTCCGGGACGCCTTTGCCCTGGGAGTTCTTCACCGTGACCGTCCAGGTCGCGGGCTGGCCGATGTGCTGATCGCCCTTCGGCGCGGTGACCGACGCGGTCCACGGGCCGCGGTTCGCCTCGGCCTCGGCCTTCATCTCGGCCACGTCGTTCTTGGCCGCCGCGGGGAGAGCGTTGAAGTACTTCTGCTCGGGATAGGCGGCCTTGTCCGCGGGAACCCCGAAGTCCGTGTCACCCGGAACATGCGTCTTGGCGGTCCACGAGTGCAGCAGGTGGGCCAGCGCGGCGGCTTCGTTGTTGTCAGAGGTATTGCCGTAGCGCAGCAACAGATACGAGATGTTGCCCGCGACGTCGGGCTTCAGCTCTTCGTTCCACTTCGTCCGCAGCTCGTCGCCCGGCTGGTACGCCTCGTCGCTGCCCGGTGCCTTCAGATGGAACCGGACGCAGAAGACGTTCTTCCCGCCCACCTTGTACGAGCCGAGCCAATCTTCGTAATCGGTGCCGCCCTCGTTGTGGACGATCGGCAGGCCAGGCCCCTTGACCGGGTCCGCGGCGGCTAACGCGACTCCTGGTGCGGTTACGGAGAGTGCGCCGAGCAGTGCGGTCGCGACCAGCCCGGTGGCCGCGCGCCAGCGAGCGCGCGGGCGTGAGATCCACCCCATGGTGTGTTGGCTCCTTCGACGTGCCTGCCGACGCCGGAACGGCGTCCTCGCAGTTCACCTGATCGAACAACTCCCCGACACGCGTTCGGTCACTTCCCGGACACGCGAGGTGAAGGTTCGCGGGTCAGCGGGGGAGTTGTCTAGAGACCATCGGGTGACCTGCGGTGAACGGTCGTGACCTTCATCGCCTACGGTGGCCGTAACGGGGGTCGCCCCACCCGTGCGGGTGATGAGTAAAATCGGCTTTACCCGAACGGGAACCAGCGAGCCGCCGCGGTCGTTGAACCCGATGCAAGGTGCCAGAAAGTCCAGGAGGACAGGTGCGTTCCAGCAGCAACCCGGCGTTCCGCAATCTCCCGCGCGGCGCGGCCGCGACCGGGCAGTACGGGCCGAACGTCGGCTTCGACCAGCCCTACGGCCAGCCGCAGGGGCAAGGCGGCGTCCCGGGTTACGGCCCCGGCCAGATGGGCACCGCCTCCGCCGACCGTCCGATGACGGTCGACGACGTCGTCATCAAGACCGGCATGTCGCTCGGCGTCGCGCTCGTCGTCGGCGTGCTCACCGCGATCTGGGCGCAGTCCCAGCTCGTGCGCGACTCCCTCGGCAGGCTTTCGCCGAGCGGTCCGCTCCTCGGCGCGCTGATCGGTGGGCTCGTGGTGGGCCTCGTCGTGTCGCTCGTGATCATCTTCAAGCAGAAGCCGAGCGGTCCGCTCACGCTCGTCTACTCCGGCGCCGAGGGCCTGTTCCTCGGTGCGCTCAGCGGGCTGTTCGAGGTGTTCCTGCCGGGCATCGCCCTGCAGGCGCTCATCGGCACCGCCGGCGTGTTCGTCGCGATGCTGGTCGTCTACAAGACCGGCGCGGTGAAGGTCACGCCGAAGCTGACCAAGTGGATCGTCGGCGCGGTCGCCGGCGTGGCCATCCTGATGCTGGTCAACCTGATCACCGCGGTGTTCTTCGGCTTCAACCCGCTGCGCGACGGCAGCCCGCTCGCCATCGTGTTCAGCCTGGTGGTCATCGGCATCGCCGCGTTCAGCTTCCTGCTCGACTTCGACCAGGCCGACAAGATGATCCGCGCCGGCATGCCGTCGAAATGGGCCTGGTACGCCGCGTTCGGCCTGATGACCACGCTGGTGTGGCTGTACCTGGAGATCCTGCGTCTGCTGTCTTACCTGCGCGACTAGCTTCTCGCACAGGTTTCCCGGGAAGGGGCGCTCCGCGTTACGCGGAGCGCCTTTTCTGTTTTTCTGCCCCGGACCTCTGCGAGCCCCGGCGGCCGTCGTGTTGGATGTGCCCGGTCGGAATCTTCTTTCGGGTTTGCGAGGCATTACGTGAGCGTTCCCCCGCACGGGCACGGACCGCAGCCGGGCTACGGACAGCCCGGCCCGTCGCCGTACCAGCAGCACTACGGCCCCGGCGGGATGCCGCCCCAGCAGAGTCCGAAGCGTTCGTTCCCGACCCGGACCGTGGTGCTGATCGCCGTGGCGGTGGTGGTCGTGGCGACGGGGGTCGTCGTCGGCTTCTTCGCGTTCGGCAACTCGACCAGCAACACGCACGCGAGCGACTGCATGCACATCGAGAAGTCCGGCTCGACCACGACGACGCGAACGGTCGACTGCGCCGACCCGGGAGCGAACGTCAGGGTCGCGGTCGCGCGCGCCAACCGGAGCGGCACCTGCCCGCGCGGCGACTACTACCGCTACACCACCGGCGGCAAGAACCACCGCGTGCTCTGCCTCATCCCCAACGTCCAGCAAGGGGATTGCCTCTCCGGGCTCCAGACCGCCACCACGACCTACCAGAAGGTCCCCTGCACCGACCCGCAGAAGAACGCGGAAATCGTCAAGCTGGTGCCCGGCACCACGGACCGTTCGGCGTGCGAAGGCAGCGGTTCGACCGCGGTCCGCTGGTACTCCGAACCGGAGGAAGTCATCTGCATCAAGAGCTGACCGGGGCGGTACAAAGGGGCCGTCCGGACGCCGGAGTTTCGGCCGTTCGTCGCACTCCGTGAGACAAGCTGCGTCCGGGCCTCACCGGGACCTAACGTGGATCGCCGTCCGCTTCCGGGCGGGTCCCGTTGATCCCCGACACCCCCAGGAGACGTGGTGGCGACCACCGATTCCCCTGTCGACGAGCGAAAACTGCTCGATTTCCCCACCTCGTGCGCGGCTCCGGCGGCTAAACCGGAGGAGCCGGTCAAGGTCGTCCCGCTGGCCGTCGCCGCGGTGCTCGCGGTCGGGCTGACCGCCTACGTCTGGGCCGCGTACGGCGCGAAGTTCGGGGTCCTGCTCGTGCTGGGGCTGCTGCTCGGCCTCGCCCTTTTCCACTCCCGCTTCGGGTTCACGTCCGCCTGGCGGCAGCTGATCGCCGTCGGCAACGGCCAGGGCCTTCGCGCGCACACCCTCCTGCTCGGCACGGCCGCGACGCTCATCGCCCTCATCTGCGGCACCGGCGCGGGCCTCTTCGGCAGCAAACCGCTGCCGGTGGCGAACGTCGGGCCGATCGGGCTCGCGTTGTTCGTCGGGGCCACGCTGTTCGCGATCGGCATGCAGCTCGGCGGCGCGTGCGCGTCCGGGACGCTGTTCGCGGTCGGGGCCGGGCAGTCGACGATCGTGCTGACCCTCGGCGGTTTCATCACCGGTTCGGTCCTCTACACCTGGGGTTACCCGCTTTTCACCGGCTGGCCGCAGGTGTCCGGATTCCTGCTGTCGGACCACGTCGGCTGGTTCGGGTCGTGGGCCATCACCATCGCCGTGCTCGTCGCGATCGTCCTCGCGACCCGCGTC
The DNA here is from genome assembly GCF_046267895.1 of Amycolatopsis sp. GA6-003. Taxonomy (NCBI): domain Bacteria; kingdom Bacillati; phylum Actinomycetota; class Actinomycetes; order Pseudonocardiales; family Pseudonocardiaceae; genus Amycolatopsis; species Amycolatopsis sp. GA6-003. The sequence continues at coordinate 6,614,209 of NZ_CP176499.1, forward strand.
GTGCAGAAGCGCCGCGTGCCGCCGCCGGTCGACACCGTGCCGACCGCGCGCGGATTCGCCCGGATCTTCCGCGGTTCCTGGCCGATCCTCGTCGGCGCGGTCGTGCTCGGCGTGCTGGCCGGCGCGGTGTACCTGGTGTCCGGCGGCATCTGGGGCGTCACGAGCGCGTTCAGCCTGTGGGGCGCGAAAATTCTCCAGGTGTTCGGCCTGCACCCGGAGCAGTGGGAGTTCTGGCGGCTGAAGGCGAACGCGGCGTCGCTGTCCAAGCCGATCTGGCAGGACAAGACGAGCCTCACCGACATCGGCATCATGATCGGCGCGTTCGTCGCCGCCGCGGCCGCGGGCGCGTGGAAGATCCACAGTTCGATCCCGTGGCGCACCGCCGTCGCCGCGGTGCTCGGCGGAATCCTGATGGGCATCGGCGCGCGGCTGGCGAACGGCTGCAACATCGGCGCGTACCTCGGCGGCATTTCCGTCGGCAGCCTGCACGGCTGGCTGTGGGGCGCGTTCGCGCTTTTCGGCACCTGGATCGGGCTGAAACTGCGTCCGTTGTTCGGTTTGGGCAACCCTTCGCGCACGGACAGTATCTGCTGACCCGGCGGGGACTTTTCGCAGGTCATCGCGACCGTGCGAAAAGTCCCCACGGTTTTCCTCCGGAAGCGAAAAGGACTGCGTCCCCGTTTGCCGCTCGGCTAGTCTGGAGCGCGCGCAAGGGGGAACCGCGGTCGTATTGTCGCGCCGCGGGCTTGCGCTTCACCACTCACAGATGGGGTTCCGCATGTCCGCACCCGCGACTCCGGCCGCGCCGGATGCCGGTGACAAACTCGACCGGGGAGTGCTCAAGGTCGCTTCCGTGGTGGTGCTCGGCGCCATCATGGCGATCCTCGACACCACCGTGGTCAACGTCGCGCTCCAGAAGCTCACCATCCAGTTCACCACGTCCTTCGACACGATCCAGTGGGTCGCGACCGGCTACATGCTGGCGCTGGCCACGGTCATCCCGGTCACCGGATGGGCCTCCGACCGGTTCGGCACGAAACGGCTGTACCTGCTCGCGATCGGCACCTTCCTGGTCGGCTCGATGCTGGCCGGGATCGCCTGGAACGTCGAATCGCTGATCGCGTTCCGCGTCGTGCAGGGCCTCGGCGGCGGCATGCTGATGCCGGCCGGGATGACGATCCTGACCCGCGCGGCCGGTCCGCAGCGGATCGGCCGGGTCATGGCCGTGCTGGGCGTGCCGATGCTGCTCGGCCCGATCTGCGGCCCGATCCTCGGCGGCTGGCTGGTCGACTCGGTGAGCTGGCGCTGGATCTTCTACATCAACGTCCCGATCGGGCTGATCGCCTTCCTGCTCGCGCTGAGGCTGCTGCCGAAGGACAACCCGGAACCCGGCAACCGGTTCGACTTCCTCGGCATGCTGATGGTGTCGCCGGGACTGGCCTTGCTGATCTTCGCCGTCTCGCGGATTCCGTCCACCGGCACCGTCGCCGACCTCGAGGTGTGGCTGCCCGCACTGGTGGGTCTCGCGCTGCTGGTCGCGTTCGTGCTGCGGGCGCGGACCATGGAGAACCCGCTGATCGACCTGAAGCTGTTCCAGAACCGGTCGTTCTCCGGCGCGATGATCACCATGGCCGTGTTCTGCGTCGGCTTCTTCGGCGCGATGCTGCTGCTGCCCACGTATTTCGTGCTGGTGCGCGGCGAGACCGCGCTGAACGCGGGTCTTCTGCTGGCTCCGCAGGGCTTCGGCGCGATGCTGGCGATGCCGATCACCGGACGGCTCGCCGACAAGATCGCGCCGCGCCGGATCGTGCTGCCCGGCCTGGTCCTGATCGCGCTGGGCATGGTGGTGTTCACCCAGGTCACCGCGACCACGCCGTACTGGCAGCTGCTGACCGCGCTGTTCGTGATGGGCATCGGCATGGGCTGCACGATGATGCCGATCACCTCGGCCGCGCTGCAGACGCTGGAATCCAAGGACATGGCGAAGGCGTCGACCGCGACGAACATCCTGCAGCAGACCTCGGGCGCGATCGGGTCCGCGGTGATGTCGATCATCCTGGCGGCGCTGCTCGCCGGGAAGTTCGGCGTCCCGACGAGCCAGGGCCAGCTGGTCGCCACCGCGGCCACGATGAACCCGGCCACGCACGACGCCGCGGCCGGTCTGGCGGGCGAATCGTTCGCGACGACGTTCCTGTGGGGCACGATCCTGCTCGCGGTGTGCCTGGTGCCCGCGTTCTTCCTGCCGAAGAAGCGCGTGGTGCCCGAGGCGACGGAATCCGGCGAGGCCGCTCCGCCGGTGCTGATGCACTGACCCGCACGTGAAAAGGGCCGTCCGCGTTGATCCGCGGGCGGCCCTTCACGCTACTGAGAAACCCCGACCGGAGACGCTAGGGAGCCAGACCGTTGGGTGTCGTGAGTGGCGATCACGGTTCTAACCGTGATCGCCACTCACGAGCCAGCTCAGGAAAGCCGCTCCAGCACCATCGCCATGCCCTGTCCGCCGCCGACGCACATCGTTTCCAGGCCGAACTGCTTGTCGTGGTGCTGCAGGGAGTTGATCAGCGTCGAGGTGATCCGCGCGCCGGTCATGCCGAACGGGTGGCCGACCGCGATCGCGCCGCCGTTGACGTTCAGCCGGTCCAGGTCGATGCCGAGGTCGCGGTAGGACGGGATGACCTGCGCGGCGAACGCCTCGTTGATCTCCACCAGGTCGATGTCCGAAATGGACAGTCCGGCGCGGGACAGCGCCTGCTTCGACGCCTCGACCGGGCCGTAGCCCATGATCTCCGGCGACAGCCCGGTGACGCCGGTGGACACGACGCGCGCCAGCGGCGTCAGGCCCAGCTCGCGCGCCTTCGTGTCGGACATGATCACGACAGCCGCCGCGCCGTCGTTGAGCGGGCAGCAGTTGCCGGCGGTGACCCGGCCGTCCGGGCGGAAGACCGGCTTCAGCCCGGACACGCCCTCGAGCGTCACGCCCGCGCGCGGGCCGTCGTCCTTCGACACGACCGTGCCGTCCGGCAGCGTGACCGGGGTGATGTCCTTGGCCCAGAAGCCGTCCGCGATGGCCTTCTCGGCGAGGTTCTGCGACCGCACGCCGAACTCGTCCATCTCCTCGCGCGTGATGCCCTTGAGCCGCGCGAGGTTCTCCGCGGTCTGGCCCATCGCGATGTAGACGTCCGGGAGCTGCCCGTTCTCGCGCGGGTCCTGCCAGCTGTCCGAGCCGGACTCGGCGGTGGCCTTCGTGCGCGCCTCGGCCTCGGCGAACAGCGGGTTGTGCGTGTCCGGCCAGGAGTCGGAGCTGCCGTTGGCGAACCGCGACACGGTCTCGACGCCCGCCGAGATGAAGACGTCGCCCTCGCCCGCCTTGATCGCGTGCAGCGCCATCCGGGTGGTCTGCAAGCTGGAGGAGCAGTACCGGGTGATCGTGCAGCCGGGCAGGTGGTCGTAGCCGAGTTCGACGGCCACCGCGCGGCCCATGTTGAAGCCGGACTCGCCGCCGGGCAGGCCGCAGCCGAGCATCAGGTCGTCGATGTCGGCCGGGTCCAGCTGGGGCACCTTGTCCAGCGCCGCGCGCACCATCTGCGCGGCAAGGTCGTCAGGACGCATCCCGACCAGCGAGCCCTTCCCGGCGCGGCCGATCGGGGAGCGAGCGGTGGAGACGATGACGGCTTCGGGCATGACAGACACATCCTCGGGTCGGCGGCACTAAGCGGTTGCTCATCATCTTGCCGCCTCCAGCGTCGGTTCGAAAGCCGAAGGCGACCTGCACCACCTTGCTCCCGTGGGAGGATTTCCGCCGTGGCTGAGCGCAACCGGGTGTTGTCCACGCGCACGATCGCGTGGTGGGGGACCGGCATCGTGCTGCTCGCGGCCGTCGCGGCGGCGTTGCTGCTGTGGCTGCTCGGCGGCGGCACCCCGGCGGATTCGTCGCGGCTCGACGCGCTGCGCACGGCCTCGAGCATCGTCGTCGGGACCGGCGGCGCGGCCGCGCTCTTGCTCGCCGCGCGACGGCAGCGGTCCGCGGAACTCGATCTGGAACAGAAGGACCACGACGCGACCGAGCGCCGGATCACCGACATGTACGGCAAGGCCGCCGACCAGCTGGGCAGCGACAAGGCCCCGGTCCGGCTGGCCGGGCTGTACGCGCTCGAACGGCTCGCGCAAAGCCACGCCGACCAGCGGCAGACCATCGTCAACGTGCTCTGCGCGTACCTGCGGATGCCGCTGGACGGCACCGCCGAAGAGGTGCAGGTGCGCAAGGCCGCGCAGCGGATCCTGATGCTGCACCTGCGCCCGGGGAGCGGAGAGGAGCCGAACGGGTCCTACTGGCCGGACATCGACCTCGACTTCTCCGGAGCCACGCTCGTCGAGCTGACTCTCACCTATTGCCGGATCCGTTCCATCGCCTGCCACGAAACGACGTTCACCGGAAAAACGACGTTCTGCTACACCGAATTCCGCACGAAAGCCGATTTCACCGACTCGACCTTCAAAGAACACGCGGATTTTCGCGGCGCAGTGCTCGGCGGCGAACGCGACGCATTCCGCGGCGCGAAGTTCGAACAGCACGCGGAATTCGCCGAGGACGCGAAAGTCCGGCTGGCCGGGGCCCTCTCGAAACCCGGCTGCCGCCGCGCCTGGCCCGCCGGATGGACGGAGGAACCCGGCGACGACGGCTGGCTCCGGCTGGTCCCGAGCTAGCCGGTCCGCCCCCCGCCTGTTTAGGCTGGTCGCGTGGAGTACGCAGAACACATCGTGGACCTCGTGGGCAACACCCCGCTGGTCAAGCTGAATTCGCTTACGCGGGGGCTCAAGCCGCTCGTGCTCGCCAAGGTCGAGTACGTCAACCCGGGCGGCAGCGTGAAGGACCGGATCGCGCTGCGGATGATCGAGGCCGCCGAGGCGTCCGGCGAACTGCGCCCCGGGGGCACGATCGTGGAGCCCACCTCGGGCAACACCGGGGTCGGGCTCGCCATGGTCGCCCAGCGCAAGGGCTACCAGTGCGTGTTCGTCTGCCCGGACAAGGTGAGCGAGGACAAGCGCAACGTGCTGCGCGCGTACGGCGCCCGCGTCGTCGTGTGCCCCACCGCGGTCGCGCCCGAGCACCCCGATTCGTACTACAACGTGTCCGACCGGCTCGTGCGCGAGATCGAGGGCGCCTGGAAGCCCAACCAGTACGCCAACCCGGAGAACCCGGCCAGCCACTACCACTCCACCGGCCCGGAGCTCTGGCGGCAGACCGACGGCAAGATCACCCACTTCGTCGCGGGCGTCGGCACCGGCGGCACGATCTCCGGCACCGGCAAGTACCTGAAGGAGGTCAGCGACGGCCGCGTCCAGGTCGTCGGGGCCGATCCCGAGGGCTCGGTGTACTCCGGCGGCACCGGACGGCCGTACCTGGTCGAGGGCGTCGGCGAGGACTTCTGGCCGGAGACCTACGACCGGAACGTCGCGGACCAGATCATCCCGGTCAGCGACGCGCATTCGTTCGAGATCACCCGCCGGCTCGCGACCGAGGAAGGCCTGCTCGTCGGCGGTTCGTGCGGGATGGCCGTGGCCGCCGCGCTGAAGCTCGCCGAGGGGCTGACCGAGGACGACGTCGTGGTCGTGCTGCTGCCCGACGGCGGCCGCGGCTACCTCACCAAGGTGTTCAACGACGCCTGGATGTCGTCCTACGGCTTCCTCCCGCCGGATTCCTCCGGCGCGACCGTCGGCGACGTGCTCACCCGCAAGTCCGGCGCGCTGCCCAGCCTCGTGCACTCGCATCCGAACGAAACGGTCGCCGAGGCGGTGGCCATCCTGTCGGAATTCGGCGTGAGCCAGATGCCCGTGGTCAGCGCCGAACCGCCGGTGATGGCGGCCGAGGTGGTCGGCGCGGTCAACGAGCGCGACCTGCTCGACGCGCTGTTCACCGGCAAGGCCCAGCTGGCCGACCGGCTGGAAACGCACATGTCGCCGCCGCTGCCCACGATCGGGGCCGGCGAGCAGGTGAGCGCCGCGATGAAGGCGCTCGAAGGGGCCGACGGCGCGCTGGTGCTCATCGACGGCAAGCCGGCGGGCGTCGTCACCAGGCACGATCTGCTCGCGTTCCTCGCGGGCCGATAGCCGCAAGCTCACGGCGACCGGCCGGGGCGTCTGCGCGCGTCCCGGCCGGGCATCCGATAGCGTTACGGCCGAATAGAACTTTTTCGCGTCCTCGTCAAGGGGGTTCAAGACCCACATGAGTGCTCCGCAGCCACCGAACCAGCCCTGGGACGGCGGCCAGCAGCCGCCGCAGGGCCCGTCGAGTGGTCCTACACCGCAGCAGGACAGTCCCTTCGGCGCGTCGGAGCCGACCCAGGTGGTCCAGCCGGGCCAGCCGCAGCAGCCCGCGCACGGCGGCGGCGCCTTCGGCGACACCCCGGAACCGACGCAGGTCGTGCAGCCGGGACAGCCGGCTGACTCGAACGCCACCCAGGTGGTGAACCCCGTGAGCGCCGAGGGCAACGCCGAATCGACGCAGCTGGTCCCGCCGAGCCAGCAGCCGCAGAACATCCCGTATGCCCCGCCGCCGAGCGCGGCCGACAACCCGGCCGCGGTCGCCGGGTTCGGCGCCCCGCAGGGCTTCGGCCAGCCGGGTCAGCCCGGGCAGCAGGGCCAGCCGGGCCAGCCGCCGCAGGGCTTCGGCCAGCCGGGCGGATTCGACCAGGGCGGCTTCGGCGCGCCGCCGCAGGGCGCGTTCGGCCAGCCGGGTCAGCAGGGCTTCGGCCAGCCCGCCCCGTTCGGCGCGCCCGCCGCGCCGTCGGCGGGCGGTGGCGGGAACGCGCTGTACGGCTACATCGCCGGCGGCGTCACCGCGGTGCTCGGCCTGATCGCGCTGATCGTCTCGTTCAGCTACATGAGCGACACCAGCGACTACTCGAAGCTGTACGACAGCTCGAGCCGGTACCAGAAGCTGTTCGACGAGGCCGGTCTCGCCTCGCCGGGCACGCTGTGGTTCTACGTGATCATGATCCTGGTCGGCGCGGTGGTCGCGTTGGCCGGCGGCGTCGCGCTGGCTCTCGCCTCGCGCGCGGCCGTGCTGCGCAAGCTCGCCCCGATCGGCGTGCTCGTCGGCGGCGTGCTGCTGCTGCTGTTCTCGATCCTGGCGAAGGCCGGGACCTCGGTCAGCAGCTCCTTCGTCGACAAGTACGGCGGCAGCTCCTCCAGCGCGACGAGCGGCGGCGGCATGCTGACGCTGATCCTCGGCATCATCATCCTGATCATCGGCGTGGTCGCGATCATCCCGGCCACCTCGCAGTACGTCGGCCTCGGTTCGTCCTCGGGCGGACCCGGCGGCCCCGGCGGACCGCAGCAGCCGGGCGGTTTCGGCGGCGGACAGCCGGGCTTCGGCCAGCCGCAGTCCGGCGGTTTCCCGCCTCCCGGCGGCCCGAACCCGAACAGTGGGGGCTTCCCGCAGCCGGGCGGTCCGAACCCGGGCAGCGGCGCGAACCCGCAGCCGGGCTTCGGCCAGCAGCCGCCTCCCGGTTACGGCCAGCCGGGCCAGCAGCCGGGCTACGGCCAGCCGCCGCAGCAGCCGGGCGGGTTCGGCCAGCCGGGCCAGTACCCGCCGCCGGGGCAGCAGCCCCCTCCGGGCTACGGCCAGCCGGGCCAGCAGCCGCCGCAGCAGTGGTGACTCGCTGAATTTTCGCGAAGGGCGTCTCCGTCTCCCGACGGTGGCGCCCTTCGTCGTTTCCGGTCCTTTTTTCGCGGGATTAGCGCGGATCTGGTGGCCTTTTCCCGGCCGTTCCGGCAGCCGGGGGAAATTGCGCCGCACATGCGCTCGCGCCGGTCCCCAACCGCGCGTTTCCCGGCTAGGGTGAGCGCCGTCCGAATCGCCTTTCCAGCCCGAGGGGGACCTGCCGTGAGCGGCCTGCACGGACTTCCGGCACGGCAGCGGGAACGGGAATCCTCCCCGGCGGAACCGGCGGCGCACCGGCCGAACGGAAGCACCGCGATCGCGGCCGGACTGTTCGGGCTCGTCGCCGCCGCGACGTCCGGCTACCTCCCGGCCCGGCTGTTCCTCGACATTCCTTCGGGATTCAGCCTCGGCGACCTCTCGCCGCTGACGCTCGCCGATCTCGCCGCGTATCTGGCCGCTTCGCTGGTCTTGCTGGTCGGCGCGATCGCCACCTTTTTCCGTGCGACAGCCGGCGCGGTGCTGCTGATCGCGGGCGCGCTGCTCGCCCTCGGCGCGCTCCTGCTGGAGCCCGCGCTGGGCGGTTCCCCGGCGTACGCCGAGTACTTCCGGACGCTGCTGCGGTTCGAGAATTTCGCCGCACTCGACCGCGTCACGCTCGCGGCGGCGGTGCTGTTCGTGCTCGTGCTGGCTGTCCTGCCGCGAACGTTCGGCTACCTGCGCTACCGCGCTCCCCTGGTGCCGGTTTCGTCACCTTCTCGACCTTGGTAAATCCTCCCCGAAAGCGGCGCGGACCTGGCACGATACAGGCACCCCACCCGCCGTCCGGCGGGACCAGATACGCCGAGGACTCCCCGTGACTTACCCCCAGAACCCGCAGGGCCAGCCCCAGCAGCCGCAGAGCGGCCCGATTCCCGGGCAGCAGTACCCGGCGAGCCAGCCGACGCCGGCCCAGCCGTACCCGGGCGCCCCGCAGCAGCCGTTCGCCCCGCCTGCCGCCGGCCAGCCGTACCCGGCGTACCCCGGCGGGCCCGGCGTGTACCAGCAGAAGCCGAACGGCGCGACCGCGATCATCGCCGGGATCCTCGCGATCATCGGCGGCATTTTCGCGATCATCTCGATCATCGTCGCGGTCATCGCGATCTCGGCTATCCACATCACGGTCTGGCAGCTCTACGTGGCGATCGTCATCTACGCGGTGCTCGTCGGCCTGCTGTTCTTCGGCGGCATCGGCCTGTTCCTGCACAAGCCCGCCGCCCGCCTGTGCACGATCGTCGGCTGCGGGCTGGTGATCGCGTACACGATCCTGAGCGGCGTCCTGACCGGGGTCGCGACCTCCGGGTACAAGGGCAGCGCCCAGATGCTCGGCGCGGGCATCGGCGGTACCCTGATCGCGCTGATCCCGCCGGTCGCGACCCTGGTGCTGGCGATCGTGAAGCCGACCGCGGACTGGGTCAACTACCGTCCGGACGCGCCTGCCCAGGGCGGATACCCCGCGCCGCAGGGCTGGTGACGTCGGGGCTGCCGGTGCGGGTTTGTACCGGCAGCCCTCCCGCATGGTGAGTTGCCTCCCAGCTGATGGGATTGTCGGGGGTTCCCCGTACCCTGGGAACCATGGCCGACGACTTCTCCGTCCTGGGTTTCGAAACACGCGCGATCCACGCCGGGCAGCAGCCCGATCCCCGCACGGGTGCGGTCATCGTGCCGATTTACCAAACGTCCACGTACGCGCAGGACGGCGTGGGCGGCACCCGCGAGGGCGGCTACGAGTACTCGCGCACCGCGAACCCCACGCGGACCGCGCTGGAGGAAGCCCTCGCCTCGCTCGAAGGCGCCCGGCACACGCTGGCGTTCGCGTCCGGCATGGCGGCGTCCGACGCGGTGCTGCGCACGGTCCTGCGCCCCGGCGACCACCTGGTCCTGGGCAACGACGCGTACGGCGGCACGTTCCGCTTGATCGACAAGGTGCTCAGCCTGTGGGGCGTCGAGCACACGGTCGCGGACCTGAGCCGCATCGACGACGTACGGGCCGCGATGCGCCCGGAAACCAAGCTGATCTGGTGCGAGTCGCCGACCAACCCGCTGCTGGGCGTCGCCGACATCGCCGCGCTGGCGGGTGTCGCGCATGACGCGGGCGCGCGGCTGGTCGTGGACAACACCTTCGCCACGCCGTACCTGCAGACCCCGCTGGCTCTCGGCGCGGACATCGTGGTGCACTCGACCACCAAGTACCTCGGCGGCCACTCCGACGTCGTCGGCGGCGCGGTCGTCACCAACGAGGACGAACTGCGCGAGCAGCTCTTCTACCTGCGCAATGCCGCCGGCGCCGTCCCCGGCCCGTTCGACGCGTGGCTGACCCTGCGCGGGCTCAAGACGCTGGCCCTGCGGATGGAACGGCACAGCGACAACGCGGAGCTGATCGCCCGCACCTTGGCGAAGCACCCGAAGGTCACCCAGGTCTACTACCCCGGCCTGCCGGAACACCCCGGCCACGAGATCGCGGCGAAGCAGATGCGCCGCTTCGGCGGAATGGTGTCGTTCCGCGTGACGGGCGGAGAGGCGGCGGCGCTGGAGGTCGCGTCCCGCACGAAGCTGTTCGTGCTGGCGGAGTCGCTGGGCGGCATCGAGAGCCTGATCGAGCACCCGGGCAAGATGACGCACGCCTCCACGGCGGGCTCGACGCTGGAAGTCCCGGAGGACCTGATCCGGCTGTCGGTGGGCATCGAGGACGGGCGCGACCTGGTGGCGGACCTTACGCAGGCGCTGGGCTGATCTGCCGGAAGGGCGATCGCCGGGATCGGCGCGACTGAATTCTCGGAGGATTCCGGACGCGGCGAGCTACGGCGGCGCCAGGTACGCACTGACCGACGCCGGCCCGCGTCTTGCCCTGCCGCGCTACGACTTCGCCAACAACGTCGGCTGGCACGCGGACATCCCCGCGCTGCGGAAGTGGTCAGGCATGGCCGGTTCCTCCGGTGGCGTGTCCTGGTGCCTGGGACAGGGCTTGTTCTTGCCCTGACGCAGAAGTCGCCAGCCCATTCCCCGATTGGGCTGGGCTGGCTGCTTTGAGCTAGTCGTCGCTAGGTGGCGAGAATCTGCTGCGTCGTCGCCGAAACCACCGGGGTGAAGCCCGATTCCCGGATGCGGCCGAAGTTGTCTCACGCGGGGGCAGCAGGCTCGGGCATCGCGCATTCACGGCGGTGAGGTGCGGGCGCAGGCAGCCGGTCAGCCATGCTTTCGCGCAGGGTGGTCGGCCGGGGAAATTCAACCGGTCGCCCACACTGCCGCTTCGCTCATCCGCGGTCCAGCGGCCGAATTTGCCGCGTCTCGCGAAACGGCTGCCGGGCAGGGTCAGGGCTTGCTGTTCTCCGGCAGCGCGTTGGCCTGCCGGGTCCCGGTCGTCGTCGGGAGGTCGGCACCGTTGACGCAGCCGCCGACCAGTTCGATGTGGTTGTCGTGCCGGATGTACTGGGCGGGTCCGGCGCATCCGGCCGCCTCGACGGTCGCGAAGGCGGCTCCGGTGAGGGCGACGGCGGACAGGATGCCCGCGGCGAGCGGCAGCAGACCGGTACGGGACTTGGCTCGGGACTGGGCCCGGGCGGTGGTCCCGTGCTGCGCGCGTGCCATGGTCGCACTCCCTGATCCGGTGTGGCTGCCGTTAACCAGGGTACCGGTCCGCCGGGCGGCGCACCCCGGCCGTCCGTCGGTGGCATCATCGGCGCCATGGAACTGGTCAGCGTCGAGCGCATCCGGGAAGCTCGGAAGCTTCTCGAGGGCATCACCCGCGTCACGCCGATGGAGCACGCCCGCGACCTGCGCCGGCTGCACGGCGGCCCGGTGTATCTCAAGTGCGAGAACCTGCAGCGCACCGGTTCTTTCAAGATCCGCGGCGCCTACACCCGCATTCACGGCCTGACCGCCGGGGAACGCGCGCGGGGTGTCGTCGCGGCCAGTGCCGGCAACCACGCGCAGGGGGTCGCGCTGGCGTCGTCGCTGCTCGGCATTTCCTCGACCGTCTTCATGCCGTCGCGCGCCCCGCTGCCGAAACTCGCCGCGACCCGCGGTTACGGCGCGGAGGTCCACCTCCACGGCGCCGTCGTCGACGAGACCCTCGCCGAGGCCATCGCGTTTTCCGAGCGCACCGGCGCGGTCTTCATCCACCCGTTCGACCACGAAGACGTCATCGCCGGGCAGGGCACCGTCGGACTGGAGATTCTCGAGCAGGTGCCGGGGGTGAAAACGATCCTCGTCCCGACCGGCGGCGGCGGACTGGTCGGCGGGGTCGCGGCGGCGGTGAAGGCGCTGCACCCGGAGATCCGGGTGATCGGCGTACAAGCTGAAGACGCCGCCGCCTACCCGTCCTCGCTGGCGGCCGGTGCACCGGTGCGGCTGCGCGAGGTGCACACGATGGCGGACGGGATCGCGGTCGGCGAGCCGGGCAAGGTCAGCTACTCGCATGTCCAGTCGCTGGTCGACGACGTCGTCACGGTGACCGAGGAATCCTTGTCCCGCGCGGTATTGCTGTGCCTGGAACGGCGGAAACTGGTCGTGGAACCGGCCGGTGCGGCTTCGGTGGCCGCGCTGTTGCAGCACCCCGGCGCTTTCGAGGCGCCGGTGGTGGCGATCCTTTCCGGCGGCAACGTGGATCCCGTGCTGCTGCAGCAGATCATCCAGCACGGCATGACCGCGGGCGGCCGCTACCTGAAGCTGCACCTGCGCGTGCCGGACCGGCCGGGCTCGCTGGTTTCCGTGCTGTCGTGCGTGAAGGACCTGGGCGCGAACGTCCTCGACGTCGAGCATTCCCGCATCTCCGGCAGCCTGGCCCTCGGCGAGGTCGACGTCGCCCTCGCCCTGGAAACCCGCGGCCCGGAGCACTGCAAGGACGTCGAGGCCGCTCTCGCCGACGCCGGGTTCACCATCGTCAGCTGACTGTCTACTGTGGACTCTCCGGCAGCCGCGCGCTGAACCACAGCGGGAGATAGTCCTCGTCGCGCGGGTAAAGCTCCTGGTCCAGCGCGTAATCCTCAGGCCGGGGCGGCGTATGGAAGGCCGGTTCGTCGTCCTCGTTGAAGCTCGCCTGGTAACGCGCCGGCGGTTCGATGGCCAGCGAAAGCGTGTACCAGGTGCCCCGGCCTCGGACGTACTTGCTGCGCCGCAATTCGGCCAACGGCTTCGACAACTCCCGCGCGACGGGAACCTGCTGCGTGCTCCCGTCCGCCATCCGCGCGCCGCACGCGAGGTTCGCGTGCCTGCCCAACGCCATGAAATCGAAGACGATCTGCTGCCACCCCCGCGGAGCCGCCGCGATGAGCGCCGTCGAGATCTCGCTCAACAGCTCCTCGGGATCCCTCGGCGATTCCGCTTCGCTGGGACGGCTTTCGGCCGCGGGCGGGCTGGTCATCGCCGCCAGCATCCGCTCCTGCGTCGCCTCGTCCACCTCCGGGACGGTGTAACTGGCCGCCCGGATGTGCTCGACCAGCTCCGGATCCGGCGAAATCCCGTGCTCCCGCAGGTAATAACCGACCGCGCCAGGCCACACCCAGCTGCCGTCGGTGCGGAAATTCAGCGGAACGACGTCCGTACGAGACGGGTCGAAGGCGTCGGTGTCCTTGCTGCGGGACGCCAGGATGACCGGCGCGCTGTCGAGATAGGCGAGTACGCGCTCGCGCTCCTCCGGCGACAACGCTTCCCGTTCGACAACCGGATTCCCCGCCTCGTCGAATCCGTCGTAGACCCGCGGAGTGCGCAGCTCGACGGACTCCCCTTCGGAGGCAACGCCTTCCGACTCGGATGCAGCCGACTGAGCCGCTCCGGAAACGATCCCAGCCGCCGCGACTTCACTCGGCTCGGACTGCGCCTCGTCGCCATCTGAGGCAGCGGCATGTTCGACGTCGGACAGCGGCAGAGGAGAGCCGGGCTCGTCCACGGGAAGCGCGGGTTCAGTGCTTCCCGTGCCCGCGGCCTGCTCGGAATCGGTTACGGGTGGGGGCGTGGTGGGTTCGTCCACGGGGAGCGGAGGCACGGTGCTTCCAGTGCCCGCGGCGTGCTCCGCGCCAGGCAGCGGCGGAGATGCCGTCCCCTCTACGGGGAGCTGGGGAGCAGCGTTCCCGCCGCTCGTGGTTTGTTCGGCATCGGGCAGCGGTGGCGGCGTGATGGGCTCGTCGACCGGGAGCGGAGGAACCGGGTGCCCAGTGCCTGCGGCCTGTTCCGTGCCAGACAGTGGCGGGGGTGTCGGCCCGTCCGATGGGAGCGGGGAAGCAGGGCTCGCGGCCTGCTCGGCATCGGGCAGCGGCGGAGGCGAGTTGGGCTCATCCACGGGGAGTGGGGGAACTGCATCCGCGGTGTGTTCCGCGCCAGGCTGGGGCGGGAGCTGGGGAGCAGCGTTCCCACCGCCCGCAGTCTGCTCCGTACCGGGCAGCGGCGATGGCATGCCGGGCTGGTCCGCGGGGAGTGGGGGGACTGCATCCGCGGTGTGTTCCGCGCCAGACTGGGGCGGCGGTGTGGGCCTGTCCACGGGGAGCTGGGGAGCAGCGTTCGCAGCGCCCGCAGTCTGCTCCGTACCGGGCAGCGGCGGAGGCGTGCCGGGCTGGTCCGCGGGCAGCGGGGGAACAGCACCAGCGGGTTCTGCGCCAGCCGGCGGCACCGGAGTCTCCGCACCCGGCGGCGGCACCACCGGACCGGCACCAGGCACCGGCGGCGGAACCGGCTGCCCACCCGGCACCGGAGGCAGTGCACCGGCCCGCTGGCGCAGCCATGGCGGGACAAACCGGTCCTCGCGCGGGAAGAAGCGCAGTTCGTCCTGGAAACCGATCGGCGGGGGCAGTTGCCGCCAGCGCGGTTCGAGGTCTGGCTGGTAGTCCGTGAACGGCGGCCGTTGCGGGGAGAACACCAGCGTCGCGGTCAGCCACGTGCCGCGGCCCGGTTGGTACATCCCGGTGCGCAGCATGCCGAACAGCCGCGGCAGGTCCGGGTGCGGCTGGACGGGGTAGGTCCGGTTGTCCGGGGCGAGCACGGCGACGTCGACTTCGACGTGCCGTCCCGCGGCGCGGCAGACGACCTGCAGCTGCTGCCATCCCGCGGGCAGCGCGGCGGCGGCCGCCTGGCCGATCTGCTGGACGAGTTCCTGCTGCTGGGCGGCGGTGAAGGGCACCGGTGGCCGGGTCATGAGTTCAGCGGCTCCTCGCCGGGCGAACGCTTCATTTCGATCAGCCGTTCCGCGGCGGGCGAAGGCCCGCGAGCAGGTTGGCCGGGGTGTAACCGGACTGCACGTCGAACTTCATCCCGACCGAACGGGCGAGCACCGCGATCGCAAGCGGGGCCAGCGCGAGGAACCCTTCCGGATCGGTCGCGCGGTCCTCGGCGGTCCAGTACTCGCGGTGCCGCTCCAGGGCGGAGACGAACGCCTCGGCGAACTTCTCCGAATCCCGGCGCAGCACGTAGGAGAACATCCGGATCGGCGGGTACACGAGCTGCAGCATCGCCGCGGGCGGGGTGAACCGCGCGGTGTCCGGGTCGGTGCCGTCCATCGCGGGCAGGAACATCTCCGGGGTGACCTCGCGGTGTGCGAGGAACGTCCGCACCGTCTCGACCCACGGGTACATATAGGCGTCGTGCTCGCTGCCCGACGCGCGCAGCACATCGAGCGGCACCGCGGCCAGCTGCTGGATCAGCACGTCGTCGCGCTGGAGCACGGCGAGCCACGCCGCGGTCAGCCAAGCCGCCGGGCCGGTGCGCGGCGTGGGGCCGGTGGCCGCGAAACGCCGCGGGCGGCCGAGCACCGCCTCGACCTCCTGCCCCACCGGTGCGCACGCCGCGGTGAACGCGGCCGCCGCGGCCTGCGCGGCGAGGGCGAGATCGTCCCAGGTGCCCGGGTCCTCGGCGTGCGGGTCGACGACGCTGCGGTACTGCGCGAGCATCAGTTCCCGGCGCACGATGTTCGCCAGCACGCTGGTGTCCTGCGCGAGGTAGTCGAAGTAGAAACCCACCTGCGGCGACAGCTTTTCGATCTGCTTCCAGGCGACGTCGGCGTCGACCGGATGCCGGGCGACGACCGTTCCCGCGGGAAAAGCCCGCGCGGCCTGGTCTGCGCGCGGCACGGTCATCCGCCGACGGTGATGTCCTGCGCCCACGGCGGCAGGAAGTCGGACCCGGTCTCGCGCATGATTTCCAGCCGCTCCCGGTAACGCTCGACATCCGGCGTGATGGCCTTGAACCACGCGCTGACCGAAGGCCAGGCGACGCGCGCGGGCTCGTCTTCGGTCAGCAGCCAGACCTGCGGGTCGTCCTGCTCGGCGTCGGCCCCGTCGACCACGTGGTAGGTGTACCCGCCGTGCGCGGCCAGCACGAGTGCACCGTCCACATCAGACAGTTCGGCGTTCTGCGCGTTCGCGGTGGCGACGGCGTGGTTCTTGGCCTCGCCGCGCACCGCCTCGACGCCCAGCGAACTGCCCGGCAGCCACAGGCCGTGCGTCGTGCCGATGAGGCGCAGCACTTCCCTCGCCGCGGCGGGCACGGCCCGGGCGCGCTGGTCCGTCGCCATCGCGTCGATCTCGGCATCGGATGCTCCCCGCACCGATTCCGCGCGCAAACCGGCTTCGACCGCACCGGCGAAGATCGCGCGAACCAGTTCCGCGCCGTCGCCCGGAGACGCCGTCATCACATCAACCTTTCACCGGCGAGGTTGACGACCTCGACCCGGACATTCGGGAAAAGCTGCTTGTACTGCAGGATAACATCGGTGCACGAGTCGCAGATCTGGTACTCGTTCGGAATCATGTCCCGCTTGGTCGACGGCAGGTCCACCACCATCCGCAGGTCGCCGCTGATGTCTTCGCGGGTCACCGGCGTGTAGGGCTGACCGTTCTGCTGCGCGCGTTCCGCGCCGCGGCGGTTGATTTCCTCGAGTGCGCCGTCCATTCGGTCGCGGGCTCGCGCCGTGTCGCCGCGAAGTCCTTCGCGGTACATGTTTTCGTGGTTGTTCTTGAGGTACGCCGCTTCCTCGCGCCGGGATTTCTCGATTTCCTTCTTGACGATGTCGTCGATTTCGCTGCGGTCGAGACCGGAACGCGCCGCGAAATTGTGCCGCACCATTTCTTCGAGCAGCTTCGGTTCCGAGTCGTGGGTGCGGCCGAACTTGCCGTCCGGGTCGGGCATGCCGAGTTCGGGCCGGTACGGACCGGCGTCCTTGGTGCCGAACAGCCGCTCGGACTTGGGCCACTCGGGACCGTCCTTCGCCGGCGCCCAGTCGTGGCTCTTCCCGCTGAAACTGTAGAGATCGACGGTTTCGCCGTTCGCGTCGCGGAACCTCGCCGTGGTGAGGGCCCGTTCGTGCGGACGGCGCACGTCGTCGGTGAGCGGGTTGCGGTTGCCGTTCAGCTCCCGCACTTCGTCGAGACCCTCGGCGCGGCGGTCGCGGTTCTCCTGCCGGAGATCGCGCATGTCCTGGTCCCGCTGCTCCTGGTTGAACGGCGGCTGCCCGCGGTCGACGGCGCTGTCGGCGTCGATGTCGTGCGGATCGTGGTGCTTGCCGTCCGGGGCGAACCCGTCGTCGCCGACGTGGTGCGACGTGCCGTCCGGACGGTGCACCGACCACTCGCCGTCCGGCGGGATGCGCGGCCGCATCCGTCCGTCCGGGCCGATCTCGTAGTTGGACGAGAAGACGCGGCCGTGGGAATCGGTCCACGCCGGCTTGCTCGGGGCCAGCACCTCGGTGTTGAGATCGCGCGACAACCGGTGCGCGAAATCGTTCGAACCCGCGTCGCAGCCGATCAGCCGGATCGGCCTGCCGTCGTAGTTTCCGTTGCGCCGCAGGATGTCCGCGAACTCTTCCGGCGTGTACAGCCGGTCGCCGACGCGGGCGTGGCCGTCCGCGGTGACGTGCACATCCACCGTGTAGCGCCCGTCCGGGTCCGGCTGGACGCGGTGCGGCAGGTCGCCGAGTTCCGGGTCGCCGCGGTGGTACGAGCTGCCTGCCGGGGTGTCCTCGGCGTGCCGGCGGTTGACCTCGTCCGGGGACAGCGGCTCGTCGTGGTGCGGCGGGGTGCCGTCCGGGTCGTCGTGGTGGTTCGGCCCGTCCTCGTGGTGCTTCGGGTCGGCGTGGTCCGGCTTGCGTTCGGGTGCGTCGTGGTCCGGTTTGTGGTCGGACTTGTCGTTGCCCGGCTTGCCTTCCGCGTCGTCGTGCCGCCCGGGCTTCTTGTCCGGTGCGGTGTTTTCCGGCTTGTCGCCGCTCTTCGGCTTCCCGGACTCGTCGGCGTGCGGTTTGCCGTTCTGTCCCGGGGTTTCCTTCCCGGTCCGTTGTGGACCGCCGGCTTCGCCGGGCTTGGCGGGCGGAGCCTCGGTGCGCGCGCCGCCGCGGGCGACGGGCTCCGGCGAGCCGTCGGGACGCCGGGCGCCTGCCTCCGGACCTCGCTGGCCTCCGCCCGGAGCGGTCGCGACGGCCGCGGCCGGGGGTGCGGAGCCGTCGCCGGACCCGCGGTTCCCCGACGCGGGCGAGCCGCCGGACGTCGGTGCCGGCTCCGAACGGCCGAGTCCGGGTTCGGTGCCCGGCCGCTTGGGCTGTCCGGCATCGCTGCCGTCACCGGGGCGCTGCGGACCGCTGTTCGCCGAATCCGCCGGACGCTGCGGCGAAGAACCGCCACCGCCTTCGGGACGTTGCGGCGTGGAGTCACCAGTGCGCTGAGTGGTCGGACCGCTGTCACCAGTGCGCGGCGGGGTCGAACCGCTGTCACTAGTGCGCTGCGGAGTTGAAGATCCGCCATCACGCTGCGGCGGGGTCGACGAACCGCCGTCGGCGGGCCGCTGCGGCGCGGGCCCGGAACGATCCGGCGTGCGACTCGGTCCGCCGCCATCCGCCGGGCTCGGCCGCCTGCTCGACGGACCGCTGTCCGGAACCCGGTTCGGCGCGACTTCCGGAGCTCGCGACCCCGGCGTCCCCGTCCAGCCGCTGCCGCTGGGCCGAGGCGACGGACTGCCGCCGCCCGCCGGGGCATTGGCCGGACTCCCGCCGCCGCCCTGCTGCGGAATCCCGCCACCCGACGGAGCTTGGTTCGGCGCCGAACCGCCCCCGTCGTTCGAGCGCAGGTGCGGCGGGGGAGCGGACTGCGGAGCGGGCGCGTCCGTGCGAGGCGGGGCATAGCCGCTCGCCGACGTCGAATCGTTGCTGCTCGAATGATGCGGACTCGGCTCGTTGCCGCCGGAATGCGTGCCGCCGCCCGACGACGAGTGCGGTGCTCCGCTGGAGTGCGGGGAACTGCTGGGCGGAGCACTGACCGAGGACGGACCGTCGCTGTGCGCGGAGCTTTGCGGCGCGTAGGAACTCTCCGCCGGACTGCCTCCGCCGCGGGACGTCGGGCTCGCGTCACCGGCGAGCGTCGACGGGCTGGAGTCGGGGTGGCTCCCGCCGGAGCTGTCGGAACCCCGCCGCGACGACGACGTCGGAGTATCTACTGTGGACGGTCCGGTGCCGTCCGGCGACGACGAATGCGAGCCGCCCGACGAGGACGGCCTGTCGCCGCTCGAGCTGTCGGATCCGTTGTGGCTGCCCGAATCGCCCGAGTGGTCGCCGGGCGTGTCGGATCCGTCCGAACCGTCGTGGCTGCCGTTCGGACCGTCGCCGCCGTCGGCGTTGTCCGATCCGTTGGAACGGCGAGAACCTGACGGCGACCCAGGGTCCGCGTCGCCTTCGCCGGACCCGCCGTGATGACCGCCGCCGGAGCCGCCCGCGCCGCCGCCGGAACCGCCGCGGTGGAAGAAGCCGCCCGCCTTGATGTTCTTCGTGCTGATCACGTCGAGGCCGGTGACCTTGCCGGCCAGCTTGCCCAGCACCTTGATGATCTTCGTGAAAACCTCGGCGAGCTTGCCGAGCAGCGGCGAGACCCGGCGCATCGTCTCGCACAGCTTCGTCAGCAGCTCGCTGATCTTCTCGCCCCACTTGGAGATCGCCGTGACGGCCTGTGCGACCACCAGCGGCGTCCCGAACCCGAGCGAGAACACCTCCTCCATCACCCAGGAGATCAGCTTGCCCACCAGGTCCGCGATGAGCTGGCGCACCAGGCCGCGCACGAAGGCGACGACCTGGCCCATGATCATCGTGACGGTGCCGATCGCGCTCGCGACCGTCGCCGCGCCGCCGATCGCCTCGGCCGCCTCCGCCGCGGACTTCCGGTAGGCGTCCGCGCCGTCGCCCTTCCACTCCGCGGTGCCGGTCTTGACCGCGTTCTCGAGGTCTTTCTGCCGTTCCTGCAACGCTTTCGCGACGTTGCCCCAGGTGTCGGCATAGGACTGGATCACCGGCGGGTTGCCCGCGACCGAGTCCAGCATGTCCTTCAGCGGCTGCACGTGCTCCATCAGGAACGACGCCACCGACGACATCAGGTAGCCGAACGGGTCGATCGCCGCGCCCGCGATCTCGCCGGCGAGGCTCGCGACGCCGAGGCCACCGGAAACCCAGTCGCCGTCCGCGATTCCCTTCCACGCGTCCGTCGCCGATTCGGCGATGTTGATGCCGGTGGCGTAGCCGTAGTCGCCGTTGCCCTCGGTGAAGGGCCCCGGGCCGTCGCCGTCCTTTTTGGACTCCGCGACCAGCGGATTGCCTTCGGGCATCAGTCGCTCGCCTTCATCGAACCGGCAGCTTCGCCTTCGTAGCTGTCGTACGCCTTCGCCGCGTCGCGCACCTTCTGCGCCTGCGCGTCCATCGCGGTGACGGTGTTCTGCAACGCCTCGATCCCGTAGTTCTCCACCGGGTCCAGCATCATCCGGAACGGCTGGCAGAGAATGCCGTACGCGTCGGTGGGCATGCTGACCTGGTGCGCGGCGTCGACGGCCTGCTTCAGCCCGTCGGCGAGCGCGTCGAGCTGACGGGCGTGCGCCTCGAGATCGCCGCCGATCTCATAACCCCTGGGTGCCATGGTTTTTCTTCCCCCTGGAACGGCTTGGACTCAGGACAGGATCGATCCGCCGAAGTCGTCGTCCTCGTCCGACGAACTCCGGCGGCGGCGTTGCTGCTGAGGCGGTGGCGGTGGCGTCGCCGGACGCGGCGCGGCGGCACCCGTTTCTTCGGCGTCCTCCGGCAAAAACCGGCGCACCCGGTCGGACGCGGACTCGGCCGGTTCCTCGGCGGGCGGTGCGGGGAACGTCTTCTGCGCGTCGGCCACCAGCGTTTCCGTGGTCTCGTCGCCGCCCACGGTCTCGGCCGCGGCCTGCCGCAACAGCTCCGGGATCCGGGCCTGGGCGCGCTGCACGAGCCGCATCACCTCGGCGGAAACCTCGGCCATCTTCTTGCTCGCCGCGGAGTCCGCGAGCACCAGGTTCTTCAACAGCCCCTTGGCGTCCACGGTGACCTCGACCGCACCGTCCTTCGACCGCTCGGTGACGGTCTGGCCCTGCATGCGCTCGGCCATCGCCTGGTAGCGGGCAGCGGTCTGCTGGAGCTGTTTGGTCCAGCCCTCGATCATCTGCTCGCTGGCGTCGATGCTGTCCGGCATCGGGCCCCTTTCTCCGCGGTGACTCCTCCAGAATGACGGACGCGCGACCCCGTCGGTTCCGCGCGGTTCCGAATTGTCCGCGCGGCGCGGTTTCATCCTTGATGTCGACTACTGTACGCGAACTTCTGGTTGCGCGCCGTAATATAAACGGCCCGCCCGCGAGGTACGCGGACGGGCCGGGGAAAGAGGGAAGCGAGCGGATCAGAGGTTGCCGCGGCGCTCCTGCTCCCGCTCGATGGCCTCGAACAGGGCCTTGAAGTTGCCCTTGCCGAAGCCGAGCGAACCGTGCCGCTCGATGAGCTCGTAGAACACGGTGGGCCGGTCGCCGATCGGCTTGGTGAAGATCTGCAGCAGGTAGCCGTCCTCGTCGCGGTCGACCAGGATCCGGTGCTCCTTCAGGGTTTCGATCGGAACCCGCACCTCGCCGATCCGGGCGCGCAGCTCGGGGTCGTCGTAGTACGAGTCCGGGGTGTCGAGGAACTCGACGCCCGCGGCGCGCATCGCGGTGATGGTGGCGATGATGTCGTTGGTGGCCAACGCGATGTGCTGGCAGCCCGCGCCCTCGTAGAACTCGAGGTACTCGTCGATCTGCGACTTCTTCTTCGCGATCGCCGGCTCGTTGAGCGGGAACTTGACCCGGTGGTTGCCGTTCGACACCACCTTGCTCATCAGCGCCGAGTACTCGGTGGCGATGTCGTCGCCGACGAACTCCGCCATGTTCACGAAGCCCATGACGCGGTGGTACCAGTCGACCCAGTAGTCCATCTTGCCGAGTTCGACGTTGCCGACGCAGTGGTCGACCGCCTGGAACAGCCGCTTCGGCGCGCCCTCGGGCCGCTTGACGGTGCCCTCGCGCGGCTCGTAGCCGGGCAGGTAGATGCCGTGGTAACGGGACCGGTCGATGAGCGTGTGCCGGGTCTCGCCGTAGGTCGCGATGGCCGCGCGGCGGATCGTGCCGTGCTCGTCGGAGACGTCGTGCGGCTCCTCCAGGATCGTCGCGCCCTCCTTGCGGGCGTGCTCGACGCACTTGTCGACGTCGGTGGTCTCCAGCGCGAGGTCGATCACGCCGTCGCCGTGGCGGCGGTGGTGGTCGAGCAGCGGGGAATCGGGCTTCACGCCGCCGGTGATCACGAAGCGCGCGGAACCGGACTTGAGCACGAAGGCCTTGTGGTCGAGCTGTCCCGTTTCGGGACCGGAGTACGCGACCAGCTGCATGCCGAACGCGACCTGGTAGAACCACGCGGTCTGGGTGGCGTTGCCCGCGATGAACACCACCGCGTCCAGTGCCTTGACCGGGAACGGGTCGGTCGAGGCGTCGTGGTCCACCAGTCCGACGAGCTGGCGGAGCTGGTCATAGCTGACGTCGTCGAGTGCGCCGTGCGGATCCATCGTGGAGGTCATGCACTGAAGCATGAGTCGCGCCCGGCAAGCTGCGCAACGGTTTCCGTTTCAGCTGGACAATATGTTCAGCTTATCCTGGAGAAGCTCGGTCATCTTGGACAACCTGCGCAGGGAGAAAACCGGTGCTTGACTCGCTCGACGCGCGGCTGCTGCTGTTGCTCACCGACTCGCCCCGCCTCGGCGTGCTCGAATGCGCGCGCCGGCTCGGCGTCGCGCGCGGCACGGTGCAGGCGCGGCTGGACCGGCTCACCGAACGCGGCATCCTCGGCGGCTTTCCGCCGGAACTCGATCTGGCCGCGATGGGGTACAGCCTCACCGCGTTCGCCGTGCTGGAAATCGCGCAGGGCAAACGCGCCGGCGTCGCGGAGGCACTGGCTGCGATCGACGAGGTGTGCGAAGTACACGCCACCACCGGACAAGGCGACCTCTTCGTGCGCCTTGTCGCGCGTGACAACGACGATCTGCAACGCGTCATTGACGAAGTGGTTGGCGTGCCGGATGTCCTGCGTACGTCGACCTCGATCGCGTTGTCTACACCAGTGCCGCCGCGCGTACGGCCGTTGCTCGAGCGGACTGCTAGGACACGTACGTGAGATAGCGCTTCGCGGAGCGCTGTACGACGTCATGGCCGTCCGTACGCACGATGGCGTCCCACCACGCGCCGTAAATGGCTTCGAAGGCGTACGGCTCCAACAGTTCCGCCGCGTGCCGTACGACGCTCGGCCGTTCCGGGATGAGGTTCGGGTAGCTGTACATGAAGCCGACGTGCGTACGGTCCGGGATCACCTGCACGATGTCGCCGGTCAGCAGCGCGCCGCGGCCTTCTTCGCCGGCCGGCCAGTGCAGTACGGTGCCGCCAGCGAAGTGCACGCCGAGGTTGATCAGCTGGAGATCCGGCGAGACGTCGAGCGTCGTGCCGGTCCACAGCTTGATCGACGGGTCCGGCCGGCCGATCCACTGCTGGTCGTTCTCGTGCAGGTAGACCGGGACGTCGAAGGCGCGCGCCCATTCGACCATCGTCGTGTAGTAGTGCGGGTGGCTGATCGCGATGCCGGTGATGCCGCCGAGTTCGGTGATCTTGCCGATCAGCTCGTCGTCGAGGTAGGCGGAGCAGTCCCAGAGGAAGTTGCCGCTCTCCGCGCGGACCAGCAGCGCGCGCTGGCCGATCGCGAACTTCGGGTCCGAGCCGATGCCGATGAGGCCCGGCCCCTGCTCCTCGACCCTCGGCTTGAGCCCGCTGTCCGCGCGGAGCGTGGCCAGATCGGTCCACTTCTGCCCGCCGGCCGGCACGTACTGCCGTTCGTCCTCGCAGATCGGGCAGTCCGCTCGCGGGGCGGCGTACTGCGTCCCGCAGGTCAGGCAGAGCGGTTCGGTGCTCATCGGGGTGTCCTCCCAGTAGTTTCTCTGGAAGACACGCTAGACCGCCGAACGCGCGCCGGGCCACGGGGAAACCGGGCGGGCGCGCGTTCGGCGGGGACGAGTCAGGACTCGGTGTAGGGCACCGCCTTGACCAGGGTGACCTTCATGGTTTTGCCGTTGGGCAGCTCGTACTCGCGGGACTCGCCCTCCTTGGCGCCGAGCAGCGCCTTGCCGAGCGGCGATTCGGGGGAGTAGACGTCGAGTTCGCCCTCCGCGCCCTCTTCGCGGGTGGCGAGCAGGAACTTCTCCTCCTCGTCGTCCCCGTCGTACTTGACGGTGAGCACCTTGCCGGGGCCCGCCGTGCCGTCGTCCTCCGGAGCCTCGCCGACCTTCGCGTTGCGCAGCAGCTCCTGCAGGTGCCGGATCCGGGCCTCGGCCTGGCCCTGCTCCTCGCGGGCCGCGTGGTAGCCGCCGTTTTCCTTGAGGTCGCCCTCTTCGCGGCTGTCGTTGATGCGGGCGGCGATGACCGGACGATTCTCGATCATTTCGTCGAGCTCGTGCTTGAGCCTGTCGTAGGCATCCTGGGTCAGCCAGGTCACCTTGGTGTCGCTCACGGTCACCATCTCCTCGTAGGGCCTGCCAGGCTTGGGTGTACAAGCCGGCCACCGCGTACGCACGCGGTTGAGATAAAGGAAAAACACGGCCCGTCGGGGGCCGTGCTGAACTACGAGCGTATCACGGCAGGACAGGTCGACGCCGGTCCATTTCACGCCGCGCGGACGCTCGCCGCGCAATTCACTCCGTTGGCCGCTACGGGGTTGACAGATAGCGTGGTATGGAATACGAGCAGCCGAACACGTCGGCGGTCACCGGGGTCCCGATGCTCTTCACCACTGTGTTCAGCCTGCTGTGGCCGGCCCCGGCGGGAACCAGCACCTCCCGGCGGCCGCTTTCCGCGCCGGACTTGTCGCGCACCCGGACAACGCACACGCCGGGCTTGGCGTCGTCGTCCCGGGTGACGTTGAGCGTGACCTCCATCGCGTCGTTCGGCAGCTCCTTGAAGCCGACGCGTTCCGCCTCGATGGGCGTCTTGCCGAGGTTGAGGTAGTAGACGAAGCCGACCGCGCCGCTCACGACCAGCGCGACGGCCACGAAAAGCCACCTCCGCCAGCGCTTCGACGGCTTGCCCTTGCCCGCGGTGCCGTACCGGTCCGCGGGCCGCGCCGCAGCGGCGCCGCCCTCGGCGGTCACGGTCTCCCCGCTCTGCAAATCCGGGCCTCCGGTCAAACTTGTCGTACCCCTGGGGACAATAGGCAGTGCGGCCGGTCCGGGGCACCACCCTGGTCGAGTATCCGCGACCCGTTCCGGCGGCGCGGAGCCGGGGCGGTTTACCGCGGCGCAACCAGGTGTCACGGAATAACAGGACAGGAAAGGGCCGTTCGGACCATGGTGGGAGCCGACGAGCTGACAACAGAAGACCGCAAGCAGCGACTGCGCCTGATGGCGGTGCACGCCCATCCCGACGACGAGTCGAGCAAGGGTGCCGCCACGATGGCCAAATACGTCGCCGAGGGGCACGAGGTCATGGTCGTGACCTGCACCGGAGGCGAGGCGGGCAGCATCCTCAACCCGGCCATGGACCGGCCGGACGTGTTGGCGAACATGGCCGAGATCCGCCGCGAGGAGATGGCGCGCGCGGCGAAGATCCTCGGCGTGAGCCACCGCTGGCTGGGATTCATCGACTCCGGGCTGCCCGAGGGCGACCCGCTTCCGCCGGTGCCGGAGGGCTCGTTCGCGGTGATCCCGCTGGAGGAGTCCACCGAGGCGCTGGTGCGCGTGATCCGCGAGTTCCGCCCGCACGTCATCACGACGTACGACGAGAACGGCGGGTACCCGCACCCGGACCACATCCGCACGCACGAGGTGTCGATGGCGGCCTTCGACGCGGCCGGCGACCCGGAGCGGTTCCCGCAGGCCGGCGAGCCGTGGCAGCCGCTCAAGCTCTACTACATGCACGGGTTCTCCAAGGCCAGGATGGTGGCGTTCGACACCGCGCTCAAGGAGGCCGGGCTGGAGTCGCCGTACGAGGAGTGGCTCAAGTCCTGGGACCCGGACCGCGCCGACATCATGGAGCGGGTGACGACCCGGATCGAGTGCGCGGAATACTTCGAGGTGCGCGACGAGGCGCTGAAGGCGCACGCCACGCAGATCGACCCGACCAGCCGCTGGTTCGCCGTTCCGCTGGAGATCCAGCGCGAGGTGTGGCCCACTGAGGAGTACGAGCTGAACCGCTCCCTGGTGGACAGCACGCTGCCGGAGGACGATCTGTTCGCAGGCATCAAGGAGAAGGTGAGCCCATGAGTTTCGGTGTGCCGGCCGTCGCGGTCGTCCCGCTCACCGCGTCGGCGCTGGTGCTGGCCCAGCAGCCGGACAGCGGGGACAACGGCGGCCAGGGCGAGGACTTCGGCAAGTCCTCGCCGGTCGGCCTGCTGGTGCTGATCCTGTTCCTGATCGCGGTCGTCTTCCTGGTCCGGTCGATGAGCAAGCACCTGAAGAAGGTGCCGGCGACGTTCGACAAGGAAGAGGCCGCCGCGGCTGAAGCCGGCTCGGCCGAGCCAGCCGCCGAGGACGGTGCGGAGAAGGCTCCGGCGCCGGTCGAGGAGAAGAAGCCGGACGCGGCGGCGGCCAAGAAGAGCGACTGACCTCCGGCGACGGGGCTGGAGCTAGCTGGCCAGCCCGTCGCGGAGTGCCGCGATCTTGGCCGTGAGCAGGCTGTCCTCGCCGGGCAGCACCGTGATGTACCGGTTTCCCTCGGGCCCGGAGACCTCGAACGCGACGCGGCCGTCGGTGAGGTCGAGGTAGCTGAGCGGCCCGGCTTCGGCACGCCCGGGCCGGGCCGGTTCGCGCGCGACGACGGTTATCTCGCCGACGCCGAAACAGGTCTGCTGGAACAGAGCGTCGACTGTGCGGACGGCCGCGCTGCGCTCGGCGGAGAAATCCGCCTGGAAGTCCTCCTGCGGCAGGGAGAACGCGCTCAGCTGCGCGGGCCGGTACCGCGGCAGGCTCGCGACCAGCGCACCGGCCGGGGTCCCGTCGAGCACCTTCAGCCGCACCCGATCGCCGCAACACAACGCCTTGACCCCGGTCCGCCCCCGGACGGCGACCAGCACGCTGTAGCGAAGGTCCTGGTTCTCGACGTGGGCGACGTATTCGAGGTCGGCGCGGCCCAGCGCGTAGAGCAGGTCCTCGAACTCGTCGACGAACCGTCCGTGCTCAGTCAGGCCAAGCCAGGCCAGCTCGGCGCGCACCGCTTCGTCGAGCCGCTGATCGTCGGGGGTGAACCGAAGCTGCCCTGAAAACACCGGATGCGGCTCGGCGAACCCAGCGTCCCGAAGCGCGCCGACGAGGGCGTCGAGGGACAGTTCGGTCGCGCGCACCGCTTCCTCCCCGACGACCTAGCGGTCCCCGAGCACCGGAGGCGTCGGTTTGACGTCGGTCCCGCCGAAGACGTCCTCGGACTCCCGGAGGTAGGGCGGAGCGGTTCTCTCCTTGTCTTCTTCCTTGCTTTTGCCGGGTATTCCGCCGCCGAGGACACTGCCGTTTTTCCCTGCCGCGCCTGGCGTTCCGGCGGCGCTGCCGCGGGTCTGCGCCGATTCGCCCGGGGTGCGGGCATCGACCCGGTTTCCCGCGCCGAGACCGCCGGGGCTGCCGCCGGTACTGCCGCCGTTGCCTGGCGCGGGAACGCCGAACGGTACGAATCCGCCAGTTACGAGGGGATTGACCGGCTGACCGGACGGCCCGAACTGATAACCGGGCGGCAACGCGGGCGAACTGGATTCGGCCGAACTGGTGCGGGTCGAGTCCGGTCGCGCGGTCACTGCATCCGATTCTGGTTGCGCGGCAACTGCTTCCGGTGGTCGCGCGGAAGCGAGATTGCCGACCGGCTCAGGCTCATGACCGCCGCGGTGGACAGCTGGGCTGGCGCTGGTTGCCCCGGGTATCGGCGCACGGGGTTCCGGAACCGGTCCTGCCGCGGCAGGAGGTGGCTCGGGATGGTGTTTGTCGGGTGGTTTGCCGCTCGGCCCGCCCGGACCCGCGACCGTTTTCGGCGGAGCGCTGGTGCTGGCGAGATCGACGGACGCGCCGGTATCGCTCAGTTCCGCGTAGCGCGCCGGAATGCGGTCGGAATTCGTCCCGGTGGTCGAGTGATAACCGGTGTACGCGTCGATGTTGTGCTGAGCGTCGGCCTGCCATTGGTCGAGTTTGCCGAAATAGCCGGGCTGCCCGTTGAGCACGTCGTACACGTCCTGTGCGGTGAGTTCCGGCCGGTCGCCCACTGGCCGCACGGAGTTTTTGACTGTCTGAAAGGCCGATAGCTGCCCGTCCGCCGCGTTCTGGGTGAACACCAGGTTGGTGCTGATGGCGGCGGAGGCGGCCATCAGCGGAGCGGCCGAGTTCGCGGCCTGCTCGGCGGTGACTCCGTGCCACCCGGCCCGCACTTTCTCCGCGAGGACGGCGATCTCGTCGGTGCGCTCCAGCAGCCGCTTGCTGAGTTCCTTCGCGGCATGCCGGGTTTCCCCCAGCGATTCGGGTCCTTGCCCGCCGGTGATGGCGTGGTAAATCTCCGCCGGGGTCATGGGCCGGTGGGGCATCAGCGTCCTCCTCGCAGATTGCCAAGCACTTTCTCCGCGACGCCTCGAGCGGATTCGCACGGGTCTTTCTCGCCTTTGTGCGCCGGGGATTGCGTGATCGACAATTCGACGGTTTCCCGGTCGCTGGTTCCCAGCGCGACGTTGCATTCGCCGCGGCTCTCCCGGGGGTCGTCCACGCCGTAGGCGACGATGGGGTACCCGTCGACCGGGGCGAGCGGCAGGAAGAACGGGTAGGCCCCGCCTTTGGCGCGATAGACCGAAGTCAGGCCCAATTTGTCGATGGCGGGGAAAAGGACGACGATCTTCGCCCGGGAGAACCATCCGCAGGCAGGCCCGGAGGGGCCGTGCGGGTCCGGGTTCACCCGGATGCCATCGCCGAGGAGTTCGGCGAGTTGCGCTGACGTCAAGGCGGCGCAGGGATTCTGCCGGAACCGGGTGATGTCGAGCGGGTTCTGCACCTTCGGCACGCCGGGGCCGGGCACCTGGTCTTCCGGCGGCTTGCTCGGCGGCTGATCGAGGTGCTCGACCGGTTTGGCTTGCCCGGGCGCGGTGCTCGAGCAGCCGGCGACGGCGCACAGGGCGAACGCGGCGAGCACGAGGGCGCGTCTCACAGGTTCCCCCCGGTCTTGCCGAGGTCGGCCGAGTTCTCTTCTTCGGCGGAGGTGTATTTCCGCAGCGCCTTACGGTATTTCTCGGCCTGTTCCCGGCAATAGTTCTCGCATTGGACGAGCGACCCCAGCAAGAAGTTCCCGGAATCGCGGAAAATGGCCGCGTTCTCCCCGCTGGCGGAGTCCAGGCCGGGTGGTTTCGTTCGCGCGATTACTTCTGCGTGCGCTCGATCGAGGCGATACTTGTCGGCGAGGCTTTCGTACAGTTTCGCGAGTTCTTCAAGCGTTGCTCTGTCGTACGAGTACCCGTCGCCCAGCAACGGCGCGACCGCCATCGTCTCGAACGACGCGCCGCCGTATTTCTGCACCGGGGGCACGCTGGAGCGCTGATTGTCGGCCACGATGTACGCCTCCCCTTGCGTAGACCGGTCCGGGGCCGCTGGGCTCAGGTGTCTGGTCACCGTGTGGCACCGGATGGTTACTCTAGTCGCCGCGATTAACCCTGTCTGCATCTGCTAACTGCAAATTGCAGGGGAGTTCGCGCTTTTCCGGACCTGACCAGGGCGATTGTCCTGATGTCAACAGCGAGCATCCCCCGTTTGTCTTAAGCCGCAGACAGGGTGGACGACGCGGCGCGGGTTGCGGCTCGGCTCACCGACTTGTAATCGGCTCCGTCGACCGCGGTGCTGGAGAACCGGATCGGCGAGCGGATGGCTGAATCCACTGCCAGGCGGGCGGCCGCGAGGTTCGGATCGGGCCGGGTTTCCGGAAAATCGCACTTATCCGAGCGGGACAGCGACCGCACGCGCTGACGACGCCGGACCACCGGACGGGTAGCGACGCAGAGGGTGCACACGAAAGCGGGACCAGGCTGCCCGGCGTGCCCCTCCCGGGACCGCCGGCCAGCAGGATGGCGGCTTCGAGTACGCCAAGTGCCAGCAAGGCTTCCGGATGCCACCGGCCCCGCGCGAGGACCTTCGACGACGCTGGCTCGGCCGTGCGCAACGCCTGCGCGGCCGCGTGCTTGTCCGTGTCACCGACCCCTCGGCAGACTGTTACCGCAGGGGCGGGACCGGTCTCCCGCCGGATGAGGCACACTCGGCAGCATGTCGAACCGCCTCGCCGAAGCGACGTCTCCGTATCTTCTGCAGCACGCCGGGAACCCGGTCGATTGGTGGGAGTGGGGTCCGGAAGCGCTGGCCGAGGCGCGCCGGCGCGGGGTGCCGATTCTGCTGTCCGTCGGCTATGCCGCCTGTCATTGGTGCCACGTCATGGCGCATGAGTCCTTCGAACACGAAGGCACCGCGGCGCTGATGAACGCGCATTTCGTCAACATCAAGGTCGATCGCGAGGAGCGGCCCGACATCGACGCCGTCTACATGGCCGCCACGCAGGCCATGACCGGGCAGGGCGGCTGGCCGATGACCTGCTTCCTCACGCCCGAGGGCGAGCCGTTCCATTGCGGCACTTACTATCCGCCCGCGCCGCGGCCGGGGATTCCGTCGTTCACGCAGTTGCTGGTGGCGGTCGCGGAGGCGTGGGAGGAGCGGCCGGACGACCTGCGCGAGGGCGCGAAACAGATCGTCGGGCACCTTGCCGAACAGAGCGGTCCGTTGAAGGAAGCCGCCGTCGACGCCGACGCGTTGGCCGAAGCGGTGACGAAACTCGCGCAGGAGGCAGACACCGTGCACGGCGGTTTCGGTGGCGCGCCGAAGTTTCCGCCGTCGATGGTGCTGGAGTTCCTGGTGCGCCACTACGAGCGCACCGGCTCGGTGCAGGCGCACACCCTCGCCGAGTCCGCGGCGGAGGCGATGGCTCGCGGCGGCATCCACGACCAGCTCGGCGGCGGGTTCGCGCGCTACTCCGTGGACGCGGAGTGGATCGTTCCCCACTTCGAGAAAATGTTGTATGACAACGCGTTGCTCCTCCGAGTCTACGCGCATCTCGCGCGCCGTGGTTCGGTATCAGCCCGTCGGGTGACGGAGGGAATCGTCCAGTTCCTCGAGCGCGATCTGCTTACGCCGCAAGGAGGTTTCGCCGCATCCCTCGACGCGGACACCGAAGGCGTCGAAGGATTGACGTATGTCTGGACTCCCGCCCAGCTCAACGACGTGCTCGGAGACGACGGTCCGTGGGCGGCCGAGCTGTTCAGCGTCACCGAAGAAGGCACTTTTGAAGAAGGGGCGTCAACCCTTCAGCTGCGGGCGGATCCGGACGACTTCAGCCGATTCGAGCGCGTCCGGCAAGCGTTGCTCGAAGCGCGAGCGGAGCGTCCGCAACCAGGGCGGGACGACAAGGTAGTCGCGGCCTGGAACGGTCTCGCGATCTCCGCGCTGGCCGAAGCGGGCGTCGCGCTGGAGCGTCCACAGTGGATCGAACTGGCTCGCGGTGCGGCAACTTTGCTGCTGGACCTGCACATCGTGGACGGACGGCTCCGCCGCAGCTCGCGCGACGGCGCGGTCGGGGCTCCGGTCGGCGTGCTGGAGGATTACGCCTGCCTCGCGGACGGTCTGCTCGCCCTCCACCAGGCCACTGGCGAACCGCGCTGGCTCACCGAAGCGACCCGGCTGTTGGACGTCGCACTGGCGCATTTCGCCTCGGATTCCGCGCCGGGCGCGTATCACGACACCGCCGACGACGCCGAAGTCCTGGTGCAGCGGCCTTCCGATCCGACGGACAACGCCAGCCCGTCCGGTGCTTCCGCACTGGCTGGCGCGCTCCTCACCGCGTCCGCGCTGGCCGGTCCTGACCAGGCGGCGCGATACCGAGACGCCGCTGAACTCGCGCTGCGTCGCGTCGGTCTGCTGGCCGCGCGCGTGCCGCGTTTCGCCGGGCACTGGCTGTCGGTGGCGGAAGCGGCGCAGGCCGGGCCGGTGCAGGTCGCAGTGGTCGGCGCGGACCGCGCGGAACTCGTCACCGCCGCTGCTCGGCACATCCACGGCGGCGGCATCGTGCTCGGCGGCGAACCGGACGCGCCCGGCGTCCCGCTGCTGGCCGACCGTCCGCTGGTCGACGGCAAAGCAGCGGCGTACGTCTGCCGCGGCTACGTCTGCGAACGCCCGGTGACCGCGGTGGACCAGCTCATCGCCCAGCTCTGACGAATTCCGCCCCTGGTGAACGCGCTACCTGCCCCGGTGAAATCGGCGTAGCTTCAGTAGTGACGTAATCATGTAATCAAGGATGGTGGACGTCATGGGGCGAGGTTGGAAAGGCCGGGGCTGGCAGCAGGCCGAGACGCCGTCGGCGGACGACGCGGCGGCGTGGTTCGGCGGACGGCTCCCGGACGGCTGGTTCACCGGTGAGCCGGAGATCACCGTGGACCGCGAAGAGATCCTGGTCGTCGGCGAACTGCCCGCGCTGACCGGCGATTACGCCGACGACGCGGCCCGCGCGGCCGCCGAGGACGGGCGGATCAGCAGGTTCCGCGAGGAAACGCGCGACGAGCGGATCGAGATCGCCCGCCAGGCCGAGCACCGCTACCAGCGCAAGGTGGCGTGGGGTGCGAAGCTGGGCGGCACGAAGGTGCACTTCACGACGCTGTCGGTGCCGGTGATGACCCGGCTGCGGCAGCCCGAACGGCTGGTCCTGGACACGCTCGTGGACGCAGGCGTCGCGCGGTCGCGGTCCGAGGCGCTGGCCTGGGCGGTGCGGCTGGTCGGCGAGCACGCGGACGCCTGGCTGAGCGAACTGCGCGAGGCGATGACCAAGGTCGACGACCTGCGGTCGAAGGGGCCCGACTTGAGTTGATCTGCGGGACTTCCTCCGCTGCGGCAGGCTTGAGGGCAGCCTGCTGTATCGGAGGAACCGTGGACGTCCCTGCTGTGCCTGAAAAAGTCGACCCGGACGCGTTGACCGCAGTCCTCGATGGACGCTGGGGCGGGTTGAAGCGAGACGTGCGCGCGCAGATGAGCGCGGAGAAGTTCCGTGACACGATCGGTCTCGACGTCGAGGCGCATCGCGTCCAGGTACTGGACCAGCTGCGGAAACTCGCCGAGACCGACCGCCCCGCGCTCGGCTTCGACGCCGCGTACGGCGGGCTGAGCGACGTCGGCGGCTCGGTGATGTCGTTCGAAATGCTCGGCTACGGCGACCTGTCGCTGATGGTCAAGGCCGGGGTGCAGTGGGGCCTGTTCGGCGGTGCGGTGCAGCTGCTCGGCACCTCGGCGCACCACGAGAAGTACTTGCGCCGCATCATGAACCTGGACCTGCTCGGCTGTTTCGCGATGACCGAACACGGCCACGGCTCCGACGTCCAGCACTTGCACACCACCGCGACCTACGATCCGGCCGCGCGCGAGTTCGTCGTGCACAGTCCGGATCCCGGTGCCACCAAAGAATACATCGGCAACGCCGCCCGCGACGGACAGCTCGCGGTGGTCTTCGCGCAGCTGATCACCGGCGGCAAATCCCGTGGCGTGCATGCCTTCCTGGTCCCGATCCGCGACGATTCGGGCGCTCCCGCTCCTGGGGTCACCATCGCGGACTGCGGCGTGAAGGCCGGTCTGAACGGCGTCGACAATGGCCGGTTGACCTTCGATCAGGTCCGCGTGCCAAGGGAAGCGCTGCTGAACCGCTTCGGCGACGTAGCCGAGGACGGTACTTACACGAGCCCGATCGAAAGCGACGGCCGCCGCTTCTTCACGATGCTGGGCACGCTCATCCGAGGCCGGGTGAGCGTCGGCGGCAGCGCCGGATGCGCCACTCAACGAGCCCTGACCCTGGCCATCCGCTACGGCGACCAGCGGCGGCAGTTCCAACGTCCGGAAGGCGACGAGGTCGTCATCCTCGATTACCTGGGACACCAGCGAAAACTGCTGCCAGCACTGGCGAAGACCTACGCTTTGCACTTCGCGCAGGAGGAACTGGTCGCCGCCCTGCACGACATCGCCCCTGACGCGCCGGAAGAAGAACAACGCGAACTCGAATCCCGCGCCGCCGGCTTGAAAGCTCTGAACACCTGGCACGCCACCGCGACGATCCAAACCGCCCGCGAGGCCTGCGGCGGCAGCGGCTACCTGTCGGAAAACCTGCTAGCCGGGCTGAAGGCCGACACTGACGTCTTCACCACCTTCGAAGGCGACAACACCGTGTTGCTGCAGCTGGTCGCGAAGGGCTTGCTGACGCAGTACAAGGAACACTTCGAGGACCTCAGCCCACTGGCGACCGCGCGGTTCGTCGCCGAGCAGCTGGTGGACACCGTCATGGAGCGCTCTGCCGCGCGGAAGTTCCTAGAACGCCTGACGGAGTCTGACGACGCTTCAGTGCTCTTCGACCGCGAGTGGCAGCAGCGACTCTTTGAGGACCGCGAAGAGCACGTGTTGAGCGGTGTGGCCAACAGGCTCCGCCGTGCTGCTTCGGATCCCTTCGGGGTCTTCAACTCCGTACAGGACCATGTGCTGCTCGCAGGCCGCGTACACGTGGACAGGTTGATCCTCGACGCCTTCGCCCGCGCTGTCGCTGCCTGCCCCGACCCGGACGCGGCTGCGCTGTTGGACCGGGTGTGCGACCTGTACGCACTGTCAACGATCGAAGCGGACCGCGCGTGGTTCTTGGAACACGGACGAATCTCCGCAAGCCGCTCGAAGGCGGTGACCGCGGCGGTTAACGCGCTGTGCGGAGCGTTGCGCCCACATGCCCGGACGCTGGTGGACGGGTTCGCGGTTCCGGAGCAGTTCCTGGCGGCCCCGATGCTGAACGGCTGAACTTGAGCTGGCCGAGATCGCGCAAAACGACTCAGGCCGTCTCCAGGAGGTCGAGTGACGGCCTGGAGACGGCCTGAGGAAGACCCACCGCGGCTAGGAGTACATCGCTAACCAGATCGCGATGTAATGCGACACCGCCGCCAGCACCGTGCACGCGTGGAAGAACTCGTGGTACCCGAAGGTCTCCGGCCAGTGATTCGGCCACTTCACCGCGTAAAAAACCGCCCCAACCGTATAAAACAGGCCGCCCACGCACAGCAGCACCAAAGCCGCGACTCCGGCGTGGCTCAGCAACTCCGGCAGGACGAACACCGCGACCCAGCCGAGGGCGATGTAGATCGGCACCCCCAGCCAGCGCGGGGCGTGCGGCCACAGCATCTTCATCGCCACCCCGAGGATCGCGCCGCCCCAGACGATGCCCAGGACGATGTATCCCGTCGGCTTCGACATGGCCAGCAGGGTGAACGGCGTGTACGTGCCGGCGATGAAGAGGAAGATCATCGAGTGGTCGGCGCGCTTCATCCACTTGTACGCGCGCGGGCTCCACAGCCTGCGGTGATACAGCGCGCTCACGCCGAACACGCCCAGCACGGTGAGGCCGTACACGGACGTCGCCAGCGCGGCGACCGGCGAGACCGTCGACGCGGCGAGGCTGATCAGCGTGGCGGCCGCGGCGACCGCGCCGAAGAACGACCAGAAGTGGATGTGGCCGCGGAGCCGGGGACGGGTGTCCTCGGGCGCGGGCGGGGGTTCGATCGTCACGCTCACCGTCCCAAGGTTACGGGACCGTAGGTTTTTCGCCAGCCCCCGTGGCGCGTCACACCCCTGAGCCAGGGGTGCGTACGCTCGGGCGACGTGAGCCTCCGGTCCTTCATGTCCGACGTCGTCTACAGCATCTACAGCCGCCGGCTGATCCAGCAAGCGGCGGGCCGTCATCCGCGGCATATCGCGATCATGCTCGACGGCAATCGCCGCTGGGCTCGCGAAGCCGGGTTCACCGACGTGGCCGACGGGCACCGCGCCGGGGCCAAGAAGATCGCCGACTTCCTCAGCTGGTGCCAGGAGGCCGAGGTCGAGGTCGTGACGATGTGGCTGCTCTCCACCGACAACCTCAACCGGGATCCGGACGAGCTCACCCCGCTGCTGAAAATCATCACCGACGTCACCGACGAACTCGCCGGGGCCGAGGCGCCGTGGCGGCTGCGCATCGTCGGCGCGCTCGACCTGCTGCCGCTCGAGGTGGCGCAGAAGCTCACCGCCGCCGCGGCGCGCACCGAGAACCACTCGGGCATGGAGGTGAACATCGCGGTCGGCTACGGAGGGCGGCAGGAGATCGCCGACGCCGTCCGCAAACTTCTCCTGCAGCACGCCGACGAGGGCACTTCGATTCGCGAGCTCGCGAAAATCCTCGATGTCGACCACATCTCGGAACATCTGTACACGTCCGGCCAGCCGGATCCGGATTTGATTATCCGAACGTCCGGTGAACAGCGGCTTTCCGGATTTCTGCTGTGGCAGTCCGCGCATTCGGAATTCTGGTTCACCGAGGCTTACTGGCCGGCATTCCGGCGCGTGGACTTTCTCCGCGCGCTGCGCGACTACGCCTGGCGGCATCGCCGGTTCGGGGCCTGAGGCGGCGGACCGGCCCGGCGGACACCCACCCGGCCGGGCCGGTCAACCCCTGGCCGCGGACGCCGCGAAGGCCCCGGAGCCGGGCTCCGGGGCCTTCGCGCGAGACGGCTCAGCCGTGGTGGTGCTCCATCGAGTGGGCCACCAGCGCCGGGGTCAGCGCGATGCCGGTGTAGGCGCCCGCGACCAGCGAAGCGGCGCCGTAGCCCAGCGCGCCGCCGCCCTCGATGAAGGTGGCGTAAGCGTCGCCGAACGTCGGGTCCGGAGCGCCCTGCGTCGCGGCCGGGGAGGCGAACGCCGTCCCGCCGATCATCATCAGGCCCGCGGCCGCACCGGCGACAATTCCAGCCTTCTTCAGCACTTCGCACACTCCTAGGTAGAGATACTGGGATTCGGGCACCGGAGTGATCCGGTGGTGTGTCCCGCAGTAAGGAAATTACCCCCGAATGGCCGCTGGCGAATGGTGCGTACGCCCATTGTGTGAGAGCTGGAAGGCCCAGTTCACTCGGTCCGGTTCAGTGTCCAGGACGCGAAATGCATTCCGGTCTGCCGCGTGGTACAAGGCCCTTTACCTGGGGATTGCCTGCACTCGGTGATTAATTTTCCATGATCATCCATCCGTGCGACCCCCTGATCGACGGGCCCAGTGACGCTGAGTGAGCACTGTGGACACTCTGTTTCGGGCGACCGACGGTGGGATGACGAATCGGCGAATCACCTGTGTGGCTGCCTGCACGACCGGGCGGACGTAGGTACCTTCCGGGATAGAGGGCTCGCGTTCCGTGCGGGTCCTCGCGGGAGGCCCTGGTCGTGGCGTTGATCGAGGGGGCGGCTCAGCCGCCTGCGAGATGCACGAGGGGGCCGGCACCCGGCCCTCGTGGCCGTGCCGCCTGACGCAGCCAGCGTCAGGGAGTGCGGACCCAGCCAGGGAGGTGCCCGGCCCAGCGAGTGCGGGCGTGGGGTGCACACGCCCTCGAGGGAGATGCCGTCGTGACTGCGCAGCGTTCACCCCGCAAGGCCTCTGGCCGTTCTTCGACCGGTGCTTCGGCCCCGGAGAAAGCCTCGATCTCGCCCGAATCCCCACGCATCACTTATGTGCTCGACACGTCGGTGCTGCTCTCCGACCCGTGGTCGGTCACCCGGTTCGCCGAACACGCGGTGGTCCTCCCTCTGGTGGTCATCAGCGAACTGGAGGCCAAGCGCCACCACCCCGAACTGGGCTGGTTCGCCAGGGAATCCCTCCGGCTGCTGGACGACCTCCGGCTCAAGCACGGCAGGCTCGACGCCCCGGTCCCGATCGGCGAGGCGGGCGGCACCCTGCAGGTGGAGCTGAACCACACCGATCCGTCCGTCCTCCCGGTGGGCTTCCGCACCGACTCGAACGACCACCGCATCCTCGCGTGCGCGCTCAACCTCGCGACCGAGCGGCCGCAGGTCGTCCTGGTGACGAAGGACATCCCGCTGCGGGTCAAAGCGGGCGCGGTCGGGCTCACCGCGGACGAGTACCGGGCACAGGAGGTCACGCCGTCGGGCTGGACGGGCATGGCGGACGTGGACGCGCCCCAGGAGCTGATCGACACGCTCTTCTCGGGCGGTTCGGCGGATCCGGCGGAATTCGGGCTCGGCGAGGTGGGCGAACTGCCGTGCCACACCGGGTTGCGGCTGCTCGCGGGCAGCTCCAGCGCGCTCGGCCGGGTCACGGCGGACAAGCGGGTGCGGCTGGTGCGCGGCGACCGCGAGGCGTTCGGCCTGCACGGCCGCTCGGCTGAGCAGCGCGTGGCGCTCGACCTGCTGCTGGACTCCGACGTCGGCATCGTCTCGCTCGGCGGGCGAGCGGGCACCGGCAAATCGGCGCTGGCGCTGTGCGCGGGCCTGGAGGCGGTGATGGAACGCCAGCAGCACCGCAAGGTCGTGGTGTTCCGCCCGGTCTACGCGGTCGGCGGCCAGGATCTCGGGTATCTGCCCGGGTCCGAGAGCGAGAAGATGCAGCCGTGGGCGCAGGCGGTGTTCGACACGCTCGGCGCGCTGGTCAGCCAGGACGTGCTGGA
Organism: Amycolatopsis sp. GA6-003; assembly: GCF_046267895.1. Taxonomy (NCBI): domain Bacteria; kingdom Bacillati; phylum Actinomycetota; class Actinomycetes; order Pseudonocardiales; family Pseudonocardiaceae; genus Amycolatopsis; species Amycolatopsis sp. GA6-003. The sequence goes on from NZ_CP176499.1 coordinate 6,652,749, forward strand.
CGAGGTGTTCGACCGCGGCATGCTGGAGGTGCTGCCGCTGACGCACATCCGGGGCCGTTCCCTGCACGACACGTTCGTGATCGTGGACGAGGCGCAGTCGCTGGAACGCAACGTGCTGCTGACCGTGCTGTCACGGCTCGGCTCGGCGTCGCGGGTGGTGCTGACGCACGACGTGGCCCAGCGGGACAACCTGCGGGTCGGGCGGCATGACGGCGTCTCGGCGGTGATCGAGAAGCTGAAGGGGCACCCGCTGTTCGCGCACGTGACCCTGACCCGCTCGGAGCGCTCGCCGATCGCGGCGCTGGTGACGGAGATGCTCGAGGACCACGGCTGACCGGTCGTGAGTGGCAATCACGGTTAGAACCGTGATTGCCACTCACGAGGCCTCACCAGCCAGAAGGCAACGGGCGCCCCTCCGCAAACCCCGCCGCGGACTGCACGCCCAGCACCGCACGCTCGTGGAACTCCTCAAGCGTGCGCGCGCCCGCGTACGTGCAGGACGAGCGGACTCCCGAGCAGATCGAGTCGATCAGGTCCTCGACGCCCGGCCGCGCCGGGTCCAGCGCCATTCGCGACGTGGAGATGCCCTCCTCGAACAGCGCCTTGCGCGCGCGGTCGAAGACGTTGTCCGTGCGCGTGCGGGCTCCGACGGCGCGCTTCGACGCCATCCCGAACGACTCCTTGTACGGCCGGCCCTGCTCGTCGTACCGCAGGTCGCCGGGGGATTCGTGAGTACCGGCGAACCACGAGCCGACCATCGCCGCCGACGCGCCGGCGGCCAGTGCCAGCGCGACGTCCCTCGGGTGCCGGACGCCGCCGTCCGCCCACACGTGTTTGCCCAGTTCCCGGGCCGCGGCGGCGCATTCCGCGACCGCCGAGAACTGCGGGCGGCCGACGCCGGTCATCATCCGCGTCGTGCACATCGCGCCGGGGCCGACGCCGACCTTGATCACGTCCGCGCCCGCGTGAATGAGGTCGCGGGTGCCTTCGGCGGTGACCACGTTGCCAGCCACGACCGGCACCTTCGGCGACACCGACCGCACCGCCTTGAGCGCGGCGATCATCTTCTCCTGGTGCCCGTGCGCGGTGTCGACGACGAGCGTGTCGACGCCCGCGGCGAGCACCGCTTCGGCCTTCGCCGCGACGTCGCCGTTCACGCCGATCGCGGCGGCGACGCGCAGCTTCCCGTTGGCGTCCGCGGCCGGGGTGTAGATCTCCGAGCGCAGCGCGCCCACCGCGGTGAGGACGCCGGCGAGGCGCCCCTCGGCGTCGAGGCCCAGGGCGAGGCGTCCGCCGTGGCTGTGCAGGAGTTCGAAGACCTCGCGCGGCGGCGTGTCCAGCGGCACGGCGACGACGGCGGGCTCGGCGACGTCGGCCAGTCGCGCGAAGCGGTCCACGCCGGCGCAGGCGGCCTCGTCCACGACGCCGACCGGCTTGCCGTCGCCGTCGACGATGACGACCGCGCCGTGTGCTCGTTTGTGCACGAGGTTGAGGGCGTCGGCCACCGCGTCGCCGCCGGTGAGGACCAGCGGGGTGTCCCAGACGGCGTGCCGGGACTTCACCCAGGAGACGATTTCGGCGACCGCGGCCGTGTCGACGTCCTGCGGAAGCACGACGAGCCCACCGCGGCGAGCGACGGTCTCAGCCATCCGCCGTCCGGCGACGGCCGTCATGTTGGCCACCACCAAGGGGATCGTCGCGCCAGTGCCGTCCACAGTGGACAAGTCGACGCCGAAGCGGGATTCCACGTCCGAACGGTTCGGCAGCAGGAACACGTCGTCGTAGGTCAGGTCGTGAGCGGGCACGTGCCCATCCAGAAAGCGCACGAGTCACCAGGCTACGTGGCTTGCGCGCGAGACGCTAACCCGGCGTGGCCCGTGGAACAATGGCCAGGTGGACAGCCGCGATCGCGACGACCAGGGAAGGGCCCGCAACGCCCGCCCGCGGGACGGTCTGGGCCGCCCGCTGCCGTATGGCTCCGACGGCGTGCCGCGCCAGCCCGAAGGCGTGCAGCGAACCCCGGCGGAGACGCTGGCGGAGGCGCAGGACCTGCTGGACGCGGGCCGCCCGTTCCACGCCCACGAGGTCTTCGAGGACGCGTGGAAGGCGACGGACGGGCCGGAGCGAGAGCTGTGGCGTGGTCTGGCCCAGCTGGCGGTGGGGCTGACGCACGCGTTGCGGGGGAACGGGAACGGGGCGGTCGCGCTGCTGGAGCGCGGGGCGGAGAACATCGCGCCATTCCGGGAGGACCCGCCGCACGGGGTGGACGTGGCCGGGTTGCAGCAGTGGGCGCAAGCGCTTGCGGGAGAGGCCCGGAAGCGGGTTCGGGTGGCGCCGGAGGTTCCTCGGCTGGCCCGGTAGATGCGGCTGGATGTTCTGGATCGGCTGGGGCTTGTCGGCGGCGATGGGGTCGTTGTGGCGGTTTGGAGCGCGCTCGGCGGTGGGGCCATGATCCGGGACGAGCCAAACACGGGTTTGGAGCGCGCTCGGCGGTGGAGCCACGATCGGGGGCGAGTCGGGCGAATTCGGTGGCGCGGCTCAGCGAGACGACTCGGCGATGCGGGCTGGCGAGTGCCGAACTGCCGTGAACGAGCCGCGCGGTCCGGTGCGCACTGATTCCGGGGCTGCTGTTCTAGCGAAGCGCAAGCGTTTGCGGCCTATGCAGCCGCGGAAATCGCCGGGCGGGGACGACAGCCCCGTCGACCCGCCCGGCGAGGGGCGGTCAGGCGGCGGGCCATTCGGCCGAGCGGGCCTTTTCCTTGCCGATGGTCGTCGCTTCGCCGTGGCCGGTGCGGACGATCGTCGCGTCGGGGAGGGGGAAGAGGCGGTCGCGGATGGACTTCACGATGGTCGGGTAGTCCGAGTACGACCGGCCGGTCGCGCCGGGGCCGCCGTGGAACAGGGTGTCTCCGGTGAAGAGGACTTCCAGGTCGGGGCTGTGCAGGCAGATCGCGCCGGGGGCGTGGCCGGGCGTGTGCAGGACGGTGAGGTCGGTGCCGGCGACGGTGAGGACCTGTCCGTCGGCCAGGTCGCCGTCCGGGGCGCGGTCCGGGTGGGTCAGGTCCCAGACGACGCGGTCGGCCGGGTGCAGCAGGATCGGCGCGCCGGTGCGGTCGGCCAGCGCCGGGGCGGCGTTGACGTGGTCGTTGTGCGCGTGGGTGCAGACGATCGCGCGGACCGTGCGGTCTCCGACCACGTCGGCGATGGCGTCCGCGTCGTGCGCGGCGTCGATCACGATCACCTCGGAGCCGTCGCCGACTATCCAGACGTTGTTGTCCACTTCCCAGCTGCCGCCGTCGAGCTCGAACACGCCCGACGTGACCAGGTTCTGCACTATGGCCGTCATGCCGCAGACCCTAATGGTCCGCGAGGCATACCGCCGGTACTTACTTTCGAGTATTCTTACTCGCGGTAAGTTATCCGCGACGACGGGACCGCTCATGACCGACCCCCGGGATCTGCTCGCCGAACCGCTCAAACTCGCCTGCGGGGCCGTGCTGCCGCATCGGCTCGCGAAGTCGGCGCTCAGCGAGCAGCTCGGCGACCGTCGCAACGCGCCGTCCGCCGAACTCGCGCAGCTGTACCGGACCTGGGCGCGCGGGGGTGCTGGGCTGCTGGTGACCGGCAACGTGATGGTCGATCCCACGGCGCTCGGCGAACCGCGCAACGTCGCGGTCCCCGCCGTTCCCGATCCGGCGGCGTACCGGTCGTGGGCGCGGTCCGTGGACGGGACGGACGCGCAGTTGTGGGTTCAGCTCAACCATCCCGGTCGGCAGAGCCCTCGGTATTTGTCCCGGCAGCCGGTCGCGCCGTCGGCGGTGCCGTTCGGCGATCGAGGGGTGCGGACGGCGTTCGCGGCGCCGCGGGCGTTGACCGGGGACGAGATCGAAGCGGTGGTGGAGAGGTTCGCGTTGTCGGCGCGGACGTTCGTCGCCGCCGGGTTCGCCGGGATCCAGATCCACGGCGCGCACGGGTACCTGATCTCGCAGTTCCTCTCGCCGTTGGTGAACCGCCGCGACGACGAGTGGGGGCGCGACCGCAGCCGGTTCCTGCTCGAGGTGGTGCGCGCGGTCCGGGCCGCGGTGGGGGATCGCGTGCCGGTTTCGGTGAAGCTCAACAGCGCCGACTTCCAGCGCGGCGGCTTCGACGAGGACGAGTCGCTGCGGGTGGTTCACGCGCTGGGCGAGGCGGGGATCGATCTGCTGGAGATCTCCGGCGGCACGTACGAGCGGGCCGTGATGATGGGCTCCGGCCGGGCGAGCACGCAGCGCCGGGAGGCGTATTTCCTGGACTACGCGGCGAAAGCCCGGCAGATCAGCGACGTCGCGCTGATGGTCACCGGCGGGTTCGCCACGGCGGCCGGGATGGCGGAGGCGCTGGAATCCGGTGCGCTGGACGTGATCGGGATCGGCCGTCCGTTCACTGTGGACCCCGCGCTGCCCGGACGGCTGCTCGCGGGCGAGGACGTCCGAGCCGAACGACGGTGCCCGCGCACGGGAATCCGGCTCGCCGACAGCCTGCTCGAGATCCAATGGCACACGCAGCAGATGCACCGTGTCGCCGCGGGCAAACCGGTGGACCTGAAGCGCGGCGCGTGGCGGACGTTCGCCCAGGCCGGGCTCAGCGATCCGCTGAACGCTTTTCGGCGGGTGCGCGCGTGAGCCGCCGGTCGGCGACCCGCGCACCGCTGGCGAGCACGATGAAGAAGGCGCCGATGAGCAGGCAGTTCAGCGCGACCTGTCCGTAGCCGAGATTGTCGGCGTTGACGAACGGATACGGGTAATAGCCGTCGATCGCGCCACGGACGAGCGTGAAAGCCAGCCATACCAAGGGATAGCCGAGCGACCACCAGACCGTGCGCCATTCCAGCACGCGCGGCGCGAAGAACAACCAGCCGAGCACGCACAGCACCGGCGTGACGCGGTGCAGCAGGATGTCCGCGGCGAGGCTGAGCCCGTGCAGTTCGTACAGCCCGGCGAGCGCGACCTGGTAGACGACGCCGGTGACCACGATCCCGACCAGCGCGTCCAGCCACAGCACGCGCAGCAGCGGCGAGGTGCCGCGTCCGCGAGCGAAAGCCGTGCTGGTGACCAGGACGAGGACGTTCGAGAGGATCGTGAAGTACGTGAACAGGTTCGCCAACCGTCCACCGAAGCTGACGTACCGTCCCTGCGGCGGCACCAGCGCGACGATCTGGATCACGAGCGCGGCCAGCACGACGACCGCAGTCACCCCGAACCACAGCCGGGCCAACGCTTTCGAAGACATGCCGCTGACAGTACGGCTCCGGCGGCACCCGCCCGGCCCGACACGACCGTGCTCGATCGAGCCGGGCCGGGTGAACTTGCCCGGAGGCCCGCCCGCGGGCAGGGGACTACCGCATCACCGCACCGCCTTCACCAGTGCCGGCACGAAGACCGACGCGTCGATCGTTCCCCAGCCGCTCGCGATGTCGTAGCCCGGACCGGCCTTGAAGCCTTCGACGCCCCACTGGCTGTTGTCGCCCTTGGTGACGTCGACGATCCCGGCCGCGGTGCCCTTCGGGCCCAGCTTCGAGTACAGCGCTGGGTTGATCTGCCCGAGCCGGCCATGGTTGGCCTGCACCGCCAGCGCAAGCACCCCGGCGAACAGCGGTGCCGACTGCGAGGTGCCCTGGACGCCTTCCATGCTGATGTCCGGGTACGCCCGCATCGTGCTGCCGGTGACCGTCTTGACGCGGTTCTGCCAGGACGGCCTCGCGTACGCCTTCGACAGGCCCGCCCCTTCGCTGAACCCGTTGTCCGCCGCGTTGACGAGGTCGTCCGGCTGGGTGCGGACGCCGTTCGCGTCGAGGTGGAGCTGGGTGCCGCCGAGCGCGGTGACGTTCGGGTCGCTGGCCGGCCAGCTCGCCACGCGGTACGGATACTTGCCGGGCCCCTGCAGGTACGACCCGGTCGGCCCGTCGTCGCCGGACGACGCGACCAGCGTGACACCCGCCTTGCTCGCCCGCTCCAGCGCCGGGTCGAGGGTCTTGATCGACTCGAACGACGGGAAGTTCTCCTCGGTGGTGCCGAAGCTCATCGAGATCACGTCGGCGATCCGGTGCTCGGTCAGGTAGTCGACCGCGTGCATCATTTCCGGCAACCCGGCGAAGCCCTGCGTCTCGGCGACCGGGGTGGCCGCGACGATGATCTTCGCCCCGGGAGCCATCGCGTGCATCATCGTGACGTCGAGGTCGGTTTCCCCGCCCCACGACTGGCAGGTGGCGGTGTCCACCCCGGGATCGGTGCACGCGGGCACCGCGCCGGACGGTTGCAGCACCTCGACGTTCGCCGGCGGCAAGCCGTGCTGACGCGAGTACTCGTCCAGCACCTGCTTGACCTTGTCGTCGCCGAACGACACCAGCGTGGCCACGGTGGACCCGGCTCCGGTGATGCCCTGGTTCCACAGCTTCGTGGCGTTGTACGCGCTGCTTTCCTTCGGCAGCTTGGCCATCGCCGCGTTGAGCCGCGCCACCCGCTCCTGCACAGTGGTCGCGCCGACGAACGACTGCGCGGCAGCCGAGAAGTGGTGCCGCGGCGGCTGTGGCGGTGCTGGCGCGGCACTGGCCGGTGCCGCCACCACGGTGGCGGCGAGCGCCACGCCCGCCAGCAGGGTCATCGGCCGCCCGAATCCCCGGACGGCTGATTTCACCCGGAACGTCATGCTTTTCTCCCATCGACGCAGGCCAGTGCTCCCACTCTCGGGTACGCGGCCACGGGTGCGACATCAACTTTAGTCGGGCGTTTTCCGGAGTACAGCGGGGAAAACTGCCCGATGTCCGTAATGTGCCCACTCATCCGGACGCCGGGCGCGGCGAACCTCATCCGGACGCCTCCTCGGAACCGGGCTGAGCTTCGGGAGCAGTCCGCCCCGCGGGACCGGGGTGGGCAGCGGATTGGCCCTCGGCCGCGGTCGGCTCCGCCGGACCGGGTTCCACCGCCGGACGGCTGCCGCGCAGCAACCCCCGCACGGTGTCGATGGTGTCCGCCTCGCCCGGGTCTTTGTCCGGCCGATACCGCACCACCCGCGCGAACCGCAGCGCCAGCCCGCCCGGATACCGCGTGCTGACCTGCGCCCCGTCCAGTTCGATCTCGACCACCATCTCCGGCCGCACGTGGACGGTCCACCGGTCGCGGTGCGTCTCGATCTCCTGGAACCGCTCGGTCTGCCAGGCCAGCAGTTCGTCGGTGAGGCCCTTGAACGTCTTGCCCACCATGATCGGCGGCCCGCCGTCCGGATCGCGCGCGCCGAGGTGCAGGTTCGACAGCTTTCCGGTGCGCCGCCCGTGCCCCCATTCGGCCGCCAGCACGACGAGATCGATGGTGTGCACCGGTTTCACCTTCAGCCACGCGCGTCCGCGCCGCCCGGCCGCGTAGATCGAATCGAGGTCCTTCACCATCACGCCCTCGTGCCCGGCGTCCATCGCCGCCTCGAGCACCGCCGCCGGGGATTCCGGACGGACCGAGCCGGGGATCACGTGCTCGCCCGCGACCCGGCGCAGCGCCTCGTTGCGTTCGGACAAGGGCGCGTCGAGCAGATCGACCCCGTCCAGATGCAGGCAGTCGAAGAAGTACGGCCGCAGCAGCAACGCCCGCACCTGTTCGTCCCGCGTGCTGCCGAACCGGCTCATCGTTTCCTGGAACGGCCGCGGCCGCCCGTCGTCGGTGAGCGCGAGGGTTTCGCCGTCCAGCACCACCGATTCGCACGGCAGCGACCGCACCAGCTCGACCAATTCGGCTACGCTGCCGGTGATTTCCCGCAGCGTGCGCGTGTACACGTGCACTTCCGAACCTCGCCGGTGCACCTGGATCCGCGCACCGTCCATTTTGTACTCGACGATCGCGTTCCCGTGCTCGGTCACCGCTTCCTCCAGCGATTCCGCCGGGGACGCGAGCATCGGCCGCACCGGTCGGCCCAGCTCCAGCCCGAATTCCGCGAGCGCCGCCGCGCCCCCGGTCAGCGCCGCTTGCCCGGTGACCGGCAACCGCCCGGACAGCATGAACGCGCGCCGCACCTGGTCGGCCTCCACCTCGGCCGCCGCCGCGATCGCGTCGACCATCACGCCTTCCAGCGCGCCCTGCCGCAGCTCCCCGGTGACGAGCCGGAACACGAATTCCTGCTCGGCCCGGGTCAGCCGGGAGAACAACGCGGTGAGCACCTCGGCCCGGCGCTTCACCGAACCCGCGCCCGCCGCGGCCGCGACCTCGGTGAGCGCGACGTCGACCTCCGCCACGGAGACGGCAGGCGCGGCCGCGGGTTCGACGGCGAGGTCGGCGAGCGTGCGCCAGCCGGCTCCGAGCCGGTCCTGCGCGGTCTGCCCGGTGAGATACGCGATCACCGCGGGCAGTTCGCCGGGTTCGGCCGCGCGCAGCACACTGGCCAGCACGGCGATTTTCGTTTTCCGTGACCGCGTGGCCGCCAGTTCGGCGGAGGCGGTGACGAGGTCGGTGAACAACACCCGGCCATCATCGCCCCCGCCACCGACAAAAACTCCCGCCCCAGCCTCAACCGGGTGAAAAAGAGCTGGTCAGGCATCCGGACGAGTGCAGTACTGGTCCAGCAGCCCCTGTTTTGTCACACACGGCGTGTACCCTGCGTCCTGCAATTCCGCCCGGGCCGTACTGCTGCGCAGATAGTCGAGGAACAGCTTCAGCAGCGAATCGTTCTCCGGCACGCCCTTGGTGTAGAGGTACTCGACCGTCCAGAATCGATAGCCCGCGTCGATGCTGGTCACGTCGGGGTAGCGGTCGTCGAGCTTCGCCATGGCCACCCGGCCGCCCGCCGCGGCGGTTTTGGCCGCCGGAACGTCCGCGTAGCCGATCGCGCCAGGCGTCTCGCCGACGGCGCGCAAGAGTTCGTCGGTCGTGCCGCGTTCGCAGCGCACGACAGCCGCGCGCGGCGCGCGGATCGGCGTCCGGCAGTCGTCCGAGGACAGTCCCGGTTCGGCCGCGCCCAGCACTTTCTCCTCGAAAGTCTTGCGCGTGCCCGATTCCTGCCCGCGCCCGACCACCCGGATCGGGACCGACGGACCATCGCGCAGTTGCGCCCAGTTGGTGTACTTCCCGCTGAAGATGCCGCGCACCTGCTCGCCGCTCAACTGGTCGACGCCGACGGATTTGTTCACTACCAGGCTGTACACCAGCACCGCGACCGGTTGCGTGACCAGTTCCGGCCCAGCGTCGGAAGCCTTTCCGTCGGACAGCACAGCCAAGCTGTCCTTTTGGTCCGCTGGCAACGGTCCCAGCTCCCGCACCGCGGACACGCTTCCGACTGCCTGCGTCGTGATCGTCGCGCCGGGACACTGCTGGTGGTACTCCGTCGCGATGCTGTTCATGATCCGCGCGAAGGCACTGGATCCGTGCACCGCAAGGGTTCCGGTGCCGCACCCGGGTTCGGCACCCCGGGACGCGGCGACGAGGAGCATGCTGAGCAAAGACCCGGTCAGCAGCACCCCGATCGCCCCGGTGACCATCGGCCACGACAGCCAGCGCTGTTTGCGTTCGTCCTTGATCCGTCCGCCGCTGAGCCGCCCGGTGACGTGCAGTTCCTTGGACAACGGCCCGCCTCGCCATTCGTCCGGTTTGCGCAGCACGACCACGAGCTTGAACTTTTCCCGCCGCTTCAGCGAAAGCTGTTCCAGGCGCACGCCGTGCCATTGCGGCGCCGGGGCGGCCGGCGCGTCGGATTGCCGCAGCAGAGCGGTAAGCCGCTGCGGCAGCAACGCTCGCACGCCGGACAGTCGCGCGGTCCCGTCTTCTGGGGTAGGCTGATCATGAGTGAAGAATTCAAGCCCGTTCCGGACTACTTCCCGCAGCCCGTCCTTGGCGTCCGACACCCGCGCGTCCCACACCACCCGCCGTCCGAAGGTGAACTGCAGCGGATGTTCCCAGTCGTCCGGGCCGATGTCGAAGCTGCCGGTGTTGCGGATGCGGATCACGACCACGCTGAGCGGTTCCAGCAGCCGCACGGTGCGTTCGAGCTGCGGATCCGCTTGCACCGCACCGGTGCCTGAGTCGCCGAGCGGGATCGGGTTGAGCCCGATCTTGGAGTTGTACAGCTCCCGGTAGATGACGCGCCTGCGGCGGATGACGTAACGGTCGACGATCGGGGCGAGGATCGTCGCGCCCGCGACGACCGCGATCGGCACGATGCCGCGGCCGGACGTGAGCACTTCGGCGAGCGCTCGCAGGACATCTCCGAAGCTCACGCCGCGCCTCCCCCTAGCCGCTCCCGGGAATGTCCACAGTAAGCGTCGCACCAGGGACCCCTCCCCGGTGCATCAGGTGTTCACCAGCGGTTCAACTGGCCGACGCGATCCGCTCGACGGCGGCGCGGAGCCGGTCCGGCGGGAGCGCGGCGTACCCGAGCACGAGACCCGGATATCCGGCTGAGCTATGGGAATAAGTCGACAGGGCCGGGGCGTGCACGCTTGCCGCGGCGAGTTTTTCCTGCAGCCGAACATCATCGGTGCCGTCGGGGAGCCGGACGACCAGGTGCAGTCCGGCGGCGATCCCGACTGGCTGCCACTGCGGCAAGCGCTGAGCCAGAGCTTCGATAAGCGCGTCCCGGCGAGCGCGGTACAGCCGTCGGGTGCGGCGCAGATGCCGGTCGTAACCGCCGGTGGCGATCAGGTGCGCGAGCGCGGCTTGCGGGAGCGGCGAGCAGCCGAGGTCGTGCATTTCCTTGACCCGTGCCACGGCGTCGCGCAGGCGGCGCGGCGGAATGAGCCAGCCGATCCGCAACGCTGGTGCGAGCACCTTGCTGACGCTGCCGATGTACGCGACGTGATCCGGTGCGAGCGCGCGCATCGCGCCCAGCGCGGGGCGGTCGTAGCGATGCTCGGCGTCGTAGTCGTCCTCCAGAATGAGCCCGCCGGTTTCCGCCGCCCACGCCAGCAATTGCCGACGGCGTTCCGGATGCAGCGCGACACCGAGCGGGAACTGGTGCGCGGCGGTCACCAATACGATTGAACAGTCCGAAGTGGACAGCTCGGCAACGTTGATTCCCTTGTCATCGACCGGAATCCCGACCGGAGCCAGGCCATGGTCGCGCAGCAGATTCGCTTGGCCGTGATGGCTCGGGTCTTCGACGGCGATGCGCTGGTCCGGCAACGCATCGGCCAGCAACGACAACGCTTCCGCGGCACCGCTGGTGATTACGATGTCGTCCGGATTCGTCGGCAGCGCCCGGACTCGACCGAGGTAAGCGGCCAGTTCCGCGCGCAACGCCGGATGCCCGGTCGGGTCGGGGTAGCCGAGGCCGAGATCGGGCGTCGCGTTCAGAGCTTCTCGTTCGGCGGCAAGCCATTCGGCCCGGGGAAACGCGGACAACGCGGGCAGCCCGGGACGCAGGTCGAACTCCCAAGACGGCGCTTTCGCCGCGCTGACCCGGGGATTCGGCGCGGGATCGTCGATCGGCGCGACGCGAGTGCCCGAGCCGTGCTTGCTCAGCAGGTAACCCTCGGCGGTGAGCTGCTCGTACAGCGCGGTGACGGTGCCGCGCGCGACCCCGAGCTGGCGCGCGAGATCGCGGCTCGACGGCAGCCTGGTGCCGGCGGCCAGCCGTCCGGTGCGGATCGCGTCGCGCAACGCGGCCTCGACGGCCCGCCCCCGGCGTCCTCCGCCGGCGGCGGGCAGCAGCAGCTCCCGGATGGTTTCCACGGCCCCGACAGTACGGTGAAGTGGTCCAGTTAGGCCAGGGTTGAGTGGTCCTTCTGAATAGACCACTGACCGCAGAAGACTGAGCGGCGTGAAACGGTCGATGGTGCTTTCAGGGGTGGCCGGCGCGGTGCTGGTCGGCGGATCGGTGCCGGTCACCGGCATACTGGACGGGTATCCGGTGATCACCGGGCAGGCGTTGCGGTACGCGCTGGGCGGCCTTCTGCTGCTGGGCTGGGCGAAGGTCACGCACAGTCCGTTGCCCCGGCCGAAGCTCGGCGATCTGCCGACCCTGCTGGGCCTCGCCGCGACCGGGATGATCGGGTTCCAGGCCTGCCTGCTGCTGGCTCAACGCTACGCGGAACCCAGTGCGGTAGCGGCGTTTCTCGGTGCCAGCCCGCTCGTGCTCGCGCTGCTCGCACCGCTGCTCGACGGTCGCCGTCCGTCCGCCGCTCCGGTCGTCGGAGCGGTGCTGGCCGGGCTCGGCATCGTGGTGCTCTCCGGCGGCGGATCCGCTTCCGCCCCCGGGTTGTTGCTGGCTGCGCTGGCGATGTTGTGCGAGGCGTCGTTCACCCTGCTCGCGGTGGGATTGCTGCGCCGGCTCGGACCGTTGGCGACCTCGACGTGGGGCTGTTTCACCGCTGCGGCAAGCGGTTCCGTGGTCGGGACGGTGGTCGATCCGGCGGGTGCCTGGCAGTGGCCGAACGCGCGTGAACTCGTCGCGTTGCTGTTGCTGGCCGTCGTGGTGACCGCGGTGGCTTTCGTGCTCTGGTACAGCTGCGTCGTCGGTTTAGGCGCGGACCGGGCGGGCGTGCTGATCGGGCTGATGCCGGTGTCCGGGCTGACGGTCGCGGTGCTGATCGGCGCACAACGGTTCGAGCTGAAAGATCTCGCGGGCGTCACCCTGGTCGCCGCGGGAGTCGCATGTGGACTGTGGAAACGCGAAGCGGCCCGTCCGGAACTGCCCGAACGAGCCGCTACGACTTGCTGAACGCTACTTGCCGCCGCGCGCCATCCGGAGCACGTCAAGCGCCTCGTCCAGCTGCGCTTCGGTGAGCTTGCCGTCGCGGACGTACCCGCGCTCCAGCACGACCTCGCGAATCGTCTTGAGTTCCTTGAGCGCCTGCTTCGCCACCGCGGCCGCTTCCTCGTAGCCGATGTACTTGTTGAGCGGCGTGACGATCGACGGCGACCCCTCGGCGTACTGCCGCGCGCGCTCGGCGTTCGAGGTCACCCCGGCGAACACCTTGTCCGCCAACAGCCGCGAGACCGCCGCGAGCAGCCGCGCCGATTCGAGCACGTTGCGCGCGATGACCGGCAGGTTCACGTTGAGCTGGAAGTTGCCCGCCGCACCGGCGAACGCGACCGCCGCGTCGTTGCCGACGACCTGCGCGACGACCTGCAGCGTCGCCTCCGGGATGACCGGGTTGACCTTGCCCGGCATGATCGACGAACCCGGCTGGAGGTCCGGCAACGCCAGCTCGGCCAGCCCGGTGCGCGGGCCGGAGCCCAGCCAGCGCAGGTCGTTCGCGATCTTGTTCAGCGACACCGCGACCGTGCGGAGGTGTCCCGAGGTCTCGACCACGCTGTCCTGCGTCGCCTGCGCCTCGAAGTGGTTGCGTGCCTCGGTGAGCGGCAACCCGGTGAGCTGCGCCAATTCCGCCGATACCGCCGCGCCGAAACCGTCGGGCGCGTTCAGCCCGGAGCCGACCGCGGTGCCGCCGATCGGCAGCTCGCCCAGCCGCGGGAGGCCGGACTGCAGCCGCTCGATGCCGAACCGGATCTGCGCGGCCCACGCGCCCGCCTCCTGGCCGAGCGTGATCGGCACGGCGTCCATCAGGTGCGTACGGCCGGACTTGACGACGTCCTGCCACTCCTCGGCGCGTGCCTCGATCGCGCCCGCGAGATGCTCCAGCGCCGGGATGACGTCGGTCAGGACGGCCTCGGTGGCGGCGACGTGGATCGTCGTCGGGAACGTGTCGTTGGACGACTGCGACGCGTTGACGTGGTCGTTCGGGTGCACGTCGCGGCCGAGTGCGCGGGTGGCCAGCGTCGCGATGACCTCGTTCGCGTTCATGTTGGACGAGGTGCCCGAGCCGGTCTGGAAGACGTCGATCGGGAAGTGCTCGTCGTGCTTGCCCTCGGCGACCTCGTCGGCGGCCTTCGCGATCGCGTCGGCGACGTCGGCGTCCAGGACGCCGAGACGCGCGTTCACGCGGGCGGCGGCGGCCTTCAACAGGCCCAGCGCGCGGATCTGGGCGCGCTCGAGACCGCGGCCGGAGATGGGGAAGTTCTCGACGGCACGCTGCGTCTGCGCGCGGTAGAGCGCGTCGACCGGGACGCGGACCTCACCCATCGTGTCGTGTTCGATCCGGTATTCCTGTTCAGCCATGCCTTCGATTCTGGCCCCGATTCGCGCAACCGGCCGGGTGTTGTCGCCCACCCCGGCGGCTAAGCTCGGCTGTGTTCTCGATCACCGCCGCCCACCACTGGCATGGAGCGAGCCTCATGGATTACGACCTCGTCGTCATCGGAGCCGGTCCCACCGGCCTCTTCGCCGCCTACTACGCGGGATTCCGCGGCCTGTCGATGGCCGTCGTCGATTCGCTGCCCGAACCGGGCGGCCAGGTCACCGCGATGTATCCGGAGAAGATGATCTACGACGTCGGCGGGTTTCCCGCGGTCCGCGGCCGGGATCTCGTGCAGGGACTGGTGGACCAGGCCGCGCCGTGGAAGCCGGACTACCTGCTCGGCCGCAAGGCGGAGAAGCTGGAGAGCATCGACGGCGGTCTCGAACTGACCCTCGACGGCGGCGACGTGCTGCGCGCGGGCGCGGTCCTGATCACCGCGGGCATCGGCGAGTTCACGCCGCGTCCGCTGCCCGCCGGGGACGGCTGGCTCGGCCGCGGGATGGTCCATTTCGTCCCGTCGCTCGCGGCGCACGCGGGCCAGCACGTCGTCGTGGTCGGCGGCGGGGACTCGGCGTTCGACTGGTGCCTGGCGCTGCATCCGGTCGCGGCGAGCGTGACGCTCGTGCACCGGCGCGCGAAGTTCCGGGCCGCGGAATCGATCGTGCGGCAGGTGCGGGAGCTGGGCGTGCGGCTGGTGACGGACGCCGAAGTGGCCCGGTTCGTCGAAGCCCCGGACGGCTCGCTGAGGGCGGTCGACGTGACGGTGAAGGGCGGCCCGGGCGAGCAGCTGCGCGCGGACGCGGTGGTCGCGGCTTTGGGATTTACCGCGGATTTGGGGCCGATCGAAAGCTGGGGCCTGGAAATCGACCACCGGGCGATTTCGGTGGATTCGACAATGGCGACGGCTCGGCCGAGAGTTTACGCGGCCGGGGATGTGGCGGCGTATCCGGGAAAGGTGAAGCTGATCGCGACCGGATTCGGGGAGGCGGCTACGGCGGTGAACAACATCGCGGTGGCGTTGAATCCGGAGGCGCATTTGTTCCCGGGACATTCGAGCAACGTCGAGTGAATCAGCCGGTTTTCTCCGCCAGCCACGGCTGATACGCCACCGCCGACGTCGCGATCGACGGAGCCGATCCGCAGGTCGGCGACCCGTTGCCGGGGCGGCTGACCATCCCGGCCAGCACCCACCGGTCGCCGTCGCGGATCAGTTCCGGGCCGCCGGAATCGCCGTAGCACGAACCGGATCCGCCGGGGTTGTCCGTGCACAGTTCGGAGGTTCCGTCGAAAGCCGCCGTGCATTTCGCGCCCGGCACCAGGTGTGTGTCGAGTTGGCGCAGCGTCTTCGTGACCGGGCCGCAATTCGGTGTCGCGCACGTTTGTCCCCAGCCGATCACCCGGACCGCCGTGCCCGGCGACGCCGAACCGCCGATCGCGATCGGCGCGGCCTTCACCGGCGCGGTCAACCGGATCAAGCCGACGTCGCCGGTTTGCGTTTCGGCGTTGAAATGCGGGTGCAGCACGAATTCCGCTGCTTTCGGCGTTTCCCCGCCTTCGTCCGCGTTGGCGCTGCCGACGCGCAAGCCGATCGTCGCCGGGTCCTTCGCGGACAGGCAGTGCGCCGCGGTGACCACCCAGGTCGGGGTGAGCAGCGAACCGCCGCAGAACAGCGCGCCGCCCGAGGTGTGCAGGGACACCGCGAACGGGTACGGCTGGTCCGCGTCGGTCCCGCCGACGATGGACGGCCCGGCCAACGCGCTGCCCGCGCTGAGCACGACTCCAATGAGGACAGTCAGCACCAGCGCGAACAGCCGTTTCGACACCGGGAAACTCCTTGGCAGGTCAGGGAAGCGGAGGCACCACGTGCTCGTCCTCGTCGAGGTCGAGGTTGCCGTCGAAGTTCACGGACGAGTACGCCCGCAGCTTCTCGAGCCGGTGGTAGCCGTCGATCATTCTGACCGTCCCGGACTTGGACCGCATGACGATCGACTGCGTCGTCGCGCCGCCCGCCCGATAGTGGACGCCGCGCAGCAGGTCGCCGTCGGTGACGCCGGTCGCGCAGAAGAACACGTTGTCGCCGGTGACCAGGTCGTCGTTCAGCAGGATCCGGTCCAGGTCGTGGCCCGCGGCGAGCGCCTTCTCGCGCTCCGCGTCGTCCTTCGGCCACAGCCGGCCCTGCAGTTCGCCGCCGAGGCACTTCATCGCGCACGCGGCGATGATGCCTTCGGGCGTGCCGCCGATGCCGAGCAGCATGTCGACGCCGGTGGTCGGCCGGGCCGCGGCGATCGCGCCCGCGACGTCGCCGTCGGAGATGAACCGGATCCGGGCGCCCGCCTCGCGGACCTCTTTGACCAGCTGATCGTGGCGCGGCCGGTCGAGGATGCACACCGTCACGTCGCTGACGCTGGAGTTCTTCGCCTTCGCCACGCGCCGGATGTTCTCCGCGACCGGGGCGGAGATGTCCACCTTGCCCGCCGCGTCCGGGCCGACGGCCAGCTTCTCCATGTAGAACACCGCGGACGGGTCGAACATCGCGCCGCGCTCGGCGACGGCGAGCACGGCCAGCGCGTTCGGCATGCCCTTCGCCATCAGCGTGGTGCCGTCGACCGGGTCGACCGCGACGTCGCAGTCCGGGCCGTCGCCGTTGCCGACCTCTTCGCCGTTGAACAGCATCGGCGCTTCGTCCTTCTCGCCCTCGCCGATGACGACGACGCCGCGCATCGAAACGGTGGAGACGAGCTGGCGCATCGCGTCGACGGCAGCCCCGTCGCCGCCGATCTTGTCGCCTCGGCCGACCCAGCGGCCGGCCGCCATCGCGGCTGCCTCGGTCACCCGCACCAGTTCCATGGCGAGGTTGCGATCAGGCGCTTCGCGTCGGCTGCGGTCACTGGCGGTGGTCATGGTGGCCTCCCGGAACACGGTTCGTCAGCGGGTGCCCAGTCTGTCAGATCTCTAGACCACCTGACCGATTCAGCCACGCATGGTGCACGTCACTCTGTGTCGTCGTCGGTCTCGACCGAGGCCAGCGCGGCTTCGATCCGCTCGCGCGCGCCTTCCAGATGCCGCTCGCACACCTTGGCGAGCCGCTCGCCCTTCTCCCAGAGCTCCAGCGACTGCTCCAGGGAAAGCCCGCCGGCCTCGAGTTCCTTGACGACCTCGACGAGCTGATCGCGGGCCTGCTCGTAACCGAGTCCGGCGGTGTCTGCTTCGCTCACGTTCTCCGACCTTGTGGTGCACGGGGCTGTCGGCGCAGGGTACCGCGTTCGGCGCTGCCGCCGGGGAGGCTCGATCGGGCTCGCCGCGGGCAAGCGACCACCGCGCTGGCCATCGCGTGGTCGTATCCGACGAAAGCCAGCGCGAACTCCTGCCCGTCACCGTCCGCGAGGGCGTCCTCGAGGTTCTCCTGCGCGCTCGCCACCCGGCGCCGGTGACCGGTCCCTTCGGCGAACCACCACCGGACGCCGACGTGTTCCGACGTCGCCTCGGACAGGCGCCTGAGCTGCGGGGCCAGCCCGCGCCGGGCCGCGGTGCCGCAGCCGGCGAGCAGCGCGGTCCAGCATTCGTCGGCCGCGCGGTCGGTGACCAGGGCCTGCCGCAGCAGGACACCGGCGTTGAGCCGGGCGGCGGCGTCCACCGTGAGCGGGAGGAACGCCGGGGCCCGGTGCATCACGGCCGGTCTCCTTCCGGTACGGGTGTCGTCGGCTCGACGGACTCGGCCAACGCGTGGACCGCCCCGTCGGCGACCCGTACGCGCAGCTGCGCTCCGTCCTCGATCTGGGAGACGGAGCGGAGCACGTGGAGGTTGCCCGCGGAATCGGTGAACTGGACGACGGCGTAGCCGCGCTCCATCGTGGCCGCCGGGCCGAGCGCGGCCAGCCTGCCCCGCGCGTTCGCGACTTCCGCCTGGTCCTTGGCGAGCAGGCCGAGCATCGCGCGCCTGCCGCGTTCCCGGTGCATCTCGACGTCGCTGAGCCTCCGCTCGATCGGACCCAGCGGATCGGCCAGCGACGGACGGCTGCGCAGCTGGGTCAGCAGCCGCGTCTCCCGGTCGACCCAGCCGTGCAGCGCGCGCCGGCCGCGGTCCCGCATTTGCCGCACGCGCGCGGTTTCCTCGCGGACGTCCGGCACGATGCGCTTGCTCGCGTCGGTCGGCGTGGAGCAGCGCAGGTCGGCGACGTGGTCGAGCAACGGGGTGTCCGGCTCGTGCCCGATGGCGCTGACGATCGGCGTGCCCGCGGCCGCGACCGCCCGGCACAGCGCTTCGTCGGAGAACGGCAGCAGGTCCTCGACGCTGCCGCCGCCGCGGGCGATGACGATCACGTCGACGTCCGGATCTTTGTCCAAAATGGACAGCGCGCGGAGGATTTGCGGCACTGCTTGCGAACCCTGCACCGCGGTGTTCAGCACCTTGAACAACACGTGTGGCCAGCGCGCCTGCGCGTTCGCCAGCACGTCCCGCTCAGCCGCCGACGCGCGGCCGGTGATCAGCCCGATTCCCTTGGGCAGAAAGGGAATCGGCCGTTTCCGCTCGCGCGCGAACATGCCTTCGGCGGCGAGCAGCTTGCGCAGCCGTTCGATCCGCGCGAGCAGTTCGCCGATGCCGACCGCGCGGATCTGGTCCGCGCGCAGACTGAGCGTGCCGCGGCCGAAGAAGAACGACGGTTTGGCGTGGATGACCACCCGGTCGCCTTCGCGCAGCGGCGTCGGCAGTTCGCGCACCAGCCACATCGGGCAGGTGACGGACATCGAGACGTCCGCGGACGGGTCGCGCAGGGTCAGGAACGCGGTCTGCGTGCCTGGCCGCGCGTTCATCTGCGTGACCTGGCCTTCGACCCAGACGTCGCCGAGCCGGTGCACCCAGTCGCCGATTTTGCGCGCGACAGTGCGGACCGGCCACGGGTTCTCCGCGCTGGTCGCGGGGTCGTTGCTCACTGGCCTTCCGCGGGGTCGCCCGGCTGTTCCTCGGCCTTGCGCGCGTTGCCGATCCGCCGCGCCAGCATGCCGACGAACGACGCGCGGTCGGCGTGGGACTTCTCGTACTCCAGCAGTTCTTCCAGCTGAGGCACGGTCAGCCGGCGCAGCCGGGCGCGCAGCTGCGGCAGGGTCAGCTCGTCGTAATTGCCCAGCCCAGCCGGGCCGGAGCTGTCGTTCTCGCCCTCGGAGTGCTCCTCGGCGAGCGCGCGGGTCTCCTCGACCCACGGGTCGTCGATGGTCTCCGGCGGCTGCGCGCGGTGGCCGTTGGCGCGCGGCTCGGGCAGGTCGGGCGGATCGCTGACCGGCACGAGCGTGGGCCGGGCCGGAGTGAATTCGGGCTCGGCGTCCTCGTCGAACGTGGCCCAGCTGGGCGTGTCCTCGACCGGACGCAGCATCGACAGCGCGTCGTCGCCCTTGATGGCCAGCTCGGTGACCTGCTGCTGGACGCGCATGGACAGCTGCAGCACCTGGCTCACGACGGTGACCGGCAGGCCGGTGAGCTGCTTCGGGAGCTCACGAACCCGCTCGGCGGTGGTGACGGCGAGGCCCGCGGCGACCCGGAGGGGGAGCGGGAGTGGCTTCATGGGTCCAGCGTGCCGCATCAGCGCTGTTCTGCCCAACCGAACGGGTGGCCAGAGGCACCGGACGTGACGCCCGGCACAGCCTGAATGGCCGCCGCCGTCATCCGAACGAGGACTTCAACCCCGCGTCGGCGCTGCCCGTACCCTGGAGGCATGACTTCTGCGAGTCCCGGAACCGAACCCGCCGGTACCCCGACGATTTCCCGGTCCGGCGCCGCCAAACGCGTGCTGCTCGCGAAGCCGCGCGGGTACTGCGCCGGCGTTGACCGCGCGGTCGTCGCCGTCGAGAAGGCGCTCGAGCTGTACGGGCCGCCGGTGTACGTGCGCAAGGAAATCGTGCACAACCGGCATGTCGTCGAGACGCTGCGCGAACGGGGCGTGATTTTCGTCGACGAGACCTCCGAGGTGCCCGAGGGCGCGCTCGTGGTGTTCTCCGCGCACGGCGTTTCGCCCGCGGTGCACGCCGAGGCCGCGGAGCGGAACCTGCGCACCATCGACGCGACCTGCCCGCTGGTCACCAAGGTCCACAAAGAGGTCAACCGCTTCGCCAAGGACGACTACGACATCCTCCTCATCGGCCACGAAGGCCACGAGGAGGTCGAGGGCACGGCGGGCGAGGCTCCGGACCGGGTGCAACTCGTCGACAAGCCCGAGGACGTCGACAAGGTCGACGTGCGCGATCCGTCGAAGGTGATCTGGCTCTCGCAGACCACGCTGTCGGTGGACGAGACGATGGAACGCGTCGACCAGCTGCGCGACCGCTTCCCGACCTTGGCCGACCCGCCCAGCGACGACATCTGTTACGCCACCACCAACCGCCAGGTCGCGGTCAAGGCGATGGCCCCGGAGTGCGACCTGGTGCTGGTGGTCGGCTCGAAGAACTCGTCGAACTCGAAGCGGCTCGTGGAGGTGGCGCTGAAGGCCGGTGCGTCGGCTTCGCACCTGATCGACTTCGCTTCGGAGGTCGACGAGGCGTGGCTGGAAGGCGTGTCGACGGTCGGGGTCACGTCGGGGGCTTCGGTGCCGGACGTGCTGGTGATGGACCTGCTGAAGTGGCTGGCCGAGCGCGGGTACGGGCAGGTGGACGAGGTGACCACGGCGAACGAGAAGATCGCGTTCGCGTTGCCGAAGGAGCTTCGGAAGGCGGTTAAGTCGTCGGAGTCCTGAGGCGGGTTTTGGTTGCTGCCTATGGATTTTGGTGTTTTCGTGTGGTTCCGCGGGCTTGGGCTTGGCTGCTTAGGCGGGGGCTGTCCGCGGGCGTGTCGAGGTTTCCGCTTGTGCTGGATAGCCGGCCCGTCTTGTGCGCCGGAATCTCTTTGACTGCAACAAAAGGCCGCCGATCCCCAGTGTGGGGTTCGGCGGCCTTTTTCGTCTTCCGGGGTCGTGCCGCGCCCGGTTAGCCCTCGTTTGTCTTGTGCCGGTGTTATGCGGTGCCTCGGTCGGCCTTCGTCTGTCTTGTGCCGGGGGCGTGCGCTGCCCTGGTCGGCCTTCGGTTGTCTTGTGCCGGGGGGTCGTAGGGTGCCCCCGTCGCCTTCGTCTGTCTTGTGCCGGGGTCGTGCGGTACCCCGGTCAGCCCTCGTCTGTCTTGTGCCGGTGTTATGCGGTACCCCGGTCAGCCCTCGTCTGTCTTGTGGCGGGGGTCGTGCGGTGCCCCGGTCGGCCTTCGGCTGTCTTGTGCCGGTGTCGGCCGATGCCCCGGTCAGCCCTCGTCTTCCCAAGGGCGCTGGCGGCGCGGCGGCTCCCGGCGAGGCGGACGCGGACGCCCAGGCGGCGGTTCGTCCCCGCGCGGCCGACGCCGCGGCGGCGGTGTGTCGCCACGCGGGTCCCGACGGCGCGGATCGCCTTCCGGCGGCCGCGGCCGACGCCCCTCCGGCGGCGTCTTGCGTCCACCGCGCGGAGCGTTCGGGTCCAACGGGTCGCGCCGAGGACGGGCACCCGGGTCGGCCGGCGGCCGCGGACGGCGCGGCGGCGGAGCGTCGACATCCCGGTCCCGCGGCGGACGGCGCCGGTTGCCCGGAAGCGGCGTCTGCCCGGTCTGGCCGGTGCGGGAGGCCGGCGGCCGCGAACGCGGACGGCTGGCGGCTTTGTCGTCGTCCTCGTCCCGCGACCGAGGAGCCTTGCCGTCCTTGATCTTGACCGGCGCGTCCGGGTCGCGTTCGCGGTAGATGCGGAAGAAGCCGAACAGCAAGGTGACGCCGGTGGTGACCGCCATCGTCGGGAAGCCCTTGATCAGCGGCGTGCCGATGTTGAGCAGCTTCGAGAGAGTGTCGCTCGCTTCCGGACCCCCGCCGGTCAGCAGCACGACGCCCGGCACGGTGACGGCGAGCACGAGCGGCGGCTGCACCATCGGACCGAACAGCCCGCGTCTTTGCACCGCGCCGACCGCGATCACGGCCCCGAGGAAGTAGCCCGCCTTGAAAACAAAACCGAGGCTGCCGGTGGACTTCTCGTCGATGATGGCGCCGAGCACTGCCAAGCCGAAGCCCACGAGCACAGCCGCCCACCAGGGCAAGCCGCGCCTCGTGCCGACGACGAGACGCTCGTCCCACGGCACGGGGGCGTCATCGGCATCAGGATCGCTCTGGCGATCGCGTATCGCGGTCACGAGGCACACCGTAGCCCGTACTTGTCACGATCTTGTTGGCACTGCCGAGGACAGCACGAAGCAGCCACTCGACCGCATGACATTTCGTCCGGTCGAGCGGTACCCGCGGTACGGCCTTCCCGCCCCGCTCCGCCAGCCGGGGAATCAGTGGACCAGACCTCTGACCAGCGGTGATACCGACGGTATGGTCTGCCTGCCCGATTCCGGGCCCCGCGCTGACCCCAGGCTATGCCACGAGCCGACCACCGCGACGGCGGCACCACCGGTCCCGTTCCGGAACATTCGCCGTTCTGGAACTTGACCGGGAATTGACGTTCCCGTGAACCGCCTGAGCGCCCGGATCCTGCCCGCCCGACGCCGGAACCCTGCCCTTTCGATCGCCGCGGCGGCAGTGTCCAACCTGGACGTCGCCGTGGGTTCCGGGCAATCCGGACGCCGGTGTCCGCCCGCCGGTGTCCGCCGGGTCAGCACGCGCCTGACCGCCCGGCCACGCGAGTGCCGACGGCCTCGACGGACCGCGCGTGGACTCGGGGTGCCGCCTTCGCCGACGCCCGGGCGCGGGTTACCGCTCACCGGGACGGTGTTGCGGTGACCTTGGACGCCCGCCGCCTCGCCGGTGCCGCGCTAACGCTCACGCCCGAGCGAGACCGCGCACAACCTCCGGGGCACCCGAGCAGGATCGCGCCAGGACGCCAAGCCGGGCATGCGGCCAATCCCGCCGGACGACGCCGAACCCGCTCAGCCGCCGAGGCCCGGACTGCTAGCACGTGCCGTCGAGGACGTCACCAGACCCGCCAGGGTGGCGCAGCCGGGCCGCGCGAACTCGCGCCGCCGAGGCTCGCGCCATCCAAGACTCGCTGCGGTGCCTTGCCGCGACAGCTCATGCGTCCAGGCTCACGCTGCCCAGCCGCGCTGTGGGCGCCTTGCCGCGACAGTGCGCGCCGCCGAGGCCAGCGCTGCACAGGTGCGCTGCGGTGCCTTGCCGCGACAGATCGCACCGTCGAGGCTCACGCCGTCCAGCCGCGCTATGGGCACCTCGCAGTGACAGTGCGCGCCGCCGAGGCCAGCGCTATCCAGGTCGCGCAGCCGTGCCTCGCCGCGCCAACCCGCGCCGCCGGGGCCAGCGTCGCAAGGCCGCCTAGCCGTGCTCGCGCCGCCACATCGCGCCGCTGGGCTAGTTCCGCCGGACCGCGCCTGCACAGGGCCGTGCCACCGGCATCCGTGCCCGGCCGCCGCCCAGCCGAACAGCGGCGCCACGCACACGCCGCCAACCGCGCAGACGTCGCGCAACCAGACCAGGTAGCCAAGACCTCGCCCAGCAACACCGTCAGGCTTCAAGCGTCAGCCCGAGCCCCGCGAATCCCGGCGTCCCAAGCAGCACTGCCGTGCCCGCCTCGCGAGGGCATGCCGTCGATCGTCCGATCGCGACCGTCAAGCCCGCGGCCATCGCGCCGCGACCTCAACCAGCTGTCACCTCGTCTCCCTTCCGTAGCGGCGGCACCGGAGCCGGACTGCCCGACGCGTCGGTGAGCGGCGCGACCGTTGCGCGGAACGCCTCCAGTGCCTCGAGTTCCCTACGGCGGGCTGAGACGAAGCGCTGAAGGTGCGTGGTGGAGAGGTTCAGCGCTTCGACCGCATTGCCCGCGGCCCGGTGCGCGGCGGCGGCGCCCGCGCGCACCTGCTCGACGTCCTCGACGAGTGCTCGGTCGCTGGCGGCGAACAGAGCTGCCGACGCGAGCACCCCGAATCCCGTAGGGCCGCACAGGAAGACGCGGCGGTCGATCAGCCAGCGCAGCAGTTCGGGATCGGTGTCGAGGGCGGCGACCACGGCGGCGTCTGACGGGACGAACATGATGGTGCCGTAGATCGCGTCCGCCCAGCGCTGGTAGCCCTTGCCCGCCAGCTCCGCCGCGCGGGAGCGCAGCTGCCGGACGTGGACGCGCAGCGCGTCGAGCCGTTCCTCCGGGTCGTCGGTCTCGACCGCCTCCGCCCAGATGGCCATGCTCGCCTTCGCGTCGACCGGTACCGCCCGGCCGCCGCCGACGTTCAGCACCAGGTCGGGCTTCGCACTGCCGCCGCCGCCCAGATCGGTCTGCAGGGTGAAGTGCAGTCCCTCCCGCAGTCCGAGTGCGCGCGCGGTTTCCACGAGCACCTGCTCGCCGAGTTCGCCGCGGCCGTGGATCGACGCGAACGCCACCTCGTACCGGCGCAGCGCGAGTTGCTGCTGGTCGCCTTTCGCGCGTTCCGCCGCCACGAGCCGCGCTGCTGCGTCGGCCCGGCGCATTCCGTCGTTGTAGAGCCGCCACAGTGCGACTACCGCGACGCACAGGAGCAGCGCGAGCACGACGGCCGCGGTGGTGATCACCGTCTCCACCCGGTCCTCCTCTCCGTCGGGTCCGGCGGGTGTCCGGACGCGAGACATCATGGCGGACCCCACCGACAAAAACCGGCACCGCTGGTCGCGCTGTGTAGCTGACCTGCGACTTTCCAGATCCAGGGCTGGGCGTGTCCGCAGTGGACCTGATCGGCTTCGTACACACGTTCGAGTGGGGTCTCGGCGTGGCTCCGGGATTTCGTCGGGGTCTGCTCCTAACGTGGTCGCCGTGAGAGTCCTCCATACCTCTGATTGGCACATCGGCCGCACGTTCCACGGCGCCGATCTGCTTACCGAACAGGAGGCCGCCCTCACGCACATCGCCGAACTCGTCGACCGCGAGTCGGTCGACGTCGTGGTGGTGGCCGGTGACATCTACGACCGAGCGGTGCCGTCCGCCGAAGCTGTCCGCGTCGCCACGGCCGCGATGACCCGCATCCGCCGGGCCGGCGCGGAACTCGTGGTCACGCCGGGCAATCACGATTCGGCCGCGCGGCTGGGCGCGTTCGCCGAATTCGCGGCGGCTGGCGGGCTGCACGTCCGCGCGACCGTCGAAGGCATCGCGGAACCCGTTGTGCTGCACGACGAACACGGCGCGGTCGCGTTCTACGGCATTCCGTATCTCGAACCCGAGCCGTCGCGGCACGCGCTGGGCGTGCCGGAGGCGCGCGGCCACACCGGCGTGCTCGGCGAGGCGATGCGGCGAGTGCGGGACGACTTGGCGGGTCGTCCGGGCACCCGATCCGTAGTGCTGGCACACGCTTTCGTCACCGGCGGCGAGGCCAGCGAATCGGAACGCACCATCGCGGTCGGCGGAGTCGAGCAGGTTCCCGGCTCGGTGTTCGACGGCGTGGACTACGTCGCGCTCGGGCACCTGCACGGACCGCAGACGCTCGCGGAGCACCTCCGGTATTCCGGAAGTCCGCTGGCGTATTCGTTTTCCGAGGCGCGGCAACGGAAATCGGTGTGGTTCGTGGACCTTGACGCCGCCGGCCTGGCCGAGGTCCGCCGGCACGAGCTGCCGGTACCGCGTCCGCTCGCGACGCTTTCCGGCGAGCTGGCCGCTTTGCTCGAGGACCCGGAACACGAGCAATGGCGCGAGCATTTCCTTTCGATCACCGTCACGGACCGAGTGCGTCCGATCGACGCGATGCGGTTGTTGCAGGACCGTTTTCCCTATGCGGTGCACATGGATTGGCGGCCTGACGGCGGGGTCGCCGGCACCGAACTGAAGTACGCCGAGGCGGTGCGCGGGCGCAGCGACATCGAGATCGCGCGCAGTTTCCTCGACGACTGCCGCGGGGCACCACCGACCGAACGCGAGGAGCGGCTCGTGCACCTGGCGCTCGAAGCGGCGAACCGGGCGGCGGTGGAGAAGCTGTGAGACTGCACCTGCTGGAGGTGGAAGCCTTCGGCCCCTACGCGGGGCGGGAGGTGGTGGACTTCGATGCCCTTGGCACCGACGGTCTTTTCCTTCTCCACGGCGACACCGGCGCTGGCAAAACCACGCTGCTCGACGCGATCGCGTTCGCGTTGTTCGGCGTGGTGCCGGGCGCGCGCGGCGACGTCAAGCGGTTGCGGTGCGATCTCGCCGAGCCGGATCGGCGGACCGAGGTCGTGCTCGAGCTGACCGTGCAGGGTCAGCGGCTGCGGATCGTGCGCAGCCCGGAATACCAGCGGCCGAAGAAGCGCGGCGACGGATTCACCACACAGCAGGCCCGGGTTTCGCTCACCTGGGTCGGCGAACCGCCCGCCGGGCTGCCGCCGGACGGGAGCATCCGCATCGACGAGGTGGCGCGCACCGTCGAGCGGTTGCTGGGCATGACGGCACCGCAGTTCTTCCAGGTGGTGCTGTTGCCGCAGGGAGAGTTCGCGAAGTTCCTCCGCAGCGACACCACGGAGCGCGAGAAGCTGCTGGAGCGGCTTTTCGGCACCGAGCGGTTTTCCGACGTCGAACGTTGGTTCGCGGACCTTCGCGCGGAACGCGGCCGGGCGCTGGAAAAGCGACAGCAGGAAGTCCGCGAACTGCTCGCCCGCTACGCCCAGGAAGCGCAGCAGGAACCGCCGGAGCAAGGCCAGCCGGAGTGGGTCGAGGCTGTCCTCGCCGAAATCGCGGCCCGGGCCGAGGCGGCGGAAACCGAGGCGGCGCAAGCACGTTCGGCGGCGAAGTCCGCTGAGGTCGCGTGGCGCGAGGCGGAGGAGGACGCGGACAAGATCCGCCGGGTCCGCACCGCGCACACCCGGCTGACGCAGATCACCGAACAGGCGGCGGAAAGGGCTGAGTGGACGGAAGAGATCGCGGCGGCTCGGCGCGCTGCCGCGGTGGTTCCCGAGGCTGAGCTGATGGACCGGCGCACGGCCGAACTCGGTGATGCGCAGGTGCTGGTGGCGGACCGGATCCGAGACCTCGCCGACCTCGGTTTCGACGCGGTCGGCCTCGCCGTCGCCGATCTTCGCGAGCGTGCCGGCTCCGTCCGCGAGGAAGCGGGCGCGCTCGCCGAGCTGGCCGCGGAAGCCAACCAGCAGAAGAGCGACGAACAACGCCGTGCGGAACAGCAGAAGGTCGCGGAGAAGGCCGCCGAGCAGGTTGCTGGGCTCGCGGAGCGGCTGGCCGAGTTGCCCGGTCTGATTGCCGTCGCGCGTACCGAGGCGACGGTGGCCGGAGAAGCGGCGGCGAAGCTGGACGGGGCGAAATCCCGGGTAGACGAGCTGACGGCGCTCACTCGTGCGGCCGAGGAGTTGCCGCCAGCTGAAGCCAGGGTCGCGCGTGGTGAAGCGAAACTGCGCGAAGTGGTTGACGAGCACCAGGCGGCTCGGCAACGTCGGCTCGACCTTCGTGAACGGCGTCTTGACGGCATGGCAGCGGAGTTGGCTGCTGGCTTGGTCGAGGGCGCGGCGTGTCCGGTGTGCGGGTCGGCCGAGCATCCGGCACCGGCGAACCATGACGCGCCGCTGGTCGACGCGGCCGAGGAGCGCGCTGCCGAAGAAGCCGAGCAGAAGGCGTCGGCGATGCGTCAGCGAGTGGTGTCCGCGCTGGAAGAGGCCAAGGCGCGGGTGGTCTCGTTGCGCGAACGGTTGGATGGCCGCAATGCGGAGGAGATCGCGACTGCGCTGACCGAAGCCCGTGCGGTTGTCGCGGAACTATCCGGAAAGGCGCAGCGCAAGGATCAGTTGAACGCGAAGGTCGCCGAACTGGAGCGCGGCGCGGAGAAGCTGGCCGAACAGCGGCTTCTCGCCGAGCGGACAGTAGCCGAGGCGAACAGCGAGATCCGGGCGTTGGACGCGCGGATGGCCGAGCGCGAGCAGCGGCTGGTCACGGGCAGGGGAGAATTCCCGGACGTTCCCGCCCGACGGCAGCATTTGCTCACGTTCGCCGGCGCGCTCGACTTGGCGGCGGAAGCGCACGCCGCGGTGTCCGGGGCGGAGGCACGGCTCGCCGAGCAACGGGATCTGGTGGAGATATCGTTGCATGCCAAGGGGTTCTCGACCCTCGAGGAAATGCGTGCCGCGGTCCGGACCGACGAGCAGATCACGAAGCTCGAACAGGGCCTCGCCGAGGCGGAGGCGACGGCCGCTGGTGCGCGGCAGATGCTCGCACAGCCGGAACTGTTCGGGATCTCGCCCGACGACGTGGTCGACGTCGCGCCGCTGGCCGAGCGGGCGAAGGAGACACGGGCTCGGGCGGAGGCCGCTTTCGCCGCGCAGCAAGCGGTTTCGGCGCAACACCGCGAATTGGTGAAACTCGCCGGACGGTTGAGCACGGCGCTTTCGGAGCTGCGGCCGTTGGAAGAGGAATACGCCGAACTCCGGGCACTGTCCGAAGTGGTCAACGGGCGGGGGCAGAACGCGCGGAAGATGTCATTGCGCTCGTATGTCCTGGCGGCTCGGCTGGAAGAGGTCGCGCTCGCCGCGACCGCGCGGCTGCGGACCATGAGTCAGGGCCGCTACTCGTTCGTGCACTCGGACGCGGCCGGCGCGCGCGGCACGCGGGGCGGCCTCGGCCTCGACGTGCTGGACGACTACTCCGGCACGGTGCGCCCAGCGAAGACGCTGTCGGGCGGCGAGTCGTTCCTCGCGTCGTTGTCGCTCGCGCTGGGCCTGGCCGACGTGGTGGCGGGCGAAACCGGCGGTGCGCTGCTCGACACCCTCTTCGTGGACGAGGGTTTCGGCACCCTGGACGCCGAAACGCTGGACGTGGTGATGAACATCCTCGACGAACTCCGCGCCGGCGGCCGCGTGGTGGGCCTGGTGTCGCACGTCGAGGAACTCCGCCAGCGCATCCCCACGCGGCTGCGGGTGCGGAAGTCCCGCACCGGGTCGAGAGTGGAGTTGCAGATGGCCTGACGAGAGCAGGACGAACCTGCGCCGAGCGACATGCTCGGGTTCCTGCGCTGAGCCGCCGCTGGGTTGGCTGGGGCTCGACAGTCGCGTTGAGACGCGCGGCAGGGTTCGCCGGGTGTGGTTGGCCCGGGTGTGGTCGGCCGATGAGTGGGCTGAGCGTCGAAGCGGACGGCCACGGCGGTCGGGACGAGCCGGGTGCTGTCGGTGGCGGACGGTCGTTGCAGCGAGGAGCGGCACTTGGCGGCGCGGCTGGTCGGCACGGCGGTCATCGACCACGTCGGGCGCGTGGTTCTCGATCAAGAGGACCACCTCGTGCTGCTGCGGTGGTGAGCTGGACGTCGGGCCGTGCCGATGGCGGGCCGAGCATCGTCAGCGGTGGGCGGGCCGTACCGATGGCGGGCCGCGTGACGTTGGCGGGTAGCCGTGCTGGTGGTGGGCTGAGCGTCGTTAATGGTGGGCGGCCGTGCCGGTTGTTGGCTGAGCGTCGGCGGTGGTGAGCGGGCCGTGCCGGTAGTGGGTCGAGCGCTGTTGGCGTGTGGCCATGCTGGTGGCCAGGCCGAGCGTCGGCGGTGGTGGGTGGCCGCTGCCGCCGGGGCGAGCCGGGTGCTGTCGGTGGTGGGTGGCCGTGCCGGTGGTGGGTCGAGCATCGTCGGTGGTGGGCGGTCGTGCCGGTGGTGCGCTGAGCGCCGTCGGTGGTGGGGCGAGCCAGTTGGCTTAACGGCGAGCGGACCTTGCACCGGCGAGTGGCGGTGCCGAGACGGAGGCTGACCGTCGGGCGGTGACGCGCGGCCGTTGTGGTTGGGAGTCGAGCCTGTCGGCAGCGGACAGCCGTTGCGCTGATGAGTGCGCAGCGGCGGCCCGCCGTCGCGATGGCGAGCCGAGCGAGCGCGGCGGAACAGACGGCCGTCACGTGACCGGCCAGTCAGTTCCGCCACGCGCGGCGTCGTCACCTCCACCGCGCTCGTCGCCGGACCACCGACCGGTGCCGAGGCGAGTCGTCAGGCGGACTCTTCGTGGTGCAGGAGCCACCGCTTCGCGTCCACGCCCCAGCGGAAGTTGCCGATCGCTCCGCCGGTCCGGACGACCCGGTGGCACGGCACGAACAGTGCTGCCGCGTTGCGGGCGCAGGCGGTCGCGGCGGCTCGGACTGCCGACGGGTTGCCGGAGAGGGCGGCGTACTCCGCGTAGCTCACTGGGCTTCCTGCGGGCACTTTGCGCAGCATCTCCCACGCGTGCTCGCGGAACGGGCCGGAGCGTTGCCGTACCTCGATGTCGGCGACGGCATCCAGGTCGCCGCCGTGGTAGCGGCGGATCGCGGTCGTCACTGGGCCCAGGTCGCGGCGTTCGGTCAAGCTCGCCGGGGCCAGGGAGGGCGAGATGAGCGGCGTCAGTTCGGCGACGTCGCCCGTCCAGCCGGAGGCCAGTACGGCGCCGTCGCCTGCCACTACCGCGGTGAACGGGCCGATTTTGGTGTCCACAGTGGACCAGAAGGCGGTGTGCACGGGGGAAGTCTCCTCAAGCGGTCAGGGAACTGAGATAGCGGCTGGCGTACGAACTCCACGGCTGCCAGTCGCGCGCGGACGTCGCCAGGTCGAGGCCCAGCTCGGCCGCGCCTCGGCGGACGGCTGGGTCGGCGGTCAAGAGGACGTCGGGGGCGCCGAGCAGGCGCATCACGACGTAGTCGGCGGTGCCGGGATCGACACCGGCCGCGAGCATTTCGGTGCGGAGCTCGTCGGCGTCCCGGCCCACGTGCAGGTCCAATTCACCGGCGGCGATCGCTGCGGCGACCTTTCTGACCAGCGGCTTCACGTCGGCCTCGGCGATGGCGGACGGGGTCGGGAAGAGAGTGGTCAGGGTGTCCATGGGCGGGTCGGCGGGCGGGACTGGGTCGCCGAGGCCAACGACATCGACCGCGTCCTCGCCTAGCAGGGCGCGGAGCAGGACCTCTGGGCCGTCGACCGCGCCCGGTACCCGGATGCCGGGAACGGCGGCGACCAGCGGGGCCAGCGCCTCGTCGGCGGAGAGCACGCGCGAGACGGCTTCCGGATCGGCGTCCAGGTCCAACAACCGACGTACCCGGCTGACGGCGCTGCTCAGGTCGCGCAGGTCGGCAAGGGCCAGGTCGCACTGCACATAGCCAGTGCGCGGGCTGACCCACACCGAACCCGGGCCGTGGGGCAACCGCAAGGTGCGGCCGTAGCCGTCCTCCGAGACGGTTTCGATGCCGGGCAACGCCCGGGAGGCGTGGTAGTTCAGCACGCCCGCGGCGTCGAACGGGGCCCGGAACGGCAGGCGAAGGCTGAGCCGCGTCGCGCCGCTGGGTTCGTTGCGGTTTCCGCGGCGCAGCGAGGCTGCGCGGAGCTGCGACGGCGTCGTCGCGAACACCTCGCGGATCGTCTCGTTGAACTGCCGGATGCTCGAGAACCCGGCGGCGAATGCGACGTCCGTGAGCGGCAGCTGCGACATCTCGATCAGCAACCGGGCCGAGTGGGCGCGGTGGGCGCGGGCAAGCCGGATCGGGCCCGCGCCCAGTTCGGCCGTCAACACGCGTCCGAGCTGGCGTTCCGAGTACCCCAGCCGACGGGCCAGGCCGGGCACGCCTTCGCGCTCGACCAGGCCGTCCGAGATCAGCCGCATCGCGCGGGCGGCCAGGTCGGCGCGCAGGTTCCAATCCGGCGAGCCCGGGACCGCGTCCGGCAGGCAGCGGCGGCACGCGCGGAAACCACCGGCCTGCGCGGCGGCCGAGGTGGGGTAGAAGCGGACGTTCTGCGCCTTCGGCGTGAGCGCCGGACAGGACGGGCGGCAGTAGATGCCCGTGGTGCGCACCGCCATGATGAACTGGCCGTCGAACCGCTGGTCGCGGGCGGTCACGGCGCGGTAGCAGCGCTCCGTGTCGCGCCAGATCGGGATGGTCGAGGTAGCCATGCCGTCGATGATGCCAGCAGGTGAGAGCCCTGACTGGCGGAAAACCGACACGACGTGACCGGGTCGGCGGGGGTCTTCGCGCGGCACGTAGACTTACCGGTCGTGAGTCTCACCCTCGGTATCGTCGGCCTGCCCAACGTCGGCAAGTCCACCCTGTTCAACGCGCTGACGCGCAACGACGTGCTCGCCGCGAACTACCCGTTCGCCACGATCGAGCCCAACGTCGGCGTCGTGCCGCTGCCGGACCCGCGGCTGGACAAGCTGGCCGAGATCTTCTCGTCGGAGAAGACCGTGCCCGCCGTGGTGTCCTTTGTGGACATCGCGGGCATCGTGAAGGGCGCGTCCGAGGGCGCCGGGCTCGGCAACAAGTTCCTCGCGAACATCCGCGAGGCCAACGCGATCTGCCAGGTCATCCGCGTGTTCGACGACCCGGACGTGGTGCACGTCGACGGCCGGATCGACCCGATGTCCGACATCGAGACGATCAACACCGAGCTGATCCTCGCCGACCTGCAGACGCTCGAGAAGGCGCTCCCGCGGCTGGAGAAAGAGGCGCGCACCAAGAAGGAAGCGCGGCCGGCGCTCGAAAACGCCCAGAAGGCCAAGGAAATCCTCGACTCCGGGCGCACGCTGTTCCAGGCGCAGAAGGACATCGACGGCGAGGCGCTGCGCGAGCTGAGCCTGCTCACTACGAAGCCGTTCCTGTACGTCTTCAACGCCGACGAGGCCGTGCTCACCGACGAGGCGCGCCGCGAGGAGCTGGCGAAGCTCGTCGCCCCGGCGGACGCGGTGTTCCTGGACGCGAAGGTCGAGGCCGAACTGCTGGAGCTGGACGACGAGGAGTCCGTCCGCGAGCTGCTGGAATCCGTCGGCCAGCTGGAACCGGGCCTGCACGCGCTCGCCCGCGCCGGTTTCCACACCCTCGGCCTGCAGACGTACCTGACGGCCGGCCCGAAGGAATCCCGCGCCTGGACGATCCCGCAGGGCGCGACCGCCCCGCAGGCCGCCGGCGTCATCCACACGGACTTCGAACGCGGCTTCATCAAGGCCGAGGTCGTGTCGTTCGAGGACCTGGTCGAGGCAGGCTCGATGGCCGCCGCGCGCTCGGCGGGCAAGGTCCGCATGGAGGGCAAGGACTACGTGATGGCGGACGGCGACGTCGTGGAGTTCCGCTTCAACGTCTGACGGCAGGCGCGCTGAGCGAGTTCCTGTGGAGGCGGTCGCTGGACTCTGCGGGTTGTTCGGTGTTCGGTATTGACCGAACGCCGAACAACCTCCATCATTTGGTTGTGAGAGCACATCTGAAGGAGCGCGATGCCGTCGATGCTCTCGTCGCCGCGTTGCGCTCTCGGGGGCTTTCGGCTCATCTGGAGCCTGGGGCTGGTAGAGACTCGACGGGGGACCTCTGCGTCGAGGTGCCGGGCGGCAAGACGGTCGCTGTCGAAGTCAAAGCAGCCTCGTTGGTTACTTCCAGCAGTGCGTCGAGCCAGCTCCGCCGATGGTCGGGCAGCGTCGCTGCTGAGGCTGTGCCGCTAGTTGTCGCGGACCGAATTACGGCAGATGGACGAGACGAACTCGATCGAGCAGGGTGGAGCTGGCTGGATCTGCGCGGCCATTTGAGGCTGACCGGGCCTGGACTGTTCATTGACGTGGACATGCCGGCTTTGTCGGAACC
This sequence comes from Amycolatopsis sp. GA6-003, assembly GCF_046267895.1. Classification (NCBI taxonomy): domain Bacteria; kingdom Bacillati; phylum Actinomycetota; class Actinomycetes; order Pseudonocardiales; family Pseudonocardiaceae; genus Amycolatopsis; species Amycolatopsis sp. GA6-003. The sequence goes on from NZ_CP176499.1 coordinate 6,686,313, forward strand.
AAGGCCAGTTCGGCAAGGGCTGAATGGGCGGGTCGGTATCGAGGTCGCGACGCTGCTGCTGCTTGATCCGACAGTGCGACGGGGGATTCGCGAAACGGCGACCGAACTGGGACGGGCAGCTAGCTCGGTCTCGGAAACCTTTGCTTCGTTGCGCGCAGCTGGGCTGGTCACCGAGCATCGCGAGCCCGTCGTGCCGGAGTTGTTTTGGGAGCTCGCTGAGCATTGGAAACCGGTCAGCGTGGATGTTGCGAGCGTTCCACGGCCAGGCGGGGGTCGAGAAAACTCGGTATTGAATTTAGGTTTCGACGACGTCGAGTCGACTGTCGGATGGGCGCTGACCGACACGATGGCGGCGGTTCACTACGATGCTCCGCTGTCGGTGCGGGCCGATCACCCGCTGGACTTTTACGTTCCTGATCAAAGCGTGCTGCGTCGCGCCGCTCGCTTGCTGGGGACCGCAACGGCACCATCCGAAAGGGCGGCAAGCATCCGGGTTGCCCCGACGCCTCTTGCCTGCGCCCGGCGCGTTGACGCGACGGCATGGGCCGAGGAGCCGTGGCCATTGGCCAACCCGCTGTTCGTGGCGCTCGATCTCGCGCAGGACCCCGGGCGTGGCCGGGAGATCCTGGACATGTGGACGCCAGAGAAACCTTGGCACCGTGTCTGGTGAGACTCGAAGGGTCGTTCTCGCCGGCAGTTCCATGACTCGGCTCGTGAGTGCGATACCCGTCGTTGCTGAGAGGACGGGGCGGCAGGTCGTTCTCGTGGGTGGCCTTGCGGTCATGTGCAGGCTCTCTTCGCCTTATCGGGCAACGGTTGACCTCGATACCGTTGACCACCGGGCGGCGCACGAGCGCTCGCAGCTCGAACTGCTCGTGGAGACTGGGGCTACCCGGAGCGGCCCGTCCGGCGTTCTGATTGATACGCCGCACGGCGAGGTGCAGGTCGACGTCTTGGAGGTCACAGACGCCGAGATCGAAGATCTTCCTGCCGACCCGACCGATCGTTTGCACGTCCAGTCTCATGCTTGGGCGGCATCGACCGCCTCCGCGCTCGAACTGGACGCGGCCGGGCTCAAGCCGCTGACGGTGCTGGTGGCTGAACCCGGCCCGATCATCGCGATGAAGCTGCAGTCGATCATGAATCGCGGATCGGCGAAAGAGGGCACCGATCTTCTTGACATCGTTCGCATCACGCTCGACCGCGAATGCGGTCCTCTTTCCCGAGACCAACTTGAGATCGCCGATTCTCAGTTGCGCGCTGATGCGCTGCTTCACGCGAGACGATGGTTTGACCAGACAGCAGAACGCTCTCTGCGAAAGATTCAGGCAGTCCCGGAAAGCGGTGAGATCGAGATCGACGACGTTCGGCTGGTCGGGGAGCTGCTCGTCGCCGCGCTCGAAGGATAGCGGCCGGTTCGTATCCACGGTGGTGAGACGTTGCCTCATCTCGGAAGCGGTGGAGTTCCGCTTCAACGTCTGAGGCGGGTTCGCTGCCGGACAAGGCTGCGGGCACGAAATTGTCGGTCCCGGTTCGTATGCTCCGGCTATGCCCGTGCTCTTCACCCCTTCCTTGCCGGTCGCGGGGGAACTCGAGGACGTGCTCGACGAATACCTTCGGGGCAAACGGGTCGGTCTACTTCTACGGCACCCCGTGAGCCGACGGGATCGTGCGGGAGGTCGTCGCCGGGTTAATCGATAACTGACGAACCGGCCTCAGCAGGACACGGGCCCACCGAGGCCGGACGCCAAAGACTCAGTCCAGCTCGGCGACGCTCGAAACCACCACGCCGTACAGATCTCCAATCGTCGCCAACGCGCTGGAGTGCAGCTGCTCAGCGCTAACCTCCCCAGCCGGACCCGGCAACGGCCGCGTGGCGCAGGCGTCTGCGACGACGGTGGGGTGGTTGCCGCGCAGGAACGCGCCCTCCGTGGTGAACGTGACGCACATGTTCGTCATGAACCCGGCGATCACCACGTTCTTGTGCCCGGCCGCGTCGACCCGGGCGCCCAGGTCGGTGTTCACGAAGGCATTCGGTGCGCCCTTGACGACAACCGGTTCGCCCTCGAGTGGGGCGACGTCCGGGTGGATGCTGCCGATCTCGGCTCGGATGTCGTACGGCGTTCCTTCGCCGCCGTCGTTGACGACGTGGATCACGTTCGCTCCGGCGGCGCGGGCCTTGGCGAGCAACTGCCGGGCCGCGGTCAGGGCCGGGCGCCAGCCTTCCAGTTCCATGACGCCGCGGGTGTAGGTGTTCTGGTAGTCGACCAGGATTAGCGTCGCGTCGGCCAGCGTTGCCGGGGTCTGGTCGAGGCCGTTCAGCTCCCGCAGCGTTTTCCTTGCCATGGTGGGGTTTCCTCTCGTTTTCGTTCCGCACGATCGACGCTAGACTCGGCACCGGGATGTCGGCAATGACATGCAAAGCGCAAAAACCGACATGAGGGGGGTGCGGATGGAGAGGCTGCTGGTCGTCGTCCTGTTCGACCGGATCGACCTGCTCGACGTGACCGGGCCCGCTGAGGTGTTTTCCTTGCTGCAGCGGGAAATGGACCGGCCGACCGGCTACCGGGTGGTGCTCGCGGCCGAGACGCTCGAGCCGGTCACCACCTCGGCTGGCGTGCGGGTCTTGCCGGACGTGACGTTCGCGGAGCTGTCTGGGAAGGCGATCGACACGCTGATCGTGCCGGGGGCGGTCACGACGGGGGAGAACGGGGAGATCGTCGCGCGGTGCGACGCGGCGGTGGTCGAGGAGGTCCGTCGGCTGGCTGCGCGGACGCGCCGCGTGACCTCAGTCTGCGTCGGTGCGCACATCCTCGCGGCGGCGGGACTGCTCGACGGCAAACGCGCCACGACGCACTGGTCGACCGCCCGGCAGCTCGCCGCGGAGCATCCGGAGGTGACCGTCGACGCGGACCCGATCTTCATCCGTGACGGTTCCGTGTGGACGGGCGCCGGGCTGAGCGCGTGCCTCGACCTCGCGCTGGCCCTGGTCGCCGACGATTTCGGGCCGGAACTGGCCTCGCGGGTGGCTCGGCAGCTGGTGATGTTCTTGCGCCGGCCGGGCGGGCAGAGCCAGTTCAGCGTGTCGCTGGAACCCGCGTCCGCGACTCGGCGGGTCGACGAGTTGCGGCAGTACATCGCGGCTCATCTGGCGGATCCGCTGACGGTGTCCGACCTCGCCGCGCAAGCGCACGTGACGGACCGGCAGCTCACCCGGGTGTTCAAGGCGGAGCTGGGGATGACGCCCGCCGCCTACGTCGAGCACGCGCGGGTCGAGGCGGCGAGGCATCGGCTGGAGACGACTGAGGAAACTCTGTCGAGAATTGCCAGGAACTGCGGATTCGGCACTGTTTCGACGCTTAACCGGTCTTTTCGGAGGACGTTGAAGACGACGCCGAGTGAATACCGAGAGCGGTTCCGGATCGCCTAGGCCAGCGGCGGAATATTCCTTGCGGCACAACAATTCCCCGGCTGAATAGCCGACTGGACCTTCGCTACGATCATCCCCGCATTCAGCGAGGGGGTTCGAATGGCCAAAAAGCAGCCGTCCCCGACAGCGCCGCCCTGGACCTATCGCGACGACGTGCTGAGTTACACCTGCCACCTGGCGGCCTTGCTGGCGGGCGACGCCGACCTCAGCCAGGTCGAGGAAGTGCTCGCGCCGTTTCCCGGCCGGAACGTGGCTGGCGAACGGTTCTGGGCTGCCGGATCAGTCGTGGTTTCGGACTACCGGGCGCTCGGGGACGGAAGCTGGAGCGTGTCGACGCCGTTCGTGTTCGGAACGGGGGCGGTCGGCGCCGGGCTCGTGGCCGGGTCGCTGGTGGGCGGGGCTATCGCACGATCGCGGGCACGGCAGGCGGCGGCCGCGGCCGCGGTGCCGCGCTGGGTGCCGATCGAGCAGGGCGGCATCTACCTGAGCCCGCACGGCTTCCACCTCTATACGCCGCGCGTGCTCGCGTGGAGCTGGAACTCGATCACCGGCGCGACAATGGTCGCCCCGGCGGTCGCGCACGTGACGGGGGACAGCAAAAACGGCCCAGTCTCCTGGCTGATCCAGTCGGAATGGGCCGAACTGCTCTTCGTGACGTGGGCGAACGCCATGCACCCGCGGCATCCGCAGCTCGTCACCGGGCAGTGGCTGCCGCCGGGCTGGGTCGAGCACGCTCAGCGGCATCAGCGGGTCCCGGCTTTGCCGCCCGCGGGTCCGGTGACCTGACTCACGCGGGCAGCGCTCAGCCGAGGAGGCCGAGCACCACCATCGACAGGAGCACGACGGCGGTCGAGAACACCGCGACCCACGTGCGCTGCGCGGCGGTGAGCTGGGCGGATGTGCTGTTCATGGCGGGTCCTAGCGGGGCGAGTGCCGACGATTCCGCTGGGATAGCGCCTTGATCTAGCTCACTGTTACCGCCTGTGATCAAGGTCACGCCGAGTGCGCGCGGTGTGCCACAGCACGCCGCCCGCGGCGGCCACCATCAGGGCGAACGAACCCATTCCCACCACGACTGCCTGAACCATGCTGACCTCCTTCTCGTCGTCTGTCCGGAAGACGCGCGAAGGGGCCGCTCATGGTGCCAGGGTTGCCGACATCACACCTGGTCAGCGGGCCGCCAGCACCTCGTCGATCCGGCGGGCCAGCGCGAAGTCGGCTTCGGTCAGCCCGCCGAGGGAGTGGGTGCTGAGGCGGAACGTGAGGGTGCGCCAGCGGATGTCGATGTCGGGGTGGTGGCCGGCTTCCTCGGCGAGTTCGGCCACCCGGTCCACCACTTCGATCGCCGCCGGGAAGGACGGGAGTTCGGCGGTGCGCACGATGGTCGCCGCGTCGCGCTGCCACTCCGGGACGGTGCCGAGGGCCTGCTCCACTGCCGAGTCGTTCAATAGTTGCGTCATCGCTCCATGGTGTCGGCTACGCTGCGGCATTGCCACGGGAGTCCGGTACGCCGGGCTGAGAGGCGGGTCCGACAGCCCGCGACCGTTCGCACCTGGATCCGGATCATGCCGGCGTAGGGAGGCCGTATCGCTCTCCCTCATCCGGCGCAGTGCAGGAGGGGAAGAATGATGTCGCGGACCGTCCGCACGGTGGCAGGCCTTGCCGGGGTTTCGATGCTCGCCAGCGCTTGCTCGCTGTCCGGCGGCGACTCCGGCGGGTCGTCCGCGAGCTCGGACCAGAAGACGCCGACCGTCACGCTGGTCACGCACGATTCGTTCGCCGCGCCGCAGGACGTGCTCGATGCCTTCCAGCGCCAGTCCGGGATCAAGCTCAAGATCCTCAAGTCCGGCGACGCCGGCGCGCTCACCAACAAGCTCGTGCTCACCAAGGGCAACCCGATCGGCGACGTCGCGTACGGGGTCGACAACACCTTCGCCTCGCGCGCGCTCAGCGAGGGCGTCTTCCAGCCCTACACCAGCCCGGAGGCCGACCGCGGCCCGCAGCGTTACTCCGTCGACCCGCAGCACCGGCTGGCCGCGGTCGACCTCGGCGACGTCTGCGTGAACATCGACCCGGCCTACTTCGCGAGCAAGGGCCTCCCGGAGCCGAAGAGCTACGACGACCTCGCCGATCCCAAGTACAAGGACCTGACCGTCGCGGAGAGCCCGGCCACCGCGTCGCCGGGGCTGGCCTTCCTGCTCGGCACGGTCGCGAAGTACGGCGAGGACGGCTGGAAGGGCTACTGGCAGAAGCTGAAGGACAACGGCCTCAAGACCGTCAGCGGCTGGGAGGAGGCCTACACCAAGGACTTCTCCGGCTCGTCGGGCAAGGGCCCGCGGCCGATCGTCGTGTCCTACGCCTCGTCGCCGGCCGCGGAGGTCGGCGAGGACGGCAAGCCGCGCACCAAGGCGCTGCTCGACACCTGCTTCCGCCAGGTCGAGTACGCGGGCGTGCTCACCAACGGCAAGCAGGTCCCGCAGGCGCAGAAGGTCGTCGACTTCCTGTTGTCGCAGCAGTTCCAGACGACGGTCGCGGCGAACATGTACGTCTACCCGGCGCGCCAGGGCGTCGAACTGCCCGCCGGCTGGGCCACCGCGGCTCCGCTGCCGCAGGCTCCGGCCACCATGCCCGCGGACAAGGTGCAGGCCGGCCGGGAGAAGTGGATCGGGGAATGGCGCTCGCTCATGGGCGCGTGATCCCCGCGCGCACCATCGGGCTCACGCTGCTCGGCCTGCTGCCGGTCGCGTTCCTGGTGGTGTTCTTCGCCTGGCCGGTCGTCGCGATCGTCGGCCGGGGGTTCTCCGCGGGCGGCGTCGACACCGTGCTCGGCGACCCGCGGACGTGGCGGCTCGCCGGGTTCACGCTGGCCAGCGCGGCCGCGTCGACCGTCGTCGCGGTGCTCGCCGGGCTGCCGGTGGCGTACCTCCTGGCGCGGGTCCGGCTGCCGGGCGTCGGCTTGGCGCGCACGATCGTGCTGGTCCCGTTCGTGCTGCCGACGGTCGTCGTCGGACTGGCGTTCCGGGCGCTCTGGCCGGACGGCGGCGTGCTGCCCCTCGTGCTGGCCAACGCGTTCTTCAACGTCGCGGTCGTCGCGCGCACGGTCGCCGGGCTGTGGGCGCACCTCGATCCGCGAGCGACCGAGGCCGCGCGGGCGCTCGGAGCGTCGCCGTGGCGGGCGTTTCGCTCGGTCACGCTGCCCGCGCTCGGCCCGGCTGTCGCGTCCGCCGCCGCGGTGGTGTTTCTGTTCTGCGCCACCAGTTTCGGCGTGGTGCTGATCCTCGGCGGCGGCAGCTACCGGACGCTGGAAACCGAGATTTACCTCCGGACGGTCGACCTGCTGGACCTCTCCGGTGCGGCCGCGTTGTCGTTGATCCAGTTCGCCGCCGTCGTCGCCGCGCTGGTTCTCGGGGCGATGGCGCGCCGGAAGCGGGAGAACGCGGTGAAGTTGCGGTCCGCGCAGGTCACCGCGCGTCGGCCGCGGGGCGGGGAGTGGTGGACGGTCGGTGCCGCCGTGACGGTGCTCGGTCTGCTGCTCACGCCGATCGTGTCGCTGCTCGTCGAATCGGTGTCCGGTTCGGACGGGTGGAGTCTCGCTGGGTATCGGGCGCTGAATACCGTCGGGCAGAACGGCGCGCTGCAGGTGTCCGGCTGGATCGCGGCGCAGAATTCCCTCGCCGCGGCCACGGATGCGACGTTGCTGGCGATGGCCGTCGGCCTGGTCGCGAGCGTCGTGCTGGTCGCGCTTCGCCGTTCGCCGGGCGGGCTCGCGCGCGGGATGGGCGAGACCATGGACGTCGCGTTGATGCTGCCGTTGGGCGTCTCCGCGGTGACCGTCGGCTTCGGTTACCTCGTGACGCTCGACGCGCTGCCCGGCGACCTGCGCACGTCGCCGTTGCTCGTGCCCTTCGCCCAAGCGCTCGTGATCATGCCGCTGGTGGTGCGGATGATCTTGCCGGTGCTGCGTGCGGTCGACATCCGGTTGCGCCAGGCCGCCGCGACGCTCGGCGCGAGCCCGGCGCGGGTGTGGCGGGAGATCGACTTCCCGCTGGTCGCGCGGTCCGTGGTGGCCGCGGCGGGCTTCGGGTACGTCGTCGCGCTCGGCGAGTTCGGCGCGACCAGCTTCCTCGCCCGGCCGGACGCGCCGACGCTCCCGGTGGCCGTCGCCACGCTGATCAGCCGGCCGGGCGAGCTGAACAACCAGATGGCGTACGCCTCGTGCGCCCTGCTCATGGTGGTGACTGTGGTGGCGGTGGCGCTGATCGACCGGTTCGGCTCGGTCCGCGGCGCCAGCACGGTCGGGGAGTTCTGATGGCGCTGACGGTACGGGACCTGACTGTCCACTATGGAGTGTTCGCCGCGGTCCGCGACGCGAAGCTGGACATCGCCGACGGCGAGGTGCTCGCGTTGCTGGGCCCGTCCGGGTCGGGCAAGTCGACGCTGCTGCGCGCGATCACCGGACTGGAGCCGGTGTCGTCCGGGTCGGTGTCGTGGGACGGTGCCGATCTCGCCGCGGTGCCGGTGCACAAGCGCGAATTCGGGCTGGTGTTCCAGGACGGACAGCTCTTTCCGCACCGCGATGTCGCCGCGAACATCGCGTTCGGCCTGCGGATGCACGGGGTGCCTCGCGAACGGCACGCGGCGCGCGTCAAGGAACTGCTGAAGCTGGTCGGGCTGGAAGGTTACGAGCGGCGACGCGTGACCGAACTGTCCGGCGGGCAGGCGCAGCGCGTCGCGTTGGCTCGCGCGCTGGCTCCCGAACCGCGGTTGCTGCTGCTGGACGAGCCACTGTCCGGGTTGGACGCTGGACTGCGCGAGCAGCTGGCGATCGACCTGGCGGATCTGTTGCGGCGCAGCAAAATCACCGCGCTGCTGGTGACGCACGACCAAGAGGAAGCCTTCACGCTCGCCGATCGCGTCGCGGTGCTCGACGCCGGGGAAATCCGGCAGGAGGGCGCGGTCCGGTCGGTGTGGAACAAGCCGGTGGACGACGACGTGGCCCGCTTCCTCGGCGTCACCACGTTCCTGGACGGCACCGCGGCCGGCGGCGTGGTGCGGACTGAGCTGGGCGCCGTCGAGCTGGCAGTGGACGATGGTCCGGTTCGCCTGGGATTCCGCCCGCACGGCCTGAAAGCGGCCGACGACGGGGTGCTGGGCGAGGTGACCGCGGCGGTGCACCGGCGGGAGCATCTGCGGCTGGTCGTCCGGTGCGGAGAGTCCACTGTGGACGCGGTCGCCCCGGCCGGGGCGGACGTGCGGGCGGGCGATCCCGTCCGGCTGCGGCCGGATCCGGACGGGATCGCCGTGGTGGGCTGAACCCCCAGGTCAGCCGTCCCGGGTGACGAGGCGCGCGTAGGCCAGCGAAAGTCCGACCACGATGTAGCAGGCCGCGCGGACCGCGCCTTCGCCGATCATCGACAGCGACATCGGATCCTGCAGCACCGACGCCGGGGCCAGGGTCCAGTTCCGCGTGAGCAGGAACGGGTGCAGCCACTTCAGCGAGCTGAGGAAGCCGAGGATGGTGAAGACGATGTTCGTCGCGAGCACCGAGGCGACCACGAGCATCGGGTGCTCGGTCCAGCTCGACACCGCCAGCGCGATCGCGCCGACCGCCCACAGCTGCAGCACGATCCAGCCGCCGACGAGCAGGATCCGCAGCAGTGCCTCGCCGAGCGACAGCGTGGTGCCCGACAGCGTGAACAGCGAATCCGTGCCGTTGATGATCAATCCGGTGGCCACGCCGGTCACCGACATGGCGAGCACCGCGACCACCGACACCGTCGCGACGCCGAACGCCTTGACCGTCAGCAGCCGGCCCCGGCTGACCGGTGCGATGAGCCAGCCGCGCAGCGTGCCGTGCGCGGCCTCGCCGGCGATCGCGTCCGCGCCCGCCATCGCCGACGCGAGCGGGAGCAGCAGCGTGAGCGTCATGACCATGGCGGCGATCGGCAGCACGAACGCGTTGTTCACCGCCGACACCAGCAGCGCGGCGCCGCTGTCGTCCGGCGCGTCGCCCCCGGAGTTCTGCCCGACGAGGGTCAGGCCGATCCCGACCACGATCGGCACCAGCGCGAGCAGCCCCAGCACCGCGAGTGTGCGCGGCCTGCGGAAGATCCAGCGCAGCTCCGCGGCGACCAGGCGGAACAACGGCACCGTGTCGTGCCCGGTCCGGCTCACCGGCACCGCTACCGCAGCGGCAGTCATGACGCTTCCCCCTCGGTTTCTTCGCCGGCCGCCGATTCCCCTTCGGTCAGCCGCGCGAACAGGTCCTCCAGCCCGGTCCGCGCCCGGGTCGCCTCGTGCACCTCGACCCCCGCTTGCACGAGCACCTGCAGCACGCGCGGCGCGGGCGTCGCGGTGAGGTCGACGCGGACGCCGTCCGGGGTCAGCCGCGCCCCGATCCGGTTCTCCCGCAACGTTTCCACCGCCTGCTCGGCGTCCGGCGTACGCACCAGCAGCGCGGCGTTGCCAGATTCCAGCAGATCCGTCAGCTCGCCCTGAGCGACCACCGAGCCGGACTGCAGCACCGCCACATGCGTGCAGGTCGCTTCGACCTCGGCGAGCAGATGCGAGGAAACCACCACGGTCACGCCGTCCGAGTGCAGATCGGCGATGATGCGGCGGATCTCCCTGGTACCCGCCGGATCCAGACCGTTGGTGGGCTCGTCGAGCACGACCATCCGGCGCGGCACCAGCAGCGCGCTCGCCAGACCGAGCCGCTGCTTCATGCCGAGCGAATAGCCCTTGTACCGGCGGCGCGCGGCGGCGGACAGCCCGACCCGGTCCAGCGCGGCGTCGACCGCGCCGGGGATCGCGGCCGAAGCCAGCCGCGGTTCGGCGGCGGCGAACCGCAGCAGGTTGTCGCGTCCGGAAAGGAACGGGTGGAAGCCCGGCCCCTCGACCAGCGCGCCGACGTCCGGCAGCGCGTGCGCGGATTCCTCCGGCATCTTCCGGCCGAGCAGTTCGACCTCGCCCGCGGTCGGGCGGACGAGCCCGAGCAGCATCCGGATCGTGGTCGTCTTGCCCGAACCGTTGGGCCCGAGCATGCCGAGCACGGCGCCCTCGGGCACGTCCAGGTCCACGTGGTCCACCGCGACCGTGCCGCGGTAGACCTTGCGCAGCCCGCGGGTGCGCGCGGCCAGCGGGACCGCCGGGGCGGGCGCCTCCTCGGAGACGCCCGCCCCGGTTTCGACCGCGGTGCTGGTCACTTGGCGCCCAGCGCTTCGTAGAGCACCTGCTCCGGGACCGCGCCGGCGGCGAACCGGCCGTCGTCGGTCAGGACCGCGCCGCCCACCTTGGTGGTGAAGAGGTAGCCGCTGCCCCACGGGCCGTTGACCCGCTTGGCGAACCGGCTCAGCATCTTCTGCACGTCCGCGCCCTTGTCCTCGCCCTGCGCCTGCTGCTTGGCCTTCACCAGATCCGCGGGCACCTTGCCGGTGACGACGGTGTCCCAGCCGTCGCCGACGAACTTGGCGGCCTGCATGGCCTCGTTCGCCAGCGCCTTGTCGCGCTCGTCGATCTTGGCCTGCTTTTCGGTCACCTTCGCGCCCTTGGGCGGGGTGAAGGCGAACAGGTCGGCCGACTGGTCGGCGAACTCGATCTTGCTGAACGCCAGCTCCAGCGCCGGGGCGGTGGTTCCGTTGCTCAGCACCGAAAGCCGCAGCGGCATCCGGGTCTGCGAGTCGATCGCGACGCGAATCTCGCGCAGCAGCGTGCGTTCGGTCGGCTTCGGAGTGAGGACCAGCTCGTACGCCGGCCGGTCGGCGACCGTGGCCGTGCCGTCGACCGCGACGTTGCTGCTCTCGCGCACCTTGGCGAGCAGTTCCTTGGCCGCGGTGGACGGGTCGGCCGCCTTGCCCTCGTAGGAATTGCGCTTGGTCGCCACGTCCCCCGGGATCGTGGTCTTGGTCGCGCTGTTGGTCTTGGAGTCGTAGTCCCACACGGTGTTGCCGTTGTGGATGATCGTCTCCTGCGCCTGCCCCTTGGTGAGCGACACCTTCGTCTTGCCGGTGCCGTCGCTGAACACCTGCGCCGAATCGACGCCCAGCGCACCCGCCCCCGGTACCGCGCCGGTCGCCATCTTCGGCAGGCCGAGGTCGTTGCTCACCGTCACCGTGCCGTCGAACGGCGCCGGCTTCGCGGTGACCACCGACTGGACCAGGTCCTCCGCGCTGACCTGCGGCAGCTTCGGCGCGTCCCCCGCTGAGGCAGGCATCGCCACGACGACCAGCCCGCCCACGCCGAGCGCGGTGCCGACGACGGCCGCCGTGATGGCCTTCTTCTTCGGATCCATCTCGTCTCTCCCTGTGTTCCCGGGCTTTGGCGGGCCCGGCTCCCGGTGCAGACGTTCCCCTGCCGAGGCTGAGATACCCCTGAATGTTCGGCCCGTTCAGCTGAGATGGCACTGAGAGTACGCGCGTCAGCCGCGCGAACCGGCCATGATGAGGATCGTGAAACCTCGGGTGCTGGTGGTCGACGACGAACCTGGTGTGCGCAAGGCGCTGCAACGCGGCCTGCGCGCGGAGGACATGGACGTGGTGACCGCCGCGGACGGGCCGACCGGGCTGCAGCTCGCGCGCACCGGTTCGTTCGACGTCGTGCTGCTGGACATCATGCTGCCCGGCCTGTCCGGCTATCGCGTGCTGGAACGGCTGCGCGCGGAGAACGTGACCACGCCGGTGCTGCTGGTGTCCGCGAAGGACGGTGAGATCGACCAGGCCGACGGCCTCGACCTCGGCGCGGACGGCTACCTCGTGAAGCCGTTCTCGTTCGTCGTGCTGGTCGCGCAGGTACGGGCGGTGCTGCGGCGGGCCGGGCCGGAGGCGTCGCGCGGTGCGCTGAAACTCGGTGCGCTGGAGGTCGACCGGGCGTTGCGGCAGGTGCGCTGGGACGGTCGCGAAGTGCCGTTGAGCCCGCGCGAATTCGGGCTGCTGGAGGTGCTCGTCGGCCGTGCCGGGACGGTCGTGACGAAGGACGAACTGCTGCGCGCGGTGTGGGGCGAGGAGCAGGCCGTCACGCGGAATCTCGTTGAGGTGTATGTGGGTTACGTGCGGCGCAAGCTCGACGCGGTCGGCGCGGGCTCGATCCTGCGGACGGTGCGCGGGCACGGCTATCTCGCCTCGGACGACCAGCTTGACGAGGTCAGGTGACTGGCTCGCCGTCGTCGTGGTGGAGCCGCCGTTCGCTGCAGGTCCGGATCACCGTGCTGGCGGCGGCGATCACGCTCGGCTGTCTCCTCGGGCTTGCCGCGCTGGCGGCGAACAATCTCGACCCGCTGCTCACCGATTCGGTCGACAAGGAGCTGACCGCCGCGCTCGCCCCTGCGGCCGGCGCGGTCTCCGCCGGGAAGCCGCTCACCTCGGCGGACCCGGTTTCGGTGCGGGTGCTGGACATCGCCGGGGACCCGGTGGACGGCCAGGCGCGGCCGAAGCTGACCGGCCACGAGGTCTCCCAGCTCAAAGCGGGTTTGCCGGTGCAGTCCGACGGGTCGCGCTGGCGCGGCCAGGTGGTCAGCACACCGAATGGCAGCCAGCGGCTGGTCGTCGCGGGCGCCGGGCTGGTCGGGTTCACCGCCGCGGTGCATTACGGCGGGTTGTGGCTGGTCGTGGTCGCGCTGGTCGGTGCGCTGGTCGCGGGGCTGGCGACCTGGCTGGTCGTCCGGCTCGCGCTGCGGCCGGTGGCGCGGATGCGCGGGCTGGTGCGCACGCTGCCGCCGGGTGCGCGGCTGCCGCTGCCGACGTCGCACGACGAAATGCGTGCGCTGGCCGAGGAATTCAACGCGCTGCTCGAACGCCAGGAAGAGGTCAGCCAGCGGCTGCGCCGGTTCACGGGCGATGCGGCGCACGAGTTGCGTTCCCCGGTCGCGTCGATCCGGGTGCAGGCCGAGGTGGCCGTGACGAATCCCGATCCGGAGCTGGCGCAGGAGACGCTTTCGGACATTCTCGAGGAGTCCGAACGGCTGTCCGGCCTGCTCGACGGCCTGCTCGCGCTGGCTCGGTCCGACGCTGGGGAAGTGCCGCCCGCGGAACCGGTCGAGGTGGTGTCGGAGGTCCGCGCGGCGGTGCGGCGGCTGCCGTCCGGGGCACCGGACACGCGGGTGAGCAGCGCGGTGGCGCAGGCTTGGGCGTCGGCGGCGCACCAGGAGGTCGAGCTGGTGCTGGACAACCTGCTGCGCAACGCCTGCCGGTACGCGTCCGGGCAGATCGTGGTGTCCGTGCTGGCCTCGCGCTCGAAGGTGCGGGTCGTGGTGGACGACGACGGTCCGGGCATCGCGCCCGAGCACCGGAGCAAGGTGTTCGACCGCTTCTACCGCGTGTCCGACGACCGGGCGCGCTCGTCCGGCGGAACGGGCCTCGGCCTGGCGATGGTCGCCGAAGCGGTGCGCCGGCGCGGGGGCAAGGTCCGGGTCGGCGAATCGCCGGACGGCGGCGCGCGGTTCGAGGTCACCTGGCGGGCGGGCGCGGACCGGTGAATCCGGTGGGGGAGACTGGGCGCATGGACGCGGTCATCGTCGGGGCGGCACTGGTGCGCGACGGCAAGCTTCTCGCCCAGCAACGGGCTTGGCCGCCGCATCACGCGGGCCAGTGGGAACTGCCGGGCGGGCGCGTCGAGGAAGGCGAGACCGAGGCTTTCGCGCTGGCCAGGGAATGCCACGAGGAACTGGACGTGGCGGTCACCGTGGGCGAGCGGGTCGGCCCGGAAATCCCGCTGCCGGGCGGGAAAGTGCTGCGCGTGTACTCCGCCGCGCTGCTGTCGCCGGGCGACGAGCCGCGCGCGGTCGAACACACCGCGCTGCGCTGGGTCGGCGACGACGAACTGGACGACCTGGACTGGCTTCCGGCGGACCGGGACCTGCTGCCCGCACTGCACGCGCTCGTGAGTGCTGATTCCCAGTAGAACCAGCACTCACGAGCCTCTTCAAGCCGCCCCGACCATCCGCAAGGCCGACGACACCCGGTGCGCGCTGCGGTCGATCGCCCGCTCCGCGCCCGCCTTGCGGACCCGCTCCAGCTCAGCGACGTCGTCCAGCAACGCGCGCGTGCCCTCCCGGACCGGCCGCAATTCCTCGATCACCGCCTCGGCGACGGCATCCTTGAGCACGCCGTACGAGGGGTACTTCTCGGCCAGCTCCGCGGGCTCGCCGCCCCCGCAAGCGGCGAGAATCTCCAGCAAATTCGAGATCCCCGGCCGATTCTCCGGGTCGTACATCGGCGCCGAATCCCCGTCGGTCCGCGCCTTGCGCACCTTGCGCCGAATCTGATCGGGTTCGTCCAGCACGAACACGACGCCCGCGGAATCCTGCGCGGACTTGGACATCTTCCGAGTCGGCTCGGCCAAGTCCTTCACCCGCGCCCCCGCGGGCGGCAACGTCGCCTCCGGAATGACGAACACCTCGCCGTACGTGGAGTTGAACCGCCGGGCAAGCGTGCGAGCCAGCTCGACGTGCTGCCGCTGATCCTCGCCGACCGGCACCTCGTCCGCGCCCTGCAGCAAAATGTCGGCCGCCATCAGCACGGGATAGGTGAGCAGGCTGAGCCGCACTCCCGCCTGTCCCTTGGATTTCTCCTTGAACTGGATCATCCGCGCCGCCTCGCCGTAGGAGCAGGTGCACTCCAAGACCCAGGTCAACGCCCCCAGCTCCCGCGCGAGATCGGATTGCACGAACACCCGCTCCGGCGCGATCCCGGCGGCGACCAGCACGGCCAGCTGCTCAGTCGCCAGCGACCGCAGCTTCGCCGGATTGTGCGCGGTGGTCATCGCATGAAGATCGGAAACGAAATACAAATCGTCCGGCCCGCCGTCGGCCGCCCACCGACGCAACGCGCCGAGGTGGTTGCCGAGCTGGACGTGACCGGACGGGGTGATGCCGGACAGCTGGACCATCGGGGTTTTCCTCTCCGTGGATGTGTTCGACCCCGGGAGCGGACCCAAAAAAAGCCGCCCACCGGGCGGCCTTCGCTGGTTTTTCAGCGCAGAGCTAAGGGGCCGCCAACGGACGGCCACCACTGAGTGCTCTGGAAACGCATGCGACGAGCCTAGCACCGGACTACGGTTCGAACCATGTTCGTCGTCGTGCTCACGTACACCGTTCCGCTAGAGGAAATCGACCGCGCCCTCCCCGCCCACCAGGAGTGGCTGACGAAGCAGTACGAAGACGGGCGCTTCCTGGCCTCCGGCGCCCAAAAACCCCGCACCGGCGGCGTCATCGTCACCCGCCCCATCGACCGCGCACAGCTGGACGCGATCCTGGCCACGGACCCCTTCGCGATCAACCAGCTGGCCACCTACGAAATCATCCAGTTCCAGCCCACCAGAACGGCCCCGGAACTAACCCTGGTGAACGAACTGCTGGACAACTAACGCCGTCCCGCGAGGCCGCCTTCACGGATCCAGCGCCCCCTCAGATTCCCCTCACAGCCCTAAACCGCCACCGCTGCACCCACGAGCGAAGCACCCAACCCGCGAAGAAAACCGGCACCGCTGCACCCAAAGAGCGAAGCACCCAACCCGCGAAGAAAACCGGCACCGCTGCACCCACGAGCGAAGCACCCAACCCGCGAAGAAAACCGGCACCGCTGCACCCAAACAGCGAGGCACCCACCCCTCCCCCCGCCCCCGATACGAAGCCTCCCTGCGGTTCGGGGGTGCTTGTCAAGGCATCTTTCCCGCCTTGACAAGCACCCCCGAACCGTCAGCACAATCAAGCTTCGGGGGCCCCACGCAACCCACTCAATCGGCAATGTCGCCCGCCAGGGCGACGAGCCGCCCGAGAACGCCCTCAAGCAGCCTTGGCAACCCGCTTCTTAGCCTTCTTCAACGCCAAAACCGGACACTTCTTGCACCGATCGTCAGACCGGCAGCACTTCTTCTTGACCTTCCCGGCCTTCATCAACTTCCGCACCACGGCCCGAGGATCGTCCGCGTCCTTCTTCCCCACGCGCACTCCTCACACCGGCGGCCAAGAACACCCCAAAGGTTAGGTGAGCCTAACCGAGAGGAGGGCGTGGCGCTCCTCACACCACCCCAACAGGTATCCTGTTGGAAGTCCGCGTGTGGCCAAAGCCGGTCAGCGAGAGCCGGTCGCATTTCCCGGTGCCCGTGATCTTCGTTCGCCGCGCGGCGCCACCCGCCTTTCTTTCGAGTTCAGGAGTCTTCGCGTGCCCGCAGCCAGCGCCACCGCGGTCGAAACCGGCCGCGCGTCCGGCAAGACCCGGCCCGACCTGCGCAACGTCGCGATCGTCGCCCACGTCGACCACGGCAAGACGACCCTGGTCGACGCCATGCTCCGCCAGTCCGGCGCCTTCGCCGAACGCGCCGAGCTGGTCGACCGCGTGATGGACTCCGGTGAACTCGAGCGGGAAAAGGGCATCACCATTCTCGCGAAGAACACCTCCATCCACCGCCAGACCCCCGAGGGCACGGTCACCATCAACGTGATCGACACCCCGGGCCACGCCGACTTCGGCGGCGAGGTCGAGCGCGGCCTCTCCATGGTCGACGGCGTCGTGCTGCTGGTCGACGCGAGCGAGGGCCCGCTGCCGCAGACCCGCTTCGTGCTGCGCAAGACGCTCGAGGCGAAGCTGCCGGTGATCCTCGTGGTCAACAAGGTCGACCGCCCGGACGCCCGGATCTCCGAGGTCGTCGAGGAGACCCACGACCTGCTGCTCGACCTCGCGAGCGACATCGAGGACGCCGACCACGACGCGATCCTCGACCTCCCGGTCGTCTACGCCTCGGCGCGCGCCGGCAAGGCGTCGCTGGAGCAGCCCGCCGACGGCGGCCTTCCCGACAGCGAGAGCCTCGACCCGCTGTTCGAGACCCTGCTCACGCACGTCCCGCCGCCCGTCGCGGACCCGGACGCGCCGCTGCAGGCGCTGGTCACCAACCTCGACGCGTCGAACTTCCTCGGCCGCATCGCGCTGATCCGCATCCACGCGGGCAAGCTCCGCAAGGGCCAGACCGTGGCCTGGATGCGCGAGGACGGTTCGGTCCAGAACGTCCGCATCTCCGAACTGCTCGTCACCGAGGCGCTCACCCGCGTCCCGGCCACCGAGGCCAGCGCGGGCGACCTGGTCGCCATCGCCGGCATCCCGGACATCACCATCGGCGACACCCTCGCCGACCCCGAGGAGCCGGTCGCGCTGCCGCGGATCACCGTGGACGAGCCCGCCATCTCGATGACCATCGGCGTCAACACCTCGCCGCTGGCCGGGCGCAACGGCGGCGACAAGGTCACCGCGCGGCTCGTGAAGGCCCGCCTCGACCAGGAGCTGATCGGCAACGTGTCGATCCGCGTGCTGCCCACCGAGCGTCCGGACACCTGGGAGGTGCAGGGCCGCGGCGAGCTGGCGCTGGCCATCCTGGTCGAGCAGATGCGCCGCGAGGGCTTCGAGCTGACCGTCGGCAAGCCGCAGGTGGTGCTGCGCACGATCGACGGCAAGCTGCACGAGCCGTTCGAGCGGCTGTACATCGACTCGCCGGAGGAGCACCTCGGCTCGATCACGCAGCTGCTCGCCGCCCGCAAGGGCCGGATGGAAGACATGAGCGGCAACGGCACCGGCCGGATCAAGCTGATCTACGTGCTGCCCTCGCGCGGCCTGATCGGCTTCCGCACCGACTTCCTCACCGAAACCCGCGGCACCGGCATCGCGAACCACGTGTTCGAGGGCTACTTCCCGTGGGCGGGCGAGATCCGCACCCGGCACACCGGTTCGCTGGTGGCCGACCGGTCCGGCCCGATCACCGCGTACGCGATGATCCAGCTCCAGGACCGCGGCAGCTTCTTCGTCGAGCCGGGAGCCGAGGTGTACGAGGGCATGGTCGTGGGCGAGAACCCGCGGCTCGAGGACCTCGACATCAACATCACCAAGGAGAAGAAGCTCACCAACATGCGCTCGTCCACCGGGGACGAGCTGGAGCGCCTCGCCCGGCCGCGCAAGCTGAGCCTCGAGGAGGCGCTGGAGTTCTGCGCCAGCGACGAATGCGTCGAGGTCGCGCCGGAGGTCGTGCGGGTCCGCAAGGTCACGCTCGACATCGCGACCCGCGCCAAGGAGCGCTCGCGGGCCAAGAGCCGCGAAAACAGCTGAACCTCGCGCAGGTGAAAAAGGGCGCCTCCCGTTCCCGGGAGGCGCCCTTTCGCGTGAACCGCGACGGCGGTTCGCGCGTCCACTCTTATGGCGGTATCCACTCCGATGTCACGGAGTGACGGCCGATGTGGGAATCTCGATGCCGGCCCCCGCCCTGGCATGGCAGCATGTCCGCTCGGACCACGGAGCGCGGCGGGAACTTTCAGGAGGACGAGCGTGCGATTCGGACGCCGGCTGGGGCCGGTGCTGGCGCTGGCGGGAGTACTGCTCGCCGCGTGTTCGAACACCCCGCCGCCCCCGGTGGTCACGTCGGCTCCGCCGTCGAGCACGACCAGCGCGGCGTCGCAGTCGCAGATCGTGGTCGGCGTGGACGACGTGGTCGGCGGCTACAACCCGCACAGCATCGCGGACGCGTCGACGATCACCACCGCGCTCTCGCAGCTCCTGCTGCCTTCGGTGTTCCGGCAGTCCGAGGACGGCACGCGCACGCTCGACAAGACGCTGATGGTCTCGGCCGAGGTCGTCTCGCAGGTGCCGTTCACGGTGAAATACGTGATCCGCCCGGACGCCTCGTGGTCCGACGGGGCCCCGATCGCCACCGAGGACTTCATCTACCTCGCCAACGCGATGAAGACGAACCCCGGCGTGATCGAACCGGCGGGCTACCGGCTGATCTCGGACATCGAATCCCGCGACGGCGGCAAGGGCGTCGAGGTCACCTTCAGCAAGCCGTACCCGGCCTGGCAGACGCTGTTCGACAATCTGCTCCCGCAACACCTGCTCAAGGATTCGCCGGGCGGCTGGGCGAATGCCCTCGCGACGAGCTTCCCCGCGGTAGCCGGGCCGTTCGCGATCAAGACCATCGACACCGCCCGCGGCGAAGCGACTCTCCAGCGCAACGACCGGTACTGGGAAAAGCCCGCCGCGGTCGACACCCTGATCCTGCGCCGCTCCGACGCGTCCGGCATCGCGACCGCACTGCGCAGCGGCAACGACCAATTCTCCTTGACCCGCACCGATTCCACCGGGCTGCAGCTGCTGAACGACCTGGGCTCGGCGGTCAAATTGCACACGCTGCCGCGTCCGCTGACCGCGTCGGTGCTGCTGCGCCCGGTGAGCGCGACGCTTTCCGAACCGCAAGTCCGCGCGGGCATCGCCGCCTTGCTGGACCGCGGAAAACTGATCTCCGCCGGGGCGAAAGGCGGCCCGTCCGCCACGCTGAAAGCGGACGCACAAGTCCTGCCCCCCTCGGCGAAGGGTTACGCGGCCACCATTCCGGCAGGCCCGCCGGCCGCGCCGGACGCGACCAAGGCCGAGCAGTACTTCACCGCCGCCGGGTACAAAAAGGAAGCTGGCGTGTGGCGCAAGGGAAACAAGACGCTGTCGATAGTGCTCGCGTCGCCCGGCGAACAGGAACCGTACGCGTCGATCGCGAAGGAACTGGCATCGGAGCTGGTCGCGGGCGGCATCGAGGTCAACCAGATCAAACCGCAGCCGCGCGACCTGTATTCGTCCCTGCTGGCGATGCCGGTGGTGAACGGGAAACAGCAGGCGAGCCCGGATTCGAACAGCACGGTCGGCGTGGATATCGCCGTAGTAGGCCAACCCGTCGGCGGCGACCCGGCGACGGTCCTCGCGTCGAGCTACGGCTGCGCGCCCGAGCCCACGCCCGTGGACAAGACGAAACCCGTGGTGCCAGCTAATCCCGCGGGTTTGTGCGACCAGGGCTTGCAAGCGACGATCGACTCGGCCCTCACTGGCTCCGCGACTGTCGCGGATTCGCTCAAGACGCTGGAACCGCAGTTGTGGTCCCAAAACGTCGTGATCCCGCTGTTCCAGGAAGCCGAGACTTTGGCGGTGGGCAAGGGAATCTCCGGCCTGACGCCCGGCCCGCCGATGCAGGGTCCGTTCGGATCCGCGGTGAACTGGACCCGCGGCGCGACCTGATCCGGTACGCGAAAGGGGCCTCGCACGAACAAGTGCGAGGCCCCTTTTCGTTGCCGCGTCAGATCAACTGCAGACTCTCCGCGAAGTGGCACGCCACCGGATGCGCCTGCCCGCGGTCGATCAAGGCGGGTTCCTCCGTCTTGCACTTCTCGCGTCCGGCGTCGTCCAGCTGGTTGGCGAACTTCGGGCACCGGGTGCGGAACCGGCAGCCCGACGGCGGATTGGCCGGGCTGGGCACGTCACCGGTGATCACGATCCGCTGCCGCGTCCGCTCCTTGCGCGGGTCCGGCACCGGGATCGCCGAGATCAGGGCCTGCGTGTACGGGTGCGCCGGGTTCTCGAACAGCTCCTCCGACGGCGCGGTCTCCACGATCTTGCCGAGGTACATCACCGCGATCCGGTCCGCCACGTGCCGCACCACGGAAAGGTCGTGCGACACGAAAAGGTACGACAGCCCGAGTTCCGCCTGCAGATCCTTCAGCAGGTTCAGCACGCCCGCCTGGATCGAGACGTCCAGCGCGGACACCGGCTCGTCCAGCACCAGCACCTTCGGCTTCAGCGCGAGCGCGCGGGCGATGCCGATGCGCTGGCGCTGCCCGCCGGAGAACTCGTGCGGGAACCGGTTGCCGTGCTCCGGGCGCAGGCCGACGGTCTTCATCAGGTCGCGGACCTGCTGTTTGCCGCCGTTCTCGTACAGGCCGTGGATGCGCAGCGGTTCGGCGATGATCTCGTTCACCGGCAGCCGGGGGTCGACCGAGGCGTACGGGTCCTGGAACACGATCTGCATGCTGCGCCGCAGCCGCTGCAGTTCGCGCTTGCCCATCGTCGCGAGGTCTTTGCCCTCGTAGGTGACCTTGCCGCCGGTGAGCGGCTGCAGCGCCAGCGCCACCCGGGCGGTGGTCGACTTGCCGCAGCCGGATTCGCCGACCAGCGCGAGCGTCTCGTGCGGGTAGATGTCGAACGACACGTCCGACACCGCCTGCACCGCCCCCGAAACGCGGCGCAGGATGCCGCCGCCGCGGATCGGGAAGTGCTTGACCAGGTTCTGCGCGGAGAGGACGGGTGCCTGTCCCGCCGTGGCCTCGCTCATCGGTTCGTCTCCGTGTCGGTCGCGATGGCGTCCACGGCGACCGGGACGGCTGCCGCGTCGGCCGAGGTGGCGCTGAACAGCTCGGCCGGGTCCTTCCCGACGACCTGCTCGGTGAAGTGACAGGCCGCGTGCTGCCCGTTCGGGCCGGCGACGAGCGCGGGCTCCTCCTCGTCGCAAATCGGCTGCGACAGCGGGCAGCGCGGGCTGAACGGGCAGCCCGGCGGCATGTTCTGGGTGGCGGGCGGCGAACCGGTGATCGGCGTGAGCCGGTCGGTCTTGACGTCCAGCCGCGGCAGGCTGCCGAGCAGGCCCAGCGTGTAGGGCATCCGCGGGTGGTAGAAGATGTCGTCGACCGTGCCGGACTCGACGACCTTGCCCGCGTACATCACGTGCACCCGGTCCGCCTGGCCGGCGATCACGCCGAGGTCGTGGGTGATCAGCACCATCGCCGCGCCGGTTTCCTTCTGCGCGGCCTGCAGCGCCTCGAGGATCTGCGCCTGCACCGTCACGTCGAGCGCGGTGGTCGGCTCGTCCGCGATGATCACGTCCGGGTTGTTGGCCATCGCGATCGCGATCACCACGCGTTGGCGCATGCCGCCGGACAGCTGGTGCGGGTACTCGTCCGCGCGCTGCTTCGGATTCGGGATGCGGACCAGGTCGAGCAGTTCGACCGCCTGCTTCTTCGCGACGTCCTTGCGCACGTCGTGGTGCGCGGTGATCGCCTCGGCGATCTGGTCGCCCACGGTGTACACCGGGTTCAGCGAGGTCATCGGGTCCTGGAAGACCATCGCGATGCCCTTGCCGCGGACCTTGTTCAGTTCCTTCTCGTTCGATTTCAGCAGGTCCTGCCCGCCGAACCGGATCGAGCCGGACACCTTCGCGGTCTTCGGGAGCAGGCCCATCACCGCGAGCGAGGTCACCGATTTGCCGGAGCCGGATTCGCCGACGATGCCGAGCACCTCGCCGCGGCGAAGCTGGTAGTTCACGCCGCGCACGGCGCTGACCACGCCCTCGCTGGTCGGGAACTGCACGGTCAGGTCCTCAACGACGAGGACGGGATCGCCGCCGCGTCCTTGCGAGCCGTTCTGGGTCATGCGCGCACCTTCGTCTGCTGGGGGTCGAACGCGTCCCGCAGGCCGTCCCCGATGAAGTTGATCGTCAGTGCGATCAGGATGATGAAAATGCCCGGGAAGTAGAACAGCCACGGCCGCGTGTCGATCGCGGTCTGCGCGCTGCTCACCAGCAGCCCGAGCGAGGTGTCCGGCGGCTGTACGCCGAAGCCGAGGAACGACAGCGCCGTCTCGAGCAGAATGGCGATCGACACCAGGATCGTCAGGTTGACGATGATCGCGCCGAGCGCGTTGGGCACCAGGTGCCGGAAGATGATCCGGCTGTCGCTCGCGCCGAGCGCCTTCGACGCCTCGACGAACTCCTTCTCGCGCAAGGAAAGCACGACGCCGCGCGCCACCCGGGAGACATACGCCCAGTAGAGGCCGCCGATGACGACCGCGATCAGCCACCACGTGCCGCCGGACTGGTGGCCGAGCACCGCGGCCACCGCGAGCAGCGGCAGCGTGAGCACGAGGTCGGCGATGCGCATGAAGACCGTGTCGAGCCAGCCGCGGTAGTAACCGGCGACCGCGCCCCAGATGGTGCCCACGACGGTCGCGAAGATCGCGACGAGGATCGAGATCTGCAGCGAGATCTGCGTCCCGCGCATCACCTGCGCCAGCGTGTCGTGGCCGACCGCGTCGGTGCCGAACGGGTGGTCGCCCGAGGGCGGGGCCGAGTTCTGGTCGGTGATGGCTCCCGCGTCGTACTTCCAGATCGCCGCGCCCACGTAGGCGAACAGGATGATCAGCACGAACACGACGAGGCTGATCATCGCGAGCCGGTGCTGCAGGAACCGCCGGAACACCAGCTGCGCCTGGCTGCGCTCCTTGACCGTGAACTCGCGTTCCGGCGCGCCCTTCGGGGTCTGCGGGTCGTCCGGAGCGAACCGAGCGCCGCCCAGGGTGGTGGGCGGAGTGGGGATTGCGTCGTTAGGCATAGCGGATCCTCGGGTCGAGCAGGCCGTAGAGCAGGTCGGCGATCAGGTTGAGCAGGATGATGAACGTCGCCGCGATGAGCAGCCACGCCTCCACCGCGTACACGTCGCTGCGCTTGATCGCGTCCAGCAGGAAAGCGCCCGCACCCTGCCATTGGAACACGGTTTCGGTGACGACGGCGCCGCCGAGGATCGAGCCGATGTCGAGCGCGGTCACCGTGGTCAGCGGGATCAGCGCGTTGCGCAGCGCGTGCTTGCGCGTCACCGTCCAGCGCGGCAGGCCCTTGGCCCTCGCGAGGCGGACGTAATCGCTGTTGAGCACCTCGAGCATGGACGCGCGCTGGTAGCGGCTCCAGGCCGCGTAACTGGTCAGCGCGAGCGAGATCGTCGGCAGGATCAGGTGGCCGAGCACGTCGCCGAACTGGGCCCAGAACCCGCCCGCGGCGACCACCGAGGAGGAACCGATGGTGTAGAACACCTGGTCGCCCACCGACTCGTTGATCCCGATGCCGACCTGCTTCAGCACCAGCGCGAACCAGAACGACGGCATCGACAGGAAGAGGAAGCCGAAGAAGGTCGCGGTGTAGTCGAACTTGGAGTACTGCCGCGACGCGCTGATCACGCCGATCAGCACGGCGAGGATCAGCGCCACCACCATGGCGAGCACGATGAGCCGCAGCGTCACGCCGAACCGGCCGAACACCTCGCTGCCGATGTTCATGGTGGACTGGACCGAGGGGCCGAAATCACCGTGCAGCACGCCGGTGATCCAGTGCCAGTACCGCTCGAGAATCGGCTGGTCGAGGTGCAGCCGGATGCGTTCGAGTTCGATGGTGCGAGGGGGCGGCGGCGGGTTTCTCGCGATCAGCGGGGTCAACGGGTTGGCCGAGAGCGACACCATCACGAAGACGACGAACGTCGACACGATGAGGATCGGCACCGAAACGAATAGCCGGCGCAGTGCGAAGGCAAGCATGGAGGTCTTCCTGCTCTGGACGGTGTTCTGCCGGCGCCCGCCGCTCGTGGTGGCAGGGCCTTGGCGGCGTAACGGGGCAATCGTGGTGTTCGGGAACTAAAAGGGCAATTGTTCGCGGATACGGTGAAGGGCCGGCTTTGCGGCCGGCCCTTCACCGGTGCTCCTGCGGGAATCTACCGGTCGTTGATCACTTCCGGATGCCCCACTCCGCCATGTTGTACACCGGCGCGTCGAGCGTCGAGTTGTTGCGGATGTTCGCGATCTTGTCCGACGAGGCGATGAAGGTCGGCTTCTGGTACAGCGGAAGCACGTACGCGTCCTCGGACATGATCTTGTCGGCCTGGTTGAGCAGGTCCGCCGCCTTGGTCTGGTCGTTCTCGGCGTTGGCCTGCTCCATCAGGTCGTCGACCTGCTTGCTGCTGTACTTGCCGTAGTTGCTGCCCTGGCCGGTGCCCCACAGCTGCTTCGCGCCGCCGAACGGGAACGGCGAGGAGACCCAGGCGAAGACGATGACGTCGTAGTCGCCGCTGGTGGTGGTCTGGCCGAGGTCGTCGGTGGACTGGACCTTCACCTTGATGCCCAGCTGGGCCGCGGTCTGCGCGAACAGCTCGCACTCGTTCTGCCGGATCTGGTTGCCGACGGTGTAGCGGATGCGCAGTTCGGGGATCGGCTTGCCGCTCGGGTCGGACAGCTGGTTGTTGGCCAGCTTGTAGCCCGCGTCGGTCAGCATCTTCTTGGCCTTCTCGATGTCACCGGAACCCTGGCCGGTCGCGCTCACCACGTCCTTGTAGCCCTGCTGCTGCGGCATGAAGTTGTGGTTGTTGAGCGGCTCGACCTTGTTGGTGAACTGGCCGACGGTCTTGGCGATCATGTCCTTGCGGTTGACTGCGGTGAACAGTGCCTGGCGCAGCGTCTTGTCGGCCAGCGCCGGGCTCTTGAGGTTGAAGTCGAAGTGCTCCCAGGTCAGGCCGAGGCCGATGTAGGAGGAGATGTTCGGCATGTTCTTGACCTGGTTGATCAGGTCGACCTGCGGCTGCGGGTAGATGACCTGCACCTCGTTGTTCTGCAGTGCGGTCGGCTCCTGCGTCGCGTCGGTGATGATGCGGAAGATGACGCTGTTCAGCCGCGGCTTCTCGCCCCAGTACTTCTCGTTCGGGACCTCGGTGATCGACTGGTTGTTGACGAACTTCGAGATCTTCCAGGGGCCGCCGGTCCAGGTCGGGACGGTCGTGCCGAACCACTTGTACGACGACGCGAGGCCGGCCGGGGTGTTGGTGTCCCCGTGCTGCTTGGCCAGGTGCGCCGGGTACATCGCGCCGGACGAGCCCCAGAGCTTCTTCCAGTCGGTGAACGGCTTGGCGAGGGTGGCGGTCACCGTCTTGCCGCCGTCCGAGCCGACCACGGAGGTCAGCTGGTCGTAGCCGGAGGTGTCGGCCGGGGAGCAGTCCGGGCAGTCCTTGCCGTTCTGCACCTTCCAGTTGTAGATGAAGTCGTCGGCCGACAGCGGAGTGCCGTCGGACCAGACCGCCTTCGGGTTGATCTTGTAGACGATCGTCGTCGGGTTCGTCAGCTCGGCGGACTCGACGAAGTCCTTGTTCAGGACCGGCTTGAGGTCCGGCGTCGCGTAGAAGGTGTAGGGCAGGATGCCCTTGGTGACCATGCCGGTTTCGAAGACGTTGCCCTCGGCCGAGGTCACGTTCCAGTTCGGCACGTTCTTCTCGATCGCGAAGGTGACGTCGCCGCCCTGCTGGAGCTGATCGGCCTGCGCCGAGTTGCAGGTGTTCGGGTTCTTGTCGCAGTCGGCGAATGCCTGCCCGGTCTGCACCGCGCTGTTGCCGCCCCCGCCACCACCGCATGCGGAGAGCAGAAGGGCCGCGCCCGCGACGAACGCGCCCAGCTTCGCGGCGCGCGACCTAGTCGTCACTAACATTCATTCTCCTTGCTCGACGCCGTCGCGGGTTTGCGAGGCGACTCTTCCTGACGCGCAAGCACCGATCGGTATCGCGTTGCTCACCGTAGCCGTGAAACTTAGGCATTGGACAGACGCCAAACCTATCGATCCGGACACTCTCAGTGAGATCGTTGCGGAACAGATATCTCGTGCCCCCTGGTTGCGCCGTGATTTCCGCACTTGATCGACTACGGTCAGTAGTTGATCACGGGAACTCCCGACCGGTTCGGGTGGCAATTCGGCCCAGCGGGCCAACCGGCCCGGCGGACAATAACCGCCCCGTTCCGTATGCGGTACCCCAGCTAATGGAGCAGTCCCGCGGTCGCGACGAACCCGAAGTGACAAGAAATTGGTCCGATCTCGTGAAGCGAAACAATGCGCCCGCCGCCGGGCACGGGCGAAAACGCCCGGGCGGCGGCGGGTGCTCGGTGGGTGTTCCGAGCATCTTGCGTCCTCGTCCGCGCATTCCGAACCGCGGAACGTTCCGCGGAAGGGAACGCCCACGAGCCGGGACGCTGGTCCGACGTCGTGGGATGCGAATGCATTTTCCCGTGCACGGCGCGGTTTCCCGGTTCCGGAACGCCGCGCCGGGGGTCGGCGTCCCGGGCGCGGACTGGGTGGTCATTAATCTGAGGGCGTGAAGCGGAAGCTGCTGCTGGTCCACGCGCACCCGGACGACGAAAGCATCGCCACCGGCGGAATCATCGCCCGGTACGCGGCCGAGGGCGCCGAGGTGTGCGTGGTGACCTGCACGCTCGGCGAAGAGGGCGAGATCGTCCCGCCGCGGCTGGCCCAGCTCGTGGCGGCGGAGGCCGACCAGCTCGGCGGGTACCGGTCCGGGGAGATGGCCGCCGCGGCCGCCGAGCTCGGCCTGTCCCGGCACGAGTACCTCGGCGGCATCGGCCGCTGGCGCGATTCGGGCATGGCGGGCACGCCGTCGGCCGAGCACCCGCGGGCGTTCACCGGCGGTTCGGCGCAGGAGCAGGCCGCGCAGCTGCGCGAACTCATCGACGATTTCGCGCCGCAGGTCGTCGTCACCTATGACTCCTTCGGCGGCTACGGCCATCCCGACCACATCCGCGCGCACGAGATCACCATGGCGGCGGCTCCGGACGCCCCCTCGGTCCGGCGGGTCTTCCACGTGGTCCAGTCCGAGGCCGCGCTCGCCGTCGGGCTCGCCGAACTGCGTGCGGACGGGACATCACCGTTCCGGGTGGCCGCCGATGGCGAGCTTCCGTCCACTCCGGACGGCACAATCACCACCGTGGTCGACATCTCCGCGCACCGGCAGGCGAAGCTGGCGGCGCTGCGCGCGCACGAAACCCAGCTGACCGTGGTCGACGGCGCGGTGCCGCACTTCGCGCTGACCAACAGCATCGCGCAGCCGATCCCGTCCGCCGAGTACTTCGTGCTCGCCCACGGCGACGCCGCCGGCGCCGAGACCGATCTCTTCGGAGGGTGGTGACCGTGTCCGCCCCGCTCACTCGCGACCAGCGGCTGATGCTGGTGCTGCTGGCGGTCGACGCGGTCGTGCTGGCGCTGCTCGAACTGTTCTTCCTCCCGCTGCGGCTCGGTCCGCTCGGCGAGGTGCCGCTGCCGGTCACCGCGGTGGTCGGAGCGGTCACCACGCCGTGGCTCGTGCTGACCGCGGGGAAGCTCGTGCGGCCCGGTTTGTCGTTCGTGCCGTTGCTGGTGTGGGTACTCGTCGTGTTCGGGGTCGGCCTGTTCGGTCCGGGCGGCGACGTCGTGCTGGTCCAGGACTGGCGCGCGCTGCTTCTGCTCGGCGCGAGCGCGCTGCCCGCCGCACTGGTCCTCGGCGGCGGGCTCGGCCGGGCCGCGGCGAAGGGAGGTGTCCGTGTCTGAGGCCATTTCGGACCGTCAGGTCGTGGCGATTCTGCGACCGTTCGTGCGTGCGTGCGCGCCGGTGATCGACGCGCTGCGCGAGGCCGACCCGTTCGGTATGCAAGCGCGGGCCCGCCGCGGCGAGGACGAATTCGCCGACGCCGGGCTCAAGAAGAAAATGCTCCATGCGCTGTCCACGGTGAAGCTGCCGGGCACCGCGGGCTGGGCGGCGATGGACATCGACCAGCGCGCGAGCTGGTGGGTCAACCGCGTCGGCAGGCTCACCTCGCTGCTGACCTCGATTCCCGGACTCGGCGGAGCGCTCGCCGACCGGCTGCCGGTGCAGGACACCCTCGGCGCGGCGTCGCAGGGACTGGTGCTGTGCGCGATCGCCGGGGAGTACGGCGTGACCGACGTGGGCAGCCGCGTCCGGCTGATCGCCTCGGTGCTGTTCCAGCGCGAGATCGACGCCGACCTCGCGGCGGGAGCCAGCCACGACAAATCCGCGAAGTCCGCGGAGGACAGCGAGACCGCGCGGCTCACCGAGGAACTCGACGAATCTCACCGCAAACACGGCAAGGTCACCGCGAAAGCCGTCGCGAGCACGCTCTGGCACCTCGGCAAGTCGCTGTGGGGGATCACCGGCGAACTCGAGAAGCGCCCGCGCGGCCGATGGATCCACCGGGTGCTCGGAATGCTGCCGGTGGTCGGCGCGGCGGGCGACTACCTCGGCGAGCGCTCCGGGCTCAAAAAGGTCTGGAAGCGCGCGCACGCGTGGCTCATGGCCCACCGGGAGTGGGCCTGAGCCCGCGGAGGGTGTTGGGGAACCTGGTGTTCGGTGCGGTGTGCTCTCGCGCTGTGAACCACGGCGTATCGGGTCCGCGCGCCTCGCTGACGGCCCCGTCGAAACCGAAGCCGCCCGCCGCTTAGCCCAAGATCACCACGACGAACCGCCCAGGTTCCACCACACCCGCTCAGTGCCAGAAGAGGAACGCCGCTTGCCCGATGTAGGCAGCGCCCGCGTTGCCGCCGAGCGGTTCGTAGATGGCTCCGGCGATCCTCCAGAGCAGATCCGACACCGGCCGGAAAAGGAAGAACAGCGCGAACAGCACCAGCGGGGCCCACGGCCGCACCCGCGCGCCGAACGCCCGCGCCTGCGGCGAGAGATACGGCTCCAGCGCGCCCCAGCCGTCCAGCCCCGGCACCGGCAAGATGTTGATCAGGAACGTCATGATCTGCAGCAGCGCGAGGTACGACATCGCGTAGAAGAGGCCGGCCGCCATCGGGATCAGCATCGTCGCCAGGCACAGCGCGGCGCCGACGGCGAGGTTGCTGAGCGGGCCGGCCAGCGACGTCCACGACGCCGTCGCGCGGTTGCGCAGCGCGCCGCGGTTGATCCACACCGCGCCGCCGGGCAGTGGGATGCCGCCGATCAGCAAGAAGATCAGCGGGAGGACGAAGGACAGGACGGGGTCGGCGTAGCGCCGGACGTCCAGCGAGAGGTACCCCTTGTGAGCGATCTCGTGATCACCGCCGCGGAAGGCGACGAAGGCGTGCCCGAACTCGTGGAGCGTCAGCGACGTCATCCAGCCGCCCGCGACGAGGAGCACGACGCCGGCGATGAACATCGGGTCGCGGGAACCGAGAAGAGTCGTGGAATCACCGTATGCAGCCAGGAAACCACCGGCGACGGCGACGGCGAGGATGCCGAGGAAGATCGGGCTCGGACGCACTGCTGATCTCTGCACCCCACCAGTCTTCCGTATGCCCGGTGTGAAGTCTTCGGCGTGTCCCCTTGCGCACCGGGGCGCGGAGATCCCCCGAACTCGCTACTCGGCTTGACCTGGCCGCACTACACAGGTGTAATCACAGTGATGTCATTCGCTGTCGGAGGGGGCAGCGGGTGTCGTTTCACCACCGCCAGCCTGGGGAGTGCGTAGGAGCGAGGAGGCGGACGTGCGGTTGGAAGCGGACAACAGGGAATGGGGGCACGTCGTGGGTTGGGGAGAGAACCCGGAGCAGCAGCTCGGGGATCTGACCGACCTTTTCGACGTCCCCGAGGAGCAGGACTGGCAGGAGCGCGCCCTGTGCGCGCAGACCGACCCGGAGGCGTTCTTCCCCGAGAAGGGCGGCTCGACCCGCGAGGCCAAGCGGATTTGCCTTGGCTGCGAGGTCAAGGACGACTGTCTCGAGTATGCGCTGGCGCACGACGAGCGCTTCGGCATCTGGGGCGGACTGTCCGAACGGGAACGTCGCAAGCTGAAGAAACGGGCTGTCTGAACGGGTTTCGGTTCCCCCGGTCCACGCGGGCCGGGGGCGAGCCTCGCCGCCGGTCCGGCGGCGACGCGAGCGGTGCGGCCGGTGCGCCGCGGCGGGATGGGAGTCCTCGCCGAGGTGGCGCCGGGCACGTTCGCCGGATCCGCGCGGTCTGATCCGGCGGAGCCGGGAGGGTAAAACTGCCGTCGCGGCGGCCGGAAAAACCGCTGCTGTGCCGCGGTTCTCTTTGTGATCTTCGTCTTCCGCTCACGAGATCCCCGGTGTGCCGCGGATCTCTCGCTCGGGGTGCCGTTCCCGCGTGAGCGCGCCGGTTCGCGCCCGCGCGGGATTTCTCTTGTGCTCGGTTGGTCCACGCGGTGGGATCCGCCGGACGCACGGCGTGGGCCGGTGTCCGCGCGTCGGCGCACGCCGTAGGGTGACCGCACCCGTCGTCCCGTCCGAGCAGGAGCCGTTCTTGTCTCGCACCGTCGTTCCGCCCGCTGTGCGGACGTTGCCCGTTCTGGCCATTGTGGTCTGTCACGACGGCGAAGAATGGCTGCCGCTGGCGCTTTCCGCGTTGCGGCGCAGCACAGTCCGCCCGCGGCACGTGCTCGCCGTGGACACCGGATCGACAGACCGTACCCCGAAACTGCTCGCCGACGCAGCGCAGCCGGGCGCGGCCGCCGAGGAGCCCGTGCTGTCTTCAGTTGTCACTCTGCCGAGTGAAACCGGGTTCGCGGAGGCGGTCGCCGCGGCCGTCGCGCACGCGGTGGAGCGGTGGGGCGACCCGGGAACGTGGCTGTGGATCCTGCACGACGACTGCGCCCCCGAACCCGGCTGTCTCGGCCAGCTCCTCCGCGCGGCGGAGGAAAACCCTTCGGCGAAGGTGCTCGGTCCGCTCGGCACGGACTGGACCGATCCGCGGCTGATCGTCGAAGCGGGGCTGTCCACCGACGCCTCCGGGCACCGCCAGCAGATGGCCGCGCCGGACGGCGAACCCAGCGAGGTGCTCGCCGTGCCGAGCGCCGGATCGTTGGTGCGGCGGGAACTCTGGGACGCCCTCGGCGGCTACGACGAGGACTTCCCGTTGCTGCGCGAGGATCTCGACTTCGGCTGGCGCGCCAACGCGGCCGGCTCGCTCGTGCTGTCGGTGCCCGCGGCGCGCGTCCGGCACGCTCGCGCCCTGTCCACCGGGCAGCGCACCCCGGACGCGGCCGGGCGTCCGCTCGCCGCGCTCAACCGTTCGCACGGCGTACGCGTCTTTCTCGTCAACTGCTCGACCCCGTCGTTCTGGTTCGGGCTCGTCCGGCTGCCGATCCTGCTGCTGTTGCGCGCGATCGTGTTCTTCGTGCTGCGGCGCACCACCGAGGCCGGCGCGGAACTGGCCGCGCTCGGATACCTGTGCGGGGGCAAGGGAAATCTCCGCGCGGCCCGGGCGTGGCGCCGCGGCCAGCCGCGGCCGGGCACTGTCCGCGGGCTCTTCACGAGCCGGATCATGCGGCTGCGCAACGCGATCAGCGCCGGGGTGGTTGGCCTGGTCCGGCGCGGGGTACAGAGCGAGGTAGCACTCGGGACGGTGCCGGAAAGCGTCGAGCAGGAGTCGGCGTGGATTCCGCCCGAGGCGCTCGCCGCGTCCGGGGCACGGCCGGTTGGGCCGGACGCCCTGCCCGCCGGTGCGCTGCGCGGGTTGAGCACTCGCGGCCGGGGGCTGCGCCGGCCGGGCACGGTTGTCGCGGTCACGCTTCCGGAAGCGCCAGTGTCCGAAGAGGACACTGAACCGGTCGAGGAGACCGCCTCCTATCCGTCGCCGTCGCCCCGTCCGCAACCGGCCCCGCCGGAACCGGATCTGGTGTTCGTGGAGGTCAACCGGCGCCGCGTGCTCGCCGCGACCGTCTTCGCGCCGCCGGTGGTGCTGGTCGTTCTGCTCACCGCGCTGGCGTTGGTGCTCAACCGCGGGCGGCTCGGTCTCGACCTGTGGGGCGGCCAGCTGCTGCCGGTCGGCGGGCTGGGCGAGATCTGGTCGACGTACCTGTCGCCGTGGCATTCGGTCGCCGGAGGCACCGGTGCGCCCGCTCCCGCGACGCTCCCGGTGCTCGGGACGCTCGGCGCGCTCTTCGCTCCGATCGGCGGCCCGGCCGCGCTCGTGGCGATCCTGCTCATCGGCGACATCCCGCTCGCCGCGCTGAGCGCGTACGTGGCCACTCGCAAGCTCGCCGTGCGCCGCTGGGTGCGCGCTGCGGTGGCCGCGACGTACGCGTTGCTGCCTGCCGCGACGGCGTCGGTCGCGCAAGGGCGGCTGGACGTGGTTGTGGTGCATCTCGTGCTGCCGCTTGTGGTCGCGGGCATCGTCCGGTTGCTGACCCGGCCGGGGACGCGGTGGCTGCACGTCTCGGCGTTGTCCGCGTTCGGGGTCGCGTTGCTGGGGGCGTTTTCGCCGCTCGCGCACGGGCTCGCGCTGGTGGGTCTGCTGGTCGGGTTCGTGGTGCTGCCCGCGCCGTCCGGCCTGGCTCGGCGGGTGGCGTCGGTCGGGATCGTGGTGCTGTTGCCGCTGGTGCTGTTGCTGCCGTGGCCGACTGTGCTGCTGCGGCATCCGGAACTGCTGCTGCAGGGTCTCGGCGGTCCGGCCGCGCCGGCGTCGGCTACCGATCTCGCCGGGCTGACGCCGGGCGGGCCGGGGGCGTGGCCGACCGGGGTGGTGGTGCTCGCAGCGACACTCGTGGCGCTCGTGGTCCGGCCGCGGAAGCAGGTCGTCGGCGGGCTGTCGTTGGCGGTGCTGGGACTGGTCGGCGTGGTGATGGTCCGGCAGGTGCAGTTGACGCCGATGCAGGGCGGGGCCCCTGCGTCGGGGTATGCCGGGGTGCCGTTGCTGGTCGTCGGGGCTGGGCTGTTGTGGGCGGTGCTGGCTACTTGGCAGCAGGGTGGTTCGGCGGTGCCGGTCGCTTGGCTGCCGAAGGTGTTGGCGGTGGCTGGGGTCGTGGTGGTGGCCGCGCTGGCCGCGGGGGCGGTCGCGACCGGGTCCGAGGGGCCGTTGACGGCGGCGGCACGGCCGCAGCTCGCGCCTGAGGTGGCGGCGGATGTCGCTGCTACGGGACGGTCTGTGCTGGACGTCAGCGCTGGGCAGGTGCGGCAGACCGGAGGGCGGCTGGCGCTCTTCGGGGATGACGAGCTCGCGCCGGTCAAGGGAACGCCGGAGCGGTTGGCTGACTGGCGGCGCGGGCTCGGGCAAGGGGATGTCGCGGCGCTGAAGCGGGTGTTCGCGGCGGCTGCGGCTGCCGGGGTGCAGTACGTGGTGTTGCCTTTGGGGACGGACGCGCGGGCTTTTGCCGCGGCGGCCAGTGATCTTGCTGCGGTGGCCGCGCCGATGTCGGACGGGCGGCCGGTGTTGCGGTTGCTGCCCAAATCCGGGGAGGTGGCGTTGATTTCGCCGGAACTGGCCAAGCAGGCGGTGACCGGCGGGGGAGCGCCGGGGACCAATCCGGGGGTTTCGCCGGTGGCCGCGCGGTTGCCGGAGGTCCGGGTCCGGGCTTCGGAGGGGCCGACCGGGCGGTTGCTGGTGCTGGCGGCCGAGCAGGAGGCCGGGTGGCAGGCCAGTGTCGGGGGGAAGGCGGTGCCGATCGTGCCTGCTTGGGGGCATCAGGTGGCGGTGTCGGTGCCTGCGCAGCCTTCGGAGGTGTCGGTGGTTTTTCCTGGGACTGAGCGAGGGTTGCTGCTGCTGGTGCAGTTGGCGGCGGTGTTGTTTACCGCGTTGACGGCGATTCCGTCTCGGAGGCGGTAGGGGCGGCTCGTCGCCTGGCGGCGACATTGCGCTCGGGTGCGCGCCCCCCACCCCGAACGCCAATTGTGCTGACGGTTCGGGGGTGCTTGTCAAGGCGGGAAAGATGCCTTGACAAGCACCCCCGAACCGCAGAGCGGCTTCGGATCGGGGTTGGGGGCGGTGTGGGTGCTTCGATCGCGGGGCGGGTCAGTCGCCTTCGATTACGTCTGGTTCTACGCCTAAGTAGCCCGCGACCTGCTCTACCAGGACGTCGTGGACCAGGTCCGCTAGTTCTGACGGGTCTTTCGCGCGTGCTTCCAGCGGGCGGCGGTACAGGACGATCCGGGCGCGGGTGGGCAGGCCGGTCCGGTCGACGCCGGCGGGTACCAGCCGGGACAGGGGGACGGTGCCGTCGTGCAGTACGCCGTCTGCTGGGGCGCGGCCGTCCATGCGGACTTCGGGGACGTCGTCTACCGCTACGTCCAGTTTCGTCAGCTCGTGCCGCCAGCGTGCTTCGATGGGCTCCAGAGCGTCCAGAACCAGCGCGTCGAAGCGTTCCGCGCGGCTCGCCGCCGCGGGCAGGGACGCCGGATAGAGCGTTCCGCGCAGGCCCCGGCCGTGCCGGTCCCGTCGCAGCCGCTGCCGTTGTCGGTAGTCACGAGCCGTCGCCACCGGCCAAGTCTATGCGGTCGCCAGGGCAACGCGCGTGTCGCCGGTACTCGCTTGCGGCGACACGCTATCGTTTCGGATCGTGCGGAGCGTACGGAAATGTTCGCGAACGGGTTGCCTCGAACCCGCTGTCGCCACGCTCACGTATGCCTACCAGGACTCGACCGCGGTCGTCGGGCCGCTGGCCACCGCTTCCGAACCGCACTCCTACGACCTCTGCGAGGCCCACGCGCTGCGGCTGACCGTCCCGAAGGGCTGGGAAGTCGTCCGGCACGAGGGGGCCTTCGCCGCTCCGGAGCAGTCCGCCGACGAGCTGACCGCGCTGGCCGAGGCGGTGCGCGAGGCCGGTCGCTCCGACGTCCCGCCCGCGCAGCCCGAGCCCGAAGGACCCTCCGGCAGGCGCGGCCATCTGCGCGTCCTCCCGGGGCGCGCCTGAGCCGTCCTCCCGACCGGTAGGCTTTCGCCCGCGGCGCGAGTGGCGTCGCCACGGAACTAGCGGCGGGGAGAAGGCGTGCCAGACCTTTCGGGCATCGTGAAGGCCTACGACATTCGCGGCGTGGTCGGCGAACAGCTCGACGCCGCCCTCGTCCGGGACTTCGGGGCCGCGTTCGCGCTGCTCATCAAACCCGAGGCGCCGGCCGTGGTGATCGGCCACGACATGCGCGATTCGTCGCCGGAGCTGGCCGCGGCGTTCGCCGACGGGGTGACCTCGCAGGGCCTTGACGTGGTGTCGATCGGCCTGGCCAGCACCGACCAGCTCTACTTCGCCTCCGGCTCGCTCAACCTGCCGGGCGCGATGTTCACCGCGAGCCACAACCCCGCGAAGTACAACGGCATCAAGATGTGCCGCGCCGGGGCCTCGCCGGTCGGGCAGGACACCGGCCTCGCGGAGATCCGCGACACCGTCGAGCAGGGCGTTCCCGCCTTCGAAGGGCAGCGCGGCACCGTCTCCGAGCGCGACGTCCTCGGCGACTACGCCGCCTACCTGCGCAATCTCGTCGACCTGTCCGGTTCGCGGCCGCTCAAGATCGTGGTCGACGCGGGCAACGGCATGGGCGGGCACACCGTCCCGACCGTCTTCGAGGGCCTGCCGATCGAGATCGTGCCGATGTACTTCGAGCTCGACGGCACCTTCCCGAACCACGAGGCCAACCCGCTCGACCCGGCCAACATCGTCGACCTGCAGGCCAAGGTGCGCGAGGTCGGCGCGGACGCCGGGCTGGCGTTCGACGGCGACGCGGACCGCTGCTTCGTCGTGGACGAGCGCGGCGAGCCGGTGTCGCCGAGCGCGATCACCGCGCTGGTCGCGGTGCGCGAGCTGGCCAAGGAGCCGGGCGGAACGGTCATCCACAACCTGATCACGTCGAAGGGCGTGCCGGAGATCGTCGCCGAGCACGGCGGCAAGCCGGTGCGCACCCGGGTCGGGCACTCCTTCATCAAGGCCGAGATGGCCCGCACCGGCGCGATTTTCGGCGGCGAGCACTCCGCGCACTACTACTTCCGCGACTTCTGGCGCGCCGACACCGGCATGCTGGCCGCGCTGCACGTGCTCGCCGCGCTCGGCGAGCAGAACGGTCCGCTGTCCGCGCTCACCCAGGACTTCTCGCGCTACGCGGCGTCCGGCGAGATCAACTCGACGGTCAGCGACCAGGTCGCGCGGATGATCGCGGTGAAGGACGCGTACGCCGGCAAGTCCGGCGTCGAGATCGACGAGCTGGACGGCCTCACCGTGCAGCTGCCCGGCGGCGCGTGGTTCAACCTGCGCCCCTCCAACACCGAACCGCTGCTGCGGCTCAACGTGGAGGCCGCCGACCGGGCCGCGGTCGAGGCGCTCACCGCCGAGGTGCTGGCCATTGTCCGGGCCTGACCGGCTGGCGCCGGATTGTGTCCGGAAGGCGCCCTCAACACCCCAACGACGCGTGGTATGGAGGAACTATGGCCATCACGCTTGACGCACAGCTGCTGGAGATCCTCGCGTGCCCGTCGCCGGATCACGCGCCGCTGCGTCCCGGCACGCCGGACGACGCCGAGGCCGACGCGCTGACCTGCACCGAATGCGGCCGGGTGTACCCGGTGCGCGACGGGATCCCGGTGCTGCTGCTCGACGAGGCGACGCTGCCCGGTCCGTCCGGGCCCGACGCTGATCACGGCGACAGTGCTTGACCATGCTTGACGATTCCCTGCTCGACGACTCCGCGCGGCTGGCCGACGCCGACCGCGCGGGGTTGCTGCGCGCCGCCGCGATGGCAGGCGCGCAGGTGCGGGCCACCGCCGAGGCGGCGGCAGAACTGGAGCTGAGCGAGCGGCTGGACGTCGGGCGTCCGCGTTCGCTGGTGCTCATCGACCGGCCAGGGGTGAGCCGCACGCTCACCCGCCTGCTGGCCGCGCTGCTCACGCCGTCGTGCCCGGTGCCGGTCGTGGTGGCCGAATCGGTACCGGCCTGGATCGGCGCGCTGGACGTGGTGTTCGCGCACACCGACGACGCGGGCGACCGCGAGCTGGCCGCCTCGCTCGAGCGCGCCGCCCGGTTCGGCGCGTCGGTGGTGCTGTCCGCGCCGGCGGACGGGCCCGTCGCGGCGGCGGTGGCGGGCAAGGGCGTGCTGCTCGCGCCGCGCGTTCCGGTGCCGCCGGAGCTGGCGTTCCCGCGCGGGCTGGCCGCCGGCCTGCTCACCGCGAACGCGCTCGGCCTGCTGGTCGCGGACGTGCAGGCGCTCGCCGACCAGCTCGACCTCGAGGCGGAGAAGGACTACCTGGCACGCGAGTCGTTCGCCAATCCGGCGAAGGCGCTCGCGCTGCGGGTCGCGGACCGGGTGCCGCTGCTGTGGGGGCTCGACCCGGTCGCGGTGGCGGTCGGCGAGCACGCGGCGCACGCGTTCGCCGCGCACGCCGCGCTGGTGTGCGACGTGGAGGACTTCCGGCAGGCGCTGGCCCGCCCGGCCCTGCGCCGGGCCGCCCAGTCCGGCGGTGCGGAGCGAGACATTTTCGCTGATCCAGACGACTCTCCTGGTGGAGTCGCGACGCGGGTGCTGCTGCTGTCGGTGCGGACCGGTCCGGCCACCGAGGCGGCCCGGTACCAGGCCGAGGAGTTCCTGCCCGGTGCGGACCTGATCGCGCCCGCCGAGGAGATCGAGGCCGACGAGATCGTCCGCGCCGCGGTGCTGGCGCTGCGGTTCGAGCTGGCCGCGGTGTACCTGGGGCTGGCGGCGGGCAGCATCGGCGGGGCCGGGAGATACGAACCGGCCTCCGCCTGAGGGAGCAGGGGGGAACGCGGGCAGGCGGTTCCGCCGCCGCGTGCGTCGGCTCAGTGCCGACGGGAAGGATTGGGAGTTGACAGTGGAGCTGTTGCGCAACGCCGTACGGCCCTACGCCTGGGGATCGCGAACGGCCATCCCGCAGCTGCAGGGACGTCCGGTGCCGGCGCCGCACCCCGAGGCAGAGCTGTGGATGGGAGCGCACCCAGGGGACCCGTCGCACGTGCTCGGCCCGGACGGCACCGAACTGAGCCTGCTCGAACTCGTCGACGCCGATCCGGTCGGCCAGCTCGGCGAGGACTGCGCGCGGCGCTGGGGCAACCGGCTGCCGTTCCTGCTGAAGATCCTCGCTGCGGAAGAACCGCTGTCGATGCAGGCGCACCCGTCGGCGGCGCAGGCCGCGGAAGGCCATGCCCGCGAAGAGAAGCTGGGCATCCCGCGCGACGCCGCGAACCGCAACTACCCGGACCCGACGGCGAAGCCGGAGCTGGTCTGCGCGCTGACGGAGTTCCACGCGCTGGCCGGGTTCCGCGACCCGAACCGCACGGTCAAGCTGCTGAAGGCGATCGAGACGCCCGGGCTGGGCAAGTACACCGGCCTGCTGGAAGCCCAACCGGACCCGGCCGGCCTGCGTGCGTTGTTCACCACCTGGATCACGCTGCCGCAGTCCGCGCTGGACGAACTGCTGCCGGAGGTGCTCGACGCGTGCGTCCGGCACGTCCAGGACCACGGCGAGTTCGCGACGGAATGCCGCACGATCCTGGAACTGGGCGAGGCACACCCGCGCGACGCCGGCGTGCTGGCCGCGCTGCTGCTCAACCGCCTGACCCTGCGCGCCGGCGAGGCGATCTACCTGCCCGCCGGGAACCTGCACCTGTACCTGCACGGCACCGCGGTGGAAATCCTGGCGAACTCGGACAACATCCTGCGCTGCGGCCTCACCCCGAAGCACGTGGACGTGCCGGAGCTGCTGCGCGTGGTCGACTTCGCGTGCGGGGAAATGCCGGTGCAGCACGGAGAATGCGCCGGCCAGCGAATGGCGGTGTACCACACGGACGCCCCGGAATTCGAACTGTCGCGCATGGAATGGGCGGCCGGGGACGACGCCGAGCTGGAGGTCGACTCGGCCGGACCGCAGATCCTGCTGTGCACCGAGGGGGACCTTCTGGTGCTCGCTTCGGACGGGGAACGGGTGGAATTGCGGAGGGGCCAGTCGGTCTGGCTGCCCGCCGCGGACCCGGCGGTGCGAGTGCGTCCGCTGGGCGGGGAGAAGTCGCAGCTGTTCCGGGCTACCGCCGGATCTTGCGAGTTGTGAGCTGACCAGCTGATTGTCAGGCCCAGCGCTCCCCGCCGCCAAGGCTCCTCTAGGCTCCCACCGGGCAATTCGGGCGCGGAGCAGGGAGCGGGAAGTGTCAGCTGGCGGGGGAACCAAGGCGATCATCGCGGCGCTCGCCGCCAACGCCGGGATCGCGGTGGCCAAGTTCGTCGGCTTCCTGGTCACCGGGTCGTCGTCGATGCTGGCGGAGGCGGTGCACTCGCTGGCCGACACGTCGAACCAGGGGCTGCTGCTGCTCGGGCAGAAGACCTCCAAGCGGCGCGCCACCCGGGAGCATCCGTTCGGGTTCGGCCGCGAGCGGTACTTCTACTCCTTCATCGTCGCGCTGATGCTCTTCACGCTCGGCGCGGCGTTCGCCCTCTACGAGGGCATCCACAAGATCATCGAGCCGCAGCCGCTGGAGACGCCGGTCGTCGCGGTGGCCATCCTGGTCGTCGCGATCTGTCTCGAGGGCTACAGCTTCCTCACCGCGATGGGGGAATCCCGCAAGATCAAGGGCAACGCGAGCTGGTGGCGGTTCATCCGCCAGGCCAAGGAGCCCGAGCTGCCGGTCGTGCTGCTGGAGGACTCCGGCGCGCTGCTCGGCCTCGTGTTCGCGTTGCTCGGCGTCGGGCTTTCGGTGCTGACCGGCGACCCGGTGTTCGACGGCATCGGCACGGTCTTCATCGGCGTGCTGCTCGGCGTCATCGCGATCATCCTGATCGTCGAGATGAAGAGCCTGCTGATCGGCGAGGGCGCGACCGAGACCGACCTCGCGACCATTGTGGACGAACTGGCCGCGGGCAAGGTCGAGCGCGTCATCCACATCCGCACCCAGTACCTCGGCCCGGACGAACTGCTCGTCGCCGCGAAGCTCGCGCTCGTGCCCGGACTCGACACCGCCGCCATCGCCACCGCGATCGACGACGCCGAGGCCCGCGTGCGCGCGAAGGTCCCCGTCGCGACGTTGATTTACCTGGAGCCCGACCTCGACCGCGCGGCGCGCTGACTGTCCGGACAGCTGGCGCCCAACTGACACGCTAGGGTGGCGCCCGGTCCCCACGAAGGTCACCGCAGGAGGTCAACGTTGCCCGGCACTGGGTTGTGGCGCACCAAATCAATCGAGCAGTCCATTTCGGACACCGATGAACCGGAGACGAAACTCCGCAGGAACCTGAGCGCGTGGGACCTCACGGTCTTCGGCGTCGCGGTGGTCATCGGCGCCGGCATCTTCACGCTCACCGCGCGCACCGCGGGCGACTTCGCCGGGCCGTCGGTGTCCGTCGCGTTCGTGATCGCGGCGATCGCCTGCGCGCTCGCCGCGTTGTGCTACGCCGAATTCGCTTCCACCGTCCCGGTCGCGGGCAGCGCGTACACGTTCTCCTACGCCACCTTCGGCGAGTTCATGGCGTGGATCATCGGCTGGGACCTGATCCTGGAGCTGGCCGTCGGCGCCGCCGCGGTGGCCAAGGGCTGGTCGTCCTATCTGCAGACGGTGCTGGAGTACATCTTCGGCAAGGGAACCAAGACGTCGATCGATCTCGGCGGCGGTTTCGGCATCGACTGGGGCGCGTTCATCGTCGTGGCCGCGCTGGTGACGCTGCTGGTGCTCGGCACGAAGCTGTCGTCGCGGTTCTCGATGGTGATCACCGGCATCAAGGTCGCCGTCGTGCTGTTCGTGGTCATCCTGGGCTTCTTCTACATCAAGGCCAGCAACTACACGCCGTTCGTCCCCGAGGGCAAGCCCGCCGGATCCGGGTCGAGCGGCGTCGACCAGTCGCTGTTCTCGCTCATCGCGGGCGGCGGCAGCAGCACCTTCGGCATCTTCGGCCTGCTGGCCGGGGCGTCGATCGTGTTCTTCGCGTTCATCGGGTTCGACATCGTCGCGACCACCGCGGAGGAGACCCGCAACCCGCAGCGGGCCGTGCCGCGCGGCATTTTCGGTTCGCTGGCGATCGTGACCGTGCTGTACGTCGCGGTGTCGCTCGTGGTCGTCGGCATGGTGCCCTACACCGACCTGTCGACCTCGGCGGGCGACGGCAGCCACAAGACGCTCGCCACCGCGTTCTCCGCGAACGGCGTCGACTGGGCCGCGAACGTCATCTCCGTCGGCGCGCTGGCCGGGCTCACCACCGTCGTCATGGTCCTGATGCTCGGCCAGGTGCGGATCATCTTCGCGATGTCCCGCGACGGCCTCATGCCGCGCGCGCTGGCCAGGACGAGCGACCGCGGGACGCCGAAGCGCGCCACGCTCGTGGTCGGCGCCCTGGTCGCGGCAGGCGCGACGTTCTTCCCCGCCGACAAGCTCGAGGAAATGGTCAACGTCGGCACGCTGTTCGCGTTCATCCTGGTGTCCGCGGGCGTGCTGGTGCTGCGCAAGACCCGTCCGGACCTGACGCGGGCGTTCCGCGTCCCGGGCGTGTGGGTCATCGCGCCGCTGGCGATCCTGGCCTGCCTGTGGCTGATGCTGAACCTGACCGTGCTGACCTGGCTGCGGTTCGTCGCCTGGATGGTGCTCGGCGTGGTCATCTACTTCGCCTACAGCCGCCGGCACTCGCTGCTCGGCAAGCGCCAGTCGGGGGTGGACCAGGGCGGAGTGGTCTCCGGCTCCGCGCCGCCGGTCGACTGACCGGTTTTCGCTGCTCAGCGGCCCGTCGCCCGTCGTGGGCGGCGGGCCATTTCGCGTGCTGGGCCAGCAGGTGGTCACGGATGCGCAACTCGCGAATCTCAGTTCGGGCGGCTGCTCGGGCCCACCACGGAAGGCCGACGGAGGGTGCGATACCCTCCGCGTCGTCTTCCCTCTGACGGGTTAATCACTCTCGGGTAATTCGCACGAACAGTGGTCGGGGTTCCTACGGAGGGTCGCAGTTCTCCGCGTGTCTTATCCCCCGTTCGGATTTTTCCTTGAGGAGCAACTCCATGCCCATCAGCACCAGACTTCGCGCTGGTTTCACGGTCGCCGCGGTGGCCGGACTGGCTCTGCTCGGCACCGCGACCTCGGCGCTCGCCTGCACCACGGACGACGACCGGGCGAAGCCGGTCGAGGGCAAGGCGAGCACGTGCGCCGAGGCGAAAGTGCCCGGCGAGCTGCTCGCCGCGGGCGACCTCACCGTCACCGGCGGCACGAAGACGGACCAGTACCTGAACGTCACGGCGGTGCGCGAGGGCGTCACGGTCACCGCGATCGTGGTCAAGGGCGGCCCCGGTTTCAACGTGTACGTACCGGGCAAGAAGGGCCTGTCGGCCACGCCGCCGTGGGAGAAGCTGCGCTCGCCGTTCAACCGCGGCGACCAGCTGCCGACGATCAGCCACTGGTTCGCGTGCGGCACCAAGACCGCGCCGACCAAGCCGCCGGTTTCGGAGACGCCGACCACGACTCCGGAGCAGCCGACTTCGGAAGCTCCGACCACGACGCCGGGGACGCCGGCGACCTCGTCGGCTCCGAGCGGGGCGACCTCCGCTCCTGCTACGACCAGTGCTCCGGCCGCGGTTCCGGCGGGGAATCAGAACGGGACTGGCGGCGGGTTGGCCAACACTGGGTTCGACAATGCCTGGTTGTTCTGGGTGGCCGGGGTGTTGATCGTCGCCGGTGGCGGGTTGTTGGTGCTGCTGAAGCTGCGTCGCCGGGGTACTAACTGACAGTTGGGGGTGTTTGCCAAGGCGGGGGAGATGCCTTGGCAAACACCCCCGAACTGCGGGGGCTTCGCATCGGAGTGCGGGGGAGGCGCTGGGCGCGTCTGGCGGCCTAGCGCGGGCGAGGCAGGTCGCCGAAGAGGGAGCCTTGTTCGCCTAGTGTCCTTGCTCGGCCGTTCGGGCGGCCCAGGCCCGCGGCCATGGCCACGGCGTTGTCCCATTCCGGGTCGGCCAGATATTCGGTGTGTTTGAGGACTCCTGGGGCCCAGCGGTGGCGGCCGTCGGGGTTGCGCAGGGGGTCTGGGACCCAGTGGTCGCCGCCGAGGACCAGGACTCCCGCGTCGTCCGGGGTTGCTTCC
Organism: Amycolatopsis sp. GA6-003; assembly: GCF_046267895.1. Taxonomy (NCBI): domain Bacteria; kingdom Bacillati; phylum Actinomycetota; class Actinomycetes; order Pseudonocardiales; family Pseudonocardiaceae; genus Amycolatopsis; species Amycolatopsis sp. GA6-003. The sequence continues at coordinate 6,729,916 of NZ_CP176499.1, forward strand.
AGGGCTCCCCATTTGCCATCCGGGAGGTAGCCCTCGCCCAGCAGGTGGCCGTTGCTCGTTTGGTGGCGCCAGGTGGTTACGCCGCCGCCGAAGATGTCTGTTCCCCGGCACAGTGCGCGCCAGCGGCCGTCCAGTGCGGAGAACAGCTCTGCCAGCGAGTCTTGGGGCAGCACAGCCGGGAAGGCGCGTTGGTAGCCCCACTGCAGCGGGGACCCCGCGGTGAGGAGGCCGACTCGGTCGCGTTCGTCCGGCGGGAGTTCGGCGCAGAGTTGGGCGGCGGTGAGCACGGTCAGGACGCTGCCCAAATTCAAGCCCGACAACACGACTCGCGTGCCGGGTTCGGCCAGGTGTTCCTTGACTCGCGCGGCCAGTTCGGGGACAACTTTGAGCGCGTAGCAAGGCGGTACGCCGGGGTGGGCGGCGCGGGGCCAGAAAGACACAAGGTCCGCCAGCGCGCCCAGGTGGCGGCTTCGTTGCGGCGAACGGGCCGCGGAGTAGACCACTCGCAGCAGACCGGCGGCCAGCGCGCCCAATGCGAATACGCCGATCGCCGAGACTGTGGTGAACCAGCTTGGCTGCAGGTTGAACCCGAAGCGGACGACCAGCAGCGCGATCGCGCCGACACACAGGCCGAGCGCGACGATCACGGCCAGGTGGTGCAGGTGGCGGCGTTCCCACGCGGAACGCGCCCAAGCCCGGGCAGCGTCTTGTTCCTGTTGTTCGTCGTGTTCCATCAGTTCGACGATGGGCGGGATGCCGCGCCGGCGGCGGCGCAGCGGGACGGCGATGGCGTATCCGGCGATGGCGAGCAGGGCCATCAGGCCCAGTCCGCCGCCCCACAGCACGGTGACCAGGTCGTACGTCGTGGGCAGGGCAAGCTTGTCGGCGCGGAGCAGTTTTCGGACGGCGATCGCCAAGCCGGCGCCGAAACCGCCGCCGAGGAGTCCGGCGAGTGCGAGTACCGGAGCCGCTGCCCAGCCGCCGAGCCACGGGCGGAGGCGGCGGGGGCGGTCGCGCCAGGCGGAACGGGCCAGCAGTGCCGACGGGATCAGCGCGAGGGCGAACAGCAGGGTGACTACCAGCAGGGAGCCGCCGAGTCCTTCGACGGTGGTGTCGACGCCGGGGAGCCGGTTGTCGACCGGGACGGCCAGCACCGTGGCGTAGACGACCAGCAGCGTCGCGAAGGTGATCAAGGTCCGGCGCGCGATGGCGCCCGCGTCGCTGCCGATCGCGCCCGCGACCAAAACGGCGAGGACCAGCGCGAGCGTGCAAATCCAGCCGATCAATTGCGGGATTTTCGTGGGCACGTGAAATGGTCCGCCCAGCAAGAGCAAGGCAATGCAGGCGAGCGCGGCAACCGCGTGGATCGCGGACATTCCGGGCGCTTCCGGATCCGCGCGCAACCGCATCGGAGCGCCTTTGCGGACCGGATGTTCGGGCGGGCGCACCCGCCAGTTCGTGGACGAGATCCGGTGCAGGGCGTAGACCAGCGCGAGGAGCACCGCCACGCCGATGCCGATCCGCAGCGGTCCCTTGCGCAGTTCCGGGGTCACCCAGGTGAGGCAGCCGCGTCCGGGAGCGAGGCACTGCGTCGCGACGAGGTCCAGCACCGCCGCCGCGACCTGGCTGACCAGCAGCATGGTGAGCAGCACCGCGGCGATCCGCAGCAGGCCGCGGCACAGTCCGCCGAGCCAGCGGCCGCGGTGCACCGGCGGCAGCATCCAGAACGCGACGTTCGCCAGCGAGAACGGGAACAGCAGCGCCCAGGCGGCCTTCGCGACGCCGCCGGACGTCATGCCGCTCCACAGGTAGCCTTCGACAGTGCGCGGGATCGACCGGCCGAGCGCGGGCACCACCGGACCGGGAGCCGGACGCCGCAGCCGGTCGGCCGGGCGCACCACGCGGCCGAGTTCGTCGCCGGCGACGTCGACGGTCTGGACCGTGTCGAGGAGCGTCTCGCCGCTCGTGCCCACGAGTCCGGACACCCTCATTTCGACGATGCGGGTGTCAGGGCCGGGGAGCGGGGCGGGCACGGTGGTTCTCTCCTCATCCGTTCGAGTCAGGGTCGAGCCGACAACGGTACTGTTCAGGTGCCATCAAACCTTGGAGGAACCGCACTATGACCCCCGAAAGCGTTGTCAAGCGGCACGACACCCGGGGCGGCATCGAATTCGCCGTCGCCGATCTCGAGGCCGCCGAGTTCGGCCGGAAGGAGATCCGGCTGGCCGAGCACGAGATGCCCGGCCTGATGGCGCTGCGTCGCGAATACGCTGAGGTCTACCCGCTGCGCGGGGCGCGAATCGCCGGGTCGCTGCACATGACCGTGCAGACCGCGGTGCTGATCGAGACGCTGGTGGCGCTCGGCGCGGAGGTGCGCTGGGCCTCGTGCAACATTTTCTCCACGCAGGACCACGCCGCGGCCGCGGTCGTCGTCGGGCCGCACGGCACGCCCGAGGAGCCCAAGGGCGTCCCGGTGTTCGCGTGGAAGGGCGAAACGCTCGAGGAATACTGGTGGTGCACTGAGCGGATGCTCACGTGGGAGGGCGAAGGCCCGAACATGATCCTCGACGACGGCGGCGACGCCACCATGCTGGTGCACAAGGGCACCGAATACGAGAAGGCGGGCGTGGTTCCGCCCGCCGACGACGAGGACCCCGAGGAATGGAAGGTCTTCCTGGAGCTGCTGCGCGCTTCGGTCGCGGCGGAGCCGGGCAAGTGGACCGCCATCGGGCAGGGCGTGAAGGGCGTCACCGAGGAAACCACCACCGGCGTGTTGCGGCTGTACCAGCTGGCGGCCGCGGGCGAGCTGCTGTTCCCGGCGATCAACGTCAACGACTCGGTGACCAAGTCGAAGTTCGACAACCGCTACGGCATCCGGCACTCGCTGATCGACGGCATCAACCGCGGCACCGACGTGCTGATCGGCGGCAAGGTCGCGGTGGTCTGCGGCTACGGCGACGTCGGCAAGGGCGCGGCGGAATCGCTGCGCGGCCAGGGCGCCCGGGTGATCGTCACCGAGATCGACCCGATCTGCGCGCTGCAGGCGATGATGGACGGCTACGAGGTCAAGCGCCTCGAGTCGGTGCTGGACCAGGGCGACATCTACGTGACCACCACCGGCAACAAGAACGTGGTGATGGTCGAGCACATGGCGCGGATGAAGCACCAGGCCATCGTCGGCAACATCGGCCACTTCGACAACGAACTCGACATGGCCGGCCTCGCCCGCTACCCCGGCGTGCGGCGCGTGAACATCAAGCCGCAGGTCGACGAGTGGGTGTTCCCAGACGGCAAGAGCATCCTCGTGCTGTCCGAGGGTCGCCTGCTGAACCTGGGCAACGCGACCGGGCACCCGAGCTTCGTGATGTCGAACAGCTTCGCGAACCAGGTCATCGCGCAGGTCGAGCTCTTCACCAAGACCGAGGAGTACGACAAGGAGGTCTACCGCCTCCCGAAGAAGCTGGACGAAAAGGTCGCCCGCATCCACCTGGAAGCCCTCGGCGGCGAGCTGACGAAGCTGTCGAAGGAACAGGCGGAATACATCGACGTGGACGTCGAGGGCCCGTTCAAGTCGGAGCACTACCGTTACTGATCGCTGACCTCGAAGCCGCCCCGGAATTCGTTTCGGGGCGGCTTTTGTCTGCAATTGAAAACGCGCTCGACCGGACTCGGGGAGAATGGGCAAAAGCCAGCGGACTCCTCGTCCGCTAACTTGGATACCGCATCGTCAGCACCGCAGTGGCCGGTCCGCCAATTCCGCGGTAAACATGCTCCGTTTCCGCGATAAACGTATGCGTCCCGGCCGCGGAAACCGTCACCGGCGCGTCCATCGGCCCCACCTCCGCCGTTCCGGTGAGCACGGTCAGCACTTCCCGCACGCCAGGGCGGTGCGGCTGCGAAACCTGGACCAGCTCGTGGATCGTCAGCCGGTACACCTCCGTCACGCCGTCGGGGTCCTCCCAGCGGCCGAGCAGGGTCGCGGCCACGCTGTCGCCGTGGGCTTCGGCCACGCCGTCGTCGCCGAAGAGCAAGTCGCTCAACGGGATCGACAGCGCGGTGGCGATGGCGAACAGCGTGTCCAGCGTCGGGTTGCGGCGGCCGTTTTCCAGTTCCGACAGCGTTCCCTTGCCGAGGCCGCTGTCGGTGGCGAGCGTGGTCAGGCCGACGCCCGCGCGGGTGCGCAGCGTGCGGATGCGGGTACCGACCGCCGCGGCGAGGGCGCGGCCGTCCGGGGCGGGTGACGTCGACACCCGGCCTAGTCTAGTGTTCTGTTTACAGAACAGCTGGAGGTGTGCGGATGTCGGCAGTGCACAACGTGCAGGACGCGCTCGACGAGGCGGGCGTCGAAGGACGGGCGCGGACGCTCCCGCAGTCCACGCGGACGGCGGCCGAGGCGGCGGAGGCGCTCGGCTGCGAGGTCGGCGCGATCGCGAACAGTCTGGTCTTCGTGGCCGACGACGCCCCGCTGCTGGTCTTGACCAGCGGCGCGCACCGGGTGGACGTCGAGGCGCTCGCCGCGCGGCTCGGGCGCGGCCGGATCCGCCGGGCCAAGCCGGACGAGGTGCGCGCGGCCACCGGCCAGGTGATCGGCGGCGTGTCGCCGGTCGGGCATCCGGCTCCGCTGGAAACGGTGGTCGACGAGGCGTTGCGGCAGTACTCGCGGGTGTGGGCCGCGGCCGGTGCGCCGAACGCCGTCTTCCCGACGACGTTCGACGAACTGGTCCGGATCACCAAGGGCACGCCGATGCGGGTGGACGGGTAAAGCTCAGTTCCATTCCACCGCGATGCCGGCCAGCCCTGGTCCGGTGTCGCGGAAATACCCGCTCGTCACGCCGCCGGTGTCGCACGGCAATTCCTCCGCCTCGACCGGAAGGGCGTCGTCGCGGGCGCGGACCTCCCGGGTGATCCGGGCGGGCATCGCGGTGGGCGCGAACTGCAGCTGCAGCAGATAGCTCGCGCACTGGTCGCGCAGCATCCGGTAGTAACCGGGGAACGTCACCGCGGAATTGTCGTGGATTTCAAAACAGAAGACATGGATTTCGCCCTCGGCGAGCTTCCGGTCGAAAAGCAGCTCGGTCGCCATCGTCTCGCGCGCCGGATGCCTGCGGATCCGGCCGACGCGGCAGCCTTCCGCGGTGATCAGCTCGACGTCGTCGATCCGGCAGCCGGGATCGCCGTTGTAGACCGCCACGTACCGGTCCGGTCCGTGCCGCCGCGCGCGGGTGACCAGCCGGGTGCGAAATTTCACCTGATGTTTGTGTTCGTCGATGGTGATCTGGTCGTGCACCGACAGCATTTCCAGGTCGGAGTTGGACTGCCGGGACGCGGGCGCCGCGCCGAGGTCGCTCATCAGCTGCTCGACGATCGCGCCCATCTCGCCCGAGCGCAGGTCGTGGAACGACGCCGCGGCCTGGTGCCCGCGCGGGCGCGCGGTGCGCGGGCCGATCAGCACCACGAGCGAGTCCGCGGGCAGCTGCAGCACCGATTCCAGCGCGCGGACCGCGGGCAGCGCCTTCGGCACCTCCGGCTGGCGCAGGCCGCGCTGCCAGTAGCTCAGCGTCGACTGTCCGATGTGGACGCCGCGGAGCGCGAGATGCGCCCGCAGCCGGGCGAGCGACAGGCCGCGATGCGCGATCGCGAGCCGCAGCGCCTGGTGGAATTCTCCGGATCGCAGTGCTTCGCCTAGCTCGGGCGGCAGTTCACCCGCGCCGCGCCGGCCAGGTTCCATGATCAGTGGGCCATCCCCGTCTCGTGCCACCGCTGTCCCTTCAACGCCGCCCGTGCGCTGGGCGTGAATGCCGCGGAACGTTCACGTTAGCAGCGCGCGGTCACGGGTCCGGCCCCCGTTTGGTGTGCTTGGCCACGGAAGGGTAACCGTTCCGTGTTCCACGGCGGACCCGGAACACCCTCCTAGCCGGACGGGCATCTTGCTCCGAGTGATCGACCGGTTCACCGTGGTGACCACCACTGGCCACGTCTAGGCGGGAGGTGCGTCGTGGGTCTGGGGAAACCGAATCACGTGGGGAGCACTGCCGGGCGGGTCCGGCGGTCCTCGACCACTTGCCGAAGGCACGTCGGACGCTTGCTGCTCCTCGTGGCGTTCACGGGCCTGGCGTTGCCGGTGTCGGCTCCGGGCGCGGGCGCGGCGCAGCCCGCCGGCGCCGGCAACGCCCACCTTACGTCCGCGCCGCGCGCCGAGGTGGTGTCGAGGGACGGCCAGAGCACGCCGGCCCAGCCGCACGGCGACGACTGGATTCCGCTGCTCTGTATCGCCGGCCTGCTGATCGCGGTGCCGGTGGGTTACCTCGGCTACGTCCGCGCGCGCCGCGAGACGGCCTGAGCACCCCACCAAGTATCTTCGACCAGGTGGGGCGACTGGTCGTAATCGAAGGTCTGGACGGCGCGGGCAAGCGGACGCTGTCCGAGGGGCTGACTGCTGCGCTGGAAGACGCCGGCGCGAGCGTCGGCACTCTGGCCTTCCCGCGTTACGGCCGCAGCGTGCACGCGGATCTGGTGCGGGAAGCGCTGCACCGCGGGCACGGCGACCTCGCCGACTCGGTGTACGGGATGGCGCTGCTCTACGCCCTCGACCGCAGCGGTGCGGCCGACGAGATCCGCGCGCTGCTCGCGGCCAACGACGTGGTCCTGCTGGACCGCTACGTCGCCTCGAACGCCGCGTACGCCGCCGCACGGCTGCGCGAGCACGCGGATGGCGCTGTGGTGCAGTGGGTTTGGGACCTCGAGGTCATGCGGTTCGGCCTGCCGCGTCCGGACGCGCACCTGCTGCTGCGGGTGAGCCCGGAGGTCGCTGCCGAGCGAGCAGTCCGCCGAGCGGAGTCGGACGCGGCAAGGGCGCGCGATGCGTTCGAGTCGGACGATTCGCTGCAGCAGCGTTGTGCCGCGGTGTACGACGAGCTGGCCGCAGCGTCGTGGCTCGCGCCGTGGCATGTGCTGGACGGCGTGGCTGGGGTTGATTTGCCGATGCTGGCGAAGTCCCTGCTGGCTTAGCCCAGTGCCGCGGTGGCGGTGCGCACCTCGGCGAGCGCTTCGACGGCCAGCGGGCCGAACTCCCGTCGGTTGCCTGCCTCGACCCACCGGTGGAAGGCCGTCGTGAACGCGAGGCAGCCCAATTCGGCCGCGATGAGCGCGGTCGGCTCCTTGATCCCGCGTGTGGCGAGCGCGTCGTGCATGGCCGCGACCATCTTGGTGCGCTTGAGCAATTCGCGTTCGAGCAGTTCGCTGTTCGCCGCCACGACCGGCTGCCGGGCCCGGGCCTGAGCCAGCCGCTCGCCGGTGAAAACCGCCGCCACGGCATCCAATGCCCCGCCGACCGCTTCGAACGGCGTCGCGTCCGCTGGCGCCCCGGAGATGCCTTCGGAGAACAGCCGGGTCAGTTCCTCCTGTCCGCCGAACAGCACCTCGCGCTTGTCGGCGAAATAGCGGAAGAAGGTCCGTTTCGTGAGCCCGGCGCGCTCGGCGATTTCGGCGACCGTGGTCTGGTCGTAGCCGCGTTCGGTGAACAGGTCGAGCGCGGCCTGCGCCAAGCGTTGCCGTGCGTTCGGTTCCCAGCGGCCCATGCCGTCCAGTCTAGGTGATGACACCTGATGACATCAGGCGTACAGTGATGGCACTAGGTGTCATCAACCTTGAAAGGACAGCCATGCGGGTTTTCGTCACCGGGGCCAGCGGGCACGTCGGCTCGGCCCTCGTTCCCGAACTCCTCTCCGCCGGGCACGAGGTGGTCGGCCTTGCCCGGTCGGAGGCCTCCGCCGCGGCGCTCGCCGAACGCGGGGCGCGGGTGCGGCGCGGCGATCTCGACGACCTCGACGGCCTGCGCGAGGCGGCCGCCGAAGCGGACGGCGTCGTGCACCTGGCGTTCAAGCACGACCTGATGGCCAGCGGCGAGTTCGCCGGCGCGGTCGAAGCGGACCTCGCCGCGCTGAAGGCGTTCGGCGAAGCTCTCGCCGGCACCGGCAAGCCGCTGGTCTCGACCTCCGGCACCTTGATGCTCGCCGGGCTGGGCCGCACCGGGACCGAGGACGACCGCCTTCCCGGCGGCTCGCGCGTCGACGCGGAAAACTACGTGCTCGGGCTTGCCGAAGACGGCGTCCGCTCGTCAGTCGTGCGGCTGCCGCCGTCGGTGCACAGTTCGCTCGACAAGCACGGATTCGTCCCGACCATGATCCGCTTCGCTCGCGCGGCCGGGGTTTCGCCGTACGTCGGCGACGGGGCCAACCGCTGGTCCGCCGGACACACGCTCGACGTGGCCCGGCTCTACCGGCTGGCCTTGGAGAGCGCTCCGGCCGGAAGCCTGCTGCACGCGATCGGCGACGAAGCCGTCTCGCTCCGGCAGATCGCCGAGACGATCGGCGCGCGGCTCGGGGTCCCGGCGAAGTCCATCCCGCCGGAGGAAGCCGCGGCGCACTTCGCGTTCCTGGCCCCGATGGTGCAGGCCGACGCTCCCACGTCCGCCGCGCGCACCCGTGAACTCCTCGGCTGGCAGCCGGAACACCCGGGCCTGCTTGAAGACCTGGCGGAAGAGCACTACTTCGCTACGGCGTGAACCTCGCCGGATCGAACAGCGAGATCGGATGCCGCGTCGTCCCGTCGACGATCAGCTCGGCGAGGATTTCCCCGACCACCGGCACGAATTTGAAGCCGTGCCCGGAAAACCCGCACGCCACCACCACTCGCGGATGCTTCGGGTGCGGCGCGATCACGAAGTGCTCGTCCGGCGTGTTGGTGTAGAGGCAGGTCGCCGCGCGGCGGAAGGTCGCCGGGAGCGTCGGCATCCGGGAGCCGACGACGTCCGCGACTGCGCGTACCTCGTCGTCGTGGATCCGCCGGTCGATCGTGTCGGCGGTGCACGGCGTGCCGCCGAGGTGCACGGCGACTTTGATGCCTTGCGAGGTGTGCGCGGGAAATCCGTAGAACTGGCCGCCTTCCGCGGTTTCCCAGACGTAGACGGGATGATCGACGAACGGCCGCACGTCCTCCGGTTCGAACCAGTACTGGACCTGACGGCGCACCTCGAAATCGACGCCTAGGTCCGCGAGCAGCACCGGTGCCCACGCGCCCGGGCACAGCACGAGCCGCTCGGCGGTGTAGTAACTCGAAGCGGTGCCGACGCGCACCCCGGTTTCCGTGCTGGTCCAGGTGAAAACCTGCTCCTCGTGGTGCAGTTCGGCACCGTGGCGCGCGGCGAGCTGCAGGTGTGCGGCGACGCTTCCTTCGGGCGACACGAAACCGGCGCCCGGCTCCCACAGCGCCACCTCGTCCTCGGCCGGGGTGATGGTGGGGAACCGGCGCCGGATCTCGGCCGCGTCCAGGATTTCGTGCGGGATGTCGAACTTCTCCGCGGAAAGCGTGCTGCCCGCGATCGTGCGCGACTCCGGCGGTCCGCCCATCACCGCACCGCAGCGGGTGAACAGCGAGCGGCCGGAGTCGCGTTCGAGTTCGTCCCACATCTCGTGGGCGCGCAGCAGCAGCGGCACGTAATCCGGGCCTTCGAGGTATGCCTGCCGCGTGATCCGCGAACCGCCGTGGCTCGAACCGAGGTTGTGCACCGGCGCGAACTGGTCGATCCCGAGCACCTTCTGGCCCCGTCGCGCCAGCCGGTAGGCAGCCGCGCTGCCCATTCCGCCGAGCCCGACCACGATCACGTCGTAATGCGTCATTCACCGCTCCTCAACGGCTCCGCGGCCACCTTCGCCGCGAGCCGTTTCCCGAAGTGCTCGATGTCCACTGGCGTCCGCGGCCGGGCGTCCTCCACGGGAAGCCAGGCGTAGGCCAGGTTTTTGTCGATGGTGTAACCGTAAGCGCCGCTCGTGACGTATCCCGCCGGGCGGCCGTCGACGTACACCGGTTCCCGGCCGCGCATCACGGAATGCGCGTCGTCGACCACCAAGCACGCCAGTTTCCGGCGCACCGTCGAAGGAGAACGGTGGAGAAGCGTGTCCCGGCCGAGGAAGTAACCCTTGTCCATCCGCACCGCGAACCCGAGGCCGGCCTCGTACGGATCGTGCTCGGTGGTCACGTCCACGCCGCAGTTCCGGTGCCCCTCCTCCATCCGGAGGCTGCGCAGCGCGTCCTCGCCGGCCGCGACGATCCCGTACGGCCGGCCAGCCGCCCAGACCGCGTCCCACAGCGCCCGGCCGAGCTCCGCGCCGGTGTGCAGCTCCCAGCCGGGTTCGCCCACGTCAGACCCGCGCAGCACGGTCACCGGCACGTCGCCGACGTACGTCCGCCAGACCCGGGAGTCCGATGTGGACAGTTCGGGCAGCACGTGCTCGGCGAGCGGTCCCCACAGGCCGAGGCAGCAGGTGCCGCCGGTGGTTTCGCGCAGCTGGACCGAGCCGTCGCCGGGAAGGTGACGGCGCAGCCAGGCCACGTCCCGGTGATGGCGCGCGGCGACGTGGAACTGCTCCACGCCGAGCCGGGCGACGGTGAGGTCGCTGCGGACGCCGCCGTCTTCGCCGAGCAGCAACGTATTGGTGACGGAGCCGGGCGGACGGTCGAGCTGGTTCGTGGTCATCGTCTGCAGGAACGGCAGCGCGCCGCGGCCGGTGATCTCCAGCCGTCGCCGCGGGGTCAGGTCGAACAACGCCACCCCGCTCCGAGCCGCGATCGCTTCCGCGCGCCCGCCAGCGGAGTACCGCTGAGGCCGCGCCCAGCCGTCTTCCTCGCGAAACTCCGCGCCCAGCGCGACTTCGCGTTCGTAGCAGGGCGAGGTGCGCAGCAGTTCCGTCGCCGCGCGCTGGTGACCCGCCGCCGCCAAACTCCGCTCCCGAACGCGGCCAGGCGCGAGCTGCAGCCGATCGAACCGGGCGAGGTCGACGGAGTGCAGGTCGAGATGCGCTTGCCCCTCGATGAGCCAGCGCGTCAGCTCTCGCGCGACCCCGGCGGACCAAGCACAGGTCAGCGCTTCGGCGACCCAGAACCCGTCGAGATCCGGATGTTCGCCCAGCAGGGGCAACCCGTCCGGCGTACCCGGGACGAATTGCCGGGCTCCCTCCTCGACCTTCGCGTCGGCGAGCGCGGGCACCAACCCGAGTGCGGCCGCCCACGACTCCTCGAAGCCCGCCGGGGCGAACGCGGCGTCGGCTTCGACCGGACCCAGCGCGCTGATGCCCAGCCGGTCGACGTGCTCGCGCAGCGACAAGCCGCCCGCGCGCAGGATCGGTTTGTCCGCCTCGGTGAAGTGATCGTTGTCCCCGGCGAGCTGCGCCAGCGGCGTGGTGCGTGCGTGGTCGACGGCGATCGGCACCACCGGCACCGGGAGATCGACCAGCCGGCCGAACTGCGGCGCGCGCACTCCGGCACACGAGATGACGACGTCGGCACGGAACCGATCGGTCGCCGTCGCCACCGCGGTCACCCGGCCCGCCGTGCGCACGATCTCGGCAATCTCTTGCCCGGTAAGGAATTTCGCGCCTCGCTCCTTGGCCCGGCGGGCCTGTGCGAGCGCCGCGCGGGCCGGTTTGACCAGCCCGTCGCCGGGCAGGTGCAGGCCGCCGGACACTTTCGCGGAGTCGAGCAGCGGATGCAGCTGGGCGCATTCGCCCGGTTCGCGCAGATAGCCGCGCACGCCGGACGACGTCGCCCAGCCAAGCCGTTGCCGCAGCTGGGAAAGCTGCTCCGGCGTGGTCGCGAGTTCCAGGCTTCCGACCGGTTGGAAGCACCAGCCGCCGTCGACGGTCAGCCCGCTGTACTTCTCCGCGGTGTATTTGGCGAACTCGGACGCCGTGCGGTCGGCGTGCGTGCGGAAAAGCAGTCCCGGCCCGGCGGAAACGAGCACCGGTTCCGGTTCGAGGACGGTGACGTCGGTCCAGCCCCGTTCGGTCAGCTCGTCGGCGACCGCGCAGCCGAGGAGCCCGCCGCCGAGCACAACCACCCGCGGTCGCACTGCCATCGCGAGGTACCTCCTGCCTGCCGGCCGTCGCGCGGACGGCCCGGCTCGGGACGAGACAGGCATGCCGGAACGCCCCCGCCGGGGATCGGAAGCGTTGCGGATGGAGATCGATGTTCCGTCTGCTGCAACTCACAAATTGCGGGATCGCGGGCGCGCTGTCAAGGGAGCGGGCCTCAGGCGGAAAAGTAGCCAAGCTGAGCGGAAAGCTCCCGGGCCGCCTCGGCCATCGGCGCGACGATCTGCCGGATCCGCTGTTTCGACAGCCGGTAGGACGGACCGGACGCGCTCATCGCCGCGACCACCTCGCCGCCGGGGCCGCGCACCGGCACCGCGACCGCGTGCATGCCCAGTTCCAGCTCCTCGAACGAGGCCGCGTAACCGTCCTCGGCGACGCGGTCCAGCTCGGCCGCCAGCTCGTCGCGGTCGACCGTGGTGCGCGGCGTGTACTGCTCCAGTTCGTGCGCGAGCATCCGCTTGCGCTCGGCCTCGTCCATCGCGGCCAGCAGCACCTTGCCGCTGGAGGTGGCGTGCAGCGGCGTGCGCTGTCCGGTCCAGTTCTGCGTGGTGATCGCGGCCGACCCGCGGGCCTGGCTGATGTTGATCGCGACGCCGTCGTCGGCGATCGCGATGTTGACCGTCTCGCCCAGCTCCTCGGCGAGCGTCTGGCAGGTCTGCCTGCCGAGCTTCGCCAGGTCCATCCGGCCGGTCGCGGCGCCGGCCAGCCGGACCACGCCGAAGCCGATCGCGTACTTGCCGCGTTCGCCCAGCTGCTCGACCAGCCCGTGCGCCTCCAGCACGCTCAGCAGCCGGGAAGCGGTCGACTTGTGCACGCCTAGCTCTCCGGCGATCTCGGTGATGCCGGTTTCGCCGTTGCGGGCCAGCAGCTCCAGGACCGTGATCGCCCGGTCGACGGACTGCACCGCGCTTCCCGTTGCGTTTCCCGAGTCCTGGTTCCGCATAGCGCAACAGTAACCGTTCGGCTGCGATCTGTTCGGCTGAGCGGGCGAATCCGGCCGCCGCCGGACGCCGGAGGCGTCCGGATGGCCCAACCGGGCCGGTGATCTTGATCTTTCCGGTGGTCAAACGCGCGGGTCGTGCGCACGGGTGCGGGCGGTAGTGCGAACATGTGGTCATGAAGGCACGTGTCTTGGTGGTCGACGACGACCCGGCGTTGGCGGAGATGCTCACCATCGTGCTCCGCGGCGAGGGGTTCGACACCGCGGTGGTCGCGGACGGTTCGCGGGCGCTGCCCGCGCTGCGGGAGCTGAAACCGGACCTGGTCCTGCTCGACCTCATGCTGCCCGGCATGAACGGCATCGACGTGTGCAAGGCGATCCGCGCCGAGTCCGGCGTGCCCATCGTCATGCTCACCGCGAAGAGCGACACCGTGGACATCGTGCTCGGGCTCGAGTCCGGAGCCGACGATTACGTGGTCAAGCCGTTCAAGCCGAAGGAACTCGTCGCCCGCGTGCGCGCCCGGATGCGCCGCACCGAGGCCGAGCCCGCCGAATCGCTCACCATCGGCGATCTCGCGATCGACGTTCCCGGACACGAGGTCACCCGCGACGGCAAGGCGATCCCGCTGACCCCGCTCGAATTCGACCTTCTCGTGGCGCTGGCCCGCAAGCCGCGCCAGGTGTTCACCCGCGAGGTGCTGCTCGAACAGGTGTGGGGCTACCGGCACGCGGCCGACACCCGGCTGGTGAACGTGCACGTCCAGCGCCTGCGCTCGAAGGTGGAGAAGGACCCGGAGCACCCCGAGGTGGTGCTGACGGTGCGCGGAGTCGGGTACAAGGCCGGCCCGCCGTGAGCGTGCGATGACCGGTTTCGCGGGGCGGCTGCGCGCCGCCGTCCGCGCCGCGGCCCGGCTTTCCGGCCGGATCGTGGTTTTCGCCCGCCGCCGCGCGGTGGCGTTCAACGAGCTGTGGAAGCACTCGCTGCAGTTCCGCGTCACGATCTCGACGCTGGCGCTGTCCTCGGCCGTGGTGTTCGTGCTGGGCATGGTCCTGCAGAACCAGATCACCGAACGGCTGCTGGACACCAAACGCCGGGCCGCGATCGAGCAGACCCAGGCGCTGGCCGACACCGCCGCGCGGGAGCTGGTCGGCGTCGGGGGCGAGTCCGCCGAAGCGCTGCACACGCGGCTGCAGAACGCGCTCAAGAAGATCTCGACCACGTCCTCGTCGCGCGCGGGTTCCACCGCGGGCACCTTCGAACCGGTGCTGGCCAGCGTCGGGCGCGGTCAGTCGGACGCCGACCCGGTGTTCGTCGGGCCCTTCGCCGCGGTGCCGGAACGGCTGCGCCAGTTCGTCGAGGCCGACCATCTCGCGCGGCTCGAGCACACCGTTGACGAGAACGGGGTACGGACCACTTACCTGATCGTCGGCACCCCGCTGGCGACCGCGGCCAGTCCGCTGCAGCTCTATTTGCTGTTCCCGCTCACCAGCGAGCAGACGACCGTGTCGACGGTGCAGAACACGCTGTTCGTCGCCGGGATCGTGCTGCTGCTGTTGCTCGCCGGCATCACGAACCTGGTGGTCCGGCAGGTGGTGCGGCCGGTCCGGCAAGCCGTCGCGGCGGCCGAGCAGTTCGCCGGCGGCGACCTCGACCAGCGGCTCGCCGTCGTGGGCGAGGACGACCTCGCCAAACTCGCGGTGTCCTACAACGGCATGGCGGCCAGCATCCAGAACCAGATCCGCCAGCTCGAGGAATTCGGCGGCCTGCAGCGCCGGTTCACCTCCGACGTGTCGCACGAGCTGCGCACCCCGCTGACCACCGTGCGGATGGCCGCCGACGTGCTGCACGCGTCCCGCGAGCAGTTCCCGCCCGGCCTCGCCCGCTCCACCGAGCTGCTGGTCGACGAGCTGGACCGGTTCGAGGCGCTGCTCGGCGACCTGCTGGAGATCAGCAGGCTCGACGCGGGGGTCGAGGAGCTTTCCGCGGAGTACATCGACGTGCGGCCGATCGCGACGCGCGCGGTCGAGCAGGTGCGGGTGCTCGCCGGAACCGCGGGCAGCGCGGTCGAACTGGTGCTGCCGGACGAGGACGCCTCCGCCGAGGTGGACGCGCGGCGGATCGAACGGATCCTGCGCAATCTGCTGGCCAACGCCGTCGACCACAGCGAGGGCAAACCGGTGGTGCTGACGGTCGCGGTGAACGAGTCCGCGGTCGCGATCACCGTCCGGGACTACGGCGTCGGCCTGCGCGCGGGGGAGGCCGAGCTGGTGTTCAACCGGTTCTGGCGCGCCGACCCGTCGCGCAACCGGCGCACCGGCGGCACCGGGCTCGGCCTCGCGATCAGCCAGGAGGACGCGCGGCTGCACGGCGGCGTGCTCGACGCGTGGGGCGAGCCGGGGCACGGCGCGTGCTTCCGCCTCGTGGTGCCGCGGCGGCAAGGCGTGCCGATCGCGGACAGCCCGCTGGTGCTGCCGCCGCCCGACGCGGTTTCGGAAATCACGCTGTCGCCGTCGTCGGTCGCCGAACTGCACCCCGCGCCGGAGGCGATCCTGGCCGATCCGGCCCCGGACCGGGAGGAGGTCGGTCAGTGAGGCGAGTGCTCGTCCTTCTCGCCTGCGCACTGGTGCTCGTGAGCTGCGCGAACGTTCCGCAGGAATCGCTGCCGGTCGTGGTGTCCGTCGAAAAGGCTCCGCAGCAGGCCAACAACGCGCCGGAGCCGCCGGCCAACGCCGAACCGCTGGACATCGTGCGGCTGTTCATCAAGGCCAACGCCGATCCGCGGTCGGGAAACGCGGCCTCGCGGGCGTTCCTCGACGAGAAACAACGCGGCGCGTGGCGGCCGAACCGCTCGTTCACGATCATCGACAAGACCTTCAGCACGGTCTACGACACCGCGGCCAGCACTGGCGCCACCACCACGCCCACTCCGTCGTCGGCCGCGCCGGACCCGAACGTCCGCACCGTCACCGTGCGCGGTTCAGTGCTCGGCACGCTGAGCGCGGACTCGGCGTTCATTCCCGGCAGCGGCCCGGCCGAGCAGACCTTCCAGGTGCACAAACAGGCCGACGGGCAGTGGCGGATCTCCAGCCCGCCCCCGCCGGTGCTGCTGGTGACCGACGACGAGTTCGAGGGCAACTACAACCCGGTCTCGGTGAGCTTCTACTCCGCCGACTCCGGCTCCTTCGCGCCGGACCTGCGCTACGTCCCGGCGAAACCGCAGTCCGGCATGCCGGGGCGGGTGATGGACCTGATCCTGCAGGGACCGTCGGCCGGACTCACCGGCGCGGTGAAAAACCTGTTCGGCGACGGGGTGTCGCTCGAAAACAACGTGAAGAACAACGACGACGGCTCGCTGACCGTGCAGCTGAGCGGGCTCACCGGGGTCGGCCCGGACACGCGGTCGCTGATCGCCGCGCAGATCGTGCTGTCGATGCAGACCGTCACGTCCACCCGGATCCGGCTGCTCGCCGACGGCGCGCCGCTCGTGGCCGGCCACGAATACTGGCGCAGCAGCGATCTGCCCTCGTACAACGCTTCCTCGTCGCCGAACGGACTGATGACGGTCGGCGGCCGCGTCCGCTCGCTCAGCGACGGCGCGCCGATCGCGGGCGCGGTGGGCAACGGCGCGTACCCGGTGGTGAGCGCGGCCCAGTCGATCGACGGCAAACGCCTCGCGGTGGTCGAGCACGACGGCGACCGCGTCCGGCTGCGCATCGGCGACCTCGGCCGCGACCTGCCGACGGTCGACCTCGGCGGCGGATCGCTGAGCCGCCCGACCTGGCGTCCGGCGCAGTCCGGGGCCGGCCCGTCGAACGAGGTGTGGACGGTCGTGGACCACTCGATCATCGCGCGGATGGTCCTCGACCCGAACGGCCACTGGCTGCGCCAGAGCGTCAACGCGAACGACCTGCTGGCCTTGGGCTCGATCGGCGTCCTGCGGCTTTCCCGCGACGGCGCCCGCGTGGCCGCGACGGTGAACGGCCAGCTGGTCGTGGCATCGGTGGTGCGCAGCGGCGACACAGTCACCTTGCGCGAGCCGCGAGTGCTGCAGCCCGGGGTCTTGACGGACGTGCTGGACGTGGACTGGGGCTCGACGCCGGACACCCTGGTGGCTGCGACGTCCTCGCCCTCGCAGCCAGTCCAGCGGCTGTCGGTGGACGGACGGCGAATGGACGCCTACAACAGCTCGAACCTCACCGCACCGGTACGAGCCGTGGCGGCGGCCCCGAGCCAGCCGATCGTGGTCGCGGACGCCGGAGGCCTGTGGACGGCCACCGAACTGGGCGAGGTGTGGCGGCCGCAGGCGCACTCGGTGCAGAACGCGGACCCGTTCTATCCGGGGTGATGCGGCGGTTGTTGGCCGGTTGCCGCGTTCGGTCAGCACAGCTTTTGGTGGCACCTGCCGAGGACCCCGTTGCCCCCTTCGCACTCATCCATCCGGGGTGATGCGGGGTTGTGGGCCGGTTGCCGCGTTCGGTCAGCACGGGGACAGTTGGCAGCTGCTGAGGACCTTTTGCCGCTCCGCGCTCATCTGTCCGGGTAATGCGGCGGTTGTGGGCTGGTTCCCGAGTCCGGTCAGCACGGGGACTGTTGGCACCTGCCGAGGACCCTTTTGCCCCTCCGCGCTCGTGTTGCGCTCGCGAGGCCCAGAAAACTGTCGGTGGTCGGGTGCACACTAAGAGTCATGGTGCTGAGACTGCTCTTGAACCTGCTCCTGCCGACCTACTGCGCAGGCTGTGAAACCCGCGGCGCGCCCGTGTGCGCCGGTTGCTCCAAGATCTGGGGGTCCCCCACTGCGGTACTTCGCGCGCCGCTGGCGACGTTGGCCCCGGCTTACGCCTTGGCGCGCTACGCGGGCGTCGCCAAACGAACCTTGATCGCATACAAGGAGCGCCGCCGTCGCGATGTCGCTCCGTTTTTGGGCCGAGCGCTGGCGGCCGGTCTGCTGGCGTTGCCTTCCGGCGGTCCGCGCGCCAGTCCGTGGTGCCTCGTCCCAGCCCCGAGCCGACGAACCGCTTCGCGAGTCCGCGGCGGCCCGCACGTCCAGCGAATCGCGTGGGAAGCCGCCCGGCTGACGGGGGCTTACGTCGCTCCTGCCCTGGTGCTGAAGGGCGGACAAGACGCGGTCGGCCTGAGCCGGGCGGAACGCGTGGCCAACCTGAAAGGCCGATTGCGCTTCGCCGAGGCTGGCCGTCCACCGCCGGGCACGAGGGTCGTGGTGGTGGACGACGTGCTCACCACAGGCGTCACGTCCGCCGCATGCGTAACGGCGTTGAAAAACGCGGGCGTGCCGGTGGTGGCGGTACTCGCCCTGCTGGCGACAGTCTGAGAGGAAGTCCGTCCCACGTCCGAAACCTGAACGCCGATGGGCCCGGTTGACTCCGCGGAACCGCCGCGGTCCGGGCCCGGTGGGTTCGTCCGGGGTCCCGGGCAGGCCTGGGCTGGTTCGCTGCGGTTCTGTCTCGAGCCGGGTCGGTGGCTTTGGCTGGGTGCAGGGCCGGGGCGCTGTGCGAGTTTGCGCGCTGGGGTCCGGGGCTCGGCTGGTCCTGGGCTGGTTCGCGGTGGGGTTCCGTCGCGGGCCGGGTCTGGTGGCTTGTCTGGGTCCCGGGCGATCCTGGGCTGGTTCGCTGCGGTTCTGTCTCGGGCCGGGCCGGTGGCTTTTTCTGAGTGCTGGGCCGGTCCGCTGCTCGGTTCCCTCGCGGGCCAGGTCCGATGGCTTTGTCCGGGTCCTGCGCGTCCCCGGGCCGGTGCGCTGCGTGAGCCGGTGTGCCGAGTCTGGGTCGCCGCTGGGCCCGGGCGGTCCTGAGCTGGTTCGCTGCGCGGGTTCCGTCGCGGGCCAGCTCCAGCAACCGCGCCCCAAACCCGAACGAGCCCTGCCCCCAGCCCGCGAATCCGCCGCGTCCGAGAAACCGCGCCCGCAAGCGCGGTCCCGAAACCGGAATCCGGTTCCCCGGAAACCGATCGTCCACTCCGCAACCCCGCTGAATCAGAACGATTCCAAAAACCGTCCCCCGAAAACATCCGCCCCAATTCCCGCCAGGGAGGCAACTCTCGCTCGAACGTCCACTACCGCCAGGTGTCACCTACACGAGTGATGTCAAGAGGGAACCTCTCACCGTCGTCGCCCGTTGTCCGGGCATGAGGGTCAGGGCCGGAATCACCCCCGAGCCGGGGCAGTTCGCCGAGGTGGCGGCTGTGCTGGGCGGGGCGGTCACCCTCGGCGTCCGGGGTGTCGCCGGGTTGAGCCGTCCGCGTGAAACTTGGGCTCGCGCGCTCGGCCTTCCGGGCTGCGGTTCCGGGCTGCGCACGCATGATTCACTGCGCCCCGTGACGGGTTCCCGGATCGTGACATCCCCCGGCTCGGGGGCTGTTGCGGACGGCGTGATGAAGCTAACGTGCTCCGCTATCAGCAAAACCCGCAGGCAGGGAGGTGTGCAGCCCATGTCCCTGGCACCGGCGGCCCGCTGAGTCCGCGTTCGCGCTTCCGCCACGAGACGTCGTGATCCGGTCGCCGAATTCTTTTCAGTCCGCCGAACCCGTGCAGCAGCCGCTGCAGCACCGGTGCCGTGAGAACACAACAGCTCGCAGTTTCCTCAGCGAGGGAGGTCGTGTATGGACATCGTCGTTAAGGGCCGCAACGTGGAGGTGCCCGAGCATTACCGGGCGCTTGTCAGCGAAAAGCTGGCCCGCCTTGAGCGCTACGACAAGAAGGTCATCCGCTACGACGTGGAGCTCTTCCACGAGCCCAACCGCAGGCAGGCCAAGAGCTGCCAGCGCGTCGAGATCACCGGGAAGGGCCGCGGTCCGGCTGTTCGCGCCGAAGCGAGCGCAGCCGACTTCTACGCAGCGCTCGACTCCGCCGTCACCAAGCTGGAAAACCGGCTTCGGCGGACACACGACCGCAGGCGCGTGCATTACGGGCGCAGCCGTCCGGAGTCGGTCGCCGAGGCGACCTCGATGGCCGGCGGATCCGATGCGGTCGCCGGGCCCGCGATGGGCACGGCCGTCCTGGACGCACCCGACGCGACCGAATCCATGGCGGACGGTTTCGCGGCGACGAGTGCGGGCGACATTCCCCGGCAGGGGCGCTGGGAAGACGAGGACCTGGGCCATCAGCCCGGCCGCGTCGTCCGCGAGAAGCAACATGCCGCGGACCCCATGACGGTGGACCAGGCTCTCTACGAGATGGAGCTGGTCGGCCACGACTTCTACCTGTTCAACGACTCCGAGGCCGGCCGGCCGAGTGTCGTCTACCGGCGAAAGGGCTTCGACTACGGCGTGATCCGGCTGGGCTGACCCCTCCCGGAACAACCTCACCGGCGGCCCGCACGCGAAGGCGTGCGGGCCGTCCGCGTGCCCGGAGCGCGACTCGCGGCACGACCTTCGTCGGGACCTGTGCAAACCTCTCGTGACCTTCTGCGACGACGTGCGTGCGCGGACCAGCCCGCGTTCCCTACGATGGGGAGACGGCGGCGGCGCACACGGGCGCCAGCCGTGGCGATTTACTGCCCGGGAACGGCCTGGGCGCGATCATGATCAGCTAGTGAGGTCGACCGGATGGTGCTGAACCGCCTGCTCCGCGCGGGCGAGGGCAAGATGGTGAAGCGGCTGCGCAACATCGCCGATCACATCAACACCCTCGAAGACGACGTGAAGGACCTGTCGGACGCCGAACTGCGGGCCAAGACCGACGAGTTCCGCGAGCGGTACGGCAAGGGCGAATCCCTGGACGAGCTCCTGCCGGAGGCGTTCTCCGTCGCCAGGGAAGCCGCGCACCGGGTGCTCGGCCAGCGGCCGTACGACGTCCAGCTGATGGGCGGCGCCGCGCTGCACCTCGGCCAGGTCGCCGAGATGAAGACCGGCGAGGGCAAGACGCTCACCTGCGTCCTCGCGGCCTACCTGAACGCCATCCCCGGGGACGGCGTGCACGTCGTCACCACCAACGACTACCTCGCCAAGCGCGACGCCGAGTGGATGGGCCGCATCCACCGGTTCCTGGGCCTCGAGGTCGGCGTCATCATCGCCGAGCAGGACCCGCAGGAGCGCCGCAAGCAGTACAACGCCGACGTCACCTACGGCACGAACAACGAGTTCGGCTTCGACTACCTGCGCGACAACATGACCTGGTCGCTCGACGAGTGCGTGCAGCGCGGGCACAACTTCGCGATCGTCGACGAGGTCGACTCGATCCTCATCGACGAGGCGCGCACCCCGCTGATCATCTCCGGCCCGGCGGACCAGTCGTCGCGGTGGTACGTCGAGTTCGCCCGGCTCGCGCCGCTGATGCAGGGCATCGACACCACCACCATGGGCACGCGCGAGCGGGTCGAGAAGGCCAACCTGATCAACTCGAAGTACCACTACGAGGTCGACGTCCGCAAGCGCACCGTCGCGGTCACCGAGAAGGGCGTCCGGTTCGTCGAGGACCAGCTCGGCATCGAGAACCTCTACGAGGCGGCGAACACCCCGCTGGTCGGCTACTTGAACAACGCGCTGAAGGTCAAGGAGCTCTACCACAAGGACAAGGACTACATCGTCCGCGACGGCGAGGTCATGATCGTCGACGAGTTCACCGGGCGCATCCTCGTCGGCCGCCGGTACAACGAGGGCATGCACCAGGCGATCGAGGCCAAGGAAGGCGTCGAGATCAAGGCGGAGAACCAGACGCTCGCCACGATCACGCTGCAGAACTACTTCCGGCTGTACAAGAAGCTGTCCGGCATGACCGGTACCGCCGAGACCGAGGCCGCCGAGTTCCACCAGACCTACAAGCTGGGCGTGGTGCCGATCCCGACGAACCGGCCGATGATCCGCGAGGACCGCGCCGACCTGATCTACAAGAACGAGCAGGCCAAGTTCGAGGCCGTCGCCGAGGACATCGCCGAGCGGCACGAAAAAGGCCAGCCGGTGCTGGTCGGCACCACCAGCGTGGAGAAGTCCGAGCACCTGTCGAAGCTGCTGCTCAAGCTGGGCGTGCCGCACGAGGTGCTGAACGCGAAGTACCACAACAAGGAAGCGCTGATCGTCGCGCGCGCCGGCCGGAAGGGCGCGGTCACCGTCGCCACGAACATGGCGGGCCGCGGTACCGACATCGTGCTCGGCGGCAACCCGGACATCATCGCCGACGAGGTGCTGCGCGAGCGCGGCCTCGACCCGGTGGAGAACTCCGAGGAGTACGAGGCCGCGTGGCCGAAGGTGCTCGAGGAGATCAAGGAAGAGGCGCGCGCCGAAGCCGAAGAGGTCCGCGCGGCGGGCGGGCTGTACGTGCTCGGCACCGAGCGGCACGAGTCGCGGCGCATCGACAACCAGCTGCGCGGTCGTTCCGGCCGGCAGGGCGACCCCGGCGAATCGCGGTTCTACCTGTCGCTGGGCGACGACCTGATGCGCCGGTTCAACGCGGTGCTGGTCGAACGCATCATGACCACCATGCGGCTGCCGGACGACGTGCCGATCGAGCACAAGATGGTCTCCAAGGCGATCAAGAGCGCGCAGACCCAGGTCGAGCAGCTCAACATGGAGACCCGCAAGAACGTCCTCAAGTACGACGAGGTCATGAACGAGCAGCGCAAGGTGATCTACGCCGAGCGCCACCGCGTGCTCGAGGGCGAGGACCTGCGCGAGCAGATCGAGCACATGATCATCGACGTGGTGAAGGCGTACGTCGCGGGCGCGACCTCCCAGGGCTACGCCGAGGACTGGGACCACGAGCAGCTGTGGACCGCGCTGAAGACGCTGTACCCGGTGAGCCTCGACTGGGACGACCTGATCGAGGACGGCGACCTCGACGCGGAATCGCTCAGCCAGGCGCTGGTCGACGACGCGCTCGCGGCGTACGCCAAGCGCGAGGCCGAGATCGACGAGCTGGTCGGCGAGGAAGGCTCGATGCGCCGCCTCGAGCGCCAGGTCATGCTGACCGTGCTGGACCGCAAGTGGCGCGAGCACCTCTACGAGATGGACTATCTCAAGGAGGGCATCGGCATGCGGGCGCTCGCGCAGCGCGACCCGCTGATCGAGTACCAGCGCGAGGGCTTCGACATGTTCCGCGCGATGCTCGACTCGCTGAAGGAGGAGGCCGTCGGCTTCCTGTTCAACCTGCAGGTCGAGCGCGCCGAGCCGGAACCCGTGCAGCAGCCGGAACCGTCGGCGCTGCCGGGCGGGGTCACGTCCGCGACCGCCGCGGCGGCCGGTGCCTTCGGGGCCAAGAGCGAGGCCGAGGGCAAGCACGCCCGCCCGGCCCCGCCGC
Source organism: Amycolatopsis sp. GA6-003 (assembly GCF_046267895.1). Lineage (NCBI taxonomy): Bacteria > Bacillati > Actinomycetota > Actinomycetes > Pseudonocardiales > Pseudonocardiaceae > Amycolatopsis > Amycolatopsis sp. GA6-003. The sequence continues at coordinate 6,753,027 of NZ_CP176499.1, forward strand.
AGCCCCCGGCCACCGACTCCGATTCGGTCCCGTCCGCCTTGCGCGGCAAGGGACTCGGCGGCGGTGTCCAATCCGGACTGACGATGTCCGGCCCTTCCGAGGGCGGCGGCGTCGAGTCCCATTCGGACAGTGCGAACGACTCGGACTCGGGAGCCGCGGGCGGAACCCGGCGCGAACGGCGGGCCGCTGAGCGGGCGCAGGCGAAGAAGGGCAAGAAGGGACCGCGTCGCTGACGCGCCCCTGACTCGTCCACTGTGGATGGTCGAACCTGAGAACGGCAGCACGAACCCTCGTGCTGCCGTTCTTTTTCTGCGTCCACACTGGATCCGGCGGGATGTCCTAAGGTTTAGGACACGCGTCCCGATCAGGCTACTGAGGGCCGCCCGGCCTGCGCGCTCTCGGCTCGCGGCGCGAGCACGTGAAACCGCGTGCACACCCACCCCGTCCGAGTGCGCTCGAAGCGGGCCGCCAACGCCAGCACGCGAGGCCCGGAATGGATGATCGTGCTGGTCTCCAACGCGGTTTCGGCCGGACGGCAAACCCGCAGCTCCCCGGCGACGTGGTGGCGGATGCCCGGCATCAATCCCTGACTGTTGAGCCGGGAGAACAACGCCTCGTCCACGAGCGGCCGGATCTGTCCCGGAGCACGCCGGCCGGCGAGGACTTCGAGGATGGCGTTGAGCCGCTGACTGAGCCGCTGCGCGGTAGGAGGATCGGTAAGCCGCAGCAACCGATGCCCAGCAGGCGGCAGGTCGTACGGCGAGGGCCACGCGCTGCGCCGGTGCACACGTCGGCCCCTGACCCCCGGAACGGCAGACAACGGCCGGAGGCTGTGGTTCGTCATTGAGTTCCCTCCCCGAAACATGGACGTCCACCCGCGAATTAGTGCCTCCATCCGGAGAGTGACGGGACGGTGAGCGCCTGATCCGGCGAAAAGGGCAGAACGGAACGGACGGGAACTGGCCGATGCGCTAATGGGGCCTTCACCGCCGCGGCTGCGGGCGCTCTTGACCGCGGTGGAGACGCCGACGCTTGCGGGCGAAAAGCCCTTGGCGGCTAGGTGCGGCTGGCCGAGGCGTCAGTGAGCCCGACGTAGCGATCGCGGCCTGAACTCAGGCCAGCGGGATAGGCTGGCGAAGTGCTGAAAGGCTTGCTCGTCGACTACGCCGGAGTGCTTACCGACCCGGACGCCGCGTTGCTCTACGAATACCTCCGCGACGTCCGCGCGAACGGCACCCGCACCGCGTTGGTCTCGAACGCGCCGGGAGCCGCGCCGGGGGCGAAAACCGAGCTGGCGCAATACTTTGACGCTCTCGTCTTCTCCGGCGAGGTCGGCGTGGCCAAGCCGAATCGCGAGATCTACCTCGTCGCGGCCGAGCGGATCGGGCTGGCCGCGCCCAGTTGCGTGTTCGTGGACGACGCTGAGCGGAACGTGCGCGGGGCCGTCGCCGCGGGGATGGTCGGCGTGCATCACCGCACTGTCGCCGAAACTCTCGACGAACTGGCGGCGTTGTTCAGCTGACCCCGCGCCGCACGAGTTCGAACGACAGCACCGCGGCCGCGGCGGAGACGTTCAGCGATTCGACGTCGCCGGGCATCGGGATCGACAGCCACTCCGTCACCAGCTCAGCCACCGCCTCGCCGACGCCTTCCGTTTCGCCGCCCAGCACGAACGCGGTTCGCTGCGGCAGTTCCACGTCGAATATCGACGTCGACGCCGCGGCACCCAGCGCGAACAGGCTGTATCCGGCCTCCACCAGCATTTCCGCCGCTTCGCGCGCCGAGCCGCAGCGCAGTACCGGTGCCCGGAAGGCAACGCCCGCCGAGGATTTGACCACCATCGGGTCCAGCGCGGCGACCCCCCGGCGCGGCACGATCACGCCGGACAGTCCGGCGGCCGTCGCGGTGCGCAGGATCATGCCGACGTTGGCCGGGGTGGTGATGCCGTCGAGGAGCAGCAGCCGGGCGGGCGGGCGGCGGTCGTCGAGGGCCGCGGCGAGGGCGCGCATGCGCGGCGCGACGACGTCGGCCAGTACGCCCTGGTCCTGTTTTCCGTTGCCGGCCAGCACTTTCACCCGGTGCGCGCTCGCTCGCTGCACCGGCACCCCGGCGGCTTTCGCGGCGCGCTGGATCTCCGCGGCGGCGGGGCCGCGCGCGGTGTCGGCGAGGATCACCTTGTCCACGCGCAGGTCCGGATCGCCCAGTGCCTCCAGCACGGGCTTGCGCCCGTAAACGGTCAGGAAGCGGTCTTTCGGCGAACCCGCCAGCTCATCACCCACACCGGTCAGTCTCGCATTGTGTAAGGATCGGCTCATGCCCGACCGCCTGTCCGCGCTGGACGCCTCGTTCCTGTACGTCGAGGACCAGACGACGCCGATGCACGTCGGGGGCGTGGCGATCTTCGAACGGCCGTCGTCCGGATTCACCTACGAGCAGGTGCTCGACCTCGTCGGCGCGCGGCTGGCCTTCCTGCCCCGCTACCGCCAGCGCGTGCTCGGCGTGCCGGGGCACCTCGCGCGCCCGGTGTGGGTGGACGACGTCGACTTCGACCTGAACTACCACGTCCGCCGCTCCGCGCTGCCCCAGCCGGGCAGCGACGACCAGCTGTTCGACCTGGTCGCGCGGCTGATGTCGCGGCGGCTCGCGCCGGAACGCCCGCTGTGGGAGGCGTATTTCGTCGAGGGGCTGGCCGGCGACCGGGTCGCGATGGTGACGAAAACGCACCAGTCCGTTGTGGACGGTGTCGGCACGATCGACCTCGGCCAGCTGATCCTCGACGAGGTTCCCGAACCGCCCGAGCCGTTCGAGGACTTGTGGACGCCGCGGCGCGAGCCGAGCCGCGCGCAACTGGTCCTCGACGCGATGAGCGAGACCGTGCAACGGCCCGGCGAGCTGATCGAGAACGTGCGCTCGATCGCCGGCGACGCGGTGACCACGGTGAGCAAGGCTGTTGAGACGCTCGGTGACGTCGCGGCGACGATCACCCGTCCCGCGCCGCCGGGGCCGTTGAACGTCCGGGTGTCCGGCGGCCGCGTGTTCTCGGTCGTGCGCACGCGGCTGGAGGATTACCGCAAGATCCGCGCGGACCACGGCGGCACGGTCAACGACGTCATTCTCGCCGCGATCACCGGCGCGCTGCGGGAATGGCTGCTGTCGCGCGGGGAGAACCTCACGCCGACCGAGACCGTGCGCGCGCTTGTGCCGATGGCGGTCGCCGACGCCGAAACCGCCGAGTTCGCCACGCCCGCGCTGGTCGGCAACCAGGTCGCGGCGTACCTGATCGACCTGCCGGTCGGCGAGCCGAGCGCGGTGCTGCGGCTGCAGCACATCGGCCACGCGATGGCCGAGCACCTGAATTCGGGAAGATCCGTGGCCGCGCGCGGGTTGCTGAAGGTGAGCGGCTTCGCGCCGGCGACGCTGCATTCGCTCGGCGCGCGGGCGGGCGGATCGCTGTCCGGGCGGATTTTCAACCTGATGATCACGAATTCGCCGGGGCCGCAGGTGCCGATGTACGCCGGAGAGGCGAGACTGGTGGAGATGTTCCCGGTGATGCCGCTGATGCGCACGCAGGCGCTGGCGATCGGGGTCACCTCCTACCACGGCGGTGTCTACTTCGGACTCAACGGCGACCGCAAGGCCGCGTTCGACGTCGGGCTGCTCGGCGGGATGATCGAAGAAGCGCTTGAAGAGCTGAAGGGTGCGCACTGGTGAGGGTTTATCTGCCCGCGACGATCGCGATGCTGCGAGACCTGGAGGCCAATGGCGAGTTCCGCGCTCGCAGCGGCACCGGTTTCGCGCTGACGCCCGCCCTGCGCGAGGCGTATGCGAGCGGTTCCGACGAGGAACTGGAATACGCGGCTTTGCTGGACGCGGCTCGGGCATCGCTGCGCCTGATCGCGGCTGAGGAAAAGGCCGAACCGCGGCGGGCGGTGGTGTCGGTGGACGTCGACGACGCGACCCTGCGGCCGGACCTGGACGCGGCCGTCGTGCGCCTCGCCGGCCCGGTGCCGAAGTCCCAGATCGCGGCGATCCACGTGGACGCGGCCGAGGCGGAGGAGGCGGTGACGGCCGCTGCGGCGGTGATCGACGCCGCCGATCTGGGGGATGAGGACGCTGAGTTCACGCTCGGTGACGCGGAAGACCACGAGCTGGCGTGGTACGCGCCGCAGGAGCTGCCGTTCCTGCTCGAACTGCTGTAGCGGCACGTCAGCCGCCGGTGAGGATGCCGATCTCGGCTGGGGCGGGAGCCTCGACGGTGACCGGGGAGTTCCAGTCCGTGTAGTGCGCCTTGACCGTGGCGACGCCCGTCTGCCCGGTGGCCTGCATGACCGGCGTCAGGTCCAGTACCAGCTGCATCGGCCGGTGCTGCGCGTCCAGCCAGAGGTCGAACGGGACCGTCTTGCCGCGGTCGCCTAGCCGGGTCAGCGCTTCGGCGGGCAGGCCGCCGGGCAGTTCGGAGCCGAGTTTCGCCAGGTCGACGGTCAGGTGGTAGTGCTCGGCCGGGGCTCCGTCGAGGGTGGTTTCCTCGCTGGAGGTCACCGTCCCCGCCGTGCGCACCTGGGCCAGCGTGCGCGCCGGGTCGTTCTGCTCGGCCAGTTGCGCCAGGCTGCCGCCCAGCACCTGGGAGAGCGGATCGGTGCCGTCCGGCGACACCTTCACCCACGCCTTGTGGTCGGTGACCTGGTCCCGCGCGCTTTCCGGGACCTTCGCGTACAGCGTCTTGTCGACCAGGCGCAGTTCGAACGGCTCGCCGACGTAGTCCGTCGTCATCGACAGCGCCGTCCCGGCGGGGTCGAATTTCGCTTGGCCCTGGCCGTGCGACACGTGCGTGCCGGTGGTGACGTCAGCGGTGAACTTCGCGGTGTGCCCGGCCAAGGTCGCCGCGGAAGCAGCGTCCGCGAGCGCGCGGGCGTCGGTGAAGCGCTGCGGTTCCGGGGTGCTGGAACAACCCGCCGAGGCGAGCGCCAGCAGCGCGGCGGCACCCGCCACGGCCGTCCTGCGCATCCGAAAACCCTCTCTGACCGGCCGTAAGGTGCTTCAAGCCAAGCACAACGGGCGACGGCGACCCGTTCGGGGGAACGCGTGCTACCGGCAGTAGCCCACAAAAACGGGCCCCGAGCCGGAGTGGCTCGGGGCCCGCGAAAAGCTCCGGGGGTCAGCGCCCCATCTTCTTCATGATCTCGCCGAAGTCGGCGACCTGGTCGGCGGGCGGCGCGGCCACGTCGACCGGCTTGCCCCAGTCGGTGTACTTGACGGTGATCTTGCCGCCCGCGGCGGCCGCGGCCGGAGAGCCGGTCGACGCGCCGAGCTGCTTCATCATCTCGGACTGGTCCATGATGATCTGCACCGGGAGCTGGTCCTTGTCGATCCAGATCTCGGCCGGGATCTTGATGTTCTTGCCCTCGAGCATCTTCTTCATCTGGGACTGGACCTCGGCGGGCATGCCCTTGGCGTAGGTCTCGATGGACTTGCTGACGTCCAGCTCCACCTTGTAGTGGTTGACCTTCTCCCCGTTCAGCTCCACCTGGTCGGCCGAGACGATCTGGCCGGTCTTCGAGACCTGGTCGAGGATCTGGGTCGGGTCGCTCTGCTGGGTCGACTGCGCCATGGTCTTGCTGAACGTCTGCGACAGCGGGTCGCTGGCGTCCGGCGAGATCTTCAGCCACGCCTTGTCGGTGCCCATCTGCTTGGCCTGCGAGGCCGGGACCTTCATGTAGAGGGTCTTGTCGATGTAGCGCATTTCGGTGGGGCCCTGGGGGCTCTCCATCGTCATGGCCATGGCCGAGTTCTCGCCGTCGAAGCGCATCGAGCCTTCGGCCTTGCCCTGGCCGGCCATGTCCATCGACATCTTCGCCGACTTGGCCTTCTCCGTACCCTGCTTGGCCGCGTCGGCCAGCTTGAGCGCGTCGCTGAACGGCGAGGCCAGGCCGGACCCGCCGTCCTTGGACTGGCCGGCCTGGCCCGCCGGAGCCGCGGTGCCGTTCTCGGCGCTCGAGCCGCAGCCCGTCAGCACCAGCGCCAGCGCCGCACCGGCGGCGACGGCGAACGTCGTGGTCTTGCGCATGGTTCTCCCCCTAGGAAGGAATCGGTCTTGCACCTGCGTTGTCGCCGGGCGGCCTCGAGCCGCGTCCTTGCGGTCCGGCGCGCGGGCCACTGACGGGGTGACTCCGCGAGGTTGCTTCTGTGACGCCGTCCGGCGGGAAAAGGTTCCCTCCGGACGGAGGAATTTTCCTCCGGTTCGTCCCCGCCGGGGCACTCGCCCCCCGTATCGGCGGGGGCCGCGCGAAGTTACCGTTTCCAGGTCACGATTCGGGACGAATTTCCCCGCCGCCGCCCGCCCGGGACACCAGCAGCCTGCGCAGCGAGGCCAGCCGTTCCGCTCCGGCGTTGCCGTCGGCGACCACGTCGTCCAGCGCGCAGTCCGGGTCCTCGGGCGGGCCGAGGTGGCCGCAGTTCGGCGGGCATTCCTCGGCGGCCTCGGCGAACTCCTCGAAGGCGTTCACGATGTCGTCCGCGGTCACGTGCGCGAGCCCGAACGACCGGACACCGGGCGTGTCGACCACCCAGCCGCCGCCGGCCAGCGGCAACGCCACCGCGGCGACCGAGGTGTGCCGTCCCTTGCCGACCGAGCTGACGTCGCCGGTCGCCAGTTCGGCGGCGGGCACCAGCCGGTTCACCAATGTCGACTTGCCGACTCCGGAGTGCCCGACGAGGGCGGTGATCCGGCCGCCGAGGCGTTCGCGCAGGCCCTCGGGTTCCTCGTCGTGCCGGGTGACGACGGCGGGAACGTCCAGGCCCGCGTAGCCGGCCAGCAGCGAATCCGGGCTGGCGAGGTCGGCTTTCGTGAGGCACAGCACGGGTTCCAGGCCGCCCGCGTAGCACGCGACGAGGCAGCGGTCGATGAATCCGGGCCGGGGAGGGGGATCGGCCAGCGAGGTGACGATCAGCAGCTGCGCGGCGTTGGCGACGACCACGCGTTCGTACGGGTCGGTGTCGTCGGCGGTGCGGCGCAGCACGCTGGTGCGCTCGTCGACGCGGACGATCCGGGCGAGCGTGTCCGGCTTGCCCGACACGTCGCCGACCAGCGCGACCCGGTCCCCGACGACCACCGAGACGCGGCCCATTTCGCGGGCCCGCATGGCCATCACGACGCGGTCCGGATCGGCGTCGACCGCGCAGGTCCAGCGGCCGCGGTCCTTGCCGATCACCATCGCGGCGACCGCGTCGGCGTGCTCGGGCCTGCGCTTGCTGCGTGGCCTGGTGCCCTTGCCGGGACGCACCCGCACGTCGGATTCGTCCAGCCGCCTCCAGTCGCCTCGCCCCAAGCCGTCCACGTCCTCCCGGTCGCTCTTTGCCTGGTCGAATGATCCCATGCCGGTCGCGCCGCGCCCGGTTTGCGTGCGACCATGGCGCTCGAGGCAGTCGGAGGAGGTTGGCATGTGCGGCCGTTACGCCGCGACGAAAGACCCGGCGAAGCTGGTCGAGGAGTTCGCCGCGGTCGACCTGACCGAGGGCCGGGCGCGAGTGGACCACAACGTCGCGCCGACCAAGAACGTCGTGACCGTGGTGCAGCGGCATCCCCGCGACGCCGACGGCCTGGTCCTCGAGGACGAGCCCGCGGAACGCTCGCTGCGGATCATGCGGTGGGGCCTGGTTCCGTTCTGGGCCAAGGATCCTTCAGTGGGTTCGCGGATGATCAACACCCGCGCGGAAACCGCGAAGGAGAAGCCGGCGTTCAAGCGCGCGCTCGCGTCGCGGCGCTGCCTGGTTCCCGCCGACGGCTGGTTCGAGTGGCGGCGCACGGGCAAGGAGAAGGAGCCGTTCTACATGACGGATCCCTCCGGGAAATCGCTCGCCTTCGGCGGAATCTGGGAAAGCTGGCGGCCGAAGGACGACGCGGACGCCGAACCGCTGATCACCTTCTCGATCCTGACGACCGACGCGGCGGGCCAGCTCACCGACGTCCACCACCGGATGCCGCTGATCGTGCCGCGCGACCACTGGGCGGGCTGGCTCGACCCGGACCGGTCCGAAGTGGACGAACTGATGACGCCGACGCCGCCCGACCTCGTCGAATCGCTGGAGCTGCGGCCGGTGTCGAGCCTGGTGAACAACGTCCGCAACAACGGCCCCGAGCTGCTGCGCCGCGCGGAAACCGAGCAGCCCGTCGACTCGCTGTTCGACGTGCCATGACCACGCTCGAGATCGACACCGAACACGGACTCGCGCGAGCCGAACTGCACTGCGCGCCCGACGGCGACGCGGTGCTGCTGCTCGGCCACGGCGCGGGTGGCGGCATCGGGGCGAAGGATCTCGTAGCGGTGGCCCAGGCGGCGAAGGCGGCCGGGATGCATGTGGCGCTGGTGGAACAGCCGTACCGGGTGGCCGGCCGGCGGGCTCCGGCTCCGGCCAAGCAGCTGGACACGGCGTGGCTGACGGTGGCGGACGAGATTTCCGCGCGGTTCGACGACTTGCCGCTGGTGTTCGGGGGTCGGTCCTCGGGTGCCCGGGTGGCCTGCCGGACGGCTTCGGCCGGGCAAGCCGTCGCGGTGCTGTGCTTGGCTTTTCCGGAGCATCCGCCGGGGAAGCCGGAGAAGTCGCGGCAGGCCGAGCTGGACGCGGTCGAGGTGCCCGCGCTGGTGATCCAGGGGGAGCGGGATCCGTTCGGGCGGCCTTCGGCGGCTCCGCACCACGAGGTCGTCGTGGTGGCGGGGGACCATACGTTGTCGGCGGATCTGGACGCGGTGGCGCGGGCCGCCGCGGAGTGGTTGCGGCGGGTGGTCCGGCCGCATCTGTGACGGTGCTGGCTGTGGATAGTTCTTGAAGGCATTTCCGCTGGTCAGGGTTCTTTCTTCGGAGTTGTCCACAACTTGGGTGGCCTGTGGGCAACTGGCGCGGAGGCCGGGTCCGGGGCGCGTGTGCCGGGTAGGCTGGGCAGCGGAGTCAGGACTTGAGGTACCAATCTTCGGCGATGTGCATGATCGCGGGCGCGTCCGGCCGGTAGGCCCGCCAGCCCGGGTCGCCGTTCGTGACGTAGGAGACCCAGGCCGCGTGGGTGCGGGCGGCCAATGCGGGATCCGGTCGTTCCATGCCGAGCAGGCCCGGCTGGCCGTAGAGGCCCGGCAGCGCGGTGTGGTCGAACACGAACGGCAGCTCGACGCAGTGGCACGCTCCCAGCGGATGGTCCGGCCCGGGCGGGGGCCAGGCGAATTCGTAGACGTGGGTGGGGTTTCCGGCGCTGCTGTGCGCGTCCGCGAGGAGCCGGTTGCTCGCTGCGTACGCCTCGGTCATCAAGCGCGCGGCCAGCTCGGCGGGGGACGCGCCGGGGTGCCGCTCGCGGACGCGGGCGACGGCCGCGGCGGGGTCCGGGAACCGGCGAGCCGCCGCGGCGTGGAGGCCGGCGTCGTCCAGGTTCGCGGTGTACAGGTTCGCCTCGTCGGCGTTCGTGCCGATCAGGAGGCTGACCGGGGCCGTGTTCCCGGATGCGGGCTGGGCCGGCAGGGTCTCCGCGTCCAGGACTGGCTTGTACGCGCTGGTGCCCAGCGACGTATCGCGGAATCCGGCGATCGCCGCCGCCGGCATCGCGGCCGGTGCGGAGACCAGCCGCTCGTCGGACAGCTCGCTCAGCGCGGCTGCGGTGGGTGCCACGCCGAGCGCGTCGGCAGTCGCGCGCGTGATCAGGTCTGCCTTTTCGACGGGGAAGGCGCATTCGCCGCTGCCGCTCTGGCTGATCGCCCGGTGGAACAAGCCCGCGGCACCCGGGTTCACGAGCAGGGCGGAGACCAGCATGGCTCCAGCGGACTGCCCGGCGACCGTGACGTTGCCAGGGTCGCCGCCGAACGCCGCGATGTTCTCGGCGACCCAGCGCAGAGCCGCTAGTGCGTCGAGCAGCCCACGGTTGGCCGGGGCGTCCGGAAGCCGCAACCACCCGGCCACCCCGAGGCGGTACTGCACCGTGACGAGGACGACGCCGTCGCGGGCGAAGGTGTCGCCGTCGTAAAGCTCGGACTGTCCCGTGCCCGCGGTGAACCCGCCGCCGTGGAAGAAGACCAGCACGGGCAGTCCGCTGGTCCCCGGATCGGGCGTGCTGACTGTCACGGACAGGTAGTCCGCGCCGGGAACCCAGCCGGATCCCAGGACCGGACGAAGGTCGACGCCGCCGAAATCCCGCCGCGCGGCCGGAGCGGTCGGACCCGGCCGGGTGGCGTCGCGCACCCCGTCCCAGCGCGGTGCCGGTGCGGGCGCCTGGAACCGCGCGGGGCCGGACATCGGTGCGGCGTAGGGAATGGCGCGAAACGTGTGCACTCCGTTCGCCGTGGTGCCTCGGACTCGTCCGGAGGCCGTGGAAACGACGGTCATGCGGGGGACTCCCATCGGGTGACGGTGAGCTGAGAGTTGCCGGGGATTTCGGTGGTTTGGCTGAGCGGGTGGGGCCGGGTTGAGGCCGTGCGCGTTGGGGCTTCGCGGAAGCGGCTGTGGAGGTTGGCGGAGGGGAGCGGGTTAGCGAGGGACAGCGTGTGGTTGGTGCTGGGGGCGGTGGTCATGTGTTGGCCCCTTGGGTGGCGGCGGACTGAGTTGCAGCGGCGCGCGTCGGGATTTCGCGGGAGCGGCCCTGGGAGCTGGGTTGGGTGGAGGGGCGCGGGTTGGCGAGGGGCAGCGTGTGGTTGGTGCTGGGGGCGGTGGTCATGTGTTGGCCCCTTGGGTGGCGGCGGACTGAGTTGCAGCGGCGCGCGTCGGGATTTCGCGGGAGCGGCCCTGGGAGCTGGGTTGGGTGGAGGGGCGCGGGTTGGCGAGGGGCAGCGTGTGGTTGGTGCTGGGGGCGGTGGTCATGTGTTGGCCCCTTGGGTGGCGGCGGACTGAGTTGCAGCGGCGCGCGTCGGGATTTCGCGGGAGCGGCCCTGGGAGCTGGGTTGGGTGGAGGGGCGCGGGTTGGCGAGGGGCAGCGTGTGGTTGGTGCTGGGGACGGTGGTCATGTGTTGGCCCCTTGGGTGGCGGCGGACTGAGTTGCAGCGGCGCGCGTCGGGGTTTCGGGGAAGCGGCTGTGGCTGGGTTTGGTGGAGGGGAGGGGTTGGCGAGGGACAGCGTGTGGTTGGTGCTGGGGGCGGTGGTCATGTGTTGGCCCCTTGAGTGGCGGCGGACTGAGTTGCAGCGGCGCGCGTCGGGATTTCGCGGGAGCGGCCCTGGGAGCTGGGTTTGGTGGAGGGGAGTGGGCTGCCGAGGGGCAGCGTCTGGTCGGTGCTGGAAACGGCGGTCATGCGTCGATCCCCCATCGAGTGACGGTGAATTTCGATCCCTCCCGGACAATCTCGGCCGCTGGTGCGGAGCCGATGTGGGCGGGGAAGACCAGTGCGTGCTCGTCGGCGGCTTGGCCCAGCAGCCGGTGCCGGGTCGTGGCCGCCAGGGGAGGGTCTTCGCAGAAGCAGCTGTTGAGGTCGGGTTCGGCGAATTGCAGCGGGTGGTGCAGCAGGTCGCCGACGAACAGTGCGCGGGCGGTGCCGGAGCGCACGGTCAGCACGCAGGACCCGGGGGTGTGTCCGGGGGCCGGTTCCAGGCGGAGGGCGGAGTCGATGTCGTAGCTGTCCTCCCATAGCCGCGCCTGTCCACTGTGGACGATCGGGGCGACGCTGTCGGCGAAGACGTTCTCGTTCGTGTGGGCCATTTTCGGCCGGTGCGGGCCGGCTGGGTTCCAGAAATCGTGGTCGGCGCGGGGTAGCAGGTACGTCGCGTTCGGGAAGGTCGGGCGCCATTCGCCATTGTCGAGGCGGGTGTTCCAGCCGACGTGGTCGGCGTGCAGGTGGGTGTTCACCACGACGTCGACGTCTTCGGGGGCGACGCCCGCCGCGGCCAGCCGGTCCAGGAAGCCGGTGCGCAACTGGTGGAACGCTGGGGTTCCGGGGCGGTCCTTGCGGTCGCCGGCTCCGGTGTCGACCAGGATCGTGGCGCCTTCGCTGCGCAGCACCCAGGTTTGCACGCAGGTGCGCAGCAGCCCGGACTCGCGGTCCCAGGAATCCGCGGGCAGCCGGGATTCGTGCTCTTGCCACGTTCCTTCGGCGAGGCCGGGGAACATCGCTTCGGGCGGGCGGGTGGTTCCTTCGTACTCCAGGACGCGGGTCGCGGTCACGGAGCCCAAGGCGATCGTGGCGGTCAAGCAGCTCTCCCTCCAAACCAGGCTTGGTTGACTGGTTTCTGCGAAACTCCAGCATGGAACGCCGTATTCATTCAACCAGAGTAAGAATACGCCTGATTCAGTCAACATCGAGCTTGGGTAGGCTGCTGCCGAACCTGAAGGAGGCGACGGTGGCCGACGACGGCGTCCTCGACGACATCGACCTCGACCTGGTCGCCGCGCTGCAGCACGCGCCTCGCGCGCCGTTCGACGTGCTGGCCCGCGTCCTGGACAGTTCGGCGCGCACGGTCGGGCGGCGCTACAGCCGGATGCTCGACGACGGCCTGCTGCGCGTCATCTGCGAGGTCGACTGGTCGCTGCTCGCCGAGGGACCGCCCGCGCACGTCTGGCTCGGCACCGAACCCGGTCGCGCTCGCGAGGTGGCAGAGGCGCTGGTGCGGCGCGACGACACCACGCACGTCGCGCTCGCCGCGGGCCGTGGCGAGGTTTATGCGGTGGTCCATGGGATGACCCGCGCCGCGACGGCCCGCGCGCTGGTTGACGAGATCCCCGCCATGCCCGGCATCCGCTCGGTGCGCACGGAGTCGGCGCTACGGCGGCTCACCAGCTCCGCGGCGTGGCGGTTGCGCAGGCTGACCCGGGAGCAAGAGGAGATGCTCGCCGGGACCGCGGTGGAGGAATCCAGCGCGGAGCTAGGCCCGCTGGAGCGCGAAGTCGCGGCGGTGTTGCGCGACGACGCCCGGACGCCGTACTCGGACGTCGCGCGCGTGCTCGACATTTCCGAATCCCGCGCTCGCCGGGTCGCGACCGCGATGTTCGGTTCCGGGCTGTTGCGGCCTCGCGTCGAGATCGAGCCGGGAAAGCTCGGCTACCGGGTCGAGGCCGTCATCGGCATTTCCTGCCCGCCGTCCGCGACGGCTCGCCTCGGTGCCGCGATCGCCGCGCATCCGACCACTCGGTACCTCGCGCTCACCGCGGCGTCGTCCACCTTCGTCTACGACGGCGTCTTCCGCGGCGAAGCCGACCTGGCCGACTTCGTCAGCGGCGGTTTCCCCGGCAGCGACGACGTCACCGCTGTCGAGTGCACCCTCCAGCTCGAGGTCCTGAAACGCTATTGGCGCGCGACCGCCTGATCGAAGGTCGTGCCAGGGTGGATCCCATGACGGCCAACGACTACGACACTTTCGGCGAGGCCTACGCGATCGAGACCGAGCACAGCCTCATCAACGCTTACTACACCCGCCCGGCGATTCTCGACCTCGCTGGCGACGTGAGCGGCCGGAAGATCCTCGACGCGGGCTGTGGCGCCGGACCGCTATTCGCTTCGCTGCGGGACCGCGGCGCGCAGGTGAGCGGCTTCGATTTCAGCGCCACCATGGTCGACCTGGCCCGCAAAAGGCTCGGCGAGGACGCGGACCTCCGGGTGGCCGACCTCAGCCAGCCGCTGCCCTACGCCGACCAGGAGTTCGACGACGTCATCGTGGCGTTGGTGCTGCACTACCTGCAGGACTGGACCGCCCCGCTGGCCGAACTGCGGCGGATCCTCCGGCCCGGCGGACGGCTGATCCTGGCCGTGAATCACCCGCACATCTACAAATTCGTCCGCCCCGAGGGAAACTACTTCGCCGTCGAGCAATGGTCCGAGGAATACACCTTCAACGGCCAAAAGGGCGTGCTCGCGTACTGGCACCGCCCGCTGCACGCGATGACCGACGCGTTCACCCAAGCCGGGTTCCGCGTGTCGGTGCTCAGCGAGCCCTATCCGGCCGAGGGGGCGAAGGAGAAGTTCCCCGACGAAATGCAGGGCAAGGAAGCTTTCCTCTGCTTCCTGTTCTTCGTGCTCGAAGCCGGTTAACCCGCCGCGATCGCGGCCACCACCGCACCAGTCAGCCGGACCAGCTCGGCCGGGTCCAATTCCACCTCGAGGCCGCGGCGTCCGCCGGAGCAGAACATCGTCGGGTAGTCCAGCGCCGAACCGTCCAGCACGACCGGCAGGCGGCTGCGGTGGCCGAGCGGCGAGATCCCGCCGAGCACGTATCCGGTGGCCCGCTGGGCCGCCGCCGGGTCGGCCATTTTCGCCTTCTTGCCCCCGGCCGCCGCGGCCAGCGCCTTCAAGTCCAGCTGGCCGGTGACCGGCACCACGCCGACGACGAGTTTCCCGTCCACGTCCGCGACCAGCGTTTTGAACACCCGCCCTGGCTCCAGGCCCAGCGCTTCCACCGCCTCGAGGCCGAACGACTCCGCGCGGGGATCGTGGTCGTAGGTGTGCACGGTGTGCGCGACCTTCTGCTTCTGCAGCAGCGCCGTCGCCGGAGTGCCCTTGCCCGCCATGCGAACGAGTCTACGAAGCGGCCGGGAATGCCCGGTCGGCACGCTCTGTTGTAGACATCGTGACCACGACGCTCGCCATTCCCCGCCCCGGCAGGAGCCGTCCCGGGACCGGCTTCGGCAACCCCCGCGTAAACTCGGTGCTGCCGTATGCGCAGACGCGCATCGACGCCGAACGGGAAGGGAACGGTTTGCCGAGCACCCCCAACTCCGCGCCGGAGACGGCGGCCGACGAACTGGAGCTCGCGGAGCGCTTCGAGCGCGACGCGATGCCCCTGCTCGACCAGCTATACGCGGCCGCGATGCGGATGACCCGCAACCCGTCCGACGCCGAGGACCTGGTCCAGGAAACCTACCTGAAGGCGTACGCGGCGTTCGCGTCCTTCAAGGCGGGAACGAACCTCAAGGCGTGGATGTACCGCATCCTCACCAACACCTACATCAACGGCTATCGCAAACGTCAGCGGCAGCCGGTGCAGCAGCCCACGGACGAGATCAGCGACTGGCAGATCGCCCGGGCGGAAAGCCACACCTCGGGCGGCCTTCGCTCGGCCGAGGTCGAGGCGATGGACAATCTCCCGGACACCGACGTCAAGGCCGCTCTGCAGAAGCTGCCCGAGGAGTTCCGGCTCGCGGTCTACCTCGCCGACGTCGAGGGCTTCGCGTACAAGGAGATCGCCGAGATCATGGACACTCCGATCGGCACCGTGATGTCCAGGCTGCACCGCGGCCGCGCCCAGCTGCGCGACCTGCTGGCCGACGTCGCGCGCGAGCGCGGCTTCATCCGGGGGACCCGCGAGGAGGTGGCGAAACGATGAGCTCGGAAGACGTGCCGGCGGAGAAGATGCCCTGCGAGGACGCGCTCGCGGAGATCTACCTGCTGCTGGACCGCGAATGCAGTCCGGAGCGGGACGCCGAGCTGCGCAGGCACATCGAGGACTGCCCGCCGTGCCTGGAGGAATACGGCATCGACGAGCAGATCAAGCACCTGCTGGCCCGCAAGTGCGGCGGCGACCTCGCCCCGGCCGAGCTGAAGAGCAGGCTGCGCGCCTCGATCCGGCAGACCGTCGCCACGCAGGGCGGCGTCACCATAGAGCGCACTGAGCGCACCGAGATCACCGTGGAGCAGCGCACCACCAGCGACTGAGCCCCGCTCACGACAACGGCCCCCGTACCGGTTCCGGTGCGGGGGCCGTGTCACGTCCGGGCGCGGACTCAGGCGTTGGGCTTCTTGCCGTGGTTGGCGCCGTTCTTCTTGCGGTCGCGACGCTTGCGGGCGCGCTTCGACATGTTCTCTCCTCGGGTGTCCGCTGAATGTCCCGGGGCGGGGTTCGACACACCGACCGGGAACGGGTCAACCGTTCCAGTGTGTCATGCGGCCCCCGCGCTCCTCGGCGGCACCCGCGCCTACGCTCTGGTTGGATGGACTCAGGAGGTGCGCAGGCATGAACGAACCCACCGCATTCGAGGGCGGCCGGTAGCCGTGTCGACCCTTTCCGACCTGCTCGCCGAGAACACCGGCCTCCCCGGCGAAGCGGCCGACCACCTGCAGACCGTCGTCGCGGAGTGGCAGCTGCTGGCCGACCTTTCGTTCGCCGACTTCCTGCTCTGGGTTCCGGTTTCCGCCGAGCACCAGCCCGACGGCGGCGATTTCGTGTGCGTCGCGCACGCCCGGCCGACGACCGCGCCCACCGCGCATCCCGAGGACGTCGTCGGCACCCGGTTCACCGTGGACGAGCACCCGCAGCTGGCCAAGGCCATGCGCGAGGTCAAGATCTGCCGCGAGGAAGACCCGCACTGGTACCGCGACCTGCCGATGCGCCGCGAAGCGGTGCCGGTGAGCTTCGGCGGCGAGGTGATCGCCGTGCTGAGCCGCGAGACCAACCTCGCCGCGCCGCGCGTGCCGAGCCCGCTGGAGATCGCGTACCTGGGCAGCGCGGGCGACCTGTGCCAGATGATCGTGGACGGCACCTTCCCGCCCGCCGGCGGCAACCAGACCGACACGCACACCAGCCCGCGCGTCGGCGATGGTCTCGTCCGGCTCGACCAGGCCGGCACCGTCGTGTTCGCCAGCCCGAACGGCCTGTCCGCCTACCACCGGATGGGGCACGAATCCGACCTCGTCGGGCAGCGGCTGGCCCCGCTCACCCGGTCGCTGATCCGCGACCCGTTCGACGCCACCGAGGTGTCGCACCGGATCATCGAGGCCCTCGACGGCAAACCGTCCACGCGCACCGAGGCCGATTCGAAGCGGGGCGCGGTCGTGCTCTTCCGTGCGCTGCCGCTGCGCCCGGCCGGACAGCCCGCGGGCGCGTTGGTGTTGGTCCGCGACGTCACCGAGGTCAAGCGCCGCGACCGCGCGCTGATGTCGAAGGACGCCACGATCCGCGAGATCCACCACCGGGTGAAGAACAATTTGCAGACCGTCGCCGCGCTGCTGCGGCTGCAGTCGCGGCGCACCACGAGCGAAGAGGCCCGGCTGGCGCTGGGCGAATCGGTGCGCCGGGTGTCGTCGATCGCGATGGTGCACGAGGCGCTGTCGATCTCCGTCGACGAGCGGGTCGACCTGGACAAACTGCTCGACAACGTGCTCCCGATGGTCGGCGAGGTCGCCACCGCGGAATCGAAGGTCGGGATGAGCCGCACGGGTTCGTTCGGCGTGGTCGTGGCCGAGATCGCGACGCCGCTGGTGATGGTGCTCGCCGAACTGGTGCAGAACGCGATCGAGCACGCGTTCCCGCAGGGGCGGCCGGGCAAGGTCGAGCTGATCGTGGAGCGGTCGGCGCGCTGGCTGGACATCCTGATCCGCGACAACGGCCGGGGCCTGCCGTCCGGGTTCTCGCTGGAACGCAGCGACGGGCTGGGGCTGCAGATCGTGCGGACGCTCGTGGAATCGGAGCTGCGCGGGTCGCTTTCGCTGCGCCAGGTCCGGACCGACGAGGCGGGCAACCGGGTTCCCGGCACTGAAGCCGCGCTGCGGATTCCGTTGTCGCGGCGGCTCTAGAAATCGACCCGTTCTCCGACGGCGACCGGATGGCCGGCAATGTGAAGGCCCGGCACAAGCAGTACCCCGGAGAAGGTCCATCGAGTTTTGCTCGACGGCGGAGTCCGTCCGGACGGAAGAACTCTTTGCCGCGCAAGGCTTTTCGCCGCCCGTTGCTTCCAGCGCAGGGAACATCCACTTGGGACGGTCGGCGAGCCGGCGCTCCCGGACGGATTTCGGACCGAACAGTGGACGCCGCACCCCATTGGTCCGCAACGAGTCCTTTCCGGACCAATGGGGTGCGGCCCCGCCCGCTCCAGTGCGAGATCAGTTTTCTGCTACCGGAAACCACGGACTGGCCAGCACGGTCGTCGCGGGCTGCCGCCGAACACGGGTACGACCAAGCCAGCCTCACCGTTGATTCGGCGAGAGCTTCCGGAGCCCCCGGGCTTTCGAGCGCGCCGGGTTCACCCCGAAGATGCGCTGGGTGCGCGAAGTCTGAGTGTCCACATCGGACTCCAGACACGGTGAAGGGCCGGTACCAGTCAAGCGTGGCGGTACCGGCCCGTTCAACGTTCCGCGGGAGGACTGGGATAGTCCTGGGCGAGGCGGCACCCGGATGCGGGGTGGCCGACCTCGGTTGTTACGCTCGTACCGGGTATGTGTCGCCATGTGCGGCACGGGCACGCGAATGCCCGCCGGGCGAAAGTCCGGTCCGAGGTGGTGCAGCTGATTCTGGGTGCTACAGCTGAGTCGAAAGACTCAGGCGGTGGTACGCGTGCCGATGTGCGTACGGCGGCGCTTGAGCGCGCGTCGCTCGTCTTCGCTCATTCCGCCCCAGACGCCGGCGTCCTGGCCGCTGGCCAGAGCCCAGGCCAGGCAGTCGGAAGCCGCGGGGCAGCGGTGGCACACGGCCTTCGCCTCGGAGACCTGCAACAGAGCCGGACCGCTGGTTCCCACCGGGAAGAACAGCTCGGGGTCCTCGTCTCGGCAGGCCGCGTCGTGGCGCCAGTCCATGTTCGTGAGCTCCTTCACAGTGACGCGGGAGGGCCGCGCCACAGTAGTGGCGGTCGTGTTTTTGGGTGCTTGTGAATGCTTTCACGAAGCACCGCGTTCGACAAGGGTTTCGACAAGATCGGTGAGTCAGCTCACCCGGCCGAGCTATGCCTCTGACCTGCGGTTTCGTTCTGAAAAGCTCCGCTCGCCGGAAGGGTCGTGCGGTGAACGGAGGGTTTGCGTCGCCGAGCGGCAGAACGCACTTTGCCGCGGGCGATCAGCGGTCGCCGGGCTATCCGACTACGGTGAGTGCATCCGGGACGCTCTGGAACTCGACCCGGGTGCGTTGTCCGACGAGGTCCCCGTCGACCTGGAAGTTGACCGGTTCAGCTGCGTCGATGCGGATCAGAGGCACATCGTCGCGGCGGAGCAGACGGCGGCCGTGCTGATCGCTCTCCGTGAGCAGAGCTTGCCGTACATGCGTGAACACGGTGGGCAATCGCAGACCGCTCAACGCGAACAGGCCCAATCCGGTCTCGAACGAGCATCCCGGGTTGAGGTGGACCGGGCGTTCCCCGAGGTAAGTCCACGGATCGGTGTTGGACACGAACGCCGTCACCGCCTCGGCCGGTTCCTCGCCCGGGATCCGGACGGTGAGCGTCGGCCGCCCGAGCGGCGGGCGGAAGTAGGAGCGCACCGCGGCCCGCAGATACAGGCCCGCGCTGGTTTGCTTGCCGCGCCGTTTCGCGACGCGGCCGACGACGTCGGCGTCCCAGCCGAGGCCCGCGTTGAAGGTGAACCAGTGCCCGTCGGCCAGTCCGAGGCCGATCCGCCGGGTCCGTTCGGTTTCCAGCGCGGTGAGCAATTGGTGGGTCGCCTCGACCGGATCGGCGGGAAGACCGACCGCGCGGGCGAACACGTTGGCCGAGCCGCCCGGCACGACGCCGAGCATCGGAACGGACCCGGAGCGTCCGGGAGCGCCCGCGGAATCGGCGAGGAGGCCGTTGACGACCTCGTTGACCGTGCCGTCGCCGCCGTGCGCCACCACCAGGTCGTAGCCGTCGCGCGCCGCCGAACGGGCCACCGCGAGCGCGTGCCCGCGGTAGTCGGTCTCGACGACGTCGAGCTTCACCTGGCTGGCCAGCGCGTGCGCCAGCACGTCCCGGCCGCCCGCGGTGGTCGAGGTGGCCTGGGGGTTCACGACGAGGATGGCGCGCACTACCGCAGGGTAAGTGCTTTTCGCCCGGCGGACGTACCTCCAGCGCCACATGGTGACGCGAAGCTCAGCCGCTTGCGCACGCCGTCCTGTCCCGGTGACCTGTGGCAACCCTGTGGCGGGCGGTCCTCCTTCGCAGACGGCGAAAACTCCGCGCGTCGTGACAAGTGCACCCGGGCCGACCGCCCGCTCATCGACGACTGCCCCGATTTTCTCTTCGGCCGCCGCCCCGGGAAAACGGCCGACCGGGTGGCATACGATCAGTAGTGCTCACGCACGGTGACTCGCGCTGGTCGGGTGGCTGTGCGCGCCCCGCACGTTCCCCCGCCCCGCAGCTGAAAGGGCAGCGCCTGTGTCGCATCCCGAGAACCCGCCGCCCACCCCGTTCGAGGTCCGCCTCGCCGGAGTCCTGACCGGACTGCCCGGGCTGGGCCTGCTCGTCCTCGGCGTGGTGCTGCTCGTGCACGGACTGTCGACCCCGCCGATCCCGGGCAACAACGTGTGGGCCGAGTTCGGCACGTACGCGGTGCTGGCGCTGATCTTCCTCGCCGCCTCGGTCGGGCTGCTGCTCGGGCAGACGTGGGCGCGTTCGCCGGGCGTCGTCGTCGCGCTGATGCTGATCGGGGTCGGCTGGTACCTCCTCGGGCCGTCCGGGCAGCCGCTGTGGGGCGTGCCGATCGGGCTGTGCGGGCTGGCCGCCCTGGTGCTGTTGTTCCGCCGTCCCTCGCGGGCGTGGGCGCTCGGAATGCACGACGGCGAAACCGAGGAAGAAGCCGCCGAACGCGGTGGTCTCGCGGGACGGCGGGCCGAGCGGGAGCGGCGCGAACAGGACTGAGCGACAGTGACGTCACGTCATGGCGGGCAGTGACGCGGCGGCACTGGTAGCGGCACCCCTCAGCCGATGGAATCGGGACTGCGCAACCGAATGCGCCCGAATTCCGAAGAGGGGAACCCATGAGGAGACTGCGTCTCGTCGTGACCAGCACCGCGGTCGTGTGCGGGCTGCTCGCCGCGGCGTTGCCGGCAGCGGCGGACACCGCCCGGGTCCCGGCCCGCTACACCGGCCAACCCCTGGACTGGCACGCCTGCGCCCCGGACGAGCTGGCCGACCTGCCGCCGGGCACCGATATCGCGGGGCTGGAATGCGCCACGTATCGCACGCCCCGGGACTGGGACCGGCCGGGCGACGGACAGGACCTGACCATCGCGATCAGCAGGCTCAAGTCCACCGGCACCACAACCGCTTCGGTGCTCACCAACCCGGGCGGCCCGGGCGGTCCCGGCCGCTGGTTCCCGGTCGAACTGCGCGGCCAGCGCAAACTGCGCGAGCATCAGGAAATCATCGGCATCGACACCCGCGGCACCGGCCGCAGCACTAACGTCACCTGCGGCGGCGCGGCCAGCACGGGGGCCGATCTCGACCCGCGCGACCGGGATCCGCGCAATCTGAACCAGATCGTCGACGCGACCCGGTACCTCGCGACCGCCTGCCATCAGGCCGCCGGCGAGCTGGGGGAGCTGATCAGCACCTTCCAGAACGTCCGGGACCTCGACCTGCTGCGCACCCTGCTCGGCCGGGACCGGATCAACTGGATCGGGTACTCGGCGGGCACCTGGCTCGGCGCGCACTACACCCAGCAGTTCCCGCGGCACACCGGCCGGTTCGTGCTCGATTCCGCGACCCAGTTCACCGGCAGCTGGCAGCAGTCGTTCGACTATCAGCCGCTGGGCTACGAACGCCGCTGGCGGCAGGATTTCCTGCCCTGGCTGGCCCGCTCCGACGCCAAGTACCACTTCGGCGCCAGCGGCGAGGCGGCCCGGCAGACCTACGAGAGCGTCCGGTACGCGCTGACCCGCGAGCCGGTCGAGGTGAACGGCACGAAGATCGGCGCGGTCAAGCTGGATTCGTTCCTCGTCGGCGCGCTCAAGGCCAAGAGCCAGTTCCCGGCGATCGCCGCGGTGCTGGTCCAGGTCAAAACGCTGACCGACGTGCGGGCTTCGGCCGAGGCCAAGCAGGACGCTCGCGCGAAGCTGGGCAAGACGCTGTCCGAGGCGAAGAAGACCGGTCCGATGGGCGTGGCGGTCCAGGCCGGTGCGGACGACGCGATGGTGTCGACGTTGATCACGACCCTGTGCAACGACGGGCCGTGGAAGGGCGACCGGCAGTCGCTGATCCGCCGGTCGCAGGAGTACCTCGACCGCGGGATCACCCTGCACAGCTCGCTGTGGATGGGACTCCAGGTCTGCGCGTTCTGGCCGGGCCAGACCCGGCCGAGGCCGGTGCTGGACGGCAAGGGCGTGCCGCCGGTGGTGCTCGTCCAGTCCGAGCACGACCCGGCCACGCCGATCGAGGGCGCGCGGAAGGCGCATGCCGCGTTCCAGAACTCGCGGATGCTGACCGTGACCGGGGAAGGCGACCACGGGATTTACGGGATTGGCGGTAACCAGGCGGTGGACGAGGTGGTCGACAAGTATCTGGTCGACGGGGTGGTGCCGCGGGACCAGAGCCTGCCGGGGCTGCCGTTGCCGTAAAGACCGCGTGAGTGCTGATCACGGGGAGAACCGTGGTCAGCACTCACGCCTCTTTGGCCAGCACCTTCAACGGCTCGTCCGTCAGCCGGTACACCGACCACTCGTCCTGCGGCAGCGCGCCCAGCGCCCGGTAGAACCCGACCGCCGGGTTCCAGTTCAGCACCGACCACTCCAGCCGGTGGTAGCCCTTCTCCACGCATTCCGCGGCCAGCGTCGCCAGCAGTACCTTGCCGAGGCCCGAACCGCGCTGTTCCTCGCGCACGTACAGGTCTTCCAGATAGATCCCGTGCGTGCCGCGCCAAGTCGAGAAGTTCAAGAACCACAAGGTGAATCCGGCGATCTCACCGTCCACTTCGGCCACGTGCCCGAACAGCGCCGGGGCCTCGCCGAACAGCGCGCCGTGCAGCTGCTCGGAAGTCAGATGGCATTCCTGCGGAGCGCGTTCGTACTCGGCCAGCGCGTAGACGAGCTCCACGACGGCGTCGACGTCTTCCGGCCGGATCCGCCGTACGCGGGGGTCGGTCACTTCATCCCTCCAACGCGGGCAGCAGGTTCAGGTGCTCGATTTGCGGTTCGCCGCGCTCGTCGCCGAGCACCGCGAGCCCGGCCGGGTCCAGTCCGAAGTGGACACCCGAGGCGCCGGGAAGGCCGAGCCAGCGCGCGACGAGCACGCGGCTGAAGTGCCCGTGCCCGACCAGGACGACGTCGCCGTTCTCGATCTCGCGGCGGGCCCGGTCGAGCACCTTGTCCGCGCGTGCCTGCACGTCCGCCGCGCTTTCGCCGCCGGGCACCGGATGCGTCCACACCGTCCAGTCCGGAACCGTCTCGCGGATTTCCGGCGTGGTGACGCCTTCGAAGTCGCCGTAGTCCCATTCGGCCAGGTCCTCGGTGACCTCGTCCACGCGCAGGCCGGCGAGTTCCGCCGTCCGCAGCGCGCGGCCGCGCGGGCTGGACAGCACCAGCCCGGGTCCGCCGAGCAGGGTCCGCAGGGTGCCGCCCGCCGCGCGCGCCTGTTCCTCGCCCGCCGGGGTCAGCGGGATGTCGGTGCGCCCGGTGTGCTTGCCGTTCGACGACCATTCGGTCTGGCCGTGCCGGAGAAGAAAGAGCCGATGTGCCACGCGGCCGAATATAGCCGGGGCGGGTTTGCCCGGCAGGCTCGTCGTGTGCTTGGCTACTGGGGAGTAACTTCACCTGGGAGGTGCCGATGGGTACGCCGTCGACGTACGGGCTGTGGCGCAAGCTGGCCGGCAAACCGGGCGGCAAGCAGCTGTTTTCCGCCGCGATGTGCCTGCGCGTGCCCTACTTCGGCACCGTGCTGCCCAGCATCCGGGAGATCCGTCCCGGCCACTGCTCGGTGACCGCGCCGAAGTGGTGGGGTGTGCACAACCACATCCGGACCTTCCACGCGATCGCCGCCTGCAACCTCGCCGAGATCGCGATGGGCATGCTGGCCGAGGCCACTGTCCCGGCCACGCACCGGTGGCTGCCCAAGGGCATGGAAGTGAGTTACGTCGCGAAAGCCGGAACGGGACTGCGGGCGATCGCCGAATTGCCGGAGATCCCCGAGTTCGGAGACAAGGGATTCGATCTTCCGGTCCCGGTGCGGATCGTGGACGCCCGCGGGACCGAGGTGGTCACCGCGACGATCACGGTGTGGGTCACTCCCCGGAAAGCCGCCTGACCGGCGAAAGCCGGACGTCCCGTTACCCCGGCCGAGTGAAACTTAACACCGTTTACTGGGCAAATGCGAATTGCGTTCGTTTTAACCTTGCCAGGGTGTGCGGCACCGCGTCAGCATGCCGGGCATGGCCTCCCTCAACCGTCGCCGATTTCTCGGCCTCGCCGCGCTGAACTCCGCCGCGGCCCTTGGACTGACCAGCATTTCGGCGACCTCCGCGCGCGCCGCGACCGTGGCGAAGCTGCCGGACTATTCGCCCGCGGTGGTGATCGGCACCGGGTACGGCGCGGCGGTCACCGCGCTGCGGCTCGGCGAGGCGGGCGTGCCCACGGTGATGCTCGAAATGGGCCAGCTGTGGAACGAACCGGGCCCGGACGGCAAGGTCTTCTGCGACATGCTGAAGCCCGACCGGCGGTCGATGTGGTTCAAGAAGCGCACTGAAGCGCCGCTGGCGTCGTTCCTGTGGCTGGACGTCGCGAACCACGACATCGATCCGTACGCCGGGGTGCTGGACCGGGTGAACTACGGCGGGATGTCGGTGTACGTCGGCCGCGGCGTCGGCGGCGGGTCGCTGGTGAACGGTGCGATGGCGGTGCAGCCGAAGCGTTCGTACTTCGAGGAAATCCTGCCGCAGGTGGACGCCGACGAGATGTACGGCAAGTACTACCCGCGCGCCAACGCCGGCCTCGGCGTCAACCACATCGACCCGGACTGGTTCGAGACCTGCCAGTCCTACCAGTTCGCGCGCGTTTCCCGGAAAGCCGCGCAGAAAACCGGCCTGAAGACCACGTTCGTGCCGAGCGTCTACGACTTCGAGTACCTGAAGAAGGAAGAGGCCGGCACGGTCGAACGCTCGGCGCTGGCGTCCGAGGTCATCTACGGCAACAACCACGGCAAACGCTCGCTGGACAAGACGTATCTCGCCGCCGCGCTCGGCACCGGGCACGTGACCATCCAGACGCTGCACGAGGTCCGCGAGATCATCCAGCAGCCGGACGGCACGTACACGCTCGTCGTGCGCGAGTCCGACGCGCTCGGCAATGTGCTCTCCACCAAGCATCTGTCCACGAAGTACCTGTTCCTCGGCGCGGGCAGCCTCGGCTCGACCGAACTGCTGGTGCGCGCCCGCGACACCGGACGGCTGCCGCGGCTGTCCGAGGCCGTCGGGCAGGGGTGGGGCACCAACGGGAACGTGATGCTCGGCCGCGCCAACCACGTGTGGGACACCACCGGCAGCCTGGAGGCGGGAATGCCCGCGCTCGGCATCGACGACTGGGACAACCCGACGCATCCGGTGTTCGCCGAGATCGCGCCGGTGCCTGCCGGGCTCGAAACGTGGGCGAGCCTGTACCTGGCGATCACCAAGAACCCCGAACGCGGCCACTTCACCTACGACGCCGCGAGCGATTCGGCGAAACTGCAGTGGACGACGGATCAGGGGCAGCCGTCGATCGACGCGGCGAAATCGCTGTTCGACCGGATCAACAAGGCGAACTCCACGATCTACCGCTACGACCTCTTCGGCGACACGCGGGCGTTCGAGAACCGCTTCACCTACCACCCGCTCGGCGGATTGGTGCTCGGCGCCGCGACCGACAACTACGGCCGGGTGAAGGGGTACCGGAATCTGTACGTGACGGACGGCTCGCTGATTCCGGGCAGCACCGGCGTGAACCCGTTCGTGACGATCACCGCGCTGGCCGAGCGCAATATCGAACGGGTCATCGCCGAGGACGGCGTGCGCGCCTAGCGGTGCGCTGACCGCAGCTTTTCGTAGTACGCCACGCAATCGGCATAGGACGGCAGCAGGCCCTGGTCGAGCGCTTCGGCCAGGGTCGGCGCCGCTTTGTCCTTTTCGGACACAATGGGTGCCAGATCGGCGGGCCACGGCAGGTCCAGTGCCGGGTCGAGCGGGTTGACGCCGTGCTCGCCTGCCGGGTTGTACGGCTCCGAGCACAGATACGCCATCACGGTGTTGTCCTCCAGCGCGATGAAGGCGTGCCCGATTCCTTCGGCCACGTACACCGCGCGGAATTCGGCCGAGTCGAGCCGCACTGCGTCCCATTCGCCGAACGTCGGCGACCCGACGCGCAGGTCCACCACCACGTCCAGCAGCGACCCGCCCGGGCAATAGACGTACTTCGCCTGGCCCGGCGGAGTGTCGGCGAAGTGCACGCCGCGAATCGAGCCGGCGCGGGAAACGCTGTGGTTCGTCTGCGCGACCCGCAGCGGATGCCCGGCCGCGCGAATCATCGCCTCCTCCTGGAACGGCGCGACGAACAGTCCGCGTTCGTCGGGGAAGACGCGCGGGACGAACTCGAAAGCGCCGGAGACCTTGAGCGGGCGGAAGTCCATGGCGGCCACCCTATCGAGTGCGTTTTCCGGACCCGGAACGGAACTGCTTCCGAAACCGGACGGACGTCTTGGGAATCGCGAATCTGTGACATGAGCCGCACCGAGGGGTCGGGCCCGACCGGGGGCCTGTCATGATTGACGGACCGCAGCGTCGGCGGCCATCGCCACACCCCACGGATCGGATGGCCGCGCAGACGCCTCGCCGACAGGCCGGCGCTACCGCGCTGGGCTGCCGTCCGGAGGACGAGTTCCCACTCTCGACGCGCGCGTTCGCACCCGTCGACCAGGTGGTCCCCCGCTCGCAGTCCCAGGAGTACGTTCGATGACCCAGACCCATCCGCCCGCTTCCGTCATTCCTACGACAGGAACCCCGATGACCGACCAGGCCAGCACCGTCGCGGCCGTGACCGACGCCGAGATCTTCGCCGGGCACGAGGGCGGCAAGCTCTCCGTGGCGGCGACCCGGCCGATCTCCGACCCGCGCGACCTCTCGATCGCCTACACGCCCGGCGTGGCGAAGGTGAGCCGCGCGATCGCCGAGGACGCGGCCAAGGCGAAGCGGTACACCTGGGCGGACCGGCTCGTGGCAGTGGTCAGCGACGGCACCGCGGTGCTCGGCCTCGGGGACATCGGCGCGAGCGCGTCGCTGCCGGTCATGGAGGGCAAATCGGTCCTCTTCAAGACCTTCGGCGGGCTGGACTCGATCCCGCTGGTGCTCGACACGACCGACGTCGACGAGATCGTCGAGACCCTGGTCCGGCTGCGCCCGTCGTTCGGCGCGGTCAACCTCGAGGACGTCTCCGCGCCGCGCTGCTTCGAGCTGGAGGACAAGCTCAAGGAAGCGCTGGACTGCCCGGTCATGCACGACGACCAGCACGGCACCGCGATCGTCACCCTCGCCGCCCTGCGCGGCGCGAACCTGGTGCTCGACCGCGACATCGCCGGCGAGCGGGTCGTGGTGTCCGGGGCCGGCGCGGCGGGCGTGGCCTGCGCGAAGATCCTGCTCGCGGCCGGCGTCGCGGACGTGACGGTGCTCGACTCGCGCGGCATCGTGCACGCCGGACGCGACGACCTGAACCCGATCAAGCGGCAGCTGGTGGAGACCACGAACAAGGCCGGGCTCACCGGCGGTCTCGCCGAGGCGCTGCGCGGGGCGGACGTGTTCCTCGGGCTGTCCGGGGCGACGATCGACCCGTCGCTGCTGTCGACGATGGCGGATGACTCGATCGTGTTCGCGCTGTCCAATCCGGACCCGGAGGTGCACCCGGCGGTCGCCGCCCAGCACGCGGCCATCGTGGCGACCGGGCGGAGCGACTTCCCGAACCAGATCAACAACGTGCTGGCGTTCCCGGGCGTGTTCCGCGGCGCGCTGGACGCGGGGGCCCGGGCGATCACGGAGAACATGAAGCTGGCCGCCGCGGAGGCGATCGTGGCGGTGGCTTCGGACGACCTGGGGCCGGACCGGATCGTGCCCAGCCCGCTGGACCCGCGGGTCGCGCCCGAGGTGGCGGCCGCGGTGGCGAAGGCGGCTGAGCAGGACGGTGTCACTGGCTGAGGTTTTGCCGGGAAGGGCTCTCTGGCTTGTGCTGGGGGGCCCTTTCTTTGTGGGCTTTTTTGGACTTTCCGGTCCATTTCCTGGTCGCCGCGGGGGTGCTTATGAAGATCGGATTGCGTGGGTACGGGGTGTGGTTGTTCGTCGGCTGGGGGAGCATTTCAGTGCTGGGACGGATCATGTCGTGGTGCAGGTGGTTACGGGGAAATACCAGATGCCCGTGAGGTTCCCCCCACGGCCGTTGGCCAGGGGCGGTGAGCGCGCGAGGGTCTGAGTCGGCGAGCCAGAAGCGGTTGCGCTGGTCGGCGGCGCGAGAACTTGCACTCGGGCACCCCGCGAACGCGGGAGGGATCAGCCTGGAAGCAGCTCCGCCAGCCGGTGCCGGGGGACGTCCACCAGGCGCAGGTCCGCCAAGTCTTCCGGGACCTGCAAAGCCGCGTTCGCCAGGCGGGCGTGGGCGCGGGTGAGCAGTTCTGACGGGTGGTCCACCAGGTCGGCGACAACGATCGCGTGGCGGTTGTCCGGGGTGCTGCGCAGCAGGCGGAGGCGGTACTTGTCCGCTACCAGCGAGGTGAGCGACGACTGTGCGGCGGCGTCGGCGAGGTCTGGGTGGTTGTTCGGCAGCAGCAGCGCCAGGCGGCGGGCGTTCGTGCCCAGCAGGGTTCGCAGCAGCCACGGGCCGGGGTCGGCGGAGAGGTCCATCGCGACCGCGTCGCCCTCCGGGGCGGACGTGGCCCAGCCTACCGGGCGGGTTTCCAGTGCCAGGCCGCCTTCGGAGGCGAGTTCCCTGGCGGCGGCGAACAAGCCCGGTTTGGTGCCGGCCGATTCGACGGATTGCGGGCCGTGCGTGTAGATCGCGGAGCTTGCCTTGCGGGCGAAGGATTTCTTCGCCTTCGCGGTCGGCTGGCAGACGTACAGATCCGCCGCGCTGCCGATTGCCTGGGCGCCGGTGTAGCGGTTGAAGTCCGGGAGGATCGCCTCGAAGGTCAGGCCCAGGGTCGCCAGAGAACGCTGTACCTGCGCGCCCAGGGCGGGGTGGCGCGGGCTATAGCCGTAGGCCAGCAGGATCCGGCCCTCGGTGGGCTCCCGCAAAGCCTGCACCGCGCGGGCGGCGAAGAGGCCCATTCCTTCCGGCGTGTAGGGCGGGTCGCTGAAGACCAGGTCCGCTTTGCCGGTCAGGGCCGGGGGCAGGCCGACGCGCAGATCCGCGTGTGCGGTGAAGATGCCGCGTTCGCCGGTGGTGTCCAGGTAGGACAGAACGCGTTCGTCGAGGTCCACTACGGACAGATCGGCCTCCGGGCACACCGCGCGCACGGCCAGCGACGTCAGATCGTGGTCCCCCAGGAAGAGGACCTTGCCGCGGCGGAGGTCGTAGCGGGAGTTCAGCCACAACGCGCGGCGCAGCACCGTCTCCGGGGTCGCTTGCACGTGGTCCAGCGCGGCCAGCGGCGGCGGGACGGCGGCGATGCGTTCGGCCAGCATGGTGAGCAAGGCCGGTTGGGCGGCGACTGCCGCGTCGAGGGGATCGGGCAGGGCGGGCAAGGAGTACGCCGCGTAGGCGGACCGCGAATCCGGGGCGATCCGGACGCCGGCCGGGGAGCGTTCCAGGTCCGATTCCAGGGCCGACAGGAGGTCTTCGACGCTTCGCCGAGGGGCGGCGGTGAGGCGCACCAGGTCGGCCAGCTCGTACGAACCGCTGCGCAGCAGGGTGAGCACTTCGTAGAGCGGGCGGACGGCGGCGCCGTGTGCGGCGAGGACGTCGTCTAGGGCGGTCACGGGGTCCGAGAGTAGTAGGCCACCCTGCGGGACAGGCTGCCAAGGCCGCGCGAGTCGGCTACCGTCGGACTCTGTACCGGACGTGGGGAGAAGTCTGTGACCATCGAATTCCGAGACGTCGTCAAGCGCTATCCGGACGGCACGGTCGCGGTCGACGGCCTCTCGCTGACCGTGGAAGACGGCACGATCACGGTGTTCGTCGGCCCGTCCGGGTGCGGCAAGACGACCTCGCTGCGGATGATCAACCGGATGGTCGAGCCGACGTCGGGCACCGTGCTGCTGGACGGCAAGGACGTCAGCGAAGGCGATCCGGCGGTGCTGCGCCGCGGCATCGGTTACGTGATCCAGCACGCGGGGCTCTTTCCACACCGGACAGTGCTCGACAACGTCGCGACCGTGCCGCTGCTGTCCGGATGGGACAAACGGAAAGCGCGCGCCCGCGCGGCCGAGCTGCTCGAGACGGTCGGTCTGCCCGCGGAACTCGGGAAGCGGTACCCGGCGCAGCTGTCCGGCGGGCAGCAGCAGCGCGTCGGCGTCGCCCGGGCGCTCGCCGCGGATTCGCCGGTGCTGCTGATGGACGAGCCGTTCTCCGCGGTCGACCCGGTGGTCCGCGAAGGACTGCAGGACGAGCTGCTGCGGCTGCAATCCCAGCTGGGCAAGACAATCGTGTTCGTCACGCACGACATCGACGAGGCGGTGCGGCTCGGGGACAAGGTCGCGGTGCTGCGCGTCGGCGGGAAGCTCGCGCAGTACGGCACGCCGGCCGACGTGCTGCGGCATCCGGTGGACGACTTCGTCGCGTCGTTCGTCGGCCGCGACCGCGGGTATCGCGGGCTTTCGTTCCTTCCGGGCAGCGGCGTCGAGGTGTCGCCGGCTCGCACGATCGACCTCGGCAGCAAGGTCGACGGTCCGTCGGAGGGCTGGCTGCTCGCGGTGAACGACGAGAAGCAGCCGCGCGGCTGGCTGCCGCCGGGCTCCACTGTGGACGGCCCGTTGGCGGAAACCGACCTCGTGGCAGGCGGTTCGCTGTACGTGCAGGGCACGCCCATCCGCGGGGCGCTCGACGCGGCGCTGTCGTCGCCGGCCAGCCTCGGCGTCGTGGTGGACGACGAGAACCGCGTGCTCGGGACGGTGGTCGCGCACCAGGTGCTGGATGTGATCGAGGCCTCCCCGCAGGCGTCCTGATGGGCGACTTCTTCGGCGAACTCGGCCGGTACCTGTCGAGTTCCAGCAACCGCGGCGAAATCCTCGCCAACCTGCTCGACAACATCTATCTCGCGCTGGTGCCGCTGGTCGCGGGCATCGTGCTGGCGATCCTGCTCGGCTGGCTCGGACATCGCTGGCGGCCCGCGCGCAGCGTGCTGCTGGTGGTGGGGAATCTGCTGTACACGATCCCGTCGCTGGCGCTTTTCGTGGTTATTCCCGGCCTGATCGGCACGAAGATTCTCGACAGCGTCAACGTGCTCGTCGCGCTGACCATCTACACCACCGCGCTGCTGGTGCGCCCGGTGCTCGACGCGCTGGAAGCCGTGCCGCCGCACATCGTCGCGGCCGCCACCGCGATCGGGTACCGCTCGCCGCGCCGGTTTTTCAGCGTCGAACTGCCGCTCGCGGTGCCGGTGCTGGCGGCCGGGGTCCGGGTGGCGTCGGTGAGCAACATCAGCCTGGTCAGCGTCGGCGCGCTGATCGGGACCGGGGCGCTCGGCGTGCTGTTCACCGACGGATTCCAGCGGGAGTACTTCTCGCCGATCGTCGTCGGGATCGTGCTGACGATGCTGCTCGCATTGCTCGTCGACCTGCTGCTGGTGCTGCTGCGCAATCTGCTGACGCCCTGGGAGAGAGCGGGCCGCGCGCCGGCCGAGGAGGTGGCGGGATGATCGGCGACGTTTTCGCGTGGTTCACCACCGCCGCGCACTGGCAGGGCCCGGGAGGCATCCTCGCCCGGCTCGCCCAGCACGTCGGGTACATCGCGCTGGCGCTGGTCATCGCGCTGGTGCTGGCGATCCCGATCGGACTGTTCGTCGGCCACACCGGCCGCGGCGGCGTCGTGCTCGTCGGTGCGGGCAACGCGATCCGCGCGCTGCCGACGCTCGGGCTCGTCACGTTCCTGTTCCTGCTCTTCACCGAAAGCACCACGGCGACGATCATCGGCCTGGTGGTGCTGGCGATCCCGCCGGTGCTGGCGGGCACGTACGCCGGTTTGCAGGCGGCCGAACACGACGTCGTGGACGCCGCGCAGGGCATCGGAATGACCGGCTGGCAACGGCTGTGGCAGGTCGAGGTGCCGATCGCGCTTCCGTTGGTGCTGGGCGGAATTCGCAACGCTGTGCTGCAGCTGATCGCGACCGCCGCGGTGGCCGCGTACGTCGGTCTCGGCGGCCTCGGCCGGTTCCTGCTCGACGGACTGGCCATTTTGGACTACACCGAGGTCGTCGCTGGCGCGATTCTCACCGCGCTGCTGGCGATCGTGGTCGACCTGCTGCTCGCCGCGGCGCAGCGGGCCTTGGTGCCCAAGGGAGTCCGGCTGGCCGCACAGGCGGCGTCCGGCCGGGCAGCGGCGGCGGGAGGAGCGGCGTGAAGCGGTGGGGGATTGTGGTGGCCGGGCTGGCGCTGCTGGCGTCGGCCTGCGGAAACCCGCTGTCCGGCGGCGGCGAGGGCGGGAGTACCGGCGATATCATCATCGGTGCGTCCGATGTCGGGGAAAGTTCTTTGCTGGCCCAGATTTACGCCGGGGCACTGCGGAATGTCGGCGCGCACAACGTGACGGTGCGACCGCCGGTGGGCAGTCGCGAAGTCGTGGTGAAAGCGTTGCAGGACAAGTCTTTGTCGGTGGTGCCGGATTACTCCGGGAATTTGCTGCGCTACTTCGACAAGAATACC
Source organism: Amycolatopsis sp. GA6-003 (assembly GCF_046267895.1). NCBI lineage: Bacteria > Bacillati > Actinomycetota > Actinomycetes > Pseudonocardiales > Pseudonocardiaceae > Amycolatopsis > Amycolatopsis sp. GA6-003. The sequence goes on from NZ_CP176499.1 coordinate 6,785,450, forward strand.
GCGGCGACTACTTCGGAGGATGTTTACGCGCAGCTCAAGCAAAAGATCCCGGGCGGTTTCGAGGTCCTCGACCAGTCGCCCGCGCAGGACAAGGATTTGCTGGTGGTGGGCAAGGAACTCGCGGCCACCGGGGTGAAGACGTTCTCCGATCTAGGACCCCGCTGCAAAGACTTGGTGATGGGCGGGCCGGGCCAGTGGAGCACCCGCTGGAAGGACCGGATCAAGCAGCTGTACGGATGCGAATTCAAGGAAATCCGCACCACGGACACCGGCGGCCCGGTCACGGTGGCGGCCCTGAAATCGGGCGAGGTGCAGGTGGCGGATTTGTTCAGCACCTCGGCGACTATCGCGTCGAACGGCTTCGTGCCGCTGGAGGACGACAAGCACATGTTCCCGGCGCAGAACATCGTGCCGCTGGTGGCCCGAGGCACGTTGAACACCGCCGAGACGGCGGCGCTGAACCGGGTTTCGGCGGCGTTGACTACGGAACAGCTGACTGAGTTGAACGTGCAGTACACGGATGAGAAGCGGAATGCGAAGGATGTCGCTGAGGAGTTTTTGCGGAGGAACGGGTTGAAATCCTCGTGAGTGGTTTGGCCGCTCGCCTCGCTCAAAGCCGATCGAAAGCGGCGGAGTAGCGGAATTCTCCTTGGTTTCCCGGGTGGTACGCGGCCAGCCGGAGGGCCTGGAAGTGCGGTTTCCACTCCGGTACCGGCGGCGTGATGCCCAGCGTGTCGGCCAGTACGAAGCCGAAGCGGGAGTAGTAGCCGGGGTCGCCCAGGAGGATGATCAGGCTGTAGCCGAGTGCGTTGGCGGCGCCGATCGTGGCGTGGACCAGGGCGGAGCCCGCGCCGCTGCGCTGGTGGCCGGGGTGCACGCCCAGCGGGCCGAAGCCGATGGCGGATTCCGCGTCGTCGCCGAGGCGGCCTGGGCTGGAGCAGGCGTGGCCGATCACTTCGCCGTCGCGGACCGCGACCAGCGAGAGGGCGGGGAGCAGATCGCCGTCGGCGGTGAGTTCGGTGACCAGTTTCGCTTCCGGCATTTCGCCGGTGACGTCCGGGTTGTGGACGCGGAACGCGGCGGTGTGCAAGGCGTGGATGGCGGGTGCGTCGTCGGCGGTCGACTGGCGGATCTGCATGCGTCCAGTTTCCCTGAGCGGCTGTCTGAGGGGAAATGAAATTCGACGCGGTGCAGTCCGGTGGACATCGTCGTCGGCGGGTTCACTGCCCGGGTGCCCGCGGGAACACCCTGATCAAGCGGTGGCTGCCCGCGGAGCGACCCGCGCCGGGCGGTCGTCTCGCATGAAGAAGAGGACGGCCGCGCCGACGAGCGGTCCTACGGCCAGGGTGAGGAACGCTGAGTAGAACGAGCCGGTCGCGTGGAAGACCAGGCCCACCACGGCGGGGACGACAACGCTGCCCAGTTGCCAGAACGCGTTCACCGCGCCGGCGGCGGAACCGGTCAGCCGGGTGCCGGTCAGGGCGGGGATCATGGCGGCGGTCAGCGGGCTGTAGGCGTAGGCGCCGATGCCGAGAATCGGGGCTACCACTAGGAAAGCGCCGTAACTGCTCAGGGAACCGAAGACCAGCAGCGCGGCGCCGAAGAGAATCAGGACCGCGATGATGGGGATTCGCCTGCCCAGCCCGATTTTGTCGGTGAGCCAGCCGATCAGCGGTTTGATCACCACCGCCGTGCCGGAGAAGATCACCAGGACTACGCCCGCTCGTACGGGGTCGATGTGTTCGCCGCGGATCATCAGGGTGTTGGACCACGTGACGAAACCGTAGGTGCCCCACAGGCCGCCGAAACCGGCCAAGCCCAGCAGAAGTAAATCGCGGTTGCGGAAGAGCGGGCGCGGGTTCGGCAGAGCGCGGCCGGTGGACGCGGAGGCAGTGCCGTTGCGGAGGAAGGCCAGGCACAACAGGCCGAGTGCGGCAGTCACGCCGCCGAACAGGTGGTACGACACTGGCCAGCCGCTGTTTTTCACCAGAGTGGGCACGACGGCGTTGGCTACCACCGTGCCCAGCGACGTCGCGGTCATGAAGATGCCGCTCGCTAAGCCGTGCTCCTCGGGGCGGAACCATGTGGTGATCAGCTTCAGCCCGGCCGAGAAGTCGACGCCCGCGAAGAGGCCCAGGAAAGCCTGCAGCACCAAGCCCCACGCGATGGAGGTGGTGGAGCCGAATCCCGCCATCAGCGCGCCGGCGACCAGCGAGCTGAGGCCCAGGACCGCGCGGCTGCCGAGCCAATCCGAGAGGAAGCCGCCCGCGGTGTTGGAGACGACGTAGCCGATGTAGTAGCAGGTGGCGAAAATCCCGAGCGCGGCGAGCGGGACGCCGAGCGAATCGCTGACCGCGGAGGACGCCGGGCCCCAGGTCGACCGGTCGACCGAGGTCATCGTGAACACCGCCCAGCAGAGCAGCAGGACGACCCAGCGATAACGGCTCGGCATGGGGGCTCCTTCGGCCGGGAAGACGATCAGGGAAGGTTCCCGTTGCCGGCGGTGCGGGTCAAGCCAGAGCGTCCTGCCGGTGCAGTTCGGTGCGGATCGCGCGGACGTCGTGGGCCCGGCCGCCGACGTACTGGGCGGCGGCGATCCCCGCCGCGTGGCCGGTCGCGAAGGCGGTGCCCATGACGCGGACTGAGGCGTACGCGTCGTCGTCGGAGCTGGTCAAGCGGCCGACCGCCCACAGGTTCGGGGTGTCGGCGGAGCAGATCGCGCCGTAGGGGAGGTCGTACCAGCCTCGGCCGGCGATGGGTTCGTAGCGGGTGACGCCGGGGCCCGCGTGGTCTTCGATCGGCCAGCCGCAACGGCCGATCGACGCGTCGGGGCGTTTGCGGGCGGTCCGCACGTCGCGGCCGGTGAGCTGTTCGCGGCCGACCAGGTGGCGGCCTTCGCGGATGCCCAGCTGGGGGCCGGTTTCTTCAAGGCGGGCCGACGACCAGCCAGGCAGGTGTTTGCGCAGTGCGTCGAGGTATTGCCACGCTTGCCGGCGCGCGCTGGCTTCGTCGCGGCTGAGCGAGGCGGCGTCCAGGACGTCGGTTTGTTCGTCCACCAGGAGCGCGATGACGTTGCGGGTCAACGGAAGATGCACGGCGATGCCGTAATCGCGGGGCAGCTGGACGCCGGTTTCCCGTTGGTACGCGGCGATCGCGGCGCGCAGCCCCTCGCGGGAGAGGTCGGCGTCTTCGGGGACGCCGGAGAAGCGGCAGACGAGCGTGCTGGTTTGCCGCTCGCTCAGCGGGGCGACGCGGACGGCGGCCCCAGCGGCGGCCAGGAGCGCGCCGTCGCCGCTGGCGTCGATGAACGCGCCGGCGGTGACTCGTTCGAGGCCGCCCCGATGGTGCAGGCCGACCTCGGTGACGACGCCGTGGGTTCGCTTCGCGCCGACGAGTTTCGTGTGGAGGAGGACGTCCACGCCCGCGTCCGCGGCGAGTTCGTCGTAGACCAGTTTGGTGGTTTCCAGGTCGAGCAAGACGATCTTGTTGCCGGTCCAGCCCATCGTCTTTTCTTCGTAGGCGCCGCGCCTGCGCAGCCGCTGCAGCACCTCCTCGCCGACGCCCGCGACGACCTGTTCGCCGGTCTGGTCGAAGAATCCGCAGAGGGTCAGCACGGAACTGATCGTCGCCGCACCCCCCAGGTACGGGTACTGCTCGACCAGCAGCACCCGTGCCCCGGACCGCGCCGCCCCGGCCGCGGAGGCGATACCCCCAGCACCGCCTCCGACTACGACGACGTCGTAGTGCACTCGAGCCCTCCTCGGGTGTTTGGCACCCAGTGAACTGGGTCCGGCGACGGCGCCGCCACTGCCGTTCCGGCACCCCGGGCATACCCGGAGGGTATAGCTATGGCTTTCAAAAAATATGAAACTCGTACGAGTTGGCGTATGCTCGAGGCATGGACGCCAAGGCAGCCGGATACCGGCGCAAGGTCAACACGATCAACCGGGTCATCACCGCCCTGCAGCGCGCGGGGCTCGCGTTCGGGCCGATGGAGCTGCTCACCGTCGCCGGACGGCGCAGCGGCGAGCCGCGGACGTTTCCGTTGGCAGTATTGAAAGTCCAGGGCGAGGAGTACCTGATCCAGGCGTTCCCGAAGGCGGCCTGGGTGGCGAACGTGCGCGCGGCCGGGGAGGGAACGCTGTCCCGGGGACGGCGGTCGCGGCGGGTGCGGTTCGCGGAGCTGCCGGTCGCGGAGCGGGGGCCGGTGTTGCGGGAGGTGGTCGCGAGCGGGCCGCCGAGCGTGGGGCGGCGGTACGTGACTACGGGGTTGGCGGAGTCGCCGACGCCGGACGGGGTGGCGGAGGCTGCGGGGCGGATCGCGGTGTTTCGGGTGGAGGGGGTCGTGAGCGGCGTTGCCGGTTAGAACCGGCGCCACGACCCCCACCACGGCGAAGGCCGCCGCGGGAATGACTCCCGCGGCGGCCTCCGGTGGTAACGAGGATCAGTCGAACGCCTTGGCGATCAGCGCCTTCTGCTCGACCTCGTGCACCTTGGACGAACCGGCCGACGGGGCGGCCATCGGGCGGCGCGCCACCACGTCCAGTCCGGTGAAGAACTCCGGGAACTTCCGGGGCAGGTTGAGGCCGAAGAACGGCCACGCGCCCTGGTTTTCCGGCTCCTCCTGGACCCAGGTGATGTTCTGCGCGTTCGAGTAGCGCTCCACCGCGGCCAGCAGCTTCTTCTTCGGCAGCGGGTAGTACTGCTCGATCCGCACGATGGCGACGTCGTCCGCGCCGCGCTTTTCGCGTTCGGCCACCAGTTCCCAGTAGAGCTTGCCCGAGGTGAGCAGCACCTTGCGGATCTTCGCCGGGTCCTGAGTGGCGTCGTCGATCACCGACATGAAGCGGCTCTGGCCGGTGAAGTCCTCGACGGCCGAGGTCGCCGCCTTGTTGCGCAGCATCGACTTCGGGGTGAAGACGATCAGCGGGCGCTGGATGCCGTCGAGGGCGTGCCTGCGCAGCAGGTGGAAGTAGTTCGCCGGGGTCGACGGGACCGCGACGGTCATCGACGCTTCCGCGCACAGCGACAGGAACCGCTCGATCCGGCCGGACGTGTGGTCCGGGCCCTGGCCCTCGTGGCCGTGCGGCAGCAGCAGCACGACGTCCGAGCGCTGGCCCCACTTGGCCTCGCCGGAGGAGATGTACTCGTCGATCACGGTCTGCGCGCCGTTGACGAAGTCGCCGAACTGCGCTTCCCACATCACCAGCGCGTCGGAGTTCGCCACCGAGTAGCCGTACTCGAAGCCGACCGCCGCGTACTCCGACAGCGCCGAGTCGTAGATCATCACGCGGCCCTGGCCCTCGGCCAGGTGCTGCAGCGGCGAGTACTCCTGGCCGTTCTTGCGGTCGATGAACACCGAGTGCCGCTGGGTGAAGGTGCCGCGCCGGGAGTCCTGGCCGGACAGCCGCACGAGACGGCCTTCCAGCGCCAGCGACCCGAACGCGAGCAGTTCGCCGAACGCCCAGTCGACGCCGCCCTCGCGCGACATCTTGTGCCTGCGCTCCATGACCGGCTTGACCCGCGGGTGCGGGGTGAAGCCCTCGGGCAGGTTGACGAACGCGTCGCCGATCTTCTCGACGACCTCGCGCGACACGGCGGTGGTGACCTTCGCCGGGATCTGCTGTTCGCCCTCGACCGACGGGCTCGCTTTCGCCGGGTGCTTCTCCAGTTCTCGCACCTCGTTGAAGACGTGCTCGAGCTGGCTGGAGAAGTCGCGCAGCGCGGCCTCGGCCTCTTCGACGGAGATGTCGCCCCGGCCGATCAGCGATTCGGTGTAGATCTTCCGGACCGAACGCTTCGTGTCGATGATGTCGTACATCGCCGGCTGCGTCATCGACGGGTCGTCGCCCTCGTTGTGGCCGCGGCGGCGGTAGCAGATCAGGTCGATCACGACGTCCTTGTGGAACGCCTGGCGGTAGTCGACCGCCAGCTTCGCGACCCAGTGCGCGGCCTCCGGGTCGTCGCCGTTCACGTGGAAGACCGGCGCGCCGATCATCTTCGCGACGTCGGTGGCGTACTGGCTGGACCGCGAGTGCTCCGGCGCGGTGGTGAAGCCGACCTGGTTGTTGACGACCACGTGCACGGTGCCGCCGGTGCGGTAGCCGCGCAGCAGCGCCAGGTTCAGGGTCTCGGCCACGACGCCCTGGCCCGCGAAGGCCGCGTCGCCGTGCATCAGGACCGGCAGCACGGTGTAGCCCTCGCCGCCCTTGTCGAGGACGTCCTGCTTGGCGCGGACGATGCCCTCGAGCACCGGGTCGACGGTCTCCAGGTGCGACGGGTTGGACGCCAGCGACACCCGGGTCTCGCCGTCGCCGAACATCCGGAAGTACTTGCCCTCGGCTCCCAGGTGGTACTTCACGTCGCCGGAGCCGTGCGCCTGGCCCGGGTCGAGGTTGCCCTCGAACTCCTGGAAGATCTGGCTGATCGGCTTGCCGACGATGTTCGCCAGCACGTTGAGCCTGCCGCGGTGCGGCATGCCGATGACGACCTCGTCGAGTTCGGCCTCGGCGGCCTTGTCGAGCACCGTGTCCAGCAGCGGGACCAGGGTCTCGCCGCCTTCCAGCGAGAACCGCCGCTGGCCGACGTACTTGGTCTGCAGGAAGGTCTCGAACGCCTCGGCGGCGTTGAGCTTCGACAGGATGTACTTCTGCACCGACGGTTCCGGCTTGCTGTGCCGGACCTCGACGCGCTCCTGGATCCAGCGCCGCTCCTCGGGGTCGAGGATGTGCGTGTACTCCACGCCGACCGTGCGGCAGTAGGAGTCGCGCAGCACGCCGAGGATGTCGCGCAGCTTCATCCGCTCGCGGCTGGAGAAGTCGCCGACGGCGAACTCGCGGTCGAGGTCCCACAGGGTCAGGCCGTGGCTGAGCACGTCCAGGTCGTGGTGGCTGCGCTGGCGGTAGTTCAGCGGGTCGGTGTCGGCCATCAGGTGGCCGCGCATCCGGAACGCCTCGATCAGCTCCATGACGCGCGCGGTCTTGTCGACCGGGCCGTCCGGGATGTCGGCGACCCAGCGGATCGGCTCGTACGGCAGCCGCAGGCTGGTGAAGACGTCGTCGTAGAAGCCGTCCTCGCCGAGCAGCAGTTCGTGAATGCGCTTCAGGAACTCGCCGGACTCCGCGCCCTGGATGATGCGGTGGTCATACGTCGAGGTCAGCGTCATGATCTTGCTGACCGCGAGGTCGACGAGGGTCTTCTCGCTGGTGCCCTCGAACGCCGCCGGGTACTGCATCGCGCCGACGCCGATGATCGCGCCCTGGCCTGCCTGCAGCCGCGGCACCGAGTGGTTGGTGCCGATGCCGCCCGGGTTGGTGAGCGAGATGGTGGTGCCCGCGAAGTCGTCCGCGGTGAGCTTGTTCGTGCGGGCCTTCTTGACGATTTCCTCGTAGGCCTGCCAGAACTGCATGAACGTCATGTTCTCGGTGGCCTTGATGGAGGCCACGACGAGCGTGCGGGAGTCGTCCTTGCCCTTCATGTCGATGGCGAGGCCGAAGTTCACGTGTTCCGGCGTGACCGCGAACGGCTTCCCGTCGATCAGCTGGTAGTGCCGGTTCATGTTCGGGAAGTCCTTCAGCGCCCGCACCATGGCGTAGCCGATGAGGTGCGTGAAGGAGATCTTGCCGCCGCGGGTGCGCTTGAGGTGGTTGTTGATGACGATGCGGTTGTCCGCCATCAGCTTCGCCGGGACCGCGCGCACGCTGGTCGCGGTGGGCACGGAAAGCGAGGCGTCCATGTTCTTGGCGATCGCCGCCGCGGCGCCGCGCAGCTGCTTGGACTCCGGTTCGGCGTCCTTCGCCGGAGCGGTCTTGGCGGGCGCGGAGGCCGCCGGCTTCGCGGCCGGGGCGGGCTTGGCGGCCGGGGCCTTGGCCGCCGGTGCGGGCGCGGCCTTGGCGGCCGGAGCCGCCGGGGACTTCGCGGCCGGCGCGGCGGGCTTGGCGGCGGGGGCGGTCTTGGCTTCCCCGTTTCCTTCCGCCTGCGTGCCGTTGCCGCCCGGAGTGGGCTTGTAGTCGGCGAAGAAATCGTGCCAGGCGGCGTCTACCGACTGGGGGTCCGCGAGAAACCGCTCGTACATTTCTTCGACGAGCCACTCATTGGCACCGAACTGCGATGCGGGACTGCTGCTGGCCACGGCTGGCTCTCGCCTCTATCCATTCTCGATCCGATATCACAAGCATCTGCTGACCGCCAGGCTAGTCCCCTGCCGGTGGCCTGAAACACGCCACCTGGACGCTCGTGAGACAGGTCATTGTCTGGATCGGTTGAGAGGCCCAGCCTGACAGACAGCAGGGACCACCGTACGCGTCGCAAGGGCCGAATGCCGTCACTCCGGCCGGTTTGGGGTGATCTCGACCACAGCACGGCCACAGCACGGCCCCGGCGCGGCTGCCGCACGCGCACCGCGGCCGCGGCTTCGGCCCTCGCGGCGCGGCCGGGGTCAGCTCGCCGTGGCGGGCAGCGAGCGCACGGGTGCCGGTCCGAACCACGCGCGCAGCGCCTCGCGCAGGTCGGCGGGGTCGGTGTCCGGGCTTTCGGCCAGCCAGGCGAGGTGCCCGTCCGGGCGCAGCAGGAACGCGGCGGGGACGTCGCTGGTGCACGGGGAGCCGGAAACGAGGTCGAGCCGGTCGAGCCAGGGCGCGGCGGTGCGGGCGACGGCGGGGCCGTCGGTGAGGTCGACGAGCACGCCGCGGCCGGAGTGCAGCAGCTTCACCGTGGTCGTCGCGGCCCCGTCCACGACGACCGACCACTCCGGGACCCGGGTCCCGGCCAGCGGGTGGTCGGAGGCGGGGAAGACCGGGTAGCGCACGTCGAGCGCGGTGATCATCTCCGCGAGGTAGCGGTTGACCTCCTCGAACTCCATCAGGGTCCCGAACAGCTCGCGCAGCGGGCCGATCTCCGGGCGCGGGTCCATCAGCGCGAGCTGGGCCTGGGTGTTGAAGCAGACGCGCGCGCCGACCGGATGGCGTTCGTCGTGGTAGGTGTCGAGCAGGTCCTCGGGGCCGCCGTTGACGACCGAGGCGAGCTTCCAGCCGAGGTTCACCACGTCCTGGATGCCGGTGTTGAGGCCCTGGCCGCCGGCCGGGAAGTGCACGTGCGCGGCGTCGCCGGCGAGCATGACCCTGCCCTTGCGGTACTGCGCGGCCTGCCGGGTCGCGTCGCCGAAGCGCGACAGCCACACCGGGTCCCGCATCTGCAGTTCCTGGTCGGTGACCCGCTTGACCGAGGCGGCGAGTTCCTCCAGTTCGACCGGGTCGTCGCGGTGCGCGGTAGGCGGGCGGAACTCGACCGACACGACGCGGTAGAGGTCGCCGCCGAGCGGAACCGTGCCGAACACGCCGCCCTTGCAGCGGGCCAGGTGCGGGCCGTCGGGCACCTGGTCGAGGTGGACGTCGGCGAGCATCGCGTCGATGTTGGAGGCGGTGCCGGGGAAATCGATGCCGGCCAGCTTGCGGACCAGGCTGCTGCCGCCGTCGCAGCCGACGAGGTAGCGGGAGCGGATCCGGTATTCGCCGTCCGGGCCGGTCACCGTGGCGACCACCGCGTCGGGCCCGTTCTCCAGGTCGGTGAGCCGGTGCCCGCGGCGGATCTCGACGTTCAGTTCCCGCGCCCGCTCTTCGAGGATCGCCTCGGTGCGCGACTGCGGGACCATCAGCGCGTAGGTGTGCCGTCCGTTGAGCTTGCTGAGATCGAGCAGCCGCATGCCGGCGAAATGCCCCTTCGGCCACACCGGCGCGCCCTCGCTGAACCGGGGCAGCAGGCCGCGCTGGTCGAGCACCTCGACGGTGCGCGAGTGCAGGCCGAGCGCGCGGGACTGCCCGCTCGGCTCGGCGAGCCGCTCCAGCACGAGCACCCGGCCGGGCCGCAGCCCGAGTTCGCTCGCGAGCATCAGCCCGACCGGGCCGCCGCCCACGATCACCACGTCGTACTCGACATCCATCCCGGTGCTCCCCATGTGTCCATGCCTGTCTTCAGTCCGGACAAGCCTGAGGCGCCGCGCGGGTTCGCGGCCATACGCGCTGTGCTGGGGATTCAGCGCTCGCCGAGCGGTCTTGGACGGTGCCGGAGACGGCCTGAGCGGGGCGTCGGCGGAGGTCGAGAGCGTGTCGAGGGCCCTTCGAGACCCGGCCGGAAGCATCGCCGCACACGAGGTTTTCCGCGGCTGTCGTGCCCGCGGACCACAGAAACGGAAGGCAGGTACGGCCCGGGATGACTGCCCACACCACCGTGGACGCGCAGGCGATCGCCCGCCTCAACATGCTGTTCACCCAGTCGAAGATCCTGCACAGCGCGGTCGAGCTGGGCGTGTTCGAACTGCTGGCGGCCGCGCCGAGGACGATCGGCGAGATCCGCCAGGAACTCGGGCTGCACCAGCGGTTCACCGGCGATTTCGTCCAGGCGCTCGCCGCGCTCGGGCTGCTGGAGCGCGACGGCGAGAAGTTCAGCAACTCCCCGGCGGCCGCGGAGGTGCTGGTGCCGGGCGCGTCCGGGAGCGGCTACCTCGGCGCCCGGGTCCGCACGACGTCGGAGCGGCACTACGCGATGTGGGGCAAGTTGTCCGAGGCGCTGCGCGACGGCGAGCCGAAGGCGGACATCGGCGGGCACGGCGCGTTCGCCAAACTGTACGAGGATCCGGTGCGCGCCAAGGCTTTCCTGGTGCACATGGACGCGAACAACGCGTTGGTCGCGCCGCAGCTGGCCGAGCACGTGGACTGGGCGGAGTACAAGAGCTTCGTTGACGTCGGCGGCGCGCGCGGCAATGTCGCGGCGCAGCTGTGCCTGGCGCATCCGCATCTGCATGGCGGCGTGTTCGAGCTGCCGCCGATCGAACCGCACTTCGACGAGCTGATGGCGGAGCTGGGCGTCGCGGACCGGGTCACGTTCCACGCCGGCGACTTCTTCGAGACGCCGCTGCCGGAGACCGACGTGGTCGTGTTCGGCCACGTGCTGCACGACTGGGACCCGAAGCGTCGCGTGGAACTGTTGGTGCGGGCCAAAAACGCGATTCCGAGCGGGGGCGCGGTCGTGGTGTACGACCAGATCCTCGACGCGGAGAACCCGGACCTGCGCAGCCTGATCGGCAGCATCAACGTCGGCCTGATCACCGACGGCGGTTCCGAGTACACCGTGCCGCAGCTGCGCGAGTGGCTGGACGAGGCCGGGCTGGAATTCCGTGCCGCCACGACCTTGCCGCGCGGCAACGACACCGTTGTGGTCGCGGTGAAACCGTGAGCACGCAGGCGCTGGTCGTCGGGGCCGGTCCGGTCGGGCTGACCGCGGCGCACGAACTGGCCCGGCGCGGCGTGCGGGTGCGGATCGTCGACCGGGCGGCCGGTCCGGCGGTGACCAGCCGGGCGCTGGCGACGCATCCCCGTTCGCTGGAAATCTACGACCAGATGGGCGTGCTCGACGATCTCCTGCCGCGCGGGCAGCAGGTGCGCGCGTTCACCATTCACCTGCGCGGCAAGCGAATGGTCGGGCTCCGGGCGGACTACTCGCGGCTGCCGACGCGGTTGCCGTTCACGTTGATGGTCGACCAGGTCATCACCGAGGAGGTGCTGCGGACCGCGCTGGCCAAACAGGGCGTCGAGGTCGAGTGGGGCGTCGCGCTGGCGGACTTCACCGACACTGGGGACGGCGTCCAGGTCCGGCTCGAACGCGAGGGCGAGGTCGAGGAGACCACGGCGGACTGGCTGGTCGGCTGCGACGGCGGGCACAGCGCGGTGCGCAAGAAGCTGGGGCTGAAGCTCGAGGGCGACTCGTCGGAGACTTGGCTGATCGCCGACGCGCAGGCGGATACCGTGTTGCCGCGCGACAGCATCCATCTCATCCGGACGCCGGGTGGGTCGGTGATGATGGTGCCGTTCCCGGACGAGGGCAAATGGCGGCTGCTCGACACTCGCGACGTCGAGTACTCCGGCTCCGGCGACGACGCGGTGGTAGCGCGGCGGTTCTCGGAGAAGGTGTCCGCGGCGACCGGCGTGCCGACCGTGGTTTCGCCGCCGACGTGGGTTTCGGTGTTCTCCATCCAGCAGCGGATGGTGCCGGCGATGCGGTCCGGCCGCTGTCTGGTCGCCGGCGACGCCGCGCACGTGCACAGCCCGGCGTCCGGCCAGGGCATGAACACCGGCATCCAGGACGCGTACAACCTCGCGTGGAAGCTGGCGATGGTCATCGACGGGCATGCCGACGAGCAGCTGCTCGACAGCTACTCGCGCGAGCGGGTGCCGGTGGGCGCGGAGCTGCTGCGTACCACGAAGAAGGCGACTTTCCTGGTACAGCTGAAAAATCCGTACGTCGCCGCGGTCCTGCCGGTGGCGTTCGGCGTGCTGCGGAACGTTTCGGTGCTGCGCGGCAAGCTGGAACGCAAGATCATGGGCGGGATGTCCGCGCTGGGCCTGTCCTACGGCGGCGGTTCCGCCCCGGCCGGACCGGGCCCGCGACCGGGCGAACGGCTGTCGGCCGTCACCGGTGCGGAGGCGGAAACCCCGGCGTGGCAGGCCTTGCTGGCGCAACTGCGGGAACCGGGCTGGACGCTCGTGCTCGGCCCGGACGCCCCGCGAGAAGACTTGCCGTCCTTGGGCGGCTGGCTGGTGCCGCAGGTGGCGGGGCCGGGCGGGGACCTGCCGGACGCCGACGGCGCGTTGCGGCGGGCGCTCGGCCTTTCGGCGACGGGCTGGATCCTGACGCGTCCGGACGGCTACGTGGCCGACCGCGGCGACCGGATGTCCGCCGCCGTCGTGCGCGCCGTGCTGCGGCACGCGCACCTTTCTGTCTGACCCTGTCCGACGGCCGCGCGGAAGTCCGGGACGGGAATCCTGAGGGAAGCTGATTCCGTGCGGGTTCCCCTCCCGGACCTTCGCCGCGCTCACTACTGAGAGAACATCGAGGAGCGAAGGTGGATCTGGGGCTGACCGGCAAGGTCGTGCTGGTGACCGGCGGCAGCGGCGGGATCGGGGCCGAACTCGCGCGCACGTTCGCCGCCGAAGGGGCCAAGGTCGCGGTGACCTACCGGGCCAACCGCGAGGCGGCCGAAGAAGTCGCGCGCGAATGCGGTCCGGACCGCGGCTTCGCGGTGCACTACGACCTGGCCGATCTGGCCAGTGTGGACGCGGCGGTCGAGGCCGTGCGGGAGCACTGGGGCCCGGTGGACGTGCTGGTCGCGAATGCGATCAGTCCGGGCGCGCTGCGCAAGCCGGGAAAATTGTTCGAAGAACTACCTACGGAGGATTGCGTTTCGTTCCTCAATGTGAATATCGCGCCGGTGTTCCACACGGTGGCGAAGGTGCTGCCCGGTATGCGCGAGAAGAAATGGGGACGGATCGCATTTATTTCGTCGCGCGCGGCGACCGCGGGCAAGCCGGGCCGCGAGGCTTATGGTGCGGTGAAGTCCGCATTGCACGGTTTCGCCACGAGCCTCGCCTGGGACGTCGGCCGCGACGGAGTGCTGGTCAACACCATTCTGCCTGGCCTGACCGTTACTCCCCGTGTTGCGCAACAGGTTCCGGAGGAGATGCTGGAGCGCGAGCGAGCCATCACGCCCAGTGGCCGATTGAGCTGTCCGGGTGATGTCGCACAACTGGCAGTGTTCCTGTGTTCGGCCGCCAACGGCAATACGAACGGGCAGTTCGCAGAAGTATCAGGCGGACGTTAAGTTTTTCGCACCCGGCATCAGGAAGCCGTTTCTCTGCTAGCGTCGCTGGCGTCTCACTGGGGGAAAGCGAAGCACGCGAGGCCGCTGCCTGGCGTGCTCTTTCGGCAGGTATCTGGGGGTCGGATGCAGATCGCGATATTGGGACCGCTGGCCGTGCGCGCGGACGGGGTGAGCAAGACGCCGTCCGCGCCGAAGCTCCGCACCGTGCTGGCCATGCTCGCGCTGAACGCCAACCGGGCGGTGCACTTCGAGCAGTTCGTCGAGGAGCTGTGGGAGAACAACCCTCCGGCGAGCGCGGCCACGACGTTGCAGACCTACGTCTACCAGCTGCGCAAGTCGCTGCGGCTGGCCGGATCGGCCGAGGAGGGCGCGACCGTACTGCTGACCCGTCCGCACGGGTACGAACTGCAGGTGCCGCGGGCGGACGTGGTCGACGCGGTGCGCTATTCGGCGCTGCTCGACCAGGCCCGCGACCGGCACGACGCCGGCGACCTCGAAGCCTGCGCCGAACTGGCCAGGCAGGCGCTCGCGCTGTGGCGCGGGGCCGCGCTGTCCGATCTTCCCCTCGGCCCGACCCTCGCCGCGCGGGCGACCCAGCTGGAGGAAAGCCGCAAAGCCGCGCTCGACCTGCGGTTCGAGGCCGAGCTGGCGCTGGGACGGCACCGCCGCGTGGTGGACGAGCTGGCCGGGGTGGTCAAGGCGAATCCGACCCACGAGGCGTATTCGGCGAAGCTGATGGTCGCGCTCTACCGCTGCGGCCGCCGGGTCGAGGCGCTCGACGTCTACCACCGGGTGCGCAGCGATTTCATCGCGCAGCTGGGCATCGAGCCGTCGGCGACGCTGCGTTCGGTGCACCAGCAGATCCTGGTGGACGATCCCGCGCTCACCCTTCCGGTCCCGCGCGGCGGGAGTGTGAGTGAGGCCACAACTGGTCTAGACAACGGGCAAACGAAACAGAACGGGCAAATCGAGCGGACTGCGGATGCAGTCGTCCGGAGTATCGACGACAACGGCACCGTGACTGAGAGCAGTGTCGTCGAAGTGGTTTCCGTGGTGCGCCCGGATGCGGAGGGTGACCTGGTCCCGCTGCGGCCGGCGCTGCCCGAGGCGTGCGGCCCGAATCACCTGCCGTCGGACGTGCCCGATTTCGTCGGCCGGGAAGAAGAGATCCGCGAGCTGGTGCGGCGATGTTCCGCCGCGCGCACCAAGCTCACCGGCGGCAGCGCCGTCGTGGAGATCACCGGCGGGCCGGGCGCGGGCAAGACCTCGCTGCTCGTGCACGTCGCGCACCGGGTCCGCGCGACGTTCCCGGACGGGCAGATCTTCGCGTCGCTGACTCCGGTGCACCGCGGCGAGGAGACGATGGCCGACGTGCTCGCCGGCTGCCTGCGCGCGTGCGGCGTTCCGCTGTCGCCGTCGCCGTCGATGTCCGAGCTGGTGAACGTCTACCGCGACTACACCGCCACCCGGCGGCTGCTGGTCGTCGTGGACGACGCCGCCCGGTCGTCCGAAGTGGATCTGTTGCGCCCCAGCGGTCCGGGCAGCCTGCTGCTGGTCGCGAGCAGACGGCGGCTGTACTTGCGCGGCGTGGTCGCGCCGGTGCATCTGCCGCCGCTGACGGTCAACGAATCGCTGGAGCTGCTCGGCCAGTTCATCGGACGGCGGCGGATGCTGGAGGACCTCGACTGCGCGAGCGCGCTGGTGCGGATGTGCGGCAGGCTGCCGCTGGCCGTCGCGGCGGTCGGCGGGTATCTGGCTTACCGGCCGACCTGGTCGTTGCGCCGGATGCACGAGCGGTTGTCCCGCGATCCCGGTGCGGTGCTTCGGTTGCCGTGCGGGGAAGGCACGGTCGACGCGAGCGTCCGGGCGAGTTACCGGACGTTGTGCGGACCGGCGCAGGAGGCGTTCCGGCGGCTGGCGAGCATCGACGAGTTCACCGTGCCGGACGCGGTCAAGATCCTTGGCCGCCCTGGAGAACTGGTGCGCGAAGTGCTCGAGGACCTCGAATCCGCCGGGCTGGCCGAGGAAATCGGCGAACGCGGCGGTTCGGGCCCGCACCGGTACCGCGCCGCTGAGTCCAATGTAGACATTTTGCGTCCGTCCGTTTCGGACGCGGTGTACCGCGTTCCCCGGCTTCCGTCGTTCGCGGGCCGCCTGCTGGCAAGGGAAGCCGAGCTCGCGGCACGCGAAGCCGCGGTCGCCACGGGCTGACCTCCGGGGCGGGGCCGATCCGCTGTCGTTCCGGTCGAATCCGGCTGGAGCGCGTTCGACCCCGCTTCGATCCGTCTTGGACACTCCGGGCCCAGACTCGATTTCAGCGACGTCGGGCGCTCGGAGCGCGAAGGGCAGGTGCAGACGGAGTGAGTACGAGTGCAGGGCACCCCGGGGCAGCGGGAGTGCCGGCGCGGCACGGCGGCGGAGGTCCGCGCCGGGCGGTGATCACCGGGATAGGTGTGGTGGCTCCGGGGAAACCGGGGCGCGAACCGTTCTGGGACATGGTGTCGGGCGGGCGGACCGCCACCCGGCCGGTGTCCTTTTTCGACGCCTCCCAGTTCCGCTCGCAGATCGCCGCCGAATGCGATTTCGACCCGGAGGCGGCCGGGCTGGGTCCGCAGCAGGTGCGCCGGATGGACCGGGTGACGCAGTTCGCGGTGGTGTGCGCGCGGGAGGCGATGGCCGACGCCGGGCTCGCACCGTCCGATGTGGACCCGTACCGGACCGGCGTGTCGATCGGCAGCGCGGTCGGCGCGACGATGAGCCTCGAACGCGAGTACGTCGTGGTGAGCGACGGCGGCCGGAAGTGGGAGGTCGACGCGGAGTACGCGGTGCCGCATCTGTTCGACCACTTCGTGCCGAGTTCGATGGCCAAGGAGGTGGCCTGGGAGGCGGGCGCGGAAGGTCCGGTGCAGGTCATCTCGACCGGGTGCACGTCCGGATTGGACTCGGTGGGCCACGCGCGGGACCTGATCGCCGAGGGCAGCGCGGACGTCGTCCTCGCGGGCGGTTCGGACGCGCCGATCTCGCCGATCACCGTGGCGTGCTTCGACGCGATCAAGGCGACCTCGCCGCGCAACGACGAGGCGGCGACGGCGTCGCGGCCGTTCGACAACACCCGCAACGGGTTCGTCCTCGGCGAGGGCGCGGCGGTGTTCGTGGTGGAGGAACTGGGCCGGGCGCTCGCCCGCGGCGCCCGGATCTACGGCGAAATCGCCGGATTCGCCACGCGCTGCAACGCCTACCACATGACCGGGCTGCGCTCGGACGGCGTGGAAATGACCGAGGCGATCCGGCAGGCGATGGGCCAGGCGCGGGTGCCGGCGGAGTCGATCGGCTACGTCAACGCGCACGGCTCGGGCACGAAGCAGAACGACCGGCACGAGACGCAGGCGTTCAAGAACTCGCTGGGAGAACACGCTTATCGCGTCCCGGTGAGTTCGATCAAGTCGATGGTCGGGCATTCGCTCGGCGCGATCGGCTCGATCGAGATCGCCGCCAGCCTGCTCGCCATGCGCGACGGGCTGCTGCCGCCCACGGCCAACCTCACCGAACCCGATCCGGAGCTGGACTTGGACTACATTCCTTTGGTGGCGCGAGAAGCCAAGGTGGACACGGTGCTGACGGTCGGCTCCGGGTTCGGCGGTTTCCAGAGCGCCATGGTGCTCGCGGGCAACGTCGGCGGTCCGGCATGAACGCGGTGATCACCGGGCTCGGCGTGCTCGCGCCGACCGGAAGCGGGGTCAAGCAGTTCTGGGAAGCCACGCTCGAAGGGGCCAGCGGAATCGGTCCGGTGACCCGGTTCGACGCCTCGGGGTACCCGAGCACGCTCGCCGGCGAGGTCGCCGGGTTCAGCGCGAAGGGCATCCTGCCGAGCCGGTTGCTGCCGCAGACCGACCACTCCACTCGAATGTCGCTCGTGGGCGCGGAATGGGCGCTGGCCGACGCGGGAGTCGACCCGGAGGAGCACGACGGGTTCGACCTCGCGGTGATCACCGCCAGTTCGGCGGGCGGCTACGAGTTCGGCCAGCGCGAGCTGCAGAACATGTGGAGCAAGGGCGGCAAATACGTCAGCGCGTACCAGTCGTTCGCGTGGTTCTACGCGGTCAACACCGGGCAGATCTCCATCCGGCACGGCATGCGCGGCCCGGGTGCGGTGGTGGTGTCCGAACAGGCCGGGGGACTGGACGCGATCGGAAAGGCCCGGCGCGCGGTGCGTTCCGGGACCGCGGTCGCGTTGGCCGGCGGCATCGACAGCGCGCTGTGCCCGTGGGGCTGGGCGGCGATGTTGACCTCCGGGCGGCTGAGCAAGAGCAGCGAACCGGCGAGGGCGTATCTGCCGTTCGACCGGTCCGCCGCCGGGTATGTGCCCGGCGAGGGCGGCGCGGTGCTCGTGCTGGAACCGGCGGAATCGTCGCGGGACCGGCAGCCGCCGTACGCCGAGATCGCCGGGTATGCGTCCACTTTCGACCCGAAACCGGGCAGCGGCCGTCCGCCGGGACTGCGGCGGGCGATCGAACTCGCCCTGTCGGACGCGGGCCTTTCGGCCGCCGAGGTGGACGTCGTTTTCGCCGACGCGGCCGGGGATCCGAAGCTCGACCGCGAGGAAGCCGAAGCGATCGGCGCGGTGTTCGGCGAACGCGGGGTCCCGGTCACCGCGCCCAAGGCCGGGGTCGGCCGGCTGGCCGCGGGCGGGGCCGGATTGGACGTCGCGTGCGCGGCGCTGGCGATCCGGCACGGCGTGGTGCCGCCGACGCCGAATGTCTCGGATCCGGTGCCGGAGCACGGGATCGACCTGGTCACCGGTGCCGCGCGGGAAACGCCGGTGCGGGCCGCGGTCGTCCTCGCCCGCGGCATCGGCGGGCACAACGCCGCGCTGGTGCTGCGCGGAGTGTGAGCGAGCCGGTTTCAAGATCACCCGAACGGCCGAACCGCAAAGCCTTGTCCAGCAAGAAAAACTACCGATAGCCGCCTTCGTGCGGCAGGAGGAGCGATCATGCGCGAGCTGACCTACGAAGACCTGATGGAGATCATCCGCCGCTGTGCCGGCGAGAGCGACGAAATGGCACAAACCACCGACGCGCGCGACATTCCGTTCGCCGAATTGGGCTATGACTCGCTCGCGCTGATGGAGACCGCGAGTATGCTCCAGCGCGACTACGGGGTCGAGCTGCCGGACGAAACGGTGGTCGACATCGACACGCCGCGCGCTCTGGTCGAGCTGGTGAACAGCAGGCTCGGTTCCGCGGTGTAAGGGGAATTCCGCCGAAGCCTTCCGAAGGAGGACAGGTGTCCGAGCCTGCCCTGAACCCGCGCCGCTGGGCGATCCTCGCGGTGCTGCTGACGTCCTTTCTGCTCACCGTGCTGGACGCGACGATCGTGACGATCGCCTTCCGCGCGCTCGCCGATCCGGTCGACGGGCTCGGCGCGTCCGCGGACGAGCTGCAGTGGGTGGTCAACGGGTTCACGCTCGTCTACGCCGGTCTGCTGCTGGCGTGGGGCGTGCTGGGGGACCGGCTCGGGCACCGGAAGGTGCTCCTGATCGGGCTCGTGGTGTTCGGCGTTTCCAGCGTGCTGGCGGCGTTCGCGCACTCCCCGGGCGAACTGGTGCTGTGGCGCGTCGTGATGGGCGCGGGCGGCGCGGCGATCCCGCCGACCACGCTCGCGACCATCTCGCACGTGTTCGGCGACAAGGAGCGCCCGCGCGCCATCGGGTACTGGGTGTCCGCCGCCGGCATCGCGGCCGTGGTGGCCCCGGTGCTCGGCGGCGTGCTCATCCAGTTCGCTTGGTGGGGCTCGATTTTCCTGGTGAACGGCCCGATCGTACTGGCCGCGATCGTGCTGACCGTGCTGCTGGTCCCGGAGTCCACTTCGACCGCGCGCAAGCTCGACGTGCCCGGCGTGGTGCTGTCGGTCGCGTGGAGCACCGCGCTGGTGTACGGAATCATCCAGGCGGGCAACCTGGCCACGGTCGCCGATCCGCGGGTGTACGTCCCGCTGGTGCTCGGCGTGCTGCTGCTGGTCGTGTTCATCCTGGTGGAACTGCGGTCCGCGGCCCCCGCGCTGGATCTGCGGCTGGTGTCGGACCGCCGCGTCGCCGGTGCGACCAGCGCGGTGACGCTGGCGTTCTTCGTGAACTTCGGCGTGCCGTTCTTCCTGATTTTCTACCTGCAGAGCGTGCTCGGCGTGAGCCCGCTGATGACCGGCCTGGCGATTCTTCCGCTGGCGCTGGCCCTGGCGGTGTTCTCGCCGCGTTCGGCGGCGCTGTCGGCGAAGTTCGGGGCCAAGAACGTGCTCGTCGGCGGCTTGCTGCTGCTCGCCATCGGCGTGGCGATTTTCGCGCTGCTGGACCAGAACAGCCCGCTGTGGCCGGTGTTCGTCGCCGACTTCCTGGTCGGTCTGGCGATGGCCAACGTGATGCCGCCGGCGACCACCACGATCATGTCGGCGGTGCCGCGCGAGCGCGCGGGCGTCGGTTCGGCGCTGACGAACATGGGCCGCAGCATCGGCGGTGCGATCGGCATCGCGGTGCTGGGTTCGCTGCTGACTGTCGTGTACCGCAACGGGGTCGAGCCTGCGTTGTCAGTGCTGCCGGCGCAGTCGCGCGTCGCGGCGGGCGATTCGATCGAAGCGACGAAGGCCGCCGCGGCGGCGCTTGGCGGGAACCAAGGCACCGAGCTGTTCGCCGCGGGCGCGGACGCGTTCACGGTCGCGATGCGGACGACGGCTCTCGCCGCCGCTGGTGCCGCGGTGCTGGCGGCGATTGTCGTGCTGGTGGTGGTACCGGCCCGGGAACGGCGCGCGGCTGAGGTTTCCTGACGCGTTCCCGGGCCGGGGCGTTCAGCTTCGGCGGGTGGCGGAGATCAGCGAGAACTCCTGCGGCAGCGGAGTGATCGCGTCCAGCGCGAACCCGGCTTCCTCGAGCAGCCGGGTCACTTCCGCGCTGGAGCGGATCCCGCCCCCGCCGAAGAGCACGTACATCAAGGTGTCGTGGGACAGCAGCAAAGCGTTGTCCACGCCCGGCCCGGACACGCGTTCCACCAGCAGCAGCCGCGCACCCGGAGCGGCCGCGGCCGCGCAGTTCGCCAGGATCCGGACGCAGTCCTCGTCCGGCCAGTTCACCAGCACTCGAGCGAGCAGATAGACGTCGCCGCCCTCGGGAACGGACTCCAGGAAGTCCCCGGACGCCACCTCGCACCGGTCGGTGAGGCCAGCGTCCGCGATGGCCTTTTTCGCGTTCTCCGCGGACTGTTCGGCGTCGTAGACCGTGCCCCGCAGGCGTGGATGCGCGGCGAGCAGCCGCACCGCCAGTTCGCCGCTGCCGCCGCCGACGTCGACAAAGCGCTGGTGCGCACCGAAGTCGTAGGCGCCGGGGACCGCGTCGAACAACGCCGTATTGCCCGCCATCGCCCGGTCGAACAGCTTTTGCCTTTCGGGGTTCGCCGAAAGATACTCGAAGAAGCTAGAGTGAAATGCGCCTTCGAAAGCATTTTGTCCGGTTCGTACGGCGGAGGCGACGTCAGTCCAGGCGCGATGGAATTCGGAGCCCGCGATGAGCGTGTACGGCCGCAGCGAGTCTTCCCGGTCGCTGCGCAACAGCTCGCCGAGTTCGGTCAGGGCGAACGCGCCGTCCTCCTCGCGGAACACGCCGAGTGCGGCAAGGTACCGCAGGAATCGTTGGGTGGCAACGGGATCCGTGCCGGAGTCGGCGGCCACCTGAGCCGCGGTACGGGGCCCGCCGGCGAGCCGGTCGGGCCAGCCGAGTTCGGCGGCCGTGCAGACGGCACGGGCTTTCCAGTCGCCGATGATGAGATTCATCAGCTCCAGCTGCGGCGTGCGGGCGCGCGCGAGATCGTCGGACATCCGGGTCAGTCTCCTCCGCCGTTTCGGTCAGTCGTCCGATGCTCGCCGCCGCCGTTCAAAAGGTTCTCGAAGATCTCTGAAGGCGGTGTCGCGGCAACGGTTTCAGCGGATAGATTGGCGGAAACGGCACCCCCGGAGAAGCCGGGAGCCCGAAACCGAGGAGCAGCGGGTGGAAGACCAGGTACGCCGCGTCGCGGTGGTAACCGGCGCGGCACGCGGAATCGGCCGCGGCATCGCGGAACGGCTGGCCGCACGAGGCGACCAGGTGGTGATCAACTACCTGACGTCCAAAGAGGCCGCGGAAGAAGCGGCGGAAGCCATCACCACGGCAGGCGGCGAAGCGATCGCGGTAGGAGCCGACGTCCGCACCGCCGAGGGCGCGCAAGCGCTGGTGGACGCGACGGTCGAAGCCTACGGCCGAGTGGACGCGCTGGTCTGCAACGCGAACGTCGGCCTCGCGCAAGGCTCGATAGCGGAAATCCCGTGGGAAACCTTCTCCACGAAGGTGAACGACGAGCTGGCCGCGGCCTTCCACCCCACCCGCGCGGTGTGGCAGCTGATGAAGGACCAGGGCTACGGACGCCTCGTCTACCTGGCCGCGGAAGCCAGCAAGGGCCCGGTCGGAGCAGACGTGGTCGCACACGCGGCGGCAAAGTCCGCACTGATCTCCTACGCGAAGTTCGCCGCAAGAGAAGGCGCCCCGCACGGCGTCGTAGCGAACGTAGTCTCCCCAGGCCTGACCCGAACCGACGCCGTAGGCGAGGCCCCACCGGACTGGTTCTCCGCTTTCGAAAAGCGAATCCCAGCAGGCCGCGCAGCGGAACCAGAAGACGTAGCAGCCCTAGTGGCCTTCTTCACCAGCAAAGAAGCGGCCTACATCGCAGGCACAGTAGTCTCGGTAAACGGCGGCTCGGACATGACCCGCTAAACCCCGGACCAACGGCAACAGACACACCCCATCGAGGCACCCACACCTCCCCCGCACCCCGATACGAAGCCAACACACGCGCGGAGAGGCTTGTCAAGGTACTCTTTCCAGCCTTGACAAGCCTCTCCGCGCGTAGTCACACTTGGGCTTCGGGGTGCCCCAGCGCAACTCTCTTTTTCCGGCCGAAGGCCGGTTCAGCGAATATCGTCCCGAGACACCGCCCGGTGCTTAACCTGCCAGGTATCTCCGACCCGCACCAACTGATCCTCACACAACGTACTGCAGTGAATCCGCGGCTCCCCACCCTTACGCGTAGCAATAATCAACGCATAACACCGAGTCTGCAGCTCATCCTCATTCGCCCCAGGGGAAACAGTCAGCATCCCCAGCCAATGCCGCCGCAACTCATGCACTTCAGCCAGCTGCCGATGCGTAGCCGCCGCCGCAGCCGCAATCGCCGCCCGCCCCTTGACCGGCGCCGGAGCGGCATTGGCCGCGAATACCCCGTCCTCGGTAAACGTCTCCGCCCACTCGTCAGTGCGAGCCTGGTCGAGCAACTGCATCTGCCACGCGTAATACTGCTGAATCTCCTGATACAACTCGCCCGACACAGTCACGCCTGTTCCTCCGCTCGAGAATCCTGAATATCGTCATGCGTCACCACGCGATTCGAAACCTGCCACCCGCCGGCCCCGCGAACGAGCGTGTCCCGGCAGAAGGTGGAACGCCACAACCGCGCCTCGCCCCCAGCGGGAATCTCCGCGACCATCGCGTAAAGCTGCGTCCGCACCTGGTCCGCACTGTCCTCGGTGACCACCAGCATCCCGGTCCAATGCCGATGCTGAACCCCGCGCGAAGCAACGTCCGCGGCTAGCTTCCGGGCCACCTTCAAGATCAGCTCCCGCCCGGAGGCCGGAGCCGGATTGGCGTTGTTCGCGATCGTGGCGTCCTCAGTGAACGTCTGCGCCCACGGTTCCACCTCGCCGTCGTCCATCAGCTGCATCTGCTTGGCGTAGAAGGCCTGGATCTGGTGGTACAGCTCCATTCCCACCCGCGGGTGCGCGGTTGTCGGCACCGTTTCCTCCTCGTCGGCCGCGTGTTGTCCGACAGTCGCGCGGCCGGCTCAAAGTCCCCTCGTGGACCACTCGCGCGGGACGGCCGACTGGCCGTCGAGCCGTTTTGGACCGGGCCGCTGGAGGGTGTGCCGAGGCGGTGCGACAGCGGGAGGGATCGAGTGCGCGAGATCGAAGCGGACGTGTGCGTGTCCGGTGGCGGACCGGCGGGTCTGGTGCTGGCGCTGCTGCTCGCGCGGTCCGGAGTGGACGTCGTCGTCGCGGAGCGCAGCGCGTCGCTGGACCGCGAGTACCGCGGCGAGATCATCCAGCCCGGCGCGTTGCGCACGCTGGACCAGCTCGGCGTCCTCGCCGGTCTCGGCGGTTATCCGATGCGGCATTTCCAGCTGGTGCAAGGAGACCGCACGCTGCTGGACATCGACTACGCGACGCTTCCCGCGCCGTACGACCATTTGCTCAGCGTGCCGCAGCGGCTCCTGCTGGAGCGGCTGCTCGACGAATGCCAGGCGACGCCGGGCTTCCGGCTGCTCAGCGGCTGCTCGACGCGGGCGTTGCTGGAGGAGAACGGCGCGGTGACCGGGATACGCTGCGGCTCCGGTGAAGGCGAGACGCGGGTGCGGGCCCGCTGGGTGGTCGCCGCGGACGGCCGGTACTCGAAGACTCGTTCGCTCGCCGGGATCGGCTACGACAAGTTCGAGAAATTCGAGCACGACGTCGTGTGGTTCAAGCTGCTCGCCCCGGACCGGCGGGCCGGCGCGGTCCGCATCCATCGCACCGCCGCCGATCCGGTGCTGGTGCACGATTCCTATCCGGACCGCGTCCAGATCGGCTGGACGCTGGCGAAGGGCAGCTACAAAACAGTGGCCGCCAAGGGCATCGAGCACGTCCGGGAACAGCTGGTCGCCGCCGTCCCGCAGCACGCGGACCTGATCCGCGAGCAGGTGACCGCGCTGTCCGAGCTGTCCCCGTTGGACGTCTTCTCCGGCCGCGCGCGGGAATGGGTCCGGCCGGGCCTCGTGCTCATCGGCGACGCCGCGCACACGCACAGCCCGATCGGCGCGCAGGGCATCAACCTGGCCATCGCGGACGCCGTCGCGCTGCACCCCGAGCTGGTCGCCGCCGTAGCCGCGAAAGACAACCGGCCCGCCGCGCTGGCCCGCTTCGAGGCCGAGCGACGCGCGGCGGTGGACACCGTGTTCACGCTCCAGTCGAGGCAGAACAAGGGAATGCTGTCGTCCGGCCGGATCGTGGACGCCGTGCGGCCGGTGGTCGCGAAGCTGCTGCCGCACACCCCGATCTTCCGCAAGATCCTCAATCTCGTCGCGTTCGGAGCTCGCCCGCGCGACGTGCGCGCGGACCTGTTCCGCGCGCCGAGCAACCCAGGAGGGACACGATGACCGAACAGAGCCGGGGCGTAGCGCTGGTCACCGGCGGCACCAGCGGGATCGGGCTCGCGGTGACCCGATCGCTGGCTCAGCAGGGCTACCAGGTGTACTTCTGCGCCCGCACCAGGGAATCCGTCGACGAGACGGTGCGGGACCTGCGCGCCGAGGGACTGGACGTGGACGGCAGCACCTGCGACGTCCGGGAGAAGGACGACATCCAGGCGCTCGTCGCGGCCGCGGTGGACCGGTACGGCCCGATCGACGTCCTGGTCAACAACGCGGGCCGCAGCGGCGGCGGGCCGACCGCGGAAATCCCGGACGAGCTGTGGTTCGACGTGATCAACACGAACCTCAACAGCGTGTTCCTGATGACCCGCGAGGTGCTCACCAAGGGCGGCATGCTGGCCAAGGACAAGGGCCGGGTGATCAACATCGCGTCCACCGCGGGCAAGCAGGGCGTGGTGCTCGGCGCGCCGTACTCGGCGTCGAAGCACGGTGTCGTCGGCTTCACCAAGGCGCTCGGGTTCGAACTGGGCAAGACCGGGGTGACGGTCAACGCGGTGTGCCCCGGCTACGTGGAAACCCCGATGGCGCAGGCGATCCGCGGCCGGTACGCGGCGGCGTGGAACACCACCGAGGAAGCCGTGCTGGAGAAGTTCACCGCGAAGATCCCGCTCGGCCGGTACTCCACTCCGGAGGAGGTGGCGGGCCTCGTCGGCTACCTCGTCACCGACACCGCGGCGTCCATGACCGGGCAGGCGATCAACGTCTGCGGCGGGCTTGGCAACTACTGAGAGGACCGAGCACGTGGCTGCACCACTGCGGATCTACGAGACCGAACACAAGATCGACATCGCCGCGCCCGCCTCGGCCGTGTACGCGCTGCTCGCCGACGTGACCCGCTGGCCGGTCTACTTCGGACCGACCGTCCACGCGCGCCAGCTCGAACGCGACGGCACCACCGAGCGGATCCGGCTGTGGGCCACCGCGAACGGCGAGCCCAAAACCTGGACCTCGCGCCGCGACCTCGACGAGGACGGCCTGCGCATCGACTTCCGCCAGGAGGTTTCGCAGCATCCGGTCGCGTCGATGACCGGCGCGTGGAACATCCAGCCCGGCGGGCCGGACTCGTGCACGGTCGTGCTGGAACACGCGTTCAGCGCGGTGCGCGACCTGCCGGAGAACGTCGAGTGGGTGAGCAAGGCGGTCGACCGCAACAGCGAGCACGAGCTGGAGAACCTGCGCGGCATCGCGGAAAGCCTTGCCGAGACGGAAGAACTCACCACGGTGTTCGCCGACAGCGTCGACATCGACGCGGACGCGGCGGCGGTCTACGAGTTCCTCTACCGGTCGGACCTGTGGCCGGAGCGGCTGCCGCACGTCCAGCGCCTCGACCTGACCGAGGAGACGCCGGGCCTGCAGGTCATGGAGATGGACACGAAGACCGCGACCGGCGCCGTGCACACCACGAAGTCGGTGCGCGTGTGCTTCGACGACGAACACGCCATCGCGTACAAGCAGCAGGTGCTGCCCGCGCTGATGACTGTCCACAACGGACTCTGGACGATCGTGCCGCGGCCAGAGGGCGGAGTGCGGGCCACTTCGGAGCACACCGTGGTGATCAAGCGGGACGCGGTGGAGAAGATCCTCGGCGAAGGAAAGACGGTCGAGGACGCGAAGGCGTTCGTGCGCAATGCGCTGGGCACCAACAGCACCGCGACGCTGAACCTCGCCAAGGCTTGGGCGGAGGAACGCGCCAATGGCTGACGGTGTCCTCCCGGTCGCGTCGCTGCCGGACACACCGCTGCTCCCGGACGCGCTGCGCATCCTTGCGGAGAACAGCCCGGACCAGGTCGCGGTGCGGCTCGGCGAGACGGCGTTGACGTTCGCCGAACTCGACCGTGCCGCGTCCGGGTTCGCCGCCGCGCTGGCGGATCGGATCGGGTCGGCGGGTTCGGTCGTCGCGCTGTCCTCGGTGCTGCACCCGGAGTTCGCGATCGCCTACTACGGCACGCTGCGCAGCGGAAACGTCGTGCTGCCGCTGAGCCCGCTGCTGCGGGAAGGCGATCTCGGCCGGGTGCTGACCGAATCTTCCGCCGCGGCCGCGGTGCTGAACGATTCGATGACCGCGGCGGTCGCTCGCGCCTCCGCGACGCCGGAACACCTGCTGTGCTTCGGGAATCCGGACCGGGCGAATTCGGTCGCGGCGCTGGCGGCTGGCCCGGCCGGCGCGCCGGTGAAGCTGGATCCGGACGCGGTCGCGTGCATCCACTTCACCAGCGGCACCACCGGACAGTCGAAGGGCGTACGGCTCACCCACCGCAACATCGCGGTCAACGCGGTGCAGGTCGCCGAGGCACACGGCGTGACCGGAACGTCGGTGACCTTCAACCACCTGCCCAGCTACCACCCGATGCACCTGAACTCCGCGTTGCTCGCCGGAGCCACCCAGGTGCTCTGCCTGGTACCGGATCCGGTCGCCACGATCCCGCTCGCGGCCGGGGTTACGCATTACTACTCGATGCCGTTCCGCTTGGCCCGGCTCGCCACCGACCCGCGGCTGGCGGACCTCAAGCTGCCCGGCTGCGAGGTCATCCTGTCCGGCGGTTCGGCGCTGTCGCCGGTACACGCGGAAACGCTGCGCGCGCAGTTCGGCATCCCGGTCGTGCAGGGTTACGGCCTCGCCGAAACCGCTCCGCTGGTGCTGTCGGACGGCCCGGCCGCGCCCCGTCCGGGTTCGGTCGGCCAGGTCGTGCGCGACACCGAGGTGCGCGTTGTCGATCTGTCGACTCGGCAACCGCTGCCGGCAGGCGAACGCGGCGAGGTCGAGGTACGCGGCCCGCAGGTGATGCGCGGCTACCTCGGCCGCCCGGACGGCGACGGCATCGGCGCGGACGGCTGGCTGCCGACCGGCGACGTCGGCTGGCTGGACGACGACGGGTACCTGTTCCTGGTCGACCGCATCAAGGACGTCTTCAAACGCGACAACTGGCTGATCTCGCCCACCGAAATCGAGGCCGAGCTGCTGCGCCACCCCGGCGTGGCCGACTGCGCGGTGGTCGACCAGCCGGACGAGTTCGCCGGCGCGGTGGCGGCCGCGCTGATCGTCCCGGCCGGCGACGAGTGGGTGCCGCGGGCCGCCGGGATCGTCGAGGAGGTCAACGCCGCCCAGCCGTATTACAAGCACGTTGAGCACGTCGAGCTGACCAGGGCGATCCCGCGTTCGCCCAACGGCAAGCTCGTCCGCCGCGAGCTGCGCGAGGCGCTGTCCTCCGTGCGCGGCAGCCAGAATCCCGGAACCGCACTGCTAGGAGCCGATACCGTGGTCACGTTCATCAGCAAGTTCACCGTCAAGGGCGAGCCGGAAGAGTTCGAGAAGGTCTTCACCGAGCACGCGCAGTACATGGCCGCGCAGCCCGGGTTCGTCGCCTACCAGATGGTGCGGTCGCTGCGCGATCCCAAGGTGTATCTGAACATTGGCCAGTGGGTCGACGCGAACGCGCACAAGGCCGTCGTGACCAGCCCGGAATTCCAGGCGCACGTGAAGAAGTTCGCCGAGCTGGTGGACGTCGAAGCGGACCTGTACTCGACGGTGTCCGAGGCGTCGGCGTGAGCGATCTCGGGCTGGCCGGCCGCAGCGTGCTGGTAGTCGGCGCCACCAAGGGGCTGGGGCTGGCCATCGCCCGCAAATTCTGCGCGAGCGGCGCGCACGTGCTGCTCGACTACGCCCACGACGACGAAGCTGCCAAGGCCGCGCTCGCGAGCCTTGAGGGATTGCCCGGTTCGGCGTCCTTGATCCGGGCCGATCCGTCCACTGAGGACGGTGCGGCACAGCTGGCCGCCGCGGTTTCGGCGGCCGGTCGCGGCCTGGACGTCTTGGTGCACAACGCCGCGTCGTGGCATCCGATGCCCGCCGCCGGGGCTTCGGTCGCCGACCTGCACGCCGACGTGGCTACCGCGGTGGATCCCTTGCTGCGCTTGGTTCCCGCGCTTCTCGACCAGCTGAAACCGGGCAGCCGCGTGCTCGCCGTTTCCAGCTCCGGCGCGCAGCGGGTCATCCCGCGCTATGTCGCGCTGGGCGTCGCGAAGGCCGCGCTCGAATCGCTAGTGCGCTACCTGGCGGTCGAACTGGCCCCGCGCGGCATCACGGTCAACGCCGTCACGACCGCGAAGCTGGACAAGGGCGACGAGACCACCCAGCCCGAGATGGTGCAGGTGCTGGCTGCCCGGACGCCGGCCGGCCGGCTGAGCACGCCCGCCGACGTCGCCGACGTCGTCGCGCTGCTGAGCGCGCCGGAAGCCAGCTGGATCCACGGCCAGGTGATCACCGCGGACGGCGGCCTCGGCCTGCGGTCCTGACGACAAGGAGAACTCCGTTGCAGCTGATTGACCTGTCCTCGCCGATCGACCCGCAGGGCTGGGAACCCGAGCCGCTGTCGCTGGTCACCATGTCCGCCCAGGACGGGGCCAAGCACCTGGTGTCGGAAATGCGCGAGCACTTCGGCATGGAACTCGACCCGGAAGTGCTGCGGGACGCCGAGTTCCTGACCAACGACACGGTGTCGCTGACCACGCACACCGGCACGCACATCGACGCGCCGGCGCACTACGGCGACGCCACGTCGTACGGCTCGGCCCCGCGCACGATCGACCAGATGCCGGTCGACTGGTTCCACCGTCCCGCCGTGGTCCTGGACTTCACCGGCCGCGCGCCGGGCGTCATCACGGCGGACGACGTGCGCGCCGAACTGTCCCGAGTGGACTACCAGCCGAAGGAACTGGACATCGTCCTGCTCCACACCGGAGCCGACCAGCACGCCGGCACGCCGAAGTACTTCACCGAGTTCGTCGGCCTCGACCAGTCCGGGCTGGATCTGTTGCTGGACTTCGGGGTCCGGGTGATCGGCACCGACGCGTTCAGCCTTGACGCGCCGTTCACCCACATCATCGAGACCTACCAGCGGACCGGCGACAAATCGGTGCTGTGGCCGGCGCACATGCGCGGCCGCGACCGGGAGTACTGCCAGATCGAACGCCTGGCGAACCTGGCCGAACTGCCGCGGGCGCACGGGTTCACGCTGTCGTGCTTCCCGGTGAAACTGGCCGGAGCCGGCGCCGGGTGGGCTCGCGCGGTCGCCATCGTCGAGTAGCTGAAAGTCGGTGCGGGGAACCCCGAGGGAACCAGCTTCCCTCGGGGTTCCCCGCACGGCTTTAGTCAGTCCAGCGGGGTGTTTCGAGCAGCTCGATCACCGCGCTGCTCCACGAGAATCCCGCGCCGACGCCCATCAGCAGACACGTCTGTCCCGGCCGCAACCCGCCGGTCCGCACCAGGTGTTCCAGGCTGACGATCTGGTCGCCGGCCCCGAGATGGCCGATCTTGCTGTCGAAGTCCCACGTGGTCCGCTCCAGCGGAACGTCCATGTGCCGCAGGTAATTCGACACCAGCCGGCGCCGCCCGAAATGCGGCAGCACCAATCGGTCCACATCGGACAGTTCCAGCTCGGCGTCGCTCAGCGCGCGTTTCAACGCCTCGCGCTGTCCGTCGAGAATGGCCGAGAGCGTCTGTGCCATTCCGGCCTCGGACACGTATGATCGTTTGTGCGCGTCCAGATCGACCAGCTGCCGGGCACTCATCTCGACTTCGCCGAACGCCGCCCCCGCACGGTGCATGCCTTCCAGCTCCGGCCCGCTGACCACCGCCAGGCTGCGCAACCGCGCGAACCCGCGCACGCTGGAGAGCACCAGCGCCGTCCCGCCGTCGGCGTACGCGGTGCCCGGATCGCTGTGCCAGCGGTCGAAATCGGGACCGTCGAAGCGATCCGCCGCGGTGATCAGCGCGGCTTGGCGCGCCGGGTCCGCCAGGAGGTAACTGGCCGCGAGGTCCAATGCCGCCATGCCGCCGTTGGAAACCTGCCGCACCTCGATCGCCGGACAGGTCCCGCCGACCGCCGCCCGCTGGACGTACGCGGCCGGCGACCACAGGTCGTAGCCCTGGTGGAACAACGTCGCGTGCAGCAGCACCGCGATGTCGCCGCGCGCCACCCCGGACCGGTCGAGGGCGACCCGCGCGGCCCGGGCCGCCATCTCCGGCGGCGCGATCCCTTCCGGGGCGACGAGGACCGATTCCATCTCGCTTTTGCGCGCCGTCTCGGCCGAGCACTGCCCGCTCCGCACCGCTTCGGCGGTCGTCGTCGCCGGGGGCAGCCAGCTCCCGAGCCCGGCGAGGTACAGCCCGTCGAATCTCATGCCGGCCAGCCTTCCGGCGGGCTCTCGACAGCCTGTGGGAACGGGCTCGACCTGCCGGTCCAGCGGGGGTCGAGCAGCCGTCGACCGCCGTGCCGGACGATCCGGTTGTTTCCGGGCGGAGGGAGTTTCGTTCCATGACCGAGGTCGCACTGCTGTTCCCGGGGCAAGGCTCGCAGCACGTGCGGATGGCCGCCGGCCTGTACGGGCACGACGAAGTCTTCACCGCCGCGGCGGACGAGGTCTTCGCGGCGCTGGGCCCCGACGGCGCCGCAGTCCGCGCCGACTGGCTGACCGACTCGCCCGCCGTCCCGCTGGACCACGTGACCCGCTCGCAAATCCTGCTCTTCACCGTCGGGCACGCGCTGGGCCGGATGATCCTTTCGTGGGGAGTGCGGCCAGCCGCGCTGCTGGGCCACAGCGTCGGCGAGGTAGCCGCGGCGACCCTGGCCGGGGTCTTCGAAGTCCCGGCTGCCGCGGAGCTGATGTGGCGTCGAGTGCAGGAACTGGCGTCCGCCCCGGCCGGCGGAATGCTGGCGGTGGCCGCGACGGTCGACGACGTCGCCGAGGTCCTGACCGACGAGGTAGTGATCGGTGCGATCAACGCTCCCCGGCAGCTGATCCTCTCCGGCCCGGCAGCGCCGTTGGCGGAGGCCGCGGCGAAGTTGCGCGCCGACGGCCGGACCTGCCTGCCCGTCCCCGCGACGTCGGCCTTCCACAGCCCCGCCCTGGCCGAGGCCGCCGCCCGGTGCCTCCCGTCGGTGGCCGCGGCACAGCCTTCGCCGCCGAAAATCCCGATGGTCTCGGGCTACACCGGCCGCCTGCTCACCGACACCGAGGCGACGGACCCTTCGTACTGGGCTTCCCACCCCGTCGAACCGGTGCGGTTCTGGCCCGCGCTGGGCACGCTGCTGGGCGCGGATTCGCCGCTCTCGGCGGAGGGGCAGCGGGTTCTGGTGGAGACGGGACCGTCGCAGCTGCTGGCCAAGGCCGCGCGGATCCATCCGGTGGTGCGGGCGGGGGAGTCCTCGGTGCTGGCGCTGCTGCCTGCCCGGGCCCGGGGCCCGGAGGCGGATCTCGCCGCGGTGGCGGCTTGCCGGGAGGCGCTGGGCAAGTGAGGTCCGCTGCTTCGGTTCGCTGAGCTGTGCCTGCGCTGTCGGCCTGCGGACGGTTGTCTTCGCGGTGATGGGGTCCAGCCCTCGAGATGGCCTCCCGGCTGTTGCGGAGAGGGGTCGTCCGCGCCTGTTCCGGCCGAGTTGGCATGGGGGTAGCGGATCGTTCACTGAGCGGTGTTGTGCTGTCGAAAGGCTGCGGCCTCACTCGGACGCAGCGGTTTTCGAGGCGCGAGGCGGTGGTGACGCGATGTGGCTGGTCGAATGTCCGTCGTTCTGGGATCAGGGCTTGATTCGCCCCCTCGTCACCGAGCACGGCAAGGTCGTGCTGATGTGCGATTCCTGCACCGCGGTGTGGCGGACCCCGGCCAGCGTCGAGGAGTTCGACCACGTCGAGCCGGAAGCCCCCGAGTGGTCCATCGGCCCGGACACGCACGTCCGTCCCGGCACGACCCGCTGGGCCGAACTGGCCGACGTCACCTCGGCCGGCTGGGGCGACCTGCGCTGGCGCGAGCTGCCCTGAACCTCAGCGGTACGGATGCCTTGCCCGGCGGGTTCTGAACCCGCGCGGGTTCCTGGTGCGAGACAAGGGGTTCGCTGACCTTCCCAGTCCGCTCGCTCATCCGGTTTCGACTCTTCTCCTCGTTTGCCCCTCCCTGTCGCCGGTAGTCAGTGATACTATCTACTGGTACTCAGCAACGCTGACTAGCTAAAGGGCGTTCGATGGGCAAGCAGGCGACGGAGATGCTCAAGGGGACCTTGGAGGGCATCGTCCTCGCGATCCTTGCCTGGCGGTCCGCCTACGGGTACGAGATCACCTCCTGGTTGCGCGAACGGGGGTTCACCGATCTCGCCGAGGGCACCGTTTACGCGTTGCTCGTGCGGATCGAGCAGCGCGGGCTCGTCGACGTCGAGAAAGTGCCGTCCGAAAAAGGGCCGCCGCGGAAGGTGTACACGTTGAACGCCTCAGGGAGGGCGAGTCTCGACGAGTTCTGGCGGAACTGGCGGTTTCTCTCGGACCGGCTCGAACAGCTGCGCAAGGAGGGGATCGAACATGGGGAATGAAGGAAAGAGCCGGTATCTGCATTATCTGGAAGTGGTCACCGGGCCGCTGGAGGACAAAAAGCGGTACCGGCGGTACAAGGCCCGCGTCGAGGAGCTGCCGCCGGATCACCGGGCGGCGATCAAGGCGCTGCACCGGTACGTGCAGTACTTCGGGCCCGGCACCGCGGAGGGGCATCTGCGGATGCTGGACGATCTGATCGACCTGTTCGAGCAGAGCGTGGCGAACGGGACGACGGTCCGGGAAATCGTCGGCGGCGAGCCGGTCGAATTCGCCGAGGAGTTTCTCCGCAGTTATCCCGAGGGGAACTGGATTTCCCGGGAACGGGCGCGGCTGACCGAATCGATCGACCGCGCGGTGGGCGGTGCGGCATGACGGCGCCGGCGATCCGGGTGCGGGGGCTGCGGAAATCCTACGGCAAGCTGGAAGTGCTGCGCGGCGTTGAATTCGAGGTGGCGCGCGGCAGTATTTTCGCGCTGCTCGGGTCCAACGGGGCGGGCAAGACCACGGTCGTGCGGATTCTGTCCACCTTGCTCAAGGCCGACGCGGGGGAGGCGGAGGTCAACGGGTTCGCGGTGGCGACCCAGGGGGCGGAGGTGCGCGAGTCGATCAGCCTCACCGGGCAGTTCGCCGCGGTCGACGAAATCCTTACCGGGCGCGAGAATCTGGTGCTGGTCGCCAGACTGCGGCACCTCAAGAACCCCGGCGAGATCGCGGACGGCCTGCTGGAGCGGTTCGCGCTGACCGAGGCCGGGGCGCGGAAGGTCTCGACGTACTCCGGCGGCATGCGCCGTCGTCTCGACCTCGCGATGAGCCTGATCGGGAACCCGCAGGTCATTTTTCTCGACGAGCCGACGACGGGGCTCGACCCGCAGGCGCGCAACGACGTTTGGCGCGCGGTCGAGGAGCTCGCCGAACAGGGGGCGACGGTGCTGCTCACCACGCAGTACCTGGACGAGGCCGAACACCTCGCCGACCGGATCGCGATCCTGCACGAGGGCCGGGTGCTGGTGAACGGCACCCTGGACGAGCTGAAGCGGCTCCTTCCCCCGGCCAAGGTCGAATACGTCGAGAAACAGCCGACGCTGGAGGACGTCTTCTTCTCCCTGGTCGGCAGCGGAAGCAAGGGGGACGGACAATGAGCGGCCACTTCGCCGGTGACAGTTTAGTCCTGTTAGGACGGTCGCGGCGGCACATCACCCGCAGCCTGGACACGATCATCACGACGACGATCACGCCGATCGTGCTGCTGCTCTTCACCTACGTCTTCGGGGGCGCGATCAACACCGGCGCTGAGTCGTACGTGACCTATCTGCTGCCCGGGATCCTCCTGATCACCATCGCCTCCGGGATCGCCTACACCGCGTTCCGGCTCTTCCTCGACCTGAAGAGCGGCATCTTCGAACGCTTCCAGTCCATGCCGATCGCGCGCTCGGCGGTGCTGTGGGCGCACGTGCTGACCTCGGTGATCGCGAACCTGATCTCGGTCGCCGTCGTGGTGCTGGTGGCGTTCGCGATGGGCTTCCGCACCAGCGCCGGCCCACTGGCGTGGCTCGCGGTGCTCGGCATGCTGGTGCTGTTCACCCTGGCACTGACCTGGATCGCGGTGATCCCCGGCCTGACGGCCAAATCCGCCGACGGCGCGAGCGCGTTCTCGTACCCGCTCGTCTTCCTGCCGTTCGTCAGCTCGGCCTTCGTGCCCACCACCACAATGCCCGGCCCGGTCCGCGCATTCGCCGAACACCAGCCGGTGACGTCGATCGTCAACACCATCCGAGACCTGTTCGCGGAACGCCCAGCCGGCACCGGAATCTGGACGGCGCTGGCGTGGTGTGTGGGGATTCTGGTGGTGGCGTACGTCTTCGCGAATGTGATTTACCGGCGCAAGATTTCTTGATTCTTGCGCGCGTTTGGCCGGGGCCGGTGGTAGCGGCGCTGGCTTGGTCAGTCGGTCGCCTCCGGGATCAGCCAGGCGGTTCACTGGCGCAAACCTCCCGGCTCCTCCGCGCGTTGGCCGGGCCCGGTGGGTAGCGGGGCACACGGTCGCCTCCGGGCGCGTGCCGTTCAAGCGACGTGCTTGGCGGCGCGGGGCGTGTTGTTCGGCGACGCAGCTGTAGTCGGGTGCCGCGTCCGGTAGCGGCGTGCGCGGGGCTCGTCGGTCGCTTCCGGGATCGGCAAAAGGCGAGCTACCGGCGCGAGCTCTCCTGACTCACCCCAGCGCCCACAACCGCGCGTAATGCCCGTTCGCGGCGAGGAGTTCGGAATGCGTGCCTTGTTCGACGATGCGGCCGTGGTCGAGCACCACGATCCGGTCCGCTTTCGCGGCGGTTGCCAGGCGGTGGGCCACTACGAAGGTGGTGCGGCGGCGCGCGAGGTGTTCGGTGGCGCGCAGGACCGCGGCTTCGGTGGCTGGGTCCAGGGCGGCGGTGGCTTCGTCCAGCAGGAGCACGTCCGGGTCGACCAGTTCGGCTCGGGCCAGCGCGACGAGTTGCCGCTGCCCAGCGGACAGCGAGCGGCCGCGTTCGCCTACTGGTTGCCGGAAACCGGCGGGCAGCGCGGCTACTCCGTCCAGTGCGCCGACCGCGCGCACGGCGGCCTCGACTTCCGCGTCGGTGGCTTCCGGGCGGCCGTACCGCACGTTGTCCGCGACGGTGCCGGAGAACAGGTGCGCCTCCTGCGGCACCACGCCCATCCGCGCGCGCAGGGCGGGCAGGTCGTACTCGCGGACGTCGACCCCGTCGATCAGCACCGAGCCGCCGGTGGCGTCGTAGTAGCGTGCGACGAGCTTCACCGCGGTCGACTTGCCCGCGCCGGTCGCGCCGACCAGCGCGACGGTTTCGCCCGCCGCGACGTCGAGGGTCAGGTTCTCCAGCGCGGGCTTTTCCGCACCGGTGTAGGAGAAATCGACGTCCTTGAACCGCACTTCGCCGGACAGCCGGGCAGGCAGTTCGACCGGGTGCTCGGCCGGGGGCACCGACGTCGGCGTGCGCAGCAGGTCGCCGATGCGGCTCAGTCCGACGCGGGCCTGCTGGTAGCCGTCGAACACCGACGACAGCTGCTGGATCGGCGAGAAGAATTGCTGCAGGTACAGCAAGAATCCGAGCAGCACACCGGCTTCGAGGGTGCCGCCAGCGACGCGGTGTGCGCCGACGACCAAGACGGTGGTGGTCGCCAGATCCGACAGCAGCGAGACAAGCGGGAAGTACGTCGCGATGTACCGCTGCGCGCGCAGCCGCGACCGGCGGTAGTCGTCACTGCGCGACGCGAACACCTTCGCCGAACGCTCTTCGCGCGTGTACGCCTGGGCGACGCGCAGACCGCTGACGTTCTCCTGCATGTCCGCGTTGACGACGCTCACCTTCTCGCGCGCCTCGCTGTACGCGCGCGAAGCGACCCGCCGGAAGATCAGCGTGGCCACCAGCAGGATCGGCAGCATGCCCAGCGCGTACACCGCCAGTGCGGCATCGGTGACCAGCAACGCGACCGTGATGCCCACCAGCGTGAGCGCGCTGACGACCGCGGTGGCGAGACCGGTCTGCAGGAACGTGGACAACGCGTCGACGTCCGTGGTCATCCGGGTCATGATCTTCCCGGACAGTTCCCGCTCGTAATAGTCCAGCCCGAGCCGTTGCAGGTGGGCGTAGCTGCGCACGCGCAGCGAGTACAGCACGGTCTCGCCGACCCGGGCGGTGAGCCGCGTCTGCCAGCGCACGACGAACCAGTCCGCCGCGACCACCAGCGCGCCGATCCCGGCCAGCAGCCACACGACGCTCGCCACGCCGGGCAGCACGCCGTGGTCGACCCCGCGCTGGTACAGCGCGGGCAACGCGAGCGAGGCCACCGCGTCGGCCGCGACCAGCGCGATCACCCCGACGAGCGGCCACCGCACCGGGCGCAGGATCCGGGACAGCCGGAAACCGGGGTCCGGGGCCGTGACGTCCACATCGGACAGTCGAGGCCGGTCGGTCGCGGGCGGCAACCGGCGGACGCCTTCCAGCAGTTCCGGGGTCGGCGGCACGTCCGCGCCGCCGCTGCCCGCGAAACCGCTGCCGCCGCCGGGCAGGCCGCCGCGGGCCTGCGCGGCCTCGGCGAGAGCGTCGACCTCGTCGCGGTCGTCGTCCGGCCACAGCACCGCCGTGGTGCCGTCCTCGCCGGGCTCGAGGTTGTCGCGGCGGTGCGGCTTTTCAACGTCGTCGCCCGGCCCGGAGACCAGTTCGCGGAACAGCGCGCACCGCGCCAGCAGCTCTTCCTCGGTGCCGACGTCGACCACCCGGCCCTGGTCCAGCACCGCGATCCGGTCCGCCAGCTGCAACGTCGACCGCCGGTGCGCGATGAGCAGCGTGGTGCGCTCGGCGGTGACCGCGCGCAGCGTGTCATGGATCGCGGCTTCGGTGACGGTGTCGATCGCCGACGTCGCGTCGTCCAGGATCAGCACGCGCGGATCGGTGAGCAGTGCCCGAGCCAGCCCGAGCCGCTGCCGTTGCCCGCCGGACAACGTGAGCCCGCGCTCGCCGACCTCGGTGGCGTACCCGTCCGGCAGCGCGCGGATGAACTCGTCCGCCTCCGCCGCGCGGGCGGCCGCGAAGACCTCCTCGTCGCTCGCGTCCGGGCGGCCGTACGCGATGTTGTCGCGCACCGACGTGGAGAACAGGAACGCTTCCTCGAAAACCACGCCGATCGCCTGCCGCAGGTCCTTCAACGGCACGTCGCGCACGTCCAGCCCGCCGACCCGCACCGAACCCGAGTGCACGTCGTAAAACCGCGGCAGTAGCAGGGAAATCGTGGACTTGCCGGACCCCGCCGTGCCCACCAGTGCGAGCGTTTCGCCGGGCCGCGCCTCCAGGGTGAGCCCGTCGAGCACCGGATCGCTGCGGGTGTACCCGAATTTCACGTCGTCGAGTTCGACGCCCAGCGCGCCCGGCGGCAACGGCCGCGCGTCGGGGCTGTCGGCAACCTCCGGCTGCGCGTCGATCAGCTCGTACACCCGCTCGGCGCCAGCGCGCGTGAGCTGCGCCTGCACGACCAGACCGGACAGGAACCGCGCCGGGCCGATCAACGCCGCGAGATAGGTGGCGAACGCGAGGAACGTGCCAAGACTGATCTGCCCGTTCAACGCCAGCACGCCGCCGATCGCCAGCACCGCGACCTGACCCGCGGCCGGCAGTGCCGACGTGGTCGCCGTCGGCAACGCGGACAGCTTCGCCGCACGCAACCGCTCCGCGAAAAGCTTCCGCGCCGTGCGCTCCAGCCGGGCGACCTCGCGCGCCTCCTGCCCGAAACCCTTCACCACGCGCACGCCGGTGACGGTTTCCTCGACCTGCTGCGCGACGTCCGCCGCGCGCTGCTGCGCCGACCACGTCGCCGGGAACAACCGCCGCCTGCTCAACGCCACGACAATCCCCACCGCGGGCGCGACCACCAGCGCGATGAGGGTGAGCAACGGCGACATCCACACCATCGCGCCCAGCGACAGCACCGCGAAAATCACCGACCCCGCCGACAGCGGAACCTGCATCAGCAACCCGGTGACCAGCTGCAAATCTGAAATCGCCCGCGACACCACCTGTCCGGTGCGCAACGCGTCCTGCTTCCCGCCGTCCAGCCGCGAAACCGCGCCGAACACCCGGTTCCGCAAATCGTGCTGCACGTCCAGCGCCAGCCGCCCGCCGACATACCGGCGCAGAAACGCCGAGCCGAACGCGACCAGCTGCAACGCCACCAGCGCCACCGCGAGCCCGGTTAGCTGAGAGGTGTGCCCGGCCACCGCGTCGTCCACCGCCGACCGCACCAGCAACGGGCTCGCCGCCTGCACGCCGACGCTCAGCACCGCCGCCGTCATCGCGAGCACCACGACCCCGCGGTGCTCCCAGCAGGCAGCGGACAACCGGCGCACCCAGCCGAGGTGCCGGGGCGCCGTCTCAGCAATCGGACGGTCTTGACGCGCGGGCGTCGCAGTGGTGGTCACATCACAAGGTTAGGGAGCGGCACCGACAATTTATTCCCCGCGCGGCCCCCGGCCCGGACCAAACGGGCACAACCGGCGCTCCCGCGAGCCGAGGTGACGAAGGGCACGCCAGCGGGTTCCGCGGGCGCCGGGAAGCGTCGTGGAGCAGGGAAACCCTGGTCCCGGCGGCACCGGCGGAAGGTTGAACGTTCACCTGGCCACCGGGAAGAACCCGGGCCAAATCCACCCCCGGACGAGCGCTCCCGCCCAATGTTCTTTAAGCTAGTACTCGGCGACCCGCTCCCAGTGACCCCCAGGCTGGTTGAGCGGGTCGCCCCTTCTCCCCTTCGTGTGCTCGCGCCTGGCGGCGCTTCGCCCGCGAAGGGGCGTCGTATTACCCGGGGGGCCGAGCCCCCCGGACCCCCACGGTGCGTTCGGCGGCGGTTGGGTGGGGGAGTGGGTTGGAACAAAAAGCGTTTGGGCGTAAGAGAAGCGGCGAGGCCGATGGGGCCTCGCCGCTTTCGTTTGGGGATGGGTTATGCGAGGGCGGTTTCGACGGGGGTGTGGGGGAGGTTGTGGGCGGTGGCCACTGGGGCGTTCGTCAGGGCGCCGGAGTGGGTGTTGAGGCCCAGGGCCAGGGCGGGATCGGCGGACAGGGCCTGCTTCCAGCCCTTGTCTGCCAGCTGCACCGCGTAGGGGAGGGTCACGTTGGTCAGGCCGTAGGTGCTCGTCCGCGGGACTGCGCCGGGCATGTTCGCCACGCAGTAGAAGACCGAGTTGTGGACCGTGTAGGTCGGGTCGTCGTGCGTGGTCGGGCGCGAGTCCGCGAAGCAGCCGCCCTGGTCGATGGCGATGTCCACCAGGACGCTGCCCGGCTTCATGCGGGAGACCAGGTCGTTGGAGACCAGCTTCGGAGCCTTCGCGCCAGGGACCAGGACCGCGCCGATGACCAGGTCCGCTTCCAGGACCGACTGTTCCACCGAAAGGCGGTTGGAGGTTACGGTGCGGATGCGGCCGCCGAAGTCGTTGTCGATCTGGCGGAGGCGGTCGACGTTGGTGTCGAGGATTTCCACATCCGAACCAAGACCCAGCGCGACGCGGGCGGCGTTGAGACCGGCCACGCCACCGCCGATGACGACGACTCGGGCCGGGTGCACGCCGGGAATGCCGCCGGGCAGCACACCGCGGCCGCCGCTCGGCTTCATCAGGGCGTAAGCGCCGACCTGCGGGGCGAGGCGGCCCGCGACCTCGGACATCGGGGCCAGCAGCGGCAGCGCGCCGTTCGCCTTCTGCACCGTTTCGTAGGCGATCGCGGTGGTGCCCGCGGCCAGCAGCGCGTCGGTCAGCGGCCGGTCCGCGGCGATGTGCAGGTAGGTGAACAGCACCAGATCCTTGCGCAGGCGCGGATACTCCTCGGCGATCGGCTCCTTCACCTTCAGCACGAGCTCGCCCTCGGCCCACGTCTCCTCCGCGGTGGCGAGCACCTTCGCGCCCGCGGCGACGTACTCCTCGTCCGTGATGGACGACCCGGTCCCGGCACCCGTCTCGACGAAGACGTCGTGCCCGCGACCGACCAGTTCGTGCACGCCGGCCGGGGTCAACGCGACCCGGTACTCGTGCTTCTTGATCTCACGGGGAACGGCGATGCGCACTGCTTGCCTCCTGGCGGCGGTTCTGTCGAAGGTGTTGCCACTCACGGTGATCTACCCGGACGGCGGTGTCATCATCCCGCCGCCACAGTCTTGCGCCCGGTCGATAGTGCTGCCAGGACAATGCCCTTGACCTCGACCGCACTTGAGGTAGTTGGCTGGACCTTGGCGGAGACTTCGAGGAAGGGCTTACATGCGAGCGGTGTGGCTGCGGGAATTCGGCGGGCCGGCGGTGCTGAAGGCGGGAGAGGCGCCCGATCCGGTTCCCGGGCCGGGGCAGGTGCTGATCGAGGTGGCGTTCGCGAACGTCACGTTCGTGGAAACCCAGTTCCGGGCGACCGGGACGGGACCGTTCGGCAGCACGCTTCCGATGGTGCCCGGCAACGGCGTCGGCGGGGTGATCAGCCGCGCCGGGGAGGGCGTCGACTCGGCGCTGGTCGGGAAACGCGTGGTGACGTCGACCGGCGGCAGCGGCGGTTACGCGCAGCGCGTGGTCGTGGACGCGGTGTCGGTGTTCCCGGTGCCGCACGCGCTGAGCCTCGACGCGGCGGTCGCGTTGCTGGCCGACGGCCGGACCGCGACCGGCTTGGTGCACGCGACCGCGGTGGCTCCGGGGGAACGGGTGCTCGTAGAGGCCGCCGCCGGAGGGGTCGGCAGCCTCCTGGTGCAGCTGGCGAAGGCCGCGGGAGCGGAGGTCGTGGCTGCCGCGGGTGGCGCGGAAAAGCTTGCCCGCGCCCGGGAATTGGGTGCGGACGTGGCGGTCGACTACACCGATCCGGAGTGGACTGCGCGGGCCGGGGAGGTGGACGTGGTGTTCGACGGCGTGGGAGGCGCGGTCGGCACCGCGGCGTTCAGCCTGGTGCGACCCGGCGGGC
This sequence comes from Amycolatopsis sp. GA6-003, assembly GCF_046267895.1. Classification (NCBI taxonomy): domain Bacteria; kingdom Bacillati; phylum Actinomycetota; class Actinomycetes; order Pseudonocardiales; family Pseudonocardiaceae; genus Amycolatopsis; species Amycolatopsis sp. GA6-003. The sequence continues at coordinate 6,827,230 of NZ_CP176499.1, forward strand.
GGATGGCGATTTACGGCCTGGCAAGCGGTTCGTGGGCGGAAGTGTCCGAAGAGGACGCTGCCGCGCGCGGGGTCAAGCTGGTCCGGTCGATCGGCGACGCGGCGGCGATGCGCGGCTACACGGAATCGGCGCTGGCGGCGGCCGCGGCTGGGCAGCTCACCCCGGTGATCGGGCAGCGGTTCCCGTTGGAACGGGCGGCTGACGCGCACGCGGCGATCGAATCTCGGGGCACCATCGGGAAGACGCTGCTGGTCGCGTGACCGGTTTCGACGTCGACAGTTTCCTCGCGCAGCCGCTGACCGCACGGGTCGCCACCGCGGGTCCGACCGTCCGGCCCACCTGGTATCTCTGGGAGGACAGGGCGTTCTGGATCCTCAGCGGCCCGTGGTCGCGGCTGCCCGCTCGGGTGCGCGCGGAGCCGCGCATCGCGGTGACGGTGGACGTATGCGACCTCGCGACCGGCTTGGTGCGTCAGGTGATCGCGCGCGGACCAGCCGCCCTCGAACCGTTCGACGTGCCGCGCGGACGGCGGAAACTGGTGCGCTACCTGGGCCCGGACGAGTCCGCGTGGGATCCGCGGTTCCGCGCGTACCTGCTGGACGATCCGGCTGAACGTGGCACGGTGTGGGTCCGGATGGAGCCGGAATCGTTGCGCGGCAACGACCTCAGCTACCAGGTCAGCTCCAGCGGAGTGCGATCAGCTGGGTAAGCAAAGCGAGCCGTACGTCAGGATCATCAAGGTTCAACGGAACAAGTTCCAACAGCCGTTTCATCCGATACCGCAACGTGTTCGGGTGAATGCGCAACCGTTCCGCGGCCGCGCGCGGGTCGCCGGGGTGTCGGAGCCATTCGTAGAGAGTGTCGACGTACCCCGCATTGCTCGCCTCGTCGTGTTCGCGCAGCACGCCGAGCGGGCCGAGTTCCGACACCTGCGCCGCCGCTGCTCCGGCGGCGGCGCGGTGCAGGACCAGGGCGGTCCAGGCCTCGTCGTAAGCCACGACGCGACCCTCGACCAGTCCGGCCCGCAGCAGGCCCAGCGCTTCGTCCGCTTGGGCTCGGGACGCGGCCAGCGCGGTCGGGTCGCCTGGCGCGCCCGCGGCCGCGCGGGGGAGTCCGCCGCGGCGGGAAGCGGGTTGGGCGAGCAGCGCCTCCCGCAGTTCCGGCCAGCCGCCCTCGCCGGGGCGGTCTGGAACTACGACGTACAGCAATCCGCCGAGTTCAGCCGCGACCGGACGGCGTCCGAAACCCTGAGAGATCCGTTCCAGCAACGCCAGCAACAGTCCTTCGGCGTCCCGGCTGTCGCCGCCGCTGACATCCACGACCACGACCCGGTGCGGCTCGTCGGACAGGTCCAGTTCGGCGACCACCCGCCGCGGCGGGACCTGTCCCTCCAAGACCGCGCGCAGCAATTCGGCGGAGGCCCGGCGCTGCGCGTCCGTGTGCGCGCGGCGGCGAAGCAGGTGCAAGGCGACTACCGGGGCCGCGTCCGCGAAAGCCGCTGCGCGTTCCTCCGAGACCGGACCGGGGACGACCGCCCACATCGACCCCAGCAGCTCGCCGCCCATCCGGATCGGCACGATCAGCCGCGGCAGGGTGCCGTCGCGCTGGGCCGGGACGAAGATCGTCTGCCGGCCGCGGGAAAGCTCGCGGAACACGCCGCGCGAGCGGAACCGGGCCAGCACGTCGTCCGGGATGCGGCGGCCCATGATCGTCGCGACGCGCGCCGGGTCGGTGAGGTCCTGGCGCGCGGAGTAGGCGAGCACGCGCGAGTTGGTGTCCTCGATCGTCACCGACGCGTCGACCACCGCGGCCACGGCGTCGGCGAGCCGGAAGAGATCGCCGGAACCCGGGTCGCCGCCTTCTTCGAGCGCTTCGGATTCGTCGGCGAGCGCGTCCAGAACCGTGCGCAACAGCCAGACCAGCTGGGCCCACGACGTCGCCGCGTGCACCTGGATCAACGCGATCCCCGCCGATTTCGCCGCGCGCCGCACCGGCTGTTTCGCGGCCAGCGGCGGTTTCAGCAGCACCGCCGCCGCACCCCGTCCGGCGCTCACCCGGACGAGTTCCGCGGCGTCGGCCGCCTCGACCGTCGCCACGCCGAGCACCAGGTCGCCGGCCGCGATGGCGGACTCCGCCCCCGGCTCGGCGATCACCACGTCGCCGACCGCGGGGCAGCCTTCGGGCACGAGAAGCGCGTGGAGCAGCGTGGGACCGACCCGGTCCACGACGCTGCGCACCGAAACCACAGCTACCTCCAGCGCTTCTGACGTTCTTGCTGGAACGGTAGAAGACTGCCCCGGTTTCGCCACCCGCGGCACTAGTTAGCGCGAAACACCTTCGGCCAGGGTTTGAAGTACGACACCAGCGTCGCCGCCAACAGCAACGTCAACCCGACGCTCATCGCCCCCGTGCCGGACACCGCGCTCGCGCCGACGACCTCACCGCGCGCGGCCTGCTCGCCGTGCGCGACGAAAGAGGGCACCACCAGCAGGTTCCCGCCGACAAACAGGGCCAGCGTCGCCACCAGCTTCCACAGCACCCAGTGGTAGCGCACCAGCTTCCATTTCGTGCCCAGCCCGAGCACGACCCCGGTCGCCAGGGCGAGCAGGCTGGCCGGGAAGTAGAGCGTCCCGGCGAGCACCCCGGCGATGACGTTCGCGCTGCGCGTGGTCACCGGATCGAGCTCGGCGATCGCGAGAACGCTGCAGATCAGCACCGCGAGTTCGGCTCCGATCCAGCCGACCGACGTGACGACGTGGCCGAACAGGAACCACTTCCGGGTCGCCGGCCGCATTCTCCAGTCCATGCGCTGAGCGTGCGCTTTACCGGAGTGTCGCGTCGTCCGTCAGCGCTCGGCATTTCTTCCTACGTCCGGGTGCGTAGGGCTCTCATCCCGTGAGAGCGGTTGGGCGTTTCGTCCGGCCTGGTTAGCGTCGCGCCCAGCCGACCCGATCCCGACCGCTAGGAGCGAGCACATGCCGGAAGACACCACGAGCTGGTCCTTCGAGACCAAGCAGATCCACGCGGGGGCGGCGCCCGACCCGGCCACCGGAGCCCGCGCGACGCCGATCTACCAGACCACCTCGTACGTCTTCCGCGACACGCAGCACGGGGCGGACCTGTTCAGCCTCGCCGAGCCCGGCCACATCTACACACGCATCAACAACCCGACCCAGGACGTGCTGGAGCAGCGCGTCGCCACCCTCGAAGGCGGCGTCGCCGGTCTCGCGTTCGCCTCCGGTTCGGCGGCGGTCACCGCGGCGATCCTGACCCTGGCCAACGCGGGCGACCACTTCGTCACCAGCCCGTCGCTCTACGGCGGCACCTACAACCTCTTCCACTACACGCTGCCGAAGCTCGGCATCGAGGTCACCTTCATCGACGACCAGGACGACGCCGAGCAGTGGCGGGCCGCGGTCCGGCCGAACACCAAGCTGTTCTTCGCCGAGACGCTGGCCAACCCGAGCAGCGCCGTCCTCGACATCCGCAAGGTCGCCGACGTCGCGCACGAGGTCGGCGTCCCGCTGGTCGTGGACAACACGGTGCCGACGCCGTACCTGGTCCGCCCGATCGAGCACGGCGCGGACATCGTCGTGCACTCGGCGACGAAGTACCTCGGCGGCCACGGCACGACGGTCGCCGGCGTGCTGGTCGACGGCGGCACCTTCGACTTCGGCAAGGACCCGGCCCGGTTCCCCGGCTTCACCGAGCCCGACCCGAGCTACCACGGTCTCAAGTACTGGGAGGCGCTCGGCCCGGGCGCGTTCGCGGCCAAGGCGCGCGTGCAGATCCTGCGCGACACCGGCGCGGCGATCGCCCCGCTGAACAGCTTCCTCATCCTGCAGGGCATCGAGACGCTGTCGCTGCGCGTGGAACGGCACTCCGCCAACGCGCAGGCGCTCGCGGAATGGCTGGAGGAGCGCGACGAGGTCGAGAAGGTCTACTACGCCGGCCTCCCGTCGAGCCCGTACCACGCGGCGGCGCAGAAGTACCTGCCGCGCGGCGTCGGCGCGGTGCTGTCGTTCGAGCTGCGCGGCGGCGTCGAGGCGGGCCGGAAGTTCGTCGACGGCACCGAACTGCACAGCCAGCTGGTGAACCTCGGCGACGTGCGCAGCCTGATCGTGCACCCGGCGTCGACCACGCACAGCCAGCTCGGCCCGGACGAGCAGGTCGCCGCCGGCGTCACGCCGGGCCTCGTGCGGCTCGCCGTCGGGCTGGAAGGCATCGAGGACCTGAAGGCCGACCTCGAGGCGGGCTTCCGGGCCGCCAAGGCGGCGCTGTGACGGATCCCGGCGCGAGTCCTCCGCCCGTCACCGGCGCGTGGCGGGCGGGGGACCCACCCGGCAACCGGCAGTGGTTCACCGGCTCCGGCGCGCTCGCGCTGGAGGCCGGTGCGACCCTGCCCGGCTACACCCTCGCGTACGAAACGTGGGGAACGCTCAACTCCGACGGGTCCAACGCTGTCCTCGTCGAGCACGCGCTCACCGGCGACAGCCACGCCGCCGGCCCCGCCGGACCCGGACATCCGAGTTCCGGATGGTGGGACGGACTCATCGGCCCCGGCAAGGCTTTCGACACCGGCGAGCTGTTCGTCGTCGCCCCTAACGTGCTCGGCGGCTGCCAGGGATCGACCGGCCCGTCCTCGCCCGCTCCGGACGGCGAGGCGTGGGGCAGCCGGTTCCCGGCCCTGACCGTCCGGGACCAGGTCGCCGCCGAAGCCGCCCTCGCGGACGCGCTCGGCATCGAACGCTGGGCCGCCGTCGCGGGCGGTTCGATGGGCGGGATGCGGGCTCTCGAATGGGCGGCAAGTCAACCCGATCGGGTCGCCTCCGCGCTCGTTCTCGCCTCGACCGCCCGCGCGTCCGCCGAGCAGATCGCCTGGGCCGCACCGCAGCTGCACGCGATCCGGAGCGATCCGGCCTGGCACGGCGGCGACTACTACACCGCGGCCGAGGGCCCGCACCGCGGACTGGGCGTGGCCCGGCGGATCGCGCACGTCACCTACCGCTGCGAACCCGAACTGGAAACGCGTTTCGGAAACCGGCCGCAGCCGGACGAGGATCCGCTGACCGGCGGCCGGTTCGCGGTCGAGTCCTATCTGGACCATCACGCGGACAAACTCGTCCGCCGGTTCGACGCGGGTTCCTACGTGGTGCTCACCGAATCCATGAACACCCACGACGTCGGCCGCGGCCGCGGCGGAGTCGCCGCCGCACTGGGCCGGGTCACCGCGCGCACGGTGGTCGCCGCGGTGGACAGTGACCGGCTTTACCCGCCGTACCAGTCGCACGAGATCGCCGGCGCGGTCGGCGGCGAGGCCGCGGTGCTGACTTCGCCGTACGGCCACGATTCGTTCCTCATCGAGACCGAGCAGATCGCCGCGCTGGTCAAGACCCTGCTGGGCTGAGACGCGGTGAGGGCCGCCTCGAAACCAAGGCGGCCCTCACGCGTCTTCGCGAAAATTGTCAGCCGATCGCCGAGGTCAACGGCGAGTAGTAGCCGCCCCGCTGCCCGGCGGCGGTCGGGTGGTAGGACTCGTCCACCGGCCAGGTCAAGCTGTGCAGGTAGTCGCTCGCCGACGAGCAGATGTTGTGCCCGACGAACGCCGAGCGCACGTCCACGAACTTGCCGCCGGCGGCGGAAACCCGCGACGACAGCACCGAAGCCAGCGTGTCCGCCCCGGAGTTGATCGCCGACCGCTTCGTGTCGCTCAGCCCGACGTTGCACGAACCCGGCACGGTGTAGAAGCGCGGGTAGGACAAAACGACCAGCTTGGCGCCGGGGGCCTTGCTCTTGGCCGCCGAGTACACCTTGTCCAGCAGCCCGGGCAGGGTGTTCTGGACGTAGGTCTTGGCGGTGTTGACCCGGTCCACGCAGGTCTGGTCGCTGCCCAGCGTGCACGTCTTGATCACGTCGGTGAACCCGGCGTCGTTGCCGCCCACGGTGAGCGTGATCAAGGTGGCGTTGGACGGCATCGAGCTGATCTGGTTCAGCACGTCGCCGGTCTTCGCGCCCGAGCAGGCGAGGAAGGTGAAATTGGTGCCGGAGTGGGCGTTGGCCCACAGCTGGCCGTACGCGTTGGCACTGCGCTTGCAGCTGCCGGAATCGCCGTAGCTCCCGGCGCCTACCCCGGATGAGTAGGAGTCGCCGAGCGCGACGTAGTTTTGCGACGCAGCGCTCGCACCGGTGGCGAAGCCGAGCGAGGCAGCGAGAGCGACCCCCAGGGCCGCGCACATCCGAAAGATGCGTCGTGATGGTTGACGGGTGTTTGCAGCCATTAGGTCACTCCTGTCGTGACAGCTTGACGCGGTAAAGCTTTACCAGGTGCAATCCCCACGAGACACCCCTCAAATCCGGGTGCCTCCACTTGGCTCAAGCAGGAAGTAGGACGGTAAGTTAGCGTTCGCTAACCGCGGGACCTACTATGTGCGGATGTCGGCGAATTCCCTCCCACTGGTGAACGGCGCGAAGCCGAACAGGCGGGAACAGATCCTCTCCGCCGCCGCCGAGCTGTTCGCCCACCACGGTTTCCACGGCGTCGGCATCGACGACATCGGCGCGGCCGTCGGCATCTCCGGTCCCGCGCTGTACCGGCATTTCCGCAGCAAGGACGCGATTCTCGGGGAAATGCTCAACTCGATCAGCCACTACCTGCTCGAAGGCGGCACCAAGCTCGCCGCGGCGGGCGGCGCCCCGGACGAGCTGCTGGCCGCGCTCGTCCGCTTCCACGTCGACTTCGCGCTCGAGCATCCGTCGCTGATCACCGTGCAGGAGCGCAATCTCGCGAACCTCACCGACGGTGACCGCAAGCAGGTGCGCGCGCTCCAGCGGCAGTACGTCGAGGTGTGGGTGCGGGCGATTCGCGAAGCTGTGCCCGGCCTCGGCGAACGCCAGGCGCGGTCGGCGGCACACGCCGTGTTCGGCTTGATCAACTCCACGCCCTACAACCGCCATCTCGGTGACAGCGCGCTCGCCGATCTGCTGTGCCGCCTCGCGCTGGGCGCCCTTTCCGCGGCGGGCTGAGGCCGCGATCCGGGGTATCCCGCCGACCGCCGGTCTGGTGTTTGATAGGCACGTGACCGCGGACCGGAGCGAGGGCGAGCAGCGGCTCGTCGAGAAGGCACAGCGCGCGCTCGTCGCCATCAGTCTTGGCGAGGACACGGAGGCGCTGGAAGAGGTCACGCCCTCGTCCGACGAGCCGGGCGAACGCGACGAGGAAACCAAAGAGCTGATGCTGCTGCTCTTCGGCGAGTGCAGCGCGATGGTGTCCACGCTCGGTGACGGCGGCACCGCCCCGGTCAAGGTGCAGGTTTTCGACGAAGCGGGCGAAGAGGTTTCGATCGACCAGGCGGATCCGCCGGTGCGCACCGCCGTCCGCACGCTCCTCGCCGAGGTGCACGGCAACACCGCCGCCGCGCGCGAACAGGTCGAGATCGCGCTGGCGAGCGCCGCGCCGAACGAGGTGGACAGCCTCCTGCTGCAGGCGCTGCGCTGGACGATCCGGCTGTCGGTCGAATGCCTCGAACGGGATCTGCCGGTGGCCGGCTGGATCTCCGACGCCGTCGCGGGCTGACCTGCTCCCTCCTTTCACCCGGTCGCGCGGCCGGGTGCTTCGTGCTGGGCTGGACACGGCGGTTAACGAGCACTAACATCTCCGGCGGAGTTAACGACCGCTAACGTCTCGACGGAGAGCCATGGACACGCCGGTACTGCGCAGTTCCGCGGACCCGAACAGCGACGCCTTCGCCCGGAGCGTCACCTCGCACGGAGAATTGGTCGAGGATCTGCACAAGCGGCTCGCCGCCGCCCGGCTCGGCGGGCCGGAGAAATCGCGCGCCCGTCATGTGGAACGCGGCAAACTGCTGCCTCGGGACCGGGTGGACACGCTGCTGGACCCGGGATCCCCGTTCCTCGAGCTTTCGCCGCTCGCGGCCACCGGGCTGTACGACGACGAGGCCCCGTCGGCGGGCATCATCACCGGGATCGGGCGGGTGTCCGGCCGCGAATGCGTGATCGTGGCCAACGACGCCACGGTCAAGGGCGGCACCTACTACCCGATGACGGTGAAGAAGCACCTGCGGGCGCAGGAAGTCGCCCTGCACAACAACCTGCCGTGCATTTACCTGGTCGACTCGGGCGGCGCGTTCCTGCCGCGCCAGGACGAGGTCTTCCCGGACCGCGAGCACTTCGGCCGGATCTTCTACAACCAGGCCACCATGTCCGCGCGCGGGATCCCGCAGATCGCCGCCGTGCTCGGCTCGTGCACCGCGGGTGGCGCGTACGTCCCGGCGATGAGCGACGAAGCGGTCATCGTGCGCAATCAGGGCACGATTTTCCTCGGTGGCCCGCCGCTGGTGAAAGCCGCGACGGGCGAGGTCGTCACCGCTGAGGAACTGGGCGGCGGCGACGTGCACGCGCGCCAGTCCGGCGTCACCGACCACCTCGCGGACGACGACGCGCACGCGTTGCGCATCGTCCGCGACATCGTCTCCACGCTCGGCCCGCGCACGCCGCGGCCGTGGGACGTCAAGGAGATCGAACCGCCCGCGGTGGACGAACGCGAACTGTACGGCGTGGTGCCGACGGATTCGCGCACCCCGTACGACGTGCGCGAGGTCATCGCCCGCATCGTCGACGGCAGCCGGTTCGCGGAGTTCAAGAAGGAATACGGCTCGACGCTCGTCACCGGCTTCGCGCACATCCACGGTCACCCGGTCGGCATCATCGCGAACAACGGCGTGCTGTTCGCCGAATCCGCGATGAAGGGCGCGCACTTCATCGAACTGTGCGACCGGCGTTCGATCCCGTTGGTGTTCCTGCAGAACATCACCGGCTTCATGGTCGGCCGCGCGTACGAGGCGGGCGGCATCGCCAAGCACGGCGCGAAAATGGTCACCGCGGTGGCCTGCGCGCGGGTGCCGAAGTTCACCGTGATCATCGGCGGCTCCTTCGGCGCGGGCAACTACTCCATGTGCGGCCGGGCGTATTCGCCGCGATTCCTGTGGATGTGGCCGAACGCGCGGATTTCCGTGATGGGCGGCGAGCAGGCGGCCTCGGTGCTGTCGACGGTCCGCCGCGACGCGATCGAGGGCCGCGGCGGCGAATGGTCCACTGAGGACGAAGAGGCCTTCAAGGACCCGATCCGCGAGCAGTACGAGGAACAGGGCAGCCCGTACTACTCCACGGCGCGGCTGTGGGACGACGGCGTGATCGACCCGGCGGACACCCGCACGGTGCTCGGGCTCGCGCTGTCGGCCGCGGCCAACGCGCCTTTGCCCGAGGTCAACTACGGCGTCTTCCGGATGTGATGAGGGTGTTCGAGACTGTTCTGGTCGCCAACCGCGGGGAGATCGCGGTTCGCGTAATCCGTTCGCTGCGTGCGCTCGGGATCCGTTCGGTCGCGGTGTACAGCGACGCGGACGCCGATGCCCGGCACGTGCGCGAGGCCGACACCGCGGTGCGCCTCGGCCCGGCCGAAGCGGCGAAGAGCTACCTTTCGATCCCGGCGATCATCGACGCGGCAAGGGAAACCGGCGCGCAGGCGGTGCACCCGGGGTATGGCTTCCTCGCTGAGAACACCGCGTTCGCGCGGGCGTGCGCGGAGGCCGGGCTGGTGTTCATCGGCCCGCCGCCGGAAGCGATCGACAAAATGGGCGACAAGATCCGGGCGAAGGCCACGGTGTCCGCGGCCGGAGTGCCGGTCGTGCCTGGTGCGTCCGATGTGGACATTCCGGAAGGCGGCTTCGCCGAAGCGGCGGCGAAAGTCGGCTATCCGCTGCTGCTGAAGCCGTCCGCCGGCGGTGGCGGCAAGGGCATGCGGCTGGTCCACGATGAGTCCGAACTGGACGCCGCGATCGAGTCCGCGCGCCGGGAGGCGAAGAGTTCGTTCGGCGACGACACGCTGCTGATGGAGCGGTTCGTCACCACGCCGCGGCACATCGAGATCCAGGTGCTGGCCGACGCCCACGGCACCGTGCTGCACCTCGGCGAACGCGAGTGCAGCCTGCAGCGGCGGCACCAGAAGATCATCGAGGAAGCGCCGTCGGTGCTGCTGGACGAGGCGACCCGGGCGAAAATGGGCGCGGCGGCCGCCGAAGCCGCGCGGTCGGTCGGGTACGTCGGTGCGGGCACCGTCGAGTTCATCATGTCCGCGCACAACCCGGACGAGTTCTTCTTCATGGAGATGAACACCCGGCTGCAGGTCGAGCACCCGGTCACGGAGATGGTGACCGGACTCGACCTGGTGTCCTGGCAGGTGCGGGTGGCGGCGGGGGAGCCTCTCGGACTGACGCAGGAAGACGTGCGCCTCGACGGGCACGCCGTCGAAGCCCGGGTTTACGCCGAGGATCCGGCGCGCGGGTTCATCCCGACCGGCGGCACGGTGCTGGCCGTGCACGAGCCCTCCGGCGACGGCGTGCGGGTGGACTCGTGGATGTCGGTCGGCGCGGTGGTCGGCTCGAACTACGACCCGATGCTGGCGAAGATCATCGCGCACGGCCCGGACCGCGCGTCGGCGCTGCAGAAGCTGGACCGCGCGCTGGCCGACACCGCGTTGCTCGGGCTCGGCACGAACATCGCGTTCCTGCGCGGCCTGCTCGCCGACGAGGACGTCCGCGCCGGACGGCTGGACACCGAACTGGTCGACCGGCGACTGTCCGAATTGGTCTCCTCGGAAGTCCCGGCCGGGTTCTTCGTCGCCGCGGCCATGGACCGGCTGCTCGCGCTGCAGCCGACCGGCGCGGTCGTGGACCCGTGGGACATCCCGAGCGGATGGCGGCTCAGCGGACCCGGCGGGATCACTTTCCGCTTGCGCACTGGGGAAAACCAAGCCGTCGTGCGCGTCGAAGGCACGCCGTCGGACGCTACGGTGCGAGTGGACGACGCGGAACCGGTGCGGGTTTCCGCCCGCCGCGAGGGCGATCTGCTCGAAGTCCGCCGGGCGAACGGCGTGGAGCGCTACCGCTGCGCCGACGGTCCACAACGGACAGTGTGGCTGGCCCGCGAAGGCAAGTCGTTCGCGTTCGCCGACCAGGAAGTGACGCTGTCCTCGCGCGGCGAGGCGGCGGGCGCCGGCCCGGTGAAGAGCCCGATGCCGGGAACGGTGCTGGTGGTCAAGGCCGCCGAAGGCGACGTGGTGAGCGCGGGCACGCCGCTGCTGGTCGTCGAGGCGATGAAGATGGAGCACACCGTGACCGCGCCGATCGACGGTGTGGTGACTGAGCTTTCGGTGCGGGCCGGCCAGCAGGTCGCGCTCGACGAGACGCTGGCCGTGGTGAGCGCAGCAGAGGAGAAGCAGTGATCGACTTCCGGCTGGACGAGGAATACGAATCGCTTCGCAAGACGGTCGAGGACTTCGCGCAGGCGGAGGTCGCGCCGGTGATCGGCCCGCTGTACGAGAAGGAAGAATTCCCGTACGAACTGGTCGCCAAGATGGGCGAGATGGGCCTGTTCGGCCTGCCGTTCCCGGAGGAATTCGGCGGCATGGGCGGGGACTACTTCGCGCTGTGCCTCGCGCTGGAGGAGCTGGCCCGGGTCGACTCCTCGGTCGCGATCACGCTGGAGGCGGGGGTTTCGCTCGGCGCGATGCCCATCTACCGCTTCGGCACCCAGGAGCAGAAGGAAACCTGGCTGCCCATGCTGACCACGGCCAAGGCGCTCGGCGGATTCGGCCTCACCGAACCCGGCGGCGGTTCCGACGCCGGAGCCACCCGCACGCGCGCCCGGCTCGACGGCGACGAGTGGGTCATCAACGGCAGCAAGGCGTTCATCACCAACTCCGGCACCGACATCACGAAGCTGGTCACCGTCACCGCGGTCACCGACGTGATGGAGAACGGCCGCAAGGAGATCTCGGCGATCATCGTCCCGTCCGGCACGCCGGGCTTCGCGGTGGCCCCGAAGTACTCGAAGGTCGGCTGGAACTGCTCGGACACCCACGAACTGTCCTTTTCGGACGTCCGGGTGCCCGCGGACAACCTGGTCGGCAAGCGGGGCCGCGGCTACGCGCAGTTCCTGTCCATTTTGGACGAAGGACGGGTGGCGATCGCCGCGCTGAGCGTCGGGCTCGCGCAGGGCTGCGTGGACGAATGCCTGAAGTACGCGAAGGACCGCGTGGCGTTCGGCCACCGGATCGGCGAGTACCAGGCGATCCAGTTCAAGATCGCGGACATGGAAGTGCGCACGCACACCGCCCGGCTGGCGTACTACCAGGCGGCGTCGAAGATGCTGCGCGGCGAACCGTTCAAGAAGGAAGCGTCGATCGCGAAACTGGTGGCGTCGAACGCGGCGATGGACAACGCCCGCGACGCCACGCAGATCTTCGGCGGATACGGCTTCATGAACGAGTTCCCGGTCAGCCGCTTCTACCGCGACGCGAAGATCCTGGAAATCGGCGAGGGCACCAGCGAGGTCCAGAAGATGCTGATCGCACGCCACCTCGGAGTGGGGGCCTGAGACCCAGCGCCGCCGGGGCGTCCGGGTGGAGTCCCGGCGGCGCTGCTTCACTTGTCCCTATGGAGTTCACTGTCCGGCCTGGGGTCGCCGGAGACGCAGACGTACTGCTGGGGTTTTTCGACGACGCCGTCGAGTGGCTGGTCGCGCGCGGCAGCGCGGGCCAGTGGGGCACCGAACCGTGGAGCACGATCCCGAAGCGGGTCGAGCGGGTGCGCGAGTACGCGGCCGATCCCGAGTTCCGGATGGCGGAGATCGACGGCAAACCTGCGGGCGCGCTGATCCTCGGGGAAGCGATGCCGTACGCGCCGAAGGTCGAAGAGCCCGAACTGTACGTGCGGCTGCTGATCACCTCCCGGCAGTTCACCGGGCACCGCGTCGGCTCGCGGCTGCTTGAGCACGCGATGGACGAGGCGAAACGGCGCGGGATCGATCTCGTCCGCGTCGACTGCTGGGCGGGCGGCGACGGCGATCTGCCGCGCTACTACGAGAGCCAGGGCTTCACGCCGACCGAGCAGTTCACCGTCGACGGCTGGCTTGGCCAGGTCCTCGAACAGCGGGTTGGGGGATAGCGGCCCGGACTGATCCGGAGGACGATATTGGCTAAGTGTCAATAGAGCCGAGGAGTCCGCCATGGCCAGGCAGTCGCTCTCCGGAAAGGTCGTCGTGATCACGGGCGGCGCGCAGGGCATCGGGGCGGCCACCGCCGCCGCGATGCACCGGCGAGGGGCCCGGCTGGTGCTGGGCGACCTCGACCGGGTCCGCGCCGAGAAAACCGCCGGCGAGCTGGGCCCGGACGTGGTCGCCGCGCCGCTGGACGTCACCGACACGGCCGCCTTCACCGCGTTCCTGGACGACGTCGAACGCACCGTCGGACCGCTCGACGTGCTGATCAACAACGCCGGGATCATGCCGCTCTCCCCGCTGGACGAGGAGGACGACGCGGCCACGCGGCGGCTGCTGGAGATCAACGTGCACGCCGTCGTGCACGGCACCCGCGAGGCCGTCAAGCGGATGAAGCCGCGCGGCCGCGGGCACATCGTTAACGTGGCGTCGATGGCCGGAAAGTCCGGATTCTCCGGAGCGGCCACGTACTGCGCCACGAAACACGCTGTGGTCGGTCTGTCCGAGGCGGTGCGGCTGGAGCTGCGCGGCACCGGCGTCGAGGTGTCGTGCGTGATGCCCGCGGTGGTGCGCACGGAACTCGCGTCCGGGCTGGGCGAGGCGCGGTTCATCAAGTCTGTGGGCCCGGAAGACGTCGCGGCGGCGATCGTCGACGCGTTGGAGCGGCCGAAGTTCGACGTCTTCGTCCCGAAATCGCTCGATCTGACCGGCCGGATCACCCGGCTGTTCCCGCGTGCGTTCGGCGAGTGGCTGGTGCGCGCGCTCGGCGGCGACCAGCTGCTGGCGTCGGCCGCGCATTCGCCCGAGCGCGCCGAGTACGAGGGCCGCGCCGCCCGGAGCGCGCCGTCCATCCCGCCTGGTGAGAGCAGCTGAGCCGGACATGCGCTTGCCCGGTGCTTGCGGGAGTGGCGTGTTGATGCCGCGCCCGCCCGCACGGCAAGATGCCCGGCAGAAGACGAGTTCCAGGAGGCGCTAGATGGTTTCCCCACCGGCCCGGTTGGCCGCCGCGGCGGCCAACGTCGTGGGCAAGGTTTTCCAGGGTGGGGTCGCCGATCTGCGGCCGATGCCGAGGGTGCTGATCGACCAGGGGCCCAACCGGTCGGTGTACCGGATGACGCACGGCGCGTCCGAGGTCTCGGGCCCGCCGGTGCTGCTGGTGCCGCCGCTGGCCGCGCCCGCGCTGTGCTTCGACCTGCGCCGCGGCTGCAGCCTCATCGAGCACCTGGTCGAGGGCGGGCGGCCGACGTACCTCGTGGACTACGGCATGGTCGCCTTCTCCGACCGCCGCCTCGGCATCGAGCACTGGATCGACGAGGTGCTGCCGAGGGCGATCCGGAAGGTCAGCGAGGACGCCGGCGGACAGGGCGTGCACCTGGTGTCGTGGTCGCTCGGCGGGATTTTCTCCATGCTGGTCAGCGCGGACCAGCCGGGCCTGCCGATCGACTCGATCACCGCGGTCGGCTCGCCGGTCGATTTCACCGCGATCCCGATCGTCGCGCCGTTCCGCCCGCTCGTGGACCTCACCGGCGGCCATCTGCTCACCCCGGTGTACCGGGTGTTCGGCGGCGCACCGTCCTATTTGGTCACCCGGGTGTTCCGCGCCACCGGGATCTCCAAGGAGATCACGAAACCGCTGGCGATCCTGAAAAACCTCGACGACCGCGACTACCTCGCGCAGATCGAGGCGGTGGACCACTTCATGGACAACATGTACGCCTACCCCGGGCGGACGTTCGGCCAGCTGTACCACCGCTTGTTCCGCACCAACGACCTCGCCGAGGGCACCGTCGACCTGAACGGGCGCAAGATCAGCCTGTCCGACGTGAAGACGCCGATGCTGGTGGTGGCGGGCGAAAACGACACCATCGCGCCGCAAGCGTCGGTGGAACGCGTGGTGCAGCTGCTGGAAAACGCGCCGGAAGTCCGGTTCCGCACCGCGCCCGGCGGGCATCTCGGCGTGCTGACCGGACGCCGCGCGCGGGGCACGACCTGGCGTTACCTGGACGAGTTTTTGGACGACCGGATCAGCTGACCGTTTCCGCGGGAATCGCGGGCGGCGGGGAATCCGCGCGCGGCCGGGAAAAACCGGCGGTACCGTGAACCGGTGATCGCTGCATACGTGACGTCGCCCGGCGACAGTTCCGAGATCAAGGTCGGTCAGCTCCCGGATCCCGAGCCGGGTCCGCGCGAAGTGCTGGTGAAAGTGTCCGCGGTGGCGGTGAACCACGTCGACACTTTCATCCGCTCCGGCGCTTATCCCACCGCGCTTACGTTCCCGTTCGTCATCGGCCGGGATCTGGTGGGCACTGTTGTCTCATCGCCAGTAGACCGCTTCGCGCCCGGCGACCGCGTGTGGTGCAACAGCCTCGGCCACGACGGCAGGCAAGGCTCCTTTTCCGAACTCTGCGCGGTGCCGGAAGACCGGCTTTACCCGTTGCCGGAAGGCGTTTCCGACGACGCCGTAGCCGTCCTGCACACCGCGGCGACGGCGTACCTTGGCCTCTTCGAGCACGCCGACGCCGGGTACGGCGAGACGATCGCGGTGCTGGGCGCGGGCGGCGGCGTCGGCAGCGCGGTCGTCCAACTTGCTTCGACCGCCGGCCTGCGCGTCATCGCGACCGCCCGCGCCGCGGACGCGCAGTGGTGCCGGGAATGCGGTGCCGACGAGGTTTTCGACTACGCCGATCCCGACCTCTACCGCAAACTCCCGGCAGTGGATCTGCTGTGGGACAACGCCGGACACCACGACCTGGTCTCGGCGGTGCCGCGGTTGTCCCGCGGCGGCCGCATCGTGGCGATGGCCGGAATGCAGTCGACCCCGACCCTGCCGATCGGCCAGCTGTACACGCGCGACGCCAGCATTCGCGGTTTCGCCATCAGCAACGCCGGCATCGCCGCACTGGGTTCCGCGGCCCGCGTCGTCAACCGCGCGCTGTCCACCGGAATCCTGCGCCCCCGGATCGGCGCTCGCCTGCCCCTGTCGGAGGCCGCCGAGGCGCACCGATTGCAGGAAGCAGGCGAGGCGCGAGGCCGGATCGTGCTGACGGTTTAAGCCACCGTGAGCACAACCTTGCCCTGAAGATGCCCGCGGTCCAGCAGCCGATGCGCGTCGGCGACGCGCTCGAACGGAAACGTCTCCTGCACGTGGACCCGGAGCTTGCCCTGCTCCACCAGGTCGACCAGCCCGCGTAGCCCGTCCGGATCCGGGTCGACCGCGATGCCGCTGAACCGCATTCCCGCCGCCTCGAACTTCGCGATCAACTCCGTGTCTTCGTCCGCGACCGCCGTCACCAGATGCCCGCCCGTCCGGAGAACCCCGAGCGACCGCTCGGCGCTGTCGCCGCCAAGAGTGTCGAGCACAACGTCGATCTCGCGCACCGCCTCGGCGAAGTCGACCTTCCGGTAGTCGACGACCTCGTCGGCGCCGAGCCCCTCGACGAACTCCCGCTTGCTCTCGCTGGCGGTCGTGATCACGTGCGCGCCAAGGGCTTTCGCGATCTGGATCGCGACGTGCCCGACCCCGCCGCCCCCGCCGTGGACCAGCACGCGACTGCCCGCCTCGACGCCGCCGAGGTGGACCAGCCCCTGCCACGCCGTCAGCCCGACGACCGGCAACGCCGCCGCCTCGACGTGCGAAAGCTCCTTCGGCTTGCGGACCAGATGCAGGGCCGGAGCAGCCACGACCTCGGCATACGCGTTGGCCGCACGGGGGAACAACGGCATCCCGAACACTTCGTCGCCCGGCCGGAACCGCCACGTCAACGCCTCTTCGACCACGCCGCTGACATCCCAGCCGAGCACGAACGGCGGCTCGCCGAGCAACGGAAACTCTCCCTCGCGCAGCCGCGCCTCCAACGGATTCAGCCCGATCGCCTTGACCCGGACGAGGACCTCGGTCGGGATGGCCCGGGGCTCGGGCGCGTCCGCGATCGTGAGCACTTCGGGGCCGCCGAGCTGATGCTGGGTGATGACTCGCATGACTCTCCTGATTTCTGGAGGGGAACGAAAACCAGGCTAGGAGTCCGATAGGTACCTGCGGGTACCTTGGATTCCATGAGCGGTTCCCGCGGCGTCTTCCTCGCCGACTGCCCGGCGCGGCTGGCAGTAGAGCTGATCGCCGACAAGTGGACAGTGGTCGTGCTCGCCGGTCTCAGCAAAGGCCCAGTCCGGCACGGCGACCTGGTCGAGCTGATCGGCGGCATCTCCCGGAAAGTGCTCACCCAGACCCTGCGCCGCCTCGAAGCGCACGGTCTCGTCCGCCGCCAGGCGTACGCGGAGGCCCCGCCGCGCGTCGAGTACGAACTGACCCCGCTGGGCGCGACGCTGATCGAGCCGATCCACACCCTGACGGAGTGGGCCCGCGCGAATGGGGACGCGGTTCTGGACGCACTGGATTCAGCCGCGCAAAACGGTTGAGCAAGACCTGCAAACGGCGAATTCCCCCGGGTAATACCGAATGAACTGCTCTTTTCGTAATCGGTCTCGCGGCAGGCACGGTCACGATTCGAATTCGGAACGGCGACGGCTGGCAACAGAGTGCAACGCCGGAGGGCCCGCCCGCGATCCGCAGGTCACTGCAGTCGGCAGAGGGAGGCCGATGGTGTTCCAGGGGGCGAGCATGCCGCCGCGGTCCGAAGCGGCGGACCAGGAGCTGCGTAGACGACCGACGCGTCGCTGACGGCGCGTCCCCGGTCCGGAATCACGCACTCCAGCAAACAGGAAATACCATGAGCGTTCAAGAAGATCGCGTAGTCGAATTCGAAGAAACCGACCATCGGAACGGCCGGTTGCGGAGGCGGATGGAGCTGGAATTCGTCAAGGACAGACTGGACAGCTCCTCGCTCGAGACGCAGTCCGTCGACGAACTCCGCTCGTCGCTGGAGCGGCTCGACGCCGTCATCGCCCGGCAACGGAAGAAGCTCGCGCTGCACAAGGCGGCGCTGGCGACGGAGAAGGCGGCGAAAGGACGTTCCGACGCCGCCCGCAAGGTGAACTCCGACCGCAGCGCGCTGAAGTTCTGCCTGGAACGGCGCGAGCAGATCCTCGAATTGATCAACGGATTGACCGTCGAAGAGGAGATCGACAAGCTCAGGAACGCGGTGTCGGTAGTCGACGACGCCGGAACCAAGGAGAAATTCCACCGGCTGCTCGGCGAGTTCGAAAGCAAAACCGGCGAGATCGACGGCGAACTGAAGGAAACGAGCCGCAAGATCGCCGAAGTCGACGCGGCGGCGATGGCCGCGGAAATCGACAAGTACGAGCGGAAAGCCAAGGTGTGGCAGAACTTCCTGGCCAAGGAATCCGTCGCGACCTACGTCGGAGCGGCGATCCTGCTGGTGATGTGCCTGTCGGTGGTGGCCGCGATGTTCGCGCACGTGGAGATCAACCAGGTGCTGTCGAGCGCGTTCCTGCTGATTTTGGGCTACTTCTTCGGGCAGTCGACGGGGAAGAAGCAGATGGAGTAAGGGAACCGCTCGGCCCGCCCCGGTGAGGCGGGCCGAGCGGCCTCGGTCACTTCAGTTCAGCCGAAGTCTTGCCCAGCACCCGCCGGGCCACGATCAGCTGCTGAATCTGCTGCGTACCCTCGAAGATGTCCAGGATCTTGGCATCCCGCGACCACTTCTCCAGCAGCGATTCCTCCGTGTACCCGTACGCCCCGGCGAGCTCGACGCACTTCAAGGTCACGTCGACCACGGTCCGGCCGGCCTTCGCCTTCGCCATGGACGCCTGCAGGGAGTTCGGCTGACGGTTGTCCGCCATCCACGCCGACTCCAGCGTCAGCAGGTACGCCGCCTCGTAGTCCGCTTCCAGTTGCAGGAAGGTCGCGGCCGCCGCGTGCTGGGTCAGGGCCGGGCGGTCGTAGTCGATGACCACGCCCGCTTCGGTCAGGATGCGGCGGGTTTCGTCCAGCGCCGCGCGGGCGACGCCGATCGCCATCGCGGCCACCAGCGGGCGGGTGTTGTCGAAGGTCTGCATGACCCCGGCGAACCCCTTGGCCGTGTCGATTTCCGGCGTGCCCAGGAGGTTTTCGGCGGGGACACGGCAGTTTTCGAAGCGCAGCACGGCGGTGTCGGACGCGCGGATGCCCAGTTTGTGCTCCACGCGCACGACCTCGAAGCCGGGCGTGCCCTTCTCCACCACGAACGATTTGATCGCGGCGCGGCCCTTCGTGCGGTCGAGCGTCGCCCAGACCACGACGGCGTCGGCGCGCTGGCCGGACGTCACGAAGATCTTCTCGCCGTTCAGGATGTAGTCGTCGCCGTCCTTGGTGGCCGTCGTGGTGATGGCGGCCGAGTCCGAACCGCAGCCGGGTTCGGTGATCGCCATCGCGGCCCACAGGCCCTTGAACCGCTCGAGCTGCTCGTCGGTCGCCACGGAGCCGATCGCCGCGTTGCCAAGGCCCTGCCGCGGCATGGACAGCAGCAGGCCGACGTCGCCCCAGCACATCTCGATCGTGCCGAGCACCACGTTCAGGTTGGCCCCGTTGCGGTTTCCCTTGGGACCGTCGTCCTTTTCGGACCGTCGCACGCCAGCCGCGCCCGCCCCGCCCTCGCCGGAGGAGTTCAGCCCGTCCAGCAGCGCGGCGAACATGTCCAATTCGGACGGATAGGTGTGCTCGGCGCGGTCGTACTTGCGCGAGATCGGCCGGAACACCTCGGCCGCGGCCTGGTACGCCTGGTTGATCAGCGCGCCGGCCTTCTTCGGAGCTTCCAGGTTGATCATGGGGGTGCCTTTCGGAGGGGTCGTGAGCGGCAACGGCGGTGAGAACCGCGCTGAGCACTCACGAGGGGAGCGGGTCAGAGGAGGACGGCGCCTTCCATCACGCCGATCGCTCGCAGGTCGCGGTACCAGCGCTCCACCGGATGCTCCTTCACGAACCCGTGCCCGCCCAGCAGCTGCACGCCGGCGTTGCCGATCTGCATGCCCTTGTCCGTCGCGAGCTTGCGGGCGAGCGCCGCTTCCCGCGCGTACTCCTTGCCCTGCTCGGCTCGCGAAGCCGCGCGCAGCGTGACCAGGCGCAGCCCCTCCAGTTCGATCGCGATGTCCGCCACCGAGAACGCGACCGCCTGCCGGTGGCTGATCGGCTCGCCGAACGCGGTGCGCTCGTTCACGTAAGGCACGACGTAGTCCAGCACGGCCTTGCCGACACCGGCGGCGAGCGCCGCCCAGCCGAGCCGGGAAAGCCGGACGACCTCGGTGAACACGTCCGCCTTTCCGCCGCCGAGCAGCGCGCCCGCGGGCAGCGAAACCTTCTCCAGGTGCAGCTTCCCGGTGGCCGCGCCGCGCAGGCCCATCGCCGGTTCGGACTCGATCGTCACGCCCGCGTTCGACGATTCCACCAGGAACAACGCCGGGCCGCGGCCCTCCAGATCGGCCGAAACCAGGAACAGCTCGGCCTCCGCCGCCCGCGGGACGAGCGACTTCACGCCGTCGAGCTGGTAGCCCTTCGGCGTGCGCTTCGCCTTGGTGGCGGGCTTGAACGGATCGAACAACGGCGTCCGCTCCAGCAGCGCGAGCGCCGCGGCGGGCACCTGCTCGCCGGTGAACGCGGGCACGTAGTCGGCCTGCTGCTGCTCATCGCCCCACGCGACCAGCGCGGTGCTCACTGCCGACGGGGCCAGCACGGCCACCGCCAGCCCGAGGTCTCCGTGCGCGAGCGCCTCCGCGACCAGCGCGTTCGTCACGACCGAACGCTCAGTGCCCGCGCCGCCGAGTTCCTCCGGAATCCCGACGAGGCTGATGCCCAGCTCGGCCGCGCGGCTCAGCAGGCCCTCCGGCGCGGCGAGCTTCTCGTCGGCGTCCGCGGCGGCCGGACGCAGCTGTTCGGCGGCGAACTCGCTGACCGTCTCGACGATGAGCTTCTGGTCCTCGTCCGGCGTCAGGTCGAACAGCCCGCGGTCGTCCGGCTTCGCCAGCCGCGCCGGTTTGCCCAGCCGCTGCACCGACGTGAACGACCGGGTCGCCGCCCCCGCCACGCGGAAACCGTTGCGGGTCCCCGTCTTGACCAGGTTCTGCACCGGTCCGCGCAGCCCGACCCGGTCGATCGCCTTGCTCCCGGCCAACCGGGTGAGCGCGGCCAGGCCGAGGCCCATCGCGTCTCGTTTCCTTGGCGCAGCCATGCAGCATCTCCCTCGCGTTACCTACTCACGAGTAGGTTAGCGTGGCGATCCGGAATCCGCCAGTGCGGCCCGGCTCACTCGGCGACCGGCCGCCGGGCTGGCGACGTGCGTGACGAGGAACATCACCGCCCATCGCGCCGAACATCGCCAGCTGTGCTCGGGGGTCGTGCCGCGGTGGCCTCCGTCCGCGCGAAACCTCGTGGGCACGGCAGAGGGTGCCCCGGATGGGCGACCGATCGGAGCGGTCTCGCTGACAGCGTGCGACCGACCTCGCGAGGTTCTCTTCTCTCTGAAGCCGTGACTTCACCCCTGAAGTACTTCACTACTGAAGTCACAACTCAAAACAGAAAACCACTTTCGAAGACCTCGCCGCGTTCAGCGAAGCCCGAGGACCGCGTGCAGCACCGCGGTCAGCTCCGCCTGCAGATTCGGCCTGGTTTTGATCCGCCCGGTCCGGCTGAGGTCGTTCGCGATGGTCAGCGCGGCGTGCACCCGGATCTTCGCCTCGCGCGCCGGAAGCTCCGGAAACACCGCGCACAGCAAGGAAACCCACTGGTCGACGTAGTCGCGCTGGACGCGGCGCAGGTCGGCCTTGTCGCGTTCCGGCATGGTCACGCGGTCCGCGGTGAAGGACACCAGCAGCTCCGGGGTGCGCAGCAGGATGTGCACGTACGACGCGGCGAGCCGGCCGAGCGCGGACCGTTCGTCGGCGGCCTGCAGCGCCTGTTCGGCGGCCAGCGCGAGCCGGTCGGCGGCGCGGTGTCCGATGGCGACCATCAGCGCGGCCTTGCTGGGGAAATGCCGGTAGACGCTGGGCCCGGCGATGCCTGCCGCGGCGCCGATGTCCTCCATGCTCACCGTGTGGAAGCCGCGTTCGGCGAACAGGCCGGTCGCGGCGGTCAGCACCTGCTCGCGGCGGGACGGCGTGCCGAGGCTGCTCGCGACCGGCGGCGCGGGCTCTTCCGGAACCGGCAGTGAGACGTCGAGCACTGCCAGAGCCAGTTCGACCAGCAGCGGCACGAAGCGTTTGCGCGCCACCGAGGTGTGGTGCACCGCGACGCTTCCGAACACCGACAGCGCGGCCCAGCACAGCAGCTCGGCCTCATCCGCGGACAGCTCCGGACGCAGCGTGAGCAGGGCTTTCGTCCACGCGTCGAGCACCGCGCCGGAGCGGCGGCGGATTTCCCGGCGCTGCTCGCGGGGCAGATGCGGGCCTTCCCAGCGCCACAGCGCGGCGATCTCCCGGCGCTCGACCGCCTGCGTCGCGAGGCCGGTGAGCAGGGCGTTCAGCTGTTCGGGCGGCGGCGCGGAATCGGCGAGCGCGGCCGCGGTGGCCGATTCCATGTCGTCGATCCCGGCGAGCACGACGTAGGCCAGGATCGCCTGCTTGTCGGAGAAATGCCGGTACAGCGCGGGGCCGGTGACGCCCGCCGCGGCGGCGATGTCGTTGATCCCTACGCCGTGGAACCCCCGCGCGCGGAACAGCTCGGCCGCGACGGCAGCGAGCTGGGCCTTGCGGTCGCGAGGGCGCGTGCCGCGGGCGGGAGACGTACTCATGGTGAACTGACCATAGCGCTAATCGGAACGACAGCAACCCATTGACACCATGGGGTTCACCGGGGCTATGTTAATGGCCATTAGCACCTACTGGCCGGTATAGTCGGCGAGCGAGATACACCGCAGTGTCCAACGACGCCGCTTCGCGGAGGAGTGTTCAGTGAGTAGCGAGGCCTACATCTACGAGGCGTTGCGCACGCCCCGGGGCAAGAACAAGGGCGGTGCCCTGCACGGCACCAAGCCGGTCGACCTGGTGGTCGGCCTCATCCAGGAGCTGAAGGTCCGCCACCCGAACCTCGATCCGCAGGCGATCGACGACATCGTGCTCGGCGTCGTGTCCCCGGTGGGCGAACAGGGCGCGGACATCGCGCGCACCGCGGCGCTCGTCGCGGGCCTGCCGCAGACGGTCGCGGGCGTGCAGCTCAACCGGTTCTGCGCGTCCGGCCTGGAGGCCACGAACGTCGCGGCGCAGAAGGTCCGCTCCGGCTGGGACCAGCTGGTCATCGCGGGCGGCGTGGAGTCGATGTCGCGCGTGCCGATGGGTTCCGACGGCGGCGCGCTGTTCATGGACCCGGCCACCGCCTACGACCACTACATCGCGCCGCAGGGCATCGGCGCGGACCTCATCGCAACGATGGAGGGCTTCACCCGCGAGGACGTCGACGCCTTCGCGGTCCGCTCGCAGGAGAAGGCCGAGGCGGCCTGGTCCGGCGGTTACTTCGCCAAGTCCGTGGTGCCGGTGAAGGACATGAACGGCGTCACGATCCTCGACCACGACGAGCACCGCCGTCCGGGGACCACGCTGGAGGGGCTGGCGAAGCTCAAGCCGGCCTTCACCACGATCGGCGAGATGGGCGGGTTCGACGCCGTCGCGCTCCAGAAGTACCACCAGGTCGAGAAGATCGACCACGTGCACACCGGCGGCAACTCGTCCGGCATCGTCGACGGGTCGGCCATCGTCCTGGTCGGCTCCGAGCAGGCGGGCAAGACCTTCGGCCTCACGCCGCGGGCGCGCATCGTCGCCACCGCCTCGATCGGGTCCGAGCCCACGATCATGCTGACCGGTCCGACGCCGGCCACCGAGAAGGTGCTGAAGACCGCGGGCCTGACCCCGGACGACATCGACCTGTGGGAGCTCAACGAGGCGTTCGCGTCCGTCGTGCTCAAGTGGCAGAAGGACCTGCGCCTTCCGGACGAGAAGATCAACGTCAACGGCGGCGCGATCGCCATGGGCCACCCGCTCGGCGCCACCGGCGCGATGCTGGTCGGCACCGTGGTCGACGAGCTGGAACGCCGTCAGGCGCGCCGGGCGCTGGTGACCTTGTGCATCGGCGGCGGCATGGGTGTCGCGACCATCATCGAGCGGGTGTGAGGACCGAGATGACCGAGAGCAAGACCATCCGCTGGGACAAGGATTCCGACGGCATCGTCACGCTGACCCTGGACGACCCGGACCAGTCGGCGAACACGATGAACCAGGCCTTCCGCGAGTCGCTCGCCGCGACCGTGGACCGGCTGGAGGCGGAGAAGGACGACATCACCGGTGTCGTGCTCACCTCGGCGAAGAAGACCTTCTTCGCCGGCGGCGACCTGCGCGACCTGATCCAGGCGAAGCCGGAGCACGCGGCCGAGATCACCGCGTCCAGCACCGCGATGAAGGGCCAGCTGCGCCGGCTCGAGCAGCTCGGCAAGCCGGTCGTCGCGGCCATCAACGGCGCGGCGCTCGGCGGCGGCCTCGAAATCGCGCTCGCGACGCACCACCGCATCGCGGCCGACGTCAAGGGCAGCCAGATCGGCCTTCCCGAGGTCACCCTGGGCCTGCTGCCCGGCGGCGGCGGCGTGGTCCGCACCGTGCGGCTGCTCGGCATCCAGAACGCGCTGCTGAACGTGCTGCTGCAGGGCCAGCGGATGAAGCCGCGCAAGGCGCTCGAAGTGGGCCTGGTGCACGAGGTCGTGGACACCGTCGAGGAGCTGGTGCCCGCCGCGAAGGCGTGGATCAAGGCCAACCCCGAGGGCGGCGTGCAGCCGTGGGACGTCAAGGGCTACAAGATCCCGGGCGGCACCCCGTCGAACCCGAGCTTCGCGGCGAACCTGCCCGCGTTCCCGGCGAACCTGCGCAAGCAGCTCAAGGGCGCGCCGATGCCCGCGCCGCGCGCGATCCTCGCCGCCGCGATCGAGGGCGCGCAGGTCGACTTCGACACCGCGATCCTGGTCGAGACGCGCTACTTCGTGAGCCTGGCCGTCGGGCAGGTCTCGAAGAACATGACCAAGGCGTTCTTCTTCGACCTGCAGACGATCAACTCCGGCGGTTCGCGTCCGGACGGGTTCGAGAAGTACACCGCGAAGAAGGTCGGCGTGCTCGGCGCCGGGATGATGGGCGCGGCGATCGCCTACGTGTCCGCGAAGGCGGGCATCGACGTGGTGCTCAAGGACGTCTCGCAGGAGGCGGCCGAGAAGGGCAAGGGCTACGCGGTCAAGCTCGAGGAGAAGGCGCTCTCGCGCGGCAAGACCACGAAGGAGAAGTCGGACGCGCTGCTGGCGCGGATCAAGCCGACCGCCGACCCGGCCGACTTCGCGGGCGTCGACTTCGTCATCGAGGCCGTGTTCGAGAGCGTCGAGCTGAAGCACAAGGTGTTCGGCGAGATCGAGAACATCGTCAACGCGGACGCGGTGCTGGGTTCCAACACCTCGACGCTGCCGATCACCACCCTCGCCGAGGGCGTTCAGCGGACCGAGGACTTCATCGGGATCCACTTCTTCTCGCCGGTGGACAAGATGCCGCTGGTCGAGATCATCTGCGGCGAGAAGACGTCGCCCGCCACGCTGGCGAAGGTCTTCGACTACACGCTGCAGATCCGCAAGACCCCGATCGTGGTCAACGACAGCCGCGGCTTCTTCACCTCGCGGGTCATCGGCACCTTCATCAACGAGGCGGTCGCCGCGCTGGGCGAGGGCGTCGAGCCGGCGTCGATCGAGCAGGCGGGTTCGCAGGCCGGCTACCCGGCCCCGCCGCTGCAGCTGATGGACGAGCTGACCCTGACGCTGCCGCGCAAGATCCGCGCGGAAACCCGCGCCGCGATCGAGGCCGAGGGCGGCACCTGGACGCCGCACGCGTCCGAGGCCGTCATCGACACGATGATCGACAAGTACGACCGCAAGGGCCGCAGCACCGGGGCGGGCTTCTACGAGTACGACGAGAACGGCAAGCGCACCGGCCTGTGGCCGGGCCTGCGCGAGGCGTTCAACTCGGGTTCGGCGGACGTGCCGTTCGAGGACCTCAAGGAGCGCATGCTCTTCGCCGAAGCGCTGGAAACGGTGAAATGCTTCGACGAGGGCGTCCTGACCTCGGTCGCGGACGCCAACATCGGGTCCATCTTCGGCATCGGCTTCCCAGCCTGGACCGGCGGCGTGATCCAGTACATCAACCAGTACGAGGGCGGCCTGCAGGGCTTCGTGGACCGCGCCCGAGAACTGGCCGCGCGCTACGGCAGCCACTTCGAGCCGCCGCAGTCGCTGGTGGAGAAGGCCGCCAAGGGCGAGATCTACGAATAAAGATCTGTGGTGGCGGGGCCGCTTCGGGATTTCCCGGGGCGGCCCCGTTTTTCGTGGAGGGGGGATGGCGGCCGACACACCGAACCGACCACCAGGTTCCACAACACCCGCTGAGGGACGGACCGTGATCCGAGCCGAGAGCCGGGCTCGGCTTCCTGGAATATTCGGGGTTGGCTACCGCTTGCTCGTCATCGGAAGCGGTGGGCACGTCCTCGGCACGCGGCGGATGCGGGGAACGATCGCGCGACAGGCGGACAATTAATTCTCTATTTCCGAAGTGATGATCTACGATTTTCGTAGCAAGGCGGAAAATTGATCAACCGGCGTGGAGAAACCCGTTGCTGAGCGCAACCACGTTTCCAGCGAATGGCTGAACCCGCCGTCACTCGAACAGTCGCAAGCCGCTCGCGGAAAACCGGGAAACCTTGCCATGTCGGCATAATTCCGGGACCCCTCCCCTCCGGAGCGTGGTTTACTTCGGCATGGACCAGACGGTGGCCGTCGCGAGGGAGCAGCTCGCGTTCGCTGGGGCGGATCGGCTCGTCAAGCTGATCGGGGCGCTTTATCAGCGGCCCCGCGTCGGCGACCGGCCGCGGGAATTGCAGGGCAACGGGGAATGGCAGCGCGGTTATCACCAGGAGCGCGCCGAGCGGCGCGGACTGCCCATGGTGTGCCTCGTCGGCGACGCGCGCGAAGGGGTGCTCGAAGAGCTGGCCTCCCGGTTGCGGAACGCGAAGCCGGCGGGCACGGTGCGTTCGGCCTACCTCTCGCTCGCCAAACGGGCGGATACCGACAAGCCGGGCGAGGCGACCGAGGAGAGCGTCGAGGCGGTGCGCGAGATTCTTCGGCAGGTCCGCAACACTCTCGTCAGCAACTCCCGTACGCGGGAAAGCCGATTGCGGTTCCGGCTGTTCACGCTGGTCGACCAGCTCATGGCGAAGCAGTTCTCGCCGGGCGAATCCGATCCTGAGCGAGTCCTGCTGCGCGAACTGCAGGAAAACAATCTCCTGGTCCGTTTCCGCGGAGCCATCGACAGCGCCAGCCGCGAGCTGGTGCCGCAGCATCCGGCCTGGCGGTTTCCGTTGCTGCTCTTGCGATTGCTGACGTTCGTCGTCTTCCGCGTCGCCGTCACCGGGCGCGTGCCGGGGCTGTCCGGCCGGTACCGCTGGTTCCTGCGCCAGCCGCACCTCGCGCCGGAGATGTCCGGCAGCTTCGTGCGCTTCGCGATGCGTCTCACCCACGGCGAATGGCAGAACGAATCACCCCAGTATGTCGCGCGGTTGCTGGTCAACTCGTTCCTGGAGGACCTGCGCCGGGAGTACCGGCTGCGGCCGTGGCAGTTCTGGCGGCGGCGCCGGATGACCTACCCGGTGCTGCTGCTCGACGAGGTCGGCCCGGCCAACGGCGGCTACCGGCTGCTGGAGCTGATCAACGAGGTCCGCAACCAGGTCGGTCTCTTCGATCCGCTGCTCGTGGTGAGCGCGAGCCAGGGTCCCCCGCCGGACGCCGAGCCGAGCGAGGAGCGGCCGAAGTTCCATGCCGTCGAGGCTGCCATCGCGTACCAGGCGTGGCAGAACCTGCTCGGAGCCGACCGGCGCGCCCGGCGCCCCACCGCGTGGTACCTGCCGATCTGCCTCGACCCGCCGCGGACGGAGGACGAAAAAACCGGGGTGCGCAAGGGAATGCTGACCCTTGGCGAGCACTACGACCTCTCCGGCGGACGCGCGGCGTGGTGGACGACGCGCTGGGTCCGGGCCGGGGTGCCCGCGGTGGTGCTCGCGCTGGTCGCCGGGTTCGCCGTCGTGCGCTATCAGTCCTTTCTGGACAGTCACTGCGGCACCTCGAGCGAGTGGCTGACCCGGGTGGACGACCAGTGCGTCGGGGTGTCCGACGGCACCTTCACACTGTTCTCCCCGCTCGACAAGGAGGGAACGATCCAGCAGGTCGAAGCGGTGGTCGCGGATCAGAACCGGCGGGCCGAGGAACTGCACCAGCAGCATCCGGAACGGCCGTACATCACGCTGGTCGACCTGGAGGCGCTGACGTCGTCGAACGGCACCGCCGAAGGGCTCACCGCGGAACGGGAATCGCTGGAAGGCTTCGCGGTCGCCCAGTCGCGGCAACTCAACGCGACCGCCGCGGCCGAGCCGATCGTGCGCATGCTGATCGCCAACGGCGGCAAGGAAATGCTCCAAGGCGCGGCGGTCGCCAGGACGCTGCTGGAGATGGCGAAACAGGACCCCAGCATCGTCGGCGTGGTCGGCCTGGACATGAGCAGCGAGCCGACCGCCAACACGATCCGCGCGCTCGGCGACGCGGGCATCCCGGTGGTCGCCGCGACGCTCACGGCAGACCAGCTCGCGGACCAGAACCCGATCTACTTCCAGGTCGCGCCGCAAAACCGCCGGGAAGCAGCGGTGGCCGCGGCGTTCGCCGCCGAGCGTCCCGGTCCTCGCTCGCTCCGCGTCTACTACTCCGACGACGACACCGATTTCTACAGTCCCAACCTTCGCGACAACCTGCTGAAAGCCTTCAAGGACAAGGGTTTCGCGGTCGAAGCACGCGCGTTCGCCCCGGACGAAGGGCAAACTGCGAGGCCCGCGCACCTCCGGTACGGCGACCGGCTCGTGGGCAACGCGGGCGCTGCCGGGCGGGACAGCTGCTCCTACGACGGATACGCGTTCTTCGCCGGCCGAGGCGTCCCCGATTTCGGAGCGTTCCTGACCGGAGCCGCGCAGTGCGGCAGCACCGCGACGATCATCGGCGATGACGACGTCGCGCGTTTCGTCGCTGATTCCGTCGCGAGGGAAGACCATCGCGCGCTGCCGTACTACTATTTCGCGCTCGCGAACGCACCTGCCACGCCTGCGAAAGGCCTCGCGCGCGACTTCTACGCCACGCTCAACGCCAAGTTCGCCTTCGAGCGCACCGAAAAAGGCCGATCGTTCGACGGCCACGCGGCACTGTCCTACGACGCCGCGCTGGTGATGATCACCGCGACCGCGTACCTGCGGGAGACGTCGTCGAAAATCCCGGTAACGCCCGGCGCGGTATGGCGCGAGATCGCCGCGATCCACACCTCGCGGCCGGATGCCAACCAGACCAACAAATACATCGAGGGAGTCAGCGGAACCATCGACTACGGGGGAGACATCGGCAGGCACGTCCCGCAGGACAAACCGCTCGCGGTACTGCGCGTCCAAGGCGGCGAGGTAGACCCGGAACTCCAGGGCTTCTGCGGCAAGGCAGTCTCCCGAGCCCCGGACCCGTGGTGCCCGGCGGACGGCTGAGGCCCGGCTGTAACAGTTTCCCGCGGATTCTCGACCTCCTCGCATTGGATCGCGAGGAGGTGCCGCGTGTTGCGAAAACTGGGGATGGCGTTGGCTGCGGGCGTTCTGGTCGCCGGATGCGGAGCGGCCCCGGCCGGGACCGCGCCGTCGGCGGTCACCAGCGAGTATTCGCCGCCGCCGAGTACCTACAGCGCGCCGGAAACGTCGGCGACGCTGACGACACCGCCGACGTCGATCGCGGTCCCGGTGACCACGCCGCCGGTCGCACCGCTGGTCGCGCCGCCAACTACGGCGGCCAAACCCAAGACCGTCCCGCGGAGCACGACGCCGAAGGCCGACGTGCCGGACCAGGCCGCGCCGGATCCGGGTCCCGCCGAATGCGGTGCCGACTACTACCGCAACTCCTCGGGAAACTGCGTCCACCGCCCCGACTCGAACCCCTCCGGGGCGACCGCCCAGTGCAACGACGGCACCTACAGCTACAGCCAGCACCGCTCCGGAACCTGCTCCCGACACGGCGGCGTCAAGCAATGGCTCTGACCCAGCCCGGCATTGGGCCAAACGGACCACCCCGTTAAGTCGGATCCATCACGAACCCTCCGTTCCGCTCCTCCCGACCGGTAGCGTGCGAATCCGGTACGGCATACGGGACGGGGGACGTGGTGGCGCGGGCGGGTTCGGGGCCGATCATCGTGGTGCTCGCCTCGTGCGGGCTGGTCGCTTCGTTCATGCAGACGCTGGTCATCCCGTTGATCCCGGCGTTTCCGCGGCTCCTGCACACCACGCCGACGGACGCGTCGTGGGTCGTTACCGTCACGCTGCTCGCCGCGGCGGTGTGTACGCCGGTCGCCGGGCGGCTCGGGGATCTTTACGGCAAGCGGCGCGTGCTGCTCATCAGCCTGGCGGTGCTGATCGCCGGATCCGTCGTCTCGGCGCTGACCAGTTCGCTCGCGCTGATGATCGTCGGCCGCGGGCTGCAGGGCTGTGCGATGGGCGTCATCCCGCTCGGCATCAGCATCATGCGCGACGAACTGCCGCCGGAACGCGTCAGCGGCGCGATTTCGCTGATGAGCGCGACGCTCGGCGTCGGCGGCGCGATCGGGTTGCCGGTCGCGGCGATCGTGGCCCAGCACGCGGACTGGCACGTCCTGTTCTGGGGCGCGGCCGGGCTCGGCCTCGGCTGTGCGCTGCTGATCCTGCGGTTCGTGCCGGAATCGCCGGTCCGCACGCCGGCGCCGTTCGATTTCCTCGGCACGCTCGGGTTGATCGTCGGCCTCACCAGCCTTTTGCTGCCAATCGTGAAGGGCGGCGAGTGGGGCTGGGGGAGTCCGGCGACGCTCGGGTTCGCCGCGACCGCCGTGGTCGTTCTCGCGGCTTGGGGCTGGTACCAGCTGCGTCGCCGGGACCCGCTGGTCGATCTGCGCGTTTCGGCGCGGCGGCCGGTGTTGTTCACGAACCTCGCGTCGGTTCTGGTCGGCTTCGCGATGTACGCGATGTCCTTGTCGTTCCCGCAGTTGCTGCAGGCGCCATCGGCGACCGGTTACGGGCTCGGGCTCAGCATGGTGGAAGCCGGGCTGTGCCTCGCGCCGAACGGCCTGGTCATGATGGCGTTGTCGCCGGTTTCCGCGCGGCTGACCAACCGCTACGGTGCGCGCGTCACGCTCATGACCGGGGCCATCGTGATCGCGGTCGGCTATGTCTTCGCGATTTTCCTGATGGCCAACGCGGTCGAGCTGATCATCGCGTCGGTGATCATCGGGGCCGGCGTCGGAATCGCGTACGCCGCGATGCCCGCGCTGATCATGAGCGCGGTGCCGGTCACCGAAACGGCGTCGGCGAACGGGCTCAACTCGCTCATGCGGTCCGTCGGAACCTCGACGTCCAGCGCCGTGATGGCCACGATGCTCGCCCACCTGACGATCACCGTCGGCTCGTTCACCGTGCCGTCGCTCGCCGGTTTCCGTGCCACGTTCGCGGTCGCCGCGGCCGCGGCGGTGGCCGGGCTGGCGTTGACCGCGGTGGTGCCGCGGTTCCGTGTCGCCAGCCCGGAACTCGCCCGGGTCTAGAGCAGCGGCGGAACGGCCGCGTCGATCAGGTGCGGCCCCGGCTCGGCGACCGCGCGCCGGAACTGCTCGGCCAGCTCCTCCGCGGTCGTCGCGCGGGTCGCCGGAACGCCCATGCCCTCGGCGATCTTCACGAAATCCAGGTCCGGACGGCCGATGTCCAGCAGGTCCTTCGCCTTCGGCCCGTCCCCGGACGCACCGACGCGCTGCAGTTCCATCCGCAGGATCGCGTACGCGTTGTTGTTGAGCACCACCGTGGTCACGTCGAGGTTCTCGCGCGCTTGCGTCCACAGCGCGGAGATCGTGTACATCGCGCTGCCGTCGGATTCGAGGTTGATCACGGGCCGTCGCGGAGCCGCGATCGCCGCGCCGACGGCCACCGGCATTCCGTAGCCGATCGCGCCGCCGGTCAGGGTCAGCACGTCGTGCCGCGGCGCGCCCGCCGTCGCGGCGGGAAGCAGGAGACCGGACGTGTTCGCCTCGTCCACGATGATCGCGTTCTCCGGCAGCAGCGCGCCGATCACGTCGACCCAGTTCTGCACGGTGAGCGGGCCGCTCGGAAGCTCCGGCCGTCCGGCCTCCTGCAACACCGGTTCGGCGTCCGCGGCGACCAACGCGGCGACCGCTTCGAGCGCGGCCGGGACGTCCTGGCCGACGGTCGCGAGGACGTGGACCTCCGCGCCTTCCGGGGTCAGCTCGCTCGGCATGCCGGGGTAGGCGAAGAACGACACCGGGGCCTTCGTGCCCGCGACGATCAGGTGCTTGATGCCGTCCAGCTGGTACTTGGCCTGCTCGGCGAGATATCCCAGCCGTTCGATGTTCGGCAGGCCGGCGCCGCGCTCCAGCCGCGCCGGGAAGGTCTCGGCGAGCGCCTTGACCCCGGTCGCGGCGGCGATCCGGCTGGTCGCGCGCAAACCGGCTTCGCGGCAAGCGGATCCGCCGATCAGCAACGCCGCCGGCTCGCCGCTGCGCAGTACGTCCGCGATCCGCTGCACGGTCGTCGCGTCGACCGTCTGCGGCACGCGCGGCGGAATCGGCTCGCAGGTTTCGCCGCCCTCGCCCCACGACGCGTCGGCGGGGAGGATCAGCGTCGCGACCCGGCCCGGTGCGTCCTGCGCGGCCGCGACCGCCGCCGCGGCGTCCGCGCCGACGTCCTTCGTGTGCCCGGACCGGCGCACCCAGCCTTCGAGCGAGCCCGCGATGGCGTCGATGTCCGACTCCAGCGGGGCGTCGTACTGCTTGTGATAGGTGGCGTGGTCGCCGATCACGTTGACCACCGGCGTGTGCGCGCGCCGCGCGTTGTGCAGGTTCGCCAGGCCGTTCCCCAGCCCGGGGCCGAGGTGCAGCAGCGTCGCGGCGGGCTTGCCGGCGATCCGCGCGTACCCGTCCGCGGCCCCGGTCACGACGCCTTCGAACAGCGCGAGCACGCCGCGCATCTCCGGCACCGAATCGAGCGCGGCGACGAAGTGCATTTCCGACGTGCCGGGGTTGGAGAAGCACACGTCGACCCCGCTGTCGACGAGCGTGCGGATGAGGGACTGGGCGCCGTTGAGCGTGCTCACTGTGCTCACTTTCCGGTTTGCGCGAACAGAACGCCGGGGTTCAGGATCCCGGCCGGGTCGAAGCTTTCCTTGACGCGGCGCAGCAGGTCGAGCTTCGCCGGGTCTTCGAGTTTGGCGTAGTACTTGGTCTTGGTGCGGCCGAGGCCGTGCTCGCCGGAAATCGCGCCGCCCAGTTCGTAGGCGTAGCCGAAAATGTCGGTGAGCAGCTGCGAGCGCGTGTCCGGGTCCTTGCAGAAGATCGCCAGGTGGACGTTGCCGTCGCCGGCGTGCCCGCAGCCGATCGCGCCGCCGCCGGCGGCCATCGCCAGCTCGCGGGCTTTGGCCAGGAACTGCGGCATCGCAGTCCGCGGCACCACCACGTCGATCACGTCGTCCGCGCCCGCGGCTTTGGCGTTCCAGAAGGCTTTTTCGCGGGCTTCGATGAGCTTGCGGGCGGCACCGCCTTCGAGCACGTACGCGTCGATCGCGCCCAGTTCGACCAGCAGTTCGCCGAGCGATTCGACGTCCTCGCCGAGCCGGTCGGCCACCCGGTTTTCCAGCGCCACGGCGAGATACGCCTGGGTCCGGTCGCGGATTTCCGCCGGGACGCCCAGTTCGAGCTTGTCGTTGTAGACCATCGCGGCCATCGTCAGGTTGTCGATGTACTCGAGGATCTGCGGGGCGAGACCGCTCGCGGCGATCTTCGGCACCGCGGCCATGACCTGGTCGAAATCGTCGAACGGGGCCAGCACCGTCGCGCCGTGCGGCAGCCGGGGCTGCAGCTTCACGGTCACCTCGGTCACCAGCGCGAGCGTGCCCTCGGAGCCGATGATCAGCTGGGTGAGGTCGTAACCGCTGGAAATCTTCGACATCCGGCCGCCGGTGCGGATGATCTCGCCGGTCGCGAGCACCGCCTGCAGGCCGGAGACGTTGCCGCGGGTGATGCCGTAGCGGATCGCGCGCATGCCGCCGGCGTTGGTGCCGACGGTGCCGCCGACGCTCGCGCTCAGCTCGCCGGGATAAACCGGGTAGGTGAGGCCGTGCTCGGCGGTCTTCGCGTCGAGTTCGGCCAGCGTGACACCCGGTTGGACCACGGCGACGTGGTTGCCGGTGTCGATTTCGAGCACCGAGTTCATCCGCTCGAACGAGACGAGCAGGCCGCCCTCGACCGGACGCGCCGCGGCGGACAGGCCGCTGCCGGATCCGCGCGCGGTCACCGGGATGCCCTCGGCGGCGGCGATCTTCACCAGCTCGGAGACTTCTTCGGCGGTGGCCGGTTTCGCGACGTACGCCGGTTTCTGACCGGGCGTGCTGAGCGCTTCGTCGTGCGCGTAGTCGTCGGAAATCGCGTCACCGGTCAGCAGGTTTCCCGGTCCGACGGCACCTGCCAGCTGTGTTGCGATCTCGCTCATGCCACTCCCTCGTGCGCGCGTGCTTCGTGGCCGCAGCCTAGCCGTTCTGGTACGGGACTGGCCATGAATAGTTTTCACGTTAGCCGACGCGGGCACGAAAAAGGCCACGCCGCGCGCGTGGCCAGGAAGGGGGAGAACCCAAGCAGGGACCGGCCCGCGCCAACAGGCCGGCCCCTGGGTTAATCCTCGGTGCCGGTCAGACGAGCCAGCCGAGCACGTGCGCCAGGTGCGCGAGCAGACCCGAGATCAGGTCGTGGCCGTGGTGCACGTGCTGGGTGAACATCTGCATTGAGGGGCTCCTTGTTCGGATTGTTCTTTCTTGGTGCTCTCGCGAGGAGCCAACGCAGATTTCCACCGCCGGACTCGCGGTGTCAAAACGCCGATTTCCCTGTGCTGGCAAGAAATCGGCGGCCGGGGAATCTTCCCATGTTAAACATGTAAGGCTTTCGGGTTTGCCGCCGGGGGTGCACTGTGGACTCTTCGCCACGGTTCGTAGCGAACCCCGGCTCCGCTCACCCTCGGTAGCAGAAGCGCGCTGCGGCAACCGGGCGGAGCCGCCCCTCGAACCGGTGAATGCGAAACCACGATTGGTGAGTTCCCGAGGTTCACACCGCCGGGTGATCATCAAGGCTGGATCCCTTGTCCGGCAGGGGATTCGGGGCCTAGACCATGATCGCGGAGGGTCAACCCGGCTTCACTCTGGAGGGACAATCTGGCCCGATCGGGCAGCGAAAAGGGCCGGTCCCTCCGCGGTGGAGGAACCGGCCCTGGAGCGACTGTCAGTCAGCGCGGGCGAACGACAGCGTCTCGCCTTCCACGCCCCGCAGCCACAGGTCTTGCGCGGCCGCGGCCATCTCGGACAGGCCTTCCTCGATCGTCGCGAACACGTTGCCGGGGACCCAGCCCGCGTCGCCGTTGATCAGGAGGTTGTTGCGTCCGTAGAAAATCGCGAGATCCGTGGCACCCTGTTCGCTGTGCGCCTCGCTGCCCTCGTCGTAGCCGTACGCCGGATTGCCGATTTCCCATGCCTCGAATCCGAAGTAGACCACGTCGCCGGGAATCGGGGTGATGGTCGGGTTCTCGCGGCCCGGTTTGGGTTCGGCGAAGGGCGGCACGAGCGTGTAAACCTCGTTGCGCGCGTACTTCGCGTGGTAGGCCGAGCCGCTCTGCGGCAGCGCGTCCCAGACCGCTTTGCAGGTGCGCGGTGCTTCGTCGTCGAGCAGCCGGGCACGGCAGCTGACGCCGCGCTTGTCGAGGCTGATGGTGATGTAGCGCGCCATGCCTCAGCTCCCCGTGACCGACGTGACGACCTCGCCCCAGATGCGCAGGGCGTCGTCGACCTGTTCCGCGTTGACGACCAGCGGCGGCACCATGCGCACGACGTTCGAGTACGCGCCGCAGGTGAGCAGCAACAGTCCGCTCTTCGCCGCCGCCTGCTGCGCGGCCTGCGCGGTGGCCGTGTCCGGTTCACCGTCCGCAGTAGTGAACTCAGTGCCCACGAGAAGCCCGAGACCGCGTACGTCGCCGATGGCCGGCGTCTTGTCCGCGATGACGCGCGCGCCTTCGAGGAGCTGACGGCCGCGCTCCGCGGCGTTCTCGACCAAGCCTTCGTCCTTGATGACGTCGAGGGTCGCGATCGCCGCCGCGCACGACACCGCGTTGCCGCCGTACGTGCCGCCTTGCGAACCCGGGTACGCCTTCGTCATCAGCTCTTCCGAAGCGGCGATGCCGGACAGCGGGAAGCCGCTGGCGAGGCCCTTCGCGATCAGCACGACGTCCGGGCGGACGTCGAAGTGGTCGTGGCCCCAGAACTTGCCGGTGCGGCCGAACCCGGCCTGCACCTCGTCGAGCACCAGCAGGATCCCGTGCCGGTCGGCGCGCTCGCGCAGCCCGGCCATGAACTCGGTGTTGGCCGGGACGTAGCCGCCCTCGCCGAGCACCGGCTCGATGAAGAACGCGGCGGTCTCGCTCGGCGCGGAGACGGTCTGGAAGAGATAGTCCAGCTCGCGCAGGGCGAACTTCGTCGCCGTCTGCTCGTCCCAGCCGTAGTGGTAGGCGTACGGGAACGGCGCGACGTGCACGCCGGACATCAGCGGCGAGATGCCCGCGCTGAACCGCGTGCCGGAGGTGGTCATGGTCGCGGCGGCGACCGTGCGGCCGTGGAAACCGCCCTGGAACACGATCACGTTCGGCCGCTTCGTCGCCTGCCGGGCCAGCCGCAGCGCGGCCTCGACGGCCTCGCTGCCGGAGTTCGCGTAGAAGAGCGAATCGAGCCCGGACGGCAGCACGTCGCCGAGCTTGCGGGTCAGTTCGAGCAGCGGCTGGTGCATCACCGTCGTGTACTGGCCGTGCACGAGCTTGCCGATCTGCTCGCGCGCGGCCTCGACCACGCGGGGGTGGCAGTGCCCGGTGCTGGTCACCCCGATGCCCGCGGTGAAGTCGAGGTGACGTTTCCCGTCGACGTCGTAGAGGTAAACCCCTTCACCGTGGTCGACGACGACGGGCGTTGCCTGCTTGAGCAGCGGGGAAAGCTGGGCCATGCGGCGCCCTCCTGGGTGCGGGTGGAGACGGTTGTCGATTGTTGACAATATCCATAGCATGAGTTCGGGACAACAGGAACAGGAGCGAGCTGGATGAGCGGGATCACCGAGAACGGCGTCGTGGGCGCGGTCGGCAAGGAACTCTTCATCGGCGGCAAGTGGGTCTCCGCGCGCAGCGGCAAGACCTTCGACGTGCAGGACCCCTCCACCGGCGAGGTGCTGTGCCAGGTCGCGGACGCCGGGCCGGAGGACGGTCTCGCGGCGCTCGACGCGGCGGTCGCGGCGCAGTCCGGCTGGGCCGCGGTCGCGCCCCGGGAGCGCGGCGAGATCCTGCGCCGGGCCTACGACAAGCTCATCGAGCGCCGCGACGAGCTGGCGTTGCTGATGACCCTGGAAATGGGCAAGCCGCTGGCCGAGGCCGCCGGGGAAATCACGTACGCCGCCGAGTTTTTCCGCTGGTTCGCCGAGGAAGCGGTGCGGATCGACGGCGGCTACGCGGTGGCCCCGAACGGCAACGGCCGATTCCTCATCACGCGCCAGCCGGTGGGTCCGACGCTGCTGATCACGCCGTGGAACTTCCCGATGGCGATGGGCACGCGCAAGATCGGCCCGGCCGTCGCCGCGGGCTGCACGATGGTGATCAAGCCGGCCGCGCAGACGCCGCTGTCGATGCTCGCGCTCGCCCAGATCCTCGCCGACGCCGGGCTGCCCGAGGGCGTGCTGAACGTCGTGACCACCAAGGACGCGGGCGGCGTGATGGAGCCGCTGATCCGCGACGGACGCGCGCGCAAGCTGTCCTTCACCGGCTCGACCGGGGTCGGGCGCAAGCTGCTGGAGCAGTGCGCGGAGAAGGTGCTGCGCACGTCGATGGAGCTGGGCGGCAACGCGCCGTTCGTCGTGTTCGACGACGCGGACCTGGACGCCGCGGTCGAGGGCGCGATGCAGGCGAAGATGCGCAACATCGGCGAGGCGTGCACCGCGGCCAACCGGTTCTACGTGCAGCGCGGCGTGGCCGAGGAGTTCTCCCGCCGGCTCACTGAGCGGATGCAGGCGCTGCCGATGGGCCGGGGCACCGAGGAGGGCGTCGTGGTCGGCCCGCTCATCGACGAGGCCGCCGTCAAGAAGGTGACCGAGCTGGTCAAGGACGCCACGGACAAGGGCGCGCGGGTGCTCACCGGCGGCTCGCGGGTCGACGGCCCGGGGCACTTCTACCCGGCGACCGTGCTCACCGACGTGCCGGTGGACGCCCGGCTGGCCAGGGAGGAAATCTTCGGCCCGGTCGCGCCGATCACGCCGTTCGACACCGAGGACGAGGCGGTCGAGAAGGCCAACGACACCGAATTCGGCCTGGTGTCCTACCTGTTCACCAGCGACCTGAAGCGCGCGCTGCGGGTGTCGGAACGCTTGGAGGCCGGGATGATCGGCCTCAACCAGGGCATCGTGTCCAACCCGGCGGCCCCGTTCGGCGGCGTCAAGCAGTCCGGGCTCGGCCGCGAGGGCGGCACGGTCGGCATCGACGAGTTCCTGGAGACCAAGTACATCGCGGTGAGCCTGTGACACACCGGATTGCCAGCATCCCGGGCGACGGAATCGGGGTCGACGTCACGATCGAAGCGCGCCGGGTCCTCGACGCGGCCGCGGACAAATACGGTTTCTCCTTGGAGTGGACCGAATTCGACTGGAGCTGCGAGCGGTACACGAAGACCGGCGCGATGATGCCGGAAGACGGCGTCGAGCAGCTGTCGGGTTTCGACGGCATCCTGCTCGGCGCGGTCGGCTTCCCCGGCGTCGCGGACCACGTTTCCTTGTGGGGCCTGCTGATCCCGTTGCGGCGGGCGTTCCAGCAGTACGTCAACCTGCGGCCGGTCCGGCTGCTGCCGGGGACGTCCTCGGTACTGGCCGGGCGGAAGGCCGACGAGCTGGAAATGGTGATCGTCCGGGAGAATTCCGAGGGCGAGTACTCCGAAATCGGCGGACGGCACAACGCCGGGCGGCCGGACGAGTTCGTGCTGCAGGAATCGGTGTTCACGCGGGTCGGGGTGGAACGGATCATCCGGTACGCCTTCGAACTCGCGCGCACCCGCTCCCGGCACGTCACCTCGGCGACCAAATCCAACGGGCTGATCCACTCGATGCCGTACTGGGACGAGATTTTCGCCGAGGTCGCGGCCCAGTACCCGGACGTGCGCGCGGAACAGTGCCATGTGGACGCTCTGGCCGCGCGGATGGTGCAGGCCCCGGACCGGCTCGACGTGGTGGTGGCGTCGAACCTGTTCGGCGACATCCTGAGCGACCTCGCGGCCGCGATCACCGGCGGACTGGGCATGGCTCCGTCCGGAAACATCAACCCATCGGGTGAGTTTCCGTCGATGTTCGAGGCGGTCCACGGCAGTGCCCCGGACATCGCCGGACAGGGCATCGCGAACCCGGTCGCGCAGATCCTCGCCGCCGCGATGCTGCTCGACCACCTCGGGGAAACCGTTGCCGCACAAGCGATCCGCGCCTCGGTCGACGAGGTGCTGACCGCCGGCGAAACGCTCACCCCCGACCTCGGCGGCACCTCTACCACAACCGCGCTCGGCGCCGCGGTGGCCGCTTCGCTCCGCTGATTTTTCGTCGGTGCCGCGCGGTTGACTCTTCCCTGACCCGCCGACGGGTCCCCGAGGGGAGGAGGGCGAGATGTGCCAGAGGTGCGAGGAACCGGACAGACCGGAGGAGCAGTACCTGATCGAGGTGCTCGACGAGATCAGGGAGAACGGCTGGTGCGTCCAGGGCGTGCTGGGAACGGGTT
Source organism: Amycolatopsis sp. GA6-003 (assembly GCF_046267895.1). Lineage (NCBI taxonomy): Bacteria > Bacillati > Actinomycetota > Actinomycetes > Pseudonocardiales > Pseudonocardiaceae > Amycolatopsis > Amycolatopsis sp. GA6-003. The sequence goes on from NZ_CP176499.1 coordinate 6,867,170, forward strand.
CCCGGCCGCCCTGGGCGTACACCGCGGGCCTGACCGTGCAGGGCTTGCCCGAGCTGGTGGTCACCGGATTGCTGCCGCACCACGCGGTGCGGCTGCTCAACGCCGCGGCCGAACAGTCGCTGCGCACCGGGCCGCCGGTGCCCGGCGAACAGTGGTTGCTGCCCCGGTTGCCGAGGCTGGAAATCGTCCAGGTCAGCGTTCCCACGGCGCATCTGCATATCGCGGTGTGCTGTTACGGCGCGGGAATCGAAGCGAGACAGCTGGTGTACGCCGACTCCGCGGGCTGGTTCCCGTGGTCTCCGCGGTACAACTCCGGCCGCGGCGGACAGCCGGTGCTGGGGGTGCGGCATGGCTGAGTTTCCCTTGCCGCGCCAGGGTTTTCTTCGCGTGCCGCCGGTAGGATCGAAGCATGCCCGAACTGCTGGCCCCCACCGTCCGCCTGCACCGCGCCTGGCTGGAAGCACACCGCGAATGGGGTCCGGGCTTGCACGAGGACGGCTTCGGCCTTTCGGCGGCGGACCAGGTCGATTCGCCGGCCGGCTTCGCCGTCTGGGTCGGCTCCTTGACCGCAGACCATGCCGTCCACCGCTGGCTGGTCGAAGACGGACGGGTGCTCGGCGGAATCGCGTTGCGCACTGGACCGGCCGAGTACGTCAGCTGGGCTGGGCACCTCGGCTTCGGCCTCCGTCCGTCCGCGCGCGGCCGTGGTCTCGCTTCCTGGGCGCTGCGCGAAATGCTGCCCGAAGCGCGGCGGCTGGGCTTGTCTCGCGTGCTCTTGGTGTGCGAGGGGGAGAATCTGGCGTCCGCCAAGACGATCGAACGCGCTGGCGGGGTGCTGGAGGAAGTTCGCCAGACCGGCCATGGGCTGGTGCGGCGATACTGGATCACGGTGGGCCCGGCGGCAACCTGAGCTGTTCAGCCGGCGCTCTCCGTCGCCGCGATGGCCTCCCGAAGCGTGCGCCGCGCCTGCGCGATGTCCTCCGCCCGGCGGTCGAGTTCGCCCAGCACTCCCGGACAAGCGGCCGCTTCCTGGGCTTCCGCTCAGTCCGCCTGGACGTGTCCGCGGGCCAGCTCGTCGCCGGAATCGACCACGCCGCTCGGGTTTTCCCCGGAATCGGCGAACCGACCCCGCCTCCCGGCGCCGCCGCCCGGATCGAGCCAGTGCTGCGAGCGGCCACCGACCACAGTGGACTCCCGGTGGTCGTGCACGGCTCCGCCGCCGTACGGCGACCCAGTCTTGTCCCGCACGACGATCGAACGCGTGACCCAGCCCGGAGAAGTACGCGACCGGGTCCTGGGCGGCACGATGGCGGAGGTGGTGGGGCTATGACCTCCGCCCACGGCAGGCACCGGAGCGCGACCTCACTCCGCGGCCGCCGCCCGGTCCTTCAAGCTCCGGCCCGGAAGCAACCGGCTGATCGCGTCCTCCATGTGCGCGTCCAGCAGCTGCAGCGCGGTCTCCTCGTCGCCCGAGCGCAGGGCTTCGATGATCCGCGTGTGCTCCTCCACCCGGTCCTCCACGCCCTGATACGTGCTCTGCAGCAACGTCAGGCACATCCGCGTCTCGATCAGCAGCGTCCGGGCCATGCGCACCAGCCGCTTGCTGCCCGACGCGTTGATCAGCGCCTCGTGGAAGCGCAGATCAGCCTCGGACAGCGCGGCCGGATCGTCCGCGGCCGCCGCCATGTCGGCCACGTTCTGTTCCAGCGTGGTGGCCACCGCCTCGCGGTCGCCGCGGAAAGCGCACAGCAGGGCCGCCCGTTCGACCGCCGAGCGGGCGAGGTAGATGTCGAAGACGTCCGCCGGTTCGAGGTCGATCACGAACAGGCCCCGGTGGCGTTCGCTGCGCAGCAAACCCTCGGACACGAGATGCTGCATCGCCTCGCGCAGCGGGCCGCGCGAGACCTGGAAGCGGGCGGCCAGATCGGTTTCGCCGAGCTGGGTTCCCGGGGGCAGGGCTCCGGTCATGATCGCGTCGCGCAGCTGGCGCGCGATCACGGCGGCGGTCGATTCCCGGCTCACCGGTTCTATGTCAGGCAGTGCGACCACGGGTCAGCCCCTCGTCCGGAACAACGCGCCCAGCGAACGCACCAGCCGGGTCTCGCCGGTCAGCCGCAGGCCTTCCCACACGGTCACCTGGTTGGCGGTCAGCACGGGCTTGCCGAGCTTCGCCTCGATGTCGGTGATCTCGCCGAGCGTGCGCATCGCGGTGTCCGGCACCAGGACCGCGTCGGCGTCCGGGTGGTCGTGGCTGACCGCCAGATCGACCACGGCCTCGGGCGTGAGCTGGCCGACCTCGGCGGCGGTGTCGATGTCGGCGCTCGACATCGAGAGCACCTCGACGCCGCCCGCGGCGAGGAAGTCCACGAACAGCCGCGCGACGTCGTCGGGGTAGCTCGCGGCCACCGCGACTCGTTGCACGCCAAGGGCTTTCGCCGCGTGCACGAAGGCGAACGAGGTGCTCGAAGCCGGGACCCCAGCGGTCTTGGCGAGCTGGTCGGCCTGGTTGCGCGCGCCGTCCCAGCCGTACACGAAGCTGCCGGACGTGCAAGCCCACACCACCGCTTCCGGCTGGTGCTTGGCGAGCAGCCGGGCGCCTTCGGCGAGCCGGGCTTCGCTGCCGAGGTCGAGCAGTTCGGGCACGGCGTGCAAGTCGGTGCCGTAGATGTGCGCGACCGGCAGGCTGATGGCTCCGGCGGCGGAATCGGAGCCGCCGAGAAGCTGTTCCGCGAGCGGGTAGTCGTCCTCGGCCGCGTGGTCGGGGTAGATGAAGCCGATCGTGGTCACGAAACCTCCGGGATGCGCAGATTGTCGACAATATTAGCGGGAGCGGTCAAGACACCTCCCGGAGCCAGTGGCCGGGTCCCACGACGGGCAGCCGCATCCGGCGCAGGCAGGCCCACATGGTCAGCTGGTTGGCGGTCAGCACGGGTTTGCCGAGCGCCTTCTCCAGCGGTTCGATCAGGTCGAACGTGGGGAGGTTGGTGCAGCTGACGAAGATCGCCTCGGCTTCGCGGTGGTCCGCGGCCAGGATCCGCTCGGCGATGGTGCGGTAGCTGACCTTCCAGATGCCGCCGCCCAGTCCGAGATGGTCGCTGAACACGGTGGTCACGCCGACCTCGGCGAGGAAATCGTGGAGTTTGCCGGTGAGGTCGGCGTCGTACGGCGTGAGCACCGAGACCCGGCGCAGGTCGAGCTGGTGCAGCACCTCGACGAGGGCGCCGGAGGTGGTGACCGCGTCCGGCGCGCCCGCGTCGCAGATCGCCTTGGTGAGGGAGCGTTCGTAGTCGATGCCGTTCACGAAGCTGCCCGAGGTGCACAGGTACGCGACCACCTCGGGCTCCACGTGCAGCACGTCGCGCGTGGCCGTGGCGAGGTGCCTGCTGTCGCTCACCAGCTGGGCCATCTCCATGCTCACCGGGACCGGTTCGTAGGGGGTGCGGGCCAGGTGCAGCGACACCTCCATCGGCACCCAGCGCCACAGTTCGCGCTCGAGCGCGAGGTCGAACGGCGCGATCACGCCGATGCCGCGCTGGGCGAGCGGGCCCTCGAACGCGAGGAAGTCCAGATCCAAGGTTCAGCCTCCGGAATACGCTGTGCCGATGCCCGTCCGGTGCTCCGGGGGTGGTCCTCGGATTGTTGACAATCATACGAGCCACTTTTACCGTGTCAATCGTGAACGCCCCGGAAACTCCCGTCCTGGCCGTGCTCTGCGGGGCGGCCCAACCACCGGACATGGCCGCTATCGAAGAGGCGGCGGTAGTTCGTTACACCGACGAGCGCGGCCTTGCCGCTGCGCTGGCCGGAGCCGACGCGTTGTTCGTCTACGATTTCCTCTCCACCGCGGTCCCGGCGGCGTGGAAATCGGCGGACCGGCTGCAGTGGCTGCACATCGCGAGCGCCGGCGTCGATCCGGTGCTGTTCCCGGGGCTGCGCGAGAGCGACGTCGTGCTCACGAACTCGCGCGGCGTGTTCGACGACGCCATCGCCGAGTACGTGCTCGGCGTCGTGCTGGCGTTCGCCAAGGACTTCGCGCGGTCGCTCGACCTGCAGCGCGCCGGCACGTGGCAGCACCGCGAGACCGAGCGGATCGCCGGGCGGGAGGTGCTGGTGGTCGGCACCGGGCCGATCGGAAGGGCCATCGCGCGGATGCTGCGCGCGGCCGGGATGCGGGTGTCCGGGGCGGGCCGCCGCGCCCGGGCCGGGGATCCGGATTTCGGCGTCGTGCGCGAATCCGCCGAGCTGACGCGGTATCTGCCCGAGTTCGACTACGTCGTCGCGGTCGCGCCGCTCACCGACCAGACCAAGGGCATGTTCGACGCCGCCGCGTTCGCCGCGATGAAACCGTCCGCGCGGTTCGTCAACGTGGGCCGCGGCGAGCTGGTGGTCACCTCCGACCTGATCGCCGCGCTGCGGGCCGGGGAGATCGCCGGCGCCGCGCTCGACGTCTTCGAAACCGAGCCGCTGCCCGCCGAAAGTCCACTGTGGACCATGCCGGACGTCCTGCTGTCCCCGCACATGTCGGGCGACTTCCTCGGCTGGCGGCGGACGCTGGTCGAGGTGTTCGAGGGGAACTTCCGGCGCTGGCTCGCCGGCGAACCGCTGTGGAACGTCGTGGACAAACGGCTCGGCTACGTGCCGTCCGAATCGCAGGGAGGCGCCGGATGGGCGACCGGGAACTGACCGCCAGCGAACTCGTCGCCGCCTACGCCACCGGCGAACTTTCGCCGGTCGAGGCGACGAAGGCGGCCCTGCAGAACATCGAGGACCGCGACGGCGAGGTCAACGCCTACTGCCTCGTCGACGCCGAGCGGGCGCTCGACCAGGCGAAAGCGGCCGAGGCCCGGTGGCGCGACGGGAATCCGATCGGCGCGCTCGACGGCGTGCCGGCGTCGATCAAGGACATCTTCCTCACCCAGGGCTGGCCGACGCTGCGCGGTTCCACGAGCATCCCGGTCGACCAGCCGTGGGACGTCGACAGCCCGGTGATGGCGCGGATGCGCGAGGCGGGCTTGGTCGTGCTCGGCAAGACGACCACGCCGGAGATCGCGTGGAAGGGCGTCACCGACAGCGCGCTCGCGGGCATCACGCGCAATCCGGTGAACCCGCGGATGACGGCGGGCGGGTCCAGCGGCGGCAGCGCGGCCGCGGTCGCGGCGGGGATGGGGGAGCTGTCCGTCGGCACCGACGGCGGCGGCTCGATCCGGATCCCCGCGTCGTTCTGCGGAATCGTCGGCATGAAGCCGACGCATGGCCGGGTCCCGCTGTTCCCGGCGAGCCCGTTCGGCCCGCTCGCGCACGCCGGGCCGATGGCGCGCAGCGTGGACGACACGGCGTTGCTGCTGGACGTCCTCGCGCTGCCGGACCACCGCGACCCGACCGGCCTCGCACCGCCGGTCAGCGCGTACCGCGAGGCAGTGCGGCGCGACGTGCGCGGGCTGATCGCCGCGTACTCGCCGGCGCTCGGTTTCGTCGACGTGGACCCGGAAGTCGCGGCGATCGTCCAGTCGGCGGTGCAGTCGCTGGCCGACGCCGGGCTGCAGGTGGAGCAGGCCGACCCCGGATTCGCCGACCCGAAGGACGCGTTCGACGTGCTGTGGTCGGCGGGCGCGGCGAAATCGCTCGACGCGTTCCCGCCGGGCAGCGAACCGCGGGTCGACCCGGGCCTGCGGCGCGTGTGGGAACGCGGCCACACCTACTCCGCGAGCGATTACCTCGACGCCACCGCGGAGCGCGCCGCGCTCGGCATCCGGATGGGCGAGTTCCACACCCGCTACGACGTGCTGCTGACGCCGACCGTCCCGATCCCGCCGTTCGAGGCGGGCCACGACGTGCCGCCGGGCAGCGGGATGACCGAATGGCCGGAGTGGACGCCGTTCACCTACCCGTTCAACATGACGCAGCAGCCGGCGATCAGCGTCCCGGCCGGGCGCACCGAAGCGGGCCTTCCGGTGGGCCTGCAGATCGTCGGCCCTCGGCATTCGGACGATCTGGTGCTGGCGGTCGCGAAGCTGCTGGAGGAGGTCCGGCCCTGGGCCGCGCCGTGAGGTACGGCCCGCGGAGCTTCCACGTCGACCCGGCGGAGGCGAAGGTGAAGCCCGACCGCGGCCTCGTGCGCACTCGGATGGAGCCGTTCAACGGCGACGACGAGCTGGTGTTCAGCGCGAGCGCGGTCAGCTTCCGGTCGGTACGGCCGGAGCCGCCGGCCGGTTCGTGAGTTTCCGGACCTCGCGGCCGCACAGCGCGAGCCCGGTCGCGACCAGGCTCAGCATTCCGCACGTGACCAGCACCGGCTCGCGGCCGAAGTGCTGCACGAGGGGACCCGCCGCGATCTGCCCGAGCGGCATCGCGGCGATCGACCCCAGGATGTCGTAGGAGTACACGCGCGCGAGCCGGTCGGGCGGGATGTGTTCCTGCAGCGAAACGTCCCACGCGACGCTGAACTGCTCCATCGCCAGCCCGGCCGCCAGCATCGCGATCAGCACCGGGACGAACGACGGCCACCAGCCGAGCGTCAGCACCGGCAGCGCGTCCAACGCCACCAGGGCCACCCCGAGGAACAGGGCGTGCCGCGGTTGCCAATGCGCCGCGACGATCCCGCCCAGCAGCGCGCCCGCGGTCTGCGTCGCCAGCGCCAGGCCCCAGCCGGACCGGCCGAAGGTCTCGTCCGCGACGACCGGCCCGATGACCGAGAGCGCGCCGAATCCGGCGGCGTTGACGACCGCGAACTGCGCCACCACTGCCCACACCCAGGTGCGGGACCGGAATTCGTGCCATCCGGCGACCAGATCGGCGATCGGCCTGCTGCCCGGCGTTCGTTCGCCGCTCGGCAGCCGGACCGCGTGATAGGCGAGCGCGGCGGCGAAGAACAGCAGCGAGTTCACCGCCAGCGCCCAGCCGGATCCGGCCGCCGCCACCACGACCCCGGCGACTCCCGCCCCGGCGATGCGGACGCCGTTGATCAGCAGCCCCAGCAACGCGTTCGACGGAGCCAGCAGCTCCCTCGGCACGGTCTGCGGGGTGATCGCGCCCGCGGCGGGCATCGACATCGCCGAGACCGCCCCGTTGACCACGCTCAGCGAGACGAGGAACGGAAGCGTGGAGAATCCACAAAGGACACTCACGGCGATCAGCGCCTGGCTGAGCCCGGCCGCGGTCTCGGTGCCCTGCAGGATCACCGCGCGCGGCAGCCGGTCCGCGAGCACCCCGCCGAAAAGCAGCAGGAGCACGTTCGCCAGCGACCGGGCCCCGACGACCAGCCCGAGATCGACCGCCGACCCGGTGCGGTCGAGCACCGCGAACGCGAGGGCGACCGGAGCGACCGAATTGCCGAAGGCGCCGAGCGTCCGGCCGGCGGCGAGGGCGCGGAAACTGCGGTGCCGCAACGGCTCCAGGAAGCGCACCGGCTGAGTTTCCCGCGACTGTCAACCGAATAATCAGCACGTGGGAGCATTCGCGCCGGGCAGACGGCGATGCTGTGCTCGGTTCATGCGGACGACCACCCTTGGCCGCAGCGGCCTCGAAGTGTCCCGGATCGCCTTCGGCACCGGCGGGTTCGGCGGGCAGTGGGGCAGTTTCGACGAGGACACGGCGATCGCGGCGATCCGGCGCGCGCACGAACTGGGCATCACCCTTTTCGACACCGCACGTGCTTACGGCACCGCCGAATCTCTCCTGGGCAAAGCGTTGCGCAGCGAGCTGGACCACCGCCGCGACAGCGTCGTCATCGCGACGAAGGGCGGGACTCATCCTGGTTCCGCACGCATCCGCGATTCCCGCCGAGCGTGGCTCGCCCAAGGGGTGGACGAGAGCCTGCGCGCGCTCGGCGTCGACCATCTCGACCTGTACCAGATCCATTGGCCCGATCCGCGGACGCCGGCGGCCGAGGTCGCCGGAACGCTACAAGAGTTCGTGGACGCGGGCAAGGTGCGCCACGTCGGGGTCTCGAACTACGACTCCGCGCAGCTCAGCGCAGTGCACGAGACGGTGGAAACCGTGCAGGTGCCGTATCACCTCTTCCGCCGCGGCGCGGAAACCGACCCGCTCCCGTACGCCCGTGCGCACGACCTCGGCGTGCTTGCCTACAGCGCGCTCGGCAGCGGTCTGCTCACCGGCTCGTTGACCGCGTCGACGGTCTTCGATGCCTCGGACTGGCGGTCGCGTTCGTCCGCTTTCCGCGGAGAATCCTTGCGGCACAACCTGAAGATCGTCGACCAGCTCTCCGCTTTCGCCAACGAACGAGGCGCGACAGTGAGCCAGTTGGCCATCGCGTGGACGCTGGCGAAGGTCGACGTCGCCATCGTGGGCGCCCGCCGCCCCGCCAGCATCGAAAAGAGCGCGACCGACTTCCAGCTCTCCCCGGCCGACCTCGCCGAGATCAACCGGATCGTCGCGGACGCCGTGCCGGTCGGCGGAGCCAGCCCGGAGGGCATCGACTGACCTAGACCCGGGTCGCGAATTCCAGCTCGGCCAGCGCCGTGTCGAGGTGCGTCAGGATCCGCTGCAGGTGCGGGACACTGCGCCGGCATCCGGTGACGCCGAAGTCGAGATTGTCTCCGTTGCTGGTCAGCGTGATGTTCAGGGCCTGCCCGTCGAGCAGCACCGACGCCGGGTAGATGCCGTCGAGCGCCGCGCCGTTCCAGTACATCTGCTTGCGCGGGCCGGGCACGTTCGAAATCACCAGGTTGAACGGCGGCCGGGTGTTGCCGACGAAACCGGGGATCGGCGACGCGCCCAGCTGGGCCACGTTGAGCCCGGACAGCAGCAGCGTCTGCAGCGGCGACAGCTGCGAGAACAGCTTCTTTCCGTTCGACATCGACTCGGAGATCGCGGCCAGCCGCTGTGCCGGGTCGGTCAGGTCGGTGGCCAGGTTGCACAGCAGCGCGCCGATGTTGTTGCCGGTGGCGTCGCCGGAGTCGCGGCGGCGCAGCGACACCGGGACCATCGCGACCAGCGGCGCGTCCGGCAGCGCGCTCTGTTCGATCAGGTAGTCGCGCAGCGCGCCGGAGCACATCGCGAGCACGACGTCGTTGCGGGACACGCCGGCGGCGGTCGCGACCTCGCGCACCCGCTCGAGCGGCCAGGACTGCGCGGCGAACCGGCGCGCGCCGCCGATCGGCACGTTCAGCATCGTCTTCGGCGCCTGCATCGGCAGCGTGAGCCGGTGCTCGCGGAACGCCTCGCGCGCCACCTTCGCCGCGGCCGGCGCGATCCCCGCGACCTGCTCGAACGTCTTGCCCACCAGGGCGAACGGCGACTTGGCCGCGCGGCCGTCGTGGTTCGCGGCGGGCTTGTCGCGCGAACCCCACGGAGGCGGGCAGTCCAGGTCAGCCGGGTCGTCGGACAGCGTGCCTTGCAGATGGCGCAACGCCGAAACGCCGTCCATCAGCGCGTGGTGGATCTTCGAGTACACCGCGAACCGGCCGTCGCGCAGTCCTTCGACGAGGTGCGTTTCCCACAGCGGCCGGTGCCGGTCGAGCAGTGTGCTGTGCCAGCGCGAGGTGAGTTCGAGCAGTTCACGGATGCGGCCTGGCTGCGGCAGCGCGGAATGCCGGAAGTGGTAGTCGAGTTCCAGGTCGGTGTCCCGCGACCAGCGCACGTGCCCGACGGTGTTCACCGGACGGCTCGGCCGCATCCGGAACACGCTGCGCATGTTGTCCGATTCCAGCAGCGAGCGGCGCAGATCGCGCAGATAGTCCTCGCCGGCGCCCTCGGGTTTGCGGAACAGCTGAAGCCCGCCGACGTGCATCGGGTGCTCGCGGGTCTCGACCATCAGGAACATCGAGTCGGTCACCGGCATCAACGGCATTGCGCCACCCCTTCCCGCCGCGCCGGGGGACCTCGGCGTCCCCGGCACCCGGAGTGTACGCACGAAAAAGGCGGTGCTTCAGATCTCGCGGCCGGCCGGGGGACAACCGGGCCGCGCGGCGGTGACAAACCCTGTCCGGTGACGTGTCTGCAGCTGCTTACGGGAGGCGGATACCATCGCTGGCGTGGCAGGACGGACTGGAGCTCAGCAGCTGGGGGACGCGCTCACGGCTCTCGGGACCGAGGTGGTGTTCGGCCTGCCGGGGGTCCACAACCTGCCGCTGTGGGAGGCGTTGGCGGACACCGGGATCCGGCTCGTCAACGTCCGGCACGAACAGACCGCGGGCTATGCGGCCGACGGTTATGCGCGCAGGACGGGAAAACTCGGCGTCGCGCTCGTGACCACCGGCCCCGGCGCGGCGAACACGCTCGGCGCGGTCGGCGAAGCGATGGCGTCCGCGGCTCCGGTGCTCGTGATCGCCACGGACATTCCGTCGACGCTGCGCCGTCCGGGTGTCGTGCGCGGCGTATTGCACGAAACCTCCGACCAGCAGGCGATGTTCGCGCCGGTGACCAAGGCCGGGTTCACGGTGCACCGCGCGGACCAGATCGCCGCGACGCTGCACCGGGCCGCCCGGCTCGCCCTGATGCCGCAAAGCGGTCCGGTGTATTTGGGCATTCCGACCGATTTCCTCCGCGAGACCACGCCGCCGCGCGAACCGCCCGCCCCGCCCGCCGAACGCGTGCTCGACCTGCCGGACCTGCCGCGCGCGGCGGAGCTGCTGGCGTCCGCGCGCCGTCCGCTGATCTGGGCGGGCGGCGGTGCGCTGCGGTCGGAAGCCGGGGAAGCGATCGGGCAGCTCGCGCAGCGGCTGGCCGCGCCGGTGCTGACCACGTTCGGCGCGCGCGGCCTGCTTCCGCTCGATCATCCTTGCCTGGCCCCGAATCCGGTGCACGCGCCGGAGGTCGGGCAGCTGTGGGACGAGGCCGACGTGGTGCTCGCGATCGGCACCGATTTCGACGGCCTGATGACGCAGAACTGGCAGATGCCCGCGCCGCCGAAGCTGATCGCGATCAACGTCGACGCGGGCGACGCGGCGAAGAACTACCGGCCGGACGTCACCCTGGTCGGCGACGCCCGCCGCGTCGTCGAATCCCTGCACCCGGAAACGCGGCCCGGCCTGGACGAGCTGACCGCGCGGCTGGCCGGGATCGGCCGCCGGGTGCGCAGGCGCATCCGGGACGAGGAGCCGCAGGCCGCCGACTTTCTGTCCACTTTGGAGGAAGTGCTCCCGGCGGACGGGACGATCGTCGCCGACATGTGCGTCGCCGGATACTGGATCGGCGGCTTCCACCGGGTCCGCGCGCCGCGGCGGCTGGCGTACCCGATGGGCTGGGGCACGCTCGGCTACGGCTTCCCGGCGTCGCTCGGCGCGGGCGTGGCAGCCGAGGCGGCAGGCGGCGGGCGCGTCCTGTGCGTCACCGGCGACGGCGGTTTCCTTTACGCGGTAGGGGATTTGGCGACGCTGGCCGAGGAACAGCTGCCGGTGACGGTCGTCGTGGTGGACGACGGCGGCTACGGCATGCTGCGCTACGACCAGGACCAGGAAGGCCTGCCGCGCCGCGGAGTCGACTGGGACAGCCCGGATTTCGTCGGACTGGCCCGCTCGTTCGGCGTGCACGCGGACCGGGTGTCCGGCTTCGGCCGCGCGTTTCGCCGGCTGCTGAGCGAATTCGTCGAATCGGACGAGCCGAACGTGCTGGTGGTGCGCGCGAAGCTCAAGCCGCCGCTGAACACTTCGCCGCGGTGGTACCGCAAACCGCGCGGCTGAGCCGAACCCTCCCGGACGCTGGCTGATTCCCCTCGCGGCCGTCTGCACCACACCTTTCTACGTTGGTGCCGCCCCGGCCTTGCTCATGTCAGGTTCCTGACATACAGTGGTTGATGTCAGGAACCTGACACCGAGCAAAGGAGCAGCACCATGCCCGCCGTCGGCCCCGATTTCCTCTCGCTCCAGGCACGCGACCTGGACGCGTCACAGGCGTTCTACGAGCGCTACCTCGGCCTCGTCCGCTCGCCCGCCGGACCTCCGCACGCCGTCGTCTTCGAAACGAAGCCGATCGCCTTCGCCCTCCGCGAGGTCGTTCCCGGCACCGATCTCGCCTCCGTCGCCCAGCCGGGCCTCGGCGCTGCGATCTGGCTGCTCGCCACCGACGTCCAGGCAATTCACGACGCGCTCGCCGCCGACGGGCACCGCATCGTCTCCGCGCCCATCGACGGCCCCTTCGGCCGCACGTTCACCTTCGCCGACCCCGACGGCTACCACATCACCCTCCACGACCGTGGCTGAGGCGAGCACCCTGGTTTTCGGACCGCTCGGCCGGCAGGTCTCGCCCGCGCTGGGCGCGCGGGGCCGGAACCCGGAAACGATCACCGCGGCGGGCCGGAACCCAGCGCGTCTCGCGGAACTCGCTTCCGCCGGATTCCGGACCGCGTCCGTGGACCTGTCGGATTCCGCTCTCTCCCGGCTCACCGGCAGGCCGACGCCCGGCCTGCTCGAAGGGTTGACGGCACCGTGAACAGTCAGCGGTTCTGGATCAACACCGTCACTCTGGACCACGTGGAAGCCGCCGCCGAGGGTGGCTTCACCCAAGCGGAGCACGGTGCGGGCAAACGTCTTCGGCAGCCGCGTCCGGGCGATGAGATGATTTTCTACTCGCCGCGCACCAGTTTGTCGGGCGGTAAACCGGTCCGGCAGTTTACCGCGTGGGCCACCATCACCGGCGAAAAGCCTTACCAGGCCTACGTTACCGACGATTTCCGGCCATGGCGGCTCGCGGCTTCCTTTCATGACTGCGCACGGGTGGACGCCAAACCGCTCGTCGGCCAGTTGTCGTTCATCGCCGATCCCGCGCATTGGGGTCTGCCGTTCCGCCGCGGCTTGTTTCCCATTCCTCAGCGGGATTTCGCGACGATCCTCGCGCGGATGACCGGGTGAAGGTCAGCTGCGATGCGAATCCGCTTCCCAGCTGAGGAACGCGTCCAGCGTCGCTGACCGGTGCACCCGCGCGCAGTGCTCGATCCATTCGGCACCGGAACCGGCGCGGATCAGGTCCAGCAGCTGGTCGTGTTCGGCGACCGACGCGAGCGCTCGGGCGGGCACGAACGAGAACGTCGAATCGCGGATCGCGGCCAGTTGCGCCCAGCCCTTCTTGACTAGGTCGACCAGGGTGGGGTTGGGGCAGCGGGTGTAGAGCACCTCGTGGAACTCGTGGTTGAGCCGGGTGAACTCGACCGGTTCGAGCTGGTCGAGACCGGCGCGCATGCGGTTGTTGAGCTCGGCCGCCTCGGCGAGGTCGTCGGCCGTCAGATGCGGCGCGGCGAGCGCGGTCGCCGCGCTTTCCACGATCGCGAGCATCTGCATCGTGTGCTCGTAGCCGACCGGGTCGATCGCCGCGACGGTCGCGCCGACGTTGCGCTCGAAGTGCACCAGCCCCTCGGCCTGCAGCAGCCGGACGGCTTCCCGCACCGGGACCGTGCTCACGTCGAATTCCTTCGCCAGCGAGCCGAGGACCAGCCGGTGCCCGGCCGGGTACTCGCCCGCGGTGATCCGGGATTTCAGCACCTGATAGGTGTGCTGGCTCTTGCTGAGCCCGGCCTGCTCGTGCGTTGTGGACATCCCTGTCGCCTCCCCTTCGCAACCCGCCGGGGCGGGGTGTCCAGGCCACGGTAACCGGTCCGTTCGTTGCGCTAAATAATATACTATCCAGCGGACGCGTCCGCTGCGTGGAAATCGCACGTACGCTGTCAGTTCCGACCACTGTAGACAAACGGCCTGGTCAGTTACCGCATTGAGGCTTGTCGGGATGGCGACTGATTATATACGATCTGCCACGGCCTGAAGCACTGTCAGCAGGGGAGGCGCGATGCCGCGCACGACCGGGATCAGCAGAGAACACCGCCGCGTCGTGCTGGCGGCGATGGTCGGCACGACTATCGAATGGTTCGACTTCTTCATCTACGCGATCTGCGCCGGACTGGTCTTCGCGACGCAGTATTTCGCGGTGCTCGGCAAGGACGCGCTGATCGTGTCGTTCGCGACGGTCGGCATCAGCTTCTTCTTCCGCCCGGTCGGCGCGGTGATCGCCGGGCATCTCGGCGACCGGCTCGGCAGGCGCGCGATGCTGATCCTCACCCTGCTGCTGATGGGGATTTCGACGGTGCTGATCGGCCTGGTGCCGAACACCGCGTCGATCGGCGTGTGGGCCCCGATCATCCTGGTGCTGCTGCGCATCGTGCAGGGGCTTTCCGCGGGCGGCGAATGGGGCGGCGCGGCACTGCTCGCGGTCGAGCACGCGCCCGCCCAGCGGCGCGGGCTGTACGGCGCGTTCCCGCAGATCGGCGTCCCGATCGGGCTGCTGCTGGCCAACGGCGTCCTCGCGCTGGTCACCGCGCTCACCTCCCCGGAGCAGTTCCTGGCCTGGGGCTGGCGGATCCCGTTCCTGCTCAGCGTGGTGCTGATCGTGGCCGGACTGATGATCCGGTCGCGGGTCGCGGAAAGCCCGGTGTTCGAGGAGGTCCGCGAGAAGAAGGCCCGATCGAGCATGCCGCTGGTGCAGTTGTTCCGGCACCACTGGAAGCTCGTCATCGCGGGCGCGCTGCTGTTCGCGGCCAACAACGCCGTCGGCTACATGACCACCGGCGGATACGTGCAGTCGTACGCGACCAAATCGCTGCACCTGGACCGTTCGACGGTGCTGATCGCGGTGATGATCTCCGCCGTCGCCTGGCTGCTGAGCACGCTCGTCGGCGGCTGGCTCGCCGACCGGATCGGGCGCGTGCGCACCTACCAGGTCGGGTTCGTGCTGCAGCTGGTCTGGATGTTCCCGTTCTTCGCCCTGGTCAACACGGGAAGCGTCGGGCTGCTTGTGCTCTCGCTGGTGTTGTTCTCGGTCGGGCTCGGGTTCACCTACGGCCCGCAGTCGGCGCTGTACGCGGAGATGTACCCGACGACGGTCCGCTACAGCGGCGCGGCGATCTCGTACGCGATCGGTGCGGTGCTCGGCGGGGCGTTCGCGCCGACCATCGCCGAAACTCTGCAGACCAACACCGGCACCGTCTACGCGGTCGGCGGCTACCTCGCCGTGATGACCGTGATCGGCCTGGTCACCAGCTTCTTCGTCAAGGACCGGAAGGGCGCGTCGCTCAGTTCCGCGCCCGCGAACGCACCGGCAACCACCGTCGAAAACGTCTGAGCGGGGGCGCGCGATGCGGACCCAGACCCGAAGCGACTACTGCGCGTGGCTCGACGCGGCCGCCCGGGACGCGCACGACGCCATCAACCGGATGCACGTCGAGGCCTACGCCGATCTGGTCCGCACCGCCGAGCTGTACAAGGGCGAGCTGGCGTGCCGCCGTCCGGCGCGGCGGCCCGCGTCCGGTCTGCCCGGCCGGGGACAGCGCCATCGGAACCCTGGACTGCGGAGTTCCGCGATGGCGCGCGTCGAGGGGTCGCGGTTCGCCGATCCCCGGCCGGGCGGGTAGAAAGGGCGGCGGCGGCCGGTCGCCGCTCCCCGCGGCGCCGGCCGGTTGAGCCGACCCCGAGGAGGAGCAATGCCGGACCAGCAGCCGAACCCGCTGTGGCACCCGTTCGCGGACATGGGCGCGGTCGACGGGAACCGGTTCGTGGTGACCCGCGGCGAGGGGTCCTATGTCTGGGACGACGCGGGCCGTCGTTACTTCGACGCCTCCGCGTCGCTGTGGTACTCGAACCTCGGCCACGGCCGTCCCGAGATCACTCGCGCGGTCACCGAGCAGTTGGAGAAGCTCGACGCGTACAACCTGTTCGGCGGCGTCGCGAACGAACCCGCGCTGAAGCTGGCGTCGCGGCTGTCGGAGCTGGCGCCGGTGCCGGGGTCGAAGGTGTTCCTCGGCTCGGGCGGCGGCGACATGGTGGACACCGCGGTGAAGATCGCCCGGTCCTACTTCGTCCACACTGGACGCCCGGACAAGACCCACGTGATCAGCCGGACCCAGGGCTACCACGGCACGCACGGATTCGGCACCGCCGCGGCCGGGATCCCGGCGAACGCGGAGGGCTGGGGTCCGCCGGCTGCGGATTTCTCGCAGGTGCCCTACGACAACGCGGCGGCGCTGGAGGAGGAAATCCTCCGCGTCGGTCCGGAGCGGGTGGCCGCGTTCTTCTGCGAACCGGTCATCGGCGCGGGCGGCGTGCTGCTGCCGCCGGAGGGGTACCTCGAGGAAGTGGCGGCGATCTGCCGCAAGCACGAGGTGCTGTTCGTCGCGGACTGCGTGATCTGCGCGTGGGGCCGGCTCGGCACCTGGTACGGCATCGACCGCTGGTCCGTGCAGCCGGACCTGGTGACCACGGCGAAGGGCGTGACGAGCGGGACCATCCCGCTGGGCGTGCTGCTGGTCGCGCCGCACGTGGCGGAGCCGTTCTTCACCGGCCGCCCGGGCGCGCCGATCCTGCGCCACGGCGCGACGTACGCCGGGCACCCGGTCGCCTGCGCCGCGGCGAACGCGACGCTGGACATCTACGAACGCGACGACATCATCCCGCGCGGCAAGTTGCTGGAGAAGCCGCTCGCGGACGCGCTTTCCGGGGCCGTCGGGCATCCGGCGGTGGCGGAAGTCCGGGCCGGGCTGGGATTCCTGGCGGCGGTGGAACTCGCGCCGGACCTGCTGGCCGCGGACCCGGGCGCGCCCGGACGGCTGCACAAGTTCCTGCTCGAGGAGGGCGTGATCGTGCGTGCGCTCGGCAAGGGGATGGCGGTGTCGCCGCCGCTGGTCGCCGAAGAAGCCGAGCTGGACCTGCTGGCCGCGGCCGTTCCGCGGGCGCTGGACCGGCTGCTGAAGAACTGACGACACCCGCGGCGGCACCGGGTTTCCGGTGCCGCCGCGGGGTGTCCGCGGAGGACTACTTACAGGTCAGCGTCCCGGTGCGGAGCGCGTGGTCGTCGTCGTCGGACCACACGACCTGCTTGGTCCCGTTCGCGCAGGTCGGCGAGATCGCGAAACCCTCGTTGTTGTAGTTCGACATTCCGGACGGGCGGTCGTACTGCGCGGTGACCGCGAACGCGCCGGAGGAGTTGACGTCGAGCGTGGTGGTGCGGCCCTTGCAGGTGTTGTCGCATTCGGCCCACAGGTGGCCGGTCGACGGTTCGTACTCGAGGTCCATCACCGCCGGGAATCCGCTGTCGAAGGACGCGACGCGCGTGTACTTGCCGCCGGACTGGTCGAGCGCGTACGCGTAGACCTTCCCGTTGTCCTCGAGCCCGACGAAGTACAGCCCGGTCCCGTGGTTCGGGTAGTTCGCCGGGTTGTACGCGGCTTTCGTGTGCTCGTCCCGGAATTTGTGCGCGGTGAGCGCCGAGTCCGGGACCCAGGCGATGGCCTCGAGACCCTTGTTGGGCTCGACCGACGGCAGATCCGAGGTGAGGTCCCATTCCCCGGTCGCTTTCAGGGATTTGCTCGTTCCGGAGGTCGCGTACCGGAGCACGGCGGGCTTGCTCGTGTCGCCGTCGTCGTTGTCGCGCTCGGTGGCGGTGAAGACGCCGTCCGGGGTGAAGACGACCCCTTCGGCGTCCGGGTCGCCGCTGCCGTCGGAGTAGTGCATGGGCTTGCCCTTGGCCCAGCCGTTGGCGGTGTCGGGCCGCCACTTCTTGCCGTCCTGGACGAGCCGGTACAGGGTGCTCGGGCCGTTCTTCACCGCCCACAGCACGGTGGGCGATTCGTACGAGACGCCGCTGAGGTTGCTGCCGAAAACCCCGGAGTCGTCGGCGATGGCCACCTTCGACCCGCCGGGCCACGCCGTGGCCTTCGGAGTGGCCGCCGGCGCCGCGTGGGCCGCACCGGCCCCGACCGCGAGCGCGAGCACCGACAACGCGACGATGCCCCGGATTTTTCCACGACGATGTGTTCCACGCTGGTGCGCAAGCAAAGGAGCCGCTCCTTCTGTCCGTCGGGCACGGACGCGGGCCGTGCCGAGGTGGTCGCTGCTGACAAGCGGCGGTCCCGCGTCGCGGGACTTACAGCAGTGGGTGATCGACAGTGGAGCACAATGCGCGGCCGGTAAGCAACAAACAGCAGGTGACGTTGTCCCGATGACCGGCACGGCGGTTTCCCGGCGGGCCGATTGCCGTGCTGTCAACGGGCAGACGGACCTCGGACGACCGCGACCGCATGCCGGTCGTCCGGCGGCGTTGGGGCGGCGGCCGTTTCGCGGCGGCGATGGGTGGCGTTCGTGCGGCGGCGGCGATGGGGCGGCGGCGGTTTCTCGGCGGCGGTGGGGTGGCGTTCGTGCGGCGGCGGCGATGGGGTGGCGTTCGTGCAGCGGCGATGGGTGGCGGCCGTTTCGCGGCGGCGATTGGGCGGCGGCCGTCTCGCGGCGGCGGTGGGGTGGCGTTCGTGCGGCGACGGTGCTCGGGTGCCGGTCGTCCGGCGGCGGCCATCGGTTGCCAGCTGCCGGTGCGGCGGTCGCCGTGCGGCGGTCACCAGGCGGGTGGCCGCCAAGAGACCGCCGCCGCGCGCCGTGAATCCCTCACCGGGCGACGGTCCGCCACACCGGCACGTTGACGACCGCCGCGGGCATCCCGGGAGCCCCGCTGTCCCCGGGGACGATCGTGAACCGCCATTTGTCCACGCCGCCGCCCATGATCTCGGCATAGCGGCGGGCGCCGTCCGCGTTCGCGAAGCGGACCTGCTGACCACTGGCGAGGTGGGTGATCTTGACCGCCACACTGCCTCCTGAACATCGATCGAAGGACGGGTTTGCCTGGGTGCCGGCCCGCGGAGCTTCCCCCTCCGGGGCCGGCTCAACCAGTAGAACACGTGTTCGATTCGCTCGGCAATCCAGGTCCCCCTCCCGAGCGACCCGGAGCGTTTCATGGCGCAGTCAGCACCCGGAACTCGAGCCAGGAAACCGCTCAGGTTCAAGATCGGGGTCGCGGAAGCCTGCGGGCTCGTCGGCGCCGCGGGTGTCGGCAACGAGGTCGTCCGCAAGGCGAAGTCGCTGGTTTTCCGCCTCCGTGAGCAAGGCATCGCCTACCAGCGGGCCATCGAGCAGTACGACCGCTACCTCGCCGACTGCTGCACCGCGAATCTCACGTCCGCGGATCTGAAACAGATCGCGGCCTCGCTGGAAAAAGCGGGCCTTCGAAGCCTAGGCCGCGCCGGGTGAAACTCCTTGTGCCACAAGGAAGTTCTCACCGCGCCCGCACCATCGCCACCCGCGGCCACCGGTCCAGTCCGCGCGCGATCTCCGCTCGCCGGATCTCCCGCAGCGCGGGACCCTGCTCCTCGTCGGCCAGCACGCGGAACCCGAGCCGTTCGTAGTAGGGCGCGTTCCACGGCACCTCGGCGAACGTGGTCAGCGTCAGCCCGGACAGCCCGCGCTCCACGGCCCACGCGCCGACCGTCTCGATCAGCGCGCGCCCCAATCCGCGGCGCGCGTGGCTCGGCAGCAGCGAAACCTGTTCCACGTGGCCGAAACCGTCGACCTCCTCGGCGAGCACGTACGCCGCGATCGTCCCGTCGTCGTCCCAGACCCAGCACCGGCCCGCCGACTGGAACACCGCGAGGTCCGCGACCGAAGGCGGTGCGTCGTCGGCGATCTCGGGCATGCCGAGGGCCCGGAACGGTTCTCCGGCGGCACGTTCGAGGTCGGGCAGGGCAGGAAGATCGGCAGGGGCGGCGAGACGGATCACTGCCCCGATTTTACGGCTACATGGAGTACTCGGAAATCGCTTTTCCGATCTGCTCCGCGTAAGCGCGCAACGCCGTGATGGCCCGTTCGCGCTCCGCGTCGCCGATGCGGGTGGCCGGTCCGACGAAGGTCAGCACGCTCGGGCGGTGCCGGTTGACGTCGACCGGCACCGAACAGCACCACACGCCGTCCTCGATCTCGCCCCAGCTCTGCACGTAGCGGTTGGCCAGCGCGAGCTTGAGGTCGTCGCGCACCTCGGCCCCGCGTTCCCGGGAAATCCGGGCGACCTGGCGTTCGCGTTCGCCGTCGGGCAGCAGGGCGAGCAGCATCTTCCCGGTCGCGCCGACGCCGAGCGGGATCGAATGCCCGGGCTGGAACGTGAACCGCATCGGCCGGTCGCATTCCACCCGGTCGCTGCACACCGCGACGTCGCCGAAGTGCTGGAACAGCAGGACGGTCTCGCCGAGTTCGCGCACCGCCTCCTCCATCACCGGCAGCGCCACCCTGGCCAGGTCGTTCGCGAGCCGGGCGGCCCGCGCGAGCGGCATGACGCGGCTGGTGACGTGGTAGCGGCCGGACCGGGATTCTTCGAGCAGCTGCAGTTCCTTCAGCAACTGCACGTAGCGGTAGGTAGTGGCGACCGGGCTGCCGATCGCTTCGGCGAGCTCCGCCACGCTGGCCTCCCAGCGCTGTTCGGTGAACGACAACAGCAGCTGGAGCACTTTCCGGGAACTGTTGGCGCCGGCCGTGCGACGGAGCCCGGGTTCAGACATCCTGAAACCCCTTCGCGAGTTCACCGAATTCAGTCACGAACGCGCCGGTAAATTACCACAGGTCGGGGTTTTTCCGCCCGCGGCGATAAACGGGGTCAGCAATCCGGGGACCGCCGCGTCGGCGAGCGCGAGCCCGGCGCCTTCCTCGACGTCCAGCACGCGGTAGTGCCCGCGACCGGCGGCGACCGGCGCGGTGACGGTGACCAGCCCGGCCCGCCGCTGGAACAGCGACTGGTGCACGACGATCCCGGTGAGCCGGTCGCGCCGGACGGCGACCGTCGCCCTGGCCAGCGACCCGGAACGGGTCACGAGGTACCGGCCGGTGATCGCGTGGCCGAGCGAGCGGTACCGGTCGAAGCCGACCAGGACGGCGAACGGCAGCAGCACGAGCGCGGCCCGCCACGGCCATTCCGGCAGCACGTCGAGCCGGGCCAGGCCGAACAGCGCGGCCGACAGCGCCAGCACGGCGAAGACGGCACGGGTGATCCGGCGGGTCAGCGCGCGCCGGGAATGCCGTACGAGGGGGACATTCGCGAAGTCCTCGCCGAGCACCTCGCTCGCGATCTCCCGGGCTTTCCCGGCCGGAGCGGGCGGCAGCAGCAGGCCGCCGCCGCGGTCCGCACCCTTGCCCTCGCGCAGTCCGGCAGCGACCGCGACGCATTTCGCGCCGCCGACCATCCGCAACGGCAACGGTTCCTTGATCTCGACGCCGCGCAACCGGTCTTCCTCGATCGACACCGACCGCGTCGTGATCAGCCCGCGCCGGATGTGCAGCGTGCCGCCCGGTTCGCGGGTGAGCCGGAAGTTCCAGAACGACAACACGTATCCGCCGACCGACAGCACCGACACCAGCACGAGAAGTCCGGCCGCCGCCAGCACTACGGTGAGCCACACCGGTTGTTCGAGCGCGCGGGCGGTGAGGTCGCGGACCGGCCCGAAACTCGTCGGATCGAAACGCAGTTCGTGCGCGAAGTGGTAGACGGTGCCGAGAATCGCGGCAACCACCGCGAGCCCGGACAAGGTGAACGGCGCGTACCGCACCCAGCGCTTGTCGACCTCGGCGACGAGCGACTCCGCCGGTCGCGCCGCTCGCGTTTCCGCCGGGGTCCGGTGCAGCAACAGGGTGCGCAGCCGCTGGGCTTCGGCGCGGGTGACCGCGTCGAGCACCAGCTGGTCCTTGCCCGGCCCTTTTCCGTGGTCGTGCCGTCCGGTACCGATTCTTACCGCGGAAAGCGAGAAAAGCCGATGTTTCGGTTCCGAAAGCACGTCTACGGTACGGATTCGATCGAGCGGAATCGCGCGTTGCTTGCGCAGCAGCAACCCGGTGTGCCATTCGAGCTGGGTCGCGGTGACGCGGTAGCGAGAGGTGAGACAGTGCGAAACGCCGACGCCGATCGTCACCGCGGTGGCCGCGAGACCGATCCACTGCCAGTGGTTTCCGTGGCCGAGCACCAGCGCGCCGACGAGCACCGGCAGCGACTTCACCAGGTCGAGAACCGGGCGGATCAGCAACATCCGGCGGTCGAGGCGATGCCAGGCCGCCTCGCCGGCGCCTTCCGCGGAGACCGGCGGGGAGGGTGCGGTGGCGTTCACGTCGCGTCCCCTCGAACCGCCTGCGTGGTGCGGGTCAGCTCGTCGGCCAGCGCGACCGCGACCTCGCGATCGAGCCCCGAGACACGCAGCGGGCCAGCGGCCGACGCGGTGGTGACGGTGAGCCGGGCCAGCCCGAACAGCTGCTCCAGCGGTCCGCGTTCGACGTCCACCGTCTGGATCCGCGAGATCGGCGCGATCCGCCACTCCTGCTTCAGCCAGCCGGACTGGGTGTAGACAGCCTCACCGGTGACCTCCCAGCGGTGCACGCGATAGCGCCACTGCGGCATGACGAGCAGGTGAAGCGGGGCCAGCACACAGGAGAGCAGCAGTGTCACGGTGAGCCACGACGGCGGGTCCTCCGCGGTCGCGACCACCACCGCCTGCACCGCGAGCACGAGCAGCCAGCCGGCCCCCGCCGATGCCGCCCAGTGGCCGATCGCCCGGCGGCTCACCCGGTGTTCGGGCGGGCGCAGCCGGAGTTCAAGCGTGGTGGATTTCTCGGTGTTCACCTGCTCAGAGTGCCCGACCGTAGGGGACGGTGCCCACGACAAGTGTCACGATGCCCCGATCCGGGGTGCTGGCAAGTGCGGGGCGTTACTATTTTCGCCGCGCGCGGGATGGAATCGCAGTCGGGCCGCGTTGTACCGCGTACGTCCGTGCAAGCGAGCAGCAGGAGGATCCGGTGGGACTCGATCCCGAGGAACTGTACGAGGTGGACTCGGACGTCCCTGACCTGGACGGAGCTGTGCTCCTCCACTTCTTCGAGGGATTCATGGACGCGGGTTCGGCAGGCCAGCTGGTCACCGACCACCTCACCGGCGAGGTCGAGAACCGGATCGTCGCCCGGTTCGACGTCGACCGGCTCATCGACTACCGGTCGCGCCGCCCGGCGATGATCTACGCGGTCGACCACTGGGAGGAGTACGAGACCCCCGAACTGGTCGTGCGCCTGCTGCACGACCAGGACGGCATCCCGTTCCTGCTGCTGTCCGGCCCCGAGCCGGACCGCGAATGGGAGCTGTTCGCGGCCGCCGTGCGCCAGCTGGTGGAACGCTGGGGCGTCCGGCTCACCGTGGGCTACCACGGAATTCCGATGGGAGCCCCGCACACGCGCCCGCTCGGCGTCACCGCGCACGCGACCCGCGAGCACCTGATCGGCGAGCACCAGCCGCTGCCGAACCGCATGCAGGTCCCGGGCAGCGCCGCCGCGATGCTGGAGTACCGCTTCGGCGAATGGGGCCACGACGCGATGGGCTTCGCCGCGCACGTGCCGCACTACCTGGCGCAGTCGACCTACCCGGCCGCCGCGCTGACGATCCTCGAGTCGATCGGCAAGGCCACCGGCCTGCGCCTGCCCGACGGCGAACTCCGCACCGCGGCCGAAGTGGCCAAGGCGGAAATCGACCGCCAGGTCGCGGAATCCGAGGAATCCGCCGACGTGGTGCGCGCGCTGGAACGTCAGTACGACACGTTCGCCGAAGCGTCCGGGCACAGCCTGCTCGCCGAATCGCAGGAACACATGCCGACGGCGGACGAACTGGGCTCGCAGTTCGAACGATTCCTCGCCGAACAGGGCGGGGAGGGCTCCGAACGCTGAGCGGAGAGGTAAGGCTGAGCCGAGGGGAAGCGCTGAGCCGAGAGGTAGGCAACGCCCGCGGACCGAACCGTCTGCCAGGCCCACCAAAGCCGAGCCGCCATGATCGCCACCCTGGCCATGGTGCGGCCCGCACGTTGCCGGAAAGCAGCGGGGGCGAGTGTGGTGGATGACATCTCTGCAGAAGCTAGCCCGTCCGCTGCCGGGCGGACACCCGGGTAGGCCCCTAACGCTTTCGCGAACGCGCGACGCGACGGCTACGTGATGAGCCTGCAAGGAGCGATCGCGGGGGCTGAAACCGGGCGGCTCACCATCGGGGACAGTTCACCGTGCGTCTGGCCGCACGGAACGCCCGGCTCCCGGTCCTGACCAGGAGCTGGAAGAGCCTGGCCGGTCCGGAAGACTGCCCGTTTCGTCCCGGCGCGCGGCATCTCGGCGTCCTCACCCCGGCCAGCCGGCCAGATACTGCAGTGCCTGGCTCGTCGGCCCGAACGCGTCGCCGAGCAGTGCGTGCAGTTCGCGGTTGAACGACTCGATCACCGGTCGCAGCCGGGCGATCGTCGCGTTTCCCTCCGGAGTCAGGTCCAGCACCAGTGCCCGGTGCTGTTCGGGATGCGGCCGGCGGACGATCAGCCCCGCCTCGATCAATCGTCCCGTCATCGCGGTGATCGCCGATTCGCGTTGGCCCAGTTCGGTGGCCAGTTCGCGCTGGGTGAGTCCCGGCTGGTCGTGCACCGCCAGCAGTGCGCCCAGCTGTGCGGTCGTCACGCCGCCCGCGGCGAGGCAGCGGCGGTCGCCCTCGACGCGCAGGCGGTGTGCCGCGCTCTGCAGCAGGAAGAAAAGTCGTTCGTCGGCGGCCATGCGGGGATCTTGACAGTCTTCTCTTCTCGCCGCCATCCTCACTTCACTACTGAAGTACTTCACTACTGAAGTGAGGCCTGAAAATGGACATAGACTTCGCGAGAGCCGGACTCGCCGCGCAACCGTTCAGCGTCCTGCTCGGCGCGCGGGTCGAGGAGTTCGGCGCCGGCCGCGCGGTGCTGGCGCTGGACGTCCGCGACGATCTCCGGCAGCAGAACGGCTACCTGCACGGGGGTGTCCTCGCCTACGCCGCGGACAACGCGCTCACTTTCGCCGCCGGAACCGTGCTGGGGCCGCAATTGCTGACGAGCGGCTTCTCCATCGACTACCTCGTGCCCGCCGACGGGATGCTCCTGCGCGCGGAGGCGACGGTCGTCCAAGCGAGCCGGTCGCGGGCCACCTGCCGCTGTGATCTGTACACAGTGGACGGAGAGGGGAACTCGACGTTGTGCGCGGCCGCGCAGGGGTCCGCGGTGGTCCGGCGGACGGCTACTCCCGGGTAAACCGGGCAGTGCGGGACCGGGTCCGGTTGTCGGCTATCGTCCCGGGATGAACCAGGAAAGCCAAGATCGGCTGACGACAAGGACTTTGGGCCCTGCGCTGCGCCGGAAGGCCGGCCTGGTGCTGCGCCGGGCCGCGGCCCGCCTGCACGATCCGCACGCCGGCCAGCTCGCCGAACTGCGCGCGGAACTGGAGCGGACGCGCGAGGAACTGCGGTCCGAGGTCATCCGGCAGGGGGACCGCCTGCTGGACCGCGTGGTCGAGTTCGAGATCCGCAGCCGCCGCGACATCGTGTACGCCGGCGACCAGGACGCGGCGCTCGAGAGCAACGTCTTCGCGCGCGAAAACCTGATCGGGGCACGGCATTTCGGCAGCCCGAAGGAAACGCTGGAGTACGCGCTTTCCCTCGCGCCCACCGGCGGGATGGCGCTGGAATTCGGCGTCGCCACCGGCAACACCCTGCGCACCATCACGGCCGCGCGCGACGCGACCGAGGTGTACGGCTTCGATTCGTTCGACGGCCTGCCCGAGGCGTGGCTCAACGGCATGCCCGCCGGCGCCTTCGCCCGCGACGACCTGCCCGACGTGCCGGGAGCCGAACTCGTCGTCGGCCTGTTCTCCGACACCCTGCCCGGGTTCCTGGAGAAACACCCGGGGCCGGTCGATTTCGTGCACGTCGACGGCGATCTCTACAGCTCCGCGAAGACCGTGCTGGACAACGTCGGACCGCGGCTGCGCGTCGGCAGCATCGTGCACTTCGACGAGTTCTTCAACTTCCCCGGCTGGAAACGGCACGAGTACCGGGCGTGGACCGAGCACGTGGAGAAGACCGGCGTCGAATTCGCCTACGAGGCCTACACCTACAACGACAACCAGGTCACCGTGCGGATCACCGGCGGCCCGGGGCTCATGGAGTGAAGCAGCCGTCCTCGTTGAGCGGCCCGATCGAGGGGGGCAGCAGGCCGCACAGGTAGCCGTCGATCCAGCGGCCGTTGCCGGTGAGATTCGCGGCGAAGCGGACGAGCGGGGCCAGCTGCCGGATTCCGTCCGCGAGCGACGCGCGATTGCGTTCGAGCAACGCGGTGAGCCGGTCGAGCTGGGTGAGCACGGGGCCGAGTTCGCGGTCGTTGTCGGTGACGAGCCCGGACACCTCGCTGCTCAGCCGACGGGTGCCGGCGAGCAGCGAGTGAATGGCGGATTCGCGTTTCCGCACCTCGTCCAGCAGCTGGTTGCCGTCGGTGAGAAGCCGGGTCAGCTGGGCGTCGCGGTCGGCGAGCGTGGCGGAGATCGTGCGTGCTTGAGCCAGAAGGTGAGCCAGTTTCGCGTCGCGCGCGGAGAGGGAATCGGACAGCCGCGACAGTCCGGTCAGCGTGGCGCGGACGTCGACCGGGGTGTGCGCGAACGTGTCGGAAATGGCGCGGAAGCTCTGCGCCAGCCGGGTGGTGTCGATGGCGTCGACGGTCGTGGCCAGCTGCCGGAACGCGGGGAGCACGTCATACGGAACGGTGGTCCGGTCGCGCGGGATCGGCGTGCCCGGATCCAGCGACCCGGTGCCGACCGGATCGAGCGCGAGATATTTCTGGCCCAGCAACGTCTTGATCCGGATCGACGCGGACGTCCGGTCCCCGAGCCACGCGCCCGACACGCGGAAGGACACCCGGACGGACGCGCCGTCGAGCGAAACCTCCGACACCCGGCCGACTTTCACCCCCGCGATCCGGACGTCGTTGCCGGTTTGGAGCCCTGCTGCTTCGCTGAACTCCGCGGCATACGCGGTGCCGTCGCCGAGAATCGGCAGATTCGGCGCCTGAAGCGCGGTGAGGACGCCGAGAACGAGCACGGTCATCCCGACGAGAGCGGTGCGCACGGGGCGCCGGGCGGCAGGCACAGCGTGGATAGTGGCTCGCCCAGCCGGGTGAGGCCACCCACGCCACCCGAATGGGCCCTTTTCCGGCGTGTCCACTTAGGACGATGGGGGCTCCCGCCCTGCGCCCGCCCGGTTTCCCGGCTTCGCACCGGAGGTCCGCGTCGTGTGCCATTCTGGCCTGGCTGGCCGACGTGACCGGAGTCATCGGAACATCCGGTGCGGCTCGGCCGTTGAAGGGGTGTGCAGCGAGCGCGGAAAACCCGCGCCCACGCCGATCGGGGAGGAGCGACCATGCGAGACCTGACCACCGGATTGCACCCGGCGCCAGACCTCGTGGACGACACGGACGCGGCCCGGCAGGAGGAACGCCGGCGCAAGGCGGCACTGGCCGTCGCGTCCCAGGCCAAGGACGCGCAGGAATGCGCCCTGCTGCTGGACATGCTGGGGCTGCACGCCCCGGGCGGCAGCCGGACCGAGGTCGCCTGAGGCGCTTCGGTTCCGCCGGGGTGTTTCCAGGCGTTCGGGGGAAGAACACGCCGTGACCAGGGTGCGGACCGGTCGCGGATGAGTCAGGTGGGCACCGGCCTGGCCCTGGGGAGGGCTGGGCGGGTGCGGCTTGAGCGATAACGGGCTGGACGGCTCGGCTGCTGGGTGGCCGGGCCGTTTGGTGTGGGGTTCTGGCTGGCGGCTTGGCTGCTTGGCTGCGGGGTGGCCGGAAACCATCGGTGACCTGATTGCCGATTGCGCCGCCTCCCGGCCACGGGCCGTTGGCGTGGGGGTTTTGGTTCCGGTGGGTGGTTCGGCTGCTCGGCGGTGAGGCCGTTTGGCGTGGGTTGGGGGTTCGGCTCCTGCGGGCGGCTCAGTTGCGGGGTGGCCAGGTCGTTTGGTGTGGCGGTTTGGTTCCGGCGGATGGCTTGGCTGCTGGGCGGCTAGGCCGTTTGGCGTGGGTTGTGGGGTTTCGGTTTTTGCGGACGGTTCGGCTGCGGGGTGGCCCGGTCGTTTGACGTGGGGGTTTTGGTTCCGGCGGGTGGTTCGGCTGCTCGATGGCCAGGCCGTTGGGCGTGGTTTGCGGGGGTTCGGCTCCTGCGGGCGGCTCAGTTGCGGGGTGGCGAGGTCGTTTGGCGTGGCGGTTCGGTTCCTGCGGATGGCTCGGCTGCTGGGCGGCCGGGCCGTTGGTGAGCAGTGCGAGGTTTCGGCTCCGGCGGACGGGGAACCCGCGTCGTGGCCAGAGGTGACGGCTGGCCAGTTTGGCTTGGGCTGACGGGCTGGCTGCGCGCTGGGCCTGCCCGGCCATACGTCGAACCTTCTGGGCAACCAAGTCCTGCACCGCAGCCCTCTTCCCGGCTGCCCGCTTGCGGCATCGAGCCGTCCGCGCTCGTCGGAGAGCAACCCATCGCATCGGGCCCACGCTGCTGATTACGCCGAACGGGTGAAATCGCGGCCGAAAATCAAACCGGGAAACGGCCCTGTCTCACGCGTTCGCAGCGCCGACCGGCCGGAGGCGCGCTCCGCTTGAGTCGCAGAACCCCTTGGTATGAAAGCGATTCGCGACTGACGCCTTCGTTCGGCACCGGGTGTCCACTGGGGTCAGTCGGCACCGCAATGCGGATTCCGCAGCAACTCTCGTTCCCGCGCAGGCAATCCACATCGAACCGCGAAATCGGTACGGAAACCGTCTCGCTCCGCAAGGCTCCTGCCAACCCGCCGCAAGGGGTGATTCCTGAGGCACTGCAAGAATTCCCGAACTTGCGCGGTCGGGTACTGTCGATGCCCCTGGGTGATATTTTGCTCCGAACGGCTGAGTGTCGCCGACGTATCCGTCACCCTGGTGGAGCATCCTGTACCGGGAAGCGGCCTGGGGCGGGACCAGGCGCAGGGGAGGAAACGCTGTGCAGTACCTGCGGGAAGACGAATATCTCATTCGGCAGCAGCGAGCGCTGGCGGAAATGGTGCGTCGGGGACGGCGGAAGCGCAGTTTTCAGCTAGCCGAACATCTGGCGGCGGAGGGCGGGGTGCACCGGTCGGACGTGCTCGCCGTGACCGCGCTTTTCCTTGCCTGCCAGGCGGTTCGGCAGGGCGACGCCGCGGCCGTGCAGCGATTTTCTCGTGCGTTTCGCAGTTGTGAGCGAAGCAGTGTGGATCTCGCTCGGCAGCTCATGCGATTGGAAGCGGGCCGGGAACAGGGATGGCTGCCGCGCGCGCATTACGACGAGCTTTTTTCCTACGCTTGGCGAGAAAACCGGCCGGACATTCTGGTCAAAGCCTCGTTGATTCAGCCGCGCGATGTTCCGGCGGCCGGATGGTGGGCCGAGATGGAGCGGAATCTCAGCCTGTTATCCGTCTGAATCGCCGGAAGGCCACTCGATCCGGGCGAACAGCGCACGCAATTTCGCGCCGCGGGTCTCGTTCGTGGCGCTGATCCACGCGATCCGGCCCAGCAGGTGCGCGCGGAAATCCGGGTGCCCGGCGCGGTTCTGCGCCGCCGGGCCGGTGCGGACGCAGTTGTGCAGCACGGCCCGCAACTCGTCGTACTCGGAGCGGGCGGCCGCCGGCGCGGCGTTCACCACCAGGCCCGCGACGCGTTGCTGCCGGTAGGCCGGTTTGACCGACGTCTTGTCGTCGCGCAGCCGGAAGCCCTCGTCGGTCACGATCCGCCGGACGCCTGGCAGCAGGCGGTGCAGCGAAAGGCTCGCGTCGCCGGAGAAGGCCAGGTCGTCGGCGTAGCGGGTGTAGTTCGCGCCCAGCACGGCGGCGAGGCCGGAGAGCCTGCGGTCCAGATGGTGGGTGACGGCGTTCGCCACCGAGGGCGACGACGGCGCGCCTTGCGGCAGATGCGTGCCGGCGAGGTGGTTCAGCATCCTCGAGCGCGCCGGGGCGGAGCGCAGGACGTCGACCGGGGTGCGGGTGGTGAGGATTCCGGCGAGGGCGGCGGCGACGGCCTTCGGATAGCCGGCCAGGTCGAGCAGCGAGCGCACGCGGGACGCGGAGACCGTCGGGAAGAAACCGGCCAGATCGAGCCGCACCACCACGTCCTGTCCGGCGTGCGGGCGGGCGCAGGTGTGGATCGAACGGCCGCGGCGGAAACCGTGCGCGGCCTCGTGGACCGGGAGCGCGTCGAGCACGTGCCGGCGGACCCGGCGCTGCAGTTCGGCCAGCCGGGGTTTCGGCCGTTCGATCAGCCGTGCGCCGCCGCTGGTCGTCGGAATCCAGCGGTAGCAGTAATGCCGCAGCACTGGCCGGGACCGCCGGTGCCAGCCGCCTTCATCGGCGAACCAGGTCAGCTCGCCGGGTGTGAGGTCGAGGGCGGCGGCGCATTCGCCGAACGTGGTCCACCGGGCGACCGGCCAGCGCCACACCGGCATCGGTTCGAGCAGCGACGCGGAGGCGACTCGTTCTCCGTTCATCCGCGCTGTCTCGCACGCGGAGCGTGCCGCCGCTGCGCGGGGCGCTGTGGGTACGTGTCGTGCTGCTCCCCGGGGTTGCCCCGGAGTGGGTGGTCCTCCACCGGCTCACCTCCGCGTCGCCGATTCCCACCCTAGCCACGAGCACCGACAAAACCGGCCGGGGGAGGACCCGGTGACCGAGCCCACCCTTGACCCAGAGCCTTGGCTATAGCAACTTTTGCACTATGCAAGGTTTGCCGGACGACGCGGCCGCGCTCGAGCGGCTGACTCGCGTGCTCGTGGCCGTGGCCTGGGACAGCGCGCACGCCGCCCCGCGCGGCGTCACCTTCCCGCAGGTGCGGTTGCTGGTGGTGCTCGACAGCCTGGGCCGCGTGCCGTGTTCGCGGCTCGCCGAGGCGATGGGCGTGAACGCGTCCTCGGTGACGCGGCTGGCCGACAAGCTCGAGGCGCACGGGTATGTCGTGCGCGGCGAGGACGCGCACCGCCGCACTGTGGTGACGATCGAGGTCACCGCTGCCGGACGCGAGGTCGTCGCCGGGGTCGTCGGCCGGCGGCAGCGCGCGCTGTCCGAGCTGCTGGCGGAAGTGCCGGCCGCGCGGCAGCAGGCGGTCTCCGCGGCGGTCCGCGAGCTGGTCGCGGCGGCGGAATCGGCACCGGGCGTGCCCACGGCGGGGCCGGGTCGGCTGTGAAGGCTCCGGCGCGGGCCGCGCACCTCGGCGACTTCGCAGTCAATCCGCGGATGCTGCTGATCACCGCGATCGCACTGCCAGTGGGCGGCGCGGCGGCGGTGGCGGCGTTCGCACTGCTCAAACTCATCGGCTTGATCACCAACCTGGTCTTCTACCAGCGCGTCGCCACGGACCTCGTCGCGCCGGGCGCGCAGCAGCATCCGTGGTGGCTGGTGCTGCTCGCGCCGGTCGTCGGCGGTCTCGTGATCGGCGTGATGGCGCGCTACGGCTCGGAGAAGATCCGCGGCCACGGCATGCCGGAGGCGATCGAAGCGATCCTCACCGGCGGCAGCCGCGTGGCCCCGCGCGTCGCGGTGCTGAAACCGGTGTCGGCGGCGGTCAGCATCGGCACCGGCGGTCCGTTCGGCGCCGAGGGACCGATCATCATGACCGGCGGCGCGGTCGGTTCGATCCTCGCGCAGCTGCTGAAACTGTCCGCGGATGAACGCAAGACGCTGCTCGTGGCCGGTGCCGCGGGCGGGATGGCGGCGACGTTCAACGCGCCGCTCGCGTCTGTCCTGCTGGCCGTGGAGTTGCTGCTCTTCGAATGGCGGCCGCGCAGTCTTGTGCCGGTGGCCGCGGCGGTGTCGGTCGCGACGGTGTGCCGCGGGTTCCTGCTCGGCACCGGTCCGGTCTTCGGAGTCCCGTTCACCGGGGCCAACCCCGGTCCGGCCGCCGACGGTCTCGCCCTCGTCCCCGGCCTGACCGGCGGGTTGCTGGCGATCGGCGCGACCGCGCTCGTCTACTTCGCCGAGGATTTGTTCGGGCGGCTGCCCGTGCACTGGATGTGGTGGCCCGCGATCGGCGGTCTCGTGATCGGCGTCGGCGGCCTGCTCGAACCGCACGCGCTGGGCGTCGGTTACGACGTGATCGACGCGCTGCTCACCGGGCACGCGACCGCGTCGCTGATCGTCGGGATCCTGGTCGTGAAAACGCTGATCTGGGCGCTTTCGCTGGGATCCGGGACTTCGGGAGGCGTGCTGGCGCCGGTGTTCATGATCGGTGCCGCGCTGGGCGCCGCGGAGGGCGGGTTGCTGCCCCACGTCGCGCCCGGTTTCTGGGCGACGTGCGGGCTGGCCGCGGTGGTCGGCGGCGTGATGCGGTCGCCGTTCACCGGCATTGTGTTCACTTTGGAGCTGACCCACGCGTGGAGTTACTTGCTGCCGCTCGTCGTCGCGTCGTTCTCGGCGTACGGGCTTTCGGTGTTGCTGCTCAAGCGTTCGGTGCTCACGGAGAAGATCGCGCGGCGACGCCTGCACCTCACTCGCGAGTACACGACTGATCCACTTGAGACGTTCTTCGTGCATGAAGTGATGACGCACCAGCCGGATGTGCAGATGTCGGCTGATGTCGTCGTGTACGCGGACGACACCTTGCGCGACGTCGCGAACGAACTGGCGCTCGGGCACACCACGCAGGCGCTGGTGGTTGACCGGCACGATCCTTCGCGGGTGCTCGGCAAGGTGACGCTGGCGCAGTTGCTGCACGCCCGGCGGCGGGACCTGCACGAGGAGCATCACCGGGAACGGTTGCTGGGCCGGTCGGTCAGCGCTTGAGCCGCTGTTTGTCCACTTTGCCCACTGGGGTCAACGGCAGTTCTTTCCTGAACTCCACAGTGGACGGTACGAAGTGCTCGCCGCCGAGTTCCGCGCGGACCTGATCGCGCAGTTCGTCGGCGGTGGTGTTTTCGGCGACCACCACGGCGTGCAGAAGGGCTCCGTCCGGACTTGGCGCGGGGACTACCGCGGCGGCCGTTACCTTGGGGTGGCTGAGAAGTGCGTGCTCAACTGTGGTCGAGGAGACCTTCGTGCCGTGCTCGCCGGTCACGATGACGTCGTCGATCCGGTCTTCCAGATACAGGTAGCCGTCTTCGTCGAAGCGGCCGAGGTCGCCGGTGCGCAGCCAGCCGTCGCCGATCGGCGGCTGGTCCTGGTATCCGTCCATCATGGACAGTCCGCGGACGAGTACTTCACCGTCGTCGATGCGGGCTTCCATGCCGGGCACGATGCGGCCGACCGAGCCGAGAAGTTCCGGCCGGGCAAGGACTTCGTCCGCTGAGATACTGGCGATCATCGGCGCTTCGGTAAGCCCGTAACCCTGTCCGACGACCGGGCCGAACACCCGCAGCGCCTCGGCCAACCGGCGGGGCGGCAGCGGTGCGGCGCCGAGGGAAAGCTGTTGCACGCTGGATACGTCCGTAGTGGACAGTTTCGGATGGTCGAGCACTGCGGCGAGCCGGGGCGGGGTAAGGGAAAGCGTCGTGATGCGATGCCGCTCGATATCGGCGAGAACGCGCTCGGCGTCGAACTCTCGGTGCAGTACCACAGTGTTGCCGCAGCAGAGCGCACCTAGCACGGCGGCGTTGCCGGTCATGTGCGTGAGCGGCGCGGTGACGAGGGCGGTTTTGGTGCCGTCCGGCTGGAAGATATGGGCGACGCCGTCGTAAATTCCGCTGTGCCGGATGAGTTTCGGGGTCCCGGTGGTGCCACCGCTGGGGAAAATGGCCGTGACCCGGTCCGGCAGGGTGTCCGGAGTGGACGGACGCGCGGCGGCGAGCTGGTCGAGTTCGGCGTCGGTGAGCAAGGTCGCCCCGGTGGCCGCCAGCGTCGCCGCTCGCGCCGGACGGCTCGCGGACGCCGCGATGAGCACGACTTCCAGCCCGCGCAGCTGCGCGGCAAGCTGGGCGAGCACCACTTCCGGCCGGTTGGCGGCGTCGATCGCCACCCTGCCGCGCACCTCGGAGAGCCCGCCGTACAGCCGGGACAGCAGTTCTGCCGCCGCGCGGTACGTCATGGCGGTGTCGTCGTGGTGGAACAGCACGGTGTCGCCGCCGTCGCGGAGCGCGGAAAGGACGCGGGACAGGAAAAAGCTCACCCGGCACACCGTAGTCGTGTGTTGGCCGAGAACGGCGATCGCGGCTAGGTTCGCTGTCATGACCGCTCCGCCCGCGATCGACGCGGCCTCGAAAAGCTGGCGCAGAGCCCTCGCCGACCTGCAGGCCGGGCTGCGCGCCCGGGAACTGTGGGCATTGCTCGCCTGGCAGGACATCAAGCAGCGCTACCGGCGCTCGTCGCTGGGGCCGTTGTGGATCACCGTCGGGATGGCGGTCACCGCGCTCGCGCTGGGCGTGGTGAACTCCGCGCTGTTCGGCAGTTCCATCTCGACCTTGCTGCCGAGCATCACCACCGGGCTCATCCTGTGGAACTTCATGAACGGCTGCATCGTTGAAGGCTCGGAAACGTTCATCGCGAACGAGGGGATGATCAAACAGCTGCCGGCCCCGGTGTCGGTGTACGCGCTGCGCACGGTGTGGCGGCAGGCGTTGTACCTGGCGCACAACCTCGTCGTGTACGTGGTGGTGCTGGCGATCTTCTTCGGCAAGCTCTCGCAGCCGTACCGCTTGGTGGACAAGGACGGCGCGCTGCTGCATCCCGGGCTGGGCTGGGGAATGCTGCTCGCCGTGCCCGCGCTGATGCTGGTCATGCTGAACGGCGCGTGGGTGGTGCTGCTGTTCGGCGTGGTGTCCACCCGGTTCCGCGACATTCCGCCGGTGATCCAGAGTTTCATCACGATGCTCTTCTACGCGACGCCGATCATGTGGTCGATGGACCAGGTGCGGGTGATGAATCAGGGCTCGCACGAAGGATTCGGCTCCCTCGCGGTGAATCTGCTGCAGCTCAACCCGGTGTACCACTTCGTCGAGATCGTGCGCGCGCCGCTGGTCGGTCAGCAGCAAAGCTGGACGCATTGGCTCGTCGCGGGCGCGGTGACCGTGGTCGGCTGGTCGCTGGCGATGCTGGTGCTGCGCAATTACCGGGCTCGGGTCGCGTACTGGGTTTAACTGTCCATTGAGGACTTAGTTCCTCCTCGCCGCGATCGTGCTGAGGCTGCCGGGCGCGCACGCCCGCGTTACCGTTGTCGCAGGGGCTCGCCAACGGAGGTCGCATGAAGCGTCGGAAGGCAATGCTGGCTATCGCCGGGACGGTGCTCGCGATGAGCACGGTCGCCGCCACTCCCGCCGGGCTCACGCCGCGGCAACTGGCCGGACAGCGGGTGATCTACTCCTATCCCGGGCTGACCCCGCCCGCCTCGCTGCTGCAACGAATCCGCGCCGGCGAGGCGGCCGGCGTGATTTTCTTCGGCGAGAACATCTCGGACCCTCACCAGATCAGCGCCGTCGTCCGGCAATTACGGGACGCGAACGCGCAAAGCCCGGTGCACCGCCCGTTGCTGCTGATGACCGACCAGGAAGGCGGCAAGGTCCGCCGGCTGCCCGGCGAGCCCGTTCTGTCGGAGAAGCAGGTCGCCCAGTCCGCGGACCCCTCCGCCGCGGCCAAAGCGGCCGGCACCGGCGCTGGCCGGAACCTCGCCGGGGTAGGCATGAACGTCAACCTCGCGCCGGTTCTGGACGTCTACCGCCAACCGGGCAATTTCATCGACAAATACGGCCGCTCTTACAGTCAGGACCCGCAGGTGGCTGGTTCGCTGGGCCGGGATTTCGTGACGGCCCAGCAGTCCACGGGCGTCGCCGCGACGGCCAAGCACTTCCCCGGCCTGGGTGCCGTGCCGGCCGGAGGCAACACGGATGTCGGCCCGGTGACGCTGAACGTGCCCCTGCCGGAACTGCGCGCCAAGGACGAGGCTCCGTATCACCCGGTGGTCGAGGCCGGGGCGAAGCTCGTGATGCTCTCGTGGGCGGTGTATCCCGCCCTGGACGCCTCCCTCCCCGCCGGCCTCTCGCCCGCGGCGGTGCGGGAACTCCGCACCGAGACGCAGTTCGCCGGGGTGACCGTGACGGATGCCCTGGAAGCTGGCGCCCTGAAGTCCTACGGCGGGCCGGGAAACCGCGCCGTGCTGGCGGCGAAGGCGGGGATGGATCTGATCCTGGCTTCGGCTCGGGAGGTGAGCCAGGGGGATGAGGCCGCTTCCGCGCTGGCCGCGGGTTTGTCGAACGGCTCCCTGCCGAGCGGGGATTTCACGGCGGCGGTGGATCGGGTGTCGGCGTTGCGGGATGGGGTGCAGTAGGCCGTTCGCGGGATTAGGCGATTTTACCTGCCTCGACGCGTCACAGGCTGAGGCGTGCGGCTTGGCCGTAGCCGCGCGACGAAATTCTGGATACCGCTCGTCGGGTGCTTCTCCGCGCAATACGACTCGGCGGTCTCCACGGTTTCAGCCGTCTTCCCCGAGTCTGAGGACGCCCCGACGCCGTGCGGAGCCTGCTAGCGTTGGATCTGTTCGGCTCGCCTCTCGCGCGCTTATCCAGCAAACACCCCCGTTCCGGTGACACCCAGCGGTGTGGACCTCGCGCTGACGGCGGACCGAACGGGCACCCTTGCGTGCGACCCACCCACGACGGGAGGACGAATGCAAGCTTGGTGGCTCCTGGTGGCCGTCGCCGCGGTGTTCGTGGTGCTGGCCGTGGTGTTCCTGCGCCGCGCCGCTCGGCGTCGTTCTGCCGTTTCGCCGCCGGAACCTTCTCCGCCCTCCCCGCCGGACGAATCGGCGCGCCGGTGGGTCTCCCCGTCGGACGACGTGCCCCGGCGTGCTCGCCACCGCCTTGACGAGGCGCATCCTCTGGCGCGTTATCCGGTCGCCCGGCAACGTCCGATGCGGCATCCGCGACCGTCGGCGCAGCAGGAGTCCGCGCCGGAGCGGCGAGACTCCTAGTCCGGCGGATCCCGCCTTCTTCACCGACCCTGGCCTGGAAGGCAGAGCGCGGCCGTCGATCGATTTCATCGCTGAATCGCAGCGAAAACAGGTGTTGGACTGGAAGGTCGGCGCACGCCAATACTCAGCGCATGACCTCTGTGCCTGGCGTTTCCGCCGAGGATTCCGGCCCAAGCGACGACCGGCACCTCGTTGGCGAGGTGTCCAGGGCAGCTGATGGCGTCGCCCTCGACGCGGCCAACGCCAGCCACGCGGCCGATGGTGAGCCGGTCGACGGGGAGACTCGGGACGTCGTCCGGTTGTTGCGGAGGTTGGGCGGCAGGGCGTTCGCGCTGGCGTTCGTCGCCGGGATCACCGGGCTGACGACCGTCGCGCTGGTGTTGGGGCTGGCCGGGTTCGCGTTGGTGCTCGCGCCGGTGCGCGGGGTCAGGCGAGGAGGTGGGCCAGCAGCGCCCGCGCCGCGGGGTTGGTGAGGTTTGCCGAGCGGCCGGTCAGGTAGATCGTGCGGGCCAGCGTCGGCTGGGTGAGGTGGGCGAACGGGAGTCCGGAGCGAGCGGCGACCTGCTCGGGGACCACGGTGACGCCTAGCCCGGCCGCGACCAGGTCGACCAGCAGTGAGACGTTCGTTGCTTCGCAGACCTGGTCGCGCCGGACGCCGGCCTCGGTGAAAGCCCGGTCGACCAACGCTTGCAGGCCGCTTCCGGTGAAATCCACGAAAGGTTCGCCGTCCAGTTCCGCCAGCCGGACCCGGCGGCGGCTCGACAGGCGGTGTCCGGGATGGGCGAGCAGGACCAGGTTCTGCTCCCAGCTGGCGAACTCGGCCAGGTCCTCCGGCAGCGGACCGCCCACATAGGACAGATCCAGTTCGCCGTCGGACACCGCGGCGGTCAGTCCGGGGATGGTGCCTTCCCGCACGCGCAGCCGGATTCCGGGGTAGCGGGCGCGGAATTCGCCCAGCTTCGCGGGCAGGTCGAGGACTGTCAGGGTCTGGATCGTCCCGATCGACACCCGGCCGCGCGCGAGTCCGGTCACCGCGGCTACCTCGCCGCGGGCGGAGTCGACGTCCATGGCGATCTGGCGGGCCAGGGGGAGCAGGGCCTCGCCAGCGGGAGTGAGAGTCACGCGGCGGGTGGTGCGGTCGAACAGCTCCGCGCCGAGGTCGGCTTCCAGTTTCCGGATGGACGCGCTGAGCGCGGACTGCACGACGTGCACGTCCTGCGCGGCGCGGGTGAAGTTGCGGTGCCGGACCACGGCGAGGAAGTGCTCGACCTGCCTCAGCTCCATCGGCTTCGCCTCCGTCTCGCCACCGGGAAGTGGTTCGACGAACGTACCGCGCGGGCCGGTCGGGGACGGCCGTTCGGGGCAGAGGCGGGGATCACGCCAGCGGGTCCATCGGCACGCCCTCGACCTGCTTCGCCCGCCACACCGGGGCGGTCGAACCCCGCGCCGTGCTTGATGCCCGGGAACACGCCGCGGGCGTTGACTGCAGCAGGCGGTCGTGGAGCAGGGCGATCTTGTCGGCCAGAGAGCCGGATCAGGCCAGTTCCGCCGAGACGACCGACGACAGTGCGCGCAGCGCCTCCAGCAGGGCGTCGAGCGCGTCCGGGCTGACCAGGACCGTGCTGACCATGCTGCTTTCCCGGACGCCCTCGCGGACGTCGACGGACAGTTCGTGGATCAGCTTCCCGTGCTGGGTCAGCGTCGCGACCAGGCCGGGGATCTGGTCGATGCCGCCGACGAAATAGGTCGCGATCCGGCGGCGGACCAGCATGGCCGGGGCGGAGGTGTACGGGGCGGACGAGAAGGTGCTCAGGGACATGGCGTACTCCGGGAAAGAAGGTCTGGCGGGGAAGAGAGGGCCAGGTCCCGAAGCAAAAACCGCACACCGGCATCGCGCGCCGGCAGCCTGGTTCAGCCGGCGCGCCGGGTTACGAGTCGCTCGGACGTCATGAGGCGCAGCACAGCGACAGGCTAACACGGCGCCGCGAGAAGGCAAAGCAATCCACAATGGACACCAAGCTCAGCAGGGTTCGTTCCCGGGCTCGCGCAGTTCTTCGGCCTTGCGGACGGTGTTCTCGCCCAGCTGCGAGGCCTCAGCGGAGGAGGACGCCGGGGTTCAGCACGCCTGCCGGATCGAGCGTGTCCTTCGCGGCGGACAGGGCGGCGGCGAACGGGTCCGGGCGTTGCCGGTCGTACCACGGGCGGTGGTCCCGGCCGACCGCGTGATGGTGGGTGATCGTGCCGCCGTTGGCCAGGATCGCTTCGGACACCGCGGTTTTCAGCTCGTCCCACTGCGCGACGGTGCTGCCCCAGCGGCCGGTCGCGTAGATGCCGTAGTACGGCGCGGGGCCGTCGGGATAGACGTGGGTGAACCGGCAGGTCACCACGCCCGCGCCGCAGATTTTGGCGATCGCCGCGTGCGCGGCCGCCGTGACCGCTTCGTGGAGCGACTCGAACGCGTCCCAGGTGCAGGCGGTCTCGAAAGTCTCCACGATCATCGACCGGCGGGCGAGCGCGTCACGCTGGTACGGCATCCGCAGGAACGCCGAGCGCCACGCCGAACCCGACTCGCCGCGGCGGGCGGTGACCGTGCCGCCGTGGTCCGCGGTCAGTTCGAGCGCGCGGTCCAGCCAGGCGTCCACCGGATGGTCGGCGGACTCGAACGCGAGCAGCAGCAAACCGTCGGCCTGGACGCCGGTGTTGAGGAACGCTTCCGCGGCGTCGAGGAGCCGGCAGTTCGCCGGGTACAGGCCGGACTGCGCGACCGCCCGGGTCGCGTGCACCGCGTCGGCGTACCGGGTGAAGCTGACCGACGCTTTCGCTTGCCAGCGTGGACGTTCCTGCAGGCGCATCCAGGCTTCGGTGATTACGCCCAGTGTGCCTTCCGAGCCGAGAAACAGCCGATCCGGTGACGGTCCGGCTCCTGAACCGGGCAGCCGGCGCGATTCGCTGATGCCGGCCGGGGTCACGACGCGCAGGGACTCGGTGAGGTCGTCGATGTGCGTGGCCAGCGTGGCGAAGTGGCCGCCGGCGCGGGTCGCCAGCCAGCCGCCGAGGGTGGAGTGGGTGAACGACTGGGGGTAGTGCCGCAGCGTCAGGCCGTGCGGGCGGAGCTGGTCCTCCAAGGCCGGGCCGTAGACCCCGGCTTGGATGCGTGCGCCGCGGCTCGTCCGGTCGATCTCCATCACCTGGTCGAGACGGCCGAGATCCAGCGACACCGCGGGCGCGGGAAACCGCGGTTCGATGCCGCCGACCACGGAACTGCCGCCGCCGTACGGAATTACCGGGGTGCCGTCGGCGGAACACCAGTCGAGGAGGTCGAGGACGTCCTGCTCGGACTCCGGCCGCGCGACGACGTCCGGCACCGCTTCGACCCGTCCTTCCAGATTTCGCACGACGTCCCGGAACGCCTTGCCGCGGGCGTGCGACAGCCGGTCGACCTGGTCGGTCGAGCACAGCCGGGCCAGTGCGGCGGGCGGGCGGAGCCGGGACGGCGGCACCGGCAGCTCGTCCGGCGCGGGCGGAGCGTGGTCGGTGAAGTCGTGGCCGGGAAGGAAGGCGGCGGTGCGCGCGACCAGTGCCTCGGATTCTTCGGCGGTCAGCGCTTCCTCGGTGTCGCCCCACCCCCACCAGGACCGTGTCATCCGTCTGCTCCCTTCCGAATTGACCCGAGGGTAACTTACTCTAGGGTAATAGGCGTTGAGGAGGAAAGATGAGCGTGCTGACCGCTGCCGCGCCGTTCGTGGTGAACCGGCTGCTCCCTCGCTTCGACCAGCGGATCGAGGAGTCCGCGAAGCCGTTCGCCCGGCCCGGCCTGCTGCGGCCGCATCCGGACTCGCGGGCCTGGGCGTGGACGCATTACGGCATCTTCGTGCCGGAACTGCCGCGGCCGCACCGCTACCTCAACACCATGACCCTGATCGGCAGCACCGGCACAGTCTGTTTCGACAACGACTACCTCGCGACCTCCGACGCCCGCCGCACCACGACGGTTCTCTCGTCCACCGCCGCGCCTGGGCATCATCATTACCGGGCCTACGATTCCCACACCGAATGCCGCTTCGCCGAGGACGGTTCGCGACTGGAATGGGATTCGGACCTGGCTATCGGAGCAGCACATCCGTCCTATCAGGTACACGCGCGTTACGAGGGTTTCACCGCGGATTTGTCGATCACCGCGACGCCGCAAGTCTCGTGGTTCGTGCGCAATCCGGCTTACGACCATTTGAGCCTCCTGGCCACCTTCACCGGAATGATCGCCGACGACACCGGCGAGACCGAGATCAGCGGTCTGTGCACCGTGGAGTACGCACGATCGCTTTCCCCGCAAGCACTTCGACGTGCACCCCTGCCGCCGCGATTCAAGCTGCCAATCGACTTCTTCACCTACCAGATCATCAATCTGGACGACCGGACGCAATTGCTGCTGACCGATGTCCGCGCGGCCGGTGCGACAGCTTGCCGACTGGCCCACCTGCGCACACTGGACGGCACCGCGACGGTGTTCCGGGAGGTTAGGGTCGAGGTAGCACATCGGCCAGAGCCGGAGATCGATCCACTGGGCCGGGAAATGCGCGTCCCCGAGGGTTTCAGGTGGACGGTGCACGACGGCACTGAGAAGGTCGTAGCGCTGGAGGCGATTGTGGACAGTCCACTGCGGTATGGCCATGGGCGCGGCTATGTCGGCGCATACACGTATTCTGGCGAGTTCCGGGGACGACCGGTATCGGGAAGCGGTTACTTCGAATGGGTCGATTGCGAGGTCAACCGCGCAAGGAGGTGAGGATGCGAGCGCAGCGCCGGGTGGTGGTCTCGGCGGTTTCTTCGGGATGCTCCAGCCACCAGTTGACGGTGGCAGCGACCGCGCCGTACCAGATGCGAGCGAACAGCGAAGCGTCGGCAGGATCGGCGAAACCGGCCGAGGACAAGGCTTCCTGAGTACCTTCCGCACCGAGCGCGGAAAGCTTGCGCCGGTATGCGCGAGCCGCCCCGTCCACTGCGGAGCCCGGCGGCAAAGTCGGATCCCAGAGAACGGCCCAGTCCAGACGACGAGGCTCCAGCGTGCGGAAGATGGCCTCAAGGGTCCCCAGAGCACGGCTCAGCCCAGTGCCGGTCTGAGCTTCGGTGACAGCGTCGACCAGCGGTGCCGCACCACGGTGCAGGCAGGCAAGATAAAGCCCGTCCTTGGACTCGAAATACCCGTAGACCAAAGGTTTGGAAATCCCGGCCCGCCGAGCGACGGCAGCCACCGAGGCATGGGCATAGCCCTGAACACCGAACTCCTGGACGGCAGCATCAAGAATCAGCCGCTCCCGCTCGGGCCGCGGCATCCCTTTACTGCCAGCCGGATTCACCACTACGCCAGCATAGCCGATGCGGTAACCGCAGATCCAAATACATTGTGGACCCCCCAAAAAAACCAACCGCCACCGATGCACCCAACCAACAAGGCACCCACACCTCCCCCCGCCCCCGATACACAGCCAAAAACACGGCGCTGGGGTGCTTGTCAAGGCATCTTTCCCGCCTTGACAAGCACCCCAGCGCCGTAGTCACACTAAAAAATCGGGGTGCCCGCCCCACCCCCCGGACGCAATGTCGCCGCCAGGCGACGAGCCGTCCCCCTGGCAACGAGAAGGATGCACGGATCGGCAACACCTCTGCCCCCGCCGACAAGCCCAATCCCCCCAGCACACGCAACACTGACCCCGCGGGGCAAGGGAGCGAACCAGGAGGCCGAGATGGCACAGCAGTCGACACCAAAGGCCGCCGAAGGGCAGCTCCGCGCGAACGCCCTAGGCACCGGCGGAATCGCCTTCCTGGTCCTGGCCGCCGTCGCCCCGCTGACCGGCATGGTAGTAATCGCCGGACTAGGAATCGCCCTGGGCAACGGCGGCGGAATGCCCGCCTCCTTCCTGATCGCCGGAGTCATCCTGCTGCTCTTCGGCGTCGGCTACGCAAGAATGAGCCGATACGTCTCGAACGCAGGCGGCTTCTACGCCTACCTGACCGCCGCACTAGG
This sequence comes from Amycolatopsis sp. GA6-003, assembly GCF_046267895.1. NCBI lineage: Bacteria > Bacillati > Actinomycetota > Actinomycetes > Pseudonocardiales > Pseudonocardiaceae > Amycolatopsis > Amycolatopsis sp. GA6-003. Next base: position 6,909,715 of record NZ_CP176499.1, read on the forward strand.
CCGCCCAGCAGGCCTCTCCGGAGCCTTCGTAGCGCTGGCCGGATACAACTGTTTCGTCGCAGGCGCAGTAGGAACCTCCGGCGCACTGACCGGCGGCGTGGTCAACCGAGTCTTCCACTTAGACCTGCCCTGGGAGCTGTGGGCCGGACTCTCCGTGGCAGCAGTGTTCTTCCTGAGCCGCCGCGGCGTAGACGTTTCAGCAAAAGTCCTGGCAGTATCACTGATCCTGGAAGTCAGCATCCTCGTAGTATTCGACGTAGCAGTACTGAGCAAATCCGGGTACTCCCTCAGCGCATTCTCCCCGACCGTAGTAACGTCCGGATCGCTCGGCCTAGGCTTACTGTTCGCCGCCACCTGCTTCATCGGCTTCGAAGCAACCGCGTTGTTCAGCGAGGAAGCACGCGACCCAAACAAGTCAGTCCCACGGGCGACCTACATCGCAGTGATCGCAATCGGCGTCTTCGCAGCCATCACCTCACTCGCCCTGGTGAGCGCGATCGGAGTGGAACACGCCAAATCCGTAGCACAAGACCATCTCGCAGCAGGCGACCTGCTCCTGGCCACGTCACAGGACGTCCTGGGAACCGCACTCACCGACGCCATGCAGCTGTTGCTGGTGGTAAGCCTGTTCGCCGCATTGCTGGCACTCCACAACTCAGCGAGCCGATACATCTACGCACTCGCCCGAGACGGGGTACTGCCAAAACCGCTGGGACACACAGTTTCCGGTACCCCGCGCAACGCCAGCGCCGCGCAAATCGGATTCGCAACTCTCGTCGCCGCGATCTTCGCGGTGCTCGGCCTCGACCCAGTAGCGTTCTTGACGTCGTCGATGACCGGCTTCGGGACCTTGGCAATCCTGGTGCTGCAGGCCATGGCATCAATCGCGGTAGTGGTGTTCTTCCGCCAGCGGCGCGACCCGCATTGGTGGAGCACCTTCGTCGCCCCCGGGCTAGGCGGGGCCGGGCTGATCGGCGTGATTGTGCTGGCGGTGCTGAACTTCCCGACAATGGCGGGCTCGGACGCGGCGTGGATCGGATTGCTGCCGTGGTTGCTGCCGATCCTGATCGGCGCGGGACTGGCGACGGCCGGATATCTCCGGCGGAAACGTCCGGAGACCTACGCGGCGCTCGGGCCCGACGTGCGGTGAGTGTGCTCAGCCCTTCGTCTTGGCGCGGTCGTGGGCCCAACTGGTGATCGCCATTCCGACGAAAACCAGCACCAGGAGCGCGACCAGTTGTCCGCCCCATCCGCCGGGGACCCAGGCGAACGCACCCCACAATTGCCGCGCCTCGTGGTCGAAGAAACTGCGGATCGCGGCCTGCGCGCATACGACGGTGATCACCATGCCGACGATTTGCACCGCTGAATAGCCGCCCTTGCTCATCTGCTCTCCTCGGGTTCTCGTGGTGCACTCAGTGTGGCGGAGCAAACTCCCCAGCACATCGGACCTGCGGCGCGAACCGGGACCGACCAAAGTCGAGGATTACGACTTTGGTCTAGGGCGCGGACTGTGCCGAGGGCGGCTGCACGGCGGGGGCGGATCGGCGAAGATGGGCGGGTGCTCGTTTCGCCGGCCAAGCTCAAGCCGTGGCAGCAGGGGTGGCGGCTGCTCGTGGCCGCGCTGCTCGGCGCGTTCGCCTGGCTGGCGGTCGCCTCCCAGCTGCCGGAGGGATTCGAGGACGCGCGGACCGAGTGGCTGCTTTTCGGCGATCCGGTCCTCGGGCTCGGCTGCCTGATCGCGTCCCTGTGGCGGCGGAAGTATCCGCTCTCGATCGCGACCGGGGTGGTGATCGCCTCGGCGGTGTCGGCGACCGCCGGGGGCGCCGCGCTGCTCGTGCTCGGGTCGCTCGCGACCCGGCGGCGGCCGCTGGAGACCACGTTCATCGGGCTCGCCTGCGTCGCGACCGCGGCGATCACCGAAGGCCTTTACCCGCGCGGCAGCGACCCGGACCCGTGGTGGCTGTCGATCTCGTTCGTCGTGCTGATCACCGGCATCGTCGTGGCGATCGGGGCGGCGATCGGGGCGCGGCGCGAGGAGCTGCAGTCGCTGCGAGAGCGGGCGGAGAGCGCGGAACGCGAGCAGGTCGCGCGGGCGGCCGAGGCGCGGATCGTCGAGCGGCACCGGATCGCGCGCGAGATGCACGACGTCCTCGCGCACCGGGTTTCGCTGGTCGCGATGCAGGCCGGGGTGCTCGGGCATCGCACCGATCTGCCGCCGGAGCAGGTGTCGCTGCTGGCCAGGGGGATCGCGGACGGCGCGCACCAGGCGCTGGAGGAGCTGCGGGAGGTGCTCGGGGTGCTGCGGGCCAGCCCGGGCGGGCTCGAGCCGCCGCAGCCGTCGCTGGCGAATCTGCCCGCGCTGGTCGCCGACGCCCGGGCGCTGGGGGTCGACGTCGAGTACCTCCCGGAGTCCGTCGGGACGCCGCCGGATCTGCTTGCCCGCACGGTGTACCGGATCGTCCAAGAAGGACTGACCAACGCCGGGAAACACGCGCCGGGCGCGAAAGTGCGGGTCACGGTCGCGGGCGGGGAGGGCGAGGGCCTGCGCGTGACGGTGCGGGATTCCGGCGCGGCCAGGGGCGAGGCGCCGCCGCCGTCGGCCGGGTTCGGGTTGCTGGGGCTGTCCGAGCGGGTCGAGCTCGCCGGTGGTGAACTGGACCGGCACGCGGACCCGGACGGCGGGTTCGTGCTGACCGCGTGGCTGCCGTGGCCAGCCCGCGAAGGGAGCGAGTGAGTGGACCGGGTGCGGGTCGTGCTCGTCGACGACGATCAGCTGGTGCGGATGTCGCTGCGGCTCATGCTCGACGGCGAAGCCGACCTGGAGGTCGCCGGCGAGGCCGCGGACGGCGACGCCGCCATCGCCGAGGTCCGCCGGCTCCGGCCGGACGTCGTGCTGATGGACGTGCGGATGCCCGGCCGCGACGGGCTGAGCGCCACCGAGGCGATCCTCGGCTGGCCGGACCCGCCGCGGATCCTGGTGCTGACCACCTTCGACTCCGACGAGATGGTGCTCGGCGCGCTGCGGGCCGGTGCTCTCGGGTTCGTGCTCAAGGACACCCCGCCGCCGGACATCCTGGCCGCGGTGCGCGCGGTCGCCGCCGGGAACCCCGCGTTGTCCCCGGCGGCGACCAGCCGGTTGATCACCGCGGCGATGGGACCGCGGTCGTCGGAGACCCGGCGGGCCGCGCGGGAGGCGGCGCGGGCGCGGCTGGCCGCGTTGACCGAACGCGAGCGCGACACCGCGCGGGCGATCGCGGAAGGGCTGTCGAACGCCGAGGTGGGCGAGCGGCTGCACATCAGCGTGGCGACGGTGAAGGCGCATACGAGCAGCTTGTTCGCGAAGCTCGGCGTGGTGAACCGGGTGCAGATCGCGCTGGTGGTGCGCGACAGCGAGGAATAAATCCTCAGCGGCGGACGGCTTCGGCACAGTTATCCAGAAATGCCGCAGGATTAGCCAACGAAATGCGAAAACTGCCCCGGCGGATGGAATATTCCTTCGGTAATTTAGGCTGTTTGCCGCAGTGAATCACCTTCGCTCTCCGGTACCATCTTGACGCCAAAGTCCCTTTTTCCAGCTGGCGCGCTTTTTCTGGAATTGATCCGGAATCCCCTTGTTTCGCACCGGGCGGGCTGGCACACTCTCGCTAGGAGTCCTAACTAGCCGGGTCGGGGTGGGGAGGAAGCCGTCGTGCGGGCTGGAGATCCGGTCGCCGCGCTCCGCGGGGTTTCGCTGCGGGTCACCAAACAGCGGATCGCGGTGCTGGAGGTGCTGCGGAACCGGCCGCACGCCGCGCTCGAGCACATCCGCGACGAGGTGCGCGAGAAGCTCGGTTCCGTTTCCGCGCAAGCGGTTTACGACGTGCTGGCCGCGCTGGTCGGGGCCGGGCTCGTGCGCAGGCTCGAACTGCCCGGCTCCCGCGCCCGGTTCGAACTGCGCACCGACGACCACGACCACGTCGCGTGCCGCGAGTGCGGCGCGGTGGCGGACGTCGAACGCGTCGACCTCCCGCGCGCGGAGGAAAACGGCTACCGCATCGACGCGCCGAGGTGACGTATTGGGGCGCCTGCCCGTCCTGTCTGTCCGCACCGCCGACGAAAGAGGAGCAATGACCTTCGCTGACAACACCGACCCGTTGACCACCGCGGCCGGCGCGCCGGTGACCGACAACCAGAACAGCCTCACCGCGGGTGCGCGCGGTCCGGTCCTGCTCCAGGACCTCTGGCTGGTGGAGAAGCTCGCGCACTTCGACCGCGAGGTGATCCCGGAGCGGCGGATGCACGCCAAGGGGTCCGGCGCGTTCGGCAAGTTCACCGTCACCCACGACATCAGCCGCTACACCAGTGCCGCGTTGTTCAGCGAGGTCGGCAACGAGGTCGAGACGTTCGTGCGGTTCTCCACCGTCGCCGGGGAACGCGGCGCGGCGGACGCCGAACGCGACATCCGCGGGTTCGCCGTGCGCTTCTACACCACGCAGGGCAACTGGGACCTGGTCGGCAACAACACCCCGGTCTTCTTCCACCGGGACCCGCTGAAGTTCCCCGACCTGAACCACGCGGTGAAGCGCGATCCGCGGACGAACCTGCGCGACGCGGAGAACAAGTGGGGGTTCTGGACGCGCCTTCCCGAGGCGCTGCACCAGATCACCATCGTGATGAGCGACCGCGGCATCCCGAAGACCTACCGGCACATGCACGGTTTCGGCTCGCACACGTTCAGTTTCCTCAACGCGGTGGGCGAGCGGCACTGGGTGAAGTTCCACCTGCGCACCCAGCAGGGCATCGAAAACCTGACCGACGCGGAGGCGGACGCGCTCATCGGCGAGGACCGCGAATCGCACCAGCGCGACCTGTACGAGGCGATCGAGCGCGGCGACTATCCTAAGTGGACGCTGTATGTGCAGCTCATGCCGGAGGCGGACGCGGAGACCTACCGGTTCCACCCGTTCGACCTCACGAAGGTGTGGAGCAAGAAGGACTATCCACTGGTCGAGGTCGGCGAGCTGGAGCTGAACCGAAATCCGGAGAACTACTTCGCCGACGTCGAGCAGGCCGCGTTCACCCCGGCCAACCTGGTGCCGGGCATCTCGGTCAGCCCGGACAAGATGTTGCAGGGACGGCTGTTCTCCTACGGCGACGCCACCCGCTACCGGCTCGGCGTGAACCACCATCAGATCCCGGTCAACTGCCCGCGCGGGGCGACGCTGGTCAACACCTACCACCGCGACGGCGCGATGCGCGTCGACGGCAACCAGGGCGGAGTTCCGGGCGTGCAGCCGAACTCCTTCGGGCGGTGGGCGGAACAGCCGCAGTACGCCGAGCCCACGGGACCGGGCGGGGCGGTCGCGGACCGGTTCGACTACCGCGAGGACGACGACAACTACTACGAACAGCCGGGCAACCTGTTCCGGCTGATGGACGAGGGCGCGCGGCAGCGGCTCTTCGAGAACACGGCGCGGGGGATCAAGGGCGCGCGCAAGGACACCGTCGAACGGCATATCGAGAACTGCGCCAAGGCGGACCCGGCGTACGGCGCGGGAGTGCGGAAGGCGTGCGAGGAGATCGGGGCGTTGTAACCGGGGTTTGCCGTCCGTGCGGGGAATCCGTCTAGCCCACCGCCTAACGACTAACCACCCAGGTTTCGAAACCCCCTCGCAGGGTTCCCCTCACGGACGGTCGGCAAGAGTTACGCCGTCGCCTGCTCGTGTTCCGGGCAGTCGGTGCGTAATTCGTTCAGCGCCAAGGGTTTCCGCATCAGATGGCAGTGGTGCGGAGCCTCCGGCTCCGGATGTTCGTTGGGTCCGAAGAACCGGCACGTCGTGCACACCCGGGCGACGTTGATCGCTCCGGCGCGCTGCAGGTCCGCGATCACCCGCAACAGGGTGTGCAGCGTCGCGGCCCGGTCCGGCTCCGGCAGTGCGGCCAGCGAGCCCACCAGCAGCGCGTCCCACGCCGACAGTTCGGCGGACACCTGGAAGCCGCGGTCGGTCAGGGTGAGCAGGCGGCGGCGTCCGTCCGAACCCGGCGAGCGGGTGAGGAGTCCTTTGCGTTCCAGGGCGCTGATCGCGTCGGACATCGTCGGCGTGGTCACGTCGAACTCCGCGGCCAGTGCGTTCACCTCCCGGCGCGGGGCGGGATGGCGCGCCAGGGACAGCACCGCCTGCTGCTGCAGCGGCGAAAGGCCCTGGGTGCGGGAGCTGCGCTGGGAGAGCGAGCGCAGGCCGTTCCCGAGCCGTTCGATGGCGTCGGCCAGCCGCCGGTCGAGGCCTGGTTCGTGCTCGGGCATGCGCGCCGCCTCACGGTTAGGACTCCTCGGCACCATGATAAGCGACGGCACGGGAGAAGGCCGGGACCCACCGGCCCCGGCCTTCTCCCTCGCCAGGTGGCTCAGACGAGTTTCTGCGCCTCGAGCAGCGCGTCCCGCAGGATCTGTTCGATCTCGTCGAACTCCGCCCGCCCCGCGATGAGCGGCGGCGCGAACTGGACGACCACGTCGCCCCGGTCGTCCGGACGGCAGTAGAGGCCGCGGTCGAACAGCGCGCCCGGCAGGAAGCCGCGGACGAGGCGTTCCCGCTCCTCGGCGTTGAACGTCTCGCGGGTCGCCTTGTCCTTGACCAGTTCGACGGCCCAGAAGTAGCCGTCGCCGCGGACGTCGCCGACGATCGGCAGGTCCAGCAGCTTGTTCAGCGTCGAGCGGAACGCGTCCTGGTTGTCCAGCACGCGCTGGTTGAGGCCCTCGCGTTCCATCAGGTCGAGGTTCGCGAGCGCGACCGCCGCCGACACCGGGTGCCCGCCGAAGGTGTAGCCGTGCGGGAAGCCGACTCCCGCGCCGAGGAACGGCTCCATCACCCGGTCCGACGCGATCAGCGCGGCGATCGGGCTGTACCCGGAGCTGAGTCCCTTGGCGCAGGTCAGCAGGTCCGGCTGGAGGCCGAATTTCTCGCTGGCGAACGTCGCGCCGTGCCTGCCGAACGCGCAGATCACCTCGTCGGCGACCAGCAGCACGTCGTGCCGGTCGCAGATTTCCCGCACCCGCTCGAAGTACCCGGGCGGCGGCGTGAGGCAGCCGCCGGAGTTCTGCACCGGTTCGAGCACGACCGCGGCGACCGTGTCCGCGCCCTCGAACAGGATCGCCTCCTCGATCCGGTCCGCGGCCCAGCGGCCGAACGCTTCGAGGTCGTCGGCGAACTCCGGATGCCGGTACAGATTGGTGTTCGGCACGCGGAAACCGCCCGGCGCGAGCGGTTCGAAGTCCTTCTTCATCGCGGGAAGGCCGGTGATCGCGAGCGCGCCGTGCGGGGTGCCGTGGTAGGCCACCGCGCGGCTGATCACCTTGTGCTTGCCGGGTTTCCCGGTCAGCTTGAAGTACTGTTTCGCGACCTTCCACGCGGACTCGACGGCCTCGCCGCCGCCGGTGGTGAAGAAGACGCGGTTGAGGTCGCCCGGCGCGAGATGCGCGAGCCGTTCGGCAAGTTCCGCCGCGGGTTTCGTGGCATAGCCCCAAATCGGGAAGTACGCCAGCTCGTTCGCCTGCTGTGCGGCGACTTCCACGAGTTCGCGGCGGCCGTGTCCGGCCTGCACGACGAAAAGCCCGGCGAGTCCGTCGAGAATCTTGCGGCCGCGGTCGTCCCAGACGTGCACGCCCTCGCCGCGGGTGATCACCGGGACCGGGGTCTCCGGGTAATTCCCCATGCGGGAGAAGTGCATCCACAGGTGCCGGGCTGCTGCCGACTGAGTGTCCATCGCAGATCCCTTCTCAGACGTTCTGCGGGAAGCCGAGGTCGAGTCCGCCCTGTCCGGCGCCCGGCCAGCGGGTGGTGACGACCTTGGCGCGGGTGAAGAAGTGCACGCCTTCGCCGCCGTGCGCGTGGGTGTCGCCGAACAGCGAATTCTTCCGGCCGCCGAACGAGTGGTAAGCCACCGGAACCGGCACCGGCACGTTCACGCCGACCATGCCCGCCTCGACGTCGGCGGAGAACCGGCGGGCCGCGCCGCCGTCGTTGGTGAAGATCGCCGCGCCGTTGCCGTACGGTCCGGCGTTGATCAGCTCGATCGCGTCGGCGAACGTCTCCACCCGGACCACGGAGAGGACCGGGCCGAAGATCTCGTCGGTGTAGATCGGCATGTCCGGGCGGACGTGGTCGAACACGGTGGGGCCGACGAAGAATCCCTCGCCGTCCGCGTCGAACTCGCCTTCCCGGCCGTCGAGCACCAGCGTCGCGCCGGCCTCGGCCCCGGCGGCGATGTAGCCGGACACCCGGTCCTTCGCCGCCGCGGTGACCAGCGGGCCCATGTCGCAGCCGCGGGTGCCGTCGCCGGTCACCAGGGTCTTCGCGCGGTCGGCGATCCGCGGCACCAGAGCGTCGGCGACGTCGCCCACCGCGACCACCACCGACACCGCCATGCAGCGTTCGCCCGCGGACCCGAATCCAGCGCTGACCGCCTGGTCGGCGACGAGGTCGAGGTCGGCGTCGGGCAGCACCACCAGGTGGTTCTTCGCGCCGCCGAGCGCCTGGACGCGCTTGCCGTTCGCGGTGCCGGTTTCGTAGACGTACTTCGCGATCGGGGTGGAGCCGACGAACGAGACCGCTTCGATGTCCGGGCTGTGCAGCAACGCGTCGACGGCGGTTTTGTTGCCGTGCAACACGTTGAACACGCCTTCGGGCAGACCGGCTTCGCGCCACAGCTCAGCGAGCCAGTTCGCCGCGGTCGGCACCTTCTCGGACGGCTTCAGCACCACGGTGTTCCCGGCCGCGATCGCGATCGGGAAGAACCACATCGGGACCATGGCGGGGAAGTTGAACGGCGAGATGATCGCGACCGGGCCGAGCGGTTCGCGAAGCGACGTGACGTCGATGTCGGTCGACGCGTTGGCCGTCGCCGCGCCCTTGAGCAGCTGCGGGATCCCGCAGGCGAACTCGACGACTTCCAGGCCGCGCGCGACCTCGCCCGCCGCGTCGGACAGCACCTTGCCGTGCTCGGCGGTGATGATCCGCGCGAGTTCGTCGGAGCGCGCGTCGAGCAGTTCGCGGAACCGGAACAGCACCCGGCTGCGCTTGGCCAGGGAGGTCTTGCGCCAGGCGGGGAACGCGGCCTTCGCGGCGGCGATCGCGGCCCGCGCGTCCGCGGCCGAGCCGAGCGGCACGCGCGCGGTGACCTTCCCAGTCGCCGGGTTCGTGACGTCCCCGTATCCGTCCGGCGAGCCTGCTGCCTCGCCGCCGGCGATCCACTGGGACAGCGTCGGCACGGAATCGCTCATCGAGCCACCTTTCTTCCTGGTCTTCGCCCTCTGAGGGTCCCTCCCGGACGGGTCGCGGGTAACCGACGAACCGTCGGTTTGCCGGAGGCTGGCTTTACAGTTCGTCGGGTTATCCTGACGGCGTGCACCTGACCCTCCGCGACGTCCTCGAACTGCCGGTGATGGCCGCCGGGGCGCCGGTGGTGCGCTCGGCGGCGGACGCGGTCGACGTGCCGGTGCGCTCGGTGCACGTCAGCGAGCTGAGCGACGTCGCGGGGACGCTGACCAGCGACGTTCTGGTGCTCTCGATCGGGCGCGCGTGCACCGAACCGGGCTTCGACGCGGTGGCCTACGTCCGGTCGCTGCGGGACGCCGGGGCGATCGGGCTGGTCGTGGAGCCGGGGCAGCATCTGAAGTCGTTGCCGGACGCGCTGGTGCAGGCCGCTCGCGCCGCGCGCTTTCCGCTGGTGGAGCTGCGCAGCACGGTCCGCTTCATCGAGGTGACCGAGATCGTGCACGCCCGGATCGTCAACGCGCACTACGAGCGGTTGCGGCTGGCCGAACGCGCGCACGAGGCGTTCAGCACGGTCGGCTCGGCTTCGCAGGCGCCGGACGCGGTCCTCGCGCACGCGGCGGACTTGATCGGGTTGCCCGTGGTGCTGGAGGACCGGACGCACCGGGCGCTCGCGTTCGCCGGTGTCGGTTCGGCGGAAGCGGTGCTGCGCGATTGGCCTGCCCGCTCCCGGCGGGTGCCGTTTTCCGCGACGACCGAGGTCGGCGGTCCGGAAAGCTGGATGTGCACGCCGGTCGGGCCGCCGCGCGAACGCTGGGGCCGGCTGGTCGTGCCCGCGCGGTCGGCGGAGCAGCCCTCGGCGTGGCTGGTGCTCGAACGCGCGGCGGAGGCGTTGACCGTCGGGAAGTTGCTGGAACGCTCGCCGCTGTCGGTGGAAATCGAGGCGCAGGGAGATTTGCTGCGCGACCTGTTGCACGGCGCGGACGAGGGTTCGGTCCGCGCGCGGGCCCGGGCGCTGGGGCTGGCGCAGGCGGCGTACTACGCGGTGCTGGTCTGCCGTCCGGCTCGGGCCGGGCTGGAGCGGGCGCTGCTGGACGCGGTGCTGACCAGCGACGGCATCGGCGGCGTGCTGGCGGAAGGCCGGGTGGCGGCGGTGTTCCCGTGTTCCTCGCCGACGGCGGAGAAAGCGTTGCTGGAGCGGGTGGTCGCCGGGGTTCCGGACGGACTGGCGGCGGCGTTCGGGGCGGCTGGTCCGGTGCGTCGGCTCGGCGAGCTGCCGGCGGCGCTGCAGGAGGCGGTGCACGTCGCGGACGTCGAATCGCCTGGTGCGCCCGGACTTCGGCGGGCTGGCGACTTGGGGGTGCGCGGGTTGTTGTGGTGGTTGCGGGAACATCCGCGGCTGCACGAGTTCACCGAGGCGCAGTTGCGGCCGTTGCTGACGTTGCCGGAACCGCGGGCCAGCCGGGCGTTCGCGACGCTGCGGGCGTATGTCGAGTCGGGGTACTCGATGACGGAGTTCGCGAAAGCGTTGAACCTCAGTCGTCCGGCGGCGTATTCGCGGTTGGCGACTATTGAGCGGGTGCTGGGTGTCGACCTGTCCAATCCGGACACTCGGCTTTCGTTGCACCTAGCGGTTTTGGCGCACGGACACCGGGAGTCAGCTTCCGGCTCCCCAGCGCAGTGACAGCCGGTCGGCGGCGCGTTCGGTGCTGATGTGCATCATGCTGCCGAGAATGGTCGCGCGGTCGATGACGACGATCGTGCCGTCCGGGGTGCTCGTGGTGCGCTCGCTGACCAGCACCGGGGTGTCGACCGGTTCGTCGAGCAGGCGGGCGAGCTTGTCGTCGAGGACGTCCGGGCGGATGGTTTCGGCGGCCCGGCCCACCACTACGTCCAATTCGGACAGTGCAGTGTAGAGCGATACCGTGGTGAAATCGGTGTCGCGCAAGCGTTCTCCGTGCGGCGGCGCGACCCACGACACCTGGTGGATCGCCCGGCGGCCGCCGAATTCGCGCACGCGCTCCAGTCGCAGGCCGGATTCCGTCGCGCGGGCCTGCAGCCGCGCCGCGACCCGGGTGGGCAGCCGCCGGACCGCCTGGCTGACGACCTCGGTGCGCACGACGTAACCCTGATCGCGCAGGTCCTCGGTGAAGCTGCGCAGAGAGCCCAGCTGGTACGAGGCCGGCGTCGGCGCCACGAAGGTGCCGCGGCCGGGTTGTTGCACGATCAGGGCTTCGTCGCTGAGTTCGCGCAGTGCCTGCCGGAGCGTCATGAGCGTGACGCCGTAGGACGCGCTGAGTTCCCGCTGCGGAGGCAGGGCCTCGCCGGGCGCGTACTCCCCGGCGCGGATCTTCGCGGCGAGATCCGCGGCGATCGCTCGGTATCGGGCCATGCGCGTCCGTTCTGGTCCAGTTCTGCGGGGACCAGCGGATTCTAGTCCAGCGCGGCGCGCAGGGTCGCGACGTACTCGCCGACCTCCTCCGGACCGGCGCCGTCGAGCACCCGGCGCATGATCGCCGCGCCCACGATCACGCCGTCGGCCACGCTCGCGGCCTCGGCGGCGTGCGCGGGCTGCGAGATGCCGAAGCCGATCAGGATCGGCAGGTCGGTGGTGTTCTTCAGCCGGGTGGCCAGCTCGATCGCGGAGGCGGGCAGGTGGTCGCGTTCGCCGGTGGTGCTCATCGACGAGACGGCGTAGACGAAACCTCGGCTCCGCGCGGCGATCTCCTGTGCGCGGTCGGCTGGGGTCGCGGGGGAGACCAGCAGCGCCAGGTCTATTTCCTCCTCGAGCGCGGGTGCCTCTTCCAGCGGAAGGTCCGGCACGATCAGGCCGTCGGCTCCGGCATCCTTCAACTCGGTGCAGAAACCCTTGCGGACAGCCAGGTTGGCGTAGGTGCTCACGATGACCGGAACGTCCACTGTGGTCTCTTTAAGTGCCTTGAGGAAACTTCGCGGTGTCGTTCCGTTGGCGAGCGCGACATTGGACGCTTCTTGGATGGTCACGCCGTCCAGCGTCGGGTCGGAGAACGGGATGCCGACTTCGATCGCGTCCGCCCCCGCTTCGACCAGCGCCGGGAGATAGTCGGTCCACTGTGGATTGATCCCGCCGGTGAGATACGGCATCAGGATTTTGCGGTCGGTTTTCATGCGCGGGACTCCTCGGAGCGGGCGATGAGCGTGGCGATGTCCTTGTCGCCGCGGCCGGACAGGGTGAGCAGAACCGTCGAACCCGCCGGAAGGTCCGGCGTGCCAGCGGCTTCGGCTACCCAGGCGAGCGCGTGCGCGGATTCCAGCGCCGGGATGATTCCTTCGGTGCGAGCCAATTGCGCGGCCGCGGCGAGCGCGGCTTCATCGTTCACCGCGACGTACCGGGCCCGGCCGAGATCGCGCAGCTGTGCGTGTTCCGGGCCGACGCCGGGGTAATCGAGCCCAGCCGCGATCGAGTGGGCTTCGCGGATTTGCCCGTGCTCGTCCTGCAGGAACAGCGACCGCGAACCGTGCAGCACTCCGGCCTGGCCGAACGTCGCGCCCGACCCGCCGATCGCTTCCACCCCGACCAGCCGTGCCCTGGTGTCGGCGAATCCAGCGAAGGTGCCCGCCGCGTTGGATCCGCCGCCGACGCACGCGACGACGAAATCCGGCACGGTTTCGTGCTGCTCGCGGGCTTCCTCGCCGATCACGCGCTGGAATTCCCGCACCAGCCACGGATACGGATGCGGTCCGACGACCGAGCCGAGGCAGTAGTGCGCCTCCTCGGTCGAGCTGACCCAGTGCCGCATCGCTTCGCTGGTCGCGTCCTTGAGCGTGCGGCTGCCGGTGCGGACCGGGACGACCTCCGCGCCGAGGTAGCGCATGCGGAACACGTTGTGCAACTGGCGTTCGACGTCCTGTTCGCCCATGAACACCGTGACCGGCAGGTCGAGCAGCGCGCCGGCGGTGGCCGTCGCGACGCCGTGCATCCCGGCCCCGGTCTCGGCGATCAGCCGCCGCTTGCCCATCCGCTTCGCGAGCAGTGCCTGGCCGACCGCGTTGTTGATCTTGTGCGAGCCGGTGTGCGTGAGATCCTCCCGCTTGAGCGCGACGCGCACGCCGAGTTCCGCGGACAACCGCTCGGCGGGCGTCACCGGCGTGGGCCGGCCGACGTGCCGGGCGAGCATCGTCTGGAGCTGCTCGCGGAAGCCGGGGTCGGCCCAGGCCTTCTCGAACGCGTCGGCGACTTCGAGGCAGGCGGGCACCAGGGATTCCGGCACCCAGCGCCCGCCGTACTCCCCGAAGCGTCCTTCTTGGGTCGGGGTGCGCATGGGCAGCTCCTTAGAGTTCTATAACTGTGTCTACTGTTATAGAACTCTTGCCGAGCGGGCGCAAGCCCGTCAGCGCTGCCGCAGCACCTCGACGCCGTCGCCGTCCAGGTCGTCGAGGAACCGGGAACGGCCGGTCATCGCCATGATCAGCGCGAGCGTCGGGCCGGACACGAGTGGTCCCGAGCCGCCGGAAAAGTCACTGTCGGTGGCCGCGAGGCGCAGGCCTTGGACGCGTCCTTTGGCGAGCACCACGAGGTCGGAACCGAGGTAGTAGCGGGCCACGGCGGTGAGCGTGCCGATCGGGTAATCGCGGCGGATCCCGAGCGGACGGCGGATGTCCTCGCCGTGCACGACGGTCTCGCCGAGCATCGCCACGACCGGCAGCGGCGGTTTGGTCGTGCTGGTCACGACCCGGCGGAAGCGGGCCAGCGTGTCGGCCGGGCTGTCGCCGAGCTGCTCGGCCAGCCGCATCGCGACCTGCCGGTCGAAGTCGAACCGGCAGCGCAGCACGCCCGCCATCCAGCGCGCCGGCGTCAGCGACGCTCCCGCGGTGACGTGGGCCAGCACCTCGCGGACGGAGAGTCCCTCGCACAGGGACGGCGTGTCCCATTGGGCGGCGGACAGCCGCGCGAGGTCGTCGGCCAGCGCGGCGCGTTCGGTGTGGATCTGCGGCCAGGTCATTCCAGGTCTCCTCGGTAGTCGTTGCCAGGTGAGACCGGCTGGATGCGGCAGAATCGTCGGTCGTGCGGGAATTTTCTTCGGCGGCCGCGTTCACCCGGGCGGTGGCCCCGTTGCGTGCGGAACTGCGTGCGCACTGTTACCGGATGCTGGGCTCGATGCACGACGCCGACGACGCCGTGCAAGAGGCGCTGCTGCGAGCGTGGCGCGGGTTGCCGGGGTTCGAGGGCCGCAGCGCGCTGCGCACCTGGCTGTACACGGTCGCCACGCGCACCTGCCTGGACCTGATCGAGCAGCGCGGCCGCCGGGCGCTGCCGGTCGATCTCGGCCCGTCGAGCGACCAGGTGGTGCTCGACTCGGCCCCGCGCACCGACGTGGCCTGGCTCAGCCCGTACCCGGATTACCCCGCGGCCAGCTACGAACAACGCGAGGCGGTCGAACTCGCTTTCGTCGCCGCCTGCCGCCACCTGCCGGGCAACCAGCGGGCGGCGCTGCTGCTGTTCGACGTCCTCGGCTTCTCCGCCGCCGAGATCGCCACGATGATGGAAACGTCGGTGACCTCGGTGAACTCCGCGTTGGCCCGCGCCCGCCGGACCATTTCGGCCCACGTGCCCGCCCGCACTCAGCAGCAGACGCTGCGCACCCTCGGCGACGGCCGCCTCCAGGAACTGGTGAGCGGTTTCGCGACCGCTCTCGCCGAGGGCGATGTCGACGGACTGGTCGAGCTGCTGACCGAGGACGTCACGTGGTCGATGCCACCGCTGCCGCATTGGTATCGCGGTCGCTCCGCGGTGGTGGAATTCGCTTTCGAAGTCCCGATGAAGCGTTGCCCGAGCTGGCGGTTCCGGTTGCTCCGCGCGAACGCTCAGCCCGCGGTGGCGTTCTACCTGGGTGGTTCGGCGACGGTGCCGCACGAGGCGTGGTCCATCACCGTCCTGACCCTGCGCGAGGACCGGATCTGCGATCTCACGTCCTTCCTCGGCGCGGAGTACTTCCCGGCCTTCGGGCTGCCCGCCTCGGTCACGCCTTAGGCGCGGCGCGCACGTGCGCGCGCTGCCCCTGCCGGCCGATCAGGCACAGGTATTCGACCGGTTCCGCCGACGCCGCTCCGAACCAGTGCGGTACCCGGGTGTCGAATTCCGCGGCCTCGCCGGGGGAAAGCGTCAGCTCGTTCTCGCCGAGCACCAGCCGTAACTGTCCATTGAGGACATAAGCCCACTCGTAGCCCTCGTGCGTTCTCGGATCGGGTTCCCGCGGTTTCCGTTCTCCGGGCAGGATGAATTTGTACGCCTGAATCCCGCCCGGGCGGCGTGTCAACGGCAGGATCGTCACGCCGTCGGCGCAGCTGATCGGGCGAAGGTGGATACGCGGATCGCCGGTCTGCGGTGCGTCGACCAGTTCGTCGAGGGTCACGCCGTGCGCGCGGGCCAGCGGCAGCAGCTGTTCCAGGGTGGGCCGCCGGTTGCCGGACTCGAGCCGGGACAGGGTGCTGGCCGCGATGCCGGTCCGCGCGGACAGCTCGGCGAGCGTGATCTCCCGCTTCCGGCGCAGCTCGCGCAGCCGGGGGCCGACTGCGTCCAGGGCACGGTCGTCGTCCATTCCCCGAGTTTGACAGATTGGCAAGGTTCCTTGCCAGTTGTGCCGGCGGGCTCGCAAGGTGGAACGGGAACGAGGAAAGGAACCGTTGTGCCGCACGCATTCGATCAGTCCTATTGGGACGAACACTGGGCCGCCGCCACCGGACACGCGCGGCTGGGACCGCATCCGCAGCTGGTCGAGCAGGCCGGAAAACTCCCGCCCGGACGCGCGCTGGACGCGGGCTGCGGGGAAGGCGCCGAGGCGAGCTGGCTCGCCGAACACGGCTGGCAGGTGACAGCGGTCGACCTGTCGGAGGAAGTGCTGCGGCGGGCGCGCGAACGATCCAGCGAGGTCGAGTGGATCTGCGCGGACCTGCTGAACTGGACCCCGGCCGGGCAGTTCGACCTGGTCACCACGCATTACGTGCACGCCGCGGGCCCGTTGTTCGAGCGGCTGGCGGAGTGGGTCGCACCGGGCGGGACGCTGCTGGTGGTCGGACATCACCACGGGGAGCAGCATCCGCCGGAGTCGAGGATCACCGTGCACGACGTCGGCCTCGACGCCGAGCAGTGGGAGATCACGGTCGCCGAGAACCGCACGCGGAAGGTTCCCGGCGGGGAATTGCACGACACGATTCTCTGTGCCCGGAGGATTTCTTCGCCCAACGCGTAATCGGTGGCGACGCGTCGTGGCCCGGCGGTGCAATGGCGTGATGGCGGCCTACGACGAAATCGCGGACTGGTACGAGCAAGAGTTCCTCCGCGCCCAGCCGGTGAATCTCGGGACGGAGGCGCTGCGAGACCTTCTCGGCACCGGCAGCGGCGTGTGCCTGGAGATCGGTTGCGGCACCGGGGTGCACGCTGACCTGGTGCGGGGGCTGGGCTGGACCCCGCTCGGCGTCGACCTGTCCGGCGGGATGCTGCGGCACGCCAGCGCCCGGCTGCCGATCGCGCGGGCCGACGCCGCACGGTTGCCGGTTCGGGACCGCAGTGTAGACGCGGTCGTCTCGGTGCTGGTGCACACCGACATGCCGGAGTATTTCGCCGTGCTGCGCGAAGTAGCGCGGGTGCTGCGGCCGGGCGGAGTGTTCGTGCATGTCGGGGTCCACCCGTGCTTTTGCGGAGGGTTCGCCGACCGCGGCGACCCGGCGGCGGTGGTGGTCCGGCCGGGCTATCTCGACGGGCACTGGACCAAGGAGTCGTGGACCGACCAGGGGATTCGCGACAAAGTCGGCGCGAGGCACTGGCCGTTGCCGGATTTGCTGAACGCCTTCCTCGACGCCGGGCTGACTCTGGACCGGTTCGGCGAGACCGGGACTCCGCTCCCGATCGTGCTGGCGGTTCGCGCGTTCATCGGCGCGGCAGCAGGCGAAGAACCACTATCGCACCGCCGGTGAGAGCCAGAATCCCGCCGCAGGCCAGCGCGAGTGCGTGCAGCGGTGAACCCGGCAGCGCGGAGTAGTAGACCGCGCCGATCACCGCGACTCCCAGCGCTCCGCCGATTTGCTGACCGGTCGCGAGGACGCCGGAGGCCATCCCGGCATCCTCGCGGGGGACGGCGGCGAGGACGTGGTTCAGAAGCGGCGGGACGAGAAGACCTTGACCTGCGCCGATGAGCGCTAGCGCGGGGACGAAGGACCAGAAGTGAGCCGACAGCGCGATCAGGGCGGCATAGCCGAGTCCAGCGGTCACCGCGCCGGTGAGCGGCGCGCGGGGCACTCGGCCGCCGAACAGGCTCATCGCGAGGAAGGCGGCGGCGAACGGCAGGTAGGTCAGCGCGGCGTCGAGCGGGCTGAGGCCGAGACCGTCTTGCAGGGCAAGGGAAAGCACCAGGAAGAATGAGTTGATCCCGGCGTAGGTGAGCAACACCAGACCCATGCCGAGACTGAATCCGCGCTGCCGCAGCAGTCCCGGGCGCACCAGCGGGGCGGCGACCCGGCGTTCGACGGCGGCGAAGATCCCGAGCGCGACGGCACCGCCGGCGAGGCTGCACCAGGACCACAGCGGCCAGCCCGCTTCCCGTCCGGTGACGAGCGGCAGGACGAGCAGGGCGAGGGCGACGGTCAGCACGGCGGTGCCGCGAAGGTCGAGACGCGCGGTGCCGTCCGGCCGGGTTCGCGGCAGGAAGCGGGCGGCGAGAACGAGGGTGAGCAGTCCGATCGGGACGTTGACCCAGAAGATCGCCCGCCACGGGCTGCCGAAGAGGTTCGCGGTCACGAGAACCCCGCCCAGCAGCTGGCCGGTGACGCCGGACAGTCCGATGACCGCGCCCAGCACGGCGAACGCCCTCGGCCGCTGCGGGCCGGGCACGACGACGTGGATCATCGCGAGCACCTGCGGGAACATCGCCGCGGCACCGAGGCCCTGGACGAAGCGCGCGGCGACCAGCCATCCCGCTCCCGGGGCGGCGGCGCACGCGGCGGACGCCCCGGTGAACAGCAGCAGCCCCGGCCAGGAACACCGGTTTCCGGCCGCGGAGGTCGCCGAGCCGGGCGAACGTGATGAGTGCCACGGCGTACGCGAGCTGGTAACCGGCGAGCAGGAGTTGGAGTTCGGCCGGCGAGGCGCCGAGGTCGGAGCGGATTGCGGGGGCGGCGACGAACACGATGAACGTGTCCAGCACCGCCATGAAAACGCCAATGAGCAGGATCGCGAGCGAGCGCCAGGAAACGGGGGGCATGGCTTGATCGTCGGCAGCGGGCCGGACGCGGAGGTAGCGGGCGAATATGCTGGTATCGCCACTACCCGGACCGGAGAGGAACGCATGTCGTCAGCGTCGCGCCGACGCGCTCTCGCGGACTTCCTGCGTTCGCGGCGCGACCGGCTCACCCCGGCCGAGGTCGGTCTTCCGGCGGGGCCGCGCCGTCGCGCGCCGGGCCTGCGCCGGGAGGAACTCGCGCAGCTGGCCGGGGTCAGCGTCACCTGGTACACGTGGCTCGAACAGGCGCGGGACATCACCGTCAGCAGGCAGGTGCTTGCGAGCCTGGCCCGGGAACTGCGGCTTTCCGAGACGGAACGGCAGCATCTCTTCGCACTCGCCGAGGAACCGCCGGACCGCCCGCCGGAGTCCTCTCCGCGGATGTTGCGGGGCATGGTCGACGCGCTGGACCCCAACCCGGCCTACGTGCTGGACGCGCATTGGGACTTCGTGGCGTGGAACCGGGCCGAGGCCGCGCTGATCGGCGATCCGGCGCTGCTGCCCGACGCCGAACGGAACCTGCTGTGGCTGGTGTTCGCCGTGCCGCGGATTCGCACGCTGCTGGTCGATTGGCCCGGACAGGCCCGGAATCTCCTCGCGCAGTACCGGGCCGACGCCGCGAACCGGGCCGAGGACGCGCGTGCGGCCGAGCTGGTCCGGACGCTGCGCGAGGCCAGCCCGGAGTTCGGGGAGTGGTGGGCCGCCCACGACGTCGCGCCGTTCACCGGGAACCGGCGCGTGTTCAACCATCCGAGGGCGGGCGTCCTCGCCTTCGATTACGTGAAACTGTCCACAATGGACCACAGTGGCCGGAAGCTGTTCACCTGCTTGCCCGCCGATCCCGACACCGCCTCGAAGCTCCCGTTGCTGACGGGGTGAAATGCGGATGCGCGCCTTCTCGCGG
This sequence comes from Amycolatopsis sp. GA6-003, assembly GCF_046267895.1. Lineage (NCBI taxonomy): Bacteria > Bacillati > Actinomycetota > Actinomycetes > Pseudonocardiales > Pseudonocardiaceae > Amycolatopsis > Amycolatopsis sp. GA6-003. The sequence goes on from NZ_CP176499.1 coordinate 6,929,124, forward strand.
GCGCCTATCCTGTCGATCGTGATACAGCACCAGCTCTACCTCTGAGGGATCACCGCCTCCACCGGTACCGCGCGCGTTCGCGGCACCGGCCCTCGTCCTTTGCTGCTGTCACTTTTCCTCGGAGGCATTCCCTCATGACATCTTCGCTTTCGCCCGCGCGCGTTCGCGCGGCGCACGTCCGGCTGTCCGATGTTCACGTCGCCTTCGGCGGCCGTCCGGTGCTCGCCGGGGTCGATCTGGTCGCGGCGGCCGGCGACCGGATCGCCGTCGTCGGCGAGAACGGGCGCGGCAAGACCACCCTGTTGCGCGTGCTCGCCGGGACCCAGCCTGCCGACCGCGGCGAGGTCCGCCGGGCGGGCACGATCGGCGTCGCCGACCAGCAGATTCCGTTGGGAGAAAAGGAAACCGTTGGTGATCTGATCGATCTCGAACTGACCGCCGTACGCACCGCGCTGGCCAAGTTGGAAGCTGCGACCACCGCGCTCGCCGAAGAACGACCCGGCGCGGACGACGCCTTCGCCGCCGCGCTCGCGGACGCCGAAGCCCTCGACGCCTGGGACGCGGACCGGCGGGTCGAGGTGTCGCTCGCCGCGCTGAACGCGGTCGACGACCGAACCCGTCCGCTGGGGACGCTGTCGGTCGGGCAGCGGCATCGCGTCCGGCTGGCTTGCCTGCTCGGCGCGGGCCATTCCGTGCTGCTGCTGGACGAGCCGACCAACCACCTCGACGCCTCCGGTCTCGCACACCTCACCGAGCGGCTGCGTGCGTACCCGGGCGTGGTCGTGCTGGTGAGCCACGACCGCGCGTTGCTCGCCGACGTCGCCACGTTTGTGCTGGACCTCGACCCGTCGAGCGACGGCCGCCCGCGCGGCTACGGAGGTGGCTACTCGGCGTATGTCGAGGCCCGGCAAGCCGAACGGGCCCGCTGGGAGGCACTGCACGCCGAGCAACTGGCCGAACGCCAGCGGTTGGCGGACGGCCTTTCCGCCGCACAGAACCGGTTGCGCGACAACTGGCGTCCGGAAAAGGGCCACGGCAAGCACACCCGCGCGACTCGTGCGCCCGGGTTGGTCCGCGCCGTACACCGGCGGCAGGAGGAGTTGAACGCGCACGTGGTGGCTGTTCCGCCGCCACCAGCGAAGTTCGTCATGCCGGAATTGCCGCGGCACCAAGGAACTGTCGCGCTGCGGGCCGCTGGGGTGAGTGTCGCCGGACGGCTGGACCAGCCGGTCGACCTGACCCTCGGTGGCGCGGACCGGCTCGTCGTCACCGGCCGGAACGGCGCGGGGAAATCGACCTTGCTGACCGTGCTCGCCGGGGCGCTGGAGCCGACCTCGGGCACGGTCACGCGCGCCCGATCGGTGCGGATCGGGTGGCTGGGCCAAGAATCCGACCTGCCCGCCCGGCGCACCGCGGCCGAACTGCTGGAGCAACGGTTCCCGGGCTCGGCTGACCTCGGCTTGCTCAGCGGCTACGACCGGCACCGCCCGATCGGCGAGCTGTCCACCGGCGCTCGGCGGCGGCTGGATCTGGCACTGGTCCTGGCCGCCCGGCCGCAGGTGCTCCTGCTGGACGAGCCGACCAACCACCTGTCCGCGACGCTGGTCGACGAGCTGACCGCTGCCCTGCAGACGACCCTGGCCGCGGTGGTGGTGGCCACGCACGACCGGCAGTTGTTGCGCGACACGGCGTCCTGGCCGAGGTTGTCGCTGTAGGTCCGTGAGGGCCACCCTGAGGGAAGCTGATTCCCTCAGGGTGGCCCTCACGGACCTGGGTACCGCCGGACTCCGCATCAGCACGGCAGACTGGGGGACATGCCGCTGCTGATCGACCGCGCCGACTTCGCGAACCCGCGACTGCGAGCCTTCCTGCAAGCTCACCTGGACGACCTAGCCCCAACCGCCCCGCCGGAGAGCCGCCACGCCCTCGACTTGGCCGCACTCCAGCGTCCGGACGTCCGGCTTTGGACCGTCCAGGACGGTGAGCACATCGTCGGCACCGCAGCCCTCGCCGCGCTGGAACCACGGCACGAGGAGCTGAAAAGCATGCGCACCGATCCCGCCCGACGCGGGGAAGGCATCGCGCGCACGCTCCTGGACCACCTGCTCCAGGACGCCAAAAACCGCGGCATCGAACGAATCTCCCTGGAGACCGGCAGCATGGACTTCTTCGCCCCGGCCCGCGCCCTGTACACGCGAGCGGGCTTCACCCCGTGCGCTCCGTTCGGAAGCTACCGAGACGACCCGAACAGCACCTACCTCACTCGCCAGATCTGAGCTGTCACAGATTTCCCCCGGCCGGTGTCCATCCGCTGAACACCAGAAAGCGGAGGAGGACAGCATGACGACGACAGTGCTCGGCGCGGGATACGCCGGGGTCATGGCCGCGAACCGGCTGGCCGGACGCGGCGAGGAGGTAGTGCTGGTCACCCCGAATCCGTGGTTCGTCGAGCGGATTCGGCTGCACCGCGTCGCGACCGGGCTGCGGGAAAGCGCCCGGCTCGACCTGGAAACCGTCCTGAACCCGGCCGTCGAGGTCGTCCCCAGTGCGGTGACCAAGATCGGCGACGACCAGATCCAGCTGGCCTCCGGGGAGAACCTGCCCTACGACACCCTCGTCTACGCCGTCGGATCCGGGGCCAGCGACGAAAACCGCGGCTACCGGATCGTCTCCGAGCCGGAGGCCGAACGGCTCCGCGCCGCCCTCGCCGAGGCGCCGGACGCACCGGTCACCATCGTCGGCGCGGGCCTGACCGGGGTCGAGCTGGCCGGTGCGCTCCGTGAAGCCGGACGCGCGGTCAAGCTGGTCTCCACCGCCCCGAACCGCCGCGCGATCCAGGCGCACCTGCGGTTTCTCGCCAAACAAGGGGTCGAGATCGAGCTCGGCCGACACGTCGACCCGGCCGAGCTCGACGGGCTCGTCGTGGACACGACGGGGTTCACCGTGCCGGGTCTCGCCGCCGATTCGGGGCTGCCGGTCGACGAGTTCGGCCGGTTGCTGGTGGACGAGCGGCTCACCGTCCCCGGGCACCCGAACATCCTCGGCGCCGGTGACGCCGTGCACCTCGAGTCGCCCAGTTACCTCCGCGCCGCGTGCGCGACCGCGTTGCCGATGGGCGCGCACGCCGCCGACGTCATCACCGCGCGCCGGCAAGGAAAGCCCGGGGAAGCGTTCCGGATGGGCTACGTGCTCCAGTGCACGGACCTCGGCAGCGGACGCGGGCGCGTCCAGTTCCTGCACCCGGACGACACCGAGCGGGCGATCGCGATCGACGGGCGGGCCGGCGGGCTGGTGAAGGAGACGATCTGCCGGATGAGCGTGCGCTGGCTGACCCAGGAGCGGGAGCGCGCGGGCCGTTACTCGTGGCCGACCGGCGCCTAGAGTTGGCCAGCATGGAGCATGGCGCCGTCTTCACCGCACACCGGTCGACGATGCTCGCCGCCGCGTTTCACATCACTGGTTCGCGTCACGACGCGGAGGACGTCGTGCAGGACGCCTGGGAAACCTGGTCCCGGGTGGACCTTGCCACGGTCCGCAAGCCGCATGCGTTTCTGTCCGTGATGGTGTCGCGACTGGCGCTCAACGCGGTCCGCGCGCAGCGGCGGCGGCGCGAGAACTACCCCGGGCCCTGGCTGCCGGATCCGGTCGTCGCGGGGGATTCGCCCGAGTGGGAGGTGCTGCATCGCGACGGTCTGGGCCAGGCGCTCGACTTCGTGCTGAGTACGTTGACCCCGGAGCAGGCAGCCGCGTATGTCCTGCGCAAGGTGCTCGACGTCGACTACCCGTCGGTCGCCGAGGTGCTGGAGACGACGCCCGCCGCGGCCCGCCAGCTCGTCTCGCGCGCGCAACGGGCGGTGACCTCGGCGATCGGCGATTCCTTGCCAGATCAGGGGAATCACGACGCCCAGGCGCTGGCGAAGCTGGCCGAGGCGGTGTTGTCCGGCGAGATCGGGAGAGTCGCCGCGCTGCTGGCCCCGGACGCGGTCCTGTACTCCGACGGCGGCGGCAAGGTTCTCGCCGCGCGCAAGCCGTTGTTCGGCCCGGACCGGATCGCGCAGTTCCTCATCGGAATATCCACTATGGAGGAAGTGACGATCGTCCCCGCGGTCATCAACGGCGGGGCCGGCGCGGTTTTCCTGCGGGAGGGTGCGGTGACGATGACCGCGACCGTGCGCGCGGGCGAAGCGGGCGTGTCGACGCTGTGTTTCGTGCGCAATCCCGACAAGCTGGCCGCGGTCACTCTCGGCTAGCCGCGATCCCGTCGTACATCATCCGCCGCACGGCCTCGCTCAGCCGGCGTTGTTCGGCGGGATCCGGGTTGCGCAGCGAGGCGATCGCCGACGCCAGGATCATCCCGTTGATCGCTCGCGCGCTGTTCTCGATGTCGAGATCCGCGCGCAGGTACCCGAGTTCCACGCCGTGCGACAGGTACGCCGCGGTCAGCTCGGTGGCCAGCTCGAAGAAGTCGAGCACCCGCGCCGCCATCGCTTTGTCGATGCCGGCGGCTTCGAAGAGCAGCAGCCGCGGGACGCGCGGGTCCTCGCCGAAGATCTGCGCCAGCGCGTCGCCGATCCGGGCGGTCTGCTCGCGGTAGGCGTCCAAAGTGGACACCGCGTCCGGCGCGTTCTCCGCGGTGAGCGCGGTGACGATGCGGGCGACCAGATCGTCGATGACGTGGTCGACGATGTCGCGCTTGTTCTGGAAGTAGCGGTAGAAGGTGCCGTGCCCGATGCCGAGCTTGGTGGCGATGTCGGAGATGCCGGTGGCGTGGTAGCCGAGGTCGGCGAAGCAGTCGAACGCCGCGTCGATGATCTCGCGGCGCAGTTCCTGCTTCTTGCGCTCGGCGCGCGTGGTGCGGGGGCTCTCCTGGGCTGTCACGCACTGCAGTGTATTGCCAAGCCCGGCGAAGTGACATACGGTTCCGTTACTGACAAGTAGTTCCGGACGAGAGGTCGGACATGGACTCCCGCTACGACGCAGTCATCGTCGGCGCCGGCTTCGGCGGCATGGGAGCGGCCATCCAGCTGCGCCGCCTCGGCTACCGCGACCTGCTGATTCTCGACCGCGAGGACGACCTCGGCGGGACCTGGCACGTGAACCGGTACCCGGGGCTGGCCGTCGACATCCCGTCGTCCACCTACTCCTACTCGTTCGAACCCAATCCGTACTGGTCTCGGCTGTTCGCGCCGGGCGCGGAGCTGAAGAAGTACGCCGAGCACGTCGCCGACAAGTACGGCCTGCGCGCCTCGATGCGATTCGGCACCGTGGTGACCGGCGCGACCTGGGACGGCTCCGGCTGGCGGGTCAGCATCGAAGGCGGCGAGACGGTCACCGCGAAATACCTGCTCACCGCCACCGGGTTCCTGTCGCAGCCGAAGATGCCGGACATCGAGGGCATCGAGAAGTTCGCCGGCAAGGTCATCCACACCACCCAGTGGGACGACAGCTACGACCTCGCCGGCAAACGCGCCGCGGTGATCGGCACCGGCGCGACGGCCGTCCAGCTCATCCCGGAGATCGCCAAGGTCGCCGCGGAACTGACCGTCTACCAGCGCACGCCGATCTGGGTCAGCCCGAAGCCGGACTACGCCGTGCCGAAGCCGCTGCAGCAGGCGTTCGCGAAGCTGCCGCTGGTGCAGCGCGCGGTGCGGCTGGCGGGCAGTTCGATCCTGGAGCTGATGATGATCTCCGGCGTCGTGCAGTACCGGCAGTTCCGCGGCGCCAACCGGATCGCCGAACGCTGGTGCCGCGCGCATCTGCACCGCCAGGTCCGCGACCCGGAGCTGCGCCGCAAGCTGACGCCGGACTACTCGTTCGGCTGCAAGCGGCCGACCTTCTCCAACGACTACTTCTCGGCCTTCACCCGTCCGCACGTGCATCTGGAAACCACCAGCATCGAGCGGATCGACGAGACCGGGATCGTCACCGCGGACGGCAAGCGCACCGAGATCGACACGCTCGTGCTGGCCACCGGCTTCAACCTGTGGGACACGAACTTCCCGGCGATCGAGATCATCGGCCGGGACGGCAGGAACCTCGGGAAGTGGTGGCGGGACAACCGGTTCCAGGCGTACGAGGGCGTGACCGTGCCCGGGTTCCCGAACCTGGTTTCGCTCAACAGCCCGTATTCCTACAGCGGGCTGTCGTACTTCACGACCATCGAATGCCAGATGAAGCACATCGACCGGCTGTTCACCGGGATGCGCGCCCGCGGTTCGGACGTGTTCGAGGTGACCCAGCGGGCGAACGACGAGTTCCTCGAGCGGATGAAACACAAGGTCGGGCACTCGGTGTTCGCGCTCGGTCAGTGCGCGACCGCCAACAGCTACTACTTCAACCAGCACGGCGAGGCGACCCTGCTGCGCCCGACGTCGACGATCAGCGCGCACCGGGAGGCGGTGCGGTTCCCGCTGGAGGATTACCGCTTCGCCGAATCCGGGTGAGGTTCGCCGGTCGGGGGAACCTCCGGCCCCCGATCAGCGTCGGGAAGGGCGTGAACACTCAGCAAGACGTGCTGGTCAGCCTCCGCACGCAGGCCGAACCCGTCCTCGGCAAGGACGCCGCGGCGCGGATTCGCGCGTTCGAGAACGGCGAGCTGTACGTCGAGGCGCGCACCGCTTCCACGATCTGGGCCTGGCTGGTCGACTTCCTGCTGGTCACCGGTCTCTCCGCGGCCGCGGCGGTGGCGTACTACTTCAAGTCGAACGCCGTCGACGCCGCGGTTGGGGCGAGCGTGATCGGGATCGCTGGCCTGTTTGTCCTGCCGCTGCTGTACGGCTGGTTCTACGGCAACGGACGCGGCCTCGGCGCGCTGTTCAACGGCATCCGCCTGGTCCGGCTCCGCGACGGCGGCCGGATCGGGCTCTGGAAGGCGGGCTGGGCGATGCTGATCCGCACGCTCGGCTTCGTGATCATCGCGCTCGGTGTGCTCAACGGCGATGTCACCGTGACCAACGGGGTGCGCACGAGCATCGACGTCCGCGAGACCGAACGGCTCCGAGCGGCCGGGTTCCTCCGGAAGCCGTGAGCGGATACCAGGTCCGCGCGGTCGCGGACACGCCGGAGCAGCGACTGCGCGACTACACCGCACGGCTGCAGGCGATTGTCACCACGCGCCGGGTTTATCGGGTGATGACGGCCAGCCTCGCCGGGCTGTTCGGAATCGGCGGGCTTCTGGTCGGCGTGCTGGCCCACTCCGCCGCGGGCGGGTTCGGCCTGGCGGGCGGCGGGGTGTTCTTCGCGGTGCTGTGGCTCGGCGGGGTCTTGAACTGGCGTAGTCGGCCCGCGACCGAACGGGCGTTGCGTCCGGGTTCGCATCCGCCTGCTGGCCGAACGCCGGGGAACGTGCGGGGAGCTTTCTTCGCTGCGACAGGGATGGGTTGTTTGGCGGCTGTCGTCTGTGGACTGTCCTTTATGTCCTCTCCACCGTCGGACCCGGAGCTGAAGCTGGCGATCATCGGACTCGGCACGTTCGCGGTCTTCGCCGTTTTGTTCGTCCCGCCGGGATACGTTTACGCGCAGTCCGACCAGTACTTCGCGAAATGGCTCGACCGCAACCGCGCGGCTTACGAGGCAGCGGCTCGGCGGCTTTAAGGCGTGCGACGGCGGAGCGTTGCCGCACCGAGCCCCAGCGCGAGTACCGCGCAGCCGAGCACGATGAGAATGTTGCGGGTCAACGTCGTCGTCCAGTCCGCGCTGTGCGTCACCTGGGTGAGCGCTTCGACAGCGTAGGACAGCGGCATCACGTCCGACAGCCAGTGCAGCACCCAGCCCATCTGGTCGCGCGGCTGGAAAAGCCCGCACAGCAACGTTTGCGGCAGCACGAACAGCGGCATGAACTGCACGGCCTGGAACTCGCTCGTCGCGAACGCGCTCACGAACAGGCCCAGCGCCATGCCGAGCAACGCGTCGAGCACGGTGATCAGCAGCAGCGACCACACCGAACCGGCCACCGACAGCCCGAGCCACCACAGGCTGACCGCCGTCGCGACCGCCACCTGCAGCACCGCGACCAGCCCGAACGCGAGCGCGTACCCGGCGAGCAGGTCGAATTTCCGCAGCGGCAACGTCATCAGCCGCTCCAGGGTGCCCGCGGTGCGTTCGCGCAGGGTGGTGATCGACGCGATCAGGAACATGATCACGAACGGGAACACGCCGAGCAGCGCGGGGGCGACCCGGCTGAACGTCGCGGCCGAGTCGAACACGAAGCGCAGCAACAACATCAGCAGCGTCGGCACGAGAACGAGCATCACGACGGTGCGCGGATCGTGGCGCAGCTGGGCCAGGATGCGGCGAGTGGTGGCGAGGGTGATCGAGACAGTCATCGCTGGGCCTTCACCAGGTGCAGGAACGCGCGTTCGAGGTCTTGTTCACCGGTGGCCGCGCGCAGGGCGTCCGGCGAATCGTCGGCGAGCAGCGCGCCGTCGCGCATCAGCAGCAACCGGGTGCATCGGGCGGCTTCGTCCATGACGTGGCTGGACACCAGAAGCGTGGTGCCGTCGGCGGCGAGCCGATGGAAAACGTTCCACAAATGCTCGCGCAGCAACGGATCCAGCCCGACAGTCGGTTCGTCGAGCACGAGCAGCTCGGGTTTGCCGAGCAGCGCGGCGGCGAGGCTCGCCCGGCTGCGCTGGCCACCGGAGAGCCGCCCGACCAGCGCGTCGGCGTGCGAACCGAGGCCGGCCTGCTCGATCGCGTCGGTCACCGAACGCGCAGGCGCGCCGAGCACGGAGGCGAAATAGCGCAGGGATTCGGTGACGGTGAGATCGGCGTAGACCGCCGGCGCTTGGGTGGCATACCCGATCCGCTTGCGCAGCCGGCGGCTCCCGGCGGGTTCGCCGAGCACGGTGACGGTGCCGCCGTGGGTCACCTGCACGCCGACGACCGCGCGCATCAGCGTGGTCTTCCCGCAGCCGCTAGGCCCGAGCAGCCCGGTGACCGAACCGGCCTCGACGCGGAAGCTCACGTCGCGCAGCACCTCCCGGCCACCGCGGACGACCCGCAGGCCGTCGATGACCACCGCGGAATTAATCATGCGGTTAATTCTGCGCGTGCGGAATTTCCCTGTCAAGGCCGGGCGGGGTGGATCGGCCGAGGTCAGGCGTGGTCGAGGTACTGCTGGACGGCGGGGGCGATCAGTGCGATGACGTCGTCGTGGGAGGCCTTGGCGAGGGGGTCGACCTGGATGACGTAGCGGATCATGGCGAGTCCGACGAGCTGGGCGGCGATGCCGGTGACCCGCAAGGGCGGGATGTCGAGGGTGGTGGCGATCTTGTCGAGCAGTGCTCCCTGGATGAAGCCGCGCAGCATGTCCGCGGCCTGTTCGGTCGTGGACACCGAACGCAGCACGCCGAAGAACGCGTCGCGCGAGGCCGGGGTTTCCCACAGGGTCAGAAACAGCCGGACGAGCCGTTCGCCGACGCCTGAGCGCGGGCCGTCCAGAATCGCGGCCACCACGACGCCCGGGTCGGCCGGAAGGTGCAGCGCGGTCGCGAAAACCTGGTCCTTGCTGCCGAAGAAATGGTGCACGAGCGCGGGATTCACGCCCGCCTCGGCGGCGATCGCGCGGATCGTCGCGCCCTCGTACCCGTTCCGGCCGAACAGGTCCCGCGCGGCGGCCAGAATGGCCTCCCGCGTTTCGGTCTGCCCGGGCCGGCGTCCCGTCCGTGCCATCGGCGTCCTTTCGTCCTCCCCAGTATCGCGGGACCATGGGCGGTACAGCTGGCTGTACCTGATCTTTACCCCGCGCGGGATCGCCGGTCGTCCCGCCGGGGCCCTAGGTTGCGGGAGGACCGGAAGGGGAGGGGGAACGGGATGAACGGGGCGGCGGTGCGGAAGGAAGCGGTCCGGGTGCTGATTCGAGCCTCGGATCCCCTTACCGAGACCGGGATCCGGAGCTGGTTGCAGACGCGGCCGGAGTTTTCCGTGGTGACCGCCGAGGCGGACGTGCTCGTCGTCGCGGCCGAGCTGCTCTCGGTGGAGGTGACGTCGACGTTGCGCGGACTGAAGGCCACTGTGGACGCTCCGGTGGTCCTGCTCGTCGACGAGGAGGCCGCCGGGGCCGCGGTGCTGACCGCGGTGGAATGCAACGTGGTCGCTCTGCTGAACCGCGAACGCACGTCGAGCGAGCAACTGGCCGCCGCGGTGCTGACGGCGTCGCGCGGCGGCGGAATCCTGCCCCCGGCGGCGCTGGGCACGCTGCTCAGCCATTTCCGCCGCCCGATGGACCCTCGCCCGACGCACAGTTCCGGCCTGACGCAGCGGGAAATCGACGTGCTGCGCCTGCTGGCCGAAGGCCTCGACACGGCGGAAACCGCGGAGAAAATCAACTTTTCGGAACGCGCGGTGAAGAAGGTCATCCACGATTTGTCGCAACGGCTGGACTTGCGCAACCGGACGCACGCGGTCGCGTATGCGCTTCGGAATGGCGCGATTTGAGGTGGGGGCTCTGGTTGATCGCGGAGGCGGCAATCGGGCGTTCGGCCGCCTGCGCATTCCGGAACGGGCGCGAGGCAAGCCGAGCCACCCCGCGACCGCACCAGGCAATCCGGGCGAGGCGGTTCAGATGATGCCGGTCCTCAGCGCATACGCCACCGCGTGCGAGCGATTCCGCAGGTCGAACCGCACCAGCAGCGTGCTGATGATGTTCTTGATCGTCCGCTCCGAATACGCCATCCGGTCGGCGATTTCGACCGTGCCGAGACCGTCCGCGAGCAGGCCGAGGATTTGCACCTCGCGGGTTTGCAGCCGGTGCCGGTCGAGGAAGCCTCGCGGGTACCGGGCCTCGGCCTCGCTGGTGCGGAATTCGTCGGTCAGCCTGGTCGCGCGGGCCTCCTCCGGTTCCGCCGCCGGCGCCCGGGCGGCCAGTGCCTCCAGCAGCTTCTCGCGCGTCGCCGAACCGCGGTACAGCACCGCGGACAGGCCGAATCCGCCGAGCCTCGGCAGTTCCGCCTTCTCGATCCGGTCCGCGACCAGCACCGCGCGCACGTCCGGCATCAGCGCGCCCCGGCGGATGCGCGCCAGGTCGAGCAGGGTTTTCTCGCGGACCTCCGGCACGATCACGAGCAGGACGTCCGCGCGCGGCGCCTCGGCGGGGGCCAGCACGGCGTAGCGGGGCGTGCCGCGCAGGTAGGCGGCCGCGCCCTCGCCGCTGATCGGGTCGTGGGCGATGATCGCCACTCGTTCCGGCAATGCGCTCATGTCAGCTCACAGACGCGGCCCAGTGTAGTTAAGGACGTAATCGAACGTTATTACTTGTAACCCTAGTTGGACGATAGCACTAGACGGCAGTCCAGTGCTGGTACTTGCCCGCACGACCGGATGGCGTTCGCGCAGCTTGAGCCAGGACATCCGGGACCGGTCCCGCCGCGCCGCGCTAGCTTGGCCGCCTTCTGGCGATGGAGGAGGGGTCTGGTGGCGGAACGAACGGTCGAGCGGACCAGGCGGCTGCCGGCAGGCGCGGCACTCGCGATCGGCTTCGCGGTGCTAGCGGCCGTTCGGGAGACGGCGTTCCTGATCTGGCCGTCCGCCACGGTCCCTTCGGCTCAGCCGAGCGGCCGCTGGGACCCGGTCGACGCGTGGTCGCTGATCGCCGGGTACGTGCCCGCCGACGACGGCACCCTCTCGAGCAGCATGCTCGGCGGCCTGGTCAGCCAGGTCCTCTGCGGGGTGTGCTGCCTGGCCGGCGCGATGCTGCTGGCGCTGCGCAACCCGCTCGGCCGCACGCTCGTTCTGCTCGGCGCGGGCAGCAGGCTGCTGGTGGTCGCGGTCGCCCTGGTGGTCGCGTTCGTGCCGATCGACGGCAGCCGCGTGCTCGACCTGGACGGCGTCGGCGGCGGGTCTCTCGTGCGTTTCTTCCTGATCGACGCGGATTGGGTGCTGCCGCTGCTGGTATGCGCGTTCGCGACGGGGCGGCGCGCGAAATCCTGGGTGCGGCCCCGTTAGACCGTCTTGAACGTGGCCATCATTCCCATGTCTTCGTGCTCGGCGTTGTGGCAATGGAACATGTACCGCCCGCGGTACCCGTCGAATCGCGCGATCACCTCGACCGCTTCGCCGGGCTGAAGGTCCACAGTGTCCTTTCGGCCCACGTCGTGCGGCGCGGGATCCTTGCCGCCGCGGGAAAGCACCTGGAAGTGCACCAGGTGCAGGTGGATCGGATGGTGCAGGTCCGCCACGAACCGCCAGATCTCGACGTCGCCGAGTTTCGGCTGGGCCGCGATGCGCGTCGGAGTGAAAGCCTCGCCGCCGATGGTCCAGCCGTGCCTGCCGTTGAACTGTCCACTTCGGAACGCGAACTCGCGCGTCACCGTCGCTTGTGCCCGGTCGAGTCGCTCCACTTCGGACAGCCGCGCCGGGATGCGGCTGTCCTCTTTGGCCCGGCGAGCGACGCGAAAACGCATTACCCGTGCGGTGGACCCGGTGCCGATCCGGTTGACCAGCGTTACCTCGGTACCCACCGGATAAGCGCCGAAATCGACCACCAGGTCGTACCGTTCGGCGGGCGCGATCGGCAGATGCTCGTGGCCGCGCGGGGCGTCGAGCAAGCCTTGGTCCGAGCCGATTTGCGTGAACGCCGGTCCGCTCGGCGGCGGCGGATCGAGGGCGAGGTCGTACCGGCGGGCGTTGGAACCGTTGAGGAAACGCAGCCGATACCGGGTCGCCGACACTTCCGCGACCGGCCACGGGGCTCCGTTCACCAGCAATACGTCACCGAGAACGCCTGCCGCGTAAGCGTCTTCGACCCCGGGCACCGACCGAAGGGACGGATCCAGCGACGGATACCGCATCGATCCGTCTTCGGCGAAAGCGCGGTCGGTGATCACCAGCGGCAGTTCGCGCTCCCCGCGCGGCAGCGGCAAGGCGTCTTCCTCGTCGTCGCGGACGATGTGCAGCCCGGCGAGGCCGCGGTAGACGGCCGGACCGGTGAAATCCATCCGGTGGTCGTGGTACCAAAGCATCGCGGCCTTCTGCCGCAACGGATACGTGTACTCGCGGGTGCCGGTAATGACGACGGCGTCCGGATCGGCCATCCCCGCGTGGCCGTGCCCGGCGCCGGCCAGATACCGGCCGTCGGCGGGCAGGACGAGGTCGGTGGCGTATCCGTCGGACTCCGGTGGCGTGCGTCCGCCGTGCAGGTGCACGACAGTCGGCACCGGAAGTTCGTTGCGGTGCCGGACGATCGTGGTGCGGCCGCTGCGGGACTCGATCGTCGGCCCGGGGAAAATGCCTTCGTAACCCCAGATCGGCGTGCGCAGCCCGGGCAGGATCTCCGCGGTGCTCGCCCGTTGTGCGATCTCGTACCGGTCGACGCCGCCGTCGCGGGATACCGGCTTCAGCACCGGCGGCAGCGGCAACGGGACCTGAAACGGTTGCGGCAGCGGCACTTCGCTGGTCAGCATTTCACCGGTGACGGCGGCCGGGCGCAGCAGCCGCGGGGTGACGAACCCGGCGGTGAGCACGACCCCGGCGCCGCCGGCCAGCCCGAGAAACCGGCGGCGCGACATCCCGCTCATCGCCGCGCCCCGGTCCGCCAGATGCCGAACAACGTCCCGAGCGCGATCGCGACCAGCGCGACGCCGAGCGGAATGTGCAGGTCGAGCGCGCCGGCTTGGCCTGCGAAGTACTGCGCGGTCTCGCCGCCGGCCAGCAGCAGGCTCGCCCAGAACGGCCACTGGACGCCGCCGCGCCACCAGTACAGCGCGGCCGGCACAAGCTGTATCAGCGCGACCGTCGACACGATGTTCGCGCCGAGTTCGTGCATCGCCAGCATGTCGTAGTCGCCGATCAGATACCGTCCGGCGAACACCGGCTGGCCGAGGATCGCGATGGCGTGCACCGTCACGACCGCCCGCAGCACCACCAGCAACGTCCGCCCGCGTGTCAGGGCCGCTTCGGCCACCGTTCCCCCTTGTGCGCGTAAGTCTTCCCCCGTTCAGACGCTAAGCTGAAGTTCTCATGCCGTCCAAGACCAAATTCGGCATATATTCATGACCTCGGAGCTATGAAATGGACCTGCTTCAGCTGCGCTACTTCCAGGCGGTCGCCTACCGCGGCCACCTCAGCCAGGCGGCGGCCGAGCTGCACATCGCCCAGCCTTCGCTGAGCCGGGCGATCGCGCGGCTGGAGGCGGATCTCGGCGTCCCGCTGTTCGAACGCGCCGGGCGAGGGCTGCGGCTCAACCACTTCGGCGCCACGTTCCTGCGCCGCGTCGACCGGGCCCTGCGCGAACTCGACGACGCCCGCCAGGAACTCGTCGACCTGGCTGGTCTGGACCACGGCCGGGTCGCTGTCGCGGCGGAAACCCTGCTCACGCTCACCGGCCTGATGAGCGCCTTCCGTGCCGAGTACCCCGGCATCGAGCTGCGGCTTTACCAATCGTCGGCGGAAACCATGGCGCAGCAGCTGTGCGCGGGCGAGGTCGACCTGTGCTTCGCCTCGCAGCCGCTGCGGCAGCCTGGCCTGCAGGCGAAAGAGCTGCTGCGCGAGGAAGTGCTGCTCGCCGTGCCCAGCACGCATCGGCTGGCGCGCCGCAAACGCGTCCGGATGGCGGATCTCGCGAACGAGCCGATGGTGACCACCCGGCCCGGCTACTGGCCGCGCACGCTGGCCGACCGCCTTTTCGCCGAGGCCGGGATGGAACCGAACTATTCCTGCGAGAGCGACGAACCCGGCGCGACCGGCCAGCTGATCGCGAGCGGCCTGGGGGTCGGCCTGGTGCCGGAGGTCGCCCGGCAGGCCGCCAAGGACGAGGCGGCTGTCGGGCTTCGGCTGGATGTTCCGGATTGCTCTCGGACGTTGACCGTCGTGCGGCGCGCGGACGCGTATCTTTCCGCGGCGGCACAACGGTTGACGGAATTCGCGACGGCCTACTTCGCCTCCTGAACCGCCAGCGCCGGAAGGAACCGGACCGCGGACGTAACCGCGATCTCGATCCGGCCGTGCACGCGCGGATTCAACAGCACGGTGCCGTCGAAATCCCCGCTGGAGGCGAAGATCGCGACCGGCAGCGTCAGGGCTTGGAAGAAGCCGAACAACGGCCGCAGCGCGTGCTCCAGGACGAGCGCGTGGTGCTCGCCGCCGCCGGTCGCGGCCAGCAGGACGGGTTTGTCGACGAGCGCGTACTGGTCGACCAGGTCGAAGAACTGCTTGAACATCCCGGGATACGAACCGCGGAACACCGGCGTCGCCGCGATCAGCAGGTCCGCCTCTTCGGCTCTCCGCAACGCCGCCTCGACCTCCGGCGGCGCGTCCGGCCGTTCGATGATTCCGCCGAGCCCCAGCCGGTAGACGTCGATCCGCGACGCTTCCACGGGAACCAGCCCGCCGAGCGTGTCCAGAATGACGTCCACCAGCCCCATCGTCTTGGACGGCCGGCTCGGGCTCCCGTTGACGACCACCGCCCGCAGCCCGCTCACGCCGCGATCTCCCGCCGCACGACCGGCGCGACCTCGGCGCCGAACCGCTCGATCGCGGCGAGATGCTCCTTCTGCGGCACCCCGCCGAAACCGAGCTGGACCAGCACCCGGTTCAGCCCGTAGAACTCGTGGTAGGCAAGCAGTTTCTCGATCAGCTCCGCCGAACTGCCCACCAGCAGCCCCGACCCGGGCGAAGCCTGTGCTTCGAAAGCGGCCCGCGAGATCCGCATGCCTTCGCCGCGTTGATGGTTGTTCTCCAGCATGCCCTGCGCGAAATAGGGATACATGGTCTCGCGCGCCTCCTGGCTGGTGCGCCCGGCATACCCGTGCACGTTGATGCTGATCGCCGCCGGCTCGTGCCCGGCTTCCCGCGCCGCTTGCCGGTAGAGCTCGGCGGTCTGCTCGTGCTGCGTCAACGGCCCCAGCAGCAGCGCCAATGCCATCGGCAGCCCGCGCCGACCGGTGCTGACCGCCGATGCCGCGGACCCGCCGACGCCCACCCAGATCGGCAAGCCGTCCGCACGCGGGGCGATGTCCGCTTCGTCGAGCGGCGCGCGGAACTTTCCCTTCCAAGTCAACGGGTTCTGCTCGCGGATCGCCAGCAGGAGGTCGAGCTTCTCGCGGAAGAGTTCGGCGTAGTCGGCGAGGTCGTAGCCGAAGAGCGGGAAGGATTCGGTGTACGACCCGCGGCCCGCGATGATTTCGGCCCGGCCTTCCGACAGCAGGTCGAGCGTCGCGAACTGCTCCCACACCCGCACCGGGTCCTCGGAGCTCAGCACGGTCACCGCGCTGGTCAGCCGGATGCGCTCGGTGCGCTCGGCGGCCGCGGCGAGCAGGATCGAGGGCGCGGACCCGACGAAGTCGGTGCGGTGGTGCTCGCCGACGCCGAACACGTCGAGCCCGACCTGGTCGGCGACCTGCGCCTGCTCGATCGTCTCGCGCACCCGCTGCCGCGGCGAGGGGAGCTTCCCGGAAACCGGGTCCCGGGTCAGTTCGCCGAAGGTCATGACGCCGAGCTCGAACGGCCGCGGCCCGGCGGTCTGCGGTTCAGCCATGGTCGGTGCTCCTTTCCGGTGCCCGCCGCCGCGTCGCGGACGGGCCTGCCGGAATTAACCTGTCTGCGCAGACAACTATTTCCGGTGGTGGCCGCGATCACCCGTTTGCCGGGCCCCGGTTACCGTGTGGCCATGGCGAGCGACGGTCTGCGGGACCTGGAACAGGAGGCGTGGAGCGGGTTCCTGCGCACGCACGAGCGGCTGTGGCGCGCGCTGGCCGACGGGCTCGCGCCGCTGAACGTGAGCATGGCGGAGTACAGCGTGCTGGCCCTGCTGGCCGAGGCGGGCGACGCGGGCATGCGGATGACCGACCTCGCGCAGCGGCGGCTGATGTCCACCGGCGGCTTCACCCGGCTGGCCGACCGGCTCGTCCGCCGGGGGCTGATCGAACGCCGCCAATCGGCCGTCGACGCCCGCAGCTTCGACGCGGTGCTGACCGCGCAGGGCCGGGCGCTGATGCGCAAAGCCCGCCGCCGCCATCACGAGGACCTCCGGACGCTGTTCTTCGACCGGCTGGACGACGAGCAGCTGCGCCTTCTGGCCTCCGTGTGGCGGAATCTCGGGGACGGCTGAGCCGCCCCAGGCGGGGTGATTTGCCCGATTCTCGACCATGGACGGTTGTTGCCCGGTCACGAACTGCTCATGCTGAACAGCTATTCGGCACGAGCAGGGGAAGCCAGATGCAGCAGCAGAGCTTGGCGGTCCGGTGGTCGGCGCGAACAGTCCGGTCCGGCCCGTTCCACCGCGCGTTGTCCGAGGCCGTCGACCGGCGCGGGCTGTCCCTTTCGCGGCTGCGCGCCCATCTCGCCGCGCACGGGGTTTCGGTCGCCGAGTCCACGCTGAGTTACTGGCAGCGCGGTCTGCGCAGCCCGTCCGCGCCCCGCTCGCTCGATGTCGTGCGCGCTCTGGAGTCGGTGCTGAACCTGCCGCCGGACAGCCTGGTCGTGCTGATCGGACCGCACCGGACCGCGGACGCCGACCGCCGTCCGTCGCTGCCGGAACTCCAGCAGAGCTGGGCGGAAACGTTCGCGCTGCGCGACGAGCTGAGCGGAACGCCGGGTGTGGAGGAGAACGCCGATCTCGACGTCGCGACGGTGGTCGACGTACTGACGCTCGGCGCGCAAGGCCGGACCGAGGAGATCTCCTCGACCATGGTGGTGCGGGCCCGGAGATCCGGTCCGGACAGCTTCCTGGTGACGCACCAGGACGAGGAGGGCAGCGACGTCACGGCGACGGAGATCGTCGCGGTCGACGGCTGCCGGGTCGGGCGGGTGCGCCGCAGCGCGCGGTCGGCGGGGATGGTGTTCGAGGTGCTCTTCGACCGGGGCCTTGCCGAGGGGGAGACCCACACGTTCGGCTTCACGCTGCGTCCCGCCGCCTCGGTCCGGCCGGGGAGTTTCCACCGGGTCGTGCGCTCCCGCATGTCGGCGTACCTGCTGCGGCTGCGCTTCGACCCGGCCGCGCTGCCCGCGCGCTGCCTGCGGACCGTCCGGCCCCGGGAGGACCTGGAGCTGCTGGTCCGCGAGCCGCTGTTCTGCGGGCCGGGGAACACGATCAGCGCCTACTTCGAGGAACTCGGCGTCGGCATCGCCGGGGTCGATCTCATTTGGGACTGATCCGCCGTTTCGTCCAGCGCCACAACAGGAACGCGCCGCCAGCGGCCACCGCGGAACCGAACACGATCAGCCCGACGGTCAGCGAACCGGCCGGTCCGGTGTCGCGCTGGAGGGTCTGCTTGAACCCGATCCCGCCGCTGCGCTGGTAATCCGAACCGGGCAGTTTGTCGGCATAGCGGGCATGCACCTGCCGCTGGTACTCGGCGATCGGGGTGAACTGGCCGACCGGCGACTGCGGAAGGCTGGCCTGCAACAGCACGACGCCGTCGCGGCCGAGGTCGTACCAGCCGTTGATCTGCGGTTCGTTCAGCAGCACCGAACCCGGGCGCAGCCGGGCGCTGAGCGTCTCCTCGTCGTTGCCGGACAACACGTTCCCGACCGACCAGCCGTTCGGCGCGGTGCGGTCGGGCGCGGCGCGGAGGGTGGCTTTCGCGCCGGTGGCCGCGGTGGCCGTCACCGCGATCGCCCGCAGCACCCCGGCCGGCGCGCCCGGTTTCGCGGTGACGAAGTCGGGGTTGAGCGTGTAGACCGGGAAACCCTGGTTCCCGAGGGTGATCCGGCCCGGATCGGCGTGGCCGACCTGCCGGAAGTTCGACTTGGCGAAACTGATCGCGCGTGCCGTTTCCGCGGCTTTGACCGCGGCCGCGACGTCCTGCTCCGACGGCGGCGCGACCCACGAGGCCCCGGCGGCCTCGGCGGGACCGGCGGACAGGAGCGCCGCGACCGCGATCGCCGCGCCGGCGGCGAACTTCCGGCAGATCTCACCCATGGCGGCTCGTCAGCCCTTCTTGATGTTGACGATGGTGTCGTTCCAGGTGAACTGGGCGTTGCGGCGGTATTGGTTGTAATCCCAGGTCTGGTACCGCTCGTAGCTCGGCCACGGGTCGCCGACCATCAGCGACTGGTTCGAGCTGTCGTACCCGTAGATCACCTCGGCGTGCCCGCCGCCGGAGGTCCAGTAGATGCCGGTCAGGTTCAGGATTCCGGAGTTGACCTGGTTCTGGACCGAGGAGTAGCTGATCGGCCCGTTCGCGTCCTGCGCGGAGAACCCGGTGCCCTGGAAGCCCTGCACGATCTCGTAGATCTGGCCGCCCTCGTTCGGGCAGTATCCGGCCTGCGTGCCCTTGCCCGCCGCGCAGAATTCCTCCTGGGTGGCGGTGCCGCCCTGCGACTGCTCGATGCTGGAGCCGTCCGCGGCCCAGCACCACTGGTCGTTTTCCTGCACCTGCTGGTTGTATTCGAGCTGCTTGGAGGCGGGCAGCGCATGCGCGACGCGTCCGCCGAGCGGCTGGACTTCCTGCACCTGGGTGTGCGTGGCGGTCTTGATGAGGCCGTTCGGCTGGTTCGCGTCGTTGGCCGACTGGGCCAGCGCGGTGCCCGGAAGCAGCGCCACGGCAAGCGCGGCTGCCCCGGTCGCCACCGTTATCCGGACTGTCCGCCGGGTGGGTCGGTAATCCATCGAATCTCCTTGTGCCAGACGGGGAAGGGAGCTTGCCGGGGGTGCCCCGGCCGAGCATCACTGTGTGCTGCCCGCTCCCGCAGGGCAACGGCTCCGGCACGCGGTGTGAGTGTTCACAGCCGGTTTCGCGGGAAAACGACTGGCCCAGCCGCGGTTTCGCTCACCGCGGCGACCGGTAATTCGCAATATTCACCGCGCGTTCACAGGCGATGAACCGCGCCGGAGGAGGTCGGTCCACAAGGGACTGGGGGATTACGGCAGGCTGCGCCGGAGTGCGTCCCGGAGCAGTTCCGGAGGCGTCGATTCCGGATACAGCACCGCCTGCATGGTCAGTCCGTCGACCACCGCGGACAGCCGGACCGCCTCGACGGTCAGGTCCAGTTCTTCGGGAAGCCGGCCGAGCGCGACCGCCTCGCGCAGGATCCGCGCGATCAGGTCGCGCAGGTACCGGTGCTGGGCCTCCGCGCTCGCGCGGAACGCCGGGCGGGTGCGGGCGGCGACGGTGAACGCGAGCCAGGCGACCGCTTCGTCGCGGCGGTCGTCGTCGAGCGGGAGGAATTCGGCGAGCAGGTCTTCGACCAGCGTCCGGCGGCCGGTTTCGGCGGCGAGCAGGGCGTCCGCGCGCGCCGCGACCCGCTCGCCGATCCGATGGCCGAGCTGGTCCATGGTGAAGATCATCATCGCTTCGTGGTCGGCGAAGTAATGCCGGATCGACCCGATCGCGAGGTCCGCTTCCTTGGCCACGTTGCCGAGCGTCGCGCCCTCGACGCCGGAGCGGCGCACGACGCGGACCACGGCCTCGCTGACGGCCTTCCGCCGGTCCTCCGGCACCACGATCTTCGGCATGGTTGCGGTTATAGCACGACGATGCCACGATGGATTTAGCATCGAGGTGCTAAAAAGGGGTCTGGGGAGGGATCGCGATGAGCGGATGGGTCCTGGCGGGCTTGGTCGTCGGCGTCGTGGTGATGCTGGTGTTCCGGATGCTCGGGGAGCCGCTGAACTGGCGGGACACCGTCGCGCCGCCGGTCGTGCTGATCGCCATCGGCATCGCCGGGGTGGTCGGCTTCCCGGGGCTGACCAGTACCGACGTGTGGTGGATCGTCGGCAGCTGCGTGGTCGGACTCGCCTTCGGCGCGGCGCGCGGCGCGACGATCCGGCTGTATGCGAAGAAGGGCGAGTTGTGGCAGCGCTACCGGAAATCGAGCCTCGCGCTGTTCGTGCTCGGCGTCGCCGCCTCGGTCGGATTCACCATGCTGGCGGTGAAATTCGGCATGCACGAACAGGCGAGGCCGCACCAGTTGGCGATCGGCGTCAGCTTCGCCGGCGAAGCGCTGGTGCTCATTCCGCGCGGACTGCTCTCGGAGGTGCCGTTCGCGAAGGACAAGGAACGGCCGTGGGACAAGTGGCTGCGCTCCCGGTGACTCCGCTCCCGGTGCCTTCGCTCAGGACAATTCCGCCTGCCGTCGCCGCAGTTCGTCGATGACCTGGTCGACCACGGCGCGGTGGGCTTCGAGCCGGGCGAGGGTCAGGCTGAGCGCTTCCTGGACCTGTTCGACGTCCTCGGCGGCGATCTCGACGTGGTCCGCCCGTACGGCGGTGGTCGTGCCGACGACCAGCGGACGGTCGGCGCGGGGGAGAAGCCGCCCTTGCGGTTCCCGGTCGAGCCAGGACGCCAGGTCGCGCGTCTCGTCGTCCAGCCGCACCGTCCACGACTGCCGCCGCCGCGCCTCGCGTCCGGGATCCCGGTGTTCCCATCCCGCGACGATCATGTCTTCGATGGCCTTCGCCGCCGTGCGGCACGCGACTTCCAAGCGCGGCAACGGATCCAGCCCGATCGCCGAGATCTCCTCCAGGACGGGTTCGCCCGCGGTCCACGTTCCGTCGACGGTGTGGGTTTCGGCGACGTCGTGCGCGGTGGCGAGCAAGGCGCTGATCGCCTCGCGCACCTTCGCCACGTCGGCCGGGTCGAGGTCCTCGTCGGTCAGCCGGTGCGGCGATTCGGCGCGCGGCGGGCGTTCCTTGGCCGGCCAGGAACGTTTCCCGCCGCGCCGCCGGTAGTGCTGCTGCATCGCCTGCTTGGACCGGTTGCCGTACTCCGCCCCCAGCTGCTCCCAGGTCCAGCCGCGGTCCAGCACCGATTCGATCAGCGTGACCTCGGCTCGGTCCAGGTCGCTTCGCACGTCCGGGACCAGGTGCAACGCCCCGGCCGCGTCTTCGGCGCTGAGGTCCTCGCCGGGCTGGCGGCCGGATCTCGCCGCGCGCACCAGTTCGCCGAGGAACGGGTTCTCGCGGTGCCGGAAGTACCGGGCGGCCATTGCTTGCACAGGGTCGGTCATGAACGTCAACGTATAGGTTGACGCGGGATGCGTCAACTGATCGGTTGACGTCTTGGCTTCACCAGGTGACGGGCAGCTCGTGGACGCCGTAGATGCTCATGCCGGTCCGCAGCGGCACCTCCTCCGGCGGGACCGCGAGCGCGAGCGCCGGGAAGCGGCGCAGCAGCCCGGCGAATCCCACGCGCATTTCGATCCGGGCGAGCTGCTGGCCGAGGCATTGGTGCACGCCGTGCCCGAACGACAAATGCGTGCGCGCTTTCCGCTCGACGTCGATGGTGCCGCCTCCGGGAAAATGCGCGGGATCGCGATTGGCGGCCAGCAGCGAAAGCAGAACGGTCGAACCCTTGCTGATCTTTTCGCCGCCGAGTTCGAGATCCTCGGACGCGTACCGGAACAGGATGTCGACTACCGTGAGATAGCGCAGCAGTTCCTCGACGGCACCGGGAATCAGGTCCGGATCGGCGCGCAGCGCGGCCATCTGCTCCGGGTTCTCCACCAGGGCGAAGGTGCCCAGCGCCAGCATGTTCGCCGTGGTCTCGTGCCCGGCGAGCAGCAGCAGGAACCCGATCCCGACGAGTTCCTCGATGCTCAGGTCCTCGTCGCGGGCCAGGTCGGACAGGATGTCGGAGCCGGGATCCGCGCGTTTGCCCGCCGCCAGCTTCCCGAGATACGCCGTGATCTCGTTCCACGCGGCCATCTTGTCCTCGAGGGTTTGGTCCCGCAGCATCATCTGCGCGGAATTCCTCTGGAACGTCTCCCGGTCGGAATACGGGACGCCGAGCATTTCGCAGATCACCAGCGACGGCATCGGAAGCGCGAATTCCTTCACCAGATCGACCGGCTTAGGACATTCGGTGAGATGATCGAGCTGCCGCCGCGCGATTTCGCCGATGTGCTCCTCGAGCCGTTTCATCCGGTTCACCGTGAACGCGCCGGTGAGCTTCCGGCGCAGCCGGGCGTGGTCCGGCGGGTCCATCGTGATGAACAGGCCGGGCACCTGCGGCGACGGGCCGAACTCCTCCTGTGCCTCGGGCATGCTCGGCGTTTCGTAGGGCACGTGCACCTGCCCGAGGTCCTGGCGCGAGCTGAACCTCGGGTCGGCGAGCGCCGTGCGGACCGCGTCGTAGCCGGTGACCAGCCAGCCGTCGTGCCCGTCCGGGAACTTCAGCGGGCTCACCGGCCGGGTCTCCCGCAGCCGGGTGATGGCGGACGGCGGCGCGAACGGTCCCGCGTCGCGCTCGAGCGGCAGGCCGGGTGGGCGGGTCATCTTCGATCCCCTCTCCGTGGTGGTGCGACCAGCGTCACCGCGGCGGCTGACATCCCGCTGACACGCCGCTGGCTCGACTACCATTCGGGCATGCCGGATACGCAGTACGAAGACCTGCTTCAGCACGTGCTCGACACCGGGGCGGAGAAGGGGGACCGCACCGGCACGGGCACGCGGTCGATCTTCGGGCACCAGCTGCGCTACCGGCTGGCCGACGGATTCCCGCTGATCACCACGAAAAAAGTGCACTTCCGGTCCATCGCGTACGAACTGCTGTGGTTCCTGCGCGGCGACTCGAACGTCACCTGGCTGCGCGACCACGGCGTCACGATCTGGGACGAATGGGCGGCCGAGGACGGCGACCTCGGCCCGGTGTACGGCGTGCAGTGGCGGTCCTGGCCGACGCCCGACGGCGGGCACGTCGACCAGATCAGCGAGGTCCTGCGCACGCTGCGCGAGAACCCGGATTCGCGCCGGATCATCGTGTCGGCCTGGAACGTCGGGGACATCCCGCAGATGGCGCTGCCGCCGTGCCACGCGTTCTTCCAGTTCTACGTCGCCAACGGCGAACTGTCCTGCCAGCTGTACCAGCGCAGCGCGGACCTGTTCCTCGGCGTGCCGTTCAACATCGCCAGCTACGCCCTGCTGACGCACATGATCGCCGACCAGGTCGGCCTGGGCGTCGGCGATTTCATCTGGACCGGCGGGGACTGCCACATCTACGACAACCACGTCGAGCAGGTGCGCAAGCAGCTGTCCCGGGACGCGCGGCCGTTCCCGACGCTGAGCCTGAAGCCGGCGGACAGCCTGTTCGACTACCGCTACGAGGACATCGCGCTGGAGGGCTACGACCCGCATCCCGGCATCAAAGCCCCGGTGGCGGTGTGACCATGATCGGACTCATCTGGGCGCAGGCGGCGAACGGCGTCATCGGCCGCGACAACGCGTTGCCGTGGCATATCCCGGAGGACATGAAGCACTTCCGCACGGTGACCGCGGGCGCGACGGTGCTGATGGGACGGCGCACGTGGGAGTCGCTGCCGGAGCGCTTCCGGCCGCTTCCGGGACGGCGGAACCTCGTGGTGTCCCGCACGCCGCAGGACGGCGCGGAGACGTTTTCCGACCTGGAGCAAGCGTTCGCGGCCGCCGACGGCGACGTGTGGGTGATGGGCGGCGCGCGGATTTACCAGGAGTCGCTGCCGTTCGCCGACCGGATCGAGGTGACCGAACTCCGCGAGTCCTTCGAGGGCGACGTCTACGCGCCGGAGATCGGCCGGGAACCGGACACCGTCGGCGAATGGCAGGAGTCGAAGAACGGCCTGCACTACCGGCACCTGAGCTGGGGTCCTAGCTGACCGCGGGCCCGACGGTGAGCGTGTCGCCGTCGAGCGTCGCGAGGGGTCCGAGCGGGATCGAAAGCGGCGAGTCGCCGTGCCCGACGTCGAGGCCGCCGAGCACCGGGACGTCCAGCGCGCCGAGCCGGTCGCGCAGCACGTCGAGCACGGTCCAGCCCCGGTCGGTGTAATCCTCGAACCCGGGGAACCGGCCGAGCGCGACCCCGCGCAGACCGCGCAGCGAACCGGACCGCATGAGGTGCGTCAGCTGCCGGTCGACCTGGCCCAGCCCGATCGCGCGCGGGGCTTCGAGGAACAGGATCGCGCCATCGAGGCTGGGCAGCCCGGCCCCGATGAACCCGATCACCGTGCCGAGGTGGCCGCCGACCAGGTTCCCGGTGGCCGTGCCGGGAAACGAGACCGCGGCGGTGAGCGCGTCCGGGTCCCGGCGCAGCGTCGCGGGCTCGGTCTCGAACAGCAGCCGCCGGGTCGATTCGGCGGAGCGCGCGCTGGCGAGGAAGCCGTGGATCCCGGCGATCCGGCAGTGCCGCCACAGCGCGAGGTGCAGGTTGGTGATGTCGCTGAACCCCATGAGCGGCTTGGGATCCGCGCGCACGGCGGCGAAATCGATCCCGTCGGCGATCCGGTACGCCCCGGCCCCGCCGCGGGTCGCGACGACCGCGCGCACGCCGGGGTCGCGGTAGGCGGCGTTGAGGTCGGCGAGCCGGTCCTCGTCGAGTCCGGCGAGGTACCCGTGCCGGTCGAGGGCGTGGTCGCCGACCTCGACGGTCAGGCCCCAGCTTTCCAGCGTCCGCACGGACTCCGCGAGCAGTTCTTCGGTGGGCCAGCTCGCCGGGGAGACGAGCCGGACCCGGTCGCCCGGCCGAAGGCGCGGCGGCAGCACGACGCCGGTCACGCGGACCCCCGGCTGACCCGGCCGCGGACGACCGGCGGCACGTAACCCGTAGCGACCACGTCCCCATCGAACCAGGCCGTCAGCTTCGCCGCCTCCTCTTCCAGCGCGGCCGCGGCAGCGACCGGCACCGGTTCGACCGGCACGACCTCCACCGTTCCGTCCGGCTGCTGCGTCCAGGTCCCGACGATCCGCCCGTTCCACCACGCGGTCGGACCGGCGTTGCCCGCGCCGTCGAACAGCTGCGGTCCGTGGCCGCCGAGGTAGAAGTCGCGGTGGCGCCAGCCCATCGTGGTCGGGTCGAGAGCGGGGAGCAGCGCCGCCCAATCCCGGTCGAGGCGGACCTCCTCGTCGTCGTCGGGATGCAGCCACGCCGGGGTCCCGTCCTCCAGCAGGGCGGGCGCCGCGCCGACGTCGTCCAGCGCCCGGCGGACCGCGGTTTTCGTCGCGCCGAGCCACCACACCAGGTCGTCCTCGGTGCCCGGCCCGAACGACCACAGCCACCGCCGTACCAGCTCCCGGTAGCCCTCCCGTTCGTCCAGGACGCCCGGATCCTCGCCGAGCCACTGCTGGATATCTGTCCACACTGGACGCGACACCTGCCAACGGCCCGCGTTGTTCCCGCGAACCACCGAACCGCTCGCGGCGAGCACGGAAAGCACCCGGGATCCCGCCGGAGCGAGGACGGTAGGTCGTCCCTCGGCGGCGATCCGTGTGTTCAATTCGGGGACTCTGGCGCGCAGCTGCGCGGTGGTCCCGGGTTCTTCGCGGATTGCTTCGAGCGCTTCCGCACACCGGTTGTCGACCCAAGCCGGGCCGTCGTCGATTCCGGCGAGTTCGGCGTCCTTGGCCAGCCGCGCGGTGAGCTGCCGCGTCACCCGGGCGGAGGCGCTTCCCCTTGCGGCGGCGAGCAAATCGACCGGAAACGCGAACACGGTCCGGCGCATCGCCAACTGCCGCACCACCGTCCGTCGGCCGAACAATGCGTCCGAAATGGACTCTCGGTCGGCACGGGAGCGGGCGTACGCGGAGAGGTAGCTGCTGCTGGCCTCAGTGGCGTGCAAGCACGTGACCGCGCGGACGGCGGCCTCCACCCCGGTCGCGGCGGTCGCCAAGGCGTGCCGCAGCCCGATCCGGTCCCGTCGCTCGTCGTCGGTCACCTTTCGCATGGTTTCGATCATGCCGGAAATAGCGGCCACTGCCTGACCGCTACTGCTGCGAACCTCGGTGCCAGCGCCGGAACGGGTTCGGCGCGGGAATCGAGGAGTCGAAATCATGGCAGTGCACGCCGTCGCCCACTTGAACTTCCGGGGCGAGGCCCGGGCGGCGCTCGAGTTCTACCGGTCGGTGTTCGGCGGGGAAATCCAGGTCGCCACGTACGGCGACTTCGGCATGCCCCAGGACGCGCCGGGCGCGGACCAGGTCGTGTTCGGCCAGGTCGTGGGCGAGAACGGATTCCAGGTGATGGCTTACGACGTGCCCGGCGCCGCCGCGCCCGCACCGGTCGGCGAGACGAGCCGCGAGAACGGGATGACCATCACGACGGAGAGGTTCTTCCTGTCGGTCGGCGGCGATTCCGTCGACGAGGTCGGGGAGTGCTGGAAGAAGCTGGCCGAGGACGCGACGGTGATCGAGCCGTTCGGCCCGTCCCGGTGGTCCCCGGGATTCGGAATGCTCCGGGACCGGTTCGGGGTCACCTGGATTCTGCAGGTCGCCGCCTAGTCTTCGGGCCGGTCCGGAAGGGAACCGGACGTGTGGCCCACCGGTCTGCGGCCGGAGTCCTGCGCCGGCCGCAGACCGGCTTTCACCCCGGGCACGGCGAGAGACCCTGCTCGAACGCGAGCACCCCACTCGGGTCGTACTTCGCCGCTACCGCCCGGAGCGTCGGAAGGTTCACCCCGTAGTACGCCGTCGCCCAGTCCTTCTGGTCGTCGTTGAGGTAGTTGACGTAAGCGCCGCCGGTGGCGAATTCCGCCAGCCGCGTCTGGACGTCGTTCACCTCGCGTTTCGCGGTCTCGCGGTCGACGTCCGGGGCCGCGGAGAGGTAGACCTGCACGTCGCCGAACACGCCGCGGTGGGCGAACGCGGTGTCG
This sequence comes from Amycolatopsis sp. GA6-003, assembly GCF_046267895.1. Lineage (NCBI taxonomy): Bacteria > Bacillati > Actinomycetota > Actinomycetes > Pseudonocardiales > Pseudonocardiaceae > Amycolatopsis > Amycolatopsis sp. GA6-003. The sequence goes on from NZ_CP176499.1 coordinate 6,956,616, forward strand.
GTGGGCCGGACGTCCGAGACCGCCGCGTCGAGCGGATTCACCTCCAGCGCGACCTTGGTCTCGCCGGTGACGAGCGCGCTCAGCTTCGCCGGGTCCGCCTTGCGGGTCAGCACCCGGGAGGCGGCCGTGAACCGGCGGCGGCCGAGGTTGCCGGACCAGAAATCCATCGCGCCCGGATAGTCCGTCTCCTGGAAACCGCTGACGGCGCCCTTGACCCCGGCCCGGCGTTCCAGGTCCGCGATGAGTTCGCGGGCCCGCTGTTCGCCGCCGAGGAGGCAGCCGGGCACCCCCGCCGCCGGGTTCGGGCCGCCGAGCACCGAGATGTTCGACCAGAATTCCCTTGGCGCGGCGGTGATCCAGTCCTGCCACGCCCCGTAGACGTCGGCGCCGGAGCCCTCGGGGAAGTTCACCACGAACACGGTGACCCGCGGCGGCGCGGGCACGGTGCGGAAGGTGAATTCCGCGGTGATCCCGAAGTTCCCGCCGCCTCCGCCGGTGAGCGCCCAGCCGAGGTCCGAACCCGGGTCGACCGAACGCACCCGAAGATCGCGCGGCGTCACCACTTTCGCGCCGACGAGGTGGTCGCAGGTCAGTCCGTATTTTCGCATCAGCACGCCGATTCCGCCGCCGAGCGCCAGTCCGGAGATGCCGACCGAACCGCACGTGCCGCCCGGCAATGCGCGGCCTTCGGCGGCGAGCGCGTGATAGACGTCGATCAACCGGGCGCCCGGGCCGACGACCGCGGTGCCGTTCCGGCGGACCTCCACGCGGTTCATCAGCTTGAGGTCCGCGACCAATCCGTTGCCCGGAGTGGAATACGCGACGTAACTGTGCCCGCCGCTGCGCGCCGCGAACCTGATGCGGTTCGCCGCGGCGAAATCCAGGCATTTCCGGATGTCGTCGGCATCGACGCAGCGGGCGATCGCCGGTGGATAACGATCATCGTAAAGGAGGTTGAACGGAGGGCGGATTTCCTCGTAGCCAGCGTCGTTTCGCAGCAGGAGCGCGCCGTGCAGCCGCTTGCGCAACGCCGTCCAGTCCGGGTCCTTTTCCGCCGCCTCCGCAACGGTTCCGGTGCCGAGCGCGGCCGCGCCCGCCGCGACCGCGGACCACTGCAAAAGACGACGACGGCTCAACGTCATGGACGACCCCTCCACGGCTCGGCGGCCCGCGCGGATGGCAAGAAACCCGTCGGCCCGCCCCGAGATTCCCCTTGTCCGACGCCGCCAGCATAGACTAATCTTTCCGAAATAGAAGACGTATCTTCGGTATTTCGAAAATGCGTGATTCGGGGGGCGCGGGGTCGAGGTCGACCGGCCTTGATCCGCCATCGGATCAGGAGGTGCGGGCGGCATGGGTGCAGACAGCTCCGACCTTGGCGGTCCCGTCCCGGCCCCGGCGCGCCGGTCCGCGGTGCTGGCTTCCAGTATCGGCACCCTGCTCGAGTATTACGACTATTACCTGTTCGGCCTAGCCGCCGCCGTCGTGTTCCCGGCCGTGTTCTTCCCGTCCGCGGACCCGCTCAGCGGCCAGCTGTCGTCGTTCGCCACCTTCGCCGTCGGGTTCGTGCTGCGCCCGGTCGGCGGCATCGTGATCGGGCACATCGCGGACCGGTTCGGCCGCAAGAAGGCGTTGGTCCTGACCATTGTGCTGATGGGGATCGCCACGATTCTCATCGGCGCACTGCCCGGGTACCGCCAGATCGGCGTCGCGGCCCCGATTCTGCTGGTGATTCTGCGGCTGCTGCAGGGTTTCTCGACCGGCGGCGAAATGGGCGGGGCGATCTCGCTGGCCGTCGAGCATGCCGCGCCGCGCAAACGCGGTCTCTACGGAGCCCTGCTCCTTTCCGGCGCGGGCGTCGCGCTGCTCGTTTCCTCCGGGCTGATGGCGTTGTTCGCGTTGCTTCCCGACCGGGATTTCCTGGCCTGGGGCTGGCGGATTCCGTTCCTGCTGAGCGTCGTGCTGCTGGTCGCGGGTTTGGTCATCCGGCTGCGAGTAGGCGAGACGCCGGAGTTCGAACGCGCCCGCGAGAAGGCCGTCGGCGGGCGCATTCCGCTGGTCGCCGTGCTGCGCCGGCCGCGCAATGTGATCTACGGCGTTCTTTTCGGTTTCGCCAACAGCATCGGTGGTTACGTGATCACCACCTACGGCGCGTCGTATGTCAAAAAAGATCTCGGCATGCCCGCCTCGGTGGCGCTTACCGCGACCATGGTCGCCGCCGGTGCGCAAATCGTTCTCGCGCCGACGTGGGGCGCGTTGTCCGACCGGATCGGCAGGAAGCCGGTCTTCCTCGGCGGCTGCGTCGGGCTGGCCGTGGTGATCTTCCCGGTGTTCTGGCTGTTCGAGACGAAGAACCCGGTCCTCGTGGCGGTCGCGATGGTGCTGGGCTTCTCGGTGTTCGTGATGGCGATGTCCGCGCTGTCCCAGACGATTCTGTCCGAATTGTTCGACACCCGCTCCCGGGTCACCGGCGTCAACCTGGGATATCAACTCACCGCGGTGCTCGGCGGCGGATTCGCGCCGTACCTCAGCGCGTGGCTGGTCGGCGCGACCGGCGCGGTCTGGGGCGTCGGCATTTACGTGATCGCCGGCTGCGTGCTCAGCGCGCTCGCGATGCTGCGGTTGCCCGAACGCGCCGGAAAACCGCTGCCGGAACCGAGTGCCGAACCGAAAGCCGCGACAGTATGACCCTGCTGGGATATGTCAGCGACGAACGCTATCTCGCCCTGCCCGACGTCGCTGTCGAGATCAGCGCGCCCGGCTCGCACCGGACCGCCCGCTCCACCGCGTCCGGCGCGGTCCACGCCGACCTCCCGCCCGGCGAATACCGCGTCACCCTCGCCAAGGACGGCTACGGCGCCAAGCACGTCGACGTCGCACTCGGCACTGGCGAACCACACCAGTTCCGGCTGCTGTCCGACCGGATTTTCGGCTATGTCTGGCCGAAATGGGCCCGCAGCGGCGACGAGGGGGAGTTCCGGATCCACAGCCCCGAGCCGTACCGCCTGAGCTTGTGGCGGCACGGCGCGGCGGCCGAGGAAACGACGCTGCTCGGCTGGTTCGACGAACACGCGCCGCGCGCCACCGTGCAGGTGACACCCGATGGCGACTACACGCAAACCGGCGTGCGATTCAACGAAAAGGGCTACGCCGATCCGGCACACCGCCAGTACGTCACCGCTCCGGACCGCAGCGGCCTGTACTATTTCCACGTCGAAGGCGAATCCGGAGCCCGCTTCTCGTTCCCGTGGGTGGTCGCGCCGAGCCAGCCGACCGCGCCGATCGCCGTGATCGCGTCCACCAACACCTGGAACGCCTACAACAATTTCGGCGGCCGCAGCAATTACCTCAACGCCTCCGGACTGCCCGCCGCGCCGGTTTTGGTGCCCCGCCTGGAAATGCCGCGCTACCGGGAATCAAGCTTCAGCGAACACGCACTGCCCGACGACGCGTACCCGCCGCTGTCCTTCGAACGCCCGGAACCGCTGAACCAGATCAGCGCTGATGCCCGGCCGGAGGACCCGATCCGCAGCAGGCAGCCGTGCCACCTGGCCGCCGCGGAATGGCGACTGCTCAGCTGGCTCGAACGCAACGGTTACGAATACGACCTTTACTCCGACGCACACCTGCACGACGGAACCCTGCCGCTGGACAGCTACCGCGTGCTGGTCCTGAGCACGCATCCGGAGTATTGGTCCCGCGAGATGTATTCGGCAGTCTATTCCTGGGTGCACGATCGCGGCGGAAAGCTGGCCAACTTCGGCGGCAATGTAGCCGACTGCGAAGTGGTTTTCACTGCCGGCACCCTGCGATTCCGTACCCAGGCCGTCGAATCGGGTCCGCACGAGAGCCGGATGCACCGCACCTTCCGCCCCACCTCGGAACTGTTCGGCGTGGTCTTCACCAGCGCCGGGGCGATGACCGGCGCACCGTATGAGGTCGTCGATCCCGGACACTGGGCTTTCCGCGGCACCGGATTGCGCAAAGGAGACCTCTTCGGTGTCCGGAGCCTGCACGAACGGTGCCCAGGCGGCGCTTCCGGCCACGAAACCGACAAGACCGGACCACACAGTCCACCAGGGACCCACGTACTCGCCCGCGGCCTGAACCCCGGCAACGGCGGCGGCGAGCTCGCCTGCTACTCCACGGAAAGCGGCGGCGAGGTCTTCTCGGTCGGTTCGATCGCCTGGTCCTCCGCGGTGCTGGTAGACGACGGCGTCGCGGCGGTGACGGCGAACGTCCTCGACCGGTTCACCGGACGCTCCTGAACCCAGCGGCGATGTCGTCGGCCACCTCGATGCCAAGCCCTGGCGCGTCGCCGAGCCGGATTGTCCGGCCGTCACTGTCCAACGGCGTCTTCAGGATGTCGCGCTCGTAGTAATGCGCACCAATGATGTCGGAGGGGATCCGGGCCGACAGCCCCGGCGCAGCGCACGCCGCGTGCAGCTGGGCCGCCGCACCGATTCCCAGCTCCCCATTGGACCCTAGCACGACGTCCACCCCGAACGCGTTCGCGAGATGCGCCATCGACACCGCCCGTCCCGGACCGCCCGCCTTGCCGATATACAAACTGACCGCGTCTGCCGCTTCAGCCCGGATTACGGAGACGAGATCGTCGGTGCCGAACACGCTTTCATCCGCCACAATGGACAATCCACGCCCGCGCAGCGCCCGCATCCCGGTCAGGTCTCCGGATGCCACCGGCTGCTCGAGAAACGCCGGATCCTGGTCGCGCATCAACTCGATCGCCCGGGCCGCGTCCGCAGGCCGGTAACCACCGTTCGCATCCAAACCGAGGAACGTGTCCGCGCCCACGAGCTTCCGGGCCTCTTTGAGACGACGTGCGTCTTGTTGTGGCTCGAAGCCGATTTTCAGCTTATAACTGCGAAATCCCGCCTCGTAGGCCGCCTGGTAGACCTCACGAAGCCGTTGCCCACTGCCGCTGAGCGAGCATTTGACTGGTATCTCAGTCCTTAATGGACCGCCGAGCGCCACCGCGAGCGGGACTCCGAGCGTGCGCGCGTACGCGTCCCACAACGCCGTCGATATCCCCGCTTTGGTGAACGGTGTCCCATTTACCGCCTCGTCCATGCGCCGTTCAAGGTCGGCAACGGGAATGAGCGGCTGCCCGAGCACCGCCGGAGCAAGGGCTTTTCCGATGAGATATTCCGCCGTGCCAGCGTCTTCGCCGCTCCACTGAAGCGTGGCGCTGACCTCGCCCAGACCGGTCGCACCGTCCGAAGTGGTCACCCGGACCAGCAGGAAGTCGGAACGGTCATGCGTCCCGCGAGCCCCGGCTACCACGAGTTTCGGCCGCACGACCGGACTGACCGCGACGACCTCGAGGTCCTCGACGGTATTCACAGGAACTCGCGGAACTCGTCGAGAAACCGGTCGATCATCCGGAGGTCCTCGGCATCGAGCCGGTGTGCGGGCGCGCGGCAGTACGGGCTCCCGAACCACCCCCGGCGGACCGAAATCAGCTTTTCCGCCGCGATAATCCGTTCCGTGTCGAGCATCCAGTAGGAGATGTAGGGGAGGAGGCGACGGTGCAGCTCGTCGCCGCCCGCGTCGTCGCCGTCCTCGAAACGCCGCCAGATCTCCACGTAGATCTCGGTGAACGAACACCCCGGCTGCGTCCCGACCGCGCCCCGCCGGATCGCGTCCGGCAACTGCACGCCCGCGTACCCCTCGACCGCCGGAAGCGGGGGATCCCCAGCCGCCAGCTCGGCGATCAACGGCCCCGGCGGACTCGACTCGACCTTGACCAGCCGCAGATTCGCATGCTTGGCCGCGATCTTGCGCAGCATGTCCGCGTCCAGACGCGTCCCAGTCTCCGCGGGCGCGTACTGCAACACCACCGGAGTCGGCGCGACCGCGTCCAGCACCTCCCGGATATGCTTGACCAACGCCTTCCGCGACGGCCGCAGATAATGCGGCGGCAGAAGATTGATCAAATCCGCCCCGGCCGCCACCGCCTCACTAGCCCGTTTCACCGCGAGCCGAGTCGCGTGATCCTGAACCGCGACAATGGCCAAAACATCCGCCCGCGGCGTCGTCTCGGCCAGCAACACCTCGGTGAGCGTCTGCCGTTCGTCCTCCGCGAGCTTGTAGAACTCCGAAGCAAACCCAGGGAACATGACGCTCCCGACCCCGGTCCCGAGCACGTGCCGGATCACCCGGCGAAAGCCGGAAACATCGACCTCGCCGTCGTCGGTGAAAGGCACTTCGAGAACGGGAGACACTCCGCGAACAGGCGTCATCGCATGCCTTTCTGAAGGCCAAGCGCACCAACCGCGTCGGCGTGGATGATTCCCTCGATCAACTCAGCGGAAATCTTCGGCAACGCAGTGCCCGCGACGATGTCGTTGACCCGCCGTATCCCCGCGATCGCCTCCGCGGTAGTCGCGATCGGAAAGTCCGAACCAAGCAGCAGCTTGTGCGGCACGCCCCACTCCTGCGCCGCGAGCAGCGATTCGTAACAGACCCAAGGCCGGAGGTAAATCGAGGAAACGTCGGCATAGACGTGCGGATGCTTGCGGATCGTCACCACGGTCTCGCGCCCCCAAGGATGTCCCATGTGCGCCATGACGATCCGAAGTTCCGGAAACTGCAGCGCAACCTCGTCCGTGACCAGCGGATACGTGTACCGCAGCGGCGCCTGCCGAATCGGCGACGCACCCTGGTGGAACAGGATCGGCAACCCATGCCGCTCGCAATACCGGTAGAACTCCAACGCCGGCTGCGACAACGGATCGAAGTTCTGGTAATTCGGCCCGAGCTTCACCCCGGCCAACCCCAGTTCCCGGCACCGCTCAGCCTCTTCGAACACGTTGGGCGCAGTCGGATTCACCGACATGAACCCGATCCGCCGCTGAGGGTCAGCAGTCACGAACGCCGCGGTAGCGGTATTGGTGTCCTCCGCCCGATACGGCAGCCCAGTCGCTTCCTCCGGGTTCTCGACCGCGATATTGAAGACAATGGACAAATCTGCGGCCTCGGCAGCCCGGTCGTAGTCCGCCCAGGAATTTGTGGTGACCACCGGACGATCAGTCCGCCACCCGTCGTAAACGCGCCGCTCGTTCTCCGGCACCGCAGTCTGGTGAGTCGGAGTATGAGTGTGCACGTCCACGATCATGGCTTCACAACACCTCCGCCAGGGCTCCGAACCGATCCGCGAGCCCGGTGGCGATCTCCTCGAACCACCTGCGCCCCCGGCTCTCCGTAGCTAATTCAGGCTGATCGGTATACCCGTCAATGCTCCGCCACATCTGCGCAGAATGAATGTCCACATCAGACACACTGGCCGGTGCTGGTTGCTCCCGCGTTGCCCGCTCCTGAACCAACTCCCCGCGAACCGCCAACATCAGCGAAGTCTCGAACTCACCAGCATGCCCAGGCACAATGTCGTCCGGCTCGAGAACCCGCCAATAGTCGGTATGCGCGACCGCAAGCCCATGCCGAGTCGACGCCGCACCCGCGAACGCATGACAGACGCCGACGTTGCCCCCGTGCCCATTGACCACGACCATCCGCCGCCCGCCCTGCACCGCGATCGAGCGAGCCAGATCGTCCAACACATGCAACAACGTCTGCGGCAAAAGAGAAAGCGTGCCGTTGAAGGGTAAATGATGGTCGGAAGCCCCATACGGAACGGGCGGCGCGAGCAATAAGTCCCGTCCGCTGCCCGGTGCGGCCAACTCAGCCGCCCGCTCGCACACCGCAGCCGCGAGAAACGCATCCGTCCCAGCAGGCAAATGCGGCCCATGCTGCTCGGTCGCCCCGATGGGCACCAAGACGAGCGCCTCAGCAAGCACCCGACGCACAGCAGCGCGGTCGGCCTCCGCCCAGCGCACCAGTGCGCCCACGACGTCTCCCCGATACTCCGGTTGGCCTATCCTCCGGTATTTCGTAGAAGTCTTCCTGATTCAGGAAGATAGTCGATCGGGGGAGGAGAAGCAATGCCGTTGCCCGGACGGCAAGAGCGCGAGCGGGCCAGCGTCCTTGGTCGGTGACGCGACCAGACACGTGGTGGAACCGGACCTTCGCGCCTTGCTGGTCGAGGTAACCGCAAGCATGGGTTCTCGAGGTCGGCTGCATACGTGGTGTCGAGAATCGGTGAAGAAAACTGGAGAGCGCTTCCATTGGCAAGCAAGGCGGCGCGAAAATTCCCCGGTGAGAAAGTGACGGGAGCGCGGTGCGGCGAACTGAACGCTCACCCCGCAAAACCCAACCGCCGCGAAACCTCCTGCCCCACCTGCACCACCCCCCGCGCCGCAGCCCTCCTCTTCTCGCCAACCAACTGCCGAGCAAACCCGGTCACCCCAACCGCCCCAGCGACAGCCCCCTCGGCGTCGAAGAACGGCGCGGCAAGGCAAGCGATCTCAGCCTGCTCCTCCTCGCTCTCAAGCGCATACCCATCCGCCCGCACCTTAGCCAGCAAAGCCAAAAACCGACCCGCATCCGGAGCCGCGGCCTTAGGCCCCACCCCGCGCGAAAGCCGGGACAGCAACGGCTTCAACTCAGCCTCCGGCAGATGCGCGGCAATCGCCCGCCCCAAAGCAGTCAGGTCGAACGGCGCGACTTTCCCCCGGTAAGTATCAAACTGCACAAACCCTGGCGTAGAAGCCTTGGCGACATAAACCACGGAAGCATCCTCCAGAATCCCCACATGTGCGGGCATTCCGAGGCTTTCCGCGAGCCGCCGCAGGTCGGCTTGGACCAGGGACGGCAGGTCGACCTTTCGGACCAGTTCGATGGCCAGTCCGTAGAGGCGCAAGGTGGGCCGCCAGAAGTGGCTTCGGCCGACGACCCGCCGCACGGCATATCCCCGCTGCTCCAGCGTGTACGCGATAGACGCGCAGGTCGCGAGCGGCACCCCGGCGGCCTTCGCCAGTGCGGTCAGCGTCAGCGGTTCCTCGGCGCGCACGAGCGCCTCCAGTACCGTCAACGTCCGGTCCGCGGCTGGCGAGGCTGCTTTGCCCGAGGATTCGCTCATCCGACATCAACCTTTCGGATACCTGTAGTCATCTTCGGACTACGGTAGCGTCCGGTCGCCCGGCGCCGAAATAGCTTGAGGCCGCCACTGTGGACGGTACTCGGACCTGTGGCGGAGGAAGCCGGACGGGAAGTATTAGCGTCGGCAGTCAAGCGGAACGGCCGGTTGCCGGAATCGCGCGACCGGATCGCGGCAGGATTGGGGGCAGGTGAAAATTCTCGAGACGGACCGATTGCTGTTGCGGCGCTTCACCGAAGCGGACCTGGACAATCTGGTCCAGCTGGACAGCGACCCGCGCGTGATGCGGTTCCTCACCGGCGCGCCGACGCCTCGTACGGAGATCGAGCAGAAAGTGCTGCCCGCCATCCTCGGCGACTACGCGCGCGGGCCGGCCGGGCGGTGGGCGGCGGTCGAGAAACTGACCGGCGAGTTCCTCGGCTGGATTTCCCTGCAACCACCGGAAGACGGCAGCACGACGGAACTGGAACTCGGCTATCGGCTCCTGGCGAAGGCCTGGGGCCGGGGCTACGCGACCGAAGGCGCCCGGGCGGCGATCCACAAAGGATTTACCGAGTGGGGCACCGAGCGGGTGTGGGCGCAGACCATGGCGGTGAACACTCCGTCGCGCCGGGTGATGGAGCGGGCCGGGCTGACCTACGTCCGCACGTTCCACCTGCACTTCGACGATCCGCTGCCGGGCACCGAGCACGGCGAGGTCGAGTACGACCTGACCCGGGACCGGTGGGCTGCCGGAGAGTAGCGGGGCAAGGCGGTACGGCACCGTTTTCGTCCGGAATACACTCACCGGGTGATCAACCTCCGGTGGGTCTCGAAAACGCGGCGCGCGGTGTGGTTTCCCCTGCTCGGCCTGCTGGTTTTCGCCGGGTCGCTGCTGCCGTCGCTGCAGACGTTCGGCACGCAGTTCGGCGGGCTGCCCTCCCGGCCGTTCGACGCGTTGGCCGTCGTGGCGGTCGCGTTGCAGTCGCTGTCGCTCGCCGGAAGCCGCCGGTGGCCGATCGGCGTGCTCGCGCTGGTGTCCGCGGGGTTCGCGATCGACCAGCTGTGCGGCTACCACTCGTTCGCCGGCTCGGCGTTGCCGGTCGCGGTGCTCAACGTCGGCTGGCGGGCGGAGCGGGGACGCCGCGCCGCCGCGGTCGGGTTCACCGCGGCGTATCTGGCGTTCGTGGCGGCGTTTCCGCTGCGCGGCGGCGGCGAATCAGCGGCCGGGGTGATCGCCTTCTACCTCTCGTTGGTCGTCGTGTGGGGGATCGGGGCGTGGCTGCGCTCGACCCGGGCGGCCGAAGCCGAACGGCGTCGCCGCGTCGCCGAGGAAACCCGCGCGGCCGAGCGGTCGCGGATCGCCCGTGAACTGCACGACGTCGTGACACATCACGTGACGGCGATGGTCGTGCAAACCGAAGCGGCCCGATATCTCACCGGCGACCGGCTCGAGCAGACCCTTTCCTCGGTCACCAGCACCGGCCGGCAGGCCATCGCCGAACTCCGGAATCTGCTCGACCTGCTCAACCCCGGCGCCCAGCCCGGCCTCGGACTGGACACGCTGGTCGAGCAGACGCGGCGAGCCGGGCAGCCCGTGGAGTTCACCGAGGAGGGCACTCCCGCGCCGGCGGATTCCAGTGCGGTGCCGGTGGCATATGGCGTCGTGCGGGAAGCTTTGACCAACGCACTCAAACACGCGCACGGCAGCCCCACCTCGGTCCAGGTCCGGCACGGCGAGGAGGGCGTCACCGTGGAAGTGCGCACCGGCAGCGGGGCGGACGCGGCGATCGGCGGCAGCGGGCGCGGGCTGGCCGGGCTCCGCGAGCGGGTGGACGACGCCGGCGGCGAGTTCAGCGCTGGCCGGGCAGAAGACGGCGGGTTTTACGTCCGCGCCCGGATCCCGGCGTGAGCGCGCCGTTGCGGGTTCTCGTGGCCGACGACCAGGCGCTGGTTCGCACCGGCCTGGTGACGATCGTCGACGCGCAGCCGGATCTCGAAGTCGTCGGCGAATGCGGCGACGGGCAGGCCGCGGTCAAGCTGGCCCGCGAGCTGGAGCCCGACGTCGTGGTGATGGACGTGCGGATGCCGGTGCTCGACGGCATCACCGCGACGGGCCTGCTCGCCGGAGCCGACGTCGCCCGGCCGGTGAAAGTGCTGGTGGTGACCAATTTCAACCTCGACGAGAACGTCTATCAGGCGTTGCGTGCCGGGGCCGCCGGGTTCTTGCTCAAGGACGCTCCGCCAGAGCAGCTGCTGCACGGGATCCGGACCGTCGCGTCCGGCGCGGCGCTGCTGGACCCCGAGGTGACGCGCCAGCTGGTCGGCCGGTACGCCACCCGGATCCGCCCCGCTCCCGCGGATCCGGGTGCACTGCCGCTGGCCCCGCGCGAGCTGGAGGTTCTCCGCCTGGTCGCGGAAGGGCTGTCCAACAGCGAAATCGCCGCGACGCTCGTGCTCAGCCAGGAAACGGTGAAGACCTACGTTTCGCGCATGCTCGCCAAACTCGGCGTCCGCGACCGGGTGCAAGCAGTGGTTTACGCCTACCGGCACGGGCTGGCCGATTAACCCGAGACCCGGGCGGCGACCTCCTCGATTTCCCGCACCGCGATTTCGGGTTGGTCGACATAAATGTAATGTCCGCTGTTCTGCGCGATGACCAGTTTCGCCCGGCTGGACAGCGCGAGCCATTTTTGCTGGCCCTCGGTCCACGCCCGCTCCAGACCCGGTCCGTACTGCGGCAGTTGCGCGAGGTATTGCTGGCCGTGCTTGATCACCTCGACCGGAATGTCCCCGGCCGATTTCACCTCGGCGTCGGCGACGACCAGTTTTTCCGGGTTTTCTCCCTTGAAAACGGCCAGGTTCTGGGTGCGCAGGGCGGCCGCGTCCCCGGTGGCGGTGTCCGGGATCTCCTTGACCAGATCGGCGTTCTGCGTCGGCGAGGTGGCGTCCATCAGCACCAGCCCCTTGACTTTGTCCTGGTGGCCGGGGGCGTAGCGGGCGGCGATCAGGCCGCCGAGCGAGTGCCCGGCCAGTACCGCCGGAGAGTCCGCCGCGAGCTGGCCGAGGACGCCGGTGAGCACCTTCCCGGTGGTCTCGAAGGTCTGCGGTCCGTCCGGCTGATCGCTGGCGCCCGCGCCGAGCCGATCGTAGGAGCACACGCGGTTCTTCTTTCCGAGCGTTTCCTGCAGACCGGCCATTTTGTCCAGTCCGTCGCCGGCTCCCGGCAACAGGATGACGACGGGTTTCCCCTTTTCGGCAGCACCGGCACAGGACACATTCACCGCTTTTCCGTCGACGGTGATTTTCTTCACCCCGGTAAACGCGGACTGGCTGGCCGGCGCGCTGCCCGAATCCCCGTCCGAGTCCTCGTCGCATCCGGTCAGCACCAGACAAGCCGCCAGTGCCGCGGCCCCCGCTACCTTGCGCATTCCCAACCCCTCTGACGACTGAATCCCGGAGCCACGAAGACCGTGCCGGGCCCGGAAAAAGCTACTGATCCGGCGGTGCGGAATCGTCCCCGCGCGGTGGACACCTGTGCGTAGCTCTCGCGGGGGACACCGGCGGGAGCTGGCTTAAACTCCTGGTATGTCATCGGGGGACGCGGGAGGAGCGGCGCGCGGGCTGGAGTTCGCGGTGCTCGGGCCGGTCCGCGGCTGGTACGGCGGGCAGCCGCTGGAACTCGGGCCGGTGCTGCGGACGACGATGCTGATCGCGCTGCTCCTGCGGCCGGACGTGACGGTCAGCCGGGCCGAGCTGGTCGACCGGGTGTGGGGCGAGCGTCCGCCGGAGAGCGACGGCGTGCCCGGCTACATCTACCAGCTGCGGAAATCGCTGGCCGCGGCCGGCGCGGACGCGAAATCAGTGCTGCGGACCGACCCGGGCGGGTACCGGTTCGCCGGGGCGGGCGTCGGCGTGGACGCGGTGCGGGTCGAACAGCTCGCCGCCCGGGCCAAGAAAGCCGCCGCGGCCGGTGCGCTCGCCGCCGCGGCCGACGGGTACGGCCAGGCGCTGGCCTTCTACGAGGGCGTTCCGCTGGCCGGACTGCCCGGTCCGTTCGCCGAACGGGAGCGGCGCCGCTTCGTCGAACGCCGGGTCGGGCTGGTCGAGGGCCGGACCGACGCGCTGATCCGGCTGGGTGACTACGCGTCGGCGATCAGCGAGGTGACGGCGCTGCTCGCCGAGCATCCGGATCGCGAATCGCTGACCGGGCTGCTCATGCGGGCCCTCTACGGGGCCGGCCGGCAGAGCGACGCGCTCGACACCTGGCGCGAGTTCCGCCTCCGGATGCGTGATGAGCTGGGGCTCGAACCCAGCGAGGACCTGCGGCGGGTGCACGAGGCGGTGCTGCGCGGCGACGACGGGACGCTCGGCGTCGCCGCTCGGCCAGCGGCGGCGCCCCGGATCCGGGACGAGCTGCCGCACGACGTCGGCGAGCTGGCCGGCCGCGACGACGAACTGGCCCGGCTCGTCGCGCCGGGGAGTGCGGTCTCGGCGGTGGACGGGGTGCCCGGGGCGGGCAAGACGGCGCTGGCGGTGCGGGCAGCCCAGCTGCTGCGCGAGGAACATCCCGATGGTTGCCTGTTCGTCGGCCTGCACGGGCACAGCACCGGCCGGGCTCCGCTCGCTCCGGTCCGGGTGCTGCGCCGGTTGCTGCGTTCGGCGGGCGTGAACGACCAGAACATTCCGGACGACCTGGACGAACTGTCCGCGAACTGGCGGGCGGCCACCGCGCCGCTGCGCCTGGTCCTGGTGCTGGACGACGCCGTCAGCGCCGAACAGGTCCGCCCGCTGCTGCCCGGCGGGACCGGAAACCGGGTGCTGATCACCAGCCGACGCCGACTGCCCGGTTTGGACGTTGAACGCCGGATCTCCTTGGGCCCGTTGACTTCCGCCGCCGCGGCCGGATTGCTGAGCCGCATTGTCGGCCCGGCGCGCGCGAACACCGAACGCGAGGCCGTCCGCGAATTGGCCAGCCTGTGCGGACGGCTTCCGCTCGCCCTGCGCATCGCGGGAGCCCGGCTGCAGAACCGTCCGATGTGGACTTTCCGCGACCTGGCGGACCGGCTCGCCGACGACACCGGCCGGCTCGGCGAGCTGACCGCGGAGGAACGCAGTGTCGAGGCCGCGTTCCGGCTCTCCTACGACCAGCTTCCGCCCAAAACTCAACGCGCCTTCCGCACGCTGGGCCGCGCGCCCGCGCCGGAATCCGACGAGCTGGTGCTGGCCGCGATGCTCGGCTGTTCCCGGAGCGAGGCGGAAACCGTGCTCGAGGACCTGGTCGACGCGAACTTGGTGCAGGCGCCCGCCGCGGGCCGGTACCGGATGCACGACCTGGTCGCGGTGTACGCGCGCCGCCTCGCCGGGGACGAACCCGACGTCGCCAGCGGGCTAGGGGTGTATCTGCACGCCTGCCGCGCCGCGAGCGAATGGGACGAACCCGGTTTTCCCAGTGGGCCGACGCCTACCGATTCGCCCTTCGCCGGATTGGTGGACGCGTCGGCGTGGCTGGATCAAGCGGGCGACCTGATGGAAGTGGTGTCCTCCGCGGTCGCCGCCGGCCATTCGGACTACGCGTGCTGGATCGCCGAGGGTGCCGTCGACTATCTCGTGCGGCGCATCCGGTACCGCGAATGCGTTGCCCTGCTGGACTTCGCGTTGTCCGAAGTGGACAAAGCGGCGGACCGGCGGATGGTGACGGCGTTGCGGTTCGGGCTCGGCTGGGCGCACCTCGCGCTGGGGGATTCCGCGCAAGCCCGGCAGTGGTGCGAGGAAGGGCTGCGGATCAGCCGCGAAAACGGCGACCGGCGGGAAACCGCGCGGGGCCTGTGCGGACTAGGAATGGTCACCATGCTCGCCGGACCGCTCGACGAAGCGGAACGGGTGCTGAACGAGGCCCGGGCCATGGCCGCCGAGGTGGCCGACAGCTGGCTGGTCGAACGGGCGGTTTCCGGGCTCGGCTATGTGCATTTTAAACAGGGCGAATACGAACGCTCGCTCGCCCGGTTCTCCGAATCGCGGGAAGTCGCGGTCTCGACTGGAAACCCGGCGATGCTGGGCCGGGTTTCCAGCCATATCGGCAGCGTCCGGCTGCATGCGGGCCGGCCCGAGGAAGCGGCGGAACCCTTGCGCGAGGCGGTGGAGCTGGCCGAGCGGGTCGACGACCGGCTGCTGCTGGTGAGTTCGCTTTCGCGGCTCGGTACGGCCGAGCAGGAATTGGGGAATCTGGATCTCGCGCTTTCGTATCACCTGCGGGCGCTGGACGCGTTGACGGACCAGATGTCGCCGTGGGCGGAGGTCGAGGTCCGGAACCGGCTCGGTGCCTGTCATCAGGCCAGGGGCGACGAAGAGGCGGCGCGGGAGCAGTTCGACCTCGCTGCCGCGGTGCCGGCTGAAGCGAACTGAGCGGCCGGGTTGGCCCGGCGGGCAACCCGGCCGTCCACTGTCCACTCAGGACGCGCGGATCGCCTCGATCTCAAGGACAAGTTCGATTTCCTTGGAGACGAGAAGTCCGCCCGACTCCAGCACCATGTTCCAGACCAGCCCCCAATCCTCGCGGTTGATCTTGCCGCGCGCGGAAAACACCGCACGGTCGTTTCCCCACGGATCGCGCGCGTGCCCGAGATACTCCACGGCGAGGGTGACCGGACGCGAAACGTCCTTGATGGTCAGATTCCCGACCATGGTCGCCGCATTGCCGTTCACGGTGACCGAGGTCGAGTCGAACGTGGCCCGCGGATGGTGCTCCACGTCGAAGAAATCGCCGGAACGGAGATGGTCGTCCCGGGTCTGGTCCCCACTGTCCACAGTGGCCATCTCGATGACCGCGCGCACCGTGGTGTCCTCGATCTTTTCGCCGATTTCCACCGTCGCGTCCACGCCGGTGAACCGGCCGCGGACCTTGGTGAGCAGAAAGTGCCTGCCCACGAAACCGACCTCGGCGTGCCCGGGGTCGACCTTCCAGGTCCCCGCGGCGGGCAGTTCCGTTCCGCCGACCACCCGAGTTGCTTCTGTCATCAGGAGTCCTTTGCTCTCAACGGCCGGATTCGGTCGGCAGCCCGGCCGCGATCCAGTCGGCTTTGCCCTCGTCGTAGTCGAAGACCTGGCGGTACCCGAGTTCCGCCAGATGCTTCGCGACGGTGGCCGAATTCTGGCAAGGCGAGTCGGCGCAGTAGACGATCACCGCGAAGTCCTTGTCCGGCAACAGGTTCGGCGCGAGCTGCTCGACCTCATCGACCGGCAAGTTGAGCGCGCCCGGCAGGTGCGCCTTCGCGTAGTACTCAGCGGGCAGCGCCTCGACGACGATCGCCGACCCCGCGTCGATCCGCTTCTTGACCTCATCGCGTGTGATGGGCTCGACCATCAGCGCCTCCTTCGGGGATTTAAGTGCGTACGCACGCACTCTACTCATTAGGTGCGCCCGCACGCAATGTCCTAGACTGGGTCCCGTGAGCGACCCGAAGATCGGCCTGGAAGCGTGGCGGGCGATGCTGCTGGCCCACAGCGCCGCGGTACGAGCCATCGAAACCGACGTGCAACGCGGCGGCACCGTGCCCCTGGCCTGGTACGACGTCCTGCTGGAACTGAACGCGGCGGGCAAGAGGGGCCTGCGAATGGCGGAGGTAGCCGACCGGGTGGTGCTCAGCCGAACGCGCGTGAGCAGGCTGGTGGACGAGATGGTGCGCGCCGGTCTGGTGACGAAGCGCCCGGAACCGGAAGACCGCCGGGTCAGCTGGGCGGTGATCACCGACGAGGGAATCCGCGCGCTGCGCAAGACGGCACCGGTGTACCTGCGGAGCATCGAGAGGCACTTCTCAGCGCATGTGAGCGACGAGGAGGCGGCGGTGATCGCGAAGGCGCTGCTGCGGGTCGCTGAGGGCGGGAAGGCTGGGTGACCGGTCTAGCGTCACCGCCATCACTGGGGGGGGCGTTCTTAGCCGGGGAACCCGGCTGCGCCGTCAGAAGAGATGCTCGATGGCGACGTCATCCCAATGCTGCGCAAGGTGCTCTGCGACGAGCCGACGGTGGCAATGGTGCGGTTTGTCCTCGCTGCACAGCAGGACGGACTTGTCCAGGAGATCCGGTGGGATGTGGTCCGCGACGGCCCGGCTCCGCATTAATTCCAGAAATAGTTCTTCATATTCCGGCCACTCGATGTGCTTCTTTTTGTAGGCGTCCAGCATCGGCTGCGTCGGAGCCAGGTCGGGTCGGTGTGCGTACTGCATGCCGCAGAGTTCATTGAGAAAGTATTTCAAGTCGTCCCTCTTGGCGAAACCCGCCAGCTGGGAGACGTTGTTGAGCCGGACGTCGACAAGGGTTGTCGCGTCCGTGGCCCGCAAGAACCCGAAGAATTTCTCGGCCGACTTTTTGGTGAATCCAACCGTGTATATTTTCACGCGCCTGGTTCCTCGGTGGTGTGAAGATTCTCCCGGACGTAGGCGATGCGCCTTTCCTGGCGAAGCAGGGCGGCTTCCAAGCGCTCTGCGCGCGTGTGGAAGAGATCGTCCTCCGCCAATCCGAATTTCTCCATGAGTCGTTCCATCGCTGCCGCATGGCTTTCGATCGACCCGTCGCCGTGAATGTGGTCGACTGTGGTCTCGCGCTCGCTGAGCACCCGGGCGACGAGGATTGTCCGATGGCAATCCAGCGGTTCGCCTTCGGTGCACATGACAGCTATTCGTTCCGTGCGGGCGCCGGTTATCAATCTTTCGATGCCTTCGGCGAACTTCGGCGTCTTCGCGAGCAGGCGATACTGGACGGTGTCGTCGATATAGCAGCTGGCGTCGTCGGTGCGAGCGCCGAGCTCATTGCCCATGAACACGTACTTTATTCCGGCCTCGCGCAGGCCAGGCGCGATCGAGCGTTGATTGAACTGCGGGGTGAAACGGCTGGCCGGTACCGAGCGGACATCGGCTACGGCGGTGATTTCGTGCTGTCGAAGCAGATCGACCAGGGTCGCGAAGTCATGTGTGGAATGGCCGATGGTGAAGACGGCTCCGGATCTCATCATGCGGTCCTTGAGTCTAGTCCGGCAGCTTCGACGATGGCCGCGACAAGCTTGTAGGAGGAGCCGTCATCGTACGCCTCGCTGAGGCTGATCGTCAGGTAGGACTTCCCCAGCTTATAGCTGCCGACTCCCTTGGCCTGGAATTTGGCCCGGTAAACCGGGTCCGTGACTTTCAAGTTGTACGCGAAACTCGCGTACGCGAACTGAATGCGGACGGAGAGATGGCCGCCTGGAGACCACGGGTCCGGCATGACCTGTACGGTCGCGCGATCGACTCCGATGAGCCTGAGCGAGTCCCGGATCGGCTGCGCGGCTGCGTCAGGGACGCGGTCGTTGGAGCCGCGCGACGTACTGGCCCCGTTCAGCCACAAGCTTTCCCGCGGGCTCTCCAGCGCGGCGAGCGCGGTCAAGCCGAGCCGGCCGACCTTGCGCCACTGCCGGGTGGCATCCAGGAGCCAGTTCTCCTGCTGAAATCCGAGGGGCTGAGGCCCGCGCAGCGGCACGTCGACGATGTCGAGCACCTGCGGTTCACTACCTCCGGCGTAATGCCGTTCAGCGGTGGAGACCCCCCGGCTCGGCCGGCTGCTGACCGGCCGGATCCACTTTCGCGAGCTGATTTCGATCCCCGCTACACACCGCTCGCTGTGCTTGTACGAATTCGCCAGGCACACCAGCATCTTCGTTGGCACGCGCATCCTCCCCGTCCGCTACGTGGCGTGGGGGATGCTAGTGGGTCCGTGAGCACGACGAGACTGATTTCACGAAGGAAGTTGCCTTTGAACGCAAAGGCAGCCGCAGCGGCCGGTCAACGCACGCTGAGGTTGAAGAAAATGTGCCCTCGGCAGGATTCGAACCTGCGACACCTGCCTCCGGAGGGCAGTGCTCTATCCCCTGAGCTACGAGGGCTCGCTTGCGCGACTGAACAGAGCCTAGCGCATGCCTTGAGAACCGCTCGCAGCGGGTAGGAAGCGCGGTACCGTCGGGTTGTCGACGCGGAGGGAGGCGGCGGTGGGCGCCGAGCCGTTCCAGGTCAGGGTGGTTGAGCCGGACATCGAGGACTTGCGGGCGCGGTTGCGGCGCACTCGGTGGCCGGAGGCGGAGACTGTCGACGGCTGGGGGCAAGGGGTGCCTCTCGCGTATGCCCGGGAGCTGTGCCGGAGCTGGGCGGAGGACTACGACTTCGGGTTCGGCGAGCGGCTCAACGTCTTCCCGCAGTTCCGGCAGGAGATCGACGGCCTCGGGATTCACTTCGTGCACCTCCGTTCGCCGGAGCCGGACGCGTTTCCGCTGGTGATCACGCACGGCTGGCCGGGGTCGGTGCTCGAATTCCTCGACATTCTCGGTCCCCTGACCGACCCGCGGGCGCACGGCGGCGATCCGGCGGACGCGTTTCACGTCGTCGCGCCTTCGTTGCCGGGGTATGGCTGGAGCGACAAGCCGGACACCACCGGGTGGGGCGTGCAGAGGATCGCGACGGCTTGGATCGGCTGATGGTCTCGCTCGGCTACGAACGCTACGGCGCACAGGGCGGCGACTGGGGTTCGGCGGTCTCGGGGGCGCTCGGCGAGGTGGCCCCGGAGCGGGTCGCGGGGGTGCACGTCAACATGGCGGCCGCGCCGAAAGGCCAGTTCCCGGACGAGACCGACGAGGAGCGCGAAGGCGCGGAGGCCGCTGCCGAGTTCCGGCGCACCGGGCAGGGGTATTCGGCGCAGCAGGGCACGCGTCCGCAGACGCTCGGCTACGGCCTCACGGACTCTCCGGCGGGGCAGGCGGCCTGGATCGCCGAGAAGTTCTGGGCCTGGACCGACAACAACGGCCACCCCGAGGACGCGGTCACCCGGCAGCAGCTTCTCGACGCGATCTCGGTGTACTGGTTCACCGCGTCGGCGACGTCGTCCGCGCGGCTGTACTGGGAGAGCTACCGCAGCTTCGGCGATCGCGTCACCGCGCCGTCCGGCATCTCCGTCTATCCGCGCGACATCGTCCGCCCGTCGCGGCGGCAGGCGGAGCTGAAGTACACCGACCTGCGCTGGTTCGAGCGGCTGCCGCGCGGCGGGCATTTCGCGGCGATGGAACAGCCGGGCTCGCTCGTCGAGCAGATCCGCGGGTTCTTCCGGCTCGTGCGCTGATCTTCCCACCTCGCGGAACAGGGCTGGGAGAAACTCGCCACCAGGCGTTAGAGTGAAGTTAGGCTACCCTGTATTGCACATATGCATGTCACTATATATTCCTCCTGACACCGAAACAGGGAGGCGAGCGATGGGACACGGGCACGGCCACGGGCACACCGCCGCTCCGGCGAGCGCGTCCGGCCGCTACGTCCGCGCGCTGCTGATCGCTCTCGCGGTCGGTGCCGGGTTCATGGTGCTGGAGTTCGCGGTGGGCTTCGCCACCGGCTCGCTCGCGCTGATCTCCGACGCCGCGCACATGTTCACCGACGTTCTCGGCGTCGGAATGGCGCTCGCCGCGATCGTGCTCGCGCGCCGCAGCGGGCCGACGCCCAGCCGCACGTTCGGCATGTACCGCGCGGAAGTCCTTGCCGCGCTTGCCAATGCGGTGCTGTTGTTCGGCGTCGCCGGGTACGTGGCGGTCGAGGCGATCGGGCGGATCACCGACCCGCCGGAGGTGCCTGGCCTGCCGGTGCTGCTCGCCGCGGCCGCGGGGCTCGTGGCCAACGTCGTGTCGTTCCTGGTGCTGCGCTCGGGCGCGAAGGAGAGCCTGAACGTCCGCGGCGCCTACCTCGAAGTGCTGGCTGACCTCGTCGGTTCCGTCGGCGTGCTGCTCAGCGGCGCGATCACGCTCACCACCGGCTGGCGTTACGCCGACCCGATCATCGGTGTCGCGATTGGCCTGTTCGTGCTGCCGCGCACCTGGACGCTCGCCCGCCGCGCGCTGCGCATCCTCTTCCAGCACGCACCCGCCGGCGTGGACGTCGGCGAGATCAGCAGCGAACTCGCCGCGCTGCCGGGCGTCGCGGACGTGCACGACCTGCACGTCTGGACCCTCACCTCGGGCATGGAAGTCGCCTCGGCGCACCTGACGGTGAAGGCCGACGCCGAACAGTCCACAGTGCTCACCAAGGCGCAGGACCTGCTGTCGGTCCGCTACGAGATCAAACACGCGACGCTTCAGGTCGAGGGACCGCAATGCGCCCGCCGATGCGCTGAGCTGTCCTGGTAGACCGGGGGCTATGCGCAAGGACTTCGACCCCGCCCAGCTGGCCCCGAACGCGTTCTACCACCTGATGACGGCGACCGTCGTGCCGCGGCCCATCGCCTGGGTGTCGAGCGTTTCCCGCGACGGAGTGGACAACCTCGCGCCGCACTCGTTCTTCACCGTCGCCTCGGCCGCGCCCGCGGTGCTGCAGTTCACCTCGGTCGGGCGGAAGGACACCCTGCGCAACGTCGAGGCGACGCGGCAGTTCGTCGTCAACCTCGCGCCCGAGCCGCTGTTCGAGCAGATCAACGCCACCAGCGCGGATTTCCCACCGGAACTGAGCGAATTCGACGAGGCCGGGCTGACCCGCGAGCCGAGTCTCAAGGTCCGCCCGCCGCGGGTCGCGGAATCGCCGGTGGCGTTCGAATGCGAACTGCACAGCACGGTCGGTTTCGGCCGCTCGACGGTGGTGTTCGGCCGGGTCGTGCACCTCGCGGTCAACGAGGACGTCCTCGACGGCGACCACCCGATGATCGAGCGGCTGCGGCCGTTGTCCCGGCTCGGGCGCGACGAGTGGGGGACGCTGGGCGACATCAAGGAACTGGCGCGGCCGACGTACAAAAGCTCGTGAGTGTTAATCGCGGTTAGAACCGGGATCAACACTCACGAGCTTGGTCACGGAGCGGGCAGCGGCTGCGCGTTCCGTGCCTTCAGCATGATCTTCATCTGGTCCATTTCCGCGCCCTGGGACACCAGCATGCTGCGGCACAACGCTTTCACCGCGTCGTTCGCCGTGTGGTCCTGCGCGTACTCGGCCATCGCGACGCCGCCTTGGTGATGCCGCAGCATCAGCTGCAGGAACTCGACGTCCAGCTCACGGCCGGACAGCGTGCGCAGCTTGGCGAGTTCCGCGTCGGTGGCCATGCCGGGCATCGGCGCGCCGCCGGCCGGGCTGCTCGTCGGCATTCGCATGCCCGCGTGGCCCATCGGCTCGGTCATCCACGTCATGTACGCGCCGGTCGCCTGCTCCGGCTGGTCCCACAGCATGAGCCAGCCCTTCATCCGCCCGACCTGCTCGGTCTGCGTGCGCTCGATGTCGAACGCGAGCTGGCGGATTTCCGGGTCGGTCGAATGGTCGCGCGCCCAGCCGGACATGGTGACCGCCTGCAGGTGGTGCACCGACATGTCCTGGGCGAACCCGACCTCGACCGAACCCGCGCCCGGCGTCGCGGGCACCGCGTCGCCGCCGTCGGTGAGCCGCGTCGCGAAGACCCCGATCGCGGCCCCGACCAGCAGCACCGCGATCAGCGCGCCGCCGATGACCACCCACCGGGACCAGCCGGTCCGTTCCGCCGGAGCGGACTCCTCGGCGAACTCGGCGGCTTCGGCCGAGGCGCCGCCCGTCTCAACCGAGGCGCCTCCCGGCTCGGCCGGGGCCTGGTCCTCGGAGCGGCCCACGGTCACCGCCCGGCCGGCGGGGTCCCCGGCATGCCGCCCTGCTCGCTCTGCGCCCCGGTGCTGCCCTTGTAGTCCATCGGCTTCGCGTCCTTGCCCGGCTTGCTCGGGTCGAACTTCGGCGGGTTGGCCGGGTCGAACATGCCCTTGCCGAGCGCGTCGCACGAGGCGCCGATCTCCGGGTACACGCCGTTCGGGTTGGTGCGCAGCGCGGCGATGAACTGGTCGATGCGCGGGTCGTCGGGGCTGTCCAGCTTCAGCTGGTGGCCCCACGACTGCAGCGAGATCGGCTTGTCCAGGCCGGGGTAGGGCGACATCATCGTGTACGGCTTGCCCTTGACCCGCGCCTCGAGCAGCGGAAGCTGGTCGCCCTTGATCTGGTCCGGGTTGTAGGCGATCCACACCGTGCCGTGCTCGAGCGAGTGCACCATGTTCTCGTTGCGCACCGCTTCCGGGTACACGATGCCGGTGCACGCGGCCCAGTAGCCGTCGTGCGGGCCGCCGAACGGCGGGCTCTGGTCGTAGGCCACCCGTTCGGTGGGCAGGATGTGCACCGATCCGGCGTACTGCTTGGTGACCACGCCCGGGATCTTCTTCGACGGGTCCGGGTTGCTCGCGGTCGGCGCGAAGGAGGCGGCGGCCTCGTCCCGGGAGGCCTGGTCGCGCTTGGGCGCGGAGGCCTGCAGGTAGTAGACGATGACGCCGGCCAGCAGGGCGACCACCACGACGACGCCGATGATGGTGCCCCAGGGCGTACGCTTGCCCGCGACGACCGAGCGGTTCTTCGCCGCCTTCACCGCGGACGCGGACGTGCCCTTCTTCTTGGTGGTCCCGTTGGCCATGATTGCCGAGATCTCCTCGTGAGAGCGGGGGAGGGATCCGGACGGACCCTGCCGGTAGCCCAGTGTAGAGACCGGGCGTGCGATCACCGTGAACACCCGCGAGGCGCCCCGGCGAGCGGAACATCCGCCTCCGGTGTGCCCGCCGTCTCGCGAGCGCGTACCGCTGGAAGCGCGCGGCCGAAGCGCACCTAGAATTCGGCGAGTGACTCCCGCCGCTCTCGCCGATCTGGTCCGCAGCTCCGCCGTGCAGGTCCTCGCCGCACGGGGCGTCGACGCCGCCGTGCTGCCGGAGACCGTGACCATCGAACGCCCGCGCAACCCGGACCACGGAGACTACGCGACCAACCTCGCGCTGCAGGTCGCCAAGAAGGCCGGGCTGAAGCCGCGCGAGTTCGCCGAGGCGCTCGCCGAGGTCGTCGCGGGGGCGGACGGCGTGGCCGCGGCCGAGGTCGCCGGGCCGGGCTTCCTCAACTTCCGGCTGGCCGCGGACGCGCAGGGCGAGGTCGTGCGCCAGGTGCTGGCCGCGGGCGCGGAGTACGGCCGCGGCGACGCGCTGGCCGGACGGCGGATCAACCTGGAGTTCGTCTCCGCGAACCCGACCGGCCCGATCCACCTCGGCGGCACGCGCTGGGCGGCGGTCGGCGACGCGCTGGGCCGGGTGCTCGGCGCGCAGGGCGCGGACGTCACCCGCGAGTACTACTTCAACGACGCCGGCGCGCAGATCGACCGGTTCGTGCGTTCGCTGATCGCCGCCGCGAAGGGCGAGCCCGCGCCGGAGGACGGCTACTCCGGCGGATACATCAGCGACATCGCGGCCGAGGTGCTCAAGGCCGAGCCGAGCGCGCTGAGCCTGCCCGAGGACGAGCGGCACGAAACCTTCCGGCGCATCGGCATCGAGCTGATGTTCAGCCAGATCAAGCAGAGCCTGCACGAGTTCGGCACCGATTTCGACGTCTACTTCCACGAGAACTCGCTGCACGAATCCGGCGCGGTCGACGCGGCGGTGCGGCAGCTCAAGGACTCCGGCAACCTCTACTTCGCCGACGGCGCCTGGTGGCTGCGCTCCAGCGAGTACGGCGACGACAAGGACCGGGTCGTCCTCAAAAAGGACGGCAACCCGGCCTACATCGCGGGCGACCTGGCCTATTTCAAGGACAAGCGCAACCGCGGTTTCGACCTGTGCATCTACATGCTCGGCGCGGACCACCACGGCTACATCGCGCGGCTCAAGGCGGCCGCCGCGGCGTTCGGCGACGACCCGGCGACGGTCGAGGTGCTGATCGGCCAGATGGTGAACCTGGTCAGCGAGGGCAAGCCGGTGCGGATGTCCAAGCGCGCGGGCACCGTGATCACGCTCGAGGACCTCGTGGAGGCGGTCGGCGTCGACCCGGCCCGCTACGAGCTGATCCGGTACTCCGTCGATTCCTCTTTGGACATCGATTTGGACTTGCTGCGCAAGCATTCCAACGACAACCCGGTCTACTACGTGCAGTACGCGCACGCCCGGCTGTCGTCGCTGCGGCGCGGCGCGGCGGACCTCGGGCTCAAGGCCGATTCGGACGTCGACTTCGGACTGCTCACCCTGCCTGCTGAAGGCGACCTGATCCGCACCATCGGCGAATTCCCGTCCGTGGTGCGGCGGGCGGCGGAGATGCGCGAACCGCATCGCGTGGCCCGCTACCTCGAGGAACTGGCCGGCGCGTACCACAAGTTCTACACCGTGGGCCGGGTCCTCCCGCAGGGCGACGAGGAGGCCACTCCCCTCACGTACGCCCGGCTCGCCCTGTGCGAAGCCGCGCGCCAGGTGCTGGCGAACGGCCTGTCGCTGCTCGGTGTCTCCGCTCCGGAACGGATGTAAACCATGGCGCACCCCGCGGGCCCCCGCCACGCCGACGTCTACCCCCATGCCGACGCCTCCGGGTTCCCGCCCGCGAGTGCGGGCGAACTCGACCAGCTGCCCGCGAAAGTGTGGCCGCGCAACGTTTACCGCGCCGCGGACGGGGTCGTCCGGATCGCCGGAGTCGACGTGCGCGACCTCGCCCAGACGTACGGCACGCCGCTGTTCGTGGTCGACGAGGCGGACTTCAAGTCCCGCTGCGCCGACTACGCCGAGGCGTTCGACGACCCGGCGCTCGTGCACTACGCGTCGAAGGCGTTCCTGTCCGTCGAGGTCGCCCGGTGGGTGGCCGAACAGGGACTGAGCCTCGACGTCTGCAGCGGCGGCGAACTGGCCGTCGCGCTGCGCGCGAACTTCCCGGTGGAGCGGATCACGTTCCACGGCAACAACAAATCCGTCGCCGAACTCGACGCGGCCGTCGAGGCCGGCGTCGGCACCGTGGTGGTCGACTCGTACTACGAGATCGCCCGGCTCGCCGAAATCGCCGCCGCGCACGAGATCGAGCAGAAGGTGCTCGTCCGGGTGACGGTCGGCGTCGAGGCGCACACCCACGAATTCATCGCGACCGCGCACGAGGACCAGAAGTTCGGGTTCTCGCTGGCTTCCGGCGACGCCGCCGAAGCGGTCCGCCGGGTGCTGAACGCGCCGTCGCTGAAGCTGGTCGGCCTGCACAGCCACATCGGTTCGCAGATCTTCGACGCCGACGGGTTCGAGGTCGCCGCGCGCCGCGTCGTCGGACTGCTCGCGGACCTGGCCAAGGAGCACGGCCGGGAGCTGCTGGACCAGATGAACGTCGTCGACCTCGGCGGCGGTTTCGGCATCGCCTACACCGAAAAGGACAACCCGCCGCCGCCCTCGCAGATGATCACGCAGATCCGCGAGATCGTCCGCAAGGAATGCGCGTACGCCGATCTCCCGGTGCCGCGCATCGCGGGCGAACCCGGCCGCGCGATCGCCGGTCCGGGCACGTTCACCCTGTACGAGGTGGGCACGATCAAGGACGTCGCGCTCGGCGACGAGACCGCCCGCCGGTACGTCAGCGTCGACGGCGGCATGAGCGACAACATCCGCACGGCGCTCTACGACGCGGTGTACGACTGCCGGGTGGTTTCCCGTTCCGCCGCGGACGGCGACGAGCCGGTGACCCCGACGTTGTCTCGCGTGGTGGGAAAACACTGTGAGTCCGGCGACATCGTCGTCCGAGACTGCTGGCTGCCCGACACGCTGGCTCCCGGCGACCTGCTGGCCGTCGCGGCGACCGGCGCCTACTGCTACGCGATGGCCAGCGGTTACAACCGGCTGCCGCGGCCCGCGGTGGTCGCCGTGCGCAACGGCGCCGCCCGGCTGCTGCTGCGCAGGGAGACGACGGACGACATGCTGCGCCTGGAGGTTTGAGAAGTGTCCACTGTGTCTCCGAAAAGCCCGTCTCCCGCCGATCGGGCGCCCATCCGGGTCGCGATGCTCGGCTGCGGCACGGTCGGCAGCGAGGTCGCCCGGCTGCTCACCGAACAGGCCGGCGAGCTGGCGGCCCGCGCGGGCGCGCCGGTGGAGCTGGTCGGCATCGCGGTGCGGCGTCCGGACAAGCACCCGGAACTGCCCGCCGAACTGCTGACCGACGACGCCGCGGCGCTGGTGGCCCGCGACGACGTCGACGTGGTGGTCGAGCTGGTCGGCGGGATCGACCCGGTGCGCAGCTGGCTGCTCGCCGCGCTGAACGCGGGCAAATCCGTGGTCACCGCCAACAAGGCGCTGCTCGCCGAGCACTCGGCCGAACTGTTCGAGGCGGCCGACGCCAGCGGCGCGGACCTGTACTTCGAGGCCGCCGTCGCCGGGGCCATCCCGCTGCTGCGCCCGCTGCGCGAATCGCTGGCGGGCGACCGGATCACCCGCGTGATGGGGATCGTCAACGGCACCACCAACTACATCCTCTCCGCGATGGACGCCACCGGCGCGGGCTACGCCGAAACGCTCGACGAGGCGAGCCGCCTCGGCTACGCGGAGGCGGACCCGACAGCGGACGTCGACGGGTACGACGCCGCGTCGAAGGCGGCGATCCTTGCCTCGCTGGCATTCCACTCCCGGGTGACCGCGAAAGACGTGCACCGAGAAGGCATCGCCGACGTCACGGCGTCCGACCTCGCGGCGGCGCGCACGCTCGGCCGCACGGTGAAGCTGCTGGCGATCTGCGAACGCGTGACGGCGGACGACGGCACGGAATCGGTGTCCGCCCGCGTGCATCCGGTGATGATTCCGCGCAGCCACCAGCTGGCCGGCGTCGGCGGCGCGTTCAACGCGGTCTACGTCGAGGCGGACGCGGCCGGCGAATTGATGTTCTACGGGCAGGGCGCCGGCGGCGCGCCGACGGCCAGCGCGGTGCTCGGCGACCTCGTCGCGGTGGCGCGCAACCAGGTGCTCGGCGGACGCGGCCCGCGCGAATCGGCGCACGCCGCGCTGCCGGTGCGGCCGATGGGCCAGACGCCGACGCGCTACCACGTGAGCCTCGACGTCGCGGACCGCGCGGGCGTGCTCGCCCAGGTGGCGCAAGCGTTCGCCGCGCACGGCGTGAGCATCGCCGCGGTGCGCCAGCGCGACGCGAACGACACGGCGAGCCTCGTCGTGGTCACTCATCTCGCACCCGACGCGGCTTTGCAGTCCACTGTGGACGAAATCGCGAAACTCGACGTGGTGCACGAGGTGGTCAGCGTGATGCGCGTGGAAGGCGAAGACGCATGAGCGCAGCTTGCGAGCGAATCGTGGATATTCATGCTCCCGCCTCGTCGATCAGCATGGTGAAACTCCGAATCGAGGCGGCAGCATGAGCTCCTGGCCCGGAATTATCGAGGCGTACCGCGACCGGATTCCGGTCCCCGACGGGGCGCGCGTGGTCACGCTCGGCGAGGGCAACACCCCGCTGCTGCCCGCCGCGCACCTGTCCGAGCTGACCGGCTGCACGGTCTACCTGAAGGTCGAGGGCGCGAACCCGACCGGCTCGTTCAAGGACCGCGGGATGACCGTGGCGATCACGCACGCGCTCGCCAGCGGGCTCCAAGCGGTGATCTGCGCGTCCACCGGCAACACGTCGGCCTCGGCCGCCGCGTACGCCGCGCGGGCCGGGCTCACCTGCGCGGTGCTGGTGCCGCAAGGCAAGATCGCGATGGGCAAGCTCGCCCAGGCGGTGCTGCACGGCGCGCGGATCCTGCAGGTCGACGGCAACTTCGACGATTGCCTCGAACTCGCCCGCAAGACCGCGGCGGACTATCCGGTCACGCTGGTCAACTCGGTCAACCCGGTGCGCATCGCCGGGCAGAAGACCGCGGCGTTCGAGATCTGCGACGTGCTCGGCGAGGCCCCGGACGTGCACTGCCTCCCGGTGGGCAACGCGGGCAACATCACCGCGTACTGGAAGGGCTATTCGGAGTACGCGGCCGACGGTGTGGTCAAGAACACCCCGCGGATGTTCGGGTTCCAGGCGGCCGGCGCCGCGCCGCTGGTGCACGGCGAACCGGTTTCCGACCCGGACACCATCGCGACCGCGATCCGCATCGGCAGCCCGGCTTCGTGGGCGGGCGCGGTCTCCGCGCGCGACGAGTCGGACGGGCTGTTCGAGGCGATCACCGACGAGAAGATCCTTGAGGCGTACCGGCTGCTGGCCCGCCGCGAGGGCGTGTTCGTGGAGCCCGCGTCCGCGACGAGCGTGGCCGGCCTGCTGGCCACCGCCGCTGACGGACGGCTGCCGAAGGGCGCGACGGTGGTCTGCACGGTCACCGGGCACGGCCTGAAGGACCCGGCCACGGCGTTGGAGGGCAACGTCGAGGTGGAACCGCTCGCGGTCGACCCGACGGCCGTCGCGGCGGCGCTGGACCTGCGATGAGCCGCCGCTCGCCGGGGACCCTCCTGGCCCCGCCCGCGCACAACGCGACCGACCTGGCGGGGGCTCGGTCATGACGGCGCTGCCCGCGTTCCGCGCGACGGTCCCGGCGTCGAGCGCGAACCTCGGCCCGGGATTCGACGCGCTCGGCCTCGCGCTGTCCCGCTACGACGTGGTCGACCTGCAGGTCACCGAGGGCGGGCTGAAGATCGAGGTGCTCGACGCGGGGGCAGGTGGCGTCGAGGACGTGCCGACCGACGAATCCCATCTGGTGGTCCGCGCGCTCCGGCGAGCCTGCGAACACCTGGACGTGCGGCCGCCCGGGCTGCATCTTCGATGCCACAACAGCATTCCGCACGCGCGCGGCCTGGGGTCGTCGGCGGCCGCGGTGGTGACCGGCGTGGCGCTGGGCTACGCGCTGGCGGAGCGTCCGCTCGACGCCGACGCGCTCCAGCTCGCGGCCGAGTTCGAGGGCCACGCGGACAACGCGGCGGCGAGCCTGTTCGGCGGGTTCGTGGTGGCGTGGGCCGAGGACGGCCGGTTCCGAGCGGAGCGGGTGGAGCCGAACCCGGCGATCCGGCCGGTGGTCGCGGTGCCGGCGGAGAAATCGTCCACCCACACCACGCGCGGGCTGCTTCCGGCGCAGGTTCCGCACGCCGACGCGGCGCACAGCGCGGGACGGGCGGCGCTCGCCGTGCTGGCCGTCACCGAGCGGCCCGACCTGCTGATGGCGGCCACCGAGGACCGGTTGCACCAGGATTACCGCGCCGAGGCGTACCCGGCGAGCACCGAACTCGTGCGCACGCTGCGTGCCCACGGCGTGCCCGCCGCGATCTCCGGGGCCGGGCCGACTGTGCTCGCTCTCACGCTGACGGGAATACTCCCCGCGGGCGTCGACGTTACGGGCTTCGACGTCGCCGAATTGCCCGCGGACCGCGATGGCGTGCAGGTGGTGGCCAGGTGACGACCTGGTCACAGGCTGGACGGCAGCGTGCGCCACGCGGGGGGTGGTTGTTGCACCCGG
This sequence comes from Amycolatopsis sp. GA6-003, assembly GCF_046267895.1. Lineage (NCBI taxonomy): Bacteria > Bacillati > Actinomycetota > Actinomycetes > Pseudonocardiales > Pseudonocardiaceae > Amycolatopsis > Amycolatopsis sp. GA6-003. The sequence continues at coordinate 6,986,860 of NZ_CP176499.1, forward strand.
ACAGGGCGCGGTCTACCCTCGGGGGCGTTCGATCACCGTGCGTTTCCGCACCCGATGCCGGGCCTGTTCGCCCCTAGCGGCGGCTCCGGTCCGCATCCTTCGTCGATCCGCCGATTCCGCACCGCCCGGCACGCGGGACGCGGAGGGACGCAGGCGGGTTTCCGGTTCCGGCGGTGCCGAATTCCGCTTTCTCCGTCCGGAGGGGGCAAACACCCTGTGCTGGCGGCGCTTCGCTGTGTGTCTCGCACGGCTGGGCGCGAGCCGTCCGCATCGGAGGCAGAAGCCGTCTCGCTACCGGCGGCAGTCCGCTGATCCACCTGGAACGTGGATCGGTCAGGAAGGACATGTGTGAGCAACACCGATCTGTTGAGCGGCGACGTGGAGACCCCCGCCGCGGCCGCTGAGACCAATGGGGCCGCGGCCGCTCCGAAGCGCCGCACCGGGGGCCTGTCCGGGATGGTCATCGCCGAGCTCCGCCAGCTGGCGGGCGAACTGGGTGTGGGCGAGACCACCGGCATGCGCAAGGGGGACCTGATCGCCGCGATCCGCGAGCGCCAGGGCAAGAGCAAGAAGCGCGCCGCCGCGGCCGCCGACACGCTGCCGCTCGACGGCGTCGAGCCGGTCAAGGCGGAGAAGGCCGAGAAGCCCGCCCGCCGGGCCAAGGCCGACGCGCCGAAGGCCGAGGCTCCCAAGGCCGAGGCGTCCAAGGCGGAGCCGAAGGCCGAGCCGGTCCAGGCGGAAGCGGCCCCGGCGGAGGCTCCGAAGGCGGAGACCGCGCAGGACGGCAAGCCCGCCGCGCAGGAGCGCACCGAGCGCGCCGACCGGTCCGAGGGCCAGTCCGACGGCCAGTCCGAGGAGGGCGGCCGCAACCGCCGCCGCCGCGGCGGCGCGAACCGGGGCGACGGCCAGCGCGACCAGCGCGGCGACCGCCAGGGCGGCAACCGCGACAACCGGGACAACGGCCGCGACAACCGCGAGGGCAACCGCGACAACCGCGACGGCAACCGGGACAACCGCGACGGCAACCGGGACAACCGCGGCGGCCAGGACAACCGCCAGGACCGGCAGGACCGCCAGGACAACCGGCAGCGGAACCAGCAGGACAACCGCGACAACCGGAACAACGGCCCGCAGGACGACGACGAGGAAGGCGGCCGCCGCGGGCGCCGCTTCCGCGACCGCCGCCGCCGGGGCAGCGGGGGCGGCCGCGCCGAGGGCGGCGCGCCGGACACCGAGATCCGCGAGGACGACGTCCTGCTGCCGGTCGCCGGCATCCTGGACGTGCTCGACAACTACGCGTTCGTGCGCACCTCGGGCTACCTGGCCGGGCCGAACGACGTGTACGTGTCGCTGTCGCTGGTCCGCAAGTTCGGCCTGCGCCGCGGCGACGCGATCACCGGGGTGGTGCGCCAGCCGCGCGAGGGCGAGCAGCAGCGGCAGAAGTTCAACCCGCTGGTGCGCGTCGACTCGATCAACGGCCTGGAGCCGGACGAGGCCAAGCGCCGTCCCGACTTCACCAAGCTGACCCCGCTGTACCCGAACGAGCGACTGCGGCTGGAGACCGAGCCGCACAAGCTCACCACCCGCGTGATCGACCTGATCATGCCGGTCGGCAAGGGCCAGCGAGCGCTGATCGTGTCCCCGCCGAAGGCAGGCAAGACCACGATCATGCAGGACATCGCGAACGCGATCACGACCAACAACCCCGAGGCCCACCTCATGGTCGTGCTGGTCGACGAGCGTCCGGAAGAGGTCACCGACATGCAGCGGTCGGTGAAGGGCGAGGTCATCGCCTCGACCTTCGACCGCCCGCCGTCCGACCACACCTCGGTCGCCGAGCTGTCCATCGAGCGGGCCAAGCGCCTGGTCGAAATGGGCCACGACGTGGTCGTCCTGCTGGACTCGATCACCCGGCTCGGCCGCGCGTACAACCTGGCCGCGCCGGCGTCCGGCCGGATCCTGTCCGGTGGTGTCGACTCGACCGCGCTGTACCCGCCGAAGCGTTTCCTCGGCGCCGCGCGCAACATCGAGAACGGCGGCTCGCTCACTATCTTCGCGACCGCGATGGTGGAGACCGGGTCCACGATGGACACGGTGATCTTCGAGGAGTTCAAGGGCACCGGCAACGCGGAGCTCAAGCTCGACCGCAAGATCTCCGAGCGCCGCGTGTTCCCGGCGGTCGACGTCAACCCGTCCGGCACCCGCAAGGAGGAGCTGCTGCTCTCGCCGGACGAGCTGGCCGTCACGCACAAGCTGCACCGCGTGCTGCACGCGCTGGACTCTCAGCAGGCCATTGACCTGCTGATCTCGCGCCTGCGCAAGACGAAGACCAACATCGAGTTCCTGATGCAGGTCTCGAAGACGGCCCTCGGCGGCGGAGACGACGACTGAGCCGCTGCGCGCGAAACGGCCCGCCCCGGGTTTTCCGGGGCGGGCCGTTTTCGTTTCACGCGGCTCCGGCACGGCTTCCGGTCAACCGGCATCCCGGCCGGTCCAGGTCGATCCGGTTCCCCGGAGCGAGGCATCCGCCGATCGCCGACACCTGCTGCCCGTAACTGCGGCCCTTGACCGCGGTGACCGTTCCGTCCGCCGCGACCTCGCACGGGTTGCCCTCGGTGCACGACTCGCCGTCGCGGTTGTGGGTGTTGTTGATTCCCGCCACGGTGTTCCCGTCCGGCGACAGCAGCGCCGTCCCGGAGTAGCCGGGCAGGCTGACGCATTCGTCGCTGTCCGCGTACCGCACCGACTGGTCCTGTTGCCAACCGCCTTCCCGCAGATGCGGCACGACCGCCGCGACTTCGCACTGCGGCCGGTGGCTCTGGTAGGCCATCTGCAGCCGGTCCCCGGCGCGCATCGGGGAGGACGACAGCCGGAACACCTTGGCCCCGGCGGCCGCGAGTTGCGCATAGGTCCGGTCCAGCCGGTACAGCGCGATATCGGTGCCGGTCATCGTCGCGTACGCCAGCCGGGTGGCGCGGGCCGTGGTCTTCGGATAGCCCTGCCGGTCGGCGATGGCGATTGCCTTATCCAGCCCGGCAGGCTGGTCCACCAACGCTTTCCCCGGTCCCGGCCGGTTACCCGGCACGCAATGCCCGTTCGTCAACGCCAGCGCCGGATCCGAATCTCGCGCAGTACGGGGCCGAATCACCGAACCCATGCATTCGCCGATCTTCGCGGTGCCCTCCACGTTGGGAATGACCGTGTCCGGTGGAACCGCGGTGCCGGACACGATCCCGTTGATCCATCCGGCATTCCGCGTCACGTCGACGTACAGGTCTGGCAGGTCCGCGCCGCGGATGCCCGAGCCGACCACCGTTCCGGCCAACGCCCATCCGGCACCGTCCCGGACCAGCGCCGGTCCGCCGGAGTCGGTCACTCCCGGCCCGACGCCGTCTCGCAGACTCCCGATGCACAGCGGCGGCGAGATTCCGTTGTCGTCCCAGCATTGCGCCAACGGCTGCACCACGGTGTCGGCTTCGTGCAGCTTCCGGGGAAAGCAGACTGGATCGGCGAAGTCCCCGCACGACAGGGAAGTAGCGCCCCAGCCGAGAATCCGGACTGAACTGCCGACGGCTGGGGTGCTGGTCGTCAGCCGGACCGGTTTCGCCCGGACCGGCCGGGCCAGATGCAGCACGGTCAGGTCCTCGCCCGGCGGGTTGTAACTGGCGTGGCGGCGGTAGAACTTGTCGACCGCGACCAGTTCGCCGCCGGATTTCGTGTCCAGCGACCCGACCCGGACGTTCCAGCCGCGCGGGACCGCCGTGGTCGCGCCGGTGGGCGTGTTGGCGCAATGTCCGGCGGTCAACGCCCATTGCGCGCCGATGAGCACTCCGGTGCACCGGTGGCCGTCCGGCCGGGGCGCGTCGTATTGGAGTGAAACCAGGAACGAGTAAGGCTGCGAAGACTCGGTGCCGCCGACGATCGCGGAGGCCGGGCTGGCCTGGACCACAGTGGCGGCCAGCACGGTACCGAGCAGCAGCGCGGAAGATCGAATGCGCATGTCCCGCACGATGTCGGCCGCATGTCCGCGGACGGCTACCGCCGTGTGACCGCTTCACGGTAATTGCGTTGCAGTAAGGGTTTCTCGCACCGGCGGAGCGTTCCTCGCCGACCCCAGGCGCGACCAGGAACGCTCCGCCGGTTTCAGATGCTCGTGCCGGGGGATGGCGGGCACGAGCACCGGCTCAGTGGCGGGGGACAGCGGCCGGCGTCCAGCCGCGGTAGTTGTTGAAGTAGCTCGTGGAGCTGCCGTGGCCGATCTTGCCGCCGACGCTGGTGGCGTAGAACCCGCCGTTGCCGTCCGCGATGCCCACGTGGCCGTAGGCGCTGATGTTCCAGTACACGAACGAACCGGCGGGCGGCTTGCCGCTGGTGTGCTTCGGGCTGGCCCCGTTCCAATGCGCGTTGGCCGACGCCCAGACCCCGGTGACGCCGTAGGAGTTCTCGGCGGCCTTCTCGCAGTAGTGCTCCCATCCGGTGCTTCCGGCGTGCGCCTTGTACCAGGCGACCGCGCCGGCCGGGGTGCCGTCGCCGGCCCCGGTCAGGTTTGCCTCGGACAGCTCGGTGAACGTGCCCGCGGCGGGGTTGACGTCCGCGGCCGTGATGCCGCCGGCGGCGTTCGCGGCGGGTGCGAAGACCGCGGCGGAAGCGGCCAGTGCGAGCACCGCGGCCGGCTTCGCGAGCCGGGTGAGCAGGTCGGTCGTGCGCATGTCCGGACCTCCAGTAAGTGAGCGATTCACGAACTCGGCCAGGTTCCCGTCAGCGGGTACAAAATCCGTACAATGCGAAGGTTCTTCACTACCCGCCGTCGCGGCGTGCGGCGGAATACCTGGTCATCGGGGTGTGTTGAAGTCCTTGCCAGCGCGTCTGGCAGAATGACCCGCTGAAGTCCGGCACCGGTTCACCCCGCACTGGGGACCCGGGGCCAACGAGAGAGGACACCATGAAGAGCGGTATTCACCCCGAATACGTGACCACGACCGTCACGTGCAACTGCGGGAACAGCTTCGTCACCCGCAGCACGAAGGAGTCGGGTCAGATCCACGTCGAGATCTGCTCGAACTGCCACCCCTTCTACACCGGCAAGCAGAAGATCATGGACACCGGTGGCCGGGTCGCCCGGTTCGAGAAGCGCTACGGCAAGCGTCAGCAGAAGACCGACGCCAAGTAGCTTGTCCGACGGCGCCCACCCGCACGCCCGGGTGGGCGCCGTCGTTCTGTCCGGGCCTGTTCGCGAGAGGGAGACGGCGAAGTGGATTCGAGTTCGCTCAAGGGGCTGCTCGACGAGCACGCCCGGCTGGAACAGGAGCTGGCGGACCCGGCGGTGCACGCCGACCAGGCCCGGGCCCGCAAACTGGGCCGCCGCTACGCCGAGCTGAGCCCGGTCGTGCGCGCGGTGCGCGAGCTGGACCAGGCCCGCGACGACCTTTCCGCGGCCAAGGAACTCGCGGCCGAGGACGCGACGTTCGCCGCCGAGGCCGACGAGCTGACGGCGAAAATCCCGCAGCTCGAAGCGAAACTCACCGAACTGCTGCTGCCGCGCGACCCGTACGACGGTTCCGACGTCGTCATGGAGATCAAATCCGGCGAGGGCGGCGAGGAATCCGCGCTGTTCGCGGGCGACCTGCTGCGGATGTACCTGCGCTACGCCGAGCGGCACAACTGGAAGGCCGAGGTGCTCGACGCGACCGAGTCGGACCTCGGCGGCTACAAGGACGTCACGCTGTCGCTGAAGAGCAAGACCGCGGACGTCGACGGCGTGTGGGCCCGGTTGAAGTTCGAGGGCGGCGTGCACCGCGTGCAGCGCGTGCCCGCGACCGAATCGCAGGGCCGCATCCACACGTCCGCCTCCGGCGTGCTGATCTACCCGGAACCGGAGGAGGTCGAGGTCGAAATCGACCCGAACGACCTGCGCATCGACGTGTTCCGGTCGTCCGGCCCTGGCGGGCAGAGCGTCAACACCACCGACTCGGCGGTGCGGATCACGCACCTGCCGACCGGGATCGTCGTGTCGTGCCAGAACGAGAAGTCGCAGATCCAGAACCGCGCGCGGGCGCTGCAGGTGCTGCAGGCCCGGCTGCAGGCGATCGCCGAGGAAGAGGCGGCGGCCAAGGCGTCGGACGCGCGTCGTTCGCAGGTGCGGACGGTCGACCGTTCCGAGCGGGTGCGGACGTACAACTTCCCGGAGAACCGGATTTCGGACCACCGGGTCAACTACAAGGCGTACAACCTGGACCAGGTGCTCGACGGCGAACTCGACGGCGTGCTGGACGCGCTGGCCGCGGCCGACCGCGAGGAGCGGCTCGCCGCGCAGTCGGGCTGATCCGCACCCGGCTTCTCACACGGCGGCGGGGAGTTCCTCGACGCTTCGGTCCTCGGTCTGCTCCGGCGCGTTGTCCGCGCGGGGGAGCAGGCTGAGGACGGCGAACACCACGGCCAGCACGGTCGGGAACAGCGTCAGCAGCTGGTGTTTCACGCCTTCGATGCCTTCGCCCAGCGCGGACAGCCCCAGCTGTCCCGCGGCGAAGAACACCAGCAGGAACGCGACAATCCCGTACTCGCGCCTGCCCCGGCGGAACGCGCGCACCCCGGCCCAGCCGACGAGCAGCCAAATCGGGATCAGCACGAACAGGCCGAGCGGCGCGACCAGCGCGGCGAGCCCGGAGAACACCGGCACCCGGTATTCCTTCGAAAGCCGCGGCTGTCCGGACAGTTCGCCGAAGCTGCCGAGGTTCGCCGGACGCGCGGTGAGCGCGTCGACGCCGCCCTGCTGCAGGATTTCGGCCGTCCGGCCCGGGTGCGTGGCGTAGTAGTGCAGCACGTTGCGGCGGCTGATTTTGTCCTTGTACTGCGGGTAAAGCGGGTCGTGCCAGGCCGCGCGCTCGCCCCACCAGCCGGTGCCGACGTACTGCTCGAACGATTCCGGCAGCCCGAGCGCGGCGAGGTCGGCCTTCGTGTCGTGCTTTCCGTCCACAATGGAATCGAAGATCGCGTGGTACATGTTGGCCTCGCGGTATTCCGCGTTGGCCGGATCGCCCTGCGACTGGACCGCCAGGGTGCCCGCGCCCACGAGCGCGAGCACGGCGAGCGGCAGCGGCCAGCGGTTCCGCCCGCGCGCGCCGGACGGCCGGGCCAGCAGCAGCGCGAGCGCGAAAAGCGGGATGAGCAACAGGGTTTGCGATTTGGCGTTGATCCCGATCAGTCCGCCGAGGACAGTCACCGCGGCACCGGCCCAGCGCAGTTTTCCGGGACGGTGCACCAGGAACAGTCCGCCGCAGATCAGCAGAATGCCGAGGAAGGCGGCGCCTTCGCTGAGCACCGACGCGAAGTAGCCGAAGAACGCCGAGTCGGCCATCACCAGCAGCAGCAACGCCGTGGCGAGCAGCCGGTTTCGCCGGTTCAGGTCGAGGCCGAGCACGGTGGCCGTGATCGCCGCCGCGACCAGCACGCAGGTGAGCACGCCGAGCACCAGCAGGTTCAGCACGCCGGACGCCCCGAACAGCGCGCCGATCTTGCCCGCGGCCCAGTCGAGCCAGGCCTGGCTCGAGACGTAGGCGGAATCGCACGGCGGCGCGGACCCGTAACTGAACCGGACGAACCCTTCCGACGGCCGGTCCAGCTGCCGCCCGCCGAGCTGGCACAGCAACCGCCAGCCGTCGCCGTTGTCGGCCATCCCGACCGGCCGGGGCACCAGGAACCGCAGCAGCAACAGTCCGAGCGAGGCGACGAATACCCCGAGGCCGAAGCGCAGGTCCCTGGATCTCACCGGGCGGAGTCTAGAGGGGACCCCGCCGCGGCCGAGGGGGCGGGGCGGCGGGCCTCATGAGCGTTCTCACCGGCGGGAACGCTCACCAGACCCGGTCCGCTTCACTCGGTCGCGGCCGCGAACGCCGCCATCCGCTCCTCGTAGCCCTCGTGCGCACCGAAGTGCACCGCCACCGCGTCCGCGCCCGCCGCCCGATACGCGCGGTAGGTCTCGACGGCGGTTGTTTCGTCGAACTGCTGCCGGGCGATCCGCCGCACCCGCCGCTCCGGATCGAGCTGATCCAGCTTCGCGACCCGTTCCGCGAACGCCTCCGGCGAGAGACCCGCGCTGAGCCACTGGTCCCCGGCCCGGACCGCCCGGCGGAGCGCGGCCGGCGAGTTCCCGCCGACCAGGATCGGGATCCGCCCCTCCGGCCGCGGTTCGAAGTACCCGCCAGCGCGGCCCCGTCCGGTGGTGAACAGCTGGTCCAGCAGGGAAAGCGTGTCGTCCAACGTCACCCCGCGCCGGGAGAAATCCGCGCCGATCTCGGCGAACTCCGGCTCGTTCCACCCCGCGCCGACGCCCAGGACCAGCCGGTGCCCGGACAGCCGGTCGATCGTCGCGGCCTGTTTGGCCAGCAGATGCGGTTCGCGCAGCGGCACGATGATCACCGAGACGCCCAGCTGGACGCGTTCGGTCGCGGCGGCCAGGTAGGCGAGCGTGGCCAGCGGTTCGTACACGCCGCCGAAGACCTCGCCGAACGGTTCCGGCGGCAGCACGTGGTCGGGCAGCCAGACGGATTCGTAGCCCAGTTCCTCGGCCAGCCGGGCGAGGTCGGCGAGCCGTCGCGGGGTCAGGTCCGGCGATTCGTTCGGCAGGACCGCCTGGCGGCTCATCCCAGCGCCTTCCGGATCGCGGCGAGCCAGGCTTCCGGCGCTTCGTCGGCGATGCCGTGCCCGGAAGCGATCTCGACCAGGTCCGCTCCCGGAATGCCCTCGGCCAGCTCGCGCGAATGCCGCGGCGGCACGAGGGAGTCCAGCGTCGTGGCGATCACCAGCGTCGGGACCGCGATCGACGCCAGTTCCGCCCGGGTGTCGACCGAGCGGACCAGCTCGACCTGCTTCGCCGTGCCCGCGGGCACCGACGCGGCCAGCCCGTCGACCGCCGCGGCGAGCTGGTCCGGCGTGAGCGAATCGAGGAACGGCTCGCTGGCGGCGACGAGCAGCAGGTACTTGGCGAGCAAGGTGCGGTCGCCGTCCAGCAGGTGCGCCCACAAGTCCAGCGCCAGCTCCATCCGCGCGTCCGGCCGGGCGAGACCAGCGGTGAGGATGAGTCCGGTCACGCGTTCGGGATGCCGGGTGGCCACGCGGACCGCGACGGCCGTGCCGAGCGAGTAGCCGAGCACGGTGAACTTCTCGACCCCGGCGTCGACGGCGGTCGCGACCAGTCCGTCGGCCAGTTCGTCGAGGGTGCCGCCGGCGACCGGGTAATCGGCCCCGACCACGGTGTGCGTGCGGGCGAGGTCGTCCAGGAGCGGGCCGAAGTTGGCGGTCACCCCGCCGCCCGCGCCGTGCGCGAGCAGCAGGCCGGGGCCCTTTCCGACGACCAGGGGAGCGAAATGTTCTGTCATGGTCGCGACGTTAAGGATTGACACCAGTGTGAAGGCCAGAAGCGGGGGAAAATCGGATGCTGATCGGCGAACTCGCGCAGCGCACCGGCGTCGCGCCGCGGCTGCTGCGGTACTACGGCGAACAGGGCCTGCTGCCCTCGGTGCGCAATTCGAGCGGGTACCGGGTGTACGACGAGGAGGCCGTCGTCCGGGTGGCGCAGATCCGGAAACTGCTGGCCGCGGGCCTGACCACGGAGATGATCGCCGGAATGCTCGACTGCGCGAGCGGTCCCGCCGCGCACCTCGACCTGTGCCCCGATCTGGTGCGCAGGCTGCGCGGGGAACTGGCCGAAGTGGAGCGCCGGATCGGGGATCTCGCTCAGCGGCGCGAAGTCCTGTCCGGGTATCTCGGCCAGGCGTGAGGCCCGGGCGGCCGGGGGTCGATACGCTAAGCAGCACCCCCTCCGGGGGAGTTTCGACGAGTGAAGGACGACCAGTGAATCGGCAGCCGCTGCGCCTGGCCATCATGGAGGCCACCCGGATCCTCACCGAGGCGGGCGTGGAATCGCCGCGGTCGGACGCGGATCTCATCGCCGCGCACGTGCTCGGCGTCGACCGGGGCAGGCTGCCGATGGTGCCGCTGGTCGACCCGCCGGTGATCGACGCGATCGGCCAGCTGGTCGCGCAGCGCGCCAAGCGGATCCCGCTGCAGTACCTGACCGGATGGGCCGCGCTCGGCAACATCACGGTCAACGTCGGCGCGGGCGTGTTCGTCCCCCGTCCGGAAACCGAGCTGCTGCTCGAATGGGGCGTGAAATTCCTGCAGGGCCGCGAATACCCGGTGGTGGTCGACCTGTGCACCGGCTCCGGCGCGCTGGCGCTGGCGCTCGCGCACGAACGCCCGGACGCGGTGGTCTACGCGGTGGACGTCGACCCGCAGGCGCTCGCCTGGGCCCGGCACAACGCCGACGTGCACAGCGCGGCAGGCAACACCCCGATCCGGCTCTACTCCGGCGACATCGCCGACCCGACGATGTTCGCCGAACTCGACGGTCTCGTGGACCTGGTGCTCTGCAACCCGCCGTACGTGCCGGAGGGCACGCCGGTCCCGCCGGAGGTCGGCGAACACGACCCGGCACGCGCGGTCTTCGCCGAAGAGAGCGGGCTGGCGGTGATCCGGCACGCGATCGCGGCCGGCGCCCGATTGCTGCGACCGGGCGGCGGACTGGCCATCGAACACGACGACACGCACGGTTCGGCGGTCCCCGCGCTGGTGCGGGCGCGGCGGGTGCTGACCGGGGTGGAGGACCACCCCGACTACAGCGGGCGGCCGCGGTTCGTCACCGCTCGCCGTCTCGGCTGAGGTTTCGCGCTGCGCCATTCGCACCTTTGCGTTCGTCCTGCCCGACTTTCGTCGTGCGGCAGCGGGGTGGCTTTCGTTCGCTCGCCTAACGATCACCGTTAGCGTCGGGCCTCGGGACCGCCGGGCGGACCGGCGGAGAAGCGAGGAGCGAGATGAGATCCCCCTTACCCCGCCGGGATCACCGCACCCGGATCACCCGAAGCCGGACCACCCGGGCCGCCGTCGTCGTGGCGGTGGCGGCGCTGGCTCCCGCGTTGCTCGCCGGGACCGCCGCCGCCGATCCGCTCACCCGGGGCTGGCCCGCGCCGCTGGACTCCGCACACTGGGCCGACCAGGCGAGCATGACCTGGCAGGACTACCGCCAGGTGCCCGGCACCAACTGGGCCGACCCGTCGCTGAAACCGACCGTGCGCAAGTTCAAGGGCGCCGTCGTGCTGGCCGACTACCCGGACGCGGATTTCGTGGTCACCAAATCGCCGCATTCGACCGTTTTCGGCAATCCGTCGCCGTCGGCGAGCAATCTGCCGCGGGAGAAAGTTGCCCAGCACTACCAGGATTTCCTCAACAAACCCGAACCGCTCAACCACGGCCACACCATCAACGAGTACTGGATGGAGGACTCCGGCGGCCGGTTCGGCGTCGACCTCACCGCGTTCGGCCCCTACCGGATGCCGGGCAAATCCTTCGAGTACGGCATGGAAATGCAGCCGCAGGACTGCCCGGCGGACGCCGACTGCACCCGGGACCTGCGCAAGGACGCGGGCGACGCGTGGCGGGCCGACGTCGGGCCGGTGGCCGGCCAGTTCGACTTCATTTTCTTCCTTTCCGCGGGCCAGGACGAAAGCTCGACGTGGCAGGAATTCGGCGAGATGAAGTTCGGCGCGAAGGAGAACGTGCCCGCCGAATTCGGTCCGCCGGGCAGCAAACCCGGCGACCAGAACTGGGCGCACACGCGGTACGTGCCGTGGACGTCGTGGGCCTCGGCGGCGAGCATCTGGCCCAACGCGGCCAACGGATCCTCGACCCAGGCGGAAAGCTCCGGCCAGGGTGTGTTCGCGCACGAGTTCAGCCACATCCTCGGCATCGGCGACAACTACAACAACCCGTTCGGCAACCCGCCCCGGCGGTCCTACACCGGACCGTGGGAAATGTTGTCGCGCGGCAGTTTCAACGGCCCCGGCGGCCCGCACACGCGGTGGCAGATCCCGGCCACCGAAGGCGGTTCGATGGGCGCGCACCACATGCTGCGCAACAAACTCAAGCTCGGCATCGTCGATCCGAAGTCCGTGCTGAGCCTCGACCGGAACCAGCTCGCCACGACGGGTCCGGTCACCGCACGCGTGACCGCGCGGGAAGCGGAGCCGCAGCAAGGCGCGTACGCGGGCATCACGATCGCGCTCACCGGAGGTGACCGTTCGCCCAAGTGCGATCCGGCGAAGGACCCGAAGTGCGACGGCGGCGGGTACGACCACTACAGCGTCGAGGTGGTCGACCGGATGGGTTCGGACTCGTTCGCCCCGGACTCCGGCGTTCTGCTGGCCAAGACCAAAAACCGCGACGCCGCACCGTTCGAATGGATCGTGGACGCGAACCCGCAGGACATCAACCTGACCGATTACGTCCGCCCGGACGGGACGCCGGTCAAGATCACCGTCGGCGACTACCGGCAGCTCAACGACGCCACGTTCAAGGCGGGCACCGGCGCGTCCAGCGGCTACGAGTACACCGACGAGGCCAACCGGCTGCGGTTCCTCGTCACCGACCTCGACCGGGACAGCCGTGGCGTGCTGTCGTACACGGTCACTGTCGCGTCGCTCGACGGTGCCGGACCGCAGACGCGCGGCGCGTGGTTGTGGCCCGCACTGCCCGCGTTCGCCAACGGCGGTCTCGCTACCTGCGACTTCCGCCTTTCGAACCAGGGCTCGGCCCGCGGCGCGACCGCCCCGTACGACCAGGACACCTACCGGCTGACCGCGTCCACCGACACCCGCGGCTGGGAGGTCCGGCTCCCGAACGCGCTGGCCACCGCGAAATTCGGCGGCTCGACGCAAATCCAGGCGTACGCGAAACGGTCGGCGGGCGCACCGCACACCGCTCGCGTGCGGCTGACCGCGACGTCGATCGCCGACCCGGCGAAGACCACGACGACCGCCTGCACCGCGATCGGGTTCTGAAGCCAGTAAAGGCGCCATCCGCCCTCGGCGGCGGATGGCGCCTTTTGACTGGGTTGCCCGCTATCGAGCCACCCCCTACCGTGGGGCAGCCGAACAATCAGACTTCTGGGGGAGTCATGTTCTTGCGTCAACGCATCACCGCGGCCTGCGGCGCGGTGCTCCTCGCCGCCGGCGCGCTCACCGCGAGCGCGGCCAGCGCGTCCGCCGCGGCCGGCCCGACCACCCTCCCGGCCAGCCAATACACGCTGACCTCGGACTACCACAAATACGACGCGGTCTACTCCGGTCTTTCGGCCAAGCTGCACACCGTGCCGGTGCACACCGTCATGGACAACGCGAACCACGACCGCCAACCGCTGCCGTCCACCTTCGCCCCGGCCGGGCTCACCGGCGGTTTCCGGTTCGACGACGGCGACAACGACGACTGCACCAACTACCCGCAGGGCATCACCACCAGCCGCGACGCGGTCGGCGGCGGCAACGGCGGGAACTACGACGGGCACCAGCTCGTCGCGGTCAGCTGGTACACCCGCGACGCGTGCGGCGGCAAACAGGTCCGCAGCCGGATCACGCTCGCCGACTGGGACGCGACATACCCGAACAAGTACCGCAAGATCCTGCTGGTCGAACCGACCGGCACGAGCGCTTCGCCGAACTACAAGGACATCCCGATCCACGCCGGCGGCGTCTCCTGGTACGGCGACTACCTGTACGTCGCCGACACCGGCGGCGGCATGCGGGTCTTCGACATGCGCAAGATCCTCGAGGTGAACCCGGGCGGCACGGCGGACCAGATCGGCCTTTCCGGCGGCCAGTACTACGCGCACAACTACCGCTACGTCCTGCCGCAGGTCGGCACGGTCGCCGCGCACACGACGTCCGGCACCAACCTGGCCTGGTCGAGCATCTCGCTGGACCGGGTGAGCAAATCGATCGTGATGACCGAGTACACCTGCAAGGCCGACTGCACCGACTACCCGAACCGCGCCCCCCGCGCGGTGCGCTTCCCGTTCGCCTCGGGAGCGACGACGTTCGCCGCCTCCACGACGGCGAGCCAGGCGCTGCAACTGCCCTGGTACAACCTCAACGGCGTGGCCTCGCACAACGGCCGCTGGTGGTTCAACTCTTCCGCCGCGAAGCAGCTCTACTACTGGACCCCGGCCGCGGGCCCGGCCACGCACGCCTGGGTGAGCAGCGGGGAGAGCATTTCGTACTGGGAGGACCCGGCGGGCGCGGATCTGCTGTGGTCCCTGCAGGAGGGCAAGGGGAACCGGAACGTGTTCGCGGTCAAGCAGGCGAGTTACGGCGCCTGACCGCCGACTGTCCGCGAGGGGAACCCTCATTGACTCTGATTCCTTCAGGGTTCCCCTCACGCACCTCGGCAGCGCCTGCCCGGGGCACCGGGGGATAGGCTTCCGGTCATGAGTGCGGTCTACGACTGCGGCAAGCGCGAATCCCGAGCCGAAGGCCTGTCCGCGGCGGCCGCCGCGGTGCGGTCGAGCCGGCTGGTCGTCCTGCCGACGGACACGGTGTACGGCATCGGCGCCGACGCGTTCGATTCCGGAGCCGTCCAGGCGTTGCTGCGGGCGAAGAACCGCGGCCCCGACATGCCGGTCGGCGTTCTCGTCGGCTCCTGGTCCACTGTGGACGGTCTGGTGCTCGGCGTTCCGCCGCAGGCGCGGGCGCTCATCGAGGCGTTCTGGCCGGGCGATCTGTCGATCGTGCTGCCGCACGCGCCGAGTCTGCAGTGGAATCTCGGCAACTCCCGCGGCACGGTGATGCTGCGGATGCCGCTGCATCCGGTCGCGCTCGAACTGCTGCGCGACGTCGGCCCGATGGCGGTGTCGAGCGCGAACGTCTCCGGGCGTTCGCCGGCCTCGACCGTCGAGGACGCGAAGGAGCAGCTCGGCGACGCGGTGTCGGTGTATCTCGACGGCGGTTCGAGCGGGGAAACGGTGGCGTCGTCCATCGTGGACCTGACCGGCGACAAGCCGCTGGTGCTGCGCGAGGGCACGGTCACCAAGGCCGCCATCGCCGAGGTGCTCGGCGTCGCCGAGGAGACGCTGGACTGAGCCGGGGAAGTGACTGCCGTTCACCGGGACCGCACGCGGGCGCGGTAGCGTGGCGCGGTGACTCCGACCTCCCGGCGGGCGTGACGCGGTCATGCCTGTAGTCCAAGGACTTCTCCCGATCCGGGAGTACCTGCTCGTCGCGCTGACCGCGACCGCCGTGACCTATCTGCTGACCGGCGTCGTGCGGCGGGTGGCCATCCGGATCGGCGCGATCGCCAACCCCCGCGCGCGCGACGTGCACGTCAAGCCGATCCCGCGGATGGGCGGCGTCGGCATCTACCTCGGGATCGCCGCGGCGATGGGGCTCGCACACCAGCTTCCCGCGCTCAGCCACGGTTTCGACGTCTCCTACGACGCGGTCGGCGTGCTGCTCGCGGCGGGCGTCATCTCGCTCATCGGCATCCTGGACGACCGGTTCGAACTCGACGCGTGGACGAAGCTCGCCGGACAGGTCATGTGCGCCGGGATCCTCGTCATCTTCGGCGTGCAGTGGGTGTCGTTCTGGGTGCCGTGGGGCGGCAACGGCGATTCCATCGGCTCGGTGCTGGTGCTGGACAAGAACCAGGGCGCGCTGCTGACCGTCGTGATGGTCGTGGTGATGGTCAACGCGATGAACTTCGTCGACGGCCTCGACGGGCTGGCCGGCGGGCTCGGCTTCATCGCCGCGGCGGCCACCTGCGTGTTCTCCCTCGGCCTTCTCGACAGCGCGGGCGGCGACTTCGGCTCGTACCCGCCCGCGCTCATCGCGGCCGCGCTCGCCGGGGCCTGTCTCGGTTTCCTTCCGTACAACTTCCAGCCGGCCAAAATTTTCATGGGCGACTCCGGATCGATGATGATCGGGCTGATGCTCGCCGGGGCCACCACCTCGGCGAGCGGACGGGTCAACTACACCCGGTTCTCCGCCTCGGACGCGCTGGCCCTGCTGTCGCCGCTGGTGGTCGTCGTCGCGGTGCTTTTCGTGCCGGTGCTCGACCTGGTGATGGCCGTCGTCCGGCGCACGCGGCGCGGGCAGAGCCCGTTCGCCGCCGACAAAATGCATCTGCACCACCGGTTGCTGGAAATCGGCCATTCGCAACGGCGCGCGGTGCTGTTGATCTATTTGTGGGCCGGGATTCTTTCTTTCGGCGCGGTGTCCATCACGATTTTCGACAGCCCGGTGGTGTTCTGGGCGATCGGCGCGGCATTGGCGGTCGCGGTGCTGGTTTCGCTGGTGCCCCGGCTGCGTTCCCGGCACCGGCACGGCGTCTGAAACCGCGGCCGGTCTATACTGGCGGGTCGAACCGAACGAGGAGCGAATGCAGTGAGCGACACCGAGACGCCCGAGACGGCTCAGGCCGCAGCTCCGGAGAACCCGCACGCCGCTCCGGTGCGCCAGCTCGCGCGCTCGATGACGCGTGCCTCGCTGCTGTTCACGCCGCCGTTCATCCTGGTCTGCATTGTGCTTTTCACCGTCCTCAACGGACTGCACGGCTTCCTCGGCGCGGTGGTCGGCGGCGTGCTCGCGATGGTCGCCTCGCTGTCGACGCTGGGCATGATGAAGGTATCCGCCGGACAGGACCCGTCGCTGGTGATGCTCATCGCTCTCGGCGGTTACGCGGCGAAGGTCATCCTGCTGTTCCTCGCCCTCACTCTGCTCAAGGGCGTCACCGTGCTGCACCCGCTTTCGCTGGGCATCACGATGATCGTCGCCATTCTCGTGGCCGCCGCCGCGGAGTTCGCGGCATTCCGCAAAGCGCGTATTCCGACCATCATTCCCGCCTCGAATTGACGGGTTCGGGACAAGGGTCCCAGCCGGATCCGGGACCTAGGTCCTGGACCGTTCGGCTGGTAAGGAGTACGCCTGTACGGCAGTGATTGACCTGCTGGTATGGTCCGCGTCATGGGTGGCGGCCTCGGCCGCGCACTCCCGACGACGAACCGCGATCAGCAGTGTGGCGACCGGATGGTTCCGCCTCTCCCGACAGCTGGTCCGAAGTAGACCGCAGGGCAGTGTTCACGCGAGACATCCCTCGGGCGCAGACCGGCGAATTGGCTCCGCGCACGGTGGGTACCGCCGCCTCCGGCGTCCCGATGCGTATCGGGTACGTTAAGTCCAGATCGTGACGATTCCCCCGGCGGAGTGAACGCCGGCCGGGAGAACCGGGAGGAGCCCAGTGGCCGCGCTGGTACTGACCGAGGGTGCGACCTTCGCGCCCCCTGGCGCCGAAAGCTTTGAGCTGCCGCCGTTGTTCGGCTTCGTCACGAAGCCGATGCTTCTGGTGGTGCTCTCGGTGATCATCATCGCGGGGTACTTCCTGCTGGCGACGCGCAAGCTGAAGGTCGTTCCGAGCAAAGGCCAGTTCGTGGCCGAGGGCATCTACGACTTCGCGCGCAACAACATCGCCCGCGAGCAGATCGGCTCGAAGGACTTCAAGCGCTTCGTGCCGGTCATCTTCGCGTTGTTCACCTTCATCCTGCTGAACAACCTGTACGGGGTCATCCCGTTCCTGCAGTTCCCCACCATGGCGCGGTTCGGGTTCCCGATCGCGTTGTCGGTGCTCGTGGTCTACCCGGTCTACCACTACGTCGGGATCAAGAAGCACGGCCTCGGCGGGTACTTCAAGAAGGAGCTCGCCCCGGCCGGCGTGCCCGGTCCGGTGCTGCCGCTGTACGCGCTGATCGAGTTCGCGGAGAAGTTCTTCCTCAACCCGCTCACGCTCGCCATCCGGGTTTTCGCCGCCATGTTCGCGGGACACCTGATCCTGGCGGTCTTCACCCTCGGCGGCACCTTCCTGCTGACCGAGACCTCGAGCATCGCGCTGAAGCCGGTGTCGCTGGTGGCGTGGATCTTCGCCATCGGCCTGACGTTCCTGGAGGCGTTCATCCAGTGCCTCCAGGCGTACATCTTCGCCCTGCTTTCCGCGGGGTACATCGGCGCCGCGCTGGCGTCGGAGCACTGAGAACACACACAGACCCCGATCCGCGTGAGTGCGCGGACCGAAGTGAAGGGAAACGCACGTGAGCAACATCGTTCTGGCCCAGGCCGCCGCCGAGACCATCAACCTCAACAAGGGCCTCGCCGCGATCGGCTACGGCCTGGGCGCGATCGGCCCCGGCATCGGTGTGGGCCTGATCTTCGCCGCGGTGATCAACGGCACCGCGCGTCAGCCGGAGGCCCAGAGCAAGCTGCAGGGCATCGGTTACGCCACCTTCGTGCTCACCGAGGTGCTGGCTCTGATCGGTATCGTCATCTACTTCATCGCCTCCGCCTGAGTCGTCCGCTCTCGCGTAAGGAGACGTTGTGCTGAAGAACCAAGTGGCGCTGGCAGCAGAAGCCCACAATCCGATCGTTCCGGAGTGGTCGGAACTGATCCTCGGCATCGTCGCCTTCCTGATCCTGCTGTTCATCCTCAAGAAGTACGTCGTCCCTCGTTTCGAGAAGGCGTACGAGGAGCGGGCGCAGAAGATCGAAGGCGGGATCGAGAAGGCCGAGAAGGCTCAGGCAGAGGCCGAGAAGGCGCTGTCGGAGTACAAGGCGCAGCTGGCGGACGCTCGTTCCGAGGCCGCGAAGATCCGCGACGACGCCCGGCTCGAAGCCGAGCAGATCAAGGCGGAGCTGCGGGAGCAGGCCGAGGCCGAATCCCAGCGGATCGTGGCGCAGGGCCACGCCCAGCTGCAGGCGCAGAAGGCGCAGATCGTCGCCGAGCTGCGGGCCGAAATGGGCCGCAACGCGGTCGAGCTGGCCGGCCGCATCGTCGGCGAGTCGCTCGAGGACGAGGCGCGCCGTCGCGGCACCGTCGACCGGTTCCTCGCGGAGCTGGACACCGCCGGGGCCACTAACGGAGCGGGGAAGTAACCAGAGATGACGCTGCATGCTGCGAGCCGTGAAGCGCTCGACCTCGCCGAGCGCACGCTCGGCGAGGTGCTGGCCGGAGCGGGCGCCGATCCCGCGAAGGTCGGGGACGAGCTGCTCTCGGTCGTCGACCTCCTTGACCGCGAAATCGGCCTGCGCCGCGCGGTCGGCGATTCTTCGGTCGCTCCGGAGAGCCGCCAGGGCCTGGTCCGCCGCCTGTTCGACGGAAAGCTGAGCGAGCAGGCCCTGAAGGTGCTCGACACCGTGGCGGGCAGCCGCTGGTCCAGTCCCCGCGAGCTGGTGGACGGGCTCGAGTCGATCGGCCGTTCGGCGCTGCTCACCGCCGCCGAAAAGGCCGGGAACATCGAAACCGTCGAGTCTCAGCTGTTCCAGGTCGCGCGGATCGTCGCGGGCGCCCCGGAACTCGAGGCGGCGCTGTCCGACCTGGCCGCTCCCGCCGACGCGAAGCGGACCCTGGTCCGCGGGCTGTTCGCGGACAAGGTCGACGCGGTCGTCGAGACCCTGGTCGAGCAGGCCGTGCAGCGCGCCAAGGGGCGCGGCATCGGCAACGCGCTCGACAAGCTGGTCACGCTGGCCGCCGAGCGGCGCGAACGCTCGGTCGCGTACGTGACCTCGGCGAACGCGCTCACCGACGAGCAGCGGGCCCTTCTCGGGACCAAGCTCGACGGCATCTACGGGCGGCCGATCGCGCTGCACGTCGAGATCGACCCGGCACTCGGCGGCGGGCTCGTCGTCCGCGTCGGGGACGAGGTCATCGACGGCAGCACGTCCGGGCAGCTGGCGGCGGTGCGCCGCACGCTGAGCCGGGCCTGAGCGGCACCACAGACTTTGCACACTGGACAGAAGAGAAGCGAGAGCGGGAACGAAATGGCGGAGCTGACGATCTCCTCGGACGAGATCGCCCACGCGATCGAGAATTACGTCTCGAGTTACGCCCCTTCGGTGGAGCGGGAAGAGGTCGGCGTCGTCGCCGACGCCGGTGACGGCATCGCCCACGTCGAAGGGCTGCCCTCGGCCATGGCCAACGAGCTGCTCGAGTTCCCGGGCGGCGTCCTTGGCGTGGCGCTGAACCTGGACGCGCGCTCCATCGGCGCGGCGATCCTCGGCGACTTCGAAAGCATCGAAGAAGGCCAGCAGGTCAAGCGGACCGGCCAGGTCCTCTCGGTGCCGGTCGGCGACGGCTACCTCGGCCGGGTCGTCAACCCGCTCGGCCAGGCCATCGACGGCCTCGGCGAGATCGAGACCTCCGGCCGCCGCGCGCTGGAGCTCAAGGCCGCCTCGGTGGTCGAGCGCCAGCCGGTGTCCGAGCCGCTGCAGACGGGCATCACCGCGATCGACGCGATGACCCCGATCGGCCGCGGCCAGCGCCAGCTGATCATCGGCGACCGCAAGACCGGCAAGACCGCGGTCGCGGTGGACACGATCATCAACCAGAAGGCCAACTGGGAGACCGGCGACCCGAAGAAGCAGGTCCGCTGCATCTACGTCGCGGTCGGCCAGAAGGGCTCCACGATCGCCTCGGTGAAGTCGGCGCTCGAAGAGGCAGGCGCGATGGAGTACACCACCATCGTCGCGGCCCCGGCGTCCGACTCGGCGGGCTTCAAGTGGATCGCCCCCTACACCGGCTCGGCCATCGGCCAGCACTGGATGTACGAGGGCAAGCACGTCCTGATCGTGTTCGACGACCTGACCAAGCAGGCCGACGCCTACCGCGCGATCTCGCTGCTGCTGCGCCGCCCGCCGGGCCGCGAGGCGTTCCCCGGCGACGTCTTCTACTTGCACTCCCGTCTCCTCGAGCGTTGCGCGAAGCTCTCGGACGAGCTGGGCGCGGGCTCGCTGACCGGGCTGCCGATCATCGAGACCAAGGCCAACGACGTGTCGGCCTACATCCCGACGAACGTCATCTCGATCACCGACGGCCAGTGCTTCTTCCAGTCGGACCTCTTCAACGCCGGTCAGCGCCCGGCCATCGACGTGGGCATCTCGGTGTCCCGCGTGGGTGGCGCCGCGCAGGTCAAGGCGATGAAGAACGTCGCGGGCTCGCTGCGCATCGACCTGTCCCAGTACCGCGAGCTGGAGGCGTTCGCCGCCTTCGCCTCGGACCTGGACGACGCGTCGAAGGCGCAGCTGGAGCGCGGTGCCCGGCTGTACGAGGTGCTCAAGCAGCCGCAGTACTCCCCGGTTCCGGTCGAGGAGCAGGTCGCCACGGTGTACCTGGGCACGAACGGCTACTTCGACTCGGTCCCGACCGAGGACGTGCGCCGCTTCAACCAGGAGTTCCTCGACTCGGCGCGGCGCAAGCACGCCGAGGTGCTGGGCGCGATCCGCGACACCGGCAAGTTCGAGGACGACACCCGCGACGCGCTGATCGCGGCGGTGAACGAGTTCAAGAAGGAGTTCACCACCTCCGAGGGCAAGCCGCTCGAGTCGAACGCCGACGCGATGGCCGCCGAGAAGGTCGGGCAGGAGACCGTCAAGGTCAACAAGCCCGCCCCGAAGAAGTGAGCTGGTAGCCCATGGCCGCACAACTCCGGGAGCTTCGCTCGCGCATCAAGGCGACGAAGTCGATCGGCAAGATCACCAAGGCGATGGAGCTCATCGCCACCGCGCGCATCACCAAGGCGCGCGCGAAGGTCGCCGCTTCCCGGCCGTACGCGGACGAGATCACCAAGGTGCTCTCGGCGCTGGCCGGCGCGGCGGCCAACCTCGACCACCCGCTCCTGGTCGAGCGCCCGAACCCGAAGCGTGCCGCCGTCCTGGTCGTCACCAGTGACAAGGGCCAGTGCGGCGGTTACAACTCCAATGTGCTGAAGGCGACCGAAGAGCTGCTTGCCCTCCTCAAAAAAGAGGGCAAGGAGGTCGACGTCTACACCACCGGCAGCAAGGGCCTGAACTACTACCGGTTCCGCAATCGCCCGGTGGCCGGCAGCTGGACGGGCTTCTCCGACCAGCCGGCCTACCCGGACGCGGTCGCGGCGGCCGAGACGCTGGTGAAGTCCTTCAACGCCGGGGTCGACGACGCTTCGGGCAACGCGGACGGCATCACCGGCGTGGACGAGATCCACGTCGTCTACACCGAGTTCGTGTCGATGCTGACGCAGCGCCCGGTCGCCAAGCGGGTCGCGCCGCTCGAGGTCGAGTACTCCGAGGGCGAGGACGAGAAGCCGGCCGGTCTGCTGCCGAGCTACGAGTTCGAGCCCAGTGCCGACAAGCTGCTGGCCGCGCTGCTGCCGAAGTACATCAACACCCGGCTGTACGCGGCGCTGCTCGAGTCCGCTGCGTCCGAGCTGGCCGCCCGCCGGACGGCGATGAAGGCCGCGTCGGACAACGCGAACGAACTGGTGAACACGCTGACGCGGGAGGCGAACCAGGCCCGGCAGGCGCAGATCACCCAGGAGATCTCCGAAATCGTCGGTGGCGCGAACGCGCTCACCGCAGCAGGAAGTGATGACTGATGACCAGTACTGAAGCCCCGCGCGCCAAGGGGCGCATCGTCTCGGTGACCGGGCCGGTCGTCGACGTCGAGTTCCCGCGCGGTTCCGTTCCCGAGCAGTTCAACGCGCTCAAGGTCGAGATCGAGTTCGAGCAGCTGCGCAAGACGGTCACCCTCGAGGTGGCCGCGCACCTGGGCGACAACCTCGTGCGCACGATTTCGCTGCAGCCGCAGGACGGCCTCGTCCGCGGCGCGGAGGTCACCGACACCGGCGGCCCGATCACCGTCCCGGTGGGCGACAAGGTCAAGGGCCACGTCTACAACGCGCTCGGCGAGTGCCTGGACGAGCCCGGCTACGGCGACGACCTCGAGCGCTGGGGCATCCACCGCAACCCGCCCGCCTTCGACCAGCTCGAGGGCAAGACGGAGATGCTGGAGACCGGCCTGAAGGTCGTCGACCTGCTGACCCCGTACGTGCAGGGCGGCAAGATCGGCCTGTTCGGCGGCGCGGGCGTGGGCAAGACGGTGCTGATCAAGGAAATGATCACCCGTGTCGCCCGGAACTTCGGCGGCACCTCGGTGTTCGCCGGCGTCGGCGAGCGCACCCGCGAGGGCAACGACCTCTTCCTGGAGATGTCCGAGGACGGCGTCATCAACGACACCGCCCTCGTGTTCGGCCAGATGGACGAGCCGCCGGGCACGCGTATGCGCGTCGCGCTGTCCGCGCTGACCATGGCGGAGTACTTCCGCGACGTCCAGAACCAGGACGTGCTGCTGTTCATCGACAACATCTTCCGGTTCACCCAGGCCGGTTCCGAGGTGTCGACCCTGCTGGGCCGCATGCCTTCGGCCGTGGGCTACCAGCCGACGCTGGCGGACGAGATGGGCCAGCTGCAGGAGCGGATCACCTCGACCCGGGGCCGTTCGATCACCTCGATGCAGGCGATCTACGTGCCCGCGGACGACTACACCGACCCGGCCCCGGCGACGACGTTCGCCCACCTGGACGCCACCACCGAGCTTTCCCGGTCGGTGTTCCAGAAGGGCATCTTCCCGGCGGTGGACCCGCTGGCGTCGACCTCGACGATCCTCGACCCGGCGATCGTCGGCGAGGACCACTACCGCGTCGCCTCCGAGGTCATCCGGATCCTGCAGAAGTACAAGGAGCTGCAGGACATCATCGCGATCCTCGGCATGGACGAGCTTTCCGAAGAGGACAAGCTGACCGTGCAGCGGGCGCGCCGGATCGAGCGGTTCCTGTCCCAGAACATGCTGGTGGCCGAGGCCTTCACGCAGATCCCGGGCTCCACGGTGCCGCTGGCCGAGACGATCGAGTCGTTCGACCGGATCACCAAGGGCGACTTCGACCACTACCCGGAGCAGGCGTTCCTGGGCATCGGCGGGCTCGAGGACCTCGAGAAGAAGTACCACGAGATCACCGGCAAGTGAGTGCGTGAGACCGGCGGGGGCACTGTCCACAATGGACAACGGCCCCCGCCGTTCTCGTAACCGAAGCAAGACCTATTACACTCGGTGGTGACACCCCGAGCGAAGGAGTGCTACGTGGCTGAGATGTCCGTGGAGCTGGTTGCCGTCGAGCGCCGGCTCTGGTCGGGTACCGCCACCTTCGTGGTGGCGCAGACCACCGAGGGCGAGATCGGCATCATGCCCGGACACGAGCCGGTGCTGGGCCAGCTCGTCGAGGGTGGCGTGGTGAAGGTGAACACGACGGACGGCGACGTGCTGACCGCCGCGGTGCACGGCGGGTTCCTGTCCGTGACCGCGACCGGGGTGAGCGTGCTCGCGGAGAGTGCCGAGCTGTCCGACGAAATCGACGTGGCCGCCGCGAAGGCAGCCCTCAGCACCGGCGACGAGGCGGAGCGGACGAGGGCCACGGCCCAGCTCCGCGCGGCCGGGCAGTCGGTCTGAGCGAAGTAGACGGGCAGGAGCCGGGCCGTGCAGATCGCTGTAGTGGTGCTAGTGCTCCTGATCGTGCTCGTCGTCGTGGTCGGCTGGTACGGCCAGCGGTGGATCCGGATGCGCCGCGGCGGCGGCGTCAGCGTGGCGCTGCGGTGGCGTCCGGACAGCCCGCGGTCGAGCTGGCACCTCGGCCTCGGCCGGTACGAGGGCGAGAAGTTCGTCTGGTATCGCGTGTGGAGCCTGCGCACCGGCCCGGATCGCGTGTTCCAGCGGGAAAGCATGCAGATCGCGGACCGGCGGGACCCGTCCGGAACCGAGGCGTACGCGGTCCCTGAGGGCTCGACGGTGCTGCGCTGCGAGTCCTCGGACCAGGAACCGATCGAGATCGC
The DNA here is from genome assembly GCF_046267895.1 of Amycolatopsis sp. GA6-003. Classification (NCBI taxonomy): domain Bacteria; kingdom Bacillati; phylum Actinomycetota; class Actinomycetes; order Pseudonocardiales; family Pseudonocardiaceae; genus Amycolatopsis; species Amycolatopsis sp. GA6-003. The sequence continues at coordinate 7,011,417 of NZ_CP176499.1, forward strand.
GATGGGTCCGGGTGCGCTGACCGGGTTCCTGTCGTGGCTCGAATCGGCCCCGCCGGGGCGAAGGCTGCCGCGAGCTTCGTGAGTTTTTCGGCAAGGCCCGTCACCGTTCGCGGTGGCGGGCTTTTTTGCTGCTCGTGCCGCGGGTTCGGCGGCGCTACGCTGGGCAGATGGACGCCCGAGAACGGGAAGACCGGGCCCGCCGCTGGCAGCGCCTGCCGGAGCCGGTGCGGCTCGAGGACCTCAGTGCCGCCCAGGCCGTCGAGCCGGGGCGGGATTCGACGTGGGACGTCGATTACGAGCGTTATTGGGCCGCTCAGGAGGCCGGCTGGGGCCGGTAGCCCGCTAGCTCGCCGTGGGGGAGGGCGGCTGCCTCAGCCGCCCGGCTGCCACAGTACGTCGCCGTCGGGATTCGCCAGCCGGGCAAGGATGAACAGCAGGTCCGAGAGCCGGTTCAGGTACTTGGCCGCGATCGGGTTCGACGTGTCCGGCTCGGCCTCCATCAGCGCCCACGCCGACCGTTCCGCGCGGCGGGAGACTGTGCGCGCCTGGTGCAGGAACGCCGCGCCCGGGGTGCCGCCCGGAAGGATGAAGGACGTGAGCTTCGGCAGGCGTTCGTTGAACTCGTCGCACCAGCCCTCGAGCCGTTCCAGATACGCCTCGGTGATGCGCAGCGGCTCGTACGGCGGGTCTTCCTGGATCGGCAGGCACAGGTCCGCGCCGACGTCGAAAAGGTCGTTCTGGATCCGGCGCAGCACGCCGGTGATCTCGTCGGGCAGCCCGCCGAGCGCGATCGCCAGGCCGAGCACGGAATTGGCCTCGTCGGTGTCGGCGTAGGCGGACAGCCGGGCCGAGGTCTTGGGCACCCGGGAGCCGTCGCCGAGCGCGGTCGTGCCGTTGTCGCCGACCTTCGTGTAGACCCGGTTGATGCGAACCACCATGTGCCCGACTCTACCGGCCCGGGTTCGGGCAAAACTGGGCGAGAGGGCATGATTGGCGGCCATGAGCGAGCACTTCGACGTGCATGGCGGAGCGCGGCTGGTCGGCGAGGTCGACGTGGTCGGCGCCAAGAACAGCGTGCTGAAACTGATGGCCGCGGCACTGCTGGCCGAAGGCACCACGACCATCACGAACTGCCCGCAGATCCTGGACGTCCCGCTGATGGGCGACGTTCTGCGCAGCGTCGGCTGCGAGGTGGAGATCGAGGGCGACACGGCGCGCATCACGACGCCCGCGGAGCTGTCGCACCGCGCCGATTCGGCCGCGATGGGCAAGCTGCGCGCCTCGGTGTGCGTGCTGGGCCCGCTGGTCGGCCGGTTGAAGCAGGCGGTCGTGGCGCTGCCCGGCGGCGACGCGATCGGCCAGCGCCCGCTGGACATGCACCAGGCCGGCCTGCGCAAGCTCGGCGCGACGAGCACCATCGAGCACGGCTGCGTCGTCGCGAAGGCCGAAACGCTGGTGGGCACCCAGATCTGGCTGGATTTCCCGAGCGTCGGGGCGACCGAGAACATCCTGATGGCGGCCGTGCTGGCCGAGGGCACGACGGTGATCGACAACGCCGCCCGCGAACCGGAAATCGCGGACATCTGCACGATGCTGACCGAAATGGGCGCGAAAATCGAGGGCGCGGGCACCTCGACGCTCACCGTGCACGGCGTCGAGCAGCTGCACCCGACCGAACACCGCGTGATCGGCGACCGCATCGTCGGCGCGACCTGGGCGTTCGCCGCCGCGATGACCCGCGGCGACCTGACCGTGCGCGGCGTGAACCCGCACCACCTCGACCTGGTCCTGGACAAACTGCGGCTGGCCGGCGCGGAGGTGACTACCTACGACGACAAGGGTTTCCGGGTGGTCCAGCCGGAACGCCCGAAGGCGGTCGACTGGGTGACCCTGCCGTACCCCGGTTTCGCCACCGACCTCCAGCCGTTCGCGGTCGCGCTGTCGGCGGTGTCCGAGGGAACGTCGATGATCACGGAAAACGTGTACGAGGCGAGGTTCCGCTTCATCGAGGAAATGATCCGGCTCTCCGGAGACGCCCGCACGGACGGCCACCACGCGGTGGTCCGAGGAGTGGAGAAGCTGTCGAGCGCGCCGGTGTGGGCGTCGGACATCCGCGCCGGGGCCGGGTTGGTGCTCGCCGGGCTGTGCGCGGACGGGGTGACCGAGGTGTGGGACGTGTTCCACATCGACCGCGGGTATCCGCATTTCGTGGAGAACCTGAACCGGCTGGGCGCACGGATCGAACGGGTGACCGGGGAGCCGGAGCGGGCTTGAGCGGTGGCTGCGCCGCCGCCGAATACGCGGAGTGGGACGAAGAAAGCTGTCGTGCCGTCGAAATCAGGATGCGCGACGTTCCGTTGCTGAACCGGCGGCCGGACCTGGTTGTTTACGACGCTGGCCTGGCCGCTGACGCAGTGCTCCGACCCAGGAGCACTGCGTCCTCGTCGTAGAGGTGATGTCGCCAGGGAAGCGACCACTCACGCATACGCACCGACCCGGGTGCTCTTCGCGGCACCGCTCCGGTCGAGGTGTCCCTGGAGCTGGCCACCCTCTTGTGAGCGGTTCACGAGCTTTTCAACGCGCGCACCACTAAATCCGTCACCTTGTCCAAATACCCTTCCTCCGCCGGAGCCCCGCGCACGATCAGCCGCCAGTAAACAATTCCGGCCCCGATGTCCAGAGCCATCTCGAGATCGGTGTCCGCCGGGATTTCCCCGCGTTCGATCGCCCTGGTGAACACCGCTCGGCTGATCGCCCGGCGCGGCTCGCCGATGGTCTCGCGGGCGAATTCGGCCATGGCCGGATTGCGGCGGCCCTCCGCGATCAGCCCGGGGAAAATCCGCGAAAACCGCGGGTGCGTGATCCATCCGTAAAGCGCTTCCAGCGAGGCCCGGATATCGCCGCGCAGGCTGCCGGTGTCCGGGTCCACCGCGCGCGCCAGGCTGAATTCCGCGATGACCGCGCCGATCATTTCGTCTTTCGACCGCCACCGCCGGTACAGCGCGCTTTTCCCGACTCCCGCGCGTTTCGCTACCGCTTCCATCGACAGCCTGCCGAAGCCGTGGTCGGCCAGTTCGTCGATCACGGCTTCGGTGATGGCGTAGGTGACGTCGGGCTGCAGCACGGCAGCTCCGGTCGGCGTCCGGCGGTTCGTCATGCCGGTCAGCATAACGGGTGGACGAGACGGTCCCGTCCCGTGTACGTTGACGACGAGACGGTACCGTCTCGTCCATTCCTGAGGAGGGGCTCGATGACACTCATCGATCACGCGCTGGACCTGCTGATCCGGCCCGATATGGCCGGTTTCCTGCAGTTGTTCGCCGAGGACGCCGTGACCGAGTTCCCGTTCGCCGCGCCGGGGCGGCCGGAGCGCGTCGAAGGCCGTGCCGCGCTGGCCGAGTACCTGCGCGACTATCCGAACCTGCTCGACCACCGCGAGATCGTCGCGAAGACCGTGCACCAGACCACCGACCCGGAGGTCACGATCGCGGAGTTCGAGCTGGCCGGCCTCGCGGTCGCCACCCAGAAGCCCTACCGCCTGCGCTACGTCGTGGTCCTGACGGTCCGCGACGGCCTGATCCGCCGCTACCGCGACTACTGGAGCCCGCTCGCCGTCACCGAGGTTCTCGGGGTGCCCGGTGTCTGAGGTTCTCGTGCTCGGCTCGACCGGCACCACCGGCAGCCGCGTCGTGCGCGGGCTGCGCGACGCCGGGGTGCGGGCCCGGGCGGCGACCCGGAATCCCGTCGAGCCCGGCCAGATCCGGTTCGACTGGGACGATCCCGCGACGTACGGCCCGGCGCTGCACGGGGTCTCGGCGGTCTACCTGATCGCCCCGGTAGCGGCTGAGCCGCGGCCGCTCGTCGAAGCCTTTCTCAAGCACGCGCCGGAGGCCCGCGTGGTGTTGCTGAGTTCGTCCGCGGTGGACGAGCACACGCCGGTGGTGGGCGAGTTGCCTGGCCTGGTCCGCCGCCAGCCGGGCTGGGCGGTGTTGCGGCCGTCGTGGTTCATGCAGAACTTCCTGCCCGGGCACCTGGTCGGCGACAGCGCCCGCGCGGGCCGGATCGTGACCGCGACCGGCGACGCCCGGGTGGCGTTCGTGGACGCGGGCGACATCGCCGCGGTCGCGGTCCGCGCGCTGCTCGATCCGCGACCGCACAACACCGATCACCTGATCACCGGTCCGCGCGCGCTCAGTTACGCCGAGGCCGCCGAGATCGTCGGGAAACGGCTCGGCCACCCGGTCGGGCACGCCCCGGTTTCCACTGAGGAGTACCAGCAGTTCCTGGTCCGCGAAGGCCTGCCCGAGTCGTACGCCGAAATGCTCGCCTTGCTGGACGAGGCGATCCGCGGCGGCTCCGAGGACCGCGTGACCGACACCGTCGAGCGGGTCGCCGGACGACCCGCTCGTGACTTCCGCACCTTCGCGAACGAGGAGATCCGATGAAGCCGCTGTTGTTCGAAGACGACCCGCAATTCTGGTTCGAAACCCTGGTCGCCCTCGGCCAGATCGCCTACGGGGGCGCGGATTTCGGCGAGGTCGTCGCGATCGCGTCGAACATCAAGTCCGGTGACTACGACAGCTGGCACGACGCGTGGCTCGCCGCGGCCGAACGGCTCTACGCCGAAGCGGCCAACATGCACCCGGTCAGCGCGCGCGACGCGTACCTGCGTGCCTCGACGTACTACCGCCGCGCGGAGTTTTTCTTGCACGGCAACCCGGACGACCCGCGAATCAACTACGCCTACGAGCGCAACGTCGAGTGCTTCCAGCGCGCGATCGAGACGATCGACAACGTCGAGCGGATCGAAATCCCCTACGACGGCCACGTCCTGCGCGGCTACTTCTACCGCGCACCTGGCGACGGTCCGAAGCCGCTTCTGGTGGTGCACAACGGTTTCGACGGCAGCGCCGAAGATCTGTACTTCATGGGCGCGACGGCGGGCCAGGAACGCGGCTACCACGTGCTGACCTTCGACGGGCCCGGCCAGCCCAGCGCCGTGCACCGCGACGGAATGCTGTTCCGCCCGGACTGGGAGCACGTCGTGAGCCAGGTGCTCGACTACGCCCTCGCTCGCCCGGAGGTGCTGCCGGACAAGGTCGCCCTGATCGGCTGGAGCCTCGGCGGGATGCTCGCGCCGCGTGCCGCCGCGTTCGAGCCGCGGCTGTCGGCCGTCGTCGCGGTGGACGGGCTCCTCGACGCCGGCGCGGCGTTCGTGCAGCAGCTCCCGTGGGACCGCGACGAGATCGTCCGCCGGGCGAACGCGCCGGAGGACCCGGAACTGGACGCCTTTCTGGCCGCCGCGAGGGAGCAGAGCCCGACCGTCCGCTGGGCGCTGAGCCACGGCCGGTACGTGATGGGCGGTGCGAGCGATCGCGAGTTCCTGGCGAAGTACCTCGAGTACCACCTGTATGACGGCGTGGCCGAGCGCATCACGTGTCCGGCGCTGATTTGCGACGCTCCGGAGGACCTGTTCTTCACCGGTCAGCCGCAGCAGTTGTACGACCGGATCAGCGGCCCGAAGAAGCTGCTGAACTTCACCGCGGAGGAGGGCGCGGACGCCCACTGTCACGTCGGCGCGATGCGGTTGGCGAGCGGCCGCATTTACGACTGGCTGGACGACGTGCTGTGAGGTCTTGTGAGTGTCTATGCCGGTTCTAACCGGCGTGCGCACTCACGAGGATTCCAGGGCCAGCGCCGCGCCGAACCCGACCAGCGCGGTGCCGGTCACCCCGTCCAGCGCGCGGCGGACCTTGCGCCGGCTGAGCCACGCGCGGACGCGGTGCACGAAGAACAGGAGGACCAGCAGCCAGATCGTGCCCAGCACGGCGACCGTGTAGGCGAGCACCAGCGCGTCCCAGGTCGTCGTGCGGACCGGGTCGAGGAACTGCGGCAGCACCGACAGGTACAGCACCAGCACCTTGGGGTTCGTGATGTTCGACAGGAACCCCTCGCGCCACCGCCGGAAACCGCTGGCGCGCTTGCGCTGGGTGTCGGCGACCGCGTCGTAGTTGCCGCGCCAGGCGCCGCGCAGCGCCTGGAAACCGAGGTAGAGGAGGTACGCCGCACCGAGCCACTTGAGCGCGAGAAACACCGGCTGCGAACGAGCGATGACGACACCGAGCCCCAGCGCCGCGGCAGTGCCCTGCACTGCGTTGCCGGCGAAGATGCCCGCCGTGGCCAGCAACCCGCCGCGCGCCCCGCCGGACAGCGCGTTCTTCAGCATCACCATCGTGTCCGGCCCCGGCGCGAGCACGATGAGGACCACGATCACCAGATAACTGCCGTACCCGCTCCACGTCACGTCTGACCACGGTAGATCCCGGACCGGCCGTAGTCTCGCGGATTTCCGTCACAATGGTTCGCCCCGGGCGGACTGGGCGGCATCGAGGTCCGCTGGCGTGGCTCCAGGCCTGGGCGAGCCGCGCGGGTCCGCGACCACGGTGCCGGGACCGGCGCCGGACTGCTCGCGATCGACGATCCCGAGCACGTCGCCGAGCTGGTCTCCGGAACGTTCCGCGCGGTCCGGTCGTTGGGTGAAACATGCTGCTGACCTTGCTGGGTCTTTCGCTGCCGGTCGCCACCATCGTGCTGCTGGTCGTCGGCGGATGGGAGCTGCGGCGGAAGAAGAAGCCGTCCCGGCTCAAGGCGCGACTGTCCTCGACCTACCTCGACGAGGTCACCGCGTTCCTCTACGGCACCAAGCGCAACGAGCTCGAACACCGGGATTCGGTGGAGATGACTCTCGAGGAGGAAGCGCAGGGAGCGCCGCCGCTGGGTACCGTCGACCTGGACCGCGGGGTCGTGGTCGTCCGGCCCGGCGCGTCACCCGGGCGTGGCCGAATCCACTCCGCCGATTAAGTTACCGGCGGGTACACTCGGGCGGTCGTCTCGGCGAAGAGAGGTGCACCGTGCCGTACCCCACCGACCACGAGCGCGACCGGCCCTGGGTGATGCGCACCTATGCGGGTCATTCGTCCGCCGCCGCGTCCAACGAGCTGTATCGGCGGAACCTCGCCAAGGGCCAGACCGGTTTGTCGGTCGCCTTCGACCTTCCGACGCAGACCGGCTACGACCCGGACCACGTGCTCGCGCGCGGAGAGGTCGGCAAGGTCGGCGTGCCGGTCTCGCACATCGGCGACATGCGGCAGCTGTTCGACGGCATCCCGCTCGCCGAGGCGAACACCTCGATGACCATCAACGCGCCCGCGATGTGGCTGCTCGCGCTCTACGTCTCGGTGGCCCGCGAGCAGGCCGAAGCCGAGGGCCGCGACGTCGACGAGGTGCTGGCCAAGCTCACCGGCACCACGCAGAACGACATCATCAAGGAGTACCTCTCCCGCGGCACCTACATTTTCCCGCCCGGGCCGAGCCTCCGGCTGATCACCGACATGATCGCGTGGACCGTGCACCACGTGCCGAAGTGGAACCCGATCAACATCTGCAGCTACCACCTGCAGGAAGCGGGCGCGACGCCGACGCAGGAGGTCGCGTACGCGCTGTGCACCGCGATCGCCGTGCTGGACGCGGTGCGCGACTCCGGCCAGGTCGACCAGGCCGACATGGAGAAGGTCGTCGCGCGGATTTCGTTCTTCGTCAACGCGGGTGTCCGGTTCGTCGAAGAGATGTGCAAGATGCGCGCGTTCACGCAACTGTGGGACGAGCTGACGCGCGAGCGCTACGGCGTGGAGAACCCGAAGGCGCGGCGGCTGCGGTACGGCGTGCAGGTGAACTCGCTCGGGCTCACCGAGGCGCAGCCGGAGAACAACGTCCAGCGGATCGTGCTGGAGATGCTGGCCGTGTCGCTGTCGCGGGGTTCGCGGGCGCGGGCGATCCAGCTGCCCGCGTGGAACGAGGCGCTCGGGTTGCCTCGGCCGTGGGACCAGCAGTGGGCGTTGCGGATGCAGCAGGTGCTCGCGTTCGAGACGGATTTGCTGGAGTACGAGGACATTTTCGACGGGTCGCACGTGGTGCAGGCCAAGGTCGACGAAATTGTTTCCGGGGCTCGCGAGGAAATCGCGCGGGTGCAGGATCTCGGCGGGGCGGTGGCTGCCGTCGAGAGCGGGTATATGAAGTCGCAGCTCGTTTCTTCGCTCGCGGAATACCGGCGCGGGGTGGAGAGCGGGGAACGGGTTCTGGTCGGGGTGAACAAGTTCGAGACGACCGAGCCGTCGCCGTTGCAGGCGGAGGGGGCCAAGGCGATCGAGACTATTGACCCGGCGGTGGAGAAGGCCGCGGTCGCTTCCGTGGAGAAATGGCGAGAGGAGCGGGATAACGACGCGGTCGCTGCTTCTCTCGCGGCTTTGAAGGAAGCTGCGGGGACTTCGGACAATTTGTTCGAGGCTACTTTGGCGTGTGCTCGGGCTGGGGTGACGACCGGCGAATGGGCCGGGGCGTTGCGGGAGGTGTTCGGGGAGTACCGGGCACCGACCGGGGTTTCCGCCGCGGCTGCTGCTGGGCAGGGGGATCCTGGGCTGGAGCGGGTTCGGGAGCTGGTTCGCCGGACTGAGGCCGAGATGGGGGAGCGGCTGCGGATTCTCGTGGGGAAGCCTGGGCTGGACGGGCATTCCAACGGGGCGGAGCAGGTCGCGGTGCGGGCTCGGGATGTCGGGTTCGAGGTTGTTTATCAGGGGATCCGGCTGACTCCGGAGCAGATTGTCGCGGCCGCGGTGCAGGAAGGGGTGCACGTGGTCGGGTTGTCGGTGTTGTCCGGGTCGCATCTTGAGGTCGTGCCGTTGGTGGTGGACGGGCTTCGGGCGGCTGGGGCTGGGGATATTCCGGTTATTGTGGGCGGGATTATTCCGCCGGATGATGCGGCGTTGTTGACTGAGCGGGGGATTGCTCGGGTGTTTACGCCTAAGGATTATGAGCTGACTGACATTATGGCTGGGATTGTGGAGTTGGTTCGGGAGAGGCATGGGCTGGGGTGACCGGCTCGTCGCCCTGGCGGGCGACATTGCCGTCGTCTTGGGTTGCGTGGGGCACCCCGATTTTTCATTGTGCTGACGGTTCGGGGGTGCTTGTCAAGGCGGGAAAGATGCCTTGACAAGCACCCCCGAACCGCAGGGCGGCTTTGTATCGGGGTTGGGGGAGGGGCTGGGTGCCTCGCTCGTTAGGTGCAGCGGTGGCGGTTTTTCGCGAGTTGGATGGTTCGCTCGTGAGTGCGGCGGTTGCGGTTGGGGGCTGGGTGCCGTGAGGGGGTAGGCAGTCAGGCCAGGATTTCCTTGGTGTTTTTTACTGTGGCGAAGCCGCCGCCGTGGAGGTTTGTGGCGGTTGCTTTTGTCAGTTCTTCTGCGGTCAGGGTGGTGCCGTCTGGGCCGGTCAGGTCGAAGGTGAAGGTGGCGTCCAACGCGAAAGTCACGTCGTAGCCCAGGTTTCCGCCCATGCGGGCGGTGGTTTCGCAGCAGAAGTTGGTTTGGATTCCGGCCAGTACGAAGCTCGTTATTCCTCGGGTGGTGAACCAGGCATGCAGGTCTACGTCGCCCAGGAATGCCGAGTTCACCTTTTTTCCGAAGACCAGGTCTGGGCGGGCGTTGGCCAGTTCCGGTTTGAAGTCGTTGCCTTGCTGGCCTGGGCGCAGGGGCGAATCCGGGTTGACGGAGTCGTGGTGGACCAGCACGACTGGGGCCCGGCGGGCTTGCCAGGCTTCCAGCAGGGCTTGGATGTTCGCTTCCGCGCCGGGGTTGTTGCGCGGGCCCCAGAACTTGGCGTCGTCGAAACCTTGCTGGACGTCGATCAGCAGTAGCGCGGTAGTCATGGCCTCGAGTCTCGCGGGAGACCGTGCTCCGCGGGGAGTGGCAGAAGACGCGCGTTGCGGTACTTTTCTGCCATGCGCACGATCGGGGTGCTGCTCCTGCCGGGCAGCCGGATGTTCGACCTCGCGGTGATCGCGGAGGTGTGGGCACAGGACCGCACCGAGAGTGGCATCGGGCCGTTCACCGTGCGGGTTTGCGCGCCTGGGCGAGGGCGTATCCGGGTGTCGCCGTTTGGGGAAGTCGTTGCCACGCATGGGCTTTCCGGGCTGGACGGATGCGACCTGGTTCTCGCGCCGGGACGGGACGACCCCCTCGCTGAAGTCCCGGCCGCGGCTCGCGCCGCGCTTCGGCGGGTTCATCGGTCGGGGGCGGTGGTCGCTGGGCTGTGTTCCGGGGCCTTCACGCTCGCTGCCGCCGGGCTGCTCGACGGGCGGCCCGCTACCACGCATTGGCGCGACCTGGACGCACTCGCGACCGCCGCGCCCGCTGCCGATCTCCGGCGCGACGTCCTGTACACCGAGCAGGACCGCATACTCACGTCGGCGGGGGTGGTCGGGGGCCTCGATCTTTGCCTGCATCTGGTTCGCCGCGATCACGGTGCGGACGTTGCCGCTCGTCTCGCGCGCCGGCTGGTCATGCCTCCGGTTCGGGAGGGCGGGCAGCGGCAGTTCGCGGAATCTCCGTTGCCCGGCACCGCTTCCCGGCCCGGGATCGCGTCCACAATGGACTGGGCGATGGCTCGGCTCGCGGACGAGATCGGGGTGTCCGACCTGGTCGAGCACGCGGGGATGAGCCCTCGGACGTTCCACCGCGAGTTCGCCGCCGCTACCGGCAGCACCCCGGGGCGGTGGCTGCTCGTTCAGCGGGTGCGGCACGCGCGGCGGCTGCTGGAGACCACGGATCTGCCGGTCGCCCGGGTGGCCGAACGCGCGGGGCTCGGCAGCGCGGCGAACCTGCGGCGCCGGCTGCGGGCGGAGGTCGGGGTCGGGCCGGATTCGTATCGGCGCACTTTCCGCATCCCGCCGGCCGGGGTTACGGTCGGGGCATGGGCGAGTACGAGCACCTCCTCGTGAAGCGGGACGGGGACACGATCACCATCACGATGAACCGCGCGGCGCGGCGCAATTCGCTGTCCGCCGAGCATCTCGGCGAATTGCTCGCCGCGTTCCGGGAGGCGGGCGAGTCCGACGCGACCGGCATCGTGCTCGCCGGCGCGGGGCCGGTGTTCTCCGCCGGACACGACTTCGGCGACGTCGCCTCCCGCGACCTCATGGGCGTGCGCGAGCTGCTCACCCTGTGCACGACGCTGATGCGGACGATGGAATCCGTGCCGCAGGTGGTGCTCGCCCGGGTGCACGGCCTGGCGACGGCCGCGGGCTGCCAGCTGGTGGCGTCGTGCGACCTGGCGGTCGCGGCGGAATCGGCGGGATTCGCCCTGCCCGGCGGCAAGGGCGGCTGGTTCTGCCATACGCCGGCGGTGCCGGTGGCGCGCGCGATCGGCCGGAAACGCCTGATGGAACTGGCCTTGACCGGCGACGTGATCGACGCGGCGACGGCGCTGGACTGGGGCTTGGTCAACCGCGTAGTCCCCGACGATTCCCTGGACGAGGCGGTCGCCGACCTGCTCGGCCGTGCGACCCGCGGCAGCCGCGCCAGCAAGGCGATGGGCAAGCAGACTTTGTACGCCCAGCTGGACCGGCCGGAAGCGGACGCGTACGCGATCGCCGTCGAGGTGATGGCGTCGGCTTCGCAGCTGCCCGGCGCGCGGGAGGGGATGGCGGCGTTCTTGGAGAAGCGCAAACCCGAGTGGACGGATTAACGCTTCGACTGGCCTGGACGTTCGCGCGGAAGCAGCCGCAGGTCGGCGGGGTTTGCGGGTGAGCAGCCGCGGGTCGGCGGGGTTTGCGGGTGAGCAGCCGCGGGTTGGCGGGGTTTGCGGGTGAGTGGTCGCGGGTTGGCGGGGTTTGCGCGAGAGCGGCCGCGGGTCCGCGGGGTTCGCGGGTGAGCAGCCACAGGTCAGCGGGTTCGCGGATGAACGGTCGCGGGTCGGCGTTCGTGCGAGAGCAGCCGCGGGTCAGCGGCGTTCGTGCAGCAGCAGCAACGTGTACGCGGCTACCGATTGCGCGTCCGAGATCTCCCCGGTGGAGATCATCTTCTCCACCTCCGTCCGGCTGAACCACGCCGTCCGCATGTCCTGTTCCTCCAGTTCGCGCTCCGGCTCGCCCTCGGTGAGGCCGGTCGCGAGATACACGTGCCCGCGCTGGCTGGCCATCCCGGGCGCGACGTCGAGCATCCCCAGTTCCGTGAGCGCCGCCGCCCGCAATCCCGTCTCCTCCCGCAATTCCCGCCGGGCCAGTTCGGCGGGCGGGGTCTCGGCGAGGTCGGGCGCGGTGCCCTGCGGGAACTCCCACCGGCGCATCCCGAGCGGGTACCGGAACTGCTCGACCAGGTGCAGCCGGTCGCCGTCGAGCGGGATGACCAGGGCGTAGGTCGGTTTGTCGACCACGCCGTAGATGCCGTCGCTGCCGTCGGCGCGGCGGACGGCGTCCTCGCGCACCGTCATCCAGTTGTTCCGGTACACCTCGCGGGTCGCGACACGCTGAATGGGGTCCACCTCGCCAGTATCGCCGAGCCTGTCCTACCCTCGGCGGGTGCGTCTCGTGCTCCCTTCCCAGCAAGCCAGCCCGCTCCGTGCGGGGCGGGTCCGATGAGGCTCGTCGTCGCCCGGTGCCAGGTCGACTACGTCGGCAGGCTGACCGCGCATCTCCCGATGGCCAACCGCGTCCTGATGGTGAAGGCCGACGGTTCGGTGCTCGTGCACTCCGACGGCGGCTCGTACAAGCCGCTGAACTGGATGTCGCCGCCGTGCTGGCTGATCGAGGACCCGGACATCTGGACGGTCCAGAACAAGGCGGGCGAGAAACTCGTCATCACCATCGACGAGGTCATGCACGATTCGAAGCACGACCTCGGCGTCGACCCGGGCCTGCAGAAGGACGGCGTGGAAGCGCACCTGCAGGAACTGCTCGCCGAGCACATCAAAACCCTCGGCGAGGGCTACACGCTGGTCCGCCGCGAATACCCGACCGCGATCGGCCCGGTCGACATCATGGCCCGCGACGCCGACGGCGGCTCGGTCGCGGTGGAGATCAAGCGCCGCGGCGAGATCGACGGCGTCGAGCAGCTGACCCGGTACCTCGAACTCCTCAACCGCGACCCGCTGCTGGCCCCGGTGCAGGGCGTGTTCGCGGCGCAGGTGATCAAGCCGCAGGCGCGCGTCCTCGCCGAGGACCGCGGGATCCGCTGCGTGGTCCTGGACTACGACGCGTTGCGCGGCACGGATTCCGACGAGTTCCGCCTGTTCTGAGCAGCTGGCCCTCAGTTCGCTGCGCGCGGGATCGGGCTTCGGCGTTGAGCCGCCTTCGCGGCGAACCACGCCCTCGTCTCCGCGTGCAACAACGCCCTCCCCGCCAATCCGGCCAGCGCCAGTCCTATCGACGCCGCAATGCCGCCCGCCGGGATGACCAGACCGTCGAGCGCGGACAGCACCTCGAACGTCAGCAGCGCCCACCGGCCCCAGCCGTAACCGAGCAGGACGGCGATCCCGGCCGCGAGCAGACCGGCGGCGAAGGCGTACGACAGGTATTCGAGCCCGTACAGAATCGAAAACGGTTGTTCGCCGCCGCCTCGTTGCTTGTCGATCTGCTGCCGGGCAAAGACGCCGAACACGCCGTTCAGGAGCGCGTGCAGGGCCGCGAACGCGAGCGCGGCACGCAGCCGCCCGGGCATGGGCAGCGCGGGACCGGTCATCGCGGCGGGTCCTTTCCGGGGCGTCGAAGGTGCCGGGAGCTTAGGGGCCAGAGACCGCGCACCGCCCCGGAACGGGTGAATCTGTGACCTGGTCGAGAAGTTGCCGGGTGAAGCGACAGGACTCAACACCGGGGCTTCCGGGCACGCGGAATGCACAGGTCAGCGGCAGGTTGGTGAAAAACCGCGGTGTCGGGGTGCCTCTTCGGAATCCATGCAGTACTGTGCCGGTCTGACAGGAACGATGGTGTTTCCTGTGCGAGAATGTTTGATTCGGAGGTGGCAGGGGTGCCGTTCCTCGCCGACGCGAACTTGCGGCTCGACGCGAGTCCGATCGACTACATCGAGTTGGCGTTCTATTTCGTCCTGGTGCTCGGCATCGGCTATCTCGCGCGAAGGCAGGTGTCGAGCAGTCTCGACTTCCTGCTGTCGGGCCGGTCGCTGCCGGCGTGGGTCACCGGCCTCGCGTTCATTTCCGCGAACCTCGGCGCGGTCGAGGTCATGGGCATGTCCGCCAACGGCGTCCTCTACGGCCTGCCGACCGTGCACTACTTCTGGATCGGCGCCATCCCGGCGATGCTGTTCCTCGGCCTGGTGATGATGCCGTTCTACTACGGCTCCAAGGTCCGCAGCGTGCCCGAGTTCATGCGCCGCCGGTTCGGCCCGACCGCGCACCTCGTCAACGGCATCAGCTTCGCCGCGGCGCAGATCCTGATCGCGGGCGCGAACCTGTTCCTGCTGGCCAGCGTCGTGAACCTGCTGCTGGGCTGGCCGCTGTGGGTGTCGATCGTCGTCGCGGCCGCCATCGTGCTCGGCTACACCGCGCTGGGCGGGCTGTCCGCCGCGATCTACAACGAGGTGCTGCAGTTCTTCGTGATCGTCGTGGCGCTGCTGCCGCTCACCATCGTCGGCCTGGTCAAGGTCGGCGGCTGGCAGGGCCTGGTCGACAAGATCACGCACGGCCCGGGCGGCACCGCGCAGCTGCACTCCTGGCCGGGCGACAACCTGACCGGCTTCGGCAACAACTTCCTGTCCGTCCTCGGCATCGTGTTCGGTCTCGGCTTCGTGCTGTCGTTCGGGTACTGGACGACGAACTTCGTCGAGGTCCAGCGCGCGATGGCGTCGAAGAGCATGTCCGCCGCGCGGCGGACGCCGATCATCGGCGCGTTCCCGAAGATGCTGGTCCCGTTCATCGTGATCATCCCCGGCATGATCGCCGGCGTCGTGGTGCCGGAGTACCTGCAGGACAAGGGACTTCTGCTCGCCGGCGAACCGGCCAAGAGCGGGGTCACCGCGAACAACGCGCTCCTGCTGCTGATGCGCGACCTGCTGCCCAACGGCATCCTCGGCATCGCGATCGCCGGTCTGCTCGCGTCGTTCATGGCGGGCATGGCGGCGAACCTCAGCTCGTTCAACACCGTCTTCACGTACGACATCTGGCAGACGTACGTGAAGAAGGACAAGCCGGACGGCTACTACCTGAACCTCGGCCGCAAGACCACGGTCGGCGCGACCGTGCTGGCCATCGGCACCGCGTTCGTCGCCATGCAGTCCGCGAACATCCTGACCTACCTGCAGGACCTGTTCTCCTTCTTCAACGCGCCGCTGTTCGCCACGTTCATCCTCGGCATGTTCTGGAAGCGGATGACCGCGGCGGCCGGGTGGATCGGCCTGGTGGCCGGCACCGCGTCGGCGGTCACGATCTGGCTGCTGTCGCAGTTCGAGGTGCTTTCGCTCGCCGGGCAGGGCACCAGCTTCGTGGCCGCGGGCACCGCGTTCGTGGTCGACATCGTGGTGAGCGTCGGGGTTTCGCTGGCCACCCAGCCGAAGCCGGACGAACAGCTGGTCGGCCTGGTTTACTCGCTCACGCCGCGCGACGCGCTCAAGCACGACAACACCGGCGAGAACGCGGGCTGGTACCGCAAGCCGGGCCTGCTGGCCGGCATCGTGCTCGTGCTCACCATCGCGCTGAACATCATCTTCTGAGGAGGCCCGCATGACCGAGAAAACCTCGCGGCCGCACAAGGCGGGCGCCTTCGACATCCGGCTGATCATCGCGTTGCTGCTCGGCGTCTACGGCGTGATCCTCACGATCATGGGCGCCGGGTTCACCAGCGACGACGATCTGAAGAAAGCCGCCGACGTGAACATCAACCTCTGGTCGGGCATCGGCCTGCTGGTGGTCACCGCGATGTTCGTGCTGTGGGCGGTGCTGCGGCCGCTGGTCGTGCCGCCGGGCACCGAAACGACGGAAACCTCACCCGCCGAATAACCGGGTTGTTCCCCCGTCCGGCAGCCCGGCCCGCTAGGTTGCCGGACGTGGTGCACGATCTCCGGTTCGGCCGGTTCCTGAAGTTGTCCGTCCTGGCCGCGGCGGGTGCGGTCGCGATGTCCGCGTGCGGCGGCCCGAATCTGGGCAAGGAGAACTTCGCGCGCACGACCGTCCCCGCCGCCGGGGACAGCGCCGCGACCTCCGGCCCGATCACCGATCCCGCGGTCGCCCCCGCGGTCCTGCGCGACCTGCTGCCGTGCCAGTTCGTGGACAAGACCGCGATGAGCCCGCTCGGCGCCTTGCAGGGCGAGGCGAGGGCGTCGAGCACGCAGTTCGACTCCTGCGTCGCGAAGGCGACCGACCCGGGCGGCAAGGAAATCCGGGCGAGCGTCGAGGTCGGCGGCATCGTGACGTTCGCGTCGGACAAGACCACCGGCGTGGTCGGCGGGCTGCCGCAGGTCGAGGTGCCCGACCTCGGCGGCGGATCCGGCTGCGTGGTCAGCGCGCTCACCGCGCGGAACCCGTCCTTCGGCGTGTCGTTCCGGATCGACTACACCGGCGGCGACGCCTGCGCCGCCGGCCGCAAGCTCGTCGCGACGGCGGTCGAGAAACTGCACAACAACCCGCAGAAGTACACGCCCGGCCCGGGCACGCTGCTCGCCGTCGACCCGTGCACGGTGCTCGACCCGGCCGCCGTGGAGGGCGTCGTGAAGGGCGCGAAGCCGCGGCCGTCCGGACTGCACTCGTGCGAATGGGGCCTCATCCCGAGCGTCCGGGTGACGATGTTCCCCGGCGTCGCGCCGAGCGAGGGCGACGGCTGGCTGAAGGCCGACGTCGGCACCCCAAACCAGGCGTACTCGAAACAGGGCGGCACCGGGTCGAGCTGCCAGGTCAAGTGGCAGCACCGGCAGTGGAAAGAAGACCACGTCGAGGTTGTCCAGCTGGAGTACTCGAACTCCGACGCGCAGGCGGACAAGGACGACCCGTGCGGCAAGACCGTCGGGCTGGCCAAGCAGCTGGCCGGGAAACTGCCCGCGGCGTGACCCGTGGGGCGCTTTGCGGCGCGCCCGGCGACCTCATAGGTTGGGGGCCGTCCACGACGCCGAGGTGCCGGAGGTCCGCCATGAAGAAGATCATCAACGATCCGGCGGCCGTGGTCGCCGAATCGCTGAGAGGGCTCGCGGTCGCGCACGCGGACCTGCTGCGGGTGCGCGACGATCCGGCGCTGGTCGTGCGCGCGGACGCGCCGGTCGCGGGCAAGGTCGCGGTGGTGTCCGGCGGCGGGTCCGGGCACGAACCGCTGCACGGCGGGTTCGTCGGGCCCGGGATGCTCGACGCCGCGGTGCCCGGGCCGGTGTTCACCTCGCCGACCCCGGACGCGGTGCAGGGCGCGATCGCGGCGGCCACCGGCCCGGCCGGGGCGCTGCTGATCGTGAAGAACTACACCGGCGACGTGCTGAACTTCGAAACCGCCGCCGAACTGGCCGCGGCCGAGGACCTGGACGTGCGCACCGTGGTCATCGACGACGACGTGGCGGTCAAGGACTCCACGTTCACCGCCGGGCGGCGCGGCGTCGGCGGAACCGTGCTGCTGGAGAAGATCGCCGGCGCGGCGGCCGAGCGCGGCGATGCGCTGGACGCGGTGGAAGCGTTGGCGCGCAAGGTGATCGGGCAGGTCCGGTCGATCGGCGTGGCGCTGTCCGCGCCGACCGTGCCGCACGCCGGCGAGCCGAGTTTCGACCTCGGCCCGGACGAGATCGAGTTCGGCATCGGCATCCACGGCGAGCCGGGCCGCGAGCGGATCCCG
Organism: Amycolatopsis sp. GA6-003; assembly: GCF_046267895.1. Classification (NCBI taxonomy): domain Bacteria; kingdom Bacillati; phylum Actinomycetota; class Actinomycetes; order Pseudonocardiales; family Pseudonocardiaceae; genus Amycolatopsis; species Amycolatopsis sp. GA6-003. The sequence goes on from NZ_CP176499.1 coordinate 7,029,058, forward strand.
GCCGAACCGGCGGACGCGCTGGTCGCCCGGATGGTCGAGGCGGTGGTGTCCGACCTGCCGTTCGCGTCCGGCGACAAGGTGCTGCTGTTCACTAACTCGATGGGCGGCACGCCGCAGCTGGAGCTGTACCTCGCGCACGGCATCGCCGAGCGGCTGCTGGCCGAGCGCGGGATCCTGGTCGAACGCAGGCTGGTCGGCCCGTACATCACCAGCCTGGAAATGCAGGGCATCAGCCTGACCCTGCTGAAATTGGACGACGAGCTTACGCAGCTGTGGGACGCGCCGGTGCGCACGCCCGCGCTGCGGTGGGGGATCTGATGGCCTGCACTGCCGAAGGGGTCGCGGCCGCGTTGCGCGCCGCCGCCGAAGTAATCGCCGAACACCGCACTGAACTGGTGGACCTGGACCGCGCGATCGGCGACGCCGACCACGGCGAAAACCTGAGCCGGGGCTTCACCGCGATTGTGTCCGCGCTGGAAACCGCGGTACCGGAAACGCCGGCCGGGGTGGTGAAACTCGCTGCCACCACGCTGATTTCCAAGGTCGGCGGCGCGGCCGGACCGCTTTACGGCACGGCTTTCCTGCGTGCGTCGGCGAAGCTGGGCGACGCGGCGGAGCTGGAAGTGCCGCTGCTGCTGGACGCACTGCGGGCGGCCCTGGAGGGCGTGCAGGCGCGCGGCAAGGCGGTGGGCGGCGACGCGACGATGGTCGACGCGCTGATCCCGGCTGTCTCCGCGGCCGAAGGCGCCGCGGACGGCACGATCGCGGACGTGCTCGCCGCGGCGGCGGACGGAGCCGACCGCGGCGCGGAGTCCACTGTGGACTTGATCCCGCGCAAGGGCCGTGCCTCGTACCTCGGAGAACGCGCGGTCGGACACCTGGATCCGGGCGCCCGTTCGACGGCGTTGCTGCTGCGTGCGTTCGCGGAGGCGGCCCGGTGAGCGTCGGAATCGTTCTCGTGTCGCACAGCGCGAAACTGGCCGAAGGCCTGGCCGAGCTGGCCGCCCAGATGGCCCCGGACGTCCGGATCGTCCCGGCGGGCGGACTGCCCGACGGCGGCGGCATCGGCACCGACTACGACGAGGTCGTCGCGGCCGTCCAGCGCGCGGATTCCGGCGACGGCGTGGTGCTGCTGTACGACCTCGGCAGCGCGCAGATGACCGCTGAGCTGGCGGTGGAATCGCTGGCCGACCCGTCCGCCGCGGTGGTGGTCGACGCGCCGCTGGTGGAGGGCGCGGTGGCCGCGGCCGTCGCGGCGCAGGGCGGCGCGAACGCCAAGGCGGTGGGCGAGTCGGCGGCGAGTGCCGGGGTCGCCCCCGATCTGGCCGCGGTCGAGCTTTCCGGGCCGGGCGAGGAAGGCGTGGTGGAGAAGGAGTTCACGCTGACCAACGACGTCGGGCTGCACGCGCGCCCGGCCGCGGTCGTGGTGCGCAGCCTGGCGGAATTCGAGGCTGAGGTGTCGATCCGGCTGGGCGAGCAGGAGGCGGACGCGCACAGCGTGCTGGCGCTGATGTCGCTCGGCGCGCGGCAAGGCGACCGGATCGTGGTGCGCGCTCGCGGGCCGCGGGCGTCCGAGGCGGTGGCGAAGGTGGCCGAGCTGGTGGAGTCGAACTTCGGGGAGTGACGCCGGATTCCGTCCGGGTGACTTCGCCCGGACTGACTCGATTCCGATGTGCTTTCGAGGGGCCCGCATGGCACAGTGAGCGGCAATTACCAGCGGGTAACCTCTGGAGGCCCTGTGGCACGGGAAATCTCGACGGTCGGTGTGGTCGGTCTGGGCACGATGGGCGCGGGCATCGCCGAGGTGCTCGCCCGCAGCGGGCTCGACGTGGTCGGGGTGGAACTCGACGAGGCCGGGGTCGAACGCGGCCTCGGCCACGTGCGGCATTCGACCGGACGGGCGCTCGCCGGCGGGAAGCTCGACGAGGCGGGCCGGGAGGCGCTGCTGGGCCGGATCCGCACCACGACCTCGCTCGCCGATCTGTCCGAAGTGGACTTGGTGATCGAGGCGATCCCGGAGAACCTCGCGGCGAAGGCCGAGGTGTTCGCCCAGCTGGACCAGGTGACGCGGCCGGACGTGGTGTTCGCGTCCAACACGTCCTCGCTGTCGATCACCGAGATCGGCGTGCACACCGCGCGGCCGGGCAAGGTCGTCGGGATGCACTTCTTCAACCCGGCTCCGGTGCTGAAGCTGGTCGAGGTCGTGCGCACGGTGGTTACCGAACCGGACGTGGTGTCCGACGTGGTGGAATTCGCGCAGCGGCTGGGCAAATCGCCGGTGGTGATCGGCGACCGGGCCGGGTTCATCGCGAACGCGCTGCTGTTCGGGTATCTCAACCACGCGGTGCGGATGTACGAACAACGCTATGCCACCCGCGAAGACCTCGACGCGGCAATGCGGTTCGGCTGCGGCTACCCGATGGGCCCGCTCGCGCTGCTCGATTTGATCGGGCTGGACACCGCGTACGAAATCCTCGACACGATGTACCACCAATCCCGGAACCGGCTGCACGCGCCCGCTCCGCTGCTGAAGCAAATGATCACCGCTGGTCAGCTGGGACGCAAGAGCGGGCACGGGTTTTACACTTACGACGCACCGGATTCGCCGGTGGTGGTCGATTCGGTCGCTTCGTCTACTGTGGACTCTTCGGCGGCTCGCGAGGTACGTTCCGTCGGCGTGATCGGCACCGGAACCATGGCCACCGGCATCGCGGAAGTGTTCGCCAAGCGCGGGTTTGCCGTCGTCTTGCGGGCGCGCAGCATGGAGAAAGCCGAAGCGTCGGTGGCGAAGGTGAAGAAGTCGCTCGACAAGGCCGTGGTGAAGGGCAAACTGTCCGAAGAGGACGCGGCGGCCGCGCTCGGCCGGATCCGGCCGGTCACGGAATTCGAGGAATTGGCCGACGTCGACCTGGTGGTCGAGGCGGTGGCGGAGGAGCTTTCCGTTAAGCAGGCGGTGTTTTCGGCTTTGGACGAGGTCGTCCGGCCGGGCGCGGTGCTCGCGACCACGACCTCCTCGCTGCCGGTCATCGAATGCGCGGCGGCGACTTCGCGCCCCGGCGACGTGGTCGGCCTGCACTTTTTCAATCCCGCGCCGGTGATGAAACTGGTGGAAGTGGTGTCGACGATCGCCACCGCCCCGGACGTCACCGCGACCGCGACGGCAGTGTGCGCGGCAGTCGGCAAACACCCGGTGCAGTGCGGCGACCGAGCCGGATTCATCGTGAACGCGTTGCTGTTCCCGTATCTCAACGACGCGGTGAAAATGCTGGAGGCGCATTACGCGTCGGCGGACGACATCGACACCGCGATGAAGGTCGGCTGCGGTCTGCCGATGGGGCCGTTCGAATTGCTGGACGTAGTCGGGCTGGACGTGTCGCTGGCGATCGAGCGGACGCTGTTCAACGAGTTCCGCGAAGAAGGCTTCGCGCCGGCGCCGTTGTTGGAACACCTCGTGACGGCAGGACGATTGGGTCGAAAGACCGGCAAGGGCTTCAAGGACTACTGACGCTTGTACGTGTAGAGAATGAAGCCGTCGTGGTATTTGCCCACGCGGTCGTAAAGTGCGCGGGCCGGGGCGTCTTCGAGCGTGTTCCAATACAGCGAAGGGAAACCCTGCTCCTCGGCGTCGCGTGCGACCCACTCGATCAATGCCGTCGCGACGCCCTTTCGCCGGACGTTTTCGGCCACGTACAGATCGGCGAGGTAGCACTTCCCGGAGTACCAGATGCTGGCGTGGAACAAATAGTGCGCGATGCCGACCATCGTGCCGTCGATTCGGGCGGCGACCCCGCGGATCCGGCCGTCGTCGAGCAGCCGCCGCCAGGTCCGGTCGTAACTGTCGGCGGTGCGCTCGACGTCGAAGCAGGCGTCTTTGCCGCGGGCGAGGATTTCCCAGTCGGCGCGGTCGGATTCGCTCAGGTAGTTGATCTCCACCGGGCTATCTTGCGCTGATCACCGGTTGCGCCGCCGGATGCGCGCGCCCTCGGCGGGTTCTCCGTCCGGCGGCAACAGCGGGCCGCCCTGCCACTGCTGGAAGACGAGGTTGGTGTGCACGCGGGCGACCTCGTCGCGGGAGGTGAGTTCGTCCAGCACCAGCCGCTGCAGCTCGGCGGCGGACGTGGTGGCGACGTGCGCGAGGAAGTCGTCCGGCCCGGTCAGGTGGTAGACCGCGCGGATTTCCGGCAGCGCGAGGAGATGTTCCACGAACTGCTCGACCAGCGGCCGGCGATGCGGCCGGACCTGCACGAACAGGAACGCCTCCAGCGGACGGCCCAGCTTCGCCGCGTCGACCGTGGCGTGCTGGCCGGTGATCACCCCGGTCTCCCGGAGCCGGGCGACCCGGTCCAGGCAGGTCGACGGCGCGAGCCCGACCGCCGCCGCGAGTTCCTTGTTCGACGTCCGGGCATCGTTCTGCAGCACTCGCAGAATCTCTAGATCAACCGGACTCAGTTCGACAGTTTCGCTCATCACTGAATTTTATCCGAGGTTGTTGCTTCGAGGCCGTGTCGTATCCGAACGTGACTGCCATGACTTCCGCCTTGCGCACTCGAGCCGTCCACGCCGGTCGCGACGATCTCGCCGACCTCGGCCTGCATGCCGCCCCGCTCGACTTCTCCACGACCTACCCCGCGCGCGACAGCGCCGAGGAGGCCCGCCGGATCGACGAGTTCGCCGCGGGCGGGAACGTCACCGGCATCTACGGCCGGATCGGCAACCCGACCGTCGAACGGTTCGAGCAGGCGCTGGCGGAACTCGAGGGCTTCGACCACGCCGTGGCCTTCGCCAGCGGTATGGCGGCGGTTTCGGCTTGCCTGCTTTCCGCGGTGTCGCAAGGAAAACGGCACATCGTCGGGGTCCGCCCGCTGTACGGCTGCACCGATCACCTGCTGACCACCGGCCTGCTGGGCACCGAGGTCACTTGGACCGAGCCGGAGAACGTCGCCGACGCTCTGCGCCCCGACACCGGCCTGGTTTTCGTGGAGACGCCCGCGAACCCGACCTTGAGCGAACTGGACATCGCCGCCCTGACCGCCGCGTGCGGTGAGGTCCCGGTGCTGGTCGACAACACCTTCGCGACGCCCGTCCTGCAGCGCCCCGGCCGGCTAGGCGCCCGAATGGTCCTGCACAGCGCGACGAAGTTCCTGGGCGGTCACGGCGACGTCATGGGCGGCATCGTGGCCTGCGACGCCGAGGAAGCCGCCCGCCTGCGCTCCCTGCGCTTCGCTACCGGCGGCGTGCTGCACCCGCTCGCCGGATACCTGCTGCTGCGCGGCCTCTCGACGCTCCCGCTGCGAGTGAAGGCTGCTTCGGAGACCGCGGCCGTCCTGGCCGAGCGGCTCGCTTCGCATCCCTCGGTACGCACCGTGCACTACCCGAAGCTGGGCGGCCCTTTGGTGGCCTTCGAGGTGACCGGCGACCCGCACGCAGTGGTGGGCGCGGTCCGGCTGATCACGCCCGCGGTGAGCCTGGGCAGCGTCGACACGCTGATCCAGCACCCGGCGTCGCTGACGCACCGGATCGTCGCCGAGGACGACCGCACCGGCTCCGGCATCACGCACGGCCTGCTGCGGCTTTCGGCTGGGCTGGAGGACGTCGAGGACTTGTGGGTTGATCTGGATCAGGCGTTGAAGTCCTGCTGAATGCTTCGGGCTGCCCGGCGGCGAGCCGGGCAGCACGGTTTCCCGTTCAGCCGCAGCAGCCGCCCCCGCAGCAACCCCCGCCGGACGGCGCCGGAGCGGAGGCCGAGCCGGTGAGCGCGACGGTCGTCAGCAGCTTGACCGTGTCGGTGTGTCCCTCGGGGCACGGAGCCGGGGCCGAGGACTCGCTCATCGGGCGCTGAAGCTCGAAGGTTTCCGTGCAGTCGCGGCAGCGGTAGGCGTAGGTCGGCATGGCACTGATTATCGCTCGGCACGCCAAACGGTGGGAAGCTGTGCCGGTGGATGTGCCTCAGTACGCGGATGTCCCGCACCTCAGCCAGATCGTCCCGTCCGTGCTGGGCTCGCTGGGCGTGCCCGGCGAATCCGGCGGCTTGGACCTGCCGGAAGCGCACAGCGCCTGCGTCCTGCTCGTCGACGGCCTCGGCTGGGAACTGCTGTCCGAGCACGCCGCCGACGCCCCCGTCCTCGCCGAACTCGCGGCCCGCCAGCTGCGGGTCGGCTACCCGTCGACCACCGCGGCCGGCCTCGCCGCGGTTGGCACCGGGTTGGCGTCCGGGGAGCACGGCATGGTCGGCTACACCTTCGAAATGCCGGGGGCCGGGGTGCTGAACGCGCTCCGCTGGCGCTCCCACGACGACGGCAGCGACCTGCGCGGCGCCCTGCCCCCGTGCGACGTCCAGCCGTTGCCGACGACCTTCGAACGCGCCGCCGCGGCCGGCGTCGAGGCGGTCGTGGTGTCGTCCGCGCAGTTCGCCAACACCGCGCTCACCCAGGCGACCCAGCGCGGTGCCCGATATGCCGGGGTTCACGCGCTCGGAGATCTGGCCGCGCGCACCTTGGCCGCACTGGCGTCGCGGACGTTTTGCTATGCCTACCACAGCGAACTGGACCTGATGGGGCACCTGTACGGCCCGGGTTCGGCCGCCTGGCGCATGCAGCTGCGGCACGTCGACCGGCTCGTGGAGTCCATTGTGGAGGGTTTGCCGCCCGGTGCGCTGCTCGCCGTCGTGGCCGACCACGGAATGGTGACCGTCGAGGAAAAACTGAACCTGGAGGACACGCCGGAGCTGCTGGAGGGGGTGCGTGCTTTCGGCGGCGAGGTCCGCGCCCGGCACGTGTACACCGAACCCGGCGCGACGGCGGACGTGGCCGCGGCGTGGCGCTCGGTGCTGGGCTCGCGAGCCTGGGTGCTGCCCCGCGACGAGGCCATCGAAGCGGGCTGGTTCGGCCCCTCGGTGAGTGACCGGGTGCGCCCGCGCATCGGCGACGTGGTCGCGGCCGCGACCGGAACGTTCGGCATGGTCCGCGAACTGGCGGAGGCCGTGGAGACGAACCTGGTGGGCCAGCACGGTTCGCTGACGTCCGCCGAACAGCTGGTCCCGCTGGCGATCGCGCAAGGCTGACCGGCCGGCTGCGCTGCTTCACCGCGCGGCACGACATCGGACCGCAGCCGCGTTGCCTGACCGCCCACTTGGTCTGCCCGCACCCCGAACCGAGCACCGCGGCACTGCCGGATCGGCTCCGGCTACCGTGTCGGCGTGCCTCGACGCAATCGACCCGGCAAAGGCCGTCCCGGTCCGGCTGTGCGTGCGGACGCCGGCGCGGTCAGCGGGTGGGCGCGCGCCGAGTCCGGCCCGGACGGGGACTGGCTGGTGCGCACCGTCCCCGGCGCGCACGCGGGCAAGACCTACCGGTGCCCCGGCTGCGACCACGAGATCCGGCCCGGGGTCCCGCACCTGGTCGTCTGGCCCGCCGACGAGACCGGCGGCGTCGCCGACCGCAGGCACTGGCACCGGCCGTGCTGGGAGGCGCGGGCCCGGCGGCGTCCGCAGCGGCGTCGGTAACCGGAACCGCGACAATTTCCGTTGTGGTCCACACTCACCAGCTCTGCGGCCAGACCGGCTCCGCCGAGGCGGAGGAAAGCCAGTCCGCCTATCTGTCGTCGATCGCTTGCGCCGAGCCGGGCCACGACGGGACGGTCCGGCACCAGCTGCGGCCGGAGATCGGGGACGGCACGATCGAGGTCACGACGCTGCGCCGCGGGCTGTCGCTCGTCCGCTACGACGTCGAGTTCTCCCGAACGCACCGGCTCGCCTACCGGTTCCCCGGCGACCATTTCGAGCTGGAGCACTGCCTCGACGGCCGGATGCGCATCCGCGAGTCCGGCAGCACCGGCGAAATGCGCGCCAGCGCGGTGTCGCTGAGCCCCCGCGGCGCCCTCGATGGAGTGGTCGAATACGAGCCGGGGGAGCGCTATCGCGCGGTTTCGGTGACCGGGACCTGGACCGGGGTGGAGTCCTACCTCCGCGACCTCGGCGCGTACTCGCTGCCCGCGATCGGACCGGAACCAGTCGCGCGCGAACGCTATCTGGGCCGCTCGACGGCGTTGCTCCCGGCCGCCGACCCGCTGCGGGAAATCTTCGCGCAGCGCCGAGATTCCGCGGGCCGCCTGCTGTTTCTGGAATCCCGGCTGCTGGCCGCGCTGGCCGCAGTGACCGACGGTCTGGCCGCCAAGCCAGCCGAACCCGAGCTGGCAGCCCATGAGGCGGCGGCTTTGCGCCGCGTGCCGGACCTGCTGTGGCAGCATCGCCACGACCCGCCGACGCTCGCTCAGCTGGCCCGCATGTCCGCGATGTCGGTGCGTCGGCTCACCACCGGATTCCGGGCCCTGTACGGGATTCCGGTAATGGAGCACCACCGGCGCCGCTGCCTCGACCGGGCGGCGACCCTGCTGGTGGAGACCGACTGGCCGATCGCGCGAATCGCGTCCGAGGTCGGGTACGCGTCGGCGAGCAATTTCGGTTACGCGTTCCGCCGCGATCGCGGAAGTTCGCCCGCCCGCTTCCGGCGCGCGCGAACCTGACGCCATCCCGGCAACGCTCTCCACAACACTGCGTCCCGCTCTCCACACCACGGTCATGTTGATCCGCCGACGATGCGGGAAGCGGTCACCTCGGCCGTGTCCTGACTCGGGCGGAGGTTCATGAACGGCGGCATCGACACCGCGCCCCCGCGTGCCGGGCGGCTCGTTCTCGTCCTGGGCGGTCTCTCCGCGGTGTCGCCGTTCGCGGTCGACATGTACGCGCCGGGATTCCCGCAGATCGTTTCCTCGTTCGGGACCACCACCGCGGCGGTGCAGTTCTCGCTCACCTCGTGTCTCGTCGGGTTCGCGATCGGGCAGCTCGTGCTCGGCCCGGTCAGCGACACGTTCGGCCGCCGTCGTCTGCTGCTCGCCGGGGCCGCGTTGTTCGCGGCGTTCTCCGTGGGATGCGCACTCGCCCCGAACCTCGCCGTGTTCGACCTCGCCCGGCTGTGCCAAGGGGTGGCCGGCGGCGCGGGGATCGTGCTCGGGCGGGCGGTGGTCAGCGATCTGTTCACCGGCGCGGACGCGGCCCGGCGACTGACCGCGCTGAGCGTGCTCGGATCGACCGCGCCGGTGCTGGCCCCGGTGCTCGGCGGGGCGGTCGTCGGGCTGGGTTCCTGGCGGCTGGTGTTCGCGGTGCTCGCCGTGACCGGGATGCTGCTGCTCGCCGGGATCGGTTGGTGGGTGCCGGAATCGCTGTCTGCCGAGCGGCGGCTGCCCGGAGGTGCGCGGAGGGCGGCCGTCGCGATGGGCGGCTTGCTCCGGCGTCGCGCACTGATCGGGCATCTTCTCGTGGCTGGCTGCGGAATCGGCGCGTTGTTCGCCTACATCGGCGGCTCGCCGTTCGTCTTCCAGGACGGCTACGGCTTGTCGCCCGCTACCTACAGCCTCGTCTTCGCGACGAACGCCGTCGGCACCGTCCTGGCGGGTGCGCTATTCGCCCGGCTCGCCGGACGCGTGCGGCTGAACACCCTGCTCACCAGCGGCGTGCTCGTCATGGCGGTCGCGGCGGGGACGCTGGTGCTGTTGCTGCTCGCCGGCGTCAGCACCGTGCCGACGACCTGGCTCTGCCTGTTCGGCGCGACGTTCGGCTTCGGCATCGTGCTGCCCGCTTCGACGACGATCATCCTCGCGATCGGCGGCAACGCCCCCGGCGCGGCGTCCGGCCTGATCGGCGGTTCGCAGTTCTTGATCGGCGCGGTAGCGGCCCCGCTGCCCGGCGCGGCCGGAACGACCACCGCGCTGTCCACCGCGGTCGTGGTGCTGGGTTTCGCGCTCGTGGCGGCTGTTGCCTTGTTCGCGCTCGCGCGGCCCGGCGAAGGAAATGGCGAGCCCGAGACCGCGTAAACGCACCGGCCATGGTGCCTTTCTCGCCAGCCGAGCGGCTGGACTCCCTGGATCACCTTGGCGAGCCCGCTAACAACCCGTTACCGCGCTTGGATTTCCTTCTTCCGCGCACGGTGCCGCCGGACCGCGTCGCGGTTGACGCAGGCGTGCGTGCAGTAGCGCTGCGTTCCGCTGCGTGTGAAGTCGATGAACGCGCGGCGGCATTCCGTCGCGGCGCAGCGGCCGAGGCGGTGCAGGCTGGTCGCGGTCAGGTACTCGGCCGCCGCCACCGAGGTGACCGCTCGCAGCACCGCGGGCAGGCGCGTCCCGTCGTCCCGGTAGTGCAGGTGCCAGCCGTAACCGTCGTGCTCGGTGATCCTCGGGTACGCGGCGGCCTCGGCCAGCAGGGCGTTCAGCAGCCGGACGCGGTCCGCCTCGCCGGGCGCGTCGATGACCTCGATCCAGCGGTCCAGGAATGCACACACCTCGGGAAAATCCTCGTCGGCGACCGGCGGGACCGGGCCCATTTCCGGCTCGTCCCAGCGTTCGAGCAGGTCAGCGAGGTTCTCCGGACGGTCGTTGGTGAGGCCGGTCACGAACTTGAGAAAACTCCGGTGGTAAGAGTTATGCGGCATAAGCCTATTACAGCACGATCTTGAGCATGCCTGATTCGCCGAGCCGCGCCGGGTCCGCGGTCGCCGCGCCGTCCTGGGTTCCGTTGGCCGCCGCGTGCGTCGGCACGTTCCTGCTGCTGATCTACACCAGCATCGTCACCGTCGCGCTGCCCGCGATCGGGGCCGAACTCGGCGCGGGATACGGCCAGCTGCAATGGATCGTGGACGTCTTCACGGTAGCGCTCGCCGGGCTGCTGCTGGGGTTCGGCTCGCTGAGCGACTTGCTCGGCCGCAAGCGCGTCTACCTCGCCGGACTGGTGTTGTTCTCCCTCGCGACGCTCGTCTGCGGCGTCGCCGGAACGCCCGGCGAGCTGATCGCCGCGCGGGCCGGGCAGGGCGTCGCGGGCGCGGCGATGTTCGCGACGATCCTGCCCCTGGTCGGACTGACCTACGAGGGCCGCGACCGGGCCCGGGCGTTCGCGGTCTGGGGAACGGTGGCGGGGGTGGCCAGCGCGGTGGGCACGTTCTCCGGCGGGGTGATCGCGCAATTGCTCGGCTGGCGCTGGATTTTCTTCGCCACCCTGCCCGTTTGCGCCGTCGCGATCATCCTGGCGGCGACGTCGCTGAAGGAGGGCCCGCGAGCGCGCGGACGCCGCGTCGACTACCCAGGCATCGCCACGTTCTCGCTCGCCGCGACGGGCCTCACCTATTCCGTCATCACCGGCGGCGACCGCGGCTGGTCGTCCACCGGCGCGATGCTCGGCTACCTGGTCACGGCGGCGGCCGTCGCGGCGTTCGTGGTGGCGGAACGCCGCAGCAGCGCGCCGATGGTGCCGACCGGCCTGTTCGCGACCCGTCGCTTCCTCGGCGTCCTGCTCATCGCGTTCAGCTACTACTTCGCCGGATTCGGTGCGCTGCCGGTGATTTCGCTGTGGCTGCAGAACGCGACCGGCCTCAGCTCGGCGGCGACGTCGGCGGTACTGGCGCTGCAAGTGGTGGTGTTCGTCGTGGTCTCCGCGTTGATCAGCGGACGCCTGCACACCAGCTCGCCAAGCCGAGTCCTAGGCGGCGCGACGGTCCTGCTAGGCGTCGGCTGCCTGACCGCGGTCACGGTGCTGCTCAGCCCGACCTGGCCGGCGTTGCTGCCCGCGTTGCTCCTGACCGGAATCGGCGCGGGAATCGTGTCGCCGGTCTTCCCGGCGGTAGCGATCGCCTCAGTGCCCGCGGAATACGGCGGCACCGCGGGAGCGGCCGCGAACAGCTCCCGGCAACTCGGTTTGGCACTCGGAATCGCGGTCTCCGGAGCGGTCTACGCAACCCGCGGAGAGGGAAGCCCCGGCGCGACGCACGGCGTGCTGCTGGTGCTGCTGCTGTGCGGCGCGATCGCGGTAGCGAGCGGCCTCGTCGGCGGATGGTTGTTGCGGGACAACGCTCATCGCCTAAGCCAAGGCTGACTCGCGGGACGACGGTGCCTCGTCTGCCCGCAGGGCATTCCGACAACGTCCGACCGGGACACCGGAACACGCTTTCCCGCCAAGGGGAACTCACCGCAGTGCATCTGTGTGCTGCCGGTTCGCCGGTTGTTTGGCGCGCAGTGGATCTGTATGGGGCTGGTTCGCCGGTTGTTTGGCGCGCAGCGCACCTGCATGCGGCCGGTCCGCGGGTTGTCCGGTCCGCAGTGGATCTGTGTGCGGCTGGTTCGCCGGTTGTCCGGCTACCACCGCACCTGCGCGCAGCCGATCCGCCGGTTGTCCAGCCCGCAGCCCACCTGCGCGCGGCTAGTCCGCCGGTTGTCCGGCTAGCAGCGCACCTGCGCACGGCTAGTCCGCCGATCGTCCGGCCCGCAGCGCACCTGCGCGCAACCAGCCCGCCGGTCGTCCAGCCCGCAGCCCTTCCATCAACCGCCGTGTTCACCCCCGGTCGCCCCAGGCGTTCACACGCGCCCAGCCCAGCAGTCCGCAAGCAACCAACCCGCCCCCGGCTAACCCACCACACTCACTCCATCCGCCTCCTCAACCGCTCAATCCAGCCCGCCAGCCAGCCCACCACGCCACCTACCCAGCCCCTCAGCGCCGAAAATGCCGCGAAACCGTCCCGTCCTCACCCACCTCCTCCACGTAGTCCTCGAACCCCAGCTTCTCCACCACCCGCAGCGACGGCGCGTTCGTCACCGACACGCTGATCAGCACCGGAATCGCCGGAATCTCCCGTTCCGCCCACCGCAGCGCCGCTCGCGCGGCCTCGATCGCGTAGCCCTTCCCCCACGCCGACGGGCGGAACCGGTACGCCAGGTTCAGCACCTTCTCGCCCCGGAACTCCCGGTTGCGCACTCCGGTCATGCCGATCACGTCCGCCCCGGCGGCGGAATCCGGCCCGCGCTCCCGCACCGCCAGGTAGCCGTAGCCGAACCTTGCCCAGTGCTCGAGCCAGCTGTCGAACGTCACGTGGACGGTCGCGGCGTCCGACGGGCGCGAGGTGTGCCGGTTGGTCTCCGGGTCGGTCTCGATCTCCACCACCGCCTGCCGATCGGTCTCCACGAAGTGCCGCAGCACCAGCCTTTCCGTCACGATCTCTGTCACGCCCCCGACCATAACGACGGGGTCCGACAAAAAACGCGGCGAAAAGACAGCGACAATCTCCGCCATGACCGAACTGCCGTTGGTGCTCCTGCACGCCTTCCCGCTCGACGCCCGCATGTGGGACCCGGTCCGCGCGCCGCTCGCGGAACGCTTCCGGGTCATCACGCCTGACCAGCGCGGCCTCGGCCGGAGCCCGCTGCCGGAAGCCGGCGCCGAGCCGGATCTGGCCGACGCCGCCCGGGACGTCGTCGCGCTCCTCGACAAGCTCGAACTCGAACAGGTGATTCTCGGCGGCTGTTCGATGGGCGGCTACCTCGCGATGGCCCTCCTGCGGCAGGCACCCGAGCGCGTCGGCGGGCTGATCCTCATCGACACCAAGGCCACCGCGGACACTCCCGAAGCCGCGCAGACCCGGCTCGACGTCGCGAACCGCGCCGAAACCGAGGGCGTCAAAGGCTGGCTGGCCGACGGGAACCTGCCGAACCTTCTCGCCGACACCGCGTCCGCCGACGTTCGCGCGCGCGTGCGCGAATTGATCGACGCGCAGCCGCCGTCCGGGGTCGCGTGGGCCGCGCGGGCGATCCGCAACCGGCCCGATTCCGTTGACCTGCTGCGGAAAATCGACGTCCCGGCGCTCGTCATCGTGGGGGAGCGCGACGCGCTCACGCCGCTCGACGCCGCCAACACCATGGTCGAGGCACTGCCTGACGCGACGCTCGCGGTGCTCCCGGACGTCGGGCACCTGACGCCGCTGGAAGACCCGGCAGGCGTGGTCGAAGCGATCCTCGGCTGGGTCAGCTGAAGTACTCGGCCGCCGCGGCGCGCGCTTCGGACAGCCGGTGCGGGAAGCGCTGTGCGATCAGGAAGCGCCACGCTACCGCGAAGAGCGAGCGAAGCTGCGTACACGTCTTAAGGACAGCTTCGTCCGCTTCGCCCGGGTACGCGGCGAGGAACTCCGGACCGCCCTGTCGCGCGAGGATCGCCAGGTCCCATTCGAGCGGTCCGCGCCAGGTGTCCTCGAAATCGAGCCAGCACGGGCCGTCAGCGGTCTCGATGAGGTTGCCCGGATGCGCGTCGCCGTGCAGGGCCTGGACCGGGCTGGACGGCAACAGCGCGGCGAGCCGTTCGGTTTCCGCGCGGATCCGGCCGGCGAAGCCGTCCAGCAGCGAACCGCTGCGGGCGACGGTGTCCAGCAGTTCGCCGACCGGGCCGCGAGACGGCAGCTCGCCGGGGTAGTCGCGCAACGCGGCGTGGACGCGGGCGAGGGAGCGGGCGGTCTCGTCCGGCCCGTGCCGATGGCCCGGATCGTGCGGGGTCCAGTGCCAGAGCGTGACCGGCAATCCCCCGGCGAAATGCGGTCCGGCCGGGGGATCCGAGGCCGGTGAGACGACGCGCACACCACGTTCGGCGAGGTAGGCCGAAAGGGCGACGTCGCGCTCCAGCCACCCCGTCGCGTCCGGCCGCAGCAACCGGGTGGTGGCCGGGACCCTCGCCACGACCGGACCCATCCTCACCAGCACGTTCGACCGCTCGTGCAGCACCTCGGCCGAGCCGGTCGCGAGGCCGAACCGGCGGCCGACGGCGAGCGCGGACGAGACCGCCGCGGCGCGGTACGGGTCGGTCATGCGGTGATCTAAGCAGCCGGTGCGAGCGACTGTCGGTACCGAGGGCTACGATCCCCCTATCCGCCCGGATCAGGCCCGCCTGAGCCCGAGCGCCCCGAAGTTGACCACCACAAGGCTGCAGTGTTGGAGGCAGGAGTGACGGCCGTAGCCCCCAAGCCGATCGCAACGCGCCCGTATCCCGCGCGCGAGACGGCAAAGGGTTCGTACCTGCTGCGGTTGTTCCGCACGACGGACCACAAGCAGATCGGGATCATGTATCTGGTCTCGTCGTTCGCCTTCTTCATGATCGGCGGCGCGATGGCCATGCTCATCCGGACGGAGCTCGCCCAGCCGGGGCAGCAGTTCCTGTCGCAGGAGCAGTACAACCAGCTGTTCACCATGCACGGCACGGTGATGCTGCTGCTGTACGCGACGCCGAGCCTGTTCGGGTTCGCGAACTTCATCCTGCCGCTGCAGATCGGCTCGCCCGACGTGGCGTTCCCGCGGCTGAACGCGTTCTCCTACTGGCTGTTCCTGTTCGGCAGCCTGATCGTGCTGTCCGGCTTCCTGACGCCCGGCGGGGCCGCCGACTTCGGCTGGTTCGCCTACACGCCGCTCTCGGACGCCATCCACTCGCCCGGCGTCGGAGCCGACCTGTGGATCGCCGGCCTGGCGGTATCCGGTCTCGGTACCATCCTCGGCGCGGTCAACATGATCACCACGGTGGTCTGCCTGCGCGCGCCGGGCATGACGATGTACCGGATGCCGATCTTCACCTGGAACATCCTGATCACGAGCATCCTGATCCTGCTCGCGTTCCCGATCCTCACCGCGGCCCTGTTCGGCCTGATGGCGGACCGGCACCTCGGCGCCCACGTGTTCGACCCGGCCAACGGCGGGGTGATCCTGTGGCAGCACCTGTTCTGGTTCTTCGGCCACCCCGAGGTCTACATCGTCGCGCTGCCGTTCTTCGGGATCGTGTCGGAGATCTTCCCGGTCTTCAGCCGCAAGCCGGTGTTCGGCTACAAGGGCCTGGTGTTCGCGACGCTGTCGATCGCGGCGCTGTCGGTGGCGGTGTGGGCGCACCACATGTACGCGACCGGCGCGGTCCTGCTGCCGTTCTTCTCCTTCATGACGTTCCTCATCGCGGTCCCGACCGGCGTGAAGTTCTTCAACTGGATCGGCACGATGTGGAAGGGCCAGCTGTCCTTCGAGACGCCGATGATCTTCTCGATGGGCTTCATCGTCACGTTCCTCTTCGGCGGTCTGACCGGCATCATGCTGGCCGCGCCGGCGATCGACTTCCACGTGTCGGACAGCTACTTCGTGGTGGCGCACTTCCACTACGTCCTCTACGGCACGATCGTGTTCGCGACCTTCGCCGGGATCTACTTCTGGTTCCCGAAGATCACCGGCCGGATGATGGACGAGAAGCTCGGGAAGTGGCACTTCTGGACCACGTTCATCGGCTTCCACACCACGTTCCTGGTGCAGCACTGGCTGGGCGCGGAAGGCATGCCGCGGCGCTACGCGGACTACCTGGCCAGCGACGGGTTCACCACGCTGAACACGATCTCCACGATCGGCGCGTACATCCTCGGCGCGTCCACGCTGCCGTTCATCTGGAACGTGTTCAAGAGCTACCGGTACGGCGAGATCGTCACGGTCGACGACCCGTGGGGCTACGGCAACTCGCTCGAGTGGGCCACGTCCTGCCCGCCGCCGCGGCACAACTTCACCGAACTGCCCCGGATCCGCTCCGAGCGTCCGGCGTTCGAGCTGCACTACCCGCACATGGTCGAACGCCTCCACGCGGAAGGCGAGATCGGCTTCTTCGGCAAGGCCAAGCACGTCGGGGCCCCGTCGCAGAAGCTGGTGGACGCGACCATGCCGGGCGACCACAGCAAGGACAACGCGAGCGAGCAGTAACCAGCCGCTCGAAGATTTTCCCGGCGCGTGCCCGGTCGAGGTTTCTCGGCCGGTCACGCGCCGTTTCGCGCCTGGAGCGAGGAGATCCGCGACCCGAAGGTGTCGGCGAGGAATCCGAAGATCCGAGGTCCGGGGCGGGAAGGTCTCGCTGCCAGCCTGATGGGTCACTACGGCCGAGGTGCCTCGAGTCAGCTCGGCGCGCCCTCCGCCGGCGACGAACTCCGCGGCTGCTCCGGAGCGACAACCCTGTCCGTCACCAGCTGACCGGCATCCGGCGCGGCCCGCGTACCGGCATGTTGACCTTCCACTCGATCTCTCCGGCGATCCGCAGTCTCGGCAGCTTGCTCAGCAGCGCGCGCAGGCTTTCCTGCAGCTCGACCCTGGCGAGGTTCGCACCGAGGCAGTGATGCACCCCGTGCCCGAAACCCAGGTGCGAGGCCCCCTTCCGGTCGAAGCGCAGCACATCGGGGTTCTCGAACTGCCGAGGATCCCGGTTGGCCGAGGCGAAGTCGGACACCACCGGCTCGCCCGCGCGCACCAGCGAACCACCCACCTCGACGTCCTCCGTCGCATAGCGAGGAAAGCCCTGCCAGTGGCTCAGCGGGATGAACCGCGTCAGCTCCTCGACCGCGGCCGGCATCAGGCTGAGGTCGGCCCGCAGCTCGGCCAGCCGTTCGGGGTGCTCCAGGAGGACGAAGACCGAGCTGGCGATCAGGGACGCGGAGGTTTCGTGGCCGGCCACCAGAAGCCCGTCGCACAAATCGATCAGCTCCGCCTCGGAGAGCCTGTCGTGCTCGTTGCGGGACTCGACCAACGCGGTCATCAGGTCGTCGGCGGGCTCCGCGCGCCGGGCGGCGATGAGCCCGCTCATGTACTCCTGGAGTTCCGCTTCGTTGGCCTCGTACTCCTGAGCGGTGGTCTCGCTCGTGGACAGGAGCCGGTCGCTCCAGACCCGGAACTTCGGCCAGTCCGCCACGGGCACGCCGAGCAGCTCGCAGATCACCGCCACCGGCAGCGGCAACGCGAGATGTTCCACCAGGTCCGCCGGTCTGCCGCCGGCCACCATCGCGTCCACGAGGTCCTCGGCCAGCTGTCTGACCCGTCCGCGCAACTGCTGCACTCTGTTCTGGGTGAAGGCTTTGGCCACGAGCTTGCGCAGCCGGCTGTGTTCCGGCGGATCCATCATGATGATCCCGCCGTCCAGCTTGTGCGGCGTCATCCTCGGCACGTCGGCGTCGAGGGCCATGGCCCGGCTGAACCGCTGGTCGCCGAAGACCAGGCGAACGTCGTCGTAGCGAGCGGCCAGCCACGCCGGCTCGCCGTAGGGCAGCTTGATCCGGATCATCCCTGGCGCGTCGCGCGCCTCCTCGTAGGCCGGGTGGAGGGCGACCCCCTCGGCCGAGCCGAAGGGATAGCTGACGGGTTCGATCTGCAAGTTGCTGGTCATCCTTCGTGTGTATCGAGACAGTCGGGAGGAGAGCACCCCTAACCGGACGTCGGGGCGGGGTCGAAAGCGCGTGGGACGTCGACCGGCGAGGGCGCTCGTCGCCCGTTCGTGGCACCGGCGGTGTGAAGCGCGGCACGGGGGCGTTCTGCCCGCCCCCGCAGGAGGCCAGACTGGGCGTGCCGACTCGCCGTGGCCTAAGCGTCGGTGCCGAGACGAACGAGGGATACCGAACCAGTGAGCCAGACTCCCGTCCTCATCACCACGACCGGTCCGGACAAGCCCGGGGTCTCGTCCGTGCTGTTCGCCGTGCTCACGCGGCACGACGTGGACGTGCTCGACATCGAGCAGGTGGTCATCCGAGGGCAGCTCGTGCTCGGCGTGCTCGCCGGCGTGTACCGCGATCCGGAGGGGCTCCAGGAGTCCGTCGAGCAGGCGATGGCGACCGTCGGCATGGAGGTCGAGGTGCGGATCGGCGACGCGATCGGCGCGGATCCGTTCGCGCTCGGCCGGCGCGATTCGTCGCATGTGCTCGTCTTGCTGGGGCGTCCGGTGACCGCGCGGGCGTTCTCCGAGATCGCGCGGCGGCTGGCGGGCGTCGGGGCGAACATCGACTCGATCCGCAGCGTCGCCGACTACCCGGTGACCGGTCTCGAACTGTACGTCTCGGTCCGCGAGGACACCGACGAGACGGACGCCGAACTCCGGTCCATGCTGGCCGACGCGGCGTCCGAGGCCAACGTCGACGTCGCCGTCGAGCGCGCGGGCATCACGCGCCGGGCGAAGCGGCTGGTGGTCTTCGACGTCGATTCGACGCTCGTGCAGGGCGAGGTCATCGAGATGCTCGGCGCGTACGCCGGGGTCGAGGAGCAGGTCCGCGAGATCACCGAGGCGGCGATGCGCGGCGAGCTGAATTTCGCCGAGTCGCTGGAGCGGCGCGTTTCGCTGCTGGCCGGGCTGCCCGCGAGCGTGATGGACGAGGTCGCGGCGAAGCTGGAGCTGACCCCGGGGGCCCGCACGACCGTCCGCACGCTGAAGCGGATGGGGTTCCGCTGCGGTGTCGTCTCCGGCGGATTCACCCAGGTCATCGACCATCTCGTGGACGACCTCGGCCTCGACTTCGCGGCGGCCAACGAACTGGAAGTCGTCGACGGCAAGCTCACCGGCCGCGTGGTCGGCGACATCGTGGACCGTGCGGGCAAGGCGACCGCGCTGCGCCGGTTCGCCGGGGAGTACGGGATCCCGCTGGGCGCGTGCGTCGCGGTCGGCGACGGGGCCAACGACATCGACATGCTGGCCGCGGCGGGCATGGGTGTCGCGTTCAACGCGAAGCCCGCGCTGCGCGAGGTCGCCGACACCGCCCTGTCCCACCCGTACCTGGACGCGGTGCTGTTCGTCCTCGGCGTCACGCGCGCCGAGGTCGAGGCAGCCGACGCCGCCGACGGACTAGAACTGGCCCGCCCGTGAACCCGCTGCTCGAACCCCTGCGCAGTCGTTACGCCTCGTGGCTCGGTCTGCCCGCCGAGGACACCTCGGACACGTCCGACGAGAACCCGGACGAGGTCCGCGCGATGCCGGTCATCCTGCGCATCGAACGAGCCGAACCGCCCGGCCGCACCGCGCTGCTCGAAGCGGCGGCCGCGGCGGCGCTGGCGGTGTGTCTTGACGAACGCGCCGAGCCCGGCGGCGAATGGGCCGAACCGGTGCACGCGTGGCTCGACAACCGCATCCGGAAGGTCGCGCGCCGGGCTCGCGGCGCGCACTGGCAGGCGGTGCTCGACCAGCCGGGAGTCACTGTCGAGGTCGACGGCGCGCAGGCGCGGGCGCTCGTGCCCGGGCTGGTCAAGGAGGCCCCGAAAGAGGTCTCGCGCTTGCAGATCTCCGGCAGCGAACTGCCCGCCGACACCCCCGGTCCGGCCCCGGCGGACGTTCCGCTGCTGATGCTGAACCCGGACGTCCCGATGACCGTCGGCAAGGCGTCCGCGCAGGTCGGGCACGCCACGATGATCCTCGCGTCGCTGCTGCCGGACGACGAACTGGCGGCGTGGGCGGCGAAGGACTACCGAGTCGCGGTCCGCACGCCCAGCCCGGCCCGGTGGAAGGAGCTGTGCCCGGTCGACGACCCGGAGGCGGGCTGGCGGGACAACCGAGTCATCGCTGTCCGCGATGCGGGATTCACCGAGGTCGACCCCGGCACGATCACCGTGCTGGCGCAGCAGCCCGGAACATCGGCGTGACCCGCGCGGTTGGGCCAATGCAGTGACCCGACGGGCGGAAAGGCGTCTCGGATGACCTTGGAAGTACAGCGCGAAGGCACGCACAGTTTCGTGGGCCGCAACGAGCGCGGCGCGGAGGTGCGATTGGGCCGGGCCGGCGCGGAGGGCGCGTTCTCCCCGGCGGAACTCCTGCAGATCGCGGCAGCGGGCTGCTCCGCGGTGACGGCGGAACAGCTGATCACGCGCCGGGTGGGCGAGGATTCGAAATTCCGGGTCGCGGTGACCGCCGACCGGCGCGAGGGAGCATCGGAACTGGACGCGGTGCACGTCGCGTTCGACGTCGACGTCTCGGCCCTGGACGAGGACCAGCGAGAAGCCCTGGCGGGCGCGGTGGACCGGGCGATCGAGCGGCTGTGCACGGTGAGCCGGACGCTGAAGAAGGGCATTCCGGTTACGGAGACCTTCCCGACCGCTTGAGTTCTCGCTGCGGGGTGCGAGCCGCCGATCCGGGGCCGGGGGCGGTTTGTGGTGAAGCTGCGGAGCGGCGGCCTCGGTGTGCGGTAGGGCTGCTGCGCGGCGGTGGCGGAGTCGCTGTGGCGGCTGTTCCGTCGCCGGGCTGCCAGGCTGCGGTGCGAGGTGGTGCGCGGGCCGCCGATCCAGTCGGCGGGCGACGTTAGCGGCGGGGCTGCTGAGCGGCAATGGCGGCGGGTGGTTCTTGCGGTGGCGGGCGTTTCATCGTCGGTTGCCGGGTTGCCGGGTTGCCGGGGTCTCTCGCAAGCGGAGCCGCGTAGCGGACTTGTGAAGCGGTCGCCAGACCGCGCCGAACGAGACCGGCGGGCACCACGCTGCCGCTGCCAACTCGCCCCCATCGAACCGAACAGCAGCGCGCGTCCGCGAACCCTTGTCCGCCAAGGCTTTCCAGCCGGATAGTGGTCAGCGACCCGGCACTGTCGAACGAGCCCGGCTCAGCTTTGCCACACCACGTACGCCTGGTCGGCGTCCGTGGTCATCGCCTCGATGAACTTCTCGTTGTCGAACCCCGGCAAGGTCTGCAGGCGTTCGATGAGGGCGTCCGCGGCCGGGTCGCCGCTGGGGACCGCGGTGCCTTTGCCGTCGTTGCCGACCAGCATGAAGAAGACGTCTTCGTTCCAGGGGCCGTCCGGGATGACTCTCACCATGACCGATTGCAGGTCCGACCACGTCACAGCTTCTTCGCTGCCATCGGCGAGCCGGCGCCGGACCCCGGTGTCGTCAACACTGACGGTCCGGGATTGGGCGCTGGACGAATCCTGGGTCAACGGTGCTCCCTGTCGTGTTCGTTCCACTCACCGTACCCGCCTGTCCGGTTCGCTCGGTCAGGCGGGCGCGGCGGCGTCGAGTCGCTTCAGTGCGGCGCGGGCGACCTGCGGATCTGTGGTCGGCCAGAACGGCGGCAGCGACGCGCGCAGGAAACCGCCGTAGCGGGCGGTGGCCAGGCGGGAGTCCAGCACCGCCACTACGCCGCGGTCGGTGACCGAGCGGTGCAGGCGGCCGGTGCCCTGGGCCAGCAACAATGCCGCGTGGGTCGCGGCGACGGTGAGGAATCCGTTGCCGCCCCGGGCTTCCACCGCGCGTTGGCGAGCCGACGACACCGGGTCGTCCGGGCGGGGGAACGGGATCCGGTCCACCACCACGAGCTGCAGCGACGGCCCGGGCACGTCCACGCCCTGCCACAGCGTCAGCGTGCCGAACAGGCAGGTGCGCGCGTCTTCGGCGAACTGCCGCACCAGCAACGGCGTCGCGTCGTCGCCCTGGCAGAGGATCGGGTAATCGAGCCGTTCCCGCATCGCTTCCGCGGCCTGTTTCGCCGCGCGCATCGAGGAGAACAGGCCCAGCGTCCGGCCGCCCGCGGCTTCGACCAGTTCGGCCAGTTCGTCCATTGTGGACTCGGCGAGTCCGTCGCGGCCCGGCGGCGGCAGGTGTTTGGCGAGGTAGAGGATGCCGTTGCGACGGTGGTCGAACGGCGAACCGACGTCCAAGCCGGTCCACTTCGGGCCGGTCTCCTCGTCCGACGGCGCTTCCTTGTCGGTGGCCGTGCCCGGCGACTTCACCACGCGCGCGCCGCTCGGCGGGAGGCCCCATTGCCCTGCCATGGTGTCGAATTCGCCGCCGAGCGTGAGCGTCGCGGAGGTCAGCACGGTGGTGTGCTGGTTGAACACGCGCTCCCGCAACAACCCGGCGACACCGAGCGGAGCGACCTTCAACGCGGGCGGGCGCGGGTTCGCCGAGTACTTGTCTCCGGTCACCCAGACGACGTCGCGCTGGTGCGCCAGATCCTCGTCGTACGCGTCGAGCAGCCGCACCGCGGTGTCGTGCACTTCCTCGAGCAGCGACCGCGCCAGCTTGCGCGCGGTGGCTTCGCCGACGTCTTCCTTACGATCCGACCCCAGCGCGGTGAGGCATTCCTTCGCCGCGTCGCGCACCGCCGGGATCGCGCCCTGCAACGGACGGGGCAGCGCGTCGAGCCTTCCGGCCGGGATGTCGTCGAGGATCAGCGCGAGCCCGTCCGACGACTCCAGCAGCCGGTCCGCGATTCCCGCGTCGATCAGCTTGCCGCAGCGGCGCGCGGCGGCCGACACCATGGCGCTGGTGAGTTCGCCGGTCGCGACCGAGGTGACCCGGTCGACCAGGTCGTGCGCCTCGTCGATGATCACCAGGTCGTGGTCCGGCAGCACCTGATAGCCCTGCAGCGCGTCGATGGCCAGCAGCGCGTGGTTGGTGACCACGACGTCGGCTTTGCCGGCCTCGGCTCGCGCGCGTTCGGCGAAGCAATCGGTGCCGACCGGGCACTTCGCGGCCCCGAGGCATTCCCTCGCGGTGACCGAAACCTGCCGCCACGCCTGATCGGACACGCCGGGCACCAGCTCGTCGCGGTCGCCGGTTTCGGTGTCCGACACCCACTCGTGCAGCCGCGTGACTTCCTTGCCGAGGCGGGACACCGCGAACGGGTCGAACAGCTGCGCGTCCTCGGGCTCGTCGGCCGGACCGGTGTCGAGCCGGTGCAGGCACAGGTAGTTGCGGCGGCCCTTGAGGATCGCGAAGGTCGGTTCGCGCCCGAGCGGCTTCTTGAGCGCCTTCGCCAGGCGCGGGAGATCGCGGTCGACCAGCTGGCGCTGCAACGCGATGGTGGCCGTGGAGACGACGACGGTGGTGTCTTTCTCCACCGCGTGCCGGATCGCGGGCACCAGGTACGCCAGCGATTTGCCGGTGCCCGTTCCCGCTTGCACGGCGAGGTGTTCGCCGGTGCGGATGGCGTGGCCGACGGCATCGGCCATCTTCACCTGGCCGGGGCGTTCAGCGCCGCCGACGGACTCCACCGCGTGGGTGAGGAGTTCGAGGACGCCGGGGAAATCGGTTCGGGCGGGCACAGCGAGACACGATAGCCGCCAGGTACGACAGGATCTTCGATCCGGCGCGAACGGACCCCTCGCGCCGGACCGAAGATCCCGGAAATCCGCCTCAGTCTTCCTTGCGGAACCGCGAAACCGCGGCCCACGCGAGCGGCAGCACCCCGGCCGCGACCACGGTCTTCAGCACGTCGCCGACGAGAAACGGCGTGACGCCCTTGTCGAACGCGGTGGCGAGATCGAATCCGGTGGCGGCCATCAGCCACGGCACGCCGAAGGCGTAGATCACGACATTGCCGAGCACCATGGTCCCCGCCGTGCGCAGCGGAGTGCGGTCGCCGCCGCGGCGGGCGAGCGCGCCCACGACCGCGCCGGCGGCCACGAACCCGACGATGTAACCCGCCGAGGCGCCGGACAGCCCGGAGGTGCCGCCCTGGAACCACGGCACGCCAGCCGCGCCGACGAGCAAGTACAGCAGCAGCGAGGCTGCGCCGCGGCGCATGCCGAGCGTCGCGCCGACGAGCAGCGCGGCGAAAGTCTGGCCGGTCATCGGAACCGGCGTGCCCGGAATCGGGATGATCAGCTGCGCGGCCGCGCCGGTGAGCACGGCGCCGCCGGCGACCAGCGCCAGGTCGCGCACCAGGGTGCCGGGCACGAGGTCGGCCAGCACCTGACGGCGGGCCGGGAGAGACAGTGACGACACGGGACCTCCAACCACGGAAAACGGACGTCCGGGCAGGTTATCGCCGAGGGACCGGACGGAACGAGACAAGTTGCGTTCCTCACCACCCCTGTCTCCCGCCACACGTCCGGGTGAGCTGCGACCGTCGACGTTTGGGACCCCCGCCGCGGCGCCGATGTCGAAGCACGGGCGAAGGGAGACAGGTCGAATGCGCGGACGGATCCTGCTGGTCACCGGGGTTTTCCTGGCTGCGGCCCCGACGGCGGCGCACGCCGATCCGCCGACGTCAACCGGCTGGGGTTCCGCGGGCAGCCTCGACGTCATGGTGGACCACGAGCACGTGGTCACCGGGGAACTGGCGCGTTGCGACGCAGACGGCCCGGCTTCCGCGCGCACCGCCGGCGGCGCGGCGGGCGAGGTCGCGGTGTTCGGCTTCGGCGGAGCCACCTGCGAGCGGAACGGCCCGGTCGCCAAGGTGCGGACCGGCGGGCAGCGGTTCGAATCCGACCTGCTCACCCGGTACGGCGGGCCGGAGCTGAAGGTCCGCACGTACTCGGCAGGCTGCGCCACCACGACGGATTCGGGCAGCACCGGATCGATGTCGATCGGCGAGGTCTCCGGCTTCACCGTGCCGTCGTCGATCCCGGCGAACTACCGGATCACGATCCCCGGCGGCGCGGCGGGCACCGCGCTGGCCACGATCACGCTGAACGAGACCGTGACGCCGCAGCCCGCCGACGGCAGCCTGGTCACGCACGCGGTTCACGTGAAGCTGTTCCCGCAGGGCGGTCCGGCGAGCGGGGACATCTACCTCGGCACCGCGGCGTGCGATCCGTACGGCAAGGGCGGCGCGCCGGCCTCGTGAGCGGCAATGCCGGTTCTAACCGGGATTAACACTCACGAGGGCGGCAGGGCGGGCGTGCCGGTGTAGCGCACCCCCGCCTCGTCGAAGTCCTTCAGCGTCGCGTCCACCGTCGGCTGCGAACCGCCGACGGTCAGGTCCAGCAGCACCTGCACGTTGAACCCGGCCCGCGCGGCGTCGAGGGCGGTCGCGCGCACGCAGAAGTCGGTCGCGATGCCGACCACGTCGACGTCGGTCACCTCGTGCGCGCGAAGCCACTCCTCGAGGGTCTTGCCGTCGCCGGACTTGCCCTCGAAACCGGAGTACGCCGCGCTGTACTCGCCCTTCGAGAACACCGCCTCGACCGGCACCACGTCCAGCGCGTCGTGGAAGGACGCGCCCGCCGTGCCCGCGACGCAGTGCGGCGGCCAGCTGGTGTTGAAGTCGGGCGTGTCGCTGAAGTGGTCGCCCGGGTCGATGTGGTGGTCGCGGGTGGCGACGACGTGCGCGTAGCCGCCCTCGGCCATCCGCCGCGAGATGGCGGCCGCGGCGGCCGCCCCGCCCGGCAGGCCGAGCGAGCCTCCCTCGCAGAAGTCGTTCTGCACATCCACCACGATCAGCGCGGTTGTCATGGTCGGCTCCCTACAAAAAAGTCGTCGGTATCGCGGGCTCGCCGTGCGAGAGCTTGAGGCCCTCCCACGGCAGGCTCACCTGCGCGCGCCGCAGGCGGGCGCGCGCGTCGTCCAGCGTGGGCAGATCATCCACCGGCACGCCGCCGCGCACCAGGGGGATCTGCAGCTCGAGATCGTTCTCGCCGGGCTCCGGGCGGCCGCCGGCGGCGGTCCAGACCACTTCCTCGACCGCCGTGCCGGTGCTCCGGTGCCGGCGCAGCGCGTGCTTGCGCCCGCCGCGGGATTCCTTGTGCGCACTGCGTTTCGCGACCGGCCGTCCGTCGACCTCGACCAGCTTGTACACCATCCCGGCGGTCGGCGCCCCGGATCCGGTGACCACCGAGGTGCCGACGCCGTAGGCGTCCACCGGCTCCGCGCGCAGCGCTGCGATCGCGTGCTCGTCGAGGTCGCCGGACACCACGATCCGGGTGTCCTTCGCGCCGAGCGCGTCGAGCTGGTCGCGGGCCTTGCGGGCGAGCGGGCCGACGTCGCCGGAGTCGATCCGGATCGCGCCCAGCTCCGGTCCGGCGACGCGCACCGCCGCCTCGATGCCCGCGGTGATGTCGTAGGTGTCCACCAGGAGAGTGGTATCCGCACCCATTTTGCT
The DNA here is from genome assembly GCF_046267895.1 of Amycolatopsis sp. GA6-003. Classification (NCBI taxonomy): domain Bacteria; kingdom Bacillati; phylum Actinomycetota; class Actinomycetes; order Pseudonocardiales; family Pseudonocardiaceae; genus Amycolatopsis; species Amycolatopsis sp. GA6-003. The sequence continues at coordinate 7,055,477 of NZ_CP176499.1, forward strand.
GACCTGGGCGCGGAACGCGGCTTCCTCGCTGTCGTGCAGCAGCATGAACGCGTGCGCGACCGTGCCGCGGGTCGGGATCCCGTAGCGGCGGCCCGCTTCGAGATTCGACGTGGTGGCGAATCCGGCCAGGTAGGCGGCGCGCGCGGCGGCGACCGCGGCGTACTCGTGCGTGCGCCGTCCGCCCATCTCGATGATCGGCCTGCCGTGCGCCGCGCCGGACATCCGCGCCGCCGCCGACGCGATCGCGCTGTCGTGGTTGAGGATCGACAGCACCACCGTCTCCAGCACCACCGCTTCGGCGAAACTGCCGGTCACGGTGAGGATCGGCGAACCGGGGAAGTACAGGTCGCCTTCGCGGTAGCCGTCGATGTCGCCGCGGAACTCGTAGTCCGCCAGCCACGCCAGCGTTTCCGGGTCGACGACCGCGGTCTGCTCCAGCATGGCCAGTTCGGCGTCGGTGAACCGGAAGTCGGCGATCGCGTCGAGCACGCGCGCGGTGCCCGCGACGACGCCGTAGCGGCGGCCGTCGGGAAGCCGGCGCGCGAAGACTTCGAACACGCACGGCCGGTCGGCCGTCCCGTCCGCGAGCGCGCTCGCCAGCATGGTCAGCTCGTAGTGGTCGGTGAGCAGCGCCGTGCTGGCGCTGGTGACCGGCTCGGGGGAACCCATGGGAGCAGCCTATTCACTCACATGGACGGACCTGGCGCGGCGTACCGGGATGGCCCCGTGACACCATGGGGTGCATGTCCACGCCTGTCGCATCCGAACAGACGCAGGTCGATCCACTCGGGGCCGAGCTGGCCGAATCCGACCAGCCCTGGCGGACGATCGTCTGGAACGATCCGGTCAACCTGATGTCGTACGTGACGTACGTCTTCCAGAAGCTGTTCGGCTACAGCCGGGACCACGCCACGAAGCTGATGCTCGACGTGCACAACAAGGGCAGGGCGATCGTGTCGTCCGGTTCGAAGGAGAAGGTGGAGACCGACGTGGCGAAGCTGCACGCGGCGGGCCTGTGGGCGACCATGGAACAGCCCTCGTGAAGGCCTGGCGGCGCAAGGGGGACGCCATCCTCGCCGGGTTCGAGCAGCAGGAGGCCGCGGTGCTGCGCGGGCTGGTCGGGCAGCTCGAGGACATGCTCACCGCCCGGGCCGAGGAGGCCCCGCAGGACGAACTGGCCGAGCTGACCGGGATCCGCACCGGGCCCGCCGAATCGCCGGACGACCCGGTGCTGTCGCGGCTGCTGCCGGACTTCCACCGGCTCGACCCGGACAACCCGAGCCGCGAGGACCTCGATTCGGCGGCGGCGATGCGGTCGCTGCACGAGCCGGAGCTGCTGGAGAAGAAGGTCGGCGTCGCGAAGATCGTGCTCGACACGCTCCCGCGCGACGGCGGTTCGGTGAAGCTGACCTTCGAGCAGGCCGACGCCTGGCTCGGCGCGCTGAACGACGTCCGGCTGGCGCTCGGCACCGCGCTCGACGTCACCGAGGACATGCCCGACGAGCTGCCGGAAGACGACCCCCGCGCACCCCATCTCGGCGTCTACCATTGGCTGACATGGGTGCAGGAGACGCTGATCCAGGCGCTGACCGGCTGACCGGCGGGAAAATCACCGACGTCCCCGGCGTGCTCGTGGGCCATCACCAACGGCTCGGCGACGGCTGGGCTTCCGGAACCACTGTCGTGCTCGTCCCCGACGGCGCGACCGGCGCGGTCGACCAGCGGGGCGGCGCGCCCGGCACGCGCGAAACCAACCTGCTGGAGCCGGAAAACCTGGTACAGCAGGTGAATGCGGTCTGTCTTTCCGGCGGAAGCGCGTACGGGCTCGCGGCGGCGGACGGCGTGATGCGGTGGCTTTCCGAGCGGAACTACGGGTTTCCCGTTGGCGCGCAGCCGTATGAGGTGGTGCCGATCGTGCCCGCCGCGGTGCTGTTCGACCTGCCGCGCAGCGCGTGGGGCAATCGGCCGGATGCCGATTTCGGTTACGCCGCTTGCGAAGCAGCCGGGGAAGCCGTCGCGATGGGCACCGTCGGCGCGGGCTCGGGCGCGGTGGTCGGTTCGCTGAAGGGCGGCATCGGGACGGCGAGCGAGGTCGTCGGAGACGTGACCGTCGGGGCGATCGCCGCGGTGAACGCGGCCGGCCAGGCGGTGGATTTCGCGACCGGACGGGCGTTCGCCGCTGATCACGAAGTCGACGGCGAGTTCGGTGTCCGCTGGCCGGATCGCCCCGGCGAGGCGCCGAGCCAGCGGACCGACCTGAACACCACGATCGGCGTGGTGGCTTGCGACGCGGCGCTGACGAAGGCCGAGGCGCGCCGGTTGACGGTGGCCGCGCAGGACGGGCTGGCGCGCGCGGTGCGTCCGGCGCACTCGATGTTCGACGGCGACACCGTGTTCGCGCTGGCGACGGGCGCGCAGCAGCTGCCGGGGGAGCCCGGGTCGTTCGCGCTGGCGGCGCGAGCGGGTGCGCTGGACGCGCTCTGCGCGGCGGCGGCGCGGGTGTTCGCGCGGGCGATGGTGCACGGGCTGCTGTCCGCGACCTCCGCGGCCGGCGTCCCGGCTTATCGCGACGTGTGGCCGGAGGCGCTGGAGGTCAGAACGGGTCCTTAGGCAGGCAGTCCTCGCTCCGCTCGAGGTCGGCGGCGCGCACGACGGCCACGTACTCCTCGTCGATCTCCAGCACCAGCTCGCCGAACGACACGGTCGGCCCGAGCGAGGGATGCGTCTCCACCGGGCCCAGTTCGGTGGAACGCGGCAGCTGCGCCCACACCGAAACCGGCTTCCACCGGCGGAAAGCGCTGCAGGCGAGCACGGTGACGTGCCGGTCGGTGACCACGACGAGGAAGTTCCGGTGCGCGGCCATCATCGTGACCATCAGCGATGTGGCGGGGAACACGTACTGGACGACGTCCCCTTCGGCCAGCAGGCCACGGCAGCGTTCGCGGATCTTCGAGGACACCGGCATCCGGTAATTGTGCCCTGACCTGCGGTTGAGCGGTAGCTCTCACAGTGTGGACTCGTTCGGTCCACGAACTAAGATGTCCGTGTGCTCCGGATCCGCCGTGAACTCGTCGACGAGATCGTCGCCCACGCCCGCCGCGACCACCCCGACGAAGCGTGCGGGGTGGTGGCCGGTCCTGCCGGCTCGGACCGCCCCGAGCGGTTCATCCCGATGCTGAACGCGGCCCGCTCGCCGACGTTCTACGAGTTCGACTCGGGCGACCTGCTCAAGCTCTACCGCGAGATGGAAGCGAACGACGAGGTCCCGGTGGTCATCTACCACTCGCACACCGCGACCGAGGCCTACCCGTCGCGCACCGACGCGAACATCGCCGCCGAACCCGACGCGCACTACGTGCTCGTCTCGACCAGAGAGCCCGATTCGCACGAGTTCCGCTCGTACCGGATCGTGGACGCCGAGATCACCGAGGAGCCGGTCGAGATCATCGACTGACTGCCGGAATAAAGCGCGGCGTCCGATACGTCAGCGTGTAGGAACCCACCCGGAGGTAGAAAACCATGGCCGTGACCGTGTCCATCCCGACCATCCTGCGCACCCACACCGGCGGCGAGAAGTCCGTCGAGGCGTCGGGCAAGACTGTCCTCGAGATCATCGACGACGTCGAGTCGCGGCACGCCGGGCTGAAGGCCCGCCTGGTCAAGGAGGAGAAGCTGCACCGCTTCATCAACGTCTACGTCAACGACGAGGACGTGCGCTTCTCCGGCGGGCTCGACGCCGAGGTCAAGGACGGCGACACCCTCACCATCCTGCCCGCCGTCGCGGGCGGCGCGCGCTGAGCCGATGGCTCGCTACGAGTCCCTCCTCGACGCGCTCGGCGGCACCCCGCTGGTCGGCCTGCCCCGGCTGTCGCCGACCGACGAGGTGCGGCTGTGGGCGAAGCTCGAGGACCGCAATCCGACCGGCTCGATCAAGGACCGGCCCGCGCTGGCCATGATCGAGGCGGCGGAGCGGGACGGCATCCTGCGCCGCGGGTCCACGATCCTCGAACCGACCTCGGGCAACACCGGGATCTCGCTGGCCATGGCCGCGAAGCTCAAGGGCTACGGCCTGGTGTGCGTGATGCCGGAGAACACCTCCGCCGAACGCAAGCAGCTGCTGCAGGCCTACGGCGCGCGGATCGTGTTCTCGCCGGCCGCGGGCGGCTCGAACGAGGCCGTGCGGCGGGCCAAGGAGCTGGCGAAGCAGAACCCGGACTGGGTGATGCTCTACCAGTACGGCAACCCGGCCAACGCGGACGCGCACTACCGCGGAACCGGCCCGGAGCTGCTGAAGGACCTGCCGACGCTGACGCATTTCGTCGGCGGGCTCGGGACGACCGGGACGCTGGTGGGCGTGGGCCGGTACCTGCACGAGCACAAGCCGGACGTCCAGGTCATCGCGGCGGAGCCCCGGTACGGCGAGCTGGTGTACGGCCTGCGGAACCTCGACGAGGGATTCGTTCCCGAGCTGTACGACGAGAGCGTGCTCAACGGACGCTTCTCGGTGGGGGCGTACGACGCTCTTCGGCGGACGCGGGAGTTGCTGGAGCACGAGGGCATCTTCGCCGGGATCTCCACGGGCGCGGTGCTGCACGCCGCGCTCGGGGTCGCGGAGAAGGCCGCGGCTCGCGGCGAGAAGGCGGACGTGGCTTTCGTGGTCGCGGACGCCGGCTGGAAGTACCTGTCGACCGGCGCGTATTCCGGGTCGCTGGACGAAGCGGCAGAACGGCTCGACGGTCAGCTCTGGGCCTGACCGGACGCTCGCTCGTGAGGGGAATCCGGCCGGGTTCCCCTCACGGCAGCAATCCCTTGACGAGTGCGCGTACGCCTCGTTCGTAACTGTCTTGTGCGGTAAGGCTTTCCCAGCGCGGCCCGATCTCGGCGAGCGTGGGGAATTCCGTCGCGTCCAGGTCCGCGAAGACTCGCTCGCGGTAGGTGCCGCCGCCCTGGTCCCGTCGCCGCGCGGCCGCCGCGCGTGAGCTGATCTCGCCGAGCGTGTAGTGCCACACCGCTCGGTAGACCTCCACCGCCGCTTCCAGCGGCAGACCGGCTTTTCCCGCCGCGGCAACGATTTTCTCCGGGTACCACAGTCCTCCGACCGACAGCAGGTCGTCCGAGCGCAGTACCTCCACGATCCACGGGCAGCCCGCCAGCCCGTCCCGCATCGCCTTCGCGACCGCCACGATCCGGTCTTCCGGTTCCTCGGGGAGGTTCTCCGGCCGAGGCATTTCGCGGTGCGCGTAGTCGTCCAGCAGCAGAAGCAGCAGCCCCTCTTTGTCGCGCACGTGGTGGTAGAGCGCCATCGCCGTGCTGCCGACCTCCCGGGCGAGCCTGCGCATGGTCAACGCGTCGACGCCTTCGGAATCGATGACCCGGTGGGCGGCGGCCACGATGTCGGCCTTGGAGATCTTCGGCGGTCGGCCGGTGCGCGCTGGCATGCCGCCATGCTACTTTTTATACATGTACAAAAACTACTGGGGGACGGTCGCCGCGCTGGCGTTCGCGGTGGCGGTCGGGACTTTGCAGATGACCGTGGTGGTGCCGTTGCTGCCGCGGCTGCAGCTCAAGCTCGGGGTGCCGCTCAGTTCGGTGTCGTGGGCGCTGACCGCCGGGCTGCTGGCGGGCGCGGTCGCGATTCCGCTGGTCGCGCAGCTGGGCGACCTCTACGGCCGGCGCACGATGTCGCTGGTCGTGCTCGGGTTGCTGGTCGGGGGATCGGTGCTGGCGGCGGTGGCGGATTCGCTGCCGTTGCTGGTCGCCGGCCGGATCCTGCAGGGCACGGCCGCGCCGTTGCTGCCGCTCGCGATCGGCCAGGCCAGGAACGTCGTGCCTCCCCGGTCGTTGCCGACCGCGATCGGGGTGCTGAGCGCGACGATCGGGGCGGGCAGCGGCGGCGGGATGATCCTGGCCGGGCTGGCCGGCGGCGATCATCGGCTGGTGTTCTGGGTGCTGGCGGCGCTCGGCGTGGTGGCGTTCGCGCTGGTCGCGGCGGTTCGCGAGGACCGGACGGCGGCGGTGCGGAGCGGTTCGCCGGACCTGCTGGGCGCGGTGCTGGTGTCGGGATGGCTGATCTGCCTGCTGCTGGCGATCAGCAAGGGGGCCGAATGGGGCTGGGCGACCGTCGGTCTGCTGGCCGCGGCCGTGGTGCTGGCGGCGGTGTGGGTGGTGACGGCGCGGCGCGCGAAGACGCCGTTGATCGAGATTCCGATGCTGCTGCACCGAAAAACGGTCGGCGCGACGGTGGCGTCGTTCCTGCTGGGCTTCGCGTTGTTCTCCACGATCATGACGCTGTCGGCGTATGCGCAGGGCGTGCTCGGGGCGTCGGTTTTGCAGGTGGGGCTTTACCTTCTGCCGACGACGATCCTGATGCTGGTGGTCTCGGTGCTGGCCGGTTCGTTGATGCGCCGGTTCAGCGCGCCCGCGCTGGTCGCAGGCGGTTCGGTGGTGGTCCTGGCGGCCGCGTTGTGGCTGACGGCGTTGCCGGGGGACGGGCTTGCGCTTTACGCCGTCGCCGCTGTGCTGGGGCTGGGGATCGGGCTGGGATACGCCGCGTTGGGGACGATGGCGGTCGAGCATGTCGAACCCGCGAAAACGGCCGCGGCTGGCGGGATCAACGCGCTGGTTCGCGTGGTGGGCAGCAGCCTTGCCGGAGCCGTTGGCGCGGTGGTGTTGTCGGCCGGCGGTCCGGGATGGAGCTTCGCAGTGGCGGCGGTGGCCGCGCTGCTGTCGGCAGTATTCGCGGCCGGCTACGGAAACTTGCTCCGGAAGCCCGCGATGGCCTGACCGCTCACCCGGAGGCGAAGTTCAGGGATTTCTCCCGAGGCCGCCCGCCCGGCCTCGACGTAGCCTGAGGGTGTGAGCACACTGCCTCCCCTCCCGCCGACGTCGCCGCCGCCCGCTGGCAGCGGCAAGCCGGTCGACGCCGCGAAGCGCATCCTGCCGCCCCATCCCAAGGCCGCGGCGTTCGTCGCGCTGGGGTTCGTGGCGGTGCTGTACCTCGTGGAACTGCTCGACGTGATCCTGCCGGGCGAGTTCACCCACGGCGGGATCCTGTCGCGGGAGGCGTCCAGCCTCGACGGCATCCTCTGGGCGCCGCTGCTGCACGCGGGCTGGTCGCACCTGTTCTCCAACACGGTGCCGGTGCTGGTCTTCTCCTTCCTCGCGATGGCGGCGGGCATCGGCCGGTTCGCCGTGGTCACCGGGATCATCTGGCTGGTTTCCGGGCTCGGCGTGTGGCTGGTCGGACCGGCGAACGCCTACACCGTGGGCGCGTCCGGGCTGGCCTTCGGCTGGCTCGCGTACCTGCTGGTGCGCGGCCTGTTCCACCGGTCGCTCGCGCAGATCGCGGTCGCCGTCGTGCTGCTCGGCATCTGGAGCGGGATGCTCTGGGGCCTGCTGCCCGGCAACCCCGGGATCTCCTGGCAGGGCCACCTCTTCGGCGCGCTGGCCGGCATCCTCGCCGCGTGGCTGACCTCACGGGGCGAACGCGTCAAATCCCCGAAGATCGCTCCGCAGGCCCCGGGTAACCTCGGCTTGTGAGTTCTCCTGACGCGCCCATCGGTGTCTTCGATTCCGGCGTCGGCGGGCTCACCGTCGCACGCTCGATCCTCGAACTGCTTCCTGCCGAACAGCTGCGCTACGTAGGCGACACCGCGCGCAACCCGTACGGCCCGCTGCCCATCGCCACTGCCCGCGAGTACGCGTTGGCCGCTCTCGACGACATGGTCGAGAGCGGGGTGAAGGCGTTGGTGATCGCGTGCAACACAGCGTCCGCAGCCTGCCTTCGCGACGCGCGCGAACGCTACGACGTGCCTGTGATCGAAGTGGTCCTTCCGGCCGCGCGCCGGGCCGCGGTCGCAACGCACAGCGGGCGGGTCGGTCTGATCGGCACTGAGGGCACTGTGCGTTCGAGGGCGTACGACGACGCCTTCGCCGCCGCGCCGGACGTACGCCTCACTAGCGTCGCCTGCCCGCGCTTCGTGGACTTCGTGGAGCGCGGCATCACGACCGGCCGACAGATTCTCGGTCTGGCACAGGGGTATCTGCAGCCGTTGCTCGAAGCTGACGTCGACACGCTCATCCTCGGCTGCACGCACTATCCGCTGCTGTCCGGTGTCCTGCAGATCGTGATGGGACAGGACGTCACGCTCGTCTCCAGCGCCGACGAAACCGCCAAGGACCTCTACCGCGTGCTGACCGAACTCGACCTGCTGGCCGAGCGCGACGAGCCGCCGCGGCACGAGTTCCTCGCCACTGGTTCGCCGGAGCCGTTCGCCCGCTTGGCGCAGCGGTTCATGGGCTTCGCGCCGGGTGCGCTGGCTCCGGTCAGTGCGTGACACTGCGGCGGCGCTGAGCAGAGTTAGGGTTACCGGGTGCGACTGACGATCCTCGGATGTTCGGGCAGCATCCCCGGGCCGAACGCCGCCGCGTCCGGATATCTCCTGGAGGCGGAGGGCTACCGGCTCGGGCTCGAGCTGGGCACCGGCACGTTCGCCCAATTGCAGACCGTGCTGGACCCGTTCGACCTGGACGCGCTGGTTCTTTCGCACCTGCACGCCGACCACTGCGCCGACGTCAACTCCCTGACCGTGCTTCGCCGCTACCACCCCGCGCCGCCGTATCCCGCGCGCCCGCGACGGTTGCCGCTGTACGCACCCGCGGAAGCTCCTTCGCGCCTTGCGCACGCGTACGCAGCCGACGCGGCGGAGCGCGCTGGCGCGGATCTGTCGGACGTGTACGAGTTCCACGAGCTGCGCGAAGAGACAGTCCAGATCGGGCCCTTCGACGTGACCGCCGTCGCCGTGTACCACCCGACGCCCGCTTTCGGCCTGCGCATCGCGTACGGCGGCACCATCCTCGCGTACACCGGCGACACCGGGTTGTGCCGCGGCCTCGGCGAACTGGCCGACGGTGTCGATGTGTTGCTTTCCGAAGCTTCGTGGACCGACGCCGCCGACCGTCCGCAAGGCGTGCATCTCTCCGGGAAAGAAGCAGGTGAACTGGCCAAGGACGCCGGGGTCGGCCGTCTGCTGCTGACCCATGTCGCGCCGTGGACGGACCGGAACGCGGTCCTGGCCGAGGCCAAAGCGGTGTTCCCGGACGCCGAGCTGGTGACGCAGGGCGCGGTGTACGACCTCTGATCGCGAAACTGTCAGGGTGACGTCCTAGAGTGCTCCCCGTGGCTAGAAAAGATGGCAGGAACGACGACCAGCTCCGCGAAGTGAAGCTCACCCGCGGGTTCCAGAAGTGGCCTGCCGGGTCGGTGCTCGTCGAGTTCGGCAACACCAGGGTGCTGTGCGCGGCGAGCGTGACCGAGGGCGTGCCGCGCTGGCGTGCCGGGTCCGGTCTCGGCTGGGTGACCGCGGAGTACGCGATGCTCCCCTCCGCGACCAACACCCGCAGCGACCGGGAAGCGGTCAAGGGCCGGATCGGCGGCCGCACGCACGAGATCTCCCGGTTGATCGGCCGCTCCCTGCGCGCCTGCATCGACCTGGCCGCGCTCGGCGAGAACACCATCGTCATCGACTGCGACGTGCTCCAGGCCGACGGCGGCACCCGCACCGCCGCGGTCACCGGCGGCTACGTGGCGCTGGCGGACGCGATCACCTGGCTGGGCGCGGCGAACCGGCTCAACGACCCGCAGCCGCTGTCGTCCTCGGTGGCCGCGGTGAGCGTCGGCGTCGTGGACGGCCGGGTGCGCCTCGACCTGCCGTACGAGGAGGATTCGCGCGCCGAGGTCGACATGAACGTGGTCGCCACCGACGCCGGAACCCTCATCGAGGTGCAGGGCACCGGCGAAGGAGCCACCTTCGCGAGGTCCACTTTGGACACCATGCTGGACCTGGCGCTGGCCGGCTGCGCGGAACTGACGCGGCTGCAGAACGAAGCGCTGGCGCTGCCGTATCCGGGCGAGCTGCCGGAACCGCGTCCGGACAAGAAGAAGGGCCAGAAGTGACCAAACTGCTGCTGGCCACCCGGAACGCGAAGAAACTGGGCGAACTGCGCCGGATCCTGGAGGCGGAAGGCATCCAGGGCGTCGAGGTGCTCGGCCTGAACGACGTCGAGGAGTTCCCGGAGGCCCCGGAAACCGCCCCCGACTTCGAAGGCAACGCCGCGGCCAAGGCCCGGGACGCGGTGGCCGCCACCGGATTGCCCGCCATCGCGGACGATTCGGGGCTGGCCGTCGACGCGCTGAACGGCATGCCGGGCGTCCTCTCGGCCCGCTGGTCCGGCAAACACGGCGACGACGAAGCGAACCTGAACCTCGTGCTGGCCCAGCTGACGGACACCCCGGACGAGCGCCGGGGCGCGGCGTTCGTCTGCGCCGCCGTGCTGGCTCTCCCGTCCGGCGAGACCACCACGGTCCGGGCCGAATGGCGTGGCACGCTGACGCGGGAAAAGCGCGGAACGAACGGTTTCGGCTACGACCCGATCTTCGTGCCGGAAAACGAAACGAAAACCAGCGCGGAACTGAGCCCGGCGGAAAAAGACGCCGCTTCCCACCGCGGCAAGGCCCTGCGCGCACTTCTGCCGGCCTTGCGAAAACTGGCCGACGGATAACGTCGCGGCCTGCCCTGGTGGCTCCGGGGCAGGCCGGCGGCTAGTCTCGGCAGGCATGTGCGCCAATATCGTCCTGGCCGAAGACGATCCGAAACAAGCGGAACTGGTCCGCCGCTATCTGGAACACGAACAGCACACCGTCACCGTCGCGTCCACCGGCGAGGCCGCGCTGGCGCATCTTCGCACCGCGGAACCCGATCTCCTGATCCTGGACGTCATGCTCCCCGGCATGAACGGCCTGACCGTCTGCCGGACCGTCCGGGCCTCCTCCGACCTGCCGATCCTCATGCTCACGGCCCGCTCGACCGAGGACGACCTGCTCCAGGGCCTCGACCTGGGCGCGGACGACTACGTCACCAAGCCCTACAGCCCGCGGGAACTCATGGCGCGGGTACGGACCCTCCTCCGGAGGACGAAAGCGGCCAAAGACGGTCCCCGCAAAGTCGGCACGCTGACCGTCGACAAGGAAAAACACGAGGTCACGGTAAGCGGAAACCCGATAGAAACGACCCCCGGGGAATTCCGCATCCTGGAGGTGATGGCCGCGCGGCCGGACCAGGTTTTCACCAGGGCGCAGCTTCTGGAACATCTGCACGGCTTCGACCGCTACATCACTCAGCGCGCCATTGACGTGCACATCATGAATCTCCGGAAGAAAATCGAAACAAATCCCAGAAAACCTGCGAAACTGCTCACGGTGTACGGCGTCGGCTACAAACTGACCGCGAAGTCCGATGCCCCGTAGCCTTCTCTTCCGCCTTTTCGCGGTCACCGCGGCCATCGCGGTGTGCGCCATCGCCGCGACCGCGTGGCTGGCCTCCCGGACCACTTCCGGTGCCATCGAACGGGAACAGGGCCAGCTCTTCGCCGACGACGGCACGATTTACCAGGCCCTGCTTTCGTACGCGGCGACCCATCCGACGTGGTCCGGCGCGACCAGAACCATCGACGACTACGCGGAGAAAACCGGCCGCAAAATCGTCCTGACCACCCCGCAGGGCAAGCTGATCGCCAGCTCGGAGGAAAACCCGGGAAAACTGCCGCCCCAGCCGTCCGCGGTGATCGACCCGCTGGCGGTCGACGCCCGGCTGGGCGTCAAATCCACTCCGGACCGGATCGACCCCGACGCGGTCGGCCCCTACCGCCTTCCCGCGGAAGAACGCGAAGAGCTTCAGGAAATAGCCGACAAGGTCCTGTCCTGCACCCAGCGCAGAACCGGGTTGGGCAGCCTGGAAATCTCCCCGAGCGGCCACCCCAGGGTGATCGCCCCGGCCGGCACCGCCCAATGCGGCACCGGCCTCCTGGAACGCCCCACCGCGACCGAACGAGCCGCCCTGGACAAGCTGTCCGGTCTGATCGACGCCTGCCTCGGCCGGAACGACAGCACCGTCCCGGTCGCCAAACTGGCCCTGTCCTGGACCTTCGACGGCCCGGTCGCGCAGGCCACCGACCAGACCATCACCAACTGCGTCACGTCGGCCCGCAAAGAGCAGCTGACCCCTTACGTGGCCCCGGCGGCCTGGCTCTACATCACCGAAAAGGGCACCGACCAGCCCCCGACCGGCTTCACCCTCTCCGCGGAAAACCGCACGAAACTCATCGCCGTCACCGCCGCCATCCTTCTGCTGACCGTCGTCGTCACCGGGCTGGCGTCGATCCGCCTGATCCGCCCTCTCCGCGCGTTGACCGGTGCGGCGCAACGCCTGAAAGCAGGCGAGACGGGCGCCCGGGTCCGCGTCAAAGGCAAGGACGAAATCGCCCGCCTGGCCACCGCGTTCAACGAAATGGCGCGGGCGCGGGAAGAACTGGAGAACGCCCGCAAGGCCATGGTCAGCGACGTCGCGCACGAACTGCGCACCCCGCTGGCCACCATCCGAGGCTGGCTGGAAGCGGCTCAGGACGGCATCAGCCAGCTCGACGACGACCTCGTCGCCTCCCTGCTGGAAGAAGCGGTCCACCTGCAGCACATCGTGGACGACCTGCAGGACCTGGCCCTGGCCGACGCCGGTGCGCTGCGCGTCCACCCCGAACCCGTCGACGCCAACATCCTGCTGGCCCACCTGGCCGCCGCGCACGCTCCGCGCGCGGAATCCGCCGGCGTCCGCCTTTCCGTCCCGCCCATGGAAAACCCGGCCATCACCGCGGATCCGGTGCGCCTGCGCCAAGCCCTGGACAACCTGGTCTCGAACGCGATCCGGCACACCCCGCCCGGCGGTTCGGTCACCGTCGCCGCGAGCCGGCGCGAAAACGACGCGGTCTTCGAAGTAACCGACACCGGAACCGGCATCGCGCCCGAAGACCTGCCCCGCGTGTTCGACCGTTTCTGGCGCGCCGATCCGTCGCGAAGCCGAACTTCCGGCGGAAGCGGCCTGGGGTTGGCGATCGTCCGCAAATTGGCCGAAGCCCACGGCGGGGAAGTCACCGCCGCCAGCACTCCCGGCGAAGGCACCACCTTCACCCTGCGCTTCCCCGCGCAGTAGCGCTCGCGGGCGCGCATCGGCGATGCTGGGGACGTGGAGTATGTGTCCAGAGCGCCGCGGCCGCCGCTGGACGAGCTGATCGACGACCTTTACTACCTGGCGGGTCCGTCGCCGTACGCCCGGCTGACGTTGCCGCCGGCACCGTCGGCGCTGCTCATCGTCAACCTCGGGCCGCCGTTCCGCATCCGCGGCGGCACCGACCGCGCACCGGCGGAGTACGCCGACGGCTGCGTGATCACCACGCCCACCCGCGCGTACGACTTCGGCTACCCGCCCCGGACCCGGTCCGTCGGCGTCCACTTCAAACCTTGGGGCTTGGCACCGTTCCTGCCGATGCCCGCCGCCGAACTATGCGACCGGCCGGTGACGATCGAGCAGGTCTGGGGCCGACCCGCCGTCGCCGAACTGCGAGATCGCTTGGCCACCGCCGCAACCCCGCACCAGATGCTGACACTGCTCGAGAAAGAGCTGCGGCGACGGCTGCGCGAAACCGCCGGCCTGGGCCTGGTCCGCCACGCGAGCAGCGTCATCGCGGCGACCCGCGGCTCGGTGGCGATCGGCGAACTGAGCGAGGCGGCCGGGGTCAGCAGCACCCATCTGGCACAGCGGTTCAAGACCCTCGTCGGCGTCACGCCGAAGCGGTTGGCCCGCACCCACCGCTTCACCGCCACCGTGCTCGGGATCGACCCCGCCGGACCGGTCGACTGGGCCGCCCTCGCCGCCCGCGCGGGCTATTTCGACCAGGCCCACTTCGGCCACGAGTTCCGGGCTTTCACCGGCTGCACGCCGACCCAGTACCTCGAAATCCGGTGCCGGTTCCTGCGCGAACATCCCGGTCACACCCTGGACGGCTGGTCGCTGCCCGCCGATTGATTTCTTACAAGAGCGACCGCGCCCAACCCGCTAACTTGGGCCCATCGGAAGCAGAGGAGAGCCTCGTGGGCAAGGTCGTCATGTACAGCTCGGTGTCGGCGGACGGCTTCATCGCCGACCACGACGACCAGCCCGGCCCCCTGTTCGACTGGCTGTCCAGCGGCGAGGTCCCGCTGGACGAAAGCGGCGCGTTGAAGGTGTCGCAGGCGTCCTACGACTACACCCGGGCGTACTGGGACCAGATCGGGGTGACCATCGTCGGCCGCCACGTCTTCGACCTGACAGACGGCTGGGACGGAACGCCGCCGAGCGGAATCGACCACGTGGTCGTCGTGACCCACCGTCCCGCGCCCGAGGGCTGGAATCCCGAGGTGCCGTTCCACTTCGTCGACGGCGTCCAGGCCGCCGTGGCGAAGGCGCAGGAGCTGGCTGGCGACCGCGTCGTGGAGGTCGCGGCTGGCGACGTCGGCGGCCAGATTTTCGCCGCAGGCCTGGTAGACGAGGTGCGGATGGATGTCGTCCCGGCTGTCTTCGGCTCCGGCAAACGCTACTTCGGCTCAGTCAACGCACCGCACCTGCTGGAGAACCCCGACGTGGTCCAGGGCGATCGGGTGCTTCACCTCCGTTATCAGGTGCGGCGCTGACCGAACGCGCGGAGAGGCCCGGCCGCCTCTCCGCGCTCCGGGGCAAGTCAGGAAGCGATCCCCAAATCCCGGATCAGCTTGGCCACATGCCCGGTCGCCCGCACGTTGTAGGCGGCCTTGGCGATCTTCCCCTCCGCGTCCACGATGAACGTCGACCGGATCACGCCCTGCACGATTCGCCCGTAGTTCTTCTTCTCCCCGAACGCGCCCCATTCGGTCAGCACGGTCTTGTCCACATCGGACAGCAACGGGAAGGTCAGCTTCTCCGCCTCGACGAACTTGGCCAGCTTCTCCGGCTTGTCCGGGGAAATCCCCAGCACCTGGTACCCCGCGTCGTTCAGCTCCGCGAGATTGTCCCGGAAGTCGCAGGCCTGCTTGGTGCATCCCGGCGTGCCCGCGGCCGGGTAGAAGTACACCACCACGGCCTGGCCGCGGAAGTCGCTGAGCGAGACGTTCTTGCCGGTGCTGTCCGGCAGGGTGAATTCGGGCGCTTCGTCGCCCACGGCAAGTCGCTGGTCGGTCATGGGGACGAGAGTAATTCAGGCGTCGCCGCAATACGTGACGACGGCGGGCTCGCCCGTGCTCGGCCGCACTTGCACCGCCATCCGGGCGCTGTCGGCGGGCACCGCGAACGCGAGTGTGACCTGCGTGGACCGGCCCGGCAGCAAATCCCGGCCCGCGTCGGACACGCCGCCCAGGCCCTGCGTGGCATCCACGACCTGCTTGGCCTGTTTCCCGTCGACCGTCGCGGTGACCGAGAGGCCGGAAACCCGGTACGGGTCGGTGCCGTTGTTCGTGACCTGGATGTAGAACGCCGCCGCGCGGGCGCTGCGCGGGTACGCCGCCGGGCTCGGCTGGAACGACTGCGGTGCGGACAGCGAGACCGTGATCCCGCTGGCGAAGCGGTGGTTGGCGCCGAATTGCAGGTCGCCGGAGGCCTGTGCGGCCGCGGGCTGCGCCGCCGGGTTGCCGACGCCCATCGCGGCGGAGCCTTCCCGAGCGTTGACGCCGCCGCAGGCTGCCGCGGAGAACAGCAGGCAGGCGGTCAACAGCAGTTTCGGGGTGCGCGCGGGCGCCATCGCGGGGGTACTCCAGTCGGGGTGGGGCGGTGTGCCGTTCGGCGTAGTTGCCGGGCGGACCCGCTCCACTCTGGCGGCACTATTGCCGTCACGGTGCGGAAGACGCGGACCTGGTGTACACCCGTGGCCGATCCGTGATCGAAAGAGCACACCGGGTGACAGTCGTCACCCCGATGTCAACGGCCGTCGGTCGGGATTCAGACCGCGAACGCGAACAACAGGATGAACACCGCGACGCCCGCGCCCCAGGCGACCATGAGCCAGCCGAAGTCGCGCACCGGGTCGACCGCGCGGCTTTCCTCGCCGGGGATGTACACGCCGCGGTTTTCGAACCAGTCCGCGCATTTGCGCAGGATCCGCAGCGGATTGCGTTCCGGCACCGCTCGCACCTCCCCGATGTCCCGGGTCCAGCCTACGGGTTCACCAGGGTTTCGCGGTCGTGGAGCCCGGCGATGCGGACGGCGAGTTCGGCGAAGGAGCGGACGAGCGGCGGTGTCGAGTCTTCGCGCCAGGCGACCACGAGTTGGCTCGGCGGGTAGCCGGTCAGGGGGACTGTCGCGATGCCGTCGGGAAACGGGTGGGTGAGCGGGGCGAGTCCGACGGTTCCGTTCCACAGCACGGCTTGCAGGCATTCGTGGACCGTCCGCACGACCGGGCCGCCCACGGTGCCGCCGCTCCAGAAGGCCCGCCACTGCGGGTCGGTGCCGTCGGGGAACCGGAACCACGTCCGGTCGGCGAGTTCCTCCCGGCGCACCTCGGCGCGTCCGGCCAGCGGATCGTCCGCGCGCAGGACGACGCCCATCGGGTCGGAGCGCAGCACGTGCGTGCGGATTCCGGTGGTGTCGAAGGGAATCCGGGTGAGCGCGACGTCCACGAGCCCGGCGCGCAGACCGGTCGTCGGGTCGGTGAGATCGGCCTCGCGGACGGTGATCCGCACGCCCGGATGCCGCTCGCGGAACTCGCTGGCGAGCCGGATTCCGACCGGCTCCGAACTGTCGGCGAGAGTGCCGAGCGTGAGCGTCCCCGGCCCGGCAGCCGCGGCGACCCTCGCGCGCGCCTGGTCCGCGCCCGCGAGCAGGGTGCGGGCTTCGTCGTAAAGCGCGCTTCCGGCCGCGGTGAGCGTGACTCCGGACGGTGAACGGTCCAGCAGCGCCGCGCCGAGGTCGGTTTCGAGCTGCTTGATCGCACGGCTCAGCGGCGGCTGGGTCATGTGCAGCCGCGCCGCCGCCCGGCCGAAGTGGCGTTCCTCGGCGACCGCGACGAAGTACCGGAGCGAACGGAGATCCACGACCAGCGACGATACCCGTGCGGTATCGGGAAAAGCGGATCGGTCTTGGACACCGCGCGGGCCCGGCGCTGGACTGGAACGGTCCCTGATTCCGCGCGTTGAGGAGCCCCGGCGATGGCCGACTACCCGTATCCCGATCCCGTCGTGCAGACCTCGCAGGCGCGCGAACTCGCCCGCGACCTCGTCGTGCTCCCGAACCAGGGCGTACAGCTGGTGCCGAACGTCGGCGTCGTCGGCGGGTCGCATTCCGTGCTCGTCGTCGAGACCGGCATGGGGCCGCGCAACGCGGAAACCGTGCTGAACTTCGCCGCCGAGTACGCGCGCGGCCGCCGGATTTACTTGACCACCACGCATTTCCACCCCGAGCACGCGTTCGGCGCGCAGACCTTCGCCGGAGCCGCGACTTACCTGGTCAACCGCGCGCAGGCGACCGACCTCGCCGCGAAAGGCCCTGGCTACCTGCGGATGTTCCGCGGACTGGGGGAGCCAGTCGCGCGGCAGCTGGAGGGCGTCGAACTGGCGACCCCAGACGTCGTCTACGACTCGTCGCACGACCTCGACCTCGGCGGTCGCGTAGTGCGGCTACGGGCGACCGGCCGCGCGCACAGCAAGGGCGACCAGGTCGTCACCGTCCCGGACGCGGGCGTCCTGTTCACCGGCGACCTCGCCGAGACCGGCCAGTTCGCGATCTTCCCGTGGTTCCCGCCGCACGACACCGACGTGTCCGGGATCCGCTGGATCGAGGTCATGCGGAAACTCGCGGAACAGCGGCCGGAAATCGTCGTGCCCGGCCACGGTGCCCTCAGCGGTCCGGAACTGCTCGACGACCTGCGTGCCTACCTCGAACTGCTGCGCGACGAGACCTGGCGGCGCCGCGATTCGGGGATGGACGAGGCGACCGTGACCGCGGAAGTGCGGGCCGAGCTGATCAAGCGGCATCCGGAGTGGGAAGGCCGCGAGTGGATCGACACCGCGGTCGCGTGCCTGTGCGCGGAGCACGTCAGTCCCGCCTGAGCAGCGGCATGGGCGTCGTCAGGATAGCCGGACGGGTCGCTTCGTGCGGCTCAGCTTGCCGATGATCTGAAAGGACGCGGTTCGCGAGGGCGGCGAGCAGGGCCGGGCGTTCTGGTTGGCGCGCAACGGTTTCCGGCCGGCTGGCGTGGACTTCCGCGCGCAGAATCCCGGACCGGGCAAGGAAATCGGGCCCCCCGCTTACCGCGGTCTCGGCTGGCGGGTCCCGGAGTTGCTGGTCCGCTTCGAGGCGGCGGACGACGTGTTCTTCGCCGTGGTCGATCCGCCGGGTTGCTTCCCGGGTGAGATCGGCCGAAAAGAATTCCTTGACACGAATATTCTCAGTAGTGAATGCTTCGAGGCATGGACGGGATCGCCTCAGCACTCGCAGACACCACCAGGTGGCAGCTGGTCGCACTGCTCGCCGAGCGGCCGCGGTCGGTCGGCGAGCTGGCTGAGCTGACCGGGCTGCGGCAGCCGCAGACCACCAAGCATCTGCAGACCCTCGCCCGCGCCGGCCTGGTCACCATGGCCCCGCTCGGGCAGCGGCGGGTCTACGCGGCCGAAGCGGCTCCGCTGCGGGAGTTCGCGGATCAGCTCCACCAGCTGGCTGCGACGATCGAGGCGCACGCGGGGGAGCGCGACGTGCTCGACCGCTATCGCGCCGCGATCGAAGCCGATACCGCGGCGGCGGACCGGGATCGCTGGGCCGACGGCCGCGTGTTCTCCTTCGAGCGCGTGCTGCCGGTGCCGCCGGAAACGGTCTGGCGGTACTGGACGGACGCCGGGCTGCTGGCGTCGTGGTGGGTCCCGCCGTCCCTGACTGTCACCGAGTGTGTCCTCGAACCGGAGCCGGGTGGGCGAGTCGTTCTCGCCTACCGCGACGCCGAGGGCACGTACCGCTCGGAAGGGCAGGTCCGGACCGCTCAGGAAACCGAGCGGCTCGTGTTCGACCTGTCGGTGCTGGACGCGGCCGGCGCCGTCGCGTTCAGCGGCCACTACGACCTCGCCCTCGCCGCCGCGGCGAACGGCGGCACCCGGCTGCGGCTGGGTCTGGAAATCAGCGCAACGACAGTCGAGGCCGTGTCCGCCATCGCCGGAATCGAAACCGGCTGGGGACAGGTCCTCGACCACCTCACCGAAGTCATCACCCGAAAGGACATCCAGTCATGACCGAGCGTCGTGTCACCGCCAACCTCGCCCTCACCCTCGACGGCCGCTACCACGGTCCGGAAGGCCCCGGCGACATGAGCGCGATCATCCCGTACGTGACCACCGAAACCGCGCGCAACCAGATGACCCGCATCTGGGAGAACGCGACGACCGCGCTGCTCGGCCGCCGCAACGCGGAGGGCTTCCTCGGTTTCTGGCCGAACGTCGCCAACGACGAGAACGCCGACCCGCGCGACCGCGGCTACGCGAAATGGCTGGTGGACACGGAAAAAGTGGTCCTGTCGAGCACGCTCTCCGAATCGCCGTGGGAGCGCACGCGCATCGTGAACGCGCCCGCCGCCGAGGTCGTCGCCTCGCTCAAGGCCGACGGCGAGGGCGACATCCTGGTCAACAGCAGCGTCAGCGTGATCAAGGCGCTGCTCGCCGAGGACCTGATCGACCGGCTGTACCTGACCATCTGCCCGCAAATCGCCGGCGGCGGACCCCGGTTGTTCGACGACGGCCTGCCGGGTACCAAGTGGACGGTCGCGCACCAGGAGACTGGCGATCTCGGCGAAGTGGCCCTGGTTTACGACCGCGTGCGCTGAGCGGCTTGACCTTCACCCATACGGCAATCTTTAGCGTCGAGGACATGAGTGAAGGACAGTTCGCAGGCAAGGCCGTGATCGTCACCGGCGGCGGAACGGGCATCGGACAGGTCACCGCACGCGAGTTCGCCGGCCAGGGCGCGAACGTGCTCGTGGCCGGCCGGACGGCGGAGCGGCTCGCCGAAACCGCGGAGGGCTTCCCGCGGATCCGCCCGTTCGCCGCCGACCTCACCGAGGCGGGCGCCGCGGAGGAGATCGTCGCCGCGGCGCTTGCCGAATTCGGCCGGATCGACGTGCTGGTGAACAACGCGGGCATCGTCGGACCGGCCGCGCTCGGCGAGATCAAGCCCGGTGCGTTCGACGCCGTGGTCGCGACGAACCTGCTCGCGCCGGTCTACCTCGTGCAGGCCGCGCTGCCGCACCTGAGCGAAACCGAGGGCGCGGTGGTCAACGTGACGACCGCGATCGGGCAGCGCGGCTGGCCGATGCCGGGCCGCGAGTTCTACGCGGCGACGAAAGCCGCACTCGACTCGCTGACCCGAAGCTGGGCAGTGCAACTCGCCCCGCGCGGCATCCGAGTCGCCGCCGTCGCGCCCGGCCCGGTCGCCACCGAGATCTACGCGCGCGAAGGCCTGACCCCCGAACAAGGCAAGGCCCAGCATGAAGCCCTGCAGGAAATGGTGCCCCTGCGGCGGCTGGCCCGGCCGGAGGAAGTCGCGCACTGGATCGTCCAGCTGGCGGGTGCTGGCGCCGAGTACCTGACCGGCGTGGTGCTGCCCGTCGACGGCGGCGCAGTGATCGCTTAACGGCGTACCCTCGGGTCGGTGCGGATCGGAGAGCTGGCGAAAGCCACCGGCGTGACGACCAGGGCGCTGAGGTTCTACGAGGAGCAGGGTTTGCTGACCGCGGCCCGCTCCCGCAATGGATACCGGCACTACGACGAGTCCGCGATCGAGCGGGTGGCGAACATCCGCTACCTGCTCGATTCGGGCCTCACGATGGACGACATCCGCCCACTGGGCTCCTGCCTGCAGGGCGACTTGCCCTCCCGCCGCTTGTCGTCGAGCGCGGTGGCCCTGGTGGACCGCCGGCTGGCAGTGCTGGACGAGCGGATCGAGGCGCTGACCCGGGTCCGGGAGAAACTGTCCTCGCGGGCGGCTGCTTCGCGGGGCGGGGTCGCTGGCGAGTGACGCGCTGGTGCCGCGACACCGCTGCGGACGCCGCGGTCCTCAACCTGGCCCGCGCGTGAGTCCTTCCGGCGCGGTCGCGGTGTCCAGCCAGGCGAGATAGGCCGCGGACCCGCGTGCCAGGTCGACGCCGGTCACTTCCGGGTTGTCCCATGGATGCTCGGCGATGAGGTGTGCCTCAAGCTCGTCGTCGCGGCGAGCCGGAGAGCGATCCGCGCGGCTGAGGCCCGATCCGGGGTGGTCGTCATGACGAGCAGGTGATCAGCGCTCGACCTGATCCGCGGCTGACTCACTTCAGCGCGGTCGTCGTCTCCATCCACCGCAGGTAGTCCGCCGACCCGCGCGCCAGCTCGATCCCGGTCACCTCCGGCTTGTCCCACGGATGCTCGGCGACGATGTGCGCTTCGAGCTCGTCGTAGCGGGCACCTGTGGTCTTGAACGTCACGATCCATTCCTCGCCCTCGCCGGTCTGCCCGAGGTGCCAGAAGTAGGACGTGACCGGACCGCGCACCTGTGTCGTCGCGGCGAGCCGGAGCGCGACCGCGGACGAGGCGATTCGGGCCGCCGACTCGCGGTCCGGTGTGGTCGTCATGACAAGAAGATGATCAGCCATGCCCGCCACCGTAGACACAGCGGAGCCCCGGTCCAACGCTTGCCGACCGGGGCTCCATCAGTGCTTCTGCTGTAAATCTGCTGTACGCGGTTCCTGTTGATGTTCAGCTCATCAGCTAAACCTGCTGGTCAGAGCGTTGCTGTGGGGCCGGAGAGACTCGAACTCTCACTGGCACGGACCTAAACCGTGTGCCTCTGCCAATTGGGCTACGGCCCCCAGGAACCAGGGATGATCGTAGCGCGCGCCACGTTCGGGTCTGCTCGGCGTGGCCAGTCGCGGTCGCGCGTGGGTTGTCCTCTACCGTGGACCGCCTACAGTCCGACTGCGGCGAGGAGGGCACGTGGCTCGCGACCCCGAGACCATCGAGCGTGAGATCGAGCAGGCGAGGACCGCTTTGGCGGCGACCCTCGACCAGCTGGGCACGAAAGCCAATCCGCAGAAACTCGCCGAGCAGGCGAAGGACGGCGTGCGCGCGAAGCTCGACAACCCGAAGGTCAAGTACCCGCTCATCGGGGCTGGCGTGCTGGTGGCCGTGCTGCTGGTGCGGAAGCTGTTCCGCTGACGGTTCGCTGAAGGGCCGTCGCGGTTACGCCGGGTGCTGCCGCGCCCCTTCGCCGGTTCCGTCCTGGAGGGCGGATGGCCTTGCCCTGATCGTTACGCCAAGTGAACTTCGTGAGAAGTGCCACTGAACCAGGGGTCACCTATTTGGCGGTCGCTCACCTGGGTCGGTCGGGGGCATCACGTTCGCCGAATCGGGCTACCCCTTGAGGGTGACGAGGCGGTTTCTTCCGACGTGGCCACGTGTCGGCAGGCGTGAACAGGCGAGCGGCGCGCAACGCGGCGAAGACAGCCGAAATAAGCCGCGTTCCAGCAGCGATGCGCACGGGGCGAGTGGCGCGCAAGGCGGCAACGGCAGCCGGAAAAGGGCACCTTCAAGCAGCAATGCGCACGGGGCGAGGGTGCGCGAAGCGGCAAAAGGGCGCGCTCAAGCAGGGACGCGCACAGGGCGACTCAGCCCGCGAAGCGGGTGCGGAACTAACGCAAGTAAGGGTCAGGCCCGAGCGACCGGCGGAGTAGCCGACGCGCCCGCCGTCACGCCGGGGCGGTTCGGCTCTTCAGGCTTGCGGTCCTCGACCTCTTTCGGGAGCTGCTTGCTCGGCGGCAGCGCGGGCTTGGCGGCCTTGTCCTTCTCCGCAGCGGCGGCGGCGGACGCGGGCGGTTCAGCCTTGCTGGCCTCCGCGGAAGAGTCCTTGGCCGCCTTGGCACCGCCCGACGGCGGGATTTCCAGCGGCTCGATCTCCGGCAGCGTCAGGCGGGCGGCCATGTACGCGCTGGTGAACTCCAGTGCGTTGCCGTTCAGCAGGTGCACGACCGTGGGTCGCTCGTTCGGGGCGAGCTTCTCCACGAGCTGGTCGGCCCGGTCGCGGGCGGCGATGATGCCCGGCGCCTTGCCGGTCAGCTCCTTGCCGCGGCCGCTGACGGTGATCGTCCAGTCGTCGTTGTCGTGCTTGTACGTCGCCGTGATCGTTTCCACCACTGCCTCACCCCTCTCGTCATCAGCATGCGTCACAGGTCGAGACCCGGCCACCGCAAACTCATGACGCGATTCCTGCCTGCCGGCCGCTGGCGCGACACTCAGTGTGTCTTTCTACCGTGTCATCGATACCGCAAGAAAACTCTGTGTCACAAGTAACGGGACGAGATGTGCGCTGAGTGACGACCGAATGGCCTAATGCACGGTCGTCTTCACGTGCACGCTAGATCGCGCGCTGTGACAACCCGGCCCAGAGCAGATCCATCGCGTACTCGGTGGCCTTCTCCGGAGTCACCTCGGGGAAGCGCTCGCACCAGATCGCCAGCCGCTCGCAGGCGCCGACCACGAACTCGGCCGACGCTTCGGCGCGCAGGGTGTCCTCGTTGTCGAAGTAGCCGCTCATCAACGCGGTGATCAGGTCGGTCTGCTGGCGGCGCGTTTCCTCGATCTCGTCCGCGGCGGGGGTGCCGATCAGCGCCATCTCGTGCCGCAGCAGCGACCAGGCCTGGCGGCGCTCGCGGATGAAGACGAAGAACGCCAGCAACCCGCGGCGCAGCGCCTCCTGCGCGGACTCCGCGCCGACGATCGACTGCTCGGTGGCCTCCTGCAACGCCGAACGCGACTGCCGGATGCACGCCAGCAGCAGGCCCTCTTTCGAGTTGAAGTACTCGTACAGCATCGGCTTGGACACGCCGACCAGCTCGGCGATCTCGTCCATCGACGCCATCGCGTAGCCGCGCTCGCCGAAGACCTGCTCGGCGACCTCGATCATCTGCCGTTCCCGCTCGGCTCGGGGCATGCGCTTGCGCTTGGCGGTGGTCATGGCGCACACTCTACCGCCAGTAACCTACTCCGAGTAAGCTGGACTTCGGGTAACAGTTAAACGGGAGGACGCATGGGCAACCGCACCGAGACCGGCGTGATCGTGGTCGGCACCGGGTTCTCCGGGCTCGGCATGGCGATCCAGCTGCGCAAGGACGGCCGCGACGACTTCGTGGTGCTCGAGAAGGCGCACGACGTCGGGGGGACCTGGCGCGACAACAGCTACCCCGGTTGCGCGTGCGACATCCCGTCGCACATGTACTCCTTCTCCTTCGAGCAGAACCCCGGCTGGTCGCGCGCGTACTCGCCGCAGCCGGAGATCTACGAGTACATGCGCGGGGTCGCGGACAAGTACGACCTGCGCCGCTTCATCCGCTTCGGCCAGGAGATGACCGGCGCGCGCTGGGACGCCGAGGAGAACCGCTGGCACGTCAGCACCCGCAGCGGCGCCGAGTTCGTGGCTCCGGCGCTGGTCGCGGGCGTCGGCGCGCTGCACCGGCCGATGATCCCCGATCTGCCGGGCATCGAGCGGTTCCAGGGTCGCGCGTTCCACTCCGCCGAGTGGGACCACGACTTCGACTTCGCAGGCAAACGCGTCGCCGTGGTCGGCACCGGGGCCAGCGCGGTCCAGTTCGTGCCGAAGATCGCGCCGGAGGTGGCCGAGCTGACGCTGTTCCAGCGCACGCCGCCGTGGGTGATGCCGAAGGCCGACCGCGACATGCCGGGCTGGCTGCGCGGACTGTTCCGCGCGGTGCCGCCGGTGCAGCGGCTGTACCGGAATTTCCTTTACTGGACCCTGGAAGCGCGCGCGATCGGCTTCAACGGCCAGCCGTGGATCATGAAGATCGGGCAGCGGCTCGCGAAGGCCAACATCGACCGCGCGGTGAAGGATCCGGAGCTGCGCGCCAAGCTGACCCCGGACTACACCATGGGCTGCAAACGCGTGCTCATCTCCAACGACTACTACCCGGCGCTGGCCCGCGACAACGTCGACGTGGTCACCGACGGCGTCGCCGAGGTGCGCGAGCACAGCATCGTCGACCGGGCAGGCGTCGAACACGAGGTGGACGCGATCGTCTACGGCACCGGCTTCCACGTGACCGACGCGTTCGACAGCCTGGAGATCGTCGGCCGCGACGGCCGGAACCTCGCGAAGGAGTGGGCGAGCGAGGGGATGCGGACGCACCTCGGGATCACCGTCAACGGCTTCCCGAACCTGTTCTTCCTCCTCGGGCCGAACACCGGACTGGGCCACAACTCGGTGGTCTTCATGATCGAGGCGCAGATTTCCTATATCGCGCAGGCACTGCGGCTCGCCGGCGGCCGGGCGCTGGACCCGCGCGAGGACGTGCAGGAGCGGTTCAACGCGCAGGTGCAGCGGAAACTGGAGAAGGGCATCTGGACCCAGGGCGGCTGCAAGAGCTGGTATCTGGACGCGAAGGGCGTGAACCGGACGCTGTGGCCGGGCTTCACCTGGCGGTACTGGCTCGACACCCGGACGGTCCGGCGGGAGGACTACGAACTGCTCGGGTGACCCGGCACGAGGGGGACTTTCGCGGCGGGGGATGGAGTCGCGAAGGTCCCCCTCGTGGTCCGTGTGGAAGTCCACAGTGGACTGCCAAGTACGAGGGGGACTTTCGCGGCAGGGGAGGAGTCGCGAAGGTTCCCCTCGTAGTGCGCGGGCAGCGTTCGGTGCGGAGCGGGTCGCTCCACAGTGGACGCTGCGGGGGCGGGATTTCGGTCGGGCGGAGGGTGCTTGGGTGGCCGGGGTTGTGCGGTGGTTGGGCGGAAGGGGCTTCGGCGGACCAGGTGGCGTTGCGGTCGGGCGGAAGAAACCTCGCTGGACGAGGTTGAGCGGTGGCCAGGCGGAGAAACTTCGACAGACGAGGTCGGGTTGCGGTTGAGCGGAAGGAATTTCGCTGGACGAGGTCGCGTGGTGGTCGGGCGGAAGGAGCTTCGCCGGTCGAGGTCGGGTGGTGGTCGGGCGGAGGAAGCTTCGCCAGCCGGGGTCGTGTTGCGGTTGAGCGGAAGAAACTTCGTTGGACGAGGTCGAGCGACGGTCAGGCGCAAGAAACTTCGGCAGCCGAGGTCGCGTTGCGGACGAACGGAAGGAACTTCGCCGAACCAGTCCGCCCCAAGGTCGAGCGGAACCTCGCCCGCCAAGGACGCGTGGCGGTGAAGCAGTACGAGGGGGACTTTCGCGGCAGGGGAGGAGTCGCGAAGGTCCCCCTCGTGGTCTGTGGGTGCGGGTCAGGCCGGAGCGAGCTTGCGCAGGTGTGAAACCAGCTCTGCGGTCGGAAGGCCGCACAGTTCGGCCATTCGTTCCAGTGCCGCGAAGTCGAACGACACCTCGTCGGCCGAGGCGGTCGCCGAAGCGGGTTGGCTCGCGGGTGCGGAAGGGGTTGGCGTGCTTGCGGATCCGGGTGCCGGAGCGGCAGCGTTCGCCCGGGCGGGCGAGGCTGGCATCGCGACTCCGTTCTGCCGCAACCTTCCTTCGGCCCAGCGTCGCAGCGGAGTCAGTTCCGGACCGGCTTCCGCGACGACTCGGCGCAGGTCCACGCGGACCCGTCCTGGTTCCTCGGTGAAGACCCGGCTGTGCACTTTCGCCAGCAGATCCTGCGGAAGCTCGTCCATCGCCACGCACAGTTCGACCAGGCGCACCACGGAACACTGCCGCGTGCCCAGTTCGTACGTCGCCAGTGTCTGCAGCGAGATTTCGCTCTGCAGATGCGCGTTCAGCTCTTTGCGCGTCCATCCCCGGCCACGCCTGAGCTTGCGCAGCTCGTCTCCCAGCACCCGCTGGTAGTGCTCAGCGTCGATCACGGCCCCTGCCCCTCAACCAACTTCGCGGACGCGGGCTTGCGTCCCGGTGGTGAAAGTGCCGAAGCGGCCGCTCATTACGCGGGTTTCGGGAGAAATTTCTACTTGCCCCGAATGGAGCAACGCGTCAGTTGACGCACGGCACGCCGTCGGCGGTGATCGGCTGGTCGTCGCTGCCCGGACCGGTGGGCGTCGACGGGGGCGCGGCCTGCTGCTGCGCCGGAGGGGCTTGTGCCGCACCGGTTCCGCTCGACGCGCCGGCGGACGGCTCGTAGTCCGCGCCGAGGAAGACCCGCACGTGGCCCTTGGGCACGCTCTTGTCCTCCTGCACCGTCGCCTTGGTGCCGAGCGCGTCGGCGACCGCCTGCCCGGCCGCCTCGCCGCCGGTTGGGACCCAGATCACAGTCGTCTTGCGCGAAGACGCGTTGTCCGTGTCGCCCGCGGTGAAGCCCTTTTCCACCAGCTGCTTGGACACGCTCGCCGCGAGACCGGTGCGGTCCGAGGCGTTGCGCACGTCGACTGTCGTGTCCTTATGCGACTCGTCCGGCTTCGGCGGCTGCTGCTGCGCCGGTGCGCCGTCGGCCCCGGCCTGCGGGCCGGCGAGGCTCTGCACGAACGCCTTCACCTTCGCCGGGTCGACCTTCACCGCCACGCCGTCGGTCGGCGTGCGGTACTCGACGTTGTCGACCGGGATGGTGCGGAACTCCAGCTGCCCGCCGGTGAGGCCCTTCATCTGCTGGGCGAAGTTGAAGATGTCCCAGTTCTGGTTCAGCACCACGGACTTCTTGATGGCGTCCACCAGAGCGTTGAGCTTGCCCGGGTCGGTCAGCGTTCCGGCGGAGAGGACCTTGCGCGCCATGCCCGCCATGAACACCTGCTGGCGCACCACGCGGTCGAGGTCGCCGCGCGGCAGGCCGTGCCGCTGCCGGACGAATTCCAGCGCTTCGACCCCGGAGATGGTGTGCTGGCCCTTGGTGAAGTTCGCGCCGGAGTACTCGTCGTCGACGTTGTTTTTCAGGCAGACGTCCACGCCGCCGACGGCCTTCGTGATGTCGCTGAAGCCGAGCAGGTTGATCGCCGCGTAGTTGTCGATCGTGGACCCGGTCAGCTCCTGGATCGTCGCGATCAGCAGCCGCGCCCCGGCCTGGTTGGCCTTGACGTCGAGTTCCTTCGGGTCGGTGACGCCTTGGGCCTGCAGGTCCTTGCGCGCCTGCAGCATCGCCCTGGCGTACGCCGAGTTGATCTTGTGCTTGCCGTAGCCGGGGATGTCCACGTACGAATCGCGCGGCAGCGAGAGCGCGACGGCCTTGCTGCCGTCGTTCGGGATGTGCACCAGGATCAGCGTGTCGGTGTTCAGCTCGCCGTCCGATTCGCCCGCGCGCAGCTGGGCGAGCAGTTCCGGGGAGAGCGGGTTGCCCTGGGCGTCGGTGCGGCTGTCGAGGCCGACCAGAAGGATGTCGCGGGCGCCGTCGGCGGGCTTGTCGCCGCCCCCGCCCTCGCCGATCACGTCGGAGTAGTTCAGCCCGTTGACCAGGCCCTGCAGCGACGCCCACGCGTATCCGGTGAGCCCCATGACCAGCAGGGACACCACGGTGAGGGCGATTTTCGCGCCGCGCAGGCCGCCGCGGCGGGACCCCCGGTACGGACGGCGCGGGGGCGGTCCGGAACGCCGGGGCGGACCCGGGGCAGGCGGTTCGCGTCGCGAGCGGGGCGGCGGTCCGGGCCGCCGCGCCGGTCCCCGGCCGGGCTGGTCCTGCCACGAGCGGGCGGGGCGGCGATCGCCTTGCCCGTTCCGAGGCGGGTAGTCCACGGGGCCGGCTCCTTCTCGTCGTTCTGGTCGTCCGCTTCTGGAGACGCATGGTGCCGGGCGGGGGTTGCGAAGGATTCGCACCTCCCCCGGGCGGTGTGGTGTGCACCACCCATATTCCGTTATCCGAAGCAGTTTCGCCCGGTCGGCGGTACGCGTGTCGCCGGTCAGGGCGCCGCGGTGGCCGCCCGCTTCGCCGGCACCAGGCACGAACCGGCTCCGACCAGCGCGAACACCGCGGTGAGGAGGTGCAGGACGACGATCGCCGCTCCGTGGGCCTCGCCGCCCGCGGCGGCCACCAGCGACGGGACGCAGGTCAGCGCGGCGGCGAACCACGTCGCGGCCGAGGTCGCCGCGCCGCCGGTGCGGACCGCGTGCAGCAGCAGGACGCCGAGGAGCAGGTGCACGAGGCTCTGGACCGGGTCCAGCCGCAAGCCGAGCACGTCGGCGTCCGCGGCTTCGGCTCCGAAGCGGGCCAGCGCGAGACCGAACACGCCGAGCGTCGCGTAGCCGATGCCCAGCGCGGCGGCGGCCTGCGTGAGCAGCACCTGACGGCGGCCGGCCGGGGGGTGCGGAAGCGGGGCGACGGGTGCTTCGGCGGCCTTGGCGGACTTGCCCGGGTGCCGCTCGAACCACCAGAACACCAGCGCCGCGGGCACGAGCAGCAGCGCCACCGCGGCGAGCATGCGCGGCCGCAGCAGCCAGCTCAGGCCGTCCGCGATCGGACCGGGCAGGTAGACCACGGCGACGAGCAGCAGCATCGCGGCGAGGAACGCCAGGTACAGGCTCATCGGCGCGCGCAGCATAAGCGCCGCGGTACGGGTGACGCGGTCGCGGGCGGCCCAGCGACGCAGCGGTGTCGCGAGGAGCCCGACGAGGCCGAGCTGCGACACGCCCAGCAGCAGTACGGTCCACGGCCGCGCGGACAGTGCAGCAGGCGCGCCCGGGTTGCCCAGCAGTACCGGCGAAGCGTCGAAGGCGAACACTGCGACCGCGAGGGCCGCGACGCCGCTTACGGCCGCGAGGGCGAGCACTGGGCGGCGAAGCCGGACTCCATCCGCGTACGCGAACGCCACTTGTTGCGCGAGGAGCGCTAGGCCGAGCGTGGCGGCGTAGCGCGGCCAGGACACGTCCGTCCAGCTCGCGGCGAGTTCACCGGCTACGACGACGGCGGTCAGCGCCGCGACCGACCACAGCCGCGTACGGCGGTAGAGCGCGAGCAGCAGCGGTGCGCCGACGACAGTCAGCAGGTAGACGCCCAGCAGCCACAGCGGGTGCAGCGCGATCCGCATGACGGTGGCGTTGGTCCCGGCCGGGATGCCCAGCAGCTCCAGTGCCAGCGGGACGATGAGGGCGACCACGGCGAAGATCAGCGCCGGGCGCAGCAGCGGGCTGGACCGTTCGGCGAGGTAATGCCGGTAGCCGCGGTGGCGTTCGGCCCGCCAGCCCGCCGCGTTGGCGAGCCCGCCGGCGAAGAACAGCAGCGGGGTGAGCTGCGCCAGCCAGGTCAGCGGCCACCAGGTCGGTTCCGGCGCGCCCGCCCAGTCGGCCAGCGCGGTCGCCGATTCGCCGACCATGAGCAGCACCGCTCCGGCGATGCCGAGCACCGCCCAGGGCCGGGGGACGCCGCGCGGCAGGCGCGGACGCGGGGCCGTGCGGCGGGCGGTGTGCCAGCCGCGCAGCCGCATCACGAGCAGGCAGCCGATCACCAGGACCCCGGCGACCATCGGGCCGATCGGGTCGCCGACCGGCGGACCCCAGCGCTGATGCCACGAGTTGACCACCAGCCCGCCGGTGAACACCGACGCGACCAGCTGGCAGGTGCGCTCGGAGTTCATCGGGTTCAGCTCGCAGGTGCGGTGCATGTCCTGCTCGAGCCGGTCGTCGAGCGCGGCCCGGGCGGACTGGTCGAGCGGATGGCCCTTGTCGTTGGCGTAGCGGAGCAGGTCGTAGCCGAGGTCGTGGGCCTTGCACGGGACGGAGAAGTCCCACTTCGTGTTGTCGTCGCCCCACGGGGCGGAACAGCCGCCGTCGAGATGCGCCGCGCGGACGGTGCCATCGCGGGCGGGCAGCGCGCCGGGCTTCACGCCGGTGACCGCGGTGAAGTCCTTGGGCAGGAGCGCGAGCGCGGTGGCTTGCCCGTCCGGGTGGGCGAGCGCGTCGACCGCGTTCCGCGCCGCGAGCACGCCGCCGGTCGGCGGGCCCTGGTCGGGCGGAGACGCGGGCCGGGAGGCGATCAAGCCGAACCCGAACACCACGAGCAGGACGAGCAGCAGCCAGCCGGACGTCGACCAGGGTCGGCGAAGGCGAACGGCGGCCGGGGCACGGTCGTCGGTGGCTGGCATGCGCACCAGGGTGCCAGCCCGGCGCGCGATCCGGGAGGCGGCTGTCCCCCTCACCTGCGTGGGGGATAACCCCCAGAGGGTCTGACCTGGGCGGGTCGCGCTGGGCGCCCCGGCAGTCGCCTCGGGTGCACCGGCTGGGCCGGACGGCTCTCGCGGGAAGTCCGTGCGGGCGCCGTCCCCTTCCGGACAGCAGCTGGTCCTGAGGGAATCCGAGTCCGTGACGGGCTCCCTCACTGACTTCGGCCTCGTGCGCCGGGTGCGTCGGCGGGCTGGGCGATCCGGGCCCGGCGCTCGAGTCCGCGGGAGCCGGGACGGGATTTCCGTCCTCGGCCATCCGGGTCCGGCAATCCTCGCGGCGGTCGATCCGTCCCGAAAACCGGCCGGTGCGGTTAGCGGTCCGGCCGACAATTAACCCGGCGGCTCAATCCGGCGGCGGAACGGGGAACCGGTCGTCGCGGACAGTTGCTGAATCGGTTTCGCGATTAATCGCGAACAGTGCCGGTGATCGGAATTGTGGATCACTCGGACGGCAGATTCGCGTCCGCGAACCGCACCTGGTTCCGGCCGCCTTCCTTCGCGGTGTAGACGGCCGCGTCGGCGGCTTGCAGCAACTGTTCCAGTTCCGTTCCGTTCACGCCGAGCAATGCGACGCCTATCGAAGCGGTACGGCCGGTGATCAATGCGGAACCGCCGCGTTTGTCGGTCGTCACGATGCGCTGATCGGCGATTGCGGTACGGATCCGTTCCGCGGTCACCTTCGCCGCCGTGCTGTCCACATCGGGCAGCAGGATCAGGAACTCCTCGCCGCCGAAGCGGCCGATGATGTCCTTGGGGCGCGTGATCTCGTCGAGAGTTTGCGCCACCGTGCGGAGCACGTCGTCGCCCGCCGGATGGCCGTACGTGTCGTTGATCCACTTGAAGTGGTCGAGGTCGATCATCAGCAGTGCCAGGGTTTCCCCGCCGCGCGCGGCCCGCGCCAGCGCGCGTTCCGCGGACTCCGACCACCCGCGCACGTTGAAGATCCCGGTTTTCGGATCGGTGCGCGCTTCGGACTGCAGTTGGTTGATTTCCGCCAGCCGGTTGCCGAGCACCGTGATCAGCACGAGGATCACGATCGCCGGCGGGATGTTCACCAGCAGGATCGTCGCGATGGTCCCGAGGCTGATCGTCGACAGCTCCAGCAGGTTGTCGTCCTTGGTGCCCAACACGTTGCGCAGCGTGGGCGCGGACGTGCCGCCGAGCGCGAGCAGGCCGCCGATCACGATCGCCTGCAGCGCCGCGTAGCTGAAGCCGACGAGCATCAGGATCCCGAAGACCTGCAACGAGTTCGCGGGCGAAAGCCGGGCCAGTTCGGCGGACGCGAAAGTCTGGTACAGGTGGTGCGCCAGCAGTGCCGACACCGCATGCGTGAACGAGGTGAACACGAACTTGTGCGGCGGTCGCCGGGAGTTGAACCACCGCTGCACGCGCAGGAGCGCGATCAGCAGCAGCGTCAGCGGGATCGGCAGCAGCAGCGCGGCCGGGAACACCCAGATGCCGGTCAGGTCGATGTGGACGGCGGTGACCCGGTTGCGCCGCCGTTCCTCCTGCCGCCGGGTGAGCTGGATGTGCACCGTCGCGCACCCGGCGAGGATCGCGAACCGGCCCCAGTCCACGAGATCCGGGCTCGGCGACGCGATCACGCCGAAGGTCAGCAGCGCCGCCGCGATCGCGTCCCAGGCGAGCAGGAACGCGACCATCCGGCGCGGTTTCGTCCAGAGATCCCACGAGGAAACGGGGTTCGCGGCGAGCACGGCGCGCAGCCGTCCGGCGAAGCCCGTCGCGGCGGGTGGTTCCTCCCCGGGGCCGCGGCGTTCACCGCGCGCCGGTTCGGTTCCGGGCATCGGGCCGTGCCTCCTCCGGTGTCGGATGCGGTTCCCGGACGGTTCCCGGTTCTGCGCCGTTATCAGTTGCCGGTATCATCTCACTCACCGACTTCGAACGCTGTATTCGGTAGTCTCCGAACCCGGAGACGCCTTCCGCGACAACTGCTGCATCCATGAAGTAAATTGCGGAGGAGAGCCCCCGACGTCCCCCCGAGTGAGGTGTTTTCCCGTGCGCGACCGCGAAGCGTGAATCGAGCTGTTGTCATTTTCCGATGAATTGTCAGCGAGCGGAGGTGGACAGCTGTGCGTGACCGTGAAGCGTGAGTTCCGTGACCGATCGACAGCGGATTCGTGACAATGCGAACGGAGGTGTGTTCCGTGCGTGACCGTGAAGCGTGAAACGACTTCCCGTCCGGCGTATCCGGACCCATTCGGCCGGTGCCTCGACCCCGGCCGCCGTTCCCTCCGGCAACCCACGATCAGGCCCCGGCCGCGACCGCGTGCCGCACCCGGGTCCACGAGAACGCGGTGGGGATCGCCAGCGCCACGCCGGCCAGGCCGGCCAGCGCGATGGCGGTGACCGCGGACCCGGTCGCCTGTGCGACCACCCCGCCGAGAGCCACCCCGATGCCCTGCGCGACGCGCAGTCCCGTGCGGTAGAGCCCGCCGGCACCGCCGCGCAGTTCGTTCGGCACCCAGGTGGAGAACGTCGCGGTCACGGTGATGATGTAGGCGCCCATCGCACCGGCGAGCGCGAGCAGCACCAGCGCGACGACCAGATTCGGCCGCAGCAGGAAGAGCGCGAGCAGGGCCAGCGAGGTCGTCGCGAGCACGCCGAGCAGCCGCTGCCGGACCTCGGCGGACGCGAATTTCGACAGCAGATAGGCCCCGGCGACGAAGCCGAGCGGGTCGGCGGCGAGCAGCCAGCCGACCGCCGCGGACGGCGCGTTCAGCTGCTGGGCCAGCGGCGCGGCCAGCCCTTCGGGCACCACGGCCAGCCCCACGAGCCACGACAACGCGATCAGCACGCGCAGTTTGCGCTGCCCGAACACCCAGCGCGTGGCGGAGAACCAGGTGCTGTGCTCGCCCCCGGCGGCGGGCCGGTCGCGCACCCACACCCGCACGAGCACCGAGGCCGCCGCGAAGCTCACCGCGTCGATCGCCAGCGCCCACGAGGTGCCCACGGCGGTCACCAGCACGCCGCCGCCGGCCAGGCCGAGCAGCTGCACCGTGTTGGTGGTGATCCCGCGCAGGTCCTGGCTGCGCAGGTACAAGTGGTCGTCGGTGAACACCTCGCGGGTGATCGCGTTCTGCGCCGCGTTCGCCGGCGACGCGGCCAGTTGCACCGCGACCAGCAGCAGGCACAGCGCGGCCAGCGGCATCCCGGGCAGGCTCATCAGCCCGACCAGCACCGCCTGCGCCGCGGCGCTCACGCTCAGCACGGCGCGGCGCGGGTAGCGGTCGGCGAGGAAGGACAGCCCGAGCCCGCCGGCGAGCGCGGGCAGGAAGGTCAGCGCGTAGACGACCGCGGCCCAGAGCGCGGAACCGGTGCGGTGGTAGACGAGGATGGACAGCGCCACCTTCGCCAGCTGGTCGCCCGCGCTCGAGATGGCCTCCGCCGCCCAGAGCACGCGGTATTCGACATTCCGCAGCGGCGCCGTAAGCCGAGAGGTCGCTTCGGTCGTCACGAGATGACCACTGCCCCCTCCCCGATCGAGTGAATGCGGGTGCTCCGCATTGTGCCTTCGCCTGATGCGCTCCTGGCCCCGAGTGTCACTACTCCGGCCAGGGCATGCACGTTCAGTATGCCGCTGATCACACCAGGGTGAACAGTCGGGAAGAATCCGGTGGCCGGAACGCGAAGCCGTTCGGACTGACCTGCCGCGGGGTACCCGTAGCACTGATCAGCTTTCCTCGTTCGGCGCAGCGCGACCACCGTTCGTCGCCATCGTCCGGTGCGACTGGGCCGAACGGTCCAACACTGGGAGAGACCCGGCGGAGCGGCCGTCCTCGCGCCGGGCGCACCAGCGGGGAGTGAGCGTGGACAGACTGTTGCAGGACAAGGCCGTGGTCGTGACCGGGGCCGGGCGCGGGCTCGGGGAGGCGTTCGCCGTGCACGTCGCGAGGGCGGGCGGCGCGGTGGTGGTCAACGACGTGGACGCCGAACTGGCCGAGCGCACCGCCGCGACGATCCGCGGCCACGGCGGGCGCGCGGTCGCGAACGGGCACAGCGTGGCCGATCCGGGACAGGCGCAGGCGATCGTCGACCAGTGCGTCGCCGAGTTCGGCCGGATCGACGGCCTGGTCAACAACGCGGGGCTCAACTACGAGGCACTCCCCTGGGAGGACGACGCGGAGCAGGCCCGCCAGCTGGTCGAGGTGAACGTGCTCGGCGTGATGTACACCGGGCTGGCCGCGATCCGGGCGATGGTCGGCGCGGGCGGCGGCGGGTCGATCGTGAACATCTCCTCGGGCGCGTCGCTCGGGCAGCGCAAGCTCGGGGTGTACTCGGCGAGCAAGGGCGCGGTCGCGTCGCTGACCTATTCGTGGGCGCTGGACCTCGAGGACTCCGGGATCCGGGTGAACGCGGTCTGCCCGGTGGCGCACACCCGGATGGTCTGGAAATCCGAACGCGCGCTGCGCGCCTGCCCGCCGGAGCGCACGCCGGCGAAGATCGCGCCGCTCGTGCTGTTCCTGCTCGGCGAGGGCTCGCACGGGATCACCGGGCAGCTGATCCGGTGCAACGGCCCGCAGCTGCACGTGATGGGGCAGCCGTACTTGAAGCAGCCGATCCTGGAGCGGCCGGACTGGGACACCGAGACCGTGCAGCAGGCGTTCGACGAGGTGTTCTCCGCCCACCTGGAGAACTACGGACTGGAGAAGCGCGTGCCGCCGCGGCTGCGCAAGTGGACGGAGAACTCGATCCGGGCGTCGTGACCCTGGGGTCAGCGGGGCAGGTCGGTCGCGCGTAAGAGAACGGTGCGGCCGGGACTCGCCCGGCCGCACCGGTTTCAGGCGTAGAGCGCGGCGATGTCGGTGCCGTAGCGGTCGTTGATCACCCGACGCTTGAGCTTGAGCGTCGGGGTCAGTTCGCCGGTTTCGGGCGTCCACGCGGTGGTGATCACGTGGTACTTCTTGATCTGCTCGGCCCGCGCCAGCCTGCTGTTGGCCGATTCGACGGCTCGGGCGATCTCCGCTTGGACCGCCTCGTGCGCGGCGAGCGCCTCGATCCCGGCCGCTTCGATGCCGTTCGCCGCTGCCCAGCCGGGGGCGCTTTCGTCGTCGAGCACGATCAGCGCGGTCACGTACGGCCGCGCGTCGCCGATCGCTACCGCCTGGCCGATCAGCGGGTGCTCTTTCAGCAAGCCCTCGATCCGGGTCGGCGCGATGTTCTTGCCGCTCGAGGTGATGATCAGTTCCTTCTTGCGGTCGGTGATCGTGACGTAGCCGTCGTCGTCGATCGTGCCGATGTCGCCGGTGGCGAACCAGCCGTCGGCGTCGGTGGCCGGTTCGATCGTGCCGTCCGGCTGCAGGTAGCCGAGGAACACGATCGGACCGCGGACGAGCAGTTCGCCGTCCTCGCCGGTCTTCACCTCGACGCCGTCGATCGGCCGCCCCACGGTGCCCGCGCGGAACGCCTCGGCGCTGTTCGCGGTCGCCGCGCCGGTGGTCTCCGACAGGCCCCAGACCTCGCGGATCTCCACGCCCAGCCCGGCGAGGAAGTACAGCACTTCCAGCGGCAACGCGGCCGCGCCGCTGGAGGCGATGTGCAGCTGGTCGAGCCCGAGCAGCCCGCGTACCGGCGCGAGCACGGTCTCGTCGGTCTTCGCGATGCGTTCGGCGAGATCGGCCGGGACCTCCTTGCCCGCGCTGCGGAGTTTGTAGCCCTCCTGCAGGAGTTCGTTGGCCGAGAGGAGCGCTTCGCGCCGGTCCTCGGGCACGCCGGCGAGCATGTTCTTCAGGCCCGCCACCATCTTTTCCCACACCCGCGGCACGCCGAAGAAGCTCTGCGGACGCACCTGGCCGAGCGCCGCGACCGCGCCGGACGGATCGGCGACCGTGTGCACGTGGCCCGCCGCGACGATCGGCAGATAAATCGACAACTCGCGTTCGGCGATGTGCGCCAGCGGCAGGTACGCGATGTTCGTGGGGTGCATCGGGGCCTTGTGCAGCGTGTGCACGGCGATGCCCTCGTGGATCGCGTTGCGGTGGGAGAGGACGACGCCCTTGGGGTCGCCGGTGGTGCCGGAGGTGTAGATCATCGCGAGCGGGTCGTCCGGGCGGATCGCCTGCCACGCCCGGTCGAACGCCTCGGGGTCGGCGGCGAGCGCGGCGCGGCCGGATTCGCGCACCGCGGAGTACGCGACGAACCGGTCGTCGCCGTCTGGGATCGCGGATTCGTCCATCACCACGACGCGGCGCAGCGCGGGCAGGTCGTCGAGCACCGGCAGCCAGCGGGACAGCTCGTCGGCGCCGGCGAGGACGACGACCGGGGCGGCGCTGTGCCGGGCGACGTAGCGGATCTGCTCCGGGCTGAGCGTCGCGTACGCCGTGCACGGGATGGCCGCCAGGTGCACCGCGGCGAGGTCGGCGACGAGGTGGTCCGGCGAACTGGGGGCCATGATCAGCATCCGGTCGCCCGCGGCGAGGCCGAGCCCGGCGAGCCCCCGGGACACCTCGGCGATCGCGGCCCGGAACTCGCTCCAGGTGAGCGTCGGCCTGCCCTCGAGATCGAGCGAGGTGAGCGCGGGCCGGTCCCCGTACTCGACGGCGTTGCGCCGCAGCAGCAGCGGGATGGTTTGGCCCTCGGCCTGTTCGGCGATCGACTGGGTCAACGCTGACCTCCTCCGGTGGTGCCTGGTCAGGTCACTGTAGGTCGTCGAAGCGGCCTTCGATAGAGAATCCCGGCCAGCCTCGGTGCTCGATAAGACCGCCCGGGTCCTGTTATGAATGGGGCGGACCAGGACCTGAGGAGCGTCGATGACCGAATCCGCCGTGCGCCGCGCGAGCCTTGCCGACGAGGCCGCCGCACTCGACGCCGCCGACCCGCTCGCCGCGAAACGCGCGGAGTTCGACCTTGACCCGGAGGTCGCGTACTTCGACGGGAATTCCCTTGGCGCGCCGCCGAAACACGTCGCGGAGCGGCTGAGCCAGGCGGTGCGGCAGCAGTGGGGGCGGCGGCTGATCCGGTCGTGGACCGAGGGCTGGTGGGAAGCGCCGCAGCGGGTCGGGGAGCGGATCGCGCCGCTGGTCGGGGCCGCGGCCGGACAGGTCGTGGTGGCGGATTCGACCAGTGTGGACTTGTTCAAGGTGCTCGTCGCGGCGGTGCGGGCGAATCCCGGCCGCGACGAGGTCCTGGTCGACGCGGGAACCTTCCCGACCGACGGCTACGTGGCCGACCAGGCGGCCCGGCTCACCGGGCACACCGTGCGGCGCGTGCCGGTGGCGGAGCTGCCCGGCGCGGTGAGCGAACGGACCGCCGCGGCGCTCGTGAACCACGTCGACTACGTCAGCGGGCGGCTGCACGACATGCCGTCGGTCACCGAGGCGGTGCACGCGGCCGGCGCGCTCGCGGTGTGGGACCTCTGCCACAGCGTCGGCGCGATCCCGGTTCAGCTGGACGCGTGCGGCGTCGACTTCGCGGTGGGCTGTACGTACAAATTCCTCAACGGCGGACCGGGTTCGCCCGCGTTCGTCTATGTGGCACAACGCCATCAGGCGGAATTCGATCAGCCGCTCGCCGGATGGGCCGGGCACGCGGATCCGTTCGGAATGGAACCGGGATACCGCGGCAGCGCGGGGATCGCGCGCGCCCGCGCCGGAACGCCGGACATCCTGTCGATGCTGGCGCTCGACGCCGCGCTGGACGTCTGGGACGGCGTCGACCTTTCCGTGCTGCGCGCGAAAGGCTTGGCACTGGGCGATTTCTTTTTCCGGTGTGCGGACGAACTGCTTCCGGGAGCCGACATTCCGACGCCGCGCGAGCACACCCGCGGACACCAGGTTTCGGTGCGCGACGCGGGCGGGCAGCAGACGATGAACGCGCTGCACGAACGCGGGGT
Source organism: Amycolatopsis sp. GA6-003 (assembly GCF_046267895.1). Lineage (NCBI taxonomy): Bacteria > Bacillati > Actinomycetota > Actinomycetes > Pseudonocardiales > Pseudonocardiaceae > Amycolatopsis > Amycolatopsis sp. GA6-003. The sequence goes on from NZ_CP176499.1 coordinate 7,094,227, forward strand.
GCTCGGGGATTTCCGGCCGCCGGACGTGCTGCGTTTCGGGCTGGCCCCGCTGTACACGACTTACGCCGAGGTGCTGCGGGCGGTCACCGTGCTGCGCGAGGTGCGCTGAAAAGAATTCGCGCAATATCCGCGAGGATTCGCGCGGATCGGGGCCGGATTCGCCGGTCCTGGGTGAACAATCGGTGTCCTGCTCGCCCCTTCGGGTGATCGACGGGGGCGCCGCGCACTGCCCGGCGGGTATGCTCGGTGCCTGTTTTTTCGCGGACCGAAGCTGATCGGGGAGCGGCCTCGCCACGCGAATCCGGGGCGGAAGGGGCCGAAATGATCGAGAACCGCGGTCGGGAAGTGCCGCTCTCGTATGTCGTGACCCTGCTCGTCGGCGTGGCGATCGGCTTCGTGCTCGCGCGTTTCGGCGGGGTGGTCGCGCGCTATCCGGTCGAATCGGCGCTGGTGGCGGTGCTGGTCGCGTCCGTGGCGGTGCTCGCCTGGGCGTGCCGGGAGATGCTGCACGACCTGCTCCGCCGCGACCGCCCGGCCGTTCCGGAGGAAACCGGGACGGCTCCCGGGCCGCGGCTTTCCGCGCACCGTCCGCCGAATGGCGTCCGGCGCTGAATTCCGGAAATCGATCTCGGTTCCGCCGTGCGATTCCGCCGCCGATGCGGAAATGCGCATGAGTTTCCGGCGAGTTTTCGCGCGCGCGAGGTCGTGACGGACCTCACGCGCGGGCGCCCGGCGGGCAACGACCGGGCCGGTGCGACCAAGGTCACGTCCGGTGGTGATCAGTTTTCCAAGCACCACAGCGGGTTACTAGCAGGTAACAAGAGGATGACGGCAACCCGGGTCCGGACTTGACTCGCCCGTGAAGGTTGCTTACCGTCGTCGCGGGCAACGCAGACCACGGTGAACTGTGATCCGGCTGGTCGGACCGGTGCGAGGAAAACACCGCGGACCCGAATACCATGGCAGGGCCGGAAGGAAAACGGATCACGGTGAAGCAGAATTCCGGGCGAAACGGCCGCGGGTCGTCTATTCGCTCTCGCGTGCTCGCGATCGCATTGATTCCGAGCGTGGCGTTGCTGGTGGTCGGTATCGCGCTCGCCGGATACCTGATTTTCGACGCCGCGCAGGCACGCGGTTACGCGCAGAAGATTCGCGGTTCGGAAGGCCCCGGCATTCCGTTCCTGCTCGCCGCCGAACAAGAGCGGCAGCTGTCGATGAGCGTGCTCGCCGGACAGGACGCCGCGCGCGCCGCGCTGCTGGCCACCCGGCCGAAGACGGACGCGTCCGCCGCGCAGATCACCTCGGTGCTGCAGGAAAACTTCGCCACCGACTCGAACGTGCCCGCGAGCGTCAAGCAGAACATCGCCACGTTCGCCGCGCTGGAAGCGAAACTGCCGCAGCTGCGCCAGCGGGTCGACGCCGGGCAGGCGCCGCGGCTCGAGGTTTTTTCCTTCTACAACCAGATCATCGACCAGTTCACCCAGGGCGTCGCCGGGCTCGCGCAGGCCGCGCGCGGCGCGGACAACGCCTACGCCCGGCTGTCCGCGATCCCGATTTTCAACGCTGCCGAGGAAATGCAGCGCAGCGACGCGCTGGCGTCGGCCGGTCTCGCCGCCGGCGGGCTGTCCGGCGACGAGCAGCGCGCGTACCTCGGCCAGATCGGCGCGTACCACGCGCAGCTCGAACAGTCGGTGCCGCAGATGGTGCCCGAGGTGCGGGCGAACTACGACAAGCTCGTCTCGAGTCCCGCGTGGACGACCGTGACGCAGGTCGAGAACGCCTTGCTGTCCGGCGCGAAACAGCTTCCGGTGCCGCTGGAACAGTGGCGCGCCGACGCCAAACAGGTCGCCACCACGCTGATGACGATGTTCGCCGCGCAGAGCGCGCACGCGACCAACGCGGCGATCGCCGACGCGGACGACACGCTGCGGAACTCGATCATCGCGGGCGCGGCGGCGGTGCTCTTCGCGCTCGCCGTGGTGCTGGTCGCGCTGCGGCTGTCCAACCGGTTCATCGCCCGGCTCGCCCGGCTGCGCGAGGACACCCTCGACGCGGCCGAGGTGCGGCTGCCGGAGCTCCTGGACCGGCTGCGCGACGGCGAACCGGTCGACCTCGACGCGGGCGGGCACCTGCTCGACCACGGCACGGACGAGATCGGCGAGGTGGCCGAGGCGTTCAACCTCGCGCAGCAGTCCGCGATCGCCGCCGCCGTCGAAGAGGCCAAGACGCGACAGGGCACGAAGGCGGTGTTCCTCAACATCGCGCACCGCAGCCAGGTGATCGTGCACCGGCAGCTGAAGGTGCTCGACGCGGCCGAGCGCAAGCAGGAGGACCCGGACCAGCTCGACACGCTGTTCCGCCTCGACCACCTCTCCACCCGCGCCCGGCGCAACGCGGAGAACCTGATCATCCTCGGCGGCGGCCAGCCCGGGCGGCAGTGGCGCAATCCGGTGTCGCTGGTGGAACTCGTCCGCGGCGCGGCGGCGGAAACCGAGCACTTCGCGCGGGTGAAGACGGCGAAGCTGCCCGACGTCGCCGTGCGCGGGCCGGTCGTCGGCGACCTCGTGCACCTGCTCGCCGAGCTGATCGACAACGCGACGTCGTTCTCGCCGCCGGAATCGCGCGTCGAACTGCGCGGCAACGTGGTCGGCAAGGGTGTCGTGATCGAGGTCGAGGACCAGGGCCTCGGCATCGAGCAGGACCAGGCCGACGAGTTCAACGCGATGCTCGCCGACCCGCCGGACTTCGGGATCATGGCGCTGTCCGACGAACCGCGGCTGGGGCTGTTCGTGGTCGCGCGGCTGGCGTCCCGGCACGGGATTTCGGTGCACCTGCGCGACTCCGCGTACGGCGGCACCCGGGCGATCGTGTTGGTGCGCAAGGATTTGCTCGCGCCGATCAGCGAGACGGAGCCTTCGGACGCGGACGCCGGTCCGGAGCCGGACGTGCCGCAGCTTTCCCGGCTCGCGGTGGAGCCTTCGCGGCCCGCGCCGGAACCGCAGCGGGCTGAGCAGCGACCGGAATTGCCGCAGCGGAAGCAGACACGGCCGGAACCGCAGCAGACGGAATTGCCACAGCCGTCGCGGGTCGCCCCGGAACCGCGGGTCGCGCCGGAGCAGCAGCGGCCGGAGTTGCCGACGCGCCGCGCGATGCGTCCGGCGGCCGAGGCCCCGCGTGCCCCGCGTCCGCCGCAGAACCGCGAGCCGCGTCCGCCCGCGGACAATGCCCGCGCGCCGCGTCCGGCGGTCGAGAACGGCCGGGCCGCGCCGCCGCGTCCGCCCGGACGTCCGCCGCTGCCGCAGCGGCGCCGGCAGCAGAATCTGGTTCCGCAGTTGCGCGGCGACCGGACGGCGCCGGAACCCGAGGACGTCCGCGAGGATTCGCCGGAGCAGGCCCGCTCCCGGCTCAGCGCGTTCCAGCAGGGCACCCGGCGGGCCCGCGAGGCCGATCCCGGGCACGACAACAGGTACGGAGATCGCGACTGATGGCGAACAACGGCGTCAACGAGCTCGACTGGCTGCTCGACGACCTCGTGCAGCGGGTCGCCGGCGCGGACCGCGCGGTGGTGCTGTCCGCGGACGGCTTGCTGATCGGCCGGTCGGGCAATCTGTCCGAGGCGGACGCGGAGCACCTGTCCGCGGCCGCGTCGGCGTTCCAGAGCCTCGCCCGCGGCACCGGACGGCATTTCGGCGGCGGCAACGTGCGGCAGACGATGGTCGAGATGGACCACGCGTTCCTGTTCGTCACCGCGGCCGGCCGGGGCGCCTGCCTCGCGCTGCTGGCCGGGGTCGACGCGGACATGGGGCTCGTCGCCTACGAGATGAACCTGATGGTCAAGCGGGTCGGCGCGGTGCTCACCGCGGCGCCGCGGGCCGGAGCGGTCCAGCGGACTTCGCCATGACGGTGCGGGGCCGCGAATCCTGGTACGAGGACGAGGCCGGTCCGCTGGTGCGGTCCTACGCCGTCACCGGCGGGCGCACCCGCTCCGACACCCGCGGGCTCGACCTCATCACGCTCGTCGTCGCGCTGCGCACGGCGAGCGAGACGCCCGACCTCGAACCGGAGTACTCGCGCATCCTTTCCCTGTGCCAGCGCCCGGTTTCGGTGGCCGAGGTGGCCGCGCGGGTGGATCTGCCGCTGCCGGTGGTCAAGGTGCTGCTGAGCGATTTGATAGAGCGCAATCTCGTGCTGTTCCGCACCGCGACGCCGGTGACCGACGCCCCCAGCCCCCACGTACTCCAGGCGGTTCTCGATGGCATCCGGAAACTCTGAGCCCCGCCGGTCGCTCACCGCGCAAGCGGTGAAGGTGCTCGTCGCGGGAGGCTTCGGGGTCGGCAAGACGACCTTGGTCGGCTCGGTCAGCGAGGTGCCGCCGCTGCGCACCGAAGAGGTGATCACCGCCGCGTCCGAGGGCGTGGACGACCTGTCCGGCGTCGAGGGCAAGACCACCACGACGGTCGCGCTCGACTTCGGCCGGATCACCATCAACCCGGAGCTGATCCTGTACCTGTTCGGCACGCCGGGACAGGACCGGTTCTGGTTCATGTGGGACGAACTGGCCGAGGGCGCGCTCGGCGCGGTGGTGCTCGCGGACACGCGGCGGCTCGAATCCTGTTTCCCCGCGGTCGATTTCTTCGAGCAGCGCGGGTTGCCGTTCGTGGTCGGGGTGAACTGCTTCGACGACGCCTACCGGTACGGGACCGAGGAAGTGCGCGCGGCGCTGGATCTGGATCCGCAGGTGCCGTTGCTGCTGTGCGACGCGCGGGAGCGGGATTCGACCAAGCAGGTGCTGACGGTGTTGATGGAGCACGCGCTCGGGCGGGCCATGCTGGTGAGCGGCAACCCCGGGTAGTTCTCCCGGGATTGCCGCTCTCCGCGGTTGTTTTAGCGGCGGCGCAGCTGGTCCAGGGAGGCCGCGCCCGGGCCGACTACCGCGATGGTGAGGAAGATCCAGGCGTACAGCGCGGCGGGTTCGCCCATGTTGTGCAGGGGGAGCAGGCCTTCCGGGGCGTGCACGGTGAAGTAGGCGTAGGCCATCACGCCGGAGAGCACGGTCGCGGAGACGCGGGTGAAGAGTCCGGCGAAGACGAGGATCGCGCCGACGACCTCGATCAGGCTGGCCCAGTAGCCGGGCCACTGGCCGAAGGGGACCGCGCCGCCCGCGTTGTCGATTCCGCCGAAGAGGCCGAAGCCCATCAGGCCGTGGCAGAGGAAGAGGAACGACGTCACGGCGCGGAAGAGGGCCAGGACGGTGGGGCGGGCTCGGTCTGCCAGGGACTTGGTCGCTTCGGTCGTCTTGGTCTTGGGGGCGGTCGTGGTGGTCATCTTGGGTCCCTCCCGGGTGGCTGTGGGGTGCCTTCTGCTGATGCGTCGAACGGCGCCGGCTTGGATCGACACAGTGCCGGGAAGTTTTTTCGGGCTGGTGTTTGGGCTGGTCAGCGGGGCTGGCAGGGTGGGGGGATGGTGGTCAGGCGTAGTGCTGGGGTGTTGGTTTTCCGTCGGGGCGCGGGCGGGGTCGAGGTGTTGCTCGCGCACATGGGCGGGCCGTTTTGGGCCAAGAAGGACTTGGCGGCTTGGTCGTTGCCCAAGGGGGAGGTGGAGGAGGGGGAGCCGGCTGAGGTGGCTGCTCGGCGGGAGTTCGCGGAGGAGCTGGGGGTGCCGGTGCCTGACGGGGAATGGGTGGCGCTGGGGGAGGTTCGGCAGTCGGGGAAGGTCGTGACTGCTTGGGCGGTGGAGGGGGAGCTTGATCCGGCGGAGGTGGTGCCGGGGGTGTTCGAGATGGAGTGGCCGCCTCGGTCTGGGGTGATGCGGGAGTTTCCTGAGGTGGATCGGGTGGAGTGGTTTTCCTTGGACGTTGCCCGGGAGAAGCTGGTCAAGGGGCAGCGGGGGTTTTTGGATCGGGTTGCGGAGTTGTGAGGTTTCGGCTCGTCGCCCTGGCGGGCGACATTGCCGTGTCTTGGGTTGCGTGGGGCACCCCGAAGCTTGATTGTGCTGACGGTTCGGGGGTGCTTGTCAAGGCGGGAAAGATGCCTTGACAAGCACCCCCGAACCGCAGGGAGGCTTCGTATCGGGGTGTGGGGGAGGGGCTGGGTGCCACGCTCTTTGGGTGCGCTGGTTGCGGGTTGTTATTGGCTGAAGTATTGCAGGAGCTTGGTTAGCGTTGTGGTGGTGAAGGAGGGGAGGACTAGGTCTGCTTTGGCGAAGTCCAGGGGGGCGGTGATGGGGTTGGGGATTGCGATGGTGGGGATTCCGGCTGCTTTTGCCGCGCTGACTCCGTGGGGGGAGTCTTCGAAGGCCAGGGCTTCTTCCGCGGGTACGCCTAGGGTGCGCAGGGCTGCCAGGTAGGTGTCTGGGTCTGGTTTTGGGTTGTGCCGGTCGCCGGTTTCTACCGCGGTGAAGTGGTGGGCCAGTCCTAGCCGGGCTAGTTGGCCGTGTACCCAGGTGCTGGAGGAGCTGGAGGCGATGCCCAGTGCCAGGCCGTGGTGGGCGGCTTCCTCCAGATAATCGAGTACGCCATCGCGTGGGCCGTCTTCGGCTAGGAGTTCGTGTACTCGGGCGCGCATTGCTGGGCGCAGCGATTCCGGGTCGACGTTTTCTGCTTGTTCGGCCAGGAGTTTGAACATCGTCGTCGCGGTGTTCTGGGTGCCGATGACGGTGTGCCAGACATCCAAGGGCAGTTCTGCTCCGTGTTCGGCGAACATTTCCTGCCAGGAACGCAGTACCGCTGCTTCGGTGTCGGCCAGGGTGCCGTCGAAGTCGAAGATCAATGCTCGCGTGGCCACGTCCGGCAGCTTGCCGCACCAGGTCCGGCGGCGGGGTCAGTTCGTGGCGAAAAACTCCGCAAGGACCGGGGCGAGGGCGGCGGTTTTCACCAGGTGGGTCTGGCCGGGCAGGGTGCGGTATTCGGCGTTCGGGAGCTGGGCCGCGGCCGCTGCGACGCCGTTGCGCATCCACTCCGGGCTCTTGCCTCCGTCGAGGATGAGGGTGGGGGCGGTGATTCCGGACCAGCGGTTCTCCGGCAGCGGGCGGCCAGCCTGGTTGTCGTCCATGATCTGGGCGTCGTAGGCGAGGGTGGGGGCGACCCGCTTCATGCGCGGCCAGGCGGGCATCAGGCGCATCATCGTGACCATCAGCGACGGCAGCCCGACGCCTTCGACCATGAACGTCTTGATCGCGTCGCCTGGTTTTCCGGCGGCGATGGCGGCTTCGAGTTTCGCCTGATAGTCGGCTGGCACGCGCTTGCGGGTGTTGTCGACGACGAAGGGCGGTTCGTAAACCGCGACCTTCTTGACCGGCACGCCTCGGTGGGCGGCTTCCAGTACCAGGGCGGCGCCGGAGGAGATGCCGTACAGGCCGATCTCGCCGCCGGCTTCCTTGGCCAGTGCGGTGATGTCTTCGATCTCGCGTTCGACGTCGTACGGGGCGGTGTCGCCGCTTTCGCCTCGGCCTCGGCGGTCGAACGTGTAGACGGTGAAGCGGTCGGAGAGGGCCTTGGCGAGATCGTCGTTGGGCGTCGAGGTGCGGTAGCAGAGCGCGCCGTCGACGAGGACGAGCGCGGGGCCGGAGCCGAGGCGGGAGTAGGCGATCTGGGTGCCGTCGGCGGACGTGACGGTGGGCATGGGGTTCTCCTCGAAGGGGTGGTGCCGTTGGGAGAACCTTCGCATCCGACGAGTGGAGTTGTCAAGACAAAAAAATTATTCGGTGGGACTGGCGGTGGGCCGCGGGCGGGAGGCTGGGGGTTCAGGCGCTGCGCAGGGTCAGCAGGGCGATCTCGTTGGGGGCGAAGACCCGGAACGGCGGGCCCCAGAAGCCGGAGCCTCGGCTGGTGTACAGCTGGGTCGGGCCGTGCCGGGTGAGGCCGGAGAGGGTCGGCTGGTCGAGGCGGACGAGGAGGTGGAACGGCCAGATCTGGCCGCCGTGGGTGTGGCCGGAGATCTGCAGGTCGACGTTTTCCTCGCGGGCCTGAGCGACCTGTTTCGGCTGGTGGGCGAGCAGGACGACGGGGACGTCCGGATCGGAGCCGTCGAGTGCGGCGGCCAGGTCGGGACCGTGTCCAGGCAGTCCGGAGGCGGCGCCGGTCGGGTCGTCGATGCCGGCGAAGAGCACGCGGGCGCCGTCGCGTTCGAGGAGGGTCGAGCGGTTGTGCAGGGTGTCCCAGCCGAGGCTCGCCATGTGGTCCAGCCACGCCTGGGCCTCGCCGAAGTACTCGTGGTTGCCGGTGATGTAGAACCGGCCGAGCGGGGCCTGCACGCCGCCGAGCGGGTCGACCTGCTTGCGCCGCTTGGCGACCGGCCCGTCGGCGAGGTCCCCGGCGTGGCAGACGACGTCGGGCCGCAGCCGGTTCAGTTCCGCGACCAGCCGCTCGGACCAGCGGGTGCGATCGAGCGGGCCGTAGTGGGTGTCGGTGACGACCGCGACGCGCAACCCGTCGAGCCCGGGACCGAGCTTCGGCAGCACGACGTCGACCGGCTTCACCGGCGGCACCCGCATCGCGATCCGGTTCCCGCTGACGAGCAGCACCGCCGAGACCGCGAGCGTGACCGCGGCTACGATCCGTGGCCGCGCGGGATCGTCCACTCCGGACACCAGCAGGACCAGCCGCAGCAGCTGCGTGAGGACGCTCCAGGTGAACAGCACCCAGACGACGCCGAGCGTGACGTCCCCGACCCGTGCGGCGGCATCGCTCTGTTTCGGACCGTGCCCGAGCGCCATGAGCACCGGAAAACTCAGCGCGGCACCGGCGAAAACGACCGTGCCCACGACGGTGACGGCGACCGGCCAGCCCGGCAGCACCACGAGCACCGACCACGGCTCGCCGAACAACAAGAGCACCGCGGCGACCACGAAGGCAGCCCGACGAACTCCGACCACGGTTCTCTTCCCTTCGCCCAGGTGCTACCCAGCGTAGCCGTAGCCGGGGAGTGGGGCCGGAGCGTGGAGGGGTGGTGTGGTCGCGTCGGGATGGTGGGAGAAGTTTCAGCGGGGGTGGAGCGGTATTCGGCACGGGTGGGGCGGGAGGTTCCCGGCGGCTGGGGTGAGCGGAGCTGCATTCGGGGCGGTCGGGTTGGGGCGTGCGGGGACGGTTGTGGGCGGGGCGGTCGGGCGGAGTTCCGCGTGTGGGTGACGCGGTCGGGTTTGGTGGGGGGCGTGAGGTGCTGGCGGCGATCGGTGGAGCGGGCGGCGGGGGTTGGCCCGTGAGGGGGAGGGCCCTGCGAGTGGGTGACGTGGTCGGTTTCGGTGGTGGGCGCGACGATGCCAGCGCCGGTCGGTGGAGCGGAGCTGGGTCCGGGGCTGCGGGGTCGGCCCGTGAGGGAGAGCGGTGGGCGGAGTTTCGCGAGCGGGCGGCGGGTCGGTTTCGGTGGTGGGCGAGAGGGTTCCGGAGGCGGCCGGTGGAGCGGAGTTGCGTCCGGGGCGGTGGGGTTGGCCGTGGGGGAGGGCGGAGTTTCGCAAGAAGGTGGCGGGTCGGTTCGATGGTGGGCGAGAGGGTCCTGGTGGCGGCCGGTTAAGCGGAGCTGTGTCCGGGGCAACGGAGTTGGCCGTGGGGAGGGCGGAGTATCGCGAGCGGGCGGCGGGTCGGGTTCGGTGTGGGCGCGAGGATGTCGGCGGGGTCGGTTGATCGGAGCTGGGTCCGGGGGCGGTGGGGCTGGCACTGCGAGGGCGGGGTTCCGCAAGCAGGTGGCGGGTCGGGTTCGGCGTGGGCGCGAGGATCCCAGCGGCGGTCGGCGGAACGGAGCTGTCCGGGGCTGCGCGATTGGCGCGTGAAGGGACGGCAGTGGGCGGCGCGGCCAGGTTCGGCGAGGCGGCCGCGAGGAAGCCAACGGCGGCCCGAGCCGCGCGTGGCTGTTCCGATGCAGCAGAGCCGGGGCAGCCCGGGATCAGCTCGCCTGGCTCAGGACTCTCCCCGCCCCGCTCGCCAGCTGGCCACCGTTTCCTCCACGTCCAGCGGCCGGGCGCGCAGCACCGGGCCGTCCTGGGGAAGTGCGTGTGCCTTGCGGATGCGGGCGTTCAGGTCCTCGACGATCTCCCGCACCTTCGCCTCCGAACGGACTTTCGCCAGTTTCCCCGGCAGGTCCTGGATTTCCCGCGGCAGGGCGAGCGACGGCGGCAGGAACGCGGTCGCGTCCAGGTCGCCTTCCCGGGCGCGGCGGAGCGCCCAGTCGGTCGCGGCGTCGCGGCCGGTCGGGGGCGGCAGCGGTTTTCCCGCTCCGGGAAGGTCTTCGAAGTCTCCGCGGGCTTCGGCGAAGGCGATTTGCCGGTCGATCCAGGTGCCGAACGACACGCCCGGTGGTTTGCGTTCCGTCACCGGAACCACCTCCCTCACTGCCCAGCGTAGCGGCCGATCAGCCCGCGCGGAGGGGACGAAGGTCCTGAAACGGCAGGTAAGATCCCACGCTGACGGTACGCGGCCGGGAGGGGACACGATGATCGTCGAGCACGAGGGCGACGGTCCCGAGGCCGCGCGCGAGGAGGTCGAGCGCACGCTCGCGCTGCTGTGGCGCGACTGCGCGGGAGCCCCGGAACCCTCCGCCCGGGGCAGGCGGCCGACGCTCACGATCGAACGGATCATCGTGGCCGCCATCGCGGTGGCCGACGCCGAAGGACTTGTCGCGACGTCGATGCACCGCGTCGCGAAGGAACTCGGCGCGGGCACGATGACGCTCTATACCTACGTTCCCGGCAAAACCGAGCTGATCGACCTCATGGTCGACACCGTTCTCCTCGAACGGAATCTTCCCGGACCCGGCGAGCCGCGTCCGGAGGACTGGCGTGCGCAGGTGCGGATTTACGCCGACCGGACACGCGACATTTACCGCAGGCATCCGTGGCTGCGCGAGAGGTCCCGGGTCCGGCCCGCGCTCGGTCCGGGGCAGCTGGCCGGGCAGGAATACCTTCTGTCCATTATGGAGAGTCTCGGTCTGCCCGCGCGCGAGGTCGCCGCGGCGGCCAACGCGGTCGCGGGCTATGTGGACGCGAACGCGGCGGCCGAGGCGGAGAGTGTCCACTTGGAACGGACGACCGGACAGTCCAACGACGCTTGGTGGGGGCAGCGTTCTTCGTTCTGGTACACGTATTTCGACGTCGAATCACATCCGGCGATAAACCGGACCTGGCTTGCCGGCGGTTTCGAAAAGCCTTCCGCGGAGCAGGCGTCGGACGCGTCGGAGTTCGGCTTGGACCGGCTTCTCGACGGGATCGCGGCCCGGATCGGTCAGTAGGGTCCGGCGGTCAGGAATTCCCGAGGGAGAACTCGATTCCGGTGGCTTCCTCGGAAAGCGTCCACAATCGACGGCCCCGGGAAGGATCCCGGGAAGCGCCCGGCACCGTGCCCGGCCGGGGGCGGCCCACCGAGCCGAAGGCCGGGCCGTAGCAGGAACCGCCGGTCGCGGCGGGATCGACGGCGGCACGGACCGTGGGCCACGCGCCGTGGTCCTTGCCCTGGGTGCCGGGCGCGAGCAGCCGCATTATCGGCACCGGCTGGGTGATTCCCGGCCGCGCGGGGCTGGTGCGTTCGAGACTGAACCCCGGATGCGCGAGGATCGCCTGCACCGGGGAGCCCGCTGCGCGCAGGCGTCGGTCCAGTTCCATCGCGAACGATTGCACGGCGTGCTTCGACAGCGCATACGCGCGAAAGTCCGAATACTTGCGCGAACTCTGCAGATCGTCGAGGTCGTACGGGTACATCCGGGTGATCAGGCTGCCCGCCAACACCACGCGCGCGGCCGAGGCGGTCAGTACCGGCATCGCCAGCGCGGTGAGAGCGAAGTGGCCGAAGTGGTTGGTGCCGACCGCCAGCTCCAAGCCCTGTTTCGTGGTTCGGCGCACGGGGCCCGGCCCGGTGATGCCCGCGTTTTCGATCAACGCGTCCACGCGGTCCAGCCGTCCCAGCGCCTCGACGGCCGCCGGGACCGAGTCCAGGTCGGCGAGGTCCAGCGGGATCGTGCTCAGCGAAGCCGAACCGACGTGCGTGCGCACCATCTCGACCGCCGCGCGCAGCCGGGACGGATCGCGGCCCAGCAGTGCGACGTGGGCTCCGGCGGCGGCGAGTTGCTCGGTGACGAAGTAGCCGATTCCGGCGTTTCCGCCAGTCACCGCGTAGCACCGGCCGGTGAGGTCAGGCAGGTGTCGCGGATTCCACGCCATGATCGCTCCCCCGCCTAGTCCGCTGTCGGTTCGGACTATACGAACGCGGCGGTCAGTGCGTCGGCGCGGCCCCGGTGGTGGTGCTGGAAGTCGTGGTGCTGGAGGTGGTCGGGTTCGCCGGGGCGGAGCTGGACGACGGGGGCGTGCTCGTCGTCGGGGTGGGGCTGGTGCTCGTCGGCGTGGAAGGCGTCGACGGGGTGGTCGGCGTGGTGCTGGTCGGCTTCGGGGAGGAGCTGCTGCTCGGCGCGGTGCTGCTGCCGGGAAGCTGCGTCGGGGTGCCGGGCTGCTGGCTCGGCGGGGGCGGGGCGACCGGCGGCGGGGGCGGGGCGACGTCGCCCGCCGGGCTGCCCGCGGCGGCTTCGACCGCGCCCGGGCCGGGCGGGGCCCCGATCGGGACCTGGCTGTCCGGCAGCTTCGAGACGCCGTTGCGGTAGCCGTACGCGTAGGCCATCACGGTGTCCACATAGGACTGCGAGTTGTTGTACCGGCGCACCGCGAGGCGCTGGTTGGCGTCGCTGGAGAGGTCCAGACCTCCCGAGCACAGGTAGCGCGCGGTGGCGAGGGTCTCGTCGTAGACGTTGTTCGGGTCGGAGACGCCGTCGCCGTTGCCGTCGGAGGCGTAGGACGCCCAGGTCGACGGGATGAACTGGGTCGCGCCGACCGCGCGGTCCCACACCGGGTCGCCGTCGTAGCGGCCGTGGTCGGTGTCGCGGATCGCGGCGAAGGCGCCGGAACCGTCGAGGACCGGGCCGAGAATGCGTTCGAGGGTGTTGCCGCGGGCGTCGACGTAGCCGCCGCGCGCGTGGTTCGACTCGACCCGCCCGATGGCCGCGATCAGCGCCCAGTCGACGTGGCAGCCGGGCTGTTCGCGGGCCATGATGTCGGCGGCGTTGCGGTAGGCGCGCAGCATGCTGTCCGGGATGCCCAGCGGACCGGCGGTGGTCGCCGAACCGGGGCCGTTCGGGTAGCCGGGGACGCCGAGCGCCTGCGGGACCGGCGGCTGCGGGAGGCTGCCGTCCACGCCGATCGGCGGGAGCGTGATGCCCGGGGGCAGCCCGGGGACGCTGGGCGCGGCCTGGGCGGCCGACGGCGGCTCAGCGGCGCGCAACGCCACCGGGATGCCGGACGACGTCACCGTCGGCAGCACCACGAGCGCGCCTCCGGCGAGGGCGGCGAAAGCCCGGCTCCGGGCGTTCCGTCCCTGCGGGCGGCGTCTGGCCATGCTCGTCTCCCCGTTCGTTCTGCCGTCTGCGGCCAAGCTAGCGGATCCGTCCGCGATCCGGTGAGGGCTCGGCGGAATTCTGTCCGTTCCGGCCAACTTTCGTTCGTCTGGCATAAAACCTTTGGCGGGTTCCGGTCATCGGGGCTTAACCGGAACTTCGCCGATTAGGCCGAATGGAGCAATCCCTTCGTCGGGTCCACAGTGGACCCCGAGCCGAATTACGCCGCCGGGCCGAATCGTTTGCGGTATTCGGACGGCGACAGGCCGGTGTGCCTGCGCAGCTGCAGCCGGAGATTCGCGCCGGTGCCGAGCCCGCTGCGGGCGGCGATGCGGTCCAGACCAGCTTCGCCGCGTTCGATGAGCCTGCGGGCCAGCGTCACGCGCTCGGCGGTGAGCCAGGCGAGCGGCGTCGTGCCGAGTTCCGCGCGGAACCGGCGGTGCAGGGTGGCGGCGCTGGTCGACGCGCGGGCGGCGAGGTCGGTGACCGTGAGCGGCTGGTCAAGACGCTGGCGGGCCCATTCCAGTACCGGTGCGAGCGAAGCGTCGGGAATCTCCGGCATCGGGCGTTCCACGAACTGCTGCTGGCCGCCTTCGCGATGTCCGGTGAAAACGAGGCGGCGGCTGACCGCGTTGGCGATTTCCGCGCCGTGGTCGCGTTGGATCACGTGCAGCGACAAATCGAGCGCGGCCGCGCTTCCGGCGGCGGTGAAAACTGTGCCGTCCTCGACGAACAGCACGTCCGGCTCCAGCCGAACCTCCGGATAACTCGCGGTGAACGCCTCGGCCCATCGCCAGTGCGTGGTGGCCCGGCGATTGGCCAGCACGCCCGCCTCGGCCAGGGTGAACGCGCCGGTGCAGAAGCTCATCAACCGCGCGCCGCGGGCGTCCGCGCGCTGGATCGCGGCGAGGATTTCCGGGTCGGCGGGAGTGTGCGGATCCGGCCGGTTGGGGACGATCACCGTGTCCGCGCTGTCCACCGCGTCGAGGCCGGCGACGTCGGCGAGGGTGAAGAAGCCGAGGTGCATCCGGGCTTGCCCGCCGGGGGCAGCGAGCGCGAAGTCGTACCACGGCCGCCGCAGTTCCGGCCGGCGCAGGCCGAACAGCTCCGTCGCGACCCCCATCTCGAACGGGTTCGAGCCGTCGCCGACGATCATCACGACGCGATGCGAGGATCCTTTCGACATATGCGATTCCTAGCACTCCCGGTCGCGCGAGACCAGGCTCAAGATCGACCTATGCCAACTCAGCCCCTCGACCTGCGGGCCGTGCTCGCCGGTTTCGACGCTCCGTGGAGCCCGCGGATCGTCGCGAACGTCAACGACTACGACATCCGCCTCGCGCGATTCCTCGGCGAACACGTGTGGCACAAGCACGACAACACCGACGAGTTCTTCCTCGTCCTCGACGGCAGCATCGAACTCGGCCTGCGCGAAGCCGACGGCGAACGGACCGTGACGCTGACCCGCGAGCAGGGGTTCGTGGTCCCGCGCGGCACGTTCCACAAGCCGTCCTCGAAGGAGGGCGCGGTGGTGCTGCTCGTGGAGCCGACCGGCACGCTTTCTGTCGGCGACGAGCACGAAGAAGTGCCCGACCTTGTCGACGTGACCGTCGGGCATCGCGTCTGACCTGCTGGGTTGCACTGTGGGACGGCGTATCCTCGCCGTCATGAAACGCACTTCCTTCGCGCAGTGGCCGTGCTCGATCGCCCGGACCATGGACCTGCTCGGGGACTGGTGGACGCCGCTGGTGCTGCGGGACGCCTTCTACGGCGTCCGCCGCTTCGACGAGTTCCAGCAGGCGCTCGGCATCGCGCGCAACACCCTCGCCGACCGGCTGCGCAGGCTGGTCGACGAGGGGCTGCTGGAAAAGCGCGCCTACCAGGCCGAACCGGTGCGCTACGACTATGTGCTCACCGAGAAGGGGCGCGATTTCTGGGGTGTGCTGGCCGCGATGACGGCCTGGGGCGACCGGTGGCTGGCCACCGAGGCGGGCCCGCCGATCGTGCTGCACCACGACGCCTGCGGGCACGACACGACCGCGGCCGTCGTGTGCGCGGACTGCGGCGAGCCGTTGTCCGCGGACGACACCCGGATGCGGCGCGGGCCGGGCTTTCCGGAGCGGCTCGCGCAGCGGCCGGACGTCCAGGCGCGGTTCGCTCCGCAGGAGTAGCTGTCCTCCCGGCTTCCGGGCGGCCGGTGGCGATTGACAGCGTCAGTCTAGTTACGCAACTATGCTGGTCGAGACGCCAATGGAGGAGGACTCACGATGGAGTGGACCGGCGCGCGGTACGCGGACGCCCCGACCGTGCAGGTGGACGAGTGGATCGACGGCTCGCCCGAGCAGGTCTGGCGGTTCGCCTCCGACGTCGCGCTCATGCCGGAGCTGAGCGGTGAACTGCAGTCGGTCCGGTGGTGCGACGAGGGTTCGGCGCCGGCGCTCGGCCGGTCTTTCGTCGGGCGCAATCACCACAAGATGCGCGGCGACTGGGAAACCACCTCCTGCATCGTCGAGTGCGAGGAACCGCGCGTCTTCGCCTGGGCGGTCGGCGATCCGGCCAATCCGACCGCGGTCTGGCGGTTCACCCTCGCCCCGGAGAACGGCGGCACGCGGCTCACGCAGTGGGCGCAGATGGGGCCGGGGCCGTCCGGGGTGACCGAGGTGATCGCGCGGATGCCGGAGAAGGAACAGAAGATCGTGCACGTCCGGCTGACCGAGTTCGAGGCCGCGATGGCCGCCACGCTCGGCGCGATCAAGGAGCGCGTGGAGACCGCCGGATGATGCGCACGGCCACCACCGTCGAGGCGTCGTCCGGCTGGCCGGAAACCCGGGATTTCGTGCTGGAGGCGGAAAAACTGGGCCTCGGCGAATGCTGGGTGGCCGAGGCGTGGGGGTCGGACGGGCCTTCGGTGCTCGGCTATCTCGCCGCGCGCACGAACCGGATCCGGCTCGGCTCCGGGATCATGCAGCTCGGCGTGCGCACGCCGGTCGCGGCCGCGCAGGCCGCGCTCACCCTCGCCGAGATGTCCGGCGGACGGTTCTCGCTGGGACTCGGACCGTCCGGTCCGCAGGTGATCGAGGGGCTGCACGGGGTGCCGTTCGCGCGGCCGCTGACGCGGATGCGCGAGACGGTGCAGATCATCCGCAGCGCGTTCGCCGGCGAGAAGATTTCCTTTGCTGGCAAGGCTTTTCAGATTCCGTTGCCCGGCGAATCCCGTCCGATGCGGCTGTCGGCGACGCCGAACGAGGACATCCCGATCTACCTGGCCACGCTGTCGCCGCGCATGCTGGAACTCACCGGCGAACTCGCCGACGGCTGGCTGGGCACGAGCTTCGTCCCGGAAGGGGCTGAAGCCTACTTCCGCCACCTCGACGCCGGGCTCGCGAAAGCCGGTCGCAGCCGCGCCGATCTCGTGGTGTGCCAAGGCGCGGAGGTCGCGTTCGCGTCCGATGAGGACGAACTGCGCACCATGATCGCCGGGCGCAAGAAGGAACTGGCGTTTTCGCTGGGCGGGATGGGTTCGGCGAGCACGAACTTCTACCACGACGCCTACAGCAGGCAAGGCTGGGCCGAGGTCGCCGGGCAGGTGCGGGAACGCTGGCAGTCCGGCGATCGCGACGGCGCGGCCGGGCTGGTGACCGACGAGATGGTGCTCGCCACGACGCTGATCGGCACCGAGGACATGGTCCGCGCGCGGCTGAAAGTGTGGCGCGCCGCCGGGGTCGACACGGTCCGGCTGTATCCGGCGGGCGACACCCTGGACAAGCGGCTGGCCGCGCTCGGCCGGGCACTCGAGTTGGTCACGGAAGTGCCCTGAGAGACCGAGTATTGGGCCAACCGGCTGCGTCGGCGGGTCCGGCTGCGCCATAGTGTCGGCGATCCCGAACCGCAAGGAGTCGCTCGATGCGCAAGATCGTGTCCACGTTGTTCGTTTCGCTTGACGGCGTGGTCGAGGCACCGGACCAGTGGTCGCTCTCGTACTGGAACGACGAGCTGGAACACGCGGTGGGCGACGGCATGGCGGACGCCGACGCGATGTTGCTGGGCCGCGTGACCTACGAGGGGTTCGCCGAGGCCTGGCCCGGCCGCACGGACGACCCGGGCGCGGAATTCATGAACAGCGTGCCGAAGTACGTCGCGTCCACCACCCTGACCGCGGCGGACTGGCACAACACGACCCTGCTGCGCGGCGACTTGGGCGAGGCGATCGCGGACCTGAAATCCGGCGCGGGCGGCGACATCATGACCAGCGGGAGCACGACGCTGGTGCGGTGGCTCCTGTCGCACGGGCTGGTGGACGAGCTGACCCTGCTGCAGTACCCGGTGGTCGTCGGGAAGGGACGGCGGTTGTTCCCGGCGGACGGGCCGCAGCTGGACTTCCGGCTGGCGGAGACCACGGCGTTCCGCAACGGGGTGCTGCGGCTGGTGTATCAGCCTTCGGACGACTAGGCCGCTGCGAACCCCGGCTTTCGCAGCGGTTCGCGAGGGGAACCCTCCGGGACGCTGAGTCCCTCGGGGTTCCCCGCCCGGACCTCAAGCTCAGTTAACCTGCCGTTCCTGCCCCTCCCAGAACGGCTGGCGCAGCTTGAACTTCTGGATCTTCCCGGTAGCCGTCCGCGGCAGTTCGGCGAGGAATTCCACCCGCTTCGGGCATTTGTACCCGGCCAGGTGCTGGCGGCAGTGCGTGATCAGGTCGTCCGCTGTCACCTCGGTCCCGTCCGTCACCACCAGCGCCGTGACCAGCTCGCCCCATTTCTCGTCCGGGATGCCGATGACCGCGGCTTCCCGGACGGCCGGATGCGAGTTCAGCGCGTCCTCCACCTCGATCGACGACACGTTCTCGCCGCCGGTGATGATGACGTCCTTCTTGCGGTCGGCGATGGTCAGGTAGCCGTCGGCGAAGGTGCCGCCGTCGCCGGTGTGGAACCAGTTGCCTTCCTGGACCCGCGCGGTCTCCTCCGGGTTTTCCCAGTAGCCGTCGAGGTTGTGGTTGCTCTGGGTGAGGACCTCGCCGTCCGCGTCGATCGCGACCCGGACGCCCAGCGCGGGAGCGCCGGCGCGGCCGAGGAGTTTCGCCTGCTCGTGCGGGTCGAGGCCGGCCCATTCGCTGCGGAAGCGGTTGACCGTGACCAGCGGCGAGGTCTCGGTCAGGCCGTAGATCTGGATGAACTCCCAGCCGAGTTCCGCGCGCACGCGTTCGATGGTGCGGGTCGGCGGCGGCGCGCCGGCCACCACGATGCGGACCCGGTCGCGGCCGGGGATTTCGCCGTCCCAGGCGGCGGCGCCGTCCAGCGCGGCGGTGACCACGGCGGGGGCCGCGCACATGATCGTCACGCCGTGTTCTTGCACGCGGCGCAGGATCTCGGTGCCGTCCACTTTGCGCAGCACGATGTGCCGTCCGCCGAGACCGGTGACCGCGTACGGCATGCCCCAGCCGTTCGCGTGGAACATCGGCAGCGTGTGGAGCAGGACGTCGTTGTCGCTGAGCGTGGTGTGCAGGCCGAAAGTGGTGGCGTTGAGCCACAAATTGCGGTGGGTGAGCTGCACGCCCTTCGGCCGCGCGGTGGTGCCGGAGGTGTAGTTGATCGTGGCGGTCGCGGATTCGTCGGCGGACCACGGCCGCGGTTCGCCGTCGCCGCCCCAGATCTTGTCGTCGTCCTCGCCGAGGACGAACACGTGCTTCGCGGTCACGCTGTCCAGCAACGGTTTCAGCTCGGGATCGATCAGCAGGACCTCGGCGCCGGAATGCTCGACGATGTAGCGCACCTCGGCGGGCGCGAGGCGGAAGTTCACCGGCACCAGGATGCGGCCCCAGGCGGAAACGCCGAAGAACGACGTCAGCAGCCGCGCGGAGTTGTGCGAGACGATCGCGACCCGGCCGCCGGCGGGAACGCCGAGTGCGTCGAGATTCGCCGCCTGCGCGCGGGCGCGGCGGGCGAGTTCGCGGTAGGTCACCTCGCCCCAGGACTGCGCGGGCTGGGCGGGCTCGTCCACCACCGCGATCCGGTCCGGATACACCGTTTCGGCGCGGTCGAGGAAATCGCGGACACTGAGGTCATAGAACACGTGCCGATCCCTTCGCGTCAGCGGGCCGCACTGCCCGCGCGGGTGATTTTCGCTCGGCGGACCACATCCAGCCACCCCACATGGAGGGTGTCTCCCCGGCGGGCTGGGCGCTGGCTCGCCGCGGCGGGACTTCTCCGCATCGGCCGTCGCCAGGTCCTACCGCAGCAGCCCGGCGGCCCGAGCCCGGTTCACCGCCTGTATCCGGTTGGACACCGCGAGCTTCCGCATCGCATGCTTCAGATACGACTTCACGGTGTTCGGCAGCAGGCCGAGCCGGTCGGAGATCTCGTCGTTCGTGCAGCCCTCGCTGACCAGCCGCAGCACGTCGACCTCGCGCGGGGTCAGCGCGACGCCCGGCAGGTCCAGCTCCGGACGCAGCCGCTCGCACACGGCCAGCAGCCGTTGCCGGGCGCTCTCGTCGCTGATCGAACCGGCGATGGCGGTCAGTTCGGCGTGCAGGTCGCCGCGTTCGGCGGCGGGGACGACCGCCGGCGCGGCCAGCCGGCGCTGTACTTCCTCTTCGACCTCGATGTCGCGTCCCAGCCGCGTCGCCACCGCGGTCGCCGCGTGCAGCAGCCGGTCGCCGAACGTGATCGAATCCCGGGACGCCGCGTACAGCACCGCGCGCGTGGTCTCGCCGACGCGCACCGGCAGCGCGACCATCGCGCGCAGCCGTTCGGGGGCCACCGCGTGGTCGTATTTGTGCGTGATGCCCTGCGCGCTCAGGTAGTCGACCACCGTCGACGGCCGCGCCAGCGCCACCGCCTTGCCGCCGAGCCCGGCCCCGGTGTCCACCCGCAGGTGCTGCATCGACCGGGTGTCGGTGCCGCGCAGCTGGTCGATCACGTGCGAACGGGAAGCCGTCGAGACCGGTCCGCCCATCGCCACCGGCAGCTCAGTGGCGATTTGCAGTGCTTTGAGCGCGCCGGCGACCAGGGGGCTGGCCGTCAGCGCGAGCCGGCCCGGAGGCGTCATGGGCACCGTCCCGCTTCACTCGACCTTGAGGGGTGGACGTCCACGTTACGCGTTGCGTCGCGTTCGGACTACTCGTGTGGTTCGGTGGCACACGTGGCAACCTCGGATTTCGATACCGTCGCCGACCGGCTCTACGCGGGCGAACCGGCCGACTTCGTCGCGGAGCGCACCGCGGCCGCCCGCGCGGCGAAGGAAGCGGGCGACGTCGAGCTGGCGCGCCGGATCCGCGCGCTGCGCAAGCCGACCGCGGCCGCGGCGTACGTCAACCGCCTGGCGCGCGACGGGTCCGCTCCGCTGGCCGAGCTGGCTTCGCTCGGCGACAAACTGCGCGAAGCGCACGAGAAGCTCGACGGCTCCCGGCTGCGCGAACTGGCGCACCAGCGGGCCGAGCTGGTGCAGCGGATCATCCGGGACGCGACCGGCCTGAGCGATACCGTCGAGCGCGAGGTGGAGGAGACGCTGGAGGCGATCGTCGCGGACGCCGACCTCGCCCGGCTGGCCCTGGCCGGGCGGCTGACGTCGAAGGCCCGCCAGGACGCCGACCGCTGGCTCTCGCTGCCGACGAATCCCGCGCCCGCCAAGAAGACCCGGCAGTCCGAAAAGGACCGGAAGGCCGAGGAGGAAGCCCGGGTCCGCGCACTGGAACGGCGGCAGGCGGTGCGGGCGCGGGCGGAGGCCGAACGGAATCTGCAGCGCGCGGAACGGACGGCCGAGCAGGCCGACGACCGGGTGACCGAATTGCGGGAACGGCTCGCCGACGCGGAGCGCCGCGCCGCCCGGGCGGCCGACGAACTGGCCAGGGCGCAGAAGACCTTCGAGGAAGCCGACGACGCCGTCCAGCGGTCTTGAGGCGGGGCCGAAGGTTCGTGAGGGGAACCCTGAGGGCATTCGAGGGGTGGTTGCAACGCGGGTGGTTATTTGATGTGGGGGAGGCGTTCGGCTGGGGTGTCCCAGTCGAGTGTTCTTGCGGGGGCGGCGGTTGAGTTGTGCGGCGCAGTTCGCCGGGGCCCTCCCGCCCGGATCGGCCGATCAAAATACCGGCGGCGTTCCGCCGCCAGCCTCGAACACTGCAGCCCTGACACAACTCAGGCGTCGCACCAACCACCAGAACCCAAGCTGATTCCCGGAGGGTTCCCCTCACGGCGCGAGCGGCGGGGCAGCCCTCGGCTACCGGGAGATTTCCGTTCCCGCGCACCACACCGCGCGAATCGCCCGCGTCGCCGACAGGTCCGCCACCGGATCGCCGTCGACCAAGACCAGGTCGGCCCGCAGCCCGGGCCGGATCTCGCCGCGGTCGGTCAGCCCGAACGCCTGGGCCGGGTCGACCGTGGCGGCACGCAGGATCTCCACCGTGGTCAGCCCGGCCTCGGCCAGCAGTTTGAACTCGTGGTGCAAGCTCGATCCGTGCGGGACGGCGGCCGGGGCGCCGGGGTCGGCGTTGCTGTCGGTGCCGGCGAGGATCTCCACCCCGGCCGCGCGCAGGGCGGCCACGTTGGCCACGAAATCCCCGGGAGCGCCAGCGAAATAGGGCAGCGCCGCCTCCATCATGGTGAGCGTCGGAATCGCCGTCTGCCCGGCGGCTTTCATCGCCGCGACGTCCTCGGGGGCGATCCGGCCGAGCACCGGCACATGCGTCACGAACCGCGCGCCGGTCGCCACCGCCAGGTGGTACGCGCCGGGAGTCGCCGCGTGCAGAACGGTGTCCAGACCGCGTTTCCGCGCCGTGTCGACCAGCGCCCGCAACGCCTCGGCGGGCGGCCCGCCGTCGCCGGGAGCCTCCGCGACGCCCTTGACGTAGTCGACCCCGTCCGCGACCCGCTCCTCGACGAACCGGACCGCCTCCGCCGCGGACGTCACGACGGCGGAAGCGGGCATCCCCGGGATCCGGACGTGCATGCCGCCGGGCCCGATCGCGGGCGTGCCGGCGCTGCGGAAATCCGCCGGGCCCGCCGAGCGCAGAGCGGCCACCCGAGAAGCGGGGAAACACGCCATGTCCAGGCCGGTCGTGATCCCCCACTCGGCGAGCAAGGCCAGCTGCGCGGGCTCGGTCAGGTGCACGTGCGAGTCGATGAACCCGGGCAGCAGCGTCGCCCCGGCCGCGTCGATTTCCCTGGCCCCGGACGGATCGGTGCCGAGCACTGCCCCGTCGATCACGACGGTGCGCGGCTCGGTGAGCCCTCGCCCGTCGAAGACGCGCGCGTTGCGCAGAGCGGTCTTGGCCACGATCCCTCCCCGGGTCAGTGGACGCGATACCGCAAGAGTACTGAGTTGTCGTCCACCAGCGCGGAAAGCAGTTCGAGCTGCCGCGGGTCGATGGCCGCGCCCATCGCGACGCGGGGTGCGTCCCCGGCGATCAGCATCGGGGCGACGGTCAGGCGCAGTTCGTCCACCACGCCCGCGGCCAGCAGCGACGCGAACAAGTGCGGTCCGCCCTCGCAGTCGATCCGGCGGAGGCCTCGCCGGGCCAGTTCGTCCACCGCGGCCCGCAGGTCGACGTCGCCGTGCCGGGGGCGCGGGCGCTGGTCGTCCGGGTCCGCGTGCAGGGCCGGGTCGCCGGTGGCCTCGTGCAACGTGGGGTCGCCGGTCCCGGCGATCAGGACGTCCGCCCCGGCCGACGCCCACGCGGCGCGCAGCTCCGGGTCGGTCGCCGCGCTGGTGATGACGATCGTCGGCACCAGCGCCTTGGTGATCACCGGGGCGTCCGGCGGCAGCGAACGGCCGGTGCTGACCACGGCGATCGGCGCGATCGGGGCCAGCCCGTGCCTGCGCCGCCGTTCCGCGGTCTTCTCGTCCGGGCGCAGGCCCTCGAATCCCTCGGCCAGCGCGGTGCCCGCGCCGACCAGCAGGACGTCGGCGAGGTCGTTGCCCAGCCGGTAGACGATCCGGTCCGCGGGCGTCGACAGCCCGCCGGAGCGGCCGTCGATGGTGATCCCGCCGTCGGCGCTCGACACGAAGTTCACCGCGAGCCACTTCGGCACGTCTGGATAGCTGTACAGCCGCTCGACGTCGGCCTCGGTGCGGTCTGAGTTTCCGGGAAAGATCTCGCGCATCAGACCGACCGTACAACGTTCGCCGGCGGCCGGGTGCCGACGATGCTCGCCACCATCTCCGCGACCTGCCGCGTCTCGCGGACCTGGTGCGCGCGGAACATCGCCGCGCCGTGCATCGCGGAGACCGCCGTGGCGGCCAGCGTGCCGATCACTCGTTCGCCGACCGGGAGGTCCAGCGTTTCGCCGATGACGTCCTTGTTCGACAGCGCCATCAGCACCGGCCAGCCGGTCGCGACCAGCACGTCGACGTGCCGCAGCAGCTCGAGCGACTGGTAGGAGTTCTTCCCGAAGTCGATGCAGGGGTCGATCATGATGCCCTCGCGCGGCACGCCCGCGGCGAGCGCGCGTTCGGCCAGCTCGGTGGTTCCTTCGACCACCGCGGCCACCACGTCGTCGTACACCGGTCGGAGCGCTTCGGTGCGCGGCACGAGACCGTTGGTGTGCGAGCAGATGTAGCCCGCGCCGTGTTCGGCGGCGACGTCGAGGATTTCCGGCTCCACCGCGGCCCAGTTGTCGTTGACCAGGTCCGCGCCCGCGCGGCAGACGGCGTCGGCGACCTCGGCGCGGTAGGTGTCCACGCTGATCACCAGCTCGGGGAAGTTCTCGCGGGCCCATTCGACAGTCGGCACGACCCGCCGGATCTCTTCGGCCGCGGTGACCTCGGGGCCCTTGCCCGCGGGTACGCCGCCGATGTCGATCAGGTCGGCTCCCTCGGCGTGCGCGCGGCGGATGGCGGCCTGCGCGGGTGCTTCTTCGAAAGTCGCGCCGTTGTCGTAGAAGGAGTCGGGGGTGCGGTTGATGATGGCCATCACCAGGGCGCGGTCACTGGTGAGGCGACGGCCTCGGAACACGAGGTCGGGCGTGTGCATGCGGTCTCCCGGGCCGGAACGAAGATCTCGCGTGATCATAGGCGAGTTCGCGGCGGGAGTACGTCCGGCAGGTGGCGGGCGGAGAGGTCCGGAGGCCACCTGCGTCCGGGCGTTCGGTCGAGCTGCGGACAGCGGTGCGATCAGGAGACGAGCGCCTCGTTGACGGTCAGGAACTCGTCGGCGGTGCGGGTGGCGGAGAATTCGATCACGCGGTAGCGCGCGAGCCGTTGCAGCACGAGCGGGTCGGTGGCGAGCACGGCGTCGAGCTTGCCGCGCGCGCACGGGCGGGTGATGATGACCTGGTCGGCGTCCTCGTTTCCTTTTCCGGAAACGAGGAACAATCCGTGCGCGAACTGGCTTCGCAGCCACTCCGCGTGTTCCGCGAGCGCGTAGTCGACTTCGTTTCGAGGCGCTGTGTAGGACAGCAATGCGATGTACATGGCCTCAGGGTAGGACGCTCGGTCGGATGGTGCATCCTCCTCCCGAGTGCCGGCTAGCTTCATCGAATGGTCAAGTATTCCCAATAACTCTTTACGGATAACCGTACTGCCCGGATTTCCGTTGCCGGGTACGGAAAATGCTGCCGCCCGGCGTTTCCGCAGGACATTTCGGGCGGATGGTCAAGACCACCCCCAGTTCTGCGTGAAGCAGCCGGCCAGATAAAGATCCACGCGGTCGGCGAACCGGCTCGGATCGCGTCCGGTGAGTTCACCGATCCGGGTGATCCGGTATCGCAGAGTGTTCACGTGCAAGTGCAGAGTGGCCGAAGTTCGCGTCCAAGATCCCGAATGTTCCAGGAACGCCTTGAGCGTCGTTATCAATTCGGAACCGTGTGCCGCGTCGTACGCGAGTACCGGACCCAGTACTTTTTCGCCGAATGTCCGGCGCAAGTCCTCCGGCACGGCGGCGAGCAGCAGCAGATGCGACGCCACCTCGTCGCCGGACAGCACCGTCGCGCGGCCCGGGGTCAGCGCGGCCAGGGTGCGCGCGTGCCGGGCCTCCTGCACGCCGGCGCGGAGACCGGCGGCGTCCGCGGCCCGGCTGAGGCCGAGCGTCAATCGCGCGGACCCGAGCGCGGGCTCGATCGTGTGCACCGCTTCCCGCAGCGCCTCGGTGTCGCGCGAGGAGAAGAGGCCGAACGTCTCGCCGTCGACGGTCGCCACCAGCATCGGCTGTCCGGTGGCCGAAAGCAGTTCCTCCACCAGCACCTGCGCGAGCCCGGGCCCGCCGCCGCGGACCTCGGCGGACAGCGTCGTCACCGGTTCCTGCGGCGCGAACCCGGCGGCGGCCAGCCGCGACGTCAGCTCGCCCGGCGCGGCGTCGTCGGAGAGCACCAGCCGCAGCAGCGGTTCGGCCGCCCGGTTCTCGATCCGCCGGGCCTCGTCGACCCGGGACCGTTCGAGCCCGACCAGCGCCGCGAGTTCCAGCGCCAGCTCCCGGCGCGCGGACGGCCACTGCGCCGGATCGCCGTCCACCACCAGGAACCAGCTCGCGATCCGGTGCCCGGAGCGGCCGGCCGCGCCGAGCAGCGTGACCGGGCCGTCCTGGCACGGCAGCCGTTCGGCGCGCAGGAACTTCCGGGCCAGCGCGGTGCGGCGCGCGGCGGGCAGTTCGGGTCCGCCGGCCAGCTGCCGCCCGGTCGCGCTCAGCACGACACAGCCGGCGCCCAGCTCCTCCTCGCCGGCCTTGACCAGCGCGGACAGTCCGTGGCCGGAGGTCACCGCGGCCACCAGCCGCCGGTGCGAATCGCGGGCGGGAGCCGAGCGTTCCGCGGCCAGGCCCAGGATCACCCGTTCGGCCACGGTCGCGAACGAAACCGACACCGGCACCTCGAACAACGGCAGGCCGACGCGTTCGCAGGCGGCCACGAGGTAGTCCGGCACCGGGCCGCCGACCTCGGCGGTGCCCGCCCCGAGCGCGGTCACGCCCGCCGCGGCGAGTTTGCCGACGAACGCGTCCGCGTCCGCCGGACCGGGCAGCCAGCGCAGGCCGCACAGCACGATCTCGCCGCCGTCGAGGTACCGCGTCGGATCCTGCAGGGTCGCCTGGAAGACGCGGCCGAACTCCCGGTCGCGCGCCTTCTCGCCCGCCAGCAGCCGCAACCCCAGCTCCGGGGTGTCGAGCAGTGCACCCAGCCGCATGCGCGCCTCCTTCCGCCCATCAGTACCGCACACCAGAGGGGTTTGGCGGAAACTACGAAAAACCGGCCGTTCGCCGCCGCCGCTTTCGGCGGATCTGCCGTGGCCCGGGCCACGCCGCGGCAGGTGTACTCACTCGGCGAGCGAACGAGAAGGGATGACCAATGGCGATCGTTCTTGGCGACAACCGCTACGGGAAGGCCGAGAACCGGCTGGTCCGCGTCGACCGTGCCGGAGACGAGCACCGGCTCACCGACCTCACCGTGAGCGTGTCGCTGTCGGGCGACCTGAGCGACACCCACCTGACCGGGGCCAACGACAAGGTGCTGGCCACCGACACGCAGAAGAACACCGTGTTCGCCTTCGCCCGCGACGGCATCGGCGAGATCGAGGACTTCGCGCTGCGGCTGGCCCGGCACTTCGTGTCCAGCCAGGAGAGCATCCACCTCGCCCGCGTCGGGATCGTGGCCCATCCGTGGGAGCGGCTGCGGGTCGGCGGCCGTCCGGCGCACCATTCGTTCGTGCGTTCCGGCGCGGGCACGCGCACCGCGCGCGTCACCTACGACGGCGAGCGGGCCTGGGTGCTCGGCGGGGTGGAGGACCTGACCGTGCTCAACTCCACCGGATCGGAATTCTGGGGCTTCCCGCGCGACGAGTACACGACGCTGGCCGAGGTCAAGGACCGGATCCTCGCCACCGCGGTGTCCGCGACCTGGCGGTTCTCCGTCGAGGAGACCGACTGGGCGCACGCGCACGAAACCGCGGTCGCCACGCTGCTCGACGCGTTCGGCGGCACGCACAGCCTCTCCCTGCAGCAGACCCTGTACGCGATGGGCCAGGCGGTGCTGGAGGCCGTCCCGGAGATCGCGGAGATCCGGTTCTCGCTGCCGAACAAGCACCATTTCCTCGTCGACCTCGAGCCGTTCGGCCTCGACAACCCCGGCGAGGTCTTCTACGCCGCCGACCGGCCCTACGGGCTGATCGAGGGCACCGTCCTGCGCGACGACGCCCCGCCGGCCGGCCCGGCCTGGTCCTGAGCACACCGAAACCCGAGCTGTTGGGAGCGCTACTGTCATGACCGTGTCCATCGATGCCGACGTCGAACGCGCCTGGCTCGCCGAATGCGTGCGGATCGCCGAGAAGAACGTCGCCGACGGCGGCGGCCCGTTCGGCGCGCTCGTGGTGAAGGACGGCGAGATCGTCGCGACCGGCGTCAACCGTGTCACCCCGACACTCGACCCGACCGCGCACGCCGAGGTGGTCGCGATCCGCGCCGCCTGCCAGGCGCTCGGCACGTTCAGCCTGGCCGGCTGCGTGCTCGTCTCCTCGTGCGAGCCGTGCCCGATGTGCCTCGCGTCGTCGCTGTGGGCGCGCGTGGACCGCGTGCTGTACGCGGCCGACCGGGACGACGCCGCCCGCGCCGGTTTCGACGACCGGGCCTTCTACGAGCTTTTCGAACACCCGCGCGAAACGTGGCAGACCCCGGTTTCGCGAGTGTCCACACCGGACGCTTTCGCCCCGTTCTCCGCCTGGCTCAACCGGTCCGACCGGATCGAGTACTGAGCCGTCGTGAGTGGCGGTCCCGGTTCTAACCGCGATCACCGCTCACGACCCCCCACCCCACCGGGCCGCCCTCCCGGTGCTGACCGGAGCACCAGAAAAACGCAACCGTCCCGCCGCGCCGCCCGTTGCCTGTGCCAAGGGGTGCGGTTCGGCACACCCACCGGCAAGGGGAGGACGCATGACCCAGGTACGCCTCGACGAAGCGGTGACCTCGGCTCCCGGACCGCAGCGCAAGTCCATTGTGGAGCGACTGTTCGAAATACGCGCTCGCGACACTACCGTGGGCCGGGAAGTGCGCGGCGGCTTGACCACCTTCGTCGCGATGGCCTACATCGTTTTGCTCAACCCGCTCATTCTCGGCGCTTCCGCCGACATCACCGGCGCGAAACTCAGCGCCGCGCAAGTGACCACCGCGACCGCGCTCGCCGCCGCGGTGATGACTGTCCTCATGGGACTCGTCGGCAACGCGCCGCTCGCGCTCGCCGCCGGGCTCGGCATCAACGGCATCGTCGCGTTCCAGATGGCCCCGGCGATGACGTGGGCGCAGGCCTTCGGGCTCGTGGTGCTGGAAGGCGTCTGCATTGTGCTGATGGCGGTCAGCGGGGTCCGGGAACGCATTATGAACGCGATTCCCGGGCCGCTGAAAACCGCGATCACCGTCGGCATCGGGCTGTATATCGCGCTCGTCGGACTGGTGAGCGCCGGGTTCGTCACGCGGACCCCGGACGCCGCGCATTCGACTGTCCCGGTGCGACTCGGGCTCGACGGGCATCTCGACGGCTGGCCGATCGCGGTGTTCTGCTTCGGCTTGTTGCTGATGACCGTGCTGATGTCGCGGAAGGTGCCGGGCGCGGTGCTGATCAGCATCGCCGCGGCGACCGTGCTCGCGGTGGTGCTGCACGACGGATTCGGCGTCGGCGAATGGGGGTTGACGACGCCGACGCTGCCGAATTCCGTGGTGGCGGCTCCTGATTTCGGGCTGCTCGGGCACGTCGACCTGTTCGGCGGATTCGCCAGGGCGGGCGCGCTGACCGCGACGATCTTCCTGTTCACCCTGGTGCTGTCCGGATTTTTCGACGCGATGGGCACGATCACCAGCGTGTCGGCCGAGGCCGGGTTGTCGAAGAACGGCCGGGTGCCGAGGATGGGCCGGATCCTGTTCGTGGACGGGGCCGGGGCGATCGCGGGCGGGGTGTCCGGCTCGTCGCCGAACACGGTGTTCCTGGAGTCCGCGGCCGGCGTCGGGGAGGGCGCGCGGACCGGGCTGGCGAGTGTCGTGACGGGACTCTTGTTCGGGGCGACGCTGCTGTTCACCCCGATCGCGGGCATTGTCCCGGCGCAGGCCGCCGCGCCCGCGCTCGTGGTGATCGGCGGGATGATGGTGGCGCAATGCCGCAATATCCCGTGGAACGACCCGGATTACACGATTCCGGTGTTCCTGACGGTCGCGCTCATTCCGTTCACCTACTCCATCACCAACGGCGTCGGCGCGGGCCTCATCGCGTTCGTGCTGATCAAGACCTTCCGCGGGAAGTGGCGTGAAGCAGGCTGGATCCTCACCGTGCTCGCGCTCGTGTTCACCGTCTATTTCGGAATCGACGTGGTGAAGGCGATCCTCTGACAGAAAGCCCGGCTACCGCCCCACCACCACCCTCAACGGAGCGGCTGCGCCGCGCGGAAAGGATTCCACAATGCCTCTGATGTTCCTCAACGGCGGCGCGATGCGCGGCGAACCCCTGCACCATCTGCTCGACGGCGCTCCACTGGTGGCCGAAACGACCACCGCCCCGAAGTACCGGTTCTATTCGGTGGGCGGGCAATGCCCGGCGCTGGTCCCGGTAGCGCACGGCGGCGCGGCGATCTCCGGCGAGGTGTACGACCTCACGCTGGACCAATTGCGCGACCGGGTGCTCCCGTCCGAACCGCCGGAGCTGGAGCTGGGCGTGGTCGAACTGGCCGACGGCAGTTCGGCGTTCGCGATGCTGCTGCGGCGGCCGCAAACCTCGCACGTGCAGCTGCGGGACATCACGGAAATCGGCGACTGGCGTGCGTTCAAGGCCGCGGCGTGACGGTTCTGGTCGCCCCGGACAAGTTCAAGGGCTCGCTCACCGCGGCGGAGGTCGCGGAGGTGGTGGCCGCGGCGTTCGCCGAGGTCGCGCCGGGCGAGGCGGTGCGGCAGCTGCCGGTGGCGGACGGCGGCGACGGCACGGTCGCCGCCGCGGTCGCCGCCGGGTTCCGGCGGATTCCGGTGCGGGTTTCCGGTCCGACCGGCCGCCGGATCACCGCGTACTACGCGCTGCGCGGGACGGTCGCCGTGGTCGAGCTGGCGGAGGCGTCCGGCCTCCACCGCTTGCCCGGCGGCCGGCCGGAGCCGCTGACCGCGTCGAGCTACGGCACGGGCGAGCTGATCGCGGCCGCCCGCGCCGCCGGGGCGACGCAGATCGTGCTCGGCGTCGGCGGCAGCGCCTGCACGGATGGCGGGGCCGGGTTGCTGACCGCGTTGGGCGCGCGACTGCTCGACGCTTCCGGCGAACCGCTTCCACCGGGCGGTGCGGCGCTGGCGGAGTTGTCCACAGTGGAGCTGTCCGGACTGCCCGAAGTGGACATTGTCCTGGCGTCCGATGTGGACAACCCGCTGCTGGGGGTGGATGGCGCGGCCGCGGTCTACGGGCCGCAGAAGGGCGCTGGTCCCGCCGAGATCGCGGTGCTGGAACGCGGACTTGCTCGGTGGGCCGAAGTTGTGGGCTCCGCGCACGCCACCACCCCGGGCGCCGGCGCGGCAGGCGGCGTCGGGTTCGGTGTCCTCACCGGACTCGGAGCTCGCCTTCGGCCCGGTATCGAGGTGTTGCTGGAGCTGCTGGGTTTCCCGGCCGCGGCCCGTGACGCCCGGCTTGTCATCACCGGCGAGGGCTCGCTGGATACCCAGTCACTGCACGGGAAAGCGCCGATGGGCGTTCTCCGGGCCGCAGGCGGCACGCCAGTGGTCGCCTTGGCCGGGCGATGCCTGCTTTCCGCGCCGGAGTGGCGGGAAGCAGGTTTCGCCGGGGTGTACGCGCTGACCGATGTGGAACCGGACGAGCACCGGTGCGTAGCGGAGGCCCGTGCGTTGTTGCGGGACCGGGCCGTGCAGCTCGCGCGGGATTTCAGCCGAGCAGTACCTGCCTGACGTGGTCGGACAGGGGGAGTCCGGCCGCGTCGGCGGGGGCCAGCCAGCGGTGGTCGTCGTGTTCGGCCGGGTTGAGCTGAAGGTCGCCGAGGAATTCCGGATGCGCGTCGTAGTAGGCGGCATGCACGGTGAACGGCTTGCCGGTGCGGTCCGGCCAGGATTGGCGGGCCCGTTCCCCGGCGAGCCGCACGCGCAGCCCGGTTTCCTCGGCGACTTCCCGTACCGCGGTGGCCTCCGGGGCTTCGCCGGGTTCGACGGTGCCGCCGGGGAATTCCCAATGCCCGCCGAGGAAAGTGCCCGGCGCGCGGCGGATCAGCAGCACGGTTTCGCCGCAGGGGAGCAGGACGTAGGCGAGATGTTTGTCGGTTATGGCGCACCTCCGTTGGAGACGAGGATCTGACCGTTCACCCAGCCGCCTTCCGGGCCGCACAGGAACGCTACTAGGCCGGCGCAGTCGCGTGGGGTGCCGATCCGGCCTAGCGGATTGTGCTGTGCGAAGGCTTCTCGGTGGGCGTCGGGGATCCAGCCGGTGTCGGTCGCGCCCGGGTTTACCGCGTTCGCTGTGATGCCGAGGCGACCGAGTTCCCCGGCTGCGGCGAGAATGATGCGGTCGAGTGCGCCTTTGCTTGCCCCGTACGGCAGGTTGTGCACCACGGCGTCGCTGGTGAGTGCCACGATCCGGCCAGCGCCGTGCGGTCCGCGGTACCGCTGCGCGAACTCGCGGATCAACAGCCAGCTCGCGCGGGCGTTCACCGCGAAGTGCCGGTCGAAACTGTCCACTGTGGTGTCGAGCAGGCTGGAATCCACGGACTCGCAATGCGCGAGCACTAATGCCTGGACGTCACCGTCGATCTGGTCGAACAGTCTCGCGGGTGTTTCCGGGTCGGCTAGGTCGGCTTCGATGCCCTGGGCGGTTTCGTCGGCTCCCCATGGCATTCGGCGGTCGTAGTCGGACCAGTGCGTCGTGATGACGTTCCAGCCGTCTTCTCGCATCCGGGCGGCGATCGCGGCTCCGATTCCAGCTTGCCTGCCGACCCCGGTGATCAAGGCCGTTTTCTTATTCTTCAATGGCGCTGTCTTTCGTGCGGAGGTGCTGCCGGAACGTATAGGACGGATCGCTTTCCCGGCGGGTCAGGAACTCGGTGAACCGGACCTGCTCGCGGAGGGTGACGCCGTCGCGGATTTTCGCCGCCTGCCGGTGTTCGGTGTCGCGAATGGACTCGGCGAGCCGGAATACCTCGGCGGCTTGCGCGGCGGGGACGAAAAGCACGCCGTCGTCGTCGCCGAACACGAGGTCGTCGGTGGTCACGGTCCACTCGCCGACGGTGGCGGCTTCCAGCGCGTCGGCGGCGCGGTCGTAGAGGTGCAGCGGACCGGTGGAGAGCGAGCCCAGGCTGTACACCGGGAAGCCGATTTCGCGTAGTTCGGCGGTGTCTCGGTGCAGGCCCCAGATCACTATGCCGCTGAGGCCGGCCGCCGCTGTTTCGGCGGTGATGAGATCGCCGACACAGCTCTCGTCGAGGCGTCCTCGGTTGTCGACTACGAGGACGTCGCCCGGCTGCGCGGCGGTGAGGGCTTCCAGGAAGACGTCGACGCTGCCCGCGTGCCGGGCGGGGAGGACCCTGCCGCAGAGCTTCTGACCTGGGATGACTGCCCGGGTTCCGGCTGGGGCGCAGCGGACGGTCAGGCGGGCGCGCAGGCAGCCGTCGGCCAGGTGTGCGGTGGTCAGGGTGGCGAAACGGTCGGTCAGTTCGGTGTGGTTCATGCTTCCCGCCCTTCGTGCGAACTGCTTCACGCTAGCGGGAATCCGTGCTGCGGGGGCACCGGTTTTCGGCTCGCCGCCGCGCCGGTGGAAGGTCAGCTGAGCGCTTGAGTCTCCCGGCCGGCCGCCCAGGACGCCAGGAGGGCGAGGCTGTCCGCGGCGGCGGTGCCGGCGGGTGCGGTGTAGACGTTCAGGAGCAGGCCGGGGTCGGTGGGCAGGTCCATCGATTCGACGTCCAGGTCGAGCCGGCCGACGACCGGGTGGTGCAGGCGTTTGCGGCCGGACCGGTGGAGCCGGACGTTCTGGGACGCCCACTGCCGCCGGAACAGTTCGCTGCGGGTGGACAGTTCGCCGACCAGGGCGATCAGGTCTTGGTCGTGCGGGTCGCGGCCGGCTTCCATGCGCAGTTTCGCGGCTACGTCGGAGGTGACGCGGTCGTAGTCCACGAAGAACGTTCTCGCCGCGTCGGGTTCCAGGTAGAGGAAGCGCGCGGTGTTCGCTGATTGCCGGGAGCCGGTCAGCATCGGGGAATACAGCGCGCGGGCGAGGGGGTTCGTGGCCAGTACGTCGTAGCGGCCGTTGCAGATCCAGGCCGGGGCGTCGGTGATGGCGGCGAGCACTTGGCGCAGCGCCGGGCGCACCGTCGCGGCGGGTCGGCGGCGGGGACTGCCGGGTGTCCTCGATCGGCGCGCGAGCTGGAACAGGTGCTCGCGCTCGGCCTCGGTGAGGTGCAGGGCGGCGGCCACCGCGTCGAGCACCCCGTCGGAGGCCCCGGCGAGGCTGCCGCGCTCCATGCGCACGTAGTAGTCGACCGACACTCCGGCCAGCAGCGCGACTTCTTCGCGTCGCAGACCTTTGACCCGGCGGTGGCCGCCGTAAGCGGGCAGCCCGGCCTGTTCGGGCGTGATCCGCGCGCGACGGGAGCTCAGGAACTCCTTGATCTCGGTGCGCGGATCGATCGTGGCCACCCCCTCACGGTAAGCCCTGCCCGAACGCGGAGGGAGGCCCTGGCGGTACCCCGATGGCCGCGTTCCCGTGCGGCGCGGCCGGAAAAGGCCCGTGACGGCTAGCTGCCCGAGGCGGTCGTGGCGATGCCGCCGTCGACCGGGACGATGGCGCCGGTCAGGTAAGACCCGGCCCGGCTGGCGAGGAAGACGGCGACGCCCGCCATGTCGTCGGCGCGGCCGAGCCGGCGCAGCGGGGTCTTCGCCGCGATCGTGTCGCCGATGGCGTCGATCGTGGCCGCCATCATCTGAGACGGGAACACTCCCGGGGCCACCGCGTTCACCGTGATGTGCTGCGGGCCCAGTTCCCTGGCGAGCACCCTGGTGAGCTGATGGAGTGCCGCTTTGCTGGCGGCGTACGAGTAGTTGGGGGCCTCGGCGACGTGGACGGCGGCGATGCTGCCGATGTTGACGATCCGGGCGGGATCGGCGGCGGTCCCCGCCCTGCGCAGAGCCGGGAGCAGCGCCTGCACCAGCCAGAACGGCGATTTGAGGTTGAGGTCGAGCACGTCGTCCCAGTCCTGCGCCGGGAACGTCTCCAGCGGTGCGCGCCGCATCGCTCCGGCGTTGTTGACGAGGATGTCCAGGCGTTCCGAACCGGTCTGGACCAGCTCGGCGAGGCGCTGGCATTCGTCGTGCCTGGACAGGTCGGCGGGGATTGCTTGCACGTCGCCGAATTCGGACAGCAGCCGCTGTGCCTCCGCGCACGCGTCCGCCGTGCGCGAGCTGACGATCACGCGGGCGCCCGCCCGCAGAAGGCCGCGCGCGATCATCATCCCGATTCCCCTGGTGCCGCCGGTGACAAGTGCGTGTTTTCCGCTCAGGTCGAAAAGGCCGGAGTGAGTGGTGAACTGGCTGTCCGTCATGGGTCTTCGTTCCTTTGCTGGGGAAGCAGGTGCTCGCCCAGGCTGCCGGGATCGCTGGACCGGCGGGAGATCCTGGTGATACCGGTACTGGGAGACCTCCCTTGTCCGGCTGCTGAGCGAAAGTGTCATACCCGGCGAACCGGGCAGCTCATTGTCATACGCTTTGGCGGCTATATCCGATTTCTTCCGTTGTTTGGTTGAAGTCCTGGTGAATTCCCGGGTAGGCGATGTTCTCGACCAGGGTTTCTTCACTTTCCGCACGCATAATTCCGGCCGGTAGCCCGAACGTGTGCCGGAAGGAAAAAGAGTGCCGGGGTCTGTGCGTGCCCGCTTGGTCGGCGGTGGGATCGCGATCGCGGTCGTGGCGGGGGTCGCGGTCGCGGTGTGGCCCGAAGGGGCTTCGGCGCAGGATCCGGAGATTCAGATTTCCCGTTCTGCGTGCGGGCAGGGCTGGGCGGATCCGCGGCCGGGCGTGCAGACTTTCCGCCTGCACAACACCGGGACCGTCACCGCCGAGGTGGATCTGATCGATCCGGCGACCGGGGTTGTTTACGGCGAGGTCGAGGGTCTGGGCAGCGGGACTATCCGGCCACTGCAGGTGACGCTTGGCAATGGGTCCTACGCATTCCGTTGCCTTCCTGAGGATTCGGCGGCGATTGTCGGGCCTGCGGTCACGGTGAGTGGCGGGGCGGAGCGCGGACCGGGGGTCGCGCCGGTGACGCAGAATGATCTGCTCGGGCCGTTGAAGTCCTATCAAGCACAGGTGACGCACGGGCTCGAGCAGTTGGCTGCTGACGTCGGCAAGGTGAAGGAAGCCATTCGCGGCAACGATCGTGGTGCGGGTCAAGGTGCTTGGCTCGTGGCGCATCTTGACTACGAACGGCTCGGTGCGGCGTACAACGCCTTCGGTGACTCGGACAAAGCCATCAACGGTACTGCTGACGGTAAGCCGGACGGGGTCAAGAGTTCGGAGTTCACCGGGTTTCATCGGCTCGAATCCGGGCTGTGGCACAACGAAGACCTCGCCGCCCTTGTTCCGGTGGCTGAGCAGTTGGACAGCGACGTGCAGAAGCTCCGCAAGTCCTTTGCGGACAGTCAGGTCGATCCGAACGACCTTGGCTTGCGCGCGCACGAGATCGTGGAGAACACCCTGCAATTCGAACTGACCGCGCGCACCGATTACGGCAGCGGTACCAATCTCGCCACCGCTCGCGCGAATCTCGAGGGGACACAGGCGGTCCTCGACGTGCTGCGTCCGGTGCTCGCTCCGCGCTATCCGGCACTGTCCAAGGTGGACAAGTGGATGGAGCGCACCAAAGCCGCCCTCGACAGCGCCAAGAAGCCGGACAACTCGTGGACGCCGGTGCGGCAGTTGTCCGCGGCGCAGCGGCAGAAGCTCAACGCCGACGTCAGCGAATTGACCGAGCTGCTCGCGCCGATCGCCGCGATCGCGGAGCCGAGGAGGACCTCGTGACGACGGAATCCTCTCGCCGCTCCTTCCTGCGCCGGACCATCGTCGGAGCGGGCATCACCGCGGCGGCTGGGATCGGGGTGACTGCTAGTGCGAGCGAAAGCCAGAACACGGTTCCGTTCCACGGCCCTAAGCAAGCAGCGATTCTCCGCCAGCCACCGGCGCAGACCATCGTGGCGTCCTTCGACGTGGTCGCTGAGAACCGTGCCGAATTGACTCAGTTGTTCCAGGAGATCACCGACCGCGCGCGGTTTCTCGCGAACGGCGGTGCTCCGGCCTCGCTCGGCATTACCGCCCCGCCCGCGGATTCCGGCGTGCTCGGGCCGGTGGTGCCGCACAGCGACCTCGGCGTGATCGTCGGCGTCGGATCGTCCCTTTTCGACGGACGGTACGGGCTGGCCGACCGCAAGCCCAAGAAGCTCAAGCCGATGACCATGTTCCCCAACGACGCGCTCGACGCCGCGCAGTGCCACGGCGACCTGTCGCTCACGTTGTCCGCTAGCGACAACGACACCGTGCTGCACGCGTTGCGCGACCTGACCCGGGCGACCCGCGGCGGGATGCAGGTGCGCTGGAAGATCAACGGCTTCAGCTCTCCGTCCCGGCCGTCCGGCACCCCGCGCAACCTGATGGGGTTCAAGGACG
Organism: Amycolatopsis sp. GA6-003; assembly: GCF_046267895.1. Classification (NCBI taxonomy): domain Bacteria; kingdom Bacillati; phylum Actinomycetota; class Actinomycetes; order Pseudonocardiales; family Pseudonocardiaceae; genus Amycolatopsis; species Amycolatopsis sp. GA6-003. Next base: position 7,131,163 of record NZ_CP176499.1, read on the forward strand.
GCATCGCGAATCCGGGCGAGTCCGAAATGGACCGCCTGGTGTGGGTGTCCGGAGCGGGCGAGCCGGCGTGGACGACCGGCGGCAGTTACCAGGTGATCCGGCTGATCCGGATGCTGGTGGAGTTCTGGGACCGGGTGTCGATCGCCGAGCAGGAGAACATGTTCGGCCGCCGCCGCGACACCGGCGCACCGCTGGACGGGGCGTCCGAACAGGACGAACCGCGGTACGCCGACGATCCGATCGGCACCGTCATCCCGCTCACCAGCCACATCCGCAAGGCCAACCCGCGCACCCCGCAGACCGACGGACAGCGGATCCTGCGCCGCTCGGTCAACTACGACCGCGGGGTCGACGCCAACGGCAACCTCGACATGGGCCTCGTCTTCACCTGTTACCAGCAGGATCTCGAGCGGCAGTTCGAAACCGTGCAGAAGCGGCTGATCGACGAACCGCTCGTCGACTACCTCTCCCCGTTCGGCGGCGGCTACTTCTTCGCGCTGCCCGGCGTCACCGGTCCCAGCGACCACTTCGGCCGGGCGCTCCTCGCCTGAGGCGCGTCCCGATCCCCACCCCGCGAAACCAGGAGGAATCCTCAGTGGACACAGCATTCGGCAGGCGGCGCCGTCGCCTGCTCGGCGCGGGAGCGCTCGCCTCGGCGGCCGTGCTCGCGATCGTCACCGGGTCCGCGGCGTCGTCCGCGCAGGCCCAGCCGCTGCACCCGCTGCCGGCGTCATGGCTGCCCACGCTCACCCCGATCAAGCACGTCGTGGTGATCTTCGGCGAGAACATCTCGTTCGACCACTACTTCGGCACCTACCCGAACGCCACCAACGAGAACGGCACCCCGTTCCAGGCGGCGAAGAACACGCCGAAGTTGAACGGCCTCGACGACAAGCTGCTCACCCGGAACCCGAACGCCTACAACCCGAAGCGGCTCGGACCGGACCAGGCGCTCACCTGCGACCAGAACCACAGCTACGGCGCCGAGCAGGCCGCGTTCGACGGCGGAAAGATGGACAAGTTCGTCGAGAAGACCGAGACCGACAAGTGCAAGGGCCAGCCGGTCCTCTTCGGCGAGCCGGGCCTGGTCATGGACTACTACGACGGCAACACCGTCACCGGCATGTGGAACTACGCGCAGCACTACGCGCTGAGCGACAACTCGTTCAACACCGTCTTCGGCCCGTCCACCCCGGGCGCGATCAACCTGATCTCCGGCCAGACGCACGGGATCCAGGCGGTCGACCCGGTCACGCACGAGCCGAAGAGCGACTCCTACGTCGTCGCGTCGCCGGACGAGAACGGCGTCGGCACCGTGATCAACGACCCGGACCCGGCGTGGGACGACTGTTCGGACAAGAACCACACCGCGAAGGACAACCTCGGCGCGATGCGGGGCCGCAACATCGGCGACCTGCTGAACGACCGGCACGTCACGTGGGGCTGGTTCCAGGGCGGCTTCAAGCCGACCGGCACCGAGAACGGCTACGCGGTCTGCGGGCAGAAGCACGCGAACATCGGCAATCAGTCCTCCGTGGACTACAGCCCGCACCACCAGCCCTTCCAGTACTACAAGTCCACTTCGAACCCGCACCACCTGCCGCCGTCGTCGGTGCGGGCGATCGGGCAGACCGACCGGGCCAACCACCAGTACGACACGAGCGACTTCGACGACGCGCTCAAGGCCGGTTCGATGCCCGCGGTGAGCTTCCTCAAGGCCCCGGAGTACCAGGACGGACACGCGGGCTATTCCGACCCGCTCGACGAGCAGCGGTTCGTCGTGGACGAGATCAACAAGATCCAGCAGTCGCCGGAGTGGCGTTCGACGGCGATCGTGCTCGCCTACGACGACTCCGACGGCTGGTACGACCACGAGAACTCCAAGATCGTCAACGGTTCGCAGGACGCGTCGCAGGACCAGGCCGTCTGCACCGGCAAGCCGGCCGGGCTCGGCGGGCACGCCGACCGCTGCGGCTACGGCCCTCGGCTGCCGCTGCTGGTCGTCTCGCCCTACAGCAAGGTGAACTTCGTCGACCACACCCGGACCGACCAGACCTCGGTGCTCAAGTTCATCGAGGACAACTGGTTCTCCGGCCGGGTCGGGAACGGCTCGTTCGACACTCGCGCGGGCGGACTCTGGAACATGTTCAACTTCTGGCGGCCGCAGGCGGGCAAGCTCCCGCTCGACCCGGAGACCGGGGCTCCGACCGGGCGGCACTAGCTCGCGTTTCGCCTCGCGCACCGAAGGCCATCGGGTTTCGACCCGGTGGCCTTCGGCCGTTTCCGGGCCGGTCTCCCGTCCGCTCAGCGGGAAACGACGTGCGAATACCGCGATGCTGGAAATTTTCCAGTGCGCGGGAACTGTGCGCGCAGTCGCGGATTGGGCGCCGAAGGCGCCCGGGAAAGGACGGGATCCGGGACAAGAATGGAGTCGCGCTGCGCGGTCCGTCACTCGACACGATAGGGTAATCGCAGGCACATCCTGTAGAAGGTGAAGGAACGCGAATCATGGCGCAAAAAGTCCATGTCGAGATGGTGGACGACATCGACGGCAGCATCGCCGAGCAGACCGTCCCGTTCAGTCTCGACGGCGTGAGCTACGAGATCGATCTGTCCGAAGAGAACGCTGCCGCACTGCGGGAAGAGCTGGCCCGTTACGTCGCCGCCTCGCGCCGGGTCGGCGGCCGCAAGGTCCGGATGGCCGCCGGGCAGTCCCCGCGGCCGGCCTCGACCGCCGCGGACCGCGAGCGCAACAAGGCGATGCGCGAGTGGGCCGAGGCCAACGGTTTCACCGTGTCCGACCGGGGCCGGCTCCCGGCGGAGATCGTGAAGGCCTACGAGGAGCGCGACACCGAGGCTCCGGCCAAGCCGGCTCGCAAGCGCGCGACGCGCAAGAAGGCCAGCGCCTGAGCGTTCTTTTCGGCAGCTGTGCCGCGGGGGCCGCGGCTAGTGATCAGCGGTGCGGGCGCCGCCGGGATTCCCGGCGGCGCCCTTCTGGCTGCCAGGGGGAAATAGCGGTTTCCCCGCCGCGCGGCCGTGCCGGAAGCGGGTGGCGGCGGGCCGGGGAATCGATTTCCCGCGGTTAAGACTTGCCGAGTCCGAGCAGTGCGTCCAGGTCGATCTTGCCGCCGGCGGCGTCGCGGATCGCGCGCATCGCGTCGGCGGACGAGAGTTGTTCCCCGTGCTGGTCGGCGTGCGCGCGCAGCAGATTCCCGATATGCCGTTCCGGAACCGTCCACGTGGGCCAGCGGCGGCGGGCGATCGCGGCGAGCGCGGAAAAGTCCGGCGTGCCCGGGCCCGCGGTCGCGTCGAGCAGCCAGTGCAGATAAGTGCGCAGCACCGCGACCGGGAAACTGCCCGGATGGCTGAGCCCGCCGTGCCCGGGCACGAAGGTGCGGACGTCCGGGAACATTTTGTCGAGCCAGTCCAATGCGGTCAGCCAGCCCGGGATCGAGCCGTGCACGGCGAACGGCGTGGACCCGACCGACAGCAGGTCGCCGGTGAAGAGCGTGCCGGTGCGCGGTTCGAACAGCACGAGGTCGCCGTCGGTGTGCGCGGTCCCGGGGAATGGGACGACCTCCACGACGACTCCGCCGAGGTCCACCTCGACCGGTTCGATCACCGCGTGCACCGCGTCGGCCGGCGGCGCCTCGAGCTTGCCCCAGTTCGCGCAGGCGAAGATCTCCTCGTGGCACTGCGGTCCGGAGCGGATGATCGGCACCGCGGCGGGCGCGGCCAGGATCCGGCCGCCGTTGCGCAGCGCGACCCCGGCTCCGTTGTGGTGGGTGCCGTGCGCGTGGGTCAGCACGAGCGTGAGCGGCATTTCGCGGGTCGAGTACTTGCGGACGTCGCTGACCAGGTCGAGCGTGTCGCGTTCGGTGCCGCAGGTGTCGACGAGCAGAACCCCTTCCCTGCCCCGGATCCACCCGCAGTTGGACACCATCCAGTCGCTCGGGCTGCGCACGTAGGCCACGACGCTCGGGTCGGAATACCGGAGCGGGACGATATTGCGCCTGATGACGGGCATGGGATCCCCTCGTTGGCCACCGGACGGGAAATGATCACCGGAATGGTATAGACCAAGTCACCTGCTGTCAGCGGGGTGGAGACCACGCTCACGCGCGTGGTCCCGCGCAGTTCTCGCCTGTCCCGTTCCGCCCAGCTTCGCGCGCATCGTTGCCCCCGGCTCCGTCGGTGCCCGACAGCGTATACCCCGAGGCCGCGGTTTTCTCGATGGTCCACAGAGGACTGGTTTAGGGGTTGCTCACGTCCGGTGACCGCCGGATACCATCAGTGAGGCCGGCCGCGCCCAGCGCCACGGATTTCGCCCCGTGCCGGGCGAGCCGGATCGACACCGGTTCCCCGGACAGCAGCGGCCGTTCCCGCAGCGCTTCCCGCACCGGTTTCTCCAGCAGGGCCCAGGACTTGACCACCGAACCGCCGAGCACGCAGGTCGAGAGGCCGAGCAGCCCGGCCGCGTGCGCGATCGCCTGGCCGAGGAACCGGCCCGCGTCGGCGAAGACCGCTTGCGCGGCCTGGTCCCCGGCGAGCGCTTCCGCGGCGACGGACTCCGCGGGGCGGGTTCGACCGGTCGCTTCGGCGTAACGGCGGGACAACGCCCGTCCGGCCGCGTACGCCTCGAGGTGTCCGATCTGCCCGCAAGTGCAGCGTTCCTCCCCGTAGCGGCCGACGTGCCCGATCTCGCCTGCCCCGGTCGCGCCGCCGTACAGCAGCCGCCCGTCCACGAACAACGCGCCGCCGACGCCGGTCCCGACCGCTACGCCGAGCACGTTCCGCTCGCCCGGCAGCAGCTCGCCGAGCAGGAAGCCGTCGACGTCGTTGACGGTGCGCACCGGCACCCCGCCGAGCCGCGCGGACAGCTCGGCGTTGACCGGCGTGCCCGCCCATCCGGTGAACGAATCCCCGGTGACCAGCACTGTTCCGGTCACCGGGTCGACGACGCCCGCCGCGCCGACGCCGACCCCGGCGAGCGCCGCGCGGTCCGGCACCAGCGAGCTGACCAGCTCCGCCGCGCGGTCGAGGATCGCCGCGCCGCCCCGGTGCGCTTCCGACGGCGCGGACGCCGACCCGAGTTCCCTGCCTTCCTCGTCGCACACCACCACCAGGGTTTTCGTCCCGCCGATGTCGACTCCGGCCCGCAACCCCGTCACGCCGCGGGGTCCGCGCCGGCCAGCGCCTCGCGCCGGCTTCGCTGCAGCTGCGGATCCGGCACCGGCGAGGAAAGCAGCAACGCCTGCGTGTACGGGTGTTCCGGAGTCCGCAACACCGTGTCCGCCGGCCCTTCCTCCACCAGTTCGCCCGCGCGCAGCACGGCCACCCGGTCGCACAGGCTGTCGACCACCGCCAGGTCGTGACTGACGAACAGGCAGCCGAAGCCGAACTCGCGGTGCAGCCGCCGGAACACCTCCAGCACCGCTGCCTGCACCGATACGTCCAGCGCGCTCGTCGGTTCGTCGGCGATCAGCAGCTTCGGGCCCAGCACCAGGGCGCGGGCGAGGCTCACGCGCTGCCGCTGCCCGCCGGACAGCTCGTGCCCGTACCGGTCGAGCAGGCTTTCCGGCAGCTCCACCGCGTCGAGGAGTTCCCGCACCCGCCGCCGGCGCTCGCTGCGGCCGGCCGAGGTGTGCACCACCAGCGGTTCGGCGACGGTCTGCGCGACCGTCATCCGCGGGTCGAGCGACGACGCCGGGTCCTGGAACACCGCGCCGATCTGCCGCCGGACCGCCCGCGCGGAACGGCCGGTGCCTTTCGGCAGCGGCCCGCCGAGCACTTCGACGGCGCCGGATTTCGGTGTGACCAGGCCCAGCGCGCAGTTCCCGAGCGTGGTTTTCCCCGAACCGGATTCGCCGACGAGCCCGACGATCTCACCGGGTGAGACGGACAGGGAAACGTCGTTCACCACCCGCCGTCCGCTGTACTCGACCACCACCTTCGACAGCGCCAGCACCGGCTTCCGGGTTTCCTCGCCCGCTGGTTCGTGCGAGAACGAACCCAGTTGCGGAACCGCGGCCAGCAGTTCCCGGGTGTATTCGGCCTTCGGCGCCTCGAACAGTTCTGCCGCCGGAGCTTCTTCGACGAGCTTGCCGTTCCGCAGCACCGCGACGCGGTCCGCGACATCGGCGACCACGCCCATGTTGTGCGTGATCAGCAGAGTCGCGGTGCCTTCGCGGTCGCGGATATCGCGCAGCAGGTCGAGAATCTGCTGCTGCACCGTGACGTCGAGCGCGGTGGTCGGCTCGTCCGCGATGATCAGCTTCGGTCCGGCGGCGAGCGCGATCGCGATCATCACGCGCTGCCGCAGCCCGCCGGACAGCTCGTGCGGGTACTGCTTGAGCCGCGCGGCCGGTTCCGGCACGCCGACGCGGTCGAGCAGTTCGGCGCACCGGTCGTAGTACCGGCGGTGGCGCAGCTTCTCCGGATCGTGGTTGCGGATCGCCTCGGCGAGCTGGAACCCGATGGTCCGCAACGGGTTCAGCGCGGTCATCGGCTCCTGGAACACCATCCCGGCACCGGGCCCGCGCAGTTTCCGCAGGTCTTCGCCGCGCAGGTCGAGCACGTTCTGCCCGGCCAGTTCGATCGACCCGGCGACCCGCGCGGAGCCCGGCAGCAGCCCGAGCACCGCGAGCGCCGCTGTGCTCTTGCCGGAGCCGGACTCGCCGACCACCGCCACGATCTCGCCGGGCGCGACCGACAGGCTCAGCCCGTCGACCGCCGTCGCGCCGTCGGAATAGGACACCCGCAGGTCACGAATGTCCAGCACTGCTTCGCTCATCGTCGCCCCTTCACCGCGAACGCGTCGCGCAGCCCGTCGCCGAGGAAGTTGATCGCGCACACCACCAGGACGATCGCGATGCCCGGAGGCAGAATCAGCCACCACGCGCCGTCGAAGGTGTAGGTAATTCCTTTGGACAGCATCGCGCCCCAGTCGGTATCGGGGGCGGGCACGCCGAGGCCGAGGAAACTGACGTACGCCACGAGCAGGATCGCGTCGGCGATCTGGAACGTCGCGTTCACCACCACGGTGCCGATCGCATTCGGAATGATGTGCCGGAACACCACGCGCGTGCGGCTCGCGCCGAGCACGGTGATCGCGCGGATATAGTCGCGTTCGCGCAGGCTCACCGTTTCCGCGCGCATCAGCCGCGCGGGCACCAGCCACGACACCGCGCCGATCAGCAGGGCCAGCACGCCGACGCTCGGGGTGACCAGCGTCGCGGCCACCAGCAGCAGGAACAGCGCCGGGATCGCGACGCCGGTGTCGACGATCCGCATCAGCACGGTGTCGAGCCAGCCGCCGGTGTACCCGGCGACCGCGCCCCACACCGCGCCGATCGCGGTCGCGATGAGCCCGGCGAGCACGCCGATGACCAGCGACGTCCGGCCGGCGACCATCAGCCTGCCGAGGATGTCGTAGCCGAGGTCGTCGGTGCCGAGCGGATGCGCTCCGCCCGGTCCGAGGCGGGCCGAGGCGAGGTCGGTGTGGGACTGGTCGGTGCCGTAGAACACCGGCCCGAGGAAACAGAACGCCACCACGAGCAGCAGCAGGATCGCTCCGACGACGGCGGATTTGCGGGCAACCAGCCGCGAAAGGACAGTCACGACCGCGCTCCCTTCACCCGCACCCGCGGGTCGATCGCCAGCTGGAGCAGGTCCGCGAGCAGGGAGCCGAGCACGGTCGCCACGGCGATCACGAGCACGACGCCCAGCAGCACCGGGAAATCGGCGGTGCGGGTCGCGGTCCAGAACAGCAGGCCGATGCCGGGGTAGTTGAACATCGATTCGACGACCAGCGAACCGCCGAACACCACCGGCACGTAGTAGCCGAGCATGGAAACCACCGAGGTCAGCGAGTTCGGCCAGACGTGCCGCCAGATGATCGTGCGCTCCGGCGTTCCCTTGGCTCGCGCGGTGCGCACGAAGTCCTCGGCGAGACTGTCCAGAGTGGAAGCCCGCATATACCGGCTGAACGCGGCGAGCGCGGCCCCGGTCCCGGCGAGGACTGGAAGGACCAGCGCGCCTGGTTGGGACAGCAGTTCGCCGATCGTTTCGCCCTGGGCGGCCTGCGCCGGGAACCACGGCAAGACCTGCGCGAACAGGATGATCAGCACTAGCGACAGGAAAAACACCGGCGTCGCGTAGAGCACGAAGGTGATCGCCGTGGTGAGCACATCCGCGGTCCGGCCGCGGCGAACCGCTTGCCAGACCCCGAGCGGGAGCGCGACGAGGATCGCGAGCGCGGTGGACACCACGGTGAGCAGCAAGGTTTTCGGCATCCGCTCGGCCAGCAGGGTGCTGACCGGCGAGTTCTGCGTGTACGACTCGCCGAGGTCGCCTCGCAGCAAGCGCAGCAGGTAATCCCAGTACTGCACCGGAAGCGGCTGGTCGAAGCCTTGCGCGTGGTTGAACGCGGCGATCTGCGCCTCGGTGGCCTTCACCCCGAGGACGCCGCGGGCCGGGCCGCCGGGCAGCAAATGCAGCAGCACGAACGTCACCACGGTGACCAGCAGCACGACCACCACGGCCAGCGCGAGCCGGCGGAGGATGTAGCGCGTCATGTCCTCACCTCGTCCAGAACCAGCGTTGCGGAAGCAGCTGGCCGGCCAGCGGGTCCTGGGAAACGCCGTGCAGCGCGGTGTCGATCGCCGAAACCTGGTACGGCGGATTCGGCAGCCACAGCACCGGAAGCTGCTCGGCCAGGTAAGCGCTGTACTCGAGCATCGCCCCGTTGTCCGACGCCAGGTTGGTGGCCGCGATCAGCTTGTCCGCCTTCGGATCGGTGTAGCCGCCGAAGTTCGTGCCCGCGCCGGTCGCGAACAGCTCCTCGCCGCTCGGGTTCGCCGAGAAGTACCAGCTGCCCTGAGTGCCGAAGTAGGACAGCTGCCAGCTGCACGACGGGTCCTTCGCTTCGCAGGTGGTTCCGTTGGCCAGCACGGTGTTCAGCGGCTGTGCGTTGATCTTCATCTCGATGCCGACCTTCGACAGCTCCGAGCGCAGCTCCTGCATGGTGCCGTCGGTCTCGTCGGAACCGGATTCGGTCAGCATGGTCAACGACAGGCGGGTGCCTTGGGCGATGCCCTCACCGCATTTCGCCGGGTCCGCGCAGAGCAGGACGCCGTCCGAGCCGGGTTTCCAGCCGTGGTCGGCGAACAGCTGCCTCGACTTGTCCAGGTCGAACGGGTACGGATTGGTCTTTTGCTTGGGCGACAGGTACTTCGTGTCGTTGTCCTGCGGGACCGGGCCGTAGCCGACGCGCGCGGCGCCGCGCCAGATCACCGAGGTGATGGCGTCCTGGTCGACCGCGTGCTGGATCGCCTGCCGGACATACAGCTGGGAGAACACCTTGCCCAGCTTCGGATTGTTGAAGTTGTACGGCGAATACGTGATGGACCAGCCGTTCCACGGTTCGACCCGGTAGCCCTGCTGCTCCAGTTTCGAACGCTGGCCGAGGTTCGACGTCGGCAGGTAGCCGTAATCGACGCCGCCCGCGCGCAGCACGTTGTACTCCGCCGAGGAGCTGGTGAAGGTCAGGAACCGGACGGTGTCGATCTTCGCCGGGTCCGGGCCGGTGTACTTCGGGTTCTTCCGCAGCGTCACCTCGCCGGACGTGGTGAACCCGGCCAACGTGAACGGTCCATTCCCGACTCTCCACAGTGGATTGGTCGCGTAGGTGCCGAGCTGTTTCGCTTGGCTCACCAGGAAATCGAAGACCTTCTTCGCGCCGCCGGGCGTGCGGTCGTGGTCGCCGACCGGCCCCGCGGCGCTGGTGCGGTCCCACGCGTGCGGCATCGGGACGATCAGGCTGAGCTGGTTGGCGGTGAACCAGTCCGGGTTGTACGCCTTGTCCAGGGTGAACGTGAACGTGCGGTCGTCGACGGCGCGGAAGCCGGTGATGCTGTCCGGGATCAGGCCCTTCGAATACTTGCTCCAGTTGTCCTTGCCCGCGCGGGCGAGGTTGAGCCAGAACTCGACGTCGCGGCTGGTCATCGGCTCGCCGGTGGACCAGGTCAGCGGCTTGAGCGTGATGGTCACGGTCTTGCCGTCGGGGGAGTAGCTCGGCGCGTTCGCGGCGCTCGCGGCGTCGTCCAGGGTGACCGAGCCGGAACTGGCGTCGTAGCTGTACAGGGGCACGTACATGGTGGACCGGATCATCCCGTTGTACGACCCGCTGTAGCCGGGAATGGAGAACGGCATGATCCAGTTCGGCGTCGCCGACGGGGGCATCGCGAACCGCACGGTCCCGCCGGTTTTCGGGGTGCCGGAACCGCCGCCGTGCGGTTCCCGGCCCGCCGCGCAGCCGGACAGCGCCAGCGCGGCGGCGAGCGTGACCCCGAGCGCGGCGCGCCACGGGAGTCGAGCCATTCGCATCACTTCCAACAACTCTGATGAAAGACCAGTGCCAGGTGCTATGCGGTGTCCTGGCTGTCGAGTAATCTCGCATGAGAGACGGGAATTGCCAAGAGTCCGGTCGCATAGTTTTGTTACATCAGTTCTGATGAAAGAGGTGACGCGGTGGATCCGGCCGGACCGCTGCGGCTGTTGTGGCTGGTCGCGCACGGCCACGCGACGTCGCGCATGGACCTGGCGCGAGCGCTCGGGCTGCCGCAATCGACGGTGTCGGTGCGCACGCAGGCGCTGCTGTCCGCCGGGGTGCTGACCGAGTCCGGCGAGGGCCGGTCCGCGGGCGGGCGGCGGCCGAAGCTGCTGTCGGTCAACGCGGAGTTCGGCCACGTCTGGGCCGCCGACGTCGGTTCGCGGCACGTGCGGATCGGCGCGCTCGACATCGCGGGCCACCTGCTCGAGGTGCACGAGCGGCCGCTGGACATCAGCCAGGAGCCGCGCGAACTGGTCGCCGGGCTCGCGGCCGCGGTGCGCGATGTGATGGCAGGCGCGGATTGCCCGGGCCGCGCGCTCGGTCTCGGCGTCGCGTTCCCCGGTCCGGTGGACGTCGACGCGGGCACCATCACGCTGCCGTCGCGGATGCCCGGCTGGCGTGGTTTCGCGGTGCGGGAAGCGCTCGCCGGGCATTTCGAGCTGCCGGTGGTCGTGGACAACGACGCGAACATGCTGGCGCTGGGCGAATCCGTCTCCGGCGCGCCCGGCCGGACGTTGCTGGTGGTGAAGGCCGGTACCGGCATCGGGTCGGGAATCGTGCTGGGCGGCGAGCTTTACCGCGGCCGGGCCGGGGTCGCGGGCGACATCAGCCATGTCCGCGTGCCCGCGGCCGAGGACCAGCCGTGCACCTGCGGGAATCGCGGCTGCCTGGAAGTGGTGGCCAGCGGCGCCGCGCTCGTCGAACAGCTGCGGGCGCAGGGATTGAAGCTGGAAACCACCGCGCAGGTGATGGCCACCGCCGAGGACGGACATCCCGAGGCGACCACGGCCGTGCGACGCGCCGGGCTGCGGCTCGGCGAGGTGCTGGCCACGGTGGTCAACTTCAGCAACCCGGACGAAGTGCTGCTCGGCGGTGCGCTGTCCGGTTCGGAAGCGTTCGTCGCGGCCGTGCGCGGCGCGCTGTACGAACGGTGTCTTCCCCTGGCTACCAGGGAATTGCGGATCGACCGGGTGCGCTTCGGTGCGGACGCGGGACTTTACGGCGCGGGCGCGCTCGCGCTGGACGCGGTGTTCGAGCAAGCGATCAAACGGAGTGGACGATGAAGAAGCTGCGGGTCGGGATCACCGGAATCGCCATCGAATCGAGTACCTTCTCGCCGCATCGGTCCACTGTGGACGACTTCCGGGTGCTGCGCGGTTCCGCTTTGCTTGCCCGCTACGACTTTCTCGACGCGGACTGGGCGCGCGATGTCGAGTGGGTGCCGCTGGTCGACGCTCGGTCGCTTCCCGGCGGCGCGGTCACCGAGGAGGCTTACGCCGAGCTGTCCGGGGAAATCCTGGACCGGCTGCGTTCGGCGGGCGAGCTGGACGGGTTGTTCTTCGACATCCACGGTGCGATGAGCGTCGTCGGACGGTCCGATGTGGAGGCTTCGCTCGCGCGGGAGATCCGGTCCATTGTCGGCCCGGACGTCCTGGTGTCGGCGTCGATGGACTTGCACGGCAACGTTTCGCGGGAACTGGTCACCGCACTGGACCTGATCACCTGCTATCGGATGGCCCCGCACGAGGACGCGTGGGAGACGCGCGAGCGGGCCGTGCGGAATCTCGTGTCGCGGCTGCGGTCCGGCGGCCGGCCGAAGAAGGCGTGGGTGCAGGTTCCGGTCCTGTTGCCGGGGGAGAAGACCAGCACCCGGCTCGAACCGGCGAAGAGTGTTTACGCGGCAGTGGATTCCGTGGAAGCGCTGGACGGAGTGCTGGACGCGGCGATCTGGGTCGGCTACGCGTGGGCGGACGAACCGCGCTGTCAGGCCGCGGTGGTGGTGATGGGCGACGACGTCCCGCTGATCACCAAGGAAGCCGAGCGGCTCGCACAGTCCTATTGGGACGCTCGGCACGATTTCGCCTTCGTCGCTCCGACCGGCACTCTGCCGGAATGTCTTGCCCAGGCGGTGGCTTCGCCATCGAGGCCGTTCTTCATCAGCGATTCCGGCGACAACCCGACCGCTGGCGGTGCCGGGGACACGTCGTGGAGTCTGGACGTCCTGCTCAACACACCGGCCATTGTGGACTCTTCGCTGACCACTTTGTACGCGGCCATTGTGGACCCCGAAGCTGTCGCGGCGGCCGTGGAGGCCGGAGTCGGGGCGACGATTTCCGTGGCACTGGGCGGAAAGGTCGACTCCGGGCCGCACGGTCCGGTCGCGCTCACCGCACGGGTGGAGGCGATCGACGCCGACGATCCGGTGGCCGGAACCGCGGTGGTGCTGGCCGTCGGCGGCTTGCGGGTGATCGTGACCGCGCGTCGCAAGCCGTATCACCTCGAATCCGACTTCCACGCGCTCGGCCTCCGCCCGCGCGAGGCGGACGTGGTGATCGTGAAGATCGGCTACCTCGAGCCGGAGCTGTACGACATGGCCGCGGACTGGCTGCTGGCCCTCACCCCCGGCGGCGTCGACCAAGACCTGCTCCGGCTGGGCCACTCCGGCATCGTCCGGCCGATGTTCCCGTTCGACCCCGACATGGCGGCTCCTTCGCTCATCCCCGAGGTCTTCTGAGCACTCTGAGTAGTCAACGCTGGGGCGGTCCGTAACCCGCCTCGGTGCTGACCTGCTTTCGAGGACGCTGGCTTGACAGGCAGGTATTTGCCTGCCTTACTGTATGTGTGCAAGCTGACCTGGACAAAGTGTTCAAGGCACTGGCGGATCCGACTCGCCGGTACCTGCTCGACCAGCTGCGCGAGGACAACGGGCAGACGCTGGGCGAGCTGTGCCGCCGGCTGGAGATGACGCGGCAGTCCGCGACCCAGCACCTCGCCGTGCTGGAGGCGGCGAATCTGGTGAGCAGCGTGCGCCGCGGCCGGGAAAAGCTGCACTACCTGAATCCGGTGCCGCTGCACGAAATGCAGGAGCGGTGGGTGAACCGGTTCGAGCAGCCGCGGCTGCGGATGCTCAGTGCCGTCAAACGTCGAGCAGAGGAAGCCATGAAGCCGAGTTTTGTGTATGTGACCTACATCGAGAGCACGCCGGAGAAGGTGTGGCAGGCGCTCACCGACCCCGAGCTGACCGCCCAGTACTGGGGCCACCGCAACGAATCCGACTGGCAGAAGGGTTCGCGGTGGGCGCACGTGCGGGCCGACGGGTCCGGGGTGGCCGACGTCGAGGGCGAGGTGCTCGAGGCGGTGCCGCCGAAGCGCCTGGTCACCACTTGGCACGAGCCGAACGGCCCGAAGGGCCGGGAACCGTCGCGTGCGATGTTCGACATCGAGCAGCACGAGGGCATCGTCCGGCTGACGGTGACCCACGAGGACCTGCCGGACGAGAAGGCGCACCAGGACGTGTCCGGCGGCTGGGCGGCGGTGCTGTCGAACCTGAAGTCGCTGCTGGAGACCGGGCACGTGCTGCCGCAGGCTCCGTGGGAGATGCTGTGACCGCCGCGGAATAGATCAGCGGCAGGGCGCGTTGGGGTCTTGTGAGTGGCGATGCCGGTTCCCACCGGCGTAAACGCTCACGAGGCCCCTTTCGCTTGTGCGGCCGGAACCGATGCGCTACTCTCACCGCATACCCCAGGAAGTCGGCCCCGCCGCCCCGGGGTTCCGCCCCTCCGCCAGCGTGAGTTCGCGCGACGAGGATTGGCGTCTTTCCCGAAGCTCGTCGCCTGACCCGCTTCGTCTCATCCGGCGGTCCGCGTTCCGCGTCGACTGTCCCCGCTCAAGGAGCCCAAACCATGACACAGCAAGGAATTCTCGACCTCCACGGCAAGACCGCCACCTTGGGATACGCCCCCGGCGGCCCGTCCGTGCCACAGTCCCTGATCCGCACGCACGGCCTGCGCCGCGGCGACGAACTCGTCCTCGACGACGGAGAACTCGTCTCGGTCAACGGCCGCCCGCCCGGAGAAAAGCGTCCCGATTTCGACCAGCTCACCCCCATTCACCCGAACCAGCGACTGGTCCTCGAAACCAGCCGGCACCAGCTCACCACGCGCGTCCTCGACCTCGTGGCACCGCTGGGCAAGGGCCAGCGCGCCCTGGTCGTCGCCCCGCCGCGCACCGGGAAAACCACTGTGCTGCAAGCGATCGCGCAAGCAGTGGCGGTCAACCACCCGGAGGCGCACCTCATGGTGCTGCTCGCCGACGAGCGTCCCGAAGAAGTCACCGACATGACCCGCTCTGTGCACGGCGAGGTAGTCGCGTCCACTTTCGACCGCAAACCGGCCGAGCACACCGCCGTCGCCGAACTCGCCTTGGAACGCGCGAAACGCCTGGTCGAAACCGGCCGAGACGTCGTGCTGCTGCTGGATTCCCTGACCCGCCTCGGCCGCGCGTACAACCTGGCAGCCCGCACCTCCGGCCGAATCCTGTCCGGCGGCGTCGACGCCAGCGCACTGCACCCGATGAAGAAAATCCTAGGCGCGGCAAGGAACATCGAAGGCGGCGGCTCGCTCACCATCATCGCCACCGCACTGGTCGGCACGGGCTCGCTGGCGGACACGGTGTTCTTCGAGGAACTGAAAAGCACCGGCAACTCGGAGCTCCGTCTCGACCGAATGCTCGCCGACCACCGCGTGTTCCCGGCAATAGATTTCTTCGGCTCCGGCACCCGCCGCGACGAGCTGATCGTCCCGCCGCAGGAACTGGCCGTGATGAACGAGGTCCGCCGCGCGCTGTCCACCCAGGACCCTAAGCGGGCCGCGGAACAGTTCCTGGAACAGGTCCGCACGACGAAGTCCAATGCGGAATTCATCGCCCGGGTGAACGCTTCGCTGGCGGTCCCGACGGCCGAAGCCGCCTGAGGCGAACGCCTGCACCAGGACCCCGTTCGTCGCGGTCAACCTCGAGGAAGAACCAGTGCTGACCGACCACCTCGGCCAAGCCGGATTCGACCTCAAGGCACCCGACCGAACTGTCCGTCCTCGGATCAGGGAACCGTCACCAGCCACCGATCCGACCGCCGACGCAGGTACCCCCACCAGTACCCCGCCGAAGCCACCAGCACCCCAGCGGTAATAGCCAGGTCCAGCAGGCTCTGCGAAACCAGCACGTACCCCAGCGCCAGCACCACGACCACCGGCACCACGGGCCACCCCGGCATTCGCCACACGTGTGGACGCCGGTGCGCCGGACGCCGCGCCCACAGCACGCTCACCGCGATCGCCAGGTACAGCGCCACCACAGCCACCCCGGTCACGCCGCTCAGCGTTTCCACCGGCACGAAACACAGCACCGCTTCCGAGACGCCGACCACGAGCGTCGCCACCCACGGCGCGCCGAATCGCGGGCTCACCACGCTCAACGCGCGATTCACCGGTTCCGGCCAGGCGTGATCCCGGCCCGACGCGTACAGCACGCGCGAGTTCTGGATCACCATCACGATCACCGCGTTCACGATCGCCGCCGCGATGCACAGGCTGACGATCGTGCCGAACGTCGAACTGCTCCAGCTCACCACGAGCGCGGTCAGATCGAGGTTCCCGAGCGTCGCCAGATCCGGCACGCCCAGCGTAATCGCCACGACCGGCACCAGGATGACCACCGCGCTGACCCCGAGCGTCCAGAACACGGTCCGCGAGACCGTCTTGTGCGGCTCCCGCATTTCCTCCGCGAGATACACCGCGGTCGAGAACCCCTGCACCACGAACAACGCCACCGCCAGCCCGGCGATCACCGAGACCAGCGCGATCGGGTGCACGCCGTCCATGCTGGGCCGCACGAGCACCGCGGCCGGCCGGTCCGTGTGCGCGAATCCGAGCACCGACACCACGACGATCGCGACGATCTCGATCACCAGGAAGATCCCGGTCAGCCAGGCGTTCGAGCGCAGGTTCACCAGGCCCATCCCGGTGGAGGCCAGCATCACCAGCGCTCCCGCCACCGACGGATCGACGTGCACGAGCACGGCCAGGTAGTCGGCGACGCCAATCGCGATGATCGGCGGCACCACCAGGATCACGATGAACGACAGCATGAAGGTGATCCATCCGGCGAACCGGCTGACCACTGTGGACACCATGGCGTACTCGCCGCCCGAACTCGGGACCAGTGTGCCGAGTTCGGAATAGCAGAACGCGATTCCCACGCACAGCAGCACGGCGAGCCCGATGGCCAGCGCGGTGCCGGTGCCGAGCGAGCCGAACAACGGCGGGACGAGGACGAACAGCGACGACGCCGGGGTCACGCAGCTGAGCGTCAGCAGAGTTCCGCCGCCGACCCCGATCGATCTGGTCAGCGAGCGGCGCGCGGGCGAACCGGCGGCAGTGTCGGTCTGGACGGGGACCGGATGAGGCGGCATGGGGATCCCTCCGTCGGCGGCGCTTGAGTTCGACGGATGGAACAGGACGGATTTGCCGTTGTCAACGCCGGAAAGACGACGAAATCCGTTGTCGGACCCGCGGGCGGACGGCCCATCTGGACACTCAGCGCGACGATCTGCCACGCCCCCGGTTGCCCGCGAGGGGGCCGAGTGGAGATGATCCCGGGATGCAGAGCCAGGACCCGAACCGGCCCGCGCCGCCGGTGGTCGACGACATCTCGAAGCAGATCATCGCCCAGTTGCAAGAGGACGGACGGCGGCCGTACGCGACGATCGGCAAGGCCGTCGGACTGTCCGAGGCGGCGGTCCGCCAGCGGGTGCAGCGGCTGTCCGATTCGGGCGTCATCCAGATCGTCGCGGTGTCGGATCCCTTGCAGGTCGGGCTTTTCCGCCAGGCGATGGTCGCGATCACCGTCGACGGCCCGCTCGATCCGGTCGCCGACGCACTGGCCGAAATGGACGAGATCGACTACGTCGTGCTCTGCGCCGGCCGCTTCGACGTGCTGTGCGAGGTGCTCTGCGCCGACGACGAGGCGCTGCTCGACGTGATCTCCAACCGCATCCGGACGCTGCCCGGAGTGCGCACCGCGGAGACGCTCGTGTACCTCAAGCTGCGGAAACAGTCGTACCAGTGGGGCACGCATCGGCGGTGACGACGAAATCCGAAGGTCTGTCCCGATGAGACTGCTGAAATTAGTCGTTGTGGGTGGTAGCGACGACTGATCCGCTTGCCAAGCGGCGGCAGCTCGTGCGATAACCGAGAAGTCCGGCCGGTACGCCACGGTGCGTGCCGGCAGCTTCGAGGCCCGTTTCGAGGAGCCATGACCACGACCGCCGAACCCGCCGGGATCGCCACCGTCCAGGGCGCCGCCGCATCCGACCACCTCTGGCTGCACTTCACCCGGCACAGCCAGGCCGAGCACTTCCCGGTGATCGTGCGCGGCGAGGGCACCTACGTCTGGGACGACACCGGCAAGCGCTACCTCGACGGTCTCGCTGGGCTGTTCGCGGTGCAGGTCGGCCACGGCCGCGAGGAACTGGCCGAAGCCGCCGCGCGCCAAACGAAACAGCTCGCGTACTTCCCGCTCTGGGGGCACGCGCATCCGCCCGCGCTCGAACTGGCCGAACGCCTGGCCGCCGCGTCGCCGGGCGACCTCAACCGCGTGTTCTTCACCGTCAGCGGCGGCGAATCCGTGGAAACGGCGTGGAAACTCGCCAAGCAGTACTTCAAGCTGACCGGAAAACCCACTAAGCACAAGGTGATCAGCCGCGCGCTGGCGTATCACGGCACGTCGCAGGGCGCGTTGTCCATCACCGGAATTCCGGGCGCGAAGGCCGATTTCGAACCGCTCGTGCCGAGCACTCTGCGCGTGCCGAACACGAACTTCTATCGCGCACCCGAGCACGCCGACGATTACGAGGCTTACGGCCGCTGGGCTGCCGACCAAATCGAACAGGCCATCGAATTCGAGGGCGCGGACACGGTCGCCGCGGTATTCCTCGAACCCGTGCAAAACACCGGTGGCTGCTTTGTCCCGCCGCCCGGGTATTTCGAACGAGTCCGCGAGATCTGCGACAAACACGACGTGCTGCTGGTCTCCGACGAGGTGATCTGCGCGTTCGGCCGGATCGGCTACGATTTCGCGGCCAAACGGTACGGCTACCAGCCGGACCTCATCACCACCGCCAAGGGGCTGACCTCGGGTTACGCGCCGCTCGGCGCGGTGCTCGCGAGCGAGAAGCTGATGGAGCCGTTCGCCGGCGGCGAGGCGACCTTCATGCACGGCTCGACCTACGGCGGCCATCCGGTTTCGTGCGCGGTCGCACTGGCCAACCTCGACCTGATCGAGCGCGAAAACCTTTACGGCCATGTACTCGAAAAGGAAACCGCCTTCCGGGCGACCCTCGACCGGTTGACCGATCTGCCGATCGTCGGCGACGTCCGTGGCACCGGATTCTTCTACGGCATCGAACTCGTCAAGGACAAAGCGACCAAGGAGACCTTCACCGCCGAGGAATCGGAACGCATTCTGCGCGGTTATCTGTCGAACGCACTGTTCGAGGGCGGTCTCTACTGCCGTGCCGACGACCGCGCCGAGCCGGTGGTCCAGCTGTCGCCGCCGTTGATCTGCGACCAGCCGCAGTTCGACGAGATGGAGCAGATTCTGCGCGAGGCGCTCACCGGAGCGTGGAAGTTGCTCTGACGCCCGCTGCCGCGCGGGTTGTCCCGCTACGCTGATCTTCGTTGCCTACCAACGGGAGGAAAGCGCGTGGCGGAGTGGAATGACCTGGTCGCCTACATCAGGCAGACCTACCGGGTGATCCGGGACGACCCGGGCGAAATCCGGATCCGGGTCCTGTTCGGCGACGACGCGGAGACGACGGGACGCGCGCAGGTCGTGGTGATCGCCAGGGAGATTTTCGACCAGCGCGAGGACTGGGTGCAGATCGCGACCCCGTTCGCCCGCGTGGACGAGGTGGATCTGCTCACCGTGCTCACCGAGGTAGGCCAGACGCTGGTGGTCGGCGGGCTCGTGGTGATGGGCGAGCACCTCGTGCTGCGGCATTCGCTGCCGCTGCTGAACCTCGACCTCAACGAGTTCACCGATCCGCTCGAACTCGTCGCCGGTTCGGCCGAGCTGCTGGAACAGCAGTTCACCGGGCGTGACGACTACTGAGCTGACGGAACGGCGAACAAGCGGGGCCCTGATCCGATCAGGGCCCCGCTTGCCGCCGGCTCAGTACAGCTGCGTAATCGGCGGCCGCACACCGTCCATCCTGGACTGGACTTCCGGCTCGACCGCCGGGCAATGCTTGCCGCGGCCCGGGAACGCGGCGTCGATCAGGAACGCGTCCGCGGCGTCCGTGACGCACTGGCTCTTCTTGAAGTACGCGCCGTGGCCCCAGCCGTCGTAGGTGAGCAGCGGCGCGCCGGACTGCTGCGCCGCGCGCACCGCCCAGCTGTACGGCGTGGCCGGGTCGTAGCGGCTGTTCAGGATCAGCATCGGCACGCCCGGCCGGATCGACAGCGGGTGCTGCGGGTTGCGCACCGGGCTCGGCCAGCCGGCGCATCCGGCCGCCGCGGTCCAGCCCAGCGGCGAGAAGTGCAGGTCGGGCGAGACCCGGGAGAGCGCGCGCCGGTAGTGTTCGAGCTGCGAGTAGCTGTCGATCGGCAGCCGCCAGTCGGAGCAGAAGATGCTGGCGAACGGGTCCGGGATGGGGAGGTCGTCCTTGGCGAAGGCCGCCGCGGCCGGTTTTCCGGCGCGCAGGTCGACCAGGCTCTTCGCGAGCTTGTCCCAGGTCGGGCCGTAGAAGTTCCGCGAGACGAGGCCGACGAACGCCATCGGGTCGAGCCGGTCGTCCGGGGTGCCGAGTTCGCCGCGTTCGGCGCGGGCGTACAGGTCCGCCACCACCGCGCGGACGTTCTGGCCGTGCAGCGCGCACGACGTCGTCCGGTCGCACCAGCCGGTGAACTGCTCGAACAACTCTTGCGTGGCCTGGGTTTCCGCCCGCAGGAATTCCCAGGTGCCGCGGATGGAGTGGTCCATGTTGCTGTCGAGCACCAGCGCGCGCACCCGGTCCGGATACGTCTCGGCGTACTGCTGGCCCATCAGCGTGCCGTAGGAAACGCCATAGTAGGTGAGCTTCTGGTCGCCGAGCGCGGCGCGGATCGCGTCCATGTCGCGCACCACGCTGCGCGTGTCGGAGCGGCTGGCGAGCGGCCCGGTGATCCGGTCGCAGCTGCGGCCGAGCGCGCGGTTGTACGCGAGCAGCTGCTGGAATTCGGCGGAATCCTTCGGCAGCACCGGGTTTTTCGCGGTGATCTCGTCGAGCCCGCACTGGATCGCGGTGCTTTCCCCGACCCCGCGCGGATCGAACCCGACCGTGTCGAACCGCGCGGCGACCTTCGGCGACAGCGACCAGCCGCTCTGCACCTCGCCCGCACCCGCGCCGCCCGGCCCGCCCGGATCCATGAGCACCGAACCGATCCGGTGCGCGGGATCGGTGGCCTTGCGCCGCGCGAGCGCGAGCTGAATCGTGCCGTCGCCGGGACGGTCCCAGTCGAGCGGCACGGTGAGCTTGCCGCACTCGACCCCCGGCGCGGTAGGACACGGCTTCCAGTCGATGGCGGCGGGCGAGGCGCTCGCCGGCGCCGCGGTGAACAACGTGACCGCCGCGACGGCGGCGACGGCCAGTTTCCTGCCCAGACCCAATGCCCTGCCCCTTCGGCGTGAACTGGAGACGTCAGAGCCCTCGATCTTGCCAGAAGGTGACCGGTGCCACTAGGGCGGGTCATTGTCCTTTGTGGACGGTTCGGGTGCTGGCGAGATGTATTGGGAAGACAAGCGGAATTCGTCCGTCGGGCCGGGCCAGTGCTGGTGCTTCGGTGTAGAAGGCGGTTTTCAGCGCGCTGGAAGCCGCTGCGCTCAGCGGGAAGAGGTTGTAGACGGACGAGACGAAATCCCAGACCTGATCGAGCGAACCGCTGAAATCGATCTCCTCGGTGCGCCACTGAACGGGGCCGAACCCGGCCGCCCCGAGGATTTCGTCCAGCCCGGCCCGCGTCCTCGTGCGCTTGTCGCCGAGCGGAGACAACCGCTGTTCAGCCGGGACTTCGGAGAGGGTTTCCCGCAACAGCTTGCCGAACAGCGTGCGGGCTTCGCCTCTGTCCGCGGTGCCGCTGGTGCCGCTGAGGACAAGCGAGAGCTGCCCGCCCGGCCGCAGTACGCGAGCCAGTTCCGCGGCCACCTGGTCGATGTCAGTCATCAGCATGAACGCCATGTGCGAGACACCGGCATCGAAAGCGTGGTCCGCGAACGGCAGTTGCTGCGCCCGCCCCTCCACCGCCGTCGCCGAACGCTGTTTGGCGAGGGCCAGATCGGTACTGGACAGGTCGATCCCGACGGCCTGATGTCCCGCCGCGGCAAGGAGGTCGAGCAGAAATCCGTCGCCGCAGGCGAGGTCGAGCACGCGTCCCGCACCGGCGATCTCGTCCCGGAGAAGCTCGTAGCTCGATCGCCCGCCGGTGTTCTGACCGCCGCTGAAGATTCGCGACGTAACCGCCGGATGGCTCGCGTGGAAGGCACGAAAGAAGGTTTCTTGCGCGGACCTGGTCACTCTCCCAACTTACGCACCGACGCGAAATCCCGCGCTCTTAGTAGAATCACCGGATGGCGGACGTGGCGACCGATCGGCGCGAGGCCGAGGTCTGGTGTTCCTACCAGCGCGTGCAGCGGGCGCTCGGCAGCGCGCTCGACCGGCAGCTGGAGCGCGCCGCCGGGATCTCCGGGGCCGACTACGCCCTCCTCGTGCCGCTCGCGAACGAACCGGACGGCGTGCTGCGGATGCGGGAACTCGGCGCGACCGTCGAATGGGACCGCAGCCGGTTGTCGCATCACGTGAGCCGGATGTGCAAGCGCGGGCTGGTCACGCGGGAGAACTGCACCGAGGACGCGCGCGGGGCGAACGTCCGGCTCACCGACGCCGGGCGGGCGGCGGTCGCGGCGGCCAAGGACCAGCACGGCGAACTCGTGCGCCGGTATTTCTTCGACCAGGTCAGCGGGCCCGAACTGGAGCTGCTCGGCCGCGTGTTCTCCCGGATGCTCGCCCGGCTGGCGCAGGACTGACCGGGCTCGTCAGCGCTCCGTGCGGGCGCGGTAAGCGGTGCGCCGCAGTCTTGCCGCATCGCCTACCGATCCAGGGGAGCAGAGATGACCAGCAAGACCGTTCTCGTGTCCGGCGCCAGCGTCGCGGGCCCGTCCGCCGCCTACTGGCTGCACCGGTACGGCTATTCGGTGACCGTCGTCGAGGCCGCGCCGCGGCTGCGGCCCGGCGGCCAGGCCGTCGACTTCCGCGGCGAGCAGATGAAGCTCGTCGAAGCGATGGGCCTGCTCGACGACCTGCGGGACCACGAGACCGCGCTGCGCGAGCAGGTGCAGCTCGACCCGGCCGGAAAACCCGCGTTCACCCTGCCGAGCGGGTTCACCAACGGCGAGCTGGAAGTCCTGCGCGGCGACCTCGCCCGCATCCTGTACGAGCACACCAAGGACCACACCGAATACGTCTTCGGCGACCGCGTCACCTCGCTCGCCGAGACCGCCGACGGCGTCGACGTCACCTTCCGCCACGGTGCGCCGCGCCGGTTCGACCTGGTCGTCGGCGCGGACGGCGTCCACTCCGGCGTGCGCACGGCCGCGTTCGGCCCGGAGGCGAAATTCCGCACCGACCTCGGCTACCACGTCGCCGGGTTCACCGCGCCCAACCACCTGCGCCTCGACCACGCCGGCCTGCTCTACAACGAACCCGGCCTCGGCGCGATCGTCGCCAGCCACCGCGACCCGGCGACGGTCACCGTCGGTCTCGCCTTCCGCGGCGACCCGGACGGCTACGGCCGCCCCGACCTGGCCCGGCAGAAGGACATCGTCACCGAGGTCTTCGCCGGCGCCGGATGGGAACTCCCGCAGCTGCTCACCGCCGTGGCCGACGCGCCTGACCTGTACTTCGACACTGTCGGCCAGATCAAGCTCGACAGCTGGTCGCGCGGTCGCGTGGTACTGCTCGGCGACGCCGCCTGGTGCGCCGGACCGGGCGGATCCGGCACCGGCCTCGCGATGATGGGCGCGCAGGTGCTCGCCGGGGAGCTGGCCGCGGCCGACGACCACGTCACCGCGTTCGCTCGCTACGAGCAGCGGTTGCGCAAGCCCGCCCGCGTCGGACAGCGCAACGGAGCCGGTTCGGGCGACTTCCTGGTCCCGGCCACCGAAGAAAAACTGCGCAAGCGCAACCGGATGTACCGTTCGCTGGCCGGCCCGATCGGCCGCCGCGTCTTCGAGTACCTGGGCAACCGCGCGGCGAACGCGGTCAAGTACCGCGAATACCCGCAACCCCGTGCGCATGCCTTGCCTTGACGCGGACGGCAAGGTTTAGCGTCGAAGACATGCGGATCGGCGAACTGGCTCAGCGGACCGGGACCACCACGCGGGCCCTGCGCTTCTACGAGGCACAGGGCCTGCTCCCGGCGGCGCGCGCGGCGAACGGCTATCGCGAGTACGACGAGAACCACCTGCGGCTGGTCAGGGAAATCCAGACCCTGCGCACGGTCGGGTTCAGCCTCGACGACACGCGCCCGTTCGTCGACTGCCTCCGCACCGGCCACGACGCGGGCGACGCGTGCCCGGCGTCGGTCGAGGTGTACCGGCGGAAGCTGGAGGAGGTCGAGGCCTGCATGCGCGACCTCGCCGCGGTCCGCTCCGCCCTGCTCGACAAGCTCGCCGCCGCCACCGCGCGCCCGGCCGATCCGTGCGCCGCCCCTGCCGAACTCGAGGAGTCCCGATGACCACCGACGCCACCTTCGCCGCCGACGTGCTGGAACACGACCAGCCCGTTTTGGTCGATTTCACCGCCGACTGGTGCCCGCCGTGCCGGATGATCGCGCCGGTGCTCGCCGAGATTTCCGCGGAGCGCCCCGGACTCACCGTGCGCGCGCTGAATACGGACGAAAACCCCGAAACGATGCGCGCCTATCAGGTGATGGCGCTGCCGACGCTGATGCTGTTCCGCGACGGAGCCCCGGTGGCGTCGTTCGTCGGGGCCCGGCCGAAGGCGAAACTGCTCGCGGAATTGGACGAACTTCTGGGCTGAACCGGTGGATTTCCCCGGTTGCCCGGTGGCCCGGTGACGGAACCGGTACAAAGAGTGCACGACTTCGGGGAGCCGTGCCATGACCGCTTTCGTGCGCTCTTACCTGTTCCTTCGCCGCGCCATCGGGGTGCTCGGGATCCTGCTGCCGATCGTCGTGATCGTCGGCAAGGAACTGATCGAGGGCGGCGGCCTGCTCGGCTCGCTGAGCGGCTATTACTACAGCGATCTGCGGAACGTCTTCGTCGGCACGCTGTGCGCGATCGGCGTCTTCCTGATCGCCTACCGCGGTTACGGCCGCGTCGACGACATCGCGGCCAACGTCGCGGCGGTCGCCGGCATCGGTGTCGCGCTCTTCCCGACCCAGCCGGCCTCACCGACGCCCACGCAGCACGCGATCGGCGTCGCGCACCTCGTGTTCGCCGCGATCTTCTTCCTCACCCTCGCGTTCTTCTGCCTCTTCCTGTTCACCAAGGACGACGGCGCGCCGACCAAGCGCAAACGTTCGCGCAACGCGGTCTACCGGACGTGCGGCATCGTGATGCTCGCGTGCCTGGTGCTGATCGTGGTGAATGGCCTGTTCTTCAGCGCCGCCACCGCGGCCTGGCATCCGACGCTGTGGCTGGAGTCGCTCGCGGTGTTCGCATTCGGGTTCGCGTGGCTGACGAAGGGCCAGACGCTGCTGGGCGACCAGCCTCAGCCCAGCTTGGCGTAAGCCTCCGAGACCTGGGTGAGCCAGGCGACCTCGGCGGCGAACGTTTTCGCGTCGTGGTCGTCGAACGCGCCGTTGTCGTGGTTTTCCGACGGAGCGACGCCGGAGGTCTTCGCCTCCAGCGCCTGGCGGATCTTGCGGGCCTCGGCCATCGCCTGGTCGCCGTCCGGGGTGTCGGCGCGGTCCATGTACGGCCGCAGCGCCCGCCAGCCGTCGCGGATCTCGATGACCCGGCGGTGCAGCCGGTAGTGCAGGTCCGACCAGTGCCGATCCGGGTCACCCTCGGTCGGCGGTTCCAGCGCGATGCCCGGCGAGGATTCGTACAGCGAATGCCACAGCGGGTAGAGCGCGCGATAAGAACGGTAATTGCGCTGCCAGCGCGCGAGCGCCGACACGTGCTCGCCCCACGACGGCATGGTCAGCCCGAACGACACGATCACGATGCCCAGCGCGCTGAACACCGACGGCAGGATCGCCCACGGGCCGAGACGCCAGCCGAGCGCCGGGCTCACGATGTTCACCGCGCGCGTGGCGCAGTAGCAGAACAGCACCACCGCGCCGACCGCGAGCGTCCGCAGCGTCCGGCGCAGCCACACTCGCGACGTGCTTCGCGCGTACGGCCGGCATTGCAGGTAGATCGTCACGCACGGCACTGCCTGCGAAATGATGAACAGCAGGAGGTACGTGAGAATCACCGGGTCGCTGCTGCCCACCGCGAAAGCGGTGCCCGGGGTGCCCGGCTTGTTGCCGATGAAGAACAGCACGGTCAGCACGACGAACAGCGCCGCGCCGGAAACGATCCACGCCCGGATCTGCGTGCGGATTTCCGCGGGCGGATTCGCCCAGAGCATCAGCAGGAGCTGCGCGCTGATGCAGTACGCGACCGCGGCCAGGTGCAAGATCAAGATCGCCAGATTGGGTATCCCGAACAGCGAGCCGATGCTGAGCGAGAGCGCGCCGAGGGTGAAGGTGACGCACTGCAGGATCAGCGTCGTCATCAGCACGATGTAGGCCGGGTCGCGCCACGAGCGGCGCATCGAGAAAAGCTTGTACAGCAAGGCCGCGTACGAGGAGACCGCCGACAGTGAGAATAAGATGATCTTCAGAGTGTTCACTCGCGCCCCCGGAACGCGGTCAGTGCCCGGCGGGCGGAACGGTGTGCGCGGCAACCTTGGCGGAATTGTTCACGATCGGCGACCATACACCACCGCAAGTGCCGGAACTAGGGCCGGAAAACTGGTTCTGGCCTGGGCGAATTCCGAGTGGATCTCGGGTGTCGGCGGCCTGCTCGGCAACAGTCGCGGGTAGCCCCGCGGTGA
This sequence comes from Amycolatopsis sp. GA6-003, assembly GCF_046267895.1. NCBI lineage: Bacteria > Bacillati > Actinomycetota > Actinomycetes > Pseudonocardiales > Pseudonocardiaceae > Amycolatopsis > Amycolatopsis sp. GA6-003. The sequence goes on from NZ_CP176499.1 coordinate 7,157,712, forward strand.
ACAATGGGCGGCCGGGCCCGGACCGGCCGCCGCGGAAGGCACCCCTGACTAGGGTGTCGTCATGAATCTTCAGGTGGTGATCGGGTACGGACCGGCGGGGGCGGCCACCGCCGCGTTGCTGGCCGAACGGGGAGAACGAGTCCGGGTCATCGGCCGTTCGCCCCGGGAGAACGAACCGGGGCTCGAGCACGTCGCGCTCGACGCCGCCGACCAGGCCGCACTCGTCGAAGCGACCAAGGGCGCGGCGGCGATCTACAGCTGTGCGAGCCCCCCTTATCCTCGGTGGGCGACCGATTGGCCGCCGCTGCAGGCCTCGATGTGCGCCGCCGCCGAGGCCAATGACGCGCTGCTGGTCTCGCTGGGCAATTTGTACGGCTATGGCCCGGTCGACGGTCCGCTCACCGAGAATCTGCCGCTCGCGGCCACCGGAACCAAGGGCCGGATCCGGGCATTGCTCTCCGAACAACTGCTCGCATTGCACGGCGAAGGCCGCATCCGCATGGTCGAGGTGCGGGCTTCCGATTTCTTCGGTCCCGGAGTGACCGACGGCGGACATCTCGCCGCCCGGGTGGTTCCGAACGTGCTGCGGGGACGAAAAGTGCAGGTGCTCGGCGATCCGGACGCCCCGCACAGTTGGACGTACATTTCCGATGTCGCGCGCACGCTGGTCGCCGCCGCCCGCGAAGAAAAGGCGTGGGGCAAGGCTTGGCATGTGCCCACTGGTCCGCCGAGGTCCGCTCGCGTGATGGTCGCGCTGTTGTGCGAGGCGGCCGGAGTGCCTCCGGTGGCTGTGCAACGCCTTTCCCCGACGTTACTGAAGGCGGGGGCGCTTGTTTCGCCGATGTTGCGCGAGCTGGGGGAGGTCCGGTACCAGTTCGACCGCCCCTACCAGCTCGATTCCCGTGCGGCACAGGAATTTTTCGGGATTGCACCGACCCCGGAGAAAGATCAAATGGCCGGAACTGTGGCCTGGTGGCGTGATCGCTTGGCTACCGTGAGTTGAGTTGCCTGTGCATTCCTCCGCACCTTGCCCAATGCACTTGAAAAACTGGGTAAGAACGGGCAATCTCGGTGTCGACTGGGTGGGAATCGGCACGAGGAAGTCATGCCATGGGGTCTGCAACATCTGGGCGGGAAGAATCCGAAAATAGCCAGGACATCGCCGTTGTCGGAATGGGATGCCGTTTTCCGGGGGCGCGCAACGTCAACGAGTACTGGGATCTGCTGAGCGAGCCCAAACCGCAGTTTCGGCGGGTGCCGGATTCGCGGTGGCGGCGCGACGCGTTCTACCACGACGATTTCCGGGACAGCACCGCGGCCTACTCCGACCGGATGGCGCTGCTGGACGACGTCGGGGACTTCGACGCGGGGCACTACAAGATCCCGCCGCGGCGGGCCAAATCGCTCGACCCGCAGCACCGGCTGCTGGTCGATCTGACCCGCGAGGCACTGCAGGACGCGGGGTGGGAAGCCGAGGGCTTCGACCGCGACGACACGTCGGTGATCATGTCGCTCAGCGACAGCGGATACCGCGACATGAGCACGCTGCACCTGCGGCTGAAGCAGCTGATCGGCGGCGAATTCGGCCGGGCGGGGGATCCGGCGATGGCCGAGGCGGCGTCCGCGGTCAGCGGCCTGCACGCCACCGCGATGGCCGGGCTGCTGCTCAACATGGGCCCGAGTTCGATCAGCAACGTCTTCGACCTGCACGGCGAGAGCTACGCGCTCGATTCGGCCTGCTCCGGCGGGCTGACCGCGGTGGCGAACGCGGTGTTCGCGCTGCGGGCGGGCCGCTGCCGGATCGCCGTGGCCGGCGGCGCGCAGCTGATCCTGGCCCCGGACCTGTTCGTGGGCCTGTGCCGGATCGGCGCGATCTCGCGGGCAGGCGAATGCCGTCCGTTCGACCGCCGCGCCGACGGGTTCGTGCTCGGCGAGGGGGCCGGCGTCCTGGTGCTGCGCCCGCTCGCGGACGCGCGGGCGGCGGGGGACCGGGTGTACGCGGTGATCCGCGGCGTCGGACTGTCCAACGACGGCACGGTCAAGGGCGGCATGATGCCGCAGGAGTCCGGCCAGCTGCTGGCGCTGCGGCGGGCCTACCGGGACGCGGGCGTCGACCCGGCGTCGGTCGGCTTCCTGGAGGCGCACGGCACCGCGACGGCGGTCGGCGACGACGTGGAGATCAGCGCGCTGGCCGAACTGCGCCGCGGCGCGCGGAATCCGGCCTATCTCGGCGCGGCCAAGTCGGTGGTCGGGCATTCCCTTGGCACGGCGGGACTCGCCGGGCTGATCAAGTCCATTTTGTCCGTCCACAAGGGACAGATTCTGCCGCAGCCGGATTTCGAGCCCGCTGGTCATCTGCCGTTGCGGGACGCCGGGCTCGAGGTGGCCGGCCAGGTCACGCCGTGGGACAGCGACGGACCGCGCCGGGCCGGGGTGAGCGCGTTCGGCTTCGGCGGTTCGAACGTGCACGTGGTCATCGAGGAAGCGGCGCAGGAATCTCCGCCCGCCGAGGCGCCGCGGCTGCTGCTGCTCACCGCGCGGGACCGGACCGGGCTGGCCCGGCATGCCCGGGAGGTGGCCGAGACGCTCGGCAGCGAGAACCCGCCGCTGGCCGCCGTCGCGGGCACGCTCGCCCGCCGGACGCTCTTCCCGGAACGGCTCGCGGTGGCCGCGGACGACGTCGCCGACGCGATTTCCAAGCTGGTCGCCGCGTCGGTCGCGCTCGAATCCGGGTCGAGCGGCGAGCTGGTTCCGGGGGTGTTCGCCGGTGTCGTGTCCCCAGGGGAGGAGCCGGTCGAGGACGGGCCGCCGGCCGAGCTGGCCCCGCGTGCGGTGACCGGGGCCGGGTTGAGACCGGTCGCGGACGGCTTGCCGCGCTGCACGCTGCCGCCGAGCCCGCTCAGCCCGCGTCGGCACTGGGTGGTCGACGACGCGAAGCTCGCCAAAGCGCAAACGCTGGAGCCGCTCGGCGCCTCCGCGGCGCCGGTCGAGGAGACCGAGGAGACGACGTCTGCGCGGGATGTGCTGGCGGTCGTGCTGGAAGAAGTCGCGCGGACTACCGCGTATCCGGTCAGCGAGTTGTATGCCGGGCAGTTGCTCGTGGACGATCTCGGATTCGATTCCTTGATGCTCACCGAGTTGGAGGGGCGGCTGCGGAAGCGGTTTCCGGGGCTGCCGTTGGAAGTCGAGCAGTCGGGGGCGCTGACGGTGGGGGCGGTGGCCGGGTTGCTCGCTCCGGCAACGGCTTTGGCGCCTGCCGCGCCGGTGTCCGCTGCTCCGGCTCCGTCTTGGGATCCGGCCAGTGCGGCGATCGAGGAGTTTCCGGAGGCGGCGGCGATCGAGGCGCGATTGAAGGAATTCGACGACCTCGGGGTGCCTAATCCGTACTTCCGCAAGCATCAGGGGCGGATGGACGCCACGACGGCGGTGTCCGGGCGGGAGTATCTGTCCTTTTCCAGCTACAACTACCTCGGGCTGGCCGGGCATCCGGCGGTGACCGCGGCGGTGCACGAGGCGGTTGAGCGGTACGGGACTTCCGTGTCCGGCAGCCGATTGCTTGCTGGGGACCGGGATTTGTCACGGGATCTGGAGACGGAACTCGCTGCGTTTCTCGGGGTCGAGGACAGTCTTGTGCTGGTGAGCGGGCACGCGACGAATGTCGGGGCGATCGGGCATCTCGTGGGGCCCGGGGACTTGATCGTGCATGATTCGCTGGCGCACGACAGTATTCTGCAGGGCTGTGCGTTGTCCGGGGCTACGCGGCAGCCGTTTCCGCACAACGACATGGCGCGGCTGGAGGATGTGCTGCGGCGGTCTCGGGCGCGGTTTCGGCGGGTGCTGATCGTCGTCGAGGGCGTGTACAGCATGGACGGTGATCTCGCTGATTTGCCTGCGCTGATTGAGCTTAAGCGGCGTTATGGGGCGTTGCTGATGGTCGACGAGGCGCACAGTATCGGCACTATGGGGCCTCGGGGGGCTGGAGTCGGCGATCATTTCGCGGTCGACCGCTCCGGGGTTGATCTTTGGATGGGGACGTTGTCCAAGTCCCTGGCCGGGTGCGGGGGGTATCTGGCCGGGTCGGCCCGGGTGGTGCGGTGGTTGCGGTATTCGCTGCCCGGGTTTGTTTACAGCGTGGGGATTACTCCGGCCAATGCGGCTGCTTCCCTTGCTGCTCTTCGGGTGTTGCGGGAGGAGCCGGAGAGGTTGGTGCGGTTGCGGGAGAATTCCCGGTTGTTCCTTGAGCTGGCTTCTTCCGCCGGGTTGCCTACTGGGTCGGCGGGGGAGACGCCGATTGTGCCTTGTGTGGTTGGGGGGTCGGAGGTTGCGTTGAGGTTGGCTACTGCGTTGTATGAGCGTGGGGTTGTGGTGGATCCGATTCTTTATCCGGCGGTGGAGGAGTCCCAGGCTCGGTTGCGGTTCTTTATTACCAGCGAGCATCGGGAGGATCAGTTGCGGTATGCGGTCGGGGTGGTGGGGGATGAGTTGGCTCGGTTGCGGGTCGGGTGAGCGGCTCGTCGCCTGGCGGCGACATTGCGCCCGGTTTGGCGTGGGGCACCCCGAAGCTCGATTGTGCTGACGGTCGGTGGGTGCTTGTCAAGGCGGGAAAGATGCCTTGACAAGCACCCACCGACCGCAGGGAGGCTTCGTATCGGGGTGCGGGGGTGGGGCTGGGTGCCTCGCTGTTTGGGTGCATCGGTGCCTGTTTAGGGCCGTGAGGGAACCCTGGGGAATCTGGGCTGCGAAGGTGGCCTCACGGTGCGAGCGGCACCGGGGGGCTAGAGGAGCGAGCGTTCGATCCGGTCCATCGGCTTTTCCCCTGCTTTGGGGGTGGTCGCGATCGGCTTCGCGGGCGTGCCCATGCGTTCCGACAGCAGGAAGGCGATGATCTCCGCTTCCTGTTCCTGCGCGTCGTCATAAGTAGCGCGCATCAGCATGTCCCGGACGATGTCCGGGTCCAGGTTGGGGAACAGCGAGCGGGCGCTCTCGTCGTCCAGGAGACCCGAGCCGCGATGGCAGCAGATGATGTGACCCAGCTCGTGCAAGATGATGTGCTCCTGGTGCGCCCCGGTGGTGTTGGCGTCGAAGAAGATCAGGTCCTCGCCCCGTGCGGCTACCCACATTCCGCACGGGTGCGACGCGGGCATCGGCAACGGCACGAGGGTGATCGGCCGTTCGCGGATCTCGCCCAGGCGGGCGCAGAGGGTGGCCAGGTCGTACTTCGGCGGAAGGTCGAGTTCGGCGATCCGGCGGGCGCCTTCGTCGCGCATCCGCCGCAGTTGCTCGCGCCGCTGCGGGGCTTCGGACGGGGTGCCGGTCACCGTGCCGCTTCGTCCGTGACCGGGGGCAGCCCCTGCATCTTGCGGTACTGGTCCATGATCGTGGTGATCGCCTGGAGGTTCTCCTCGCGCATGCCCGCCGCGCGCATGGCTACCGCGCGGACGCCTGCCTGGCGCATCGCCTCCACGGCCGCCAGTTCGGACAGCACCGAGCCGGCGATCTCGTCGTCGAAGAAGTACGCGACGGAGACCCCGAAGAACTTCGCCAGCGCGGCCAGCAGCTCCTGAGACGGATTCGTCCGTTTGCCCGTGCGCAGCTGAGACAGATACACCGCGCCGACCTTCAGCTCCGGCGTCGCCCGCTTCAGTTCGGCTGCCACCTCGGCGTTCGTCCAGTGTCTTCCCTGCGGGCGCACCGTGCGGAAGAGGTCGTCGAGTCTGGAGGCCAGGGTGGGCCGGGCATCCGCCGGCTGAGTGTCTTCGGACATGCTGCTACGCCCCTCCAGTTGCAGCTGATTGCTCTCAGCTAAGGCGACTATCTCAGATTAGCTCACAGTTGACAATCGCCGGAGGGCTCCACAAGACTGTGCCTAACGAGATAGCTGGTGGCTAACTCGCCACATTCCGGGCAGAGAGCGGCAGGCGTAGTACCGGCCCGGGGCGACGCTGGGGGTGTCGCCCCGCTCGGTCCGCCGAGGCCGGGCCCGGAGGCAGCAGACGTGTCAGCGGACTGCCTCCGGGCCCGGCGCACTACGCCAGGTGCGGAACTTCAGATACGCGGCCGAGGACCGGCTCGCGGAGTAGTCAGCAGACGCCCGCCGGACCGGCGGATCGCGCTGGTCCGGCGGCCGTCCGTACTGATGCCGGGGGCTTCCGGTGCGGAACCTCCGGCGAGTATCAATGGCCAGCTGAGCTGTCGGCGAGGCGCTTCGGCTCGGTGGGTCGCGCCCGTCCGCGCTAATCCTCGAGGGCCTCCGACGCGGAACCCTTGGCGAGTGTCAGCGGACCGCTTCCGGCCTGGCGAACTGCCCATTCGTCCGCGCTAACGCCGGGCGCCTTCCGTCGCGGAACCCTCGGCGAGTGTCAGCGAACCGCTTCCGGACCGGCGAACTGCGCCCACTCGGCAGCCCACTGCGCCGCGCGCCGGTGGTCGAGCACGCGCCGCGCCGCCCAGAACGCGCCGCCCAGCACTCCGACCGCGCACAGCCAGCAGAAGGCCGCGACCAGCACGCCGTTCGTGACCGCGTCCGCGTGCGTCAGCGGGGCGGTGGTCTGCTTGCCGCTGTCGTCGAGCCAGATCTCGGTGGTCGAGCCCTCGGTCGCGGCCGCGGCGGGCACGGTGATGACGCCGGTCCGCTGCGCGCCGTTCGGCGGCTTCCAGACCGCGTTCACGCGCGCGGTGTTGGCGATCGGCGCGCTGTCGCCGACGGAAGCGGCCGGCTGCGTGGCCGTCGTGAGCACCGTGGCGGTGACCTGGTGCCGCGACTGCAGCTGCGCGTCCGACGCGGCGGTCTCCGCGGCGATGTCCTCGCTGCCGATCATCATGGCGAAGGGAATCGCGATGAGCGCCAGCAGCGTGGCGATCCCGGCGAGCACGCCTTCGATCCGGTCCGACCGTCGCACGAGCGGGTTGCGCACGGCGCCGAGCCGTCGGAGCAATCGTTTACCAGGGTGTGGTGGTCTGCCTGCCCGAGTCCTGTTCCGCATGCCTCTCATGGTCCTCTTTCGCGCGCGCGAGCGCTGTGTCCCGCACAACGTTTTTCACGTTTTTCCTGGGGATCCGGTGTGTTTTCGCTTACCCCGCGGCCTCGGGTTACCCGTGTGGGTGACGACGAGCGGAGGGTGGGGCGGTTTCCGCGCTCCGCGGGTGGTCCAGGCCAATGTCCCGGAGGCCGGTACGCGTTGCCTGGATTGATCTTTCGCCGGGATCGGCCGCGGATGGGTTGCGGCACCGACGGTTCGGCCCAGCGGCTCCTCGGCGGATCGTCTGGTTCGCGCGGTTCGCCTTGGCGGGTAAGCGATCTTGCCGCGGCATCGGTCGCGCGCGACTGTGTGCCGAATGTTCGCGCGGAGGTCACCGCGAGTTTCCGACGCGGACAGCCCGGGCAAGCTCGTCTTCCCGGGCCGTCGCGAAAACGTGCGCTGTCGTCCGGTCCGGAAGCGGGTCATTGCCGGGTACAAACCGCGCGGCGCTCCCGATAGCCGGGAACCATTCAGTCGACCATTCGAATCGTCGTCGTCGGGCTGTGCGAACGGCGCCGGGTGATCCCGTGTTCGGCGACGATTCCGAGTTGGATGCTGCGATCGGCGGGCGCCCAGTAGCCCGTGCGCACGAAATAGCCGTCCATTGTGCAGAGCCGGTTCGCGCTCTTGCGGGAACTGATCGCTTCCCAGCCCCATTGCCGCCCGGACTCCTCGACGCCGTTGCGCCGCACGTGCAGCCGCGGGTTCCCGATCTCCCGGCAGTACGCGCTGCCGTCCGCGATGTAGAGCACGCCGTCGACCTTGTAGAACCGCTTGCCGTCCAACAGGCTCACCTGGCCGGACAGGGTGAAGTGCACCCTGCCGCCATTGGCCCCGTCCATCGTCCAGTCGAGACAGAATTCCTTCGTCGGAACCTCGAGCGACTGGGTCATGGCCGTGTCTCCTTTGCTCGCCTGCCGGAGCGTCGAGGAAAATATAAGGAAGAAACGGGGTTCCGGCAGGTATCGGGAACCGTTTTCACCCAAAGAGGCCCAGTGGCCACGCATCGTGGTCGGCGCCCGATTAATCGGTGGAATTACCGCCGATGGGGTATCGCGGATACAATAAGTGAATTCCCCTTGCCCGAAACCGGTGGCCGCCCGCCGGTCCCGGCGGCGGCGGGCCGCGCGGGCCGTGTCGGCTGCGTGACCTCTCCCATGACACTTGTCATAGTCCCGAGCCTGTGCGACCCTCGGGTTATGACGACTGTCATGACCGCCGTGCGACCGGCCACCGCCGGTTCCGTGGCCGATCTCGTCCGCACCTGCTCGCCGGAATCGCTGAGCCGCCGGTTCACCCTCGGCGGCCCGATCGAACCGGCTGCGGTCCTCTCCCGGTACCAGCGGTTTCTCCTCGCCGGCACCGCGCTGGTCGCGGAGGTTTCCGACCTGCCCGCCGGGCTGCTGAACGCAGTTCCAGAGGATGACGGCCGGGTCGAGCTGGGACTGCTCGTCGCCGACCGGTGGCAGCGGCGGGGCATCGGCCGCGGTCTGGTCGGGCTGGCCGCGGAGCGGTGGCGAGGCTGGACGCTGCACGCCACCGTGCAGGAGGGCAATGTCGCCGCGGAAGGATTGCTGCGGGCGTGCGGGTTCCGCTTCGTCCCGGGGTACGGCGGCGAGAACGAGTACGAGCTGACGGTCACGGAGGAGACGCTCGATGAAGGAACGGCCGGCGCGCGACCGGATGGTCTTCAGCGCTGCGCAGTTGCTGCGTACGCAGGGCTTGAGCGGCACTGGGATGCGCGAGGTAGTAGCGCATGCCGAAGCGCCCCGGGGGTCGCTGCAGCACTACTTCCCGGGCGGTAAGGAGCAGCTGTTCGGCGAAGCCATCGACTGGACCGGCCGCTACGCCGCGCGCCGCGTGACGCGCGCCATGGAGTCTCTCGCGGACCCGACGCCGTCCGCGCTCTTCGCCGCGGTAGTCGAGTACTGGCGCGCAGAGTTCCTCGAGATCGGCTACGACGCCGGCTGTCCGTTGGTAGCGACAGTCGCCGACACGGCAGCGTCGAGCGAACCGTTGCGGGAGCGCGCGAACGACGCGTTCGTTGAGTGGCGGAAGCCCATCGTGTCCGCGCTGCAGCAGATGGGCGTACCGGCGGCGCGCGCGGCTTCGTTGGCAGTGTTGATGATCAGTGCGCTCGAAGGAGCCATAGTGCTGGCGCGCGTGGAGCGTGCGGTGACGGCGCTCGACACCGTTGTCGAGGAGCTGGGTCCAGTTCTCGACGCTGCAGTGGACAAGCGCCGCCGCCGCTAACGCCTGTCGAGCTTCGCGCGCAACGTGGCGACAGTGTCCGGGTCGTGCAGCAGTTCGGCGAAGTGTCTGGACTCCGACTCCATGCGCTCTTCGACGCTTCGGTCAGTGCGGTCGTGCAACAGTGCGCGGGTCGTCGTCAACGCGCGTACCGAACGGGCGGCGAGCGTCGTGACGCGTTCCGAGACCCGCTTACTGAGCGCTGTCTCGTCAGGGAGCACTTCGTTGACCAACCCGAGTTGCGCCGCTTCGGCTGCCGGCAGGCGTTCTCCGAACAGCAGCAGCTCCGTCGCTCGCTGCGGACCGACGCGGCGCGGCAGTGCGTAACTGCTGCCAAACTCCGGCACGAGCCCCAACGGGACGAAGGGGAACTGCAAGTAGCTGCGTTCGGTGGCGTAGACGAGGTCGCAGTGCAGCAGCAGGGTCGCGCCGATGCCAACCGCGGGACCGTCGACCGAGGCGACGACTACTGCCTGCGTCGCGAGCAACGCCTCTTGGAAGACCCGCGCGGGCGTCTTCGTGCGATCACCGGCTTCGTGCGCGAGGAAATCGCCGAGGTCGTTGCCCGCGGTGAACGCGCCGCCAGCTCCGCGCAGTACGACGATCGGCGTGCGGACAGTGTCGAAAGCGTCTGCGAGGGCGAGGTACATCGCCTTCGTGAGCGCGTTGCGCTTCTCCGGCCGATTGATGGTGATGGTGGTGACCTGGCCATCGACCGTGGTCTCGATGCTCATTCACAGCTCCGCAACGGCAGCGAGGAGCAGATCGACTTCCGCTGCAGTCGTGTACGGCGCGATGCCCGCGCGTACGGCACCAGTGTCGCCAAGGCCGAGATGCCGTGCGCACTCGATGGCGTAGAACGTCGAAGCAGGCGCGTTGATCCCACGCGCGCCGAGACGCTCGTACACCGCCTGCGGCGTCAGACCCGTGACTGAGAACAACACCGTCGGCGTACGGCGACGCGTCGGTGAGCCGTAGCGCACAACGCGCGGCAGCGCGGCGAGTCCGTCGTCCAATCGCTGCAGCAGTGCGTCTTCGTGCTCTTCAAGCGCAGTAAGCGACGTACGCAAACGTTCGCGACGGCTGCCTTCGCACGGCACGAGGTCGGCAAGGAAGTTGATAGCCGCGGTAGTGCCCGCGAGGAGTTCGTACGGCAACGTACCCAGCTCGAACCGCTCTGGAACCGCGTTGCTCGACGGCAGCAGCTTGTCAGGCTGCAGTGTCTCCAGGAGGTCCGGCGCGGCTGCGAGGAGGCCGAGGTGCGGTCCGAGGAACTTGTACGGCGAGCAGGCGTAGAAGTCTGCGCCTAAGGCGGCGAGGTCGACCGGCGCGTGCGGCGTCAGGTGCACGCCGTCCACGTAGCTCAGCGCGCCCGCTTCGCGCACCGCGCCGGTGATCGCCGGGATGTCCGGCCGCGTGCCCAGGAGATTCGAAGCAGCGGTGACCGCGACCAGCCGCGTCCGGTCAGTGAGCAGATCCGTGATGGACGACGTCGGCAACTCTCCCGTTTCGGGATCGAAGTCCGCCCAGCGGACAGTCGCGCCGCGCGCTTCGGCAGCCTGCACCCACGGCCGGACGTTGGCGTCGTGGTCCAGGCGGGTGACCACGACCTCGTCGCCCGGGCCCCAGTTCTTCGCGAGCGTGCGGGAGAAGTCGTAGGTCACCTGGGTCATGCTGCGACCGAACACGATGCCCTCCGGACGCGCGCCGAGCAGGTCAGCGACGGCTTGGCGGGCGTCGCGCACGACGCCGTCCGCGCGGCGCTCCGCCGCGGTGACAGTGCCGCGGTTCGCGATGGCGGCGCAGAGGGTCGAGGACACCGCTTCGCCGACCACGTCCGGGACCTGGGAACCACCAGGTCCGTCGAAGTGGGCAGCGCCGTTCTCGAGCGCGGGGAAGTGCTTGCGGATCGCGTTCACGTCGTAGGCCACGGCTGCCAGCTTGCCTGATCCCCGGGCGAGTGTCGTGCTCCGCGCGGGTGCGATCATGCCGCTGTCCCGTTGCCCTTGGAGAGGGGTTCGCTGGTGCTCGCCGAACAGGTCGAAAAACTGCTCGCCCAGCCGTTGCCGTGGCCGATCGTGCAGGCAGGAGACCCGGTGCTGCGCGCCGCCGCGCGGCCGTACGAGGGCGAACTGGGCGACGAGATGCTGTCGGCGCTGATCGAGGGCATGAGGGCGACCATGCACGCCGCGCCCGGGGTCGGCCTCGCAGCGCCGCAGATCGGCCTGTCGGTCCGGATCGCGGTGGTCGAGGACGGCGCGCGCGAACGCCCCGGCGTCGCCGAATCCACTCTCGCCACCCGCGGGATCGTGCCGCTGCCGTTCCGCGTGCTGGTGAACCCCGCCTACACCCGAGTGGGCGACGAAACCGCCGCGTTCTTCGAGGGCTGCCTCAGCGTGCACGGCTGGCAGGCCGTCGTCGCGCGAGCCCTGCGGATCCGCCTGCGCGGCAGCGACGAAACCGGTGCGGCCCTGGACGAGGAATTGTCCGGCTGGCCAGCGCGAATCGTCCAGCACGAGACGGACCATCTGCACGGCGTCCTGTACCTCGACCGAGCCGAACTGCGCTCCCTGTCGACCCACGAGGCCGTGGCCCGCCGCTGGACCCAGCCGACCCCCGCCCAGGCCGCCCGCGAACTGGGCTTCGACCTCCCCTGATTCCTTCGGCTCCGGTTTTTGTCGGTGCCCGCTGATACGTTCCTCCGCAGTCGCCCCGACCGGGGCCCGCCACTGGGGAGGAACCTCATGAACTCGTTGCAAGACAAGGCAAAACTCTTCCGCGAACTCCACGAAGCGGACGTACTGGTGCTGCCGAACGCCTGGGACGCGGGCAGTGCCGTGGCCATCGAACGCGCCGGCGCCTCAGCGATCGCCACCACCAGCGGAGGCGTCTCCTGGGCCCTGGCCCGAGGCGACGGCCAGCACCTCTCCCGGGAGGAAATGCTGGCGGTGATCGCCCAGATCGCCGCAGCCGTAGAAGCCCCGGTAACCGCCGACGTGGAAGGCGGCTACGGCCTGGCTCCCTCGGCCGTCGCCGAAACCGTGAAGGGCGTAGTAGAAGCCGGTGCGGTAGGCGTGAACCTCGAAGACTCCCGCGCCGGAACCGGCACCCTCTTCACCCCGGACGAACAGGCAGAACGCTTCACCGCAGCCCGCGCCGCCGCCGCGACGGCCGGTCTCTCCGAGTTGTGGGTCAACGCCCGCACGGACGTGTACCTCTTCGGAATCGGCGAACCCTCCGGCCGTTTCGACGACGTCCTGACCCGAGCCCGCGTCTACGCCGACGCCGGAGCGGACAGCATCTTCGTCCCCGGCCTGGTGGATTTGGAGGTGCTGGCGGAACTGGCAAAGTCCTCGCCAATCCCGGTAAGCGCCATGGCCGGCCCAGGAGCACCCGCAGTGTCCGAACTGGCCGCGGCTGGAGTGCGCCGAGTGAGCGTAGGAACGTCGATCGCCCAGGCGGCATACTCATTGGCCTACCACGCAGCGGCAGAGGTACTGAAGCAGGGAACGTACGGGGAGGTGACGGGCGCCCTGGACTTCGGAACGGTGAACGGCTGGTTCAGCTGACTCCGGGTCCAGCTGGGGCGGGGCCGCTGGGGATGCCTGTGTGGGACGACAATCCACGCCGGGCCTCGCGTTGCGGTCCGTGTTGGGACTGCACGGGACGAGCGGCGGTTGGAGGGAGAGGTCGAGGCGAGCTAACGCAGACCTGGGGCCGCCCCGACTTCGCCGACGGGCCGACGCGAACCGTGCGGCCAGTACGGGCGAGATCGGAGCCCAGTCCGAGCGAGTCCATCGGGCTCGCCCGCCCGAGGAGATGCGGGTCAGTCCGGCCGAGCCGGACAGCTTGGTCTCGTCGGGCTTGCCCCGAGCTGATGCGGTTCAGCCTTGGCCGCGCCGCACTGCTTGGCCCCGACCGGCTCGCCCCGAGCCGATGCGGTTCAGCCTTGGTCGAGCCGGATCTCTTGGCCTCGCCGGGCTCGCCCGAGCTGATGCGGTTCAGCCTTGGCCGTGCCGCTTGGGCTCGTTCACTCTGAGCCAAGTCAGGCCAGCCGCCCGGGCCAGCCCCGAATTCAGCCAGCTCACCTGACCTGAATCTGGCTGAGCGGAGCCAGGGTGCTCCGAGCCAGGCTCGGCTAGTCAGCACGTCCGTCTCGAGGCCGCCCATCGTCAATCCGTCCAGCCCAAGCCAAGCCGATCCAAGTCGCTCAACCTCAAGCCAAACCAGTCAATCGGAATCTGGCCCAGCCAACCCCCGGCCAGCGCCCCGGACCAACCGGCCCGGCCGAACCGATCCCGACCAGCGCCTCAGCCCAGCCGATCCCAGCCCAGCCGAGCCGACCCGGCCAGCCGACCCCGGCCCAGCCCAGCCCAGCCGACCCGGCCAGCCGATCCCAGCCGAACCGACCCCGGCCGAACCGATCCCAGCCAGCGGCTCAGGCCAGCCCAGCGAATTCCGCCCAGCCCAGCCGAGGCCAGCCGATCCTGGCCCGGCCGGTCCCGGCCAGCGCCTCGACCCGGCGAACCCAGCCGAACCGCCTCAGCCAGCGCCCCAACACAACCGATCCCGGCTCGCCCCAGAGCCCGTCTCACCCCACCACCAACCGCCGGCCCCGTTCCAAATCCAGCAATCTCCGCTTGCACTCCACCCCAGCCGCGTAGCCGGTCAGTGATCCGTCGCTGCCCAGCACCCGGTGGCACGGCACCACGATGCCGATGGGGTTCCGGCCGTTCGCCAGGCCGACCGCGCGGGACGCCGTCGGTCGGCCGATCGACTCGGCCAGCTCTCGGTAGGTCGTCGTTTCGCCGTACGGGATCTGCAGGAGCGCCCGCCACACCGTCTCTTGGAAAGGAGTTCCCCTGAAAGCTAACGGAAGGTCGAAGTCGACCCGATCGCCGGCGAAGTACTCGTTCAGCTGCCGTGTCGCCGCGGCGAATGGGCGGTCGTCTCGGTCGCCGAAGGCGGCGCGGGGCGGGCGGTACTGCTCGTCGCCGATGTACAGGCCGGCCAGGGCGCCGTCGCGGGCCAGGAGGGTTAGCGGGCCCTCCGGACTGTCGATGACGGTGTGCACCACGGTCATGCCGATTCCTCCGCCGGAATCCGGTTGATCGGGTGGTCGCCGGTCGCCCACAGGTGCTGGACCGCGTACGCGCGCCACGGCTGCCACCGGCTGGCGTGCGCGATCAAGGCGGCTGGACTTGTTGGCAGGCCTAGGGTTTCGGCGGCGATCTTCACGCCCAAGTCGGTCGCGACGAAGGCGTCCGGATCGCCGAGGGCGCGCATGGCGATGCTCTCCACCGTCCACGGGCCGAAGCCGGGCAGTGCGGCCAGTTGAGCGCGGGCGTGGACCCAGTCGCCGCCTGCGGTCAGGTCGACGTCGCCGGAGACCAGGGCCGACACGAGTCCCAGCAGGGTCGCGCGGCGGGACTTCGGCATGGCCAGGGTTTCCGGGTCCAGGTCCGCGAGTGCCTCGGGCGACGGGAACAGGTGCGTCAAGCCGCCTTCCCGGTCCTCGATCGGGGTGCCGTGTGCCAGGACCAGGCGTGCCGCGTGGGTGCGGGCGGCCGCGGTCGAGACCTGCTGGCCGAGGACGGCTCGCACGGCGAACTCGGCGGCGTCGGTCGTGCGTGGGACGCGTCTGCCGGGAGCGGCGGCCACCAACGGGGCGAGGGTCGGGTCCGCGGCGAGCTGTTCGTCGACGGCCACCGGGTCGGCGTCCAGGTCCAGGAGCCAGCGGCAACGGCTGATCGCGGCGGCCAGGTCGCGCAGGTCGGTCAGGCTCAGACGGCACGCGACGTGGTCCGGCTCCGGACGGAGCGACACCACGCCGTGGCCGTGCGGCAGTCGCAGGGTGCGGCGGTAAGCGCCGTCGCGCCATTCCTCGACGCCCGGGACCGCGGTGGCGATCAGGTGCCCGAAAAGGTTGTCCGGACACAGCGGCCGACGGAACGGGAGCCGCAGCGACAGCACGCCCGGCGACTTGGTCCGCTTGCCGCCGCGGACGCGCGAACGCAGCTCGCTCGGCGTCAGAGCGAAGACGGCCCGCACGGTTTCGTTGAACGTCCGGATGCTGGAGAACCCCGCGGCGTGCGCGATATCGCTCATCGGCATCGTCGTGGTCTCGATCAGCAACCGGGCGGTTTCGGCGCGCTGGGCCCGGGCGAGCGCGAGCGGACCCGCGCCCAGTTCGGCCTGCACCTGGCGTTCCACCTGCCGGACGCTGTATCCCAGCCGCGCGGCGAGTCCCTGCACGCCTTCCCGGTCGACGACCCCGTCGCTGATCAGGCGCATCGCGCGCGCCACCACGTCGGCGCGTTCGTTCCAGAGCGGCGAACCGGGCGACGCGTCCGGGCGGCAGCGTTTGCAGGCGCGGAACCCGGCGGCCTGCGCGGCGGCCGCGCTCGGGTAGAAGCGCATGTTCTCGACCTTGGGCGGCACCACCGGACAACTCGGCCGGCAGTAGATCCGCGTCGTCAGCACCGCGGTGAAGAACCACCCGTCGAACCGGTCGTCCTTCGACTGCACCGCGCGGACACAGCGTTCGGTCTCCTCGTACACGCCGACCAGTCTGCCCCGCCCCACGCCGGAAACCTCGCGAAAAAACGACATCACCCTGGCGGGGCGACCGGCTCCCGCTCCACCGCCCGCGTGTCGACCACCGACAACCCGCACACCAGCCCGGTCAGCCCGCGATGTCCGCGCGTGAAGACCATGAACACCAGGTGCGCCAGCAGCCACAGCGACGTCCACCCGGACTCCAAGCCGACTAGGATGAAATAGCCGCCCGAACCGATCAGGAACCGGACGATCGTCTGCAGCACCGACGGCGGCCGCCCGTCCGCGCGCACCACCGTCAGCAGAACCGCGCGCTGACCAGGCGTCGCGCCGTTGCCCGCCAGCGGCACGAGCAGCAGCAGAACCGCCGTGGGCACCCATCGGCCGAGGACGTCGTCGATCAGCGGGTTGTTCTGCAACGTGCCCTTCGTGACGTACTGCACCACCAGCGCGATCATGCTCAGCACGACGCCCACCAGCGTGACCGAGATCAGATCGAGCACCATGCCCAGCAGCCGTCGCCGGGCGAGGACCGGACGCGGTTCGTCGGCTGGACGCAGTCGCCCGGAACGGCGCAGCACAGGTGCCAGAAGCGCGCCGACCCCCGCGCCGACGGTGTTGGACAGCAGGTCGCCGGTGTCGAACAGCCGATACGGGCACTCCATCAGGAACCACACGCCGGTCAGCTGGGTCGTCTCGATGGCGAGCGACACGAAGAACCCGCTGACGATGGCGAAACCGATGCTCCGCCCGAACAATCGGCGCAGAAAAACGCCCCACGGCACGAAGAACGCGACGTTGAACAACACTTGGCGCAGCGCCGGATTATCCAGCAGCCCGGTATTGAACTGCTTCATGTCGTCGAGGAATTGGAGCGGATTCCACACCGGCTGCCGCAGCGCTTCGTGCGTCGCGCAGTAGGCCGCGTCGACGTCTGGCAGCGGCAGCAGTGTGTAGGTGACCAGCGCGAAGCAGTACACCAGGAATGCCGGTGCGGCGATCGCCCGCAGCAGGCCGAGTTCCCCGCGTTTGCGATAGCTGATCGCCACATACGGCACCACCAAAACAAACGCGAGCCCGAAACCGGCGAACACGGCGATCAGCGTGGGACCGCTCCACTGAGTCATCGTTCCTCCACCCGGCGTGAGCGCACAGGGTAGCTGGCGGCAGTAGCCTGGGCACGCGGGAAGGAGGAGCAGTGGACGACGACATCGAAGACAATGCCGACACCGGGGTGCTGGATCCCGAGGACACGCTGGAGGACATCGACCCTTACGACGAGGGGTATTCGCCGCCGGAACGTCCACTCGCGACTCGCGACTGGGGCACCACCGCCTCCGAGGAAGCCGCCGGCGAAAGCTGGGAGGGCAGGCTGGCCCGCGAACTCCCGGACATCCGCGCGGCTGACGGCGACGGACTGGGCGATACCGAGGACACCGACGGCGAACTCGTAGACGACGAGGTCGGCGACTTCCGCGCGGGCCGCCTGGTGGCCTCCAACGCGGGCTTCGGCCCGGACACCGAGGCGGAGCTGTATGCCTCGGACATCGGCATCGACGGCGGCGCGGCGTCGGCCGAGGAAGCCGCGGTGCACGTTGTCGACCCGCGGGATTCGTGAAACCGGCCGGAATCCGCTGAGACTGGCGGGCGGCTAGTCCGCCGGGTCCCCGATCCAGACCGACGCCGGCAGCACATACGGCCGCAGCAGTTTGACCAGCGCCGCGTCCCCGCCGCCGTGCAGCGTTTCCTCGGTCAGCCGCCGGGCGACTCCGGCCAGGAAATCGGCGATCTGGACCCGCGGTTCGGACCTCGAGTCCACGAAACGCCACCGCGGTACCGGATCGAGGAACTGGGCGAGCCGGGCCGGGGTGAGGGACTGCTGCTCGTCGTGGATGACGCTTTCCGGACGCCAGAACGCGATCGTGTCGGCGAGGGCGGGCAGCAACGGGTCGAGCGGCGACGCGAGGCCGGGGTTGGCGAGAAGCATGTCGCGCAGCGCGGTCAGCTGCGGGCGAGCCGCGACCAGGTCGCCGAGGACGTCCGTCTGGGCGAAGAATCCGTCGGGAGTGGTCGCGGGGAGGCGGCGGTTCGAGGTACGCAGCAGTCCGGTGAATGACCGCAGGAATTCTGTCCAGCGGCGGGTGCCGTGGATGCGCGGACCGTCTTGGTGCAACGCGCGGGCTCGGGCGTCCGGACGGTGGCGCAGGCATTCGGGGTACGGGGTCTGGTCGACGAGCAGGTCGACGATTTTGCCCGCGAGGAACAGGGCTTTGTCGACGAGCAGCACGCTGGCGGCCCCGGCGAGAGGTTCGGTGAGCAGCCACTCCAGGGCAGCGCGGTTTTTGGCGCGCAGGAGGTGGTTGGCTTTGTATTCGAGCGCGGGCGAACCGATGAGTTCCCGAAGCCGCGCAACGCATTCGGCGGCGGCCGCGGGCTCGAGCCGGACGGCGGCGTGCGCGAAGACCGCGGTGTTCGCGCCGATCAGGTTCCCGCCCTCCGAACCGGATTCGTCGCACGCGATCGTCGGCGGCCGCACGAAACCCGATCCTGCCAGGTCCGCGAGCCGAGGGCGACCCCATTTCTCCAGGGACCCCTGAGGTCGATTCCCGGATGTGCCGGCGGCCCCGGACGTTTCACCATGAAGGGGACGGAGGGAGCCGGTCATGGTGCTCGTCGAGGAGGACGTACACGCACTGGACGACGTACGGCGCGGGCTGGTGGTGGTTCACAACGGATTCGCCGGGGAGTGCTACCTGTGGTCGGTCGGCGGGCGGGTCCCGCTGTGGGAAACGCAGGCGATGGACCGCCTGCGCCGCCGGGGGCTGGTCAGAATCGCCCGCCGCCGAGGAGCCCCGGCGAGCCCGGTGGTGCTGACGGACCTCGGCGCGGCCGCCGCTTGAGTCCTTTGTGGACTGACGAATTTCGCCGGGCTTGAACGGCGCGGCCGATGGCGGCCGCGCTGACTCCGGGCGGGTTTCGCAGGCACTGGCTGAACCGCCCCCAGGTGCCCCGGAGCCGCCGGGAGGGCGGTGTGCGCGGCGCTCCCGGCGGCTCCAGGGCGGTCGGGCGGCCGGGGCGGTGATCCCAGTGCACGGCACCGGCGTGCGCCGACCTGGTGAGCAAGCCTTCCGGCTGGATCGATATCGAACTTATCCCAGGTCCGGGGCTCGCAGGCGGTGCGTTCCCCGATCGTGTCGACGGAACCACGCTGGTGGGCGGGTATCGATCGGGGAAGCGGCGCCCAGTGGGGAAGGGCCTGGGGGGCAGGCCGGGGAGCTGCACCGATCGGGGCCCACGCGGGAGAGCGAGCGGCGGGCCGGATCCCGGAGCGGTGGGAACGGCACGCGACGAAGGGCAAGCGGTCAAGGCGAGGTGGAGCAGTGCCTAGCAGGGGGGAAGGGCGGCAGCCAGCCTCGGAGCTAACTGGCACCCGACGCCGTGGGAGAACGCGCACGGTAGTCGGGCCGCACTGGGCTGGAGCAGCCTGGCTTGGCTGTGGCACCGTGCGAGGCGGGGATGCGGTATTCGGAACTGCGTCGGGTGGGATACGGCCTAGCCCGGCGGCACCGCGCGCAGCGAGAGGAACCCGTCCCGTAACCGGAACGGCATCGGCCGGGAAGCGACACAGCTCGACCGCGCGACATTCACCCCCCCTCGGGGGATGATCGGGGCATGGCCGGGTTCAGGGCCCGTCACCGGCGGGCGGTTGCGGACGAGGCGCTGGTCCGGGCGCTTTTCGAGGAGCACGGGCGGGCGATGCTCGCCTACGCTACCCGGCTGCTCGGCGATCGGGCGGCGGCGGAGGATGTGGTGCAGGAGGCGCTCGTCCGTGCGTGGCGCAGTCCGGACAGCCTGGTCAACGGGCGCGGGTCGGTGCGCGGGTGGTTGCTCACCGTGGTGCGGAACCTGGTGATCGACCGCGTTCGGGCGAAGGAGGCGCGGCCGCAGGAGGTGGCCGAGTCGCCTTCGGGCGGGCCGGTCGCGCGGGATCATGCCGATCAGGTCGTGGACTCGATGGTGGTGCTCGCCGCGCTCGACGGGCTGTCCCCGGAGCATCGCGAGGTGCTTGAACAGATGTATCTGCAGGGGCGCAGCGTCGCGGAAGCGGCGGAGCGGCTCGGGATTCCTCCGGGCACGGTCAAGTCCCGCTCGTATTACGGGTTGCGGGCGTTGCGGGAAGAGTTCCGGCGAGCGGAAGGGGTGGCCGGATGAACACAGCCGACGAGCACGTCGACCTGGCGGGATACCTGTCCGGTCAGCTCGCGTCCGGCGAGCAGCGCGACGTCGAGACGCATCTGGACGGCTGCGAGCGGTGCCGGGCGGAGGCCGCGTCCCTGCGCGAGGTGCAGAGCTTCCTCGGCGAGTTGCCGCCGGAGGCGTTGCTGGAGGGGCCGCCGGTGGGCGCGGACCTGGTGTTGCAGCGGACTGTGGGCCAGGTCCGGGCGGAGTCGCGCGCGCAGGCTGGGCGGGGGCGGTCGATGGCGATCGTCGCCGCGGTCGTGGTGGCTGCGGTCGCGTTGGGCGTAGGGGTGCTGGTGGGGCGCAGTTCGTCTGGGCCCGCGGTCGCGGTGCCGACCACGCCGCCGCCTGCCAGCACGGTTCCGGGCACGAAGGTCGTTTCCGGCGCGGATTCCAGCGGCAAGATGCGGCTCACCGCGAATATCGTTCCGCAGAGTGGATGGGTGCGCGTGGACGGTTCGGTGACCGGAATTCCGGCCGGGGAGAAATGCCTGCTCGTCGTCCTCGGCAAGGACGGCCAGCGCCAGGTCGCCGGCGGCTGGATGGTCTCGGAACGCGCGGCGCGGGACGGCGCGTACCTCTACGGCACGGCGGTCGTCGACCCGGCGCA
This sequence comes from Amycolatopsis sp. GA6-003, assembly GCF_046267895.1. NCBI lineage: Bacteria > Bacillati > Actinomycetota > Actinomycetes > Pseudonocardiales > Pseudonocardiaceae > Amycolatopsis > Amycolatopsis sp. GA6-003. The sequence continues at coordinate 7,178,388 of NZ_CP176499.1, forward strand.
GGTGGCGGCGGTGGTCATCGAAAACACCGCCGGGCACCGGTTCGTCGAGGCGGATGTCAGCTGAACCGCCGGTCCAGCCAGTCGCGGGCGGACTGCCACGGCTGATCCGCCGGGTCGATCAGGCGGAAGTGGTCCACGCCGGGAAGCTCGACGTAGTCCACGTCGTCGCCCGCCGCCTTCGCCGCGGCTGCGTAGTCACGGCTGTGCGCGACCGGGACCCGGACGTCGGCGGCACCCTGCACGACCAGGTGCGGACACCCGATCGGGAGCTGCCGGACGGGCGACGCCGCGGGATCGTCGCCGGTCAGGAACAGTCCGGCGGCGCCTTCGCCGAGGTCCTCGGCCCGGGCGCGCGGGACGTCGGTGATCGGGGCCAGCGCGACGACGCCGGAGAGCCAGCCGCCGGCCAGCAGTGCCAGGTGGCCGCCCGCGGAGTGTCCGATCGCGACTGTCGGCAGCGCGTCCGGACGCTCGACGGCGGCGATCGCGGCCCGTACGTCGTCAAGGGTTTGCGGCCAGCCGCCGGTGTCGCCGTCGATGCGGCGGTACTCGATGTTCGCCACATACCAGCCCGCGGCGACGAGGTCGGCCGCCATCGGGTCGAGCTGGTGCAGGTCGTGCCGGGCGCGCCACCATCCGCCGTGCAGCAGGATCGCGGTTCCCCGCCCGCCCGGGGTCCCGTGGAGTTCGACGAACTGGCTGGGCTCGCTGCCGTAGCGGAGGGTTTCCATGCTGGCCATTAGATCACCATCGAGCCAGCCGTTCGTGTACTCCCGCGAGCCCTTCGTGCGCCGCGCGATACGCCTCGTAAAGGCCGGTCAAGTCGGTCTCGGGGGCGAAGGTTCGCTCGACGGCGACGGTCGCGGCCGCGGCGGTTTCGACGTCCGGATACCGGCCCGCGCCGACTGCTCCGAGGAGGGCGGCTCCTAGCGCGGCGCTGTCGTGCACGCGGAGGCGTTCGACGGGGCGGGACAGCGCGTCGGCATGGAGTTGGGTCCAGAGGTCGCTTCGTGCGCCGCCGCCGGAGAACGTCACCGACGGGAGGCGTTCGCCGCAGGCCTCTTCGACGGTTTCCAGCACGTGCCGCGCGGAGAACGCGACTCCGGTGAGGACGGCTCGCGACAGGTCCGCCGTGGTGGTGGACGACGTCAGCCCGAGGAAGCTGCCGCGCAGGTCCGGGTCCCACAACGGCGCGCGTTCGCCTTGCAGGTGCGGCAGGAAGACCACGCCGGGCGTGCCTTCCGCGGCGGAAGCGAACACTTCAGCCACCTCGAGCCCGGACGCTCGGCTCCACCAGCGCACCGCGTCGCCCGCCGCTTGAGTCGGTCCGGCGTGCACGACGAGGTCGCCGCGGGGCGGGAAGGTGACCAGGCCGCGGACCGATTCGTTCCGGCGCGAGGCGGCCGCGACGACCAACGACGTCCCGCAGGTGACCATCGCGCGGCCCGGTTCTGTGGTGCGGGTGCCGAAAACGACGCCGAAGGCGTCCATGGTTCCGACGACGACCGGGGCGTCGCCCAGCGCGGCCGCGTGGCCGAGGGCTTCCTCGGGCGCGAGCAGCTCCGGCAGCCGGTTGCCGAGCCCGTCCACGAGCGCGACCGCTTCGGGCAGATAGCCGGAGGTTCCGGCGATGCGCACGCCGGACAGCAGGTCGGTCGCCACGCGTCCGGTGAGCCGTGCGCCGATGAAGTCCTTGGGGCTCATCATCCATCGCGCGCGGGACCACAGTTCCGGTCGCTCGCGGGCGAACCACGCGGCCCGGGCACCGGCGAACGACGCATCGAGCACGATCGGCCCGCCCCAGATGCGTTTCTTGTCGTCGTCGGTGAAGCGGGCGTCGAGTTCCGCCGCGATCGCCGCGCACCGCTGGTCCTGCCAGATCACCGCGGGCGTGAGAGGCCGCAGGTCCCGGTCGACGAGGAGATGGGTGTTGACCTGGCTGACGATCCCGGCCGCGCGCACCGAACCGGCGGGAAGTCCGGAAAGGACCGTGCGAAGCGCGGTTTCCGTTGCGTGCCACCAGTCTTCCGGGTCCTGTTCGGCCCAGCCGGGACGCGGGCGCGCGATCGGATAGGGCACCGAGTGCGCCGCGAGTTCCCGGCCGTCCGGCGCGAACGCCGCGACTTTCACCGCGGTCGTGCCGACGTCGATGCCGAGCAGAGCTTCTTCGTCCATGCCACAGGGGTACCAGGAATTCGCTGTCGTCGGGTCTTCGCTGCGGGACCGGCCGCCGAGATCGCTCGTTCCGGCCGGGTTCTTCGGAGCCGTGCGCCGGACGAGGGGTGTTGTGAATCGGATTACTCGACCGACCGGCGTCGACCTGGCGAAAACCGGGCTGCTGAAGCGACCGTTCGCGCTACCGTCTCGGGCATGATGACGCCAGCCGAAGAGTTCCTGCGCGATTTTCACGACCGGAACCCGGCAGCTGCGTCCGAACTGGCCGAGCGGGGCCGGGTCGGCGGACGCTCGGTGTACGAGGCGTTCGCCGACCACGTGGGCCGGCCGCGCAGCGTGCTCGACCTCGGCTGCGGGGACGGCGCGCTGCTGGCGGTGCTCGCCGGTCGCGGTGCCGAAAAGCTCGCCGGCATCGACCTTTCCGCCAAGCAACTGGAGATCGCGCGCGGCCGGGCCGGGCTCGCCGACGCGGACCTGCGGCCGGGCCGCGCGCAGGAGCTGCCGTTCGAGGACGACAGCTACGACACGGTCGTGTCGCACATGGCGCTGATGCTCATGTCCGACGTCGAGAAGGTGCTCGCCGAGACCGCCCGCGTGCTGCGTCCCGGCGGCGCCTTCGTGATCGGCGTGGGCGGCGGCGGGACCGACGCGCTGGAGGTATTCCTGAAGGTCGCCCGGCCGCTTTTCGCGGTGGTGCCCGAGGACCGGCAGGTACCGACCTCCGGCGACCCGCGCACCCGCACCCGCGAAGGCCTCGACGCACTGCTCGGCCCAGCCGGGTTCGCGCCGGTCGGATGGCATCAGCTGCAGGTGGACCTGTCCGGCCCGCCGGACGCGGTCTGGCAGACCTGCCACGACACCTACTACCAGGTCGACGCCCTGGACGAGACGCAGCTGCTGGGGCTGCGGACGGCGTTCAAGGTGGCGACCCGGTCGCTGGTCGCCCCGGACGGCACGCTGCCCGCGGGGGTGCGGGTCAATGTGGCGACGACGCGGTTGATCTGACTGGTGTGACGGACTGTCGGGTGCGGCGGGGTGGCTTGGTGTCTGGGTCGGTGGTGGCGGGCTAGGCGCGAGAGCCTGCCGGGGGGTGTCAGCGTGGCGACGACTCGGTTGACGTGACTGATGTGCCGAACCATTGGGTGAGGGTGGCGCGGGTGCCTTGGGTGTCTGGTTCGGCTGTGGTGGCGGGCTAGGCGAGGTTGTCGGGCGGGGTGTGGGTCAGCGTGGCGATGTCGCGGTTGATGTGACTGGTGTGGCGGACTGTCGGGTGCGGCGGGGCGGTTTGGCGTTTGGGTCGGCGATGGCGGGCTAGGCGGGGGAGCCCGCCGGGGTGGGTCAGCGTGGCGACGACACGGCTGACCTCACCGGTGCGCCGAACCACTGCGTGAGGGCGGAGCGGAGTGCCTCGACGTCGGGCTCGGCGGCGGTGGAGGACCAGGCGACGTAACCGTCCGGGCGGATGAGCAGGGCGGTGGGGGCATCGCCGGTTGCCGTGGCGGGCACGGTGGTCACGCGGTCTTTCCATGGCTCGGCGGCGTCGGCGAGTACGGCACCGGGGGTCAGGTCCAGCAGTACCGGGCGCGCGGCTCGGTACGCGGCGGTCAGCGGGGCCGGGTCGGCGAGTGGCAGGTCGGGTGCCCAGCGGCCGCTGTCCGGGTCGGTGCCGTAGTGCAGGTCCGCGCCGGACATCAGGTCGGCGACGTGCTGCCGCACATCCGGATAGGACAGAAGTTCGCCGAAGAATTCGCGCAGCGCGGTGACTTCCGGCCCGGGTGCGACGAGCGCGCTCTGTGCCTGGGTGTGCATCACGACGCGCTCGCTCACCGGGCGGCGTTCGGCTTCGTAGCTGTCGAGCAGCCCCGGCGGAGCCCAGCCCCGCACCTCCGCGGCGAGCTTCCACGCCAGGTTCGCCGCGTCCTGCAGGCCGAGGTTGAGCCCGGGGCCGCCGATCGCGGAGTGCACGTGGGCCGCGTCGCCGACCAGCAGCACCCGGCCTCGCCGGTACGTTTCGGCGATCCTGGTGTTGCCGCCGCTCAGCCTGCGCAGCAGGAACGGGCCGGGGCCGGACGGCGGTTCGAGCGGCAGGTCGACTCCGAGCACCCGGTGCACGCTCGCGCGCAATTCGTCCAGGGTCAGCGGATCGTCCTCGGCGAACTCGGCGGCGCCGGTGTGTTCGGTGACCGACAGCGTCGGGTTCTCCGGGTCGAACGGCGCGAACACGAACACCCCGGTTTCCGTCCGGTGGTGCTGGAACGGCGGGAGGACGCCGGTCTCCAGCTTCAGCCCGCCGGTCACCGGATCGGCGAAGGACCGCGGCAGCCGCACATTCGCGCTGCGGGACACCGTTTCGTCCCACGTGACGCCGGGGAACTCGATTCCGGCGAGCTTGCGCACCGTGCTGCGCCCGCCGTCCGCGCCGACCAGGTATTCGGCGGCGATCTCGTAGGGACCGTCCGGTCCGTTCACCCGCACGGTCACCGAGTCCTCGTCCTGGGTGAAGCCGGTGAGTTCGTGGCCCCGGCGGAGGTCGGCGCCGAGCGAGCGGACGTGCTCGGTCAGCAGCCGCTCAAGCTCGTGCTGCGGCTTTCCCAGGATATACATCGGATTCCGGGGAAGGTCAGCGAATGCGACCGGAAACGCGCCGAACACGAAGCGCGGCACGGGCGCGGGTTCGGGGATGCCGGCGAGTTTCTCGAACAGCCCGCGCCGGTGCAGCAGCGGCACGACTTGGCCGACGAGACCGTTGGCTCGGCGCACCCCGTCCGGTTCGGCGAGCCGCTCCAGGAGGACGGGGCGGACTCCGGCGAGGCAGAGTTCGGCGGCGAGCATCAGGCCGTTCGGCCCGGCGCCCGCGATGACGACGGCGGACATGGGGATCTCCTTGCGGGATCAGGGAAGCACCTCGGCGAGCGTGTCGAACGCCCGGTGCACGATGGCGGTCAGGTCGGCGGGCGGGTCCGTGCGCAGCCATTCCTGGATGACTGCGCGCAGCACGCCGCCCGCGGTGGTGGCGATGAGCTGGACGCGGAGATCGGAGACGTCCGCGCCGAGCCGTTCCGCGACGGCCTCGGCCAGTGCTTCTTCGGCCGCGACGTTGGCTTTGAGGAATTCGCCCGCCAGGGCGGGTTCGGCGATCATGACCTGGACCCCAGCTGTCCATTGTGGATCGTTCCGGCCGCCGGGGGCGGAGCCGCGGTCGGCGTTGAGCTGCGCCAGCGACGCTTCGCGCAGCGCGGTCCACAGCGGCTCCGACGCAGGGCGCGCGCGGAGGTGGTCAGCGATCCCGCGAGCCCGGTCCTGGTGGCGGGCGACGATCGCTTCGGCTTTGCTGGAGAAGTAGTTGTTGACGGTGCGCGGAGAAACTCCCGCTTCCCGGGCGATGTCCTCGATTGTCACGTTCGACAGACCGCGCTCGACCGTGAGCCGGACTGCCGCCCAGGAGATGTCGACTCGGGTTTCTTGGCGGCGGCGGTCTCGGAGGTTCGGTCGGTCGGTCATGGGACCACCATAGCGCGCGGCTTGCGTGGTGCGCAAAGTTTGCGTGTTGTGCAAGTTTGGAGGCGCGAAGAAGCCCGGGGCACGGATGCCCCGGGCTTCCCTGGTCCCGCGTCCGGTCAGTCCTTGCTGCTCTTGAACGCGTCCTTCACCTTCTCGGCAGCCTGTTTGAGGTTGCCCTTGCCCTGCTCCGCCTTGCCTTCGGCCTGCCACTGCTCGTTGTCCGTGGCGTTGCCGACGGCTTCCTTGGCGCGCCCCTTAAGTTCTTCGGCCTTGTTCTCGGCTTTGTCGTTCACGATGGGTCCTCCCTTCTCGTGCCCCTCGCGCTTCGGCTACCCGCTCTGCCGGGCGCCAAACGCGCCCGGCCGGCTAGGGCAGCACCCGGCACAACGCGGCCAGCGCGCCCGACCACGCGCTCGCCGACGGAGTGCTGAAGCCGATCACCAGCGCGTCGCGGTCCGCGGGTGCTTCGGGATGCCGGAACGCGCCGAGCCCGTGCATCGCCAGCCCCTGCCATGCGGACCCTTGCACCACGGCGTCCTCCTCGCCGACCGGGACGTCCGCGAGCACCTGCAGCCCGGCGGACAGCCCGGTCACCCGGGTGTTCGGCGCGTGCTCGGCCAGCGCCGCGACGAGCTGGTCGCGCCGGCGGCGGTAGTGCAGCCGCATCGCGCGGATGTGCCGGTCGTAGCTGCCCGAAGTGATGAACTCGGCCATGGTGAGCTGGTCGAGCACGCCGGAGAACGGATCGCGCTCGCCCTTGGCCTCGGCGGCGGCCCTGGCGATCCGCGGCGGGAGCACCATCCAGCCCAGCCGCAGGCCCGGGGCGAGTGCTTTGCTTGTGGTGCCAAGGTAAATCACGTGGTCCGGGTCGAGGCCCTGCATCGCGCCGACCGGGCTGCGGTCGTAGCGGAACTCGCCGTCGTAGTCGTCCTCCAGCACCAGTCCGCCGGTCCGGCGCGCCCAGTCCACCACGGCGGCGCGGCGGTCCGGATGCAGCGCGACACCGGTCGGGAACTGGTGCGACGGCGTCAGCAGTACCGCGCCGACGTCGGGCAGGTCGTCGAGGCGTTCGACCGTCGCGCCGTCGGCGTCCACCGGCAGTTGCGGAGTGTCCAGGCCGACCTTGGTGAGCTGCGCGCGATGCACTTGCAAGCCGTACGACTCTACGGCGACCGCGCGGGTTTCGCGCTGCTTCAGTACTTCGGCGAGTACGACGAGACTGTGCGACGTACCGGTGCACAGCATGATTTGGTCGGGGTGCGCGCGTACGCCGCGAGTACGGGCGAGGTACGCGGCTACGGCTTCGCGTAGCTCAGGACGGCCGTACGGACCGCCGTAGCCGAACGCGTCGTCGGGCGCGTCGGTCAGGGCGCGGCGCGCGGCTTTAAGCCAGTCCGCGCGCGGAAACGCGGACAGGTCAGGTTGGCCGGGGCGCAGATCGTGCACGATCCGGTGGCGCGACGCGGGCTTCGGCACGGCTGGTGCGGGCGCTGTCTCGGCGCGCGGGGCAACCCGGGTTGCGGCGCCTTGCCGCGCGGTGAGCCAGCCTTCGGCGACCAGTTCCGCATACGCTTGCGCCACGGTGTTCCGGGCGATTCCCAGATCCGCGCCGAGCGTGCGGCTGGACGGCAGTTTCGCGCCCGGGGCGAGCCGTCCGGTGCGGATAGCGTCGCGCAGGGCCTCCATCAGGCCGTCGCGCAGGCGGGGCCCGCGCAGGTCGAGGTGGAGGTCTTCACTCAGCGAACTGGCCCACTCCGCGCGCACGGAAATGGACCATAACAGAGTGCCAATCGCTCGTAGGGTCGAAACTATGACGACGACAGAACGACTTCCGGTGCAACCTCCCCGCCTCACCATGGCGGAGCTGGCACCCGAGGCTTACAAGGCGATGATCCGTCTCGACGCCGCGACCCGCCACGGCATTGACCCGACGCTGCGGCAGCTGGTGCTGATCCGGGCGTCGCAGATCAACCACTGTGCCTTCTGCATCGACATGCACTCGAAGGACGCACTGGCGGCCGGGGAAACGACCGAGCGCGTCATCCAGCTGTCCGCTTGGCAGGAGTCGAAGCACTTCTACACCGCGAAGGAGGTCGCCGCGCTGGAGCTGACCGAAGCGGTCACCGTGCTCACCGACGGCTTCGTGCCCGACGAGGTCTTCGCCCGCGCCGCCGAGCACTTCGAGGAGGCCGAGCTGGCCCAGCTGATCGCGACGATCACGGTGATCAATGCGTGGAACCGGTTCGCGGTCACGACGCGGATGGTGCCCGGCGAATACGTTCCGGGGAAGCACTGACCTGGTGGTCTGGACCACTATGCGAGCAGGATCACGAGAGGCCATACCCCCGGTTTGGCCCGGCGACGGGAAAGGGCGACCGGAGTTTCGGGCGCTCTTTTCCCGGGCTGGTGACTTAACCGATCCAGGCTGATTACGGAGAGTGCTCGGCAATGCTGACGTCTCCAGGGTTCGGTTAAGTAAGCAGATGCTTAAAAATGAGGTGCGCAGCCGCTGGTGCTTTCTTGACGGTTTGTGACGGCGACTACTGACGGTGAGTTTTACCCGTGAGGGTGAGGTTGATTCCGGATGCCGTAGTTAGCGTGGTCGGCGCGATCCAGTGAACTTTTCCGGGTCGCGTCCGTTCTCGCTGAAATGGAGTTCCGTGATGACCCGGGGTGACGCACCGGTGGTCTGGCTGATCGCCGGCACCCGGCCGGAGGCGATCAAAATGGCGCCGGTCGTGCAGGAAATGCGCCGGTCCGGACGGCTGGATCCGGTGCTCGTCGCGACCGGGCAGCATCCGGAGCTGGTCGACCAGGTGCTCGCCGCGTTCTCGCTGACCCCGGACCTGCGGCTCGCGCTGAACCGGGTCGACGGCGGGCAGCCGGAGCTGTTCTCGCAGCTCATCACCGGTCTCGACGCGCTCGCCGCGCGACGGCCGCCCGCCGCGGTGCTCGTGCAGGGCGACACGACGTCCACTGTGGCCGGTGCGATGGTCGCGTTCTGGCGCAAGATTCCCGTGGTGCATCTGGAAGCCGGGCTGCGCTCGTTCGACCTGCAGTCGCCATTTCCCGAGGAGCTGAACCGGCGGCTCGTCACGCAGGCCGCGAGCCTGCACCTGGCCCCGACCCCGGACGCCGCGCAGAACCTGCGTGCCGAAAACGTCGACGACAGCGTTCTCCTCGTCACGGGAAACACTGTGGTGGACGCGATTTCCCGGGTGACCGACCAGGGAGTGTCCTTTGCCGACGGTGCGGTCGCGGACGTGGTCGAGTCGGCGACGCGGGGCGAGTGCCGGTTGGTGCTGGTGACCGCGCACCGCCGGGAATCCTGGGGCGAGCCGCTGACTCGCATTCTGTCCGCTGTGGACACGCTGCTGGCGCGGCATCCGGATGTTCGCGTGTTGCTGCCGATGCACCCGAACCCGGCTGTGCAGGAAACGGTGCGCAATGCGCTGGCGGGTCACCCGCGCGTGGTGCTGACTCCTGCGTTGCCGTATGAACAGACTGCGGCGGCGATCGCGGCCAGCTCGCTCATCATGTCGGATTCCGGTGGTATTCAAGAGGAAGCGCCGACGTTCAAGGTTCCGGTGCTGGTCTTGCGGGACACGACGGAGCGGATGGAAGCCGTCAACGCCGGTTGTGCGATGCTCGTCGGAACCGATGCCGAGTTCATTGTGGACACCGCGTCGAGGTTGTTGACCGATCCGGCGCAGCGAGCGGCGATGAGCACGCGCGCCAATCCGTTCGGCGACGGCCGGGCCGCGGAGCGCACCGAGCAAGCGGTGGCCTGGCTGCTGGGATTGGCTGCTCAAGCGCCGGAGCCGTTCGTGCCGGAACTGGCTGAGGTCGCGCAGTGAATCAACGGTTCCCGGCGTGGTTGCGGCTCGGGATCATTGTCGCCGCGGTCGTCAGTCTGGTGGGCGGGATCGTCGTGGTGGTCTCGGACGACGGTGCCGGTTCGGAAGCCGCCTCTCCGGCCGAACCGGTTCTGCGGCAACCGAAAATCGGGCTGGCGGGCCCGGGCGGCCGGGACGACCGGCGCACGTTGGTGCTGTTCGATGACGGGCGACGGTTGCGGCCGAGTCCGCCCGCGACGCAGGTCGCCGAGGAAGCGCAGGCCAACGCCATCCAGACGGCGAATCTGGTTTCCCGTTCCACCGCTTGGCGAATGCTGCCCGCCGCCGATTACCGCAGCGGCGAGCTGAACGAGTACCAGGCGGTGGTTTACGTCGGCACGGTTTACGACGCGCAACTGCCGCCCGCGTTGCTGGACGACGTGAGCCGGACCCGGCTGCCGGTGGTGTGGATGGGCAGCAATATCTGGCAGCTGTTCGACCACACGCCGACGCTCGCCGGAAAGTGGGGTTGGACGTGGGCTCCGTTCCGGGAGGACAAGGTCACGACGGTGTCCTATCGAGACACTGAGCTGCGCCGTGATCCCAATGCCGGGGTCGATGTCTTGGGCGTGCGAGTGACCTCGCCGAAGGCGAAGGTGCTGGCGCAGGCGAAGTCGGCCGAGGGAGTGGCATCGCCGTGGGCGGTCCACAGTGGATCATTTACCTATCTCGCCGAGGTGCCGTATTCTTACGTCGGCGCGGGCGATCGTTATCTGGCGGCTGCTGACATTCTGCTCGGCGCGCTCGCGCCGGACACTCCAGAACGTCGTCGGGCACTGGTGCGGATCGAGGACATCGGTCCGCTTACGCCGCCTGCTGAAGTGCGGGCGATCACGGATTACCTGAGCGGGCATGGTGTGCCGTTCTCGTTGGCGGTCTACCCGTATTACGCGGACCCGCGTGGTGCGGCGAACGGTGGGAAACCGACGTTCGCGCGGTTGGTGGACCGTCCGGAACTTGTTGCGGCCCTGCGAGATGCGGTCGCGCGGGGTGGAACCTTGGTGATGCACGGCTACAGTCACCAGAACGGCGAGACTGCCAACCCGTACTCGGGAACCAGCGGTGCGGACTACGAGTTCTACCGGGCAACCGTCGACCACCAGGACAATGTGCGGCTCAGCGGACCGGTTCCGGAGGATTCGCCGGAGTGGTTTCGTAATCGCGTCGCGACCGGTCTCGCCGAGTTCGACCGGGTCGGCTTGCCGCGGCCGGACGCGTTCGAGTTTCCGCATTACGGCGGGTCCGCAGTGGACTATCAGGAGGCCGGAAAGGTCTTTCCGACGCGGTACGACCGCGGCAGCTACTACGCCGGGCAGTGCGACGGCGGCCAATGTGGACGGACCGAAGTGTCCTATCGTGAGGTATACGGGCAGTTCTTCCCGTATCCGGTCCGCGATGTCTACGGGACTGTCGTGGTGCCGGAGAACGTCGGGAACGTGGCTCCGGCCAAGTTCAATCAGCACGCCGCCCGCTCCGCCGACGACATCCTGGCTGACGCGAAGACCTATCGCGTGGTAACCGACAGCGTCGTCAGCTTTTATTATCACCCGTTTCTTGGCCTCGGAGACCTTCGGAAGGTGGTCGAAGGCATCGAAGGCCTCGGCTACCGTTTTGTGTCTCCGGCTGCCGTCGCTGCTTGAGTTCATGCTGGAAGGAAAAGAAATGTCTGTCACCCGGGTCGCTCCTGCGGTCGTTTCCGCTGCCGCGATCGGTGTCGCCCCGTTCCATGGGGTGCTGTGGTTCGGGTTGTCGGTAGCGGGATTCGTGGCGATGGCGTTGACGGTCCGTTCGGTCCGGCTGCGGGCCAGCGGATCCCGGGGCCGGCACTCGGCATGACGCAGCCGTGGTGGTTCGTGTTGCTGCTGTGCTGGTGGCCGGTGCACAACCTGGTGCTAGCGGCCTTCGCCTGGCGCGCGCCGCGGCCCGCGGCAGAACGTTCGGCACGCCCGTTGCTGTTCTGGATTGTCATTCCGGCGCTGAACGAAGAACGCGTGATCGCCAACACGGTGCGGAACGCGTTGCGGCTGGGCAGTCCGGAAACACCCGTGCGAGTGCTGGTCATTGACGACGGGTCCGATGATGCCACGCCGGAGATTGTCGCGGGCATTAAGGATGATCGGCTGCATGTGTTGCGGCGTGATTTGCCTCAGGCTCGGCAGGGCAAGGGCGAGGCACTCAACGCGGGTTATCGTTACATCGACGCTATTTCGGCGCGCGAGGGCACTGTTTCGCAGACCGTCGTGGGGATCATCGACGGTGACGGGCGTGGCAGCACCGGGTTGCTTGCTGAGGTCGCGGCGATGCTGCGCAGCCGCGGGGTCGGTGCGGTGCAGTGCCGGGTGAGAATCCACAATAGACACCGGTTGCTGGCGTTGCTGCAGGACTTGGAGTTCGGCGCGATCGCGGATGCTTCGCAGTCGTTGCGGGACGTTCTCGGCAGTGTCGGGATGGGCGGCAATGGGCAGTTCACCCGACTGTCGGTGTTGCGGAAGTTCGGTCCCTCGCCGTGGAGCGATTGCCTGGTCGAGGATCTTGAACTGGGATTGCGGCTGCACCTGGCCGGGGTGCGGATCCGGTACACGCAGCGTGCTTGGGTAACGCAGCAGGGGCTGGAAGACACCCGTCGCCTCCTGCGGCAGCGAACCCGCTGGGCGCAGGGAAATCTGCAGTGCTCGCGCCATTTGCGCAGTCTCGCGACGTCTCGGTTCATCGCTGGGACGGGGTTGTTCGACTTCCTGGTCTACCTCGTCGTGCCGTGGCTGACTGTTCCGCTTTCGCTGCTTGCCGCGGCGTTGCTGGTGATCGTGCCGGTGGCGTTGCTGACGGGGAATTCGTTCGGCGGTTTGGTCGCGGAGACCGGCAACCTGTCGCAGGCGGTGGCGTGGTGGCTCGCCGCGTTGCTGCTGCCCGGAATCATGTGGGCGATCGTCTACTTTGTCCGGTTGCGCGACGAACCCCTGCACCGGGCATTGCTGGCCGGAGTGTGTTATCCGGCGTTCTTGCTGCTCGGCGTGCTGGCGACCTGGCGGGCCGTGTTCCGGATCGTGCTGAAGCGGAACGTGTGGGCGAAAACGGAAAGGCTGGCAGAGTTGCCAGCCTGACCGTCCTCAGAGAGTACGCAGCAGTCGTACGGGATTCTCGATGCAGTCGGCGACGAAGCGGAGGAATCCGCCCGCGGTGCCGCCATCGCAGACGCGGTGGTCGAACGCGAGCGTCAGCTCGGTGATCTTGCGGGCGGTGACCTGACCGTCCACAATCCACGGCCGGTCGATGATCCGGCCGACGCCGAGGATCGCGACCTCCGGGTAATTGATGATGGCCGCCGAACCGTCCACTCCGAACACACCGTAATTGTTCACGGTGAACGTGCCGCCGGTGAGGTCGGCCGGAGCGAGCCGCCCGGCGCGGGCCTGTTCGGTGCGGTCGGCGAGCGCGGCGGAGAGATCTTCCAGGGTGTGCTGGTGCGCGTTCTGGACCACTGGGACGACCAGGCCGCGGTCGGTCTGCGCGGCGAAGCCGAGGTGGACACTGGACGGGATGACGATCTCGTCGCCTTCCAGATGCGCGTTCAGCTCGGGGAATCGGCGCAGGCCAGCGACGGCGAACCGGGCAATGAGCGCGAGCAGGCTGATCTTCGGGGCATGCGGATCGCTGTTGAGCGCGGTGCGCAGCTGCAGCAACTCGGTCGCGTCGACGTCCACCCAGACGGTCGCCTCAGGAATCTCGCGTCGGGAGCGGGCGAGTTTGTCGGCGACGGTTTTGCGCAGGCCGCGCAAGGGGATTCGTTGCTCGTCCGCTGGGGTTGCCGAGGTCTCGACGGCGGCGATCACGCGTTCTACGTCGGCGCGGCTCACGATGCCGTCGGTACCGGTTCCGGTCAGCGCGTGAAGGTCCACTCCGGACTCCCGGGCGAGACGACGGACCAGCGGGGACACTACGCGGACGCGGTCCGAAGTGGACTTCGGCGCTGCGGCCGGTGCGGTCGCCGGTGCCTTGCTGCCGCGCGGCCGCCTCGCCCGCCGGGTGCGGGTTTGGCTGGTGCCGTAGCCGATCAGGACGTTTCCGCTGCCCTCCGGGGTCACGACGCCGGGTTCGGTGAAATCCGCAGCACTGTCCACAGTGATCAGTGGGCTGCCGACGGTCAGCACCTCGCCGGCCGCTCCGTGCAACGCCGCGACTCGGCCCGCGAACGGCACCGGAACCTCGACGCTCGCCTTCGCGGTCTCGACCTCCACGACGGTCTGGTCCACGGTGACGGTGTCGCCGACCGCGACGTGCCACGCGACGATTTCCGCCTCGGTCAGTCCTTCGCCGAGGTCAGGCAGTTTGAAGACGGCCATCACTTCTCCCCGTCGAGAGGCGCCGCGTCGTCCCATTGGAGGCGTTCGATCGCGTCCAGGATCCGGTCGACGCCCGGCAGGTGGTGCTGTTCCAGATTCGGCGCGGGATAAGGAATATCGAATCCGGCGACTCGCAATACCGGTGCTTCCAGGTAATGGAAACAGTGCTCGGACAGTTGCGCGGCGACCTCGGCGCCGTAACCGCAGAATCGGCTCGCCTCGTGTACGACGACCGCGCGACCGGTGCGTCGCACGGAAGCGGCGACCGTTTCCAGGTCGAATGGCGCGAGGCTGCGCAGATCGATCACTTCGGTGTCGTAACCCTCTTCGGAGGCGGCTTCGGCAGCTTCGAGGGTTGTGCCGAGTGCTCCGCCGTAGGAAATGAGGGTCACGTCGCTGCCTTCGCGGCGGATCACCGCTTTGTCGAGACCGGGCGAACGGCGTTGCGGGTCAACGGTTCCCTTTTCCCAATACCGGCGTTTCGGCTCGAGGAAAATGACCGGGTCCTGGCTGTCGATCGCCTCGCGCAGCAGGGTGTAGGCGTCGTCCGGCGTGGCCGGGGTGACGACGCGCAGCCCGGCCGTGTGCGTGTAGTAGACCTCGGACGAGTCGCAGTGGTGCTCGACGCCGCCGATGCCGCCGCCGTAAGGCACGCGGATCACCACGGGCAGTTCGACCTGGCCCTTGGTGCGGTTGCGGAGTTTGGCGAGGTGGCTGGTGATTTGTTCGAACGCGGGGTAGGCGAACGCGTCGAACTGCATCTCGATGACCGGGCGCAGGCCGTTCATCGCCATCCCGATCGCGGTGCCGACGATGCCCGACTCGGCGAGCGGCGAGTCGAAGACGCGAGCGTCGCCGAAGCGTGCGGCGAGCCCGTCGGTGACGCGGAAGACGCCGCCGAGCGTGCCGACGTCCTCGCCGAAGACGAGCACGCGCTCGTCCTCGGCGAGTGCGTCCGCGAGAGCGCGGTTGAGCGCCCCGGCGAGCGACAGCGTGGTGTCCAGAGTTGCGGTCATGCCTGGTCCTCGGTGTTCTCGTGCGCCAGTTCGGCGGCCTGCTGGCGCAACGCGGCGGTCGGTTCGGCGTACACGTGCCGGAAGAGATCCGCCGGGTCGAGCTCGGTGTCCACGTTCATCCGCTCGCGCAACGCGGCTGCTTCCTCTTCGGCGCGCGCGTCGATCTCTTGCTGCGCCTTGTCGTCGAGGAGGCCACGGTCGGTGAGGTACTGCTTGAGTCGGCTGATCGGGTCTCGCGTGAGCCACTGCTCCACTTCGGCCTTGTCGCGGTAGCGCGTCGCGTCGTCGGCGTTGGTGTGCGACTCCATGCGGTAGGTGACGGCCTCGATCAGCGTCGGTCCTTCGCCAGCCGCGGCGCGCGCGACCGCCTGCTCGACGACAGCGTGTACGGCGGCAGCGTCGTTGCCGTCAACGAGCACGGACGGCATGCCGTAACCGACACCCTTGTACGCGAGCGAAGGAGCAGCGGTCTGCTTCGCGAGCGGGACACTGATGGCGTAGCCGTTGTTCTGTACGAGGAAGACCACCGGGGCCTTCCAGACCGCAGCGAAGTTCAGCGCTTCGTGCGTGTCGCCTTCGCTGGTGGCACCGTCACCGACGAGAACGAGCGAAACCGTGTCTTCGCCCTTCACGCGCGCAGCGTGCGCGAAGCCGACCGCGTGCAGCGTGTTGGTGGCGAGCGGCGTGCACTGCGGGGCGACGTTGGCGCGGTACGGGTCGTAGCCGCAGTGCCAGTCGCCGCGAAGCAGCGTCAGCACCTCGACCGGGTCGACGCCGCGCGCGACGACGGCCATCGAGTCGCGGTAGGTGGGGAAAAGCCAGTCCTGCGGGCGAAGCGCGAGGATCGAGCCGATCTCGGCGGCTTCCTGCCCGCGCGCCGACGGGTACACCGCGAGCCGCCCCTGTTTGGTCAGCGCGGTGGCCTGGGTGTCGAAGCGGCGTCCGGAAACCATGCCGCGGTAGAGGCGGAGGAGGACGTCGTCCGCGGGCATCGCGAGCGCCGGGTCGGGCGTCGGCGTGCCGTCGGCGGTCACGAGGCCGAGCGGCTCGTCGCTGGGCAGGAAATAGGACGCGGCAGTGCGTTCCGTGGTGGTCACCGACAGCTCCCATCGACGAAGACGAGTAGGCCCTGATACTCGTGCGCGAGCGATCAGAGATCCAGACGTGACCGGGAACTGTGGAATGATGGTCGGGTTGGTGCTTCTTGGTTGGACGATTGGCTTGCGAGGTGGCGCGGATGTCCCAGCCGGGTGGACAAATGGCTGCGGTGCTGGACGAGGTCGACCTGAAACTGATCGCCGAGCTGAAGAAAGACGGCCGCGCGTCGATGCGCGCCCTGGCCGAACGCGCGCACATTTCGCGGGCCGGCTGCTACACGCGTGTGGAGCGGCTGCACCGCGAAGGCGTGATCACCGGGTACACGGCCGTCACCGATCCGCGCCGGATGGGGCAGGGGCTGGCTGCGTACGTGTACTTGAAGGTCACGCAGAACTCGTGGCGCACGGTGAGCGCGGAACTCAAGCACATCCCGGAAATCGAACACGGCGGCCTGGTGTCCGGGGACAACGACCTGATCCTGTTCGTGCGTACCCGCGACGCGGACAGCCTGCGGGACTTGGTGTTCGAACGGTTGCAGAACATGCCGGACGTGCTCTCCACGCACACCGTGCTGGTCTTCGACGAGCTGTGAGCCTTGGTCAGGCCGCTTTGACCAGGTAGACCGCGAGCCGGAACACTCCGGTCGCTTCGAATGGCATGGGCGCGCGGCGGTACCCGGCCCGTTCGTAGAGCGCGATGTTGCGTTCGCTGGACGCGCCGGCGAAGAGGACGTACTGCTTCGTCTCCGGCGGGGCGTGCCGTTCGGCGTGTTCGAGGAGAAACCGCCCGAGGCCGCGGCCAGCCAGGTCCGGCGCGACCATCAGGCGGCTGATCTCCCAGCCGCCGTCCTCGACGCTGCGGGCACGGACCGCGCCGACGAGCCGGTGCCCCAACCGGACGACCCAGCTGTGCCAGGTCTTGATCGACTCGCGCACTTCGTCGAGGTCTTCCCTCAGTGCTGGATGCTCCAAGGTGTTGTTGAGCAGGGCTTCCTGCACCCAGCAGCACCGTTGGAGCACCATCAGCTCGGCGGCGTCGTCGGGGGTCGCGGGGAGCAGGGTCGCGCCGGGGAGGGTTTCGAGGTCCACCTGTGTTGTTCTAGCACCGGAAGCACCTGGTTCAGGAGCCCAGAACGAATTCCGCGCCGAACGGATCTTTGACGGTCACCATGCGTCCGTACGGGCTGTCCTGCGCTTCGACAATCTCGCCGCCGTGCTCGACCGCCCGCGCTCCCGCCGCGTCGGCGTCGGTGACGAGGAACAGGGTGCCCCACACCGAGGCCGAGGCGGACGGGTCGCCGATGATGCCGCCGATTTCGTGGCCGTCCGGGCGGCGGAGGAAGGTGAAGTCGACGCCGGACAGGTCGTCGTTGCCGTCGAGGGTGAAGGAGAAAACCTGGCAGTAGAAGTCTCGCGCCGGGTTGGGCGCGGGCGTGACGAGGTCGTTGCGCATCAGGGTGCTGGGTTCGTTGACGAGCCGGGCGCCGGGGAGTTTGCGGCCCTGCCAGAGCCCGAAGCGCGCACCTGTCGGGTCTTCCGCGACGGCGACACGAGCCTGGTCTCCGTCGTCGCGGGGGTGGTCGAGGAGCTTGCCGCCCGCGGCGGCGACGGCCTTGGCGGTGCGGTCGCAGTCGTCGGTCGCGAAGTAGACCGTCCAGGCCGGGCGGGCGGTTCCTTGGCGGAGGCCGGCGACGGGGAGGTCGCGCAGCAGGCAGTGGTCGCCGTCGAAGGTCCAGCCGAGGACGGAACCGTAGAAGCGTTGCGCGCGGGCCAGGTCCGGCACGGTGAGGTCGATCCAGGTCGGGGTGCCGAGCGGCTGCTCGCGGTCGATGGTGCTCATGGAGGTCCCTTCGTCGGTGATGGCGGCGACGGTAGGGCGAATCGCGGACAGCTGCGGTCCTCGGCCGCTCACCATGTGGGAGGCAGTGGCCGGGTCCGGTTCGGCGCACGCATTCTGGACCGGCACCCCGGATCGGAATGGCAGGCGAGAATGAGCACGTCCCCGCTCGAAAACCCCGCTTGGGCCGCGTTGAGCGGCCCGCACGCGTCGTTCGCGGAGCAGAAGGGGCAGGTGCTGCGGTATCCGGTGGATGTCTCTCCGTTCCTCGCCGTGCCGGACCGGCCGGACGAACACGTTTGGCACGACATCGCCGACCTCGTCGGACCGGGGGCGTCGACGGTCGTGGTCGGCCGCGTCGGGACGCCGCCGCCCGCGGACTGGACGGTGGAGGCCGAGCTCGCCGGGGTGCAGATGGACGGTTCGGCCGCCCCGGCGGCCGCCGACCCGGAGGCGGTGCGCCTGACCGAGGCGGACGTGCCGGAGATGCTGGACCTGGTGTCCCGGACGAAGCCCGGCCCGTTCCTGCCCCGGACGATCGCCCTGGGCACCTACCTGGGCATCCGCCGCGACGGGGCGCTGGTGGCGATGGCGGGCGAGCGCATGCATCCGCCGGGGTGGACGGAGATCAGCGCCGTGTGCACAGACCCGGCGTTCCAGGGGCAGGGGCTGGCGGCCCGGCTGGTGCTGGCGGTCGCCGCGGGGATCCGGGAGCGCGGAGAACGGCCGTTTCTCCACGCGGCCGCGACGAACACCGGCGCGATCCGGTTGTACGAGAAGCTGGGGTTCCGGCTCGTCCGGGAGATGCAGTTCGGCGCTTATCGGGCTCCTTCTCTGTAGTCGGCTGGGATTTCGGCGTGGCCGGTCGGTCGAGGTGACCGGCGGGCAGGGGAAACGCGATGAGGCCGAGGTCGGCCAGCGCGGGGTCGTGCCGGTCCCGCACCACCAGGGCCGAGTCGTAACCGGTCGCGCCACCAGGCCCGGGGTCGGCGTGACTGTCCATTGTGGATCTAGGGGGAGCTAGGGGTCGTTGCGCGGGCTGGGGCGCGGCTACCGTGGGTCGGCGAAGAAGGATCCGTGGCCGGGTCGTCCCGGCGCAGACGTCGGAAAGGCGGTGGGACGACATGACGGGTAGCGCGAATTCCGACGAGGACAGCTGGTTTCGCCGCTTCCACACGTCGCCCGAGGCGAAGGCAAGGCTGGTGTGCCTGCCGCACGCCGGAGGTTCGGCTCCGTTCTACTTCCCGGTTTCGCGGGCGCTGACGCCCGGCATCGAGGTGCTGGCGGTGCAGTACCCGGGCAGGCAGGACCGGCGGCACGAGCCGTTCCTGACCACCATCGATGCGTTGGCCGACCGGATCGCGGAGCTGCTGCACGGCCGCGACGATCTGCCGCTGGCACTGTTCGGGCACAGCATGGGCGCGATGATCGCCTTCGAGGTAACTCGCCGGCTGGAGGCCGCGGGCACCGCGGTGGACACGCTCTTCGTGTCCGGCCGCCGGGCGCCGACTCGGCCGCGCAACGAGAGCGTGCACACCCGCACCGACGACGGCGTGATCGACGAGCTGCGCCGGTTGAGCGGCACCGAAATGGACCTGCTCGGCGACGACGACGTCGTGCGGATGATCCTTCCCGTGGTGCGCAACGACTATCGCGCCGTGGAGACCTACCGGTACCAGCCGGGCCCGCCGCTGACGGCTCCGGTGGTCGCGTTCACGGGCACCGAGGACCCGGTCGCCTCGGTCGACGAGGTCCGGTCGTGGAACGAGCACACTTCGGCGGGCTTCGAGCTGGTCCCGCTCGCCGGCGGGCATTTCTTCCTGACCCGCCATCATGACGTGATTCTCCGGTACCTGACCGATCGGCTTGTCGACAAGGGGCGTGCGCATGTCTGAGGCATTGGCGGTCGGTTTCGACAGCAAACTCGAGGAACTGCGGGAGATCAAGGAGGCCGCCCGGCGGGGTCCCGACGACGCGGCGACCGCCCGGCAGCACGACCGCGGCAAGCTGACCGCGCACGAGCGCATCGACCTGCTCCTCGACCCGGGTTCGTTCACCGAGATCGAGTCCTTGCGCCGGCATCGCGCGACGGCCTTCGGCCTCGAACACCGCAAGCCCTACTCGGACGGCGTGGTGTGCGGCTGGGGGACGGTCTACGGGCGCACGGTGTTCGTGTACGCCCACGACTTCCGTATTTTCGGCGGCGCGCTGGGCGAAGCGCACGCGCAGAAGATCCACAAGGTGATGGATCTCGCCGCGGCGGCCGGTGCGCCGTTGGTGTCGCTCAACGACGGAGCAGGTGCCCGGATTCAGGAGGGCGTGACGGCGCTCGCCGGGTACGGCGGGATTTTCCAGCGCAACACCAGGTCTTCGGGGGTTATCCCGCAGATCTCGGTGATGCTCGGCCCGTGCGCAGGCGGTGCCGCGTATTCGCCCGCGTTGACGGATTTCGTGTTCATGGTGCGGGAAACCTCGCAGATGTTCATCACCGGCCCGGATGTGGTGCACGCGGTGACCGGCGAGGAGATCACCCAGAACGGCCTTGGCGGCGCGGACGTGCACGCCTCGACGTCGGGGGTCGCCGCGTTTGTCTACGACGACGAACCCAGTTGTCTGGAGGACGTCCGGTATCTGATTTCGCTGCTGCCGTCCAACAACAACGAGGTTCCGCCGGTGGAGCCGACGGCCGATCCGGCGGACCGCCGCACGGACAAGCTGCTCGACGTGGTGCCGACGGACGCGGCCCGCGCGTACGACATGTGCGCGGTGATCGAGGAAATCGTCGACGACGGCGAGTTCCTTCAGGTGCACGCCGGCTGGGCGACGAACGTGGTGTGCGCCTTGGCCCGCCTGGACGGGCACGTGGTCGGGATCGTGGCGAACCAGCCGGCGACGCTCGCCGGGGTGCTCGACATCGAGGCGAGCGAGAAGGCCGCGCGGTTCGTGCAAACCTGCGACGCGTTCAACATCCCGCTGGTGACGCTGGTCGACGTGCCGGGTTTCCTGCCCGGGGTGGACCAGGAGCACGGCGGGATCATTCGGCACGGTGCGAAGCTGCTGTACTCCTACTGCAACGCGACGGTGCCGCGGGTGCAGATGATCCTGCGGAAGGCCTACGGCGGCGCGTACATCGTGATGGACTCGCGGTCGATCGGCGCGGACGTTTCGCTCGCGTGGCCGACGAACGAGATCGCGGTGATGGGAGCCGAGGGCGCGGCGAACGTGATCTTCCGGCGCGAGATCAACGCGGCCGACGACCCGGAGGCGGTGCGGCGGCAGAAGATCAAGGAGTACAAGACCGAGCTGATGCACCCGTACTACGCGGCCGAACGCGGACTGGTCGACGACGTGATCGAGCCCGGCCGGACGCGGGAGATGCTGATCCGGTCGCTGTCGATGCTGCGGGCCAAGCACGCCGACGTTCCGGCGCGCAAGCACGGGAACCCGCCGATGTGATGGGGGTTCGGAGCGCGCGTCGAGGAACGGATGGGGTGGTGGCGGGTCCGGGGCCGGGTGGTCTTGAGGCGGGCGGTCTTGAGCTGGTCGGGGAGTCGGGCGGGGAGGAGTTGCCTGCCGCGCGGGCCGGGTTCGACGGGGTCCCGGGTGATGCGGGGGTTTGTTCGGTGCTGCGGGATTCCGCGGGACCGGGGGACTCCGGTGATCAGAGGGCTCCTGCTGGGCTTGGTTCTTCTGTGGTGCAGGGGGATTCGGCTGGTTCTGGATTCGTTGAGGCGGCAGTAGGCGGATCTGGGGCCGGGGGAGGGCCGTCTGGATCGCTGGGAGAATCTCCTGGGGCTCTGACTCGGGCGTCTTCGGGTGTTTCGACTTCGGTTGGGGCGGCTGGTTCTGGGCGCGATGAGGTGCCAGCGGGCGAGGCTGCGGCGAGCGCGGCGCGGGCTCCGGCGTTGGAAGGGTCATCTGGGGCTTCGGGTGGGGTGGGTTCGGTTGCTGTGAAACAGGGGTCGGCGTCGGTAGCGGGCGGGGCAGTGGCGAGTGCTGGGCGGTCTGGTGTGGTGGCAGGGTCGTCTGGGGGTTCGGATCGGGCGTCTTCGGGTGTTTCGACTTCGGTTGGGGCGGCTGGTCCTGGGCGCGATGAGGTGCTGGCGGCCGACGCTGCGGCGAGCGCGGCGCGGGCTCCTGTGGTGGAAGGGCCATCTGGGGCTGGGGTGGATTCGGTTGCTGTGAACCAGGGGTCGGGTGATTCGACGTCGGCAGCGGACGGGTCTGCGGCGAGTGCTGGGCAGTCTGGTGTGTTGGCAGGGTCGTCTGGGTGTTCGGGTCGAGGGGACTCGGGTGGTTCGACGTCGGTCGGGCTGGTCGGTTCTGGGCGCGGTGAGGCAGCAGGCGGATCTGTGGCCAGTGCACAGCTGTCTGGAGGGCTGGAAGAATCGCCTCGGGAGCCCAGTCGGGCACTTGCGGGAGGGGCGGATCCAGTTGCCACGCAAAAGAGTTTGGGTGGTCGTGAAGCTCCTGCGGAGCGTGGTGCGGCGGTAGCGCCCGCAGTGCGTGTGGTGCGGGGGAATCCGGATGACGGGGAAGTGGCTGCGTTGCTCGTGGCGTTGGCCGCGGTCGGTCGGGCAGCGGGGGCTGGGCATGCGGGACCTGTTGTGCCGTCACCTCGGCGACCGGCCACAGGGTTTGTTCCGGCGACGAGCTGGCGGGCGCGGTAGCCCGGGCCGAGGACGGTGCGAGGGGGTGGGGGCCGCGTCGGCGCATGGCGATGCGGGCTTTTCGCAGCAGTGCGACTCCGGCGTTGGCGGCTGCGCGGAGTGCCGGTCTTCGGAGGGGCCAGTTAAGGCGAAGTGCGGCTTTCGAGGGCAGCAGTGATCGGCGGCTAGTGGTCGCAGTTCGGGTGACGGAAGCGTTGCGCCACAGGAGAACAATTACCTCGTCCACAACGGACGACACGGGGGCGGGTCCAAGATCCATATCTCCAAGCTACCGCCACCAGTCGAACATCTGCACGGTATCGATCCGGTGAATCAGGCGTGTATCGCGGTACTGTCCAAATAGGTCAGAACGGCGCGGATGCGGCGGTTTTGGTCCCGGCTGGCCTCCAGGCCTAGTTTCGCGAAGATGTTGCTGATGTGGTTTTCCACCGCTCCCTGCGTCACCACCAAAGCCTTGGCGATGGCCGTGTTCGAGAGGCCCTGTGCCATCTGCGCCAGGACCTCGGTTTCGCGCGCGGTCAGTGCTTCCAGCGGATCGCGGCTGCGGGAAAGCATTTGCGCGACCACGTCCGGGTCGATGGCTGAACCGCCGTCGGCGACGCGGCGGACTGCTTCCAGGAAGTCCGCGACGTCGGCGACTCGTTCCTTCAGCAGGTAGCCGACGCCGGACGTGCCTTCCGCGATCAGGTCTACCGCATAGCTTCCTTCGACGTACTGCGACACCACCAATACCGGCAGGCCGGGGATTTCCTTGCGTGCGGCCAAAGCTGCGCGCAGGCCCTCGTCGGTGAAGGTCGGGGGCATGCGGACGTCGGCGATGACCAGGTCCGGGCGGTGGTCTCGGATGGCCACCAGCAGGTCTTCGCCGTTGTCGACCGCGGCGGCGGTTTCGATGCCGACATCCGCGAGCAGGCTTTGCACCCCGGCGCGCAACAGTACCGAGTCTTCCGCGATCACGACGCGCATTTTTCGAGCCTCCACAACAGGATTCACCAGCGGACGGGCAGATCGGCCCGCACGACGGTGGGACCGCCGACGGGGCTGACGACGGTGAGAACCCCGTCGATCGTGGCGGCTCGGTCGGCCAGTCCGGCGAGGCCGCCGCCGGGGCGCATCGACGCGCCGCCGTGGCCGTTGTCGGTGATCTCGACGACCACAGTGTCGGCGTCGCGGGTCACTCGCACGGACGCGCGGTCGGCGCCGGAATGCTTGGTCACGTTGGCGAGCGTTTCGCTCACGATGAAATAAGTCGTCGTCTCGACAGGTGCGGGCGGACGGGGTTCTGCGGTAACCTCGACCTCAACAGTGATAGGCATTCTTGCGGTAAGAGAAGACAACGCCGCGTCCAGGCCGCGATCCTGGAGCACCGGCGGGTAGATCCCGCGGGCGAGGTCGCGCAGCTCCGAGACAGCGAGTTTGGCGTCGGCGTGCGCGGCTCCGATGAGTTCGCGGACCGCGGTCGGGTCGTCGAGGTCGAGTTTGAGCTGGGCGCGGCCCAGGCTCATCGCGACGGACACCAGCCGCTGCTGCGCGCCGTCGTGCAGGTCCCGTTCGATCCGGCGCCGTTCGGCCTCCACCGCGTCGACCCCGCGTGCTCGCGAGTTCCGCAGCTGCTGCGTGCGCGCTTCCAGTTGCGCGGTGCGGTTCGGGCCGAGGAACGAGGTCGCCAGTTCGCCGTGCATCGCCCCGATGCGCGGCGCCACGAAAATCCCGAAAGGAGGTACTGCGATGGACACGACGCCCGCCACGAATTCCACGATGCCCAACGGAAAAGCGACGAGAACGAAGGCGAGTTCGCGCCAGGTGGCGGCGTCGAGCAACCGCGCCTGCCACACCGCGAGCATGCCCGGCCCGACCGGCCGGCGGCGGTCCGGTTCGGCGATGGCTACGCCGAGCATCTGGCGCGCCCAGCGTCGTTCGAAGGCGCAATACGACCGCATCAGCGAGGTGCCGGCCAGCAGGATGGGGATGCCGATCCACAGCATCGTCGTCGCGACGCCGGCCACCATGGACACCAGGATCAGCACGAACACGACGAGCCGGATCGGGAGGCTCAGCACGAGAAACCCGATCGTGCGCAGGGTCGGCGGCCGGGTCACTGGCATAGCGCGATCCGTTCCAGTTCGGGGACGAGGTCGCCGAGAGTGGGCGTCGCCAGCATCTCGTCGCGCACCTCGCGCGCGCATTCGCGAAAGGACGGTTCTTCCAGCAGCCGGCACACTCCCGCTCGGACGCTCGCGGGCGTCGCGTCCTCGAGGTCCACCAGCAATCCGTTGCTGCGCTTCGCCTGAGCCGCCGCCGAGCAGCGTTCGCTCCACGTGGTGTCTGGGATGACCAATTGCGGGACGCCGTTGACGACCGCGGTGCTGATCGTCGCGCCGGTGCCCTGGTGCACGATCGCCGAGCACGAGGCGAGGAGTTCGTTCATCGGCACGGAATCGACCGCGCGGACGTTGTCCGGGATCGTGCGTAGGGATGCGAGCTGGTTCGTGGGCATCGTGGCGATCACCTCGAGGTCGAGGTCGGCGAGGGCGTCCAGCAGGTCTCCGAGGGAGGTCTTTGCGGTGCTGGGTGCCTGTCGGTTGGGGAGTCCGAGGGAGGCCTCCGCGGTGCCGGGTGCCTGCCGGTCGGGGGGTCGGACGGAGGACTCTTCGGTGATGGGCCCCCGCTGGCCGGAGAGGCCGACATAGGTCTTTTCGGGGCTGAGCACCCGTCGATCGGAGAGGCCGTCGGAGGTCTTTCCGGTGCCGGGTGCCTGCCGGTCGGGGAGGCCCAGGGAGGTCTCTGCCGTGCAGGGTTCCTGCTGGTCGGGGAGGCCGAGGGAGGTCTCTGCGGTGCTGGGCATCTGCCGGTCGGGGAGGCCGAAGGACGTCTCTGCGGCGCTGGGTGCCTGCTGGTCGGGGAGTCCGAGGGAGGTCTTTTCGGTGCTGGACGCCTGCCGGTCGGAGAAGCCGAGGGAGGTCTCTGCCGTGCCGGGCGCCTGCCGGTCGAAGAGGCCGACTGAGGTCTTCTCGACGCAGGGACCCGGGAGCGAGCTGAGGTCGAGCAGTACCCGAGGCCGCGAAGGACGTTCCAGTACCCAGGACGGGATCGTCGTCGGTGTGTCCTGTGGCACGAACCGGGCTGGGAGGTAGTCGACGTCTACGCCTTCGTAGCGTAGATATGCCGGGTGGCAGTCGATGGTGCGCAGGCCGTAGCGGAGGGTTTCGTCGTAGTCCGCGCCGAATCGGCCGACTGCGGTGGACATCCACGTCACGAACGGGTCCGGCGGCCAGGTGCGGCCGGGACGGCTGGCTCTGCGGTCTCGGTACTGCGCGCCGAGGCGGGCGGTCTGGTCGGCGGCGTGCGTCATTCGCAGGTGCGGCACTCCGAGCGCGTGCGCGACGATCGGCGCGGCGTAGAGCATCGAGTCCCACACCACGAGGTCTGGCTGCCACTGGCGGGCGAAGCGGACTAACTCGTCGAGCAGGGAGTCCGGCGTGGTCCAGCGGAACACGTCGACCCAGTGCTCGTACACGTTGCGCACGTACTCGTCGGTGTAGCGCTCGGGACGGCTTTCGGAGATCCGGAAGTCGCCCTGCCTCGCGTGGTTGCCGTCGATCTGGAGCCGGCGGTGCCGGGCGAGGTCGAGTTCGCCGCCGAGCCACAGGACGTCCAGTCCGGTCTCGGCGAACGACGCGGCCTCGCGCGAGCCGCGCTGTCCGACGAAGCGGACGTCGTGCCCGGCCGCGGCCAGTGCCCAGCCTACCGGGGCCATGCTGTGCACGTGCGTTCTCGTCGGGAGGACCATCAGCATCACGCGCATCGCGGCGGCTCCCGGAATCGTAGGTGCGGCTGGACAAGGGAAACGGTAGGGCCGCGCCACCGCTGCGCCCACCCGGTAGGGGACCCCTGAATCCGGCGCGGGCAAGGAGGATTTGGCTCGGCTTTAGCTGCCCCTTAGGGGCTGGTGGCGCGCGGGCCGCGACGGATAGACAGGTAACCGGATCCGGCCGCGTCCGAGCCGGAGGAGGACGAGGGAGGCGAACGAGGTGATGAGCATGGCCGTGGCGCCCACCGCGAAAGGCTGGGTCCCGTTCGGCGAGCACCGCACGTGGTACCGGGTCACCGGGCGACCGGGAGGAGCGGCGCCCGCTGTGGTCGTGGTGCACGGCGGGCCCGGCAGCACGCACGACTACCTGCTGAACCTGGCCGAACTCGCCGAACACGGATTCCCGGTCGTGCACTACGACCAGCTCGGCAGCGGCGGGTCCACCCGGCTGCCGGATGCCGGCCCAGGGTTCTGGAACCCGGAGCTGTTCGGCGACGAGCTGGACAACCTGGTGCACCGGCTCGGCATCGAGGACAACTACGTCCTTTATGGACAGTCCTGGGGCGGGCTGGTCGTCGCGCGGCACGCCGCCGAGCGGCCGGACGGGCTGCGCGGGCTGGTGATCGCCAACTCGCCGGCGTCGTACGAGCTGTGGCGCAGCGAGATGGACCGGCTGCGCGCGCTGCTCCCGCCCGGCGTCGACGAGGGACTGCGGGCGCACGAGGCGGCCGGCACCACGGACACGCAGGAGTACTTCGACCTCATGCGCGTCTTCTACGACCGGCACGTCTGCCGCGTGCTGCCGTGGCCTGCCGACTATGTCGCCTCGTTCATGGAGATGGCCGACAACAACACCGTCTACTCGGTGATGAACGGCCCCAGCGAGTTCACCGTCACCGGCACGCTCGCGGACTACTCGGTGATCGACCGCCTCGACGACATCGAGGTGCCGACCCTGCTCATCTCCGGCGCGCACGACGAGGCCACCCCGGCCACCGTGCAGCCGTACTACGACCGGATCCACGACGTGCGCTGGGAGATCCTCCCGGAGTCGAGCCACGTCCCCCATCTCGAGGAGCCGGAACGGTTCCGCGAAATCCTGCTGGGATTCCTGCAGGAAGTCCATTCCCCCGCCGAAAGAGAGGTCGCCAGTCATGGATGAGGCCAGCCAGGCCGGATCGGCGGTCGTGTTCCCCGGGATGAGCCCGTGCCGGTTCGTCGACTTCGGCAAGTTCCTGCTCATCAACCCCTTCGCGCGCAGGCTCATCAAGGACGCCGACGACCGGCTGGGCTACTCGCTGGTCGACCGCTTCCGCGAGGCCGAGGGCGACTACTCGGAGTACGCCCAGGTCGGGTTCATGCTCACCTGCGTCGCGCTCGCCGAATGGGCCGAACAGGAGTACGGGATGAGCCCGGACTACTGCACCGGCCCGAGTTTCGGGGAGAAACCGGCCAGCGTATACGCCGGTTCGCTGACCTTCCCGGACGCGGTGTGGATGACCGCGAAGCTCGCGCAGTGCCTCGACGAGTTCTTCGCGACCGAGCACACCGACGTCGTCACGCACTCGTTCGTCCGCACGCCGGAAGAGAAACTGCGCGACGCGCTGACGGAACTCGACGGGCGCGGCGAATGGTCGGACATCTCCTGCTACATCGACCACGACTTCTACATGGTCTCGGTGCGGGAGCGGAACCTCGACTGGCTCAAGCAGACCGTGCGGGGCATGGGCGGGCTCTCGCTGTACACGATGCGTCCTCCGCTGCATTCGCGCGCGTTCGGCGCGTTGCGGCGCAAGGCCGAGGACGAGGTGCTCGGCGGCCTCGACTTCCATGATCCCCTCCTTCCGATCATCGCTGACCAGGACGGTTCGGTGCTGCGGTCCGGCGAGCAGGTCCGCACGATGCTGCTGGACAGCATCGTCGAGCCGCTGCGCTGGCCGGACGTCGTCTCGTCGCTCGAACAGCTCGGCGTGCGCAAGCTGTGGGTGGCCGGGCCGGACACGCTGTTCGGCCGCGTCCGGGCCACGACCAGCCGGTTCGAGGTGACCACGGTGAACCCGCGGCTCGCGCTGCAGCCGCGGCGGCGCGGCGCGGGTCCCTCGCGGGTCAGCTAGCCGGCTGCAGTCCCGACAGCGTGCTCCAGAGGCGTCCGGGGTTCTCGAACGTCTCCAGGTTCAGCGCGTCGTCGGAGAACCGGACGTTGTACTTCTCCTCCAGCACGGCCAGCAGTTCCACCGTGGCGAGCGAGTCGAGGCCGTACTCCTTGAGCGGGGTCTCGGCGGTCAGCGCCTCGTCGGCGGGCAGGAACGGAAGGTACGGGCGGAGGGCTTCGTCGAAAGAGCTGTCCCACATGGCTACTCCGGTGGCTGGGTCGGGCACTTCACCAGGCAGGGAAACCGACCGCCCGGTTCGGTTTTGAACTTTACCCCGCGCCGCCGCTCCCGGGCGACGCGCCGGCACCCCTATTGCTGATCCGACCGAAACCCCCGACCCGGCACGCAACCGTTGCCAGGAACCCAGGAGGCCGTGACGGTGGTCGGGTTGGCACCAATCGGCACAGCAACGCGGAGGACCACGATGGACACGACGACCACCTCGGGACTGCACGCGCGGTTTCTGCGCGGGCTGGCCCGTTCCGAGTCCCGGCCGGCGGTCAGTGTCGGCGGGCAGGCGTTCACCTACGGCGAGCTGCACGAGCGGGCCTTGCGGTGGGGCGGCGCGCTGGCCGAGTCCGGCGCCCGCACGGTAGGGGTGCTGGCCGGGAAGGGCGTCACCGCCTACGCCGGGATTCTGGCCGGGCTGTACGCGGGGGCGACGGTCGTCCCGCTGCGGCCGGACTTCCCGGCGGCCCGGACCGCGCAGATGGTCGAGGCGGCGGAAGTGGACGCGCTGATCGCGGACGAACGCGGCTTGACCGTGGCTCCGCCGGTGAAGACGCTTTTGGCACCGGAGGTCGACCAGAACGGGCTCAAGGGGGCGCAAGCACTCAGCGAGCCAAGGAACGTGCGGCCCGAGGATTCCGCGTACGTGCTCTTCACCTCGGGTTCCACCGGACGGCCGAAGGGAGTCCGGATCGGGCACGGCTCCACCGAGCACTACTTCGGTCTGCTCGACGCGCGGTACGACTTCACGCCGGACGACGTCTTCTCCCAGACGTTCGACCTGAACTTCGACTGCGCGATGTTCGACCTCTTCTGCGCGTGGGGCGCGGGCGCGGAAGCGGTGGTCCTGCCGGGGGCGGCGTACCGGAACGTGCCGGCGTTCGTGGCGGAGCGCGGCCTCACCGTGTGGTTCTCCACGCCGAGCGCGATCGACCTGGTGCGCCGCACCGGACGGCTCAACCCGGGCGCGATGCCGGGCTTGCGGTGGAGTTTCTTCGCCGGGGAAGCACTGACCGTCCGCGACACCGCGGACTGGCGCGCGGCGGCGGGCAATGCGGTGACCGAGAACCTCTACGGCCCCACGGAGCTGACCATCACCGTCGCCGGATACCGGTGGGACGACGAGGAAACCCCGCGGATCGCGGTGAACGGCGTGGTGCCGATCGGCGCGGTGCACGAGGGACACGAGTACCTGCTCATCGACGAGAACGAGGCAGGGGAGGGCGAACTCGCCATCGCCGGGCCGCAGCTGACGCCGGGGTACCTCGACCCGGCGGACGAGAAGGGCCGGTTCCTCGACCGCGACGGGCACCGGTTCTACCGCACCGGCGACCGGGTGCGCCGGCTTGGCGGGGACGACCTGGCGTATCTGGGACGGCTCGATTCACAGGTGCAGGTGCTCGGCTGGCGCGTTGAGCTGACCGAGGTGGAGCACGCGCTGCAGACGTGCGGGGTGCAGGCGGTGGCGCTCGGCGTGCAAGGCGACAGCGGGACCGAGCTGTTCGTCTTCTACACCGGGCCGCAGCGGCCGGTGCTCGAACTGGTGCGGGCGCTGCGGGCGGTGCTGCCCGAGGGCGTGATCCCGCGGCGGTACGAGCACGTCGCGGAGTTCCCGCTGAACTCGAACCGCAAGATCGACCGGAAGACGCTCGCCGCGCGCGCCGCGGAGATCCTCGCCCCCGTGCCCGCCTGAGGTCCGGGAAAGGGCTCCTCGCGGGAATCGGATTCCCGCGAGGAGCCCTTTCCCGTATTCCGGGCGGGCGGCAGAGTGCCAGCTAGGGGCCGTTAGGGGTGTGGATCACCGGCCGCGCGCGGATAACTTTTCCGACGTCGGGGAGCTATCCCGCGCAGGCACGGTGATTCTACGAATCCTTTCGGGAGTGGCAGTCGTGAACGAATCCGGTTCTCTCGTCCATGCCCTGCTCGACGCGGCGGTGGCCAGTGCGCCGGACGCCGCCGCGGTGCGCGACCGGGCGGGGGTGTGGACGTACGCCGAGCTGGCCGCCTGGAGTCACGCGGCGGAGGCGGTCCTCGCGCGGCGCGGGGTGGGGCGCGGGGATCGCGTGGTGGTGCAGTTGCCGACGGACCGGGCGCTGGTCGCGCTCTTCCACGGCACTTCCCGGCGCGGCGCGGTGTTCGTGCCGATCAATCCGGCGATGAAGCAGTTCCACTTCGATTCCGTCGTCGGGAACGCCGAACCGGTGCTGGTGCTCCAGCCCGAACAGTCCGCTCCACTGTGGACGGAAGTCGAAGAGGCTTATCGCGCGCAGACCCGCGTCGAGCCGACCGAGGTCGACCCGGACGACGTCGCGGTTCTCGTCTACACCTCCGGCAGCACGGCCGCGCCGAAGGGCGTCATCGGGCCGCACCGGCAGGTCACCTTCGCAGCCGCCGCGATCCAGGCGGTGCTCGGCTACCGCCAGGACGACGTCGTGTTCTGCCGGTTCCCGATGTCCTGGGACTACGGTCTCTACAAAGTCCTCCTCTCGACGCTCGGCCGCAGCGAGATCGTGCTGGCCGACGCCGAATCCGATCTCCGCCTGCTGCACCGGATGCGCGAGGTCGGCGCGACGGTCGTCCCGATCGTGCCTTCGCTCGCGACGATGATCGCGACCCTGGCCGAACGCGAAAGCGGCGAATCGGCTCCGGTGCGGCTGTTCACCAACACCGGTGCGGCGCTGCCGGATTCGACCATCGCGAAGCTGCGCGAGGCGTTCCCCGGCGTCCGCGTCGTCCGGCAGTTCGGCCAGACCGAATGCAAGCGGATCACCATCATGCCGCCCGAGGAAGACGCCGAACGCCCGGGTTCGTCGGGCCTTCCGCTGCCCGGCACGACCGTGCACATCCTCGCCGCCGACGGAACTCCGCTGCCCGCCGGGGAAATCGGCGAGATCGTGGCCGCCGGGCCGCACGTGATGCCCGGCTACTGGCGGGCCCCGGAAATCTCGGCGCGCGCGTTCCGCCGGGACGAGGCCACCGGCGAACTCCGGCTGCACACCGGCGATTACGGCCGCCTCGACGAGGACGGCTACCTCTACTTCGAAGGCCGCCGCGACGACATGTTCAAGCGCAAGGGAATCCGGATGTCCACTTTGGAGATCGAGGCGGCCGCGATGGACATCCCGGGCGTGCGCGCGGCGGGGGCGATCCCGCCGAGCGAGACGCGCGACCTGGCGATCTGCGTGGAGAGCGACCTGCCGCCGACCACGGTGCTCAAGGAACTGGCGCAGCGGCTCGAGCCGCAGAAGGTGCCCGCGCTGTGCCATGTCGTGGACGAGTTCCCGCTCACCGCGCACGGCAAGAACGCGACCAAGGAACTCGCCCTGCTGGTGGAAGGTGCCCGCAAATGAGCAAGTACGACGAGCTGGCCGCGCGGTTCGGCACGCCGGCTTACGTGTACGACCTGGACGTGACCGCCCAGTCGCGCGATCAGCTGTTCGGCCTGCTCCCGGACGGGTTCGCGGTGTACTACGCGCTGAAGGCCAACCCGCATCCGGAGATCGCCCGCGAACTGCGCGAGGGCGGATGCCGGGCGGAGATCAGCTCGACCGGCGAGCTGGCCAACGCGCTGGCCGCCGGGTTCGCGCCGGAGGACATTCTCTACACCGGCCCGGGCAAGACCGACGGCGAGCTGGCCGCGGCGCTCGCCGCGGGAGTCCGGCTGTTCTCCGTGGAATCGCTGACCGACCTGCAGCACGTCGGCGCCGCGGCGGACCGGCAGGACACCGTCGCGCGATGCCTGCTGCGGGTGAACACCACGCAGGGCAGCGCGTCGACCGGGATCCGGATGATGGGCCGTCCGTCGCAGTTCGGGGTCGACGCCGAGACGCTGCCGGAGCTGATGCCGCTGTTCAAGGCGGTCAAGGGCGCGAAGATCGTCGGCGCGCACTTCTTCACGATGAGCAATGCGCAGGACGAGGACGCGCTGCTCGGCGAGTACGAGTTCGTGCTGCAGTCGGCTGCTCAGCTGCGGCAAGAGGTCGGGCTGCCGCTGGAACTGCTCGACATCGGTGGCGGTTTCTCGTCGCCGTACGCGGTTCCCGGCGAGCGCACCGATTACCCGAAGCTGCGCAACGGTTTGGAACAGCTTCTCGACCTCTACCTGCCGGAATGGCGCAGTGGCGAGACCGAGCTGGCCTGCGAATCCGGCCGCTACCTCTCCGGTACGTGCGGGACGCTGCTGGCCGGGGTGGTGAACGTGAAGGAGAGCCGGGGGCACCGGTTCGTCATTCTCGACGCCGGGATCAACGTGGTCGGCGGCCTTTCCGGGATCGGCCGGCTGCTGCCCGCCGCGGTCGGCGTCGACCAGATCGGGGACAAACCTGGTCAGCTCGTTGGTCCACTGTGTACTCCCGGCGACTCCCTCTCGAAGGCCGCGAAGCTTCCCGACCTGTCCGCCGGTGATCTGCTGACCGTGCCGAATGTCGGTGCGTACGGCGTCACCGCGAGTCTGATCAGCTTCCTCGGCCGTCCCGCGCCCACCGAAGTCGTGGTCCGCGGCGACGAGGTCGTCTCAGTGTCGCGATTGGACTATCAGCGAGCTTATGAGGTGTCGCCATGAGCGAAGAAGTCCACGCGTACGGCAGCAGCGTCATCGAAGAACCCAGCGCGCGCACGGTGATCGTGAGCAGCATGGCGTCGGACTCGCACACCTGGAATCTCGTCTACCTCGAACTTCTGGTGGCGGAACTCGGTTTCGACGTCGTCAACCTCGGCGCGTGCGTGCCGGACGAACTGCTGGAGTCCGAATGCGTCAGCCGCCGTCCGGCGATGCTGGTGCTGAGCAGCGTCAACGGGCACGGCTACCAGGACGGGCTCCGGGTCGTGCAACGGCTGCGTGCGCTGCCGGAACTGCGCCGGCTGCCGATCGTCATCGGCGGCAAGCTCGGCACCGGCGGGCCGCTGTCCGACGAGCAGACCGCGGAACTGCTGTTCGCCGGGTTCGACGGGGTCTTCGACGAGCAGAACGCCGCCGCTTTCCGGCACTTCGCGGCCACGCTTCCCGGCGGGGTCACCCAGTTGGAGGGAGCGTGAGCTTCGAGCGGTTCGTCGCGGAGCGGCACGCGGCCGGGGAACTGGTCGTGCAGCCGCGGATGGGGTTCGACAGTCCGGCCGCGATGCGGGCCGGTCTGGTCGCGACCAAGCACGCGAACGCCGCGACCGTCGGCACGCTCACGCTCGACAGCTACACCCGCGTCCGCGACACCGAATCCGCGGAACACGCGCTGCGCAACGGAATTCCGCTCAACGGGTACCCGATTGTCAACCATCCGCCCGAGGTGACCCGGGCGATGCTCGACGGACTCGAAGGCCCGGAGTTCCCGGTGCAGGTGCGGCACGGATCGGCGCGGCCGGTGGACATCTTCCGCGCGATGATCGCCGCCGGTCTGCACGCCACGGAAGGCGGGCCGATTTCGTACTGCCTGCCCTACAGCCGCACGCCGCTGGACGAATCGGTCCGGAATTGGTCGTATTGCTGCGATCTGCTGATCGACGCGGAGCATCCGGGCGGTCGGCCGCATCTGGAGACGTTCGGCGGCTGCATGCTCGGACAGCTGTGCCCGCCGAGCGAGCTGGTCGCGATCAGCGTGCTGGAGGCGTTGTTCTTCTACCGCAAGGGCTTGCGCAGCATTTCGGTGAGCTACGCGCAGCAGACGAACCTTCAACAGGACCGCGAGGCCGTGGCTGCGCTGCGCCGGTTGTGCGCCGAGCTGTTGCCGGATGCGACCTGGCACGTGGTGATCTACGCCTACATGGGGCTCTTCCCGCGCACGCCCGACGGTGCGATGTTGTTGCTGGGCAAGGCTGCCGAGCTGGCGATGAGCACCGGTGCCGAGCGGCTGATCGTCAAGACCGCCGCCGAGGCGCACCGGATTCCGACCGTCGCGGAGAACGTGACGGCGCTCGAACACGCTGCCGCGTCGGCGAAAGGCAGCAAGGCCATTGTGGACGAAGACAACCAGGTCTATCGCGAGGCCTACGCACTGGTTGACGCGGTCCTCAACAGCCACGCCGATCTCGACCGCGCACTCGTGGTCGCCTTCAAACGAGGTCTGCTCGACGTGCCGTACTGCCTGCACCCGGACAACGCGGGCCAGGCGCGCAGCACGCTCGACGCGGACGGCCGGCTCGGCTGGTCCGAGCTCGGTTCGCTGCCGTTGCGCGGGATCGCCGAGCGCGCACCGAGCGGCCGGATCACCTCGTCGACGCTGATGTCGGCGCTTTCCTACGTCCAGCACACCCATGACACCCAGGCATTGGAGCAGCCGATGACCGCGATCGGAGGGGATTCGCGATGAGCACTCGCCGGACTGTCCGGGCGTATCCGTTCGACATGCACGAGACGTCCGTATCCGAGACCTACCACCAGTTGCAGCGCGACGAGCCGATGAGCCGGGTGCAGCTGCCGTTCGGCGAACCGGCTTGGCTGGCGACGAAGTACGCCGACGTCAAGCTGGTGACCGCCGACCCGCGGTTCAGCCGCGAGCTGGCACAGGGGCTCGACCAGCCGCGGATGCGCCGTCAGCAGATGGGCGACGGCATCATGGGGATGGACCCGCCGGACCACACCCGCCTGCGCCGGCTGGTGATGAAGGCGTTCACCGCGCGCCGGCTGGAGGCGATGCGCGAGAGCGTCCGCACTTTGGTGCACGAGCTGATCGACGCGATGATCGAAAAGGGCGCGCCCGGCGACCTCGTCGAGGACCTCGCGCGGCCGCTGCCGGTCACGGTGATCTGCAACCTGCTCGGGGTGCCCAAAGAGGACCACGAGATCTTCAGCGAGTGGACTCAGGCGCTGGTCGGGGACGCGACGGCGAAGGGCGATGTGCTCGACGTCTACGGCGACAAGCTGGACAACTACGTGGCCCAGCTCGTCGCGCAACGCCGGGAGGAGCCGACCGACGACCTGCTCGGCGCGCTCGTCTATGCCCGCGACGCCGGGGACAAGCTGAGCGAGAACGAGCTGATCGCGATCGCCGGCGCGGGCCTGCTCACCGGTGGCGTGGAGACGGTTTCCACGGCGCTGCCGAGCTTCGTCTTCACCCTGCTGACGCAGCCGGAGCTGCTCGCGCAGTTGCGGGCGCAACCGGAGATCATGCCGACCGCGGTGGAGGAACTGCTGCGGTGGGTGCCGATCAACACCGCCGCGATGTTCGCCCGGTATGCCCGCGAGGACATCCGGATCGGCGACGTCGTGGTGCGCGCGGGCGATCCGGTGCTGCCCGCCCTGCACGCGGCGAACCGCGACCCGGAGGTGTTCGCGAATCCGGACGTCATCGACCTGACCCGCAGCCCGAATCCGCACGTCGCGTTCGGGCACGGCCCGCACCACTGCATCGGCGCGCAGCTGGCCCGGCTCGAACTGCAGGAGGGGCTGAAAGCGATTCTGGAGCGTTTTCCGGAATTGCGGCTCGCGGACGGGCGCGAGGGCGTGAAATGGGAGTACGGCGTCATCGTGCGCGGCCCGTCGCTCCTGCGCATCGCCTGGTGATTTTCCGCCCCTAACGACGTTTTCTGGGGATCCGGCGCGGCTCGAGCCCGCCTTACGATCCGACCGACGACCCATGAATGCTGCCTGGCTACCGCGGTGGAGTGCGCAATGCGTGAGAGTGAAAAGAATCGGGAATCCGGCTTCGCGGAGCGATTGACGCTTCTGCCGCCGGCGGACCGCGCGGGCTTCCTCGCCGGCGTGGTCCACGACGCGACGCGGGCGGCGCTGCGGGCCGCGCTGCCCGAGGTTCCCGCCGTCCTCGACCCGGAGAAAGCGTTCTCCGACCACGGTTTCGACTCGCTGGCGGCGGTGGAGCTGCACGCGCAGCTGACCGACGCGACCGGGCTCGACCTGCCGGTGACGCTGGCCTTCGACTACCCGACCCCGGCCGCGGTCGCCCGGTTCCTGCACGCCGAGGTGTTCGGCGCGGAGGAATCCGTCGCGGCGCTGGCCGCGGGAGGATCCCACGACGAGCCGGTCGCGATCGTCGGCATCGGCTGCCGCTATCCCGGCGGCGCGGTGTCGCCGGAAGCGTTGTGGCAGCTGGTCGCCGACGAGGTGCACACCATCTCCGGCTTTCCGGACGACCGCGGCTGGGACCTCGACCGCCTGTATGACCCGGACCCAGACCAGCCGGGCAGCAGCTATGTCGCCTCGGGCGGATTCCTGCCCGGGGCCGGGGAATTCGACGCCGGGTTCTTCGGCATCGCGCCGCGCGAAGCGTCCGCGATGGACCCGCAGCAGCGGCTCGTGCTGGAGACGGCGTGGGAAGCGTTGGAGCGGGCCAAGATCGACCCGTCCACGCTGCGTGGCACTCCGGCGGGCGTGTTCATCGGTGCCGAGGCGCAGGAGTACGGCCCTCGGCTGCACGAAGCTCCCGACGGTCTCGACGGCTACCTGCTCACCGGTAACGCGCCCAGCGTCGTCTCCGGCCGGGTCGCTTACGCGCTCGGTCTCGAAGGGCCGACGCTGACCGTCGACACTGCTTGCTCCGGTTCGCTCGTCGCGCTGCACTTGGCGGTGCAGGCGTTGCGGCGTGGGGAAACCCAGCTCGCGCTCGCCGGTGGCGTCGCGGTGATGGGCGCGCCGGGCACGTTCACCGCATTCAGCCGTCAGCGTGGTCTTGCGGAAGACGGTCGGTGCAAGGCTTTCGCGGCCGCCGCGGACGGCACTGGGTTCGCCGAGGGTGTTGGCGTCCTGGTGCTGGAACGGCTTTCCGACGCAGTCGCGAATGGACACACCGTGCTCGCCGTGGTGCGCGGTTCGGCGATCAACTCCGATGGCGCGTCGAATGGCCTTACCGCGCCGAACGGCCCGTCGCAGCAGCGCGTGATCAAGCGCGCGCTGGCCGACGCTGGTCTGGAAGCGGCCGAGGTGGACGCGGTCGAGGCGCACGGCACCGGCACCCGGCTCGGCGACCCGATCGAGGCGCAGGCGCTGCTGTCCACCTACGGTCAGGACCGCGAAACGCCGCTGCTGCTCGGGTCGATCAAGTCGAACATCGGCCACACGCAGGCCGCCGCGGGCGTCGCGGGCGTGATCAAGATGGTCGAGGCGATGCGGCACGGCGTACTGCCGAAGACGCTGCACGTGGACGAGCCGACGCCGCACGTCGACTGGACCGCGGGCGCCGTCGAGCTGCTGACCGAGCAGCGGGAATGGCCGGAGAACGAACGTCCGCGCCGCGCTGGTGTTTCGTCGTTCGGCGTGAGCGGGACCAACGCGCACGTCATCATCGAGCAGGCTCCGGCCATCGAGGTCGTCGAGACCACCAGCGATGAGCTGCCGGTTGTGCCGCTCGTGGTGTCGGCGCGCAGCGAAGAAGCGCTGAAGGCACAGGCCGCCGCCCTTCTGTCCATTGTGGAGTCTCAGCACCTGAGCGACCTCGGCTTCTCGCTGGCCACCACGCGTGCCGCGCACGACCAGCGGGCCGTGGTGGTCGCGGAGGACGTCGCCGAGGCCGTGCGCGGACTGCAGGCGCTGGCGGCGGGGGAGCAGGACCCGAACGTCGTCGTCGGCGAGCGCACGCCGGGCAAGCTCGCGATGCTGTTCACCGGCCAGGGTTCGCAGCGGCTCGCGATGGGGCGTGAGCTGTACCTGGCGTACCCGAAGTTCGCCGAGGTCTTCGACGAGGCCGTCGACCACCTCGACGTGCAGATGGAGACTCCGCTGCGCGACGTCCTCTTCGGCGACAACGCTGAGGAGCTGAACGAGACGCAGTACACCCAGTGCGCGCTGTTCGCGGTCGAGGTCGCGTTGGCGCGGCTGCTCGAATCGTGGGGCGTGCGACCGGACATCTTGCTCGGCCACTCGATCGGCGAGCTGGCTGCCGCGCACATCGCGGGCGTGTGGTCGCTCGCCGACGCGTGCCTGGTGGTCGCCGCTCGCGGACGGCTCATGCAGGCTTTGCCCAGGAACAACACAGCGTCGCGGAGCGGCTCCGTTGAGGGTGGCGGCGGGGGCAAGGGCGGAGGGGCGATGGTCGCCATCGCGGCCACCGAGGACGAGGTGCAGCCGCTTCTCGGCGACGAGGTCAGCCTGGCCGCGGTGAACGGTCCGACGTCGGTCGTCGTCTCCGGCGAGCGCGAAGCGGTCGATGCCGTCGTGTCGGTGTTCCGCATGCAGGGCCGCAAGGTGAGCGAGCTGCGCGTATCGCACGCGTTCCACTCGCCGCTGATGGAGCCGATGCTGGCCGAGTTCCGCGAAATCCTCGAGGTGGTCGAGTACGCGGCCCCGACGGTCCCGGTCGTCTCGAACGTGACCGGCCGGATCGCGACCGCGGAGGAACTGTGCTCGCCGGGCTACTGGCTTTGGCACGTCCGCCGCGCGGTGCGGTTCGCCGACGGGGTTCAGGCGCTGGTCGACGCTGGCGTGACGACCGCGATCGAGGTTGGTCCGGACGCCGTGCTCTCGGCGATGGCCGCCGGCACCAGCGAGGCCATCGCGTGCACTCCCGCGCAGCGCCGCGACCGGCCCGAGGTCGCCACCCTCGCGACCGCGCTCGGCCGCCTGCACACCCGTGGCGTGGCGATCGACTGGACGGCGTTCTTCGGCACCGCTCAAGCGGTCGACTTGCCGACGTATGCCTTCCAGCACAAGCACTACTGGCTCACCGCGCCGACCGGGCACGGCGACGCGGCGGACTTCGGGCAGCTGGCTTCCGGGCATCCGCTGCTCGCCGCCGAGATCGGTCTCGCGGGCGACGACGGCCTGGTCCTCACCGGGCGCGTCGCACTGCGGACGCACCCGTGGCTGGCCGACCACGCGATCGCCGGCACGCCGGTCCTGCCGGGCACCGCGTTCGTCGAGATGGCTTTGCACGCCGCCGCCCAGGTCGGCTACGGCGTGGTCGACGAGCTGACCCTGCAGGCTCCGCTCGCGCTGCCGGAGACGGGTGGCGTGGCGCTGCAGACGCTGGTCGGCCCGGACGTCGACGGCCGCCGCACCATCGAGTTCCACTCCCGTCCTGACCACGACGCCGACGCGGCCTGGACCCGGCACGCCGTCGGTGTCCTCGCCGCTGGCCCGGTGGTCGAACCCGCGCCGCGCGGCGAGTGGCCGCCCGCCGGTGCCGAGGTGGTCGCGACGAACGAGCTGTACGGCGAACTGGCCGAACAGGGTTACGGCTACGGTCCGCTGTTCCAAGGCCTGCGCACCGCGTGGAAGCGGGACGACGTCGTGTTCGCCGAGGTCGCGCTGCCCACGGCCGGGCGTGACGCGGCGTTTGGCGTTCACCCGGCGCTGCTCGACGCGGTCCTGCACGCCACCGACTTCGCTCCTGGCGAGGCGCGCGAGCCGGACGAGATCCGGCTGCCGTTCGCGTGGACCGGCGTGCGGCTGCACGCTTCCGGCGCGACCGAGGTCCGGGTGCGGATCACTTCGCCGGCCACCGGCGGGGTCTCGATCGACGTGACGGACGTGGCCGGTACGCCGGTGCTGTCCGTCGAGTCGTTCCGCTCGCGGCCGGTCCGCGAGGCCGACCTCGGCACCCAGGCGCGCGACCTGCTGTACACCGTCGAATGGACGCCGGTCACTGCCTCGGCGGAGCTGCCGGCGCTGGCCTCGCTGGGTTCCATCAGCGGGTTTGACGTTCCGGTGGTCGACTCGCTGGTGTCGCTGGTCGACGTGCCCGAGGTCGTGCTGCTGCCGGTTTCCGTTCCGGGCAAGAACCTCGCCGCCGCTGCGAAGCAGACCGCGCACCGCGTGCGGACTGTGCTGCAGCAGTGGCTGGAAGGCGACCGCTACGCCAGTGCGCGTCTGGTGGTGTTGACGCGCGGAACGCTCGCTGACTCCGCCGTCCGCGGTCTCGTGCGTTCGGCGCAGGCCGAGCATCCCGGTCGCGTGGTTCTGGTGGAGGGCGTGGCCACCCCGGCGACCCTGGCCACTGCGCTCGGCTCGGGCGAGCCGGAGCTGCGGATCGACGGCGACACGGTCTCGGCTGGTCGGCTGGTCCGGTTGGCCGCCGAAGCCGGCGAGCCGACCTGGCGTGCGGACGGCACGGTGCTGATCACCGGCGGCACCGGTGGTCTCGGAGCCCAGGTCGCGAAGCACCTCGTCACGAAGCACGGCGTGCGCAGCTTGCTGTTGCTGAGCCGTCGCGGTCTTAACGCACCGGGGGCGGCCGAGCTGGTCGAAGAGCTGGCGGAGCTGGGCGCGACCGCGAAGGTGGTCGCCGCGGACGTCAGCAAGAAGCGTTCGCTGTCGACGGCGATCAAGAAGGCGGAGCACCCGCTGTCCGCGGTCGTGCACACCGCTGGCGTGCTCGACAACGCGATGATCGGCTCGCTGACCGCCGAGCAGCTCGACGCGGTGCTGGCTCCGAAGCTTGACGCGGCGTGGGCGCTGCACGAGCTGACCGAGGAACTCGGCCTGTCGGCGTTCGTCCTGTTCTCCTCCTCGGCGGGTCTTGCCGACGGTGCCGGACAGGCGAACTACGCCGCGGGCAACACCTTCCTCGACGCGCTGGCCGAGCACCGCCACGCGGCTGGCCTGCCCGCCACGTCGCTGGCCTGGGGCCTGTGGGCGCCCGACGCCGGGCAGGCGATCGGCATGGGCGCGACACTGTCCGAAGTGGACCGAAACCGCATCGCGCGGCTGGGGCTGGCTCCGCTCACCGTGTCGGAAAGCCTTGCCGCCCTTGACGCCGCGCTCGGCACCGGTGTTCCGACGGTCGTGCCGACCCGGGTCGACCGCGCGGCACTGCGGTCGCGCGGCGAGGACGTTCCGGCCGTGCTGCGCGGGCTCGTCCCCGCCGGCCGCCGCCGGATCGCGGTCGCCAGCGGGGAAGTGACGCCCGAGCAGCAGTTCGCCGAGCGGTTCGCGCACCTCGCCGAGGCCGACCGCGACCGCGCGCTGCTCGACCTGGTGCGCACGCACGTCGCGGCCGTTCTCGGCCACGACAGCGCGGACGCGATCAGCCCGGCCCGCCCGTTCGGCGAGATCGGGTTCGACTCGCTGGCCGCGGTGGAACTGCGCAACATCCTCGACTCGGTCACCGGCATGCGGCTGCCCGCGACGCTGGTGTTCGACTATCCGACGCCGCGTGCGCTCGCCGAGTACCTGGCCTCGCGCCTGGCTGGTCTCGCCCCGACGCGGACCGTCACCCCGGTGACCACTGTGGACCCGGAGGAGCCCATCGCCATCGTCGGCATCGCTTGCCGCTACCCGGGTGGCGTTGAGACGCCGGAAGACCTGTGGCGGCTCGTGTCCGAGGGCGAGGAAGCGCTGTCCGGCTTCCCGGTCGACCGCGGCTGGAACGTCGACTCGCTGTATGACCCGGAGCCCGGCAAGCCCGGCCACTCCTACGTCAAGCACGGCGCCTTCCTGCACGACGCGGCCGAGTTCGACGCGGACTTCTTCGAGATCAGCCCGCGCGAAGCGGCGGCGATGGACCCGCAGCAGCGGCTGCTGCTGGAGGTGTCCTGGGAAGCCTTCGAGCGGGCCGGAATCGACCCGGTCGGCCTTCGCGGCAGCGCGACCGGCGTGTTCGCCGGCGTGATGTACCACGACTGGGGCACCCGCCTCGGCACGGTTTCCGACGACATCGCGGGCTACCTCGGCAACGGCAGCCTAGCCAGCGTCGTGTCCGGCCGCGTGTCGTACGCGCTGGGTCTGGAAGGCCCGACCGTCACCGTGGACACCGCGTGCTCGTCGTCGCTGGTCGCGCTGCACTGGGCGGTGCAGGCGCTGCGTCGCGGGGAGTGCACGCTGGCGCTGGCCGGCGGTGTCACCGTGATGTCCACTCCGGACACTTTCATCGACTTCAGCCGTCAGCGCGGGCTTTCCGCCGACGGCCGGTGCAAGGCGTTCGCCGAAGCGGCGGACGGCACCGGCTGGGGCGAGGGCGCGGGCATGCTGCTCGTCGAGCGGCTGTCGGACGCTCGCCGCAACGGGCACCCGGTGCTCGCGGTCCTGCGCGGTTCCGCGGTGAACCACGACGGTGCGTCGAACGGCCTCACCGCGCCGAACGGTCCTTCGCAGCAGCGGGTGATCGCCAAGGCGCTGGCCGACGCTGGTCTGCAGCCGTCCGAAGTGGACGTTGTCGAGGGGCACGGCACCGGCACCACGCTGGGCGACCCGATCGAGGCGCAGGCGCTGCTGGCCACCTACGGGCAGGACCGTTCCGGGGACCAGCCGCTGTGGCTCGGGTCGATCAAGTCCAACATCGGGCACACGCAGGCCGCGGCGGGCGTCGCGGGCATCATC
Organism: Amycolatopsis sp. GA6-003; assembly: GCF_046267895.1. Taxonomy (NCBI): domain Bacteria; kingdom Bacillati; phylum Actinomycetota; class Actinomycetes; order Pseudonocardiales; family Pseudonocardiaceae; genus Amycolatopsis; species Amycolatopsis sp. GA6-003. Next base: position 7,221,309 of record NZ_CP176499.1, read on the forward strand.
AAGATGGTTATGGCGATGCAGCACGGCCAGTTGCCGCAGACGCTGCACGTCGACCGTCCGTCCACTGTGGTCGATTGGGAGACCGGCGCGGTCCGGCTGCTGACCGAAGCGCGCGAGTGGTCGCCGGATCGGCCGCGGCGCGCCGCGGTGTCGTCGTTCGGCATCAGCGGAACGAACGCGCACGTCATCCTGGAGCAGGCGCCGGCGATCCCGGTCGAGCGGCCTTCGGAGACGCAGACGATCGTTCCGGTCGCGCTGTCCGGCCGGTCCGCCGCCGCGGTGCGCGGACAGGCGGCGCGGCTGCGTTCTTGGCTCGCCGAGGGCGTTTCCGTCGCGGAGATCGCGCGTTCGCTGGCTGCGACGCGGGCTTCGCTGGAACACCGCGCGGTGGTGGTCGCCGAGACCGCGGGAGAACTCGCCGACGGACTCGACGCGCTGGCTGCCGGGGACGCCCCGACCGGCCAGGTCGTGGACGGGAAGCTCGCCTTCCTGTTCTCCGGCCAGGGCGCGCAGCGAGTCGGCATGGGACGCGAGCTGTATGACGCGTACCCGGCCTTCGCGACGGCGTTCGACGCCGTGTGCGCGGCGATCGACCCGCTGGTCGACGTGCCGCTGCGGGACGTCGTGTTCGGCACCACCGAACTCGCCGACCGCGGCCTGCTCGACCAGACGCAGTACACCCAGACCGGGCTGTTCGCGGTCGAGGTCGCGCTGTTTCGGCTCGCCGAGTCGTGGGGCTTCCGGCCCGACGCGCTCGCCGGACATTCGATCGGCGAGCTGGCCGCGGCCCACGTCGCGGGCGTGCTTTCCCTTGAGGACGCAGCGAAACTGGTCGCCGCACGGGGTCGGTTGATGGGCGCGCTGAACGACCGTCGCGGTGCGATGGTCTCGCTCGCCGCGACCGAGTACGCGGTTCGCGAGCTGTTGCAGGGCCACGAGGACGCGGTCAGCATCGCCGCGGTGAACGGTCCGGCCGCCGTCGTCGTCTCGGGCGACGCGGACGTGGTCGCCGAGATCGAGCGGGCCGCCGGCGATGTCCAAACGCGACGGTTGCGCGTGAGTCACGCGTTCCACTCGCCGCTGATGACGCCGATGCTCGACGAGTTCCGCGAGATCGCCGCTGGCTTGGCCTACGACGCGCCGACGATCCCGATTGTCTCGACGGTGACCGGGAAACTCGCCACCGACGACGAGCTGCGTTCGCCGGAGTACTGGGTCACCCATGTCCGCGAGACTGTCCGTTTCGGGGCCGCGGTCACGACTTTGGCGGAGAGCGGCGTCCAGACCTTCCTGGAAATCGGTCCGGACAGCGTGCTGTCCGCGCTCGGCCCGCTGAATGTCGACGCCGAGTTCGTCCCGTTCGGCCGGCGCGACCAGGACGAGGTGCGCATCGCGCTCACCGCGGCCGGTCGCCTGCACGTCCGCGGCGCGGTAAAGCTCGGCCCGCTGCTTGGCGACGGCCCGGTCCGGCTCGACCTGCCGACGTATGCCTTCCAGCACAAGCGTTACTGGCTCGACGCCACTCCGTCCGGCGACGTCACCTCGGTCGGCCAGCAGCCGCTGGCGCACCCGATGCTGGGCGCGGTCGTGGCACTGTCCGGTTCGGACACCACTGTCCTCACTGGACGGTTGTCCGCGTCGTCGGTGCCGTGGGTCGCCGACCACGTGGTGAAGGGCGCGATCCTGGTGCCCGGCACCGGGTTCGTCGAGCTGGCGGTCGCCGCCGGCGACCAGGTGGGCCACCCGACGGTGGAGGAGCTGACGCTGCAGACACCGCTCATCCTGCCGCCGGACGGCGCGGTCGCGCTGCAGGTCGTGGTCGGCCCGGCGAACGGCGACCGCCGCCCGGTCACCGTGTTCTCCCGCCCGGTCGAATCGGACGGCGACTGGACTCAGCACGCGCTGGGCACGCTGTCCGCCACCGCGCGGCCGGAGCCCGCTGGCCTCACCGAATGGCCGCCTCCGGGCGCGACCCCGATCCCGGTCGAGGGCGCGTACGAGCTGCTCAACGAGCGCGGCTACGGCTACGGCCCGGCGTTCCAGGGCCTGCAGGCCGCGTGGCGCCGCGGCAACGAGGTGTTCGCCGAGGTCGCGCTGCCGGAACCGGCCGCGTCCACGGCGGGTTCCTACGGCCTGCACCCGGCGCTGCTCGACACCGCGATGCACGCCGACCTCCTCGGCGACCCGAGCGGTTCGACGCTGCTTCCGTTCGTCTGGAACGGCGTCACGCTGCACGCGGTCGGCGCTTCGGTGCTGCGGGTGCGGATTGTCCGGCTGGACGGCGACGAACTGTCCTCGATCGAGGTCGCGGACGGCGAAGGCAACCCGGTCGCGTCGGTCGAGTCGCTGGTCTCGCGGCCGGTGCGGACCGAACTGGCCGCGCAGGCGGAGACCACCGACGGTGCGCTGCTCAAGATCGGCTGGCAGTCCGTGCCGGTCCCGGCCGCGGAGCCGGGCGACGTCGTCGCGATCGGCCGGGGCCGGGTCGGCGTGGCCGCCACCTACAGCGGCTTCGCGGACTTGCTCGGTGCCGTGGATCGCGGCGAGCCGGTGCCGGGTCTCGTGACGCTGTCGGTGCCTGCCACAGACGGCGCGGTGCCGGAAGCAGCACGGGCCAACGCGACTTGGCTGCTCGCCGAGATTCAGGCGTGGCTGGCCGAATCGCGGCTGACGGACACGAAACTCGCCATCGTCACCGAGGCAGCGGTCCCAGCCGGTGAGTCCACTGTGGACGTCACGCAGGGTCTGCTGTGGGGCCTCGCCCGGGCGGCGCAAGCCGAACACCCCGGCCGCGCGTTCCTGATCGACGCGGATGCGGACACGAAGGTCGAGACGATCGCCGCGGTGGTCGCCTCGGGCGAGCCGGAGTCGGCGATCCGCGCCGGCGCGGTCCTTGCCCCGCGCTACACCCGCACCGAATCAACCGGCGCCACGGCGTGGGACGGCACGGTCCTGATCACCGGCGGCACCGGCGGGCTCGGCAGCCTGCTGGCGCGTTACCTGGTGGCCGAGCACGGCGTGCGGAGCCTCGTGCTCACCAGCCGCCGCGGTCTCGAGGCACCGGGTGCCGCGCAACTGGCCGAAGAGCTGACCGACCTCGGCGCGACCGTTCAGGTGGCGGCTTGCGATGTCGCGGACCGGGAAGCAGTCGCGGAGCTGGTCAACGGCCTGCCGGACCTCGGCGCGGTGGTGCACGCCGCCGGTACCGCCGACAGCGGTGTCTTCGATTCCCTCACCGCGGAGCAGCTTGCCGCGGTGCTGCGGCCGAAGGTCGACGCGGCCTGGCACCTGCACGAGCTGACCGCCGACCGGCAGCTGTCCGCGTTCGTCCTGTTCTCCTCGGCGGGCGGCCAGGTGCTGCCGGCCGGACAGGCGAACTACGCCGCGGCCAACGCGTTCCTCGACGGGCTCGCCGAACACCGGCGTGCGGCCGGGCTTCCGGCCACCGCGCTGGCGTGGGGGCTGTGGGCGGAAAACACCGGACTCGGCGGCGACCTCGCCGAAGCCGACCTCGCCCGGATGGCCCGCCTCGGCCTGCCCGCGGTGACCGCCGAGCAGGGCTTGACCCTGTTCGACGCCGCCGTGGCCACCGAAGACGCGGTGATCGCGCCGCTGCGCGTGGACGTCCCGGCGCTGCGGGCACGCACCGACGAACTGCCCGCGCTGCTGCGTGGTTTCGTGCCGCCGAAGGCACGTCGCGTGGCGAAGGCGGCCAAGGCGGCGGACAACGCGCTCGCCGACGAACTGGCCGCGCTGGTCGAAAGCGAACGGGACCGGGTGCTGCTCGACCTGGTCCGCACGCAGGTGGCCACCGTGCTCGGCTACGCCGACAAGTCCGAAGTGGACGGAACGCGGGCGTTCAAGGAGCTGGGCTTCGACTCGCTCGCCGCGGTCGAGCTGCGCAACCTGCTCGGCACCGCGACCGGCCTGACGCTGCCCGCGACGCTGATCTTCGACCACCCGACCGCCAAGGCCGTCGCGGACTTCGTCAAGGGCAAGCTGCTCGGCGCGGTCGCGAAGACCCCGGCGACGACGGCCCGGACGAACGCGTCGATGCAGGAGCCGATCGCGATCGTCGGCATGGCCTGCCGCTACCCCGGCGGCGTCCGGTCGCCGGAGGATCTGTGGCAGCTGCTGGTCGACGAGGTCGACGCGGTGTCCGGCTTCCCGACCAACCGCGGCTGGGACATCGAGGGCATCTACGACCCGGAGCGCGGCAAACGCGGCAAGACGTATGCCAACCAGGGCGGCTTCCTGCACGACGCGGCGGAGTTCGACCCGGCGTTCTTCGGCATCGGCCCGCGCGAGGCGATGGCGATGGACCCGCAGCAGCGGCTTCTGCTGGAAACCGCGTGGGAGGCCATCGAGCGCGCCGGGATCGACCCGACCGCGCTGCGCGGCAGCCTGACCGGCGTCTTCACCGGCGCGATGTACGACGACTACGGCAGCCGCGCCCCGGGCGCCCCGGCCGACGTCGCCGCCTACATCCCCAACGGCAGCTCCGGCGCGGTCGTCTCCGGCCGGATCTCCTACCTGCTCGGCCTCGAGGGCCCGAGCATGACGGTCGACACCGCGTGCTCGTCCTCGCTGGTCACGCTGCACCTCGCGGTGCAGGCGCTGCGGGCCGGGGAATGCGGGATGGCGCTGGCCGGCGGGGTGACCGTGCTGTCGCAGTCGGATCTCTTTGTCGACTCCAGCCGCCAGGGCGTGCTTTCGCCCAACGGCCGGTCGAAGTCGTTCTCCGCGGCTTCCGACGGGGTCGGCTGGGCCGAGGGCGCGGGCCTGCTGCTCCTGGAGCGGCTGTCCGACGCGCAGCGCAACGGGCACGAGGTGCTCGCGGTGGTCCGGTCGAGCGCGGTCAACCAGGACGGTGCGTCCAACGGCCTGACCGCCCCGAACGGCCCGTCGCAGGAACGCGTGATCCACGCGGCCCTCGCCGCGGGCGGGCTGAAGCCGTCCGATGTGGACGCGGTCGAGGCGCACGGTTCGGGCACCAAGCTGGGCGACCCGATCGAGGCGCAGGCACTGCTGGCCACCTACGGCCAGGACCGCGACCGGCCGCTGTACCTGGGTTCGGTGAAGTCGAACATCGGGCACGCGCAAGCGTCCGGCGGCGCGGCAGGCGTGATGAAGGTCGTGCAGGCGTTGCGGCACAACCTGTTGCCGAAGACGATGCACGTCGACGCGCCGTCGCCGGTCGTCGACTGGACCACGGGCAACATCGAGCTGCTCACCGAACCGCGGCCGTGGCTGCGCAACGGTCACCCGCGCCGGGCCGGCGTCTCGTCGTTCGGCATCAGCGGCACCAACGCGCACATCATCATCGAGGAGGCCCCGCCCGCCCCGGCCACCGAAATCCGGCGCACCGCACCGGAACTGCCGGCGATTCCGTTGCCGCTGGCTGGTTCGGTCGCCCCGGCACTCGCCGACCAGGCCGCCCGGCTGGCCGCGCACCTGCGGGCCAACCCGGACGTCAGCCTGACCGACATCGGCTACTCGCTCGCCACCGGCCGCGCCGCGCTCGACCACCGCGCGGTGGTCCTGGCGGCCGACCGCGAAGCGGCGCTGAAGGCGCTCGACGGACTGGCCGACGGCCGGACCCCGGCGGGCACCGTGGCCGGCACGGTCAGCGCGGCCGACCTGACGGCGTTCCTGTTCACCGGACAGGGCGCGCAGCAGCCGGGCATGGGACGCGGGCTGTACGAGGCGTTCCCGGCGTTCGCCGGAGCGTTCGACGAGATCTGCGGACTCTTCGACACCGAGCTGGAAACCCCGCTCAAGCAGGTGATCTGGGAAGACTCGCCGCTGCTCAACCAGACCGCGTACACGCAATGCGCGCTGTTCGCGATCGAGGTCGCGCTGTACCGGCTGGCCGAATCCTGGGGCGTCACACCGGATTACGTCGCCGGGCACTCGATCGGCGAACTGGCCGCCGCGCACGTTTCCGGAGTGTTCTCGCTGGCCGACGCCTGCTCGCTGGTCGCCGCCCGCGGCCGGCTCATGCAGGCGCTGCCGTCCGGAGGCACGATGGCGGCGATCGCGGCCACTGAGGAGGAGGTGCGTGCCTCGCTTCCGGACGGGGTGGACGTCGCGGCGGTGAACGGGCCGCGGTCGGTGGTCATCTCCGGTCCGGAAGAGGCGGTGCTCGCCGCCATGGCGACCTTCTCCGACGCTGGCCGCCGGACGAAGCAGCTGGTCGTCTCGCACGCGTTCCACTCGTCGCTGATGGAGCCGATGCTGGCCGAGTTCTCGGTGGTGGCGGAGAAACTGACCTACTCCGCGCCGTCGATCCCGGTGGTGTCGAACGTGACCGGCAAGATCGCGACCGCCGCGGAACTGTGCTCGCCGCGGTACTGGGTGGGCCACGTGCGGGAGGCCGTCCGGTTCGCCGACGGCGTCGGCACGCTGCTCGCCGCGGGCGTGACCCGGTTCGTGGAACTGGGGCCGGACGCGGTGCTCACCGGGATGGCTCGCGAATGCGACACCACGGTCGCGGATCGGCCGGACCGGGTCGTCCAGGTGCCCGCGATGCGCCGCGGCCGGGCCGAGGTGCCGACCGTGTTCACCGCGCTGGCGACGCTGTTCTCCCGGGGCGCGAAGATCGACTGGAAGGCGCTGTTCGCCGGCCAGGGTGCGTCCACTGTGGACTTGCCGACCTACGCGTTCCAGAACAAGTCGTACTGGCTCGACGCGACGAAGCCGACCGGCGATGTCAGCACTTTGGGCGCACAGTCCGCCGGACACCCGCTGCTGGGTGCGCTGGTGGAACTGCCCGACGGCGGCGCGGTGCTGACCGGACGGCTGTCGGTCGCGACGCAGCCATGGCTGGCCGACCACGTGGTGATGGGGCGGACGATGCTGCCCGGCACCGCGTACGTCGAGCTGGCGGTGCACGCCGGGGACCAGGTCGGCTGCACCCTGCTGGAGGAGCTGACGCAGCAGGCGCCGTTGCTGCTGCCGGAAGACGGGGTCGACCTGCGCGTGGTCATCAGCGCGCCGGACGCCAGCGGTCGCCGGGAGCTGTCGGTGCACTCGCGGACCGAGGCGGGCTGGGTCCAGCACGCCGCCGGCACGCTGGCCAACGGTGCGGCCGCGGACTTCTCGCTGGCTGAGTGGCCGCCGTCGGACGCGGAATCGGTCGACCTGACCGGGCTGTACGACGACCTGGCCGGTCTCGGCTTCGGCTACGGTCCGACGTTCCGCAACCTGCGGGCGATCTGGATCCGCGAAGGCGAGGTGTATGCCGAGGTCGCGCTGCCGGAGGGCACCGCGGCGAACGAATTCGGCCTGCACCCGGGTCTGCTCGACTCGGCACTCGGCGCGACCGACTTCCTGATCCCGGGCGGTCCGAAGGCGCTGACCGAGACGACCATCCCGTTCGCGTGGAACTCGGTGTCGCTGCGGGCCAGCGGTGCGACCGCGCTGCGGGTGCGGGTCCGGAAGACCGAAAGCGGTTCGTCGCTCGACCTGGCCGACACTGCCGGTGCGCCGGTGGCTCAGATCGCTTCGCTGGTCACGCGGCCGGTGTCGGAAGGCCAGCTCGGCGCGAAGGTGCCGGACTCGCTGTACCGGATCGAATGGCAGCCCGCTTCCGGGGTCCGGCTGGTGCCTTCGCTGGATGGCTGGGCGGTGCTCGGCACCGACGACCTCGGTCTCGGTGTGCCGCTGAAGGCGGAGCCGGTCGACGCGGAGGTGCTGGTGCTGCCGGTCGGCTCGGGTTCCGGTTCGGTGCCCGCGCAGGTGCACCAGGTCGTGCAGGAAACGTTGCGGCACTTGCAGAACTGGCTGTCGATCGGGGAAGGCAAGCTGGTCGTGGTCACCCGCGACGAGCTGGCGCAGGCTCCGGTCTGGGGGCTGGTGCGGGCCGCGCAGGCGGAGAACCCCGGCCGGATCCAGGTTGTGGACCTCGACGCTTCGGCGGAATCGGCCCGGGCGCTGCCCGCGGTCGTCGCGTCCGGCGAACCGGAGGCGCGGGTGCGCAACGGAGAGGTGCGCGTGCCGCGGCTGACCCGGGTCGCCGAGGTCGGCGAGCCGGTCGAATGGGATCCGGACGGCACGGTGCTGATCACCGGCGGCGCGGGCCTGCTCGGCGGGCTGCTGGCCCGGCACCTGGTCGCTCGCGGTGCGCGGGACCTGGTCCTGACCAGCCGGCGCGGTCTCGACGCGGCGGGTGCGCGGGAGCTGGTCGACGAACTGGCCGGCGAGGGCGCGAAGGTGACGATGGCCGCGTGCGACGTCACCGACCGGGACGAGCTGGCGAAACTGCTCGACACGCTGCCGCGGCTGACCGCCGTGGTGCACGCGGCCGGGCAGATGGACAGCGCGGTGCTGAGTGCGTTGACGCCGGAGCAGGTCGAGAACGTGTTGCGGCCCAAGGTGGATGCGGCGTGGAACCTGCACGAGCTGACGGCTGATCGGAACCTGGCAGCGTTCGTCCTCTACTCCTCGGCGGGCGGCCTGCTGCTCGCGGCGGGACAGGCGAACTACGCGGCTGGGAACGTGTTCCTGGACGCGCTGGCCGAGCACCGCGCTTCGCTGGGCCTCCCGGCGACGTCGCTCGCGTGGGGTCCGTGGGAAGGCACCGACGGCGAGGTGGACCTGGCACACATCGCCCGGTCCGGGGTCGCGGAACTGTCCGCGGCTGAGGGCTTGGAACTGTTCGACGCCGCACTGTCCGCTTCCTCGGCGGTGCTGGTGCCGGTGAAGCTCGACCTCAAGGAGGCCGACCGCGCGTCGGCACTGCTGAAGGGCCTGGCCACCGCCACACCGCGGCGGGCGACGGTCGCCGCGGCGGCAGAACCGGAGGCCGGGTTCGCCGACAAGCTCGCCACGCTCCCGGCGGACGAGCGAGACTCGGCGGCACTGCAGTTGGTGTGCGAGCACACGGCGGCGGTCCTCGGATACGACGACGCTTCAGCGGTCGGGGTCGAGAAGGGCTTCACCGACCTGGGCATCGACTCGCTGGCCGCACTGGAGCTGCGCAACCGGCTAGGCGCCGCGACCGGCCTGCGGCTGCCCGCGACGCTGATCTTCGACTACCCGAGCCCGCTGCCGCTGGCCCGGCACCTGCTGACCGAGCTGGCTCCTGCTGATTCGGAAGAAGCGGTCGAAGAACTGAACGGCACCGATGACGCGGCAGCGGCAGTCGCCTCGATGGACCTGGCCGACCTGGTCCGCTCCGCGATGGGCGGCGCCGAGGAAGGGGGCGAATCCCAGTGACCCGGCCCTTTGGCGCAGCGGCTCAGGACGACTGCGGGTTCTGTAGGGGTAACTAGCGGCTAGTCAACCGGCGGCCCGAGCTGATCGTCGCGATCGGCTCGGGCCGCCGGTGTGTCTGCTGGGTGGCTTTGCGCGGCCTGGTCTGAGCTGGGGTTTGGGGGCGATCAGGCTGGATCGCCGGGGTGATTCTGCCGAGGCCGATGCCGCGCTATGTCCACTGTGGACGCGGGGAGGCGAACTGGGAGGCGCGATCGAGTCGCAAGCGCCTTGCCGGGTGGCTGCCTGGTCGCGGCCACGGGAAAGTCCTTGCCCTGCACGGGTGGCAGATGCGAAGAGGCGGCCGTTCCCGAGTCGGCTGATCCCGTGGGGAGACGCGGCCAAACCCGTGCCAGAGAACGGGAATCCGGGCCCGCTGCGCCGCGACGGGCGATCGTGACGACCTCGGTGGCCATCCGGTGCAAGGTTGGGCATATCGGGGCCGGAGCCGCCGGGATCGCGACGGCTGCGCGCGGGTGGTCGCGCTGCGGGAGCAGCTGCGGGCGAACCTGCCGCGGTGGAGAACGGCGAGCTGTCGGCCGAGCACATCGCGCGGCGCGTTGGGCGGCCGAGGGTTTCGTGCGGGCCGACGGGCTTTGGCGCGCAAATCGGCCCAGGGGGATGGCGCTGCTCCGGTTCGGCCACGGTTGCCCGCGGTGGGCGCAGGCAACCCCGGCTGCGGCTCGCCGGGAGGCGAGCGCTGCTGCGGTTCGGCCACGGTTGCCCGGCATGGACTCGGGCGGTTCCGGTTGCGACTCCCGGGCAGGGTTGCGCTGCTGCGGTTCGGCCGACGGTCGCGGGGTGGCGCGGCGCGTTCTGGTTGCGGCTCGCGGGTGGGGTGCGCTGCTGTGGCTCGGCCACGGTTGTCCGGGGTGAGCGCAGGCAGCTCCGGCTGCGACTCGCCGAGAGGGGTGCGCTGCTCCGGCTCGGCCACGGTTGCCTAGGGTGAGCGCAAGCAGTTCCGGTTGTGACTCGCCGGCAGGGTTGCGTTGCTGCGGCTCGGCCACGGTTGCCGGGGTGGGCGCAGGCAGCTTCGGTACGACTCGCAGGCAGGTGAGCGCTGCTCCGGCTCGGCCACGGTATCCGGCGCGACCCCAACCGGTTCCCGTTACGACTCGGTGGCCATGCCCAGGGAGCAGAGGGAACCGGCCAGGGCGATGAGGTCGTAGCGGGTGTCGTCTTCGTTCGTGTGCCACAGGGTGGACAGGGTGCTTGCTGCCTGGTCTACGTCGCCGTTGTGCTGTTTCAGGGCGATCCACATCGCGGCGGCCACCGGTTCGCATTCGATGTGCCGGTTGGTCGTGCGGCAGGTCAGTTCCAGGTGGCCGCTGGCGAGCATGCGCTGGGTGACGCCGGGGGCGGTGGTGATCGCCATCATGATGGCCTCCAGGGTGAGGGGGGTGTTTCCTTGCTGTACCTAGTTTCTCGGAACGGGGCCGTCGGAGCCATGGGGTGTGCTCCTGAAGCTTCCCTGGGGTTTCCCCACCCTTATCCCCGGCGGATCCCTGGTTGCCAGCGGGGCAGGGTTGTGGTGGCGGTGTTCGGCTGGACAGGGGAGCGGCGTGGGCACCCCTCTAGTGAATCGAACGCGCGTTCGATTACGCAATCGCTCGAATCGGTCAACCCGTCCTGGCGAAACCAGACCCTCAAGATCACTGTCCAGACCTAAAACCCAGGCGGAGCGGCAGAGAACTGCCCCTCGCGCCCAGGCGGCGGCCAGCGAAACGCAAAACCGCGACACCCGGTAATCATGATCACCTAATTGAGTGACTTTAGATCGCGGTTGGCTGTGCTTAGGGGGCGGCTGCGACTGTGGCAGACGCAGGAAGAATGACCATTGGGTCGAGGAGCTTGCGATGGGCGTGAACTGGGGGCAGAACCGCCGCACCGAGCCGAACGAAGCAGTGTCCCTTCTCGAAGGGCTGCTGATCGAATGCGATGCGGGGGCGGGAGACACGGTATTGGTCGGCGGAGGACCGGCCAGCGGGAAGACGCAGGTGCAGAACCAAGTGGTGGCGCGGGCCCGCGAGCTGGGCGTTCTGACGCTCACCGCGACGGGCGCGGCCGACGAGCGCGACGTCGACGGAGGTGTGCTCGACCAGTTGCTGGCCTGTCCGGCGTTGCCGCGCGAGGTGCTGGCCGCGGAGTGCGGCGGGGACCGGATCGCGGCGTTGTGCAGTGCCTTGCACCGGCTGGCGCGCGAGCGGTCGCTGCTGATCGCGGTGGACGATTTGCAGCACGTGGACGAGACGTCGGCCCGGCTGCTGCTGAGGTTGCAGCGGCGGGCGCGGTCGGCGGGGATGTTGCTGGTGCTGACGCAGCCGGACGGCTGGTATTCCGGCGAGGGCATGGAATTCGCCGCCCAGCCGCACCGGTACGTGCATCTCACGCCGTTCACCGTGGAGGCGATCGCGCGGCTGGTCGCCGACCACGGCGAGGCCGAGCGGATCTACGGGCTGAGCGCGGGGAATCCGTTGCTGGTCGCCGCATTGGTCGACGCTCGCCGCGGTTCGGCGGACGACAGCGCGGCGTATTCCGATGCGGTGCAACGGCTTTTGCACCGTTACGGTTCGCCGCTGCGGGAAGTGGCGACGGCGATCGCGGTGCTGGACACCGACGTGACGACGGACGCGGTGGCGACCGTCGCGGGCGTCGACCCGGTCGAAGCCGAGGCGTCCGCCGGCGTGCTCGTGGAGACCGGCCTGGTCGACGGGGTGCGGTTCCGGCAGCAGCCGGCCGCGGCGGCGGTCGTCGGCGGGTTGCGCGGGTCGGAGAAGGTGCAGCTGCACATCCGTGCGGCGGAGGTGAAGCACGCCCGCGGGTTGCCGGCACCGGAGGTCGCGCGGCATCTCGTGGCGGCGGGCGAAGCTCAGGCGGAGTGGGCGCTGCCGGTGCTGGTCGCGGCGGCGGAGCAGGTGATGCTCGGCGACGATGTCGACTTCGCGACTCGCTGTCTGCAGCTGGCGGCGGCCACGACCACCGCGTCATGGGAGCAGCAGATGATCTCGCAGCTGCTGGCCAAGATCACCTGGCGAGTCAATCCGGCGGCGGCCGCACCGCATCTCGCGGCGTTGCGCGAAGCCGATTCGCTCGACCAATCCGACCGGATCGCTCTGGTACGCCAGTCATTGTGGTTCGGCGACCGCGAAACGTTCGAGTCCGCACTGGTCCGGCTGGGCGACGACCTCGAGCCGCTGCACCCCCGGATGGCCGCGGAACTGACGCTCGCCGCGCACTGGCATTACGGCGCGGCGCCGGAGTTGCCCTTCGACGCTTCGGATCCCTGGATGCGCACCGCCACCACCCTCGCCTCGGTATGGCGGGTCGGTGGCAGCGAAGAGACTTCGGTGTGCGCGGAGCGGATTCTGCAGAACTGCCGGCTGTCGGACACTTCGTTGGAAGCACTGGCCACGGCTATCCTCGCGCTCGCGTACGACGGCAAGGCGGACCGTGCCGAAGGCTGGTGCACTTCGCTGGCCGAGGAAGCGGAGTATCGCGGCGCGGTGACGTGGAAGGCGATGCTCGACGCTATCGGCGCAAGCCTGCTGCTGCGTCGCGGCGAACCGGCCGAAGCAGCGGAAGCGGCCAGCCGTGCGCTCGCGCTGCTTGACGAGCCAAACTGGGGCGTCGCGATCACGTACCCGTTGGCCACGATGCTGACCGCGTACACCGCAGCGGGCGCGTTCAAGGCCGCAGCAGCGGTGTTGCGCCACGCTCTGCCCGAAACCGTGTACACGACCCTCGGCGGCGTACGGTTCCTCCGGGCGCGCGGCCAGTTCCACCTGGCCACGAACCGAGGGCTCTCCGCGATGAGCGATTTCCAGCAATGCCAGCGGATTCTCCGGGACAGCGACCTCGACCTGCCCGCGGTGGCACCGTGGCGGACCGATCTCGCCGAGGCGAATCTGCGGCTGCGCAACCCGACTCTGGCGGTGGAGCTGGCGAAACAGCAGCTGGCGGACGCGAAGGACGCGTTCTCGCAGGCAGTGGCGCTGCGGGTGCTGGCGTTCGCCGGGGACAGCGGCGCGCGGCCGGGCTTGCTGAACCGGGCGGCGGAGGCGTTCAAGGAATCCGGCGACCGGCTGGAGCTGGCCCGCACGGTCCGCGCGATCAACCAGCTCGGCCAGCGCGCGGAACGCTCGGCGGGCCTGGTGAAATCGGTGCAGGTGCCGCGCCAGCCGATGCGTCCGCTCACGCCTCGTCCGGTGGCGTCGAGACCGGAGCCGCCGCGGGCGGATCCGGAGGGGCCGGCGGCGACCGCGCTGAGCGAGGCCGAACTGCGCGTCGCGGAGCTGGCGGCGCACGGGCGGACCAACCGCCAGATCGCCGAAACGCTCTACATCACGGTGTCCACTGTGGAGCAACACCTGACCAGGGTGTACCGGAAACTCGGCGTGGCCGGACGGAGCGCGCTGGCGGGCGAGCTGGCCGGTGCCGGGCAGTGACGGAAAGCGGGTCGCAGGTGCTGTCCGACGTCGAGCTGCGGGTCGCGGAACTCGCCGCGCAGGGCATGCCGGTGGCGGTGATCGCGGAGGTACTGGGAGTGTCCGCGAACACCGCCGCCCGCTACCTCGCCGCCGTCTACGTCAAGCTCCGGAACGCGTGAAGGGCCTCCCGCGCGAACTCCGCGAGAGGCCCTTCGGCGAAACCGGAACCGGGTCAGGACCGGCGGTCGGCGACCACCGCGTCGATGATGTCGTCCAAGGAGCGCGTCGGCACGAAGCCGATGTGGTTGTACGCGCGGGTGCAGTCGGGAATGCGGCGCTGCATGTCCTCGTACCCGTCGCCGTACGCCTCCTCGTACGGCACCTTCGTGATGGTGCTGCTCGAACCGGTCGCGCCGATCACGCGCTCGGCCAGCTGCGAGATGGTGGTCTGCTCGTTGCTGCCGAGGTTGAACACCTTGCCGTACGCGGATTCGTCGGCGAGCAGGTCCGCCAGCGCGGGCACGACGTCGTGCACGTGGCAGAAGCAGCGGGTCTGCTGCCCGTCGCCGAACACCGTGATCGGCTCGCCGGCCAGCGCCTGCGTGACGAACCGCGGGATGACCATGCCGTAGCGTCCGGTCTGACGCGGGCCGACGGTGTTGAACGGCCGCACGATCACCGTGCGCAGGCCGTGCTCCACCGCGTACAGGTGGGCGAACGTCTCGTCCAGCGCCTTCGCCTCGGCGTAGGACCAGCGGTTCTTCAGCGGCGACCCGATGATCCGGTCGTCGTCCTCGCGCAGGCCGTCGGCGGTGTTCTTGCCGTAGATCTCGCTGGTGGACGCGACGAGGATCGGCACGTCGTGCCGCAGCGCCGCGTCGAGCATGTTCTCGGTGCCGTGCAGGTTGGTGCGGAGGCTGTCCATCGTCTTGTCGAGGATGGTGAACACGCCGACCGCGGCCGCGAGGTGGAAGACCGCGTCGATGCCCGCCATGCACGATTCGATCGCGTTCGGGTCGGTGATCGAGCCGCGCACGAACCGGAAACCGGGGTGCCCGGCGACGCCGGCGAGGTTGTCCAGGGTGCCGGTGCTCAGGTTGTCCAGTGCGACGACCTCGTCGCCGCGGGCCAGCAGGTGCTCGGTGAGGTGGGAGCCGATGAACCCGGCGCCTCCGGTGATGAGGTAACGCACGTCAGTGTCCCTTTCTCAGTGTCATCCGGGGCTTCGCCCCAGGCCGGGGGCTCCGCCGCCCGGAACCCCCGCGAAGAATCAGTTCGCGAAGAGCGCGCGGTCGAAGCGGTAGGTAGCGTCGATGACGGTCGGGCAGTCGGCGAGCCATTCGTAGTCGTGGCCCGGCTGGACGGTGTGGATGAGCGCGACGTCCCAGTCCTCGCCGTCCGGCTCAGGGACGGTGTCGAGCGAACCGCCGGTCACTCGGACATTCGGCACCAGCGGGTCGTAGTAGCCGACCTTCGCGCCCTTCGCGGCGAGCAGGTCGATGATGTCGAGCGCGGACGACGAACGCACGTCCTGCACACCGGGCTTGTAGGTCACGCCGACCACCAGCACGCGCGTACCCGCCATGCCCTTGCCTTCGCGGGACAGTGTGTTGAGTACGCGGTCGACAACCTGCTTCGGCCGCTCCGCGATGGCGTGCATCGCCTGGGTCACCAGCGGTGCGTTGCTCTGCGTCGCGCGCAGCTGCCACAGCAGGTAGTGCGGGTCGCAGGGGATGCAGTGGCCGCCGACGCCGGGGCCGGGGTGGAAGGCCATGAAGCCGTACGGTTTGCTGGCCGCCGCGTCGATGACCTCGATCGGGTCGATCGCGAAGCCGTCGCTGATCTCGGCGAACTCGTTGGCCAGCGCGATGTTCACCGCGCGGAAGGTGTTCTCGTACAGCTTCGTCATCTCGGCCGCTTCCGGCGAGCTGACGCAGTGCACGGCCGGGGTGAGCACGTTGATCACGCGCTGCGCCATCGCGGTGCACACCGGGGTCACGCCGCCCAGCACGCGCGGCGTCTCCGCCTGGGTGTGGGTGACGTTGCCCGGGTCGATCCGCTCCGGGCTGGACGCCACGAACAGGTCGCGGCCGATCGTGAATCCTTTGGCCACCAGCGGTTTCACCAGCAGCCGGTTCGAGGTGCCGACGTAGCTGGTGGAGGTGAGGATGAACGTCTGGCCGCGGCGGGCGTTCGCGACCAGCGCCGCGCACGCCGCCTCCAGCGGGCCGAGGTCGGGCATCAGGTACTCGTCGAGCCCGGTCGGCACGCACACCAGCACCGCGTCCGCGTCGGCCATCCGCGCCGAGTCCGTGGTGAGCTGGAAGTCCTCCTGGTGCACGGCTTTCTCGAGCCGCCGGTGGTCGGCTTCGATGAGGTCGACGTCGCCCGAGCGGATCGAGTCGAGCCGGTTCTGCGACAGGTCGATGCCGATCACGCCGACGCCGCCGGCGTGCAGGCCGAGCGCGGTCGGCAGGCCGACGTAGCCCATCCCGATCACCGCGACCGACGTCAGTTGGTTCCGTTCGGCGAGGGCCTCGAATTCAGCGACAGTACTGGTCATTCCTGGTCACCCGTTTCTGGATGGGCAGTGGAAAAGCGAGCGGGAAAAGCGGACGGGAAGCCGGTCATCGGACCGAGCGGACGATTTCGAAGGCCTCGGCGAGGCCGGCGCTGACCTGCGAGCCGCGGTATTCGGCCAAGGCGCGGACGCCGCGTTCGCTGCGCGGGTTCGGCCACGTCTCGAGTTCTTTCCCGTAGGCGCGCAGTGCTTCGATTTTGCGGTCGAGGTGGCTCTGGTCGAGAATCTGCCAGCAGTTCGGCCGGAACGTGACCGGCAGCCCGGAGGCCTCTCCGACGTCGGTGGCGGAGCGGATCTCGAACGTGCGGACCTCGCGCACCGGGCCCTTGCCCGGCCGTCCGGCGACCCGCGCGGCGCGGCTGACCAGCGCGTGGTCGGTGCTCAGGTCGCACATGCTGGTGGCGAAAACGGTGTCCGGCTCGAATTCGCGGACCTCGCGCTCGACGACCTGGTTCAGTTCCAGATGGCTGACCGTGTCGAGCCGGTTGTCGCCGAATTCGTGGACTCGCACCCGCTCGATGCCGAGCGTTTTCGCGGCCAGTTCGATCGCGTCGGTGCGATCGGTGACCTCGGCGCCGGCGGCCGAACGCGAACCGTCGTCGTTGGTGAGAATGCAAAGCGAAACGGTGACGCCCTCGTCGGCGAGCCGGGCGATGGTCCCGCCCGCGCCGAGCGTTTCGTCGTCGCCGTGGGCTCCCACCACCAGAAGCCTGCGTGTCAACGTGTGCATACGATTCCCCAGTCCTTGTCCGGGCGGTGAAACCCCCAGCGGAAGCGAGCCGTGCGAAATGGCTTGGAACGCCAGCAAAATCTGACATCCGGGGGGTCTTTGCGACAACCCCTAAAGACCGTCTAAAGCGGACCTTGGCCGGGCTGGCGGACCGGCGCAGGGGTGGGCGCGCCGCGCACCGGAAAGCAGGTGGGGAATGAATACGGGCAGGCGAAAATACCGCGAATCGCGAGATTCGGCGGTCGGCCGCGATCGAGCTGGGGGCGCGAAGGAATTGCCCGCCCGGCGCGCGCGTTTTCGACGCAGGCGCGGGCGCGAGCAATAGGTGGGAAAGCTAGCGAGGAGGAATCAGCTGATCCGGAGTGGCGTCACCGGCATCCCGCGATGCGTTCCAGCTCCGGCACGAGGTCGTCCAGCGTCGGCGTGGCCAGCATCTCGTCCCGGACCTCGAGCGAACAGTCGCGAAAGGACGGTTCCTCCAGCAGCCTCTCAAGTCCATTTCGGACGGTGCCGGGGGTGACGTCCTCGAGGTCCACCATCAGGCCGTTGCCGCGCTTCACCTGGGCGAGCGCGGAGATCCGCTCGCTCCACGTGGTGCCCGGGATCACCAGCTGCGGGACACCGTTGACCACCGCGTTGCCGATCGTCGCGCCGCCGCCCTGATGCACGATCGCGGAGCACGAGGCGAGGAGTTCGTACATCGGCACGAAGTCCACCGCGCGCACGTTGTCCGGGATCTTGTCCACCGTCGCGAGCTGCTCCGCGTTGAGCGTCGCGATCACCTCGACGTCGAGGTCGGAAAGGCCGTCGAGCAGCGCGGAAACCGAGGTCTCCTCTTCGCCGAGCGTCTGCCGGTTGGAGATGCCCAGGGTCAGCAGCACGCGCGGGCGGGCCGGGGGTTCGACGACCCAGCGCGGCAGCGCCATCGCCTTGTTCAGCGGCACGAACCGCGCCGGGAGGTAGTCGACGTCGACGCCGTCGTACCGGAGATACGACGGGTGGCAGTCGATGGTCTTGACGCCGTAGCGCAGGTTCTCGTCGTAGTCCGCGCCGTAGCGGCCCACCTCGGCCGACATCCACTCCACGAACGGGTCCGGGCCGGTGTCCTCGGGCTTGCTCGCGCGCAGGTCCCGGTACTGCGCGCCGATCCGTGCCGTCTGGTCGGCCGCGTACATCATCCGCAGGTGCGGGACGCCGATCGCCTGCGCGACGATCGGCGCGGCGTAGACCAGCGGGTCCCACACGACGAGGTCCGGCTGCCAGTTCCGGGCGAACCGGACGAGTTCGTTCAGCAGCGGTTCCGGCGTGTTCCAGCGGAAAACGTCGACCCAGCCGTCGTAGACAGTGCGCACGTATTCCTCGGTGTAGCGTTCCGGACGGCTTTCGGAAAGCTGGTGCTTGCCGTGCAGCGTGTCGTCGCCGCCCGCGCTGAGCCGCCGGTGCTGCGCGATGTCGAGGTCCTCGCCGAACCACATCGCGTCGAGGCCGGTCTCGGCGAACGGCAGGACCTCGCGGGGATTGCGCTGGCCGACGAACCGCACCTCGTGCCCGGCGGCGGCCAGTGCCCAGCCGACCGGGGCCATGCTGTAGACGTGCGTCCTCGTCGGGAAGACCATCAACATGACTCGCACAGCGCACTCTCCGATGCCGGGGTCCGGGAACACTTCTGGGGAGACGGTAATCGCGGCCGGGCCCGCGGCAGACCCGGCAATGCGGCGTAGGGGTGCCGGACCCCTGTCCGCGCGGGCCGGCGCTTCCGCGTCCCGCCCGCTACCCGCTTTCCCGCCCCTAGCCCGGTTTTCAGGGGTCCGGCCGGGCCGCGCGCCGACCTACGATCCGAACCAGACGACCAGGGATTGCTGGCTTGCTGCAGTGGCGGAGTGCGGAATGCGTGAGTGTGTAACCGACGAACGAGGGGACTCCCAGTGACCCAGACACCGTCCACCGAGCAGATCGTCGCCGCGCTGCGCCAGTCCATGACGGACAACGAGCGGCTCAAGGCGGACAATCAGAAGCTCACCGCGGCGCTGAGCGAGCCGATCGCCATCATCGGGATGGGCTGCCGGTACCCCGGCGGGGTCGCCACGCCCGCGCAGCTTTGGGACCTCGTCGCCGGCGGCACCGACGCCATTGGCGAGTTCCCCGACGACCGCGGCTGGGACACCGAAGCGATCTTCGACCCCGCGGGCCGTCCCGGCACGACGTACTCGAAGGAAGGCGGCTTCCTCTATGACGCCGCCGACTTCGAGCCGGAGTTCTTCGGCATTTCCCCGCGAGAGGCTCGCACGCTCGACCCGCAGCAGCGGGTGGTGCTGGAGACCGCGTGGGAGGCCGTGGAACGCGCCGGGATCGTGCCGTCGACGTTGCGGGGCAGCAAGACCGGCGTCTTCGCCGGCGTGATGTACCACGACTACGGCGCCGGCAGCAGCGACGGCAGCCTCGTCTCTGGCCGGATCTCCTACACGCTCGGGCTGGAAGGTCCGTCGGTGTCGGTCGATACCGCGTGCTCGTCGTCGCTGGTCGCGATGCACCTTGCCGCGCAAGCACTTCGGCGGGGGGAGTGCTCGCTGGCACTGGCCGGTGGAGTCACCGTGATGGTGACTCCGGACATGTTCGTCTACTTCAGCGAGCAACAGGGCCTCGCCCCAGACGGTCGCTGCAAGGCGTTCGGCAGTGGCGCCGACGGTGTCGGCTGCTCCGAAGGTGCCGGAATGCTCCTGTTGGAACGGCTTTCCGACGCGCGCCGCAACGGCCACCACGTCCTCGCGGTGCTCCGCGGCAGCGCGGTCAACTCCGATGGCGCGTCCAGCGGTATCACCGTCCCGAACGGCCCGGCGCAGCAGCGCGTGATCCGGGCGGCACTGTCCGACGCCGGGCTGAAACTGTCCGATGTGGACGCTGTCGAGGCGCACGGCACCGGCACGAAGCTCGGCGACCCGATCGAGGCCCAGGCGCTGATTTCCACCTACGGCAAGGCGGCGACGGCGGAACGGCCGCTGTACGTCGGGTCGTTCAAGTCGAACGTCGGCCACACGCAGGCCGCGGCCGGGGTCGGCGGCGTGATCAAGATGGTGGAGGCGCTGCGGCGCGGCGTGCTCCCGCGCACGCTGCACGCCGACGAGCCGTCGCCGCACGTCGAATGGACCGACACCGTCTCGCTGCTGAGCGAGCCGAAGCCGTGGCCGGAGACCGGGCGGCCGCGTCGCGCGGGCGTTTCGTCGTTCGGCATCAGCGGGACCAACGCGCACGTGATCGTCGAGCAGGGCGACCCGGTGCCGGTCCCGGCTCCGGACGCCGGGCCGGTGACCTGGCTGTTGTCGGCCAACGACCCGGACGCGCTGCGGGCGCAGGCGGGCAAACTCGCCGCGGCCGCCGGTGAAGAGTCCACTGTGGACATCGGATTCTCCCTGGCGACCACGCGGACCCAGGCCGAGCACCGCGCCGGGATCGTCGCCGCCGACCGGGCCGGAGCGATCCGCGCGCTGACCGAGTACGCGGCCGGCCGCACCCCGACGGGTGTCGTCGAAGGGGCGGCCGGCACCGGGCGCACGGCGTTCCTGTTCACCGGCCAGGGCGCCCAGCGCGCCGGGATGGGCCTGGAACTGGCCGCGGCCTACCCAGCTTTCGCCGAGGCTTTCGACGCGGTGGCCGCCGAACTGGACAAGCACCTCGACGTGCCGGTGCGGACCGTGCTGGGCTCCGACGAGACCGGGTACACGCAGCCGGCGTTGTTCGCCGTCGAGGTCGCGGTGTTCCGGCTGCTCGAATCGTGGGGCGTCGCCCCGGACTACCTGCTGGGGCATTCGATCGGCGAGCTGGCCGCGGCGCACGTCGCCGGGGTGCTCTCGCTCGAAGACGCGTGCACGCTCGTGACGGCCCGGGCGCAGCTGATGCAGGCCCTTCCCGCTGGCGGGGCGATGGTCGCCGTCGCGGCTGCCGAGGCCGAGGTCGTGCCGCTGCTGACCGAGGGCGTGTCGATCGCCGCCGTCAACGGGCCGTCGTCGGTGGTGTTGTCTGGCGACGAGGACGCGGTTCTCGCGGTGGCATCTAGGTTCGAGAAGACTTCGCGGCTGAAGGTGTCGCACGCGTTCCACTCGGCGCTGATGGAGCCGATGTTGGCCGATTTCGCCTTCATCGCCCGAAACCTGACCTATTCCGCACCCGCGCTTCCCATCGTCTCGACGGTTTCGCCGGACGCCGACCTGACTTCGCCGGAGTACTGGGTGAGCCAGGTGCGCGACGCGGTCCGGTTCGCCGACGGCATCCGCACCCTGCTCGACGCCGGTGTCACGACGTTCGTCGAGGTCGGCCCGTCGGCCGTGCTCACCGCGATGGGGCAGCTGTGCCTGACCGCCGACGACCGGGCGACGTTCGTCCCGGTGCTGCGCAAGGACCGGCCGGAAGCCGAGTCGGCGGCAGCCGCGGTGGCCGCGCTGTTCACCACCGGGTCCACTGTGGACTTTTCCGCGTTCTACGCCGGCGGCGCGCCGGTCGAGTTGCCGACGTATGCCTTCCAGCGCAAGCGTTACTGGATGGAGAACCCGACCGGAGCCCGCGTCCGCGGGGTAACCGAGGTCGGGCAGGTCGAAGCCGGGCATCCGCTGCTGGGCGCGGTCGTGACGACCGCTGACACCGGCGGCGTTGTGCTCACCGGGCAGCTTTCGCTGCGCGCGCAGCCGTGGCTCGGCGACCACGTCGTGCAGGGGGTGCCGCTGTTCCCCGGTACGGCTTTCGTCGAACTGGCCGTGCGGGCGGGCGACGAGGTGAACTGTGGGCGGCTTGACGAACTGACGCTCGCGGTCCCGTTGATCCTGCCCGAACACGGGGCCGTCCCGGTCCAGGTGACGGTGGGCGCGGAGGACGAGTCGGGCGCCCGCGCGGTGGGCATCTACTCGCGGGTCGCGGACACCGGGGAGTGGACGCACCACGCCAGCGGAAGGGTGTCGCCGACGGCGGACGCGCCCGTGGCCGCCGCGGAGTGGCCCCCGGCCGGTGCCGTCGAGATCGACGTGACCAGTCGCTACGACGAACTCGCCGCACAGGGCTTCGACTACGGGCCGGTGTTCGCCGGGCTGCGCCGGGTCTGGCGCGACGGGAACACCCTGGCCGCCGAAGTCGCGTTGCCGGAGCACACCGACGGTTCGGCGTTCGCGCTGCATCCCGCCCTGCTGGACGCCGCGCTGCACACCATCGGGCTGGCCGGGCTGACGGAGGACAAACCGGCGCTGCCGTTCGCGTGGAGCGGGGTTTCGCTGCACGCCAGCGGGGCGTCGAGCTTGCGCGTGCTGCTCTCCTCGGACGTCGAGAACACCGTTTCGCTCACCGCCACCGATCCCGCCGGGGCGCCGATCGTCACCGTGGGGTCGCTGGCACTGCGGCCGATCGCCGACGACGCGTTCGCCGCGGTCACCCGTCCGGCTGCTGGCGACTCGCTGTTCCGGGTGGAATGGCTGCCGTATTCCGGTGATGCCGCTTCTGGCGTTTCGCACGCGGTGCTCGGTGCGGATCCGTTCGGCCTCGGCGGGGAGTCCTATGTGGACCTTACCGCGCTGATCGACGCGGGGAAGGCCGTCCCCGACGTAGTGACCGTGTCGTTCGCGGCCCCCGAGACGGCGTCGCCCGCCCTGGCGCGCGAGGCCGCCCATCAGCTGCTGGAACTGGTACAGGCGTGGGTCAGTGAACCGGCCCTGGCCGCCTCGCGGCTCGTCGTGGTCGCTTCTCACGCCATCGCGACGCGTCCCGAGGAGGACGTCGCCGACCTCGTCCACGCCGCGCTGTGGGGCGTCGTGCGGTCGGCCGAGCTGGAGTACCCGGACCGGTTCGCCGCGGTCGACGTCGACGGCGGCGAACTGCCGCTGGCCACGGTGCTCGGGGCGATCCGCGCCGGGGAGCCCGGGGTCGCCGTCCGGGACGGGGCGGTGCTGGTGCACCGGCTGGCGAAGTTCGCCCCCGAGACTTCGGCGCCGTCGCTGAACCCGGACGGAACCGTGCTGATCACCGGCGGCACCGGTGCGCTGGGCGCGTTGCTCGCCCGGCACCTGGTGACCGAGCACGACGTGCGCCACCTGCTGCTCACCAGCCGGCGCGGCGAAGCGGCACCGGGAGCGGCGGAGCTGAAAGCGGAGCTGGAGGAGCTGGGCGCCGCGGTTTCGGTGGTGGCCTGCGATCTCGCGGACCGGACCGCGGCGGCCGAGCTGGTGGCCGGGGTGCCGTCCGGACATCCGCTGACCGCGGTCGTGCACACGGCGGGCGTCCTGGACGACGGGGTGCTGCTCGCGCTGACCCCGGAGCGGATGGACGCGGTGCTGCGGCCCAAGCTGGACGCGGCCTGGCACCTGCACGAGCTGACCGCGGAGCTGGACCTGGCCGCGTTCGTGCTGTTCTCCTCGGTCGCCGGCCCGTTCGGTTCGGCCGGACAGGCGAACTACTCGGCCGGGAACGTGTTCCTCGACGCGCTGGCCCACCACCGCACGGCGCTCGGCTTGCCGGCGGTGTCGCTGTCGTGGGGCCTCTGGACCGGCGGCATGGCGGGCGCGCTCGGCGACACCGACCTGGTCCGGATGGCGCGGTCCGGCGTGGCCGGGCTGTCGTTCGCCGACGGGCTCGAGCTGTTCGACGCGACGTTCGGCACCTCGCAACCGGCACTGGTCCCGGTCCGGCTCGACCTGGCCGGGCTGCGCTCTGGCGCGGACCGCGTGCCCCCGTTGTTGCGCGGCTTGGTGCGCGGCGCCCCGCGGCGCCGAGCCACGCTCGCCGACGACTCGTGGACCCGGATCGCGACCCTGCCTGCCGCGGAACGGGAACGAGCGCTGCTCGACCTGGTCTGCGGCACGGCGGCGGTGGTGCTCGGACACGACCGCCCGGACGCGATCGACCCCCGCAAGGGCTTCATCGAACTCGGCTTCGACTCCCTGACGGCGATCGAGCTGCGGAACCGGCTGGACGAAGTGTCCGGGCAGCGTTTGCCAGCGACGTTGATCTTCGACTACCCGTCCCCGGGAGCGGTGGCGGGGCTGCTCGGCGCGGGACTGGCGGATCAACCGTCCATTGTGGATTCACAGCTGGCGGCTCTTGAGTCGGTGGTGCGGGACAACGCTTTGGCTGAGGACGAGCGGGAGAAGCTGGTCAGCCGGTTGACCGCGCTGCTGGCGTCGTTCTCGGCCCCGGAGGAGGCCGCGGACATCGAGAACGCCAGCGCGGAGGATCTCTTCGCGTTGTTGGACGAGGAACTGGACACTAAACCGGTGTGAGCATGGCGAATCCCCCGCCGCCGTCTAGTTCACTGGCGCGGCGGGGGACTCGCGTGGTGCTCACCCCTCGGTCAGCAGCCCGAGGGAGCAGAGGGAGCCGGTCAGGGCCACCAGGTCGTAGCGGAGGTCTTCGACGTCGGTCTCCCACAGCGCGGCGAGGACGGCACTCGCGTCGTCGAGGTCGCCGTTGTGCTGGTTGAGCGCGACCAGCATGGCCGCGGCCACCGGTTCGCAGTCCACCTCGCGGCTCGTGCTGGCCAGCTTGAGGTGTCCGTCGGGGAGCATTCGCTGGGTAACGCCGGGCGCGGTTCGAATAGCCGTCATGGCTGCCTCCGGGGCCGGTGGTCCGGTCTGTTCCTTGCGGTACCAGTTTCGCGGATCCGAGCCCGGCAGACCAGGGGGTCGGCACCTGAAGGCAGCCTGGGGTTTACTCCCCCGCAATCCGCCCGGGGGCCGGGGTCGCGGAAGCGAGCGCCTCCGCGCGCCAGTCGCGCAGGCACGCCGCGACGGTAGTCAGCACGGCGGCTAGCTGGGCATTCAGGTAGAAATGCCCGCCTTCCAGCACCTGCACGGCGCAGTGGCCGTTGGTGTGCCCGCGCCACGGGTCGGCCTCGGCGGGGTCGACTACCGGGTCGTCCGCGCCCAGCAGAACCTGGACTGGGCAGTCCAGTGCGAGCCCGGGTTCGGGGCGATACGTCTCGACGGCCGTGTAGTCCCCGCGGATCGCGGGCAGCACCAGGCGCAGCAGTTCGTCGTCGCCGAACACGGCGCTGCCGGTGCCGCTGATTTCCTTGAGGGCAGCGAGCAGACCGTCGTCGCCGAGTTCGTGGACGTACTCCGACCGCGGCACGGACGGTGCCGGGCACGCGGACGCGAACAGCCCCAGCGGCCGGGTGCCCCGCGCCTCGAGCCGCCACGCGACCTCGTAGCCGAGCGTCGCGCCCATGCTGTGGCCGAACAGGGCCACCGGCCGGTCGATCCAGGGGGCGAGGTCGTCGGCGATCACGTCGGCCATCGCGGCGAGTTCGGTGCAGCACGGCTCGTCCCGCCGGTCCTGGCGGCCCGGGTACTGCACGGCGATGACGTCGGCGTCCAGTCCGCCGTCGGCGGCTGCCCGCGAGAACGGGAAGTACGCGGTCGCCGACCCGCCCGCGTGCGGCAGGCACACCAGTCGCACCGCGGCGTCGTCGGCCGCGTGGAATCGCCGGAGCCATCGGCTCGAGTTCTTGTTCAGGGCAGTCACAGTTCAGGAAGTCTCCGGTCCCTCCGCGGGACCGGCAACCCCTAGCGGCGCAGCGCCCGCGGGCGGTCGAGCCGCCCTTCGGCCGCCTCGCCGGGAGGGCCCGCTCAGGGGTCCGGGCAGCCGGTTAGGGGTGGGTACGCCGTGCTCGCCGCTCGTAACGTACCGCCTCAGGCGGGGTAGTGGGCGAGAGCGGAAACCTTCCCGCCGCAACCGTTTCCCGGGACCTCCCGGCAGCCGCGTCCGGGCGAACCGGCCCGTACCGCGCCGACGACCACGCGACTCAGGAGAAGGTCTGAATGAACAAGTCCGACGACAAGCTGGTTCACGCCCTCCGTGCGTCCCTGAAGGAGACCGAGCGGCTTCGCGCGCAGAACAAGAAGCTCAGCGGGGCCGGTCACGAGCCGATCGCGATCGTCGGCATGGCCTGCCGGTTTCCCGGCGGCGTGCGCACGCCCGAGGACCTGTGGCGGTTGCTGGCCGACGGCTCGGACGTCGTCGGCGAGTTCCCGGCCGACCGCGGCTGGGACACCGAGCGGCTCTACGACCCGACCGGCGAGCGGCCGGGCGCCAGCCGCACCCGGCACGGCGGATTCCTGTACGACGCGGCCGAGTTCGACGCCGGGTTCTTCGGCTTCGGCGAGCGGGAAGCGCTCACGATGGACCCGCAGCAGCGCCTGCTGCTGGAGACCACCTGGGAGTCGTTCGAGCGCGCCGGGATCCCGCCGGCTTCGGTGAAGGGCAGCCCGGTCGGGGTGTTCACCGGGGTGATGTACCACAACTACCCGGGCCACTACGGTTCCTCCGCGGTGGTGTCCGGACGGCTCGCCTACGCGTTCGGTCTCGAAGGGCCCACGGTGACCGTCGACACCGCGTGCTCGTCCTCGCTGGTGACCCTGCACATGGCGGTGCAGGCGCTGCGCCAAGGGGAGTGCTCGCTCGCGCTGTCCGGCGGGGTCACGGTGATGTCCTCCCCGCAGACCTTCGCCGAGTTCAGCGTCGACGACACGCTGTCGGTCGACGGCCGGTGCCGGTCGTTCGCCGAGGGCGCGGACGGCATCGGCTGGTCCGAGGGCGCCGGAATGCTGTTGCTGGAACGGCTTTCGGACGCGCGCCGCAACGGGCACCCGGTGTTCGCGGTCGTCCGCGGCAGCGCGGTCAACCAGAACGGCGCCTCGAACGGGATGATGTCGCCGCGCGGCCCGGCCCAGCAGCGGGTGATCCGCCAGGCGCTGGCCAACGCCCAGGTGGCGGGCGACGAGGTCGACCTCGTGGAGGCGCACGGCACGGCGACCCCGCTCGGCGATTCGGTGGAGGCGCAGGCATTGCTGGCCACCTACGGCCGGGAACGGCCTGACGGACGGCCGCTGCGGCTCGGCTCGGTCAAGTCGAACCTCGGCCACACCCAGGCGGCGGCCGGGGTCGCTTCGCTGCTCAAGGTCGTGCTCGCGCTGCGCAACGACCTCCTGCCCAAGACGCTGCACGTGGACGAGCCGAACCGCCGGGTGGACTGGGCCTCCGGCGCCGTCGAGCTGCTCACCGAACCGGTGGCCTGGCCGCGCGACGAGCGGCCTCGCCGGGCCGCGGTGTCGGGGTTCGGGATGAGCGGCACCAACGCGCACATCATCCTGGAAGAGGCTCCTGAGGACACCGCGGTCGCGGAGCGGGAAACCCCCGCGGGCGGCGCGATCCCGTGGGTGCTGTCCGGCCGGAACCCCGAATCGCTGCGGGCACAGGCCGCGCGGCTGCGGGAGCACGTCCGCGACCACCCGGATCTCGACCCGCTGGACATCGGCTACTCCCTCGCCACCGGCCGGTCGGCGTTCCCGCACCGGGCCGTCGTCACCGGGACCGGCCGCGAGGAACTGCTTCGCGGCCTGGACGCCGTCGCCGACGGCAAGACCTCCGCCGAGGTCGTGCACGGGGTGGCCCGCGGCGAGACGTCGACGGCATTCCTGTTCTCCGGCACCGCCTCCGGTGGCAAGGGACTCGGCCAACAGCTGAGTGCCGCGTTCCCCGCGTTCGCCACGGCGTACGAAGAAGCCCGCGCGAAGCTGGCCGAGCACGGCGAAAACGGCACCGCGTTCGCCGTCGAGGTGGCGTTGTTCCGGTTGCTGGAGTCATGGGGGATCACCCCGGACTTTGTTACCGGGCAAGGGATCGGCGAGCTGAGCGCCGCGCACGTTTCCGGCGTTCTGTCGCTGGCGGACGCGGCCGCGCTGGTGGCCGCTGCCGGCACCGACGCGCTCCAGAAGACCGTCGAATCGGTGAGCTACGCGGAGCCGGGCATCCCGGTGCTGCCGGGCGGCGGCACCGAGCTGGCGAGCGAGGAAGAGCTGCGCTCGCCGGCGTACTGGGTCCGGCGGCTCGGCGCGAAGGCACGTTTCGCGGACGGGATCCGGCACCTGGAAGCCCAGGGCGTGAACCGGTTCGTCGAGTTCGGCCCGACGGGCGCGCGGGAAAGCCTGACCGGGAACGCTTTTGTCGGGTCCACGCCGAGCGAGGACGCGGAAGCCCTTACCGCCATGGTCGGAGAGCTGCACGCACACGGGGTTTCCCCGGACTGGGCGGCGTTCTTCGCCGGCCGTGGCGCGCGCCCCGCCGAACTGCCTACTTACGCCTTCCAGCGGCAGCGGTACTGGCTGCAGTCGGCCAAAATCTACGGCGACCCGGTTTCGCTCGGCCTGGAACCGGTGGACCACCCGTTGCTGGGCGCGGCCACCGTGCTCGCGGACTCCGAGGGCGTCGTGCTGTCCGGCCGCGTCTCCGTCGGTACCCACCCCTGGCTGGCCGACCACGCCGTAGGCGGCTCGATTCTCTTCCCTGGCACGGGTTTCGTGGAGCTCGCGATCCGGGCGGGGGACCGGGTGGACTGCTCCCGGCTGCGGGAGCTGACCCTGCAAGCACCGCTGGCGCTGCCCGCGGAAGGCGGCGTCCGGATCCAGGTGAGCGTCAACGCTCCGGACGCGTCCGGCGCACGTTCGTTCACGATCAGCTCGCGCACTGACGACCTTACCGGCGAAGGGACGTGGACCCGGCACGCCAGCGGAGTGTTGGCCGCTGCGAACGGCGCGGCGTCCTTCGCGTTGACTTCTTGGCCGCCCGCCGAGGCCGAAGAGCTGGAACTCGCGGCCCTGTACGAGGAAATGGCGGAGCGCGGTCTGGACTACGGTCCCGTGTTCCGCGGCTTGCGGGCCGCGTGGCGGGGTGCGGACGAGATCTTCGCCGAGGTGAGTTTGCCCGAACGGGCCCGGAGGGACGGGGCCGGTTTCGGGCTGCACCCCGCCGTGCTCGACGCGGCACTACACGCGATCGGCCTTGCGGGCGAAGGAGAAGGCATCTCGTTCCCGTACGCCTGGTCCGGCGTGGAACTGTTCGCCTCGGGCGCCGCGGCGGCACGGGTGCGGTTGCGGCGCACGGAGCCGGACACCGTGGCGTTGGAACTCGCCGACGTGGCGGGGAATCCGGTTGCCTCGGTCGAATCGCTGACGCTGCGGCAGCTCTCCGAGGAGCAGCTGGCTGCCGTCCGCGGGGCCGCCGCGCCGCGCCGCGAGCCCAGCCGCGCGCCGGAACCGGTCGCGCGGCGCGCCGCCAGCGCACCGGAGACGGCCGCGCACGCCGGTGCCGAGGCCGATCCCGATTCCTTGCGCGGCAAGCTGCTCGCGCTTCCCGCCACCGAACGGCTCAAGGCCGTGCGCGGGGTCGTCCTCGCCAACGTCGCCGCGGTGCTCGACCAGGACTCGGCGGACCTCATCGACGTCGACCGCGCGTTCAACGACCTCGGGTTCACCTCGCTGCTGGCCGTCGAGCTGCGCAACCAGCTCGGCGCGGCCACGGGGCTGTCCCTTCCGCCCACCCTCGTGTTCGACTTCCCGACCGCGGCGGAGCTGGCCGAGCACCTGTACCAGTCGCTGCTCGGCGAACTGGACGGCAAGCCGGAGCCGGTCACCCTGACCACCGTGGCCGGCGACGAGCCGATCGCGATCATCGGGATGGCCTGCCGCTACCCCGGGCAGGTCAGCACGCCGGAAGAGCTGTGGCGGCTCGCGTCCTCCGGCGGGGACGGGATCTCGGACTTCCCCACCGACCGGTCGTGGGACCTGGACTACTGGCTCGGCCAGGTCGAGGCGAGCGGGCGGGTGCCGCAAGGCGGATTCGTGCCCGACCTCACCGGCTTCGACGCGGCCTTCTTCGGGATCAGCCCCAACGAGGCCCCGATGATCGAGCCGCAGCAGCGGATGCTGATGGAGACCTGCTGGGAGGCGCTGGAGCGGGCCGGGATCGACCCGGTCTCGCTCAAGGGCAGCGACACCGGCGTGTTCGCCGGGGTGATGAAGTCGGACTACGACCCGGGGCCGGGCGGCGACCTGGAGACCAACGGCCTGTTCCGCAGCACCGGCGTGCTCGGCAGCGTGGTGTCCGGCCGGGTGTCCTACGCGTTCGGCCTGGAGGGCCCGTCGGTCTCGATCGACACGGCCTGCTCGTCGTCCCTGGTGGCCCTGCATTCGGCGAGCCAGGCGCTGAACCAGGGCGACTGCTCGCTCGCGCTGGTCGGCGGGGTTTCGGCGCTCACCTCGCCGAGCCCGTTCGCCCACTTCGATTCAGGCGGCACCGCCGCCGACGGCCGGTCCAAGTCGTTCTCCGCGGACGCGGACGGCATCGGCTGGTCCGAGGGCGTCGGCGTCCTCGTGGTCGCGCGGCTTTCGGACGCCCTGCGCGACGGCCGCGAGGTCCTCGCGGTGATCCGGTCGAGCGCGGTGGGCCAGGACGGCGCGTCCAACGGGCTGACCGCGCCGAGCGGGTCGTCGCAGGAACGCGTGATCCGCAAAGCCCTCGCGCTCGGCGGGCTGCGCCCGTCCGAGGTGGACGTCGTCGAGGCGTCCGCGACCGGCTCCACCCTCGGCGACCCGATCGAGGCGCGCGCACTGCTTTCGGTCTACGGGCAGGACCGGGCCGAGGACAGCCCGCTGTGGCTGGGTTCGGTCAAGTCGAACATCGGCCACAGCCAAGCCGCTTCCGGGGTCGCCGGCGTCATCAAGATGGTGATGGCACTGCGGCACGAGCAGCTGCCGATGACCCGGTACGCAGACAACCCCACCACGCAGGTCGACTGGTCGGCGGGGCAGGTCCGGCTGCTGGCGGAGACGATCCCGTGGCCGGACGCCGGACGTCCGCGCCGCGCCGGGGTCTCCTCGTTCGGATACAGCGGGACCAACGCGCACGTGATCATCGAGCAGGCGCCCGCGCAGGAGAAGGACGAACCCACGCCGCTCGCCGAGCCGCACGGGCCGCTGCCGCTGCTGATTTCCGCGCGCAGCAAGGAAGCCCTTCCGTTGCAGGCACAGCGGTTGCTGTCCCGGCTGACCGCTGACGACGCACCCGGCCTGCCGGACCTCGCGTACTCGCTGGCCACTTTCCGGGCCCCGGCCCCGCATCGCGCGGTGGTGGTCGGTGCGGACCGGGAGGAACTGCGCGCGGGGCTCGCCGCGCTGGCGAACGACGAGCCCGCCGTCGCCGTGCTGCGCGGCAGTGTCCGGGCGGGCGCGAAGACGGCGTTCCTGTTCGC
This sequence comes from Amycolatopsis sp. GA6-003, assembly GCF_046267895.1. Classification (NCBI taxonomy): domain Bacteria; kingdom Bacillati; phylum Actinomycetota; class Actinomycetes; order Pseudonocardiales; family Pseudonocardiaceae; genus Amycolatopsis; species Amycolatopsis sp. GA6-003. The sequence goes on from NZ_CP176499.1 coordinate 7,252,358, forward strand.
TGGGCACGCCGTCGTCCAGCCCGGCACCGGCAAGGACCTCTGCGCGGCTTTCCCCGCGTTCGCCCGGGAATTCACCGACGTGAGCGAGAAGTTCGGGGCGTATCTGGACCGGCCGCTGCTGGACGTTCTGTTCGCCGAGGAGGATTCGGTGGACGCGCAGCTGCTCGCGCGGACGTCGTTCACCCAAGCGGCGCTGTTCACCGTGCAGGTCGCGCTGTTCCGGCTGCTCGAATTCTGGGGGCAGCGGCCCGACTGCGTGCTGGGCCGGGCCGGCGGCGAGGTGGCCGCCGCGCACGTCGCTGGCGTGCTTTCGCTGCCTGACGCGGTCAAACTGGTCGCCACCCGCGCGCAGCTGCTGGAGGAGATGACCGGCGGCGCGATGGTCGAGATCGAAGCGAGCGAGGAGGAAATCCGTCCGCTGCTGACCGGCCGGGTGGCGCTCGCCGAGGTCGCCGGACCGGCCTCCGTCGTCCTTTCCGGCGACGAGGAACCGGTGCTCGCGATCGCCGCCCAGTGGGAGGAACGCGGACGCCGGACCCGGCGGCTGCCGGTGCACCAGGCCGCGCACTCGCCGCGGGTCGACGAGGTCCTGGAGGAACTCGCCGAGATCGCCGGGGAGCTGTCGTACGGCGCCCCGCGCGTCCCGGTGCTCTCGACGGTCACCGGCGCCCCGGCCGGGGACGAACTGGCCGATCCCGCGCACTGGGTCGCCACGCTGCGCCAGCCGGTCCGCTTCCTCGACGCGGTCCGCGGTCTCGAGGCGATGGGGGTGAACCGGTTCGTGGACCTCGGTCCCGGCGGCGAGCTCGCGCGCGCCGTGCGGCCGGGTCTGACTGGGCCGGGCGAGGACGTAACCGAACTGCCCGTGCTGCCCGGCGATCTCGCCGAGACCACCGCGGTGCTGCGCGCGGCCGGACAGTCTCATGTGGACGGTCTGACCCTCGACGGCGCGCGGTTGTTCGCCGGTCTGCAGGTGCGGCGGGTGCCGGTGCCGCCGTACGCGTTCCACCGCAAGCGGTACTGGCCGGACGTCGACATGGAGGCGATCCGGGCGAGCGGCGATCTGGGCTCCACCGGGCTTGAATCGACCGGGCACCCGCTCGTCGGCGCGGCGATGTGGCTGGCCGATTCGGACGGGATCGTGCTCAGCGGCCGGCTCTCCGCCGGCACCCACCCTTGGCTGGCCGAACACACCGTCGGCGGCGAGATCGTGCTGCCCGGCGCGGCGTTCGTCGAGATCGCCGTCCGCGCCGGCGACGAAGCGGGCTGCTCGCGGGTCGAGGAGTTGACCGTGCACACGCCGCTCGTGCTGCCGAAGCGCGGGAAGGTGCAGGTGCAGGCCGTGGTCGGGGCGCGGGACGAGTCCGGCGCGCGGTCGCTGACGGTGTACTCGCGCCCGGACGACCCGATCGCCGGGTGGATCCGGCACGCGAGCGGGTCGCTGACCGGCGGGAAGGCCAGGCCGGAGGGGCTCGAGGACTGGCCGCCCGCCGAAGCCGAACCGGTGCCGGTGCACGGCCGGTACGAGGCGCCGGGGCTCGGTCGCGGGCCCGCGTTCCAGGGCCTGCGCGCGGGCTGGCTGCGGGGCGACGAGGTGTTCGCCGAGGTGAGCCTCGGCCAGGAGACGAGCCCGCAGGCCGGCCGGTTCGGGTTGCACCCGGCCGCGCTGGACGCCGCGATCCAGGCGTTCGGCCTGCGTCCCGGCGGCGAGGCGGGGCTCGCGGTCGCCTGGGCGGGCGTCGAACTGCACGCCACCGCGGCGGCGAAGCTGCGCGTGCGGATGACCCCGGTCGGCGAGGACGCGGTCGCGGTGACGCTGGCCGACCAGGCGGGCAAGCCGGTGGCCTCGATCGAGGCCGTGACGGTGCGTCCCGTCTCGGAGGCGCCGGAAACCGTTGCCGCGCCGGTGGAAACCGCCAAGGCCGCACCGGTCGTGGTGCGCCGCACGGCGAGCACCGCCGTCGCGGCCGACCCGGACGTGCTGCGCGAGCGGCTGGCCGGGCACACCCAGGTGCAGCGCGAGAAGATCCTGCTGCAGGTCGTGCTGGAGCACACCGCGGCCGTGCTCGGGTACGCGGACGCCGACGCGGTCGACCCGAACCGGCACTTCCTCGAATCGGGCTTCGACTCGGTGTCCGCGGTGGGCTTGCGCAACAGCCTTAACGAGGCGACCGGGCTGACCGTGTCCCCGACGGTCATCTTCGACCACCAGAACCCGGTGGCGCTGACCGCGCACCTGCTGTCCGAATTGGACGGTGCGGCCGCGGGTTCGCCGGAGGACCCGGCTTCCGACGGGCTGAAGCAGATGTTCTCCGAGGCCGTCCGCGCGGGACAGACGGAGGACGGGCTCGGCCTGCTGAGCGCGGCGGCCCGGCTGCGCCCGGCCTTCCAGTCGGCGGCGGGCATCGGCCAGCTCCCGGTACCGGTCCGGATGGCCGAGGGACCAGGACGGACGCACCTGCTGTGCCTGTCCACCCCGGCGGCGATGGGCGGCGCGTACCAGTACGCGCGGTTCGCCGCGCACTTCCGCGGCGTGCGCACGCTGTCGGCACTGCCGATGCCGGGATTCCTGGCCGGCGAGCTGCTGCCGGAGTCGGCCGAGGCCATCCTGGACGTGCTCGCCGAGAGCGTCCGCGAGGCCGTGGGCGACGAGCCGTTCGCGTTGCTGGGGTACTCGTCGGCGGGCATTTTCGCGCACGCCGTCGCGGGCCTGCTGGAGAAGTCGGGCACCGGCCCGGCCGGGGTCGTCCTGCTGGACACCTACGCGGCCAGCGGAGAGGACATCCAGCGCAGCGACCAGGAGGAACGGGACAAGGCCACGCTCGGCCTGGTCTCCGGACTGCTCGCGAACGAGGACCGGTACGGCCCGTACGACCGGACGAAGCTGACCGCGCTCGCCCGGTACCTGGAGGTGCTCCCCGAGGTCGTCCTGCCGGAGATCGCCGCCCCGAGCCTGCTGGTGCGCCCGGAGGACCGGTTCGACGCGCCCGAGGCCGGAACCGAGGACTCGGAAGCGTGGCGGACGGCATGGAGCCTGGCCGACGAGACCGCGGTGGTCCCGGGCGACCACTTCAGCCTGGTGGAGGACAGCTCCGAGACGACGGCACGGGCGGTCGAGGAGTGGCTTGGTTCGTGAGTGGTTCGCGGTAGTTGCGGGATACCGGCGGCGGGGGTGTCTGGTCAGGTGCCTCCGCCGGTTCGGTGCCCGGAACGAGTCCCTTCGAGGAGGGCGTCCGCGCGGGGTCGGTGATGAGGGCCCGGGCGGCGGGGGTGTCTGGTGGTCAGGGCCTTCGCCGTTTCGATGCCTGGAGCGGGATCCTTCGAGGAGAGCGGCCGCGGTGGGCTCGGTTCGTGAGTGGTCGGCGGTAGTTGCGGAATCCCGGCGGCGGAGGTGCCCGACAGTCAGGCACCCCCGCCGTGGTGGCGCCCGGAGCGAGTCCCTTCGAGAAGAGCAGCGATCCCGTCAAGCACCCGGTCCAGCCCGAAGTCCGCGTCCGCGGCCGCAGGGTACTGCCGTTCGGCCGTGAGGGCGGCCACCCGGGGGTAGCCGCGGTCGGCGAGCAACGGGTGCAGGAACGCGCGGACCCCGGCGGCGTGGCCGGGGAAACTGGCCGAGTCCGGGTCGGCGACGGCGCGGAGGCGTTCGGCCGTTCCGCGGGCGACGTCCGTCACCAGTCTCGCGCAGCCGAGAGCGTCCACATCGGACAGACCGGCGGCGGACAGCGCAGACAGCAGCAGTTCCGTCCAGCCGAGCAGGTGAGGGGTGACGGCATCGCCGCGGACCGGGACGTCGAGCAGCCACGGGCGGGCCCGGTAGCGCTCCAGCGCGGCGTGGGTCCAGGCCCGCGCGGTGGCCCGCCAGCCGAGGTCGTCCGGCAGGTCCGGCGGCGGGCCGAACCCGGCGTCCGCCAGGAGCACCAGGAGTTCGTCCTTCGAGCTGACGTAGCGGTACAGCGCGTTGGTGGTCAGGCCGAGCGAAGCGGCGATGTTGGGCAGGGACGCGGCCGCCAGCCCGTCGGCGTCGGCGAGTTCGACGGCGGCCTCGACGACCTGCGCCACGCTGTGCGAGGGCTTCGGGCCGCGGCGGGCGCGCGGCGCGGCGCCCCAGGCGGGGGTCAGCCCGGGGGGCAGCTGCCGGAGGTCGGCACTATCGGGCTCGGTCGTCATCTTTCGCTCCGCGGGGTCCTTCGAGTAAACTGTGCAAGCCCTACACTAAACAAGCTGAGAGGCTACGGGAAATGGTCGTGGCGGCATCCAAGCCTGCCCCAGCACGCGTCCTGGCCGAAGGTCCGCTGTCGTGAGCGCGACCCGCCGGTTCGCGGGCCGGGTGACCGAGCTGGACCGGAAGCTGGCGGCGACCGAGATCGAGCACGCCCGTTCGGAGGGCGAATACGACGTCGCCGAGGCAGCCCGGCGGTTGGCGCTGGTCCAAACCGCGACCACGCAGGCCGCGCTGCGCGTCGCGGTCGCCGGCCGGGCCGCGGACGCCGTCCCGCCGGCGCTCGAGGCGGCTCCGCGGATCGCGGCCGCGCTGTGGCTGGTCGTCAGCGTCGTGCACGTCGTCATCTGGCTGACGGGTGGTCTGCTCGGGGAGGAATGGGACCCGTCGTGGCTGCTTTGGGTGCTGTTCGGCGGTGGGGTGCTGGCGGGTGGTGTGTGGGCCGCGCGTGAGTGGGACCGTCGTCTGCGCGCGGTCGCTGGGGCGGGCGGGTAGCACGGTCGTCCGAGGTATGCCTGCCAAGCGCGGCTGCCGGGTGACTCCATGCCGGAAAGTATCGGCGAACCCCGCGGGCCCCGCCGGGCGTGGGCGAACGACCGCGCTTCGCGGCCCGCAATAGGGGTATGGGGGCGACTCGGGCCCGGTTAATCTCGGATCAACATTCGCGCCGGGGTTCCCCGGTTTCTTTTTCTGGAGTGGATTCCATGCGTGTGCTCATGGCCGCCCCGTCTTCGCCCGCCCGGCTGCACAATCTCGCGCCACTCGCGTGGGCATTGCGGACGGCGGGCCATGAAGTGAAAATCGCCGGAAGTTCTTCGTTCGTCGAGGAGATCCTCCGCACCAGTTGCGTGGCGGTCGAGCTGGAAAGCGAAGCCGCGCTCGCCGAGTCCGGCGCCTTAACCGAGTTCGCCGAGTTGTGGCGTCCCCAGGTCGTGGTCTCCGACGCCCTCGCTCCGGCGGGAACGGCCGCCGCGCGAGCGGTCGGGGCCGTCGCGGTCCGCGTCCTCGGCGCGTTGGACGAGCCGGACGCGGACGACTCCGCGGACGTCACCTTGGACACCGTGCCGCCGTCGCTGCGGAACGGGAGCGGTTCCGTCCGCGCGATGCGGCACGTGCCCTATTTCGGACCCGTGGTGGTGCCGAACTGGTTGCGCCGCAAGGCCCGGCGCGCCCGCGTGCTGCTCTCCCTCACCGACGAGACGCTGTTCGCCCCGCTGTTCGACGCGGTCGCGGGAGCGGACTTCGAACTCGTGTGCGCGGCCCGCGTCCCGGCGGGTGTCACGTTGCCGGCCAACGTCCGGCTCGTCGACTCCGCGCCACCGGCAGCGCTGCTGTCGACGTGCGCGGCGGTCATCCACGACGGCGACGCGGCCCTCGCCCTCGCCGCGGCGGCGAACGGCTTGCCCCAGCTTTCCCTTGCGGAATCGGCGATCACCGCGCGCGTCGCGGCGGTCGGCGCCGGGAAGACCGGCTCCGCCGAAGGGGCCCGCACGCTGACGGCCGACGAGGAACTGGGTCGCGCCGCGAAGGCGTTGCGGGAAGAGATCGCCGCGCTGCCCGCCCCGCGCGCCGTCGTCGCCGAACTGACCCGCTGATTGAGGAGTCTTCTCGGCGCGAAACCACTGTCCGTGAGGGGAACCCGGAGGGAATCAAAGTCTCTCGGGGTTCCCCTCACGGGCGTCCGGGGCCGGAACCCACCCGGACTCCGCCGGTTAGGGGTGGGGCGGGAGAACACATCTGGATAGCGTTTTTCCCGGAATCATCCGGAAAATCGCGGCGACTTCCCGAGGCGGTCGATGACGTGAGTGCCAATTCCCGCTACGCCGGAGCCGAACTGGGGGCAATGACGTGAGCACGGAAAACGAGGGCAAGCTCCTCGGTTACCTCAAGCGCGCCACCGCCGAACTGCGCGAGGCGAAGCAGGCTCTGCGCGACGAGCGGCAGGCCGGCTCCGAGCCGATCGCGATCGTCGGCATGGACTGCCGGTACCCCGGCGGCGTCGGCTCCCCGGAGGACCTGTGGGAGCTGGTGGCGACCGGCACCGACGCCATCGGCCCGTTCCCCGTCGACCGCGGCTGGGCGCTGGAGGCGCTCTACGACCCGTCGGGCGAGCGGCCCGGCACCACGAACACCCGCGAGGCCGGATTCCTTTACGACGCCGCCGAGTTCGACCCCGAGTTCTTCGGCATCTCGCCGCGCGAGGCACGCGCGATGGACGCCCAGCAGCGGCTGCTGCTGCAGACGTCCTGGACCGCGCTGGAGCGGGCCGGCATCGTGCCGGAGACGCTGCGCGGCAGCAGCACCGGTGTGTTCGCCGGCGTGATGTACCACGACTACCTCGGCCACGAGGCCGCCGGCAGCGTCGTCTCCGGCCGGGTCGCGTACGCGCTCGGGCTGGAGGGTCCGGCCGTGACGGTGGACACCGCGTGCTCGTCGTCGCTCGTCGCACTGCACTGGGCCGCTCAGGCGCTGCGCCGCGGCGACTGCTCGCTGGCCCTCGTCGGCGGGGTCACGGTGATGGCCACGCCGGGGACGTTCGTGGACTTCGCCGAGCAGCGCGGCCTGTCGGACGACGGACGCTGCAAGGCGTTCGCCGCGGGCGCCGACGGCACCGGCTGGGGCGAGGGCGTCGGCGTGCTCGTCGTCGAGCGGCTGTCCGACGCCCGTCGGCTCGGCCACGACGTGCTCGCCGTCGTGCGCGGCAGCGCGGTGAACTCGGACGGCGCTTCCAGCGGGCTCACCGTGCCCAACGGACCGGCGCAGCAGCGGGTCATCCAGCAGGCGCTCGCGGCGGCCGGTCTGTCCACATCGGACGTAGACCTTGTCGAAGGGCACGGCACCGGAACGAAGCTGGGCGACCCGATCGAGGCGCAGGCTCTGCTGGCGACCTACGGCCAGCGCCCCGAGGCGGCCGGAGAGCCGCTGTGGCTCGGCTCGCTCAAATCGAACATCGGGCACGCGCAAGCGGCGGCTGGGGTCGGCGGCGTGATCAAGGTCGTGCAGGCCATCCGCCACGGCGTGCTGCCGAAAACTCTGCACGTGGACGCACCTTCGCCGCACGTCGACTGGTCGGCGGGCCGGGTCGAGCTGCTCACCGAGTCCCGCGAATGGCCCGCGGTGTCCCGGCCGCGGCGCGGCGCGGTGTCGTCCTTCGGCATCAGCGGCACGAACGCGCACGTGATCGTCGAGCAGGCGGAGGCGGTCCCGGAGGAGCCGGTGACCCCGCCCGCGCTGCCCGTCTTCGCGTGGCCGGTGTCGGCCGACTCCGCGGACACCCTGGCCGCGCAGGCGCAGCGGCTCGCCGAACACGTCGATACCGCCGATTCGCCCGCCGACCTCGGTTTCTCGCTCGCCACCACCCGTTCCGCGCTGGACCACCGGGCCGTCGTCGTCGGCGCTGACCACGCGGAGCTGCTCGCCGGGCTGACCGCGCTCGCCGAGGGCACCGACGTACCCGGCGTGGTGCGCGACCGGCGGGGCAGCGGCCGGACGGCGTTCCTGTTCACCGGTCAGGGCGCGCAACGCGCCGGGATGGGCACGGAACTTGCCGCGAAGTATCCGGTGTTCGCCGAGGCTTTCGACGCGGTGTGCGCTGAGCTGGACCCGCACCTCGACCGTCCACTGAAGACAGTCCTCGACGATGCCGCCGAGCTGGAGCGCACGGGATTCACCCAGCCCGCGTTGTTCGCGGTGGAGGTGGCGCTGTTCCGGTTGCTGGCGTCGTGGGGCATCAAGCCCGACTTCCTGCTCGGCCATTCGATCGGCGAGCTGGCCGCGGCACACGTCGCCGGGATTCTTTCGCTTCCGGACGCGGCGGCGCTGGTCGGCGCGCGGGCGCGGTTGATGCAGGCGCTTCCGTCCGGTGGGTCGATGGTGGCTTTGCAGGCGACCGAGGACGAGGTCGCGCCGCATTTGACCGCCGAGGTCAGCATTGCTGCGATCAATGGCCCGGATTCGGTGGTGCTTTCCGGTACCGAAGCCGCGGTGACTGCGGTGGTGGCGGAGTTCGAGGGGCGGAAGTCCTCGAAGCTGAAGGTGTCGCATGCGTTCCACTCACCGCTGATGGAGCCGATGCTCGCCGAATTCGCGGTCGTCGCGGAGAAACTCGCCTACGCGAAGCCGCAGATTCCGATCATCTCCACGGTCGGTTCCGGCGAGGAGCTGTCCACTTCGGACTATTGGGTACGTCAAGTCCGCGCCGCGGTTCGGTTCCACGCCGGGGTTCAGACGCTGGTGGACGAAGGCGTTCGGACGTTTGTCGAGATTGGACCGGCCGCGGTGCTCACCGCCGCCGCCCAGAACGGGTTCGACGACGACACCCTCGCGTTCGTCCCGGCACAGCGCAAGGACCGCGCCGAGGCCCACACCGTCGTCACCGCGCTCGCGACCCTGCACGCCCGGGGGATTCCGGTCGACTGGGCCGCGTTCTACGCTGGTGCCCGGCGGGTCGCGCTGCCCACCTACTCGTTCCGCCGCACCCGCTACTGGGCGCCCGCCACCACCGCCGCCGGGGACGCCGGGGACCACGGCCTGCAGCCCGCCGGACACCCCGTGCTCAGCGCCGTCGTGCGAGTTCCGGACTCCGACCTGCTGGTGCTGACCGGCCGGCTGTCCGCCAGCACCGCGCCGTGGCTGGCCGACCACGTTGTCCTCAGCACGATCCTGTTGCCCGGCACGGCTTTCCTCGAGCTGGCGCAGCGCGCCGCCGACGAAGCCGGTTGCGCCCGGATCGAAGAGCTGACGCTGCACGCTCCGCTGACCTTGCCCGAGGGCGGGGGCGCGGCGATCCAGGTTTCGGTGGACGCCGAGGACGACGGCCGCCGTCAGCTCACTGTCCACTCGCGACTCGACGGCCAGGACGCCTGGATCCGGCACGCAAGCGGTTTCGTTGCCCCGGCGGAGGAAACGCCGTCGTTCGACCTCGCCGAATGGCCGCCGTCCGGTGCCACCAAGGTCGAGCTGGCCGATCCGTACGCGACTCTCGCCTCCTTGGGCTACGACTACGGCCCGGCTTTCCAGGGCCTGCGGGCGATGTGGCGCCACGGGGACGACATCTACGCCGACGTCGTCCTGCCCGACAGCGCTGACGCCGTCGGCTACGGCCTGCACCCGGCGCTGCTCGACGCGGCGATGCACGCCCAGTTGCTCGGCCCGGAGCCCGAGGACGGCGAAGCGAAGCCGATGCTGCCGTTCGCCTTCACCGGCACCACCCTGCACCGCGCGGGTGCGGCGGCGCTGCGGGTGCACGTCTCGCCGACCAGCCCGGACACCATCACGCTGCGCATTGCCGACGACGCTGGCGCGCCCGTGCTGTCCGTCGAGTCACTGGCCGCGCGGCCGATCTCGCTGGACAAGCTGGCACCGAGCCGGGATTCGCTGTTCCGCGTGGCCTGGGAACCCGCTTCGGCCACCGGGAACGCCGGTGCCGCCAAGGTGCTGGAAGTGTTCACTCCGGACGGTCCGCCGCCCGCCGCGGCTCGCGCGGTCGCCCGGCAGGTGCTCACCGCGGTGCGGGAACTGCTCGCCGAGGACGGCGAGACCCGTTTGGCGGTGGTCACGCGGGGTGCGGTGGCGGTCGGAGGCGAGGACGTCGACCCGGCCCTCGCGCCGGCCTGGGGCTTGGTGCGGGCGGCCGAAGCCGAGAACCCGGGCCGGTTCGCGCTCGTCGACCTCGACGCGGACGGCACCGTCGAGGCCGCGTTGGCCACCGGCGAACCCGAGTCGGCCGTCCGCGGCGGCAAGGTCCTCGTGCCGCGGCTGACCCCCGCGACCTCGCAGGCCGGGGAGCTGAACTGGAATCCGGACGGGACGGTCCTCATCACCGGGGGCACCGGCGGGCTCGGCGCGGTCGTGGCGAAGCACCTGGTGACGCAGCACGGCGTGCGCCGCCTCCTGCTCACCAGCCGCCGGGGTGCCGACGCGCCCGGCGCGGCCGAACTGCGCGAAGAACTCCGGCAACTGGGCGGCGAGGTGACGATCGCGAGCTGCGACGTCACCGACGCGGCGTCCGTGCGGTCGCTGCTCGACACGGTTCCGGCCGAAGCGCCGCTGACCGCCGTCCTGCACGCCGCGGGCGTCCCCGCCGCCGGCCGGGTCGAGGATCTCGCCGACGACGAGCTGGACCGCGTCTTCGCCCCCAAGGTCGACGGCGCGTGGCACCTGCACGAGATGACCCGCGACTTGGCCGCGTTCGTCCTGTTCTCCTCGGCCGCGAGCACCGTCCTCGCGGCTGGCCAGGCAGGGTATGCGGCAGCCAACGCGTTCCTCGACGATCTGGCTGAACACCGTCGGGCACAAGGACTTCCGGCGACTTCGCTGTGCTGGGGCGCGTGGTCCGAAGAGGGCGGCATGGCGGGCGAACTGTCCGAAGCGGACCTCCGCCGGCTCCGCCGCCTCGGCACGCCGCCGATGGCGACCGCCGAAGGTCTCGCCCTGCTCGACGCGTCCCTCACCGCCGAGGACGCCGTGCTCGCGCCGGTGCGGCTCGACCTCACCGCGCTGCGCGCCCGCGGCGACGCGCTGCCGCCGGTCCTGCGCGGACTGGTCCGGCCCGCACCGAGCCGCCGCCCGGCCGCCCGGTCCGGCGGCGCGGTCGCCGCCCGGCTGGGCACGCTGCCCGAGACCGAGCGCGAGGCCTACCTGCTGACCGTGGTGGCCGAGCAGGTCGCGGCGGTGCTGGGCTTCGCTTCGGCCGCGGCGGTCGAGCCCGAGCGGGCCTTCCAGGAGATGGGTTTCGACTCGCTCACCTCCGTCGAGCTGCGCAACCAGCTCGGCGCGCTGATCGGACTGAAGCTGACCGCGACCATCGTGTTCGACCACCCGACGCCGGCCGCGCTCGCCCGCCGCCTGCACGAACTGCTCGGCGCGGGCCGGGGTCCGGCCGAACCGCTGCTGAGCGAGATCGACCGGCTGGAAACGCTGCTCGGCGGCGCGGCCGGAACGCTGAACGGGTCGACCGCGAAGGTCGCCGCGCGGCTGGACGCCCTGGTGCGCAAGTGGGCCGACGCGCACGCCGGAGCAGAAACCGAAGCCGATCTGGACGAGGCCACCGACGACGAGCTGTTTGCCGTCCTGGACGACGAATTGGGCATCTCATGAACGGGCAGACCATGAGCAACGAGGACAAGCTCCGCGACTACCTGAAGCGTGCGACGGCCGACCTGAAGCAGGCCCGCCGCCAGCTGCACGCGCTGGAGGCGCGCGACACCGAGCCGATCGCGATCATCGGCATGAGCTGCCGTTACCCCGGGGGCATCGCGACGCCGGACGACCTCTGGGACGTGGTCGACGAGGGCCGGGACGTGATCGGCGAGTTCCCCGCCGACCGCGGCTGGGACATCGAAGGCGTTTACGACCCGACGCCCGAGCGGCCCGGCAAGACCTACACCCGGCACGGCGGTTTCCTTTACGACGCGGCGAATTTCGACGCGGAGTTCTTCGGCATCAGCCCGCGGGACGCCCGCCGCGCCGACCCGCAGCAGCGGATTTTGCTGGAAGCCTCCTGGGAAGCGTTCGAGCGCGCCGGGCTCGATCCGCAGGCGCTGAAGGGCAGCTCGACCGGGGTCTACGCCGGGGTGATGTACCACGATTACAGCGGCGGCAGCCCCGAGGGCAGCCTGGTTTCCGGGCAGGTGTCCTACACGCTCGGCCTTGAGGGACCGTCGGTTTCGGTGGACACCGCGTGCTCGTCCTCGCTGGTGGCACTGCACATGGCGGCGCAGGGCCTGCGTCGCGGAGACTGCACGCTCGCGCTGGTCAGCGGCGTCGCGGTGATGGGCACGCCGGAGATGTTCGTCGACTTCTCCAGCCGTCGCGGTCTGGCCGCGGACGGCCGCAGCAAGTCGTTCTCCGACGACGCGGACGGCACGTCGTGGGCCGAGGGCGTCGGCGTGCTCGTGCTGGAGCGCGTTTCGGAGGCGCGCCGCAACGGCCACCGGATCCTCGCGGTGCTGCGGGGGACCGCGGTGAACCAGGACGGCGCGAGCAACGGTTTCTCCGCTCCGAACGGTCCTTCGCAGGTCCGGGTGATCGAGGCGGCGCTGGCCGACGCTGGACTGTCCGTGTCCGATGTGGACGCGGTCGAGGCGCACGGCACCGGAACCGCTTTGGGCGACCCGATCGAAGCCCAGTCGTTGCTGGAGACCTACGGGCAGCGCACGACGGGGGAGCCGCTGCTGCTCGGGTCGATCAAGTCGAACATGGGTCACCCGCAGGCCGCCGCCGGCGTCGCGGGCGTGATCAAGATGGTGCAGGCGCTGCGGCACGGCAAACTGCCGAAGACGCTGCACGTCGGTACGCCGTCGAAGCACGTCGACTGGACCTCCGGTGCGGTCGAGCTGCTGACGGAGGCGCGCGAGTGGCCTGAGGTCTCCCGTCCGCGCCGCGCGGCGGTGTCCTCGTTCGGCGTCAGCGGCACCAACGCGCACGTGATCCTGGAGCAGGCACCGAGCGAGGAGCGGGAAGAACCGCCCGCGCCGGTGGTCCATCCCCTCGTGCTGTCGGCGAAAACCCCGGCCGCGCTGGCCGCGGCCGCCGGCCGGATAGCGTCCCATGTGGACGGTCACGCCGCCGAACTCGCCGACATCGCGCACACCCTCGCCGCCGGGCGAGCCCGGTTCGACCACCGCGCCGTGGTGCTCGCCGGAGACAGCACGCAGGCCGCCGAGGCGCTGCGCGAGCTGGCCGCCGGCGGATCGCGTCCGGACGTCGTCACCGGGACCGCGGACGTACGCGGCAAGACCGTGTTCGTGTTCCCCGGCCAAGGCTCGCAGTGGACCGGCATGGCGACCGCGTTGCTGGAGCAGTCGCCGGTGTTCGCCGCGCGGATGGCCGAATGCGACGCGGAACTGCGGAAGTTCGTGGACTGGTCGGTCATCGCGGTGCTGCGCGGCGAGCCGGGCACCCCGCCGGCCGACCGCGTGGACGTGGTGCAGCCGATGCTGTGGGCGGTGATGGTTTCGCTGGCCGCGCTGTGGCGGGCGCACGGCGTCGAGCCGGACATGGTGATCGGTCACTCGCAGGGCGAAATCGCGGCCGCGAGCGTCTCGGGTGCACTGTCGCTTGAGGACGGTGCCCGGGTGGTCGCGTTGCGCAGCAAGGCGATCGGCGATGTCCTCGGCGGCCGGGGCGGCGGGATGCTCGCCGTCGGACTGCCCGCCTCCGGCCTCGGCGCCCGGCTCGAAGCCTGGGACGGCCGGATCTCGGTGGCCGCGGACAACGGCGCCACCTCGGCGGTGCTCTCCGGAGACGGCGACGCCCTCGACGAACTGCGCGACCAGCTCGTCGCCGAGGGCTTCCGCGCCAAGCGGGTGCCGGTGGACTACGCGTCGCACTCCGCGCACGTCGAGCACCTCGCCGACCGGCTGCTGGCCGACCTCGGCCCGGTCGCTCCCGGCGCCGGGACGGTCGCGATGACCTCCACGGTGACCGGGGAGCCGGTGGTCGAGTCCACTGTGGATGCCCGGTACTGGTTCACCAACCTGCGCACGACGGTCCGGTTCGCGCCGGTGGTCGCGCAGCTCGCCGAGGCGGGTTACACGCGGTTCATCGAGATCAGCCCGCATCCGGTGCTGGCCATGAGCATCCAGGAGACGCTGGACGAAACGGGCCGCACCGGCTCGGTCGTCGGCACGCTGCGCCGCGACGAGGGCGACCTGACCCGGTTCGCGACGTCGATGGCGGAGTACTCGGTCCGCGGCGGCTCGGTCGACTGGCTCTCGCTGGTCCCCGGCGGCCGGATTGCCGACCTGCCGACGTATCCGTTCCAGCACAAGCGTTTCTGGCACGAGGAAGAAACTGGCACCGCGACGGCGGCCTCCGCTCCGGCAGCCGACCAGGACTTCTGGCAGGACGTGACCGGCGGCGACGTCGACGCGCTCGCCGCCCGGCTCGGGATCGAAGCGGCTCCGCTGGCGGAGGTCGTCCCGGCGCTGGCCGCCTGGCACAGCCGCCGCAGCGAACTGTCCACAATAGAATCGTGGCGCTACCGCGTCTCGTGGGCGCCGGTGAGCGTCGCGGGCGAGCTGTCCGGCAGCTGGCTGGTCGTCGTTCCCGCCGATGTTCCCGAGGCGGCCGAACTGGCCGACGCGCTGGGCGACGTCGTGCGGGTGACCGCGACGGCGGACCGCGAGGAACTGGCCGGGCTGCTCGCCGAGGCGACAGCGCAGCGGTCGTTCGACGGCGTGCTGTCGCTGCTCGCCCTCGACACCCGCGAACACCCGGAGCACCCCGCGCTCAGCACCGCGGTCGCCGCCACCATCGCGCTGCTGCAAGCCCTGCGCGACACCGGGATCGACGCCCCGGCCTGGGTGGTCACCCGTGGCGCGGTCGCGGTGGACGCCTTCTCCAGCGCCGACCCGGCCGCCGCGGCGGTGTGGGGCCTCGGCACGGTCGTCGCGCTCGACCAACCCGCTACCTGGGGCGGTCTCGTCGACGTCGAGGGTCCCGCGGACGCCGCGCGGCTGGCCGCGGTGGTGTCCGGAGCGGACAACGAGGACCAGGTCGCGATCCGGCCGTCCGGGGTGTTCGCGAAGCGGATGGTGCGCGCGCCGCTGGCGGCGACCGAAACGGAATGGAGGCCGCGCGGCACCGTGCTCATCACCGGCGGCACCGGCGCGGTCGGCGCGCACGTCGCGCGCTTGCTGGCCGGACGGGGTGCGGAGCATCTGGTGCTGACCAGTCGTCGCGGGCTCGAAGCCGAAGGCGCGAGTGAGCTGGTGGAGGAGCTTTCCGGCACGCGCGTCACGGTCGCGGCCTGCGACGTCACCGACCGGGCGGCACTGTCCAAGCTGCTGGCCGAGCATCCGCCCACTGCGGTGGTGCACGCCGCCGGGGTGCTGACCGACGAACCCGCTCTGGCCGACGTCACGCCCGCGGAGTTCGCTGCCGCCACCCGCGCCAAGATCACCGGCGCAGCCCTGCTCGACGAGCTGCTGGGCGACACCGAACTGGACGCGTTCGTGCTGATGTCCTCCGGCGCTGCCGTGTGGGGCACCTCCGGCCAGCCCGCCTACGCCGCGGGCAACGCCTACCTCGACGCGCTCGCCCGCCGTCGCCGCGCCGCCGGACGCACCGCGACCGCGGTCGCGTGGGGCTCGTGGGGCGGCGGGGGCATGGTCGGCGCCGAAGCGAGCGACCTGCTGCGGCGGATCGGCCTGGCCGAGATGGCCCCGGAACTCGCCGCCGAGGCACTGGGCCAGGCACTGGACCGCGACGAGGCCCACCTGGTGGTCGCCGACATCGACTGGGCCACGTTCGCCCCGGTGTACCAGCTCGCCCGGCCGCGGCCGCTGCTGCGCGCGCTGGCCGAGGTCGCCGAGGAGGAGACCGGCCCGGCCGAGGACACCGGCGACCTCAAGGGGAAGCTGGCCTCGCTGACGCCCGCCGAACAGCAGCGGACGCTGCTGGACCTGGTCCGCGGCCAGGTCGCCGTGGTCGCCGGCTACGACAACGGCTCGGCGGTCGAACCGGCCCGCGCGTTCAAGGAACTCGGGTTCGATTCGGTGACCGCGGTCGACCTGCGCAACCGGCTCGGCGCCGCCACCGGGCTCAAGCTCCCGGCCACCGTCGCCTTCGACCACGTCAACCCGCGGGCGCTCGCCGAGCACCTGTGGACGCAGCTGGGCGGCGGCGAAGCGGCGGTCCCGCTGGAAACGGAACTGGACCGGCTCGAGGCGGTAACGTCCACTTTGGACGCCGCGGAGATCGACCGGTCCCGGATCATCGCCCGCCTGCAGGCGATCGTGACCGCCCTGCACAAGACCCAGGCCGGCACCAAGGCCACCGACGTCCTGCGAACCGCGACCACGGACGAGCTGTTCGCCCTCATCGACAACGAACTCGGCGCCTGAGCGCACCCACCCAGCGACAAGAGGATTCTGGCGATGACTGACGAAAGCAAGCTGGTCGACTACCTGAAGCGGGTGACCGCGAACCTGCAGGAGACGCGTGAGCGGCTTCGTCAGGTCGAGGCGGCGGAGGCCGAGCCGATCGCGATCGTGGCGATGGGCTGCCGCTACCCGGGCGGCGTGCGCTCGCCGGAAGACCTGTGGGAGCTGGTGGCCGACGGCCGGGACGCGATCGGCGCGTTCCCGACGGACCGCGGCTGGAACCTGGACACCCTGTTCGACGCCGACCCGGACAGCCCGGGCACGAGCTACGTGAACGAAGGCGGCTTCGTCCACGACGTGGGCGAGTTCGACGCGCCGTTCTTCGGGGTTTCGCCGCGCGAGGCGCTCGCGATGGACCCGCAGCAGCGGCTGCTGCTGGAGCTGGCGTGGGAGACGTTCGAACGAGCCGGCATCGCCCCGCATTCGCTCGCCAAGCAGCAGGTGGGCGTGTTCGTCGGCAGCGGCGAGCAGGACTATTACGACGAGTTGCCGCCGTCCGTGCTCGCGGGTGAGGTGGCGGACTACCTGAGCACCGGCAACGCCGCTTCGGTGATCTCGGGCCGGATCGCTTACGCGCTGGGTCTGGAAGGCCCGGCCCTGAGCGTGGACACTGCGTGCTCGTCGTCGCTGGTCGCGCTGCACCTCGCCGTGCAGGCCCTGCGGCAGCGCGACTGCTCGCTGGCGCTGGCCGGTGGCGTGATGGTGATGTCGCGCCCCGGGCCGTTCCTGGCGTTCAGCCGGCAGCGCGGGCTCGCCGCGGACGGCCGCTGCAAGGCGTTCTCCGACAGTGCCGACGGAACGGGCTGGGCGGAGGGAGCCGGAACGCTGTTGCTGGAACGGCTTTCCGACGCGCAGCGCAACGGGCACCCGGTGCTCGCGGTGGTGCGCGGTTCGGCGGTGAACTCCGACGGTGCGTCGAATGGCCTTACCGCACCGAATGGTCCTTCGCAGCAGCGGGTGATCCGGCAGGCGTTGGCCAACGCGCGGCTGTCGGCGTCCGATGTGGACGCTGTCGAGGGCCACGGCACGGGCACCACGCTGGGCGACCCGATCGAGGCGCAGGCCGTGCTGGCCACCTACGGCCAGGACCGGGACCGTCCACTGTGGCTCGGTTCGATCAAGTCGAACATCGGGCACGCGCAGGGCGCGGCGGGCGTCGGCGGGGTGATCAAGATGGTGCAGGCGCTGCGACACGGTCTGCTGCCGCGCACGCTGCACATCACCGAACCGTCCACTGAGGTCGACTGGTCGGCCGGGAACGTCGAGCTGCTCACGGAGGAGCGTCCGTGGGCCGCGGATGGGCGGACGCGCCGCGCCGGGGTGTCGTCGTTCGGCGTGAGCGGCACCAACGCACACGTGATCGTCGAGGAAGCTCCCGCCGTCGAAGCGGACGAGGCGACGCCGAGCTGGCCCGAAGACGTCCCCGTCCCGTGGCCGCTCGCCGGGCATGGTGCCGCGGCGCTGAAGGCGCAGGCAGCCCAGCTGCTGTCCGTTGTGGACGGTGTCACCCCGCTCGACCTCGGATTCTCCCTGGCGACCTCCCGGTCGCCGCTCAGCCACCGCGCCGTCGTGCTCGACGGGAAGGCCGGGGTCGCCGCCCTCGCGGACGGCGTCGCCTCGCCGGACGTCATTACCGGCACGCAGGTCGAAGGGCTGACCGCGTTCCTGTTCTCCGGTCAGGGCGCGCAGCGCGCGGGGATGGGGGCCGAGCTGGCCGCCGCGTTCCCGGTGTTCGCCCAGGCGCTGGACGAGGTCTGCGCGGAACTGGACCAGCACCTCGACCGTCCACTGAAGACAGTCATCTTCGAGAAGCCGCGTTTGCTCGACCAGACCGGCTACACCCAGCCCGCGCTGTTCGCGATCGAGGTGGCACTGTTCCGACTGCTGGCGTCGTGGGGCATCAAGCCCGACTTCCTGCTCGGCCACTCGGTCGGCGAACTGGCCGCCGCGCACGTCGCGGGTGTGTTGTCGCTGGCCGACGCCTGTGCTCTCGTCGCGGCGCGGGCGCGGTTGATGCAGGCGCTTCCGTCCGGTGGGTCGATGGTGGCTTTGCAGGCGACCGAGGACGAGGTCGTCCCGCATTTGACCGCCGAGGTCAGCATTGCTGCGATCAACGGTCCGGATTCGGTGGTGCTTTCTGGTACCGAAGCCGCGGTCGCTGCGGTGGTGGCGGAGTTCGAGGGGCGGAAGTCCTCGAAGCTGAAGGTCTCGCACGCGTTCCACTCGCCGCTGATGGAGCCGATGCTGGCGGAGTTCGCCGCTGTCGCCCGCACGCTCACCTACTCCTCGCCCACGATTCCGTTGCTCTCCAACGTTTCCGGCGCACCCGCCGGGGCGGAGATCGCCACGCCGGAGTACTGGGTCTCGCACGTCCGCGCCGCGGTCCGGTTCCACGACGGGCTGACCGCGCTGAGCGCGCAGGGCGTTTCCCGGTTCGTCGAGGTCGGCCCGGACGGGGTGTTGTCCGCGCTCGCCCGGCAGAGCTTCGACGCGGTGGTCGTGCCGGTCCTGCGCAAGGACCGGCCGGAGCCGCGGGCGGCGCTCACCGCGTTGGCCGAGCTGTTCGTCAGCGGCCTGACTCCGGACTGGGCCGCGGTCTTCGCCGACCGTGGCGCGCAGCGGGTCGACCTGCCGCCGTATGCCTTCCAGCGCAAGCGTTATTGGCTCGACGCGCGCGCCAACCGCGACGAGGTCACTGCCGCTGGGCTGACCTCCGCCGGGCACCCGCTGCTCGGCGCCGCGGTCGCGCTCGCCGACACCGACGGCGTGGTACTCACCGGACGGCTTTCCGCGGAGACGCACGCGTGGCTCGCCGAGCACCGGCTCGGCGAGGTCATCACCGTGCCCGGCACGGCGTTCCTGGAGCTGGTTGTCCGCGCCGGCGACCAGGTCGGCAGCGGCCGGATCGAGGAACTCACCCTCAGCAGCCCGCTGGTGGTGCCGGAGCGCGGCGGCGTGCAGGTCCAGGTGACCGTCGGGGCCGCGGATGAGCACGGTGTCCGCGCCGTGACGGTCCACTCGCGCGAGGAAGGCGCCGACGGCGAACCGTGGACGCTGCACGCGAGCGGCACGGTCACGCCACCGTCGTACCGCGGCGGGGTGGAGCTGGCCGAGTGGCCGCCCGCCGGTGCCGAGCCGGTCGGGATCGAGGGCGTGTACGACGACTTCGCCGACACCGGCCTCGCCTACGGCCCGCTTTTCCGTTCTCTGCAGGCAGTTTGGCAGCGCGAGGGCGAGATCTTCGCCGAAGTCGCGTTGCCGGAGGACAACGACGCTGGCCGCTTCGGCCTCCACCCGGCCGCACTCGACGCCTGCACCCACGCGCTGCGCGTCGCGGGCGGCGGGGACGGCGGCGTCGGCCGGGTCCCGTTCTGCTGGACCGGAGTCGAACTGCACGCCACCGGTGCCTCGGCGCTGCGGGTGCGGTTCACGCCGACCACCGAGGACGGCTACGAAGTCGCTCTCGCCGACGCTACCGGGGCGCCCGTCGCCACCGTGGCCGAGGCGGTATTCCGCGCTGCCACTACGCCGGTCGCGACCGACGCGGCCGCGCCGCTCTACCGGATCGAGTGGCGGCGGATCCCCACTGAGTCCACTGTGGACACATCAACGGCCGAGATCTTCGACTGCTTCGGCGAAACTGGCACGGCGGAGGAGACGCACGCACTGACCGCCCGCGTCCTCGGCGCCCTGCAGACCTGGCTCGCGCAGGAGCACCCGGCGGACGCGCGCCTGGTCGTGGTGACCCGCGGAGCCGTCGCGGCCGCCGGTGGGGTCGCCGACCTCGCCGCCTCCGCCGTCTGGGGCCTCGTGCGCTCCGCGCAGGAAGAGAACCCGGACACGTTCGTGCTCCTGGACCTCGACGCCGAGACCGAGGCGGGCGCAGTCCTGCCGCAGGTGCTCGCCACCGGGGAACCGCAGCTCGCTGTCCGGACCGGCAGCGTGGTCGTCCCGCGGCTCGTGCGCACCACCTCCGCGACCGAGCCGGCGTACTTCGACCCGGACGGCACCGTGCTGATCACCGGGGCCTCCGGTGCGCTCGGCGGCACGGTGGCCCGGCACCTCGTCCACGAGCACGGCGTCCGCCGGCTGCTGCTGGTCAGCCGGCGCGGCACTCCCGAGCTGGCCAACCTGGCCGCCGAGCTGGGCGTGCACGTCGACCTGGCGCAGTGCGACGTCGCCGACCGCGCCGCGCTCGCCGAGGTGCTGGCCTCGATCCCCGCCGAGCACCCGCTCACCGCGGTGGTGCACGCCGCTGGGGTGCTCGACGACGGCGTGGTCACCGCTTTGACGGCGGAGCGGGTCGACGCCGTGCTCCGGCCCAAGGTCGACGGCGCGCTGAACCTGCACGAACTCACCCGCGACACCGCGCTCTCCGCCTTCGTGCTGTTCTCGTCGGTCTCCGGCGTGCTCGGCGCGCCCGGCCAGGGCGGATACGCCGCCGCGAACGCGTTCCTCGACGCCCTCGCCGCCGACCGCGTCGCGCACGGCCTGCCGGCGGTGTCGCTGGACTGGGGCCTGTGGGGCGAGGCCGGCGGCATGGGCGGCACCCTGGCCGAGTCCGAGATTTCCCGCCTGGCCGCGAGCGGCATCGTGCCGTTGTCCACGGCGGCCGCGCTGGACCTGCTCGACCGGGCGTTGGCCATCCGGCAGCCTGCCGTCGCCGCGGCGAAGCTCGACCTGCCGACGCTGCGCAAGCTCGACCGCGTCCCGAAGATCCTGGAAGAACTCACCGGCCGGGGAGCCCGGCGCGTCGCGGCGGGTGCGACCGCCGCTCCGGTCGATTCCTTCGCCGCGCGGTTGCTGGCCCTGCCCGAGGGCGACCGCGCCGACGCCGTGCTGGAGCTGGTGTGTGGCCACGCCGCGACCGTGCTCGGCTACGGCGGTGCGCACGAAATCGAGTCGTCGGCCCAGTTCTCGTCGCTCGGTTTCGATTCGCTGACCGCCATCGAGTTGCGCAACGGGCTCACTGCGGCGACCGGGCAGCGGTTGCCCGCAACGCTGATCTTCGACTATCCGACCCCGTCAGTGCTGGCCGCGCACCTGCTCGGCGAGCTGGCGGGCACGACCGTCGAGATCGCGACCGTGTCCACTAAGGACAATTCGGAGGAGCCGATCGCGATCGTCGGCATGGCTTGTCGCCTGCCTGGCGGGGTCACCTCGCCGGAACAGCTGTGGGAGCTGGTCGCTGAGGGTCGCGAGGCGATCGGGGACTTCCCGACCGACCGCGGCTGGGACGTCGACGGCCTGCTGGACCCGACCGGCCGCCGTCCCGGCACCACCTATGTCGCCCGCGGCGGTTTCGTCTACGACGCCGGTGATTTCGATCCGACGTTCTTCGGTGTCTCGCCGAAGGAAGCGCCGATGATCGACCCGCAGCAGCGGTTGCTGCTCGAAGCGTCCTGGGAAGCGCTGGAGCGGTCCGGCATCGATCCGGTGTCGCTCAAGGGCAGCCCGACCGGCGTGTACGCCGGCGTCCAGTACCACGACTACGTGGGTGCGAACAGCGCTGGTTCGATCGTCACCGGCCGGATTTCCTACACCCTCGGGCTCGAGGGCCCCGCCGTGTCGGTCGACACCGCGTGCTCGTCGTCGCTGGTCGCGATGCACATGGCGGCCCAGGCACTGCGCGGCGGCGACTGCTCGCTCGCGCTGGCCGGTGGGGTCACGGTGATGGCGACGCCGGAGACCTTCGTGGAGTTCAGCCGTCAGCAGGGGCTGGCCCGCGATGGCCGGTGCAAGGTGTTCTCCGACGACGCCGACGGAACCACCTGGTCGGAAGGCGTCGGTGTGCTGGTGCTGGAGCGCCTGTCCGACGCCCGCGCGAACGGTCACCCGGTGCTGGCGATTCTCAAGGGCAGCGCGGTGAACCAGGACGGCACGTCCAACGGGCTGACCGCGCCGAACGGTCCGGCACAGCAGCGGGTGATCCGCGCCGCGCTGGCCGACGCCGGGCTGGATCCGTCCGAAGTGGACGCGGTCGAGGCACACGGCACGGGCACCAAACTGGGCGACCCGATAGAGGTTCAGGCGCTGCTCGCCACCTACGGCAGCGCCGCGGACCGTCCGTTGTGGATTGGTTCGGTGAAGTCCAACATCGGGCACACCCAGGCGGCGGCCGGGGCGGCCGGGGTCATCAAGATGATCGAGGCGATGCGCCACGGCGAACTGCCCGCCACGCTGAACGTGGGCAAGCCGTCGAGCGAGATCGACTGGTCCTCGGGCACTGTCCGGGTGCTGGCCGAGCCGGTGAAGTGGCTGCCCAACGGCCACACCCGCCGCGTCGGCGTCTCGTCCTTCGGGGTGAGCGGCACCAACGCGCACGTGATCCTGGAAGAAGGCGACCGTCCCGAGGTCGAGAGCGGCGTGCCGTCCTACGACGGGCCGGTCGCGTGGCCGGTCTCCGGACGCGGTGCCGCGGCGCTGCGGGCCAAGGCGGAGCAGCTGATGTCCTATGTGGACGAGGAACCGGAAGGCAGCCTCGCCGACATCGGTCTCTCGCTGGCGACCACGCGCAGTGCGTTCGACCGCCGGGCAGTGCTGATCGGCAGCCGCTCGCCGCAGTTCGTGCGCGGTCTCGCGGCGCTGGTGGACGGGGAGGACGCCCGCGGCGTCGTCAGCGGAATCGCCACCGCGGGCGGGCGCACCGCGTTCCTGTTCGCCGGCCAGGGTTCGCAGCGGGCGAAGATGGGCGCGCGGCTCACCGAGCAGTACCCGGCGTTCGCCGCCGCGTACGACGAAGCTTGCGCCGCGGTCGACCGGCACCTGGACCGGCCCATCCGGTCGGTCATCGACAGCGGGGAGGGCCTGGACGAGACCCGCTACACCCAGCCCGCGCTGTTCGCGCTGGAGGTCGCGCTGTTCCGCCTGGTCCGGGCATGGGGCATCAAGCCGGACGTGCTCGCCGGGCATTCCATCGGCGAGATCGCGGCGGCGCACTGCGCTGGCGTGTTTTCTCTGGAGGACGCGGCGAAGCTGGTGGTCGCCCGGGGCGCGCTGATGCAGGCGCTGCCGACCGGTGGCGCGATGGTCGCGATCGACGGAACTCCGGAAGCGGTACTGGAAGCCGCTGGGGACACTGTGGACATCGCCGCGGTGAACGGCCCGACCGCGGTCGTGATTTCCGGCGCTGCGGACGCGGTTGCCGAAGTGGCGGCGAAGTTCGAGCGCACCAAGCAACTCCGGGTCTCGCACGCGTTCCACTCGCGCCTGATGGACCCGATGCTCGCCGAATTCCGCACTGTCGCGGAAGGACTGTCCTATTCGGACTCGCGAATCCCGATCATTTCCACGGTCACCGGCGGTCCGGCCGACCTGGCCTCGCCGGAATACTGGGTGAACCAGGTCCGGGCGTGCGTGCAGTTCCGCGACGCGGTCACCCGAGCCGCCGCCGACGGCGTGACCCGGTTCCTTGAGCTGGGCCCGGACACCACGCTCGCCGCGATGGCCGCGGGCTGCTTCGACGAGCAACCCGAAGCACTGGCTTCGCTGCTGCACAAGGAAAACGACGAGGCAGTGGCCGCGTTGACCGGTGTCGCGCAGCTGCACGTCAGCGGCGTCGACGTCGACTGGGCGGCCATCTACGCACCGACCGGCGCGCACCCGGTGCCGGTGCCGACGTATCCGTTCCAGCGCCAGCGCTTCTGGCTGGAGAGCACCTCCGGTGCCGTCGGCGAGGAGGACCACCCGCTGCTCGGATCGGCACTGGAACTGGCCGACGCCGAGGGGCTGCTGTTCAGCGGACGGCTTTCGGTGGGCACGCATCCGTGGCTGGCCGACCACGTCGTCGGCGGCTCGATCCTGTTCCCCGGCACCGGTTTCGTCGAGATGGCGATCCGGGCCGGCGACGAGGCAGGCTGCCCGCGGCTGGAAGAGCTGACCCTGGAGTACCCGCTGGTGGTGCCGGAGCGGACCGGCGTGCGCGTGCAGTTCGCCCTCGGTGCTCCCGACAGCGGCGGCACCCGGACGTTCAGCGTGCACTCCCGGCCGGAAGGCGACAGCACCGCCTGGACGCGGCACGCGATCGGCAAGCTCGCCAAGGCGGGCAAGGCCGGGAAGTTCGAGCTGTCCGAGTGGCCGCCCGCCGCCGAGCAGGTGCCACTCGAAGGCACCTATGAGGAACTGGCCGCCGACGGTCTCGCGTACGGTCCGGCGTTCCGCGGCCTCGTCGCAGCCTGGAAGGGCGACGGCGAAGCGTTCGCGGAAATCCAGCTTCCTGCTTCGGTGTCCGATGTGGACCGTTACGGCATCCACCCGGCCGTGCTCGACGCCGCCCTGCACACCATCGGTGTCTCCGGGGCGGCTGGCGACGAACCGGCGCTGCCGTTCGCGTGGGAAGGCGTCCGGCTGCACGCGGTCGGGGCGACGACGCTGCGGGTGCACGTGAAGCAGATCGGCTCGGGAGCGGCCGCGCTGGAGATCGCCGACGGAACCGGTGCGCCGGTCGCCTCGGTGGAATCTCTGCTGCTGCGCCCGATGTCCGCGGTGCCGCAGGCGGTTCCGGCCGGTGGTGGCGACTCGCTGTTCCGCGTCGCCTGGGAGCAGACCGACCTCGACGCCGTCGCCGAGGTCACCGACTGGACCGTGCTGGGCCCGGACTCCTTCGGCCTCACCGAGGCGCTGGGCGCCACGGCGGCCGGGTCGGTCGCCGAGACGAGCGGCTTGGTCGTGCTGCCGGCGGGCGGTACGGACGACGTCCACGCCGAACTGCACCGCGTGCTCGGCCTGCTGCAGGACTGGCTGGCCGGCTCGACCGGTTCGCTGATCGTGGCGACCCGGGGCGCGGTGGCCGCCGAGGCGGGGGAGAACCCCGATCCGGTCGGCGCCGCGGTCGCCGGACTGGTGCGCTCGGCGCAGGCCGAGCACCCGGACCGGATCACCCTGGTCGACCTCGGCACCGGAACCCCGAGCGGCCGCACCCTCGCCGCGGTGTCGGCGTCGGACGAGCCGCAGGTCGCTCTGCGGGCCGGCGCGGTGCTGGCGCCGCGGCTGGAGCGGGCCGCGGACGCGGTCGCCGCGCCGGTCTGGGATCCGGACGGCACGGTGCTGATCACCGGCGCGACCGGTGCGCTGGGCGGTTCGGTCGCCCGGCATCTGGTCGCCGAGCACGGGGTGCGGAACCTGCTGCTGGTCAGCCGTCGCGGTGCGGATGCCCCGGGCGCGACCGAACTGCGGGACGAACTGACCGGACTCGGCGCTGAAGTCACGCTCGCCGCTTGCGACGCGGCCGACCGCGCCGCGGTTTCCGCGCTGCTGGACGGAGTTGACCTTCGCGCGGTCGTGCACGCGGCCGGTGTCCTTGACGACGGCGTGCTCACCTCCCTCACGCCGGAACGCCTTGACCAGGTCCTGCGGGCGAAGGCGGACGCGGCGGAAGTGCTGCACGAGCTGACCCGCGAACGGGATCTCAGCGCGTTCGTGCTGTTCTCGTCGGCCGCCGGGGTCCTCGGCGCACCGGGGCAGGGCAGTTACGCCGCGGCCAACGCGTTCCTGGACGCACTGGCCGCCCGGCGCCGTGCCGAGGGCCTCGCCGGCACCTCGCTGGCGTGGGGTCTGTGGAGCGACGGCATGGGCGCGGCGCTGGAGGACGCGGACGCGCACCGGATCGGCGAAACCGGCATCACCGCACTGTCTACTGAGGACGGTCTGCGGCTGCTGGACGCGACGGCGGGTTCCCCCGAACCCCTGTTGGTGCCGATCTCGCTCGACACCCGGGTGCTGGCCTCGTCGGGCGGCGACGACCTCCCGGCCGTGCTGCGCGGTCTGGCCGGCACGCCCGGCCGTCGCGCGGCGCAGGACGCGGTGGAAGACACCGAGTCGCTGGCGAAGAAACTGGCCGGCCTTGCGGCGAACAAGCGGGTCCCGACGGTGCTGAACCTGGTGCGCACGCACGCCGCGGCGCTGCTGGGCCACGCGGGTCCGGAGGCGGTGGAACCGGACCGCTCGTTCAACGAGGTCGGCTTCGATTCCTTGTCCGCCACCGGGTTCCGCAACAAGCTCAGCCTCATCACCGGGCTGAAACTTCCGGTCAGCCTGATCTTCGACTACCCGACCCCGCGGATCCTTTCCGACTTCCTCGTCGGCGAACTGGCCCCCGCCGAGGAAGCCGTCGCGGAGGAAACCGTTACGGAGCAAGGAGTCCGGGAGGCGCTGGCGGGCATCTCGCTGGAGAAGCTGCGCGCGGCCGGGCTTCTGGACGGGCTGCTGGAGCTGGCCGGAGTGCGCCTGGCCGAAGACAAGACCGAGGAGCCGGAAGCCGGGGAAGAGGCGTCGATCGACGACCTCGACACCGACGCGCTGATCAGCATGGCGATCGGCGCCGGCGACGACTGACCGCACCGGCCGCGCGGGGCGGGAACCCCTAACCCGGCCGGCCCCGGCCACTGTTGTCCGGGCCGGCCGGGCTGTGGCCCACTGGAAAGACCCGAACGAGGAGAGGTAACCCCATGGTCACCGGCTACGCAATCGAAGCACGGGGGCTGCGCAAGTCCTATGGCGACGTGGAAGTGCTGGAAAGCGTCGACCTCAGCGTGCGGCGCGGCACGATGTTCGCGCTGCTCGGCCCCAACGGCGCCGGGAAGACCACGACGGTGCGGATCCTCAGCACCCTCCTGGACGCCGACGGCGGCACCGTGACCATCAACGGCCACGACCTCGCCGGGTCCAAGCGGACGGTGCGCGAGCAGATCGGCCTGACCGGACAGGACACCGCGGTCGACGAGCTGCTCACCGGCCGCGAGAACCTGGAGATGATGGCCCGGCTGTTCCACCTGCCCGCCGCGCGGGCGAAGGAGCGGGCCGGCGAGCTGCTCGCGCAGTTCGACCTCGTCGAGGCGGGACAGCGTCAGGTCAAGACGTATTCCGGCGGCATGCGGCGCAGGCTCGACCTGGCGATCAGCCTGATCACCTCGCCGCCGGTGCTGTTCCTCGACGAGCCCACCACCGGCCTCGACCCGCGCAGCCGCTCGGCGATGTGGGACGCGATTCGCGACCTTCTCGACAGCGGCACCACGATCCTGCTCACCACGCAGTACCTCGAGGAGGCCGACCAGCTCGCCGACCGGATCGCGGTCATCGACAAGGGCCGCGTGGTCGCCGAGGGCACGGCGGCCGAGCTGAAGCGCAAGGTGGGCACCGAGCGGCTGAAACTCTCCTTCGCCACCGCCGCCGAAGCGGCCCGCGCGCACGACGTCGCCGGCGGGATGCTGACCGGCGACACCGTCAGCGTCGCGATCGACGAGCCCGCCCAGGTCCGGCTGGTGCTCAACCGGATCGACGACGCGGGCCTCGAAACCACCGGGCTGGAGCTCTCCGAGCCGACCCTGGACGACGTTTTCCACACCCTCACCGGAACCGCGGGAGCGAACTGATGACCCAGACTTTGTCCAGGGAGCACGCGGGGACGCAGGTTTCCGGCACCCCGAGCCGTTCGGCGTTCGCGCTGGCGCTGTCCGACTGCCGGGTGCTGGTCGCGCGCAACGTCAAGCACATCGTCCGCAACCCGGAGATGCTGATCCAGGCGGTTTCGCTGCCGATCGTGCTGCTGCTGCTGTTCCGCTTCATGTTCGGCGGCGCGATCAACCTGCCCGGCATGGCCTACGTCGACTACCTGGTGCCCGGCCTCGTGGTCGTCAGCATCGGCTTCAACTCGACGACGACCGTGGTCGGCGTGGCCGCGGACCTGACGCAGGGCCTGGTCGAGCGGTTCCGCTCGATGCCGATGGCCGGCTCGGCCGTCCTCGTCGGCCACGTCGTGTCCGGCGTGCTGCGCAGCCTGCTTTCGCTCGTGGTGATGGTCGCGGTCGGCTTCGCCATCGGATTCCGCCCGGCGGGCGGCGTGCTCGGCTGGCTCGCCGCGACCGGACTGCTGGTGCTGTTCGCCGCCGGCGTGTTCTGGTTCGCCACGCTGGTGGGGTCGATCGCCAAGACTGTCGAGGGCGCGGGCGGTCTCGGCATGATCTTCGTGTTCGTCCCCTACGCCACCAGCGCGCTCGTGCCCACCGGCTCGATGCCGTCGGTGCTGCGGGCGGTCGTCGACAACCAGCCGGTGACGGTGGTGATCGACGCCGTGCGCGGCCTGATGAACGGCGCGGCGGTCGCGTCGACGGTGTGGCTGGCGCTCGCCTGGTCGGTCGTGCTGACCGCGGCCGGCGCGTACCTCGCGATCCGGAAGTTCCACCAGCGCGCCCGCGGCTGACCCCCCGCGGTGGCGAAGGCGGCCCGTGCCCCCGAGCACGGGCCGCCTTTTCGCGCGCGAGAAACGGCCCGGTCCCCCCCGCTGGTGGCGGAAGACCGGGCCGCTGGAGCCGGACGCGGGCCGGGTCAGACCGCGTCCGACAACTCGCCGACGAGGATGCTGTGGTGCAGCTTCCGCAGCGAGCTGCCGGGCTCGATGCCCAGCTGCTGAACCAGGTTCTGCCGGGCGGAAGCGAAGGTCTCGAGGGCTTCCGCGCGCCGGTTCGAGCGCAGCAAAGCAGTCATCAGGTACTCGTAGAACGTCTCGCGCAGCGTGTGTTCCTTCGCCAGCGCGGACAGCTGGCCGACGACCTCGCGGTGTCGCCCGATCAGCAGCTCGGTCTCCATCAGCAGCTCCAGGCACTCCAGCCGGGTTTCCTCCAGCAGCGCGGCGTACGCCTGGACGTCGGGGGAGTCGGTGAAGCCGCCGAACGCCGCGCCGCGCCACAGATTCGCGGCCTCGCGCAGGACGGCCGCGGCCGGTTCGTAGTCGCGGTCCCGGTGCCGGGAACGGCCTCGCTCGTAGAGGAGGGTGAAGCGGTCGGCGTCGAGTTCGCCGTCGGCCACGCGCAGCGAGTAGCCGCGCGGGCTGGTGACGACGGGACTGTCGGCGGAACCCGTGCCGCGCAGCAGTTTCCGCAGCTGCGAGACGTAGACGTACAGCGCGGCGCTCGCGCGGGCCGGCGGACGCTCTCCCCAGAGTTCTCCGATCAGGTGCTCGGTGGTCGCCACCTGATTGCGCTTGACCAGCAGCACGGCCAGGAGCGTCTCGATCTTGCGTGCCCGCGGAGCGCTCACGCCGGGCCGCCCTTCCACTCTGAGCTGCCCCAGTATCCCGTAGTCCATTTCCCGTGCCTTCCGGTGTCCGCGTCGATCGGATCTGCCCGGCCCGGCGCCCCCAGTGTTCTCCAGCGCCCCACTGCCCGGTCCTGCTCGGAACAGCGTACTGAACCGACCCGCCGGTTTTCAAGACAAAACCGGGAGGTCGGTCTGTTTGTCCCGCGTGTGGGTGACGTTTCCGTTGCGGAGAGCTGAGTTCACGGGTGCCTTCGCTTGAAAACCGGGCGGTTGGTATGTAATCATGATCGCGTGCGCAGAGTCGCCTGCGCCGGAAGACTCGAGCGGAGGGACCGGCGGTGGCCAAACAGGCGCGCTCGGAACACACGCGGCGCCTGGCGCTGGAGGCGGCGGCCAGGCTGCTGCGCCGGGACGGATACGCGGCCACCAGCATGGTGGGCATCGCCGAAGCGGCGGGGGTCACGAAGGGCGGCCTGTACTTCCACTTCTGTTCGAAGGACGAAATCTGCGACGAGGTCCAGGGCGCGGCGACAGCGGTGTTGCGCGAGCACGTTCGCTGTCAGCCGGTTTCCCGTCCGGCGTTGCGGCGGCTGGCCGAGTTGGGCGAGGCGCTGATGTGCTGGCTGGACCACGACCCGAAGGTGGGCGCGAGCTTCCGCATGGCGCGCGAGATGGGCTCGGCGAACGAGCGGTTCACGGCGTTTTCCCGGGCATGGCTGGCGCAGGTCCGCCAGTGCGTGGCGGAAGCGGCGGCCAGCGGCGAACTTGGCGCGGACGTGCCGGTCGAGACCGCGGAGCTGCTGCTGGCGGCGACGTGCGCGGGTCTGGAGTCGGCGGTGTCGAGCCGGATCGTGGTGCCGGAAAGCGACTTGGCGGACACGCTGAGCACGCTGTGGCGGTCGCTGGAACTGTCCTTCCGCCCGGTGTCGGCGCGGACCTGAGCGCTTGCGCGGCAGGAAAAGCGGATACGCCGGGACAGCCGCCTGAGGAAGCTGCTTCTTGTTGTGCCGGAACACTTCCTGGACCGGGCTACGCGTCGCTTCGGAGTGTCCTCGATCTTGCTGCTGATCGCCTGGGCCGCGTTGCTGGGCACCACGGCCGAGCCGCCCTTCCCGAAAGCTCAGACCGCGGCGGTCGCCCGCGCCGTCCCTTCCGGAGCGAACCGGTGCGCCCGCCGCGGCGGGACCACCGAACTCAAGATCGTGTTCCACATGAACGTCGTGCGCTCGAGCAGGTCCGCGCGGCCCGTCAGCACCTGGGAACTCAGCTGGATTCCGGTGAACGACGCCTGCACGTACACCGCGAGGTCGTATGCGTTGACTTCCTTGCGCAGGTCGCCCGCCGCCTTCGCGGCGAGCAGGCAGCCGTGGATCGTGTCGATCCACCGCTTGTACGCGGTGCCCGCCGGCGCGATGAACGAACCCTGCTCGACGACCAGCCGGATGCTCGCCCGGACCCGCACGTCGGACTGCAGGCTCGCCGCCATCCCCTGGGTCAGGTCGATGACCGTCTGCAGTCCCGGGCTTTCGGTCGCCGCGAGCGGGTCCCATACCGTGAACTGCTCGTCGATCAGCGCGTCGGCCAGGTCTTCCTTCGACTTGAAGTGGAAGTACAGAGCACCCTTCGTGACGCCCGCTTCGGCCAGTATCTCCGACAGGCTCGCGCCGAGGAAGCCGACGGCGTCGAACCGTGAGGCGGCCGCCTCGAGGATCGCGTTCCGCGTTTGCTCCGCACGCTCTTGGCGAGCCACGGCGGCCCCTCTCGCTTGGGCGGATCGGTCCCCTGCGGACCAGTCGGCAGTACTCCGCGCAGAGAATCAGTCTACGGCCCGGCGGCCGGGAAAGCCACTAAAAACCGCTCGGTTGGTATGATTCTAGGGGTACGGTGGGGCTGGGACGACGGCGGGGACCAGTGCCGCGCGGCCTGCGGTGTCCACAATGGACGGCCGGAATCCGGGATTCGATCGGCATCTTCCGCCTCGGCAGGTCCTTCGCTAAACTGTGCAAGTCTTACACTGATCGGCTCGGCACGTCCGCCCCGGCAGCATCTTCCGAATATCCCCGTACGCAGGGCTGGGGTTCCCTGATCTTCAGCGGTCCGCTAAACTGTTCAAGCCTTACACAATTAAGTCCGACTCCGCCGAAGCCGTATTGGGGGGCCTCATGTCGGAGAGCACCGGGAAGACCCGCTCGAAGAGCGGATCCGCTCGCCTCGTCGTCACGATCGCCTGGGCCGCCGTCCTCGGCGTCCAGTTCGTGATCTGGCTGCTGATGTGCCTCATCAGCCTGTCGTTCAAATGGCCCTTCTGGCTGTGGACGCTGGGCGGAGGCGTCATCGTGCTCGGGGTGTGGTGGTCGCTCGACCGCCGCGGTTCCGGCAACGGATCGGAGTGAACGACGTGCCCACCACTACTGCTTCCGTGGCAACGCCCGTCCGGCTGGACGCGGTGCGCAAGACCTACGGCCGCGGCGAGAGCGCCGTCGAAGCGCTCGCCGGCGTTTCCGTTGCCTTCCCGGCAGGCACTTTCACCGCGGTGATGGGTCCGTCCGGTTCCGGCAAGAGCACGCTGCTGCACTGCGCGGCCGGGCTGGACACGCCGACCTCGGGCACGGTCTCCCTCGTCGGGACCGACCTCAAGGGCAAGAACGAAACGCAGCTCACCGAACTGCGCCGCGAGCACGTCGCGTTCATTTTCCAGTCGTTCAACCTGATGCCGGCGCTGAACGTGGAGCAGAACGTCACGCTGCCCACGCTGCTGGCCGGCCGCGCGCCGGACAAGGCGTGGGTGGACCAGGTGATCGCGCGCGTCGGGCTGGCCAAGCGCGTGAAGCACCGGCCCGGCGAACTGTCCGGCGGGCAGCAGCAGCGTGTCGCGATCGCCCGCGCGATCGCCGCCCGTCCGGCCGTGGTGTTCGCCGACGAGCCCACCGGCGCGCTCGACACCACCACGGCGCTGGAGGTGCTCGGTCTGATGCGCGAGCTGGTCAACGCGGGCCAGACCATCGTGATGGTCACCCACGACCCGGTCGCGGCGTCCCACGCGGACAACGTGCTGTTCCTGGTCGACGGCCGGATCGTCACGCAGATGGCCTCGCCCAGCGTCGACGCGGTGGCGAGCACTCTGGCGCACCTCGGCGAGCAAGCGAGGAGGCAGCGGTGAATTCGCGGCGAGTGGTGCTCGCGCTCGCGCTGTCGAGCCTCCGGTACCGCGCGGCGGCGTCGCTCGCGTCGTTCGTCGCGATCTTCATCGGCTGCGGTCTGCTGATCGCGTGTGCCGGGCTGTTCGAGACGGCGATTGTGCTGAAGGCGGCACCGCAGCGGCTGTCCGCGGCTCCGCTCGTGGTCGGCGGATCCGCCGGGTTCAAGCTGCCGGACGAGGAATCCCAGGTCGTTCCGTACGCCGAGCGGGCACTGCTGCCGGAGGACCAGGTCGCGAAGATCTCCGCGGTGCAGGGCGTCGGGCAGGCAGTGCCGGACGTCTCGTTCGCGACCGTCCTGCTGCGCGACGGCGCGCCGGCCGAGTCCGGTGCGGCGGTCCTTTCCGGACACGGCTGGGATTCGGCTTCGCTGGGCGGATACAAGCTCACCGAGGGCACGGCCCCGAACACGCCGGGCCAGGTCGTCCTCGACGCGGCCACCGCCTCCGCGGCCGGCGTGCACGCGGGTTCGGCGGTCGACTTGGCGGTGAACGGACAGCGGCAGTCGTTCCAGGTTTCCGGTGTCGCGCAGCCCGCGCAGACCGTGAAGTCGCCCGCGTTCTTCTTCTCCGTCGCGGACGCACAGCGGTTCAACCCGCATCCGGGCACTGTCGGGCTCGTCGGCGTGTTCCCGGCCGACGGAGTCGACGCGACGGAGCTGGCGGGCAAGATCTCGGCGCAGGTTCCGGCGCTCACCGTGCTGACCGGCGACGACCGCGGTTCGGCCGAATTCCTTGGCGTGAACGGAAGCCAGCTGCCGCTGATCCTGCTCGCCGCGGTGTTCGGCGGCATGGTGCTGGTCGTGATGGCGCTGGTGGTTTCCGCGACGATCAGCCTCACCGTCCGGCAGCGGCAGCAGGAACTCGCGCTGCTGCGGGCGACCGGGGCGACGCCGAAACAGGTGCACCGCATGGTCGTCATGGAGACGATGGCGGTCGGCGCGCTCGCCGCGGTGTGCGGGGCGTTCCTCGGCAGCCTGCTCGGGAACTGGATTTTCAGCACCAGCGGCTCGCTCGGCATCGTGCCGGACGAACTCGCCTTCACCCAGGACATCATCGCGTTCGCGGCGGGAATCGTCGTCACGTTCGCCATCACCTTCGGCGCCGCGTGGTTCGCCGCGCTGGCCGCCGCGCGCGCCCGGCCCGTTCAGGCGCTGGCCGAAGCGGCGATCCCGGACGTCAAGGTCAACGCGGTGCGCCGGATGGGCGCGCTGATCTGCGGTGCGGCGACCGTGCTGCTCGCCGCGACCACGGTTTTCATGCCCGCCGACAGCGCGGCCGCGATCGGCGGTCCGGCATTGCTGACCGGCGCGATCGCCGTCGCGCTGCTCGGCCCGGAGATCATCGCCTGGGTGGTGGACCGGTTCGGTCCGTTCGTGCGCCGGGTCGCCGGCCGCGACGCCACGCTCGCGGTCATCAACACCCGGGCGCGGGCGGTCGCGTTCGCCGCGGTGCTCACGCCGATCACGCTCGCCAGCGCGGTCGCGCTCGGCAACGTGTATTCCGAGACCACCGCGCAGAAAGCACAGGTCAGCGCGTACGCCGGGCAGTTGCGGGCGGACGTGGTGGTCACCTCGGCCGCGGGCGGGTTCTCGCCGGACCAGCTCGCGCAGATCCGCAGCACGCCAGGGGTTTCGACCTCGTCGCCGCTCGTCACCAGCTCCGGCTGGGTCGAAGAACCCTACGACGGCAACGGAAGCGACCCGTTGCGGCTGCTGGGCGTCGCCGCGCAGGACCAAGGCGGCACGGTGCTCACCACCGAGGTCACCGAAGGCTCGCTCACCGCGTTGCGCGGGAATTCCGTGGCGCTGCCCGTTTCGGTGGCCGAGAAACTCGAGGTCAAGGTCGGTTCGCAGCTCAAGATGCGGCTCGGCGACGGAGCGCAGGTCCCGGTGACCGTGGTCGCGCTGCTGGACAGCCCGTCCAGCTACGCGAGCATGGTGCTGCCCGCGGAACTTCTGGCCGCGCACACCACCAGCGGACTGGCGTCGCAGGTGCTCGTGCGGGGCGGCGACGCCAGCGCGATCATGTCGGCGCTGTCCGACCGGGCGAAGAACTGGCCCGGGGCCAGGGTCGGCGACGACAGCACGCTCGCCGCGAGCTTCCAGGCGAGTGCCGACGTCGAGGCGTTGATCAACTACCTGCTGGCCGTGCTCGCCATCGCGTATGCCGCGATCGCCGCGGTGAACACGCTCTCGGTGGCCGTGCTGGCCCGCCGTCGCGAGTTCGGCGCGCAACGGCTCGCCGGCGCGGACCGCGGGCAGGTGCGGCGGATGCTGTTCGTGGAAGGTGGGATCGTGGCGGTGACCGGACTCGTGCTCGGCATCGTGATCTCGCTCTTCACCGTGCTCCCGATGGCGCTGACCACCGGCGAGATCATCCCGTCCGGACCGGTCTGGGTGTTTCTCGCCGTGGTGGTCGCGATCTTCCTGATCGTGTGGCCGGCGACCGCGCTCTCGGCCCGGCTGGCGATGCGCCGCAATGCCATCGAAGCGGTGAAAATGCCCGGCCAGTAACGGTTTTCCCGGAGTACGCCGGGCCGGTCCGGAGTGGATAGTCTCGCCGGGACTGTCCGCACCGGGCCGGCCCGGTTTCCGCCGTATCTGGAGTGATCCCATGCGCGTACTCCTGGCCGCCCCGTCCTCGACGGCCCGCCTGCACGCCCTGGTGCCGCTGGCCTGGGCATTGCGGACCGCCGGACACGACGTGAAAATCGCCGGACGCTCCGGTTTCGTCAAGAACGTCCTCCGCACCGGCTGCGTCGCGGTCGAACTGGAGGACGGCGACGTGGAACTGACCGAATCCACCGCGCTGATCGAGTTCGCGCGCCTGTGGCGTCCCGCGGTGGTCGTGTCGAACGCGCGGGCTGGAATCACCGCCGCCCGCGCGGTGGAGGCGAAAGCGGTGCGCGTGCTGGGACCTCTCGACAAGCCGGACACCGCTGCCGACCACACGCTCGATGTCGTGCCGCCTTCATTGCGGGACTCTCCCGGACAGCCGCTCCGGCACATACCGTACTTCGGCCCGGCCGAGGTGCCGAGTTGGCTGCGCCGCAAGGCATGCCGCCCGCGCATCCTTTTGTCGCTGAACGATCCATCTTGGTACGAACCAGTCTTCAGCACACTGTCCACTGTGGAGTTCGTCTGTGCCGCAGGGGTGCCCGCCGGGCTCGCCGTGCCGCAAACGGTGCGCCTCGCCGCCGCCCCTCCGGCCGCCGTGCTTCCGACCTGCGTAGCGGTAGTCCACGACGGCGACGAGTCCTTGGCGCTAGCCGCGGTGGCGTACGGATTGCCGCAACTGTCGCTGACCGAGTCCGCCTTCGGCACTCGCGTCACCGCCGCCGGCGCCGGGCTCTCGGGTTCGGTGGAAGGGATCTCCCAGCTGGCGAACGAAACACTCCGCGCCGGTGCGGAGGCGTTGCGCGCGGAGGTGGCCGCTTTGCCAGCGCCGCGGGAGGTCGTCGCCACCCTCGCTAGGAACCCCTGACCCCGCTAGGTCGGCTTTAGACCGCTCGGGCACTCTCGGTGGAGTAGCGAGGACCACTGCGTGAAGTGAGGTGGCGCAATGCCGACCCGGGTGATGGAAAAGCCGGTCGATCCCGTGGCCGCGTGGCTGGCCCCGCTGGCGGAGGACCCCGCGGGCGCGGTCGCGTTCCTCTCGGAAGTAACCGACCGCGTATCCCGCTCCCGAGGCACCGGCCGAGTCCTGGTCCCCGGCGGCGGCCCAGTAGCGGACGCATTGGCCGGCGAAGGCTACGAGGTCCACCTGGAACCAGGCCCGCGCTTCGACGCCGGATACCTGGGCGCGGACGTGCTGTCCCGCCTGCCGGACCAACGAGACCAGCTGCGCGCGATCGGCCGCTACAGCCGCCTGTTACGCCCCGGCGGCGCCC
Source organism: Amycolatopsis sp. GA6-003 (assembly GCF_046267895.1). Taxonomy (NCBI): domain Bacteria; kingdom Bacillati; phylum Actinomycetota; class Actinomycetes; order Pseudonocardiales; family Pseudonocardiaceae; genus Amycolatopsis; species Amycolatopsis sp. GA6-003. Next base: position 7,288,585 of record NZ_CP176499.1, read on the forward strand.
TGGTAGTCCAGGGTCGGCACCCGGACCCGGCGTGCTGGACCGCAGACGCCCGCGTACGCACGGTAGACGACGTCCGGCAAATCGTGCACCTGGCCGACACCGCACTGCCGCTCCGCTACGTATGGCCCGCGGAACTGGACCTGATGGCAGAACTGGCAGGCCTGGCATTGGACAGCAGATGGGGCGGCTGGTACGGAGAACCAGTAACCTGCGGCGGTTTCGTAGTCTCGGTCTACCGCAGCTAGGGGTGCCGTGAGGGGAACCCTGAGGGAATCAGTTCCCTCAGGGTTCCCCTCACGACTTTCACAACCGCACCGCTGCACCCAGGATCGAGCCACCCACACCGCCCCCCAACCCCGAACCGTCAGCACAATAAAACTTCGGGGTGGTGGGGCACCCCCGGCCGCAATGTCGCCGCCAGGCGACGAGCCGAACAAACCCCGACCCGGCCCCCAAAAAGGAAGACCGGGCCGACCCCCACCGCAAACCCTCACCCGACGTCCGACATCTCCCCGACAAGAATGCTGTGATGCAGCTTCCGCAACGAACTCCCCGGCTCGATCCCCAGCTGCCGCACCAAATTCTGCCGCGCCGAAGCGAACGTCTCCAACGCCTCCGCCCGCCGATTCGACCGAGCCAGCGCAGTCATCAAATACTCGGTGAACGTCTCCCGGAGCGTATGCTCCTTGGCCAGCGCGGACAGCTGCCCGACGACTTCCCGATGCCGCCCGATCAACAGCTCGGTCTCCATCAGCAACTCGAGACACCCGAGCCGGCTCTCCTCCAGCAACGTGGCATAAGCCTGCACATCCGGCGAGTCGGTGAACCCGCCGAAAGCCGCCCCCCGCCACAGGCCCGTAGCCTCCCGCAGCACCTTCGCGGCCTGCCCGTAGCAACGGTCCCAATGCAGGGCCCGCCCCTGCTCGTAAAGCCGGGTGAACCGGTCAGCGTCAAGCTCATCGATCCCGACATGCAGCGAATACCCCCGCGGACTGGTGACCACCGGGCTCTCTTCCGCATCCTTGCTCGTGCCGCGCAGCAGTTTCCGCAGCTGCGACACGTACACATACAGTGCCGCGCTGGCCCGCGCCGGCGGATGCTCGCCCCAGATCTCGCCGATCAGGTGCTCGGCGGTCACGACCTGGTTGTTCTTCGCCAGCAGCACGGCCAGCAGGGTCTCGATCTTGCGGGCCCGCGGGGCGCAGACGCCGGGCTGGCCGCTCACTCTGATCTGTCCGAGGATTTCGTAGTTCAGCATGACTGCCCTCCGGTGTCTCTCGCGCCGGACCCGCCCGGCGGCGCCCCCAGCGCCGCTGCCTGCCGGTCCGAGCCGGGTCCACCATGGGACCATAGCAAACCGGGAGGTCGGTTTTCAAGGTAAAACCGGTAGGTTGGTTTGTTTCGATCTTCACCGACCTGCCGTATCCCAGGTGGGGACCCCGGAATGCTGGTAAACCGGGCGGTCGGTATGTCATGATGAGGCGGCCGGAGCGCACGCCGTGCCGTTCCCGGCGCGAGACGATGGGGAAGACGGTGGCTAAACAGGCCCGCGCGGAGCTGACCAGGCACCTGCTGCTGGACGCCGCGGCGGCGCTGTTGCACCGCGACGGCTACGCGGCCACGAGCATGGTGGACATCGCCCGCGAGGCGGGCGTGACCAAGGGCGGATTGTACTTCCACTTCTCGTCGAAGGACGAGGTCTGCGACGAGGTGCAGTCGGCGGCCGTCGCGGTCCTGCACCGGCATGTCGCACGAGCGCGCGGACGCCGCCCGCACCTGCGCAGACTGGCCGACTTGAGCCGGGCACTGATGGGCTGGCTGGCCGAGGACGCCAAGGTCGGCGCAAGCTTCCGGCTGGCCCGCGAAATGGGCTCGAACGACCCGCGGTTCGTAGTGTTCGTCCGCGCATGGCTGGGCCAGGTACGCGCCCACATCGCCGCGGCGCACAGCGAGGGGGAGTTGAGCCCGCACGTCCGTCCGGACATGGCGGCGCTGCTGGTCGTGGTGACCTGTGTAGGCCTGGAATCAGCCGCAGCGAGCGGCACAATCCCGGCTGACACCGACCTGGCGAGCACACTTTCCGAACTGTGGCGGGTGATCGAGGCCTCGCAACCAGCGGATTCGCCCGCCGCCGAGGCAACGGGCACCTGACCGGCGGCGCTGCCGGGTTGAGGAATTCACCGCGACCGGTGGGGCCGACCGGCCCGCGGGCCTGGAGCCTTCGCAATCGGGGCTCCGCTCAAGCGAACCGGCCGTTCGGCTGTGGCGGGTGCTTCAGGACCGGCTTTCGCCCAATGCCGGGACGACGGCCACCTGAGCAGCAGCGCTGCCGGGAGTCGAGAATCCCCGCGTCGCAAACCGGCGAGGCCAAGCGGACCGACCGGCCGCGACCCCACGAACCCGGAACCCCCGCCCCAACTCCGCAACCCACCCAAAGCAAACCGACCACCCGGTTCCCCAACCGACCCCGATCTCACTCCGCGGGAGGAGTCCCCGCCGGATCGAACTTGTGCAGCCGCCTCGGCGGGACCACCGCGTTCAGGATCGTCTGCCACATGAACGTGATCCGCTCGTGCAGGTCCGTCCGCCCGGTCAGCACCTGCGAGCTGAGCTGGCTCCCGGTGAACGACGCGACCACGTACTGCGCCAGATCGTGCGCGTTGACGTCTTTCCGCACGTCGCCGGCGGCTTTCGCGGCGAGCAGCAGGCCGTGCACGGTGTCGATCCACTGCTTGTAGGCGTTCGCGGCCGGGGTGACGAACGAGCCCTGCTCGATGACCAGCCGGATGCCGGCGCGCACGCGCACGTCGGTGCGCAGGCTGTGCCCCATGTTCTGGGTGAGGTCGATGGCGGTCTGCAGCCCCGGGTTCTCGATGTCGGCCAGCGGGTCCCACACGCTGAACTGGTCGCGGATCAACGCGTCCGCCAGCTCTTCCTTCGACTTGAAGTGGAAGTACAGCGCGCCCTTCGTCACTCCCGCCTCGGCGAGGATGTCCGACAGGCTCGCGCCGAGAAAGCCGACCGCGTCGAACCTGGACGCGGCCGCGTCGAGGATGGCCTTGCGGGTCTGCTCCGCGCGTTCCTGGCGAGCCACTGCGCACACTCCTTTCGGGAAGCCGCGGGCCCGGACCGGCCGCGGTGGCACGGCAGTCTACCTCCCTCCCGGCCCCCGGAGCCAGAGAAAAAAACCGGTAGGTAGGTATGGTTTTGTCTGCCCGTTTCCGCTAAAAATGTAGTGGGGGTACTGGGGAAGTTCTTTTTTTCTGGGAGGACCGACATGGTCGGTACATTGTTAGAGGAGTCTGTCAAAAGCACCTTCATCACCGATGGCGAAAGTTCGCCGGGCGGACGCCCGGTCGACTTCCAGCAGACGATCCCGCGCAATCTCGTGCACCGCGCGGCCGTCTCGGAGGTTTTCGTCACCGATCTCAACATCGTGGGCGAGGGCCAGTTCGAAGTCGGCGCGCAGTGGCCGCGCCGGCACGGCTTCTTCGGCCCGCGCACCCCGGGGTCGCACGACCCCTTGCTGTACGCGGAAACCACCCGCCAGGCGTCGCTGCTGATCGCGCACCGCGCCTACGGCGTTTCGCTCGGCAACGCGTTCATCTCCGACGGCAAGACCAGCTCTATCACCCCCGAAGGGCTGGTCACCGCAGGTCGGCCGATCGACGTGGTGCTGCGGGCGAGCACGCACGACCCGGTGTTCCGCGGCAAGAATCTCGTCGGCATGCGGACGGAGTTCGGCTGCTTCCGCGACGACGAACTGGTCGGCACCGCTTCGGAGACCTGGCGTTGCGTGTCCCCGGCGGTCTACCGCCGGCTGCGCGGCGACCACTTCGCGGCGACGCCGTTCCAGGCCCGCGCGCTGCCCACGGTGGAACCGGTGCTCGTCGGCCGGGACCGCCCGGAGGACGTGCTGGTGGCGGACACCGCGGCCCCGGGCGTCTGGTCGCTGCAGTTCGACCCGGACCACCCGGCGCTGTTCGACCACTCGGTGGACCACGTTCCGGGCATGGTGCTGCTCGAGGGCGCGCGGCAGGCGGCGCTGCTGACGCTCGGCGATCCGCACGCGCTGCCGTTGCGTTCGGATTTCGAGTTCTCCGCCTACGTCGAGTTCGACTCCGAATGCCTGCTGGTGGCGGAGGAACTCGAAGCCGACCCGGACGGATGCCGCGTGGTGCGGGTGGTCCTGGAGCAGAAGGGCCGCGCCGCCGCCACCGGAATCCTGGCGATGCGCAGGTCGTGACTGCCGGCCTGGGAGCGGACAGCCCGGCGGGGGAAATCCTCGTCACCGGAGCGACCGGGTTCATCGGCTCGGAGGTGCTGCGGGCGTTGCTCGCCCGCGGCGCCGCCGTGCGGGTGCTGGCGCGCGGTGCGGTGCCGGAGTGGATCACGCGATCCGGCGCGCGGATCCACCGAGGCGACCTCACCGACGCCGCCGGACTGGCCGGGGCGTGCACGGGCGTCACGACGCTCGTGCACGCCGCGTCCCGGATCGGCGGCACCGAAGAGGAATGCGCCGAGGTCAACGAGCGCGGCACGGCCCGGCTTCTCGCGGAGGCGCACCGCGCGGGCACGCGCCGCATCGTGCACCTCAGCACCTGCGCGGTCTACCGCGACGGCGAGCACCGAGGCGCGCCCGAGGACACGCTCGACCTCGGGCCCGCTTCGGCCACCAGCCGCACCAGGCTGGCCGGGGAGCAGCAGGTCCGCGCCGCGGGCGGGATCGTCCTGCGGCCGCATCTGGTGTACGGCGACGGCGACCGGCACGTGGTCCCGGCGCTGGCGAAATGGTTGCGGGCGGTGCCGGCGTGGGCCGACGGCGGCACGGCGCGGACATCAGTGGTGTCCTCGTGGGATCTCGCCGCCGTGCTCAGTGCTTTCGCGCTGGACCCGGCGCTGGGCGAACCCGGCGAGGTGTTCCACGTGGCCGATCCGGAACCGGTGCGGATGCGCGAGCTGCTCGAAGCCGTCTGCGGCCTGCTCGACCTGCCGGTTCCTTGTGCGGACCTGCCACTGGACGAACACCGGGCGCGCACGCCGTGGCTCAGCGAGCACCAATGGTCGCTGCTCACCCGGGACCACTGGTATGCCAGCGACAAGGTCTGGAAGGTCACCGGAGTGTCCCCGGGACCGGGCCTGCGCGTCCGGTTGGCCCAATCCCGGAACTGGTATCGGGAAACGCTGGCGATTTCCGATATGGACTGAAGATCGAATTCACGTAAAGTGACCGCACGAATTCATCCGGCGATCGCCGCTCTCTCCGCGGAGTTCATTTCGGTGGCGAGAGCGGCGGGCGCGGCGCGAAGATGATCGTCATGTCCCGACGCGAGCTGGTCGTGCTGGGTTCGGCGAGCCAGACGCCGACCCGGCACCGCAACCACAACGGCTACCTGCTGCGCTTCGACACCGACGGCGTCCTCTTCGATCCGGGCGAGGGCACTCAGCGGCAGATGATGTACGCCGGCGCGACGGCGAGCGAACTCACGCACCTGTGCGTGACCCATTTCCACGGCGACCACAGCCTCGGCCTCGCCGGCATCATCCAGCGGCTTTCCCTGGACGCCGTCGCGCATCCGGTGCGCTGCCACTACCCGGCGTCCGGTCAGGAGTACTTCGACCGGCTGCGGCACTCGACGTCGTTCCACGAACGCGCCGAGCTGGTCCCGCTGCCGATCTCCGCACCGGGCCCGCTGGGCGGCGCGCTGTCGGCATACCCGCTGGAACACCGCATCGACTGCTACGGCTACCGCTACGCCGAACCGGACGGAATCCGAATGCTGCCGGACGCACTCGCCGCCGCGGGCGTCCAAGGCCCCGCTATCCGAAAACTCCAGGCCGAGGGCGTATTGGAGACCCCGCACGGGGTGGTCCGGCTGGAGGAAGTGAGCGTTCCGCGCCGGGGCCAGGTGGTCGCGTTCGTAATGGACACCCGCCTGTGCGCGGGCGCGTTCGCCTGCGCGCGCGAGGCGGACCTGCTGATCGCCGAATCGACCTTCCGCGCCGACGACGCCGACCTGGCCTACCGCTACGGCCACCTGACCAGCACCGACGCCGGTCGGCTAGCCGCCGAGTCGGGTGCCCGGGAACTGCTGCTGACGCACTTCTCGCAGCGTTATCCGTACGAGGAGGCGGACAGGTTCCGCGACGAGGCGGCGAAGGTGTTCGACGGGGAGATCCACGTGGCCCGCGACCTGGACGTGGTGCCGCTGCCTCCGCGCCGGTGAGGAGCGGCGCCCGGGATGTTGCGGTTTCGGGGATCGACAGCGAGGGGCTGCCGGAAGGCGTCGGCGATCCAGTCGCGTTCGGTCCGCTGCTGTCCGGGCTGCACGAGGTTGAGATCTCACCGGACCTCGAAGCCGTTCTTCACCGGCCGCGCCGTCGTGACCTGGCTGAATGCACGAGGATGACGACTCCCCAGAAATTTTTCGGCCGCGCTGTCGGATCGGGTCACCGACGTTCGTAGCAGTGGTGAAGCCGCCCGAAAGGGGCGACACCGAAGCGAAGGAACCGCGACCATGAAGCTTGCCACCGTGACCCAGTTGACCATTGACGGAGTCGTCCAGGGCAACGGCGGCGCGTCGGAAGAGGACCGCCGGAACGGATTCGAACGCGGCGGCTGGGCGCTGGGCAAGGGCGACCACGAGACGCTGGAGTTCATCAACGAGACCTACCAGCGCGCCGACGCTTTCCTGTTCGGCCGTCGCACATACGACCTGTTCGCGGCCTCGTGGGGAACGATGCGCGCCGAGGACGCCCCCGGCCGGGAGCGCATCCTGCGGGCGCTGAACGACCGGCCGAAGTACGTGGCCTCGGCGTCGCTCACCGAGCCGAAGTGGTCCGGCACCAGCGTCCTGTCCGGCGACTTGGCGGCCGCCGTCTCGGATCTCAAAGCCGAACCGGGCGGCGAACTGCAGGTGCACGGCAGCGGCACCCTGGTCCAGTGGCTGCTGGAACAGGGCCTGGTAGACGAGATGATTTTCCTCGTGATCCCGGTGATCGTCGGACAGGGCAAGCGGCTTTTTCCGGAGAACGGCCTGGATCTGGCGCTGGATCTGGTTGAGTCTCGAGTGGACGCCAACGGCGTGACCACCCAGGTCTGGCACCCGGCCGGACGTCCGCAGTACGCGGGCCGCTGACCTCGACAACGACGGGAGACTCGGATGCAGTACCTGATTTCCGTGGTCCACGACCAGCCCACGCTCTCCACGCCGGAGGAGGACGCCGCGATCGACGTCTTCAACGAGCGTCTCCAGACCGAAAACCACTGGGTCTTCGCCGGAGGCCTGGCCGCGCCGGAAACCGCGACCGTCATCGACAACCGGGGCGGGGCGGCGATGGTCACCGACGGCCCGTTCCTGGAGTCCAAGGAATACCTGGCCGGATTCTGGGTCATCGAGGCGCCGGACCTCGACGTGGCGCTCAAACTCGCCGCCGAAGGGTCGAAGGCGTGCAACCGCAAGGTCGAGGTCCGGCCGTTCCAGTGAGCGACGTCCGCGAGGCGATCACCCGGGTCCACCGCGAAGAATGGGCCCGGGTGGTCGCCAGCTTGGCCAAACGCTTCGGCGACCTGGACATCGCCGAAGAAGCCGCAGCCGAATCGTTCGCGACGGCCGTCGAACGCTGGCCCTCCGGCGGCGTGCCGCCCAACCCCGGCGCCTGGCTGACCACCACCGCCACCCGCAAAGCGATCGACCGGATCCGCCGCGAAAACAAGCGCGACGACAAACAACGGGAGGCCCAGCCGGTGTACGACGCCGACCCTCCCCACCACATCGACGACGACCGCCTCCGGCTGATCTTCACCTGCTGCCACCCGGCGCTCGCGGAGGAAGCCCGGATCGCGTTGACGCTGCGCATGGTCGGCGGCCTGACCGTGCCGGAGATCGCGCGGGCCTTCTTGGTCTCGGAAAGCACGATGGGACAACGGATCACGCGCGCGAAAGCCAAAATCAAGGCCGCCCGCATCCCGTACCGCGTGCCTGACGCCGAAGACCTGCCGACCCGCGTGTCCGGCGTCCTCACCGTCCTTTTTCTGGCCTTCAACGAGGGCTACCTCGCCACTGGCCCGGACACCGATCCGGTGCGCCAGGATCTGACCGCCGAAGCCATCCGGCTGACGCGCCTGATCCGCGCCCTGCTGCCCGGCAATGGCGAGGTGACCGGCCTGCTGGCCCTGATGCTCCTCACCGAAGCCCGCCGCCCCGCCCGCGTATCCGCTGCCGGTGAACTAGTCGCTCTGGACGAACAGGACCGTGCTTTGTGGACCCCGGCGCTGATCGCCGAAGGCCACCGCCTGGTCCGCGAACGCCTCGCCGCCGGGGTGGCTCCGGGCCGGTACCAGATTCTGGCCGCGATCAACGCCGTGCACACGTCCGCGCGGGACATGCGCGAGACCGACTGGTCGCAGATCCTCGCCCTGTACGACCAGCTCGTCCGCGTCGACCCGTCGCCGATCGTCGTGCTGAACCGCGCCATCGCGCTCGCCGAACTCGATGGCCCCGAGGCAGCGCTGGCCGTGGTCGACCAGCTTGCGGACCGGTTGGCCGGATATCACCCATACCACGCCACTCGCGCCGACCTGCTGCGCCGACTGGACCGAGGTTCGGAGGCACGCGCGGCTTACGACCGGGCGATCGAGCTGGCGGGCAACACCGCGGAGACCGCCGCGCTGTCTCGCCGACGCGACGAACTGCGGTAGGTGGTCGTACCCGCGAGCGGACGGCGAAGTCCTTGCCATACCGGGTTTTCGGTCGCCGAAGCCTGAGCTGTGGGGTACTCTCGAGACATGCTCATCGAGGTGGACAGAGACTAGCCGCCGGGTTCTCGGCGGCCACCGCCGACGCGTGCCCTCGGCCACGACTCTCTCCCACCGAATTCCCTTTTTCGCGCTTTTGGCGTGCGCTCCACTGTGCGCTGGCAGCGAAGGGACCGATGATGCTCAGGAGCACTCATGGAACTGCCACGTCCCCCCTACGATCCAGAACTCGCCGCAGTGCTGCCGACACTCGACGGCCGCGCCCCGGTCGGCATGACAGCGGACCAGCTGCCGTACTACCGAAGCCTCCCTTTCCCGAGTATCGAAGAACAAATCGGCGACCGCCCGGTCCGCTGCGCCCACCACACGATCCCCGGTTACGACGACGCGCGGATCGAGGTCACCGTTCTGTCGCGCGTGGACCACGAGACGCCCGGCCCCGGCATCTACCACCTCCACGGCGGCGGAATGGTCATGGGAGACCGGTTCGCCGCGGCAGCCCCGCTGATCGAATGGGTGCTCAAATACGACGCGGTAGCCGTCACCGTGGAATACCGGTTGGCACCGGAGCATCCCGACCCAGTGCCGGTAGAGGACTGCTACGCAGGCCTGCGCTGGACGGCCGCCAACGCGGACGCGCTGCGCTTCGACCCCACCCGCCTGCTGATGTTCGGCGGCAGCGGCGGAGGAGGCCTAGCCGCCGGAACGGCCCTGCTGACCCGCGACCGCGGCGGCCCGGCACTGCTCGGCCTGCTGCTCCAATGCCCGATGATCGACGACCGCAACGAAACGGTGTCGTCGCGCCAGTACGACGGCACCGGCGTCTGGGACCGGACCAGCAACCTGACCGCATGGACAGCAGTCCTCGGCACCCGCCGGGGAACGGCCGCCGTCTCGCCCTACGCAGCAGCCGCACGCGCAACCGACCTGAGCGGCCTACCGCCGACTTTCATCGACGTCGGCGAGGCAGAGGTCTTCCGAGATGAGGACGTAGCCTTCGCGAGCGCCATCTGGGCCGCCGGAGGAAACGCAGAACTCCACGTCTGGAGCGGCGCCTTCCACGGCTTCTACGACCTCGCCCCAGAATCCTCAGCGGGTGCGGCGTGCGTCGCGGCTCGCGAGTCGTGGCTTGAGCGGCTGCTCGTTCGGGCACGGCGGTAGCGGGACGGTGTGCCGTCCTGGCTTGTTTGCTGGGGCGGTGCGTTTCTTGCGAGTCGTGGCTTGAGCGGCTGCTCGTTCGGGCACGGCGGTAGCGGACCGGCCCGCCGCCCTGGCCTGTTCGCTGGGGTGGCGCGTTTTCTTGAGTCGTGGCTTGAGCGGCTGCTTGCTCGAGCACAGCGGTAGCGGGACGGCGCGCCGCCCTGGCCTGTTCGCTGGGGCGGTGCGTTTCTTGTGAGTCGTGGCTTGAGCGGCTGCTCGCCCGAGCACGCCCGTATCGGACCGGCGCGCCGCCCTGGCCAGCTCGTCGGGGTGGCGCGTTCCTCGCGAAACGTGCTCGGCAGCCGCTATGGGCCGGTGTGTCCGACGACCTCCCGTCGAGGTGCGTGCATGAACGACCTTCCCGCCAACCCCGCCAGCCCACAGGTCACCGAGCACTACTCAGCACAGCCTCCAAACCAGAACCTCCTCACCCCAACACAACCTCCAACCACCAGCACGACCAGCTCACCGTCATCCCAAAACCCCAGCACTCACCTCCCCATCACACCCGCTCCTAGCCACCCCAAGATCATCCCACCCACCACCGACAATTCCGGGCGGCGTGTCGGCGCCCGCCTCGCCGGAGCCCGCCCGGAGGCGTGACAGACTGCCGGGCGATGTACACGCCGTCTGATCTCGCTGACCTGCTCGAATGCGAGCACCGGAGCATCCTCAAGCAGGCGCTGGCGGCGGGGATACCCGGCGCGCCGCGGCCCACTTCCGCACCCGATCGGCTGGCGGTGAAGCACGGCCGGGCGCACGAGGTGGCCACGCTCGGGCGGTTGCGCAACGAGCGGACGCAGGTCGTAGAGATCGAGGAGCACGATCCGGTCGTCGCGGCGAAGGCGACCGAGGAAGCGTTGCGTGCGGGCGCGCCGGTGATCTACCAGGCGGTGTTCCACGACGGCGAGTTCTCCGGGCGCGCCGATTTCCTCCTGCGCGACGACCAAGGCCGCTACGAGGTCTACGACACGAAACTCGCCCGGCACGCGAAGCCGTCCGCGGTCGTGCAGCTCACCGCGTACGCCGACGCTCTGCGCCGCGCCGGCTGGCCCGCCGGGCCGGAGATGCACCTGCTTCTGGGCGACGGCAGCACGCGCAGCCTCCGTGTCGACGACTTCCTCCCGCTCGTGGACCGGCTCCGCGACCGGCTGCAGGACCGTCCTCCGCAGCTGCCCGACCGCATCTGGGCCGACGAACGTCCGGCGTGCACCGGATGCGCGTTCGCCGACCACTGTTCGTCCGCGCGCGAGGCTGACCGCGACCTGTCGCTGGTCGCCGGGATGCGCAGCGAGCAGCGGCGCAAGCTGGTCACCGCCGGGCTCGGCACCATCGACGCGCTCGCCGCCGCCGAGCCCGCCGACCGTCCGCGCGACATGTCCGAGGGCACGTTCGCCTCGTTGCGCGCGCAGGCCGCGATCCAGGTTCGGCAGGACGAAACCGGTGAGCTGGCCTACGAAATCATCGCCCCGGACGCGCTCGCCGAACTGCCCGAGGCCAGCCCCGGCGACGTCTTCTTCGACATGGAAGGCGACCCGTACGCCCTGGCCGGCACCGGCCTGGAGTACCTCTTCGGCGCGGTCACTCCGGACGAGCGCTTCACCCCGTTCTGGGCGCACTCGCGCGCGCAGGAGAAACGAGCGTTCGAGGAGTTCATCGACTTCGCCACCGCACGACTCACGGAACACCCCGACGCGCACGTCTACCACTACGCGCCGTACGAGGTCACGGCGATCAAGCGGCTCGCCGCGATCCACGGCACGCGGGAGGAAGCCGTGGACGAGTTGCTGCGCAGCGGCGCGATGATCGACCTGTATGCCGTGGTACGCAAGGCTTTGCGGGTAGGACAGCGGTCGTATTCGATCAAGTATTTAGAACCACTGTACATGCCGGAAGCCCGCGCTGGCGAGGTAAAAACGGCGGCGTCGAGCATCGAGGCGTACGAGGATTACCTGACGCTCTCCGCCGCGGGAGACACCGAGCAGGCCGACGAAGTGCTGCGTGGCATCGCGGACTACAATGAGTACGACTGCGTTTCCACCATGCGCCTGCACGAATTCCTGCACCGCGTGCGCGCCGAAGCCGGAATCGAACTGGCTGAGCCGGAGCAAGAGTCCGAAGTGGACGCTCTGCTCCGCCGCACCGAAGAAGAGGAAGCCGCCCAGCGCCGAGCCGAGCGCGCCGCCGCGATGGCAGCGCTGGTCGACCCTCTCCTGGACGGCCTCCCCGAGGATCCCGCGGATTTCACCCCCGACGACCACGCCCGCGCGCTGCTCGCCGCGTCGGTCGGCTACCACCGCCGCGAGACGAACCCGGCGTGGTGGGAGTTCTTCCGCCAGCTGGCCGCGCCGCTCAGCGACCTCGAAGTCGACACGACCTGCGCGGTCCCGGTATCTGTGACCGCGGGCGAATGGGTCCCGCCGTCCGGCCGGTTGCGCACCGCGAAACGCTCGCTCACCGTGAGGTGCGATCCAGACCGTCCGCACCCGTTCGCGCCTGGTGACGACGTGCGATTGCGTTACGGTGCCGAGGCTCGCGACGCGAAAGTCGTGTCCACGACGGCGGTCGAAGTGACCCTGGAGGAGAGCAGCGCGCCGGACCGGACGTCCAACGACCTCCCCGCGGCGGTCCTGCCCGGCAGCCCGGTCCGCCCGTCGCCGAAGGACGAGGCGGTGGCCGATCTCGCCCGGCTGGTCGGGGAAAATCTGCCCGCGCTGCCGTCACACCCCGGCGTCGACCTGCTGCGCCGCATCCCCCGGTTGCGCGGTGGTTTGCCCGAACCGGGGGAAGATTTGGTCGCGACCGTGATCACCGCGGTCGACCGGCTGGACGGTTCCGTGCTCGCCGTCCAAGGCCCGCCGGGAGCCGGAAAGACTTACCTGGCAGGGAAACTCATCGCGCACCTGGTGCGTTCGGGCCGGACCGTCGGCGTCACGTCGAACAGCCACAAAGCGGTCGAGAACGTGCTTTCGGCGGCCATGGAGAACGCGCCGGAGATGGCCTGCGCCAAGCGCGCGAAGCGGACGCCGGACCCGTCGTTGCCTTGGGAACAGCCGAAAAGCAACACGGCGCTGGTACGCTGGCGTGAAGAAAACAACACCGGTCACCTCGTCGGCGGCACGGCCTGGACGTTCGCCAACGCCGCCGTGCGCGAGGAACCCTTCGACGTTCTCGTGATCGACGAAGCCGGCCAGTTCGCCCTCGCGGACGCGCTGGCGGTGTCGATGTGCGCGAAAAACCTAGTGCTGCTGGGAGATCCGCAGCAACTGCCCCAGGTGGTGCAGGGCACGCACCCGGCCGGAGCGGAGGCGTCGGCGCTGGGCCACCTGATTGGCGAAGCAGACATCATCCCGCCGGAACTGGGCTATTTCCTCGACCTGACGCGCCGCATGCACCCCGAAGTGTGCGCGCCGGTCTCGAACCTGTCGTACGCGGGCTTGCTGCACTCGCATCCCACCGCGAACCGTTCGATCGACGGCTTCCCGTCAGGTCTCTATCTGGCGTCGGTCGAGCATCGCGGGAACACGACGCGTTCGGTGGAAGAAGCCGAGCAGGTGGTCTCGGTGATCAAGTCGCTGCACGGCCGTTTGTGGGAAGGCCGACCGCTCACGGACGCCGATTTCCTTGTCGTGGCCCCGTATAACCTGCAGGCACGTGTGGTGACGCGCGCCCTGTCCGACGCCGGTTTCGGCGACGTCCGAGTCGGCACCGTCGATCGGTTCCAGGGCCAAGAAGCACCCGTTGTGGTGACGACAATGACGTCCTCGTCGGCGGTAGACTTGCCGAGAGGCCTTGATTTTTTGTTGTCGCGCAACCGCTTGAATGTTGCTCTGTCACGCGCACAGTCCGTCGCGGTCCTGGTGTGCTCCCCGAGGCTGCTCGAAGCCGACATCAGAACGGTGGACCAGATGCGGCTGGTCTCCGGGATGCTGGGGTTGCTGCGTGACGCTCGCGAGTGGATCGGCTGAGCCGGGCGTTCGGTGGCGGGTGTGCACGCCTGGGCTGTGGTCGGCTGGGTCGGTCGCTGGTGAAGGGCGAGTGGGCCTGCTTCGCGATGCGTCGTGTGGTGACGGGTGTGGGTGCCTGCGCTGTGGTCGCCTGGGTCGGTCGCTGGTGAAGGACGAGTGGGCCTGCCTCGCGATGCGTCGTGTGGCGACGGGTGTGGGTGCCTGCGCTGTGGTCGGCTAGGTCAGACGCTGGTGAAGGACGGGTAGTCCGGGTCGCGATGCGTCGTGTGGTGACGGGCGTGGACGCCTGCGTTGTGATCGCCTGGGTCGGATGCTGGCGAGGGGCGAGTAGGCCTGCCTCGCGATGCGCCATTCGGTGACGGGCGTGGGTGTCTGCGTTGTGGTCGGCTGGGTTGGATGCTGGCGAGGGGCGGGTGGTCCGCGTCGCGATGCGTCGTGTGGCGACAGGCGCGGGTGCCTGTGGTCGGCTGGGTCGGATGCTGGCGAAGGTGGGTGGGCCTGCGTCGCGTGCGATCCCGCGACGGGGGCGCGGATGCCTGCGCTGTGATCGCCTGGGTCGGACGGTGGGCGATGGCATGCACGCGTGCGCGATGCTCGGCTGGGCCCGCGTTTGACGGCGGGCAACGCATGCCTGCGCTGTGGTCGGGCGTCGGTGACGGGCGTGCGTGCCTGCGTTGTGGTCGGCTGCGTCGGGGCCTGTGGTGGCGGGCGCGCATACGTGCGCCGTGGTCGGCCGGGTAACGGGCGTGCGCGCTTGTGCTGCGGTCGGCTGGGTCGGTCGCTGGCGAAGGACGGGTAAACCCGTGCCGCGATGTGTCATTCGGTGACGGGTGCTTATGCCTGCGCCGCGGTCGAGTGGCGGGAGAAGGACGCGTACGCCTGTGCGGCGGTCGGATGGACCGGACGTTTGGCGAAGCACGGGTATGCCTGCTGCGATCGGTTGCATCGGACGCTGGCGAAGGGCGCGTAGCTCTGCGGCGTGATGGCGGCACTCAGCGGGAGCCGCGGGCTGGTGATCAGCGCTGCCGAGCGTCGCGCTCGCCTGCGTCGTGGTGCGGCATTCGGTGACGGGCGCGTACGCCTGCGCTGCAATCGGTTCAGTCCGCGGTCACCTGCGCTGGCTGAGCCGGAAGCTCGGCAAGAGCGAGCAATCCCGCACAGCAAAGCGATCACTGTGCGGGATACCCGCCCGGCCGCTCTGGTCGGGAGCCGGCGGCCGGGCGGGTATATGTCCTCGCTCGCGCGACCGTGGGGGAGGGGTGGCGCGGCGAGCGAGGCGGTTTGAGCGCCCCGCGCGTCCGGCTTGCGGGAACCGGAGCGGGGGCGCGGGGTCCCCGTCCGCGCGGGGCACTGGGGGGAGATGCCGCAGCGGACGGGGTGGCTGGGAAAAAAACCGGTGGGTTGGGTGCGGACAGTCTCACCGGGACTGTCCGGCAGATCGAAAAGGACGGTTCCTGCGGCGGTGAAAGTTGCCGCTGTCCGGGACCACTCTATCCAGTACAACTCGTTGCGGGCCAAGAACATTCCCGCGGCTGGGGGTGTGCTCCCGCTCCGTCCGGACCGGCTGGGGGTTACCGGCCGGCGGGAGCAGGAGCACCGGATCCCGTTCCGCGTCTGGGGGGGAGCAGTCGCGCGGAGCGGGTAGTTATGCGCCGGTACGGGGGCCGCCTCGCGGCGAGTGGCACGACCAGGCTCCGGCCGAACCGGTATTCCTGGAAGGCAGAAGGTGAGGCCCGGGGGCACCTCCGTACCGACACCCTGTACAACGCGTGGACCGCTCGAATGTTCCGGCCCCATCAGGTGATCTGGATCGCCACCAATCGAGTGATCGCAGGAATCAACCAGGTCAGGTTGTGCCGTTGGGCGTTCGGAGCGGGACCGCCAATCTGCCAAAGCCCCACTCAGGAGCACGGTGCCGAGCGACATCACTCAACAACGAACTTGTTCGTAACGAACATGTTCGTTACCCTAGGTCAAGTCACCCACGGAAGAAACGGAGCAAACCCATGACCATCACCATCGTCGGCGCCGGCCTCGGCGGTCTCAGCCTCGCCCGCGTCCTGCACGTGCACGGCCTCGAAGCCACCGTCTTGGACCTCGACGCCTCCCCGTCCGCCCGCGCGCAGGGCGGCATGCTCGACATCCACGAGGATTCCGGCCAGGTCGCCCTCCGCGCCGCTGGCCTGCACGACGAGTTCCGGGCCCTGATCCACCCCGGCGGCCAGGAAGCTCGCGTCTACGACCGCACCGCGGCCCTCCTGTTCTCCGAAGCGGACGACGGCGGCGGCGAGCGGCCAGAGATCGACCGAGGGGTCCTGCGCGACCTCCTCCTTGGCTCGCTGCCAGAGGGAACCGTCCGCTGGAGCGCGAAGGTCATTGCCGCGGAGCCCCTCCCCGGCGGGCGGCATCAGCTCACGCTCGCCGACGGCACGTCCCTCACCACGGACGTGCTCATCGGAGCCGACGGCGCCTGGTCGAGAATCCGGCCGCTGGTCTCGCCGGAAAAACCGGCGTACACCGGGATCTCGTTCGTCGAGGTCGACCTCCTCGACGCCGACACCCGGCACCCGGACGCGGCAGCTCTCCTCGGCGGCGGCATGAGTTTCGCGCTCGGCGAGGACAAGGGATTCCTCGCGCATCGTGAACCGGACGGCAGCCTGCACGTCTACGCCGCCGTGCGCGTCCCGGAAAGCTGGACCGCGTCCGTCGACTTCACCGATCGGGCCGCCGCCAAGGCCGCCGTGCTGAGTCACTTCGACGGCTGGTCCGACCGGCTCCGCGCCCTGGTCGCGGACGCGGACGGCGACCTGACCCCCCGGCTGATCCACGCGCTCCCCGTCGAGCATTCGTGGCCGCGGGTGCCCGGCGTCACGCTGCTCGGCGATGCCGCGCACCTGATGTCGCCGTTCGCCGGAGAGGGCGCGAACCTCGCCATGCTCGACGGTGCCGAGCTGGGACTCGCGCTTGCTCGGCACCCGGGCGACGTCGAACGCGCGCTCGCCGAGTACGAGGCCGCGTTGTTCCCGCGCAGCGCGAAATCAGCTGCGGAGTCGGCGCAAAGTCTTGAGAGCTGCTTCAACGCGGACGCGCCGGCGGCGTTGCTCGAGCTGTTCGGAGCCTGACGTCCATAGTGGACCTGAGTACGACTTAAGCGGTACCCGGATCGAGCCGTCAAGCCGATCCGGGCCGGGCGGTTCCTCTCGCACACTGGGCCTCGACCCGCTGTGAGAGAGGAATTTTTCGATGACCGCCGTCCTGGCCGACACCGTCCACGAAGGCCTGCAGTTCGCCGCCATCGCCGGAATCGCGCTGCTGGTGGCGTTTCCGGTATTGCTGTTCATCGGCGCGCTGGTGAGCGTGCTCGGCAGCCCGCTCGGCTTCGGGATGAAGTTCGTGTGGGTGGTCTTCGCGTTCTGCGCGCCGTTCCTCGGACCGATGCTGTGGTTCCTGGTCGGAAAGCGGAGCGCGGAAGCTTCGCTGACATAAGATGTCAGGGGAGCGCGGTTAGCGTCCCAGCATGGATCACGTAATCGACGCCGGCGAGTTCGCCGACCGGTATGTCGCAGTATGGAACGAATCCGACCCGGCCGCCCGGCGCACCATGATCGCCTCGTTGTGGGCCGAGGACGGCGTGCAGTGCACCGAGTCCGCGGAGTACCGGGGCCAGCAGGAGCTGGAGCGCCGGGTCGGCGAGGCTTTCGAGGAATTCGTCGCTGGCGGGGGATTCGTCTTCCGGTACGCCGGAGACGCGGTGGGCCATCACGGCATGGTCCGGTTCACTACCCAGATGGTCCCCGCGGCGGGCGGCGAGATCGCCTGGACCGGCTTTGTCGTGGCGGAACTCGGCGAGGACGGCCGCATCCGGCGCGACTGCCAGTTCGCCGAGCCGCCGCGCCCCGCGTCCCCGGACGTCCGGGCGGTGGTAGACGAATTCCTGCGCCGGCTCGAACAGGGGGACCCGGATCGGATCGCGGAGCTTTTCGCGGAACCGGTCGACTGGTGGGTGAGCTGGCCGGAACCGGGCCATCCGGTCGTGCCGTGGATCCGCCCTCGCTCCACCCGGGCGGACGTCGCGGAACACTTCCGGACGCTCGGAAGTGCTTGTGTACCAGAGGAAAGCGAGGTCCGGGTCGACCGGATCCTGGTCGATGGCGCGGATGCGGTGCTCGCCGGGACCAGTGCCCAGACGGTCAAATCGACCGGCAAACATTTCACGACCAGCTTTGCGGTATCTCTGACCGTGGGCGGTGGACTGATCAGGCGGTACCACGTATACGAAGACAGCCTCGCCGTCGCCGAGGCGTTCGCCGAATGAAACGCCGGGCAGCCGGAGCGGTGTTTCCGCGTGGCTGCCCGGCATTTCGCGCGGTCAGGAAACGTTCAGGTCGATGCAGGCGTAGAACGCGTTGCCGGTATCCGCGATGTTCCACACCGCGAGCACCTTCTGCTGTCCCGGGTAGCCGCTCAGGTCGACCTGATGCGACACAGTTTCCGGCGGGGCCTGGTCGTTGCCGCTGAAGCTCGCGACCTCGGTGCCGCCGATGAAGTACTGGTAGTCGCTGGTGCGGTGGCGCGCGGTGAACACCCAGGTGAAAGTGACCTGGCTGCCCACTTGGGTGACCTTCCAGCCCTTGCTGTCGTCGTCGAGGTCGGCGAACCGGTCGTTGCCGCCGCTGCAGCTCTGCAGGCCCTTGGGGCCTTCGACGCTCTGCGGTTCCCATTTGATGTCGCCGCAGGACACCGTTCCGTCCGCGCATTGGGCCTGCCTGCTCGGCGGGGAGTTGACGTAGCCGTGCGCGCTGGCGATGCCGGGGCCGATCAGCATCAGCACCGGAGCGAGGACCGCGCCGCCGAGCGCGGCGAGCATCGTGCGTTTGCGGGACATGATGGCTCCTTCGAAGCCGGGCCCGCTCCCGCGCCGGAGGGCGGCCGGGCGAGCCTCGGCACGACCGGCGAGCCCGCGGTGGGGTGCTGCGCGGGCGGAGGGGTGGGGAGAATTGTGGTCTAGACCATACTCGGGTGCCCGCGCTCGGTCAAGAATTGGCTACGCTGTGTTATTTGATACGGGGCCACGGCACGGGCTCGGAGGTTTGCGCGGCGATCGGGTGCGTCGGCCACGGATATCGCAGCTGGCGAGCCTGTCCGGTGGAGGAACGGGCGGCGGACGTCGCCGAGCCGCGGACCTTCCGAGGTGCTTCACCAAGCGCGGCGAGTCGCAGCGGACTCTGCCTTAAGAGGTCCGCAGCAACCCGCTCAACCACCCGGAAAACACCTGCTGCACATCCTCCCGCACCCGGTCCGGATCGTCCGCGTTGGCGATCATCCGTGCTGCCTCCATCACCGCGGCCAGCACCAGTTGCGCCAAGGCATCCACCGGCGTATCCACGATCAACCCGGCTTCCCGCGCGGCCGCCAGGTTTTCCGCGACCAGCCCCAGCCCGTACTCGGCCTCCAAGTCCCGCCAGGCGTCCCAGCCCAGCACGGCGGGCGCGTCGGTCAGCGAGATGCGCCGGACGTCCGGGCGCAGGCAAGCGTCCAGGAAAACCCGCAGTGCGGAGGAAAGCCCGGAAAGCGGATCCGGTGCGCCGTCAAGAACTTCCGAGACCTCCGCGGTCAATTCCCGTTCCAGCACTTCGACGACGGCCCGGAAGAGGCCCTGTTTATCGCCGAAGTGGTGATACAGCGCGCCCCGCGTGACGCCTGCCGTGCGAGTGATTTCTTCGGCCGGCACCTCGTGGTAGCCGCGGGCGCCGAAGAGGTCGCGGGCGGCCTTGATCAGTGCGGCTCGCGTCGCGTCGGAGCGTTCTTGCTGGGTACGTCGCACGCACCTAATCTGCCATGGCGGCGGCGAAGCGCGTGATGTGCCCAGCCAGAGCGTCCGGCTGATCCTCCGAGACGAAGGTGTAGGAGTCCGGGATCTCGACGAGTTCCGCGTCCGGCAAAACCTCCGCCAAGCGGTGCGCGAGGCTGATCGGGAACAGCTTGTCCTCCGGCGGCCACGCCAGCAGCACCGGACGCTTGAACTGGCGCAGTTTCTCCGCCGCGGCCAGGGTGAGGTTCGAGTCGACGGTGCGCAGGAACTTGCGCAAATCCCTTCGCAGGCCAGGGGATGTGCGCAGCTTGCCCAGGTATTCCTCGGCGATGTCCGGCGGAAGGGGACGCTTCGTGACCCAGCCGAACAGCAGCGGCAGCCGGTACAACGCCTTGATCCGCAGCAGCTGGCCGAGCACCGCCATCGAACCCGGGACCCGCGCGATCGTCGGCAGCGGCTGGAAGATCGGCGGGAAGAAGTACTCGAAACTGTCCGACGGCGTCAGCACCACCCGCCCGACCCGCTCCGGGTACCGCGCGAGCAGCAGTTGCGTGATGGCGCCGCCGGTGTCGTTGGCGACCAGGATGACGTCTTCCAGATCCAGCGCGCTGAGGAAATCGCCGAGGAGGGTGGCGAGGCCGGGGGCGCTGAGGTCGGCGTCCGAGCGCATCGGCACCGGGTGCGCGCCCAGCGGGAGATCCGGTGCCAGGCAACGGAATCCGGCGTCCGCGACAGTGGGGACGACTTTGCGCCAGAGCAGGGCGTTGGTGAGCACGCCGTGCACGAAAACGACCGGGCGGCCGCGTCCGCGCTCGAAGTACCGGAGTTCGCCTTGGGGGAGGTTGACGTGCCGGGCGGTGCCGAGGCTCTCGTGTGCGGTCATGTCGACGAAGATACATACATGCAGTCTGTATGTAAATTACCTCTGCGGTAATGCCCCGGCTGACCAGGGGAAATGAACCAGGGGGTGCCGGGTGGTCCGGTCGAGCGCATCGTCCAGCGGCCCGCCGGGATCCTGGCCGAACTGCGCGTCAGCGCGTCCGGCGAACGGAGTCTTCGCCGACTGGCCCGTAAGATCGCCGCGTTCCGCTGAGGTTTACCCCGCCGGTTCGCAGCGCGAGCACAGACCGGACACCACTTCCTCGGCCGAAACCGAGGGAGTGCCGGGGGTCGCTTCCAGCCGGCCGCATTGGCGGCACAGCAGGTGGGCGTGGTCGAAACCGGCCAGCTCGTAGCGTTGCGCGACGCCGACCTGGTCGAAGCGGTGGACGAGACCGGCGGTGACGCCGGTGGTCAGCACGTCGTGGACGCCCCTCGTGGACGCCATCGACAGCCGTGCGCGGACCAGCGGCAGCAGTTCCGCGACGGTCACGTGCGGGTTTTCGGCCAGCACTTCCAGCACGACCTGCCGGGCGGTCGTCACGCGCAGGCCGGCGCGCCGGAGCCGGGTTCCGGCGTCGGCGCTGGACGGGAGGGGTGCGGAGGTCGTGAGCACGTATCCTTTGTAGTCCGCACAGTTGATCCAGTCAAATGTAAGAACGGGTCAACTCTGGAACTGTGAGCCACTGCACGCCAGAATTGATTCGGTCAACTCTGCGGGTACCATCCGGGCCATGGACGAGTTCGGGGCGCGCCTGCGCGACAAAGGTCTGCGCAACACGCCGCAGCGGCGTGCGGTGCTGGCCGCGGTCGCGCGGACCCCGCACGTCACGGCGGCGGAGATCGCGACGGTGCTCGACGCCGACGGGGCTGTCGGCGCGCTGTCCCGGCAGGGCCTTTACAACGTGCTCGACGACCTCGTCGGCGCCCGGCTGCTGCGCCCGCTCGAACCGGCCGGCTCGCCCGCGCGGTTCGAACTCGAAACCCACGACAACCACCACCACCTGGTCTGCCGCGGCTGCGGCCGGATCCAGGACGTGCCGTGCGCGATCGGAGCCGCGCCATGCCTCGAACCCGGTCCGGTGCCCGGTTTCCGGGTGGACCAGGCCGAGGTCACGTGGTGGGGGATGTGCGCGGAGTGCGAGGCCAAGGCCTAACGCAGCGCGTCCTGAAGTGCGGCGAGCCCGACCGGGCCGACGGCCAGCACGTCGCGGTGCCACTGGCGCAAGGTGAATCCGGGTTTGGCGGCTGCTTCGGCGCGCGCCTGCAACCACGCGCGTTCGCCGATCTTGTACGAGATGGCCTGGCCTGGCCAGCCGAGGTAGCGCACGATCTCAGCGTGCACCCGGTGTTGTGCGGCCAGCCCGCGCTCGTGCAGGAACCGGCACGCGGTGGCGAAGTCCCAGCGCGAACCGTCCGGCAGCGGCAGGTCGAGGTGCGAGCCGAGGTCAATCACGACGCGCGCGGCCCGCAGCGCGGAACCGGCGAGCATGCCGAGCCGGGTGCCGCGCTCGGAGAACCAGCCCAGTTCGTCGGCGAGGCGTTCGGCGTACAGCGCCCAGCCTTCCGCGTGCCCGCTCACTGAATGGACGCGGGCGTAACGGCTGACCGAGTCTCCGGCGAGCCCAGCGACGCCGATCTGCAGATGGTGTCCGGGGACCCCTTCGTGGAACACCGTCGTCAGCTCGGACCAGGTCGCGAAGCGTTCCCGTCCGCCCAGCGGCCACCACGTGCGACCGGGCCGGGTGCCGTCTTCCGCGGGTCCGGTGTAGTACGGCGAACCCGACGCTGAGCCATACGCGAGCACGACGTCCAAGGCACGCAACGGTTCTGGGATGTCAAAGTGCTCGCTCGCGGCTTCCATCGCGCGCTCGTGCGCCGCGCGCAGCCAGTCCAAATAGGACTCTTCGCCGGCCACCGAGCATTCGTCGTCCAGCCGGGCGAGGACTTCCGCCACGCTCGCGCCGGGCTGGATTTTCGCGACCTCGGCGGCGATTTCCGTTTCGATGCGCTGAAGTTCCGCCCAGCCCCATTCGTACGCCTCGGCGAGATCGAGGTCCGCGCCGAGCGAAAGCCGGGCTGCGATCGCATAGCGTTCCGCGCCGACACCGTCGGTTTCGGTGGCGTGCGGGGCGTAATCCTCGCGCAGGAACCGGGCGAGCGCCGCGTAACCGCGGTGGGCAGCATCGGCGGCTGCGCGCAGTTCGGCCGCCCGCGGCCCGTCGCCGTACTCCTCGACGAGTGCATTGTGGACACCGGCGTACCGCTCGGCCTGTGCCGCCGTTTCCAGCGCCTGGCGACGGGCCGCGCGCAGCCCGCGGTCGAGACCGGCCTGCAGCGTCTTCTGCCATCCGGCGAGCATCGTTTCGACGCCGGCCATCCGGACCACGAGGACGTGCCAGTCGTCCGCGTCGCGACGCGGCAGCAGCCGGACCGAATCGGCGATGCTGTTCAGCGTCCCGAAATGGGCTTGTACCTGGCGGAACGGCTCGCCCGACTCGTGCCAGGCCAGCTCGGCCTCGAGGCTGTTCCGCAGATGCGTGGACGCGATCCGGTCCGCGCGGGACTCGGGGGACAGCTTCGCGAGAGCGGCGAGTGTGCGCCGGGACAGCTCGGCGCGGGCCGCGAAACCGTCCGGGGTGAGGTCGGTCAGCGCGGTCGCGTCGGTGGTCACGCCGTCCAGCGTCGCGGCGATCGGGTCGAGCGCTGCCTCCGCCGTGACGTGATCGGCGGACAGCTGAAAAATCGGGGTCACGCCGTCACGTTAGCCGGGAGCCGCCGCCGGAATATAGAGACGTTAGCGGGGTCCGGTCGCTGGTATAGAGGGGATGCCCGCGCCGGTGAGCCGACGCGGGCATCCGCGGGGGAAAAGCCTCAGTCCGTGCCGGATTCCATCGCGGCGCGGTCGAGCAGTTCGACGTCGTCGGTCCGGCCGCGGGACGCGATCGTCTCGGCCCCGCCCTCGGGCATCGCGCCGATCAGGCCGGTCGCGGCCGCCTGCGCGGCGCCGATCAGCTTCGGGTGCGAGGTGCCGCCGACCATGCCGAGGCTCGCGTACTGCTCCAGCTTGGCGCGCGAGTCGGCGATGTCGAGGTTCCGCATGGTCAGCTGGCCGATCCGGTCGACCGGGCCGAACGCGGAGTCCTCGGTGCGCTCCATCGACAGCTTGTCCGGGTGGTAGCTGAACGCCGGGCCGGACGTGTCGAGGATCGAGTAGTCCTCGCCGCGCCGCAGCCGCAGCGTGACCTCGCCGGTGATCGCGGTGCCGACCCAGCGCTGCAGCGATTCGCGCAGCATCATCGCCTGCGGGTCCAGCCAGCGGCCCTCGTACATCAGCCTGCCCAGGCGCCGGCCCTCGTTGTGGTAGCTGGCGATGGTGTCCTCGTTGTGCACCGCGTTGACCAGCCGCTCGTACGCCGCGTGCAGCAGCGCCATGCCCGGGGCCTCGTAGATGCCGCGGCTCTTGGCCTCGATGATCCGGTTCTCGATCTGGTCGGACATGCCGAGCCCGTGCCGCCCGCCGATCGCGTTGGCCTCCAGGACCAGCTCGACCGCGGTGCCGAACTCCTTGCCGTTGATCGTCACCGGACGGCCCTGTTCGAAGCCGATGGTCACGTCCTCGGGCGCGATCTCGACTTCCGGGTCCCAGAACCGCACGCCCATGATCGGCTCGACGATCTCGATGCCGGTGTCCAGGTGCTCGAGCGACTTCGCCTCGTGCGTGGCGCCCCAGATGTTCGCGTCGGTGGAGTAGGCCTTTTCGGTGCTGTCGCGGTAGGGCAGGTTGTGCGCCTGCAGCCACTCCGACATCTCCTTGCGGCCGCCGAGCTCGCCGACGAACGCCGCGTCGAGCCACGGCTTGTAGATCCGCAGGCCCGGGTTGGCCAGCAGGCCGTAGCGGTAGAAGCGCTCGATGTCGTTGCCCTTGTAGGTGGAGCCGTCGCCCCAGATCTGGACGTCGTCCTCCAGCATCGCGCGCACCAGCAGGGTGCCGGTGACCGCGCGGCCGAGCGGGGTGGTGTTGAAGTAGGCCCGGCCGCCGGTGCGGATGTGGAACGCACCGCAGGTCAGCGCGGCGAGCCCTTCCTCGACGAGGGCTTCCTTGCAGTCGACCAGCCGCGCGAGCTCCGCCCCGTAGGCGTGCGCACGGCCGGGGACGGACGCGATGTCGGGTTCGTCGTACTGGCCGATGTCGGCGGTGTAGGTGCACGGAACCGCACCCTTGTCGCGCATCCACGCCACCGCCACGGACGTGTCGAGGCCGCCGGAGAACGCGATGCCGACCCGCTCGCCGACGGGAAGGGAAGTGAGCACCTTGGACATAGGAATGATTATGCATGACGATGTATGAACGTGCATCCCCGGGTGGTGTGAACTCGCTCTCCGTGCGGTTGTCCAGGTCTTTCGCCGCTCTTGCCTCCGCGACCACGCCGTGGCATGCCGGGGCTGGGGGATGAGCCGTCTCGTTCAGCTCCTCCGTCAGTACGTGCGGCCCTTCCAGCCGGTCCGGCGGCGGGCGGAGTCGATCGTCATCAGGGTGTAGAGCGCCGCGGTGAACGGCAGCAGCAGCCCCGCGACCAGGGGTTGCCGGTAATACCGCGCGACCGGGACGAATGTCGCCGCCATCAGCAGCCACGCCGCGGCGGCCTGCCACGAGCCGGTCAAGGCCAGCACGGGCGGGGCGAGGAAAACGGCGCTCATGCCGACGACGGTCCCGGCCAGCAGCAGCGGCGAGTGCCGGAGCTGGGTGTAGGCGCTGCGGGCCACCATCTGCCACAGGTCCGCGAGCCGGGGATACGGCCGGACGCTCCAGACCTTCGACGCGTAACCCAGCCAAATCCGGCCGCCCGCGGACGCGACCGCGCGGGCCAGCGCGACGTCGTCGATGACCGCACCGCGGATCGCGGCGATTCCGCCGGCGCGTTCAAGCGCTGAGCGGCGGACGAGTACACAACCTCCTGCTGCGGCGGCGGTGCGCCAGCGGGCGGAGTTCACGCGGCGGAACGGGTAAAGCATCGCGAAGAAGTAGACGAAAGCGGGCACGATCAGCCGCTCCCAGAATGTTGCGGTGCGCAGAACGGCCATCTGAGATACCAGGTCCCGGCCGCTGGTGGAAGCGGCGACGAGACTTTCCAGCGAGTCGGGGCTGTGTGAGATATCAGCGTCTGTCAACAGAAAGAAGTCGACGTCGCCTGCCTCGCGGACGCCGTGCGCGACGGCCCAGAGTTTCCCGGTCCAGCCGTCCGGTGGTTCGCCGGGGCTGGTGACGGTGAGCGGGAGTCCATGGGGGACAGTCAGCGACCGGGCGACTTCCGCGGTTCCGTCGCTGCTGCCGTCGTCTACGAGGACGACGCGC
Source organism: Amycolatopsis sp. GA6-003 (assembly GCF_046267895.1). NCBI lineage: Bacteria > Bacillati > Actinomycetota > Actinomycetes > Pseudonocardiales > Pseudonocardiaceae > Amycolatopsis > Amycolatopsis sp. GA6-003. Next base: position 7,314,558 of record NZ_CP176499.1, read on the forward strand.
GCGTCGCCGGGGTAGGTCTGGCCGAGCAGCGTGGGGAGGGTTTGCGGAAGCAGGTCCGCCTCGTCGCGAGCGGGTACCACGATGGCGACGGACGGCCAGCGCTCCGGCCGGATCAGCTCGGGCAGCCGTTGGTCGGTGCGCCAGAACCAGCTGTGGCACAACGCGAGTCCGGCCCACACCGCCAGCGTCGCCCACGCGAGGACCGTGCTCATGCGCGGAGTGTAGTGACTGGCAGCAAACTGACAGGTCGTTCCCAGCGGGCTCATAGATTCGCGGCTGAGACTGGGTGTTCCCACCACCGGAGAGGACACCCGGCATGGACCCGGACATCAGGAAACGGCAAGAGGAACGGGCACGTGGGCGGCACCGGACCGCGGTCGTCACGGCGGTGGCGGCGGTGCTCGGAGTCGCGGCAGCGGGCGGCATCGGATACGGGCTGACGGCGGCCGCTTCGCCGTCGACCAGCTCGGGCCAGGACCAGCTGCGGGCACCCGCCGAGAACCCCGGCTCCGGCTCCGGGCACGCGCACACCGGATCGGGCGCGTCGTGACCGGGCCGTATTCGGCGGCTTTTCCCGCGCTCGGCACGACCGCGCGGGTGCTCGTCACCGAGGAAGCCGCGCTCGGCCCGGCGACCGAGTTGCTGCGGACGCGGCTCGCCGAACTCGACCGGGCATGCAGCCGATTCCGGACAGACTCGGAGACTTCGGCACTCCACCGTGCGGCGGGCCGGGAAGTGGAGGTGAGCCCGTTGCTGGCCGACGCATTGTCGGCCGCGTTGCGCGCCTCGTGGCTGAGCGGTGGCCTGGTCGATCCGACGGTCGGCGCGTCGATGGCAGCGCTTGGTTACGACCGCGACTTCGCCGAGATCACTGACGGACCCGCCGCGGCACCAGTCCCCGCGCCCGGCTCGCATTGGGTGCTGTTCGAACCGGCCCGCCGGATTGTCGTGCTGCCGCGCGGGGTAATGCTGGACCTCGGCGCGACCGCGAAAGCGCTGGCCGCGGACCAGACTGCCGCCGAAATCGCCCACCGCACCGGCTGCGGTGTGCTGGTGAACCTCGGCGGCGATCTCGCGGTTGCGGGTGCGGCACCGGCAGGTGGTTGGCGAATCGCGCTCGGTGACGACCACACCGACGCCGCCGATACGACGATCACGCTCACCGGCGGCGGTTTGGCAACGTCCGGCGTCGCGCGGCGGACCTGGCGGCGTGGCGGACGCGTGGTGCACCACATTGTCGACCCGCGCACGGGCGAACCGGCGGATCCCTGCTGGCGAACGGTTTCGGTAGCCGCGAAGTCCTGTGTGGACGCCAACACGGCGAGCACCGCCTCGGTCGTACTCGGCGTGGCAGCGTTGGACTGGCTGAATTCGCGAGGATTGCCCGCGCGCCTGGTGACCTCGCGCGGTGCGGTCCGGACGACGGCTGGTTGGCCCGCGGAACGCCGGGAGCACGCATCGTGAGTTCCGCGCTGTGGTATTTCAGCCGGGCCACCGGAATCGTCGCGCTGGTCTTCTCGACGGCTGTCGTGGTACTCGGTTTCCTAAACTCTGCCCGGTTTTCGCCCCGCCGCTGGCCGCGCTTCGCTCTCGCGGACCTGCATCGGAACCTGGCGCTGGTCAGTCTCGTCTTCTTGGGCGCACACATCGTCTTCGCCGTCGTCGACGGCTATGTGGACCTCGGCTGGCTCTCCGTCGTCGTCCCGTTTATCTCGGGTTACGAGCCGTTCTGGAGCGGAATCGGTGCGGTAGCGGTAGATTTGCTACTCGCCATTGTGGTGACGAGCCTGCTGCGAACCCGCATTCCGCCGCGACTCTGGCGCGCGGTGCATTGGCTCGCCTATCTGTGCTGGCCTGTTGCGCTCGCGCACAGCGTCGGTCTCGTCGCGTCCGACAGTGCGCGCCCGCTGCTCATCTCGCTCGATATCGCGTGCCTTATCGCTGTCCTGGCCGCCGCGAGCGTGCGTTTCGGCAGTACCAGCCCCGACACCGAGGCGCGCCGCCTCTCTCCACTTCGGAGGTGACTCTTGCTTCCTTTGCACCGCAACAACCTTGCCGCCCACCTGTCTATCCACGGTGGACTTCCTGTCCGGGACCGTACCGTACTGCTCCGCGAGATCGACGTCGCCGGTATCCGCGGCCGCGGAGGAGCTGGCTTCCCCGCCGCGACGAAACTGCGCTCTGTCGCACCAGGACGGTCCATTGTGGTCGCCAACGGCTGCGAGAGCGATCCCTTCAGCAGCAAGGACCGTGCTCTGCTTGACCTCGCTCCGCACCTGGTACTGGACGGAATCCAGGTCGCCACTCGAGCCTGCGGCGCTACGGCGGCCTACCTCTGCCTGCACGAGGAAAACCGAAGCGTAATCGCCGCTCTAGCCGAACGCCGAGACGCCGTTCCGGTAGAGGTCGTTGTGGTCCCGCACCGGTACGTCGCCAGCGAAGAAACCGCGCTAGTGCATTTCCTGGGCACCGGCGACGCCCGCCCGACCGGCAAATCCCCGCGCCCCACCGAACGCGGCCTGCGCGGACGCCCCACTTTGGTCCAAAATGTCGAAACCCTGGCCCGATTCGCGCTCGTCGCCCGAACCGGCGCGGACCGTTTTGTGCACACCGATCTGGTCACCGTCACCGGAGCCGTCGCCCGCCCCGGCGTACTGGAAGTCCCGGCGGACACCCCGATCTCCGCGATCCTCGCCCGAGCCGGTGGATCCGGTACCGCACAAACAATCCTGATCGGCGGCTACGGCGGCACCTGGATGCCGCGCTCCCTGGCCGAGCCCTTGCCTCTCGGTCGCGAACCGGGCCTGTCCTCGCTGCACTTGCTCCCAGAATCTCAGTGCGGCATAGAACTGACCCGGAATATTCTCTATGCCCTGGCAGGAGAATCGGCCCGCCAATGTGGACCGTGCATGTTCGGACTCCCGGCCATCGCCGCGGACTTCACCGACCTGCTGTCCGGCCGGAACGCGACGGCCCGCCTCGCCCGCCGCCTCCCGCTCCTCAGTGGACGGGGCGCGTGCGCCCACCCGGACGGAGCGGTCCGCCTGGCCGCGAGCGCCCTGCGAGTCTTCGCCTCCGACGTCCAAGCCCACCTGGCAGCAGGCGCGTGCCGAACCACGGCAGGTGCGGCATGAACCGCCTGACGGTCGACCCGATCGCATGCCGGGGACACGGGTTGTGCGCGGAGGTCCTGCCGGAACTGATCACGCTGGACGAATGGGGTTATCCGGTGGTGCGCGGGGAAGCGGTTCCGCCGCCATTGCTGCCCGAGGCCCGAAGGGCGGCCGGGGCTTGTCCGGCGCTGGCGTTGCGGTTACGGAAATCGTAGTTGTTGCAGCGCCAACGCCGGATTCAGCCGTGATTCAGCAGCGCCACCACGCCGAAATCATTCCCGCGGCAGCTGCGATCCACGGGGCATACTCGGCGTAGGACGACGCGAAGTGCATCAACAATTGCTCCTCAAAGCGAGACTGGCCGGGCTCCCGGCCAGTAACATGGATGTTGCAACGCCAAGCTATCGTGCGGAACGAAACTCGGAGTCAGGGACTCTACTGAGAGTCGTTGTCTGCACTTGATGACAACCCAGCGGAGCGAATCCTCTCGCAGGACGGGGGATTCATCCAGTAGCTGGAAGTGATTCACCCATTCGTGATGGAGGACCTCCGCGGCGCGGGCATGGCGACAGTGCTTTCGCCGCCCCTGGCTTGCGGAATCGCATGCGGATCCTGAGCCGCCGCCAGCCGTTCTTCGACGCGGTCGGCCTTGGCGTCTTTGCCTCGACCCCGGTAAAAGGCCGCGGCGCGTCTCCACGCGTCGACAGCGTCTTCATGATTCCCGCGTGCGTAGAGGATTTCGGCGAATGCCTCCAGCGCCCGAGCCTGGCCAGTCGCGTTGTGCGCCCGCTCGGCCAGTTCGACCGCTTCCTGTGACAACCGCAGAGCAGCCCGGTCGTCCCGTTCGGCCGCCGCCAGTCGGGCTTGTACGGTGCGCAGCCGCATCGTGGCGGTGAGGTCGCCGGCGATCTGCGCTTGTGCCAGCTGGCAATGCCGGTGTGCGACGGCGAATTGTTCCTCGCGGAGATGGAGTTCCGCCAGCGTCGTGTAGGTCGTGGCTTGACCGGCGGGGTCGCCGGTGAGCGCACGCAGGTGGAGTGCGCGATGGTAGTGCGGCAGCGCCTTTTCGTACTGGTCGAGTTCGGCGAGGGTCTCGCCGAGATACTGCTCCGCCTTCGCCTCGCGGACCAGGTCGCGGTTGCGCTGCGCGTGCGTGATGCAGCGGCGGAACAGCGCGATCGCTTCGGCGGGGCATCCGGTGTGCCGGTACAGCTGTGCGAAGTTGATGTTGATTGTCAACACCCCGACGGGCGATCCGTCGGCCGTGGCGAGCTCCCGTGCTCGCGTCAGAGCTTGTTCGGCCGTTTTGTGATTGCTGAGCGTGAGATTGAGTTCGCCGAGGTCGTTCAAGGTAGAGGCTTCCGCGTGCGGATCGTGGTTCGCCCGTGCGGCCCGTGCCGCAATGGCGAAACCGGTGCTCATTTCGTCGTAAAAACCGAATTTATCAAGGGTATCGGCAATCAGATGGGGCAGCATGCAGGCTATTTCGAAATGACGATGCTTCAGGGCCAGAGCGGTTAGTGCGACGATATTTGTACGCTCAAGCAAGAACCATCGCGTCGCGGCGTCCGGCGTCCTGAACTCGGTCGGGCGGATGCCGGGTTCCGGATCCGGTCGCGGCGGGCGGTCGCGGTGCGGGTGTGCCATCCGGTGCGCGTGGTGCGCGGTGCAGTAGTAATGCGACAGCAAGCGCCGCAACGGCCGCGAGTCGTGGTCCTGGTCGCTCAGCGTCCGGGCGTACCGGTGGAAAATGGAGACGATCCGGTAGCGGTCGGTGTCGCCGGGCTGGTCGATCAAGTGCAAGGCGACCAGGGTTTCCAGTGCCCGCCGGGTTTCCGCGGCGGGACGCCCGGCCGCGGACAGCAGGGTGTCGACGTGGATCTCCGCGCCGGGATGGTGGCCGAAGAGCCGGAAAATGGCCTGGCTCGGAGGTTCGAGCATGCGATACGACGAAGAGAACACCGCGCGCAGGCTTTGGTCGTCGCCGTCGTCGCCAATGCTCAGGAGCATCTCCGGGTCTCGCAGCTGGTCGAGCATCGTGCCGAGGCTCAGTCCCGGCCGGCGCGCGGCGCTCTCGGCGACGAGGGTGAGCGCGAGCGGCAAGCCGTCGCAGAGATGGGCGATCCGGCGCGCCGCGTCGGGTTCCCGTTCTCCGCGGCCGCGCAAGCGCCGGACGAACAGCTCCAGCGAATCGTGGTCGTCGAGCCGGTCGAGGCTGAGTTCGGCGAGTTCGTGCCTGCGGACCAGCGCGCTGAGGCGGCGGCGCGACGTGACGATCACCGAACAGGCGGACAGCACGTTCAGCAACTGGTCGACGTGCTCGGAGTTCTCCGCGTCGTCGAGGATCACCAGCACGGAGCGGTCGGTCAGCTGCTGGTGCAGCACCGCGGCCCTGGCCGCCGGGTCCACCACGTGGTCGACCGGGTAGCCGAACTCGGGGAGCAGGCGGTCGACTATGTCGGACGGTTCGAGCCGCGGGGCCGGGCCGAAGCCGTGCAGGTCCAGGTAGATCGTTCCGTCCGGGAACCAGTTCGCGGCCCGGTGCGCCCAGTGGACCGCGAGGCTCGTCTTCCCGATGCCGGGCGGGCCGCTGAGCACGACGGCGGGCGAGCGGGTCGGCGAGTCCGGCCGGAGCCACTGGTCCAGCGTGTCCAGTGCGCGGGTGCGGCTGATGAACCCGCGGAGGTCGCGGGGGAGCGGATGAGACGGCGGCACGGCCCGGCGCACCGGGGCAGCAGCGGGCCGGGTGACCGCGGGCGGGTTTTCGTAGCTGTCCCGGACCTTGTCGTGGAAGGTGCGCAGCAAGGCCGCGGCGGTGTCGTCCGCGGCCTCGTGGAAGCGCCGGTGCGCGTCGAGGTAGTGGGTCAGGGCCTGCTCGGACTGCCCGAGCGCGTAGTAGATCTGGATCTGGAGCTTGACGAAGGCCAGGCGGCCGGCGTGGTCGGGGGTCAGCTCCTGCATCCATCCCGCGGCCTCGTCGGGACGGCCGAGCGCCAGCAATTGGCTCGTCAGGAATTCTCGCGCGGGAAGCAACATGGACTTTATTCTGTCCTCGCGCCAATTGTCCGCGCGTTCGGTGCGGAGGCCCGCCAGTGGTTCGTCGCGCCATAAGGAAAGGGCGGCCGCGGCTGATTCATACGCCGTTTCATGATCGTCGGAACGCTCCGCCAAGTGCGCATTTCGCATTATTTCCCGGAACGCGGCGACATCCACGAGACTCTCGTCGAGATCGGCCAGATAGCCGTCGCCGGACCGGATGACCGAGACGGGCACGTCCGCTTCGTCCAGTGCGGGCCGCAGCCGGTGGACTGCCTTGTACAGGGCGTCTTGGGGGTTTCCGGGCAGGTCGTCGTCCCAGAGCCAGGAGATCAGGGTGTCGTCGGAAAAGCGCTGGCCCGGCCAAGTGAGCAGGATTCCGAGAATATTCCGGCTTTGCCGCCGCCCCCATTGCTCATTCATCTTCCCGTGCATCCGCACCGCAGTCTGCCCGAGAATTCCGTAGGCGAAGTCCATTCGACGCCCCTCCCTCGTCGATTGCCCAGTTTCGCATTGATCCGGCGAATCGGCGACCGTTGCGGGACAACGATCATCGGAGGGAATTGTCTTGTCCGGTTTCGGTCCGCTTTGTGTCCAGCGGCGGGAAGTCCTCGGTCAGGACCGCGCCGCAGCCTCGGTTCGTCGGTTTCCGGACGGAGGGGATGAAGATGGCGCACGAGGTGTGGGTACGCGGTCCGATCGGTCTCGACGCCGCGACGCGGGTGACGCGGCCGGGGTGCCGGACCGTGCTGGCGGTCGTCCCGACCGTGACGGCGGGGACGCGGCTGGTCGAGCTGATCTCGCTGCTCGAACGGGATCTGCGGGTGCAGGTGATGTTCACCGTGCCGCACAGCGTCGACCGGTGGGCCGGGGCCGAGGAGTACGTGCGGGCGCAGCACGGGCTGGTGCTGCCCTGGGAGCAGGCGGTGGCGCACCGGTTCGATCTGGTGCTGGCCGCGTCCGATCAGCAGATCGACCAAGTGCGGGGGCCGCTGCTTGTGATCGGGCACGGGGGCGGGCGGGTGCCGGGGCGCCGGTTCAGCAGGCAGGCGGGCGGGGCGACCGTCGCGACGACCGCGATCGAGCGGCAGTCGCTCACGTTTCGCGGGCGCGTGCTTCCCTCGGTGCTGGGTCTCGGTACTGATGCCGAGGTCGAGGTGCTGCGCGAGCGGTGTCCGGAGGCGCTGCCCGTCGCGGTCGTGGCCGGAGACCTCTGCCTGGACGGGATGCGGGCGGCGAGCGGGCGGCGCGACCAGTACCGGCGAGCGCTGGGCGTCGGCTCGCGGCGGCTGGTGGTAGTGAGTTCGACCTGGTTCACTGATTCGGTGTTCGGCCGGATGCCGGCGATGTACGAGGCGATCATGGCCGGGCTTCCGCGAGACCGCTACGCGGTGGCGGCGGTGTTGCATCCGAATATCTGGGCGGTCCACGGGCGGCGTCAGGTCGTGGCGTGGCTCGGCCGGTGCCAGGAAGCGGGTCTGCGGGTGATCCCGCCCGAACAGGGGTGGCAGGCGACGATGATCGCGGCTGACTGGGTGATCGGCGACCACGGCTCGACCACGGGCTACGCGGCGGCCATGGGGCGGCCGGTGACGCTCGCGTCGATGCCGGACGGGCGACCGCAGGCCGGCAGTGTCGCGGAGGCGGTGCGGGCGCACGCGAAACCGCTGGTTCTGGACCAGCCGTTCGAACCCCAGGAGAAAGCCGCGATCGCCGCGGCGCCGAGGCTCGCCGCGGCGGTGTTGCCGGTCGTCAGCGGGAGGATCGACTGCTCGGCCGGGATCTTGCGGTCGGCGATGTACCGGCTGCTGCAGTTGTCCGAACCGAGCGCGCCGGCGTATCCGCCGTCGCCGGCCCTGCCCCAGCCGCTGCCTGGGCGGAAGGCGTGAGCACCGGGGTCGCGCGCGTCCGGCTCGCGTTGCCCGGCCGCCGCGCGGTGCCGGTGCTGGTCGCGGATGTCGGGCTGGCCGCTCCCCGCTGGGCGGCCAGCGCGGATGTCGTGGTCCGGTCCCGCGCCAGGGCCGCGATCGCTGGCGATGCCGATGACCTGATCTCGGCGTGGCCCGGTGCGATCGCCGCGGCAGTGCGCTGGTCCGGCGGGACGGTGTGGTCAGTGCGGCGGCTCGGCGGAGTCGCGGCTGAGGAGGCGTGCTTCCTCGAGACGGCGCTCGGCGCTTGCCTCGTCGCCGTGGCCGCGTTCGAGCCCGGCGAGCGCAGTGAGGACTTCGGCCTGGAAATGCGGTGACTGAAGCCGTTCCACCCCCTCGAGTGCACTCACCAGTTCGGCGTGCGCGCGGTGGTAGTCGCCGCGCCGGGCGTGGATCGCGGCGAGCGAGATGACAGTGCGCGCGAGCTGGCTCGCGTCGCCCGCTTCCTCCATGATGGCGGCCGCTTCGGTCAGCTCGCGCACCGCGTCGTCCTCTCGGCCCAAGGCGGCCAGCAGGTCACCGCGCCGGCGCCGGGCCATGGCGACTCCGCGCGGTCTGCCGATTTCGGCGTGTTTCTCGGCGCTGCGCTCGTACAACTCCAGCGCGGCTTCAACGTGGCCTCGGGCGCGTGCGTCCCTGGCCATCCGGGAAAGCGCGGTGGCCTGGGTCGGTCCGTGCTGTTCCCGCTCGCCGATCTCGAGTGCGGCGGCGTGATGGGCGGCGGCCTGCTCGAAGCGCCGCAGCCGCTCGTGCACGTACCCGGCCTGGCTGTGCATCCGGGCCTCCACCAGCGGCAGCTGGCACCGCCGCGCGGCCGCGATCCCCGCCGTGCACAGTTCGAGGAACGATTCGTAATCCCGGTGGTGCAGGAAGAATCCCCACGACGCTTCGGCGAGCTGCCACAGTTCCTCGTCCCAGCCGTGTGCCTCGGCGGCTTTCGCGACCGCGTTGATCACCGATCGGTCCCGGCGCCACCAGGTCACCGCGTGGTCGCGGTCGGCGAAAGATTCCGTCGCCGCAACGGTTTCGGACGCGAAGCTCGGCCGGAACGGGTGGATGAGGGCGCTCGCGGTGACGGTCTGGTCGCGATACCAGCGGGTGTACCGGTGAACGAGATAACGCCGGTCGGCCTCGGCGTCCTGGCGTTCCGCGCGCACGCGGGCGTCGTGGCGGACGACGTCGTGCTGTGCCACGGTTTCGTCCTCCAGTTCGTGCAGGAGGTTGGCTTCGATCAGTTCGTCGACGGCGTCGTCCAGGTGGGCGGGCGAACTCTGCAGGGTTTCGGCGAGCGCGTCGACCGCGTGGTGCGGACCGGGCAGGATGCCGCACGTCCGGTAGAGCCGGGCCGCCGAATCGTCGAGCGTGGCGTAGGCGGCGTCGAAAACCGTTGCCAAACCAGTGAAACCGCCGAAGCGCCGGCCGCGCCGGGCCTCCTGGTCCGGGTTCCGTCTCGGCCGGACGCGCAGCCTCGCTCCGGTGATGGTGAGCGCCAGCGGGAGACCGGCGCACGCGGTCAGCAGGTTTTCCGCGTCCTCCGGGCTGAACTGCCGCTGCCCGGAGCGGCGGGCGAGCACTTCGCGGGCAGGCCGGTCCGGAAGCGGGCTGAGCGGAAGGATTTCCGCGCCGTCCAGCGCGAGGCTGGTCAGCTGGGACCGGCTCGTGACGAGCACGAACGCGTGCGCGCTGGACGGCAGCACGGCACGGGCGTCGGCGCTGTGCACGACGTCGTCGAGCAGCAGGGCGAACCGGCGATCCGCCGTCACCGCACGGAATTCGGCGGCTCGCTGGGCGAGCGAGGCCGGGATGTCGTCGGCGGGAATGCCCAGCGCGGCAAGGAAACCGTGCAGTACCGCGCTCGCGGGCTCCGTGGTTTCGGTGCCCTCGGCGGAAAATCTCGCGCAGAGGATGCCGTCGGGGAACCGGTCGCGGTGGGTGTGCAGCCAGTGCAGGGCGAGCGCCGTTTTGCCGATTCCGCCGACGCCGGTGAGCACGACGACGGACGGGGCGGGGTCGCGGCGGAGCCGGATTTCGTCCAGCTGGGCCAGTTCCGGGCCGCGGCCGAGCAGCACGGTCGGTGCGGGCGGCAGCTGGACCGGTGCGCGCACTGGTCTGTCTGACGTCGCTGCCCCTGGCCGCGCTTCACTCATTCCGCACCCCCGATTATTCCTCCCTACCTGCTGCGGGCGGTAAAAGAAACCTGAACGAGTCGGGAATCACCCTCCCGATGTGATGATCAATGCCGCGGTGCGTCACCGGGCTTGCGCCGATCGAGAGCGTTCTGGCCGCCATGCGGGCGGATCGTCACCTTTTCCCGCAGCAGCAAACGACGGATAGTGCCATAGGACGCCTGATGCGCGTCCGCGATGCTCTGAATAGTGGACCCCGACTCGTACTCGCGGACTATCCTCGGCACGTCGAGTTCGCGGCGCACGCCTTGGCGGATTTCCGGCAGCACCGCGCCTTCCTGGCGCAGCAGCCGTCCGGTCCAGCTCAGGGACAGGCCGTGTTCCCTGGCTATCTCGGTGATCGACGCGCCCGCCCGCCAGGATTCGAGCATGCGGCGATTCCGCTCGATCCGATTCGTGCGCGCGTCGTCCGGCGTGTCCATGCAAGCGCTCCCACCACTGGGCGTGCGAGACCCTCCATTATCGGCGTCGCGGAGCCGGAGTGTGAACCTACGAACGGGGTGCATGCGCGCGAGGTTCTTTGTCCGCAAATGGCGACACCAAGCGGGCTTGCCGAATTGAATATTCAGCCAACTCGGGCAGGCGGCTTCGGAAAGCGCATCGATTCCCCTCGATCCGGGGAAAATCCGCGGCCCGCTCAGTGCGGCACCCACAGGGTCACCCGGGTGCCGTGCCCGGGCGTCGATTCCACCTGTCCGGTGCCTCCGACCTCCGCCAGCCGGGCTTCGATCGACTGCCGGATGCCGAATCCCGGACCCCGTTCGCGCACGTCGAAGCCGCGGCCCTGGTCTCGGGCGACTACCGCCGTTCCGCCGTCGCGTTCCTCCACCCGGAGCACGACGCGGCTCGTCCCGGCGTGTTTCACCGTGTTGCGCAATGCCTCCCGCACCGCTTCGCACAGTGCCGTGCGCCGGTCGGCGGAAAGGCGGTCGTCGTCGGCGAAGTCGGCGGCCACGAGCTGGGTGCGCAGGCCTTCGCGGGCCATTTCGGCGGCGACGTCGGCCAGTTCGACCACGAAACCGCGTCCCTTGCGCGGTTCGACCGGCTCGGTGATGCTCCGGCGGAGTTCGGCCGCCTCGGCGTGGGCGACCGAGCGCAGCTGGGCCAGCCGTTCGGCGGCGTGGTCGGCGTCGTCGGCCGGGGCGATGGCGAGTGCTTCCAGGGTTTGCAGCACGCTGTCGTGCAGCAGCCGCTGGGTGCGCTTGCGTTCGGCTTCCTGCCCGCGGCGCAGGCCGATGTCGAGCGCGAACCGGGTGCCGACGCCCAGCAGCACCAGGATCCCGCACGCGACCACGATCGCCACGGCCAGCGCGACCAGGCAGCCGATCGACCGGCTGAGCGCGAGCGGGTCGTCCGGCCGCAGCCCGCCGGCCACGGTCAGCAGCACGCGCACCGGGACGGCCGCGGCGAGCAGCAGCAGCGCCGCGGGCAGTCCGGACGTCCCGGCCCACATCGCCACCGAGCCGACCAGCCACGTCCAGGTGACGTCGATCGCGAACGGCTGCACCGCGTCCGGCGCGAGCACCGCGGTCAGCAGGTTCAGCACGAGCCCCGCGCCGAGGTCCGCGGTGAGCACCCGCCGCGTGCGCCGCGCGGGCAGGCCGCCGGAGCGCAGCAGCCACCACAGGAACCCGGCGTTCGCGGCGACGCCCAGCGCGGCCGCGGGCAGCACCGGGAACAACCCGACGCTGCCGTTGGCCGCGGCGAACCCGATGAACACCTTCACGAACGCGGCGATCCGGTAGGCGACCGGCACGACGACCCAGTACCGCGCGGCCCGCGCCAGCGTCGCGTCGCCGACCGCGGCGAGGTCCCCGCCGGTGTCCGGCCGCTCCGGCGGGCTGCCGCGATGCAGCAGCGTCCGCACGAATTCCCCGCGTGGTACGGCAAAACCCGGTCCGGGCATCGTCCCTCCCCGTGTCTTCGGCGAGGATATTCGATTGGTGTAGTCCAGTGTGGAAACGCCGGGTCACGCTCTGGACATGGTCAGCCGCCACAGCGTCGTCCGTTCGCGGGAACGCTGGGGGTGCAGCGGATCGGCACTGTCCGTGGCGCGCCGGTGCCTTGGCGTGGTTTCGCGACGTCCGGCGACCTCGAGTCCGGCGGCGGAGATCCGCGCGAGCAGTTCGGCGCGGGTCCGCAGGCCGAGATGTTCGGCCAGGTCCGACAGGATCAGCCAGCCTTCGCCGTGCGGCGTCAGATGCTCGCGCAGACCAGCGAGGAACCGGTTCAGCATGGCGGACGAGGCGTCGTAGATCCCGAGTTCCAGCGCCGACGCCGGGTTTCCGGGCAGCCAGGGCGGATTGCAGACGACCAGGTCAGCCCGGCCGGAAGGCCACAGGTCGGCTTCGAGGACCTGGACCCGATCAGTCAGGCCGAGCCGGCGCAGGTTGTCCTGGGCACAGCGCACCGCGCGCGGGTTGAGGTCGGTCGCCACCACCTCGGCGGCACCGCGCCGGGCGAGGAGCGCGGCGAGCACGCCGGTACCGGTGCCGAGATCGAAGACGACCGGAGACCCTTTGCCGGGCAACGGTTCCCGCGCGACGAGATCGAGGTACTCGCTGCGGGTCGGCGCGAACACGCTGTACGACGGAAAGATCCGCGCGTCCAAAGCCTTGAGATAGATGCCTTTCTGATGCCATTGATAAGCGCTCAGGGCACCGAGCAGCTCACGCAACGAGAGCAGCGTGCCGGGGATACCGCCGAACGCGTGCTCACAGGCGGCTCGGATGTCGGGGGCTCTCCGGAGGTGCAGCGAATGGTCGCTTTCCACGAAGACCAGGACTTTTCCCAGCAGAATCGCGCGTCGAGCCCGAGCCGCGCGCATCTCGGGAAAGGAGCCTGGCGGTCGCGGAATCCGGCGGTCCATGGCGCGCACGAGCTGCCGGGCGTTGGGAAAATCGCCGCGCCACAGCATTCCGGTGCCAGCGCGTGCGAACCGCAAAGCGGCGGCAGGCCTCAGCCGGTCATCGACGACGACGATGCGGCCCGGCGGCGGAGTTCCGTTCTCGGAATGCCAGCGGGCGGTGCGGGTGATTCCGTTTTCGGTCCACTGAACGGTGGACATGAATGCTCCCGGGAAGGGTCGAAGGGCCAGTCAGCCGTCGACGCTTCGCGAAGAGCAGGCAGGGATTCCCGCCGGTCAAGACAGCGGCGAACCCGCGTGCTCCCGCGAAACGCGGGAGCGGCGGTCGCCGAGAACCATGCCCATCAGCACGGCACCTCACCTCCTTCGGGAAAACTCAGTGGTGCGTAACGGAATGGTGCGTAGTGCCGGTGCTGTGCCCCTTCGTCGCGACGAGATAGACGATCACCGCGACCACGATCAGCGCGAGCACCACCGCGATGGCGATCTTGACCTTGCTCCACGGGCGCTGGCCGTGGATTTCGCCGGTGCGGCCGTTGACCAGGATCTGCCAGTTCTTCCCGGCATACACATAAGTCGCGACCCACACCGGAAGCAACATCAATTTGAAGGTCACGTTGTTGTGCTGCGTATCGACCGAATTCAGCCGTTGCGTGTCGCCGCCGATGTCGTTCTTGCAGTCGTCGGCGATGACCGGGGCCATCCGGTTCTTCGCCTCTTCGAAGCCGTTTTCCGGCTCGATGTCGTACCGCAGCGCGAAATGCCCGGAGAGGAACTCCGGCTGGTACGGCGCGGAGTCGAGCAGCGGCCACGGCGCGAGTTTGTCCAGCTCCGGCAGCGGCAGCTGGGTGCTCGCCGGAACCAGGACGTCGTCGAAGTTCCGCGCGACCTGCCCGCGCGCCGGGTACCAGCGGGTATGCCGCACCTGACGCGTCTTGCGCTCGCCGTTGTCGTAGTAGGTCTCGGTGACGTAGTAGTACTCGCCGCGCGCGCCGGTGTACACCGAGACGGTCTGCGAGTCATACGTCCAGTGCGGGATGTACGTGCTCTTCGTGGACTCCGCGGTGGTGACCTTCTTCAGCGCGGTCGGCGCGAACCAGCGCGAAGACGTCCACTTCTTCAGATGCGTGCTCACCGCGGAACGGTCGAACGCGAACGGCAGCACGCCCTCCGGCACCAGCTGCCCGGACGCGCCCGGGTCGATCACCAGCGGCGCGCCGCAGAACTGGCACATGCTGGCGGTCTCGTTGGTCTCCGTCCTCGCCGCGCACCGCTGGCACACGAAGACGTACTTGCCGATCGACCCCACCGGCTTGCGTGCCAGGTTCGCCAGCTCGGCGAACGGGATCTCGCGGATCTGCCGGTCGCCCGCGGCGATTTCCTGCCGGAACCCGCAGTACGGGCACTGCATCGCCGTGGTGCCCGGCGCGAACTCCAGCCGCGCGCCGCAGCCGCCGCACGGATACGTCGTGTTGGCCACGCCGCTCTGCTGGGAACGTGGGTCGGTCATGGGTCCCCCAGAAGGTCGACGCGGCTCAGGACGGCGGCAGCGGCGGCGGGGTCGCGCCGAACAGCGCCGACACCTCCGGCACCTGCGCGGCCGGCGTCCACTGCGCCATGCCCGCCTTCCACACCAGCGTGTCCCGCGCGAGCGTGCCCGAGGAGATCTGCTGGCCGAGGCCGGCGCGGTCGAACGGGCCGAGCTGCTGGCCGTTCGAGCCGATGAACCACTGCTCGCTCTGCGGCAGCGGCGGCGGCATCTGCGGCGGGCCCTGCTGCTGGTATTGCTGCTGCGGCGCGGACTGCTGCTGGTATTGCGGCTGCTGGTATTGCTGGGGAGCCTGTTGCTGATACTGCTGCGGGGCGGGCTGCTGCGGTCCGGCCGCGCGCTGGCCGAGCGCCATGCCGAGGCCGATGCCCAGCCCCTCGCCCGCGCCGCCCTGGTTGTTCGCCGCCGCCTCGATCGCGTTCGCGGACTGGAACTTCGTGTACTGGTCGAGGTCGCCGACCACGCCCATCTGGGTCCGCTTGTCCATCGCGGCCTCGACCTCGGGCGGCACCGAGATGTTCTCGATCAGGAACTTCGAGATCTCGATGCCGACCTCGCGCAGTTCGAGGTTCAGCGCGTTCGCGATCTTGCCGGAGATCTGCTCCTGCTGGGTGACCAGGTCGAGCATCGGCACCTGGGCGGCCGCGATCGCGGGCCCGAGCTTGCTGATCACCATGCTGCGCAGGTAGTCCGACACCTCTTCGGTGCGGAACTGCGGGTCGGTGCCGGCCAGTTCCTTCAGCAGCGCGACCGGTTCGACCACGCGGACCGCGTAGCCGCCGAACGCGCGCAGCCGGACCATGCCGAATTCGGCGTCGCGCAGGATCACCGGGTTCTGCGTGCCCCATTTGAGGTCGGTGAACTGCCGCGTGTTGACGAAGTACACCTCGGCCTTGAACGGCGAGTTGAAGCCGTACTTCCAGCCCTTGAGGGTGGACATGATCGGCATGTTCTGCGTCTGCAGCGTGTACATGCCGGGCGGGTAGGCGTCCGCGACCTGGCCCTCGTTGACGAACACCGCGGCCTGCGATTCGCGGACGGTGAGCTTGGCGCCCATCTTGATCTCGTTGTCGTAGCGCGGGAAGCGCCACACGATGGTGTCCCGGCTGTCGTCGGTCCACTCGATGATGTCGATGAACTCGCCGCGGATCTTGTCGAAGATGCCCACGTCTGACCCCTCGTCGCGTTGCCTCGTGCCCGCGGGCCACAGTACAGTGCGCGGCCCCCGCCGGATCATTCCGGCGCGGCCGCCGCCCGCCAAAAGTCCTGCATCTGCGGGATGCCGCCGGGGCCGTCCACCCCGCGCTGGGTGAGAAGTATCGCCACCGAACCGGTCGAAGGCGTCAGGTAGGCGCTGGTTCCGGTGCCGCCGACCCAGCCGTAGCGGCCCGGGACCTGCCAGGGCCGCGTCGGCGCGACGTCGACCGCCCCGCCGAACCCCCAGCCCTGTCCGTCGAGGAAGACCGGATTGGCCGCGATTTGTTCAGCGGTCAGGTGGTTGGCGGTCATCTGCCGGACGGATTCCTTCGACAGCAGTCCTTCCCCGTCGGAAAGGAGCATCCGGGCAAAGCGGTGCCAATCGTCCGCGGTGCCGGCCAGTCCGCCGGAACCCGCGGGGAAGGGCGGCACCTCGCGCCACTGGCCGTCCGGGGCGTCGGCCAGCTCCAGACCGGCTTCGCCGCCGCGGTAGTAGCTGGCGAAGCGGTGCCGTTTGGCGGCGGGGACCTCGAACGCGGTGTCGACCATGCCGAGCGGCTCGAACACCCGCTCGGCGAGGAAGTCCGGCAGCGACTGGCCGGACGCGCGCGCGATCAGGATGCCCTGCAGGTCGGAGCAGGTGTCGTACAGCCAGGCCTCGCCGGGCTGATGCAGCAGCGGGACGCGGGCCAGCCGGGCGAGCCATTCGTCGGGTTCCGGGCGCAACCGGACCTCGCGGCCGTCGGTCTGCACCGTGCGCAGCTCCTGGACCTGCGGCAAGGAGAAGTCCGACGGGAAGCCATAACCCGCCCGGAAGGTCAGCAGGTCTCGCACGGTGATCGGCCGCCGCGCGGGTACGACGTCGTCGACCGGGCTTCGCGGCGTCCGCACCACCAGCGGGTTCGCCAGCTCGGGCAGCCATTCGGCGATGGGGGCGTCCAGGTCGAACCGGCCGTCCTCGACCAGCGTCAGCACGGCCGCGGCGGTGATCGGCTTGGTGATGGAGGCGAAGCGGAAGATGGAGTCGCGGGTCATCGGCGCGCTGCTCTCAACGGCGAGCTGCCCGACCGCGGTCACCTCGACGTCGTCGCCGCGCGCGACGAGGGCTACCGCGCCGGGGATGAACCCGGACTCGACGTGGCGGCGCAGGACTTCGTGCATCATCGGTCGTTCCCTTCGCGGGCGGATGTTCCGCGGGGTGGTCGCTGCCGGGCCTTTCCGCCGGACCTCCGCCCGGCGCGGCTCACTCTAACGGCGTAACGCGGTGGTCGGGTCCGACGTGCACGACTTGCCCGGTCCAGTTTTCGCGCAGCCGCCGATCGTGCGTGGCGGCGACGATCGCGCCCGGGCTGGTGCCGAGTGCGTCCTCCAGTTCGTCGCACAGCGTGGGGGACAGGTGGTTGGTTGGTTCGTCGAGCAGCAGCAGGTGCGGCGGGTCGGCGATGAGGAGCGCGAGCGCGAGACGGCGGCGTTGCCCGACGGACAGTTCGCCGACCGGCCGGGAGGCTTCGCGATTTGTCAGCAGCCCCAACGAGTTCAACGGCACGGCCGCGACGCGCTCCGGGCCTAGCGTCGCGAGATAGGTGGCGCGGGCGGTGCGTTGCGGGCGCGCGAAAGTGGTGTCCTGACGGAGGATTCCGGTGGTGATGCCGGGTTGGCGCGTCACGCCTTCCGCGTTGAGATCTCCGGCCAGGAGGAGCAGCAGCGTTGACTTTCCGGCGCCGTTCGGGCCGGTGACCAGCAGCCGGGTGTCCGCCCGAATCTCCAGGCGGGAGACGGAAAGCCGGGCCGGAAGATGCACGTTCTCCAGCGTGACAAGGGTTTCCCGCGGGTTCTCGACGGCCAGCGCGCGCGGGCGGAACCGGAGCGGCGGCGGTGGCGCGGGCAGCTGGGTGCGTTCCCGTTCGTCCAGCCGCCGCGTGGTGGCCCGGACGCGGCGCGAGATTTGGTTCTGCACCCGGCCGGACCTGCGGCCGAGGCCCATTTTCTCGTTGTCCGGAGCGAGCCGGCCCGGCGCGACGCGATGCGCGGTGCCGCCGAGCGCGTCGCGCAGTTCCTCCAGTTCTTCCTGCTCTTCGAGGTACTGCCGTTCCCAGCGTTCGCGTTCGGCGCGTTTCCAGCCGAGGTACTCGGTGTAGGTGCCGCCGTGCCGGACCGGGCCGTCCGGGGCTGGGTCGAGGTCGAGGATGTCGGTGCACACCGCGTCGAGGAACGCCCGGTCGTGGCTGGCGAACACCACGGCGCCGGGCAGCTCGCGCAGCTGGGCTTCGAGGAACGCGGCGGCTTCGGCGTCGAGGTGGTTGGTCGGTTCGTCGAGCAGCATCGCGGACGGACGGCGCACCAGCAGCCCGGCGAGCGCGAGCCGTCCGCGCTGGCCTCCGGAGAGGGAACCGAGCGTGCGCTCGGGTTCGATCTCGGCGAGCCCCAGCCCGGCGAGCACGATCTCCGCCCGCCGGTCCGCGTCCCACGCCTCGTGTTGCTGCGCCTGGTCGAGCAATTCGGCGTACTCGGCCAGCAAGGCGGCGTCTTCCGGCGCTTCGGCGAGCAGCGCGGCGACCCGGTCGAGTCCGGCCAGCACTTCGCGGGCCGCGGCGAGGGCCTGGTCGCGGAACTCGGCGACCGTCTGTGCCGGGTCGAACGGCATTTCCTGGTGCAGGAAACCCAGCTCCGGCGGCCGCTCGACCTCGCCGCGATCCGGCGCGTCCACGCCCGCGAGCACTCTCAGCAGGGTCGATTTCCCGGTGCCGTTCTCGCCGATCACCCCGATCCGGCGGCCGGGGGCGGCGGTGACCGACACTCCGTCGAGCACGCGCCGTCCCCCGAGCACCCGCACGATCTCGTGCGCGCGCAGGGCGGTCATTCCGCGATCCCGGCCGTTTCCCGGAGCTGCCCGTTTTCCAGCCGCAGCCAGCGGTCGACGCCGATCTCGGCCAGGAACCGCTCGTCGTGGCTGACCACCACGAACGCGCCCTGGTAAGCGTTCAGCGCGCTTTCCAGCTGGCCGGCGCTGACCAGGTCGAGGTTGTTCGTCGGTTCGTCGAGCAGCAGCAGTTGCGGGGCCGGCTCGGCGAACAGGACGCACGCGAGCGTCGCGCGCAGCCGTTCGCCGCCGGACAGCACGCCGACCGGCAGATGCGCCCGCGCGCCGCGGAACAGGAAGCGCGCCAGCAGATTCATCCGATCCGCGGGCAGCATTTCCGGCGCGGCGTCGGCGAGATTTTCCGCGACAGTGCGTTCGGAATCCAGCAAATCGAGCCGCTGCGACAGATACGCGATGCGCCCGTCCGCACGGCTGATCTCGCCCGCGTCCGGCGCGAGCGTGCCGTGCATCAGCCGCAACAAGGTCGACTTGCCCACCCCGTTCGGGCCGGTGAGCGCAATTCTTTCCGGACCCCGGATCGACAGCTCCGCACCGTCGCCCGCGAACAGCTCGCGCACCCGAAGATGCTTGCCGGAAAACAACGTCCGCCCAGCCGGAACCGCGGTTTTGGGCAGCTCCAGGCTGATCTTCTGCTCCTCGCGCAACGACCGTTCAGCCTGGTCGAGCTTGGCCTTCGCCGCGCTGACCCGCGCCGCGTGCGTGCCGTCCGCCTTCGCCGCGGATTCCTGCGCGTTGCGTTTCATCGTGCCCGCGAAGATCTTCGGCAAACCGGCGCTGGACAGGTTTCGCTGCGCGTTGCTGGCCCGTTTCGCCGCGCGTTCCCGGGCTTGCTGCATTTCGCGCTTCTCGCGTTTGACCTCTTGTTCGGCGTTGCGGATGTTCTTTTCCGCGACCTCCCGTTCGGCCTGGACCGCCTGTTCGTATTCGGTGAAATTGCCGCCGTAGAACCGGATTTCGTCCGCGCCGAGTTCGGCGATCCGGTCCATCCGGTCCAGCAGCGCGCGGTCGTGGCTCACCACGAGCAGGCAGCCGGACCAGTCGGAAAGCACCGAATAGAGCTGCTGGCGGGCGGTGTGGTCGAGGTTGTTGGTGGGCTCGTCGAGCAGCAGGACGTCCGGGCCGCGCAGCAGTTGCGCGGCGAGGCCGAGGGAGACGACCTGGCCGCCGCTGAGCGTGCCGAGCAGCCGGTCGAGCGCGAGATCGCCGAGCCCGAGCCGGTCCAGCTGCGCGCGGGTGCGGTCCTCGATGTCCCAGTCCGCGCCAATGGTGGTGAAGTGCTCCTCGGCCGCGTCGCCGCCCTCGACCGCCGTGATGGCCTTGAGGATCGCGTCGATGCCGAGCACCTCGGCGACCGTGCGCTCCGCGGTGAGCGGCAGGTCCTGCGGGAGATAGCCGAGCACCCCGTCCACGCTGACACTGCCGCTGGCCGGGGTGAGCTGCCCGGCGATGAGCTTCAGCAGAGTGGACTTCCCGGCCCCGTTGGGCGCGACGAGCCCGGTGCGGCCCGCCGGGAAGGTGGCCGAGAGCTGGTCGAAGACGAGGGTGTCGTCGGGCCAGGAGAAGGAGATCCCGGACAGGACGATGCGGAGATCGGACATGTGAGGCCTCGCGGTGGATCGGCAGAGGGGCGCCCTCTGCTGGTCGGTGATGTGGACGACGTGGATGAGCCCATGCGGAACCAGCCCATGCCCGACCTGCTCGGCGGCGTGCTGACCCGCCTGCCTCGGTCGATTGCCTCGCAGCCCGCGGGTCCGGTGGCGCATGTCGCCTGACCAGCGCGGGAACCTCCACGCGCGGCTCGAGGCCGCGCAGGGATCAGCGAGGGGCCGGTGCCGTACTGGCCCGTGCCCCGGGCTCACCCGGAGATGTCGTCTTCACCTGCCACGATGGAAATCCTCTTGATCAACTCTGCGGTCCGCTGGCCAGGATACCAGGAAGCGGAGGAAACGCATCCGGGTTCCACTGTGGACGGACGAGGCTAGGGCAGGTACTGCTCGACGGCGGAGAAGTCGCCCGCGTCCGAGATCAGGCCGACGTAGCCGTCGGGGCGGAGCAGGATCAGGGTGCGGTCGGTCGGGGCGTACGCGCGGGCGAGGTGGCCGGCGGAATCGGCGATCTCGTCGTCGGCGGCGGGCTGGGCGACGACGTGGAAGGTGCGGACGGCCGAGTCGAACCGCGGGCCGAAGTTCAGCAGGGTGAACTGGCCGCCGCGAGTGAGGTCGAACAGGCGGCGTTCGCCGGCTGTGGTGGTGAGGCCGGGGGCGTCGGGGGCGCGGTCGCCTGCTCGGAGCTGGGCGGATTCGGCGCGGTCGTCGCGGGCCAGGACGGAGCCTCGGTAGTTGACGTTGAGCTGGGTCGTGTCCCGGTCGCTGCGGATCGGGATGCTCTTCTGCGCGACCGCTTCGGCCAGTCTCGCGGTCGACAGCTGCAGCACGCCGGCGGCGACCGGGCGGCGTTCGGACTCGTAGGTGTCCAGCAGGGCGGGCGAGGCGGCGGCGAGTTTCCAGCCCAGGTTGTGCGCGTCTTGGATGCCGGTGTTCATGCCCTGGCCGCCGGCGGGGGAGTGCACGTGCGCGGCGTCGCCGGCGAGGAAGACGCGGCCGGTGCGGTAGCGGTCGGCCAGCCGGGTGTTGGAGCGCCACACGGACGTCCATTCCGGGCTGCGCAGGCGGACGTCGGTGCGGCCGCTTCGCCGGTCGAAGATCGCCTGCAGGGTGGCGAGGTCGAGGTCGGTTTCGTCGCCGATGGGCGCTTGGTACTGGAACAGCCCGGTCGACGGCAGCGGGCAGAGGCTGACGAAACCCTCCTCGCAGCGCCACATGTGCCAGGCGTCGCGGTCGAGGCCGTCGACGGCCAGGTCGGCGATGATCATCCGCATCTGCTCGTCTGTCTCGCCGGCGAAGGCGATTCCGGCTTGTTTGCGGACGACGCTGCGGCCGCCGTCGCAGCCGACCAGCCACTGCGCGCGGACGGTTTCGGTCTCGTCGCCGGTGCGCAGCACTGCGGTCACCGCGTCGGCGGATTGGTCGAAACTCTCCAGCGCGGTGCCGAATTCGACCTCTCCGCCGAGTTCTTCGAGGCGGAGGCCGAGGGTTTCTTCGACGCGCCATTGCGGGATGATCACCGTTGCGGGGTAAGGAACATCGGGACGCTCCTCGAAGGTCGGCCCGCCGCTCGTCGTGCCCTCGGCGTCGGTCCGGAGGATCGGCATCGCGGACCGGCCGTTCGCGAGGATGCGGTCGATGACGCCCAGGTCGTCGAACACCTCGAGAGTGCGCGGCTGCAGCCCCTTGCCGCGCGAGCCCGGGCGCGGGCCGGGGGACGCTTCGACCAGCCGGAACGCGACGCCGCGCCGGGCGAGTTCGCAGGCCAGCGTCAACCCGGTCGGGCCGGCTCCGGCGATCAGGACCGGCAATTCCGGCGCGGACAGGTTTTCGAGCAGCATTTCGATTCCCCCTGGTTCGGAACTACTGTCCGCGAGAGTAGGGTGCCTTGCTAAGAAAGACAAACCTTTCTATGGTGGGAGGCGTGGCCCCTGAGAGCGTCCGTCGCCGGCATGGCGAGCAGCTGGAGTCCGCGCTGCTGGCGGCCGGATGGGAAGAACTGGTCGAAGCCGGGTACGCGCGGCTGACCATGGAATCGGTCGCCGTCCGCGCCCGCACGAGCGAGGCCGTGCTCTATCGGCGGTGGGCCAACAAGGACGAACTCGTGCTGGCCGCGATGCGGCGGCACCGCGACGACCACCCGATCGCCATGCCGGACACCGGGAGCTTGCGCGGCGACCTGCTCGCGTACCTGACCGCGGTGAGCGAAGCCCTGGCCGGGTTCTTCGCGATCGTCGTCGCTGCCTCCCACTCCGGATTCTCGGCCAGTCTCGGCGCCACTCCCGCCCAGGTCCGCGACCAGATCATCGGCGACCGGCTGCTTCCGCGAGACCTCTACCAGCGCGCCCACGCCCGCGGCGAGATCGACCTGACGCGGCTGTCCGGGACGGTGCTCGAGATGCCGTTCCAGCTGGTCCGGCACGACCTGCTGATGGACCTCACCCCGCTGCGGCCCGCGCGGATCCGGTCGATCGTCGACGACCTTTTCCTGCCGCTCGTGCAACCGAATTCTGAAGTTAAGGACTTAACTTATCGGGATGGCGCTCGGCCGGAACCGATGCGCGGAGACCTTTTCCGCTCGATTCGGTGGGGGCAGCGCAAGCGGGTCGAGGAATGGAGCCGCACGCGCGATCTCACCTTTGAGCAGGCCATGGTGCTCGGGTATCTGGAGCGGGAGCCCGGGATGATCCAGCGGGACGTCGCGGAGATGACCTGCACGACGCCCGCGAACGTTTCCCTGCTGCTCAAGGGACTCGAACGCCGGGGTCTGGTCGAGCGCCGCACGGAGGGCGGGCGCAAGCGGGTCTACGCCACCTCGGCCGGGCTCGCCGTGGTCGCGGGCCTCGACGCGGTGCTGGCGGAGGCCGACGAGATGGTCTTCGCCCCGCTCGACCGGGACGAACGGGCCGGGTTGGAGGCGGCGGTGGCCAAGATCAACGCGCACCTGCCCGGGGGCTAGTGAGGGGGGCGGTGGGGACCGGAATGGCCGCTCGCGAGGCCGTGCGCTTCGGCGGGGCGGTGGCGCGGTGGGGCCTGCTCGCTAGTGGCGGTGCCGGTTAGGCCCGGGATTGCCGCTCACGACACTGTGCGTTGGGGCTGCTCGCTAGTGTCGGCGTCGGCTAGGGCCGGGATTGCCGCTTCGGCGGTGGCGTGGTGGGGGCTGCTCGCTAGTGTCGGCGTCGGCTAGGGCCGGGATTGCCGCTTCGGCGGTGGCGTGGTGGGGGCTGCTCGCTAGCGGCGGCGTCGGTTGGGGCCGGAATTTGCCGCTCATGAGCCCGTCCACTTCGGCGGCGAGGTCGGCGGTGGTGCGGTGGGGCTTGCTCGCTCGTGATGTTCGCCGTGGCAGTGCGTCGAGACGTCTCCGGCTCGTGGTGCTGGCGATGCGGAGCGCGCGACGACGCCCGGCTCGCGCTTGCCCGCGGGGTCAGTGCGCGGCGACCGCGCCCGGCTCGCGTTTGCTAGCTTGCCGCGCTCGCGATGCCAGCCCGCACGCGCACGCTCAACCCCCCAAGGTTCAACCCCCCAGGCTCAACGCCGCAGCCGCCGCAAACTCCGTTTCCCCAGCACCGCCAGTACCGGCTTCACCGCCGTCCATTCCCCGAACCGGTAGTCCCGTGCGGGCACCAGTCGCTCCGCCAGATCCGGTCGATGCTTGCGCAGGTAAAGCCGCGCTTTCTCCGCGTGCAACGGGTCCGAGACGATCTTGATCCGGTCCGCGTCCTCGATCAGCGGCGCCGCATGAAGCACGTTCTCCCACGTCGACCGGCTCTCCGTCTCGAGCACCAGCGAACCGCGGTAGCCGCGCGAGCGGGCGTACCGGGCCATCAGCGCGGCCTCCGGCTCCGGGCCGCCGACAGCCCCGCCGCACAGCACCAGGCGGGACGGTCCTGGCGCCTGGGAACGTACTGCCGCCCGTACTCGCCAGCGGTTCACGAAATTGGCTCGCGACCCGCGGTTGCGGTAGCCGAGCACGACCACCGCCTCGCCGGTGCCCGACGTCCCGGGGCGGCTGCCCATTCCGCGGCGCGAGGAGCGCCAGTGTTCCCATTCGGCCCAGCCGGCCAACGCGACGAAAAGCAGCAGAAAACGGCGCAGCACTCACCCGATCCTACCAGTGTCCACAAAGGACAATACGGGTCGCGAGAGGACGCACGTCTGGAACTTGTCGATTCGCGACGGTACTGTCACACGAACCGCTACGTCGTCGTCGGTAGTCGGGAGGAGCAGTGTCGCTCGGAGGAACACCGTCGCAGGGCTCCGCCGTCCTGCGGCCGCCGATCGCCGATTCGTGGCGCCGGTCCCGGCTGTTCGGCGTGGAGCCGGAGCTGGACCAGGCCGCGATTTCGATCGGCGAGGTCGATCCGCGCAGCAGGCTGATGACCGCCGCCCGGCCGGTGCTGGAGCAGCTCGTCGAGCAGCTGACCGGCACCCGGTTCTCCATTCTGCTCGCCGACCGCGACTGCCGGCTCGTCTTCCGCTGGTTCGGCGACCGCGGCCTGCAGCGCCAGCTGGAAGAGATCGGCGTGCTGCACGGTTCGCAGCTCAGCGAGGGCCGCGTCGGCACGAACGCGCTCGGCACCCCGCACGAATCCCGCCAGGCGGTGGAAATCCACGGTCAGGAGCACTACGCCGACGCGTTGAAGCGGTTCAGTTGCTACGGCCATCCCATCCGGCATCCGCTCACCGGACGGCTCGAAGGCGTTCTCGACATCACCGGCGAAAGCGACAGCAGCAACCCGCTGTTCGGGCCGCTGGTGAAACGCGTCGTCGGCGACATCGAGCAGCTCGTGCTGGAGAGCGCCCGCGCCTGCGAACGGCGGCTCTTCCTGGCTTTCCAGCAGGCCACGCACCACCGCAGCGTGCCGGTGGCGGTGCTCGGCGGGGATCTGGTGTTTGCCAACGAAACCTGCATCGAACAGCTCCGCCCGGCCGATCCGACCCTGTTGCGCACGTTGCTGCCGCAAGTCCCGGAACGCGGAGTATTCGACACTCGCCTCGAAGTGGGTGACGGAATCAGTCTTTCGGTCGTAGCCGAACGCGTCGAGGGTTCGACGGACGGTGCCGTCTTCCGGATCGCGCGGAGCACCAGCAGCCGAAAACCCACGCCCACAGCCGTAAAACCCGCCCGCTCAGTCCTTATCACCGGCGAACCGGGCACCGGCCGGACCACCGAAGCCCGCGCGCGTGCGGGTGCGGACGATCCGGTCGTCCTGCACGCCGCCGCCGCGCTGCGCGAGGAACCGCGAGCCTGGGCGACGAGATTCGCCGACCTCGTCGCGCAGCCGCGCACCGCCGTGGTCCTGGACGACGTTCACCTGCTCCCGGAGAGCCTGCTCCCGCTGGTCGGCGAGGCGCTCGACAACCCCCGATCGGCCCGCTTGCTGCTCACTTCCGTCCCCTCGGCCGCGATGTCCCCAGCCGTCGCGGCGATCGCGGCGAGGTGCGCGGAAACCGTCGCCCTCGCCCCGCTGCGCGAGCGGCTCGACGACCTGCCCGGGATCGCCGTGGCGATGCTCCGCGACGAATATCCCGACCGGAAACCCCACTTCACCGGCACCGCGCTGGCCGCGCTGCGGACTCATCCGTGGCCGGGCAACCTGCACGAACTGCGCGCGGCGATGCGCGAGGTGTCCCGTCTTCCGTACACCGGCGTGATCGACCTCGCCCAGCTGCCGCCCGCCTACCGCGGCAGTTCCCGTACGCGGCAGCTCGGCGGGCGCGAACTCGCCGAACGGAACGCGATCGTCACGGCGTTGCGCGCCAGCGAAGGCAACAAGCTGCGCGCGGCCCGCGAACTCGGCATCAGCCGCACCACGCTCTACCGCCGCATGCAGGCGCTCGGCGTGACCGACGACTGTCCACTTCTGTAACACTCCGCCCCCGGTCCGCCGGGTGACGATGACCTCCGTCACAACGAAGTGAGGAGGCGCCAGGTGACCGCAACGGTGGAATTCCCCCTGCACACCGAGGTCCGCGAGTTCGTAACCGGCCCGCTTGAGCTGTTGATCGGCGGACGCTGGGTCCCGGCCGCGTCGGGCCGCACGTTCCCGACCTACGACCCGGCCACCGGGGAGAAGATCGCCGAGGTCGCACACGGCGAGGCCGAGGACGTCAACCGCGCCGTCGCCGCCGCGCGCAAGGCGTTCGACGAGGGCCCGTGGGCGGCGATGAAGCCCAACGAGCGCGAACGGCTGATCTGGCGCATCGGCGATCTGCTGTCCGAACGGGCGGAGATTTTCGGCCAGCTGGAGGCGCTCGACAACGGCAAGTCCGCGGCGATCGCGACGGCCGTGGACACCGGCTGGGCCGCCGACGTCTTCCGCTACTACGCGGGCTGGGCGACCAAGATCGAAGGCAGCACGGTAAACGTGTCGATGCCGTTCGCGCCGGACGCGCAGTTCCACGCCTACACGCTGCGCGAGCCGGTCGGCGTGTGCGGGCAGATCATCCCGTGGAACTTCCCGCTGCTGATGGCCGCGTGGAAGATCGCGCCGGCGCTCGCCGCGGGCAACACCGTGGTGCTCAAGCCCGCCGAGCAGACGCCGCTGACCGCGCTGCTGCTGGGCCAGCTCTTCGAGGAGGCCGGATTCCCGCCCGGCGTGGTCAACATCGTCACCGGTTTCGGCGACGCCGGGGCCGCGCTGGCCGCGCACGACGGCGTGGACAAGGTCGCCTTCACCGGCTCGACCGAGGTGGGCAAGAAGATCGTCCAGGCGGCGAGCGGAAACCTGAAAAAGGTTTCCCTGGAGCTGGGCGGAAAGAGCCCGAACGTGGTGTTCGCCGACGCCGATCTCGACCTCGCGGTGCCCGGTTCGGTCAACGCGTGGATGTTCAACCACGGCCAGTGCTGCGTCGCCGGAACGCGGCTGTACGTGGAGGACACGATCTTCGAGGAGTTCACCCAGGCGGTCGCGCAGGCGGCGAGCCAGGTGAAGATCGGGCCGGGCCTCGACCCGGAAACCCAGCTGGGCCCGATGGTTTCCCAGGAGCAGTTCGACCGCGTCTCGCGCTACCTCGGCGAGGGGCTCGCCGACGGCGCCCGCGCGCTCACCGGCGGAAAACGCTGGGGCGAAACCGGATACTTCATCGAACCGACCGTTTTCGTCGACGTGAAACCGGAATTCAGCATTGTCCGCGAAGAAATCTTCGGCCCGGTCGTGGCGGCCATGCCGTTCAACGCCGAACAGGGCGTGGCCGCCGCGGCCAACAACAGTGAATACGGCCTGGCCGCCGGGGTCTGGACACGCGACGTCGCGAAGGCGCACCGTACTGCGAAGGAACTGAAGGCCGGCTCGGTGTGGGTCAACCAGTACAACGGCTTCGACACGGCGATGCCGTTCGGCGGCTACAAACAGTCCGGCTGGGGCCGGGAACTGGGTGCGGCCGCGCTCGACCTCTACACGCAGACCAAGTCCGTGAACATCGCGCTGTGATCCGCCCGCTCGAACAAAGGAGTTCCCGATGAAGACGAAAGCAGCGGTCGTCTACGAGGTGGGCAAGCCGATCGAGGTGGTCGAACTCGATCTCGAAGGCCCCGGCGAGGGCGAGGTGCTGATCCGGTACACGCACGCCGGCCTGTGCCATTCGGACGTGCACATCGCGCACGGCGACCTGGAGGCCCGGCTGCCGATGGTGCTCGGCCACGAGGGCGCGGGCATCATCGAGGACGTCGGCCCCGGCGTCACCCGGGTCAAGCCGGGCGACCACGTGGTGTGCTCGTTCATCCCGAACTGCGGCGTGTGCCGCTGGTGTTCCACCGGGCAGCAGGCGATCTGCGACATGGGCGCCACGATCCTCGAGGGCTACCTGCCGGGCGAGCGGTTCCCGTTCAGCGGCCCCGGCCCGGTCAAGGAATACGGCGCGATGTGCATGCTCGGCACGTTCAGCCAGTACTCGACCATCCACCAGAACTCGGTGGTGAAGGTCGACGACGACCTGCCGCTCGACAAGGCGGTGCTGGTCGGCTGCGGCGTCCCGACCGGATGGGGTTCGGCGGTGAACGCGGCCAACGTCCGCCCGGGCGAAACGGTGATCGTGTCCGGCGTCGGCGGCATCGGCATCAACGCGGTGCAGGGCGCGCGCTACGCCGGCGCGAAGAACGTGATCGCGCTGGACCCGCTGGAGAACAAGCGCGAAAAGGCGATGGAACTCGGCGCGACGCACGCGGTCGCGACGCCGGAGGAAGCGGCCGAGCTGGCGCAGTCGTTCACCAACGGCAACGGAGCGGACAAGACGATCGTCACCGCGGGCATCGTCACCGAGGAGATCGTGACCGGCGCGTTCAACGCCACCGGCAAGGGCGGCACGATCGTGCTGACCGGGCTGAACAAACTGTCGGTCAACAACGTCAATCTGCCTGGTTCGATCCTGACGCTGTTCAAGAAGACGGTGAAGGGCAGCCTGTTCGGCGACTGCAACCCGACCACGGACATCCCGAAGATCCTCGGCCTGTACCAGAGCGGGGATCTGAAGCTGGACGAAATCATCACCCGCACGTACACCCTGGAAGAGGTCAACCAGGGGTACGACGATCTGCTGGAGGGCCGGAACGTGCGCGGCGTGCTGGTCCACGACGCGCCGTGACGGCTTTGTCCGCGAGCTGCGGGCCGGTTTCCGGTCCGCAGCCCGCGGTTCCCCTCCTGGCCGCGGACGTGGTCGGCCGGCAACGCGAAATCGAACTCCTGCTGGCCGGCTTGGATTGCGGCGCGCACGTCGTCCTCGAAGGCCCGCCCGGCACCGGCAAAACCACCCTGCTGCGCGCCGTCGCGGAGGCGGGCGGCACACCGTTCGTGTTCGTCGAAGGCAACGCCGAACTGACCCCTGCTCGCTTGGTCGGACAGTTCGATCCTTCGCGAGTGCTGGCCGAAGGCTACGTGCCGGAGACCTTTGTGGACGGTCCGCTGATCGAGGCACTGCGCACCGGCGGCCTGCTGTACGTCGAGGAAGTCAACCGGATCCCGGAGGAGACGCTCAACGTCCTGATCACCGTCATGTCCGAGGCCGAACTCCACGTGCCCCGCCTGGGCCGGGTACGCGCCGCGGACGGATTCCGCTTGGTGGCCGCGATGAACCCGTTCGACGCGGTCGGCACGGCCCGAATCTCGTCGGCGATCTACGACCGGGTCTGCCGGATCGTGATGGGCTACCAAACCCAGGATGAGGAAAGCGACATCGTCGCCCGCCGCAGCCCGTCCGTCCCGGTGGAATGGCGGGACAACGTCGTGGATCTGGTGCGCCGCACGCGCGAGCACGCCGATGTCCGGGTCGGCTCCTCCGTACGCGGCGCGATCGACGTGGTACGGCTGGCGGTCTCGCTGGCCCGCATCCGCGGCGCTTCGGCGACCGACTGGCGGATCGGCCACGACGCCGCGCTGGCCGCTCTGTCCGGTCGGATCGCCTTGCACGAATCCAGCGGCCGCACCGCGGAATCGGTGATCGACGAACTGTATGTCGCCATCTTCGGAACGGAATCCCCGCCACCTGGTTCAGAAGGCGGTGATCCGCCGGGGGAAGCCTGAGCCCGCCGCCGGCGGGCCCCCCGCGACCACGCACACCCCGGCCAGGTTCGGCGCGCAGCAGCACCACGCCGCGCTCCGAACTGTCCCGCAACGCCCGCTTCGCGGAAATCTCGCCTGAGGTAGGTGTGCTGGACGAGCAAGCGTTCAGCACCGCCTTCCGCGAGGACGCCGACGAGGCCATGGCCTTGCTGGTCGAGATGAGCAAAGCCACCGACGAATCCCTGCGCGCGGCCGCCCGGGACCTGGCCCGCCGCCTGATGATCGACGTCGCCCGCCGCGGGGTGGCGAGGGCCAGGGGCGTCGGAAAACTACGCCGAGACCGCGCCGACCGAGGCGGCGAACTGGACCTGGACCGCTCCCTGCCCGCCCTGCTGGACGCGGCTGCGATCGGGGGAGTCCCAGCACTGGACGACCTGGTGGCCCGCAGGTGGGCCCGCCCAGAGTTGGCCCTCTGCCTGGTGATCGACACCAGCGGTTCCATGACCGGCACCCGATTGGCCGCCGCCGCCCTCACCGCAGCAGCATGCTCGTGGCGAGCCCCGGCGGAACACGCAGTGGTGTCCTTCGCCCGAACAGCAGAAGTAATCCGCCCGCTGTGGTCCTCCAAAACAAAGGCAGCGGTAGTGGATTCAGTGTTGTCGTTGCGAGGACACGGAGTGACCGCATTGGCAGCCGCTTTGCACAAGGCGAACGAACAACTCGCTTCATCACGCGCAGCGAGAAAAACAGTCCTGCTGCTGTCGGACTGCAGAGCAACAGATGATCAGGATCCGCTACCGCCCGCTCGCGCGTGCGAAGACCTCCTGATCCTGGCCCCAGCCGAGGATTGCGGAGAAGCGGAACGGTTCGCCAAGGCAGCAGGAGCCCGCTGGCATCCGCTGAGCGGAGCCGCAGCGGCCCCCGCGGCCCTAGCCGCCCTGCTGGACCGCCCGTGAGGGGAACCCGCGCAGCCCTTGCCGCCGGTTGGGGGCGACCCCGTCAAACCCCAGGATCCCCCACCAAAACCTCATCCGCGAACCCAGCCGCCAACGCCCGCAGCCCGGCATCCAAATACAAAGTCAAATCCGCATCAGCCCGAGCCGACCACCGCTCGTAAGCCGCCCGGCAAGTAGCCAGAACCGCCCGCCCCACCGCCAACGGATACAACGAATCCTCTGCCTGCCCGGTCCGCCGCGCCACGAAACTGATCACCGCCCGCTCCCAGGCGTCATAATGCCGAGTAGCACTAGCCGCCAGCTCGGCGACAGTACTGAGCAAATTCATCCGCATCCGCAACTCAGGCACGTCCTCGGCCCGATAATGGTTGGCAGCCAAAACCGCCCGCCGGACGGCTTCCAGCACGGGAACATCCTCCGGCGCCTCCGCAAGCAATTCCCGAATCGTCTCGACCTCGGAATCGAACTCGTTCCACAACACGTCGGACTTGGCGTCGTAATACCGGAAAAACGTCCGCCGGCTCACCCCGGCCGCGGCCGCGATCTGATCCACCGTCGTCTCGTGAAACCCCTGCTCGGTGAACAGCCGCAACGCGATCTCCTCGAGCTGCCGCGCACTGGTCCCGCGAGGCCGCCCCCTCCGAGGCCGCGCCTCGGCGCCTGGATCAGCAGCCATGCCGCCCCCTCCCGCGAACGCTTCTGTCACCCGGTGACACTACTCGGTCACGCACCCCCGGCGACCCGCCCGGCCTCCGCCCGGACCGCATCCGCTCACTCCGGCCGCTCCTCCCCGCGCACCCAGGAATCCAGCACGATCAACGTGCGCGTGCTGGTGATCCGGTGGCTGCGCCGCAGTTCGTCGATCGTGCTCTGCAGGTGCGCCATGTCGCGGCTGCGCAGCCACACCACCGCGTCCGGGTCGCCCGCGATGGTGAACACCGCCTGCGCCTCCGGGATCCGGGTGGTCGTCTCCACGATCTCCGCGACGTTCGTGCTGCCGAAGAACCTCAGCTGCGCGAACGCCTCGATGCCCCAGCCGAGTTTCGCGTGGTCGACCTGCACGGTGAAGCCGGTGATCACGCCCTTCTCCCGGAGCCGGTCGACGCGCCGCTTCACCGCCGCGGTCGAGAGCGACACCCGCGCGGCGATGTCCGAGAACGTGCGCCGGGCGTCCTCGCGGAGCAACGCGATGATCTCGTGGTCGGTCGCGTCCAGCAGTTCTTCGGCCATGAGCGGCATCGTACGCAACGGATCCGCCCAATCGGGCCTCTCGCGCGTCATCCTTTGCGTCCTTGCCACTACAGTGGCCGGGCACGTTGCGCCGGGCTCAGGCGTGGGGTGAGGTGGCTCACGTCCAGGCGGCGGGCGCCCGTGGGCTCGATGGCGTGCGGAAGGGAAGTGCGGATGAACGCCTTCACGTTGGAAGACCGGTACGTGCGCGAAGCGGGCACCGTCTACTTGACCGGGGTCCAGGCGCTGGTGCGCGTTCTGCTCGACCGGATCCGGCTGGACCGGCACAACGGCGCCGATCCGGCCGCTTTCGTCTCCGGGTACCAGGGTTCGCCGCTCGGCGGGTTCGACCTGGAGCTGGCGCGGCGGGCGGCCTTGCTGGCCGAGCACAACATCGTGCACAAACCGGGCGTCAACGAGGAACTCGGCGCGACCGCGGTGATGGGCAGCCAGCTGGCCGCCCGAGCAGGCACGATGCGGCACGACGGCGTGGTCGGCATGTGGTACGGCAAGGCCCCCGGCCTGGACCGGGCAACCGACGCGCTGCGGCACGCCAACCTCGCCGGCACGGATCCGCGCGGCGGCGCGGTCGCGCTGGTCGGCGACGACCCCAACGCGAAATCCTCGACCATCCCGTGTGCGTCCGAGCACGCGCTCGCCGACCTCGCGATGCCGGTGTTCTTCCCGGCCGATTCGCAGGACGTGCTGGAGCACGGCAGGCACGCGGTCGAACTTTCCCGCGCGAGCGGGCTGTGGTCCTCGATGAAGATCGTCGCGAACGTCGCCGACTCCGGCGGCACCGCGCTGGTCGATTCGGAATGGACCGCGCCGGAGATGCCCGAGGGCGCGTACAAGCACCAGCCGAACAGCCGCCTGCTCGGGCCGGAGCTGATCACCCTCGAGCACAGCCTGCACCGCGTCCGGCTGCCGCTCGCGATGGAGTACGTGCGCGCCAGCGGAATCAACCGGATCGTCCGGTCCGGACGCGGCGACCGCGTCGGCATCGTCACCGCCGGGAAGTCCTATTTGGACCTCCGGCAGGCGCTGCGGATGCTCGGCCTCGACGAGGCGGAACTGTCCCGCTACGGCATCCGGCTGCTGAAGCTCGGCGTCGTGTACCCGGTCGAACCCGGCATCATCAAGGAATTCGCCGAGGGCCTCGACGAAATCCTCGTGATCGAGGAGAAGCGCGCGCTGATCGAACCGGCGATCAAGGAAATCCTCTACGGCCGCACCGGTGCGCCGCGTGTGTACGGCAAGTCCGATCCGCACGGCCAGGTGCTGTTCACCGAACTCGGCGAACTGGATCCGGACCGCATCGCCAGCGGACTGGCCAAGCGCCTTCCCGACGCGGAACCCGTCGCGGCGTGGAAGGCGCGGCGCCGCCGCGAGCGGATTTCCGTGCCGCTGCTGGCCCGTACGCCGTACTTCTGCTCCGGCTGCCCGCACAACTCGTCCACCAAGGTCCCGGACGGCACGCTCGTCGGCGCCGGAATCGGCTGCCACACCATGGCTTTGTTCATGGAACCGGAGCAGGTCGGCGAGGTCGTCGGGCTGACCCAGATGGGCGGCGAGGGCGCGCAGTGGATCGGCATGGCCCCGTTCGTCGAGACGCCGCACCTGATGCAGAACATCGGCGACGGCACCTTCATGCACTCCGGCAGCCTCGCCGTGCGCGCGGCGGTGGCGGCGGGCGTCGACATCACCTACAAGCTGCTTTACAACTCCGCGGTCGCGATGACCGGCGGTCAGGACGCCGTCGGCGGGCTGTCCGTGGAGAAGGTCGCCGCGCTGCTGCTGACCGAGGGCGCGGCCAAGGTCGTGATCACTTCGGACGCTCCGCGTCGGCTGCGCAAGCGCAAGCTCCCGCGCGGGGTCGAGGTGCGGGACCGCTCGGAACTCCTTCGCACGCAAGAAGAACTGGCCGCGCACCGCGGGGTCACGGTGTTGATCCACGAGCAGGAGTGCGCGGCGGAGAAGCGCCGCAAGCGTCGTCGGGGGAAGCAGGAAACGCCTGCGCGCAAGGTGTTCATCAACGAACGCGTCTGCGAAGGCTGCGGCGACTGCGGCGTGAAGTCGAATTGTCTTTCGGTGCAACCGGTCGAGACGGAGTTCGGCCGCAAAACCCAGATCCACCAGGCGTCGTGCAACGTCGACTACTCGTGCCTCGACGGCGACTGCCCGTCGTTCCTGACCGTCGTCCCGACCGGCGAGGTCAAGCGGCGGCATCTCGCCCCGATCAGCGCGGAGGCGCTGCCGGAACCGGCGAAAACCTTGTCCGACGTCGCCGTGCGGATCACCGGCATCGGCGGCACCGGCGTGGTCACCGTGGCGCAGATCCTGGGCGTCGCCGGGGTTCTCGACGGCAAGCAGGTGCGCACGCTCGACCAGACCGGCCTCGCGCAGAAGGGCGGCGCGGTCGTCTCGGACGTGAAGATCTCCACCGGTGCGGTCGAGCAGGCCCCGAAACTCGCGAACGGCGAGTGCGACCTCTACCTCGCCTGCGACGCGCTGGTCGCCGCCGATCCCGCGTACCTCGGCGTGGCCGACCCGGAGCGCACGGTCGCCGTTGTGTCCACTTCGGAGGTTCCGACCGGGCGAATGGTGGTGGACAAGGAAGTTTCCTATCCGGACCAGTCGAGCATCCGCGGCGCGCTCGGCGACGCGACCGCCGCCGGGCACTACCTCGACGCGCGCGGCCTCGCCGAGCAGATCTTCGGCGACGACCAGTTCGCCAACATCCTCCAGCTCGGCGCGGCCTACCAGACCGGCTCGCTGGCCGTCACCGCGGAAAGCCTGGAACAGGCCATCAAGATCAACGGCACCGCGGTGGAGACGAACCTGCAGGCGTTCCGGCGCGGCCGGCAGCTGGTCGCCGACCCGGACGCGCTCAACGCGGAACTCTCCCCGTCCTCGGACGACGCGGCTCCGGCCGCGGCCGACGCGGAAGCGGTCCGTCGCGTGCGCGCGCTGGTGCAGGCGGACGGCGAACTCGCCCGGGTGCTCGACCTGCGGATCCCGGACCTCATCGCGTACCAGGACGAGCGATACGCGCGGGAGTACGCGGAGTTCGTCGAGCGGGTCCGCACCCGCGCCAGCGCTTCGGTGACCGAAGCGGTCGCGCGGAACCTGTACAAGCTGATGGCCTACAAGGACGAGTACGAGGTGGCCCGCCTGTCGCTGGACCCGCAGCTGACCGCGGAAATCGAAGCCCAGTTCGGCGTCGGCACGCGATTCGCGCACCGGCTGCACCCGCCGGTGCTGCGCGCGCTGGGCATGAACCGCAAGATCAGCCTCGGCGGCCGCAGCTTCCGGCCCGCGTTCGCGGCGCTGCGGGCCATGCGCAAGCTTCGCGGGACGAAGCTGGACCCGTTCGGCCGCGCGGAGGTCCGGCGCGTCGAGCGGGCGCTGATCGGGGAGTACCGGCAGGCGCTCACGCGCGCGCTCGAGGTGGCCGACCGGGGCGACGCCCGGCTGGTCGAACTGGCCGCGCTGCCGGACTCGGTGCGCGGGTACGAGGAGATCAAGCTGGCGAACGTGGCGGCCTACCGGCGGCGGCAGGAGGAGTTGCTGCGGGAACTGGAGATGCCGGACTCGGTGCGGGTCGCTACCGCCTGAGCCCCGCGTCCGGCGGCGGATTCCGCGAAGAATCGCCTTAATCGAAGGGTGCTCAACCGCTTCGAACGGTATTCAACGCGGATTCCGCGCCGAACTCCCGCGAAGTCTCCGAAACGGCGAGAAGCCGGGCAAACCCCGGTCTTCTCGCCGTTCCGGCTTTCCGGCCGGCCCGGAAAGCCCGGCAGGTGTCACACCATTGGGTGGTCCTGGCGAACCTCTTCGGGCGACCCGCGTCCGTCCCCCGATCAGTGGGGTGGGCGGCGCCCGGCGGGGTGGCGCGCCGCCGACCCCGTGACCAGCGAGGACGCGCCGAATCCCCTAATGCCCCTAATCGGGGGAGGGGCGAAGTCCCTAGTGGGTGCCCCGGCTAACCCGGGTGACCCCCCGATGGCGGGCATTCGGCGGAGTCCTATGTTCGGAAAAGGAGCCGGCTCTGGGGCCGGCTCGTCCGCTTCTCGGACACCCCACCCCGATCCGTTGTGACCACAGGAGAATACGAACTATGGGCCCGGTGCAGACCCTGCACGAATTCGCGCTGAACCTGCTGAACGACCCGCAGTCCCTGGCGGAGTACAAGGCCGACCCGCAGGGGGTGCTGAACGGCGCCGGCCTGGGCGAGCTGAACCCGTCGGACGTGCAGGACATCATGCCGCTGGTCATGGACAGCGCCCCGCTGCCGGCCGCCCCCGCCGTCCCGGCCGCTCCGAGCATCCCGGCCGTGCCGGGCGTGCCCGCCGCGCCGAGCGTTCCGTCCGCTGACCTGGGCCGGGCCTTCGACCAGGCCAACGCCGCCGCCGAGCCGGTGGCGCACCAGGCGGGCGACGCCCTCGGCGGTCTCGCCGGCGGCCTGCCGAACCTGAGCCCGGTCTTCGAGGGCGTCAGCCACGTCGCGGAGGCGACCGGCCTGAACACCGTCACCCACGGCGCGCTGGGCGCGGTCTCCGGCGTGCTGGACCACGTCGCCGCCGCGACCCACTCGGTCCCGGTCGTCGGCCCGATCGTCGACGCCGCCGCGATCGACACGCAGAACACCGTCAACGCGGTGGGCGAGCACGTCTTCGACGGCAAGCTCGTCGGCTCCGCGGTGGACGCCACCACCAACCACCTCGGCGACGCGCTGACCTGGAAGGCCGTCGTGTCCGAGACCGGCAAGCTCCCGCTCGTCGGCGGCCCGGTCAGCGGTGTCGTCGAGGACGTCCGCCAGGGCGGCTCGCACCTGCTGGGCACCGTCAACGAGGCGATCGGCTCGACCCCGGTCGGCGTCCACGGCGACGACGTCCGCGCCGACCTGACCCAGGCCACCGGCGACCTGACCTCGGCCGGCGACCTGTCCGGCACGCTGGACCACGTCACCGGCGCGCTCCCGGCCGTTCCGGGCGCGGGCGAGCTGCCGCAGGTCCCGGGCGTGGGTTCGCTCCCGCAGGTGCCGGGCGCCGGTTCGCTTCCGGCCGTGCCGGGTGTCGGCGCGCTGCCGCAGGCCCCGTCGGTCCCGGGCGTCGGCGAGCTGCCGCACGCTCCGGCGCTGCCGGCCGCCCCGAACGCGGGTTCGCTGACCCACGCCATCGAGGGTGCGACCGCGCACGCTCCGGCCGTCAACACCGCGGTCCAGCACGTCGCGAACACCGTTCAGGACGCGGTCGAGACCGGCGCTCAGCACGCGCCGACCGGCGACCTGCCGGAAGCCGCGCACACCGCGCCGCTCAACGAGGTCCAGAACCACCTGCACGACGTGGCGGGCGGCCTCGAGTCGCACGCGAGCAACGTGCACCTGGACAACCTGCACCTGGGTCACTGATCCTGGCGCACCAAGGGTTTTCCCGCCGCGGGCTCGGACCGGTCACGGTCCGGGCCCGCGGTTTTTCGTGCCCGCAGAGGCCGAAACCAGTTCAGCGGCCGGTCCGGCGCGAGCGACAAGCACCGTGCCGAGCGCGGCGGCACCGCTGGCTCCGGCGAAGTGCTGGACGGCGTTGAGCATCCGCGGGGCGCCTGACCCGCGGCCCCGGGTCATCCGGTCGATGGCGGCGGACAAAGCGCTGTTCGCCTCCGCTGCCTGTCGATGGCGGCGGACAAAGCGCTGCTCGCCTCCGCTGCCTGTCGATGGCGACGGACCAGCGCTGTTCGCCTCCGCTGCCTGAGCGCACCGGGATCCGGCTAGCGGGGCTCCGGGATCGCCGGATCGCAGCAACCCGTCATCCGGGGCAGTTCGCGGTTGACCTCGGCCAGTTCGGCGGCGACCGCGTGGCACGGTTCGCACACCGCGAGGTGTTCGGCGAGGATT
The DNA here is from genome assembly GCF_046267895.1 of Amycolatopsis sp. GA6-003. NCBI lineage: Bacteria > Bacillati > Actinomycetota > Actinomycetes > Pseudonocardiales > Pseudonocardiaceae > Amycolatopsis > Amycolatopsis sp. GA6-003. Next base: position 7,352,497 of record NZ_CP176499.1, read on the forward strand.
CCGGCCCGGCGGGCGGGCAGGGTGCCGCGCAGCCACGCGCCCATCCGGCGGCGGACTTCTTGGCACTGCGGCAATTTCGCGTCCGGCACCTGGACTTGCAGGTACGCCTGGCGCAATCCCTCGCGGGCGCGGCGGGCGAGCACCGCGACGCCGTTGGGGGAGACGCCGAGCAGCGGCGCGAGTTCCGCCGGGGTGTTGCCTTCGGCGGACATGCGCCACAACACGGTTCGCCAGCGGCCGGGCAGGGTTCGGTAGGCCGACCACACAAGGCGGTCTTCCGAGCGCATCACGGCGAGTTCGTCAGCTCCGCCGTCGAGCGTCACCGGTTCCGGAACCGTCGCATAGAGATCGATACGGTTTTCGTGGCGGCTCCACCGGGCGAAGAGATTGCGCATGGTGGCCACGAGATACGCCGGCGCGTTCGACTCCGGGCCGCCGCCTGCCGCGACCGTGCTGAGCACCCGGGCGAACGCTTCGGCGACCAGGTCGTCGCGTTCGGCCTGCTGGCGCACCAAACCGGCGGCGACGCGGCGCATCAGCGTGACGTGCCGCCGGAACAATTCGCCGCCCGCCTGGCAATCTCCGGCGCGTACGGCGGCGAGGAGTTCGGCGTCGGTGCGCTCGTCCTCGTCCGCATCGGCGACCAGCGTGCTGCCCAGTGTCGTGTCCACCGTGCACCTCCCACCGGACCGGCCCACACCTCGTCACGCGGGACTACTGAAAGTAACTGGTACAGCAGTGTACTCCATACGCCGCCGGGGATCGGCCACTCGGCCGCGCGATTCCGCGACGGATTCCGCTGTCAGCCGAACGGGGAAGCCGTGGCCGCTCAACGACATTTCGTTCGGCCGCCGACTGTCCGAAGTGGACTATTGACGGGCGGTCAGGAAAACTTTCCGGCCAATTCGGTGAAATAGGGCGTCATCGCCGGGTGGTAGTCGGCGAAGTCCGGCTTCGGGGTGCCTTCGAAAGCGGCGGTGAGCAGGTCGAGGTAGTACTCCCAGCCGGGGCCGGCGTCCGGGATCTTGTCCGCGGAGTCCAGGTGGTGCACCAGCCGGAGTTCCGTTGCCGCGCCCCGGGACTCGAGCCGCAGCTCCATCCGCCAGCCTCCGGATTCGTCGGCGGACGAAACAGCCAGCCGCCGCGGCGGTTCGCAGGCGTCGACGCGGAGGTCGATCCAGGGCTCGTCTTCCTCGAACGCCATCTGGACGCGGATCATCCGACCGGGTGTCCCGTCGCCCTCCCACGGGCCGAACCAGCGCGCGGTGCGTTCGGGTTCGGTGATCGCCGCCCACACGTCGTCGATCGGCGCGCGGAACGTGCGCGGCAGAACGAGGTCGATGCTGTCGGCGAGCCGGTGCGCGCTCGCGGTGGGCACGGGTTTCATGCGGTGTGTTCCTCTCCGGAGGAGGTGTCCCGGCGGCGTTCGCGGCGGGTGCGGTGGACCTCGGTCTCCAGCGCGTCGAGCCGCTGCTGCCAGGCCGGCGGGGCGAGGAGCTGGGTGAGCCAGGCGGCGAGTTCGGCGAAGCCTTCCGGGTCGAGCGAGTAAAACCGTTGCCTGCCTGCGAGTTCGTCGCGGACCAGCCCGCTTTCCCGCAGCACGCGCAGGTGCCGCGACACCGCGGGCCTGCTGATCGCGAAGCGCGCGGCGATCTCCCCGGCGGGCAGCCGCTGGTGCCGCAGGAGCGCCAGGATGTCCCGCCGCACCGGGTCGGCGATCGCGCTGGCGGCCAGGTCCACGGCGGAAAGCGTAACCCAGCGGTTACGCGTCTGGCAAGCTCGTCACGGCCAGGTCGACGCGCCGCCGCGGCGTTTGCGGACCTCTTTTCCGGTGCCGGGCGGGAAACCGTGCTTGGTGAGCCGGACCTCGGCGAGCTCGTCGGCGCTGGTGACGGTGAGGAACAGGCTCAGCAGCAGGCTGATCAGCAACGCGGCGACGATCATCCCGGCGGGCATCGGCGTGACCAGCGTGAGGACGACGTACCCCGCGATCAGCCAGGGCAGCGCCTCGACGAAGATCCGGAACGCGAAGCGCAGCACCCAGGTTTTCGCGGTCGCGTCGAGCAGCACCCACTCGCGGTACTCCTCGGGGAGCACCCCGCCGTAGACGTAGTGCAGCCAGCGCACCGGGCCGGGTCGCTTCATCCCCGCCGGGTACCCCGGGCTCAGGCGGAGTACGCGCCGAGCTTGGCCGGGTTCATCAGCCAGAACACGCGGTGGATGCCCTCGGCCGAGGCCGACACGGTCAGCACCGCGGTCACCGTTCCGTCGTGGCTCACCACCGCCGCGGGCTGGCCGTTGACCTCGCTCCAGCGCACCTTCGTGCCGGACCAGAACCGGTCGGCGAACGCGCGGACGTACTTCGCCACCGTGAGCGCGCCGACCACCGGAATCCGCGTCGCGCGGACCGCGCCGCCGCCGTCGGAGTAGCTGACGACGTCCTCGGCGAGCAGTTTCTCCAACGTCGCCAGATCTCCGGAGCGCGCGGCGTCCACGAACGCTTCGAGCAGCCGCCGCTGTTCCGCCGGTTGGACCGGCGTCCGGCGTTCCGCGGCGAGGTGCTTGCGTGCGCGGCTGACCAGCTGACGCGCGCTCACCTCGGTGGTCTGCACGATGTCGGCGATCTGCTGATACGGATAGTCGAACGCTTCGCGCAGCACGTACGCGGCCCGTTCCGTCGGCGGCAGCTTCTCCAGCAGGAACAGCACGGCCACCTCGAGCGCGGCGGCTCGCTCGGCGCCGAGCTGCGGGTCGGCGGAGGTGTCGATCGGTTCGGGCAGCCAGGGGCCGACGTAGGTTTCGTGCCGGGCGCGCGCGGTCTGGCTCGCGGTGATGGCCAGCCGGGTCGTGGTGGTGGCGAGGAACGCGCCCGGATTGCGGACGGCCGAACGGTCGCAGGTCTGCCAGCGCAGCCAGACGTCCTGCAGGAGGTCCTCGGCGTCGGCGACGCTGCCCAGCATCCGGTAGGCGATTCCGAACAGCCGCGGCCGGACCTGTGCGAACACCGAGGCGGCCTCGGCGATTTCCTCCATCAGCGGCGCGTTCCTTCCTGGTCCGGCGGGCGTTCGCGAGCTTAGCGGGCAGGGGTGTCACAAATCGGCGCGCTGTCCGGTCCTGACTGGCGACACCGCGGCGACCGTCGCGGCGGAACAGGAGGGAACGAGCATGAAGATCGTCGTCATCGGCGGGACCGGGCGGATCGGTTCGCAGGTCGTGCGGCTGCTCAAGGAGCACGAGGTGGTGGCGGCCGCGCCGAGCACCGGCGTGAACACCCTGACCGGCGAAGGGCTGTCCGACGTGCTGCGGGGCGCCGACGTGCTGGTGGACGTGTCGAACTCGCCGTCGTTCGCGGACGACGACGTCATGGAGTTCTTCCAGCGCTCGACCGGGAATCTGGTGCGGGCCGCGCGGGAAGCCGGGGTGGGGCATTTCGTCGCGCTGTCCGTCGTGGGCGCCGACGAGCTGCCGGATTCCGGGTATCTGCGGGCGAAGGCCGCGCAGGAGAAGCTGATCCAGGAAAGCGGGGTGGGCTACACGATCGTGCGCGCGACGCAGTTCCTGGAGTTCGCGGTCGCGATCGCGGACGCCTCGACGGTCGACGGCGTGGTGCGGCTTTCCGACGGCGGCACGCAGCCGATCGCGGCGGAGGACGTCGCGGTGGCGGTCGCGCGGGCCGCGGGCGAGCCGCCGGCCGGCGGGATCGTCGAGATCGGCGGGCCGGACGTGCTGCCGATGGACGAGTGGATCCGGCGGGTGCTGACCGCGCGGAAGGACCCGCGCGAGGTGGTGACCGATCCGAATGCGAAGTACTTCGGGACGGTGCTGGGCAAGGACAGCCTGGTGCCCGCGGAAGGTTCGTGGCGCGGGAAGGTCGGGCTGGCGGAGTGGCTGAACTCGTGAATGGCGTTGCCGGACAGAACCGGCAACGCCATTCAGGAGTTACGAAAGCTCGCCGTCGTAGTCCGGCAGTTTGAAGCCCTTTTCGTAGTCCCCGCCCGCGAAGTCGGTGGGCCGGTTGCCGATGTTCGCCGTGATCGTGTAGCCCTGTTCGGTCAGGTCCGCTCGGCAGCGTTGCTTGCCCTCCGCGGTGCCCTCGCCGGATTTGCGGGTGCAGATCGCGTCGATCGGGTAGCCGGCGTCGCGCAGTTGCGTGCGCGCCGAGGAGGAACTGGTCCGCGCCGTCACGAACAGCACGGACACGTGGTGCTGGCCCGCCCACTGGGCGACCGCGAGCACCGGCCGGTTCGGTTCGCCGGGGTGGTATTCCGTTTCGAGCGAGGTGTTGTCGATGTCCAGCACGATCGCCAGTCCGGACCCGCCCCGCGCGACCCGGTCGGTCAGCCACGGAATGGCCGGGGCGACGGCTTCGCGCACGTCGGCCTGCCATTGTTCGTAACTGGGCAATGCGGACACCGAGGCCGAGGCGGCGCCAGGGGCGGCGATCAGCCCGGCGCCGGCGAGAATCGCGGCGCAGGCGTTTTTGACATTCATCGGCGCGGTTTCTCCTTAGCGTGGCGGAAACTGCCGTCGGCCACGCTAATCGCGCCGGGACTTCTGGTGCACCGTCGTTAGTCGGGTAACCGAGCGAAGGGAATTCGCGGGTTGTTCACCGGAAACTGCCGCCGGGTTCAGCGGGATGCCGGCCGTCCGCGCACCGGACAGCCGGCATCCCGGTCTGGGTGTTATCCGGCGATAGTGTCCAATTCGGCCAGAGCGTCCTCGGGCAGTTCCAGGTCGGCCGCCGCCACGTTTTCCCGCAGATGCGCGACCGACGACGTGCCGGGGATCAGCAGGATGTTCGGCGACTGGTGCAGCAGCCAGGCCAGCGCGACCGCCTTCGGGCTGGCGCCGAGCCGGGCGGCGACGTCGTCCAGCGTCGAGGACTGCAGCGGGCTGAACCCGCCGAGCGGCCAGAACGGGACATAGGAAATTCCTTGCGCGGCAAGGGATTCGATCAGCTTCTCGTCCCCGCGGTGCGCGACGTTGTACCAGTTCTGCACGGTGACCACGGGCGCGATCGACTGCGCCTCGGCCACCTGCTCGGCGTCGACCACGCTCACGCCGAGCTCCTTGATCTTGCCTTCCTGACGCAGTTCGGCGAGCGCGCCGAACGGTTCGGCCAGCGAACCCGGCACCGGCGAGTGCCCGTCCGGTCCGCCGCCGACGCGCAGGTTCACCACGTCGAGCGCCTCGACGCCGAGGTTGCGCAGGTTCGATTCCACCTGGGCGCGCAGCTGCTCGGGCGAGCGCTCGTGGATCCAGCCGCCCTGGTCGTCGCGGACGGCGCCGACCTTGGTGACGATCTGCAGCCCGTCGTAGGGCGCGAGCGCTTCGCGGAGCAGTTCGTTCGTCACGTACGGCCCGTAGAAATCGGCGGTGTCGATGTGGTTCACGCCCAGTTCGACGGCCGTGCGCAGGACCGCGAGCGCCTCGTCGCGGTCGTTCGGCGGCCCGAAGACGCCGGGTCCGGCCAGCTGCATCGCGCCGTATCCCAGGCGGGCGACGGTGCGCCCGGCCAACGTGAACGTCCCGCCGGGGAAGTTGTCGGTCAATGTTCCGCCCTTCTTTCCTCGCCGCGCCGCCGCGGCTGCCGTCCATGGTGCTGGCCGCCGCGCGGCGCGGCCAGTACCCGTCGGTCCTGGGAGTGTCAGGGCCAGGCTCGCGGGACAGCCGTCGGATAATTTGGTATACCATTAGTATGGCTTCTCTCACCGTGACCGGCGTGCGCCCGTGGGGCGGGGACCCGGCCGACCTCGTCCTCGACGGCGACCGCATTTCCGACGTCCGGCCCGCCGGTTCGGCCCCGGTCGAGGGCGACCGGATCGACGGCGCCGGGCTGCTCGCGCTGCCCGGGTTCGTCAACTCGCACGCCCACGTCGACAAGAGCTGGTGGGGCAAGCCGTGGGTGTCTTACGGCGGCGTCGCGACCACCGAAGGCCGGATCGCGCACGAGCGGGCCGAGCGGGACGCGCTGGGGATCCCGAGCGTCGAGACCGCCGAGACGGTGCTGCGCGAGTTCCTGCGGCACGGCACCACCGCGGCGCGCAGCCACGTGGACGTCGACCTGGGGCTCGGCCTGCGCGGCATCGAAATCGTGCGCGAAGCCGCGCAACGGCTGGGCGGCGCGGTGGAGGTCGAGATCGTGGCCTTCCCGCAGGACGGCGTGCTGCGGCGGCCGGGCGTGCTCAAGCTGCTCGACGAGGCCGCGGCGGCGGGCGCGGGCCGGATCGGCGGGCTCGACCCGGCGGGCATCGACCGGGACCCGGTCGGCCAGCTCGACGGGCTGTTCGAGATCGCCGAGCGACGCGGCGTCGGCCTCGACATCCACCTGCACGACGGCGGCGAACTCGGCGCGTTCCAGTACGAGTTGATCGCCGACCGGACCGTGCGGGCCGGCTTGCAGGGCAAGGTCACCGTGTCGCACGGCTTCGCGCTCGGCGAGGTTCCCCCGGCGCGGCAGGCGGCGCTGCTCGACCGGATCGCCGAGGCGGGCATCTCGCTGGCGACTGTCGCGCCGGTGCGGGTGGCCCCGCTGCCGTGGCCGGAATTGTCCGCCCGCGAGGTCCCGGTCGGCCTTGGCACGGACGGGATCCGCGACCTGTGGTCCCCGTACGGCGACGGGGACCTCCTGCAGATCGCGCTCGGTTTCGCCCGGCTGCACGGGCTGCGGACGGACGAAGACCTGACGGCGGCGGTGGAGCTGGCGACGCGGCGGGCGGCGTCGTTCGTGGACCGCGAGCGGCACGATCTGGCGCCGGGTTGCCGGGCGGACGTGGTGCTGGTGGCGGCGGAGAACGTGCCGGACGCGTTGACGCGGGTGCCGGTGCGCGCCCTGGTGATCGCGGGCGGCCGGGTCGTGGCGCGGGACGGCGAGGTGCTCGTCTGAGGTTCGTCCGGGGCTCCAGTCGCGCGCGGATTTTTCCGTCCGCGGCGACGAACTTCCGGTCCCGCGGCGGCGATACCGTCCCGGGATGGACAAGCTCGACGCTCTCCGCAGGCGGCTGGAGCAAGACCTTCCCGCACTGCTGGAACACCACCGGGTCCCCGCTGCCGTGCTGGCGGTGGGGCTCGGCGAGGAGACCGCCACCGCGGCCGCCGGGGTACTGAATCTCGGCACCGGCGTCACCGCCACCGCCGATTCGGTATTCCAAATCGGCTCGATCACCAAGGTGTGGACGGCCACCCTCGTCCTGCAGCTCGTGGACGAGGGCCGGGTCGACCTCGACGCCCCGATCCGGCAGTACCTCCCCGATCTCAAACTTGGCGACGCGGCCATCACGGTGCGCCAGCTGCTCAGCCACACCGCCGGGTTCGAGGGCGACCTTTTCACCGACACCGGACCCGGCGACGACGCGGTGGAGAAGTTCGTCGCGACCCTCGACGGCGTCGCCCAGCTGTTCCCGCCCGGGGAGCTGTTCTCCTACAACAACGCCGGGTACGTCGTGCTCGGGCGGCTGGTGGAACTGTTGCGCGGCAAGCATTACGAGGACTGCCTGCGCGAGCACCTCGCCGAACCGCTCGGACTCGCCCGGTTCTGCCCGAACGCCCTCGACGCGATCCGCTTCCGCGCCGCGATCGGGCATCTCGAACCCGAGCCGGGCGCCGATCTCGTGCCCGCGCCGTTCTGGTCGATGCTGCGGTCCAACGGGCCGGCCGGGTCGTCGCTCGCGATGTCCGCGGCGGATTTGCTCGCCTTCGCCCGGATGCACCTCGCGGGCGGCGCCGGAGTGGTCAGCGCGGAGAGCGCCGCGGCCATGGTGGAACGGCAGGTCAGCCTCCCGCCGCTCGGCATCATGGGCGACGCGTGGGGGCTCGGCTGGGAGCTGTTCGACACCCCGGCCGGCCAGGTCTACGGCCACGACGGCAACACCGTCGGCCAGGCGGCGTTCCTGCGGCTGGTGCCCGAACGCGATCTCGTGGTGGCGTTGCTGACCAACGGCGGCGACGCGATGAGCCTGTACGCCGATCTCGTGCCCGCGCTGCTCAAGGAATTCGGCGGCGTCGAGGTGCCGCTGCCGCCGCGTCCGCCCGCCGAGCCGGAGCCGTTCGCCGCGGACCGGTATCTCGGCACTTACGCCAGCACGGTCGCCGATCTCGTGGTCTCCCAGGACGACGACGGCCGGGTCTGGCTGGAGCAACGTCCTAAAGGGACAGCCGCGGAACTGAGCGCCGCCAGCAAATCCGAACTGGTTCACCTCGAAGGCGACACCTTGATCCTTCGCGAAGCGCAGGCCGGGATCCACCTGCCGCTGGTCTTCCTCGGCGACGACGGCACCGGCCGCGCGCGGTACGTCCATTCGGGGAGGGCGACCCGTCGCGCCGAGTGACCGGACGGCTTTGCCGCAACCGAACGATCCGGCGGCCTTTCCCGGGTAAGGTTTTACCTCGTGGCCGTTGATCTGGGGTGGAATACGGGGCAGACGCGCATCCGCGCTGCCGACGGCCGCCTCCTCGGCGCCGGCGTGCTGATCGGCGGCCGGTACGTGCTGACCTGCTCCCGGGCGGCCCGCGACGAAACCGCGTTCCAGATCGAGTCGGCGGGTTCCGCGGCGCTGGCCGGGCTGGTCCCGCCGCGCGCGGGCCGCGGCGACCTGGCGTTGCTCGAGCTGGAAACGCCGGTGCGGCACGGCGCCACGCTCCGGCGGAAGGTCGGATCCGGGCGGGAAGTCCGGATCCACAGCCTTCCGCTCCGCCTCGGCTACGGCATGTGGGTGCGGGCCACCACCGGTGCGGCGGACGGGGAACGGGTTCCGCTCACTCTGCTCGAGGGCCGCGCCGACCCGGACCTGTCCGGCTGTCCCGCGTTCGACCGCGCCACCGGGCGGCTGCTCGGCATCGTGGTGGTCGACTACGCGGTGCGGCTGGTCCCGGCGGACACCGTGCTGGAGTACTTCCCGCAGCTGCGCGAATGGGTGACCGACGATTCGGCCGTCGAGGACCGGCTCGACGAACTCCTCGTCCGCACCGGCGGCCATCCGGTGCCGGAAGCCGGGGACCTGCGGGTCTCGCTGCCGAAGGCGACGCCGCCGGATCCGCTGGACGCCGTGCTGCCCGACGCGGCCCTGCCGGAGCGGCACCGGTTCTGCGCGGAGTGCGGCCATCCGGTGGGCCGCGGCGAGGGCGGGCGGCTCGGCCGGGTGCGCGGGTACTGCGTGCGCTGCGGCACCCCGTTCGCCTTCCTGCCGACGCTGGAGCAGGGCACGGTCGTCGCCGGCCGCTACGCGGTGCTCGGCTGCATCGCGCACGGCGGGTTCAGCTGGATCTACCTCGCCCGCGACGAGGCCGAGGGCGGCCGGTTCGTGGTGCTCAAAAGCTTGATCGGCGAACGGGACCGCGGCGGCGCGCTGGCCGCCGCGCAGTCCGCCGTCGTCCCGGAACTGCTGGAACTGGCCCATCCGAACGTCGTCCGCACCCTCGCGCACGTCGAGCATCCGGACCCGGAAACCGGCCGGTCCATCGGGTATCTGGTGATGGAGTACGTGCGCGGGATTTCGCTGCGGACGGTGTTCCGGCTCGCGCGGCGGCTTCGCCCGGAGCACGTCGCCGCGTACGGGCTGCAGCTGCTCGACGCCGTGGGTTACCTGCACGGGCACGGGTTGTTGTACGTCGATCTGAAACCGGACAACGTGCTGCAGGACGGCGATCGGATCACGCTCGTCGACCTCGGCTCGGTGCGCCGCGAGGACGACCGGGACAGCGCGATCGTCGGCACCCCGGGTTACCAGCCGCCGCGGGCCGAGCTGGACCGGGAGGGCATCAGCGTCCGCTCGGACCTTTACTCGATCGGCCGCACGCTGGAGGAATTGCTGCGTGCCTGCCCGGAGTCCGGCGACGGTCTCGGCCGGGAAATGCTGCGGGCGTTGCTCGATCGGGCGACCGCGGACTACGCCGACCGGTTCGCCACCGCCGCCGACATGGCCGAACAGCTGCGCGGGGTGCTGCGGCAACTGCTCAGCGAGCGCACTCGCGTGCCGCATCCGGCCGCGTCCCAGGCGTTCGGCGCCCCGGGCGAACTCGTCGCGGCGGGGCTCGGCGTGCCCGAATGGGGCGACTGGACGGACGGACCCCCGCTGCGTGCCGACGGGGCCCCGGAGACGCACGACGTGGCGATCGCCTTGCCGTCGCTGCTTCCGGCCGCGGCGGATGAACTGGCAGGGCCCTGGCGTGCTGCTTACCTCGCGATGGAGCGCGGAAACCTCGACAACGCGGAGAACCAGTTCCGCCAGCTCGCCCGGCTGGCGCCCGGCGAGCTGGTTCCGTGGCTGGCCTTGGGTTTCTGTGCGGAAATGCGGGGCGCGGCCGACCTTGCGGCGCGCTGCTACGAAGCGGTGTGGGCGCGCGACCGGGAAGTGGTTTCGGCGGCCTTCGGGCTCGCCCGGACCCGGCTCGCGCGGGGCGATCGGGTGGGGGCGGCCGCGGTTCTGGACGAGGTGCCCGCCGCCAGCCGCGAACTGGGCACGGAATCCGGCACGGCCGCGCGGGTCGGCGCGGTGCGAGCGCTCGCCGCGCTCGTGCCGGGCGGAGTGCCGCTGCCGAGCCCGGACGAAGCCGCCGCCGCCTGGTCCCGGCTCGGCGAGCTGGACCTGGACGAGGACGAACAGGACCGGCTCACCGCGGTGGTCGGCGAAACGCTGCTGCGGCTCGCCGCCGAACAGCCCGTCAGCCGGTTGCCGGATCTGCGGCAGGTGAAGCACGACCTCGCGCAGCTCTACTGGGAGCACGCGGACCGGGCGTGGCCGATCCTGCGGGAGCACGCGAGCCGGGTGCGCGGTCTCGAGGTGCCGGCCCCGGTTTCGGCCGCGCAGCCGAAAGTCGTGGTGCACCATCCCCGCTACCTGCCGTCGCGGGCTTCCAGCACGACCGTGAAGGTCACTGTCACGGCTGGCTCCGGCGGCGGTCCGCTGCGGTTGCTCGTGCGGGATTCGCCGGGCTGCGTGGTGTACCGGGTCGCCCTGCTGGCCCCGGTGGAAGTGCCGATGCCGTTGCCGCAGCGGCGAAGCAGCGACCTGGTGCTCGATCTCGGGGAATGGGCGGCGGGGGAAACCAGGGATTACGCGCTGAGCCTGCTCGTGCCGTCGGGGCTGGCGGCCGAGCGAGAGCATCAGCTGGTCGCGATGTGGGCGCAGCAGGACTCCGTGCAGTCGGAGGCGGAGACGGTTTCGGTGCGGTTGACCGACGATCCGGTCCGGCTGGCGGCAGCGCCGGCCGGTCCGCACCTCGGTCTCGGGGCCGCGGTGGACGCCGCGGTTTCCGCGTACCAGGACGGGAATCTGGGCGCCACGCTGGACGCGCTGGGTTCGGCGGCGGCTTTGGCGACCGCGCAGGGCAACGAGGCGGTGCTGGGCCGGCTGCGGTTGCTGGTGGACCTCGTCGACGCGGAGAACGGGCTGGTCAGCCTTCGCGGACCGCTGACCGGGGAACAGTTTCTTTCGGAGCGGCTTTCGGTGCCGTCGCGGGTGCGGACGGTGGTTTCGAGCGAGCTCGTGCCCGCGGCGGACGAGGACGTCGAGGCGCCCGATTCGGCTGTTTACGGGACGGTGCTCAGCTCGCGGGTCGATTCTCGCCGGGTGGACTCGCGGCGCGTGGAGTTTCGGCGGGTGGACTCTCGGCGGGTCGATTCGCGCCGGGTGGATTCCCGCCGCGTCGACTCCCGGCGGGTGGATTCGGGGCCCGCGACCTGGCGGGCGGGCCGGGCCGGGCATCCGGCGCCGAGCGAGGGCCTGGATCTGGATCTGGGGGTGACGCCGCTCTACTCCCGGCGCGTGCTCTGGGCGGACCGGCGGGGGTTCGCCGCGAGGGTGCCGGACGACGTGCCGCGACCGGCGGCGGACTTGCTGGCGGCGACCGTCGAATGCCGGTCCGACGATCCGGTCGTCGTCGGCCAGCCGGTGCGGGTCGCGGTTTCGGTGCGGCGCAAGGATTCCGCGACCGCGCCGTCCGGGGTGGTGCGGGTGCGCGTGCTGCTCGACGCCGTGCCCGGGACGGCCGAACCGATGTCGCGGATCGGCTGGATCACCGGGGACCGGCTGCGCGATCCGGCGGAGTTCGACGTGGTCCCGGCCGCGCCGGGGCCGTTGCGTTTGGTGTTCCGGATCTACCGCGAGCACGACGCCCAGCTGCTCCTGGAAATCGCGGCCGTGCTGCCGGTGGAGGTGCCGTCATGACCCGTCAGCTGAGCGCCGAGGTGACCGTCGACAACACCGCCGGGCTGAGCCGCGTCGCGGTGCCGCCGTACAACCGGGCGCGGACGGTCAACCTGCGCTTCCTCGAATTCCCTGGCGTACCAGGGCTTCTCGTGCAGGCGTGGGGCAGCGCGTTCCCGGAGGACGGCGGCGGCGGGTACCAGGGCCGGATCACGCACAGCCTCGGCGAGCTGAACTCCCGGATCGACATCCTGCGCGAAACGTGGCAGCGGCACGTCGTGGACCTCGCCGAGCGGACCGAACGCGGGCCTCGCCGGCATCCGTTCGCCGACGGCTGGGATCTTTCCGCACGGCCGGAGCTGTTGCAGCGCGCCGGATTGGCCCTCGCGGACGCGGGACACCTGATGTACCGGCTGCTGTTCGCCGGTCCCGATCGCGGGTTGCGGCGGATCCGTGCGCTGCTGGAATTGGCGCTCGCCGAGGGCGAAAACGTGATCAGCATCGAATCGGACAGCCTGATCGTGCCGTGGGGGATGCTCTACACGTCGCCGCGGCGGCCGGACGAGTATCCGGACGAGGAAAACTGGTCGCTCGCCGGGTTCTGGGGCTACCGGCACGTCGTGGAGCACACTTTTTCCCGGGTCGACGACTTCGACGCGCGGATCACCGTGGACGGCGGGAAACCGGTCGTCGGGCTCAATGTCGACCACGGTGTCGACCGGCAATTCCCGGACACGCCCTACATCGCGCCGGTGGTCGATTTCTTCCACGGCCGGGCGGAAGTCGTGTTGCGGCCGGACAAGAAAACGCTGGCCGCGCACTTCCGCAGCCGCGATTTCGCCGACCACGTCACGTATTTCGGCTGTCACGGCAAGGTGAGCGGTTCCGGCGGCCTGGTCGAACAGCCGTATCTGAAACTCGGCGACGGCGAACGGATTTACGGCACCGACCTGATCGCGTGGCTGGCGGAAGCGCCGCTGCCGACGCGGCCGTTCGTGTACGTCGGCGCCTGCCAGGGCGGACAGGTGACGTCGGCGTTCTACTCGGCCTTCGGCAAAGCGCTGCTCGGCAACGGCGGACGCTGCCTGATCGGCCCGCAGATCGACCTGCCGCCCGCGTTCGCGTGCGAGTATTCGAGGCGGCTGTTCACCGAATTCATCGATTCGGGCGCGAAACTGGGCGACATCGTGCGTTCGCTGGCGCGTTCGTTCGCCGACGAGCACCACAATCCGCTGGGGCTGATGTTCTCCCTGTACCGCGGGATCGACGTGCATTTGTGGCAGGAAGGGCGGCCGTGACCGAACCGGTGATCCTGGACCTCGACGAGCGCGGCGATTTCGTGGACCCGGAAACCGGCGGGCCGGTGCCCGCCGAGGCGACTCCGCGGTTTCTGGCCCGGTGGCTGGAAGTTCCGGAGACGGCGACCGACATCGTCGTGTTCGTGCACGGCTGGCAGAACAACCGGGAAACCGCGGACCGGCGGGCCCGGCAGTTCTTCGGCCTCCTGGAAGAACGCTATGCGGCGGGCTCCTACGAAGGACTCGGTGCGTGGCAGGGCTTTTACGTCCTGGTGCGCTGGCCGTCGATGAGCAACCCGTTCCTGACCGGCTACCGGAGGATCCGCGACCGGGCGCACAAGATGACCACCGACGGGCGGGCCGCGGAGGCGCTCGGCCAGCTGCTGGGATATCTGAACGCGGAACGCCAATTGCCCGGCAGCGCGCCGAGCCTGCGGACCGTCACCGGCCAGTACCTGCACTGCGTCGGCCATTCCTTCGGCGGCCGGTTCGTGGTGGAAGCGGTACAGGCTGCCGCGGGGGACGGACCGCCGGTGCTCGGCTGGGATCGCGCCGACCCGCGTTACCCGTACACTGTGGACACTCTGCTGGTATTCCAGATGGCCGCCCGGCCGGACATCTTCACCGGCCGGTTCGCCCCGGTCTTGCGCGACGCCCCGATCAACGGGCCGATCGTGCTGACCCGTTCCCGTTTCGACCGGGCCACCGGATTGTGGCACCGGCTGGCGGAAGGCGTGCCGGGAATCGGGAACGTCGGGGTGCGGGCCCCGGCCGAGGACGTGGCGAACACGGTGCTGCACAAGGTGGAGACGGAGTATTCACGGTCCGAAATGGACCGGCGGATCGTCAACGTCGAGTCGCGATGGCGGTTCCGGCGCGGGCGGTGGTGGAATCCAGCCGGGGCGCATTCGGACATCTGGTACCCGGAGTCGGCGCATCTGCTGCTGTCGCTGGCCGAACTGGCCCGCTGATCGGGGCTCGGCAGTCCTAAGTGGACCATCGAGCCCCGAAAGCGTTCAGTAACCGTAGTGCAGCCACACTGCCTTGGTCTCGGTGTAGGCGTCCAGTGCCCACGGACCCATTTCGCGGCCCCAGCCCGACGCCTTGTATCCGCCCCACGGCGCGGCCATGTCCGGGATCGGCGGCATGTTCACGAACACCGCACCCGCGCGGATCCCGTCCGCATAGCGTTGCGCGGTACGGATGTCACGGGTCCACACGGTCGCGGCGAGGCCGTACTGCGTGTCGTTCGCGCGCGCGACCAGCTCGTCCGGGTCGTCGTACGGCGTCACCGCCAGCACCGGGCCGAAGATCTCCTCGCGCATGATCGTCATGGTGTCGGTGACGCCCGCGAACAGCGTCGGCTGATAGAAGTAGCCCTCGCGGTCGACCTCCGAGCCGCCGGTGATCAGGTCCGCGCCTTCGGAACGGCCGGTCGCCACGAGGTTCGCCACGTGCTTGCGGTGTTTGTCCGACACGAGCGGCCCGACCTGGGTCGTCTCGTCCAGGCCCGGGCCGATCTGCAGTCCGGCGAGGCCCGCGGCCATCTTCTCCACGAACTCCTGCTCGCGCTTGCGGTCGACGTAGAACCGCGTGTACGCCGCGCAGACCTGCCCGGTGTTCAGCGTCGCGCCCGCGAGGTTGCCCGCGACGGCGGCGTCCAGGTCGGCGTCGGCGGCGATGATGCTCGGTGCCTTGCCGCCGAGTTCGAGGGTCAGCCGCTTGAGGTTGGACTCCGCGCTCGCCGCGGTGATCAGCTTCCCGACCGCGGTGGAACCGGTGTAGGAGACGTGGTCGACGTCGTGGTGCGAGCTGAGCATCGCGCCGACCGGGCCGTCGCCGGTGACGAGGTTGACCACGCCCGCTGGGATACCAGCCTGCTCGGTCAGCTGTACCAGCCGGATGCTCGTGAGCGGAGTGACCTCGCTCGGCTTGATCACCACGGTGTTGCCGGTGGCGAGCGCGGGCGCGAGCTTCCACACGAGGATCATCAGCGGGAAGTTCCACGGCGTGATCAGCGCGTTCACGCCGACCGGCTCGCGGCGCGTGTAGTGCAGGGTGTCCGGGAACGAAACCGGGTTCGTGGTGCCCTGGATTTTCGTGACCCAGCCGGCGAAATACCGCAGGTGCTCGGCCGCGCCGGTCACGCTGACCTGCCGGGAGATGCCAATCGGCTGGCCCTGGTCGCGGGTTTCGAGCGCGGCGAGTTCCTCGTGGTGCTCGTCGACGAGGTCGGCGAGGCGGAACAGCAGTTTCGCGCGCTGCACGGGCGCGAGCCCGGCCCACTCCGGCGAGGTCAGCGCGCGGCGCGCGGCGGCGACCGCGGCGTCGACGTCGGCCCGCGTCGCCGTCCCGACGTCTTCGAGAACCGTGCCGGTGGCCGGATTGCGGGTCGGGATGGGCTCCCCGCCGGCCTCGGTCCACTGACCGTCGATGAACAGGCGTGTCGGCCGTGTCGCCATGGTGCTCCCTAGTCCCGATCTTCTGGTCGCGTTCGAGTATCGGCGCGCGGCGGCCCGGCGGTCTTGTCCGCGAAGGCACGCCCGTTGTCGGCGAGTGAAGACAATGCCGGGCGCGGGCAGGGGACCGGTCAGGATCAGGGCATGGACGTGATCGTGGTAGGTGCGGGTTCGGCGGGCTCGGTGGTGTGCCGGCGGCTGGTCGACGCGGGCGCGAAGGTGACGCTGCTGGAGGCGGGCGGACCGGACACGAACGCGGCGATCCACGACCCGTCGCGCGCGGCGGAACTGTGGCACGCCGCCGAGGACTGGGACTACTACACGGTGCCGCAGCCGCACGCCGGGAACCGCAGGCTGCACCTGCCGCGCGGCAAGGTGCTCGGTGGTTCGCATTCGCTGAACGCGATGATCTGGGTCCGCGGCGCGGCGGCGGACTACGACGGATGGGGCCTGCCCGGCTGGACCTGGGACGACGTGCGCCCGGTCTACGAACGGATCGAACGCGACCTGCTCGACCTGGAACGGCACGATCCGCTGCAGCCGATCCAGCAGTCCATTGTGGACGCTGCGAGGGAGATCGGCCTGCCGTTCAACGACAATTACAACAGCGGCGTCCTCGACGGCATCTCCGTGCAGCAGGTCACGATGACCGGCGGACGGCGGCGCAACACCTGGCTCTGCTACGCCCAGCCGGTCGCCGACCAGATGACTGTGCACACCGGCGCTCTGGTGCACCGCGTGCTTTTCGAGGGCGACCGCTGCATCGGCGTACTGGCGGAGATCGACGGCGACCTGCAGCCGCTTTTCGCCGACCAGGTCGTGCTAGCCGCGGGTGCGCTCGCGTCCCCGGCGATCCTGCTGCGCAGCGGAATCGGCCCGGCCGACGACGTCTCCGCGCTGGGCCTGGACGTCGTCGCGGACCTGCCGGGCGTCGGCGAAAACCTGCACGACCACCTGCTGTCGCCGGTCATCTTCGCCACCGACCGGCGCGAGGTCGCACCGCCGCAAACCGGGCTTTCGGTGACGCAAACGCACCTGTTCTGGCGCAGCCGCCCGGGTTTGGCGGTGCCGGACACGCAACCGATTCACTTCAGCGTGCCGATGTACGAACCGTGGATGACCGGGCCGCCGACCGGGTTTTCGCTGATGGCGGGCATGATCACGCCGCAGAGCCGGGGAACGTTGCGGTTGCGCAGCGCGGACCCGGCCGAGATGCCGCTGATCGATCTGGCCGCGCTCGCGCACCCGGCGGACTTCGAAAGCCTGGTCGCGTCGGTGGAGCAGTGCCGGTTGATCGGCCGCGCCCCGGCACTGGCCGAGGAATGGGGCGCGCGGGAGCTTTATCCGGGGCCGGCGGATGTCCGGGAGTACGTCCGCCGCACGGCGATCACGTATCACCACCAGGTGGGCACCTGCCGGATGGGAACCGACGAGCTGGCGGTGACGGACCCGACGCTCGCGGTGCGCGGAGTGTCCGGCCTGCGAGTCGCGGACGCCTCGGTGCTGCCACGGGTGATCAGCGGGAACACGAACGCGCCGGCGGTGCTGATGGGGGAGCGGGTGGCGGAATTCCTGCTGGCGTAACTCGGGCGCGGGAGTCAGTAGGCTCGCCGGGTGGACGACCTTCTCGCCGCCGACTACTCGATGCTCGACGCCTTGGCCGCCGACCCGCCCGCGGGACCGGCCGCGTTGGCCGCGCGCGCGGGCGAGCAGTACCCGGCCGCGAACGACGAGCAGCGGCGGCGTCTCGAGTACCTGCTGGACTTGCTCGGGACGGACGGCGATCCGGTCCTGCTCGACCTGCTGGCCCGGCTCCGCACGGCCAGGCTGCTGGCGGAGGTGGTGCGCCGGGGCCTGCCGGTGCCCGAGCCCGTGCTGGACCAGCTGGTCAAGGAACTGGGATATCAGCCGCCCGTCATTGACGCGGCAGGGCTGTCCGGGGATCGCCGGCGGGCGAAGGCGCTCGGTGCGCTGCTGAAAGACGACGACCTCTGCGGCCGGGCGGCGCTCGCGCTGGCCCGGCTCGGCGCCCGCGAATGGACGGTGCCGATCGCCCGGCGGCTTTCCGCGTTCGCCGGGCTCAAGCACGTCTTCCTGACGGTCGCACTGGAGGAGATGGGCGATCCGGCCGCGGTTCCGGTGCTGCTCGACTGGCTGGCGAACGGCCCGGAGCTGCCGGCCGGGGACGTCCACCGGGCGCTGGTCCGGCTCTCCGGACGGTCGCCGTTGCTCCCGTCGCCCGCCGACATCCGCGAGGTGTGGGCGGGGCTCGATCTCACCGCCGAGCCGGTCCCTCGGGTGCGGGACGTCGCCGTCGATTCTCCTTCCGCGCTGCGCTTTTCCGTCGACGAGGGCCGGGCCCGGGTGCGCGTCGAGTTCGACCCGGCGCTGCCGGGGTCGATGTGGCCGCGCTGGGACCAGACGCTCCGCGTCGGGGAGCAGGCGCGATACGGCGTCGGTTCCGGGTGCGAGACCTGCGAAACAACGCTGCGCCTGCTTGGCTTCGGTCCCGCCGAAGCGCTGCCAGGCGCGGCCCAGGTGCGGGAAGTCCTCGCCGAGCCGCGCGAACTCGGCACCGCGACAGTGCGTGCGCTGGAACCACTGCTCCAGGAACTGGAGACCGGGCACTACCGAATGCTCTTGGCCGACCTGCCGCTGGAACGCGTGCGGACGGCGGAGCAGTCGTGGTGGTGGGTGCGCAGAACCGAGACACGCAGTGCGTGGGAGGGAGACCCGGACTGGCCGGGCATCGAGCATTTCCAGCTCCCGCGGGCGATTCCCGGCGAGATGCCGACGTACGGCAGCGTGGTTCCGTCGCAACCGCTGGACGCGCTGGACCCGGCGACAGTCGACCGGTACGCGGAAGCGATCGCCCGCGGCGAGCGTCCGGCGGCGTTGCTGCTGGCGTGGGCGGAGGACCGGTACGTCAGCGCCCAGTGGCCGGAACGATTCGTGCTGGGCGTCATCCTTGACGGGCACCACCGGCTGGCCGCCTACGCCGCGGCAGGCGTACCCGCGCGCCTGATGCTGCTGGTGCGCGGGGAGAGCGGCGAGACGGTGGAGGAAGTCGTGCGTGGTTATGCACGGTTAGACCCGGCGTAACCACGCACGACGTCCTCAGTCCCGCGCGAAGACCCGCTTCCCCCCGAACCACGTCTCCCGCACCGTGATCCCGGCCAGTTCGTTCGCCGGTTTCTTGAACGGATCCTCGTCCAGCACCAGGAAATCCGCCGACTTCCCCGGCGTCAGCGAGCCCGTCACGTCGTCCAGCCCGCAGGCCCGCGCCGAGTTCAGCGTGAACACCTGGATCGCCTCGGCCAGCGTGATCGCCTGTTCCGGCCACAGGCTTCCCGGGTGCTTGCCGCACGGGTCCTGCCGGGTGATCAGGCCCTCGATGCCCTCCCAGGCGTTCGGGGATTCGCTCACCGGCCAGTCCGAACCGCCGGCGACCAGCGCGCCGGTGTCCAGCAGGGTCCGGTTCGGCTGCATGCGCGCCGCGCGTTCGGCGGGGATCACCTGCGCGATCGCGTCCGGGATCACGCCGGGCACCCACAAGAACGGTGAGATATCAGCCGACACGTTGAGCGTCGCGAACCGTTCCAGGTCGTCCGGGTGGATGAATTGCCCGTGCGCCACTTGGATTTTCGTCGTGTGGTCGCCGCGAGCGCGCAGGGCGGCGGCAGCGTCCAAAGTGGCCCGGACGGCCGCGTCGCCCGCGCAGTGGATCTTCGCCGAGAGCCCGGCCGCGACCGCGACGTCCAGCCATTCCGCGAGTTCCTCCGGCGGCATCGTGGTGTCGCCGCAGAAGCACTCGTGGTTCAGGTACGGCTCCAGGAACGCCGCCGTGTGCGCGGGCGGGGTGCCGTCGAGGAAGATCTTCACGAAGTCCGGCCGGTGGTGTTCGCTGCGATACTTCGCGGCACGGTCGAGCAGCGGTTTGCCGATCGGGTCCGCGCCGAAGATCGGATCGTTGACCAGCATCGACGACACTACCCACGCGGCCAGTTCGCCCGCGTCGTCCAGGGTTTTCAGCGCGGCGAGAATGTCCAAAGTGGCCCCGGCGTCCTGGAACGCCGTGATGCCGTAGGAATGCAGGATTTCGATCGCCCGGCGCGACGCTTCGGCGTGCTGCTCGGCGGTGAGCGTGCGCGTGTCCCGCATCGCCCGCTCCACCGCCAAGCCCCCGGTCTCGATCAGCAGACCGGTCGGCGCGCCGCTGACCGGATCGCGGTGGATCGTCCCGCCCGCCGGGTCCGGAGTGGACGCGGTGATCCCGGCCAGTTCCAGCGCCCGGCTGCTCGCCCACCGGTTGTGCCTGCTGTCCTCGACCAGCACCACCGGACGTCCGCCCGCCGCCTCGTCCAGCGCGCGCCGCACGGAATCGCGGCCGAGTTCCGGGGCCAAAGTGGACGGCCAAGCACCGCCGACGACCCATTCGTCCGGACCGAGCCCCGCGCACCATTCCCTCACCGCGGCGAGGATTTCGTCAAGACCCGCCCCGCTTTTCAGGCGCAGCTCGAACAATTCCCGCCCGGCGAGGGCGTGGTGGCTGTGCACGTCCACGAAACCTGGCAGCACGAAAGCGCCGCCGAGATCGACGACCTCGGTGTCCGGTCCGGCCTCGGCGGTCGTGATCCGGCCGTTTTCCACCGCGAGCGAGGTCGCCCACGGCCGGTCTTCGTCCACTGTGTACACAGTGGCGTTGGTGAGGAGCAGTTCAGCCGCCACGGGTCACTGTCCAGCGGGGTCGTAGTCCGGCGAGTAAACGGTGTTGCTGAGCAGCCGGCCGTACGCGCCGAAGGTGAAGTGCGTCGGCGTCCTGCCGTCCTCGGCGAGCCCGAACAGCGAACCGTGCGACCGCAGCTCCCGCACGTTCCGGTGGTCGGCCACGGTCACCGACGCGCACGGGATGACCTTCTCGCGCCAGGTGAAGACGTAGATCCCGGGCCGGATCTGGTACACGGAGTTCTCGTCGGTGTCGGCGAGGCCGCGCTCCGGACCGGACAGGCACTGCCAGCTGTACCAGTGCGGGGTGAGGTAAACGTGCTCGTAGGCGTGCTCTTCGCTGTAAACCCACTGCACGCGGCGGCCGATCAACGCCGTGCTCGGCGCGATTTCCTCGCCGTGCGCCTCGCGGCCCTGGATGGTCGCGGGACGGAACCGTTGCGTCACCCGCGGAAGTCCGTCGCCGATCGTGCTCGTGACGACCAGCGCCCGGCCCTGGCGCACGTCCAGCAGCAGGCTGTACGAGGTTTCCGCGCCGGGGTGGAACTGCACGTAGAACAGTCCGGCGTCGACGAGGAACGTCTCGGAAGCGGTCTCGCCGGTGCTGCCGTCCTCATTCCACGAGGCGCGGCCGCCGGAGAAGCTGATCGAGAACGTGCCGCCGTCGGCACAGTCCAGTGTGAACGACTGGTTGTCGAGATCGTCCACAGTGGCCGCTTTGTTGGCGTCGAAGCCGGGGGCGAGACCGTCGAGCGGGAGCCAGGTGGAGGTGTCGGACAGATTGGTCGCGGGCATGGAGCCTTCCTCAGGGTTCGTCATCAGTGGGCACAGTGGCCGTGGGCGGCCGAGGGCAGGTCGAGTGCCGGGTTCCGGTCGCAGAACCCGTAGGGGCGCACCATGAATCCGGAGTAGTCGACCGGCATCACCGGCCAGTCCTCCGGACGCGGGATGTGCGTCGGGCCGAAGACGTGCCACAGCACGATGTCGGTGTCGCTGACGGAGCGGTCGGCCGCCGTCCACGCGGGCAGCCCGGCGCCGCCCGGGTGCGCGTTGGGGCGGTCGCCCGCGGGGAAGCGTTCGTCGGGCGCGTACGGCGTGACCCACAGGTGGTTCGTGGCGAAGGTCGCGCGCTGGTACACCGTCGATTCCGGTTGCGCCATCAGGGTTGCCGACGGCCGCGGCACGAGCTGGTAGGCGGTCGGCGCGCCGAGCCGGTTGGTGTGCTCGGTGCTGCGGACCTCCCACACCCGCGCGGTCGCCGGGTTCGCGTGCCGTTTGGCTTCCTGTTCGGTGCGCAGTTCCGTGGCCTTCCAGGTGAAGGCGTTGCCATACGGGTTCTCGGGGCCGACTGGGATGCCAACGGCGTCCACCTCGTATACCGAGTTGCGCTGCCCGTCGACGGCGAAGTCGAGCCGGGCGCAGAACAGGTGCTGGTGCACCGGCGCGAACAGGCCGGGTGCGATCTCGGACGCGTGCGGCTGCGCGGATCCGGGCTCGCCCGCGCCGGAGAACACGATGCCGGTCGCCTTGGCTTCGCATTCGATGGTGCCGTCGAGGTAGAGATACCAGAAGAAGCCGTAGTCGTAGTTGCCGATGGTAGAGATCGACGAGAGCACCAGCCGGCGCGAACGGCGGACCTCGGCATTGCCGTCGAGGTCGGTGTGCTTCCAGAGGATCCCGTAGTCCTCCTCGTGCATGCAGATCGCGTTCGGCACGCGCACCGGCTGGCCGTGGTCGTCGGCGAGGAAGGCGTCGAAGTAGTGGATCACGCCGAGGCAGTCGCAGCCCAGCCGCAGGCTGTTGCCGTTCTTGCCGAGCAGGTATTCCCCGGCGTCGAAGTAGCTGATCCAGAACCGGCCGATTGAGATATCACCGTAGGGAACAACCATCTCAGGCACCGACGCCCGATACAGCACCGAGCGGTCCTGGAAGGTCAGCTGGTGCAGGGTCAGGCCCTCGCGCGCGTTGAACCCGACGCGCAGTTGCCAGCCCTCCCAGGTCACCAGCGAACCGTCGACCTGGAAGCTCGGGCCTTCCGGCTGGGTGATCTCGATCGGCTTGAGCGTGGTCCGTGCGGGGTGGTGCCCGTAGCGGCCGGAGTCCGCCGGGACCGGGGTGTCGCCCTCGTCCTCGACGCGGAGGACGCGCTGTTCGGTGAGGTTGAGGTGCGCGACCAGGCCCTCGACCGGATGCGCCCAGGGGCTGTCGGTGCTGTCCTCGCGCAGGAAGGTGAGCGAACGGATGACCCGGCCGGTCTCGTCCTCGCGGCCGAAGTAGCCGGGGGCGAGCGGCGCGCAGAACGCGTGCTCGATGCGGTCGCCGAGGCCGCGGCGGCGCATGGCCGCCTGCCACTCCGGGGAGGCCTTCGTGATGGCCTCGGCCAGGTCGTACTCCTCGAAGAGGTACGGCGGCTGGCCCTCGCCGCATTTCTCGTGGCTGACCAGCTCCCCGGCGGTCACCGAGACGACCGCGTCGGCCGATTCGCCGGTCGCGGTGTCGAGCAGGGTGAACTGGATCCGGCGGTCGGTCTCGGCGCCGGCCAGCACGGCGGCCTTGTCCGGCTCCACCGGGAGGACCTGCGGAAACCGGGTCGTCTCGGTGATCAGCCCCCGTGCCTCCAGCACGGCCCGGCCGGCGGTCAGCTCCTCGGCGGTCAGCGGGTCAAGCGGGTGCGGGTGTGCGTTGCTCATGGTGTCCCTTCGCGCTCCTCGCCGCAGTGTTCGCGGTGGCCCGGGGGTAGCGGTAGCCACGCTCCGGGGGTCGTGCGGCCGCTGACAACAAGGATGCACTCGTTGCCAATCCCCGGCTGCGCCGTTGCTGCAGGATTGCGGAATGCGACTCGACCTTTCCGGCAAGGCCGTGCTGATCACCGGCGCCGCGTCCGGGATCGGGCTGGCCTGCGCGCGGGCGTTCCTGGAGGAGGGCGCGCGGGTCGGCGTGGTCGACCGGGCGCGGCCGCCGTCGCTGGCCGGGGACGTCGTCGCGGCGCGGGCGGACCTCACCGACGAGGGGCAGGTCGCCGCGGCGGTCCGGCTCGTGGCGGACCAGTTCGGCGGGATTGACGTGGTAGTCGGCTGCGCTGGGATATCAGGACCGGTCGGGCGGCCGCTCACCGAGACCAGCGCCGAGGACTTCACCGAGGTCATGTCGGTGAACGTGCTGGGGCAGTTCCTGGTCGCGAAGCACGCGCGGCCGTGGCTGGGAGACGGGAGTTCGATCGTCTTCCTGGCCAGCGATTCGGCCTTCGTGTGCGCGCCGGGGATGGTGCCCTACTGCGCGTCGAAAGGCGCGGTGGTGTCGCTGACGCGGGCGCTGTCGGTCGAATTCGACGGGGTCCGGGTCAATTGCGTATGCCCGTCGGTGGTCGATACGCCGATGGCGCGCGGGGATTTGGGGGATCTGCTGGACGAACCGGGTTTTCCGGTGCAAGCGGCCGACGACGTCGCCCAGCAGGTTTTGTATTTGGCTTCCGCGCGGGCGCGGACGGTGAACGGCCAGGCCTTGCTCGCCGACTTCGGCTTTTCGGCTCGGTCTGGGTTTCCTGCTTGAAAGGGAGAAATGACGATGGCAGACACGCGGGTCGTGGCGATTACCGGCGGAGGGACGGGCATTGGGGCTGCGGTTGCTCGGCGGTACGCCGGCGAAGGTGCGCAGGTCGTGGTTCTGGGGCGGCGGCGGGAGCCGCTGGAGAAGGTCGCGGCGGAGACCGGCGCGCACGTGATCGCTTGCGACGCCAGCGTCCGGGAGGACGCGGAGGCGGCGATCGCGGAGGTGCTCGAGAAGTTCGGCCGGCTGGACGTGATCGTGGCCAATGCCGGCGGGCACGGGCTTTCTTCGGTGGTGGACACCGGGGACGAGGAATGGGAGATCGCGCTCCGGTCCAATTTGTCCAGTGCGTTCGTGTTCTGCCGGGCCGCGTTGCCTTCTCTCGTGGAGAGCGGCGGGCAGGTCGTCATTGTTTCCTCGCTGGCCGGATTGTTCGCCGGACCCAATGTCGCGGGGTACACGGTGGCCAAGCACGCGTTGATCGGGCTGACTCGTTCCATCGCGCGGGATTACGGGCCGCGCGGCGTCCGGGCGAACGCGGTGTGCCCGGGGTGGGTGCGGACGCCGATGGCGGACGGGGAGATGGAGCAGTTCGCCGAGGCGGCCGGGTTCGATGGCGGACATGACGAGGGATACCGGCGGGTGACCGCCGAGGTGCCGTTGCGCCGTCCTGCCGAGCCGGAGGAAATCGCTTCCATCGTGCGGTTCCTGGGTTCGTCCGAGTCCTCGTATGTCACCGGTGCGGTGTTGGTCGCCGACGGCGGGGCGCACGCGGTCGACTTGCCCACGTTGGCCTTTGAGCGGGCCGGCATGTAGTTCCATACTGGCCGGATGACGTTCGAGGGGGACTGGGCGGCGAAGACCGCGACGGCCAACCAGCGGTTCGCGGGGCTTGGCCGTCGCGATCGCCCGGGAAGTCGAAGTTCTGCTCGGCCGCGAGGCCATGACGTATCCGCGGCACCCGGTCGCGCGCGCCCGCGAGGCGCTCGCCGACCGGGTGTTCGCCATCCTGGCCGCGGCCCGCGACGCCAGCCGGACCTTCTACCACGTCGAACAGGTGCCGGTGGCGGTCGTGTCCGACGCATACGGGGACGACTGGGTCGAGAAGGTAGCCGACGCCGCGGGCACGCTCGCCGCCGCGATGGCCCGGGCCGCGACCGTTCTCACCGGCGTGGTCGACAGCGAGTTCAAGGACGCCGACACCCGGCAGTGGGCCACCGGGGTCCTGGACGACGTGCGCAACGCCGCCGCCGAAGTCCTCCGCGAGGCGAGCGGACGCCCCGGATCCGCTGGTCGGCCGACGTGACGACGTGACGGCGCAAGCCGAGGTCCGGTCGAGACGGAATTCTTCGCGCCCCGCCGGTTATGCGAGAACTTCTGACGGGTCTGTGCTTGAGATCCGACGCGGCATCGACTGGTATGTCAGCTTGATTCCGCCAGCGTTCGCAGCCACTTGGTGAGCAGCTGCGTTTCCGCGGCCCCCAAGACTTCCGGGTGCGCCGCCGCGTGTTCCAGCACCCGGTGGATTTCAGCGTGCCGATCACCAGCCGCCGAAGTGCCGGTGATCGCGGCGATCGCGCCCTCCCGGACCGCCACCGACAGTGCGCGGTCCTCCTCAGCGAGGATGATCTGGCGCAGCGTGACGCCGATGTTCGCCACGAGGATGTGCGCGGCCGCCTGGTCCGGCGGGACCGTCAGGCGGCCCTGGTCGGCGGCGGCTTGGGTCAGGGCGCGCAGCATCGCGCTGGGCCGTTCTTGCGCCTCGGGCGCGTGGCCGGGGTGGACCTGGCCGTACATGAGCGTGTAGAAGCCGGGGTTCGCGATCCCGAAGGCAACGTGCGCGTCCCAGCCGTCGCGCAGGTCCTGGATCGGGTCGCCGGAGGGCTCGCGCGCGCCTTTTTCCGCCAGGTACAGGTCGAAGCCGCGCTCGACGACCGCGTCCAGCAGGCCCTTCTTGCTGCCGAAGAAGTGGTACAGCGTCGGCATCTTCACCCCGGCCTGTGCGCAGATCGCGCGCAGCGAGATGTCCTCGCCCGGGGTCGCGGCGACCTGCTCGGCGGCGGCGTCCAGGAGCCGGGTCCGGGTATCCGCGTTCGCCATCTGTGTCACAGCGCTATAGTAGCCACTGTTCCAGTGATACAGTGATACATATCAGCGATAAAGAGATGGAGGAGTTCGCATGACCGACCACACCCTCAAGGGCAAGAACGTCCTGGTCGCCGCCGGGGCGAAGAACCTGGGCGGCCTCGTCAGCAGGCAGGCGGCGCAGGCCGGCGCGAACGTGGCGATCCACTACAACTCCGAGTCGACCCGTCCGCAGGCGGAGGAGACTCTCGCCGCGGTCGAGGCGGCGGGCGGCAAGGGCGTTGTCCTCACCGGCGACCTGACCGTCCCGGCGAACGTCGAGAAGCTGTTCGCGGACGCCGAAGCGGCGCTGGGAAAGATCGACGTCGCCGTGAACACGGTGGGCAAGGTGCTGCGCAAGCCGATCATCGAGACCACCGAGGACGAGTACGACTCGATGTTCGACATCAACTCGAAGGCGGCGTATTTCTTCATCAAGGAAGCGGGCAAGAACGTCGCCGACGGCGGCAAGATCATCACGATCGTGACCAGCCTGCTCGCCGCGTTCACCGACGGCTACTCGACCTACGCGGGCGGCAAGAGCCCGGTCGAGCACTTCACCCGTGCCGCGGCCAAGGAATTCGCGCCGCGCGGGATTTCGGTCACCGCGGTGGGGCCCGGCCCGATGGACACGCCGTTCTTCTACGGCCAGGAAACCCCGGAACGGGTGGAATTCCACAAGTCGCAGGCAATGGGCGGACAGCTGACGAAGATCGAGGACATCGCGCCGATCGTGACGTTCCTGGCGACGTCCGGATGGTGGATCACCGGGCAGACGATTTTCGCCAACGGCGGCTACACTACCCGCTGATTTCGCCTCGACAGCAAGGGAAGCGCAATGTCCGAAGTGGAGATTCCGGAACCGGTGGCGTCGTTCGTCAACGCGGTGAACCGGCACGACGACGCCGCGTTCCTGGACGCGTTCACGGAAAACGGCGTCGTGGACGACTGGGGCCGCTCATTCGCCGGACGCGCGGCGATCAAGGGGTGGAGCGACGTCGAGTTCATCGGCTCGCGCGGCGTGCTGACCCCGGAAGAGGTCACGGTTTCCGGCGACGAGATCACCGTGGTCGGCGACTGGCGGAGCAACCACGCCAACGGCCGGTCGAAGTTCGTGTTCGCCGTCGAGGGCGATCGGATCGCCAAGATGACCATCCGGGAAGGCTGACCGGCCGGGGTGCGGGCGTCCCACCGCGGAACGCCCGCACCCCGGGTCAGTTGGTGCCCAAATACGCCTGGTGCAAGGTGTCCGGGTCGTCCAGCAGAGGCTGCGCCTCGCCGGCGTAGGTGACTTTGCCGGAGGAGACGACCAGGGCTTCCTGCGCGACTTTCAGCGCCAGGTGGGTGAACTGTTCCACCAGCAGGATCGCCGCGCCCGCGTCGGCGAATTCGGTGACCGCAGGGAGAAGCCGGGTGAAGACGGCGGGAGCCAGGCCCAGCGACATCTCGTCGATGAGCAGGAACTGGGGTTTCGCCGCGAAAGCCCGGCCCAGCACCACCATTTGCTGCTCGCCGCCGGACAGCAGTGCGGCGGGGGAGTTCTTGCGTTTCTCCAATTCCGGGAAGAGGGCGAGGACTTCTTCTATTCCGGCGGGAGTTTTGGCGGTCAGACGCAGGTTTTCCAGGACGGTCAGGCTGGGGAAGACCGCCCGGCCTTGCTCGACGTGCGCCAGTCCGAGCCGCGCTCTGGCCACTCGCGAGTGTTTCGTCACGTCGGTATGTCCAATGTGGATCGAACCGGTCGAAGCGGGAATCACTCCGGACAGCGCTTCCAGCAGGCTGGTCTTGCCCGCGCCGTTGGGGCCGACCAGCGCGGTGATCTTGCCTGGTTCCAGGGTCAGGCCGACGTTGGCGATAACCGGGCCCGCACCGCGCGTGACGGTCAGGTTCTCGATTCGCAGCGTGCTCACAGCATCTCCGTTTCGCCGAGGTAGGCCTTCAGAACCGCCGGATCCGCCAGCACCTCCGCCTGCGGGCCGCTCGCCAGCACCTCGCCGAAGTCGAGCACGGTCAGGGTGTCGCAGACCGACCGGACCAGGTCCAGGTCGTGTTCGATGATCAGCACCGAAACGCCGAATCTGGCCGGCACCTGGCGCAGGCGTTCGCCGAAGGCGACGTGTTCCTCGTGCGGGAGACCGGCCGCCGGTTCGTCGAGCAGCAGCACCTGCGGTTTGGCCATCAGGTGGCCGACCACTTCGACCAGCCGGCGTGCGCCCACGTCGACCCGGTCCAGCGGCGTTGCCGCCGGCGGGCAGCCGAAGAACTCCAGTGCGGCGGCGACTTCGGCGGCAGGCGGGCGACGGCGGGCTACGAAACGGACGTACGCCTCGATGGTCAGTCCTGCCGGGACTCGGTCCTGCTGGAACGTCCGGCGCAGACCGGAACGGGCTCGTTGCGTCGGATTGCCGGTGAGCGGACGGTCGGCCAGTACGACGGTTCCTGCGGCCTGGGGCAGGAAACCGCTGATCGCGTCGACCAAAGTGGACTTTCCCGCGCCGTTCGGCCCGATGACGCCGAGGACTCCGCCCTTCGGAACCGCCAAGTCCACTCCGGACAGTGCCTTGACCTGGCCGAAGGTGACGCTCAGCCCGCGGACCACCAGCACCGGTTCGCCGGGCGGCAGGCGCGGAGGTTCCTCGTCCAGCGCGGTGATCTGGACCCCGGCGCTGGCCCTCGAACGACGACGCCGCAGTTCGCGGATCGCGGTGCCCAGGTTGCCGCGTCCGGCCAGCGCTTGGATGCCCAGCAGACCGAAGATCACGTAACCCCAGTCCTGCGGCACACCCCATCGCTTCAGCAGCTCCGGTACCGCGACCCACAGGACTGCGCCGAACACTGCCATATCAATCAGGTGCGCGCCGGACATGATCGCGAGCACGTACAACGCCAGCGACTGAAGCGGGGCGAAGCTGGTCGGGAAGGCGAACCCGACCTGCGCGGTAAGCAGACCGCCGCTGATGCCGCCGAGAGTGGCGCTGACCGCGAAGGCGGAGAGCTTGGCCGTGCGGACGCTCGCCCCTGCCGCGGCAGTGCCGCGTTCGGAGAACGCCACCGCGGCCCAGCTGCTACCCCACGGACCGCGCCGGAGGAAGTGCACGAGCAAGGCGCAGATGATCAGAACGATGACGCACAACAGGAAGTACGCGTTGTCGTCGGCGACCAAGGACGGGCGGTCCACCGAAACGCCTTCGGTGGTGCCGGGGAACTGGATTTCCACCAGGGTGACGTCGGCGGCCGCGGCGAGGCCGAGCGTCACCACCGCCAGATTGATGCCGCGCAGCCGCAGCGCGGGGAGTCCGATGAGGACACCGACCACGCCCGCCGCGAGACCGCCCAGCAGCAGCCAGAAAAGGAAGCCGCCGGGGGCGTGCGCGACGTTCAGCGCGGACACGACCCACGCGCCGATCGCGCCGAAGGTCAACTGGCACAACGAGATCATGCCCGCGCTGCCGGTGACCACCCCCAGCCCGAGCAGCGCGATGGCAGCCACTACGACGCTCACGCCGAGGTAGGCGAAGTAGCCGTTGAGGCCGACGGTCAGGCCGATTCCGGCCAGCACCGCGACCACCGCGACGACCAGTGGGGTTCCGAAGCGGGACACCGCGGCCCGGTCAGCGAGCTGCATCCCACACCTCCTTGCGCTGAGACCACACGAGCAGGCCGACGATGGCCAGGAACGGGACGAAATTCCGCACTACCGACAGCTGGTCGACCTGCGCGAGCGCGCCCTGCAGCATGCCGAGGACGAGCCCGCCGACGACGGCGAGGTCCAGCCGGCGGAACCCGCCGAGCAGCGCCGCCGCGGCGGCGGGCACGACCAGCATGGCCAGCGAGGTGGCGTCGTTCGACTGGGACGGGGCGACGATCACGATGATGACCGTGCTGATCAGCCCGGTGGCGCCCCAGACCGCGGCACTGAGCCGTTTCGCCGGGATTCCCAGCAGTTCAGCGGTCGTCGGGCGTTCGGACAACGCGCGCAGTGAGATACCAACGGGGGTCTTTGTCAAGATCAGCCGCGCGGCGAAGGCGATCGCCACTGCCAGCGCGACGGTCACGACCGTCACCTGGCTGACCACCACGCCGCCGACGGTGAAGGCCGGACCGGCCAGCAACGCCTGGAACGGCTGCGGTTTGTTGCCGAACAGGATGAACGACAACGAGATCAACAGCAGCAGCACCGCGACCGTGACCGCCGAGCGGGTGCCGGTGCCTGCTTCGGCCAGCCAGGTCGAGACGACCCAGCCGATCAGCACGCTCAGCAAACCGCCCAGCAGCACGCCGAGCACCACCGCCAGCCACTCCGGCAGTCCGCCGTGGACGGACAGCGCCACCCCGACGTAACTGCCGAACATGCCGGTGGCCGCCTGGGCGAAGTTGACGACCCGGACCAGCCGCGACATCAGGGTCAGGCACACCGCCAGCACCGCGTAAAGCCCGCCGGCGGCCAGCCCGGCCAGCGCTCCCTGCACCATTGCAGTCTCCTCTGTCCAGAATGGATCGGGCTAGCGCCGCGGGATCCGCAGCCAGTCGGTACCGGCGATCTGCCACCGGTTCGTGCCCGTCGCGAGCTTGACCGGCCAGCCCGCGATGTTGTCGTGATGCGTTTGTCCGGGGCCGAACACGTACGGTGTGCCGACCATCGGGTCGGAGATCGGTTTCATCTCGCGCAGCGCCTTGGTCACCGTTTCCCGCGTGATTTCGCCTGGCATGCCGTTCAGCACCTGCAGGAAGTACTTCGCCGCGAGGTAACCGCCCTGGCTGAACGAGGTCAGCGGAATGTTGTTGCGCGTCATGAGGTCCCGCCACTCCTTGGTGCGCGGGCTCGACGGGTCGGTGAACGGGTAGAACTCGGCGGGAACGTAGACGCCCTTGCCCGCTTCGGAAACCGCCTTCGCGTACTGTTCACTGTAGACGCTCGTGAGCAGCAGCCAGGTCACGTCTTTCCAGCCTTGTGCCTGCGCGGCCTTCAGCTGGCCGATCGAGTCCGGTTCGACCGGGTTGACCGTCACGGCTTTGCACCCGGCCGCGCGGGCTTTGACGATGTAGGGCGTGTAGTCGGAACCGTTGTACGGCACGGTCGCGTCGACGTACTTCAGCTTCTTGCCGGTGATTTTCGACCATTCGTCGATGGCCGCGCGGTAGTATGGCAGCGTGTTCCCGGCGATTTCCAGCAGCGCGCACATATCCTGCAGGTGCAGCACTTCGGAGCCGTACAGCAGGGTCAGCGTCATGTCGTGGAACGGCCCGACGTTGGCCGGGCCGATGTTCGGGCTGGTGAAGCACGACGGGTCGACGCCGATTCCGGAGATGGACAGGACTTTTTCCTGCTGGTAGTACTTGGCGTTGATCTGGCATTCGATGAGGCTGGACGAACCGACCAGCGCGACCGCCTGGTCGCCGCCCACGATTTCGCGGGCCGCGGCCGCCGCGGCGGCGGGGTCGCCCTTGTCGTCGATGGCGTGGTATTCGATCTTGCGCCCGTGCACGCCCCCCGCCGCGTTCGCCGCGTCGAAGACGGCCTTGGCGGCCTGGGAGGATTCCGGGAAGGTGGCGGGTCCGCTCAGCGCGTTGACCGAGCCGACCACGATCGGGCCGTTCGGGTCGGCGGTGCCCGCGCAGCCCGCCGCGACCAGCGTGACCAGCACGGCCGAGGCGAGCGCGGGCAGGAACTTTCTCATCATGGCTCGGCTTTCCGGTCCACAGTGACCAGAGGGGAGGGGAGGGAGAACGGGGGCGGTGCCGGAGGAAGGGCCGGCACCGCCGTTCGCGGGAGGCTCAGTCGGTCGCCGCGGCGACCGGGGCGGAATCGACGATCTGCTCGAAGCTCGCGACCTTGCCGCCGTCGAACTTCCACACGTGCGCCACGCGCGCGGTGAACGCCTTGCCGGACTTGCGGTTCGTGCCGGTGTAGGTGCCGAGCCCGACGATCGAATCGCCGGCGTCCAGCAGCGCGGACAGCGTGAACTTGTAGCCGTCCCAGTCCCGGGCGATCGCCTCGAAGACGTTGCGCCGCACCTCGTCCGGGCCGGTGTAGGTGCCCGCGTAGGGGAATCCGGCGGCCTCGGTCCAGGTGGTCTCGGGGCCGATCGGGGCGAGCATGCCGTCGAGGTCGCCGCGGTCGCTGGCCTCGTAGTGCGCGGTGATCACGTCCATATTGGACACGGGGAATCTCCTTAGACAGGCTGGACGTCGGGGTAGCTGATCGAGCCGAGCGGGTAGATGTGCCCGCCCGCGCGGGAATGCTCGGACCGGCCGTCGCCGGTGATGCCGAGGAAAACGCCGGTGGTGCGCAGGTCGTAGCCGAGGTCGTGCAGCCACACGCTGGCCACCGCGATCCGGAACTCCCGGAAGCAGAACAGGTACAGGCCGTCGGCGAACTTCCAGACGGTTGACATATCAACGTCGCCGTGTCCGCGTTGCACGCCCTCGACGCACTGCCAGCAGTAGCGTTCGGAGGAGAGGTAAACGTGCTCGTACAGGTGGTTCGGGCTGTAGCGGTAGACGTTGCGCTTGCCGATGAGGTCCCGCGACGGACCGGGCACGTCGCCGGTCGGCTCGCCGCCGTCGGTGGTGCCGGCGTGGAAGGTCTGCGAAACCCGCGGCGTGCCTTCGACGTCCTCGTCGCCGATCACCGACCGCACGGTCAGCGCGCGGTGCGTGGTGGTCGAGTAGACGATCGTGAGGGATTCGCCCTCGACGCTCGTCAGCGGCAGGTTCACGAAGAAGACGTCGGGACGCACGGCGACCGCGTCGTACGGGTCTTCGACGCCGTTGCAGGTAAGCCGTTCGCTGTCGAGGAACCGCAGTTCGAGCTTCGCTCCGTCATCCTGGGTGATGGTGAGCTGCCGCCCGGTGAGGTCCGCGTTGGGCAGCCGGTAGGTGTCGATCCCGGCGGCGAACTCGTCGTAGGTGCGCCATTCGTCAGGGGAAGGGTCGGACATGCCCATCATGCTCGCCGCGCCTCGCCCCGGGAGCGAACGTTCATGCGCTGGCGGGCAACTGCCGGACGCTCGCGGTCAATACCAGCGGGTTCGGGCCGGAAACGACAAGCGGCGCCCCCGGGTGAGCGGGAGCGCCGTGAGTGGTGGGGAGGCGGTCAGCCGCGGGCGCGCAGCTCGCTGGGCGACTGGCCGAACGCGGCCCGGAAAACCCGGGAAAAGTGCGCCGCGTCGACAAATCCCCACCGCGCCGCGATTGCCGCGACCGGACGCGCGGCCAGCAACGGATCCCGCAGATCCCGGCGGCAATGCTCCAGCCGACGCTGCCGGATCCACCCCGCCACCGTCGTCCCCTGCTCCTGGAACAACCCGTGCAGATGCCGGGTGGAAATGTAATGCTCCGCCGCGATCTGCGCGGGCCCGAGATCGGACCGCGACAGATTCGCGTCGATATAACTGCGGATCCGCCGCATCAGGTCGTGGTGCGGGTCGGCGGCCGTGCGGTCCAAGTCGAGTTCGGTGGCCAGCATCGTGGTCAGCAGGTCGACCGCGTTGTGCGCCAGCCGCACTCCCACCGGGCTCGTCAGCACGTCCAGATTCCCGCCCAGCTGCGCGAGGAACGGCACCACCACGTTCCCGACCCCGGAGCGCCCGGACATCCGCACCGCGGTGAGCTGACCAACCAGGTCGCGTGGAAGGTCAACTTGCTGCTGCGGGAACATCAGCACCAGCGTCCGGAAATTCTCCTCGAACACGAGCGAATACGGCCGGTTCGTGTCGTACAGCGCGACGTCGCCGGGACGCAGCACCGCCTCGCGGCCGTCCTGGGTGAGGATTCCGGTGCCGGCCAGCATGACGCTCAGCTTGTAGCACGGCCGGTCGGCGCGGGCGATGAGCTCCGGCGTGCGCTCGACTGCGTGCGGCGACGCGGTGATCTCGGTGAGCGCGATTTCGCCCGCCTCGTGCGTGCGGAGCCTGCCGTGGAAGCGGTCGCGGTGCTCGGTGCTCACCTGCAGCGGCACGAACGACCGCAGGACAGCGGACCGGAACTCCGTGAAGTCCTGCGCGACCGTGGTCGGCGTCTGCAAGATTGCCGTCATCATGTCACCTCTCCGTCGAAGTGCCGGTACCGCTGCGTGCCCGGGGAAGGGACCTGGCGCCCCTTCCCCGGACGGGACGCACCTTAGACCTGTTCGCCCAGTTTGAAACCCTGCTCGGCCCCGTCGGCGCGGGTGTAGGAGAACCCGTCCGCGCCGATGGTCACGTCCATTTCCTTCGTTTCCGTGCGTTCGACGACCGGCTGGAGCTTGCCGTCGAGGTCGAGCACCCGCGAGGCCTCGGTGTACCAGCTCGGCACCACCGGATTGCCCCACCAGTCGCGGCGCTGGTTGTCGTGCACGTCCCAGCTGATCACCGGGTTGTCCGGATCGCCGGTGTAATAGTCGTGGGTGTAGATCTCGATCCGGTGCCCGTCCGGGTCACGCACGTACAAATAGAACGCGTTCGACACGCCGTGCCTGCCCGGGCCGCGCTCGATCTGGTCCGATTTCCGCACCGCGCCGAGGTGGTCGCAGATGTGCAGGATCTGGTGCCGCTCGTGGGTCGCGAACGCGATGTGGTGCAGCCGCGGTCCCGCGCCGCCGGTGAGCGCGACGTCGTGCACGGTCGGTTTGCGGAACATCCACGCCGCGTACACGGTGCCCTCGTCGTCGCGGATGTCTTCTGACACCCGGAAGCCGAGGCCCTCGTAGTACGCCCGCGCGGCCGGGACGTCCGGCGTGTTCACGTTGAAGTGGTCCAGCCGCGAAAGCGCGCCCGCGCCGTGCACGTCGTAGCGCTGGGTGAACCGCTCGACGTGTTCGGCCTCGTAGAAGAACTCGATCGGGAAACCGAGCGGGTCCAGTACGCGCACCGCCTCGCCGATACCGCGCGTGGTGCCCGCCGGGACGCGGCGCACCTCGACGCCGAGTTCCCGGTAGTACGCCTCGGCGACGTCGAGTTCGCCCTCGCCGCGCACGCGGTAGGCGAGCACGGCCAGCGCCGGTTCCGCGCCCTTGCGCAGGATCAGCGAGTGGTGCAGGTATTCCTCGAACGCGCGCAGGTATATCGCTTCGTCGTCCTCGTATGTCACGACGAGACCGAGAACGTCCACATAGAACTCTCGCGACGCCTTCAGGTCGCTGACGATCAGTTCCGCGTACGCGCAGCGGATGACGTCCGGCGGGGTCGTGGTCATGCCTTGTCCTTCCCGGCCCCGAAGCGCGCCGTGTGCACGTCGCCGAGCGTGATGTGCACGGCCTGCTGTTCGGTGTAGAAGTCGATCGAGCGGTAGCCGCCTTCGTGGCCGAGGCCGGACGCCTTGACCCCGCCGAACGGCGTGCGCAGGTCGCGCACGTTGTGCGAGTTCAGCCAGACCATTCCGGCTTCGATGTTCTGCGCGAAGGTGTGCGCGCGGGTCAGGTCGGCGGTCCAGACGTAGGCGGCCAGGCCGTATTTGACGTTGTTGGCCAGCTCGAGCGCTTCCTCGTCGGTGTCGAACGGCGTGATCGCCACGACCGGGCCGAAGATCTCCTCCTGGAAGATCCGCGCGTCCGGCTTCACGTCGGCGAACACCGTCGGGGCCACGTAGTTCCCGGTCTCCAGGCCCTCCGGACGGCCGCCGCCGGCGAGCAGTTTCCCTTCCGTCTTCCCGATTTCGATGTAGCTCATCACCTTGTCGAAGTGCTCCGGGTGCACCAGCGCGCCGACCTCGGTGGCCGGGTCGTGCGGGTCGCCGACCACGATGTTGCGCGCGCGTTCGGCGTACCGGGCGCAGAATTCCTCGTAAATCGGGCGCTCGACCAGGATCCGGCTGCCCGCCGTGCAGCGTTCGCCGTTGAGCGAGAAGACGCCGAACAGCGTGGAGTCCAGCGCCGCTTCGAAGTCCGCGTCGGCGAACACGACCGCCGGGGACTTGCCGCCCAGCTCCATCGACATGCCCTTGAGGCCGCGCGCGCAGTTGCGGAAGATCGTTTCGCCGGTGGTGGTTTCGCCGGTGAACGAGATCAGCCGGACGTCCGGGTGCTTGACCAGCGCGTCGCCCGCTTCCTCGCCGAGGCCGTTGACCAGGTTGAACACCCCGTCCGGCACGCCGGCCTCGCGGAAGATGTCCGCCCACAGGCTCGCCGACAGCGGCGTGAATTCGGCCGGCTTCAGCACTACGGTGCAGCCGGACGCCAGCGCCGGCGCGAGCTTCCAGCTCTCCAGCATGAACGGCGTGTTCCACGGCGTGATCAGCCCGGCGACGCCGACCGGCTTGCGGTTGACGTAGTTGACCTGCTTGCCGGGCACCTTGTAGGTGTCGTCGGCCTGCGCGACGATCAGGTCGGCGAAGAACCGGAAGTTTTCCGCCGCGCGCTGTGCCTGGCCGAGGGCCTGCTTGATCGGCAGGCCGGTGTCGAAGGTTTCCAGCTCGGCCAGCTGCTTGTCGCGGCTCTCCACGAGATCGGCGATCTTGTTGAGGATCCGGGCGCGCTGGCGCGGCAGCATCTTCGGCCACGGGCCGTGGTCGAACGCTTCCTTTGCCGCGGCGACGGCGAGGTCGATGTCCTCGGCCTTGCCCGCCGAAGCCGTCATGTACGGCTCGTTGGTGACCGGGTCGAGCACCTCGAAGGTCTCGCCCGAGACGCTGTCGGCCGGCGCTCCGCCGATGTAGTGGCGGATGTGCTCCGGCAGGTTGTCCGGAACGTAGTGCGCGGTCATGGTCACTTTCCTTCCACAGTGAAGCCGTCGACGGGCGAGAGGTACTGCTCGCCCTGGCGCATCAGTTCGGTGATCCGGGCGAGGCCCGGTTCGGTCGGCGTGATCAGCGGCGGGCGCACGAAGCCGGACCGGATGAGCCCGCGCTGCTCCAGGACCCATTTGCCGGGCGCCGGGTTGGTCTCCACGAACAGCAGGTCGACCAGCGGGTGCAGGCCGTAGTGGATCTCGCGGGCGCGGTCGAAGTCGCCCTCGGTCCACGCGCGGTACATCTCGGCGCTGGCCGCCGGGGCGATGTTGGCGGTGGCGCTCACGAACCCGGCGCCGCCGAGGGAAAGCAGCGGCAGGCACAGCAGCTCGATGCCCGACCAGACGAGCAATTCCTTGCCGCACAAGTGAAGTACGCGGGAGAAGTGCTCGAAGTCCTTGGTGGTCTCCTTGATCCCGACGAAGTTGTCGAAATCGCGGAACAGCCGCGCGACCGTCTCCGGGGCGAGGTCGACCGACGTCCGGCTCGGCACGTTGTAGGCGACGATCGGCAGGTCCGGGAATTCCTTGGCGACCGTGGCATACCAGCGGTAGAGCGCTTCCTGGGTGGGCCGCGCGTAGTACGGGGTGATGATCAGCGCGGCGTCGATACCAGCGTCCCGCGCCTGAGATGTCAGTTCCAGCGTCTCGTCGAGCTTCGCCGAACCGGTGCCGGGCATGAACGGCACCTTGTCGTCCACCGCCTTGGCGACGGTGCGGATCGTCTCCGCGCGCTCGGCCACCGTCATCGCGCCGGGTTCGCCGGTGGAACCGCCGATCGAGACGCCGTGCGAACCGGACGCGAGCTGCCAGTTCACCAGGTTGGCCAGGCTCTCGTGGTCGACCGCGCCGTCCGCGGTGAACGGGGTCATCAGCGGCGCGATCGAGCCGGTGATGGCGTTCGGGGTACTGCGGAACCTCATGGGGTGGGGTCCTTCCGGGTAGCTTCGGCGGGCGGGGCGGCCCGCCGGTCGAGATAGGCGTCGAGGGTGGCGGTGCGGTGCCGGCGCGCGGCCAGCTCGAGTTCGAGCGGGTCGGCGTTCTGCTCGATCAGCACCAGCAGTTGTTCGTGTTCTTTGACCGATTCGTGCGCGCGGCCCGGGACGAAACTGAAGGTCGAATCGCGCAGTGAGGCCAGCCGGTGCCAGCCGCGGTGCACGAGGTCGAGCACGTGCGGGTTCGGGCACGGTTCAAAAAGGACGGAGTGGAACTCTTGGTTCAGTTCGGTGAACCGGTGCGGTTCGAAGTTTTCCAGCGACAGCCGCATTTGCTCGTTGACCGCGCGCGCCCGTTCGATGTCCGCTGTGGACAGTTTCGGCGCGGACAGCGAGGTGGCGAAACCTTCCACCAGGGCAAGGGTTTGCATGGTGTGCTCGTACGCGGTCTCGTCGACCATCACCACCTGTGCGCCGACGTTCCGCTCGAACGTGACCAGCCCTTCGGCTTCGAGCAGCCGGATCGCTTCGCGCACCGGGACGACGCTGACGTCCAGTTCCTTGGCGATTTGCCCCAGCACCAAACGGTATCCGGGACCGAAAGTCCGGTCGGCGATCCGGTCCTTGATCCAGCGGTACGCGCGCTGGGATTTGCTTTCGCCTGCTACGGGCGCCACTGGGCGTACCTGGCCTTCCAGTGTTCGTTCATCGGGTAGAGGCCGTCGACGCTTTCGCCGTTCGCGACCTGTTCCGCGATAAACGTTTCCTGGCGCTCCTGCTCGATCGCCGCGTCCGCGATCTTTTCCGCCATATGCGGCGGAATCACCAGCACGCCGTCGGAATCGCCGACAATCACGTCGCCCGGCTGCACTGTCGCGCCGCCGCAGGCGATGGTGATGTCGACGTCCCACGGAACGTGCCGGCGGCCGAGCACCGCGGGGTGCGGGCCGGAGTGGTAAGTCGGAATGTCCAGCGCTGCCACCGCCGCCAGGTCGCGAACGCCGCCGTCGGTGACGATTCCCGCCGCGCCGCGGACCTGCGCGCGCAGGGCGAGGATGTCGCCGACAGTGCCGGTTCCCTTTTCGCCGCGGGCTTCCATGACCAGGACGTCGCCGGGGTTGAGGGAGTCGATGGCGCGTTTTTGGGCGTTGAAGCCGCCGCCGTGGGATTTGAAGAGGTCCTCGCGGAACGGGACATAGCGCAGTGTCCTGGCCCGGCCGATGAGTTTCTTGTCCGGGCGGGTGGAGCCGAGACCGTCGATGGAGACGTGGTTGTAGCCGTTTTTGCGCAGCTGGGCGGAAAGCGTTGCGGTGCCTACGCTGGTGAGTTTGGTCTTGAGTTCTTCGGTGAGTTCGAATTCCGGCGGGAGCCCCGCGGATTCCCGGTCGCCGTAAGCCTGTTCGCGCTGCTTGTCGTCCACTTTGGGCTGTGCGCTGAACTCCGGGAGCGGCGTGGTGCCCTCGGTGACCGGCGTGACCAGCCGCCCGGTGGTCTTCTCGCCGTGACTGACCTCGACCTCGACCACGTCGCCCGGCTTCACGACGGACGATCCCGCCGGCGTCCCGGTGAGAATGACGTCGCCGGGTTCGAGGGTGCTCAGCTGGGAGAGGTCGGCGACGAGGGTGCCGAAGTCGAAAATGAGGTCCTCGGTGGTGTCGTCCTGGACGAGCTTTCCGTTGACCCAGGTACGGACGCGAAGGTTCCGCGGGTCGACCTCAGCGGCGGGAATCGTGGCGGGCCCGAGCGGGGTGAAACCGTCGCCGCCCTTGGAACGGAGATTGGATCCGCCGTCGGCGTGCCGCAAATCGTATACGCCGAAGTCGTTGGCGGCGGTGATGCTCTCGACGCAGCTCCAGCCTTCCTCGGGGCTGACGCGCCGGGCCTGTTTGCCGATGATGAGCGCGATTTCGCCCTCGAAGGCAAGGAGTTCGGTGCCCGCCGGACGCTCGATGGGGGTGCCGGAGGCGCTGATCGAGGTGGCCGGCTTGACGAAGTAGGAAGGCTTCGCCGGGACCCTCCCGCGCTGCCTGGCGCGGGACGGATAGTTCAGATGAAGCGCGATGACCTTGCCCGGCCGCTCCGGCGGGGTGGTGCTCGATGCGGGACTCATGGGGGTTGACCTGCCCGGATGTCGTCGGGAGAGGAAGATATCTCAAAAGATATACGATCCTGGCGGGTCTGGGCAAGGGGTGGCGACGCGCCGGGGGTGTCGCGATGCCGCGCGTCGGCCAGTACTATCTGCGGTACTTGTGGCTTATGGCCCTTATTGGGGAGCCCTGGAAGCGCTGGTGCCACGGCGCGAGCTGTGTGCAACGCAGCTACGGAGCAGTGCCCGGATGACTGCTCGGTTCCAGGGGGATGGAGACGTGAGCCGCAGCAACTGCAGACAACTCGAAGCAGCAACATCGGCACCGGGGCCGGTGTACGTCGTTGCGGAGTTGACTTGCTGTTGCTGGTGATACCCCTGTGCACCCTGACTGCCTTCGTAGCAGTGCTCGGCCTCGCGGCATTCATCGTGCACAAGACCGGAGATACCAAGGGGCTTCGAGACCTCGCCGTTCTGATGCGTGCCCTGCGCCCGTCTCGGCGGATTATGCGGCGGCGTCAAGATGGGCCTCGTGAGCGCTCATCCCGGTGAGAACCGTGACAAGCGCTCACGAGGCTTTTTTCGGCGGGGGCGGGTCTCTCGCACGCGGAGCGTGCTGTGAAGCTCCGGCTCGCCCAGGCGCGGCGCATACCCAGCCAAGCGCCCGGGCGAGCCCGCCGCGCCTGCTCTAGGCCCCCTCCTGCCAGCGGCTCAGCGGCAGCGCCGGAACCCGGTGCCCCCGGTGCCCGACCATCTCCTCATTCGCCACCAGCGCGTTCAGCACCGCCTCCTCCACCGCCTGCACCACCGCCTCGAAGAACGGGTCGATCGCTCCCCACGGCACGAACCGCAGGCTTTCGTAAGGTTCGTCGTCCGGTCGCGGGAAATGGCTGGTCAAAGCCCCCGCGTTCGCCGTGCTGAAGGCCAGGAACAGGTCACCCGAGAAGTGCGACCCGGTGGTTCCGGTCCGGGCCAGGCCCAGCGGCACCCGGCGGGCCAGCGCGGTGCACTGGCCAGGCAGCAGGGGCGCGTCGGTCCCGATCACGACGATCACTGACCCCGCACCGGCCGGAGCGAGCCAGCTCGTGTCGGCCATGGGGTTGTCGTCGGCCAGTTCGCCGCCCAGGTGCGTGCCGGCCACGGTGAGTTCCGAGCGGCTTCCGAAGTTCGCCTGCACCAGCGCGCCGACGGTGTAGCTGTCCGAGCCATGCGCCACCACCCGCGACGACGTGCCGGTCCCGCCCTTGAAGCCGTAGCAGGTCATGCCGGTACCGCCGCCGACCGAGCCCTCCGCGATAGGTCCGGAGGTCGCCGCATCGATGGCGGCGACGGCGTGCTCGGTCCGGATGGTCGGGGCGTTGACGTCGTTGAGATATCCGTCCCACGTCTCTGCCACAACCGGCAGCAGCCACTCCGCGGCGGCGTCCGGGCGCTCGCGGACGACCCAGTCGATCGTCCCCCGGTGGCACTGTCCGACCGAGTGCGTGCTGGTGATCAGAACCGGCAGGGTCAGCGAACCCGTCTCGGCAAGCCAGGCGCGTCCGGTCATTTCGCCGTTGCCGTTCAACGAAAAGGTGCCCGCGGAGCAAGGCACGTCGAACTGGTCGCGGCCGCGCGGCAGGATCGCGGTGACGCCCGTCCGCACCGAATCGCCTTCGATCAAAGTGGTGTACCCGACCTCGACGCCTGGGATATCAGTGATCGCGTTGTGCGGTCCGGGCTTGCCGCCGAGGGCGAGTCCTAGGTCGCGGGCGCGGGTCATGCGGGGTCCTCCAGGGAGCATCGGGTCGAAACGCGGGCGTAGGACAGCACCATCGACTCGGCGACGGACCGGTCGAGCGGCGGGACTGCTTGCGTCAGGTGCAGTCCATACCCGTCTTCGAGAGTGACGAGGTTGCGGGCGATGGTGACCGGGTCGTCGGTCAAGTCGAAAATCCCCGTCGCCGCACCGGCTTCCAGGATGCCGACATACCCGCGGACCTGGCGTTCGTACAGCGCGATGTGCCGCGCGGCGTACGCCGGTTCGCGGCGGGCGATGGTGCCCAGTTCGTACAGCAGCACGCACAGCTCGTCGTTCTTGCCGTTCGGCAGCCCGCTGCTGATCATCGCGCGCATCCGGGCGCGCGGGTCGGACTCGGCCGCGACCGCGGCTTCGCGTGCCACGCAGAACCGTTCGACGGCCTCCTGCTGCACGTCTTCGAGCAGGTCGCTCAGGGAAGGGTAGTAGTACAACAGGGAACCCGGCGACATGCCGGCGTGGTCCGCGACGTCGCGCAGCTTCAGGTTCAGCACGCCGCGTTCGACGACCGTGTGCCGCGCCGCCGCGACCAGTTCCGCCCGCCGCTCGGGGGCCTTGCTCGGTCTTGCCATGCCTTGATTCTTTGAACAAATCGCGAAAAACGCAACCCCCGATCGGATCGAGACCGCCAAAGTCTTGACGTGGCGGGCGCGAGGGCCTTAGCTGAACGCCCAGCTGGTTATTTGAGTTCCATTCAAACAACGGACTTCAGCAACGACGTGATGGAGGCCAGCGTTGTCCACCCCTGTCTTGCGCCGCGGGTTGCGCACCCTCGGCATGCTGCTGATCACGCTTTCCGCGATCAGCCCGGCGTCCTCGGTGTTCGTCATCGCGCCGGGCGTCCTCGCCGGCGCCGGATCGGGCGCCTTCTACGCGTTCCTCGCCGCCGCCGTGGTCGGCATCTTCATGGCCTTCGTGTACGCCGAACTGGGCTCGGCCTTCCCGAGCGCGGGCGGCGAGTACACGATCGCCGCCCGCACGCTGGGCAAACTGCCCGGTTTCATGGTGCTGGGCATCATGATCGTGACGCAGGTGCTGATCGTCGCGGTGATCGCGCTCGGCGTCGGCACCTACCTGAGCGTGGTGCTGCCCGGCGTGTCCCCGGCGGTCGTGGCGTCGGTGACGTGCGTGCTCGCCGCGATCGTCGCGGTGTTCGACATCAAGCTGAACGCCTGGGTCACCGGCGTTTTCCTCGCGGTGGAGCTGCTCGCGCTGGCCGTGGTGGCGGTGCTCGGGCTGGCCAGCCCGGCGCGTCCGTTCACCGATCTGCTCGCGCATCCGGTCGCGCCGGGCGGCGGTCCGGCGACGATCAGCGCGGTGATGATCGCGACCGCGATCGCGATTTTCGCCTACAACGGCTACGGCTCGGCTGTCTACTTCGGAGAGGAGACCAAGGACGCCGGACGCGGGGTGGCGCGCGCTGTCCTCATGGGACTCGGGGTCACCGTCCTGGCCGAACTGGTCCCGGTCACCGCGGTGCTGATGGGCGCACCGGATCTCGGCACTTTGTTCAGCTCTCCCAACATGTTGTCGTACTTCGTGCAGGCCCGCGGCGGGACCACTTTGGACACTGTGCTGAGCCTCGCGGTCGCGCTCGCCATCATCAACGCCGTGCTCGCGATCGTGCTCATCAGCTCCCGGCTGGTGTTCAGCAGCGGCCGCGACCGCGCGTGGCCGAAGGCGATGAACCGCGCACTGTCCGCGGTGCATCCGAAGTTCGGCACCCCGTGGGTCGCGACGCTGGCGACCGGCTTCATCGCCGCCGCACTGTGCTTTGTGGACCCGCAAATCCTGACAGTCGTGACCAGCACGTCGATCGTCGTGGTGTACGCGGCGCTGTGCCTCGGCGCGATCTTCGGCCGCCGCTCCGGAGCGACGGCGGGGGCGAAGTACCGGATGCCCGGGTTCCCGATCGCGCCGGTAGTGGCGTTGGTGGCGCTGGCATTCGTGCTGTACGTGAACGCGACCGACCCGGTGATCGGGCGGCCCAGCCTCATCGTCACGGCGGGGATCGCGTTGCTGGCGTTGGGATATTACCTCGTGGTGCTGCGTCGCCGGGGCGGCTGGCAGCTGAGCGAGGCGGTGGAGGAAGAGGCCGAGCCCGCGCCGGTGCGGGAGACCACGTAAGCCGCGGCTGGACCGTCCACTGAGGACGTGGGCGGTCCGGTTGTCCTGCCGCGCCGGGTCCGGGATGATGCCCGGGTGCGGGTTTCAGTGCTGGACACGTCGCCGATCGTCGCGGGATCGACCGCGCGCGAGGCGTTGCAGCGCACGGTCGACCTCGCCGAACTGGCCGACGAACTGGGATATCACCGCTATTGGCTGCCCGAACACCACAGCA
Source organism: Amycolatopsis sp. GA6-003 (assembly GCF_046267895.1). Classification (NCBI taxonomy): domain Bacteria; kingdom Bacillati; phylum Actinomycetota; class Actinomycetes; order Pseudonocardiales; family Pseudonocardiaceae; genus Amycolatopsis; species Amycolatopsis sp. GA6-003. The sequence continues at coordinate 7,396,655 of NZ_CP176499.1, forward strand.
TGCGCGGGGTCGCGAGCGCCGCGCCCGCGGTAGCGGCCGCCCGGATCGCGGACGCGACGAAGAGGATTCGCGTCGGCGCGGGCGGCGTCCTGCTGCTCAACCATCCGCCGCTCGTCGTCGCCGAGCAATTCGGCACGCTCGCCGCGTTCCATCCGGGCCGGATCGACCTCGGACTCGGCCGCGCGCTCGGCGGTCCGCAACGGGTGGCGGAAGCCCTGAAACCCGGCCCGGCGGAGAGCTTTCCCCGCCGCGTCAAGGAATTGCTGGCCTACTTCGCCGATACCGACCAGCCGCTGCGCGCGACTCCCGCCCAAGGGAACGTTCCGGACATCTGGCTGCTCGGCTCAAGCACGGCAAGCGCACACCTCGCCGCGGAACTCGGTCTGCCCTACGCGTTCGCCTACCACCTCCGCCCCGCCGAAGCCGCCGCCGCGACCCGGATCTACCGCGAAAACTTCCGTCCCGGTCGGACACTCGAGCCGTCCATTGTGGTCAGCGTCGCGGTCATCGCCGCGGCGACCGAAGACCGGGCCGAATGGCTGGCCAGGTCCATTCGGGCTAAGGCATTGAGCCGTTCGCGCGGCGAGCGGATCTTGTTGCCGCGCCCGGAAGACGCGGTCGTGGACCCGGCGGTCGGCCCCGGCCCGGTCCTCGCCGGAGCCCCGGCGGCACTGCGGAATTCGTTGCGCACAGTCATCGCCGAAACCGGCGCGGACGAGCTGATGATCACCACTGCGGTGCACGACCACGCGGAGCGGAAACGGTCCTATGCGCTGGTCCGGGAGATCTCGGACGCCTTGCCGTCGCGCGATTGATCCCGTTTTGTCCGGTTGATCGCCGCGAAACCGGCTCCGGCGCACGGGGTTTCCCCAACGTTCAACCTGGCGCGGGTTCGCATGTCACTTGTCGTGCCTAAGTTCCTCACGGCTTCGGAAAGTGGGGAATCATGAACACCAGCGACGCGGTGCGAGCCCGCGCGATCACCAAGTGTTTCGGCGACGTGCTCGCGCTGGACGCCGTCGATCTCGACGTGGCGTACGGCGAGATCCACGGGCTTGTCGGACCGAACGGCGCGGGCAAGACCACCCTGCTCGGCCTGCTGCTCGGACTCGCGGTCGCGGACGAGGGCGAACTCGAGATCCTCGGCCGTCCGGTCGGCCGTGCGCTCGCCACCCCGGACGGCATCTCCGGCTTCGTGGACGGGCCGGGGCTGTACCCCTCGCTCACCGCGCGGCAGAACCTCGCCGCGCTGGCCTCGCTGCGCGGACAGACCGTCGACCTTGACGACCTCCTCGCGCAGGTCGGGCTCACCGACGTCGCCGACGACCGGACGCGCGGGTTCTCCCTCGGCATGCGCCAGCGCCTCGGCCTCGCTGCCGCGCTGTTGACCAAACCGCGGCTGCTGATCCTCGACGAGCCCGCCAACGGCCTCGACCCGGCGGGCAAGAAACACGTGCACAGCGTGCTCACCCGGCTCGCCGACGAGGGCACCGCGGTGGTGCTGTCCAGCCACCGGATGGACGACCTCGAAGCGCTCTGCTCGGAGGTCACCATCCTGTCCGCCGGCCGCGTGGCTTTCACCGGCCCGCTGGCGAAACTGTCCTCAGAGGACAGAGAGCTGGCCTACCGTCTGGTCACTTCGGACCAGAAAGCCGCGCGCGAGATCGCTGAAAATGTCCCCGGGTTGCGGATCGACGACACCCAGACCCCGCGCGGACAGGCCGACGTCCTGGTGGTGAGCGGCCTCGTGCCCGCCTTGGACGACCTGGTCGCGCGGGTCGTCGGCAAGGGCATCGGCGTTCGGGAGCTGGCTCCGGTCGTTTTGCCGCTGGAGGCGGCATTCCTGGAGCTGACGGAGCAGGGGGAGAAGCGATGACCGTCCTCGAGGCCCCGGAAGCACCGGCCTCCGTCCGCCCGGTCGGACTGGGCCGCGGTTACCGGTTCGAGCTGGTGAAACTGGTGTCGCAGTGGCGGATCCGCGTGTTGCTGCTTGCCTGCTGGCTCGCGCCCGCGGTGTTCGTCGCCGCGGTCAGCCAGCAAAGCGACCTGCCGGTGGACACTCTCTTCGGCCGCCTGATGAACCTCACCGGCTGGGCCGGTCCGCTCGTACTGCTCGGATTCGCCGGCAGCTACGCGCTTCCGCTGCTGACCTCGCTGGTCGCCGGGGACGTCTTCTCCGCCGAGGACCGGCTCGGCACCTGGCGGCATCTACTGGTGGCGATGCGGTCGTACCGGCGGATTTTCGTCTCGAAGGCACTCGCCAGTCTCACCGTGATCCTGTTGCTGGTCCTCGGCTTGGCGGTGTCCGGCACGGTCGGCGGCCTCGTCGCGGTCGGCGGGCAGCCGTTGATCGGGCTCGACGGACACCTGCTGTCCTCGGGCGACGCGGCGGTGAAGGTCGTGCTCGCGTGGATCTGCGTGCTCGCTCCGACCCTTGCCCTGGCGGGAATCGGCCTGCTCGGCTCTGTCGCGTTAGGACGGTCGCCGATGGGCCTGCTGCTGCCCGCGGTGGTCGCGCTCGTGATGGCGGTGGCGCAGCTGCTGCCGCTGCCGGTCGTGGTGCGGCTCGCGTTGCCGACGTACGCGTTCATCTCGTGGAACGGACTCTTCACCGATCCCGCCCAGCTCGGTCCGCTGCTGATCGGCGTGGGCGTGAGCCTGGTCTGGGCAGTGGTCGCGACTGCACTGGCCTACGTGCTGTTCCTGAGACGCGACTTCACCGATCTGACATATGACGGAGCCGGTCGTCGCATCTTAACGGCGGGCTTGCTGCCGCTGGCCGCGCTGATCGGCGTCACGGCGGCGGTCGTCGCGGTCGCGACGCCGGCGTCCGGTTCGGGCATCGACCAGGCGAAGCTGCAGCAGTCGCTGTCCACCGAGTTCGCGCACCTCTACCGGATCCAGGCTGCCCAGCTGCACCGGCCGGACGTGACGGAGGAGCAGCTCGCGGCGAGCACGGAATGCACGAAGGGCGGCGGCCTCGTCGAAGCCGAAGGCCCCGGCAACGACTGGCGGTGCGTCGTCTCGTGGCATCTCCCTGGTATCTCAGCGACCGGGCAGGCGATCTACCAGCTCGATGTCACCTCGGACGGGCGGTATGTCGCCGACGGCGACGGACCGAAGGAAGTGAACGGCTACTTCCAGGTGCGGACCCCGGAGGGGGACCGGCCCAACCCGCTGTGGCAGTTCGACGGCAACGTCGAGCTGCTCTCCTCCACGAAGGGATGAGGACATGCAAGTAACGCGCCGTCGCAGGCGTGGCGGGAAGAACGGACTCCGCGGATCCCGCAAGCTGCGCTTCGTCACGGCGGGGGCGTCCGCGGTCGCTCTCGTCGCCGCCGGCTCGGGCATCGGCCTCGCCTCCACCAAGCAGTTCGGCACCGACCAGGTCGGCCAGGAAACCGAAAACGGCCTGACCATCTCCAGCGACCAGTACCTCAAGCCGATCGGCGAGCGGCTGGTCCTGGGAGGCGGCAAGATCATGTCGTCGGCGGTCAGCCCGGACGGCAGCCACCTCGCCGCGCTGACCGCCGACGGCGGCATCGCGCTGACCATCGTCGACCTGAAGAGCTGGAAGGTGCAGCAGCTCGTCGGCAAGGACAAGAAGGCCGACCTGCAGCTGCCCGGAAACGACGTCGGCCAGGAAGGCCCGACGTACTCGCCGGACGGCACAACGCTGTGGCTGGGCCAGATCGACGGCTACCGCAAGTTCGCCGTCAACCCGGACGGCAGCGTCGCGAACCCGGCGTTCGTGCCGATCCCGGCCGACGGGGACAAGCATTCCCTTGCCGCGGGGGCGATCTTCTCCGCGGACGGGTCCACTGTGTACTCGGCGGTGAACGGCCAGAACCGCGTCGTCGCGATCGACGCGGCCAGCGGCCAGCTCAAGCAGAGCTGGACCGTCGGCAACGCGCCGCGGGCGCTGGTGCGGATCGGCAACCGGATCTACGTCAGCAACGAGGGCGGCCGCGCGGCGAAGCCGGGCGACACCACGATCAATTCGTACGGCACCGACATCGTCGCCGACCCGAAGACCGCGGCCGCCACCACCGGCACGGTCAGCGTGATCGACCTGGCGAACCCGTCCGCTCCGGTGAAGAGCATCGACGTCGGCCTGCACCCGACCGCGTTGCGCGCCAAGAACAACACCCTGTTCGTGGCGAACACCGGCGGCGACAGCGTTTCGGTGATCGACGCCCAGCGCGACGTCGTGGTCCAGACCATCGCGACGCAGCCGTGGCCGGAAGCGACGGTCGGCTACGAACCGACCGACATCGCGCTCACCGACGACGGGCACCTGCTGGTGACCCTCGGCCGGGCGAACGCGGTCGCGGTCTACCGCTACTGGTTCCCGCAGGCCCCCGCCGCCTTCATCGGCCTGCTGCCGACGGACTACTTCCCGTCTGGTATCTCAGCCTCGGGCAACAACATCCTCGTCGCGAACACCCGCGGCATCGACGCCCGCCGTCCGACCACCGCGGCCGGGCACGCCACGCACGACACCACGTCGAGCCTGCAGCGGTTCACCCTGCCGACCGACTGGCAGACCTGGACGCAGACCTCCCGGGTGTTCAAGCAGAACGGCTGGACGCCGGGTTCGGTGCAGAAGGCGTACGGCAACCGCGACGTCAAGCCGGTTCCGGTGCCGCGACGGCTCGGCGACCCGTCCACGATCAAGCACGTTTTCCTGCTGGTCAAGGAAAACCGGACGTATGACCAGCTCTTCGGCGACATGGCGAAGGGCAACGGCGACCCGGCGCTCGCGCAGTTCGGCAAGGCGGTCACGCCGAATCAGCACGCGCTGGCCGAGCAGTTCGGCTTGTACGACAACACTTACGACATCGGCACGAACTCGGCCGAGGGGCACAACTGGCTGATGCAGGCGGACAACCCGGAGTACACCGAGTCGTCCGCGGGCGAGTACAAGCGCAGCTACGATACTGAGGACGACGCGCTGGGACACCAGCGCAGCGGTTTCCTGTGGACCGGGGCGCAGGCGGCGGGCAAGACCGTCCGCGACTTCGGCGAGTTCCACCAGTTCCTGACCAAGCCCGCGGGCGCGAGCTGGCAGAACCTGTACTGCGATTCGAAGAACATGGCCGCGACCGGCGCGCCGACCGCCTACCCGCTGGTCTCGTCGTCGCCGATCCCGTCGCTGAACAGCGTTTCGGTGCCGGGCTTCCCGAAGTTCGACACCGCGGTGCCGGACCAGTACCGGTACGAGATCTGGAAGAACGACTTCGAGAAGAACGGCCCGGCGGACCTGAACATGTTCTGGCTGTCGAGCGACCACACCGGCGGACCGCCGAGCCCGGCCGCGCAGGTCGCCGACAACGACCTGGCCGTCGGCAAGATCGTGGACAAGATCTCGCACAGCCAGTACTGGAAGGACTCGGCGATCTTCGTCGTCGAGGACGATTCCCAGGCCGGACTGGACCACGTCGACGGGCACCGCGCCCCGGTCCAGATCATCAGCCCGTACGCGCAGCGCAAGCTGACCGACAGCCGGTACTACTCGCAGATCACCATGATCCGCACCATCGAGCAGATCCTCGGCATCCACCCGATGAACCAGAAGGACAGCGCGGCCACCCCGATGGCGACCGCGTTCACGCCGCGGCCGGACTACACGCCGTTCACCGCGGTGCCGAACCAGACGTCGCTGACCGCGGGACTGAAGACCCCGCCGCCGTGCGGCACGGACAACGTCCCGACCGCCTCCACCGCGGCGGCCTCGGCGGCGGTGCCCGCGGACAAGCAGCAGCTGGCGCAGCAGTGGCAGCAATGGCAGGCCCAGCAAAAGCTGACCGGCCCGAACGCCACGGCGGACTACGCCAACCCCGCGCAGATGGACCACTTCACGTGGTACCAGGTGCACGGATGGACCCAGCCGTATCCGGGCGAGGACAAGATCTTCGCGCCGGATCAGGTGCCGGGTGCGTTCATCCCGTCGGCCGATTCGGACGGCTGATCCAGTAGCTGGGGAAGCCTCTGTCCGCCGGTGTGCGGGCAGAGGCTTTCTCGGTTTCAGCCCCGACGTGGGGCGGGCAAGTCGCGGACGCCCCGCTTTCCAGGTGGCCACCGTGATATCTCAACGTGCGTGCGGTGGTGGAGCACTGGTGGCGGCTGGCACTGTTGGCACCCGAGGGCCCGCCGACGCGTTGCGCCACTGATCCGGGTCTCAATGCGCGATGTCGACTACTACCCGGCGGATCTGGTCTGCAGGCACTTCCTGGCTGCTCACCCGGAACGGCACCCGATCCCGGACACCGATGGCGAAAGTGCACTGACCTTCGAAAGAACCCGCGAAACGGACCGCGCGCAAGGACGCCCAACCGGTCGGCCGTGCTAAATAATCGCCGATTTGCGCGAGCACGCGACCGGGTTGGTGTCCACTGTCGTCGAAGCCTTGCGCAGGTGCGCGAATTACACCTTGCAGGACTGCGTTTCCGGGTACTGGTAAAGGCTTCCCGGAAGGATCGGCGGTCACGAGCGGCACATACCGCACGGTGAATCCGGCTGCGCCCGCGCCATCGACGGTGAATACCACTTCGTCGTAACACTCATGTCGGCTGACCGTGACCAGGTATAACGCATTCGTGGTCGCCCCGGAGCTTTCATTGCTTCCGGTGCCCCAATTCCGCGTCGAGGTGCAGGAGGGCTGACCGTCCGAACGGGACGGTCCTGCGGTCGCCTTCTGGGCTGCCGTGGTACTGGGAGCGGCGATGCTCGACGGCGCTGGGACGGCAGTAGGCCCGCCGCACGCGGAAAGGAGCAGAATCCCGGCCGGGAGCGCGCACCGGAGGGGAAGTCTGCGCAGCGGTGGAGGAGTGGTGTTCATGACGTGCCTGCCTGGGTAGCCGCCGCGAGGGCGGTCGGAGGTCCCGGGGCAGGCCGGGCGGAATGCGGTCAGTGTGCGGGCGGACCGGGCGGTTCGGCGACGAAGGTGACGCAGTCGCAGGGATTTCGTCGCCGAACCGTTGCCCGGAATCAGCCGGTCAGGACCCGGTGTGCTGCTCCGGTTCCAGCGAGTTCCCCGGCGGGATGTGCCCGCAGCTGGACGGCGCGGCTTTGCCCGCGAAGCGGTCGTTGAGCCAGGCGGTCGCGGCCGGGGCCCACACCGGGACCGCGGTGGCGTGGCTGAGCGCGTCGTACTGCGTGTACTTGATCGAGGTGTTTCCGGTGTCGCAGTACTGATTCGCGAGCGCCCGGACGTCCCCGGCCACCATCACGCCGTCGCCGGTGCCGATGCCCGGCTCGTTGCTGACCGTGCCTTCGAGCGCGCCGTTGTTGGCCTGCGCGATGAATCCGGGAATCGACGGCGTCGCCGCCGAGCCGATGTTCACCTTGTTGACCGCGTCGACGAACGGCGGCACCGAATCCGGGTCCGCGTACTCCGGCTTCACGAGCTTCTGCCAGGTCAGCCCGGGGTAGTGGCCGAGCGCGTTGGCGATCGACGCGTGCTCCAGCTCGGCGAGCACCTTGAGGCCGTACTCGCTGGCGTACGGCTTGAGGTCGATGTCGTAGCTGCGCGCGACCCCGATCAACGCCATCGGGATCACGCCGGACCAGATCGGGCTGCCGCCGACGTACTTGAGGTTGTGCGCGGGGTCGACGAGCACCCCGCCCTCGGCGAAACCGACGAGGTTCTTCTCGACCTCCGGCGCGTAGCTCCCGGCGATCGCCGACGCCCAGCCGGTCGCGATCGCCCCGCCGGAATAGCCGAGGAGGCCGAATTTGGTGTTTTCGGTCATTCCGGTTCCGGACGCGTGCGTCGCGGCGCGAATGGAGTCCAAAGTGGTCTTGCCGTATTCCGGACCCGCGGCGAAATCGGCGGTCGGGCCTTCGGTGTCCGGGATGACGACGCTGTACCCGAGCGCGAGCGCGGGCGCGATGAGCAGCGACTCGGCGTTCGGCAGCAGGCCGCCGAGCCGGACGTCGCCCGCGATCGCGCGGGACGGTGCGTCCGCAGGGTCCAGCGAGTCGTACGCGGACTGGTACGACACGGCTTTTCCGTTGTTGTTCAAGGGATTGCGGACGACCGAGGTGACGTTCGCGGTGGGGTTGCCGCGCGCGTCGGCGGTCCGGTAGAGCAGCTGCGTGGCCTGTACTGGGGTCGGGAAGCCGAAGACGTGATATGTCAACGTCCGCGTCTTCAATACGGTGCCCGGCGCGTACGACGAAAGCGGCGTGCTGCCGTCGTAGCTGTAGAAGGAATCGGCCGAGGCCGCGGCGGGCAGCGCGACGGCGGACGTGATCGCGAGAGCGGCGGCGGCGATCAGCGCACGGACGGGTTTCGGGATCATGACTCCCCTTTGAACCATGAAGTGGATCACGACTGGCGGGTAACTTACCAGCGAGTAGGTATTCGCACAACTACGGAAGGTGCAGGCACGGCCGGCGCGGGAGGCTCAGGCGGGCCCGGCGTAGGCGGCGGCGAGCGCGGCGGCGCGGTCGTGGATCGCGGTGCGCAACGCTTGCGGGGCAAGGACTTCCGCGTTCCCGGCGAGCTGCCACAGCGCCCATTCGGCGTGCCGGGAATCCTGGAAAGCCGCCTCCAGCTGAAGCCATCCGTTGGTACTGGTTTCTTCCCGGTGAATCGCGAGCGCGGTGCGGGTCAATTCTTCTCGCTGCTCCGGGCGAATTCGGATTAGTGCGACGATGCGGTCGCCTCCGGTGCGGAACCGGGTGCTGCGTTCCTGCCACGCCCGGCCCAGGTCCACTCGATCCGGCCGCTGCGCGGGTTCGTTGAGTTCCTCGGCGGCCAGCACCCGGGACAGCCGGTAGGTCCGGTCCGCACCGTCGCGCGTGGCCAGCAGATATCCCAGCTCCCGCACGGTGACCAGTCCAATCGGGTGCACTGTGCGCCATTTCGGGGCTTGGTTCACCGCTTGGTAGCGGATGCGCACCTGATGTCCGGCGAACACCGCGCGGCGGATCTCGGCGACCACGGCGTCCGGCACCTCGTCGGCGACCGAGCGGCGGGAGAGGAGGTCGGTTTCCGGGTCGATGAGCAATCGTTCGGCGACGCCCGCGGCCGTCGCCCGATGGCTTTCCGGCAGCGCGTCGACCACCTTGAGCATCGCCGAAGCCAGCGCCGAACCGAGACCGAACGCCTGCGCGCCGCGCCGCGACCCGGCGACCAGCAAGGCGAGTGCTTCGTCGTGGTTCAGCCCGGTGAGCTCGGTCTGAAATCCGGGCAGCAGCGCGAAACCGCCGTTCCGCCCGCGTTCGGCGTAGACCGGGACGCCCGCCGCGGACAACGAGTCGATGTCGCGCAGCACGGTGCGAGTGGACACCTCCAGCTCGCGCGCGAGGGTGGCCGCGGACAGCCGGCCGCGCTGGCGCAGCAGCAGGACCAGCGAGACCAACCGGTCGGCGCGCATGCCGGAAACTCTACCTAATACGTGACACAAGATGTCGTCTATTGCTTGCGAGGCTGCTCCGGGTACTGCTGAGAACGCGAATGGAGCAAGTGGTGGAGCGAACGACTGTCAACCCGTGGCCGTGGTCGACGGCGATGGGATACAACCAGGGCGAACTGGTCTCCGGGCCGGTCCGGACCCTGTACTGCTCCGGGCAGACCGCGATGAACGGCGACGGCGAACCCCAGCACGCCGGGGACATGGCGAAGCAGGTGGCGCTGAGCCTCGACAACGTGGAAGCAGTGCTCGCCGAAGCGGGCATGTCGCTGGAAAACCTGGTCCGGCTCAACGTCTTCACGACCGACGTCGACCTGCTTTTCCAGCACTACGGCGTCCTCGCCGCCCGCCTGGCCGCGGCCGGCGCCGCCCCGGCGACCACGATGCTCGGCGTGACCCGGCTGGCGATCCCGACCCTGCTGGTCGAACTGGAGGGAACCGCGGTCGCCGACCGGTAGCTCCCTTGCCTCGGCCCGCCCGCGGATAGGACGAGGCAGGCCGGAAATGGTGCGCTGGCCGGTCGCTTCGGGGGCTGGCCAGCGACGCCCGGTTCGCCGACCGCGACCAAGCAGCGATCCAAGCGGCAGGCAGCGGATCTCTCGGAACGGTCTGTGCCATCTCACCGGTGGCGGCCGGGTGTCGTCGGCTGGCCACCCTGATCGCCGCCGAACGAACCCGCCGCGGCACCCCGTGAGCCGTCCGGTGGAACCGCTCTTGCCCAGGTCAGGGCGGTAGCGCATGCTGGACTCCGCAGGGACGCGGCGGAGGTGACACCCATGGCGGCTGAGCCGACCTTGATCGGGTCCGTGCAGCGCGCGCTGCACCTGCTCGACGCGGTCGGCGCGAGTGAACGGCCGGTGCCGGCCAAGGTGCTCGCCCGGACGGTCGGGCTGCCGCTGCCCACGACGTATCACCTGCTGCGCACCCTGGTCCACGAGGGATATCTCCGCAAACTCGAAGACGGCTACGCGCTCGGCAGCCAGGTCAGCGAACTGCGCCAGCACACGTCGCTGCACGCCTTGCTGCCGAAGATCCGCCCGGTGCTGCGAGCCCTGCGCGACGAGGTGCACGGCGCGGCCTACCTCTCGCTCTACTCCGACGGCGACATCAAGCTCATCGACATCGCCGACGGCCCGGCCGCCCCGTCGGTCGACCTGTGGGTCGGCGTGCACGAATCGGCGCACGCGACGGCGTTCGGCAAGTGCATCCTGTCCGGTCTCGACAGCGAGGGCCGCCGGGATTATCTGTCGCGCCATCAGCTGGCCGACCTCACGCCGCACACCATCACCGACAGCCGGGTCCTGGAGCAGCGGCTGTCGCAGAGCGGTGATGTGTTCAACGACCGCGAGGAGTATCTGCTCGGCACCGCGTGCTTGGCGACGACCGTCCGCACGCCGGGTGCGTTGGGTGCGGTCGCGATCTCCCTGCCCGCGCGACGGCTGGGCTCCGCGCCGTTGCAGTCGTTGCGCCGAGCAGCCCAACGGGTGTCTCGCGCACTGGCCGTCACGCGCTGAACCGGCCCGTTATCACCATCTGAAATCCCGCCCGTTGTCCGCCGGGGAAAGCCCGGCGAAAGTGGCCTCCAGAGCGAACGGGAGGTCCGATGGAACCGCAGGACAGGCTGGCCCTCTACCGCACGATGGTCCTGATCCGCACCTACGAGGAGGCCATCCTCCGCGAGTACCACGCCGACAAGAAACCCGTCTTCGACATCGGCGCCGGCCTGATCCCCGGCGAGATGCACCTGTCCGCCGGGCAGGAGCCGGTGGCGGCGGGCGTCTGCGCGCATCTCACCGGCGACGACGCGGTCACCGCGACGCACCGGCCGCACCATTTCGCCATCGCGCACGGCGTCGATCTCCACCGGATGACCGCTGAGATATTTGGCCGGGCAACTGGACTGGGCAGCGGCCGCGGCGGGCATATGCACCTGTTCGACCCCGCCGTGCACTTCTCCTGCTCCGGCATCATCGCCGAGGGCTACCCGCCCGCGCTCGGGCAGGCGCTCGCGTTCCAGCGCCGCGGCACGGACCGGGTCGCCGTCGCGGTCACCGGCGAGGGCGCGGCGAACCAGGGCGCGTTCCACGAATCGCTCAACCTCGCGGCGTTGTGGAAGCTGCCGGTGGTCTTCGTGGTGGAGGACAACGACTGGGGCATCTCGGTGCCGCGCAGCGCGTCCACGTGTGTCACGTCGAACGCGGACCGCGCCGCCGGGTACGGGATTCCGGGCGTACGCGTCGAGGACAACTCGGTCGAGGCAGTCCATGAAGCCGCGGGCCAGGCGGTCGCGCGGGCTCGTGCTGGTGCGGGGCCCAGCCTGCTCGAGGTGCACACACTGCGGTTGTGGGGCCACTTCGAGGGCGACGCACAGGGTTATCGGTCCGATTTGGACGGTGTACCCGGGCGGGATCCGTTGCCCACCTACGAGAACCAGCTGCGTGCCGACGGCGTGCTCGACGACGCGAAAGTCGCCGAATGCAAAACCGCGGCCAGCGAACGAGTCGAAGCGGCGATCGCGTTCGCCAAGGAAAGCCCCGAGCCGGACCCCGCCACCGCGCTGGATTTCGTATTCGCGCGAGCCTGACGACACAGCGAGGAGACGCAGCAATGACGCTCACCGAACCCTCCGCGCCCGCCGGGCGGAAACTCAGCACCGCGAAAGCGATGGTCGAGGCCATCGCGCGGGAAATGGAGCACGACGAGCGGGTGTTCGTGCTCGGCGAGGACGTCGGGTCCTACGGCGGGATCTTCAGCTCCACCACGGGGTTGCTCGACCGGTTCGGCCCGGGCCGGGTGCTCGACACGCCGATTTCCGAGACCGCCTTCATCGGCGCCGCGATCGGAGCGGCGGTCGAGGGCCTGCGGCCGGTGGTCGAGCTGATGTTCGTCGATTTCTTCGGCGTCTGCATGGACCAGATCTACAACCACATGGCGAAAATCCATTACGAATCCGGCGGGAACGTGTCCGTGCCGATGGTGCTGACCGCCGCGGTCGGCGGCGGATATTCGGACGGGGCACAGCATTCCCAATGCCTGTGGGGAACGTTCGCGCATCTGCCCGGGATGAAGGTCGTCGTGCCGAGCAATCCAGCGGACGCCAAGGGGTTGATGACTTCCGCGATCCGCGACGACAACCCGGTGGTGTACCTGTTCCACAAGGGAGTCATGGGCTTGCCGTGGATGGCGAAGAACCGCCGCTCCATCGGCCCGGTCCCGGAAGGCGACCACGAGGTCCCGATCGGCAAGGCGAACGTCGTGCGCCCGGGCAGCGACGTCACCGTCGTGACGCTGTCGCTGTCGGTCCACCACGCGCTGGACGTCGCCGACGAGCTGGCCGGGCAGGGCGTCGACTGCGAGGTCGTGGATCTGCGCAGCCTGGTCCCGCTGGACACCGACACGATTCTCGGCTCGGTCGGCAAAACCGGCCGGTTGCTCGTGGTCGACGAGGATTACCTGTCGTTCGGGCTGTCCGGCGAGGTGATCGCCCGCGTCGTGGAGCGGGATCCGACCCTGCTGCGCGCCCCCGCGGCGCGCGTAGCGGTACCGGACGTGCCGATTCCGTACGCGCGACCGCTGGAGTACGCGGTGCTGCCGACCCCGGCGCGGATCCGCCAGGCCGTGCTCAACCTGGTGGGCGCATGACCGACGTTCCGTTTCCCGTCCTGTCCGAGAACGACCCGGACGGCGAGGGCGTCCTCGCCACCTGGTTCGCCTCGGACGGGGCGACGGTCCGCGAAGGCGAGCTGATCGCGGAGGTCGCGGTGGACAAGGTCGACGCGGAAGTGCCGGCCCCGGCTTCCGGCGTGGTGCGGTTTCTGGTGGGGGAGGGCGAAGTGGTGAAGCAGGGCGCGCCGATCGCCCGCATCGAATGAAGACGCACGGGTCGCCCCGTGCTGGCGACGGGTCGCCGCCGGGTCCCACCGTTGCCCGGCGGCGGCCCGTGTGTCGCGTTCAGACGACGTTCGCGAACTGGCCCGGCTGGTACAGCCCGGCCGGCGTGCGCACGATGACGTTCATCCGGTTCGCCGCGTTGATCAGCCCGATCAGGCAGATCAGGGCGGCGAGCTGGTCGTCGTCGTAGTGCTCGCGCGCCTGCGCCCACGCTTCGTCCGAAACCTCGCCGCGGTCGGCGATCCGGGTGGCTTCCTCGGTCAGCGCGAGCGCGGCCCGCTCGGCCGGGGTGAACACGGTCGCCTCGCGCCAGACGGCGACCAGGTGGAGCCGTTCCGCGGTCTCGCCGGCCGCGGTGGCGTCCTTGGTGTGCATGTCGGTGCAGAAGCCGCAGCCGTTGATCTGGCTGGCCCGCAGCGAAACCAGCTCCTGCGTCGCCTTCGGCAGCGGCGCGTTGTTCAGCAGCATGCTCAGCCCGGCGAACCGCTTGGCGAGCGACTTGCCGAGGTCGTTGTTCATCAGGTCGAACCGTGCGCTCATCAGATCCTCCAGTGTGGTGAAGCGGATGCCCATGAGATGCCGGCCGCCCGCCGGATGTGACAGCTTTGGCTGTGACCCGCGTCGCATCCGGAAAACGGGTGGCCCGGCCGCCGGGACGGGACGCAGAATGCGGAGATGGCCGACCACGGCGGGACCGCGCGGGCGACCGGGCTGAGCCTGGTCTCCTGGACGCTGTTCGCGAGTTCCGGCCCGCTCGCCAAGGCGGTGCTGGACGCGGGCTGGAGCCCGGCGGCGGTCACGGCGGTCCGGATCGGCCTCGCCGCGGTTCTGCTCGTACCCGGCGTCGCGCTGCTGCGGCCTCGGGCCTTGCGGTTCCGGCGCGGGGAATGGTGGCTGCCGCTCGGTTACGGACTCCTCGGCGTCGCGGGCGTGCAGCTGTTCTTTTTCCTTGCGGTGTCCCGGATTCCGGTCGCGGTGGCGATGGTGCTGGTGAACCTGTCGCCGGTGCTGGTCGCGCTGTGGGTGCGCGTCGTGCGGCGGACACGGCTGCCGGCGGCGGTGTGGCTGGGCATCGCGCTGGCGATCGCCGGGCTGGTGCTGATCGCCGGTCTCGGACCGGGTGCGAGGCTGGACTTTCTGGGCGTCGCGGCGGGAGTGGCGTCGGCGGTGTGTTCCGCGGGCTACTTCCTGCTCGGCGAACGCGGTGCGCGGCGGCACGATCCGCTCGGGATGACCGCGGCCGGGCTGGCGATCGGGGCGGTGGCGACCATCGCGGTAAGTCCATTGTGGACGTTAAAGATCGCCTCGAGTCCGGTGCCGCTTGGCAGCGCGACGATCCCGGTCTGGCTGGTTCTGCTGATTCTGGCCGTCTTCGGCACGGTGCTGCCGTATCTGGCGGGGCTGCACGCGTTGAGCGGCTTGCCGGTCGCCCTGGCCGGAGTCCTGGCGCTGGCCGAACCCTTGGTCGCCGCCCTGCTCGCGTGGCTCTTGCTGGGCGAGGCGCTGGGTCCGGTGCAGCTGCTCGGGGTGGCGGTGCTGCTCGGCGGAGGAACGTTGGCACAGACGGGAAAGCTTGCCCCGCGACCGGAACCGGCTGCGGGGCAAGCGAACCCGGTTACATCTTCGCCGCGCCGACCTTGATCGCCTCGCGGATCCGGGAGTAGGTGCCGCAGCGGCAGACGTTGCGGATCTCGTCCAGGTCGGCGTCGGTGATCTCGCGGCCCTTCGCCTTGGCCTCCTTGACCTTCGCGACCGCCGCCATGATCTGGCCGGGCTGGCAGTAGCCGCACTGCGCGACGTCGTGCTCCAGCCAGGCCTCCTGCATCGGGTGCAGGTCGGCCTTCACCGTGTCCGGCAGACCCTCGATCGTGGTGATCTCGTCGGTGGCCTTGATGTCGGCCACCCGCACCGAACACGGGTTGAACGCCTTGCCGTTGAAGTGCGACGTGCAGGCCTTGCACACGTTGATGCCGCAGCCGTACTTCGGGCCGCGCACGCCGAGCACGTCGCGCAGGACCCACAGCAGCCGCACGTTGTCGTCGACGTCGACGGACACCGGCTTCCCGTTGAGGATGAAGGTGTGCTTGCTCATCGGTGGAGTGCTCCTCAGAAGGTCCAGTCGAGGCCGTCGGTCGGCGATTCGGGAACGGGTGGAACGAACGACTTGACCTCGAAGCCGATCGGGTCGTCGTGGTTGATCGGGAACCGCTTCGGGACCTTCCCGGTCGCGCGGGCGTACGCGCACGCGACGGCCGCCACGGAACAAGCGACGCCCGCCTCGCCGCCGCCGCCGGGCTGCTCGCCGTTGGACGGCATCGCGATCGCGGTGAAGTCGTGCGGGATGTTCCACTGGCGGGTGTAGAAGTAGTTGTCCCAGCTGGCTTCCAGGAAGTGCCCGTCCTTCAGGTGGACACTGCTGGTGAGCGCGAGCGCCAGCCCGTCGGAGAAACAGCCCATCATCTGCGCTTCGAGCCCGCGCGGGTTGATCACCAGCCCGGCGTCGATCGCGATGACCGCCTTCGTCACGCGCGGTCCGGTGACGCCGTCGCGCACCTTGCGGTTGACCGTTTCCGGGCGGCAGTCGATTTCCACCAGGCAGGCGCTCGCGCCCTTGTATTCCTTGTGGATCGCGATGCCCTGCGCGGTGCCCGGGGCCATCTTCCTGCCCCAGCCGCCGACCTCGGCGACCTTGCGCAGCACGCCCTTCACCTTGTCGCTCTTGAGGAATTCCATCCGGAAGTCGTACGGGTCCTTGCCCATCGCCTTGGCGAGCATGTCCACCACCAGCTCGTTGGCGCAGCCGACGTCCGGCGAGTAGACGTTGCGCATCGACCCGGTGTTGAACCGCTGGTCGGTTTCGGTGAGCGTCTGGTCGACGACGCCGAAGTTGTACGGCATTTCCTGGCTCAGCACGAAAACCGCCTCGGCGACCCCGAGGTTGCCCAGCCCGGTCGGGAGTTTCGTGGCGACCGAGGTGAGCATTTCGCCGAGCCCGTGCCGGAACGACGTCTCCACGGAGGTGTGCCGCTGCTCGAAGGTGAGCACGTTCCCGGCGAGCACGGTCGCCCGGATCCGCGACGTCGCCATCGGGTGCAGCCGTCCCTGCCGCGGTTCGTCGGCACGGTGCCACATCAGCCGGACCGGCTTGCCGAACGCCTTCGACGCCTGCGCCGCTTCGACCGCGTGGTTGCCGAAAAGCTTGTGCCCGAAGGAACCGCCGCCGGTGACGACGTGGACCTTCACCTTGCCCTGCGGCAACCCGACCGCCTGCGCGACCTCGCCTTGGGCGACGATCGGCGACTTCAGCCCGGCCCAGATCTCCGCGCTGCCGTCGCGGACGTCGGCGACCGCGCAGTACGGCTCCAGCGCGGCGCTCGAGCGGAACATGAACTCGAAATCCGCCTCGACCGTCTTGGCCAGCACCGGAACCTTCGGCACGGCCAGCGGAAGCTCGGCGCGGCGCAGGTTGGCGAGCACGGATTCGTCGTTCTCGCCCTCGACGCTGCCGGGGCCCCAGTCGACCCGCAGCGCACGCACGCCGTCGATGCACTGGCCGAACGTCTCCGCGCGGACCGCTACGCCGGTCGGGATGATCGCGACGTCGGTGACGCCGGGGAGCTTCAGCACGTCGGCCTTGTTGCGAATGGCCTTCGGCGTGCCGTTGAGCGTCGGCGGACGGCAGATCATCGTCGGCAGCGCGCCGGGGATGTCGAGGTCCATCGCGAACTGCTTCTTGCCGGTCACGATGTCGAGCGCGTCGAGCCGGGTCTGCGGCTTGCCGAGCACCTTGAACTCGCTGGAGCCCTTGAGCTTGCTCGGGTCCAGCTGCACCTGCTTGGTGGTGCTGGACGCGGCCTTCGTCGCCAGCTCGCCGTACGTCGCCGTCTTGCCGTTCGGCGCGGTGACGACGCCGCCCTTGACGATGAACCGTTCCGCGGTCCCGCCGAGCAGGACGGCCGCCGCTTCGAGCAGCTGCTGCTTGGCGATCGCGGCGGCGACGCGGATCGGCGTGTAGGTCGAAACCGTGGTGTTCGACCCGCCGGTGAGCTGGTTGAACAGCAGTTCCGGGCGCGCCGGGGCGAGCGTGACGTGCACCTTCTCGACCGGCAGGTCCAGTTCCTCGGCGATGATCATCGCGGTCGAGGTGGTGATGCCCTGGCCGACCTCGGCGCGCGGGATTTCGAACGAGGCGCTGCCGTCCTTGTTGATGGTGACGGTGATCAGCTGCGACGTCGGGAGCCCGGCGTCGGTGAGCGCGTCGTTGAGGTCGTACAGCTCGGGCGGCTGCGGAGCCGACGGGACGGCGGCCGCGGCGGGGGTGGAGAGCCCGACGTCCGCGGCGACGACGAGGGTCCCGGCCGCGACGACGTACCCGAGGAACCCGCGCCGGGAAACGCCCGCGCGCTCCTTCCCGGTGTCCGGCTCGGAGTGACTGAGAGTCACGCTGATTCCCCTTTCGAGGTAAGGACCGCGTGCCGGAAGGCAACACGTGCACGCGGGTGGTGGTGAGGGACCACCTTGCCGGGTGAATCGGGGTGTGAGTGTTCAAGTTCTGTACAGCGGCAGCGGAGAGCGATGGTTATCCTGCTGCGCGTCACCAACGAAGGTGGAGATCCGCGTGAGCTCGATGACGTCCTCGCGCAGCGTGGTGCTGCGGGAACCGATCGCCCAGTCCTGGCGGCGTGCCTCGCTCGCCGGAGTGCGTCCCGAAACCGCGCTGCTCGACCTGCGGTCCGAGGAGGTCGACCCGGCCAGCAGGCTGCTCTCGGCGGCCGCGCCGGTGCTGGCGGACCTCGACGACCGGCTCGCCGGAACCGCGATGTCCACGGTGCTCGTCGACCACGACGGCAGGCTCGTGCACCGGTGGAGCGCCGACCGCGCCGTCGAAGACTGCCTCGACCGGCTGGGCATCGGGGTCGGCACCTGCCTGCTGGAGGACGAGGTCGGGACCACCGGTCCGGGCACCGCGCTGGAAACCCGGTCGAGCATCGTGGTGCACGGGGAGGAGCACTACGCCGAGGCGTTGCGCGGATTCAGCTGCTACGGGCACCCGATTTTCCATCCCGTCACGCGCAGGCTGGAAGGCGCGCTCGACATCACGCTGCTGGCCGCCGAGGCGAATCCGCTGCTCGCGCCGCTGGTCGCGAAGGCCGTGGAGGAGATCGAACGGCAGCTGCTGGAGGGCAGCCGGGTCTCGGAACGGTCGCTGCTGGCCGCTTTCCAGGCGGCGTCGCGGCCGACCCGTCCGGTGGTCGCGATCGGCCCGGACCTGTTGCTGTGCAACCAAGCCGCCGCGGACCTGCTGGAAGGCGCGGACGTCGCGCTGCTGTGGAACCTGGCGGGCGACGCGGCCGGACCGTCCGAAATGGAGACCGAACTCCGCTCCGGCCAGCGCGCCCGGGTCCGGGCCGAACCGGTGCCCGGCGCCCGGGGCGGAGTGCTGGTCGAGATCCGCCCGCTGAGCGGGACCGAGGTCCGGCGCACACGCCGTCGCGGTGCTGTCGAGCCGCGTCCGACGGCTGGTCATGTGCACATTTCCGGCCCGCCCGGGACCGGCCGCACCACCGAGGCGCGGCTGCGAGTGCCGGAGGAACCGTGCACCACGCTGACCGGCTCGGAAGCGGTGCTCGGCGGGTCAGCGGCCTGGGCCGCGCGCTTCACCGCCGCGGTCGAGACGGGCTCCGGCAGCATCTGCGTCGACGGCGCGGACCTGCTGCCCGCCGAACTGGTCGACCTGGTCGCCACGCACGCCGCCCGCGGAGTCGGCCCGCACCTCGTGCTGACGACCGGCCCGCGCGAGGGGCTGACCGGCCCGGAACGGGCGCTGATCGCGTCGTGCGCGGAGAACGTCGAACTGCTGCCGCTGGCGCACCGGCCGGACTTTCCCGAGGTCGCGGCACGAATGCTGGCCGAACTCGGGGCCGCGCGCACGCACAACATCACGCCAGGGGCGCTGCGGATCCTCGGCTCGTACGACTGGCCGGGCAACCTGCCGGAACTGCGCGGCGTGCTGAGCCAGGCGATCCGCAAACGCTCGGCGGGCGCGATCGGCCCGGCCGACCTGCCGCCCGCTTTGGTGGCCGACGCTTCGGGACCCGAGCTGGCCCCGATCGAGCGAGCCGAACGAAACGCGATCGTCGCGGCGCTGCGCTCGGCGGGCGGGAACAAGGTGCGGGCGGCGAGCACGCTGGGGATTTCGCGGACGACGTTGTATGCGCGGATGCGGGCGCTGAAGGTGCCGGGTTAGTTCGGCTCGCGGGTCAAGGCGCGGATCCTGGTTGCCGGGGCGTTGTGGTTGCTGGGGAGGCGTCCCGGATCGCCGGATTCTGGACGGGCAAGGCTAGCTGGCGGTTAACGGGCGGCCTCGCGCGGTTTTCTACCCGATCGGGTGACGCGGCGAGGAGTCGTTCGGTCTTCGCCCACCGCCACGCCCATTCGACGCGGTCCACAAAGGACGGTCCCGGCACGGCCAACCGGCCCGTGATGAGGTCGATGTCAGCCTCGGCGGTGCGACGGTTGGCGACGCCCGCGCGAATCAGCCGCACCGGGTCGAACAACGCTGCCTTCGTCGGCGAGTTGTGACCGCGTGAGATCTCACCGGCGTTCAGTTGACATTGTTCCGGGACGCGGTAGCTCCCCCCTGCATTGGCGACCGCCACAACGCCCGGGCCGAATCTCTGGGCTCCCGTCCAAGGCTGCCGCGATCAGGCCGGATCGATACTTGCGCCCATCGACCCACCGCGGTCGGGACATCGAGGCTCCGGAGGTTCCCAGCAGATGACGCCGCCCCTGCCCCAGACCGTGGACGAGGCGCTTCACCAGGCCTGTCGCACCGTGTTGCACGAGAAGTCGTTCGCCGGCGGGCTCTCGATGGCGGTCACCGACCGCGACGGGATTCTCGCGTCCGGTGCGTTCGGACACGCCGATCTCGCCGCCGCCCGGCCGACGACCGAAGACACGCTGTTCCAGATCGGCTCCATCTCCAAAGGCATGACAGCCGCGCTGCTGTTGCGGGCGCGCGACGCCGGGCTGGTCGATCTGGACCGGCCGCTGACCGAGTACCTGCCGTGGTTCTCCGTCCGGTCCGCGCACGCGCCGATCACCCTGCGCCATCTGATGTCCCACACCGCCGGGATCGTCGGGGGCACCGACGTTTCCGGCGATTCCGCCTTCGAGGTGTGGACGCTGCGCGACACCGAAGCCACGACGCCGCCGGGAACCTGGTTCCACTACTCGAACGCCGGTTACAAGGCGCTCGGGCTGGTCCTGGAAGTGATATATCAACGGCCGTATCAGGAAATCCTCGGCGACTTCCTGGCCGAAGCCGGAATGCCGGACGCCGTCCCCGCGGTCACCCAGGAGATCCGAGCCCGCAGTGCCGTGGGATACGAGCCGCGCTACGACGACCGCTTCCCGGTTCGCGAGGACGGGTTGGTCCCGGCGACCTGGATCGAGACCGCCACCGCGGACGGCAGCGTCGTCGCGAACGCGCGCGACATGACGGCCTGGCTGCGGCTCCTGATGGGCTCTGGGTCCACGGTGCTTTCCAGCGAAGCGCTGAAAGATCTCACGAGCCCGGAGATCCGGATCGAGGGGGAAGACTATTCGTACGGCCTCGGCATGCTGATCAGCGAGTTCGACGGCCGCCCGCACGTCTGGCACACCGGCGGCATGATCGGCTACGCCGCGGCGATCGCCTGCGACGTCGACGCCGGAATCGGGGCCGTCGTGCTGGCCAACGGCAGGGGACCGTGGCAGGAGACCGTCGTGCACCTCATCGCCGCGACGCGAGCCGCCCGGAGCGGAGAACCAGTGCCGGAATTCGTTCTGCCGGAAGGGAAAAGTCCGGAACCGCCGGCCCCGGACGACCCGCCCGCGCAGTGGGCCGAGATTGTCGGGCACTACCGCTGCCACAACCCGTGGCTGTCCAATCTGCGCGTCTACGCCCACGACGACCGGCTGTGGGTGTCGATCGCCGGCCGCCCGCCGGAGGAACTCGTCCCGCTGCCGGACGGCTCGTTCCGCGTCGGCGAGGACGAACGGCTGCCGGAACGGCTGAAGTTCGACGTCGTGCTCAACGGGGTCGCGGTCCGCGCCGACTACTGCGGATGCCCGCTCTACCGCACCTTCACGCCCTAGGCGGCGTTGAGGAGAAACCGTTTCCGCCGCGCGGCAGTGGCGCTGCTGGCCGTCGTGTGCTGACGGCTGACGGCTGGCGGCGTCACTGCCGCTGACATGGCGTGGTCACTCCGCACCGGCGCGAAATTCCAGGACGGCCGGACCGCTTGTCTCGCCAACTAAGCGGTCAACCTCGACAGCGGCTGTACTCGACACGAACACCAACCGTGCTAGCGAACGCGCTGTGAGACGGCAAACCGACCGGAGTGCTCGCGGGCCGTGCGGCGCGGAAGGGTCGTGCGGCCATGCCGGTTCACACCGCGCCGACCCCTCGCGTTCGCCGCGGCTGCTGGTTCCCGAACCGGAACGCGGGCTTACCAGCCGAGCTGATCCCCCAACCGGAACGCAGCCTTACCAGCCGAGCTGATCCCCCAACCGCAACCGCAGCCACATCACCAGGCGCTCGTCCGGATCCGACAGGTCGAACCCGAAGATCTCTTCCGCCCGCGAGAGCCGGTACCGGATCGTGTTCGGATGCACCGACAAGCGCGCCGACGCGGCCGCGATGTCGCCGTTCGTGTCGAGGTAAGCCAGGATCGTCGGCGCGTAAGTGGTCCCGTGCTCGACGTCGTGGGCCCGCACGGCCGGACCCAGCCGGCGAGGCAGCGCCGAGTCCCCGGCCAGCAGTTGCGCCAGCACCGACAACGTCGCCCCGGCCCAGACCTCCTCGATGGCCGCCACCTGGCACGGTTCCGGCGAGGTCCGCTGTTCCGCCAGCGTCCGCAGGACCAGGTCCGCGTCGGCCCGGGAGGACGCGATCGACCGGAGCCCCGGGACGGTCGACCCGAGCCCGGCTTGCACCGGCATCCGCAGCGCGCCGTGTGCTCGCCGGGCGATGTCGGCGACCAGTTCGCGGTGCGCGGGACCCTTCGGCAGCAACGCATAGACCGTTCCGTCGATCAGCGCGCAACCGTGTTTGCCGTAGTGCGCTTCGCAGTGCAGGCTCACCAAATCGGCCAGCCGCGTCGCCGCGTGTGCGGCCAGGACGTCTTCGGGATCGGTGACGGTGAATGCGGCGACCGCCACCGGGGTGTCCGGGTCCAAACCGAGCTGCGGAGCGACGGCGGTAACGCTGCTTGGATCGGCCAGCAGGCGGCGCAGCAGGTCAGCGCGCCGCCGGCGGACCACGTCGACCGCGGTGCGCGCGGCCAGCAGATGCAACGCGGCGATCTCGGCGGCGTTGAACAGCGCTTGTTCGGCGGCCTCGTCGAGGTTGTCCTCGGCGTCGACCACCCAGATCGACCCGAGCATTTCGCTGCCCGCCCGCACCGCGACGCCGAGCCGGGGCAGCGAGCCCGGCAGCGACCGGAACCGGCAGGTCCGCCGGACCCGCGCGAGTTCGCGGTACTGGTTCTCGTAGAAAACCGGCACCTCCGGCACCTGCAGTCCGAGGATGCTCTGGCGGCGGCCTTCGTCGATGGGCTGGCCGGGCAGCGTCGAGTACGCCAGGATCCGCCGGTGCGGGTCTTCGATCGTGGTCGCGCCGCCGACCATTCCGGCGATGGCGTTGGCCAGCGCGAAAAGATCGCCCGCTGCCGGCGCGCCGGGCGTCCGCACGGCGGGCGCGAGCGCTGCGGAGATCATCGCCTCCAGGTGGTGCCACGGCACCGCCTCGTCGGCGGCGAGCAGCACCGCACCGGCGTCCTGCGCGGCGGCCGAAAGCTCGGTGAGGGGTTCGCCGAAGCTTTTCACCACCAGCGCCGCATATCTCACCGCCGAGCCGATGAGATCTTTCACCTCGGCCGGATCGGCTCCGACCGCGAGCAGGATCGTGTCCTGCCCCGGCGGTGCGCCGCCGCGCCGCTCGTGGATGAGCACGCCGGACACCGGCACCGGCCGGTCCGGCAGCGGGGTGACCGGCCGCAGCAGCGAAGCGCCGAGCGCGTCGAGGACCTGTCCGAGGTCGGGCGCCTCCGGATCGAGCATCTTCACCTCTTTAGCCAGACGCACAAAACATCCGCGGAATCTCTGGACCGGCACTGCACGCACCCGGAGGGTCCGGCCGCGAGGCTGTCAGCATGCACGTTTCACCAGGCGCACCCGCGACCGTACCCCCTCCGGCCCCGGACTCGGCCGTCTCGACCGCCCTGCGCGCCGCGAACCGGGCCGGCGTCCGGATCCGGCTGGCTGAGGACATCCGGACGCTCGAAGCGGTGTCGCGGTTCTTCGCCCGGGTGTGGCAGACGCCGGAAACCCAGGCGCCGTTCGGCGCGGACGTGCTGCGCGGGGTGGTCCACGCGGGCGGTGCGGTGCATTACGCGGCTGACGACGAGGGCATCTTGGCGGCCTCGGCGCTCATTTTCTGCCCGCCGGCGACCCGCGCGGTTTACTCGCTGATCGCCGCCGCGCGCGCGAGCGACCGGGGAGTGGGCTTCGCGCTGAAACAGGCTCAGCGGGTATGGGCACTCGACAGAGGCGCGGAAACCATGGTCTGGACCTTTGATCCGCTCGTCAGCCGCAACGCGCATTTCAACCTGGCGAAGCTCGGAGCGCACGGGACCGAGTACACAGTGGACTTCTACGGCCAGATCGAGGACGGCCTCAACGGGACGGACGAAACCGACCGGCTGACCGCGGTATGGCCGCTGCGGGAACCGAATCCCGCCCGACTCACTGGCCCTGATCTGGCCGCCGCGGAGGTCGACCCGCGCCGCGCGCCCGACGGCGAGCCGTTCCTGGCCCGCGACAGTTCCGGGTATTGGTGCCGGGTCCCGGCCGACATCGTGGACGTCCGCCGCCTGGACGCGCGGCTGAGCGCGCAGTGGCGCTACGCGATCCGGGACGCGTTGGTCCCGTTGTTCGCCGAAGGTTGCACGGCGACCGGGTTCAGCCGGTCCGGGTGGTACCGCTTGACCGAAGGGGAGCTGGCGTGAAAATCGAACGGATCGACCTGATCGAGGTCAGCCTCCCGCTGGTCCGTCCATTTCGGACTTCGTGCTCGGTGGACACCGAACGCAATACTCTGCTGCTGCGGGTGGCGACCGACGTCAGCGAGGGCTGGGCGGAATTCGGCGGCGATCCGGAACCGGTGTACAGCCCGGAGTTCGCGGCCGGGGCCGAACGGCTGCTGCGCGACCATCTCGTCCCGCGGGTCACCGCCTTGCCGGAGCTGACCGCTGCCCGGGTCGCGGGCGCGATGGCTCCGGTCAAGGGAAATCCGCTGGCGAAAGCCTTGCTGGAGACCGCGATTCTCGACGCCGAATGCCGCGCCTACGCGATGCCGTTGTCGACTTATCTGGGCGGCGTGCGCGATCGCATCCCCGCCGGAGTTTCGGTCGGAATCACCGACACCGTGCCGGAACTGATCGACACCGTCGCCGGATACCTGGCCGAGGGATACGTCCGGATCAAACTGAAGATCGAACCCGGCTGGGACCTCGAACCAGTGCGCGCCGTCCGTGCCGAGTTCGGCCCTGCCGTGATATTGCAGGCCGACGCGAACACCGCCTACTCCCTCTCCGACGCCGACTGGCTGCGCCGCCTGGACGAGTTCGGCCTGGTCCAGCTCGAACAACCGCTCGCCGCGGACGACCTCGGCGGGCACGCCGAACTCGCGAAACTCCTGCGCACCCCGATCTGCCTGGACGAATCGATCCGCTCCGCCCGCGACGCCGCCTTCGCGATCCGGCTGGGCGCGTGCCGGATCGTCAACGTCAAACCCAGCCGCGTCGGCGGATACCTCGAAGCACGCCGGATCCACGACGTGTGTGCCGCACACGGAATCCCGGTGTGGTGCGGCGGAATGCTCGAAACCGGGATCGGCCGCGCGCAGAACCTCGCCCTCGCCGCACTGCCCGGTTTCGTGCTGCCCAATGATATCTCAGCGTCGAACCGGTATTACGCCACAGATCTCACCGTGCCGTTCGAACTCGAGGACGGCTGTCTGTCCGTTCCAGATGGCCCAGGCGGCGGCGTCACAGTCGATCCGGCCGCGTTGCGCGAGCACACCGTCGCTTCGCAAACTCTCTTCGCAGCCTGAGGAGATGCGAGCTTGGGCGAGCGCTGTGACCGCGGCACTAGCCCACGGCTTCCGCAGTCGCGTGTTCCTGCGGCCGGGGAAAGCCGCCGTCGAGACCGGCCGCACGAGCACCGGCGACGAGCACTGACGAATCGGCAGCAACACCAAAGCCTGGACCGCGGTGCTCGTCCTGCACTTGGCAGCCGTGGGCTGTGCGATACCAACCCGACAGCCACGGTCCCCGCTATTCGACTCCCGGTGCTGTCGGACGTCGTTCGGTGGACCGGCGTTCGATGGCTTCCGCGACGCCGTCGATCGCCTGGCGGATCATCGCACCGTACGCGTCGTCGGCCAGTGCGTCCTGTCGATCGCGCGCTGCCTCGATCTGCTCCGCCGCCGCGGAGAAGGATCCCAGGCGACGGAAGTTGTCCGCCAGGTTCAGATGCAGTGACGGGTAGAAGCCCGCGATCCCAAGCCCGGCGTGGTGGGCCTGGACCTGTTCGTCGGTCACCGTCGCCGCGGCGTCCAGCGCTCTGATATCCCACACCAGGGCCTCTGCCGGGTCAGTGAACAGATCTGCCTGGTAGTGCGCGAGCACGCAGCGGTAGAACGGATCTCCGCCCGGGCCGATCTCATCCCAGAGTTCCTGCAGACGCGCTCGTGCGGCATCCGCCGACCCCGTTCGGCCCTGCGTCACCGCGGCGGTGATCTCGGCCATCGTGTCTGTCATATGGCAGTTCCTTTCACTGGCATGGCAAGGGTGGTGAGGTCGCCGTCGTCGGCCGAGCGCACGACGACCGGCAGGTGCGGGGCCGCGACGTCCAGCATCACGTCCGGGCCGACGGCAGTGCTGATCGCCGGGTGCAGCGTGCTCACGGCGAGGGAGAGCGAGATCGGCGGTCCGGTGACGGCTGCCGGGAGCGTTTCGGTGCCCACCGTGACCGCGGCGGCGGAGAGGTCCAGCCGGATCTGCGGGGTGTACTGGCGTTCTAGACATGCCACGAGCGCGTTTCGAGATATCACTGCCCGCGTAAGGACTTCTGGCAAGGCCGCGAGCATTGACCGGTAGTCGGGGAAGTCGTCGGCAACCGTGCGGCAGGTTCGTTCCGCTTCGTCGCCTTGGAAGCACACCTCGGCGGCACGGAGGCTGAGGCGAAGGTCGTGCTGGCGTCGCGTCCACGGCATCGCGAGCCGCAGGTCGTCGGCGTCGACGGTGGCGGTCCAATCGGCAGTGCCCGGCCTGGCGGGGACCAGCGTGCGGGTCGAGAGCCGGTACCGGTCGGTGGCGGTGAGCACGATTGCCTCGGGGGAGACTTCCAGGTGCACGCCGTTCAGCACCGGCAGGTCCTGCGTCGTAGCGGTCAGCACCTGCTCGACGGCAGCGGTGAACACGGCCCCGGTGACCTGGACCGACGGTGCGAGGGCCGGGGAACCCAGCGTGGCCTTCACCGCCGCGGCGGCCTCCCGCGCCTGCTGGACCTGAGATATCAACCCGGAGACGTGGTCGTCGACGATCCGCGCCGCCTCGGCCGGTTCGGCGGCGAGGACCGCGCCGACCCGCTCCAGCGGCAGGCCGATCTCCCGCAACCGCCGGACCAGCAGCGCGGCCGAGACCTGGCCGGGGGAGTAGTAGCGGTAGCCGGAGTCCTCGTCGACCCGGACTGGCCGCACGAGGCCGGAATCGGCGTAGAAGCGCAGCGCGCTGGCGGTCAGGCCGCAACGGCGGGCGAACGCCCCGATGGTGAGCAGGTCAGGCACCCGCCCATCATCAGGCTTCAAGCAGCTTGAAGGTCAACCGCGGGGGCCGCCGGAGTTCCCCGGCCCCCGGGACAGCCGGGCGCCAGCTCCCTCACCCGCTCGGCCAGCGGGACACCGTCACCCATTCCGCTAGGCCAGCGCGAGCGCGTCGTCGATCGTGGCGTCGAGGAACGCGAGCGTGTCGCGGCGCCGAGCCAAGGGATTCCGGTAGCTGCGCCGCCCCTCCGCGCCTCCGGTGCGCAGGCTCAAACTTTCCGCGACGATGCGCTGCCAGCGCGAGTCGAATTCCCTTGCCGCATAACGGCCCGCGCCGGTCTTGGACGTCATTTCCCCGGTGGCCAGCAGGTGGTGCAGCCGGCTCACGCCCAGCACCGCCCACACCGGGAACCACGGGCTGGTTCCGACCGCGAGCGACAACGCGCTGATCTTCCGGTGCTTCTCCCACCACGGCCGCCAATAGCCGCTCAGGTTCCCGGCGGTGAACTCGCGCAAGGCGTCCTGATCCGCCCAGACGTCCGCGTCGGACGGTTCCGGTCCGCGCAGCGCGATCCCGCGGCTGGCGAGTTCGCAGAACAGCACCGGGTTGACGCCGTCCCGGCCCGCCGCGGTGAACCGCCCTTCCTGCGCGCACGGAACGTCCGGACAGGCATCCGGTCCGGCCGCGAGGTCGGCCCAAGTCAGCACCGCTCCGTCGAAATGCGGCCTCGGGAACCGCGTCACCGTGGTGGCATGCGCCTGCGCCAGGGTTGATATCTCAGCAGGCCCTGGGCGGCGCTCGGTGACCGCGACGAAATCGATGTCGCTGGCCGTGCCCAGCCGCCCGCGTCCGGCGCCGGGGGCGTGGAAGTCGCCGAAGCAGACCGAGCCGACCAGGTAAAAACCGGTCACCAGTCCGGGAGCGGCTCGGTCCACTGTGGACAGGAAAAGCGCGGTGCTTCGGCGGGCTTCCTCTGGTATCTCACTGGGCACGCCTGCCACGTTACCGAGTCACGCGAGCCCCTCCGCGGCTCTCGCCAGGTCGTCGACGCTGCCGGACATCACTGTGCGGACGTGCTTGGCGAGGTGGTCCAGCGGCCAGTCCCACCACGCGATCGCCAGCAGCCGCTCGACGTCCTCGTCGCGGTACCGGCGGCGGATCAGCTTGGCCGGATTGCCGCCGACGATGCCGTAGTCCGGCACGTCGTCGACCACGACGGCACCGGACGCGACGATCGCGCCGTGCCCGATGCGGACGCCCGGCATGACCGTCGCCCGGTAGCCGAGCCAGACGTCGTTGCCCAGCACCGTGTCGCCGCGGCCGGGCAGGCCGGTGATGAGGTCGAAGTGCTCGGCCCAGTCGCCGCCCATGATCGGGAAGGGGAACGTCGACGGACCGTCCATCCGGTGGTTCGCGCCGTTCATGATGAACCGCACGCCCTCGCCGAGCGCGCAGTACTTGCCGATCACGAGCTTCTCCGGCCCGTAGTGGTACAGCACGTTGCGGGTCTCGAAGGCGGTCGGATCGTCCGGGTCGTCGTAGTAGGAGAACTCGCCGACGTCGATCAGCGGCGAGGCGACCAGCGGTTTCAGCAGCACCACCCGCGGCTGGCCGGGCATCGGGTGCAGGACGTTCGGATCAGGGAAAATGGGAACTCTCCTCGGTGATATGTCAACGGCGGCCGGTGGCCGACGCGAAGCCCAGCCACGTGTGCCGGTTGCCCCACCAGCACCAGCCGACCTTAGGGGCGTCGCGGCGCTCGCTGCCGTCGCGGCCGGTGCCGTTGCTGATCCACAGCGCCGGCGTGCGGGCGTCGAACTTGCCGTTTTCCTTGCGCAGCCGGGAGCCGATGGTCATGAAGCAATGATTGCGCTCGAGTGCCGCCGGCTGCTGCAGCACCCAGTGGATCCCCTCGGTGAGCAGCAGCGGACTGCGTCCGGCCTTGGTGATCGCGGGCAGGGCTTCCTCCGGGCTCCAGTTGGCCATCTCGTCGCCGCGGTCCACGCCGGTGACGAGGTACAGCGGCGCGTCGGGCAGCTCGATGCCGGTGGGCGCGAACTGGTCGACGTCCGGCATGTCGGTGACGACGAACCCGGCTTTCCCTTCGCGGCGGAGCAGCGGCGAGAGCGCCGACGCGGGAGCCCGATCCGGGTGGACCGCCAGCAGCGCGCCGTCCGCGCCGCTGCGGTCCGCGGCGAAAGCACGCAGCTCGGCGGCGGAAATCCGGGCGATCTCGGGCACTCCCAGCGCGATCAGCTGGTCCGCCTGGTCCGCGAGCGACGGGAGAGCGGCGATCGACAAGAGGGGCTCCTTCGGGCTATATTTACGTCGGTAGTAAAAGTATGCCGAGACGCCAGAAGGGTGTCAAGGCAAAATTACGTCGGAGGTAAGTTTCCATGGAGCTGGGCCTGCGGGAAGCCAAGAAGCAGGAGACGCGCCAGCTGATCTCCGACCACGCGACGCGGCTGTTCCTCGAGCAGGGCTTCGAGGAGACGACGATCGCCCAGGTCGCGGCGGCCGCGCGGGTCGCGAAGAAAACGGTGACCAACTACTTCGCCCGCAAGGAAGACCTGGTCCTCGACCATCAGGACGAGTTCGTCGCGACCCTGGCGGACGCGGTGTCCGCGCGGAAACCCGGGGAGTCCGCGCTCGCGGCGCTGCGGCGGGCGTTCGAGGCCGCGGTCGAGGCGAGGGATCCGGTGGTCGGGTTCGCCGGGCTGGAGTTCAGCCGGATGATCGCCGAGAGCCCGACGCTGTCCGCGTGTCTGCGCGGCCTGCACGAACAGCGGGAACGAGCCCTGGCGGACGCACTCGCGGACGCGGTGGGCGGCTCCCGGTCGGACATCACGGTCCGGACCGCGGCCGGGCTGCTGGGCGCGGTGCACCACATCCTTTTCCGGCGAATCGAAGAACTCACCCTGGCCGGACGGCCGGTCGACGAGGTCGCGGAGACGGTCGCCGCGGAGGCCGCGCAGGCGTTCGACCTGCTGGAACCCTCGCTCGGGGACTACGCCGTGGCCTGAGCCGAAACCGTCCCCCGAATTCGCTCGAAAAGTTTTGCCGGGGGATGTCGATCCGCGCGCGCCCCGATCGTCGCCTCAGTGAGACCACCGACGAGACGACTTCAGGGGAGAGACGAATGAGTGCCGGACGACGCGAGTGGCTGGGCCTGGCGGTGCTGGCCCTGCCGACCGTGCTGTTGTCGCTGGACATGAGCGTGCTGCACCTCGCGGTTCCGCACCTCGCCGCGGATCTGCGGCCGTCCAGCACGCAACTGCTGTGGATCATCGACATCTACGGCTTCATGATCGCCGGGTTCCTCGTCACGATGGGCACCCTCGGCGACCGGATCGGCAGGCGGAAGCTGCTGATGATCGGCGGCGGCGCGTTCGGGCTCGCGTCGGTCGCGGCGGCGTTCTCGACCAGCCCGGAGATGCTGATCGCCGCGCGGGCCGCGCTCGGGATCGCCGGGGCGACGCTCATGCCGTCGACGCTCGCGTTGATCAGCAACATGTTCCCCGACCCGAAACAGCGCGGCACCGCGATCGCGGTGTGGATGAGCTGTTTCATGGGCGGCATGGTGGCCGGCCCGGTCATCGGCGGGTTCCTGCTTGAGCATTTCCGCTGGGGTTCGGTGTTCCTGATGGGCGTGCCGGTGATGCTCCTGCTCCTCGCGACCGCGCCGAAACTGCTGCCGGAATACCGCGACGCCGCCGCCGGACGCCTCGACCTCGCCAGCGTCGCGCTGTCGCTCGCGGCGATCCTGCCGGTCATTTACGCGCTCAAGGAAATCGCCAAGAACGGCTTGTCCCTGACCGAAATCGCCGTGCTCGCCGCGGGTCTCGCGGTCGGCGCGGCGTTCGTCCGGCGGCAGCGGCGGCTCGAGCATCCGCTGCTGGACCTCCAGCTGTTCCGGGTGCGCGCGTTCAGCGCGGCGGTGGCGATCATGCTGGTCGGCGCGGTCACCATGGGCGGGGTGTTCATGCTGGTCAGCCAGTATCTGCAGCTGGTCGCCGGGCTGAGCGCCGCCGAGGCGGGGCTGCTGCTGGTCCCGCAGGCGCTCGCGGTGGTCGCCGGGTCGATGATCGCGCCGCGGCTGGCGCGCCGGTTCCGCCCGGAATTCGTGCTGGGCTTCGGAATGCTGATCGCGGCCGGGGGAATCGTGTTGTTCACGCTCGCCGGCGGATCCGGCGGGGTGGCGTTCGTGGTGCTGGGCATGTCGATCGCCAGTTTCGGAATGGGGCCGCAGGGCGTGCTGTGCACCGAAATGGTGGTCGGTTCGGTTCCGCCGCAGCGGGCGGGCGCGGCTTCGGCGATGTCCGAAACCAGCGCGGAATTCGGGATCGCCATGGGGATCGCGGTGTTCGGCAGCGTCGCGACAGCGGTGTATCGCGACCAGATCGCGCTCCCGGTCCACGTGCCCGCCGGGGCCGCCGCGCAGGCGACCGACAGCATGGCCGGAGCGATGGAGGCGTCGGCGACGCTGCCCGGTTCTCTCGGCGGGCAGTTGCTGGCTGCCGCGCGGGACGCGTTCAGCTCGGGGCTGCACACGGTCGCCGGGATCGGCGCGGCGGTCGTGGTGGTGTTCGCGGTGGTCGGGATGGTCGCGCTGCGGCGGTCCCCGGCGGCGAAGGCGGAGGAACCGGTGCCGGTCGCGTCGTGAACCGGTCCGGGCCGGTGTTCCAGCCGAGCGGTCTGCTCGGCCGGAGCATCGGCCCGCGGTCGGGAATCCGTTGCCGGGTCAGGGTTTCCGCGCGACCCCGACCGCCACGATCCGTTGCGCGACCGTCGGCTCGCCCAGCAGCGGGCCGTCCGGCCACCATTCCACCACCGGCACGATTTCGGCCGGTTTGTTCGGTCCGCTCGGGATCAGCTCGAGGTCGTGGAACAGCGCCTTGATCTCGGCGCGGGTGCGGGACGAGACGTCCTTCATCGATCCATTGTGGACCGATTCGATGATGCCCTGCACCACGTGGTCGTCCTCGGAGCCGTCGTGGGCGTCGAGCAGGTGCGAGATCGCCACGTAGGAACCGGACGGGAGCCGGTCGATGAATTCCTTCGTGACCTTTCCCGGCAGCTCGCGGTCGCCGGTCTGGTGGTGCAGGGCGAGCAGGAACAGGACCGCGATCGGCTGGTTCCAGTCGAGGTGCTCGTTGACCGTCGGGTGGTCGAGAATGCTCGGCGGGTCGAAGAAATCGGCCTGGATGTATTCGGTGAATTCGTTTTCGTCGAGCAGCGCGCGGCCGTGGCTGGCCACCACCGGGTCGTAATCGACGTAGACGACCTTCGCGGTCGGATCCGCGCGCTGCACGATCTGGTGCACGTTCTCCGAGGTCGGCATCCCGGAACCGCAGTCGATGTACTGGCGGATGCCCGCGTGGTAGGCGAGGAACCGGCAGATCCGGGTCATCAGGTGCCGGTTGACCCGCGCGGTTTCCGCGATGTCCGGCATCACCCGGGCGGCTTCCCGCGCGACCTGGCGGTCGATCTCGTAATTGTCTTTCCCGCCCAGCAGATAGTCGTAAACGCGGGCGGCGCTCGACTGGTTCGGGTTGACCCCCGGCGGTGCGTTGAGTGCGTCGGCCACGACGCGTACCTCCCGCGTGTTGACACGGTGATAGATGCTCCTACCGAGCGTAGCGGACTTCCCGCGCAGTGCGAAACCGGTTCGGTTATGCCTCTTCGACGGCTTGTTTCACCGCGCTGACCAGCGCCTCCAGCACCGGCTCCGCCGCGCCGAAGGTGAGCCGGACGTGGGTCTCCGGCGCGTGCAGGTCGGCGCCGGGGATCGCGGTGATTCCGTTGCGCAGCAAGGCCCGGTCGATGTCTTCCGGAGTGCCGCCGAGCCGGCCGCAGTCGGCCAGCAGGAACGCGCCGCCGCCGGGGCGCACCGGGGCGGGCAGGCCGCTGGCGGCGAGGCCGTCGCACACGAGGTCGCGTTTCCGCTGGTACGTCGCGAGCTCCCGGTCGAGCCATTCGCGCGGCCCGGTGAGCGCGGCGGTCGCCGCGTACTGCGCGACCGCGCCGCAGCACACGGCTTCCCATTGCAGCCGGCGTTCCATCGCGTCGACGATTTCCGGCGGCGCCAGCACGTAGCCGATCCGCCAGGTCGCGAGCGCGTAGTACTTGCTGAGGCTGGTGACGGTGATCAGATACGGCCACTGCCCGGAAAGTCGCTCGATCGGATGGTGTTCGTTCTGATCGAAGGCGAACTGCCGCCACGAATCATCGGAGATCACGACAAGGCCGTGGCGGGCGGCGAGACCGACCACCGCGGCGACGGTTTCGGCATCGGGGAGGTAGCCGGTGGGATTGACCGGATTGCACAGGAGAAGGGCGCGGGTGCGGGACGTGATCGCGGCGGCCATGCCGTCGAGATCGAAGCTCCAGTCCTCTCGGGACGGGACATACGCGGGCACCGCGCCGGATTCGCGGATGGCGCCGTCGAAGAAGTACGCCGGGGTCGGCACGAGCACCTCGTCGCCGGGTTCGAGGACGGTGCGCAGCACCAGGGAAAGGCCGTGCTGCGCACCGTGCGTTACCAGGAGCCTGCGCTCGGGGTCGATGTCCGGGCCGAGTTCCGCGGCGATGGCCGACCGGAGTTCGGGAAGGCCCCGGCTGTCGCGCGGGTCCGGTTTGTCCATTGCGCGGAGGACCGCTTCGCGCACGTGCTCGGGCATCGGCAGGACCGGGGCGCCCACCAGCGGGAGCATCGGGAGTCCGGTCCGGCGGGCCCGGTCGCGGGCGCTCAGTGCGCCCAGCGCCGGGACCTCGCGGGAAGCGGGGAGAACCCAGGAGGTCGAGCTGCTTCGCGGCATGACACCAGCTTCGCACACTGAGATATCAGTATCAATGGTAGATATCTCTGGAGGTGTATAGAGATGTCTGAGTGCTATATCAACGGGTCGTACTGGTATTCTCAACGGGTGTCCGACATCCACGACGTCCTTCCCAGCACTGCGCACATTCCCGCGTTGTTGCTGGTGGGCAAGGACGAATCCGCCCTAGACCGGACCAGTCAGGCGTACCGGGCGATCCGGCGCCAGATCATCGATCTGACCCTGCGGCCCGGCAGCAGCTTCACCGAGACGTCGCTCGCGCAGCAGTGGAAGATCAGCAAAACGCCGGTGCGAGAAGCGCTGGCGCGGCTGCGGCGCGACGGACTGGTGAGCGCGCTTCCGCGCGCGGGCTACATCGTCAGTTCGATCACGTTGCAGGACACCGACGATCTGTGCGGCCTGCGGTCGCTGCTGGCCTCCGAGGCGGCTGCCGAGGCAGCAAGCAACGGAGTCCCGCCGGCGGCGCTCGAACGGCTCGGAATACTGGCGGAAATCGCGTCCGATTACGTTCCGGCCGAGACGAGACTCGACGACTGGCTCCCGGTCGGGATCGAATTCGAGGCCATCATGGCCCATTTCAGCGGCAACAACCGGCTCACGAAATCGCTCGTCGAGGTGCTCGACGAATTGGAGCGGGTGCTGCGGATGGTGCTGATGATCGCGCCGGACGTCGCGAGCCCGCCGGGCGAGCTGCACGCGATTTTCGAGAGCCTGCGCGACCGTGACCCGAAAGCAGCGCGCATGGCGATGCAGGCGCGGTGCGAGCGAGTGCGCCGCGACGTGCTCCAGGTGCTGACCAAGAGCACGTCGGTCAGCAGGGCCAACATCGAAATCCCGCTGAATTGACCGGTGCGGCCCGGGGAGAGCGCTCTCCCCGGGCCGCCGCCCGTTCAGACTGCGGTCGGGAAATGCAGGCTCGCCTCCTCCGGCGATTCCGGCCAGCGGCTGGTCACCGCCTTGGCCCGGGTGTAGAAAGCGACGCCCTCGGGGCCGTGCATGTGGTGCGCGCCGAACAGAGACTGTTTCCAGCCGCCGAACGAGTAGAACGCCATCGGCACCGGAATCGGCACGTTCACGCCGATCATCCCGACTTGCACCGAACGCTGGAATTGCCGGGCCGCCCGGCCGCTGCCGGTGAAAACCGCGGTGCCGTTGGCCCATTCGCTCGCGTTGATCAGTTCGATCGCCTCGGTCAGCGAATCGACGCGCACGACCACGAGAACCGGGCCGAAAATCTCGTCGCGGTACACGCTCATGTCGGGGGTAACGGCGTCGAAAAGCGTTGGCCCGACGAAGAATCCGCTCTCCTTGACGGCGACGTCCCGGCCGTCGACCACGAGTTCGGCGCCCGCGGCGACCCCGGCGTCGATGTAGCCGCGGACGCGGTCGAGCGCTTCCGGCGACACGACCGGCCCCATCTCGGATCCCGGCGTCAGCCCCGGCCCGACCTTGATCGCCCGCGCCTTTTCGCTGATCAGCTTGAGCAGCGGCTCGGCCACGTCGCCGACCGCGACGGCGACGGAGATCGCCATGCAACGCTGGCCGGCCGATCCGTACGCGGCGGAAACCAGGTGCTCGGCGGCGTTTTCGAGGTCGGCGTCGGGCAGGACGACGGCGTGGTTCTTCGCGCCGCCGAGCGCCTGCACGCGCTTGCCGTTCGCGGTCGCGCGTTCGTGCACGTACCGCGCGATCGGCGTCGAGCCGACGAACGACACGGCGGCGACGTCCGGATGGTCCAGCACCGCGTCGACCGCGACCTTGTCGCCGTGCACGACGTTGAAAACGCCGTCCGGCAATCCCGCTTCGGCGTAGAGTTCGGCGACGAAATTGGCCGCGGAAGGGTCGCGTTCGGACGGTTTGAGCACGAACGTGTTCCCGGTCGCGATGGCGATCGGGTGCATCCACATCGGGACCATGGCGGGGAAATTGAACGGCGTGATGCCCGCGCAGACGCCGAGCGGCTGCCGGAACGAAAACAGGTCGACGCCGGTCGAGACCTGGTCGGAGTACTCGCCTTTGAGCAATTGCGGGATGCCGCAGGCGAAATCGATCACCTCCAGGCCGCGGACCAGCTCGCCCTTCGCGTCCTCGAAAACCTTGCCGTGTTCGGCGGAAACGATCCGGGCCAGGTCGTCGAGGCGTTTCTCGACCAGATTGCGGAACGCGAACATGAGCCGCGACCGGCGCATGACCGACGTGTCGGCCCAGTCCGGCAGCGCGATGCGCGCGGCTTGCACCGCGGCGTTGACGTCGGCGGGTTCGGCGAGCAGCACGTCGGCTTGGCGCTCGCCGGTCGCGGGATTCCACACCGGCGCGGTCCGGGTCGAATGACCGGTGGTTTCCCGGCCGCCGATGCGGTGTCGGATGATGGGGTGCACGAGGGGCTCGCCTTCTTGGTCAGGGTTTCGGGGCAGCATCGGACGCCGATGCTGATGCGGGGCAAGGGTTTTCGCCGGGGGCGGCTCAGACGATCAGGTCGCCGCCGTTGATGTCGATCGCGGCGCCGGTGATGTAGGCCGCCCGGTCGGAGGCGAGGAACGCGACGAGTTCCGCTACTTCCCACGGCAGCCCGGCGCGCGGGACCGGGAACGACCGGGTGGCTTCGTCGAGCGCTTCCGCGGAAAGCAGGCCGCGGACCATCGGCGTGTCGATCAGGCCAGGGCAGACGGCGTTGACCGTGATTCCGTCCGGGCCGTAGTTCTTCGCGAGGTGCCGGGTGAGGCCGAGGACGCCGTGCTTGGCGGTCGTGTAATGCGCCCCGCCCGCCGTGCTGATCGTTTTGCCCGCGGTGGAGGAGAAATTGACGACCCGGCCCCAGCCGCCGGTCCGCATCGCGGGCAGCGCGCGCTGGCAGCACAGGAAGGTCCCGTGCACGCTCACCGCGAGCACGCGATTCCACTCGGCCTCGGTGATATCTTCAAACGCCGTCGGTGGTGCGATACCGGCCGCGTTGACGAGGATGTCGAGCCGGGCTTGGTCGGCCAGCACCGCGTCGAACGCGCGGCCGACCCGGTCGGCGTCCGTGACGTCCACCGCGATCGACCGGAGCCGCTCAGCCGGAACCGAGAGCGTCGCCGCCAGTTCTTCGACGGCACGCGCGGCGGGGTCGAACACCGCGACGGTCGCGCCCCGGGAGGCCAGCGCGTGCACTGTCGCCAGTCCCATGCCGCTCGCGCCGCCGGTCACGATCGCGACCCGGCCGGCGAGTTCGCTGCTGTCGGCGCGGGTAGGCGCGCGGAGGCCTTCGACGGCGCTCATGCGGCCGCCACCAAGCTGCGCACCCGGCCGAAAGCAGCGGCTGCCCGTTCGAGGTGCTCCATCGTGTGCGAGGCCGAGACCTGTACCCGGATCCGCTCTTCACCAGCCGGGACGACCGGGTGCGCGAGCGCGAAGACGAGGACGCCTTCGCGCCGCAGGGCTGCTGCAATATCAACGGCGAGCGTTCCGCCGCGCAGCATCACCGGGACAATCGGATGTTCGCCGGGCAGCACCTCGTACCCGAGCCCCCGCAACGCGCTGCGGAGCCAGGAAGTGTTGGCGGCCAAGCGTTCTCGCAGCTCCGGACGGCGAGTGGCCAGCTGGATCGCGGACAGTGCGGCGGCCGCCAGCGGAGGTGCCATCGCGTTGGTGAAGATGTACGGCCGCGAGACCTGGCGCAGGGTCTCGGTAACCGCGCGCGCCCCGGCGACGAAGCCTCCGGCCGCGCCGCCGAGCGCCTTGCCGAGGGTCCCGGTCACGAGGTCGACCTCGCCGACGAGTCCGAAGTGCTCTGCGGTCCCGCCGCCGAGCACCCCGGTCGCGTGCGAATCGTCGACCAGCAGCACCGCGTCGTAGCGGCGCGCCAGTTCGGCGAGCTGGGGGAGAGCGGCGAGGTCGCCGTCCATGCTGAACACGCCGTCGGTCACGATCAGCCGGTGCCGTGCCTGCGCACTCTCGTTGAGATATCGCTCCAGCTCGTTGAGATCTGAGTGGGCGTAGACGCGCCGCTGGGCCTGCGCCAACCGGATGCCGTCGATCAGGCTGGCGTGGTTGAGCGCGTCGCTGAAGATCACGTCGTCCGGGCCGAGCAGGGCGGCGAAGACACCGAGGTTCGCGTCGAAGCACGAGCTGTACAACACCGCGTCCTCGGCGCCGACCAGGTCGGCGATGGCGGTTTCGAGTGCACTGTGGACACTCCGGCCGCCGCAGAGCACCCGGCCCGCGGCCACGCCGAGTCCTTGGTCTCGCAGCGTTTCCTGGGCCGCGGCAAGGACTTCCGGGGAGCCGGCGAGACCGAGGTAGTCGTTGGAAGCGAGGTTGACCAGCACCTCGTCAGCCACGCTCAGCGTCGGTCCCTGCGCACCGGAGACCACCAGGTCGCGCCGAATCCGGCGGCTCTCGAGATCGGTGCGGAGCCGGTCGAGCAACGCGGTGTTCACGCGGTGCCTCCGGTCCACTCGGCACAGGACACGACCTCGAACCCCCGGCTGGGGAAGACCTTGTCCAGCAAGAAATCGTTGACGGTCTGGTCGCCGTCGGCGCATCCGTCGCGCAGCACGGTCACCTGGTAACCGCGATCCGCCGCGTCGTAGCAGGTGGCGGTGACCATCGCGCTGGTCGCCACCCCGGCGACCGCGACCTCGCGGACGCCCCGGGCGCGGAGCACGAGGTCGAGGTCCGTGCCCGCGAAGGCGCTGGCCCGCCGCTTCAGGATGACGACGTCCTCCTCGGAGGTCGGCAGCGTCAATTCGGTGCCCGGCGAACCCTCGTGGAACGCGTCGCCGGCGTCGAAGAACGAGCGGTACAGCGCGCCGTCGGGCAGGTCGGTTCCGTTGCCCCGCATGGCGAAGTGCACGAAGACGACGAGCACGCCTGCCTTCCGGGCCCGCGGCAGCAGGGCGCTGAGCGGAGGCACGACCTGGCGGGCGAACGGGTAGCCGTCCGTGATGCCCCGCTGGAGGTCGCCGACGATCAGTGCAGTGGTCATGAAAGATTCCCGTCCAGTCGTTCCATCCGCCGCCCCGTGGTGAGCAGGGCGGCCAGTCCTGGCGTCATGATGATCGCGATCGCCAGCAGCGCATAGGTGAAACTGCCGGTCGCCGACGCGACCGCGCCGGTGAAGTACGGGCCGATGAACCCGCTGAGATTGCTGACCGAGTTGATCAGCGCGATCCCGGACGCGGCGGCCGCGCCGGTCAGCCCGATCGCCGGGATGCGCCAGAACTGCGGCATCGCGGTGAGAATCCCGGAGACGCTCAGGCAGACCGCGATCACGAACAGCGTGCCGCTGCTGGTGAACGTCGCCAGCAGCAGACCGACAACACCGACGGCCATTGGTATGGCAGTGGCGGTGACTGCGGTACGCCGGGCCGCGAAGCGTGCCCACACCAGCAGCGCCAGCAAAGCCACGGCGTACGGGATCGCGGACAACAGGACGCTGCTGACGTCTCCCGCGCCGCCGATGCTGTGCGTGATGGACCGGAGCATCGTCGGCAGGAAGAACTGGAGCGGGTAGAGCCCGAACGCGATGGCAAACCACGTCACGGCCATGATCCAGACGCGGCGGCTGGTCAGCGCCTCGCGCAGACCGGAAAGCGCGCCGTGGGCCCGGTGTTCCTCGGCTTCCGCGGCCAGCGTCGCCTCGATCGCGGCCTTCTCGTCGTCGTCGAGCCAGCGCGCGGTGGCCGGGCGGTCGGGAAGGAAGACGAAGACCAGGACGCTGACCACCACCGTCAGCATGCCCTCGACCAGGAACAGCGACCGCCAGCCCGCGATGCCGAACAACTGCTGGCCCCATTCGAGCAGCGCGGCGGCCAGCGGAGAGCCGATGATCGAAGACACCGGCGTCATCAGGAAGAACGCCGACAACGCCCAGGACCGCTGGCGGCGCGGGAACCACAGCGTCAGGTAGAGCAGGATCCCGGCGGCGAGCCCGGCCTCGGCGAACCCGAGCAGAAGCCGGGCCAGGTAGAGCGTCGCGGCCGAGTTCACCGCCGCGGTCGCCGCGGTGACCAGGCCCCAGGTGACCATGATGCGCGCGATCCACTTCCGCGCGCCGAACCGCCGCAGCGCCAGGTTGCTCGGCACCTCGACGAGGATGTAGCCGATGAAGAACAGCCCGGCGGCGAGCCCGATCTGGCCGGTGCTCAGGTGCAGGTCGCGCGACATCGGGGCGGCGAGGTAGCCGACGTTGGCGCGGTCGATGTAGCTGGCCACGTAGGCGAGCCCGACCAGCGGGATGATCCGGAGGCCCGCTTTCCGCCAGGTGCGCGGCGAGACGGTGCTCCGGCCGGCGGCGACATGGGAACTCATGGCGAAGTCCGATCTGTCGGGGAATGGGAGTGGTGGTATGTCAGCGCGCTCCGCCTCGTATGGCAGCGGTGGCGGCCTGGTCGATCCCCCCGTCGTCGATGACGACGCCGTAGTCCCGGACGGCCCCTTCGCGGGTGACCTTGCCGTCCAGCACGTCTTCGAGCACCCGCTCCGGCTCCCGGCCGAACGGGTGTCCGTGGCCGCCCCCGCCCGCGGTCACGTGCCGGTGCCGGGTGCCGGCGGTCATGGTGAAGTGCGGTTTGGACTCCAGCACGCGTTCGCCGGGTCCGCCCAGGTCGAGGACGTTGAGCGACGGAGTCCCCGGTGCGCCGCCGTCCAGCCCGTACGGCAGGAACTTCCGCCGGTCGGACCGGATCTGCACGCTGGCCTCGGGAGCCAGCAGCGTCATGTCGCGGAACGTCGCGAGCCCGCCGCGCCAGCGTCCCGCGCCGCCGCTGTCGGGCAGGTAGCCGTAGCCGTCGATGCGGAGGTGCCCGGAGCGTTCGAGTTCCTCGACCGGCGTGTTGGTCAGGTTCGCGCCCAGCGAGCTGATCCCGTCGACGCCGTCGCGGTCGGGCCGGGCGCCCCAGGCACCGGCGAGCGGATCCCACAGCACCATGGATTCGCCGTCCGGCCCGACGAGCCCGATCGCGATTCCGTCCGGACCGCCCTCGCCCGCGGCGGGCACCCGGTCCGGGAACACCGGCGCGAGCGCGCCGAGCACCGCGTCGA
Organism: Amycolatopsis sp. GA6-003; assembly: GCF_046267895.1. NCBI lineage: Bacteria > Bacillati > Actinomycetota > Actinomycetes > Pseudonocardiales > Pseudonocardiaceae > Amycolatopsis > Amycolatopsis sp. GA6-003. The sequence continues at coordinate 7,437,701 of NZ_CP176499.1, forward strand.
TGATCCGGAAGCCGACCAGTCCGCGGGCGCCGCGAGCGGCCGGGCGCTGTCCATTGAGGATGGACGCTTCCGGGATGACGAAGCTGAACGGCCGGTAGAAGCCGCTGTTGGCCGGGATGTCGGAGGCGAGAACGCCTTGCAGCGCGGCGTAGGCGGCGGAGCGGGTGAACGACGCGGTCGCGTTGAGCGCGGAGCCGACCTGCGGCGAGGAACCGGTGAAGTCGAGTTCGATTCCGGACTCCGACAGCGTCGCCTTGACGCGGATCGGGATCGGCCCGGAGCCGAGGCCGTCATCGTCGATGTGATCGGTGAACTCGTAGGTGCCGGGCACGGCTTCGGCGAGCGCGGCGCGCAGGAGGGTTTCGGAGTAGTCGAGCAGTTCGTCGATCAGCTCGGTGAGCCGTTCGACGCCGTGGCGCTCGGCGAGGGCGCGCAGCCCTTCGGCTCCGGTATGACAGGCGGCCAGTTGAGATTCCAGGTCGCCGCGCAGGAGTTCCGGCTCGCGGACGTTGCGCAGCAGCACCCGCAGGAAGGTTTCGTTCGTGGCGCCCGCGTCGATCAGCCGCGCCGGTGGGATCTGAATTCCCTCGGCAAAGATATTAGTGGACTGGACTGCCATCGACCCGGCCGCCCAGCCGCCGACGTCGGTGTGGTTGACGACGGTGACCGCGAAGCCGAGCAGCGTTTCCCCGGTGAACACGGGGGAGACCGCGAAGATGTCCGGCAGGTGCATGCCGCCGAGCGACGGGTCGTTGAGCAGGTAGAGGTCGCCGGGGCGCACCGAATCGCCGAACTCGGCGAAGATCGCTTCCATCGCGTCCGGAATGGACCCGAGGTGCACCGGCAGCGTGTTCGCCTGGGCGATGACGCGGCCGCGGGCGTCGCACAGCGCGGCCGAGAAGTCCATGCTGGACGCGACGAGCTGCGAATGCGCGGTGCGCAGAATGGTGATCGCCATTTCGTCGGCGATCCCGGTGACGGCGTTGCGGAAGACCTCGAACGTCACGGCGTCGCGGATCATGCGGCACTCCAGGTGATCACGATGTTGTTGAACCGGTCTCGGTGCGCCTGCGCGCCGGGCGGCACCAGGGTGGTGGCGTCCATGTCCTCGATGATCATCGGTCCGTCCACCGGCTCGGTGCCGAGCGCGGACCGGGTGAGGACTGGCGCGGAAACTGTTTCGGCGAAACGGCATTCGCGGGTCTTCGGTGCCGTGCTCTCGTCCTCGGGGAGCGCCAGTATGTCCGAAATAGAGACTGGGGTGGGCTGCCTGCCGCGTACGCGGAGGTTGACCGGCTCGACCAGATCGTCGGTGCCAGCGCGGCCGTAGGTGCGCTTGTGCTCGGCGTGGAACCGGGCGCGGGTCTCGGCGAGCAGGTCCTCGGTGAGTTCGCCGTCGGGTACGCGGATCCGCAGTTCGAAGCGCTGGCCGCGGTAGCGCATGTCCAGCAGCCGGTCCACGACCGCGTCCTCGCCGAGTTCCTCGCGGACCTTTTCGGACAGTCGCGCGAATTCCTTGGCGAGCGCGGAGATCTCCGCGAATTCGGCGCGGTACGGCGAGAGTTCGTGGCGTTCGGTGTCGGCGACGAGCAGGCCGAGACTGCTGAACAGCCCGGGGTGCACCGGGACGAGCACGGTGTCGATGCCCAGTTCGCGGGCCAGCGCGGCGGCGTACAGCGGGCCGGCGCCGCCGAACGCGACCATCGTGGCCTCTCGCGGGTCCCGGCCCCGTTCGCTGGTAACCGCTTTGACCGCGGTTGTCATACTAGAGACGGCGACCTGATATGCCCCGCGTGCGGCACCTGGGATGTCATCGCCGAGCTGTTCGGCCACTGTGGACAGGGCTTTTTCGGCAAGGTCCGGGTGAATCGCTACGCGGCCGCCGGCCAGGGACTGCGGGCTGAGATATCCCAGCGTCACGTTGGCATCCGTCAGAGTCGGCAGTTCGCCGCCCTGGCCATAGCAGGCCGGGCCTGGCCGCGATCCGGCGCTCGCCGGTCCGACGTGGAGCGCGCCCGCCGGGTCGACGGAGATGATGCTGCCGCCGCCGGAACCGACCTCGGCGATGTCGATCGACGGGGCCCGCACCGGGTAGCCGGCCCCGGAACTGAGCCCGCGTGCCACGTTCATCCCGCCGCCGACCTCGTAATCCGCCGAGACGAACGGTTCCCCGTGCTCGATCAGCGAGGCCTTCGCCGTGGTTCCGCCCATGTCGAAAGCGACCACTGTGGACAGACCGATCAGCTGCGCGAGCTTCTGCACCGCGGTGACCCCGGCGGCCGGACCGGATTCGATGATCTGCACCGGCCGTTGCGCGACCGACGCGGCGTCGAGCAGGCCGCCGCTGGACTGCATGACCAGCAGCGGCGCGTGGACGTTTTCGGCGCGCAGCCCCGCTTCCAGTCGGGTGAGGTAGCCGTGCACCGCCGGGCCGACGTAAGCGTTGACCGTCGCCGTGCTGGTGCGTTCGAATTCGTGCGGCTGCGGGGAAACGTCGACCGATGCCGTGACGTAGACCCCCGGCAGCTCGGCGCGCAGCAGCTCGGCGACCCGCCGCTCTTCGTCCGGCCGGACGTAAGAATTGAGCAGGCACACCGCGACCGCTTCGATGCCGTCCGCGCGCAATTGCTCGGCCAGCGCGCGGACTTCGCCCGCGTCAGTCGCGGGGGAAAGCTGCCCGTCGGCGGTGATGCGCTGGTCGAGTTCGTAGCGATTCCTCCTGCGGGCCAACGGTTCCGGCTTCGACCAGGACAGGTCGTAGAGCTTCGGCCGCCGCAGCCGCCCGATTTCCAGCACGTCGCGGAAACCCCGGGTGGTGACCACCGCGGTCCGGACGCCGCTCATCGACAGGATCGCGTTGGTGGCCACGGTCGTGCCGTGCAGCATCGCGACGACGGACTCCGGCCGCGTTCCGGCGGAAGACAGCACCGCGGTCGTCGCCGTCACGACGCCCGCGCCGTAGTCGGGCGGCGTCGACGGCACCTTCATCGGGACGACCTCCCCGGCCGGGCCCAGCGCGATGACGTCGGTGAACGTGCCGCCGATGTCGGCGCCGACCCGCCAGCCGGCCGGTCGAGGATCGTGACTGCGAGGCACTGCGATCTCCTTCGTTCAGCGAGCGACTGGGATCACAGTAGGTCTGAGTTGAGATATCAGCAAGCAGTAGTTGCCATTTTTTAATCCTTAACTGGTCGTAGCAGGAGGTGACCGGAGGTATTGCTGAAGACTGCGGGTGTTGTCCGGAGCAGGGCGTGGACCTGCGGATTTCCTGGCCCCGGTGATCGTCTGGGCGTCCCGGGCAGATGTTCCGGGGCGGCTACGGCTTGGTGGCAGATGCTCGGTGCGAGGGGCGTCGAGCAGGGCAGCGGGCCGTGGCGCTCTGCGCGCAGTGGGCGGGAGTGCTCGTCCGGGCGGTGTGGTTATGCGTCAAGGGCGAGCAGTGCGTCGAGCAGTTCTTCCGGAGTTTCGACCTGCGGCAAGTGTCCCGTGCGGGGAAGCACGGTGAACGTCGCGCCCGGGATCGCGGCCGCGTAGGCCTCGCCGTACTGCGGATCGGCGATTCGGTCGCTTTCGCCCCACAGGACGTGGACGGGGAGGTCTGTTTTGCCAAGCCGTTCGGCCAGTGTCGGGTCGGACATCGACGGACCGGTGTAGCCGACCAGTGCCAGGACGTCCGGGCTCGGACCACTGCCGCCCGCTGGCGGGGTCGGTGCCTTCGCCGGGTCGTGGAAGGAAAATTGCTGGATTTCCGCGACCGTTTTGCCGCGGACGTCGGCCAGCGGATGGCCGTCGACCTCGATGCCGATGCCGTCGACGAGCACCACGCGACTGACGCGCGGACTGTGCAGCAGCGCGATTTCCGCCGCCAGCCAGCCGCCGAAGGAATTGCCGAGCACGGTGACGTTCGAGACGTCGAGGTGGTCGAGCATCGCGACGTAGGCCCTGGCCAACGCGGTGACGTCGGTGAGTTCGGCGGCTTTCGGCGTGCCGTTGAACCCCGGGTGGGTGGGCAGCAGGACTCGCGAGCGGGTGCGTTCGGCCAGGAGATCGGCGAAACCGGCCATTGTCGCGACTCCGCCTCCGCCGTGCAGGAGCAGGAACGTCTGGGTGCGGTCCTGGTCTTGGACGGTGATCTCGACCGGGCCGGGCGAGCGGAGTTGAAGAGTCTGGGAGAAAGTCATATCAGGAACCTTATATAAACAACCTTAGATAAGCAACCTGTGCTGTGGTCGGGTAGGCTGCGCGGCCATGAAGTACCGCCACGCCGACGTCGCTCTGGCCGTCAAGCGCCTGCAGCACCGCCATCACCGTGCGCTGAGCCAGGCGCTGCAGCCGCTCGGTTTGTCGCTGGTGCAGTGGGATACCTTGCGGCACTTGGACAATCACCCGGAGGCGTCGCTGCACGACCTCGCCGTGCTGACCTTCCAGACCGATCAGTCCTTCGGCACGCTGGCCGCGCGCATGGTCGATCGCGGCCTGATCGAACGAGTGCCGGGACCGGGCCGCGCAGTGCGGCACCGCCTCACGGAGAAGGGCGCGGAACTGCGGGCGGCGGGGCAGGAAGTCGTGGACGTCGTGGTGAAGGAGTCGTTCAGCCGGCTTTCGGCGGCGCAGCTCAATGAGCTGGGTACGTTGCTGGATATCGCTTTGGAGGCGGATTCGGCGTAGGCCGGGAGCCGCCGGGGTGGTGCCGAGGTGGCGGCGGCTCAGATCGCCGGGTTGGGTGGGTTGGGGAAGTCGCGCTCGAGTTTGCTCTGACGTAGGCGAAGGGCCGGTCGGGGCGGATGGTGCGTCGGGGGTCGCTCGGCACTGCCGCGCCAGGTGCGTGGCGACCGCGTTCGAGTCTGGTCTGCCGGAGTTCGGGAGCCAGTCGGGTCGTGTCGACTTGGGGTTGGGCTCAGTTCGCCGGGTGGGGTGCGTTTGCAGTGACCGCGTTCCGGTCTCCTCTGGCGTAGTCGGGGAGTGGTGGCGGGTCGGGGGTGGCTCAGCTTGCCGCGCCAGGGGGCGTTGCGGGAGACCGCGTTCGAGTCGGCTCCGTGGAGTCCAAGAGCCAGTCGGCGTGGTGTCGAGGTGCGGTCGCTCAGTCCGCCGAGCCAGGCGCGATGCCGGAGACCGCACCCGAATCTGCTCCGGCGTAACCCGTCAGCCGGTCGGCGAGGGCGCGCATCTGGTCGCGCAGCGCGTCCGGCTGCTCGATGACGAACGGCCGGTCGAGCGCGGCTAGTCGCGGCGGGATCCAGTCCAGGCGTTCGGCCCGGATGCGTGCCCGGATCCATGGGGGGTCCGCCTCGAGGATGGCGATGGACGGCGGGAACACCGCCCGGATCTCCTCCGCGGTCGCGTCGATCCGCACTGCTACGTCATGCCGGTGCGGTGCCTCGGCGATCCCGGTAAGCACCTGGTGCGAGGGATCGAAATCCGTTGGGGCGCTGAAGGTTCCGTCCTGCGGTTCGGCGCGCTCGATGCGATCGACGCGGAACGTGCGCACCTGTCCGGCACTTGAGTCGAAGCCGGTGAGATACCAACGGCCGGAGTGTGCCACGACACCGTACGGTTCGACGACGCGTTCGCTGCTTCGCCCGTGAGCCGCGGTGTAGGCGAGTTTGATCGGCCGCTGGTCGCGGGCTGCCTCGGCGACGGCGAGGAGCACCTCGGCCTCCGCGGTGAGCGAGGTGCGGGCGGGTGCGGTGAAATCGGCGACCTCCAGCAACGCGTCAAGCCGACGGCCGAGCGCCTCGGGCAGCACCCGGCGGACCTTCGCCGCTGCGCTTTCCACGGCCGCGACCGACGTGGTGACCAGGCCGGCGCGCTGTCCCGCGACCAGGCCGAGCAGGACGGCGAGCGCCTCCTCGTCGGTGAGCATCAGCGGCGGCATCCGGTAACCGGGGGCGAGCCGGTACCCGCCGTAGCGGCCGCGTACCGAACGGACCGGGATGTCCAGGTCAAGCAGGTGCTCGACGTAGCGGCGGACGGTGCGCTCGTCCACGTCCAGCCGCCCGGCGAGTTCGGCGACCGTCCGGGTGCCGCCGCCCTGCAGGATTTCCAGCAGCGCCAGCACGCGGGCGATCGGCCGGGTCATGGCCGGCATTCTCGCAATACCGGGCGGATCCTGTCCACTATTGCTTCTAGCGTGGCAAGCAGACACCTAGAGAGGAATATGGCCGTGCAGTTGACTTCTGTCCGAATCATCACCAGTGACGTCGACCGTCTGACGTCCTTCTATGAGCAGGTGACCGGCCTCGTGGCGAGCCGGCCGGCGAAGCAGTTCGCGGAGTTCGTCGGCGAAACCGCGACCTTGGCGATCGGCAGCGCCGAGACGATGGCGCTGTTCAGCGCGGGCGCGGCGGTGCCGGAATCGAACCGGACCGTCATCCTGGAGTTCCTGGTCGAGGACGTGGACCAGGTGTTCGCGCGGCTGCGGCCGCTGCTCGCGGAGGTCGTGCAGGAGCCGACGACGATGCCGTGGGGCAACCGTTCGCTGCTGTTCCGCGACCCGGACGGCAACCTGGTCAACTTGTTCGCGCCGCAGACCGAGGAGGCCCGCGCCCGGCTCGCCAGGTGACGGAGAAATCGCCTCGCCTGACGACCGGGTGACCGGCCAGGATCGCCGAATGACACGTGCTCTTCTGCTGGAGCGGTTCCGCTGGACTGGCGGACATGCCGATCTCTGGCCGGTTTTCCGGGACGGCGAGGCGTTCGCCGAGGTGGTGAAGGCATTGGCCGAGCCGTTCCGCGACGCGGGCGTGACCGCGGTGTGCGGAATCGAATCGCGGGGCTTCCTGCTCGGCGGTGCCGTCGCGCTGGAACTGGGCGTCGGGTTCGCCGCGGTCCGGAAGGCTGCTGGGCTGTTCCCCGGCGAGAAGCTGACCCGCGAAACGGACCCGGACTACCGGGGTTTCCGACACGTCCTGCGGATGCAGCGGTCGGCGCTCTCGCCCGGCGACCGCGTGCTGCTGGTGGACGACTGGATCGAGACGGGCAGCCAGGCGCTGGCCGTGCGCGACTTGGTGACCGAGGCGGGCGCGGAGCTGGCCGGTTGCGCGGTGCTGGTCGATCAGCTCGCTCCGGCGGTGCGGTCGCGGCTTGGGCGGTTGCATGGGTTGCTTTCCGCGGACGAACTGCCGGAGTGCTGACCGTGGGCGGGGCGGTTTTCGCTGCCTGGCTGCAGGTATCAGTGTCGGCTATTGCTGAGATATCAGCGTTGGCGAGTGGCTGCTGGTTTCTTTTCGATCAGCTTGCTGCGGCGGTGTGGTCGCGGCTTGGGCGATTGCATGGGTTGCTGTCTGCGGGTGAGCTGCCGGGGTGCTGACGGTGGCCGGGCGGTTTTCGCTGCCTGGCCGCAGATATCAGTGTCGACTACTGCTGAGATATCAGCATCGGCGACCGACTGCTCGTTTCCTTGCCGCCACGAAGAACCTGCGCCCGTCCGGCACCGGGCCAGCTGTTGACCCAGCTTGACCCCCGGATCCCCTTGGCCTGCTTCTTCAACGGGGCCAGCAGCCGTGCGCTTTCGCGGTACGTGCCCGCCGACGCGCCGGTTTGGACGAGGCTCGCCAGGGAAAGCGTGATCGGCACTCCGTCGGTCGACCAGTCCTGGCCGAGCACGGCGTCAGCGAGGGCGGTGATGTCCTCGACCCCGCACACCACAAGGAAATCGTCGCCGCCGACGTGCCCGATGGTGACGTCGCCGAGCCGCCGGGCGTGGTCGGTCAACGCCCGGCCGATGGCGCGGATCAGGTCGTCGCCCGCGGCGAACCCGGCGGTGTCGTTGAGCCGTTTGAAGTGGTCGATGTCCAGCCAGGCCACCACAAACGGCCGTCCGGCGCCGGCCCGGCGGGCGACGTCCTGGGCGATCGCGTCGCTGCCGGGCAGCCGGGTGAGCGGGTTGAGCGCGACCGCGGCCTCGACCTTCACCGCGGCCATCCGGCGCATCACCTCGTTCGGCCGCACCACGCCCTGGTACCGGCCGGACGCGTCGGTCACGACGAGGTCGTCGCCGCTGTGCTCGGCTCCGCCGTCGGCGATGAGTTCCAGCAGTTCGCGGGTGCCGGTGTCGATCCGGACCAGCCGCGGCGGACCGGCCAGTTTCGCCGCGGGTTTCCCGGAGTACAGCGCGTGCCCGTACCGGCCGGTCACCGCCAGCAGGAACCGCATCCGGTCGATCGTCCACTGTGGACGCGCCTGCTGGTCGAGGCCGACGATCGCCTTCGGCGCGTGCTCGGCGGACAGGATCGCGTGGACGTCGTCGCAGGTCGCGTCGTCCGGCAGGGTCTTGGCCTGCCGGAGGAATTCCGGGATCCGCAGTCCGGCGGCGGGCGAGACCACCATGGTGCCCGGCTGGTCGCCGCGTTCGGCGGCGGGCAGCACACGCTCCGGAGCGGCGGTGGCGAACAGATTCCCTTGCACGAGACGGATTCCGGAGCGCCGGGCGACGTCGAGTTCCGCGTCGTTCTCGATTCCCGTCGCGACGAGCCGCAGGTCGGTTTGCGCGGCGAACTGGACCAGCGCCTCCACCAGCGCGACGGTCGCCGCGTTCGCCGGGAGCCGGCGCAGCGTCGCACGGTCCAGTTTGATCATTTCGATCGGCGCTTCGGCGAGCAGGTTCATCGGCAGGCCCGCGGCCCCGAGCCGGTCGAAGGCCAGCCGGAAGCCGAGGTCGCGGAGCCGGTGCAGGCCCCGCAGCAGGGTGCCCGGCTTCGGGAGGGCGAGCGGCGCGGTGACTTCCAGCACGACGTCGGCGGGGCGGCGGCCGGTGCGTTCCAGGGTCTGGAGCAGCGGGATGAACCGCTCGGCGGGCGCGCCCGCGGCACTGGCGCTCAGGTTGAGATGCAACGACACCCCGGCTGCCGTCCGTCCGGCCGCCGCGGCCGCGCGGGCCACGAGGTCGAGGTCCGCGTCGACGAGCTGGGCCTGGTCGCCCGCCGCGTCGAGAAGATCCTGCACCCAGCCCGCCGCCGGATGCCCGACCGCTTCGACTGCGACAGCCGAGCCGCTGTAGAGGCTGTACAGCGGCTCGAAGGCGAAACGAACCTGGTCGGCGGGCGCGAGCACACGCAGATCCTCGCCCGGAACGCACGGATCTCCATGAAACCGTTATCTCCCGTTGACCTGCGTGGACGGGCGGTCGAACCGGAAAACTATTCGGGATCGGGGGCTGTGCTCGGGATTCTCGCGAGCCGGGAGCAAACCCGCGGTATGCCTCGTGACCACCCTCACAATCCGGTCGCGAAGCGTCTGTGACCAGGCGTGATGGTTTGACCACTGCCGACGGCGGGGCCGGCTGCGCGAGACGTCTAAGCGAGGACCCCGCTGATATACCGAAGCTCGCCCATGCGCAGATCGTCGTCCTCCAGCGGCGGCAGACCGTTGGCCGCGAGCAGCTCCCGGACCGTGCTTCCCCGCACCGTCCAGCCGAGTCCGGTCAGGTACGGAGCCGCCTCGTTGCGCTCGCCGAAGTAGCGCAGCCTCGTCATGTCGGTGTCGAAACCCTCGCCGCGCCATTGTTCGGAGATGCGGTCGAGGCGTTCCTTCGTCCTGTCCTCGTCGCCCGGGCGCGGGTTGGGCCGGTTTTCGGTGGCGACGCGGCTTCCCGGCGCGCTGAGTTCGGTGATGGTGTCCAGCAAAAGATCTTGTGCTTCCGGGGGCAGATATCCCAGCAGGCCTTCGGCGCTCCACGCGGTCGGCCGCGCCGGGTCGAAACCGGCGGCGCGCAGGGCGGCGGGCCAGTCGTCGCGCAGGTCGACGCCGACCGGCCGCCGGTCCGCGGTGGGCTCGGCGCCCAGGTCGGCCAGGGCGCGGGACTTGAACTCGACCACTGGCTCCTGGTCGATCTCGTACACCACGGTTCCGTCCGGCCAGGGCAGCCGGTAGGAGCGGGAGTCCAATCCGGACGCCAGAATCACCGCCTGTGCGATGCCCGCCGCGGCCGCGTCGAGGAAGAACTCGTCGTAGAACTTGCCGCGGATCTTGGCCGCGTCGATCCAGACCTGCCCGACCAGGGCGCCCGAGGCGGTCTCGCCGGACGCCAGCTTGGCGAGCAGGTCGACGCCGACTGCCCGGACCAGTGGTTCGGCGAACGGGTCGGAGAACAGCGTGCTGTCCTCGCGGGTCGCGATCGCTCGCGCCGCCGCGGCCATGGTCGCGGTCGCGCCGACGCTGGACGCCAGATCCCAGGTGTCTCCGTCGTGCCGGGCAGAAGTCATTGAGCCGCCTTGCCTTTCGCCGGTGTCGAGACCGCAACTTACTCCGATCTCGACACCGTGTCGCACAGTCCGCGAGGGTTCTTCCGTCGCCGCGTCCGAGCGCACCGCCCGGTGTGCTGCGTAACGTGCGGGGCCGTCGATGCGGTGAGGAGACGACATGACGGCTGCCGCGCGGTTGCTGGAAACCCTGGCGCAGTGGGGAGTCGAGCACGTTTTCTGCTGTCCCGGCACCACTGAGATACCAGTGCTCGAAGCTCTTGCCACCAGTCGCGGCGGTCCCGAGTTCGTGCTGACCACCCACGAGGCGATCTCGGTGTCCATGGCCGACGGTTACGCGCGCGCCTCCGGACGGATCGGCGTGGCTTATCTGCACACGAACGTCGGTGTCGCGAATGGCTTGGCGCATCTGTATGCGGCGCAGGTCGCGCGCAGCAGCGTCGCGATTCTCGCTGGCATCAAGGGAACAGCGACCCTTCCGCACCGCGCGCTGACGACTTCGCCGCGTTTGCTCGAAACGGCCGCGCCGTACGTGGGTTATTCCTGGCAGAACCTGCGCGCTGAAGACCTGCTGGAAGATATCAGCCGGACGCTGTGGCATACCACGGTCGTCCCGGAGCAACCGGCGATTCTCGCGATTCCGCAGGACCATCTGACTGCCGAACCCGGTGTCGCTCCTCCGGTCCGCTGGGGTGCGCGGCAGGGCCCAGCCGCGGAGGCGGTTCGGCATGCGAGCGCGTTGCTCGATGCGGCCCGGCGGCCAGTGGTCGTCGCCGGCTCGGACGTCGCGCGGCGCGGAGCCACCGGAGACTTGGCGGGGTTGGCCGAACGGCTCGGCGCACCGGTGTTCGTGGAGTCCCGGCGGGATCTCGAACGATGGTCGTTCCGCACGGATCACCCGCTCTACGCCGGGCTATTCGAACCCCGCGCACCGTTGCTGGAGGAAGCGGATCTGCTGGTGCTGGCAGGCATGCCGACACCGGTGGAGTTCTCGGCCGAGGTCGCGGCGCTACCGCCGGGCGTGCCGATCCTGCATCTCTCCGAAGACGCTGCTGAGCCCGGCCGCCGGTACGTCCCAGCCGGAGCTGTCGTAGGCGATACCGCGGCGGTGCTCCGCGGGCTGACCGAAGGGGTTCGTCCGGAGTGCGCACCATCGCGGAGCGAGTGGCTCGCCCGGGTACGGAAGGACAGCGAGGACCTGCGCGCCCGTTGGGAAGCCGAAGTTTGCTTAGCCGGGGAGTTCAGTGCCGCGGTCGCGATGCGCACCGTGGCGGACGTCATCGGCGGGGAACGGTTGTTGGTCCTCGACGCGGTCACCTCGACGCTGCCGTTGCTGCGTTTTCTCCAGCGCACTCGGGAGGATTCGCTGTTCGCCACCGCGAGCGGTTCGCTCGGCTGGGGAATGGGCGCTGCGGCAGGGGTTGCCATGGCCCGGCGAGAGCGCGTGCTGGCGGTTGTCGGCGACGGCGTGGTCCAGTTCGGCGTACCCGCGTTCTGGACCGTGGTACGCCACCGGCTGCCGGTGACATATCTCGTGGTGAACAACGGGAGATACCAAGCCGTGGTCGCTGGTATGCGGAAAAGCGGAGGCGAACGAGAGGAGTATCCGCTCACCGACATCAGCGGCGTTGAGATATCAGCGCTGGCGACGGCGTTCGGCATCCAGGCGACGACGGTCGACGGAGCCGAGGAGTTGCGGGCCGCTCTCGCCGAGGACCCGGGACCGGAAGACGGTCCGCGGCTGATCGAAATCCGCGTGAACGGCCAGCTGCGGCAGTGATCCCGACCGCCTGATTCCGACACCGTGTCCAGTCGCGGGCCCGGGATTTGCGTCGCCGAAGCGATGAAGCGAGCGCTCGCGCCGACCTAGCATCGCGGCGATCTCCGCACCCGCACCAGGATTGGCAGGCGACGACGATGGCCCGGTGGGATCTCAGCGAGGCAGACGGGCATATCTACTCCGGCGGTTGGCGTACCGGCGGCGGTGGCACGCAGCCGGTCGTCTCGCCGGGCGACGGCGGAAAAGTCGGCCTGGCTGGCCTTGCCGATCAGCACGACGTCGAGCGGGCCGGAGCGCGTGCCGCGCAAGCGCAGGCTGAGTGGAGCCGTGCGTCGTACCGCGAGCGGGCCGACGTCCTCACCAGGGCCGCGGACGCGTTGCGCGACATCCGCGCCGACGTCGAGGACGTCCTCGTGCGCGAGAGCGGCTCGCTGCCCGCGAAGGCGAAGCATGAAGTCGACAAAGCGATCGACGAACTGATCGCCGCGGCGGGGCTGGTCACGATGTCGCAAGGCGACCTTCTCCCCGTCGAGGACCCGACGACGCTGGGCATCGCCCGGCGGGTCCCCGTCGGCGTCCTCGGGGTGATCGCCCCCTGGAACGCGCCGTTGATGCTCGCCATCCGCTCGGTCGCCCCGGCGCTCGCGCTCGGCAACGCGGTGCTGGTCAAGCCGGACGTGAAGACCGCCTTCTCCGGAGGTGCGGTGCTCGCGCACATCTTCGAGCAAGCGGGTCTGCCGGACGGTGTGCTGCACGTACTGCCCGGCGGTGCGGCGACCGGCGAGGCGGTGGTGCGTTCGCCGCACACCAACGCGATCTCGTTCACCGGATCAACCGCCGCTGGCCGTCGGGTCGGCGAGATCGCGGGCGGCTTGCTCAAGCGCGTGGTGCTCGAACTCGGCGGCAACAACGCCTTCATCGTGTTCGCGGACGCGGATCTCGAGCGTGCCGCGGCCGCGGGCGCCGGCGGGACTTTCCGGCACCAAGGCCAGATTTGCATGGCCACCGGACGGCATCTGGTGCACGACAGCATTGCCGACGAGTACGTGGAACGGCTCAAATCGGCGGCGGAGAAGCTGCGGCTCGGCGATCCGAAGGCCCTTGGAACGACACTCGGTCCGCTGATCACGACCGCGCAGGCCGAGAGGGTGCACGACATCGTCGAGGCCTCGGTCTCCGGGGGCGCGCGGGTCGTGCACGGTGCCGCGCACGACGGTGCGTTCTACCAACCGACCGTGTTGGACGGCGTAACAGTTGACAACGCAGCTTTCCGAAGTGAGATATTTGGTCCGGTCGCGCCGGTAACCCGGTTCTCGACCGAGGAAGAAGCGCTCGAACTGGCCAACGCGACCGAATACGGCCTGTCCGCCGCGATCCACAGCCGCGACGTCGCGCGCGCCCTCGGCTTCGCCTCCCGGTTGCGTGCCGGCATGGTCGCCCTCAACGGCCAGACCATCTACGACGCCGCGCACATCCCGATGGGCGGCCTCGGCGCGTCCGGCAACGGCGGACGGCACGGCGGGCACTGGAACCTGGACGAGTTCACCTACTGGCAATGGGTGACGGTGCCGACGATCCAGCACTGAGCGTTTCCGACACCGCGTCGGACTTTCCGACACGGTGTCGGACGCCCGCGGCGGAGATTCCCGCAGCGGGCCGATTACCTGGCGTCGCGATTTCCGTAGCTTCGCATTGTCGCCCGGTGCGGGCCCGTCACAGACAAAGGAGTCGGAGTACATGGACATTTCCGGTGCCACCGGGGCGCTGACCGGCGAGCAGTACAAAAAGAGCCTCAACGACGGCCGCGAGGTCTGGCTCGACGGCAAGCGCATCGAAAACGTCGCGGAGCACCCGGCGCTGAAGCCGACTGTCGACGAGTTCGCCCGGCTGCTCGACCTGCGGTTCGCCACTCCCGAGGGGCGGGCGGCGACCCTGTTCAAGTCCGAGGAGACCGGCAACGAGGTCAGTTACGCGTTTTCGCTGCCGAAGACCCCCGAGGAATTGCGCGCCAAATTCGCCGCGTCGGAATGGTGGATGCGGGAAAGCCTCGGGCAGCTCGGTCGTTCGCCCGACTTCATGTCGAATGTGGCCGCCGGACTCGCCGATTACGCCGACGAACTCGAACAGAACCGCGAGGGGTTCGGCCAGAACGCGCGCGATTACCGCCGGTTCGCGATGGAGCACGACCTGGTCCTGACGCACGCGCTCGGCGACCCGCAGATCGACCGCAGCGCCAGCCCGCTCGACGACCCGGACCTCGCCCTGCGCGTCGTGGAGGAGCGCGAGGACGGCGTCGTCCTGCGCGGCGCGAAGCAACTCGCCACGCTCGCGCCGTTCTCGCACGAGGTGCTGGTATATCTCAACGGCGTCACTGCCGCGCGCGGCGCGGAAGACTTTGTCATCTGGTTCGCGCTGCCGATGAACACGCCGGGCCTGAAAATCCTGCTGCGCGAACCGCTCGGCGCGCCGGAGAGCGGGCATTCGCACCCGCTCGGCAACCGGTACGACGAGCAGGACGCGATGCTGTTCTTCGACGATGTTTTCCTGCCGCGCGAACGCATCTTCCTGCTCGGCGACTCCCTGCGCGCGCTCAAGGGCCTCGGCCGGATCAACGTCTGGAGCCTGCAGAGCACGCACATCCGCTTCCTCGCCCGGATGAAGTTCTTCGCCTCGGTCGCGAAGAAGCTCGCGCACTCCATCGGCGTGGACACCTTCCGCGGCATCCAGGAACAGCTGGGCGAACTCCTCTCCTACGTCCAGACGCTCGAACTGGCGATCAAGGGCGCCGAGGCGGACGCGGTCGTGACGCCCGGCGGGCACCTCGCCCCGAGCAACACCAACGGCGTCGGCTTCTGGTCGGCTGACATCTCAGCGCGGATGGTTCAGATCCTGCGCCAGGTCGCCGCGTCCGGCCTCATCATGCAGCCGACCGAAGCCGACCTGGCGAATCCGGAACTGCGCCCCTTCCTGGACCTCTACATGCGCGGCCACGACATCGGAGCCGCGGAGAAGGCGCGGCTGTTCCGGCTCGGCTGGGAACTCGCCGGCTCGAGTTTCGGGATGCGCCAGGAACTGTACGAGTACCTGCACCGCGGCGACCCCGGCGCGGGCCGCACCCGGCTGTTGCGCTTCTACGACACGTCGGCGACGGACGCGCGCGTCGACGAACTCATCAGCAAGCCGCTCGCCTGAGACCGCAAGGAGCCTTCCGTGATCATCGACGTCCACGGCCACATGTCCGCGCCGGACGCCTACTACGCCTGGAAAGCCTCGCTGCTGTCGCATCGCGGCGCGCACGGTGGCAAACCCCCGGCCATCAGCGACGACGCGCTCGCCGCCGCGTACCACCACCCGCATCCGAGTTTCGGTGATATCTCACATCTGGCGCACCTCGACGGCGCCGGGATCGACCTGCAGATGATCTCGCCCCGCCCGTTCCAGATGATGCACAGCGAACGGCCGGCCAAGCTCGTGCAGTGGTTCACCGAGGAGACCAACAACCTCATCCACCGCGCGACCGAACTGTTCCCCGGCCGGTTCAAGGGCGTCGCCGGGCTGCCGCAGAGCCCGGACCTGACGCCGCGGGAATGGACCGCTGAACTGCGCCGCACGGTGACGGAGCTCGGCTTCGTCGGCGCGATGCTCAACACCGATCCCTACGAGGGCACGGAAACCCCGCTCGCCCTCGGCGACCGGTACTGGTACCCGGTGTACGAGGTGCTGTGCGAACTCGACGTGCCGGTGCTGCTGCACGCGGCCGGGTGCAAGCCGCCCGCGCGCGAACCGTACAGCCTGCACTTCATCCAGGAAGAAACCGTCGCGGTGTGGAGTCTCGTGAACTCGGGAGTGCTGAAGGACTTCCCGGACCTCAAGGTGATCGTCTCGCACGGCGGCGGCGCGATTCCGTACCAGGTGGGCCGGTTCCTGCCGTCGGTGGTGCGCACTGGAGTGTCCTATCTGGACAAACTGCGCCGGCTGCACTTCGACTCCTGCCTGTACACCCAGGACAGCCTGGAGCTGCTGATGAAGGTCGTCGGCACCGACCGGGTGCTGTTCGGCTCGGAGAAACCGGGCACCGGATCGCAGATCGACCCGGAGACCGGCCGTTGGTTCGACGACATCCACCTGCTCATCGACGACATCGCCTGGCTCGGCGAGAAGGAACGCGCCGACGTCCTCGAAAACAACGCCCGCGCGCTCTTCCAGCTCTGAGGGGGACGACCATGACGGAGATCGTCGCCGGATTCGGCACCTCGCACGGACCGCAGCTGAAGGCGCCACCACCGCACGCCTGGGATATCAGGGGTACGGCGGACCGCGCCAGCAAGGCATTGAAGTTCCGCGGCGAGACCTACCGCTACGAGGAACTGCGCGAGCTGCGGGAGGACTTCTCGCAGGAGATCACTCCGGAGGCGATGGCGCGTCGCTGGGAGAGCTGCCAGCGGTCGATGGACCGGCTCGCGGCCTTCATTCGTGCTCAGGACGTTGATGTCGTCGTCATCGTCTCCAGCGACCACAAGGAAACCTACGGCGACGAATGGCTCGCCCCGTTCTCGGTGTTTTGGGGCGACGAGGTCGCGCATGTGCCGTTCACCCAGGCGCAGCTCGACGCGATGGCGCCGGGCCTGGCCGAGGCCGCGGCCGGCGACGTCCCGGACCGCACGATCATGCGGCCCACGCACCGCGCGCTCGGCAAGCACCTCATCCAGTCCACCCAGGCCGAGGACTTCGACACCGGCGCCACCGAGGTCATCCCGGCCGGGCGGTACGAGAACCACGCCATTCCGCACGGCTTCGGGTTCATCTACCAGCGGTTCCTCGGCCAGGAATCGACGCTGCCGATGGTGCCGATCTTCATCAACACCTTCTGGGAGCCGAATCCGCCGGGAGCCAAACGCTGCTACGACTTCGGGCGCGCGGTCGCGCGGGCGATCCGGTCGTTCCCCGGGGACCTGCGCGTCGGCGTCGTCGCGTCGGGCGGGCTCAGCCACTTCGTGATCGACGAGAAGCTGGACCAGGAGTTCCTCCAAGCGTTGCGGGACCACGACGCTGGCTACCTCTCGAGCGTCCCAGCCGCCGAGATGCGATCCGGTGCCTCGGAGCTGCGCAACTGGATCGCGGTTGCCGGTATCGCCGACGAAGCCGGGCTCGCGGTGACGAGCGTGGACTACGAACCGTGCTACCGAACGGAAGCTGGCACTGGCAACGCGATGGGTTTCCTTACCTGGGAACGGAAGTGACTATGTCTCCCGAAGAGATCATCACCGCGCTGCGCGGACTCGACAGCTGCGCGGTTTCGGACGCATTGGACACCCTCGGCCTGCCCGGCGCGGTCACCGCGCTGAAGCCGATGTGGCCTGTGGGAACGGTCCTGGCTGGTCGGGTGCGCACGGTCACCGCCGCGCCCAAAGCGACCGCCGGACCGGCGACGCACATCGCCACCCCGCTGGTCGCGATCACCGAGCCGGACGACGTCGTGGTGATCGACAACCACGGCCGCACGGATGTTTCGTGCTGGGGTGGCCTGCTCACCGAGGCCGCGGTCCGGCGCGGCGTAGCAGGCGTCATCGTGGACGGTGCCTGCCGCGACGTCCAAGAGAGCGAAGCGCGGAAGCTTCCGGTCTTCGCGCGCACTGCGGTTCCGGTCAGCGCGCGGGGCCGCATCGTCCAGGCCGCGATGGACGAGCGTATCCAGATCGCTGGTATCTCAGTTGCCCCGCAAGACTTTGTGCTCGCGGATGTCAACGGTGTCGTTTTCGTCGCCGCCGGAGCCGCTCAACGCGTCATCGAACTCGCGCAGCGGATCGCCGAGCGGGAAGCCCGGATGGCGGAGGCGGTCCGGTCCGGTCGTGACGTGCAAGAAGTCATGCACGATTCCCAATTCCCCTCAGTCACCGTGGAGCAGCGCTGATGTCTCTCCTTGACCGCTTCTCCGCGCTCGGCACCGCGACGGTCTCCGACGCCCTCGACAAGCTCAAGCGCCCGGGCAGCCTGTTCGGTCTCGCTCCGCTCGCGGACGGACAGCGCATGGTCGGCCGCGCGTTCACCGTGCGGTACGTCAGTGCGCAGGTCCCCGCGGGCACCGTCGGCGACTTCATCGACCAGGTCGAACCGGGTCAGGTGATCGTGCTCGACAATGACGGCCGGCTCGACTGCACCGTGTGGGGCGACATCCTGACCGCAGTAGCGCACCAACGTGGTATCTCAGGCACGGTCATCGAAGGGGTCTGCCGCGATACACACCGCGCGCTGTCCATCGGCTATCCGATCTACAGCCGCGGTCGGTTCATGCGCACCGGCAAGGACCGGGTCGAGGTGGCCGAGGAACGCGGGCCAGTGACGATCGGCGGCGTAACAGTCCGGCACGGCGACATCTTGCTCGGCGACTCGGACGGGGTCGTGGCGATTCCGCGCGACTGCGAGGACGACGTGCTGGAGGTCGCCGAGATGATCCGAGCGCGGGAGGAAGCGATCCTCGCCGCGGCGCTCGGTGGCGCGACGATCGCCGAGGCCCGCGCGAAGTACGGCTACCACGATCTGCAGCGGGCGGACGCATGACCACATTGGCCGAAGACAGCAAGGAACTGCTGACGCTCGGCACGGCCACCCTGTACGAAGCTTCTGGCCTCGACTGCTTCCTGGATGCCGCGTTCCGACCAGCCTGGGACGGTGCGCAGATTGTGGGGAGCGCGGTGCCGGTGTCGGCGCAAATCGGCGACAACCTCGCGCTGCACCACGGGATCGAGGCCGCTGGCCCTGGTGACGTGCTTGTGGTCGACGCAGGTGGCGCGCCGTTCGGGTACTGGGGCGAGGTGATGGCGGTCGCGGCGCAGGCCCGAGGGATCAGTGGTTTGGTCATCGACGGCGGCGTCCGCGATACCCGGCAGCTCGCGTCGCTCGGATTCCCGGTGTTCAGCACGGCGATCTCGATCCGCGGCACGATCAAGAACTGGCCGGGCACCGTCGGCCGCCCGATCACCTTGCGCGGCCGGGTGGTTCGCCGCGGTGACGTCGTCGTGGCCGACCGGGACGGCGTCGTCGTGCTCCCGGCCGGAGAGTACGACCGGGTGCTGGCCGCGTCCCGCGCCCGTGCGGAGAAGGAAGAGTCCTATCTGGACCGGCTCCGTTCCGGCGAGACCACTTTGGACGTCTACGACTTTCGCGGCCTCGGCGTCCCGGACGAAGGGAGGTGACCCGATGACCTCCGACCAGCAACGGATCGACAGTTTCCGCCAGGCCGCTGGACGATTCGCTTCCGGCGTCACGGTGGTGACGACCGCGCTCGACGGTCACCTTTACGGAATCACCGCGACGTCGTTCGTCTCCCTTTCGCTGAACCCCCTTTTGGTGACAGTATCGATCAATTCGCACAGCCCGATCCTCGACGAAATCCGCGCGAGCGGAGTCTTCGCGATCAACGTGCTGGGCCGCCATCAACAGGACGTTTCCGCGTGCTTCGCTCGACGCGGTCGCGGCCGGAGCAAGGAACGGTTCGACGAGGTCGAGACGCACACCGAAGCCACCGGCGCACCAGTCGTCACCGGCGCGCTGAGCTGGTTCGACTGCACTGTGCACACCATGCTGGGCGGCGGCGACCACATCATCCTCGTCGGCGAAGTCGTTTCCGCGGGCGGGGGAACCGGGCAGCCGCTGCTGTATTGGTCCGGCGAATACCGCGAACTCAGCACGGCGGAAGAGGCCGAAGCGGACATCGGGCGGATCGCCGATTCGCTCTCCATTCAGCTGCATTTGCACGGCATGCGCACCGAACAGCTTTTGGAGGCACAGCACGCGGTCGAACCAGCGGCCGCCGCGCTCGCCGCACGGGCGGCCGGCGACGACCAAGTCGCACAATTGCGGGAGCTGGTCGAGGAATCGGAGAAACACGTCCACGACGCAAGCCGGTACAACCCGTTGTCGCTGGAATTCCACGCCCGGCTCGGCTTGCTCAGCGGAAATCCGGCGATCGCCGCGTCGGTCGGCGCGCTGAACCGCCCTCGGGAAAGCGTTTATGCCGTGCACACCAACGCCGAGCGGGCGACTCGTGCGGTCGATGCGCACCGCCGCATCCTTCAGGCCATTGAGGACCGTGACGAGGAGGCCGCGCGTCGGCTGATGACCGAGCACCTTGGCGTGGTGGCGCAAGGAATGCCGTGCTGAACGGAGAAACCATGGACGCAGACGTCCTCATCGTCGGGGCCGGTCCGGTCGGCCTGGTCGCCGCACTCGACCTGAGCAGCCGCGGGGTCTCGGTGATCGTCGTCGAGGAGCGGGAGTTTCTCGAACCGCCGAACGTCAAATGCAATCACGTCGCCTCGCGCACCATGGAAAGCTTCCGCCGGCTCGGAATCGCCGCGGAGGTGCGCGCCGCCGGACTGCCGCGCGACTATCCGCAGGACGTCGCGTTCCGGACCTCGCTGACCGGGCGGGAACTGTCGCGCATCCCGATCCCGGCGAGCGGGGAGCGGTACACCTCCCGGGTCGGTCCCGACACGAGTTGGGCGACGCCTGAGCCGCCGCACCGGATCAACCAGACGTTCCTGGAGCCGATTCTCGCCCGCAACGCCGCTGCCGCCCCCGGCGTGACGTTGCTCAACCGCACCCGGTTCCATGCGGTGAGCCAGGACGAATCATCCGTTTCGGCAATAGTGTCCGACGGCGCGGGCGAACGGACTCTGCGCGCGCGGTACTTCATCGGAGCGGACGGCGGCCGTTCGGCGGTGCGCAAGCAGATCGGCGCGAAGCTCAGCGGCGATCCGGTGCTCCAGCATGTGCAGTCCACTTGCATCCGTGCACCGAAGCTGTACTCG
Source organism: Amycolatopsis sp. GA6-003 (assembly GCF_046267895.1). Classification (NCBI taxonomy): domain Bacteria; kingdom Bacillati; phylum Actinomycetota; class Actinomycetes; order Pseudonocardiales; family Pseudonocardiaceae; genus Amycolatopsis; species Amycolatopsis sp. GA6-003. The sequence continues at coordinate 7,458,490 of NZ_CP176499.1, forward strand.
CTGATGTCCGCCGACGAACCGCGAGCGTGGGGGTACTACACGTTCAATTCACGCCGAGTCGGGCACGTGTACGCGATCGACGGCACTGAAACCTTCCTCGTGCACACCTACCTTTCATCGCCGGAAGAATCCGTCGACCGGGACGCGGCGATCCGCGCGATTCTCGGTGTGGACGAGGCGTTCGAGTACGCCGTCGTGTCCAAAGAGGACTGGGTCGCGCGCCGTCTGCTCGCCGACCGGTTCCGCGATCGGCGGGTGTTCCTCGCCGGGGACGCTTCGCATCTGTGGGTGCCGTTCGCCGGATTCGGGATGAACGCGGGCATCGCGGACGTGCTCAATCTGACCTGGTTGCTCGGTGCCCACCTTGGTGGCTGGGCGGCGGAAGGGATCCTGGACGCCTATGAAGCCGAACGGCGGCCGATCACCGAACAGGTGTCGCACTTCGCGATGAACCACCAGCGAAAGCTGGCCCGGCCAGGGCTTCCTGCGGAACTGGAGGACGATACCCCGGCCGGTGACGCCGCGCGCAAGGCGTTCGGCGCTGCCGTACGGGAGTTGAACGAGCCGCAGTTCGCCGCCGCTGGGCTGAATTACGGGTATGCGTACCACGATTCCCCGATCATCGCTTACGACGGCGAAGAAGCACCCGGCTACACGATGGGCAGCTACACACCGTCCACTGTGCCCGGTTGCCGTGCCCCGCACTTCACGCTGGCGGACGGCTCCTCCCTGTACGACCACTTCTCGCCCGGCTACACGGCGATCACCGGGCGCGGCGTTGATATCTCAACGCTGACCGGTGAAGCGGCACGCCGAGGTATCCCATTCGCGGTCGTTGAAGTGACCACGCTGCCAGCTGAATATCTTTGCCCCGTCACGTTGGTACGTCAGGACCAGACTGTGGTCTGGCGAGGTGCTCCGCCCGACCGGGCGGCCGCGGCCGAGTTGTGGGAAAAGCTTCGCGGCGCTTGACCCCTTGGCCCCCAGTGAAGGCCTCCTCGAGGAAACCCCTCGAGGAGGCCTTCACTGGTTTCACCGGCGGATGATTTTGCTGGCCGCCATGGCTTTCAGGCCTTCCACGCCGAACTCCAGCCCGTACCCGGACGCCTTCGTGCCGCCGAAGGGGATGGCCGGGTCGACGCCGCCGTGCTGGTTGATCCACACGGTGCCCGCCTCCAGCCGCTGCGCTACCGCGTTCACCTGGTCCGCGTCGGCACCCCAGACCGAAGCGCCCAACCCCTGGTCAGTGCCATTGGCGCGGCGCACCGCGTCGTCCACGTCGGTATAGCGGATCACCGGCAGCACCGGTCCGAACTGCTCCTCGTCGACTACCGCGGCACCGTCCTCGACGTCCGCGATGATCGTCGGCCGGTAGAACAGCGGCCCCAGTTCGGTCGCTGGCATGCCACCGGTGACGATCCGGGCACCGCGCGCCCGCGCTTCTTCGACCAGCCGGGAGACGATCTCGAACTGCGCGGGGTTCTGCACCGGCCCGAGCCGGTTCGCCTTGTCCCGTCCCGGCCCCATCGGCGCTTTCTCGGCGCGTTCGGCCAGCGCGGAGACGACGTCGTCGTAAAGCGATTCGTGCACGTAAAGCCGTTTGAGCGCGGCGCACACCTGGCCGGTGTTCATGAAAGCCGCCCAGAAGAGCTTGTCGGCGACGGCTTCCACGTCCGTGCCGGGCAGCACGATCGCGGCGTCGTTCCCGCCCAGTTCCAGGGTGAGCCGCGCGAGGTTGCCCGCCGAGCTTTCGACGATCCGGCGTCCGGTCGCGGTCGAGCCGGTGAACACGATCTTGGCGATCCGCGGATGCGCGGCCAGCGCGGCGCCGACCTCGCGATCCCCGGAGACCGCGGTCAGCACGTCCGCGGGAAGGCGGCGGCGGAAGATCTCCGCGAGCGCGAGCACGCTCAGCGGCGTCTGCTCGGAAGGCTTGAGCACCACCGTATTCCCCATCCGCAACGCCGGCGCGACGTGCCACACCGCGATCATCACCGGGAAGTTCCACGGGCCGATCGACGCTACGACGCCGAGCGGGACGTAGTGCTGTTCCGCGCCATCCGGAAGCGGCTGCGGTTCGAGCACCGTGTCCGCCGCGGCCCGGAGCCAATGCGCGGCGCCGTGCGCCTCACCGGCACCGCCGGCCTTGCCTTGCTCCGCGGTGATGATCTCGCCGAGTTCTTCGGCGTGCGCGTCGATGTCGTCCGCGACGACGTGCAGGATTCGCGACCGTTCAGCGTGTCCCAGCGCGGCCCAAGACGGCTGTGCGGCCGCCGCGGCGGCGACCGCGGCGTTCAGCTGGTCGACCGTGTGCACCGGTGCGTGGCCAACGACTTCCCTGGTCGCGGCGTCCAAGACGGGCCGCCCGCGGTCGTCGGCGACCGAGACGGTGGTCAGCAGTGCGTTCATGCGGGACCCTTCCGTAAAAGTTCACATTGAATATAGTCAATTGCGGGCGGCGGGACCAGGTGCGACCAGGCGCGGCTACCGGAGGCCGGCGAGCGTCGCGATCCGCAGTCCGGTGTGGAGTTCGCGGCGCACCTTCCCGTCGGCGAGATCGACGTCCGCGACCGCGCGGACGCGATCCAGCCGGTAGTAGAGGGTGCTGCGGTGGACGTGCAGCGTCAGCGCAGTGCGCTGGGCGTCGCAGCCGCAGTCGAGATAGGTCTCCAGGGTCTGCGCGAGATCCGGTCCGGACTGCGCGGCGAGCAGCCGGCGGACAGCATCGGGGAGATCTGAGATATCAACGTCTTCGAGCGGGAGTTGCAACAGCAGCCGGTCCAATCCCAACTCCGACCAGTGGACCACGCAGCCGGTGTCGCCGCCGCGCAAGGCAATCCGGGCTTCCCGCAGCGACCGGTGCGCCGCGGACAGCGGCGCGTGCGCCCCGCCGACTCCCGCGTGCAGTCCGGAAAAGGCGGGCTGGGCAAGGAGGGTCGACAGTCGGTCGGTGTCGATTTCGTACGGCACCAGCAAGACCGCTTCGCTGCCGAGCACCGCGCCGGCCGCTTTCAACGTGGGGAAGACCGGAATGCTCGACAACGCCCGGTCCAGCACGAGCCGGAGTGTCGCGGAACTGGGCTCGGCCCGTGGCGGGGTCGCGATGGAGATGACCGTGTAGTGCGGGACGGGGGAGAGCAGGCCGCTCGCGAGCAGTTCGTCGGCGGCGCGGACGCGCTGGTCCTCGTTGCCTTCGAGAAGCGCGGCGAGCAGGCGTCGGGCCCGGTCCTCGTCTTCCCGGTTTCCGAGCGCCATGGCGGCCAGCAGCAATCCGATCTGGTCCCGGCGTTCGCGCAGCTCGTCGTCGTCCTCGTAGGCGGATTCGTCGTCCTCGGGGATTGTCGAGGAGAGGTAGCCGACCAGCCGCCCCTCGTGCCGCACCGGCGCGACCAGCCGGGACTGCCCGCCGTCGAGCGGCGGGATCCGGACCGGCTCCCGCGCCTGGCCGACCCGATAGTCCCTAATGGACTCCCGGGCGCGCGAAGATCCTTTGTGGGACAGGATGATCGCCAGCCGGGCGTGGTCGACGTCCTGGTCGTGCACGCTGAACGCGATCACCGTGAAGTCGACGTCGAACACGATGACCGGCCGCCCGAGCCGGTCGGCGTAGGCCTGCACCTGTCCTTCGAGAGTCATGCCCGCCTCTTCCGTTGCCAGCTGCCGGAGATTTGATCTATATTCATTATAGACATTTGACGAGAGGGCTCCGCATGGCACAGATGACAGGCGGTGACGCGCTCGCCAGGGCGCTCATCAGCGAGGGCGTCGACACGGTCTTCGGCATTCCCGGGGTCCAGCTGGACGGGCTCACCGACGGCATGTACCGCGAGCGCGACGAGCTGGAACTGGTCGTCCCGCGGCACGAGCAGGCGACCAGCTACATGGCGGACGGCTACTACCGCGCTTCCGGGCGGCCCGGCGTGGCGATGGTCGTGCCGGGGCCTGGAGTACTGAACGCCGGCGCTGGCATGGCAACGGCCTATGCCTGTTCCTCGCAGGTGATGCTGCTGGCCGGGACTGTCCCGTCGCCGCTCGTCGGGTCCGGGCTCGGGGCATTGCACGAGATTCCCCGGCAGACCGACACGGTCCAGGGACTGACGAAATGGTCGGCGCGGCCGAAGCGGGTCGAGGAGATTCCGGACCTCGTGCACGAGGGATTCCGGCAGATGCGGACCGGGCGGCCGCGGCCGGTCGCGCTTGAGCTGGGGCCGGATTTGCTGCACGCGGTGGCGGATCTCAAGCCGGGGGAGCCGTTCGGGGTGCGGGAGCCGGAGGCTCCGGAGCGGGAGGTGGCTGACCTTGTTCGGTTGCTGGCGGCTTCTGCGCGGCCGGTGATTCATGTCGGCGGGGGGATGCGCGACCCGCGGGCGTTCAAGCTGCTGGCTCGGCTCGCTGAATTGCTGGACGCGCCGGTGGTGATGAGCGAGAACGGGCGAGGGGCGATCGATGCCCGGGATCCGCATGCGTTGCCCGCGTTCGCGTTGTGGGAGTTGCGGGCTACGGCGGATTTGGTGGTGTCGTTTGGCAGCCGGTTCCTGACGCCGTTCGGGCAGCAGTTGAATATCGGCGACGCTCGGCTTGCGTTGGTCAATATCGATGCTGCTGATCTTCGCGCGCCTCGTCGTCCGGATCTCGCAATTAATGCTGATGCGGTGGCGGTGTTGGCGGCGTTGGTGGAACGGCTCTCGCCTCGGGTTGCGTGGGGTTCCGAGCTGACTCGGTTGCGCGAGGATTGCGACGCTCGGATTCGGAAGCAGGCTGGGCCGCAGATGGAGTTCGTGGACGCTATCCGGGCCGCATTGCCGGAGGATGGGGTTTTCGTCAACGAGCTGACGCAGATCGGGTATGTGTCGACGTATGGGTTTCCGGTGCGGGCGCCTCGGTCTTATGTGTGGCCGGGGTATCAGGGGACGCTCGGGTACGCGATGCCTACTGCGCTGGGGGCCGCGGTGGGGGCTGGCGGGCGGCCGGTGGTCGCGGTTACCGGGGACGGGGGGATCGGGTGGTCGATGCAGGAGTTCGCTACGGCCAAGAAGTACGGGATTCCGCTGGTGACTGTGTTGTTCGAGGATTCCCGGTTTGGGAATGTGTGGCGGATTCAGCGGGATACTTACGGGGGGCGGTTCATTGGGTCGGACTTGACTAATCCGGACTTTGAACTGCTTACGCAGGCGTTTGGGCTGGATTTTGCGCTGGCGGAGGATGCTGCCGCGGTGGAGAAGTGCGTGGGGGCGGCGGTGGCGGCTCGGCGGCCTGCGGTGGTGAAGGTGCCGGTCGGGGTTTTTCCTTCGCCTTGGCCGTTGATTCACGAGAAGCGTTGACGGCTCGTCGCCTGGCGGCGACTTTGCAGACGGTTGTTGCGTCGGCCCCCCGATTTTTTAGTGTGACTACGGCGCTGGGGTGCTTGTCAAGGCGGGAAAGATGCCTTGACAAGCACCCCAGCGCCGTGTTTTTGGCTGTGTATCGGGGGTGGGGGAGGGGTGTGGGTGCCTCGCTTGTTTGGGTGCGTTTGCTGCGTTTCAGGGGTGGTGGACGTGGCTTAGTGCGAGGCTTGCCAGGGCTGCTGACTGGTCGGCTAGGACGTTGTCGTCGAAGACTGCGCGGGGGGAGTGGTTCATTTCCGCTGTGTCCGCGTTTTCTCCCTCTGGGGTGGTGCCCAGGAAGATGAAGGCGCCGGGGACTTCGTTCAGTACGGCGGAGAAGCTTTCTGACGCCATTATTGGGTGTTCTAGCGGCACGGCCCGTTCTGCGCCGAACAGGTCGCCGAGTACGTTCAGCGCATGGGTGGCTGCTTTTGGATCATTTGAGGTGACTGGGTAAACCGACTTGAATTCCGTTTCTGCTCGGCAACCGAAGGCTGATGCGATCCCGTCGGTCAGTGAAGGCAGTTCGCGGGACAGGGTCTCCACGTTCTCCGGGGAGAGGGCGCGGATCGTTGCGCCGAGCGTTGCTTCGTCGGGGATGGCGTTGATGATCTCGCTCGCGTGCATTTTGGTCACCGACAGCACCACGGGGTCGAATACTGGGAACCGCCGGGTGACATAGGTGTGCAGTGCCGAAATGATCTGTGCTGCCGCGGGAACCGGGTCCACTGCCTGATGCGGGCGTGATCCGTGTCCGCTGCGGCCGAGTACGCGAACGGTCAGGCTGCTGGCCCCTGCCATGACCGGGCCGGGGCGGGTGGTGAACACGCCGGCGCGTCCGGGCAGGACGTGGATGCCGTATGCCGCCTCGACGCCGGTGAGCACGCCCTCGGAGATCAATCGTTGTGCGCCGCCGCCGGCTTCCTCGCCCGGTTCGAACATGAAGACCACTGAGCCGGCGATTTCGTCGCGGTGGGCGCTCAGCAGTTTCGCTGCGCCGACGAGCGCCGCGGTGTGCAGGTCGTGGCCGCACGCGTGCATCAATCCGGGCGTTTGCGAGGCGAAGGGCAGTCCGGTCTCCTCGGTGACGCGCAGCGCGTCCATGTCCGCGCGCAGCAGGACCGTCGGTCCGGGCCGGGTGCCGCGCAGTACCGCGACGATCGAGGTGAAATCGTGCGGGCCGGGCGTCACTTCCAGGTCCAGTGAGGCCATCGCGTTCAGTACTGTCCGCTGAGTGCGGGGAAGGGCGAACCCGGCTTCGGGCTGGGCGTGGAGGGTGCGCCGGAGGGCGATCAGGTCTGGCAGGAGGGCGGCGGAGTCGGCGAGGATCGAGGCGGAAACCGGCATGGGGCTCCTTAGGCAACGGTGCGTGCCGCGCTGGTGACGCCAGCGTCTAATGTCTACAATCAATATAGACGATGCCGGGTGTTCGGGGTTCCGGTGCGCCTCTAATCTGTCACTACGCGTGACCCGCGTCGGCGACGTCACCGGACCGAGTACTTCGGAGGACCCTTGCCGCAGATCACGAACACCGCCGCAGCCGTCCAGGTCGCTCGCGCGCTCGAGGACGAGATCGTCTCGGAGGGCTGGAGCGCCGGGCACTTCGTCGGCCGACGTCAAGAACTGATGGCGCGCTTCGGGGTCGCTCCGGCGACGCTGAGCGAGGCGATCCAGCTGCTGCGCGCCCGCGGCATCGTCGACGCGAAGCCCGGCCCGGGCGGCGGGATCTTCGTCGCGACGCGCTCGCCGTTCACGCACCTGAGCGATCAGCTGCTCCAGTTGCGGGAGGGGAAGGCGACCGTGGAGAACTGTCTGCGCGTCCTGGACGCGCTCGACGGTTCGGTGCTGCACGACGCGGTCGAGAACGCGAGCGACGAGGACATCGCTGATATCTCAGCGTGCGCCGAGACGCTGAAGGCGGCCTGGGATTCCGCCGAGGCTCCCACTGCGATCTGGGCGCTGCACGCGCGGATCGCGCAGGTGTCGCCGAATGAGCTTTTGCGCAGCCTGTACACGAATCTCGTGGACTACATCATCGCCGCACGGCTCGAAGGCGTCACCGCGCCGACCACCCAGGAGCGGTTGCGGACGCACCTCGATTTCGCCGAGGCGGTCATGAAGCGCGACCACGACCTGGCGGAGTCGGCGATTGCGCGGCACCGCCGACCTGCTGTGGCAGCCCGGCCTTCCTGATATCTCAAGCGGGCGAACTTGATGGATGTACACGCGCTCAGAATTATGTATATTCATTACAGTTAATCGCTCGGCTTGAGGAGGATGCATGCTGCTGGAGCTCCGCAGTGTGGTCGACCGCGTGCTCGCCGCCCCGGATCGCTCGTCCCGCGGTGCGCAGCCGCCGATCCGCTTGTCCCAGAACGAAATGCCGTGGGCTCCCGCCGACGTCATCGTCGCCGCGATGACCGACGCGGCCCGGAACGCCCATCGCTACCCCGATTACCACCGGGCCGCGGCCCGTGCCGCCGTCGCCGAGGCGATGGGCCTGGACGCCGGGCGCATCGCGATCGACAACGGCTCCGGCACTCTGCTGCACGCGCTCGCCCGGCTGGTGTGCGAACCCGGCGTGCACGGTGTGCGTCCGGCACCGTCCTTCGAGGCGTATGCGGCCGCGCTTTCGCTCGCCGGCGCGGAGTCCACAGAGGTCGGTCTCGACGCGAACGGCGCGATGGATCTCGACGCGATGCTCGCCGCCGTCGGCCCGGAAACCCGCATTGTCTACCTCTGCAATCCCAACAACCCGACGGGCGGGCTGCGCGGTGTCGAGGATATCCGCGAATTCCTGAAAAGCGTCCCGGCGCGCGTGCTGGTTGTTGTCGACGAGGCGTACCGCGAGTTCGTGTCTGCCGAACCGGTGGACGCGACTGTCGGATTGCTCGACGAGTTCGAGAATCTCGTGCTGCTGCGGACATTGTCCAAAGCACACGGTTTGGCGGGCATCCGCGTGGGTTATGCCGCTGCGGCGCCACGGATCGCGGAAGCGTTGCGTCGCACGTCCGTCGGATTCGCGCTCAACAGCGTGGCCGAGGCGGCGGTCATCGCGGCGTTGAGCGCGGAAGGTTTGGCTGTGGCCAAGGAAAGAACCGCGGTCATCGTCTCCGAGCGCGCCCGGGTCGAGGCCGAGCTGACCGCGGCCGGCGTCGCGTATCTGCCCAGCCAAGCGAATTTCCTTTTCCTGCCCGGAGATGCCGCCGAGCTGCTGTCCCGTTTGGAGGCTCGCGGCGTGCTCGCCCGGCCGTTCCCGAAGGCGGGCGGCGCGCGCGTGACGATCGGGCTGCCCGAAGAAAACGACGCGGTGCTTTCCGCTCTCAGGTGACCAATGGTTTCCTCCGACACCGTGTCGGAGGAAACCGGAAGGACTTCGGAGAGCCGCTCGATGAGCCGCCGCACCCGAGTTCTTACGCTAACCGGCAGGACGGACGGAGCTGTTCGTCCCCGCGGCGGGCAACCGGCCGCTCGCAGGAAGGAACGACTGCAGTGACGGAGCGCCTATTCGAGCACGACCGGCGGGCCTCGACGCGCCGCTCGGTGACCGGCGGCGTGCTCAAAGCGACCCTGCTCGCCGGGCTCACGCTGATCTTCGTTTATCCGGTCGCGATGATCGTGCTCGGCGCCTTCCGCGACGGGCTGCCCTCGGACAACATGCCGTTCACGACGAGCGGTCTGCTCGCCGCGTTCGAATCCCCGGAAACGTGGCACACGCTGTGGAACTCGATCGTGCTGGTCGTCGTGTGCGGCACGATCTCGGTGGCCGGCGGCGGCCTGTTCGCCTGGATCGCGGCCAACACGAACGTGCCCGGCCGCACCTTGCTCACCCCGATCATGGTGATCAACCTCTTCGTCCCGCCGCTGTTTCACACGCTCGGCTGGATCATGCTCGGCAACGCGCAGAACGGCCTGCTCAACCAGCTCGGCCGCGCGCTCGGCACGCACGGGCCGCTGATCAACATCCAGGGCTGGGGCGGGCTGATCCTGCTGACTTCGCTCGGCTACATGCCGTTCGCGTACCTGCTGCTGCTCGGCGCGTTCAAGAACCGCGACCAGTCGCTCGACGAGGCCGCGGCGATCAGCGGCGCCGGAACGGTGCGGACGTTCTTCACCATCACCATCCCGTCGGTCGGCCCGGCGATCACCGGCGCGGCGCTGCTGATCGCGGTGCTGGTGTTCCAGTCGTTCGACGGACCGCAGCTGATCGGCAGGCAGGCGGGGATTTACGTGTTCTCGACGCAGATATATCACTACGTGCGGGATGAGGCGCCAGCCGAATACACCAAGGCGTTCGCGCTGTCCCTCGTGCTGATCCTGCTGGTGCTGCTGCTGTTCCTCGCGCAGCGCTGGATGCTGCGCGGCCGCAGCTTCACCACGCTCACCGGCAAGACGTCCCGGCGCGATCCGCAGGAGCTGGGCCCGATCCGGTGGGTGCTGTCCGCGCTGATCGTCGTGGTGGTGCTGCTGAACTTCCTGCTGCCGCTGTTCGCGATGGTGCTCGGCAGCCTCCAGCCGATCTTCGGGGTGATGAGCACCGGGCTGACCCTCGACAACTACGTCACGATGCTCACCGACCCGCAGTTCAGCTCGAGCCTGGCGCTCACCGCGTGGCTAGCGGTCATCGGCGGCTTCGGGTCGATCTCGATCGCGCTGCTCACGACCTACGTCACCGCGCGGCGCCGGGGATTCCTGCGCAGCTACACCTCGTTCGCGGTCTGGATCCCGTGGGCGCTGCCCGGGGTCGTGCTCGGCCTGGCCTACATGTTCGCCGTGCTCTACCTCCCGGCCTTCCGCGGGCTCTACGGTTCGGCGTTCCTGATGACGCTCGTGCTGGTCGTCGCCACGATCCCGGTGTCGAGCCGGATCGCCGAGGGCGCGCTCGCCCAGCTGTCCCCCGAACTCGAGGAAGCGGGCCGGATGTCCGGCGCGAGCGCGGGACGGGTGCTGGTGACCATCGTGCTGCGCCTGGTGATCCCGAGCTTCCTGGCCGGCTGGTTCCTGTCCGCGCTGTTCATCTCGGGCAACCTCGCCGTGCCGATGCTGCTCGCGCCGCCCGGCCTGGAACCCGTGTCGCTGACCGCCTTCCAGCAGTTCCTCACCGGTGAGATGTCACGGGGCGCGGCACTGTTCATGATCATCCTCCTCGCCGCGTTCGCCGTCCTCGCGCTCGCCGCGGTGTCCGTCAAGCTCGGCGGCCGGTTCCTCGGCCGCGACCGTTCCGCAGGTCCGCTCTCCCGCCTCACTCCCTGATCCGAGAGGAAGAACAATGAAGTTCTCCCGTACGAAACTGCGCGCGCCGGCGTTGGCGCTCACCGCCGGCCTGCTCGCCTCGCTGACCGCCTGCGCGTCGGCGGGCGCGACCAAGCCGAGTACGCCAGTCGAGGTCCCTGGTGCGTCAGCCGAGGCCAACAAATATATGAACGAGCTGTACGACAAGGCCTTCGCGGCCAACCACACCCAGCTCGTGCTGTACGGACCCGGCGTGACCGCGAACCAGGCGATGAACGACGTGTTCACCAAACGCTTCCCCGGGATCAAGCTGCTCCCGCAGGACCAGGCGGACGCGCAGATCCTCACCAAGCTGGACACCGAGGCGCAGAGCGGCAACCGGATCGCGGACATCTACGTCGGCGGCGAATCCCCGCAGGCGGCCGCGAAACCGAACATCTGCACTCCGGCGGACGTGCGCACGGCCGATCCGGGGTTCAAGATCCCGACCGACAACGACGGCAGGCTCACCTACTTCGCCTTGCGCTACTTCGGGTTCGTCTACAACACCGACCAGGTGCAGAAGCAGGACGCGCCGAAGAACTGGCACGACCTGCTCGACCCGAAGTGGAAGGGCAAGATCGCGGTCGGCGACATGACCGTGCCCGGCGGCATCCGGTACATCCTCGAATCGCTGATGCTGCCCGAGAACGAGAAGAAGTGGGGCCGCTCCTACCTCGAGAAGCTCGCCGCGCAGGATCTGCAGATATCTCAATCCGAGCCGATGGTGCCCACAGATGTCGCCAGCGGCCGGTTCCCCGTCGGCATCGCGGTATATCAGGGCTACTTCGAGGCGCAGAAGCAGAAGGGCGCGCCGATCGAGATGGTGTTCCCGCTCGAGGACGGCGGAAACTACATGGCGCGCTCGGCGCTGTGCGTGATCAAGGACGCGCCGCACTTAGAGGCGGCCCAGCTGTACGTCAACTGGCTGTACTCGCCGGAAGGGCAGAAAGCGCTGGCGGAGAAGGACAACTCCTACGGCCGCACTCCGACCGCGCCCGGCCCGCCCGGACTGCCGTCGCTGGACAAGCTGCCGCGGCTGCCGTTCTCGAACCCGGACCCCGCGTTCAACAAGCCGTACTTCGACTTCATCACCCAGGCGTTCAAGAAGTAGCACCTCGCCTCCCGGCCGAAGAGAAAGCGCAGGTCACGATGACCGAGGTCCAGGTATCCGGACTGACCAAGAAGTACGGCGCGAAGGCGGCGCTGCACGAACTGGACCTGACGATCGAGTCGGGGCAGTTCGTGACGCTGCTCGGCCCCTCGGGCTGCGGCAAGACCACGACGTTGCGCTGCCTGGCCGGGCTGGAGCGGCCGACGTCCGGCCGGATCGTCATGGGCGACCGGGTCGTGGTCGACACCGCGCGGCGCACGTTCGTGCCCGCGGACAAACGCAAGGTCGGCATGGTGTTCCAGAGCTATGCGCTCTGGCCGCACCTGAGCGTCACCGACAACGTCGCGTATCCGCTGAAGGTGGCCCGGATGCCCGGCCGGGAGCGCGCGCAGCGGGTGCGGGAAATGCTGGACGCGGTCGGTCTTTCCGATCTCGGGAAACGTTCGGTCACCGCTTTGTCGGGCGGTCAGCAGCAGCGCGTGGCACTCGCCCGTGCGCTGGCCGCCCGGCCGGGGATCATTTTCTACGACGAACCGTTGTCCAATTTGGACAGCAAACTGCGGTATCAGATGGGCCAGCAGGTGCGCTCGCTGCACAACCGGTTCGAGACGACGTCGGTCTACGTGACGCACGACCAGGAGGAAGCGATCACGCTGTCCGACCGGATCATCGTGATGAGCGAGGGCGTCATCGTCCAGTCCGGCACGCCGAGCGACCTGTACGACCGCCCGAATTCGGCGTATGTCGCGGATTTCATGGGATTTCAGAACATTCTTCCCGGAACCGTCACCGGGGTGCGCGGCAAAACCGCCGAGGTGCGGGTCGACGACACCTCGCTGGTCTTTTCCGGGATCACGACCGGCGAGGTTTCGCTCGGGGACCGGGCCGACATCGCGTTCCGCGCGGCGCACGCCCGGCTGTCCTCGGAGGGTTCGGGGGTTCCCGGCGCGTTTCGCGGGACTGTCGAGCGCACCACTTACCTCGGCAGCGCCGTCAACCTCCTCGTCCGCGCGGACGGCCTCCCGATGCGCGTGCGCACCGAAACGGCCGAACTGTCCGCGGAATCCGTCCCGACCGCGGGCGAGGAACACACTTTCGCGGTCAGCCCCGACCGCGCCGTCGTCATCCCGCACGAGAACGCGGCTCCCTCCGACGACGATTACCTGACCACGATGACCGATGCCGCCGTCGCGCCCCGCTGACGCCGGACGAAGGGAAGAATCCGTGCCCGCTTTGCCCACTCCTCGTTCCGACGGGCCGCGGATCCGTGAACTCGCCGAGATCGGCGGGCGCACCGACACCCGCGACGTGCTCGCCCACGCGACCAAACAGGCCGAACGGGAGTACGACGACTATTTCATCGTCGACATCGACGCGCACGTCTCGGAAGACCATTTCTGGGGCGAGGTGCTGGAACTCATCGACAACGACGTGTGGCGCCAAATCGGCATGGACCAGTTCGGGAAGTTCGCCGGCAACAACGCGTTGCTGAACATCCAGCCTGGTATGTCACATCAGAGCGTTGGCGGACGGCTCGGGCACCAGGGCCGCAAAGAGCCGCTCGACGGGGTGGACGGGCATCCCTTCGTCGCCGCTGCTCGCCGCGGCATGGACGCGATGGGGCTGGACTACCAGGTCGTGTTCCCGAGCGCGATGCTGTTGCTGGGCATGCACCCGCAGGACGAGATCGAGGTCGTGCTCGGCCGGGCGTTCAACCGCTGGCTGACTGAAGTCGTTCTGCCGCAGGACGATCGGCTCAAGGGCATGTTGTATCTGCCGTACAACACGCCGGAGGTTTGCGAGGAGCTGGTCGAGAAATACGCCGACAACGCCGGGATTATCGGGTACACGGTGTGTTCGACACGCAACAATCCAGTGCATTCGGATGTCTACACCCGGCTGTACAAGCTGATCGAGGACAGCGGTAAGCCGCTCGCGTTCCACTCCGGGTATCACTGGGGGGATCCGTCGTTCGCTCAGCTGAACCGGTTCTTGTCGATGCACGCGTTGTCCTTTACGCATTACAACCAGATTCATGTGACGAACTGGATCATCAACGCGATGCCGGAGCGGTTCCCTCGGCTGAAGATGGTGTGGGTGGAGAGCGGACTCGCGTGGATCCCGTTCCTGATGCAGCGGCTCGACCATGAGGTGCTGATGCGTCCCAGCGAGGCGCCGGGGCTGACTCGGTTGCCCAGCGAGTACATGAAGGACATGTGGTATACGAGCCAGCCGATGGAGCGTACCAGCATGGAGTTGCTGGAGGCCGGGATGAAGGCGTTCAACGCGGAGACGCAGTTGTTGTATTCGTCGGACTGGCCGCATTGGGACTGGGACGCACCGTCGACCATCACGCGGCTGCCGTTTTTGTCGGAGCAGGCCAAGCGGAACATTCTTGGGCTTAACGCCGCCCGGGTTTTCAACCTTCCTACTGACCGCCGGAAGCCCGCCGCGCAGAGCGTGCTCCGTGAGCGTCCGGGGGTTTCGTGATCATGACATCCGAACTGACGTCATTGGTATCTCGGCTCGGGCCGTTGACATCTGAGATCGCTTCCGGGGACCAGGCCGCCGCGGTGGCCGATGAGGAGATCGCTGATCTGTTGTACGCGGCGGCCCGGTTGTTCTCCGCCAAGACTGATCGGGTGGGGAAGATTTCCTGGCCGATTCGCGAGGACGCGTTGACTGCTACGGAGACTGTGGTTCTGGTTACCGCGTTGCTGGACGCCGCGGATGTCAATCTTTTCGATATGGCGATCTGGTATCGGAGGGCCGAATGAGTGCGGTACGGCGGGAGGTCGTTGTCGCCGGGTTCGCGGATCTCCAGGCGCGGGGGCGGATCGTGGTGGAGGTCGACGGGCTGGAGGTGGGGGTTTACTTTCATGCCGGGGAGGTGCGGGCTTGGCATAATGTGTGTCCGCATCAGGGCGGGCCGGTGTGCCAGGGGAAGATCATGCCTCGGACTGTTCAGCCGGTTCGGGAGGATCGGAAGAGCGCTGGGCCTGCGTTTCATCCGGCTGATCGGAATATTGTTTGTCCTTGGCATGGGTTTGAGTTCGATGTGTTGACTGGGCGGCATCCGGCGGATGGGCGGGTGCGGTTGCGGGGGGTTCCGGTTCGGGTGGTGGGGGATGAGGTTGTGGTGACTGTGTGAAGTGTGGGGCGGCGGCTCGTCGCCTGGCGGCGACATTGCGCCCGGGTGGGTGCGTTGGCCCCCCGATTTTTTAGTGTGACTACGGCGCTGGGGTGCTTGTCAAGGCGGGAAAGATGCCTTGACAAGCACCCCAGCGCCGTGTTTTTGGCTGTGTATCGGGGGTGGGGGAGGGGTGGGTGCCTCGCTTTTGGGTGCATCGGTGCGGTTGGGTGGCGGGGAAGGGGCGTCCTGGCGGACGCTTTGCTTCTGGGTCAGAGTGTGTTCGGGTCTATTTCTACTGCGGCGAAAAGGATTCTCGCGCAAAGATCTCGCAGTTCTTCCGTGCTGATCTTGGGCTCGTCCAGCCAGTCGAGAATCAGTGTCGCCACAAACGAAAGCCATCCTCGGACTGCCAGGCGGGTCGTTGGCGTGACTGGGCGCAGCAGGCTCACTGCGGACAGGATTCGCTCGGCGTTCGCTGCCATTCCTGCTTCGCAGATTTCCCGGATCTCGCGGTCGGCGTCGCCTGCGCTGCGGTGCACGATGCGGTAGCCGTCGGGGTGGGTGCGGGCGAACTCGAGGTATACCTCCAGTCCGGCGCGCAGCTGTTCGGCCACTGGCAGCGCGGGGTCGGGTTCGCTCATCTTCAGCAGCTGGTCGCGCTGCTCGCGGACGATCGCGGCGAAGAAATCCTTCTTCGTGGGGAAGTAGTGGTACAGCAAACCGCGCGAGACGCCGGCGATTTCGGCTACCTCTTCGATCCACACCTCGTCGTACGGGCGGCCCGCGAACAGGCCTGCTCCGATGGTCAGCAGCTGTTCGCGCCGCTGCTCCGTGCTCAGGCGCGTCCGCATCCTCCCAGCTTACTTGACACCGGTTCAGCAGCGGGGGATCGTGACCCTATTGGATGTGGGTTCAGTAGGGGAGCGACACGTTGGACACCACCGCGATTCCGCACCGTCCGGGGCGGCTGCCCGTCGTCGGCGACCTGCTCGGGGCCAGTTTTCGCACGCCCCTGCAGGGCACCATGCGCGCCGGCGAGAAGCTCGGGCCGATTTTCACCCGCAAGTTCTTCGGTCTCGAGATCGTGTTCGTCACCGGGGTCGACCTGGTCACCGAGCTGAACGACGAGACGAAGTTCGGCAAGCACGTCGGGCTCGGTGTCGAGCGGTTGCGCGCGGTCGCGGGCGACGGGCTGTTCACCGCGCACACCCGCGAGCCGAACTGGCGGCTGGCCCACGACATCCTTCAGCCCGCGTTCTCCGCGGAATCGATGCGCCGCTACCACTCGACGATGCTCGAGGTCGCCGGCGAGCTGACCGCGGCGTGGGACCGCGCGACCGGGCCGGTCGACGTCGCCGCCGACATGACGCGGCTGACCCTCGAGACGATCGGCCTCGCCGGTTTCGGCTACCGGTTCGGGTCGTTCGAACGCGCTGAACCGCATCCGTTCGTCACCGCGATGATCCGGGCGCTGCGGTTCGCGCAGCTGGAGAACGTGAAGATCCCGTTCGTGCGGCGCGTGCTGGCCGGGTCGGCGGCGCAGAACCAGGCTGACATCGCGACCATGACGAATCTGGTCGACGAGGTCATCGAGACGCGCCGACGCGAGGGCGGCGAAGCCCGCGATCTGCTCGGCCTGATGCTTACCGAGGGCCACCCCGCGACGGGCGAGCAGCTCGATCCGGTGAACATCCGCAACCAGGCGATCACGTTCGTCGTCGCGGGCCACGAGACGACGTCCGGCGCGCTGTCGTTCGCGTTGTACTACTTGACGCGCCACCCCGAGCTGATGGAGAAGGCCCGCGCCGAAGTCGACGCGGTGTGGGGCGATCGCGAACCGGCCTTCGGGGACGTCGCGAAGCTGCGGTACGTCCGCCGGGTGCTCGACGAGGCGATGCGGCTGTGGCCGACCGCGCCGGGCTACTCCCGGGAAGCGCGCGAAGACGTGGTGCTGGGCGGGAAATACCCGATGCGCAAGGGCGATTCGGTCATCGTCCCGCTGCCGATGCTCCACCGCGACCCGACGGTATGGGGGCCGGATCCGGAGAAATTCGACCCGGACCGCTTCGAGCCGGCTGCGGTGCGGAAGCGTCCGGCCCAGGCGTACAAACCGTTCGGCACCGGGGAACGCGCGTGCATCGGCCGCCAGTTCGCGCTGCACGAAGCGGTGCTGGCGTTGGGGATCATGCTGCAGCGCTACGACTTCGAAGCAGATCCGGCGTACGAGCTGAAGATCGTCGAATCTCTGACGCTGAAGCCGAGCGGGTTCACTGTCCGGCCGCGGATCCGGCAGCGGGCAGCGGTGCTGGCCAGCTGACGCTGGTTCCCCTGGACAGCGTTTCAGCCTCCCGAGTTGTGCATCTTTCCCGTGGAGAGCCGCCGCGCTACGATCAGGGCAGTCGTACAGGACGATCGCCCTGTACGAACGCCCAGGGCGATCGACCAGGAGAAAGCGGATGAGTTCACCGGCGGCGGCACGCGGACGCGACGTGCGGCAGCGACTGCTGGCAGCGGCCACCGAGCTGGTGCCGGAACGCGGCTGGACGGCGGTGAGCACCCGGGTGCTGGCGGACCGGGCCGGGGTGACGCCGAGCGTGGTGCACTACCACTTCCCGTCGCTGCAGGCGTTGCTGCGCGAGGCGGTTCTCGACGCGATGCGCGAGGTGCTGGAGAGCGTCGGCCCCTCGCTGGCCGCGACGCAGAACCCGGCTGACCTGGTGACTGCGCTGTTCAGGTCGGTCGAGCCGTACACCGGGGTGGACCCGTTGTCGGTGCTGTTCGTCGAGGCGTATCTGGCGGCGCGGCGCGACGACGAGCTTCGGGACCAGATCGGGGGACTGCTCCTGGCGTTCCGCGCGCAGCTCAGCCGCTGGCTCGCCGAACGCGGCGTTCCCGAGCCGGACGCGACCACGGAGGTGCTGGTGGCGACCATCGACGGCTTGCTCCTGCACCGAGGTCTCGCTCCCGGGGGAGACCCGGCGGCGGTCAACACCGTCCTGCGGGGGCTGGTCACGCGTTCCCGGGGAGGCGAAGTGCGCTGAGGATCCGGAGGCCTCTGCTGGACTGCGACCAGACCGCCCAGGTTGAGATATCAACGTGGAGCACAGGCCGTGCCACGCTGGTCGGAGACGCGGCGTGCACTGTCGCTGCTGGCCGGACAGGGAGCGTCGCTGGGCATGTCCGTACTGGCCGAGCAGCTGAACCGCGCGTCGTCGATTTCCGAAGGACTGTTGGGATGCGAACGGCTGTGGCGTCCCGTCGGTTGCCGCGAATTGACCGATTCGTGGCCGGGAGTTCGACCGGGAAATCCACCGCGCTCATGACGAACCCGCACCATTCGGCCAGGGAAGGAGTTCGCCCGTGAACCCGATCGCGCGCACGGTCTTCAAGGCGCCGGCGAAGCTGTACGACCGTGACCTGGGATGGTTGCTGGGCAAGCGTTTCCTGTGCCTGACCCACGTCGGCCGCAAATCCGGCCGCCGGTACCGCACGGTGCTGGAGGTGATCGGAGTCCGTCCGCGAACCGGCGAGGTGCTGGCCATTGCCGGATTGGGCCCGTCGTCCGACTGGTACCGCAACCTCCAGGCAGCCCCGGCGGCGGAGGTCGCGATCGGCCGGCGGAAGTTCGTCCCCGCGCACCGCGTCCTCGGCGAATCCGAAGCAGCCGACGCGATCGCCGACTACGAACGGCGAAATCTGCTGCTGCGGCCGATTCTGCATCCGGTGCTGAGCAAACTGCTGGGCTGGCGCTACGACGGCTCCGACGCGGCGCGGCTCCGGATGGTCCAGCAGCTGCCGATCGTCGCCTTCCGCCCGCGCGGCGGAACCGCATCCGACCAAGAAGGTGCCGACCACTGATGAACTACATCGCCGAACTGCGCGAACTCGTCGGCGCCCGCCCGCTGATCCTGCCCGGAACGTCGGTGCTGATCGCCGACGAGCGCGGCAGGCTGCTGCTGGTGTTCCGCGGGGAAAGCCAGGACTGGGGACTGCCCGGCGGATTCCTCGACCCCGGCGAGTCCTTCGAGGACGCGGGCCGCCGCGAGGTGCGGGAGGAAATCGGCCTGACGGTGCGGGACCTCGAACTGTTCGGCGTCTACTCCGGACCGGAGTACTTCTACCGGTACCCGCACGGCGACGAGGTCCACAACGTCACCGCCGCGTTTACCGCGACCGTCGAAAACACCGAGGTCACCGTGGACGGCACGGAGATCACCGGCTACGAGTTCTTCGCACTGGACCGGCTCCCGGAAGACCTCATCGCCCCGGAACGGCCCATCGTGGAGGACTATGCGAAGCGGTTCGGCGGGTAGACGGGGCGGTTGTCCGCGACGAGGAATGCTGGGGTAATGCGCTCGGCCGGGTGTGGGTGGGGCGTTTTGTTGAATGCGGCGTCGGGGGCGAGTGCCGGAGTCGGTGGACCCGGCGGCGGCAGCTTGGCGCGGATTTCAGATCGTCGGGAGGATCCCGCCGTCGCCCCGGAATTCAGCGCCCGTCAGCCATTTCGCCCGGCTGGAGGCGAGAAACACGATCATCTCCGCCGCGTCGGACGGATCGCCCGGCCGTCCCATCGGAACGTCCAGCCGGTCCACGATCCGCTGCTGAATTTCGTCCACGCCAACGCCTTCCCGCACCGCGCTCTGCTGAAGATGTGCGACCGCGCCCTCCGTGGCGACAAACCCCGGCACCACGCACACGACCCGGACGCCCTGTGTGCTGACCTCCGTCGCGAGCGAACGGCTGTACGCGTTGAGCGCCGCTTTCGCCGCCGCGTAGGAAGCTTCGCCACGTTGCGGCAGGTGGCTCGCGATCGACGACACGTGCACCACCACGCCCGACCCGCGCTCGGTCATTCCCGGCACTAGCGCCCGATCCAGCCGGACCGCGGCCAGCAGGTTCATCTCCAGATCGGCGAGCCAGGACGCGTCTGTCCGCTCCAATGTCGGTGCCGGGCCGGTCGCTGCTCCTGCGTGTTGACCAGCACGTCGACCCCGCCGACGCTTTCGGTTATCCGGCGGCCGAGGTCGGCCGCACCGGCTTCGGACGAGAGGTCCGCGGGGAAGAATGTCGCTGGCAGATCGTCCGGCGGAGCGCTGCGCGAGGCTGTCAGCACAGTCGCGCCCGCGGCGGCGAAGCGGCGGACCGTTGCCGCGCCGAGGCCGCGGCTGCCGCCGGTGACCAGTACTCGGAGGCCGGCGAGACCCTCGTCCGGACTCCGGAAACTCAACCCTAAACTGAACCTGACTCACCTTATGGAGGTGCGGTGTCTCCCTCACGACCGCTGCGCGCCGACGCACGACGCAACCGCGACGCGCTCCTCGCCGCCGCGCGCGAAGCGTTTCTCGCCGGAGAGGCCGACGCGCATGTGGACGAAATCGCCAAGCGGGCCGGGGTGGCGGTCGGGACGCTTTACCGGCACTTCGAGACGCGCGAAGCCCTCGTCGAGGAGGTCTACCGGCAGGAAGTCGACCAGTTGTGTGCTGTGCCATCTCAACTGCTCCGGCAGCACGCGCCGGCCGAGGCGTTGAGATATTTCCTGCTGCGGCTGGTGGAACACGCGTCCGTCGGGAAGGGAATGGCGGTCGCGCTGGAGAGCATCATGGCGACGGATTCGCCGGTCTTCGAGGACGCCCGTGCTCAGCTGGCCGGTGCTTTAGGCCAGCTGCTCGAAGCCGGGGCGGCGGACGGGACGCTCCGCGCCGATGTGGGCGAGCGCACGGTGCTGCGCGCGCTCGGCGGGATCTGCGGGATGCGGCTCGCGGAGGGGTGGGAGGAAGAAGCGGTCCGGATCACCGAAATCCTCTTGGACGGATTGCGGTACCGGGCGCGCGCGAGCGGCCGGGTCCGAACTGGACCGGGAGAATCCGGCTGACCTGACTGCGCATCGGCCAGTGACAGAGCCGGTCGCCGGCGGGCCTCGCCGGGAACGACGAGGCCCACCGAACCAGTGCCGGGCTCACCTGCGCGGGGCCTACTTGCCGAGCGCGTCCACCCCGGCCTGCGCGAAGGTCTCGTCCTGTGCACCCGACGGCGCACCGGCCACGCCGACCGCCGCGATCGGGGCGTTGTTCGCGTCCACCGGAACCGCTCCGGCGAGGAAGAGGGTGCCCTTGATGTCCTTCAGGGTCGGGGTCTGCTGGAGCCGGCCGGTCAGTTCCGAGGTCTTGGCGTTCCACGAAACCGCGGTGAACGCCTTCTCCTCGGCCGACGAGTACGACTGCGGGCCCGCGCCGTCGCCGCGCAGGGTCACGATGGTGTTGCCGTCGCGGTCGACCACCGCGACCGACACCTTCTGCCCCGCCTTCTCGGCGGCGTTGAGCGCGGCCTGCGCGGCCTTCTGCGCGGCGGCGATCGACAGGTGCGTGGTCTGGACCAAGCCCTTCGGCGCGGCCTGCGCGGCCTGCGCGGGCGCGGCGGCGGGAGCGGCGGGAGCGGCCGAAGCGGCCGAGGTGGCGGCGTTGGCGGCCAGCGCCCCGGTGGTCGCGGCTCCGATCACGGCGAGTCCGCCGACGACGGTGGCGATGCGGGTCTTGGCGGTGAAGTTCTTCATCGGGTGCTCCTTGGCTTGTCCGGCTGACGCAGTCATCGTGCGTCGCCGGCCGCCCTCACCGGATCGGAGTCCCGGCTCGCCTCGCGGCGCGGAACGGCCGACACTCGGGTCATCCGATCGGCTGATGCCGACCGGGTTCGCACCGGTCAGGCTCCAGAGCGGAACGGGAAACGGAGGGCGGCGATGACCGATCGGGACGCGCGGTGGCTGGCCGCGACCATGCACACCGCGTTCTTCCTGCTGCTGGTCGCGTCGATCGTGCGGTACCTCGACCACCATCGCGGCGAACCGGCCGCACCCTGGGTGATCGCGCTGACCGGCTGCCTCGCCGCGGTCTACGCGGTCGGCCTGGTGCTGCGGGTCACCGGGCCGGAGCAGGTGACCGTGCCATATCTGGCCTGGTTGACCGTCGTGACCGTGCTGTGGGTGGTGCTGGTGCTGCTCGCGCCGAGCTTCGCGTGGTGCGCGGTCCCGCTGTTCGTCACCGGCCTCCGCACGCTGCCCACCGGACCCGCGCTGGTGCTCGTGACGCTGGTGACCGCACTGGTGGTGATCTCGCAGAACCGGCTCTCTAGCGGCTTCGACCCGAACCTGACGATCGTGCCGGTGGCCGTCGCCGCCGTGACCGCCGCGGTGATCACGTACCTGCGGCGGCAGGCGGTGCGGCTGCGCGAAACCGAGCGGCGCGCGGGGATGCTGGACGAACGCCAGCGGCTGTCCCGTGAGATCCACGACGCGCTGGCGCAAGGTCTGTCCAGCCAGGCGATGCTGCTCCAAGCGGCCGACCGGGCGTGGGCCGATCCGGATCTGGCCCGGGAGCATGTGCGTGCGGCACAACAGATCGGCGCGCGAAACCTCGCCGAAGCCCGCGGTCTCGTGCAGGACCTCGCCCCCGCCGACCTCGACGGGCATTCGGTCGAGGAAGCCCTCCGAAACGTCGCGGAGCGCGAACCGCAGCCGGTGCGCGTCCAGGTCGACGGGCCCGCGCGGCCGCTGCCCGGCCGGGTGCAGTCCACTTTGGTGCGGATCGCGCAAGGCGCACTGGCCAACGCGCGCGAACACGCCGACGCGTCGGAAGTGGCGCTCACCCTCACCTACCTCGACGATGAGGTCGTGCTGGACATCACCGACGACGGCCTCGGTTTCGACCCGGCCGCCCCGACCGCCGACGGCCGCGGGCACGGCCTGCCCGCCATGCGCGCGCGGGTGACGCAGCTCGGCGGCCGGTTGACCGTCGAATCCGCGCCCGGACAGGGCACCGCCATTTCGGCCGCGATTCCGTTGGGACCAAGCCATGTCTGACGACCAGCTCATCCGGGTCGTGCTCTGCGACGACCACGCCATGGTCCGGGCCGGTCTGCGTGCGTTGCTGGCCGGTGCCGGCGGGATCGAGGTGATCGGCGAGGCCGCGACCGGGCAGGAGGCGATCAATCTCGCCGCCGCGTTGCGGCCGGATGTGGTGTTGATGGATTTGCAGCTGGGCGACGGAATGGACGGGGTGGAGGCGATTCGGCGAATTCGGTCCGCCGCGGAGCCGCCTCGGGTGCTGGTATTGACTACTTACGACACCGACGCGGATATCACGCGGTCTATTGCGGCTGGGGCGACCGGATATTTGCTCAAGGCTGAATCCGCGGATGAGTTGTACGCGGCCATTCGGGCTGCCGCGGCTGGCCGTACTGCGTTGTCGGCGCCGGTGGCGGACCGGATGATGGCGCAGTTGCGGGCTCCTCGGCCGGCCTTGACCGATCGGGAGCGGGATATTCTCGGGCAGCTTGCGCAAGGGGTGGGGAATCGGGAGATCGCGCGCCGGTTGTTTATCAGCGAGGCTACGGTGAAGACCCATTTGGGGCGGATTTACGAGAAGCTGGGGGTGGACACCCGGGCCGGGGCGGTCGCGGTGGCCAAGGAGCAGCGGCTGTTGTCCTGAAGCGCTCGACGGGTCGGGCGGGGGATCGGATTCCAGGAAGGCCTTCACGGAGGGCCGGGCGCGCGGGTGTGACGTGGGGTGACGCGCACCCGTCGCACTGCTAGCGTGGTTGCGCGCGTACGAGGAACTAGGGGTGGGGCTTGATCGACGCGGTTGCGGTGTTTTCCACTGAGGCGGCAAAACTGCTGGCCACCGCCTTGGTCGGGCGGGTCGACAAAGGGCTGGGGAGGCTGGCGGGCATCGCCAGGGCCAAGCTCGGGGCGAAATTCGGCTCCGGGCCGGGCACCGTGGCCGATCTTCGCGAACAGGTGCTGGCCGCTTGCCAGGACGATCCGGTGTTCCGCGCCGAACTGATGGAGGCCGTCGCGCTGGTGAACGCGGCGGAGCGGCGGCCGCCGGCGGCGGAGGGTGTCGAGCCGTTTTTCAATCACGCCGAACACCTTCGTGCGCCGCGCGAATCCGGGATTTGCCTCATTTACGGTCCGGTCGGGTCCGGGAAAACCGAGCTTGCCCGGCAGATCGCCGGGCTCCTGCGCAACCGGTTCCCGGGCGGCTGGATCGAGATCGACATCGCGGAAATGCGCACGGGCGCGGTCGTCGATCTGGCGCTCGTCAAACGCCAGGCACTGCTGAAGCTCGGCATTCCCGGCGGCGAGATCGCCACCGACGACGCTGGTCTGGACCAGCAGTTCGGCTCCGTGCTGGCGACCCGGCTGTTCACCGTCATCCTCGACAACGTCGTTTCGGCCCGCGAAGTCGAACTCTTCCGGCCATTCCGGATGAACCTCGTGCTGGCCACCTCTTCCGTCCGCACCCGGGACCTGGACGCGCTCGACCCCTCGCCGATCCTGCTGGGCGGGCTCGAACCCGAGGGCGCGCGGGAAATGCTCGCGCACTACTGCGGGGCGGTCCGGCTCGATGCCGAACCCGAAGCGGCCGACGCGCTGCTGGAAATGTCCGGCCGGATGCCGTCCGCGATTCGCGAAGTGGGCCTGAGTCTCGCGCGGCACAGCGGGGATCCGTATCCGGTCAACGGAGTCCTCGAGCATTACCGGGCGAACGGGATCGTGGACGCCGAGGGAGTCGTCAAGGACTCGCTCGACCAGACTTTTTCTTCCCTGGCACCGGAAACCGCGGAAGCGGTCGCGTTGCTGGCCGGATTCCCCGGGCACTGGTTCACCCGGGAAACCGCGGTCGCCTATCTCGGGATGCCGGACGATGTCTTCGACGCGGTCGTCAGCGCGATGCTGACCGAACAGGTCGGCGGCTGGCACCGGCTCACCGCACTGGTATCTCAGTACGCGGCAAAGCTTCCGGCAGACCGCGACGCGGCGTTTCTCCGGCTGTTGAGCCATGTCCGGGACCGAGCCGTCGCCGCCGATCTCGCGGGCGACGCCGGACGGTTGCGCGAGTACGTGGTGCCGCCCGGTCTGTCGTGGACACTCGCGGAAAACCGGATCGACTGGCTGCACCGGCATTTGGGCATGATTACCGAGGTGGTGCGCGCGGCCGCTCGGCGGGGGAAGCACGTGGAGGTGTGCCAGCTCGCCGGCGCGCTGGAAGTGTTGATCACCGCGCGCTGGCTGTGGCGCGAGTACGCCGAGATCAGCGACCTCGCGGTGCGCGCGGCGGCAGCTCTTGCCGACGGCGAGCCGCAGGCGCTCTACGCGCGAACGCTGTCCATGCGGGCTAAAACCTGGTTCCTGGCAAGGGCTTTCGACACCGCCGAGGCCGATCTTCGGCAGGCGTGGGAGATCGCCGAAGTCGTGCACCTCCGACCGGCGCGGCGGGAGCGGTTGCAGGCGTCAGTGGCGGAATTCCGGGCGCGGTTTTTCGAGGAACGGGCCGACACTCTCGCTCCGGGAGCCGCCGAGCGTGCCAGCCTGCTCGTCGAAGCCGAGGGCTGGCTGCGGAAAGCCATCGCGCTCGACCAGCACCTCGAACACGGCTACGCGCTCGGCATTCACCATCGAATGCTCGCTTCGGTGCTGATCAAGGCCGGACGTCCGGCGGAAGCGATGGCCGAGATCGAAAGCGGCCGCCGCCACGCCACCGGACGCAACCTCAGCCGGTTGGACATGGTGGCCGCGCGGGCGTTCCTCGCGCTCGGCGACGTGGGGCGCGCACGTGAGTGCTGGAGCCGGGCCCGCGCCGAGCTGAAATCCACCGGCGCGGACCAATACCAGTGGGAGGTCAGGGAAATCGAGGCGCGCCTCCTCGCCGAGGAAGGCCAGCTGGAGGCCGCTCGCACGGCGTGGGGACAGCTGGCCGGCGACGCCTGGAAGCTCGGTCACCCGCGGACGAACGAGTATCTCACTGAATTCGAATCGCTACGCTGACCCGCTGCCGTCCGAAGTCCAGTTCGGACAGTCCTAAGTAGAGCATCGAAACCGCCGCGAGCGGATCGACCTGGCGAGACGCCGGGATCAGTTCGTACCGGCGACCGCTCCGATCCGCGGCAAGACAACGGTTTTCGAGCCGGGCAGCGGCGAATCGCGCGTCCGGCCACTGCTTGAGGACGGCGGCGGCCCAGTCCGGGAAGTCGACCTCGGCGTCGTCGGTGAACACGACAGCCGCCGCCGACAATTCGCGCAGCGACGCACGGGTGTGGTGCGCGAGCACGTGCAGATGATGCAGTCGCTGCGGCACCTCGGTCGCGGGCAGCCGGACGAGCACCTCCGTCGACCCGTGTGCGCGGAGGCCCGCGACGAACGCGGCAGGTTCCGTCCGGTCGGACGGGGTGACCGGGTAGCTGGCGAATTCCGCGGGCGAACTCGGTTCCGGCAGCTTCATCAGGCGATAGCACGCGGCGCGCACCAGCTCAGCCGATTTCCCGGGGACCGCGACCGCCTGCTTGGCGATCGGTTCGTAGCTCCCCGGAACGTGCCGGTCGATCGCGTCGTCGATCTGCGCGGCCAGCGGACGGTCGTCGGCGAGCGAGTCCGCGCGCGCGGCGAGCATCGCGGCGGGAGAGCCGGGAACCGTTGCCGGAGAAGGGCTCCCGGCCATCAGCATCGGCCGATCGAGTGCCGCGGCATAGAGCGACACCGAACTTTCATCACCGATCACGCACGAGGACGCGGTAATCGCGGTCTGCCACCCGGTTTCGGACGGAATCACCAGCAGCCCGGCCTGTTTCGCCTCGGCGAGCCACGCGTCGAGCTGCCACGAGCTGTGCGCCGCCGCGATGCCCGGATGCAGGATCGCGCACACCGTCGTGGTGTCGACCGGAAGCTCGGCGACGAGCCGGAGCGGAAGGTCGGGACGCTGTCCGAGCACCGAGGACGGACCCCAGGTGGACGCGATCGTCACGAGCCGCTTGCCCCGTCCGGCCAGCGCCGCGCGGTACTCGTCCGCCCGGTGCGCGCCGGCCACGAGCCGGTCGAGGCACGGATCGCCGACGACCTCCGCCCGCTCCGCCGCCTCCGGGCTCGCCGCGCGCAGCTGGTCGCGCTGCTCGGCGTGCGCGACCGCGATCAGCGCCGGGACGACCTCGCCGTCGTGCACGAGCCGTTCCGGATTGAGCCCGGCGACGACCGAACTGCCGGGGTAGTACTTCTGGTGCCCGATCCCGTGCGGCAGCAGGACGACCGGGGCGCGGAGCAGGTGGAGATCGTCGTTCTCGCTGGCCGCGATCGCGAGGTCGAACTCGGTGGCGACCGCCTGCCGCCACGGGAGCACCGCGGCGCCCAGCCGCTCCAGCAGCCGGGGAACCCCCGCCCCGAGGATGGCTGGACGCTCCCGGTCGAAGGTGAACACGATCTGGACGCGGTGGTCGCCGCCGAAGAGCGTGAGCACGTCCAGCAACCGGTTGAGCGTCGTCACGGTCCGCACAACCACCAGGACCCGGCGCTCGAAACCGACGGTCAACCAGTGGGCGAACCCAGGATCCACGGGCACTCTCCGTGACAAAAGTCCGGGGGGGGGGTAGGTATCGGCCATCAAACTGGGCACATCACCTGGCGAAACACTGGTGAAGCCTACCTGCCGCGCCGGGCCGCCGCGGGAGCGCCCGCGACCACCGCCCGTGGTCGGAAGATCAGTGTCGCGGCTCCTTGCGCGCCACCCCGGCGAGCAGCAGCGCCTCGTTGGCCTTCTCCGGCGGGAAGGTCTGGTCGTCCGGGCCGCCCGCCTCCGGATGCCACAGCGGGGTCCAGGTGATACCAGGCTCGAGCAGGGCGAAATCCCCGAACAGGCCGGCGATCTCGCGCCGGCTGCGGTAGATCAGGTCGGTGCCTGCCTCGGCGTACCGCTCCTTGGCGTCGGCGAGCAGCTGCTCGCAGTGCGGCGGGACGCCCTCGTGGGTGACGTGGGACAGCGCCAGGTACGACCCGGGCGCCAGGAGATCGCGGTACTCGGCGGTGAGACTGGGCCCGAGGTCGGCGGTGCTTCCGCTGCCGGGCGCGGGCGGCTGCCGGATGTGCAGGACGCAGACGAGCAGCAGCGCGATCGGCCGGTCCAGGTCGATGACACCGGACCCGGCGAGCAGGGACCACAGCCGCCGCGGGTCGCGCAGGTCGGCGTGCAGGGCGACCTGCCGGGCGGGGTCGCCGGTTTCCCGCAGCAGGCTGGTGGAATGCGCGACGGCGACCGGTTCGCTGTCGACATACGCGACCCGCACCTCGCCCGGCGCGATCTGCTCGGCGATTTCGTGCGCGTGCCCCATCGTGGGGAGGCCGGAACCGAGGTCGACGATCTGCCGGATTCCCGCGCGCACCAGATGCCGGACCGCCCGGTGCAGAAAACGGCGGTTGGCCCGCGCGATCGGGCGCACCATCGGATAATCGCGCAGCATGCGCCCGGCGAACTGCCGGTCGATTTCCCAATGAGCGGTACCGCCGAGGTAATAATCGTAGACGCGGGCCACGCTGGGATGGCTGAGATCGATCCCCGGCGGCGGAAAAGACTCGTGCTCCAGGCCAGTCACCAGTTTCTCCTCGTGGTCGACGGCGCGGGATCAGCGTAGCGTCTCTCCGGGCCTGCGGGGAGCGGGCGGACGGGTGCTGAGCAGATCCGCCTCGGCCTCTTCCAGCAGAATTGCCGATTCCTCCGCCGAAAGGGCGACACTCGAAAGGGATTCCCACGATTGCAGATCGGTGTCGTAGGTTTCCGTGTCGTTCATGAACGTCTGGACGCCGTTCGACGTTTCGGCGAACGAACGGTCGAGCTTGTTGTTGGCGAATTGCAAAATGGTGAAATCGGGGCCGACGTGCAACGGGCCTTTGTCGAACGGAACGAACCGGATCGTCGCCCCGGGATGGTTCCGGGAGAGGTTCAGCAGATGCCGGACCTGGCCGAGCGCGACGTACGGATTGTCCGTGCGCGCCCGCGTCAGCCGGTGGACCGCGCTTTCGCTGAGGATGAACTTGTACGTCCGGTCCGGGTAGTCGTCGAGGAGCTTGGCCCGCAGCTTGCGCTCGTGCACGGCGTCGGTCACGTCCGTGCGGCCGTAGGCCTGGAACTGCTCCATCATGTAGTCCTCGGTCTGCAGCATCCCGCTGATGCGCTCGCCGGTCCACTTCAGGACGATCGCGGCTTCCTGCTCGGCCTCGAACACCGGATGGAACCAGGCCGGGCTGGCCGCGAGCCTGCGGGCGTTCCACACCCGGTCGGCGCGGGCGGCCTGGTTGTACTGCCGCATCCGCTCCGCCTCGGCGGAATCGATCCCGAGCACGTCGATCCATTTGTCGAGCAAATGCGGATGGATCCGGGTCTTGCCGCGCTCCATCTTGCTGATGTTCGGCTGCGTGTAGCCGAGGGCGTCGCCGAGTTCGCCCTGGGTCAGCCCGCGTTCGACGCGGGCGGCGACGAGAGTTCTGCCCAGTTCGACAAGCTGGGCCTCGACCGAAAGCCGGCTCACGAGACGCGAGCCGTCCGATCGGGGGAGAAAACGACACCTTTTCCGGGCACGAATTCATGATAGTCCCTCGTATTACGCGCGGCCAAGACGGACGGGCTAGCCCGGACGGGGTGCCGAATGGGGGACCGGGGCGGGCGATCGGCGCGCTCAGCGGTCGAACTGCCCCTCGCGCAGCGCGCCGGCGAATGCCGCCCATTCCCGATTGTCGAAGACGAGCGCGGGCGAACGGCCGATCTTGGAATCCCGCAGCGCGACGACGTCGGGATCGCTGAGATTGATCTCGACGCAGTCTCCGCCGTTGCCGCCGCACGCCGACGGACGCTGCCAGGCGGCGTCGTCGAGCGAAGAACCCACGGTGTTCGGATCGTAAGAACTCATGGTTTCGTCCTTGTCAAGCCGTTGACCTTTTCCGGAATATTCAACCTCAGCATCGAGGACGGAATATGCCGAAGGCAAGGCGAGGACTTGTGCCATGCCGAAATGGCCCGATAGGTTCACCTGTTTGGCGTCGGGACACTTTTCTCGCGGTGATCGAGGATACCGGCTCTGTCCTTTTCCTGGCCGGGATTTGCCCGCCGGGACCGGGTTATGGGCTGCTCGGCGGCTTTCCGGGGAGCCGGGGCCGGGGCGCCGGAAGCCGTCGCGGCCAGGCATGTCAGAATATTCTGCCCAGGCCGGTCAGCCATGCATATTCCAGTCGGCAGATGTCGTGACGGATGCGATGAGCGGGGAACTTCGCGGTGGGTTGGCGGAATGCCAATGTTCTCCGGCGGTCCGGGTTTTCGCGGGAAAATCACTGGTCAGGGCTCTCGGTGGCGGGGTGTCGCAGTTCTGCTGCGAGCGCTGGACGGCAACCGCATCCTACCACTCTTGTGAGTGATGAAAATGCGTTCCCGATGCGCTAGGAATCGCCGCTGTCTCCCGGTTCGACGAGCGTTTCGGCCCCTGCCGAGGGCTTCGCGTGCAATGCCGCGGCGCGGCTGTTAACGCAGGCAGAGGCAGGTCGGAACGCGGTTCGCCGGCGGAGATCCGAAGTTAGGCCGGGGAGTTCGTGTTCGCCGAAGTTACCGCGACTGCCGCGCTGAACCGGTGGACTGGTCTCGCGCACCGTAGTTCGTCGTGTCTCTTTGCCGTTAACCGACGGCTGCGCGCCGCTTGGCGAGACAACCGTCAGTGGGTATCGAGGTCTGCGCGCACTCGTGACCAAGATGGGAACTGGGTCACGCGCCCGGAGAAAAAGGTGTGGCCCCCTGCTGGAACAGGGGGCCACGCGGACGTCTGCTATCCCCTTCTAGGCAAAGGAACAGACCGGATGACTGTACCGCTGGAGAACACCGGCCCGCTAGACGACGACCGCGCCGGACGGGTGGAACGCGTCGAATTCGGGGCGGCGGTCGCCCCGGCGCGCGGCGGTCGCCGCATCGCCACCCGCGAGGAGATGCTGGCCGCCGCGACGAAAGTCTTCGCCCGCCGCGGCCCCGGACGGCATCGCAAGCCGGTCGCCCGGCGCCGGTGGGTGTGCGCGGCGTCCGAGACGCTGTCGTGGCTGGCCCCGGTGTTGTGGGGGTGTGTGCAGGTGACTTTCGCCGCGAGCGTGATCAGCGCCGTGGCGCTGCTGATCAGCCCGGTGGTCGGGGTCGCGGTCGCCGGGCTGGTGCTGATCTGCAGCGCGGTGCTGTTCAACCAGGCCCGGCCCAGCCATCGCCGGTAGCTTTTTCTCTTCCGGGCGCTCCGTTGCAGTGGATCCCGTGCCGGAGTTCCAGGTGCCGCTCTACGGAGCCGACCTCGCTCCCTGCGTCGTCCCGTTTTTCGTTCTCCGACACCTCTTCCTCTCTCAGGGAGCTTCCTCATGCCCGGCGAAAGCCTGCGCGCCTTCATCCACGCCCTGCCCAAAGCCGAATTGCACGTCCACCTCGTCGGTTCCGCCGGCGTGGACACAGTTCTCGCTCTCGCCCGCCGCCATCCGGAAGCGGTCGTGCCCGCGGATCGCGCGGAGCTGGAACATTTCTTCGCATTTCGCGATTTCGAGCATTTCCTCACGGTGTACCGGGCGGTGCAATCGATGCTGAAAGACCGCCACGACATCCGCACGCTCGTGCTCGGCCTCGCCGCTGAACTCGCCCGCCAGAACGTCCGCTACGCCGAAGTGACTGTCACGCCGTCCTCGACGGCATGCCGGGCGACGAATTGCTCACCGGGCTCGTCGAAGGCCGCGCCGGCGCGAAGGCGGAGCACGGCGTGAATTGGCTTGGTGCTTCGACATTCCCGGGGACAACGGCGTCCGAGCCGGACGGGAGACCGCGGTGTTCGCGCTGCGGGAACGCCCGGACGGACTGGTGAGTTTCGGCCTCGGCGGCCCGGAAATCGGCGTCGGCCGAGCACAGTTCGAGCCGTTTTTCACCGCCGCGCGCGAGGCGGGCCTGCACAGCGTCCCGCACGCCGGCGAAACGAGCGGGCCGGCGACGATCTGGTCGGCGGTGCACGACCTCGGCGCGGAACGCATCGGCCACGGCACGAGCTGCGCGGCGGACCCGGAGCTGCTGAGATATCTCGCCGGACACCGGATCCCGCTCGAGGTGTGCCCGACGTCGAACGTCCGGACCCGCCAGGCGCCCTCGATCGCCGCCCACCCGGTCCGGCGCATGCTCGACCACGGCCTGGTCGTCACCCTCAACACCGACGACCCGCCGATGTTCGGCGCGACGCTCGAAGGCGAGTACCTTGCGGTGGCCACGGCGCTCGGCCTGCGGGCGGCGGAGGTGGCTCAGCTGGCGAAGAACGCGGTGGAGGCTTCGTTCCTCGGGGCGGCGGCCAAGTCGCAGATGACGGCCGAGATAGACCTGGTGAGCGGGGCCGGGGAGCCTGATTGATCCGCAGGTCGGGGAGCGGATCGCTCAGCTCGCGGTGCGCACCGGTTCGGCCGCGTCCGTCGCTTGTTCGCTGACCTGCCGAAGCAAGCTCAAGGCCTCTTCCGAAGCCGACCCCGCCGGCGTCGTGCACACGATCAGCACCTGCTCCGGCGACCGAGCCACCGACAGCGTCTGCTGCGTCACCGTCACGCGGCCGACCACCGGATGGCGCAGTTCGTACGAATCGGCGTCGCAGGGGCCGACCCGGTGGTCCCGCCACAGCGAGACGAACTCCGGGCTCTTCATGGTCAGCTCGCCGATCAGCTCGGCCAGCAGCGGGTCGTCCGGGTGTTTCCCGACGGCGACGCGCAGGTTGCCGACCACTGCGCGGGCCTTGCGTTTCCAGTCCGCGTACAGCTCGCGGCAGTGCGGGTCCAAAAACAGCATCCGGCTCAGGTTTGGGCGCTGGGCCAGGTCCAGGTGCCCGGCCAGCAGGGCGTGGCCGAGGCGGTTCCACGCCAGCACGTCCGTCCGGCGGCCGAGCACCAGCGCGGGGACGCCGTCGACCGCGCGGAGGAGGTCGCGCGTTTCGTCGGCCAGTTTCTCCGGGCGGGGACGGCGTGGCTGAGGAGTGCGGCGGGCCGCGTCGGCGAGGCGGTCGAGGTGGGCGCGTTCGTGGGTGTCCAGGCGCAGGGCGCGGGCGATCGCGTCGAGTACCTCGGCTGACGCGCCGCGCGAGAGGCCCTGCTCCAACCGGGTGTAGTACGAGACGCTGACGCCGGCCAGGTGCGCCAGCTCCTCCCTCCGGAGGCCGGCGACCCGGCGGCGCGGTCCGACGTCGGGCAGGCCGACGTCCTCGGGGCGCAGCCGGGCGCGTCGTGCGTACAGGAAGTCTCCGAGTGGGCCGGCGGTCATGGATTCCACTATCCACCGCGTGAGATATCACTGCCACTCCCTGCGCAGGGTAGGAAAACGCGGGAGTGGTCCCGGCCGCCCGGGCCGCCCAGTCTCGGTCGCATGGACGAGATCATTCTGGGCGACGTCACGGTCACCCGCGTCAAGGAGTTCTACGGGTCGGTCGAGATGAGTCCGGGCCAGTTCTTCCCGGACAGCCCGGCGGGCGCGTGGGACGAGCACCGCGGCTGGCTGGCCCCCGATTTCTGGGACCCGGACACCGGCGAATGCCAGTCGGCGATCCAGTCCTGGCTGCTGCGCAGCGAGGGCCGGACGATCCTGGTCGACACCGGCGTCGGCAACCACAAGGACCGGCCGTACGCGCCGGTGTGGAGCCGCCTCGACACCAGCTACCTGGAGAACCTCGCCGCCGCTGGTATCTCACCCGAGGACGTTGACGTCGTGATCAACACCCACTTGCATATCGATCACGTCGGCTGGAATACCCGCCTCGAGGGCCGGGACTGGGTGCCGACCTTTCCGAACGCCACCTACCTGATGCCGGCGCGGGACTTCGAGTTCTGGGACCCGGCCAACGAGAACGAGACCGTGCTCGGCCGCGGCAACCAGAACGTCTTCGAGGACAGCGTCGCCCCGGTGCGCGAGGCGGGGCAGGTCCAGCTGTGGGACGGGACCTGGCGGATCGACAAGAATCTCCGCCTCGACCTCGCTCCCGGGCACACCCCCGGTTCGTCCGTGCTGACGCTGGAATCCGGCGGCGACCGGGCCCTGTTCGTCGGCGATCTGGTGCACACCCCGCTGCAGATCGCGGAGCCGGAGACCAACTCCTGTTTCTGCGAGGACCCGGCCGAGGCGCGGGCGACTCGGCGCACCCTGCTCGGCCGGGCCGCGGAGGACAACGCGCTGCTCTTCCCCGCGCACTTCCCCGGATCGGGAGCGGCGGAGGTCGAGCGGGACGGGGCGAAATTCGCGATCAAGAAGTGGGCCGGGTTCTCCCGGATCTCCTGAAGGAAGTGATTCTGGTGTCTCAGCGGGAAAATCCGATTGTCGAGACCGCGGCGGGCGCGGTGCGCGGCATTGTTGACGATGCGGGGGAGCTTTACCGAGCCATTCCCTACGCGGCGGCCCCGGTCGGTCCCGGCCGGTTCGCTCGGCCCGAGCCGCATCCGGGCTGGTCCGGAGTCCGCGACGGTACCCAGCCGTCGCCGACCGCTCCGCAGCCCGTCCGCGACTTCGGCCGCCTCGACCTGACTCCGTACTTCGGTCCGGGCTGGGTGCGCGGCGAGGAATATCTGACGGTCGACGTTCGTACGCCAGCCGCGGACGCTGGTAACCGCCCGGTCATGGTCTTCGTGCACGGCGGCGGGTTTGTCACCGGTTCGACCCGCGCCGCGCTTTACGACGGCAGCGCCTTCGCTCGCGACGGCATCGTGCTCGTGACGGTGAACTATCGGCTCGGCATTCCTGGTTTCCTTGCTCTGGAAGGGGCTCCGGACAATCGCGGGCTGCTCGACGTCATCGCCGCGCTCCGCTGGGTGCGCGACTCGATCGCCGCGTTCGGCGGGGATCCGCGGAACGTCACGGTGTTCGGGCAATCGGCCGGGGCCACGCTCACCGGTGCGCTGCTCGCGACTCCGGAAGCGCAGGGACTGTTCCGCCGCGCGATTGTCCAAAGTGGAAGCGGCACGGGTGCGTTCACTCCAGAGCAGGCGCGCCGGGTCACTACCGCTGCGGCTGCCGCGCTGGGTGTTGAAGCGACTCCAGCGGCGTTCGCTGAGATCTCAGACGAACGGTTTCTGGATATCTTGCCCGCCCTCGCCGGACTGGACTTGCGTACCGCCACCGCCGCGGACCCGCTTGCCGGGCTGAGCGCGTTCAGCCTGGTGCTGCCGGTGCAGCCGGCGGACAGCCTGGTCAACGACGTCGACCTGCTGATCGGCACGAACACCGAGGAGGGGCGGCTGTACCTGGTGCCGCAGGGAAAACCGGACGGTCCCGCCGACCAGCTGGGCGAGTTGCTGTTCGGAGCTGGCACCGCTCGGATGGCACAGGCGCACGCTGAGATATCAACGAGCCGAACTTATGTCTATTCGTTCGGCTACCGCTCCACTGCCTTGGACGGACGGCTCGGTGCGGCGCATACGGTCGAGCTGCCGTTCGTCTTCGATGTCGCGGACGAACCGTGGCTGCACGGCGACACCGGCCTGCTCGGCCCGGACGCCGCTCCGGCCGGTCTCGCCGCGGAGGTGCATGGCGCGTGGGTCGCGTTCGCGAAGGAGGGGAATCCGGGATGGGTGGCATATGACGAGCGGCGGCGTGAGATACGTCGGTTTGGCGGTTGAAAGTCGGGGCAGGGGAATCCGCGGGGCGGCGAATTCGCTATCTCGGATGCGGTACGCGACAACGGTGCGGAGCTGTTTCCGGGACCAGTCGCTGCGGGGCGGCGAAATCTCACCGACGCCGGACCACGTCGCGCGACCTCGGCGGCGCCGTCCTGATCGACGGGTGGCTGGGCGCTGAACCGTCGGTTCCTTCCGCTGCTCCCAGCAGGTGCTCCCGACGATGATCGGACAGCGGCGCGGAGTGATCATCGGTGGGTCGTCGGTGAACGCGCACACGCACGTCTGCGCGTGGCCCGAGAGGTCATCGGGTTCGTCGCGCTGCGGATCCGGCTATCGGATGCACGACAATGTCGAACCCGGCTTCCGCACCTGTCTCCGCGACCCGGCTGACGGGTTCGGTTCGGTCTCGCCGCCCTGGCCTGGCGGCACCGAACCGTGCGGCAGAGACGGGGG
This sequence comes from Amycolatopsis sp. GA6-003, assembly GCF_046267895.1. Lineage (NCBI taxonomy): Bacteria > Bacillati > Actinomycetota > Actinomycetes > Pseudonocardiales > Pseudonocardiaceae > Amycolatopsis > Amycolatopsis sp. GA6-003. The sequence goes on from NZ_CP176499.1 coordinate 7,494,270, forward strand.
AGCTGGAACATCACGAATCCGCGGGACCGATCTCCAACGGCGCGGCAGTTCCGGCGGCGAGTTGCTGCCGCTGGGTGACGGCGTGGTCGAGCTGCCGCGCCAGGTGCGGGACGTTCGCCGAGGTCAGGTAGGTCTCCGCGCCGGCGTCGAGCAGCCGCCGGACCGGACCGTGGTAGCTGACGCCCAGTTCCGCGTCCTCGACCTCGGCGAGCACGACCCGGGCCTTCGGGAACTTCGCCCGCAGGTTCCCGATCAGCTGCGGGCTGACCGGCGGCACGAGCAGCACGTCGGCGGTGGCCGGCGCGGAGTGCAGGTCGAGCACGAGATAGTCGGGGCCGAGTTCGGCAGACAGCGACATCCGGGCCGAGGCCGAGAGCTTCATCGCGGTGGCGACCACCGTCACGTCGTCGTACTCCGTCCGCGGGTGCCCGGGCCGCGAACCAGCGTTGGAGATCGTCGCGACCGGGTCGCCGTCCCTGGTGAGGACGAGGTTTTCGCCGGGACTGAGTGCGTCGATGAGGTCCACGACGTCCGCGGGAAGCCGTCCGATGTCGACCTGCTGCGCACGCTCGCCGGTCATGACCCGGCCAACTGTCTGGACCCCAGCGGCTCGGCGGACACAGGTGGTGGCGTCGTCATGGAACTCGATCATCCCACAACCGCGGCACCTTGTCCGGTCCTTCGCGCGAGCATGGGTGATGGCGGTTTCTCGCCAGCGCTTGCCGCTCCGTCCTTTCTACGCTCGGCCCGTGCATTCAGATCTCAGCCCGCGTCTTCGCGGTTCGGTCGTCGGGTTCGTCTCCCTCGCCGCCGCGCTGGGCACCGCCGCCAGTTACCCGCTGCAGCCCGCCATCGCCGAGGTCGCCGACGCGCTCGGCACGTCGCTCGGCGCGGTCGGGGTCGCGCTCGCCTGCGCGCCGATCGGTTACCTGTGCGGACTCGCGCTGCTGGTGCCGCTCGTCGATCAGTTTCCGCCGCGCTACGTCCTGTCCGGACAGTTCGGTGCGCTCGCCATCGCGTTGGGACTGAACGCGATCGTCGGCGAGGCGTGGTTGCTCGGCCTGGTGCTCGGCGTGCTTGGCGCGTGCTCGTCGGTCGGCGCCGGACTGAGTTCGGTGACTGCCCGGCTGGCGAGCCCGGACCGACGAGCTACCGCGCTGGGAATCGTCACCGCTGGTATCTCAGCGGGAATCCTCGCGGGCCGCATCGTCGGCGGCTGGCTGGCCGACCTGATCGGCTGGCGCGCGATGCTGGGGGTTTTCGCTGCCGGATGCGCGGTGGCCGCGGTCGCGGTGCTGCTTGTGCTTCCGTCGGTGGCCGGTGCGAACAATCGTGGCTATCTCGCCACTTTGCGTTCGATTCCCGGACTATACCTGCGTTATCCGGCTCTTCGGCTCGCGGCAGTGCGCGGCACGCTCTGGTTCTTCGCGTTCTGCGCGGTGTGGTCCGGGATCGCGGTCGCTCTGTCGAAACCGCCGTTCTCGTATTCCGCCGAACGCATCGGCTTGTACGCTTTCGCTGGCATATCATGAATTCTCGCCACCCGGGTCGCGGGCGCTTGGACCGACCGCGTGGGTGCTCGCCGGGTCGTCCTTTGTGGACTGATTCTCGCTGGCGTTGCCAGTGCGGTGCTTGCCTTCGCGCTGCCGAGCACTGTTTCGACGCTGGTCTGTCTGGCTCTCTTCGACGCTGGTCTTTTCGCCGCGCAGGTCGCTAATCAGAGCACGGTCCTGGCGATCGAGCCGAACGCGCCAGCGCGGTTCAACAGTGCGTACATGGTGGTGTATTTCGCTGGCGGAAGCCTGGGCACCGCCTTCGGCGCGACGGCGGCGGAGCGGATCGGCTGGCCGCTAACGTCGCTCACCACCGCAGCGGTGATCGCGGGCGCGGCTGTGGTCACCCTGGCCTACCGGACGCGGGTCGATGCGGTATCAGCTCCGGCGAGTTGAGATATCACGAAGCGGCAAGGAGAAGCGCGGCCCGTACCGCTTCCTCAAGGTGCGTGCTTGCCGCTTCGCCGTGCTGCAGCGCATCCTCGGCTAGTTTTCCCAGTCCTCCCAACAGAACCAGGGCGCGGACTCGCGACAGCGGAGCACCTCCGGACTCTTGGAATTCTTCGCCGGCCGAGATTGCGCGTACGACGTTGACGTACGCGTCGTGGTTCAGACCGGCGGAAATCGGGGCGTCCAGCAGCGGTACGTCGCGGAGGTAGCTCAGCGTGACGGCCGGTCGGGCATCCACGACGCCGATCCAGGCCGTGACGAGCTGGCGGACCTGCGTCTGCCACGGGGCGGTGCGGTCGACCGCGGCGGAGATCTGCGCGCATCCGGATTCGGCCGCTTCATTGAGCAGGGCGAGCAGGCAGGCTTCCTTGGAGTCGAAATGCTCGTAAAAGCCGCGGCGCGAGGTGTGGGCCCGGCCGACGAGGTCGCCGATCGTGATCTTCGGAAAGCGTTTTTCCGCCAGCAGCGACTCCAGCGCGCCGGTGAAGCGGCTCCGGTAGGCGCCGGGGCGCTCGACGGGCGTTTCCGGCTCTGCAGCGCGTGACACCGCGCGGGTCCTTCCTGTCCGCGGTTGTCCCGCGATTCTACCAGTCCGGCAGCGGACGGTATTCGGAAACGGGTGCCGAATATCCGTCGAAAGCAAGGAGGAAAGCACCCGGCGGCATTCGGCGGTGCTGGCTGGTCTGAGTGGCAGTAACCGGCGCGACGCTGCGGGAACGGCTACGCCATCCCAGTGACGTCGCGGAAAGACGTTTGGCCGCTTGCGGGCACGTTCGGTAGTGTTTTGTTCCAGCGTCAGATGGGGGAGTCGAGCGCTAGGGGGATCCCAGGTGTTTTCACCGCTTTTCTTCACACCGCGCACGAGCCGCGGCGCTCTGTGACGAAATAACTGTCGCCGCGGGTCAGCGGGCTCACGACGGCGGGTGCGTATGCGCCGGTCCTTCTCGTCCGCGCCTGCCCGCCGGAATGGTCCGGTGCACACGTCCCGTCGGCGTTGGGGGCCGACGGGCGCGACGGGGCTGTTCCGCCCGGCATTACTGCGCCGGGGTAAACCTGAATGGTTTCGCTCAGGCCAAGGGGAGCACTCCGCTCAAGGGGGTGGAAAAGAATGGGGATCATGACGATGGGGCCTGCGTCTCTGAAGATCGCCGGGGTGGCTTCGGTCGCTTCGCTCGCGGTCGTCAGGTCCGCGGGAATCGTTCGGCCGCGAACGCGTCGCCGTCGCCTCGGGAAGGGCTGCTCCTCGGATTGCAACCACCCGACGAACTGCCACCGCTCGACGGCGGCCATCGGAGCCGCCAAGGACAAGCGGTACGGGTTTCTGGTCCAACGCCCGCGTCAGGGCGGCTGGGCTTGCCCCTGCTGCAACCCCAACGCGTGATCGTGGCTTGACGTCTCCGGGCACGATCACCATGGTGCGGTGCCGGGCCAACGGGGTCCCGGCACCGCATCTCCACCGCAGCGGCATGCCCAAGCCGACCGCGAATAGGCCTTGCTGGTGGCGACCGGACGGGTCTGTCCGGCGAACTCAGTCTTGCGCAGGGGCGCGCGGCGGACAGCGCAGTGGTTCAGCGATCGTCTCGATGGAAAGCAAGCCGGAAACATCGGCGTGCCAATGGTCGCCAGGCGTCCGATTGGTCGAATCGGGAGTCGCCGCGCGGCGAGCGACCGGCGGAAGCTGGTCCAATGCTGAGAATTCTGGCGTACCTCCTGGCTGCAGGGAATCAGACTGCGCACCGTCAATCGAGTGTGCCCTTCGGATCTCGGCAAAAGAACTCCGCAATGAGCCACAGGACGCGCCATCGCTCGCCGTTCGGTCTGGCGATCGTCCCGGTGCTGGCCGTGGTGGTCGGGATCGGTTACTGCTCAAGGTAATGCGGCTTGACCGGCGGCACCGGCCGCAGCGACGGAGGGTCCGGCGGCGTGCCCGGCTCGTAGTTGGGAGCGTCGACGAAGATCGCGCCTGCCTGGTCGAGCAACGGATACAAGTCCCGAGCCTCGGCGACCGACTCGGCATTGCCGCTGGTTTCCATTTCCTGCTGGTCGTTTCCGATCAGCCACGGGTGGTCGTCGTGGCGGCGCACGACGAAGCGGTGTACGCCGGTGCCGGACCTTTCCGCCCACCGGGTGGAGTCAGCGCAGGACCGAGTGGGAGTTGCTGGACGCAGCAGCGCATCCAGGCTCGTCGATAGGCGGCAAAATGTCCGCCGGATCCGCGCACACGCCCCGGATCACGTCCGCCACCCGCAGCAGCAGGCCGAGCCGCGGGTGGTGGGGCGGCCAGGCGATCCCGATCTCCCTCGGCGAGATGATCTCGCTCAGCGAGAACCGCGTGACGCCCGGATGCCGTTGCCCCAGCGCCAGTTGCGGCACGATCGAGTACCCGACATCCGCGGCGACCAGCGGTTCCACGACGTGGATCTTGTCGGTGCCGAAGACCCAGTTCGGTTCGATGCCCTGCCGGCGGAGTTCGGCGGCGACCTCGAGCTGTTCGCTGGTCAGGCACACCATGGGCAGGCCGCGCAGATCCGCCGGGCGGATCCGGGCGATCGAGGCCAGCGGGGAGCCGCGGGGCGCGAGCAGGATGAACGGGTCGCTGAACAGTTCCAGGCCGTGGGCTTCCCCGCTTTGCAGCGGGAAGATGACGAACGCGATGTCGATCTCGCCGAACCGCAGCAGTTCCTGCAGGCGGACGTCGTCGTCGACCTCGACGGGCTTGATCCGGCACGGCAGCTGCTGGGTGCGCATCGCGGCCAGCACCAGCGGCGTCACCCGCACCGCGACGCTTGAGAACACGCCGATCCGGACGGTCGGCTCGCGGCCGTCGCGCATGTCCTGGATGTGCCTCGTCGCGGTGCGGAGGACGACCTGCACCTGTTCGGCGGCGTTGACCAGGGCGATCCCGGCGTCGGTGAGCCGCACCTGGCGCTGGCCGGACATGCGGCGGACCAGTACGACGCCGAGCCTCCGTTCGATCGACGCGATGCGCTGGCTGACCGCGGGCTGGCTGCAGCCGAGCGCTACCGCGGCGGCCGCGAAGGAGCCTTCGTTCGCGACCGCGTAAAGGGCTCTCAGCTGCAGCAGGGTGAGCCGGCCTCCGTCGGACCAGATGGCGTCCAGCACCACCCGGCCGAGCCGGTTCCGTCGTTCCGCGCCGGTCATGGACTGGCCTCCTTGCGAGGGCGGGATCCTCAAGGTTCCCGCTGCGGGCGGCTCATCGGGTCCCTCCGGCGAGGCAGAACGCGGCCGCGAGATCGATCGTACTGGCCAGATCGGCGAGATCGGCGACCTCGCCGGAGCTGTGCATGTGCCGGATTGGGATATTAATGACGCCGCAACGGATACCAGCGGCGACAGCTGCCATGGCATCGGCGTCCGAGCCGCTTTCGTCGCCGTATGCCTCGATGGTGTAAGGGATTCCGAGTTCTGTGGCCAGGGTGCGCAAGGTGCGTGCCATGGGTTCGTCGGTGACGGCGCCGCGGCCGATCGCCGGGCCGGAGCCGAGGCGGTGGTCGCCGGTTTTGCGTTCGATGCCGTCTTCCGGGATGTCGCTGGCGAACGTGGTGTCGATCGCCAGTGCGAAATTCGGCTCCGTCGCGTAAACGGCTCCCATCGCGCCGTGGTAGCTCGTTTCCTCGCGCACGCTGGCGACCGCTGAGATCTCAGCGGTGCCCGCTGCCGCGGCTGCTGCGCGAGCTGCTTCGAGGACGGCCAGCGCGCCGAGCCGGTTGTCCAGCGCCGGTGCGGCGATCCGGCCGTTGCGCAGGTCGACCGGAGGCGCGCCGAAGACCACCGGGTCGCCGACCGTCACGACCGAATGCGCGTCGGCCCGGCTGGTGGCGCCGATGTCGATCCACAAATCGGCCATTTTCGGGGTCGAATCACCGTCGTTCAAATGCGGCGGCGCGGTGCCGATCACGCCGGGCACCCGGCCGTTTTCCGCGAGCACCACGACATGCTGGCCGTACAGGATCGCAGCGTCCCAGCAGCCGATGCTGACCGCCCACAGCCGCCCGGCGTCGTCGATGTGGCTGACGCTCAGCCCGATTTCGTCGATGTGCCCGATCAGGGTGATTCGCGGGTTGCCGCCCGGATTGACCACCGCGTGCCCGCTGCCGAGCGGATCGACGTGCACGTCCGCGAATTCGCCCGCCAATTCGACCCAGGCGCGCACCGGTTCGTCCTCGTAGCCGGACGGCCCGCGCGCGGCGAGCAGCGGCAGGAGATGCCGGCGCAACGTGGCGGCGTCGGGTGCGTATCGAGAGGAACCGTCGGGATTCGGCATGCCACTCCTTCGCTGGGCGGGACTTCCGGGGAAAGCTCAGCGCAGCCAGGCGACTCCGGGCAGAAAGCCGAATTGGCCGCTGAACCGGTAATTGCCGAGCCGCGCCGAGGCGAAGTCGATCCATTTCGGCACGTACATGGAGACCCACGGAGCCTGATCGGTGACCGCGCGGTCCACCTCGGCCCACAGCGCGTTCGCCGCGTCCGGATCGGTGTTGGCCAGCCGCAAGGCCTCGGCCATCCGGGCGTCGACGGCCGGATCGCAGAAGCCGCCGACGTTCGGGCTCGCGTCCGAATTCGGCACGAACGAGGCGCAGAACGTCAGCACTTTCAGGAAATCGCTCGGGGCCGGATAGTCCTGGGACCAGTCGGTCAAGGCGACTTCGACGTGGTTTCCGGAATTCTGGACGAAGGGATACTGCAATCCTTCGTCCATCGGTTTCAGCGTCGCACGGTAGCCCAGATCGGTCAACAGCGTCTGCATGTATTCGCCCATCGCGATATGCATCCGGTTGTTTCCCGGTACCACCGAAACCGCGGCTCCGGCGGTACCGGATTCGGCGACCAGCCGCTTCGCTTTCGCGAGATCAGTGCCGCGCCACGGTCCGCGGCCGTTCGGGCCCGGGTTGCTCGTCCACGGGCAATACTGTTGGTAGCCCGGGATGTTCGGCACCAGGATCTGGCAGGTCGGCACGGCCAGCCCAGGGCCGCCCGCCTGCAGCACTGCCGAGTTGCGATCGAACGCGTAATTCAATGCCTGCCGGGCCTTGAGATTGTCGAACGGCGGAATCCGGGTGTTCAACGCCCAATACCAGACGTGGCCGAGCTGGTCGAGGTGCAATTGCCGCGGGTGGTCGACGCTGATCTCGTTCAACCGGTCCGGCGGCGGCTGGTCGGCGGCGAGATCGGCCTGGCCGTTGATCACCGCGGTGATCTGGTCGGTCGGTTCGAGGCCGAATTTCTGCACGATCTGATCCGGATATCCCTCTGGGGCGGCGAGCGGCGACCAGGAGCGGAAATACGGATTGCGTTTCAGCACGACGCGGTCGGTCGGATCGTAGCTCGCCCAGTAATACGGTCCGGTCGAGCGCAGTTTCGCCACGTCCGAGCCGACGTCGGCGGGCGGGGTGTCCGCGGGCAGAATCGACGCCAGCGGCTGCCCGAGTTGCTGGGGGAGTTCGGGATCCGGTTCGGTCAGCGTGAAAGTGATCTTGTTGGTCGTCTCGTCGATCGCGATGCCTTGTGACAGATCGCAGGTTTCCGGAGCGTCGAGACATTCTTTCGCGCCCGCGAGGACGTCGAATTGCGAGGACGTGGTCGGCCCGTGCACCTTGAACATCCGCTCGAAGGACGCTTTGACGTCCTTCGGCCGAACCTCGCGTCCGTCGCTGAACCGGATGCCGGAGCGCAGGGTGAAGGTCCACTTGAGACCGTCGGCAGCGGGTTTCGGGATTTCGGTGACGAGATCGGGTGCCACGTGCTGGCCGGTTTCCGGGCCGGATTTGGTGAACGCGGTGAGGCCGTCGTAGGTCGCGGTGAAAAGCGTCCAGGACGACGTGGAGAAATTGACCATCGGATCGGCGGTGCCGACATTGCCCGAGGACAGCAAAACCTCGATCCCGCCCTGATGTCCGCGATCGCCGGGCGCGACCGACGTCAGATCCAGCGTGTCGTCTACCGCGCATCCGCTCGCCGCCAGGAGCACCAGCGCCGCGAGCACGGCCGGTTTCCGTCTCATCGCGCCAGCCCTTCGCCGTCGACCGGCGGCAGGATCTCCGCCGAACGGGCGCACACCCGCTGGATGATGTCGATGACCCCGCGGATGAACGCCAGCCTCGGGTGGTACCGCCGCCAGGCGATCCCAACGGTCCGCGCCGGCACGGTGCCGGCGAGGGAAATCCTTCGCACGCCGGGAGTCCGGCCGCCGAGGGTGAGCCGCGGCACGGTGCCGTAGCCGAGCCCGGCGGCGACCATCGCCTCGACGGCGTGGTTGGTTTCCATCTCCAGCACCCAGTTCAGCTCCGCGCCCGCGGACGCGGCCCAGGCCTCCATCGGGTCGCGCTGGCCGCGCAGGCCGATCAGCGGCAGCCCGGCGAGCCGGCCGGGCGAGACCGGCGGGGCGCCGGCCGGCGTCAGCAGGACGAAGGGGTCGGTGATGAGTTCCGCGGTGAGCAGCGCGGGATCGGCGATCGGCAGCTTCACGAAAGCGAGGTCGACGTCCCCGTTGCGCACCAGCCGCGACACTTCGGCTTGCTGGTCCAGTTCCACCAATTCGATCCGGTAGTCGACCGGCTGCCGCCGCAGCGCCGCCATCATCGGCGGGATCACCCGCTCGCTCGCGCTGGTGAACAGGCCGATCCGGACGGTCGCGTTGAGGCCCTTGCGGATCGTCTCCACCTGGCTGATCGCGACCGAGAGGATCCCGCCGACCTGCTCCGCGGCGGCGACCAGAGTGTCGCCCGCTTCGGTGAGCGAAACCCGGCGCTGCTGCCGGGACCGGTGCACCAGCAGGACCCCGAGCCCGCGCTCCAGGCTCGCGACCCGCTGGCTCACCGCGGACTGCGTGCAGCCGAGCGCGGTCGCGGCCCCGGCGAACGAACCGGTCGCGGAGATCGCGATCAGCGCCGCGAGCTGCGGGAGCGTCGGACGGGTGGACTGGTCGGTCTCGGCGCTAGTCATCGCGAGCGGCCTTCGGTTCGGCCGGCGCCACCTGGACGGCCGGCTCAAGCGGGTGGTGACAGGCGACCTCGTGGCGGGCGTTTTCCTTGGCCAGCAACGGTTCCGTCGTCCGGCACACGCTGGTGGCGCGCGGGCAGCGCGGGTGGAACCGGCAGCCGCGCGGCGGGTCGAGCGGACTCGGCACGTCTCCGGCCAGCGTCGTGTCCCGCCAGCCCGTGCCCGCCGCCGGGTCCGGGATCGGCACCGACGCCAGCAGTGCCGCGGTGTAAGGGTGGTGCGGCGCGGCAAAGATCTCAGCGACCGGTGCCTGTTCGACGATCCGGCCGAGATACATCACCGCGACCCGGTCGGACGTGTGCCGGACGACGCCGAGGTCGTGCGCGATGAACACGTAGGTGAGGCCGAGGCGTTCCTTGAGGTCGTCGAACAGGTTCAGGATCTGCGCCTGGACCGAGACGTCCAGCGCGGACACCGGTTCGTCGGCGACGACGACCCGCGGCCGCAGCGCCAGCGCTCGCGCGATCACCGCGCGCTGCCGCTGGCCGCCGGACAGCTCGTGCGGGAACCGGTCGGCGAGTTCGGCGGAAAGCCCGGTCAGGACAAGGAGTTCGGCGATGTCCGCGCGGGTCGCGGGCCGCCGGTGCACGCGCAGCGGCTCGGCGACCGAATCGCCGACCCGGCGGCGCGGGTTCAGGCTGGCGTACGGGTCCTGGAAGATCATCTGCACCGACCGGCGCACCGGGCGCAGCCCGCGCCGGCCGGTCCGGCTGATATCTCTGCCGGCGAAACTGATCGACCCGCTGCTCGGCCGGTACAGCCGGACCAGGCACCGGCCGAGGGTGGACTTGCCGCAGCCGGATTCGCCGACCAGACCGAGCGTTTCGCCGCGCCGCACGGACAGCGTGACGCGATCGACGGCGTGCAGCCGAGCGGGACGGCCCAAGCGGTTTCGCCGGACCGGGAACCATTTGACCAGGTCGGTGGTGCTGATGAGTTCGGACATCAGGCGGTTCTCTTTTCGTCGGGGGAGGGCGCGTGCCGCAGCAGGCAGGCGTGGAAATGCTCCGCGGCCGACGGCAGCAGAACCGGCCGTTGCTGGACGCACACCGCTTGCGCGTCCGGGCAACGCGGCGCGAACGCACAGCCCGGCCCGATGTCGGCCGCGAGCGGCGGCAAGCCCTCGATGGACGGCAGCCGGGGCGGCCGGGGCACATCCAGCCGCGGAATCGAGCCGAGCAGCCCGACGGTGTACGGATGCCGCGGATGGGCGAACAGCTGCGCGGTCGGTGCCTGCTCGACGATCCGTCCCGCGTACATCACCTGTATCCGCGACGCGATTCCGGCGAGCACACCGAGGTCGTGCGTGATCAGGACGACGCTGGTCCCGCTGCGCGCGCTCAGGTCCCGGATGATGCGCAGGATCTGCGCCTGCACCGAAACGTCCAGCGCGGTGGTCGGTTCGTCGGCGATCAGGACGTCGGGTTCGCAGGACAGTGCCATCGCGATCATCACCCGCTGCCGCATGCCGCCGGAGAACTGGTGCGGATAGTCCCGCGCACGGGCGTCCGGGCTCGGGATGCCGACGAGGCCGAGCAGTTCGACCGCGCGGCGGCGGGCGGCTCGCATGCCACCGCGCTGGTGGTGACATATCTGTTCGGCTATCTGCCATCCCACGCGGTACACCGGGTTCAGCGACGTCATCGGGTCCTGGAAGATCATCGCGATCCGGCTGCCGCGGTACTCGCGCCTCCGCTTGGGCGGCAGGGCGAGGAGATCCCGGCCGTCGAACAGCACCCGGCCGCGCACGATCGCGTTGCTGTCGCGGATCAGGCCGAGCAGCGCGAGCATGGTGACCGACTTCCCGGAGCCGGATTCGCCGACCACGCCGAGGGTTTCGCCCTCCGGCAGGGAGAACGACACGTCGTCCACCACCCGCACCAAGCCGTTGCGCGTGCGGAACTCGACGGTCAGGCCTTCCGCGGACAAGGTCGTCATCGCACTCGGATCCTCGGGTCAAGGGCCGCGTAACCGAGGTCGACCAGGAGGTTCACCAGCACGACGGCGAACGCGCCGTACAGCGTCACCGCCATCAGCACCGGCAGGTCGAACCGGCTGAGCGAGTGGAAGGTGAGGTTGCCGACCCCGGGCAGGCCGAACACCTGCTCGGTGAGCACCGCGGCCCCGCCGAGCATGGCCCCGAGATCGAGGCCGAAGAGGCTGACGAACGGGATCAGCGAGTTCCGCAGCACGTGGCGAAGCAGCACGCGGGATTCAGGAAGGCCCTTCGCGCGGGCGGTGAGCACGAATTCGGACCGGTCGACCTCGATCAGGTCGGCCCGCAGCACGCGTGCGTACAGCCCGGCGGTGCCGATCGCCAGCGTGATCCAAGGGAACAGCAGCTGCCCGAACCACTTCAGCGGGTCGACGTTGATCGGCGTGTAGCCGAGTTCGGGCAGCCAGCTGAAGACGCTGGTATGCCAGGTGCCCTGGGTGAGCAGGTTAACCACGCCGCCTAGCCAGTACACCGGGAGCGACATGCCGATCAGCCCGAGCCCCATCAGCAGCGGATCGACCGCGCGGCCGCGGAAGACGGCGGCGAGCGTGCCCGCGCCGAGCGCGAGCAGCAGCCAGAGCACGGCGGCCCCGCCGACCAGCGACAGCGTGACCGGAACGGCCTTGGCGACGCGGGACAGCACCGGGCCGCGATCGGTGTAGGAGACCAGGTCCCGGTCGACGACCAGGCGCTTCATCATCTCGAAGTACTGTGCAGGCAACGGCTTGTCGAGGCCGAAATCCGCCCGGATCTGCGCGATCACCTGCGGGGTCGCCTGTTTGCCCGCGATCTGCCGCGCCGGGTCGACGCCCGGGGTCTTGAAGAAGATCAGGAAGACCAGGACGCTCACCGCGATCAGCACGCCCGCCGCGGAGAACACGCGGCGCACGACGTAGCCGATCACCGGGCACGCATCCGCAGCTCGGCCTTCGGGTCGAAGGCGTCCCGGATCGCGTCGCCGAGGATGTTCAGCACGCACACGGTGATCGCGAGCAGCGCACCGGGCACGATCGCCATCAGCGGCCGGTTGCGCAGCAATTGCGTGCCGTCCTCGATGATCGTGCCCCAGCTCGCGGCGGGCGGATGCACGCCGATGCCGAGGAACGACAGGCCGGATTCCAGCAGCATCGCGGTCGCCACCATCAGCGGGAACAGCACGAGCACCCGGGACAGCACGTTCGGCAGGATTTCCCGGCGGATGATCCGGCCGTGCCCGGCGCCGTAGGACGTGGCCGCGCCGACGTAGTCCGCGGCGCGCACGGACAGCACCGCCCCGCGCACCGGCCGCGCGACATAAGGCACATAGACCACTCCGATAATCAGGACCGGCAAGGCGAGACTGCCGGAACTGATCCGGACGAAACCGAGGCTGATCCCGGACGCGAAACTGATCGCGGAAAGGGAAATCGCCAGCATCAGCACCGGAAACGCCCATACGACGTCCAGGATCCTGGACAGCACCCCGTCGACCACGCCGCCGACGTATCCGGCGAGCAGCCCGATCACCAGGCCTCCGGCGCAGGCGACCAGGCCGGCGAGCGCCCCGATCACCAGGGTGTTCCGGCCGCCGTAGAGGATCCGCGCGGCGACGTCGCGGCCGTCCCCGTCCGCGCCGAGCAGGAAATGCGCCTGTCCGGTCGGGCCGATCGGCAGCACGCCGACGCCCTGGGACGCGGGTTGCAGCAACGGCAGCACGGTTCCGTCGTCGAGCACGGTGGTGCCGACCGGGTCGGCGACGAACGGATCGGTTCCGGAGACCTGGCTGGCGTACAGCGGCGCGAGCAGGCAGAGCACCACGATCACGACGAGGACCGCCGCCGACGCCATCACCCGGGAATTGCCGAGCAGCGCCCGGATTCCCCGGCGCCACGGCCCGCCGCCGGATTCCGGTTCCGCCCGGGTCCCGGCGGCCTGGGGTTCGGTCACCTGGCCACCCCCTCGGTTTCACCGTCCTGTCGGCAAAAACTAGAGAAGGGTCAGGTTTTTCGGCAAGAAGACCGGCATCGCATTCGATAAGCCGGCCTAATGGGCTGCTCCGCGCGGCCCCGGCCGGAACGCTTTCCGGTAAGCGCCCGGCGGCACCCCGACGACCTGGCAGAACTGCGAACGGAAGTTGCTCGTCGTCGGGAATCCGGTCTGCGCGGCGATCCGGTCGACGGTGTGATCGGTGGTTTCGAGCAGTTCCTGGGCCTGCCGGATGCGCACTCCGGCCACCCATTGCATCGGGCTTTGCCCGGTTTCGTCCTTGAACCGCCTGGTCAGCGTGCGCACGCTCAGCCCGGCCGCGTCGGCGATGTCCGCGAGAGCGAGGTCGCGGTAGGCGTTTTCCTCGATCCACGGCAGTATCTGGCCGAGTGCGGTCGCGCGGCTGGGCGGGCGATTGCGGACGAGGTATTGCGCCTGTCCGCCGGGCCGGTGCAATGGCGCGACCGCGAGCCGGGCGGCGTCGGCCGCGACGGCGGTTCCGTAATCGTTCTGGACGATGTGCAGGCACAGATCAATTCCGGCGACCGCGCCCGCGGAGGTGAGGATTTTCCCGTTGTCGGTGTAAAGCACGTCGGGATTCATCCGGACTGCCGGGTATTTCTTTTTGAATCCGTCGGCGGCCAGCCAATGCGTTGTCGCGTCCCGGCCGTCGAGCAATCCCGCTTCGGCGAGCGTGAACGCCCCGACGCAGATCGACGCGATGCGCGTGCCGCGGTCGGCCGCCGCGCGCAACGCGTCCAGGACTTCCGGCGCCGTCGGGGCCAGCGGGTTGTTGCGTCCGGGCACCACGATGAGGTCGGCGCGGTGGAGGGCGTCCAGGCCTTCGTCGACCGCCAGGCGCAGCGGGCCCGCCTCGACGTCGCGCGCCGGACCGGCGACGAGCGTCCGGTACCCCGGGCGGCCGTCGGGGAGCCGGACCCGCCCGAAGGTCTCGATTGGCGTGGCCAGATCGAAGGCGATCGAGTCCGGCAGGGCAAGCACCACCGTGGTGTACATACCTGCAGGATAAGGCATCGGCGGCGTGGCCAGATCTGAGTGGAAGTTGTCCAGATAGCCACTGGGAAGATCATCGCCGACGGGCTTCGATGGACGAAAGCGTCCATCGAAAGGAACCACTCATGCTTCGGGCCCAGTTCGTCCTCTTCGACGGGTTCGACCCGCTCGACGTCGTCGCGCCGTTCGAGGTGCTGTCAGCCGGAAGCGGGTTCCTCGGCGGCAAGCTCGCCGTCGAACTCGTGAGCGCGGACGGTCCCGGCGTCGTGCGCTCCGGCAACCCCGGGCTCACCCTGACCGCGACCGCCGCGTTCGACCCCGACGCGTCCGGCTATGTCCTCGTCCCCGGCGCGGCCGGCCCGGTGGACGGCGATCCGGACACGGGTGTCGAGACCATCCCCGTCCTGTTGTCGCGCTTCGCGTCGGGGGACGCGATGCCGTTGCTGCGGCGCGCGTTCGACAATCCGGACAGCACGGTCGTGACCATCTGCGGGGGTTCACTCGCACTGGCGATGGCGGGTCTGCTCGAGGGCCGTACCGCGACGACGCATGTGCTCGGCATCGACCTGCTCGAGGCCACCGGAGCGAACGCCGTCCGCGCCCGCGTCGTGGACGACGGAGACCTCATCAGCGGCGGCGGGGTCACTTCCGGTCTCGATGTGGCGCTTTACGTGCTGGAGCGCGATTTCGGCTCGCACACCGCACACGCCGTCGAGGAGCTTTTCGAGTACGAACGGCGCGGCACCACCTGGAAAGCCGCGCACTGAAAGGGAAAGAATGAACACCATTGTCGGAACCTGGCTGCTGCGGATGAAAACCCCGATCGGCACCATGGAAGCCACCTACACTTTCGAAGAAACGGACGGCGTGCTCCAGGGCAGTGCGAGCGGCTTCGGGGAAACCACGCCGCTCACCGAACTCGCGGCCTCCGGCGACCGATTCACCTGGCGGCAACGCATCACCCGGCCGATGCGGCTCAATCTCGACTACGCCGTCACCGTGCACGGCGACTCCCTTTCCGGCGAATCCCGCGCCGGGCGGCTTCCGCGCACCAGCGTGACGGGTGAACGGATCTCCGCGTGAACGCTTTTCTTTTGTCGGTGCACGTCCTGGCGGCCATTCTCGCGATCGGGCCGGTCGCCGTCGCCGCGAGCATGTTCCCGAGCGCCGCCCGGCTCGCTTCCGACGACCCGAAGAAGGCCGCGACGCTGCAGGTTCTCCACCGGACCACCCGGGTTTACGCGGTGATCGGGGTCCTGGTCCCGGTCTTCGGCCTCGCGACCGGTGCGCGGATCGGGGTGCTGGGGGACGCGTGGCTGATCGTCTCGCTGGTCCTGACCGTCGCCGCCGCGGGAATTCTGGTCGGGTTGATCCTGCCCGGCCAGAAACGCGTCGTCGACGCGCTCGGTTCTGACCGGCCGGTGACCGTCCGGCTGGGAATGACCACCGGAATTTTCAACCTGCTGTGGGCGGCGGTCGTCGTTTTGATGATCTACCGTCCCGGCTCGACGACGGGGGTGGGATTGTGAGCCCGCGACGGATTTTGGAAATCATCGGCGCGGTGGAATTGGTCACGCTGGTGCTGATGCTGGGAAATGTGGCGACCGTGCATCAGCCGACGGTGTCGGGGGTGCTGGGCCCGATTCACGGGCTGGCTTACATGGGGACGGTGATCGGCGCCGTACTCGTGATGGAAGGCCGGCATCGGGTGTGGCTGCTGGCGTTGATCCCGGGAATCGGCGGGCTTCTCTCGGCGCGGGCCGCTTCGCCGCGGAGAACGTCGTCGGCAGGAGGCGCCTAGCTCGGGTCCCGAAGATCAGGCATATCTCTGAGCTGCCTCCGTGACGTGATACCGAGCTTCCGAAAGATATTACGCAGATGGGCATCCACCGTCCGAGGGCTGAGGAACAGCCGCGTAGCCACCTCCTTCGACGTGGCCCCAGCGGCGACCTCGCGCGCGATGTGCATCTCTTGCATGGTCAGCCGGTCGTAGGTATGCGCTGATCGGCTGCGCGCCACCTCTCCGGTAGCGCGCAGCTCATCGGCCGCCCGCCGGGTGAACGCCTCCATTCCGATCTCCGACAGCTGCTCATGTGCGGTACGCAGATGTTCGCGCGCATCCCGGCGGCGGCCAGCGCGGCGCAGCCATTCCCCGTACCGCAGGTGCGCCCGCGCGGTCTGCACGGAAAGCGGAGTACCGGTCAAGTACGACAGCGCCGCGACGTACTCGTCCTCGGCGTCGTGGACCATCGCCCGCGCGCCAGCCGCGACGCCGAGTGCGAAGTCGGTGCCGGCGGGTTCCGTGCGCTCGACCAGGTCTTCCAACGCGGACCGAGCGACGGCGTCCTCCCCGCATCGCACGGCGGCCTCGATTTGCTCGGGCAAGGCGATGCCGGCGAGGAAGAGATCACCGCTCGCCACTGCTTGCGTCGCGGCCGCGAGAGCAGCCGGGTAGTCGCCGAGGCCGTTGTACAGCACGGCCGTCGCCCAGTGGGCGTTCGCGGTCAGCTGGCCGGTGCGGCGGCTCGTGGCCTCGGCGAACAGGTCGAGCACCTCCTGCCGGCGTCCGCGCATCGCCGCCAGGTGCACGCGCGGGTAGAGCTGGGGAGGGTCGCCGAGTGCGTCGGCGATGGCTTCTTCCTCGGCGATCGCGGCCATCGCCTGCCCGAAGTTCCCGGTGAGCACCGCGTAGATCGCCGCCTGCGACAGACCGAGCCGGACGGTCATCGGCGAGCCGGTCGACTGTCCGGTCCGCGTCAGCCAGTCGACGATCGTCCGGTGCAGGCTGAGATCCCACAGCTCGCCCGCTAGCACGGCAGCCAGTGCGGGCGTGCGGGTCCAGTCGTCGCCGGCGAGGGCCCGCCGGATCGCCGGCACCCCGGCGCGAGGTCCTTCGGCGGTCAACCGCACGAGCGCGGCGAGGAGATCCGCGGGTCCGGCCGGGGGCGCGGCGGCGAGCACCCGGTCCAGCACTCCCGCGGCCCTCCCGACGACGAGCCCCATCTCCAGCGCCGCCACCAAGAACTCGCGCGACCGTTCCGGGTCGCTCGCGGCGAGCTGCTGCGCGGCACCCAGGATGATCTCCGGCCCGCGAACCGCCCCGTCCGCGCCCTGGACGAAGGCGATCTGCCCGCGCAGCAGGTCGACGGAGGCCCGTTGCGGGACCGCCAAAGTCGAGGCGTCGATGCTGGTCAGGAGGTCAGCCGCGGCTTCGGTCCGGCCCGCGGCGAGCGTCGCCCGGGCGGCTGCGAGCGTGCGTTCGACCTGCTTGCCGTGGTCGAGCGACAGCGCGGCGGCGCGTTCGAGAAACGCGGCGGCGGCCGCGACGCCACCCCGGGCCTGCGCGCGGGACGCCGACACTTCCAGCTCCGCCGCGACCTCCTCGTCCGGCCCGGCGGTGGCCTGCGCGCGGTGCCAGGCGCGCCGGTCGCCAGCGGTGTCCGGGTCGGTCGAATCGGCTAGCGCACGGTGCGCCGCTCGCCGCTGTTTCGGCTCAGCCGCGCGGTAAGCGGCCGAGCGCGCCAGCGGATGGCAGAAGCGCGCCCGCGTGTCGAACTGGATCAGCCCGGACGCCTCGGCGGCGGCGCTCGCCGCGGACACGTCGAGGTCCAGCCGTTCGGCGGCCGCCCACAGCAGGCCCGGGTCGCCGGTGGGATCGGCGCTGGCGAGGATCAGCAGCTCCCGCGCGTCCGAGGGAAGCTCCGCCATTCTCGCGAGGAAACTCCGCTCGATCCGGCTCGCGATCGGCGACGGCGTCGGCAGCGCGAAACCGCCTGCTTTCGGCAGTTCGATCAGGGCGAGCGGGTTGCCGCGCGCCTCGGCGAGGAGGCGATCGCGCACCCGTTCGTCGAGCGTCCCGGTCTTCTCCCCGGCCAGCAGGGCGCGCGCGTCCGCGTCGCTCAGCCCGCCGACGGTCAGTCCGGGCAGCTCGTCCAGGCCGGGGACCGGGTCCTGGTCGCGGGCGGCGAACACCATCGCGATCGGTTCGGCCGAGATGCGCCTGGCCAGGAAGGTCAACGCGCGCGCCGAGGCGGCGTCCAGCCAATGTGCGTCGTCGATCACACACAGCATCGGGCGTTCCGCGGCCGCGGTGGCCAGCAGTTCGAGAGCGGCGAGGCCGACGCGGAACGGGTCCGGCGCGCCGTCGGCCAGCCCGAACGCGACCAGGAGGGAGTCGCGGTAGGGCGTCGACAGGGTCTCCAGGTGTGCGAGCACTGGAACGCACAGCTGGTGCAGCGCCGCGAACGGCAGCTCGCCCTCGAACTCCGACCCGGACGCGCGGATGCGCTGAAACCCCTCCGCCGCCTGCTCGACGTGGTCCAGCAGCGCGCTCTTGCCGATGCCCGGCTCGCCGCGCAGGACGAGGACGCCGCCCTCGCCCTGTTCCGCCGAACGGACCAGCGCGAGGAGGCGGTCGATCTCGTCGTGCCGGCCGATGAGGGAGGACGTCGTGGGCATGGTCCGAACCTTAGGGCAGGTGCGTAGGCGAAGTAGGTGATAGTCGCCGACGCGAGCGGTGGGAGGGCAGGGCGATGGTGGTGGCAGGTCACCCGAGGAAAGGAAATTCCACAATGGACACAGTGCTTGTCACCGGCGCTACCGGGACCGTCGGGTCCGCGCTGATTCCCGCCCTGCAAGCCCGCGGCGGCACCGTCCGCGCCATGACGCGGGGCCGTCCCGTCGACGGCGTCGAGACCGTCGTCGCCGACCTGCGGGACCCGGCCTCGATCGCCGCGGCGCTGAAGGGCGTCGACGCGGTCTTCCTGAACAGCCCTTCGGCCCCCGACGCCGCCGAGCTGCAGATCCGGTTCGCGAACCTGGCCCGCGACGCCGGGGTCAACCGGCTCGTGCTGCTCTCCCAGTACGCGGCCCGGGCCGATTCGCCGGTGCGCTTCCTGCGCTGGCACGCCGAAGTCGAGGCGCACGTCGCGAAACTCGGGCTCGACTACACCGTGCTCCGGCCCAACCTCTACCTGCAGGCGTTGCTCAACTTCTCCGCCACCATCGCGCAGGGATTCTTCGCCGCGCCCATCGGCGACGCGGCCGTGAGCGCCATCGACACCAGAGATATCTCAGCTGCCGCCGCTGCCGTATTAACCAGCACCGGTCACTCCGGCCGCACCTACACCCTGACCGGCCCGCGCGCCGTGACCCACGCCCAGATCGCCGACGCGCTCTCCGCCGTCACCGGACGGGACATCGCCTTCCACGACGCGCCCGCCGACCAGTTCGCCGCCGCGCTGACCGGGCTGCTCCCGTCGTGGCAGATCGACGGTCTGGTCGAGGACTACGCCCACTACTCCCGGGGCGAGGCCGCGGAGGTGCACACCTCCGTCGCCGAGCTGACCGGACGACCTGCCCGTGATCTCACCGAGTTCGCCCGGGACTACGCCGCCGCGTTCGCGGCCCTCTGAAAGGAATTCCGATGATCTACCACAGCATTCGGTTCGCGCTCAAACCTGAGGTCACGCCGGAGGAAAAGACCGCTGTCGTCGCGAAAATGACCGAACTGTTCACCGCGATCCCGGCGATCAAGGCGCGCGTCGTCGGCCGTGATTTCGGCGGGAAATACGAATTGGGCGCCGTACTGGTGCTCGAGGACATCGAGGGATACGCGGAGTACATGAACCATCCCGCGCACCTCGAACTGGACCGGGTCGGGCTGCCGCTGGTGGAGGAGTTCATGTCGTCCGACATCACCGACGACCCGGACCCGGAGATCGGCGCGAAGATCGCCGACGTGCACCGGACCCGGTTCGAGAACGTGCCGGACATCGCGGACCTCATCTCCGGCCTCGCCGAGTACACCGGCAGCGCGGCACCGGGGAAACACGGCGGGTGACGGTCAGCGGGCGCGGTCCGGGTACCGCGCCCGCTGCGTTAATTCGTTGGAGCGGCCGGGTCTGTTGGGTACGCTCTTCTCCGTTGTTGCCGTTCATCGGAGAGGTGCATTGATCTTCTGAGGTGTAGAGACACCGCGATCTCGGGTTCTTCCGCCCGTCGCGCGTCTGGCCTCGGAGGACGGCATCCTGAATCCGTCCCGTGCTCGCCGGTTCCGCCGCGGTGTCCCCACGTTCTTGTCCCATCCGCGAACGGGGAGGTACGCCTGTGTCTTCGTCCATCGTGTGCTCGGACCTCAGCTTTGCCTGGCCGGACGGCGAGGTCGTGTTCGATCGGTTTTCCCTGGCGATCGGCGAGGGCCGCACCGGGCTGATCGGAGTGAACGGTTCCGGGAAATCGACCCTGCTCCGGCTGCTCTGCGGCGAACTGCGGCCGGCTTCGGGCTCGATCAGCGTGTCCGGCGAACTCGGTTATCTGCCGCAAAACCTGATTCTCGACGCCGAACGCCGGGTCGACGAGGTGCTGGGCGTGGCGGAGATCAGGTCCGCGCTCGCCGCGATCGAACGCGGGGAGGCCGACGAACGCCATTTCGCGACCATCGGCGAGCAGTGGGACGTCGAGGAACGCACCCGCGCGACCCTCGATCGGCTCGGCCTCGCGCACGTCGCCCCGGACGCGCGGGCGGGGGAGCTGTCCGGCGGTGAACTGATCCTGCTCGGCCTCGCCGCGCAGTTCCTGCGGCAACCGGACGTGCTCGTGCTCGACGAGCCGACCAACAACCTGGACCTGCGGGCCCGGCGGCTGGTCGGCGAGGCGGTCCGGACGTGGAAAGGAGTGCTGGTCCTGGTATCTCACGACCGCGAGTTGCTGCGGCACGTCGACCGGATCGGCGATCTCCGCTCCGGGGAGGTGACCTTATACGGCGGCGATCTGGACGATTACGAGGCGGCGGTGGCCGTCCAGCAGGAGGCGGCTTCGCGCCTGCTGCGGGCCGCGGAGTCGGATCTCAAGCGGCAGAAACGGGAGCTGGCCGAGGCTCGGACGAAACTGGACCGGCGCGCCCGGTACGGCCGGAAGCAGTGGGAAAACAAGCGCGAGCCCAAGGTGCGGATGCGCAAGCGGCAGGAGGACGCGGAAATCGCCGCGGGCAAGCACCGCACGATGCATCTTGGCAAGGTGGCGGCGGCCAAGGACCGAGTGAAGGAGGCGGAGGAGGCGGTCCGCACCGGCGACGAGATCCGGATCGAACTGCCGGAAACCTCGGTGGCGTCCGGGAAAGAAGTGCTCACTCTGTCCGATGTGGAGCTTCGGAACGGCCTCGTGGTGGATTTCGCACTGCGCGGGCCGGAGCGGGTCGCAGTGGTCGGTCCCAATGGTTCCGGCAAAACCACGCTGCTGCAGACGATCACCGGCGCGATCGAGCCGCGATCCGGGACGGTGAAAGTCCCGGTGCCGGTGCGCTGGTTGCCGCAACGGCTCGACCTGCTGGACGACACGCTGTCCGCCGCGCAGAACGTGGCCCGCGCCGCGCCCTCCGCGTCGGACAACGAGATCCGCGCTCACCTCGCGCGGTTCCTGGTGCGCGGCAGCCGGGCGGACCAGCCAGCAGGGAGCCTTTCCGGGGGCGAGCGTTTCCGGGCAACGCTGGTGACGCTGCTTCTGGCGGAACCAGCGCCGCAATTGCTGTTGCTGGACGAGCCGACGAACAATCTGGACCTGGCCAGCGTCCGGCAATTGGCACAGGCGCTGAAGTCGTACGCTGGTGCCCTCGTGGTGGTCAGCCACGACCTCCCGTTCCTGCACACCATCGGGGCGACGAGCTGGGTGCGGTTCGGGTCCACAGTGGAGGAAATCGCGGCGGGGTAGCGGTCTGCGGATCGCGGCGGGAGCGCGCCAGCTTCCGCCGCGATCAACGCCGCAGTGAATCCCGTCGCGCCTTGGGGATTTGGCGATCGTGCTGAATACCGGGCCGCCCGCGCCGATGGGTGAAACCCGCTTCCTGGCCGCTCCGCGTGTTCTGCGGCGTCGAACAGTCGGCGGTCCGCCGGTGCGCTGATGCGCCCAGAGCCTCTTCGCCGTGCACAGCTCGATGCGCACGTGGGGCAGGACCCGGCGGCTGCGGGGGCTTAAGCCCGTTTACCCCCATTGCGGAGCTGAAGCCGTAGTTCGGCGACCGTGGTGTGGCGGTTCCGTCGCTGGATTTCGGCGGCCAGTCGCGCGGCTCCCGGTTCGCTCAGCCGGTAGTAGCGGCGCAGCCTGCTGTCCACGACCTCTTCGCGGTCCACCTCCACCCAGCCCTCCGCGTGAAGCCGGTCCAGCGCGGCGTACAACGTGCCCGCTCGCAGCTTGACCTGGCCGTCGGAGATCGTCTCGACGTCGCGGAGCACGCCGTACCCGTGCTGCGGCTGGGCGGCGAGCGCGGTGAGGATCAGGAAGGTCGGCTCGCGCAGAGCACTGTCGTTCACCTCGGCAGCATATACCGGCGAGCTGTATATGGCGGCCAGTCTGGCGTATTGACGATGCTAGAAGTTTCAGTGCAGACTGAAATAACTAGCAAGAAGGGGGCGGCAATGGACTCCGAACAGGTGAGGTTCAACAGTCTCGGCACCTGGTGTGCCGGTGACCTGTATCTGCCGGACGCCGAAGGCCCGGTGCCGGGTCTGGTGCTCGGGCACAGCGGGGTGATGGTCAAGGAGGCGCTGGCCGTCTTCGCGCCGTACTTCGTGCGCGCCGGGTTCGCCGTGCTGGCGATCGATTACCGCACGGTCGGCGGCAGCGAGGGAGAGCCGCGGGGACAGGACTACCCGGAACGGCAGGCGGAGGATTTCCGCAGTGCGATCTCCTACCTACAACAGCGGCCGGAAGTTGATATGGCACGGATTGGGCTGTGGGGTGTCAGCATCGGCGGTTCGGTCGCGGTGCAGGCCGCCGTGCTCGACCGGCGCGCCAAGTGTGTCGTCGTGCAGAGCCCCAGCGTGTGGAACGGGTGGCGGTATCTGGAACGGCTCGCCGGCTGGGCGGGGGTGCGCGCGATGCGCGATCAGCTCGACGCGGACTGGCAGCGGCGCTACGAGGGCGGGGCCAGCGCGAGAGTCCCGCACCTGAAACTGGGGGACAGCGTGCGGGACGCGCCGGACGTCGCCGCGCAGATGTTTCCCTCCTACCGCAACGAAAAGACCCTCGACTCGACCGAGCATCTGCTCACCTTCGCGCCGGAGCAGCTCATCCACCGGCTGGCCCCGACCCCGCTGTTGATGATCGCCAACGGCGGCTGGGATCCCTACCACTTGCTCGATGAGGCGCAGAGCGCGTTCGCCAAGGCAGGCGAGCCGAAACGGCTCGAGGTGCTGCCCTACGACGTGCTCGGCCTCTACACCGGACCGGGCCTGGAGGAGGCGATGGCGCTGGCCGTGGACTGGTTCGACCAGCACCTGCGCAAGGTGCCGCAGCCCGGCGTCACCCCGGTGCCTTCCCCGGGTGCGGGGGCTGCCATGACAGAGTGACAGCTGCCGGAGAGCAGGTCGAGGAGGACGCGCGATGTCCAATGAGGACAAGCAGGCCGAGGTGCTGCAGTGGGTCGAGCGGGTGGCGACGTTCTGTGTGGAGGAATGGGCGCTCCCGCCGATCACCGGGCGCATCCTCGGCCTGCTGATGATCTGCGACCCGCCCGAGCAGTCCGCGGGCCGGATCGCCGACGCGATCCAGGCCAGCCGCGCCTCGCTGACGTCGAACATGCGCTTCCTGACCACGATCGGGCTCGTCCGCAAGGTCCGCGTCCCCGGCGACCGCACCACGTACTACCGCATCGAGGACGACGCCTGGCACAAGGTGGTCCAGCGCAAGCTCGACAGCCTCGGCGCCTTCGGCGACATCGCCGACGAGGGCATGAAACTCGCCGGGGGCGGCCCGAACACCGAACGCATCCGCGCCGCGCAGCGGTCGCTGACCTGGCTGCGCGACCTCGCCGCGCGCCACCCCCTGAAAACGTAAGGACTTCTCGTGCCACGCCTGCGTCCCGACCTGGACCCGCTCCGGGAAACCCTGTTGCTCACCCTTCACGCCAGGGCCCTGGACGCCCGGTCGCCGCGGCCGATCCTCGGCGACCTTCATTCGGCCCGGATCGCCGAGCGGATCGACTACGACTTCGCCCGGCTCAAGGTCAAACCCAGCCTCGTCTGCGGAACCGCCCTGCGGGCCAAGAAACTCGACGAAGCGGTCCGGGCGTTCGCCGCGGCGCATCCCGACGCGGTCGTGCTCGACCTCGGGTGTGGCCTCGACACCCGGGTGCTGCGCTGTGACCTGCCTGACGGCATCGACTGGTACGACGTCGATTTTCCCGACGTCGTCGCGCTGCGATCCCAGTTCCTGCCTGAGATATCTCACCGGGTAGGTGCTGATCTGACCACGTTCGGCTGGCTCGATCCGCTGCCGCGCGACCGGCCGGCCATGATCGTCGCCGAGGGCGTCCTGCCCTTCCTGCCCGGTGCCGCGTTCCAGCGGCTGACGCGGCAGCTCACCGAGCACTTCCGCACCGGGGAGCTGGCGCTCAACGGCTACACCCGGTTCGCCGCCTGGTCGATGAAGTACCACCCGGCGATCAAGGCCATCGGAATCAGCGCCGCGCAAGGGTTCGACGACGCACACGAGCCCGAGACCTGGCAGGCCGGGCTGACCCTGGCCGACGAGCAGCTGCTGACCCGCGCTCCGGAAGTCCGCGAGTTCCCGCAGCCGCTGCGGGCGACGACCCGGGCGATGGGGTGCAGCGCCTGGTTGTCCAGGCAGGGCACCCGGGTGCTTCGGTACCGGTTCTAGCCTCCGGGCGAACGGTGTTCGGCGAACGAACGGCTGCCGTCCCGGATAAGGTGGGCCGGTGGACCCCAAGCAGCGGCGTGCGGCACGGCATCAGCCGCCGAAGCCCGGAACCAGCCCGAAACCCCGGCGGCGCACGGTGCCGATCACCGTGGAGCAGGTTGTCGACGCCGCGTTGGCGATCATCGCCGCCGAGGGGTACGAGGCGTTGTCCATGCGCCGCGTGGCCGACGCGCTGAACACCGGTCCCGCTTCGCTTTACGCGCACGTGGTCAACAAAACCGATCTCGACGAGCTGCTCATCGCGCGGCTGAGCGCGAAAATCGTCCTGCCGGAACCGGATCCCGCGAACTGGCGCGAGCAGATTCGCCACGTGTGCGTCCAGTTGCGCGACCTGTACCTGGCCTACCCCGGGATCTCCGGCGCCGCGTTCGCGGTGGCGCCCACCGACCTCGACACGGCGCGGCTCACCGAGGGCATGCTGGCGATCCTGCTGAACGGCGGCGTCCCGGCGCAGGCCGCGGCTTGGGGCGTGGATTCGCTCCTGCTCTATGTGGCCGCCTACTGCCTCGAGACGTCGATCGTGCGCCGGCGGGTGGCGGAGAAGGATGCCGTGTGGATTGTGGGGAGGGAGGAGATGCGGCGTCGTCTCGCTTCGCTGCCCGCGGAGGAATTTCCTTATACCGCAAGCCATGCCGCCGAGCTGACTGCCGGTGAGGGGCACGACCGGTTCGACTTCGCGCTCGAGGTGATGATCGACGGTCTGGCCCGTCGGTAGGTCGGTGCCCGGCGGCCGGACGCGTTGTGAGGCGATCAGCCGCTGCCGTCTGCCATGCCAGCGCACCACCGGACGGATATCAGCGGTTCGGCCTCGGATGAGCGCTGGCCAGTACTCGGCTGCCGGTCTGGCCCCCGGCAAGTTCCACCCTGCTGGCAGGCCCCCGGGGTGAGTAAGCCCAGGTCAGGGCCCTCCGGTCGGTCGTGTGTCTAGCTGAAATCTCCCCGCGGTGGACTTCGCGCGCCTTGACAGGAACACCGTTCGTTGATAGAACGGTGTTCGTACATCGCGGGCCTGCGTTCACCGGACCGGCAGGTGCCTTCATCGCGGCTCGGCGGCCAGTGGCGACGTCCGCTCCCGGCCGGGTCCGCGGCACGAGCGAGGGCGACCTCACGGTCTTCCGTCGCGCTGCCCCGCGAACGGGTGGGCTGGTCGCGATTGCCGTGCCTGCCGCTTCGATCCTCGGTCTCGGACCGGGAAGGGATTGCCTCATGAAATCGGTCCGGTTCAGCAGGTTCGGCGGCCCGGAAGTCCTCGAACTCGCCGAGGTCCCGGATCCGCGTCCGGGGCCCGATCAGGTCCGGATTTCCGTGCGTGCGGCGGGAATCAACGCGAGCGACTGGAAGAAGCGGCAGGGCCTGATGGATCAGGAACTCCCGCAGGCCATGGGGCACGAAGCAGCGGGCATCGTGGACGAACTCGGCGAGGGCGTGACGGATGTCGAGATCGGCGACCGCGTGTTCGGTTTCACCGCTTCCAGTGGCGCACAAGCGGAATTGGCCGTGCTGTCCTGCTACGCGCCCATCCCGCCGTCGCTCAGTTTCGCGGAAGCCGCCGCATTGCCCGCCGCGACGGAGACTGCGGCGCGTGCGCTCGACCAACTAGGTGTCGGCAGCGGTGTCACGGTGCTCGTCAACGGTGCTTCCGGCAGTGTGGGCAGTGCCGCGGTTCAGCTTGCCGTGGCCCGGGGTGCGCGCGTGGTCGGCACCGGAAGCCTTGCCACGCATGACTTTCTGCGCTCGCTCGGTGCCGAGCCCGTTGCCTACGGCCCTGGTATGTCAGATCGGGTCCGCGCGCTCGCGCCCGATGGCGTCGACTTGGCCTTGGACGTCGCGGGGAGCGGCGTCTTGCCGGAGCTGATCCAGCTCGCCGGCGGCGCGGACCACGTCCTCACTATCGCCGATTTCGCCGGTGCCCAGCAGTACGGCGTGCGGTTCAGCCGCGGCGACGGCGGGCACGCGCTGTATGTGATATCTCAGCTCGGCGAACTGGTCGAAGCCGGGAAGTTCACGCTGCCGGTCGGGCAGACGTTCCCGCTGACCGAGGTCGCGGAAGCGCACCGGGTCGGCGAATCGGGCCGCGTGCGCGGAAAGCTTGTCCTGCTGCCCAGTTGACGGGCCCCTCACTCAATCGAAAGAACTCCATGAATTCTGACCTTTCGCCGACCGGGATCGCCCAGCCGGCTCCTCGAAGCGCGCCCGGAAACGCCGTGCGCCACAAGCATCGCTGGCTGACGCTCGTCGTGCTGAGCCTTGCCCAGCTGATGGACATCCTCGATTCCACCATCGTCAACATCGCCCTTCCGAGCGCGCAGCACGATCTCGGATTCCCCGCCGATTACCGGCAATGGGTGCTGACCGGCTACGCGCTCGCGTTCGGCAGTCTCCTGCTCCTCGGCGGACGGCTCGCTGACTACTTTGGACGGAAGCGGCTGTTCCTCATCGGCGTTGGCGGGTTCGCGCTCGCCTCCGCGGTCGGTGGTGCCGCCGGGAATTTCGCGACGCTGCTGGCCGCACGCATCGGTCAAGGCGCGTTCGCCGCGATGCTCGCACCAGCCGCGTTGTCCTTGCTGTCCATCACTTTTGCCGACGACCCGAAGGAACGCGGCCGTGCGTTCGGCATATTCGGCGCGATCTCGGGTGCGGGTGGTGCAGTGGGATTGCTGCTGGGCGGCGTCCTCACGCAGGGCCTGTCGTGGCGATGGTGCCTCTACGTCAACCTGATCATCGCGGCGGTCGCGTTCGTCGGCGGGCTAATCCTTTTGCGCGACGGTGATCGGACTCAGCGGGTGCGTCCCGACGTCGCGGGCACGGCCGCCGTCGTGGCCGGCCTGATCGGGATCGTGTTCGGGCTCGGTACCGCGGAAAGAAACGGCTGGCACGACATCCGGACGCTCGGTCCGGTGCTCGCGGGCGTCGTGCTCATCGCCGCCTTCGTGGTCATCGAACGCCGCACCGCGCATCCGCTGCTGCCGTTGCGGGTGCTCCTCGACCGGGTCCGCGGCGCGGCGTACCTGACCCTGGGCATCACCGGGACCGGGATGTTCGCGGTCTTCCTCTTCCTCACGTTCTATCTCGCGAACACGCTGGGATTCAGTCCGCTGCAGACCGGTGTGGCCTTCCTGCCGATGATCGGCCTGGTCATGGCGGGAGCGGTGTTCTCCGGGGCGGTGCTCCTGCCGCGCTGGGGGCCTCGGCCGATCGTTCCGCTGGGCTGCCTCCTCGCCGCGGCTGGCATGGTCCTGCTCACCGGGCTGGGCGCGGATTCGAGCTACGCGGCGAACATCCTCCCCGCCCTGCTGGTCACCGGCGTCGGATTCGGCTTCATCTTCGGCCCGGTCCAGAACGCGGCGACCAGCGGTGTCCAGCCGCACGACGCCGGGGTGGCATCCGCGCTCGTGACGACGGCCCAGCAAATCGGCGGCTCCATCGGGACCGCGGTATTCAGCTCCCTCACGACGTCCGCGGTCGCCGGATACCTGGCCGCTCATCCGGCGACTGGCCCGGAGACCCTCGCCGCGGCGACCTTCGCCGGATACCACCTGGTGTTCTGGATCGCGGCGGCGGTTTTCCTCGGCAGTGCGGTACTGGCCGCACTGCTGTTCCGGAGCGGTCCATTGCCGGTGGCCGCTGAACATGACACGGCGGTCGGTTGAGACACGAACGCCAGCCCGGTGGTATGGCAATGCCGCCTCCTGACGGACGCCTGGACAGCCGGAAGCGCGAGGTTCTATTGTGAGGAGTTCGAAACCTGGGGAGGGGTCATGATTCGTAGGGCAATTGTCTTGCTGGGAATACTGGGGCTGGCGGGAATCGGGACGGCGGCGCCCGCGTCAGCCACCTCGCAGCTGACTCTCGATCCGACCTCGGGCGCACCTGGCGATACGGTGACGATGAGCTGGCAGTGCAGCAAGGACGACGGACCAGTACGCCAGCTGTGGTCGAACGTGCTCACCGGGTTCCCGACGAACCCGCCCACCTATGTCGGCACCGCGCAGGCGAGTGTCCGGCCGGACGTGACTCCGGCGGGGAACGGGAATTACTGGGTGGCGCTGGACTGCCAGCATTCCTATTCGATCTTGCCGTTCACGGTCCGCTGATTCGGAGGTCCGCGGCATAGACTGGGCCGCGTGACCGGCCAAGGGCTTCTTGCATTCCTCCGCGAACTCCCGACAACCACCCCGTGGACGGTGGTCGCCGACGACGCCTCGGTGAGATGGCAACTCAGCGGGTTGACGTGGCAGGCCACGGTGATCGTCGATCCGCGGCGCTGGCTCGGGATGGAGTTCGAAGCCTGGGACCCGGCGACCGGCAAGCGGACCACTTACGCCATAGACACGGATCTGTACGACATCTCGCAGGCCAAGTACCGGGAGTTCGCGGAGGAGATCGAGCGCGACGTCATCGAGTTTCTCGGAAACTTGCGGAAGGGCGCGATGGTGCGCGGAACTGACGGGACGAAGCTGGTGCTCGTCTTCCCTCTGGAGGGCTCATGGGTGCGCGTCGTCCAGGGACGGTTTCTGACCAGTGCCTCCACGCACGCCGATCTTGCTGCGGCGCGGGTTGGGGGAGGTTATGTTGTGGTGCGGTGACGGTGTTGCTGGTATCTCACGGGTTGTCGTTGAGATGGCCTCCGTGGCGCGGGGACGGTTCGTCGTTTGGGCTGGTTGCTGACTAGTGCCTCCGTCCTTTTGTCCCGAAAACGGCCGTGCCGTCGCGGTCCAGCGCCGGTTGCGTGGTGTAGGGATCGCGCAACAGCGGTTCGCGGAGTAGGGGGCGTTTTCGGTCAGACTGTGGAATCGAGAGCGCGATTGGCGGATGTTTTCGGATTCGGGACACCGAATGCCGCCGTGTCGATTGATGGGCAGCAAAACGTGGTTGGGCCAGTGCGCCCCGGCGCGGTCCGTATTGCGCGGAAGATTCCGTAATCCTGCTCGCCGGTGGGGAATTCGCTAGGCCCCGCGACCGTGGATCGTGCGCGCGGGCCTGAGATATCACGGTGCCGTCGGTGATGTCTAGGAAGAGCGTCGCGCTGCTGTCTTCGTCCTCGAAGCCGTTCGCCAGCAGGCCGGACGCGCCGAGGAGTTCGTGCTCGAGCGCGACTGAACGGAGGACCGGGGCGTCGAGGTCGAGCTCGGGCAGGACGTAGGTGCTCGCGTCCCGATGGGAGATCCGCACTGTCCCGCTGGCTGATCAGCGGGGCCGTTCGGATCGGGTGCTGCTGCCGTCCCCACGAGCAGGTTAGCCCTTTCGTCGACTGGTCTCCGACGATAGCGGCGATCGGCCAAACAGTTCTCGCGCGACGGGCTTGATTCCCGCTATCCTTTCCGGGTTTACGTCGGCCTGTCGGGGGTCTGGCCTAGAAGGAGGTCGTAATCCCCGTTCTCGGTCAATCCGGTCGGAAAGCGACGAAATGCGGTGCGGCCGAAAGAATGAGCAGCGTGCTCCGAATGGCGGTGCGAGTGCGAAACCGGCCGAGGCGGGTCAATTCCTTTCTTGTGTGGTGCCAGCATGGAGTGGGTGATCAGCTGTCATGAGAAAAATCATTGTCGCGGCTTTGTGTGCTCTTGGCTTGTTGGCGATCAGCACGTCCGCGAGCGCCGATCCGGCGCCGTCGAGTGCGGTGAGCATTACCCCGGCCACGGTCGCGCCCGGGGCGGCCCTGACCTTCTCGGTGACCCTGTCGAACGCGGACGCCGATCCGCTGAAAGGCGGAAAGCTCGGTTTGGGCGTGGCGAACGGGGCGATCAATCAGCTTCTGGACGTCAGCACCTGCGCGCTGTGCTATCAGGCTGGAAACACCATTCGCTACGACGTGGGCGACGTCCCGCTCAACGGCAGCAAAACCTTCACCTTCTCCATCGGGGTTTTCGCCAACGCGCAGGCCGGCCAGTATGTAATCGAGCACCAGTTCGTCGGGGACAATTACTCGTACGAGACGTTGGAAGGGCCGACGGTCACCGTCACGCGGTAAGGGAGGCCGGCCGCGGGTCTTACGCGGCGGTGCCCTCGAGGTGTGCCTTGAGCAGTTCCAGTCCGGGCTGAATGCGTGCTGGATCCTCGACCGGGTGCGGGCCGGCCGGTTCGGTGGGCGGGACCAGGCGCTCGAACAGGCGGCAGAACAAAGTCGTGCCGTCGCCGAGGTCGAAGGTGGTGAAGGTGGCGATCGCGTGCAGCGACGGCGCCAGGGTCCCGTCGTCGAGCACGTCGCGGCCGGCCACCGTCCA
The DNA here is from genome assembly GCF_046267895.1 of Amycolatopsis sp. GA6-003. Classification (NCBI taxonomy): domain Bacteria; kingdom Bacillati; phylum Actinomycetota; class Actinomycetes; order Pseudonocardiales; family Pseudonocardiaceae; genus Amycolatopsis; species Amycolatopsis sp. GA6-003. Next base: position 7,525,202 of record NZ_CP176499.1, read on the forward strand.
GAGTTTGCCCGGGACCCGCGCGACGACGCTGTACAGCTTCGGCTTTTCGTTCAGGTCCGGAACGATGGTTTCGAGCAGTACGTCGCCGAGTTCCGCGGGGACGTCCGCCGTGCCGCGGCGGACTTCGGTTCCGGACGCCATCGGGAGCCACTTCGGCAGGTTCGGCCAGGTGGTCGCCCAGTCGTAGACCTCCTGCACCGGCCGGTTGACCACGATGCGGTTTTCGACGAAGCGGATGTTGAGGCTGTCCGGAATCTGCGGGACGTACAGGGCGGTTGTCACGATGTCTCTCCTTTTCGAGGGTGTCTGGGGAATGCTGTCCGGACATGCGCGCGCCGAGGTCGCAGTCGATTGCTCGCTGAAATATCCGGCCGGGTCTTTTGAGATATCAGAAGAAGCGCGACGGCGGCCGAGGCAGCACGTGGTGGTGATCGGCTGAGCAGCGCATGAAGCCGCCGTTGTTCCCGAGGGCGGTCGCTGACTGGGTCAGTCCGGTGATCCGCACCTGCCGGGCGCGGGGGGGCGAAAAAGGCGAGCAGGTATGTGCCGAAACGGGAGCACGGGGCTGACGGAATCACCGACCGGCCGGAAACTTCCGCCGGCTGCTGGAACCGGCCGCCGAACCTGAAACGGCCGCCGAAGCGAAATCGGAAACGGCCGCCGAACCGGAACTGGCCACCGAACCAGAACCGGAACCGGGAGGAATGCGGCACGGGGAATTCATTTCCATGATTCGCACGCTAGAAGTCGTGGCCATGCCCGTCCAATGCGGCATTGGTGCTCCGCTATGCCGGTAGGGCATAGCCGGTGATCGCCGCCCGGATCTCGGCCGCCACCTCGTCCAGTCTTCGCATCACGAGCAACATCGTCGGGGTGAGCTGCCTGCCCGCGGGCAGCGTGACGCCGACCGATTCCACGATGCCGAGGTCGATCGGCAGCACGGCCGGCCCCGGTTCGGTCTCGGCGACCAGCTGCGGCATCACGACCAGGGTGTCGGTCTCCAGCGCGATGGCGCGCACGGCGAGGAACGAACCGCATTCGATGCGGTTGGCCGGGGTCGGGAGGCCGCGGCTCAGGAGGTGTTCCTCCAGTTGCCGCCGCTGCGGGTTGTCCGCGGGTGGCAGCGACCAGAGCTCGCCGACCAGGTCGGCGAGTGTCACTCCCGGCCGCTGGTGCGCGGGATGCTGGCTGCGCGCCACCACGCGTGCGGGCTCGTAGTAGAGGTGGTGCTGGCGCAGCCGGTCGTTGTTCGCCGGTTCGAGCGTGCCGACGACAAGGTCGACGTCGCCGGCGAGCAGCGCCTCGTACAGCGCTTCCGGGCCGCCGTGCCGGATGACGACGGTCAGGTCCGGCGCGACGGCTTTCACCCGCGCGACCGCGCGGGGCAACAGCACGCTCGCGCCGGCGAGGAAGATGCCGATCGTGACGGTGCCGGCGTGCCCGTTGACCAGTTCTTCGAGATGCCGCCCAGCCCGGCGAAGCTCGGCGAGCACCGCCTTGGCGTGGTCGACGAACACCTCGCCGAACAGGGTCGGCGTCGTTCCCCGCGGGCCGCGCTCGAACAGTTCGAGCCCGAGGATCGACTCGAGTTCGCGCAGCCCGCGGGTCAGCACCGGCTGGGTGACGTGCATCCGCTCGCCGGCGGCGACCAGCGAGCCGTGTTCGGCGATGGCCACCGCGTAACGTAGATGCCGGAGCTTGAGTCTGCCGTCGACGAGATCGGCGCGGTCGGTCATGCGTTCGATTCTGCCGGTCCGCTCAGTGGTGCTGGCCGCCCGGCGGCACGACGAAACTGACGGTTTTGCTGTCTAGCACCTTGTGCGTCGGGTCGGCCAGTCCGATCCACACCTTGTGCGGGCCGGGCGGCAGGGACTGGATGATCAGCGGTTCGCCGCTGCCGTCGGCCCAGTGCCAGGGCGCGTCGTCCACCGTGACGTGGATGTGGCCGATGCGCGGGGAAACGTCGAGCGCGGCGGGGCCGTAGACCGGGACGATGCGCAGATTTTCCGCCCGGTAGCGCAGGACGACGAGGCCTTTCGCGAGCTGTTCCGGCAGCGGTGCGTCGACGACGAGCGCGGGCGGCGGCTGGGACGGCAGCGGTACGACCGGTGCGGGCGGCCATCCCGAGGCCGCGGCGGGAGGCGCGGCGGGCGCCGGGGGCGAGGCAGGAGGAGGTGCGGCAGAAGCGGAGCAAGCCGTCGCCAGCAAGACAACCGAGCCGAGAATCGCGGTGCGAAGAAAATGAGCCATGGAACGAAAACTAGGCCGCTGTTGATCACCTTCGCGTCGGTCGGCTGACCGCATTGCTGTACGTCATAAGGGAATTCGTAAGGGAAGTGCCGTGCGTGCCGCTGGGGTCGGCACGCACGGCACAGGTCAGCGGCAGCGGTAGCTGGACGCCACGGCCGGGTCGCCGTAGCCCCGGTACCGCGAAACCCGCGGGTACGCGCACAGGTCGCGGGTCTGCTTCCCGTCCGCGGTCGCGGCAGGCAAGGTGGCCGGCGCCTTGCCGTGTTCGACCCAGTCGACGAGCGCGCCGAGCGGGTTGACCGGCGCCGCGCCCTTCCCGCCGCCGCAGTGTTCGACGCCGGGGGCCAGGAACAGCCGGTAGAAGTCGTTCACCCGGTGGGGGCCGCCCATCGCCCGTTCGACCTCGGTGCGGTAGCGCAGCGTGCCGCCGGGCGGGATGAGCTGGTCGTCCGAACCGACGAAGGTCAGCAGTTTCCCGCCGGTCCGGCGGAAGGCCGACAGGTCCGGGCCGGCGGTGCCGATGACGTCGTCGTACTCCCGCACCGACTGCCGGAACACCTGGGCGAACTGCGCGTAGCTGAGCTTCGAAACGTCGAAATCAGCCTGTTTGGCCACGAACGACTGCACCCATTTGACCGCGACCGGGAACCCGGTGGCGTACGGGCTGTCGCCGGTTCCGGCCAGCCAGGCGAAATCGGCGCCTTTCGGAAGGCCGTCCCACAGCTTCCGGCCGCGTTCGTCGGTCGGCCCGGCCCAGATTTTGCGCATGACGTCGGCGTCCTTGGCCGTGACGGGGATTTCCTCGCCGGCGCAGAGAACCTTCGTGCCGATCAGCGACCGCGGGTCGTAGCTGCATTCGTCCGGCCGGTCGACGATGCCGTTCCGGACGCCGTCGTTCGCGTCGCACGCCTTGATCGCGGCCTGCCGGAACGCGGTGAAGACGCAGGCGCTCGGGAAGTCGTGCTCCTGGTTCATCACGATCTGCGGCCAGAGCGTCGCGACCGCGAACTGCGTCCAGTGGACCGCGGGCGCGTTCGCCAGGATGCCGTCGAAGTCGCCGGGGTAGTTCTGCGCCTCGGAGTAGCCCTGGCGGCCGCCGGTCGAGCAGCCGTTCCAGTACGAATAGGTCACCGGCCGCTGGTAGAACTGCTGGGCGACGTCCTTGCCGACCAGCGCGGCCTCGTGCACCGAGCGGGTGGCGAAGTTCGTCAGCAGGGGCCGGTTGACCTTGCCGGGCGCGGTCAGCGCCCACGAGGTGTCCAATCCGGCGCCGACCCCGGCGTCGGTGGTCACGCCCGCGTAGCCGTCCTTGGCGGCCTGGGCCAGCGGTGCGCCGAAGTCCCCGGCGGCGTACGCGCTTCCGCCGACCGCTTGGAGCCGTCCGGTCCATCCGGTTTGCGGCAAGGCCACGGCGACCTTGACGTGGTCGTTGGCCCCGGGATGGGTGAGCGTGACGGTGATTTCGCAATAGCCGGGCTTCGGCTCGGCCCGCACCGATTCGATTTTCGCGCCGCTGGGCGCGGCGACCGGAACTGTGGCGCAGGCGGTCGTTTCGGCCGCGGCGGCGCTGGGCGCGAGCTGGGTGACCGTGGTCGCCAGCAGCGCCGCGAGCGGCAACGCCAAGAGAGTACGTCTCATCGCTTTCCTTTGTGGAGGGTCGCTGTCGCCTGAAGCTAAGGCGCTCGCGACCGTCTCCGCGCCCGTCGGACGACGTCGTCGTCGTACGTCGCCCGGTATCGTCGCTGGCAGTGGCTAGGGGAGGACCATGACGCTGTACGGACGGGACGCCGAGCTCAAGGAGCTGACTGAGCTGGTCGACGGCCCGGAAGGACGTGTCGGCGTCCTCCTCCGGGGCGAGGCCGGGATCGGGAAGTCCGCGCTCGTCGCCGCGGCGGCCGAGGCTGCCTCGGTCGCGGGGACGCGAGTGCTGCGCACGACCGGCACCGAGGCCGAGCAGGACCTCGCCTACGCCGGGCTGCACCAGCTGCTGCACCCCGTTCGCGCGGGCGTGGCCGAGCTGCCCGCGCCGCAACGGACGGCGCTGGAGACCGCGCTCGGGCTCGCGGACGGGCCGGAACCCAGCGCTTACCTGGTCGGCCTCGCCGCGTTGACCTTGCTCGCCGATACCGCCTCCGCGAAGCCGGTGCTGGTGCTCGCCGAGGACGTTCACTGGCTCGACCGCGCCAGCGCCGACGTCCTGGCTTTCGTCGCCCGGCGGATCGAAACCGAACCGGTCGCGCTCATCGCGACGCTCCGGGACGCGTCCAGTCCGCTGCTCGACGCCGGCCTCTCCCCGGTGCCGCTCGACCGCCTCCCCGACGACGCCGCCGCGGAACTGCTCGACTCGGTCGCGCCGCGGCTCGACCCGATGGTCCGCACCCGGCTGCTCGCCGAGTCCGCGGGCCATCCGCTCGCGCTGACCGAGCTTCCGGCTGCGGTGGCCGACCTCGACGTGCTCGATCCGGTCCTGCCGCTGACCGAACGCCTCGAGCGGACGTTCGCCTCCCGGGTCGCGACCCTGCCGGAGGCCACCCGCGCCGCGCTGCTGATCGCGGCGCTCAACGAGGCCGGTTCACTCGCCGAAACCCTTGCCGCGACCGGGGTTTTCCTCGGCAGCCCGGTGGCTCCCGAGGTGCTCAGCCCCGCTGCCGACGCCCGGCTGGTCGAGTTCGCGGTCGGCTGCGTGAGGTTCCGGCATCCGCTGATGCGTTCGGCCATTCCCGCCGCCGCGCCGCTCGGCGACCGGCGGCGCGCGCAGCTCGCGTTGGCCGAGACGGTGCGTGACCAGCCCGATCGGCACGCCTGGCACCAGGCCCGGGCGGCCTCCGGGCCGGACGAAACGGTGGCGGCGGCCCTCGAATCCGCCGCCGATCGGGCGCGCCGGAGAGGCGGGGCCGCCGCCGCGATCGCCGCGTTGGAGCAGGCGGCGCGGCTCAGCGAAGACCCGGACGCGCGGGCGGACCGGTTGCTGCGGGCCGCCGAGCTGGCGGTGGAAACCGGTCGCCGCGAGACTGCCGAACGTCTGGTGCGCGACGCCCGGAACGGACCGCTTTCCCCGCGCCGGAAGGCCACCGCGAGCCAGTTGCTCAGCGGCTTCGAGGACGGCGTCCGCGAGGACCCCGCCCGGATCGGGGAGCTGGCGGCGCTTGCCGGATCCGTCGCCGCGGACGGGCAGCACGACGCGGCGATGCGGATCCTGTGGGGTGCCGCGATGCGGTGTTTCTGGGCCGAACCCGGCGAGCCGGTCCGCCGGACCCTGCTGGACGTCGCCGCCGAACTGCCCATCCCGGACGACGATCCGCGCCTGCTCGCGGTCGCCGCGTACGTCGCGCCGTTCGAGCGGGGCACCGCGGTGCTGGAACAGTTGCGCGTCCTCGCCGGCGCGGCCGGGGCTGATCCGGAAACCGACCGGTACCTGGGCAGCGCGTCCTTGCAGGTGGGCGCGTTCGACCTGGCGGCCCGCTTCTCGACGGCCGCGGTGCCGGGCCTGCGGGCGCAAGGCAGGCTCGGATTGTTGCCGCGGGCCCTGGCGGTTCAAGCGTGGAGCCGGGTCCGGCTCGGCGACCTGGCCGGGGCCGCACCGTCGGCCGCGGAGGCGGTCCGGCTCGCGCAGGAGACCGGCCAGCCGTTCATGGGCGGGCTGGCGCTGGCGGTCCAAGCCGAGATCGCGGCCTTGCGCGGCGACCACAAACAGGCCAGCACCCTCGCTGACCAGGCCGAACGCGCTGGACTCGCCGCCGGTGCGCGGCCGGTGCTGGCCACGGTCCAGCTCGCGCGCGGGCTCGTCGCGGTGAGCGAAGGCCGGTACGAGGACGCGTTCGCCGACCTGCGCCGCTTGCTCGACCCGGCCGATCCGGCTTACCAGCTGGCCCTGCGCGCGTACTGCGTCGCGGAGCTGACCGAAGCCGCCGTCCGGGCCGGGCAGACCGCCGCGATGCGCGAAATCCTGGCCGGACTGGAGCCGTTGGCGACCACGACCTCCGCGCCGGCGTTGCACATCGGGCTGCGGTACGCGCGGGCCGTGCTCGCGCCGAAGGAGTCCGCCGAAGACCTGTTCACCACGGCGTTGCGGGCGGACTTGAGCGGATGGCCCGCCGAACGCGGGCGGGTCCACCTGGCGTTCGGAGAGTGGTTGCGGCGGCAGCGCCGGGTCGTCGAATCGCGGGCGCACCTGCGCACCGCGCGGGAGACTTTCGACGCGCTCGGCTTGACGGCGTGGGCCGAGCGGGCGCGGCGCGAGCTGCGCAGCGCGGGGGAGTCGAGCCCGAACCGGAGCCCGGACGCGCGCGACAAGCTGACGCCGCACGAGCTGAGCATCGCGCAGCTGGCCGCCGAGGGGCTGACGAACCGGGAGATCGGGCAGCGGCTCTATCTTTCGCACCGGACCGTCGGGACCCACCTGCACCGGATCTTCCCCAAACTCGGCGTGAGTTCCCGTGCTGAGCTGGCCGATGCGGTGAAGGCGCTCGGCGACTGACGTACGCCGGTTGCGTCATCCGACGGGCGCGGGCGGCGGCCGGGCTCCTTAGCGTCGAGGCTGTCCCACGGTCTCGCGCACAGGAGTTCAGATGATCAGCAGGAGACGATTCACCCAGATGTTCGCGGCCGGGGTGGCGGCGACCTCTCTCGCTGCCTGCTCCTCGCCTGCCACTGGGGTCGGACCTGCCGCTGGGGCCGGGTCTGCCCCTGGGTCCGGACCTGCCGCGGGGGCCGATTTGCGGGCGGGGTCGGGCGAGCACACTTCGCTGGGCACGATCAAGCACGCCGACGCCGGTCTCGTGAGCATGGCGTACGCCGAATTCGGCCCGGCGAACGGCAAACCGGTGGTGCTGTTGCACGGCTGGCCCTATGACCCGTACAGCTACGCCGATGTCGCGCCATTGCTTGCCGCACAAGGGTTCCGGGTGATCGTTCCGTTCCTGCGCGGGTTCGGTCCGACGGTGTTCAAGTCGGCCGGCACGGTTCGCAACGGGCAGCAGACGGCCATCGCGCTCGACGTCGTCGCGCTGATGGACGCGTTGAAAATCGACAAAGCGATTCTCGGCGGATACGACTGGGGTTCCCGGACGGCCGCGGTGATCGCGGCGTTGTGGCCCGAGCGGTGCCAGGCCGTCGTCCCGGTCAGCGGGTACATCGTCGCCAACCTCAAGGCGAACCTCCAGCCGCTGCCGCCGGCCGCCGAACTGGGCTGGTGGTACCAGTATTACTTCGCGACCGAGCGCGGCCGCGCCGGCTACGCGGCGAACCGGCACGATTTCAACAAACTGATCTGGAAAACGGCGTCGCCGGCGTGGCACTTCGACGACGCGACGTACGACCGCACCGCCGCCGCGTTCGACAATCCGGACCACGTCGCGATCGTCATCCACAACTACCGCTGGCGGCTCAGCCTCGCCCCCGGAGAACCGCAGTACGAGGCGTACGAACAGAAACTCGCTGCGGGGGCGACCATCGGAGTCCCGGCGATCACGTTGGCCAGCGATTTCGACGGCGCGGCCAAGGACGGCAAGGGCTACCGCGCCAAGTTCACCGGAAAATACGAGCACCGGATCCTCGACGGGATCGGGCACAACGTTCCGCAGGAGGCGCCGCGGCCGTTCGCGCAGGCGATCGTGGACGCGGCGAAGCTGTGATCCGCGGGTTCATCGAGGTTTGATCGGGAGCGGATACGGTGTGCACTCCTCTCGCCGGAAACCGCTGTGCCCGTTCGGGAAACGGCGGCTTCGGCGACCGTCGAACTGAGGAGTGCGATGAGACGCAAAGCTTTCGGAGCCGTCGCGGCGGCCGTGGCGGCGGCCTTGACCGGCCTGGCCGCCCCGGCTTCGGCGGAGACTCCGGCCGAGATCCTCCAAGCGGCCGCCCAGGCCGGGGTCAGCGTCGGCTACCCCGGGGTGATCGGACTGGTCCGGAACGGGGAAGCCGCGCAGTACATCCACGCCGGGTACGGAAATCTCACCGCCAAGACCCCGGCGGACCCGAAAGCGCGGTTCCGGATCGGCAGCGACACCAAGGCGTTCACCGCCGCCGTCCTGCTGCAGCTGGAGGCCGAGGGCAAGCTCTCCCTCGACGACCCGCTCGCCCGCTGGCTGCCCGGCTCGGTGAACGCCAACGGGAACGACGGCACGAAGATCACCGTCCGGCAGGTGCTGAACCAGACCTCCGGGCTGCCGGACTACGCGGCCGACGCCCGGTTCATCAACTCCTACGTCGCGAACACCAACCCGCGGCAGGCGTGGCCGCCGCAGACGCTGGTGGACATCGCGACGTCGCATCCGTCGCTGGGCGCGCCGGGCGCGGCGTTCCACTACTCGAACACCAACTACATCCTCGCCGGCATGGTGATCAAGGCGGTGACCGGGAACGAACCGGCCGCGGAGATCCAGCGGCGCGTCTTCGAGCCGCTCTCCTTGACCAACACGTCCTTCCCGACCTCCGACCCTTCGCTGACCGGCAACTACCTGACCGGCTACTACATCTGGCTCGGCGTGTTCTACAACGACGTCACCGTCTCCAACGTGCAGGCGTTCGGAACCGCGGGCGCCATTGTGTCCACAGAGGACGATCTGGCCACCTTCGAACGCGCACTGCTGAGCGGAAAACTCCTGCCGCCGCGGCAGCAGGCCGAGCTGAAGACGACGGTGCCGGCCGACAACGCGGGCACCCGGTACGGGCTGGGAATCGGCCTGTCCCCGACGCCCTGCGGACTGGCCTGGAATCACAGCGGCGGGGTGCTGGGATATTTCAACCTGTGGCTGACCAGCGACGACGGCAGCAAGCAGGTGCTGGTGGCGGCCAACGAGAACCATCTGGCGGGCGTCGCGACCCGGGGGCAGACCACGCTCGGCAACGCCGCGTTCAAGGCTTACTGCGCGTCGTGAGATCCGGTCGGGCGGGGCGGGTGGCCGCCGGGTGATCCCGGCGGCCGCCTGGCGAGCCGCGCCCGGGGTTTCGTCGCGGGTGATGCCGCGGTGACGGACCAGTCCGATCCTGGGCGGAGCGGGTGATGCCGCGGTGACGGACCAGTCCGATCCTGGGCGGAAGCTGCGGCCAGGCGATCGGAAGCGAGGCGCGGGATGCGGGCTCATGGCCACCGTCCGACGAGGCAACCGGCTGATCTGGCGCCTCAGGCCGGGCCGGAGAAGGACCAGGCGAGGCCAACTGCCATCTCAACGGACTTCAGTCATATCCCAGTGCGGTCTTCGGGAACTCCGCTCCCGGCCGAGGTGCGGCACCAGCTGGAAGAACGGTGGGGCGAGGACCTCGGCGGCGTCCGGGTGCACACCGGTCCCGAAGCGGCTCGCTCCGCACGTGACCTGGGCGCGGTCGCGTACACCGCCGGGGAAGACATTGTGGTGGCGGGTGATCCCGACGAGCACCTGCTGACGCACGAGGCGGCGCACGTCGTGCACCAGCGGCACGCCAGCAGGCTCGTGCCGGGAGTCAGTTCCCCCGGCGACGCGGCCGAGCGGGCGGCCGACGCGGGGTCGGCGATCCCCGGCGGTCCAGTGGCCGCGGTCCAGCGGCAGGTCGATCGCACCAGCGAGAAGACGGTCGTGAGCCGCGACGAAGTCGAGAAGGTGCTCACCGCCTACCTGCAGGAAGTGCAGCAGGACCAGGGCGGGCAGACGCTGCACAATACCGAGCAGGTGAAGGTCGCGGTCCTGTCGCTGCTCATCGGAGACCCGGTGCGGTCGGCGTCCGTGCAGGCCTGGCTGTCCGGCACGGTGCCTGGCACCCCGGCCAGCTTCGCGCACGCAGTCGCCAGGCAGCTGCCCGCTGCCATCCCAGCGGAGCGGCTGGGGCGATTGCGCGGAGGCCCGGCCAAAGCGGCTCCGGACAATCGGCCGAAGAACGTGGGGGAAGCGGCCGGTGCCGTGCTCGTCGACACGACCCTCGCGCCGATCCTCCGCCGGATGAAGGTGCCCGACAGCGTCAAGAAGCTCATCGTGGACGGTGCCAAATCGGCGGTCGCCTCAGGCTTGCTTCAACTGGTCGACACGGCGATAGCGAACGCGCGCATCACCCCTGAGGAACGGAACTCTATTCACAGCCTTGTGGAAGGATTGATCAAACAACAGCCGGGCGCCTCGATGGAACGCCAGCAGGAAGGCGCGGGCAGCCCGTACGCGCCGGTCGTGCCGCCGTCGATCGCGCCGCCGGTACCGTCCGCGCCCGGCGAGACGATCATCAAGGGCCCGTCGGTTCCGTTCGACTTCTCCCCGCGGAAAGATCCGTCCAAACCGCGTCCCGCCCCGGCGCCGCCGAGCCCGGCCGTCTTGGCCGCGGCCGGGCAATTCGACCGGCTGTTGCTGACGCCGCTCGAGGCACGCGGCACCGAGCGGGAGGGCGACTATCCCCTGTCGAACGAATTCGCCACGACCGCCGCGGCGCTTCTCGAAGACGCGCAGAAGAACAACCGGACCAGCGTGCGCATGGATCTCCCGGCCAGTTACCGCTTGGTGAAAGATCGCACCGCGATGTTCCAGGCGATGAAGAAGATCTTCTTCGCGATGCGCGACGCACTGCCGCGCCAGGCCAGCCCGGTCGTCCAGGTCTACCTGCTGGTGGAAGGGCGGCAGTTCTACAGCTTCGAACTGAGGTAGCCGGCTGCTCCGCGGGCGCCGTTTCCGCTCAGCGGCACGTGTTCCCGCCCGGATTCCCAGCACCAGGCATCCGCCTCGAATTTTCTCCAGGTCGCCTCGTGACAACGTCCGGTCACCGGTGGTTCACTATGTTAGGAAATTTTCCTAATGAAGGCTGGAGGTCGCCCGGTCATGTCATCCTCCCGTAGGCGTTTCGCTGTGGTCGGCGCCGCTCTGGCGCTCGCCGTGCCGCTCGCGGTCAACTCCGCTCACGCGGCCACCCCGGAAGCGGCCGCCAAGTCCTATACGGCCGCCGAAGTGCTGGCCGGCGTCAAGAAGAACAGCACGGACGCGAACAAGGTCAATTCCAAACCGCACATCAACACGATGACGCGGGCCAAGAACGTCAACGTCTACCAGGTGGCGAAAGGCGTCTACGCCTACGGTTCCGGCCTGGCCGTCGACACCGACGGCAGCGACCCCGACCCCGATCCCGACCACCAGGGAACGACGACTTTCAAGGACAGCAACGGGAAATCGCTCGGCGCGCACCACGTCCCGTTCTACGTCCTCGGCGACGACTGCTACGACAAGAAGAGCCCCTGCCCGCACTTCTTCTACAAGGAACACGGCATCAAGGGCAGGCAGTTCGCGCTGATGTTCTACAAGAGCAAGGTGATCGGCGCGATCTTCGGCGACACGCAGACCGCCAACGACCAGGACACTTCGGACAACGACTCCCGGGAACTGGGCGAAGCCTCGGTCAAGGCGGCTTCCCTGCTGGGGATCAACAGCAGCGGCACTGAGGGCGGCGTCGACAATGGCGTGACCGTGGTGATTTTCTCCGGTTCGGACTGGGTCGTGAACGGGACCAATGCGAACCTGAACGCTACCGCGCAGGGCATGGTCAACAAGGCGCTGGACAGCCTTGGGGCGAGCATGGGTATTTAAGGGTGGCAGGCGAATGCGGTCACTGCCGGGGGTGGTGGTGGCCGCATTCGGCATGTCTGCGGTCTGTCTGCTTAGGGCTCGATGTGCGCGGTGAGGCCGGAGTCGTGGGTGGATCCACAACCTGGACTACCAAGATCGGTTCGGTTTTGGCCAGTCAGTCAAGCTGGACAGCAGAGTGAACGTCGCCGATCCACTCTGGACTCCGCGTTGCCAGCGAAGTCAGAGTCGAGGGCGGTCCGCGGCGTGTGCTGCGGGTGTCGGTGCCTCGACCCTGGCTTCCCTGGGTGGCGCGCGACGTTGATCACTGACTTGACCTCTTCGAGCACACCGTTGCCGCTGTGGCCGCGCGAACGACCGTGTGCCCACGAAGCCGAATCCTTGCGCTGCCGTGCGAGGCAGTTGGTCGCTCGTGTTCGGTGTGTTTGCTGTTTGATGTCGTCCGTTAGTTTTTCGGGTACCGCGGGGCTTCTCGTTCCGTCCGGGTTTGTTCTGGGCCCCCCTGGTCGGCCAGTCAGGCGGCCCGCGCACCGCCCCCAGGGTTCAGCGGGTTTGCCGCTCGATGTGATCCGCGAGTTTGTCGAGGTATTGCAACGTTTCCCGTTCCGGCTGGGGCGGCAGCGTGAACGTCACCCGGTCCACTTCGGACTCCGCGTAGGCGGCGAGGTCGGAGTCGAGGGCGGCTCCGCAGAGGGTGATGCGGACGTCGGCCCGCCCCGTGTCGGCCAGCCACGATGCTACGCGGCGCAGTTCGGCGGGCGGGGTTTTCGCGCGGGGCAGCCATTCGTCCCCGTAGCGGGCGAGGCGGTCGAGGGCGGCTTTGCTTTCGCCGCCGATCGCGATGGGCGGGTGCGGGTGTTGTGCTGGTTTCGGCCAGGAATAGACCGGGGCGAAGTCTAGGTGCTCGCCGTGGAATTCGGCCTCCTCGGAGGTCCAGATCGCCTTCAGCGCGGCGATTTTCTCGTTCAGCAGCGGGCCGCGGCGGTGCGGATCGACGCCGTGGTTGCGCATTTCTTCGCGGTTCCACCCGGCCCCGACTCCGAAGAGGACCCGGCCGCCGGACAGGACGTCGAGCGTCGCGACTTCTTTGGCGGTCTGGAAGACATCGCGCTGGGCCAGCAGGGCGACGGCGGTGCCGAGCGTGAGGGTCGTCGTCGCCGCGGAAGCGAGCGCGAGGGCGACGAACGGGTCGTAAGTTCGGTAATACTCGCGCGGCAGCTCGCCGCCGCCGGACCAGGGCGTCTCCCGCTTGACCGGGATGTGCGAGTGCTCCGTGACGAGCAGCGTCTCGAAACCGCGTTCTTCCAGCGCACGGCCCAGCGTGTCCGGGCGGATGCTCTCGTCCGTGACGAACGTGTTGACGCCGAACTTCATGAGTTCTCCTGCGGATAACCGAGCGCGGGTCGTAGTTTCTCGATCAGTGCGCCGACCGCGAGCACCGTGGCATCCGAGTGCCGAGGCCCCACGATCTGAATGCCGACCGGCAAACCGCGGGACGTCAGTCCAATCGGGACGCTCAGCGCGGGTTGCCGCGACATGTTGAACGGATAGGTGAAAGGTGTCCACTGTGGCCAGTCGGTCAGCCCGCTGTCCGGCGGCACGTCGTGGCCCGCGGCGAAGGGCTCGATCGGCACGGTCGGCGTGAGCAGGAGGTCGAACCTCGTGTGGAATTCGCCCATGGCGACGCCGAGCGTGGCGAGTTCGCTTTGTGCGTCGAGATAGTCGGCCGTCGGATGCTGAGCGCCCCTGTCGATCAACCTCTGCAGGCCCGGGTCGAGCGGTGCGGTGCCGCCGTAGCGGCGGACGATGTGCGCGACGCCGACAGACCACAGCACGTCGAATGCGCTTGCCGGGTCAGGGAAATCGGGGTCGGCCTCCTCGACGTGCAGGCCGGTTCCGGCCAACGCGGCGACGGTTTCCGCGACGAGGGCGGCGACCTCCGGGTGTACGTCGACGCGGCCCAGCGCTGGCGAGTACGCGATCCGGACGGGGTCGATTGGCTCGCCGATGGTCGGTGTCCAGGACGGATCGCGATGGTCCCGGGCCGCGAGGAGGTCGGTCAGCGCGGCGACGTCGGCCACCGAGCGGGCCATCGGACCGGCGTGCGCCAGCGTGCCCAGGACGCTGGGCGGGTACATCGGGATGCGTCCGTGTGTCGGCTTGAAGCCCACGACTCCGCAGAAGGCGGCCGGGATGCGCACTGAACCGGCGGCGTCGGTGGCGACGGACACCGCGCCCATCCCGGTCCGGACTGCCACGCCGCTCCCGCCGCTCGACCCGCCCGCGGTCAGGGTCGGATCCCACGGATTCCGCGTGATGCCGTCGATGAGGTTGTCGGTAACGCCTTTCCAGCCGAGTTCGGAAGTCGTGGTCTTGCCGAGCAGGACGAGACCGTTCGCGCGGAGTGCTGCCGCGGCAGGGCTGTCGGTCTGCCATGGCTGGGTCGGGTCGGTGCGACGCGAACCGCGCAGCGTTGGGATATCTCGGGTTAGGAAGAGATCCTTGATCGACGCGGGAACTCCGTCGAATGGCCCCAGCGCGCGTCCGTCGGCCCAGCGTTGTTCACTCACCGCAGCCTGATTGAGCGCACCTTCGTAGTCGACGTGCGCGAAGGCGCGGAGGTTGTCGTGGACGTCGATGGCCGCCAGCGCCGCCTTCGTCGCTTCTACCGGCGAAAGCTCGCCGGACGCATAGGCGGCACCCAGTTGCTCGGCCGTCCATTGGCAGAGATCCGGGGTCATGGGTGCTCCGGGCGGGAGAGCGGTTCGGCAACGCGGCCGTAGAGTTCCGGCCTGCGGTCGCGGAAGATCGTGAGATATCTGCGCTGTGCTTTGAGATCTGAGTTCCGCAGCACCGCTCGGACCGCGTCCTCCCGGTCGTCGTCCGAGCGTGCCAGGACGTCGCCGCTCGGGCCCGCGATGGCGCTCCGGCCGTAGAAGTGCTGTTCGCCGTCGGTGCCGGTGCGGTTGCAGCCCAGGAAGAAGACAGCGTTCTCCATTGCCCTCGTCGCGCACCGCGACACGATGCTGTCCGACGGAACCTTCCCCGGCTGCACCGCCGACGCCCACAACGAGACGACGATCTCGGCCCCCGCGAGCGTCTGGACGCGGGCCATCTCGGGGAACCGGACGTCGTAACACACGTTGAGCGCCAGCGTGCCCAGTGCAGTAGAGAACACTGAGATCTCATCGCCGGGGACGTAGTATTCCTTCTCGTCCCGGCACGGGTGCACCTTGTGCTGCACCCCGGCCACCTCGCCGTCCGGGCCGATCACCACGGCGCTGTTGTACAGCACCTCTGGTATCCGAGGGTGCCGTTGTGACATACCAACGACGACGTGTGCCCCACCACGACGGGCCGCTTCACCCAGCACCTCTGTGGTCGGACCCGGTACGAGTTCCGACGCCGCGTAGAGGCTCTCTGCGTAAGCGTCGTCGCGCGCGGAGCGGATGTAGCCGGTGTTGCTCAACTCGGGGAAGACGATTAGTTCGGCACCGTGCTCCTGCGCCTCGCGCTCGACGAACTCTGCCATCCGTTTGGCGTTGCCTGGACAGTCCAGCACCGCGGAACTGAACTGCACCAACGAAACGCGTACCTCGTCCTTCATCGATGGTTCTCCGGATGCACGTCGCGCGCGAACTGCGGATTGCCCGCCAGCAAGCCCCCGTCGACGGGAAGCAAGCTGCCGGTGATGAACGACGCCTCGTCCGAAGCCAGGAAGAGCGCCGCGGACGCGATGTCGTCGGGCATGCCGACCTGGCCGAGCGGGTACCAGGTGGCGAGGCGGTCGAGGAGGTCCGGGTCGATCTTCTCGCGTTCCTTCCAGACGTCGGTGCGGAAGGTGCCCGGCACCAGCGCGTTGGCCCGGATCCCGAAGGGCGCGAACTCGACGGCCAGGTTGCGGGTCAGCGCCTCCACCCCGGCCTTCGCGGCGCTGTATCCCGCCGCGCCCACGTGCGTGTGCGCGTTCACCGACGACACATTGATGATCACTCCGCGCCGTTGTTCGATCATCGTCGGGAGCACCTGCTGGGAGCAGCGGAAGGCACCGGTCAGCACGACGTCGAGGTCACGGTTCCAGTCCTCGATCCGAGTGTCCAGAATGGACGCTGGATTGGACGTGAAGGCGTTGTTGACCAAGACGTCGATGCGGCCGTAGGCGAATCGGGCGGCTTCGGCCAGCGCCCGGACGTCGTCGTCGCTGC
Organism: Amycolatopsis sp. GA6-003; assembly: GCF_046267895.1. NCBI lineage: Bacteria > Bacillati > Actinomycetota > Actinomycetes > Pseudonocardiales > Pseudonocardiaceae > Amycolatopsis > Amycolatopsis sp. GA6-003. The sequence goes on from NZ_CP176499.1 coordinate 7,541,187, forward strand.
GGACGTCGGTCCGCACGGCCAGCGCTCGGCCGCCCTGGTCTTCCACGTCGGCGGCGGCCTGGTCGGCAGCCGCCTCGTCGCGGTCGGCTACCACCACGGCGGCGCCCTCGGCGGCGAAGCGGCGGACCAACGTCCGGCCCAGTCCCGAGCCACCGCCGCCGGTCACGATCACCACCCGCTCTGCGAAACGCATTTCACCCACCCATCAAGGCGCTTCGAGCAACGACATGCGGTCGGGCGAGTAGCGCTCGCCGGCGATCTGATCGGCGGGCACGGCCTGTTCGATCGCTGCCACGTCAGCGGTGGACAGTGAGATATCAACAGCCGCGACGTTTTCCTCCAGTCTGCTCCGCTTCTTCGTCCCCGGAATCGGCACGACGTCGTCGCCGTGGCTGTGCACCCACGCCAGCGCGAGCTGACCCGCCGTGACGCCCCGCTCCTCGGCGAGCTTTTCCAGCGCCCGCACGAATTCCAGGTTGCGTTCGAGGTTCCCGGCGGCGAAACGCGGCTGGGCCGTCCGCCGGAAGTCGTCCTTCTCGAAGTCGTCGGTCGAACGGTAGCGCCCGGTGAGGATGCCGCGGCCCAGCGGCGAGTACGGCACGATCCCGATGCCCAGTTCGCGGCACACCGGCACGACCTCGTCCTCGATCGTGCGCGACCACAGCGACCATTCGGTCTGCACTGAGGTGATCGGGTGCACGGCGTGCGCCCGGCGGATCGTCTCCGCCGACGCCTCCGACAGCCCGAGGTAGCGCACCTTCCCGGCCGCGACCAGTTCTGCCAGCGCTCCGACCGTCTCCTCGATCTCGACCGCGGGATCGACCCGGTGCTGCTGATAGAGGTCGATGTGGTCGACCCCGAGCCGGCGCAAGGACGCGGTACAGGCCTGCCGGACGTACTCCGCGTCACCGCGCACCGAGCGGGCCCTCGAGTCGTCCTCCGTGCGGACGACGCCGAATTTCGTGGCCAGGACGACCTCGTCGCGGCGTCCGGCGATCGCCCGCCCGACCAGTTCCTCGTTGGCGCCGTAGCCGTACATGTCGGAGGTGTCGAGGAGCGTGACGCCGAGGTCGAGCGCGCGGTGCACGGTCGCGATGGATTCGGTTTCGTCGCCGCTGCCGTAGAAATCGCTCATTCCCATGCAGCCGAGTCCTTGCGCGCCGACGTCGAGCTTGCCGAGATGCCGAAGGGGCATCGCCATGCTGGTTCTCCTTTGCCTAGCGGGACGGATCGCTGGCGGCGGCCGGTTCGGATGCCACCACCGGCTCGTTGATATCTTTCAGATGGGTCTCTGGCATCAGCAGGACCGCGCCGAAGGTGATCGCGCAGACGGCCGCCATGTAGATGGCCACCGACATCGAGGACCCGGTCGCCGCGTACAGCGACGTGGCGATCAGCGGGGCGAACGCGCCGCCGATGACCGCGCCGAGCTGCACGCCCAGCGAGACGCCGGAGTACCGGAGCCCGGTCGTGAACGCTTCGGCGAAGAAAGCGCCCTGCGGTCCGTACATCGTGGTGTGCAGCAGGCCGAGGCCGACGATGAACGCGACCAGGATCAGGAAGGTCGACTTCGTGTTCAGCAGCGGCCAGAAAGCGAACGAGAAGGCGCACAGCAACCCGGAACCTGCCAGCAGCATGGTGCGCCGGCCGATGCGGTCTGAGATGGCACCGGACGCCGGGAGCAATACCAGTTGCACGCCAGCCGCGACGAGTACCGCGAGCAAGACGGTGTCCTTCGACAGCCCCAAAATCGCGGGGTTCGTGCTGTACGAGACCGCGAACGTCATGAACAGGTAGTAGGTCACGTTGATGCCGATGTAGGCAGCCGCGACCAACGCGATTTGCTTGTAGTGCACCCGAAACGCGCGCAGCACGGGGGAGCGTTCCGGCTTCTTGACCTGCTTGAGCCGCCGGAACGCGTCGGTGTCCTCCAAGCGCAGCTGCAAGTGAATGGCCAGCCACACCAGCACCGCGCTCGCGAGGAACGGAACGCGCCAGCCCCACGCCTCGAACGCCGCGGGCGACGTGAATCGAATGGCCGCGATGAACGCGAGGTTGCCGAGGATGATGCCGCCCGGACCGCCCGCCTGCGCGAAGCTGGAGAAGAAGCCGCGCTTGCGGGGCGGCGCGCTTTCCATCGCGAGGAGGACAACGCCGCCGAGCTGTCCGCCGACTGCGATGCCCTGCAGGAAACGCAGCAATACCAACAGGATCGGCGCGGCGACCCCGAGCACCGAATACGTCGGCATCAGGCCGATGAGGGTCGAGGCGAGGCCCATTCCGGCGAGCGCGCCGATCAACGCCGTTTTGCGCCCGCGCACGTCGCCGATGTGGCCGAAGAGCACGCCGCCGAGCGGCCGGGCGAGGAAACCGACCGCGAAGGTCGCGAAGCTGAGCAACGCACTGGTCAACGCGGTCTGCTCGGGGAAGAAGAGCTGCGGGAAGACCAGCGCCGCCGCGGTGCCGTAGATGAAGAAGTCGTAGTTCTCGATGCTCGAAGCCGAGAGTGCGGTCACCGCGACCTTGGCCAGTCTCGTTTCGGGTCGTGCCTGTGGGGGTTCCTGCGCCGGCGCCATTGCCCGCTCCTTCCGCCACTTTTCGACGGCCGTGGGACGAAACGTTTCATCCAGTGAAACGTGTGAATCACTACGTGATATGGATTGTCTACTCGCCCTGGTCACGCAGGTCAAGGGGGCTCGTGCCGGGCTTCCGCGGGGCAGGATCGGGACCTCCGGCTCGGCCGAGCGGGAGGTGGGCGGCGGAAGGCGTCAGGTCGCCTCTCGAAAGGCCTCGACGATCTCCTCCATCGACGCCCCGGGCCCGAAATGCCGGTGGACGCCCGCCGCCAGCATGCGGTCGATTTCGGCGGGCTCGTCGATGCCGCCGGCGAGGACCGGGACGTCGGAGCCCTCGCGGCGCAGCCCCTCGACGGTCAGCGACGCGAAGTGGCCGAGCCCGCCGCTGAGGCAGCTGAGCCCGACCGCGTCGGCGTCCTCCTGGACCGCGACCTGCACGATCGTCGCCGTCGCCACGCGTTTGCCCAGGTAGACGACCTCGAACCCGGCGTCGGCGAGGTGCTTGCCGATCAGCCGGACGCCGACGTCGTGGCCGTCGAGCCCGAGTTTCGCCAGCACTACGCGCTTCATCTCTCGAACCCTTCCCGGGTGGCGCCGACGATCTCGGCGGAGGTGGCGCCCGCCCGCAGCGCCTCGATGCTGGGCCGGACCAGGTTCTCGGTGCCCGCGGCCGCGGTCTCGACGGCCTTGAGCGCCCGGTCGGCCAGCGCGGTGTCGCGGCGCCGCTTGTGCTCGGTGATCCGTTCGACGGCCTCCCGCTCGACCTTGGCGAAATCGAGCTCGCCCGAACTCCTGCCCGCGAACCACTCCGCGCGGGCCTTGGCGTCGAACACGCCGTGGCCGACCATCAGCCGCTCGCCGGTTCTCAGTTGTTCCTGGCGGGCACCTCGGTTTTCGTCGATCCGGCCGGCGATATAGCCGTTCTCGATGGCTTCGAGCGGACCGCCGGCTTCGGCGAGCCGGTCGAGTTCGAGCCGGACTTTGCGCAGCACCTGCTCGTCCACGTCGCGCAGTTTGGCGCTGCCCGCGAGCGGGTCGATCGTCGTCAGCGTGCCGTGTTCGTACGCGACGACCTGCATCGTGCGCACGGCGAGCGCGGCGGCGTCGGCGGACGGGATGCGCAACGCCTCGTCGTAACCGGTGGCGCAGAGGTAATCGACGCCGCCGAGCATGGAACCGAGGACGCTGAGCGTCACGCGCGGGATGTTGACCAGCGGTTCGTCGGCGGATTCCAGCCCATGCGCGTAACCCATGAGTTTCGCGACCGGCTGCTCGGCGACCGGAATTCCGTAGCGGTCGCGCAGAATCTCGCTCCACAGGATGCGTGCGGTGCGGAAAACCGAGGCTTCCACGAACAAATCGCTGCGTTCGTTGAGGAAGAACATCAACTTCTCGGCGACGGCCGCGGGTTCGTAGCCGCGGCCGACCAGTTCGTCCAGGTACGCGATGGCGTTGCCGAAAGCGAAAGCGACCGCTAACAACGGTCCCGCGCCCGCGACGTCGTAATGGTTGGAGCAGACGGTCAGCGCCGCACCAGGCATTCCTTCGTCGATCGCGAACGCGACGCAGTCGGCGGCGATCCGCAGTGCTTGCGCGGGGGAGTGGATTTCGGTGCCGCGCGCGGTGAATTCCTTGAGCGGATCGTTTTGCATCACTAGCTTCACGTGCCGGGCGTCGCGATCGGACAGTACACTGTGGACCATCCCGAGCGCGACGTGCCCGAGCGAGTTCTGCAGCATGCCAAGGCTGTCGGCGGTCGCGAGGTCGAGCCGGGAGCAGATCGTGCCGAAATCGTCGAGCGTCGCGCACGACACTCCGGCCCGGCCGACTTGAGCGTGCGAAAGCTCGTGGTCGGGATCGAAACCGAGCTGCGACGGAAGGTCCGCGGCCAGCAGGAACGATTCCGCGCCGACCTCCTGCAGCACGGCGAGTCGTTCCGCGGTCATCGCGGGCGAGCCGAGTCCGGAGTAGACCATGAAGCGCGGCCGGAACGGTCCGGGTTCGGCAATCCTGTTGTCGCTCCACGCTTTCAGCGCGGGCTCGGCAGCGGTCGGCTCGTACCGGATGCGAACCGGGACCCGGCCGTCGTTCGCCGTGGTGATGTCGTCGTGGTGGGGCACTGGGCCTCCGTCTCGTTCAGTCCACTTCGGATGCTCCGGACACCGTCGCCGAAATCCGCGCCGCGACTTCCCTGACGTGACGTTCGATCGCGGCGATTTTTTCTTTGCCGAGCCGGCCTTCCGGTCCGATGACGCTCAACGCCGCGAGTGCGAAACCGTTCGCGTCCGTGATCGGCGCGGTGACGCCGACCGCGCCCACCGCCCGTTCGCCGTGGCTGTGCGCGATGCCCTCGGCCGCGATCCGCGTCAGCTGGGCGCGCAGGGTTTCGAGGTCGGTGATCGTATTCGGCGTCGTGGGGTTGAGCGGAAGGTCCTTGAGCAGGCGCTCGCGCTCGGCCTCGGGCATGAACGCGAGCAGCGTCTTGCCCGCCGAACCGGTGTGGATGCCCTCGGAAACGCCGACGCCCGCGATGTAACGGATGAGGTGCGGGCTGGGCAGTTCCTTCACGCAAATGCGGGACCGGCCGGCACGCACGTGCACCGCGACAGTTTCCTCGGTGACGTCGCGCAGTTGCTCCAGCGCGTCGGTCGCCTCGAAGATGAAACCCGCATTGCCGTTGGAAATCGACGACATCAGGTGGAAGCAGCCGGGGCCGAGTCCGTAATGCCCGCTGGCCTGGTCCTGCACGACCATTCCCTTGGCGCGCAACGTGCTCAGCAGCCGGTAGGTCGTCGGCTTCGACAGCGAGACGACCTCGGCCACGTCGCCGAGCGTCAGCGGGCTGTGCCCGAGCGCGAACAGGATGTCGATCGCCCGGCTCACCGCGCGGACCGTGGAGCCGTCGGGGGTTTCAGTCACTGGCCACCTCTGCGTTTTGTCGAGTGAGGTCACCGTATCAACCAGCGAAACGCTCGGGCTCGAACCAGTAGCGCGGGGTCTCGCCGATCCGCACGCGCACGGCCATCCCGGCTTCGGGTGCGGACCCGCCGGTCCGGACCTGGCCGAACACCATCGGCCCGCCGTCGTCGAGGGCGATCTGGCCGAGCGTGTACGGCGCGGGCAGCCCTGGCCGGGGGACGTGCACGGTCGTGTAGGTGAGCAGCACGCCGGTCGCCGCGAACGCGTGCTCCGCCGGCGCGGCCGTCCCGCATCGGTGGCAGACCGCGCGCGCCGGGAACGAGGCCGCGCCGCATTGCCCGCAACGGCTGCCGACGAGCGCGTGCCCGTTGTCGCGCGGCCGTTCGCCGGTGGCCGGAACCTTCAAGGCGGCGTTCAGTCCCATGGGTCGGTCCTCTCCAGCAGATGTACGCACGAGACGGCTGATTCGCCCTCCAGCCAGCCGCCGTTGTTGTGGGCGAGGCCGATGCGCGGCTGCCGTGTCTGCCGTCCGGTGGCCTCGCCGCGCAACTGCCAGGTCAGCTCGGCGATCTGCGCCAGCCCGGTCGCCCCGACCGCGTGGCCGCGCGACGACAGCCCGCCGCTGGGATTGACCGGACGGGCCCCGTCGAGCTGGGTCGTGCCGCTGGCGAGCAGCGCGCCGGCGTCGCCTGGACTGCAGAAGCCGAGCTGCTCGTACGCGATGAGTTCGGCAGGAGCCATCGCGTCGTGTACCTCGGCGACGTCGATGTCCTCGGGGCCGAACCCCGCTTCCGCATAGGCCGCTGCCGCGCACAGCTCGGTCAGAGATGGCTCGTCCCCGGTGGTGGTATATCCAGTTGCCGCCTGTGCTGCTCTAATCTGGACGGTCGGTCTCTCTGTCGCCGGAACCGCCCCACGCCGGGCGACCACGACCGCCGCCGCGCCGTCGCAGATCGAACTGCACATGAGCAAGGTCAACGGGTCAGCGATGGGCCGCGACGCCAGCACTTCCTCCCGGCTGACGATTTTCCGGTGCTGGGCATACGGATTGCGCTCGCCGTTGGCGTGGCTCTTCACCGAAACCGCGACCAGATCGTCCATGGTGAGCTTGCCCGCCGCGATGAGCTTGCGCAGCCGCATCCCGTAAACCGCGGTGAACTGCAGCCCGATCCCGGACACCACGTCGAGATCGCCCGCCGACTCCAGCGCCGCGAGCGTCCGAGACCGGTCCTCCACGAACATCTTCTCCACGCCCGCGACCAACACGACGTCCGCCGATCCGGCGCGGATCGCGAGGACCGCCTGCCGCAACGCGGTGGACCCGCTCGCACAGGCGTTCTCGACATTCGTCACCGGAACCCGCTCGATCCCGATCTCGCGCAGCACCGACTGCCCGCGGATCATCTCCTGGCCCTGCAACAGTCCCGCCATCGCGTTGGCCGCGTAGACCGCGTCGACGTCACGCACCTCGAGCCCCGCGTCCACCAGCGCGGATACGCACGCGACACGGTTGAGATCTTTCAACGAGGAGTTGAGATAACGTCCGAAGGGATGCATCCCGACGCCTAAGATCTCAATGTCGTCGACGCTCATTCCAGCCCTCCGATCAGCCTGTCCCGCAGTTCCACCCGGTCGACCTTCCCGTAGGGGGTGCGCGGAATGGCGTCCCAGATCTCCAGCCGCCGCGGCGTGCGAATCCCCAGCCGGGGACGGACGAACTCGATCAACTCCTGACTGGACGCGACCTGGGCGTCCCGCAAGCGCACCACCGCCGTGACCGCGTCGCCCCACCGCGGGTCCGGCAGCCCGAGCACCACTGCCTCGCTCACCGCCGCGTGCGCGGACAGTTCGTTTTCCACCTCGCGCGGCGCGATGTTGTACCCGCCGGAGTTGATCATTTCGTCATTGCGCCCCTGCAGGTGAATGAACCCGCGCTCGTCGGCCCTCGCGAGGTCCTTGGTGCGCAGCCATCCGTCGACCAGCACCGCTGCCGTCGCCTCGGGTTTGCGGTGGTATCCGGTCATCACATGCGACCCGCGCACGTAGACCTCCCCGATCTCGCCCGCCCGCGCGACCCGTCCATCGTCGGTGCGCACCTCAACCGCCACCGATTTCCACGGCCTGCCCGCGGATTGCCTGGCCTGCGGGTCGAGATGATCGGTCTTGCTGAGGCAGGTAATCGTCATCGGCGCTTCGGACTGCCCGTAGTCCTGCACCAACGTCGGCCCGAACCGGTCGAGTGCGCGCTCCAGCACCGGCAACGCGACGCTGGACGCGCCGTAGACGATTGTCTCGAACCCCCACTCGCCGCGCGCCGCGTCCAGCAATGGTTCGAGCATCGCCGGAACCGCTTTGAGCGTCCGGAAATGCTCTTCACGGGACCGGTGCCACACCTCGTCGGGATCGAACTTCGGCAGGACATGCACGCCAGCGCCGCTGATCAAATACGGCAACACGAAATACCCCGACGCGTGCGAAACGGCCTGGGTGAGCAAAATCCTTTCCCCTTCGCGGACCGGTGCCAGCTCCAGCAGCAAGTTCAACGCCACCTCGCGCAATGCCCGATGCGACAGCACGACTCCCTTGGGCCGCCCAGTTGTCCCGGAGGTGTAGGAAATCCACGCCGCCCCTTCGGGATCGCTGTCCCGCAACACTGGCCCGCTTCGTGCGCTGGCGATCAGCATCTCGTACGAGTGCTGGAAGCTGGCATCGTCCTCGAACGGAATCACCGCGATCCCGAACTCCTCGGCCAGCGCGTGCGCCTCGGCGGCGAATTTCGGGGCGAAGAAGAGCGCACGGAGTCCGGAATCCTCGGCTACGTAACGGAAATCCTCCAGATGCAGCCTCGCGTTGAGTGCCACGCGAACCCGTCGCCCGAGCGCCAGAGCACAATCGGTCTCGACGAATTCGGTGCGGTTGTCGGACAGGATCCCGACACTCGCGCCTTCCGGAACGCCGAGCGCGTCCATCGCATTGGCCAGCCGCTCCGCGCGGTCGAGAAGCTCGCCGAAGGTGCGCGCCGTACGCCCGTCGTCGACTGCCGTAAGACCCCGATGCGCGGCCCCGGCCCGACGGAGCAAGCAGGCGGTGTCGAGAACCATCCGAGCGGCCTCCCCTTGCTGAAGGGTGTTTCATCTGGTGACAAGAACGTATTGTCTGATGAAACGCTGTGTCAAGGGGGGTGCTGCCGGGGAGCCGCTTGCTTCGCTGCGCTGCCCGGCCGCGCCTCGTCCGGACAGCGGTATCCTCAGCGGCGCGGCGGGAGCGCGGCTCTGACTACTGACGAGGACACGGTGCACGGCGAGATCAGGCGCAGCAGATTCATCAATGTGTTCGCCGCTTTCGTCGTAGTGTTCCTCAGCGCCGGAGTCCCGGCCGTCTACGACGTCGGAGGGTTGCCTCCGCTGGGGGTTTCCCTGCCGCTGGCCGCAGTGCTGCTCGAAGTGATCCGCCGCAGCGGCTTGCGACCCCGAATCGCCTGGGACGGGCATGAGGTGGAGGTCGTGTACGCGGTCGGGTCGCTGAAAGTTCCTTGGAAACAGGTCTATTTCGTCCGCGAGCGCGGAAACCAGATTGAAATTGGGCTGGAAAACAGCAGTATCCGGTGGGAGTTCGACCATCTTTGGCTGCTGTCCAAGATTTCCCGCCGCTACCGTTCACGCGCCGGGAAGAACGAACGTCGGTTGTCCGCTGCGTTGGAGCACAGCCGTGCGGTCCGTGACACGGAGGTCGAGGGGCGAGGAAGACGTATTGATCGGTCGTTGTGGGTTTTCGTGCTGTATCCGTTGACGGTCCCGCTCACGTTGTGGCTCAAGGCTGCCAGTCTGGCCTGACCAGGCCGAACTGGACGATCAAGTCGTGGCAGGTCGGCTGTCCGTGGAGGAGAGCTGGCGAGCGCTGAAGGTTTCGCGGAACAAAGCTCACTCAGCGATTGTGCCCCGGAGAAAAAACGCGCACCTCCCCATACCCCGCCAGAACCCCCGCCACATCACCAGACCCGTTACGCAGAACCGAATCCAAGAACACCAGAGTGGCAGCCGCGACCACGTGCGGGCTCTCGGCCCGGCCCAGCGAACCGGTTATCGAAGGCACCGGCGGCAAGTACAGCGGACCGTCGGTGAAGGTGAGGTGTGCGGCGCCCGGGAGGGTGAGGCGGTAGTTCGTCGCTGTCCCGCGGGCTAGCACCTCGGTGAGCTGGGGCAGGTAACGAGGGTCGGTGGCCGGGGTGACGGCCTGGGTGAGTGCGAGCGTCGGCTGGTCCAGTGCGGGCGACAGGGGGCCGCGCGGGTAGCCGTCCAGATCGACGACCGCGGCGATCCGGTGGTCCTGTCTGGCCGCTTGCAGTGCGGCGGCACCGCCCATGGAGTGGCCGGTCGCGGCGACCCGGCTGGTGTCCAGGCGTCCGGCCAGCGGATCGGAGCCGCCTTGGTTGAGGGCTTCCAGTTGGGTCAGCGCGAAGCTGAGGTCGGCGGCCCGGATCGCGGTCCAGGTTTCGCCAAGGCGGTTGTCCTCGTCCCGGTCTCCGGTGGAGACGGTCGCGGTGGTGATCGTCCGGCCGTCGGCGAGCACGACGGCGGCGGAGTCGTACGGGTGGTCTAGCGCGGCGACCACGTAGCCGTGGCTGGCGAGTTCCTCCGCCCACGCGGTGTTCTGCGTACGCACGCCGCTCGACCCCGGCGAGAACAGCACGATCGGAAACCGTCCGCCTTCGCTGGCCGCCGGGGCGTCGGGAATCGCGTGGGTGCGGGCGCGCGGGACATCGTCCAGCAGGAAACCCGGCAGGCCGACTCCGCGGGCGAGTGCTTCGGCGACCGTGCGTGCTTCGTCCGTCGTGCGTCCGAGGTACTGCGCACGCGGTGCGTCAGCACTGTCTCGCGCGGGGTACCAGAGCTGGGCGACGACCGTGCGCCGGTCCTGCGGATCGGCGGTGAAGGTCTCGGGGCGGTTCGGGTCGGTCCACTGCAGCACGCGGGTGCCGACCGCGAAGCCGCCGGAGGGCGCGGGGAAGCCGGGGACGGGGAAGGCCCACGCGGTCACGGGGCCGGTGGCGATCAGGGCGAAGCAGGCCAGCGATCCCGGCAGCGCCAAGCGGATCCGCCGAGGACGGTTTCGCGCCAACGGAAGGAAGGCGAGCATGGCGCCTGCCAGCACCGGCAGCAGCTGCCAGCGGATCCCGGTCACGGCGAGCGCGATCGCGGACGGCAGGAACACCACTCCCGCGGCGATGGCGCCGCGCCGGCGTGCCAGGGCGGGCAGCCAGCGCGCTACCACCAGCGTGACGGCGCTGAGCAGGGTCAGGATTTCCAGCAGGGACAGGTTCAGTCCCGGGATGATCTCGGTCACCGGGCCATGTTCGGCCGCGGGCCTGCGCGGCCGCATCGCTCTCCGGACCCGATCTCGATGGCGTCTCCAGTGGCAATCGAACCCCGGAACCAGCGGCCGGAGTGCGACCGCAGGAGGTGTCGGGACTCCTTCCGCGGTCGCAATCCGGCTCGCCGCGGTCAGCCCGCAGGCTCATGTGCGCGGCGGGTCGGCGGCCTACGATCGCGCTGTGAGGACCGAGCGGCGCTGGGCGTCCCGGCTGCCGCCGACAGTGTGGGACTCGCTGCTGCCCGCGCTTCTGCTGCTCAACGTCTTGACCATGTGGGCACCTGCGGAGTTGCCGGTGGCCGCCGCGCTCACCGTCGCACTCGCGTTGCCCTTGGCCTGGCGGCGCCGGGCCCCGCTCACCGTGTTCGGTGCGGTGGCGGCTGCGGCTTTCGTCCAGTGGTGGGCGGGCGTGCAGTTGCCCGCGGACGTCGCTCTGCTGGTGGCTCTCTACACAGTGGCCGCGAACTCCGGCAAGCGCGCCACCCTCGCCGCAGTCGTCGTCGCCGAAATCGGGGCCGTCCTCGCCTGCCTGCGCTGGGCGACAGACGGCGGGTTCCTGACCCCGTTCGTCGCGCTCACCGCGATGGTCGCCGCCGCGGCCGCCCTCGGAAGGAACAACCGGACCACCCGTGCGTACCTGGAAGCAGCGCGGGAACGGGCAGTTGCCGAGGAGCGAGCCCGGATCACGAGGGAGATGCACGACATCGTCACCCACAACCTGTCCGTCATGGTCGCGCTCGCCGACGCCGCCGGTTACGCGCAGCCGTCGTCCGGCAAAGCCGCCGCCGCGATGCTCCAGGTCGCCGAAACCGGCCGGCAGGCGCTGACCGACATGCGGCGTTCGCTCGGCGTCCTGCGAGCCGACGAACCGGACGCGGCGCGGCACCCGCTGCCCGGCATCGCGCAGCTGGAGTCCCTCGCGGACCAGATGTGCGCCGCCGGGCTCCCGACCGAACTCGACCTCCACGGCGACCACGCGCAGCTCCCCGCGACCGCGCAACTGACCGTCTACCGCCTGGTACAGGAAGCCTTGACGAACACCCTCAAACACACTCCCGCCGGCACGCACGCGAAGGTCCGGATCGAATGCACTGCCGAGACCGTCACGGTGGACGTCACCGACACCGGCCCGCCGACTTCTGCGGTCACCCGTTTCGGCAACGGCATCACCGGAATGCGCGAGCGCGCGGCCGCCTACCGGGGAACGGTGCAGGCCGGCCCGCTTCCCGGCGGCGGCTGGGGAGTGCATACCTGCCTCGACTTGACGGCGTCCGCATGACGATCCGCATCCTGATCGCCGACGACGAAGCGTTGCTGCGCATGGCATTCAGCATGGTTCTGGACGCGCAGCCGGACCTGGAGCCGATCGGCGAAGCCGGGAACGGCGCCGACGCCGTCCGCCTCGCCGCCGAGCTGCGCCCCGACGTCGTCCTCATGGACGTCCGCATGCCCGGGACCGACGGAATCGAGGCGACCCGCCAGATCCTCCGGAACTGCCCGCGGACCAGGGTCCTGATCCTCACCACCTTCGACCTGGACGAGTACGCCTTCGCCGGGCTCAAAGCCGGGGCCTCGGGCTTCCTGCTGAAGAACACCCGGCCCGAGGAACTGCTTGCCGCGATCCGCACCGTGGCAGCCGGCGACGCGGTCGTCTCGCCGCGCGTCACCCGCCGCCTGCTGGAGAAATTCCGCCCGCACCTCCCGGACCCCGCCGCCACCGCCCGCGACGAGCGGCTGAGCCGGCTCAGTTCCCGGGAACGCGAGGTCCTCGTCGAGGTCGGCGCCGGCCGGTCCAACGCCGAGATCGCCGCCGCCCTGCACCTCGCCGAGGCGACCGTGAAGTCCCACCTGGGGCGAATCCTGCACAAGCTCGAACTCCGCGACCGGGTCCAGGCCGTGATCTTCGCCTACGAAAGCCGCCTCATCCGCCCTTCGTGACCTTCGGCGGCCGGTATGGTCGAACCGGTGGGGGAGATTTCGTGGCCGGCCATGCTCTGGATCGGCGGCGCTCCGGGATCCGGCAAGTCCACGATCGCGTGGTTGTTGAGCCGGCATCTCGACCTGCCGCTGCACCCAGTGGACCTGTGGACCTACGACCACCAGGAGCGGCTCCCCGCGGCGAGCACGACACTCGACGAGGAACTCGCGCGAGGCCCCGAGCACGCCGCGGCCGCATTCGTCGCGACGGCGCACGCGCGCCTGCCGCTCGTCCTCGCCGACGTGCGCGCCCGGGCCGCGGATCCCGTGCCTGTCCTGGTCGAGGGGCCGCAGCTGATGCCGTCGATGGCCGCCCCGCTGCCCGTCGGAAGCGCGGTGTTCCTCCTTCCCACGCCGGGGCGCACCCGTGCGGCGCGCGCGTCTCGGTCGGACGCTGGCCCGGAGCGTCTCGAACGCCTCGTCGCCCGCGACACCGTGCTCGCTGACCGGGTCCGCGGCGAGGCCGCCGCCGCCGGTCGTCCGGTGATCGAGGTGCCCGAGAACCCGGACTGGTCAGCGACGTACGACGCCGTGTGCTCCGCTCTCGAACCCGGCATCGCGGGCAAGCTCGCTCCAGGACGCGAACTGGCGGAGCAGCGAGCCTTCGAAAACGACGCCGCGGCGCGGCAAGGACGGCTCTGGGCAGAGGCCACCGGGCGCGACGTGATTCCCGGCAGTACTACCGCGCCCTACCGCTGGGCCTGCGAATGCGGAGCCAGCGGCTGCACCGGCCGCAGCCCGCTCGGCACGCTGCCGCCGCGTCCGGCGCGATGAAGCCGCGCGCCGGTCACATCAGTCCGTCCTTCTCCGGCGGATGGCCGAGGGCGAAGGTGCTGACTCCGAGGTGCCTGGCCCAGTTGTGCGACCAGGCCTTGAGCGGCGCGAGGGCGTAGAGGAGTTCGAGACCGATCGGGGTGAGCGTGTACTTGCCGTCCGCGGCGGTTTCGGTGACGCCCGCGCCGGCCAGTTCCCGCAGGCGCGTGCTGAGCACGCTGGAGGAGATGTCCGGCAGAGCCCGCCGCAGATCTCGAAATCCAACCGGTTCGGTGCGCAGCTGCCACAGGATGACAATGGCCCAGCGCCGCCCGAGAAGGTCGAAAGCCGCCATGAGCGGCTGTCCAGTCTTGGACCCGCGGACGGGCTGGCCCGGGATCGGCGGTCTTGCTTCGCTCACGGGCTCACTATACGGTGGTTCGAAAATCGAACCACGCGCACGCGGTCCGTCGCGGGTGCGAAAGAAGGGCGGAACGGATGGGCGGAGCAGTTCGCCGTCGCTCGGCGGCGGCGTTGATCGCGGCGGCACGCCGGTTCCTCAACGGGGGAGCGGAGACCGACGCGCCCTTCCCGCACCGCGAATTCCTGCGTCCGCACACGACCGGGCGCAGATACACCGCGGCGCATTGGAACGTGGTCATCCCGGATCTGCCCGCGCCGCACCGTTTCCTGGGATGCGCGACCCTCGTCGGCCGGCCGGGAATGCGCGCGTTCGACATCGACCACGCGGTTGTCGGGTCGCCGCGCACCACCCTGACTCTCGCGGTCGGCACGGCGGCGACCGCGCCGGACTGGTTTTCCGCCTACCACGTCTTCGACGATTGCGATCTGCTCCCCGACGGTTCCCGGCTCCGCGTCGCCGACGTGCTGACCATCGCCGGACAGTTCCCCTCTTACCGGATACAGATCCGCCGGCCGGATTTCGCTCTCGACCTCGAGGCCGAATGCGCCGACCGGATCACCCGGTTCATTCGCAGCCCGGTTTACGACCATCTCGGATACCCGGCGACCTACCGGGGAACGCTGCGCTGGCACGGCGAATCCCGCCCGGTCGAAGGGCTGCTGTCGTTGGAATACGCACGGATCAGTTCGACCACCGCGATCGCCGACCGCCCGGTTCCCCGCGCGCTGAAAATGCCGATCGACGTCTTCACCTGGCAGGTGATCAAACTCGGGCCGCGCACCCTGCTGATGCTGGCGGGCATGGGAATGGGCGGCCGGATGGCGCCGGCCGCCTACCTGAAGGACCTCGACGGCGAAGACCGGCGGCAGGTCCGGGGAGTGCGCCTGGACGTGCTCGAATACCACGACGAACCGGTGATCGCCCCGGACGGCGCCCGGACCAGGCTGCCGCGCCGGTTCCGCTGGCTCATTCCGGCGGGTTCGGGTTCGCCCACCGAATTGTCCGTCGTCACCGATTCCCACGTGATCTACGGCTTGGGCCGAGGCTGGCTCGGGGGAATGGACTACGAGGGGACCCACAACGGCCAACCCGTTTCCGGGACCGGGTATTACGAGTACGTCGGGCTGGCCCGAAACGGCGGTTAAGCCACGACGATCCGTTGCAGGTCTTCGCCCACGGTTACCCGGCCGCCGTATCCGCGCTGAGCCCATTTCCTCCACTGTGCCGGATTGATCCGGGAGCCGTTCGCACTGCCCAAATGCGTGAGCACGAGGTGCTTGGCTTCGGCGCTTTCCGCGATTCCGCCGACTTTCTGCACTTCCACATGGGACTCCAGCAGGTGGTCGCGGAACACCGGGGAGAGGTTCATGCCTTCGAGGTTGATGGCCTCGTGGAGCAGCAGATCCGAACCCTTGGCGAGGGTGACGAGGTTGTCGCTGTAGGTGGTGTCGCCGGAGAACGTCACCGAGCCGTACCGGGTGTCGAAACGGAAGGCGAAGGAGGGGAACACCGGCCCGTGGGGAACGAGCGTCGCGGTGACCCGGACCCGTTCGTCCTCCAGCACCAGGAACGGCCGCATCGCCGGGTGGGTGCGGCGGAAGCTGGCTCCCACCTCGGGAAGCGCGATCTCGCGGACGTCGGCGAGCGTCCGGATGTCCGCGATTCCCATGTCCCGCAGGAAAACGTTGCTGCTGTAGGCGTAGGCGTCGTGACAGCGCCGCGTCAGGTCAGCGGTTCCCGGCGTGGGATGCTCCGGGGAGACCGTGGGCGCCTCGCCGCCCCCGAACTTCGGCGGCAGGCCGCCGGCCGGTCCCGGCCCGTACACCTTGACCGGCCGCGCCACGTTGTCCCCGCCGTAGACCGGCACGCTGCCGCCGAGAAGGAAGAAGTCGTAGTAATCGGCGACATGGTCGGCGTGCAGATGGGTGAGGAAAATGGCTTCGAGCGACCGGAATTTCAACCCGGCCCGCACGAACTGGGTGGTCGCGCCCCGGCCGCAGTCGACAAGGTAGGTGCGCCCGTCCACCACCAGCGCCGTGGCGATCCCGCTGCGGTCCGACGACACGGGCGGCCCGGCCTGGGTGCCCAACAGGATCACCTCCAGCCGGGACCGCGCGGGCGAAGCGACCGACGCCGCCGCGGCCTGCGTCGAGGGACCGCCAGCGGCCGCCACGCCGAGCGAAGCGGCGAGGGCGCCCACCCCGCCGATCAGCGAGCGGCGGGTGACCGAAGCGGCAGCAGCCGCCGTCGAACCAGGGACAGGACACATAGGACGCTCCGGGGAGAGGATCTGCGACGGGCAACTGCCGGTGCGGTCGTTCAGTCGCGGCCGGCCTCGATGATCTTTGCCGCCAAGGCATCCGGCTGAGTGAAGAGGACTTCGTGACTGCCGGGCATCTGCACGATCCGGCACAGCCCGAGGCGGGAGGAAAAGCGCGGGTGCCACGCGTACTCGCCGTGCGGCATCGCGATGTCCTCGGTGCAGTTGAGGTAGGAACACCGCAGCCGGCCCGCCGCGATCAGCTCGTGGAACTTCGCCAGGTCCAGTTTGTCCTCCAGCATGGAAACCGGAGTGGGGCACAACGTTTCGAACGCGGCGCGGGCCGTTGGCTCGTCGGCGTCGTTGAGGAACGCTTCGCGCCAGACCGGCCACGGCAGGGAGAACCTGCCGTCCACCGCCGAGCCGCGCACCATTTCCCGGTAGCTGGCCGGCGATTCGTCATTGATGCTGTTTCCGTTTTCGAGCACGAAGGCGTTCCAGAACACCAGCCTGCGGATGCGTTCCGGCATCGCCTCGGCCACCTTGGAAATGATCGTGCCGCCGAAACTGTGGCCGACCAGGACGAAGTCGTGCAGGCCGCGGTCGGCGACGTAACGCACGATCGAATCGACCCCGTCGGCATGGGTCACGTCCGGGTCCGCGCCCTCGCCGAATCCCGCGACGGTGGGGGTGTGCACGGTGTGACCGGCCCGCCGCAGCCGGTCGGCGATCGGTTCCCAGTGGTCGCCGGTGTGCCAGGCGCCGTGGACGAGGACGTACGGTGCGGTCACGGAAGGTACCCTTTCGCCGTTGAAATGTGCGCGGCATCAGCATGTGGCGCGGGCCAGATGCGTGTCCAATGCCCATTGCGGTCGTCTCGATGCCGAGCCAGGCATAGCCAGTCCGGCCGTCCACAGTGGAGCCGTCGCGAATCGGCCCCGGCTGCCGAGAAGGCGACCGGGGCCGACGCGCGCACTGCGGTCAGGAACAGCGCCAGGTGTACGGACGGAAAGTTTGGTCGGCGTTCATGCGCGCCCCGCCCACCGTGCCGTCGTCGCCGATCCGGGACGGAAGGTCGAGCTTGAGGTCGCCGAAGTTCGACACCCAGGCACCCTGCCGCCACACGCCGTAGCCGGTGCCGTTGAGGTCGTTGCCGCCGTGCGCCTCGTCGATCCGGCCGGTGATCAGGCCGTCGCGATTGAGGTCGAAGTCCGGGTTGCCGTTGGACAGGTTGTAGCTCGAGTTGGGCAGCACGTGCGCGGCGCCCTGCTGGTCCCAGTAGACGCCGACGTTCTTGCCGTTGTACGTGGCGTGGCCGACCACGCGGCCGTTGGAGAACGCTGTGCCGTCGGGAAACCGCAGGCCCGGCAGCGTGCCGAGGCGGGTGATCGTGCCCGCCCGCCAGATTGCGAGACCGGAGTCGCGCAGCAGCAACACCGACCCGTCCTCGTCGACCGCCTGAGGCGAGGTGGGATCCGGAGCCAGCCCCGGGAGCGTGGTGACGGTGCCCGGCTGCGCGGCAGGCCACCGCACCACCGTGGTCAGACCGCTGCTGTCGCCCCAGACGTAGCCGGTGATGTCGCCCGCGTCATTGATGCCGAGCGCGGCGGCCTTGGTGTTGCTGCCCAGCTTCGGCAGTTCTTCCAGCACGCCGCCCCGAGAGCGGAACGCGGTGCTCACGGACACCCCGGGAAAGCTGACCCGCGCAGTCCCGACAATCGTGCCCGCGCGGTTCTCGTCGGCCACTTCGTAGTCGGTCAAGGTGCCGATCCGGGGGAAGACGGAGTAGGAGCCGTTCTTCCAAGTAATCGCCCGCAAACCGTCGGCGGTCTCGGCAGTGCCGGCGAAGCCGCCCTGGTGATCGGTCGCAGTCGGCAGCCCACCTTGGCCTGGCACAGGAAGTGCCGTGGGATGCCAGGTGCAGCCCGCTGCGGCGGATGCGGCCGGGGTGGGGAGGAGCAAGGCTGCGGTGAGCAGAAATGCGCTGCTTAGTAATCGGTATCTGGGCACGTTTCCCTCCAATGGTGGTGAGCGACCAAGGATCGCGTTCAGCGCCATTGGAGGGGGCGTGGATAGGGGTGTGTTCGGGTGATCAGGGGCTATCGCCCGCTTCCATTCTCGACTCACGGCCTCGGCCGGATGACGACGCGATGACGGCTTGCGAGGGGATCGTCACATGGCGAGATCCGCCTCCTGCCAATAGGATGCCGGTGAATTTCTCTCGATTTGGTCTTGCCCTGGCCGGTAGCGCTGGTGTGCTGGTCGTCGCGGTCAGCGGATGTTCCGAACCGACGCGGGGGACGGCAGCCCGATACATGCTGACGCCGGCGCAGCTGTCCGCGTTGCAGCTGAGCCATCCTGAGACGGACAAGGCATCCAGCTCCGTCGGTTGCGGGTGGCGGTTCAGCGACGGATACACGGCTGTCAGCGCGACGTTTCTGACCACGGTGAAGAACGGCCTGACGAACGCCTACCGGTGCCGCTCGACGAGGTGGAGGTCGAGGGACGGCAGACCGGCGATTCCGACGGGATCCCGAGGCACCATCGGTCGGCATCCACACGGACCAGACCACGTCGTCATGGCGGTGGGAGGACGTCCGCGACGTCGGCGACCTGCTTGAGGAACGCGTCGGAGGGGTGGCCCGTGATCGGGTCTGTTTCGGCGATGACGACCAGCTTCCCGTCCAGCCGCGACCGGTAGTGCTTTCCGGTGAACCGAAAGCCGTTCGCTTCGAGAATCTCCGTTCCGAAGGGGGTGACGTCACCGGATCCGTAGGTGTCTTCCAATGTGCGGAGCTGTGCGGCTGATTCGGCTGACGGCATTGTCACCCAGCTGACCGATCCGGCGATCGTGTTACCGGTGCTGTCCTGCACGACGAACAGCAGCTGGTCGAGCTTCTTGCACGGGTGGCGAAGGAAGAACTGCTGAACCTGACCGTACGATTGCACGGCGCAGCGCAGATCTTTCTCGATTTTCTTCCTGGCTTCCTTGAGAGCCAGCCGTTGCCATGCCTCGGCGCGATTGCCCTTTCGTGCGGCCTTCTTGCTGTTGGCCATGTCCGTGTCGGACACGCTCTTGGTCGTCGCGGCGTCGAGTCCGGCGCCGACCGAAGTGACTGCGTCTCCGCCGCTTGCCGCCGCCACGGCTGTTGCCAAGGCGGCCGCGGCGAATACGCCGCCTGTTTTGATCCATTTTCCGTCGGGGCCTCTGGGCTGATTCGGGTCGAAAGGCACGTGCTGCGCTCCTGAGCCGGGTCGGGCGACGGGTTGACTTTGCCGGACCAGGAGCTGGCCGAAAACCGCGCGGACGAGAATCACCTGATCGGCTCAATGCCGGCAGGCCTGTCGTGGCGAGTTCGTATCTTCAGATGAAGAATGCTGGACCAAACGCTCCTGACGGACTCGGTCACCTGATGGCGACCGGGTTCACCGGCGACCCCGCGGCTCGGTGCACGCGCAGCGGTGCGGCCACGTAGAAAAACTCATATCGCCGGTCGGCAGCACACGCGGACGCCAGCCTTTCCAGATCGCACAGTTCGGCGAACACCACTCCCAGATTGCGCATCAGCGAGCAGTGCAACGGCAACGCGCAGCCGCTGCGCCGGTCGACCGGGGGTTCGTTCGCGAAGGTGTCCGTGACGAGGTTCGGGATTTCCTTGTCCTGGAACCAGTCGAGCAGGGCGAAGCTGAACTCGAGCCCCGGATCGTTGCCCTGCCTTGGGGTTCGGGACAGGTAATTGCTGCGCAGAACGAGGATGTCGTGCCGCTCGATCACCGTCCCTTGCGACTCGGCGCAGGCTTCGAGGTCGTGGTGGTCGAACAGTTCGCCCGGATCGAGACTGGGTTTCCCGCGCCACGGCGGCAGGTCCAGGAGCACGCCCCGGCCGGCGATGCCGCGGCGGGCGATGGGGTCGATGCCCGCTTTGCGCAGGCCGCCGACGGTGGTGCGGGCGTCGTATCCGTTCCACAGCCTGCCGTCGTACCAGACGTGGCCGAGGGCGTCGTATTGCGTCGAACCCTGAAGGTAGGCGTCGATTTTGTCGTCGGCGTAGTGCAGGCCGCCGGGAAAGGCCGGTCCGGTGCCGCCGGGGTCCCAGGACGATTCGTCGACGGTCATGGTGTGCCGGGCGGGGGTCCGGCTCGGGGACACTGGATCGCCGTCCGGATCGCCGATGAGTCGTTGCAGCACAATGGTTTCGCCGGTTCTGATCTCGGCCGCGCCGCGCAGGACCTCTTGCCTGGTCAGGTAGTTCAGTGCGCCGACCTCGTCGTCTGGCCCCCAGCGTCCCCAGTTGTCCGGGCTGCCCGCGAGGAGTTCTCCGATGCCGATAGTCATGCGACGCTCGCTCGTTCCGGGGCCAGCAGGTCGGTTCCGCGGGTTTCCCGGCCGAAGCGCACCGCGATCAGCGTGACGACCGCGGCGAACGCGATGTACCCGGAGACAGCGTAGGCGTTGTTGCCGGCGGCGGTGTACAGCGCGACGGCGATCACTGGGGCGAAGCCGGCGCCGATGATGGAGGTGACGTTGTAGGTCACGCCGATTCCGGAGTACCGGATGTTGGCCGGGTAGAGCTCCGCCAGGTAAGTGCCGATGATCGCGTAGGAGGTCTCCACCACGCCGCAGTGCAGGAGCACGATCGCGAGGATCACCAGCACCGGGTTCCGGGTGTTCAGCAGGGAGAAATAGGGGACGGCGAGCACGATCGCCAGGATCGCCGAGCCCGCGAACACCGGTCTGCGCCCGATCCGGTCGGCGAGGCGGCCCGCGAAAGGCATGACGATCATCGAGCACGCCGCCGACACCGCGACGGCGGTGGTCGACAGCCACGGCGGCATGCCGAGAGTCGTGGTGACGTAGGAAACCGTGTAGGTCAGGACCAGGTAGGCGAGGACGTCGTTGCAGAACCGGACGCCGATCCCGAGCAGCAGACTGCCTTTGTGCCGCCGGAGAAGCTCGGCGAACGGGGCCCGCACGAGAAGGTCGCGCCGCCGCGCTTCCTCGAACACGTGCGATTCGCCGATCCGGGTGCGCAGGTACAGCCCGACGCCGAGCAGCGCGGCGCTCAGCCAGAACGGGATCCGCCAGCCCCACCCCAGGAACTGGTCCTCGGGAAGCAGCGCGAGCAGGCTGAAGACCACGGTCGCCGCCAGCAGGCCGACCGAGTTCCCGACGTTCGGCCAGGTGCCGTAGAAGGCCCGGCGTTCCCGGGGCGCGATCTCGACGGTCATGCTCATCGCCCCGGCGTACTCGCCGGAGACGCCGAGCCCCTGGACGGTCCGGAGCACGACCAGCAGCGCCGGGGCCCAGGTCCCGATCCGGTCGGCGGTCGGCAGGCAGCCGATCGCGATCGTGCTGAGCCCCATGATGACCAACGTGGAGACGAGCACTTTCCGGCGGCCGAGCCGGTCGCCGAAATGCCCCCAGACCGCGGCGCCGACGGGCCGGACGACGAAGGCGCTCGCAAAGGTGAGGAAGGACGCGATGGTGGCGGTCGCGCCGTGCAAGGCGGGGAAGAACAGTTTGGGGAACACGAGGGCCGCGGCGGTGCCGTAAATGAAGTAGTCGTACCACTCGAGCATGTTTCCCGCGGACGCGGCGAGGATGACGCGGCGGGGAGCAAGTTCAGGGCCGGGCACGGTTTCACGCTCCGTTCGGGCGGCCGGTCACCCAGATGACCTGGCCGGTGACGTGCCGGGCGTCCTCGGACGCGAGGAAGGAAATGACCCCGGCGAGGTCTTCGGGCTGGGCGACGCGCGGCAGGGCGTTGCGCCGGATCTGCTCGGCTTTGATGTCCTCGTACGGAATTCCCGCGGTTTCGGCGAGGTGGTGCGTGAGCGGGCTTTCGACGTGGCCCGGGCCGACGGCGTTGACCGTGATGTCGAAGCGGCCGAGGTCGAGCGCCAGCGAACGCGTCAGGCCCATCACCCCGGCTTTCGCCGCCGCGTAGTGGACGAATCCGCGTTCGGTGCCGATGGCGGCTTGCGAGGTGAGGTTGACGATGCGGCCGGACCTCCGGCGCACCATCGATTCCTGTGCCGCGCGGGCGAAGTAAAAACTGCCGGAAAGGTTCACGTCCAGCATGCGCTGCCATTCGGCGTTCGTGAGCCGGTGGACGAGGTGGGTCGAATGGATTCCGGCGTTGTTCACCAGGACGCTGATTTCGCCCAGTTCCGCAACGATCCGGCGGACGGTGGCGTCGACCGCTTCCGAGTCGGTGACGTCGACGGTGAACGGCTCCGCGATGCCGCCGTCGCGCCGGACCCGCGCGGCGGTCTCTGCCGCGGCGTCGCCGTTCCGGTCGGCTACCGCGACGCTCGCGCCTTCCGCGGCGAAACGGTGCACGCAAGCGGATCCGATTCCGCTGCCGCCGCCGGTCACGATGACGACTTGGCCGGTAAAACGTTGCACGGTGGTTTCCTGTTCTGCGAAGGCGCGGGTATTCCGGGCAGGCGGAATACCCGCGCGAAAGGCACGGTGGGTTTCGGGTGCGCCCGGAAAAGAAAGTCAGGCCTTGGGCTGCCCGGCGAGCGCCCGCCGGACCACGTCCGGCGAGCCGCCGCCGTTCATGTCGCCCATGACCTCGGCGTTGTGCGCGTGGGCGAGCTGGTGCAGGCCGAAGACGGAGTCGGTTCCGCTGCGTTTGCCCATGAGGTCTTCGCACTGGTTGACCGCTTGCTTCGCCAGCGCCAGGCCGAGGCGCGGCCGCTGCGCGATCCGTCCGGCGAGTTCCCGTGCCGCGGCCGTCAGCTGTTCGCGCGGCACGACATGGTTGACCATGCCCATGCGGTGGGCGTCCGCCGCGCTGAGCCGCTGGGAGGTGAAGAGGAATTCCTTGGCCTGCCGCGGCCCGAGTTCCCAGGGGTGCGCGAAGATTTCGACCCCGGGAATCCCGAAATCGACGGCGGCGTCGGCGAAGAAGGCGTCCTCGCTGGCGATGATGAGGTCGCAGGACCAGGCGACCATCAGGCCGCCCATGATGCAGGCGCCCTGCACCGCGGCGATGGTCGGCTTCGGCAGGTCGCGCCAGCGCCGGCACAGTCCGACGTACAGCTCGCATTCGCGGGCGAACCGGTTTTCGGCCCCGGTTTTGCCGACGTGGTCCCACCACAGCGAACGGCGGTCGAAGGTGACGTCGCGGTCGCTGGCCGGGCCGAGGTCGTGGCCGGAGGAGAAGTGCGGTCCGGCTCCGGCGACGATCGCGACGGCCGCGTCGTCGTCGGAAGCGAACTTTTCGAATGCCGCGTCGAGGGCGTAGAGGAGCTTGCCGTTCTGTGCGTTGCGCACTTCGGGGCGGTTGAGCGTGATGGTGGCGATCTTGCCGTCGCGTTCGTAGAGCACGAGGTCGCGTTCGGTCGTCATGTGCTTTTCAGCTCCCGGTTTCGTGCGCGCCCGGGCGTCACCTGGAGTCGAGCACGCCGCGGACGGCGGCGATCCCCCGTTCCAGGTGGGCGGCGGCGAGCTGCTCGGATTTCGCGGCGTCGCGGTGCCAGAGCGCGTCCATGATGGCTCGGTGCTCGCCGATCGCGAGCTCGAGTTCGGCTGGGGGGTAGCGGGTGAGGATGCGCGGGAAAATGGTGAACGGGCGGAACCGGTCGAGTACCTCGACCAGCGAGGCGTTCCCGCAGTAGGTGACGATGGTCCAGTGGAACCGCTGGTTGAGGTCCAGCAGTTCGTCCATGGCGGAGGCGGCGGAGGGGAGGATCTTCTCCATCCGGTCCTGAAGCGTCTCGAGGGCGCGGAATTGCTCGCCGGTCATCCGGTGCGCGGCCAGGCTCACGGCGAACGGCTCCAGCTTGCCGCGGATGGCCAGCACCTCGGCCACTTTGGCCCAGAGGTCGGCGACCACCCTGCTGCCGTTCGGCCGGATCTCCACGAGCCCTTCGGCGGCGAGGCGGGCGAGCGCTTCGCGGACCGGCGTCCGGCTGACGCCGAGCATCTCGCCGACGCGGTTCTCGGCCAGCCGGTCGCCCCGCTGGAACTTCCCCGCCATCAGCATGGCGCGCAGCGATTCGTAGGCGCTGTCTCCGAGACTGCCCCCGTCCTCGCCGGGTAGTTCCGGATGTGCCGTTCCTGCCACTGGTCATCGCCCCGTCTGCCGAATTCGCGTGCGCACGTCCTCCGATATGCTAAGTCGCTCTCGAGCCGCCGCCGGGACTCGGGGAGCCCGGCGTTTCCCCGGCGACAGGCGAACCGAAAACCGGTTCGCTGTCGTGCTCGCCGAGCCGCGGGGGAGCGCGGAACACTTCGGCGGCACCGGTTTTGACCGGGTTGCCCACCATCCTGGCGCTGCTCCCGTCGGGCAGCTCGACGTTCACGACCATGTGCCGGCGCTCCACACTGGGCAGGGCGAACGCTTCGTCGACCGTCTGCACCAGGGCGACCGGAACGTCGTTGGCCCGGAACTCGGCGATCCACTGCGCCGAGTCCCGGCTGCGGAACTTCTTCGCGAGAATCGCCTCGAGCGCGTCGCGGTTGCGCTGCCGGGCGCCGAGTTCCGCGTAGTCCGGATCGGTCAGCAGCCACTCCTCGCCGATCGCGCGGCAATAGCCCGCCCACCACCGGGGCAGGGCGCTGGGGGTGGCGTAGACGTAGCGCCCGTCGGCGCATTCGAAGGCCTGGCTGGGCGGAAGCGTCGGATGCCGGGTGCCCATGCGCTGGTAGACCACGTCGTGCGACAGGTAGTCCTGCGCCTGCCAGACCAGGAGACTGAGCTGGGCGTCCAGCAGCGAGACCTCCACGTGGCGGCCTTTCCCGTCCGCGAGCCGGCCGTGCACCCCGGCGAGGATGGCGATCGCGGCCCACAACCCGCCCGCGGTGTCGCCGATCTGGTACCCGACCCGCGCCGGGGGGCCGTCCGGGTCGCCGGTCAGGCTCATCACTCCGCTCAGCGCCTGCACCAGGCTGTCGACGGCGGGGAACTGGGCGTACGGGCCTTCGCTGTCGAATCCGCAGACCGAGCACAGCACGAGCGCCGGATTGCGCTCGTGGAGCACCTCGTAGGAAATCCCGAGCCGCTCCAGCACTCCCGGCCGGAAGTTGTGGCACACCACGTCCGCTGTCTCGACCAGCCGGAGGAACCGTTCCCGGCCCGCTTCGGACTTGAGGTCGGCCACGATGCTGCGCTTGTTCCGGTTGACGCTGAAGAAGAAGGTGCTCATCCCGTCGATTTCGTACGGCGGGAGGGTGCGCACCGGGTCCCCTGACGGGGGCTCGACCTTGACGACGTCCGCGCCGAGGTCGCCGAGGATCATCGTGGCGAACGGGCCGGCCAGGAAATGCGACAGGTCGAGAATTTTCAGCCCGCGCAGCGGGGGAGCGAGGCCGGTCACCGGTGTCCCTTCAGGTCGGCCGGGGTGAGGTTCCCGGCGAGCAGCCGTTGATTCCCGGGGAGGCGCGCGGCCCGCCACCGTGCCTGTTCGGCGGCTTCGCCCGGCCCGCGCGGGAGCGTGGCGAGCACCCCTTCCTTGAGGTAGCGCACGACGTCCTGGTCGGCGGCGGCGATCTCCGCGGCCCATTCCTTGGCCGTCGCCAGCGCTGCGCCCTCTTCGGCGATCGCGTTGACCAGCCCGGCCCGGTACAGCTCTTCGGCGGTCGTCACCCGGCCCAGCAGCAGGATCTCCATCGCGATCTTGTGCGGGATCTTGGCGGCGAGCCCGGTGGCCATGCCCCGGGACAGCCCGAGCCGCGCCTCGGGGTACCGGAACCGCGACGAGGCCGTGGCGACGCAGAGATCGGCCTGCTGCAGAAGGATCATCCCGGCGCCGATGCACCAGCCGTCGACCGCGAGGACGATCGGTTTCGTCGTGGTGACGCCCAGATTCGGCGCCCAGCCGGAATCCCGCGGCGGGTCGGTCACGTCGACGCCCGCGGTGAAGGCTCCCCCCGCGCCGGTCAGCACCGCGACGGAGTCCGGGCCCTCGTCGAACCGGCGCCACGCCTCCTCCAGCGCGGTGGCGGCGGCCTGGTCGATGGCGTTCAGCTTGCCGGGACGTTCGAGGGTGATGACGGCGATCCCGTCGCCGGATTCGTAGCGCACCGGTCCGTCCACTGCCCAACTCCCTTCGTTCGGTGAGCGATCGGTATACATCCTTGGCACACGGTATACCGATTGGCAAGGGGAACTACGCACTTGGCTCTCCGCAGCGGTACCGCTCGCTGACCTGGCCAGGTCGACTTCGGCCGGATATCCCCTGCAAGACCGGCATCTGCCGGGGTTCGGGGAGGGTGGAGGCCGTCCTCGGCGGTTGACGGGTGACAAATGCATCCTGTATTCATTGGTCGTTCATCCCTACGGATCTGTGAGGGGCACCGTGGCCCTTGATGAAGCGACCAGGGCGTTGTGCGAACGGATGGCCGCGCAGCGCTGGAAGCCGTTGCACGAGATGACCGTCGCCGAGGCGCGGGCGTTGCCGAAGGACCTGGCCGCCGCGGCGGAACCGCCTTCGCTTCCGCCGGTTTCGCGGGCCGAAGACCACCACGTGCCGACCCCCGGCGGAGGATTCGCCGTTCGCGTCCTCGTTCCGCGAGGAGCGGTGCGCGGCGTGCTCGTCTACTACCACGGCGGCGGCTGGGTGATCGGCGAACTCGAGCAGTACGAAGTGCTCGGCAGGCTGCTGGCGCGCGAAACCGGGTGCGCGGTGGTCGTCGCCGAGTACCGGCTGGCGCCGGAGCATCCCTACCCGGCAGCGCCGGACGACGCCTGGTCCGCGCTGGTCTGGGCGGCGGAACGGGCGGAAAGCCTGGCCGGGGCGGGCGCGCCGCTCGTCGTCGCGGGCGACAGCGCGGGCGGAAATCTCGCCGCGGTCGTGGCGCAGCGGGCCCGCGACGAGGGCGGTCCGGAGCTGGCCGCGCAGGTGCTGGTGTATCCGGCGACCGACGCGGACCTGGACCGTCCGTCCTATCGGGAGCCGGAGAACCAGCTGCTGGTCAGCCGGGACAGCATGGTCTGGTTCTGGAACCACTACCTGCCCGATCCGGCCCGGCGCACCGATCCCGCCGCCGCTCCGTTGCGTGCCGCGACCCTCGCCGGACTGCCGCCCGCGATCGTGCTGACCGCGGGCCACGACCCGCTGCGCGACGAGGGCGAGGAATACGCCCGCCGTCTCGAAGCCGCGGGAGTTCCGGTGCGGGCCAAGCGGTTCGCCGACCAGATGCACGGTTTTTTCACCCTGGCGGGCGTGCTCCCGGGCAGCGCGGAGGGAATCGGCTTCGTCGCTCGGCAGCTCGATCCGTTGCTCCGCCCGAAATCAGCGAAGGAGACCTCATGAGCTTGCTGCGCCCCCGCGCTTCGGTTCCCGAGACCACGAGCACGCGGGAACTGGACGCGCTCATCGTGGGAGCGGGCTTCTCCGGCATGTACCTGCTGCACCGGCTCCGCGGGCTCGGCCTCGCCGCGCGCGTCTACGAGCGCGGCGAGGACGTGGGCGGAACCTGGTACTGGAACCGGTATCCCGGCGCCCGGTGCGACATCGAAAGCGTCGACTACTCCTACTCGTTCTCCCCGGAGCTGGAGCAGGAGTGGGAATGGAGCGAGCGCTACGCCGCGCAACCGGAGATCCTGCGCTACGCCGGCCATGTCGCCGACCGGTTCGACCTGCGCCGGGACATCCAGTTCGGCGCGCAGGTGCTGTCCGCCGAGTTCGACGAGGCGGCCGGCCGGTGGCACGTGCGCACCGACCTCGGCGAGCTGATCGTCGCCCGCTACGTCGTGCTGGCCACCGGCTGCCTGTCCGCGGGCAACGTCCCGGAGCTGCCGGGCAGGGACGCCTTCCGCGGCGAGACCTACCACACCGGGGACTGGCCGCACGACGGCGTCGACTTCGCCGGCAAGCGCGTCGGCGTGCTCGGCACCGGTTCGTCGGCCATCCAGTCCATTCCGCTCATCGCCGAGCAGGCCGCGCACACCGTCGTCTTCCAGCGCACGCCGAATTTCAGCCTGCCCGCGCACAACCGGCCGCTCACGCCGGAATTCCGCGCCGAGGTGAAGCGGGACTACCCGCGCCGCCGCGAGATCGCCCGGCACAACTCGGGCGGGGTCACCCGGGCGGATCCGGAGATCGGGGCGCTGGAGGTGACCGACGAGGAGCGCCGGGAGATCTACGAGCGGCAGTGGCGCGCCGGCGGGCTGAACTTCGCGTCGCTGTTCAACGACCTGCGCACCGACCGGGCGGCGAACGAGACCGCCGCGGAGTTCATCCGGGGGAAGATCCGGGAGATCGTCGAGGACGCCCGCACCGCCGAACTGCTCAGCCCGAAGGACTATCCCTTCGGAGCCAAGCGGCCGTGCGTCGACACCGGCTACTACGCCACGTTCAACCGCGAAGACGTCCAGCTGGTCGACCTTCGCACGGAACCGATCGCCGAGATCACCCCGCACGGCGTCCGCACCGCCGCGGCGGAGTACGAAGTGGACTGTCTGGTGTACGCGACCGGTTTCGACGCGATGACCGGCGCGGTCAACGCGATCGACATCCGCGGCCGGGGCGGGGAATCCTTGCGCGAGGCGTGGGCGGCGGGGCCGCGGACCTATCTCGGCGTGGGCTGCGCGGGCTTCCCCAACCTGTTCCTGATCGCGACGGTCGGCAGCCCGTCGGTGCTGAGCAACATGATGACTTCGATCGAACAGCACGTGGACTGGGTCGCCGACTGCATCGGCCGGCTGCGCGCCGAGGGATTCGACACCATCGAGGCGACCGAAGAAGCGCAGAACGAATGGGTGGCCCACGTCAACGAACTCGCCGCGGGCACGCTGTTCCTCGACGCGGCGTCGTGGTACCTGGGCGCGAACATCCCGGGCAAACCCCGGGTCTTCATGCCCTACGTCGGCGGGGTCGGCGTCTACCGCGAGCTGTGCGACCGGATCGCCGCCGAGGGCTACCGCGGATTCCGCCGGACGGTCTCGGCCGTTGCGGCGTGATCAGGCGGGGTCGCCGGCGTTCTCGCTGGGCCGGCCGAGGACGATGTCGGACGCGGAGGCCGCGCGCGTCTTTTCGTCGACCTCGGCCGCCATCTCCCGCACCCGCCGCGCCGCCGCGGCCGGGTCCTGGCGCTCGACCTCGGCGAACACCCTGGCGAACCCGTCCAGCCAGACCGGCCACAACGCGCTCGCGCCGGAGAGGCCCATGAATCGCTGCCCGCGCCCGAAAACCAAGCCCCACAACGCGGTCAGCTCGTGGTTGCCGGCCAGCGCCATCGGCGTCTGGAAGAACCCGCCGACCGCCTCGACCGCGGTGGCCGCCTGGTTTCGCTCCACGGCCGTGCGGAGCGCCGCGAGATGGTCGCGCATCTGGTCGACGTCGCCGATCGTCATCCGGGGAATCGCGCGTTCCAGCGCGGCGCCGAACAGGATGAACTGGACGTCTATCGTCGCGAGCGCCTCCTCGAGGGTCATCCGCGCGACGCGCCGCCAGCGGTTGGGCGAGACCTCGACGAGCCCCTCCTGGGCGAGCTGGGCGATCGCCTCCCGCACCGGCGTGATGCTGACCTTGAGCCGGGCGGCGATCTCCGCGTCGCGCAGCACCTCTCCCGGGGCGAGCGCGCCGCCGATGATCTCGGCGCGCAGCTGCCGGAGCACGGCTTCGCCCCGGGTCTGGGGCGGATCGAACGACATGCGGCCACTTTACCGTTCCGCCCCGCCCGGGCGGCGGCGACCGAAAATCCGAGAGGGACAGCAGTGACCACAGCGACGACGACCGAGGTGTTGCCCGCGGTCCGCGAGTTTCTGGCCGCGCCGAAGAAGATGCTGATCGGAGGGGGCTGGACCGGCGCGGTGTCGGGGGAGACGTTCGGCACCGTCGACCCGGCGACCGGGGAGACGTTGTGCGAGGTCCCGCGCGGAACCGCCGCCGACGTCGACCGGGCGGTGCGCGCGGCGCGGACGGCGTTCGAGGGCCCGTGGTCGCGGATGCGGCCGAACGCCCGCGAACGTCTCTTGTGGACAGTCGGCGACCTGATCGAGGCCAGGGCCGGGGAATTCGGGCAGCTGGAATCGCTCGACAACGGCAAATCCGCGCTGATCGCGGAAAAGGGAGATGTCGCGCGAGCCGCGGAGTTGTTCCGGTACTACGCGGGATGGGCCACCAAGCTCGAGGGCCGCACCGTGGACGTCTCCATGACCCGCAGCCCCGGCGGCGAGTTCCAGGCGTTCACCTTGCGCGAGCCCGTCGGAGTCTGCGGGCTGGTGGTCCCGTGGAACTTCCCGCTGCTGATGGCCGCGTTCAAGCTCGCGCCGGCGCTCGCGACCGGCAACACGGTGATCCTCAAACCCGCCGAACAGACTCCGCTGACCGCGTTGCTGCTCGGAGAGCTGTTCGAGGAAGCGGGATTCCCGCCCGGCGTCGTCAACATCGTCACCGGGTTCGGCGACGCCGGCGCCGCTCTGGCCGGACACGACGGAGTGGACAAGATCGCGTTCACCGGGTCGACCGCGGTCGGCAAGAAGGTGGTTTCCGCCGCGACGGGCAATCTGAAGAAGGTGTCGCTCGAACTCGGCGGCAAAAGCCCGAACATCGTCTTCGCCGACGCGGACTTCGAAACCGCGGTGCCGGGGTCGGTGAACGCGTGGCTGAGCAACCACGGCCAGGCCTGCGTGGCGGGGACCCGGCTTTTCGTCGAGGACAAGATTTTCGACGAGTTCACCGCGGCGGTGGCCGAGGAAGCGGCGAAGGCGCGGCTGGGGCCCGGACTCGATCCGCGCACCCAGGTCGGGCCGCTGGTGTCGCAGGAGCAGCTGGACCGCGTCACCGGCTATCTCGCCCAGGGCGCGGCCGACGGGGCGCGTGCGCTGACCGGCGGCGGACGCTGGGGGGAGCGCGGTTTCTTCGTGGAACCGACTGTCCTGGTCGACGTCCGGCCGGAGTTCAGCGTGGTCCGCGAAGAGATTTTCGGGCCGGTCGTCTGCGCCTTGCCGTTCTCGGCCCGCGACGGGCTGGACGAGATTGTCCGCGCTGCCAACGACACTGTCTACGGGCTCGCCGCCGGGGTGTGGACCCGCGATCTGTCCCGCGCGCACCGGATGGCCCAGCGGATCAAGGCCGGATCGGTGTGGGTCAACCAGTACAACGCCACCGATTTCGCGCTTCCGTTCGGCGGCTACAAGCAATCCGGCTGGGGCCGCGAGCTCGGGCCGGACGCCATCGACCTCTACACCCAGACCAAAGCCGTCAACATCGCGCTCTGAGCGGCGCGGGAAACGGAGACCCAGCATGAAGACCAAGGCAGCGGTGCTGACCGGGCCGGGGCGGCCGTTCGAGGTCATGGAACTGGACCTGGACGGGCCGCGCGAGGGCGAGGTGCTGCTTCGCTACACCGCGGCGGGGCTGTGCCATTCGGACCTGCACCTGCCCGACGGCATCATCGACGCCCGGTTCCCGATCGTGCCCGGGCACGAGGGCGCGGGCGTCGTGGAGGAAGTCGGCCCGGCGGTGACCAAGGTGCGGCCGGGCGACCACGTCGTGTGCAGTTTCATCCCCAGCTGCGGGCATTGCCGCTACTGCTCGACCGGACGCCAGAGCCTGTGCGATCTCGGCGCGACGCTGACCGAGGGGAGCATGCCCGACGGTTCGTTCCGGTTGCATCGCGGGGGACAGGACTACGGAGCGATGTGCATGCTCGGCACCTTCGCCGAGTACGGCACGGTCTCGGAGAGTTCGGTGGTGAAGGTCGAACCGCATCTGCCGCTGGAAAGCGCGGTGCTGGTCGGGTGCGGCGTGCCGACCGGGTGGGGCACCGCGGTCTACGCGGGCGGCGTCCGTCCCGGCGACACCGTGGTGGTGTACGGGATCGGCGGCATCGGGATCAACGCGGTGCAAGGGGCGGCCCATGCCGGCGCGAAGAACGTGGTGGCCGTGGATCCGGTCGCGTTCAAACGGGACACCGCGCTGAAACTCGGTGCCACGCATGCGTTCGAGACCGCCGAGGCGGCGCACGCGGCCATTGTGGACCTCACCCGCGGACAGGGCGCCGACGAGGCGCTGGTGACGCCGGGCGTGGTCGACGCGGAGGTGGTGACTGCCGCGTTCGAGGCGCTCGGCAAGGGCGGAACCATGGTGCTGACCGGGATGGCCGGGCGGGAGGACGTCAACGTCCGGCTCCCCGGGCAGATGATCACGTTGTACGAGAAGACGATCCGGGGCTCGATGTTCGGCTCGGCCAATCCGCAGCACGACATCGGCAAGCTCCTCGGTCTTTACGAGGCCGGCGTGCTGAAGCTCGACGAGCTCGTCACCGCGAAATACCCGCTGGACCAGATCAACGAGGGCTACCGGGATCTGCGCGAGGGCAAGAACATCCGCGGTGTCGTGCTTCCGCACGCGTAGCGGAGCGAGGAAGACAGGGAGAAAACGGTGATGAGCAAGAACGTTCCCGGGTCGGCGACGGAGATCCGGCTCGCGTCCCGGCCCTCGGGCTGGCCGTCGGAGGAGAACTTCGCGGTCGTCGAGGCGCCGGTGGCCCGGCCCGGTCCGGGACAGATTCTGGTGCGCAACGAAATCATGAGCGTCGACCCGTACATGCGGGGCCGGATGAACGCCGGCGCCTCCTACGTGCCGCCGTTCCCGGTCGGCGAAACGCTGACCGGCGCCGCCGCGGGGGAGGTGGTGATCAGCGAAGCACCCGGGTTCGAGCCGGGACAGAAAGTCGTGCACTCTCTGGGCTGGCGTGAGTATGCTGTGGTCGACGCGGCCGCCGCGACCGCAGTGTCTACAGTGGACGCACCGCTGGCGGCCTATCTCGGAGTTCTCGGAGGAACCGGGTTCAGCGCGTACGTCGGCCTGTTCGAGCACGCGGCTTTCCGGCCCCGGGACACGGTGTTCGTGTCCGGTGCCGCGGGCGCGGTCGGTTCCCTGGTCGGCCAGATGGCGAAGCTGCGGGGCGCGCCCCGGGTTATCGGCAGCGCGGGGTCGGCGGACAAGGTGCGGTATCTGGTGGACACCCTGGGCTTCGACGCCGCGTTCAACTACCGGGACGGCTCAGTGGCGGAGCAATTGGCCGCCGCGGCGCCGGACGGGATCGACGTGTACTTCGACAACGTCGGCGGCGATCATCTCGAAGCCGCGATCGGCGCGCTGAACGTGGGCGGGCGGATCGCCGCGTGCGGCGCGATCTCGCAGTACAACGCGACCGAGCCGCCGCCCGGTCCGCACAACATGTTCCTGATGGTGACGAAACGGCTGCGGCTGCAGGGCTTCATCGTCAGCGACAGCGCGGAACTGCGGCCGGACTTCGTGCGCGAGGTCGGAACCTGGCTGCGAGAAGGCCGCATCCGGGACCTGCAGACCACTGTGGACGGACTGCGCAAAGCCCCTTCGGCGTTCCTCGGGATGCTGCGCGGGGAAAACGTCGGAAAGATGCTGGTGACTGTCTGAGTTTCGGGTTTCGCCGGGGGTGAAGAAACAGTCAACGGGGGCCTGAGCACGCAAAGGAGCGTGTCATGACAGCCGTATCCAGTTCCGGGGACACCGGGCGCAGAGTGGATCCGGGCAGGCGGCGCAAGGCGATCGCCGGCGCTTACCAAGGGTTGCTGGTCGATTTCATCGACATCTACCTGCCGGTGATCGCCCTCGTCCCGGCCATCGGCTATTTCCAGCCGGCCGACCTGTCGCCCGCGATCAAGTCCACGATCTATTTCGTCACCTACGCGGCGACGCTGATCGGACGGCCGATCGGCGCACTGCTGTTCGGCTCGATGGCGGACCGGGTGGGGAGGCGGCGCATCACGATGGTCTCGGTCACCGGATTCTCGGTGTGCACGCTGCTCATCGGCTTCCTGCCGGGCTACCAGACGCTGGGCGGGTGGGCGATCGTCCTGCTCATCGGGCTGCGGTTCGTGGACGGGATTTTCCTCGGCGGCGAGTACACGGCCGCGGTTCCGCTGGCTTACGAGTACTGCGACCGGCGCAAACGCGGTTTGGTGGGCGGCGTGCTCGCCGGCGCGTACTGCGCCGCGTTCGTGCTCATCTCGGTGCTGACGCTGATCATGCTGAAGATCGCGCCCGCCGGCGGGACCAGCAGCCCGTATGCCCAGTGGGGCTGGCGCGTCTCGTTCTTCTTCGGCGCGGCGTGCGGATTCGCTTTCCTGCTGTACCGGCGCAAGCATCTGCCCGAATCCGATCTGTGGGAGAAATCGGCGAAAACCCGGTCTCCGCTGCGCACCGTCATGTTCGGCCGGGACCGGGCGTCCTTCTGGCAGGTTTTCGTCCTCATGACGGGCTTGTGGCTCACCTCGTCGATGGTCGCGTCGGTCGTGCCGGACAAGCTCAAGAACTTCCACCAGATCGACGCGACGACCGTGACGTGGACGCTGCTGGTGACGAATATCGTGCTGTACGGAGGTTTCGTGGCTTCCGGCGTGGTGAGCCAGCGCGTCGGGCGGCGCCGGTTCCTCGCGGTGATGGGCGCGGTGATCGCGGTGCTCGGCAGCGTGGCCTACTACGTGTTCATGTCCGGGAACCTCGCCGGGACGTTTTCGGTGCTCGCGGCCTCGGTCGTGGTGCAGGTCCTGATCACTTCCGTTTTCGGCGTCGCCACGGTGTACGTCAACGAACGGTTCGGCACCAGCGTCCGCTCGTCCGGGTTCGCGATGGGGTACAGCCTGTCGTTGCTGCTGCCCAGTTTCTACAGTTTTTACCTGCTCGGCCTGGGACAGCTGCTTCCGGAATCGCTGACGGCGGTGCCGCTGATCGCGCTGGGCGGAGTGCTGATCGTCATCGGCGCCCTGTGGGGACCGGAGACCAAAGATCTCGAGTTCCGGCCGACGGGCCGGGTTGCGGAGGCAGCGAATGACCTATCGTGACACCTACGAGCGCAGCATCCGCGAACCGGCGGCGTTCTGGTCGGAAGCGGCTCGCGCGGTCGACTGGATCCGCCCGCCGGAACGGATCCTGGACGAGACGTCCGCGCCGCGGTACCGGTGGTTTCCCGACGGCGTGCTCAACACGTGTTACAACGCGCTGGACCGGCACGTCGAAGCGGGCCGCGGCGACCAGGCGGCGCTGCACTGGGAATCGCCGGTCACCGGCGGGCGGACGCGGTTCAGCTACCGGGAACTGACCGAGGCGACGGCGAAGTTCGCGGGGGTGCTGCGGCACCTCGGGGTGCGGCGCGGGGACCGGGTGCTGCTCTACCTGCCGATGATTCCCGAAGCGGTGATCGCGATGCTGGCGTGCGCGCGGATCGGCGCGGTGCATTCGGTGGTGTTCGGCGGTTTCGCCGCACCGGAGCTGGCGGCGCGGATCGACGACGCCCGCCCGGCGGTGCTCGTGACCGCGTCCTGCGGGATCGAACCCGGCCGGATCGTCGAGTACCAGCCTCTCGTGGACACCGCGCTCGGGCTCGCCGCGCATCCGCCGGAAACCACGATCGCGGTCCAGCGCCCGGAAAAACCCGCGGACTTCGGCGGCCGCGCGCTCGACTACGCGGACTTGATGGCATCAGCGGACATCCCGCCCGCCGAGTGCGTCCCGGTCGCCGCGACCGATCCGCTGTACATCCTCTACACCTCGGGCACCACCGGGAAACCGAAGGGAATCGTCCGGGACAACGGAGGGCATGCCGTCGCGCTGAGCTGGTCGATGGCGAACATCTACGACATCGGGCCGGGCGACGTCATGTTCACGGCCAGCGACGTCGGATGGGTGGTGGGCCATTCGTACATCGTCTACGGGCCGCTGCTCGCCGGGGCGGCCACAGTGCTGTACGAGGGCAAGCCGGTCGGCACGCCGGACGCGGGCGCGTTCTGGCGGGTCGTGGCCGAGCTGAAAG
This sequence comes from Amycolatopsis sp. GA6-003, assembly GCF_046267895.1. Taxonomy (NCBI): domain Bacteria; kingdom Bacillati; phylum Actinomycetota; class Actinomycetes; order Pseudonocardiales; family Pseudonocardiaceae; genus Amycolatopsis; species Amycolatopsis sp. GA6-003. The sequence goes on from NZ_CP176499.1 coordinate 7,577,225, forward strand.
TGCGCACGCTGTTCACCGCGCCGACCGCGATCCGGGCGATCCGCAAGGAAGACCCGGCCGGGGAGCACGCGCGGCGGCACGACACCAGCAGCCTCCGCCAGCTCTTCCTCGCGGGCGAACGCCTCGACCCGGCGACTCGCGAGTGGGCGGCCGGAACCCTCGGCGTGCCGGTGACCGACCACTGGTGGCAGACCGAGACGGGATGGGCCATTACCGCGCAAGCACGAGGCATCGAGCCGGATCCGGTCGTGCCGGGCCCCGTGCCGATGCCGGGCTACGCGGTGGAGGTCCTGGACGACGACGGCGCGCCTCTCGAAGCCGGGCGGGAGGGCGCGGTCGCGATCAAGCTGCCGTTGCCGCCCGGGACTCTGCTCGGGCTGTGGGGCGACGACGAGCGCTACGTGAAGGGATATCTCAGCGAGTACCCCGGGTATTACCAGACCGGCGACGGCGGCTGTCTCGAAGAGGACGGGCGGCTGGTGGTGCTCGGGCGGACCGACGACGTGATGAACGTGGCCGGGCACCGGTTGTCGTCCGGGCAGATCGAGGCCGCCGTCTCCGAACATCCGGCGGTCGCCGAGTGCGCGGTCGTCGGAGTGCGCGACGAGCTCAAGGGCCAGCTTCCGCGAGCACTGGTCGTGGTGAAGGAGGGCGCGGACGCGGCGGGCCTCGAGCAGGAGCTGACCACGCTGGTGCGCGCTCGGGTCGGGCCGATCGCGACGCTGTCCGGAGCGGACGTGGTGCCCGGATTGCCCAAGACCCGGTCGGGCAAGATCCTCCGGCGCGTTCTCCGGCAGCTTCTCGACGGGGAAGCCGTCGAAGCTCCTTCCACGCTCGACGACGTTTCGGTGCTGGAGAATCTCCGCGCCGTCCTGCCCGTGCGGTCCGGAATGGATCGGAAGTGAACGCTCAGGCCGTTCCTCGCTACGAAATCGCCGCGATTCCCGGCGACGGGATCGGCCGCGAGGTCGTGGAACCGGCGATCGAAATCCTCGACCAGGCCGCCTCGCAAGGGGATTTCGCCCTCTCCTGGACCGTGCACCCGTGGAGCTGCGAGCACTGGCGGCGGCACGGGAGCATGATGCCCGCCGACGGACTGGACCAGCTTCGGCCCGCCGACGCGATTTTCCTCGGCGCGGTCGGGGACCCGGCGGTTCCGGACCACGTGTCGTTGTGGGGCCTGCTGATCCCGATCCGGCGCGCGTTCGACCAGTACGTGAACCTGCGTCCGGTGCGGCTGCTCCCCGGGGTCGAGAGCCCGCTCCGGCGCGGGGGCGCGATCGATTTCGTTGTCGTCCGCGAGAACAGCGAAGGGGAGTACAGCGAGGCCGGTGGCGTGCTGTGGGGCGGGACCGAGCGGGAGACCGTGCTCCAGGAATCCGTCTTCACCAGGACCGGGGTGGAGCGGGTCCTGCGCTACGCCTGCCGCCTGGCCGAGCGCCGGGGCGGGCGGCTGGTTTCGGCGACCAAGTCGAACGGCATCGTGCACACGATGCCGTTCTGGGACCGCGTCTGCGCGGAAGTCGCTGCCGATTTCCCCGGGGTGCGCGTCGATTCGCAGCACGTCGACGCGCTCGCGGCGACCTTCGTGCAGCGGCCCGAAACCCTGGACGTCGTCGTAGGGTCCAACCTGTTCGGCGACATCCTGAGCGACCTCGGCGCGGCGGTCGCCGGCGGCCTGGGCCTGGCCCCGTCGGCCAACCTCAATCCGGAAGGCCGCTTTCCGTCGATGTTCGAGCCCGTGCACGGCTCGGCGCCGGACATCGCGGGCGAGGGCGTGGCGAACCCGCTCGGCCAGATCTGGACCGGCGCGCTGATGCTGGAGCACCTCGGACGCCCCGAAGCCGCGTCGGCGGTGCTCGGCGCGATCGAGGACGTGCTCCGGGACACCCCGGTCCGCACCCGCGACCTCGGCGGAACCGCGAGCACCGCCGAGGTCGCTCGCGCGGTGTCCCAAGCCCTGCGCGACCGCCGCCCGGGATGACCCCCGGCGGGCGGCGCCGGCCCGACGCCGCCGCCCGCCGCCGGATCAGAGCCGGCCGAACGCCTCCACGACCCGGCGGGCGGCCGAGTGCGCGCTGGCCGGGTTGGCTCCGGTGACGACCCGGCCGTCGGCGATCGAGAGGTCGTCGAACGGATGTGCCGGAGCGACGTACTCGGCTCCGGCCGCGGCCGCGCTGTCCTCGATCAGCGGGGCGCCGTCCTTCTTGATCCGGTCGAGCAGCCCGAGGTCGATCTCGCCTTGGGTGGTGAACCCGGTGACCCGCTTGCCGTCGACGATCGGCTTGCCGGTTTCCTTGTCGCGCACGTACGGCAGGATCGCCGGGCCGTGGCAGATGGCGGACACGATCCCGCCGTTGTCCCAGATCCGCTGGGCGACCGACTGCAGCGCGGTGGCGCTGGGGTAGTCGCAGATGGCGGCGTGCCCGGCGGCGGCGAAGAAGACGCCGTACTCGTCGGGGTCGACGTCGGCGGCCTTCTTCAGGTTCTTGTTCAGGCTGACGCTGAACGGCGCCTCCGGATCGCGGTAGACCGCTTTGTCCTCCTCGGTGAGGAACTGGTCCTCGGTGGAGTGCGCGTCGAGCCCGAAGCTGCCGGTCTCGCTGACCAGGTCGACCTCGAACCCGGCCTCGGCGAAGACCGAGTACGGATGCAGCGCCTCGGTGTAGAACAGGCCGGTTTCCGACCCGTCGTCGTAGAACTCGAAGTGCTTTGCGGGAATGGCGATGAGGGCCTTCTTCGGCAGTGCCACGATGCCTTCCTTTCCCGGCCGATGCACCAGGCCGGACAGTGGTTCCGACGCCCGCTTCCGTCGCGGGCATCTGCCTGGGGGAACGAGGCGTGCCGGGCCGGGCATCCCGGCGCGAGGGAATGCTGTCGCCGGGAACTGCCCGCGTTGTGCCGGGGAACAACGCGGGCGAGTTCAGCGGTCCTGGGGCACCGCTTCGAGCGCGACGGCCAGTTCGGCGATGTCGGCCGGAGCGGTGAAGGAAAGCCCGGTGAGCTCCTGGATCCGCCGCAGCCGGTACCGGACGGTGTTGCGGTGGCAGTGCAGCTGCTTGCCGCTTCGCTCGGCGGAGCCGTCGTTGTCGAACCAGGCCCGGATCGTGGCGAGCAGGGTGTCGCGGTCTTCGGCGGGCAGTTCGAGGACCGGCCCGAGCACCGCCTGCGCCACCCGGACGCCTTCGGCCGGGGCGTGCGCGACGAGACCGGCGACCCGGCCGGCCCGGAAGGTGCTGACCTGTTTGCTCCCTTCCGGCGCGGACGCCAGCGCGATCCTGGCCAGGCGCACCGCCCGCGGCGTTTCGCCGATGGCCCGGTACGGCTGGCTCACCCCGACCCGGGCCTTGGCGAGCTGCCGCAGCAGCGCCACGAGCCGCTCCGGGTCGCTGTCGGGGAGCGCGACGATCCCGGTCTGCAGGGCGGGCGTGAGCCGCCACACCGAAACCATGCCGTGCTCGGCGAGCCGCTGCTCGATGCCCGGCAGCGGTTCGTCGGCGCGGCGGGTCTCGGCCATGACCACGACCAGCCCGGCGTCCGGCGGGAAGCCGAGCAGCGAGGTGATTTCCCAATGCGTCGTCCCGGCGACCGGTTCCCCGGTGAACAACGCCTCGGCGAGCGCGGACCGGCGCCGCTCGCGCGCCAAGGTCAGTTCGGCCATCGTCGCCCGGTAGGCCTCGGTCAGCTGGATCGCGTACTCGTCGGTGAGCAGCCACAGGCTCCGCCCGGCGGCCAGCATGGCGCGCATCAGCGCGGGCCGCCGGTAGTCCGCCGACGCGGCGAGCGTGTCCCAGAGCGCGGTGAACCCGAGCCGGTAGGCCCGCAGCACCTCGGGCAGCGGCGCGCCCTGCCGCGCTCGCCGGGCTCCGGTCTCGCGCGGCGCGGAGAAGTCGTTGGCTGCCCGCGGATCGCGCAGCGCGGCGATCATGAACCGCAGGTTCGCCTCGACCGAGCGGCGCAGATCCTCCGGCGGGACCAGCCCGTCCTGGCGGTAGATGTCGATCTCGTCCCGCACGCGCGCGACGTGGGTCTCGACGAGCCGGGGCAGCTGCGCCTCGGCCCGCTTGACGAGTTCGTCGAGATCGGTGTTCATGTCCGGTGCCTCCTCGGCCGGGAACCGGGCTCTTGTGCCCGCGGACAGTCCGGATTGGCCTGCCCGACAGTCTTGGTTGCCGCTAGCGCGCGGGCGGTGCGATCCTCCGGAAGCGGCCGGAAGCCCCCGGACTGTCCACAACGGACTCCCCGGTGCGCGCTCACCGGCTCGCGCGCATCAGGTCGACCGCGAACCGCGCGTACTCGGCCGCGATCTGTTCCGCGGAGGTGGGCCCGTCCGCGCGAAACCATTGGGGGAGCGAGGTGCACATGGTCGCCACCGCCCGGGCGGCGTCGCGCGGATGCCGCGTGGCGAACTCCCCGTCCCGGATCGCGGCGTCGACCTCGGCATCGAGCAGCCGCTGGATCTCGGTGCGGCTGGCGGCGATCCGCGACCGGTTCGGCTCCTCGAAGCTCCGCATCTCGCTGGCCCCGATGAAGGCGAGGTCGCGGCGCTGGGCGTGGAACAGCGCGAGCGCCTCGACCATGTTCGCGAAGCGTTCGACCGCGGTGGCGCCGTCCGCGCGGGCGGCGGGTATCCGCCAGTGCAGTTCGGTCATGGCGACGTCGAGAATGGCGGCGAGCAGATGCTGTTTGCTGGGGTAGTGGTGATAGACCCCGGGGACGCTCATCCCGGCGTTCGCCGCCACCAGGCGCATGGTCGCGCCGTGGTATCCGGTGCGGACGAAGGTGGCGATCGCCGCGCGCAGCACCGGGTCGAGGTCCAGCGGCTCGAACGTGCGCCACGGCCGGTCGGCCGCCGGGGGCCGCTCGTCCGGCGCGGCCCGCGCGGCGAGCAGGTCGAGCGCCGACGTGCCCAGCGCGTCGGCGATCCGGCGCAGCCGTTCCACGGTCAGGCCGGTCTTCCCGGTCTCGATCGCGCTCAGCGTCCCGGCGCTGACCCCGATCCGGCGCGCCAGCTCGCGCAGCGACATCCCGGCCCGCGTCCTGGCCTGCCGGACCAGCGGGCCGGCCTCCGGTTCGCCGACCGCCGGTTCGATCGCGAGGTGTTCAGTCATTCTGAACACTGTACCTCAAGCGCGTCCCGTTGTCTGCGCTACTTCGGGGAAGGGTATTGACAAATCGTGCGGTCAGGCTCACGCTGACCTCGCATTGAACACGACCGAACGCTCGTACGGCTTTGTTCAGACCGATTGGCTCGACGTGGAGGATGATCGATGAGCGACGCACCTGCCCTGACCGACCTGCTGGCGAACGCGCCGTCGAACTGGGGGAAGTGGGGTCCCGCCGACGAGGTCGGCGCGCTGAACTACCTGACCGGGGAGCAGGTCCTGCGCGGCGTCGCGGAGATCGGGGCCGGCAAGGTGTTCACGCTGCAGCGGCTGATCGGGGACCCGGCGGGCGAGCCGGTGTGGCCGGGCCGCAGCCCCGCCGAGCGCGAGCAGGTCATCGACGAGTCCGCGTGGGACGAGGGCGGCGACGGCCCGGAATTCCCCGGCGGCCTGCACTACGCCGACGACAAGATCGAAGCGTTCCTGCAGGGCTCGACGCAGTACGACGCGCTGGGCCACGTCTGGTACGACGGCCGGATCTGGAACGGCTACGACGCGCGGAGCACCGTCGGCGGCCTGGAGAAGGCCAGCGTCGCCCCGATCGCCGAGCGCGGCGTGGCCGGCCGCGGGGTGCTGCTGGACATGGCGCGGTTCCGCGGCAAGGACTACCTCGACGCGGGCGAGACCTTCACCCACGAGGACCTGGAGGCGTGCGCCGCGGCGCAGGGCACGGCGATCGAGGACCGGGACATCCTGCTGATCCGCACCAACCACCTGCGGCTGTTCTTCGAACAGGGCGACGCCTTCTACGACGGGTTCTGCGAAGCCGGGCTCGTCTACTCGCCGGAACTCGTCGAATGGTTCCAGCGGCGCGAAATCCCGAACCTGGTCACCGACACGATCGCCAACGAGGTCACCACCGACCCGAACACCGGCGTGGCTTTGGTGCTGCACAACGCGTTGATGCGCAACCTCGGCGTGGTGTTCACCGAGATCTGCGACCTGGAGAAGCTCGCCGCCGACTGCGCCGAGGACGGCAAGTACGCCTTCTTCTACGCCGCGGCCCCGTTGAAGATCCACCGGGCGAGCGGCTCGCCGGTCAACCCGATGGCGGTGAAATGAGCGCCTACACCGCGAAGCCCTGGCTTTCGCTCTACCGCGAGGGCAACCCCGCCGAGATCCGCCCGGAGCACGACACCGCGCTGGCCCTGTTCGACGCGTCGGTGCGCCGCGCCCCGGACACCGTGCTGATCCGCTACTTCGACGGCACGCTGACCGTGCGCGAGGTGGACGAGGCCGCGAACGCGCTGGCGGCCGCGCTCATCGACGACGGATTCGCCCCCGGCGACCGGCTGGCCCTGTTCACCCAGAACAACCCGGCGTACCTCATCGGATTGATCGCGGCCTGGAAGGCCGGCGGCGCGGCCGTGTCGATCAACCCGATGAACCGGGCGCGCGAGCTGAGCTATCTGCTCGCCGACTCCGGCGCGACCGCCCTGCTCGCCCTGGACGAGCTGTACGCCGAGGTCGCCCGCGACGTCATCGCCGACGGCGGGACCGCGGTGCGCACAGTCGTCACCACGTCGGCGCTGGACTGGCAGACCCGTGCCGATCCGCGCCTGTTCGGCGAGGCGGCCCGGCGACGCGACGAGGGCGTCCGCGATCTCGTCCAACTGGTGGCGCAGCACTCCGGACGGGCGATCGCGGCACCGAAGCCGCAGCCTTCCGACCCGGCGGTGCTGACGTACACCTCCGGCACCACCGGAGTCCCCAAGGGTGCGATCAACACCCACCGCAACCTGGCCTTCAACGCACAGACCTACCGAGACTGGATGGGCATCAGCGAAGCCGACACGATCCTTGGCATCGCTCCGCTGTTCCACATCACCGGCCTCGTCGGGCACGCGCTGCTCGCGCTGCTGCTGCCCGCTCCGCTGGTGCTGGCACACCGCTTCCAGCCGGCCGTGATGGTCGACGCCATCCGCGAGCACCGGCCGACCTTCACCATCGGCGCCATCACCGCGTTCACCGCGCTGGCCGGCGTTCCGGGTGTGAGCCGGGAAGACTTCACCTCGCTGACCACGGTCTACTCCGGCGGCGCCGCCATCGCGCCCGCGGTCGCGGAATCGCTCGAGAACCAGCTCGGCATCCAGGTGCACAACGCCTACGGCCTCACCGAAACCAGTTCGCCGTCGCACTGCGTCCCGCGCGGCGTGCGCGCCCCGGTCGATCCCGATTCCGGCGCGCTTTCCATTGGCGTGCCGGTGTTCAACACCGTGGTGCGGGTCCTCGACGAAAGCGGCGCGGAGGTGCCGCCCGGGCAGATCGGCGAGCTGGCGATCGCGGGACCGCAGGTGGTGCCGGGCTACTGGAACAAGCCGGACGCGACCGAGGAATCGCTCCCCGGCGGAGAACTGCGCACCGGCGACGTCGGGTTCATGGACGAGCACGGCTGGTTCTATTTGGTGGACCGCAAGAAGGACATGATCAACGCGGCCGGGTACAAGGTCTGGCCGCGCGAGGTCGAGGACGTGCTCTACACGCATCCCGCGGTCCGCGAAACGGCTGTCGTCGGAGTTCCCGACCCCTACCGCGGCGAGACGGTCAAAGCGTATGTCTCGCTCAACCCCGGCGCCTCGGCGTCCGCGCAGGACCTGGTCGACTACGCGAAGGAGCGGATGGCGGCGTACAAGTACCCCCGGCTCGTCGAATTCCTCGACGAGATCCCGAAAAACGCCTCCGGCAAGATCCTCCGCCGCGAGCTGAGGGACCGGCGATGAGCGGGATCGGCGCCCTGCTCCGGCCGGACCGGCTCGGGCCCGCGCTGGCCGCGGCCCTCGGCGACGACCGGTGGACCGCGTTCGAGGCCGAGCTGATCGCGGGCGGCAAGTCGAATCTCACCTTCGAACTGGCCTGCCCCGCCGGGGCGCTGGTCCTCCGGCGCCCGCCCGAGGGCGACCTCCTGCCGAGCGCCCACGACATGGGGCGGGAGGTGCGGGTCCAGCGGGCGCTGGCGGCGACCGGCGTCCCGGTTCCCGAGATCGTGCTGTTCGAACCGTCGCCCGAACCGCTCGGCGTGCCGTTCTACGTCATGCGCAAGGTTCCCGGCCGGGTGATCCGCGACGCGCTCCCGCCCGGCTACGCGCGGACGGCCGCCGACCGGCACCGGATCGCCGACGCGCTCGTCGACACGCTGGCGGAACTGCACGGCGTCGCCCCGGAATCGGTTGGCCTCGCGGATTTCGGCAGGCCCGAGGGCTTCCTGGCCCGGCAACTGCGCCGCTGGCAAGCACAGTCCGAGGCGAGCCGCACCCGGGAGACGCCCGGTCTCGACGCGCTCGGGCTCGCACTCCGGCGGGCGCTGCCCGAAAGCCCCGCCCCCACCGTGGTGCACGGCGATTTCCGGCTGGACAACTGCCTTCTCGATCCCGCCGATCCCGGCCGGGTGGCCGCCGTGCTCGACTGGGAGCTGTCCACGCTCGGCGATCCGCTCACCGACCTCGGGATGCTGTTGTTCTACTGGCCCGAAGCCGGCGAGCCGCCCACCCCGCTCGTGCCCGGCGTCACCGCCTCGGACGGGTTCCCGCCGCGGTCGTACCTTCTCGACCGCTACGCGCGGCGCACCGGCCGCGACGTGTCCGCGGTCGCGTACTACGAGGCGTTCGCCCGGTTCAAGTTCGCCGTCATCATCCAAGGGGTCGCCGCCCGCTCGGCCGCGGGAACCATGGGCGGACAGGACTTCGGCACGGTCGACGAGGACGTCGTCCGGCTCGCCGAGTCCGGGCTCGCCATCCTGGAGGCGGCGCGGTGACCGGCGTTCTCGACAGCTTCCGCCTCGACGGACGGGTCGCCGTCGTCACCGGGGCCAGTTCCGGGCTCGGCGCCGGATTCGCCCGCGCGCTCAGCGAAGCCGGCGCGACGGTGGCCGTCGCGGCCCGCCGGGCCGAGCCCCTGGAAGCGCTCGCCGGGGAGATCGCCGCGGCGGGAGGCCGGGTGCTGGCCGTGCGCACCGACGTCACCGATCCCGCCGGCTGCACCGCGTTGGCGGAAGCCGTCCTCGAGAAGTTCGGACGGCTCGACGTGCTGGTGAACAACGCCGGGCTCGGCACCGCGGTGCCCGCGCTGCGGGAGACACCGGAAGAATTCCGCGCAGTGGCCGACGTCAACCTCTTCGGCGCGTACTGGATGGCACAGGCCTGCGCGCGGGTGATGGAACCGGGATCGAGCATCGTCAACATCGCCAGCGTGCTCGGGCTGATCAAGTCCTACGCGCCGCAGGCCGCCTACGCGGCGAGCAAGGCCGGGCTGATCGGGCTGACCCGCGACCTGTCGCAGCAGTGGTCCGGGCGGCGGGGCATCCGCGTCAACGCCGTCGCCCCCGGCTATTTCGACAGCGAGATGACCGCGGCGATACCCCGCGCGGAACTCTCCGAGTTCGTCGACCGCACCGCGAGCCTGAAGCGGCTCGGCAGGCAGCGCGAACTCGACACCGCCGTCGTTTTCCTCGCCAGCGACGCTTCCTCTTACATCACCGGGATCACGCTCCCCGTCGACGGCGGCATGTCCGGTCACTGACCACCACGGAGAATCCACAATGGACTTCAGTTTGTCCCCCCGGGCCGCGGAGCTGTCCGAACGGCTGTGGGACTTCATGCGGGAGCACGTCTTCCCCGCCGAAGCGACCTACCGCGACTGGCGGGCCGAGAACCCCGACCACGCCACGCCGCCCGTGCTCGACGACCTCAAACGGGAAGCGCGGCGGCGCGGCCTGTGGAACCTGTTCCTGCCCGCCGTGTCCGGGCTGGACAACGTCGACTACGCCAGTCTCGCCGAGATCTCCGGCTGGTCGCCGGTCCTGGCCCCGGAAGCGATGAACTGCGCCGCCCCGGACACCGGGAACATGGAGATCCTGCAGATGTTCGGCACCGAAGAACAGCGGAGCCGATGGCTGGAACCGCTGCTGGAGGGCAGGATCCGCTCCGCGTTCGCGATGACCGAGCCCGGCGTCGCCGGCTCGGACGCCCGCAACATCGCCACCTCGATCGTCCGCGACGGCGGCGACTACGTCGTCAACGGGCGCAAATGGTGGATCACCGGCGCGGCCGACGAACGCTGCGAGATCTTCGTCGTGATGGGCCGGACCGATCCGGACGCCCCCGCGCACCGCCAGCAGTCGATGCTGCTCGTGCCCCGCGGCACCCCCGGCGTGCGCATCGTCCGGCACCTGCCGATCTTCGGCTACCAGGACCAGCACGGACACTCCGAGATCGCCTTCGACGACGTCCGCGTCCCGGCCGGGAACCGGATCGCCGCCGAGGGCGACGGCTTCATGATCGCCCAGGCCCGGCTCGGGCCCGGCCGGGTGCACCACGCCATGCGGGCGATCGGCATGGCCGAACGGGCGCTGGCGCTGATGGTCGATCGCGCCCGGAACCGGCACGCGTTCGGCGGGCCGCTGGCGGACCAGGGCGTGGTCCGCGACCTGATCGCGCAGTCCCGCATCGAGATCGACCAGGCGCGTCTGCTCGTGCTCAAGACCGCCTGGCTGATCGACCGGCACGGCGCGAAAGGGGCGGCCACGGAGATCGGCGCGATCAAGGTCGCCGCCCCGAACATGGCCGCCGCCGTCATCGACCGGGCCATCGAAGTCTTCGGCGGCGCGGGGGTCAGCGACGACTTCCCGCTCGCCTACTTCTACTCCTGGGCGCGCGTCTTGCGCATCGTCGACGGCCCCGACGCCGTGCACCGCCGCTCCGTCGCCCGCGAGGAACTGCGCCGGGAGCGTCCTTACGTCGGATGACGAGCCAGCCGAAACCAGCCAGGGAAAAGGAGATCCGGATGATCCGGGAAATCGCGCAGATCGAGGTCCGTCCCGGGACGGAGCAGGAGTTCGAGAAGGGAGTGGCAGAGGCCAAGCCGATCTTCGACCGCGCCGACGGATGCCAGGGAGCCGTGCTGTGGCGCAGTATCGAAAATCCGGCACGCTACCGGCTCGTCGTCACCTGGGAGACAGTCGAACACCACACGGTCAAATTCCGCGGATCCCCGGATTTCCAGCGGTGGCGGGAACTCGTGGGCGAGTACTTCGCCGCGCCGCCCGAGGTCGAGCACGTGTACGCCGTCTGAGCCGACGGGAAAGGAGCGAACGCGCATGCGCGCAGCAAGGATCGAGGACGGCCGGTTCGTCCTCGGCGAGGCGGCCGATCCCGTCGCCGCGGACGACCAGGTGGTCGTCCGGGTGCACGCCGCGGGGCTGAACGCGGCGGATCTCCAGCAGGCGCGGGGCGCCTACCCGGCCCCGCCGGGCTGGCCGGAGGACATCCCCGGGCTGGAGATCGCCGGCGTGGTCGAAGAAACCGGCCGCGAGGTGTCCGGATGGAGCCCGGGCGACCGGGTCATGGCGGTGGTGGGCGGCGGCGGGCACGCCGAACGGCTCGCGGTCCCCGCGGGGCTGCTGCTGCCCGTCCCGGACGCGATCGACGACGTCCACGCGGCCGGGTTTCCGGAGGCGTTCAGCACCGCCTGGGACGGGCTCGTCGACCAGGCCGGCGTGCGGCCCGGCGAGCGGGTGCTGGTCACCGGCGCGGCGGGCGGGGTCGGCACCGCGATGGCGCAGGTCGCCGGTCTCGCGGGAGCCGAAGTCGTCGCGAGCGTGCGTCGTGCGGAGCTGCACGCGGGAGTGCGCGAGCTGACGCCGCGGGCGACGGTCGTGACTCCGGACGAGGAAGAGGACCACGGGCCCTACGACGTCATCGTCGAGCTGGTCGGGGGCCCGGACTGCTTGCGGCGCGTGCGGTGGCTCAAGCCGTACGGCCGGATCCTGGTCATCGGCGTCGGCGCGGGGGAGGAGGTGTCGCTGCGGTTGTTCGACCTGATGAAGAACCGCGGCCGGGTGCTCGGCTCGAGCATCCGGTCCCGCAGCACGCACGAGAAGACCGTTCTCGCGCACCGGGTGCGCCAAGGGCTTTTCGGCGCCCTCGCGGCACAAAAGCTCACGGTCCCGATCGACAGCGTTTATCCGTTGGAGCGGGCGCCCGACGCTTATGCCCGGCTGGGCTCGCCGGGCAAACTCGGCAAGGTCGTCCTGCGGACGGTGTGAAATGTCGCGAGCGGACGGCTGCGGCAGTACCGTTCCCGGGGTGGCGGGACAGAGCGAAGAGACCGAGGAGACCTACGATTTCGTGATCGTCGGGTCGGGCGCGGGCGGCGGTCCGCTGGCGGCGAACCTCGCGCGCGCGGGTCATTCGGTGCTGGTGCTCGAAGCGGGCGACGACCACTCCTGCCCGTACTACTCGATCCCGATCATGCAGGCGTATGCCAGCGAAGATCCGGATATGGCCTGGAACTTCTTCGTCCGGCACCACGAAAACGACGCCGCCGAGCGCCGCGACGAGAAGTACGTTCCGCACCGCGGCGGCATCCTGTACCCGCGCGGCGCCACGCTGGGCGGCAGCACCGCGATCAGCGCGATGGTGACCATCTATCCCCATCCGAGCGACTGGGCCCGGCTGGCCTCGCTGACCGGAGACCCCGGATGGTCTCCGGAGGCCATGCGCGCGCACTTCCGGGCGATGGAACGGTGGCGGGGCAAGGACGCCGAGCCGATGCCCGGGGACACCCCCGCCGACCGCGACCGCAAGGCCGGCCACGGCCGCGACGGGTGGCTGGGAACCACCCGCGCGCGGCCGGACATCGGCGGCCGGGAACCGATGTTCCTGCGGATCATCGAGGCGATGGAGAAGACCGCCCGGGAGCGCTTCGGCATCCCGGAGGACGTCTCGCTGCCCCGCGACCCGAACGCTCTCGACACGGTCGAAGCCGGCTTCGCGGGCATGACCTTCATCCCGGTCGCCGTGCGGGACGGAGAACGCAACGGCAGCCGCGAACGGCTCGTCTCGACGCTCGCGGAGTTCCCGGATCGGCTCGCCGTGCGGCTGAACGCACTCGCGACGAGGGTGCTGTTCGACGGCGACCGCGCGACCGGGGTGGAATACGTCGCCGGCAAGAGGATCTACCGGGCCAGCGGCGGCCCCGACGACCGGCCGGGCGGCACGTGTGCGCAGCGAGGAACCGGGAAGGACGAAGACTCCGTTCCCCGGTTCGACCCGGCGCCTCGGCGGGTGTTCGCGCGGCGCGAAGTCATCCTCAGCGGCGGCGCCTGCAACACACCGCAATTGCTCATGCTCTCCGGCATCGGGCCGCGTGCGCACCTCGAGTCGCTCGGGATCGAGGTCCGCGCCGATCTCCCGGGCGTGGGCAAGAACCTCCACGACCGGTACGAGGTGTCGGTCGTGAGCGAAATGGCCCGCGACTACCCGGTGTTCGGCGATTCGCCGCTGGACGTCCCGCCGGACAGCGCCGCCGCGGACGCCCTGTACACGGAATGGGAAACCGACCGCGACGGGCCGTACACCACGAACGGTTCCCTCGCGGCCATCGTCGCCAAGTCGAGCGTTTCGGACGGCGACCCGGATCTGATCGTCTTCGCGCTGCCCATCGACTTCCGCGGCTATTACCCGGGCTATGCCCCGGACGCCGTCGCGCACAAGAACCGGATGTCCGTGCTGGTGCTCAAGGGCCACACCCGCAACCGCGCGGGCACGGTCGCTCTCGTCTCCGCCGACCCGCTGGACGCCCCGGACATCCGCTTCCGGTACTTCGAGGACGGCTCGGCCGGCTGGGAGGACGACCTCGCCGGAGTCGTCGAAGGCATCGAGATCGCCCGGGACGTGGCACGGCACGCGGGCGACATCGTCCGCGGGGAACTGCTTCCGGGCCCGGACGTCCGCACCCGGGACCGGCTCGCCGAGTTCGTCCGCACCCAGGCCTGGGGACACCACGCCTGCGGCACGGCGAAGATCGGCGCCGGCGACGACCCGGACGGCGTGCTCGACGGCCAGTTCCGCGTCCGCGGAGTCTCGGGACTGCGCGTCGTCGACGCCTCGGTCTTCCCCGACATCCCAGGCTTTTTCATCGCCAGCGCCGTCTACTTGGCCAGCGAGAAGGCGAGCGCGGACATCCTCGCCGACCATCCTGTCCCCGGCAGGCGCAGCTAGCCGCCGGAGAACGGCCCGGGCGGGGTCAGGTCCCGCCGGCCCGGAAGTCGCCCGGGGTCAAGCCGAAGTGCTTCCGGAAGACCCGGGAGAGATGGCTCTGGTCGGCGAATCCGCATTCGTGCGCGATCGCCGAGATCGGGCGGTCGCTGCGGCGGAGGAGCTGCCGCACCCGGTCGAGACGCTGCCGCAGCACGAATTCGTGCGGAGTCTTGCCAGTGGCCGCGCGGAACTGGCGGGAGAAATGGAAGCGGCTGAGCGAAACCGAGCCGGCCAGCTCGTCGAGGGTCACGTTGCGGTGCAGGTTGGCGGCCATGTACTCGGTCACCGTGTCGAGCTGGCGCGACGTCAGCCCTCGCGCGGCCCGGATCGGGGCGAAGGCGATCCTGGCGTGGTTGCGCAGCAGCTGCACGCCCAGCTGGATCGTGAGCGCGTCCACGACGAGGTGCCAGCCCGCCTGCGGTTCGCGCGCCTCGCGGGCCAGGTTCATCAGGGTCTGGAACAGATGCGGGTCGTCGGCCCTGAGCGTGTCGGTCAGCTCGATGCCGGAGATCTCGCGATCGAACATGTCGCGGCAGGTCTGTTCCAGGTGTGCGGCCCGGACGTAGCTGTGGATCACGTCGATCCGGCCCGGCCATTCCCACTGCGTCTCCGCGCCGGAGGTCAGCAGCGTCACGTCCCCCGGGCGGACCTCGTCCTCGCTCCACGGCCCCCCGAGCCGCCGGCGCATCAGGGTCGACCCTCGCCGGTAGCCGATCACCAGGTAGTCGCGCAGCGGCGGCACGTCGACGACATGACCGGGATAGGAGTACCCGCGCAGCGTGAGGCCGGGCCACTCCCGCGCGGGACTGTGCAAGGTCAGCTTTCCCGGCACCCAGCGCGGCACTTCATCGACTTTGATGGCAGCGTGCACGTCGTCTCCACGATGAGAACCCGTCGCTTCGATGCGGCCGGTCCACCGGGGCCCGGCACGGCGACGTCCAACCGTCACACATCGGACGGCCGTCCGCAACGAGCGACCGGGGACCCGGTGGGACCGGCTCAGCCCAGGGGACCGGGAATTCAGGGGACTAAGGATGCCGCAGCGCATCCTCCCACTGGGCCACGCTGGCCTCCGGCTGCTCCAGCATCGGGTAGTGCCCGGCGCCCTCGAGCCGGACCAGATCGGCCCGCGCGAGGCCGGTGACGGTCTCGTCGAGGTAGGCGGCGTTCACGAGCCCGTCGTCCGCGCCGTAGCAGATCCGGACCGGCCCCGGGAAAGCGCCGAGTTCCTTCACGAAGTCGGCGCCGGTCCAGTTCTTCAGATAGGCCGACCACGTCGCCTGGTCCATCGTTTGGTGGCACCTCGCGACGAGGTTCGCCACCTGACGGTCGGTGAGGTTCGGGGCGAGGGGCTGCAGCACCGGTGCCGGGGTGGGGAACGAGGCGTCGAATCCCGCGTAGGTGTCCTGCGGGAGCGGGGTTCCGCCCGCCGCCACGGGCGTCAGCGCGACCACGCCGTGCACCCGGTCCGGGGCCAGCGTGGCGAGCCTGATCGCGGCGGCTCCGCCCATGGAGTGGCCGAGGACCGAGAAGCGGTCCCAGCCCAGCTCGCCGGCGGCTGCCAGGGCGTCCCGCGCCATCTCGTCCAGACCCGCGGCCGGTGCTTCCTTGCTGGCCGCCCCGTATCCGGGGAAGTCGAGATAGGCGTAGGTGAAGCGCGCCAGGTCGGTGAAGGAGCGGGACATCGCCCAGACCGTGCTGTCCAATGCCCACCCGTGCAGGACCAGGACGCGTGCCGGTCCGGCCCCCTCGATCGTAGCTACCGCTGCCATGACGGCCTTTCTTCGTCGGACCGGTGCGCGCGGCACCGGGGTTGGTGGTCGGGGGTCGGACGGGGTGGTGCGAAGCGGACCATCTCAGCGGGCGAGCCAGACCCGCGGTTCCCAGCCGCGACGGAACGTCCCGCGCAGCCGGGCCGCCGCGTCCGCCAGCGCGGCCTTCCCCTCGGGCATCGCCTCGGCGAGCGAGACGAACCCGTGGATTTGGCCGGTGAAGCGTTGCAAGGTCACCGTGGTCCCGGCCGCGGCGAGGTCGGCGGCGAACTTCTCCGCGTCGTCGCGGGTGGGGTCGCATTCGGCCACGATCACGTGGGCCTCGGGCAGCTCCGCCAGCGATTTCGCGGCCAGCGGCGAAATCCGCCAGTCCGTGCCGTCCCCACCGTCGAGGTAGTGGTCGAAGAACCACTCCATCATGGCCTTGGTCAGGAAGTAGCCATCGCCGTACGCGGCATAGGATTCCGCGTCGGTTTGCCGGGTCACCACCGGGTAGAACAGCAGCTGGTGGACGAGCCGCGGTCCGGCCGCTTCCCTCGCCATGAGCGCTACCACTGCGGCGAGATTGGCCCCGGCGCTGTCACCGCCCACGGCGATGCGTTCCGGGTCGGCGTTGACGAGCGCGGCGTTGTCGGCCACCCACTGGGTCACCGCGTGGCACTGCTCGGCGGCGATGGGCGCCCTGGCCTCCGGGGAAAGGCTGTACCCGACCGAGGCGACGACCGCGTGGCTGTGCGTGGCGAGGTAGGAGCAGACGCCGTCCGCGGTGTCCAGGTCCCCGAGCACCCACCCGCCGCCGTGGAAGTAAACCAGCACGGGGAAGGGACCAGATCCCTCCGGCGTGTACAGCCGCACCGGCACGTCGCCGTGCGGAGTCTCGACAGACCGCTCTTCGATGCGGGCCGCTGCGGAAGTCGCGATCCCGTATGCCGAAACCGCGCCGGCGAATGCCTCGCGGGCGGCGGGCACCGGCAATGCGTTCAGCGGCGGCAAACCTGAGGCAGCGAGCCCTTCGAGCCACTGCGCGGTGCGTGCGTCGAGCGACATGATCATCTCCGTTCATCGGGGGTGCGGATCGGCGGTGCCGCGCCGTCCGGTCCGGCGGGCACGGGTGCCGGAAGTGAAGACGGCAAAGGGGCGGGATCCTCAGCGGAGCACGAAATGGTCCGTCTTCCCGGCCGCGTTCACGTCGCACAAGCGCCGGTACTCGGGGAAGCCGCCAGCCCAGGACATCACCAGCCGCGGCTCGTCCGCGCCGGCCGCCGCGCGGGTCCACCACGACGAGGTCTCGGGGATCAGCGTCGAGTTCGCGATCTCCGAATGCAGCGCGAAGAACTCCTCCTCGGCCGCTTCGGTCGGCTCCATGGCGACGTGGCCGTTGGCGTCGAGGTACTGGATCCAGTCCAGGATCCACTCGGCCTGCTGCTCGATCAGCGTGGGGCCGTTGGTGAACGGGGCGGGGTTGTACGGGCCGCAGTAGAGCATGAACATGTTGGGGAACTTCGCGCTCATCAGGCCCAGGTGGTTGCGCGGGCGATCGGCCCACCGGGCCGTCAGCGGCAGTTCGTCGCGCCCCCGGATGGCGATCTTGCTCAGCGAACCGGTGTAGGAGTCGAAACCGGTGGCGAGCAGGATGACGTCGGCCTCGTGCTCGGTCCCGTCGGCCAGCCGGATCGCGTTCGAGGTGACGGCGTCGACCGGGTTCGCCTTGATGTCGACGACGTGGACGTTGTCCCGGTTGAGCGCCGAGTAGTAGCCGTGCTCCAGCGGAGGACGCTTGGTCAGCCACGGGTCGGTCGGCGTGACGAGTCCGGCGGTCGCGGGGTCGCGCACCAGCGTCCGGATCTTCTCCCGGAGGAAGTCCATCGTCGTGTCGTTGGCCTCCCGGCTGGCCAGGACGTCGGCGAACAGGAACAGGAAGGTGAACCCGCCCTGCTCCCAGCTCTTCTGGTACGCCGCCTGCCGCTCGGCCGGGGACGTATCGAGCGCCGTGCCGAGAAAATCGTAGGGAAACCCGCCGAAGGTGTTCCGGGAATAGCCGAGGATCTCGGTGATCGCCTCTTTCGTCGCTTCGACGTCCGCCTCGGCGAGAACATGGTTGCGGCCCGGCACGAGATGGCAGGGATTCCGGATGAAATGCCGGACGGAGTCCGCCGTCTTCGCCACCTCGGGCACGATCTGGACACCGGTGGCTCCGTTTCCGATGACCGCGACCCGTTTTCCGGCGAAGTCGATGCCGTCCTTCGGGAACTGTGCCGAATGGTGGCAGGGCCCCTGGAAGTCCGCGAGCCCGGGGAAGTCCGGGACGTTCGGGTCGGACAGAGCGCCGACGGCCGGGATGAAGTAGCGCGCGGTCGCGACGGAGCCTTGCTCGGTGGTCAGCGTCCAGAGCGCCGCCTGCTCGTCGTAGACGGCGGAGCGCAGCCGCGTGTCGAAGTCGATGTCCCGCCGGAGGTCCAGCCGGTCGGCGACCCAGTTGAAGTAACGTTCCAGTTCGGGCTGGCTCGAGTAGCGCTCCCGCCAGCCCCACTCCCGCACGAGATCCTCGTCGAACCATTCCGAGAAGCAGTAGATCATGCTGTCGGAGTCGGTCCGCGCTCCCGGATAGCGGTTCCAGTACCAGGCGCCGCCTACTCCGCTGCCGGCTTCGTAGAGCCGGGCGGACAGACCCAGGTCGCGCAGTCGTTTGAGGATGTAGAGACCGGAAAATCCGGCGCCGATCACGATCGCGTCGTAATCGGCTTCAACGCTGTGGGACGTCGTTGTCACAGTCGTCATCCTTCGGTGTGGCGATTCGATCCGGTGCGCGGTCAGCGCGCCGGCCCCCCGCGAAAGAGGTGGCGCGGGAACTGTGCCGGCACCGCGAATAACCGGTTGATCAGCGATTTCCGAAACTGTAGCGGGATGGCTCCCAGCGAGGGGAGGACGTTTCTGCGGGGTTTCTTGGACGTTCTTGCGGTCGAGCCGGAGGCTGGCGCCCGCGGGGTTCCGGAGCCGGTCCGCGCAGTCGCCGCGGCGCACGATTGAGATGCGGCGCAGCGGGTAGCCGGGGGTAAGCCAGACAGTTCGACGGATCGTGGGAGAACGAGCATGGCCACCCAGAGGATGTTGATCATCGTCACGAACGCCCGGGAGTACGAGAAGGCCGGGATGCGGACCGGGCTGTGGCTGGGCGAGCTGACCCACTTCTACGACTGCGCCCAAGAAAACGGCTTCGACCTCGACCTCGCCAGCCCGGCGGGCGGGTACGTGCCGATCGACCCCGAGAGCCTGGCCCACGACGTCCTCGGCGAGCTGGGCACGGACCGGCGGTACCGCGATCGCGAGTTCATGGACCTGCTGGTGAACACCAAGAAAGCCGGTGAGGTGAACGTCGAGGACTACGACGCGATCTACTTCACCGGCGGCCACGGGGTCATGTTCGACTTCCGGGACAAGGAACTGGCCGAGCTGACCGCCCGCTTCTACGGCAGCGGGCGGATCGTGTCCGCGGTCTGCCACGGCCCGGCCGGCCTGCTGGAGGTCGTCCGGGACGACGGGGCCCCGCTGGTGAAGGGCAAGAACGTGACGGGGTTCTCCTGGCCGGAGGAGGAAGCCGCGCAGCGCGCCGACGCGGTGCCGTTCAGCTTGCAGGACGAACTGAAAAAGCGCGGAGCGAACTACAGCATCGCCGACAAGCCGTTCGATCCGTACGTGGTGACCGACGGCCGGCTGATCACCGGTCAGAACCCTAGCAGCGCTCGCCCTGTCGCCGAAGCCGTCGTCGCCGCGTTGCGGGCCTGACGACCGGCTCCGGCAGCAGTGTCCCGAGCCGCGGTGCTGCTCGGGTCCGAACGCCCCGGAGGAACGCGATCACCGGACGCTGGGCGAAGGCACTGCGCCGAACTGCCAGACCGCACGCTGATCCGGAACGAGACCCACCCGCTGCGCGCTTGGCGAGTGCGAGCGGCATGGCAACCGGCACCGAACCACCGAGCACTGGCTGCCGCGGCATCGCTGCGAACCCGGCCTCGACCCCTTCAGCCCGACCGCGGCGAACACCTCGCCCTCCGCCGGGAGGATCGACTCGGCGGACCTGTCCACGAGCATGACCACGCGGGCGCCGGCAGGTGCCGCGTTCGGCACCGGTCAGCCACAGCCAGCCGCGGGACGGCTTCAACGCCTCGTCTGCCCCTGACGATGCCGGGCGCGGATTTCGGGAGCGCGTTACGGGTAGCGGTGGATGAGGGTTTCGGCGAGGAACCGGGCCATGGCGGTGAGGCGTTCCGGCGGGTACTGGCCTGGAGCGCGCAGGAGCAGGCGGCCGGCTTCTTCCAGTGCGTTGAGCAGGAGGTGCGCCAGGAGGTCGACGTCGATGTCCTCGGCGCCAGGACGGCCGCGGAGGAAGTGGCGGGTGAGGTCGGCGAAGCGGGCGCGCACGAGCGCTTCGCTGCGTTCCTTGTGCTTGCGTACCGGCGGCGGGGAGGCGTCGACCGGCAGCAGGATGGAGCGCCACCGCGCGGGCTCGGCGAGCACGGCGTCGAAGAAGCCGCGGGCGACGGTGGTGAACGTCTGGACCGGGTCGGCGGTCGTCAGGTCGGCGGGGATCACCGCGGCGAGCTGGGCGAGTGCGCGCCGGCCCTCGCGGTCGAGCAGTTCGCGCAGGATGTGGTCGGAGTCGGTGAACTGGCCGTAGACGACCGGGCGGGTGACGCCGGCCAGTCTGGCGACGGCGTCGACGGACACGGCGGCCACGCCGTCGGTGTTGATGATCTCCAGCGCGGTGTCGAGCAGCTGTTCCCGGCGCTCGGCCGGGGGCAGGCGCGGTGCGTAGGGCCGCTTGGGCGTGGTCGGCGAAGCCATGGGGCAATCCTAGCTTGCCAAAGCTTCACTTGTGTAGCTACAGTAGTGAAGCTTTCACGGAGGAGGCGGGCATGGCGACAGGGGCCTCAGGCAGGTTCTGCATCATCGGCGCCGGATACGCGGGCAATGGGCTGGCCCGGGCGTTCGCGCAGGCGGGGATCGGGTACGACCACTTCGAGGCGACCGGCCACGTCGGCGGCAACTGGGCGCACGGGGTCTACGACTCCACGCATCTGATCAGTTCGAAGGACTCGACCCAGTACGTCGAGCACCCGATGCCCGCGGGCTATCCGACGTTCCCGAGCCGGGCGCAGATGCTGGCCTACCTCAACGACTACGTCGACCGCTTCGGGCTGCGCGAGAACATCGAGTTCGACACCGAGGTCGTCCGGGCGGAACCGGTGGACCGCACCGGGATGGCGGGCTGGCGGGTGACGCTGTCCGGCGGCGAGGTCCGCGAGTACGCCGGGGTCGTGGTCGCCAACGGCCACTACTGGGAGCGCAACATCCCGGCGCATCCAGGCACGTTCGCCGGGAAACAGCTGCATTCCAAGGACTACCGGCGCCCGGCCGACTTCGGCGAGGGCGGCCGGGTCCTGGTCGTCGGCGGCGGCAACTCGGCCAGCGACCTCGCGGTGGAGGCCGCGGCGACCTTCGGCCGCGCGGACATCTCGATGCGCCGCGGGTACTGGTTCATCCCGAAGACGATCTTCGGGATCCCCAGCTCCGAGTGGGACCGCGCGCGGGTGCCGCTGCCGGTGCAGCGGGCCGCGTTCCGGGTGCTGCTGTGGCTGTCCCACGGCGACTACCGCCGCTACGGGCTGGAGAAGCCGGACCACAAGCTGTTCGCCAAGGACGTCACCGTCAACTCGACGCTGATGTACCACCTGCGGCACGGGAAAATCCGGCCGCGCAAGCAGATCGCCCGGTTCGACGGCCGCACCGTGCACTTCGTGGACGGCAGTTCGGGCGAGTACGACACCATCGTGTGGGCGACCGGTTTCCGCACCCGCTTCCCGTTCCTGGACGAGTCGATGTTCGTCTGGGAGCACGGACAGCCTCTGCTGCTGGAGCACTCGCTGGTTCCCGGCTACGCCAACATCTACGTCTTCGGCTTGGTCGCGCCCCGCTCCGGCGCCGGAAAGATGATCTCGCTCGGGGCGGACGTGCTCGCCGAGATCGCTCCGGCGCAGCGGATGTTCCCGGTCCCGCTGTCCGCTTTGGTCGCCCGCCGGGTCCCGGCCCGCAGCTCGATCCTGGCCGGGAACGCCGAGCTGCTAGCCCGGCTCCGGCTGCTGCGCCGGGTGGTGCGCGGCCATGCCCGCCGGGCCCGGCTGCTGGGCGGCGGGCTCGCCGGCTGGAGCGCGCGCCGCGCCGCCGCCCCCGTCCCGTCAGCGCTCCGCGAGATCGAGGAGAAGGTCGCATGAGCCTGCCCCCGCCCACGCCCCGCACCCGGGCGGTGATCACCGGCGCGTCGTCCGGCATCGGCGAGGCGCTCGCCGAGTCGCTCGCCCGCCGCGGCCACGCCCTCGTCCTGGTGGCCCGCCGCGAGGGCCGGCTCAAGGCCCTGGCCGAAAAGCTGTCCGAAAGCTGCCGGGTCGAGGTCGAGGTGCGGGCCCGCGACCTGGCCGACCGGGGCGAGCGGGCGGAGCTGGCCGCCGAACTGGCCGAGCGGGACGTCTCCGTGCTGTGCAACAACGCCGGGTTCGCCACCTACGGCCTGCTGTCCGCTTTGGACCCGGCGCGGGAGCGGGAGCAGCTGGAGCTGAACGCGACGGCGGTGCAGGACCTGACGCTGGCCGTGCTGCCCGGGATGCTGGAGCGCAAGGCGGGCGGAATCCTGATCACCGGCTCGACCGCGGGCAATCAGCCGAGCCCGCGCAATGCCACCTACGCGGCGAGCAAGGCGTTCGCCAACACCTTCGCCGAGTCGCTGCACGCGGAGCTGAAGGGCACCGGGGTCGGCTGCACGTTGCTCGCGCCCGGACCGGTGCGCACTGAGTTCACCGCGGTCGCGGACGCACCCGGCGTCGACAAGCTCGTGCCGGGCCCGCTGTGGGTGACCGCCGAACGCGCCGCGGAACTGGCCGTCGAGGGGCTGGCCCAGGACAAGCGCCGGGTAGTGCCCGGCGCGTTCGCGAAAGTGCAGACCGTCGGCGGCCTGTACGGCCCGCGCGGGCTGGCCGGGCCGATCCTGCGCACCGTGTACAAGAAGGTGAAGTGATGTCGGAAACCCTTTCCCAGCAAGTAAAACTTCCCTGTGGCGCGGTGCTGCCGAACCGGATCGCCAAGGCCGGGACGAGCGAACAGCTCGCCGCGCGCGACGGCACGCCGACCGACGCGCTGCGCCGGCTGTACGCCGTCTGGGCACGCAGCGGCGCGGGCCTGCTGATCACCGGCAACGTCATGGTCGACCGGCGCAGCCTGGTCGAGCCGCGCAACGTCATCCTCGACGACGACCGGGCGCTGGGCGAGTTCCGTGCCTGGACCGACACCGTGCACGCCACTGGCGCGCGGATCTGGATGCAGGTCAACCACCCCGGGCGGGTCGGCACCGTGCCGGCGAACCGGCGGCCGGTGGCGCCCTCGGCGACCCGCGAACCGGTGCCCGGGTTCAACCTGCGCAAGCCGCGCGAGCTGTCCGGGACCGACATCCGGCAGCTGATCGCCCGCTACGCCCGGACCGCCGAGCTGGCCGTCGCGGCCGGGTTCGACGGGGTGCAGATCCACGCCGCACACGGATTCCTGCTGTCGCAGTTCCTGTCCCCGCTCGCCAACACGCGCACCGATCACTACGGCGCCGACGCCGCGGGGCGCCGCCGTCTGCTGCTGGAGATCGTCGCCGCCACCCGCGCCGCGGCCGGCCCGGAGACGCCGGTGTCGGTGAAGCTGAACTCGGCCGATTTCCAGCGGGGCGGGCTGTCCGAGGCCGAGTCGCTGGACGTGGCCCGCGCGCTGGCCGACGAGGGAATCGACCTGCTGGAGATCTCCGGCGGCACCTACGCCGAACCGGCCATGGAGGGCGTGCACCATCCCGGCCGCCGTGCCGACGGGGAGGCGTATTTCGCCCGCTACGCCGAGAAGGTCCGCGCCGGCGCGGCGATCCCGCTGATGCTCACCGGCGGGCTGCGCACGCGGGCGGCGATGGAAAGGCTCGTCGCCGACGGGATCGACGTCGTCGGCCTCGCCCGGCCGATGGCGTTCGTGCCCGACTACCCGGCGCGGCTGCTGGCCGGCGAGCCCGAGCCGCTGCTGCCCCCCGGCCCGAAGCCGACCGGCTACCGCCCGATCGACGGCTATGTGCAGCTGGCGGTCCACAACCACCAGTTCCACCGGATCGCGGCCGGACGCGCCCCGCAGGTGCGGGCCGGCTACGGCACCGCGCTGCGCGCGATCGCCACGCTCGCCAAGGCCGCCGCGTCGCAGATCGTCGTTCCCCGTTAGCCGAGGGGGCCGCGCATGCTCGGGGAGAAGTTCACTCTGCCCAACCGCGCTGCCCAACCGCATTGCCAAGGCGGCGATGAGCGAGCAGCTGGGCACCCGGGCAGGCTTGCCGGCCGATCGTTCCTGCGCACCGCGTACCTCGCCGCGACCCAGAAATGAGCCAGCACATGACCACGCCCAGGAACCCGGTCCCCACCACGATCTTCGGCGCCAAGCTCGGGCCGCGCCGCAACCCCTCGGCCATCCCGGACGAGCGGCGCCACTTCCACACGCTGATCGTCGGCGCCGGGTTTTCCGGGCTGGGCATGGCGATCCGGCTCAAACGCGACGGCATCCACGACTTCGCGGTGCTCGAGCGCGCCACCGACGTCGGCGGTACCTGGTTCGCCAACACCTACCCCGGCTGCCGCTGCGACACCCCGTCGCGGCTGTACTCGTTCGCCTTCGCCCCCAACCCGGACTGGACCGAAACCTACGCCCGCCAGCCCGAGATCCACGCCTACCTGCGCCGCCTCGCCGAACGCGAGCACCTGCTCGGCCACCTCCGGTTCGGCACCGACGTCACCGGCGCCCATTGGGACGAGACCGAGCAGCGGTGGCGGATCGCCACCAGCTCCGGCGAGTACACCGCGACCTGCCTGATCGGCGCGATGGGACCGCTGTCCGCGCCGAAGATCCCCGATTTCCCCGGCAAGGACACGTTCGCCGGCCCGGCGTTCCACTCCGCACGCTGGGATCACGACGTCGACCTGACCGGCAAGCGGGTGGCTGTCATCGGCACCGGCGCGACGGCCGTGCAGATCGTGCCCGAGGCAGCCAAGATCGCCGGAAGGCTGGACGTCTACCAGCGCTCCGCCGCATGGGTGCCACCCCACACCGGGCGCCGCACCAGCCGCCTCGAACGCGCCCTCTACCGGATGGCCCCGTTCGCGCAACGACTTCCTCGCGCCGGCGTGTACTACCAGCGCGAACTGTACGTGCGCGCCTGGACCCGCTCGCGCCGGCAGGCCAAGGCCATGGAAGGCGTGGTCGGCGCGCACCTGCGCCGGCAGATCCGCGACCCGGAACTGCGCCGCAAGCTCACTCCCGACTACCGGCTGGGCTGCAAGCGCCCCACCCCCTCCAACGACTACTACCCGGCGTTCACCTGTTCCACCGTGGACCTGATCACCGACGGCATCGCCGAGATCCGGCCGCACTCGATCGTCGCCGCCGACGGCACCGAACGCGACGTCGACGTCATCGTCTACGCCACCGGCTTCCACGTCACCGACGCGCCGCACCAGCACTTCATCCGCGGCCGCGACGGCCGCACCCTCGACGAGGCGTGGAACGGCAGCCCCAACGCCTACCTCGGCACCACGGTCAGCGGGTTCCCCAACCTGTTCCTGCTGCTCGGCCCGAACACCGGCAACCTCACCACCTCCGTGGTGCTGATGGCCGAGTCGCAGATCGACTACGTCCTCGCGTCCCTGCGGGCATTGCGCTCGGCCGCGACCATCGAACCCCGGCCCGAGGCACAGGCCGCCTACACCGCCGACATCCAGACGCGGAGCGCGGGCTCGGTCTGGCTCCAGGGCGGATGCGAAAGCTGGTACCTCGACCGCACCGGCCGCAACAGCACCCTGTGGCCGGACTTCTCCTGGCGATTCGACGCCCGCACCCGCCATTTCCGGCCGGAACACCACATCCTCACCCCGAAAGCAGGCACCACGATCGCCGAACGAACCGTCACCGTCGCCGGCGCCCGCACCCGCCTGCTCGAATTGGCCGGGACCGGGCCCGCCCTGCTGTTCGTGCACGGCGTCACCGACTGCGCCGACTTCTGGCGACCCGTCTTCGCCCACCTCGCCGCAGCCGGGCGGCGCGCGATCGCCGTCGACCTCCCCGGCTTCGGCCACGCCGACCCGCTGCGCCCCGGCCCGGCCCTGCCGCAACTCGACAAGTTCCTCGACGAGCTGCTCGCCGAAACCGGCGCGGCCGTGGTCGTCGGCCACTCGACGGGCGGCACGCTGGCCCTCCGGCTGGCCGAACGCGCACCCGAAGAACTGCTCGGCGTCGTCGCCGCCCCGCCGGCCGGCCTCGCCGCGACCGCACTGCACGCCCTCGGCGCCCGCCTCCCGCGCTGGCCACTGGCCCCGATCCGGCTGCTGCCCGACCGCGTCCGCCGCAGGCTCATCGCGGCCTTCTGGACCTCGATCGCCGTCGCCGACCGCGGCGCCGTCACCCCCGAGTTCCTCAACGCCTACACCGGTTTCTTCAGCACGAACTTCGGCCGCTACCTCGGCACCGCCCAACTGGTCCTGCGCGAACTGCGCGACGCCTGCCACCTCGACCGCGTGCGCCACCCACTGCTGCTGATCTGGGGAACCCGAGACCGCCTCTCCGCCCCGCAATCCGCCCAGCAGATCCTCGACGCCGTCCCCGGCAGCCGGCTCGTCACCGTCGAAGGCGCCGGCCACTGCCCAGCGGTCGAATCACCCGCCCGCTTCGCCGCCGCCACCCTGGCCTTCGCCAACTCGCTCACCCGCACGAGGCCGACGTAGCCGAGCGCCGTGACCAGCCGATGTCGAGCACGGAGGCGCACTACGCCCGATACGTCGACTCGACCGGCTGATGGCTCCGCTTTCCCATCGAATTCACCGAGGGCGGCGATCATCCCGCGGCAGTCGGCGCGAAGTCTCGGGCTCGCCAACGACCACAATGGACAGTGGAACGCGCATTCGTTCAAGCGTTCTGGCGAATCCGCGGCGGTAAATGCCGCAGCCGGAGAATCGGCGACTGGCAGAGACAGGGCAGAAGCAGGGAGTTTCAGGCTCGTCGGCACGTCCGGGTTAATGATCCTTCACTGGCCGGTCGCCGGGCTTCCGGGTTTCAGCCGGTCGGCGAACCAGTCGGCGACAACGGTGTGCTGCTCGAGCGAGGGGTTGTAGAGGCAGTGGTCTCCGTCGAGCCATTCCAGCCAGGTTTTGTCGGCGGCGAGGGGCTGGTCCAGAGCCAGCCGCACCAGGGGTACCGGGTGATCCCGCTGTCGCACGAAGATCTGGCCGACCTCACCTACGCACGAGTGGAGATCGAGTCGCACGTGCTGCGGCTTTCGGTGCTGCACGGCGAGATGCACTGGGAATCGCAGGCCGTGGCCGCGCATCACGTGCTCGAACGCACCCCGTTTCTCGGCGACGACGATGTCGATCATCCCAGCGACGCGTGGTCGGCCGCACACACGGCGTTCCACCAGGCACTGCTGGCCGGCTGCCCGAACCGACGGCTGCTGGCCACAGCGCGCGGACTGCGCGAGGAGGCGGAGCTGTATCTGCAGTGGTCGGTGTCCTTCGGCCAGGAGCCCGACCGCGATGTCGCCGCAGAGCACCGGGCCCTGCTGAACGCCGCGATCGCACGAGAGGCCGACAAGGCGTGCGAGCTGCTGCGCGACCACATCGCGCACACCGCGCAACTGGTGATCCGGGGGGCAGCCGACGAACCCCAACAATGAAACCGTCAGCGCCGCCGCGCGGGAAGCCAGCCGCTGACGCGGCAATTTGGGGACTGTTGCGGCATGGTGCCGGGGATCGGTTTTCGGGCCGTTGGCTTCGCTGACTGGCGATGGTGCCGCATGGGAGCAAGGGCTCGCAGGCGATCGGGCCGCGAAACCGTCCTCTCCCAAATCCCCGACGCCATCTCCGCCACCGTCCGGATCGTCAAGGACGCTGCCGTCGCCCGCCGCGTCGCCACCAACCTCCGCGTACGTCCGCGGCCTCATCGAATGCCGCGCACTCGCTCTGGTCGGCGGAGGGCCAGAGACCTATCGTCGTCGACAAAGAAGCAGAACTCAACAAACCCGCCCCCAGAGTCGACCCCGCACCGGAATCCGGCTCGACCCCCGACGATTCCAAGTACGAGGACATGGAACTTTTTCTGCTACTGATAGGGACGGCGGACCAGTGAACCAAGGAACTCATGAGTCGGCTCGCGGACGCTGAGCGATCGGCGATATAGTTCACGTCGCTCAATGACTGGCCAGGTTAAGCCGGGTTGCTCCTGGGATGCTGTCGAGCGAGACATCGGTACGGTACTGACCGTCGATCACAAAGAACTCTTGTTCCGGGCGGCCAACCCGATCGACGCTCGACCGGACTATGCGAACTTCGTTCAAGAGGCAGCATTCAGAACTATTCACATTCTCGGCGACGAGTAATGGGAATACCTAAACGGAACTGACTGGGCGATAGAAATACTATAGGATTTTCCATTGATCGTGAACCTGCGGTATTTCGTGTTCCGTCGACGCATATGGGGAACGGTGCGTGGCTGGCGTCGTCGGAACCATATCTGCTCCAGGAGAATTCGCATGAATGCGCATTACGCGTTCATGTCGATCCGTATTGCCTCCCGGCGTGGACGTGTTGTCTGGAACCTGGGGTGACGAGGGAGGTTGGTGTTCAGCCGTCGGTTGAGAGGATCGAAGATGCGAAGCTAAGTTCGAGTGAGGAGCACGTCGATGACGTGCGTTTCAACGTGGGCCAGCTCGCGTATCCCGGGCACGCGCGGGGAAGACGTCAGCAGGTTGCCGGTCACCGTCGTCTCTTGAAGCGCGACGAGGATCCGGCCAGCCGCGAGGCAGAAGTCGAGCTTCTCCCGAGAGTCTTCGGCCGACTCGGACAACGGCCGCGGCTCCTTCTGCGGACCGGAATGGGTGTCGGCATCGATGCGTCGTCATCCGGGCGGACGGCTGGCTGATGCGGCGAGGGCGCACCAGCCACGGACGAACCGATTGCCTCGGGCTGAGTCATCTGAGTGGACTGAGCCGTGCGGCGCCTGCTAGGGAGCGGCCAGAGCTGCTTCGGCGCTGCACGGAAGCTCCATCCGCTGATCGCGAGCGCTGAGCGACCACACTCGCACCTTGCCGCCGGCCCGGCGGCCCATCATGCAGTCCGTGTCCTCTACGCCCGTCCGGGCGAACAGTGCCACGCCGACGTCGGACCCCTGAACCTGAACGAAGACCTCCGGCGGGACCCCGGCCAGGTGGGTCCCGGGATCCACCGGGGGCGCGGGCATCCCTGAAGTCAGCGCCGCGCGGACCTCCTGAGGGCTGGCCGTGGCCGGCAGGCGCCCCAGGACGGCCTCGAGCGCCGGGGCGAACCCGGGCGGGATGTCCCGCCTCGGCAACGGCGGCGGGGTGACCGCGACGGCATTGGCCGGGCAGGTGATCCGCGATGGTCCCGAGGACGTTCCGTAGGAGTCGAACTCGACGCGGTAGCAGGCGTCGAAGGTAGCCGAGCCGACGTTCCAGTCCGTGTCCGGCACCTCGTGGTGGATCCGCCAGACCAGCCGGGCCATCGGATCCCGGGGGTCGTCGTGGGGCAGATCCGTGATCTCCAGGACGCCGAAGCCGTTGCTGCGCCCCAGCGGCGTGGCGAGCGCGGCGCGGGCGAACCCGGCGGCGTCCGCCTGGCGCGGATAGCCGATCGCGTCGGTGAGCGTGTCCGACTGCCGGTCCGTCTCGGCGTTACCCGCGACCGAAGGCTTGAGCCAGAAGGACGCGACCAAGGCCGCGCAACCGAGCAGCACTACACCGTGCGAAACCTTCACAGTGCCCAGATTATCGGTGCCTGATCGTCGGTGCCTGAGTAATTTCCCCGTTTCCGCAGACATCTGCGGCAGTACCAGGCCCCCGAGTCGGCGGCTTCATGGAGTGTCAGGTCGAACCTGGGCAAGCACGCCGGCAGGCCTGAGCGCCGCGAACCGCACTTGGATGTCTATTGGAGTCAAGATTCTCGATTCGCGTACGGCTGATCCGCCAAGAGCCGCTCATCCCGCATACCGGTTGCTGGGACTTACGCCGCTTACCTCGCCATCCTGCGTACCGGTGGTGTCGTTGTGCCCTGGATCCGGCACACCCCGCAGAGCGTCTGGCCGAGATCGCAAGCTCGGCGGATCTGAACTGCACCGTGGCGGACACGGACGCCGAGACTGACTGCCTAAGTGGAAGCGCGATCCCGGTGCTGCGGCCGCGGGTCGACTTGCGGCCTGTGCCGCGCTGTGAACAGGTGCGCGAGGGCGTCCCGGGTTAGACGGCGGCACCAGACGACCTTGCTTACCTGCTCTTCACCTCCGGCTCCACGGGCTGTCCCCAAGGGTGTGCCAATTCGCCACGGGAACTTAGACCCGTTAATCGAGTTCAAGATCCGCCGCTACGCACTGGGCCCGGGTTGCCGCCATACACAGATGTTTCTGTTGACTCCCGGGAGTATGCCGTCGCTGCACTTCAGCCTGTTCGCCGGTGAGCAGCTCACGCTCGGCCAGGCGGCCGTGTGGAGCGACGCAGCACCCAGCAGCGGGTGGAGAACTTGTAGGGGCCGACCGAAGTCACCGTTGCCATGACCGCCTACCGGCTCCCTAAGCGGCGACAGGATTGGCCGACCATGTCCAACGGAGCCGTCCCAATCGGCGAGTTGTACCCGCACCTGGAGTTTCAGATCGACGCGGCCGAGGGGGGAACTGGTGGTGCGCGGCCCGCAGCGGTTCGACGGCTACCTGGACCCCGAGCCAATCGGGGACGGGGCGACCACGTCGCCGACGAGGCCGGGGTCCACGTTCATCTGGGCCGTCTCGACTCGTGGATACCGGGTCGCGTTGGCCGAGCCAGAGTCCGCGCTTCGCCCTACGACGGCGTGGAAGACGTGGTCGTGGAAGCGAGCACGACACAGGGCGGCCAGATCGAACTAGTGCGCTATGCACCGGGGCCCTTCCAGCAATGGGGGAACTCCGCAAACATCTTCGAACGCGACTTCCATCTTACATGATTCCAACCCAAATCTAGTTCGTCGCGTAGATTCCGCTGGATGACCGGGAGAAGGTCAATCGACGAGGCGGCGCTCCTGGAGTGCGTCAGTTTGCACCGAGCGGGTCGTCCGTCTGTTGGTGAGGCGCTCACCGAGTTGATCGAACGGGATGGCCACTGAGAACCAGCACTGGGGGTATAAGAGGATTCAAGGTGAGCTGCTCAAGCTCGGACACCGGGTCGTTTCTTCGACGAACCGGCGGGTCCTGAAGCGGGCGCGGATACCTCCCGCGCCGGACCGGCAGAACGACGCGACCTGGCGGCAGTTTCTGCGCACACAGGGCTCGACGATGCTGGCCTGCGACTTCTTCCAGGTCGACTGTGCACTCACCCTGAACCGGATCTATGTGTTGTTCGTGTGGGAGGTCGGCAGCCGTTACGTCCACGGTCTCGGCACGACCACCCACCCGGACGGCGAGTGGGCCACGGAACAGGTCCGAAGCCGCGCAGCAAGCGCAGGAAGCCGCCGCAAACGCGGCAAAAGCTGCCGCACTGGTTCGCAACGCCGCCGCCGAGGCGGCCGGGTACGTGGCGCGGGCCGAACGGCACGCGTCGGCCGCCGCCGGCTACGCCGAGGCGGCGGGCCGATCGGCTCGCGAGGCGCAGGAATCGGCCAAGAACGCCGTCACGTCGGCCAAGGTCGCGCGCGACGCCTCGGCCACCGCTCAGCAAGCAGCCCGCGCTGCGGAGGCTTCCGCCGCTGCCGCGAGGACCTCGGCCGCTTGGGCTCGGGCCTCTGCCGTTGCGGCAGCCGATGCGGCGCGGGTGGCTCGGCGTGCTGCTGTCGAAGCCGGCCAGGACGCGGTGAAGGCAGGAGAGGCGGCCGCGCGTGCCGCGCAGTATTTTCTCGACCGGCATCGCGTCGAAAGCGCAAACCGCGTCAGCGGCCGATGAAGAATATGTCGATGCCGCGACCTATGAAAACGGAACGCAGCTGATCACGGCGGACGGAGTCTGCTACCTCAACGGCATCGCCTTGCCCGGAGGGGTTGGGTGTCGGCTCGTGAACCGCTTTCGCAGCTGGATTCGATCGATGGATCGAGAATATCGACTACTTCATTGGCAAGCCGAGTCTTGACGACAAGACTTGCCGGCCTTCTATCTGAAGGCTTACTGCAAGTTCGATCCGCGGACCTGCGGCTACGCCTTGACTGTGCAGAGCAGCCGCTACCCCGGGAAGGTCGTTGTCGGGCCCGAAAACGGGCCGGTCCTCGGCGGCGGCTTGGGCTGCCTCGCGAAGGGGCTCGGAAAGGTAGCCGGACCGGGCAGCAAGGGGGCCAGTTCGTGGATCGACCAGAGCAAGCTGAAGAACGTCCCCGGCCACTGGGGTGAGGGAATTCCGAACCAAAAGGGTGTCGGCACGCGGTGGTTCGATCCGGCGAACCCTAAGGGGACGACCCTCAGGATCGACAAGGGAAACCCGGCGCACAAGTATCCCTCGCAGCAGGTCGATCATGTTAGAGTCACCGAGAACGGCAAGATCATCGGACGGGGAGGCGAAGTTTTCCCGCCGGGAACAAAAGTGACTGATGTTTGGGAGCAGGCTCATATTCCGCTCGATGAGTGGATTACGTGGAGGTACTGGAATCGGCCATGAAAGAAGTTCGCTTCCCTGGTATCAGGACGCAGATCGTCTCCGTGATCGTCAGCTTGTCGGACCGTGCGTACCAGGAACGAGTGTGGATCCGACACGAACTCCCGCACCCGGATTACTACGATGAATTCGACTTGGCAGTGCACGCTCTCTTCGACGACTCGCCGATACTTCCCTCCCCTGCTCCGGGCTGCGTCGGAGAATTGATCTACGCCGACGAGGAAGTACCTCTCGCGCAGCTCGGTGAAATTCTCGGCCCGCTGATCGACGAACTCGGGGACGTCCCCGACGCCGAGTACCTCAACAGTGCACAGTGGCCGGAAGTTGTTCGGCGCGCGAAGGCTGTGCGCGAAATAATGGAAAGAAATGATGGAGCGTTCGGTTATTGAGAAATTCTGCCCGTCGAGGAGGTCCTCGAGCAAGTCGTGCGCGGGCATGCGGGGTCGAGGAGCGTGATGCTCGCTGCGACTGCATCCTCCTAACCAGGACGGTCCTGTTCGGTGCCAGAGCGCACCCCGATCGGCGTTCGGGCGCGCCTGCCAGCCGATCACGCGCTTCCGCCGACCGACCACTGGGCCCGCGGCTCGACCGGGACCGGTCCCGGCGGCATCGGGGACCCTGGCCGCGGCAGCGCCGATCGCACGACGAAGGAGCGGGTGTTCATGACGTGCGGCTGTAGCACCATGTGGCGAGTTGGCATCGTGGTCCTGGCGGGGACCCTGGTTGCCGCGACCGTGAGCAGTTGCAGCGGCACACCGGCGCCGAGCACGACACCAGCGGTGAGCGCGAGCTCGGCTCCGGCGACCCTGCGGGACGCCGACCCATGCTCGTTCCTCGATCAATCCGTCGCGACCGCCAACGGACTCGTGCACGAACCGACGAGCACCGAACCGAACTCCCGCAACTGCTTTTGGACCTCGGGTGCTTTCGCGGTCGGCATCCTCGTCCGGTGGGACCGCGAGATGCTCGTCGACTTCAGCGAGAACTACCCCTCGCTGGTCGGCACCGACGTGGACCTCGGCGGAAAGAAAGTCATCATGGCCAAGCGCACTGACAGGCCCACGTGCGGCGCGCAGGTCCTCGTCCCGGAGCCGGCCGCCGTCGAGATCAGCGTGACCTACCGGCCCCCCGATACTGCCGACACTGCTTGCAAGCGCCTCAAGACCATCGGCGGGACTGTGGTTCAGAGGCTTCGCGATCAACGCCTGCTCGACGAACAATCGAGTTCACCGATCACGTCCTGAGGCACTTCTTGTGGTCGACAGGGGGTCTTGTCGCTCAGCGAGGGCGTGCCATACAGGTGAACAAGACGGCAGTGAAGAAGCTGAAGGACGGAGCGGTGAACCCCGCGAAAGGAAGGCAGAGCGTGCCTGCTCGCGTGGGTCGCTGCCTGTGCTCAGTCAGCAGCTGTCGCAGCTTCACGTGAGGCGAACCACCGGGCGAGTTGCGTGAGCCGGGCCAGGGGAGGCACCGGCCGCGCCTCGGGCCGCGGCGGAGTTCGCGCCTCCGCGGGCGACGGGCTCTTCGGCTGCACCGGAGCCTGCGCCCGGTCCGGCGGACCCGCCGGCCCTGCCGCCCGTGCTCCCGCCGAGACCGCCCGGGCCGTTTCCGCGCAGGCCGCCGGTGGGCCCACATCCGCCCGTGGGGCCGAAGCCAGCGACGTATCCCGGCGACGGGTTGCCGCTTGCGCCGGTGCTCGGCGGCGTGGGAGGCACCCAGCCGGCCCGGTCTGGCGCTCGTATGCCGGCGGTGTCCATCCGGCTGTGGTTGTCCCGTCGCCGGGAACACCCGCAGGCTGACAGCGCGGCAGCCCAGCCTCGTCGGTGGCCGGCGAGTGGTGCTGCGCCGGAGCCGACGGTGGCGGAGGGGGAGCGAACGATTGCACCGGCCCGCTGGTGCCCGGAGCTGCCACGGATGCCTGGCGGCCGCTGCTGCGCTGGCGGGGATTGTCCGGGCCAGCCCAGTGGTCGACCGGCTCCTTCGGTTGCGAGCTGATGTCGACGTTGCCGTCGCCGAAGTCCTGCAGTTGCCCGTAGTCGATCTTCAAGTTCTGGCCCGCGGACTGCTCGGTCTCGCCTTTTCGCCTGCGCTGAGGCCGATGGAGACGTCCACGGTCCGTTGGTCGTTGATCTCGATGGTGACCTGGCAGAACGTGCGCTCATCGACGCACTCGGCGACACCGGCACGACCGACCTGCGCGGTCGGCCTGGACTACGAGCCGCATGGGGTCGCCGTCACCCGCGCCAACCTCGAGCTCGCGCGCGAACGTGGCCACGTTCACGACGCCGAGGTCGTGCACGGCGACGCGCGCCAGCTGCCGCACCTCCTGCCGGCCGGCACCGCGGGCAGGTCGCGCTCGTGGTGACCTCACCCCCCGCGCGGGCCGTCCACGCACGGGCAAGCCGTCACCGCCGGCGACCCAGCGGCGACGGCAAGGTGCACAAGTACCACCACCGCTACGGCAACGCGCTCGACCGCGGCAACCTCGCCAATGTCGGCCACCACCGCCTGCTGGCGGGGTCCACCCGCATCCTCACCGGGTGTGCGGCCGTGCTGCGCCCCGGCGGGCACGTCGCGATCACCGTGCGCCCGTGGTGCGAGCACTCCGAACTGATCGACCTGCCCGCGCAGATCATCGCTTGCGGTGTCGCCGCGCCTTCCCGTGCTGCCCGCCAGGATCGGCTCGGCCGTCTTCAGCGCCAACGTCACCACGCAGGAGGTGAGCAGCAGCCGCAGGATTGGCGCCGGTTTCTTGGACGCTGCCGATTCCGAGCCGGCTGGTCTTCACGCCGACGTTGGTGGACAACGGGAAAGATCCCGAGGCCTCAGTGCGTGGAGTGCTGGCTTGCCCGGCGAAGAATGCTGCGGACGAGTGGGAACGGGACACGCCGTTCGATCTTCGCAGCGTGGGGCCGGGTGAGAGCGTCCGGCTTAAGCTGGGCAGCGCTGAGTTGCGGCCGCGCGATGGGGCCGGGGTCGAGCATCGTGAACGTCGCCAGCGTGCTGGGGCTGATCAAATCCTATGTCCCGCAAGCCGCGTACGCCGCGAGCAAGGCCGGGCCCAGCAGTGGTCGGGCCGCAAGGGAAATCGCGTCAACGCGCTCGCGCCGGGCTGCTTCCAGAGCGAGATGACCGCGGAAGTGCCGAGCGAGGGGCTGGCGGAGTTCATCCGCTCCACGAGCCCGCTCGCCCGGAGGGGAGAACAACACGAGCTGGACGCGGCGATGCTTTCCTCGGCTCGCCCGCGTCCGGCTACGTCACCGGCACGACGCTCGCGCTCGACGGCGGGATGTCCATGCGCTGACCGCGGGCAAGTCCGTCTACTGTGGACGTACGTGCCCAGCGGTCGGCGACCGAACTCGAATACCTCCCACGACGGTCCGGATTGGACATTCGACGTCGCCGGATACGCGAGGACCAGCGAGCTCGGCATGGCTCGGCCGGTTTCGGCCAGGGCGGTGCAGATCGACAACGACGGCGGCATCCGCGGCCCTTTCTCAAGATAGGCGGAGCTACAGCCGGCGGAGCACCTTGTCGAGCGCCTCCGCGGTCGCCTCGATGTGGGCTGGGGTGTGGGCGGCGGAAAGGAAGATTTTTCCCGAGGGCAGGAACAGGAAGCCTCGGCGCAGCATCCCGTCGAGGATCAGGCCCCAGAGGCCACCGGTTCCGTGCAGGCCGGTGGCGGCGCCGTCGGGGACGTACTGCAGGAGCGAGCCGACCCGGTTGAGGCTGCCCCGGCCCGGCGCGGAAGCGAGCACGGAGCCGACGGCGCGCTCGAACTCCGAGGAAACGCGTTCGAGGGTTTCGTAGACCTCGGGGTCGGCGAGCGCGCGCATGGTCGCCTCGACCGCGGCCAACGCGACGGGATTGGCGTTGAAGGTCCCGGCGTGGACGACACCCGTGGTGACCTGGTCGATCAAGTCCGCGCGTCCGACGACGGCGCTTTGGGTGAATCCTCCGGCGACGGCTTTGCCGAACACGGACAGGTCCGGGTGCACGCGGTATTTCTCGGCGGCGCCGCCCCGGGCGATCCGGAACCCGGCGATCACCTCGTCGAAGACGAGGACGACGCCGTGGCGGTCGCACAGGGACCGGAGCGTGGGCAGGAAGTCCGCCGACGGGGCTTCGACGCCGCCGTTGCTCATGATCGGGTCGACGAGCACCGCCGCGATGTCGCGTTCCGCGGCTTCGGCGAGCAGGCGTTCGGCCATCGCGACGTCGTTGAAGCGCGCCACGACGAGGTCGTCGAGCACGCTGGGCGTCTGGCCCTTGGACGCCGGTGCGGGAGCCCGGTCGACGTCGGACTCGGCAAGACCGGCGTACACGCTGTCGTGCCAGCCGTGGTAGCTCCTGGCGAACTTCACCACCCGCCGCCGCCCCGTCGCCGCCCGCGCCAGACGCAACGCCACCTGGACGGCCTCGGTGCCGGTGTTGCTCCACAGCAGCCGCTCCCCGTGCGGCACCGCGTCCAGGACCGCCTCCGCGGCGAGGTATTCGAGTTCGTGGCCGGTGCCGACGACCTGCATCCGGGCCGCGGCCGCGCACGCTGCCTCGACGATGCGGGGGTCGCCGTGGCCGAGGAGCATCGGTCCCCACGCCATCACGTAGTCGACGTAGCGGTCGCCGTCGAGGTCCCATACGTGCGCACCGCGTGCTTCGCGGACGTAGAGCGGATGCGGCCGCATCGCGAGGCGCAGAACCGACGCCACCCCGCCGCCGACGCTGCGCTGGGCTCGGGCAAAGGCCAGGCGTGAACTTTCCAGTGCCATCAGGAAATCCCTCCTCGGGAGTCGAGACCGAAGCAAGCGCCGAGATCGGAGTCGAAGTGGGTCGCGCCGTGGCCAACAGCGATCCCGCGAGGGTCGTTGGCCACGGCGCGGCGCTCACCCTGCTCCCAGCGCGGCCCGCCGTCGCTGTGTCGCCTCGTGGTCGACCCGGGGCTGCTCGCCCACGATGACCACGCCGTACACCTCTGCCGCGGCGTCGCGGCTGACGTAGCCCTCGGCGACGTCGTGGAGGACCGCGTCGGCGTCGCGGGAGCGCGGGTCGCCGAATCCGCCGCCGCCGGCGGTCGTGTTGAGCACGTACTGGCCCGGCTGGAGCGCGATCGCGCCGGTGCCCGGAAGTTCGGTGACCTCGCCGGTGGCGTGGCGGAGCGCGGCCGCGGCCGTGGCGCCGGGCCCGCCGCCGTGGATGCCGTTCGGCGGCGATTCGTGAGCGTCGAGCGTCCACACGACATCGACCGGGTTCCCTCGGGCCGTGTAGGCCAGCTCCATCGCGTTGGCCCCCCGGTGCTTCCCGGGTCCGCCGGAGTCGGGGAGCAGGCGGACGTAGTCGAACTGGACCGGGTACTTCTGCTCGTTGATCTCGATCGAGTCCCGGTACAGCAGGCCGGCGCAGACCGGCAGGATCCAGGTCAGCCACCCGTCGCAGTCCCGCGAGGCGGGTCCGCCGTTGTTGGCGACGAACATCTGGTTCACGAACGGCATGCCGGTCCGCCAGTCGGTCCCGGAGATGACGCCCATGCCCGGGCCCATCCCGGTGCCGCCCTCGGCGACGCCGTGGCCGGTGCCGGCTTCGCCGAGGGCCGACTGGGCGAGATTGACCAGCCGGTCCGCGACGTTCGTGGTGGCCATGGAGGCGGAGGTCGGGTGCCGGGGGATCCCGACGACGCAGTTCTCGCGCAGGAGGACCTCGACGCGGCGGAAGGCCCCGGCGTTGTGCGGCACGGTCGGGTCGATGTTGTTGAACAGCCCGGCGATCGCCATGTTCGTCGCCGTCGAGCGCGTCATGTTCAGTCCGGCCGGAACGCAGTCGGGGTTGTCGCGCAGGTCGATGGTGACCCGTCCGGCCTCCGCGTCCACTGTCAGGTCCACCTTGAGCGGGATCGGGGGCAGCGGCCCGACGCTGTCGTGCTGCCCGCGCCGGACGTAGCGCCCGGACGGCAGCGCCGAGATCGCCGCGGTCATCCGGCGCTCGGAATAGTCGAACCATTCGGCGACGAACTGCCGGATCAGCTCCAGGCCGTAGGCGTCGACGAGTTCCTTGAGCCGGCGTTCGCCGGTCCGTGCCGCGCCCAGCGTCGCGAGGTAGTCGCCGTACCACTGGTCGGGCACCCGGATCCGCCTGCGGCACATCTCGATGACGTCGGAGATGTCCTCGCGGTCGCGCTGGACCTGCACGCACGGGAAGTTGAGGGCGCCTTCCTCGTAGACGTCCTTCGCCATCGCGAAATAGGTCGTGGGCATGCTGTTGCCGATGTCGGCTTGGTGGGACTTGGCGACGGCGGTGAAGAGGTGCGTGTCGCCGACGAACACCGGCACCATGATCGTGTGGTCGGCGTGGTGCGAGCCGCCGACGTAGGGATCGTTGTCCAGGTAGGCGTCGCCGTCGCGGAGGTCGGGGTGCCGGCGGCGCAGTTCGGCGGTCTGCAGATGCGCGCCGAAGATGTGCACCGGCAGACCTTCGGCGGAGGCGAGCAGTTCGTCCTCGCCGGTGACGATCGAGCAGGAGAAGTCCCGTGCGACGGCGATGACCGAGGAGCGGCCGGCGCGCAGCAGCGTGCTGGTCATTTCGCGGACGATCGTGTCGAGCCGGTTGGCGATGACCGCCATCTGAGCGGGGTCGAGGTTCCCGGATGTCATGTCAGACCTCCACGAGGTAGTTGCCGGCGGACGTGATGTGCAGGCGGGCGCCAGGCGGCACGACGAGGGTGCTGGTCGGTTCCTCGACGATGAGCGGGCCCGCGAGGACCGTGCCGGGCGGGCGCGACCCACCGGCAACGACGGTCGTGTCGTGCCAGGCGCCGTCGAAGTAGGCGGGTTTGACGCGGTCCGCGCCCGCGCGGACGGTTTCGAGGCCGTCGCGGCGGTCGGTGACCGCGGCGACCGCGCGGCTTCCGACCGGGGCGCGCAGCCGTGCCTTCCAGGTCAGGCACTCCACCGGCGCACCGGGCTCCTTCACCGCGAAGACGCGCTCGTGGGCCTCGTCGAAGGCCTGCCGGAGCGCGGCCAGGCCGTCGGCGTCGTCGATCTGGGCGCCGACCGGTACTTCCAGTTCCCAGACCTGGTAGGCGTAGCGGGCCTCGACGAGGTGGTCGACGGCGATGCCGTCGATGCCGCGCTCGCGCAGTCCGGCGGCGAACTCGTCCGCGCGCTCGTCGAGTCCTTTGAGGACGCTGTTCACCGCCTCGAAGTCCCAGGCCCTGGTGTCGGCGAACTGGCTGGCGGTGAACTCCGCGACGATGTCGGAGAACTGCCCGCCGGTCGCGCTGAGCGCGCCGGCCGATCGCGGCATCAGCACCGAGGAACAGCCGAGCGCGCGCACGATCGCCGCGATTCCCAGACCGGCGGCTCCACCGCCTGCGACGACCAGCGCCCGCGCGGGATCGACGCCCTCGTTGATGGTGATGTCCTGGATCGCGCCGACCATGTGCTCGTTCGCGACGGTCAGGACGGACTCCGCGGTCTTCTCCCGGCTGAGCCCGAGCGTCGCGGCGAGTCCGTCGACCGCGGCGTCGGCGGCGGCGCGGTCGAGCGGCATGCGGCCGCCGAGGAACGTGTCCGGGTCGAGGTAGCCCAGGACGCACGCGGCGTCGCTGACGGTCGGCTCGGTTCCGCCGCGGCCGTAGCAGGCCGGGCCGGGATCGGCGCCCGCGCTGCGCGGGCCGACGCGCAGGAGCCCGCCGTCGTCGACCCACGCGATCGAGCCGCCGCCGGATCCGATCGAGCGGATGTCGACCGAGGCCGTTCCGGTCAGGTGCCCGAGATACTTCGGGCCCAGCCAGGTCTCGTTGGTGAAGGCGACCGCCCCGGCCCGGACGAGCGAGACGTCGAAGCTCGTCCCGCCGGTGTCGCAGACGATCACGTCGCGGCGGTCGTTCTCGGCGCGGGCGAACGTCAGCCCCGCCACCGGGGCCATCGAGGGCCCGGAGCGGACGGTGTCTACGGGCCGGGCCGCGGCGTCGGGCAGGTGCAGCACGCCGCCGAACGAGGTCGCGACCATGAGTTCCCCGCGGAACCCGGCGGCGGCGAGATCCTCGGCAATGGCGGACAGGTGCGCGCTCATCATCGGTTTGAGAGAGGCGTCGATCGCGGCGGTCGAGGCTCGCCGGTACTCCCGGACGATCGGGTTGACCTCGTGCGAGAGCGTGTAGGGGACCCCGGGCAGCTCCTCGGAGACCAGCTCGCCGACCCGGCGTTCGTGCGCGCCGTTGACGATCGACCAGAGCAGGCAGACCGCGACGGCTTCCACGTTCTGC
Organism: Amycolatopsis sp. GA6-003; assembly: GCF_046267895.1. Classification (NCBI taxonomy): domain Bacteria; kingdom Bacillati; phylum Actinomycetota; class Actinomycetes; order Pseudonocardiales; family Pseudonocardiaceae; genus Amycolatopsis; species Amycolatopsis sp. GA6-003. The sequence continues at coordinate 7,618,178 of NZ_CP176499.1, forward strand.
GCGCGCAGCCGGCGGAGGATGTCCCGGACCGCGTCCTCGTCCAGGCGCCGCACGACGTCGCCCTCGGAATCGATGCGTTCCGGGATTTCGCGGGTGAGCGCGCGGGGCACGTAGGGCTCGGGATAGCGCACGCTGAGGTCGAATCCGTCGTGCTTGCCGCCCTCGCGCAGCACCAGGATGTCCGGGAATCCCTCGGTGACCAGCAGCGCCGTGCGGGCGGTGCGGCCCTCGAGGATGGCGTTGGTCGAGCGGGTCGTCGAGTAGACGAACACGGCCGTGTCCGCGAGCAGCTGCTCGGCGGTGATGCCCAATTCGGCAGCCGCGACCTCGACGCCTCCGCGCACGCCGTCGAAGGCTCGCTCGCGGGTCGGCGCCTTGCCGATCGTGAGGCGGCCGTCGTCGTCGGTCACGACCACGTCGGTGAAGGTGCCGCCGGTGTCGACGGTGATCTTGTAGGGCACTGGTCCAGTCCTTTCAGCAGGTGTTCGGAGCGGCCGGTCAGGCAGTGCGTTCGCCGGCGCGACGGGCGGCGCGGACGAAGTCGGCGGATTCCGCGGCGCAGCCCGCACAGATCGCGGCCAGGCCGGCGGACGGGTCGCGGTCCATCTCGATGGCGGTGTAGGAGAGCCGGCAGACGTGGCACCGGATCCGGGCGCCCCAGGCGTCGTCGACCTCGTCGCGCGGGTCGTCGCCGCGACGCAGCAACGGCGACCGTCCGACCCGCAACCCGACGGCGTACAGGAGCGCGGCGAGGATGCAGGTGATCGCCGGCGCGAGAGTCGTGTACCAGGCGCCGGGACGGCCGAATTCGGTCAGCACGATCCCGGTCAGCGATGCGAGAAGCCAGGCCGCGAGGCCGGGCAGCACGTTGCGGAGCCGTCCGGGGCGGAACTCGGGGACGCCGTCGCGGTCCCCTCGGGCCAGCGCGATGTGGGCGAGGGCGATGGCGACCCAGGCGACGACGAACACGCCCTGCCACGCCAGTGCGGTCAGCAGAGAGGACAGCACGTCGGTGAGCATGAAGGCGAAGACGATCACGCCGGCGATCACCGACCAGGCGATCCGGGGCCAGCGCAGCCGCAGGGCTCGTTCGCCGAAGGCCTCCAGGTTCGTCGAGGCGACGTAGTAGTTCGCCGTGTTGATCCTGGTCTGGCTGACGAGGATCAACACCAGCCCGGCGACGCCGAGGGTGCCGAGCACCGCGTCGATGACACCGGTCTCCGAGGCCGCCCGCCCGGGCAGGACGGCGGTGGTCACGAAGATGCCGATGACGCCGTTGAGCACGAAGGTGCCCAAGTAGTAAGGGATTCCGAAGGTGACCCGCGAGTGGAACCGCGCGTCCGCCGGGCGTCCCAGGCGGGCGTAGTCGACGGCGAACATCATCACGACCCAGGTCCCCATGTAGACCATGAAGGCGGTGACCCAGCCGGGAAGCGCGAGCCCGGCCGGCGTCGGCGTGGCGGCCAGGCCGGACGCGAATCCGTGCTGGACGCCGGCGGCGAGCACCAGTGCGACCAGCCCGGCGAGATAGAGGGGGAGCAGCACTCCGTTGAGCCGGTCGAGCCAGCGCTGGACTCCGCCGATCACGAGCGGGACGGCGTAGAGGACCACGATCGCGTACCAGACGCGGATGTCGCTGGCCGGTGCGAACCACCGCTGCAGGGCGACCGCGATCACCGAGCCCTCGAAGACCGCGTAGTAGATCGCGGTGGCGCCGAGCAGGAGCGGGGCGAGGCCGCCGCCGAGGTAACCGAACAGGCGCCGCGACAGCAGAGCGACGGTGAGCCCGGAACGGATGGCGTAGCGGACCAGTACGGCCTGAACGAGTCCGAAGACCACTGAGGCGAGGACCATGCCGATGACGGCGTTCGCGCGGCCGACGGCTTGGGCCACCGAAACCGCTACGTAGAGCCAAAACATCGCGCTGAAGGTCGCCAGCCAGGCCATCGACAGCGACGTGCGGCCTGCCCGGCCGGTCAGCGGCACGACATGGGTCGCGTAGTCCTGGGTCGCGGCCTGCTTGACCACTGCGGGGTCGTCGGTGCGGGTGATCTGGAGCGGAGGTCTGACGGAGTGTTCGGTCTCCGGGAAGGAATCGGCAGACATGAGCAGTCCTCGGATGGCCATGGTCGTCCGTTGCGGGCGGGCCGCGGCGGACACGACCGGACGGGCCGCCGTCGACTAGGCGGCGACGCTGCGAACCGGCGCATGCGGTTCCGGCGACCGGGCCGCTGGGGGTGGGCGTGCCGTCGATCACCGCGGACAACGCTACGAGCGGCCGTTGTGACCTGGGTCATCCCGGCGGACGGTCTTCGGGAGGAGATCGCTCCGGCTGTCCGGAGGAGGAAGGCATCCTCCAGGCAGCCGGTGCCAGGGGATCAGTCGAGCAGGCCGCGCCGGATCGCCGCGGCCACCGCTGACGCCCGATCGTTCACGCCGAGCTTCTCGTAGGCGTGCTGAAGGTGAGTCTTGACCGTCGTCACGCCGACGAAGAGTTCGGCGGCGATGTCCTTGATCGCTGTTCCCTCGGCGGCGAGCCGCAGTACGTCGCGCTCGCGTTCGGTCAGCGGCGGCTGCTCTTGCCGCCGCGCCTGTCGCCGGAGTTCCTCGGCCAGGCCCGTCTGCAGCTCGGGCGGGATGACGGTAGCCCCGCCGGCGACCGCGAGAACGGTCTCGGCGACAGTTTCCCCGGAGACGACCTTCATCAGGTAGGCGCGAGCGCCGGCGGCCAGGGCTCGGTAGACCGTCGCGCTGTCCTCGTAGGCGGAGACGATCACGCATCGCGACGGCAGTCCCTCGCGGACGCACTGCTCGATGATTTCGATTCCGTCGGCCCCGGGGAGCATGAGGTCGAGCACTGCGACGTCAGGTTCGGTCCGGCGAAGCAGTTCGAGCGCGCCCACGCCGTCCCCCGACACGCCGACGACCTCGATTTCGGGACGGCTTCCCAGCTGGGCGGCCAGCCCGTCGCGATAGACGGGGTGGTCGTCCGCGAGCAACACCCGCACCAGGTTCATCCGCGGCTCTCCTGGGTCAGTTCGCTGATCGTGCGGACGAGCGCACGCAGGTCGACGGGCTTGGTCAGATACGCGGCCGCCCCGGCCTCGGCGAGCCGGGTGATGCGCGGCCCGAGCGCATCGGCCGACACTACGACAACCGGGATCGCCGCCGTCTCCGGCTGGGCACGGAGCCGGGCGAGGACCGTCTCTCCGTCGGCATCCGGGAGGTGCAGGTCCAGCAGGACGATGTCGGGCCGGGCCACGCGTGCGAGCGCGACGCCGTCGGCCGCGGTCCTCGCACAGGCCAGCTCGGCGACGCGCTGCCGCTCGAGCACCCCTCTCACGAGTTCGACGTTCGCGTCGGCGTCCTCGATGTAGAGCACGCGCACCGAGGACAGGTCGGCGAGCGGCTCGTCAGGCCCGGCGTCCGCGGCGTCGTGCTGCGGCCGCACGCCGGGGGCGATCGGCAGTTCGAGGAAGAACACGCTTCCGCGGCCCGGTTTCGCTCGCTCGACCCCCAGCCTTCCGCCCATTGCCTCGGCCAGGGCGCGGGAAAGGGTCAGGCCCAAGCCGGTCCCTTCCACCTCGGTCCCGCCGGCGTCGAGGCGCTCGAAGGGGGCGAAGACCCGTTCGGTCTCTTCGGCGGTCAGCCCTCGGCCGGTGTCGGTGACGAGGAACCGGATCCGTCCTTCGCCGGCGCGGAAGGACGCGGTCACCATGCCGTCCGGGCGGTTGTATTTCACCGCGTTGCTGAGCAGGTTCAGCAGCACTTGCGCGAGCCGGCGCCGGTTGGCCACGACGGCGGTGTCGAGGCCCCCGTGGAAGTCCCGGGCGAGGGTGATCCCGCGGGCCTCCGCCAGCGGCCGCACGAGGACCAGCGCCTCCTGGAAGGCCTCGACCGCGCCGACCGGCTCGACCTCGACGTCGAGCCCGACGTGCTCGGTGGTGGTGATGTCGAGGACCTCGTTGATGAGGTTCAGCAGGTGATGGCCCGCCTGCACGATGCGGTGCGCCCGGTCGGCCTGCTCGCCCCGCAGGTCCAGTTCCAGCAGCTGCCCGAAACCCAGGATCGAGTTGAGCGGCGTGCGCAGCTCGTGGCTCATCCGGGACAGGAACTCCGTCTTCGCCGCGTTGGCGCGCTCCGCCTCGTCGCGAGCGAGGCGAACGGCCTGCTCGGCGTGGCTGCGGTCGGTGATGTCGGTCGAGATGCCGCCGACCGCGTACGGCCGGCCGTCCTCGCCGATCAGCGGGAACTTCGTCGACAGGTAGATCGTGTCTCCCGGGACCGGCTCCTCGAACATCATGCTTCTGGCCGCGTCGAGAACGCGCTGGTCGTTGGCGTGATAGGTACGGCCGAGCCGGGCGCCGAAGATGTCGTCGTCGGTCATCCCGACGACGTCCTCCCGGCGGACCCCGGTGGCTTTCTCGAACGAGCTGTTGATCAGCAGGTAACGCCCGTCGGCCCCCTTGAGGTAGATGAGCGCGTCGACCGCGTCCGCGATCGCCTGCATCATCTGCTCGCTTTCCCAGAGCGCACGATCCGCACGGGAGCGCGACGCGGCGACGTCGAGCTGGACGAGCACCAGCCCGGCGAACTCTTCGGATCGCAACCGATCGACGCGCAGGACCGCTTGGACGACATCGCCGCCAGCACCGGCGAGAGACACCTTGTGCGGTCCGCTGCCGGACGCGAGCGCGTCGACGGGCAGCTCTGGGAACAGCTCGCTCAGGCACGCACCCGTGGGAACGGGACGGCCGAGCAGCTCGCTGAACGCCGTGCTGGCGGCAACAACCTCGGCGCCGTCCGGGCCGTGGCGCACGATCAACGACGGCGCGACCGCGAGCTCAGCCAGCTCAGCGGCCGCCGGCGATACCCCGTTGGATCGGCGCGACACGTCCACAGCCGGAGATCCTAGGCGCACTTCGGCGGCGCGTCGGCCCATGACGTCGCCGGATGATTGCCATGAGGTCGGCGTGTTCGTCGGCGGACCGTTCGACGGCGTAGCCGCGCGGGAGGTTGTGGAGCCGTCGCACCCGAGGCAGGAGCAGGGGCGTTTTTCGTGCGGATGACGAAGAGTTAGGCGGCGGATATCTACGCGAAGCCAACTCCGTCGCAGTGGCGGTTCCACTGTTGTGTCAGCACGGAAGCAATCCGAAGGTGCCGACCTCTCCGCGGCGAGCGCGTCGTGCTGTCGCCGCAGGTGCACGCCCCGCCGCGCCGGGAACGGGTTCGGCGCAAAGCCGTCACCACGGTGGTGCCACATCTTGATCAGCGCGAAAAGAGTCGCTGGGCGGTTTTCCCCGCCTATGGGCTTCTGGCGGCCGCGAGCCAGTCGCTGTTCGTGAACTACGCGTCGGTGACCGGGGACGCCGCGCGGCACTTCGGTGTTTCCGTCAGCGGGATCGGTTGGCTGTCACAGGTTTTCCCGTTGATTTACGCAGTTCTCGCCATCCCGGCGGCGGCGATGCGGACCCGGACTTCGCCCGTCCGGGGACCGGCCAGGCCGACGTCCACGAGCTCGACGGGCGTATCCGGGTCGCGGAAAAAGAACTGCGCGCATGGGCGTCTCCCGAGGTCAGTCTCTTCGGAGAGGTCGCGAGCCGCCTTCGGCCATCCGTGCCTTAGCCTCGGGGCACACGAGGGGCGTGCCGATCCGGCACGTCGCCTGACGACCGTGCGACCTCGACGGGGGGTGAGCAAGATGCCGAAGGGCGGCACCGGAGCGGCCGGGCTCGAGGCGTCCACCGGAGCACGGTTGCGGGAGATCAGGCTCGGCCGCCGGATGTCCTTGTCGGACGTCGCGACGCGGGCAGAGCTCACGAAGGGATTCCTGAGCCAGTTGGAGCGCGGGCTCACCAGCGTCTCGGTCCCGACCTTGCTGCGCATCTGCGACGTGCTGCAGATCGGCGTGGGCGAACTGTTCTCCTACCCGGAGGAGGAGGTTCCGACCGGGGGAAGCCGGATCGACATGGGCGGCGAAGGCGTGGCCGAATACGTCCTCACGCCCGCCGGCAGCACCGCCTTTCAAGTCTTCCGCTCGGTGGTCGAACCCGGCGGGGGGACCGGCGGTCCCTATCGGCTCGAGGGCACGACGATTTTCGCGCTGGGGCTGCGCGGCTCCACCCGCCTGATCGTCGGGGGCGAGACCCGGATGCTGTCCGCTGGCGTGTCCACGTCGTTTTCCGGCGACACATTTCACCAATTCGACAATCCCGGCACGACGGTGAGCGAGATCCTCTGGGTCCTGTCGCCTCCGCTTCTTCGGGCCGCCCGCGAACTGTCCTAGGCGATCTCTTCACCTGAACTTGCTTGGCGGATCGCGGTGGCGTGACAGGTCGCCATGAACTGCTGATGCCGTCGGTGTCTGGCGCCTCAGCCGTCATGGCGTTTCCTCGCGGCCGGAGCCGGGTGCACCGTGCACCGTCCCCCGCGGAAGCAGGTGCTCAGTGTCGTTTTCGCCGCGGTCGTGGCTGACGAGAATGAGGTACGAGGCAACCGTCATGCCTTGGCGCTGAGCGTGAAGCAGGGCAGACACCCCCTAGAAGGAAATCGGGACAGCATGAGGACCGACGGCACGAAATACAGCAACTTCAGCGGCTGGATCGACCGGCCGGACGACGTGCGGCCCGCGCTGGACGGTGAACTCACCTGTGACGTCGCTGTCATCGGCGGCGGCATGGGCGGCATGGCGGCTGCGCTGCGCCTCGCGGAGCGTGACCAGGACGTGGTCCTGCTGGAGGCCGAGTTCTGCGGCTACGGCTCCGCCTCGCGCAACGGCGGCCAGATCGCCGGGGCGCCGGGTGGCGACCTGCGGATGCTCAGCGTCCAGTCCCCGAAGAAGATGCCGGTCATGGTCAAGCTGGCCGAACACGCGGGTCATTACGTGGAAGACCTCATCAAAAGGCACGACATCGACTGCGACTATGTGCCGAATGGCCTGGTGTGGGGTGCGGTCTCGCCCCTCATGATGCTCAGGGTGCGCACTCAGGCGGCGATCCTGCGCTCCTTCGGCGGGCAGGGGACTGTCGGCAGCCGGGAGGAACTCGGCCTCCCCGCCGGCTTCGTGGGCGGGATGCGGGAATCCATCGGCGGGATGCTGAACCCGGGCAAGCTCGCTCGCGGAGTGCGCCGCGCGCTGCTCGCCTCCTCGGCCAGGGTCTTCGAGCAGTCGCGGGTGAGCGATGTCCGGCGGACCGGCCGCATCGTCGAGATCACGACACCGCACGGCACCGTGCGGGCCAACAAGGTGGTGCTCGCGACCAACGTCTACGGCGGTGAGTGGGACATCACGCCCAAGAACCTCGCGACACCGCTGTACGTCATCGAGGCCGAGTCGGAACCCATCGCGCCGGAGCGGCTCGCCGAGCTGGGCTGGACCAGCCGGTCCGGCATCATCACCCAGCACCAGCTGATGACCCACTACCGGCTCACCGAGCGCAACACCATCGTCTGCGGGGTGCGCCAAGCGCAGCGTGGCCAGACTTTTCCGCTCCCGGACCGGGTCCCGGACCCCATTGTCGTGCAGGACATGGGGAAGGACCTGGCGAATCGGTTCCCGTCGCTGTCCGACGTGGCCATCGAGCGGGCCTGGGGCGGGTGGATCGGCATCAGCCCGGACTGGCTGTCGATCGCCGGGCAGGTGGGCGGCAACGTCTTCTACTCGATGGCCTGCAACGGCCACGGCCTCTGTCAGGTGCCGTACGTGGCGCATCAGCTCGCCGACTACATCGTCGACGGCGAGATGCCGGACGACCTCGCCGGCATCTGGTCGGACACCGCGAAGTACTCGCCGTCGATGTCGCTGCTGCTGCAGCCGTTCGTTCTCCGAGCCGTGTGGCGGCTCGACCGGTTCAACGACTTCTTCAACGGCAGCAAGACGCTGGCGCGACGGGTGCTCCGTCGTCGCGGGCGCGGGAACTCCTGAAGCTTTCGGGCGGTGCCTGATCTGTAGCGGGCGGCGTGAGATCGCCGCCCGCTACGGCAAGACCGCCGAGTCGTGCGAAGCAGCCGCCGCCCTCCTGGTGCGGCGGCTGCCCTGTGCGGACAGAACTCAGCGCTCGCGGGTCATCGCGGCCGGATGTCCCGCAGCTGTTTCTTCAGCTCCCCTTTCCGGATCTTTCCCGTGGCGGTTTTCGGCAGGTCGGCGAATTCGAATCGATCGGGAATCTTGAATTTGGCGAGTCTTTCGCGCAGGTGCGCGCGAAGGTCGGATTCTCCGGCCGAATGGCCTGGGCGCAGCGTCACGAACGCCACCGGACGTTCGCCCCAGTGCTCGTGCGGCATGGCGACCACTGCGGCTTCGAAGACCGCGTCGTGCTCCAGCAGCGCCTTCTCGACTTCGATCGAGCTGATGTTCTCTCCGCCGGAGATGATGACGTCTTTCGCGCGATCGCGGATCTCGAGGTAGCCGTCGGGATGCCGGACCGCGAGGTCGCCGGTCCGGAACCAGCCGTCGGCGAACGCCGCGGCCGACGCCTCGGGATCGCGGTAGTAGTGCGAGAACACATTGTTGCCGCGGACGGCGATTTCTCCCATCGAGGCGGCGTCGGCGGGAACGTCGTTGCCGTCGGCGTCCACGACGCGGACCGGCTCGGAAACGATGTTGGCGATGCCTTGCCGGGCGGCGAGCCGATCGCGCTCGGCGTCGGGCAGCTCGTTCCATTCGGCGCGCCATTCGTTGACGACGACCGGACCGTAGGTTTCCGTCATCCCGTAGAGGTGCGTGACGTCGAGGCCGCAAGTGCGCGCGCGTGAGAGCAGCGCCGGAGCCGGCGGTGCTCCGCCGGTGGCCACCCAAACGCGGCGGTCGAGACGGGCGGCGTCATCAGGTTCGGCGGTGATCGTCGACAGCACTGTCGGGGCCGCGCACAGGTGCGTCACCCGGTGCCGGGCGACAGCGGTCCAGACGGTGTCGGCGTCGACTCTTTCCAGGCATACGTGAGCGGCGCCGACCGCGGTCACTGCCCAGGTGAAGCACCAGCCGTTGCAATGGAACATCGGCAATGTCCACAGGTACACCGAGTCCTGCGACATCCTCGAGTGGAACGCCATGGCGAGCGCTTGCACGTAGGCTCCGCGATGGGTGTAGACGACGCCCTTGGGCTTGCCGGTCGTTCCGCTGGTGTAGTTGATCGCGATCGGGCTGTTCTCGGCGGGAAGCTCCGTGCGGCCGGGCTTTGCCGAGGCGAGTGCCGCCTCGTACTCGACGCCCGACACCAGCGCCACGACGGGGGTGCCGGCCAGCTCGATCGCTTCGCGGCCCAAACCTTCGAGTGCTGCGTCGACGATCAGGATCTGGGCGCCGGAATGCGCGAGGATGTACGCGAGTTCCGCGGCGCTCAGGCGTGCGTTCAGCGGGACGAGGACGCCGCCGCTGTACGGGACGCCGTAGTGCGCCTCGAGCATCTCCAGCGTGTTCGGGGCGAGCACCGCCACGCGTCCTCCAGCGGCGAGGCCGAGTTCAGCGAGGGCGCCGGCCAGCTGGCGGGCCCGAGCGTGCAGTTCGGCGTAGGTGTACGCGTCGTCGCCGTTGACGCAGGCCACCCGGTTGGCGTGCACGGCGGCGGCCCGGTCGAGGAACCGAACCGGGCTCAGCTCGGAAAAGTCGTGCCTCATAACGCGATCCGGGCTTCTCGTCGCTCTCCCTTGGCCGCGACGGCGCGCGGCCGCAGGTCGCCCATCGACAGGAGGCCGCGTTCCGCCTCCACGACCGCGGAGGCGGCGTTGACCGCCGCGGCGACCGTGGAAGGGAAGGAGTCCGCGGAGGAACGAAGATCGCTCACCCGCTCCTCGCCGACGATCCGGTAATCGTCGCCTGCCGAGACCTCGTCGCCCGCTGCGAAGAAGCCGAACGTGATCTCCAGATCGATCACCGTTTCGCCGCCCAGCACTCCGCGGGCGGCATGAGCGACGGCCGAGATCTGCCCCGGCTCGATGCGCCGACGGTCGCCCGCTCGCGGCGAGCCGGCGACCACCGCGGGGCTGACCTCTCCCACGTCCACGGAATCGAGATCCCAGCCGAGCCCGTCCGCGAGCGACGCGCCGGCTTGCTCGAAGCCGTAGTGGCCGACGCCCTCGCCGCGAGCCGCCTCGAACTCCTGCTCGGTCAAGCCGAGACAGAACTTCGAGAGAATCGCGCCGTAGCGCGGCATGTTCGCCCGCCTGCGGATCCGCACGCTCTTCGCCCGCTGGGTCAACGCAGTCAGAACGCCTGGGTTCGCTCCGCCGCCCACGACGGTCACGCCATGGGCTTTGGCGGCGTCGTCGAGCATGCGGGCAAGGCCGGGATGACTGCGCCATGGACAGGCGAGCTCTTCGCAGATGCTCAGGACGTTGAACGAACGCTCGAGCAGCGGCACCAGCGTGTCGGCGACCTTGTTCAGCTCCGAGGCGGTCGCGACGACAGCGAGGTCGGCGCTCGGCAGGTCGGCGGGATCGCTCACGACGGAGATGCCGTTCGCCGCGCGGCCGGTCAGGATTCCGAGGTCCTGACCGGCGAGGCGGGGATCGGCGTCCGCCGCTCCGACGACTTCGACCTCGGCGCGTTGCGGCAAGGACGAGGCGATCGCCCGGCCGGCGGAGCCGAGTCCCACAAGGACGGTCCGACTGTTCAACTGCACTCCCTGTCCGCCTGGAATCGGCAGGATCGTCTCCGGGATGTTTAGTATCAGTAAACCCTGGGGAACATCTATCACCCCGGTGTCGACTGCACAAGGGTTCGAGAGCCCCGCTGCGGCAGTTCGGTCGCCGATCCGGTGCGATCCGGACGCAGGGGGTATCTGCTGTCGTTGTGACCGGAGTCGTGGCTGGCGACAGTGAAGCCTCCTCAGCGAGGAGGCAGACATAACAGCTGAGGTGTCGGACGCGGTCGAGGAGTTCGACGTCGTCGTCATCGGCGCGGGCATCTCCGGGATCGGCGCGGCGGCGTATTTCAGCCGGGAGCTGCCCGGAAAATCGCTCGTCGTGTTGGAGGGCCGCGACAACATCGGCGGCACGTGGGATCTTTCCCGCTACCCGGGCATCCGCTCGGACGCGGACCTGCACACCTTCGGCGGATTGGTCCTCTGTGGACGCTCACGGTCGAGGCAGCCGATTCCGTCACGGGATAGACCGCGACGAAGACGGTTCGCGCGGGATGGGTCTTCGCGGCGACCGGGTATTACCGGTACGACAAGGGTTACCCGGCGCATGTCACGGACGTGTTCTACGAGCTGTCGCGTCAGGGGGTGCCGCCGATCCGGCTGCACGATTTGGCCGACGCTGGCGTTGGCGGCGGGGTGGAGATGAAGGTGGTGCAGCGGATGCTGCGACTCTCCTCGATCACCATCGCTTCCGATACCTACACGCCGGTTCTGCCTCAGGTGTCGTCCGCGGCGGCGGAAGCGACGGCGGCGATCATCCCGCGGCAGCCGGCGAGAAGCCTCGGGCTCGCCAACGACCACAATGGACAGTCCAGAACCGGAAGAAAACCTTCCAGAAAACCAAAATCCCCAGGTCGATGAATCTCAAGACCTGGGGAGTGAGGGTGCGCCATCAGGGACTCGAACCCCGAACCCGCTGGTTAAGAGTTCGCTGCCTGACGTGTCGGATGGTGTCGAGTGATGTCGGACCAGACCTTTTCGTATGGTCGCGGGGCTTCGGTGGTGTCGTGGTGTGTCGGCCTGTGTTGTCGTGTGTTGGAGGTCTCGGGCTCGCCTCGGGCTCGCGAATGCCGGATGGTGTCGAATGGTCCAGCCTGGGTCTTGCAACGTGGGCTGGGGTGGTTGTCGTGACCGGGCCGGGTGCTCGGCGTGATCCGGTCGTCTCGGCGGTGAGCATCATGATTGGTGTCGTGGTTGGCCTGACATTTCTCTTTGGCTTCGGGAATGTGCTGGCGCTTGCTCTCCGGCTGCGTGTGCCGGTCTGGGTGGCACCTCTGGTTGCACCGGCGGTGGATGTGACTGTGGTGGCGTTGCTGGTCGCGGTTCGTCGGTTATCGGCGTGCGGGGCTTCGCCTGCGACTGTGCGGTCTGCGCGGCGGTTGCTTGTAGGGGCGAGTGTGGCGACGTTGGCGTTGAACGTGGCTGAGCCGCTGGTTGCTGGCGAGGTCGGCAAGGCGTTGTTTGACGCGGTGGGGCCGTTGTTGCTGATTGGCTGGTCTGAGGTCGGCCCGGGGCTTCTGCAAGCGCTTGTCGACGTGCACGGGGCAGTCGATCCGCGTCTCAGTGCGTCAGTGGCCGTCCACCGTGAGTCCCTATCGAAGGACCCTGGTGGGAGAACAGCTGGGCTGGATCCCGACCTGGTGGAGCAGGCACGACAGGTCGATGCGGAGCATCGTGCGCGGCATCAGCGTCCAGTCTCGGCCGAGGTGCTGCGGAAGGCATTGGGGGTCGGGGCGAAACGCTCCCGCATGTTGACGCGGGTGGTCCGCGCAGAGTGGTGCGACGGGCGTAGTCCGGCGCCGACGGTGATTGCGTGAGCCTAGACGGCGTCCGCTGTCTTGCCCGGTCCCGCGTCTGCGAATTGGGCGTCGAGTCGCCTGGTGAGTGCATCGATCTCGGCTTCGGTGATATCCCTGTCCACGTCGTCGCCTTCGTCCCGTCGTCAGAGTGCGAGCCGTAGAGCAGGTGGCGGCTTTGTTCTCCGTCGAGGAGGTTGTCGGGCGGGTCGTGAGCGAAGCGTGCGCGATCGCGGAGCGTGATGCGAGGCCAGCTGGCAGCTAGCGTGGCTTCCTCGACGGGAGGCTTTGCTCGGATCGCGCGATGGCCCCCTCTTCGATGAGGTTCGGGAGCGCTTCGGCGAATGTGGTTGGCTGCTGCTGTGACGGATTCCAATGCCTTGACGTACTCGGTGATCAACCGTGGGCTCCGACCGTCGCGGGTGGTGATCGTTTTCGACGGGGGCAGTGCATGGACCTACTGGGCACGCCGAGCGCTGTTTCTGGCTAATCAGGTCTGGGGAGGTGTCGGGTTCGCGCTGGTCCCGCACCGAGACGGTGTGGTCGATCCGGCCCTACTGCCCGCCTGTCGCGCCTACGACCCGGACTACGTGGTTGCGTTCGGGCGCACACTTTCCGAGATCGACCATTTCGAGTCCGGGAAGCTTCAGATCCGTGGTGCCGACGGCGCCCCGTTGACCGGCGCAGATCGCGTGGAGGCATTGGCTAGTGCCGCCGGGGAGTCCGGCTCCCCGCCTTCTGAAGCAGATACGCAGGCCCGTGATGTGGTGTCGAGCGTTTGCTCGCCGTACCAGCTCAACAGTGCAGAACCACTGCTCGACGACGTTTTTCTGCTGGACTGCCCATCGCCTTCGTTTCCCGCGGCGATCGATGTCCCCGGAGCTCACCAGGGTCATGTTCTTCAGTGCCCGCCCTCATGGGGCGGCCTGCTTGGAGTGGCGATCGCGTCCAAAGTCGGGATGGTCGAGCCGCCAGACCTCAACGCCACCACGTCGCTGGAAAGCCCGGAGGCGTCGTCGGAGCTGATTCGTTGGTTGCTTGGCCAGCCGGTCGGCCCCCTTCCGCGCGAGTTGCTCTGGTTCCCGAATGACATCGCAACCGGAGTGTTGACTGAGCAGTCTCGACATGCGTTCGACCGGACGATGGCCGGCCTTACCTGGGTCACTTCCCCAGCCCGCCGGGGCAGGATCGACACGGCGGTGCTAGGTGACACCGCCGAGGATTTCGCGCTCGCGCGACTTCGTGACCTGACCTATGGCCGCACGGTCTGGCTGCCGAGCATCGTCGGCACCGAGGACGTCACGCTCGCCTATCCCATCGTCGCAAAGCTGTACGGTTCGGTCGGCAGATCGCGCGGGTGGAAACATGAGGCGCTGACCATCACTTCGGTCTCCCGACCGCACGAAGAATTGACTGACTTTCGCGAACGGTTGGTAGCTAGTACAGCGGGCACATTCCGTGCTGAGTCTGTCGCCGCTGACGGGGTTCACGTGATCCCGGCCGTCGAGGCGGATTGGCCAGGAAGCGGCTTCACCCAAGTCGCGGTGCAAGAGCAGTTCGACGACGTGCTGCCCGTTCCGACATTCACCGATGAGACCGGCACCACCGAAATGGTGGCGCCCCTGCCCGCACCATCGTTGAACGATGCGGCACTCGCAGCCCACAGCGGTCTGTCCTGGCAGGTCGATGTCACCTGGGCAGGCAGTCATTCGATTCGCGGTCGCCGCGTCGTAGCCAGCGAACTGTTCGGCGTCAAGACCCACGAGTGGCTCACGATGGCGCGTGCCAGCCGTAGCGGGATATCCCACCGTGCTGAGCGCTTCGACTTCGTGCCGGCTGGTACTCAAACCGTGAATCAGCTGGCCCGGCCCACACTGCGGAACCTCAGCCTGGCCGGCTACCTCAATGCAAAGGCCGCCGAACACGACATGACCACGCGCATCAGCGACGCCGGGCAGCGCACCGCTCAGCTGACCCGGATGCTTGGCGGCCGCCGTGAATTTGCCGCGCTGTTCGGCGGCCCACTTCTTCCCGCGCTCCGCGACCTCCTGCCGACGACTTCCTCTATCGAAGAGGCCTACCCAGATGGACGTGGTGTCCTATTGCGGGCCGGAGAAGGCGTGCTGAGCTTCGACGGCTTCGTCGACCGCACTGACAGACTGTCCGATCAGGAGCTTCGCGGCGAGCTCGACCGCGCGTTGCGTGCGCGAGTCCTGCGCCGCGGACTGGTGCTGCGCTGTGCCGTCTGCCAGAGCAAGCAGTTTCTGATCATCGACAGGCTTGCCCAGACTTGGCGCTGTGAGCGCTGCGACAGCGGGAACGAGTTGGACCACAGCACCTGGCACCACTCCACGTACGAACCCGCATGGTTCTACGGGTTGCACCCCGTGGCGCAGCATCTGCTCCGGGACCACGGCGACGTGGTCGCGCTGCTGTCAGCTCGTCTGTCTGCGCCGTCGCAGGGCCGTCCTGTGCGGTACCAGGACCTTATGGAATTAGAGTTCATGAAAGACAACGAGCCGCAGGTCGAAGTTGACTTGATCGCCTACCGCGAGGACGCACTCATTGTCGCCGAATGCAAGCACTGCGATGACCTGGGTGGCGGTGTGAAAGCCAAGCGGCGCGCCGAGATCGACAAGAAGTGCCGGGCCGCTGCGTGGGTCCAGGCCGATCAGTTGGTGTTCGCGACCACTGCCTCATCCTGGAAACCGAGCGCAGTCGGGGCGATTAGCGCAGCTGTGCGCGGCTTCGAGGGCTGGTCAGCCTGTAACCGTCCGGTCATACGGCTTATCACCGGTCTGGGAACAAATTCTTCCCACGACGAAGTCATCAGATCTGGTTCCTGACAGCACCTTTTTTGATTCTCGCCCCGCGGACGTGCTAGTTATGCCGCGACTTTGCTAGCACCCCGGCCACCGCGCGGCGCAGCGCGGTGGCAAAGGGATCCGTCAGTTGACGAACTCGTGGGACCACCGTGTTACCAGCTCTAGGACCACCTTGCAGTTCGGTGTCGGTTCAAGAACACGTTCTCGATGACAGTGCCCATGCGTCAGTCTCGTCTAGCCGCGAATGCCCTCTTCTGTCGATGAGCGGCTACTCGATATGTGGCTGGTCGCCCGGTAGCGGACATTATCGGGGAAGTGAACTCTCTTGTGTGTTGTGGATGGCGGCGTTGGCCGGGATCGAGATCCCGAGGCTGTAAAGGCGGAGTTGCCCACAGGAGATGGTCACACTCGGTCACCGCGACGGCTTAGTCGCAACTCGGTCCACGTGCGCAGGAAGTGGCTTTCCATACCACCTGGGTGAGCGCTTCGCACGATGACCTGGTCGTCGCCAGGTGAACGGAACATGGCGAGGACCTCGTCCTCCAGAAGGCAGATCCCGTATTCGCCGCTACCGTCGACGTAGACACCGGCCGGTCGCCCGGCCATCCAGAGCGCGCGTATCCTCCGTCGCAGAACTGCGACGGCCCCGCTGGACAGGATGACTCGTTCTCTCCTTCCGCCGAAGTGGAGAGGCGGATAGGCGATGTCCAGTGCCGCGGGGACGGCTTGGGTGTAGCCGTCCAGCAAGCGATTCGCAGGAATGGTTTCGATCATGGCTGACAGTGCGGCGGGATCGGCGTCGGGTTCGCAAGGCAGATCGAAGGTAGCGTGGAGCAGGGCAGTCAGTCCCGCGAGAGCACCTCGCCGCCGGTGTGCAACGTGCGCTGCGATCTCCAGTCCTCCGCGCGCGTTGTAGATCGTTTGGGCGACGATCTCCCGTAGGTCGATCTCAGGTGCGATCGTCAGCAGTCCTTCGTCGAGTGCCTGTGCGTTCTGGAATGCGGCTTCAACCAGGGCCTTGTGCAGCGGGCTGGTATTGCCGATGAGGTCATCGCCGATCCACTTGACGAGCCGCCGGATCACGTCCGGATCCTCGGTAGGTTCGCCACCGTTGCTCGGCCCGATGACAAGCTGTGGTGGGCGTGTCGCAGTGTCGGCGAGCGATGCGGCGAGCTGCAGTTCGGTCATGGGAACGGCCAGATCGGCGCGCGCCCAGGCCAAAAGCGAACGGATCCGGTTGCGGACAAGCGGGTCTGTCTTCAACTGGTACGCCTTGGCGTATGTCCACAGTCGCGCGAGCCGAAACCCGAGGCGGGTGAACCACTGCGCGCCAAAGGTCGGAATCTTCTCGTCTGGCGCGATGGTGTCGATGACCTTCAACGCGAAATCGGGTGTGTGAGTGCCGATCACGTTTCCTGCGAGCTCGCCACAAGTGTCGGCGAGTCGTGCCGGGTTGGTGAGCAGGTCACGGGTGTAGTCGCCGATGAGGCCCCAGGAGTTGAACACGACCGGGACGGCGTATCGGTCCATGATCGGGCCCGTGCTGCGGTGACGCTGGTCGCTGCGCATGTCGCGCCAACTGCCGGTCCGGTGCCAGCTCACGGTTCCGTGCGATGACAGGAACCGTGTCGCGGCATCGAGTTCAGGCGAGGAAGGATGCCAGCGGTCGCCGCAGCCAAGTTCCGCGACGCGCTTGTGCAGGGGCGAGCGCGTCATCGCGCCGAGGAAGTAGTCCGCTTTCGCGGCGCCGAGGAAGCCTGCCGGATTGACCCGCGCGACGGTGAGTCCGGCAGGCTCGATTGACCCGATGGGGTAGTCGCTGTTCTCCCAGGCGAAGCCGAAACCAGTGACGCCGCCGCGGTCTGCCTCACGCCCGATCAGGTCTAGCGCGCTGCCTAGCAGACATTCCGTCGAGACCGGATCGGCGTGGGGGTCGTGCGGAGTGAACCTCAACGTCATGGTGTCGATATGGCGTGCGGGGATGACGTCCTGCCCCAGGCTCGTCCATCCCAACGGAAGCCGGACAGTGAGTTGCAGGGATTCATCAGCCTCGAGGCAGAGAATTTTCAGCCCGTGCCAGGTGATCAACGACGACAGCGAGTGGTCCAGCAGCGGCGCGTAATCCGTGGAGACCACGACGAAACAAATGTCCGTCCGAGCCGAGAACGGCAAGTGGTTGCGCAGCTCTTGTTCGTAGGCGAGCAGTTCGGTGATCGTCTCTCGCGCGGTGGCTCTGGCTCGCTTGATCTCGAACACCACCACCGACCCTGTTTCCGGTGACACGTAGAGCAGGTCGGCGTACAGCTTTTCAGACCGGTCGAGGGAGATCGACCGCGTGTAGTTGGACACCGGCGTAAGCTTGACCAGCCGGTCGCGCACCATTAACGCGGCATCGGCCACCCGATGAAGGACGATGTCGTCCAGGAGCAACAGCCTCTCGCTTCCCTGCACCTGATCCAGTGCAACGGATTCCACCTCGTCCCAGCCGGCGATGCTGCCGACTAGTCGACCGTCGCCGACCAGCTTGTCTACGAAGCCCTGTAATTCCTTTTCCAGCACCGTTCTCCCCATGTGGTTATGCCCCTTGATGCCCGTCAGCGCGGCAACGCTTGACGGGAAGTTGATCTCCGGCGACGAATGTACTCCGGCAGGTCGCACTTGCTCGACGCTGACGAGGACCTCGCCGACGCGGGCACCGCTTCAGCGGAGCCGCGAACAGTGAACGCCCCGATCCGACGCGTTCGGACGGTTTCGGGGCCGCTCGATCTCGATCACTTCGCAGTCGCCGAACACGTTACGCAACTCCTGCAACCGGACGTCCGTCCAGTACAACGGACGAGTCAGGTAAAGGGCACATCTGATCGCTCACAGCGAAGCGGACAGTCACTGACACTCACCCGAATAGAGCACACCTTCTGGGCGCCGAGACTCGTCGCGGCATCCGCTGATGCTCGGCCTCGGCCGCGGTCGGCGGCTGGTTGCCCTTTCCAGCTGCTGGCTGATGCGTTCCGCTTCCCCCGGATTCCGTGGTGCAGACTTGCACCAGATGTGGCCTTGGCGCTGGTGGGCATCCAGCGCGTCCTTGGGGAAGGTGGGCATCCGTTCCCGGTTGGCGTGGGCGCAGCGTCTGAAGTCCGAACCCGCCGTCGAACAGCGACGCGCTGAAAGCCATTATGGCCTCGCTGCCTGCCACTGCCTCGTCAGGCTCGGAAAGGTGGCTTTCACGCTCGCACAGTCTGTCGCCACGAATTCAGGCGACGACATCACGACCACCTCGGCGGCCGGGTGACAACGTTTCACGCCGAAGGTGCGTCGCAAGCCGAGGGAGGAGGTCGTTGCTGGTCTGCGGATAGGTCGCATGCGTGGTTAGTCTATGGCTGTCTCGATTGGACTGCTTATGGTGTGTTAGTGGCTAACTTAGACCTGCCTTCTCGGATTGTCCTAATAGTGCCGATTTGTCTTATTAGGAAGTCGGCCGGGCATCGCTGCCTGGAATCTTTGGCCGATTTGTAATCTGACGTCGAATGCTCCGTTTGGCGTATTTCCTTAAATTGGTTGATTAGGCAAAGTAATCCCGGGTTCGTCGGGGGCCCAGCGTTTGCGGCTGGTTGCTCTGGGCGAGGGGGATGTCGTGCGTGGTCGGGTTGTGCGCTGGCGCGCTTTTTTCGTTGCGGCGACGGTGGTGCTGGGCACCGCGACAGTGGTCCAGGCCGGTGGCTCGATAGCTGCTGCGGCTGTCCCGGACACCGCGGCGGACGAGGTGACCGCGGCTGCTTATGCCCGCCAGGGCGACAAGCAGGTCGAGGTCGCGTCTGAGACGACCGAGACCACTCAGGTGCTCGCGAATCCCGATGGTTCGTGGACGATGACGCAGTACGTGCATCCCGTGCGGGTGAAGCAGGAGACCGCTTGGGTTCCGGTCGATCCCACGCTGGTTCAGCGGTCTGATGGCACGATCGGGCCGAAGGCCGCCGCGATCGATCTCGCGCTCAATCCAGGCGGGGTTGGTTCCGCGGCGACACCGATTGTGAAGGCTGGCGCGCAGGACAAGGCAGTCGGGCTGAAGTGGACGGCCGACTTGCCGAAGCCGCGTCTGGAGGGCGACACCGCGACTTACCCCGAGGTGCTCCCGGGCGTGGACCTGACGGTGAAGGCGGCGGTCGAGGGCTACACCGAGAACCTGGTCATCAAGACGGCGGACGCGGCGAAGAATCCGAAGTTGCGCGAGATCGCGTTCGGTCTGTACACGAAGAACACCTCCGTTTCCGTCGCGGAAGGCGAGGGCCGCGGCACGCCTGCGCAACCGAAGCCGACCGACGGACTGCAGGTGACGGACGGCTCGGGCAAGGTGCTGTTCGCCGGTGACGCATCTCGAATGTGGGACTCGTCAGGTGCTGGATCGCCTGCGGAGCAACAGCTCGGCGAAGGCGGCGGCCGTCGTGAAGCGGTGATGGGCTTCCAGCTCGCGGCGGACAAAGTCACGATCGCTCCCGACCAGTCGTTCCTGGACGATCCGGCGACGCGCTACCCCGTCTCGCTCGATCCGGACAACTGGTGCACGTCTTGCGGCATCCAGTCCCACGTGGTCGTCCAATCCGGTTACCCGGACGCGCACAACTGGAACGCCTCCACCGGCGACCTCTCCGATCTCAAAGCAGGGTACGAGGATTACGACCGGGCCGGGACGTCACGGTCCTACATCCAGATGAACACCTCCCGGCTGGGCGGCACGGTCATCCACAGCGCGACGCTGAACACGACGGTGCTGCACAGTTACAGTTGCAGCCCACGGCCGACCGGGCTGTGGATCTCGAACCCGGCCGACCCCGGGACGACGTGGAACCTGCAACCTGGCTGGTCCTACCACGTGGCGGACATGAATGTCGCGAACTGCCATGACGCAGGCAACGTAGCGGGCCAGTTCGACGCGACCGGAGCAGCTCGGGACGCGGCGGCGAACTACTGGCAGAGCACCTGGTTCGTGCTCGCGGCCGCCAACGAGGGCGACGGCACCGCGGCGTGGCGCCGGTTCGCGCTGAACCCGTATTTCCAGGTGAACTACAACTCGTACCCGAATCCGCCGGCGAATCTGTCGATGCAGCGCGGCCTCCTGCCGTGTGTCACCGGCCCGAACCGGCCCTGGGTATTCACGAAGACGCCGCAGCTGGCTGGCCAGGTGTCGGACCCGGACGGTGGGACCGTGCTGGCGAAGTTCGGAGTCGCGTTCGGCTCGGTGGGGCACAACGTCTACAGCCACGACAACGGCGCGAATCTCGTCGCCGTTGGCACCGCGGGACCGAATCAGCGCGCGACCGCGCAACTGGCGGCCGTTCCGGCGGGCTGGATCAACGACGACGGTGTCTACAACTGGTCGATGCAGGCGACTGACGGCGAGTTGTGGACCAACTGGGTCGGCAACTGCGAGTTCACTGTGGACTCCAAAGCACCGCACGCACCAAGCGTGGCAATGACCGGCACTCCGCCGGTCAATCAGGGCGACACAGCGGCTTTTTCGGTGCGTGTCGACATGGCGACCGCCGGTCTCTACGACATCGACCACTTCATCTTCACGACCGACGGTTCCGAGCCGCAGGTGCAGGGTTCACTGACCGCACCCGCGACACAGGGCACCGACCCCGGTGGCGCGCTGATCGCGACGACGAACCTCAGCACCACCGCGGTGAACGGCAACCAGAACCTGATCCGCGTCAAGGCCGTCAACAAGGCAGGCACGCCCGGCCCGGTGGCGACATGCGTGGCCGACGGTCATCTGGACGGCCCGTCGTGCTCGTACCACGTGCAGCCGGTGACGCCAGGCACGAACCTGGCCGCCGCGTGGTCGCTGGACGAGACCGGCGGCACCACCGCGGCGGACACCGCATCGGCCACACCGGGCAACAGCGGTATCGCCGTGCACAATGCCACGCGCAACGGCGGAGCGACCTGGTCTTCTGGCTACAACCAGGGCAACAGCTGGTCCCACCCCGATGCGAACGGATACGGCGAGGGCGCGAAGGGAGCCTTGAGCCTCGACGGCACGTCAGGC
Source organism: Amycolatopsis sp. GA6-003 (assembly GCF_046267895.1). Lineage (NCBI taxonomy): Bacteria > Bacillati > Actinomycetota > Actinomycetes > Pseudonocardiales > Pseudonocardiaceae > Amycolatopsis > Amycolatopsis sp. GA6-003. Next base: position 7,639,485 of record NZ_CP176499.1, read on the forward strand.
TTCGCCCAGACCTCGGGTGCAGTGCTGGACACGACGAAGTCGTTCTCGGTCGGCGCGTGGGTGAAACTGACCGACACCACCCACTCCCAGACCGTGCTCGCACAGGACGGCACGCTCACGGACCCGTTCCTGTTGCAGTACAACAAGGAAAGCAACGCGTGGGTCATGCGAATGACCACCGGCGACAACACCGATCTCAACGACGCCAGGGCGATCGCGAGCGGTGTACCGCAGCTGGGCGTCTGGACTCACTTGGCCGCGACCTACGACGCGAAGACGAACATCGCCACGCTGTACGTCAACGGTGTCAAGCAAGGGACAGTCGCAGCGCACCCGTGGGCCGCGACCGGGCCGATGCTGATCGGCGCCAGCAAGTGGAACGGCAGCAGGATCGACTACTTCCACGGCCAGATCGACGACGCCCAGGTGTGGCAGCGAGTGCTGTCGGCCGCGGATGTGCACGACTTCGCCAATGTCGGCGTGCTGGTCGCCGCGTATGGCCTCGCTGAGGGATGCGGGCCCGAGCTGACGAGCACGACCTCACGCGTGCCCTCCCAGCAGGTGAACTGGCAGCTCGACGAAACCGCGGGCGCGGTGGGACACGACACCAGCTCGTTCGGCAACGACGTGAGCATGTCCGGCGGCTATAGCTGGGTGCCGGGCCACACTGGCGGCGCGGTGCACTTCGACGGTGCGACCGGAACTGGCACGTCGTCCGGACCGGTCGTGAACACCGCCGGTTCGTACACCGTGTCAGCGTGGGTCAAACCTGACGACCTCAACAGCACTCAGACGGTGCTGACGCAACCGGGCAGTCACGCCGAAAACTTCGTGCTGCGCTACGCGAAGGACGTCGGGCACTGGGTCTTCGGCGTCAACTCCGCGGACAACGCTGTCGCGACCATGCAGTGGGCAGTCGGGACGAGCACACCGTCGGCCTCGACGTGGACGATGCTCTCCGTCGTGTTCGACACCGATACCAAGCAAGCACGGCTCTACGTCGACGGCAAACGCGAAGCAACTGTCAGCGCACCTGTGGCCTGGGGAGCGACCGGCAACGCGGTCCTCGGGGCTGAATCAGGCGCTGTGAACCTGTTCAAGGGAGCCGTCGACCGGGTCGGGGTCTGGGCGACCGGGCTCAACGACGACCAGATCGCGGCGATGGCGGGCTACAGCTACTACGAGTCGGTCGGGCAACGGGCAAGCAGCGCATCCGGCGGCGTCCAGCTCACCGCAACTCCCGACGCCGGTGGCAATCCCACCGCCTGTGCCGCGCAGTTCGACAACTCTTGGAGCGGTCAGGTCGACGTGCCGAAGCCGGCGAACTTCCGCACGGACAAGTCCTTCACCGTGGAAGCGTGGGTCAGCCACACCTGGACCGCCGCCGACGTGTCCGCCGTCGGCGCGGTCGACCCATACGCCCGGGCTGTGGCAGGAGGGAACGACGCGCAGTACTCGCCGTTCCTGCTCGGCTATCGCGCCGTGGCCGACAGCGCGGGGAAACTGCACGGGAAGTGGAGTTTCCTGCTTTCCACGTCGGCGACCAGCGACGGTGCCTGGTACGCGCTCAGCGACGCGGACGTCGCCGACAACACCTGGACACACCTGGCGGTCTCCTACGACGCCACGACCCACATGGTCACGCTGTACGTCAACGACGTGAAGCAGAACTTTTTCCTCAACACCCAGGACGGCAGCGGAGTTTCCGGCCGCGACGGCAGCGGCGGCCTGTTCCTCGGCCGCGGAATCTGGGGCGGCAACCGCTCGGACGAGTGGTACGGACGGCTGGCGGGCGTCCGCGTGTACTCCGGCGTCCGCGGTGCCGCCGTCGTCGGCAACGACTTCACCAAAGACGACCCGCGCCTGCTGTTCCGAGGCTGACTTCCTTCCGTGACGCAACTTTCGAGGCTTGGGGACAGGTTGACCATGCGTGGACACATTCGGATGAGACGGTGGACCAAGGTCACGGCCGGTGCGGTCGTGGTGGTGCTGACGGCCGCGGCGCAGCAGGCGGTGTCCACCGGGGCCGCGAATGCCGCCAGCGGGTGGCACGGCCTCGGTTGGGACCTTCCCGCCGCACAGCAAGCAAAATCAGTTCCCGGCAAGGACGGCGGTCTCGCGGCTCACCCGGCCCCATCCCCGTCCGCGCCACTGCCGGCAGTGTCCTGGCCCCATGCGTCCACAGTGGATATCAATCTGCCGGAAACCGGTGCCGCAAAGCCGGTTTCGGGGAGCACACCCCCGGCAACGGTAAGCCGTGCGGCCCGCAGTGGCCACGGTTCGGGCAAACTCCGGATTGAAATGCTCGACCGTGCCGCGACGGAGCGCGCAGGCATTAGCGGTACGCTGCTGAAGTTGTCGCCGGTCGAAGGCGACACGGCCGGTCCGCTCGACGTCTCGCTCGACTACCGCTCCTTCTCCGGGGCCTACGGAGCCGATTACGGCTCGCGGCTGCGGCTCGTGCAGTACCCCACATGCATTCTCGCCACGCCAGATCAGCCGCGGTGCCAGGTGAAAACGCCGTTGCCATCGGCCAACGACACCAAGACGGGCCGAGTCTCCGGCCAGGCCGCTTTCGCACAGCAGAACACGGCAATGGTGGTGGCCGCGGAAGCCGACGACAAGGGCGACGGCGGGGACTTCAAGGCCACTGACCTCAAACCAGCGGGTTCATGGAGTTCCGGCGGCTCGACCGGGGCGTTCACCTACTCCTACCCGCTCACCCTTCCCGCCGGACCCCAGGGCAAGGGACCAGGTCTGAGCCTGGACTACTCGTCCGACACCGTTGACGGCCTGACCTCCGCCACCAACAACCAAGCCTCTCCGGTCGGCGACGGCTGGACGCTTTCGGGCGGCGGATACATCGAACGGTCCTACCGGTCCTGCGCCGATGACCTGGGCGGAAACAACGGCCAGAACAAGCAGAACGGCGACCTGTGCTGGTTCTCCGACAACGCCACCCTGTCCTTCGGCGGCGCCAACGACATGCTGGTCAAGGACAAGGACTCGGCGAACAGTTGGCACACGAAAATCGACAAGGGCTCGAAGATCGAGAAGATCACCGGTGCCGCCAACGGCACGCAGGGCGGCGAGGCGTGGAAATTGACCACGATCGACGGCACCCAGTACTACTTCGGGCTCAACCACCTGCCCGGCTGGCAAAACGGCAATGCCGAGACGCACTCGGCCTGGACCGAACCCGTCTACGGCAACAACCCGGGCGAACCGTGCTACCACTCGGCATTCGCTGATTCGCTGTGCGGCAACCAAGCGTGGCGCTGGAACCTCGACTATTCTGTCGACACCCACGGCAACGCCACCGTCTACTACTACGACAGCGAAAACAACGCCTACGCCGTCAACAACAACACCGCAGCCCCGACCGCGTACGTGCGCGGCGGCTATCTTTCCCGGATCGAATACGGTTTCAACACCCGTGTCGCCGGTGTCTACTCGACAGCGCCGGCACGAGTTCTCTTCGACACCGCCGAACGGTGCCTGCCGAACTCGTCCTTCACCTGCGACCCGGCACAGCTGACCAAAGCCAACGCAACCCACTGGCCAGACGTGCCGTTCGACCGAATCTGCACCGTAGGAACCACGTGCCTCAACGCCTCGCCCACGTTCTTCAGCCGCAAGCGCTACACCGCAGTGACCGGGCAGGTCACTGACGGCAACGGCGGCTGGAGACCGGTCGTCTCCTGGGCACTCGGGCAGTCCTACCCGGCCACGGGCGACGGGGGCAGTCCGGCGCTGTGGCTCGACTCGATCACCCAGACCGGCCTGGCCAACACGTCCAGCACGCAGCCGGCGATCTCGCTGCCGCCGACGCTGTTCCACGGCGTTCCCAAAGCCAACCGCGTCGACGCCACCCACGGCTACACCGCGCTTACCCGCCAGCGGATCGATGCGATCACCAGCTCGACCGGCGGCGTCACCAGCGTGAAGTACGCCGAACCCGAATGCGTCACGGGCACGAAAATGCCCGAGTCCCCGGAAAGCAACACGTTCGCCTGCTACCCCGTCTACTGGACTCCCGGAGGGCTGGACGACCCGATTCTCGACTGGTTCAACAAATACCCGGTCACCGAAGTCAAAGAGGACGGCCGGACCGCGTTGTCCCAGCAGATCGTCACGCACTACGACTATCTCGGCGGTGCTGCCTGGCACCATGAGGACAACCCGCTCATCAACCCGAAGTACCGGACCTGGTCGCAATTCCGCGGATACGGCGACGTCAAGACGACCAAAGGCGCCGCTGCTGGTGACCCGTCCGGTCCGCAGACGATCAGCGACACCCGGTATCTGCGCGGAATGGACGGCGACACACTGCCCGGAGGGGGACGCCGAAGTGTCTCGGTGCCCAGCTACTGGGGCGAAAACGTCACCGATCTGGACCAGTACGCCGGATTCACCCGGGAAAGCCTCACCTACCTCGACGGTCGCGTGATCGTGGACCACCTGAGCGACCCCTGGCGCAGCCCGGCCGCCACCGCGACCGACACCGACGGGTTCCAGTCCTTCTACACCGGCACCGCGGTCGACCGGTCCCGGGTCTGGAGCGACTCCGCACAGCAATGGCAGGCCAGCCGTACGACCACGACCTACGGCGACTACGGCCTGGCCACCGCGACCGAAACAGTCGGCGCCTTCAACGGAACCACGCCGGATCCGGCACAAAGCACCTGCACCAAGACGACCTATCTGGCCAACACCGGCGCCTGGCTGCTCAACTCCGTGCAGCGCGAAACCAAATTCGCCGCTACGTGCGCCGCCGCACCCAGTGCGGCGACCATCGTCTCGGACACCAAGCACTCCTACGACTCCCAGCCCTACGGAACACCTCCGACCATCGGAGACGTCACCCAATCCGACGAGCTGGACACGTGGCCGGCCGGGGGAGCGGAGACCTTCCGCAGCCCGGACAGCACCACGACGTTCGACGAGTACGGCCGCAGCCTGAAGGTGACCGACCACCGCGGCCGCGCGACCACCACGTCCTACACACCCCGCACCGGCGGGCCCGTCACGCAGATGGCCACGACCACTCCGCCGGTCAGCGCGACCGACTCCAGAACGTTCACCTCGACCAAAGTGATCGACCCGGTATCCGGGTCGATTCTGTCCGAGACCGACAACAGCGGTCTGCGCACCGACGCCACGTACGACCCGCTCGGCCGCATCACCGCAGTCTGGGCACCCGGGCAGGACAAAACCCGCAACGCTCCGGCGACCACGACCTACCAGTACTTCGTCACCGCGGATGCCGGGAAAATCAGCTACGTCGCTACGGCCGCGTTGCTCTCCAACGCGCACTACTCCACGAGCTACTCGCTCGTCGACGGGCTCGGTCGCACCGTGCAGACGCAAGGTCCGACGCCGTATGCGCAAGGCGGACGGCTCCTGACGGACAAACTCTATGACTCCCAGGGCCGGGTCTACATCTCTCACAACAACTATTGGAACGGCGACTCCGGCCCGGACAAGACGTTGCACGTCGTACAGGACAACGCTGTCCCGAACGGCACCGTCACCACCTACGACAGCGCCGGCCGCGCCGTCGCGGCCGCGTACGTTCACGACGGCACCGAACAATGGCGCACGACCACCGTTTACGACGGTCAGCGGACCGTCACCATCCCGCCTGTCGGAGGCACCGCTGTCGGCACGGTGACCAACGGCCTCGGGCAAAACGTCCGCACCCTGCAGTACCACGATCGCGACCACACCGGCGCGAACGACCCAGCGGACGTCACCAGCTACACCTACGCGCCGAACGGCCAGTTGGCGACCATCACCGACGCCACCGGCAAGAACACCTGGACGACTACCTACGACCTGCACGGTCATCAGGCCAGCTCCACCGATCCCGACACTGGGACCACGACCTACACCTACGACGACGCCGACCAGTTGGCGACAACCACCGACGCCGAGCACCGCACGCTCGCCTTCACCTACGACAACCTCGGACGCAAGACCGCCGAATACCAGGACTCGCCCAGCGGTACGAAGCTGGCCGGCTGGACCTACGACACGGTCCTGCCCGGCAAACCGACCGGCTCCACTCGCTACACCGACGGCCGCGCCTACTCGACGGCCGTGACGGGCTACGACACTGCCGGCCGGGCGACCGGGACTCGCTACACCATTCCCAACTTCGAAACCGGTCTCGGCGGGACGTACAGCTTCGCCACCGCGTACGACCCGCTCAGCGGCGCCGTCGCGAACACCACCAGCCCCGGCAAGGGCGGCCTGCCGCAGGAAACGATCTTCCACGACTACGGGCCCCTCGGTCAGCCCACCGGCCTGCGCTCCTCGTCGACTTCGGGCACCTCGCTGTACCTGGTGTCCAATACCCAGTACAACACTCAAGCCCAGGTCATGCGCCTGGACTTCCAGGATCCCGCCAGCCCTTACCAGGTCTCGATCCACAACGACTACGACGACGGCACCAGCCGGCTCACCGGAACTCTCGTGCAGCGCGCCACCGCGACCGCTCACGACATCGGCAACCGCACCTACAACTACCTGCCGGCCGGAAATCTCGCCAAGCTGGCCGACACTCCGCAAGACGGCACCGCCGACGTCCAGTGCTTCCGCTACGACAGCCGCCGGCGCCTCACCACCGCCTGGACCCCGGCTTCCGCGGACTGCGCACCTGACCCGGCTGCCAACGCACTGGGCGGCGCGGCACCGTACTGGACGTCGTGGGCATTCGACGTCGCCGACAACCGCGTCCAGCAGGTCCAGCACTCGACCGGCGGCGACGCGACCACCACAACGACCTACCCGAACCCCGGCGCGGCCTCGCCCCACGCACCGCAGACAGTGACCCGGGTCAGCGGCAACACCACCAGTGCCAGCGCCGCCGGCTACGACAACACCGGCCGCACCAAGACCCGCGGCCCGGCGGGAGCAGGCCAGACCCTCACCTACGACGCGGAAGGACGCATCGCCTCGATCGCCGAGGCGGACGGCAAAACCAGCACCTACGTCTACGACGCCGACGGCAACCGCCTCATCACCCGCGACCCGTCCGGCGTGACATTGACCGTCGGCGACACCGAACTCCACGTCGCCGCAGGCAGCACCACTCCGGTCGGAACCCGCTATTACACCTATAACGGCCAGCCCGTCGCCGAACGCAGCGCCCTCACCGGGGTGTCGTGGCTAATCACAGACAACCAAGGCACTGCGTACGCCACAGTGGACGCGGCGAACCTGACCGTGCACAAGCGGTACCAGGATCCCTACGGCGTTCCCCGCGGAACGCCGGACGGCCCCTGGTCCGACAACCACGGCTTCCTCGGCGGCTACCAGAACACCACCGGCCTCACCCACCTCGGCGCACGCGACTACGACCCGGCCACCGGGACGTTCGTGACGCCGGACCCGGTCCTGGACCCGACGAACCCGCTGCACCTCAACGCCTACACCTACGGCTTCGACAACCCGCTCGCCAACACCGACCCGACCGGCCTCGAACCGATGCTTGGCGAGTGCGCGGACAAAAACATGGACGGTGCTGCCTCGCTCGCTTGCAGGAACTGGGGCTACACCGCGAGCACTGGGAGTGCGTCGAGCGACGCGTTCTACGGCAAATACCGGCGCTCTTCGATCCAGATGTGCAACTGGAGCCGCCACTGCCTGACGGAGAACCGTGGCGTCACCGAACGAGGCAGCAAACCGCCGACCCGGGAACGAGCCCTGAAGATCTACCGCGACTTCCATTACGAGGGAATGACGATCAAGGAGATCCTGCAGGTCGGTTGGCAGATGACCGGAATCCCCGACGCCATCGACTGCTTCACCGAGGGTGCGGCGGGCTCGTGCGTGGCCACCCTCGCCTCCCTTATACCGATAGGCAAGGGAGCCAAGGCGATCGAGGCGCTCGCAGAGTCCGCCCGCTTCGCCGAAGCGGCACGAGCCATCCACGTCGTGGACGACGTCGCCAAGGACGAGAGCAAGGCCGCTGAAGGGGCGATCACCCCCGGGATCTCCTGTCCGATCGCGCACAGTTTCACCGGCGACACCCTGGTACTGCTAGCTGACGGCTTGACCAAACCGATCTCCGAGATCAAGGTCGGCGACATAGTGGCCGACAGCGACCCGACGACAGGTCGCGCGGAGCAGCATCCGGTGACAGCGGTCCATGTGACCAGCGACGACAGTGACCGGGTCGAACTCGACCTCGCCGACGCCGACGGGCATCCGCTGCGAACGACCGAGCACCATCAAATCTGGGAGCTCCGGACGAAACACTGGGTCGAAGCCGGGCAGTTGCAGCCGGGTGATCAGGTGTCTACTCCTAGCGGGCCTATAACGATCCGGCGTGTCGCGCGATATCGAGGCTTCGGGTTGACCTACGACCTCACTGTCGAAAGCTTGCACGCGTACTATGTGCTGGCTGGGGATGCCCCGCTGCTTGTCCACAACAGCGGCCTGTGCCCAACCATCGATGACAGTCACATCGTGAACAACCACACGCCGGAGGGGATGTACTCAACAGACCGTTCGAAGACGGAATGGTTGCCTGAGACCTCGCAGGCGTCACGTGCGGCTATCATCGAGGATGTACTGCAGCGCGGCCGGGTCGTGACCGACACGCGGAACCGCGACGGAATTGTCAAGGAATTCACGTACGAGGAGCCAATTGGCTACGCGCGAGATGCAAGGAGGACGCCGCTCCATACGATGCGAGTCTATTACGACCCCGAAACCAATCATGTGCGTAATGCATTTCCTGTCTGATGAGGTCCCGTGAAGATCTCTTTCTCGTCAAGTCTTGACTACGGCTCTCGTGGCAGAGAGTGCACGCAGTCAGGCGATCTCGCCGACGTTTCGAAGGCTGATCTGATCTGGTATTACTTTCTCGGGAGGCTTTCGATTTCCCATGGTGGCGTGGAGATCGGGCCTCCGTGGGGATGGGTTCCGTTGTTTGATGCGATGTATGCCGTCCAGGAGGTGATGGTTTTCGCTCGAGGGGGAAACGCGCTCGGGAAGATCGACTTCACCGAAAACCCCGAATTCATTAGCTTTGAGCTCGATCGAGATTTCCTTCGTATGACTCCAACCTATCTGGAGGCCACGTTGCGCTGCTCCGTGGACGAATTTGTGGATGCTGGCACTTTATTCATAGCTGGGGAACTGCAACGAGTGATGCGGGAGTATCCCTCGCTGACCAGAAATCGGGAGGTGCACGCGCTCGCGCGGGATGTAGGTCTAGAGGTTCCGGATAACTAGCATAGGCGGCGGAGTGGGTTGGCTTGATGTGTCACCGTCGGTGTGGCTTTCCTCGCGACCGCTTCTGTGACGCACGACAGTTGCGGCTGGCAATTTGTGATGCCTATGGTCTGCCCAGCCTCATTCTGTGCGGTCGGGTTCTGGTGCCGCGTCGTTGGCGTGCGGGTTTCCAAGGCTGAAGCGATAAGTGGTGCCGTCGGCGTCGCGGGCGACGGCAACAGTACCGCTGAATTCCGCAGCTGTTTTCGTCGTGGTTTTCGCCGAGTAGTTCGATGATTGTGCAGACGGCGTCTGGAACGTGGGCGCGCATTGTGTCCATGGCCGAAGACAGGCAGTTTCGGCGGGTTGTCGCTGATCGGCAAGGACGCCCGGGTGCCAGCTGCCCGCACCTCCGTCGATCTTGCCCGCGGATCAAACACCGTGCCCAGCGGCCCCGGAAGGTCCGTCTTGAACAAATCAAGCTTCTCCGTTCTTCCAGGACCACCCCGCACGCGCGGGGAAGACCGACTCGACGCCCGTGCGCCATGCGCAGCAAGGATCACGCCCGCCCGCGCGGGGAAGAACCTGGAGGGCGAAACCGCGAACTGGCAGTAGGGCGGACCACTCCCGCTCGCGCGGGGAGAACAGCAGCGACCGCCGCTTATTTCACGGCCTGGGTCGCATATGTTGCGCAACTGCCGGTCCCTGTCGGACGCGAGAACGATCTGCAGGAGGTGACCAGGCCGCTGCGGCGGCTCGGAGCGGCTGTGGTGCAGGCCGAACTATCAGGCGAGCTATTGAAGGCAGACCAAGCATCACAGTCCCGGTTTGGGCTCCCGGCCCGCCCGGGCCCCCATTTGTTGTACTGCTGTCCGCACGCCGTGGATATGATCGGTTGCTTTTGGTAATTTGCAGCCGTGGGGGGTTCCAGCAGTCTAATCATGCATTCTGACCAGCGGCAATGGCTCTTTCGGCGGGTAGGGCATGATCGCCGGGCATGTCGCTGCGTCTGCTCTACCTGATCTTCCTCCGGCTGGTGGGCCTGCTGGTGTTGCTCGGTCGTTCGTCAGCGTCCAAGAACATCGAGTTGCTGGTGCTGCGCCACGAGGTCGCCGTACTTCGCAGAGGCAACCCGAAACCTCGTCTGGATTGGGCTGACCGGGCTCTGTTCGCCGGGCTGGCTCGGCTGCTGCCCAAGGCGCTGCGATCACACCGGCTGGTTACCCCGGGCACGATCCTGCGCTGGCACCGTCGGCTGGTAGCCGCGGCGTGGACCTGTCCACGCCGGCAAGGGCGTCCGCCCGTTGATGAGGCGATCGCCGGGCTGATCGAACGGATGGCTACAGAAAACCACAGCTGGGCTATAAGAGGATCCAGGGTGAGTTGCTCAAGCTTGGCTACCGGGTCGGGTCCTCGACGATCCGGCGGATTCTGAAGCGTGCGCGCATACCTCCAGCGCCGGACCGACGTACCGACGCGACCTGGCGGCAGTTCCTGCGCACGCAGGCATCGACGATGCTGGCCTGCGACTTCTTCCACGTCGACTGGGCGCTCACTCTCAAGCGGATCTGCGTGTTCTTCGTGCTGGAGGTCGGCAGCCGCCATGTCCACGTCCTCGGCACGACCACGAACCCGGACGGTAGACGGACCACGCAGCAGATCCGCAACCTCGTGATGGAGCTCGGCGATCGAGTCGACGATTTCATCCAGAGCCTGAGTTCGGTGTCGCATTGTGCCGCCGCCTCTTGGGCCAGTCCAGTGTGGATGGAATCGCTGCGCGAAGTGTATGAATCCTGCGCGTACTGGATCGACCTGCCGAGGGTGTCGTATTTAACATTCCGCTGCGGCCAGCGAGGCTGCCGGTGCAAGCGCCTTTGGCATTGTGGCGGCAGCCTCGCGGGCAATGTCGCTCGCCGCAGGAGAGGACCAGTGAATGGGTTCGAGTCAGATCAGTCCGACGGTTAAGAAATGGTTCATCTGGTCAGGGCCGTTCGACGAGTGCGAAAGTGGCGTCGGTGGCTTCGACCTGCACTGACAGGGCCGGTGTTCGTAGCACCTCTGGTAGCACCGGCTTTCGACCTGACGGTCCTGGGATTACTCGTCGGTACACGGCACCTGGCGCTGGCCGGCGCCAGCGATGACGTGCTGCGGCCGGCCCGACACCTGCTGCTCGCGGCGAGTTTGGTGACCTTGTTGCTTAACGTTGCCGACCCGGTGTGGGCTGGCCAGTGGGGAAAGCAGCGTTCGATACGGTTGGCCCGCTCCTGCTGATCGGGTGGGCTGAGGCTGGCCCCGGGCTCTTCGTGCGTTGAGCGCTGAAAAAACCGACACCGGATCGGTGGAGCTGTCCAACCACTCGTCCGCGGAGCCGAAGGAGAACGCCGTGGAACAGGCGACAGCGGCGACGGCGTTGCAGGGAGATGATCAGCAGGCGAGGGTGCCGTCCCGCCGGACCGGTGATCTTGACGAGAAGTTAGTCGAGCTGGCTCGGAAGGCCGACGCCGACCACTGGCGACGATGCGGACGCCCAATATCAGCTGAGACGCTCCGGAAAGAGCTTCGGGGCGCCGCACAGACTTCTCGGGCCCTAGTAGCGGTCGTTCGCCCGAAGAACGCTCCGGTGAGCGGGAATAACCCAGAGCTTGAGGTGGCGTAGCGGCATGCCGACCTCAACCACCGGTTTTCGGCGGTGACGGGCACCAGTCCTGGGGTGGGTGGGCATCCCCGGTCCCCGGGTGACGAATAGCTACCGCAGCAGCGGCTCAGCCCTGCCAGGACCGAAGGCGCTCTCGCGGGTTCCGCCTTGGTTCGGGCAGTATTGACGGGTGTGTGAGCTGATCTACGTCTCGCAGGCGAAGCTGCGGCAACTGGTGCCGGATTTGCCGGGGCGGTTCGGCCTGCGGGACGTAGAGGCGGAGGTGACGACGCCGGTCGGCGGACTCAAGCTCGGCAAGGCCGCCCGTGAGGCCGAGCGTGGGCTGGCGGCGGCCGTCACGCGGCTCGAGGCGTCGGATCGGGCACCGATATGGTTCGCCGAGCCGGGGATCCGGCCGGGCCAGTGGGTACAGTTCGAGGCACCGATGAGCTACGGCGACGCAGACGGCGCGGTCTTCTTCCTAGACACCGAGCAGGCGGACGAGTTGTATCCCAGCGGCGGCGAGTTGCGTCTGCTGCTGCACAGCTCGAGTGCGCACCTGATCGGGCCCGCCGCACCGCTCGACGTAGGGTCGTTCGCGTCCCGCTGGGGGCGGTTCCTCGAGGTACTGAGCCGGGACCGAGAGGATGGCGTCGAACTCCTACCCGCTTTCCATCCGTTCCTCGCACGGGTCGCGCGGGCCATGGACCGGCTGACCGACCACCTGCAGCCCCATTACACCTCTGCCTGGGTCGCGGGCTACGCACGGGTGACCGCGGTGATCCCGATCAACACGAGCACACTGCTGGCCGCGACACCTCTCTACGTCGAGCACATCGCCGCGCCCGCCTGATGCGGGAGCAGATCGCCAGCAGGATCGCGCCGATGCTCAAACCATTAAGAAGTTCACTCGATTCGCCGATACAAGGGATCGTGGGCAAGAGAAACCTGATCGCCGGCAGCGGCGTCGTCCTGCTGACCTGTATGGCGGCCATCGCCGGGAGGGTCGTGCACCTCGCCGCCGCGCTCGTGTTCCTGTGGCTGTTGCTGGTGTTCTGCGCGAATTATCGTGCCCGGGCCGAGGAGCAGTCCGGATTCCGCTACCACCTGGCCGACGCGGGCGTCCGCTACATCGTCCCGGTCACCCTCGGGACCGCTTTCTACTTGCTGCTTTCCGCGTACGTCGCGATCTTCGGCGACGGGCTGACCTACGGCTGGCTGCTCACCCTGCAGCACACCGTCGAGAACGTGTCGACGTTCTTCTCGGACGACCTGAAGCTGAGCCCGTTCGGCGTGCTCGTCACGATGGTCGTGCTGTACCTGCTCGGCTGCCTACTGCTGGGGGCACGGCTGCGCAAGCCGCCCGACGACGAAGACCTGACCGGTTTCATGCGCTTCCGCGCCGGCACGGTCACCGTTCTGGACAAGACGTTTTCCGGCTACCGCAAGCACGCCGGGCCGATCGGCGCCGGGCTGGCCACGCTCGCCGCGTTCACCTTTTTCGGACTCCAGCTCGGCAACATCTCGCACGACTTGCAATTGCGCATCAAAATCGTCCAGAGCGGCTACGCGGACGTGGCCGCCCAGGCCCGCCAGGAAGTCTCCGAGCACGTTGCCGCCAACCTTTACCAGAAGGTCTACGACGCGTTCTCGTCCTCGTACCGGGACGCCGTCGCGCACGTGCAGGACGTCCACGCGGCGTGGTCGAGCGCGACGCAGCACGCCGAGATTGCCAAGCTCGACCACCAGGTAAGCGACCCGGACGTCGACGCGCTGCTGCTCAAGGAGCGCACCCGGGAGAACGCCGTGGCCGGACTGGACGACAAGCCGCAGGTCGAACTCCCAACCCCACTGTCCACACCGGACGGCGATCTTACGGTGGACCAGGTCAGGACGGCACAGGACAAGATCCACGCACGGCAGCAGAAGGCGATCGACGTGGTCTCCGAAGGGCCGAAGAAGATCGTTCTGCACGTGGAAAGCCTGGTCTCGGCGAAGGTCCTCGAAGTGCTCAAGCCGCTGACCACGGACATCCCGATCACCGGCCCGATCGTCGAGGCGTTCTCCAAAGCGATCGACAAGAAGCTGCAGGAGAAGCTCGAACTGCTCTACGACCGCGCGAGTTCCGTGGCCGTGCGCGATCCCGCACAGCTGGATGCCCTGATCGGCCGGGAGGCGACGGCGCTGGTCGCGGAGACCGACGTCACTGCGGCGGTCCGGGACCAGACGGAGTCGGCCACGCGGCAGGTTCAGGCCCAGGCGGACCTCATCACGCAACTCGGCGACGGCAGCACGAAACTCGATCGTGCCGTGGCCGCGAAGGAGACCGCTGCGGCGGCCGAGGCGGCGAAGAACCCGCCTCCGAAGCTGAAGATGATCGACCCGATCCCGCTGAACCTGCACCCGCCCACGTTCTACGACTACGGCTACCCCAACTCCTCCCGGTTCCCCTACCAGTACGAATACCCCCATCCCGACGTCCACCCGTACACGGCACCGGAGTACGAAGGCGGCGGAGGCGAGGTCCGCCCCCCGGGTGATCGAGGAACCGCCGATCGAGATCCCGTTCTTCTAGCTCGTCGGTGTGTCGGCCACGGCCCGAATACCCGAGCAACGACTCCCGCCAGTCAGAAAAGTAGGTGTCCACCAGGCGGACTGCAGCGTCACGGTCCGGAAGCGTTCGCACTTCACGGGACAGGTCGTCGATGTCCCAGAGCGTCCACACTGGCTGATGGTTGGCGATCTCCTGGCGCGCCTGCGGGCTCGCGATCCGGATCAGGAAGATAATGCAGCGACCGACACTTGTTGTCAGCTCGCCAACCGCCTTCCGCGTCTTCGCGGGACCGAACCTTTGCTCGCGTTTGCACTTGATTCCGGTCGACGTGCCGTCGGGGTGGCTGACGAGGACGTCGATCCCCTTCTGGGTGTGTCCTTGCCCCCGTAGCGGTGCACCTGCGAGTTCGCTCAATCGGTGAGGGCGAGGGGCGATGAGGCCAAACCGGTCCGTTTGAGCTGGAAGGTAAAGCCGCTCCGCCGTTTGTGTCGGTGCTTGCCTGCACACTGCCAGTCATGACTTGGATGCGCACCGCTTCCTCGAACTGCATGCCACGCGTCGGCTATGCCGTCGTTGACGTCGAGACGACGGGGTTCCGCCCCGGTGACGACCGGATCGTGGAGATCGCGGTCATTACTGCAGACCTGTATCGGGAATCGATACGCGCCTGGCACAGCCTGATCAACCCGCAGCGGCCGATCCCGGCCGAGGCCACGGCCGTGCACGGCATCGCCGACCACGATGTACGAGATGCACCGACAATCCAACAGGTTGCGAGCACGCTGCTTCACCTGCTCGCCGGTCGCGCGCTAGTCGCCCACAAAGCCGAGTTCGACATCCAGTTTCTCGACGCGGAGCTGCCTCACCCGGACCCACGCTTCGGCTGGGGCAACGCCAGCGTGTGTACGCTGCGCGCGGCGCAGGCCGGACTGCGCCGACAGTCCAGGACGAAACTCGCACGCTGCGCGGCGGACCTGGGTGTGCGGATGCTCGACCAGTTCGCGCACACCGCGCTGTCCGACGCCCTCGCCTGCGCGGGTCTCCTGCGCCGCCTGCAACCCGACGCCGACCACGAACTCAGGCAGGCCGCCCTGCACAACCCGCCGCAGACGCCAGCTCCATCCGTGGCCGCGCGGCCACGGACGCTTCCGGGGATCACTGGCACTGACGGGCAGCTGGACGCCTGGACATTAGTCGACCTCACCAGGCTCGGGCCGCTCCTTCTGCCGCCGTGGCCGACAGCCGCAACGTCGCCGGCAGACACAGGTGCTCCGCCACGCTGCGGTCCGGCCAACGCCGGCGGCCCTTGGACCTCCGCCGACGAAGAGGCGCTGCGTGCTACATGGATCGGCGCCAGCGGGCACGACCCGGCTGACCTGATGGCTGCGCTCATCGCGCAGTTCGGCCGCAGCGAGAACGCGCTCCGCTCCCGCCTGCTGAAACTCGTCTGCCACCCCGAGATCCCCGGCACCACTGTCACCGAAAGCGAAGCCGCCCGCATCGGATACCGGCTGCGCGCCCAGTGGACCCCCGGTGCCAGGGCCCGCCGATAGCTCGGCCTCGCAACGGACCAAGACCGGCGGCGTCCTGGTGGTCGAGCATCTCCTCGAAGTCGGCGTACCGATTAGCCCGGCCGCGGCGAAACCTGCTGCGGTCGCGGCGGCTCGGCTGTCGCGGTGTCGCTGGCTGCGGCGGCGGCGTGCTTTCTTTGCGCCTCAATTGCCACCTCGTCCGGCAAGACGGACCTGGCCTCGAATGTGGAGCGAATCCCGGCGATCACGTACGCATACCTCGCCCGCAGGCTCAGTGACAGAACCTCGATCAGCAACTGGGTCCCGGCTCGGTCGTCGTGCTTGGCGCGGGCGGTTCGGCGTCGAGCAACGCCAGAACGGCCACGTGATAGATCGTCTGGACCGTGGGAATGGTGTCCAGTCGGATCCGGTTGTCTCCCAGGCGTTCCGCGTCCGGGTGGTCGGCGAGCGCGGCGGCGACGCGTGCTTCGCTGCCGGGGTAGTAGGGAGTTCGCGTTCGCGCTGCGGCGTACGCTTTCCGGAGCGCGGCGAGGAAAGCGTCCTTCTGGTCCCAGACGTTGCTGAGCACCAGGACTTGCGAGGCGGCGCAGTTGTACCCGTTGTTGTGCAGTTTCTGCGAGACGATGTGCTCGGCCCAGTCGGTGCGCGCGCGTTCCGCAGCAGGTGCTGAAAAACGCATCCGAAATCCCCGCTCGTGATCTTCCCGCCGGATGCCGGCTATTTCAATAGGGAAGACGCCGACTGCGAACGACTCGGCTGGATGATCGGCCCCGGCCTTCCCGACCTCGTCCGCCTCTGCATCGAAGCCACCTGGGCCCGCACGACGCGCATGGGTCGAAGAAACCTGACCCAGCCGATCCCCAGCCAGATAGACGGCGGGACGGAGGGCTAGGAAGCGGGATTTCGCGTCGGAACTGCGGTCCTGTCATGGCATGGGATACTGCACGGGTGCTTGACTTCGCTGAACTGTCGGCTGACGGTGAGGATCTTGAACTCCTGGTGCGGGAGCTATGTCGGTCCTTGGGATATGTGGTTCGGTGGTCCGGCAGGGGGCAGGACGCCGGACGTGATCTTCTGCTGGAGGAGCGTGGAGACCCGTTGTTTGGACGGAAGATCCGGCGCTGGCTGGTGTCATGCAAGCACACCGCGCGCGCGAACGGCGGTGCCGGTCGGTCAGTCAGTTCCAACGATGTCGGCGAACTCGGTGGGGTGGTCGACGCGGTGACACAGCACGGCGCTTCAGGGTTTCTGCTCGTATGCTCCACCCAGCCGTCCAGCGCGCTTGTCACGCGCTTCGAGGCAATCGAACGTGACAAGGGTGTGCCGATCCACATATGGGACGGTGCCGATCTGGAGCGGATGCTCGACACCCCGCGTGGGTGGTCGCTGGCGCAGCGTTTCATGCCCCAGAGCGCCGAGACGGCAGGATGGCGGGTGTTTGCCACCGCGTCGCCGAATCAGTTCGTCGGCGTGACCCGGGGATTTTTTTACCCACCTCATCAATCGTCAGGGAAGCACAAACTCCTACCAGCTCAGCTGGATCGATGAACGTCTCGACGCCGTAGCCAACCTAACGCTTCCGGTCGGCCATGAGTTACGGCCGCGTGCGGTCTACTACGACGACAAGTACTCGCATTTTAAGCTGCACTTTGATTATCTCTACGAGAGGTCCCAGCCGCTGGAGCGCGGTGATTCGCAGGGTTGGGCTGATCCTCGCCAAGTCAAGCTGCCGGAAGACCTGGAAGTGCTGGCACACGAGCTTGACTTTATGAACTTCAGCGACTTCCAACCCAGCACCTTCAAGATTACGCCGCAGAAGGTCTGGCGTGCGAGCGACTCCTACGAACCCGATCACTACAGATACTACAAGCGTATCGAGGAGTACTACTGAAACGAACTCCGCGGTTGAGGCCGAATGCTCGCCGGGCAGTCACGCAGGCAGTCCTGAGCCACTCCGCACAGCGCACCGGGTGCCAACCGATCCGACGCGTCCTCTTTCCCGTCGCTGATGGCAGTCTGCGTGGCGTCGATGCGGTCCTTGACGTGGAAACCTGCGCATCTTCAACCCGTGCGACGTGATGCAAGCCCTGGCGTTCGGCTGGAGTGACCGGTTGATCGATCACACGCCACAGGTGCTCGGATCCAGCAGCATCCACGAAGACACAGTCCGCACCGTGGCGGGCACGCTGTATTGGGACGGTCACCACGTGCCGAACCTCCGCAAGCTGGTGCGGACGGTCTATCCGGGCCTGGTGCAACGGCGAACTGCCCACCACGGTGGCGTCGCCTGGCAGCGCGACCGAGAGCTCCTCGAGTTGCTTGGCTTGCGTTATCTCCTGCTCGACACAGTAATCGAGGGGGCCCGATGAGGCAGGGGAGTTGCGGGAAGCAACCTTCTCGGCCGTCTGCAGCGACGGGCCACAATGGATGACCGACCCGGACAGCGTCATGGCCAAAGAGAATTGGAACGGCCTCTACGCCTTGGAGACCTTCCTAGAGGAGCATGTGGATCAGGTGGCCCCGCTGGTCGCGGAATACCGTACGTGGCTCGGCATCGACGCACCTGGCTGACGCAGGGCGTGGCGTCGGGCTGGTCTCTTGACGGTGGCTCCTAGGCACCCGGAGTAGGCAGTGTGGAGCGGGCGTAACGGGACGAGGGCGCGTGCTGCGGGGCTGATCGGGCCGTCTTGGCGCCAGGCGAGCAGTACTTGGGCGCGGGGCGCGGGCTGGAGTGTGATGGTGTGGGCGGTGGTCGCGTACGTGCGGGCCATGGACTGCGAGACGAGTGCGACGCCGAGGCCGCGCGCGGCAAACTCGACCAGGACGCGGGGGTCGTTGGCCTCGATGGCGATGCGCGGGGTCAAGCCGGCGTCCGAGGATGCGTGGTCGACACTGGATCTGAGTCCGGTTCCGCGCGGGAGAGCGATTTCCTTGCGCCGGAGCGATATACAGGGACTCCCGAGCTCGCCTTGGCCGAGATGGATCGTACCGGGACCGGGACAGCGATGCGGCCGCTGAGCTATCTGCCTGACACAACCGAGGCGTTGCGCGCCTCCAACAACTACGGCGCATCCCTGGTCGGCCGGTATCCGGATCGGTTGATGCGTAAACGCCACAAGAGTTGATCACTCGCACAGCGGGTGCACGAGCAGATTATGCTGGCCTATCGCTTACCAGCAGATCCGCTCGCCGTCGATGTCCAGTCAGCGCAGGTCAATTGCTGAAGGCCGCAATAGCTGGCGAAATACTGAACGAACTCGTACGTGGTCGCGCACTAAACCCGACTGCGTCGCAAAATGCGTCGTCGGGCGGCCTGCCTTCTTGGTGTCGTCCTGTCTCGGCAACGGCGGTCGCGCTGCCCGCGGTAGACGCAAGAAAGGGATTTCGTGCTCGCAGCAGCTCTGCGAGCCGGTGCTGAGCGGGCTCCGCGAACGGTGCGCTGCCCGTAATCTGGCAAGTCCGTGGTGCCGAGTCTCGTTGATGTTCTGGGAGTTGTCCGCCGACCCAGGTGAAGGCCCGCAGATCACAGCGCCTAGCAGGACGCTCCAGACAGGCTCGTTTCCTGTGGTGCAGGTGAGGAGCGGGGGGTTGTCACCGAATTTGTGGCGAGATGGTGCTGGCGAGTTGCGGATAGCCCCCAAAGCCAGGGAAGTCGTCCGTGCCCTCGGGCTTCGCCTACGGTGCTCCGGCAAGTTGGCTACAGCGTCAGCTGAGTCGGGTTGCCTTTCTTTCGGGTATCGACGGCGAGCTTGACCAGTTCCTTGAGCAGCCAGTGGCCGATCGGCAGGCCGTCGGAATGGTTGCGGATCCATGTCTCGGTGAATCGCAGGCGCGCTTCGGCGGTGCGGATCGCACTGAACTTCGAGTCCGCGGCCAGTGCGGCCGCCAGTTCCTCCTTGCGGGCTTCCAACGCGGTGGCGCAGTCATCAGCTTGCAACCGGACTACGTCGCTGGCTTTTCCGATCACGGACGAAACTGTCCAGCGCGGAATCTTCGGGTTCGACTTCAGCGCGGCGAGGACTGGGAGTTGTTCGGCGACGGCTTCGCGCTCGCTCCATCGAGCTCGGCGGAACTCCTGCGAGGCGGCGAGCTGCCCGGCGAGCTCGGCGATTTGTCCCTCGTCGAGCCTGACGTCCTCGAAGGAGTCGTGACCCATTTCCGACGGCTCAGACATGGAAAGTTCCTCGAGACTGTCATGCCAGGGCATGCTCGCCTCCCAGAGATGCAGGACGCCGTGATGGGCGAAGCCGACCTCGATGCAGCCGGTCCAGCCGACGATCCGGGCCAACGCCTTTCGCGCTGTGGTCCGTTCCGCGCTGGCTTCCACGCCCTCCAACACCGCGTCCACTGTCGCCTGGTCCAGTACGACCCGGCGGAGGTAGAGCAGTTGCGTACCCGCAGTCGCCGCAGCGGTCACGACCTCGTCGGCTGCCAGTGCCGCCGAATCGAGTTCAACGAGGCTGCTGGCGTCGACCCGGCCAGGAAGCACCCGCAGCCCCTGCTTCTGAGCAGCCTGGATGATCTGATCGGCCTGTGTGGCCAGGGAATCGGTGCTGGCAGAGTGGAACGCAGCAAGCACGTCGGAAAACGCCATGATCTTCATAAGCGAAGATCCGAGCAGGCACCACCGACAAACCTTGCCATCGAGACGGCGGCGAAGCGCGAGTTCACCCGATCGAGGAGGCGGACGGCGTCGAAGACCGTTCCCCGGGTCTTCCTGACGGCTTCGTTGCTTCGTCCGCTGTCGGCGTTGGCTCAGCGCTCCCGGGCCATTGCGCGGTAGACCACTCGTCGAAGAGCGTCGGATCGCCTCGACGCCACCGGGCCTGAGTAGTCGCGCGCGTTGCTCGCCAGGTCTCGACAGAGGCTCGCCGGTGACGACGGGATTCAACTGCCGAGTTCTCCGGCCCTGTGGTCGAAGGTGTTCGGACGTGGGTAGCGAAACCGTCGGCGGTCACGATATCCGTGGTCAACGGAACGTTCACTGCGTACGACTAGGGCTGGAATCATGGCACATTTTCGTCCCGACAACGTCGTGGGAGCTAACTCACCGTCACCGTTGGTAGTTGCATCCATGCCGTGGGTCTTCACGCAGCGACCGCCGTTGAGCCCGG
Organism: Amycolatopsis sp. GA6-003; assembly: GCF_046267895.1. Lineage (NCBI taxonomy): Bacteria > Bacillati > Actinomycetota > Actinomycetes > Pseudonocardiales > Pseudonocardiaceae > Amycolatopsis > Amycolatopsis sp. GA6-003. The sequence goes on from NZ_CP176499.1 coordinate 7,660,545, forward strand.
AGAAATTCATCTCCGAGGCTAGGCGTCGTGGCTTTGATCTCAACATCCAAACTGTCCGCGAGCTCTATCGGCGTCGCCTGCTGATCCCCTTCGTCTGGGTGCAGAACGAACCAGATCCTTCGTTGGCGGTACCCAACGGCGACGGACCGCGCCCGAACGGCACCTTGCTCACCGAGTTGCGGCTGGCACGTGAGGCCGGCAGGCTGCGCGACCTTGCCGCGATGCCGTTTCGGCCGCACCTGTCGTTCGCCCGGCAGACTCGCTTCGGCCGCCGATGGTGGGACGGTTTGATCTACTCCTGGCATCAGCTGCACCTATTGTCGACGATCGCGTGGTTGCTGGAGGGACGCCGGGAGACCTGGCGCGGCAGCAAGCGTCGAGTGCAACTGCCTGATCCGGGTCCATACCTGATCGAGGAGGCAGCCGACTTTAGGCGTATCGCCATCGCTGCAACTGCACTCGAGGCGCGGTACGGGCCCACACTCGATCCCGATTTCGTACACCTGTCGAACACGACATTCAAGCAATGGTCCCCGTACCGCGCATCGTTCGACCCCGTGGCCGTGAGCGACACTCTGGGCTACTCCGCCGAGCAAGCTGCCGAGGACGCCGAGTCGTTGCTCAGCTCGGCCGCCCGGATCGATCCTTTAGGCGGTTCCTGGGGCGAGCTCGCCCGCCGCGCGCCGCGGAAGGCATGGGAGCAACTCAAAGGCCCCGCGCTCGCGGCAATGGACATGCGGCAGACAGCTGAGATCCTTCTCCTTTTCCATGAAGACCTCGCCGATCGTGGTTTGGCGAAGCAGTTGCCGGAGCCGTCGCCGACGTCAGCACATCCGTTGCACGAGCGGTTGAGTCGCCGCGATAGCAGCTTGGACGAAGACCTGATGAGTCTCGGGCTCTCGCCGCATCCTCGTGTCGTGTTAGCCGTTGAAGGCGAAAGCGAGCAGCGGCACGTCCCGAGAATCGCCGCCGAGCTGGGATACCGGGTTGCTCCAGAGTTGGTCCGGGTCCTGCATCTCGGCGGGACGACCAAGGATCTCCAGAAGGTCGCGGCTCTCGCGGCGGCACCGCTGATCGCTGGGCGCAAGACCGACCACCATTGGGACCTCCTCAAGCCGCCGACCTGCTTGATGGTTGCGGTAGACCCAGAGGGCAAGTTCGCTGCGGACAAGTGGGAGCGGACTCGCGACGGCATCCTTGAGGAGATTCGACAAGTACTGCTTGCGCAAGGTGCCAAGACCACTGACGAAGAGCTGAGCATGCTTGTCGACATTCACCGCTGGTCCGCCTCATGTTACGAGTTTGCGCATTTCACGGACGAAGAGCTCGCCGATGCGATCATGGCGATCCACGACACCGTGAACGGCCTGAGCCGTGTTGATCTCGTCGGTGCGCTGGCGGCGTTGAGGGCGCGGGCGCGGACCGGGCACCGCAACGTAGATATCAAGAACGTGTGGTGGGACTGGAATTACGAGCCGAGCAAAGTAGCGTTGGCGGAGCAGCTATGGCCCGTGCTCAAGCAGAAGATCGATCGCTGCCGCGAAGACGACGGAGCTCCGATACCTGAGATCGTTCGAGTAGTCGAGAAGGCATACCGGACAGCCTTGCACTGGCGCGATGTGTCGTTCGTGCTTACCGCAGTCGACTAAGGCCAAGCACGACGAAGGGCGGAAGATCGCCGGCACGGCTTGGGATTCTTCCTGCCGCGCCGGACTACGAACAGTTTCTAGAGCTGTGCGCCGCGGCGCTCGCCGTCGTCGGCTGTTGCGACCTGCCAGTCGTGGTCGTGCGGATGCACCGGACGGCGATCGTGGCCATCGCGATGACACCGACGCCTCGTACCGCCGGACACAGCAGCGGCACGGGAGCTGGTCGCCGTGAGCGAGCCTCCTGTCGAGGCCGATCGGTTGCGCGTCCTCGCTGAGGCGAATCCGCAGGCCACGCTCGCGCTCGCCGAGGTCCTGCGATCCTCGCCGCGCGACGTGACCGTCGGCCTCACGCTGGAGTCCTTCGCCTACTCGACGTTGCTTGGCGGCCGAGAGTTCGCTCGCTGGCTGGATGAGCGCGGTGCGCGGCCATTGCCTTCCAGCGCGAACTGCGCGCCCGTGCTGGTCGATCGCGCCGAGGGCACCCTCCAGATCACGCTGAACCGGCCGGAACGGCGCAATGCCTACGGCAGGGAACTGCGTGATGCCCTCGTCGAGTCACTGCGGCTCGCCCTGCTGGACAACGGCATTACGCGGATCGTGCTCGACGGACAAGGGCCTTCATTCTGTTCGGGCGGCGACCTCGACGAGTTCGGCACCACGCCCGATCTCGCGACCGCACACTTTGTCCGCACCAGTGCCGGTGCTGGTCGGCTGCTGCACCGGCTCGCGGATCGGATCGAGGTCCGGCTCCAGGGCAGCTGCATCGGAGCGGGGATCGAGTTGCCTGCGTTCGCCGGCCGGGTGTTCGCCGAGCCGGGCACCACGTTCCGGCTGCCCGAAGTGAGCATGGGTTTGATCCCCGGTGCCGGCGGGACGGTCTCGATCCCGCACCGCATCGGCCGGTGGCGCACGTTCTACCTCGCGTTGTCCGGTTGCGTTCTGGCTGCGGAAACCGTGCTGCAGTGGGGACTGGTCGACGCCATCCGGGAGGGGGGCAGAGACGGCCTGCTTCGACGAGATCTCGCATCCAGCCGTGATGGGCCGGTTGCGTGCAGGGCCGTGTCTTGGCGCTAATCAAGGAGTTCCTGAGGATGAGCCCACTGGGTGAGGTGACGCGCCTTCCGAGACACCACCACTGACACGCTCTAAGGCGGCATTCTCTCGGCGCGGCTGGCCAACCTCGCGCCGAGTGTTTCCGCGCCCGGTGAGAGGCGATGGGCGATGACGTGATCCGGGACTATATCGGCCAGGCCGGTGAGCAAATTTGCGGGCTGCCGACGAAATCAGCTGGCCTGGGCAGATCGGGCAGTTGAGCGGGGACGATCCCGCGCTATCTCTTACTCGTTCCCTGCGCGGAAACTGCTAATGCGCGGCCGGGCCGACATCTGCTGCAGGCCTACCAGTTGATTTCGTCGCCGATGTCTTGAAGCGGACAGATCTGCGTGGCGATGACCCGGATCCTGGTGGACCGCAAGATCCGCGACGAACTGGTGGAACGGCTGGCGGCCGGGTTCGCCGCGCTGAAGATCGGCGACTCGCCGGATCCGGCCACCCAGTGGGGCCCGCTGGCCGGACAGACGTTCCGCGACCGCGCCGAAGGCTACGTCGCCCGGGCCGTCGCCGCAGGCGCGACCGTGGCCTACGGCGGATCCCGCCCCGCCGGGTTCGACTGCGGGTGGTACCTAGAACCGACCCTCCTCACCGGAGTCACGAACGACATGGAAGTCGCGCAGAACGAGCTCTTCGGCCCGGTCTTCTGCGTGATTCCATTCGACAGCCTCGACGAAGCCGTCGCCCTCGCGAACGACTCGCGCTACGGCCTCGCGGGCTCGGTGTTCACCCGCGACACGGACGCAGCCCACGCCGTCGCCCGCCGGGTGCGCACCGGGTGTTCGCCATCAACGCCACGTTCCCCCGACTCACCGGCCCGTTCGGCGGCATGAAGCTGTCCGGCTTCGGCCGAGAGGGCGGCGTCGCAGGCTTCTGGGAACTGACCACGACGAAGTGCATCGCGCTGTAGCCGAGCATCCGGTGGGTGTGGTGCCCGGCACCACACCCACCCTCACCCCGGCCGCCAAATCCCTGTCCACCGTCGCGTTCCAACCCGGTGCCACCCCTCGCCGGCAGGGCGGGTAGCTGGGCGATCGCCGGGAGCAGTGCCGGGCTCGTCGATTATCCGGTCGACGATGCGTGCCGGGCGCTCTCGCGCACCGCGGCGATGCGGTCCTCAGTTCGGCGGCAGTACTGCCCCCGTCATCCCGCTCGCCGATTCCGCCGGCCCCGGCCAGCCCGACCACGCTCCGGCAGCGCCTACCGGAAAACCCCTTTCCGACATCAGCCCGCGCGAGAACAGCCCTCGTTTCGCTCGGCACATCGGTCCCTCCCCGATCCTCGGCACAGTCGCGGCTTTGGGTCGGATATGGCAAGCCCTGCGTTACATTCCCGGCCCGCGGCATGCCGGGCATGGCTGGAATATTCGAGTTCCCGGTGTCATCGAAAGCTCATCCGGAGCTGCTTACGTTGGGTCGTCGTTTGGATCCGCCTTGTCGTAGTTTGGGGGAGTCGTGACTGTACCGGAGTTTTCTCAGCAGCCGCCTGCCGAGCAGCACCCGCCGGGCCGGGGTTCGCGTCGGTGGCGCCGGAAGCCCGTGGTGTTCGGGGTCCTCGGGGTGGTCGTGGTTCTGGTCGCGGCGCTGGTGACCTGGCTGGCGTGGCCGTCGTCGCCGAAGGACCGGGCGGCGTTCGAGCAGGCGCTCGACCGGCTCGCCGCGGCGGAGGGCGTGCGCTACACCGACACCGCGATCTACGGCGAGAAACGGGACATCACCACGACCCGGTTCGGGGAGCAGTTCGGCGTCACAGGCACCCCGGGCCTGGAGAGGCTCGACCAAGGAGTGCTGCGGGTCGGAGGCAAGGTCTACACCAAATTCCAGCGAGACCACCCCGGACGCCTGGGCAAGTGGAAAAGCGGCGACCCCAACGACGAATACATGTACGGCAACCTCATCAAGGAGTTCCCGCCCCCGCAGGACCTGGCCGCCAGGCTCACCGCCGCGCTGGCCGACGTCCCCGACCTCCCCTCGCCCGCCGACCCCGACCTGCCCGCGCTGTCGGTCGGCGGGGTGCCCGCCCTGCGCGCGGAAACGGCCGACGGCACGCTGTACGTGGCCAAGGACGCGCCGCACCGCGTGCTGCGGCTCGAACCGCAGGGCGTGCTGTCCCCGTCCCGCCTTCCCGAGCTGACCGAACGATCGTCCCTGCCCGACCTGCCCTCCGCCCGCCCCGCGACCGACTCGACGGGCGAGGAGTCGCAGGGCATGGACCTGGCTCCGATCGAGGGCGACCAGGCCGACCAGATGTACGACACCCTCGCCGAGGACACCAAAGGGCTCGCCGACGCGGTCGACAACGGCATCCATTTCAACCTCACTGCCGCGGGCACGTTCAACTGCAGCGCAGCGGGCTGCGCCATCACCGAGTCCTACCGGGCGGACGTGAGCGCCCAGGCCAAGAGCCGCGTCACCGGCGGCAAGGTCACCGCGAAACTGACCGTCACCAACGTGAGGATCGACGGGCGCCCCGCCGGCGGCTGCACCAGTCCGCCCACCACGATCCCGATCACCGGCGACAGCACCGCCGGGCAGCTGTCCTGCACCGACCCCGAGGCCGGCCCCGTCTTCGCCGCCGTGGACGCCGAGTACGCCCAACGCGCCCAGCAACAGGCCAACGCCAGCGGAGGGCGCGTCACCCTGCGATGGACCGACACCGCCGACGCCGAGATCGACGCACTCGCCGTCGCACAGGTCGAGGTCGACCAACTCCTCGACCAGCAACAGCGAGAGCGCGACGCCTGCCCGACGCCCAACAGCTTCGCGGCCGGCACCCGCGTCCTGCTCGCCGACGGCGGCACCCGCCCGATCGAGCGGATCGCCCCCGGCGACCAGGTGCGCACTGCCGATCCCGACACCGGGCGCATCACTGCCGAGCCCGTCATCGCCCTGATCACCGGTACAGGCCCGAAGGACCTCGACGAGATCGCCATCTCCGGCGGCCGCCGCAGCGGCACCCTCACCGCGACCTCCAACCATCCGTTCTGGGAGCCCGACCGGCACGTCTGGGCCAACGCGGCCAGCCTGCTCCCCGGCGAGGCCCTGGCCGGCAGCCCTGGCGAAGGGCCCGTCCGCGTCGCTGCCAACCGTGCCTATCGAGCGCCTCTGACTGTCCACAACCTCACCGTCGCCCACAGCCACACTTTTTACGTCCTCGCGGGGGACACGGCGGTGCTGGTGCACAACGCACAGCCGTGCCCGATCAACACCAGGATCAGCGCGCAGAAGCAGTCGAGGCACGTGCAAGGAGCTCCTCTGTACGCTGGCGGCGGATATTTCAAAAATGCGGCCGACGCACAACAGGTTCTCGACGCCTACCACGCGAACCGGGCAACGGTACTTGGCAGCATTCCAAGCAAGGGGCAAGTCGTGGTTCGATACCCCGCGATTACCGGCTACAATAACAACCCTGGAGCCGGACATGTCGATCAACCGACAAACGTGTTCATGATTAAGGGAGTGAATAGCGTGAGCGTCGTTCCGATTGATCCGAACTGGAAGCCGTGAGAATGCAGAGCCTGGATCGCGAGAATGTTCTTGTCCTGCAAGTCGTCCAAGCCGCGATCGGCTTGATCTCGGCTAAAATGCAAGCGATTTCCGTTCAGATGGACGACGAAAACGTAATCGTCCACTTCGCGGTTCGGCAACTCACGAGCGAAATTCAGGAGGACATAGACGACATCATGTCCGAACTTGACGCACTCTTGCCGGGTCGGATAAAGTCCGAAGCGCTGATTCATGTTGGCGATCCAGATTCAAGCTGGATTGGACGCGACTACCGTAAGGTTTACATGGAGAAGCCTCCTGTCGCCGACTGACTGATGTATTCCTGTCATTGCGTCACGCTCTCACGCCTTCTTCCGCCTGTGCCTCCTCGGGAGCAGAATGCCGCGGTCTACCCGCGGGCGTACCGCCTGGTCGGCAGGCAGGGGCCGATGCCGAGACGCTCGATTGCGCGGGTGGCCCGAGGCCGCGCGAGCGGGTCTGCCGAAGGCCGCGCGCTCCCGTCGGGCTCGGGAGGTCAGACGACGGACCACCTCTCGGTGCGCATCAGCTCGTCCAGTTGTGACGGTGGCCAGGCGGCGCGCTTCGCGGACGCAGGCCCGGCTGCCAGCCTTTACGAACGACTTCGTTGAGGCCGATGGTGTGGCGTCGATGAGCCGGCCCTCGCCGTGCTGGACATGGTGGACCACCTAACACCGTTCGCGGCGGTGCCTTGGCATGGGTTGGTGTTGCCAACTGATGACAGGCAGTCTTTCGCGGGTGGGACCTCGTGAGTTTCGGGTGCAGTTGCCACCCCGATGTGCGGCCTGGTCGGTATGCGGCGATAGTGCAGGCGGTCGCTGGCTTGCTTGCGGCCGCGGACGTGCTCTCTGAGGCGTCGATCGCTGTCGACGATCTGGCTCGGGACGAGGATTTGAACGATCCGTTCGACCAGTTCAGCGTTCTGTATCCATGGAGCCAGTGCTGAGTGCAGAACGAGGTGACGGTGAACGTCGGCGGATGGTCGACTGAGCGCGGGTTCATGCGGATTTCGCTGCCTGCGCACGCTTTCGTTCGTCATGCCGTTCGTGAGTGCGGAAGCTCGGGGCAGGCCAAGGTTCGTGGCGGTAGACGCACGCGATCTGCGTCTACCGCCGCGGCTGCGGTCCGATGAGTCCGTTGAGGGTGAGGTTGAGTGCGTCGACGAGGTTGGTGCGGTTGCCGCTGCAGACGGTGGCTTCCAGTCCGCCGTCTGGGGCGTCGCTGGTGAACGCGAGCATGCGGCCTCTGTGGGTGAGGTCGTAAACGGTCAGGGCAGTGCTGTGGACACGATCGGCACCGTGTCCGACCGCGGCGTGGAGTTTGTGCACAGCCGTGCGTTCGCTTCGCAGGAGGTGGCGCAGGTCGTCGGCGTGTCCGGACATTTCCGAGAGGGGGTCGGCGTCGGTGTCCTCGAGGTAGGTCGTGGGGATCCGCAGGGTTGTCATCCGGGCTGGTGGGTGTTCCGGCAGGGCCTCGACGAGTGCGGTGGCGAGGTTGTGGGGCTGGATGGGGTCGAGCTGGATCGACTGGTGGTCGGTGATCAGGCGGACGGCGTCGCGTCCGGCCGCGGCGACGAAGAACGCGCCGTCGTCGTGCGGGCGGTGGGTGAACGCGGTCCAGGAGTAGCACTCGCGGGCGGGTGCGGCGAGCAGTTCCACGGTGGCCCGGAACTGCGGGGTCAACCACCGCGTTTCTCGCGACGAAAAAGAAAACCCGCTCCCGCAACACCTACCGTTCCTACGAGTCGCATGTGCGGCTGTATCTGCGGCCGCATCTGGGACATATGCGGCGGGACAAACTGCGGGTGGCGCATCTGGAGGGCATGTTCGACGCGATCGTGGAGCACAACGACGTGATCGCCGAGTACCGGGCCAGCAAGGATCCCCGCAAGGTCGCGGCGGTGAAGTGGCAGCGGCCGGTCGGTCCGACCTCGATCCGGCGGATCCGGGAAACGCTGCGGGCGGCGCTGAGCCCGGCGGTGAAGGAAGGCCTGCTCACGGTCAATGTCGCGTCGTTGGTGGAGTTGCCCCCCCGGCCAAACGCCCGACCGCGAAGGTGTGGACCGACGAGCGGGTGGCGCGGTGGCGGGAGACGGGAGAGATTCCGTCGCGGGTGATGGTGTGGACCCCGCAGCAGACCGGCCGGTTCCTCGACCACGCGGTCCACGACCCGCTGTATCCCTTGTTCCACGTGATCGCTCACGTCGGGCTGCGGCGCGGGGAAGCATGCGGTCAACGGCGCGTCGACACCTACCTAGACTCCGCCGCGCTGGACGTGACGAACCAGATCGTGCAGTACGGCTGGGAAACCGGCGAGTCCGCTCCGAAGACGACGTCGTCGGAGAGCCTGGTCGCATTGGACGGCGGCACGGTGCTCGTACTGCGTCAGCACCTGGCAGACCAGGATGAGGCGATCGCGCGGCTCGGTGCCGACTGGGTCGACAGCGGGCTGTTGTTCACCCAGCCCGATGGCAGCGCGCTGCACCCGGCCGATGTCACTGCGCGGTTTCAGGAGCTGGCACGTCAGGCCGGGTTGCCGCCGATCCGGCTGCACGACCTGCGGCACGGAGCGGCCACTCTCGCGCTCGCGGCCGGGGCGGACATGAAGGTGGTGCAGCACATGCTCCGGCATTCCTCGATCACCGTCACGATGGACACCTACACCACCGTGCTGCCTGAAGTCGCGCTCGCGGCGGCCGAGGCCACCGCCAAGATCAGCCTGCGGTCAGCACCGCGACAGCTCGGGCGCGACTCGGGCTCGCCACCGACCATTGTGGACAGTCCGGAACCGGAAGAAAAGCTTCCGGAAAACCAAAATCCCCAGGTCAATGAATCTCAAGACCTGGGGAGTGAGGGTGCGCCATCAGGGACTCGAACCCCGAACCCGCTGGTTAAGAGTTCGCTGCTCGACCTGTCGGATGGTGTCGAGTGATGCCGGACAAGACCTTTTCGTCTGGTCGCGGGGTGCTTGCGGTGTTGTGGTGTGTCGGCCGGTGTTGTCGTGTGGTGGAGGTCTCGGGCTCGCCTCGGGCTCGTAAATGCCGGCTCGTGTCGCGTAGTCCAGTCCTGGTCTGGCACCGCGTTTTGAGGTGGCTGTCGTGACGGGGGCGGTGGTTCGGCGTGATCCGGTCGTGTCTGCGGTGAGCGTGATGGTGGGGGTGGTGGTTGGGCTGACGTTCCTGTTCGGTTTCGGGAATGTGCTGATGCTCGCTCTTCGGCTGGGTGTGCCGGTCTGGGTGGCACCGCTGGTCGCGCCGGCGGTTGATGTGACGGTGGTGGCGCTGCTGGTCGCAGTGTGTCGATTATCAGCGTGCGGGGCTTCTCCAGCGACCATGCGGTCTGCACGGCGGTTGCTGGTGGGGGCGAGTGTGGTGACGTTGGCGTTGAATGTGGCTGAGCCACTGGTGGCTGGTGAGGTCGGCAGGGCGTTGTTCGATGCGGTGGGGCCGTTGTTGCTGATTGGCTGGTCTGAGGTCGGCCCGGGACTTCTGCAAGCGCTTGTCGACGTGCACGGGGCGGTCGGTCAGCCTCCTGGTGTGTCAGTCGCTGTCCAACATGAGTCCTTGCCGGAGGGCGCTGGTGAGAGAACAGTTGGGCTGGATCCTGAACTGGTGGAGCGGGCACGGCAGGTTGACGCGGAGCATCGTGCGCGGCATCAGCGTCCGGTCTCGGCGGAGGTGCTGCGAAAAGCATTGGGGGTCGGGGCGAAACGCTCCCGCATGTTGACGCGGGTGGTTCGCGCGGAGTGGCACGACGAGCCTCGGTCGGCACCGGCGGTGATCGCCCGAGCCTAGCCGGTGTCCGCTGTCGTGCGCGGTCATGCCAGCCGGTTCTGGTCGGCGCGGCTTCTGTCGGGGCCACCCCGCTCGCGTGGAGAACGCCTCTTGACCGATACGCATCCTGAACTGCAGCGACGAGTCTTCGAACTCCATCGGAAGCTGGGAAATCGACAAGCAACGTTGGGTGCGGTCCTGAGCAGGACCGTGCTGAGAGATCGGCACCGGGGCTAGCGGAGCTTTGCCCATGCTTCGTCGATCATGGCTGCGCAGACTCGGGGATCGGTGCGTTCTTTGGTGTCGTCCCCGAGCGGCTTGAGTTGGATGGTCAGAGTGGTATCGGTTCGCTGGCACAGGACAGGCTGTTCGGACAGGCGGGCATGAGGTGATGCCGCCCTGACGGAACACCTTCGCGCTGAAGCGCTGTCCGCAGGCGACGGGTGAAGACGAGGGCGCTGCGCTGATCGACCACCGCATTGCCGAGCTGTCCGCGCTGGATCGGCAGATCACCGCCATCTGGGCCGCCCTCGACCGGACTCCAGCGGACTGATGAGGTGCCCGCGTTTGATCCTTATCACGCCACTGGCCATGTCGGGGGTTAGCCTCGGTGAGAGCCACCGAGGCCCCCGTGATCTGTGATCAGGTATTGCGGAGTGTGTGGGTGGTGCCGGGATGGCCTACCCGGCTTTCACCCAGAACTCGTCCAGTGCCGGCTTTTGCACCGAGTCCCAGTAGAAGATTCGGTCCCAGGTGTAATATCCGGGCAGTTTGCCGCCTGCGCTGCGGTTCTGGCTCGCATTCAGGTACTGAACCGAGAAGTTTCCGTCGCCCAGGCCAGCGCCTTGTTTTGTCGAGGCGAACGGGTATTCGTCACAATCTTGTCCTTGCGTCGGCGGCGGCAGCCCGGGACAGGTGGCGTCTTTCGCCGCTTTATTCAGTTTCCAGGTAGCACCCTTGTATTTCACGCGGAACAGGCCGTCGTCCCAGGATGGAGGCGGATATCGTCCCGGGATCACTTTGCCCGTTTTTTGTGGATACGTCTGGTCAGGATGGTACTGGGCGCGCCGGATATGGTCTATGACTTCGTCGTAGCCGTCCCCGTACACGTAGTTGAGTCGGGGAATGACATCAGTGAACACGCAGGCTTTCGTGAGGAAGTAGGGCGCGGAGTCGCAACGGAAATTGGGCTTCGTCCAGGTGTCAAGGTCTACGTCGATTCCGATGTTGTCGGTGGCGTGGCCTAACATTGAGAAATTGTTCCGGAGCATCTTCTCTGGCCGCTGGGGTGACGCTGTCTCGTCCGATGTCAGGTTCCAGTCGACCCATCCCTCGTTCTTCCAGTCCCCGAGTTCGTGTGTGATCTGGTCCTTGTCGGCGGAGCAGCCCACGTTCAGATCTCGACAGCCGACTTGAATAGTGAGCGGGCTTGAGGCCGAGAAGTTGCCCCTGTCCTCGAGGTCGTCCACATGGAGGTAGTAGTGGACGTTGCGGTAGAAGGGGTTAGCCAGCGCGATCACCCGATACGGGGCGACGAACTGACCCGAGATCTCGCCGGGGGGATACTTGATCGTCTGGCCGGCGATCTTGTTCCGCGCACACCAGACGTAGCGGTTGAATACGTGGCCTCCGGGCTTGCCCGCGTTGTCGTTGGCGAGGCAGGCGTCGAGGATCGCTTGGGGAGGATCCACAGCGGCGGTCGCCGCCGCGATCATTCGCTGCGTCTCCTCGGTGCTGTCCAGATCGCTGCTTCGCGTGTCTGATATCTCATTCCTCTTGATGGCCTTCGTGATGGACTCCTCCAAGGTTCCCTGGCTCGGTGGAGAGTGAGGGGCCGGCCTGATCCGTCCGGCCGGGTCCACGGACGCGGAGGCAAGCCCGCCGCCGTCCCACGACGTGTCGTCGAGCAAATGCCGGTTTTCGGCGCGCGCGAAACCGGACCAGGCGACGGTGCCGACGACTATAGCTATTGCAATCGTCAAAGCGCCCCAATGATTGTATTTGGAAGGCATGATTTCCTTTCGTTAGAAACTAAACCCAAACCTCTTACGTGTCTGATTTTCGTCACACGCGAGGAACGCGCCGTGTGAGACAAGACCTGCTGCCAAGGCCACGGCTGATATTCGTTCTCTTTTCATTCGCTCTCCCTTCTTTGCATGCCGCGTGCGGTCCGGTCTCGCGGGGCATGACGGATTTCTCTCGAACTACCGACGCCGCGCGGGGCGAGCACCTCTTCCTGCCCGATATTCACCCGCCGATCGGGATCAGCGCCCCCGGCCGATAGAAGTAGATGTCGGTGTCGCGTAGCCCGGCCGCGACATGGGTGCCGACCGCGCCGACCGCAACCGCGTTCGGATACTGCCCGGCGCGATACGCACCCGCGCGGGAAAAATCCTTGGTGGTGGACGCCTCGACATGATCACGGGAACCGGACGCGGTGAACACCGTCCCATCGTCCGGGGAGACCGCGAGATCGGCGAGGCCTGGTCCGACGGCCTGGTACGCGGACCGGCAGGCAGTCCAGATGAGGGGCTGGCCCGCGGCCCTGGATTCTTGCCCGTCGATCTTGTATCGCATTGCTCGCAGCGGCGTGCACGTTTCCTCCCCCAGTCACAGACTCTGGTGTGACAGTCCGGCGTCGGCTTTCGTCGCGGTGTGGAAATGCGGTCGGACCTTCGGGTGTAGTGCATCCGGGTTGTTCAATGCGGCGTGCTGGACGTTGAACAACAACCTCTGAACAATGACCTGCGGGGAAGGGGATGGTCATGCCGCGTCCGCAACGCCCGCTGGGCGGGGAAGAGACGCCGTTGCTGCGGTTCGCGGCGGGTCTGCGGCGGCTGCGGGCGGAGGCGGGGACCCCGACGTACCGGGATCTGGGTGCCCGGACGCACTATTCGGCGGCCAGCCTGTCCGAAGCCGCGGCCGGCAGGAAGCTGCCGAGCCTGTCGGTCACGCTGGCTTACGTGAAAGGGTGCGGAGGCGACCTCGCGGAGTGGGAAAATCGGTGGCGTGTGCTGGTTTCTGCGCTTTCCGCGGAAAGCGGGACGGATGCGTCGGGCGAGGAGGCCGGAAGCGGCGCTCGTGATGATCAGGAATGTCCGTATGTCGGGCTCGCCGCGTTTCAGCCGGAGGACGCGGCGCGGTTTTTCGGCCGGGATTCCGCGGTGGAGGAATTGTCGCGTCGCGTGGCGACGCAGCGGTTCCTGGCGGTGTTCGGCCCCTCTGGAGCAGGGAAATCGTCGCTGCTGCGCGCGGGTCTGGTCGCCCGGGCGCAGGCGGCGGGCGCCGGCGCGGATGCCGCCCGGCAGGTGGTGCTGTTCGTGCCCGGGCGGCACCCGTTCGCAGGGTGTGCCGCGCAATTCGCGTCGCTCACGGGCGAATCCGCGGCGGAGGTGCACGCCGAGCTGAACGCCGACCCGGCGAACCTGCACCGGCGCATCGGCGCGGTACTGGCCGGTCCCGGTGCGGAACTGCTGGTGGTGGTCGACCAGTTCGAGGAAGTGTTCACCACCTGCCGCGACCCGGACGAGCGGGACCGGTTCATCGCAGCGCTGCTGCACGCCGCCACCGCGACCGGCAGCCGGGCCCGGGTGGTGATCGGGGTCCGGACCGACTTCTACACCCACTGCGCGCAGCACCCGGGCCTGGTCGAGGCCCTCGCGGACGCGCAGATGCTCATCGGCCCGATGAACGCCCAGCAGATGCGGGAGGCGCTGGTCCGGCCCGCCGAACGAGCGGGAATGACGGTGGAGGCCGCGCTGCTGACAGCGGTCATCGCCGACGCCGCCGGCCAGCCCGGGGCGTTGCCGCTGGTGTCGCACGCGATGGTCGAGACCTGGCGCCGGCGCCGCGGCACCACCCTCGCGCTCGACGGCTACGAGGCCAGCGGCGGGATCGCGCACGCGCTGGCCCGCACCGCCGAAACCGTCTGGGAGACGTTGACCGAGCGCCAGCAACGGCTTGCCAGGGACCTGTTCCTGCGGCTGACCGCGCTCGGCGAGGGCACCGAGGACACTAAACGCCGGGTCACCCGCGACGAACTGGACACCGCCGACCCCGACCTCGTACGACTGCTGGACCGGCTCACGCAAGCGCGGCTGCTCACCGCGGACGCCGACATCGTGGAGATCGCGCACGAGGCGCTGATCCGGTCCTGGCCGCGGCTGCGGAACTGGCTCGCCCGCGATCGCGACGGCCTGCGGATCCACCGCCAGCTCACCGATGCCACCGACGCCTGGGAATCCCTGCATCGCGACCCCGGCGCCCTCTACCGCGGCACCCGCCTGGCTCTCGCCCGAGAGTGGGCTGCCGCCGGTGACGCCGCCCTCACGCCGCGGGAACAGCGCTTCCTCGACGAGAGCGCCGCCGCCGACGCACGAGAGCAGGCAGCCGCCCGCCGCCGGACCCGGCGGCTGCGCCAGCTGGTCGCGGCACTGACCGTCCTGCTGCTCGCCGCCGCGACGGCCACCGGCTACGCCGTCACCGCCGAGCACACGGCGAAGTCCGAACGCGACACCGCGCTCTCCCAGAAAGTCGCCGGCGAAGCCGCCGCGCTGCGCGCCGCGAACCCGGCGCTCGCCGCGCAGCTGAGTCTGGCCGCGTATCGGCTGGCGCCCACCGTGGAGGCGCGCTCGAGCCTGCTGTCCGCCCGCGCGACCCCCTACGCCACGCGACTGCTCGGGCACACCGGCGACGTCGAATCCGCGGCCTACAGCCCGGACGGCCGCCTCGTCGCCAGCAGCGGGGAAGACCTGACCGTGCGGCTCTGGGACGTGGCCGCGCCCCGTCCCCGCCAGGTCGCCGTGCTCACCGGGTACGGGCACAACGTCAAAGGCGTGGCCTTCAGTCCCAACGGCCGTTTCCTGGCCACCGGCAGCCACGACAACACCGCACGGCTGTGGGACATCGCCAATCCCGTTCACCCGCAGGAGGTCTCCGTCGCGTCCGGCCACACCGGCGGGATCAACAGCGTCGCCTACAGTCCCGACGGCCGTTTCCTGGCCACCGGAGCCGACGACAACACCGCACGGCTGTGGGACATGGGCGACCCCGCCGCGCCGCGCAGCGTCGCGATCCTGACCGGACATCGCGGACCCGTGCACTCCGTAGGCTTCAGCGGGGACGGCAGGGTTCTCGCCACCGGCAGCGCCGACCACACCGTGCGGCTCTGGGACATTTCGGCACCCGCGCAGCCGCGGCCTTACGAGGCTTCGATCCAGCACGGCGACGCCGTCCGGAAAGTGGCCTTCCGCCCGCGCGAACGCATCCTCGCCACGTCCGGCAACGACAACGCGACCCGGCTGTGGAACGTCGACGACCCCGCGCGTCCGCGTCCGCTCGCGACCCTTGCGCACGACAACCAGGTAACTGCAGCAGCATTCAGCACCGACGGCCGAGTGCTGGCCACCGGCGACGTCGACAACACCGTCCGGCTCTGGAGCGTCGCCGACCCCCGGCAGCCGCGGGCATTGACGACCCTGACCGGCCACACCAACGCCGTTTTCGCCGTCGCCTTCAGCCCTGACGGCCGAACGCTCCTCAGCGCGAGTTACGACCACACGGTACGGCTGTGGGACCTGCCCGCCCTGCCGCTCGCCAGCGACCACGACGCGGTCAACACCGTTAGCTTCACCCCGGACGGCCACACCCTCGCCACCGCCGGAACCGACGGCGTCATCCGGCTCTGGCGCCTCGCCGACCGGTTGATCGCCGACCCTGTCGCCACGCTTCCCGGCCGCGGCAAGCCGGTTCGCCAAGTCGCGTTCAATTCCGCGGGCGGACTGCTGGCCAGTGTCGGCAACGACAACGCCGCCCGGCTGTGGGACGTCACCGCCCCCGAAGGAAAACTCGAACTCGCGACGCTGCCCGGCGGCACGAACATCGCCTGGTGGGTGGACACCGTGTTCGCCGTCGCGCTGAACCCCCGCACACCGATCCTGGCCACCACCGACAACGACCGGCTGATCCTCCTGCGCGACATCAGCGACCCCCGTCGCCCGCGCGCCCTCGCCAGCCTCACCGGGCACACGAAAGCAGTGCTCGGCATCGCGTTCAGCCCCGACGGCAGAACCGCGGCCACCGCCGCCGGAGACAACACCGCCCGGCTATGGGACGTCTCCGACCCCGCACAGCCCACCGCCTCGGCGACCCTGACCAGCCACCGCGACTACGTCTACTCCGTCGCGTTCAGCCCCGACGGCCGTACCCTGGCGACCGGCAGCGGCGACGACACCGCCCGCCTCTGGGACGTCCGCGACCCGCACTCGCCCCGCGAGATCGCCACGCTGAGCGGGCACACCGACGTCGTCACCTCCGTCGCGTTCAGCCCGGACGGCGCAACGCTGGCCACCGGCAGCAACGACAGCACCGCCCGCATCTGGAACGTCAAAGACCCCGCACACCCCACCCTGTCGGCGGTTTTGACCGGCCACGCCAAAGGCGTCCACGCTGTCGCCTTCAACCCCGACGGCCTGGCCTTGGCGACCGCGGGCGGCGACGGAACCGCCAGGCTCTGGGACACCAGCCCCGAACACGTCGCGGCGACAATCTGCGCCCACGCGACGCCACCCATCACTGAAGCGGAGTGGTCGCAGTACCTGCCGAACGTCGAGTACCGACCCCCCTGCGCAGCCTGACCGCCGCATCCACTGCAGCCCAGACTCTTCTGCACCAACGCAACGCTTCACCCTATGGCCTGGTCGTTGTTGCGCGCGGACGGACGCGACACAGCCTCCCGAAGCCAGCGGCTGGCAGATGCGAAATTGCCGTTGGCCGGTGCGCACGAGGGAGGTGTGCTAGGCGGCTGAAGCGTGCCTCGGCCGGGTTCTGGTGGAGATCGCCAAGGATGAACCGGCCAGTCCGCTGCCGAGGGTTTCGTTCGCGCTCAGTCATTCCGAACGCCGACGGCTCGGCCGCTTTCACGGCCGTTCGCGGCAGAACAGGCGACGACGCGGAGTCCTCCGGCGAGCTGTATCTTCGGCCGGAACTCGTGAATCCGGCACTCCACGTCCGTCTTCGCTCTGGCCCGGCACAGCGCGGTGCCGGACGCCGGTGCCTCTCGCGCCGCCGTGCCCGGCACCGCCTCGCCTGGCGATACCGGGCACGGCGGTGGCCGAGACCGGCACCGGTGCCGTGATGGCTACCAGCGATCTCTCACGTTCCAGAAACGTCCGTAGAGCGTGTTGTCCCGGCTGCCTTTCCAGCCGATCATGACGTTGGTGCTGTCCCCGTATCCCAGTGCCGCCGGCCCGGTATTCGACTCGAAGTAGTCCCGCGGCAGTTCTTCCTGTGCAATCCATTGCCCGTGCGGGTTCAGGTAGGCGGTGAACACGCGGACGTCGTCGAAGACGCCCTTGTACACCAGCCGGAGGTCGTCGCTGTAGTCGCTGTCCGGCAGCGTGGTGGTCAGCGACGGCCCGTGGCTGGTGCCTGCGTCGGGCGCGGCCTGCAGTTGCGGGGCCCAGGACCATCCGTTGTAGCGCGAGTAGAACATCCGCTGGTCGTCGTGGACACCCTTCCATGCCATGGCGATCCCGCTCTTGGTCGAGACCATGGAGGGGCCGTCGCTGGTGCCCGCGTCGGGAACGGCCTGTTGCTGCGGGCCGAAGTTGAAGCCGTCGAGGCTCCAGGACATGAACATGCGCTGGTCGTCGTTGATGCCCTTCCACGCGATGTACAGCGTGTCGCGGTAGGCGGCCATCGTGGGGGCGCTGCTCGTGCCGCCGTCCTGGACGATGTGCCGCGGCGGTGCCCAGGAAATCCCGTCCGAGGTGGAGGAGAGCATGATCGCGCCGCCGCCTGCGTCTTTCCACGCCAGGTACAGTCTGCCCGCGAACCAGGCGAGGGCCGGGCCGTGGCTGGTGCTCGCTCCCGGAAGCTGCCCCGGGGCGCCGCAGTACCCGAATTTCGTGAAGTAGAGCGAGTTGTCGCCCGGTTTTCCCCTGTACACGACCAGTTGCTCGTTGGGAAGACGCTTGAGCCAGGCGAGCGCCGGGCGGTCGCTGGTTTCCCCGACGACCGGCGGGCAGGTTTCCTTGGCGGACGCGGGCGCTGGCGCGAACGCGAGCATCATCGGGCCGACGATGCCCAAGGTCAGCAGCCTGACCCGTCGTGAGCGGAATTTCATTGAGGTTCCTTCCCCTGGTGAAGCCGGCGTCGCAGGCGGCAGAGCGGCGAGTGTCGCTCGCGCAGGCTTCCCGTCGGTCGCTGCGGTCGTGTGCGGCCTCGGCTGAGCTGACCCTTTCGGAGGAGCTCAGCCGAGGCATTGCCGCCGCCGGGAAGCCGGGTTGACAGCCGTGCTCCGGCGACGAGCGGCGGAGTCAGCGCTGGAGGTCGTCCAGTCGCTTTTTCGCGGCGGCGAGTTTCGGCCCGTACTTGGCCGGGTCTTGCTGGTTGAGCGTGGTGAAGATGTCGACTGCTTCCTGCGCGAGCTGGGTTGCCAGAGGTTTGCTGGCGACGTTGACCAGGAAGTCGATAGTCGGGTACAGGATCCAGTCGCCCAGTTGGAGCTTGTACTTGGCGTTCTTCGCCGCTAATGCGCGAATGGTGTCCACCGCGTTGACGGCGTAGTCGGCGACTTGTGGGGATAGTTCTCGTTTGCTGCTGAGTGCTTGGGCGAGGTTCATGGTCGCGTTGGCTGTGCGGTAGGTGAGTTCGTCGTCGGCGGGGTTTTCCGTTGATAATTGTTTGTACAGTGCGATGGCCTCGTCGCCGGTTTTTTGTGCGTCGTCGTATCGGTCGGCGGAGGCGAGGAAGTTCGGTGCCGGGTAGGCGGCCCACTCCGCGAACTGTCTCCGGTACGACGGGTCGATTTTGGCGATCTCGCCTGCCAGATCGATGCCTTCCAGGGTCTTTTCCGCTGCTTCTCTGCGTTTGCCGTCGTCCCATAGTTTCCGTGCTTCGGCGATGAGGTTCTGCGCGGACTGTTTGTCCGTGGCCTGGCCCCAGTGCACCAGGTTGTTGACCAGAGCTACGTTGCGCAGCGTGGTCTCCAGCACCGGGTGCGTCTGCACTGATGTTCCCGCCTTCAGCTCGGCGAAGTGCTGGGCGTATTGGTCGCGCAGCCGGGCCATGCGGGCGTGCGCGGTCTGTTGCAGGCAGGTTGCCACCGGGTCGACCGCCTCGTCGGTTGCGGGGCAGTTCTCGGTCTGCTGCTGGGCTTCCAGCACGGGTTTTTTGTTCTGCACGTTCGCGGCCGCCTGCTGGAACGCCTCGACCAGGTGGTCGCCGCCGTGGAGCGGCTTGCTCCCGAACAACAGCGCGCGCAGTTGCTCGTCGGACTGCAGCGCGCGGGGGAATCCCAGTTCGGTGTAGGCCTGCAGCAGGCGCAGATCGTCGTTGGTGCGTCGTGCGGCCTGCTGCGTGGTGATCTGGTCGATGGCGCGCGTGTAGTATTCGATCCGCTTGCCGTCGAGGTATTTCGTCATCGTGCGGGCCAGTGCCGCGTCGCTGTCGGCGATCGGGAACCAGGTCGCGGTGCGGTCGAACTCGTTGCGGAGGAGGTCGTCTGGTGACCATGCTTCGTAGAGGGCGTCCTGTAAGTCCTTGTGGTAGACGACGGTGCCGGTCCGTTTGTCGATCGATTCGTAAACGAAGCTGCGGAACATCGTCGCTTCGCTGCGGTTGAGGTTCACCGGCCCGATGTCCGGCGCGGTCACTTGGCTGTACACCACCATGCTGAGGTCGCCGAGCTTGTAGATCGTCTGGCTGTCCTCCGCGGTCCTCGTGTTCGTCAGGTTCGGAAGCCAGCACTGGCGGTAGTCCAGTCCGTGCGCCTCCGGGCCGTCGTTGATGTATCGGGCGAAGGTGGTGGCTGGGCCGAGCCGGGAAACGGTGATGCTGAGCGGCTTCTTCAACGGCCGTTTGGCCTGGTAGCACGGGTTCATCTCCTCGGGGCTCTCCGGTCCTTGCGGAGCGGGCTGGGTCGGCGGGCCGAACAGCCGGAAGCTGTGCCTGGTGTCGGCGACGACGCGGTCGCGGGCTTGGCGGGCGACAGTCCCGGCCAGTTCGTCGACTGAGTTGTCGTAGTCGGCGGTCAGGCCAGTAAACAGCGGGTTCAGCGGCTTGGCCGGGTCCGGTTTGCTGAACGCGGTGCTGGCGTTCAGGATGCGTTGGCCCATCAGCGCGACGCCCTCGCCGCGGTAGCGTTTGAGCCTGCCCGCGAAGTCCGGGTTCTGCGCGGACAGTTTGCTGTAGGCGTTGGCGGCCAGTTGCCACAGCGCGACGTTGCCCACGGTGTCGGCGTCCGGCGCCGGGAAGTCGTGGTCGAATCGGGCCTTGGCGTACCAGGACAGGTAGCCGATGGTTCCGACCGGGCCGTGCGTGTTCAGCACCGTGTTCAGGTCCGCCGACGGGTACTGCGAGGCGGGCACGACGTAGGCGGCGTCGGTCGCCAGCTGGGTGGCGGCGGTGTGCAACGCGTTTTCCGCCTGCTCGTAGTACTTCTCATAGGGAGAGATGGGAATGCCCGTGGTCGCCTGGTAGTCGACGAACCCGTTAGCGGCGGTGAGCCAGGGGGCGCGCTCGTTGTCGCCGATCGCTTTGAGGGTCAGGGCCCCGAAGGTCTGCATCTGCGCCTGGAGCTGAGAGAGCTGGGCGGACACCGCCCGTGCGGTCTCCCGGATGTCGCGCGTGCTCTGCTTGATCTCGGCGAGTTGCGCGTCGATCTTGTCGTAGGTCTCGCGCAGCGCCTTGTCGATCCGGTCGAAACGCTCGGTCATGTCCTTGCGCAGCTCGGCGATGTCCTTGTGGATCTTCCCTAGCTCCTCCATGATCAGCGCGTTGGAGTCGGGTCCGCCCATGAACAGCCCGATGATCGAGGTGGCCGCGCCGAGGATGTTGCCGGTGAGCGCGACGCTGGCCAGCGAGCCGATCGCACTGACGATCCCGACGATCTGCGCGACCTCGGCGAACTTGCTGACAGCAGAGGCGATGTCGGCGGCGGCCTTGCCGACGGTGCCGATCTTGGCGGGGATCTCGGGCAACCACAGCCCGGCGAACTCGGTCGCCCCCGTCAGTCCGGCCTTGGCGCTGTCGATCTTGTCCTGGCGGGCCTTTCCGGCCGCCTCGGCGGCTTTGGCGGCCTTCTCGTCCGGGGTCTCCGAGCTGCCGGGCAGGTGGATGTGCACCACGATGTGCAGCAAATTCGCGCTTTCGGTCCGGACCGCCTCGATGGCGGACCGCTGCCCGGCGACCTGTCGCGCGACCTCGTCGCGCACGCTTTCGGCGCTGCCGGCGGCGGCCAGCAGCTTGGGCACGTCGAGGACTGCGGCCAGTTCGGGCGAACTGGCCATCTCCTGCGCGGTGGCGCCTGCGCGCACGCCGGCGGGTTTGCCGATGACCTCGTCCCAGGCCTCGCGGAACGCGGCGTCGTTCTTGGCGCGCTCGGAGACTTTGGCGAAGGTGTCGGTCTGCAGCTTGTAGAGGAACTGCGGACTGTTGAACTGCTCCTGTGAGCCGTTGATCCGGTTGACCACCTTGTCGATCGACGGCGGCCGGTCGCGGCCCGCGACGATGTTGACCAGGTCGGCCACGTCCGGGCTGAGGATCGCCTCCAGCATGCGTCCGATCCGTTTCTGGGGACCGCGTTTGGCGTCGGCGGCGGTGAGCGCCGAGGCGATCTTCTGCTGCTGGCCGGCGAGATGGTTCTTGACCTCGTCCGCGTTCGCGCCGGTGTTGTGCGCCCGCCAGCTCAACAGGTCCGCCGACAGCACGAACAGCCGGTCGGCGTCGGCTTTGTCGTTGACCCTCAGATAAGCGCTGAACAGAGCGGCATCCATGGCCTGCGGCGTGACGGCGCCCGCGGCGCGGACCGGGGGCCGGGGGGAGCGCGGGCGCAGCTCGCGCGGGTTGCGCGAACCCGGCCAGCATGGTGGCGACCACGCCGCCGGCGATCGCCTGCCGCATCCAGCGGTTTCCGAACAATCCTCGTTTCATCGGTGCATACCGTCCCTGTCGACAGTTCTCGCGGCGACCGGTTGATCTCCGGGTGGTGCGCTGCCCGTGAGCGGAAATTTCTCCGGCGGGAATCGACGTCCCGCCGGAGCGGAGTACGGCGGCTGTCTCTCGCGCAACTGGCGACTCGCTGTCACCGACGTGTTCGTCGACGCCCCGGCAGTCCTTGCGGCTGCCCGCCTGCCTGACGCCCCGCCTGTGCCGTCAGGACTGCTGGCCAGTCAATGTCGTGAAACCCCTGCCAACGCAATAGAATTGAATGCCCATGCGCTTCCCGCGCGGTGTCGATCCCCACCGACCTCGCGTACTGCCGGACGCCGTTGCGGTTTGCTGCCGTTTGCCGTTGACGTGTTCTGTCGTACCGCGCCGTCGTCACCGAGCCGTCACCGTCGGGCCTGGCTGGGACGCGACCGCTGGTCCCGCGAACGACACCTGCCCCGTGCGGCTGAGTCGGCCGACGGCATTTTCAGTGAAGTGGCCTCGCGAGAGTCTCGCCGCCGTCCTTGACGGGGGCTGCGGACTGGTCAGCCGACGCGCCATGCCTGGGTGCCGCCGCCATCGCATTGCCACATCTGCACCGAAGCCCCCAACCAGGTGTTGCCGAACGAGACGTCCAGGCAGTTCTTGTCGAGGTTGCGCAGCGAGGCTCCTTCTGTGTGGAATTGCTGGGCGTCTCCGCCGTAGCACGTCCAGGTGTTCACGCCTGCGCCTCGGCCGGCGTTGTTCCAGTCGATGTCCAGGCAGGTGCCGAGTTCGCTTTTGATCGTGCCGTTCCCTTCGAAGGACCATCGTTGCTCGGGGCTTCCGGTGCATCCCTCGGTGCTGACCGCCGCGCCCGGTCCGGGGTTGGCTCCCCGGACTGTCAGGCACAGGTTGTTCCCGGTCCAGACGATCATGACTCCCGACAGCTTTTCGCCCGGGCGTTGGGCTGCCGGTGCGGAGCGTGGGTGTGCTGCGTCCGCGGGCAGGGGCCCAGGCTTCGGCACAGTCGCGGTCGCCGGGCCGGCGACCAGCAGGCCGATGCCTGTCGTCGCTGTGGCCAGGCACGCTATCGTGGCGCGGCTGAATCCTTGGTTCTTCTTCATCTTTTCCTCTTTTCGGATCGTCCGCGCACCTGGGACGGGGGAGCGGTTTCTGGTATGGGGAAGCGATGGCCGGGGTACTGTCGGGTTCCTCGCCTTGTCGTGGTCTCGCGTAGAGCGTCGTGAGCGGTTCGGCGTTCCTGCGGAACCCCTTCCCGAGCGGCCGCCCCCGGGCCTCGACCGGCCCGGCTGCGATCACCACTGTGGCCCGGCCCCGGACGTGCCGGGAATACCGAACCTTGAGGGTTGACGGCGGCCGTGTTCGCCGCCGGGCGCAGGCAGGCCAGCGGCCGCCGACATGTGCTGATGACGGAGGCGGAGGCCAGCCCTGAAACGGGCGCAAATCGTCGACAGGCCGGGGAGGCACGACGGATGCGGGACGGTGCGCCGCCGCGTCGCTGTGTTCTGTGCGGTTCAGCCGTTGAGGGCGGCGGCCAGGTGGTCTCGCCCGTCGGCCCCCGTCTTGCGGTAGACGGATTTGAGGTGTTCGTTGACGGTGTGCACGGACACGGCGAGGTGCCGGGCGATTTGTTTCGGCGCTGTTCCCCGGTAGAGCTGGGACACGATCTGCAGTTCGCGGGCGGTGAGTCCGTGCCAGTCGCCGAAGTACGGCAGCAGCGTTTCGCCGGTGGCCTGCTGGATGACGACGGCGACGTCCCCGGCGCTGTCGCTCTCGCCGCCAAGTGCTTGTGCCTGGACCGCCACCCAGTGTCCGTAGCTCGCGGCCGGCCCCACGAACAGCGGGGCCGCGGTGTGCCGGTCGTCGCCGCGGGCGCGTGCCTGCGCCGCCAGGATGGCGAGCCCGGCGTCGAGTGCCCAGTCCGGGCCCGCGTCGGGGCGGTGGAGCTGGTCGCGCCAGTTTCGACCGTCCGGAGTGGCTGCTCGGATCCGGTCGTCGGCGTCGAGGACGAGCACGCCGGCGGGCAGCGCGGGCCCGGCCGGGGTCAGCGGGCCGGTGGCGACATGCCGCCGGAGCACGCCGATCAGCGCGGTCGTGAGCTGCGCGACGGAAACGGTGTCGTGCTCGGTGAACGGTTGCGCGTGCTCCGCGCGCAGCAGGCCGACCGTTCCCCACAGGCCGCGTGCGGAGCACAACGCCACCCGCAATTCGCACCTGACGCCGTAGCGGCCGAACATCCGCCGCGTCGACCGTTGCCGCGGTCCGCCGCCGCTGCCTGCCACGCCGCCGGGAACCGGCTGCTGCTGGAGAACGCTCAAGGGGCAGGGATCGTCGCCGCTCCAGAGACCGCGGTAAAGCGCCCGGCCGAAATCGGCCTCGTATCCGTGGATGAACGCGAAGGCACCGAGGCCGCCCTGCGTGTTCGGGGAGTATCCCAGTAGCCGGAGCGCGTCGTGCGCCACCAACGGCGCGATAGCCCGGGACAGCGCTTCTCCCAGGTCCCTCGCGCCGAGTCCCCGTCCGGGCAGAGCCGCGAGCTCCCGCGCCACTTGCTCCGTTGACCGAGCCACCCCTCCAGGATCCTCCGCCCCGCCCAGCCCGACAACACACTAACCAGACCACCACGGATGCTATGCCGCGCGCCCGCTCGGGCCGACGGATGCGCCGCTCTCGCCGAATACGCCGGACGGATCAGGGCCTGCCGTCTGCTGCGGAATGCCGGCCCGGGCCGCCGTCGAGACTGCAGGTTGGCCAGCGGGCCTCCCGGAAAGCGAGGATGTGCCGCAGAGTTGCGTAAACAGCGTGCCCCCCGTCCAGGTCGCTGGGCGGGGGGCGCCTTCGGCACGTTCGGGTGTAGTGGCTCGTTGCGCAATCCTTGCTACTTGGCTTTCCTAGTCTGGAATGTCTAGGTCCATGGCCACTATCCCGTGACTTCTGGGGCATTCAGCACTGGAGTATTCACCCTTATTTGCCCATTCTCCAACCAGCGGTTCGGGAATGTTCCAGCAGTAAACAAAGACCCTGTGTGCTCGCTCCCTGCAGGTTGACCAACCCCAAAAGACGTTGTATTGACCGCATCTGCAATCCGGCGGAACGGAGGATTGGCACCCGTTGCTAAACGGCAGCAGTGTTTGACGCGAACTTGTGCGTGGATCTGCCTCCGCCGTGGATGCAGTAGTCAGCGTCAGCAACGTTCCCGCCGTGGCCAGGGCGGAAATTGTACCCAGGATTCTCACGGTCGACTCCTTGGCTGTGCAACGTGGATTTATGGTAACCGTCGCGGGCTGAATGTTCGTGGCGCATTGATTTGTCGTAGGTTGACGGTGCGCAACTTGCGCGCGATATGCTTGGATGCGAGATTCGCCCGGTCATGGCCAGTACGGCTGAGCTCGCTCCGCCGCATGGAAGATGACACTTCCGTCAATTGTCGAAGGGGTGGTATTGATGCCCATTGTCTGCCACTCGATGACGAACTCGAACGGGGCGGGTGGGGGAAGGGGCCAGAGCCATAGGCGTTGATCGCTCTGGTAATGCTGGTCATCGCTGCTGAATCCGCCGCCCGCGTCGACGAGCCTGGGAGCTTCCGGTCGATCGGCGGGGTTCGCGCAGTTGCGGAAGGCGTCGCCAACAGTGGCGGCCTTCGAGCCATCAGGAAAACGGACTCCGAACTTCAGGTCGGCGTCGGTCGGTTCCGGAGGAAAGCCTCTTGTGGCATGCCTGTCGGTCAACCCTGTCCAGGTCGCCTCGTCCACCGAGCCCCGCCGGACGACTACCTGCAGGTTGAACCAGCAGCCCTCTCGAAAGGCGAGGGCGTGCTGCAGCGTGCCAGTTCAATACTGACACGCGAGCCTTGCAGCTGTGGTGGATCGGCGAATACGCTGCCAGCGCTCCGCTTGCCGCCCCATCGTCGAAGCGGCCATCCGGCTCTGCTGCTCGAACTAAACGAACCTAAATACCGCGCCGAAACCGGCAACAACGCCAGCCAATTCCCCGGCCTCGGCGCACGCATACCCCATCTTCTCGACAAGAGGGCACGATCGGCGATGATGCCGAGAACAAAGCTCTATGAGGTGACTGGCAGGTTCGTCGGAACGAGCGCATGCTGAAGGTTGCTGTCGGAGCACGGCAAAAGGGGGGGAACCGCATTGAGCCCCGAGACCACCGCCGAGGTCCGTACCGGATTCGGCGCGGCGATCATGCTGGGCATCGGCGATGACGACAGCGTCGCCGAACACGACGCTGAGACCGAGGACGAGGCCCGCCACTGGATCGAGCAGCGTCCCCACGGCACCGCCGGGCCCTTCCATTCGCCGTTTACGCCGAGGGCGTCCGCATCCACGACGGGCCGGGCGAATCCCATTGGGAGAACTACCCGGACGACGCGCCCGAACACACTGCCGACCTCGTCGACGGCACTGTGCGCTGGTGGCCGCGCGAGGACGCCCGGCGATAGCTGCCCACCGCGCGAGGAGGTACTCGTTGCGACGGTCCCGCCGCTTAGGGTTGCTGCGGGCGCCCACCGGATCGGAGTCGACAGGTCTCGCAGTCGTGTGTGCGGCAACTCGGGCTAGAGCAAGGGTCCCGCCGCACTGGGCGTCCGGTCCCACCTCGGTCGGACCTGCGCCGCAGGCTTTCGGATCCGGCGGCAAAATCGGCACAGCAGAGCAAACGGAGGCGAAACGGAGCACATTGGCCTGGACACACAGTCCCGAAGTGGATCTTCCTGGAAGTGTTTGCGCTGGTCAACGTGTTACGAATGTGGTGGGCCGCCTGGGGCTCGAACCCAGAACCTACGGAGTCAAAGACCAGGTCAGTGGCTGGTTCTCGTCATCTGCGGATCTTGGTCTTCACCTGCGCGGGCGTGCTTCGCGGATGATCATGCTCGGTCGCTGATTCTCGTCTTTTGCGATCGTTTTCCGGGGGAAAACCGGGGAGATGATCATGCTCTCTGGCGGTGCCTGACGCTCGCCCGCTCAGCCCGTATCTTACCCGCCCACACTTCCCCCAACCCCGATACGAAGCTCCCACGCGGTCGGTAGAGCCGGGTCAAGGCACGCTTTCCCGCCTTGACGCGGTGCTACCGACCGTTGTCACGATCAGGCTTCGGGGTGGCTCTAGGCGATGCTTCTGCGTAACAGGTCGAGGATCATCGGCGACTGTTTCCGCATGGGTGGGATGTCCGGTTCTGGCGCGAGGGTCCTGTGTGCTGCTGGCGGGCGGCGCTGGGGTCCGGCACCGCTGGCGGCCGCGCGGCCCGGCCGGTGGGCGGAGCGGAGCGGGAGCCCGCCGTGCCGGGATCGCGGCGGCCGCCCAGGCGAGGGGCTACGGACCGCAGCAGGCGCGCCGCCCGGCGGCGCGCCCTTGATCCCATAGAGCCAAATTCGGCAGTTGGCCGCTTAGGAATCTCTTTACCCTCCGAGGTGTCGAAATGGACGAACTTAAGAAGCTGTTCGGGGTAGACCTTCTTTGTTACATTCTCGCGTGTGAAGCGGGTGATCTGGAAACGCCAACAGCGAGTTGGTCAGAGGCCCGACAGAGTGTATTGGGCCAACTTGAGATAATCCAGGTAGGAGTGTCGGGGCAAGAGGCAATTCAGCAATCAATGGCAGTGTCGAGTGTTATCCTTCGCCATCAAAGTGATTGCAATACCTCATTGGCTAATCTGTGGCGGATGCGCTGTGGGGGAGAGGTGTACGAGGTTTCCAATTCCGCGGACGCCTGTGCGGGGCTTTTGCAAGCACTTGCCCGTGATCTCTACCCCTTCTACTTGATGCCGATCAGAGAAGATGGTTTTGCTCACTTTTTCGGGCCTGGTGCTGAGTTGTACCAGCATCCGCTTCATATGATTTTCGCGCAGGCTGTCTTGGAAGATAGTGACTTGTGCAAGCTGTTTCCGGGTCGCGAAAATTCTGGTATGGACAACATTGATGAAGCGGCTCAGTTGGGCTCATTTATTAGGTTTTCTTCCGGGGCCGGATTTACTTACCAGTTGGTAATGCTTGCGATGCAACTCCTGTCTGCTGGATACCATCGTCAGGTTATGCTTGGTAAGTACGGTTATGCTAATTTTGTTGATGCGGTGACCTGCGCCCTTTTTGATGCGCGTTCCCTGGCACGCAGGGAAAAGATTTCAACTCCAGTTATAGTGGGCTTGAGCGGAGTAGTCCCGTTGACGGAGGAAGTCGCTTTTGGCGAATGCATTCTCCGTCGAGTTAAGTCAGATGACTTCGTCCTTCTTCCAGCAAACTCTGGAATAACGGCAGTTTTGGTGGCCGAGGTAGCATTTGAGCTGCTAGAGGTATCTAAGTGGAGAATGGGTCAAGAACTTGCGGTGAGTGACCCTGGCCAGCATCAGAAAGCATACGAAAGCTGGCATAAGGAGATCCGAGATTTGGTTAACGATGTGCGATTCGCTCTTTTGTGTAGCTCGGATGGCGCTAACTACATCACTGCCCGCCAAGAAGGGTTGGCATCTTTAAGTCCTCTGGGTAATGGACATCGAGTGCACGAGATGTCTCGGAATTTCGCCGGACCTAGCAGTGAGCTTTCGGGTGACCAGGCCCGGTTGGCATCAGAATGGTACGCCCGCATTTCAAGAGACGGGGGAAATATAGATATTGCGATACGAAGAATCCTTTCTGCGGTTAGCGAGCGCTTCGATGCGGTTGATGGCTTGATTGACGCGGTGATGGCATGGGAAAATATGTTTAGTGGAACACCTGAGACCACTGTGCGCGTGTGCGGATCGCTCGCAAACCTCCTGGAGTCGACTGACTACCCCGCAAGGGTATCCCTATTTCGGGAGCTTAAAAAGATATACAACATGAGAAGTAAGCTCGTTCATGGGGCAAGTGACGAACCGTCGCTTGACGATACTTTTAAGGCTCGCAACCGCGCAATTGAAATTGCACTTTCTGCAGCGCGTAGAGTGTACGAAATGGAAGGTTTCTCGGTGAAGAAGTCGGCTGAGCGAAGTGAGATGCTGTTGCTTTGGGCAGTTCCTCATCAGGACTCGGCTGGCGAATAGTGTTAACCTGCGATCATGCGTGGTGCGGGTGACCAGCTCAGCATCGGGGAGCGTATTGCCTTCTACCGGCGGCGGCGTGGGCTGTCGCAGGCGGTGCTTGCTGACCTGGTGGGCCGCACCGAGGACTGGTTGAGCAAGATCGAGCGCGGCGAGCGGGACATCCGCCGGTTGGACGTGCTGGCGGAGGTCGCGCAGGCGCTGCGGGTCACGTTGGGCGACTTGCTCGGCGAACCGGTCCTGCTGGAGGACCAGGAGAAGAACGACGACGTCCCGGCAATCCGGGATGCGCTGATGGCTCCGCGTCGGCTCTCCCGGACCTTGTTTTCCTCGGCGATGTCGCCCGAGTACATCGACCCCGCGCCGGTGGCGCAGCTGGTAGAGGGTGCCTGGTCCAGCTATCAGAACGGCGAACTCGGCCGGGTCGTCGCGGGGCTGCCCGGTCTGATCAAGACCAGCCAGGCGATGGAGGCCGCGTCCTCGGATGACGCGACGTACAAGCGGGCGTGCGCGGCGGTGTCGGCCCGGGTTCACCACCTGGCGGCAACCACGTTGAGCAAGATCGGAGAAGCTGACCTCGCGTGGATCGCGGCGGAGCGCGCGATGCAGGCTGCTGATGATGCGGATGATCCGTTGGTGTTGGCGTCGGCCGCGCGGTCGGGGACGCATGCGCTGCTGGCGGTGGGCCGGTTCGATGACGCGCTGGAGCTGGGCGATGTCGCGGCGAAGTGGCTGTTGCCGCGCATGGCCGAAGGTGATCCGGCGGCGTTGAGCCTCTACGGGATGCTCTACCTCCGCACGGCGGTGGCTGCGGCTCGGCATCAGGACCGGTCGACGGCGAATGACCTTCTCGGCCACGCGGGCCGGGCGGCGGATCAGCTCGGCGTGGACGCGAACTACTGGCAAACCGGGTTCGGACCGGTCAACGTCGAGCTGCACCAGTTGTCGGCGGCGCTGGATCTCGGCGACGTCGGGCAGGAGATCGAATCCGCGCCCCAGATCAACGTCGACCACTTGCCGGTGGAGCGACAGGTCACGCACCTAATCGACTTCGCGCGGGCGTTGAGCCTCGTTGCGAAGGACGACGAAGCGCTTGACGCGTTGCTGGAGGCCGAGACGAAAGCGCCGACCGTCGTTCGGCACAACACGATGGTGCGTGAGGTGGTGCGGTCGATGTATCGGCGTGCTCCGGCGTCGGCGGGCAAGAAGTCCTCGGCACTGCTGGCGCTGGCTGAGCGCTGCGGCGCGGTGAGGTAGGCGGATGACGTCGCGTGTTCTCGGCATGGTCGGTTCCGGTGCTGGTGGGGTTGAAGATCTTCTTCCGAAGCTGATCCGTCCTGCTCAGGCTGCGGGGTGGACGGTCGCGGTGACGCTGACTCCGACGGCTGGGCGCTGGCTGACCGAGTCGGGTGCGCTGGCGGAGATCGAGGAGGCCACGGGCTACCCGGTGCGGGTCGAGCCGCGGTCGCCTTCGGAGCGCAGTCCGCATCCTGCGCCGGACTGCTACATGGTCGCGCCGGCCTCGGCGAACGTGGTCGCGAAGATGTCGCTCGGCATCGCGGACAATCAGGCGTTGACGCAGGTTAACGAGGCCATTGGCACACGCAACCTGCCGGTCGTGGTGTTCCCGCGCGTGAACGCGGCGCATGCGCGTCAGCCGTTCTGGGAGATGCACATCGAGAACCTTCGGCGCGTCGGCGTCGACCTGCTTTACGGCGACGACGTGTGGCCGCTGCACGAGCCGCGCAGCGCTCCCGGCCGGGATCTGCCCTGGTCGGCGATGCTTGACGCGATCGATAAGGCCGTGCCGGTCGAGAGCTGAGGCAGGTCACTTCGCTGCGGCCAACCGTTCTAGACACAACCTGGCCGAACCTGATCGCGGCTCCTCATACATCCCCATTCCACGCGCTGCCTCGTCCAGCGCGCGCCAGAACGCCAAACGCGCGTTCACCTCGTCGCCGATCTCGACCAGGCACTCGAACGCCAAGCCGAGTTCGTTGTGCTCGATGAAGTCGTCTGCGATGGAGAGGTCCACGTCCGGCTGGTCGTTGATGTCGGCCCGTGCCGCAGCCAGGTGGCGGTGAGTGCGGTTCCAGCTGGCGTAGAGGGTCGAGCGGTCTTCGGTCACGGGGTCATTCTGCTTGCTCCGGCTGTGCCGAGCACTCTCTTTTGACCTGCGCGAACCTACCCGGACAGTTTGTCCGGGTGATCTGCCTTACCCGGGTGTCTCCTGATCTCAGCGCGCCAGATCGGGCGTGCGGTAGCCGAGACATCGGGAGAGCACATGGGCATTCACGTGGTGATTCAGCCCCTCGTCGGATACGGCGCTGCCGTCGTGTCGCCTTCCCCTGGGGTTCGCCAGCTGGTGGCCGGGGGCGATGAGACCGCGATCGTGATCCAGGTACCGGCTCGGATCGGCGGCCTGATGGACACCGCGCGGTTTGCGCGGAGCCTCGCTGTGGCCGCTGGCGAGTTCGGCGAGTGGTGCGAGACGCAGAACCGTACCCGCACCTACTCCTCTCCTCTCGGCGACCAGTGGCCGGAAGAGCGCGACTGAGCGCACAAAAAACTAGAGCAGCAAAGGGAATTCAGCATGGCTATCGAAAAAGGACACCGGTTTGCGATCGACTTCGACGAGGCGTTCCCTCAGGGGCTTGTGATGGTGGGGGAGGTGATTCCGGACAACGAGTTTCAGTCTCGTGAGAATCGTGCTGCGGGTCGTCCGGTGCGTCAGCGCATTGACGAGGTGACCGGGAAGCGGCAGTGGCGGGCTGCGGTGACGGATCCGGGTGAGACGAAGGCGAAGCGGGCGTCGTTCGAGGTGACGTTCTTGGCGGATGTGCAGCCGGTGCCGACGACGGCGGAGGCGTTGCCGGGGATGCGTCCGGTGGAGCTGGACGGGCTTACGGCTGAGCCGCGTGTCGGCGGGCAGGGCGAGTTCAAGTATCAGACGTACGTCTTCCGGGCGACGGGGTTCAAAGCTGCTGCGGGCAAGTCGTCGTCGCGGTCGACCGGTGCGTCGCCTGCGTCCGGTGAGGGCAAGGCGGCGTAGATGGGTGTTCTCGGTTTGCAGACAGGCACGATCCCGGGCCGGAGGTGTGGTTGATGCGTGGCACAGAGATGGCGAGCCCGCGAGCACGTGGCCTGGGTGCGGCGTTGCGGGATGCCCGGATCGAGGCCCGGTTCGGACTGCGGGAGCTGGCGCGGCGGATCGGGGTGAACCCGGCGTTGTTGTCGAACTGGGAACTCGGGCAGCGGGTCCCGACCCCGGAGGAGGTGTCGAACGTGCTCGGCGCGCTCGGCGTGACCGGGGAGCGAAAAGCCTGGATCATGCTGCTGGCTCACGGCGTGACGGGCCCGAGCTGGTCCTCGGTGGGGTCGCAGGCGGACCCGGCGCACTACACGATGTTGACCGCGCACGAGCGGGTCGCGAGGTCGGTGACGGTGTGGGCTCCGCTGCTGATCCCGGATCTGTTGCAGGTCCCGGACTACGCGCGGCTCGTCTTCGGCCCGGATTTGCGGGACAAGGAGAAGCTGGACCAGGTCGTGGAGAGCCGCATGGACCGCAACCGGATCTTGTTCGGCGCGGGCGCGGTGAAGGCGCAGATGTTCATCGCGTCGGAGGCGCTGCGGAACCATTTCGGCGACGCGGAGGTGATGCTGCGGCAGACCAGGTTCCTCAAGGACTTGATCGGGTTGTCGCGGACGATGACGATTCGGCTGGCTCCGAGTCAGGCGGTGACGGAGGAGGCGTTCAGCCGGTATGCGCTGAAGGACACCTCGGAGGTCGTGTACTGCCCGCATCGCGCCATGGGCGTGTTCCTGGTCGGCAATGAAGCGGCCTCGTACACGGTGACGATCGAGCGGCTTTCGGCGACCGCGTTGTCCCCGGCGGAATCGCAGGCGCGGCTGTCGGTCGTGGTCGACCAGCTCCTGAAAGAGGTGAAGGCGCAGCGGCGGGCGACTGACGCCGGGCTGAACCGGCTCCTGACCGGCGAGGAACCCGAAGACTAGCCGCAAAACCTCAGCGAGTACTGAAAAAAGCGCACGGCGTCGTGTGCTGTGTTCAACGCGCTCATTTGCGCTTGGAATTGTTCCGTATAAACGCAGAACCGGCCTCTGGCTGCCAACCTTCACCGGTTCTGCGCTGTCCACTGGGAAGTGAACAATGACGAACATAACCGGTTCTGGACGGCGTGCGTCAACGGGGGTCACCCGGATGCGTTGCGCCGCATGCAAAAAGTTCACTCGCCTCGTTCGGGGCGAGACGAAGTGCGCGGCATGTCAAGGGATGCTGCCGCTTGACCTCACCGCGGCTGAGGGTGGTGAGCGCCGATGAACGCGGCGGTGGTGATCGCTGTCGGCGCGGGTGTCGCGGTGGTGTTGTGGGTGCTGGCGAAGCTGGGTCGCGCGTTGGCGTCCGTTGTGGAAACACTTGCGGCGGTGGCGTTCCTGGGTTTCGCGTTCTGGACGGTGGCGCGGGCGGTCGGCTGGCTGGTGCGGCAGATCGTGACCCGCTGGCGCTCGTGTCTCGCGTTGATCGTGATCGTGGCGTGGTTGCGGTGGTGGGGCTGGCTGTCGCTGACGGTCGTGCTCGTCACGCTGGCGCTGATCGCGGTGGTCTGGCACCAGCTCGACGTGGTGGGGTTCGACCGGTGGTGCGGACGCTGGCTGCGAGCGTGGTGGCTGCGCTGGGCGGTCTACGGGCGGAAGCTGCCGGATTGGCTGCACGCCTGCGGCCTGACCGTCCGCGACGAAGCCATTCCGGTGGACGTGACGGTCAACCTGGTGTCGCGGCGGCGGAAACGGCAAACCATCACCAAGGCGCGGCAGACGTCCGGTGTCGCGGTGCCCGCGCTGGTGCGGGTGCGGTCGGGGGCCTCGTGGGACGAGGTCCGGGTGCGGCTGGTGCCGGAGCAGAAGCCGGAGGATTTCGACGAGGCGGCGCGGGCGTTGGCGACGGCGCGGAAGGTGTCGCGGGTGCAGGTGCGCGAGATCGCGCCGGATGTGGTGTCGCTGGACTTCATGCGCCGTGACCTGCTCGCCACCCCGGTGCAATGCCGGCCGCTGCCTGGGCTGGAACCGGCCGGGGTGAACCTGCGCGCGGTGTATGCGGGGACGACGGAGTACGGGACGCCGTGGCGGCTCCCGTTGACCGGGGCAGGCGCGCACATCCTCGTCGCGGGTGCCAGCGGTGCGGGGAAGAACTCGGTGATGTGGTGTCCGCTGGTGTCGGCCGCGTCGGCGATCCGTTCCGGGCTGGTGCGGGTGTCGGGGGTGGACCCGAAGGGGATGGAACTGGCCTACGGGCGCGGGATCTTCGCCCGCTACGCCGTGTCCGGCAAGGACACCCTCGAACTCTTGGAAGGCCTGCGGGACGAGCTGGAACGCCGCAAGCGGGAGTTCGCGGGGAACACCCGGGATGTGCCGTTGTCGCAAGAGTTTCCGTTGGAGTTGCTGGAGTTCGACGAGATCGGCGCGTTGACCCGCTACACCGACCGCAAGTCCCGTGAGGCGATCGTGGAACACGTCGCGGTGCTCAACACGCAGGGGCGGGCGTTGGGGGTGTCGGTCCGCGGCTACGTGCAGGAGCCGACCAAGGACACGGTGCCGGTGCGGGAGCTGTTCACCCGCCGCGTGTGCCTGCGCGTCACCTCCAAGACGCATGTCGGGATGGTGCTCGGCGACGGCGCGTACGAGCGAGGGGCGTGGGCCAACCGGATTCCCGAGACCATGCCCGGCACGGGCTACGTGTGGGGCGAAGGCATCCGCGAACCCCTGCGGGTCCGTGCGGGCTGGGTCTCCGACGACACCGTGAAGGCGCTGGAGCAGTACGTCACCAACGGCGGCACCCACCACCTCGACCCCGCGCAGGCCGAGGAAAGGAGGGCGGCGTGAACCGGCTCATGATCTTCCTCGACACCATCCGAGACCGCCTCGACCTGCATGAGCTTCCGCCGGTCGCCTCACTGGACGTCTCCGCGTGGTCGAGGCCGATTACGGTGCAGCTGGACGTCGACGGCCTGGCCGAGGTCGCGCGGGCGCTGCTGACGTGGGCGAACACCCTCGATGACGTCACCGCGACGTTGTGGCGGATCGCTGCGGGCGGCTGGGTGCACATCGGGATCGTCGGCCGGACGCCGTGCGGAATCCCGGTGCGCGTCTACGGAGCGGTGGTGTTC
This sequence comes from Amycolatopsis sp. GA6-003, assembly GCF_046267895.1. Lineage (NCBI taxonomy): Bacteria > Bacillati > Actinomycetota > Actinomycetes > Pseudonocardiales > Pseudonocardiaceae > Amycolatopsis > Amycolatopsis sp. GA6-003. The sequence continues at coordinate 7,695,740 of NZ_CP176499.1, forward strand.
GCCCCGAGCGTGTTCCCGGATCTCCCGGCCGGAGACAAGCAGCCGATGCCGGTGCAGATGCTGCGCGGATGGGCGTCGCGAGGGGAGGCGGCGGCCTGATGGGCGAGACACGAGCCGAACGGATGCGCGCGCCGCTGGCCGACGACGTCATCAAAGCGACGGCGGAGAAACATGGCGTGTGCGTGCGGCCGTTCACGATGGAAGTCGGCGACCAGGACACCGGCGCGATTCGATACGTGCCGGTGCCGTGCGGGTCCACAGTGGAATCGGTGTGCCTGCCGTGCGCGCGGAAAGCCAAGGCGCTGCGGCAAGTCCAGTGCCGCGAAGGCTGGCACATGACCGAAGAACCCGACCTCACGCCCGCCGAGCCGACCGAGGACCAGACGGAACTGTTGGCCTACCGGGCTGATCTCGTCGCTTCCTACCGCGAGGTCGCCGACACCGATCCAGCCGAAGCGGAAGAGTTGCGGGACGAGATCCGTGGCGTGGACGAAGAACTTCGGCAACTCGGCGTCCGGGGCCGTCTCCCGTCGGTCGACCCGCCGACGAAGAAGCCGGTGAAGCGGTCGACCAGGCGGCGGCAGGACGCGCCGAACCTCCCTCGGCGGAAGGTCGCCAAGACCACCGTGGGCAGGGAGTATGCGGGGCGGTTCCGGCCGTCGATGTTCGTCACGCTGACCTGCGACACCTACGGCCCGGTCCGCGGTGACGGCTCCCCGGTCAACCCCGCTGCCTACGACTACCGGCGGGCGGCGCGGGACGCGGTGCACTTCTCCGCGCTGGTGGACCGGTGGTGGCAGAACCTGCGCCGGGTCGTCGGGTGGGACGTGCAGTACTTCGCCACGGTCGAGCCGCAGAAGCGGACCGCCCCGCACCTGCACACAGCCATCCGGGGAACGATTCCGCACGAGGTCATCCGGCAGGTCACCGAAGCCACCTACCACCAGGTCTGGTGGCCCAATCACGACCAGATCGTCTACACCGACCGGCTCCCGAGCTGGGACGGGCCGGAGCGGGGATTTGTCGACCCCGACACCCGCCAACCGCTGCTCACCTGGGACGACGCGTTGGACCAGGTCGAGGAACCCGCGCACGTGGTGACCTTCGGCCGCCAGGTCCACTCCAAGGGAATCCTCGGCGGCACCGAAGACGCCGGCCGCCACATCGGCTACCTGACCAAGTACCTGACCAAGTCCACCGGCGAAGTGGTCGAGGCCGACACCCCGGCGCTGGCCGACCACCACGACCGGCTCCACGCCGAACTGGCCATCACACCTTGTTCGCCCCGGTGCGCGGTGTGGCTGCTCTACGGGATTCAGCCCAAGGGAGCCAACGGAAAGACCACCCCGGGCCACTGCAAAGGCCGGGCACATCGGCGGACCACCCTCGGCCTGCCCGGTCGTCGGGTGCTGGTGTCGCGGAAGTGGTCGGGCAAGACGCTGGTGGACCACAAGGCCGACCGTAAGGCGTTCGTCCTGGACGCGTTGGCCGCTGTCGGGATCGAGAAATCGCAACCCGATCCGGCGCGGCTCGTCTGGCGCAAGGTCGACGCCGCAGACCCGCACGTGCCGCCGAGACCGCACCTGGTGATGCACGCGATCGCCGAACGCATCGCCTGGAAGGCCGAATACGACCGAGCGCTACTCGCCGCCAGCCCGCCGGAAACTTCGGCAACTCAGCTCGCGGCTTGATCGGGAAGGGGGAAACTGATGGACAACTACGTGGGATTCAGTCGCTTGTGGACGGTTGAGGATGTCTCGGAGTTCCTCGGCGTCCCGGTCTCGACGCTGTACCAGTGGCGCACCAAGGGTTACGGCCCTGCCGGTCGGAGGGTCGGCAAGTACATCCGTTACCGGCCGGAGGACGTCAGTTCGTGGGTCGACCAGCTGTCGGACGAGGTGGCGTGATGCCTCGCCCGCAGCTGGAGATCGGGACGTACGGCGAGATCCGTTATTCGGCAATTCCGACCGGCTATCGCGCTCGTGCTCTGTTCCGTGACTTCGACGGCAAGACGCGCGAGGTCGAGCGGTCGGGGAAGACGAAAGGCAAAGCAGCGCAACGGCTTCGGGACACATTCCGCGACTGGACCGGGTCGACCACGGGCGAGATCACCCGGGAGACCAAGTTGAAGGATCTCGCTGACGTGTGGATGGAACAGATCCGCAAGGACGTCAGAGAGGGCACCAAGTCGCCGACGACGGCCACCACGTACGAGTCCATCCTGACGCGTCACGTGACGCCGGGTGTGGGGGAGTTGCGGGTGCGCGAGGCGACGGTGATGCGCCTGGATCGGTTCCTCGGCACCCTCCAGACGACGGTCGGGCCTTCGACGGCGAAGACCGCGAGGACTGCGCTGTCGGGGATGCTCGGCCTCGCTGCCCGATACGACGCGGTCGACAGCAATCCGACGCGGGACACCCGGCGCATCCCGAAGAGCAAGAAGAAGCCGCGCGCCCTGGACGCGGAAGAGCGCACGAAGTGGCTGGCCCGGGTCGAGGCCAACGAGAAGGCACGGCGCTGGGACCTGCCGGACCTGTCGCGCTTCATGATGGCGGCGGGCGTCCGGGTCGGTGAGGCGCTGGCCACCTACTGGGAAGACATCGACTTCGTAGCTGGAACGGTCGACGTCACGCACACGGTCGTCCGGGTCAAGGGCGAAGGGCTTCTCCGGAAGCCTCGGCCGAAGACGGAGTCCAGCCTGCGTGCGCTTCCGCTGCCGTCCTGGGCGTTGGCGCTGTTGAAGCGGCGGTGGGCTGAGGCGCGGAAGGACGGTCGGCCGCTGGCAAGCCCGGTGTTCGCCAGCACGGTCGGCGGACTGCGGGACCCGAACAACGTCCTGCGGGTCATCCGGGAGATCCGCGGTGGCGATGAGTTCATCTGGCTGACGTCGCACAACTTCCGGAAGACGACGGCGACCGCGCTGGACGACGCGGGCATCCCGACCAGGCTGATCGCGGACCATCTCGGCCACTCCCGGGTGTCGATGACGCAGGACAACTACCTGGAGCGGAAGGCCGTCGACCCGGTCACGGCGTTGGCACTGGAAGGGCTGCTGGATAACGAAGTGCACGATGCCTAGGCATGGAATCTGCTGGAAAAGCTACGTGTACCCCGATGTAACTGATTCGGGCGCACGAGCGACCTAGAAGCAGTAGTACTGAACTGGGAGCGACGAGGCGGCAAGTTCAACGAACGCATCGGTCGATGCACGGACTTAACCACTCTCCGCCAGCTAGCCAAGGAGGATGAGTGGCAACTCAACAACAATTCGATAACCATGCTGTGTGGGCAGTCCTTGGTGAGGTTCGTGACGTTATTGAGCGGGACGATGCGGTGCTCCAGCAGGCAGGGACGCATCCGGTAGTTGATCAAATTCGATACCTGACGACTGCCGCATTAGCTCACCAGGGTGTCTCGGATCCTGCACCGTATTCAATTGCGGCAATGTCCAACCTTCAGAGCTACACGTCTCAGATGATGATGGAGTTGAGGAATTTCTCAAGTTCTAGAAATCCGGGGCACCTGGATAATGCAGCAACGCATGTTGACAACGCTTTAAACGCACTTGCTTCCTGGCCGGTCTCGATTGTCAGGGGTGGAGCCGCCACGCTGGCGCATCAAGCTTTCAGGGAATATCGCGAGTCAGCCGCTTCGGCGATAGCCGAGCTTGAGCGACAGTTGGAAGAACGAGCTGGTCAGATTCGCACAGTCAATTCTGAGCTGGAAAGTACGCGGGCTGATCTAGTTGGCAAGCTCGAAGGACTGAAGAGCTTGACCGCGCAACTAGAGGATCGGATCGCAGGGGACGAGGGCAGGTTAAATGCGGCGCTTGTAAGCAACAATGAGACATTCCTCGCATCGCAGCAGAGACACCAATAGTCGATTGAATCGTGGCTGGAGCAGCAAGCTGAATCGCTTGGCGAGAAAACTGAGCCGTATATGAACATTCTTTCTAGCAATAAAGCGGATGCTGAAGTTCTATTGCTTAATATAAGGCAGCTCCATGCATCTGTTGAGAAGACGTCAAGCAAGGCTGCTGCTGCAATTTTGGCGAAAGACTACGGGTCTTATTCGACGCGTGAGTGGGTATCGGGTGTAGTCGCCTACGTTGCTGGCTTCGGTGCGCTTCTGTGGCTGGCTGTATATTTGGTAAATACAATCGCTGCTATCTCTTCAAATTTCTCGCCGACGTGGCAATATGTAGCACTTAAGTTAGGGTTAACCGTGACCGCTGCGGTGGCCGCTGGGGTCGCATTTCAGTTCGGGTCTAATGCTTTGTCGCGTGCTGGTACGAATAAGAGAGTTCAGCTGGAACTCGGCACGATTGGAACTTTCTTGTCTGATGTGGGGGATGAAGACAAGGTTGAGAAGGCGAAGTTGGACTTCGTGGACAGGACATTCGGGCGAGCGTGGGAGCCTGCAAGCAAGAGGGATGCTGAGAAGGCTTCTGATAACGGATTCAACTTCACGGTGCCAGCTGACAAGTTGGTCGACATGATCAGTAAGTTCAAGGCGTAGTCGCACGGACTGCGGCCGCACGAGGTTGCGAATGCAACATCGCCGGTCTTGGCCGCGAATCCCGTGGCGGTCACGTAGTAATTACTGAGGGTGACGGGCTGTAGCTGCAGCGAGGGATGCGGTGCTGGTGGGCGGGCATCCCTCGCCGGATAACCGGTCGAGGCCGTAAACCGGGGATAAACCGGGGAGCTGATCTTGCTCGGTCTCGCCCGGATAGCCGCTGACCTGGGATTTTGGTGGGCCGCCTGGGGCTCGAACCCAGAACCTACGGATTAAAAGTCCGCAGATATCGAGTTCTCGTGCATGCTTCGTTGGGTCGAGCGGTCAGGCCGGTGGAGAAATGTGCTCCACGTAGAGCGGCGTCGCGGCCATCAGCGTGGTCGTGTCGGTGGGGATCACGGCAGTCACCCGTGCGTACCCCGCTACCCAGCCGGCGGTGTAGTGAGGCTGCAGCTCGTCGGTCAGCTCGTTCAGGAACCGCGCGACCTTTGTGACGAACATTTTGCCAGGGTCCTGGAGTTCGCTGTCTTTGTCATCTGCTCGTCTGAGCGTTGAACGGACGAGACCCGGCCACCAGGAGTAAGGCTCGCTCACCACTTCCTGTGGCACTGCGGCTGGCGCGACGTGCCCGACGAGGTGCCGGATCGAGCCGTGCAGGAGCAGGCGCAGCCCGCCGCCGCTCGGGTACGAGTCGTCCGGTTGATCAGTGTCGAGGAAGACCACCGCGCCGAGCGCGGTCCCGAAGCTCATCGGAGCCTCGAACTGCACCCACTGTCCGGCGCGGACTCCCGGCTCGGTCTCGCGAGCGGACTTGCCGATTTTGATTCCCGCGAACGGCGTGTTCACCTCCGCCTCCACGTCTCGCAAGAGGGACTGCTTCGGAAACCGGGGGCCAGCTGCCGAAGCTTCGCCTGCGAGACGTAGATCAGCTCGCGCATCTGTTCATTCTGCCCGGGCCGTGGAAGGCAGGCAAACACCTGAGCAGGGCCGCGACGGCGGAGAGGTCTTCCTCGGGCTTCGCCCACCGCGGTCGCGGTGCTTGCCCTGAAGCCCGGAATGTTCGGAACTTTTTCGGAAGCGAGTGTCTCCAAACGCCCTTTCCCCCGGAGTTAGCCGGTGACCGGATCTACCGCCGGGCACCCGCCGGCGGCTCCTGCGGAGGAGGGCTACTCATGATTCAGCGCGCGCAGTCCCCGGACAGCGGTCCCGGCCGTCGGACGGACGTGCCTGTTGCGGACTCGTCGCGGCGGTGTCCGCGTCCCCCGTCTCCGGAGACCGCCGGTGCTTGTTGCTCGGTTCGGTCTGGCGACGAGCGGGGGATGCTCTGGCGAGAGGGCGAGGCAGCGGGCGACGCTCGGGATGAGGAGGTCTGGCCGGACCAGTTGGTGTACACGCCGAAGCAATCGGCGCGGAGGTTGACCGTCCCCGAGTCGTGGCTGCGTCGCGAAGCCGGGGAACGCAAGATCCCGTGCACTTTCCTGGGGAAGCACCTGCGGTTCTCGGAAGCAGACCTCCACGCGATCGTGGTTCAGCACGCCACCGCTCCGGTGACGCACCGGAAAGCCCGTCGGTGACGCCGACGGCGCCCGGACTCGACAGGTTGTGAAGTTTCTCTTTCCTGCACGAGGTTTCTGCGCGCAGATGCTGGCTCTCTGTCCACAACGGAGCGTTGATGAGCATCCGCAGATTCTGCGGATCGTCGTTACCCCCACACTACTGCGAAAGAGTTCACGATGGCCTGGTACGAGCAGACCGGAGACGGGAGTTTCCGGGTCCGTTACCGCGACGGGGACGGAGTCCGGTCCATCCCCGGCTTCCCCGACGAGACCGCGGCGAAGAACTACATCTCCGACATGGACACCGACCGCCGCCGCGGCACGTGGACCGACCCGACGAGCGGGCAGACGCTGCTCGGCGAGTGGGCGATGCCGACCTGGATCGACTCCCTCGACGTCGACCAGCGCACCGAGGAGAACTACCGCAGCTTCCTGCGCGTCCACATCCTTCCCCGGTGGGGTGCCACCCCGCTGGACGAGATCACGAATTCCAAAGCACGGGCATGGGAGAAAACGTTGCGCATCAAAGGCTTGGCCCGCAGCACGGTCACCAGCATCATGAAGTGCTTCTCCCTGCTGCTGTCCGACGCCGTCGACGAGACCCTGATCGACGCCAACCCCATTCGCGCACGGCGGCGCGGGCGACGACGCCGTACCGAACCCCGGCGGCAGCAGGTCTGGGCCGAACCCGCGGACGTGCTCGCGATCGCCGACCAGATCGCGCTCCTCTACGGGATCGCCGGAGCGGTCCTGGTCGTCACCGCCGCGTGGACCGGCATGCGCTGGGGAGAACTCGTCGGGCTGCAACGCCACAATCTCATTCTCGGCGACACGACCGGGAAAATCATCGTCGATCCCGACTTCGGCGCGCTCCACGAACCCGGCTCCGGCCCGATGTACCTGGGCCCGCCCAAGACCGACGCGTCCGTGCGCGAGGTCACGCTCCCGCCGTTCCTCGTCGCGCTGCTGCGGTGGTTCCTGACCACCCACGAGCACCCGCATGTGTTCGTCACGCCGCAGGGAGAACTGCACCGGCGCAGCAACTTCGCCCGCCGCGCGTTCCGGCCCGCCGCCGACGGCAACGCCCGCGTCGCCAACCCCAAGATGCGGCTGCGGGCGATCAAGACGGCTTTGAAGTTCCACGGGCTGCGCCACAGCCACAAGACCTGGCTCATCGACGACGGCATCCCCGAAATCGCGCAAGCGCTGCGCCTCGGCCACGTCCTAGAGGACAAAGTCCAAGAGACCTACTCCCACGTCGCTGCGGCCGTCGAATGCCGACTCCTCGAAGCCCTCCAGGTCCGATGGGAAAAGGCCGTCGCCGGGAGCACGACGCCGTCCGACGACTGCACATGGCGAGCTGCGGCTGCCTAGGATTCTCCATTCCCGGAACAAGAATCAGGCTGTTCCGTGGCTCGCCCCGCCGTACTTTTGTACACCTGCCGATGAGTCCCGGAAGCTTCCCGTAGAACACGGATGAATGCAGTAGATGGGTGGCTGGATATCCGGTCTGAGCTCCGGCAGGCAGTTTCGATGCCCTGGATCATCCACGTTCAGGGGGACTCGACGAGGCTGGCAGTCCTTCTGCGCGGGCACCATCTGCGATGGGCGCTGAACGCTGGGTGGTATTGGCTGCGCCAGCACGACACAAAGTGTGATGTCGCCCGGCTCGCTCCTCCGGGTTCTCAAACTCTGCTCCTGCTTGGCTGGCGGCCACTTGCTGACTGGACCGTCTGGAGCTGGCTGACCTGCAACTCGGGCTCCGGAAGGCTCTGTCCGCGCACCCGCTGCATCCGCGAGCGACACAGATGCCAAAAAGGCAAAACGCCCAAAATTATCATATGTACTTCATTGGTGCTATTTGCCGTTGTTGAGACAATCGAAGCGGTTGGGAATTAACGGACGGCGCGGATTGAGGCTAATGGCGTATTGGCAATAGCAGGACTTTCGTGAAGCCTTTGGAAGATAATTGAGTGCGGCCGGGTGGGCTGTTTGGGGAGGGCAAGTTCGCGATGGACGTTCGGTTGCGCCGCGGGCGCATGCGCATTCGGCTGAGACAGTTACTGCGGACTGGCATCGTGATGCTGGTAGTGCTGCTTGGGGTGGCAACGCTGGAAACGCTTGCTTCACCGACTCAAGCTGCGGCAGCGCAACGGGCGCATCCGGTGGATCCTCGTCAGGTCCCGTTGCTGCCCAGTTCATCGCCAGTCCCCCAGTCCGTGGCCCCGGCCAAGCCGGACGGCGACTTCGCGCCGTTCGCCTCGGCAGCGGGCGGTACGCGGGCACACTTCGATCCACAGCGTTCGCGGCTCGTCTCGCGCTCGATGTTCACCGATACGTACGCGAACCCGGACGGGACGCAAACTCTCCGGCAGTCGTCGGATCCGCTGAATGTGCAGGACGCCGAGGGTAAGTGGCTCCCGGTCGACACGAACCTCGGGCAGGCTCCCGGCTCTGGCCGCACGCAGGCGAAGGCGCACCCGCTGCACCCGTCCTTCGCGGCCAACGCGGGCGATCCCGCTCTCCTGTCTGTGTCTGCCGGCGATACGACTGCATCTTTGGGAATGGTCGGAGCCGCGGCGAGCGCCGAAAAGGCAGACCGCAATCGCGCGTCTTTCGCCGCGGTGGCCCCCGACACCGACCTGGCCTACGAGGTGACAGCGGGCTCAGTGAAGGAGACGATTCTCCTGAACAGGCCCAGTGGCGCATCGTTTTGGAAGTTTCGATTGAGCACCAAGGGTCTCACTCCCGTCGCCGACAAGTCCGGCGCCGTCGTGCTGAAGGACGCGGCCGGTGCGGTACGCATGTACCTGCCCCCTGTCGAAGCGTGGGACTCCGCAGGCAACAGCACGACCGGACCGGCATCGACCGGCGGAACCTACGGTGTGGCTCAGGACGGCAACGGCTGGGCTCTCACCGTCAGCGTGGACCCGGCGTGGCTGCATGACGCCAAGCGGGTATTCCCAGTCCGAGTCGACCCGACGGTGACGTTCGGCGAAGTAGAGGAACACGCCTACAAATCCGACGGTTATGCCTGCGACTACTGCGGACTGCGGGTAGGCAACAGCCGAGACAACAATGCGGACACATACTGGCGAAGCGCTTTCAACGTCAACTACAGCTCGTTGTTCGGCAAGAACGTCGTCAACGCCCGCCTCGACCTCAACCGCAACACCGACCTGACCGGCTCGGTGAAAACATGGAACACCGACCTGTACCAAGCCTCGGGGTTCAACTTCGGCGGGGTCGGCGGCTACATGGCCAGCGGACTCGTAGGCGATGTCGGAAGCATGCAAGGCGGCGGACTGACCGGATTTCTGCAACAGCGCGTCGCTGCCCGCGACGGCTCGGGTTTCTTTATGCTGGTCGGTGCGGAAAATCCTGGCACGTGGACTTACAAACACCTCGGCGCGACACTGACCGTCGACACCGGGACCGCGCCGTCCGCCGCTCCGCTCGTCGCGCCGACGGACAACAGTGTCATCACGACGTTGACCCCGACGCTGCAAGTCGGGCCGTCCTCGGACTCGGACGGCGATGCGGTGAGCTACTGCTTCAAGGTCGCCACCGGGGCGGACGCCAAGTCCGGGGTTGTCGTGGATTCCGGGTGCCTGAAATCGCCGCAGTGGACAGTACCGGCAGGCGTGCTGCAGGACGGCGTCACCTACACCTGGCAAGCTTCCGCCTATTCCGGCATCACGACAACTGCTCCGTCGTGGATCGGGCACTTCAAGGTCGATCTGAGGATCGGCGATCACGGCCCGTCTCCCGAGGACGCGCTCGGCCCGGTGTCGGTCAACCTCGCGAACGGAAATCTCACGACTGCGCACGCATCGCCGTCGTTCACCACGGTCGGCGGCAACGCCGGGGTGACGCTGACCTACAACTCCCAGCAACAAGACCCGACCGGCTTGCGGGCATCGTACTTCGACGACCTGTCGCACAACGGACTGATCAATCCCGCACAGCAGCCGGTACTGGTGCGCACCGAGCCTCAGGTGAACGTCGACTGGGGCACCGCATCGCCGTTCCCACCCGCATTGGGAACTGACTGGTTCGTAGTGCGGTGGGAAGGCTATTTCCAGGCACCGGCCAACGGCACCTACCAGTTCGCCGGCATGCACGACGACGGTGCCACCATCTGGATCAACGGGAACCAAGTCTACACCGCCGATTCACTCAGCGACGTCAACTGGACGCAGTCGGCCGGCGTCGCGCTGACTGCCGGGCAACGGGTGCCGATCAAGGTCGAACTCTACGAGAAAACCTCACAGGCGCACATGAAGCTGTTCGTGCGGACGTCCGACGGCAGCACGGTGCCGAGCCAAATCGTGCCCTCATCGTGGCTGTACACGAGCGACGTTCCGGCGCTGCCTCAGGGCTGGACGCTGTCCGCGGATCTGGACGGCTCAGGCGGCAGTTACGCGAAGGCACAAGTCATCGATCAAGCGGTGGTGCTGACCGATGCGACCGGAGCCAAGCACACCTGGGTGAAGAAGTCCGCTGGCGGCTACACGCCCCCACCAGGCGAGGACGGCGTTCTCGGGCTGGACACGACCGGCCGGGTCACATTGACGGACGGCGCTGACGTGTTTGTCTTCAACGCCGACGGCAGCTTGGCCACTCAGTCCGCTACGGTCGATTCGCGCAAACCCGCGGCGTTGCAAAACGTTTACAGCGGTTCTCCGCTGCGCCTCTCTCAGATCAAAGATCCGGTGTCGGGGCGTTCCCACGTCCTGCATTACAACCGGGCCGGGGACGACTGCTACGGCGGCACGCAACCTCCTCCCGGAGCGGACCCCGTGGCCCCCTCTCAGATGCTCTGCCGCATCACGTACTGGGACGGCACCGAGACCCGCTTGTGGTACGGGCAGGGACGGCTGTCGGAAGTCGAGGAACCCGGCTCTGCCGTCACCGCCTATCTTTACGACAGCGGTGGGCGAGTCACGGGAGTGCTCAGCCCGCAGGCCATGGACTGGATCGCCGCAGATCCCTCCAACCGCAACACGATCGACGCCTACACGACAGCTTCGTATGCAGGACAGAACGGGCGCGTCCAGGCCACCGGTGTGACCGCCCCGGCACCTGCGCCAGGTGCGGCCAAGCCAGCACGCGCCTACCGCTATGACCCGCCCAACCGGCAGACTTTCGTCGACGTCGCGGGATTGAATCCGGCGACCGGGTACTTCTCGAAGGTGACCTACGACGATGCCGACCGACTGCTCTCCACGACGGACGCCACCGGCAAAGTCTCCTCTCAAACCTGGAGCGTCAAAGACCAGCTGCTGACGTCGACGGATACGGCAGGACGAGAGTCCACGACCGTCTACGACTACGCCGACCGAAAAGTCGACGGGTACGGGCCCGCGCCGACATCCTGCTTCACCGGGCAACAGCCCACCTCGGCCTGCGCGAACACACTGCCGCACAGCCACACCACCTACGACCAGAACCTGACCGGACTGGCCACCCAATGGTGGAGCAACGAAACCCTGACCGGCGCCCCCGCTTCCTACACCACCGGCACCGGCAATGCCGACGGCTCGATCAACCACTCATGGAACGACGCCGCACCCACAGCAGGGATTCCCTCAGACCACTTCTCGCTGCGCGCCACCGGCGAGATCATGTTCCCCGCAGCCGGCGACTACGTCCTGAAGACGCTCACCGACGACGGGGTGCGGCTTTGGATCGACGATCAGCTCGTCATCGACGATTGGCACGTCCAAGCCGCCACCTGGACCTCCGCCACAGTTCACTCGAACGCGCCCGGAGAAATCCACCGCATCCGTCTCGAATACTACGAAGCGACGCTCGCAGCCCAGCTCGAACTCGACTGGATCCCGCCTGGCGGCACCCAACAAGTCGTACCCGGGACCCAGCTGCGCCCCCGTTATGGCCTGGCCACGTCGACCCTCGACAGCGAATCGAACGGGGTTCCAGACAAGGCCACCGCCACCAGCTTCGGCGGCCCAGGCCTCGACACGACATACGGACTCGCGACCGGTCAATCCGCAGATCCGGCCGGCCTGAACCTGACCAGCCACAACGGCTACGAAACGGTCGGCACCGGATACCTGCGACGGACCAGCAAAACAAAGCCCACCGGCGCCCAGAACAACTACTCCTACTACGGAGACACTGAAACCCGAGCCAACCCGTGCGCCACCGGCAGCCCCGCCGTCAACCAAGGCGGCCTGCCGAAACTGACCACTACCACCGCACCCGCGACAGGAACCGCCCGCACCGACGAACAGGTTTACGACCCGTCCGGCCGGATAGTCGCCAAAGCAACCTCAGGCGACTGGACATGCACGACCTATGACGCACGAGACCGCGTCACCCAGGTCACCTACCCGAACAACGCCTCGACCGGGGCACGCACCGTGACCACCAACTACGCCGTCAACGGCGATCCCTTGACCACCTCGGTCACCGACACCACCGGCACAATCACGACCACCGTCGACCTTCTCGGCCGGGTAGTCGCCTACACCGACACCCACGGCACCAAAACCACCACCGCCTACGACCAGGCAGGAAGAACCGTCACCAAGACAGTCGCATTCGCCTACGCAGTCGACGGCACCACGACCTTCAGCTACGCCTACGACGACGCCAGCAGGCCGCTCACCGTGAAGAAGGACAACCAAACGCTCGCGACCAGCAGCTACGACAACGCTGGCGAACTCGCCAGCGTCGCCTACGCCAACGGCACCACGCTGAGCGCGATCGGCAAAAACGCCGCAGGCGAAACGACTAACCTCGCCTGGAACACCAGCGACCATCACCAGATCAACTCGACCGTCAGCCGCACCCGGGCAGGCACCATCATCGACGAATCGCTCGGAGGCACCGACCCCAACCCGGCCGGCAACAACTACTCCTACGACGCGGCCGGCCGCCTCGCAGAGGCGTACGTGACCGGCCACCACTACACCTACGACTTCACATCCGCCGCGGCCAGCAGCTGCCCGACGGGAACCCAAGCCAACGCAGGGCTCAACACCAACCGCATGCGGCTCCTGGACCAAACCAGCGGCGGCACCGCCGTCACCAACTACTGCTACGACGCAGCCGACCGCCTTCTCGCTGTTCAAGGCGCGACCGCAGTCACCGCTGTCGACTACGACTCCCACGGCAACACGACCTCTTACACCAGCGGCGACACCACCACCAGGCTCGGCTTCGACACCGCCGACCGCAACATTCTCGCCACCAGTACCAGCGGCACAGATCCAGCCAAGAATGCCGACATCTCCTACACCCGAGACGCTACCGATCGCATCGCCCGCCGCGACGCCCGCACCGGCGACACCGTCGGCACCGTCCTGTACGGCTACACCGGAAGCGGCGACTCCTCAACTGTCACCTACGACGGGAACAAACGGCTCAACTCGGTCACTGTCCCGCTGCCGGGTGGAGTACTGCAGACCACGCAGAATGCCACACCTGCCTGGGACTATCCGTCAGTTCGGGGAGACCTTGTCTTCACCGCGACCAACGCAGGCGTGCAGCAAGGCGACTTGCGGACCTACGATCCGTTCGGCGAGCCGCTCACGCCCGCTGGCGCAGCCGACCCGCAGAACGTCCCAGACAACTCGCCTGGAAAGATGGACTACGGCTGGCTGGGACAACACGAACGCTCCTACGAACACGCTGGCGCTCTTGCCCTCGTTCAGATGGGAGCCCGGGTCTACAGCCCGCTCCTCGGACGATTCCTTCAAATGGATCCGGTGGAAGGCGGCAGCGCCAACGATTACGACTACACCTCCGGCGACCCTGTCAACGCCACCGACCTCGACGGCACGAGGGCACATCGGCGCTACCACCGCCGGACCTACCACCGGTCCCATCGCCGGACCTACCGTCGAGCAGCGTCTCACCGGAGCTACCACCGGCACGCGAGCCGAGCCCGCGCGCATTTCGTCGTCGTGCGCCACAGCAGCCATTTCCGCGGAGGTGGCGGTGGAGCCGCAGGGGGCGGCGGCTGCAACGGGTGGACTCAGTACGGTCCAGGATGCACGCCCCGGTCCGTCAACTGGGACCACGTCGGTCGAGATGCTGGAATCGGTGCGGCGATCGGCGCATTCATAGGCGGAGTCGGCGGATGTATCGCTGGACTTGTCGGTGGTCCGTTAGGATGCGTCGCCGGCGGTGCGAGCGGAGGCGGGTTCGGCGGTGCCCTAGGCGGAGGGCTCGGCGGATTCTTTGGGTTCTTCTTTGACAGATGAATCGAGCAAGCGGGTCTTAGTGGCAAGAGAGAGAAGCGTGACCATGCGTGAGGGCAGCGGAAAGAACCCCGTTCTGCCGGGCGGGTGGATGTACAAGCTGGTGCGTACCCCCGGGTGGATCGGGTGCGTGGTGTTCATCGTCGTAGTATCGATGTTTCGCCCCATCGCTGAACTGATTGTTCAGGCGGCAGACTCCACAGCCGATGCGCCGCACGTCTACCCGTGGGGCCTCGTGGCCGCGCTCGTCGCCAGTGTGACGAGCGCGGCAGTCCTGGCACACGTCCGGCGCAGAAAGCGGCGGACAGAGCCGCGGTAGCGACCTCCCGGAAGACCGTCGCGGCTGGATTTCACGAAATGGCAGGGGTCGGCTGCTGCGGTCGGTGCACCATCCCGAAACGTTGCTACCGGGAAGGCAAAGGCTCGGACGATTTTGAGTGAAGGCCTTCGCCGCCGGTGCGATTGCGGCCACTGCGAAGCCGGGGTGAAAGGGCACACTCACAGTCCGCAGACCAGCCCGACTCCCGGCGCGAGGGCACCGGCCGCGTCACGGTCCCTACCGGGCTGGCTCGCCTCGCACGTCGTTCGCGCTACTAGCGCGCCGATCATCCGCTACCCACGCCTCGTGTCGAGCATTCCTCCTCATACCGATATCGGAGTCCAGGTCGCTACTCGACGACACTCCCTTTCTCTGCGAAAACAAATGCCGTGCGGTGTCGCCCGATTGATAGTCCGGCAGACGCAGCGACTACGTTCGCATCAAACTCGCAGCTCGACCCCACCTGACACTGGTAGGCAGAACATCTGAGGTGAGGTTTCCCCGGGGATCGGTCGCAGGGTTCATGCTGCGTGGGTAATCACGTGGACTGTAGGTTGGTGCGAGTTTTCTTTTCCTGCGGTGCGTGGTCGCCGAGTGTGGAGTGCAGTCGTTCGTGGTTGTGGTAGGCGGAAACGGCTTGACGGATGGGCTTCGCAGGCGTGGCTGCTGTGCTGCACCGGATTTCAGTTGTAGGCGACTTGGGTGGTTCCGTTGGCGCTGTACCAGGTGATGGTTCCGTGTTGGAAGTTGTTGCGGCGGCCGCCGGTGACGGCGTACTCGTCGCTGGTGGGGTAGCCGAGTCGGCCCTTCTCCCAGCCGAGGTCGGCCCATTTCTGCCGGATGGCTCCGTGGATGGATTGTGCGCCGGTGGCGGGGGTCCAGTAGATGGAGGCGCCTTGCGCGCCGTTGAAGTGGTTGTAGAGACCGACTCCGTCGGGCGTGGCGGACTGGTCGGTGGCGGGGTAGCCGAGCCCGCGTTCCCAGCCGAGGTCGGCCCATTTCTGCCGGATTGGTCCGCGGATGGACTGTGCGCCGGTGGCGGCGGTCCAGTAGACCGAAGCCGTGTTGGTGAAGTGGTTGTAGCGGCCGGTTCCGTCGGGTGTGACGGTTTCGTCGGTGGTGGGGTAGCCCAGTCCGCGTTCCCAGCCCAGTGCGGCCCATTTGTCCCGGATGGCTCCGTGGAGCGATCGTGCGCCGGTGGTCGAGGTCCAGTAGATCGAGGCCGTGTTGGTGAAGTGGTTGTAGCTTCCGCTGTTGTCGGGGGTGAGGGTTTCGTCGGTGGTGGGCAGGCCGAGGAATCCGGTGGGGCCGCCGAGTTCCTGGTAGTGCTGGGCGATCGCGCCGTGGACTGCGTAGGCGCCGGTCGGCGGGTTGTAGCCGATGACGCCGTACTGGTAGTTCTGCGCCCAGCCGCCGGCGGCCGGGTATCGGTTGCCGGTCGGCGTGCCGAGGTAGGAGGCGGGGCCGCCGAGGGCGTTGTAGTGCTCGGTGATCTTGTCCGGTTCGGTGCCGGAGGCGAGCGTCTGCAGGTCGGTGAGGCTGCCGTTGAAGACGTCTTGGTCGCCGGGGAAGGTGCCGGAGGTCGCGGTCTGGGCGAAGGTGTAGTCGGTCCAGCTGGCGGGCATGGTGATGGTGCTGGCGATCCACAGTGGATCGTGGGCGAAGCTCGGGTTGTTGCCGGTGCAGTGGTTCCACCAGCCGTTGGTGGTGTAGATGCCCGGCCACCGGTTGGTGCGGTCGTGGACGGTGGTGGTGAAGTCGGTGATCCAGGCGGAGATCTGGGCTGGGGTCATGTGGTAGCACCAGCCTGCCCAGTCCGCGGTGCTGTAGGGGTTGTACTCGATGTCCAGCACGGGCGGGAGGGTTTTGCCGTCGGCGACCCAGCCGCCGCCATGGCTGAGGAAGAACTGCGCCTGCGCCGCGCCGGTCGAGGTGTCAGGCAGGCCGAAGTGGTAGGCGCCGCGCAGGATCCCGGCGTTCGCGGAGCCGGCGTAGTTGGCGGCGAACTGCGGGTCGGTGTAGGTGGTGCTCTCGGTGGCTTTCATGTACGCGAACTTCGCGCCCTTGGCCGCCGCCGTGCCCCAGTCCACTGTGCCCTGGTAGTGGGACACGTCCATGCCCGGCGTCGTCACGCCCGCGGCCATGGCAGTGCGCGGGGTTGCTTTCGGCGTTGCGGCAGCCTCCCTGCCGATCGTGGACCCCAGGTAGTCAGAGCCCGGATGCGCCGGTGCGCTCGCGGTGCTGGGGCTCGGAGCCGTCGAGTTGCCGGACGCCGCGGCTGGTGTCCCGGCCAGTGCACAGGTGAGCAAGACAGCGACCGCACCTGCGCTCACCGCACCACGAATCCATCCCACCGCAACCTCCACCCGGTATTTCGTTCACACCGCTATCGCCGGAATCCCGGAAGCGTTACCGGAGAGAACCCGGAAATCACCCGCGCCACGGGGAAAACCGACAAGCGGTCATCTTTCGCTTCGTCGGCTCGGTCTGCGGCGGTCCAGGAGCCTCAGCGGCGGTCACTGGGGAGCGGCGGATTCGTGCAGACGGTAGAAGCGGCCGCCGAGTACCGCGTAGACGGTGACCGGTCCGGAACCGGGGCGCGCGGCGGCTTGCCAGGCGTTGCCGTCGGGGATGCCGGGGGCGGGGGAGGGCAGGCCGGTGATGCCTCCGCCGGTGACGATGCTGGCGGAGTCGGTGACGAGGACGCAGTCGGGGTGCAGGTCGGTCCATCCGGTGATGAGCGCACCGCCGACGGGCTTCCGGGAGGTGATGACCCCGCGGGCGGCGGGGAGGTCGGTGGCGGTGGCGGGGTTGATGGTGGTGCCGAGTTCGGGGCCGTGGCAGCCGAGGGTGAAGCGGGGGTTGAAGGGGTAGGTGCCGAGGGCTTTCGCGGCGGGGATGACGTGGGGTTGGATGTGGAGTTGGTCGAGGACGCTGGTGGCTTCGGTGCGCAGGGCGATGGGGGCGAGGGCGAGCGGGGCGTAGCCGCGGCGGGTGAGGCCGGCCTTGGCGCCGCCGATGGCGTGGGTGGTCAGGGAGATCGCGCAGATCCCGACGACGACGGCGGTGAGAGACCACTGTGGACGGACCAGTGTCGCCAGGACCAGGAGTGCGGTGAGCGCGAGGGTGCTGACGATGGCGTAGCGGCTGATCAGGCCAATGTTCCCGCCGGGGGCGAGGCTGCTGGTGCGGCCGAGGGCGACGAGCACGGCGAGAGCGGCGGAGTATCCGGCGATGCCGATCCACCCGGCGGCGCGCGGGTCGTGTTTCACAGTCACAGTGCAG
Source organism: Amycolatopsis sp. GA6-003 (assembly GCF_046267895.1). Lineage (NCBI taxonomy): Bacteria > Bacillati > Actinomycetota > Actinomycetes > Pseudonocardiales > Pseudonocardiaceae > Amycolatopsis > Amycolatopsis sp. GA6-003. The sequence goes on from NZ_CP176499.1 coordinate 7,713,649, forward strand.
GCGGTGAGGAGCGCGACGGTGAGGGCTCCGGCGAGGACGGCGGTGACGGCGTGGTCGCCGGACCAGAGGCTGCCGAGCGCGGCTGCGGCGACGGAGAGGCGGCCGTCGGGGTCGAGCGCGGTGGTGGCCAGCGATTGGGCGCCGCTGGGTTTGGTGAGCAGCCAGCCTGCCAGGACGATGGCTCCGGCGGCGGCCATGGCGATGGTTTTGGCGCGGCTTTCGTGGCGGAGCAGGAAGATCGCGGCGACGACGAAGAACGCGGGGAGTCCGGCGCCGAAGCTGAGGCTGGCGAGCAGCGCGGCTGCCGCGGCGGTCCACAGGTGACCGCGGTGGGCTTGGGAGGCGGCGAGGACGGTGAAGAAGACTGCGGGGATCCAGCTGATGCCGTTGGTGCCTTGCAGCCAGATCTCGGCCAGGTGCGAGGTGAACAGCAGCCACGACATCCCGGCGGCCAGAGCTGCTTTCCGTTGCGGGGAAAGAGAACTCGGCAGCATCGAGTACAGGCAGGCGAGGATCCCGGCGACGAGGGCGACGGTGAGGACGGTGAGGACGCGGTTGTCGCCGCCGAACCATGCGGCGTCGGCGTAGAACAGCAGCGAGGGGATGACGAAGGGCTGGTCGAGGTGGTAGGTGAACACTTGGTCCAGCACGAGGTGCCCGCGGTCGTCGGTGATTTTCGCCAGGACGTGCCAGTAGTCGAGCAGGACGTGCGCGCGGGGGGCGCGCAGGGCGGTCCACAACGCCAGCGCGGCGGGGACGGCGGCGAACGCGGCCAGCGCGACGACCCCGGCGCGGAGTCTTCGGACAGCGGGCAGCGCGGCGGCGGGGGAAGCGAGCGCGGTCAAGGTCTCTCCTGGAGAAGTGATTGTCACCCGGTCGGCGGCTTGCCGGAGATGTCCGCCGTATGCGGCGGAGTTTTGCGGCGTGACCTGCTGCTTCTACCGCGTCCAGGGAGGTTTGGACAAGAGTGTTGTTGCTCTCTGCCCGGGATGTAACGACAGGATACGGATGAAGCGATGACTGATTCGCAGACCGGAGGAACGAGATCTTCCGGGTGTCCCGGCCAGCGGGTATGAGCGCTTCCGGCCGGTGTTGTGCGGCGCTGTCGGCGCCGTGCTTTCGGGTTGGCGCGAGCTGGAGCTTGTGCCGCGGGGAGGGACATTCGTCGTGCGCCGGTTGTCGCATGCTGCCGAAAAGAGCCAGGTGCTCAGAGCCGTGCTGGTGCTGCTGATCGCGGTGCTGCTGGCCGGCACCACGGAAGCAGTCGCCGCTCCGGCGCGACCGGCGGAAGCTCCGGCGAGGGTCGATCCGCACGACGTCCCGTTCCTGTCCTCGCCGCCGCCGAGCACGCCCCAGCTTGCGAAACCGTCGAACGCGGACTTTTCCGGGCTGTCGCGGCTGGACGGCGGCGCTGGCACGCATTTCGACCCGCAGAAGTCGAAGCCGGTGTCGCGGACGATGTTCGCGACCGAGTACGAGAACCCGGACGGCACCCGTTCGGTGCGGCAGTCCAACCAGCCGCAGAACTTCCAGGACGCCAAGGGCACCTGGCAGCCGGTCGACACGACCCTGAAGGCCGACCCGGCGACGAAGCGGTCCGACGCGGACCAGCATCCGCTGAGCCCGTCGCTGGCCGGGAAGGCGAACGACCCGGCGGTGCTGCAGGTCGAGTCGGCCGGGCACACGGCGAGTCTCGCGCTGGATCAGGCCGCTCCCGCGCAGGCCGCGGTGAAGGGCGACTCGGTGACCTATCCCGAGGTCGCCGCGGGCACGGACCTGGAGTACGAGGTCACGCCGGGCGCGGTGAAGGAGACCATCAAGCTCAAGCGCCCGCCCGCGGACGGCCGGTCGAGCTGGCGGTTCAAGCTCAACACCGGCGGCCTGACGCCGAAACTCGACGCCAAGGCCGGCTCGGTCTCGCTGCTGGACAAGGACGGCAAGGCGAAGATCGTGCTGCCGCCGGTGGAAACCTGGGACTCGGCGGGCAACGGCGACACCGCACCCGCGATGACCGGCGGTGCCTACGGCCTTGAGCAGACCGGCAACGAGTGGTGGCTGACTGTCTCGGTCGACGCGAACTGGCTGAAGGATCCCAAGCGCGTCTACCCGGTGTCGATCGACCCGACGTTCACCTACGGCGTGACCGAATCGCACTCCTACCGTTCCGACGGGACGAACTGCGACGCGTGCGGGCTGCGGATCGGCAACAGCCAGGCCAACGGCGACACCTATAACCGCAGCGTGTTCCACATGGACTACGCGCCGCTGTTCGGCAAGACCGTCGTCGGCGCGCGGATGGACCTGACCCGCAACACCAGCGTGGTCGGCTCGCTCAAGACCTGGAACGCGAACCTCTACCACGCGTCGGGATTCAACTTCAACGGCGTCGGCGGCTACATGACCAGCGCGCTCGTCGGCGACGTCGGCAGCTTCGTCGGCGAAGGCCTCACGAGCTTCATCCGCGACCGCGTCAACGCCCGCGACGGCTCGGTGTTCTTCATGATGCTCGGCGCGGAGAATCCGGGCGTTTGGACGTACAAGAACCTCAACGCCACTCTCACCGTCGACACCGGCAGCCCCGCTCCCGCGACGACGTTGGTCGCTCCGGCGGACAACTCGGTGGTCACCACGCTGACGCCGACGCTGTCGGTCAAGCCGGTCACCGACCCGGACGGGGACGCGGTCAAGTACTGCTTCCGCGTCGCGACCGGTTCGGACGCGAAGTCCGGCGTGGTCGTCGAGTCCGGCTGCTTGCCGACTCCGACCTGGACGATCCCGCCCGGAGTGCTGCAGGACGGCGTCGCCTACACCTGGCAGGCGATGACCTTCAGCGGCTCCACCACGATCACCCCGACCTGGGTCGGACACCTGAAAGCCGACCAGCGAATCGGCGACCACGGCCCGTCCCCGACCGACGACGCCGGCCCGGTGACGGTGAACCTGGCCAACGGCAACGCGTCGCTGTCGCAGCAGACCCCGACGTTCACCACCGTCGGCGGCAACGCCGGGCTGAGCTTCACGTTCAACTCCCAGCAGCGGGAAACCAAGGGCCTCAAGGCTTCCTACTTCGTCGACCTCTCGCACAACGGCCTGATCAGCGACGCCCAGCAACCGGTGCTAGTGCGCACGGAACCGCAGGTCAACGTCGACTGGGGCACCGACTCGCCGTTCCCGCCCGCGCTGCCCGCGGACTGGTTCGTCACCCGCTGGGAAGGCTTCTTCCAAGCCCCGGTCGCCGGGACCTACCAGTTCGCCGGGGTGCACGACGACGGCGCGGTCGTGTGGATCAACGGCGCGAAGGTCTACGACGTCGGCGTCCCCAGCGACGTCAACTGGACCCAGTCGACCAACGTCACCCTGACCGCGGGCCAGCGGGTGCCGATCAAGGTCGAGAACGCCGAAGCCACCGGCGCGGCGAAGATGCGCCTGTTCGTCCGCACCACCGACAACACCACCGTCGCGCCGCAGATCGTCCCGGCGGACTGGCTGTTCACCAACGACCTGCCCGCGCTACCGCAGGGCTGGACGCTGTCGGCCGATTTGGACGGCGACGGCACCAGCTATACCGAAGCCAAAGTCACCGACCAGAACATCGTGCTCACCGACGCCACCGGTGCCAAGCACACCTGGACCAAGAAGAGCACCGGCGGCTACACAGCGCCCGAGAGCGAAGACGGCGTCCTCGCGCTGGACACCGGCGGCCGCGTCACCCTGCACGACGGCGGGGACGTGTTCACCTTCCGTGCAGACGGCAAGCTCGACACTCAATCCTCGGCCGTCGACTCGCGCAAACCCGCCGCGCTGCAGAACATCTACACCGGTACCCCGGCACGGCTGACCCAGATCAAGGACCCTGTCTCCGGCCGTGCGCACACGCTGCACTACAACCGCGCCGGCGACGACTGCTACGGCAGCATCAAGGTTCCAGCCGGTGCGGACGCGCTGCCGCCGTCGCAGATGCTGTGCCGGGTCAGCTACTGGGACGGCACCGACACCGCACTCTGGTACGTCCAGGGCCGCCTCGCCCGGATCGAAGACCCGGGTGCGGAGAACAACGACTACCTCTACGACGAAGGCGGCCGCGTCACCGCCGTCCGCAGCCCGCTCGCCGCGGACTGGGTCGCCGCCGACCCCGCGAGCCGCAACCTGATCGACTACTACACGACCATCGGATATGCCGACCAGAACGGCAAAACCCAGGTCACCAACGTCACCGAATCCGCGCCCGGCCCAGGGCAGCCGCGGCCGAAGACCACCTACCGCTACGACCCTGCCAACCGCACCAGCTACACCGACACCGCAGGATTGAGCCCGGCCACTGGGTTCGCGAGCAAGGTTACCTACGACGACGCCGACCGGACCCTGTCCGTCACAGACGCGGCAGGCAAAACCTCGGCGCAGGAGTGGAATCCGAAAGACCTGCCGCTGTCGACCACTGACGCCGCCGGGCGGAAGTCGACCACGGTCTACGACTACGCAGACCGGCCTACCGACTCTTACGGTCCGGCACCGACTTCGTGCTTCGCCGGGCAGCAGCCCAATGGCACCTGCGGGATGCCGCACGGTCACAACGGCTACGACGAAGGCATCAACGGCCTGGCCGCCGCCTACTACGACAACTCGACCCTGTCGGGAGCGCCGAAGGTGCAGCGCACGGGGATCGGCCCGGTCGACGGCAGCATCAAGAGCCCGTGGGAGTACAGCAACGACGTCGTTCCCGGGATGAGCGCGGATTCGTTCTCCCTCCGCATGACGGGCGATATCGTGTTTCCCGCCGCGGGCGATTACAAGCTGCGGGCCAACGTCGACGACGGCATCCGCATGTGGATCGACGACCAGCTGGTCATGGACTACTGGCAGGTCAGCAACCCGGCTTGGCGCGAAGCGACCGTACACAGCGACACCGCGGGCCAGGCGAAGAAGATCCGCATCGACTACTACGACAACGGCGGCTACGCCAAGCTCGACCTCAACTGGATCGCCCCCGGCAAAGCCGAGGAAATCGTTCCAGGCAGCGCGTTGCGCCCGCGCTACGGTCTGAAGACCTCCACGACAGCGTCGGAGTCGGATGGCGTGCCGGACAAGACCGCCACCACCCGGTTCGACGAAAACGGCCTCGACCCCGTCTACGGCCTGGCCACCTCCGGCCAGGGGAACCCGTCGGGGCTGAAGATCAACGGCTCGGTTTCCTACGAAACTCCTGGCACCGGTTACCTGCGCAAGACAGGCAAGACCATGGCGACTGGCGCCAAGACCGCCTACGCCTATTACGGCGACGCCGAAACCCGCGCAAACCCTTGCGTCGCAGACAGTGCACCCGTGAATCAGGGCGGCCTGGCGAAACTGGTCACCTCGGCCGCCCCCGCAGCTGGACCGGCCCGCGTGGACGAACAGGTCTACGACGCCACCGGCCGAGTCGTCGCCGAAGCAACTGGCGGCGAGTGGACGTGCACCGCTTACGACAACCGCGACCGGCCCGTCGAGGAACGGGTTCCCGCGTCGGCGACCTCACCTGCACGCACCGTCAAGCACGACTACGCCGTCGGCGGCGACCCGCTCATCAGCGCGGTTTCCGACGAACAGGGCACGATAACGACCGGGTCTGATTTGCTCGGCCGTGTCGTTGCCTATACCGATGCCAACGGGGTCCGTACCACTACCAGCTACGACCAGGTCGGCAGGGCCACGTCGAGCACCATCACGCCGCCCAGCAACGCCGACGCACCGCGCACGCTGACCTCGACTTACGACGATGCCGGGCGCCTCCAAATTCAGAAGCTGGACGGCACCGTGCTGGCCAGCGTGGCGTACGACAACGCCGGCGAACTTGCCTCAGTCACCTACGCCAACGGTACGGGTCTCAGCGCGTTAGGCAAAGACAACGCCGCCCGACTGCTGTCATTGGACTGGAAAACCAGTGACAACAAGCACGTAGTCTCCCAAGTCAGACGCACCGCGGCGGGCACGATCGTCGACGAGTCCCTCGGCGGCACCGATGCCCGGCCCAACGCGCCCAACTACGTGTACGACGGTGCGGGACGCCTGATCGAGGCCTACGTCACTGGTCACCACTACACCTACGACTACACCGCTACCGCGTCCACGACCTGCCCGGTCGGCACCCAGGCCAACGCCGGCCTCAACACCAACCGGATGCGCCTGCTCGACCAAACCGCCTCGGGCACCGCGGAAACCCGCTACTGCTACGACGCCGCCGACCGGCTCCTCGCCACCGAAGGCTCCACCGCTCTGACCGGATTCACCTACGACGCCGACGGCAACACCACCAGCTGGAAAGCCGCCGACGGCAGCACCACCACGCTCACCTGGGACGGCTCCGACCGCAACACCGGAGCCCGCACCACCGGCCCGACCCCAGCGCTCAACGCCGACATCGCCTACACCCGAGACGCCACTAACCGCATCGTCCGCCGCGACCCCCGCGACTGCGACAACAACACCGTCACCCGCTATGGCTTCACCGGCGACGGCGACACCCCCGACCTCACCCTGAACACCGACAACCGCCTCACCTCGCTGTCGCTCACGCTGCCCGGCGGGGTGCTCTACACCAGCAAACTCGGCAACGACGGAACCTTCACGCCCAGCTACGACCACCCTTCCGTCCGCGGCGACCTCGTCCTCTCCACCGACACCGCCGGACACCAGGTCGGCGAACTGCGCTCCTACGATCCCTACGGTCAGCCTCTGGCTTCGTCAGGCGCGGTGGACACCCAGAACGTGCCGGACAACTTGCCCGGCTCGATGGACTACGGCTGGCTCGGCCAGCATCAGCGACCCTACGAGCATGCCGGAGCACTGTCGCTGGTGCAGATGGGTGCCCGCCCGTACAGCCCCCTGCTCGGCCGGTTCCTGTCGGTCGATCCCGTAGAGGGCGGGTCCGCCAACGACTACGACTACGTCGCAGGCGACCCGATCAACGCCGTCGACCTTGACGGAAATATGTGGGGTTGGCTCAGCGCAGCTATCAACGTGGTGACACGTGTTGCCGAGGCTGCTTCGTGGATCCCCGGGCCTATCGGAGCCATCGCGAGTGGTGTAGCCGCTGCCGGATACGCCGCGCAGGGAAACTGGGCGGCGGCCGCACAGTCCGTTGTCGGTGCGATCACCGGAGGTGCGTCCCGGTACATACGGGCCGCAGTGAAAATCACTCGCTCGATCCGGGGAGCGAGTCATGTCGCACAGGCACGTAAAGTGCGCATCGGCGGAGTTATCACTGGCTACAGAAGGCATGGGCTTGAACGTGTGATGGGCAGCCGCGGCGACGGTGGGGTGAATCATCGGGCAATGATCGACGCTGTCAAACACCCGAGAAAAGCTGTCACCAATGTTAAAAAGAGAACGTCGGCCTACCACGGTAAGCATGCCATCGTGGTAGTGAACGAATGGGGTCAGGTCGTGTCGGCTATCCCGAAGGGGTCGAAGGGAAGAAGGATTCCGAAGAAGCGATGACAGGGCGGATGGAACAATGGAAAAAACTTCGATCTTTGGCGCTAGAATACTTGTGGAGATGGGATATATACGGAGTCGGTGATCATCGGGAACTCGCTCCTACTGAATACGACGATTGGGCTGAGGAATTGGTCAAGGTGCTGATCATTCAACCGAATCGCGATGCAGTTCGTAGATTTCTTGCGATGAAAATTGCTGAAGACGGATTGGGTGAGAAATCCCTTGAGGATTTCGATGTAGACGGCCTTGTTAATGACCTCGACTGCTCTTGAGTCGTTGCGGACGAAATGAGGTGAAGGGTTCTGGACTTGCTTGCCTTCAGTGTTGTGGACTCGAAGCTCCTGAACAAGTTTGGCAGTCGTGCGATGGCCGCAGGGGACGCGGCTACCGTCGAGTACGACTTTTGATCCAGGCTCTTGGCCACATTCGACACGTCAGGCATCTCTCGCGGCAGGGCTGCGGAAAGAAGTCCTGGGCAGGCACGTTTCGGCAACTCCGTGAGGCAGGCCCTGAACCGGGGCTGCATCCCGGCTATCGGTCACAGGCCGGAGGTTCCGCAGTGCTACTTGGCATGTCGGCCCGATAACCCGCAGCGTGCGTGACTTCGTCGGGGTCGTACCGGTTCGGAGTGCCGCCGCTGGCGGTCTCATTTCAGCGGCGGCAGCAGTCCCGGGCGATCGACCGGCATCCGAATCGGGGCGCTGCGCGGCTCTCGACGTCTGACAGGCCAGCCGTGTGCGTGCTGACCGGGCTCGGCGGCGTGGGCAAAACCCAGCTGGCCGCGGAGTTCTCCAAGCGAGCCTGGGCTTCCGGCGAAGTGGACCTGCTGGTGCGGGTTGCCGCCAGTTCCGGTGATGCGATCGTGTCCGCGTACGCGCGGCTGGTTGCCGATGTGACCGGAATGGAAGACTCGGCACCGGAACAGGGCGTGGCGCGGTTGCTGCAGTGGCTGGCCGCCAATGACCGCAGATGGCCGGTAGTCCTTGACGACGTGCAACGCCCGTCCGACTTGCAGGGCCTGTGGCCTCCGGCAGTTGCGGCTGGGCAGTTGCTGGTGACCACTCGGCGGAAGGACGACGCGTTGCGGGGCCGCGGCAGGCATCGGGTGGAGGTCGGAGTTTCCGGTGAAGCCGAGCCCACACCTACTTGGAGGCGGTCCTCGACGACCAGCCGCAGGCTCGACCAGAATGCGACGACCTGTCCCGGGACCCGGGGTTTCTGCTGCTCGCGCTGACGGCGATGTCGTGGCTGCCGTAGGCGGTGACGAATGACCGGAGCCGAAGTCGGTGATGCAGGAAATGTCGGCTTGTGACTATCTCGGTTGCCTGTGCGCAATAACGCAGCGAACACGGCTCGCAGCACGCTGAAGAACCTTCAGCAGATCACCCGGGCCGGGGACAAGTTCTGGAGCGCTGTTGTGCACCGATGTGAAATGGGGTCAGGGCTTGCTCCAGCTACTGGAAGGTAGCTGGAGTCAGGGGACACAAAACTCATGATGAGGTATGGCGAAAAAGCCGCCCTACCTGGACCTTTATATCCGGTGGGCGGCGTTTCGTCACGGTGGAGCTAAGGGGACTCGAACCCCTGACCCCCTCACTGCCAGAGTGGGCCGGGCACGTCCCTGACCTGCGGTTATCGAGAAACTGCTGGACGGACGCCGCAGTTGACCGCGTCTGAGCGCGGTTCAACGTTGTTCGGCGGTGTTGGAGCCACGGTCCTGCTCCAGATCTGCTCCACGAAAATTTGCATGAATGCGCATTGCGCGTTCATGGCCACCCGCGTTGTCTCGCGGTGCGGACGTGTTGTCCAGAGCCTGGGCGACGAGGAAGATTGGTGTTCGGTCGTCGGTCGAAGAGATCGAGGATGTCAGCCCAAGTTCGAGCTCGGAGCACGTCGATGACGAGCTCTGCCGCGTGGTCCAGCCGATGGTATCGCCCGCACGCGGGGCAGACGCGTCGGGCGGCATCGTCATCGTGACCGAGCCGGAACCCTCGCAACGCGGTGAAGACCCGAGGTTCGGCCGTCGTGTTCGTCGTGTTGGGACACCCGCACGCGCGGGGAAGACCCGCGCTGCCGGGGGCTGGCCGGGTTTATGCGGACACCCCCGCTCGCTGGGGGAGAACGGCCTCAGCCTGCCCGGCTGACCGGGTTTGCTGGGACCGCTCCTGCTTGCACGGGGAGAACTGCAGGCTGACGGAGATCACCGAGGTCCTCGACGGATCCCTGCCTGCTGGGGAGAACGCCGACGAGGTCCTGACCTCGGACTCATCCCGGGGATCGCCCCTCGCTGGCGCAGGGAGAATCCGCGGCCGTTCGAATGCGAGATCGCCGCTAGCGGACCATCCCCGCTGGCGCGGGGAGAACGCGTTGCCGGTGTCGCGGTTGGGCCAGCCCTCCGGACCACCCCCGCTGGCACGGGGAGAACCACAGCAACCGGGAGTGGAACGGACGGCGACCCGGACCACCCCCGCTCGCGCGGGGAGAACGATGGCGGACAGGCGGTGGCATGCGGATCCGGGGGACCACCACCCCCGCTCGCGCGGGGACCACTTCTTGACCTGAGATTTTACCTGGAGTCGCTGGTTTTCATTCACTTGTGTCGAGAAGCGTGGACTGCTGGGGTCAAGTAGTTGGTCGCTGGCATTGGCCGTGCTCGTTGGCGAGGTCTGGTCCGTTAGCTGATGTCGTGCGGTGCAGGGCTTTGCGTCGGCGCTCCTGTTGTTCGCGTCTGGTTGAGAGGGGCGGTTGTTGCAGACCGGGTGACAAGGGTTATCGCGTGACGTTGGCGAGACTCGGACGGGTCCGGGCCGAACCGGGGACTTCCGAACCCGTGTCCGCAATCGGGAGTCTGACGAGGCTCTGACCGTGTTTTGCGCACTGTCCCCTGGTTGAGGCAAGGTCGTCGCGATGGAGGCCGTCGCCGATTCGTGGGCGATGGCCTCCACCGCTCTGTCTGGTGTCTCTATTGGACGACGGTGAGGGTCCAGCGTTGGTTGAGGCCGACGAGGTCCATCCATTGGTTGACGAGAGTGCCGTTGGCGGTTCCGCTGTTGTAGGCGTCGATGACCTTGCCTGTCTTGACGTTGCGCAGTGCGAGGGATCCGTTGGGTGCGGTGGTGAATTCCCATTGCTGCTCGATGCCGTTGTGGCAGGAGAACTGGGTGATGGGTGTGCCGTTGGCGATGTCGCCGCGGCTGAGGTTGAGGCATTTGCCGGAGTTGCGGTTCGTGAGCGTGTATTTGTTGTCTCCGAGGCTGCTGAGGTCCCAGAGTTGTTTGGGTGCGGTGGTTGAGCAGTCCCAGAGTTCGGTTGCGCGGGAGTCGGCGCGGGCGTCGCTGCCTACGCCGGAGACTTGGAGGCATCGTCCTGATTGGACGCCTTTGAGCTGGATGGTTTTCGCGGTGACGGTGGTGGTGCTGTAGGCGACGGTGCCGCCGCCTTCGCTGCTCCAGTCGATCCGTCCGTTGCGGAAGGTGTTGCGCCGTCCGTTCGGGAGGGCGAACTCGTCGCTGGTGGGGTAGCCCAGGAACGACTTCTCGGCGCCGAGCCCGGTCCATTTGGCGCGGATGTCGCCGTAGACGGCGTGGGCGCCGGTGGTGGGGTGGAAGTAGATCGCTCCGCCGGAGCTGGTGAAGTTGCTGAAGCGGCCGGCCCCGTCGGTTGTGGCGGTGGTGTCGGTGGCGGGGTAGCCGAGGATCCCGGTTTCGTAGCCGAGGCGGGCGTACGCGTCGTATACCTGGCCGTGGACGGCGACGGCTCCGGTGCCGGGGGTGTAGTAGATGGCGCCGCCGGAGAACCGCTGGACGCGGCGTCCGTCGGCGCCGAGGTTCTGCTCGCCGGACAGCGGGTGCCCGAGCGCGCCGGCTTCGTAGCCGAGCGCGGCGAACTTCTTGTGGATTTCGCCGGTGACCGCTACGGGCGTGGAGTTGGCCAGCCAGTAGATCGCGCCTCGCGTGAAGTGGAAATAGGAGATGTTGTCGGGACTGTGGATCATTTCGTCGGTGGTGGGATAGCCGAAGGTGTCGATGTTGCCGTGGTTGGCCCAGTAGCCGCCGATGCCGCCGAAGAGCAGGTGCGCGCCGGAGTCGGGGCTCCACATGATGTAGAGGTAGGTGTTGTCCGGGCGACGCAGGAACAGTCCCTGTCCGATGTTGTCCGGTGCCGCCCACTGGTTCTCCAGGGAGCCCTGCAAGGCTTTCGGGCCGCCCAACGAGAGGAGTTTGTCCAGTAGCGGTCCGTTGTAGACGAAGCCGACCCAGGTGTTCGCGCCCCGGTAGGACAGGTAGATCCGGCCCTTCTCGTATTCGCGGTAGCCGGTGTTGTCCGGGTCGAGAACGGCGTCGTGCATGGGTTTCCCGATGGCTTTGCGCAGCACGGGGCTTTCATTGTAGAAGCGGTCGATGGGATGCGGGGCCTGCGGGTCTTCGATGCGCCACAGGGGCGGGTAGTTGTTCACGCCGTTGGTGGCGCCGGGAAGCCAGAGGTAGCGGGTGCGGTCCCCCGCGGGGGCGAGCAGGACTAGTGCGCCTTCGTAGTCGCCCCATTCCTGGACGCACCAGGTGGCCTTGGACTTGTACGCGGCGCTGCCGTCGCGGGTGGCGATGCCGGTCAGGGCGGTGACGCCCTCGCCGTTGCCGGTCCACACGAGGTAGTTGTTGGGGCGGGTGTTTGACTCGAAGGAATAGCAGCCCGGGTCGCCGAGCCCGGGCTCGATCTTCCAGGTGAGTTCCGGATGGGGGCCGGGCGACCAGGTGGTCAAGGCGGCGGAGCCGCCGGAGTCGGCGATGTAGTGGTCGGGGTCGGGCAGGATCGGGGTGCGCAGCGTCTGGGCGAGGTGCTGGTGCTGCCCCGTGCTGAGGAAGATCGCCCGGTCCACCGGGGTGCCGGCGAGCGCGGTGTCGGCGGCGGTGACGAGTGCGGGGTGGACTCTGGCCTTGAACGCGCGGGTGCGTATCTCGGTGATCGCGGTGATGTTCTCGTCGTCGCGCTTTTTCATCTCGCGGTCGTGGTCGCTTTGCCAGGCGGCCTTGGTTCCGGTGTCGACGTAGCGTTTCCAGTCCGCGGGGTCAGTGCTGAGCAGCGCCTGATAGGCGGCGGTGTAGACGTCGGTATCCCGGGGGGCGCGTTTGAGGACCTCGCGCAGGAAGTTCTGGTCGGGCAGCGCGGCGATGGGGTCGTCGGTGGTGATGTTGATGCCGAGGGCGTAGTAGGCCGCGGTGACCCGTGCTTGACGCGCCTTGGCTTCGGTCTTCTGCGCCTCGGTCTTCGACTTGTCTTCGTCGGTGAGGCGGTCGAGGTCTTTCTGGTGCTCGGTGGCCAGGGTGGAGGCCAGGAAGGCCCACTGCTGCTCGGCGGTGCCGGCCAGGGCGGCGCGCGCGGCGGCTTTGACGGCGGTGTCGTTGTGGTCGTCGGCCTTGAGGTCCAGGTACACGATGAAGTCGTACACCGGCTTCGCCAGTTCGAGTTCGCCGACGGGGATTCCGAGCATCGCGGCAGCTTTGACTTTGGTCTCGCGCTCGAGGCGCCGCTGTTCGCGGCGGTCGCGGTCGATCTTCTGGTCCTCGTTGTTCGCCGCGGCCATCCCGGTCTTGATGAAGGCGGTGCAGGCCGTGTCCCCGCTGATGACCGAGGCGACTGCCTCTTCGCGCACTCGCTGGTGCAGGGGATCGAGGGGACGGGGCTTGTCGAGGTCGTCGGCGACCCGGTACATCGCGGAGACGAAGTCGCGGTCGGACAGGACCAGCAGTTCGGGCCCGGCGACGATCCCCAGGATCGCCGCCGCGTCGGCCTTTTCCACATCGGAAGCGTGTTCCGCTGCCGGCGCCAGCGGACGCGCGGACGGCACCGGGGCGCGGGGGAGCGGCGGCAGCTGCCCGGTGGGCAGCGCCGAGGCGGGTTTCGGCGGCGGGCTGGCGTCGGTTCCAGCAGGGGGCGCGGGTCTTCCGTGCGGCGTCCCGGCCGAACTCGGCGCTGGCTGCGTGGCCGCGACAGCGGACGGCGCGGGACATCCGATCACGGCGGCGGCGAGGCTGATGGCCACGAGATTCGTGAGCAATGGTCGTGAACGCTGCGGATGCGGCATGGGATGGAGGTTTTGTCTGGTCACGGATGCTCCAGCCTGGCTAAATTCGAACGAAAGAAGCAAATGCGCACACGCGCACGAGATGCATGAGCGCGATGGTTTTCACAAGGAGCTAGGATCACGTAAGCAAGCAAGGCTTTAAATACCTGTCAGCGGTCCGAGTGTTACAAGCATCGGGATTATATGTGATATAAATCGCATCTTGGATCAAGGTGGGTAAAGTCTGACAAATTTCTGATGTCGCGTAGTCGTGTGCACCCGGTGACTGAGCGAGTCGTGCCGTCGTAATTGATGATCGCTGGCCTCGGTGTGGCAACTCCGCTGAACGTCGCTGTGTCCACGGCTGTCGAAGCTGCTTCGCAAGAACTGACGAGTGCGGTTTCAGTGGCACGCGTTGCGGCATTGGGGAATCGCTGTGGTATTCGATGGCGTGCTATGTAGCGCCGGATTACGCGGAAATTCTGGTGCGTGTCGCCGCGTGGAATGTACTTCGTTCGGGTGCGGAAGCCGTTCTGTGGCAATTTGTGCTGACCGGGCTCTGTGGGGCGCGGGAACGCTCAAGCGAGCGCCGCGCGTAATAGGACCTTAGTCCAGTGGACCTTCAGCACCTACAACGCGACGTATTCAGCCGAGATGACGTGGCAGCGCACGCGTGCTGTTGGGCAGCGTCGCGGACCACGCGTGGTTCGCGATAGTCGGGTTCGCCGAGACGAAAGGTCGCGACACTGCGGTCGCGAAGCTGACGAGCGGGACCTGCCGGGGATCGCGAGCGGCGACCCGAACGCACTCGAACGACATGAAGCGCGGCGTCATCTCCCGCGCCACGAAGCGACGAGGGCCGGCCGCCGAGCAGAGTGTCGGCGACCGGCTCGTCAAGGTGTTGCGCGGTCAGACGGGGATGATGGTCCATTGCTGGTTGGGGTGGACGAGGTCCATCCATTGCTGGATGAGCGTGGCGTTGCCGGTTTGGTTCCCGGCGGCTTCGATGACTTTGCCGGAGGCGACGTTGCGGAGTGCGATGGCGCTGCCGGGGGCGGTGGTGATTTCCCATTGCTGGGGTGCGCCGTTGTGGCAGGTGTACTGGGCGATGTTCGCGCCGTTGTCCGCGCCTGCGGCGTAGAGGTCGAGGCACTTGCCGGAGTTGCGGTTTTTCAGGGCGTATTTGTTGCCGCCGAGGTCGACGACGTCCCAGATCTGTTTGGGTGCGGTGGGGGAGCAGTCCCAGAGTTCGGCTCCGGCGAAGTCGGCTTTGGCGTCGTTGCCGACTCCGGCGATCTGGATGCAGCGTCCGGACTGGACGCCCTTGAATTCGACGGCTTTGGCGGTGACGGGGACGAGGGAGTAGGCGATCGTGAGGCCGCTTTCGCTGCTGTAGTCGATCCGCCCGTCGGCGAAGGTGCTGCGGCGGCCCTTGGGCAGGGGCAGTTCGTCGCTGGTCGGGAAGCCGAGGAAGGACTTCTCCGCGCCGAGGGAGAGCCACTTGTCCCGAATCGCGCCGTAGACGGCGTGTGCTCCGGTGGCGGGGGACCAGTAGATCGAGGCTCCGTTGCTGAGGGTGAGGAATTCGCCCTTGCCGTCGGCGGTCTTGGCGGTGTCGGCGACGGGGTAGCCGAGGATTCCGGTTTCCTTGCCGAATTCGGCGTATTTGGCTCCGATGGCACCGTAGACGGCCATGGCACCGCCTGCGGGGGTGTAGTAGATGGATCCGCCGTCGAAGCGCTGGACGAGTCCGCCGTTGGAGCCGAACGGGGTGGCTTCGGTGACCGGGTTGCCCAGTGGTCCGCTTTCGTAGTTCAGCGCGGCGTATTTCTTGTGGATCTCCCCGGACACGATGCGCGTGCCGGTCGTGGCTTTCCAGTAGACGGATCCGCCGGTGAACCGGTTGTAGCGAGCTCCGCCGGTAGGCGATGGCGTTTCATCCGTGGTGGGGTAGCCCAAGGTGCCGTGGTTGTCATTCCACGTCTTGCCGATTTGGCCGTGGACTTCATGCGCACCGCTGGGCGGGCTCCAGACGACGTACATGAGGAGGTCGTCTCCTTGCCGCAATACCGGAATGAGCTGGCCCAAGGTGGAACCGGGCAAGTCGGGGTTGTAATTGGCATAGATGGTCTGCTGGAGCAACGACGATCCGAAGAGCTTGACGAGCTTGTCGAGCGCGGGCCCCTTGCTGATGGCGGAGGCCACCAGATGTCCCTTTTCGTGGGTCAGGTAGATACGGCCTGTCTCGTAGTCCCGGTAGCCGGTGACGTCGTCGTTGATGACGGGGTCGCCGACTGGTTTGCCGATGCCGACGTGCAGTTCAGGGATCTGGTTGTAGAGCCGGTCGAACGGATTGGGCACCTGAGGCTGCTCCGGGTACCAGGCTACAGCGTCGTCGGTGCCCCAGCCGGGTGTGGCGCCGGGGAGGTAGAGCCAGCCGCCGGGAGCGCTGACCGGGCTGATGACGACTCGCCGGCTGCTGACCGGGGGGTTTCTGACGCACCAGGTGGATTCTTGGCGGAACTTGTCGGTGTCGTCGGTCGGGTCGACCTGGACGTTCGCGTTGTTGCCGTCTAGCGGCTGGCGCCAGTGGAGGTAGGAGTTCGGCCGGACGGCGGATTCGAACGAGAAGCAGCTCGGGTCGCTGAGACCGCCGACCACTTTCCACTTCATCTCAGGATGCTCGCCCGGCGTCCACGAGTTCAGCGCGGCGGTGCCGCCCGAGTCTGTGATGTAGGAGTCGTAGTCAGGCGACTCGTAGGTCCGGAAAGACTGGTAGTCGTGTTGATGCTGGCCGGTGGCGACGAACCGGACCCGATCGACCGGGTTTCCCTGCAGTGCGGCGTCGGCTGCGGCGACGAGGTCCTGGTGGACCAGGCTCTTGTACGCGCGAGTGCGGATCACGGTGATGGCGGTGATGTTCGCGTCGTCCGTCTTCTTCATTTCTTTGTCGGTGTCGCGTTGCCAGGCGGCTTGCGCACCGGTGTCGACGTAGGCTTTCCAGTCGGCCGGGTTGGTGCTGAGGAAGGCTTCGTAGGCGGCGACGTAGACCTGGGTGTCCTTGGGCGCGCGTTTGAGGACTTCGCGCAGGAAGTTCTGATCGGGCAGCTTCGCCAGGTCATCGTCGACGGTGATGCTCAACTGCAGTGCATAGTAGGCTGCGGTGACCCGTGCTTGGCGGGCTTTGGCTTCGGCCTTCTGCGCTTCGTCGCGGGTGGTGTCCTCGTCGGTCAGGCGCTTGGTGTCTTTGTCGTGCTCGGCGATGATGCCGTCGGTGAGGAATCGCCATTGGTCCTGGGCGTTGCCTTTCAGCGCGGCTCGGGCGGCGGCTTTGACGGCCGTGTCCTTGTGGTCGTCGGCTTTGAGGTCGAGCAGGACGATGAAGTCGTAGACGGTCTTGTCCAGGTCGGTGTCGGTGACGGCGACGCTGATCACCTTGGCGGCTCTGGCTTTCGCTTCGCGTTCCTTGTTTTGCTGTTGGAGGCGTTCTGCGACGAGTTTCTGGTCGGCGGCGTTGGCGGCGGCCATGCCGGTCTTGATGTAGGCGGTGGCCGCGTCGCCGCCGGAGGTGAGCGCGTCGATGGCGCGTTCGCGCACGGTCTGGTGCAAGGGTTCGAGCGGGCGCGGCTTGTCCAGGTCGTCTGCGGCCCGGTACATCGCCGCGACGAAGTCTCGGTCGGACAGGATCAGCAGTTCGGGTCCGGCGACGATGCCCAGCAACGCGGCCGCGGTGCCTTTCTCCGACTCTGAGGATTGTCCGGCCGGTGCCGGGCCTTTGGCCGGTGCCGGGGTCAGGTCGCCACCGACGGCGAGCCGAGTGTCCCGGTTGCCGTTCCCGGGCTTGGACCCGGGCGGGTTCGCCGCAGCCGCCGGGATTTCAGCGGAGGTGCCGGGACGGTGCGTGTCGGCGGCCGCGATGCTCGGAGCCGCCGCGGCGACGACGCCAACCGCGATAGCGATGGCAGCCGCGCGGGCAAGGCGCCGGTGCCGCGGTCTTGGGCGCGGAGCGGATAACGGGTCGGATCGTGTCACGAGACTCCCCCTGCCGAAATGAAATCGCACACCAGGAATACGCGCATGAACGCGCGACAAGAAATGATTCGATGCGCGTGAATTAACGAGCATCGAGGCGTGTAATCACACCTTTACTGAGAGTGTGATCGGTCTAGACCATGCTGGTGTTACGGCATGTGATGATCGTCACATACACCCGTTCGAGGTGCGTTTTTCCTGCCATTGTTTCCACGTTCGGGTGATCCCGAGTGGAGGGGAAGCAGGGGGGGACTCGGTGTTTTCACGCGCTCTTGCTGCCGGTGTCGCGGTCGCGGCATTGCTGACAACCGCTGGTGTCGCGGATTCCGCGGCGGATCCGCTCGCGGGCAGAGGAATTCCGGTTTTACGGCTTTCCGCAATCGAGGATTCGGCTTGGTATCCGATGGTCCGGCAGATTGCTCTGTACAATTCGGAGATATTAGTCCGAGTGGCGGCATGGAATGCGATTCGGTCGCCCGACGGGGAGGCCGCGCTGAAGGCGTTCGTGCTGACCGGTTTCGCGGAGGCCCGGCAGCGGTCTCAGCAGAACGCGGCCCGCAACCGGGATTTCGCGCAGCGGGTGCTGGTCTCCTACAGTGCGGCGTACTCGCCGCGGGTGCACGAGGCCGCTGACCGGGCGCTGCGCGGCACGGACGCGGACCGGGAAGCGTTCGCACGCACGGGATTCGCCGCGGCCAGGGCCCGGGACACGCAGGACCGCGAGGCAGACGAGGCGCATCGGCAGGTCATCGCGCAGGCCGAGCGGGATTTCGTAGCGTCGTTGGCGCAGCACGATCCGGGCGAGCAGGTGCGGCTCGCGGCGCAGCACGCGCTGCGCGAGGGCAGCACGGACGCCGATATCCGGGAGTTCTACGCGACCGACTGGGCGGCTGCGGCGGAACTGGATATCGAGTTCTTCCGGCAGCGCAGCCAGGAAGCAGGAGCGCGCTACTACGCGCTCATCCCGGGGCTGCTGGCCGACGCCCAGGAAGCCGAGAAGGAAGCGCTCGCCGCCAGCGGTGCGGCCGCTGAGCAGGCGCGCGCGGTCGCCGCCCGGTCGTGGGCGACGACCAAGGAGAAGGCCGACGCCGCGCGCTCGGTCTGGGACGCCGAGCAGCGGCAGTGCGCCGAGCAGGCCCGCTACTGGCAGTCCATTGTGGACCGATACTCGGGAGAGACCGACCCGATCTGGGTAGCGGTCGCCGCATCGGCGAAGAAGAACCACTCTGCCTGGACCGGCGAGGACTCGTTCGCGACCGGCCAGACCCTGCACTGGACCGACGTCTCGGGCCAGGCCCAGGCGGGCTACGACCGGATGTCGAAACCCGCCTGAACCCGTTCTCCGCTGATCTTCCGCGGCTCCGCCGGGCGGTGCCGTGCGCTCTGTTCTGTTGACGAGGGGTGCGTTGCTGTGCGCAGACTGTCCAGAAGACCGAGAAGACACGCCGCGGTGGTATCCGGATGGCATCGGGGTCTCGTCGTCGCGATGACGGCCGCCCTGCTGGCGGTGACCGCGGGGGAGGGCGCGAACGCCGTCGCCGCGTCGGCGGCAACGGCAATTCACGGGCAGTGGCAGCCGCCGGAGAAGAAGCCGCCTGCTGTCGCGGCGCATGCGGCTGCGGCGGGGGAGCTGGATCCCGAGGACGCCGCGTTGATAAAGCAGATGCAGCGGGACTTGGTCACCGACATCGCCGATCATGACGAAGACCAGGAGGTCCGGGACGCCGCGCGGGAGACGCTGCGCCGCACGGATGCCGGCGACGCGGGCGCGATCGACGAGTTCTTCGCGCACGGCAACATGGACGCCAGGGCCAAGGCACGGAAACGAAAAGCCGACGCGGACGCGGCCAACCGCGCGCTGATCGAGCCGCTGGCCGGGCAGGGAGGGCCGGTGTTCAACGCGGCCGTGGAACGGGCGTTGAAAGGCGACGCCCGCGATCGGGAGAACTTCCTCGCCTACGAACGCGACATCGCGGCCGAGCAGGACCGCAAGAACGACGCCTTCAACAAGGCGTACAGGGACCGGCGACGCGCTTTTGTGCAGATCGTCGCCGACCGCGGTGGACCGGAAGTGTCGGCTGCGGCGAAAGCCGCGCTTGCGCAAGGGGACGCCGCGATCGAGCAGTTCTTCGCCACGGGGTATCTCGAGGCTGCCAAACGCGACGCCGCTGCCCGCGAGAAGCACTTGGCGGATTTGGAGCGTCAGCGCAAGGAGGCCGAGGCCGCGTCCGATCTCGCGCAGCGCACGGCGCGGGCGATGACCGCGCGCCGGTACCTGCTGTCCGCTCACGCTGATGGAGTCCGCGCCCTGGAACGGGCCGCGAACGACATGACCGCCGCCGCCAACACCTCCCGCGACATCGCGAAAACCCTCGCCGCCGATCAGGCAGGCCACAGCTACCACGCGGAGCTGTACCAGCGGGCCAAGGAGGAAGTCGCCCGTCACGTCGCCAACGCGGCCACCGACGCCCAGAACGCTCAGAACGCGGCCGGCGCGGCGGTGGCGCAGGCGAACATCCTGGTGCAGAACGGGATGCCGCACGGCTCGGAATGGGCGAAGGTCGTGCAGGCGATGGGCGCGTCCGCGACCGCAGCGAAACAAGCCGCCGACACCGCCTCACACGCCGTCGACGCGATCGCCGCGGACGCCGCGGCCACGGACGCTTCGGAGAAAGCCAAGGCGCACGAGGAAAACGCCCGTCAGTGGCGTGCCAACGCCGAGGTGAACGCGGTCGCAGCGAAGCAGTTGGCCCAGGCCGCCGCCGACCAGGCCGCCGCGGCGGCCACCGCCGCTGCCCGGGCCAAGCAGTCCCACGCCGACGCCCTCGCCGCCCTGCATCAGGCGCAGCAGCACGCGCAGAACGTCAAGGACTCCCGCGCTGCCGCCGAACGCGAACGCGACACCGCCGCGGCCAAACGCGCCGAAGCCGAATCCAACCGGCAGCAGGCCGCGGCCAAACGTGCCGAGGCCGAGGCCAAGCAGCGCGAAGCAGCCCAGCAACGCGACGTCGCGGTGCGCGAAGCGAACGTCGCCGCCCAGAAACGCCGCGAGGCCGAAGGACAGGCTGACATTGCCGCGCAGAAACGCGGTGCCGCCCAGCAGCAGGAACAGATCGCTGCAGACCGGAGCAAAGACGCCCGCCGCCAGGAAGTGGTTGCTCGCGACGCCGACACCGACGCCCGCACCCAGGAAGCCAACGCGAACCAGGCCCGCGACTACGCCGCCGAAGTAGCGAAGTCCGCGGAGACCCTCAACCGCAAGGCCGAGATCCTCGAGGCCCTTGCGCAAAAGGCGCAGGGCATGGTCGAGGTGGCTCAGGCCGACAAAGACCGTGCCTGGAACGCCGCGCACCAGGCCCGCGCCGATGCCGACCAGGCCGCAGCGGCCGCGAGGCAAGCACGGTCGGACGCCGACGCCGCCGGCACCGCCGCGGCCAACGCCCGCAGCGCGGCGATCCAGGCGAACTCCGCGGCCAGCAACTCCCGCGCCGCCGCCGACCGCGCACAGGCAGCAGCCTCCCAGGCCCGAGCCGCTGCCGACGACGCCGAAGCCGCAGCGGAGCGGGCCCGTGTCGCCGCCACCGAAGCCCAGGCTGCCGCTGCTCGCGCGGACCAGGACGCCACCCGTGCGGAGTCTGAGGCCGCTCTGGTTCACCAGGCCGCGATGCGCGCCAACGCTGCCGCTGCCGATGCCACCGCGGCCGAAGCGCGCGCGGCTCAGAACGCCCGCAACGCCGCCGATCTGGCCCAGCAGACCGCGGTCAAGTCCGCGCAGGCGCTAGAGGCCGCGCAGCGCACCCAAGACGAGGCCAACGCCTCGGCCGTGGAAGCCTCGACCGCGGCGCTGCAAGCCGGCATCGCCACCCGCGCGGCGAGCGCGGCGGTGCAGTCCGCCTCCGGCATCGCCAACCCGGCCGACTCCGCGATCGGGATGGCCGCGCCGTTCGCCGGCACCGATGTCGACGCCGACTTCGCGCAGAACGTCGCCAACCGGGCCCGCGACACCGGCACCAGCCAGGTCGACGCCGCCCAGGCCGCCGCCAACGATGCCGCCGAACGCGCCCGCATCGCCGCCGAAGCCGCGAAAAACGCCGCTGGGGAAGTCGCTCCCGCCTACCAAGCAGCAGCCAACGCCGCCAACTCGGCCTCCGCTGCCGCCCGATCCGCCGCCGACGCCCAGGCTTCCGCAGCCGAGGCCGCCAAGGAAGCCGCCGGCGCCCGCCAAGCTGCCGCCGACGCGAACGTCGTCGACACCCAAGCCCAGGCCGACGCCCAAGCCGCGCGCGCTGCCGCGAACCAGGCAGCCGCCGACGCCGCCCTGGCCGGGCTGTCCGCTGACCAGGCCGAAGCCGACGCACGCGCCGCCCGCACCGCCGCGGACAACGCCACCCGGGCCGCCAACGAAGCCTCCGCCGCGGCCACCCGCGCCGCTGCGGACGCCGCCGCGGCGCAACAGGCGGCAGCGCAAGCAGCCAGGGACGCCGAGGCCGCGCGCGCGGCAGCGGACCGGGCGGAGCAGCACGCCAAGGACGCCAACGACGCGGCCACCAACGCCGAAAACTACGCCCGAGACGCCGAAACCCGCGCGAAGAACGCGGCCAACGACGCGAAGGATATCCAAGCCGAACTCGCCAAACTCCAAGAGGAGCTGCGCAAGGCCGACGAGGAGGAGCAGCGCAAGGCCGCGGAAGAGGCGATCAACGACGACAGCGAGGTCCCCGCGCTCACCGCGGACGAGGAAACCGTCCTCCGCAAGGAGAAGGGCCAGCAGGGAGTCGACGACTACAACAACAACCGCGCCAAGGCCAATGCCGGGCTCATGGGGTTCATCACCGAACAAGGCGGCCAGGTCCTGCTCGACCTCATCGGCTACACCGACGCGAAGAAATGCTTCACCGAAGGCGACTTCATCGCCTGCATCATGACCGTCGTCAACGCCCTGCCCCTGTTCAAATTCATCTCCGTCCTCTCCAAAATCCCCGACGCCGTCTCCGCCACCGTCCGCATCGTCAAGGGAATCCGGTCGTTCAAAGACGCCGTCGTCGCCGCCCGGCGCATCACCACCAACCTCCGCAACTACGTCCGGGGCCTCATCAAATGCCGCGCACCCGCACTAGCCGGCGGCGGGGGAGAGCCCTGCACCGTCGTCGACAAAGAAGAAGAACTCAAGAAGCCCGTGCCCGATGTCAAACCCGACCCGGGACCATGGCTCGACCCGATCAAGGACAGGTTCAAGTTCGACGAATGCGCTAATGGAACAATGGAGAAAAACGTTCCGCGCAACGGAGACCTGGAGCCTTTCACGTACCTCGGGGAACCGAAACTGCGTGCGACCAGCGGAGAAGTGTGTGCCACCGAAAGCATCCGAAATCCGGGGAACAGAGAAAAGCCCGCTGGTTACGACAGTGCGATTTTCCAGGCCGGGCACCTTGTCCCTGCTCGATTCCATGGTTCCCATAAGCTGATCAATATCGTCAACCAGTACAAGCGAGTGAACAATCCTGAGGTGAAGAATTTCGAAACAGCTGCCGCTAACGCACTGTCCCCGACCACGAATACGGAGATTATTTACCGGGTCCGAGTTCAATATCCTGACAAAACAGCGCGCGCGCCGCAGTGGATATTTATCGACGCAATGGGCAACAACGGCTACTACTGCCGTGTCACGATCGAGAACAAAGAGGGTGGCGGCAACGTCGGCAGGCCCGTAGGCTGCTACTGACAGGGTGTTGACGGGCTGCGTTTCTTGGCAGGGCAGGGAGGAGTAGATGGTCGCGACCGGGAGTTCTCGGCTGCTCGACATGATTGTTGAAGCCGTTCAATGGCATGGCCGGGTGCAACCGGCGCGAACCTGGCAAACTGTTGAAGACGACATTGGCACAAAGCTTCCTGATGACTACAAGGAGTTGTTCTCCCGATTCCCGTCGGGATCCTTTCGTGATGTAATAACGGTTATCAATCCGATAGATTCTCGGACGAACTATGATAATTTCATAGAAAAAGAAACCTTCGAAATCATCAAAATGCTGGATGAGTACAGGAATGTCTATCTCAGTGACGTGGACTATCGACTCTTTCCGGAGAAAGGAGGGCTGCTGCCGTGGGGAGGCGACGGCGAGGGCGGGATGTTTTTCTGGTTAACTGACTCCGAGGACCCGAACCAGTGGCGCGTCGCCCGCTATGGCCAAAGCATGGACGAGTGGCGTGAACACGACGGCCCCATGACGCAGGTCATCTGGGAAGTCCTCACCTCGGCCGACGATGAAAACATCTTCGGCTGGTCGCTCGAAGACCTGCCGAAGATTTTCCGAGTACCGTCGACGTATCTGGGCGACGGCCGATGGCTGCCTCACGCTGAGTATCGGTGACGTCGACAGACTATTTGGAATCCTGGCTGACGAGGAAACGCGATCCAACCGTGCATGCAGTGATGCCACCTTGCCGGTGAGCAGCACTTTCCTGCGCAGCCTTCGGCTAACACCTAATGCGAGAAGAAACCGCATCTAGCCATCTTGCGAAAGGTCGGCCGGGCCTGTGCCGCATCCCGATCGTCCCGTCGCCGCTGCGCGAACTGCCCGATCGGGCCAGTGTCCTCGATCGGGTTTGTTCTCGCGTTTCATCCCGACCTCATCAGCCCCGTCGGTCTATGTAGCGGGCGAGCGCACGCAGCACGCTGAGCGCGACGACGGTCAGCGCGCCGGGGACGCCGACGGCGACCGCGAGGTTCTGGTGCTGGCCGACCAGCGCGAGCACCAGGGCAGCGTCGATTCCGAAGATGACTAGGAATCCCAGCGGCCAGAACCACCACGGTGCCCAGGGCAAAGCAGGCATGCCGACGGACGGCCGCTCCTTCGGAACGCTCGGCGGCGTCCTGCTGGACGTGGGGGCGGCTTCCGCATCGTTGCGCGGGACCGGGGCTCCTGCTCCGGCCTGCATGTCTGGCAAGGCGCGTACGGGAACGTCAGGCATGGTGGCTCACTTCTTCTGTCGCTACCTGGTCTGGGTTGGTTTGATCTTGTGCGTCCCGTGCCCTGTGGGGTGGACCCTCACGCGCCGAACATCTTGCCGGGCTGGCCCATTATCGGGCGCGGATTTGTTCGTGTTCGCGTCGGCAGGCGGGTTAGGTGCCAACGAAGCGGCCGCTTTCGTCCATTGTTTGCGCGACAATCACGACAATCCCAGGCAATGCACAGGTCGGAGTCAAGGCATCCGAGACCGCCTGGTGTCCGTGCGACCAAATGTGATCCTGAGCGGTCAATACTGGCTGCTCGAAATGCGGCATTTCCTCACCGGTCTCGAGCGCGCAGCCGAACCTGACGGGGCTTGTCAGCCGGAAGCCTGGTCGTATGGAGACGGAGGGCCTGATGGAACGTACATCTTCGTATGCCACCTCGTGAGAGCTTCACCGCCCCCTCGGTAAGAGCTCGGGCCGAGACGACCTCGTCAGGCTCTGGCTGCGCCTATCCATCCAGAACTGCCCAGCGCGGTCGTAGGTCAGATTCGACACTGCCGGCTCTTGCGCTCGCGACAAGCGGGCTGCACATAGTCCGCGCGCACTCCCGTCCGCTCCGGTCAATCGCACAATCGCGCCGTCAGCCGCAGATAGCAGCGCTGCCTGAACTGGCGGCATCACCCCTCGCATTTCGCTCCGATATGCGACTCGCCGGTTTCCTTGGCAGCACGTCCGCCTTTCCAGAGCGGTGCCGTGGCGGCTGGCCTTCGCATTGCAGGACGACGGGTGGATCCTGCGGTCGGCGATCGTTTGGCACAAGCCCCACGCCACGCCCACCCCGGTCTCCGATCGGCTCGCGACCCGCCACGAGATGCTCTTCCTGTTCCTCACGCAACCGGACTACTACTTCGACCTCGAAGCGATCCGGCAGCCCTACACCGGTGACCGTGCCCTGTCTCGCCGCGCCCATTACAGCGGCGGCACCAAGCCGAATGCGGCCCGCGGAACCTGGACCCGCGCACCCGCCGACGGGCAGCGGGGGCGCAATCCCGGCAACGTGTGGACCATCCCACCCGACCGCACCCGCGGCGGCCATCCGGCACCGTCGCCGGTGGAGATCCCGCGCCGGTGCATCGCGGCCGGATGCCCGCCGGGCGGTCACGTCCTGGACCCGTTCAGCGGCAGCGGCACCACCGGCATCGCGGCGCGTGAGTTGGGGCGGCGCTTCACCGGCATAGACACCAACCCCGCCTACCACGACCTCGCACGGCGGCGGCTGGACGTCGGCAGGCATGGAGGTGACCGATGACGGCCAGAACTGGGGCGGCGGTGCGGTTGTGCGTCGGCGATGCGCGTGAGGTGGTGGCAGGGATGGCAGCCGGGTCGGTGGATCGCGTCGTGACGTCGCCGCCGTATTGGGGTTTGCGGGACTACCGCGTCGCCGGGCAATACGGTGTCGAGCCCACGGTAGACGGATATGTCGAGCGACTGGCCGAGGTTTTCGGGGAGCTGTCGCGGGTGCTGGCTCCGGGCGGGACGGTGTGGCTGAATCTGGGTGATTGCTTCGGCGGTTCGTGGGGGAATTACGTGGCGCCGGGTTCGGTCGCGCGCACTGCTCTGGTGCGGGCGGCGACGGGGTACGGGGTGCATCGGCCGCCGCAGTCGTTGTTTCGCCGCAAGGATTTGGTGGGCGTGCCGTGGCGGGTAGCGCTGTCGTTGCAGGACCACGGTTGGCTGGTGCGGAATGCGGTGGTGTGGGAGAAGCCGAACGCGCGTCCGGAGAGTGTGCGGGACCGGCTGGCGCAGCGGTACGAGACGGTGTTCCTGCTGACCCGGTCGCCGGAGCATTGGTTCGCGTCGGATTCGGTGCTCGACCAGGCTGGGTCGGATGTGTGGCGGGTGCCGGCGGGTCGTTCGGGCACAGGTCATCCGGCGGTGGGGACGTTGGAGATCGCTCGGCGTTGCGTGCGTCTGGGGTGTCCGCGCGGGGGAGTGGTGCTGGATCCGTTCTGCGGCAGCGGAACGACGGGGATCGCGGCGTTGGAGCACGGGTGCTCGTTCGTCGGCGTGGATCTGGATCCTGCGTGCGGTGATCTGGCGCGGCGGCGGCTCGCGGAGGCGGCGGCGTCATGACCGTCGAGGAATCGGTGCCGATGACGGTGGCGGAGGTGGCGGCGTTGCCGGCGGTGGTGGATTTGATGACGGCCGCGCGGGCGTTGCGGATCGGGCGCGCGACCGCGTACGCGCTCGCGCGCACCGGGGCATTCCCGTGCCCCGTCCTGCGAGCGGGAACCGGATGGAGGGTCCCGACCGTGGGGTTGTTGCGGGTGCTCGGCCTGGAACCGCCGACGACGTAACAGGTTCGGGCGGTGGCGGTCGGTTCGCCGGATCGGGTGATCCGACTGCAGCTCGGGCTTCCCCGAGCTGCAGTCGCAGCGCGAGCATGTTCTCCCCAGCGATCAGATCCGCTGGTTCCACAGGAGACCTTGCGACGAGGGGATGATGTGCGGTGACCGAGGGGTCGGTGTACCGGACGTGCAATTGCCGGGACGAGAACAGGAAACCGTTGGGCAGTGCGTGTCCGAAGCTGAAGAACTACAAGCACGGCCAATGGGGTTTCCGCGTCGAGCTCCCGCCGGACGCGGCCGGGCAGCGGCGTCCGCGGCGGCGGCGCGGGTTCGACTCGGCCACTGCAGCGGAGAGCCAGCTGGAGCAGGTGCGCGGGTTGCTGGCGATCGCGGACGAGGACGACGTCGAGTTGCGGCGCGACATCGGCGACGTGATCGCCCTCGCTTTCGCGAAACGGGAACGGTTCCCGGACATGGAGGAGATGCGTCGGCTGGTGCGGGCGGGCGCGGATGTGACCGACGATCCGTTGATGGCGGAGGAGTTCGCCGGGTTTCTGGCTGCGAAGAAGCGGAAGGTCTCGCGCAACACCTACCGGTCGTATGAGTCGCATGTGCGGTTGTATCTGGGTCCGCATCTGGGACAGGTGCGGCGGCGGAAGCTGCAGGTGCGGCACTTGGATGCGATGTACGACGCGATCGAGGAGCACAACGAGCTGATTGCGGTGTATCGGGAGAGCGGGGATCCGCGGAAGGTGGCGGCTGTGAAGTGGCAGCGGCCGGTCGGTCCGACCTCGATCCACCGGATGAACGGGACGTTGAAGACGTGCCTGAACCGCCCGGTGAAGCAGGGCCTGCTCGTGGTGAACGTGGCGTCGCTGGTGGAGTTGCCCCCGGCGGTGCGGTGGACGCCGTTGGTGTGGACGGCCGAGCGGGTGCAGTTGTGGCAGCGGACGGGGGCGATCCCGTGCCCGGTGATGGTGTGGACTCCCGAGCAGACCGGCCGGTTCCTCGACGTCGCGGTCCATCATCCCTTGTATCCGTTCTTCCATCTGATCGCGCACATCGGCCTGCGGCGGGGTGAGGCCTGCGGGCTGCGGCGCTCGGAGATCGGGTTCGCTACTGGTGAGGTCCGGGTGTCGAATCAGATCGTGCAGTGGGGTTGGGAGACGGGGGAGTCGTCGCCGAAGACGGACGAGTCGGTGAACGCGGTGGCGATCGATCAGGACACCGCCCTGGTGCTGGCGCAGCATCTGGCTGTCCAGGACGCGGACCGGGCACGTCTCGGATCACGGTGGAAAGACCACGACCTGGCCTTCACTCAGTGGGACGGCAGTCCCCTGCACCCGGCGCATGTCACGGACGTGTTCTACGAGTTGTCCCGCCAAGCGGGGTTGCCGCCGATCCGGCTGCACGATTTGCGCCACGGTGCGGCGACGCTGGCGTTGGCGGCGGGGGTGGAGATGAAGGTGGTGCAGCGGATGCTGCGGCACTCCTCGATCACCGTCACTTCCGACACCTACACCACGGTCCTGCCTCAGGTGGCGTTCGCGGCGGCGGAGGCGACGGCGGCGATCATCCCGCGGCAGTCGGCGCGAAGTCTCGGGCTCGCCTCGGGCTCGCCAACGACCACAATGGACAGTGCGGAACCGGAAGAAAAGCTTCCAGAAAGCCAAAATCCCCAGGTCGAAAACTTCTCGAACCTGGGGAGTGAGGGTGCGCCATCAGGGACTCGAACCCCGAACCCGCTGGTTAAGAGCCAGCTGCTCTGCCAATTGAGCTAATGGCGCTTGGTGCTTCCCGCCGCTGTGGTTTCCCTCGGCGACGTGGAAAAGATTAGCAGGGCGTTCAGGCCCCGTTTCAGGGGGGTCCCCTTTTCGGTCCGCCGGGGCAACTGCCCAGGTCAGCGGTGGTGACCCAGGGTGAACCCGGCCAGCGTCGACCCTCGCGGCCGCGGCGGGGGAGGGCGAGGGGTCGTCGTGACCTGCGCGACACCGGCACCGGCCACCATACCCCGGAAATGACAAAACCCCGGCCTCTCCGAAAAGAAGCCGGGGCGTACGGGTGGCTAACGGGGCTCGAACCCGCGACCTCCTGGACCACAACCAGGTGCTCTACCAGCTGAGCTATAGCCACCATCTGGCAAAAGATCTCGCGATCACCTTGCTGGAAGCAATCCTAGCGGGTGCCCGCGAGCGCTTTTCAGGGGGTCACCCTCGGTGGCGTTCCAGCACTTCGGCGGCGGCGGCCTTGGCCTCTTCGCTCGTCGGGCCGGGCTGGGGGACGAAGGCGATCGCGCGGTAGTACTCGAGTTCGCCGACGGACTCCTTGATGTCCGCGAGCGCGCGGTGGGCCAGGCCTTTCTCCGGCTTGGCGTAGTAGATCCGCGGGTACCAGCGGCGCACGAGCTCCTTGACCGACGACACGTCGACCATCCGGTAGTGCAGGTGGTTGTCGAGTTCCGGCATGTCGCGGGCGATGAAGCCGCGGTCGGTGGCGATCGAGTTGCCCGCGAGCGGGGCGCTGGCCGGGTCCGGCACCCATTCGCGGATGTACTCGAGCACGCGCTGCTCGGCCTCGGCGAGCGTGGTCGTCGAGGCGCGGACCTCGTCGGTGAGGCCGGACTTGGCGTGCATGTCGTGGACGACCTGCGGCATGCCGTCGAGCTTGGCGTCGTCGGCGTGGATGACGATGTCGACGCCCTCGCCCAGGATGTTCAAATCGGCGTCGGTCACCAGCGCGGCTATTTCGATCAACGCGTCCTTGCCGAGGTCGAGCCCCGTCATCTCGCAGTCGATCCAGACAAGATGGTCGTTCACCCGCACCACCCTAACCCGACACGGGGATATCAGCGGCGTCACCTGGGCTTCCGGCGCGTTACGCTCGGTCAGCCAGTGAAGCGAGGTGTGATTTCGGACTCGGAACGGGGTGCGGCCAGTGGCCGAGCAGGCGTCGGGACCAGCGGCGGAGATCGCGCGGGGATACGTGAGCGACGGGGCGGCCGTCGAGCTGGGCGCGGTGGTGATCGACGGGAAGACCGAAGCGTCGGCCGCGGTCCGGCTGCCGCTCGCGACGCTGAACCGGCACGGCCTGGTCGCGGGCGCGACCGGCACCGGCAAGACCAAGACGCTGCAGCTGATCTCGGAGCAGCTGTCCGCGGCCGGGGTCCCGGTGGTGCTGGCCGATGTCAAGGGCGACCTGTCCGGGCTGTCCGCGCCCGGCGAGGCGAGCGAGCGCACCGCGAAACGGTCCGCTGAGCTGGGCGACGACTGGGCGCCGGCGGCGGGTCCGGTGCAGTTCTTGTCGCTCGGCACCAGCGGGACCGGGATTCCGGTGCGCGCGACGATCACCAGCTTCGGGCCGGTGCTGCTGTCGAAGGTGCTCGGGCTCAACGAGACGCAGGAATCGACGCTCGGCCTCATTTTCCACTGGGCCGACCAGCGCGGTCTCGCCTTGCTGGACACCAAGGACCTGCGGTCGGTCATCACGCATCTGACGAGCGACGAGGGCAAAGAAGACCTCAAAGGCATCGGCGGGGTGTCCGCGGCGACGGCGGGCGTCATCCTGCGCGCACTGTCCAATCTGGAGGCCCAGGGCGGCGAGGAGTTCTTCGGCGAGCCCGAGCTGGACGTCCACGACCTGATGCGCCAGCAGGACGGCAAGGGCGTCATCACGCTGCTCGAACTGGACAATCTGCAGTCCAAACCGGCGCTGTTCTCGACGTTTTTGATGTGGCTGCTGGCCGAGCTGTTCGAGGAGCTGCCCGAGGAGGGCGACCTCGACCAGCCGAAGCTGGTGTTCTTCTTCGACGAGGCGCACCTGCTGTTCTCCGACGCGTCGAAGGCGTTCCTGGAGCGGATCGAGCAGACGGTAAAGCTCATCCGGTCGAAGGGCGTCGGCGTGTTCTTCTGCACGCAGCTGCCGACCGACATCCCGAACAACGTGCTGTCCCAGCTCGGCGCGCGGGTGCAGCACGCGTTGCGCGCGTTCACGCCGGACGACCAGAAAGCGTTGGCGCGCACGGTAAAAACGTATCCGAAGTCGCCGCACTACGACCTCGAGACGGCGCTGACGTCGCTGGGGATCGGCGAGGCGATCGTCACCGTGCTGTCCGAACGCGGCGCGCCGACGCCGGTCGCGTGGACGCGGCTGCGTGCGCCGCGATCGAAGATGGGGTCGATCGGGGCGGACGCGATCCGTGCGGCGGTCGCGTCGTCGGAGCTGAACGCGAAGTACGGGGAGACGATCGACCGCGAGTCGGCGTACGAGAAGCTGGCGGCGAAGGCCGTGCCCGCCGCTGAGCCCGCCGGGCCGGCCGCGGAACCCGAGGCGCCGGCCGCGCCCAAGCCGGAGAAGGAAGAACCGGGGTTCCTGGCACAGGCATTGAGCAACCCGGCGGTGAAGTCGTTCATGCGCTCGGCGGCGAGTTCGCTCGGGCGGGAGTTCACGCGCGGGCTGTTCGGCAACCGGCGGCGCTGAGATACCTGACAGGAGATGGCAGGTATCGGCGGTTGACTGTCCGGGACCGAGTTTCCGGCAGAGGAGCAAGAGCATGACCAGGACCGCCGTCGCCGCGTTCGAGCTGGACAAATGGGAGCCGCAGGCGCAGGACGAGGCAGGTGGCACGACGTTCGCGCAGGTGGTGATCGAGAAGTCGTTCACCGGGGCGGTCGAGGGGACCAGCCGGGTCGAGATGCTGACGGCGTCGAACGAGACGTCGCGCGCGTACGTCGCCTTCGAGCGCTTCACCGGTTCTGTCGACGGGCGGAAGGGCAGCTTCGTGCTCCGGCACACGGCCGGTGACGAGGGGCTGTCGCTGGTCCTGCTTCCCGGCTCGGGCACGGACGAGCTGGCGGGGATTTCCGGGTCGGCCGACATCGCCGTGGACGACGCGGGCAAGCACACGTTCACGCTGGTCTACGAGCTGCCGGACGCGTGAAGCAGCCGCTCTCTCCAGGCCCCGAATTCCCGGAGAGAGCGGCCAGGTTTCCTCACTGTCCCGAGAGCGAGGAGCGGAGGCGGGCCGCCCCGACCACGGTCCGCCTCCGGGGTTCCGGTCAGCCGTTGACGATCTGGTCGACGATCTTCTTGGCGTCGTTGATCGGGATGGCGAACCCGATCCCGACGCTGCCCGCCGACGAGTTCGGGCTGTAGAGCGCGGAGTTGATGCCGATCACCTGGCCCTTGCTGTCGACGAGCGCGCCGCCGGAGTTGCCCTGGTTGATCGAGGCGTCGGTCTGGATCGCGGTGTAGCTGGGACCGGACGTGACGTTCGAGGCCTGCCTGCCGAACGGCGAGTTCTGCTCGTCGCCGCCTCCGACGTCGGAAAGCGGCCGGTTGAGCGCGCTGACGATGCCGGTGGTGACGGTGTTCTGCAGCCCGCCCGGCGACCCGATCGCGATCACCTGCTGCCCGACGGCGAGCTTGCTCGAGTCCCCGAGCGTCGCGGCCGTGAGCCCGCTCGCGCCCTGCGCCTGGAGCACCGCGATGTCGCTCTTGGTGTCCGAGCCGACGACCTTCGCCTGGTACTTCTTGCCGTCCGACGTGGTGACCGTGACGGTTTGCGCGCCCTGCACGACGTGCGCGTTGGTGAGGATCCGACCGTCGGAGGTCAGGATGACGCCCGATCCGATCGCCGTGCCCCGCCCGGTCGCGACGTTCACCTGAACGACACTGGGCACCACCTTCGCGGCGACAGTGCTGACGTCCCCGGAAGCCGTGGTGTTGCCGACGGTCTGCGCGGTGGCGGAGGACGCCGCGGTGGTCGAGGACGTGCCGGAACCGCCGCTCAGCCCGACGATCGCCGCCCCGGCACCGCCGCCGAGAAGAGCCGCGGCGAGCGCAGTGGCTCCGACGAGCGCGGCCAGACGACCGGACCGCTTCCGCGGGCCAGCCAAGACTGCCGGTGGTTCGGCAGGCTGTGGCATGGGTCCGTAGTGCGGAGTGGCGGGTTGCTGGTGTGGCGGTCCGGATTGGTTGTGCTGGGTTCCGGGCCGGTTGGCCGGTGTGCCAGGTTGTTGCGGGGCCTCAGGCTGGTTGTGCTGGACGTCGGGTTGGCTGTGCCGGATGCCTGGCTGGTAGCCAGGTTTTCCGGGTTGATCGTGTGGGGTGCCCGGTTGATAACCCGGTGTCCTGGGTTGGTTGTGCAGGGTGCCTGGTTGGTTATCCGGTGTCCCGGGTTGGTCGTGCAGGGTGCCTGGTTGGTTATCCGGTGTCCCGGGTTGGTCGTGCAGGGTGCCCGGTTGGTAACCCGGTACCCCGGGCTGGTTGTGCGGCGTGCCGGGCTGGTAAGCCGAGGCCCCAGGCTGGTGGTGCCGGGTGCCAGGTTCTCGGCGCGTGGCTGCAGGCTGGTCGTGCGGGGTGCCAGATTCTTGGCGCATGGCTGCAGCCTGGTGGTGCGGAGCGCCGGGTTGGCGGTGTGCGGCGTGCGGATTTGGCAGGGGCGCGGGGTTCGGCCCAAGCTGCGCGGCCGCATCCGGCCGCGGCGGCTGAGCAACACCCGGTCCGGATGCCTCGGCACCGCCGGACGGCCGCGCGTCGCCCGGTCCGGATGCCTGGGCACCGCCGGACGGCCGCGCGTCACCCGGCCCGGCCTGCTGAGCGCTCGCGGCCGCCTGCTCGCCGCCACGCGCTCCGGCTTGGCCGGCGGGACTGCCTCCGGCATCGCGAGGATGTCCCTGCCCAGCGGCGAACGGACTCGACCCGGCCCGGTACTGGCCGTACTGCTCATTGCTCTGGTGCGGCTGGCGCCCACCGGGTGTAGCGGGGCCGGGCCGGCTCTCGTTCTCGGTCATGAACCAAGATTCGCGCCCGCGCTTATGAGCAGCCTGTGGAAACCCCTCAGGCTTTCCTGAGAAGAATCAGCTGAGAATTCTCAGCCGTTCTCAGCCAGTGCATCATCGTCCGTGCCGTGCCGTGCCGTGCCGTGCCGTGCCGTGCCGTGCCGTGCCGTGCCGTGCCGTGCCGTGCCGTGCCGTGCCGTGCCGTGCCGTGCCGTGCCGTGCCGTGCCGTGCCGTGCCGTGCCGTGCCGTGCCGTGCCGTGCCGTGCCGTGCCGTGCCGTGCCGTGCCGTGCCGTGCCGTGCCGTGCCGTGCCGTGCCGTGCCGTGCCGTGCCGTGCCGTGCCGTGCCGTGCCGTGCCGTGCCGTGCCGTGCCGTGCCGTGCCGTGCCGTGCCGTGCCGTGCCGTGCCGTGCCGTGCCGTGCCGTGCCGTGCCGTGCCGTGCCGTGCCGTGCCGTGCCGTGCCGTGCCGTGCCGTGCCGTGCCGTGCCGTGCCGTGCCGTGCCGTGCCGTGCCGTGCCGTGCCGTGCCGTGCCGTGCCGTGCCGTGCCGTGCCGTGCCGTGCCGTGCCGTGCCGTGCCGTGCCGTGCCGTGCCGTGCCGTGCCGTGCCGTGCCGTGCCGTGCCGTAACCCGCAGGCTTCGCAACCGCCGTCGTCACAGCGGCAGCCAACCCTCCTCAGGCTTCAGCCCGCGCCGTCAAACCGGCCAGGGCGCACCTCCTTTCGAGCCTCTCAGCCCGTCGTCCACGCGCCCCCCGTCTCTCCCAACGAACTGTCAGTCAAAGAACCTCGGCACGTCCAGCGCCCCTCCCGATGCCTCGAACTCGTCGTGCACGGCTTTGCGCAACTCCGCGTCGGCGAGGTAGTCGGCGGCGGTCAGAGCCAGGCCGAGCGCACCGTCGACGACCGCCTGGTCACCCGTCGGCGACCCGGCGGCCTCGGCGAATTCCTTGGTGTGCAACGCGACCGTCGGCCCGGACACCGCGATCATCGGGTGCAACGCGGGCATCCGGTAGGACAGATTGCCGAGATCCGTGCTCCCGGTCAGGAACTCCGGCACGATGCCCGGCGGCAGCGGCTTCCGCCCAGTGCCCTGTTGATTGACCGACCACCGGCCGGCCAGCGTGGTGTTGAACCGGATCGGCAGGTACGCCGGCTGCTCGTCCCAGTGCAATTCCACCCCGCAGCCAGTCATTTCCGCGGCACCGTGAGCGATCGCGGTCATCCGGCTGGCCAAGTCGCGCAGCGTCTCCGGATTCGCCGACCGGAGATAGAACAGCAGAGCCGCCCGCTCGGGGATCACGTTCGGCCGTGCGCCGCCATCGGTGAAGATGCCGTGCACTCGGTCGCTCGACGGCAGTTGTTGCCGCAGCGCGGATACTCCTTGATAAGCCGCCACCGCCGCGTCGAGCGCGTTGCGCCCCATGAACGGCTGCGCCGAAGCATGCGCGCCGACGCCGTGGAACACCATCTCGAGTTGCCGCCTGCCGAGGAACGGGTGCAGCGCGATGTCGTGGCTGAACGGGTGCAGCATGATCACCGCGTCGACATCGTCGAAGACCCCGGCCCGCGCGAGCGTTTCCTTGCCGCCACCGCCTTCCTCCGCGGGAGTGCCCACCAGTGACACCCGGCCGCCGAGCTGTTCGGCCACTGCTGCCGCGCCGAGGAACCCGCCGGCTCCGGCAGTGCAGATGACGTTGTGTCCGCAGCCATGCCCCAATCCGGGCAAGGCGTCGTACTCGGACAGGACCGCGATGTGCGGGCCGTCGTTGTCCGGGGTTCCGGTGCGCAGCGCGGTGTCCAGCCCGCCGAGCCCGACGGTGACCTCGTGTCCATGGGCTCGCAGCAATTCGGCGAGCGCGCCGACTGACCGGTGTTCGGCGAACCCTTCCTCCGGATGCGCGTGCAGATCCTGGCTGAGCGCGACGAGTTCGTTCGCTCGGGCGCGCACTTCTTCTTCAACCGCAGCACGGGTTTCCGCGTCGGCTCCGGCGTATTCGGAGCCGAGCGGTTCGGCGGCGGCCACGGCGTCGGCGGTGGCTTCGATGAGGGAACGGAGGTGGCTGTCGTCGGGCGGGACAGGAGCGGCGTGGGTCATGCGGGGAATGCTATCGCCGAACCCCGACAAAAATGGATCATCGCACGTCAGGCAGCCGGCCGGAGACGAGTTGGGCCACGCCGAAGTACTGTTCGCGGACCTCGTCGAAGCCGCGTGCGCGCAGGCCGGCCGCGATCTCCCCGCGGTCGAACATGCGTTGCCCGCTGACGATTCCTCCTGCGGTGTCGGCGATCCGGGCCGGCTGGCAGTCTCGGCGGGCGCTCGTGAGCAGGACGATCCGGCCGCCGGGACGCAGAATGCGGGCGAACGAATCGAGTGCCCGTTCCGGCTCGGCGAACATGTGCAGGGCGGCGAAACAGCAAATAGCGTCTACAGTGGACGAACGCAGTGGCGGTTCGACGGCGTCGGCGCGAAGGTAAGCGACGTTCGGCGAATCAGTTTCTTCGACCGCGCGCGAAAGCATGCTGCGCGCGCCGTCGAGGCCGATCGCGAGTCCGTCCGGCCCTACGGCCGCCCCGAACGCGCGTGTGAACCGGCCGGTTCCGCACGCGACGTCGAGCACGACCTGACCCGGTTGCAGCGCGAGCCGCTCGGCGGCCAGAGCGACTTCGCCGGCCATGCTCGGGCCGCCGAGGCCTTTGAGGACGCGGCCGAGCACGGGCCTCCAATAGCGTTCGTAGACCTGCGGCAGCAGCGTGGTGCGCATGAGCCGCTGAGTGAGCCCGGTGGGCGGGCCGGCCTGGGCGGCGTCGCCGAGCGTGTCGAGGAATCCGTCGGCTGTCGTGGCCGGCTCGCTGAGCAGATCGGCGAGCCGTTGCTGGGTGCTGTGGTGCGGCACGGGGGTCCTCTCGGTGGGGATACCGGCAGTATGCGGCATCGACGGCTCACTCGTTCGAGTGAAGATCTGTCCGATCAAGCGTTCGAGGCTCGGCATTGTCGGTGCCTGTTCCTAACGTCGTCCGCACGGTCTCCGACCCGCGGAGGCCAGCGAGGAGGACTGACTGATGACCGCACCGATCCTGCGTCCGATCGACCTGCCCACCGGCGAAATCGCCGTGCACGGGGCCTTCGACCTGAGCGCCGCGTCGCAGTGGCTCGCCGGGGCCGGCCCGGCGGGATCCTTCGCCGCCGAACCGGGCGTGCTGCGGGTGGCGTTCCCGGTCGAGGGGACCTGGACCCACGCCGGTGCCGCGATCCGGCAGAGATCCCCGGGCACGGTCGAAGTCGGCGTGGCGGCGCCGGTGGAGATCGCCGCGCGCGTGGTCGCGCAGGTGAGCCGGATGCTTTCGCTCGATGTCGACGAGTCCGGGTTCGCCGAGGTCGCGAGCCGCGACTCGGTGGTCCGGCGGCTGCACGCTCGCCACAGCGGTGCGCGCCCGGTGCTGCATTCGTCGCCGTACGAAGCGGCCTGCTGGGCCGTGCTCACGCAAGGAATGCGAGTCCGGCAGGCGATGCGGTTGCGCGAGCAGCTCGCTGTGCGGCATGGCCGTCAGATCGGCGAGGACGGGCCATTTTCCTTTCCCTCGCCACAGATTCTGGCCGAGCTGGGTGACGAACCGTCGCTGGGGCCGTTCCGCCTCGCTCGCCTTCGAGCGGTCGCGCGGGCTGCTGCCGACGGCCGGCTGGACGCCGAGGAGCTGCTGGCGTTGCCGGTTCCCGACGCGATGACCCGGCTGTGCGCGATCCCGGGCATCGGAGCGTTCTCCGCCGAGCAGATCCTGCTGCACGGCGCGGGACACCCCGATCTGTTCCCCCGGCTCGACACCCAGCTCCACCAGATTCTGTGCGCGGAGTACGCGTTGCCGCCCGGAACACCGCCGGACGAGCTTGAACCGCTGGCTGAGGACTGGCGTCCGTACCGGTCGTGGGTCGCCCACCTTTTCCGGCTCGATCGGTTGCGGGCGTCGGCGTCTGCGGAGGTGGCGGACTGAGTGGTGGTTGAAGTCGCGGATCGACAGGAGGGAGACGCCATGGAATGAGGCCGCGCCCCATACCGAATCGCGGTCGACGGGTGACGCCCGGGCACTCACCGCGGCCAAATAAGGCCTGTGGTGAGGTGTCCGCGTGACTACGCCTGCACTCGCCGTCTCGACTGTGCTCAGTGCTCGACCGGGCACCGGGGAAATCTCTGGTGCGGCCATGGCCGCGGACACTGGGACAGTCGGCGCGGCGCTGGAACAGGCGAACACGCCGAGCGTCATCACGTTGGTCACCGGCGGTATCGCGTTGCTGGTGGTGCTGGCCGGCGGGACGCCCTGGCGGTTCGCCCGCAATGTCATCACGATCGTGCACGAGGCAGGCCACGCGCTGGCCGCGGTGACGGTCGGACGGCGGCTGCGTTCGATCCGGCTGCACTCGGACACCTCCGGGGTCACCGTGTCGCGCGGGAAGCCTGAGGGGCCGGGCATGGCGTTCACGGCCTTGGCCGGGTACGTCGCGCCGTCGGTCTTGGGACTGCTGTTCGCGAGCCTGGTCGGGGCTGACCTGATCACCGCGGTGCTCGTGCTCGTCGCGTTGCTGCTCCTGGGTGTGCTGATCATGGTGCGCAATGCCTATGGCGTGTTCACGGTGGTGGCGAGCGCGGTGGTGCTCGGGCTGGTGGCTCTGGTCGCGCCGAAGGTGGTGCAGGCGCCGTTCGTGTACCTGCTGACCTGGTTCCTGCTGTTCGGCGGAGTCCGGCCGGTGGTGGAGCTTCAGCTCAAACGGCGGCGTGGCCAGGCGCGGGACTCCGACGCCGATCAGCTGAGCCGGTTGACCGCTGTGCCCGCGGTGTTGTGGGTGCTGGTGTTCGGTGTGCTCACGGTGAGCTGCGTCATCGCGGGTGGGTTGTGGTTGCTGCAGCCGCTGGCGTTGTGACGCGGGCGCTGAGGGTCCGGCTTTCGGTGAGCTGACCCGGGGCGGTGGCTCGGTCGCGTGGTCGGGTTGTGCTGGTCGCGGAGTCGCAGCTGAGCCGGTCGGGGGTCCGCGGGGTCCGCTGAGGACGGCGGTGTGACCGATGGCCGGGCGGCGCGCTCGTGAGCTGGGCGGAGCGGCTGGTAGCTGGTGATGCGGTCGGCGGCCGGGCGGAGCGGTCGAGATGGCTGGGCGGTGCAGCCGAGATGCTCGGCGAAGCGGCC
This sequence comes from Amycolatopsis sp. GA6-003, assembly GCF_046267895.1. Classification (NCBI taxonomy): domain Bacteria; kingdom Bacillati; phylum Actinomycetota; class Actinomycetes; order Pseudonocardiales; family Pseudonocardiaceae; genus Amycolatopsis; species Amycolatopsis sp. GA6-003. The sequence goes on from NZ_CP176499.1 coordinate 7,752,466, forward strand.
GAGATGGCTCGGCGGTGCGGTCGAGATGATTGGGCGCTGCGGTCGGCGGTTGGCCCTGCGGGCTGACGTGGTGCTGACCTGCGGGGTCCATCGGGCGGCATGAGCTGTGGTCTCGAGTGCTGCGCGGAGCCTCTGCTGGCCGCAAGCTCGGTGGATCCAGCGACAACGGGCGGCGTGACGGTGTTCGCGGGCCTGTGTCCTGGTAGAGCGAGGGACCGACCTGACCCGCGGCTGAGGCAGTGGTGGCAGACCGCAGGCACGGGCACCCCGGTCGTGAGCGACGGCGTTGTCGACCATGGCACCGACCAGGAGGCTGGGGTCGCGAGTGTCCCGAGGGCTGAGCCCGTCGTCTCTCCAGGTGGGCGGTACGGCAGACTGGACGTCTGTTGAGCCGCGGAGGGAGACAGGCGATGGACGAGGTCGCGAAGGCCGTCGAGGAGTGTGCGCGGGCGGCGAAGGCGGCTGCGCCGTCGTTGGCTGCCGCCGGGGACGACGCGGTGGACGCGGCGCTCGTCGGGATGGCGGAGCGGCTCGTCGCGCACCGGGACGAGGTGCTCGAGGCCAACCGGGCCGACGTGGCCAAGGCTACGGCCGACGGGATGAGCGCCGGTCTGCTCGACCGGCTCACCATCACTCCCGAGCGGCTCGACGGGATGGCCTCGCAGCTGCGGCTGCTGGCCGGCGCTCCGCACCAGGAGCGGTCCGTCGACGTGTCCGCCTTGGACGGTGGGCTGCGGCTGGTCGAGCGGCGGCGGCCGGTGGGCGTCATCGGCGCGAACTACGAGGCGCGGCCGAACGTGACGGTCGACGTGGCGTCGCAGCTGGTCAAGTCGCGCAACGGCGGCGTGCTGCGGACCGGGTCGGCGGCGCTGGGGTCGGCGCAGCGGTTGCGGGACGTCGTGATCGCACCCGCGCTCGAGGCGGCCGGGATCAACCCGGACGTCGTGCAGCTGGTGCCGCGCGTGGAGCGGGAGGCGGCGTCGGCGCTGGTTCGGTTGCCGGGGCTCGTGCCGCTCGTCATCCTGCGCGGCAGCGGCGACAGCACGCGCGCGCTGGCGACCGAGGCCGCGGTGCACGGGGTGCGCACGTTGGCGCATGCCGACGGTGGCGGAGTGCTGTACGTCGACGTCGCGGCGGACGCGGACAAGGTCCGCGACCTGGTGTACTCGAGCCTTGACCGGCTCGGCGTCTGCAACCGGCTGAACCTGCTGCTGATCCACGAGGACGTGCACGACACGGTGTGGCCGCAGATCGAGTCGGCGCTGGCCGAGCGCGGCGTCACGCCCTCGCTCGCGCCGCACGAGCACCCGATCGGCTACGAGTGGGCGCTGGACTCCGAGCGGGAGGCGACGGTCACCGTGGAGAAGGTCGGCGGGCTCGTCGACGCGGTCGAGATCGCGAACGAGCGCACGTCCGGGCTCGCCGCGGGGATCGCGACCGAGAACCCGGCGGCCGCGGAGCAGTTCTTCGACGGGTACACCGGCACGGGCGTGTTCTGGAACGCGCCGACCCGGCTGCTGGACGGCTTCAAGCTGCTCGCGGTGCCCGAAACCGGCATCAACCTCGACCGGGTGCCGGGGCCGCGCGGGCCGGTGACCTACACCGACCTGTACGTCCGCCAGTACGCCGTAATGCCTGCCTGACCTGGCCGGAGCACGATGAGCGGATGGGCACGATGACCGGGCGGCCGCACGTCCTGCTGTCCGCGGCGCAATCGCTGGACGGCTACCTCGACGACGCCGGCAGCACCCGTCTGCTCCTGTCCAACGAGGACGACTTCGCGGAGGTCGACCGGCTGCGCGCCGAGGCCGACGCGATCCTCGTCGGCGCGGGCACGGTGCGGGCCGACAACCCGCGGCTTCTCGTGCGCTCTGCCGCACTGCGTCGCGAGCGGGTCGCGGCGGGGCGGCCGGAGCAGCCGGTCAAGGTGACGGTCACGAACAGCGGCAAGCTGGATCCGGCGTCGCGGTTCTTCACCGTCGGCGACACCGAAAAGCTCGTCTACGCGCCGCGAGGAAGCGCGGACAGCCTGAGCGCGGTCGCGACCGTGGTGGAGGTCGGCAGTCCGCCGCGGCTCGAGCACGTCCTGGACGACCTCGGCGAGCGGGGGATCCGGACGCTGCTCGTCGAGGGCGGCGGCGCGGTGCACACGCAGTTCCTCGACGCCGGGCTCGCCGACGAGATCCGGCTCGCGATCGCGCCGGTCATGGTCGGCGACCCGCGGGCGCCGCGGTTTCTCGGGCCGGGTGCGTTCCCCCGGCCGCTGGAACTGACGGAAGTGCGGCGGCTCGGGGACGTCGCGGTGCTGCGGTATCGCGCCGCGGCTGAACCGTCGTCGCTCGATCTGCTGCGGTTGCGCCAGGCCATCGAACTCGCCGACGAATGCCCGCCGAGTTCGACGTTCCGGGTCGGCGCGGTCGTCGGTTTGCCGGACGGCACGGTGCTCGCCACCGGGCATTCGGGCGAGGGCGATCCGCGCAACCACGCGGAAGAAGCCGCGCTGGCGAAGCTCGATCCGCACGATCCGCGGCTCGCCGGCGCGACCATGTACAGCTCGCTCGAACCGTGCAGCGACCGCGCGTCCCACCCCAAAAGCTGCACGCAGCTGATCCTCGAGACGGCCATTCCGCGAGTGGTGATGGCTTGGCGGGAACCGTCGCTGTTCGTCGAGGCCGAAGGGGTCGAGCGGCTTGTCGCGGCCGGGCGGCGGGTGATCGAAGTCCCGGCGCTGGCTTCGGAAGTCCGCCGGGCCAATACGCATCTTCCGGGCGTCCGGCCCTGATCCGCGACTGACGGATCGGGCGCTGCCGCACGGAATCCGCAGCGCCCGATCCGGAAAATCAATCGGTCAGCAGCCTCCGTTGTCGGTCCAGACGCCCCACTGCCCGGTCGTACCCGGTTCCTCGCCCTGGGTCCACCATTTCGCGGTCCATTTGTGGCCATTGTGCGCGACCACCCCGCCGCCGGTGTAGACCTGCGTTTTCTGCCATTCCGGTGCCGAACAGGTGCCCGGAGGATTGCTGGTCGGACTGGTCGGGCTCGTCGGCGGAGTGGTCTGCGGCGGGGTCGCGCCGGCGAAGCGGGTGGTGAATTTCGTGAAGTCCCAGTCGTTTTGCTGGACGTTCGAGCACACGCTGTTGTCGGTCGTCGTCGTGCATTGCCGGTCGCGGTTCACCGCCCAGAAAGTGAACCGGCCGAGGTGGTGGCTGGTCGCGTAGTCGTACACGGTCTGGAAATCGGAAACGTTGAAGTATTCCGACGTGTCGGATTTCCCGTTCATGCCCGAGAAACCCTCGTGCGAATACGCGGTTTCGCTGTCCCAGCCGAGATGGCTTTGGAGCAGGCCGTGGAACGCTTCGAGCGCCGAGACCTGCGACGCGCCGCCGCCGTTGAAGCCGCCGTCGAACGGCATGATCGAGAAGTTGTTGGGGGAGAAGCCGATCGACTTCGCCTGGTCCAGCAGCTGGGTGCCGAACCAGCCGGTGCCCGCCGCGGTGCCCGGCATGGTCACCGAGACGAACAGCCCGGGGTTGTCCGCCTGCAGCTTCTTCGCGGCGCCGAGTTCGTTCGCGATGGCCGCGGTGTTTTCGTATTCGGGTTCTTCGAGGTCGAAGTCGATGGCTTTCAGGTTGTACTTCGTCACGACCTGCTGGTAGGCGGCGGCGGTCGCGTCGACGGTGCCGCAGGTCTGGCCCAGTTTCGTGCCGCCGTAGCCGCCGACCGAAACCGACACGTCGCCGCCGTTGCCGCGGATGCGGTTGATCGCGTCGCCGACGGTCGTGTCCGAGGAAACCGGCGAGGTGCCGTCCCAGGTGGGGCTGCATCCGCCGCTCTTCGGCGCGAGGATGAACGCCAGCTGGAACGCCTTCTGCCCGGTCGCGTTCATGACGGTCACCGGGTCGGGCGGGTTGTTGCTCTGCGGCATGAGGTACGGCGCGGCGGCGTACCAGTTGTTGTCGAGGCCGGTCGGCGTCCCGGTCTGCGCATGGGCGGTCGCGGCCACGACGGCAGCTGCTCCGGCCACGGCAGCGGCGGCGACGAGGGTGGCGGCCAGTCTGCTTCGCTGCATCTGTCCTCCGGCATTTCGGAAAATGACTGCGGTAAGCATTGGACTAGACCATTATGAAGTCAAGGTGCGGTCGGCTGCTCTTGTCCGGCGGGGGGCTGGTTCGGGAGGTATGCCGGAATTCGGTGCGGCGGGTTCACCCTTGCGGCGCAACGGTTCCGCGCGAAAGGACGCGGACCGCGGGGGCGAGTGGTCCGCTGGAGAGCGGTTCGCTGGGGAGAAGGGGGAGACGGTAACGGTGCGGTTGGACTGGACCAGTGCGGGACGGAGCCGCCGGGCGAACACCGCGGCCGGGCGGCGGGGGAGGCTCGGGCGGTTCGGGGAGTGGTGGCGGGAGCAGTGGTGGTGGCGGGGATGGGCCGGGCGGGCTTGGCGGTAGAGCGGGGCGGCTGGGGTGGTTCCGGTTGGCGTTCGCAGGGGTGGGGTGTTCAGGCGGGCGTTCGCGAGGGCGAGTGTTCGGGCGGGCGTTCGCAGGGACGGGTGTTCGGGCGGGCGTTCGCAGGGGCGGGGTGTTCGGGCGGGCGTTCGCGAGGGCGAGTGTTCGGGCGGGCGTTCGCGAGGGCGAGTGTTCGGGCGGGCGTTCGCAGGGGCGGGGTGTTCGGGTGGGTATTCGCGGGGGCGGGTGTTCGGGCGGGCGTTCGCAGGGGCAGGGTGCTCCGGCGGGCATTCGCCGGGGTGGTGATGCCGTTGGTCCAGTGAGGGGTGCCAGCGGCGAAGAGGTAGGGCGGGCGCTCGCGGAATATGGGGCGATGTAGTCGGTCCGGCGATGGGCCCCAGCGGCGATTGCGTGGCGGGCTTGGTGGAGGGGGTTGGGTGCCGCTCCAAGCGGATGTTCGCCGGGGAAGGTGCGGCGCGCGGTTGGCCTAGTGAGGGCGGCCGAGAGGGGCGCAGGCGGCGATGGCGGAGCGGGAACCGCGGCAAGACGTTGAGCGGGGTTAGCGGGGACGTATTGCGCGGTGGCTGCGGCGGTCCGCGTCGAGGGCTGGTCGGGGGCGGGAGCAGGCGTCCAGGCGGAGGGGGTTGGGACGGCAGAAGTCCTGCGGGGGTCGCCGGAGCAGCGCTGACAAGGGAACTCGTCAACAGGGCAGTGATCCGAAGACAGGGAAGTCACGTTCGTCGATCGCCAGCAGCGGGGCAGGGCGCTGCCGAGCGAAGTCGCTAACCGGCTCAGTCGCGTTGTCAGCCCGGGTGGCGGCTCGAGGTTGCCTCAGTCGGTCCAGGCCATCCGAGGCAACCCGAAACCAGGTCAGTCGTTCTCCAGATCGCCTTCCAAAGTCAGGTACACCTCGCGCATCTGGGCCATCAACTCCGGATCCGGTTCCTCCCACAACCCCCGGTCGGCGGCTTCCGTCAGGCGTTCGATAATCCCCCGCAGGGCCCACGGGTTCGCGTCTCGCAGGAACTGCTGGTTTTCCTCGTCCAGCACATACGACTGCGACAGCTTCTCGTACATCCAGTCGCCCACCACGCCCGCGGTGGCGTCGAAGCCGAAGAGGTAGTCCACGGTTGCCGCGAGTTCGAAGGCGCCCTTGTAGCCGTGGCGGCGCATGGCCGACAGCCACCTCGGGTTGACTACCCGGGCTCGGAAGACGCGGGCCGTTTCTTCGCCAAGGGTGCGGGTTCGGACTGCGTCGGGGGTGGTGGAGTCGCCGACGTAGGACGCGGGGGCGGAGCCGGTCAGGGCGCGGACTGTGGCGATCATTCCGCCGTGGTACTGGAAATAGTCGTCGGAGTCGGCGATGTCGTGTTCGCGGGTGTCGGTGTTCTTCGCGGCGACGACGATGCGCTTGTACGACGATTCCATGTCCTCGCGCGCGGGGCGGCCGTCCAGGTCTCGGCCGTAGGCGTAGCCGCCCCAGACTGCGTAGACTTCGGCCAGGTCCTTGTCGTCGCGCCAGTTTCCGGAGTCCATCAGCGGGAGCAGGCCCGCTCCGTAGGCACCGGGTTTCGAGCCGAAGATGCGGGTGGTGGCTCGGCGGTTGTCACCATGCAGAGCCAGGTCCGCGTTGACGTGGGCGCGGACGTAGTTGGCCGATTCCGGTTCGTCCAGGGACGCGGCCAGGCGGACGGCGTCGTCCAGCAGGGTGATGACGTGCGGGAAGGCATCGCGGAAGAAGCCGCTGATGCGGACTGTCACGTCGATCCTCGGGCGGCCCAGTTCGGGCAGCGGGATCGGTTCGAGGCCGGTCACGCGGCGGGAAGCCTCGTCCCAGACCGGCTGGATTCCCAGCAGCGCCAGTACTTCCGCGGCGTCGTCGCCGGAGGTGCGCATGGCCGACGTGCCCCACACCGAGAGGCCGACCGACCGCGGCCAGTCGCCGGTGTCTTCGCGGTAGCGGCGGAGCAGGGAGTCCGCGAGGGCCTGGCCGGTTTCCCACGCCAGGCGGCTGGGGATGGCTTTCGGGTCCACGGTGTAGAAGTTGCGGCCGGTCGGCAGGACGTTGACCAGGCCGCGCAAGGGAGAACCGCTGGGGCCCGCCGGAATGTAGCCGCCGTCCAGGGCGTGCAGGACCGCGTCTGCTTCGGACGACGTGCCGGCCAGGCGGGGGACGATTTCGGTGGCGGCGAAGGTCAGGACGCGGGCGACTTCGGCGTCGAAAGCGCCCAGGACCTCGGTGACCACTGGAGAAACTGAAGACGGGGCCCACTCGTGCGTCTCCATCAGGGAAACCAGCTGGTGCGCGGTCGCCTCGATGGCGTCTACTTCGGACAGCGGGGCGTCCGAGTTTTCCTTCAGGCCGAGGGCGGAGCGCAGACCCGGCACAGCGCCTTGCTTGCCGCCCCACATTTGCTGGGCTCGGAGCATCGCCAGTACCAGGTTGACGCGGGCCTCGCCGGTCGGGGCTTCGCCGAGGATGTGCAGGCCGTCGCGGATCTGGGCGTCCTTGACCTCGCACAGCCAGCCGTCGATGTGCAGCAGGAAGTCGTCGAACTCGGCGTCGTGCGGGCGTTCTTCGACGCCCAGGTCGTGGTCGAGTTTCGCGGCCTGGATGAGGGTCCAGATCTGGGCGCGGATCGCCGGGAGTTTCGCCGGGTCCATCGCGGCGATGTTGGCGTGCTCGTCCAGCAGCTGCTCGAGCCGCGCCAGGTCGCCGTAGGACTCGGCGCGCGCCATGGGCGGGACCAGGTGGTCCACGATGGTCGCGTGCGCGCGGCGTTTCGCTTGCGCGCCTTCGCCGGGGTCGTTGATCAGGAACGGGTACACCAGCGGCAGATTGCCCAGCACGGCGTCGGGGGCGCAGGCGGCGGAGAGACCGGCGGTCTTGCCGGGCAGCCATTCCAGCGAACCGTGTTTGCCGAGGTGGACGACCGCGTGCGCGCCGAATTCCTCTTCCAGCCAGCGGTACGCGGCGAGGTAGTGGTGGCTCGGCGGCAGGTCCGGGTTGTGGTAGATCGCGACCGGGTTTTCGCCGAATCCGCGCGGCGGCTGGATCATCAGCACGACGTTGCCGGACTGCAGCGACGCCAGGACGATGTCGCCCTCGGGGTTCGCCGACGTGTCGACGTACAGCGAACCCGGTGCGGGGCCCCAGTGTTCTTCCATCGCTTCCCGCAACTCGGCCGGCAGCGCGGCGAACCACTCGCGGTAGCGGGCGGCGGGGACGCGGATCGGGTTGCCGGAGAGCTGTTCTTCGGTCAGCCATTCGGGATCCTGGCCGCCCGCGGCGATCAGGGCGTGGATCAGCGCGTCGCCGTCCGGCTGGTCGGTGCCGGTCGGGTCGACGCCGGGGAAGGCGTCGAGACCGAGGTCGTAGCCGCGTTCGCGCATGAGGCGCAGGAGTTTGATCGCTGACGCGGGGGTGTCGAGGCCGACCGCGTTGCCGACGCGCGAGTGCTTCGTCGGGTACGCGGACAGCATCAACGCGATCCGCCGCGAAGCCGGTGGGGTGTGGCGGAGTCGCGCGTGCGCGAGGGCGATGCGGGCGACGCGGGAGGCGCGTTCGTGGTCGGCGACGTAGCGGGGGAGACCGTCGTCGTCGAATTCCTTGAAGGAGAACGGGACCGTGATGATCCGGCCGTCGAATTCCGGGACCGCCATCTGGTTGCCCGCGTCGAGCGGGGACAGGCCGTCGTCGCTGGCGGACCAGGTTTCGCGGTCGCTGGTCAGGCACAACGCCTGCAGCACCGGCACGTCCAGCGCGGCCATTTCCGCGACGTCCCACGATTCGTCGTCCCCGCCGGCTCCGGCTTCCGACGGACGGGTGCCACCCGCCGCCAGCACGGTGACCAGCAAAGCGTCGACCTTGCCCAGCTCAGCCATCATCTCCGGCGCGCGCGTGCGCAGGGACGCGGTGTGGATCGGCAACGCCCGGCCGCCCGCGGACTCGACCGCGTCGGCCAAAGCGTGCACGAAACCGGTGTTCCCGGACAGGTGGTGCGCGCGGTAGTAGAGGATCCCGATGACCGGGCCGTCGTTCGAAGAAGCCGGCCGCGAAAGCACGCCCCACGACGGCAGTTCGGCGGGCGGTTCGAAGCCTTCGCCGGTGAGCAGCAGGGTGTCGGACAGGAAGCGGTGCAGCTGCGTGAGGTTTTCCGGACCGCCCTGCGCGAGGTACAGATGCGCTTGCGCGGCGATCCCGGCGGGCGTCGTGGAGAGCTTCATCAGCTCCGCGTCCGGCGTCTGCTCGCCGCCCAGCACGACCACGTGCGCACCCGACGCGCGCAGCGTGTCCAGGCCTTCCTGCCAGGTCCGCGGCGTGCCGAGGATCCGGACGACGACGATCGACACGCCGTCCAGCAGCCCCGGCAGATCGCCGAGAGGAAGCCGGGACGGGTTGCCGAGGCGGTAGTCCGCGCCGCTGGCCCGGGCGCTGAGCAGGTCGGTGTCCGAAGTGGACAGCAGCAGGATCACGGCGTTCCTCACTCGGGGTGTCCGCGCCCCGGGTCGTCGGGCACGCCGGCGGGAGTTCCTGGCTGCCGGCGGCCGCGGGGCCGCCGGTCACAGTGGCGGGACCGCCCCGGATTTCCACCGGGTTCCTCCGCGTGCCGACGCGTGTGCGCTCCTACTCTCGCCGGGCGCGCGGGCGCCGTCAAGGTGAGCAGGGACTCGTGAGTGGCGATGCCGGTTAGAACCGGGATCGCCGCTCACGACACCTGCGGCTTGCTGTCGTCCCCGATCCGCGGGAAGGGCGCGGTGGAGAAGAGCACCTCCACCGCGACCTCGAAGAACTCCGCGATCCGCAACGCCAGGTACAGGCTCGGGCTGTACTCGCCGCGCTCCAGGTACCCGATGGTCTGGTAGTGCACGCCGAGCGCGTCCGCGAGCTGCCGCCGCGAGATGCCGCGTTCGGCGCGCAGCACCGCGATGCGGTTGTAGACGTTCTCGCTCACCGCGCCTCACACACGCTGAAGTGCCCTTTCCCGTCGCGCCGCCACCGACGACCCCGATTCGCGCCGGGCCATCCGCTTCAGCAGGATCGGGGCCAGCACCAATCCGATCACGGCCCACGCGAGCAGCACTCCCAGGGTCTCCCAGGGCCGCCAGGACTGCCCGATTTCGACGACGACCGCCTGGCCGGGCAGCAGTGCCGAGCGCATGCCGAGGCCGAGCCAGTACATCGGGAACGCCTGCGCGACGTCCTGCAGCCAGACCGGCAGCGTGGCGATCGGGTAGAAGATCCCGGAGATCGCGCCGAGTCCGAGCATCGGCAGCATGACCAGGGCCATCATCCGCGAATCCTGGATCAGCGAGCCGATAGCGGCCCCGATCGGCATGGTCGCGACCAGGCCGGCGACGAGCACCCACACCAGGTTCAGGAACGAGAGGAACCCGTCCGGGGCCAGCCCGGGGAACAGGAACAGCGAGGGCACCAGCATCACGACGATGCCCGCGACCTGCACCAGCGAGAAGGTCGTGACCTTGCCGATGAGGTAGCCGAGCATCCCGTTCGGCGTCGCCTTGGCGCGCAGCAGCGTGCCGTCCTCGCGGTCGACGATCAGCGCCCCGGCCACGGCGGACAGGCCGTTGAACACGACGCCCGCGCCGATCACGCTCGGCACCGTCGCCGCGCCCAGCGAGAGCGACGTGCCCGGCAGCTGTGCGCCGCGCATGAAGAACAGCGTGCCGAAGATCATCGCCAGCCACACGATCTGGCCGAGCAGGTCGTCCCGGTTCGTCCACTGGTGGCGGAATTCGACGAGCCCGCGGCGGAGCCCGATCCGCGCCGCGGCCCGCTTCGCCGACGCCGTCATCGCGCACCTGCCTCAGCCAGCCCGGACTCCGCGCGCCGCACGAGCGTCAGGTAGGTCTCCTCCAGCGACGCGCGCCGGACCTCCAGGTCGGCGACCGCTTCGCCGTGCTGCTTGAACAAGTCGTACACGTACTTCGTCGCCTCCGTGGTCGAGTGCACGAACCGTTGCCCGTCGATGCTCCAGCGCACCTCGGCCTCGCCGGCGATCTGCCTGCTCAGCTGGTCCGGCGACCCGTCGGCGACGATGTGGCCGCCGCTCAGGATCAGGATCCGGTCGGCGAGCTTCTCGGCCTCGTCGAGGTCGTGCGTGGTGAGCAGGATCGTGGTGTCGTCGTCGGCGAGCCGGTGCACGAGCTCGTGGAAATCGCGTCGCGCCTGCGGATCGAACCCAGCGGTCGGCTCGTCGAGGAACAGCAGTTCGGGACGGCCGACGATGCCGATCGCCACGTCCAGCCTGCGCCGCTGCCCGCCGGACAGCATCCGGATCTTCTTGCCCGCGTGCTCGGAAAGCCCGACCGCCTCGATCAGCTCGTCGGTGTCCCACGGGCGGCGGATCCGGCCGGTGGAGTACGGCGCGTAGAACGACCCGAGCAGGTCGAGCAGCTCGCGCACGCGCCATTTGCCGTGGTCGCGCCAGGATTGCAGGACGACCCCCAGCCGTGCCCGCCAGTCCTCGCCGCCGCGCGCCGGGTCGGTGCCCAGCACGGACACCTCGCCCGCGGACCGCATGCGGAACCCCTCGAGGATTTCGATCGTCGTGGTCTTGCCCGCCCCGTTCGGGCCGAGCAGGCACAGCACCTCGCCGCGGTGCGCGGTGAACGACGTGCCGTGCAGCACGTCGTTCGCGCCGTAGCGCATGCGCAAGCCCTCGACGCGGAGCACGGTGTCCGCTTGATCTCTCATGGGATGAACCCCCTCCTACCTCTGCGATGGAATGTAGCAGATGTACTACATCTGATCGCAACCCTGTTAAAAGCCTCGCGGGTTACAGTGAGCGCCATGTCCACCCCTGCCCGCGTGCGTGCCGACGCGTGTCCCGGAGTTTTCGCGACGCATGACGCGGCGGACGGGCCGCTCGCCCGGGTCCGGCTTCCCGGCGGCGCGGTGTCCGCGGATCGGTTGCGGGCCTTGGCTTCTTGCGCGGAAGACCTCGGGGACGGCAACGTCCACCTGACCTCGCGGGCGAACGTCCAGCTGCGCGGCGTGCGCCGGCCGGGCTTGGCGGGACGGCTGGCGGAAGCCGGGCTGCTCCCGTCGCCCAGTCACGAACGCGTGCGGAACGTGCTGGCCTCGCCGTTGAGCGGGGTGCGCGGCGGGCTCGCGGACGTCCGGGGGCTTTCCGCGGCGCTGGACCGCGCGTTGTGCGCCCGGCCGGAACTCGCCGACCTGCCGGGGCGGTTCCTGTTCGGCTTCGACGACGGGCGCGGCGACGTCGTGGGCACGGATGTCTGCTGGCGCGCGATCGGTCCGGAGACCGGGGTGGTGCTGCTGGCCGGCGCTGATTCCGGCTGGGTGGTCTCCCGGGACGAAGCGGGGTCCGCGCTGCTCGCAGTGGCGGAAGCGTTTGCGCGCACGCGTGGTTCGGCTTGGCGGATCGGGGAGCTGGCCGAGCCTTCGACGCTGCTGCCGGACGGTCCGCGAGAGGCACCGCGAACCCGGCCGAGCCGAATCGACCCGACGGTCGGGAGGATCCAGCGCGACGACGGCGGCGAGGCGGTGGGCGTCGCGCCGCGATTCGGGCAGTTGACCGCCGCTCAGTTGCGCACGCTGGCCGACTTCGGCGACGTCGTGGTCACGCCGTGGCGTTCGGTCCTGCTGCCCGGCGGCGCGGACGTCGAACGCCTGCGCGCGGCGGGGCTCTCGACCGATCCGGCGACGGCGGAGCTTAGCGCCTGCATCGGCGCGCCGGGGTGTGCGAAGTCTCTCGCCGACGTCCGCGCGGACGCGGCGACACTGGTCGCGGACGGGCAGCGGGTGCACGTCTCGGGTTGTGCACGGCGGTGCGGACGACCGTCCGGCCCCCACCGCGACGTCGTCGCCGAACCCGGCGGCTACCGTGTCGACGGACGCTGGACGTCCGACTTGGCGGATGCGTTGGCGAGAAAGGGACCTTCGTGATCGACTACCTGCGGGACGGGGCCGAGATCTACCGGCACTCGTTCGCCACGATCCGCGAAGAGGCGGACCTGGCGATCCTGCCCGACGACGTCGCGGGCGTCGCGGTCCGGATGATCCACTCCTGCGGCATGGTCGACCTGGTCGACGACCTGCGCTACTCGCTCGACGTGGTCGAAGCGGGCCGTGCCGCGCTGGAGGCGGGCGCGCCGATCCTGTGCGACGCGAAGATGATCGCCAGCGGCATCACGCGCAAACGCTTGCCCGCGGCGAACGACGTCGTGTGCACTTTGGACGACCCGAGCGTGCCCGGGCTGGCCGAACGGCTCGGCACCACGCGGTCGGCCGCCGCGCTGGAACTGTGGCGCGACCGGCTGCCCGGTTCGGTGGTGGCGATCGGCAACGCGCCGACCGCGTTGTTCCGGTTGCTGGAGCTGCTGGACGAGGGCGTCGGCGCGCCGGCCGCGATCATCGGGGTGCCGGTGGGGTTTGTCGGCGCGGCGGAGTCCAAAGTGGAGCTGGCGAAGCGGGCGCCCGCGCCGTACCTGGTCGTGCACGGGCGGCGCGGCGGCAGCGCGATGGCAGTCGGCGCCGTGAACGCGATCGCGAGCGCGGCCGAATGACGGGGCGGCTGTACGGCGTCGGGCTGGGTCCCGGCGATCCGGAACTGATGACGGTCAAAGCGGCGCGGCTGATCGGCGAGGCGGACGTCATCGCCTACCACAGCGCTCGGCACGGGCGGAGCATCGCGCGGTCGGTGGCTGAACCGTACCTGCGCGAGGGACAGCTGGAAGAGCGGCTGGTCTACCCGGTCACCACCGAGACCACCGACCATCCCGGCGGCTACGAAGGCGCGATCGCCGATTTCTACGAGCTGAGCGCGAAAAAGCTCGCCGAGCACCTCGACGCCGGGCGTGACGTGGTGCTGTTGTGCGAAGGCGATCCGTTCTTCTACGGCTCCTACATGTACATGCACGAGCGGCTCGCCGGACGGTTCGAGGCCGAGGTCGTGCCCGGGGTGACGTCGGTGAGCGCGGCGGCGTCGGTGCTCGGCCGTCCGTTGGTGCAGCGCGACGAAGTGCTCACCGTGCTGCCGGGCACGTTGCCGGCGCCCGAATTGGCGCGGCGGCTGGCGGACACCGAAGCGGCGGCGGTGCTGAAACTGGGCCGTACCTTCGGTTCGGTGCGGGAAGCGCTCGCGGAGTCGGGCAAGCTGGACGATGCTTGGTACGTCGAGCGCGCGACCTGGGGACAGCAGCGGGTGGAGCCGTTCGCGGACGTCGATCCGGAGTCGGTGCCGTACTTTTCCCTGGCTTTGCTGCCCAGTCCGGCTTACCGGTCCCGGGTGGAACCCGCAGCCGCTTCGCCGGCTCCGGCTCCGGCTCCGGCTCCGGCGGAAGGCGGCGAGGTGGTCGTCGTCGGGCTCGGTCCGGCCGGGCCGGAGTGGCTGACGCCGGAAGCGGCGGCGGAACTGGCGGCGGCGGACCACATCGTCGGCTATGGACCGTATGTCGCGCGGGTTCCGCAGCGGGCGGGTCAGCAACGGCACGCGTCGGGGAACCGGGTCGAGGCGGACCGGGCGGTCGAGGCGCTGCAGCTGGCCGCTTCGGGGGCGCGGGTGGCCGTGGTGTCGTCCGGGGATCCGGGCGTGTTCGCGATGGCTTCGGCGGTGCTGGAACAGGTTTCGGCCGGGAACGGGGCCGGCGCGCGGGTGCGGATCGTGCCCGGGGTGACGGCGGCGCAGGCGGCCGCGTCGCGGGTCGGCGCGCCGCTGGGACACGACTATTGCGTGCTGTCCCTTTCGGACCGGTTGAAGCCGTGGGAGATCATCGAGCGCCGCTTGGACGCGGCCGGCGCGGCGGATTTGGTGCTGGCGCTGTACAACCCGGCTTCGCGGACGCGGGTGACGCAGCTGGCGAACGCGCGGGAAGTCCTTTTGCGGCACCGGGATCCGGCGACGCCGGTGGTGGTGGCGCGGGACGTCGGCGGGCCGGAGGAGGACATCCGCGTCACCACGCTGGGCGGGCTTGATCCGTCCACAGTGGACATGCGGTGCCTGCTGATCGTGGGCTCGTCGCGCACGGTGGTGGAGGAAGGGCCGGACGGGCGGTCGGTTGTGTGGACGCCGCGGAGTTATTCCTGACGTTGCGCGAGACGTCGTGAGCGGCGATCCCGGTTAGAACCGCGATTGCCGCTCACGAGGCCGCTAGCGCGTCGGGTCCTTGCCGTTCGGCTGCGAAGGTCCAGGTCCGGGCGACCACCAGCCCCACACCGTCTTCTCGCCGTGTCGCACGGTCGGCGCGACTCCGGTCGTGTAGGGCTCGATCTGCAGCAGCTGGCCCCACGACTGGTACGGCTGCCCGTTCAGGTAGCTCGGCACCTCGGGCTCTTCCGCGATCTCCTCGAGCCAGCCGTTCGGGCCGCCGTTGGTGCTGGACGCCCACTTCGCCTCGTCGGCGAGCTGGCCGGGGGTGATCCGGTAGTCCGGCATCGCGGAGATGCCGTCGTGCGAGGTGACCGGGTTCGCGCACGGGTACACGAACGACGCGGGCCAGTCGATGTACACCGATTTGCCCGCGAGCTTGTCGGTGAGCGTGGTGAACGTCGGCACGCGCGGCGCGGACGCGGCGATCCAGCCGTCCTCGGTGAGGTCGTTGTCCACCATCACGATCCGCACCGACGTGGTTTCCGGCGGCAGGTCGCGCAGGTTGATCCGGGTGTCGTTCCAGCCGCCGGTGCCCGCGCCGGGCGGGAGCGCGAACTGGCCGCGCAGCACGCGCACGCCCTCGGGCGTAGTGACGCCGTACTCCAGGCTCACCGACGTCGGACGGCGGGGCTGGCTCGCGGTGGCGACCACGATCTGGCCGTTCTCGGTCCGGTCGGTGAGCGCGTACCAGTCGCTGCGCAGCCGTCCGGCGCGGGTCTGGGTGTCGAGGTAGCTGCTCCACATCGGCACCTGGTCCTGCTTGAACCCGTGCGGAGGTTCGGCCAGCGGGTCCTTGTCGTCGACCGGGCTGGTGTGGAAGCCGGTCTGGACCCGGCCGTTGTCCTGATCCGGGTTCGGCAGCGGGTTCGGCGGGTTCTGCGTGACCGGCTTCTCCGGCACCGTCCGCTGCTCGGGCTGCGGGTGCAGGATGCTCTTCGCCGCGTCGCGTTCGACCATCACGTGGTCGGACAGGTTGCAGCTCTTGCCGAACAGGTGCCCGATGTTGGCCGCGCCCAGGCTGTAGCTGTCGCGCTGGAAGTAGATCGCCGCGCCCATCGTGTAGATCTCGCCCGCCGCGACCAGGCCGCACACCACGACCAGCGACAGCGAGCCGAGCCGCAGCGACCGGCTCCGGCCTTCCTGCTGGGTCAGCGCCGGACCCGGCCGGTGCGCCCGGACGTTCTCCACGAAGGCGTAGATCCCGGCGATCGCCGCGGCCCCGAGCAGGATCGTCGACAGCGGGATGCCGCCGATCGACGGCGCCACGTTCGTCCACGGCACGCCGATCCGCGAGACGAACCAGTAGGTGTTCGGCCCGGTCGCGGCGAGCGCGCCGACCACCAGCAGCACGGCGAGGAACGCCGCGCGATTGCGGTTGGAACGCAGCACGGTCGAACTGGTCGCCAACGCGGTGAGCGCCGCCATCGACGCGCCGACCGCGGCGAACGCGCCGAAGTGGTGCGTCCATTTCGTCGGGGTCAGCGCGAGCAGCAGGAAGAACAGCGCGGTGGTGCCGATCAGCCGCCGGCTCGGCCCGAGCGCGGCCCCGGGGATCCGGCCGCGGCGCAGCAGCACGACCAGGCAGGTGACCGTGCAGAGCAGCACGAGCAGGACCGGGAACCGGCGCGGCGCGGAGCCGTCCGGCAGGTTTTCGAACAGCAGCTGGTAGCGCGCGAGTTCCTGGAACCACGACAGGTTCGGGCCGACCGCGGTGCGGATGCGGGTGGCCTCCTGGACGGTCGCGAACGTCTGGTCGGCGAACATCACCACGAGCACCAGGAAGCCGGACGCGAGGATCGGCGCGAGCATCGGCAGCCAGCCGCTCGCCGAGCGCTGCCGGACCAGCTTGAACAGCGGTTTCCCGGCGACCAGGAACGGGGCGACGGCGATCAGCCCGGTCGGCGTCGCGGCGAGGGTGAACGCGGCCGCGGTCAGGCCGAGGCACAGCGGCAGCAGCCGGCGGGTGACCAGCGCGCGTTCGACCGCGCAGATGGCCAGCAGCGACCCGAGCGCGGCGACCGGTTCCGGCCGGACGCCGTTGTTGTAGGGCATCCACCAGACCAGGAACACCGCCGCGGCCGCCCAGCCGGCCGCGCGGCTGCGCCGGACCTGGGTGCCCAGCCGCGGCATCACCTCGCGGCTGATCAGCAGCCAGCTGATCACGCCGAGCAGGTACGAGGGCAGCCGGATCCACGGCGGCGCCGTGCTGACGTGCGTCATCAGCTCGTACAGGTGGTAGAACCAGCCGAACGGGGCCTCCGCGACGCCGAACCAGCGGTGGTAGTTCGTGAGGTAGCCGGTGGCCTCGGTGACCCGGGCCATGGTGAGGATGTAGCCGTCGTCCGAGGTCACCGGCCCGATGAAGACCCACGCGCCGAGCACGCCGAACACCGTCGCGTCGCGGCCGGTGAGCCGCCACCAGCCGACCGGGGCCCAGCGCGGCGCGCGGCGGGCGAACCCGGAGTCCATCCGCCACACCGCGATCAGGCAGCCGAGGAACGACAGCGCGGCGAGGATGCCGACGACGAGCTTCAGCGTGGTCGGCGAGGTCTGGTAGCGGGTGTCCGGGACGACCGACACGTGCAGCCCGGCGATCGGGTCGCGCGCGGAGGTGATCGAGGAGTAGATGCCGAGCACGCGCGGCCGGACGTCGCCGGTGGTGTGGAAGATCGGGGTCTTGCCGACCGAGAGCGTCATCTGGGTCGCGTCCGAGTCCAGCGTGACCGAGCAGCCCTCCTGCGGGAGCGGCTGCTGCGCGATCTGCTGGCCCTGGCTCGACGCGAGGAGCACGCCGTTGTCGACGCGCAGCTGCAGGCCGACGCCGTTGGCCGCGCGCTTGCCGGTCCGCCCGTCCGGGACGGTGGAGAACAGCAGCGCGGGACCGTTCGTGCGCGCGTCGAGCGAGCGGATCGTCTCGCACGGCAGCTCGGCCTTCAGGTCCTGGGCCCAGTACCCGGTCAAGGGCGCGTTGACGGAACGCGTGTCGGAGGCGACGGGCCAGACGACTTCCGCGGTGTCCTGCACTACCGGCAGGAAGGGATAGGCCAGGGCGCACAGCGCCGAAAGCAACCCCAGCACTACGGCAATCGGACGCATTAGAGGAAATCTATTGGGTCAGGGTTGACGGTGTTGCGCGGACCCCTCGTCCCGAGGTGTGAAGCGCTCGTGGTGTAACGCGCTGGCCAGCGGCGCGCGGCTGCGCCAGCCGTGCCTCTCCAGGTCGGGGACCTCGGCCAGATTCGTTACCGGTCCTACACAAAGCCAGGCCACCGGCCGGATCCCGGCGGGGATGCCGAGCAGGTCCGCGAGCACGGGTTCGCGGTAAAAACTCACCCACCCGACGCCGAGGCCCTCCGCGGTCGCGGCGAGCCACAGGTTCTGGATGGCCAGGCACACCGAGTACAGCCCGGCGTCGGCGATGGCGTGCCGCCCGAGCACGGCCGGGGCGCCGCGCTGCTCGTCGTAGGTGACGACGATGCCGAGGGTCGCTTCGCGGATGCCCTCGACCTTGATCTTGGCGAAGGTCTCGGCGCGCTCGCCGTCCAGGGACGCGGCGAACACTTCGCGCTCCTCGTGCACGTGGCGGGCGAACTTCTCGCGCGTGCCGGGGTCGCGGACCAGCACGAAGTCCCACGGCTGGCTCATCCCGACGCTCGGCGCGGCGTGCGCGGCCTCGAGCACCCGGGTGAGGACGGCGTCGTCGATCGGCTCGCCGGTGAACTCGGCGCGGACGTCGCGGCGGCGGTGCAGGACGTCGTAGAACAGTTGATTCATCGGTCGAGCACCCATTCGACAGCGGCGGCGACGTCCGCGGCTTCCGCGGCGGACGGCCGGGGCGGGCGGCGCACGACGACGACCGGCAGGCCGAGTTCGCGCGCGGCGGTCAGCTTCGCGGCGGTCATCGTGCCGCCGCTGTCCTTGGTGACCAGCACGTCGATGTCGTGCTCGGTCATCAGCGCGCGTTCGCCGTCGAGGCGGTACGGGCCGCGGTCGAGCACCACCTCGTGCGCGCGGGGCAGCGGCTGACCGGGCGGGTCGACGCAGCGGATCAGGAACCACAGCGGGTCGAGGTCGGCGAACGCGGCCAGGCCCTGGCGGCCGCTGGTGAGGAACACGCGGGTGCCGAGCCCGGGCAGGAGCGCGGCGGCTTCTTCGAGGTCGTCGGCCCAGTGCCAGCGGTCGGCGTCGCCCGGTTGCCAGCCGGGGCGGGCGAGCCGCAGGAGGGGGATGCCCGCGGCTTGGGCGGCGTGGAAAGCGTTGGCGCCGATGCGTTCCGCGAACGGATGCGTGGCGTCGACCACCGCCCGCACGCCGTGTTCGCGCAGCCAGGTCGTGAGGCCTTCGACGCCGCCGAACCCGCCGATCCGCACTTCGCCGACCGGCAGGCGCGGTCGCGTGACGCGCCCGGCCAGCGACGAGACCACCGCGACGCCGCGTTCGTGCAGTTCGGCGGCCAGGTCGCGGGCCTCCGCGGTGCCGCCCAGGATCAGGACGGTCATCGCCCGTACCCGACGGCCGCGCGCCACCGGTCGAGGGTGCGCATGTTGGCGAGCGTTTCGGCCCAGGTCAGCTCCGGGCCCTGCCGGTCCGCGACGTGCGCGGCGACGTAATCGGCTTCCCGCGCGTAAACCCCTTGGGTGGCTTCGATTTCGATGACCTCCGGTTCGTCGTCCGACGGAGTCAGCACGATCGCCGACACGCCCGGCGTGCGCATTTCGTGGATCCACGCCGGTTTCGGCACGTACAGCTGGCCGGTGGTGCCGTAGATCCGGATGTGGTCGTCCTGGGCGAGCAGGTAGCCGCAGGACAGCTGGGCGATGATGTCGCCGGGCAGCCGCAGCAGGCCCATCGCGAACTCGTCCACGCCGCTTTCGGTGAGCCGCGCCATGCCCGTGACGCGGGTCGGCTCCACCGCCGGAATTCCGGTCGCGGCCTGGGAAACCAGCCGGGCCAGGGAGGTGCAGTAGCAGCCGACGTCGAGGATTCCGCCGCCGCCGAGCGCGGGATCGCCGAGGCGGGCCGCGTCGTTCTCGTCGGAATCGAAGCTGAACGTCACGTCCACCGCGCGGACCTCGCCGATCGCGCCGGATTCGATCAGCTCGACCAGCCGTCGGGTCTGCGGATGCAGCCGATACATGAAGGCTTCCATGAGGAAAACGTCGTTGCGCCGCGCGGCGTCGATCACTTTCTCCGCGTCGGCCGCGGTGAGCGTGAGCGGTTTCTCGCACAGCACGTGCTTGCCGGCTTCGGCGGCCCGGATCGCCCATTCCTCGTGCTGCGCGTGCGGAGTGGCGACGTAGACCGCGTCGACGTCCGGGTCGGCGAGGAGTTCTTCGTAGCTGCCGTACGCCTTCGGGATTTCGTACCTGGTCGCGAACTCGCGCGCCCGCTCGGCCGTGCGCGAGGCCGCCGCGGCGAGCACGCCGTGGCGGCTTTGCTCGACGCCCGCGGCGAATTCGGCGGCGATGGTCCCGGTGGCCAGCAGGCCCCAGCGCAGATCGGTCACAACGACTCCGGTTGGCTCGCCCGGTCCCGGGTGCTCGAATACAGGAAACTGTCCGGGAATCCGCCCGCGGCGAGGACCCGGCCGACGAAAATCGTGGCCGCGCGGGTCATTCCGGCGGCCCGCGCTTGACCGGCGATGTCGGCGAGCGTGCCGCGCACGACGGTTTCGCCGGGTTGGCTGGCCAGCGCGACGACGGCGGCGGGACAGTCCGCGCCGTAGTGCCCGGCGAGTTCTTCGGTGACGCGCTCGATGTGGTTGATCGCCAAGTGCAGTGCGAGAGTCGTGCCGGTGCGGGCGAAATTCTCCAGCGTTTCGCCGTCCGGCATCGCGGTGGACCTCGCCTGCGCGCGCGTGATCACCAGGCTTTGCCCGATGCCCGGCACGGTCAGTTCGCGGCCGAGCACGGCGGCGGACGCGGCGAACGCCGGAACCCCGGGCACCATCTCGTACGGCACGCCTTCCGGTTCGAGCCGCCGCACCTGCTCGGCGACCGCGCTGTACAGCGACGGATCTCCCGAACACAGCCTTGCCACGTCACGCCCGGCTCGATGCGCTTCGAGCAGTTTCGCGGTGATCTGGTCGAGGCTGAGGTTCGCGGTGTCGACGCGCTCGGCGTCCGGCGCGCAGTAGGCGAGCAGGTCGGTCGGCGTCATGCTGCCCGGGTACAGGCACACCGGGCAGCGCGCGAGCAGGTCGCGGCCGCGCACGGTGATCAGGTCGGCCGCGCCCGGACCGGCGCCGATGAAGTAAACGGTCATTTCCAGCTCCACTGCGTGACTGCCCGGGACGGCGTCCATCCGGTGAACCCGCCGAGCGGTTTCGCGTGCTCCACGGAGATTCGCTGCAGTTCCCCGCCGTGCCGGGCGTAGGCGGCGGCGAGGAGCTGCTCGGCTTCGAGGGTGACACCGTGCGCGACGATCCGGGCGTCGGTTTCGACACACCGGTCGAGGACGCCGGGCCCGGTCAGGCCGCCGCCGACGAAGATCGCGTCCGGGCGGGGGAGTCCGGCCAGTGCCTCGGGCGCCGGGCCGGTGACCACCTGTAATTCCGGCACGCCAAGGGTGTTGGCGTTGCGCTGGATGCGTTCCGCGCGCGCCGGGTCGCGTTCGATCGCGATCGCGCGGTTCAGCGGGTGCGCGCGGGACCATTCGATGCCGATGCTGCCCGCGCCCGCGCCGACGTCCCACAGGAGTTCGCCCGGAGCGGGGGCGAGCCGGGCGAGGGCGGACGCGCGGAGGTCGCGTTTGGTGAGCTGGCCGTCGTGGTCGTAGGCGTCGTCGGGGAGTCCGACGAGCGGGAGGCCGGGGCCTTGGCAGTGCACGGCGAAGACGGTGAGCGGGCCGGGGTCGTGGGTCCAGCCGTCGGTGCTTCGCTCGTCGTCCGCGCCGAGGTTTTCCCAGGCGGTAAGGGCGGAATCGCCGTATCCGCGGGCTTTGAGCAGCTCGCGCAGTTCCGGTGCGGAGCCGCCCAGCACCAGCAGTTTCCGGTTCGGGGCCAGGGCTCGCGCGACGCGGTGGACGGCGCGGCCGACGACCGTCACGACCTCGGTTTCCTCGAACGACCAGCCGAGCCGCGCGCGGGCCAGCGTCGCCGAGGAGACCGCGGGGTGGACGTCGAGCGCGTAGCCGCGGTCGCGCAGGGTGGTGGCGATGCCGGACAGGTACGGGTCGCCGCTGGCCAGCACGCAGACGCGACCGGTCTGCCCGGCCAGGATCGCGTCGAGCGCGGGCAGCAGCGGGCTGGGCCACGGGCGGGTGCGGAGGTCTTCCGGCAGGGACTTCAGCTGCCGTTCCGAGCCGAGCACGACGTCCGCCCGCCGCACGGCGGCACGGGCCGCGGGGGTCAGCCCGGCCCATCCGTCGGCCCCGATCCCGACCACCGTCAGGCGTGATTCTTCGCGCACGATTTCCCACCCTAAGCGAGAGCTTCGCTGTGCGATGATCGGCCGGACGCCGACCCACGAGGGAGTGCTCTTGAAGCCCTATCCGTTCACCGCTGTCGTCGGGATGCCGGACCTGCGTCTGGCGCTCGTCCTGTCCTCGATCTCGCCCGCGGTCGGCGGGGTGCTGGTGCGGGGCGAGAAGGGCACCGCGAAGTCGACCATGGTGCGCGCGCTCGCCGGGCTGCTGCCGGGCGTCGACGTGGTGGACGGCTGCCGGTTCTCCTGCGACCCGGCCTCGCCGGACCCGGCGTGCCCGGACGGTCCGCACGCGGCGGGCGCTCCCGCGCACCGGCGGCCGGCGCGGCTGGTCGAACTGCCGGTCGGCGCGGCCGAGGACCGGGTCGTCGGCTCGCTGAACCTGGAGAAGGCGCTGTCGGAGGGCGTCACCGACTACCAGCCCGGGCTGCTGGCCGCCGCGCATCGCGGGCTGCTGTACGTCGACGAGGTCAACCTGCTGCACGACCACCTGGTGGACACGCTGCTCGACGCGGCGGCGATGGGCCGGGCGACGGTCGAGCGCGAGGGCGTTTCCGTCTCGCACGCGGCGAGGTTCGTGCTGATCGGCACGATGAACCCGGAGGAGGGCGAGCTGCGGCCGCAGCTGCTGGACCGGTTCGGGCTGACCGTCGAGGTCGCGTCGAGCCGGGATCCGGAGCAGCGCGTCGAGGTCGTCCGGCGGCGGCTGGCCTACGAGGCGGATCCGGACGGTTTCGCGGAGGGCTACGCCGCGTCGGACGCGGCTTTGGCGGCGGAGATCGAAGCGGCGCAACGGCTTTTGCCTTCGGTGAAGCTGCCCGACGAGGCGCTGCGGCAGATCGCCGAGGTGTGCGCGTCGTTCGAGGTCGACGGCATGCGCGCGGACATCGTGACGGCGCGGACGGCGGTCGCGCACGCGGCGTGGGCCGGCCGCGACGAGGTCACCACCGAGGACATCCGGGTCGCCGCGCGGCTCGCGCTGCCGCACCGGCGGCGGCGGAATCCGTTCGACGCGCCGGGGATCTCCGAGGAACAGCTGGAACAGGCGCTGGAGGATTCGCAGCCGCCGCCGGAGGGGCCGGACGACGACGGGCCCGGCGAGGGCGGCCCCGGTCCGGACGACGGCGGCCCGGTTCCGGACGGCGGCCCGGCTGAGGGCGCTCCGCCCGCTGACCGCGGCGAAACTCCGGCCCCCTCGGGCAATGGGTCTTCGCCGCAGAAGACGGTCGGCGCCGGGGATACCTTTCGCGCGCGGGTGTTCCGCGTGAAGGGCACCGGCGAGGGCGAACGCGGACGCCGGTCGCGGGCGATCACCGACACCGGCCGGACGATCGGCGTGCAGCCGCCCAGCGTGCGGGACGGTCGGCCGCACCTGGTCGCGACGATCCGTGCTGCGGCACCGCATCAGCGGGCGCGCGGCCGGTCCGGGACGGGTCTCGAAGTGCGGTCGGCGGATCTGCGCTTCGCGCTGCGCGAAGGCCGCGAAGGCAATCTGGTGCTGTTCTGTGTGGACGCTTCGGGCTCGATGGGCGCGCGGGCCCGGATGCGGGAAGTGAAGACCGCCGTGCTTTCCCTGCTGTTGGACGCCTACCAACGGCGGGACAAGGTCGGTCTGGTCACGTTCCGCGGCGCGGAAGCCGAGCTGCCGCTCCCGCCGACGATCAGCGTCGAAGCCGCTGCGGCCCGGTTGGAAGGCTTGCCGACCGGCGGACGCACGCCGCTCGCCGAGGGCTTGCTGGAGGCCGCGCGAGTGCTGCGGGTCGAGGCGATCCGGGATCCGCGCCGCCGTCCGTTGCTGGTCCTCGTCACCGACGGCCGCGCCACGAGCGGTGCGGACGCGGTGGCCCGGGCCAAGGCCGCCGCGGGGTTGCTGACCGACGTGACGACGATCGTGATGGACTGCGAGACCGGCCGGATGCGGCTCGGCCTCGCCGCGGAATTGGCCGGGCACTTGGGAGCCGAGCACGTGCCACTGTCCACTGTGGCCGCTGAATCGCTGGCCTCGGCGGTGCGCGAACGGACGGGGAGGGCCGCCTGATGCCGCAGGGAAAACCGGCTGTCGTGCCGAAGGACGGGCTCACCACGCGGCAGCGCCGCAACCGGCCGCTGCTCGCCGTGCACACCGGCGAGATGAAAGGGAAATCCACCGCGGCGTTCGGAATGGCGTTGCGCGCGTGGAATCAGGGCTGGTCGATCGGCGTGTTCCAGTTCGTGAAGTCGGCGAAATGGCGCGTGGGCGAGGAAGCCGCGTTCAAGGCGCTCGGGAAGCTGCACGACGACACGGGCCAGGGCGGTCCGGTCGAGTGGCACAAAATGGGCGAGGGCTGGAGCTGGTCGCGCAAACCAGGGTCCGAAGAGGACCATGCCGCGAACGCCCGCGAAGGCTGGGCGGAAATCAAACGCCGGCTCGCCGCCGAGACGCACGATTTCTATGTCCTGGACGAATTCAGCTACCTGCTCAAATGGGGCTGGCTCGAAGTGGATGACGTCGTGTCCGCTTTGGCCTCCCGGCCCGGGCACCAGCACGTCGTGATCACCGGCCGGTACGCGCCGCCGGAATTGATCGAGGCCGCGGATCTGGTCGCCGAAATGACGAAGGTGAAACACCCGATGGACGCCGGGCAGAAGGGCCAGCGGGGGATCGAGTGGTAGCCCGGGTCGTCATTGCCGCGCCTGGTTCCGGGCACGGCAAAACCACCATCGCTGCCGGGCTGATGGCCGCGTTGCGCACCGCCGGGCACACCGTGTCCGGGCACAAGGTCGGCCCGGACTTCATCGACCCCAGCTACCATTCGCTCGCCACCGGCCGTCCGGCGCGGAACCTGGATCCGTTCCTGCAGGGCGAGGACGCGCTGGTTCCGTTGCTGCGCCACGGTTCCGCGGGCGCGGACCTCGCCGTGATCGAAGGCGTGATGGGCCTTTTCGACGGCGCATTGGGCACCGAAGGCTACGCGTCGACCGCCCATGTCGCGCGGCTGCTCAACGCGCCGGTGGTGCTGGTGGTCGACGCTTCGGCGGCTTCCCGCAGCGTCGCGGCGACCGTGCTGGGGTTCGCGCAGTACGACACGCGCGTCCGGCTCGCCGGGGTGATCCTGAACAAGCTGGGCTCGCAACGGCACGAGGACGAGATCGTCACCGCGCTGGAAGCGACTGGTGTTCCGTTGCTGGGTGCGTTTCGGCGCAACGAAAACGTGCACGCGCCGAGCCGTCATCTCGGCTTGGTTCCGGCCGCTGAACGAGCTGCGGAATCTCAGCGGCTGCTGCCGGAATTGGCGGAATGGGTCGCGGCCGGAGTCGATCTCGAGGCCGTCGTGCGGGTCGCTCGGAGTGCCCCCGCGCTGACTGGTCCTTTGTGGAATGCCGGGCCGGAGTGGGACGGTCCACGTGCGACACTCGCGGCCGCCGGCGGTCCGGCGTTCACCTTCCGCTACGCCGAGAACATCGAACTGCTGGCGGCTCGCGGAATCGACGTCGTGGACATCGACCCCTTGCGGGACAAAGCCTTGCCTCCGGATTGTGCCGGGTTGTACTTCGGCGGCGGATTCCCGGAAGTGCACGCCGCCGAACTGTCGTCCAATGTGGAACTGCGGACCGCCGTCGGCGCGGCGATCGACGCGGGCATGCCGGTGAGCGCGGAATGCGCGGGTTTGCTGTATTTGTGCCGTTCCCTGGACGGACTGCCGATGGTCGGCGCCGTCGCCGCGGACGCGACCATGACTTCGCGCGGGAAACTCGGTTACCGCCGGGCGGTCTCGGTCGCGGACAACGTGCTCGCCGCGGCCGGGCAACGGGTCACCGGACACGAATTCCACCGCACCGAAATCACCCCGGCGCACGGGGAAACCGCTGCCTGGGGCTGGGATCGCGGACTGGACGGATTCGCCTCGGACTCCTTGCACGCGTCCTACCTGCACGTGCACTGGGCCGGGCACCCCGAACTGGCCGACCGGTTCGCCTCGCGAGTGCGCGCCCATTCCCCGGCGGCGGTCCATGGCTGAGTACGACCTCCACCACCACGGCGATCGCGAAGTCGGCGAAGGACTCGTAGATCTGGCGGTGAACGTCCGGCTCCCCGCTCCGCCAGCATGGCTGCGCGCGGAACTCGCCGCCGCCCTCGACGACCTGGCCGCCTACCCCGACCCGACTCGCGCCGCGGAAGCCGTCGCCGTCCGGCACGGCCGGGATTTCGAAGACGTCCTGGTGACCGCCGGCGCCGCGGAAGCGTTCACGCTGCTGGCTTCGCTCCCGGCGAAGCACGCGGTGGTGGTCCATCCGCAATTCACCGAACCGGAAGCCGCCCTGCGCGCCGCCGGGCACTCGGTCGACCGGGTCATCCTGTCTGAAGCGGACGGTTACCGGCTGGATCCGGCGCTGGTCCCGGAATCGGCCGATCTGGTCTTCGTCGGCAACCCGACCAACCCCACCTCGGTCCTGCACCCAGCCAATGTTTTACGGTCGCTGGCGCGCCCCGGCCGGGTGCTCGTGGTGGACGAAGCTTTCCTCGACGCCGTCCCCGGAGAGGTAGAAAGCCTTGCCGGAGAACGAATCCCGGGCGTGGTGGTGCTGCGAAGCCTCACCAAGACGTGGGGTTTGGCGGGTTTGCGAGCCGGGTACGTCCTCAGCGAGCCTTCCTTGACCGCCCGCATGCGCGCCGTTCAGCCACCCTGGTCAGTGTCCACTTTGGCCGCTGTGGCGACGGTCGCCTGCTGCCGCCCCGCCGCACTGGAAGAAGCGGAAAAGCTGGCCGCCGCCGCGGAAGCCGACCGCGACTACCTGGAATCCGGCTTGGCCGCCATGGGAATCCCCGTCCTCGGCGCCCCGCGCGGCCCGTTCGTGCTGATCCGGGTGCCAGGCGGAGCAGCCGTCCGGCTGCGGCTGCGCGAAGCAGGCTACGCCGTCCGCCGCGGCGACACCTTCCCCGGGCTGGGACCGGACCACCTGCGCATCGCAGTCCGAGACCGCGCGACTACGGACGCTTTTCTTGCGGTGTTGAATGGTTTCGGAGCGCGGTGAATTCGCGAGTTCGGAACCAAAGCCCGGCGCGGGATGATTAGAATGGCGTCATGGGGGATTTGACGGGCAACCCGGGGTTGAAGTTCGCGTACTCCCGTTTCGACACCTCGGATCTGCGTTGCCGGAGCCAGGGCGACGTCTTCGTCAACGTGGAAGCCGATCTGGAAGTCGTGGACGACGGTATCGTGCTGTGCGCCTGGCAGTCGTTCCCGGTCGCGGAACTCGCCGTGGCGCTGCGGAAATGGAAGGCCTGCCCGGAGGCGGACCGGCCGGACTTCGAGTTCCGGTCTCTTTCGCTGGAGTCCCGGTGGTCCCTGCGGATCTGCCGCACTCCCGGCGGCTGGCAGGCGATCGACGCGGTATCCGGCGCCGTGCGTCCAGCCGCCGAGATCGATGCCGCGATCGACGACTTCGCGCGGCAGGTGCGTGCGGAAGCCGTGCGCACAGAGGGTGCGTGGATCGGGGAGTTCTTCGTCTGAGGCACCCTGGTTCCGCTGTCCTTCAGGCCGTCGCCAACAAAGCCGCAGCCACCGCGACCTCGACGCAACCGCCGAGGACGTCGCCGGTCACTCCGCCGATTCGCTGTACGCATCGGGCCAGCAACACCGCCGCCGCCGCGTAACCGAGTGCCACTGCGAGAACCCCTCGCCACCACGGCAATCCCGGCGTCAACGCGGCGCACCCCGCCGCGAGCACGAACACTGCTGCGGCGACCAGGGCCGGGACCGATCCGGCGACCGTCGCGCCCAGCCCCTCCGGCCGGGCCGAGGGGACCCCTCGCGCGCAGCACAGCGAGAGCACACACCGTCCACACAGGACAGACAGGACCGCGGCGGCGATCCCGTGCCCGTGGGCGATCGCGCCGGTCAGCGCGCCGGTTTGGACGAGCAGGACGAAGAGCAGCGTCGCGACCCCGGTGGGCCCGGAGTCGCCGCGGCGCATGACGTCGAGGGCTTTCGCGCGGTCGTAGGAGGCACCGAGCCCGTCGGCGGTGTCGGCGAGCCCGTCGAGGTGCAACCCGCGACTGCCCAGGGCGACCGCCCCGAGCGCCAGCGCCGCGACGGCCAGCGCGGGAAGCCCGAGCGCGCCCCCGCCCGCCACGACGAGCCCCGCCACCGCGGCGAGCGGGAGGGCGGCCAGCGGACCGAGCGTCATCGCCACACCCGCGACCCGCCGATCAATCGCGCGCGGCGCCGGAACCGGGACGGTGGTGAGGGTTCCCGCGGCTAGCCGGATGCCGTCGCTCAGCGGGATCACGGCTTGCTCCCCGATGCCACGGCGGGGGTGTCGGACGCGCCGAATGTCACGTTGGGTGCGTGACATGCACCCAATGCCGCATTGGGGCGACCCCCGGTGCGACGCACACCGCGCCGATCCGCAGACTGAGCCGCGAACCGCGCCCGACGCTGAACTGCGGACTTCACCTTGCTCAAAGCTCCGCACCGCATTGCGGGCTGCTCCGCCGCTTGCGCCTCGGGCGGCTGTCGGAACCAAGCCCCGCATCGCCTTGCGGGCTGATCAGCCGGCCGTGCCTCGGGTTGAGCCGTGGCCAAAGACTGACCCGCGAACCGCGCCCGACGCTGAACCGCGGACTCCGCCTTGCTCAACGCTCCGCACCGCCTTGCGGGCTGCTCCGTCGGCCGTGCCTGGGGCGGCTGTCGGGACCAAGCTCCGCACCGCCTTGCGGGTCGATCAACCGGCCTTGCCTCGGGCTGAGCCGCGGCCAATCGTCGGGGCCCAGCCCCGATCCAGCGGGGCGATTCTTGCCTTCCATGGAACCAGCTCGACCGCCCTCCGAGTCGATCGACCGGTCGAGCTGCAGCCGCCCGGCGGGTCCAGGGCCCGATCCAGCCCCGGCGCGAAGCCCGCTTTCCACGCGGCCAGGTCGACCGCCCTCCGAGCCGCCCCACCGGGCACGCCCCGGACTGAACCGCAGCCAACCGTCGGGTCCGAGCCCCGCACGGCCCGCCGAGCGGCCCCACCGGTCGTGCCCCGGAACGAGTCGCGCCCGACCGTCGCGACCAAGCCCCGCGCCGCCCTCCGAGCCGCCCCACCGGCCGCGCCCCGGAACGAACCGCAGCCAACCGTCGGGACCGACCCCACGGCACAGCCCACCCTCCACGAAGCCGCATCACCCGAGGTCCGCCAGCAGACCCATCTCCGCGATCACCGCGCGCGCCGCCCGCAATGTCAGCACCGCCTGCACCGCCCCGCTGCCCTCGCCCAGTCGCAAGCCCAGGTCCAGGATCGGCGTCAACCCCAGCGCCTTCAAAGCAAACGCTTGCGCCGGCTCCGTCGAACGGTGCCCGGCCAGCCACCACTGCTCCGCTCCGGGTGCGATGTCCCGGGCCGTCAACGCGGCCGTCGCGGAGAAGATTCCGTCCAGCAGCACCGGGATTCCCCGGGAGGCCGCTTCCACCAGAAACCCGGCCGTCGCGGCGAGGCAGGCGCTGCCCAGGGCCGTCAGGCGGTCGAAGGGGTCGGTCACCGCGCGGCGCGCCAGGGCAGCGGCGACGACGGCCGTCTTGCGTTCCAGTGCCTCTCCGGACACCCCGGTTCCGGTGCCCACGACTTCGGCCGCGGGAAGGCCCAGGGTCGAGGCCACCACTGCGGCGCACACGGTCGTGTTGCCGATGCCCATGTCGCCGGGGATGAGAACGTCCGCAGTGGACTCCGAAGCGGCGATGGCGCGGCCCGCCTCGAAAGCCGCGCGTGCTTCGCCGGGGGCCAAAGCGTCCTCGACATCGATCGCGCCCGAGCCGCGGCGGATTTTGTGGGCGGTGACTTCCGCGGGAACGTCCGCGGCGTCCCAATCCACCGCGATGTCGGCTACCCGCACCGAAGCCCCGACCTGCGCGGCGAGCACCGTCACCCCGCTGCGTCCGGCCAGGAACACGCGCACCATCGCCGCGGTGACTTCGCGCGGGTAGGCCGACTGCGCCGACACCCCGTGGTCGCCGGCGAAGACGACCACGCGGACGTCGTCCAGCGGGCGCGGCGGGACCGTCCCGTGCGCCGCGCTCAGCCAGGCCGCCAGTTCCTCCAGCCTTCCGAGCGAGCCGACCGGTTTGACCAGGCCGTCCAGGCGCGCCAAGGCGGCGGCGCGGGCGGCGGCGTCCGGGGCGGGGATGGCGAAACTCGGCACGGCTGGCTCCTCACGGAAGGTCGAGCGCCCGCCCGGCGACGATGAGCGACACCCGGTCGCTGTCGGCGGACACCCGGTTGTTGAGTGCGCCCAGCACATCACGGAACAGCCGCCCGGACACCGTTGCGGGCACCACACCGCTGCCGACCTCGTTGCTGACCGCGACGATCGGCACCCGCGCCTCGCTCCACGCGGCGAGGAAATCCTCGAGCCGGTCGTCCAGCCTGCGCTCCCAGCCCGTTCTGCCCGACCACGCGCCGACCTCGTCGAGCACCCGCGACAGCCAGGTGCCGAGACAGTCGATCAGGAGCGGGCTCGTCGCGTTGCGCAGCACGGTCGCCAGGTCGGTGGTCTCGACCGTCGTCCAGTGCCGCGGGCGGCGGGCCCGGTGCGCCTCGACGCGGGCGGCCCATTCCGGGTCTTCCGCCGACGGGGGCAGCCCGGGAGCGACGTAGACGAGGTGGGGGTGGTGCGCGACGAGCCGCTCCGCGTGCCTCGACTTGCCCGAGCGAACCCCGCCGAGAACGAGCACCTTGCCGTCGTCGCGTCCGTACCGGCGGAGGGCCTGCGCCAGGGTTTCGAGAGACCCGGCGAGCCGGTGCGTCAGCTTGGTCATACCCGGCATTCTCTCCCGCGCGCTACGGTTCGCCACGTGCCACTCCGACAATCCGCCGCCGCGGCCGGGCTGATCGCCGGATACGCCGCCGACGCGTGGTTCGGCGACCCTCGCCGGGGACATCCGGTCGCGGTCTTCGGCACCGCCGCTGGCCAGCTGGAACGCTGGTGGTGGGCCGATTCCAAGCCGCGCGGGGCGGCCTACGCGGCGGTCTGCGCGGGGTCTGCCGCCGGGCTCGGGATCCTCGCGGAGAAGGCGGCCGGGAACCGGCCGGTCGCCCGATTTGTCCTGATCGCGACGGCGACGTGGGCCGTCCTCGGCGGTCGCGGGCTCGCCGCGGAGGGGCGCGAAATGGCGCGATTGCTCGAATCGGGTGAATTGCCCGCCGCTCGGCAGCGGCTCAGCCACCTCTGCGCGCGCGACGCGACCGGTCTCGACGCGGCCGAGCTGACCCGCGCGGCCACCGAATCGATCGCGGAGAACACCTCCGACGCCGTCGTCGCACCGCTGCTGTGGGGCGCGGTCGCGGGCGTGCCGGGGCTGCTCGGCTACCGCGCGGTGAACACGCTCGACGCGATGGTCGGCTACCGCTCGCCAAGGCACCGCAACTTCGGCTGGTTCGCCGCGCGCACCGACGACTGGGCCAATCTGGTGCCGGCGCGCATCGGAGCAGTGCTGACCGCGGTGACCGCACCGCTCGCCGGAGGGCACGCGCGGTCGGCTTGGCGGGCTTGGCGACGCGACGGCAGCGCGCATCCGAGTCCGAACGCAGGCCAGGTCGAGGCCGCGTTCGCCGGGGCTTTGAACATTCGGCTCGGCGGCACGAATACCTATCACGGCGAGGTCGAGCGCCGGAGCACGCTGGGCGACGGACGGCCGCCGCGGGCGAGCGATCTGCGCCGGGCGGTGCGGTTGTCGCGGCTGGTCGGGGCGGCGGCGTTGGCGGTCGCGGCAGGGATCGCGGCGGCCGGAGCGGTCGCGGGAAGGGCTACGGTGGCGCGATGAGCGGGCTGTTGATCGCCGGAACCACGTCGGACGCGGGGAAAAGCCTGGTCACCGCAGGAATCTGCCGGTGGTTCGCGCGGCGCGGAGTGCGGGTCGCCCCGTTCAAGGCGCAGAACATGTCGAACAACTCCATGGTCTGCGCGGACGGCGCCGAGATCGGTCGCGCGCAGTGGCTGCAGGCGCGGGCCGCGCGGGTCGAACCGGAAGCGGCGATGAATCCCGTGCTGCTCAAGCCGGGCAGCGACCGGCGCAGTCACGTGATCGCGCTCGGCAAGCCGTACGGCACGCTCGAAGCCGGGGAGTACGCCACCGGCCGGGCCGGGCTCGCCGAGATCGCTTTCGGCGCGTTTGCCGAGTTGCGGCAACGGTTCGACCTCGTCGTCTGCGAGGGCGCGGGCAGCCCGGCGGAGATCAACCTGCGTTCCGGCGACTACGTGAACATGGGCCTGGCCCGGCGGTTTTCGCTGCCGGTGCTGGTCGTCGGCGACATCGACCGCGGCGGCGTGCTGGCGGCGATGTTCGGCACGCTCGCGCTGCTGTCGGCCGAGGACCAGGCGCTGGTCGCGGGGTGGCTGGTGAACAAATTCCGCGGTGACGTCGGGTTGCTGCGGCCGGGGCTGAACAGCCTGGAGAAGGTCACCGGACGGCCGGTGCTCGGCGTGCTGCCGTGGCTGGACCGCGTGTGGATCGACTCCGAAGACGCCCTCGCCGCGGCCGGCTGGCGGCACGAAGCCGCCCAACGCGGGTTGCGGGTCGCGGTCGTCCGGTTCCCGCGCGCCTCCAACGCTACCGACGTGGACGCGCTCGCGGCGGAGCCTGGCGTGACGGTGAGCCTGACCGCCGATCCGGATGCCGTCGCGGCGGCGGACCTCGTCGTGCTGCCGGGTTCTCGGGCCACTGTGGACGATCTGAAGTGGTTGCGTGCCAGGGGGTTGGCGGACGCGGTGACCGCACGGGCTGCCGCCGGGCGTCCGGTGCTGGGGATCTGCGGCGGGTACCAGATGCTCGCGGAGTCCATTGAAGACGAGGTCGAATCCGGCGCCGGGTTCGTCGAGGGCTTGGGGCTCTTGCCGACCCGCGTGAAGTTCTCCGAGGAGAAGGTGCTGGGCCGTCCGGTCGGCGAATGGCGCGGGCATCGGGTGGAGGCGTACGAAATCCACCACGGCAGCGCCGCCCCGGCGGACGCGGAGTCGTTTTTGGACGGTTACCGCGTCGGTTCGGTCTGGGGCACGACCTGGCATGGCGCGCTGGAGAACGACGGGTTCCGCCGTGCGTGGCTCGCCGAAGCGGCGGCGCAGGCCGGGGTCGAATGGCGGGCGGCCGAGGGTGCGCCGGGCTTCGCGGAATTGCGCGAGGACATGCTGGACCGGCTGGCCGACGCGATTCAGTCCGAAGTGGACACTGGGATGCTGGTGGCGCTGGCGGAGGCGGGAGCGCCGGGCGGGTTGCCGGTTGTTCCGCCGGGAGCGCCCTGAGGTTCAGGCGAGCCCGGCGTCGTGCACCAGGATCGCGACCTGGGTCCGGTTCGCCGCTTCGGTCTTGGCCATGATCCGTCCCAAGTGGACCTTCACGGTCGCCTCGCTGAGCCCGAGTTCGCGGGCGATCTCGGCGTTGCTCGACCCCTGTCCGACGGCCACCGCGACCTCGCGTTCGCGCGGCGTCAGCGGTTCGAGCCGGGCGCGGGCGGGCGTCGGGGTGGCGGCGGTGGCGAAATGCGCCAGCAGCCGCCGCGTGATCGACGGCGACAGCATCGCCTCGCCGCGGCCCACCACGTGCATCGCCTTGACCAGCTCGCGCGGCGGCGTGTCCTTCAGCAGGAACCCCGTGGCACCGCGGCGAAGCGCTTCGTGCACGTACTCGTCCAGGTCGAACGTCGTCAGCACGACCACCGCGGGCGGGTCCGGTTCGGCGGTCACCAGCCGGGTCACCTCGAGGCCGTCGACCTCGGGCATCTGCACGTCGGTGAGCACGAGGTCGGGCCGGTGCTCGCGGACGAGCGCGAGCACTCCGCGACCGTCCCCGGCCTCCGCGACCACCTCGATTCCCGGATCGGACTCCAGGATCATCCGGATGCCGCTGCGCACCAGCACTTCGTCGTCGAGGAGCAGGATTTTCAGCATGGTTCCTCCGTTCGCAGGGGGAAGGCGGCCCGCACCCGGTAGCTGCCCGCGCCGTCCGGACCGGCGCTGAGGGTTCCGCCGGTCAGCGTGGCCCGTTCGCGCATGCCGAGCACCCCGTAGCCCGCGCCGGGGAGCCCGGCCGAACCGGCGAGCGGGTTGGCCACTTCGACGACGAGCTTGTCGTCCGAAGTGGACAGTCGCACGTCGATGGGCGTTCCCGGCGCGTGTTTCGCGGCGTTGGTGAGAGCCTCCTGCACGATCCGGTACGCCGCACGCCCGACCGGGTCGGGCACGTCCGGCATCGGGTCCGGCAGGCTGGCTCGCACCTGCGCGCCGGCGGCGGCGAGGTCGTCGGCGAGCCGGCGGACGCCGCCGAGCGTCGGGTCCGGCAGCGAGCCGGGCTCCGGGCCGTCGTCGCGGAGCACCCGCAGGATGTCGCGCAATTCGTTGAGCGCGGCGGAACTCGATTCGCGGATCACCTCGGCGAGCCGCGCGGTCTCGTCGTCCTTGGCCCGCACGGAAAGCGCGCCCGCCTGCAGCGCGACGATGCTGACCCGGTGCGCGACGACGTCGTGCATCTCGCGCGCGATCCGCCGCCGCTCGGCCGCCACGGCTCGCTCGCCGAGCAGGTCGCGTTCGCGTTCGGCCTGCTCAGCACGGTCGCGCAGGGCCGCGAGCAAGTCCGCGCGCTGGTGCATCCACAGCCCGGCCAGCACCGGGACCACGACCTCGAGCACGAGGGCGAGCCCGAACGTCTTCCAGTCCGGCGGGCTCGACGG
The DNA here is from genome assembly GCF_046267895.1 of Amycolatopsis sp. GA6-003. Taxonomy (NCBI): domain Bacteria; kingdom Bacillati; phylum Actinomycetota; class Actinomycetes; order Pseudonocardiales; family Pseudonocardiaceae; genus Amycolatopsis; species Amycolatopsis sp. GA6-003. The sequence continues at coordinate 7,787,146 of NZ_CP176499.1, forward strand.
CCGGATGAACGACACCACCAGCCCGGTTTCCGCCAGCACGGCGACCGCGGTCGGCCAGCGGAGCCCGCGCAGCGAAGCGACCGTGTAGAGGGTGACCGAGGTGCCCCACAGCGGCGGCGTGACCAGCGCGACGCCGACCGAGACCAGCATCGCGGACAACGGGAACCGGCGGCGCAGCAGCACCGCCAGCACCATCACCGCGACCGCGATCGGCCAGAACCACGCGCGGCCCGCGTCCGGCGGCTCGCCGGCCAGCGTCAGGCCGAGCACGGCGAGTGCGGCGGCCAGGTCGATCAGGTGGTTGCGCACCCGGCCACCGTAAGCCCTGCCCGAAATTCCCCCGATGGGCGTCCGGGAGGGAAAATCAGCGGTCGGCGAACGCGGCGATCGACGCGAGCAGACCGTCCACATGGGACTCGAACCCGGGCTGGGGCGGCTCCGGGCACCCGGGGAGTTCGGTGCTGCCGGGCACGAGCCGCAGCAGGGCGTCGACGGTGCGGCGCTGGTGGACCGGATTGTCCGGGACGGACGGGAGCACGCCGACCGTCACGGCGAGCGCGGCCAGTTCGGCGTCGGCGACGCCGCGCAGGGTCTCGCCCTGAAGCAGTGCGCGCGGGACCCCCGCCACCCCGGCGCCGGCGGTGGCGGGCCAAGCCAGCAGCAGCCGGTCGACCCGCCGCGGGAAGTCCAGCGCGAGCCGGACGGCCGCGGAGCACCCGTTGGAACCGGCGACGACCACGACCGGCCGCTCGGGCAGGAAAGCGGCGAGATGCGCGGCTTCGGCGGGCCAGTCCGGCGCCCGGCGGAGACGGTCGGGGACCAGCACGGTGCGGCCGTCCCGGCGGAGACCGCCGGTGACGCCCGGGCGCGTCCAGAACCGGTCGGCGTTCATGTCGTCCCCCAGTCCGCCGTGAACCAGGAGAAGCGTGCTCGGCATAACGCGCTCCAGTTGCCGTAGGGCCTGCCCGGGGTATTCTGCCGGACGTTGCGAAAGCCCAGCCCAGGAGCGCCGACTATGTCCTACGCCGTCGATTTCACCACCGTGTCGACCATCGGCCTGGAGTCTTCTCCGGTCGCGGACGCGCTCGCCGGGCTCCGGGCGAACGAGGCGCGCTACTTCAAGAACAAGTACGACCACGTGTTCACCGTCGAACCCGCGGCCGAGGTCCCGGAGGTTGTCGACTGGGTGCACCGGATCCTCCGGGAAGAACGCGATCTCGTCATTTCCTCGCGGCCGCTGGAAGCGACCGAATTCGAGGTCGACGGCATCCGGATGGCTTACGTCTTCTACGAGAGCGGGCTGTCGGTCAACGTCATGTACACCCTCGAGGACGGCGGCAAGCGGGCCGTCGGGTTCAAGCTCTCCGACGGGATGGACGTCCCCGAGGAACTGGCCGACAAGTTCAAGTTCGCCCGCCAGAAGTCGAAGCTCGCCGGGACGATCCGCGGTTCCTATTTCGTCATCAAGAACGAGTACTGACCCGCAGCGCGGCGGCGCGCAAGCACAGCAGCAGCGGGAGGGAACTGTCGTCGCGCAGCCGGGGCGGCAATGCGTTCGCTTCGATCAGCGGCACTCCGTCGGCCAGTTCTCGGCCTAGCGCGGCCAGATCGAGTTCCAGGACGGTGACTCCGGCGCTGTAGAGCCGTTCCGCGCCCTTCGCCCGGCGGCTGGTGAGTTCGGTGCTGTCGACGGACAGCCGCGTGATGCCGAAGAACTCCGGTTTCGCGCCGCGTTCGAGCCAGCGCGCGAAGCCGGTCAACCGCGTCTCGGCGATCTCGCCGGGCCGGACGGCTGCCTCCTCGCACAGTTCCCGTTCCATTCCGGCGCACACCGCGGTGTGCAGGTTCCGGCGGGTTCCGCCTTGCGGCGTAAGGAGATCCCGGGGTTCCAGGCTGCCGCTTCCGGACGGGGCGAGCAGCAGGCCGCTGGCCGAGTTCCGGGCCGATTGGCGGACGACGACGAGCAGCCCGTCCGAGGTGAACGCGATCGTGGACACGCCGACGAGATCGGCGAGTGTGCTCGCGGCGAGGGTGCGCAGCGCTCCGGACGAGTCGGTCAGCTCCTCGCGGCGCAGGTCGTACTCCTGGCCGTCGGAGGCGTTCGTGATGCGCAGCGACGCGAGTTCGTTGCTGCAGACCGCGTCGAAGAACCGGGCGCGATGGAACACGATCGGCGCCGGACGGGCTCCGGCAGCGGGCAGCGGTTCGCCGCGCATGCCGACGATCGGCCCGTTGAACAGCAACCTCCCACGAGCCCGCAACGGCAGCACGTGCGGCGCGGTGGCCTTGAGCTTCGCCGGCAGCCGGTAGGGATCCTCGGCGACGGTGATGCTGAAGGTGGTTTCGGCGAGCGTCGCGTCGATGGCGTCGCTGACCAATGCCGTGCCGCGAGCGGGAATCGCCAGGTACTGCGCGTCGGGATAGGCGTGCGGCGGGGGAGTGTCGGCGATCGGGAACGGCGCGGCGATCGCGGTGAATTCGTAACCGGACCAGCGTTTCCGCAGCAACCGGATGTCTCGCCCGAGGGTGACCAGGCCCAGCAGCAGCGCGACGATCGACACGACGACGCCGAACGCGCTCGGCAGGATCGTGACGGCGCCGAGCACCACCCCGAGCGCGGACACGGCGACCGGCCATTCCCCGGCGCCGACGAAGAAGAGATAGTCGGCCGTGGCCCGGGCCCGGCGGGTCAGTTTTCCCGTCGCCGCACTGTTTTAGCACGGATCGGGGTGCCGGGGCACCGGGTTTGCCGGATCGGGATCGGGCGGTGGCTGCGCGACGATCTGGCGGTAAAGCATCAGTGATGCCTGCGTTGTCGCACCGGCAGCGCATATCCGGGTAAACCCGTTGCGCCGCAACGAAAACTTCTCCCTGAGTACCCCTCATTCGGCCAACGCGCCGCGAAACTCCCGCAATCCCTCGATCAACGCCAGAATCGACGGCCGGGCGTAGTGGTCCCGCCGCCAGCCCGCGTACAGCGGCACGGTCAGCCGTCCGTCGGGGGTTTCGATCGGGATGGCGCGCAGGCCGAACCGGACCAGGTCGGTCACCAGGCAGACCTCGCCGCGGCGCGGCGTTGCTGCGGTTCATCACCAGCAACGGCTCGGTCGCGAGTTCGGCCAGCGGAATCGACTCCGCCTGATGCCAGCGGTGGTCCGGCCGGACCTGCGCGCTCGACGGCGGCTACGTCAACTCGAAAGACGCCACGCTCGTGGGCTAGGCCCGCGAGGAGGAGAACATCGAGATCGTGGCGGTGTCCAGGAACGCGGATGTGACAGGGTTCCAGGTGCTGCCCCGCCGGTGGAACGAACCTTCGGCTGGCTGACGAGGCGGGAGACGCTTGATCCGCGACTGCGAACGAAAACCGCTCACGCCGAAGCCATGATCGCAGTTCGCGGATGATCCGGTTGCCCCATCGAAACCGAAGCAGCCCGCCGCCTAGCGGAAGACAGCAACGACTAACCACCCAGGTTCCGCAACACCCGCTGAGGGTTCCCCTCACGAACCTTCACTAAAAAGGACGGGTGCGACCCCGTTGTCGCACCCGCCCGACAGCCGGGGCTAGCGCGGCGGCAGTGACGCGTTAACCCCGAAACTGAACGGAGCAGGCGCGGCGGCGTTGACGCGCCTGCTCCGAGTCTTCAGGAGATCGGCCGGTCCGCCGGCGCGATCGGGGCCGGGAGCACGTTCCGGCCGGTCAGGAAGGCGTCCACGCCTGCCGCGCACGAGCGGCCTTCCGCGATCGCCCACACGATCAGCGACTGGCCGCGGCCCATGTCGCCCGCCACGAACACATTGTCCACAGTGGTCCGGAAGTTCTTGTCCCGCACGACGTTGCCGCGCTGGTCCAGTTCCACGCCGAGGTCGGTCAGCAGGCCCTCGCGCTGCGGGCCGAGGAAGCCCATCGCCAGCAGCACCAGCTGTGCGGGCAGCTCGGTTTCGGTGCCCTCGACCGGGACGAACTTGCCGTCCTCGTTGCGCACCTCCACCAGCTTCAGCGCACGCACCCGGCCGTTCTCGTCGGCCAGGAACTCCTGGGTGTTGACCGAGTACAGCCGCTCGCCGCCCTCCTCGTGCGCGGAGGTGACCCGGTAGATCATCGGGTACATCGGCCACGGATGCGCCTCCGACCGCGACTCCGGCGGCTTCGGCATGATCTCCAGCTGGGTCACCGACTTCGCGCCCTGGCGGTGCGACGTGCCGACGCAGTCCGCGCCGGTGTCGCCGCCGCCGATGACCACGACGTCGAGGCCCTTGGCCGAGTACGGCGACTCCTCGAGTTCGCCGGAAGCGACCCGGTTGGCCGGCGGCAGGAACTCCATCGCCTGGTAGATGCCCTCGGCCGAACGGCCCTCGATCGGCAGGTCGCGCCACGCCGTCGCGCCGCCCGCGAGCACCACCGCGTCGTGGTTGCTCTTGAGCTCCTCGACGGTGACGTCCACGCCGACGTTCACCGACGTCCGGAATTCCGTGCCCTCGGCCCGCATCTGGTCGAGGCGGCGGTCGAGCCGGAACTTCTCCATCTTGAACTCGGGGATGCCGTACCGCAGCAGCCCGCCGATCTTGTCCGCCCGCTCGTAGACCACGACGGTGTGGCCCGCGCGGGTCAGCTGCTGCGCCGCGGCCAGCCCGGACGGGCCGGACCCGACGACGGCGACCTTCTTGCCCGTCTTCGCGACCGGGACCTGCGGCGTGACCCAGCCCTCCTCGAAGGCGCGGTCGATGATCGAGATCTCGACCCGCTTGATCGACACCGGGTCGTCGTTGATGCCGAGCACGCACGCGGTTTCGCACGGCGCCGGGCACAGCGTGCCGGTGAACTCCGGGAAGTTGTTCGTGGCGTGCAGCCGTTCCGCGGCCAGCTGCCAGTCCTCCCGCCACACCAGCGTGTTCCACTCCGGGATCAGGTTCCCGAGCGGACAGCCCTGGTGACAGAACGGGATGCCGCAGTCCATGCACCGCCCGGCCTGCTTCTCCAGCTTGGTCGTGGCGAAGTCCTCGTAGACCTCTCGCCAGTCCATCAGCCGCAGGTCCACCGGACGCCGCTTCGGTTCCTCGCGCGTGGTGGTCAGAAAGCCCTTGGGGTCAGCCATGTGCGGCCTCCATGATCGCCTCGTTCACGTCCCGGCCGTCGCGTTCGGCCGCCACCTGAGCGGCGAGCACGCGCTTGTAGTCCTTCGGCATGACCTTGCCGAACCGGTCGACCGCACTGTCCCAGTCCGCCAGCAAGGCCCGCGCGACGGCGGATTCCGTTTCGTTGTAGTGCTTTTCGATGGTTTCGCGGAGGAAGTCCACGTCCGCGGTGTCGAGCGGGTCGATGTCGACCATCTCCGGGTTGACCCGGTGCGCGGGCAGGTCCAGCACGTACGCGACCCCGCCGGACATGCCGGCCGCGAAGTTGCGGCCGATCCGGCCCAGCACGACCATCCGGCCGCCGGTCATGTACTCGCCGCCGTGGTCGCCCACGCCCTCGACGACCGCCAGCGCGCCCGAGTTGCGCACGCAGAACCGCTCGCCCACCTGGCCGCGGATGAAGATCTCGCCGCTCGTGGCCCCGTACGCGATCACGTTGCCCGCGATGATGTGGTCCTCGGCGACGATCGGCGATTCCTTCGGCGGCCGCACGATGATCCGCCCGCCGGACAGGCCCTTGCCGACGTAGTCGTTGCCGTCGCCGTAGAGCCGCAGCGTGATGCCCTTCGGCACGAACGCGCCGAACGACTGGCCCGCGGTGCCGGTGAAGGTGACGTCGATGGTGTCGTCGGGAAGCCCTTCGCCGCCCCACTTCTTCGTCAGCTCCGAGCCGAGCATGGTGCCGACGGTGCGGTTCACGTTGCGCACCGGCAGTTCCAGCCGCACCTTGTCGCCGGCGGCCAGCGCGCCCTCGGCGAGCTGGATCAGCGTGTTGTCGAGCGCCTTGTCCAGCCCGTGGTCCTGCTGGACGGTCTGGTGCCGCGACGCGCGCGGCGGCAGCTCGGGCACGTGGAAGATCGGCGACAGGTCGAGCCCGGCGGCCTTCCAGTGGTCCACCGCCTTGCGCTTGTCGAGCAGCTCGGCGTGGCCGACGGCCTCCTCGACGGACCGGAAACCCAGCTCCGCCAGGTACTCCCGGACCTCCTGGGCGATGAACTCGAAGAAGTTCACCACGTAGTCCGCCTTGCCGCTGAACTTCGCGCGCAGCTTCGGGTTCTGCGTCGCGACGCCCACCGGACAGGTGTCGAGGTGGCACACGCGCATCATGATGCAGCCGGACACCACCAGCGGCGCGGTCGCGAACCCGAACTCCTCGGCGCCGAGCAGCATCGCGATCATCACGTCGCGGCCGGTCTTGAGCTGGCCGTCGGTCTGCACCACGATCCGGTCGCGCAGCCGGTTGGCCAGCAGCGTCTGCTGCGTTTCGGCCAGGCCCAGCTCCCACGGTCCGCCCGCGTGCTTGATCGAGGACAGCGGCGAGGCTCCGGTGCCGCCGTCGTGGCCCGAAATGAGCACGACGTCCGCGTGCGCCTTGGACACGCCCGCGGCGACCGTGCCGACGCCCACCTCGGACACGAGCTTCACGTGGATGCGCGCGTCTGGGTTGGCGTTCTTGAGGTCGTGGATCAGCTGCGCCAGGTCCTCGATGGAATAGATGTCGTGGTGCGGCGGCGGGGAAATCAGCCCGACGCCCGGCGTGGAGTGCCGCGTCTTCGCGATCCACGGGTACACCTTGCCGCCGGGCAGCTGCCCGCCCTCGCCGGGCTTCGCGCCCTGCGCCATCTTGATCTGGATGTCGTCGGAGTTCACCAGGTATTCGCTGGTGACGCCGAACCGGCCGCTGGCGACCTGCTTGACCGCGCTGCGGCGCTCCGGGTCGTACAGCCGCTCCGGGTCCTCGCCGCCCTCGCCGGTGTTCGACTTGCCGCCGAGGCGGTTCATCGCGATCGCCAGCGTCTGGTGCATTTCCATCGAGATCGAGCCGTACGAGATGGCCCCGGTGGCGAACCGCTTCACGATCTCCGAAACCGGCTCGACCTCCTCGATCGGCACCGGCGGGCGCTCGCCGTACTTGAAGTCGAACAGCCCGCGCAGCGTCAGCAGCTTCTCGGCCTGGTCGTTGACCGCCTTCGTGTACTCCTTGAAGATCTCGTACTTTCCGGTGCGCGTGGAGTGCTGCAGCTTGAACACCGTCTGCGGGTTGAACAGGTGCGGCTCGCCTTCGCGTCGCCACTGGTAGTCCGCGCCGGTCTCCAGCTCGCGGTGGCTCGCCCGGACGCCGTCGACCGGGAAGGCCCGCACGTGCCGCTGCGCGACCTCCTCGGCGAGCGTGTCGAAGCCGACGCCGCCGAGCCGCGAAGTGGTTCCGGTGAAACAGGTGTCGATCACTTCGGCACCAAGGCCGACCGCCTCGAAGATCTGCGCGCCGGTGTAGGAGGCCACAGTGGACACGCCCATCTTGGACATGGTCTTGCGGACGCCCTTGCCGAGCGCCTTGATCAGGTTCGCGGTGGCCTGCTTGGGAGTCACGCCCGGGATGAGGCCCCGGTGCGCCATCTCCTCGACCGTCGCCATCGCCAGGTACGGGTTCACCGCGGCCACGCCGTAGCCGATCAGCAGCGCGATGTGGTGCACCTCGCGCGCGTCGCCGGCCTCGACGATGAGGCCGACCTGCGTGCGCGTCTTCTCCCGCACCAGGTGGTGGTGCACCGCGCCGGTGAGCAGCAGCGACGGGATCGGCGCGTGGTCGGCGTCGACCCCGCGGTCGGACAGCACGATCAGCCGCGCGCCGTCCTCGATCGCCTCGGACACCTCGGCGCGGATCTCGTCGAGCCGCTGCACCAGCGCGTCGCCGCCGCCGTTGACCTTGTACCGGCCCATCACGGTGACCGCCTGGAACTCCGGCAGGTCGCCGTCGTCGTTGACGTGCACCAGTTTCGCGAGCTGGTCGTTGTCCAGCACCGGGAACGGCAGCACGATCCGGCGGCAGGACGACGCGTCCGCGGTCAGCAGGTTCGGCTCCGCGCCGATCTGCGTGCCGAGCGCGGTCACCAGCTCCTCGCGGATCGCGTCCAGCGGCGGGTTGGTCACCTGGGCGAACAGCTGGATGAAGTAGTCGAACAACGGCCGCGAACCAGACGAAAGGGACGCGATCGGCGAATCGTTGCCCATCGACCCGATCGGCTCCGCGCCGGTGCGGGCCATCGGCTCGAGGATCGTTTCCAGCTCTTCCTCGGTGTAGCCGAACGCCTGCTGCCTGCGCACGAGCGCGGCGTGCAGCGGGACCTCGCGGTCGCGCTCGGGCAGGTCCTCCAGGCGGAGCAGCCCGGCGTCGACCCATTCGTCGTACGGGTGCTCGGACGCGAGCTGGCCCTTGATCTCCTCGTCCTCGACGATCCGGCCGGCGACGGTGTCCACGAGGAACATCCGGCCCGGCTCCAGCCGTCCCTTGCGGACGATCTTGGACTGGTCCAGCTCCAGCACGCCGACCTCGCTGGCGAGCACCACGAGCCCGTCGTCGGTGACCCAGTAGCGGCCCGGGCGCAGGCCGTTGCGGTCGAGCACCGCGCCGATCTGCGCGCCGTCGGTGAACGCCACCAGCGCCGGGCCGTCCCACGGCTCCATCAGCGTGGAGTGGAATTCGTAGAACGCGCGGCGCGCGGGGTCCATTTCCTGATGGTTCTCCCACGCCTCCGGGATCATCATCAGCACCGCGTGCGGCAGCGACCGGCCGCCGAGGTGGAGCAGCTCCAGCACCTCGTCGAACGACGCCGAGTCGCTCGCGCCGCGCGTGATGACCGGGTAGATCCGCTTGAGGTCGCCCGGGATCAGGTCGGTTTCCAGCAGCGCCTCGCGGGCGTCCATCCAGTTGCGGTTGCCCTTGAGCGTGTTGATCTCGCCGTTGTGCGCCACGTAGCGGTACGGGTGCGCGAGCGGCCACGACGGGAAAGTGTTGGTGGAGAAGCGGGAGTGCACCAGGCCGATGGCGCTCGTCACGCGCTCGTCGGCGAGGTCGAGGAAGAACTTCTCGACCTGCGGCTCGGTCAGCATTCCCTTGTAGACGATGGTGCGCGAGGAGAGCGACGGGAAGTACACGTCGTCCTCGACCAGTTCGTGTTCGACGCGCTTGCGCACGCAGAAGGCGGCGCGTTCGAGCGCGAGACCGTCGAGATTGTTCTTGCGCCCGGCCAGGAACAGCTGGGTGAAGTGCGGCATGGTCTGCGCCGCGGTCGGACCGCAGTGCGCGGTGTCGACCGGCAGCTCGCGCCAGCCCACCACGCGCATGTCCTCCTCGGCGGCGATCCGCTCGATGGTGGTCATGGCGCGGCCGCGGCGCTTTTCGTCCTTAGGCAGGAACGCGGTGCCGACGGCGTAGCTGCCCTCCGGGGGCAGTTCGAACCCGGCGACCTCGCGGTAGAACGCGTCCGGCACCTGGATCAGCAGGCCCGCGCCGTCCCCGGTGTCCGGTTCCGCCCCGCGTGCCCCGCGATGTTCCAGGTTCTTCAGCGCGACAAGGGCTTTCGCCACGATCTGATGGTCTCGGCGACCGGTCAGGTCCGCGACGAACGCCACCCCGCAGGCATCGTGCTCGTAAGCGGGGTCGTAGAGGCCTTCTGTGGCCGGGGTGCTCGAACGGTGGGTCACGGCTGGCCGCCTCCCAAGGCGTTGGCGCGGTTTCTTTCACTCCGAAGGGGGGTTCAGCACTGAACCGGTTAACGAAGTGGTCCGAAACCGCGATGGTCAGTCGAGAAGGGAAACCATCCGGTGCCTCCGCAGTCGCGAGGCGCGGCACTGCGTCGCGATGCGTGGCTGACCGCGGCCGGTCGACGACCGGGCCGGGTGCCGGATGGTTTGTCACCGCACGGCGATGGGCGGCGGAAATGTTCTGCACGTCGCTGTACAGGCGCACGCGCCGGGGTCGGTCAGCCTGCGTGGTGGGGGCCGGCCGGGCGCGTGGTGGTGACTCCCGGGTTCGCCGGGTCTTATGACGATAGTGTGAATTCGCTGTGATCGACATACGTCATCGCGCTCTCGTGGGAAAGACCACGCATACGTTGACGGCCTCCGGGGTACTCCCATATGCCGGGCCGTCTCTCCCGCCACGCGGTCAGCGAGGGCGCTGACCTGCGCAAACCTGCCTGCCCTCCCGGTGTCAACCCCGCGCTGGAGACTGGTTGACTGGGGGTCGTGAGGGGGAGCGCCGATGACTGATCGTTATCTGTCCGTGGCAGAGGCCGGGCTGCACGAGATTGAAATACGGCGTTCACGATTCCGGTGCGCGCTCGCGCCGGTCGGCGGCGAAGCGGCCGCGCGGGAGCTCATCGCGGCCCGCCGGCGCGCGGAACCCGCGGCGCGGCACCACTGTCACGCGTTCGTCCTCGGCCCGGACGGCCGCACCCAGCGGTCGAGCGACGACGGCGAGCCCGCCGGGACGGCCGGGGTGCCGATGCTGGAGGTCTTGCGCCGCCGGGAAGTCACGGACACGGTCGCGGTGGTGTCGCGGCATTTCGGCGGGGTGCTGCTGGGCGCGGGCGGGTTGATCCGGGCGTACGGGCAAGCGGTGTCGGAAGCGCTCGACGCGGTAGGCCTGGTGGAGTACCGACGGCTGCGGCTGTTCGACGTAACCATGGACTACGCCCGCGCGGGCCGCTTCGAGAACGACCTCCGCACCTCGCCGTACGTGCTGCATGAGACGCGCTTCGAAGCGGCGGCGCACTTCGAGGTCGGACTCTCGCCCGGAGAGGAAGACCGATTCAGCAGCTGGCTGGCCGACCTCACCGGGGGCGAGGCGGTCGCGACCGAACTGGGGGAGGAGTGGGTGCGCGGGTAGCCGCGCACCGGCTCGGCCCCGGAAGATCAAGCCGCGACGGGCTTTCCGTCCAGTGCGCGCACTCCGGCCTCGGTGAGCACCGCCGGCACCCGCTCGCCGCACGCTCCGTCCTCGGCGGGCTCGATCAGCCCCTTGCGCACGAGGTCGCGCACGGTCCCCTGGTCGCAGCAGCTCAGCCCGTCGACGAACAAGTCCGGTTCACAGCTGCAGCTGATCTCCGCGTGCCCCTCGGCCACGGCACGCAGGGTTGCCCGCTCCCGATAGTTCAACTCGGCAGTCACGGCGGTCCTCCTTCTGTCCCGGCCCCTGGGTACCCCGGGAACGGTTCCAGTGTCCGTCGCGATCGCCGGGTTGTCGCGTATTTCACTCCTTTTTACGGGGGGCATGTCGCGGGGTAGTCCGGGGGTACCCCTCATGCGCGCCGCCATGCGTCGGCCCGGGGATACGAAAGTAGGTTCTTTCGGCGCTGGGCGACGAACAGGCCGACCCCGTGCACGAAGTCCGGCAGCCGGGTCGCGCGCGGAGTGCAAAGTGGACAGCGCCTCGCCGAGTTTCGGGGCCAGCGCGAGGTGTCCGCTGTGGACAGTTCCGGTCAGCCGCCGGGCACGACGCCTGGGGCCGGACTGTGCGGTGCCGGCATCCGCGCGGACGCAGCGAATTACTTGCTACGTTCCAGCAGCGTGCGCACGGCCGGGCCGATGAGCCGCTCGATCTCGTCGGCGGGCGCGGTGGCGAGCGGTTCCTTGCGGGTGACGGAGCGGACCAGCCCGATGCCGAGCAGCCAGGCCATCGCGAGGTCGGCGCGCAGTTCGGCGTCCGGCTGGTCGGTGAGCCCGGACAGCGCGCGGGTGTATTCGGCGTCGAGCTGCGCGCGCAGGGCCTCGTCGGCGCGATCGGTGCCGGAGGACCGCAGGTAGGTCTCGATCGAGCGGGACGCCGAATCGTCGCCTTCGAGGAGGCTCCGCAGCGCCGCGGAGAACAGCCGCTCGGGCGGGGTCGTCTCGACCTGGGTCAGGCCGCCGCGCGCCATCACGTGCTCGAACAACGCGTCCTTGCTGCCGAAGTACCGGAACAGCAGCGCCTGGTTGACGCCCGCGCGGTTCGCGATGTCGCGCACCGTGGTGCGGTCGAAGCCGCGGTCGGCGAACAGCTCGGCCGCGGCGTCCAGCAGCGCGGCCTTGGTCGCCGTCGCGTCGCGTTTGCGCGAAGGCTGGTCCGCGTCCATCGGTTCCCCCTGCGGTGCGCTGGTGTGCGCGACGAGGTTAACCCGACCGGCCGCGGACCGGCCGGGCGAACTACTCGGACCAGGCGACCGGCAGCTCCTCGGGGCCGTAGACGAGCGTGTTGTGCTTGAAGGACAAAGCTTCCTTCGGCACCGCCAGCCGCAGGTCCGGCACGCGGCGGAACAACCCGGTCAGCGCTTCCTGCATTTCGACCCGGGCGAGCTGCTGGCCGACGCACTGGTGCGCGCCGAACCCGAAGGCGACGTGCGTGCGCGGCGATTCGCGGGCGAAGTCCAGCCGGTCGGCGTGCGGATAGCGGTCCTCGTCGCGGTTGGCCGAGTTCAGCGCGGCGATCAGCCAGTCGCCCGGGGCGATCGTCTGGCCGCCGATCTTCACCTCTTCGGTGGCGTAGCGCAGCACGCCGAACTGCACGACCGACAGATACCGCAGCAGTTCCTCGACCGCGCGCGGCGGGTCGGCGAGGGCTTGCGCGCGCTGCTCCGGGTGTTCCAGCAGCAGGAGCGTGCTGAGCGCGATCATGTTGGCGGTGGTTTCGTGCCCGGCTACCAGCAGGCTGAGGCCGAGCATGATCAGCTCTTCCAGGTCGAGCGCTCTCCCGGAGGCCTCGGCCCGGACGATGAGCTTGCTGAACAGGTCGTCCTGCGGGTCCTGTTGCTTGCCGGCGAACAGTGTGCCCAGGTAGCCGGTCAGTTCGTGGTAGGCCCGGTCCGTGGTGTCCTCGTCCTGGTCGGTGCTGACCAGGACGCTGCTCTGGCGCTGGAACAGCTCGCGGTCGGCGTACGGGACGCCCAGCAGTTCGCAGATCGCCAGCGAGGGGATCGGGAGCGCGAAGTCCTGGACCAGGTCGGCGCGGCCGGGTTGGGCGAGCATGGCGTCGAGGTGTTTCTCGACCTGTTCGCGGACGTAGTCGCGCAGCCGCTCCACCCGCCGGACGGTGAACTCGGCGACGACCATCTTGCGCAGCCGGGCATGCTCCGCGCCGTCGAGCTGGATGATCGAACCCGGGTCGACCTCGTCGTAGGGGTCCAGATCGGCCTTGACGTGCACCGACGACGCTCCGCGCGAGCTGAGCGCCGGGTCGGCGAGCACGGCGCGGACGTCGTCGTAGCGGGTGACCAGCCACGTGTCGAACCCGGCCGGGCAGCGGACCCGCGACACCGGCGCGGTCTCCCGCAACGAGGCGTACTCGGCGGGCGGATCGAACGGACAGCCAGCGGGGCGGGCGGTCGGGAGGACCGGGTTCTCGGACGGGACGGGCATGCGGATGGCGCCTTTCCTCCGACGGTGCGGGCATCTTCCACTCTGGAGCCGCCCGCCCGGCCGCGGGGCGATCGACCGCGATAGGCGACGGAAGGGCCACAGCTTTGCCCGATCCGCCTCGCTGCGGTTAGGCCGGTTCGGTGCTCGGCTGGTCGGCGAATCGGCGGGCAACCCGTTCTGCTCCCGCCCGGGCCCAGCCGGTAGTGGCGAGGACGGCGAGCGCGATGATCACCATGGTGCCTCCGGAAACGACCCACCAGGCGGTGGCGTAGCCGGCGAGCGGAGTGGCTGCCGCGGCGAGAATCGTGCCCGCGACGGCGACGCCGAGGGTCTGTCCGACCTGCCGCGACGTGGACGCGACCGCGGCGGCGACTCCGGCCTGGGACCGGGGCATGCCGCTGACCGCGGCGTTGGTGATCGGCGGGTTCAGCAGGCCGAAGCCCAGCCCGAACCCGCCGTACGCGACCGCGAGCAGCCACAGCGGCGTGGTCGCCGACGCGGTGGTCAGCAAGATGGCAACTGCGGTCATTGAGATCCCAGCGGTCAGCAGTGGAATCCGCGCGCCGCGAGTGGCGACGAGGCGGCCAGCCAGCGGCGCGGCGAGGGTCACGGCTGCCGCGGTCGGCAGCAGCATCAGGCCGGATTGCAGTGCCGACAGCCCGCGCACCTCCTGCAGGTACAGCGGCGTCAGGAACAGGAACGTGCCGAACGCGGCGAGTCCGCACACCGCGCTGATCGTGGCCGAGGAGAACGGCATGCTGCGGAAGAAACGCAGTTCGACCAGCGGTTCCCGGCGGCGGAGTTCCCAGCGGATCAGCGCGAGCAGCGCGACGGCCCCGAGCCCGGCGAGGCTGATGATCACCGGCGAGCCCCAGCCGAGTCGCTGGCCTTCGATCGCCGCGGTCACCACCGAACCGAGCAGCACCACGACCAGCGCCTGTCCGGCTGGATCCGGCCGGCGCGGGTGCGGCGCCCGCGATTCCGGCACGTAGCGCGCGGTCAAGGCGAGCGCCGCGACGACCACCGGGACGTTGACCCAGAAAATCGCCCGCCAGCCGATGCTTTCGGCGAGCACGCCGCCCCAGCACCGGGCCGGCGCCCAGCGAAATCCCGACGATCGAGCCCCACCCGCCGATCGCCCGCGCGCGCTCGCCCGGGTCGGCGAAGACGTTCGTGATGATCGACATCGCCACCGGGTTCAGCATCGCGCCGCCGAGCGCCTGCACGATCCGCGCGGCGACCAGCCAGCCGATCGACGGGGCGAGACCGCACAGCAGCGAGCCGAGTCCGAAAAGGACCAACCCGGCCAGGAAGGTCCGCTTGCGCCCCCAGCGGTCCCCGGTGGCCCCGGCGAGCATCAGGAAGCAGGCGAGCACGAGCGGGTAGGAGTCGACTGTCCATTGCAGACCGTTGATCGACGCGCCGAGGTCGGTGCGGATGACCGGGAGCGCGACGTTGACGATGGCGACGTCCATCGCGACGACGAGGATGCTGGAGCAAAGGATCGCGAGAATCCCGAAACGGCCGCGCGCGGTGTCGGCTCCCATTCAGCTCGCCTGGACTTCCTCGCCCGCGGTCCACACTTCGTCGGCGTAACCGTCTGGGCGGACGCGGACGGCGGCCAAGCCGTGCCAGTCTCGGGTCGAGCGCACGACGTTCTCTTGACCCGGCGCAGTGGTGGTGCCGAAGGTGACGAGAGTGAACCGGTCTTGCCGCAGCGCGCGATGGAGGGTGCGGCCGTCGGCGAGCGGGAGGTTGGGCACGCGACGGCCCACGAGACCGCCGTTCTCGGCGTAGGAAACGTCCAAACCGGACAGCCAGCCGCGCAGTTCGTCCGCCGTGTCGCCGCCCCGGCCGATGAGGTCGGACATCAAGTCCCGCAACGCTTTTCCGCCCGGGGTGAAGGTCACCATGAGCGCGGCCTGCGCGAGAGTGTTCGCCGCGAGCCGGGCCGCGATGGGGCGGCGTTCGGCGTCGTAGGACTGCGGGCCGTCGATGATCCGCCGCGGCGCGCGGCCCCGCACTTCCGCGGCGAGCTTCCACGCGAGGTTCGCCGCGTCCTGCACGCCGACGTTGAGCCCTTGTCCGCCCGCCGGGAGATGGACGTGCGCGGCGTCGCCGGCGAGGAACACCCGGCCGGCGCGGTACTGCTCGACGTGCCGCGTGGTGTCGCCGGTCCGCGAGGACCAGATCACCTCGGTGATGCCGAGATCGTCGCCGGCGAGCCGCGTGAGCCTCGCGCGCAGCTCGGCTTCGTCCGGGGCGTGCGCCTGGCGGCGGGCGGCTTCTTCCGGGGTGAGGCCGGTGTCGCCGGGTTCGTGGCCGAAGACGCGGTAAATGCCGCCGGGCAGCGGAAGCGCGCTGTACGAACCGCGTTCGTAATCCCAGTTGTGCGGCTGCGCCGGCGGGCGTTCCAGCCGGACGTCGGCGAGGAATCCCATGGTGGACGCGGGATTTCCGGGGAAGGCGAGGCCGAGCGCGTGCCGGGTCGCGCTGTGCGCGCCGTCCGCGCCGATCACGTAACCGGCCCGCCGGGTGTCGCCGGTGTCCGAGACGATGGTGACGCCTTGCCCGTCCTGCGTCAGGTCGGCGAGTTTCCACCCGGGCTCGATCACGACGCCCCGCTCGGCGAGATGCTCGGCCAGCAGCCGCTCGGTTTCCGGCTGCGGCAGCAAAAGCACGAACGGGAACGAGGTGTCGAGCCCGCGGTAGTCCAACCGGTTCGGCAGAGCCGCGAAATGCGCGGCGGGCACCGGGTTCCCGGCGGCGACCAGGCGCGCGGCCAGCGAGCCCTGCTCGTCCGGGATCGAGTCGAAAAGCTCGAGGGTGCGCGGGTGGATCGTCGTCGCCCTCGATTGCCCCGCGCGGTCCGGATTCGCTTCGAAGACCCGGACCGCGACGCCGGCCTGGTGCAGGAACGCGGCCGCGGCCATGCCCACCGGCCCGGCTCCGATCACTGCGACCTCGATGTCCATGTTTCCCCCTAGCTGTGCTGTTCGGCTGGCGAACTGTCTTGACGTCAAGGTATTCTCTCACTGTCTTGATGTCGAGAGAAAGGGCTGTGCCGGTGACCACTCCGCCCCGGGACGCGGTCGACGACCTGGTGGACGCCGTCCGGCGCGGGGGCGGCGACGAGAGCGCGCTGGGCGCGAAGTCGCTGTCCTACCGGCTGCGGCGGGTCGCGCACCAGCTGGAACTGGCCATGCGCCGCGAGCTGTCCGCGCACGGCATCGAGCTGTGGGAACTGGAAATGCTCGCCGCGCTCAAGCGCGCGCCCGGGCACCGGCTGACGCCCGGCCAGGTGATGGCCGCGGTCGAGCTGACGTCGGGTTCGGTCACGCACCGGATCACCCGGCTGGAGGCCCGCGGCTGGGTCCGCCGCGACAAGGACCCGGGCGACCGGCGTTCGGTGCTGGTGACCCTCACCGAGGAGGGCAAAGCGCGGGCGCTCGCGTCGTTCGAAATCAAAACGGAGATCGAACGCGAACTCGCGAAGGCGCTCGACCCGGAAACCATCGACGTGGTGAACGACGCGCTGCGCCGGGTCTCGCACCACCTCAAGGGAAAGGACGGGCAATGAAACGGGAAACCCTCGGCGCGGCGGCCGTCGTCGCGGGCCTGGCCGCCGCCGCGCCGTCGGTGTGGCAGACGGTCACGCACATCACCGATCCGAGCTACCGCGCCCCGGAGGTCCGGCACGGCGAAGGTCACGTGCAGTACCACATGGCGCGCGAGGCCCTGATCACCGCGGGCGCATTCGGCGCGGTGGGCACCGGGTTGGCGGCGGGCCGGGACCGTTCGCCGGCGTTGTGGCGGGCAATGGCTTGCGCTGCAGGGGGTTTCGTGGCGGCGATGTGGTCCGGCGGTCCGGCGACGGGGGTGTGGGCGCCGAACCGGAAGGCGCTGGCGATTCATGTGGCGTCGACGGGTGCGTTGTCGGTGGGGGTGGCGTTGCTGCGGCCTCGGCGGCGTTAGAGGAAGATCCGGGCGTTCTGCAACCAGGTTTTCGCGTCGTCGCCGATCGCGGCCAGGCCGGTTTCGTCCAAGGTGCGGCGCTGCGTGATGCGGAGGCAGAAATCCCTGGCGCTGCCCCGGATTCGCTGCGCCGCGTCGTCCGGGCCCCACCCCCAGACCGCGCCGTTGGGACCGGTCAGTTCGACCCGGATCGGTTCGGTCGGCAGCGGCAGCTGGGCGGCGTAGAACGAAAGCCCGCGTGCGGCCACGCCCAGTGCGGCGATGTGCTTGAGCCGGTCCGTCGGACGGTGCTCGACGCCCACGGCGTCGAAGATGTCCTGCCCGTGCGCCCACGTTTCCATCAGCCGAAGCGCCACCGCGAGCGTCGCCGAGGACTGCGAGCCATACCACGGGAACGCCTGGTCCAACGGGATTTCGCCGAGCACCGCCGCCGCTTCGGCACGTCCGGCGCGCCAGTCGGCCAGCAACTCCGCACGCGGTCGCGCGGCTCCCTCGGCCGCGACCGCGTCGGCGTCTTCCTCCAGCGCGGCGGCGAACTTCTCCGGCGCGCGGACGGCGAGGACGACGTTCGCGTCGGTTGCCGCCAGATGCGCGATCTGGTGGCCGATCGTCCACCCCTCGGCCGGGGTCGGTCTCGACCAATCGGGTTCCGCGGACACTACCGCGTCGAGGTCGTCGCCCTCCGCGAGCAGATCCGGCAAGGCGACTTCGCGGGCTATTCCGGACAAATCCAGGCCGTAGTCCAGCATGCGGTCCACGCTATCGGCCCTGGGTGCTTTCGGTCGCCGGGAAATGGCGGAAGCTCCTGGCGGATTGACGAACGGCCAGTCTCCGGAGTAAGCATGTAAGCACCTGCTTACAAAGGGATCCGGGGAGTCGTTGGCATGACCACCACGCACACCGCACCGCTCGCCTACCCGTTCAACGAGGAGGCGGGCCTCGCGCTCAACGAGGCCTACGCCGCCGCTCGCGAGAACGCCGGGATGATCCGCGTCCAGATGCCGCACGGCGAGGCCGCCTGGCTCGCCACCCGCTACGCCGACGCCCGGCTCGTGCTCGGGGATCTGCGGTTTTCCCGCGCGCTGGCGCAGGAAAGCGACGAACCGCGGATGTCGGAGTACCGGCGTCCGGGCGGCATCCTCTCGATGGACCCGCCCGACCACACCCGGCTGCGCACGCTCGTCGCGAAGGCGTTCACCGCGCGCCGGGTCGAGGAACTGCGCCCGCGGGTCGCGCGGCTGGCTGCCGAGCTGATCGACCAGATGCGCGAACACGGGCAACCGGCTGACCTGGTCGATCTGTACGCGCTGCCGATCCCAGTGGCGGTGATCTGCGAGCTGCTCGGGGTGCCGGTGGGCGACCGGCCGCAGTTCCGCGAGTGGAGCGACGCGGCGTTGTCGACCACGCGGCTTACACCGGAGGAGCTGGAGCGCAGCCGCGAGGAGCTGCGGGCGTACATGGCTGGGTTGATCGCCGAGCATCGCGCGCAGCCGCAGGACGATTTGATGACCGCGCTGATCGAGGCGCGCGACGTCCGGGATCGGCTCACCGAGGAGGAGCTGGTCGATCTGTGCGTCGGGATTTTGGTGGCTGGCCACGAAACTACCGCCAGCCAGATTCCCAATTTCGTCTACGCGTTGCTGGATCAGCACGAGCATTGGGAACGGCTGTGCGCGGATCCGTCGCTGATCCCGACCGCGGTGGAGGAACTGCTTCGGTTCGTGCCGCTGGGCGCGGGGGCCGGGTTCGCGCGTTATGCGAAGGAGGACGTCCAGGTCGGCGATGTCCTGGTGCGCCAAGGGGAACCGGTGCTGGTGGCGATCGGCGCGGCCAACCGGGACCGGCTGCAGTTCGGTACGGCGGACCAGCTCGTGCTGGACCGCGGCGACAACCACCACCTCGGGTTCGGGCACGGCGTGCACCACTGCCTTGGCGCTCCGCTCGCGCGGCTGGAGCTGCAGGAGGCGTTGCGGGCGTTGACGCGCGAGTTGCCGGGGCTGCGGCTGGCCGGGGACATCGAGTGGAAGACGCAGATGCTGGTCCGCGGACCGCGGTCGATGCCGGTGGGGTGGTGACGATGGCCTGGAAGGTCGAGGTCGACGAGGGGACGTGCCTGGGCAGCGGGATGTGCGCGGCGCTGCTGCCGGAGACGTTCAAGCTGGACGGGGCCACCGCGCGGGCGGTCACGGAGACGGTCGAGCCGGACGAAACGGTGCTGGACGCGGCGGATTCGTGCCCGGCGATGGCGATCACCGTGCGAGACGGAGCCGAGGTCGTCGGCCCGCGGCCCTAGACCGCTCGGCCGAAGACGCCGTCCTCGGTGACCACCGCGGTGATCAGCGCGTGCGGCGTGACGTCGAAAGCCGGGTTGAAGACCGCTGCTCCCTTCGGCGCGATCTGGGTTCCGCCGAACTCCGTCAACTCGGCACCGGCGCGTTCCTCGATGGCGATGTCCGCGCCGGTGGCGACGGATTTGTCCACAGTGGACGTCGGCGCGACCACCACGAACGGCACTCCGTGGTGCGCGGCGGAAATCGCCAGCCCGTAGGTCCCGATTTTGTTGGCGACATCGCCGTTCGCCGCGATCCGGTCCGCGCCGACGAGCACGCAGTCCACCAGTCCGCGCGCCATCGCCGCGGCCGCCGCGCCGTCCGGTTGCACGCGGTAGGGCACCCCGGCTTGCTCGAGCTCCCAAGCGGTGAGCCGGGAACCCTGCAGCAACGGCCGCGTCTCGTCCACCAGCACCGACTCCACCAGGCCGCGGGCGTGCAGGTGCCAGACGACGCCGAGCGCGGTGCCCCACGCAACGGTCGCCAGGTGCCCGGTGTTGCAGTGGCTGAGCAGCCGCAACGGCCGGCGCGGGCACGCGTCCAGCACGACTTCCGCCGCGTGCGCCGACGCGGTGCGGTTGCGTTGCTCGTCCTCGTCGAGCATCGCCTTGGCCTCGGCCAGCACCGCGTCGGCTCCGTGCGGGAGCCGGGCCAAAGCGCGCTGGACGCCCCAGGCCAGGTTGACCGCCGTCGGCCGGGCGCGCGCGATCCGGTCCGCTTCCGCCCGCACGTCCCCGCCCTGGCAGGCCGCCAGCGCGACCCCGAGCGCGCCTGCCGCGCCCAGCGCCGGCGCGCCGCGGACCGCGAGCCGTTGGATCGCGTCGACCAGTTCGGTCACCGTGCGCAGCGTGAGCGTGCGGTACTCGCCCGGAAGCGCGACCTGGTCCACGATCACGATCGCCCCGCCGGCCCAGTCGACTGTCCTGCGCATACGCCCTCCCGTTCGGAAATCCCGTGGCGGAACGCCGCTCCGGTGAGCGACGATCCGCCTCGTGACCATTGAACGGCAGAACCCGCCCGCCCTGCATCCGACTCCCGGCTACCACCACGTGACCACCACCGACGCGCGCCGCACCGTGCACCTCGCCGGCCAGTGCCCGCTGACGGCCGGCAGCGAGGTCGTTCCCGGCGGCGTGCTCGCGCAGGTGGACCAGGTCGTCGCCAACACCGAGGCCGCGCTCGCGCACGCCGGCGCGGCCCCGGAGGACGTCGTGCGCACGGTGATCTACGTGGCCACCTCCGACCAGCCGACCCTTTCCGCGGTGTGGCAGCGGTTCACGAACTCCTCGCTCGCCGCGGCCTTCACCACCGCGAGCACGCTGGTCGGCGTGACCTGCCTGGGCTTTTCGGGTCAGCTCGTCGAGCTGGACGTGACCGCGGCGCTCGCCTGAGTCACCGCCCGGCGGCGGCCAGGCCGCAGCGGGACACCGTGTCGGTCAGCTCCGCGCGGTCGAGATTCCGGCCGATGAGGACGAGCTTGCTGACCGGCGGTTGCGCGCCCCATTCGCCGGCGTCGGTCAGTTCGTAGATCCGGTGCACGCCCTGCAGCACTGTCTTGCGGTCGAAGGCGAGGATGCCCTTGAACCGGTACAGATCGTCGCCGCGTTCGGCCAGCAGGGCGGTGAGCCACTGCTCGAACGCGGCGCGGTCCAGGGGGTAGTCGAGTTCGATCGAGACCGATTCCAGCGTCGGGTCGTGGTGGTGCGCGTCGTCCTCTAGCCAGTCCGGGTCGGCGGCAATCGTGCGGTTCAGGTCGAAGGCGTTGATGCCGAGGATGTCGTCCAGGTCGACGCTGCCGTAGCTGGACGTGAGGATGTCCGCGGTCGCGTTGACCGAGCGCAGCTGCGTGCGCAGTTCCTCGATTTCCGGCTCGGTGACCAGGTCGATCTTGTTGAGCACGATCCGGTCGGCGAACGCGATCTGGTTGCTCACCTGGCCGCCGACGCCGTCGTGCTCGCCCTCTTCGAGATGGCTGCCGACGTGCCGCGCGTCGACCAGCGTCACGATCGCGTCCAGCGCGAAGGCCGAGGACACCTCGTCGTCCACGAAAAACGTCTGCGCGACCGGGTTCGGGTCGGCCATGCCGCTGGTCTCGATGAGGATCCGGTCGAACCGCTCGCGACGGCGCAGCAGCGACTGCAGGATTTCGATCAGATCGGTGCGCGCGGTGCAGCACAGGCAGCAGCCGTTGCTCATTTCGATGATCTTCTCGTCGCCGCCGAGCACGAGCGCGTTGTCGATCGGGATCTCGCCGAATTCGTTCTCGATCACCGCGATCCGGTGCCCGTGGTTCGCGGTGAGGATGTGGTTGACGAGCGTGGTCTTTCCGGAGCCGAGAAAGCCGGTCAGAACGGTCACCGGGATTTTGGCCATGACGATTCCCTCCTTAAACGTTCCCGCCGAGGATCCGGCGGGCGTGCTGGCGTGCTTCGTCCGAGACGACGATGCGATCGCCGTCGAACCGCGGGCCGCGGGTGGCGTCCAGGCCCATTCGCGACGTCGTGCCGTCCGAACCCGACGACGGGTCGAGCGGCGAGCCGGGCAGGCCGTCCACCGTGAACAAGTCCTGGTGCGGCTGGAAATGCGTGGCGAGCGCCCACAAGACGTCGCTGTCGCTGGTGACGTCGACGTCCTCGTCCACCGCGATCACGGTCTTCACGTACGGATCCCAGCCGAGCAGGCCGAGCATGACCTGCCGCGCCTGGCCGGGCCGTCGCTGGCGAAGCGCGACGTAGCAGTGGAAATGCGTGCCGGACGTCGGGTAGTGCACGGCGGTGACGTCCGGGAAGCGTGCCTTGAGTTTTTCCGCCATTTCCGATTCTCGAGGCACTCGGGCGAGATTGAGATGCTCGTCGGTGTTGCCGCCGACCACGTCGATGAGCATGGCGTCGTTGCGGTGCAGGATCGTTCGCACCCGGAGCACGTTGTTAGTCGAGCGATTCGAGGAATAGCCGGAGAATTCGCCGAACGGGCCTTCGTCCGCGTGCTCGGAAGCGTCGATCGTGCCTTCCAGCACGAAATCCGACCACGCCGGGACGCCGATGCCGTGCTTTGGAGTGCGCACCACTTCCAGCGGCTCGCCCAGCAATCCGCCGGCCACCGCGCGCTCGTCCACGTCGTAGCCGACCCGGGCGGACGCGGCCAGCATGAACAGCGGATGCCCGCCGAGCACCATCGCGACCGGCATCGGTTCGCCGCGTTCGGCGTACTTCTGCAGCATCCGCCACAGATCGCCGCGGGAATGCAGGCTGGTCGCCAATTCGGTGCGGGAATGCGGCATCGCCCGGTGGTAGCTGAGGTTGCCGACCCCGGTGTCCGGATCCTCGGCGACGATGATTCCGCTGGTGACGTAAGGAGAGCGGTCGCTGGCGAAATGCCGCAGCATCGGAATGGCCGCCAAGTCGACTTCGGTCGTCACGTTGTCCAGCACCGGACCGTTGTCGACCACCCTCGGCGGTACCGCGCGCAGGGCGCGCTGCTGATAGGCACTGTGCAAACCGGACGGTCCGGTATCGAGCATCCGGGCGATGCGCTCCCGCGAAGCGAACATGTTGCTGACCACCGGCACGCCGAGTCCGGTCACCTTCCGGAACAGCACCATCTCGTGCCGTCCGGCCGCGGCGAGTTCGTAAATCACCCCGGTGACGCCCTCGTCGGCCGGGACGGGATCGTCGAGGACGAGCACGTCGCCGGGGAACTCGTGCCGGTACTGGTCGACGAACGCGTGGGGATCTTGCCGGTGGTTCACCGCGAAACTCCTTGCGAGGCGGGCGGCCCTTCCCAGCGGGCGAACAGTTCGTGGTCGATGCCGAACTGGTCGAGCACTTTGCCGGTCAGGTGGGCGAGGATGTCCTCAATGGACTCGGGATTGTGGTAGAAGGCGGGCATCGGCGGCAGCACGGTCGCGCCGGCCTCGGTCACCGCCACCAGATTGCGCAGGTGCACGAGGCTCAACGGGGTTTCCCTGGCGACGAGCACGAGCGGACGGCGTTCTTTCAGCGTGACGTCGGCGGCACGGACGAGCAGGTCGTCGCTGTAGCCGTGCGCGATCCCGGCGACGGTTTTCATCGAGCACGGCACGACGACCATGCCCAGGGTGCGAAAGGAACCGGAAGCGATCGACGCGGCGATGTCCCCGCGCGCATGGCGGACATCGGCCAGTTCGGCCACCTCGGCGGGCGGCCTCCCGGTTTCCAGTTCGATGGTGCGGTGCGCGGCGCGCGACAGGACCAGATGCGTTTCCACCGTGCCGAGCTTGCGCAGCGCGGTCAGCAGGTGAATGGCCAGGTGCGGGCCGCTGGCCCCGGTGATGCCGACGATCAGCCGGGGCCGCTGCGGTTCGGTGCCCATGACGTCCTTTCAGGACTGGGAGAGCTTCGCGACGGGTTCGGGGTGCGCGATCGGCTCTTCCGTCCGCCGTTTCCGCCGGGCGAAGAACAGCAGGTTCAGCAGAATCGCCAAGACAGTTCCGGTGGCGACGCCGCTTTTGAGGAAAACCTGTGCCGCGAACGGAAACTGCTTGTAGAAGTCCGGCGCGCCCGCCGGAACGAGCCCGACGCCGAGCGACAGCATGACGATCACGAGGTTGCCGGTCCGGTTGAAGTCCACTCGGGACAGCAGCTGGATGCCGGACACGGTCAGCGCCGCGAACGTCGCCACCGCGGCCGCGCCGATCACCGGTTGCGGGATCGCCGCGATCACCCGGCCGACCGGTTGCACCACCCCGAAAACGATGAGGATCATGCCGCCTGCCGCGACCGGGTACCGGCTGCGCACCTTGGTCAGCGCGACGAGCCCGATGTTCTGGCCGAACGTGGTGTAGGCGAACCCGTTGAAGACGCCGCTGAGCGCGGTGAGCAGTCCGTCCACCCGGAGCAGGTTGGCGATGTCGCGCGGCCCGACCTTCTTGCCGACCACCTGCCCGACGGCGAGCCCCTGTCCGGACGCCTCGACCATCAGCACGAAAATGATCACCAGGAACAGCAGAATCGACGGGATGTCGAAATGCAACGCTCCGTAATGGAGGGGTTTCAGCAGGCCGAAAACCGGGCCTTCGGCGACTCCGGCGAGGCTGCCCAGTCCGGTCAGCCATCCCACGATCGCGCCGACGGTCAGTGCGATCAGCATCGCGAGCTGTCCGAGCAGGCCGCGGAACACCCGGTAGAACACCGCGATCAGCGCGAGCGTGAACCCGGCGAGCGCGAGATTCGCCGGCGCACCGTAATTGTGCGCGGCCGGGTTGGACCCGGCGATGAGTTTCAGCCCGACCGGGATCAGCGTGAGCCCGATCAGCGTGATGACCGTGCCGGTGACGACTTCCGGGAACAGCTTGAGCAGTTTGCTGAACAACGGCGCGATCAGCACCCAGAGCACACCGACCACGAGCAGCGAGCCATACACTGTGGACAGTCCCTGCGTGCTGCCGATCAGCACCATCGGGACGATGCCGTTGGACGCGGCTCCGACCACGAGCGGCATCCGGATGCCGAACTTCCAGACGCCGAACGCCTGCAGCATGGTGCCGATCCCGGCGAGCACCAGGTCGACGCTGACCAGGTCGGCGATCTGCGCCTGCGGCAGGCCCAGCCCGGCGCCGACCACGATCGGCACCACGACGACACCGGCGTACATCACGAGCACGTGCTGCAGGCCGAGCAGCACCAGCGGGCCGAATCGGGGACGTTCGTCCACGGGGGACAGGGGAGACGGGCGACTGGCCATGATTCCCTCACCTCGTTGGGCCGGCGGGGCCGGGAGGACCGGGCCGGGGCGGATCGCGGGGCGTCGCCGGAGCCGGACGGGCTGCCGGCGGCGAGGACCCCCGGCCGCGCGCGAATCCTGCCGCCGCACCTACGGGGTTGGGGTGGTTCCGAAGTTTTTCCTTCCCTGCAAGGAGTTTCGACTATGGTGCATCGGGAACCGCCGAGGGTCAATACCCGGGCGCGGCTTCGCCTCCGGTGCGCGGAGCCCGTTCGCGGCGGTTGAGCACGAGGTTCAGCAGGAAGGCCGCGATGCCGCCGGCCGCGATGCCGCTCGTCAGCACGGTCTGCACCACGACGGGCAGATGCCGGTAGAACTCCGGCGCGCCGACCGGCAGCAGGCCGAAGCCGAACGAGATGGCGACGATCAGGATGTTGCGGCCGTTGCTCAGATCCGCCTGGCTCATGATGCGCAGGCCGACCGCGCCGACGGTGCCGAACATGACCACGCCGACGCCGCCGAGCACCGGTCCGGGCAGCGACGCGACGGCCGCGCCGAGCTTCGGCACCAGGCTCATCAGCACCAGCACCGCGCCCGCGGTGGCGACCACGAACCGGCTCAGCACCCGGGTGATGCTCACCAGGCCGACGTTCTCGCCGAAGGTGACGACGGTGAACGAGCCGAACACGCCGGCGAACGCCGTGCCGATCCCGTCCGCGCGCAGGGCCCGGGAAATCTCGCGCGGCCCGACGTCGCGGCCGACGATCTGCCCGATGGCGAGCGTGTCGCCGGTCGATTCCACCATGTTCACCAGCTGCACGATGATCATCGGCAGCAAGGCGGACAAGGCGAACGTCGGCAGGCCGAATTCGAACGGCCGCACCACTCCGACCCAGTCCGCCTGCCCGACCGGGCTGAAGTCCGCCATGCCGAGCGGAATCGCCACGAGCGTGCCGACCGCGAGAGCGATCAGGATGGCGAAACGGCGCACCGCGGGCGGCGCGAACCGTTCCAGGCACACCGTGAGCACGATGGTGCCCAGCCCGAGAATCAGCCGTCCGGCCGAACCGTGGTCGGCGGCGCCCGGATTGGACCCGGCGATCAGCGTCGCGGTCGAGGGCAGCAGCGAGAACCCGATGATCGCGATGATCGTGCCGGTGACGATCGGCGGGAAGAACCGGATCAGCTTGCTGAACCACGGCGCGACCAGCCACGTGAGCAGGCCGGCGACGATCGTCGCGCCGAACACCGCGGGCAGGCCGGCCTCCTTGCCGACGATGATCGCCGGGGTGATGCCGGTGAAGGTCGAGCCCATCACGATCGGCAGCCGGACGCCGACGTTGCCGATCCCGAGCGTCTGCAGCAGCGTCGCGATGCCGCTGACCAGCACGTTAGCCGTGATGAGCGTGGCGATTTGCGCGGTGGAGAGGCCGACGCCGAGCCCGATCAGCAGCGGCACGGTGACCATTCCGGAGTAGGCGACCAGCAGGTGCTGGATGCCGAGCGGGAGCAGCTGCCGGAACCGGGGAACGGTGTCGACCGCGTCGCGGGTCGTGGCTTCGGCTCGGGTGGTGCGCGGACGGAATCGCATGGTTTCCTCCACAGCGGGTAAGGGGGAGCGCGGATCACCGCGCCCAGGGAGTGAGCAGTCCGCCCATGCCGCTGCGCTCCAGCAGCCGGGCCGCGTGCCGTTCCGCCTCGTCGGCGGCGGCCGCTTCGTCGACGCGGACGCACTGTCCGGCGCGGTAGACGATCTCGCCGCCCACGACCGTCAGCTCCACATCGGACCCGCGGGCGGAGTAGACGAGGGCGGCGACAGCCCGGTGCACCGGGCGCACGTGCGGACGGTCGAGCGCGGTCACGATGACGTCGGCGAGTTTGCCCTCGCCGAGCACGCCCGCGTCGATTCCGGCGTAACGGGCCCCCTCGCGGGTGGCCATTTCCAGCGCGTCCTCGGCCCGCAACGCCGTCGGGTCCAAAGTGGCCGTTCGCTGGCCGAAAACGCTGAGTTTCATTGCCTCGAAAAGATCTTGCCGGTGGCCGCAGCTGGGACCGTCGGTGCCCAGCGCGACCGGGACGCCTTGGCTTCGCATGCTCGCGACCCGCGCGGTGCCGGAAGCGAGGTAGCCGTTGGACGCCGGGTTGTGCGAGACCCCGGCGCCCGCCGCCGCGACCTGCTCGATTTCGGCTTCGTCCAGCCAAATCGCGTGCGCGAGCGTGGCCCGTTCGTCGAGCAGGCCTTCTTTCGCGAGCCATTCGACCGGCCGGACCCCGTGGGTTTCGAGGTAGCTGACCGGGTCGGTCTTGCTCTCGCAGCAATGGGTGTGCCAGCGAGTGCCGAATTCCCGGGCGAGTTCGACCGTCCGGCGGACCAGTTTCTGTTCCACGTAACAGAGATTGAGCGCGGCGGGCCACACGGAGACCTTCGAGCCGGGCGGCCGGTGTCGCATCGCCTCGCGGGTGATCGCGAATTCGTCCTCGCTCGAATACCGGAACAGTTCGAGCGGCTGGCCGCGGCGGTCGGCGATCTCGGTGCGTTCGCCCAGCATGCCGCGCGCGACCGCGCCGCGAAGCCCGGCTTCCTCGATGACGTCGGCGACGGCGAGCGTCGTGTCGAGATCGCTTGGCGCGTAATGGTTGTCGATCACCGTGGTGATGCCGGCCCGCAGCGCCTCCACCGCACCGAGCCGCGCCCCGGCCACCGCTTCCGGCCCGGTGATCGCGATCGAATACGGCCACATGAATTCGCACAGCCACGGCACGATCGACATGCCTTCGCCGAGGCCGCGAGCAAGAGCCTGGTAGAGGTGGTTGTGCCCGTCGACCAGGCCGGGCAGCACGGCTTTGCCGCGGCAGTCGACGGTCTCGGCGGCACGCCAGCGCTCGGCGCCCGGCCCTGCGCCGACGCCGGCGATCCGGTCGCCGAGGATCGCGACGTGGCCGTTGCGATGGACTGTGCGCTGGTCGTCGACGGTCACCACGGTGCCGCCGGTCAGCAGGAGGTCGCAGGGTTCCGGTTCCGCAGCCGACATCGGGCCGCCCTTCCCCGGGCGGGGACGGACCCGGCCCGGCGGTCGTCTCCAGCGCGCGGCTGGAGGCAGCTGGCCGAACGGTTGGCCCGAAACGGGAGGTCACCGGCGCCCGGCAGCGCCGCCGGGTCGTTCAATGCAAAGCCCTGCGACGGCCGGTGTCAAGAGCGCTCTCCGGAAAAGTCTTGCCGCGCAACGCATCCGGCGATCATGTGTTGACAGCGGGCGGCGAAGGTGCTGGACTCGGTTGCGCCGGAGCGCGGATCGCGCTTCCGGGTCCCGTAGGTGCGGTGAAGCGCGGCCGGGGAGTCCTTTACTCAAGTCTTGCGTAAGGAGACATCCGGTGATTATCGATACCCATGTCCATCCGACGAATCTCGTCGACGAAGCCTGGCGGCACACCGGAACCCCGTTCACCGGCGAGCGCACGCTGGAGATGATGGACGGTCCATTCTGGATCAACGGCAAGCCGCGGCGCGTGGACGTCAGCTGCATCATGCCGCCGCCGGGGAACACGACCTGGCGCGAGGGCAACAAAACCGGCCGCGAGGGCATCCGCGAATACCAGGCGTACGTGACCTCGCTGGTGCAGCGGTACCCGGACCGGTTCGTCGGCAACTTCATGTACAACCCGCGGTTCGGGCCGGAAAACGGCGCGGCGGAGCTGGCCTTCCACGTGAAGGAATACGGCTACAAAATGCTGAAGCTGCACGCCAACATGCATTCCTATCGCCCGGACCGGGCGCTGGACTGGCTGCGGCCGGTGATGCGGGTGTGCGACGAGCTCGGCGTGATCGTGCTGATCCACACCGGGGACGGGCCGTACTCGATCCCGACCCAGTTCTACCCGATCATCCGCGAGTTCCCGAACGTCACGTTCATTCTCGGCCATTTCGGCATCCAGACCGGCGGCGTCTACTGTTTCGAGGCGTTCTGGATGATCCAGGACTCGCCGAACGTGATCGGCGAATCGGGCTGGCTGCTGCAGTCGCGGATCGTCGAATTCGCCAAGGAGATGAAGAAGAGCGACCTGGTCTTCGGCACCGATTCGCCGCCGAACGAGCCCGGCATGTGGGCGCGCGAACTGGAAGTGCTGTGCCACCAGCCGCCGCAGGGCCTGAACCTGTCCGAGGACGACCTCGAGGGCTACCTCGGCAACAACATGGCCAAGCTGCTCGGCCTCGCGCCGACGCCGCCGCCGAAGGACAAGGCGGAGGCGGAGGCGTATTTGCGCGGCGACATTCCGCAGGCTTCCGCGGCGAATACGCACGCGTCGCATTATCTCGGCTACACGCCCTCGGCGTGGGCAGAGGCCGCCAGCTCCTGATTTCCCGCCGCGTCGGCTGCGGGGTCACTCGCATCCGCAGCTGGCGCGCGCGGTCAGGCGGACGTCGAGGATCCGGTCTTCCGGCTGGGTGTTCTCCCTGAGATGGTCCAGAGTGGACACTGCCGCGTCGGCGAAATCGTCGAAGGAATGCCCGGCGGTGGACAGCGGGGGCCAGCTGTGCGCGGCGGCGTCGGTACCGCCGAAGCCGAGCACCGCAAGGTCGTTCGGCACTGTCAAGCCGAGTTCCGCCGCGACGGTAAGCGTGTCGAGCGCGAGGCCGTCCGCCGTCGCCATGATCGCGCGCGGCCGCTCGGGCGACTGCAGCCACCGCCGGATGTCCGCCCGCGCGGCATGCCGATCGAGGCCGGTGCGGACGACGTTGGCCGCACTCCGCTTCGCCGCCCGCATCGCCTCCGTCCAGCCGCGGGCCCGATCGGCCACCGGCCCGGACCGTGCGGTCCCGGTGAGGCAGCCGATCTCGCGGTAACCGTGGCCGAGCAGGTGCTCGGTGGTCATCCGCCCGCCCGCCTTGTTGTCCAGCACCACGGACGGCGCGGCGCTGCCGGACGGGGCGCGGTGGTGCAGGTAGACGACCGGGACGTCCAAAGTGGAGTGAGTCGCCGCCGCGCCGGCGATCTCGGCGCGGACCAGCAGCAGCCCGTCGACCCGCATGTTCGCCAGCGATTCGGCGTACCGCAGCTCCTGCTCCCGGGAGAATGCCGAATTCCCGAGCAGGACAAGGGATCCGCGGGCGAACGCGGCCCGCTCGACCGCGTGCGTGAGCTGGGTGAAGTAGCCCTCGCTGCTGTCCGGCACGACCAGCCCGAGCACGTTGCTGCGGGTGGACCGCAACGCCCGCGCGACGAGGTTCGGCCGGTACCCGAGTTCGGCGATCGCCCGCTCGACCCGCTCCCGGGTGGCGGGCGCGACCGGGCGCGGGCCGTTGTTGAGCACGTAGCTGACCACGGCCGGCGAGGTGCCCGCCAGCCGTGCGACGTCGTCCCGGGTGACCCGCTGCATGCGCCAGACGATACCCGAAGAGCCGTTGACAGTCCCGGTCTACACGTGTTGAATCCGTGCAGTCGGCAAAGCAGGAGAGCTGGTGGTCACTGTGGACTCGCTGGTACGCGCCGCGGAAACCGGAAAAGCCGCCGGGGTGGGCGAAAGCGCCCTCCGGCCGGACGGCGCGGCCAAGGTGACCGGCCGGTTCGCCTATTCCTCGGATTTGTGGATCGAAGGCATGGTCTGGGCGACCACGCTGCGCAGTCCCCACGCGGCCGCGCGGATCCGGTCCATCGACCCGAGCAAAGCGCTCGCCCAGCCAGGCGTGCACGCCGTGCTCACCCACGAGGACGTGCCGGGCGCGAAAACGTACGGAATGAAGTCTCCCGACCAGCCGGTCCTCGCCGTCGACGAGGTCCGCTACCACGGCGAACCGGTGGCGCTGGTCGCCGCGGACGACCCGGAAACCGCGCGGCAGGCGGCGAAACTGATCATCGTCGATTACGAACCGCTGACCCCGGTCACCGATCCGATGACGGTTCTGGACGAGGGCGTCCGTCCCATCCATCCGGACGGAAACCTGGTGCGGCACGTGAAGATCCGCCACGGCGACATGGCGCGCGCCCGCGCCGAAGCGGAGGTCGTGGTCGCCGGCGAGTACGAGGTCGGCATGCAGGACCAGGCTTTCCTCGGTCCGGAATCCGGTCTGGCTATTCCTTCCGAGGACGGCGGCGTCGAGCTTTACGTTTCCTCGCAATGGCTGCACAAAGACCTGGAGCAACTGGCCCCTTGCCTGGGTTTGCCGCCGGAAAAAGTGCGGCTGACCCTGGCCGGAGTCGGCGGTGCCTTCGGCGGGCGAGAAGATCTGTCCGTCCACGTGCACGCCTGCATGCTGGCCCTGCGCCTCGGCCGTCCAGTCAAGATGTCTTACAACCGCTACGAATCCTTCTTCGGCCACGTGCACCGTCACCCGGCGAAAATGCGTTACGAACACGGAGCCACCAAGGACGGCCGCCTGGTCTACGTCAAAGCCCGCCTGGTTTTGGACGGCGGTGCTTACACCTCGACGTCGCCAGTAGTGATCGCCAATGCCTGCTACTTCGTCACCGGTGCGTACGACGTCCCGAACGCCGAAATCGACGGCCTCGCGGTATTCACGAACAACCCACCCTGCGGTGCGATGCGCGGTTTCGGTGCGGTGCAATCGGCCTACGGCTGCGAGTCCAATATGGACAAACTGGCGCACGCACTAGGCATGGACCCGCTGGAACTGCGCCTCCGCAACGCCATGACCACCGGCACCGTCCTGCCGACCGGCCAAGCCGTCGACGGACCCGCCCCGGTCGCGGAACTGCTGCAAGCCCTCCGCGATCGCCCGCTGCCGCCATCCGGTTCTCTGGACTTGCTCTCCCTGCCCGGTGGAGCCGCCAACACGACGCACGGCGAGGGGGTGCGCCGCGGAGTCGGCTACGCGGTCGGGGTGAAAGCGATCGGCTACTCGGGAGGCGTCGACGACATCTCGACCGCGCGAGTCGCACTGACGGTGGTCAACGGCGCCCCGGTGGTCTCGGTGCACACCGCCGCCGCGGAATGCGGACAGGGCGTCACGACGGTGCAGGCACAGGTGGCGAGCACGGAACTGGGCGTCTCCCGGGTAGTCGTCCTCCCCGCGGACACCCAAGTCGGCGACGCCGGTTCCGCGTCCGCATCCCGGATGACGTGGATGTCCACCGGCGCGGTGCAGGGCGCCTGCCGCTACCTCGCTCGCGAACTCCTGCGCCGCGCTTCCGGCTCCTCCTTGGCCGACGACCAAGTCTTGGACAGCGCCGGACGCCCGGTGTGCTCCATCGCCGACGCGCTGGGTTCGGACACGCTTGAGCACACCTTCGAGTACCACCACCGCCCGACCCAAGGCATCGACCCGGAGACCGGCCAGGGCAACGCGCACATCGCGTTCGCCTTCGCCGCGCACCGGGCGGTGGTGGACGTGGACGTCGAGCTGGGTTTGGTGAAGGTGGTCGAGCTGGCGACCGCGCAGGACGTCGGCAAGGCGATGAACCCGCTGGCCGTGGAAGGCCAGATCGAAGGCGGCAGCGTCCAGGGCCTGGGGCTGGCGCTGATGGAGGAGATCCTGGTCGACCGCGAGGGCCGGGTGCGGAATCCGTCGTTCACGGACTATCTGATCCCGACCGTGCTGGACGTCCCGCCGATGCCGATCAGCCTGTTCGAATTCCCGCACCCGGATTCGCCGTACGGCTTGAACGGCGTGGGGGAGCCGCCCACCCTGTCGTCGACGCCGGCGATCCTGAACGCCCTCCGCGACGCTACCGGTTTGGCCCTGCCGAACGCTCCCATCCGCCCCGACGACATCGCGCTGGGCTTGCGTGCCGCTTCGTGACTTCCCCGCCTCCCGGAGGTGCTCCCGTGGATTTCCTGACCCCGACGACCTGGGCCGAAGCCCTGGCGGTCAAATCCGACCGCCCGGACGCCGTCCCGTTGGCAGGCGGCACTGATGTCCTGGTCGAACTCAACTTCGACCACCGCCGCCCGCCCGCGCTGCTCGACCTCACCCGCGTCCGCGACCTGGCCGAATGGACCGAAAAGGACGGCCGGATCCGCCTGGGCGCGGGCGTGCCCTACACGCGAATCATCACCGAATTGGGCACTCGCCTCCCCGGCCTGGCGATGGCGAGCCGCACTGTGGGCTCCCCGCAAATCCGCAACCGAGGCACCGTCGGCGGCAACCTGGGCGCGGCGTCCCCGGCCGGAGACACCCACCCGATGCTGCTGGCCTGCGACGCGACAGTCGAGGTCGCGTCGGTGCGCGGCACCCGAATGATCCCGGCGACGGAGTTCTACCAAGGCGTGAAACGCAATGCTCTAGCCCCGGACGAGCTGATCGCCGCCATCCACCTCCCGATCGCGACCGGCCCGCAACAGTTCGCGAAGGTCGGCACCCGCAACGCGATGGTGATCGCCGTGTGCTCGTTCGCACTGGACTTGGCCCCGGAAACAGGCTGGGCAGGCGCGGCGATCGGATCGGCCGCCCCGACCCCGCGCCGAGCCACCGCCGCCGAAGACTTCCTCCGCGACGCCCTGGCCGAGCGCTGGGCCTCGCGTTCCCCGCTGCCGGACCCGCTCGTGCACCGGTTCGGCGAACTGGCCGCGAGCGCCGCGTCGCCCATCGACGACGTCCGGGGCAGCGCCGACTACCGCGTGCACGCGATCGCCGTACTGGCCCGCCGGACGTTGAGCTGGGCCTGGGAAGACTATCGGAAAGGCGGGCAGCCGAAATGCGCCTGAACCTCACGGTCAACGACGAGCCGCGCACCGTGGACGAGGTGTGGGAAGGGCAGAGCCTGCTCTTCGTGCTGCGCGACCAGCTCGGCCTGCCAGGCTCGAAAAACGCCTGCGAACAAGGCGAATGCGGTTCGTGCACGGTGTATTTGGACGGTACCCCGGTGTGTTCGTGCCTGGTCGCCGCCGGCCAAGCCGAGGGCAGAAACGTCCGCACGGTCGAAGGCTTGGCGGACGGCGACCAACTGGACGCAGTACAACAGGCCTTCGTAGACGCCGGCGCAGTCCAATGCGGTTTCTGCACGCCGGGTTTGGTGGTCGCCGCGCACGAGCTGGTGCACCGGGTGCCGACCCCGTCAGATCCGGAAATCCGCGAGGCATTGGCAGGCAACCTGTGCCGCTGCACAGGATACGAAAAAATCCTCGACGCGGTCCGGTTGGCTTCGGCTCGGGTCGGGGGGTCGGCTTGACGCTGGTTTTGCGGAGTGGCTGTCCGGTCAGCAATCCCGCCTGTTCCAGGGTTCGCCGACGACTGTTCTCCCCGCCGCTTCTCCCTGCCCGGACCATAGGCACCTGTCGACGCTGACTTTTGCCGTCTCGTCGGATGTTCTCTGTCCGGACCAGAGGCACCTGCCGATGCTGACTTTTGCCGTCTCGTCGGATGTTCTCTGCCCGGACCAGAGGCACCTGCCGATGCTGACCTGTCGTCCCGCCGATGCTCCTGCTTGGAAGACACGCCTGCCGACGCCGAGCTGTCCTCCCGCCGATCGGGCCCGATCCGCCGACCCGGCACCAGGAACCGCGCCCACGGCTGACCGCCCCCGCCAGTGCCACCACGAGCCCCGGCCCGGTCCCGCCGGAATCTTGCGCCGTAGCCCTGGGCCGCGCAGCTCGCCCGAGCCACCCGCAGACCCGCGACGACGACCCGCGACGGCAGGTTCCTCCGGACGCGTCGCGGACCCACGGTCCACCGCAGCGCCGGACGACTGCCGGTTCGTCCGAGCCGACCCCGGCCCCACTGTCCGCGGCGGCAACGCACGTCCGTCGATTCGCCCAGGCCCTCCCACACCCGCACCCCGCCCGCCCCGCCGCCCGCGGCGGCAACGCGCGTCCGTCGATTCGCCCAGGCCCTCGCACACCCGCACCCCGCCCGCCCCGCTGTTCGCGGCGGCAACGCGCGTCCGTCGATTCGCCCAGGCCCTCGCACACCCGCACCCCGCCCGCCCCGCTGTTCGCGGCGGCAACGCACGTCCGTCGGTTCGCCCAAAGCACAAGCCAGCCCATCCCGGACCCACACCCCGCCCCGGCCCCTGCTCCCGGCGACTCGCCCCAGCCCGGTCAGAGGCCCTTCATCAGATCCGTCTCCGTCACCCCCGGTCCCTGTCCTTCCCGGATGAACCATTCCGTCCCGAATGCCTCGCCGAACTTGTCGTCCGGCAGGGCCAGGAAGAACGACTCCTCGCTGATCTGGCTCCGGTGCGCGCGCATCGCCGCCCGCTTCGCCTTCAGGTAGGCCTTGACGTCCACCTCGGCGGTCAGTTCGGCTTCCGGTTTGCCGATGGCCATCTCCTCGTCCGGGCCGCCCTCTTCGCCCGCTGCGCGTGCGGCTTCGGCGGCTCGGCGGATCTGGTCCCGGTTCGCCGAACCCTGGTAGACCCGCGGCGTGCCCGCGAGTTCGGCCGCGCGCATGCCTACGCGGTGGACCTGGATGTGGTCCGGGTGGCCGTAGACGCCGAAGTCGTCGTACACCGTCAGCACGTCGGCCGACTCCTCGCGCAGGATCGCTGCCAGCCGCTCCGCCGCTTCCTCCACCGGGGCGGTCCAGAACGTGCCCGGAGCGTCGTTCGACGGGTCGCCCATCATCCCGGAGTCCTGGTATCCCAAGAACTCCACGCGCGAGACGCCCAGCACCTCGGCCGCCTCGTGCGTTTCCCGCACCCGGCGGTCCGCTAGCTGCTCGCCGTCGTCGAGCAGGCCTTCGGGGATCTCGCCCTTTTCTCCGCGCGTGGCCACCACGAGCACCACCCGGTGGCCCTCGTCAGCCGCCTTGCGCATCACGCCGCCGGTCATGATCGCCTCGTCGTCCGGATGGGCGTGGAACGTCACCAATGTCGCCATGCCCACGAACCTACCGGCACCCACCGACAAAAACCGGCGCCCGCGGAAAACCGCTTCCGGAAAAGCAGCCACACCCTCCATTGTGGACAGGTCGCCCACACGGGTGGACCTGCCGCTTTATCCGCGCGAGGGGTCCCCTCGCGCGCTCCGGCGCTTGGCTTCTCCCGCCGCCCGGCTTACGTTGGGTTCCGCCGACCGAGGAGGCGTCATGGCAGAACGAACGAAATACATCCTGGACGAGGCCGATCTCCCGGCGCAGTGGTACAACGTGGTGCCGGACCTGCCCGAGCCGCCGCCTCCGCCGCTGCACCCGGGAACCCGCGAGCCCGTCGGGCCCGAGGACCTGGCCCCGCTGTTCCCGCGGGCGCTCATCGAGCAGGAAGTCGCCACCGAGCGCTACGTCGACATTCCCGAGGAAGTCCGGGACGTCTACCGGCTCTGGCGTCCGTCCCCGCTCTACCGCGCCCGCCGGCTGGAGAAGGCGCTCGGGACCCCGGCCCGGATCTACTACAAGTACGAGGGCGTCAGCCCGGTCGGCTCGCACAAACCGAACACCGCTGTGCCGCAAGCGTTCTACAACGCGGCCGAGGGCGTCACGCGGCTCACCACCGAGACCGGCGCCGGGCAGTGGGGGAGCGCGCTGGCGTTCGCGTGCGCGACGTTCGGGCTTTCCTGCGAGGTCTGGCAGGTGCGGGCGTCGTACGACCAGAAGCCGTACCGCAAGCTGATGATGGAGACGTTCGGCGCGCAGGTGTACCCGAGTCCATCGGACCGGACTGCCGCTGGACGGGCGATCCTGGCGGAGAACCCGCGGTCGACGGGCAGCCTCGGAATCGCGATCAGCGAGGCGGTCGAGCAGGCCGCGGCGGATCCGGGTGCGCGGTACGCGCTGGGAAGCGTGCTCAACCACGTGCTGCTGCACCAGACGGTCATCGGCGAGGAAGCGCTCCGGCAGTTCGAACTGGCCGGGGACACCCCGGACGTGCTCGTCGGCTGCACCGGCGGCGGCTCCAACTTCGGCGGGCTCGCTTTCCCGTTCCTGCGGGAAAAACTGGCCGGCCGGATGAACCCGGTGATCCGCGCGGTCGAACCGGCGGCCTGCCCGACCCTCACCCGCGGCCGCTACGCCTACGACTTCGGCGACACCGCCGGTCTCACGCCGCTGCTGAAAATGCACACGCTCGGCCACGGCTTCATCCCGGACCCGATCCACGCCGGCGGCCTGCGCTACCACGGGATGTCGCCGCTGATCTCGCACATTTACGAACTGGGCCTCATCGAGGCGCTCGCGATCGGCCAGCAGGAGTGTTTCGCAGCGGGGGTGCAGTTCGCCCGCACGGAAGGCATCATTCCCGCGCCCGAACCGACGCACGCACTGGCCGCGTGCATTCAGGAAGCGTTGCGCTGCAAGGAGACTGGCGAAGAGAAGGTGATCCTGACGGCACTCTGCGGACACGCGCACCTCGACCTCCCCGCGTACGGCGCGTATCTGGCGGGGGACATGGTGGACAACGAACTGCCGGACACGGCACTGGAGGAATCACTGGCGGCGCTTCCTTGAGGGGCGCGGGTGGCGGATTGGAGAGGAGAGGCTACGGGAGTTAGCGGACAGACGAAGCTGCGCTAGAGGGCTGGCAGGGAGTGCACGGCTGGCTGGTGCGCGGGCAGGGACGGCTGGGGCTGCTTGGGCGGAAGCAGAACCCTGCCGAACCTAGCTGTGGCGGGTGCTCGTGGGCTGGTCGATGGAATTGCTGTCGTTCGGCGCCGGGCGGCGGAAAGTGGAAGCTGGCGGGGGAGGAGGATAATTTGTAGCGTGCGCTAGCAGGTTGACCTGGGCGGCGCGTACCTGCCGATCGACGCGCGCGCCCTGCGCTGGTGCATGAGCGGTGCCTGGCGCTGTCTCGGGCAAGCCGAGGCCCAGCAAGCGAACTGTGTCTGGGCGTACCTGCGCTGGTGCGGCTGACGGCGTTCAGACATCCTCGGCGAGGCGGGACCGGCGCGTTTCCAGGAACGTTCGCTCAGTCTCGTTGGTTGCCAACACGATCGCCTCGGTATAAGCGGCCTCCGCTTCGGCCGTGCGGCCCAGGCGGGACAAGAGGTCTGCTCGGGTGGCGGGCAGCAGGTGGTAGCCGGGCAAGTCCAGTTCGTCCACCAGGGCCAGGGCCAGTTCCGGGCCGTGGACTTCGGCTACCGCGACGGCGCGGTTCAGGGCGACGACGGCGGTCGGGGTGTGGGCCAGGAGCTGGTCGTAGAGGGCCAGTACTTGCGGCCAGTCCGTCGCGGCGCCGTCGGTGTGGA
This sequence comes from Amycolatopsis sp. GA6-003, assembly GCF_046267895.1. NCBI lineage: Bacteria > Bacillati > Actinomycetota > Actinomycetes > Pseudonocardiales > Pseudonocardiaceae > Amycolatopsis > Amycolatopsis sp. GA6-003. The sequence continues at coordinate 7,825,530 of NZ_CP176499.1, forward strand.
CGGCGTTGATCGCGGCTTGCAGCTGGTATGGCCCGGGCTGGCCGCGGCGCAGGCATTGCTTTACCAGGGCGTGGCCTTCGGCGATCAGGGACTGGTTCCACAGCGAGCGGTCCTGCTCGGCCAGCACTACCAGGTCGCCCGAGGAATCGACGCGGGCCGGGCGGCGGGCTTCGATCAGCAAGAGCAGGGCCAGCAGGCCTTGGACTTCCGGTTCGTCCGGCATCAGGTCGGCCAGGGCACGCGTCAGCCGCACGGCTTCCAGGCACAGGTCCGTTCGCACCAGGGGGCCGGAAGTCGAGGTGTAGCCCTCGTTGAACACCAGGTAGAGCACCGTGAGCACGGAGGCGAGGCGGTCGGGCAGGGCGGCCTCGTCGGGGACCCGGTACGGGATGCCCGCGTCGCGGATTTTCTTCTTGGCCCGCACGATGCGCTGGGCGATCGTCGGTTCCGGCACCAGGTACGCACGGGCGATCTCGGCGGTCTCCAGGCCGCCCAGCAGGCGCAGGGTGAGGGCGGTCTGCGCCAGCGGCGACAGGGCCGGGTGGCAGCAGGTGAAGATCATCCGCAACTGGTCGTCGCGCACGGGGCCCGCCTCTGCTGGTTCGTCGGGCTGGTGGAGGAGCAGGGCTTGCGCGTGCCGGGCCTCCCGGGTGGATTCCCGGCGCAGGCGGTCGATCGCGCGGTTTCGGGCGGTGGTCACGATCCAGGCGCCCGGATTGGCCGGCCAGGACTCGGCCCAGGCGGTGACGGCGGTGGCGAAGGCGTCCTGCACCGCCTCCTCGGCCAGTCCGATGTCGCCGAGGAGGCGGGCCAGGGTGGCGACGCAGCGGCCGTACTCGGCTCGGTAGACCGCGTCCAGCGTCACGCGACGTCCTCCGGGCCGTCGGCGAACGGGCGTACTTCGACGGGGCTGCCGCAAGCCTGCGCGCACTTGTCCGCCCAGGACAGGGCCTCGTCCAGGTCCGCGCATTGGACTACCCAGAATCCGGCGAGCTGCTCCTTCGTTTCGGCGAACGGGCCGTCGGTCATCGTGACGCCGCCGTTCGCGGGACGGACCACGGTGCTGGCGTGCGAGGGGCGCAGACCGCCGACGAACACCCAGGAGCCGGCCGCTTTCATGTCGTCGGTGACCTTGCCGGTGCGGGCCATCTGGGCGGCCAGTTCGGCACCGGTCTCCAGCGTCGTTTCGTCTGCGTGGACGGCCAGCAGGTACTGCTTCATCGCGAACTCCTCGACCAGGGGGTCTCTTGCCTTGGCTACGAACGCGCGCTCCGCCTTTCGACACGTCGGCAAAAAACGCGGGAAAAACCTGTCACCGTTCTTTGGAGACGGTCGCCAGCAGCTCCGGGCCCCGCGCCGCCAGCCGTTGCTGGGCGAGCCGACCCCACCACCACGCGAGCGCGATGCCGGTCGCGATCCCGGCGGGGATGCCCAGCCACTGCAGCACCGGAAGGTCCGCGAGCTTCCCGGCCACGCACAGCGCCACCACCGGCAACGCACCGAGCACGATGAGCAGCGTGGTCGCCAGCATCAGGGCGGCCCGGGCGCATCCGGGCCGCCCGCCGGACGACCACGGGCTGCCGCTGCGGCGTTGGTCCGGAAGCGGGAAGGCCAGGAAGACGGATTGCAGCATCAGGACCCCGGCGCCGGCGCCCAGCGTTGCCGGCACCAGGCCGAGGACCCACGGGTACGCGTCCGGGACGCCGGTGACGCCGGGCAAAACCAGGGCCAGCACCACCGCCACCGGGGCGACGATGAGCGCCCACGCCAGTTGGCGGCCGCGGATGTCCGCGCGTTCGGCGCCGGGGACGACCAGCGTGTGCCACAGGGCGCTGCCGTCCATTCCGTACAGGTTGCCGGACTGCATGGAGGCGAAAAGCACCACTGCGACACCGAAATACGGCAGCATCACCGACCGGCCACCGCCGCCGGACAGGGCTGGCACGACGGTGATGACGAACCCGATGAGGAGCGTCGACAGCAGGGCGACGCGTCGGCGGGCGTCCCGCCACCAGGTGAAAAGCTCCTTGCGCGCCACGGCGCCCACTGGCGTCGAAGGCAGCAGGCTGCGCCGCGTGCGAGTGGCTTTCGCGCGGGTGCGGGAGGCGCCGCGGAAGGACGGCGTGGTGACCTGGCGGGCCAGCAACGCGCCCCAGAGCACGACCAGAACCGCCACGACACCGAGCAATGCGGCGAAGAGACCGCCGGCGGTGCCCCATTCGCCGGTCCCGGCGGCGTGCACCGCGAGCGTGCCCCAGCCGGACGGGAGTGCGTGCACGACGCTGACGAAACCGGGCAGCTGGCCGTTGACGATCGCCGGGGCGACGCTGTTGATCACGTAGTTCACCGCGACGCCGGACAACCCGGTGAGCGCCACCAGGATGATGCCCAGTTCCTTGCCCTTGCGCGACGTCAGCAGCGCACCCAGCGCGGCCATCACCACGCGGTACAGCAGCACCACGAACGCCAGCTGCAGCACGGTGAACACGAGGCCGACGAGCGCGGCGCCGGGGCCGAACCGCAGCCCGTAGAACACCAACCCGAGGAACGCCAGCAGGCTCACCAGCGCGGTGACGCCCACGAAGCTCGCCGCGAGCAGCCCGACCGCCAGCTTGCGGCAGCCGATCGGCAGCAGCGCGAAGTGTTCCGGCCGCAGCGTGTCGTCCCCGCCGCCGGTCGCGATCGGGGCGAGCACCCAGCCCGCCATCCACACCGCGTAGACCGAGGTGAGCAGGTCCACGGTGATCCGCGCTTCCGGAGCCGGGAACACCGCGATGCCGATGGTGACCAGAGCCGCCAGCAGGCCGAAGAGGCCGCCGACGATCATTCCGGCGATTTGCCGCCCGCGCAGCGAATTGCGCAGGACCCGCAGCTTCAGTCGGACGAGGACGCCAACCACGCCAGCCCCTCCGCTCCACTGGTCCGCCCGCCGACGATGTGCACGAACGCGTCCTCCAGCGTGCCTTCGCCCCGCACGTCGGCCACCGCGCCCGCGGCGACGACGCGGCCGCGCGTGATCACCGCGACGTGGCTGCACAGCTGTTCCACCAACGCCATCACGTGGCTCGACAGCACCACCGCGCCGCCGGAGGCGACGAACCGCTGCAGGATCGTGCGGATGGTCGACGCCGAAACCGGGTCCACCGCCTCGAACGGCTCGTCCAGCACCAGCAGCCGGGGGCCGTGCAGCAGCGCCGTCGCGAGGCCGATTTTCTTGCGCATGCCCGCGGAATAGTCGATGACGAGGGTGCGCTCGGCGTCCGTCAGCTCCAGCACGCCGAGCAGTTCCTGGGCGCGTTCGGCGACCGTGTCCGGCGCGAGCCCGCGCAGCAGGCCCATGTACGTCAGCAGTTCCCGCCCGGTGAGCCGTTCCGGAATGGACAATCCGTCCGGAAGAACGCCGATCAGGCTTTTCGCCCGTTCCGGTTCCCGCCAGACGTCCACGCCGAACACGCGCGCCTCGCCGGAATCCGGCCGGAGCAAGCCGACCGCCATCGACAGCGACGTCGTTTTCCCGGCTCCGTTGGGGCCGACGAGGCCGAAGAACGACCCGCGCGGCACTTCCAGCCGCACGTCGTCTGCTGCCAGCGTTGTCCCGAACCGTTTGGTGAGTCCGTAAAGCCCCATGGCCGCGTCGTCGGACACCGGTTCCCCCTTCCCGTGGTGTGCGCCCGACTGTACGCGGGGTCACCGACAAAAAGCGGGCGGAGTGGTCTCGGAAAGCCGCGGATCCGGATCGCCGGACATCGCCAGCAGCCCGCGCACCGCGCGCACGAGCTTGGGCCACGAGGCGGGTTTCCGGATGTCGCAGGCGCGCAGCAATTGGCGGAGCATGGTGAGCGTGTCGAAGTAAATCCGTTCGCACACCAGCTGTTCGTCCGCGTCGAAGAGGAAGTACGCGGTCATCCGGACCCGGAACCGCTGCCCGGTGGGCGGGATCTTCCCGAGCGGCCCGCGGTGGGTGCCGAGAAGCCAGAACTCGACGATCACCGCGTCGGCGCTGTGCCGCAGCGCGATGATTTCGTGGTCTTGATCGGGAAACGCGCGGCGCGTTTCGTCGTAGTACCCGCGCACCGCGGCATCGCCGTCGTGCACGGTCATCGTCGGGACGATCTCGTAGTGCGGATGCGGGAACGTCGCGAGCACGTCGTCCCAGTCCTGGCGCACCTCGTCGCGGAAGTGGTCGAGGACGAGCTTGTGCCGGGCACGCAGCACTTCGGGCGCGGGGATGGCCAACGGGTCCACGGGTTCCTCCAAACCGGAAGCCGCAATTTAACCCACGCTGTGGATTTAACGCAAGTGCGCCATGATGGAGCCGTGAACACCACGACCCGCCGGGGACGCCCGCGCAAGGGAGACGCCAGGCTGTCGAGGGAGGCGATCCTGACCGCCGCGCTGGAAGCAGTCGACGCCGGCGGAGCGGCAGCGGTGAGCATGCGGACCGTCGCGCAACGGCTTGGCGTGGACGCGAAGAGCCTCTATCACCACATCGACGGCAAGGAAGCCTTGCTCGACGCCGTCGCCGGGCACGTGCTCGGCGGAATCGACCTCCCGGAGCCGACCGGGCAGCCCGAGGAAGACCTGCGCGCGATCGCCCAGTCCTTCCGGAAAGCCACGCGCGCGCATCCGCAGGCCGCGGCGCTGGTGCTGACCAGGCAGTTGCCGTCGATCGCCGCGCTCGCCCCGGTCGAGGCGGTGCTTTCGGTGCTGCGCAAGGCAGGCGCGTCCCCCGAGGAGGCGGTGCACCTGCTGCGCTCGCTTCTGTCGGTCGTCGTCGGCTCGCTCCTGCGCGAGGCCGGTGCGGGACCGGCGTTCGGCGTCACCGACGAAGCCGGAATCGCCCGTCGCCGCACCGAATTGGAGCAGACCGGGCTTCCCGCCGTGGTCGAATCCGCGCCGCATCTGGCGCGGTGCGATCACGAAGCGGAGTTCTCCTTCGCCGTCGATCTAGCGGTGGCCGCCACGATGCAGCGACTCACTGTTCCCCGCAGGTGATCTTCGGCTGCGGGTTGTAGCGGACCGACCGCGTGTGCCGCGAAACTTCCCGGCCCGACGAGGCGTCGCGCAGGATCCGGGTGTCGCTCGCGGTGAACCCGGGCGCGCCGTTGGACGCGTGGCAGTTCTCCGCCGGACCCGGTTTCGTCGGCGGCGGCGTCGGATTCGTCCGCTCGCCGGGGACCGATTCGACGGTGTACCGCTTGGTGCCCCACAGTTTCACCGTGATCGACGACGGCGTCCAGATGGTCTGGATCGCCACGCCGGTGTCCGAGTCGTTGGTGAACTTCAGGTCGATCACGCTGGCGCCGTTGGGATTCTGGAACACCGTCGCCTCGCGCGCGGCCGGATACCGGCTGATGTAGTAGCTGTGTTCCTTGTGCCCGGCGTCCTTCATCCCGGAGAAGTACGCGGCGTTGTACAGCGTGGTGGCGAACTGCGAAATGCCGCCGCCGACCTCGCGGGCCGGCGCGCCGTTCTCGATCACGCCCGCCTCGACGTAGCCCTGCGCGCGCCCGCGCGGGCCGGTGAACCCGTTGAGGCTGAACGTTTCTCCCGGCTTCACGATCGCGCCGTTCACCTTCTCGGCGACCACGCGGATGTTCGTGCCGGAGTCGGGCGCGAACCCGCCGGTGGTGAACTCGCCGATGACTTCCTTGACGCCGAGCTTGTTCGCCTGCTCGGTGGTGACCTTCGCCGGCGTCTTCTTGTAGATCGCCTTCAGCTCGCGGCTGTCGGTCTGCTTCAGCGTGTTCGGCAGCGGTTTGAGGCTCTGCTCCCAGTCGACCGTGTTGCCGTCCGCGGACGGCTCGACGACCGGTTTCCCGCCGGAGAACGCGATCGCCGCGTCCTTGCCCTCCTGCTCGGTGGACTTCAGCTGCGGCGCGAGCGCGTCGGTGACCTTCTTCGGGTCGATCTGCGGGGCGAGGCCGCCGCCGTCGCCCGGGACGAACGTGAGCGCTCCGGCGATCTGCTCCGGCGTCAGCGTCGCGTCCGCGCCCTCGCCCTTGACGATGATCGGCGCGGACACCGCGGGCTTGGCGAACTCGGTGAGCGCGCGCTGAACGCCTTCCGGGGTGGTGCGCACCGGCGTCGGCGCGACCGGAAGCGTCAGCTCGCTGCCCGAAGCCCAGCCGCTGAGCACCTTCGCCCGCGCCGCCGGGACGTCCAGCTTCTGCCCGGTCTGCGGCGGGACCGCGACCGGCGTGGTGCCGTCGAACCGGATCGTGCCCTCGGCGGGCTCCCGGTCGACGCGGCCGCGCAGGTCCTCGAGCGCCGGGTCGAGCTTCGCGGCCTCGACGTGCGACACGACGCCCAGTTCCCGGGTGCTGAAGAACGACGCGAGCCGGGTGAAGGGATTCACCGGCTGGTCGCCCGCCTGGTCGAGGGTGCCGCTCCAGTCGAGCCCCAGCCCGGCCTCGGTCGGCGACAGCTTGGTGTGCGCGTTGCCCGCGGTGACGGTGAGCGGCTGGGTGAGCCGGGGTTCGATCTTCCCGCGCAGCTCGCGTTCGGCGACCGGCCGCTCCAGCCCGCCGACGTCCACGCCGGCCACGACGACGCCGCGCGGCACCCGGCCCTGGCTCGTCAGCAGGTCGATGAGGTAGGCCACGACCAGCACGCCAAGCACGCCTCCGCTGATCCAGCCCGCCTTGCGCAGGCCGCGCCGGCGCGGCGGGGACGGAGGCTCCTCCGGCGCCACGACCGGCAGGATCTCGGTCTGGTCGCTGTCGGTTTCCGGCCAGCGCGGTTCGTACTGCACCTCACGACCCCTTCGATTCGCTGCGGTCAGGGGCACAGCGTACGGGCCGAGCCGGACATGCCGGACTACTGCCCCCAGCGGAACAAACCGGTCACCCTGTGTCGTGAGCGGCGATCCCGGTTCTTGCCGTGATCGGCGCTCACGACCCTCACCCGGCGTCCGGCTCCGGATTGGCTCCGGCGCGGGCCAGGAAGTCGAAGTCGCAGCCCTCGTCGGCCTGCGTGATGTGCTCCGCGTAGAGGGCACCGTAGCCCCGTTCGAATCGGGGCGCAGGGGCGGCCCACGAAGCGAGACGCCGCTCCAGCTCGGCGTCGTCCACCTCCAGCCGCAACGTCCGCGCGGGCACGTCCAGGGTGATCAGGTCGCCGTCGCGGACGAGCGCGAGCGGCCCGCCGACGTGCGATTCCGGCGCCACGTGCAGCACGCACGCGCCGTAGCTGGTCCCGCTCATCCGGGCGTCGGAGATCCGCACCATGTCCCGCACGCCTTGTTCCAGCAGGTGCGCCGGGATCGGCAGCATGCCGTACTCGGGCATCCCGGGGCCGCCGAGCGGACCGGATCCGCGCAGCACCAGCACGGAATCGGCGGTGATGCCCAGCTCCGGATCGTCGATGCGCTTTTTCAGATCCGCGTAGTTGTCGAACACCACTGCCGGACCGGTGTGCGTGAGCAGGGCGGGGTCGGCGGCGATGTGCTTGATCACCGCGCCGCCGGGCGCGAGGTTGCCGCGCAGCACGGCTACTCCGCCTTCGCTGGCGACCGGGTTGTCGCGCGGGCGGATCACGTCGTCGTTGTGCACGCGGGCGTCGGCGAGGGAATCGGCGAGCGGACGCCCGGTGACGGTGATCCGGTCCAGGTGCAGCAGGTCGGTCAAGCGGGACAGCAGGCCGGGCAGGCCGCCCGCGTAGTAGAAGTCCTCCATGAGCCAGTCGCCGCCCGGCCGGATGTTGGCCAGCACCGGCACCCGGCGCGCGATCTCGTCGAAATCCCGCAGGGACAGCGAAATCCCGCTGCGCCCGGCCATCGCGATCAGGTGGATCACCGCGTTGGTCGACCCGCCGAGCGCCAGCACGGTCGTGATCGCGTCGGCGTACGCGCGTTCGTCGAGGATCTTCGCGATCGTCAGGTCCTCCCACACCATGCCCACGATTCGCGCGCCGCTCGCCGCGGCCATCCGGTGGTGCGCGGAATCGACCGCCGGGATCGAGGCCGCGCCGGGCAGCGTCAGCCCGAGCACCTCGGCGGCGGAGGTCATGGTCGACGCGGTGCCCATCGTCATGCAGTGGCCGGGGGAGCGGGCGAGACCGCGTTCCAGCTCGGCCATCTCCCGGTCGCCGATCGTGCCCGCGCGCCGTTCGTCCCAGTACTTCCACATGTCGGTGCCGCTGCCGAGCACCTCGCCGCGCCAGTTTCCGCGCAGCATCGGGCCGGCGGGCACGAAAATCGACGGCAGCCCGGCGCTCGCCGCGCCCATCAGCAGCGCCGGGGTGGTCTTGTCGCAGCCGCCCATCAGCACCGCGCCGTCGACCGGATACGACCGCAGCAGTTCCTCGGTCTCCATCGCCAGCAGATTCCGGTACAGCATCGGCGTCGGCTTCTGATAGGTCTCCGACAGCGTCGCCACCGGGAACTCCAGCGGGAAGCCGCCCGCCTGCCACACGCCGCGCTTGACCTGCTCCGCGCGTTCGCGCAGGTGCTGGTGGCAGGGGTTGATGTCGCTCCAGGTGTTGAGGATGCCGATCACCGGCTTGCCGAGGTGCTCTCCCGGCTCGTAGCCGAGCTGCCGGGCGCGGGTGCGGTGGCTGAAATTCCGCAGGTCGTCGCCGCCGAACCAGCGGTGGCTGCGCAGGTCCTCGGGTGCCTTCATCGCTGCGCGTCCTCTCGGTCGACGGATAGCATCTGATATATGATCGTACGTGTCGACGCTCGGAGACGCCCGCCTGGTTGAATGTGCGGGGACGAGCGCGAAAGCCAGGAGGGTCGGCATGCCGTCCACGTTCAGCCTCCCCGCCTCCCGCACCGAGGTGGTGCTGGAGGAGATCCGGCGCGGCATTCTCGCCCGCGAGCTGGTGCCCGGCCAGCCGCTCGTGGAGGCGGAGCTGGCCGCGCGGCTCGGGGTCTCGAAGACGCCGGTGCGCGAGGCGCTCAAGGTGCTGTCCAACACCGGGCTGGTCACGTTCAGCCCGTACAAGGGCGCGTCGGTGTGCGTGGTCGACGCGGCGCTGGCGCGCTCGGTCTACGACGTGCGGATGGTGCTGGAGCCCGAAGCGCTGCGCCGCGCGGTGCGGGCTTCGGACCGCGAGTCGTTCGAGGAGGCTTCGCAGATCCTCAAGGAAGCGTCGGCCGCGGACGCCGACCAGACCACGTTGAGCCTGCTGAACCGGCGGTTCCACCGCGCGCTGTACGCCGGCTGCGGCAACCCGCTGATGGTCTCGATGCTGGACGATCTGCGCGACCGGGCGGCGCTGATCACCGTGGTCGGCTGGGACGCGAATCCCAGCTGGCGCAAGGAATGGAACGAGCACAAGGCAGTGCTCGCCGCCGCGAAGAAGGGCGACGAGGACGGCGCGGCCGAGCTGCTGCGCGCGCACATCGCGGCGTTCCTCGACCACGTGCTCGAAGCGCTCGGGGAGGAGTGACGACGTGCGGTTGCTGCTCGTCGCGGACACCCACCTGCCGAAGCGGGCGAAGGAGCTGCCCGCGCAGGTCTGGGACGAAGTCGCGCAGGCCGACGTCGTGGTGCACGCGGGCGACTGGGTCGACGTGGACACTCTCGACGCTCTTGAGGCCCGCAGCGCCCGGCTGATCGGCGTGTACGGCAACAACGACGGTCCTGAACTGCGGAAACGCCTGCCCGAGGTCGCCAGGGAGACGCTGGAGGGCGTGCGGTTGGCGGTCGTCCACGAGACCGGTGACGCGAAGGGGCGCGAGGCACGCTGCGACGCGTTGTACCCGGACGTCGACGTGCTGATCTTCGGGCACAGCCACATCCCGTGGGACACGGTGACGCCCGGCGGGCTGCGGCTGCTCAACCCCGGTTCGCCCACCGACCGGCGGCGGCAGCCGTTCTGCACCTATCAGACCGCCGAGATCCGCGACGGCCGGCTGGACCAGGTCGAGCTGCACGAGCTGCCTCGGCGCGGCTGAGCGGGTAGAACAGGAGTCATGGACCCGGCCCGTGCCCTGCGCGACATCGCCTTCCAGCTCGAACGCGCCGGTGAACCGACTTACCGGGTGCGCGCCTTCCGGCAGGCCGCCGCGGTGGTCGAGCGGTTGTCCGAGGACGAACTCGCGGCGCGCGTCGGTGCGAAGTCGCTTCAGGCGTTGAAGGGGATCGGCAAGGCCACAGCTGGGGTCATCGAGGACGCGTGGCACGACCGTACGCCCGCGTACGCGGCGAAGCTGCCTAAAAGCACGCTGCCGGACGGCGGTGCGCTGCGTACCGCGCTTCGCGGCGACTGTCATACGCACTCCGACTGGTCCGACGGCGGCAGCCCGATCCTCGAGATGGCCGAGACGGCCCGCGACCTGGGCCACGAGTGGATCGTGCTCACCGACCATTCGCCACGGCTGACTGTCGCGCGCGGCCTGTCCGCGGAACGGCTTCGCGCGCAGATGGACGAGGTCGCGCGGGTGAACGAGCAGCTGGCACCGTTTCGGCTGCTGCACGGCATCGAGGTCGACATCCTCGACGACGGCGCGCTCGACCAGACCGAGCAGCTGCTGGACCGGCTCGACTTCGTGGTGGCGAGCGTGCACTCGAAGCTGCGGATGCCCGCGCGGGAGATGACGCCGCGGATGCTGGCCGCGATCGAGAACCCGCACGTCCGCGTGCTGGGGCACTGCACGGGACGGCTGGTCGGCGGACGCAGCAGGCCGGAGTCGCAGTTCAACTCGGAGAAGGTGTTCACCGCGTGTCGCGAGAACGGCGTGGCGGTGGAGATCAACTCGCGGCCGGACCGGCTCGACCCGCCGATGCGGTTGCTGCGCCAAGCGGTCGAGCTGGGCTGCGAGTTCGCGATCGACAGCGACGCGCACGCGCCCGGCCAGCTCGACTGGCAGGGTTACGGCTGCGAGCGCGCGGAAAAGGCGGGCATCGGGCCGGATCGGGTGATCAACACGCGGACGGCCGATCAGCTAGTGCGATGACGGGCTTTCGCGCCGGATCGAGCCAGCGCAGGACGGCGATGAGGTCGTCCAGCGCCAGCGCGACGCAGCCCGCGGTCGGCCCGCCGGTGGCCACGTGCAGGAAGAACGCCGAACCGGCGCCGGGCACGACCGGCGAGCGGTTGTAGTCGATCACCACCGCGTGCGTGTACGCCGGACCTGCCGCGCCGAGGTTCTCTCCGGCGGCTTCGTCGAACGGGCCGGAGGCGCCTCGGTAATGCGTGTTGTACCGCGGGGAGTGCACATCGGACACCCACCAGTCCGAAGTGGACACTTGCCGGTAGGGGAGCCGGGTGCCGGGGTTCGGGGCGATGCCGAACGCTTCGGTGAGCGGCCAGGTTCCGGCCGGGGTACGGGAAAGTCCTTCGCGCGCGACGCCGATTCCTTCCGCGCCGACTTCCGCTGGGTACGGACCGAGTGCCCGTACCCAGCGGTCGCCGTCGTGGTCCCACGCGGACGCGCTGTGCGCAGTGACCGCGAGAACCTGCTGCGCGCTCAGTTGATCTCGTACGGGTCGCCGTAGACCTTCCACTTCAGCGGCGTGTGCAGATCGAGGTTGCCGTCGTTGAGGAACACCAGCTGCTCGGTGTCGACGCGGGACGTGTCCGCATGCGCTTCTTCCTTCTTCATGACCACCTTGCGCGCGTCGAGGAACGCCTTGAGGTACGCGGTTTCGTCGCCGCCCTGTGCCGGCGGCTTCGCCTTCGACAGCGCGGCGTCGCGGATGCCGCCGAAGCTGTCGGTGCTGGTGCCGGGGCCGTGCATCACGATGGCGTCGTAGTAGATGAACTGGCCGAGCGCGCCGAGACCGTCGGATTTGCCTTGGTTCACCGCCGGATCGAAGTACACGCGGTCGCGCTCGCTGTTCTGCGCGGCTTGGAACTCCTCGGTGCCCGCGGCTTCCTTCCAGGCGCTTTCGAAGGCCGAGCCGAGACCCTCGTGCGAATCGGAGCCGTTGACCTTCTCCAGCGCGGGCAGGAACTTCGCCAGCGGGTTGTCCGGCACGGCTTGGGTGTAGGCCCGCACCAGTTCGAGCATGTCGCCGGTGCCGGAGCAGAACCCGATGATGCCCGCGGTGTAGCCGCGGCCGTCGCCGATGTCCTCGATGTAGGAGTACTGCTTCTTCCAGTCGAGCGACGAGTTTTCCGCGCTCGACACCAGCTGCATCGCGATCTCCTTCTTCTCCGGAGACGCGAGGTCGCCGCCGGATCCCCGCATTGACGCCGAGGCGGCGAGCGGGGCGGGCGCGGCGGCGGCCGAGAGAGCGGGAGTGCCGAGGACGAGAGCGAGGGCCGAGGCAGCCGTGAGACCGGCGACCAGCGTGGGCCGCATCGTCTTGCGCATGAGGGGAATCCCTTTCCGCGGTACGTGGGCAAGGCGGCCGGACCGGCGAATGGACCGGTTCCGGGTACTGCTGCGGCGTAGCGCCACGATAACCGAGCGTGAAGCGGCGAGGCAAGGGATACGAAGATTTTTCCCGGAGATGAACCGTTGTAGTCCACTGTGGACATTGAGAATCGCCTGAAGGCGGGCGGAAGCAGGGGATCCGGCACCATTCTGTCTATTGTGGACTCAATCCGATGCCGTCGGCGCAGATTAAAGACATGGTAAACTCGTCTCGAGATGACGACTGCTGCCGCCGCTCCCGCGCCGCGGCACCGGTCCATCCTCGTCGTGGCACTCGCCGCGCTGCTGCTGCTCGGCGTCGCGGTCCCCGGGCCGGGACCGGCGGGCCCGCGTCCGCCCGGCGCCGAACCCGTCCTGGTCCAGGAACAGGGCTCGCACCTCGTCGCCGCGCACCCATTGCCGCTCGCCGACGCGCCGGGCGAGATCCGCCTCGCCCGGCCGGATTGGTGCACCGTCCCGTTTTCCGCCGCGCCTCCGGTCGAACTGGACCGCGCGCCCGTGCCCGCCGCGGCGCGGGCTCCTCCGGATCGCTGAGCACTCGGTTCCCGCCTGTACCCGGCTCTCCGGAGGATTTCATGAGCAACGGTCATGCTTTGCTGGCCGTCGGCGGCGCGTTTCTCGCCGCCGGCGCCCTCGCCCGCGTCGGCGCCCGGATCGGGCTGCCCACGATTCCCCTGTTCATGCTGGCCGGTTTCGTCTTCGGCCCGCACACCCCCGGACTGTCCCTTGTGGACGATCCGGCCGAGTTCGGCGTGCTGGCCGGGCTCGGTCTCGTGTTCCTGCTCTTCTATCTCGGACTGGAGTTCTCGCTCGACGACCTCGCCCGCGGCGGCGCCAGACTCGCCGGCGCGGGGCTCGCGTACCTCGTGCTCAACATCGGCGGCGGGCTCGCGTTCGGCTTCGCGCTCGGTTGGGGCACGCGCGAGGCGCTGGTGATCGCCGGCGCGATCGGCATCTCGTCCTCGGCCATCGTCACCAAACTGCTCCTGGAAACCCGGCGGACGAGCAACCGGGAATCCCGCCTGATCATGGGCATCGTCGTGCTGGAAGACCTCTTCCTCGCGCTGTACCTGGCGCTGCTGCAGCCGGTGCTCAGCGGTGCGGACGGCTTCGGCGCGGCGCTCGCCGACTTCGGCAAGGCGTTCGGCTTCCTGCTCGTGCTCGCCGCGCTCGCGCGGTGGGGCGGGCGGGTCGTGTCCCGGCTGTTCGGCTCGGCGGACGACGAACTGCTCACCGTCTGCTTCGTCGGCGTGGCCGTGCTCGGCGCCGCGGTGGCCGAGGAGGTGGGCGTGTCCGACGCGATCGGCGCGTTCATGGTCGGCATGATGCTGGGCAATTCCCAGGTCGCGCCGCGGGTGCACAAACTGGTGCTGCCGCTGCGGGACGCGTTCGGCGCGTTGTTCTTCTTCATCTTCGGGCTGTCGATCGACCCGGGCGCGGTCGGCACGGTCGTCCTCCCGGTGCTCGCCGCGGTCGCGCTGACGCTGGTGCTCAACCTCGCCGCCGGAGCGTTCGCCGCCCGGCTGCACGGCTTCGACCGGGCCGAAGGCGTGAACATCGGCCTGACCGTGCTCACCCGGGGCGAGTTCTCGCTGGTCCTGGCGACGATGGCGACCGCCGCCGGGCTGGACTCGCGGGTGGCCCCGTTCGTCGCCGGGTACGTGCTGCTCCTGGCGGTGATCGGACCGCTCGCCGTGCTCCGCTCGGACCGGCTGACCTGGCTGCTTCCGGCCAAGCTCGCCGGGACGCGCCCGGCTCCGGCGCGGTGAGCCGGGCCGCCGGGCTGTCGCTCGCGGCATATTCGGAAGCCACGCCGGTCACGCACGGCTATCCTTGGCCTAAGTATGTCCACTCCATCTTCCCTCGCAGAGCTGCGCGCCCAGCTGCCCGAGTTGATGCTGCGCGACGAGCACCGGCTCCGCCGTCGTCTCGACGGCGCGCGCCGGGCTCGCGACAAGCAGCAGGCGGCCGAGCGCATCGCCGCCGACGTCGAAACGGCGCTGCTGCGCGTGCAGCAGCGCCGCGAAAGCGTGCCGAAGATCGAGTACCCGGCCGAGCTGCCGGTCAGCCGGCTCAAGGACGAGATCGGCGACGCTATCCGCGACCACCAGGTGGTGATCGTCGCGGGGGAGACCGGGTCGGGCAAGACCACGCAGCTGCCGAAGATCTGCCTCGAGCTGGGCCGCGGCGTGCGCGGGCAGATCGGGCACACCCAGCCGCGCCGGCTGGCCGCGCGCACGGTCGCCGACCGGATCGCCAGCGAGCTGAAGACCGAACTGGGCGACACCGTCGGCTACAAGGTCCGGTTCACCGACCAGTCCGGCCAGGACACCCTGGTCAAGCTGATGACCGACGGCATCCTGCTGGCCGAGATCCAGACCGACCGGATGCTGCGCCAGTACGACACGCTGATCATCGACGAGGCGCACGAGCGCAGCCTCAACATCGACTTCATCCTCGGCTACCTCAAGCAGCTGCTGCCGCGCCGCCCCGACCTGAAGGTGATCATCACCTCGGCGACCATCGACCCGGAGCGGTTCTCGCGGCATTTCGACGACGCGCCGATCGTCGAGGTCTCCGGCCGGACCTACCCGGTCGAGGTGCGCTACCGCCCGCTCGCGGACCCGGACGACCCCGAGGCCGACCCGGACCGCGACCAGACGCAGGCGATCGCCGAGGCGGTCCAGGAGCTGTCCGGCGAGGGTCCCGGCGACATCCTCGTGTTCCTCTCCGGCGAACGCGAGATCCGCGACACCGCGGACGTGCTGAACCGGCTGGAGCTGCGCAACACCGAGGTGCTTCCGCTGTACGCGCGGCTGTCCGCGGCCGACCAGCACCGCGTGTTCCAGCGGCACACCGGACGGCGGATCGTGCTGGCCACGAACGTCGCGGAGACGTCGCTGACCGTGCCCGGGATCAAGTACGTGATCGACCCGGGCACCGCGCGCATCTCGCGCTACAGCCACCGCACGAAGGTGCAGCGGCTGCCGATCGAGGCGATTTCGCAGGCGTCGGCGAACCAGCGCAAGGGCCGCTGCGGGCGCACCTCGGACGGCATCTGCATCCGGCTGTACTCCGAGGAGGACTTCGCGTCGCGGCCGGAGTTCACCGATCCGGAGATCCTGCGGACGAACCTGGCGTCGGTCATCCTGCAGATGACGTCGCTCGGCCTCGGCGACATGGCCGCGTTCCCGTTCGTGGAGCCGCCGGACCGCCGCCAGGTCGCCGACGGCGTGCAGCTGCTGCAGGAACTCGGCGCGTTCGAGGCAGGCGATTCCTCGAAGCTCACCGAGGTCGGCCGCAAGCTCGCCCTGCTGCCGGTGGACCCGCGGATGGGCCGGATGGTGCTGGAGGCGGCGCGCAACGGCTGCGTGCGCGAGGTGATGATCATCGCCGCCGCACTGTCCATTCAGGACCCGCGCGAGCGGCCGGCGGAGAAGCAGCAGGCCGCCGACGCGCAGCACGCCCGGTTCGCCGATCCGACATCGGACTTCCTCTCCTACCTCAAGCTGTGGGACTACGTCAGCGAACAGCAGAAGACGTTGACCGGCAACCAGTTCCGCCGGATGTGCCGCGCCGAGTACCTGAACTACCTGCGGATCCGCGAGTGGCAGGACATCTTCGGCCAGCTGCGCCAGCTCGCCAAACCGCTCGGCATCACGCTCAGCACCACGCCCGCCGATCCGCAGCACGTGCACACGGCGCTGATTTCCGGGCTGCTGTCGCACATCGGGCTCAAGGACCCGGCGAAGGGCGACTACCTCGGCGCGCGCGGGGCGCGGTTCTCGGTGTTCCCCGGTTCGGCGCTGTTCAAGAAGCAGCCGCGCTGGGTGATGTCGGCCGAGCTGGTCGAGACGTCGCGGCTGTGGGGCCGGGTCAACGCGCGGATCGAGCCGGACTGGGTCGAACCGCTCGCGCAGCACGTCGTGAAGCGTTCGTATTCGGAGCCGCACTGGGAGCGCAAACAAGGCGCGGTGATGGCGACCGAGAAGGTGACGCTGTACGGCGTGCCGCTGGTCGCCGACCGGCGGGTGAACTACGGCCGGATCGACCCGGAGGTCTCGCGCGAGCTGTTCATCCGGCACGCGCTGGTCGAGGGCGACTGGCACACCAACCACCGGTTCTTCGCCGAGAACCGCGCGCTGCTGGACGAGGTCGAGGACCTGGAGAACCGCGCCCGGCGGCGCGACATCCTGGTGGACGACCAGACGCTGTTCGAGTTCTACGACGCGCGGGTGCCCGAGGACGTCGTGTCCGTGCGGCACTTCGACAGCTGGTGGAAGAAGGCGCGGCGGACCGAGCCCGACCTGCTGTCGTTCGAGAAGTCCATGCTCATCAACGAGGTCGCGGGCGCGGTCCGCGAATCGGACTACCCGGACTCGTGGACCCAGGGCACGCACGTTTTCAAGCTCACCTACCAGTTCGAGCCCGGTGCCGATGCCGACGGCGTGACCGTGCACATCCCGCTGCCGGTGCTGAACCAGGTGACGCCGGACGGTTTCGACTGGCAGGTGCCCGGCCTGCGCGGCGAACTGGTGACGCAACTGATCAAATCGCTGCCGAAAGCGTTGCGGCGCAACTTCGTTCCCGCTCCCGACACGGCGGCCGACGCGTTGACGCGAATGTCCCCTTCGGACGGTCCGCTGCTCGACATCCTCGGCGACGAGCTGCACGCGATGCGCGGCATCGACATCCCGCGTTCGGCGTGGGACCTTTCGACCGTGCCGGACCACCTCCGGATCACCTTCCGCGTCGTGGACGAGCGCGGCAAGAAGGTGGCCGAGGGCAAGGACCTGGACGAGCTGAAGCGCCGCCTCGCGCCGCGCGTGCGGGAGACGATTTCCAAGGCCGCCAACAGCATCGAGAAGGCGGGCTTGGTGCGGCCGTCGTTCGGCGAGCTGCCGAAGGTGTTCGCCTCGACCCGGCGCGGCCACGACGTGAAGGCGTATCCGGCGCTGGTGGACGAAGGTGCGTCGGTGGCCGTGCGGCTGCTGGACACGCCCGCCGAACAGCAACACGCGATGTGGGCCGGCACGCGGCGGATGCTGCGGCTGAACCTGAACTCGCCGATGAAGTTCATTACGCGGTCGCTGTCGAATTCCTCGAAACTCGTGCTGAACCGCAACCCGCACGGCAGCGTGGCGGGCCTGCTGGAGGACTGTGTCGACTGCGCGGTCGACGCACTGATGGCCTCCGCGGGCGGTCCCGTGTGGGACGAGGCGGGTTTCGCCGCACTGCTGGAAAAGGTGCGGGCAGGCTTGAACCCGAAGGTGCTGGAGGTGCTGACGGAGGTCGAGCGAATCCTGCGCGCGGCCATCGACGTCGAAACGCGCCTGGCCGACACCCGCGGCCCGGCCGAGTCGCTGGCCGACATCCGCCGCCAGCTGGACGGCTTGGTCCACGCGGGCTTCGTGACGGAAACGGGAGCCGCCCGGCTGCCGAACGTGGTCCGGTACCTGCGCGGCATCGAGCGGCGGCTGGAGAAGCTGCCGCTGGAGCAGACGCGAGACCTGCAGCGGATGGCGGACGTCGCGTGGATCACGAAGGAGTACGAGGACGCGGTGGCCGCGTTGCCGCCGGGGACGTCGTCGCCCGCGCTGGCGGAGGTGCGGTGGATGATCGAGGAGCTGCGGGTGAGCTTCTTCGCGCAGACGCTGGGAACGGCGCATCCGGTGTCGTTGAAGAGAATCACCAAGGCACTGGACGAGGCGTTGGCTTCATCTGGAGCGTGACGGTGCGGGCCTGAGCCGCGTGCTGTCGTGCCAGGCGATGCGGTGGTCGCCTGAACGTCATTGCGCGGAGTTCGCGCGCTGGCATCGGATGGTGCTGGCTCGACGGCGGATCGTGCGTGAGGTCGCCGACCATCGGCTGCTGACCGAGCCGTCGAGACCGACGCAGCTCAGTTGTGGGCGGCAATTGGCCTGAACGTCGTTCCGCGACACCTGTGTGCTTGCGCGGATGTCGGATGGCGCGTTGGCTCGACCGAGCCGCCGAGGGCAACGCAGCTTGGTTGTGGGCGGCGGTTCGCCTGAACGTCATTGCGCGACGCCTGCGTGCCTGCGTGGACGTCGGACGGCGCGCTGGCTCGAGATGGCGCGCCGCGCCCGAGGTCGCCGACCATCGGCTGCTGGCGGCCGTGCAGCGGTTGCTGACCGACCCGCCGAGGCCGACGCAGCTCGGTTGTGGGCGGCAGCACGCCAGGGGACCGCATTCTGTAGCCCTGCGTGGCCGCGCTCGCCAAACCGCCACAAGCACCACGCGAAGGGCCAAAATCTGCCCGAGATCGCCTGGCAGGTCCGCCGCGCGAAGCCTCCGCACTCCGCGCGAAAAGGGTCAGAGCCTCACCCGCCTCACTTGGCCTCCGCGTACGTGTCCACCGGTTTCGCGTGCATCGGAAACCGCACCGGACACGCCTCCCCGAACACCAGCCGGGCCGCTTCCTGGATCGACGTCTCCACGATCGCCGCGACCTCGTCCGCCAGTTCGGCGGGCGTGTGCACGATCACCTCGTCGTGCAGGAAGAACACCAGGTGCGCCGGTTCCGGCAGCCGGCCGCGCAAAGTAGCCAGCAGAACCGCCGTCAAATCGGCTGCGCTGGCTTGCACCACGAAGTTCCGCGTGAACCGTCCCCAGCTGCGCGAAGCTCGGCGCGCTCGGGTTTCCGTTGCCTCGTCTTCGGTGAGTCCGCCGGTCAAGGCGCGCCAGGCGGCGGACGGGGCCGGAGAAGTGCGGCCCAGCCGGGAGCGGACCCGTTCGCCTCGTTCGCCCGCCGCGGCCGCTCGCTCCACATAGGACACCGCGTCCGGGAAACGCTGGCGCAGCAACGCAAGCAGTGGCCCAGCCTCGCCAGAGGTGCCGCCGTACATCGCGGACAGCATGGCGATTTTCGCGCGGGACCGGTCGTCTCGGGTATCGCCGGGGCGGAGCGGGACGTAGCGGGTGCCGGAGAACAGGGCTTCCGCCAAGCGGGCGTACAAATCAGTGGCCGCGGCGACTTCGGCCAGGCGGCGGTCGCCGGACAGGGCGGTGAGGACTCGCGGTTCCAGTTGCGCGCCGTCGGCCACGACGAGTTTCCAGCCGGGGTCCGCGGACGCGCACGAGCGCAACGCGCGCGGGATCTGCAGCGCCCCGCCGCCCCGGGTGGCCCAGCGGCCGGACACCACGCCGCCCACCACGTAGTGCGGCCGGAATCTGCCGTCGGAGACCCATTCGTCCAGCCATGCCCAGCCGTTGGCCGAGTGCAGCCGCGACAGTTCCTTGTACTCCAGCAGTGGCGCGACCGCGGGATGGTCGATGTCCCGCAGCAGGTACTTCCGCGCCGCCGGGATTTCGATGCCCTCCCTGGCCAGCGCGCGGACGATGCTGGCCGACGAATCGGGGTTGACCGGACGCCCGCCCAGCGCCGCCGAGATTTTCGCCGCGAGGTCGACCAGGGCTTTCGGGCGCTGCCCGGCGGGTACGCGCGGTCCGAGGCGTTCTTCCAGCAACTGCAGGTGCCGGTCCGCGCGCCAGGGCAGCCCGGCGGCGGAGATCTCCGCGGCGGCCAGCGCGCTCGCCGATTCGGCCGCGAGCAGCAGCCGCATCCGGGCGGGGGCCTCGGTGGCGGCGACGCGTTTCTCCTGTTCGGCCAGCACCCGCCGGGCCGCGGCGGCGACGGTGACTCCCGGCGGCAGGCCAGGGCCGCGCGGGGAGAACAGCGTGGGCTGCGCGTCCTCGCCGAAGGCCGGGCCGTCGTCGGGCGGTTCCTCGCCGTTCGCCCGGGCCCACGCCGCCCGCAAACTGCGCGATTCGCCCTCCCGGCTCTCGTAGGCGAGCAGCAGCCCTTCGGCGAGCGACAGGTCGTGGCACCGGCCCAGCCGCACCCCGGCCTCGATCAGCGCCGGGTAGACCTCCTCGACCGAGGGCAGCACCCAGCGCGGGCTCTCGGCCGCCTCCAGCCTGCGCACCTCGGCGGCCCAGCCGGCGCGCGAAAGCCCGCGGAGGGTCCCCGCGGGGCCCTCGATCGTGTAGCCGGAGTCCTCCTCCCGGCCGGTGATCACCTGCACCGTCACATTGTGCGGATCAGCACCGACAATTTCCGCACGCCGATGCCAGCGGACGGTCCGCGACCGGCGCCGGAAAGATCCGCCCCGGCCGGGCACTGGTGCGCGGCCGGGCCTTGCTTTACTGTCGAGTAACTCCCATACCGGCGGTACGGAGGCCGTCGGCGTGGGCGCTCCCGCCGCAGCAATGGAGGTGCCCGGATGAGTGTGGCCGAGCTGGCCGGCCAGGTGGCCGGCAAGCTGACCGAGACCGTGCGCAGCGTCGAGGTGATGCGCCGCGCCGGGCTGGTGCCGTTCCCCCGCCTGGACGAGGGCCTGCGGTCCCTCGTCGCGATCCGCAAGTACGGCCCGTTCGCCGGCGCGAACCACATCGCCGCCCGGCGCGACGCGACCGCCGTGGGGATCGTCGACGACCTCGGCCCGCTCACCTTCAAGCAGCTCGACGACCAGTCCAACGCGCTCGCCCGCGCCTGGTCGCAGCGCGGCCTCGGCCCCGATTCGGTGATCGCCGCGCTGTGCCGCGACCACCGCGGCCTGGTGCTCACGATGGCCGCCTCGGGCAAGCTCGGCGCGCGGCTGCTGCTGATGAACACCGGGTTCGCCAAACCGCAGTTCGCCGACGTCGCCCAGCGCGAGGGCGTCACCGCGCTCGTCTACGACCAGGAGTTCACCGGCCTGCTCGACGCGATCGACGAGGACGTCGACCGGTATTTGGCCTGGGTGGACGAACCGGGCGGGCACGAGATCCCGGTGCTCGCCGAGATCGTCGCCAGCACCGACGACCGGCCGCTGCCCGCGCCGGCCAAACCCGGCGGGTTCGTGCTGCTCACCAGCGGCACCACTGGCACCCCCAAGGGCGCGCCGCGACCGCACACGTCCGCGCTGGCGTCGGCGCAGTTCCTGGACCGCATCCCGCTGCGCGCCGGCGAAGCGACCTTCATGGGCGCGCCGCTGTTCCACGGCACCGGGCTGTCGCAGTTCATCCTCAGCTTCGCGCTCGGCTGCACGGTGGTGATGCGCCGGAAGTTCGACCCCGAGGCCACGCTGAAGGGCGTCGCGAAGCACCGGTGCACCGCGCTCGTCCTGGTGCCGACGATGCTGCAGCGGATCGTCGACCTGCCGAAGGAGGTCCGCGACCGGTACGACACGTCGTGCCTGCGGATCATCTTCGTCGCCGGGTCCGCGCTGTCGCCGGATCTGGGCAACCGGGCGAACGAGCAGTTCGGCGACGTCGTGCACAACCTGTACGGCTCGACGGAAGTCGCGGTGGCGACGGTCGCGACGCCGGAGGACTGGAAGCGCGCGCCGGGCACGGTCGGCCGCGCGCCGGTCGGCTGCCGCGTCGCGCTGTACGACGAACACGGCACGAAGATCACCAAGCCGCACGTGACCGGGCGGGTGTTCGTCGGCAGCGGCCTCAGCTTCGGCGGCTACACCGACGGCCGCAACAAGGAGATCATCGACGGCCTGCTCTCCAGCGGCGACGTCGGCCACTTCGACGAGGACGGCCTGCTCTTCATCGACGGCCGCGACGACGAGATGATCGTCTCCGGCGGCGAGAACGTGTTCCCGATCGAGGTGGAGAACCTCTTGGTGGAGCGGGAAGACGTCCTGGAGGCGGCGGTGATCGGCGTCGAAGACCCGGAGTTCGGCGAGCGGCTCAAGGCGTTCGTGGTGCGGGCGGAGGGCTCGACGCTCGACGAGGAGGGCGTGCGCGAGTACGTGAAGGCGAACCTGGCGCGCTACAAGGTGCCGCGGGACGTGGAGTTCCTGGACGAGTTGCCGCGCAACGCTACCGGGAAGGTGTTGCGGACCAAGCTGAGCTAGGGGAAAAAGCCTGAGACGTAAGGATCTTGAACAGCCCGGACCTCAGCGGGCGACCCGTGCCGACGGTTCGGTCCGGCGCGAATGCCGCGACCCCGGCCTGCGGCACCAGACCGGCAGCGCCGTCCACGCACACCTCCCCAGAGCTGCGCCGACCGAAGGAAGCGAGCCGGTCAACGCAGCCGCGACCATGGATTTGCCGCATCCGCTCAGCAGCCAGGATCACCAGTCCCAGCCGATGCCGAAGATGCCCGGTCCGAAGTCCAGCGCGATCGCGTGCACGCCGTTGCCGCTGTCGAGCCGCAGCCGGCGGCGGGCGGGGGCTTCGTCGGTGGCGTTCGCGTATTGCCAGCAGCGGGCGGGCACCGCGGTCGGGTCGAAGCGGATCTCCAGCAGGTACTCGCGGACCGGGCGGCGGAATTCGCGGTAATGCGTCGCCCGGCATTGCGGGTACGGCGGCCCGGAGTTGCGCAGGGTGTACTCGATGAGGTGCGTTTCGCCGCGTTCCAGCGCGCGGTCGAAGAGCAGTTCAGCCACCAGGATGCCGTGGTCGTCGTCCACTTCGGCGCGTCCGACGCGGCAGTTGCGCACCGGTTGCAGCTCGGGCACCGCCGTCGCGTCGCCCTGTGCGTACACCAGGAGCCAGCGGTCTTGACCGTCCGCACCGGACTGGAACACCGCGCGCGAGGTGACCGAGATCTGGCCGCCGTCGGCCGCGATGTCGCAGCGGTCGTGCAATCCGACCAGCTTCAGCTGGTGCTGCTGGTCGAGCGCGTCGGGCGCGCCGACGCGCTCCAGCAGCGGCTGCAGGATCTCGCGGGTGAACGTGACCGGTTCCTCGCCCGCCCGGTCCCGCCGGCTCGCGCCGCGCGGGCGAGGAGGCGGCAGCAGGCCGAGCAGCGCGCCGTCCGGGACGTCGAGGATTTCTTCCAGCACCCGCACCGCCGACAGCGACCCGGCCCGTTCCGGCTGCCGTTTGCCCGACTGCCAGTAGCTGAGCGCGGTGACGCTGACCGACGCGCCTCGCGCGCGCAGCCTTGCCTGGATCCGGTCCAGGGAAAGCCCGCTGGCTCCGATCGCGGCGCGCAGCGCGCTCGCGAAGGCGGTCCGGGCACCTTCGCCGGTGTCCGGACCGGCGTGCTCCGCATGCCGCTGCGTCATGTCCCGCCGCCCGCCCCCGCTGGTAACCGACCGTGCCGAGTCCGACACAGGCACGGTAGCAGCCGCCCGACCAGGTTGTACCGCCGTGCCATTCGGACGAACGGGCTAGTACTGGCAACTGTGAACCATTGCCGTGACCTGCACGGTCGCGATTCCATGGCCAGGACGGATCGCGCCGCCCCCGGCGCGTCCGGAGCCTCGGCCCCGGCAGCGCGGACCGCGCCCCGCGCCCGGCCGGCGGCCGCGCCTGGAACCGGTGGCCCGGCATGCCCCCAGAGGCCGGGCCACCGGTCATCCTCGCGGGCAGACCAGGAGCGCGATCCCCGTCAGCGGGGCGCGATCGCAGGCGATCGGCAGGGCGAAATTCCTTCGACGTGCTGGAGATCCTTCCGCAGCCGGGATCGTGAGACGGCCGTGCCCACATTCCTGGTCCGGCTGATTCCCGGCAGCCGGGAGCGAGCGGAACGGAGGTGAGCCCGAAGGGTTACCAGCGGGTAGGCTCCGGGCATGGTCTTGCGGCAGAACATCCTGATCACCGGAGCCAGCTCCGGTCTCGGCGAGGGAATGGCCCGGCAGTTCGCCGCTCGCGGCCGCAATCTCGCGCTGTGCGCCCGGCGCACCGAACGGCTCGACGACCTGGCCGCGGAGCTGCGTGCCGCGTACCCGGGGATCACCGTCGTCACGCGCGCGCTCGACGTCACCGACCACGAGCGCGTCTTCGCGGTGTTCGAGGAATTCCGGACCGGACTCGGCAGGCTCGACCGCGTGATCGTCAACGCCGGGCTCGGCAAGGGACAGCCGGTCGGCGCGGGCCGGTTCGACGCCAACCGGCAGACCCTCGAAACCAACCTCGTCGCTGCGGTGGCCCAGATCGAGGCGGCGGCGGGCATCTTCCGCGACCAGCGTGCCGGGCACCTCGCGGTGATCTCGTCGTTCATGGCGCTGCGCGGTTTCCCCGGGAACCTCACCGCGTACTCCGCGTCGAAGGCCGGGATCTCCGCGTTCGCCGACGGCGCGCGGCTGGAGCTGAGCAGCCTCGGCATCACGGTCACCGACGTGCGGCCCGGCTACATCAGCTCCGAGATGACCGCGCGTTCGACCAAACGCAATCCGCTGATGGTGTCGGCCGAAGCCGGTGCGCACGCGCTGGTCAAGGCGATCGAAGCGGAACCGAAGCGCGCGTACGTGCCTTCGTGGCCCTGGGTGCCGCTGAGTCTCGCGGTACGCTTGGCGCCTGGCCGGTTGCTGCGGATGTTTTCCTGACGGGACGGCGCGAATGGGTGCGATCTATCTGATCCGGCACGGCCAGGCTTCGTTCGGCGCGGCGGATTACGACGCGTTGTCGCCGCTGGGTTTCGAACAGTCCGCATTGGTCGGCGCCGAGCTGAACCGGCGCGGGGTCGAGTTCGCGCAGGTGCGCTCGGGAACGCTGGCCCGCCAGCGGGACACCGCGGCGACCGCGCTGAAGGCCCTCGGCTGCGACGTGCCGGTGATAGAGGACGAACGCTGGAACGAATACGACCACGTCGACCTCGTGCGGCACCACGCGGGCGGTGCGCCGCAACAGGATCCGCGCGAGTACCAGCGGCTGCTGGACGCCGCGCTGACCGCGTGGGTCGACTCCGGCGACACCGGTCCGTGCGCGGAAAGCTGGCCCGCGTTTCTCGGCCGCTGCACCGCGGCGCTGGCGGACCTGGCCGGCTCGCTGGGCAAGGGCGAGAACGGGCTCGTGTTCACCTCCGGCGGCGTGCTCGGCGCGGTCGCCGGGTCGTTGCTGGGCACGCCGGGACCCGGGCTGCTGAAGCTGAACCGCGTCGCCGTGAACACCGGGATCACGAAGCTGACGTCCGGTCGCGGCGGCGTGACTTTGTTGTCCTTCAACGAGCATCCGCATCTCGAAGGCGAGAACGCGCGGCTGCTCAGCTACCGGTAGGAGGCCGGCGTGCGGTTCGGTGAGGTCACGATCGTGCCGGTGAACGGGCACGGTCCGGAAGACGTGGTCGTGGACGCCGAGGGCCGGGTCTACACCGGGGTCGACGACGGCCGGATCCTGCGCGTTTCGCCGGACGGACGGCGGATCGACCTGCTCGGCGACACCGGCGGCCGCCCGCTCGGGCTGGAACTGTACGGCGACGGCGAACTGCTGATCTGCGACGCCCGCGCCGGTTTGCTGACCATGCCGCTGGCCGGCGGCGAGACGACGACCCTCGCGACGTCCGGCGCGGGCTTGGACTTCGTGTTCTGCAACAACGCCGCGGTCGCCGCCGACGGCACGGTCTACTTCACGGATTCGTCGCGCCGCTTCGGCATCGACAACTGGCGCGACGACCTGATCGAACAGACCGCGGGCGGACGGCTGCTGCGCCGTACGCCGGACGGCCGCATCGACCTGCTCGCCGACGGTCTCCAGTTCGCGAACGGCGTCGCGCTGCCGCCGGACGAGTCCTTCGTGGCGGTCGCCGAAACCGGCGCGTGCCGGGTCAGCCGGGTCTGGCTGACCGGTCCGCGGTCCGGCGACCGCGACGTCCTGGTCGACGACCTGCCGGGCTTCCCGGACAACATCGCGACCGGTTCGGACGGGCTCATCTGGATCACCGAGGCGAGCCCGCGGCTGCGCGCCCTCGACGTCGTGCGCCGCCTGCCCGCGCCGGTCCGGACGGCGGTGCGCGCGTTGCCGGATTCCCTGCAGCCCGCCCCGAAACGCCGGGTCGGAGCGCTCGCGGTCACCCCGGACGGCGCGGTGGTGCGGGAACTGCGCGGCGAGATCCCGGGATTCCATGTGCTGGTGGGCATCCGCGAGTACCACGGCCGGCTGTGGTTCGGGTCTTTGGAAGAGAACGCGATCGCCTACACGGATCTCTGAAAGGCTGCTTGACTCTCACGCCGGGTCAGGCGGTCAACTCGAAGGCGTCATGTTCAGTATCGGACACTTCGCCCGGCACGGCCGGGTTTCGGTCCGCATGCCCGTCATCGGACCGCTCTACGACGAGCTTTCCCGGCGAATGGAGGCGGCGGGCATCGCCTGCACCGGACCCGGGGCGGCCTATCACGAGGACGTCCCGGAGGGCGACGGCAAGGTCGTCGTCCACGCCGCCGTCGAGGTTTCCGCCCCGCTGGATCGACGCGAACGGCTGCCAGCCGACCGGCTATCCGCGCGAGGTCGACCTGGAGTGCCCGGAAAACCGCGACGACTGGGTGACGGAACTCCAGGCCTCGGTGATCCGGGCCTGATCAGCGGCCGGTCCACTGTGGACTGCGCCCCGCGGCCCAGGCGGCGTAGAACTCCTTGTGGTCCTTCGCGGTCATCAGCAACGCCTGCGTGATGGCTTCCAGTTCGATCGAGCTGCCGAGGTCGCTGTCGAGTTCGCGGGTCAGCAGCACCTTCGTGGTGGAGTACGCCAGCGCCGGGCCGTCCGCGAGCCGTCGTGCCAGTGCGGCGGCTTCGCCGGCCAGGTCGGCGTCCGGCACCACCCGGTTCGCCAGGCCGATCGCTTCGGCGCGCGCGGCGGGGAGTTTGTCGCCCAGCATCAGCAATTCCGTCGCGCGGCCGAGGCCGACCAGGCGCGGCAGCAGGTACGCCGAGCCCATGTCCGCGCCCGCCAGGCCGACCTTCGTGAACAGGAACGCGAACTTCGCCGATTCCGCCAGCAGCCGGAAATCGCTCGCCAGCGCGAGGACCGAACCGGCGCCCGCCGCGACGCCGTTGACCGCCGCGATGATCGGGATCGGCGTTTCGCGCATGGCTTTCACCACCGCACCGGTCATCCGGGTGAATTCGAGCAGTTCCGCGGTGTCCATTTTCTGCAGTTCGCCGATGATTTCCTCGACGTCGCCGCCCGAGCAGAACCCGCGGCCCTTTCCGGTGAGCACCAGCACCCGCACGTCGCCGCGGTGCGGCAGTTCGGCGACGAGGTCGCGCAGGTCGGCGTAGACGTCGAAGGTGAGCGCGTTGAGCTTTTCCGGACGGTCGAAGGTCACTGTCGCGACCCCGTCGTCCACCGTGAACTCGAAATGCTCCCACGACTTCGTGAGCGGGACGCTGGCGCGGAACGGGCTCATTTCTGGATTCCTCCACCGTCGAGTACGAGGGTCTGTCCGTTGATCGCGGCCGCCTCCGGGGCGGCGAAAAACTCCACGGCGTACGCGATTTCGCCGGGTTCGAGCAGCCGCCCGAGCGGGGAGGCGGCGGCGAGCGCGGCTTCCGCGTCGGCCTCGTCGCGGCCGGTGCGCTCGCGGATCCGGGCGACTGAAGTCGCGGTCATGTCGGTGCGCACGAACGACGGGCACACCGCGTTCGCCGTGACGCCCGTGCCCGCCACTTCAGCCGCCACCGCGCGCATCAGGCCGACCGCCGCGTGCTTCGACGCCGTGTAGCCGGAGGTGTAGCGCGCGCCAGCCAAGCCGGCGGTCGACGCGATCGTGATGATCCGTCCGCAGTCGCGTTCGCGCATCCCCGGCAACACCTCGCGGGTGCACAGGAACGCGCCGGTCGCGTTCACCTCGAACTGGCCGCGCCAGTCGTCGAGACCTGTCTTCGCCAGCGGCGCGCTTGAGGACACACCAGCGTTGTTGACCAGCACGTCGACCGGTCCGAGCTGGGCGAAATAGGCGCGGACGGCGGCCTCGTCGGTCACGTCGCATTCGGCGCGGCCGGGGGAGTGCACGGTCGCGCCGGCGCCGCGGAACCGCTCGGCGACGGCCGCGCCGATGCCGCGGGTGCCGCCGGTGACCACGACGATCCGGTCGGAAAAACTGCTCACTCCCGAAAGCTACACTGCAGCGGGCTGAGGTGTATAGAGTTGCCTCGTGCCCGACACCGAACCCGCCCGCACGCCCCAGGAGCTCGTGATGACGCTGCTGGGCAGCTACGTGCGCCCGCGCGAGAGCAGGCGCGTGTGGTCCGGCGGCCTCGTCGCGCTGCTGCACGAGCTGGGGTTCTCCGACGGTGCGGCCCGGATCGCGCTGACCCGGCTGGTGCGCCGCGGCCTGCTGTCCCGGCACCGCGAGGGCAGGCTGGTGCACTACTCGCTGACCCCGCGCACGGTCGCCCTGCTCGACGACGGCGACCGGCGGATCTTCGGCCTCGGCCGCCGGGACGAACCGGCCGGGACCTGGACCGTGCTGTGGCAGAACATCCCGGAAACCCGGCGCCAGTCCCGCGAACGGCTGGTGCGGCGGCTGCGCTTCCTCGGCTTCGGCCCGGTCCAGGACGGCACCTGGCTCGCCCCGCACGACCGGGAGGCCGAGGTGCTCGCGCTGCTGAACGAACTCGAAGTCGCCGAACACGCCGGGCTGATGCTCGGCACGCCGTCCGCCGCGCTGGACGTGCGCCGGCTCGCCGGACGCGCCTGGGACCTCGACGGACTGTCCGCCCGCTACGCCGCGTTCGTCGCCGAGTTCGGCGGCGTCCCGCGCGAACTCGGCGACCCGGAAGCGTTCGCCGTGCGCACCCGCCTGGTGCACACCTACCGCGAATTCCCTTCGCTGGACCCGGAGCTGCCGTCCGAGCTGATCCCCGCGCCGGGCACGCGGGCCGCCGCGGTCAAGCTGTTCCACGACCTGTATTCGGCGCTCGCGCCACCCGCCCAGCGCCACTTCGACCGCACCCTGTCCACGAGATGAGGAACCCGATGACCGGACCAGACGACACCCAGGCCGCGCTCAGCTACACGTCCTATCTGGCGCTCGACGAGGTGCTCGCCGCGCAGCGCCCGCGCTCGGACGAACACGACGAACTGCTGTTCATCGTGATCCACCAGGTCTACGAGCTGTGGTTCAAGCAGATCCTGCACGAGGCCGCGTTCCTGCAGGAGAACCTGGAAGCGGGCAACACCGCGCACGCCATCCGCACGCTGCGCCGCATCCTGACCGTGCTGAAGGTGGTGGTCGCGCAGATCGACGTGCTGGAGACGATGACGCCCAGCCAGTTCACCAGCTTCCGCGCCCGCCTCGACGCGTCGAGCGGCTTCCAGTCCGGCCAGTTCCGCGAGCTGGAGGCGGTGCTCGGCCGCCGCGACGAACGCGTGTTCGCGCACTATCCGGACGGCGGCGAGCAGCGCGCCCGGATCGCCGACGCGATGCGCCGTCCGTCGGTGTTCGACTCGTTCCTGACGTATCTGTCCGGAAAGGGCTACCCGGTCGCCGCCGACCGCGACGTGACGCGTCCGGTGGAGCCGTCGCCGGAACTGCAGGAAGTGCTGCTCAAGGTCTACCACGACGACGGCGGCCCGTCGGTGCTCGCCGAGGCGCTGGTCGACCTCGACGAGGGCCTGCAGGAATGGCGCTACCGGCACGTGAAGATGGTCGAGCGCACGATCGGCGACAAGACCGGCACCGGCGGTTCGTCCGGCGCGGCCTACCTGCGCACCACGCTGTTCACCCCGATGTTCCCGGACCTGTGGGCCGTCCGGAGTCGGCTGTGACCACAGTGGAATCCTTGCGCGCCAAGGAAAACGCGCTCGCCCCGCACTACTCGCGGTTCCGGGTGGCCGACCGGCTGCTGTTGTCCGCGCATTCGCACCAGGCCTGGCCGGACGTCGCCGAAGAGGGTCTGCGCGAAGCGTTCGCCGACGCCGCGGAGGAGGTGGACGAGAAGTGGGGCCGGGCGTTCGCGAAGGCCGACCAGCTGCGGAACGGGTTCCGGCAGTGGCTGTCCGATCCGCACGGCGACTACGCGCTCGGCCAGAACACGCACGAACTCGTGCTGCGGTTCCTGTCCGCGATCGACCTGCGGAAGCGACCGCGATTGGTGACCACGGACGGGGAATTCCACACTCTGCGCCGTCAGCTCACCCGGTTGGCCGAGGAAGGCGTCGAGGTCGTCCGCGTGCCCGCCGCTCCGGTCGCGACGTTGGCCGAACGGCTCGCCGAACAGGTCGACGGCCGCACCGCCGCGGTGCTCGCCTCGGCAGTGCTGTTCGAGACGTCGTGGATCGTGCCGGGCCTCGCGCATCTGGCGGAAACGTGCCGGAGCCGCTCGGTCGAGCTGGTCGTCGACGCCTACCACGCGGTCGGCGCGGTCCCGTTCCCGCTGCACGACCTCGGCCTCACCAACGCGTGGGTGCTCGGCGGCGGCTACAAGTACCTGCAGCTCGGCGAGGGCAACTGTTTCCTGCGGCTGCCCGCGCACGCACAGGAGCTGCGGCCAGTGATCACCGGCTGGTACGCGGAATTCGGGGCCCTCGCCGACAAACGCCGCCCCGACGAAGTCGCGTATGCACCCGGCGGCGACCGGTTCGCCGGAGCCACCTACGACCCGTCGAGCCACTACCGCGGCGTACGCGTGCAGCGGTTCTTCGCCGAGCACGGACTCACCGCCGAGTTCCTGCGCGAAGTGTCGCAACACCAGGTCGGTCTGCTGGCCAGCTGCTTCGACAGCCTCGGCCTTCCGGACGACGTGGTGACCCGCGACCGCGAGACCCCGCTCGAGAGCATCGGCGGGTTCCTTTCGCTGCGCAGCCCAGTCGCCGGGCACCTGTGCGAACGCCTGGCCGCGCGCGGCGTACGGACCGACAGCCGGGGCCAGTACCTCCGGTTCGGACCCGCGCCCTACCTGTCGGATGAACAACTGGAGACCGCGATTTCCACCCTTCGGGAAGCTGTCGCGGATCTGGGGTGAAGCACCCGGGATGCGGGTGGTGGCCCGGAGAACGGCGAAGTAGGTTGACGGTGTGCACCGCGGAACGGGCAACCCCTGTTCCCCGGTGCGCACCGTTCGCACATTTGCGCGGCCACGAGCCGCGTGGGAGACAAAGGAGTCACCACCGTGACCGAAGGCGTGTTCGGCCGGCACAGCGGCCATGAACAAGTCGTGTTCTGCCACGACGAGGCCAGCGGGCTGAAAGCCATCATCGGCATCTACTCCACCGCTTTGGGCCCGGCCCTCGGCGGCACCCGGTTCTACCCGTACGCCACTGAGGACGCCGCGCTCGACGACGTTCTCGCACTCTCCAAAGGAATGGCGTACAAGAACGCGCTCGCCGGGCTCGACCTCGGCGGCGGCAAAGCTGTCATCATCGGCGACCCGAACACGCTGAAGTCCGAAGCGCTCCTGCGCGCGTACGGCCGGTTCGTGGAATCCCTCGGCGGCCGCTACATCACCGCCTGCGACATGGGCACGTACGTCCGCGACATGGACGTGGTCGCCCGCGAGACCCGGCACGTCACCGGACGGTCCCCCGAGGACGGTGGCGCGGGCGACTCCTCGGTGCTCACCGCTTTCGGCGTGTACCAGGGGATGCGCGCTTCGGCGGACCAGGTGTGGGGCGTGCCGGAGCTGACCGGCCGCCGCGTCGGCGTGGCCGGAGTCGGCAAGGTCGGCCACATTCTCGTCGGCCACCTGGTGGAGGCGGGCGCTCGCGTGGTGATCACCGATGTCGCGCCCAGCGCGGTGGATCGCACTCGCGCGGCTTATCCCGACGTCGAGGTGGTGTCCGATGTGGACACCATGATCGGGACGGAACTGGACGTCTTCGCCCCGTGCGCGATGGGCGGCGTGCTCACTGACGAGACCGTGGCCGCGCTGCGCGCGCGAATCGTCTGCGGCGCGGCGAACAACCAGCTCGCGCACCCCGGCGTCGACAAGCTGCTGAACGACCGAGGCATCCTGTTCGCCCCGGACTACCTGGTGAACGCGGGCGGCGTGATCCAGGTGGACGACGAACGCCACGGCTTCGACTTCGCCCGCGCCCAGCGCAAAACCGCGGCCATCTTCGACACCACGAAAGCGGTGTACGAACTGGCGAAGGCCGACGGCGTACCTCCCGCCGCCGCTGCCGACCGCCTGGCCGAACGCCGGATGGCGGACGTAGGCCGCCTGCGCTCGATTCTCACGGTGTAGCTCCGAAAGGCCGGGAGGGGAACCCTGGGGGAATCAGATTCCCTCCGGGTTCCCCTCCCGGCCCCGCACATCCAGGAGCGATCAGCCGCTCTTGCGCCGGAAAGTCCGCTTGTTGGCCGCCGGCCCGTGCGCGTGCTGGCTCTGCTGCCCGGCGTTCTCGTGCGCGGCGCCCTCGCGGGCCTTGGCCTGCTTCCGCTCCAATGCCTCGCGGAACTTCCGCTTGACGTCGCCCTCCCCGTCGCTGGGTGCCGGTTGCGCTTCACTCATGGCTGACCTCCGAAGGTGACGACGTGATACCCCGTCAGACTGGCGCCCTTCGCGCACGTTGGCGAGCCATTTCAGAGCGACGCCACCCGGCGGTGGCCCGATTCGGCCGCCCGTCGCGGCGCGGGCACGACCGCTTCCGCGAACCCCGGCCGGACCCGCCGAACCGCGCGCTTTCCGGCCCCGGCGAGCAGCCCGAACCCCGCCGCACCAGCCAGGATCGCCGCGACCCACCCGGTCGCCGCGGTGAAGACCAGGGTCCCGGACCGGGCGTAGACGAACCCGGAAAGCACCGCCCAGCCCACCGCCGTCACCCCGGCCGCGGCAAGGGGAGTCGTGAGCACCGCCACTGCGCAGACCGCGAGCGCGACGCCCGCCACGGCGCAACCGGGATGCGCGGTGGCGAGTTTCGCCGCGATCGCCGCCGCCACCACCGCCACACACCCGAACGGGAACCCGAACCCGCCGGCGAGCCGTTCTTCAGTACGCATGCCCCATGGCACCCCGCGCGGGCGCGCGAGGAGGGACCCGCGGACGGGTTCCGTACGCTCCCGCGCGCGTTATTGACGGCTTGTTGACCCGCTCAAGCTCGCGCGGCCGCCCGGACGATCGCGGCCACGATCTCCGGCCACAGCGGTTCCGGCAGGTCGTGGCCCATGCCCGCAAGGACGACCAGCTCCGCGTCCGGGATCGCGGCCGCGGTGGCTTTCCCGCCGCTGACGTCGATCATCACGTCGGAGTCGCCGTGCAGCACGACGGTCGGCGCCCGGACGCCGCGCAGTCGTTCGGTGCGGTCGCCCGACGCGACGACGGCGGCGGCCTGGCGCTGCATCCCGGCCGGATTCCGGCCCCGGTCGTAGTTGCGGGCCGCCTTGCGCCGCAGGTACTCCTCGGTGGCCGGATAGCCCGGCGACCCGGTCACGCGGTAGTTCGCGACGCTCTGGTCGATCTGCTCCTCGCGCGTTTCCGGAGCCGGCCTGGTGAGCGTCTCCAGCGCGGCGGGCGAGACCTGGCCGACCGACGGGTCGCCGGTCGTCGACATGATCGACGTCAGGCTCAGCAGCCGGTCCGGGTGGTCGATCGCGACCTGCTGCGCGATCATCCCGCCCATCGACGCGCCGACCAGGTGCGCCTTCGCGAAACCGAGCGCGTCGAACAGCCCCACGGTGTCGTCCGCGAGGTCCGACAGCAGGTACGGCGCCGGAGCCGTGCCCGCGACGATCCCGGCGAGGTCCGGCGTGCCGAGCTCGCCGAACCAGGTGGACAAGCCCGCGTCGCGGTTGTCGAAGCGCACGACGTGGAAGCCGCGGCTCGCGAGCAGCTCGCAGAAACCCTCCTCCCAGGTGATCATCTGGGCGCCGAGGCCCATCACCAGGACGATCGGCGGGGCGGCCGGATCGCCGAACGTGTCGTACTCGAGTTCGAGGCCGTTGGCCTGTGCGCGGGGCATGCCCCGATGATGCCGCAGCGCGGAACCGCGTGTGGCCGAGCCCGCCGGTCGCCGGTTACGGTGCACGGCATGCCGACTCCGCGTGCCGGACAGCGCGCCCGGTCCCGTTCCGCCTCCGGGCTGCCCGCCGTCACCGCGAAGAAGGTGATCGACGCGGCGGTCAAGCTCACCGTCGAACGCGGTCTGGAGAACTGGACGCTGCGGCAGCTGGCCGCCGCGATCGGCGCGTACCCGGCCGTCGTCTACCACCACGTCGGGGACCGCGACGCGGTGGTGTGCGCGGTGCTCGACCGGGTCGTCGGCCAGCTGCGGCTGCCCGACGACGGGCTGGACTGGCAGGACTGGTTCGTCGAACTGCTCACCGGCCTGCGCGAGCTGCTGCGCAAGCATCCGGGCACGGCCCGCCGGATGGCCTCGTTCGGCCCGTCGGTGGCCGCGGCCACGCCCACGGTGGACCGCGGCGTGCGGATCCTGCTGGAAGCGGGCTTCGGCGACGAGAGCCCGCTCGCCCACGCCATGCTCACCACCACCGCGTGCCAGTACGTCGCGCTGGAGGACGACCGGGACTGCAGCCTCGCGTTGCGCCTGGACAACACCGAGGAGTACGCCTCCTACCGCGACCGCGAGGACCTGCCCGGCATGGCCGCGAACGGCCGCGCGATGCAGCAGCTGCTCAGCGACCCCGAGGCGGCCTCCGGCTACCATCCGCGGCTGTTCGAGTTCGCGATCCGCACCTGCCTCGACGGGCTCGCCTGCCGGTTGGCCCGGACGCGCGGCTGAAATTCGCGAAATTGCCCGGTTCGGGCGTCCGCACTGGGCCGTCGGTGTGGTCGTGGGGAAAAGTCGGGCCGCCGCTTCGCCGACCGACACCGTTTCGACGCCTTCCCGGCGTAGCGTGGACAGTTACCGGGGGCCTCGCCTCCGGAAGGGGCCCCCGGCACTTTCCTCCCCCCTCGTGGTGCCGGGGGCTCTCCTTCCGGGTGCGTCAGTGCTGGGGCGGATGCTGGATCGCCGGGAACACCTTGCCGACCACGGTCACGAGCGACATGGTCAGCAGCGTGTGCACCTGGCGCCGGTCCAGCGAGCGGTGCACGAGCCATTCGCGGCCCGCCGCCTTCACCATGCCGGCGAACGCGCGCACCGCGGCGTTCAGCTCCTCGCCGTGCTCGCTGTCGCGGGACAGCCCGACCGCCTCCAGGACGCGGTCGGCCGACGCGCGGTCGGCCTCGGCGACGATCCGGTCCACCTCCGGGTCGCGGCCGATGCCCTCCGGCGCGATCGCGGCGAGCCACAGCTTCTCCTGCTCGCGCACCATGTCGAGCAGCCAGTCGATGGCGGCGTCCGCGCGCACTTCCAACGGGCCGTCCGGCAGAATCTGCACCGCAATCCGCGGCACAGTAAGCGCCCGCCGAACGATTTCGAGGTACAACTCCCTTTTCGTTCCGAAATAATGATTGATCAGTCCGCGGGCCACGCCCGCCTCGGCGGCGATGTCCGAAGTGGACACTTCTGAATACGGTCGTTCGCCGAACAGCCGCGCCGCACAGGCGTAGATCTGCTCTTTGCGTTCGTCCGGTTCGAGTCGCCGCCACTTCGGCGCCGGATCGGTGCTCATGGCATCAGTTTGGCATGATCGGTTCAGTACGGCGGATTAATCGGGCCGAATGTCGCGGCGGAAACACGTTCGGCTGCTACCGCGCGGTATGGGTTGACGGCGCCGCTCAGTCCGGAAGCTCGAGCGGTGCGAGATCCGCGAAACGGTCGCCCGGACCGGGATTCGCCGGATCGCTCGCGCCGCCGAAGTGCCGCTGCACCCCCCACACCGCGTTGAGCGCGGTCTGCACCGCGCCCTCGGCCCAGCCCGCCGTCCACGAGATGTCGTCGCCCGCGAGGAATAAACCGCGATAGCGCTCGGGCAGTAAATCCTGCACGAAATGCGTGAAAAGCCGGTGCTGGTACCGGTAATGTCCGGGAAGGTTCGCCTTGAACGCGCCCATGAAATGCGGTTCGGCTTCCCACGAAACGGTGACCGGGTCGCCCACGATGTGCCGCCGGACGTCGACGCCGGGGTAGATCTCGCGCAGCGACTGCAGCATCACCTCGACGCGGTCGGACACGCTGAGCGGCAGCCACTTCAGCGAATCGTCGGCCCACGTGTAGGACAGGCAGATCACCGCGGGCCGGTCCGGGTCGTCGCCGAGAAGGTAGGTGCCGCGCGGCATCCGGTCGGTGAGCGTCATGCTCATCGTGTCGCGGCCGGTGACCGGGTCGCGGTCGAGCCAGAACGGGCGGTCCACCGGCACGAACACCTTGGAGGACGCCATGTAGTGCGTGCGCTCGATCGCCGTCCAGTGGTCGATCGGGAACAGCGCCTCGTCGCATTCGATCTTCGACAGCAGCATCCAGCTCTGCGCGGTGAACACCGCCGCGCCGAACGTGCGGATGCGGCCGGAGGCGTCGGTGACGGTGATGTTGTTCGGCGCGGTGCGGTGCAGCCGCGTGACCCCGGGCCGCGGCTGGCCGTTTTCGTGCAGGGCAGCGAGATTCGTGCCGGACGGCCAGTGCGCGAGCTTGTCCGGGACGTGCTCCCACAGCCGCTTCGGGAGCTGTCCGCTGCCGCCGACGATGCTGCGGTGCTCGTCGTCCGCGCCGGTGTAGACGACGCGGAGGATTTCGAGAATCGAGTTCGGGAAGTCGGTGTCCCAGCCGCCGGTGCCGAATCCGACCTGGCCGAAGATCTCCCGATGCCGGAACGAGGAAAACGCCGGGGAATCGCACAGGAATCCGTAGAAGGTCTGGTTGTCGAGCCGGGGCACCAGCTCGTTCCAGATCTTTTTGATCGTCGCGACGTCGCGATTGCGGATGGCGGTCTGCATCTCGGCGAACGACGCGTGCTCGTCCAGCGTGCGCTGCCACGCTCGCGCCACTTCGCCGTACACTTCGGGCAGTTCCTCGGGCGTGCGCGCGTAATGGCTTTGCCCCTTGAGGTCGACGACTGTGCTCGGCGTGGCGGGCGAAAGCGGGTTCGGGAACGGCGTGGTTTCCAGCCCGGCCTTGTCGATGTAGTGGAACAGCGACGTCGAAGACGGCGGAAACCGCATCGCGCCCATCTCGGCGACCACGTCGTCGGGCAGGCCGGGGAAGCGGTGCGTGCGCAGCCGTCCGCCGAGGCCGTCGATCTCGTACACGACCGGCCGCAGCCCGAGCTTCATCAGCTCGTAGGCGGCCACGATGCCGGAGAGCCCGCCGCCGATCACCGCGACCTCGGCACCGTGCGCCTGCTCCGGCACGCTGCCGAGCCCGGCCGGATGCGCGAGGTAGTCGTCGTAGGCGAACGGGAAGTCGGGGCCGAACATCGTGATCGGCCTGCCGGGTTCCTCGGTGTGGATCGCGGCGGGAACTGCGGAGGTCATGCCCGGGGTCCTTCGGTGAGAGAGCGGTAGAGCGACGGCCGCCGGTCGGCCAGGTACGGGGTTTCGGCTCGCGCCTGGGCGAGCACCGCGGGATCGAGCTCGGCGAACAGCAGCTCTTCGCCCGGCCCGGCCTTCGCGACGACTTCCTCCGGCGACGCGACTGTCGAGCGGCCGCAGTAGCTGAGTTCGCCTTCGGTGTCGCAGCGGTTCGCGTACACGACGTACAGCTGGCTTTCGTGCGCGCGAGCCGGAATGAGCAGGTCGGCGACGCGCTCGTACGGCCGCATCAACGCCGTGGGCACGAGCAGCAGTTCCGTGCCCGCGAGCGCGTGCGCGCGGACCAGTTCGGGGAACTCGACGTCGTAACAGATCAGCAGACCGGCGCGGAGACCGTTGAAGTCTGCCTGCACCACCGGTTCGTCGCCCGGCGAGAACTGGTCTCGGTCGAGGTCGCCGAACAGATGGGTCTTGCGGTAGTTCGCGAGCCGTTCCCCTTGCGCGGACAGCAGTTGCGCCGAGTTGTACACCGCGTCGCCGGCACGCTCGGGGTAGCCGTAGACCACCGCGATCTTGTGCTTGGCCGCCAACTCGCCCAGCTCGGCCGCGCGCGGTCCGTCCGCCGGTTCAGCCAGCTCCGCGACAGCCTTCGCGCCGATGTGGTAGCCTGTCGTGCCCATTTCGGCAGTCACGATCAGCTCGGCGCCGCGCTCCGCCGCCGCGGCCATCGCTTCCGGCAGCCGCTCGAACGGCCCTTGCTGGACGGCGATGATCATCGGACCGGCTCCGCGAGCCGCGAGCGGCGGACGCTGTAGCCGAAGTAGACGACGAGGCCGAGCAGCATCCACGCGCCGAACACGATCCAGGTCGCGCCGTCGAGGCTGAACATCATGTAGGCGCAGCAGAGCACCCCGAGGACCGGCGTGACCGGCGAGAACGGCACCCGGAAGGTGCGTTCGGCGTCGGGACGGCGTTTGCGCAGGATCAGCACGGCGACGTTGACCAGCCCGAACGCGAACAGCGTCCCGATGCTGGTGGCGTCGGCGAGCTTGCCGAGCGGGACGAAGGCGGCGAGCACCGCGACGAACCCGGACACCACGAGCGTATTGGTGCGCGGCACGCCGGTTTTCGGATGCACCGCGGAGAGCGACTTCGGCACCAGCCCGTCGCGCGACATGGCGAACAGGATCCGGGTCTGTCCGTAAAGGACAGTCAGCACGACGCTGGAAATCGCCACCAGCGCGCCGATCGCGAGCAGGATCGCCCACAGCGGGTTGCCGGAAATCGTGGTGAGCACGTGCGACAGCGCGGCCTGCTTGTCGCCGAACTCCTGCCAGGGCAGCGCACCGATCGCGGCGACCGCGACGAGGCAGTAGAGAATGGTCACGATGCCGAGCGACAACAGAATCGCGCGCGGCAGGTCACGCTGCGGGTCGCGGGCTTCCTCGCCGGCGGTGGACGCGGCGTCGAACCCGATGTAGGAAAAGAACAATTTCGCCCCGCCGGCGCTCATCCCGGCCAGCCCGAGCGGCAGGAAGGGCGTGAAGTTCTGCGCCCGGACCGCGGTGAAGGCGATGGCGCAGAACAGGATCAGCGTGCCGATCTTCACCACGACCATGACCGCGTTGGCCCGCGCGCTTTCCTTCGCACCGGACAGCAACAGCACCATCGCGAGCAGCACGACGACGATCGCCGGGATGTTGACCAGCCCGCCGTCCCCCGGAGGCCCGCTGAGCGCGTCCGGCAAGGCGACGCCGAACGCCAGGTGCAGCAGCTCGTTGACGTACTGCCCCCACCCGACCGCGACCGACGCGACCGAGACGCCGTACTCCAGCACCAGACACCACCCGCACACCCAGGCGACCAGCTCGCCGAGGGTCGCGTACGCGTAGGAGTAGGAGGAACCCGAAAGCGGGATCATGCCCGCGAGCTCGGCGTAGGAAAGCGCGGAGAACAACGCGGTGATCCCGGCCAGCACGAACGAAACCACGACCGCGGGCCCGGCCACCGGAACCGCCTCGCCGAGCACCACGAAGATCCCGCTGCCCAGAGTGGCCCCGATGCTGAGCATGGTCAGCTGAGTGAGCCCGAGCGACCGCTTCAACGGCCCGCGATCCGCCTCGGCGACCAAATCGGCGACCGGTTTGCGACGCAGCATCGCCGCGGCGAGCCTCCCGCGAGAAGGACTGGAGGAGGTAGTGCTCACCGGGCGGCTCCTAGCGATGGATTGTGACGGCACTGTCGACTTCGAGCCACGGTATCGATCGAAAATTGCCCCGAGAACCGAGATCTGTTGCGGAAAGGGGGTGGGGGTGGGTGGTTCATTGCGCTCTCGGGTCGGGTTCCGGCGGGGGTGCTGCCTGGGCCGGGTGGGGTTGGGGCGGTTCCTGACTCTAAGTGATCGGGGGTCGGGGCTTTCGGTGGTGGGTTTGTTCCCGCAGGCTGCGGGGCTGGGCGGGGGTGAGGAGGTCGGGTGGGGCTGGGGTGCTGGGCGAGCTTGGGGTGGTGGGCGGTGGGCTTATCTGCGTAGGCCGAGGGCGGCGGGATGCGGGAGTTTGGTGAGGTTGGGGTGCCGGGCGCTTTGGGGTGGTCGGTGGGCTTGTCTGCAGAGGCCGAGGGCGGCGGGGCGCGGGAGTTCGGTGAGGTCGGGCACCGGGCGTGCTCGGGGCGGTGGGCTTGCCCGCGCAGGCTGCGGGCCGGGCGGAGGTGAGGGAGTCGGGCGTGCGCAGTCGGTTGGTGGGTTTGTCCACGCAGGCCGAGGGCTGGGCGTGGAGCTGACGCGATCGGGCGAGAGCGGATGCCGGGGGCGTGTTCGGGCGGAGGTTTCGCGGAACCGGCGTGGCGATCGTGCGGCACTCGCCTCCAGCAGGCCTGACCGGTCAGGCGGAGATTTGGGGATAGCGGGTTCCGGCTGCAAGGCGGACGCGAGTGGGACGGCTTCCCGATCGGGGCTGGCGGCGGAGGGCAGGGAGCCGTGCGAGCAGCCGCCATGGCTGTGGCACGAGCGGAACCGCCGGATGCCGGGAAGCGGAGTGGGCGGGAGTCGCTGGGGAGCAGTTTGTTGCCCGACGGCTAGCGGGCGTGGCTGGGGGCCTGGCAGAGCTGGGTGCCTGGGCAGCGAGCGGAGCTTGCCGGAGGGGGCTCGGTGCTAGCCGGTGAGCCGGGAAAGCGGGGCAGCGAGGGGCAGGAGCGTCTGCCAGGGGCTGGATACCGGGCGGTGAGCTGAGGCGGCGCGGTGGAGGTGGCCGGGCTGGGC
The DNA here is from genome assembly GCF_046267895.1 of Amycolatopsis sp. GA6-003. Taxonomy (NCBI): domain Bacteria; kingdom Bacillati; phylum Actinomycetota; class Actinomycetes; order Pseudonocardiales; family Pseudonocardiaceae; genus Amycolatopsis; species Amycolatopsis sp. GA6-003. The sequence goes on from NZ_CP176499.1 coordinate 7,866,104, forward strand.
GGCGAGCCGGGAGAGCGGGGCAGCGAGGGGCAGGTGGTGTCTGCCGGGGGCTGGTTGCCGGGCGGTGGGCTGGGGCGGCGCGGTGGAGGTTGCCGGGCTGGGCGGTGAGTCGCGAGAGCGGAGCAGCACGGCGGCGGCCGGGCGCCGGGATTGGTCGATCGGGCGTGGATGCCGCGGGTTCAGTGGCTGAGCGGAGCCCCGCCCCAGAACGCCGAAGTCGGCTGGGCCCCCGAAAACACCGCCCGCCGCGATCAGGAGGCGGGTGCTTCCGGGAGCAGCAGCGTGAACGTCGGCGGATCGGGGCGCGAGAGGCGCAATCGGCCGCCCTCGGCTTCGGCCAGGCTTCTTGCCAGGCGGAGGCCGATGCCGTGTCCGCCGGGGGTGTGGTCGGAGAACGGGTCGCGTTCGCCGAGGTCCGGGCCTTCGTCCACGACGTCCACGGCTAGCGCGCCGCCGGCGTCTCGGGCTCGGATGGTGATGGTGCCTTCGCCGTGGTTCACCGCGTTGTCCAGCAGCACCGCGAGCACTTGCCGGACCGCGGGGGCTGATGCGCGCACGGGCGGCGGGTCGATGATTTCCAGGCGCAGTTCGCGGCGGTCGGGCAGCGGGACGTCGTTCAGTTCCGTCAGGAGGGCGGGCAGGTCCAGTTCGTCGCGCGGGGCGCGGCGTTCCCGGGACAGCGCGAGCAGGTCTTCGACGGTCCTTTCCAAGCGGTCGGCCGCGGTGATTCCGGCGCGGATGGCCGCATACGGGTCGCGGCCGGGGGTCTCCAGCGCGGATTCCAGTTGCAGGCGCAGCCCGGCCAGGGGAGTGCGGAGCTGGTGCGAGGCCTCGGCGGAGAAGGCGCGTTCCCGTTCCAGGGTTTCGCCGATCCGGGTCGCGGTGACGTCCAGTGCCGCGCCGACGCGGTCGATTTCCGGGATCGCCGAGCGTCGCGACCGGGCGGAGAAATCGCCTTCGCCCAGCCTTGCCGCGGCGCAGGCCAGGTCTTCCAGCGGGCGCGTCAGGCGCGCGGCGATCCGCCGCGCCACCAGCCAGCTTCCGAGCACCGCGCCGATCGCGCAGCCGGCCATCACCAGCCAGGTGATGCCGACGTCGCGGGTCAGCGCCGACCGGGGAAGCGCCGCGCGCACGATGCCGGTGAGGCGCGCCCCGGTCAGCACCGGGACGGCCAGCACGTCCTCGTCGCCGACCTTCTGGTTCAGCATGTCGCTGCGGGTCACGGCGACTCCGCGCACGACGTCGTCCGCGGTCCGCGGGCCTTCCCCGGCGAGAAGGTGGCCGTTCGGGTCGTAGACGCCGACCTCGGCGCCGTCCTCGTTGTCCGGGACCTGGAAGGGCTGGCCCGCGGCGAGCGCGTCGGACACCACGACGGCCGCGCCGTCGGCGGCGCGTTCCAGCGCGGACGTGGTGTGCGTGCGGAAGTACCACAGCGCCCCGACGGCGAGCGGCAGCCCGAACAGGCTCGTGGCCAGGACCGCCGCGAGGACGGTGAGCGTCACGATCCGGCGGCGCACCCCGGTCAGTCCCCTTCCAACCGGTATCCGTGCCCGCGGAGGGTGGCGATCCTCGGCACCTCGTACGGCGACTCGGCGGCCGAGGCGAGCTTGCGGCGCAGCGCGGCGATGTGCACGTCGAGCGTTTTGGTGGAGCCGTGCCAGTGCGCATCCCACACGTCGGACATCAGCGTGTCCCGGCTCACCGCCTGCCCGGGCTGGACGGCCAGCCGCGCGAGCAGGTCGAACTCCCGCGCGCGCAGCGCGACCTCCCGGCCGCCGAGGCTGACCCGCCTGCTCGCGATGTCGACCTCCAGCGCGCCGATCCGCACGACCGGCGTCGACGGCGCGGCGGGCGCGCCGCGGCGGAGGTGCGCGCGCACCCGGGCGAGCAGTTCGGCCAGCCGGATGGGCTTGGTGAGGTAGTCGTCGGCCCCGGCCTCCAGCCCGACCACGACGTCCATCTCGTCCGCCCGCGCGGTGAGGATCACCAGCACCGCGCCCGGCAGCGCCGCGCGCAGCCGCCGGCACACCTCGACGCCGTCGACGTCCGGGAGGCCCAGGTCCAGCAGGACCAGGTCGGCCGAGGTCTCGCGCAGCGCGCTCCGGCCGTCCCGGCACCATTGCACTGTGTGGCCGTGTCCGCGCAGCGCGGAGTCGAGGACGCTGCCGATCGCCGCGTCGTCCTCCACCACCAGTACCTTCGCCATGAGGGAAGCCTAACCGGAGCCGCGCGGCCGCGTCCGCGCGTCCACAGTGGACCCCCAGCGGGACGAGGCCGAGGTCGGGCATAGTGGCTGCATGCTCGGTCTGTACCCGGAACTCGATCCGTACGACCACGGGATGCTGCCGGTCGGCGACGGCAACACGCTGTACTGGGAGGAATGCGGCAATCCCGAGGGCAAACCGGTCGCGTTCCTGCACGGCGGGCCCGGCGGCGGCGCGTCCCCGCGGCACCGGCGGCTGTTCGACCCGGAGCGCTACCGGATCGTGCTGTTCGACCAGCGCGGCTGCGGCCGGAGCACGCCGCACTGCAGCGAGCCGGACGTCGACCTGTCGGTGAACACGACCTGGCACCTCGTTTCCGACATGGAGCAGCTGCGCGAGGACCGCGGCATCGACCGCTGGCAGCTGTTCGGCGGCTCGTGGGGCAGCGTGCTCGCGCTCGCCTACGCCGAGACCCATCCGGAGCGGGTGACCGAGCTGATCCTGCGCGGCGTCGCGACGCTGCGGGTCAAAGAAGTGCAGTGGCTTTTCGGCGGCGGCGCGGCATGCCTGTTCCCGGAGGCGTGGTCGCGGTTCCTCGCGCCGGTGCCGTACGCGCGCCGCGGCGGCGACCTGCTGGAGGTGTACCACGAACTGCTGAATCACCCGGACCCGAACGTGCACGGGCCGGCCGCGCTGGCCTGGAGCCGGTGGGAAGGCGAGACGGTCAAGTTCACCCCGCAGGAAGAGGTGGTGGCCGCGTTCGCCGAGCCGGAGTTCGCGCTCGCGATCGCGCGGATCGAGAACCACTACTTCCGCCACGGCGGCTGGCTCGCCCCGGACCAGCTGATCCGCGGGGCCGGGAAGCTGTCGGGCATCCCGTGCGTTCTGGTCCAGGGCAGGTACGACGTGGTCACTCCCGCCACCACCGCCTGGGAACTCGCGCAGGTGCTGCCGGGCGCCGAGCTGAAGATGATCGGCGACGCCGGGCACGCCTTCGACGAGCCGGGCACGCTGCACGAGCTGATCAGCGCGACCGACCGGTTCGCGGCAGGGTGGGAGGAGGGCCGGTCCGGGCTGCCGAGCGCGGAAGTCGAACGAAAGGAAATCCGCATGCTGTTCGGTGACGAGCACGTTCGCCGCTACGAGGAGACCGACGGGGAGGTCGGGCACGACTGGCAGGACGGCGTGCCGACGCTGGTTCTCACCACGAAGGGCCGCAAGACCGGGCAGGACCGCAAGTTCGCCCTGATCTACCAGGAGGACAACGGCAACCCGGTGATCGTCGCCTCGAAGGGCGGCGCGCCGAACCACCCCGGCTGGTACCTGAACCTGCAGGAGAACCCCGAGGTCCGCGTGCAGGTGCGGGCGGACAAGTTCACCGCGCGCGCCCGGACCGCGACCGGCGAGGAGCGCGCCCGGCTGTGGGACAAGCTCGCCGCGGTGTGGCCCGCCTACAACGACTACCAGAAGAAGACCGACCGCGAGATCCCCGTGGTGGTGCTCGAGCGGGTGTGATTCCCGCCGCGTCCGGGGTCCGCGCGGCGCCGAACCGGAGCGTCTTCCGCTACGAATGACGCTCATGGCGCTGCGCACCCGGACCCGGGACCACTGGACCCCGCTCGAAGGGGAGCTGCTCGGCTTCCGCGGCATGCAGAGGTACGGCAGGAGCTTCGCCCGGTCCGGCCGGGGCGCCTGGTACCACTTCGCGATCGAAGTCGTGTGGCAGCTGCTCGCCCTCACGAGCCGCTTCCGCGTGCGCGGCGCGCGGAACATCCCGGAATCGGGCGGGGTCGTGGTGGCTTCCAACCACCTGTCGAACGCCGACCCGACGACGCTCACCGCTTTCTGCCTTGGCTCCGGCCGGGTGCCGCGGTACCTGGCCAAAGCCAGCCTGTGGAACGCGCCGGTGATCAAATCGGTGATGCGCTCGGGCAAGCACATCCCGGTCCACCGCGGCGCGCCGACCGCCGCCGGCGCGTACCGCGACGCCGTCGCCGCGGTGCGGGCGGGCGAATGCGTGGCGATCTTCCCGGAGGCCGGGCTTTCCGCGGACCCGGACGGCTGGCCTGGCAAGGGCAAGACCGGCGCGGCGCGCATCGCGCTGGAGACCGGCGTGCCGGTGATCCCGGTCGCGAACTGGGGCACGCACGAACTGCTGCCCGCCGGTTCCTGGTTCCCGCGCGTGCTGCCGCGGCGGAAGATCGAGTTCGTCGCCGGAGAGCCGGTGGACCTCGCCGACCTGCGCGGGCGGGAGCTGACGAGGGACGTGCTGGAGGAGGCGACCGCGCGGATCATGGCTGCGGTGACGGAGTTGCTGGCCGGGATTCGGGGCGAGCGTCCGCCGGTTTGATCGGTGGCTTCTGCGGTGCGGGAGGGTGAAGCTGTGGACGAGCCGGCTGCTCTCGGCGCGGGCTGGGTGTGGTGTGTTCTGGCGGGTTTTGTCGGGGTCGGCCGTCCGGGGTGGTGCTGGGCCAGTGGGCGGGGGCTGACGAGGGACGTGCTGGAGGAGGCGACCGCGCGGATCATGGCCGCGGTGGCGGAGCTGCTGGCTGGGATTCGGGGCGAGCGTCCGCCGGTTTGATCGGTGGCTTCCGCGGTGCGGGAGGGCGAAGTTGTGGATGACCCGGCTGCGCTCGGAGCGGTCTCGGTGCGGGCTGGGTGTGGTTCTGGCGGGTTTGTCGGGGTCGGCCGTCCTGGGTGGCGCCGGGCCAGTGGGCGGGGGCTGACGAGGGATGTGCTGGGGGAGGCGACCGCGCGGATCATGGCCGCGGTGGCGGAGCTGCTGGCCGGGATCCGGGGCGAGCGTCCGCCAGCCTGACCGGCGGACTTCGCGGCACCGGCGGGCGAAGGCACCACTGTGGACGATCCGGCCGCGCCGGAATGAGGCTCGGTGCGCGGGTGCCGCACGGTTCTGGCGGGTTTTTCCGGGATCAGCCGACCGAGGACGCGCCGGGGCCGGAAGCGGGCGCCGTCACGCCGCCCCGCTCGGGTGCGGGAGGTAGTTTCAACGGTATGAGCGCAGACTATGACGTGGTGGTCCTCGGGGCCGGAGTCGGTGGGTACGTCGCGGCGATCCGGGCTTCGCAGCTGGGCCTGAGCGTGGCGGTCGTGGAAGAGAAGTACTGGGGCGGGGTGTGCCTCAACGTCGGCTGCATCCCTTCGAAGGCGCTGCTGCGCAACGCCGAGCTGGCGCACACGGTGAAGGAAGAGGCCAAGACCTACGGCATCTCCTCCGACGGGGAGATCCGCTTCGACTACGCCGCGGCGTACGAGCGCAGCCGCAAGGTCGCGGACGGGCGCGTCAAGGGCGTGCACTTCCTGATGAAGAAGAACAAGATCACCGAGTACAACGGGCGCGGCACCTTCGTGGACGCCAACACCCTCGAGGTGAACGGCGAGCGCATCACTTTCACCTACGGCATCATCGCCACCGGCGCGACCGCTCGGCTGCTGCCGGGCACGCAGCGCAGCGAGCGCGTGGTCACCTACGAAAAGCAGATCCTGGAAAGCGAGCTGCCGGGCAGCATCGTGATCGCCGGGGCCGGCGCGATCGGCGTCGAGTTCGCGTACGTGCTGCGCAACTACGGCGTCGACGTGACGATCGTCGAGTTCCTCGACCGGATGGTGCCGCTCGAGGACGCCGAGGTGTCGGCCGAGCTGGCCAAGCGCTACCGCAAGCTGGGGATCAAGGTGCTGCTGGGCACCAAGGTCGAGGCGATCGACGACTCGGGAGCCAAGGTGGCGGTGACCGTGTCGAAGAACGGCGAGCAGCAGGTGCTCGAGGCCGACAAGGTGTTGCAGGCCATCGGGTTCCGGCCGAACGTCGAGGGCTACGGCCTGGAGAACACCGGCGTGGAGCTGACCGAGCGCGGCGCGATCGCGATCGACGGCCGCGGCCGGACGAACGTGCCGCACCTCTTCGCGATCGGCGACGTGACGGCGAAGCTGATGCTGGCGCACGCGTCGGAGTCGATGGGCATCGTGGCGGCGGAGACGATCGCCGGCGCGGAGACCATGGAACTGGACTTCGTGATGATCCCGCGCGCGACCTACTGCCAGCCGCAGATCGCGAGCTTCGGCTGGACCGAGGAACAGGCGCGCGAAAAGGGCTTTGACGTTCAGGTGTCGAAGTTCCCGTTCACGGCCAACGGCAAGGCGCACGGCCTCGGCGACGCGGCGGGCTTCGTGAAGGTGCTGAGCGACGCGAAGTACGGCGAACTGCTCGGCGCGCACCTCATCGGCCCGGACGTCACGGAGCTGCTGCCGGAGCTGACGCTGGCGCAGCAGTGGGACCTTACGGTGCACGAGATTTCGCGCAACGTGCATGCCCACCCGACACTGGGCGAAGCGGTGAAGGAAGCGGTGCACGGACTGGCCGGACATATGATCAACTTCTGATTCTTCGACGGTCGCCCTGGCCCGCGGTGGTTTCGCGGGCCAGGGCGCTGTCGTTTCCGGGCAACGAGAACACCAGCTCCGGCCGGGACCACGAGATCCTCGGCGGTTTCGGCGGAACGGTCCCGACCTGCCGCGCGCCCATGCGTTCGTAGAACTTCGCCGCGAGCGGATGCGACACCACGCGTACCTCGGTCAGCCCGTTTTCCCTTGCCACCTCGAGGATTTGCCGGACCAGCCGGGCGCCCAATCCGGTGCCCTGGGCTTCGTCGGCGACGAACAGCAGATCCAGCTCGGTGCCGGTGAGCGCGGCGAATCCGGCTGGTCCCGAGGGGCCGCGGGCGACCAGGACCTGGTGCTGGCGCAGGTAATCCGGCGTGACGGCGTATCCCTCCAGGATCGAGGCGTACCGGCCTTGGTAGGCCGACGAGGCGTGCATGAGGTCGGTGAGCGCGGCGGCGTCGGCAGCGGCCGCGCGGTCGATCTTGAACATGCCAGCCACGGTAACCGGCACCACCGACAAAAACTGATCACGCGACCCGGCGGGCGGGCAACGCGGCCGCGCTGAGCAGGCAGAGCACGGCGCCGATCCCCAGGGAAAACCGCACGCCAAGCACTCCGGCGGCGATCCCGCCGAGGGTGATGAAAACCGGTTTGGCGGTACGGGTTCCGGTCGACCAGGCGGTGAGCGTCCGCGTCAGAACGCTGTCGTCGATCAGCGACAGCCGGTACGCCGAGTAGGTCGGGTTGAAGATGCCCGCCACCAGCAACAGCCCGAAGTTCGCGGCGATCAGCAAGGCGACCCCGGCGGTGCCGGGGATGGCGAACGGCAGCGCGAGCAGCCACGGAGTGCGTCCGAAACTGGTCCACCGCAACACTTTCGCGCGCCGTACCGAGAACTGAGCGTCGGGGCGAGACGTGCGCCGAGGAGCCCGCCGAGGCAGGGAACGCCCAGCACGAGGCCGTATTCCCACGGCGCGAACCCGAGATCCCGCAGCATCAGCACGGTTTGCAGCGGCGTAACCCAGAGGACCGCGCCGCTGAACAAGACCGAGTTGAAGAACAGCGGCCGAAGTTCACGACTGCGCAGGAGGAAACGCCATCCGTCGGTGAAGCCTCGTCGCGAATCGTCCGAAGCAACCGCGGGCGGCGGCTCCGGCGTACGCAAGCGGCGGATTCCGAGCGCGGACAACAGAAACGAGAAAGCGTCGATGAGCATCGTCGCGGTCGCGCCGAGCCCGCTGATCAACACCCCGCCCAGCGGCGGCCCAGCCGACCAGCATACCCAGTCGGTGCTTTCGAAACGGCTCAACGCGACAGGCCGTTCCTCCGGCGCGACAAGGGCTTTCAGATGCGCGCCGCTGGCCGCGGAGAAGAGGACCGCCGCGGTGGCGACGACGATGTCGACGGCGTAGAGCTGCGGCATGGTCAGCACGTGCAGCGCGGCCGCCACCGGCACGCTGGCCAGCGCGACGCAGCGGACCAGGTCGCCGGTGATCATCGCGGGTCGCTTCCGGGCGAACTCGACGCGAGGTCCGAGCGGAAAGGCGAGGACCGCGCTGGCGGCCGCTGAGATGGCGGTGATCAGGGAGACCTGCCACGCGGGAGCGTCGAGCACGAGCACCGCGACGAGCCCGAGCGCGCCCGCGCCGACCGTGCTGCCCGCCGTGCTGATCGCGTACGCGGCCCACAGCCGGGCGAAGTCCCTCCCCAGGTTCGCCACCCGAGCAGAGTGCCAGCTCCGCTTCCGGCTCGGAAAGTGCCCGGCGAAGTCTCACCAGGTGGGCCATTCGGACAGATACCACTTTGGTCGGTGGTCTTGGCCGCGGTCGCTATTTAGATTCACGTCACCACAGTCGGTGGTCGGGGGCGAGGACAGGAGTTGTCATGAAAAGAACGAGCCGGGTGACCGCGTATTCGGTGCCCCTCGCGGTCGGGGTGGTGCTCGCCGGGAGCGGGGTCGCCGTCGCGCAGCCGTCCGCCGCGGACGTGGCGAACGCGCGCGCCGGGGCCGGGATCAGCGCGCTGCAGGCGATCAAGAAGACCCTCAGCCCGGCCGAGAAGAAGCAGTCCAGCCAGCTCGTCGTGGAGAAGCGCCTTCGCGCCGACCGCGGGCTCGCCGCGCAGCTTCCGGATTACCGCACCGGCCTCCCGGTCACCCAGGCCGGCACGGTGTCGGTGGACATCGCCGGAACGGCGGGCTCGGCGATCGCGCAGGCCGTGCGTGCCGCGGGCGGCACCGTTCAGTCCACTTCGGCCAACGGCTCGGTCCGCGCCCAGCTGCCGCTCAACGCGGTCGACAAGATCGCGGCGCGCGGCGACGTCCGGCAGGTCCAGCCCGCGACGCAGGCGATGACCTGGAACGAGCCGGACGCGCAGCGCCGGCAGCTGGCCAAGCAGGCCGTCGCCGCCGTGCAGGTGTCGGAAGGGGACAAGACCCACGGCGCGGACACCGCTCGCACGCAGTACGGCGTGAACGGCGCCGGCGTGAAGGTCTGCGTGCTTTCCGACGGCGTCAACTCGCTGAAAAAGTCGCAGGACGCAGGCGAACTGCCCGCGGTCGACGTGTTGCCCGGCCAGGCGGGCAGCGGCGACGAGGGCACCGCGATGCTGGAGATCGTGCACGACCTCGCCCCGGGCGCGGCGCTCGGCTTCGCGACCGCGTTCACCAGCGAATCGAGCTTCGCGGACAACATCCGCGCGCTGCGCACCACCGGCAAGTGCACGGTCATCGTCGACGACGTCGCGTACTTCGACGAGTCGCCGTTCCAGGACACGCAGGTCGCGCAGGCGGTCAACGACGTGACCGCGGCCGGCGCGCTGTACTTCTCCTCCGCGGGCAACTCCGGCAACCTCACCGACGGCACCAGCGGCTACTACGAGGGCGACTTCCGCTCGTCCGGCACCAGGCTGCCGGGCGTCACCGGCACCCCGCACGACTTCGACCCGGGCAGCGGCGTGCAGACCACCGACCCGCTGTCGCCGGGCTCGCTCGGCCGTCCGGTGACGCTGTTCTGGTCGGACCCGTGGGGCCGTTCGGCCAACGACTACGACCTGTTCCTGCTCAACGCTTCCGGCAGCGTCGTCGCCTCCAGCGCGAACGCGCAGGACGGTTCCCAGAACCCGTACGAGAGCCTGACCGTGCCGACCTCGGGCTCGGGATACCGCCTCGCGGTGGTCAAGTACAGCGGCGCGGACCGGTTCTTCGCGCTCAACGTGATCCGCGGCCGGTTCGTCGCCTCCGGTTCGCTCAAGGGCTTCAGCACCGCGGGCGTGACTTCGGGCCACTCCGCGGCCGCGGCGGCGTTCTCGGTGGCCGCGGCCCCGGCGGCGACCGCGTTCGGCCGTCCGCTCGAGACCGGCGACCCGGCCAACCCGGCCGGTCCGTACCCGGGCCTGTTCACCTCGGCCAGCAAGTGGGAGCGCTTCACCTCCGACGGCCAGCGGCACCTCTTCTACAACGCCGACGGCACCGAGCTGACCCCCGGCAACGTGTCCTCGACCGGCGGCGCGACCCGCGCGAAGCCGGACATCACCGCCGCGGACGGCGTGGCCACCTCGGTCACCGGCTTCCAGCCGTTCTTCGGCACCTCGGCGGCGGCCCCGCACGCGGCGGCGATCGCGGCCTTGCTGCTGTCCGGCAAGCCGTCCGCGACCCCGGCGGAGGTCCGCACCGCGCTGGTGTCGAGTGCGATCGACCTCGGCGCGCCCGGGTTCGACGCGGTGACCGGCAAGGGCGTGATCATGGCGGGTCCGGCGCTGTCCGCGCTGGGCGTGCCGAAGAAGTAGCGGCAGCGGGAAGGGGCGGGTTCCCGGCCGGGGAACCCGCCCTTTTCAGCGTCCGGCGACCAGCAGGTGGAACGCGCGCGGCCCGTCGCCGAGCCGGTCGTGGCGGCGAAGATCCAGCCCCGCGCCGGCGAGCGCGTTTTCGATCTCTTCCGGCGGGCGCAGCCGGAAGCCGTGGCCGGTGAACGGCAGGTCGCGCATCATCGCCGGGTCCCCGATGCCGACGACGAACCGGCCGCCGCCGGAGAGCGCCCGCGCGACCTCGGCGAACGCGGGTGCCAGGTCGGGAACGAAGTAGACCGTGTTGACGGTCAGCGCCGCGTCGACCGTCCCGTCTTCCAGCGGAAGATCGGCCATTCCGGCGTGGTGCAGGACCAGCCGTCCGGCGGCGAGGTTCTTCGGGAACTTCCGGCGCGCGCGGGCGAGCGCCGTTTCGGAGATTTCCGCGCCGTGCACGGTGCCGCCCTCGGTGGCCCGCAGCAGCAGGTCGAGCCCGAGGCCGCCGCCGAAACCCAGGTCCAGCGCGGTTTCGCCGCGACGGGTCTCCAGCGCCTCGACCGCTCCGGTGACCGGCCCGCGGTTGACGTTGTTGAGCAGCCGGACGACGGCTTGCCCGGCCCGGCCCCGCGGATGGCCCAGCTGCTTGGCGAATCCGGCGAGCACCGTGTCACGTGGTCCCATGAACCCAGTGTGCCGCGATATGGCACCGTGCGGGCGAACGGACTTTGAGGAGGCCGACATGGCGGAGAAGACTGCGGTGGTCACCGGGGCCGGTTCCGGGCTGGGCCGCCGGATCGCCGGGGCGCTGCTCGGCGCCGGTTACCGAGTCGCGCTCGCCGGACGGCGCGAGGACGCCTTGCGCGAGACGGCCGGTTCGGACGCGAACGCGCTGGTCGTGCCCACCGACGTCGCCGATCCGGCATCGGTGGAGGCGCTGTTCTCGGCCGTGCGAGACGAGTGGGGCCGGTTGGATCTGCTGGTGAACAACGCCGGGGTGTCGCTCGGCGGCACTGTCGCGGAGCTGTCCGTCGAGGACTGGCGGCGCACCGTCGACACGAACCTCACCGGCATGTTCCTGTGCGCGCAGCAGGCCGTGCGGCTGATGCGCGACCAGGACCCCCGTGGCGGCCGGATCATCAACAACGGCTCGATTTCCGCGCACGCGCCCCGCCCGGCGAGCGTCGCCTACACCGCCACCAAGCACGCCGTCACCGGCCTCACCCGGTCGATCTCGCTCGACGGCCGCGCCTGGAACGTCGCGTGCGGACAGATCGACATCGGCAACGCGGCCACCGAGATGACCGAGCGGATGGCCGCGGGCATCCCGCAGGCCGACGGACGGCTCCTGGCCGAACCGACCTTCGACGCGGGCCACGTCGCCGACGCGGTGCTCTACATGGCGGGGTTGCCGCTGGACGCCAACGTCCAGTTCCTCACCCTCACCGCCACCACGATGCCGTTCATCGGCCGGGGATGACCTTGTCCCGGCGGAACTCGTCGAACAGCCGGTAGAACATCTGCTCAGTGTCCACATAGGAGTGAAAACCGGCACGGCGCGACTTCGACGTGTCCGCGAACATGTCGTAGTCCCACGAGAACACGAAGTCGCCGAAGGCCCACGAAGAGACGTCGGCGTACGAAGCGGTGAGGCCGTGCTTCGCCGCCATCTCGTTCCACAGTGGTTCCTTGTCGGCCATCACTGTGCTCAGCGGCAGCTGTAGCGGCGGAGCGACTTCAAGGTCGAAGTACGCGGCTAGCTTCGGCCACAGCTCTCGCCAGCGGAAGAGGTCACCGTTGGCGATGTTGAACGCTTCGTTGCGACTAGACGTCGCGGCCCACACCGTGCCTTCGGCGAGCAACTGCGCGTCCGTCATCTCCAACAGGCTGTCGTACGCGCCGGGCTTGCCCGGAAACCGCAGCGGCAGGCCGAGTTCCTTGGAGATCGAGGCGTACACCGCGATCACGAGCGCGAGGTTCATCGGGTTGCCGAGCGTCGTCCCGCCGACCACGGACGGCCGGATCGCCGACCACGACCAGCCCCCGGCGGCGGCCCGGCGTTCCAGGAACTTCTGCTGGTCCACGTTGAACTCCGGCGGCATGTGCTGTCCGGCGTCAGCTTCGCGGGCGGGCGTTTTGAACGGGCCGAGATGCGCGCCGTAGACCTTGTAGCCCTGCATCAGGCTGACGTGCTCCAGCGGGCCTTCGTCGAGGCCGTTCACCAGGTTCTCCAGCATCGCCACGTTCGGCGGCACGAGTTCCGCCCACGTCGGCCGGTCCTGGTAGGCCGCGTAGAACAGGTGCGTCGCGCCGACGCCGGCCAGCGCCGCCCGGGTGCCGTCCGGGTCGAGCAAGTCGACGGCGAGGCTGCCCGGCCCGCCGCGCCGGGACAGCCCGAGCACCTCCCAGCCGTCGAGAGTCCGCAGGTGAGAGACGAGTTTCCGGCCGATGATCCCGTTGGCCCCGGCCACGAGGGCCACGCGTGTGCTGCTCATGTCTTCGATCCTGACCACGCGTGGGCGATGAGTCCAAGGCTTACTTCTCACCGCTTCGATAAGCTGGGTTTATGGCAAGTCTGCGGCAGCTCGAATACCTGGTGACCGTGGTCGACACCGGCTCGTTCACCCGGGCCGCCGAGCAGTTGCACGTGACGCAGCCCGCGCTGTCGCATCAGATGCGGGCGCTGGAGCACAGCGTCGGCGGGCCGTTGCTGGAACGGCTGCCGCGTTCGGTCCGGCTCACGCCGATGGGCCGCGCGATGCTGCCGCACGCCCGCGCCGCGCTCGCCGACGCCGAACGGGCCCGGTGCGCGGCCCGGCAGGCGTCCGGTCAGGTCGCCGGAGAGCTGCTGGTCGCGACGGTCTACTCGGTGAGCCTCGGCGTGCTGCCGCCCGCGCTCCGGGTATGGCGGCGCGAGCGGCCGGACGTCGACGTGCGGCTTTTCGAGTACCGCCACGCCGACGAACTGCGCGACGCGATGCTCGCCGGAGAAGCGGACCTCGCGATCGGTCCGCGTCCGGCCGGGTGGACTGGCCCGGTGCGCTCGCTGGGCACGGAAGAGTTCGTCGTCGTGCTCCCGGCGGACGGCGCGACGGAGTCCACTTCGGACGGTACGGTCGAGCTGGCCGAGCTTGCCGGCTGCGCGTGGGTGCATTACGCGCCGGGCCACGGGTTGGCGGAGCTTCTCGACGCGGCCTGTGCGGAAGCGGGCTTCCGGCCGAGGCCCGCGGTACGCACCGAACAGACCGCGGCCGCCCCGCTGCTCGCCGCGGCCGGATTGGGGCCCGCGCTGGTTCCGGCGAACGTGCTGCCCGCGGAGTTCAGCGGCCGGGTTTTGCGGCCCGGCAAGCCGATCCGCCGCGAGCTGGTCGCTTACGGCCGCAGCGAACCGGACCCGTTGACGGCGGCGTTCGCCGAGGTGCTGACCCGGCACGCGCGGGTCTAGTCGCGCAGCCGGGCTAGGTCGATTCCGGCGAACGGCGTCGGCACCGCGTCGTGAACCCGGGCGGACCAGACGGCGTGCCCGTGTCCGGTCCACAGTGGAATCGCCGGAAGATCCCGCAGGGCCTCGTTCTCCGCGACCCGGAACAGCTGGGCGGCTTCTTCCGGCGACGCGGTGGTTTCGGCGGACGCGAGGTCGGCGGCGAATCCGGCGTCGAGGTAACCGGCGGCATCGGCGAGCGTGTGGAGCAGGTCGGCCGGGCTCGGCGAGACGGCCTTGACCTCCAGCGCATACGGCCCGGTCGGCTTGCCTCCGGTCGCCTTGCGCTGTGCGGTGACCGGGATTCCGAGGCTCTTCGACAACCCCTCGGCCAATGCCTGCGGCCAAGTACCGTCGAAGCTCTCGTAGTACACCGAGGCGTCGCCGGTGAATCCTGCCTGGTTCAGCAGGGATCTGGCGGCCGCGCTGTCGAAAGTGCACGGACGGCAGGTGCCGGACCGTTCGCCGGGCGCGACCACCGGCGGCAGCAACCCCTTGGCCGCGTCCGCTTGATGCGCGAGCGGCCCGGATTCCAGCGCGGCACGGTCGGTGCCGAGCGCGAACGCATGCCGCACGGCCGGGTCCGCGAATCGGGTTGCCTCGGCGAAAAACACCAGGTAGCCGGCGCGGGGGAGCGCCCACATCGCGTGCCGGCCGGCGAAATCGGCGTGCATCGCCTCGTGCCGGTCGCCCGGGACGGCCGTCGCGACGTCGAGCTTGCCCTCCTTGACGTCGTCGTACTGCTGCGCCGGATCGCCGACGCGCAGCTCGATTTCCTTGGCCCGCCCCGGATCCGCCGCGACCCGGACGAGCTTGCCGCCGGACCCGGGCTGCCAGTCGCCCTCCAGCCGCAGCGGGCCGTTGCCGATCGGATGCCGGGCGAACCCGTTCCAGTCGCGGGATTTCAGCACCGACGCGGGCAGCGGCACGAGCCCGGGCGCGGACAGCCAGGCCGGCACCTGGTTGGAGGGCCGGTCGAGCACGATCCGCAGCTGGTTCGCGCCGACCGCGGTGATGTCCTTGGCCCGCAGCGATTTCGTCAGCACCGGGGTGCTGGCCCAGTGATGGCCGGCGATCGCCTTCCACGTGTCCACATAGGACTGCGCGGTGACCGGCGTGCCGTCGTGGAACTGCCCGGGACGCAACCGGACGGTCCAGGTCGCCTGGTCGGTGCTGCTGAGCGATTCGGCCGCGCGCGGGGTGACTTTCCCGCTGGCTGGATCGTAATCGGCGAGCGGAGTCCACAACGCGCCGGTGACCATCCGCCCGGACGGATCGGTGACGTCGGCGGGCAGCAGCGTGCCGGGTTCGCCGAGACCGACCGACAGCACCCCGGGCCGAGCGGGTCCGGCCGACGACGAACAGCCGGCGAGACCGGCCGCGAGCACTGCGGCGGCGAGCGTGAGCGGGACCAGCGGACGCGATCGCATGATGTCTTACTACCAGGTGGGAAGCAACGAAAGGCGGTTGTGCCCGGTTAGGGACCGGCTTAAAGTACTTCAGTCACACTGGGATCTCCGGGGAGGTTTCGCGTGCGCCGTCGGTGGATTCGTTCCGGAATGGCGCTGGCGGCCGCGGCCGCGACTCTCGTCGCCACCGGATTGCCCGCCGCGGCCTGCGAGGACGACAAGCCGGTCACCGAGGCGAAGCACTCCCTGGGCGACCCGGGCGCGATCAAGGGCGTACAGCCGATCGGCAACGTGCCCGACGCGCAAGGAGCCATTTCGGCGAATTTCCTCAGCTACGGCAAGCGGGACGTGATGGTCGTGTCGGGCCAGTTCGGCCTGAAGGTCTACGACCTCACCGGCGATCCGGCGAAGCCGCGCGCGATCGGCGAACTGGGCCTGCCCGGGCTGTGGGAAACCGAGGACACCGAGGTCGACGCGAAACGCAAGCTCGTGTTCCTCTCCCGCGACCCGCGCGCGTTCAAGGGCAACACGCACACCGGCGAGTCCGGCATCTACGTGGTCGACGTGGCGCGTCCGGAGAAACCGGAGATCCTCAGCTACGTCAAGGTTCCCGCGGGCCACACCACCAGCTGCGTCGACGACTGCCGCTACCTCTGGACCGGCGGCCCGGCGAAGGCCGACGACCAGCCCGCGGACTGGGGCGGCCGGCCGATCTGGGTCACCGACGTGCGCGACCCGCGCGAGCCGAAGGTGCACCCGGACCCGATCGAACTCGCCCGCAACGACGGCAAAACCGACTACGTGCACGACGTTCAGGTGGACCGGATGGGCGTCGCGTGGGTGTCGGGCAAGGGCGGGGTGCGCGGCTACTGGACGTCCGGCCTCCACCGCGACCCGGTGCAGAACCGCTACCGCTGGGCGAGCGCGCTCAAGCCGGTGCCGTACGCGGGCGGCGGAGTGTCGGAAACCGCCGCGCCGTCGAAGTTCCTGCACAACAGCTTCCACCCGGTCGGCCCCTGGGCCGACGGCGCCTGGCGCGGCCACGACCTCGTGTACGCCACCGAAGAAAGCTTCCTCCCCGGCTGCGCGGGCGACGGCGTGCTGACGATCTCGTCGCTGGAGGGCTCGTACCAGGGCGAGGGCTGGCGGTCGACGCCGGAGAAACCGTTCCGGATGCGCAGCGTCGGCACCTGGAGCGTCGCCGGGCAGGAAGGCAGCGACCCGGTGTCGGAGGACTGCTCGGCGCACTACTTCGACCTGCGCGGACACGTGCTGGCCCAGTCGTTCTACTCGCAGGGCACCCGGTTCCTGGACGTGAGCGACCCGACGAACCCGACGCAGATCGCGTACTTCCGCCCCGCGGACGCGGCTTCGTGGGCACCGTACTGGCACGACGGGTACGTGTACGTGGCGGACCGCAACCGCGGGATCGACATCCTGCGGCTCGGGGACTAGCGGCCGGCCAGTTCGCGGAGGAACTGCCTCGCGGAGAAGGTGACCGGGTTTCCGGAGAATTCGTTGTCGGGGGCAGACGTACAGCAGCACCCGGGCGTCCGGTGCGTCGCCGGGAGCCTCGCCGAGCAGGCGGGCCACCCGCTGCGGATCGCGGGGACCAGGCGGATGCGGTTCACACCGGTTGATCCTGCCGCCCGGAGACCGCCCCGCCAACCGGATATCGGACGGCCAGCCCGTCCAGCAGCGCTTGCAGCCCGACCTCGAAAAGCCGGTCCAGGTCGAGGTCGTACCCCTCGGCGAGATCCGCCACCATCCGCGCCAGCACCGGATACCGCCCCGACCCGGTCAACGCCGCGTATCCCCGCGCCTGCGTCTCCATCCACTGGTCCTCGGTGATCCCGCTCGCGCCCATCGCGTGCCGCTCCCGTTCCAGGTTGATCGCCGTGCCCTGAATGTGGTTGTAGAACAACACATTCAGATCGCACAGGTCAGCCGAGCTCAGCCCGAACACCGACAACGCGGCCAGCGCGCGTTCGTTGTGCGCCGCCAGGTTCGGCAGCGGCCAAGGCCGGGTGAGCGGCACCAGATGCGCCAGCCACGGATGCCGCCGGTGCACTGACCACAGCGTGCGCGCCGTCAGCTCCAGCTGCGCCCGCCACCCCTCCGGTTCCCGCGCCGGGTAACCGGTTTCGCCGTAAACCTTGTCCGCCATCAGGAAAATCAGTTCGTCCTTTCCGGACAGATAGCGGTACGGAGCCATCGCCGGAACACCCAACCGCGCGGCGAGCCCGCGCATCGAGAGTGCCGAGACCCCTTCCGCGTCGGCGATCGCGATTGCCGTGCGTACCAACAGATCCCGGGTCAGCGCTGGACGCTTCGACCCAGTCTCGGCGGGCTGACCGGCGACGACATGGCCCGATCTCGGTTCAGCACGCACCACGCCTTCCCGGCGCAACACGTCGAGCGCCTTGGCCGCGGTGGCGTTCGCGACCCCATGCGCCGAAGCCAGCTGACGCGTCGAAGGCACCTTCGCGCCCGGCGGCAACTGCGAGATCTCTTCGCGCAGCGCGGCGGCGATGCGGAGGTACGGCGGTTCGGTCGGCATCGGGGTCCTGTCTGTACTAGGTCAGCGGGTCGTCTGTACTAGGTCAGTTTTGGCGGCAGAAGCCAGGTCAGGGCAGGTTCGTCCGGGTAATGCTGCACCGTACTGAGGGGTGAGGACATGCCGGAAGCACTGGTTTGCGGCGCGGGAATCGCTGGATGCGCGTCGGCCTACTGGCTGCGCCGCAGTGGCTACGACGTGACGGTCGTGGAGCGCGCGGACGGGTTGCGCCGCGGAGGCCAGGCGGTGGACATCCGCGGGGTCGCGCTGGAGGTCGTCGAGCGGATGGGCTTGGGGGAGCAGGTCCGGGCCGCCCGGACGCGGATGCGCGGGATGTCGATGCTCGACGCGTCCGGCAACGAGGTGTTCCGTTCCGAGGAGCGCACCTTCAGCAGCGGCCGGCTCGACAGCGCGGACATCGAGATCCTCCGCGACGACCTGGTGGAGCTGCTGCACGGCGCGGCCGACGTCGAGTTCCGCTTCGGCGACGAGATCACCGCGCTCGACGCCGGATCCGGCCGGGTCGAGTTCGCCGCGGCCGCACCGCGCACGTTCGACCTGATCGTAGGCGCGGACGGCGCGCATTCGGCGGTCCGGCGGCTCGCGTTCGGCCCGGAAGACCAGTTCCGCCGCTACCTCGGCCAGTACCTGGCGATCTTCCCGGCGCCCAACACCGTCGGCCTCGAAGACTGGCAGATCTGGTTCCAGGGCGAGGGCGTCGGCGGCGCGGTCTACCCGGTGCCGGGCAACGAGGAGATCCGCGTGACGCTCGGCTTCGGCGAACCGGAGTACCGCGAGATCCGGGACGTCGCGGAGCAGAAGAAGCTCGTCGCGGAACGCCTGAGCGAGGTCGGCGGTCCGGTTCCGGACCTGGTCAAAGCCATGGAAGACACGGAGACGTTCTTCTTCGACGCGATGCTGCAGATCCGCCTCGACCGCTGGACGACCGGCCGCGTCGCGCTGGTCGGCGACGCCGGGTACTGCGCGTCCGTGCTGTCCGGACAGGGCACGAGCCTCGCCTTGGTCGGCGCGTACGTCCTGGCCGACGGCATCGCGGACTACGAGACCCGGATGCGCCCGTTCGCCGAGCTGAACCAGGCGCTGGCCACGGAAAACGCCGCCGGGCCCGCGTCGGAGGAATCCGTCGAGCGCGCGAAGAACGCGATCAGCCTGAGCCGGTGACCCGCCGCCTGGCGGGAGATTCCCGCCGTCCGGCTGGCCCGGTCCGGCTCCCGGGCGGCAAGGATGGGTCCGGTACCCGATCCCTTGGAGGCCCCCGCGATGACCGCCTACCCGCCGCTCCCGTTCGACCCCGAGCTCGCCGCGGCGCTCGAGGTGCTCGCGGCCGAACGTCCGCCGATCAAGACGCTCGAGTCGATCCCGGCGGTGCGCGCGGCCGCGGCGAAGCGGCAGATTCCGCTGGACGAGATCACCGCCGACGGCGCCCTCGAAGTGTCCGAAACGGACGCCGAAGGCCCGCGCGGCCCGATCCCGCTGATCGTCGCGCGGCCGGCCGGGGCGGTCGACGTCCCGGTGCTGTACTGGCTGCACGGCGGCGGCATGATCATCGGCGGCCACAAAGGCGGCGACCTGTACTTCCTCAAGGAGTACGCGGCCGAACTGGGCCTCGGCTTCGTCTGCGTCGACTATCGGGTCGCGCCCGAACATCCGCATCCGGCCCCGGTCGAGGACTGCTACGCCGGCCTGGAATGGACGGTCAAGCACGCCGCCGAGTACGGCTTCGACGCCTCCCGGGTCGTGATCGGCGGGGCGAGCGCGGGCGGCGGGCTCGCGGCCGCGACGGCGCTGCTCGCCCGGGACCAGGGCGGTCCGGAACTGCTCGGCCAGCTGCTCGTGTACCCGATGCTCGACGACCGCAACGACTCCCCGTCGGCGATCCAGATGGCGGAGATGGGCAGCTGGGACCGCACGGCGAACAACGTCGGCTGGACCGCGCTGCTCGGCGACGCCCGCGGCGGCCCGGACGTGTCGCCGTACGCCGCGCCCGCCCGCGCCGAAGACCTGTCCGGCCTCCCGCCGGCGTTCCTCGACGTCGGCAGCACCGAGACCTTCCGCGACGAGGTCATCGCCTACGCGAACCGGCTGTGGCTGTCCGGGGTGCAGGCGGAACTGCACGTCTGGCCCGGCGCGTTTCACGGCTTCGACGGCTCGGCCCCGCAGGCGGCGCTTTCGCAGCAGGCGCGCGCCGCGCGGACGCCGTGGCTGCGGCGGCTGCTCGGCTGAACCGGCGAGCGATGATGGACCGATGAGGGAGCTGGTCACGCGTCTGAGCGCGCTCGATCCCGGCGCGGCCGAGACGGTCAAGGTCATCGCGTATTTCGACCGGCTGGTCGAGGGCCGCGCCGGGCTGGAGCCGATCGTGCGCGGGGCGGCGGTGCTGTCCGGCTGTCCCGTGCGGCTGGCCGACGACGAACGCCGGGTGCGCGTCCGCGTCGAACCGGACGGGCGCGTGGTGCCGCCGGCCGAGCCGCCCGATCCGGAATGGCCGTCGGCTCCGGTGCGTCCGGACGGACCGGTCGCGCTGTGGCTGGAACGGCCTGGTCCGGCGAGTCCGGTGGACGCGATGGTGCTGGAGCGCGCGTCCGCGGCGGCGCGAGCGGTGCTGGACCGCACGCGCGGCCGGGTCGTCGATCCGGCGTCGGTCGAAGTGGTGCTCGACGCGTCCGCCGACGAGCGGACCCGGCTCCGCGCCGCACATCGCCTTGGCCTCGGCACGACCGCGCGCGCCGTGGTGACCGACGCGGTCCCGCTGGTCGTCCCTCCACAATGGACTCCGCCGGAACGCGCCAGGGTCGGCCTGGGCGCCGTCGTGCACCTGGTCGACTTACCGCTGTCTGGCGCGCAAGCCCGGACCGCCTTCCGGTTCACCGCGACCGAAGACGACCCCGGACCGTCCGTTGTGGACTACGCGGAACTCGGCGGGCTGGCCGTCCTCGCCGACGCGGTCGGACCCCGCAGCGAACCGGTCGCGGACGTCACAACCTTGGAGAACGCCCGCACGGCGGCCCCGTGGGTACTGCCCACGCTGGTCGCCGTAGCGGGCGCTCCGAGTCTGCGGGCCGCCGCGAACACGCTGGTCGTGCACCATTCGACCCTGCAGGAGCGCCTGGCCCACGCCGAAGCGCTGCTCGGCTGGCCAGTGCGCGATCCCGCGGGCCGGTTGCGGTTGCAGCTGGCTATCGCGCTGTGGCGGCTGCACCGCACCGGGTGATCACGGCGTGAGCAGCGGCAGCAACGGCTTCCGCACCGCCGTCGCGACGCCGTCCGACGCCTGCGCCGCGGCGATCCGCTCGGCGCTCGGCGTGCCGTAGGACGTGGTCCGCTGCCGCAGCGGACGGCCGAGCGGCTCGACCATCGCGCGCATGTCGCTGATCGTCTTGTACGACCCGTTGGCCGCGCCCGCCATCCGGCTGATCGTCTCCTCCATCAGCGTGCCGCCGATGTCGTTGACCCCGCCCTGCAGCACCGCCCGGCTGCCCTCCTCGCCGAGCTTCACCCAGGAGCTCTGGATGTTGTCGAAGGTGCCGTGCAACAGCAGCCGGGACAGCGCGTGCACCGCCCGGTTCTCGCGCAGCGTCGTGCCCGCGCGGGCGAGCCCGGCCAGGTAGATCGGCGAGCTCTGGTGGATGAACGGCAGCAGCACGAACTCGCTGAACCCGCGCCGCCCGTTGCGTTCCACGCCCTCGCGCTGCAGTTTGGCCAGCAGCTTCAGGTGGCCGACCCAGTGGCCCGGGTTGTCCACGTGGCCGTACATCATCGTCGCCGTGGTCGGCAGCCCGATGTCGTGCGCGGTGGTGACCACCTCGATCCACGCGTCCGTCGGCAGCTTGCCCTTGGTGAGCACCCACCGGACGTCGTCGTCGAGGATTTCCGCCGCGGTGCCCGGGAGCGAGTCCACTCCGGACTCCTTCGCCCGGATCAGGAAGTCGCGAATGGACAGATTGGTCCGCGACGCGCCGTTCACGACCTCCATCGGGCTGAACGAGTGCAGGTGGATGTCCGGCTGCCGCCGCTTCACCTCGGCCGCGAGGTCGAAGTACGCGGTGCCCGGCAGGTCCGGGTGGATCCCGCCCTGCATGCAGATCTCGGTCGCGCCCGCGGCCCACGCCTCGTCGACCCGGTCGCCGACCTGCTCCAGCGACAGCGTGTACGCGTCCGCGTCGGTCTTCCGCTGCGCAAAGGCGCAGAACCGGCAGCCGGTGTAGCAGACGTTGGTGAAGTTGATGTTCCGCGTGACCACGAAGGTGATGTCGTCCCCGACCACCTCGCGCCGCAGGTCGTCGGCCAGCTTCGTGAGCGCGTCCAGCTCCGGCCCGTCGGCGTGCAGCAGGGCGAGCGCGGCGTCGTCGGACAGCCCGGCGGGGTCCTTTTCCGCACTGCGCAACGCGTCCCGGATGTCGGTGTCGAACCGCTGCGGACCGGTCTTGATCTTGCGGCCGATTTCCTTCCAGTCGCCGTAGACCGAATCGAAGTCGCCGCGCCGGTCCTCGGTGCGGCCGGTGGTGTCGATCTCGGTGTGCAGGTCGGTGCGGCCCGACTCCTGCCAGCCGCCGTCCGGCTCCTGCCACGGGATCCCGACCGGCTTCGCGCCGTCGCGGGCCAGCCCGGTTTCGCCGTCGACCAGGGCCGCGACGTGCCGGGTGACGCGCGGGTCGAGCCACGGCTGGCCGCGCTTGACGTACTCCGGGTAGATGGTCAGCCGCTCGCGCAGCGCGAACCCGGCCTTCTCGGTCTGCCGGGCCAGCAGGTCGATCTGCGGCCACGCGCGTTCCGGGTTGACGTGGTCCGGGGTCAGCGGCGAAACGCCGCCCCAGTCGTCGATGCCCGCGCGGATCATCAGGTCGTACTGGTCGCCGATGAGGTTCGGCGGGGCCTGGATGCGCATCCGCGGACCGAGCACGAGCCGCGCCACGGCGATGTTCGCGGCCAGTTCCTCGAGGTCGGCGTCCGGGGTCGCGCGCATCTTCGTGTCCGGCTTGGCCCGGAAGTTCTGCACGATGACTTCCTGGATGCCGCCGTACTCGCGCGCGGTCTTGCGGATCGCGAACAGCGCGTCGGCGCGTTCTTCGTGCGTCTCGCCGATCCCGATCAGCACGCCGGTGGTGAACGGCACCGAACTGCGCCCGGCGTCCTCCAGCACGCGCAGCCGGACCTCGGGGTCCTTGTCCGGCGAACCGTAATGCGGCCCGCCCTTCTCGCTCCACAGCCGGCGCGCGGTGGTCTCCAGCATCATGCCCATCGACGGCGCGACCGGCTTGAGCCGCTGGAAGTCCTGCCAGCTCAGGACCCCCGGGTTGAGGTGCGGCAGCAGACCGGTCTCCTCGAGCACCCGGATCGCCATCGCGCGGACGTAGGACAGCGTGTCGTCGTAGCCGTGCGCGTCCAGCCATTCGCGCGCGGCCTTCCAGCGGTCCTCCGGCCGGTCGCCGAGCGTGAACAGGGCTTCTTTGCAGCCCATCTCCGCGCCCTTGCGGGCGATGTCGAGCACCTCGTCCGGCGACAGGAACGGCGATTCGAGCCTGCCCGGGACGGTGACGAAGGTGCAGTAGCCGCACCGGTCCCGGCACAGCCGGGTCAGCGGGATGAACACCTTGCGGCTGTAGGTGATGATCCCCGCGCGACCGGCTTCTTCGAGGCCCGCGTCGCGGATGCGGGAAGCGTGTTCGGACAACGTTTTGAGGTCGTCGCCGCGCGCGTGCAGCAGCACGGCCGCCTCGGCGACGTCGAGCGTTTTCCCGTCTCGCGCCCGCGCGAGCGCACGGCGCATGGCGGACGGGGTGGGCGTGGTCACGCCAGCTTCGGGCTCCATTCCCGCCACGCTAGGACCCGGCCGCCGCGACCAGCCAGCTCTTAGCCCGCCACCGGTCCCAGACGGGGCCCAGGGTGATCATTAGCGCAGGTTGCGGGCTTGTCGATGCCGGGTGGCGGCGGTATTACCTAAAGGGTGGCGTCAGTGATCGGGAAGCGCATCGGCGGGCGGACGTACTACTACCTCGCCGAGTCCGCGCGCGTCGACGGCAAACCGCGCGTCGTCGGCCAGCGGTATCTGGGGACGGCCGAGGACATCGCCGCGGCGGTGGCCGGCGGCGGTCCGGAGGCGGCAGGGGCGCGGCATCGGTCGTTCGGCGACGTTTCCGCCGTGTGGGGGACGCTGCAGCGGCTCGACCTCGTCCGGCGGGTCGATTCGGTGGCGGGACCGCAACGGGCCCGGCCGACGCTCGGTCTTCACGTCGCGCTCGCCGTGCTCCACCGGGCGACGGCGCCGGAGACGGAGTTCGAGGAGTGGTGGTCCGGGTGCCTGGCGCAGGATCTGGTTCGGCCCCGGCCGCCCAAGGGGTCGATGACGACGGCCAGTCATTGGCGGGCGTTGCAGCGGCTTACTCCGGAGCGGATCGCGAGAGTGGAAACCGTTGTCGCGGAAGCGGTTCTGGAGTTGCTGGGGGACGACGGCACGGAGGCGTTAGCCGTTGATGTCGCGCAGTTCGCGGCGTTCACTGCGGCTGATTGCACGCTGCCGTCGGCTTGCCAGGACGTGCTCGCCGGGCTGGGCCTGGTGGTCACCCGGGATGGGGCGATTCCGCTGGCTTCCCGGGTTTACCGGAGGGACAACGCGCCGACGTTCGGTGCGCTGGCCGCGGAGCTGGGGGAGCGGTATCCGGCTACCGACGTCACGTTGATCTTCCACGCCGGCCAGGCCGCGCAGCTCGACCTAGGCGCGCGGAGCGGTTTTGTCGGGTCGCTTCCGTTGGCTGATCACCCGGAGCTGCTCGCGCGGCCCGCGTCGGTGCGGCGGAGGGTGGATCCGGAGCGGTTTGCCGGGCTGACTGCGTTCGACACGGTGGCGACTGTGGACGGTGCCCGTCGACGCGTCATCCTGACCCACTCGGCGACGTTGCACGCGGCGCAGTACCGGGCGTTCACCAGCGAGTTGAGCACTACGGTGCGTGAGCTTGACGGGTTGGCGGCCGCGCTCGCGGCGGGGACTCATCGCGGCGACCGGACGCAGGTGCACGCCGAGATGTCCCGGATCATTCGCGGGCGCCGGGTGGAGCGGGTGTTGAACACGACGCTCACCGGGAACCGGGCGGGGGAGTTGCGGCTGGAGCGGCGGGTCGACGAGGCGGCGGTCGCTCGGCTGGCGGAGGAGTTCTTCGGCAAGCAGATTCTGGTGACGGATCGGGACTGGCCGGTGGCCGAGGTGGTCACGGCGTATCGGGCGCGGACGTATCTCGACTCGACGTTTCGCTGGCTGACCGGGTCCGCGGTGGCTGGGCCTTCGCCGCGGTGGGAGTGGACTTCGCATCGGATCGCGGTGCACACGTTGGTGTCGGTGCTCGCCGCGACGGTCACGCATCTGATGCGGCGGGAGGCGGATCGGGCCGGGATGAACTTGTCGGTGGCTGAGCTGCTGGACCAGTTGCGGGGGATCGGGGAGACCGTGTTGCGGCATCGGTCTACTGGGGGGAGGCCGCGGACTCGGCGGATTTTGTCTGATCGGACGGGGAGGCAGGAGGCGTTGTTCGCGTTGTTCGGGTTGGAGGGGTTTGCTCCTGGGTGAGGTCTTCGCGGTCGGCTCGTCGCCCTGGGGGGCGACATTGCCGGTTGATGGGGTTGCGTGGGGCCCCCGAAGTTTGATTGTGCTGACGGTTCGGGGGTGCTTGTCAAGGCGGGAAAGATGCCTTGACAAGCACCCCCGAACCGCAGGGAGGCTTCGTATCGGGGGCGGGGGGAGGTGTGGGTGCCTCGCTGTTTGGGTGCATTGGCTGCGGTTTTTTGGGAGCGGTTGGGGCATCCTGGCGCAGCGGCGGGCTAGCGGGCGGGTGGTCCTCAGGACCGTCTGTCAGGTGTTGCGGTCGATGTTCAGTGCGGAGAACGTTTGCACTACTGGCATCAGTTCTATGACGTTGATGTTCACGTGTGCTGGCTGGGAGCTGGCCCAGAACACTGACTCCGCGACGTCGTCCGGGGTCAGGGGGGTGGTGCCGGCGTAGACGTTGGCTGCTTTGTTCTTGTCGCCGTCGAAGCGGACGGTCGAGAATTCCGTGCCGCCTACCAGGCCTGGTTCGATGTTCGTTACTCGGACGCCGGTGCCGCGCAGGTCTGAGCGCAGGTTCAGGCTGAACTGGTGGACGAACGCCTTGGTCGCGCCGTAGACGTTGCCGCCGGGGTAGGGGTAGCTGCCCGCGACCGAGCCGATGTTGATTACGTGTCCGGTGCCGCGTTCGACCATTCCGGGCAGTACCGCGCGGGTGAGGTGGACGAGACCGGTCACGTTGGTCTCGATCATCTGGTCCCAGTCTTCCAGCTTCGCCTCGTGCGCGGGCTCGAGACCCTTGGCGAGACCGGCGTTGTTGACCAGGACGTCGATCTTCGCCCACTCCTCGGGCAGCTGTTCGACGACGTTCGCGACCGAGGCTGCGTCGCGTACGTCCAGCACCAGCGGGTACACCGCTTCGCCCAGTTCGTCCGCGAGCGCCTTCAGCCGGTCGCCGCTGCGGGCCGCGGCGACGACTCGCGCGCCCTCCGCTGCGAACCGGCGCGTGATCGCGGCACCGAACCCGGCGCTCGCGCCGGTCACCAATACGGTCTTCATGGAGTGCGTCACCGTTCTTCCGCGTGGTCCTGGTCCAGGAAGCGGCCGAACACGTCGTTGAACTCGGCCGCGCGTTCCAGGTTAGGCAGGTGCCCCGCGCCGTCGAGCACCGCCAGCTTCGAGCCGTCGACGAGCTGGTGCAGCAACTGTGCGTCGGCGACCGGGGTGAACTCGTCCTCGCTGCCCACCGCGACCAACGTCGGCACGGTGACCTGCTTCAGCGAATCGCGGTAGTCGGGCCGCTTCGCCCGGGCCCGCAACGCTGCCGCCGCGCCTGCCGCCGGTGCGTTGCGCATCATCTTCCGGACGTGCTCGGTCACCTCGGGGTTCTCGCGGAAAGTGCCCGGCGACACCATCTTGGGCAGCAACTCGTCGGCGTACGCGGTCATGCCCTCCGCGAGAACCCGATCCGCGGCCTGGTTGCGGGCCGCCTTTCCTTCGTCCGTCTCGGGCTCGGCGAACGTGTCCGCGAGCAGCAGCGCAGCGATCCGCTCCGGGTAGTCCCGCACGGTCTGCATCACGATCTGCCCGCCCATCGACAGCCCGCCCAGCACGAAGCGGTCGATCCCGAGGCGGTCGGCCAGCCCGACGAGATCCTCGGCGAAGTCTTCGAGCCCGCTGACCGCCGGGCCGGTGCTTTCCCCGTATCCCCGCAGGTCAGGTACGACGGCTCGGTACCCCTTCCGCGCGAGCCAGCCGGCCTGCGGACCCCACATCGACCGGTCGAACGGATGCCCGTGGACGAGAAACACCGGGATCTTCACCTGCGGTCCGAGGTCGTCGTAGGCGATCCGGGCGCCGGAGGGGAGAAGGACTGTCTGCATGTCCTGGACGCTAATCGGGGCGATTTCTCAGAGCAATACGGCGCAATGTAGTCGGAGCAATGTTCTTGGCGACCCGAGCCTGGCCTACTGAAGCGGCGAGCCCCTTGGTCTCGACCGGCGCGCCCGAGTCGGTGGGCGGCAATCCGCTCCGCATCTGTCGACGTCGGCCGGTCGGACTCGGGCATTCACCGATAACGCGAGCCGCGCGTTCTTCCGGATTGCGGCATCCGCGCGCCGATAAGCGACCGGATTCGCCGCCCGCCCTCCCGCCGACTCCCGGCCGCTCTGTCCGCCGGATCGGCCGGAGTGGGCCAATTCGGCCGGTTGACCTGCGAAGATCGGATTAAGGGACCCCCCTGTTTCGGGCCGTTTCGGGACGTGTAATCTTCTCTTCGTCGCCAGGGAGACCGGGCGGCCGCCGGGACACGAACCAAGCTCTCGCCTCTAGGGTGATTGAGTGGGTGTCCCACTAAAAACTGCTAGGAATGACCGCTTCGGTCAGGCTCGCCCTTGTGGGGGTGGGTGTGATGCGGGGTGTGTTGCTTGAGAACTCAACAGTGTGCTAGTGAACTAAGCCAGTAGAGCTTATATGAAACCCCCTCGTCGGGGTTTCCTTTGAGAATATGATTGAGAGTAGTCTCGATCGAACTGTTCATTGTTGGAGAGTTTGATCCTGGCTCAGGACGAACGCTGGCGGCGTGCTTAACACATGCAAGTCGAACGCTGAACCGGTTTCGGCCGGGGATGAGTGGCGAACGGGTGAGTAACACGTGGGTAATCTGCCCTGTACTCTGGGATAAGCCTGGGAAACTGGGTCTAATACCGGATACGACCTTCGGAGGCATCTTCGGGGGTGGAAAGTTCCGGCGGTATGGGATGAACCCGCGGCCTATCAGCTTGTTGGTGGGGTAATGGCCTACCAAGGCGACGACGGGTAGCCGGCCTGAGAGGGTGACCGGCCACACTGGGACTGAGACACGGCCCAGACTCCTACGGGAGGCAGCAGTGGGGAATATTGCACAATGGGCGCAAGCCTGATGCAGCGACGCCGCGTGAGGGATGACGGCCTTCGGGTTGTAAACCTCTTTCGCCAGGGACGAAGCGAGAGTGACGGTACCTGGATAAGAAGCACCGGCTAACTACGTGCCAGCAGCCGCGGTAATACGTAGGGTGCGAGCGTTGTCCGGAATTATTGGGCGTAAAGAGCTCGTAGGCGGTTTGTCGCGTCGGCCGTGAAATCTCCACGCTTAACGTGGAGCGTGCGGTCGATACGGGCAGACTTGAGTTCGGCAGGGGAGACTGGAATTCCTGGTGTAGCGGTGAAATGCGCAGATATCAGGAGGAACACCGGTGGCGAAGGCGGGTCTCTGGGCCGATACTGACGCTGAGGAGCGAAAGCGTGGGGAGCGAACAGGATTAGATACCCTGGTAGTCCACGCTGTAAACGTTGGGCGCTAGGTGTGGGCGACATTCCACGTTGTCCGTGCCGTAGCTAACGCATTAAGCGCCCCGCCTGGGGAGTACGGCCGCAAGGCTAAAACTCAAAGGAATTGACGGGGGCCCGCACAAGCGGCGGAGCATGTGGATTAATTCGATGCAACGCGAAGAACCTTACCTGGGCTTGACATGCGCCAGACATCCCCAGAGATGGGGCTTCCCTTGTGGTTGGTGTACAGGTGGTGCATGGCTGTCGTCAGCTCGTGTCGTGAGATGTTGGGTTAAGTCCCGCAACGAGCGCAACCCTTATCCTACGTTGCCAGCGCGTCATGGCGGGGACTCGTGGGAGACTGCCGGGGTCAACTCGGAGGAAGGTGGGGATGACGTCAAGTCATCATGCCCCTTATGTCCAGGGCTTCACACATGCTACAATGGCTGGTACAGAGGGCTGCGATACCGCGAGGTGGAGCGAATCCCTTAAAGCCGGTCTCAGTTCGGATCGCAGTCTGCAACTCGACTGCGTGAAGTCGGAGTCGCTAGTAATCGCAGATCAGCAACGCTGCGGTGAATACGTTCCCGGGCCTTGTACACACCGCCCGTCACGTCATGAAAGTCGGTAACACCCGAAGCCCATGGCCCAACCCGCAAGGGAGGGAGTGGTCGAAGGTGGGACTGGCGATTGGGACGAAGTCGTAACAAGGTAGCCGTACCGGAAGGTGCGGCTGGATCACCTCCTTTCTAAGGAGCACAACACATCCACCAGGCCGGGATACCCGGACCAACCTCGGTGGGGTGGCTGGAACTCAAGTGCCGAATGCGTGCTTGTTCCGGTTGCTCAAGGAATTGTGGAACTACTGGTTATGGGTTCTCGCGGTGGTGATGCCGCCGACTCAGTACTGCGTGGCTTCGGCTGCGCGTGGAACGGCGGTCGCGGATCCGGGCGGGTTCTTGTTTGCTGGCACGCTGTTGGGTCCTGAGGCAACACACGTTGTTTCTGGTGTGGTGTTTGAGAACTGTAGAGTGGATGCGAGCATCTTTGTGGTCAAGTTGTTAAGGGCACATGGTGGATGTCTTGGCTTCAGGAGCCGATGAAGGACGTGGGAGGCTGCGATATGCCTCGGGGAGCTGTCAACCGAGCTGTGATCCGAGGATTTCCGAATGGGGAAACCCAGCACCAGTGATGTGGTGTTACCCGCCGGTGAATATATAGCCGGTGTGGAGGGAACGCGGGGAAGTGAAACATCTCAGTACCCGCAGGAAGAGAAAACAAAAGTGATTCCGTGAGTAGTGGCGAGCGAAAGCGGAAGAGGCTAAACCGTTTGCATGTCAAGCTGTCAGGCGTTGTGCGGGCGGTGTTGTGGGACCCACCTTGGAGAGACTGACATTTCTCCGGATGTACGCGATGGTTAGCGGAACGCCTTGGGACGGGCGGCCGGAGCGGGTGAGAGCCCCGTACGCGAAAGCTGTCGTCGTAGGTCTTGGTGGTGTTCCCGAGTAGCAGCGAGCTCGTGGAATTTGCTGTGAATCTGCCGGGACCACCCGGTAAGCCTAAATACTTCCTGGAGACCGATAGCGGACGAGTACCGTGAGGGAAAGATGAAAAGTACCCCGGGAGGGGAGTGAAAGAGTACCTGAAACCGTGTGCCTACAAGCCGTCAGAGCCTTCGGGTGATGGCGTGCCTTTTGAAGAATGAGCCTGCGAGTTAGTGCTGCGTGGCGAGGTTAACCCGGGTGGGGTAGCCGTAGCGAAAGCGAGTCTGAATAGGGCGATACAGTCGCGTGGTCTAGACCCGAAGCGGAGTGATCTACCCATGGCCAGGGTGAAGCGACGGTAAGACGTCGTGGAGGCCCGAACCCACTTAGGTTGAAAACTGAGGGGATGAGCTGTGGGTAGGGGTGAAAGGCCAATCAAACTCCGTGATAGCTGGTTCTCCCCGAAATGCATTTAGGTGCAGCGTCGCGTGTTTCTTGCCGGGGGTAGAGCTACTGGATGGTCTAGGGGCCTTACCGGGTTACCGAAATCAACCAAACTCCGAATACCGGTTAGTGAGAGCGCGGCAGTGAGACGGCGGGGGATAAGCTTCGTCGTCGAGAGGGAAACAGCCCAGAACACCAGCTAAGGCCCCTAAGTGTGTGCTCAGTGGGAAAGGATGTGGGATTGCCCAGACAACCAGGAGGTTGGCTTAGAAGCAGCCACCCTTGAAAGAGTGCGTAATAGCTCACTGGTCAAGTGGTCCTGCGCCGACAATGTAGCGGGGCTTAAGCACACCGCCGAAGCTGTGTCATTGACACAATAGATCGACGTTCGTCCTTGAGGCGGGCGTCCAGTCGTGTTGATGGGTAGGGGAGCGTCCTGCATCCAGGGAAGCGGCCGCGGAAGCGAGTCGTGGAGGGTGCGGGAGTGAGAATGCAGGCATGAGTAGCGAATGCAGAGTGAGAAACTCTGCCGCCGGATGACCAAGGGTTCCTGGGCCAGGCTAATCCGCCCAGGGTAAGTCGGGACCTAAGGCGAGGCCGACAGGCGTAGTCGATGGACAACGGGTTGATATTCCCGTACCCGAGCATGTGCGCCCATGGCGAGGCGGTTGACACTAACCACCCGAAGCCGCGGACGATGTCTTCGGACGGAGTTCGTGTGTGGAGCGTGGGACCTGATTCCGTAGTAGTCAAGCGATGGGGTGACGCAGGAAGGTAGCTCCGCCAGGCGATGGTTGTCCTGGTGTAAGCGTGTAGGCCGTCATGTAGGCAAATCCGCATGGCATATAGGCTGAGACGTGATGCGTAGCCGTTTGAGGCGAAGTGGGTGATCCTATGCTGTCGAGAAAAGCCTCTAGTGAGTGCATGCACGGCCCGTACCCCAAACCAACACAGGTGGTCAGGTAGAGAATACCAAGGCGATCGGGTGAACTGTGGTTAAGGAACTCGGCAAAATGCCCCCGTAACTTCGGGAGAAGGGGGGCCAAACACCTTGAAGTCCCGTGCGGACGGAGGGGTGGTTGGCCGCAGAGACCAGCGGAAAGCGACTGTTTACTAAAAACACAGGTCCATGCGAAGTCGCAAGACGATGTATATGGACTGACGCCTGCCCGGTGCTGGAACGTTAAGAGGACCGGTTAACTCACTTTGTGGGTGAAGCTGAGAATTTAAGCGCCAGTAAACGGCGGTGGTAACTATAACCATCCTAAGGTAGCGAAATTCCTTGTCGGGTAAGTTCCGACCTGCACGAATGGCGTAACGACTTTCCGGCTGTCTCGACCACAGGCCCGGCGAAATTGCATTACGAGTAAAGATGCTCGTTACGCGCGGCAGGACGGAAAGACCCCGGGACCTTTACTATAGTTTGGTATTGGTTTTCGGTTCGGCTTGTGTAGGATAGGTGGGAGACTGTGAAGCTCGGACGCTAGTTCGGGTGGAGTCGTTGTTGAAATACCACTCTGGTCGGATTGGGAATCTGAACCTCGGACCATGATCTGGTTCAGGGACAGTGCCTGATGGGTAGTTTAACTGGGGCGGTTGCCTCCTAAAGGGTAACGGAGGCGCCCAAAGGTTCCCTCAGCCTGGTTGGCAATCAGGTGTCGAGTGCAAGTGCACAAGGGAGCTTGACTGTGAGACAGACATGTCGAGCAGGGACGAAAGTCGGGACTAGTGATCCGGCACCTCCTGGTGGAAGGGGTGTCGCTCAACGGATAAAAGGTACCCCGGGGATAACAGGCTGATCTTGCCCAAGAGTCCATATCGACGGCATGGTTTGGCACCTCGATGTCGGCTCGTCGCATCCTGGGGCCGGAGTAGGTCCCAAGGGTTGGGCTGTTCGCCCATTAAAGCGGCACGCGAGCTGGGTTTAGAACGTCGTGAGACAGTTCGGTCCCTATCCGCCGCGCGCGCAGGATACTTGAGGAAGGCTGTCCCTAGTACGAGAGGACCGGGACGGACGGACCTCTGGTGTGCCAGTTGTCACGCCAGTGGCATGGCTGGTTGGCTATGTTCGGAAGGGATAACCGCTGAAGGCATCTAAGCGGGAAGCCTGTTCCAAGATGAGGTATCCCACCCCTTTGCGGGTTAAGGCCCCCAAGAGACGATTGGGTTGATAGGCCAGAAATGGAAGCACAGTAATGTGTTGTCGAGTTGACTGGTACTAATAGGCCGAGGACTTGCCCACGAAGATGTTGCGCATCCACTCTACGGTTCTGAAACACCACACCGGTCACCCTTCACAGGGTGGGTGTGTTGTTTCGGAGTGTTTCGGTGGTTTTAGCGTCAGGGAAACGCCCGGTCCCATTCCGAACCCGGAAGCTAAGCCTGACTGCGCCGATGGTACTGCAACCGAAGGGTTGTGGGAGAGTAGGACACCGCCGAACTTAACGTGAAGAAAAGGGGCGGGGCCCGGTCGAGAACCTGAAAAGGTTTTCCCGGAGCCCCGCCCTTTTTTCATGCCCAGAAAACGGCGAGCCGCAGAACCGGCCCGCCGCGGACTCACTCCGGCCGGCGCAGCAAATACGTGTCCATGATCCACCCGTGCCGCTCCCGAGCTGCGGCCCGCGTCTCCCGGATCTTGGCCGCCAACGCGTCGTCCAACGGTCCGGACAGCAAAATCTCGTCCGGCGTCCCGACGTACGCGCCCCAATAAATCCACAAGCCCCGGCCCGTGTACTGATCGAATGTCGTGTGCGCGTCGAGCAGCACGAAGACGTCGTCAGCGTCACTCGGCCAGCCCTGCGCCAACCGGCGGCCCGTCGTGAGCTGCACGGCGCGGCCGATCTGGTTCATCGTCGTGCGATGCCGGGCCACCAGTGCGGAGATGCTGCTGATCCCCGGCACGACCTCGTAGTCGAACGCCACGTTCCCGCGCGCCAGCACGGCCTCGATCAACGCGATAGTGCTGTCGTACAGCGCCGGATCGCCCCAGACGAGAAACGCGCCGGTCTCGCCGTCGGCCAGCTCGTCGCGGATCAGCCGCTCGTAGACGTCGGTGCGGAGCTGATGCCAGTCGGCGACCGCGGTGCGGTAGTCGGACGGCGTCCGGTCGCGGTCCGGGTCCTTCGCGCTCACCACGCGATACCCCGGCCGGGTCACGAACCGCTCCAGGATCTCCTGGCGCAGCTGCACCAGATCGGCCTTCGCGCTGCCCTTGTCGAGCACGAAGAACACGTCGACGCGATTGAGCCGGTCGACTGCCTGCACGGTCAGGTGTTCCGGGTCGCCGGCGCCGATCCCGATCGCGTAGATCTTCCGCATCCGTGCAGTCTCTCCCGGCGGGTAACCGGGCTCACGACAGGGTCCCCTGGCATGCCACTACCCCCTAGGGGTATAAAGGAGGCATCAGCGGAGAGCACGATAGGGAGTGTGGCGATGACTGAAGCGACTTACACCGTCGAGGGCATGACGTGCGGGCACTGCGTCAGCTCGGTGAAAGAGGAGGTAGGCGGCCTGTCGGGCGTGCGGACCGTCGACGTCGACCTCGCCACCGGCGCAGTGAAGGTCACCAGTGCGGAGCCGATCTCGCGCGAGGCCGTCGAGGCCGCCGTCGCTGAGGCCGGCTACCAGGTCGTCGCGTAAAAAGGAGTGACATGAGCACCACGACACCAGCCCCCGTGCAGTCAGTCGAACTCGCCATTGGCGGGATGACCTGCGCGTCGTGCGCTGCTCGGGTCGAACGGAAGCTCAACAAGGTCGAAGGCGTCACCGCGAGCGTCAACTACGCGACCGAGAAGGCGCACGTCGAATACCCCTCCACCGTTTCGGTCGACGACCTGGTGGGCGTTGTCGAAGCGACGGGCTACACCGCGCAAGCACCGCAGCCGGAGAAGCCGGAAGAACCCGAGCAGGACGAGACGCGGCCGCTGCGCGACCGGCTCCTGTACTCGGCGATCCTCACGGTTCCGGTGATCGTGCTGGCGATGGTCCCCGCGCTGCAGTTCACGAACTGGCAGTGGCTGTCGCTCACGCTCGCCGCACCGGTCGTGGTCTGGGGTGCGTGGCCGTTCCACCGCGCCGCGTGGACCAACCTCCGGCACGGCGCGGCGACGATGGACACGCTGATCTCGCTCGGCGTCTCGGCCGCCACGCTGTGGTCGCTGTACGCGCTGTTCTTCGGCATGGCGGGGATGCCGGGCTTGCGGCACGGCTTCGAGTTCAGCGTGTCCGGGGGATCGGGGACCGACAACATCTACCTCGAGGTCGCGGCAGGCGTCACCACGTTCATCCTCGCCGGCCGCTACTTCGAGGCCAGGTCCAAGCGCCGCTCTGGTGCCGCGCTGCGGGCCCTGCTCGAGCTCGGCGCGAAGGACGTGACGGTCCTGCGCGACGGTCGCGAGCAGCGAATCCCGGTCGACCAGCTCCGGGTCGGAGACACGTTCGTGGTGCGGCCCGGCGAGAAGATCGCCACGGACGGCGTGGTCACTGACGGTGGCTCGGCGGTCGACGTCAGCGTGATCACGGGGGAATCCGTACCGGTCGAGGTCGCGGTGGGTGACGGCGTGACGGGCGCGACGGTGAACGTCGGCGGGCGGATCGCAGTGCGCGCGACGCGAGTCGGCGCGGACACGCAGCTCGCGCAGATGGCGCGGCTCGTCGAGGAAGCGCAAAACGGCAAGGCCGCGGTGCAGCGACTGGCCGACCGCGTCTCGGCGATCTTCGTGCCGATCGTGCTGGTGCTGGCGCTGGGCACGCTGATCACCTGGCTGTTGACCAGCGGAAACGTCACCGAGGCGTTCACCGCGGCGGTCGCGGTGCTGATCATCGCCTGCCCGTGCGCGCTGGGGCTCGCGACCCCGACCGCGCTGCTGGTCGGCACTGGTCGCGGTGCGCAGCTGGGGATCCTGATCAAGGGGCCGGAGGTCCTCGAGTCCACTCGCCGGGTCGACACCGTGGTGCTCGACAAGACCGGGACCGTCACGACCGGGCGAATGAGCTTGGTGGACGTCCACGTCGGGGAAGGCGTCACGGAGCGCGAACTCCTGCGCTACGCGGGAGCGGTCGAGCACGCTTCAGAACACCCGATCGCGAAAGCGATCGCGGAGGGTGCTCGTGAGCGCGTCGGTGACCTCCCGTCCGCGACGGAGTTCCGGAACACCGAGGGGCTCGGCGTGTCCGGCCTCGTGGAGGGCGCGGCAGTACTCGCCGGCCGGGCAGCGTTCCTGGCCGACTGGAGCGTCAAGATCGACGACCAGCTCTCGTCGGCGAAGAAGGAGGCAGAAGAACGCGGCGCGACAGCGGTCTTCGTCGCCTGGGACGGCGTCGCGCGGGGTGTGCTGGTGGTCGCGGACACGATCAAGCCGACGTCCGCGCAAGCGGTCGCCGAACTGCGCGCATTGGGCCTGCAACCGGTACTGCTGACCGGCGACAACGCAGGCGCGGCGCGAGCGATCGCCGACGCCGCGGGCATCACCGAGGTAGTGGCCGAGGTGCTGCCCGAGGAAAAGGTGGCCGTGGTTAAACGCCTGCAAAACGAAGGCCGAGTGGTGGCCATGGTCGGAGACGGCGTCAACGACGCGGCCGCACTCGCCCAAGCCGACCTCGGCCTGGCCATGGGAACCGGAACGGACGCAGCGATCGAAGCCGGAGACCTGACCCTGGTCCGAGGCGACCTGCGAGCTGCGGCAGACGCGATCCGCCTGGCCCGGCGCACGCTCGGCACGATCAAGGGCAACCTGTTCTGGGCGTTCGCCTACAACGTCGCGGCACTGCCGCTGGCAGCGTTCGGCCTGCTCAACCCCATGATCGCGGGCGCGGCAATGGCGTTTTCGTCGGTGTTCGTGGTGTCGAACAGCCTGAGACTGCGACGGTTCCGGGCAGCGTGATCCAGCTGAGAACGGGCCAGTGGCTTCGGCTGCTGGCCCGTTTTTCGCGGGCGGGGTTCTGGGGAGCGCTGACCGCCTGGCCGATGCGCGGCAGTAACTTCTGGCCTGGCTCGGCAGTGCTGGGAACGCGCTGTCCGAGGAGTTCTTGGCCTTAGCGGGAATCCGGCGAGCGCATGGGGTTCTCGCCGTCTGAACGAGCCAGAGCCCCCCCGTCGGCGCTCTCCTGCACTCGCCGGGACTGACGCTACGAACTGGAAAGTTTTAGGACCGCACCAGCCGGGCGATCGCGTCGGAGGCCTCGCGCACCTTCAGATCCGCTTCCTCCCCGCCCGCGGCAGCCGCCTGGACGACGCAGGTCGCCAGGTGCTCGTCGAGCAGTTCCAGCGAGAAGGACTGCAACGCCTTCGTCGCCGCGGACACCTGGGTCAGGATGTCGATGCAGTACTTGTCCTCCTCGACCATGCGCTGCAGCCCGCGAATCTGCCCCTCGATCCGGCGAAGGCGCTTGAGGTAGGCCTCTCGTTCACTGCCGTAGCCGGTCATCGCACATCGTCCCTTTTTGTCGGCATCCCCGTCGGTTTCACCACCGAGTATACCCACCCGGCGTATCCGGGTCCGGCGTTCAACCGGTGGCGGTGACCTCAGTGAACGTCGGGCAGTGACGTCGCTGGTTTGACGGTGGTGATCAGTCGCCGATCGTCCCTGCGGCGGGTCCCGGGATGTGCAATCGGCAGAGGCTGCTTCGGTGAGCCTCAGGCGTGCGCGTGCGGGGCAGCTGTTCTGCCCGTGGAGCTGCCTCCGTGAGCGTCAGGCGTGCGCGCTGCGGCGTTGGTTCGATGCTGGAGGTGGCCCGCGGCCGAACGTCCCGGCAGCAGGCCCAGGATGGATCTTCCATCGGTGCAGCTGCCTCGATGGATGTCAGGCATGAATGTGCGGAGCCGCTGGCCCGGCGGTCGCGGTGGCCCGCCGCCGAAAACCTCGGCAGCGGGTCCGGGACGAACCTTCACTCAATGGGGCGGCCTAGGTGAACGCCAGGCACACACGTGCGGCGGCATGGGTCCGATGTTCGCGCTGGCCGCCGCCGGATGGCCTGACGGCGGGTCCAGCACGGGTGCTCAGCCGCGGGCGCGGCTTCGGCGACTTCGATGGGCGTGGATCTTCCGCCGGTGGGCGCAGCCTCGGTGACTTCGATGGGCACGGGTGCTCAGCCGGTGGGCGCGGCTTCGGCGACTTCCATGGGCGCGGATGTTCCGCCGATGGCGTGGGCTGGGTGACTTCGATGGGGCGCGGACGTTCAGCCGGTGGGCGCGGCCTCGGCGACTTCCATGGACGCGGGTGTTCCCCCGGCGGGTACGGCCTCGGCGACTTCGGTGAGCGCGGAGGTCCGACGTTGGTTCGGCACAGGCGTGCCGTCCGGCGCGAGATCGGCGTTCGCGGTCGCCAGTAGTTCGCGGGCGCCGCGCAGCGCGGCTTTCACTCGTTGCTGGACGGCGGTGAGCTCGGCGACCCGCTGTTCGGCGTCGGCGACGATGCGGGTGGCGTGGTCGGTGGCTTGGCGGATGCGCGCGTCGGCCTCGGCGCGGGCGGCGGCGGTGCGGTCGGCGATTTCGCGGAGTGCGTCGGTGCGGCGGTCAGCCAGCGTGCGCGTGAGGTGTTCCTCGAGCCGCCGGCGTTCCTTCGCCGCCGCTTCGTCCGCGGCCTTGCGTTCCTCGACTGCGCGACGCAGCAGATCTTCGTGTTCTCTCCGCTGTTGCTCGCGATCCGCGGCGACGGCTTCGACGAGCGCGCGTTCCTTTTCAGTGAGGCGGACGGCTTCTGCCTTGGCGTCCGCGATGATCCGCGCGGCAGTGTCCTCCGCGCGGGCGGTGATCTCCGCGGCTTCCTCGCGCGTCAGCTCGACCATCCGGCGGGAGCGTTCCTGCAAGGCGTCCGGCGCTATGGGGGTGCGGCTGATCCGGTCGATCGTCGCGCGCAGTTCGCGATTGCGCTCGGCGAGTTCGGCCGCTTGGTGTGCCGCGGCGTCGCGTTCCGCGGCGAGGCGCTGGAATTCCGCCTCGACCCATGTGACGAATTCTTCGACCTGACCGCGCTGATAGCCGCGCCAAGCCAAGTCGAAGGACGGCCGGACGGCCATCAGGTCCTCGCCACCGCCGGGGGCCATGCTCTCACCTCCCATTTGGATGGTTTCTCCTCGGCGCTCGTTTTTCTTGCCGCGCCGGGGTTTCCGCACTGCCTCCAGTGTGCCTGAAGTCCGGCGATCCGTGTGAACCCGGGGCGGGTCAATCTTCGAGCGGGTCTTCGGCGCCCGTCGCAGTGCTTCGCACGCCGGGCAATTCGGCCAATTCCGCGGTGAGTTCGGGAAGATCGCCGCGCCCCTGCAACAGCAACGTGACGACCGCGATCCGTTGCCCCTCTTCGGAAACTGTCTCGCGGTCCACCGCCACCCGGTGGACGGCCCAGCCTCGATCGGTGCACGTGGCGAGCACGGCACGCAGTACGCCGTGTCCGTCGGCATAACTCAACCGGAGGATCGGCGGCTGCCGCCGATGCCGCGCGACGAACCGGGAAATCGGCGGAAATCCGCGCGTGATCACCACGAGCCCGGCAGTGGTCGCGACGGCCAGCACCGGCAGCCCGGCACCACACGCGACGCCGACGGCCGCGGCGAGCCAGACGGTCGCCGCGGTCGTGAGGCCGCGCACCGCGTCGCGGCGCACGAAGATCAACCCGCCGCCGACGAACCCGATGCCGGACACGATCTGCGCGGCGATCCGCGACGGATCGAGCGCCACGTGTTCGATGCCGAGCAAATCGGCGAAACCGTATTTCGACACCAGCATGAAGACCGCCGACCCGACGCCGACCAGCGTGTGCGTGCGCAGGCCGGCCTGCTTGTTGCCGACCTCGCGCTCGATGCCGATCACCGTGCTCAGCAGCAGGGCGAGCAGAACCGGCGGCAGCAGTTCCCACTGTTCGCCGGTGGACCAGAGAGCATGCACGGACGTACCTCCTCGTCCGCCACTGTGCCTCGCCCCTGAAGAGCACTGCGCCCCGCCCCCGGAGAGCCCGCGCGCCTGGCCCGGCGCGCACGCCTAAGCTCGGGTAATGGCCCGCTACTTCGACGTGCACCCGCAGAACCCGCAGCGTCGCGCGCTCTCCCAGGTGGTCGACCTGCTGCGCGACGACGGGCTGATCGCCTACCCGACCGACTCCTGCTTCGCGCTCGGCTGCCGCATCGGCAACCAGCAGGGGATGGAGCGGATCCGCGCCATCCGCAAGCTCGACCACCGGCACCACTTCACGCTCGTCTGCCAGGACTTCGCCCAGCTCGGCCAGTTCGTGCACGTCGACAACGCGGTGTTCCGCGCCGTCAAGGCCAGCACCCCCGGCCCGTACACGTTCATCCTCCCGGCGACGAAGGAAGTCCCGCGGCGGCTGCTGCACGCCAAGAAGAAAACCGTCGGCGTGCGGATCCCCGACCACGTGGTGACCCAGGAACTGCTCGGCGAACTGGGCGAGCCGATCCTGTCGAGCACGCTGCTGCTGCCCGACTCCGGCGAGCCCCTCACCCAGGGCTGGGAGATCAAGGAAGAACTCGACCACGTGCTGGACGCCGTCATCGACTCCGGCGACTGCGGCGTGGAACCCACCACGGTGATCGACTTCTCCTCCGGAGAGGCGGAGGTCGTGCGGCATGGGGCGGGAGACCCGTCCCGGTTCGAGTGAGCGGGGTCGTCATCGGTTTTGTCTCCTCCTGAGGCGTGGTGATCCGATCCTGATGCGGGCAGTGGCTTCGGGTCGCTGAGCGCGACGGCTGTTGACGCGGTTTGCTTGACTCGACGGCTCCTCATGACGGCTTCTTGACACGCGGTTTCTCTGACACGGCGGCTGCCGATCTGGTTGACGCCAGCGGCTTGAACCGGCCGCTTCCCGGCTCACCTGCTCGGGCGAGGCTGCCAGTGCACGTCGCGTGGCGGACGATCCCAGCCCCGACCTGCTGCGGATACGCGCGCACGGTTACGCAGGCCCCACGACGTGACGGCAGCGGTTGGTCGGCCGACGTCTCGCCTGCGGAACGCGCGGTCGTGCAGGCCGCTGGCGGGACTCCTCCTCTCGGTGCCAGGCCGCGCATGCTTCTCGAGGCCGAGACCCCGAGCACCGTCAGCTGCGACTGACGCGATCCGGCGGCGCGTCCGCCGTTCGAAGCACAGCTGGTCGCCCTCCAGCACATCCGGCGAACCGGCCGGGCTCTCCACATTCCTGTCGGCGCGGGCCACAGCGATCCTCACTGTCCTGGCGTCGGCAGCTGCAGTCTTCTTCAGGCACGAGCGCGGCAGGTGCGGGCTGGCACGGTAGTGCGGCTAGGCCTGAACAGGAGAGACAGCTGCGGATCTCAACCAGTCGGTGCCGAAGCGGGCTGGCAAGTACTGGCACCGAGGGTCCGCGCTTGTCAGGTGTGTTCGATCAAAGCTCCTCTCTTGTCGCTGACCGTGGGGTAACTCGGCGCGCGGGGCGGGCGAACCCGAGCACTGTCGAAGAGATCACACGGTTGCCTCCACGGGGGTGCTGAGCAGGCGAGACAGGGCGTCGGCAAGCGGCACGTCCGACGTCGAATGCCAGCCGACGATGGCGTCCGGCCGGAGCAGCAGCGCGCCGTCGGCAGGCAGTTCTGTCTCGGCCAGCCACGCTTCGTCCTCGACGGCCACGAGGCGGAGGCCCAGCCGGTCGGCTTCGGCGGTCCAGCGGGCGTGGTCCGGTCCGCAGAGCAAGGCGAGGCCAGGCCCTGCCAAGTCCACTGTGGACGTCGTGGCGTCGAGCCAGGCATGCGGCACTCGGGTGCCTGGACGACCGGCCGGGCCATACCGGCCCTCGGGTGCGGGACCGCGTCCGTCCGGGACGAACGCCCCCTGTTCGTATTGCGCCCCGAACAACGCGGCGAGCGGGTCGACGCGCGGTGCGTCGTCGCTGGTGATCGTGGCGATCATGGTGCCGAGATGGCCGC
This sequence comes from Amycolatopsis sp. GA6-003, assembly GCF_046267895.1. Lineage (NCBI taxonomy): Bacteria > Bacillati > Actinomycetota > Actinomycetes > Pseudonocardiales > Pseudonocardiaceae > Amycolatopsis > Amycolatopsis sp. GA6-003. The sequence goes on from NZ_CP176499.1 coordinate 7,907,609, forward strand.
TGGCCATGCTGGAGAACTCCGCTGTCGCGTACCCGATCGGGTACCGCTCGGCGTGGTAGGTGTCGAGGAGGGCGGGCGTCGCCGTGTCGGCCAGCACCGCGGCGAGTTTCCAGGCGAGGTTGGCTACGTCCGCGATCGCGGTGTTCGCGCCCGCGGCAGCCATCGGCGGCATCGCGTGCGCGGCGTCTCCGGCCAGGAAGACCCGGCCGGAGGAGAACCGGTCGGCCACGTACATCCCCGACTCCCAGTGCATCCTGCTGAGCACTTCGACTTCAAGGTCCGGCACGCCGACGACGGTGCGCAGCAGTTCGCGCCAGCCGTCCTCGTTCAGAGAATCCGAACCAGGGAAGTCGGACGTGGAGAAGAGCCACCGGTCGGTGCCGTTGACCGACACGAACGCGCCGGAAGCGGCCGGGTTTTCGACGCGGCACAGGTTGAACGGCTTGTCGCGGACGAGTTCGGCGAGGTCGGCGCGGAAGCACACGTCGAGGTTGTCCGCCAGGTGGCCGCGTCCGCTGCGCGGAATCCCAAGCGCGGTGCGGATCGGACTGCGCGCGCCGTCCGCCGCGATCAGATATTCGGCGCGGACCTGGTATGGCTCGCCGTCGGCCGGGCGCAACTCGGCCGTGATTCCGGCGTCGTCCTGCTCGAACGACACCAGCTCGGTGCCGAACCGGACAGACACTCCGCGTTCGACAGCGGCCTGCCGCAGTACCGGTTCCAGCACGTCTTGCGGGCACAGCACGCTGGGCGCCGGGCTGAGGTCCGGCATTTTCGCGTGCTGGACGAGTCGTTCGCGCAAGGTGCCGGTGACCTCCGGCCAGGTCGCGTCGGCCAGCGTCGTGCCGGTGAGCATTCCGGTGAACGACGCGAGCGGTGCGCTGGCTCGCTCGACCTCGTCCATGAGGCCGAGCAGGCGGAACACCTCGGTGCTGCGCGGATTGAACCGGCGCGCTTTCGGCTGCGGGGACGTGCCGGCGTGCTTCTCCACCAGCACCGGCGCTACTCCCTCGCGGTGCAGCAGCAGTGCCGCGGTGAGTCCGGCGAGCCCTCCGCCGCAGATCAGAACAGGAATTCGTGCAGTCATCTCGTAACCCCCAGGGTCGTGTACGTTGTACATCTTGTGTACGTTGTACATGACGATGTACTATGTACGCAAGCGGGCTGGAGACAGGGAGATGAATGGGAGATCAAGGGCCGACACCGCCGATTTGGCTGTTGCCTGAGCCGCCGGAGCGCGGATGGGGCCTCGGACGAGTCGACATCGTCAACGCGGCCGTGCGCCTGGCCGACCACGGCGGCGCGGAGGCGCTCACGATGCGGGCAGTGGCGAAGGAGCTGGGCGCGTCCACTCCGATGTCGCTGTACCGCTACGTGCACAGCAAAGACGGTCTGGTGGACCTGATGCTCGACCTGGCGAACAGCGAGGTGCGCACTCCGGAAGTCCCGGGCGAGGACTGGCGGGGCGAGCTGACGGCCGTCGCGCTGGACACGTGGGCGATGACGAAGCGGCATCCGTGGTATGCGCGGCTCGTGCACCAGCGGCCTCCGGCGGGGCCGAACGCGAGCAGGCGGACCGAGTTCGTGCTGGCGACGTTCGACCGGCTGGGGCAGGACCTCGCGTCGGCGCTCGGGTACGCCCGGTTGCTCGACGGCTACGTCATCGGTCAGGCGCTGCAGTGGGCGGAAGAGCGGGCGATGTGGCAGCGTAACGCGTTCGTCGACGTGGTGGACGTGCAGCGGCAGGCGCGCGCCTGGTTCGGCGGAGTCGCGGCGGAGGACGGGCCGTATCCGCTGCTCGTGCGGGTGCTGGAGAGCTTCCTGGCCGAGCGGCACGACGCGGACGGCGAGAGCGGCGACGCCAGTGCGGACGGTGCCGGATCGGGTGCCGAGGCGGACGGCTCCGAGCGGGTGGCTGATGCCGGTGAGCCGGGCGTCCGGCCGGGCGCGGACGCGGCCGGGACTGGGCGGGTGGCTGAGGCGGATCGCGAGGGTGCGGGCTCTGGTCGGACGGCTGGTTCTGGTCGGACGGCTGGTTCTGGGCGGGCGGTTGGCTCGGGTCGGACGGCCGGGGCAGGTCGGGTGCCTGAGACGGAGCAGTCGGCTGGGGCAGGCCAGACGGCTGGGACGGGTCAGGCGGTCTTGGACCAGGAGGCGGACGCTGCCGCGGATGCGCGGAAGGTGGGCGAGGCGGCGGCTGAGGACGCGCAGTTCCGGCTTGGCCTCGAATGTCTGCTGGACGGCATCGCCGCGCGGCTCCGCTAGGTTGGTCGCCTGGACCGGCTGCGCGGAGGACGACGTGAAGTTCCTGCTGACGATGCACATGAACCCCGAGATATGGGAGGGGCTGAGCGAGGAGACCCGCCAGGAGGTGATGGACGGGCACGCGGACTTCATCGCCAAGATCCGCGCGTCCGGCGAGTTGGTCAACACGCAGGCGCTCGGCGGACCGGAGGACAGCGCTGTCGTGCGGGTGCGCGGCGGGGTGCCTGCGGTCACCGACGGCCCGTTCGCGGAGTCGAAGGAGTTCCTCGCCGGGTTTTACCTGGTCGAATGCGAGAGCCGGGAGCGGGCGCTGGAGGTCGCCGCGATGATTCCCGACGCGGGGATCGACGGGCTCGGCATCGAGGTGCGGCCGGTCGTGTTCTTCGCTGACGCGGAAACACAGTCCGACTTCGGCTGATGGCGGACGTCGGCGAGCTGCTCCGGCCGCTCGTGCCGCAGGTGCTCGGGACGCTCGTGCGGCGGTACGGGCAGTTCGAGGCGTGCGAGGACGCGGTGCAGGAGGCGCTGGTCGCGGCGGTCGAGCAGTGGTCGGCGGGCGAGGTGCCGGACAACCCGCGCGCGTGGTTGCTCACGGTCGCCACGCGGCGGCTGACCGACCTTTGGCGCAGCGAGAGCGCTCGGCGGCGGCGTGAGGAAACCGTTGCGGTGCAAGACGTCGCGCTGACCGCGGTCGTGCCCGGGCCGGAGGACGAACAGCCGCCGGAACAGGACGACACGCTGACGTTGCTGTTCCTGTGCTGCCATCCGGCAGTGACGCCCAGTTCGCAGGTCGCGCTGACGCTCCGCGCGGTCGGCGGGTTGACGACGGCCGAGATCGCGCGCGCGTTCCTTGTGCCGGAAGGCACCATGGCGCGGCGGATCACGCGGGCGAAGGAAAGCGTCGCGGCGGCTGGTTCGACCTTTACTCCGCCGTCCGCCGAGGATTGGCCGGCTCGGCTGCAGGTCGTCTTGCATGTCCTGTACTTGATTTTCAACGAGGGATACACGGCGACGTCGGGCGAGGATCTGCATCGGGTCGAACTGTCCGAGGAAGCGATCCGGCTGACTCGCGCCGTTCATGCGCTGCTTCCGGACGACGGCGAGGTCGCGGGGCTGCTCGCGCTCATGCTGCTCACCGACGCGCGACGGCCGGCGCGCACCGGGCCTGACGGAGCGTTGACGCCGCTCGCCGAACAGGACCGTCGACAGTGGACAGTGCCGTTGATCGTCGAGGGCTTGGAGCTGGTGAACCGGGTACTGGGCCAGGGCCCGGTGGGGCCGTACCAGGTGCAAGCTGCCATCGCGGCACTGCACGACCAGGCGGCGGGCACCGATTCCACGGACTGGGCGCAGATCCTGGAGTTGTACGGCCTGCTCGAACAACTCGCGCCCGGTCCGGTGACGACGCTCAACCGGGCGATCGCGGTCGCGATGGTGCACGGTCCGGAGAAAGCGCTGGCGCTGCTGGCCACTCTCGAGGACGACGCGCGCCTGAAACAGGGCCACCGCCTCGACGCGGTCCGCGCGCACCTGCTCGAACTCGCCGGCGACACCGCGGGCGCGCACGAGCACTACCTGCGCGCGGCGAAACGGACGAGCAGCATGCCGGAACGGCGGTATCTCCAGGCGAAGGCGGCGAAGTTCCTTTCGCGCGGAGGGTAAGCGTGGGTTCGCCGCACGGGTGCGAGTGCCTCGCTGGTGGGCGGGTGGCTCATGAGGTGAGCGGGCGCGGGTGAGGGTGCTTGCCGGTGGGCCGGTGGTCGGTCGGGTGAGCGGGCGGCTGACGCGGTCAGCTGGGTGAGCCGGTCGATCGTGAGGCGAGCGGGCGGGTGCAGTGCCTGGCCGGTGAGGCGGGTGGACCCTCATGCGGACGGGCCTGATGCGATCAGCTCGGCGAGCGGCTGGATCGTGGGGCGAGCGAGCAGGCGAGGCGCCTGGTCGATGCGTGGGTGGACCGCCAGATGAGCGGGTGGCCGAAGTGGTCGGCTCGGCGGGCGGGTGGATCGTGAGGTGAGTGGCCGGGGTGTCTGGTCGGTCGGTGAGCGGGTTGTCGGGTGAGCGGGTGGCCGCGGTGGTCGGTTCGGCGGATGGGCGGATCGTGGGACGAGCGGCTGAGGTGTCTGGTCGGTCAGCGGGCGGGCTGTCGGGTGAGCGGGTGGCCGAGGCGGTCAGTTCGGCGGGCGGGTGGATCGTGAGGTGAGCGAGCGGGTGAGGTGTCTGGTCGGTGGACGGGAGGAGCGTCGGACGAGCGGTGGCTGAGGTGGCTAGCTCAGCGGGAACGGCGGGGCGGCGGGGCCGGAGTCACTGGGCTGCTCGGCGGACCGTCCCGACGTGGACCCATCGGTTGGACGGGACCCGGCAGAGAACTGGACGGGACCTTGCCGAGAAGAGGAGTTGGTCGGGCGCGAGTGGCTGAGTAGGGGATCTGGCTGCGCGAAGGTTGTCGAGGACGGGAGTTGGCCCGGGCGGATCGTGCCGGGAAGGTGCGCTGGATCGGTCGGATCTTGCGGACAAAGAGCGTTGGCCTGGGCGGGTCGCGAGGGGGCTGCTGGGCAGTTGGCGCGTAGGGCGGGAATGCGGCTTAGCAGGGGAGCCCGGGCCGATCTGGGGAGACCTAGGCAGGGAAGACGGGTCCGGTCAGGTGGTGGGGGTTGCGCGTTCCAGGAGGAATACCCGGATTTCGCGGTGGGCGGCTCGTTCGGCGTAGCGGTCGTAGGCGGGCCAGTAGGAGGCGACGGCGTCCCACATTTCCTGTCGTTCGGCGTCTTTCAGGAGGCGGCCTCGGACTGGCACGGTGCGGCCGTGGACGGAGACTGTGGCGTCGGGGTGGGACAGGAGGTTCGCGGTCCAGGCGGGGTGGTTTTCGCCGCCCCAGTTGGAGCCGATCACTACATAACCGCCGGAGCGTTCGACGTACAGCAGTGGGACCTGGCGGGGTTCGCCGGTGGTGCGGCCGATCGTGGTGAGCAGGAGGGTGCGCAGGCCGACTGCGGCGCCTACGCCCAGGCGGCCGCCGGTGATGCGGAGGAGCAGGCGGTCGGCGGGCATCATCGCTTGGCCGAACGCGGCGAATGCCTTGCTGCGGCCCAGACCGGCGAACATCCTGCGCAGTTCCATGGGCGGCAGCCTACGGGGAAGCGAAGGGGAGTCGGCGGGGAGGCGACGAGGAGCCGGGGAAGCAAGGGGAGTCGGGTGGTGAAGAGGAGCCCGGCGGGGAGGCGAAGGGGAGTTGGGGGGCGAAAGGGAGTCGGTGGGGAGGCGGACGGGAGCCGGGGAGGCAAAGGGGAGCCGGCGGCGAAGGGGGTTCGGGCGGTGAGGGGAGCCCCGGCAGGGAGGCGAAGAGAAGTCGGGAAGCAAAGGGGGGTCGGGGGGCGAAGGGGAGTCCGGCGGGAAGGCGAAGGGGAGTCGGGGAAGCAAGGGGGAGTCGGGGAAGCAAGGGGGAGTCGGCGGGACGAAGGGGGTCGGTGGGGTGGCAGCTTGGGAGGACGGCGAGGCGGGGCGGCAATCGGGCGGGCTTGAAGGGGGGAGTGCCAGGAGCAGGTGGCGGCGGAGTATTGGCGGTAGTCCGCGGGGCGGATCGGCGCGGGCGTCCTTCGCCGGGCAGATTCTGAGGATGCTGATCGGGTGCTGGAGGCAGCGGTCCGGCGGCCAAGGATCGAGCGACCGATGGCATGTCAGGCCAGGGGGCGGAATGTCCGCAGTCCGGCCGACCCCTCCGGGGCGCAGGCAGGGCCCGACGGTCAGCCGGGCGGAAGCAAGCCGCGGGTGGGCAAGCGGAGCGGGATGGCCCAGCCGGGGAGCGAAGCTAGAACCCGCTCGTCGTCAGTTTCAGGAGTGCGTCCGTGAGGGCAGCCGCGTGGTCTACCAGGTAGAAGTGGCCTCCTGGGTAGGTGGTCAGGGTGAAGTCGCCGGTGGTGTGCCTCGACCAGGCTTGTACGTCGGCCACGGGGGCGTGCGGGTCGGCGTCTCCGGTGTGCGCGTGGATGGGCGCGGCGATCGGGCCCGCGCTCGGGTGGTACGTCTCGATGGCCGTGTAGTCCGCGCGCAGGGCCGGCAGGAACAGTTCTCGCAGTTCCGGGTCTCGCAGCACCTTCGGGTCGGTGCCGGCCAGGCCTTCGATTTCGGCCAGCAAACCGTCGTCGTCTTGGAGGTGGACTTGTTCGTTGACCAGGCGGGACGGGGCTCGGCGGCCGGAGACGACCACTGCTTCCGCGGGGGTGCCTCTCGATTCCAGGCGCAGTCCTACCTCGTACGCCAGCGTCGCGCCCATGCTGTGGCCGAACAGCACCATCGGCAGGTCCAGCCACGGCAGAAGGGCCTGCGTGACACCGTCCGCCAGTTCTTCGATGGTTCGCAGGGCGGGTTCGGCCATTCGGTCCTGTCGCCCGGGGTACTGGACCGCCAGGACGTCGACCGCGGGGGACAGAGACTTCGACAGCGGGTGGAAGAACGGGGCTGCGCCGCCTGCGTGCGGCAGGCACACCAAACGGGCGGGGGCGTCGTCGGCGGGATGGAAGCGGCGTAGCCACAGGTCCGTCATGCGGGCGATTTTACCGGGCACGACCGACGTCAAAGGGGCAAGCGGCGGAATTCGATCTTCTCGTACGCGCTGGTGACGCCGGTTTCGTAGAGGACGCCGACGGTGAAGCGGTCCGGTTGTACCAGATCGGAGTAGCCAGCGGGGGCATCGGCGACGACGGTGGACGGTTGCCAGGTTTTGCCGTGGTCCGCGCTCGTCCTCAATTGCATTGTGCGGCGCATCGCTGGGTCGGACGGGCCGGAATAGAGGAGTACGCGGCGGTCGGTCGTTTGCAGGACGCTGCCTTCTACTTTCGGGCCGGACAGGGTCGGCTGCACTTGATACGGGCGGGTCAGGGTGCGGCCGCCGTCTGTGCTGTACGCGTCCAGCCTGTGTTCCGGGGCGGAGCCCTGGTTGCGGCTGGAGAAATAGACGGTGCCGTCCGGCAGCTCGGTGGCGGTGGTTTCGTTCGGGGCGAGGACGCCGTCGGTGGGGTCGTCGGTGAAGCCGAGGTGCCAGGTGCGGCCGTTGTCGTCGCTGTAGAGATCGTGGCCGCCGTAGTACTTGGCTTCGGTTCCGACGTCCGGCGAACCCGCGGGAGGGGCGCTGGAATGGTTGGCGGGCACGACGATTCGCCCGGCGTAGCGGCCGTGTTTCAGGAGGGTCGCGTGGCCGGGGGCGGTGGCGTACCAGCGCCAGGACGGGAGTTTCGTCGCGGCGGTGATGTCTCTCGACGGGGTCCAGGTGCGGCCGTTGTCGGTGCTGCGCCGGACGAAAACCCGTCGGGTGTCTTGCGGGGACACGGTTCCGGACATGATGGCTTTCTCGCTGACGGGTCCATTGTGGACAGTCAGTAGCACGAGGTCGCCGTTGCGCGCGATTACCGGGGTCGGGTTTCCGGCGGTGGCTTCGCCGTTGCTGTCCACGACGCGCAGGTCGCCCCAGGTGCAGCCGCCGTCGCGGGAGGTTTTGGCGACGGTTTGGATCGCGCCGGAGTCGCCGGGGGAATCTCGGCGGCCTTCGGCGAAGGCGAGCAGCGCGCCGTTCGCCGCGCGGACCATCGCGGGGATGCGGAAGGTGTGGTAGCCCTCGGTGCCCGAGACGAACGGGGTCGAAGAAGTGCAGCTCGGGGTGGCGCTGGCCGGGGCGGGGGCCAAAGTCAAGAGTGCTGCGGCGAGCGCGAGCGTGACTGTTCTCGGGAGCACCGGGGGACCGCCTCTCGCTCCGGACATGGGATGTCCGACGTCCTATGTCCGGAGAACTTAGAGAGGCGGTCGCGCGGCGTCAAGACTCCGGATCGGTGGCGGTCGCGCGGATGGCGCCGGACGCGGCGGTCGCGGTGATCCGCAGCGGGGCGGTTCCGGTCGGGCGTACTCGCATGATTTCGGCGGCTACCGGGGCGGCCAGATGGGTGCGCAGCGTTCGGCGCAGGCCGCGGGCGCCGTAGACCGGGTCGAACCCCTGCTCGGCTAACAGGCGGACGGCGGATTCCTCTACCTGGAGGTCGACGCCCCGGCGGCGGAGCCTCGCGCGCAGCAGGTCGGTTTCGAGGCGGGCGACTTGTTCGATGGTGGTGCGGTCCAGTTCGTCGAAGATCACCGTTTCGTCGATGCGGTTCAGGAATTCCGGGTCGAAGAACGACTGCAGGGCTTTGTCGACGACGGCACGGCGGGTGCGGCCGCGGTCCAGCAGCGCGCGCCAGCGGGAACCGCGGCGGCGGGCCAATTCCTTCGAGCCCAGGTTCGAGGTGAGGAAGACGAAGCTGTTGCGGAAGGAGATTTTCTCCTGTCCGTTCGCGAGGCGCAGCATTCCGTTGTCCAGTACGCCCAGGAGAGCGCGGAGAACAGTGGGGTGCGCCTTTTCCACCTCGTCGAAGAGGACGATTCCCGGAGTGTACGGGTCACCTTCCACAGTGGACCGGTCGAAGACGGTGAAGGCTTCTTTGCTTCCCGCGTATCCGGGCGGGGCGCCGTTGAACGAGGCCGCGTAATGTTCTTGGGCGAGGGAGTTCATGTCCACCCGGCACAGATCGTCCGGGCCGGAGCGCAGCGCGGCGGCTACTTGGCGCACCAGTTCGGTTTTGCCTACGCCGGTGGGGCCGAGGAGCAGGACTGTCGCGGGTGGACGGTCGGGTTCAGTCGCGCCCGCACGGGCCAGGGTGATGGCGCGGACGACGGCGTCGACGGCCGGGTCCTGGCCGAGGACGCGGCTGCGCAGGCGTTCGGCGAGCGCGGCGGGAGTGTCCGGAGTGTCCGGAGTGGACGATGCCGGGGCGGCGGCCGGAGCGGCTGGCTGCCGGTTCCGGTTCTGGTCGTGGTACCTGTCGGTGATGAACGGCATGGTGTCCTTTCCCTGAACCGAAAAACCGGCAGCCAGCGCGGAATCAGGCCTGTTTGGTCTTTTCCGCGGGCAGCTGGCCGACCGGGCATTCGGCGACGCCGATCGTGCCGCGCGTGATGGCCTCGACGTTTTCCTGGGCCTTCTGCGCGTCGGTGACCCACGTGCGGTAGAACTCGAACGGGCAGTCCGCCACGCCCTTGTCGCCGTCGCCGGCCGCGTGCACGCCCGAGTAGCCCCGGTGCAGCAGTTTGAACAGGTGGTTTTGCGACTGGTCGTACTCGCGGGCGTCCCGGATCGCCGAAAGCGACAGCTGGGCGAACTGGATTCCGTACTCTTCCTCGCCGGTTTCGCCGAGCGTCCGGCCGTCGAAACCGATGATCGCCGAGTGGCCGAAATACGAGTACACGCCGTCGAATCCGGCCGCGTTGGCGACCGCCACGTAACAGTTGTTGGCCCACGCCATGGCCTTCGCCATCAAGACCTGCTGGTCCTTCGCCGGGTACATGTAGCCCTGGCAGCGGACGATCAGCTCGGCGCCCTTCATCGCGCAATCCCGCCAGATTTCCGGGTAATTGCCGTCGTCGCAGATGATCAGCGAGATCTTGAGCCCCTTCGGGCCGTCCGTGACGTAGGTCTGGTCGCCCGGGTACCAGCCCTCGATCGGGCACCACGGCAGGATTTTCCGGTACTTCTGCACGATCTCGCCGTGGTTGTCGATGAGCACCAGGGTGTTGTACGGCGGTTTGTCCGGGTGGTCCTCGTGCTGTTCGCCGGTGATCGAGAAAACGCCCCAGGTGTCGGCTTCGCGGCAGGCGGCGGAGAAGATCGCGGTTTCCTCGCCGGGGACGGTCGCCGCGGTTTCGTACATTTCCTGCTCGTCGTACATGATTCCCTGCGTCGAGTATTCGGGGAACACGACGAGGTCCATTCCGGGCAGGCCGCCCTTCATGCCGACCACCATGTCGGCGATCTTGCGCGCGTTCTCCAGCACCTCGGCCTTCGAATGCAGCCGCGGCATCTTGTAGTTCACGACCGCGACGCCGACCGTGTCCGGGCTCGAGGAAATGTCACCGTGTCGCATGGGATTTCTCCTTCTGGTGGGAGGGTCAGGCCGCGGCCGCGGCGCGGTCGGGGACGGAGCGGGGCTGGCCGCGGAAACCGAGCACCGCGGCGAGAGCGACGAGCAGGACCGCGGCCGCGGCGGCGATGAGCGCGGTGGTCGCGGTGGAGCGGTAGCCGCCGGTGAGCGCGAGGAACGCGGGCAGCGTGCAGGTCGGCTGGCTCAGCAGGACGGTCGTCCAGCCGGTGAACCGGGTCAGCCCCTCGCGGCCGAGCCCGAGCACGAGGAAGAACAGGCCCCACAGCAGAGCCCAGGAAAGCCAGATGACGCCGAACACCGGATCGTCCTGCCGCCAGAACGCCAAACCGGCGTACACGAGCGCGGCGCCCGCGACGAACAGAGAAAACCAGCCGATGCCCTCGGGCTCGAGCCCGGCGAGGTTCGCGATCCCGACGTACAGGTAGGTGAAGCCGAACAGGAACAGCCCGGACGCGCCGAGGATCGCTTCGGAATCCCCGTGCGCCTGGACGATCAGCACCGTCGGCGTCACGCACTGCAGCCCGCCCACGAACAGGTTCAGCGCGGCGGCCGACCGCGCGGGCACGCGCCCGAGCAGCATCAGCCCGTTGACCAGCAGTACCGCCCCGACGTAGAGCAGGCCGACGTTGTTCATCGCACGCTCCTCAGTTGGTACCAGATGAAATACTGTCAAGTGAAAATAAATGGGCGGGACGATGCCGTCAAGACCGGAACGGGACGGGTCAGAGCCGGGTGATCGGATCGAAGTCGCAGCCGCGCGCGGCGGCGAGGTGCACGTGCTGGGCGGCTTGCTGGCCGTGGAATTCGACGGTGCCGCGCGGTCCGTCGTAGGCGACGCCGTCGATGGCCGCGTTGAACGCGCGCAGGTCCGGGGCGCCGGCGCGGCGGGCGAGTTCGGCGAGCGTATGCAAGCCCTCGTAACAGGATTCGGCCGCGTTGTTGAGCGGCGGCGCGGCCGGGCCGTGCAGGCGGACGTAGCGGCCGAGCAGGTCCATCGCGTCCGCGGTGACCAGCGAACGGAAGTACGCGGCGGACGCGAACAGGTTTCGGGTCGCCTCGGCTCCGCTGGCCAGGAGCATGTTTTCTTCCATCAGCGGGCTGAAGCGCAGCATCTGCTCGTGGAGGCCGCGCGCGGCGAACTGGCGGTTGAACCGGACCGCGTCCTGTCCGACGAACAGCATCAGAACGCCGTCGCACGCCGAGGTTTCGACGCGCCGGACGAGCCGCGCCATGTCGCCCGAGCCCAGCCCGACGAAGGCTTCGCCGGCGATCTGGAGGTCGAGTTCCCTTGCGTAGCGCCGGATCGCGTCCGCGGAACCGCGCGGCCACACGTAATCGTCGCCTGCCACGAACCAGGTGCGCGCGCCGCAGTTGTCGCGCAGCCACCGCAGCGCGGGCTGGATCTGCACGCGCGGGATTTCCCCGGAACAGTAGATGCCAGAACGACTTTCGCCGCCTTCGTAGAGCGATGTGTACACATAGGGCACGCGGTCGGCGAGGACCGGCGCGAGTGCGTTGCGGACCGAGGAGATGTGCCAGCCGGTGACCGCGTCGATCTCGCCCGCGTCGACCAAGCGGCGCACGGCGGCGGCGACCTGGGCCGGGGGAGCGCCGCCGTCGACGACTTCCAGCGTCACTTCGCGGCCGAGGATTCCGCCCGCGTCGTTGAGTTCCCGGACCGCGAGTTCGCTGATCGCCTCGCACGAGGGCCCGAAAAGGCCCGCCGGTCCCTGCAGCGGGACGACCAGCGCGACGCGCAACGCGCTCGCGCGGCTGGCGACTCCGAGTCCCATGCCGGCTCCGGGCTTCTTTGCCGGTTGACTTGCTTCCATTTGAAAGTCTTACAATGCGAAGGCATTTGCGCAAGGGCGGGAACGAGGGCAGTCGGATGAGGCAGGCACAGGCGGCCGAGGCGTCGTTCATCCGCGCGCTCACCCGCACCGCACGCGCGGTCACCCTGCGGATCGAGCCGCTGCTCAAGGAAGAGGGGCTGAGCCTCGACGGCTGGCTGGTCCTGGACGCGCTCGCCGCGGGCGACGGCCTCACGATGACCGAACTGGCCGGGCGCACGCTGGTCACCGGGCCGACGCTGACCAGGGTGGTCGACCGGCTGGTCACCACCGCGGCGGCGTATCGCGAGGTGGACGTGGAGGACCGGCGCCGCGTCCGGGTGTATCTCGCGCCGCGCGGACGCAGCGCGCATCAGCGGGCGACGGCGCGGCTGGCCGAGGTGGAACGCGAGCTGGACCCGGACGGCGGGGTGCTGGCGAAGCTTTCGGACGTCGAGGTCGAGTAAGGCGAGTCAGCCCCGGCGTTGTGCCCAGGGCGTGCGGAAGACGGCGAGGCTGCCGAGCAAGACCGAGGCGAGCCGGACCGCTCCGCCGTCGGTGAGCAGGGACCGGGGGATTCCCGCCGGTCCGTGGAGGGTGACGGACGCGTCGAAGACCGCGGGCGGGATGACGAAGACTCCGGCGGCTTGGGTGACGTTGACCGCCACGACGACCCAGAACGTCCACGTCCGGCCTCGCAGCGCGAGCAGTCCGGCTGCGTTGCCGACGACGTAGAGGCAGCCGCCGGGCAAGCGGGTGCGCCATGCCTCCAGCCTTGCCTGGTTCGGGCCTGAAGCCATCCGGTGCGAACCCCGAACGGCGCCCCCGGAATTCCCTGCGGCTAGGGCCGCTTCTCCCATTCGCGCCGGTGCCGGGTCAGCACTTCGATCAGCTCGTCCTTGCGTTCGGCCACTTCGGTGTGGCTGCCCATGATCCCGACCGCGGCGACGGTCCGGCCGTCCTCCACGACGGCGACCGACACGCCGTCCGCCTCGGTCGAGGCGCTCGGCGCGGCTACCAGGCCTTCGGCGCGGATCCGGGTCAGGTCCTGCACGAACCGCTCGACCAGTTCCGCGTCCGCCGGCGGCAGCGCGCCGATCTGCGGCCACAGGTCGCGGTTTTCCCGGGCGGCCAGCAGGATCCAGCCGGTCGACGTGCGGATCGGCGAGCGGCGGACGAAACCTTCGGCGAGGTAGGCGTAACGCGGGTCGTGCGAGGCGTAGTCGACGTAATAGAGGTCGCTGCCGACCATGATCGCCAGCACCGCGGTCATCCCGGTTTCCTCGTGCAGCGCTTCGAGATCCTCGTGCGACACCGTGGTGACGGTGGGGCGGCCGGCCAGCCGGGCGAGCAGGAACGGGGCCGGGCCGAGGGAGTAGCGGCGGTCGTGCTCGTCGAGGTATCCGGTGGCGACGAGGCCGTTGACCAGGCCCTGGATCGAGCTCATCGGCGCGTCGAGTTCGCGGGCGAATTCGGTGAGCGTGACCCCGCCGCGGGAGCGCGCGGCCCGCTCCAGGATGGTCGACACCCGGTCGATCATCCGGTGGTGCGGCCTCGGGCGGCCGTCCGGCGTGGGGTGCGTCGGCATCGGTGCTTTCTCTCCTCGGGTGGTCGCGAACTCTACCCGGACCTGCAGGTTGCGTAAATACGTAGTTTGATGCCAGTATGCGTAGCGAGGAGGTGCGCTCGTGAGCATGCCACTGGACGGTGTCGTCGTCGCGGATTTCAGCCGGGTGCTGGCCGGTCCGCTGGCGTGCGTGAACCTGGCCGACCTCGGGGCGACGGTGATCAAGGTCGAGCGGCCCGGTTCCGGGGACGACACCCGCGGCTGGGGTCCTCCGTGGACCGCGCACTCCAGCTCGTACTTCGAATGCGCCAACCGGTCCAAGAAGTCCGTGGTGCTCGACCTCGGCGACCCGGACGACCTGGTGCTGGCGCGCGAACTCGCTCAGCGCGCCGACGTGCTCGTGGAGAACTTCCGGTCCGGCGCGCTGCGGCGGCGCGGGCTCGACTACGAATCGGTCCGCGTGGGTAATCCCGGGATCGTGTACTGCTCGGTTTCCGGCTTCGGCGGCGACGCGGACCTGCCCGGCTACGACTTCCTCGTGCAGGCGATGGGCGGCCTGATGAGCGTCACCGGCACCGACGAACCGACGAAGGCCGGCGTCGCGCTCGTCGACGTGCTCGCCGCGAAGGACGCCGCCATCGGCATCCTCGCCGCGTTGCGGGCCCGCGAGAAAACCGGGCGGGGGCAGCGGGTCGAGGTGAATCTGCTGTCCAGTTTGCTCGGTTCGATGGCCAACCAGGCGTCTTCGTATCTCACCACCGGACGCGCGCCGCGCCGGATGGGCAACTCGCATCCGTCGATCGCGCCGTACGAAACGTTGCGCTGCAAGGACGACGTGCTCGCGTTGGCCTGCGGCAACGACGGGCAGTTCCGCCGGCTCGCCGAGGCGCTCGGCGTTCCGGAGCTGGCCGGCGACGAGCGGTTCGCGACGAATGCCGAACGCGTGCGCAACCGTCCGGAACTGCGCGCCGCTCTTGAACAGCAGCTCGGCACCGACACCGTCGAGGCATGGGCCGCCCGGCTGACCGAGGTCGGCGTGCCCGCCGGTCCGGTCGGCGATCTCGCGGACGGGTTCAAGCTCGCGGAATCGCTCGGTCTCGAACCCACGGTGCCGGTCGGCGACGACGCGCCGCCCCAGGTCCGCCATCCGATCGGCTATTCGGAGACGCCGGTCGCCCGCTACACCGCCCCGCCCCGGCTGGGGCAGCACAGCGACGAGATTCGCCGCTGGCTCGCAGAGGAGAAGAAATGAGCGCCACGAAGTCCCTGCCGCCGCTGGATCCGCGCGACCCCGCCGGGCTCGGCGACCTGTTCACCGAGGACGAGAAGGCGATCGCGGCCGCGGTCCGCCGGGTCTGCGCGGAGCGGATCGACCCGTACGTCGGCGACTGGTTCGAGCGCGGCGAGCTGCCCGACGTCCGCGGCCTGGCCAAGGACCTCGGTTCGCTCGGGGTGCTCGGCATGCACCTGGAGGGCTACGGCTGCGCCGGGATGTCGGCGACCGAGTACGGCCTGGCCTGCCTGGAGCTGGAGGCGACCGACTCGGGCATCCGCTCGCTGGTGTCGGTGCAGGGATCGCTCGCGATGTTCGCGATCTGGAAGTGGGGTTCGGAGGAGCAGAAGCAGCAGTGGCTGCCGTCGATGGCGGCGGGCGAGGCGATCGGCTGCTTCGGGCTGACCGAACCGGACGCCGGTTCGGACCCGGCGAGCATGCGCACCCGCGCGCGGCGCGACGGCGACGACTGGGTCCTCGACGGCCGGAAGATGTGGATTACCAACGGAAGCGTCGCCGACGTCGCCGTGGTGTGGGCGCAGACCGACAAGGGCGTGCGCGGTTTCGTGGTGCCCACGGACACGCCGGGCTTCTCGGCTCCGGAGATCAAGCACAAGCTGTCGCTGCGCGCTTCGGTGACGAGCGAACTCGTTCTCGACGGCGTGCGGCTGCCCGCGGACGCGGTGCTGCCGGAGGTCACCGGGCTGAAGGGACCGTTGAGCTGCCTCAACGAAGCCCGCTTCGGCATCGTGTGGGGTTCGGTCGGCGCGGCGCGGTCCTGTTTGCAGGCGGCGATGTCCTACGCCGAGGACCGCACGCAGTTCGGCAAGCCGATCTCCGCGTTCCAGCTGACGCAGCAGAAACTTGTCGACATGACGCTCGAGTACACCAAGGCGTTGCTGCTCGCGATCCACTTGGGACGGCGCAAGGACGCCGGGGTGCTGCGTCCGGAACAGGTCAGCCTGGGCAAGCTCAACAACGTCCGCGAGGCGATCGAGATCTGCCGCACCGCGCGCACGATCCTCGGCGCGAACGGGATTTCGCTGGAATACCCGGTGATCCGGCACATGAACAACCTCGAATCGGTGCTCACCTACGAGGGCACGGTCGAGATGCACACGCTGGTGGTCGGTCAGGCGATCACCGGGCAGTCCGCTTTCCGCTGAGGGTTCCGGCCGGCATCCCGAGCCCGGCGGCCGCCGATGCGCGCTTCATGCGCCGGACTTCAGCCCGACGCGCGAACGCCCCGGCCGGAAACCTGCGGCCGGGGCGTTCACGCTGGGGTTACCGCCGCGGTCCGGGGTCGCTGAAGCTGGGCCGGCCGGTCTCGTTGTGCCCGGCGAACCGGCGCAGGTAGCCCGGTGCGGCGGGGTCGGTCAGCGAGATGTCGAACCAGCCGAACGAGGACGCCGTTTCGCACGGCACGCGCCGGGTTTCGCCGGGGCCGAGCACGATCGTCCGGGCGGCACTGCGGCTGTAGTCGTTGCGCAGCTTGAGTTTCCGGCGCTGGCGGCCCGGGTTCGTGACGGTCAGCGTCAGCAGCGGGGTGCCGTAGTTGTTCGTGGACACCGAAACCTCGGGCTCGGTCGTGTCCGCGGTGGTGCCGGTGAACTGCGCGAGGTAGCCGTTCGCGCCGGTGACGCGCAGGTCGTAGTTGCCGTGCTCGTCGGTGCCCGGCGCGCCTTCCCAGGTGTCGCTGATGCTGTCGTGCGCGGCGACCGTGTAGCGGCGGGGCGAATCGCCGTGCGCGTAGACGTAGAAGTACGCGCCCGCGGTGCCGTCGTTGGTGAACTGCACCGAAACCGAGCGGCCGTCGCGCTTTCCGGCGAGCGCGGTGGTGAACCGGTACGGCAGCGCCCGCGCGGGGCGGACGCCCGGCTCCTGCTTCGGCATCGTCTGCGGCAGCTTCACCGAGAACGGCTGGTTCTTGCTCGGCAGCGGGGCGGGCGTCGGGGTCGCGACCGGCGTGGTCTGCGGGCGGGAGAAGTCGAACGCCGAGGTGAGGTCGCCGCAGACGGAACGGCGCCACGCGCTGATGTTCGGCTCCGCCACGCCGAACCGGGCTTCCAGGAAGCGCAGCACCGAGGTGTGGTCGAAGGTTTCCGAGCAGACCCAGCCGCCGCGCGACCACGGCGACACGACGAGCATCGGCACCCGCGAACCGAGCCCGGCGGGGTGCTTGCCGGTCAGCGAAACGCCGGTCGGCGCGCCGCCGGTGCCCTTCGGGAGCTTGTCGAAGTCGAGGGTCTCGTCGGGGAGGCTGGCGGCGAGCGAGCGCGAGACCAGCCCGTCCGTGCCGGGCCGGTTGACCAGCGGCGGCATCGGCGGGACGACGTGGTCGAACAGGCCGTCGTTCTCGTCGTAGTTGATGAAGAAGACGGTCTTGCTCCACACCTCGGGGTTCGACACGAGCGCGTCGAGGACGAGGTTCAGGTAGTACGCGCCGTCGCTGGCGGACGCGGCCGCGTGCTCGCTGTACTTGTACGGCGGGACGATCCAGGTGACCTGCGGCAGCTTCCCGGACTGCACGTCGGCGCGGAACTCCTTGAGCGTGTGCGTCGAAACGCCCTGCTCGACCAGCGGACCGGACGCGCCTTCCTTCGGGTGGTACTTCGCGAAGAACTCGAGGCTGTTGTCGGTGTAGTTGTCCGTGGGCTCGCCGGGGATGCCGCTGCCGCCCTGGTAGAGCTTCCAGCTCACGCCGGCCCGCTGGAGCCGTTCGGGGTAGGTCGTCCAGCTGTAGCCGTTGGTGTCCGGCCGCTCCCACAGCCCGGGGCCGTTCTGCTTGCTGCCGAGGCGGTTCTGCGTGTCGATCGTGCCGGACCACAGCAGGATCCGGTTCGGCGCGGTGTCGGCGGGGACGGAGCAGTGGTAGGCGTCGCAGATGGTGAACGCTTCCGCGAGCGCGTAGTGGTACGGCAGCTCGGAGCGCTGCTGGTAGGTCATGGTGAACACGTCCTGCTTTTCGTTCACCCAGCCGTCGTAGCGCCCGCCGTTCCACAGCGGTTCGCCGCTGCCCCAGCCGTGGTGGGTGCCGGCGATGTGCTCGCTGGTGCGCAACGCGTCGAGCGGGAACGGCAGCACGTACTCGGCGTCGTCGGGCAGGCCGCGGCCGTTGTAGCCGGCGGTGCGCACCTTGGCCGGCGGCTGGTAGAACACCGGCCGCCCGTTGGGCAGCAGGTGCGGCCGGGGGTCGCCGTAGCCGCGCACGCCGCGCATGGTGCCGAAGTAGTGGTCGAAGGACCGGTTCTCCTGCATGAGCACGACCACGTGCTCGACGTCCTCGATGGTCCCCGACCGGCGGGCCGGTTCGACCGCGAGCGCCTTGCCGATGGAACCGGGCAGCAGCCCTCCGGCCGCGGCGCCGGCCAGCGAAGCGCCCGCCAAGCCGAGAAAGTTCCGGCGACTCGTACCCGCCATGTTCGCGTCCTCCATGTGTTCGCGGCGAGACAGCGGTCGCCCGGATTTACCGGCCGCCGCTCGCCCGGGAAGAGCATGGACGAGCCGAGTGTCCCGGATCTGGCGCGCGGGTGAATACTCCGTCCGGGGGCGGCTCGCCGCGGTCCGGGCGGGATGTCCGGCGATCTCGGCGGCCCGGGTCCGGTGACGCTCCCGGCGCCCTCCGCGACAGCGCCGGGGGCGGACGGAAAACAGTTTCCGGACAAAAAAGTCATTGTTCCTTCTTGCCGCATAAGCACTTCGACTGCGCGGGCCGGAATGTGCTTTCCTGGCGGACGGCCCGGAGCATGGGGGTTCCGCGCGGCACGGACGGAAGAAGGAGCACACGATGAGCGATCCGTCGCCGAACGGGCCGGGCCCCGCCGCGCGGATCGACCAGATGGTCGCGCAGGCGAAGGCGAAAGCCGAGCGGTACCAGGCGATGCAGGCCGCCGCCGGGCGGGTCTCGGTGACCGAGACCGGCAAGGACGGCCTGGTCACCGTCACGGTCGATTCGGCGGGCAACGTCACCGACCTGCGCGTCTCCGACCGGATCCGGGAACTGTCCGGCGACCGGATCGCCGCCGCGGTGCTCGGCACGCTGCGCCGCGCGCAGTCCCGGCTTCCGGAACGGCTGGGCGAGGTCATGGCCGCCACGATCGGCGACGACCCGGCGACGGTGGACACGATCGTCGGCAACTACCGGGCCAAGTTCCCGGAACCCGAACCGGACGGACCGGAATCCGCGGATCCGGGGAACCAGGTGCGGCTCGGCGCGCTCGAAGAGGAAGCCGGCGCGCCGGAGCCTCGCCCGGCCCGCCGTCCGGCGGCCGATCCCGGCGAGGGCGACGACGATTTCGGCCAGTCGTTCATGACCAGGGGATGAGCGGGGGAAGGCGATGGCGGACGGCGGTTCCGGCGGCTACCAGGTCCATCCGGACGAACTGGCCGCGCACGCGAAGGCGGTCGAACAGGTCGGCAAGACGCTGGGGCAGGCGTTGTCCGCGGCCGAACAGGTGACGATGGGCGTGCAGGCCTACGGCATGATCTGCGGCCCGCTGTTCGTGCCGATCGTGCTGGCGGTGAGCGCTCCCGGCCTCGCCACGCTCGGGCTTGCCGCCGAGGCGATGGGCGAGGTGTCCGGCGCGGTGACCACGGCGGTCACGACCTATCAGACCGCGGAGCAGAACCACGCGCGGGCCATCGGCAAGCTGGGGGAGAAGCTTTCATGAGCAATCCGCTGGTGGCGCAGCGGCAGGATTCGACGACCTGGCATTCCGGGATCAGCGTTCTCGACGACGCCGCGGGCGTGTACGACGGCGTGCAGTCCGGTTCCTGGATCGAGGGCGGGATCGCCGGGCTCGGCGCGGGCCTGGACATGCTGACCATCGCGATGAACCCGGTCGGCACGCTGATCTCCTACGGGCTGAACTGGCTGATCGAGCACGTCAAACCGTTGCAGGACGCGCTGAACCAGCTGGCCGGCGACGGCGACCAGATCGCGGCGTACTCGCAGACGTGGAAGAACGTCGGCGCCGCCACGCAGCAGGCGGCGAAAGACCTGGCCGAGACCGTGCGGAAGGACACCGCGAACTGGCTGGGCGGCGGCGCGGACGCGTACCGGGAGAATCTGCAGAAGAAGATCGACCACATCAACGCCGCCGCGACGTGCGCGAACACGATCGGCACGGTGGTCGAGGTCGTCGGCGTGGTCACCGCCGCGGTGCGCTGCCTCGTCCGCGACATGATCACCCAGGCGGTCGGCGACTTCATCCAGGACGCGCTGGAGGAGGTCTTCTCCCTCGGGCTCGGCACGCCGGTCGTGGTGGCGCAGGTGGTCGAGCAGGTGTCGGCGTGGATCGAGAAGATCGGTGCGCTGATCAAGAAGCTGATCAACTCGGTCGAGAAGCTGCGGCCGATGATGTCGAAGCTCGAAGAGATCTTCGCGTCGATCAAGAAGGTGCTGTCCGACCTCCACGGCAAGCCGCGCGAAGGCGGCGACGCGACCCATGTCTCGTCCGCGGACGAGCCGCACACCCCGCCGGGCAAGCCGTCGCACGGCGACGGGGCGCACGCGCCGGACGAGGGAACCGCGCCCAGCGGAGCGGAACCCGGAGGCGGCAGCCCGCACGATTCTCCGGGGAAGCCCGGCGAACCCCACGCCCGCGAAAGCACCGATCCGGCGAAGGACGGGCGGCCCAACGACGGGAAGTGCACCGGCGGCGACCCGGTCGACCTCGCCACCGGCGAAATGCTGATGTCCCAGACGGATGTCGAACTGCCCGGCGTGCTGCCGCTGGTGCTGCGCCGGACGCACGTGTCGAGCTACCGGCTGGGCCGCTCCTTCGGCTCGTCCTGGGCGTCCACAATGGACCAGAGAGTCGAGCTGGACGCGGAAGGCGTCTGCTATGTCGGCGAGGACGGCGTCACGCTGACCTACCCGCTGCCCGCCGAGGACGGTTCGCCGGTCGTTCCCTCGCACGGCGTCCGCTGGCCGTTGCGCGCGCTGTCGGCCACCGAGTTCACCGTCACCAGCCCGGCCGACGGACTGGTCCGGCATTTCCGCGCCGCGCCGGAAAACGGGGCTCCGCACCGGGTTCTGCTGTCCGCGATCTCCGACCGCAACGGGAACACCGTCACGATCGTCCGGGATCCGGACGGCTTCCCGGCTTCGCTCGAGCATTCCGGCGGCTGCCGCATCGCGGTCGAAACGGTGGCCGGCCGCGTCGTGGCACTGCGCCTGGCCCGCGCGTCCGGCGGCGACATTCCGCTGGCCAGCTACGAGTACGACGCCCAGGGAAGGCTGTCGGCGGTCGGCAATTCCTCCGGCCGGGCCCTGCGGTTCGAGTACGACCGGGCGGGCCGGGTCACCACGTGGACCGACCGCAACGGGCATTGGTACACCTACCACTACGACGAGGCGGGCCGGGTCGTGCGGACCGACGGCAGCGGCGGCGCGCTCGCCTGCACGATCGGCTACGACCCCGGCAGCCGGGTCACGACCTACCGCGATTCGCTCGGCGCGGTCAGCGTTTTCCAGTTCGACTCCGCCTGGCAGCTGGTGCGCCAGACCGACCCGCTCGGCGCGACCACCCTGTTCGAGCGAGACCGCTTCGGCCGGGTCACCGCGGAAACCGATCCGCTGGGGCACACCACGCGGCACGAATACGGACTGACCGACGAACCCGTCCGGACGATCCATCCGGACGGCAGCGTCACCAGCACGGTCTGCGACGAGCACGGCCTGCCGGTCGCGGTGGTCGACGCCGACGGTGCACAGTGGACATACCGGCGCGACGAACGCGGGAATATCGTCGAGGAAACCGATCCGGCGGGCGCGGTCACCCGATACGAGTACGCCGAATTCGGCCATCTGCGCGCCGAAACCGACGCGCTCGGCAATGTCCGGCGCATCGAGACCGACGCCCGCGGCCTGCCGGTGGCGCTGACCGACCCGCTCGGCCGGACCACGCGGATCGCCCGGGACGAGTTCGGCCGGATCACCGCGGAAACGGACCCGCTGGGCCACACCGTGCGGACGTCGTGGACGGTGGAGGGAAAGCCGCTGGCCCGGATTCGCGCGGACGGGACGGTCGAGCGCTGGCGGCACGACCCGGAGGGCAACTTCGCCGAGTACTCGGTCGACGGGGTCCCGCAGCTGTCGGTCGCCACGACCCATTTCGACCTGCCGGTCGCGCAGACCGGCGCGGACGGCGGCCGGATCGAGTTCGGCTACGATACCGAGCTGAATCTGGCCTCGGTCACCAACGCACAGGGCGCGGTCTGGCGCTACGAGTACGACGCGGCCGGTTTCCTCGTCCGCGAAACGGATTTCAACGGACGCGTGACGACCTATGCGCGGGACGCGGCCGGCCGGCTCGCCGGGAAAACCAACGGGGCCGGGCAAAGTGTCACTTACCAGCGCGACGCCCGCGGCAACATCGTGGCGGCCCAGTCCCCGACGGACAGCCAGCGCTTCGCCTACGACCGCGCGGGCCGGCTCGTGTCCGCGGCGAACCGGGATTCGACCGTCGAGCTGACCAGAGACGTGCTCGGCCGCGTGCGCGCCGAGACGGTGAACGGCCGGACCGTCGAGTCGGAGTTCGACGTGCTCGGCCGCTGCGTGCGCCGACGGACCCCGAGCGGCACCGTGACGACGTGGGAGTACGACGCCGCCGGGTCGCCGGTCGCGCTGCGCAACGGCAGCCGGGTGCTGAGTTTCGGGTACGACGCGGCGGGCCGGGAAACTGTTCGGACGACCCCGTCCGGCGTGCGGCTCGCGCAGTCGTGGGACCAGACCGACCGCCTGGTCGGGCAGGCCGTGCTCGGCGGGGGCGGCGACCCGGCGCGGCAGGTGCAGCACCGGACGTTCCGCTACCGCCCGGACGGCAGCGTCGTCGCCATGACCGACCGGATCCACGGCGCGCGCCAGTTCGACCTCGACGGGTTCGGCCGGGTCACGCGGGTGCGCGGCGAGCGCTGGTCGGAGCAGTACACCTACGACGGGTCGGGCAACCTCGCCGGCGAAGGCGCCGAGGTGTGGCGCAGCACCGGAACTCTGCTGCACGACGCGGGCGCGCTGCGCTACCAGTACGACGCGCAAGGCCGGGTGGTGCGCAAGCAGCGCGGCGCCGAAGTGTGGCAGTACGACTGGAACGCGGACGACCAGCTCGTCGGCCTGGTCACGCCGGACGGGACCGGGTGGCGCTACCGCTACGACGCGCTGGGCCGGCGGATCGCGAAGGAACGGCACGTCGGCGGCCAGGTCGCCGAGCGGGTCGAGTTCGTCTGGGACGGCACGGCGCTCGCCGAGCAGCACACCGCCGGGCAGTCGCTGACCTGGGACTACGACCCGTCCTCGCACCGGCCGCTCGTCCAGGTGGAGCGCGGGGGCGCCGACGAGCGGTTCTACGCGATCGTCACCGATCTCGTCGGCGCGCCGACCGAACTGCTGGACGAGCAGGGCGGGGTCGCGTGGTTCGGGCAGAACACGGTGTGGGGCAAGCCGATCGCGCACGGCGGCACGACGACGACCCCGCTGCGGTTCCCCGGCCAGTACGCCGACCCCGAATCGGGGCTCAACTACAACTATTTCCGGTACTACGACCCGGAAACCGCCCGGTATTTCAGCGCCGACCCGGTCGGCCTCGCCGGCGGCTACTGGCCGCACAGCTACGTGCCGAACCCGCTGACCTGGCTCGACCCGCTCGGTCTTTCCCTGCTCGACGTCAGCAAGAACGGCGTGCGCATCGTGGTGCACGAGTACGACGTCGACAAGCCCGCGCACGCGCACGTCACCGGCGGCGGGGGCCGGGAGGTCCGGATCGGGCCGAACGGCCATCCGATCGACGGCCAGCCGGAGCTTTCCGGCAGGCAGCGCGCCGTGGTGGGAGAATACAAAAAGGAGGTCCGGAAGGCCGTCCGCAAGCTCGGCAAGCGGAACCAGGCGGAGGAAAGGGCCGAGGAAGAGCGGAAGCGGGCCGCAAAGGGATGCACGAAGTGACGACGTTGCGAGCCGATCTGACCGCGTTGTTCGCCGCTGCCGGGCTGACCGGCGTGGACGTCGACGCGGCGGTCGCGGACGAGCACGTCCGGTCCGCCGCTTACCGCCGGGTCGTCGCGGCGGGCGGGGCGGATCCCCGCGAGCTGGCGGCGGTGCTGGTGCGGGATCCGCAGCCGCTGACGGCCAAGACGGCGGTGGTGGAGCTGGTCGACCAGGTCGCGGGGGAGACGGCCGACCCGGCGGAGTTCCGGCGGCTGGCGGAGGGGATCGTCGCGGAGGCGGACCGGCTCGCGCCGGCGAAGGACCGGGAGTTCGTCCGGCAGCGGGTGCGCGACTGGGAAGTGTGGCTGGAGACCGAAAACGGCCGGGTCCCGGACGCCGCCGGCCTGGAGTCGGCGAGCGACTGGATGCAGCGGCGGCTGGCTGACTTCTCCGCTTCGCGGGAGGTGCTGGCATGGCTGGCCGAGCACGGTCGGACGAAGAAGATCCGCAACATCGCCGCGAACCGCGCGACCTGAGGCCCCGGCTGGGAGTCTGTCGACCCGGTTTCGGTCACGCCGGGGGAGCGGCCTCGGCTTCCTCGGCCATCTCGACGAGTTCGGCGATGTGCTCCCGGGCGGCCTCGTCGCCTGGGAACCATTCTTCGGCCGCGGCCGGCAGCTTCTCCCGGATGACCTTCATGATCTCCGCGGAGCAGACG
Organism: Amycolatopsis sp. GA6-003; assembly: GCF_046267895.1. Taxonomy (NCBI): domain Bacteria; kingdom Bacillati; phylum Actinomycetota; class Actinomycetes; order Pseudonocardiales; family Pseudonocardiaceae; genus Amycolatopsis; species Amycolatopsis sp. GA6-003. The sequence goes on from NZ_CP176499.1 coordinate 7,932,142, forward strand.
CCGAGCGAGAAGAACGCGTAACCCCCGGCCACGAAGTCGCGCAGGTCCGCGGCCAACGCCGGGTCCTCGACCTCGTCCGCGACGAACCCGAGGACCCGGCGCAGCAGCCCGCGGCTCGGCATCCAGTCGAGGAAGTCCAGATCGGCCTTCCCCGGCGGATCGACGATGAAATCAGCGGACACGGGGCACCTCGCGACGAGGAGGGAAGGAGCGACGGCGGATACCGCGGAGACGGGCCGTCTCGCTGACAGCCAGGACGCTGCCGGAAATCGCGAACGGCCCGCCGGTGAAGATCATCGACGGGCCGGGCGCGGAGAACAATCATGCTGGTGGGCGATACTGGGATCGAACCAGTGACCTCTTCGGTGTGAACGAAGCGCTCTCCCCCTGAGCTAATCGCCCGTTGTGCAACGCACCAGTCTGGGGGGGACTGGAGTGCGCGATACTGGGATTGAACCAGTGACCTCTTCCGTGTCAGGGAAGCGCTCTCCCGCTGAGCTAATCGCGCTTGCTGCCGTGCAACGTGTCGTAAACATTAGCGGACGCCTCGGCGCCGCTCGCACCGGGGGGCCCGTTGCCGGACTGCGCTGGTCACTGTCCTGCGTGGACAGTCATGCGCACGCCTTCGGCCAGCCGGTAGGGGCGGGTGTCGACGATGGCGCCCAGGAGCCGGCGCAGGCGCGAAACCTCGGCGCGGACGGTGACCAGGTGCTCGGCGTCTCCGTAGAGGGCGTGGCTCAGCGCGACCGCGGACAGGCCGTCGCGGCCGGCCTTTTCGAGGCGGACCAGGATTTCCGCGTGCCGTCTGGTGATCGGGCGGCGCCAGCCGGTGTCGCCTGCTTGGAGGCTGAGCAGCGGGGCGGGCGTGAGGTCCAGGTCGAGCCGGACGGTGCGGGCGGTGTCGGCGGGGCGGACGAGCCAGCCGTCGGCGATGGGTTCGGGGAGGCAGGCTCCCAGGCCGGGGACGGCGACGACCTGGCCGGCTTGGGGCGCGGCGATGCGTTCGCCCGCGGAGACGCCGACGCTGTGCGCGACCCAGCCGTCCTCGTCCACGACCAGCGCGGGGCCGGACGACAGCACAGGTTCAGCCATCTGGCGCAGTCGTTCGAGGCGCTGGCGGTGGGTGCGCCACAGCTGCGATTCGGCCAGCCGTTTGCCGGTTTCGACGAGGGCGCCGATCGCCGGGTGCAGGGTCAGCGCGGGGCCGCTGACGTCGATGACGCCGAGCAGTTCGCCGGTGCGCGGGTCGTGGATCGGCGAGGCGGTGCAGTACCACGGGTGCTGGTTCTGCTCGAAGTGTTCGCCGGCGAGCAGTTCGATCGGTGCGGCCTCGGCCAGCGCGGTGCCGATCGCGTTGGTGCCGACGCGGGATTCGGTCCATTCCGAGCCCTCGACGAAACCCAGCGTGTCCGCCTTGCGCCGGACGGCGGACGAGCCTTCGCGCCACAGGATGATGCCGTCGGCGTCGGTGACTACCAGGAGCATGTGCGCCGAATCGGAGGTCGCGCCGACGACCTGGCGGAGGTCTTCGATGACGTGCCGCAGCGGGGAGTCGTGGCGGCGGCGTTCGACCTCGTCGCCGGGCACCGAATCGCGGGCGTTCATCCCGTCGGCGGTCAGGCCGAGGCTCAGCACGCGGGACCAGGAACGCGAGACGAGCGGACGCGGCGGCACCGCGGGACGGCTGCCGCCGATGACCGCCTCGTGCATGCGGACGAGGTCGCGGGCGTAGGTGGGCAGGTTGCGGCCCGGAGGCACCGCGCTGTGCACCACCACAGTCACCTCCCGCACCGTCGCGTCAGCGGCCCAGCATAGGTGACCTGCGCCGACGTTGTCATGCCTCGGCGCGTGCAACTCGCTGCAACCCTTGCCGCGCGCCTCGGCCGGGGAGTGTGATCGGCGCTACACCCACGACAGCGACGTCCGAGGAGTAGCGATGACACAGACCGTCGACCGGATCGCGGAGGCGAGCACGCCGCAGGCCCGGGTCGAGGACTGGCTGGGCCGGTTCGAGGCCGCGCTGGCCGCCCGCGACATCGAGGCCGCCGCTGGATTGTTCGCGGTCGATTCCTATTGGCGCGACCTGGTTTCGTTCACCTGGAACCTCAAGACCGTCGAGGGCCGCGACGGGGTCGCCGGGCTTCTCGGCAGCTGTCTGGAGACGACTGACCCGAGCGGGTTCCGCACCACCGAACCGGCCACCGAGGCCGACGGCGTCACCGAAGCGTGGATCGAGTTCGAGACCGCTGTCGGACGCGCGAAGGGGCACCTGCGGCTGAAGGACGAAGGCGCGTGGACGCTGCTCACCAGCCTGCGCGAGCTGAAGGGTTTCGAGGAGCCGCAACGGGAACGGCGGCCCAAGGGCGTCGAGCACGGCGTGGTGCGCGGCCGCCGGTCGTGGGCGGAGAAGCGGGCCGAGGAGCAGGAGACGCTCGGCTACGGCCAGCAGCCCTACGTCGTCGTGATCGGCGGCGGGCAGGGCGGGATCGCGCTCGGCGCCCGGCTGCGCCAGCTCGGCGTGCCGTCGCTGGTGGTGGAGCGCAACGACCGGCCCGGCGATTCGTGGCGCAAGCGGTACAAGAACCTCTGCCTGCACGACCCGGTCTGGTACGACCACCTGCCCTACCTGCCGTTCCCGGAGAACTGGCCGGTTTTCGCGCCCAAGGACAAGATCGCCGACTGGCTCGAGATGTACACGCGGCTGATGGAGGTGCCGTACTGGACGCGTTCCACGGTCACCTCGGCGGTGTGGGACGACGCCGCGAAGCAGTGGCACGTCACGGTGGACCGGGACGGCGAGCAGGTCGTTCTCACGCCGCGGCACGTGGTGTTCGCGACCGGCATGTCCGGCAAGCCGAACCTGCCGTCGTTCCCCGGCATGGACGAATTTCAGGGCGACCAGCACCATTCGTCGCAGCACCCCGGACCGGACGCGTACGCGGGCAAGAAGGCGGTCGTCGTCGGGTCGAACAACTCGGCGCACGACATCTGCGCGGCGCTGTGGGAACACGGCGCGGACGTGACCATGGTGCAGCGTTCCTCCACGCACATCGTGAAGTCGGATTCGCTGATGGACCTCGGCCTCGGAGACCTGTACTCGGAGCGCGCGGTGGCCGCGGGCGTCACCACCGAGAAGGCCGACCTGATCTTCGCGTCGATCCCGTATCGGATCATGCCGCAGTTCCAGATCCCGGTGTACCAGGCGATCCGCGAGCGCGACGCGGACTTCTACGCCCGGCTCGAGGCCGCCGGCTTCAAGCACGACTGGGGCGACGACGGCTCCGGCCTGTTCATGAAGTACCTGCGCCGCGGGTCCGGCTACTACATCGACGTGGGCGCGTCGGAGCTCGTCGCCAACGGCAGCATCAAGCTCGCGCACGGCCAGGTCGACCACCTGACCGCGAACTCGGTGGTGCTGGCCGACGGCACCGAACTGGAAGCCGACGTGGTCGTCTACGCGACTGGCTACGGCTCGATGAACGGCTGGGTCGCGGACCTGGTCGGGCAGGAGACCGCGGACAAGGTCGGCAAATGCTGGGGCCTCGGCTCGGAAACGACGAAGGACCCGGGCCCGTGGGAGGGCGAGCAGCGCAACATGTGGAAACCCACCCAGCAGGAGGGATTGTGGTTCCACGGCGGGAATCTGCACCAGTCGCGGCATTACTCGCTGTATCTGGCGTTGCAGCTGAAGGCGCGGTTCGAGGGGCTTGAGACGCCGGTGTACGGGCTGCAGGAAGTGCATCACCTGTCTTGAACGGGAACCCGGTGGCCGCCTCGCTGCGGTCGCCGGGGTTTTCCTTGCCGCGGCCGGGCCGTCGTCGCGAGCCGGGCTGAAGCGCTGCGACGCGGATCGCTTCACGGGCTACCATCCGCCTGTGGTCGAAAAGGTCGTCGCGGATCAGCTCGGCTTCCTCGCCGTCCACCTGGCCCAGTGAGGACGAGCGATGACGCGTATTCACGACCTGCTCCGCAGCGCTCCGGCGGACGCCGTCGGCTGGACGGCCGGGTCCCGCGACCTCCGGTTCGGCGAAATGGACGCCTGGTCGGACCGGATCGCCGCCGATTTCCTGCGGCGGGGCGTGCGGCGCGGCGATCGGATCGCGGTCAACGGGCGCACGACGCCGGAATGGCTCGCGGTGTATTTCGCCGCGGCGAAGACCGGTGCGGTGGTGGTGGGATTGAGCCCGCGGTACCGGGAAACCGAATTCGCGCACATCTTGAACGACTCCGGCGCACGGCTCGTGGTGACCGAACCTTCGGTAGGGGACGTCGATTTCCTTGCCCTGCTGGGAAACCTCGGGGCGCCGGTGGCGACTTTCGCCGAGCTGGGCGTCGCAGAGCCCGACGAGACGTTGGATGCCGCCGCGGCGGCGGTCGAAGCGGACGACCCGGTGATGATCATCTACACCTCCGGTACCACTGGGCGGCCCAAAGGCGCGACGCTGACCCATCGCGGCCAGCTGGCGTCCGCCGCCGCGGAAGCCGACCATCTCCAGTTGAATCCTGCCGACGTGCTTCCGGTGGCCGTTCCGCTGAACCACGTCAGCGGCATTACTTGCTGCATCCTGTCCGCGTTGGTCGCGCGCAGCCGGACGGTGTTGTTGCCGTCCTTCGACGCCGGTGCCGCCGCTGAGCTGTTCCGGACGGCCGGTCTGACCTTGTGGGTCGGCGTGCCAACCATGCACACGCTGCTGCTGAATCACGAGCGTTTCGCTGGCGTCGACACCGCCGCGATCCGCGTCGTGGTCACCGGCGGGGCGAATGCGGAACCGGCTCTGCTGCAACGGCTTACGGCCGCGTTCCCGAATGCGGTCGTGATGAATCTGTATGGGCTGAGCGAGGTCTCCGGGGCCGTGGTGATGACGCCGTGGGGTGCGAGCACCGAAGCGACCGAACGCTCAATCGGAGTTCCTTTTCCCGATGTGGAAGCGAAAATCGCGACCCCGTCCGGAGAAGCGCTGCCGGTGGGGGAAACTGGCGAATTGCTGCTCCGCACCCCGTCGATCATGGCCGGGTACCACAATCTGCCCGCGGAAACCGCGGCCGCGATCGACGCGGACGGCTGGCTGCACACCGGCGACATGGCCCGCGCGGACGAGCACGGGTACCTGACCTTGCACGGCCGCGCCAAGGATATGTTCGTCCAAGGGGGCTTCAATATCTATCCGGTCGAGGTGGAAAACGTCCTCGCCGCGCATCCCGGGGTGCTGCTGGCCGCCGGGATCGGCGTGCCCGATCCGGTGCTGGGGGAGATCGGCCGGTATTACGTCGTCCCGGCACCGGATTCGGCGGTCACCGAAGCGGAACTGAAACAGTTCTGCGCGGCGAAGGTGGCCGATTACAAGGTTCCGCGCCAGATCGTGCTCCGGGACAGCTTGCCGCTCACCCCGGCCGGCAAGGTGCGAAAAGCCGCCCTGCGCACGGAAAACGGCTGATCAGGCGTTTGCCTCGACCGCGTCCTGGATCACCCGGGCGGCGTCGGCGAACGCGTCCGGATTCGGCCCGGCGTAGTTGAGCCGGAGGTAGCGGCCGGTCGGTTCGGCGGGGAACCATTCGTCGCCAGGGCCGATGATCACCCCGGCGGACTCGCAGTCGCGGACGACGCGCGCCAGGTCGACCGTTCCGGGCAGCCGCGCCCAGAGGTTCAGCCCGCCCTGCGGCACGGATTCCACCCGCGCCGCGGGCGCGTGTTCGCGGAGGCCGGCGAGCAGCAGGTCCCGGCGGGTCTTGAGCTGGTGCCGGACGCGGCGCAGGTGGGTGCGCCACGCGGGCTGGGTCACGACGTCGAGCGCGACCGTCTGCAGGACCGTGCTGACGTACATCGACTCCGCCAGCGTGTCGACGAGAATCCGGTCGCGCGCCGGGCCGCGGGCGATCAGCGCGGCGACGCGGATCGCGGGGGAGACGCTCTTGGTGAGGGAGCGGAGGTAGACCACGTGGCCGTCGTCGTCGCGGCCGGCGAGCGGCTGCGGTTCCGCGGTGATGCCGAAATCGTGCGCGGAATCGTCCTCGATCAGGAACGCGCCGTGCCGGCGGACGGTGTCGAGGACGCGGTCGGCCAGGTCGGGCTGCCACAGCGCACCGGTCGGGCTGGCGAAACTGGGCTGCGCGTAGAAGGCCCGCGCACCGGTCTGCTCGAACGTCCTGGCCAGCACGTCGGGGTCCGGTCCGTTCGGGCCGCTCGGCACCGGCACCACCGCGACGCCCGCTTTCGTCGCGGCGAGGATCGCGCCCCAGTAAGTCGGGGATTCCAGCAGCAGCGGCTGTCCCGGCCCGGCCAGCGCGCGGAAGGCGGTGACCAGGCCGCTCTGGCTGCCCGGGGTGATCACCACGTCGCGCGGGGTCACCGGGGCGATCCCGGCCGGGGTGACCGCGCGCAGTTCCGCGGCGAACCAGGCCTGCAGTTCGGGAACGCCCGCGGTCGGCGGCCGTCCGACCAGTGCGGCGGTTCGCGCCGCCCGGGAGAACGCGCTCCGGACGAGCCGCTCCGGCAGCAGCTCCGGGTCGGGGTAGCCGGAATGAAGCGCTACTGTGTCAGTGGAGGCCGGCTGCAGCGACGCGGGTGGTTTGAGCAGCCCGTGCCCCGGGGTGCCGAGCGCGGCGGTCTGCCAGCCGTAGTCGCCGGACCCGGTGGCCGGCGCGGCGCGGACGAACGTGCCGACTCCCGGCAGGCTTTCCACCAGTCCTTGGGAAGACAGGCTGCGCAGTGCTTTCTGGACAGTCACCGGACTGGCCGAGTACCGAGCGACCAGCTCCCGCGACGACGGCAGCTTCGCCCCGGCAGGCGCGGTGGCGATCCATTCGCGCAGTGTCGAGGCGATGCGGGAGCTGCTATCGTCGGACATGAAACTGAAGGATAGCGCTACTCTCCCGGCAGCACCGGCGCTACCCCGGGCCGGGCTCTGGTGGGGCCTGCTCGGCGTGGTGGCGTTCTCGTTCACCGTGCCGTTCACCCGGATCGCGGTGGAAAACGGCGGCCTCTCGGCGATGTTCATCGGCTCCGCACGCGCGGTGGTCGCCGCGGTGCTCGCGACCGTCGCGCTCGTCGCCACCAAACAACGCTTCCCGTGCGGCACCCAGTGGTTCCGCCTCGCCGTCGTCGCGGGCGGCGTGGTGATCGGGTTCCCCCTGTTGACCTCGTACGCCCTCACCACGGCCTCCGCCAGCCACGGCGCCGTCGTCATCGCGTTACTCCCCGCCGCGACGGCCGTAGTAGCGGTGCTCCGGACGCGCGAACGTCCGCCCGCGACTTTCTGGGCGCTGGCCGCGGTCGGCGCGGTCGCGGCGATCGGCTTCGCTGTCCTGCAAGGCGGTGGCCTCAATGGACTGCAATGGTCGGACGCGCTCTTCTTCGGCGCGGTGCTGGCCGCCGCGGTCGGCTACGCCGAGGGCGGGTTGCTGGCGCGGGAATTGGGCGCGTGGCAGACCGTTTCGTGGGCGCTGGTGGTGGCCTCGCCGTTGATGGTCGCGCTGACCGTCGTGTCGATGGCGAGCCACCCTCCACATGCGACAGTGGGCGAGTGGGCCGCGTTCGGCTACCTGGCCGTGGTGAGCATGTATTTGGCCTTCTTCGCGTGGTACCGGGGATTGGGACTCGGGCCGATGACGCGGGTCAGCCAGGTGCAGTTGGTGCAGCCGGTGCTGAACCTGGCGTGGGCGGCGGTGTTCCTGGGCGAGGCACTGACCTGGCAGACCGTCCTGGGCGGGCTGGCGGTGATCGGCTGCGCGGGAAGTGCGGTGCGGGTGCGGACTTCTCGCGGCTAGGCCCAGTAGTCGCGGTCCGGCAGCCGGATCCAGGCGTCGGGCGGACCGGTGACCGAGCGGTTGTCGACGGGCCGCAGTCCCGCGTAGGCGAAGCAGTAGGCGAGTGCGTGGCCTTGGTACAGGCAGGACAGCAGCACGTCGCCGTCCTCCTCGGGCTCGCCGCCGGGGTGCAAGTCCCAGCCGATGATCTCGCCGTCGCGGATGATGCTGCCCTGATTGCCGCTCTTGGGGTTCGCGTACATGCCGTAGCAAGTCGTGCCCGCGGACAAAGCCTTGGTCACGCCGGGCATTTGCGGCGCGAACCCCCACGGCTGCGCGAGCACGCACCCGCCGGGCACCTCGGTGGCCCAGACGGTGCGGGCGACCAAGGGATCGAACGGGTCGTCGATCATCTCCTCGTAGACGCCGTCGACGACCTCGGCGGCCAGCCTGCGCACCGCTTCCGCGACGTCGATACCCGCGACGCACGCGATGCCCAAACCTTCCACGTACGGAGTGCCGACCGCCGGAATCAGCCGCCGGCTCTCTTCGACAACCGCGATTTCCTCTGTTGTCAACGAAAACCCCGATCCAGGCAGTTCCGGCGTGGGGCTCGCGAGGCTCAGCCGGGCCGGCGGCCAGCCCGACATCATCTCCCGCGAAGGATCCGCTCCCGCGGCGACCAGGACCCGCGCGTTGTCCGGCCGATGCGCGGCCACCGCCCGCCACAGCGCGGTCCGGCCGTACGACAGGGCGTCCACGTCGGCCACCCGCGCCGCCAGTTCGGCGACGACCTCCGCGGAACCGTACTCGGCCGCGGTGTGCAGCGGAGGGTCGTAGAGGAAACCGACGTTCGGGTCGACCCCTTCGTCCAGCCGGGCCCGGACTTCGCCGAGGTCTGTCCAGTTTTGCCAGGCGAAGCCTCTCCACCCCTCGTTCCTCATGCCGCCCAGCATGCCGGACCAGGCGTGCCGATCGGTGCGGAACTCGGAAACCGCCGGAGCAGCCGTAACACTAACCGTTGCAAAATGCTAACCGTTGTTGTTACGTTGGCGGCATGAAAGCAGTGCGCTTCGCCGCCTACGGCGGCCCCGAAGTCCTCGAACTGGCCGAAGTGCCCGAACCCCACGCCGGTCCCGGCCAGATCCGCGTCGCCGTGCGCGCGGCCGGGGTGAACCCGCACGATTGGCGCACCCGCGAGGGGCAGTTCCAGCGGATCCGGCCGATCGAACTGCCCTCCGGCGTCGGCCAGGACGCGTCCGGGGTGGTCGACGAGGTCGGCGAGGGCGTCACCGGCGTCGCAGTGGGCGACCAGGTGCTGGGCCGAGGTTCCCAGACCTACGCCGAATACGCGGTGCTGTCGTCCTGGGCGCGGTTGCCGTCCGGGCTGACCTTCGCCGAGGCGGCCGGGTACCCGTCGGTGGTCGAGACCGCGCTCCGCGTCCTCCGCCTGGTCGGTGTCCACACTGGACAGACGCTGGCGGTGAGCGGCGCCGCGGGCGGGGTGGGATCGGCGGTCCTGCAGGTCGCGCGCGACCGGGGGATCAAGGTGATCGGCACGGCCAGCCCCGCGAACCAGGAGTACGTGCGAAGCCTGGGCGCGATCGCGACCACCTACGGCGAGGGCTGGGTCGACCGGGTGCGCCAGTTCGGCCCGGTCGACGCCGCCCTCGACCTCAACGGCACCGGAGTGCTCCGCGGCTTGCTGGACCTGACCGGGGATCCGGAGAAGGTGATCACCATCGCCGACCTCGAGGCCCCGATGCTCGGCATCCGGTTCGCCGGGGTGGGCGGGAACATGAGGGAAGCCCTGGCCGAGACGGTCGACCTGATCGAACGCGGAAAACTCCGCATCCCGGTCGACAAGTCCTATCCGCTGGCCGAAGCGTCGGCAGCACACGCGGACAGCCAGGCCGGACACACCCGCGGGCGCCGGGTTCTGCTGGTCTGACTTGTCAAGAGCCGGGGCTCCGCTCGCGCTCGTTCCGCTGCGCGGGGGCGAGAGAATTGGGAGAGGCGCTGTCGCGGGCGGTCGCGCCGATGGTGGCGCATGACGCGCTCCGGTGGTGGTCGGTGATTTCAACGGTGACGGTCGTGCCGACCTCGCGCTGACGCCGGGTCCGAACACTCCGTGGTGGTACACCTTGCCGGTGGCGTTCTCGAAGGGAGACGGCACTTTCACCGTCTCCAACAGCGCCGCGAACGACTTCGCGGGCTGGGCCCGTAACCCAGGGGCCCGGGTGGTGGCCAGCATGGGGGTCTGACCCACCGCCGTCGCTGGCGGCCCGTCTCGGCGCCGCCAGCGGCACCGCGTCGCACGCTCGACGCCCTCAACCAGTCACTCGCCGCACTTCATCCGCGATCACCCTGGCGAACCTTCCGTGCGAGGGCACGCTGAAGTGCGTCCCGTCGGCTCCCGTTTCCGCCACGGTGGCAGCGTCGACGAACGTCGCTCCGTGCGCCGCCGCGAGTTCCGCTAGCGGCTCGGCCAATTGCTTCGCCTTCGCCGCCGATGTCGTGTCGTAGGAGGCACCGTTGACGTCCGCGAAGTCCGGCGCGGCGACGTCGATGTGCGCCGGTGACACCAGCACCACCTTCGGCGGCTGCCCGGCCTCCGTCCTGCCGTATTCGGCGATGTCCTCCAGCAGCCGACCGATCGCGGCGACCACTTCCGCCGCGGTGCGCCCGAATTGAATCTTCAGGTCGTTGGTCCCGAGCATCAGCACGACGACCTCGATCGGGTTGTGGCTCAGCAATGCGGGCAGCAGGTAGGCGCGCCCATTGCGGCCTGGCCGGTTCATGGATTCCGGATAGTCCAGATCGGTGGTGCGGCCGCCGAGCCCTTCCTCGATCACGTGGTATCCGCCGCCGAGAAGTGCCGCCAACTGCCCGGTCCACCGCACCTCGGCGGGCCACCGTCCCTTGTCGACTTCCTCGGAACGCTGACCGTAGGTGTTGGAATCGCCGTAGCAGAGCACGCTGATCATGCAATTGCGCAACGCTTCTGCGGCACCGTTATTCCCCAGGTTTCGCTTCGGCGAACACCGCCGCGCTCACGTATTCGGGCACTCGCCGGAGATCCGTGGGCCCCGAGATGAGTTTCCAGCACGGTGACCAGTCCGAGTTGCAGCCGCAGCGCCTCTTTCGGTGCCGCCCGGAGGATGGCCCGGATCCGCGACGAGACGTCCGCGGGAACGGTGAGATCGCCCAGGTGCCGCTGGGGGGTGCCCAGATCGAGGGAAGGGTTGGGCAGGTCGTTGACGGCCCAGGCCGTGCGGAGCAGGTCTTCGGCCATCACGGCAGCCGCCCAGCCGATCTCGATCGGGTCGTCCCGGCGGAGCACGTCCAGCATCTTGGGGCGGACGTGGTGCCAGAGCGAGGCATAGTGGGCCTTGATCGACGCTGGAACCCGGTAGCGCGCATGGATTTCGGCGACGCTGGCGACAAGGCGGGCGATTACGCCTTCGGGGTCGTAAACGATGACGCCGTCAAGGAACGCATACCCCCAAGACTCGTCGCCGACGCGGTCAGGAGCGAAGCGTTTCCGCCACTGATTCGCGGTGTACGCGAGAAAATCAACGGGCACCGGGCGGCCCCGCGAACGCCACGAGGCAACGTGGTCCGGCGCGACGGTCACCACCAGCACGTCAAGATCGGAATCGACCCGCGCGGTGCCGCGGGTCACCGAACCGCCGAGCACCACTCCGCGCACACCGGGATCGGCCCCGAGCTCGACCACGATGTCCTCCAGGACGCGGCGGTGCAGGGGAGTGGGGAACCGAATGCTCGTCACGACTCTCCTCTGCCGCAAGGAAAACCCGTCGCACAAGAATATGAGGGGAACGCCGGCCGCCGCGCCGAGTTTATCCGGAAAGCTCGCCAGGCGGAGGTTCGCTGGCACCGACGAGCGCAAGGTTGAGCGCCGCACGATCAGCAGCGGCTCTGGAGGGTGGGCACGAGGGCGATGGTGGCAACAGTGAGCACCGCCGCTGTGCCGAGCAGAAGCGGGCTGCTGACGGTGTTCTGGAACGTGGTCGCGAGGAGGCTCCCGAGCGGGGTGGCTCCGTAGGTCAAGGCTCGGAAGACCCCCAGAACTTGGGCTCGTTGACCAGGGCTGGTGGCGCGTTGGCGCAGATTCATCGCCTGGACGGCCCACATCGCGCCGAACGCGCTTCCGGCGACCATCACGGGTGCGATAAGCCAGGGGGACCGCAACAAGGGGCTGAGAAATAGCAATGCCCAGCCGACTCGAGTGAGTCGCATGGTGACGACGACTCCGAATAGCCGTTCGGCCCTGCCGGTGAGATAGGCCCCCGCTCCCGCTCCGGCGCCGACGAGGCCGGTGAGCACTCCATAGGTCGTCGGGGTGAAGCCGAGGCCGGTGGCGGAGTTGGCGTAAACGGCGAAGACGGTCAGATAGATGCCGTTCGCGATGCTCGTGACACAGCTGATGGCGATGGCCGCTTTGAGGATCCGGCTTCGACCAATGACACGCAGGCCGCTCCGGAGGTCGACCTTGCCCCGGCCGCCGCGTCGGTGGGGCCACGGTTGTCGCACCGCGGCGATGCACAACGTCGATATCCCGCAGAGCAGGCCGGATAGCAGCGGTGCTGCCGATGGCCAGAGCGCGTAGGTCAGGCCGGCGATCGGGGGTCCGAGGAACTGGTAGAAGACCCGAGTCGACACCGAAAGCGCGCCGTTCGCGTCCGAGAGCCGCTCGCCGTCGACGACTTCGGGGACAAGTGCTTCCGCCGCGCCGTCGACGAAGGTTTGGAGCACTCCCGCGACGAAGACCGCTACGACGAGAACAACAGCGGAAATGTGTCCAGCGGCGCTGATGACGCCGACTGCGACCATCGTCCCGGCGCGCGCGAGATTGGCGAACTGGATCACGCGGTGCCCGGCCATGGGGTCCACGACGATTCCCGCGGGGATGGCCGCGACCAGCCACGGAATGGTCGCCAGGGTGAGCAGGAGCCCGACGAGCGCGGGGCTTCTCAAACTGTGGATGGCGAGAAGCGTCGCGCCGACGAGGAAAATGCCGTTGCCGGTGTCGGAGAGCGCGGTCGAGCACCACAAGCCAAGGAAACGTGGCCCGAGCCCGCCGTTGCCCGCCAGTCTCGCGCCCGTGCTCGAATTGGCCATGCACCGACTCTGACCTGCGCAAATCAATGTTGTCAACGTTGATTGAGTGCACTATGGTCCGGAGGTGGACGGCGAATGGATGACCGCGACCGAGGCCGCGGATCGACTGGGCGTCACCGTGCGCACCCTCTACGCCTACGCGAGCCGCGGCGTCCTGACCGCACGGCCCGTGCGCGCCGGTGGCGGTCGTCGTTCTCAGTACGAGCGAGCACAGGTCGAGGCGCTCGCTACCCGCACGGCGAAACGAGAACGAGCCGGGCAGGTCGAGATCCGCGTCGAAACCGCTGTCACCGACCTCCGGCCGTCGGGTGCGCTGGCGTTTCGCGGTTACGCGATCGAGGACCTGCTGGACCGGAGTTTCGAGGACGTCGCGGAGCTGCTCTGGACCGGGGATCTGCCGTCCGGCCCGATTTCCTGGCCGAGCACGAATCGGCGGGAGATCGGCCGCGTGCTCGCCGCGCTGCCGAAGACCGCGGGGGTGCTCGACCGGATGAGCGCGGCGGTAGCGGTCCTGGGCATGCTGGACCCGGCCCGGCAAACCTTCGGGCCGGACGCAGCCGCCGACGTCGGCAGGCGACTCATCCCGGCGATGGCCTCAGCTGTCGCCGCGCACCGAACCCCGCGGCCAGGATCCGTCGCCGACACCATCGCCGGTGCTGACCCGCTGCGCTCGGCGCCGGTCGATCTGGCCCTGTGCCTGCTGGCCGATCACGAACTGGCGGCGTCGACCTTCGCGTCCCGGATCGCCGCCTCCGCTGGCGCGGATCCCTATGCCGTCGTGGACGTCGGAGTTCAAACCCTGCGAGCGACCGAGCACGGCGGGACGGCCCGCGAGGTCCACCGAATGCTGCAACGGGCTGAAGAAGCCGGAGCGTCCACTGTGGAATCCGACGCGCGACGCACGGGGGCGCTCCCGGGCTTCGGCCACCCGGTCTACACCGATTTCGATCCCCGAACCCCGTACCTGCTGGCCGCCCTCGAGCGGGTCCACGCGGACAGCGCTCGCCTGGCCTTGGTGTGGTCGGTACAGGAGTCGGCGATGCGATGCGGCCTGCCCAAACCCAATGTCGACTTCGCGCTCGGCGCCATGAGCTGGCTCTGCCGCTGGCCCGAGGACGTTTCGATGGGATTGGTGGCCGTGGCCAGGACAGCGGGCTGGCTCGCTCACGCGGCCGAGGCCTACGAACGACCGTCGCGGATACGGCCTCGCGCCGTCTACATCGGACCGCGACGCCGTGATCGCTGACTCGATGTGTGGGGCAGATCCTAGAACGCTTTTCGGGTAGGAGCCGGATGTGTCCAATGTGGATGCATCCGAGTGCGGGACAGCTCTGGTTCGGCTGAGGTGGCGCACTCGGTGCCGCCAGCGGTGCGACCCAACCGGGCACCGCGAACCGGCGCGCCGTCGGAGGTGTCGTCGCGTGCTCGGTAACGCCACTAAGCGCGTTCGGCGTGGACAGGTTCGCGGGCCGGACGGCCTCGCGGTAGCCAGGGCTGCGAATAAAGCAGCGCGGCGAAGAGGATGAGGCCGCCGATTTCGACCATGAACTTCACGTTGTCGGGCACGAGTCGCAGGTTGAGTGCGATGTAGACGAAGACCAGAAGGCCGGCGAGAAAGCGTCGGATGTCGCTGCGCTGGTTGTCGAGGGTGATTGCGACTACACCGATGACCAGGGGTGCCAGCATCACGAATACCCGCTGAGTGTCGGTGGCGACCATCCGCCCGGCGAGGCAGCAGAGCGTCAGGTAGATGCTGGACACGAGCAAGGGGTTGAGCGGGCCGCGTTGGCGGTACAGGCGGTAGAGCCCGTAGGCGAAGATGATCCAGAAGAAGTGGAATGTGTCGAAGAGTGCGGCGTGTTCGCTGCGTTTGTTGGATGACAGCGCGAAGACGATGTTCGAGGCGAGGCTGTGGTTGCCTTGGCCGCTGCCGAAGCTGTAGCTGCCGCCGATGAAGTTCTGTGCCCACAGGCGGAAACCGGCATACACCAGCGCCGCGGCTGCCGTTGCGAGCACGCCGAACCACACTTGGCGATCACGCAGTGACCGCGACCGTGTCCAGGCCAAGAGCGGGTACAGCGGGGCGAGCAGCAGGGTGGTCTCTTTGTTGATGGTGCCGACGATGATGACGAGGGTGAACAGCAGCAGTTTGCGCTTGAACAGCAGCCACAAGGCGATGAGGTAGAGCAGGTTGTTCAGCGGGTCGACGAGGAATGGGTTGCTGAACGCGTAGGGGCCGTACCAGAAGGTGCAGGAGAGGGCGATGGCGGCGAGCGCTGAGGTGAAGAGTTGCAGGTTGAGGTGCCGCCAGCAGAATTCGAAGAACACCAGGGTGCATGCGAGCGTGACGGCGGCGGTGAACCCGAGCCAGAGCACGTCGAGCGGGAGTCCGGTTACCTTGCCTGCCAGATGCACGAGCCACGGGCTGAGCATCCTGAGCGCGAAGGGGTTGTCGACTTGCGCCCCGGTGTGTTCGGACATGGCGTAGTAGCTGAGCGCGTCGCCCCAGGCTTTCTCGTGTGCGCGCGCGTCGAGCGGGGCGTAGGAGATGAAGTTGATCAGCGCCGCGGTTGCCAGCGTCAGGTACACCGCCGCCCGCCGGACGACCGTGCTTCGCTCAGCGGTCTTGCGCGAGACGGGAGTGGACGGCTCGATCCCTGTGGTCACCTGCGTGAGCGTAACCAAGGGTGGCCGCTGTCGATGAGGGACTCATCGGCAAGCCCGCTCGGCTCGGTGTCGTGGTCATATCCTGCGGTGCTCAGCGGGTACGAGGCGGTCTGGCGGTAGTTCTGCGCGTCGTCTCACTCGTCGGTGTGGTGGTGCGAGATGTCCCGCGCTGTCGGGCCGGGATCGGTCGCGGCGCCGACCGTGGCCGGCGTCGTGCCCCCCGACATTCGTTGTAGGCCGGACGGATTATTTGGCAAAGACGAAGTAACGGCCGGGTCAGGAGATCGATTCGTAGATCGAACAGCTCACGGGACAGTGGGCTCGTCGCCGCGTGGCATGGGAGGTGCCACGGCAAGCAGGCTGCTCGGTCTCTGCTGACCAGCCCTTCTCTGAACCTTGACCTGCTCCTCGCCGTCTTTCGGCGAGGCGATCCGTGCTGGCTGCTGTCGTTTTGACGCCGAGGGGAACCCGATGCCTCAACCACCGTTCGTCCGGAGATCCGCAGCCGTCTGCTGCGCCTTCACCGTCGCCTTCGCCAGCACTGTGAGCGCGGTCGGCACGAACGTCGCCGCCGCGGCCGACACGATCACCTGCCGAGCCAGCGCGGGCGTTTTCTACACCCTCCCGGACACCCGTCTCGACCTCGACCGGCACAACGAGCCGGAGACCGGTGCCGTGTCCTGGACGGGCCGGACGACGATCGGGAACGCCTGGAACGGCAAGACTCTCGCCGGCCCTGACGGCCGGATGTACCTCGTCGGTTCCGACGGCACAGTACGCCGTTACCGCCGTCTGGCGACGGGCTGGGAGAACGGCGGAGTCAGCCAGACGATCGCGACCGGCTGGTACGGGGTAACCCTTCCTTCCCAGCGGAACCGGACCACGGTCGATGCCACGGGCGACTTCTATTGGACGCACGACGACATCCTCGCGTGGCTGCGCTACGACGAGACCGCGAAGACCTGGACTGAGCGGCGGATCGACACCGGCTGGACGCAGGCCAAGTACGACCTGATCGTCGGTGCGGGCGCAGGCGTGTTCTACGCCCGCACCCCCGGCGGTGATCTCTACCGCTTCCAGTACGACCCGTCGAGCCAGCGGTGGCTCGAGTACGCCCGGCTAGTGGGCAACGGCGGCTGGCAGAACTACAGCCAGATCGCGTCCGCGGGCGGTGACGTGCTCTACGCGCTGGACAAGTCCACCGGGCAGATCAGGTGGTACCGCTATCTCGGCGGTGGCAACTGGACGGGCCGGAACGTCATCGGCACGGTCGGCGCGGACTACCAGCTGAGCGTCACGACCGACGACTGCAAGCTGGTCGACCCAGGGCTGCCCTCTCGCCCGGTGGTCCCGGTTGCCGGCGACGCGGCGAGCGCAGTCGTCGAAGGTGTCGGCGGCAAGCTCCAGCACTTCTACGTCGACGGCTTCGGCCGTCTGATCCATGGGAGACAGCGGTCCACGGACCTCACTGTCGTCGACTTCGCCGTGGTACCCGGCTATCAGCAGTACACCGGTACCCCGAGCGCGCTGCGCGCCAGCGACGACAGTCTGCTGGTGACGGCTCTCGGCCAGGACAGCGAGACTCGCCGCAGCACACAGGCCGCTGCCACCACGACCTGGTCCGCTGCCACCGGGTTCGGCGGCTGGACCCCCGGCGCCGCCGTCCTCGTCCAGCGCTCCGGCGTCGGCACGGCATTCGCGGTCGACGGCGCGGGCGTCCTGTGGGCCCGCCCGCAGGACCCTGCCAGCAAGCAGTTCCTGCCGTGGCGGCCTCTGCCCTCGTCCGGCCTGACCTCGGACCTGACCGCGGTAGTCCAAACGGACGGAATCGACATCGTCGCCCGGACCACGAACGGTTCCTTCACCAAGACGACCTACCTCGACGGCGCCCTGAGCGCGTGGAGCGCAGTACCGGGAACTGGGTGGACCGGCAAGCTCGCCGCCACGGCGAACCCCGACCAGAACCTCGAAGCCTTCGCCGTCCAGCCGGACGGTGCGGTCGTCACCCAGCGTGAACAGGCGGCGGGCTTCACCGGCGTCTGGAAGCCGATTCCCGGAGTCGCCGCGCAGGGGTCCCCGGCCGCCGCGGTCGACGGCGGCGGCGTGGTCCACGTGGCCGTCCGCGCCACCGACGGCTTCGTTTACGTCAGCCAGCAGAACGCGCCCGGCAGCACCGGCTACCAGGCATGGCAGAAGCTGGTCGACTCCCGGACCGGGGCGGCGTACCAGACTGCGACGGACCCGACGTTCACCGGGCTTTCGGCCGGCGGCGTGGCGGTGACCTACCGGGACAGCGACGGCGTTACTTACGCCTTCGGTTCGGGTGCCACGGCCGCTTCCACGACGGCGCGCAGCACGTCCCCGGGGACGGCGTTCACCGGCGGTCCGCTGCCGAAGCCGTCTCTCTGACCCATTTTGCCCGGCAGACGGGCGGGCCTCGACGTCGTCGGGGGCCGCCCGGCTGTCTCCCAGCCGTGCTGTGGTTCGACCGAAGAGGGCGGGATTCCCGATGTTTTCTCCACGACGCAAGACCGGGCATGTGCGCAGCGCCGGGTTGCTGGTCCTCGTTGTCACGCTGATGGCAGGAGTGGTCGGGCCGTCGATTCCGTCCGGGCCGGACGTCGGCGCTCAGCTTCTGCAGGAAGCCGCGGCCCTCGCGCCGAAGCAGCTGGCGGGGACGGCGGGGGAGCAGGCGGACGAAGTGCGCGGCCGAGCCAATACCGCCGCGCCGAAGTCGTCGCAGTCGAAATATCCTGCGGTGGCCGCCGGCGAGGCGAAGGTCGGCGAGAACGCCGTGCGGGTCGAACGCCCGCCCGCGCACGTGACCGGGTTCGACGAGAAAACCAGCCGTGAGCTGCCGGACCGGCGTACCGCCACCGACCGGACCTACGCCAACACCGACGGCACCCTCACCACGGAGTTCGGCCAGGAACCGATCAACTTCCGCGCACCGGACGGCAGCTACCAGCCGGTCGACACGGCGATCGTCCCCGCTGGCAACGGCTGGTCCAACGCGGCCGACGCCGAACGGCTCACCTTCGCCGCGAAGGCGGGCGAAAGCGATCTCGTCCGGATCGCTGTCGACGGTGAGCATGAATTCGGATACGGCCTCGGCGGTGCCGTGCCGTCGGCAGGCACGGTGTCGGGCAGCCGTATCGTCTACCCGGGTGTGCGGCCCGGTGCCGATCTCCGGCTCGACGTGGTGCCCGGCGGTGTCAAGGAAACGCTGGTTCTGAACACGCCGCAGGCTGCGTCGACATGGGACTTTCCGTTGCGGCTGAGGGGTCTTCGTCCGTCCCTTGTGGACGGCAGGATCTCGCTCGCCGACGCTGCCGGACGCGAGCGCGCCCGGATCCCGGCGGGATTCATGACCGACTCCCGGCGCGATCCGGCGACCGGCGACCCCGCTCGGTCCGACGGCGTGACCTATGAACTGGTGGAGAACGCCGGTGCGTTCACGCTCCGGGTGAAGCTGGACGCGAGCTGGCTGAACGATCCGGCGCGGCTCTATCCGGTGGAGGTCGACCCCAGCGTCGAGACCACGGCGTCCGACGGCGGCGCCGTGTTCCAGAACGGATCCCGTCTCGACGGCGGGACGGAGCTGAAAATCGGGACGACCGGGTCGATCAAGGCCGCGAGCTATCTGTCCTTCGGCGGCGTCGAGAACCGGCTCCACAACCACAAAATCCTCGGCGCCCAGCTGACGCTGAAGAGCACGTGGTCCTGGTCGTGCCAGCCGCGGCCGGTGACGGTGCACGGAGTCACGGCGCCGTGGAACACCGCGTCCGGCTTCCCCGGCCCCGGCTTCGGCCCCGCCCTCGCCCAGGAATCCTTCGCCCACGGCTACATCGGTCTCCAGCAGCACGCTTCGAGCTGCCCGTCGGCGACCGAGCTGATTCCGCTCGGGACCGGCGGCCGCGACCTCGTGCAGCGCTGGGTCACCGGTGCCCAGCCCAACTACGGCCTCGCGGTCCGCGCCTCGGAAACCGACCCGTACGGCTGGAAGAAGTTCACCGGCAACCGCACGGCGAACCCGCCGCGGCTGTTCGTCACGCACACCGCCTACGACGCCGAATACCGCGTCGACCGCGGCGTTCCCCAGCCGCCGGTGACCCGCACCCAGTCCGGCAAGGTCAAGATCACCGTCACCAACCGCGGCGCCGACACCTGGACCGCGGCGGGCTTCGCACTCGGCTACCGGGTCTTCACCGCGGCCGGGGCACCGGTCGGGGCGGTCGAAGCCGCCTCGCTGCCCAGCGACGTGCCGCGAGGCGCATCGGTGACGCTCGATGCCACTGTCAAGGCGACCGAGCCGGGCAACTACATGTTCGACTTCAGCATGCTCCGCCGCGGCGGAGCATGGTTCACCGACGAGCAGATCCCGCCGACCCGCCTGTCGATGACCGTGTTCGACGTCCCCCCGATCGTCAAGGCGCAGTACCCGCCGAACGGCTTCTCGGCGGCCACGCTCACCCCGCAGCTGTGGGCCGACGCGGTCGACGTCGACTCTCCGGTGTCCTCGACCCTCAAGTACCGCTTCGAGGTCTGCGAACGATACGACGCCAAGCCGGACGGAACGCTGACCGGTGTGTCCTGCGTGGATTCCGGCTACGTCGCCAAGCGGACGTGGACCGTCCCGACCGGGGCGCTGCGCTGGAGCAAGGACTACCAGTGGCGCGTTTTCGCCTACGACGGGAACGCCGAGAGCGAAAAGCTCACTCCGAGCCATCTGCTCACGGCGGTTCCGCAGCCGGAGATCACCTCGCACCTGGCGAACGCGCCCTACAGCGGCGCGCAGCGGGACTTCGACCCGCAGACGGGCAACTACTTCTCGAGCGCGGTCGACGCGGCCGTGCAAGTAACGGGACCGGAGCTGACCGTCGCCCGCACGTACAACAGCCTCGACCCCCGTACTGACTTGACGTTCGGTGCGGGCTGGTCAACGCGCTACGACATGAAGGTCGTGCCCGACGACGACGGCTCGGGCAACGTCGTGGTGACCTATCCCGACGGGCAGCAGGTTCGTTTCGGCCGCAACAGCGACGGCACCTTCGCACCGCCGCCAGGCAGGCAGGCGAACTTCCGGACGGAGGTCGAGGCCGCCGGCGGAGGCTGGGTGCTGACGGACAAGGCCGCCACGCTCTACCGCTTCCGTCCCGACGGCCGGCTCATCGAGATCTACGACCAGGCCGGGCACCACATCGAACTCGACTACGGCACGCCGGAGCACTTGCGCCGGGCGATCAGCCGCACCAGCGACCGGATCCTCTACTTCACGTGGACCGGCAACCACGTCACCTCGGTGAGCACCGACCCGATCGACGGCAAGCAGCTGACGTGGACCTACACCTATGACGGCGACCGGCTGACGAAGGTCTGCGACCCCGACGGCGGCTGCACCGGCTATGACCACACGGCGGGTTCGCACTACCGCAGCTCCGTCGTCGATGCCCGCCCCTCGTCGTACTGGCGCTTCGCGGAGACCACCGGCACGGTCGCCGCGAGCGAGAACGGGCTCAGGCTCGGCAAGGACGCCGGGACGTACAAGGACGTCGTTCTCGGGCAGCCGGGGCCCTTGACCGGAACCGGGACCGCGGCGACGTTCAACGGCGCCTCGTCGGTGGTGACCCTGCCGGACGGCCTGGTCCGCAAAAACCGCGACCTGGCCGTGGAAATGTGGTTCCGCACCACGGCGGGCGGTCCCCTGTTCGGTTATCAGAGAGCGCCGATCAGCGGCATCCCGACCGGCGCGGTGCCGGCGTTGTACGTCGGCACGGACGGCAAGCTGCGCGGCCAGTTCTGGAATGGCAGTGCCGCCCCGATCACCTCGGCGGCGGCGGTCAACGACAACGCGTGGCACCATGTGGTGCTTTCCGGGGCACTGGCCACCCAGACGCTCTACCTGGACGGCCGGGCCGTCGGCACGGTCCAGGGCGAGATCGCGCACGACGACGTGGTCTACAACCAGATCGGCGCCGCCTACACCGTCCCGCCCTCGGCTTGGCCGGCCTGGGGGACCGACGCACGCCGCTTCTTCTCGGGGCAGATCGCCGAAGCCGCGTACTACGAGTACGCCGTCGGTCCGACGACCGCGGCGGCCCACTTCCAGGCTCGTTCGGCGGCCAGCTCGCTGGCCAAGATCACTCTTCCCAGCGGCCGGACGGCCGCACAGCTGAGCTATGACACCGCCGCCGACCGCCTCACCGAGGTCGTGGACCGCAACGGCGGGCACTGGGGCGTCGGTCGGCCGGTCGTGACCGGCGCCGAGAACAACCTGGTCCGCACGACGCAGGTCACCGACCCTGGGAACCGCCTGCACTTCTACGACTACGACCCGGCGCGGGGCCGCATCCTGCGCTACATCGCTCCGCTGGGCCAGGGCATCCGTCCGGAGGACCGGCGCGACGGCGACGGCAACCCGCTGCCGCCGGACAAGCCGTCTTGCGATCCTTCGGCGCCCCAGGACCCGAGCGACCCGTCGTACTGCGGCGGTCCGGTCGGCGGCGACGGCACGTGGGTCGGAGGACCGGTCAACGGCCAAGGCGTCCGGACCTACGACTACGACGACAAGGGCTTCCAGACCACGATCGGCGACGAGCTCGGCAACGCCGTCGTCCTGACCAACGACGAGCGCGGCAACATCCTCGCTCGCAAAACCTGCCGTGTCGCGCCTGGCGACTGCCAGACGTCGTACTCCAGCTACTACGTGAACGCCGCCGACGTCACGGACCCGCGCAACGACAAGGTCCTGTCCGTCCGCGACGCTCGCTCGGCGAACGCGGACGATCCGGCCTACGCGACGACCTACACCTACACGGATGTGGGCGTCCGGGGTTTGCTGGCTACGGAGACCGCACCGGACGGCGCGGTCACTCGCCACACGTACTCGGACGGCACGGAAGCGGCGGTCGGCGGCGGCAATGTGCCCGCCGGCCTGCGTCTGCAGACAACCGACCCGCGCAACGGCGTCACCAGCTATTCCTACTACCGGAACGGCGACTTGGCGAAAGTCACCGATCCGGCCGGTCTTTCCACGAGCTACACCTACGACGTCTTCGGTCGCAAGAAGACCGAAACGCACAGCAGCGCTTCCGATCCGGCCGGCGCGACGACGACCTATGCCTACGACTCCCGGTCGCGCCAGACCGCCGCGACCGGGCCAGGCGTCTCCAACGCGATCACCGGGGTCACCCACACCGCGCAGACGCTGATCGGCTACGACGCCGACGGCAACGTCGTCCGTACCGAGGACAAAGACCTGACCGGCGGCGACCCCGTGCGGGTCACGACTACCGGTTACGACGACTTCGGCAGGGCGAACCGGGTCGTCGACCCGGAAGGCGGGATCACCTCCTCCGGCTACGACCCGTTCGGCAACCGCGTGTGGACGGTCGACGCCGGCGGAAACAAGTACGAATTCGGCTACACCGCGCGCAACGCACTGGCCGAAGTGCGGCTGCGAGCCTGGAGCGGCCAAGCGACCGATCCGGCGAGCGGGGGCGGTGACACCGACGGCGCCGGCGACACGACCTCCGCGCCGACCTTGGTGCTCGCTTCCTACGCCTACGACCTCGCCGGCCGGAGGGTGCGCGAGACCGACTCGATGGGGCGCACCACTCGATACCAGTACTTCGGAGACGGCAAGGTCTGGAAGGTCATCGCCCACGACCTGCGCGATCCGTTCAATGCGGCGGCCCCGAAGCGCGATGTCACGCTGCGGGAGTTCGCCTACGACGCTGCCGGGCAGAAGATCCGGCTGACCGAGCCGGGCGGGCGCGTCACGACGTTCGAGTACGACGCGTCCGGCCGCGGAACGGCACAGACGGTCGATCCCGCGGGACTGGCCAACCGGACCGAATGGACGTATGGACCGGGCGGCGACGTCGTGAAGACCGTCCACACCGGACAAAGCTCGAACAGCACCCGGCTGGACCTCGGCAACCGGGAGACCGTCGAGTACGCCTATGACCAGGCCGGTCGCCAGACCGGCCAGTCGGTGGTCAAGAGCGCGACCGAGAAGCTGACTACGACCTACCGCTACGACGAGCGCGGCCAGGTCACCGCGATCACCTCGCCGCGCGGCAACGTCCGCGACGCGGACCCGGCCGCGTTCACGACGAATCTGACCTACGACAAGCTCGGCCGGCTCGTCCGGACCGCGCAGCCGCTCGTGGCGGCCGAGTCCGGAGGTGCCGCGCCGGCACAGGTGCGCCCGGAAACCGTTGCCGGGTATGACACTTTCGGCGACCAGACCGAGACGAAGGATCCGAACGGCAACGTCCGGACGGTCGGTTACGACCGGGCAGGCCGGGTCGTCAAGGCCGCGTCGCCCGATTACCGGAAACCGGGCGACACCGCGGCGGCGAAGGTCGCAACGACCCGGCAGTACGACGCGCTCGGCAACTTGCTGAGCGTCACGGACCCGGCAGGCGCGATCACCCGGTACCGGTACGACCAGCTCGGCAGGCCGGTGGAGCGCATCGATCCGGCTCCGGCCGCCGGCGATCAGCCGGGCGGAGTGTGGCAGTACGGCTACACGACCGAAGGGGACGTGCTGTCGATCACCGGCCCGACCGGGTCGCGGACGGAGGCCACCTACGACGACCTCGGGCGGCAGGTGACCGCTACCCGGATCGAGCGCTACCCCGCACCGGCCGCCTACACCGCCAAGCTTCGCTACGACGACGCGGGAAACCTCGTCTCGACGACGGCTCCGACCGGCGAAATCACGAAGAACGAATACGACGTGCTCGGTCAGCGGACCGCTGCCACGGACCCGGCAGGCGTCGTCTCGCGGTTCGGCTACGACTTCGCCGGACGGCAGGTAAGGCTGTCCGACGGCCACGGCCGGACCGGCTACACGAGCTACGATCCCGCGGGCCGGGCGACCGGTTTCTACAGCCTGGATCCGGCCGAGCATGTGCTGCGCAAGAGCGAATCCGGCTACGACGCGGACGGCAACAAGATCTCGGCGACCGATGCTCTGGGCCGGGTGACCCGCTTCGGCTACGACGCCCGCGGATCGCTCGTCCGGCAGCAAGAGCCGGTCTCCGACACGGAGTCGATCACGACCTCGTTCGGCTACGACCCAGCGGGCAACCGGACGAGGTCGACCGACGGCCGCGGCAACAGGACGATCGAGACGTACAACTCGCTGGGCCTGCCGGAATCGGTCGTCGAGCCGGCGACCGCGGCGCATCCGGCCGCGGAAGACCGCACCTGGACGACGTCCTACGACACCGCGGGCAGACCGGTGACCGTCCGGGCGCCGGGCGGGGTAGTCCGGCAGCGGACGTTCGACGCGCTCGGACGCCTGACGCTCGAGACCGGGACCGGCGCTGCTGAGCCGACCGCGGACCGGGTCCAGCGGTTCGACCCGGCCGGCCGGCTGCTGGCGGTGAGCGCGCCGGGCGGAGAGAAGACGTTCGCTTACGACGACCGGGGCGACCTGCTCTCCAGCACCGGCCCGTCGTCGGGCGCCGCGACCTATTCCTACGACGGTTCCGGGCGGCTGACGCAACGAGCCGACGGCGCGGGCACGGCGATCTTCGGATACTCGCAGGGCCGCCTGTCGACCCAGCAGGACGGGCTGACCGGCGTCCGGCAGACGCTCGGTTACGACGATGCCGGCAACGTCAGGTCCGTCGACTACGGCGGCGGCCGCGTCCGGTCGTACGGTTACGACGACTTCGGTCGCCAGACCAGCGACGAGCTCAAGGGCGGCGACGGCGCGACCCTCGCCGCGCTCGCATACAGCTACGACCTGGACGACCGGCTCACCGGCAAAAAGACGACCGGACTGGCGGGAGCAGGCGACAACGCGTACGGCTACGACCAGGCCGGCCGGCTCACGTCCTGGACAAGCGGGAGCACCGCGACCGAGTATTCGTGGGACGCTTCGGGCAACCGCGTGCGCGCAGGCGACCGAACCTCGACGTTCGACGAACGGAACCGCCAGCTGACCGACGGCTCCGACGCGCTGACGTGGAGCGCACGAGGAACCCTGAACACCCGCACCGGCCCTGCCGCGACGACGGAATCCGGGTTCGACGCGTTCGACCGCATGGTGAAGCAAGGCGCGGCAACGTATTCCTACGACGGTCTCGACCGGACATCGTCGAGGAACGATCAGCCGCTGACCTACGACGGCGCCAGCCTCGACCTGATCTCGGACGGCACGTCGAGCTTCTCCCGGGGTCCGCGAGGCGAACTGCAAGCTCAAGGCAGCGGCGGAAGCAACCAGGTCGTCCTCACCGACCTGCACGCCGACGTCATCGGCAGCCTGTCGCCGACGGGCGGGCTCGCCGGCTCTTCGAGCTTCGACCCGTTCGGGGCGC
Organism: Amycolatopsis sp. GA6-003; assembly: GCF_046267895.1. Lineage (NCBI taxonomy): Bacteria > Bacillati > Actinomycetota > Actinomycetes > Pseudonocardiales > Pseudonocardiaceae > Amycolatopsis > Amycolatopsis sp. GA6-003. The sequence goes on from NZ_CP176499.1 coordinate 7,958,034, forward strand.
GGACGGCTCAGACCGGTGCTATGTCGTCGCTGGGTTTCCAGTCCGACTACACGGATCCGGCGACCGGCGCGGTCGACATGGGGGCGCGCTGGTATTCGCCGGGCTCGGGCACGTTCAGCGCCCGTGACGGCGTGCCGCTGCCCAGCACCCCGTCGGCCGCGGCGAACCGCTTCGCCTACGGCAACGCAAGCCCGGTCAACGGCATCGACCGGGACGGTCACTCCACCGGAACCCTCGCTCCGCCCGGCACCGGAGGAAAGGTCGGGGAAAAGACCTTCGAGAGCATCTTCGGCAGGCTGGGCGGCCGGTTTACCGGCCCGCTGGGAAATCTCTACCGCTTCTTCTGGGACGTGGATCCCGCCGGCTACGGGTGCGAGATCAGCGATTCGGCCGGGCGGCCTTGCCCGGGGCTGAGCCCGATCAAATGGCGGGCGTATTGCCATGGGCACCCGTCTGCCTGCCTTCCCGCTGTCGACACGAGCAGCTGGGGCAAGAGCGACCGCAGCTGGAACCCGTCCTGGCGTCCCGGCAGGACGCAGAGCGTCAGCCCGCCCGGCCCCGGCGGCCGCGGCGGGCACCAGCACCCGCCCCGCAGAGGCGGGGGCGGATGGCCGCACGGAGGTGGGGGCGGATGCTGGTGCCCGCCTCCTCCGCCTCCGCCGCCGCCCGGCATCCAGGCGCGGATCGACCAGAACGAGAGGGCGCGCAACGTAGCCGACCCGATCCCGGACCAAGCCAAGAACCCGTACTACGGCGGCGGTGTGGTCTCGTCCGATCCGAACCTGCCGGCGAACGCGGTGGCCGGCCTGCTCGGAAACCTGCAGGATCTGGCCAGCCTCTACCAGGGCTTCCTCCAGCAGGTCCTGGACCCGAAGAACCCGGTCGTGCGCGACGCGGATCTGCCGATCCTGTCGCCGCTGCTGCCGACCCAGGTTTCGGCCTGGGACAACTGCGGGGGCGGCGTGCTCCGCGACGACTTCAACGGCGGGGCCGCCAGAACCGGAGTGGTCTGCGAAGCTGGCGACGTCCATGACGCGGTCGGCGAGACGTCGACGGCTGATGGTCATGTGGTCGGCAAAGGTGACGATCCCGCAGTTCCGGAGCTTGTCGCGGACATCAATGCTCGGTATCCCGGACATGTCCGTGCACAGGGAGTCGTGGTCAACGGCGCCAATGGGGAGTCGCTGACCGACTTCGACATCGTGACCCGCAACGCGGTGATCCAAGTCAAGACAGGGTCAGGCAAGGGGGCGTTGAGACAGGCAGTGATTACGCAGGGACTCACTGATTACCCTGTGATCGTATACCTTCCTCAGGGGCGGGGAAGTGTTGTCAAGAGCCTGGAGCGTGCTGGCATCATGGTCACTCGTGACAAGAACCTGCTGTTGGACTTGCTTGCTCCCTAGTTCCCATTATTGGAATTCCTGGGCCGAGGGAGGTTTGCTGTGCGTCCGATTATAGTGCTCTTGTGCGACCCGGATACGCGCAAGACAATCGAAACTCGATTGCGCGGAGCGGGCCGCTATGAGAATGGTGAAATTTTCGACTACCTCGTGGTGGGAGACTGCACGTTTGGAGTCGATCTTTCCGGGGATGTGATGGACGATTACTACGACCATGAGAAGGCGGAACTAATCGAACGGTTCGGGTCTGTCGCACCAGTTGCGCTCGAGTATTCGGGTGTTTCATGCATTCGCCCGCTCCTGCAGGTTGTACTGAATGGTCTTTCCGGTCTTTTGGACACGGATTTCGACGAGCTCATAGAATTTGAAGAGGTCCTTGCGAGATTCTCTCGAGATCCTGATTGGGACTGGGTTAAGCGCAACGCTGATTGACGGCGTTTCGTCCGGTTGCTTGGCGTCGGATATGCCGTAGCGTGTCTTGTCGTCCTGGTTTGGGCGGGTCCATCCGCCTCCGGCATGCTCCAATCCGGCCTGCGGCACAGCCGCCCGAGAGTCGTCGTCCTGGCGGCCTTGAGCATCTGGGCCGCGGTCGCCGGTCCCGGCAGCGGGGTGGGGCACTGGGCGGAGGTGCACTTCTGGCACATTTCTCGCGGCAGTTGGACTTTCTGGTAAGCGGGCCGTTAAGAGACGTTTCCAGGAATCGGAGGATGGTCACCCAGTCTGGCTGAGTAAAGGCAGGCAGCCAACGATCTGACATCAGATTCCCGTCCGGATCCTCGATGGCCGACGCCGCATCGGCGGGTGTCTCGCAGTAACGGTCGACGAAGCCTCCGTGCCGCACGTACAGCGGACCGTGTTCCCAGCGAAGGTCGCTGGTAACACGGTCTGGGCTCACCTTCGACAGTGGCGTCCAGGTATCAAGCGCCGAATGCATCTGAGGGTCGCGAGCCTGCCTCTGGGAGAGCGGTCGGAGTACTTCGCGTTCCGTATGAACAGCGCAGCGCGATCGGCCAAGTATTTGACTGCAATGCCACGAGAGATGCACTGCCCAAGCTGATTCTGCTGCGAACCGGCATCGCTCACGCTTGCGGACCCGTGGATCTTGCACCCCTGCTGCGGGACAGTCGAGCCGGCAGCGTCCACTCGCTCCGGCGTCAGCGCACCCGCCTTCGGGCAGCGGCCGCGGGTGGACGGCCTTATCGCCGACGCACTCCTTCTGGCGGTTCTTGACCGCGGGGAAGCGTAGGCGGTGGAGATGAGCAGCCGTCCGACGAGGCTTTGCGCCATGAACTCGTCGCGGAGTTTGCCGCTGAGTGCTCCGTTCTTGGCCAGCGGCGCGGTGATGGTGCCGAGTTTGCTCTCGGGGTTGACGTCGACGTCCCCAAGCGGGTCGATGACGCTGGCGGAGGTGTAGTCGGTGGTGCGACCGGCTCTCGATCAGTATGAACGTTTCCGGCGCGGCGATGCCCGCGGTTGCACCGCCGGTGCCGGGATGCGTGCCAGAGCAAAATGGGAGGCGAGGGCAAGCGGGGTGCGCGACACTGCGCAGGTGATCACGATGCAGCCGGTCGTCGAGGTATGTGCGCAAGACGGCTTTGCCCTCTGGCCGATCGCTGCGGTCGAGCCGCGCAGCTATCTAGCGCTCAGCGGCAATCTCACGCCTCATGAGGTCGGAACGGCGTTGATGTGCATCGCCAGCTGCAACGACGTCGACCCGGAACACGATGGCCGCCCGCCGCGTCCTGCGGACGAGTTGGGGTCGTTCCTGCACGGCCTGCTGACGTGCGACCGCCTTTTCGCGTCCGGCGGCGTGCGGGTCACGGACACAGCGGCGGCCGTGGTGTTCCTGCCGGGTTGCTGCAACGGCCTGGAGGACTGGCGCGAGTGGAGCCGCGTCCTCGAGGTCGGCGGCCAGGCCTGGTTCGGGCACGATCCCACCCCGTGCGCCGAGCGTCGCGGCGACCTGGTCCGGCTTGCCGTCAACGCCGAGCAGAGCGACAGTCCCGTGCTCGAGCTGCCAGTCGTCGCAGTGCAGCGCCTGCTTGCCGGCGTCGAGCAGGACCTCGTCGATTTCTTCGCGCTGGCGGCCGACTGGACCGCTCGCAACCTGCCCGGCTACACCTCCCGGGTCACCACGGCACTCGCCCGCGTCCTCGACCTCCCGCCCGGCTGAGTCCTCGTCTGCGGCCGGGGCCGACCCGACCATGCTGTGCGCGTCGACCGGACGACGCGGTGGCGATCGTCCAGTCGACGGGCTGGCGTGGCATGTTCAGCAAGGGGAGACGCCCCAGACCGGATTCCAGTCGAATCCGGTCATCTGATTGCTGTACGCTCCGGGCGTGGTGAAAAGGACCTTCCCGCCTCTTCCCCTCATTTGCGCCTGAGTTCCGGTCGTCTGATTGTTGTCCCACGAACCGAGCCCAGTCCAGCCGGGCAGTACGTATTCGGAACACATGAACATGGCCAGCGAGTCACCGTCGCCCCATGCCATGCTGTATGCGCAGAAGTAGCCGGGAAAAGCGCCGCCGAGGCAGGGGTCGTCCGCTGACCGAACGGCGGCGTGGTTCCCGATGCCGCGCGCTTTCTTCTCCCCGGGCAGCGCGATCGTCAACAGTCCCTTGCCGTTGAGGTCGATCTGGTTCGCCGCGACCTGCCTGCCGCCCAATGCGGCCAGATACCGGTCGGCCGTCGATTGCAGCGCAGTGGCCTGTTCCAGGGTCAGCCCGGCGCTCACGGCCTGCGACGTAAAGCGGACGCGTGAGCTGGCGGTGGCCGCGGCGGCGGAATCCGCGCCGCCGCATACTGCCAGTGTCACCAGCGCTGCGATCGCGATCGCACAATTATTGAAACGCATTCTCGTTCCTCTCCCGTGTCGACTTGCTAACCATTAGACGATGTTGACTTTCTTGGGAATTTCTGCCGTCTGTGCGACGGGAAAAGTTTGCGTCAGACGCCCGGGACCCCTCCCGGCGCGATCCGCTCGTGGATTCGAGGCACCGCGCCGGAGCGCTACCCGGGCGTGGGGACGGGCGGGCCGGGATCGCGGGAGACGACAACCGGCGCGTGGCGTCCCCGTGTCTGGAAGGGCCTGCTCGGGTGTACCGTATTCCGCGCTCTGGCAACGCTGCTTAAGTTCAGTGACCGCGCACCGATACCGCAGTTCGCCTGGTTCACTGAGGGCAAACCTGGGTCGAGGCACCGTTGCGGAGTGCTGAAGTTTCGGCTGGCGACCCTGGTGAGGCGGTGAACCGACTCGCAAGATCAATAACCTTTTGGTGGCTATGCGATTTTCGCGGCGCTGCCGCCGTCCGCTGCGTATGCCCTAGGAGCGATGAGCGAACGTCTCCGCGTTTCTCCTCATGCCTGGACTGGGTTCCGGAGCCGGTCCGGGGGAATACCGTCCATCCCGTTCCGAGCCGAAATTCGGGCGGCGCTGTGCTCGACATCGGCTCAGGTCTTGTTGTGCAAGGAAATGCGGACATGATGCGGAGAGCGGAGGCCGTCCGGTCACCACAGGTTCCGGGGCGTCCGGCCGGTTCGTTGCTGAATCAGTCACGGCCAGCTCTCGCCGGGCGTGTCGCGAGTGTCGGCCTGGTGGGAGAAGGTCGCTGCTTCCTTGCCTCGCTGCGGTTTGTCCTGTCCTCGCAGCCGAGGCAGCGCGAGCCGGAGGGTTTCGACGAAGTCGTGGCTGAAGCCGTTGCGGACGACGATGCGCAAGACAGCGAGGTCCTCGCGATGCGCGGAAAACTGTAAAGCGGGAATGTGCCAGCCTTGCTCGCGCAATGCGGCTGAGACGTTGAATGCCGAGTAGCCGGTCTCGATTTCCTTGAGCATGAAGGCGAATACCGGCAGCTGGCCGCCGTCGGTGAGGAGACGGAACGGGCCGAGTTCGGCGAGGTCGGTGGCGACGTCGCGGCAGTATTGCTGGATGCGGCGGTAACCGTCGCGGCCCAGGCGGAGGAAATAGTAGTACTGGGCCACGACTTGGGCTCCGGCGCGGGAACAGTTCAGCGCGAAGGTGGGCATTTCGCCACCGAGGCAGTTGACGCGGAAGACGAGGTCGTCGGCCAGTGCTTCGGGGCGCGAGTGATAAGGCAGTTGGCTGTCGGCTAGGCGGCTTCGTCTGATGCGGTGGTCTTTGTGGACTGTCGGTGGTGCGGTGTGCGCCTGTGGGCGAGCTCGATGTCGAGGGTGAGTTGCTGTGGTAGCTGGCGGGCGCGGGTCGGCTGGTTGTGGTGCGTCGGAGTCTCGGTAGCGGTTGGTCGCGCGGCGCTTGCTGCCGGTGAGGGTGGGTGCCGGGCGAGGTGGTGGAGTTTGCGGAGGTGTCGCTGGACGAGTCCGGCGCGGCGGGCTTCTTCGAAGAGGGCTCGGGACGCTCCGTTTCGGGCTCGTCGGCTGGGGTGGGGGTGGTCGGGCATGGGCGTTCCTGGCGTCGGCTGGCTGGTTGAGGGCAAGATCACGAATGCGTGTCGGCCTGGTTGAGCCGTCGTGACGGGGGAGTGACGCCCTGCGGCGGGGCCGGTGGGCGGAGACGTCGAAACGGGCCGACGAGACGAGTGGTGTGCTCGCCAATCCGGACGGTTTTCCGGCGGTTCGGCCACCCGTTACGGGCTTTGCCTGGTCAGGGATTCCCCTGACCAGGCCGTTTGTGCCCCCGGCAGGACTCGAACCTGCGACCTAGAGATTAGAAGGCTCTTGCTCTATCCAGCTGAGCTACGAGGGCCCGGGTGGCTGACAGCTGCTGACCTCCAGCAGGGGCAGCTTAGTCATCGCCAATCTCTCGATCGTTCGACACCGTCGAATCGTTTCAGCCTCTGTTCGTCGGATTTGGGGGTGCGCGGGGGAGGAATGCCACAGCGCGCGACGGTTTCGGTACGCACTGCGCGGGCGCGCGGGCCGGTGCGGCGGGCGGACGGGGGTTTGTGCAGCTTGAGCACCTGGATCTCCTGGCGGGGCGGTCGGCGGGACGGGGGTCGGGGGCTTCGCGGCCGGGGCGGAATGTGGCGATCTTGTGATGTAGGACGTCTGACCTGGGGGAGGACGATTGGGCGGTTCGGCGGTTGCGACGCGGGAATGGGGTGTCGAGGCGTCGGGTCGGTGGTGCTGGACCACAGGCGGGCGTGGTTAGGGCGGGATTGAAGCTGGTGCCGGGAGGGATGTCTCCCGGACCGCGGGCGGGCGTGGCTTGGGCAGTCGGACGGGTGGGCCGGGGGTGAAGCTGGTGCCAGGTGGGATGGTTCCTCGACCGTGGCCGGGGTGTGGTCTGCGCAGTTGGAGGGCGTGGCGCAGGCTGGCGTCAGGTGGGATGTCGCGCGGACCGTGGCCGGGTGTGGTCTGGGTAGTTGGAGGGCGGGTCGCAGGTTGGCGTCAGGTGGGATGTCGTCCGGACGGCGGCCGGGTGTGGTCTGGGTAGTTGGAGGGCGGGGCGCAAGCTGACCTCAGGAGGCATGTCTCCCGGACCACGGCCACCCGCGGTCCGGCCGGGCCTCGGCTCAAGCGCCAGGCAGGGGCAACCCTGCGACACCGCAGAAGGGCCTCACCTCCCGCTCCCAGGTCGGGGGCCGGGAGCGGGAAGCGAGGGCCAGGGGGCCCGTGGGCGCGGATTTCCGGGCTGCGCGCCCACGGGCCTGGGCCGCTCGGGGGTGCGGCCCCCGGGCCGGCGGAACTGGGGCTGCGAGTCGACTCGGCCTGGAGCTGCCTCGTTCGCCTGGCCCGGCTCTAGGGGGAGGGCTATTCCCACACTTTCAGGGCACGCACCGCGAACGGGGACCGCGGAACGTACGTGCCACCGCCCGGATAGGTGATGAAATCGCCCTCCGTGGAACAGTCTGCTCCTTGGTAGACGGTGACGTCTCGGGTCATCCGGTTGACGAAGGAATGGCCTTGGAATCCCTCGGGCAGGGGGATGCAATCACCCGGATTCGCCGTGCGCAGGTCATAGCTCTGTGCGTGACCGGAATAGGTTTCGGTGTTCCACAGGCAGAACTCGCCCGCACCGCAGGCGGGGGCGGGAGGTGCGGCCTGGGCCAGGCCCGAAGTGGTCAGGAGGCCTGCGGCGACCAGCACCAATACGGCGGGCAGGCGGGACGGCCGCGAGTGGCGGCCGGCGAAGGGCAGGGACGGCAGCAGGCGGCGGAACATCATGGGAACTCCCCCTCGATCGAAGCGGTGCCGGGCGAAAGGACCGGCGGGCATCCCGGGAAACCGGGGCGTGTCTCCACCTTGGCGGGTTCCGCGTGATTTGTCTGCCCGCATTCCTACGTCTGTGGACAAGTAGTTTTCCTTCACTCGGAAGAGACCCAGTTGTCCACAGATCGCCGAGCGGTCTTGCTAAATCGCCGCCGTGCTTTCCCGGACCGCCAGGGACACCGGGAGTTCGACCGGCGGCGGCGCCGGTTCCCCGGCCAGGAGGCTCAGCACCAGCTCTCCGGCCGCGCGTCCCTTGCCCGCCAGGTCCTGGCGCACCGTCGTGAGGGGTGGTTCAGACCACGCGGCCTGCGGGGTGTCGTCGAAGCCGACGATCGAGACGTCGGCGGGCACGCGCAGGCCCAGCCGGTGGGCGGCGGCGATCGCGGCGAAGGCCAGCTGGTCGGACATGCACAACAGGGCCGTCGGACGCGCCGGAGCGGTGAGCAGGTCCGTCGCGGCGGCGCGGGCGGTCGAGGCGGAGAGCCACGGGGCTTCGGTGATGGTGAGGTCGCTGATCCCGGCCGCGGACAGCGTGTCGACGTATCCGGCGAGGCGTTCGCGGGTGCCGTGGAAGGCGCTGGAAAACTCGGTGCCGGAAAGGCGGGGCGCGGCCAGGATGCCGAAGCGCCGATGGCCTAGTTCCACTAAATGGCGGGCGGCCAATGACGCGCCGCCGCGGTCGTCGCAGCCGACTCGGGCCGTATCCGGGAGCGGTGGCTGGTCGATGACCACCAGCGGCAAACCCCGTGCTCGAACGGCTTCCAGCGCGGGCGTGCCGTCGGCGAGGGAGTACGCGACGGCGATATCCGCTTGTGCGGCCAGTACTCGCGCCGCGGGCGGGCCTTCCTCCGCCTCGCGACCGGGCAGCAGCAACAGGGCGTTGCCGGTGGGTTCCACGGTTTTCGCGAGCGCGTCCAGGGTGATCGACAGCGCGGGGTCGGAGAAGGCCGCCGACAGCGACGAATCGAGCAGGAAGGCGATCGCGCCGGTGCGGCTCGTGGCGAGGCTGCGGGCGGTCGGGTTCGGGCCGGGGTAACCGAGTTCACCCGCCACGCGCAGAATCTGTTCCCGTAATTGCGCCGACAGCTGGTCAGGCCGGTTGTAGGCGTTCGACACAGTGGCGCGCGACACCCCGACCGCCTCCGCGACGTCGTCCAGCGTCGGGCGGCGGCGACGGCTGCTGGTCATCGGCGGAGCATAGAGGAAAGCCTTGCCGCGCACCGGATTCCGCCCGGCGTACCGGCTCGACCAGCGCAAACACCGCAAGCGGGCGAAACCGGCGCGCGCCCCGCCCCCTGTGCCCCCGCGCGCGAGACCGGCCTAGTCTCGTACCGTGACCTCGGAACCTGTGACGAAACCGAACCGCGGCCGCAAGACGAGCGTGCTCCCGCTGCTGTCGGTCGGAGTCGTGCTCGGCGCGGTCGTCGCGGTCGGGCTCGTCGCGCTCACCGGCGGCGCGGGCTACGTCATAGCCGGGCTGCCGGACCCCGGGCTCGTCACGCGCTACGGCGTCACCGTGGTCCGCGTGCTCGCCGAAGCGGCGTCGGTCGTGTGCGTCGGGGCGTTGCTGCTGGCCGCTTTCCTCGTGCCGCCGCAGAAATCCGGCACGCTCGCCGCCGAGGGGTACGCCGCGGTCCGCACCGCGGGAATCGCCGCGTGGGTGTGGTTCGCCGCCTCGATCCTGTCGGTCGCCTTCACCGCCGCGGACAGCGCGGGCAAGCCGTTCGGCGAGGTCCTTTCCCCGGACACCCTGCTCAGCCTCGTCGGCGCGATCGAACAGCCGAAGGCGTGGCTGTGGACGGCGCTGATCGCGCTCCTGCTCGCCCTCGGCTGCCGCCTGGTGCTCAGCTGGGGCTGGACGTCGGTGCTGTTCTTCCTGTCCGTCGCCGGGCTCGTCCCGGTCGCGGTCACCGGGCATTCGGCCAGCGGCGGTTCGCACGACCTGGCCACCAACAGCCTGCTGTTCCACCTCGTCGCGGCCGCGCTGTGGGTCGGCGGCCTGCTGGCCGTGCTCGCGCTCGGCTGGCGCCGCGGCAAGAACCTCAGCCTCGCCGCGCAGCGATTCTCCAAGCTCGCGCTGGTCTGCTGGGTCGTGATGGCGGTGTCCGGCATCGTCAACGCGCTCGTCCGGATCAACCTCGGCGACCTCTTCACCACCGACTACGGCCTGCTCGTCGTCGCCAAGATCGTCGCGTTGCTGCTGCTCGGCGTCTTCGGCCAGCAGCAGCGCAGCCGCGGCGTCGCGAACCTCGTCGACGGCAAGGGCGGCAGTCAACTGCTTCGGCTCGCCGCCGTCGAAGTGCTGATCATGTTCGTCACCATCGGCATCGCGTCCGGCCTCGCCCGCACACCGCCGCCGCCGGACGCGGTCACCCAGCCGGGCACCGTCGAACTCCTCATCGGCTACGACCTCCAGGGCCCGCCGACGTTCTGGCGGCTGCTCACCGACTGGCGCTTCGACCTGATCTACGGCACCCTCGCGATCGTTCTCGCCGGTCTCTACCTGGCCGGCGTGCGGCGGCTGCGCAAGCGCGGCGACGCGTGGCCGGTCGGCCGGACCGTGTCGTGGGTCGCCGGCTGCCTGGTGATCCTGCTGGCCACGTCGTCGGGCATCGGCCGGTACGCGCCCGCGATGTTCAGCGTGCACATGGGCACCCACATGCTGATGTCGATGGTCGCGCCGGTCCTGCTGGTGCTCGGCGGCCCGGTCACGCTCGCCCTGCGCGCGCTCCCGCCGGCCGGCCGCGAAGCCCCTCCCGGGCCGCGCGAATGGCTGCTGGCGGCCGTGCACTCGCCGGTGTCGCGGTTCCTGACGAACCCGATCGTCGCGCTGCTGCTGTTCGTCGGGTCCTTCTACGCGCTGTACTTCTCCGGCCTCTTCGACAACGCGCTCAACTACCACTGGGCGCACCTGGCGATGAACGCGCACTTCCTGCTCGTCGGCTACGTCTTCTACTGGCCGGTGATCGGCGTCGACCCCGCGCCGCGGCGGCTGCCGCCGGTCGGCAAGCTCGGGATGATGTTCGGGGCCATGCCGTTCCACGCGTTCTTCGGCGTGATCCTGATGAACATGCAGACCGTGATCGGCCGCGAGTTCTACACGTCGCTGAAGCTGCCGTGGGTCGGCGACCTGCTCACCGACCAGCGGCTCGGCGGCGGCATCGCGTGGGCCTCGGGCGAGGTGCCGGTGCTGCTCGTGCTGATCGCGCTGCTGGTGCAGTGGGCGCGGCAGGACGAGCGCGAGGCGAAACGGCGCGACCGGCGCGAGGAGACCACCGGGGGCGAGGAACTCGCCGCCTACAACGCGATGCTGAAGAACCTCGCCGAGGGCAAACGGGCGGAATGACTCCCCGGAAGTGATATCGCCGGAGTGAGGACGACCTGACCCTCGGTAGCGCGGTGGTGACCGCCGTCAGGCCGCTGGAGGAGCCACTCTACGATCGACGGCATGGCCGAGTTCATCTACACCATGAAGAAGGTGCGCAAGACCGTCGGGGACAAGGTCATCCTCGACGACGTGAGCACCGCGTTCTACCCCGGAGCCAAGATCGGCGTCGTGGGCCCGAACGGCGCCGGCAAGTCGACCGTTCTCAAGATCATGGCGGGGATCGAGCAGGCCAGCAACGGCGAGGCTTTCCTTCAGCCGGGCGCGAGCGTCGGCATCCTCATGCAGGAGCCGGAGCTGGACGAGACCAAGACGGTCCGGCAGAACGTCGAGGAGGGCCTCGGCGACACCAAGAAGAAGCTCGACCGCTACAACGAGATCGCCGAGCAGATGGCGACCGACTACAGCGACGAGCTGATGGAGGAGATGGGCCAGCTCCAGGAGGAGCTGGACCACGCCGACGCCTGGGAGCTCGACTCGACCGTCGAGCAGGCCATGGACGCGCTGCGCTGCCCGCCGCCGGACGAGCCGGTCACCCACCTCTCCGGAGGCGAGCGCCGCCGCGTCGCGCTGTGCAAGCTCCTGCTGTCCGCGCCCGACCTGCTGCTGCTCGACGAGCCCACGAACCACCTGGACGCCGAAAGCGTGCTGTGGCTGGAGCAGTTCCTCTCCAACTACAAGGGCGCCGTCCTCGCGGTCACCCACGACCGGTACTTCCTGGACAACGTCGCCGAGTGGATCATGGAGCTCGACCGCGGCCGCGTCGTCGGCTACGAGGGCAACTACTCCACCTACCTGGAGAAGAAGCGCGAGCGGCTCGAGGTGCAGGGCAAGAAGGACGCCAAGCTGGCCAAGCGGCTCAAGAGCGAGCTGGAATGGGTGCGGTCCAACGCCAAGGCGCGCCAGACCAAGTCCCGTTCGCGGCTCGACCGGTACGAGGAGATGGCCGCGGAGGCGGACAAGCACCGCAAGCTCGACTTCGAGGAGATCCAGATCCCGCCGGGCCCGCGCCTGGGCAGCGTCGTGGTCGAGGTCGAGAAGCTGCGCAAGGGCTTCGACGACCGGGTGCTCATCGACGGGCTCTCGTTCAACCTGCCGCGCAACGGCATCGTCGGCGTGATCGGCCCGAACGGCGTCGGCAAGACCACGCTGTTCAAGACCATCGTCGGGCTCGAGGAGCCGGACGGCGGCTCGGTCAAGATCGGCGAGACGGTCAAACTGTCCTATGTGGACCAGACGCGCGGCGGGATCGACCCGAAGAAGACCGTGTGGGAGGTCGTGTCCGACAAGCTCGACTACATCCACGTCGGGCAGACCGAAATGCCCTCGCGCGCGTACGTGAGCGCGTTCGGCTTCAAGGGCCCGGACCAGCAGAAGCCGGCCGGCGTGCTGTCCGGCGGCGAGCGCAACCGGCTCAACCTCGCGCTGACGCTCAAAGAGGGCGGGAACCTGATCCTGCTGGACGAGCCGACGAACGACCTGGACGTCGAGACGCTGGGCTCGCTGGAGAACGCGCTCGAGCAGTTCCCCGGCTGCGCCGTCGTGATCTCCCACGACCGGTGGTTCCTCGACCGGGTCGCGACGCACATCCTCGCCTGGGAAGGCACCGACGAGGACCCGGCGAAGTGGTTCTGGTTCGAGGGCAACTTCGAGGGCTACGAGAAGAACAAGGTCGAGCGCCTCGGCGCCGAAGCGGCGCGTCCGCACCGGGTCACCCACCGCAAGCTGAAGCGCGACTGACCGGCGCGGGGGGTCCCGAGTGGAAACCAGCAGGCACAACCGGCCCAGCCCGTCCGCGACCGCGGACGGGCGGCCCGCCGTTGCCGGTGGCGGGACCCTCGCCGACCTCGGCCGGCTCATCGACCGGGCGGAATCGCTGCGGTTGCGGGCGCCCGAGCTGTCGCTGGTGCTCGGCGAACGCTCGGCCGCGCTCGCGGAGGCGGCGGGCGCGGACGGGCACTGGATCCGGGCGGAAGCGCTCGTGGTGTCCGCTCGCGTGCGGACTGGGGCGCGGACGTCCACGGTCGGCCGCGCGGTCGCGGCGTTGCGCGCGGCCGAACACGCCGGCTACGTCACGACGGCGGCGCGGCTGCGCGTCGACCTCGCGATCTGCGCGCGCAGCCTCGGCGTCCCGCTGATGGGGCTGGCCGCGCTGCGGCCGGTGCTGTCCGAGGACGTGCCGCCGTCGCTGCGCGCGGAAGCGCTGTGCCACCTCGTCGGGTGCCTCGCCCCGTTCGGCCGGAAGGCGGAGCTGGACCGGGTGCTCGTCGAGGCGGACCGGCTGCTGGTGGCCGACGATTCGCTCGACGCCGACGACCGGCTGCTCATGCGGGCGTTGCTGCGCAACGGGACCGCGGCGCACCGGCGCCGGCACGGGGACCTCACCGCGGCCGCGGACGCCGCGCGGACCGGGCTCGGCTTCCTCGAGAAGATGGACCGTCCCGGCGACGACGGCGGTCTCGTCCGGATCCGGCTCGTGCTGCAGCTGGTGAGCACGCTGCTGGACCGCGGCGACGCGGACATGGCTTACGACATCGCCGAGCCGATGCTGCGGGAACCGGTCCGCGCCGCCGGGGTCGCGCCCGCGGCGTGGCTGCGGCTGGCGGTCGCGACGCGCATCCACCTGCCCTCCGGAGCCGGGGACGCCGCCGCCGAGCTGGTGGGGGAGGCCGTCGCGGCCACCGATCGGCACGGGCTCGCGGCGGTCACCGCGCGGCTGTGGCTGGAGCTGGCGCAGATCGAGGAACGGTTCGGCAGCGCGGAAGAGGCCATCGGCTGCCTGCACCGGGCCCGGGCCGCCGAACACGTGCACGCGCGCGCCCGGCGCCAGGCGTGCGGGCTGATCGCGGGCGAGCTGGGCGGGGACTCGGTCGCGTCGATGGACCTCGACGACGTTCTCGCCGCGTCCGCTCCGCGCGACGGGCGCCCGGTGTCGATGGAGGTCGAACCGCGGGTCGCCGCCGAGGAGACCTCGGTGCTGCCGGCGATCCGGGACGTCCCGGCCGAGCGGCCGGACCCGGTCGCGGCTCCGTTGCCGGTCGTTCCGGCGCAGGTCGAGGTGCCCGCGGAGCCGGTTTCGGCGGCGGCCTGGGTCGAGGCGGCGGAGAAGAAGCCGGCGTGGTCGTTCCGCCGGGCCGCCGCGGAGACGGAGGCCGAGCAGACTTCGGTGCTCCCGGCGATCCGGGAGACGGCCGAGGAGGCTCCCCGAACCGGCGGACGGCGGCGGACCGAGGACCGCAAATCGCCGGTGCTGCCGGGGTGGGCGCGGCCGTTCGGGCGGAAGAACGCCGACGCGCCCGCGCCGCGGAAACGGGCGGCTGCGGAGGACCCGAAGGCGGAGCCCGTCGCGGAGGGCGCGGCCGGTCGGCGGGCGGAAGCGGCTCAGGCTGCCAGCGCGGCCGAGGCGAGGGCTTCCCAGGTCGCGGAGAGGCAGCCGGAAGCCGCGCAGGGGGCGAAAAACCCGGTCGCGGAGCCTGCGCCGGGGTGGCGTCGGGCGGAGAAGGCGCAGCCTGCTGAGGACACGCAGGTCCGGTGGCCGGAGAAGCCGCGGGGGGACGAAGCGCCCGCTCGCCGGGAAGAGAAGCCGCGGTCCGAGGAGCCGCCGGTGCGGGTGGCTGACGAAACGCGGTCCGAGGAGCCGCCGGTGCGGGCGGCTGACGAAACGCGGTCCGAGAAACCGTCGGTGCGGGCGGCTGACGAAACACCGGCCGAGGAGGCGCCGCGGTTCTCGCTGCGGATGCCGGATCTGTCGGACATTCTGCCGGAGCTGCCGCTCGCCCCGGCTCCCGCGGACGAGCCCGCCGCGCCGTTGTGGGAAAGCGCCGAGTGGGCGCAGGAGGAAGCGGCCCGCCGCGATTCCCGCGGCCGCAAGACCCGGCACGACGCCGAACACGGCTCGGTCGCCGCGAAGTCCGTGCTGGACCGGCTGGGCATCACCGCGACCGGCGGGGGCGGCGGACGGCGCCGCGCCGACGAGGCCGACCGTCCCGAACCCGCCGCGGCGGAACCGGAAACCGCGTCGCCGGACAAGGCGGAGCTGGCCCCCGCACCGCGCCCGGAGGAACCCGAGCCGGTCGAGGAGCCCTGGCTGCCGCGCCTGCGGATGCCTCCGGCGCTGGACCCGCTGTCGGACATCGATGCGTGGACGCCGTCGGAGCAGCCGTTCCCGGAGAGCTACGCGCGAGCCATCGCGGAGGACGAACCGCCGCCGGACGCCGGTCTCGCCGAACTGCTCGCCCGCGCCCTCGCCGAACACCAGGCGGGCACCGCGAGCGCGGCCGCGCTGATGAAACGCCTCGGCCCGAACGACGAACCGAAGCCGATCAACGGCCGCGCGACCGCGGACCGGCACCGCACCAACGGCGACTGAAAGTTCTTGCGCCGCAGGGGAAGTGCTGGCTCGGCAGGGCAGTTTCCGCGGCGGGGCAGGGGATCGCGCATCGACGCGGACGCGGCTTGGGCCCCGGACTTCTGCGGGCGAGCGCGGTCCGTGCCGTCGGAAACTTCGTCGGCGCGAAGATTTCCCGCGGCTGCGGCCCGTGAGGGGAACCTTCACGGGATCTGATTCCCCCAGGGTTCCCTGCACGGTCTTCTGCGGGCGAGTGCGGCCCGCCCCGTCGGGAAAACTTCGTCGGCGCGGAGATTTCTGCGGCTTCGGCCCGGGGGTCCGTGAGGGAAACCCGCACGGAATCTGATTCCCCAGGCGTCCGCTCCCGGACTTCCGCGGAGCCGAAGCGGGAGAAGGTCGGTCGCCGCGTTTCCCCCTGCACCAAGCGCTTTTCCCAGTCACTGGGCGGACGCGCCGGGATTATGCAGCACAAGCCACCCGAAGCCCGCCGATCGGCGAAGCATCCGGCTCCCGTCCGCCGCAACGGAAGAATTAGCCCGTACGGGTGGGAATTCTCGCAGGAGAGGGACGCAACCTTTTCCGTTCTCGCCGCGGGCGTTACGGGAGCTGAACCGATCCCGAAGCGGCTCCCGGAGCATCGGAACCCGCGCTCCGGCCTCGTGCCAAGCCTTTTGCCGGGAACCGCCGCCGGCGAACTCGTCGGTAGCTGAACCGATCCCGCGCGGGGGCGCCGCCGGGGACCCCGGAAGCGAACCTTAAGTCTTTCCTTGCCGCGCACAGGGGCGTTCGAAGGCGGATTAGGGTGAGGGAAGTCCGGCACGTCGTGGTGACGGACGCATCTCGGTCTCGCACACTGGAGAGTTGCTCAATGAGCTCGACGGGAGTTTCGTCCCCGCCCGATGTCGGCACCGAAGCCGGCGCCGCCCGCCGCACGACGGCCAGCCCGGAGCAAATCCGGGACGAGCTGATCGACACCGCCGCGGCGCAGGCGCCGGAGATCGCGGACCTGATCCGCTTGTACTACCGGCACATCCCGGCCGACGAGATCGTCGGCGACGAGCCGGTCGCGCTCGTCGGCGCGGTGCGTTCGCACCTGCAGCTGGCGAAGCACCGCATGCCCGGGCGCCCGGCGGTCCGGCTGCTGAACCCGACCACCTCCGAGGACGGCTGGACGCGCGACGCGACCGTCGTGCAGGTGGTCACCGACGACATGCCCTACCTCGTGGACAGCGTCACCGCGGAGTTCGCCCGCGACGGAGTGCAGGTGCAGCGCATCGTGCACCCGATCGTGGTGGTGAGCCGCGGCCTGACCGGCGAGCTGGAGGGCCTGCACCTCGACGCCGACCCGGCCGATCCGCCTGCCGGCGCGTCCGCGGAATCGTGGATGCTGGTGGAAATCGACCTCGTCACCGACCCGCAGCGGGCACGCGAGCTGGACAACCGGCTGACGTCGGTGCTCGGCGACGTGCGCGAGGTCGTCGAGGACGCCGAGAAGATGGCGCAGACGGCCTGCTCGCTCGCGGAAACGCTGGAGCAGCACCCGCCGAAGCTGCCCAGCGACGACGAGGTCACCGAGGGCGCGCGGCTGCTGCGCTGGCTCGCCGACGGCCACTTCACCTTCCTCGGCTACCGCAGGTACGAGCTGGTCGACAGCCCGCAGCCGGACAGCGACGAGCCCGCCCTGCGCGCGGTTCTCGCGTCCGGGCTGGGCGTGCTGCGCCAGGACAGCCTCGCCGCGCGCAGCCTCACCGCGGGGCCGGACAGCTCGGTCGACGCGCTCGCGCCGTCGCTGCTCGTGCTCACCCAGGCCAGCGCGCCGAGCACGGTGCACCGTCCGGTTTATCCGTATTACGTCGGCGTGAAGACGTTCGACGAGCACGGCAAGGTCACCGGCGAGCACCGCTTCCTCGGCATGTTCACCACCACCGCGCTGCACGAGAACGTGCTCGACATCCCGGTGGTCGGCCAGCGCGTGCGCGAGGTGATCCACCGCGCCGGGTTCCCGATGGAGTCGTTCTCCGGCCAGCGGATGCTGGAGGTGCTGCAGAACTGGCCGCGCGCGGACCTGTTCTCCGCGGACACCGAATCGCTGTACTCCACCACCACCGGCGCGATCACGCTGTCGGACCGCCGCCGGCTGCGGCTGTTCCTGCGCCGCGACCCGTACGGCCGCTTCTACTCCTGCCTGGTCTACCTGCCGCGCGACCGCTACACCACGCGTTCGCGGCTGGCGATGCAGGAAGTGCTGCTGGAAGAACTCGAAGGCACGCAGCTGGAGTACAGCGCGCGCGTCGGCGAAACGCTGCTGGCGCAGGTGCACTTCATGGTGCACACCGATCCGTCGAACGTGCTCGAACCGGACACGCTGCGGATCCAGGAACGGCTGAACACCGTCGTGCGCAGCTGGGACGACCGGCTGGTCGAGGCGATCATCGCCGAACGCCGCGAGCGCGTCGGCGACGGCAGCCCGACCGGGATGACGGGCGAGGAGTCCGCGGTCGACCGGGGGCAGCGCTTCGGCGCGGTGTTCCCCGAGGCGTACAAGGAGGATTTCACCGCCGAGGACGCGCTGGCCGACCTGGCCAAGCTCGACACCCTCTCGGACGAGGGCGACCTCGCGCTGTCGTTCTACCTGCCCGCGGACGCCGAACCCGGCGAGCGGCGGTTCAAGCTCTACCTGCGCGGCGAGGGCGTCACCCTGTCCAAGGTGCTGCCGGTGCTGCAGGCGATGGGCGTCGAGGTGGTGGACGAGCGGCCGTACGAGCTGTTCCGCGAGGACGGCGGGGCCAGCTGGATCTACGACTTCGGCCTGCGCGTCGACAAGAAGGGCCTCGAAGAGGCCGACGAGGCCGCCGCGGTCGAGGTGCGCGAGCGGTTCCAGGACGCGTTCCACGCGGCGTGGCGCGGCGACGCCGAGGTCGACGGGCTCAACGGGCTCGTCCTGCGCGCCGGGCTCACCTGGCGCCAGGCCGCGGTGCTGCGGGCCTACTCGCGCTACCTGCAGCAGGCGCGCAGCCCGTTCTCCCAGTCCTACATCCAGAACACGGTCGTCAAGCACACCGAGGTCGCGAAGAAACTGTTGCGGCTCTTCGAAACCCGCTGCGATCCGCAACTGTCCGATGTGGACCGGAAAACGCACGCGGAATCGCTGACCGCCGAGATCTCCTCGATGATCGACGAGGTCACCAGCCTCGACGAGGACCGGATCCTGCGCCGGCTGCTCGCGGTCGTCAACGCAACCCTGCGCACGAACTACCACGTGCGCGACGCCGACGGGAACCCGCGGCCGTACCTGGCGCTCAAGCTCGACCCGAGCGGCGTGCCGGAACTGCCCGAGCCGCACCCGAAGTACGAGATCTTCGTGTACTCGCCGCGGGTGGAGGGCGTGCACCTGCGCTTCGGCGAGGTCGCCCGCGGCGGCCTGCGCTGGTCGGACCGGCAGGAGGACTTCCGCACCGAAATCCTGGGCCTGGTCAAGGCGCAGGCGGTGAAGAACGCGGTGATCGTGCCGGTCGGCGCGAAGGGCGGCTTCGTGGTGAAGCGCCCGCCGGCCCCGACCGGCGACGCCGGGGTCGACCGCGACGCGCAGCTCGCCGAGGGCATCGCCTGCTACCGGATGTTCATCTCCGGCCTGCTGGACCTCACCGACAACCGCGTCGAGGGCGAGACCGTGCCCGCGCCGAACGTGGTGCGCCACGACGCCGACGACAGCTACCTCGTCGTCGCGGCGGACAAGGGCACCGCGAAGTTCTCCGACATCGCCAACGAGGTCTCGGCGCAGTACGGCTTCTGGCTCGGCGACGCGTTCGCCTCCGGCGGTTCGGTCGGCTACGACCACAAGGCCATGGGCATCACCGCCAAGGGCGCGTGGGAGAGCGTGAAGCGGCACTTCCGCGAGCTGGGCAAGGACACCCAGACCGAGGACTTCACGGTCGTCGGCATCGGCGACATGATGGGCGACGTCTTCGGCAACGGGATGCTGCTGTCCAAGCACATCCGGCTGGTCGCGGCGTTCAACCACATGCACGTCTTCCTCGACCCGAACCCGGACGCCGCGTCGTCCTACGAGGAGCGCAAGCGGCTGTTCGAGCTGCCGCGCAGTTCGTGGGACGACTACGACCGCTCGCTGATCAGCGAGGGCGGCGGGATCTACCCGCGCTCGGCCAAGACCATCCCGATCACCCCGCAGGTCCGCGAAGCGCTCGGCCTCGACGAGGGCGTCACCAAGCTCGCGCCGATGGACCTGATCCAGGCGATCCTGCTGGCCCCGGTCGAACTGCTGTGGAACGGCGGCATCGGGACCTACGTCAAGGCCGAGAGCGAAAGCCAGGCCGCGGCGGGCGACAAGGCCAACGACGCGATCCGCGTCAACGGCAACCAGCTGCG
Source organism: Amycolatopsis sp. GA6-003 (assembly GCF_046267895.1). Classification (NCBI taxonomy): domain Bacteria; kingdom Bacillati; phylum Actinomycetota; class Actinomycetes; order Pseudonocardiales; family Pseudonocardiaceae; genus Amycolatopsis; species Amycolatopsis sp. GA6-003. Next base: position 7,977,745 of record NZ_CP176499.1, read on the forward strand.
CGTGAAGGTCGTCGGGGAGGGCGGCAACCTGGGCCTCACCCAGCTCGGCCGGATCGAATTCGCTCGCAACGGCGGCAAGATCAACACCGACGCGCTCGACAACTCGGCCGGCGTCGACTGCTCCGACCACGAGGTCAACATCAAGATCCTGCTGGACCACCTGGTGGCGACCGGCGAACTGGAGCACGCGCGGCGCAACGAACTGCTCGGCGAGATGACCGACGAGGTCGGCTCGCTCGTGCTGGCCGACAACTACCGGCAGAACGCGGTGCTCGGCGTCAGCCGGGCGCACGCCGGGCCGATGGTGTCGGTGCACGCGCGGCAGGTGTCCGCGCTGGTCGCCAAGGGCGCGTTCGACCGCAAGCTGGAGGCGCTGCCGACCCCGTCGCAGTTCCGCGCGCTGGAGAAGGCGGGCGAGGGCCTGACCTCGCCGGAGCTGGCGACGCTGCTCGCGCACGTCAAGCTCGACCTCAAGGACGAGCTGCTCGCCTCCGACCTGCCCGAGTCCGAGGTGTTCACCCGCAGGCTGCCGGAGTACTTCCCGGCCCCGCTGCGGGAGCGCTTCGCCGCGGCGATCGCGCAGCACCCGCTGCGCCGGCAGATCATCACCACGCTGATCACCAACGAGCTGGTCGACGGCGCCGGCATCTCGTTCGTCTACCGCCTGATGGAGGAGATGAACGCGACCGCCACCGACGCGGTGCGCGCGTACGCGGTGGTCACGCACGTCTACGACCTGCCGAAGCTGTGGGCCGAGATCGACGCGCTGGACAACGTGGTGCCGACCGAGGTCGCGGACGGGATGGTGCTGGAGACGCGGCGGCTGCTCGACCGGGCCGCGCGCTGGTTCCTGACCAACCGCCCGCAGCCGCTCGCGCCGCTGGCCGAGATCAACCGGTTCGGCCCGGTGCTCGCGGAACTCGGCCCGAAGCTGGGCGAGCTGCTGCGCGGGCGCGAGCTGGAGTCGGTGGAGCAGGACGCGGCCGCGCTGGTCGAGAAGGGCGTGCCCGCCGATCTGGCCCGCCGGGTGGCGCTGCTGCTGCACAGCTACGGCCTGCTCGACGTGGTCGAGGTGGCGGAGCTGGCCGAGCAGCAGGTCGGGCTCGACGCGACGCACACCCCGGCGGACACCGCCGAGCTGTACTACGCGCTGTCGGACCACCTGGACATCGACAAGATGCTCACCGAGATCAGCGCGCTGGAACGCGGCAACCGCTGGCACGCCCTCGCCCGGCTCTCGCTGCGCGACGACGTGTACGGTTCCCTGCGCGCGATCGCGCTCGACGCACTGCGGCACAGCGACCAGGACCTGTCCGTCGACGAGCAGATCGAGCAATGGGAGAAGGCCAACGCGTCGCGGCTTTCGCGGGCGCGCGTGGCGCTGGACGAGATCACCCGTTCCGGGCGGCTCGACCTCGCGACGCTGTCCGTGGCCGCGCGCCAGATCCGGAGCACGGTGCGGTGACATTCGTTTCCCACGTCCAGCCGCGATGGTCGGACATGGACGTGTACGGGCATGTCAACCACGCGAACGTGGTGACGCTGCTCGAAGAGGCCCGGGTGCCCGTGCTGTTCGGCGAAGCCGAGCGCGCGGGGCTCACCGAACTGCCGAAGGGCGTCGTGGTCGTGAAGCTCGCGGTGCATTACCGCGCGCCGATCGTCGCGGCGCCCGGCCGTTCGGTGCGCGTGGAGCTCACGCTCACCGAGTTGAAGGCCTCGACGGTGACGCTCGGGTACGTCGTGCGGACCGGCCCGGAGGCGAGCGATCCGGTCGCGGTCACCGCGGAGACCGTGCTGGCCCCGTACGACACGGTCAACCTCCGGCCGCGCCGGCTCACCGACGAGGAATCCGAATTCCTCAAGCGGGTGCTGGCCGATGCCTGAGCTGCGGATTCCCGATCCGGACGACCGGGAGACGCTCAGCGCGTTCGTCGCCCGCGCGGTGCGGCTGGACGGCACGACCGCCGTCCGGCTGCGCCGCCGGGGCGACGACGTCGTCGAGGCGTGGACGGCCACCCCGTTCGACGTCCTCGCGACCCGCGCGGTGGCCGGGACGGTGACCCCGGCGGACGTCACGGTCTCGGGCAACGAACTGCTCGCGGCGCTCGCCGTCGCGGGCGGCGAGGTGATGGACCCGGGTCCGGCGCGCGACCTGCTGTGGCACGCCGAGCTGCCGGTGTCCGACCGGTGGCGGAAGGTCGACGAGCTGCCGGTCGGCGTGGTGTCGGACCTCGCGGACCGCGGCGTCGCGCTAGCCCGCGACAACGCCGGTCCGCACGGCACGCCGCCGGCCTCGCTGATGGACCAGGCGGTGCTCACCGTCACCGGGGGAGACCTCGAGGTCAAGGTCCAGATGCGGTGCCTGTTCGCGCTGTCCGGGATGGGCTTGTTCGATTCGTCGATCGACGGCGACGTGGTCCGGGTGACCGCCACCGATTCGTGGCTGCGCCTCGACGCCCGCTACGGCGCGGTGCTGAAGCGGCGCCAAGCGTTGCTGCCGCTGGTTTTCTGAGCCGATCCGCTGGCGGGAGCCGTCCGGCGATGTCATCGTGAACGGATGACGGACCCCGACGGCGACCCGACCGCGGACTTCCTCGCCGAAGTCCGGGCCGAGGAGACGCCGTGGCGCACCGACCGGCCCGCGGACGCCGATCCCGCGCCGGAAGCCGGACCGGGACCGGGACCCGGCCGCGCCCGGTCGGTGGTGCGCGCGGTGGGCGAGGCCGCGCCGTACGTGCAGGCGGGCCTGTTCGCCGCGTGGATGGCCACGTCGATCGCGGACTCGGCCGACGGCGGCGGCCAGACAGGCGATGGCGGCGGCTAGCCGGAGCCGGCCGCCTCGACTGTCCACGATGGACTTCGTGCCCGGCGGACCTCCGCGCGCAGGCGCGGATTTCGCCCGCGGCGGCGGCCAGACGGGTTGATCTGGGCTGCGGGCTTGTCCCAGCGGGTAGAGTCGGGGTGCGGTCCAGCTGCCGGATGCGGGATCCGGTGCGACCCCGATCATCGCGACCGCCGCCCTTCGCGCGATTCGACGACCCCGGTTCCCGCGCGAAGCGGATGCGGCGGCGGAAGAGGAGACCCATGCTCCTGTCCGGTCCGGAACGCCCGATGTCCCTGCCCGCCGCGGACGATCCGCAGGCGCTGCGGCGCGTCCTTGCCGACTACGTGCGCGAGGTCGCCGCCGCGGTCGGGGTGTCGGCGGAATGCACGTCCTGCGAGGTCGCCGACACGGTCACCGCGTATGTCGCGCTGAGCGGGCGGTCGCCGCGGTTTCCCGGGCGGGATCTGATGCTGGTGTGGAGCGTGCGGCAGGGCTGGACCGTCGCGGTGGAGACGACGCCGTCGGAGGCCCCGCAGGTGGTGGCCCATCTGGGCGGGGACGTGACGCCCGCGCCGGAGCGGGTGCGGCAGTTCGTCACCGAGGTTTTGCGCTCGGCCGAGGCGGCCGGGAACCCGGGGCCGGCGCTCGCCGCGCTGGGCGGCGGCGACCTGCGGACCCGGCTCGAGGAGCGGGTCCGCAGGTCCTGAAGCCGCTCAGGCGGCCTTGAGCTTGCGGGCGAGGCGTTCGGGCCGGGGCCAGCGCACGTGCGAGGCCCAGCGGAACTTCTCGAACATCCAGATCAGCCGCGCCGAGATGTCGAGCTGGCCGCGGCCGACGCCGTGCCGGGCCCCGGTCGGGTCGGCGTGGTGGGAGTTGTGCCAGGACTCGCCGAAGGACGCGATCGCCAGCGGCCAGAAGTTCGCCGAACGGTCGCGCGCCTCGAACGGGCGCTCGCCGATCAGGTGGCACAGCGAGTTGACCGACCAGGTCACGTGGTGCAGCGCGGCGACCCGGACCAGCCCGGCCCAGAAGAACGCGGTCAGCGCGCCCCACCAGGTCATCGTGATCAGCCCGCCGAGCAGCGCGGGCAGCAGCAGCGTCGCGGCGGTCAGCACCGGGAAGAGCCGGTCGATCCGCTTGAGGTCGGAGTCGTCGAGCAGGTCCGGGGCGAACCGGCGCGGGTTGGTCCGGTCGCGGCCGAACAGCCAGCCCATGTGCGCGTGCCAGAAGCCCTTCGCGAGCGCGGCCGGCGACGTGCCGAAGCGCCACGGCGAATGCGGGTCGCCGTCTCGGTCGGAGTAGGCGTGGTGGCGGCGGTGGTCGGCGACCCAGTCGATCACCGGTCCCTGCATGGCCATGCTGCCCGCGACGGCGAGCGCGATCCGCAGCCCGCGGCGGGCGCGGAACGCGCCGTGGGTGAAGTACCGGTGGAAGCCGACGGTGATGCCGAGGCCGCTGACGCAGTAGAACGCGACGGCGAGGCCGACGTCCAGCCAGCTCAGCCCCCAGCCCCAGGCCAGCGGCACCGCGGCGGCGACCGCGAGGAGCGGGACGACGGCGAAGAGCTTCACCAGGAAGGCCTCGGTGCCGGTCTTGCGGCCGGCGAGGATGGGCTGCGGCGTTTTCGGGGGACGCTGGACGGTGCTCTGGGTTTCGATGGGTAAACGCTCCTACTCGAGCTGGTCCGGCCGCCGCGCTCTGCGGGGCCGAGGCCGATGCCGCGGCGCGCACCGCGGCGGCCGGGGGACCGCCTCGGGGGACGCGCCGTGCGCTGCGAACTGACCGGGCAGGGGAGGGCCGTGCGGCCAGTCGCGACCTGTCCTGGTCAACGGGTGATCTCGCGTCCGGGTTCCCGGAACGCGGAAGACCTTGTGCGGCCGGGGGAAGTCACCGGGCCGCACCGGGGTGCCGAACGATTTCGGCCGCCGGGGACGGGAACGTCCGCTTCGGCGCGGGTCCCCTGGTGCGGAAAACCTTCCGCACCAGGGGAAACACCGGGGAAACTCAGACGGCGCGAACGCCGGTGGCCTGCGGGCCCTTCTGGCCCTGGCCGACCTCGAACTCCACGCGCGCGTTCTCCTCAAGGCTGCGGAACCCGTTGCCCTGGATCTCGGAGTAGTGCACGAAGACGTCGGCGCTGCCGTCGTCCGGGCTGATGAACCCGAAGCCCTTTTCGGCGTTGAACCACTTCACGGTGCCTTGCGTCATAAAAACGATCTCCATCGGACTCACAACAGATGCCACCTCGGCATCCGGGTCTGGCAACCGACGGTGTGCCTTCCGAAAGAGAAACACCACGCCCGCTACATCTTGCGAGCGGGCTGCGGGACGTACCCACCGCGCGAACACAAAACACGACCGTCTTCAGTAAAGCACGCCCGGGCCGGACCCACCAGTGCCGCCGCCCGAACGGTCCATTGTGGACGTCCCGGCGCGCGCGGCGGGGGACGGCTCGCGGGCGGGCCGGGGCGGGGGAGTAGCGTCGACGGGGTCGAGAAGTCCCACCGTGCGCCGGCGCTCGAGCCGGCGTCGTCCCCGGCGGGTCCGCTTCCCGCGGCGCCGCCGGTGGCCCCTTCCACCTCGACGAGGAGCGACATGCGCTCGGAACGACGTCCGCTGTCCGCCGAAACCAGTGAATTCGCCCGTGCCCGGGTGTCCGCCGAACAGGACCTGCGCGTCCAGCAGTGCCACGCCGCCCGCACGGTCGCGGGACACGCGCACGATGTCGACGACCTGCGGGGATTGCTCGCGATGCTCGGCCTGGAGGCGGGTGCCCGCGTCTGATCCCGGCCCGGCCCGGCCGCCGAGAGGCGGACCGGGCGACGGCCGGGTTTTCGAGGCCTGAGCCGCCCCTCCCGGGCAGCGGAGAGGCCCGGGCTACGCCAGCCAGGCGGCCGAATCGGGCGCGAGCCTTCCGTCGACCAGCGGGCTGCTGGTGAGCAGCACCTCGCCTGGCGGCAGCACGATCGAGCTGGCCGAGGTGTTCAGCGCGCAGATCAGGCCGCCCCGGCCGCGGCGGAACGCGAAACAGCCCGCGGGCGCGCCGAACCACTGCAGCTCGTCGCCGCCGCGGAATGCCGGATGGTGTTTCCGCAGCTCCACCGCGCGCCGGTACAGCGACAACGTCGATTCCGGGTCCTCGAGCTGCCGTTCCACGGTGAGCGGCGCCCAGTCAGCGGGCATCGGCAACCACGTCTGCGCGGTGCGCGAAAACCCGTACGGCGGAAGCGTGCCCTCCCAGGGCAGCGGCACCCGCTCGCCGTCGCGGCTGAACTCCGGGCCCTGCGAGCGGGCGCGCGGGTCGGTCATCGCTTCCGGCGGCAGGTCGGCGTTCGGCAGGCCCAGCTCCTCGCCCTGGTACAGGTAGACCGCGCCGGGCAGGGCCAGTTCCACCAGCGCCATCGCGCGCGCCCGGCGGAGCCCGGTGGCGCCGCCGCCGTACCGGCTCGCCGCGCGCCAGACGTCGTGGTTCGACAGCGTCCAGGTGGCCGGAGCGCCCGCCGTGCGCGGCACCGCGAGCGAACGCTCGATCGACGTGCGCATCGCGTCCGCGTCGAAATGGGTGAGCACCAGGCGGAAGTTGAACGCCAGATGCAGTTCGTCCGGACGCAGGTAGCGCGCCAGCCGCTGTTCGTCCTGCACCCAGATCTCGCCGACGGCCATCGCGTCCGGGTACTCGTCGAGCACCTTGCGGATCAGCCGGTGCACCTCGTGCACGCCGTCGTCGTCGAAGCGCGGGTCGCCGGGCGCGCCGCCGCCGTGCGAGGGCGTGTCCGGGTCCATGTCGGGCAGTCCGGCGGGCTTGGCCATGCCGTGCGCGACGTCGATCCGGAACCCGTCCACGCCCCGGTCGAGCCAGAACCGCAGGGTCCGCTCCAGATCGGCGCGGACGTCGGGATGGGCCCAGTTCAGGTCAGGCTGCTGCGGCGCGAACAGGTGCAGGTACCACTGCCCGTCCGGCACCCGCGTCCACGCCGGCCCGCCGAACACGCTGACCCAGTTGTTCGGCGGCTCGGCCCCGCCGGGACCGCGGCCGTCGCGGAAGTGGTAGCGCTCCCGCTCCGGGCTGCCCGGCCCGGCGGCCAGCGCGGACTTGAACCACGCGTGCTGGTTGCTCGTGTGATTGGGCACGACGTCCACAGTGACCCGGATGCCGCGCCGGTGCGCCTCGGTGAGCAGCACGTCGAAGTCGCCGAGAGTGCCGAACATCGGGTCGACGCCGCGCGGATCCGCGACGTCGTAGCCGTGGTCGGCCATCGGCGAGGGGTAGAACGGCGTGAGCCACAGCGCGTCGACGCCGAGCAGTTCCAGGTAGCCGAGCTTGCTGCGGATGCCCTCGAGATCGCCGATGCCGTCCTCGCCCGAATCGGCGAACGACCGCACGTAGATCTCGTAGAACACCGCGTCCGACCACCACGACGGCCGCGGAAGGCGCTCCGGCCGCCGCCCCGCGACCCTGCGTCTCATCAGACGAAACTGTTCATCATGCTGTGCGCGGCCATTTCCAGGTACGCCCACAGCTGGCTGAGGTACGGCTCGGGCAGGTTCTCCTCGTCGATCGCGATCCGGATGCAGCGCAGCCACGCGTCGCGTTCGATCGGGCCGATCTTGAACGGCGCGTGCCGCATCCGCAGCCGGGGGTGGCCGCGCTGGTCGGAGTAGGTGTGCGGACCGCCCCAGTACTGGATGAGGAACAGCCGGAACCGTTCCTCCGCCGGGCCGAGGTCCTCCTCCGGGTAGAGCGGGCGCAGCACCTCGTCGCGGGCCACTTCCTCGTAGAACCGCTTGATGATCCGGCGGAAGGTCGGTTCGCCGCCCACCGCCTCGTACAGGTTCGCCGGTTCCGGCTCGCTCACAGTCGACACCCCTCCATCTTGCCCTGTCTCAGCTCCGCGGCGCGCCCGACTGCTTGTCCTGCATGGACGACAGCAGCCGGCCGAGCGGCGGTTCGAAACCGGCCTCCTCCAGCGCGCCGAGCAGCTGCCCGCGCAGCTTCCGCTGCACCGCCCACTGCTTGCCCGGCCGCACCTTGACCGTCAGGCGTACCACGATGCCCTCCGGCGTGACCTGTTCGACGCCGAGCATCTCCGGCGGCTCCAGCACGTTCGCCGCGAGCGCGTCCGATTCGACCGCCTTCGTGGCCGCGTCGCTGAGCACCTCGGTGGCCTTGTCGACGTCCGCGGAGTAGCTCAGCGGGACGTCCACCACGGCGTAGGCGAAGCCCTGGCTGGAGTTGCCGACGCGCAGCACCTCGCCGTTGCGGACGTACCAGACGGTGCCCTTCAGGTCGCGCAGCGTGGTGATGCGCAGGCCGACCGCCTCGACGGTGCCGGTGGCCTCGCCGATGTCCACCACGTCGCCGACGCCGTACTGGTCCTCGATCATCATGAACATCCCGGAAAGGAAGTCCTTGACCAGGTTCTGCGCGCCGAAACCGAGCGCGACGCCGACGATCCCGGCCGAGGCGATGATCGGGGCCAGGTCGATGCCCAGTTCGCCGAGCACGAGGATGAACGCGAGGCCGTAGATCAGGAACGTCGCCAGCGACTTCAGCACCGAGCCGATCGTCTTGGCACGCTGCCGGCGGCGCTCCACGACGGCGGTGCCGAGCATCTCCGGGGCGCGCTCGCGAAGCGGCCGCAACAGCGAGGGGATCTTGCCGTTTCCGCCCGAGGCCGGGAGCGTCGTGACCCGCTCGATCACCCGCTTGGTGAGATAACGCACCACGAACGCGATGACGAGGATCATGATGATCTTCAGCGGCTTCGTGAGGAGCCAGCCCGCCGACGCGGCGAGCCACTCGTTGTGCGTGACCGAGTAGACCTGGGCGCACCACGACCCGGCCTCGGAGATGCAGCTGGGCGGAGCGCTGAGCACGGCATTCACTGGCGGAGAAAGTCCCTTCTCGCTTCGTTGCCCCGGCGGCGCGCAAGCGGCCGGCGGGTGGCCGCCGGGTCGCGGGTATGTGACACGTCACAGAACACGCGTGCGCCGGGGCCCTGATGTGTGGTCGACTATGCCTGCACCGGTGGAGGTGGTCGAGTGCCAGACCGACAACCCGTCCCCCTCGGCGGAGCCGGCCAAGCCATGGCCGGGCAACCGCCGGAGGCGATCCTGCGTGCCTGCCCGGGAGGGTCCGCATCCGGCGGCTCCGTCCCGTCCGGGCCGGGGACCCGTCCAGGGGGAGCATCCCGTCCGCCCGGACAGCGTAGAGCCCGCGATCCGGTCGCCCCGGCGTGGGGGCGGCGCCGGGTCCTCCTGCTCAACGCCACTTTCGAACCGCTCACCGCGGTGCCCATGCGGCGCGCGGTGGTGCTCGTCATGTGCGGGAAGGCGGAGGTCGTCCACGGCGATCCGGGCGGCGTCGAACTGCACGCCGCGACGGTGTCGCTGCCCGTGCCCTCGGTGATCCGGCTCAGCACGTACGTGCGGGTGCCCTACCGGGCGCAGGTGCCGCTCACCCGGGCCGGGCTGATGCACCGGGACCGGCACCGCTGCGCCTACTGCGGCGGGCGCGCGGAGACTATCGACCACGTCGTCCCGCGCAGCAAGGGGGGTCCGCACAGCTGGACCAACTGCGTCGCCTGCTGCGCGAAGTGCAACCACCGCAAGGCCGACCGGCTCCTGTCGGAGCTGGGCTGGCGGCTGCGCGTGGTGCCGCGCGCCCCGCACGGCCCGCACTGGCGGCTGCTGGCGCATTCCAAAGAGGCCGACCCGCTGTGGCGGCCGTATCTCGGGTCGGCGGCCTAGCCGTTCCCCGGACACGCCGGCGCCCCGGCTGCCAGTGCGGCGGCCGGGGCGAGCCGATGGAGCGTGCTCGACGTTTCTCCGAACCGGGGCCGGGTCGCGGCTCAGGCGGCGAGGCGGTAGTCCGCCTGGCAGGTGACGCGCGTGCCCATCGTGACCCGGGTTCCGCGCGTGACGCGCGTGCCGCGGGTGACGCGGGTGCCCATCGTGACGCGCGTGCCGCAGGTGACGCGGGTGCCTGCCGTGACGCGAGTTCCCCGGGTGACGCGGGTGCCGCGCGTGACGCGCGTGCCCATCGTGACGCGAGTTCCGGCCGTGACGCGGGTCCCGCGGGTAACGCGGGTTCCCCTGGTGACTCGAGTTCCCATGGTGACCCGGGTACCCATTGTCACGCGAGTGCCCGCGGTGACCCGGGTGCCGCGGGTGACCCGAGTGCCGCGCGTAACCCTGGTGCCGGACGTGACCCGCGTTCCGGGCACGAATCCGGTCTCGCTGGGTGACGAAATGGTCTCGGTGATCGCCTGAGCGGGGGGCTGGACGCTCTGCATGAGGTGTCCTCCTGGGACCGGTGCGTGACGGGCTGGGGCTGGGGAGGCGGGCGCAAGGCCCGTACAGGTGAAAAAGCTACGAGGATTTCAGGGTTCGGACAAGCCGGGATCGCCCGGTACGGCCGCCTGTACGGCGAGTTGCCATCTTTCGGCCCGCAGCCCTTCGCCCCAACGTTCCAGCGGGCGCGGGCCAAGCGGCGGACGGCGCCTGAGCGGCGGCGAACGGTCGCCCCCGGTCGCCGGTGTCGCGCGGTGGCCGCCGGAGGCATCCGATACGCTCACCGGCGTGAACGTTGTCGAGACGATCCTGGTCTACGCGGTCATCCCCGGGGCCATTTACTTCGTGGTCGGCGCCGCGACCTTGCGGAAGAAGTTCTCGGGGACGCCGCGGTACCGGCCGGGGCAGCCGTGGGAGTACCCCGCGATGTGGTGGACCGCCAACCCGGACGGCGTAGGAGCCGGCCACGGCCCGGCGGTTGACGTGAATGCGGCGCCCGCGGGCGCTTCGACGGCCGCAGGAGGCGCTCGTGGCAAGTGGTGAACTGACCCGGACCGCGGTCGCGGAGAAGGACCTGGCCTTCGGCGAGGTCATCACCAACAGCGGCAGGCTGTCGGCGGCGAAAATGTACGAGCCCGCCGCGCCGACGAGCCCGTTCACGGTGCAGCAGCTGGCCCGCCTGGACGAGGCCCTGACCTTCGCGACGCGCGAGACCGGCCTCGACTTCAGCATCTACCTGGGCGACCTGGGCGAAGACACCCGCGCCGGCGCGGAATCGCTGCACGCCGCCACCGAGAACCCCTCGAACGCGGTGCTGCTGGCCGTTTCCCCCGCCCAGCGCGCGATCGAGATCGTCACCGGCGAACGCTCGCACGCCCGCCTGCCCGACCGAGGCGCGAACCTGGCCGTGGCGAGCATGGTGGCCTCCTTCAAGGAAGGCGACCTGACCGGCGGCCTGGTCAACGCCCTGCGCATGCTGAGCGACCAAGCAGGCCCCGCCCCGAAGCACTGACACCACACAAGCACAAGAGCCGATACGCCGCCCCTGGCGTATCGGCTCTTTTACGTTCCGCCCCAGGCTTCCCGTGAAGGCCACGACCAACCGCGAACCGCACGCCGCGAGCCCCCGCCACCACGCACCCAAGCCGCGCACCAAAACCGCACCGCTGCACCCAAACAGCGAGGCACCCACACCTCCCCCCCGCCCCCGATACGAAGCCTCCCTGCGGTTCGGGGGTGCTTGTCAAGGCATCTTTCCCGCCTTGACAAGCACCCCCGAACCGTCAGCACAATCAAGCTTCGGGGGCCCCACGCCACCCATCAACAGCAATGTCGCCGCCAGGCGACGAGCCCCCTCACCCCTGACTATCGAAATCCCGAGCAGCCAAAGCCCGGACAATCCCAGCCCGCCCCTCGGAAACCAGCCGCCGCAACGCAGCCGGATGCTCCCCGGCGAGCCACTCGTCCGAAGCGTTCACCGTCTCCGCCTCAACAGCCCAAGACGGATACAACCCGATCGCCGTAGGCTGCGCCCGCTCGCTGGACCGCCGAGCCCAGACATCGTCGATAACCTCGAAATACCGCCCGACATACTCCCCGAGCAAATGCTTCTGCCCGGGATGCGAGAACCCGGAAATCAACGCATCGCTGACCGCATTGGGAATCTCGTCGTCGTAAATAGCCCGCTGCCAGGTATCCGCCTTGGCCTCGGCGGTCGGCTGCAACGCCCGAGACCGCTCCGCATGCCGCCGCCCGGCAGCAGTGTCGTCCCGCCGCTGCTCGGCATCGATCTCCGCGGACCCAGCCTTCCCGTGCGCCACCAACGCCTGCAGCAACCGCCACCGCAAATCGGTGTCCACGGTCAACCCGGGCAACGGCGCGGACCCGTCCAGCCACCCGGCGATCTCCGCCAGAATCTCGTCCCCGAGAACCCCTCCGGCCAGCGAATTCACAAACGCCAGCTGGTGATCCGATCCAGCCTCCGCGGTGCGGGCCAGCTCGAGCAACCGCCCGCTGAACGCAGGCCATCCCTCGGCAGCAGCCCACTTCTGGTCCGCGTAAGAGTTCAACGCCGTCTGTGCCTGCAGCAGCAACCGCTGCACCACGCCGACCTCGCTCTCGGCGTGAATCCCGCGCGCCACCAGCGTCACGAAATCGCGAGCCTTCAGCTCGGCCTCGCGCGTCATCTCCCACGCGGCCGACCAGCACAGCGTGCGCGGCAGCGATTCGGTGATGTCGCCGATCCGGTCGATCAGCGTGGTCAGCGACGCCGGGTCCAGCCGCATCCGGCAGTAGGTCAGGTCGTCGTCGTTGACCAGCACGAGCTTGCCCGCGGCCTGGCCGACCAGGTCCGGCACCTCGGTGCGCTCGCCGGTCACGTCCAGTTCGACGCGGCGGGTGCGGACGATCTTGCCGTCGCCGTCCTCGTCGTACACGCCGACCGCGACGCGGTGCGTGCGCAGTTCGCCCGCGCCCGGCTTCGCGCCGGTCTGCACGACGGCGAACGACGAGAACGTCCCGTCCGGAGCGACCTCGTAGCGCGGGCTGAGCGAGTTGAGGCCGGTGGTCTCCAGCCATTCCGCGCTCCACCACGACAGGTCGCGGCCGGACGCCTCTTCCAGCGCCGCCAGCAGGTCCGCCAGCGTGGCGTTGCCCCACGCGTGCTTGCCGAAGTACACCTTGAGGCCGTCGAGGAAGTGCTCGATGCCCACGTAGGACACCAGCTGCTTCAGCACGCTCGCGCCCTTGGCGTAGGTGATGCCGTCGAAGTTGACCTCGACCGCGTGCAGGTCGACGATGTCGGCCGCGATCGGGTGCGTCGAGGGCAGCTGGTCCTGCCGGTAGGCCCAGGACTTCTCGATGTTCGCGAAGCTGGTCCAGGCGTTCTTGTACTCGGTCGCCTCGGCCTGGGCGAACACGCTCGCGAAGGTCGCGAACGACTCGTTCAGCCACAGGTCGTCCCACCAGCGCATGGTGACCAGGTCGCCGAACCACATGTGCGCCATCTCGTGCAGCAGCGTCTCGGCGCGCCGCTCGTAGGCGTAGCGGGTGACGCGGCTGCGGAAGACGTAGTCCTCGAGGAAGGTGACCGCGCCGGCGTTCTCCATCGCGCCCGCGTTGAACTCCGGCACGAACAGCTGGTCGTACTTGGAGAACGGGTACGGGGTGCCGAATTTCTCGTGGTAGAAGGCGAAACCCTGTTTGGTTTCGGCGAACAGCCGCTCGGCGTCCATGTGCTCGGCGAGCGACGCGCGGCAGTAGATGCCGAGCGGGATGGTGCGGTGCTCGTCGCGGAACTCGTCGGTCCATTCCGCGTACGGGCCGGCGACGAGCGCCACCAGATAGGTGGAAATCCGCTCGGATTCGGCGAACCGCGTGCGCCGCGCGCCGTCCTCGGTGTCCTCGGCGCTTTCGACGAGCGCGTTGGAAACGACCTTCCAGTCGCGCGGGGCGTGCACCGCGAGCCGGTAGACGGACTTGAGGTCCGGCTGGTCGAAGCAGGCGAACATGCGCTTCGCGTCGGCGGTCTCGAACTGGGTGTAGAGGTACACGCCGTCGTCGACCGGGTCGACGAACCGGTGCAGGCCCTCGCCGGTGTTCATGTAGCGGCAGTCCGCGGTGACGACGAGTTCGTTCTCCGCGGCAAGGCCGGGCAGCGCGATGCCCTTTTCCTCGGCGTAGCCGCTGACGTCCAGCTCAGTGCCGTTCAGCACGGCGGAGCGGACGCCTTCGGCGACGAGGTCGATCCACGACGCTTCGCCGGGACGGCTGCTGGAGAACCGCACCGTGGTGGTGGAGCGGAACGTCTTCTCCCCGGGACGGCCGCTGCCGTCGGTGAGGTCCAGCTCGATGTCGTAGGACGACACGTCCAGCAGGCCGGAGCGCTGCTTGGCTTCGTCACGCGTCAGGTTGGGGGCGGGCACGGGCACCTCTGGTCTTCGGTTCCGGTGGGCACGACGTTCAGCATCCAATCATGACGGGCCCGGAAGCGGCGACCAGGGAACAATGCGGAGGGGCCGCCGCGTTGCCCCGCAGTGCGGGGGTTCGCCCCGCCCCTCGGCGAGCGCCGGGGAGCAGCCTCGCCGAGGAGCCCGTGAAACATGACTGACTCGTCCCAGCCCGCCAAGGTGGACTTCTACTTCGACCCGATCTGCCCGTTCGCGTGGATTTCGTCGCGGTGGATCCTGGAAGTCGAGAAGCACCGCGAGCTGGACCTGACCTTCCGCGTGATGAGCCTTTCGGTGCTGAACGAAGGCCGCGAAGACCTGCCCGAGCGGTACAAGGCGCTGCTGAGCGAGGGCTGGGCCCCGGTCCGCGTCGCGACCGCGCTGGCGCAGACCCAGGGCCAGGAGGCCGTGCGGAACTTCTACACCGAGTTCGGCACCCGCTACCACAACCAGCACATCGAGGACCGCAAGCTCGTGATCAAGGAGGCGCTGGCCGCGATCGGCGCCCCGGCCGAACTCGCCGAGGCGGGCGAATCGACCGAATACGACGAGGCGCTGCGCAAGAGCCACCACGAGGGCATGGACCCGGTCGGCATGGACGTCGGCACGCCGACCATCCACGTCAACGGGACCGCGTTCTTCGGCCCGGTGCTGTCGTCGATCCCGCGGGGCGAGGACGCGCTGAAGGTGTTCGACGGCGCGGTCGCGCTGGCCAGCTACCCGGACTTCTTCGAGCTGAAGCGCACCCGGACCGGCGAGCTGAACTTCGACTGACGCTCCCTCGTGAGTGTTCATCCCGGTTCTAACCGGGATGAACACTCACGAGAACCCGAGCGCCGCCTTGGTGACGTCCTCGGGGTACGGCGAGCTTGCCAGGGCTTCTTCCCGCGCCGCGCCGCGCGTCTTCAGCTCGTGCAGGCGCAGCAGGCCGTCGCGATGCGTCCGGACGAACGCAGCGTCCACCGGGTCGCCGTGTCCCGGGACGACGATGCGCGGTTCCAGCGCGAGCAGTGCGTCCATCGCGGCGGCCCATGCGTCGAGCTGGTCGTCCGGGCTGAACGAGTACGCGGTGAATCCGTGCGGGCCGTGTTCCACGACGTCTCCGGCGAAGACCACGTCGACGTCCGGCACGTGCACCAGCAGGTCGTGGTCGGTGTGCGCCGGGCCGGGGTGTACGAGGGTCACGGTGCGGCCGCCGAGGTCGAGTTCGGCGCGGTCGGCTACGAGGCGGTCCGGCGGCATGAGGCCGGTGCGTTCGATGGCGTCGGCGATTTCCGGCTTGCCCTCTTCGCGGTAGTGCTTGGCCCAGGTTCGCTTGTCGGCTTCGCCGTTCTTCAGCAGGGCCTGCAGGCAGCCCGGGTGGGCCCAGACGTCGCACGGCAGGAACGGCGTGGTGCCGAAGGCGTGGTCGAAGTGCGCGTGCGTGTAGACGACCGACCACGGCAGTTCGGTCAGCTCGCGGACCGCGGCGGCGAATTCGGCGCCCTGGTCGACGTCGCCGCGGGTGTCGATCACCAGGCACCGCTCCCGGCCGAGCACCAAGCCGGTCGTGAGGTCCAGCTCGGCGTACCGGCGGGCGAAAACCCGGTCGGCGACTTCGGTCCAGGTCATTGCCCCTCCAGGAGTTCGCGCTGTGCCCTCGCCACGCTATCGCGAGCCGGTCGGCGCGCCCGCGTCCAGCAGGTTCTCGACGCACGCCGCGGAGGGGATCTCCGTCACAGAAGACAGCCGGAGCGGCCATTCCTCTTCGCCCGCGACGACCGCGCGGCTCCGCGAGCGCGCGCTCTTCCCGGCCGCCGGCCGCCGCGACTGGCGCCGAGATTCGTTGCGGGGACGGAGGAAAGCACGTCCACGGTGATCAGCGCGGCGCGTTCCCGGCCGAGGATCCCGGTGCCCCGTTCGAGCCGGACGTCCGTTCCGCGCCGCGCCGCGACGGCCACCCCGGAGCATGCCGGGTCGGCGGCGAGATGGCACACTCCCGCTGTGCGTGTCTACTTGGGATCCGACCATGCCGGTTTCGAGCTGAAGAACCACCTTGTCCGCCACCTCGGCGAACAGGGGCACGAGGTGACCGACATCGGTCCGTTCGTCTACGACGCGGCCGACGACTACCCGGCGTTCTGCGTCGAAACCGCGCGCCGCGTGGCCGCCGACGAGGGCAGCCTCGGCATCGTCATCGGCGGGTCCGGCAACGGCGAGCAGATCGCCGCGAACAAGGTGCCGGGCATCCGCGCCGGGCTCGGCTGGAGCGTCGAAACCGCGCAGCTGACCCGCCAGCACAACCACGCTCAGGTGCTCGGCGTCGGCGCCCGGATGCACACGCGGGAGCAGGCGACCGAGATCGTCGAGGCGTTCCTCGCCACGCCGGTCGACCCGGACGAGCGCCACGCGCGGCGCGTCCAGCAGCTGCTCGACTACGAGCGCACCGGCACCCCGCCCGCCCTGCCGGAGGCCTGATGCCCGAGGGGCACACGCTCCATCGGCTGGCCCGCCTCCACCGACGCCGCTACGCCGGCGGACCGGTCGGCCTCAGCAGTCCGCAGGGCCGGTTCGCCGCGGAGGCGGCAAAACTCGACGGGCAGGTGCTCGTTTCCGCTGAGGCGTACGGGAAACACCTGTTTCACGACTACGGTCCTTTCGGGACAGTGCATGTCCACTTAGGTCTGTACGGGACTTTTGGCGAAGCGCCGCTGCCCGAAACCGAACCGGTCGGCCAGGTGCGGATGCGGCTCGTCGGCCGCACCCACTGGACCGACCTGCGCGGCCCGACCCGCTGCGAACTGCTGGACCCGGCGCAGGTCGACGCGATCAAGGCCCGGCTGGGCCCGGACCCGCTGCGCCGCGACGCGAAGCCGGACCGCGCGTGGGACCGGATTTCGCGGTCTCGCACGACGATCGCCGCGTTGCTGATGGATCAGGCGGTGCTGGCCGGGGTCGGGAACGTTTACCGCGCGGAAGTGCTGTTCCGGCACGGGATTTCGCCGATGGTTCCGGGCCGTTCGCTGGATCGCGCACTGTGGGACGCCCTGTGGGCGGACCTGGTGACGCTGATGCGCGCCGGAGTCCGGGCCGGGCGGATCGACACGGTCGCGCCGGAGCACCTGCCCGCGGCGATGGGCCGGGCTCCCCGGGAGGACCGGCACGGGGGCGAGGTCTACGTGTACCGGCGGGCCGGAATGCCGTGCCTGGTGTGCGGGACGCCGGTGGCGCAGAAGGAATTGGCGGCGCGGAATCTTTATTGGTGCCCCACCTGCCAGCCTGCTTGAGCGCGGCGGGGTGGTCGAGATCGGCTGCCGTGTCGCCGCCCGCTGATTGTTCGTCAACGCCCCGCGCGGTCGATCGAGCGCAGGGCTTCGTGCGGTGTGCGGCCCGTGGCCTCGGCGAGGGCGGTGACTGCCGCCGCGGCCAGTGCGACCAAGTTCAGCGCCGCTAGAAGCGCGTCCTGCCGGACGGCGGCGTCGGTGAGGTTGTGGATATCCGCGTCCTCATCGGCGAGGCAGGCCGCCACGGCGTCAACCGCCGCACGATGCAGGCCCGCCTGATTCTTCCGTTCGCTGCTTGGCATCCGGCCATTTTCCTCCTGGGGGAACGACGCGAGGGCCCCGCGGCACACCTGCCCCGGGGCCCTCGCTGGTCGTCGGTCAGAAGTCGAATCCGCCGCCGTCGAACCCTCCGCCGTCGAAGCCGCCTCCGTCGAAACCTCCGCCGAAGTCCTGGCTTCCGTCGAATCCGCCGCCGTCAAAGCCTCCGCCGTCGAAGCCGCCGTCCGCGCCGCCCGCGTCCAGGGCGTCCGCCTGGCCCGCGTCGTAGCCGGATTCCCAGGCCGACGCGCTGGCGATGCCGCTCATGCCGGAGAACATGGCGCTGAACAGGAACATCGAGCCGAGGCCCCACGCGCCCGCCACGAGCGCGGGCTTCCACCACGGTTCGCTGTACCAGCCCTGCGGCACCGGGCGGCCCGCGACGCGGCCGCCGGGGTAGTAGTACGGCGTGTCCTGGCCGGGTTCGGGCGAGGCGGCGTAGTGCTGGCCCTCGACGTCCACCTCGCGGCGTTCGGTGACCTTGCCCGCGCGTTCGCGTTCGGCCTCGTCCGGCAGCGCCGGGCCGGGGTCCATGCCCATCGCCACGCGCGCGGCGCGCACGTAGTACAGGCCTTCGACGGCGGTTTCCTTCACCAGCCGGGCCTGCTCGACCGTCTTGGCCTGCTCCAGCTGCGAACCGGCGGCGTTGTAGCGCTCGCTCGCGTCGGCCATCGCCTGCTGGGAGGCGGTGTCCGTGCCGGTGAGGTTGAGGACCTGGCCGCCGAGGCGCTCGACGAGGCGGCGCGCGTCGGCCTTCGCGTCGTCGAGCTGGCTCTGTCTGGCCGCGGCTTGCTTCCTGAACAGGTACAACCCGCCTCCGACGATGACGACGACCAGCACGATCAGGAGGATCGCGGTGCCCATGGGTCACTCCGTGTCTCGATCTGACGCGACGGCCGGGCAGCCGTCCCTGAAACGGACAACGCGGACCGTGCGCGGAGAGTTCCCGGCGGCGCCTCCGTTCGAGCGGTGACAGCAAAACTAGAACACGTTATAGTCCGCGGCATGAAGTTCTCCTTGTCGATCGCGATGAGCCCGCTCGACCAGCTGGGCGGGCTGGCCCGCGCCGCCGAGGAGGCCGGGTTCTCCTCGATCGTGCTGCCCGATTCGCTCTTCTACTCCGAGAAGGTGTCCGCCGACTATCCCTACACCCCGGACGGCAGCCGGTTCTGGGACGAGAACACGCCCTGGGCGGATCCGCTGGTCGCGACCGCCTCGATGGGCGCGGCGACCGAGCGGATCCGGTTCTACACGTCGGTGCTGAAGCTCGGCTCGCGCAATCCGGTGCTGCTCGCCCGGCAGGTCAACTCGGTCGCCGCGCTGACCGGCGGGCGCTTCGGGCTCGGGCTGGGGATCGGCTGGTCGCCGGAGGAATTCGAATGGTGCGGCGCGCCGTACGCGCGCCGCGGCAAGCGGTTCGACGAGGCGATCGAGGTGCTGCGGCTGATCCTCAGCGGCGACATGGTCGAGTTCCACGGCGAGTTCTTCGACTTCGGCAAGCTCAAGATGAGCCCGCCGCCGCCCTCGCGGATCCCGTTCTACATCGGCGGGCACACCGACGTCGCGCTGCGCCGGGCCGCGCGCGTCGCGGACGGCTGGTCGTCCGCGATGATGACGCTCGACCAGCTGCGCGAGACCATCGGCAAGCTCAAGGGCCTGCTCGCCGAACGCGGGCGCGCCGGCGACCCGTTCGAGTTCCAGGCGGTGTGCGTCGACCGGTTCGGGCTCGACGGGTTCCGCGAACAGGCCGAGGCGGGCGTCACCGACGCGATCACCATGCCGTGGGTCTTCGAAGGGCACGGATTCGACGCGGAGCTGGGCCCGAAGGTCGACGCGATCCGCAAGTTCGGCGACGAGATCATCGCGAAAATCGAGGAGTGACATGGGAGTCGAGGTCTGCTGGGACCCCGCGGCGAAGCAGCCGCCCGCGCGGGAGGCGGCGTTCAAGTCGATGACGGCGGCGACCGCCGGGGACAAGGACGGCTGGCTCGCGCTGTTCGCCCCGGACGCGGTCGTCGAGGACCCGGTCGGCCCGTCGATGTTCGACGAGGAGGGCAAGGGCCACCACGGCCGCGAGGGGCTTTCCGCCTTCTGGGACAAGACGATCGGCACCGTCGAGAAGTTCGAGTTCGTGATCCGCGATTCGCACGCGGCGGGTTCGGAGGTCGCGAACGTCGGCACCATCACGACGTATCTGCCGGGCGGCTATCGCGTCGACACCGACGGGGTGTTCGTGTACCGGGTCGACGAGGAGGGCCTGGTCGTTTCGATGCGGGCGTTCTGGGAGACCGAGCGGGCGATGGCGACCGCGCGGCAGGTCTGAGGTCAGGCCGAGGTCGTTTCGACGAAGTCGAGCACGCGGCCGGGTTGCTGCAGCGTCAGCGCGTGCGTGGTTCTCGGTACGATTTCCGTGCTGATCCGGGGATTCAGTGCCGAGACGCGCTCCGTTCCCCGAGGACGAGCCGGGCGGGTGCTTTCCTGGCCGCTCCACAGGATGAATTTCGGGACGCTGATCTTCGCGAAACCGGCCGGTTCCAGTCCGATGACGCCCGCGATCCGGCCGGAGGAGCGGATGGCGGGCGGCCAGTCCGGCGTGGTCCGGCGTTGTCCAAACGCAGCAACGTATTCAGCAGGCTGCCGCCCCGCCGGAGTCGGTGACCTCGACGCGTTTGGGATGATTCCGTGGTTCAGCGAGCTGGACGACGAAACCGGCGGCTGGTCGCGGAGATCGGTGCGGCAGAGGCGGTCGAGGGCGGAGGAGATTTTCGTGCCCGACGGATGGTTCGAATACGACGGCGACCTCGGCGAGACCGAACACCGCTTCGCCGAGGTTCTGCGGGTTCGCGCGGCGGCTTGGCGCGCGAACCCGCTCGACAGCCGGCTGGATCCGCCGGGCGCGGGGCTTCCGCTGGTCGCTTCCCTGGACCTGACCGATCCGGCCGCGCACTGTGTGATCTTGACGGTCGGGGTGCATCTGGACGGCCGGATTCTGCGCGGCGACGAGGTGCACAACCAGTTGTTCACGCTGCCGGACGAACCGACCAGCCTCGCGTTCACCGCGACCGGCGAACCGGAGGAACTGGCCGCCCGCGCGGCGGACTGGTTCGAGGCGATCTTGCGCCGCCCGATCGTGTCCTGCGTATGGACGCTCACGCGTAACCTCTACCTGTTCGCGGACACCGGGGAACTGGTGGGCGGCCTGGACAACCGGAGCTTCTGTTCGCCAGTCCAGCTGGCCCGTCTGGTGGCGACCGGTCATCTCGACGGCGAGCGCTGGGCGGACCGCCGCGGGTACAGGCAACCGGATGTCGTCACTCGCGTCCGGTGATTCCGGATCACTTCGCGAGCGCCCGCGTGACCAGGACCGTCATCAGCAAACCGCACGCGGTCAAGCCCGCGGCGACCAGGTAGATGGGCCGGGGTCCGGCGGCCGAGTCGGCGAGGAGGCCGCCGAGCAGGCCGGCCGCCGCGGCTGCCGCCTGGTATCCGGAGGCGTTGACGGCCATCGCCAGCGTCGGGGCTTCGGCGGCGGTCGCCATCACGCGGGCTTGCATGCCGGGGATGATCGCGAAGCCGAGGAGGCCGATCGCCACCACTGCTGCCACAGTGAACACCGGGGAGGTCGCCACGAACCAGCTGCCCGCCAGGATCGCGGTCAGCAGGGCGAGAAGAAGCGGCTGGAAGAGGCGCGGGTTGCGGTCGTAGAGCGGGCCGCCGACGAGGTTTCCGATCGTCGCGCCGACGCCGTAGGCGAGGAGCAGCACCGGCAGGCGGGCGGCCGGATGTCCGGCCAAACCGGTGAGCAGCGGGGCGAGGTAGCTGAACACCATGAGCACCCCGGCGTTGCCGACCGCGGTGATGGCCAGCGACATCAGCACGGGGCCGCGGCGCAGCATCCGCAGTTCCGCGACCGCCGAGGTCCGGTGCTCCTCGTGCGGCGAGGCGAGCTGCCAGAACACCAGGCCCAGCCCGATCAGGCAGGCCGCGGCGATCGCGGCGAACGTCGCGCGCCAGCCCCACTGGCTGCCGATCTGGGTGCCGATCGGCGCTCCGAGGAGCATGGCCAGGTTCATCCCGAACGCCAGCCGGGCGACCATGGTCCCGGCTCGCTCCGGCGGGGCGGAGCGCACCGCGACCACGATGGCCTGGGCGAAGAAAGTCGAGGTCACCAGCGCGGTGACCACCCGGGCCGCGAGCAGCAGCGCGTATCCGGGAGCGAGCGCGGAGACCGCGTTCCCAAGCACCGCGACCGCCAGCAAGGCGAGCATCAGCCGCTTCCGGTCGATCCCGGCGGTCGCCGCGGTGAGCAGCGGGCCGCCGATGATCATGCCGACCGCGTACGCGGTGACCAGAAGTCCCGCGGCGCCGACGGTGACGTGCAGGTCGGCGGCGACGTCGGGCAGGATTCCGGCCACCACGAATTCGCCGGTGGTGATGCTGAAAACGCAGAACATGAGGATGGCTGGACGAAGCATGCCCGCACGCTAAACTCTCACGTCGACGTGAGAGTCAAGCCGGAAAGCGGGGGACCCAGGTGAAGATCGGAGAACTGGCGCACCGGACCGGAGTCAGCGTGCGAGCGCTGCGCTACTACGAGGAAAAGGGCGTTCTGCGGCCGGAGCGGACCCCCAGTGGGTACCGGATCTTCGCCGATTCGGACGTCCGCAAGGTCGCGCACATTCAGACCCTCCTCGCCGCGGGTCTCGGCATGGAGGTCATCGGCGAGATCCTGGCCTGCCTTTCCGGCGAATCCCTGCTGCTGGACGACTGCCGCGAACGGCTCGAAGCGGAGCGCCGCCGGATCACCGGCGACATCGACCGGCTTCTGCACACGCGGTCGCTGCTCGACGATCTGCTCGCGACCACGCGCGCCCCGGACGGGGCCGACCGCGCGGCTTCGCGGGTCGCTTAACTCGCCAGTTCCTCGCGTAACCCTTCCAACGCGATGACGTCGTCCTCGGTTCCGGTGTGCGGCGCGGAAAACCAGTCCGAATACTCGCGCAATTCGGAAAGCCGCCAGTCGAGGGCGAACAGTTCGACCATTTCCGGGTCCAGTCCCGCGGCGGCGGGCAGGTCGGCGTAGTCGCGTTCGCGCGGGGCGACGGCGAGGGTTTCCCAGTCGACCAGGCGCAGGCCGTCGGGGGTGGCGACCTGGTTGTCGTTGTGGGGTTCGCCGTGGGTCGGGACCCAGGAATCGCGCCGGGCGGCGGCTGACGCGGCCAGGTCGAGGTAACGGTCGTTCCAGCGCTTGATCGCGTCGGCTCGATCGGCCAGCGCGGTGCGGGCTGCTTCGGCCAGTGGCCCGGATGTCCAGGGTTCGGCGGTGCGGGCGCGGAGTTCGTCGGCGAAGTCCGGGCCGACCCGCGGTGCCCAGTGGCGCAGGCCGGCCGGCGGCGGGGTGCGGTGCAGGGCGTCGAGCGCGGCGAGAATTGCCGGTTTGTCGACCTCGTCTTCCGCGGGGCTGCGGCCGTTCAGCATCGGGGTGACGCTGAGTGCGCCGGCTCCGATGTCCACAGTGAACCGGCCGGACCGCGTCGGCACCGGTGCGCACACGAAGGAAAGCCCGGCGGCGGCCAGTTCGGCGGCGCTGGCGTAGGTGCTTTCCAGCGATTCCGCGGTGTGCCGGGGTGCCAGCTGGTCCAGCGTGACGAACAGGTCATCGGCGCGCCAGTGGTGCGCGCCGAAACCCCAAGGCAGGTAAGCGATCTCGGCGACGGGCTTCCAGTGTTCGGCGAGTGCTCGGGTGATGGCGGCGTCGGTGACGAAAGACGGTCGAGATCGCACGAATGGGATACTAGGCAGGGCTTCGTGGTGGGAGCAACGGAGTTTTTAGAACAGCTCAGTCCGGTAGTTTTCGTCGACCACGTCGTAAATGCCGCCGTTGACGAGATCGCCGAGGCTGTTGTTGATTTTCTGTGCCTGTTCGGCGATGGAAAGCGTGTAGAAATCGCCGCCGAGGGTGGCGGCTTCGGCGAGGCCGCGGGTGTCGCCCTCCCACAGTTTCGCCCGGATGACGGCTTTTCCGCACTGCCCGAACACCTCGCGCACCCGGACGACCGTCGCGAGCACCGCGGGTTTGCCGTCCGCGCTGAGCATGCTCAGCAGTTCCGGGTCGTCGGTGACGAACGCGTCGCCGTTGACCCGGATCACCTCGCGCAGGCCGGGCACGAAGAAAACGAGACCGATCGACGAATTCGCGGTGACGTTTTCGAAGGTGTCGGCGAGCTTGTTGCCGGGACGGTCCGGGATCGCGAGCGTCCACGGGTCGAGGATCCGCACCGAACCGGGCGGATCTCCTTTCGGGCTGACGTCCATCAGGCCGTCCGCGCCGAACGTGGCGGCGCAGAAGAAGGGGCTGTGCGCGATGAACCGCATGGCGAATTCGCCGAGCCGCGGTTCTTTTTTCTCGGCGATGAACTGGTCCGGGAAACCGATGATCTCCCGGATGCGCGCCATGCCGATCGGGGAGTAGGCGTCGGCCGCGGTGGTCATGAGTTCTCCCGTCACAGGTCGAGGACGAGGCGTGGGGTGCGGGCCCGGGACACGCAGACGAACATCCGGTCGCCTGCCGCTTGTTCGCTCGAGGAGAGGATGCCGTCGCGGTGGTCGGGGACGCCGTCGAGCACCTTGGTCTCGCAGGATCCGCAGATGCCGGACCGGCACGAGGTGACCGGCCGGATGCCGGCCTTTTCGAGTGCGCTGACAATGGTTTCGCCGGCGCCGACCGAAACGGTTTTCTTCGAGGCCGCGCATTCCACCTCGAACGGCTTGTTTTCCGCGGGTGCGGCCTGCGGGGCTTTGAACCGTTCCAGGCGCAGCGCTTCGGCGGGCCAGTTCTCCGCTGCGGTGGCCAAATCGGACAGCAGGGAAGCCGGGCCGCACGCGTAGACCTTCGCGCCCGCTTCGACGGGCTTTTCCAGTTCAGTCAATGGAATCCGGCCGACGGTGTCCGAAGGATGACAGCGGACGCGCTCGCCGTAGCCGCGGAGTTCGCCGAGGAACGGCATCGACGCGCTGGTGCGGCCGCCGAAGTACAGCCGCCAGTCGGCGCCTTGGGCTTCCGCGGCACGGACCATCGGCAGGATCGGCGTGATGCCGATGCCGCCCGCTACGAAGACATACGACTTCGCGGGGCGGAAACCGAAATTGTCACGCGGCCCTTTGATCGCGATGCGCTGGCTGGGCCGGAGAAAGGCGTGCACGTATTCCGAACCGCCGCGGCTCGCGCGTTCCCGGCGGACGCCGATCCGGTAGTGCGAGCGTTCGCCGGGCGTGCCGCAGAGCGAGTACTGCCGCTCGACGCCGTTCGGCAGCACGAGGTCGATGTGTGCGCCCGGTTCCCAGCTCGGCAGCGGTTCCCCGGACGCGGCCGCCAGGTCCAGCGAGACGACGCCGTCGGCTTCCCAGCGCAACTGCCGGACGAAGACGTCCAGCCGCCCGGCGGTTCCGGCATTCGAGGTCATCGGCTTCCCTCCTTTTGTTAACGTTGTTACTCGCCGCCTCGCCGAGAGTATTGGTATCATCGTTACCATGTCAACCGAGGCGAAACGGGCGGGAATCGCGGCGACCCGGGCCGAGCGGGCGGTGGCCGAGGCGCTGGACCTGGTCGACGCGGGCGGGCTGGAGGCGCTCACCATGCGCCAGCTGGCCGACCGGATGGGCCTGCACCTGCCCGCGATCTACCGCCTGTTCGACGGCAAGGACGCGCTGATCGACGAAATGGCCGAGGCGATCCTCGCCGGCGCGGTGGCGAAGCTGCCCGCCGAGGGCGGAGACTGGAAGGACCGCGTGCGGGCCATGGCGGCCGGATTGCGCGCGGCGCTGCTCGCGCATCGGGACGGGGCGCGGATCGTCGGCGGGAACTACGCGGCCAAGCGCAGCAATCTGACCTTTGTGGACAGTCTGCTCGGCGGCCTGCTGGCCTCCGGGCTGCCGCGGCGGCGGGCGATCTGGGCGACGAGCGCGGTGTTCTGTTACGTGCTCGGCGAGGCGCTCGAGGAACAGGGCGCGACCGGCGGCGAGGTCGAGGTGCTTAAGCGCGTGCTGGGGGCGCGGAAGTACGTGCACCTGGAGGCGGGACCGGTGGAGCCGATGCTCGATTTCGACGAGCGGTTCGCGTTCGGGCTGGAGCTGCTGCTCGCCGGGGTGGATGCGTTGGTGAAGCGGCCTTAGACCTTCGGCGGCCGGGGTTTACCGCGCTTCTCGCCGGGAGGCGGAGCGGCCGCCCTCGCCGGACGGCCTCCGCGGATTCCGTCCAGCAGGTAAGCGGTGCGTCGGTCGCAGGCGTCCCGGGCGGGCCGTTCGCCGTGTTTGAGGGCGAGGGCGTTGTCGAGGACGAGCGC
This sequence comes from Amycolatopsis sp. GA6-003, assembly GCF_046267895.1. Taxonomy (NCBI): domain Bacteria; kingdom Bacillati; phylum Actinomycetota; class Actinomycetes; order Pseudonocardiales; family Pseudonocardiaceae; genus Amycolatopsis; species Amycolatopsis sp. GA6-003. The sequence goes on from NZ_CP176499.1 coordinate 8,003,732, forward strand.
GTAGAGGTCGTCCGCGGTGAACTCCGGCTGCACCTCGCCGCCGCGACGAGTTCGTCGTTGGCTTCGCTGCCGGCCCGGCAGATCTCCATGAGCCGCGGCGAGTGCGGTGCTCCTCGCTGGTGCTCGCTCCTTTCGACGGGCCCGTCACGCTCGCCGCTCCGGACGCCGTCACGCACCTTCCTGGCCGAACTCCTCGGCCGGGAGCCGATCGCCTCGCCGCCTGAAGCGGCGATTCACGGCCGCGGGCTGATTCCTTCCACCGCGATCCGGAACAGGCGGCTCGACTCGGTGGCCGGGTCGGGGTGGTTTTCCGTGGTCAGGGTGATGCCGACGATCAAAGCGATCAGGTCGCCGACCGTCACGTCCGGCGAGACAGCTCCGTCGCGGGCGGCGTGCGCCAGCAGCGGGGCGGCGGACTCTTCCAGGGTCGCCGCGCAGGAGTTTCCGTGCACCGGATCGGGCACGTCGTACGCCAGGGCGGCGGCCAGGCCGCGGGCGGTCACGCAGTAGTTGACCACGTCGTCCAGCCAGTCCAGAAGCGCGCGGCGGCTGTCGGGTTCGCCGGCCAGTTCCTGGGCGCGCGCGGCCAGCAGCGCGATCCGTTCCCGCGAGACGGCTTCCAGCAACGCGTGCCGCGTGGGGAAGTGCCGCCGCACCGTCGCGGAGCCGACCCCTGCGGTGCGCGCGATCTGTTCCAGCGACGCGTTCGCCCCGTGCGCGGCGACCTCCGCCTCGGCCACTTCGAGGATCCGCGCGTAGTTGCGCCGCGCGTCCGCGCGTTGCTGGCCGGGCATGGCGTGACCTCCGGGTTTGCTAAGTGGCGGGCCCCGCCGTATCGTAGCGGACACGAAATGGCGGGCCCCGCCACTTAGTGTTCCCAGGGAGAATCATGGCTGAGCAAGCACCGGTTCTGGTCGTCGGCGCGACGGGACAGCAGGGCGGCGCGACCGCGCGCGAGCTGCTGGCGGCGGGCGTTCCCGTCCGGGCGCTGGTCCGGGATCCGGTCTCGGAGCGGGCGAAGGCGGTTGAAGCGCTGGGCGCCGAACTCGTCGTCGGGGATTTGCGCGACCGGGACGGGTTGACGCGCGCGGCGAAGGGCGCGCGGGCGGTGTTCAGCGTGCAGATGCCGGACCTGAGCGGGCCGGAACCGGACTTCGCCGGCGAGGTGACCCAGGGGGTGAATCTCATCGAGGCGGCGAAAAACGCGGAGGTGCCGCAGTTCGTGCACACGTCGGTGAGCGGTGCGGGATTGCCGGAACGGATCGACGAGCGCTGGGCGTTCCTGAAGCCCGGGGCGGAGGCGAAGGCGGCGATCCAGGACCGGCTCCGGGCGGCGGAATTCCCGCGGTGGACGCTGCTCAAGCCGGGGTTCTTCATGGAGAACTTCCTGCCGTCCGCGCGGTACGTGTTCCCGCGCGGCATCGAGGGCGGGCTGGTGACGATCCTGCGTCCGGACACCCGGTTGTCGCTGGTCGCGGTGCGGGACATCGGCCGGGCGGCCGCGGCGGCGATCGCCGAGCCGGAGCGGTTCGACCGGGTCGAACTGGAGCTCGCGAGCGATTACCGGTCGATGGCGGAGATCGCGCCGATCCTGTCCCACGTGCTGGGCGTGCCGCTGGCAGTGCCGGACCTGACCGTGGACGAGGCCTTCGCCGCGGGAATGCCGCCGATGGGGCTTTCGCACAAGATGCTGAACGCGATCGGACAGCCGGCGCGGCCGGAGTTCACCCGGGAATTCGGGATTCCGCTGACGAGTTTCGAGGAGTGGGCGGAGACGGCCCTGCGGGACTGAGCGCGTTGCTCCGTTCGTGGCAGCCGGTTGGTGCCGACGGCAGTTTTCCCCTGCCGGACTTGCCGGTTTCGTCCCTCCGGAGCGCGGTTGTTTGTTACCTTCTGGGCCCGGTATCCGCGGCCGCACCGGCCAGTAAGGAGCACTTCGATGCCCGCTGCCCAGCCGTCCACGGGGAAACGCGACGGCCGGGCGCGGGCGCCGCGCGACCCGGACGCCACCCGGCAGGCGCTCGTGGCCGCCGCGCTCAAGCTGTTCGAAAAGGACGGTTTCCACGCTACTTCGGTGCAGAAAATCGTGGACACCGCGAAGCTCACCAAAGGCGCGTTCTACTACCATTTCGAGACCAAAGAGGACGTGCTGCGCGAAATCCACGACCAGTTCATGGATTTCCAGCTGCGGCGCATCCGCGAGGTGCTCGCCGACGGCGGCGCGCCGGAGCGGGTGATGACCGAGGTGCTGGTCGAGCCGATCGGCCTCTACCGGGCCGAGATCTCGGTTTTCCAGCAGGAGCGCCGGTTTCTTTCCAGCACGACGTTCGCCTCGATCGAGCGCAAACGCGACGAGTTCGAAGCCCTCGTCACGCAGGTGGTCGAGCGCGGAATCGAAAACGGGGCGTTCAAACCGGTCGCGACCGCGCGGGTGCTGGCGTTCGCGGTGATCGGCGTGGCCGCGTGGGCGCACACCTGGCTCGATCCGCGCGGCGAAATGACTCCCCGGCAGATCGGCGACGCGTTCGGCGAGATCGTGGTGGCCGGTCTGCGCACCGGGTCGCTGGCGGAGAACCGGGCCTGAACCCTCGGGCGCCGGAAGGTCGGACTGTCCACAGTGGCCGATGCGGAGATCAGCGTGCTCGGGGAGACGAAGCCGCCGAAGAGCGGGCCGGAACTGATGACGTCGGACGTCGACCCGAAGTGGCTGATCGAGCACGGGGTCGATCCGGCGAAGGCGCAGCCGTTGTCGGAGACCGGATTGACGGCGATAGTGCAGATCCCGGCGGGGCAGACGAGCGGCGAGCTGACGATCCCGACCGTGCGGCATGCCGGGGCGGATCCGGCGAAGCAGGTTCTGCTGCACGTGACCGGGGACCCGAGGGAATCCGGGCCGGACGCGGACGTCACGGGGACGGTGACTGATGCGGGGTGAGGTTTCCGGTCAATCCTCCTGGTCCGGGGTGCGGGCCAGGAGGATTTTCCGGCTGTTCCGGCCGGTTTCGCGGAAGCCGTGCCGCACGTAAAACGCGTGCGCTCGGGGGTTGACGGCGAGGACTTCGAGCGTCAGCGGCTGTCCCCGCTCCGCCGCGACGCCGCTCAGCCAGCGGAGCAGCCGGCCGCCGATCCCTCGGCTCTGATAGCGCGGATCGAGTTCGATCCGGCCGAGGAAGACCTCCGCCGGCCGGTGCTCGACGACGAGCACGCCCGCGTCCGCTCCGTCGACCGTGATCACCTGCCAGCGGCTGGGAGCAAAAACGCGATCGTGGTAGCCGCGCTGGGTTTCGTCGTCCCAGCCCCAGACCGCGGCGACATACTCGCCTAACGCGGCCCGGTGCACCTGGAAACAGAAATCGCTGTCCTCGGCCGTCGCGGGGCGCAGGTCGATCTCGCTCGGCATGTGCGCCTCCGATGCTCGGGGACCTCAGGGTAGCGCGGCCACCGGTCGGTTCGCGCACTCTCGGCAGGGGCCGCGACAGGAGCGCGTCCACCCGCTCCACGACGACGATCGCTGAGGTGCCGAGCCATCACGGGCGTCCGCCGCAGGCGTTGCGTCCACAGTGCACTCCAGCTCGTCATGGCCTCATCAGCCGGGAGATGAGCGGTGTCGAGCCCAGTCCGTGCAGGGCCACGCTGCCGAGCACGCAGATCACCGTCAGCGTCAGCACGAGGTCGTTCTCCTCGCCGGTCAGGCCGTTGATCGCCAGCAGTCCGAAGACGATCGACGTCGTGCCTCGCGGGCCCAGCGCGCCGACGAGGAAGCGGTCCCGCAGCGGCATCCGGGTCCGCGTCAGCGACACCAGCACCGGGACGATCCGCAGGACCGTCAGCGCGAGCAGGGAGAACACGATGGGCTGCCACGGCACGCCGAAGGACACCACGACCACCGCGGCGGCGCCGACGACGAACCACATCGTCATCGTCAGGATTCCGGTGACTTCTTCGAGCAGGCGCAGGTCCTCGGACGGCCGGGCGAAGTGCTCGCGGGCGGAGCTGTCCGCGGTGCGGAGGTGCCGCGCGGCGAAGGCGCGGTAGACGTAGCGGAACGCGATCCCGCAGACGAAACAGGCGACGAATCCGTTGCCGTCGATGGCGACGGTGGCCGCGTAGGTCAGCAGGGGAGTGGTGAGGACGGCAATGCGCCGCCCCTGTCCGGAAGTCCAGCCGGAGCGGACGGCGAGGAACAGCAGGAAACCGATCACCGAGCCGACGACCGCGCCGGCGACGATGGCTTTGCTCGCGAACGGCAAGGCGGTCGCGAGGGCCTTTCCCGCGGTGTTCGCCGTATTGTCGCTGCGCGCCAGAATGAGCGCGAAGAGGAAGAGCGGCGAGACCAAGCCGTCGTTGTAGCCGCTTTCGACGTTCAGCACGCTGCGTACTTGCGGCGTCAGGGTTTTGTCCCGCACCACGCGTTCGGCGGCGGCGAAATCGCTCGGGATGACAATGCACGCGACGATCAGCAGCAGCGGCCACGACAATTCCGGGAAGAACGCCCAGCCGACCAGCATGGCCAGCCCGAGGCTCAGCGGCAGCGCGAGGAACAGCACTCGGGCGACCAGGCTGGGCGCGTGTCCCCACAGCCGTCCGCCGCGGACTTCGGTGGCGTCGACGAAAAGCAGCATCGCGAGAATGAGTTCGGCGACGTGCTGGGCGAGTTCGGTGTCGAAGAGGTCGAGCAGTTTTTCCGGATTCGCGAACAACGCGGTCGCGACCCCGCACAGCACCATCAGCACCGGCGCGGCGATGTTCCACCGGTCGAGCTGTTTGGCCGCGAGCGCGCGCAGCAGGACCGCGGTCGAGAGGACCAGCAGTGCGGGAATCATCGTTCGTCCGGCTCCACGGCTTTCGATTGCGCCCAGCCGTCTTCGGCCGCTGACGCTCCACAGTGTACCGGCGCAGGCGCGGCGGCTCCGGGATTTCGGGTGCAGGTCACGTCCACCCGGAATCGGTCGGTGGTTGGACGATTCCGCGGGCCGGCCGCCCTAGCGTCGGGAACGCGGGTGTTCCGGCCCGCCTGACTCCGGAAGAAGGCCGTGATGACTGACGCTCTCGTCATGGGCGGGATCCTGCTCGCCCTCGTTCTTTTCACCCAGGTGGGCCGCCGCCGGCACAACCTGCTCATGGGGACCATGCCGTTCGTTTCGTGCACCGTCATCGGCGTCCTGTACTTCACCGGCGGGATCTCGCTCACCGGGCCGAACCTGGCGGCCGGCCTGGTCGGCGCTGTGGTCGGGGCGGTCGCCGGGGCCGGGCTGATCGCCACCACCCGGGTCGAGCGCGATCCGGTCACCGGGCGCGTGCGGACCTGGGCGGGCTGGCCGTACCTGCTGATCTGGCTCGCCGTGCTGGTCGGGCGGCTGATCTTCGTGTGGGCGGTGGAGAACGTGCGTTCGTTCGCGGTGAAGGTCGGCGAATTCCTGGTCAGCGCGCACCTGGACGAGGACGGGGTGGGGCTGTTCTTCGTGCTGATGGCGCTGGCCATGGTCGCGGTGCGGGCCGGCGGGGTGCTGTGGCGGTCCCGGCGGCTGGAGGCTGTGCGCGACGGGCAGCCGGTGCGGGTCTGACTACGCTGAGCAGCGGAGAAGCCCACGGGGAGGGAATGCGATGACTCGGCTGCCGCTGGTCCTGATGCGGCTGCTCACGCCGGTCGCCTTCGTCGCGATTCTCGTCACCGCGCGGCCCCCGGCGGCCTGGGAGTGGGTGCCGCTGACCGCGTCCGCGGCGAGCGGCCTGGCGTTCGGGGTGCTGGACCTGCGCTGGCCGCGGGCGGCGGGCGTGCTGCTGTCGCTCGCCGCGCTGTTCGGCACGGTCGTCACGGTGGCGGACCAAAGTCTCACCGGACCGTCGTTGATATGTCTGTCCTTGCTCGTGTTGTCCTCGCTGGCAGCGATCCCGCCGGCGGAGATCATCACGGTGGCTGCGGTCGTGGGGGTCGCAGCCGCCGTCGGCGGGTTCCTCGCCGGGCAGCCGGGCGGGCTCGTGGCGGGGAACGTGCTCGCGGTGGCCGTCGTGGTGCTGCTCGGGCTCAACCGGCGGCAGTACCGGGTGCAGGCGCAGCAGGCCCGGGAGCTGCTGGACCAGACGCGGCTGACCCAGGAAGCCGTGGCCAGGGGCGCGACCCTGGAGGAACGCGCCCGGCTGGCCCGGGAGGTGCACGACATCCAGGCGCATTCGCTCTCGGCGCTGTCGCTGCACCTGCAGGCCGCGGCGCGAATGGTGGCCGAGTTGCCGGTGCCGGACGAAAAACTCGCCGCGTGCGTGCAGAAGGCTGGGCAGCTGGCGCAGGAGGGGCTGATCGAAACGCGGCGGGCCGTGCACGCCTTGCGCGGCGATCCGATGGCGCTGCCGGAGTTGTTCGGTTCGCTGCCGGACAACGCGTCGGTCCAGGTGACCGGCGAGCCCCGGGAGCTGCCCGCGGACGTCACCCTGCTGCTGTACCGCACTGTCCAAGAAGGACTTTCCAATGCCCGCAAGCATGGGGCGGGTGCGCCGGTGTCGGTCGAACTGTCCTATTTAGACAATGAGGTGACGATGACGGTCGTGAACCGGACCGGTTCCGGCAGCGGGCTGCCCGGCGCCGGGTACGGGTTGACCGGCCTGCGCGAGCGCGCGGAACTGGTCGGCGGCGAGGTGGCCGCGGGCCCGGACGGCGCGGGCTGGCGGCTGTCGGTGAGGATCCCGGCATGACTATCGTGCGCGTGCTCGTGGCCGAGGACCAGCCCGCGGTGCGGGAAGGTTTGGTGCTGCTGGTCGGGTTGCTGCCGGACATCGAGGTCGTCGGGCAGGCGGGCGACGGCGTCGCCGCGGTCGAGGAAACCCTGCGGCTGCAGCCCGACGTCGTGCTGATGGACCTGGACCTGCCGCGCTGCGACGGCGCGACCGCGACGCGGCGGATCGTCGCGGACCTGCCGGGCACGCGGGTCGTCGTGCTCACCACGTACGCGGACAGCGCGTCGATCGTGCGCGCGCTGGACGCGGGCGCGGTCGGCTACGTGACCAAGGCGGCGAACGGCGACGAGATCGGCCGCGCGATTCACGCGGCGGCGGCCGGGCAGACCGTGATGGACCTGGCGGTGCAGCGGACGTTGCTGGCCGCGGCGAGGCGTCCGGCCGCACCGCCGGAGGACGGGCTGACAGCGCGGGAGATCGACGTGCTGAAGCTGGTCGCGGCGGGCCGGGGGAACCGCGAGATCGCGCGGGAACTGCAGGTCAGCGAGGCGACGGTGAAGACGCATGTGAACCGGATCTTCGCGAAGACCGGCTGCGGGACCCGGGCGCAGGCAGTGCGTTACGCGCATCAGCACGGGTACGCCGACTGAGCCCGGGTCGCTCGGACCGCAAGCGCCCGGAACCGGCCTACCGCCCCGAAGCCTCCCGCACATACCGCGAAAGCGTCGCCGCGCCAACGCGTTCGACCGACACGCATTCCAGGTGCGCGGGACGGGTGCCGTCCGGGAACAGGCGGGTGCCGGTGCCCAGGACGGTGGGGAAGGTCAGCAGCCGGTACTCGTCGATCAGGTCCGCCGCCAGCAGCGTGTGCACGACGCTCAGGCTTCCGGTGACGACGACGTCGCGTTCTTCCCGTTTCACCGCGTCGACTAGGTCGCCGTCGAGGACCGAGGAGTTCTGCCACGCGCTGGTGTCGGCGAGGGTGCTGGTGGCGACCAGTTTGGGCACGGCGTTCATCCGGTGCGAGAACGGGTCGTCGCGGTGCGGCCACAGTCCCGAGAACAGCTGCCAGGTCTTGCGGCCGAGCAGCAGGACCCCGTCGTCCAGCGTGCTGCCGAGGCGGAATTTGTCGCCCGCGACGGACTCCGGGCCGTGCCGGAACGCCCAGCCGCCGCTGGGGGCGCTGCCCGGGTCGGACGCGAAGCCGTCGAGAGTGGTGAACGCGATGACGAGGACGCTCATGGCGGAAATCCCTTCAGTCGGTGGTCGCCAGTACTTACCGGAGGCCCCGGCTGAACTCATCGGTCCCGGCTAAGAAATCTTCGGCGGCAGGTCGAACGCGTGGAAAACGCGCGGATCGGCGAACACGACGTTGTGCGAAACCCGCCCGCCGGCCACGGTGAAGACCTGCAGGGTGTGCAGCTGCCGGTCGGGCGCATACGCGGCCAGTGCGGGCTGGCCGTTGGCGGTCAGGCGGCGGACGGTCCAGCCGGCCCCGCGCATCTCGAACACCCGGTGCATGAACCGGCCGTAGTCCTCGCGGCCGCGGAACCAGAGCGGGACCGGCGGCATTTCCAGGATCGCGTCGTCGGCGAGGAGACGGACGAGCGCGTCGACGTCGGCGGCCTCGAAGGCGCGTGCGTACCGGTCGATCACCGCCTGGGTTTCCGCGTCGGCCGGTTCGGCGATCTCGTCCATTCCGCCCGCGTCGGCGAGCGCGGCGCGGGCTCGTTGCAGCGCGCTGTTGACCGCCGGGACGGTCGTCTCCAGCTGGGCGGCGACCTCGGCCGCGCTGAACTCGAGCACCGACCGGAGCACCACGACCGCCCGTTGCCGCGCCGGGAGGACCTGGGTCGCGGCGATCCACGCCAGCCGCAGTCCGGCGCGGGTGTCGGCCTCGCAGCGCGCGTCGGGAAACGGCTGCAGCCAAGGGATGTCCGTCGCCGGCTGCAGCGGTGCGTTCGGATCGTCGCTGGGCGCGCCGAGCCCGGACGGCAACGGGCGGCGGGCGCGGCCTTCCAAAGCGGTCAGGCAGACGTTGGTGGCGATCCGGTACAGCCAGGTCCGGACCGAGGCGCGGGCCGGGTCGTAGCGGTCGCGGGCTTTCCACGCGCGCAGCAGCGTTTCCTGCACGAGGTCCTCGGCCTCGTGGCAGGAGCCGGCCATCCGGTAGCAGTAGGCGGTCAGTTCGCCGCGGTGCGGTTCGAAGTCCACGGGGTCATCTTCCGGCACGGGCGACGCTGAGGAAACGGTCCACGACCGGGTTGTTTTCGTGGTCGGTGCGCGAGATCGCCGAGACGGTCGAGAACGCGCCGGGATCGGTGAGGGCGAGGTAGCGCAGTCCGGGCAAGTGCAAGGCGCGCAAGGCATTCGGCACGATCGCGATGCCGGTGTCGGCCGCGACGAGGCCGAGCATGGTCGGGAATTGGACGGCTTCCTGCACCACGCGCATCCGGAATCCGGCGCGCAGGCACAGCGTCTCGATGTGGTCGTGCAGCCGGGAGACGCGCGTGCGCGGGAAGGCGAGGAACGGCTCGTCGGCCAGCTCCGGCATTTCGACGGTTTCCTTGTCCGCCAACGGATGCGTCTCGGACACAGCAACGATCAGCCGTTCACGGCCCAGCGGGTGCACGGTCAGCCCGGGAGCTTCGCCGACCTCGCGCGCGATGCCGACGTCGAGCTGGCCGTCGCCGAGCGCGGCGATTTGCGCGTCGGTGGTCGATTCGGTCAGTTCGAATCGGACATCCGGCCATTGCCGGCGCATTTCGAGGACCGTGGCGGGCACGATTTCGAGCGCGGCCGAGCTGACGAACCCGATCCGCAGCAAGCCGAGTTCGCCGCGCGCGGCGTGGGCGACCGCGGTCAGCGCGTGCTGGGTGTCCGCGAGCACGCGGCGGCCCTCGGCCAGCAGCACGCGGCCCGGTTCGGTCAGCTCGACGCTGCGGGTCGTCCGCAGGAGCAGCCGCACGGACAGCTCTTTCTCCAGTTTCGCGATCTGCTGGCTGAGCGCGGGCTGGGCGAGGTGCAGCCGTTCGGCGGCGCGGCGGAAGCTGCGTTCCTCGGCGACCGCGACGAAGTAGCGAAGCTGGCGGAGTTCCACACCGGTGATAATGGATCCTTATCAGTGCGTAGGCAATAGATACTTCACTCTGTGTTCCGCGCGACTTAGCGTCAGAGACGACAAGCACCGTCGCGAACGTCGAGGAGCACCCGTGGATCACGCATTGTCGTTGCAGCACTTCGTAGCGGGACGGTGGGTTCCCGGCGATGGACCGGTCGCGCAGAGTGTCGACCCGGCGGATCCCGCGCAGATCGTGGCCGAGTACCGGCAGGCCGGTCCGGAGCTGCTCGACGAGGCGGTGCGCGCGGCGGTGGCGGCGCAGCCGGAGTGGGATCGGCAGGGCACCATCGCCCGCGGTCTCGTGCTGCGCCGGGCCGCGGAACTGCTCGCCCAGCGCGCCGAATCGGTGACCGCCCTGATGACCCGAGAGCAGGGCAAGACGCTGCCGGAGTCCCGGGGCGAGGTGGCCGCTTCGGTCGAGACGCTGCACTATCACGCGGGCCGCGCACGCAGTGCCGACGGCGTGCTCTACCCGTCCGGCAACCCGGACGAGGTGGTGCGGACCGTGCGCCGTCCGCTGGGGGTCGTCGGCGTGATCACGCCGTGGAACTTCCCGGTGCAGATCCCGGCGTGGAAGCTCGCGCCCGCGTTGCTGTGGGGCAACTCGGTGGTGTGGAAGCCGGCCAGCGACACGGTGGCGCTGGCGGTCGCGTTCGCGGAGATCCTGATCGAGGCCGGGGTTCCGGACGGTGTGCTCAACCTGCTGCTCGCGCCCGGTTCGCTGGGCGCGGAGCTGGTGGAACGGCCGGAGCTGTCCGGCGTCACCTTCACCGGGTCGGTGCCGGTCGGCCGGGCGATCCAGGCCGCGGTCGTGCCGCGCGGGGCGAAGGTGCAGCTCGAACTCGGCGGGCACAGCGCGGCGATCGTCCTTCCCGACGCCGACCCGGCCCAGGCGGCCGCGGCGCTGGTCACCGCTTCGATGAGCGGGACCGGGCAGAAGTGCACCGCGGCGCGCCGGATCATCGCCGTCGGGGACGCCTACGACCGGCTGGTCGCCGAGCTGTCCGCGCGGGTCAAGGGGCTGGTCGTCGGACCGGGGACGACGCCGGGAGTCGAGATCGGGCCGTTGGTGTCCGCCCGGGCGGCGGAAGAGGTCGAGGGCGCGATCCAGCAGGCGGTCGACGAGGGCGCGACGGTGCTGGCCCGCGCGGATTGCCCGGAGGGCGGCGCGTTCGTCGCGCCGACGCTGCTGGCCGGAACGCCCGAACTGACGATCAGCCAGGAGGAAGTTTTCGGCCCGGTCGCCACCGTGCTGCGCGCCGCCGACCTGGACGAGGCGATCCGGCTCGCGAACGGCACCCGGTTCGGGCTCACCGCGGCGGTGTTCACCGACGACGAGCGCGCGGTGCGGCGGTGCCTGCGCGACTTGGACGCGGGCATCGTGAAGGTCAACGCGCCGAACACTGGGTCCGAGGTGCACGCGCCGTTCGGCGGTCTCAAGGACTCCTCGTTCCCGGCGCCGCGCGAGCAGAACGGCGAATCCGCCGCGGAGTTCTTCACCTGGACCAAAACCGCGTACCTGCGGACGTCCGCGCCCCGGGAACACTCGTGACCCGGCCCGCGGACACGGCGCTCGCCCCGGCGGAACTGGGCGCCGCCCGCTACACCCGGCACAGCTTCGCGCGGTCGTTCCTCCGCCAGGCGGCTCGGGAACGCTGGGCGGTGTCCAAGGCTCGGTGGGAGTTCGACGACCTCGGGCACGGCGAAGCGGTCTACCGGATCGACGCCGGCGGCACGCTGCTGCACTTCGCGGTGTTTTCCACGGTATTGCAGGAAAACGAGCGCACTGACCGCGTGATCGCGAAACGCTGGGATGTCACGGCTGCCCTGGTGGAAGGCCCAGTTCCGGATACTCGGATGGCAGAGCTGCGTCGTGAAGTGCCACGGCAGGAAGCTGGCCGGGCCAACGCCGCGACCCTGGTGTGGACTCGAGCCAACCGGAGCGAGCGGTTCTTCGCTTACGTGGTATCTCAACTGGCGAAGGGTGCTCAGCCGGACATCGCCACGATGGGCGACGCCTGCTACGTCCTGCGCAGCACCGCCTTCTACAGCAACGGAAAGTTCGGGCTCGCCGACTTCGACCGGCTCGCCGAAATACCGCCGCTGCGGGTGCCGTACCGCGCGCAAATGCTGGCGGCGTGGCTGCTGCGCGAGTTCAGCTACGACCTGGTCGAGCATTGCGCCGCCCGCCGAAACCCCGCCGCGGCAACGCTTTCCGGCGACTGGCGGCGGTACCTCGGCCTCGGCAACGCGACCGGACTCGGCATGGTCCCGTTCGTGGTGAACCATCCGCACATCCTCGACGCGTGGTGCTCGGCGCGAGAACTTCCGCTGGCCCGGGCCCTCGACACCGAGGCGGACGCCAGTTCGGTCCAGCGCGCCAGCGAACTCCTCGACCGCGCCCGCCGGTACTTCCGCGAACGCGACACCCTGGTGACCGCGCCGTACCTGACCGGTCCCGAACTGGCCGAACGGCTCGCCGGAATCGCTGCGCTGCTCAGCGAATTCCCCACCGGCGGCTTCCAGTGGCGGGACCTCGACGACCGAGCCGCGGAGTTCGGCGCCGAGGCCCGGGCTGTGCTGCACACCGTCCTGATCGAGCTGGACGACGCGCTCGACGCGGAGATCGAACACCTGCTGACCTGCGACCAGCGGCGGCGAGTCGAAATCGGCCAGACCTGCGGACAGCTGCGCGATCTGCTGGCCGGCCAGTACGACTGGACCCGGCAATTCGACTTCGCCGATCCGAAGGAACAAGCGAGGTTCTGGTTCTCCGCCGAGGACAACGAGGAGCCCCGGCGCGGCCGGCGCGGCCAGGACCCCGGCGAATCGATGGAGCACCCGATCGACATCGCCCGCGCCGTGCACGCGCTCCGGCACGACCTGGCCGCTGCCGGCGCCGGCCGTTCGGTCGCGGAGTTCCTGCTGGAATTCCCGTGGCACCGCGGAATTGTCGCGCGCGTGCAGTCCGTCGCCGGACTCCGCTACGGCGAGGTCCGCGCGAACCTGCTCGCCGACGATTTCCTTCCGCTGCACCTGCAGCGATTCCAGCTCGCCCTCTACGGCATGGAGAACTACAGCCCGCAGTCCACCGACTGGTTGCGCGTCACGCTGTTCTCCGGCGCTCCCCGGGCGCGCGACGTCGAGTCCGGAGTGGACGACGACTGGCTGTTCACCCGCAAGCCCGGAAAGGAGTCCTGAGTGGACCCCCTGGAGCACGGCGACCTCACTGTCGTCGACGGACTGCAGATCAACAACTGGGACCGCAAGGTCCTGGAGGAACTGAAAGCCGGCGGCGTCACCGGCGTCAACGCGACCTGCGCGGTGTGGGAAGGCCCGCAGGAAACGCTGCGCGCGGTCGCGGACTGGTACGAACTCGCGCGGGACAACGCCGATCTGGCCGTCCTCGCCGAAAACGCCGACGACATCCGGAAAGCGAAGAGCGACGGCAGGCTCGCCGTGCTGCTCGGCTTCCAGAACACCTCGCCGTTCGGCGACGACTACCGGATGGTCGAGGTATTCCACCGGCTCGGCGTCCGGATCGCACAGCTGACCTACAACATCCAGAACCTCGTCGGCGGCGCCTGCTACGACGAACACGATTCCGGGCTCACCGCGTACGGCCGGTTCATCGTCGCGGAAATGAACCGCGTCGGGATGCTGGTCGACCTGTCGCACGTCGGCAACCGCACGAGCCGCGACGCGATCGACGCCTCGGCCGGGCCGGTCGCGATCACGCACGCGAACCCGTCGTCGTTCGCGGATTCGCCGCGCAACAAGCCGGACGACGTGATCGAGGCCCTCGCCGCGCGCGGCGGAGTTCTCGGCTGTTGCTTGTACCCCAACGTGATCGGCGGCGAAAAGACGACCCGGCGGCAGTTCTGCGAAATGGTCGCGGGACTGGTCGAGAAGATCGGGCCGGACCACGTCGCGCTCGGCAGCGACTGCACGCGCAACTGGTCGCAGGACTACGTCGCGTGGCTGCGCAACGGCCGGTGGCGGCCCGCGTCCGCGGTGCCGGTGGAACCGCAATGGCCGGTGTGGCCCAGCTGGTTCGGCGGACCGGCCGATTTCCCCGCTCTCACCGAAGGGTTGCTGGAAGTGGGCCTGGAGGAAACGGTGGTGGCGCAGGTGCTGGGCGGCAACTGGCTCCGGTTGTTCGACACGGTGTTTCCCGGAGCCGGGCAATGACCGCGGCGAAGGCCGAGCGCGTTTCGCCGGCTGAAACGGTGCGGACCCGGGTATCCGTGCGGGAAATTCACGAGGTCTCGCTGCGGGCATTGCGCGCCTCGGGGCTCAGCAGCGGCGAAGCGGAGTACCTGGCCGAGATCATCGCGTCCGCCGAGGTCCACGAGGGCATCGGGCTCGACGCCTTGGCTGTCGAGACCGCGCGGATCCCGGCCGGACGGGTCGGTCTCCGGCTGGAGCGTTGCGGTGGATACGCCGTGGCGCACGATCCCGCTGCTCGCGGTCCGTTGCAGGCGTTCGTCCCGGCGTGCGAAACGGCAGCCGTGGTGGGCACGTTGGTCGTGCCCGGAATGGCCAGCGCTGCGGTGCTGGACTGGGCGGCGTTGGACATCGCCGAACGGGCTGGCCGGATACTGTCCCTTTCGGACGGTGGAGAGCGGACGGTGGTCACACCGGACGGAGATTTGCTCCGGCTTCCGGCCGAGGCTGAACCACGCCCGCCGGTCGCGGGTTTGGTCATCGAGCCGTTGTCCGAGGTTCCGGACGGACCAGTGATTTCCACTGCGGCGGAACGGAAGAAGCGGTATCGCGAGGCGGTCTCCCACGGCGTGTCCGTGGAGACTCCACTGTGGACTCTCGCGTACTCGATCGCGCGCGGGTTCCTGATTCCGGACCACCGGGAGGGCCGATGACCGAGCGCGAGCTGGTGGCGCATCCGCACGGACCTCGCCCCTACGCCGGCGCCGCGGTGCACGGCGGCGTGATCTGGGCGTGCGGGCAGGTTCCGGCACGGCGGGACGGCAGCGTCCCGGAAGAAATCGACGAGCAGGTACGGGTCGCCCTCGACAACCTCGAGGACACCCTGCGGGCCGCGGGAGGGAGCCTGCGCACCCTGCTCAAACTGACGGTGTTCCTCGCCGACCTCGGCGAGTTCGACGCCTACCACCAGGCTTACCTCGACCGATTCGCCGGCATCGACCTGCCGCCGCGGACCACGGTCCAGGTCGCCGGATTCCGGGGGACGAAACGCATCGAGATCGACGCCGTGGCGGCGGTCGGCAGCGAGGAGACCAACCGACATGAAGACTGACCGCGCACCGGACAACGCTGTCCGGGCGACCCTGGATTCGGCCCGCCTCAACGGGTTCCACCGCAAACTGGCGCTGTACTCGTCCGGCGGGCCGTTCCTGGACGGCTACATCCTCAGCATCATCGGCATCGCGCTGGTGCAGATCGGCCCGCAGTGGCGGATGGACTCGCTGTGGTCCGGCCTGATCGGCGCGTCCGCGCTGGTCGGCGTGTTCATCGGGGGAGCGGTGTTCGGCCCGCTCACCGACCGCATCGGCCGGAAACTGATGTACACGATCGACCTGATCGCCATCATCGTGTGCTCGGTGCTGCAGTTCTTCGTAGCCGACGCGGCGCAGTTGTTCGTGCTGCGGCTGCTGATCGGCATCGCGGTGGGCGCCGACTATCCCATCGCGACCGCGCTGGTCACCGAATTCGCGCCGAAGGCGTGGCGGGCCCGGCTGGTCGGAGGGCTGAACGCGATGTGGTTCGTCGGCGCGACGGTGGCCGCGTTCGTCGGGTTCTTCCTGCTGAACGTGGACCAGGGCTGGAAGTGGATGCTGCTGTCGTCGGCGGTGCCCGCGCTGCTGATCGTCGTCGCCCGCACCAGCATCCCGGAGTCGCCGCGCTGGCTGCACAGCAAGGGCCGCGACGCCGAAGCCTTGGAAGTGCTGCGCGCGACGATCGGCGAGCACGCGACGCTCGACGATCTTCCCGAAGCCGAAACGAAAACCCCGATGTCCGCGTTGTGGCGCGGCGGCTATCTCAAGCGGGTCGTGTTCATCTCGATTTTCTGGACGTGCACGGTCGTGCCGCTGTTCGCGATCTACGCGTTCGGCCCGCAAATCCTCGAACTGTTCAACCTCGGCGGCGGCAACCTGTCGCACCTGGGCTACGGGCTGATCAATTTCTTCTTCTTCGTCGGCAATATCGCCGCCCTGCTGCTGGTGGACCGCCTCGGCCGTCGTCCGGTGCTGATCTGGGGCTTCGCCATCTCCGCGGCCGGGCTCTTCTACCTCGGCCTGCAACCGGGAGCCGCGCTGTGGCTGATCACGCTCGCCTTCGCGGTGTACGCGGTGTTCAACGGTGGACCGTCCATTTTGGAGTGGATCTACCCGAACGAACTGTTCCCGACCGAGGTCCGCGCGTCGGCGGTGGGCCTGTGCACCGGAATCAGCCGAATCGGGGCGGCTGTAGGTACCTTCGCGACGCCGTGGTCGCTCACGAATCTCGGGTTGTCGGCGACGATGTACATCGCGGCCGGGATTGCCGCGCTGGGTGCGGTGGTGAGTGTGTTCATGGCTCCGGAGACGAAGAACGTCGATCTGCACGTGGCTTCTTCGCTGAGCTGAAGCCCGGGCCCGGCGCATCCACTGCGCCGGGCCCGTTCTGGCTCAGTTCTTGTTAGTGCCCGGGGTGAGCACCTTGTCGATCACGAAAACGGTCGCGTTCTTGGTCGGGATGTTCCCGCACAGAATCTTCGCGCCGTTCACCGTCAGGTTCTCGCCGGAACCTTCGATCTTCAGCGGCCCGCCCGCGGTGTTGAGCGACGTGACGGTACCGGCTTGTTCGAGGCCCTTGGCGTCGTAGCGCTTGCCCACGACGTGGTATTGCAGGATCGGCGCCAGCTGGTTCGGGTTGGCCGCCAGTTCCTTGAATTTCGCCTCGCCGAGGGCGTTGAACGCCGGGTCGGCCGGGGCGAAGACGGTGATGGCCTGCTGGCTGTTGAGCGTGTCGACCAGGTTGGTGGCCTTGACCGCCGCGACCAGCTTCGTGAGCAGCGGGTTCGTCGAGGCTGCGGACGCGACCGGCTGAGGGCCCATCGAGTCGAGCGAACCCGGCGCGCTGCCCTGCGGCAGCTGGGAACAGGCGGGGCCGAAGACCTGGTCGTTGGTGGTGACGCCGGAGCTGCTGCTGGACATCGGCGCGGACATCGGAGCCGAGGACGGCATCGCCGACGGGCTGGTGCCGTTCGAGGCGTTGTCGCCGGTGCTGCCGCACGCGGTGAGGGCGAGGGCGGCAGCGGCGCCGATACCGGCGAGGCGAAGGGTCTTCACGGGAATCTCCGTTCACAGTGGACTGTTCACCAGGGATTCGGCGCCGGGACGGCGCCGGATTGGTCAGGAAGCGAGAAAAGTCGTGGAATGCCATCCGGTCGCGCCGTCGGGCACGGTGCCAGCGCGTTCTTCCGTCTGGGTGTAGCCGGATTTGTCGGTGGCGCGCACGAAAACCTGGTGTGTGCCGGGTTTCACCGAGATCTGGGTCCACCACATCCGCCAGGTGTTCGGATTCACTTCGGCGGACAGCGTGGTCGGCTGCCAGGACCCGCCGTCCACTTTGATCTCGACGGACGCGATCCCGGTGTGCTGAGCCCAGGCGACGCCCGCGATCCGTACCGTCCCGGCGGCAACGTTCTCGAAGCCCTTGGGCGTGTCGATCCGCGATTCGGTTTTGATCGGTGCCTGCTCGCCCCAGCCGCGGCGGAGCCAGTACGCCTGGCGGGCCTTCCACGTGGTGACCTCGATGTCCACCACCCATTTGACCGCCGAGACGTACCCGTAGAGCCCGGGCGTGACCAGCCGGGCGGGAAAGCCGTGCTCCAGCGGCAGCGGCTCGCGGTTCATCCCGAGCGCGAGCATCGCGCCGCGCGAACGGTCCAGCGCGGCGGCGACCGGGGTACCGGACGTCCAACCGTCCACACTGGAACAGAACAGCTGCTCCGCGCCCGGCCGCACTCCGGCTTCCGCGAGCAGATCGGCGAGGTCGACGCCGACGAAGTTCGAAGTGGACACGTAATCGCCGCCGACCTCATTGGACACGCACGTCATCGTCACCGTGCGCTCGACCAGCGGCCGGTCGCGCAGATCGCGGTAGCGGTACCGGACTTCCCGTTCGACCATCCCGTGGATCCGCAGGCTCCAGTCCTCCGTGCGCACCTGCGGAACCGACAAGGCGGTGTCGACGCGGTAGAAGTTCCGGTTGGGCGTGAGGAAAGCTGGAGTCCCGAGCTTGGCGAAATCCGCGTCCGCGGGAATCGGCGGAGCCGAAACCGCGGGCACGAGCGGCCCTACCGCCTCCCGGGAAGCGGTCGCGTCCCGCGTTCCGCTGATCGCCTGCCCGGCGCCGCCGAGAACTCCGGCCCCGACGACGGTCCCGACGCTGCCGAGCAAGAACGACCGCCGGGAGGAATCCGTTGTCTGCTGTCTCGTCGCTATTCGGCGCAGCAGAAGGAAAACCGCCACTCCGACGAGCAGGCTGGCCAGGGGAGCGAGCACCGCGACCGCGGGCAGGTCCGGCCGCGCGGCCACCGCCACCCCGCCGATCAGTCCAAACGCGACAATGAGCGCGACGCCGGGCCACGGTGCTCGCCGAGACATCAGCCCGGCAGCCGCGGACACGATCAGCAACACCGCCGCCATCCCGCCGAGGAGGACGGCCTTGTCGTAGGTGCCGAAGGTTCGCACCGCGAAGTCCTTCACCGGCAGCGGGGTCAGGTCGATGGCTCCGTTGCCGACCGCGAGGTACGGCGAAGCGTTGACGTTGCCGAACGACGCCGCCAGGTGCCCGGCGGCGAGCGCCGCGACCAGGGCGAGCACGCCGCACAGAGCTGCCGGGAGGATCCGCAGACGGGAGGTCATGGCAGGTATTCGGCGCCACGCCGGCCGCGGATGGGTGGACGCTGGTCACCCGTCCGGGTAGCCGCGCGGGTCCGGGACACCTTTTTCGCCGTATTTGTGCGATCTCGTGCGCACGCGGCCGTTCTGTCGGCTAAATTCCCGGTCGACTCCGAATGGAGCGGGTGATTCGGGAGAATGGGGACGCCGATGCGGCGACTTGTGAGCACTGCGGCCTGCCTGGGAGTGCTGGCCGCCACCACCGCGTGCGGAGGCGGGTCCGTCCCGACCGGCCTGGCCACCGACCAGGCCGGACCGGCCGGGCAGCCGCCCGCTTCGTCCGCTCAGCCGGAGGCCGTCACCGCCGATCCGCCGCTGGCGTTCGACACCAGCAAGGGCGTTTCGCTGCCCCGCACGGCGTTGCAGGCCACCATGGGCGGCTCCGTGACGTCGAAGTTCATGACGCTGCGCGACCGCACCGGCTACATCATCGCCCCCGAATCGCTGAGCGCCGTCGACGTGCTCACCGGCGGCGAGAAGTGGAACACCAAGATCGAGGGCCCGGCGGCCGACCCGAACGCGCACAAGGGTCCGTTCGTCGAGCAGAGCGGCCCGCGCCCGCCGCTGGTCACCGACAAACTCGCCGTCGGGGCCGTCCCGCTCCGGATGCCCGAGCAGGGCACCACGCCCGGGTACATCGCGCTTGCCGTCCTCGCGGTGAACCCCGAGACCGGGGCCAAGCTCTGGCAGACGAACACCAAGATCGCCGACGACCAGTACGGGATCAGCGGCGACCGTTCGGTCACGCACGTCGTCGCGGTCACCGACAAGGCCGTGGTCGCCAGCTTCACGCAGTCGGAGGGCAACCTCACCGTCGGACTGGACCCGGCGACCGGGAAACAGCTGTGGGAGCGCAAGGACTTCGACGCGGGCAGCTCGAACGGCGACCTCGTCGTCGGCGTGGCCTCGAAGGTGACCCCGGACTCGGCCGAGGTCCAGCCGATCGCCCTCGACGCCGCGACCGGCCAGCAGCAGTGGGCCGGAGCCAAGGCGACCTCGGTGGAACTGCTGCAGGCCGACCCGGCGATGGTCGTGATGAAGTTCAACGAGGCCGGCACCGGCCACGCCTTCCTGAAGTTCCTCGACGCGGCGACCGGCGCGGAGAAGTTCTCCGTGGAGGGCACCCGCAACCTTGGCCCCGACTCGTACGGCGACTGCCTGTACGACGAGCAGTCGGTGCTTGCCTGCACCGACTCCGGCGTGCTGACCGCGTACGACGCGAAGGCCGGGACGAAACTCTGGAGCCTGCCGGACGCGGCCGCGAACCGCGTCCCGCCGGGCGGCCTGACCGTCGCCTGGCACGGCGCGCTGTACGGCTACACCAACGGGAAGCAGCCGATCGTCCTCGACGCGAAAACCGGCAAGGACCTGTCCACCAGCGTCGGCTTCGTGCCGGACTGGGTCAGCAAGTACGCCGCGGCCGGCGTCGACCAGGACGGTTCGCCCAAGGCCTACCCGGTCAAGAAGTAGTTCGAGCCGGCGCGCCGTCCTCCGCGAGGATCTGCTCGCGGAGGATGTCCGCGTGCCCGCAGTGCTGCGCGAGTTCGCGCAGAACGTGCAGGTAGACGAACCGCAGCGGCAGCGGGCCGCGCCGGTTGCCGGGCAGCAGGTCGGTCAGTTCGAGCGACGCGGTGGCCCGGCGGGCGGCGTCGCACGCTTCGCGGTGCGCGCGCTGGACGGACTCGATGGTGTCGTCGTCGGTGAGGTCGAACGTTTCGTCCGGCGTCTCCGGGATCCCGATTTCGGCGCGCGAACGGCCGGTGACGGCCTCGTCGAACCAGACCTTCTCCACGACGGTCACGTGTTTGACCAGGCCGAGCAGCGTGGTCTTCGACGGCACGAGCGAACGGCGGGCCTGCTCCTCGGTGAGCCCGTCGAGGCAGTGCTGGAGCGCCTCGCGGTGCTCGTCGACGAAGTACTCGAACTGGTCCTTGGCGGAGCTGTTGATCGCTGATTCCATGGGCACGGGACCAGCTTGCCGGATCCCGGCTTCCCGGTGAAGGCGCGGTCGCCCGGGGGGACGGCCACCGGGACGGGCGGGCGGCGGGCCGGAACCTCGCCGAGCGCGCGCTGGCGCGGCTAGGGCGCGGACCGGGTCTTCCCCGCACCGAGCCGCGCCAGCGCGGTTTCCACCGCATTGACCTCCGCGAACCGGCCCTGTGCGCGGAACAGGTCGAGCGCAAGCTGCCAGACCGTGCGGGCCTCGCCGGCCTCGCCCATCGCGCGGTGGGTGTGGCCGAGGTGTTCGAGGGTGTCGGCTTCCAGATAGGTGTTGCCGGATTCCCGGTACAGCGCGAGCGCTTCGCGGTAGTGCTCGACGGCGTCGGCGTGGCGGCCGGTGTGGTGGGCGATGTGCGCGAGGCTGTCGAGGACGTCGGCCACCGCCGGATGGCGCTCCTCGCGGTACAGCCGGAGCGCGCGTTCGCAATGCGGCCGGGCCTGTTCGTGCTGTCCGAGGAGCGTGAGATACCAGCCGACGCCGTTGTGCGCCTGGGCCTCCCAGACCGGGTTGCCGAGCGGGCGGAACAGCACCAGCGAGCGCTGTGCGTGCCGGAGCGCGGCGCGGTGGTCGCCGTGCAGTTCCCAGGCCTGGGCGAGGTCGTGCTCGATGATGGCTTGGACGCGCTGGTCGTCGCCGCGGCTGGCCAGGTCCAGGGCCTCGGCGAGGTGGGCGAGGGCGTCGTCGTGCCGGGCTCCGCGGGCGCAGGCGAGGCCGTAGCGGCGGTGCGCGAGGACGCGGGTTTCCGGGGTGCCCAGCGCGTCGGCGGCCTGCACCGCCAGCGGCCAGACGGCGAGGTCCTCGTGCAGGAATCCGCGCCGGTAGTGGTAGGCGGTCAGGGCCCAGGCGATCTGCCACCCGGGCTGGTGCCAGGCTTGGGCGCAGGCGATTCGCTGGGTGTCCAGGAGACAGTCGTGGTCCGCGTCGAACCAGTCGAGGGCTTCGTCGGCGCTCGCTGGCGGATGCGGATAGGGATGGTCGTGTCCGGTGTCGATGCCGGGCGGGAGGACGCCGTGCGGATGCAGGACGCGGTTTCCGGCCAAGGCGGTGCCGGTGTAGTAGCCGGTCACGCGCAGCAGCGCCGCGGTGCGTTCCCCGGCGGGGAGACTGGCATGGGTTTTCGCGAAAAGGCGGACCAGGTCGTGCATCCGGTAGCGGCCGGGCGTGTCCTGCTCCACGAGCGAAACCCGTTCCAGCGCACGGAGAATCGCCGCGATGGAGTTCGGGGGCACTCCGGTGAGGTTGGCCGCGGCGCGGACACTGATGTCCGGTCCCGGTGCGAGGCCGAGCAATTCGAACACCTCGGCGTGCTGCGGCGGGAGCGCGCGCAGGGACCACGACAGGACCGCGGCGACACTGGCGTCGCCGTCGTCGAGTGCGCTCGCGTCGGTGATCTCGGCGGCCAGCGCGGCCAACGGGAAACCGGGGTGCTCAGCGGCGCGCGCGGCGAGAATTCCCAGTGCCAGGGGAGAACCCGCGCAGCGCGTGACGAGTTGCTCGGCCGCGTCGGGGTCCGCGTCGAGATAATCCGGGCCGAGCCGGGCGGTCAGGACGCTCCGGGCGTGCGGCGCGGGCAACGGCCGCACCGCGAGCGGCGTGGCGCCGTGCTTGGTCGTCAGGCCGGTCAGGCGATCGCGGCTGGTGACGACGACGGCGCACCCCGGATCGCCCGGCAGGAGCGGCATGACCTGGCTCGTGTCGCGGGCGTTGTCGAGGACGACGAGGACGCGTTTCCCGGCGAGAAGGGTGCGGTAGAGCGCGGTCTGGGCGTCGGGTTCCGCGGGGATGGCGGTGCCGGTGACGCCGAGCGCGTGCAGAAAACCCCGCAGTGCGACGTCGGGCGCGGTCGGGTCTCCGTCCGGGCTGAAGCCGCGCAGGTCGACGTAGAGCCGGCCGTCCGGAAACGCGGCGGATTGCCGGTGCGCCCAGTGCAGCGCGAGGGCGGTTTTGCCCATGCCGCCACCGCCGTGCAGGACGGTGATCGGGACCGTGGCGTGGTCTTCGGCGAGGGTGTCGAGCTGGCGGAGTTCGTCGTCGCGGCCGGCGAACCGCGGCGGCGGGGGCGGGAGCTGCTGGGGGACCGGCGCGGCCCACGCCCGCGGCGGCGCGGGAGCGGGGGTCTGGGCGGCGAGGATGTCCTCGTGCACTGCGCGCAGGTGCGGAGACGGGTCGGCGCCGAGTTCGTCGAGCAGCATCGTGCGGGTGCGCTGGTAGCGGGCGAGGGCTTCGTCGGTGCGGCCGCTGTCGTGCAGGGCGCGCATGAGGGCGGCGGCGATGCGTTCGTCCAGCGGGTATTCGTCCGCGCGCCGGGCCAGCAGGCCGAGGACGGCGCCGTGGTGGCCGCGGCGCAGTTGCCGGTCGGCGTAGTCGAGTTCGGCGGCGGTGCGCTGGCGGGTGAGGGAATGCCGGACGGAGTCGGCCCACGCCGAATCGAGCCCGAGCAAGGCGTCGCCGCGCCACTGGGCCAAGGCGCGCTCGTACAGCTGCGCGGCCTCGCCGTCGTCGGCCGTCGCGCGCGCTCGGCTGACGAGGTTGGTGAACTGGTGCAGATCGAGCGCGTCCGGCTCCGGCAGCGGGAGCACGTACCCGCCGGAACGGCGTTCGATGGCCCCGCCGTACGGCTGCAGGACCCGGCGCAGGCGGGCGATGTAGGTCTGCAACGCGTTCGCGACCCGCGACGGCGGCTGCTCGCCCCACACCCGGGTCACCAGCTGACCGGCCGGGACGACGCGGCCGGCGTCGAGCACCAGCGCGGCGAGCACCAGCCGCTGCCGGGCGTGCCCGACCGCCAGCGCCTCGCCGCCCGCGACCGCGCCGACCTCGCCCAGCACCCGGAACTCCAGCGTCATTCCGCAGCCTCCCCGGTCCACCGGACGAGGCTAAAGCATGGAACGGGTCAAGGCGCTGCTTTCCTGCCGGGCCAAGACGTGGCTGCGGCACGGACCCCAGCGCGTCGAGTCCGCACACCGCGGTCGGCCGGGCCCGCGAGGAATGGGCGAACCTGCGGCGGGTGATGATGGCGTCGGGAATCCTGGTCGGGCGGCGCGCATCCGAGGCGGTTCATGCGCGAGGTCGTCGGCGTTCGTCGCCGCGACCGCTCCCGCGACGGCCCCGAAAACGTTGACCAGCGCGATAAACGACGGCTGAAGCCAGCAGACGACTTGCGCTGCCTGGTTCGGCACCGGCGTGACGCTGGCGTCGAGCGCTTTCTCGCCCGGCCGCGAAGCGAGACCAGACCGAACAATGCGCAGGGAAACCACTGGCCGGGCAAGGGATTCCAGAGCCGCCCCACGGCGCGGAGCACCGGTCATGGCGGCGAAGCAGTGATTGAACGGTGACGAAATCGCTGACGTTCTTCCTGCCCGCCGTCGCCGAGGTTGCCGCTCGTCGGTTCGGCGGTGGCGAAGGTTTTGGCGATGGACCTGACACGACTCGCTGCGACTCGGGTTCTCCGAAGTCGCGGCGAGGCGCGGGCACGTTACGTCAGCTCGATCCGGCGGCCACCAGCTTGGCCGAGATAGGTTCCAGCACGGCGATCAGTTCCTCCAGTTCGGCGGTGCTCAGTGCTTCGTACGGTGCGGCGGCGAGTTCGTCGGTGAGGGTTTCGATGCGGGCTTTGAGTTCTCGGCCCGCGTCGGTGAACCGGCTCTCGGCGTCGACGAGACCGCGTTCGCGCAAGCCGTTCATGAGCGCGGCCAGCCGCTTCTTCGGCAGGTGCTGGACCCGCCCGAACGACTCCGGCGGATGGATGCCCATCTCCAGCGCGGACAGCAGGTGCGCCTCCCCGCCGCCGATCCGGGCGCTGACCAGCGCGGCGATGTGCCCGTCCCCGCGGTGCTCGCGCAGCATGGTCGCGGAATGCCACAGCCGCGCGACCGGATCGGCGGGCACCGGCAGGGTGCGCATCCCGGCGTACATCACCCGCCCGGCGAGCGGGGCGCTCGTCGCGGCTTTGGCGGTGAGGTCGGCGGCGCGCACCAGCTCGCGGGAGCCGGCCAGTTCGGGGCCGAGAATCCGGCGCACCGAGGCCGCGCTGCCGCGTTCCCGCGCGGCGACGGACGCCTCGGGCGGGGCTGTCTCCCACGCGCTCGGGATGTGCCGCGCGACTTCACCGTCGGCGAAGTTGTAGAAAGCCGCGTGGACCACCTCCGCCGGCACCCGCCCCAACGGAGCGGCCCGGCTGGCGAAGTAGCCGTCCCAGTAGGTGCGGTGGCCGAGTGCGGCCAGCTCGTCGTTGCATTCGTCGGCTAAGAAGGTGACAAGGCAGATCGGCTCCAGAAGCTCGAACATCCGCCGGGCAGTGCTGGTCATCGCTGCATCATGCCAGTGCGGTGAGGAAAACATCGGCGATTTGCTCGCCCAGGTCGACCGTCGCGGCCGCGGTGGCCGGGCTCTTCCCGGAAGGGGAGCGGAGGACGACCTCGGCTCGGTACTGCCCGCGCCGGGTCATCACGTTGAGGGCTCGGGTCGGCTGAGCGAGCGTGACGGACACAGTGTCCTCTCCGGCGAACCGGATCTGGTCGCCGCGCCCGAGATCCGTGCTGGTGCCGTTGACGGTCAACCGGAGCGGCCCGAGGGCGGTGAAAAGCCGGTCGATGCCCGGGAAAGCCGAGAACGGCGCGTCTTCGAGAAGGTCCGCGACGCTGATCCGCCACCGCGGTTCGCCAGCGGGATCGGTGTCGGCGGCGAGTTCCCGGGTGGTGCCCGCGCCGTTGCGCCAGGGGACCGGGGTGGTTTCGGACGGGATGAGCATCAGGCCATCTCACTCGTTCCGCCCGGCGAAGGCAAACCCCGCCGGACGGGATTTCCGCGACGCCCCGCTGCGTTCGGGAAGCGGATCGGCGCGGCGAATTCCCTTTGCCCGCACCAGCTTCCGCACTGCTCAGGGCTTGCGCGCCACCCCGGCCAGCATCGCGGCCTCGCTCGGATCCGCGAACTCGACCACCGGGGTGTTCAGCCCGCCTTCTTCGGGATGCCACGCGGCCGTCCACGTGACGCCGGGATCCAGCAGGTCGAAATCGCCGAACAGCGCGCGGATTTCCGCGTTCGAGCGCAGCACGTGCTTGCTGACGTTCGTGTCGTACAGCTGGATCACCGCGTGCAGCTGCCGGGCGATGTCCTCGGGCAGCCCCTCGTGGGTGAGCTGCGACAGCACCAGGTACGACCCGGAAGGCAGCATTTCCCGGTACCGTGCGATGGCGTCGGGCCCGAGGTCGCGCCCGTCCGGCCCCGGTTGCTGGATGTGCAGGACCGCGGTGACCAGCAGGGCCAGCGGCTGGTCGAGGTCGATGACGCCGGTGTCCGCGACGGATTGCCACAGCGCGTCCGGTTCGCGCAGGTCACCCTGGATCACCGCGTGGCGTTCCGGATCGCCGTGGCGCTCCAGCAGGATCCGGGAATGCGCGACCGCGACGGGTTCGCTGTCGATGTACACGACGCGGGAATCCTCCGCGACCTCGTCGGCGATCTGGTGCACGTTGCCCATCGTGGGCACGCCGGAGCCGATGTCGACGAACTGGCGCACGCCGAGGCGCACGAGGTGCCGCACCGCACGGTGCAGGAAGGCGCGGTTGGCCCGGGCGCAGTACCTCCCGGCGGGGAACGCCGAAAGGACCATCTTGCCGAACTCGCGGTCGATGGCCCAGTTGGCCGTGCCGCCGAGGTACCAGTCGTAAACCCGCGCCACGCTGGGCCGGTCGAGGTCCACGCCCGGGATGGGCTCTTCAGGTCCTTGCGCCACGCCGCCTCCCCCGCAGTCGTGCCCCCGATCGTAGCCAATCCGCGAGATCCCGCAGGGCCGCCGTCCGGCCCAGGCGCCCGATCAGTGGTCTGAACAACCGGGTCGTCGGCTTTGAGTAGGCTGGCGCCCACGACTTCATTGGGGGGAACCATGACTGAGGAAATCGAACCCGCGCGCCGGGCCGCCGTCCGTTTCCCGGGCATCAGCCCGAGAGCCTACGAGCACCCGGTCGACCGCGGCGCGCTCGCCACGCTGCGCGCGGTGCCCGGTTTCGCCCAGGTGATCAAGGCGGTCTCCGGCTTCTACAACGAACGCGGCGAACGGCTGATGGCGCTGGCCTCGTCGATCCGCGTGGGACCGCGGCAGTACCCGGAACTCGACCGGCTGCGCCACGAATGCGCCGAGACGCTCGACCTGCCCGCCGTGCCGAACCTGTTCGTCTACCAGGACCCGCGGCTGCAGGCGTCCGCGCTGGGCATGGACGAGCCGTTCATCCGGATCAGCACCGCGCTCGTCGACCAGCTGAGCCACGAATCGCTGCGGTTCGCCATCGGCCACGAAATGGGGCACGTGCTGTCCGGGCACGCGGTCTACCGCACGATCATGGTGCGCCTGATCAACCTCCAGATGTCGATGTCCTGGACCCCGGTCAGCGCGCTCGGCATCCGGGCGATCATCGCGGCGCTGAGCGAGTGGTACCGCAAGGCCGAACTCTCGTGCGACCGCGCGGGCCTGCTGTGCGGCCAGGACCCGACCGCGGCGCTGCGCGCGCAGATCCAGCTCGCCGGCGGCGTCGACCCGTCCCGCATCGACATCCCGTCCTTCCTCCAGCAGGGAGCGGAATACGAGGCGGGCGAGGACATCCGCGACAGCCTGCTGAAACTGAAATACGTCGAGACCGAGACCCATCCGTTCGCCGTGGTCCGGGCGACGCAGCTGCAGAAATGGGCCGCGTCGGCGGAATACCGGGCCATCCTGACCGGCGACTACCCCCGCCGGGACGACGACGCGCCGACGACGGACTGGAAGGACGACCTCAAGTCCGCGGCGAAGTCGTACAAGGACTCCTGGACCGCCTCGGCCGACCCGCTGACGAAGGTCTTCACCGACGTCGGGGAGACGGTCGCGGACACGGCGAGCAAGGTGTGGGCCAAGTTCGGCGGGGGTTCCGAGAACGGCCACGCCTGAGGTCGGCCGGGGATTTTCTCAGCTCCTGGCGGCGTTGTCCGCGTTGCCGCGCAAAGGTTTTCCAGCGCGCTGTTCTCGTGAGGCGGGCCGGAGCTGTCCGGCAGGAGCTGAGCCGCGAGCGACTGTGCGGTGACGGTGAGCGTGGCGATGTCCAGCCCGGCTCGTGAACACGAGCCCTTGCCGCGCGGCCAGGAGCGCGCGGGCTGAGTTCGCCGCTGTCCGGCTGTCTGGCCGACACCGAAGGCCTGCGGTTCACGCTCGGCGCGGTGCTCGTGGTGTTCGGGGTGGTGATCCGCAGCGGCGGGGCACCCGGGCCGCGCCGCGCGCCGGAGGTCCGACGGGAAGAGGGCACGCCATGACAGTCCGGGCGGTACGCCGAACGTCGCTGGTCGACCCGATTTGGACCGCAAGCCGCGCATGGCCCAGGTGATCGACGTGTACGAGGTCCCGCGTCGCACTGGAAGCCGAGGCAGGCGGTCTGGCCGCGACCCGGCGCACCGTCGCCGACCTCGCCCTGCACGGTGCAGTCGTCGCGGCGGTGCACAATCCGGTGCCGCTTTTGACGTGTTCGATTCCATCCTCGACGCGATGCGCGCCGTGGCCGCCAGCGTCACCACGCTGGGCACCGACGAGGAAAACCCGGACGCCGCCGCGCAGGCCACACCCTGGCCCAGCTCCGCCGCGGTCAGCCTCGCGCCGGGGTCCGGGCCCGGCGGTTTCCCTCCTCGGTGTTCGACAGCCAGCACAACCCCAGCCTGGGAGACCAGCCGACCGCCTGGCAGTCGCGGACAACGCGCTCGACGGTGTCCTCCACGGACGAGGCGGCCCACGGCTCGAACCCCGTGTCACCGATCTCTCCGACGACCATCAGCCCTTCGCGAAGCAGATAGCCGAGAACGGCGGCGAAGAACCCGGCGAAGCGGTCGCTGTCTTTGGGGACGACCTGGGAGGCGTTCCAGATCAGCGAATCGACCGGGACCCAGTCGTCGAGCCCCTCGTCGAGCGTCGGGGCCGCGACCCGTTCGATTTCCTGCCGCTCATCCATCGAGATGCACCTTCAGCCGTTTGCCGTCCGCCGTGACGATGTCGATTGTTTCGCCGCTCGATTTGGAGGTCAGGCGCCATTGGATGGTAGTGCCGTCTGGAAGCGCGAACACATCGGGAATCTTGTCTCCCCGCGGCGGAAGCTTCTGCGCACCCGCGGTCCAATGGTCGAACAGGGTCCGCAATTCAGTGGCGCTCGACACGGTTTTCACGCCGCTGTTCTTGCCGAGGGGCAGTGCGTCGAAGGACTCGCGCCAGCCTTTGGAGCCGTTCTTCGCCGCGAGTTCGATCCCGCGGGAGACCTTGGCCGCCCGCTCGACGGCGAGGAGTTTCTTGAGCGCGCCGCCGCCGACCGGGATGGCGGCCATGCCGTAGAGGGCGCGTTCGAAACCGTCGAGTTCCTGCTGGGTGAACGCGTCCTTCCCGGCGATCGCCTCGACCGCGCTCTTGACGCTGCCGATCCCGGGAAGGACGTCCGTCACCGCCGAGAGGACCGCCTTGACGTCCGGGTTGAGCGAGCCCGAGCGGGTCGGGTGGCCGAACGCCTCGTCGAAATCGAAGGTGATGCCCTTCAGCGACAACCCGCCCACCGGCATCCACGGCGTGGCCGTGAATTTGTCCAGGGTGCGGTTCGCCTCGGCGAGGATCGCGTTCGCCGCGGCCAGATCGCGCCGTGCTCCGGCGAAATCGCGGTCGGCCTGTGCCATGGCGGTGCGGATCTGGGCGGCGCTCGCGTCCAGCTGGGCCGCGGCCTGGGCGATGCCGGCCGCGGTGGCTGCGAGCCCGCGGTTGTTGGCTTCCAGCGCGGCGACGTCGATGTGGATGTCCAGATCCGGGAGCGCGTTGAACTGCGCGATAGCGGTCTTGGCGATCGCGGCCAGTTCGGGCAGCGACTTCACGACGACCGACGTGGCGACGACGGTGTCGCGCAACGGCTGCAGCGCGTCCTCGCGGAACTGATCGAGTGCTTGATTCGCCCGCGACACGTCCCCGGCGTCGATCGCCTTGCCGACCTCGTCCAGGGACCGGGCGGCTTCCTCGAGCGCGCGGCCCGCGACCTCGCCGATGCCCTGGCGCAGGTGCCCGAGCACCAACGCGCCCAACTGGGTGCGGGCGACCGCCTTGCCCACCACGAGCGCCGCTTTGGCCCGGTCCGCGGCCTTGCACACCGCCAGCTCCGGATGCCGGTCGCAGAGCCCGGCCGCCTGGGCGGGGCCGGGCATCGCCACGAGCATCGCGACAATCGCGACGACGAGACCGACGACGCCTCCGCGGCATGCGGCCTTAATCCGGGAACGCACCCGTGTCCTCCTTGATTCTTGATCAGCGGAAAGGAGCGTAAGACACGTCCGCGGGCGCGAGCGGCCGCCAGGACGATTTGTGTCGGTGCGCACAAATTGGTAACGAAAACGTCGCTTCGGCGGGCGGGAATGAATGGCGCGGAAATGCGCTCGGCGCTGATTGCCGCCTCCGAAACGGGTTGTGCGGGCGGCCGAGTCCGCACACCCCGCCGTAGAGTGGGGAGCGCTGTCGACGAAGGAGCAGACGTTGGGCTCGCAGCAGAATTCGCTCACCGAACGGGCGATCGACCTTCGGTACGAAGGGCGAAGCGATGAAGCCATCGCCCTGTTGAAGCAGGCTGTCGAGCTTGACGAGCCGGAAGCTCTCCGGGAACTCGCTTACGCGTTGCTGGGCTCTCCGGATCCGGCGGCAGCGGTCCGATTGGTCAAAAAGGCGGTCAAACGAGGCAGGACGGACCTCTGGAGCCTGTTGGCTTCGCTAGCGGCTGACCTCGGCCAGGCAAAGACCGCCGACCGGGCGTATCGGGCCGCGATCGAAGCGGGAGACCTCTCCGCGCTCAACGATTACGGTGTCTTTCTTCGCGACCAGGAGCGGTATCGCGAGGCGGTCGAGGTTCTCCGGCGGGCGTGCGACCACGGCGATGTGCTGGCCCCGGGGAATCTTGTCGCGGCGTATGCCGACGACTTGTCGGACCTGCCTGCGGCGATCGAAACCGGGGAGCGATACGCGGACCCCGAACGGCCGTCGGTCTATCCAGCGCTGGCTGTCGCCTACGCACGAGCCGGTCAGCTCGACAAGGCGGACGACTTGTTCCGGCAGGGGATCGCGGCCGGCGCGAGGAAAGCGCATCAAGCGTATGCGTGGTTCCTCTGGGACGACAAGAAGGACGTCGTCGCGGCGGAACGGCAGTTCTGGCTCGCGTTCGAAGCCGACGAGCCCGGCTGGAGTCTGGGGCTGGGCGAGTTGCTGGCCGAACTCGGCCGCGTCGCGGAGGCCCGGGCCGTGCTGGAGCGAGGCGCGGAATGGGGCGATCTGGACGCACGTGCCCTGCTCCAGGAACTGGACCGCTGATCCGTAACCCTCGGCGGCCGAGGGGCGACCAGTTTGTTTGCCGGGGTGTGTCGAAACCGCCGTGGCCCGTTCGTGGAAGAGGTGAGGGTTCGGCGGTGGGCCGGGCCACGAGGAGAGGGCGTCACCATGGCTGGCACGACCGACCGCGAAACCAAGCCGCTGCGATTCGGAGTGGTTGCTCCGCTCACCTCCGACTTGCCGACCTGGCGCGATCAGCTCCGCGGCCTGGCGGACACGGGCTATTCGACGATCCTGATGCCCGACGTGCCGCAGTGGCAGCCGGCGCCGGGCCCGGCGCTCGCTGTCGCGGCGACGGTCACTGACCTGCGCGTGGGCACCTGGGTGTACGCGTCTCCCGTCCGGCCGGCGTGGAGCACCGCGTGGGAGGCGCACTCCTTGTCCGTGCTCACCGAGGGCCGCTTCGAGATGGGCATCGGGACCGGCCGGCCGGGGATCGCCGGCCAGCTGCGCGACCTCGGCCTGCCGACCCCGCCCGCGGGCCAGCGGTCGGAGCAGGTGCGGGAGGTGATCGCGGCCTTGCGGGAGCTCGACGGCCCGGACTCGCATACTCCGGTCGTGGTGGCCGCGGGCGGGCCGAAGGCGCAAGCCGTCGCCGAGGAACTCGCCGACACGGTGACCTTCGTGATGCCGCAGATCGAGTCCCGGGCTCAGACGATGCAGCGGGTACAGCAGTTCGACAATCGGCGCGGTGTCGAACTGGCGTTGCACGTTCCCGTGATCGGCGACGCCGCCGCTGCGTTCATGGCCGGCCCCGACACGGACCCGGCCGCGGTCCGGGCCGCGGACTCGGTGGCGTACCTCCCGAGCGATCCGGCGGCCGCGGCCGAGGAGATCCAGCGACGGCGGGAGGAAATGGGCTTCTCGTACTTCGTGTTCGGAGCCGGGGTGGCCGGCCCGCTGGCTCCGGTCGTGGCCGAACTCGCCGGACGGTAGACAGCTGCGCGGCAGATAGGATGATGTGGGGGTCGAGATGAGCGATCTCCCCGCTCTCCGGAATGCAATGGAATGACGCTCCTGCGGCATGCGATTGACGTCGAAGGCGACGCCATGTTCGAAGCATGGAAAAAAGCGGGCGAGTGAGCTGCTGCCCGAAACGGACCGGCGGGTTGGCGAACACTGACCGTGTTCCGCTCTGGGTATCCGGCCACACCCTCCCCGTCGACACTGGCGCTGGCGTAGTCCGGTGACACCGAGGTGACGCCCGAGCGGTGCCGTGCGGGACATGGAGCACGCCCGTCCCGCTCCCGAACTGGCCCGGGTTTCCGTGCCCGGCACCGTGCCGGAGGTGTTGCACGAACCAGGACGTCCGCTGGACCGGGCGATCCAGGCTCGCGCAGAAGCCGAACTGCACTGGGATTTCAGCCGGGTTCGGGTGCGCACCAGCGGCCGGGCCGCGAGAGCCGCGCGGGCGATCGGCGCGACCGCGTACACGCTCGGCAAATGGTTCACCGCCGCCAGGGAACTGAGTTCCCGCAGGCGCGCGAACTCGCCGTGTCGAGCCCGCGCCTGCTCGGCGAGTACGAAAAGCTCGCGAACGCCAAAGTGCCTGGCTCGGCTGGGCACGGACTTCGGGGCGCTGAGGAAAGAGGTCGGCAACGCGTCCACGCTGACTCCGGGCCAACGCCGTCGCGCGGAGGCGATCCTGGACGAGGCGCGTCCGCTGGGCAACCAGCAGTACGCGGACCTGCGCGGCCGGATCAACCAGCAGTTGCGCACAGATAGTTGCCCTTCGACAACATTTGTCCTGAGACAATGACGGCTCGGCGCGAGCCGCAGCCGCGGAGACCGCCGGTAAACTCCGCGGCAACGGCGAGACCAGGGATGCCACAGTGAACACAGCGAACCGGACCAGCGGAACCAGGGCTGCCAAACAGGCCGCGGCTGCGGTGGCGGACGCTGCTGAACTGCTTGAGATCTTCTTCGAGCGGGCGCGGGACGCGTCGCCGAGGCCGCTGTCGTTGTCGCAGGTGCGCGCGGTGGTCGCGCTGGACCGCTACGACGGGCTGAACCTGCGGACTCTGGCCGAACTGCTGGGTTCGACCCCGCCGTTGGCGAGCCGCCTGTGCGACCGGCTGGAAGCTGTCGGGTTTCTGGTGCGGTTGCCGAATGCCCGCAACCGGCGGGAACTGACGCTCCGGCTCAGCGACGCCGGACGGGCTTACTTGCAGGACCTGCGGGCCCGGCGCCGGGCGAGTCTGCACGCCGTTCTCGCCGGATTGAGCGAGGACGAGCGGGACGCCCTCGTGACCGGGTTGCGTGCGTTCGACGCGGCCGCCGCCGCCGAACTGCCCGGGGGAAACGGAACGTCGGCGGCGAAACAGGTCTGACGGCTGAAGAGGTCCGGAACTACCCTGCGCCACAGAGGCGGCAGGTCAATCAGCTTTCGCCGGCGCGGCAACCGTCCAGGCGCTCAGTCAGCCGCACCGCGAGCAAGACGGTGTCATCGGTGTGCAGGACGACGTCGTGCATGCGGGCCACGAGGGCGCTGGGGAGCGTGTCGATCGGCTGGCGGGCGTGCGCGGACGCGTGGTCGAGCAGCCGGTCGAAGCCTTCGTCGAGGTCGCGGCGGCTTTCGATGAGACCGTCGGTATACAGCAGCAGGGTGTCGCCGGGCGCGAGGGTGCGGTGGGTGAGTTCGGGACTGCCGGGGTCGGGGAATCCGACGCCGCGGCCGACGACCGGGGGATGCAGCAGCTCCGCGGCGCCTGCCGGGGTCACCTGGACCGGCGGCGGGTGGCTGCCGTTTGCCAGCGTCGTCCGGCCGGTCGCGGGGTCGATGCGGGCCAGCAGCACGGTGGCCGCCAGGCCCGGTTCGATCCGCGCCAGCGTTTCCGCCGTACGGGCGATGAGGTCGCGGAACGGATGTCCCTGCAGGGCCAGGGTCCGGACGGCGTGGGTGACGGTGAGCGCGTGCCGGGTGGAGGTGACGCCGTGTCCCACCGCGTCGACGAGCGTCACGTGCAGGCAGCCGTCGGGCAGGACGAACCAGTCGTAGAGGTCTCCGCCGGTGGGGGAGTCCGGGTCGGTCGGCGAGTAGTGGACGGCGAGTTCGAGCCCGGGCGCGTCCGGCGGCGGGGGCCGCAGCGCGTCTTCGAGTTCGCGGAAGATGAACGCGTGCGCCTTGCGCAGTTGTTCGTCGCGCTCCTCGAGTTCGACGTACATCGCCAGCACGCCGCTGTTGGTCTCCGCGAGTTCGTGCTTGAGTTCCCGTTGCTGCTGGGCGAGTCCGTCGGCGCGGGCGATCAGCGCGAGCATCTCCTCGCGGGTCGCCGCGGCGTCGTCGGCCGGAGCGGGAGCGCGGTCTTGCCCGGCCGCGAGATACCAGGTCGGGGCGGCGTCGTCGCCGGCGTCGGGCAGCAGCGGGAGAGTGTTGCGCCGGGCCTGTTCCACCGGGCCCGGCAGGCGGAGGGTGACGGCGAGCCGGCGGTCGGCCGAGGCGGTCTCGATGCCGACGTGTTCGCCGGAGCTCAGGGCCGCTTCGGCGAGCAGGGTCGCGGACAGGACCAGGCGCGCGCGATCGTCGGCGGGGACGCCCGCGGCGGCACAGGCGGCGCGCAGGAGCTGGCGGAACTGGACGAGGTCGGGGTGCATCAGGCGAGCCAATGGGGGTGCAGGGCGATCATCGCGGCGTCGTCGCGCGGATTGCGGTGGCGGTGGGCGAGTTCGGCCGCCAGCAGCAACGCGTTGGCGGTCAAGGGAAGCGCGTGGTCCGGCGGGGTGCGCCAGCCGTGGCCGACGCCGTCGGTCTGCAGCAGGACGAGGTCTCCGTCGGAGAGCAGCGTCTGGCGGACCTGAATGGCAGGCAGGCTGAACCCGACGATGCCTGGGACGCTCAGCAGCAGCCCGGGTGCGCGGGTGTGGCTGATCGTGGTGCCGCTGACGTTGCCGACTCCGCAGAAATCGAGCCGGCGCGGGGTGATCCGGGCGAGTGCGACCGCGGCGCCGCGCGTGGCCCGCAGCGCCCGGTGCATGGTCGCGAGCTGCTGCGGCAGCGGCCGGTCCGGATTCTGGCCGAAGACGTGGATCGCGAGATCGGCGGCTTCGGCGGCGTCCGGGCCGTGGCCGAGCCCGTCGACGACGACGGCGGTCCAGCCCTCGTGCGCCTCCGCGACCGCCACCGCGTCCCCGCACTGCTCTTCCCCGTCGCGGGGCAGGCAGAAGTGCCCGATCGCGGCGGCCCGGCCGGCGGGCGTGCCCGGCGCGAGGAGCCGGGCTCCGGCGACGGTCCCTCCGCCGGGCACCGAGCGGATCCGGAACACGGTGGCCATCCGGCTGACCGCGCCGAGACCGGTGCCGAGGGTGGCGGTGGTCGAGTTCCCGTCGAGCAGCCAGTGCCCGACGTCGGCCATCCCGGGCCCGTCGTCGGCGGCCAGTACGTCGACGCCGTGCCCGATCGCCGACCGCTGCACCACGACCGACCCGTTGACCGCGTGCTTGTTGAGATTGCTGGCCAGTTCCGAGGTGACCACGGCCGCGCGTTCGGTGAGCACGTCGGGCAGCCCGGCGGCCCGGCCGGTTTCGCGGGTCGCGCGGGTGGCGGCGTACACCGCGCTGGCGTGGTCGACGCGCACGTGCCGGGAGGGCGGGGGCGCCGCGACGGCGTTCACGGTTTCCAGCGCACGATCGTGACCGTGGTGCCCTTGCCCGGCTCGGTGTCGAGACGGAATTCGTCGGCCAGCCGCCGGGTGCCGCCCAGCCCGTGGCCGAGCCCGGCGCCGGTGCTGAACCCGTCGGTCATCGCCCGCGCGACGTCGGCGATGCCCGGTCCCTCGTCGCGCACCCGCAGGCGCAGCCCGATCCGGCCGGTGTCGCCGCGCACGACCTCGATCGTCAGCGTGCCGCCTCCGCCGTGGATGTAGGCGTTGCGGACCAGTTCGCTGGCCGCGGTGACGATCTTGGTCTGGTCCACGATCGAGAAGCCCGCCGCGACCGCGCTGGCGCGCACCGCGTGCCGGGCGGCGAGCAGGTCTTCCTCGGCCCGCACGAGATGCTCGCCGGGCGGGGAGTCGTGGCCGGGGCCGGCGAGTCCGTCAGGGAGCATGAGGCGCCTCTTCGGCGGCCTCGGCGGGACGGCGCCAGCCCAGCAGCTCCATCGCCTGCTCGGCGTTGAGCGCGGTCTGGACGCCGGTGAGCTGCAATCCCAGCTCGGACAAGGTGATCGCGACGGCGGGGCGCATGCCCGCGACGACCATCCGCGTGCCGAGCAGCCGCCCGGTGTCGGCCAGCTGCATCAGGACCCGCGCCACGAAGGAATCGATCAGCTCCAGCCGGGAGATGTCGATGACGACGCCGCGGATCCCCTCGTCGGCGATCCGGTCGGCGAGTTCGTCGGTGAACGCCAGCGCGGTGGCGTCGTCGAGGTCGTCGAGCAGCCCGCTGAGCAGGACGTCGCCCAGCCGCAGGATCGGCACTCCCGGGTTCACCCGCGCACCGCGCCGGCGCGGGGGCGCTCGCCCAGCAGCTGCATCGCGCTGGCCAGCGCGTCGGCGAGCGACCCGCGGGTGACGATGTGCGACAGGTCGATGCCCAGCTGCGTGATGGTCCGCGCGATCGGGGGCCGGATCCCGCTGATGACGCAGTCGGCGCCCATGAGCCGCACCGCGGACACGGTCTGCAGCAGATGCTGCGCGACCGCGGTGTCCACTGTGGGCACTCCGGTGATGTCGATGATCGCGACGCGGGCCTCGTGCGTTTGGATCGCCTCCAGGAGGCTGTTCATCACGACCTGGGTCCGAGCGCTGTCCAGCGTGCCGATCAGGGGGACCGCGAGGATGTGCCGCCACAGCCGCACGACCGGGGTCGACAGCTCGAGCATCTGGTTGTGCTGGTCGCGGATGATCTGCTCGCGTCCGGAGACGTAAACGGCGAACGACAGCACGCTCGCGCTGTCGAGCAGCTCGCTGACCAGCAGGGCAGACTGGTAAAGCGCCGCCGGATCCCCGCTGTGCCGCTCGATCGCGTCCAGGAGCGTCCGCTTCAGCGCCAGGATCGCCATCGCGGTGGCCGACGGCGCCGCGCCCGCCCGCGCCCGCCGCTGCGACAGCGACGTCAGCGCGTCGCGCACGCCCGGGTCGCGCTCCGCGATCAGGCTCGCCGGCAGCTCGGTGCCCAGTGCGGTGCGCAGCGTCTCGAGCAGTTCCGCGGCTTCGCGGCGCAGCTCGCTTTCGCCGTGCGGCGCGCCGGGGACCTCCAGCTGCTGCCGGACCCAGTCGTTCACCAGGGCGGCGTGGTCCTCGTCCAGAGTCCGCGTCAGCAGCCCCCGGACGTCGCCCTTGTCCGTGCCCGGCACCGTATCCTCCTGCCGTCGAGGGAGTGCGCTGCGAAACGCCGACCCATTGTTGTCATATAACAACAGTTGAGGGTAGCGGTGCAACACCGCGGGCTCACCGCGGCCCGTCGCCTCGTTCCCGGGCGGTGGCGATTTCCTGGTATTCCCGCAGCCCGCGCGCCAGTGCGGCGCGTCCGGCGGGCGTCATCTCCGCCAGCACCGAGCGCACGCTCTCCCGGCGGCGGGCCCGCAGCTCCCGCAGATATCCGCGGCCGCGCTCGCTCAGCCGCAGGGTCAGCTCGCGGTGGTCGCGGGCGCTCGGCAGCCGTTCGAGGAACCCGACGGCCTCGAGCCGGTCGCACAAGCGGCTGGTGAGCGGAGGCGTCGACCCGAGCAGTTCGGCCAGCGTCCGGAGATTCAGCCCGTCGTGGCGGTCGAGGGCGACGACCGCGCGCAGCTGGGCGTTCGACAGCGGCCGCGGCGGCACTTCCCGCATCCGCTCGACGACCGCTTCGAGCAGATCGGGGAGTTCGGACTCGCCAGCTGTCCCGTCGCCGGGCTGTTCGCGGGACCGATTCACGGTCTCCACTGTGGCAGCCATATGCTGAACTGGCAGAACAGCTCACGCGAATCGCCATAGACCGGCACGCCGGAGCGGAGCAGACTCGGGCAGACTGACCGCGTGCCACCTCCGGCGCCCGGCGGCGTGAGCAGGAGGCGGCGTTGGACAGATCCCTGGCGGTCGAGCGATTGCTGCGCGGCGTGCCGCCCCACGACCTGCCCGCCGCGCTGCGCTCCGCGCTGGCCGAGCATTTCGGCGCGAAAGCAGTCGAAATCTGGATGGCCGACTACGCGCTCACCGAATTGTGCCAGGTGAAAACCCTGCCCTACACGACCGATCCGATTCCGGTCGAGGGCACCACCGCCGGGACGGCGTTTGTCGCACAGGCCGCCACGTTCGACCACGACAGCGCCGGCGTGACCGGGTACCTGCCGGTGAGCGTCCGCGGCGACCGGCTGGGAATCCTGGCCGTGACCCTGCCCGAG
This sequence comes from Amycolatopsis sp. GA6-003, assembly GCF_046267895.1. NCBI lineage: Bacteria > Bacillati > Actinomycetota > Actinomycetes > Pseudonocardiales > Pseudonocardiaceae > Amycolatopsis > Amycolatopsis sp. GA6-003. The sequence goes on from NZ_CP176499.1 coordinate 8,042,132, forward strand.
GAACCGGAACCGCAGGTCTGGGCCGAATTCGAACGATTCGCCGAGGCGCTGGCCCACGAACTGTTCGTCGCCGACCGCGACACCGACCTCTACATCCAGGCCCGCCGCTCGTCCCGGTTGACGCTCGCGGCCGAAATGCAGTGGCAGCTCCTGCCCGGCCGAGCCTGCACCCGCGCGGAATTCGCCCTCGGCGGCCAGCTGGAACCCGCCTACGCGATCTACGGCGACTGCTTCGACTGGTCCGCCTCGGCGCAGAAACTCGCGGTCACCCTGATCAACGGCATGGGCGAAGGCAGCGAAGCGGCCCTGCTGACCAACCTCGCGGTCAACGCACTGCGCAACGCCCGCCGCGCCGGTGTCGAACTGGACGCCCAGGCCGAACTGGCCGACCAGGCGGTCTACGGCCACTACCGCGGCAACGGGCACGTGGCCGCGCTGCTGCTGGAGTTCGACCTCGCCACCGGCATGGTCGACGTCGTAGACGCCGGATCGCCGCGCTTGTGGCTGCTGCGCGACGGCAAAGCCGAACGGATCCATTTCGAGGAACAGTTGCCGCTGGGCATGTTCGAGGACACCGTCTACGCCATCCACGGTTTCCAGGCCCTCGACGGGGACCGTTTCGTATTCGTCAGCGACGGCGTCTACAACGCGGCTGGTCTCCTCGGCGAACTTTATGGAGACCGCGAACTGGCCGAGGCAGTCGTGAAAACCGCAGACCTGCCGGCGGCGCACGTGCCGGGAATGGTGCTGAGAGAACTTGCCACCCGCCGAAACAACGCGCAAGCGGAGGACGACGCGATGGTGGTGTGCCTGGATTGGTTCGGGCCTGCACCGGTGCCGGGGGAGGGGGAGGGGAGCACGATTGCGGTGGCCAAGACCGCACGCTGAGCAGTTTGTGGTTCGGTCTTGTGGCCGAGCGGGCCCGGTGCGTTTCCCGGAAGGGCACCGTCGCACATAGGGCCTAGTTGGGCTGATCATCTCGCGTGGGGTGCGGACAGTGTTTCGTGGACCGCGCGGTTCCTGCTAGCTCTGCAACCTATCGGTGCCGCGGTGCTGGTCCGGACTCAAATCGAGCGCTGGGCGTCGAATCTCGAGCACAACGTCGAAGTCAAGCAGGAGCCTGGCGGGAAGACCGCCGACTGGTTCGATCGGCTGTGGAGCACATCGCGACGCAGTTGCCCACTGGGGTCCCGACACCGGGCGGTGCTAACTGACCTCAGCGAAGTGTTGCACGGTCGGGGGCCTTTGATGCCGTTTTAGGGCACTTACCGTCGCCCACTGGGCTACGAGCGAGAGCCAGAGGTGCTCGGTGAGTGACGAGGCCAAGCATACGGGCGTACGCACGCACTATCTGCGCTGATCTTCCTTGTCACGTCGGAGTGTGCAGCGTGGGTCAACGAATTTAGCGGACCTCTGGGCGATGCCTATCGCAAAGTCGTTCGGGTGAGCGAGGAACAGGCGGCCGCTGCCATTGAGGAATTCTGAGTCGAGTGTGGGCCAACCACGGCAGCGGCATGCGGTGAGCGACACGTCATTGCGCACGACGTGCCGGGACCCCGCGGTGAAACGAGCCGCGATGCCCGCGTCGTGCCCGCCTGTCTGGTCGCCGAGCACGCGAAGTTCGGCCGCTCGGTATTGCTGCCTGGTCGAAAAGACCGATGTGCTGGCCACGGACGAAATCGCGCATTTGGACGCTGTCATGCGTCTGTACCTCGGGACCACCCCCGCTTGCGTGGGCAATCCTGTAGACCTGGGAGTTTGCCTAGCCCTAGTCGCCTGTTCGCTCGCTTCTGTCTCGATGCCTTGTTGAACGGGTTCAGGTGGGTTGGGCCAGTCGGCGAGGGCGATGTCTGGTTCGACCTGTGGACGGAGGTCCCCCTTGTAGTCGAGTGGTTTGGCCCTCCGGCAGGTGTGCCTCTTGGTCAGCTCTGTTCGGTGTCGCGGATGGTTCGTTCGGTGCGTTCGAGGGCGTCGCGAGGGTCGCGGGCAGCGAGGTCGTGGACGGCGTCGGCGAACTGCTGGTACTCGGCGTTTTCCGGATATTGACGTTCGGGGGCGTCGATCTGGTCGCGGGTGTCGGACGGCGGTGCGGGCCAGAACTGGACGAGGAATCGCTCCACACCGCGCAGGGATCCCGTCGCCGAGCCTGCCGCGATGCGATGTCTCTCGGCTTCCACGGCCTGCTGGATGCGGTCGCGGTCGCCGGTGTGGGCGCGGACTCGGTAAAGTCCTGGCCCGCCGAGATCGAATCGGGCGAGCGGGTGCTCCCGGATGGTGCGCCAGAGGCAGAGCTTGCCCGTTGAGAACCAGGTCAGCGCCTCACTGCTGGTGGTCCAGCCGGCGGCGGGCGGCGGTTCGCCGTCCCAGTACTCGAGCAGTGTTTCCGGGATGAGGAACATCCCGGAAACACTGCTCAGGCTCACCTGCTGCTCGGTGGCGCGCAACCATCCGCCCGCGCTAGGCGGCCAGATAGTGCGATCCACCGCGTCGTCTTCGATGAACAGTGTGGAGTAGTCCAGCTCGAACTCGCCGGCGAAGCGGCGCAGCAGCGTGGCCATCCGACCCTTCAATCAGCCGATGATGTTGACATAGAACGTGTCCTGCAGTTTGTACAGGATCCTGCTGGAGCGGTAGAAGTCTTGCAGATCGTTGCCTCCCCACCGGTTCTGCCACCCGTCGATGTACTTCACGGAGAAGTCCCACGGTATGCTTGCCGCGCCCTCCATCGTCGACGCGAACGGGTACTCGTCGCACTCTTGGTCCGGACCGTGCGTGGGGATCTTGACGCAGGCTTTCCTCGCCTCGGCCCGGTTCGCCCCGCTCTCGGATTCGGGGATCCGGTGCAGGCCGGGTTTGGTCGAGTCGCCGTAGAAGTACTTGCCCGGGATCAGCTTCGGGTGCGGCTCCGGCGGGAAGGTCGTGTCCGGCGCGTCCAGTGCCTGACGGATGTGCGCGGCGTACTCGGTCAGGAAGCCGGACAGCACGGGGAGCCACGGGATCACGTCAGAACTGGTGCATGCCCGGGGATCGTCACGGAAATAGAGCGCGGAGTCGCATCGCATCCCGTTGTCGGGGCTGTCGGCGCTCCACTCGTTGCCCGGTTCCGGCGTGTGCACGCCGGTGGTGATGTGCCACTTGTGGTTGGAAACCTTGTCGGGCGCGGAGCTCTTGGTCTCGTCCGAGTCGATGTTCCAGCTGGTCCACTGCCCGATGCGAACGTGGCGCTGCCAGTCTTCCAACGGAAGCGTGAGCGGGCCGTAGTTGGTGCTGCAGCCCGGATCGCCGGTGGCAGCGCAGACGGGGCCGACCGTCAGCTGCGTGGTGAGGGCGTTGCCGTAGTCGCCCCAGTTGTCGCCGGCGAATGTCGGCTGCAGCCAGAAGGTGTTCGTGCGGATTTTGTAGTTTCCGACCGCGGCTGCGATCCATTTCAAGGTTACTTCGCCGCTGAGCGTGGTGCCTCGATACGCGCGTGCTTTCAGCCCGAAACGCTGACACCAGAATAGGCGGTGAAACACGTGTCCGGTAGCGGATTCCGCACGAGGATCGTTCTTGCACAGGTTCAGAAAATACTCAGGAAGTTCCTGGGCCAGCATCGGCTTGCCGGCCGGGCGGTCTGCCAATTCGGAGACGGCCTTCTGAAACTCCGGCGTGGCCTGCTCGGGCGACGGTTCGTTGCCCTTCGCCGCCGCGGCGGCGAGAGCGCCTTCTGCTGTCGCGGGATACGCCGGTCCAGGTCCCAGCGGTTTCCCGTCGAGGCCGACGATCTCCACCCGGAGCTTCGATTCCGTCGGCGGCGCTGCGTGCGCAGCAGCCGCGTGGTTCGCGCCGAGCGCGACGGTTCCCGCGAGCGCGCTCACCGCGATGAGTGTTCGTCTGAGTCTTCGTCGGTTTGCATGCACAGAAATCACACCCCTCCAGGATCGGGCGGCAAAACGCAACCGTAGTGCGAATTTAATCTGCCCAGATCCTCTCATATGTGAATGAGCAACCCCTTTCTACCGGTGGTGAGCGATGGGCGTCAAGAACGGAGTGCGGCCCGATTAATCATGCGTGAAAGTTGCTGAGCACTATTGAGCTGCGAGCTGACAATCGGGCTATTGCACTCGGCTAAGCAGAGCAGGCGGAGCCGCCGTAATGCGGCATGGAAGGGTTGTTCTGTACGATGGCAGAGGAATGCGCAGTTGTTGTCGGTGGTCACTGTGCTTTTTCACCTTTATCCCGGGTCGCTAGACGTCGGGACGGGACAAAGCATGTCGGGAGGCGGGACGCGATGGGGCCGAGGTCGGTAGCCTCGATGCTGTTTGCGGCAAAGCAGGGCAGGTTGGGGTGATCGGCCATCTCGGCCCCGATGGTGACCCTGGCGACGGTCGCGCGGGAACGGCTCGCCAACCCGGACATGAGCTGGGAGAAGGCGGAACCACCGCCGCTTGAACAGTGCTTGGCCTCTCCGGGCGTGGTTGGCCGCGCCGAGCGCGAAACTCGCTGCGACAGCGAGGGATGAAGCGGACCTGTGCCCCGGCTCAGTGTCAAGGCGATGGGCGGTGGTTCCTCCGGGGCCGGTACTTCCTGAGGCCTGCGGTCATTCTGATGCGTCGTTCGGACAGCGTTGGCCGGTGGATCGTCCTGTGTGGCCAGTCCCCGCGGTGCGTCGGGAACAACTTGATCATCCGGTCTAGACCAACCGGCACAACGCTTGATCCGTTCGGCGGCTCAAGCGGACGCGGTATCGCGAGCATATTGCGGCAAGGCTCGGCGAAAACCAGCTTCGTTTACTACGCCGGAGGCAGCAGGCTCCTTCGGCATGACCCGTCCGGTACCACGTTCTGCCTGGGCGGCCAGGAGATCCACGCCGACCCGGCTGGGCAGACGGCGACGACCACGCGCTACTACAGCCACAGCGGGGGAACCGTCGCAGTCCGGACGGCCGGCAAACTGACCTGGCTGGCCAGCGATCATCAGGGGGCAAACCAGATCGCGGTCAATTCGACGGACCTGAGCGTCACTCAACGTCGGCAAGACCCGTTCGGGACTCCGCGGGGCCAGGCTGTTGATCTCCCCGGCGAACGCGGCTTCGTCGGCGGTACTGAAGACAGTTCGACGGGGCTCACCCAGCTCGGCGCTCGAGCGTACGACTCTGCGGCCGGTCGCTTCCTGTCGCTGGACCCGGTATTCGACCCGGCTAACCGGCAGCAGATCAACGGGTACAGCTACTCCAGCAACAGCCCGATCTTCAAGAGCGACCCCACCGGGCTGAACGAATACAACGACGTCGGCCGCTGCATCGGCGCCCCGCGACTGCGGCATCGACCCGATGGCCCCGGGCGGGAACGACATCAATGGCCACTACACACGTGAGGAACTGGAGCAAAAAGGTGTGTCAAGGTGCGGCCGGCGTCGGAAAAGGCGCACCGAAAGCGTGGATCGACAACCACTCGCTTCGGACCCGAGACTCTGACGCATTGACGAGGCGCTGGTCCGACTATGCACAGCCGATGTATACTGGCGACTATTTCTGGAAGGCGGAAACCGGGGTCAACGGCGAGCGTGCATGCTTTGGTCTCACTGGATGCCGGATGGCATGGATTCATATTCAGGAACATTCGGACGATGTCGACGGAGCTAAAGAGCTCGCGGCATTTTATTGCTTGGACCATGTCGACGATTGTCACACGGAGGTGTACCTTAACGGTGCCGTCAACGATGCAATGGAGGCTGGGCTGCTCATTGGCGCTCTCGGGATCTGCGGCGCGGGTATTCGGGGGCAGAGCAAATCGCTGGGAGAATTGAGTGAATTGGCTGACACCGGTAACTTGAATTTAGCGAAAAAGAGCTTCCGCGCCCCGGCAGTGCTGTTCCTTTTGGTGGACAATGAGGCGCTGTTGAGAATATCGCGAAACCCCAGAAATTAAGATGAACTTATTAAGGTGAACAGGAATAAGGAGGGAAACTTGGTCGTCATTCAAGGGAATAATCGACTGGATGAACTGATCAGGCACGGTCGGGCAGACAGTATCGATCTAAGTGAGGAGATCCCTGTTTGGGGTTTCTGACCCAAGTGGGGTGGGGTCGGATGGTCCCTTGGCGCTCTGGCATGAAGATCGGAAGTGGTGCGGTTATCAACTTCGGAAGTTTTGCGAATTTAACTTTACTCAAGGTGAAGAAATTCTTTGCTGATCAAATCGGTGTGATAAGCGGCAGGGCTGGTATTAACCTGGATATTCGAGTCATCGACCCAGATATTTATGCAAGGCTAAAGCTTGCGGAAGTGTGGGATGCGCGGTCGGAGAGTGCCTCTACGGCTTTGTTTGAGGATTACCTGACCGATGCATCGGTTGCCTTCTTGTGTGCACGATTAGACGCCCCCGGCGGAGGTGTTATCTGCGACGTGGTTCCGGCGAGGTTTAATTCAAATAACGATGGTGACGCAAAGTGGTCCACTGCATGTCTTGCGCGGCGTCGCGTCATGCAGGTTGAAATAAGGGCGTTCAGGGGGCTTAAACGAGCTTCCGCGGAAGATGTCAGGAAAATTATTGATTATTTAATAAACACTATTCCGCTTCCAATTGAATAGATTATTGATTGCAGCAGTGGAAATTGTCAAGAATATGTATGCGTATACCGCTGTCGACCGGTCGGCAATTTTCGCGAAAACGGTTAAGGGGGGTCTGTGCCCCCCAAATTCTCGCAGGCAAGCAGGCGAGATGCTCATGCATTTCCGGCTTCTGGGGATTCGATGTCGAACTCGGCGGACGGTCCGCAGAAGCCGGGCTTCGGAATGTCGGAGTGGGTCACCACTGTCGCTACATCCGAGAGGAGACAGTAGGGGGTCTTCGCGTCGGTGGCCAGAGCGGCTGGCTCGAGGTGGCGGGTGACCATCAGCCCGAGGACCGTCCACTCCCGCCTAGGATCGTGGATGCCTAGCGCTGCTGCCAGGGTTTCGCAGGAATACTCGATATCGGCGACCTTCGCAAGGAGCCGGTCCACGTACTTGCCAGGCTTGGCAAAGCGGTCGAAGAGCTGGCGGACCTGATGCGCGGAGTACGGCGTGTAGGAATCCTTGACTTCGACCACCCAAATCCGGGACTTGCCAGGATCAATGCAGAGTGTGTCGATCTCGCCGGTAAGCTTGCTGATGCCGTAGAAGTTCTTCTTCTCGGGTTTCACGCTTGACCGGACGATCAGGCCGGTCGCTTCCAGCGCAGCCCTGCATTCCTTCTCCGCGCCACGGTTCTGCTCTTGCCGGAAGGTGTTCAACACGTCGTTGACTGCGTCTGGCAGCGCAGCGTGCGGTCGAGGGAGCCGCCCGTCTTCCAAGTAATTCAAGACGACTTTGCGTGACGCACCCGCAGTCCAGGGCAGGACCCAGACCTTGTCACCCGATGCGATGAACGGGCTGGTTAAGACTCGCTTCGGGCGCCGTTCCGTTTCCCAGTGCGGGATGACATCGGCAGCGAGGTCATGTCCGTGGAGCGTCAGCCATTCTAGCGCTGCAGTGAATTCAGGGCGCGTTGCCTGTGTGATGAGCTGAACGCACTCGTCGATCACCTCGGCAGGGGCAACCAGCGCCGCAGGGGCATCGACGCTGGCGTGCCATTGTGTCGCCACCTCAAGGACGCCGAGGACCGCATCGATCCCGAAATCCAGAGCTGAGCGCAGTGCCTCGTCGATGGGTTTGAGTTCCGGAACCCGATCTGCGATAGGTGCCGGAGGCTCGTCGTTGTCAGCGTGCGCGTTAGCCTGGCCGATCGCGATCGGGATGGGGGCCGGAAGGAGATGCTGTGTCCGCAGATGCTGGTATCGCGCGAAGTCGAGGTCGGTCGGCTCATCGGAAGTTACTGTTTGGACTTCGTAGTAGTCGGTGATTTTGGCTGCAGTGCGGGTCAACTGGTTGTGGATCGCGGCGCTACGGACGCAGGAGTCGAGGCAGAGTTCCGCGACGGAAACCACCTCGATCCAAGCCACGTCGTCAACCGGCTCATCACCCGCCGGCGGGTGTGCGAGCACTTCTTCGACGATGAGCGAGATCACGCGCATCTGCTGGACCACTTCACCGATTTCATCGGATCGGTCGATCTCGTCGCCAGTTGGAAACCCCCGCTCCCAGCCAATCCGCTTGTCGAGCATGAACCGCTGGTGGTGAACCCGTTCCAGCTGACCGAGGGCATACCCGAGGAGAGCATCTGCAGACAGGCCGGCGATCGCTTCGTGGAACCTGGTCATCAGCCACGGGAACACCGTTCTGCTTTCGAACCGGGTGGCGGCGGCGTCGGCCAGCAGGCCTGGTGCGAATTGTTCGGCGGCAAGAAATTCGCCGAGGCGGCGGAGGACATCTGCCCGAATCGATTCGTGGCCTGTGATCGGGGCTGGAAGCCGCTGTACTTTCTGATTGAGCTGGAAACCGTCGACGCGGATGCCCGGAGGGGCGGCTTGCCATGCTTGGACGAACGCGCTGCGTGCCGCGGGGAAGAACGCTTCGGCGACGAGTTCGCCCGCGAGCTGTTCCACTGCGAATGAGTCCTCGGTGAGTGCAGTCTGCAGCCGGGAGTCCCAGCGGAGCGTGAGCGCGCCTTGATCGGCTTGCCCGGCCGTCAGCGGCGGGCCGTCGGTGCGCTCCTGAAACGCAAAGTCGATTTGCAGCGAGACCATCTCGGAGGCGGCAGCAGCGGCCTGGAATGCGTCGGCGCAGTGGTCTAGCTTCCATGCGACGGAGACCGCGAATCGCCAAAGCTCCGAACGTCGCTCGCGTGGTCCGGATAGATCGGTTTTGGCAACTGCTGCGGGTATCGGCTGGGGTAGCACTTGCCACACCTCGTCCGACGTGAGATCTCCCACCTCCGCGCCGTTGCGGTGGTCGGGAACCACAATGGGCCAATCACGAAGCGGTGGAAATCCGAGGTGGAGGAGTGCCCGCTCGAGTCGTGCGTTTTTCGCGGTTTCCTGCCACTCAGCTGCTGCTTCGTGCGGTGCGAACATCAGATGGCTGAGCGGCCTGCCACCGCGGTAGAAGCTTTTCTCGTGTCGCCAGACTTCCCAGCGGTCGATCATGTCCCAGGCGAACATGCTCTCGATCCCGGCGGGCTCAACGAGGTCGCGTAAGAAGTACCACAGGTCCACAGGCGATTGTCGTGCTGTGTAGAGGATCCACTCCAAATCTTCCAATGTCAGCAGAGGAGAGCTGATGTCGTGGAAGTATTGGGGGTGCGGCCACGCGATCACGTTGGCGCGGACGATCTGTGCGTTTGCCGGAAGGCTGTGCGACCCGGTGGGGGTTGTGAAACGGAGGCCAGGAACCACACGTCGCAGGGATTTGTCTCCTGCGCTCAGCTGGGCTGCGAACCCTTGCGGGGTGAGCGATGCGACAACATTCAGCGCTACGACCAGACGTCCATTGTGGATGACCAGCGAGTGCAGTTGACGGTCGGTGCCAGCTTGTAGCGGACCGGTGATCACCTGGCCTGAGCCCCTGAACCGTCGTGCGACTCGGGTCTGAATCAGGTGGAAGAATGCTCTCTCTGCGGCGGTATCTGCTGCCGCGGCCTGACCGGCGAGTTCAGAGCCGATTACTGGGAGGGCCTCTGCCAGGTAAGCGGCGGGGATCGGATGCACACGGCCGCGGTGACGGGTCGCGATCGCGGTGCCGAACGTGGATTGTGCGAATGCGGATGGGCGAGCAAGATCGCGAACGTTCACCGTAAAGTGGGTTGCTGCCGCGGTAGCTCGATCGGGGCTCGCGCACCGTGCAGGGAGGTCGGTGAACGAAGGTAGCGTCCTCGCGGCCTCAACTTCGGCTTCGGAAACCGAAGCCGGGTCGCCGACCGAGGCTGGCGGTCTGGCTGGCCAGCTCTGCGTGAGGGTGCCTGCACAGTCGTCAATGCGGCGAAGGATCAGCTCGCCGACGTCGGCGAGCCCGAATCCGATTCGGGGCACCAGCACCGGGTCGATGGCAGCAGCGAGCAGTGCCTGCTGGTTCAACCGGGCGGTAGGGCGCTCGAGCGAACCCGGCAGCACTCGGAACAACTCACCGCCCCAGCGGACGAGCACTTCCTCTCGCGCGTCATAGGGAGCGAAGTCTTCGTGCCCGGGCATATCGGGAAGCTGGTCGAGGATCGGCGGGAGGTCTTCCGCCATTGCATGGCGCGCGCCCTGTGGACGATGGCGAACGACGGAGTCGAAGATCGTCGCAATGGAAAAGCCGCGATGTGCCGCGGTCGGTGACGCCGCCGCTGCTTCGACGACTGCAAGCACGGAATCAGCTGTGAACGGGGCAGTACCACGCTGGGCAGGACCGTTGTCCTGGGTGTTGCGTCGTCTCCGTGCCCGAGTTTGCTTGCCCACGTGCTACTTCCCGCCTGTCTCTGCCGTTCTGATTGTGCGAGCAGAAGGTCTCGCCGGAGTAGCAGCGCTACGTCTTGGTGCTAGGTCTTATCGGACTGATGCACGCAGGTGTTACGGCTGTCGGACGTGCGGCGATCGAGTTGCGTCCGAACCGGGCGGTTCACCACATGTTTCGAAGAAGAGCCAAGGGCCTGCGGGACGGGTTGGCGAAGCTCAATGATGTGACTTCGGCGGAGACGTAACCTCACTGACCACCTCCTTGTCTGTCGAGCGCGGTGCGGTCGTTCCGCTCGAAGTCGGGGCGGGATGCTGAACAGAGTATTCTGTAGGCTGATCGGAGAACTGAATAGCGGTCGTGGCATGTGGTCTGGGTCCGGCGCGCCGTTCGACTCGGCACGCGGTTGCAGTCTCACCGGAATGCTCGGTATCTGGTTCATTGTGTTCTCGCTGGTCGCTCTTGAGAAGGCCGTCAGAAGGCTCACCAAGAGGGTCGAAACAGCTGCGCGGACTCCTGCAGGTGGTGCAGGAAGGCCAGGTGGCATCGGCCCGCTGGATCCGGTGAGAATCGAAACACGGACACGTACGTGGTCTTGCGGGGCGGCTCACGGTGGCGTCGGATGAGGATCGCAACGACTCGAGCGAGTCGAACGGCAGCTCTTGGTTCTAGTCAGGTGGTAACGGCTCTCCGGGACTGACGAGGATCGAAACGGCTGGAACGGCGGCGATCACCTCGAGGCAGAGATGGTGTGGCATCGGCCCTCTCGAGCCGATGAGATCGAAACCGGACCGCGGCGAACGTGCCTCATCGGCGCCAATCGCCCGGTGGACCGAAGGCGTAGCAGCAGTATGGATCGCACGTGACCTCCACGTTCATCGCGCGAGTGCGTTGACAAGAGGATGACGGCCGGCGGGAACTCGACAGAACATTCGGGCATACTGCGTGCGGACCGACCGGGCGGTTGCTGCCGACGATCGCGGTCGGGGCATCGGGTTGTGCAATTTCGCCGAAGGCCTCGCGATTGGCAACTCCGCCGTAACTGGCGAACTCAGCCTCGCGGTGCTGCTGGCGACCGGCCTCGGGCTGCGCAACACCGCCGAGGGGATCGGCATCGTCGCGCCCCTGCTGCGTGGCGGGTTGCGCCAGTTCCTGCTCGGCGCGGTCGCCGTCGCCCACGGCACCGGGCACCTCCTCCGCGCGTCGATGGGATGTCGCTGGTGCGGAACTGGATTGCCGACCCTGCTGCGATGTTCGCACGCCGCGGACGTCCGCGGCCGAGTCTGGGTGGACGACCGAGAAGCGGATGAGATACGCCACGGCGACGAACTTCGTGAGGTGGCAGCAGGTCGCTGGGCGAGAGGACAAGGTTAGCGGCTGTTCCGGGGACCGGTCCCCACGCTGCTGGCTACGGTCGAGCACGCGGCGCCAATGAGCGGAGCCTCGACGAAACCACGGCCTGCCGATCAACGACCGCCGCGCGAGAAGGGAGTCGTGATGCACCGTGGAATACGGCGGCCAGCAACCAGTGAATCGTTGGGGTTTGTCCCGGCACGGCACGGACGAACTCGCGCCATAGCTCACCTGAAATATTGCGGCCTTTTGTAGGCGATTACTTCGCCGGGCAGTAATCCGCCGCTAAAAGTAATCAACGAGTTTCAGGAGGAATTCAGATGGTCAAGATCACCGTGAAAAAGGTTCCGGCCCCTGAACAGGGCCCGAAGACTGCAACCGTCCTCACCTGTGGCTGATATTGAATAAACCGGGGGTGCGGCCCTCGGAGCCGCGCCCCCGGCCTTCACGTGAAAGAAGGGTTCAGCGATGGAATATCCGAGGCTACGACACTGCACGTTCAAGTGGACCTCGAGCGACTCCCCGATGCTGATGATCGTAGGCCGGGAGTATTTTGAGGTCACCGAGGAATTCGGTACCCGAGACCAGTTTCTCACCATCAAGCGCTACCTCGACGGCAGGCATTCGATCAAGCAGATAGCGGAGAAGGCCGAAGCGGACGAGGAGTCGGTGCGGGCGATCGTCCACACCTTCGACGAACTTGGGCTGCTGCACCGGTCCACTCCGCTGGACCCCATCCCGGGAGATGTCTTTGGCAAGCAGATCGCAAGCAGCTGCGATATGTGGGGCCGTCAGATCGGCTACCACAATCTGTTCTCCGGTCTCGACTCCGGAGAACTGCGCAGCGAAGTCTACCTGGGAATAATTCTGGAGACCTATCACTATGTGAAATCTGCTCCCCGGCACATCGCGACGGCCATCGCGCACTGCGATGACGAGCGCCTGATACCGATTCTCTCCCAGTACTTCACGGAGGAGTACAACCACGCCGGACTTCTCGTGCAAGCCTTGACGAAGATGGGAATTCCGCAGGAAGAAGTCATCGGCGCACACCCGGTTATCGGTACTTGGTCGCTAATCAACAACCTGTGCGAGATCGCCCGTCGGGACACTCTCTCCTACATCGCCTGCACCACGCTCTTTGAAGCCCGCGCGGATGATTTCGAAGCAGGGGCCGAAAGCCTGCGCCGCGCCGCCCGCACCGCGGGGTTCCCCGCGGAATGCGCTGAGCCGCTCATCACCCACATGCGTATCGACATCGAGGCGGGACATACCGGGCTCCTGGACGAGGCGCTCGAAGTCCTGGGCAGCGTGCCTGCCGAGAAGGCCCACCAGGCGGTCAATAATCTCCATGACCTTAAGCATTCCTACGACCAGTTCCATGATCAGGTCATCCAGTATTATTCGGACATCGCTAATTACATCCCGCGGCTCAAGGTCGACTACTTCAGCCTGTGATCTTCGCGCCCGATGCTGCTGGCCGAGCCGTCCCTGTGCGGCCAGCCGACGGACAGCACGACTGAGCACAGGGGGTGCCCGGTCGGCGGCGACGTTGGATTACCGCTCGTTGCCACTGTGGCTTCTGGAGGGCAGCGGCAGGCCGAACGGGCTCTCGTGCGGCCTGCCTTTGCCCGAGCGACGGTCTCTGACCGACTGCCTTTGCGCTTCTTGATGTCTGCCTGAGAACAGGAGAGTGGTCGTGACAGTCGATGTGGTCATCGCAGGCAACGGCGTGCTCGGACTGTCGATAGCCGTGGCAACAGCGCTGCGGGACCCGGCGCTTCGGATCGCGGTCGTCGGGCCGACAGCCCGTCCTGGTTCCGCTTCCGCAGCCGCGGGGGCGATGCTGAACTGCTTTGCCGAGGTCACGGCGCACACGTCCGAAAAACCCGCTTTCCAGGCGAAGTTTGCGCTGGCGCGCGAAGCGGCCCCTCTCTGGTCGGGTTGGCTGGAGCAACTCAAGGAAGCAGCTGGAGGATCAGCAGTTCCGGTCACCAGCACGAGAGGGACGTTGGTCGTGCTCGGGGCGCGTGTTGCGCAGGACGGGGTCCGCAATATGCGGGCAATCCGTGCTGCGGCCGCGGAATACGGCGAGCCGTTGGAGGAAGTAGATCCCTACGGTATTCACTTCCTGGAGGCCTCGCCCGGTGACGATCCGGTGGACGCCTTCTATCTGGAGGACGAAGGAGCAGTCGATGCCAGGCAGGTGCTGGCGGCACTCGAAGCCGCCGCCTCCGGACTCGGCATCCTCCACATACCCGGAGATGTCGCGTCCCTGGCCATCGCCGGCAACTCGGCCGCTGGCGTTCGGCTGTCCTCCGGGAGGACCGTCGCCGCCGGCGCCGTGGTGCTCGCCGCGGGCGCCGCAACGGGACGCATAATCGATCAATTGCCCGTCGGTATGGTTCAACCGATGCTGAACGGGGTGGGAGCCGCTTTGGAAGCCCGCCGCGGTCGGCGTGCGGCCCTGCCGCACGTCGTCCGCACTCCCGCTCTGGTCGGCGGATGCGGGTTTCATGTGGTGCCGCTGGGAAACGACGTCGAGTATCTCGGTGCGAGCAACCTCGTCTACTTCGACCCGCCCAACGGGCCACGGCTCGGTGCAGTCCAGGCATTGCTGACCGCCTTCACCACACAGTTCAGCCGTGACTTCGCAGTCTCGACCGTAAAGCGCTGGCACTACGGGTTACGGCCCATCACGCTAGACACGTTTCCGCTCATTGGCCGATCGCCCATGCCGGGACTGTTCTTCGCAACGGGGACTTATCGGGACGGCTTTCACTGCTCACCGGCAATTTCTCGGCATTTGGCCGGATTGCTGACCGACTGCACCACCGACGAGAGCGGCCCTTACGCACTCTTCGCCCCTGGCCGGAAGCCGATCGAGACCATGACTGTGGGCGAGGCCGCCGAACGATTCGCGGAGATGCGGAGCGTAGTCGCTGTCGAACGCGGGATGCGGCTTCCGTACTTCATCGACGCAGAACTCCTGGTGACGGCGTTTCGGCAACAGGCCAAAGACTCCGTCGACCGGCTGGGCAGCCCGGTTGCCTTGGCCCCGGAAGTCCTCGCGGCGGTGGCGAAGGCCGACGGGCCACGGATCCGGCGTGTGGCCGCATATCTCGGGGCACAGGCGCACTGTTGACCACGAACGCCGGGCGTAGCACTTGGGCATGAGTCCCCGGAGCCGGCCTGCAACCCGGCCGCTTACCGCGCCCCTCGCGGCTTCGCCGAGGCCCGTCTAAACGGCGGGCTCGGCGCAGCCGGTGGACCGGTGACCAGGATCGCCACCGTCGCGATGCTCGCCGGCGTCGCGCGCACAGTCGAACAGAGCCAACAGCCGCAGACCGGTCACGATCGGCATGCCCACCCCGCACGCCTGGTCTCGCGCAATGACGGCTCTCCACTTCTGTCGATCATGCCGCCGGGACGGCGTACGACGGTCCAGCGGCGGGGTCTCTGGATCGCAACTGCCAGCGCGCTCGTCGAGGATCGCCTCTCGGGTCAGTGGTGTCGTGGTTGTTCTGGGCGCTGGTCGCCTGGAGCCGGCGGACTTTCGGTGCGGTTGTCGCGGATGGGTCGTTTCGCGGAAAACAGCGCCCGGGACGGGAATGCTCCGATGAGCATGCCGGTCAGGCACGCGAGGCCGCCGACGGTGAACAGGAGGCCGGTGGTGGCGCCGGCTTGCTGGAATGCGCCGACGAGGGCGGTGCCGAGGACGATGCCGCTGTAGGCCAGGCTTCGGCAGGTGGCCGAGACGCGGCCGAGCAGGTCCGCAGGGACGACCTGTTGCCGGTAGGTGCGCCAGTAGACGTTGTAGCTGATGGTGGAGGCGCACAGGACGCAGTACAGGACAGCGGCCAGCGGCGGGTTGGTGGTCAGTCCGATGCCCGCGGCGGCCAGTGCGCTGGCGACACACGACCAGATCATCGCGGTGCGGGCGGTGAGCCGTCGTGCCAGGTGGGTCAGCGCGAGCGAGGTGGCGATGGCGCTGAGGCCCGCGGCGATGACCACGGCGGAGGTCAGCACGCCGGAGACTCCGAAGTCGCGGACGAACCGGGTCAGGAACAGCGGTTGCTCGGCTCCGAGAGTGATGTTGGCGAGCAAGCTGAGTCCGATGCCGATGGCCAGGGCGCGGTTGCGCAGCACCGCGCGGAGGCCGTCGCGGATCATCGCGAACACGGGCTCGCTGGGGGCGCGACGGCGGCGCGCGGCGGTGTCGCGCGTGTGGGAGATCGCGGCGGCGAGCAGGAACGAGCCCGCGTTGGCGCTGAGCACCCAGAGCAGGTTGGAGATCAAGGTGACCAGCCCGGCGCAGGCGGGCCCGAAGATGAGAGCGGCCGTGCGCGCGGATTCGACCAGGGAGTAGCCGCGGCCGGCCTGGCCTTCGCGCGCCACGGTGCGGGGGATGCCGGCGTCGACCGCGGCGGCCGACAGCGCGGCGAACACTCCGAGGACCGCTGCTCCGGCCAACGCGACCGCGTAGCCGTCTGCGCCCGCTGCCACCGCGCCGACGCCGAGGGACAGGATCGCGGCGGACGCGAGGTACGAGGTGGTCAGGATGCCGCGAGGCGGATAGCGGTCGACGAGGTAGCCGACCACGAATCCGGCCGCGACGGTCGATGCGGTCAGGACGCCGAACAGGAACGTGACCGACGCGCCTGGGTAGCCGGATGCGAGCAGCACCAAGGGCAGGGCGAGCGCGTAGAACTCGTCGCCCACGGTGTTGATCGCGTACGCGCCGAACAGCCGCCAGAAGCTGCTGCCCATGCCGGTGCGCGGTGGTTTCCCCGGGTCCCGGAGCGGGGGTCCGGGACGCGGGCGGCGGCGATCGTTCACAGGCTGAAGTAGTCGACCTTCAGGCGGGGGATGTAGTTGGAGATGTCGGAGTAGTACTGCGCGATGCCGTAGTAGTACTGGTCGAACGAGTGTTTCAGGTCGTGCAGGTTGTTCACCGCGCGGTGCGCCTGGGCGGCGGGAACGTAGTCGCGTCCTTCCAGGGCTTCCTCGAGCAAGCCGGTGTGGTTGGCGTTGACGTCCTCGGCTACGTGCGACACCAACGGTTCCAGGCAGTCTTCGGGATAGCCGTAGGCCACGGCCAGCCGTTGCAGGTCGTTCGCGCCGTCCAGGGTCTCGGAGTCCCGTGCTTCGAACAGTTTGGTGCAGGCGAGGTAGCCCAGGGTGTCGCCGCGGGCGATCTCGCACAGGTTGTTGATCAGCGACCAGGTCCCGATGACGGGATGGGCGTTCTCGACCTCGTCCCGGGACAGGCCCATGCGCAGCAGGCTGTCGCGCGCCATCCACGCGTGGTTGTATTCCTCCGACAGGTACTCCGACAGCTGGTGTTCCCATGCCGGGTCCGTGCAGTGCGCGATCGCGGTGGAGATGTGGCGGCTGGCGGATTTGATGTAGTGGTAGGTCTCCAGAATCAACCCGAGGAAGACCTCTTTGCGGTAACGCTGGTTCTCCAGGCTCGACCAGAACCGGTGGAAGCCGATCTGCTCGCTCCACATCCCGGTGGAGCGGTCGATCTGGTCGAGGAAGACCGGAACCGGAATCTTGTCGAGCGACTCGTCTTCGACACGAATCAGCTCTTGCTCGGCGAATCCGTTGACAATCCCGATCGCATCCTCGGGCGAAATGCCGGTGATTTCGGAGATTTCCTTGATCGTGTGGCGGCCGTCGAGATAGCGCTTGAAGTTGAGGAAGGTGTCGAAGTCGGCGCCTTTCTGCTCGATCTCGAAGTGCCGCTCCCCGACGATCATGATGACGGGGCCTTCCTCCGGCTGGAAGAAAGTGCAGTGCCGCAGCCTGGGTTTGAAGTCGAGGTCCTGTGTGGACGTCACGGTGAGCCTCCGGAAAGTGCGAGACGGCAAGGCTGCGGTGCGAGCGCGGTATGCCCGCACCGCAGCGGCGATGACCGGTCGTCAGCGGCCGGTCACGAGTGACCGCGAGGTCAGCCACAACGGGTGGAACCGGCGATCTTCGACAGCTGCGGCTTGGCGACCGGCTTGATGATGACCTTCACGTGATTCACCTCCCCCCATTCCCTCAATGCGACCGCCCGCGATTCCGGGCGAGACCAGTGCGGGATGTTCCCCAAGACCCCAGTGATCAAAACGTGAGCTGACAGCTCGTTTTTCGCCAGTATGCCGCTCTGTGCACCGCCCCCGCAACCCGCACGGCAAATAAATGACCGTACCTACGTTTGGGGCATGTCGCGATTCCAGTAAGGCTGTGCCGTATCAAATTTTCTGCGGTATTCGCAGGTGGCGAATCCGCATGTGGGAGCAACCGGGCGGCGAATTGCCCGGTTGCTCCCACGCGGCTGTTCCCGGATTGCGCGGACGCGCTTTTTGCCTAGGAGGCGATCCCGAGGTCGTAGAGCAGCTGGTAGCGGACGGGGTCGCCGGGGAGGAACCAGTGCAGTCCTTCGAGGGCGAACACCGCCAGCAGGTTGGCGAGCACGATCGCGCCGAAGATCCACAGCACGGTCGTGGACAGGGCGGTGCTGCGGCTGTCCAACGGTTCGAGTTCGCGCGCGAGCGCGAGACTGCCGCCGGCGGCCAGGATCGCGACGGTGAAGGTGATGAAGGCCCAGGTGTAGGGGTGCAGGCCCCAGACAGTGCTGCCGTATCCGGCGTCCGGCGGCTTGATGTGCAGCATGATGTGGCGGGCCGAGACCGCGGCTCCGCACACGCTGGCCACGATGCTCATCCCGTACCCGGCGGCGAATTCGCGGGTGGTGACGGCCTGGGTGCGCGAGCGCGCGATGACGAACACGGGTCCGAGTGCGGCCAGCATCATGAACATCCGTTGCAGGATGCACAGCGGGCACGGGTATTCGCCGCGTCCGAATTGGACGAGGAAGCCGCCGAGCAGGACCGCGCAGATGCCCAGGACGTAGATGTGCAGCAGGACGAAGCCGAGACGGTTTGCCGGGCGAGTGGGCGCGGCCGCGGTGGCTGTCGCAGTCATGGCGAGGCTCCCTCGGGTCAGAAGTTGAGGTTGAGCGGCGAGGTCGCGTGATGCCAGAACAGCAGCAGACAGGCCACGACGGCGACAGCCCACAGTCCGATCAGTTTCGGCCGTGACCATTTTCTCGTCGCGGCGAGGAATAACCCGAAAATCCCGACCATGATGATGGTGTCCATGCGAGACGCTCCGTTGCGTTGCGGCGAACAAAGGATGCAGGCGGACGAGCCGGGGCCGCGTTCACGAGTAGCAGTAGGAATCGGAGGACGAGTCGCCGCCCTCCAGCCGGATCTGGTGGGGGCGTTCTCCTTCGAAGGGAACGAAGAAGTTCTCGTCGAGGGTCATGCGGCCGTCCTCGGCGATGTCGGCCTTGGCGATCCATCCGCGCAAGCCGTCGGGATAGAACTGGTCGTCCCACGACGAGTACAGCGAATTGCTGAAGTACAGGCGGCGTCCGTCCCGGCTGAGTTCCACCATCTGCGGCGCGCCGTTGAGAGGGCCGCCGCCGCGGGGATGCGGGGCGCGCGAGACGATGCCGCCGAGTCTGATCGTGCCGGTCAGCTTCGGCGCGAAGGGATCGGCGACGTCGTACTGGCGCAGGTCTCCGGTGCCCCAGCAGGCGACGTAGAGATAGCGGTCGTCCAGGCTCAGCACCAGGTCCGTGACCAGAGGGGGGACCGCGCCGAACGGCTGCAGCGCCGGAGGCAGGCGGTCCGCGTCAGCCGGTTCGGCGGGGATCTCGATCACTTTGCGGATCGCCCAGTTCCCGTTGTCGCGGTGCCATGCCCAGACCGACGACGAAAGGTCCTTTGTGGACACGACAGCGTTGACGAATCCGTACGTCTTCGACGGATTGTGCGCCGGGCGCAGCTCCAGCACCATCTGGTGCTCGGCTCCGAGGTCGAGCTGCTGCAGGTGCCGTCCCGTCCGCAGGTCCCACAGATGGATGCGGTGGCCGTATTCGTGGGCGAGCAGCCGTTGTGGGTCAAGACCGTTCTCGACCATCTCCGGCGTGCCCCATTCGCTGCTGACCAGGACGTTGTGCCCGAGGTGCCACCAGAAGTCGTAAGCGAGGTACTGCGGGCCCCGGTCGGTCTCCCATTGCCCCTGGACGTCGAACGTCTCGTGGTCGAGCCGGAAGAGGCCGCCGGGGCCGGAGCCGTCGGGCGAACCCAGGGCGCTGACGTAGATTCCGTCGGGACCGCAGTGGAAGGTGTGCGGCCTGCTGTAGCCAGAGCCCGCTGCGACGGCGTCCGGTTCGATCACTTTCGCCAGGCGCGGCCGATGCGGGTCGGGCTTCGTGTCGACCACGTGGATCCGCGACGAGCGCAGGCCGGGCACGAGCAGGTATCGGCGCTCGACGTCATGGTGCGGCGAACCGGGGCACAGGTGCGCACTGCAGGCGTTCCACCCGAAGTGATGCAGTTCGTCCCCGACGTTCGGCATGTCGAGCCGTCCGGTGAGCTGCCCGTAGGTCGCCGACTCCGGGTCGAGGTCCAGCACGCTCAACGCGTCCGGCCGGTTTCCGCTGGGGTCGAGCGTGACCACGTAGCCATGCCGTTCAGGCGGGCCGGACATGGCGTGGCTCGCCGTGCGGTAGAACGTCGGGTCGGTCCGTGTGCTCATGGGACTTCTCCTCGCGACACCACGGTTCGCGCGACGGCCCCCGCCGCCTGCGATTTATCCATAAATAACTGGATTTCGGTAGTAGTGGACGTTAGCAGCGGTGGGCAGGCGCGAGAAGAGTGCCCGAACAGGGTTGCCCGCAAAGGAGTAGCGCACTGTGCGCGACTGCTGGAAAAGAATCTCCGCGTGGTGTTCTGAGGGGTTATTTCCGCAGCGCATGACTGAGAATTCTCCGGATTCGGCGCCATCGGGAGAGTGGCGGAGGTGGCCGGGAATCGAACCCGCCAGGCGCAGAGCGCCTTCCGCGGCGTGGCCGCGGAGAGTCCACCAGGACTCCTCACCTCCCTGTGCGATCTCACGAGGTCGCGTGCTGGGTTCGGTCCTCGCTTTCTGTCGATGCGGTGGTCGCCGGTCCGGAGCCGTTGCCGAGCGCGGGCGGAGTCTGCAGCGCGCGCAGCAGTGCGGCGGCGAGCGTGTCGTCGTCGTCTTCGTCGACGGTGCGCAGGTCGATGACGAGACGGCCTTTTTCGGTACGCGCGATAACCGGGGGATCACCGTGGCGCAGCCGGGCCATCGTCGCCGCTTCGCTGTCGCTTCGGGGAGTCAAATGCACGAGCGGGCTCCGGATCGTCTGGCCGGGGAGGCTGCCGCCGCCCGGGGTGCTGGCCCCCTCCCGAACCTCGGCGCCTGGTCCGAGGCGGGCGGCGAGTCGCTGCGCTCGCGGGTGGAGATCGTCCCAGCCCATGCGCAGCGAGCGCCAGACGGGAAGTTCCTGGTCCCGCCTGCCGGACAGGTGCGCAAGGAGGGTGGCTTCGAGCGCGGCGAGGGTGAGCTTGTCGATGCGGACGGCGCGGGCGATCGGATGGCGGGCGAGCCCGGCGACGAGGTCCTCGGCGCCGACGACCATGCCGGCCTGCGGGCCTCCGAAGAGCTTGTCGCCGGAGAAGACGACGAGATCCGCGCCGTCGCGGAGGCTGTCGTCGACGGTGGGTTCCTCGCCCAGCGTTCCGCGCAGCAGGCCGGAGCCGATGTCGTGCAGTAGCGGGATCCGGTGCTGGCGGGCGAGTGCCGCCAGTTCCGGCAGCGAAGGCGAGGCGGTGAATCCCTCGATGCGGTAATTGGACGGATGCACCAGCAGCAGCAGCGCGGTGCGATCGGTGATCGCCTCGGCGTAGTCGCGCAGATGAGTGCGGTTGGTGGTGCCGACTTCGACGAGGGTGACGCCGGCTGCCTCCATGATGGACGGTATCCGGAATTCCCCGCCGATCTCGATGAGTTCCCCGCGGGAGACGACGACTTCCTTCCCGCGGGCGAGTGCGCCGAGGCTCAGCAGCAGCGCCGCCGCGGCGTTGTTGACGATCAGCGCGCCGGGAGCGCCGGTCAGCGTGCGCAGCATCGCGTGGGCGGCTTGGCCGCGTTTGCCGCGCCCACCGGTCGCGAGATCGAATTCCACAGTGGAGTATCCGGAGGCGGCGAGCACGGCTTCGCGCGCCGCGGAGGAAAGCGGAGACCGGCCGAGGTTGGTGTGCAGCACCACGCCGGTGGCGTTGATGACGGCACGCACCCGGCGCGCGCCGGTGAGGTCGAGGTGCTCGACGACGCGCTGGGCCAGCAGATCGGCGTTGGGTGCCGGTTCCCCGCGGCCGATCGCGGTGCGGCAGGCGTCGAGCACGTGCCGCGCGGCGCCCGCGAGCGGTGCCCTGCCCCACTCGTCCCGATACGGGGCCAGCAGCGGATGAGTGAGCAGCGTGTCCACTTTGGGCAGTGCGCGGCGCGGGTCGGGTGCGGTCATGGCGTGGCCTCCCCGGTTCCGAGGCGCTCGGCGTCGGCGCGCAGCTCCCGGTAGTCCGCTGGGTGAGCCGGGACGTAGCCGTGCGCCTGCAGAAGGTTCAGCAGGCTGGGGGCCGAGATCGACTCGAACGCGGCGGCGATCGCGTTCTGAGCGGCGGCGCCGAGCCCGCGGCGAGCGACCCACGGACTGCCCGGCACGAGGTGGGTGCGGAGCACGTCGAATGCTCCGGCGGGGACGGCGCGGTCGCGTTCGAGCCGGTGCAGGGTCCGCAACGCCAGCCCGCCCGCGCCGGCCGTGCCGTCCAGCACAGCGCGCGCGGTGTTGTAGCCGGTGCCAGTCACGAGCGTTGCCGCCGCGGCGACGCACTGCTGTGGCGGCGGACCGGGGCACGCCGCGCCGGCGTCGCGGAGCATGGCGCGGGGGTACAGGTCGCCGGCCGCCGAGTGCGGGCCGCCCAGAGCGATCCGGGCTCCGGCGCGGACGACGTCGGCGACGCTGCGCACACCGCTGCCGTGCCGGACGACGAGCGCGGAGAGGTACCGCGGGTTTCCGGTCTCGGCGTCGACTTCGGTGACCAGCGGCGCTAGCGAATCCTGAGGATCGGTTCCGGCGTAGGTCAGCGCGTCGAGGCGGGCCACGTCGACCGCGTCGTCGCGCAGCGCCCGCAACGCCGCGGGTTCGTCGACGGGAGCGGAGAAGACCACCTCGACGCCGAGCCGCTGATGCAGATACTGGGCGAGCGGCTGGTAGGTCTCGCGCTGCAGCGCGGGCAGGATGCTGGGGCTCAGCCCGATCCGCAGCGGGTCGGGCACGCCTGCGGGACCCGGAGCGCGGGCGGTGCCGCACCCGGAGGACGTCAGCAAGGCCGCGGCCAGCAGCGCGGAACCGAGCAGTCGGGACGAACGGAGGCCGGTCATCGTGTCGCGGCACCGCCGCGGATGCGCACCCGGCCGGGCTGTCCCTCGACGACTTTGCCGATCACCGGAGCGTCGATCCCGCGCGCGGCTAGCGCCGCGATCAGCTTGGCCGGGTCGTCGGGGACGGCCAGCAGCAGGCCGCCGGAGGTCTGCGCGTCGTGCAGCAGCACCGCGAGGTCGTGGGGCACGTCGCTGTCGACGTCGACCGTCGGGGCGAGGTAGGCCATGTTCGCCCGGGTGCCGCCGGGAACGAACCGGGCGGCCAGTTCGAGCGCGCCCGGCAGCAGTGGCACGCTCGCTGCGTCGAGTTCGGCGGCGGCGCCGCTCGCGCGCAACATCCGGTGCAGGTGCCCGGCCAGTCCGAAGCCGGTGATGTCGGTGGCGGCGCGGACCCCGGCCGCGAGGGCGACGTCGCTGGCCGCGGCGTTGAGCGTGGTCATTGAGTCCACGGCCCCGCGCACGACCGCGTCGTCGGCTGCGGCGTTCTTCAACGCCGTGGTGATCACCCCGGTGCCGAGCGGCTTGGTCAGCACCAGATGGTCGCCGGGGCGCAGGCGGTCGATCGCCAGCAGCCGTTCGGGGTGGGCGATGCCCAGCACTGCCATGCCGTACTTGGGCACCGCGTCGTCGATGGTATGCCCGCCGACGACTTGGCATTGCGCGGTCGCGGCGAGATCGGCGCCGCCGCGGAGCACGTCGTTCAACAGCGTCATCGGGAGTACCTCGCCGGGCCACGCGGTGAGGTTGACCGCGATCAGCGGGCGCCCGCCCATGGCGTAGACGTCCGACAGCGCGTTGGCCGCCGCCACGCGGCCCCAGTCGTAGGGGTCGTCCACGATCGGCGTGAAGAAGTCGGTGGTCAGCACCAGCGCCCGCTCCGCGTCCAGCCGCAGGACCGCCGCGTCGTCGCCGTCGAGCGCCCCGACGAGCAGATCGTCCGATGCCGGTGCCAGGCCCTCGCGGAACGACGAGAACAGGTCGTCGAGCTTCTCCAGGGGCAGTTTGCACGCACACCCGGCCCCCGTGGACAGCTCGGTCAGTCTCACGCGTTCGGACGCAGCCACCATACTATTCTCCAAAGTTTTATGGAGGATTAGATATAGGGAACGTAGCAGGGGTTCGGGTCGAAGGGAAGACGACCGGCCGGGTCACGCGGTCCGGGCGGCGTGCCGCCCGGCGAGGAGGTGCCAGATCGCGACGAGGGCGACCGGGACGGCGGAGATGCGCGCCAGCCATGGATAGCCCCAGAATTCGACGACGCTGCCGGCGAGCAGGCCGCCGGCCGCCGCGGCCGCCTGCATGAGCAGGTCGGAAAAGCCCTGCGCCCGGGGGCGCAGTTCCTCTTCGACCGACGCGGTCAGCAGGCTCGAACCCGCGACGAAGCCCGCCGACCAGCCCAGGCCCAGCAGCAGCAGGCCGGCCATCACCAGGCCGGTGTCGTGCCCGCTCGTGCTCTGCAGCACCGCGGCGGAGGCGAGCAGGAGCAGCAGCCCGAGGGCGAGCACCCGGCGGCCGCCGAACCGGTCGGACAGCCAGCCGAACACCGGGGCCAGCAGGAACATCCCCGCCAGGTGGACGCTGATCGCGAACCCGACGACGCGCAGGGTGCTGCCGCCGTGGTGCAGATGCAGCGACGCCATGTTCATCACCGACACCATGACCGCGTGCACGACGGCGATCGCGACCAGGCTCCGCCGGGCGGCGGGGTTGCCCGCCAGTGCGCGAGCGGTCCGCAGGACGCCCTGCCCCCGGGGGCCGTGCGTTTCCCCGCGCAGGGAACGGGCCAGCAGCAGGGGATCGGGCCGCAGCCACACGAACGTCGCGGCCGCGGTCAGCACCAGTCCCGCCCCGATCACCAGGAACGGGCC
Source organism: Amycolatopsis sp. GA6-003 (assembly GCF_046267895.1). Lineage (NCBI taxonomy): Bacteria > Bacillati > Actinomycetota > Actinomycetes > Pseudonocardiales > Pseudonocardiaceae > Amycolatopsis > Amycolatopsis sp. GA6-003. The sequence continues at coordinate 8,066,993 of NZ_CP176499.1, forward strand.
GGTGAACTGCGGGAGGCCCAGCACCGCCGAAGCCGAGTCCGACGGCCCGGCCAGGGACGGGCCCGCCACGCCCCCGATCGTGGAGGCCCACACCACGGTCCCGATCGCCCGCCCGCGCCGTTCCGGCTCGACCAGGTCCGTCGCGGCGAACCTCGCCTGCAGCCCGGCCGCCACCGCGGTGCCCGTCAGCAGCGACCCGGCGAACAGGAGCGGATAGCTGGCGGCGACCCCGCCCAGCACCACGGCCGCGGCCCCGACGGCGCCGACGAGATACCCCGCGGCCACCCCGAGCCTCCGGCCCCTGCGGGCGGTGAACTCGGCGAGCGGGACCGAGGCCAGCATGCCTCCGGCGACGGTGGCCGCCTGGGCGAGCCCGGCCAGTCCGGCCGACCCGGTGATCTGCTGCGCGAGGAGCGCCGCGACTGGCGAGGCCATCGCCATCACGACGGCGAAGACCATCTGCGCCCCGATCAGGACCCGGATGGTCCGGCGCTGCACGGCACGGACATCGACCACTGTGACCACCACGGCTCCTCGAGGTTCGGCGGGTTCCGGCAGGAGCGGAAGCCCGCGACGGGTCCCGCACGAGATAAACCATAATTCCATGAATCATGGCAACAGCCTGGTGAACATCGCCCAGATCGAGCCCCGGAGGGCCCGGGCGGGCACGCACGCTGCTCCCTGCGGCCAGCCTTCGGCCCGTGCCCCCGATTCTCTCGCAATATTCCAGACATCTCTGGATTGTTGCGGGATTGTCGGTTTGACTGGACGGATGGATGATCGACCAGCTGCGGCCGCGGCGGCCCCGCACCGACTCGCGCGAGGACCGGCCGACCGGCTCGCGGACTACGCGCGGATGCTGCGCCGGGCCGGGGCGATCGGGGACGACGCAGTCGAGCGCGCGTTCGCAACCGTTCCCCGCCACCTCTTCCTGGCCCGGTTCCGGCACCAGCAGTGGCACGAGATGCCGTCCGAGGGCCCGGTTCCGGAGGAAATCCTCGACGTGGTCTACGGAGACAACCCGTTGGCGTTCAAGATCAACGAGGACAGCGGGCAGCTGGTCAGCGCGACCACGCGGCCGTCCCTGCTGGCGCGGATCCTCGGCGCGCTGGAGTTGTCGCCGGGAACGCGAGTGCTGGAGATCGGTGCCGGGATCGGCTACAACGCCGCCCTGATCCAGGCCGTCACCGGAGCCGAGGTGGTCTCGCTCGACGTGCAGCCGGACGTGATCGCCGATGCCGAGGAGGCGCTGCGGCGGTGCGGCGTCGACGGTGTCGTGACAGTAGTGGGCGACGGCTACGACGGGCATCCCGCGCGCGGCCCCTACGACCGCATCCTTGCCAGCTGCGGCATCCGCGGCGTTCCTCCGTCCTGGGGCGAGCAACTCGCCCCAGGCGGGTTCGTCCTGGCTCCTTTCGCGCACGGCGGCGCGCACCCGCTCGTGCGATTCCGTCGTGAACGCGGACGATTGCGCGCGACGGGCGTCGGGCCCTGGACCGACTTCATGCTCGCGGGCGGGGCGCTGTACCAGCCGTTCCCCGGAGCGCACCCGGCCCGCTTCGCCCAGGGCCCGTTCCCCGAGCCGATCGTGAGCAAGCAGGTCCTGCCGCGGATGACCGGTGACGACTACGGCGACTTGTGGTTCTTCCTCGCCTCGCGCAGCACCCGGATGACACAGGCACATTTCGCCGGGCTCGATCCCGCCGACGGAACGGCTGCGCTCTTGGCCGAGGACGCCGCCGGGGCGGCGGTCGTCCAACGCGGCGGCGCGGTGCACGCGACCGGCCCCAACGCCGCCGCGCTGGCCGACGACCTGGCGGATCTGTGCTCCGCCTGGTCTGCTTGCGGCCGTCCCGCTATCGGCGACTGGTCCGCGCCGATGGCCCGCCGTCCGCTCCCGGACGGTCCGCTGCTGGTGCCGGACGGCTGGTCGGTACCCGCGTCGCGCGCGGGACGGCGGGCCGCCTCGTGACGACGCTGCTGTACCAGACCGAGCCGTATCTGGCGGAGTTCACCGCCCGCGTGCTGGAGCGCACCGACGGCGGCGTCCGCCTCGACCGCATGGCCTTCTTCCCCGGCGCCGGGGGGCAGCCCGCCGACACCGGCGCGGTGACCGGACAGGCCGGAACCGCCGAGGTGACCGGCTTCCGGCGCGACGACGACGGGATAGCCGTCTTGCTCGACGGCCCGCAGCCCGGCGAGGGCGAACAGGTGCGCTGCGTTCTCGACTGGGACCGCCGCTACGCGCTGATGCGCACGCACACCAGCCTGCATCTGCTCGCGGGCGTGGTGGGACGCGACTACGGCGGCGTCATCCTCAGCCGCAGCATGCAGCCGCTGTGCGGACGAGTCGACTTCGAACTGGCCGCCGCCGACGAGACCGTCTCGGGCGAGTCCTTCGGCGACCGGCTCGAAGAGGCTCTGCGCCGCGAGATCGCCGCGGCCCGGCCGGTGAGCGTGTCCTTTCTGCCACCGGAGGAATTCCTCAGCCGACCCGACTTGATCCGCACGAAAACCAACCGTGTCCCCGCCGGACTCGACAGAATCCGTGTCGTGGAGATCGCTGGCCTGGACCGGCAAGCCGACGGCGGCACTCATGTCGCCAGCACTCGCGAGGTCGCCGCGCTGCGCGTCACCGCCAATCAGTCCCGCGGCACAGGCAAACGGCGACTGCGCATCGAACTCGACCGGGTCGCGCCGCCCCGCCCGCGTGCCGACGCGCTCGCCCCGTGACACTGCACGCAAAATCGATTACTTACCGTCCAACTGGCTCTGGACATGCTGGGTCGGAACTCGCTACCGTGGCCTTTGTCCAAATAACCATGGAGTATTGAAGCGTTGAGGGCTGGGGCGGGTCGGACGCTCTCCGGGGGGCGCCACGCGGCAGGCCGTTGCGGTCCGAGGGCGTGATGGGGAGGAAGCCTGATGTCTTTTGACCATGCGACCGCTGTTGCCTCCGTGGTCGAGCAAACCGTTGCCCCGCAAGCGGACCGGGTCGACCGGTCCGGCGAATTCCCCCGCGACGGCGTGAACGCCCTCGGGAAGGCCGGACTGCTCGGGCTGATCAGCGCGAGCGACGTCGGCGGAGCCGGAGGTTCCCTCGCGGACGCCGCGCACGTGATCGAGAAACTGGCGGGCGCGTGCGGGTCGACGGCGATGGTCACCTTGATGCACTACGCCGCCACCGCGCTGATCGAAGCCCACGGCGACCGCGACACCCGCCGGGCCATCGGCGAAGGACGCCACCTGAGCACTCTCGCGTTCTCCGAAACGGGTTCCCGCAGCCATTTCTGGGCCCCGCAAGGGTCGGCGACCGCGAACGACGGCGACCGGGTCGTTCTCGACGCGCAGAAAAGCTGGGTGACCGCGGCCGGGGAGGCGGACAGCTACGTGTGGTCGAGCCGCCCGGTGGCGGCCGAGGGACCGATGACGCTGTGGCTGGTCTCCAGCGACGCCAAGGGACTGACGGTGCGGGGGAAGTTCGACGGGCTGGGCTTGCGCGGCAACGCCTCCAACCCCGTCGCCGGCCAGGCGGTGGAGGTGCCTTCCTCGGCGATGCTCGGCAGCGACGGCGCGGGCCTGGACCTCGCGCTGCAGTCGGCTCTTCCGCATTTCCTGGTCTTGAACGCGGCCTTCTCCCTGGGCCTGATGCAGTCGCTGATCGCGAAGGCGTCGGCTCACCTGACCGGAACCCGCCTCGCCCACCTCGACCAGACGTTGGCCGAGCAGCCGCAGCACCGCGAACGGTTCGCGCGGTTGCTGACCCGGACCGACGAGGTCCGCGCCTTCCTGCGCGACACGCTCGCCGCGCTGGCCGAAGGACGCGACGACGCGACATTGCGGGTGCTGCAGGTGAAAGCCGTCGCCGCGGAGGGCGCCTCGGAGGTCGCCGACGGCGTGATGCGGCTGTGCGGCGGCTCCGCGTTCCGCAAGGAACTGGGCGTCGAACGGCACTTCCGCGACTCGCTGGCGGCCAGGGTGATGGCGCCGACCACGGAAGCACTGCGCGATTTCGTCGGCCGGGCCAGCCTCGGCCTGCCGCTGTTCTGACTACGGAGGGGATGTCATGACTCTGCTGATGGGCGCAGTCGCCTACGACCCGAAAGTCGTCACGATCTGGAACGGGTTCCGGTCCTGGTTGCAAAACCGCGGGCTCTCGTTCGATTTTGTGCTGTACTCCCATTACGAACGCCAGGTCGAGGACCTCGCGGCCGGGAAGATCCACGCCGCCTGGAACTCGCCGCTGGCCTGGCTGCGCGCGCAACGCCTGGCCAGCGCCAACGGAAGGCGGCTCACGCCGCTGGTCATGCGCGACACCGACCGGAACCTGACGTCGGTCATCATCGTCCGCGCCGATTCGCCCTACGAGAAGGTCGCCGACCTGGAAGGCGTCACTGTCGGGGTCGGTGCCGTCGACTCGCCGCAGGCCACGCTGATCCCGTGCTCGTTCCTGAGGGAGGCGGGCCTCGTCCCGGGCGAGAACCTCACGGTCCGCCGGTTCGACGTGGGCGTCGGCCTGCACGGCGACCACATCGGCGGCGAACGCGACGCCGCGCGAGCGCTGCTGGCCGGCGAGATCGAGGCGGCCGCGATCATCGACATGAACCACCTGCTTTTCGGCAAGGAAGGCACGCTCCCGGCCGGAAGCACCCGCGTGCTCGCCCAGACCCCCGCCTACGACCACTGCAACCTCAGCGTCGTCGACGACGCGCCCCAAGACGAGGTCCGCAAGCTCGGCCAGCTGCTGCTGTCGATGTCGTACACCGACCCCGAGGTCCGGCCCCTGTTCGATCTGGAGGGGCTCACCGCATGGCACGAAGGCCGCAGCAGCGGGTACGCCCTGCTCGACGCCGCCGTGGAGGAACAGGCCTTCTACGATGCCGAAGGCCGGGTCACCGCCCGGGAGTACCGGCCATGACGACCGCGCCGCCCGGCATTCTCGACCTGGAGACGCTCAGCTTCGAGCGGGGCGCCCACCTGCTCGTGCAGCAGGCGTTGCGCGGGCTGCGGCCCGGCGACGAACTGGGCGTCACCGGCGGCGACCCCGCGCTGGTCGTGCACCTGGAAACCTGGTGCCGCCAGAACGGGCACGGCGTCCGCCCGGCCCTCGACACCGACTTCGGCGTCCGAGCCTGGGTGATCCGGGGCCGCGCCGATCTCGACCGGTGGGCCGGCGCCCAGCGGGCCGGCGGGCCGCATCCCAGCGGGATCGTCAGCGACCCGGCTCCGGACTGGGGCCTGGCCGCGCGCGGCGCGCTGATCGAGCAAGGCGGCCCGACACCGCCGTTCGACATCACCCACCGCGACCTGGTGTGGGCCGAGATCGCGCCCTCGCTCTACGCGCACGCTGCCTCAGCCCAATGGAACCCCGACACCGAAGTGGACTGGAAAGCGGAATTCACGCTCGCGCCCGAGGTGGAACAAGCGGTCGTCCAGGTGATGACCTACCTCATCGAGAACGAGCAGGCAGCCTTGGTCATCCCCGCGCGGCTGCTGGGCCGGATCCACCCCCACTTCCGGGAAGTGCTCCAGCTGCTCGCCGTGCAAGCGGCCGACGAAGCCCGCCACATGGAAGTCTTCACCCGCCGCGCGCTCCTGCGCGGCGGCGAGATGGGCACGTCCTCGGCCAGCGGCCGGGAATCACTGGCCACGCTGCTGACCGAAGCCGAATTCTCCCTCGCCTCGTTCCTGCTGTCGGTCCTCGGCGAGGGCAGCTTCCTGAACCTGCTCGAGTTCCTGGACAAACACGCCCCGGACCCGGTGACCCGGCAGGTCACCCGCCTCGCCCGCCGCGACGAGGCCCGGCACGTCGCTTTCGGGGTTGCCCACCTGCAGCACCAGTCCCAGATCGACCCGGCCCTGCGGGGGCGGCTGCGGTCCGCGGTCGAACGCCGCTACGACGCACTGGTCGACACGTCCGGGCTCAACCAGGACGTTTTCGACTCGCTCGTCGTCATGGCCGCCGGGCAGTGGACGCCGGAGGCGATCGCCCGCGGCTACGACAAGGTCATGAAACTGCAGTCCGAAATGGACGACGGCCGGCAGCGGCGGCTGGTCCATCTCGGCTTCCCCGCCGACGAAGCCGCGGACCTGTCCTCTTTGCACACCCGCAACTTCATGTAATCGAAACCCTGCCCGTACAAGGCCCGCCGGCCCGGCGTCTACGCGGCGATCGCCCGCCCTTCCGAACGCCATTCGAGCATCCCGCCCGACATCCGGCGGGCCTTGCGCCCGCGCGCCCGCAACAACCGCACCGCCTTATAGGACAGCACGCAGAACTCGCCCCGGCAGTAGGCCACGACCTCCTGATCCGCGGGCAGCTCCGAGAGCCGGTCTTCCAGTTCGTCCAAGGGCACCGACACCGCACCGGCGATGTGCCCGGCCTCGAACTCGTTCTCCGGGCGCACGTCCAGCACGAGCGCGTCACCGGCTTCGATCCGGTCCATCAGGGCGTCGCGGCCGAGTTCCTCGACCTCATCTTCTCCCAGAAGCTCGTTGGCGGCCTGCCGGGTCTCGGCCAGGTGCGCCTTAGCGACTTCGTGCAGGCTCAGGCACAGCCGGGCGACCTCGTCCCCGGCGAGCCGGTAGAACACCCGGGTGCCGTCCTTGCGGGTCCGCACCAGCCCGCCCTGCCGGAGCGCCTGCAGATGCGCGGACGCGGTCGTCAGCTTCAGTCCGGTGCGTCGCGCCAGCACCTCCACGCTGCGTTCCCCCTGAGCCAGCACGTCCAGCAGCTCCAGCCGCTTCGGGCTGCCGAGCGCCTTGCCGACACGGGCGAACTGCTCGAACAACACCTCTTGCGGCCCAGGGTTCTCCGACATGGGGCACCGTCCCGTTCTGCTTCTCCAAAGCTTTCTGGATCTATGCCAATAGTGTCACACTTCCGGCCCGCAAGCGCGTCCGAACTTCCGTCGTGACACCCGCGCGTGTGGCCTGTGACCAGCGGCGACAGGCCGACTGTGACCGCTGCGACAGGAGTCGGGCCCAGCGCTGCCGACAGTCGGGCAGCACATTTACTGAACTCACGTCACTATGTACTTTGGACACTAAAAGGAGGAGGGGTGAGATGACCGGCAGTCCGGAGGAGGCGTTCGACAAGGCTTTCGAGCTGGCCGCCCGGCTGGCCGAGACGATGCAGGGGGCATTGGCTGAGCGAGGCCTCACCCCCAGCCGCGCGGAGGTGATCTACGTGCTGGCCCGCGACGGCGAGCTGATGCAGCGCGCGCTCGCCGATGCGTTGCGATGCACGCCTCGCCACGTCACCAGCCTCGTCGACCAGTTGCAGGACGCCGGCCTGGTGCGGCGGCTGCCCCATCCTCACGACCGACGCGCCGTCGCGGTTTCCTTGACCCCCAAAGGCTCCGCCACCGCACAGTGGATCAACGACAGCCGGCGTAGCGGTGCCCGGGCAGTCCTCTGCGACGTGCCGCCTGACGACATGGCCGCTTTCGTCCGCGTCGCCGACCTCATCCTGGGTGCCGTCGCCCCGTCGGCGACATGACCGGCTACGACGTCGCCATCGTGGGCGGCGGCCAGCCCGGATTGGCTCTGGGACACGAACTCGCCGACACAGGACTGAATTTCGTGGTCCTCGACGCGGGCCCGGACGTCGGCCACGTCTGGCGCAACCGCTGGACCTCCCTGCGCCTGTTCACACCGGCGCGATACGCCGCTCTGCCCGGCCTCACGTTCCCCGGCCCGCCTGATGCCTACCCCGGGAAAGACCAGGTCGCCGACTACCTCGCGACCTATGCCAGCACCTTCGACCTGCCTGTCAAGACGTCGACCGCCGTCACCGCACTCGAACGGCACGACGACGGCTACCACCTCACCACGAGCCGCGGACCGGTGTGGGCATGGCAGGTGGTCGTCGCGACCGGGCCGTTCCAGCAACCGGCCGTCCCGGCCTTCTCGGAAGCATTCGCACCCGAAATCCTGCAACAGCACAGCAGCGCTTACCGGGACCCGGACCCGTTCCGCGGCCGCCGGGTCCTGGTGGTCGGCGCGGGCAACTCCGGCGTGCAGATCGCCGCCGAACTCGCCGCCGACCCGGACGTCGCCGCGGTGACGCTCTCGACCGGAACCCGCAATGTCCATGTCCCGCAACGCATCCTGCGCCGTGACATCTTCTGGTGGCAGACCCGCGCCGGGCTGATCACCGCACCTGCGGACTCCCGGCGAGGTCGCTGGATGCGCCGCGGCGAAGGCACCGTGATCGGCCACTCGCTCCGCGACCTGCGCCGCCTCGGAATCAGCTTCGCACCCAGACTCACGAACGCCCTGGACAGCACTGCGGTGTTCGCCGACGAAACGCGCACCGACGTCGAAGCGGTCGTCTGGGCGACAGGATTCCGCCGGGACCACTCGTGGGTCGACATCCCCGGCGCGCTCGACGAATCAGTACTCCGCCACCGCGAAGGCATCACACCCACACCCGGCTTGTACGTCCTCGGGCAGCCCTGGCAACGAACCGCCGGCTCGGCGCTCATCGGCTACGTCGGCCACGACGCTGCCCACCTCGCCCCGCGGATCGTCGGCCACGCGTCGGCAAAGTCCGCATCGCCCTCGTAGCACGAGCCGGCAAATCTGCGCTGACAGACATCAAGGCAGGCAGCGAACATGGCTCGGCCGCCTGAGCACAAGCAGCGGCAGGACCAAGAGGTCGGCACTGCCCTCCCGAAGTTCTACAACACAGAACGAGTGATCGAGAAGAACGAGTCCGTCAACTCGTCGGGCAGGCCCGGCATCGCAAAGAGCGGCGCGATGTGCGCGGTCACAGCCACTGATTCACAGTGCATCTCCAACGCGAATTTTCCTGGCGGCCTCGTGGGCTCGTCCGGTGGCAGCGCTGGCCCCGTACTTCCGGGCCATCTGCGGGGTGGCTCAGCCGTTGAGGAGCATCAGGTCGCCTTCGCTGACGCCGGATTTGAGGAAGGTGTGCGACTGGAAGTGTCGGAGGGGGTGTGTGTGGAGATTGCGGCCGAGGACGCTGCGCGCATCGGCGTCGTTGCCGCGGCGGCGGAGCATGATCTTGATGCCGTTCGGCGAGAGGGGCGTGCTGCGGCGGTGGTCGCTGAGCCACAGTCTGGTGGTCGTGTCGGCGTAGGGGTGGCGAGCACGGACGCGGAGGTAACGGCCGAGGGATTTGCCAGTAGCGGCGCTAAAGGGGAGTGCGCGCCATTTCCCGCCTTTGCCGAGGACATTGACGACGCGACGGGGTCAGATCGAGGTCGCGTTCCATGTCGATGTTGGCGATTTCGGAGAGGCGGCCGCCGGTGTCCCAGATCAGTCGGATGATCGCTTCGTCCCTGCGGCTGTGGAAGTCGCGGCCTTGGCAGTTCCGGAGCACCTGCTTGATGAATTCCACCGGAGTGATGGGGATCGGCTGGTCCGGAATGTGCGGTGGTTTCATACGAGCCATCGGGTGGTGCTCGATCTCTTCCTCGGCCAGGAGCCAATTGAACCACGCACTCAGTGCCCGGTAATTGTTGTTCGCATTGCCCGGACTGGTCGTGGCGATGCGGTAGGCGATCCACCGTTTGACGTGGTTCGGTTCGCAGTCTGCGGGCTCGGCCGGTTCCGGCGGAACGGAGGCGAGCCACGCGTCGGGGTCATCAGCTTCCGGCGCGACCGGGTCCGCGAGCCAGATGTGGAAGAAGCGCACGGAGTCGCAGTAGCCCGGATCGTCCGGGCACTCTTGTTCTCTGCCTCGAGTGACATAGCCCACTCGTCGATCAGCGCCTGCCAGGCCGGCGGAGCGGGCTTCAGAGCTCGGGTGCGCATGTGAAAATCCTCGAATAGGAGTGTCACTGAGCGCTGTGCTAGCTCCCACCCCGCGCCCCACGGCACCAAAAAAGGGCTGAACCCGCAGGTCCAGCCCCTCAGAGTCGGGATGACAGGATTTGAACCTGCGACCCTCCGCTCCCAAAGCGGATGCGCTACCAAGCTGCGCCACATCCCGGCACCCCCGAAACCCCGAGGTCCGGAAGCCTGGAAGCCGGAGTACCCGGGGGGTGTGCGACCCACCCTAGCGGGCACGCTAAACTGGCTTCGCTCCCGGGTCACCGAGGGCACTGCGGGTGTAGCTCAATGGTAGAGCCCTAGTCTTCCAAACTAGCTACGCGGGTTCGATTCCCGTCACCCGCTCCAAGTTTTCCCTCTCCGAGGACGACGCCGCGTCCGCCTCCAGGCGGGCGGCGATCACGTCCAGCAGGAGATCCGTGTCGACCGGCTTCGTGATGTAGTCGTCCGCTCCCGACGCCAGGGTGCGTTCGCGGTCTTCCTCCGTCGCTTTCGCTGTGACGGCGATCACCGGCAGGTCCTCGTGGGCCGCTTCGGCTCGGATGGCTGCGATGGTCGCGTTGCCGTCCAGTTCGGGCATCATCACGTCCATCAGGACCAGCGCCGTGTCCTCGTGGCGTTCCAGGGCCCGGATTCCGGCCACGCCGGTGTCGGCGTAGATGACTTCCAGGCCTGCCTGCTCGAGGACCGCGGCGAGGGCGAAGACGTTGCGCAGGTCGTCGTCGACGATGAGGACCTTTTCGCCGTTGAAGCGTTTCGGGGCGCTGTTCGGCTCGGCCACGGTGATGGTGCTCGGCAGGACCGGCAGCTTCGGCGTGGGACGCACCGGGGTCGTCGGGGCGATCAGGTTCGCGGCGCCGACCGGCAGGTACAGCGTGAAGGTGCTGCCCTTGCCGGGGACGCTGCTGACCCGCAGTTCGCCGCCCAGCAGCTCCGTGAGCTGCTGGCTGATCGACAGGCCCAGGCCCGTTCCGCCGTACTTGCGGCTGGTCGTGCCGTCCGCCTGGCGGAAGGCGTCGAAGATGACCTCCAGCTTCTCCTCCGGAATGCCGATGCCGGTGTCCTCGACCGCGAACGCGATGATGCCGGCCGCCGAGCGCAGGGACTCCTGTTCGACCTCCTCCGGGTCGGCCATCCGGATGTGCAGGCGCACGCCGCCCTCGTCGGTGAACTTCGCGGCGTTCGACAGGAGGTTCCGCAGCACCTGCTGCAGGCGGTGCTCGTCGGTGTGCACGCTGCCCGGCACCGGCGGGTCGATCAGGACCGCGAACTCCAGGCCCTTGTCCGCGGTCAGCGGGCGGCACAGGGATTCGACGTAGTTGACCAGCTCCGGCAGCGTCACGTCCGACATCTGCAGGTCCAGCTTCCCGGCCTCGACCTTCGCCAGGTCGAGGATGTCGTTGATCAGCTGCTGCAGATCGCTGCCCGCCGCCCAGATCGTCTTCGCGAACTGGATCTGCTTCTCCGTGAGGTTGCCCTCCGGGTTCTCCGACAGCAGTTTCGCCAGGATCAGCGCGCTGTTGAGCGGCGTGCGCAGCTCGTGCGACATGTTCGCCATGAACTCGTTCTTGTACTGCGACGCGACCGTCAGCTGCCCGGCCCGTTCCTCCAGCTCCTGGCGGGCCTGCTCGATCTCGATGTTCTTGACCTCGATGTCGCGGTTCTGCTGGGCCAGCAACGCCGCCTTCTCGGCCAGCTCGGTGTTCGACCGGCGCAGTTCGCCCTGCTGGGCCTGCAGCTGCTCGGACCGCGCGCGCAGTTCCTGGGCCAGCCGCTGCGATTCGGTCAGCAGCGCCTCGGTGCGCGAGTTCGACAGGATCGTGTTGACGTTGACGCCGATCGTGTGCCGCAGCTGCTCCAGCAGGTCCAGGTGCACCGCGGAGAACTCGTTGACCGACGCCAGTTCCAGCACGCCGAGCACCTCGCCCTGGAACAGCACCGGCAGCACGATCACGTTCACCGGCGGGGCCGAGCCCAGCCCGGACGACACCAGCGCGTACTCCGGGGGCGCGCCGTTGACCAGTATCGTCCGCCGGTCCACCGCGGCCTGGCCGATCAGCGATTCGCCCAGCCGGAACCGCAGGCCGGTGCGGGCCTGGGCGAGGCCGTAGGCGGCGATGCAGTCGAGCAGCTTGTCCTGGCCGTCGCCGTCCTCGTCGTCGTGCGCGATGAAGAACGCGCCCTGCTGCGCGCTGACCAGCGGGGCCAGCTCGGACAGGATCAGCGTCGCCACCGACGCGAGGTCGCGGTGGCCCTGCATCCGCCCGGACAGCCGCGCCAGGTTCGTCTTCAGCCAGTCCTGTTCGCGGTTCGCGGAGGTGGTCTCCTTGAGGTTCGCGATCATCTGGTTGATGTTGTCCTTGAGGTCCGCCAGCTCGCCGGACGCGTCCACGGTGATGTGCCGGGTCAGATCGCCCGCGGTCACCGCCGTGGCGACCTGGCCGATCGCGCGGACCTGCGTGGTCAGGTTGCCCGCCAGCTGGTTCACGCTCTCGGTCAGCCGCTTCCAGGTGCCGGACACGCCCTCGACCTCGGCCTGGCCGCCCAGCTTGCCCTCGGTGCCGACCTCGCGGGCGACGCGGGTGACCTCCGCGGCGAACGCGGACAGCTGGTCGACCATCGTGTTCATCGTGGTCTTCAGCTCGAGGATCTCGCCCCGGGCGTCGACGTCGATCTTGCGGGACAGGTCGCCGCGCGCGACCGCCGTCGTGACCTGCGAGATGTTCCGCACCTGGCTGGTCAGGTTGTGCGCCATGAAGTTGACGTTCTCGGTCAGGTCCTTCCAGGTCCCGGCCACGCCCGGCACGCGCGCCTGACCGCCGAGGATGCCTTCCGTGCCCACTTCGCGGGCGACGCGGGTGACCTCGTCGGCGAACGCGCGCAGCGTCTCGACCATGTCGTTCAGCGTCCCGGCCAGCGCCGCGACCTCGCCCGCCGCGTCGATCGAGATCTTCTTCGACAGATCGCCGTTCGCCACCGCGCTCGCCATCGTGGCGATGCTCCGGACCTGCACGGTCAGGTTGTCCGCCATGACGTTCACGTTGTCGGTGAGGTCCTTCCAGATCCCCGCGACGCCGGGAACGCGCGCCTGACCGCCCAGTCGGCCTTCGGTGCCGACCTCGCGGGCGACGCGGGTGACCTCGTCCGCGAAGGCGGACAGCTGGTCGACCATCGTGTTGAGGATGTTCTTCAGCTCGAGGATTTCGCCGCGCGCGTCGACGGTGATCTTCTGCGTCAGATCGCCGCGCGCCACGGCCGAGGTGACCTGCGAGATGTTCCGCACCTGGTCGGTGAGGTTGTTGGCCATGAAGTTGACGTTGTCGGTGAGGTCCTTCCAGGTCCCCGCCACGCCCGGCACGGTCGCCTGACCGCCGAGTTTTCCTTCCGTGCCAACCTCTCGCGACACTCGGGTGACCTCGTCGGCGAAGGACGAGAGCTGGTCGACCATCGTGTTCAGCGTCGTCTTCAGCTCGAGGATTTCGCCGCGCGCGTCGACCGCGATCTTCTTCGTCAGGTCGCCGCGTGCCACCGCGGTCGCGACCTGTGCGATGTTGCGGACCTGCGCGGTGAGGTTGTTCGCCATGAAGTTCACCGAGCCGGTCAGGTCGCGCCAGATGCCGGCGACCCCGGGCACGGTGGCCTGTCCGCCCAGCTGCCCCTCGGTGCCGACTTCGCGGGCCACCCGGGTGACTTCGTCGGCGAAGGAGGAGAGCTGGTCGACCATCGTGTTCATCGTGGTCTTGAGCTCGAGGATCTCGCCGCGCGCGTCCACGGTGATCTTCTGCGTCAGGTCGCCCTTCGCGACCGCGGTGGTCACGTGCGAGATGTTGCGGACCTGGTCGGTCAGGTTGTCGGCCATCTGGTTCACCGAGTCGGTGAGGTTGCGCCAGGTGCCCGCCGCGCCGGGGACTTCCGCCTGCCCGCCGAGGCGGCCCTCGCTGCCGACCTCGCGGGCGACCCGGGTGACTTCGTCGGCGAACGACGAGAGCTGGTCGACCATCGTGTTCAGCGTCGTCTTCAGCTGCAGGATCTCGCCGCGCGCGTCGACGTCGATCTTCTTCGTCAGATCGCCCGCCGCGACCGCGGTGGCGACCTGCGAGATGTTGCGGACCTGGTCGGTCAGGTTGTCCGCCATCAGGTTCACCGAGTCGGTGAGGTCGCGCCAGGTGCCCGCGACGCCCGGCACGCGCGCCTGGCCGCCGAGCCGCCCTTCGGAACCGACCTCGCGCGACACCCGGGTGACCTCGTCGGCGAACGACGACAGCTGGTCGACCATCGTGTTGATGGTGTTCTTCAGCTCCAGGATCTCGCCGCGGGCGTCGACGTTGATCTTCTGCGTCAGGTCGCCGCGGGCCACCGCGGTGGTGACCGAGGCGATGTTGCGGACCTGCTCGGTGAGGTTGTCGGCGAGGAAGTTGACCGAGTCGGTGAGGTCGCGCCAGGTCCCGGCCACGCCGGGGACCTCGGCCTGCCCGCCGAGGCGGCCCTCGCCGGCGATCTCGCGGGAGAGCCGGATCACTTCGGCGGCGAACCGCGACAGCTGCGCGTTGAGCCCGTTCACGGTCTTCGCCAGCTCGGCGTACTGCCCGCGCAGCGGACGGCCGTCCAGCTGCAGCGCCATCGGCTGCGACAGGTCGCCCTCGGCGACCGCGCCCAGCACCCGGTCCAGCTCCACGACCGGACGGCTGACGTCCTCGATCAGCCCGTTGACCGTGTCGACCGCGGTGGCCCAGCCGCCGGGCCCGATCTCGGTGCGGACGCGCTCGTTGAGCTTGCCCTCCTGGCCGACCGCGCCGCGCACGCGCATGAGTTCCGTCACGAGCCGCTGGTTGCGTTCGGCGATGTCGTTGAACGCCGACGCGAGCCGGGCGGTGATCCCGTCGCCGTGCGCCACGAACCGCCGCCGGAAGTTGCCGTCCCCGAGGTCGTGGACCGCGGCGAGCAGCCGTTCCAGCGCCGCGGCCTCGTTCGCCGGGACGAACTCCGGGTCCTGGGCCCCGGAGTTCCGGGGGCTCCCGGAAGCCTGGGGAGTCTCTGTCATCTCTGCCGACCTTCCCACCACGCGTGTGCCAGCCATGGTCGTCGACCCAGCCTGCCACGGTTCGCCCTACACTTCGACCCAGTCCGCCCGCGCACACTGTGCCAACCTGGAAGGACCAGGACCGTCAGGTCGACCCGGAGGCAGGAGGTTCGTGCATGGTGTCACGGCCCGCTCCGGCGTCGGCCCTGCCACCCGGCGCCGAGCTGCCCGGCCACGCCGGGTTCTGGCGCCCGGTCCTCGACGACGTCCGGGAGCCGGTGTACCTCCAGGACCCGGAAGGCGCCCTGCGCTGGGCCAACGCGGCCGCGCAGCGGCTCGGCCCGGCCGAGCTCGTCAGCGTGACCGAGACCACCGGCAAGGTCGGCCACCGGCCGGCCAAGGTCCGCGCGCTGCCCGGCGGCTGGCGCGCCTGGACCGTGGTCGACGACGGCCGCCGCCGTCCCGAGGAGTTCCTCGCCGAGGCCGGTCCGAAACTGGCGCTCGCGCGCGGACGGCACGGCACCGCGCGGGTGATCGCCGAACTGGCCGCGTCCGCGTTGGCCGATTGCGCTTTCGTGCTGCTGCCGACCACCCGCGGCCGCTGGGAATGGTGGAGCTGCACCGAACACGGCGCCGCGGGCCACGGCCGCATCCGGCGGGTTCCGGCGCAGCTCGCGCCGGTGGTGTCCGACGCGGTGACCGACGTCGCCCGGCCAGAGGTCCGCTCGGTTCCCGCGGCGGAAGTGGCGGCGCTTCCGGCGGCGGTCGCCGAGCCGTTCGAGGGGCACCTCGAGGTTTCGGTGGTTTCGTTCGGCTCCGGCATGGCGGGCGCGGTGCTGCTCGGCCGGCGCGGCGAGCCCGCGTTCGGGCTTTCGCAAGGCGAGGCGGTCGAAGCGTTCGCGGACGCGGCCGGCACGGCGTTGGCGAACGCGCAGCGCTACGCGCGCCAGGAGGAAGCCACGCGCGGGCTGGAATCGACGTTGCTGCCGACGCCGCCCGCGCAGGTCGACGGCGCGAATTTCGAGCTGTGGTACGAACCGGCCGGCGGAGTGCTCGGGGTCGGCGGCGATTTCTACGACGTCCTCTCCCGCGAAGACGGCAGCGCGTTCGTGGTCGTCGGCGACATCTGCGGCAAGGGCGCCGAGGCCGCCGCGCTGACCGGCCGGGTGCGGCATTCGCTGGCCGCGCTGCATCTGGTCGAACGCGACGGCCGGACGATGCTGCGGCTGCTCAACGAACTCCTGATCTCCGGCGGCAGCAACCGGTTCGCGACGCTCGTGCTCGGTTCGGTCGCGGCCGCGGAGTCCGGCCTCGACGTCACCCTCGCCTCCGGCGGCCATCCCGCGCCGCTCGTGTTGCGGCGCGGGGGAGGGGTCGAGGAGATCAGCGTGCCCGGCACGCTCGTCGGCGTCTCGCCGCAGGCGCGCTTCGCCGAGGCGACGACGCACCTGGACGAGGGCGACGTCTGCCTCCTCTACACCGACGGCGTCACCGAAGCCCGCAACCGCACGGAATCCACCGAACTGTTCGGCGACGAACGGCTCTACACGGTGCTGGAGGACTGCGTCGGGCAGCCGGCGCGGGAAGTCGTGCGCCGGTTGCGCGAGGCCGTGCGGGAATGGCTCGGGAATTCCGGCCACGACGACATCGCGGTGCTGGCGATCGAGGCCGCGCCGCGCGCGGAGTAGCCCAGGATTTCCTTGCCGGGCAAGGGAAAACTACTTTCCCGGCTGGACTTCCGGCTCCGGTTCCGCGGCCGGTTCCGGCGCCGGTGCGGACGCGGCGTCCGGTTCCGGCTCGGACGCGCGGGCGGGTTCCGGGCGCTCGAAGTGTTCGCGGCACTGCCGTCCGAATCGACGCGCGTGTGCGGTCATCGCCATCACCTCCCCGGCTCGCCACCAGGATCGCGCGCCGGGACGGACTTCGCCACCGAATTGCCCGGCGTCAGCCGACCGGGTGGTCCGCGGCGGTCCGGGTCTGTCTAATGTGGAGTCTTGTCGCTCGGCGGGCCGGTCGCCGTGTTGCGGGGCGGTTTCGTCTGTCCCGGCGGGGTTTTCGGCGGGGTCCGGCCCGGCTGGCTCGCCGGGCTCGACTGGCTTTCCGGATTGTCCGGGGCCGACGCGGTCGGAGGCGTCGTGCCGGGCGGAACCGTCGTGGTCTGCGGGGGAGCGGCCGCGTTCGTCGAACGGACCGGCGGCGCGGACGGCGAAAGCCGGGGAGCCGGGTCCGGCGCATGGGACGCGGCGGAAGAAGACGGGGAAACCGGAGCCGGTCCGGGGCCGGGCGCGGAGCCGGTGTCCGGGTGGAGGGGCGCGGCGAGCAGCACGGCCCCCACCGCGACCAGCACCACCGGCAGGCCCGCCGCGAGCACCGCGCGCCGCCGAGACACCTCGTGGCGGCGGCAGAAGACCGCCAGCCGCGTCTTGATCGGAAGGCGCAACGATTCCGTGCCGCGCAACGCCCGCGCGACGGCCGTCGCGGAGGGTCTTTCTTCCGGATCGCGCAGCGTCATCGCGCGCAGCGTCCTCGCCAGCGGCTCCGGCGCGTCCGGCGGAATCCGCGGCGCCCGGTGCAGCCGCACGACCGCCGTTTCCGCCGCCGTGCCCGGGTACTCGCGGACGCCGGTGAGGCATTCCAGGAGGACCAGGCCCAGCGCGTAGACGTCCGAGGCCGGGCCCGGGTGCTCGCCGAGCACCTGCTCCGGCGAGAGGTAGGCCGCCGTCCCGACGACCGCGCCGGTGTCGGTCACGCGGGTCGCGTCCACGATGCGCGCGACGCCGAAGTCGGCGATCCGCGGGCCGTCGCCGGACATCAGGATGTTGGCGGGCTTGAGGTCGCGGTGGGTCACCTCGTGCGCGTGCACGTGGGCGAGCGCCTCGGCCAGCTGCGCGCCCAGTTCCACGACCCGGTCCGGCGGCAGCGGCCCGGAGCGCAGCCATTCGGACAGGTTGGGCCCGGGGACGAAGTCCATCACGAGGTACGCGTGCCCCTCGTCCACCCCGGCGTCGACGAACCCGACCAGCCCCGGATGCCGCACCGCGCGCAGCGCCGCGATCTCCTGGTCCCGGCGGCTGCGGCCCAGTTCGACCGCTCCGGCGTGGAACAGCTTCACCGCGACCTCGGCCCCGGTTTCGCGGTCCTCGGCGCGGTGCACGCTGGCGGTCGCGCCTTCGCCGATCCGTTCGACCAGCTCGTACCGGCCGGCCAGGACCAGCGGAGCGGGCCCGTACCGGCCCAGCGCGAACCGTCTCGCGGTCGTGGCCGCGTCCGAATCGCCAGAGTCGGTCATCGCCGGTTCACCTTCCGCCGGGGCAGCCCGGTCAATTTACCCGCCCCCGGGCGGCGGCAAACGCGGAGTCGGCCGCGGAAAACCCGCGGCACCGGCCCTCGCGGAGGTTCGCGGGTAGAGTGGCTTACGGGCACTACCGGCGCACGCAATACTTGCAACCGCATTGACCTGCGCCGACAGTGCCCGGGGCCGCGGCCGCCCGCAACCGGGGCCGCCTGGAGGAGGTGCACCATGTCGGTGTCGGACGACGCTGTCGAGGCGCGCGCGCAAGGCTGGCGGACGCTGGCGGCGCTGCACGCGCGGATCGAAGACCGGCTGAACCGCGCGCTCGAAGCCGAGCACGAGCTGTCGGTGAGCGAGTACACGGTGCTCGACGTGCTCGGCCGCCAGGACGGCTTCCACCTGCGGATGAGCCAGCTGGCCAACGCGGTGGTGCTGAGCCAGTCGGCGACCACCCGCCTCGTCACGCGGCTGGAGGAGCGCGGCCTGCTGTCGCGGTACCTGTGCCAGGACGACCGGCGCGGCATCTACACCGAGGTGACGCCGTCCGGGCAGAAGCTGCTGGCCGCCGCCCGCCCGACGCACGACGCGGCGCTGTCGGCCGCGCTCGCCGAGGCGGAGGAGCTTCCGGAGCTGGCTCCCTTGGTCACCGCATTGGGCGCGCTCACCTTCGCGGCCAAGTGACGTGAGGGGAACCCCGAGGGAATCAAAGTCCCTCAGGATTCCCCTCACCGGCAGTCAGGGCCGCAGGCGGTGCAGGTCTCGCGGGAACAGCGTCGCGCCGCGCACGTTGGCCACGCCCAGCACCCGCGCGACCCAGCGTTCGAGCCCGATCGCGAACCCGCCGTGCGGCGGCATGCCGTACGCGAACGCGTCGAGGTAGTCCGAGTACTGCCCGGCCGCCTCGCCGAGCACGGCCAGGTAGTCCGCGTGGCGGTGGAGCCGCTGGCCGCCGGTCACCAGTTCCAGGCCGCGGAAGAGCAGGTCGAAACTGTTCGAGCTGGCCGGGTTCGCCGGGTCCGGATGGGTGTAGAACGGCCGTTTCGCCATCGGGTATCCGGTCACGAACAAGAATTCCGACCCGTGTTCTCGCTCGGCCCATTCGCACAGCCACCGTTCGTGCGCGGGCGCGAGGTCCGGTTCGCCGCGCGGGTCTTCGCCGGTGTTGCGGGCCAGAAGTTCTTGTGCCGCCGCGAAATCGATCGACGGAATTTCTTCCGGCACCGCCGGCGCGTCCGGTCCGGCGGCAGCGGCCATTTCCGCGACGACGTCGCGCAGCACCGCCATCACGTCGCGGTGGTCGGCGATGAAGCCCAGTTCCGCGTCGAGGCTCGTGTATTGCGCCAGATGCCGGGCGGTGTCGTGGGGTTCGGCCCGGAAGACCGGTCCCACCTCGTACACCCGCTCGAACACGCCCACCATGGCCTGCTTGAAAAACTGCGGTGACTGCGCGAGATAAGCCGGGCGTCCGAAGTAGTCGAGCCGGAACACATTCGCCCCGGATTCCGTCGCGGTGGCCACGATCTTCGGCGTGTGGATTTCCGTGAATCCTTGCGCGTCCAATGCTCGGCGAAACGCCGCGACGCTGCCCGCGGCCACCTCGAACCGCCGCCGCAGCACTGGATGCCGCAACGCGACCGCCGCGTTGTCCAGCACCACCGGCAAACCGGCGGCTACCTCGGGGCGATACAAATCGAACGGCGGCCGTTTTTCCGGCGCGGAAAGGATCTCCAGCTCCGGCTCGCGCAGCTCAACCCCTTGGGGCGCCTGGGGATTGGCGGCCACCTGCCCGGTGAGCCGCACGACGGTCTCCTCGGCGACCGCCGGCGGCTCGGCGAAAACCGCCTGCGCGGTGCCGGACCGGTCGCGCACGACCAGGAACGCCACGGATTTCAGCACGCGCCGGCGGTGCACCCAGCCGGCGATCGTCACGGTGGAGCCCACGCGGTCGCGCAGGCAGGCCACCGGGGTGCGGGTACTCAATTCCTTCTCCTGAGCGCACTCGGCGACCCCTTGGGGGTGCGGGCGAGAAGGGACACTCGCGGTGCCACCGCACCTTCGCCGCCGGTGGGCGGCCTCGTTCTGGCCGGATGACGGCGGCCGGGCCGGCGGGGCATTTCCTCCCCGCACTCGGGAGTGTCTTCGCGCGGGGCCGCGACGCTGCCTTCTCACCGGCGGCAGCTCTCTGTCCCTCGCGGGGCCCTGCGCTACTTGTCTCCGTCAACGTGTTGCCCGCAACGGTAAAACACCGCCGCCGCCCGTGTCGCCCGATTTACTGATCCGACCAAAAGCAGGCCGACCCCCCATCCGGCACGCCACCGTTGCTACGAAGCCATTAGGCCGTGGCTGTGGTCGGATCAGTAACGATCGGCTCAGCAGCGGACGCCGAGCAGGTGCTCCAAGGCCAGCTGGTTCAGCCGGGTGAAGTGATAACCGCGCCGGCCGGCTTCTTCGACGTCGAACTCGTCGGCCGCCAGGTCGTCCAGGGTCTCGCCGGGCGCGAGCGTCGGCGTGGCCAGCTCCGGCACCCGCGACGCGGCGAGCGCTTCGGCGACTTCCGGATCGGCGCGGAACGCCCGGGCTTTCTCCCGCAGGATCAGGTAAGTGCGCATGTTCGCCGCCGCGGAAACCCAGACGTCCTCGGGATCCTCGGTGCGCAGCGGTTTGTAGTCGAAGTGCCGAGGGCCGTCGTAGCCGCCGTGCTCCAGCAGGTCGACGAGGAAGAACGCGCTGGCGAGGTCGCCGTGGCCGAAAATCAGGTCCTGGTCGTACTTCGGGCCGTGCTGGCCGTTGAGGTCGAGGTGGAACAGCTTGCCCTGCCACAGCGCCTGCGCGATGCCGTGCACGAAGTTCAGCCCGGCCATCTGCTCGTGGCCGACCTCCGGGTTCAGCCCGAACAGTTCGGGCCGCTCCAGCTGCGAGATGAACCCGAGGGCGTGGCCGATGGTCGGCAGGAGGATGTCGCCGCGCGGTTCGTTCGGCTTGGGCTCCAGCGCGAACCGCAGGTCGTAGCCCTGTCCGACCGCGTAGTCGGCGAGGACGTCGAGGCCCTCCTTGTACCGGGCGAGCGCGGCGCGGACGTCTTTCGCCGCGTCGGATTCCGCGCCCTCGCGGCCGCCCCACAGGACGTAGGTCCGCGCGCCGAGTTCCGCGGCGAGGTCGAGATTGCGCCGGACCTTGGCGAGCGCGTACCGCCGGATGTCGCGGTCGTTGCTGGTCAGGCCGCCGTCTTTGAAAACCGGATGGCTGAACAGGTTCGTCGTCGCCATCGGCACGCGCAGGCCGGTGTCCGCCAGCGCCTTCTTGAACTTGGCGATCGCGGTGTCGCGGTCCGGTTCGGTGGCCAGCAGGTCGTCGTCGTGGAAGGTGACGCCGTACGCGCCCAGATCGGCCAGCCGGTGCACGCTCTCGACCGGGTCGAGCGGCGGCCGGGTGGCGACGCCGAACGGGTCGGCCGCGGCCCAGCCGACGGTCCACAACCCGAACGAGAATTTGTCCTCCGGCGCGGGGGCGTAGTCGGCCATGCCCGTCCCTTCATTTAGTTCACGATGTAGACTAAATACTGCGCCGCGGCCGCCCCGGCCGTCAAGAGCGGAGGTTCGGATGGAGCCGGTTCGGCACGACGCGATGCGAGCGCGGAACCTCGAGCTGGTGCTCGGCGAGATCGGCCGCGGCGGCCCGCTGACCCGCGCCGCGCTGGCGGAGCGGACCGGGCTGACCAAATCGACCGTGTCCGCTTTGGTCGGCTCGCTGCTGGAGGCGGGTTTCCTGGCCGAGACCGCCGCCGTGCGGGCGGGGGAGCGCGGCCGCCCCGGCGTCGAGGTGTCGCTGAGCGGGGAGCGGATGGCTTCGCTGGGGCTCGAGGCCAATGTGGACTATCTCGCCGCGTGCGTGCTCGATCTCGCCGGCACGGTCCGCCGGTCGGTCCGGATCGAGCGGGACAATCGTGGTGTGCCGGCGGAAACCGTGCTGGAGGCGGTGCGGGAACTGGCTTCTTCGGAGCTGGCTGAGGCGCGGGAACTCGGCCTGACGGTCGCCGGTGCGGTGCTCGCGGTGTCCGGCCCGGTGCGGGACGGCGTGGTGCTGAGCGCGCCGAACCTCGGGTGGCGGGACGTGCCCGTTTCGCTGGACCTGCCGGTCCCGGTTTCGGTGGACAACGAGGCCAATCTCGGTGCTCTCGGCGAGCTGTGGTTCGGTGCGGGTGCGGCGGATTTCCTTTACGTGTCCGGGGAAATCGGCATCGGCGCGGGGCTGGTGGTGGACTCCCGGTTGTTCCGCGGCACCGGCGGCGAGCTGGGGCACGTGCTGGTGTCTCCGTCCGGCCCGTCCTGCCGCTGCGGCGCGGTGGGCTGCCTGGAGACTTACGCCGGGCAGGACGCGATGCTGACCGCGGCCGGAGTGTCCACAGTGGGCGAATTGTCCGCCGCCTTGGCCGAAGGGGACGACGCGGCGTTGTCGGCCGCGGCCGCGGCGGGGGAGGCTTTGGGGCTGGCGCTGGCGTCGGCGGTCAATCTGGTGGACGTGGACCGCGTCGTGCTCGGCGGGGTGTTCGGGCCGTTGTTCCCCTGGCTGGCTCCCGCCGCGGAAACGGTGCTGCGGGCACGGTTGACCGGCCTGCGTGGTTCAGTGCCGGTGCTGAGCCCGTCCGCCCTCGGCGATTCCGCCGCGACACTGGGCGCGGCGGGTCGCACCATCCACGGCGTTTTGGCTGATCCGGGACCGTTCCTCGCCCGTTAGCCCAGGTTGTCGGCGAGCAGTGTCACGACGTCGCGCCAGGCCCGCTCGGCGTGCACCGCGTGATAGCCGACGCCGGGCAGCAGCCGCTGCTCCGGGCCGACCGGCGGGTGATGGAAGGCGTGCTGGGCACCGCCGTAGACGGTGAGCCGCCAGTCGACGCCCGCGTCCTGCATCTCGGCGGCGAACGCGTCCCGTTGCGCGGGCGGCATGATCGGGTCCTCCGAGCCGACGCCCGCCCACACCGGGCAGCGGATGTTCGCGGCCTCGCCCGGGCGGCCGGTGACCAGGCCGTTGATCGTGCCGATCGCACGCAGTTCGACGCCGGCGCGGCCGAGTTCCAGCACCACGGCGCCCCCGGTGCCGTACCCGATTCCGGCGATCCGGCCGGGGTCGGTGCGCGGTTCGGCGAGCAGCACGTCGAGCGCCGCGTGGCCGATGTCGCGCAACCGGTCGGGGTCGTCGAGCAGCGGAAGGCAGCGCGCCAGCATCTCGTCGGGATCGGTGAACCAGCGGCCGCCGTGGAGGTCGAAGGCCAGCGCCACGTAGCCCAGTTCGGCCAACGCGTCGGCCCGGGCGCGCTGGAAATCGTTGAGACCAGTGCCTTCGGGGCCGATCAGGACCCCGGGCCGCCGGTCCGTGCCCGCGGGGATCGCGAGGTGCCCGACCATGGTGAGGCCGTCGGCCGGGTATTCGACGGTGCGCGTCGTGACGGTCTCCATGAGCGCCAACCGTAGTGAGCGCCGCGGCCCGGCGGGGTGCTGTTCACCGACGGCGGACACGTCCGTTCAGGTGACCCTCTCGCGGTGCTCCGGGAAACATGTTAGGAAAGCTTCCTAACTAAAGGAGGATCCGGATGCGCAAGACGATGGTGCTCGCCGCGGCCGTGCTCGCGGTGGCCGGAGCAGTGCCCGCGGTCGCGACGGCGGGCGACGGCCCGGCCGCGGATTCCGGCGGCTGGCATCCGAAAGCACGCAACATCGTCTACATCCAGGGCGACGGCATGGGCGCGGCGCAGCGGGAGTTCGTCCGGCTCGCGACGACCGGCCGGGCGGGCGACCTGGTGATGAACCGGCTCCCGGTCACCGGCCTGGTGCACACCGACCCCGCGGACCCGGAAGAACTCGTCACCGACTCGGCCGCGGCGGCGACCGCGCTGGCCACCGGCCACAAGACCCGCAACGGCGCGGTCGGCCAGGACGCGCAGGGCCGTCGCCTGCTGACCGTCCTTGAGCAGGCGAAACGCGCCGGCAAGTCGACCGGGCTGGTCACTACCGCGCAGGTCACCGGCGCGTCGCCGGCCGCGTTCGCGTCGCACGTGCCTTCGCGGGATCTGCAGAGCGACATCGCGAAGCAGTACATCACCGAAAGCCGCCCGGAAGTCCTCCTCGGCGGCGGCGAGGACTGGTGGCTGCCGAAGGGCGATCCCGGGGCGTGGCCGGACAAGCCGGGCGAGGAAAGCCGCAGCACGCACGGAAATCTCATCGAGCAGGCGAAGCGGTCCGGCTACACCTATGTGCGGAATGCCGGCGAACTCGCCGCGACCCGCGCGCCGCGGCTGCTCGGGCTGTTCGCGAACGAGGACATGGTCGACTACGGCCCGGACGGCAAGGGCGCGTACCAGCCGAAGGTCGCGCTGCCGGTGATGGCGAAGAAGGCGCTCGACACGCTGTCCGCCAACCCGCGCGGTTTCTTCCTGTTCCTGGAAGAAGAAGGCATCGACGGAATGTCGCACGAAAACAACGCGCACGGCGTCCTCGACGCGGGCCGGGCCCTCGACGCGGCGGTCGCCGAGGTGCTTCGCTTCACCCGCTCGCACCCGGACACCCTGGTGATCATCGGCGGCGACCACGAGACCGGCGGACTGGCCATCGAGAACACCGACGGCGCTCCCGAGGGCAATGAGGACGGTCCGTTTCCCGTTCCCGGCACCAAACTTTCGCTGACTGTCGACTGGACCACCGGCGACCACAGCGGCGTGCCGACCCCGGTCACCGCGACCGGCCCCGGTTCGGACCGGCTCGACGGGACTCTGGACAACACCGACGTCTACCGTGCGATGGTGTCCGCCGCGCACCTTTCATGACGCCCCGGCGTAGTCGTCGAGCGCGGCTTCTCCGGTGACGTCGTACTCCAGCAGCACCAATCCGCTGGGCGTGGCTTCGTGCCGGACGAGCCGCAACCCGGTCGCCGGCGCCGGATGCGGGAACTGCAGGCGTCCCGCGCCGAGCACGGTCGGGGCCACGACCAGCCGGACCGTGTCCACGACTCCGGCGGACAGCAGGGTGTTGCCGAGCCGGGCGCTGCCGTGAATCTGCAGCTCCCGGCCCTGTGCTGCCTTGAGTTCGCGCACCGCGGTCGCGGGATCGCCGCGCAGCACGGTGGCCGGTGCCCAAGTGCCGGTCTCAAGGGTGTTGGACACGACGTACTTCGGCGGCGAGTTCATTCGCCCGGCGAACGGGTCGTCCGGGTCGGCCGAACAGCAGCCCGTCGGCGAGATCCAGCCACTCGGACGCACGCTGCACGAAGGCCTGGTCGAGGTGCGGGACGAACCAGCCGCCGCGGGAGAACCCGCCGCTGGTGTCCTCTGTGGACGATCCCGGCCCTTGGCTGACGCCGTCGAGGGTGACGAACGCGGTGAGCGATATCCGCATCAGGCACCGCTTTCCGCGATCCGGGCGAGCTGCCCGGTGACCGTGCCCCACCCGTCGGCGAACCCGAGGTCGGCGTGCCGTTCCCGGGCCGCCGGATCCCCGTGCCGGACGACCACGCGGTAATCCGTGCCCTCCGGATGATCGCGAAGAACGATTTCCGCGGTCATCGCGACCGGCTGCGGATTCGCCGGCCGCCACTCGCTGTCGAGGGCATTCGTGAATACGAGCCGCTCGCAGTCCTCCACGACGAGGAAGCACGCGTCGAGATGCGGGACGAAAGTCCGGCCGTCCTCGCTCATCCGCGTGACGAACGCACCCCCAGCGCGCACGTCCAGCTTCTCGACTCGGCACCGCAGCGGCGCGGGAATCCACCACTGGGCGAGGCTGGCCGGGTCGGTCCAGGCGTCCCAGACGCGCTTGCGGGGCGCGCGGATGACGCGGTCGAGGGAAAGATCGAGGTCGGGGTTCACGGCTGGTCCTCCTGGCCGGTGACGAACTGGTCGAGCCGGTCGGTGC
This sequence comes from Amycolatopsis sp. GA6-003, assembly GCF_046267895.1. Taxonomy (NCBI): domain Bacteria; kingdom Bacillati; phylum Actinomycetota; class Actinomycetes; order Pseudonocardiales; family Pseudonocardiaceae; genus Amycolatopsis; species Amycolatopsis sp. GA6-003. The sequence continues at coordinate 8,093,007 of NZ_CP176499.1, forward strand.
GCCCGGCCCAGACGCGCCGCTGCTCGGCGAGCCAGTCCTCGACGAGCGCGAACCGGTCGCGGTTGAGCACGCACGTGCGCACCCGCCCGGATTTGACGGTGCGGATCAAGCCGTGCGATTCGAGCATCCGCACGTGCTTCATGAAGGACGGCAACGTCATCGGAGCCTCGCCCGCGAGATCCCCGACACTCGCCGGCCCCTGCCCGAGCCTCCGCACGACGGCCCGCCGAGTCGGATCGGCGAGGGCGGCGAAGACCCCGTCGAGGGCGGATGAATACTGAGCCATGGGGCTAAGTATTGCCGCGGTGCGATGGTTAGCGCAAGGGCTAAGTGTTGGGGTCTGGCGGTCGGCGGGGGAGGTGCGGCGTGCTTGCCCGCGCAGTCGGAGGTGGCCGGGGTTCGCGATGGCCGCGGAAGGCCTCCGGGGTGCGGAAGAGTGCGCATGCTCGGGGGCGAAGCGTTTCGGGGGGCGCACCCGGTGATCAGAGCCGCCCGGCGGCTTCGGTCGAAGCGATCCGGCGATCCCGGTCCGCCGAAGCCGCGGTCGCAGCTTCGGTCCGGTCAGCCTCCGGTCAAGCCTGTCCGGCGTCAAAAGCCAGTCCCCGCAGCCCGAGCAACTCCCGCCACGCCGCCCCGCCGCGGCTCAGCAAGACTCAGCGGCAACCGAGGGAGTCGAACCCTGCGCGGCTTGTGAAGGCGGCGCTCCTGAACCGGCCCTGACCCTTCGGCGGGCGACGGCTGCCATGCTTCCTGAATACCCGTTTCAACGCCCGCCCCAGCACCCGAATTCCGGCTTCACCCGAACGGGGCTGGCTGGCAGGCTGGGCGCATGGACGATCTTCTCCTCCGCCGCGTCCGGGTCGGGTTGCGGGGGCCGCTCGCGGACGTTCGGGTGCGCGACGGCGTCGTGTCGGCTGTCGAGGAACCTGGCGCCGGGACCGGGTTCGCCGCGCGCGTGCTCGACGGGCACGGCGGCACGCTCCTGCCCGGCCTCGTCGACGCGCACGCGCATCTCGTTCAGTGGGCCGGTTTCCGCAGGCGCATCCCGCTGGACAGTGCGCGATCCGCGGTGGGCGCGGTCGAATTGCTGATGGAGAAGCTGCTCGACGCGCCCGCACAAGACCTTGTCGTCGGCGTCGGGTTCCGGGACGGGCTGTGGCCCGACCGGCCGCACAAGGATCTGCTGCAGCGCGCGCTCCCGGGCCGCGCGGTGGCGTTGTTCAGCGCGGATTTGCACACGCTGTGGCTGAGTCCGGCCGCGTTGAAGCTGATCGGCCGCGAGCATCCGACTGGCGTCCTGCTGGAGAACGACTGCATGAGCGCCACGGCGGCGTTGCCGACCGCGCCGGTCGAGGTCCAGGACCGCTGGGTCGCCGACGCGCTGGCCGCCGCGGCCAAGCGGGGCGTGACCGCGGTGGCCGACTACGAATACGCGGACACGGTCGCGGATTGGACCCGCCGGGCCGCCAAGGCGAAGCCGGCGACCCGGGTTTCCTGTGTCATCGCGAGGTATTTGCTGGACGAGACCATCCAAAGAGGACACCGGACCGGCGACGTGCTCGAGGCGGGCGAGGGGTTGCTCACCGTCGGTCCGTTCAAGCTGTTCGTCGACGGCTCGCTCAACACCCGCACTGCCTACTGTCACGAGCCGTACCCGGGGTCCGGCGAGAAGGGCTTGCTGGAGCTGCCGCCGGAGGAGCTGGTGCCGTTGATGCGCCGCGCCTCCGAACACGGCCTGATCCCGGCGGTGCACGCGATCGGCGACTACGCGAACACCATCGCGCTGGACGCGTTCGAGGAGGTCGGCTGCCCGGGCCGGATCGAGCACGCGCAGCTGCTGCGGCCCGAGGACGTGCCGAGGTTCGCCGCGCTCGGGCTGGTCGCGAGCGTGCAGCCCGCGCACCAGCCCGACGACCGCGACGTCGCCGACCGGCATTGGCACGGCCGCACCGACCGCGCGTACGCCTACCGTGCCCTGCTGGAATCCGGCGCCCGGCTGGAACTCGGCTCGGACGCGCCGGTCGCGCCGCTCGATCCGTGGGACGGGATCGCCGCCGCGGTCGGGCGAACCGACGACGAACGGCCGCCGTGGCATCCGGAGCAGGCCATTCCGCTCGCGGACGCGCTGGCCGCGTCCTCGGGCGGCCGCCGCGGCGTGCGGGTCGGCGACGTGGCCGATCTGGTGCTGACGGCGGCCGACCCGAGTGGACTGTCCACAAAGGAACTCCGCGAGATGCCGGTGTCCGCGACGATCGTGGCGGGAAGGCCGACGTACCTGGCGTAGCTCACTTCCCGTGCGGGTCCGCGGCGTTGAGCATCGCCACCACCTGGTGGTAGTCGCCGCGGGCCTCGCCGTGCCGGAGGAATTTGACGTTCTCGACCTGGATCTCGGTGGCGTCCGGCTGCGTTTCGAGCAGCTCCACGACCTCGTCGACGAAGGCGTCCAGCGGCATCGCGAACTCGCTTTCCTCCTGGCCGGGCAGGAGCGCGGTGCGCACGGACGGCGGCACCAGTTCGACCACCTTCACCGAGGTGTCGGCCAGCTGCAGCCGCAGCGATTCGCTGAGCAGGTGGATGGCGGCCTTGGACGCGTTGTAGCTCGGCGTGGCCTTCAGCGGCGCGAAGGCGAGTCCCGAGGAGACGGTGAGGATGGTGGCGTCCGGCCGGCTCTGCAGGTGCTCGACGAACGCGGCGATGAGCCGGATCGGGCCGAGGACGTTGGTGGTCACCGTCGCTTCTGCGCTGTCCAAAAAGGACTCCGGACGGCGCCAGTCCTCGACGCGCATGATGCCCGCCATCGGCACGAGCACGTTGAGGTCCGGGTGCTTCGCGAGCACCTCCTTGGCCGCGGCCTCGATGCTCGCCGGGTCGGTGGTGTCGATCCGCACGGTGTCGAGTCCGGGGTTCTCGGCGGCGATCCGGGCGAGCAGTTCGGCGCGCCGCCCGCCGACGATCACGGTGTTGCCCTTCGCCCGCAGTTCGCGGGCCAGAGCGAGGCCGATGCCGCTGGTCGAGCCGGGGATGAAGACGGTGTTTCCGGTGATGTTCATGCCACCGAGTTTCGGCCGGCCGCCGCGGCGGCGGCAGAGAGCGCACATCGGGGGATCGGCGATCCCTGGCTGGCGGGCCGGAGCGAGCCGATACTGGACGCATGGATCGAGCTGAGCTGGCGGTTTTCCTCCGCAGCCGTCGCGAGGGACTGCGCCCCGAGGACGTCGGGCTGCCCGCGGGCGCGCGGCGGCGGGCGGCTGGACTGCGCCGCGAGGAGGTCGCGGCGCTGGCGGCGATGTCCACCGACTACTACACCCGGCTGGAGCAGCAACGCGGACCGCAGCCGAGCGAGCAGATGCTGGCCGCGCTGGCCAGGGCCTTGCGGCTGACCGACGACGAGCGCGACTACCTGTTCCACCTCGCCGGCCGCAACGCGCCGTCGCCGATCGTCGCCGCGACGCACGTCGCCCCGGCCTTGCTGCGAGTGCTCGACCGGCTGTCGGACACGCCCGCGCTGATCCTGTCGAATCTCGGCGAGGTGCTGGTGCAGAACCGGTTCGCGGAAGCGTTGTACGGCGACCGGTCGCACTACACCGGACTGGCGCGCAGCGAGATCTACCGGTGGTTCACCGACCCGGACGAGCGGCTCGTCTACCCCGAGCACGACCGGGACCGGCAAAGCCGCGCGCTGGTGGCGAACCTGCGGGTGGTGCACGGGTCGATGGGGCCGCGTTCGCGCGCGGGCGAACTGGTGCGCGCGCTGACCCGCGAGAGCCCCGAATTCGCGCGGCTGTGGGAAGAACACCAGGTGGCCAAACGGTTCGAGGACCACAAGGTGCTCGTGCATCCGCAGCTGGGGGAGATCGAGGTGGACTGCCAGGTGCTGTTCACCGAGGACCAGTCGCAGGCGCTGCTGGTGCTGACCGCGCCGCCGCGCAGCGAGGCGTTCGAGAAGATCCAGCTGCTGGGCGTGCTGGGCAACGAGCAGTTCGCCGGTTAGCCAGGACGTCGTGAGTGCTGCTGCCGGTTAGAACCGGGATCGCCGCGCACGAGGCCTCAGCGCGGAAGCGGCCCGGTGTACGCGTCGCGGGCCTTCTCCACGGCAGGCAGATGCTCGTCGGTCCAGGTGGCGAGCGCGGCGAACACCGGCGACAGGCTCCGGCCGAGTTCGGTGATCTCGTACTCGACGCGGGGCGGCACCTCGGCGTAGGAGCGCCGCTCCACCAAGCCGTCGCGCTCGAGCTGGCGGAGCCGCTGCGTCAGGACCTTCCCGGTCGCGCCGAGCCGCCGTTCCAGCTCGACGAACCGCACCGGCCCGGACTGGCTGAGCGTCCAGAGGATCGGGGTCGTCCACCGGCTGAACAGCAGGTCGACGGCCGGGCTGATCCGGCACGCGGCGAGCGGATCGGCCCCGGTGCGCTCGGTGGTGGTCATGCGGCTCCAATACTTTCCCTGGGGAACCTACTGTAGGACGGCATTTAGCCTCGCTGGGTCGCTTTCGACCCCTAGCCGAGGAGCAAGTCATGATCGTCGTCACTGGTGCCACGGGCAACGTCGGCCGCCTGCTGGTCGAGTCCCTGACCGGAGCCGGCCACGCGGTGACCGCCGTTTCCCGCGGAGTGAGTTCGCCGCCGCCGTCGCTGCCCGGGGTCGCCCCGATGGTCGCGGATCTGGCTGACGCGGCCAGCCTGGCTCCGGCGCTGAAGGGCGCGGACGCACTGTTTCTGCTGGTCTCCGGCGCGGGAGCGCACGTCGACGGGGAGGCCGTTCTGCGGGCCGCGGCCGACGCTGGTGTCTCGCGGATCGTTCTGCAGTCGTCGCAGGCCGCGGGAACCCGGCCGGAGGCGGTTTCGCACGCGCCGCTCGCCGCGCTGGAGGAGACGGTGCGGTCGTCCGGTCTGGAGTGGACAGTCCTCCGGCCTGCCGGGTTCACGACCAACAGCTTCGCCTGGATCCCGTCGATTCGGTCCCAGCGCACGGTTTTCTCGCCGTTCGGCGACGTCGCGCTCCCGGCCGTGGACCCGCTCGACATCGCTGAAGCCGCCGCGGCCGCGCTGACTGACGCCGGTCACGCGGGGCGGACTTATGTCCTCACCGGACCGGCGGCGATGAGCCCGCGGCAGCGCGCGGAGATCCTCGGCGCTGCCCTCGGCGAACCGCTGGAGTTCGTCGAACTCGACCGGGCGCGGGCCCGCGAGCAGATGCTGCGGCAGATGCCGGAACCGGTCGCCGACGGCACGCTCGACATCCTCGGCCAGCCGCTCCCGGAGGAGCTGCGCGTCAGCCCCGATGCGGAGAAGGTGCTGGGCCGTCCGGCGACTTCGTTCGCTTCGTGGGCCAGCCGCAGCGTCGACGCCTTCCGGTGAGCAACGTCCGCGCGAATCACGGTTTCCGCGCGGCCCCGGCGAGGATCACCGAATGCGCCGGCGTCGGGAATTCCACCTGGGGCGCGCCTTCGCCGGACTCCTCCGGATGCCACGACGGCGTCCAGGTCAGCCCCGGTTCGAGCATCTCGAACGACCCGAACAGCGCCTGGATCTCCTCGCGCGACCGCCAGATCACCGGGCTGCTCGACCGGTCGTACAGCTGTTTCAGCTCGACCAGCCCGGGGCCCACGTCGGACGGCACGCCCTGGTCGGTGATGTGCGAGATCGCGAGGAACGAGCCGGGGGCGAGGAGATCGCGGTACTGCGCGACGATCGACGGACCGAGGTCCTCGGTGCTGCCGCTGTCCTCGGCGGGCGGCTGCTGGACGTGCAGGACCGCGATCAGCAGCAACGCGAGCGGTTTCTCGACGTCGATCACGCCGGTGGCGGCGATCTGGTCCCACAGCCGCCGCGGATCGCGCATGTCGGCGTGGATCACCGCGTGCCGGTCGAGGTCGCCCGACTCGCGCAGCAGGGTCTCCGAATGCGCGACGGCGACCGGTTCGTAGTCGACGTAGCAGACGTGGCTCTCGCCCGGCGCGAGTTCGTCCGCGACTTGGTGCGCGTGGCCCATCGTCGGCACGCCGGAGCCGATGTCGACGAACTGCCGCACGCCCTTTTTCACCAGATGCCGCACGAGCCGGTGCAGGAACAGCCGGTTGGCCTTGGCGATCGGGCGGATCAGCGGGAACTCGCGGATCACCTCGTCGGCGAACTCCCGGTCGATCGTCCAGTTCGTGGTGCCGCCGAGGTAGTAGTCGTATACGCGCGCGACGCTCGGGTGGTCGAGGTCGACCCCGGGAGGCGGGAAGGGTTCGTCGGCCACCGGCGGGGGTTCCTTTCGTTCGGTGCTTCGGTTTTTCGGTCAGCGGGCGGGGGTCGCGCAGCGGCTCGCCCATTCCTTCAGGTACTGCAGGGATTCCTCGCGCGGCAGCGTGGCGGCGAGCTGCGCTTCCCACGACTCCTCGTAGGAGGCGAACTCGTCCTGGCTCCGCGGGACGGTGATGAGCTTGACCTTGCTTTCCTGGTAAGCGAAATCGGGAAGGTCGGACTGGGCGAAGCGCAGGATGGTGAAATCCTCGTCCGGGTACGCGGCGGCGTCGCGCGGCAGGATCCGGACCTCGACGAACGGATGCGTTTCGACGAGCCGGATCATGTGCTCGAGCTGGTCGGTGGCGATGCTGGCCTTGGTGCCGTAGACGAGTTTCTCGATGCAGCTGTACTCCAGCATGAAGACCGCCCGCGGAGCCGGGCAGGCGTCGAAAAGCCGTTGCCGCGCCTTGCGTTCGGCGACCCGGTCGGTGACCCGCTCCTGGCGGCTGGCCTGGAACTGGGCCAGCATGTAATACTCCGATTGGAGCAGTCCCGGGATGCGATTGCCGGTCCAGCTCAGGATTTCCGCGGCGGACTGTTCCCGTTCCAGGATCTCGCGGAACCACTGCGGCGTGATCATCCGGCGCTCGGCCCGGCGCGCGGAGGGATCGTTGGCCTGGTTGAGTTCCCGCAGCTGGTCGGCCTCGGCGGGCGGGATGCCGAGGACCTCGACGATCCGCTCGAGATCCTCGGGCCGGGTGCCCGCCTTGCCGGACTCGATCTTCTGGATCTTGGGCTGTTTGCAGCCGATCCCGTCGGCGAGTTCGACCTGGGTCAGCCCGCGTGCGGTGCGCCACCGGAGGATCCGGGAGCCCAGCCGGGAACGCTGGGTCCGCAGGGAGGGCGGCGGTTGCCGGATCGGCGAGGTCACCAGGGGCTCCGTCATTTCGTCCAGGGGCCGATGTGAGAACCTCCGATGATAATGCGCCGACCCGGGGGATGGCCCGCCGGGTCGGCGCCTTTTTGCGCGAGGTTCGCCACCGCCGGACGGCGGCTCCGGCGGGGCGTTTCGCGGTCGTGCCTGGTCAGCAGTCGAATTCCCCGCGCCGCACGGCCTCGACGAAGCTGGCCCACTCGCCCCGGTCGAAGACCAGGACGGGAGAGTCGCCGCTCTTGCTGTCCCGCACCCCGACCATCCCGTGCGCGGCCAGGTTGACCTCGACGCAGTTCCCGGAATTCGGCCCGCAAGCCGACGGCTTCCGCCAGGCGTGGTCCGGGAACCGCGCACCAGGCCCAGCGGCCGGGAAACGGCGCGCGTCGGTCGGCTGCGCGTGCTGGCGCTCGTGCGGGTCGTAGGTGTCCACTGCAACCCCTCGTTTTCTCGTATTCGGTCGGCGAATTGGAATATTCCGCGGAGTACGGAATGTGCTCGGAATATTCCTGAGGGTAGTGGGCTGGTCGATCTCTGGCGCTGTGCGTCGGGGATTTCACCTGAATGGACACTTCTCGTGCATTCGGGAATGCTTTCGCACGTGCAATTCTGAATTGGTGGTGCGGATTTCGTTGGGGTTGTGGGTGGGGGTTGCTTTTTTCGTGGCTTTTCGGGGGTTGGGGGTTCTGTGGCTGGTGATACCTGTTCAGCGGTTGATCGGTGGGCTGCGTGGGTGGTGCTTCGCTTGTGCCGCTTCGTGATGCTGCGCGGACGGGTGGGCCGGGGTGGGCCGGTGGGCTGTCTGCGGTTGCCGCGCTCGGCTGCGTTGGGATTGGCGGCTTGACCTGCGTTGCTTCGGTAGCGGGGCGCGGATCTTCGGCGGCGGGGACGCTTCTCCGAGCCGAGCCGAGCCGAGCCGAGCCGAGCCGAGCCGAGCCGAGCCGAGCCGAGCCGAGCCGAGCCGAGCCGAGCCGAGCCGAGCGGGGCATGGCGAACGGGCGACGTCGAGCCTGGCCGACTCGATCCCGCTCGAGCCGAGTTGTCCTGGGGCATAGAACCATGCCGAAGCGGGCGAACAGCGGCGAGTGCGGGCTGGGCGGTCCGAGCCAGACCCAGGCTGACGGGCCGAATCAGGCGGGCCAACCGGCGTGGCAGCCAATCGCGAGCCGAGCGGCTAAGCCCGTGCCGAGCGGCCACCCGAGTTGAGCGGCCAAGCCCGTGCCGAGTGGTCCAGCGCGAATCGAGCGGTCACGCCGGGGTCGAGCGGCCAAGCGCGCGCCGAGCGGCCAGGCCCGAGTCGAGCAGCTACGCCGGGGTCGAGCAGCCAAGCGCGAGCCAAGCGGTCAGGCCCGAGCCGGGCGGCCAGGAATGAGCCGAGTGGCCAAGCGCATGTCGGGCGGCCAGGAATGAGCCGAGTGGCCAAGCAAGCCGGCGGCCCAGCCCATGCGGAGTGGCCAGCCCATGCCGAGTGGCCAGCCCGGGCCGAACTGAACGGCCCGGCCCGTGTCGAGTGACCCCAGCCCGAGCAGAGCCGGGCGGCCAAGCCCGAGCCGAGCGGTCGGGGTCAACCGGAGCCGGGCTGAGCGCGAGCCGCACGAGCGAGCCCTCCCCGCCTCCGCGCGGCAGCGATCCCGATGCCGGTCTTGCCGCCCGCCCGCCGTCGCCTGCGGCCAGTGCGCGGCCCTGGCTCCAAGTCCGGAATATCCCTCGTCTCCCGGTGCCCGGCTCTGCCCAGCCGGGCACCGGGAGCGCAGAACGCGGGCGGCCGTAAGCCGCCGCCGGCGTCCGCTTCGAGGGTGGTCAGGCGTCCCGGTTCGCGGTGTGCCGCTTGCGCAGCATCGCGCCGGTGACGTGTACGAGGGCGACTCCGCCCGCGGTGGCGAGGCCGGCCGGGGCTCCGGCGGTCGCGAAAACGATCGCGGTCGCCCCGGCGAGCAGCGTCAGCAGGAGCGCGATCAGCTGCCACGGCCGGGTCCCGCCGTCCGGCTGCCGCGCGGCCAGTTCGACCGACGTCCGCGCGGTCTTCCACGACGGATAGGCCGGGCGGGTGCACGGTCGCGGCGAGGGCGCCGCCGGAGCTGGCTGCGGCATGCCCGGTTCGTGAAACGTCACGGTCACCCGGCCGGGGCGTTGACTCACGGCGACGGCATACGGTCTGTCGTCGCGGATGTCCGATTCTTCTGTCCGACGGTATGCCTGGCCTGCATTTTCCGCGCCAGGAACGGTCATTGCGCATCCTTTCTCGTCCGCCGGAAAAGTGCCGGAACACAGTTCCCAGCCCGCCCCCGAGGGGAACTGGTTCCGGCGGCCGCGGCGGGCGTCCGGGGAATGGAATATTCCACCCTCTTAACCCCTCCTGCCTGCGGCAACGCCATCTTTGCATGCCCACTGCCGATCGCGCTAACCCGGGGCGGAAAAATCTTCGCCGGAGCCGTCCTGCCTGGTGTTTCCGGAAACGGGTATTCGCGATCTGCCGAACTATTCCGGACGTTATCAAGCCACGCATATTCGACCCGATCAGGTGAAGATGCGCCGAGGTCCACTTTGGGGGTCTCCACCTTGATCGACCCGGCGAACGCGACCGGGCCGCTGCTACGGTGAGTGTCCGCTGCGGACGGGGAGGACATGGACGTACGGACGCTGGCGCGCGAGGAACGGGCCGACTTCGCGGACTTCCTGGAGACCCTCGCGCCGGAGCAATGGGAGCAGCCGACGCTGTGTGCCGGCTGGAACGTGCGTTCGGTCGTCGCGCACGTCGTGAGCTATGACGAACTGAGCGGTCGCCAGCTGGCGCGACGGCTCGTCCGCGCCCGGCTGTCGCTGAAGCGGGCCAACGAGATCGGCCTCGCCGAGTACCGGGTGCGCGCGCCGGAGGAGCTGATCGGCGTCCTGCGACGGCACCCGCAACCGGGACGGCTCCTGGGCAAGTTCGGCGGAATGATCGGATTTCTCGACGGCCTCATCCATCAGCAGGACATCCGCCGCCCGCTGGGACTGCCGCGGACGATCCCGGCGGCGCGGCTGCGCCGGGCGCTGGAACTGTCGCTGCGCGCGCCGCCGCTCGGAGTGTCGCGGCGGCTGACCGGCTTGCGCGCGGTGGCGACGGACGTGGACTGGACGTCCGGAAACGGCATCGAAGTCCGCGGCCCGGCAGAGGCCCTGCTGCTAGCCCTGGCAGGCCGTCGCGCGGCGGCGGACGACCTGACCGGACCGGGTCTCGACGTGTTGATCAGCCGCACGACAGTGGCGTGATTCCGGGTCCGACTCCGGCGGCTGGCGCTGGCGGACAGCCAAGGAGTGCGGCGGACCTTGCCCGGTGCCTGGCCGGAGCACGGCACGGGGGCGTGGCCGATCCGAAAGCGCCTGAGTCGTCCACCACACCATCGTGGCGAGATCGGGTCCGCATCCTGGCTTTTAGCGCCACGGTCGTGTGACAACCCTCGCGCGGGGGTTGCGTATGCGCTTGGCAACAGCAGTCATGACGGCGACCGCACTCCCGAAAGCGAGGTGATGCCCGTACGGACGCCCGCCGCTCTTCCCCCTCGCGGCGCCGTGGCTGCTGCCGCGCCTCGCATCGCTGAGGCAGCACCGGTGCCGTAACCGCCGCGGCGGCGTCCGCCCTCCGGGGGTGTCACCACCTGGTGACAGCTAACCCGTCGGTAACCCGCGTCCAGTCGCCGGACGGACGCGGAAAGTCCTTGTGGCCGCAGGAAAAACCCGGTTCCGATGATCACCCGGAACGGGGGCTTGCGTTACGCGGCGGCGACATCCCAAATGTGACTCCAAGCACCACAAGGGGAGGAGTCCGGTGTTCAGATGGCAGCAGGCGGAAGGAAAACGGCACGCACTGGACGGACCGTTCGCGCCGCGACCCGGCGAAACGTTCACCGCGCTGTGCGGAGCGGAAGTCACGGTCGCCCGGCGGGACGTGCCGCAGCTCGGCGGGCATTGGTTCGATCCGACGTGCCTTGAATGCGCGGACGAATGGCGCCGCCTCCAGGGACAGGACCGCTCGAGCGAAGAACGGTGCCTGGCGTGAGCAGTGCGGTGACGGCCTCGCGCGCGCGGATCGCGGCGGTGCCGGACGGGGCAGCTGCCTCGGAGCGCTGGACGTTGACGCCGTGGCGGGAGCACGGAGTGGTGCCGATACCGCCAGCGGTGGAGCCCAGGCTGGTACCGGCGTTGCGGCTGGCGACGCGTTGGGAAGTGGCTCCGGTTCGAGAGTTGGCAGTCGGAGCACCCAGTTCGGGGTCGTGGCGGGCGTTCAGCGCAGTGGGAGCCCGCGCGGGCGGCAGGGCACTCGCGAGGACCGGCGCATGACCGGGCACTGGAGCAGGCTCCCGGAGCAGCGCAATTCGGCGGTCGGGCTCACCGGTCCCGAGCTGGTCACCTGGATTCGCGACCTGCAGGCCACCCTGGCCCTCGATCTCACCTTCCTGACCCGGGCGCTCGACGAACGATGTCCGCGCCCGGACGCGGTGCGGGATCTCGGCGAGCGGCTTCTCGACCTCGGCCGGGCGTTGATCCGGCGGGCCGATCACCTGAACGAGACCGTCCTGGCGAGCCTGCCCGCGCACGGCTGGCTGCCGCAGGCGGGCGCGCCGGCGAACGCGGCGCGGCTCGCGCATCAGGTCGGACGCCGTCCGCTTCGCTGCGGGCCGGTGTATCTCGGGCTGTGCGGAGCCGCGTGTTTTCCGGTGTTCGGGCGGGATCCGCACGATCACACGAAACGGTACGCGCGGTGCGCGGAATGCCAGAGCAAGGGCGGTGCGGCGATGCTTCGCGAATGAAGGGCTACGCGAACGGGGATCAGGTGCCGCCAGGGGAGTGTCGGTGAGCGAACCGCTCGGCGTGGGTTGTGCCGCGAGATTGGAGCTGCGGGATAAGTACCAGCAGCCTGCGACCCGAGCCGGGTGCCGGAACCATGGGGCCGCGCGAAAGGAGGCGCCCACCAGGCCGCACAAACCGGATCAGCCGTCCGAAACCCGGCCGTCAACCCAGCGGCCTCGGGCCTTTTCCGGTTTCCTGTACCGATGAGCGAGGAGACCTCCACCCGTTCCACCGAGCGGCTGTTCAAGATCGCGATCACGCTGAAGGGCCTCGACGGAGCCCTCCAGCTGATCGGGGCGCTGATCCTGGCGTTCATCCCCGCGACGGTCGTCACCGGGGTCGTCAACGCGATCATCACCCGCGACCTGCTGGGCGACCCCTCCGGCACGCTCGCGCGGCATCTCGAGTCCGCGGCCGAGCACTTCGCCGGAGGGGGCACCAAGACGTTCGCCGTCGCGTACCTGCTGGCCCACGGGTTGCTCAAGCTCGGCCTCGTGTGGGCGCTCGCGCGCAAGTGGGTGCGCGCCTATCCGGTCGCGATGGTCGTGCTCGCCGCGTTCGTCGTGTACGAGATTTACCGCGCCTTCGAAACGCATTCGATCGCGCTGCCGTTCTTCGCAGCGCTCGACGCGGTGATCATCGTGCTCGTCTATCGCGAGTACCGGAACCTGAAACGCGAGCGCGCCTGACCTCGCTCAGGCGGCCGTCGGAAACCTCTCGGTGGCCAGTGCGGCCACGTCCGGGGCTTCCACGAACAGCGCCGTCGCGTTGTCACGGCCGCCCAGGGCGATGGCGGTCGCGACCAACGCCGAGGCGCCGCGGGCCGGGTCGGCGAGGATTTCGTCGATCGTCGCGGGCGGCAGGACCTTGTGCACTCCGTCGCTGGTGAGCAGGAGGCCGCCGCTCGGGGCTTCCGTCGTGCCGATCTCCTCCGGTTTCGTCGTGCGGACGCTCGTGGTCACCAGGTGCTCCATCCGCGGCGAGTACGGCTGGTGCCGCGACCGGAAGTACTCCGCCATCGTGTGGTCCTGCGTGAGTTTGTGGATCATCGACCCGTCCCACGAGTACGCTCGCGCGTCGCCGACCCACGCGATCCGGTATCCGCCGGCGAAGGGCATCGCCACCACGAGAACCGCGTCTCCGGTGCCGCCCAGGCGGCGAACTGCTTGCTGGGCCGCCAAAATCGCCGTGACCGGGCCGGATTCGACCGGCGTGCGCGCGGCGGCCGCGGCGGCGACCTGGGCGGCCCGCCCGGCGCCGGGGTCGTCCCCGACGCCGTCGGCGAGCGCGAAGGTGATTCCGCGTGCTCCGGCGGCCGCGTAGGCGCTCACCGCGTCGGCGTTGCGCTCGCGCGGCCCCTGCTCGCTCGCGGTGTGCCAGCGTGGGTATCCGGCCATCGTGACCTCCCGGACGTTCGCGGCGGACGACTCTCCGTGCTCTCCAGAATGCGCCTCGTTCCTGGGAGGAGGCTGAGGATTTCCGGACCTACCGGGTGAGCTGGTAAACAGTTTCGCCACCGATCGTGGTCGCGGCGAAGTTCGCGGCCACCCACTCGGCGATGTCGTTCGACTCGCCGGCCCGGCCGCCGTCCACGTAGTACGCCACCTCGCCCGCCGCGACGTACTGTTTGAACTCCTCCAGCGTCGGGGCCGGATCGTTGCCGCTCCAGCCGCCGATGCCGATCACGGACTTGCCGCTGGCCAGTTCGAGGCTCGCCGCCGACTGCGATCCGGTCGTCGCGGCGGCCCACTTCGTCGTCGTGCCGCCCAATAGCTGGCCGACGGCGCCGCTGGTCTCGTCCAGCATGCCGAAGTCGCGCAAGCCGGTACGCGGACCTGAAGCCGGGATGGAACCATTGTGCGGCAACGAAACCGTCTCCACGGCATACCCGGCGGTGCCGATCCCGAGCGTCAGCACGACCGCCACCGCGAAGACGGTCCGCACGCGCGGGACTCCGACCACCACCACAGTGCTCACGAGCAACCCCAGACCCACGATTATCCAGCGCAGCAAAGGAAACCAGTCCGGCGTCCGGTCCAGCAGGATGAAGTCCCACACCGCGGTCGCCGCGATCATCCCGCCCAGCACCATCCGCCGTGCGGTATGCACCCGGCCGCGCCACAGCGCTTGCCCGGAAATCGCGACCAGCGCGGCGATCGCGGGCGCGAGCTGCACCGCGTAGTACGGGTGCACGGTGCCGCTCATGAAGCTGAACACCAGCCCGGTCACGAGCAGCCACCCGCCCCAGACCAGCAGCGACGCCCGGGTCCGGTCGGTGCGCGCGGCCCGCCGGGTGAACCACAACCCGGCCGCCAGCCCGATCAGCGCGGCAGGCAGGAGCCACGAGATCTCGGCGCCGAAGCTCGCGCCGAACATCCGCCCGAGGCCGGAACTGCCGCCGAACGCGGTGTTCCCGCCGCCCGTCCCGCCGCCGACGACACCGCCACCGCCGTTGCCCTGCCCGCCGAAGATCCGCCCGAGCCCGTTGTACCCGAGGGCCAGCTCCAGCAGGCTGTCCCCGGTCGACCCGCCGATGTACGGCCGCGAAGCCGACGGCCAGATCTCCACTAGCGCCACGAACCAGCCCGCCGATCCGAGCACCGCGAGCCCGGCGTAAACCAAGTGCAGCAACCGTTTCCCCAGGCCGGTTGGCGCGGCGACCAGGTACGCGAGTGCGAACGCGGGCAGCACCAGGAACGCCTGCATCATCTTCGTCAGGAACCCGAAACCGATTGCCACGCCAGCGAAAACCAGCCACCGAGGGCTGGCCTGCTCGACCGCCCGCACCGTGCAGTACGCACCGGCGATCAGCAACAGCACCAGCAACGCGTCCGGGTTGTTGAAGCGGAACATCAACGCGGCGACCGGCGTCAGCGCCAGCATCGCCCCGGCCAACAACCCCGGCAGCGGCCCGGAAACCCGGCGCACAGTCAGGTACAGCAACCCGACCGAGCCGACGCCCATCAGCGCCTGCGGGGCGAGCACGGTGAAGCTGGAGAACCCGAAAACCCGCGCGAAGGCCGTCTCGACCCACAACGCGGCAGGCGGTTTGTCGACAGTGAGCACGTTCCCGGCGTCCAGCGAACCGAACAGCCACGCCTTCAGGCTTTGCGTGCCCGATTGCACGGCCGCGGCGTAGAACGAATTGCCGAACCCGGAAGCGGTCAGATTCCAGAAGTACAGCACCGCGGTGAGCGCCAGCAGGCCGAACACCGACGGGCGGACCCAGCGCGCCCGCGCGCGATCCGGGGCGGCGGGCCGGGCGGACAGGACAGTGCTCAAGACGACTCCTTCGCGGTACGGCGCGGATTGAAGACCCAGCCCCGAAGCAGCAGGAAACGGAGCACCGTGGCGGCGAGGTTCGCCAGCACGAGCACGGTCGTCTCCAGGACGAGCCCGGGATGGGTGGTGTGGTTGAGCAGCGCGAGCGAACCGCTGGTCAGCGCCAGCCCGAGGCCGAACACGAGCAGCCCTTCGAACTGGTGCCGCCCGGCTCCGGCCCGGCCGCGGACGCCGAACGTCACGCGCCGGTTCACCGCGGTGTTCGCGACGGCGGTGACGAGCAGCGCGGTGAAGTTGGCCGCCTGCGCGCCGGCCATCGTCCGCAGCAGCAGGAAAAGCAGCAGGTACGCGACGGTGCTGGCGACGCCGACCGCGGCGAACCGCACGAGTTGCTTGACCAGGCTCGGGGACACTCCGGGGGCCTCCACGCCGATCGGTTCGCGGCCGAGCTGTTCGCGCAGCCGGCGCACGGGGATCTCGCCGGTGAGGGTCGCGCGCGTGACCCGGGCGATGCCTTTGAGGTCCGCGGCGGCGGTCGCGACGAGGTCGACCGACGAGTCCGGGTCGTCGACCCAGTCGACCGGCACCTCGTGGATCCGCAGCCCGGCGCGCTGGGCGAGCACGAGCAGTTCGGTGTCGAAAAACCAGCCGGTGTCGCGCACGTGCGGGAGCAGCGCGCGGGCGACGTCGGCGCGGATCGCCTTGAATCCGCATTGCGCGTCGGAAAACCGCGCCGCCAGCGTGCCGCGGAGGAGCAGGTTGTAGCAGCGGGAAAGGAACTCCCGCTTCGGCCCGCGCACCACCCGGGCGCCGCGGGCGAGCCGGCTGCCGATCGCGACGTCCGAATGTCCGGACAACAGCGGCGCGACAAGCGGATCGAGCGCGGCGAGGTCGGTGGACAGGTCCACGTCCATGTACGCGAGCACGGCGGCGTCCGAAGAGGACCAGACGGCCTGCAGCGCGTTGCCGCGGCCCTTCTCGTCCAGGTGGCGCACCTCGACCTCGGGAAACTCGCGGGCCAGTTCTTCGGCCACGGCAAGGGTTTTGTCGGTGCTCGCGTTGTCCGCGACAGTGATCCGGTACGGGTACCCGGCGCGTTCGGCGAGGTGCGCCCGCAATCTGCGGACGCACGGTTCGAGGCCGGACTCCTCGTTGTAGACCGGGATGACGACGTCGAGGACGGGATGCGGGCCGCCGAGGCCGACCGGAGTCGTCCCGGGCCGCGGGGCGCCGCTGCGGGAGGGGGCGGTGGCGTTCATGCGTTCACCGTCGTCTGCCGGGCTTTGGCCACCTTGTGGTGCTCCTGTGCCTGCGCTGTGTGACTGCGAATCAGGCCGTCAGGTCATACCCCGGGAGACCGTCCACTGTGGTCACTCGGTGGTTCTCGCCACCGGGCTGGCAGCTCGTCTCCGAACAACCGGGACAGCCTCGCGGCGCGACCTGGAGCCGGGATGTGCCTACCCTGTGTGCCCGCTGTGGAACTTGCGGTCGGCCATGCGTGGAGTGCGCTGCGCCGGAACCGCGATCGGAAGCCGCACGGAGAATTCCGTCTGGCCGGGGCGGCTGCGCATCGCGATGGCGCCGTCGTGTGCGGCCAGCACGGCGGAGGCGATCGCCAGGCCCAGGCCGGTCGAACCGGCTGCCCGGGACCGGGACGAATCTCCGCGCGCGAAGCGTTCGAACACCGCTGGCTGCAGCTCCGGCGGGATGCCTGGGCCGTTGTCGGTCACCGTCACTACGGCGCTGCCGTCCGCGGCTCGCGTGAGGGTGGTGACCACCGTCGTGCCGGGCGGCGTGTGGACGCGGGCGTTCGCGAGCAGATTGGCCAAAACCTGGTGCAGCCGTTGGACATCTCCCAGCACGAGGATCGGTTCGTCCGGCAGCGCGAGCTGCCAGACGTGGTGCGGGCCGGCCACGTGCGCGTCGCCGACCGCGTCCGCGACCAAGCGGGTCAGGTCGACTTCGGCCGCGTCGAGCGGACGGCCCGCGTCCAGGCGGGCGAGCAGGAGGAGGTCTTCGACCAGGGCCGTCATGCGGTCTGCTTCGGACTCGATCCGCGACATCGAGTGCGCGACGTCCGGCGGGGCGTGGCTGCCGGAGCGTCCGGCGAGTTCGGCGTAGCCGCGGATGGCGGCGAGCGGGGTGCGGAGTTCGTGGCTGGCGTCGGCGACGAAGCGGCGGACGCGGAGTTCGCTGGCGTGCCGGGCTTCGAGAGCGGAGGAGATGTGGCCGAGCATGTGGTTCAGCGCCGCGCCGACCTGGCCGACCTCGGTGCGGGGATCGGTGTCTTCGACGGGGACTCGGACGGACAGGTCGACGTCGCCTCGGTCCAGCGGGAGTTCGGAGACTCGGGAGGCGGTTTCGGCGACGCGTTCCAGGGGCCGGAGGGTTCGGCGGACGGCGAAGGCGCCCAGGAATGCCGCGCCGGTTACTCCGGCGGCGGCTACGCCGAAGAGGATCAGGCCGACGGTGAGGAGCGTCTGCTGCATGGGGGCCAGGGGGACGCCGGTGATGACTACGCCGTCGGGGACTGGGAAGGCGGTCAGGCGGTAGTCGCCGAGGGTGCCGAGGGCTCGGGTATAGGGGCGGCCGTCGGCGGGGAGGTCTTGGAGGGCGGCCAGTTCGTCTTCGGCGAGGGGCAGGCGCTGGCCGTGCGGGGAGAGCCAGCCGCCGGTGCCGTCGGCGCCGTCTGCGGAGAAGTGGGCGGTGATCGTTCCCGCGCCTTGGCCGGGGGCGTCGAGCGGGGTGCGGTCGTCGGGAGGGGCTGGGTGGGTCGCGTAGTCCAGGGCGCGGGAGGCGGCTGCGGAGAGCTGGGTGTCGGTTTGGGCCAGGAGGAAGGTGCGGAGGGCCAGTTCGCTGATCACGCCGATGGTCAGGCAGACCAGGGAGAGGAGGGTGATCGCGGAGAGGGTGAGCTTGGCGCGCAGGGAGTGCTGGCCCCGGTGGGGAGGGGGCTTTGCGCGGGCGGGCATGGGTCGAGGGTGCGGCGGGTGGGTGTGGGGGTGATGTGTGGGTGCTGTGAGGGGGCTGTGGTTCGGCTCGTCGCCCTGGCGGGCGACATTGCCGGTTAGTGGTTGCGTGGGGCACCCCGATTTTTCATTGTGCTGACGGTTCGGGGGTGCTTGTCAAGGCGGGAAAGATGCCTTGACAAGCACCCCCGAACCGCAGGGCGGCTTTGTATCGGGGGCGGGGGAGGGGCTGGGTGCCTCGCTTTTTGGGTGCAGCGGTTGCGGTTGGAGGGCCGGGTGCCTCCCTTTTGGGTGCATCGGCGGCGGTTTTAGGGCGGGGCTAGCGCCCCGGTGGGGTGGCTCAGGCAGGTGGCTCGGTCAGCCCAGGGAGCGTGCGGCCGCGGTTGCTTGTCCGGCGTAGGCGCGTCCGAAGAGGACGGTGTGCACCAGGAGCGGGAAGAGCTGGTGCAGGGGGATCCGTTCTCGATAGCCGTCTGCGAGGGGGGCGTATTCGTCGTAGGCGGCGATGATCCGGTCCAGGTGCGGGCAGCCGAAGAGGTGCAGCATGGCCAGGTCTGTTTCTCGGTGACCGCCGTGGGCGGCCGGGTCGATCAGGACCGCGCCGGTCGCGTCCCACAGGACGTTGCCGCTCCACAGGTCTCCGTGCAGGCGGGCCGGGGGTTCTGGAGGGCCCGTTACCGACGGGATTCGCGCGCAGGCTCGTTCGAAGACCGCCGGGTCGAGGATTTCGGAGGCCATTCGGACGTACGGGAGGATTCGGTCTTCGGCGTACCACTCCGGCCACGAGTCGGCTGGGGTGTTGCGCATCGGGGCGGTTCCGATCCACGCGTCGGTCAAGCCGTCTGGCGGAGGGGAGCCGAACGCGGGGGCTCCGGCCGCGTGCAGGCGGGCCAGGTTTCGGCCGAATTCTTCGGCGTGCGCTGGCGTGCTCTCCGTTACCCGGTCCAGGACCAGCCAGGTGTCGTCCGCGGCGTGCACCCGGGGGATTCGGACGGCGTTCGCTTCGGCTAGCCAGCGCAGTCCGGCTGCTTCGGCGCGGGTCGCGCGGGGAGCGTGGCCGCGTTTGACCACTGTGTCGAAAGTTTGGCTACCGTCCGTTAGGGTGATCTCGCTGAGCGTACCCGAGGAGCCCTGTGAGACTGCCTTGAATCCGGTGAGCCGCGCGGCGGCGGCGGCCGGACCTTCGCTCTGCTGCCCGGAAACCACGGCCCGAACGCTACGGGTCTCCGAGGGCCTCCGCTGATCGAGACGCTGGCGGGGTGCCCCGCAGCCAGTCTTGTCAAGCCTCTGGCCTAGACTCGGATATCCCGGTCAGCAGGTGACCGGGGCGGTCCCGAGGGACTGTCCGCCCCCATCGTTTACCGCTCGAGGAGAAGACCTTGAAGAGCACCGTCGAGCAGCTCAGCCCGACGCGAGTGAAGATCAATGTCGAGGTGCCGTTCGACGAGCTCAAGCCGAACTTCGACGCCGCCTACCGGAAGATCGCCCAGCAGGTGCGCGTCCCCGGTTTCCGCCCCGGCAAGGTCCCCGCTCGCGTCCTGGAAAGCCGGATCGGCCGCGCGCCGGTGCTCGACGAGGTCGTCAACGAGGCCATCCCGGCCAAGTACATCGAGGCCGTCCGCGCGGGCGAGGTCCGGACGCTCGGCCAGCCCGAGTTCGAGGTGACCAAGCTCGAGGACCGCGAGGTGCTGGAGTTCAGCGCCGAGGTCGACGTGCGGCCGGAGATCGAGCTGCCCGACCTCGCCGGCCTCGAGATCAGCGTCGACGACGTCGAGACCACCGACGACGAGGTCGCCGAGCAGCTCGACGAGCTGCGCGCCCGCTTCGGCACCCTGACCGGCGTCGAGCGCCCGGCCCAGACCGGCGACTTCGTGTCGATCGACCTCTCGGCCACCGTCGACGGCAAGGCCGTCGAAGAGGCCTCCACCACCGGCCTGTCCTACGAGATCGGCTCCGGCCAGCTCGTGGACGGCATCGACGAGGCGATCGTCGGGGCCACCGCCGGCGAGACCAAGGTGTTCACCACCAAGCTGGTCGCGGGCGAGTTCGCCGGCCAGGACGCCGAGGTCACCGTCACCGTGCAGTCGGTCAAGGAGCGCGAGCTGCCCGAGGCCGACGACGAGTTCGCCCAGCTGGCGAGCGAGTTCGACACGATCGACGAGCTGCGCGAGGACCTGCGCACCCGCCTCGGCCGCGTCAAGAAGATGCAGCAGGGCGTCCAGGCGCGCGACAAGGTCCTCGAGATCCTGCTCGAGCGCACCGAGGTGCCGCTGCCGGAGAAGGTCGTCGAGGCCGAGATCGAGAACCGCAAGCACGACGCGGTCCACCCGTTCGACCACGACGAGGAGAAGTTCGCCAAGGCGCTCGAGGCCGAGGGGCGCACCCTCGAGGAGTTCAACGCCGAGGTCAAGGAGGAGTCGGAGAAGGCCGTCCGCACGCAGCTTCTGCTGGACACCATCGCCGACAAGGAGAAGACCTCGGTCAACGACGGCGAGCTCACCGAGCGGATCATCTACCAGGCGCAGCGCTTCGGCGTCAGCCCGGACG
This sequence comes from Amycolatopsis sp. GA6-003, assembly GCF_046267895.1. Lineage (NCBI taxonomy): Bacteria > Bacillati > Actinomycetota > Actinomycetes > Pseudonocardiales > Pseudonocardiaceae > Amycolatopsis > Amycolatopsis sp. GA6-003. The sequence continues at coordinate 8,113,796 of NZ_CP176499.1, forward strand.
AGTACGTGCAGCGGGCCCAGCAGTCCGGCCAGCTGACCGCCATCTACGCCGACGTCCGCCGCGGCAAGGCGCTCGCCTCCGTCGTGCGCGGCACCACGGTGAAGGACGCGTCCGGGGCGGAGGTCGACCTCAGCGAGCTGTTCGGCGCGGACGAAGAAGCCCCCGCCGAGGAGACGCAGGTCACCGAAGAAGCGGCGGCGACCCCCGCCGAGTAAAGCTGTGAGCGAACTTGGGCGGTGTCAGGCATTCTGCACCGCCCAAGTTCGTTAGGGTCGGTTGCAAGATCTCAAGCATGAACACGACAGCGGCGGCGCGGCTCTCACAGGCGGCCCGCCGCCGGTGAAAAGGCAGGCAGACGTGAAGCAGCACATGCCCGAGGGGCGGACCGGCACCGCGGGGCTCAACCTCGCCGACTCGGTGTTCGAGCGGTTGCTCCAGGAGCGCATCGTCGTTCTCGGCTCCGAGGTCAACGACGAGGTCGCCAACCGGCTCACCGCGCAGCTCCTGCTGCTCGACGCGGACGACGCCGAATCGGACATCCGGTTCTACATCAACTCGCCGGGCGGCTCGGTGACGGCCGGGTTCGCGATCTACGACACCATGCAGCTGATCCGCCCGGACGTGGCGACCTACGCGATGGGCATGGCGGCCTCGATGGGGCAGTTCCTGCTGTCCTCGGGCACCCCCGGCAAGCGCTACGCGCTCCCGCACGCGCGCATCCTGATGCACCAGCCGTCCGCGGGCGTCGGCGGCACCGCCTCCGACATCGCGATCCAGGCGGACCTGTTCAACAAGTGGAAGCAGGAGCTGGCGCGGATCACCGCCGAGCAGACCGGGCAGACCACCGAGCAGATCATCAAGGACGGCGACCGCGACCGCTGGTTCACCGCGCAGGAGGCGAAGGACTACGGCTTCGTCGACCACGTGCTGACCCGCGACAGCGGCATGAACTCGAGCAACTGAGCCCGCAAGCACACAGGAGAGCGTCATGAGCAACTTCCGGCTCCCGGGTGACTTCCGGGCCCCGCAGACTCCCCAGTCGCGGTACATCCTCCCGTCCTACGTCGAGCGCACCAGCTACGGCGTGAAGGAGTCCAACCCGTACAACAAGCTGTACGAGGAGCGGACGATCTTCCTCGGCGTGCAGGTGGACGACGCGTCGGCCAACGACGTGATGGCCCAGCTGCTGCACCTCGAGCACGAGGACCCGGACCGCGACATCAGCATCTACATCAACTCCCCGGGCGGGTCGTTCACGTCGCTGATGGCGATCTACGACACCATGCAGTACATCCGCCCGGACATCTCGACCGTGTGCCTCGGCCAGGCCGCCTCGGCCGCCGCGGTGCTGCTGGCGGCGGGCACGCCGGGCAAGCGCATGGCGCTGCCGAACGCGCGCGTGCTGATCCACCAGCCGGCCACCGAGGGCACCTACGGGCAGGTCTCGGACCTGGAGATCCAGGCCAACGAGATCCAGCGCGTGCGCCGCCAGATGGAGGTCATCCTGGCGAAGCACACGAACAAGGAACCGGACGAGATCAAGGCCGACATCGAGCGGGACAAGATCCTCACCGCCGAGGAGGCCAAGGCCTACGGCCTGATCGACGAGGTGCTCCCGTACCGGAAGGCCTCGGCGAACTGACCGCGACGGGCCGGTGCGCGGCGAATCCGCGACGCGCACCGGTCCGCTGGTCTACTGTCGGTCGTCGACGTGCCCGAAGGGGTCGGGTGTTCCCGACCGCGCCTTCGGACGGGTACCGTCGATGGCAATGCGTGCGGGTTCCGGGAACGGCTGGCAGTCCCGGGGCCGCCATCCAGTTGTGCAGGTGCGCCCCGCGCACCGGAGGGGACGAGGTCAACGGCCATGGCACGGATCGGTGACGGCGGCGACCTGCTGAAGTGTTCTTTCTGCGGCAAGAGCCAGAAGCAGGTGAAGAAGCTCATTGCCGGGCCCGGGGTCTACATCTGCGATGAGTGCATCGACCTCTGCAACGAGATCATCGAAGAGGAGCTGGCCGAAGCCGGCGACGTGAAGCTCGACGAGCTGCCGAAGCCCGCCGACATCCACGAGTTCCTCGAGCAGTACATCATCGGCCAGGACGAGGCGAAGAAGACGCTCGCGGTCGCGGTGTACAACCACTACAAGCGGATCCAGGCCGACGACAAGTCCGGGCCGAAGGACTCCAAGGACGAGCCGGTCGAGCTGGCCAAGTCCAACATCCTGATGCTCGGGCCCACCGGCTGCGGCAAGACTTATCTCGCGCAGACGCTGGCGAAGCTGCTGAACGTCCCGTTCGCGATCGCCGACGCCACCGCGCTCACCGAAGCCGGCTACGTCGGCGAGGACGTCGAGAACATCCTGCTGAAGCTGATCCAGGCGGCCGACTACGACGTCAAGCGCGCCGAGACCGGCATCATCTACATCGACGAGGTCGACAAGATCGCCCGCAAGAGCGAGAACCCGTCGATCACCCGCGACGTGTCCGGCGAGGGCGTGCAGCAGGCGCTGCTGAAGATCCTCGAGGGCACCACCGCGTCGGTGCCGCCCCAGGGCGGGCGCAAGCACCCGCACCAGGAGTTCATCCAGATCGACACCACGAACGTGCTGTTCATCGTCGCGGGCGCGTTCGCCGGGCTGGAAAAGATCATCAACGAGCGGGTCGGCAAGCGCGGCCTCGGGTTCGGCGCGGAGATCCGCACCAAGGCCGAGATCGAGGGCAGCGACGTGTTCTCCGAGACCATGCCGGAGGACCTGATCAAGTTCGGGCTGATCCCGGAGTTCATCGGCCGGCTCCCGGTCGTGGCGACGGTGAACCACCTGGACAAGGAATCGCTCGTCTCGATCCTGACGCAGCCGCGCAACGCGCTGGTGAAGCAGTACAAGAAGCTCTTCGAGATGGACAACGTCGAGCTGGAGTTCACCAAGACCGCGCTCGAGGCCATCGCCGACCAGGCCGTGCTCCGCGGCACCGGCGCCCGCGGCCTGCGCGCGATCATGGAGGAAGTCCTCCAGCCGGTCATGTACGACATCCCGAGCCGCGAGGACGTGGCGAAGGTCGTGATCACCGAGCAGACCGTGCGGGAGAACGTCAACCCCACGATCGTGGCTCGCCAGCCGTCGCGCCGCACCCGCAGCGAGCGCGGCGAGAAGTCGGCCTGACCCGGCGGCCCGCCGGGCGTTAGCAGGAGTCGGCTGCCCGGGTGTCGGCGGCAGGCGCGATAATGGACAGGATGACAACCGTGCCGCTGACCGCACCCCGGGGGGACGACACTGCCGGCCCCGGCGAAGCGGTACCCGTCGAAACCGAGCCTCCCGCCGCTCCGGTCGGCCTCGTGGAGCTGAGCGAGCGGGTCGCCGCGTCCGTGCTGACGCGCTTCCCGTGGCTGCTCCGCGCGTCCGAGATCATGCTCGCGCTGTGCACGCTGGTGTGCCTGGTCGCGGTCGGCACCCGGCTCTCAGCGCTGCCGCTGCTGCCGATCCCGGAGTTCGTGGTGTCGTGGCTGTTCCTGCGCCGCCTGCGCTCGGCGGAGACCCGGGCGCAGCAATTGCGCTGGTCGCTGCTGATGGCGCTGGCGGCGATGGTGGGGTTCTGGGTGATGTCGGTTATGGCCCGTTGGGTCTCGTAATGCTCTGACGCCCTTGCCTTTTGATTCCGCGCGGCGGCGTATTTGTCTCAGGCGAATGCGGGGCTGCCGCTGACTTCTGGCGCACGACCACTGGGGCGTGGCATTCCGGCATTCCGGTTTGGCCCGTGAGCCACGCTCACGAGACCGGCAGGCTCAAGCCTTCTGCCGCAAGTGCTTCCCCAAGAACCCCACCATGCTGGGCACCGTGGTCCGGAAAAACGTGTCGCTGTGTTTCCCGTGCGCCGTGTACCCGATGGCCGGCCGCGTTTCCGCGATATACCGCCGCACCCCGGTGATGAACGGGTCCTCGGTGCCGCAGTAAACCGCCGTCGGAATGCCCTGCAAAGCGGACTGGTGGCGCAGCGGATCCAGCGACGTCCAATCCGCCATGCCGGTGAAAATGCGGCGTTTCGCCATTTCCGGCCACGACGTGATCAGCGCCGGCGCGATCGCGGCGACCGCGGCGGGCGGCTGGCGGCGTTCGGCTCGGCGGCGGGCGTACAGGAGCGCTCCGAAGCCGCCCATCGAGACTCCGGCGCAGGCGAACGGCACGCCGTCCGTGCCGCCGAAACCGCGGGCTCGCAGCCACTGCGGGATTTCCTCCAGGAGCATCGCCATCGGGTCGTCGCCGGGGCGGACCTGGTGCCAGTAGTTGTCGCCGCCGTCGACCGCGACGAAGCCGTACGCGGGCACGGCCTTGCGCGCGACGTCGCTGCCCAGCTGCTTCAGCAGACCGCTCGGGGCCGCCGAACGCGCGGAACCGTGCAGGCCGTGCAGCATCAGCGACATCGGCAGGCCCGCCGGGGGCTTCTTGCTCGGCAGCAGGAAAACGAGGTCCACTTCCCGGCCGCGGGCGTGCGAGTACACCCTCTCCACCCGCATGCTGCCCAGCTGGGTGACCGGCGTCGAGGACGTGACGCCGAGCGCCCGCTGCATCGCCTGGTTGAACGGCACCACACCGGTCGCGCTCCCCACCGCGAGCCCGGCGATGCCGAGGCCCGAAGCACCCGCGATCAGCAAAGACCGGCGGCTCACCCGCCTTCGGCCCTCAGTCTCCTCGGTCACCCGTTCCCCCTCACCCATATAGCGTAAGACGTGAGGAACGGGCGAAACGTTGCCTTCGGAAGATCTTCACTCGGTTGTTGTGACCAGTCCCACGGACGCCCGGGCGGCGGCAGGCCGGTCTCCGAGCCCGACGATCAGCGTCACGCAGAGTGGCGCGAGCACCTCGGTCACCCCGCGGTCGCCCCGGCCGAAGTGGCCCAGCAGTTCGAGCGTGACGTAGCCATGCACCGCGCTCCACACCTGTGCGGCGACGGCGAGCGGCTCGCCCCGGAGCCGTCCGGCCTCGATGGTGCGCCCGACGGCGGCGACCACGCCCCGGAACGACGTCGCGGCCTCGCCGTCCTGGTCGTCTTTCATCAGGTCGCTCACCGGGTGTCCTTGCGCGCCCGCCTCGCGGAACATGAGCGTGAACAGCTCCGGATGCTCGACCGCGGTGCGCCGGTAGGCCAGCGCCAGCTGGTACAGGTCGGCGACCGGGTCGTCAGTCTGCTCGACCGTCGCCATGTTCGCGATCAGCCGCCGAAACCCTTCCCGCGCAACGGCATCCATGAGCGCGGCCATTCCGCCGAAGTGCGTGTACACGGCCATCGTGGAGGCGCCGATCTCGGCAGCCAGCTTGCGGGCCTGCAGTGCTTCCGCGCCGCCGTCGGCCAGCAGCCGGATCGCCGCCTCGACCAGTTCCGTCCGCGCGTGTGCTCCCCGGGTCCGCTCGCTCATGCTTGCCAGTATCCCATAACCCTGTTATACCGATGGGCATAACCTCGTTATGGACGGGAGCGGGTCATGGGCAATCTCTTCCTCGAAGGCAACTTCGCGCCGGTCGAACGCGAGTGCACGAGCACCCGGCTGCCGGTGAGCGGCACGCTGCCGGACTACCTCGACGGCCGCTATCTGCGGAACGGGCCGAACCCGTCCGATCCGGACCCGGAGGCGCACCACTGGTTCCTCGGCCGCGGCATGGTGCACGGCGTACGGCTGCGCGACGGCCGGGCCGAGTGGTACCGCAGCCGCCGGGTCGGCACCGACGAAAGCGGGGCCAACACCAACGTCATCGGGCACGCCGGGCGCACGATCGCGCTGGTCGAGGGCGGGCTGCCGCAGTGGGAACTCAGCGAGGAGCTGGACACCCTGGGCGTCTGGGACTTCGACGGCACCCTCTCCGGCTACACCGCACACCCGAAGCGCGACCCGCGGACCGGCGAACTGCACGCCGTCTCGTACCAGTTCGGTCTCGGCAACCGGGTGCAGTATTCGGTGGTCGGCACCGACGGCCGGGCGCGGCGCACGCTCGACGTCGAGGTCACCGGGGCGCCGATGATGCACGATTTCTCGCTCACCGAACGCTATGTCGTGTTCTACGACCTGCCGGTCACCTTCGAGCCGGACCAGGTCCCGGTTCCGGTGGACGTGCCCGATCCGCTGACCGCGCGCACCGGCCGCGGCGTGAGTTCCTTGCCGTACCGGTGGAATCCGGACTACCCGGCGCGCGTCGGCGTGATGCCGCGCGAAGGGGACAACAGTGACGTCCGCTGGTTCGAGGTCGGCCAGTGCTACGTCTTCCACCCGCTCAACGCCTACGACGAGGGCGACCGGATCGTGCTCGACGTGGTCCGGCACCCGAAGATGTTCGACCGCGCGCTGCACGGCCCGGCCGAGGGCGAGCCGACGCTCGACCGGTGGACCGTCGACCTCGCGCTCGGAAAGGTCACTGAGGAACGGATCGACGAACACGGCCAGGAATTCCCGCGCGTGGACGAGCGCTTGGTCGGTCTGCCGCACCGGTACGGCTACGCGACAGCGCTCGACGACCGGTCGCGCAGTGTCGGCGCGGTGTACAAACACGACCTGCGCAAGGGTTCGGTCGACGCGCACCGGTTCGGTCCCGGGCGCGAGCCGGGCGAGTTCGTGTTCGTCCCGTCCAGCCCGGACGCCGCCGAGGACGAAGGCGTGCTGATGGGCTATGTCTACGACGCGGCCGAGGCGCGCAGCGATCTTGTCTTGCTCGACGCGGGCACGCTCGAAACCGTCGCCGCGGTGCACTTGCCGGACCGGGTCCCGCACGGTTTCCACGGCAACTGGGTGCCCGCCGGGGCGTGATCAGGTGAGCAGGCGCCGGTCCCCGGTGTAGAGGTTCATGCTGTCGCCGCGCAGGAATCCGATCAGCGTCATGCCGTTCTCCTCGGCCAGTTCGACCGCGAGCGACGACGGCGCGGACACCGCGGCGAGCAGGCCGATGCCGGCCATCGCGGCCTTCTGCACGAGTTCGAACGAGGCGCGGCCGGAGACCAGCAGGCCCAGGTCGGGCGCGGGGATCCGGCCCGCCTGCAGGGCCCAGCCGAGCACCTTGTCCACCGCGTTGTGCCGTCCGACGTCCTCGCGCACGACGACGAGCTGACCGTCCGAAGTGAACAGTCCGGCGGCGTGCAGGCCACCGGTGGAGGAGAACACTTTTTGCTGTTCCCGCAACCGGTCCGGCAGTTGCGAGAGGACGTCGGTCTTCACCGTGAACTCGGACGCGGCGGGGGAGAACCGGCTGCGCAGCTTCACCGCGTCGAGCGCGGCCTTGCCGCAGACACCGCACGAGGAGGTGGTGTAGAAATTCCGCTCGACGCCGGTGTCCGGCGGGGCGACGCCCTCGGCGAGTGCGATGTCGAGCACGTTGTAGGTATTGCGGCCCTGGTCGTCGACGCCGTCGCAGTAACGCGCCACGGCGACGTCCTCCCGCGCCCCCAGCACGCCTTCCGAAAGCAGGAAGCCGTGCGCGAGTTCGACGTCGTGGCCGGGCGTGCGCATTGTCACTGCCAGCGCCTTGCCGCCGACCCGCAGTTCCAGCGGCTCCTCGGCGGCCAGCGAGTCCGGCCGGCGCCGTTCGCCGGCCGCGGAGATCCGCCGTACCGGCCGCCGCACCGTCACTCTGCCCATCGCCCGCTCCGCTCCTTTTGTCGTTTTCGGCGCTGTCTTTGCCGTCGCCGGCAAGACATTCTCAGGTCATTCGACAGTCATCCGGCGCAACGCACAGGATCTGGTAAACCATTCCCAGCACCTCGTCACTGTTGGGAGGAGACCGCCGATGGCTGTCCCCGGCTTCCTTGCCCGTTCCCGCATCGTCGCACCGCCCGGCTGGACCCGCTGGCTCGTGCCGCCCGCCGCGCTGTCCATCCACCTGTCGATCGGCCAAGCCTACGCGTGGAGCGTCTTCAAGACGCCGCTGGAGAAGACCCTGGGACTGTCCGGCACGCAATCCGGGCTGCCCTTCCAGCTCGGCATCGTGATGCTGGGGCTGTCCGCCGCGTTCGGCGGCACCCTGGTGGAGCGCAACGGCCCGCGCTGGGCGATGGCGGTCGCCACCGGGTGTTTCTCCGCCGGGTTCCTGCTCGCCGCGCTCGGCGTCGCGACCGGGCAGTTCTGGCTCGTCGTGCTCGGCTACGGCGGCGTCGGCGGGATCGGGCTCGGCATCGGCTACATCTCGCCGGTCTCGACGCTGATCAAATGGTTCCCGGACCGGCCGGGCATGGCCACCGGGATCGCGATCATGGGCTTCGGCGGCGGCGCGCTGATCGCGTCGCCGTGGTCGTCGGCGATGCTCGGCTCGTCGCCCGCGACCGGCGACATCGCGACGGCGTTCCTGGTCCACGGGATCGTGTACGCGGTGTTCATGACGATGGGGGTGCTGCTCGTCCGGGTCCCGGCCGACGACTGGCGTCCGGCGGGCGCGGTGAAGCAGGCGGCGGCCAAGCCGATGATCTCCACGGCGAACGTCTCGGCGGCGAACGCGCTCAAGACGCCGCAGTTCTGGTGTCTCTGGATTGTCTTGTGCCTCAACGTGACCGCGGGCATCGGCATCCTGGAGAAGGCCGCGCCGATGATCACCGACTTCTTCAAGGGCACCTCCGCGCCGGTCGGCGCCGCGTCCGCCGCCGGGTTCGTCGCGCTGCTCTCGCTGACCAACATGCTGGGCCGGTTCGTCTGGTCGTCGGCCTCGGATCTGGTGGGGCGCAAGAACATCTACCGCTTCTATCTCGGCGTCGGCGCGCTGCTGTACCTGGTGATCGCGTTGACCACGAACGCCTCGAAGCTGGTGTTCGTGCTGTGCGCGATGCTGATCCTGTCCTTCTACGGCGGCGGATTCTCCACCCTTCCGGCGTATCTCAAGGACCTGTTCGGCACCTATCAGGTCGGCGCGATCCACGGCAGGCTGCTCACCGCGTGGTCCGCGGCGGGCGTGCTCGGGCCGCTGATCGTGGACGGGATCGCGGACAGCCAGAAGGCCGCCGGCAAGACCGGGCCGGACCTCTACCAGCTGTCCTTCTGGATCATGATCGGCCTGCTGGTGGTCGGGTTCGTCGCGAACGAATGCGTGCGCCCGGTGAAGGAGAAGTTCCACGAACCGGCCGGCGAGGCCGCGGTGGGGAGTGAGGCGTGATGACGAGTGCCGAGGGCCGTTCCGGGCGCCGGACCCTTCTTCTGGCGATCGCGTGGCTGTGGGTGCTCGCGCCGTTCGGCTACGGCGTGGTCGAGCTGATCCGGAAGGTGGTCGGGCTGTTCGGCGGCTGAGCATCGCCGGGAAAATAAGCACTGGACAAATGGTCAAGAGTCGTTGACCATTGTCCCCGTGACTGGGGACGATCAAGCGGGCTACGTCCCGCCGCAAGACACTGTCCAGGTTGAGACGACCGACCAGCTGCGCGCCGTGAGCAACGTCGTGCGGCACCGAGTGCTCGCGGTGCTGCGCGACGGGCCCGCGACGATCACGCAGGTCGCCGAGCAGCTGGGGATCGCGAAAGGCAGTTCCAGCTACCACATGCGGGTGCTGGAGCGGGCCGGGATCGTGCACGTGGTGCGCACGCGGAAGGTGCGCGGCGTGCTGGAGCGCTACTACGCGCACGTCGGGAAGAGCATCGAACTGCCCGAACCGGCCACGGGGCAGCGGGACGTGCTGCTGCAGCACGCGCTCGACGACCTTTCGACCGCGCCCGAGGGCTCGCGCCGGTACGTCCGGATGCAGCACACGCGGATCAGCGAGGAGAAGTTCGAGGAGTTCGAGCGCCGGCTGGCCGGGCTGCTCGACGAGATGCGGGACGCGCGCGACGCCGACGAGGAAGCCGCCACCGTCGCGGTCGCGTTCTTCCGTCCGGGGCCGGGGGCGGCCAGATGACCAAGCCGAAGATGCCTCCCGCGTTCAGTCGCTTGTGGACAGCCGCGACGGTCAGTTCCCTCGGCGACGGCGCGTATTCCGCGGCTTTGCCGTTGCTCGCGGTGCTGCTGGACAGCGATCCGCTGGTGGTCAGCCTGGTGACGGTGGCGGTGCTCGCGCCGTATCCGGTGGCCGGGCTGTTCGCCGGCGCGCTGGTCGACCGCTGGGACCGGCGGCGCACGATGTGGATCGCGGACGTGGTGCGGGCGGTGCTGCTGGCGCTGACGGTGGCCGCGGGCGCGTTCGGCTGGCTCAGCATCCCGGTGCTGCTCGGGGTGGCGTTCCTGCTCGGCACCGGCACGTTGTTCTTCGACACCGCAGCGCAGGCGTACCTGCCGGATCTGCTCGCGCGGGACCAGAACTTGCTCCGCCGGGCCAACGGCTACCTGCGCGGCGCGTCCACCGCGGCCGGGCAGTTCGCCGGACCGCCTGCCGGGAGTTTCCTTTTCACCGTGGGAAGAACGCTGCCGTTCGGGGTGAACGCGCTGACCTACCTGGCCAGCGCGGTGCTGATCCGGACGCTGCCGCCGGCGCCGGTGCCGGAGCGCGCGCCGGGCCGGTCGGTGTGGGCGGACTCGAAGGAGGGTTTCGCTTACGCGGTCAAGGATCGGCTGCTGCTCGGCCTCGCGCTGCGGCCCGCGGTCGGGAACCTGGCGTTCGGCGCGTTCGCGGCGGTGCTGGTGGTGTTCGCGAAGGACGCGCTGGGACTGGATTCCGCCGGATACGGTTTCCTGCTCGCCGCCGAAGCCGCCGGGGGACTGATCGGCGCGATGGTGCTCGCCGGACCCCTGGAAAACTGGCTGGGAACCGGCACCGCGCTCACCGTCACCGCGGTCGTCGAGGGCGGCGCGGTGCTGGCCTTCGGGCTCGCCGGGAACCCGTGGCTCGCCGGGGCGATGTTCGCGCTGTGCGGCTGCGCGATGGCGACGACCATGGTGCTCGGCGCGTCGCTGCGCCAGGTCATCGTCCCGGCGCGGCTGATGGGCCGGGTAGCCGCGGCGTCCCGCCTGGTCTCGGCCTCGGCCGCACCAGCGGGCGCGGTACTGGGCGGCTGGCTCGCCGCGACGGCCGGAGTGCGAGTGCCGTACGTGGCGGCGTCGGTGGTGCTCGTGTCGATGACTTTGGTGACGATGAGCATGACGAGCAACAAGAAGATCGAAGCGGCTCTCGCGCGGGCGAAGGAGGCTGCGCCGATCGGATAGCCGTCGCGAGGACGATCGGGACGGCACGGTAAGCACGGAGACCGTGCGCCGGATGCCGATCTCGGCTGCGAAGCTGCCCTCGCCGGAGCGAAAGAGGTTACGCCAGTTGCATAGTCGCTGTGGCGAACACGACGGCCGGGAACAGCACGGAAAGCACTGAGAGCGTGATCCACACTCGCCGCTTCGCTCGTTCCGGGGAGCCGAGCGAAGCGGCGAGCGCCCCGATCCCGGCGGCGATCGGGACCAGGTAGAGCCCCACGTGCAGGTAACTGGCGAGCACGATCAGACCGACCAGGCCCGGGGCGCTCAGGACCTGTCCGGCGGCCAGCAGCACGGCTGAGATTCCGCACAGCACGAGGGCGCACACGGCCAGCGCGCTGACCCCGTGCAGGACGCCGGTGAGCGCGACGCGGGCTCGGCTCGGCTGGCCGGTTTCGAGGGGCACGGCCTGATCCTGCCAGGCCGCGGTCTTCGGCGGATGCGGGAAACTACTCGGTTCGGAGGCGGTCGAGCAGGCTTTCCCGGGCGGACTCCACGTGCTGTTCGGCCACCCGGGCGAGCCGTTCCCGGTCGCCGCCGCGGATCAGTTCCGCCAGTTCGCGGTGTTCGTCGACCACCCGGGCCCGGTAGTGCTCGTGGCCGAGCGAAACCCGTTGCAGCTGAAAGAGAAACACCTGCGAGCGCACCCCGTGCCACGCTTCGGTCAGGCGGCCGTTGCCCGCGGCGGCGTACACGCGGTCGTGGAAGGCGATGTCCAGCGCCAGCAGCTGCGGTCCGGGGGCTTTGATCCGGACCGCCTTCTCCAGGTCGGCGACCAGCGCGTCCAAGGCGTTCAGGTCCGCTTCGGCCGCGTTGGCGCGCGCGGTGACCGCGGCGAGCCGGTCCAGCGCGGCGCGGACCGAGTAGACCTCGTCGACGTCCTCGGCGGTCACGTCGACCACCGTGGTCGGCCGGTGCCAGCCGCAGCGGACCAGGCCTTCCCGGGCGAGCTGGGCGATGCCCTCGCGCACGGAACCGCGGCTGATGTCCAGCGAAGCAGCCAGTTCTACCTCGCGCAGGGGCGCGCCGGGCCGGAAATGCCCGGCGAAGATCGCTTCGCGCACCCGGTCGGCGGCCTCGTCGGCGAGCCCGCGGCGCGCCGCCTTCCTCAGGGGGGTGACTTCCACGTCCTAATGTTGACATTAGGACATCCGCGAGTCAAGGTGAAGAGACCGATCCCCGTGCCGAAGGAGCACCGCATGGCTGTCCGTCCCGCCTTCCACCTGGCCATTCCGGTCGACGACCTGCCCAAGGCCCGCGAGTTCTACGGCGGCGTGCTCGGGCTGGCGGAGGGCCGCTCCGCGGACGCGTGGGTCGACTGGGACTTCCACGGCCACCAGGTCGTCACGCACGTGGTCCCGGGCGCGCGCGCCGAAGCGGGCCGCAATCCGGTCGACGGGCACGACGTGCCGGTGCCGCATTTCGGGCTGGTGCTCGACGTCGACGGCTTCCACGAGCTGGCCGGGCGGCTGCGCGCGGCGGGCGTCGAATTCGTGATCGAGCCGTACCAGCGGTTCGCCGGAGAACCGGGGGAGCAGTGGACGATGTTCCTGCACGACCCGGCCGGGAACGCGCTGGAGTTCAAGGCTTTCCGCGACGAGACGCAGCTGTTCGCGAAATGAACGTCCTCGTCACCGGAGCCTCGCGCGGGATCGGCCGCGCCATCGCCGTCGCCTTCGCCACCCGGGGCGACCGGATCGCCGTCCACTGCGGATCCAACCGGGAGGCCGCGCGCGAAACGCTCGAGGCGCTGCCCGGTTCCGGGCACGTGCTCGTGTCCGGCGACCTCGCCAACCCGGACGCCGCGCAGTGGATCGCCGACGTGGCCGAGGAACAGCTCGGCGGGGTCGACGTGCTGGTCAACAACGCCGCGGTCGGCACGGTTCCGGCCACGCGCACGCCGATCGCCGACATGTCCTATGCGGACTGGCTGGAGGCGTGGAGGCACACGCTCGACGTCAACCTCCTCGGCGCGGCCAACGTGTCGTTCCACGTCGCGCGCCACCTCATCGCCCGCGGCGCGCCCGGCCGGATCGTGAACGTCGGGTCGCGCGGGGCGTTCCGCGGCGAGCCGGAATACCTGCCGTACGGCGCGAGCAAGGCCGCGCTGCACGCGTTCGGCCAGTCGCTGGCGGTCCAGCTGGCCCCGCACGGCATCTCGGTCACCTCGGTGGCCCCGGGCTTCACCGCGACCGAGCGGGTCGCCGACCGGGTCACCGACGAGGTGCGGCGGCAGAGCCCGTTCGGCCGGGTCGCCGAACCGGAGGAGATCGCCGAAGCGGTGGTGTTCCTGGCGTCGGCGGAGTCGAACTGGGCGTCCGGGTCGATCCTGGACCTGAACGGAGCCTCGCACCTGCGCTGACTTGTGAGCTGAGTCACGAATGCAGCAGATCCGGGCCGCCGGACGTCCAGAGGGGCGTGCGGATCGCAGGAAAAGTCATCGCCGGAGCGCTGTCGACGGTGGTGTTCGCCGGAACGGCTTACGGGTTTTCGACCCTGAGCGCGCTGGACGACATCACGCGCAGCGACGTGATCGGCGGCGGATCGGTGGACGAAGGCCAGAAGCACGCCGACGGGGCGATGGACATCCTGCTGGTCGGCCGGGACGCGCGCAAGGATCCGCAGGGGAATCCGCTGCCGCAGAGCGTGCTGCAGGAACTGCGCGCGGGCGCGAACGGCGACGACCTGACCGACACGTTGATCGTGCTGCGGATCCCGGACGGGCAGCAGGAGGTCAAGGCGTTCTCCATCCCGCGTGACTCGTATGTCTCGATGCCCGGCGGCAAAGGCAAGATCAACGCCGCGTTCGGCCGCGGCAAGGCGGCCGAGGCGTCGAGGCTGCGCGCGGCCGGGGAAACCGACAAGGACAAGATCGAGCAGGAATCGATGACCGCGGCGCGCAAGGCGACGCGGCAGGCCGTCGAGGACCTCACCGGCGTCACCATCGACCACTACGCCGAGGTCAACCTGCTGAGCTTTTCCGAGATCAGCAAGGCCGTCGGCGGGGTCGAGGTGTGCTTGAAGAAGGCCACCAAGGACGAGAACTCGGGCGCGGACTTCCCGGCGGGCAAACAGCGGCTCTCCGGCGGCGCCGCATTGGCTTTCGTGCGGCAGCGCGACAACCTGCCCGGCACCGACTTCGGCCGGATGCGGCGGCAGCAGGTGTTCCTCGCGTCGATGGCGCACGAGGTGCTCTCGGCCGGGACGCTCGCCGACCCGGGCAAGCTGAGCGACCTCATCGACGCGGTGAAGCGGTCGGTGGTGCTGGACCAGTCGTGGAACATCCTGGACTTCGTAGGGAAAATGCGCGGGGTGTCCGGCGGCGGCATCCAGTTCACGACGATCCCGGTGGTCAACCAGGACTACCGCTACGACAAGTCCCATCCGACGGCGACCGCGGTGCAGGTGGATCCGCAGCAGGTGAAAGCGTTTGCGGCCAGCCTGATCGGCGCCGCGCCGCCGGCCGCCCCAGCGGGTGCGGCGAAGGCGGCGGTGGAGATCTCCAACGCAGGAGAAGCATCCGGCTTGGCGGCGCGGGTCGCGGATGTGCTGAAGGGCAAGGGATTCGCCGCGACCGCCGCGGGCAACGCACCGTCGCAGCGCACGTCGATCGTGCGCTACCCGGCCGCACTGGCCGCCGAGGGCGCGGAGGTGGCGAAGGCGCTGGGCGGACTGTCCACAAAGGAATCAGCGGACGTCCCGGCCGGGCACATCCAGGTGGTGCTCGGGAAGGTCTACTCCGGACCGGGAGTGTCGGACGGCGGATCCGCGGCGGGCGCCCCGGCGAAGGCCGACCAGCCGCCGCCCGTCACTTCCGACGGCGACAACTGCATCGACTGACGCCGGGTGAGTGGGGAAACCGGGGCAGCCCCGCATCAGGTCCGGGCGGTTCGAGCCGGATGGGCTTGTGACGTGTCGTGGGCGGCGGCGAAGGTGCTGACCGCCGCGGGGCAGGTCGGGCGTGGCGGTGCGGTTCCAGCGAGATCACCGCGGCTTTCGGCACCGGCGCAGCCCTGCATAAGGTCCATCCGGCTGCAGCGGGATGGGCTTGTGAGGTGTCGTGGGCGGCGGCCAAGGCACTGACCGCCGCCCCCGGGCAGGTCGCGCGTGGCGGTGCGGTTCCAGTCGGATCACCATGGCCTTCGAGACCGGACGCAGCCCTGCATAAGGTCCAGGCGGGTCCAGCCGGATGGATTTCTGGCGTGTCGGGGGCGGCGGCCAAAGAGCTGACCGCCGCTCCGAGGAGGTCAGGCGTGGCGTGCGGTTCCAGCCGGATCACCACGGCTTTCGGCACCGGCGCAGTCCCGCCTAAAGTCCAGCCAGCTGCAGCCAGATGGGCTTCTGCTGTGTCGTGGGCGGCGGCCGAGGTGCTGACCGCCCCGAGCGGGTCAGGCGTGGCGGTGCAGTTCCAGCGGGATCACCACGGCTTTCGAGACCGGGCGCAGCCCCGCCTAAGGCCCATCCGATCGCAGCCGGATGGGCTTCTGCCGCGGAGTGGGCGACGGCCAAGGCACGAACCGCCGCCCCCGAAGCAGGTCACCCGTGCCGATGCGGTTCCAGCCGAACCACCACGGCCTTCGACACCGGCGTGTTCGACTTCTCCGCGACAGAATCCAGCGGCACCAACGCGTTCGCCTCCGGGAAGTACGCCGCCGCGCATCCTCGCGCCGTCGGGTAGGCCACCGCGCGGAAGCTGGGCGCTCGCCGGTCCCCGTCCCGCCATTCCGAGACCAGGTCGACGATCTCTCCGTCCGCGACCCCCAGCGCGGCCAGGTCGTCCGGGTGCACGAACACCACCCGGCGGCCGTCCTCGATGCCGCGGTAGCGGTCCGACAGGCCGTAAATCGTGGTGTTGTACTGGTCGTGGCTGCGCAGCGTCTGCAGCAGCAACCGGCCCTCGGGCACCGAGGGGTACTCCAGTTCCGACACGGTGAACGTGCCCTTGCCGGTCGCCGTGCCGGTGAATTCCCGCGAGTCGCGCGGGGCGTGCGGCAGCACGAAGCCGTCCGGTTCGCGGACGCGGCGGTTGTAGTCGTGGCAGCCCGGCACCACCGCGGCGATGCGGTCGCGGATCAGGTCGTAGTTCTTCTCGAACGACCGCCACGGCACCGGATGGTCGGCACCGAGCAGCCGCTCCGCCAGCCGGCACACGATGGCGACCTCGGACAGCAGTTCGTCGCTCGCCGGGGCCAGCCGGCCGCGCGAGGCGTGCACCTGCGACATCGAATCCTCGACCGTCACGAACTGGCGGCCGGATTCCTGCTCGTCGCGTTCGGTGCGGCCGAGCGTCGGCAGGATCAGCGCGGTGCGGCCGGGGACGACGTGCGAGCGGTTGAGCTTCGTCGACACGTGCACGGTCAGCGAGCACGACCGCAGCGCGTCCGCGGTCCGGTCGGAATCCGGGGTGGCGGAGGCGAAATTGCCGCCCATCGCGAAGAACACCTTGCCGCGGCCGTCGAGCATCGCGCGGATCGAATCAACGGTGTCCCAGCCGTGTTCGCGCGGCACGGTGATGCCGAACTCGGCCTCGAGCGCGTCCATGAACGGCTCGGGCATTTTCTCCCACACGCCCATGGTGCGGTCGCCTTGCACGTTCGAGTGGCCGCGCACCGGGCACAGGCCCGCACCCGGCTTGCCGATCATCCCGCGCACCAGCGCGAGGTTCACCACCTCGGCGATCGTCGGCACCGCGTGCTTGTGCTGGGTCAAGCCCATCGCCCAGCAGTAGATTGTGCGCTCGGACGTGGCGATCATCCGCGCGATGCGCTCGATCTGCTCGCGGGCCAGACCGGTCGCCTTCTCGGTCTCCGGCCAGTCGATCTCGCGCAGCTGTTTGGCCCAGTCCTCGAAACCGTGCGTGGACTTCTCCACGAACTCGCGGTCCACAATGGACCCCGGCGCGGCGTCCTCCCACCGCAGCAGCAGATGCCCGACCGCCTGGAACAGCGCGAGGTCGCCGCCGAGCCGGATCTGCGCGAACTCGTCGGCCAGCGGCGTGCCCTTGCCGACGACGCCGCGCACGTTCTGCGGGTTCTTGAACCGCATCAGCCCGGCTTCGGGGAGCGGGTTGACCGCGATGACCTTCGCGCCGTGGCCCTTCGCCTGCTCCAGCGCGGACAGCATCCGCGGGTGGTTCGTGCCCGGGTTCTGGCCGACGACCACGATCAGGTCGGCCTGGTGGATGTCGGCCAGCGACACCGACCCCTTGCCGATGCCGGTGGTCGCCGACAGCGCCGCGCCGGACGATTCGTGGCACATGTTCGAGCAGTCCGGCAGGTTGTTCGTGCCGAACGAGCGGACCAGCAGCTGGTACACGAACGCGGCCTCGTTGCTGGTGCGGCCGGAGGTGTAGAAGATCGCCTCGTCCGGGCTCGCCAGGCCGCGCAGCTCGTCGGCGATCAGGCCGAACGCGTCGTCCCAGGAGATCGGCTCGTAGTGCGAGGCGCCCTCGCGCAGCACCATCGGCTCGGTGAGCCGGCCCTGCTGGCCCAGCCAGTAGTCGGTGCGCTCGTTCAGCTCGGACACCGGATGCGCGGCGAAGAACTCGCGGCCGACCCGGCGTTTCGTCGCCTCCTCCGCGACCGCCTTCGCGCCGTTTTCGCAGAACTCCGCCAGTTTGCGCTTCTCGCCGTCGATCTGCCGCGGTTCGGGCCACGCGCAGCCCGGGCAGTCGAAGCCGTCCCGCTGGTTCAGCAGCCGCAGCGTGCGCGCGGTGCGGACCGGGCCCATCTGCTCGACCCCGCGCGCCAGCGAGACCGCGACTCCCGGGATTCCGGCCGCCCAGCCTTTCGGCTTGCCCACTTCGAGGCGGGCTTCGTCCACGTCACCAGTCGGAGCTTCGCGAGTCATGCGGACATCGTCCGCCTTGGCGCAGCGGAACCCAAGACGGGGGTCGTCACACCGCCGCCTGCCGGTCGCGTTCGCGGCGTTCGGCCCTCGCCAGCGCGCGGTCCGCGGCGGTCACGACCAGCAGCAAACCGCTGGTCACGACCAGCACGACGGCCAGCCGGTGCAGCCCGCCGGAATCGGCGTGCCCGCCGTAGCACTGGGCGATGACCGTGGCCGCGACTATCGCGCCGAGGTATTGCGCGGTCCGGAAAAGCCCGCTCGCGGTGCCCATCGTCTCGGCCGGGGTTTCGCGGTAGAGCGTCGTCTGGTTGGCGACGCTGGTGAGCCCTTGCGCCAGGCCGAACAACGCGGCGAGCACGAGCAGCCAGATCAGCGCGGTGCCGTCGTCGACGAACAGCAGCGCGACCGAACCGGCCAGGAGCGCGACGCCGACCAGCAGCAGCCGCAGCCGGACGCCGGTCGGCCGGCCGGACAGCGCGGCCGCGCCCACCGCCATCCCGGACATCGGCAGGAGCAGCAGCCCGGCGGCGGATTCGGCGAACCCGCGCGCCTCCTCGAGCCACTGCACGTAGCCGAACATGATCGTGTAGATCGCCAGGAAACTCAGCGCCTGCCGCAAATACGTGCGCAGCACCGGGCCGTTCGCGGCCAGCATCCGCAGGTCGATGAACGGCTTCCGGGCGCGCAGCTCGACCCGCGCGAACAGCCCGCCGAGCACGATCGCCGCGGCCAGCAGCCACAGATCGCCGACGCCGGGCTCCATCAGGTAGCACAGCAACACCAGCAGCGCGGCGGAAAACAACGCGATCCCGGAGACGTCGATCCGCTCGGCCGGCTTCTTCGCCGGCGTGTCCTTCGGCACCCACAGCAGGGTCAGCACGAGGGAAACGCCCGCCAGCGGAAGGTTCACCGCGAAGATCGCGGGCCAGCCGAAGAGCGCGATCAGCACGCCGCCGAGCGTCGGGCCGATCACCATGATGGTCTGCGCCGACATCGCCAGCACGGACAGCACCCGCGCGGGAACGCCCTCGCCGATCTCGTCGGCGCGCCGGCGCAGCACCGCCATCGCGGCCGGGAAGCCGGCGCAGGTGCCGACGCCGAGCACCGCCCGGACGCCGGTGAGCCATTCGACCGAGACCGGGATCATCCCGGCGATCCCGGCCGCCATCACCACGGACGCGCCGCCGAGCAGCACGCGCCGGGCGCCGTAGCGGTCGACGAGCAGTCCGACGACCGGCTGCCCGACCGCGGTGGCCAGGTACAAAGCGGAAATCAGCCAGGCGGTGCGGCCCGGCCCGGCGCCGAAGGCCTGCCCGATCGGGACGAGCGCGACGGCGATGAGCGTGGAGTTGATCGGGTTCAGCACGGCGCTCGCGACCAGCGGGGTCACCAGGCGCGCGCCGAAACGGGATTTCGCGGGGGCGGTCGCGGTGTTCGTCAGTGCTCCTCAGGGTTGGCGGGGTCAGCGCTGGGCGATCCGCTGCAGCAGCGGCAGCGCGCGCCGGACCGTTTCGAGTTCGTCTTCGGTGAGTTCGTCCGCCAGCGCGGCGGCGAGCCATTCGTCGCGGTGCTGCCGGATCCCGATGACGGTCTTCTCGCCGAGTTCGGACAGCGAAATCACGACGCGCCTGCCGTCGGCCGGGTCGCGCGTGCGGTTCAGGTAGCCGAGCGAGTCGAGCACGCCGAGCGTCGCGGCCATGGACTGCTGCCGGACGTGCTCCGCGGCGGCCAGTTCGGCCTGGGTGCCGGGACCTTCGCGGTGCAGCCGGTTGAGCACCGCGGTCTGGGTCGGCGTGAGGATCTCGGCGTTGTCGACCTGCCGCAGCCTGCGGTGCAGCTGGCCGACGACGCCGCGGATCCAGCCGGCGGACTC
This sequence comes from Amycolatopsis sp. GA6-003, assembly GCF_046267895.1. Lineage (NCBI taxonomy): Bacteria > Bacillati > Actinomycetota > Actinomycetes > Pseudonocardiales > Pseudonocardiaceae > Amycolatopsis > Amycolatopsis sp. GA6-003. The sequence goes on from NZ_CP176499.1 coordinate 8,133,645, forward strand.
GGCGACGCGGGGCGGGACGGACGGCTCCTCGGGCATAAGCACAGTCTAGCCTGTTGAGTTCAGCCTGTGCATCCTCGGCCGAAGGCTGGTCCCGGCAAGCCCGGTGACCAGGGCGGCATCGGGCCCCTCGGTGCGGAAGATCAACGACGACAGCGTCGAGATGGGCATGGCTGTCCCCGCTCCGGCCCGAGCTGGGCGCCACGGTGAAAGGGCGGTACGCGTCAGCAGCGACGCTGCCTTCCGGGCAAGAAGGTCAAGCGGCTGGTGACGGTGAAGAGGATCGGCGCCGCGATCCTGGATGTGAGGGCCGCGTCCTAGAGCGGCTGGCTGCTGGGCGCGGCGGAGGAGCCGAGCCCGACGATGTACCCGATCTTCCCGTCGTTCACGCCGGCCGGCTGCACCTGGTGCACCACGATCGCCGCGGCGAGCAGCAGCACCAGCCCGACGATCGCGGCGATGCCCGGCCAGCGGCTCGGCGCCGCGCCGCCGCGGCCGTACACCGGTGACGGAGCGTTGCGGCGTTCGCGCTTGCGCCGCTTCTTCAGGTCCTTCTTGGCGCCGAGCCACGCGTCCCGCTGGGCGTGCTTGCGCCACTCCGGGTCCATGAGGTCCGGATGGGTTTCCATCCGGTCGTCCGGATCCTCCGGCCGAGTCATCGGCGCACCGCCTTTCCCCCTGCGTAACCCCGCCGCGGCGGGTTCGTAGACTTGTCCATTGTGACCGAGAACGCTCCGCAGCAGAAAACCGACCTTCCGGGTGCCTGGGACCCGGCCGCCGAGGAAGCCCCGATGTACGACCGCTGGGTAGCGGCCGGGTACTTCACGGCTGACGCCTCGTCGGACAAGCCGCCGTTCTCGATCGTACTGCCGCCGCCGAACGTCACCGGCAGCCTGCACATGGGCCACGCGCTCAACCACACCCTGATGGACGCGATGAGCCGCCGCCGCCGGATGCAGGGCTACGAGGTGCTGTGGCTGCCGGGCATGGACCACGCGGGCATCGCGACGCAGAACGTCGTCGAGCGCCAGCTGGCCGGCGAAGGGCTTTCGCGGCACGACCTGGGCCGTGAGAAGTTCGTCGAGCGCGTCTGGGAGTGGAAGGCCGAGTACGGCGGCAAGATCCTCGGCCAGATGAAGCGGCTCGGCGACGGCGTCGACTGGTCGCGCGAGCGCTTCACCATGGACGAGAACCTGTCCAAGGCCGTCCAGACGGTGTTCAAGAACTTCTACGACGCGGGCCTGATCTACCGCGCCGAGCGCATCATCAACTGGTGCCCGCGCTGCCAGACGGCGCTGTCGGACATCGAGGTCGACCACAGCGACGACGACGGCGAACTCGTGTCGATCCGCTACGGCGACGGCGACGCCTCGATCGTCGTGGCCACCACTCGCGCCGAGACGATGCTGGGCGACACCGCGGTGGCCGTGCACCCGGACGACGAGCGCTACACGCACCTGGTCGGCACCGAGATCGAGCTGCCGCTGACCGGCCGGAAGATCCCGGTGGTCGCGGACCGGCACGTCGACCCGGAGTTCGGCACCGGCGCGGTCAAGGTGACCCCGGCGCACGATCCGAACGACTTCGAGATCGGCCGCCGCCACGACCTGCCGATGCTGACCGTGATGAACGAGCGCGCCGAGGTCACCGTGCCCGGCCCGTTCGAGGGCCTCGACCGGTTCGAGGCGCGCCCCGCGGTGGTCGCCGCGCTGCGCGAGCAGGGCCGGATCGTCGCGGAGAAGCGGCCGTACGTGCACGCGGTCGGGCACTGCTCCCGCTGCGACACGGTCGTGGAGCCGCGGCTGTCGCTGCAGTGGTGGGTCAAGGTCGCCGAGCTGGCCAAGGCCGCGGGCGACGCGGTGCGCGACGGGCGCACGAAGATTCACCCGGCGGAGCTGGAGAAGCGGTACTTCGACTGGGTCGACAACATGCACGACTGGACGATTTCGCGCCAGCTGTGGTGGGGGCACCGGATCCCGGTCTGGTACGGGCCGGACGGCGAGGTCGTGTGCGTGGGGCCGGACGAGGAGCCGCCGTCCGGGGACGGCTGGACGCAGGATCCGGACGTGCTCGACACGTGGTTCTCGTCGGGGCTGTGGCCGATGTCGACCATGGGGTGGCCGGAGGGGACCGCGGATCTCGCGAAGTTCTATCCGACCAGCGTGTTGTCGACCGGCTACGACATTCTTTTCTTCTGGGTTGTCCGGATGATGATGTTCGGCGTGCAGGAGATGGACGGCAAGCAGCCGTTCGATCACGTGTACCTGCACGGGCTGATTCGCGACGCCAACGGCAAGAAGATGTCGAAGTCGCGCGGGAACGTGATCGATCCGCTGGAGTGGATGGACGCTTACGGGGCGGACGCCACCCGGTTCACGCTGGCTCGCGGGGCCAACCCGGGGGCGGACATGGCGTTGGCCGACGAGTGGGCCGCCGGGTCGCGGAATTTCTGCACGAAGCTGTGGAACGCCAGCAAGTTCGCGATGATGAACGGGGCGACCGCCGAGGGGGCGCTGCCGGAGGCCGCCGAGCTGACCGAGCCGGATCGCTGGATTCTCGGGCGGCTCGCGGCGCTGGTGTCCGAAGTGGACGGATTGTTCGAGGACTTCCAGTTCGCCAAGGTCGCCAACGCGTTGTACCAGTTCACGTGGAACGAGCTGTGCGACTGGTATCTGGAGCTGGCCAAGGTTCAGCTGTACCAAGGGGATTCCGCGCGGGTCGAGGCTACGCGGAAGGTGCTTGGGCAGGTTCTGGACACGGTGCTGCGGTTGCTGCATCCGTTCATTCCGTTCGTCACGGAGAAGTTGTGGACTGCCTTGACCGGCGGGGAGTCGTTGGTCGTCGCGGCTTGGCCGTCGGCGGTCGAGGGATATGCGGATCCGGTGGCGGACGCTCGGATCGCTGACGTGCAGAAGCTGATTACCGAGATCCGGCGGTTCCGGGCGGATCAGGGGCTGAAGCCGGGGCAGAAGGTGGCGGCCCGGCTGGCCGGGGAGGCGGTTCCGGCTGGGCACGAGGCCGGGATTCGGTCGCTGGTGCGGCTTACTGAGCCTGGGGAGGGGTTCTCTGCCAGCGCTTCGTTGGAGGTCGCGTTGGCTGGCGGTGTGGTGACGGTCGAGGTGGATACTTCCGGCACTATTGACGTCGCTGCGGAGCGGAAGCGGCTGGAGAAGGATCTCGGGGCTGCGCGGAAGGAATTGGCGCAGACTGAGGGGAAGCTGGGGAATGACGCGTTTATCGCCAAGGCGCCTGAGCAGGTGATCGAGAAGATCAAGGTGCGGCGGGAGACTGCGGTGGCGGATATTGAGCGGATTGAGGCTCGGTTGGCTGCTTTGCCTGCTTCTTGAGGTCTCCGGCGGCTCGTCGCCCTTGCGGGCGACATTGCGCCTTGAGTGGTTGCGTGGGGCACCCCGAAGCTTGATTGTGCTGACGGTTCGGGGGTGCTTGTCAAGGCGGGAAAGATGCCTTGACAAGCACCCCCGAACCGCAGGGAGGCTTCGTATCGGGGTGCGGGGGAGGGGCTGGGTGCCTCGCTGTTTGGGTGCATCGGTGCCTGTTTTTAGGGACGTGAGGGACCCTGAGGGAAATTGATTCCCTCAGGGTCCCTCACGTTTTTTAGCGGAGTTGTTGGCGGATTACGTGTGCTTCGCCTGCCATTCCTGCGTAGAACGGGTGGTAGGGGGCTGCGGCCAGCAGGTTCAGGTCTTTGCCGTTGATCCAGGCTACGCCTTGGGGTTTGCAGGCGTCGTGGCCGAGGGACGGGGTGTAGGTGTCCACATAGGACGATTTGCCGTCCGCTGCTACTGCATTGCTTACTGCTGCGTTCAGGCCTTCTTCCACGCTGGAGAGCCAGGCGTAGTCGCCGTTCGCGAAGGGCAGGACGTTCGGGCAGTAGCCTTCCGCGGGGGCGATGCGGGGGTAGCCGATGGCCAGCACCTTCGCGTGTGGCGAGCGGGCGTGGATTCCGGCCAGTACTTGCTGGATGGCTGCTTGCGTTTTCGGCAGCAGTGCCTTGATCGTGTCTACGCCGTCTACCGTGAAGTGCCGTTGGCACGGGTTTCCGGTCGGGTCCGAGTCCCGGAGGGTCGGGCAGGTGTCCACCAGTTTGCCGAACAGGCCCGAGTCGTTGCCGCCGATGCCGACGGTGACCAGGTCGGTTTCGGGGCGCAGTGCGGTGAACTGCGGGGGGTTCTGGCCCAGCGGGACGTTTTGCGGGGCGGTCATGTGCGACGTGTTCGCGCCGCCGCAGCTGACGTCGGTGAAGCGGTCCACGTCCAGGGAGTCCGCGAGCAGCGACGGGTAGTTGGACGTCGAGCGGAAGCAGCCGAACGGATCCAGCCTCGGCAGCGGGATGAGCGGGCCCGACGTGTACGAGTCGCCCAGTGCGACGTAGTGGCGGTAGTGCCGGGGCGCGGCGCTCGCGGCCGCCGTCGTCGACAGAAGCAGTGCGATCGCGGCGATCGCCGCCAGCACTATTCGGATGATGCGCATGCGAAACCCGTCCTCCCTAGCGGTACGAACCCGCTTTAGCTTTCGGCGCCGCGGGCGCTTCCGCTCTCCGCCGATCGGGTGGTCGGGGCCGGTTTTCACCCTGCTGCGGGGTGATTCGCGGGCTTCCGCCAGGCCAGCAGGTACCGCCAGAACAGCAGCGGGCGGACTGTGCTGCCGGGGAGCAGGCGTGCGGCGTCGCGGCGGACGTCGTTCAGCGGCGGGAACGTCATCTGGACCGGGGCCTTGGCGACCGGGTCCGGGCCGCCGTTGAGGAGGTCTCCGGCGAAGACGACGAGCCTCGCCAGGGCGTTCGCGGGGGCGGCGACGAGTTCGCGGGCGTAGTCGCCGGGGCGGCTGGGGCGGGCGCAGCCGAGAACGGCGAGGACGCCGCCGGGGGCCAGGGCGGCGCGCAGCCTGGTGACGGTTTCGAACGGGACGTGGTGCAGGGAGGCCAGGCAGGAGATGTAGGCGTAGGACTCGGGTTCCAGGGATGCGCTGGTTGCGTCCGCGCGGCGGTATTCCACCGTGCCTGGTCCGGGGGAACCGGCGGCGGTGGCCCGGGCGAGCATTTCGGCCGACGTGTCGATGCCTTCGACGGTCATCCCGGCGGCGGCCAGCTTGCGGGCGAACCGGCCGTCGCCGCAGCCCACGTCCAGGGCTCGGCCGGGGCCCGGCGGCAGGAGCCGGAGCAGGGCCGGGTGGTAGTGGTGGTTGTGGTCGAAGGGCATGCGCCCGACCTTGCCACGGATCGCCGCGGGCCTGATCGCGCCGAGGCCCCGGGGCCGCCGGGCGCGAGGCGGCCCCGGGTACGCTCGACGGTGTGCCGGGCCGAACCTTTCGCCTGGTCTTCCCGGTCGCGCGACCGCGCCGGGACAACGACTTCGAGGAGTGCACGAGTGCCGCGCGGTGAGGATCCCGAGGAGACCCGGCGGCCGGATCTCGCCGATCCGGACAGTTTCGCGGGCGTCGACGAACTGGGCGCGCTGGCGCACGGCGAGGACGACGACGGCGGCGAGCTGGAGCCGGACCTCGACGCGCCGGACGCGGCCTACACCGTCGGCGGCGGGTCGCGCGGCGGGATCGGCGGCATCGGCCAGCTCGGCGACAACCTGGCGCTCGGCCCGGTCCCGGACCTGCGTCCCGAGGAGGGCGCCGAGCTGCACGAGCTGGACGACGAGGGCGCGCCCGCCGAGTTCGGCGACGAGAACGGCCCGGAGGCCCGCCGCGACCTGATGGCCGCCGAGGCCGAGCTGAACCAGCGCTGGCCGGAGACGAAGCTCGAACCGTCGCTGGCCCGGATCCAGGCGCTGGTGACGCTGCTCGGCGAACCGAACCGCGGCTACCCGGTGGTGCACGTCGCGGGCACGAACGGCAAGGGCTCGGTCGCGCGGATGGTCGATTCGCTGCTGACCCGCATGGGCCTGCGCTCGGGCCGCTACACGAGCCCGCACCTGCAGCTCGTCACCGAGCGGATCGCGCTCGACGGCCGCCCGGTCTCCGCCGCCCGCTACGCCGAGCTGTACTCCGACATCGCGCCGTACGTGGCGATGGTGGACGGCGCGAGCGAGGACGGCGTGCCGATGAGCAAGTTCGAGGTGCTCACCGGGATGGCGTTCGCGGCGTTCGCCGACGCCCCGGTCGAGGCCGCGGTGCTCGAAGCCGGCATGGGCGGCGCGTGGGACGCGACGAACGTGGCCGACGCCCAGGTCGCGGTCATCACGCCGATCGGACTGGACCACACCGAATACCTCGGCCCGACGGCGGTCGACGCGGCCGCGGAGAAAGCCGGGATCATCAAGCCCGGATCGGTCGCGGTGATCGGCGAACAGGACCCCGAGGTGCTGAAGGTCCTGCTGAAGCGCGCGGTCGAGGTCGACGCCGCGGTGGCGCGCGCGGGCAGCGAGTTCGGCGTGCTCGAACGCGAGATCGCGGTCGGCGGGCAGCTGCTGAAACTGCAGGGCCTCGGCGGCGTCTACGACGACATCTTCCTCCCGCTGCACGGCGCGCACCAGGCGGCGAACGCGGCGCTCGCGCTGGCCGCGGTCGAGGCGTTTTTCGGGGCGGGCAAAGACAAACAGCTCGTGGTCGAGGCGGTGCGCGAGGCGTTCGCCGAGGTCGAGAACCCGGGCCGGCTCGAACGCGTGCGCGCCGCCCCGGCGGTGCTGGTCGACGCCGCGCACAACCCCATGGGCGCGCGGGCGCTCGCCGCGACGATCGCCGACGAGTTCAACTTCCGCCGGCTCGTCGCGGTCGTCGGCGTGCTGTCCGACAAGGACGCGCGCGGCATCCTGGACGCGCTGGAGCCGGTGGTGTCCGACGTCGTGGTCACGCGCAGTTCGTCGCCGCGGTCGCTGCCGGTCGAGGACCTGGCGGAGCTGGCCGTGTCGATCTTCGGCGAGGACCGCGTGCTCGCCGAAGGAGATCTGGAGACCGCGATCGAGACCGCGATCGGCCTCGTGGAGCAGAACGACGACCCGGAGGAACCGCTCGCGGGCGGCGGCGTGCTGGTGACCGGCTCGGTGGTCACCGCGGGCGACGCGCGCACGCTGTTCGGGAAGGAACCGGCATGAGCGAGGAAACCCCGGTCAAACCGCCCGCGAAGGACCCGATGAAGGGCTTCCGCGGGGTCATGGCGGGCACGCTGATCATGGAGGCGATCACCGTCGCGCTCGCGCTGCCGGTCGTCGCGAAACTCGGCGGCGGCATCACCAGCTTCACCGGCTGGACGGTCATCGCGCTGGCCGTGGTGCTGATCGCGCTGTGCGGGATGCTCAAGCACGTCTGGGCAGTGCCGGTGATCCTGCTGCTGCAGCTGGCGATCATCGCGGTCGGCGTCACGCAGCCGGCGATCGCGATCATCGGGATCATCTTCCTGGCCGCGTTCCTGTGGTTCCTGTGGCTGCGCCGCGACGTCGCGCGCCGGATGGCCGCCGGGACCCTGCCGAGCCAGCAGCCGCAGGCTCAGCGGTAGACGCTGACCTCGATCAGGTTCCGGTCCGGGTCGCGGAAGTACACGCTGCGGATCGGCCCGGTCGCGCCGGTGCGGTCGACCGGGCCCTCCTCGACCGGCACCCCGTGCGCGGCCAGGTCCGCCACGACCTGCTCCAGCGAATCGGCCGTGATCAGGCACAGGTCCGCGCTGCCCGGCGTCGGCCGCTCCGCCTTGGGCTCGAACTCGTGCCCGGCCTCGTGCAGGTTGATCTTGCTCGCGCCGAACGCCAACGCCGTGCGGCCGGCTCCGAACGTCACCTCGGTCATGCCGAGGACGCGGGTGTAGAAATCGACCGTCGCGGCCAGGTCGGCGACGGTCAGGACGAGGTGGTCGAGCCGGTCGATGCGCATGGTTTCACCCTATTCCGCTGTAACGGCCGGGCCGCCACGGCGACGGTGCAAGTGTGATCGTGGTGCGCGAGCTGAGCGCGGAGAACTGGGCGGAGTGGCGCGACCTCCGGCTGGCGGCGCTGCGCGAGGACCCGGAGGCGTTCAGCTCGAAACTCGCGGACTGGCAAGGCGAAAACGACGCCGAACCGCGCTGGCGGGCCCGGCTGCGCGACGTGGCGCTCAACGTCCTGGCCGACCTCGACGGCGTGCCGGCCGGGATGGTCAGCGCGCATCTTTCCGAACGCGGCGACCGAGCCGAGCTGCTGTCGATGTGGGTGGCCCCGTCGGCGCGCGGCAGGGGAGTCGGGGACGCGCTCGTCCGGGCCGTCGTGCGCTGGAGCGAAGGACGCGGGGCAGCCGAGCTGGCCTTGCGCGTCGCGGGCGGCAACGAGCACGCGCTGGCGCTGTACGAGCGGCACGGGTTCGTGGCGCGTCCTGCCCAGGAAGGCCCCTGCGAGCACGAGATGGTGCGGGAAGCACACCGAGCGTGACGACCGGCTGTGAGCTTCCTCCTGCCGGGTGAGCCGTTCACCCGGCGGCCAACCCGAGTTGGCCGCTTGGCCGCGGTCGCCGGATAGAACGGCCGCCATGACCGAAACGACCCCTTCCCGGCGCTCCGTGCTCAAAGCCGGGATCGCCGTCCCCGCGCTCGCCGCGGCGGGCGGCCTGCTGCTGCCCGGCGCCGCCTCGGCCGCGCCGCTGATCCGCCGCGACCGTCCGGTGCTCGCCCACGGCGTCGCGTCCGGGGACGTGACCACCGGCTCCGGCATCGTGTGGTCGCGGGCCGACCGCCCGGCGCGGCTGATGGTCGAGGTCGCGCGCGACCCGTCGTTCCGGCACGCTCGCCGGGTGCCCGGCCCGTTCGTCACGCCCGCCACCGGCGGCACCGGCAAGGTCCGCGTCGCCGGGCTGGCCCCGGGCACCGAGTACCACTACCGCGTCACCGCCGTGGACCTCGACGGCCGCGGCGCGAGCGAACCGGTCGCCGGCCGGTTCGCCACCGCGCCGGCCGGCCGCGCGAACACCCGCATCCTGTGGAGCGGCGACGTCGTCGGCCAGAACTGCGGCATCAACCCGGCGCTCGGCGGCATGACGATCTTCTCCGCGATGGCCGACCGCCGCCCGGACCTCTTCCTGCACAGCGGCGACACGGTGTACGCCGACGGCCCGCTCACCGAAACCGTCACGCTGCCCGGCGGCGCGGGCACCTGGCGCAACATCGTGACGCCGGAGAAGTCGAAGGTCGCCGAAACCCTCGACGAATACCGCGGCCAGCACGCGTACAACCGCCTCGACGCCAATTTCCGCCGGTTCGCCGCGGAGGTGCCCGCTTATGTCCAGTGGGACGATCACGAAGTAGTCAACAACTGGTACCCCGGCGAAATCCTCAACGACCGCCCCGAATACACCGAAAAGCGGGCCGACGTCCTCGCCCGGCGCGCGTTCCAGGCGTTTCACGAATGGCATCCGATCGACCGCCGCCAGGCCGTCGACGGCCGGGTCTACCGGAACTTCCGCTACGGCAGCCGGGTCGAGGTGTTCGTGCTCGACATGCGCACCTACCGCGACGCCAACACCTCCGACCGGGCCAAGCCGGGCCACATCCTCGGCGAGGCGCAGGCCCGCTGGCTGGCCGACGCGCTCCGGCGCAGCACCGCGACCTGGAAGATCGTCCAGGCGGACATGCCGATCGGCCTCGTCGTCCCGGACGGCAAGGACATCGAGGCGGTCGCCAACGGCCTGCCCGGCGCGCCCGGCGGCCGCGAGACCGAACTGGCCTGGGTGCTGAGCCAGATCTCGCGGCACCGCGTGCGCAATGTCGTGTGGCTGACCGCCGACGTGCACTACACCGCCGCGCACCATTATTCGCCCGAGCGCGCCGCGTTCCAGGACTTCGACCCGTTCTGGGAATTCGTCTCCGGACCGCTCAACGCCGGCGCCTTCGGCCCGAACAAACTCGACCCGACGTTCGGTCCGGAAGCGGTGTTCGTGCACGCCCCGCAGACGCAGAATTCCTCGCCGCTGCAAGGATTCCAGCATTTCGGCGAGGTGAATGTGGACGGTGCGAGCGGCGAGCTGACGGTCGACCTGCGCGACGCGACCGGGGCCTCGCTGTGGTCGAAGACGCTGCGGCCGCAGCGGCGCTGACCGGCCCGGAAAGGGCGTCGGATAGGCTCACCGCCGAATAACACGAATCCGCACAAGGAGAAATACCGTCGTGACTGAACGCACGCTGGTCCTCGTCAAGCCCGATGGCGTCGCGCGCGGCCTCGTCGGCGAGGTCGTCTCGCGCATCGAGCGCAAGGGCCTGAAGCTGGCCGCGCTGGAACTGCGCACCGTCGAGCGCTCCGTCGCCGAGGAGCACTACGCGGAGCACAAGGAGCGCCCGTTCTTCGGCGACCTGCTGGAGTTCATCACGTCCGGCCCGCTCGTCGCGATCGCCGTCGAGGGCCCGCGCGCGATCGCCGCGTTCCGCCAGCTCGCCGGCGGCACCGACCCGGTCGAGAAGGCCACCCCGGGCACCCTGCGCGGCGACTTCGCGCTGGAGACCCAGTACAACCTGGTGCACGGCTCGGACTCGCCGGAGTCGGCCGAGCGCGAGCTGAAGCTGTGGTTCCCGGACCTGTGATCCGGCGCTGAACCCCCGCGACGCCGGGCTGGGACTTCGGTTCCGGCCCGGCGTTCGCGTTTTCTCAGACCCCGGCGGCGCCGCCGCTCCGGGCTCGCCGGGGCGCTGCGATTATTGCCGGTGCTCGAAACCCAGCAGATCGGTTAACCTCCACCGGTGACTGCTCTTCCGCTGCCGCCGCGCGACTACCTGCCCTATCTGCGCTCGCTCACCTCTGCCTTCGCCGAGGAAGCGCCGGGCGACCTCGACAAGCCGGTCCCGCACTGCGGCGGCTGGACCAAGCGCGACCTCGTCACGCACCTGGGCAACGTGCACCGGTGGGCCGCCGGGATCGTCCGCACCGGCGAGCTGAGCAAGCAGGAATTCGACGTCTCGCCGGGCGACGACCTCGCGCCCTGGTACGCCGAGAGCGCCGCCGAACTGCTGGACGCGCTCGACGCGGCCGATCCCGCCGACGAGTGCTGGGTTTTCGGCGCCGCGGAGAAGACGAAAGCCTTCTGGTTCCGCCGTCAGGTGCACGAAACTGCCGTCCATCTGGTCGATCTGTTCGGTGCGCGCGGCGTAACTCCGCGGCTCGATCCGCTGATCGCGGCCGACGGCGTCGACGAGGTACTCGGCACGATGCTGCCGCGCGTCGCGCGCTGGAAGCACGAGGTTCCGCTGGCCGCGCCGATCACCTTGCGCACCGCCGACACCGCGCACTCGTGGACCGTCGTGCCCGGCGAACCGCCCGAGCTGGGCGAGGGCGAAGCGGTGGCCACCGTCACCGCACCCGCGCAGGATTTGCTGGTGCTGCTGTGGAATCGCACCGACAGCCAGCCGCAGATCGCTGGCGACGAGGCCGTCGCGAAGGAGTTCCTCGCCGCGCGCATGACCCCTTGAGGGGATAATCCTGCGCCCATTCAGGTCCCGTTCACCGCGGGGACTTCCCGCGGTCGCGCCGATGGATTTGGCTGAGCTGAGCCATTTTCGCGACTGTGGGGTACCTGGTGAAAAGATCAAGATCCGTCCTGCTCGGCGCCTTGCTGGTGCTGCCGCTGGCCACACCGGCGCAGGCCGACCCGCTCTCCGCTCCGCTCGGCCCGCCGCCGGTCGAGAGCGCCTCCGCCTTCTCCTCGGCCCGGGAGGCCCCGGCCGTCGCCGCGGCGCCCGCCGCCGACGACGGCCTCGAGACCAGCAGCGCCACCAACGCGGTGGCGCCTGGTCTGAACCTCACCCAGTTCGACCGCTTCGACCCGAAGGGCTGGATCCGCGGCGACGCGCTGAGCGTCGACCTGACCAGCAAGGTCCTGAAGCCGACCTACCTCAGCCCGGGCACCGTTTCCGCGCGCACCCCGCTGTCCCAGCAGGTCGCTCGCGCCGGTGCGGTCGCGGGCGTCAACGGCGATTTCTTCGACATCAACGCCTCCGGCGCGCCGCTCGGCGTCGGCATCGACAACAGCGAGCTGCGCAACGCGCCTGCTTCCGGGCACAACACCACTGCCGCGATCACCGCCGAGGGTCGCGCGAAGCTCGCCGACATCTTCCTCGAAGCGTCGGTCACGCTGCCGGACGGCCGCGCGGTTCCGGCTACGAACTTCAACAGCCCGGTGCTCGCGAAGGACGCGCTTGGCGTCTACACGCCGCTCTGGGGTGCTTCGGCGCGCGCGACATCGGTTGCCGGTGCACAGCGGGTTGCCGAGGTTGAGGTCCGCGACGGCGTCGTGACGCAGGTGCGGCCGAAGCCCGCCGACGGCCCGATTCCGGCGGGCAGCACGCTGCTGCTCGGCCGGGAAGCTGGCGCGGATGCGTTGTCGGCGCTGCACGTCGGTGACCGCGTGGGCGTTTCGTACGCGCCGCGGACCGACGCGGGCAAGATCGCGGTCGCGGTCGGCGGGAACAAGACGCTGCTGAAGGACGGGCAGCTCCAGCAACTTGACGACGTCACGCTCGCCCCACGTACCGGCGTCGGGTTTTCCGCTGACGGCAAGCGGATGTGGCTCGTCACGGTCGACGGCCGCCAGGCCGACAGCCGCGGGATGACCGAGCTGGAAATGGCCCGGCAGCTGAAACGGCTCGGTGCCGACGACGCGATCAACCTCGACGGCGGCGGCTCCTCGACGCTGCTCGCGCGTGGCGAAGGAGAAGCCGCGCCGGCGGTGCGCAACTCGCCTTCGGACGGCGAGGAACGCTTGGTGCCCAACGGCATCGGCGTCGCGACCGTGCCCGGCAGCGGACGGCTGACCGGCTTCGCGCCCGCCCCCGCGCAGGAGGGCGACAACTCGACCCGCGTGTTGTCCGGCCTGAGCCGCGTGCTCGTGCCGAACGGCCACGACGAGACGGGTGCCGCAGTGGCGTCGCGGCCGTTCTGGACTACGTCGAACCCGTTCCGCGGCACCGTCACGAAGAACGTGTTCACCGCGCAACCCGACTTCCTCCACCCGGACGCGCGGGTCGACGTGACCGTCACCGCGCACCAGAAGTTCGTGAACGGCCACACGAAGCTGACCGTGCTGGGCAAGCCGGTCCGTCTCGGCGCGAGCACCAAGCAGGTCGCGCTGTCCGGTGCGGAAGCGCGCGGCGAGTTCCAGGTCTACGGCTACGACGCGGACGGTTACGGCACCTGGATCGAACCGTCGGACGTGAAGCTGGAATACGACCCCGCCGTGGTGAAGATCGAACCGTCCGGCAAGGGATTCGCTGTCACCGCGAAGACCGCCTCCGGGGCTACCGCGGTCACCGTGCACGCGGGCGGGAAGACAATGCACCTGGCGGCTTCGGTGGGCACTGAAGCGCGCGTCGCGGCTCCGCTGGCCGGCCCGGAGGGTTGGTCCGCCACCGTGTACCCGGCGGTCGTGGGCGCCGCGCTGTCGTCGGCGGACGGCCGCAACGGCGGCAAGGGCCTGGCGCTCGACTACCGGCTCACCGGCACCACCGCAACCCGCGCCGCGTATGTCAACGCGGCCAGCCCGATCCCGGTGCCAGCCGGCACGCAGAAGATCGGCATGTGGATCAACGGCGACGGCAAGGGCGCCTGGATCCGCGCCGAACTCCGCGACGGAGCCAACACCGCGTCCATTGTGGACCTTTCGCGCAGCGTCGACTGGACCGGCTGGCGGTACGTGACCGCCGGGGTGCCCGCCGGATTGCCGGACGGCCAGCGGCTCACCCGGTTCTATGCCGTGGAAACCGTGGCAGGCAAGCAATACGAGGGCAAGCTGGTCTTCAACGATCTCACCTTCGAGGTCGCGCCGACCACCGCGGTGCCGCACGATCCGGCCGTTCCGGACCCGGCTCTGGTCGCCAACGGCACGCTCGGCAAGGGCGGCCTGAAGATCGCGGTCGTCAGCGACGCCCAGTTCACCGCCGACGCCCCGGACGGCCCCCTGGTCGCCCAAGCCCGCCGGGCACTGCGCGAGGCCGTCGCGGCGAAACCGGATCTCGTGCTGCTCAACGGCGACTTCGTCGACCGCGGCACCGCGCCGGACTTCGTCCTGGCCCGCAAGATCATCACGGAGGAACTGGACGGCCGCGTCCCCTGGTACTACGTCCCCGGCAACCACGAGGCCGAGGGCGGCGACGGTCTGAAGAACTTCCAGGCTGCCTTCGGGGAAACGCACCGCGTGGTCGACGTGCACGGCGTACGGCTGATCCTGATGGATTCCTCGCGAGGTTCGCTGCGCGCGGGTGGCTTCGACCAGGTGCGCATGATGCGCGAGGCGCTCGACAACGCAGCGCAGGACCGTTCGGTGCGCGGCGTGGTCGTCGCGATGCACCACCCGGTAAAGGACCCGAGCCCGACCGGCAATTCGCAGCTGGGCGACCGGAAAGAGGCGGCGTTGCTGCAGACGTGGCTGACCGGTTTCGAGGAGAAGTCCGGCAAACCGGCTGCTTCGCTGGCTTCGCACGCGGGGGTGTTCGGCCTGTCGCGTACGGACGGCGTGCCGTACCTGGTGAACGGCAACTCGGGCAAGACCCCTGCCGCGGCCCCCGGAGACGGCGGTTTCGTCGGCTGGACCCTGGTGCAGGTCGACCCGGCGGACCGCAACCAGCCGGTGCGCTTCGAGACGCGCCCGAACGTCGACGCGCTGACGGTGACCGGCCCCGGCACTCTTTCGCGGGGCGGGACCGGAAAGGTGACCGCTGCGGTGACACAGGAGGGCCGGTCGGTTCCGGTGGCGTACCCGGTGAGCGCCGCGTGGGGCGGTCGCGGGGTGCACGTCGGCAGCTGGCCGCCCGCGCCGTGGGACGTGGTTTCGCTCGACCCGGCCACCGGGACGGTGCGGGGCCTGCGCCCGGGGACGGCGGAGATCTCGGTGACGGTGAACGGGGCGACCCGCTCGGTCCCGGTGACGGTGCGCTGAGCTGTCGTGAGCGGGGCGGTCTTCGGGCCGCCCCGCTATTTCCCCGTGGTGCCGCGCCAAAGGCTGATCGCGAGCGGAACGATCACGACGTCGAGGATCGGGTGGAACACGCTGAACGGGTTGGGATGGACAGCGACCAGCCGGTAGAGCCCCAGCAGTCCGCCGATCGCCGGGAGGATCGCGGCCGCGAGGAAGGCCGGTCGCGCTCGCCGGAACACTCCCGCCGCGATCGCCGCGTAAAGGACCCCGAAGGCCGCTGATCCGACAGTGTCCGAACCGGTTCCGTAGACGGTCAGCTGGCTCACGTGGGTCGCCGCCGACAGGGCGAGGATCGAGCCGAGCAGCCGGGAACGGGCCTGCGAAACCGCGGGGGAGAGCAGCACGGCCGAGCCTCCAAACGGTCAGGTAACCTGACCAAAAAAGTAAGGTAGCCTGACGGGTGTGTCAAGAAGCAGCCCTCCGGAGCCGCCCGCCCTCGTCGCGCTGACCGGCTCGTCGCGGCTCGGCGCGCTGGCCCGGCGGCTCGCCCAGGCGGTGACCGCCGGGGTGCTCGCCGAAGTGCAGCGACGGGACGCCCGGATCCGCGCGGTCCATCTGCGGGTGTTCGCGTCGCTGGAGGACGGGCCGGCGCGAGCGGTCGCCGTCGCCCGGCTTCTCGGGACGACCAAGCAGACGACCGGGCCGGTGATCGACGAACTCGTCGCGTGGGGCTATCTCGCTCGCCGTGACGACCCCGCCGACGCCCGGGCGAAACTCGTCGATTTCACCGCGGCGGGCCGGGATCTGGCGGACGCGGCGGCGGAAGCCGTTCGCGCGCTGGAATCCCGGATGGCCGAGGCGGTGGGGCGCGAGGAGCTGGACCGGTGCCGGATGACGTTGTGGCGGGCGATCGGTGCGCTCGATCCGTCCGGCGGTTGAGCAAACCGGTCGAGAATTGTCGGTCCCTCCCTCTACTGTCGTTCCTCGTGGGAGAGTCGGCAGCGGAACCCGCGCTCGTGCAAGCGAAGGCGCTGGTCAAAAGGTTCGGAGAATTCGAGGCAGTACGCGGCGTCGACGTCGAGGTGCGGCCGGGGGAGGCGTTCGGCTTCCTCGGGCCCAACGGCGCCGGGAAGTCGTCGACGATGCGGATGATCGCGTGCGTGTCCCCGCGCAGCGACGGCGATCTGCGCGTCCTCGGCATGGACCCGGACGTCGACGGGCCGCGGATCCGCGCGCGGCTGGGCGTGGTGCCGCAGGAGGACAACCTCGACGTGGAGCTGACCGTCCGGCAGAACCTGCACGTCTACGGCCGCTATTTCGGCCTGTCCCGCGCGCACGTGCGGAAGAAAGCGGTCGAGCTGATGGAGTTCGCGCAGCTGTCCGACCGGGCCGAGAAACCGGTCGACTCCCTGTCCGGCGGCATGAAGCGGCGGCTCACCATTGCCCGGTCCCTGGTCAACGACCCGGAACTGCTGCTGCTCGACGAACCGACCACGGGGCTCGACCCGCAGGCGCGGCATCTGTTGTGGGACAGGCTTTTCCGGCTCAAGGCGCGCGGCACCACGCTGATCGTCACGACCCATTACATGGACGAAGCAGAACAGCTCTGCGACCGGTTGGTCGTCATGGACGGCGGCCGGATCGCCGCCGAGGGCTCGCCCGCCGAGCTGATCGCGCGGCATTCCACCCGGGAAGTCGTCGAACTGCGGTTCGCGCCGGGGGAGCAGCAGGGCGCGGCCGACCGGCTCGACGGGCTGGCCGAACGCGTCGAAGTCCTCCCGGACCGGGTGCTGCTCTACACGATGACCGGCGAGGCCACCCTCGAGCGCGCGCACGAACGCGGTCTGCGCCCGCTGTCGAGCCTGGTCCGCCGCAGCTCCCTGGAAGACGTCTTCCTCCGCCTCACCGGCCGGACGTTGGTGGACTGATGACCGTTCCCGCCACCGGCCGCGTGGTCGGCCGGTTCCATGGCGCCTGGCTGCGCGTCGAGGGCCACTGGACCTGGTACCGCAGGCACTGGCTCAGCACGCTCTACTCCACCGGCCTGCAACCGGTGCTGTTCCTCGCCGCGATGGGGCTCGGCTTCGGCTCGCAGGTCCAAGCCGGTCCGGCGACCGGAGGCGTGTCGTACCTGATGTACGTCGCCCCGGCGCTGCTCGTGGCCGGTGCGGCGCAGCAGGGCGTCAGCGAGTCGAGTTATCCGGTGCTCAGCGGATTCAAATGGCAGAAGGACTATCTGGCGGTCACCGCGACGCCGGTGTCGCCGGGCCAGGTCCTCGGCGGCCACCAGATCTGGACCGCACTGCGGCTCGCCCTGTCCGGCGCGGTCTACGCGCTCATCGCGTTGCTGTTCGGCGCCTGGGCCAACGCCGGAGCGCTGCTGGTGATCCTCGTCGGCGTCCTCACCGGGCTCGCCTGCGGGTCGCTGATGGCCGCGCTCGCCGCGTGGACCTTCGACGAGGGACAGCGGTTCGGGCTGCTCTTCCGCTTCGTCGTCATCCCGATGACCCTGTTCTCCGGCACGTTCTTCCCGATCGCCCAGCTGCCGCTGTACCTGCGCTGGCTCGCCTGGATTTCCCCGCTGTGGCACGGCACCGAGCTGTCCCGCGCCGCCACGCTCGGCGGGCGCGAACTGCTCCCGGTGCTCGGGCACCTCGCGTATCTGGCCGCGCTGGTCGCGATCGGCTGGACGATCGCGCACCGCGGCTTCTACCGACGGCTGGTGGCGTGATGACCGACCTGCGAACCGCTCCGATTCTCCCGCAGCGGCGGGGAATTCTGCTCCGCGTCCTGCCCGCGGGCATGTACAGCGGGCGCGCCACCGCGCTGATCGAACGCGCGCTCACCGTCTACGGGCGGTCGTGGACGATCCTGGCGTCCGGCGCGCTCGAGCCGTTGTTCTACCTGCTCGCGTTCCAGGTCGGCTTCGGCAAGCTGGTCACCACCGTGCCGGGTCCGGACGGGCAGCCGATGAGCTACGTCGCGTTCGTCGCGCCCGCGCTGCTGGCGTCGTCGGCGATGAACGGCGCGGTCTTCGAGTGCACGTACAACCTGTTCTTCAAACTGCGCTACGCCAAGACCTACGACGCGATGCTGGCCACCCCCATCGGCCCGCTCGACGTCGCACTCGGCGAGATCGCGTGGGCGATGATGCGCGGCGGTCTCTACTCGGTGGCGTTCCTGGCGGTCACCGGCGTGATGGGACTGCTCACGTCGTGGTGGGCGCTGCTGCTCCTGCCCGCCGCGCTGCTCGTGTCGTTCGCGTTCGCGGCCATCAGCATCGCGCTGGTGAGCTTCCTGAAGTCGACGTCGCAGTTCGACTACATCCAGCTCGTCCTGATGCCGATGTTCCTGTTCTCCACCACGTTCTTCCCGATCACGGTCTACCCGGAAGCGCTGCAGTGGCTGGTCCGCTGCTTCCCGCTCTACCACGGGATCGAACTGATGCGCGGGCTCGCGACCGGCATCTTCTCGTGGAGCATGCTGGGCAACCTGGCGTACCTGCTGGTGCTGGCGGCGATCGGGATCTGGGGCGCGACAAGGAGGATCGCGAAGCTGCTGCTTACCTGAACGCGGCCGGGCCGGGCCGGGTCTGGTCAGCGGGCCGGGCTGGGCAGTCCGGTCTGTGCGGAGGCCACTGCGGTGCGGGCGTCGACGAGGCCGTGTCCGTAGAAGCCGGAGCAGGCGTCCTGGGTGTCGCCGCCGGTCGGGCCTGTGGGTGCTGGCCGCGATCGGGATCTGGGGTGCGACAAGGAGGATCGCGAAGCTCCTGCTTACCTGAACGGGGCCGGGCCGGGCCGGGTCTGGTCAGCGGGCGGGGCTGGGCAGTCCGGTCTGTGCGGAGGCCACCGCGGTGCGGGCGTCGACGAGGCCGTGTCCGTAGAAGCCGTTGTATCCGTCGTAGCCGGAGCAGTAGGCGTCCTGGGCGCCGTCTCCGGTCAGGTCGTAGTTGTCCGGGCACGGCATCGGCGTCGCGCGGGAGTCGAGCGCCCGGCGCAGTTCGGCGGCCGTCCACGCGGGATGCACCGACTTCAGCAACGCCAGCACCCCGGCGGCATGCGGCGCGGCCATCGACGTCCCGCACATCGGGGCGTATCCGCCCGGCACGGTCGAAACCACGCACCGGTCGTCGTCGCCTCCCGGGGCGGTGACATCGACCACACCGAGCCCGTAGGAGCTGTAGCCCGACTTCACGCGCTCCGGGCTGATCGCCGACGCGGTCACCACGTCGCGCAGTCCCGCGGGCAGCGCTTCGCACTTCCCGGCGGCGGACGGCGCACCCGAGCGGGCCGACGGAGTGAGGTCGACCGCCTCGTTGGTCGCGGCGGCGACGTTCAGCGTGCCCTGCGAAGTCGCGTACTCCACCGCCCGCGCCAGCACCTCGTGCACCACCCCGCGGTCGTTGCCGCGCACGCAGGACAGGGACCACGGATTCACGAACCAGCTGCTGTTGGCGACCGGCAGATGCCGCGCCGCCGACCACATGATCCCGCAGACCGCCGCCTCCGGATCGGCGTAGCCGCGGTCGTCGATCACCTTCACCGAAGCGATCCGCACGCCCGGCGCGACGCCGGTGACGCCCTTGCCGTCGTCGGCCGCGGCGATGATGCCCGCGACGTGCGTGCCGTGCGCCGAGGTCGTCGGCTGCCAGGCGGCCGGGCCCGGGTCCGGGACGCCGGTGAGACAGCCCGCCGAATCGTCCGGATCGATCGCCGCGGCGAGGTCGGGGTGCTTCGGGTCGACGCCGGAGTCCAAGACGCCGACGACCACCGAGCGGCTGCCGCCGGTCACCTGGTGCGCGGCCGGAGCGTTGATCAGGTTCATGTCCCACTGCTGCGAGGACAGGTCCGCGGCCGGCACCCGCGCCGGGTCGCTGAGCGGGAGCGAGGCGCGCGCGGGCTGGGCGGCCGCGCCCGGCTGTTCGGCGGCGGTGCGGGTGGCCTGCGCGCTGAAGGCCCGCTCCGGGCCGAGCCGGTCCGCGAACGCCCGATCGGCTGACGTGACGACCGCCACGGAAATCTGCGGGTAGTAGCCCACGAGCTGCCCGCAGCCCGCGCTCGTCTGCTGGCGGGCGGAAGATTCCGGGGTGCCGCGGTCGAACGCGACGACGTAGCGCACCTCCCGGCCGCCGGGGGCGCATCCCGGACTCGCGCCGGCGGCGGAGGGGGAGACCGCCGCGCATCCGGCGAGGACCAGCAGCGAGCACACGGCCGCCCGCAGCGGCCGCGCCAGCAGAGACACCGGACCTCCCACCGCGCGCGGGGCTGAACCGGGCGCCCGCGCGAGCGCCCGAGCCCGCACGCTAACCACCCCGGGCCCGGCGCGACAAGCCGACCGCGGAAGTTCGCCCGGGCGCATGAGCGCGGCACGCCCGGGCGCCTGCCGCGGGACACCGACTACACCGGGTGTCCCCCCGGGTGTGGGATACTCGCGTTGGCCGCTGCGCCGACGGGCATCCCGCCCGCGTCGTGAGCGGCCCGGAGGAGTGCCGGACCGGCACCACGCGCGTCGCCCCCGGGAGGCCGGGCCAAGGTCGATGTCGTGGCGGGTGGCCCGGGGGTCGCGAGCAGGCCGGCACCCCGCCGAGCAGACCAGGAACCGAGCGGCCGCCGACCCGGCGGACCGCACGGCTGCCAGCAGGATTCCCGCCGCTGGTCACCACCACGGCGGGCACGGAACAGAAAGGGCCCCTGCGCGGCCGCGTCACCACCGGTGCGAACCGGCTGACGCGCCCGGGGGCGGAGGAGACACATGTCGAACGCGGACACACCCGCCGATCAGACCGGCGGGAATACCGTCGCACCCACGAGCAGCAGGCTGGGCGAGCTGCCGCCGCGCATCCGCGTGCACGCGCTGGCGAAGCTGCTCGGCCTGAGCAGCCGCGACCTGCTCGGCAAGCTCGCCGAGCTGGGGGAAAGCCCCCGCAGCGCCCAGTCGAGCGTGACCAAGGAGGTCGCGCACCGCGTCGCGGTCATCCTCGACGCGGAGGCCGCCGGATCCGCCGAGCAGGACGCGCCCGCCGGGACCGAAGCCGCCGGAACCCCGGACAGCGAGGCCGCCCCGGCTGCCGCTGCCCAGGAGACCGCGGCCCCGGACGCCGCCGCGCCGGGCGCCGGTCCGGCGGAAGCCGCTCAGGAAACCGCCGCCGCGGAGGGCGCCGCTTCGCCCGAGTCGAGCACTTCGGAAGCCGCTGCCGCGCAGGCAGCTGGCACCGCGCCGGAGACCGCCGCTCAGGAAACCTCCGCCGCGGAGGGCGCCGCTTCGCCCGAGTCCAGCACTTCGGAAGCTGCCGCGCAGGCAACCGGCACCGCGCCGGAAACCGCCGCCGAGCAGGACGCTGCCGCGCAGGCAGTCGCCGCCGGTCCGGACACCGCCGCCGAGGGAACCGGTGCCGCGTCGCAGGCGACCGCCCCGGCCCGCCCGTTCTCCGCCGCGACCGCCGAGCCGGAAGCCGCTCCGGAGCCCGGCGAGAAGCGCACCCGCACCCGTCGCACCCGCCGGGCCGTCGCGCCCGCGATCCCGGCCGAACAGCAGGAAACCGAGCAGGCCACCCCGGCCCGCGGCCCGGTGCACGTGCCGGTCTTCGCCGCGCCGTCGCCGGTCTTCCTGCCGCCGGAGCCCGCGCAGCCGGTGCGGAGCAAGCCCGAACCGCTGTTCGGCGTCGGCGAGGCTCCCGCACAGGCCGAGCGTCCGGGCCGGTCCGAGCGCGCCGCCGACGCCGCCGAGGAAGAGACCTCGGAGGAGACCCGCGACGAGCGTTCCGACGAGGACGGCGACGACGCGGGCAGCCGCCGCCGGCGCCGCCGCGGCCGTCGCGGACGTGGCCGGGGCAAGGGCGGCGACGAGGCCCAGTCCGAGAACGAGGACGAAACCTCCGAAGACCAGCAGGTCCCGCAGTCGAAAGACAGCAAGGACAAGACCGAGAAGCCGGACGAGGCGGGCGAAGCCGAGGCGGAGTCCGAGGACGACGCCGAGTCCGAGAGCGGCAGCAAGCGCCGCCGCCGTCGCCGCCGCCGCAAGGGCGGGGACGACGACGCGGCCGAGACGACCGGCGGCGACGACCCGCCGAACACGGTCACGCACGTCCGCCAGGCCAAGGCCGCCGAGCCCGAGCGCCCGGCGCGCGACGAGGTGCGCAGCGTCCGCGGGTCCACCCGGCTGGAGGCCAAGCGCCAGCGCCGCCGCGACGGCCGCGAGGCGGGCCGCCGCCGCGCCCCGATCCTGTCCGAGGCCGAGTTCCTGGCCCGCCGCGAGTCGGTCGACCGCACCATGGTCGTCGCCGAGAAGGGCGATTCCACGCAGATCGCCGTGCTCGAGGACGGCGTGCTGGTCGAGCACTTCGTGACGTCGTCGGGCACCGGCTCGATCGTCGGCAACGTCTACCTCGGCCGCGTCCAGAACGTGCTGCCCAGCATGGAGGCCGCGTTCATCGACATCGGCCGCGGCCGCAACGCCGTGCTCTACGCGGGCGAGGTCGACTGGGACGCCGCCGGCCTGGAGGGCAAGGCGCGCAAGATCGAGCAGGCGCTGTCCACCGGCGACAGTGTGCTGGTGCAGGTCACCAAGGACCCGGTCGGGCACAAGGGCGCCCGGCTGACCACGCAGATCTCGCTGCCCGGCCGCTTCCTCGTCTACGTCCCCGCCGGCGGGGCCACCGGCATCTCCCGCAAGCTGCCGGAGAACGAGCGCCGCCGGCTCAAGGACATCCTCAAGCGGATCGTCCCGGAGGACGCGGGCGTCATCATCCGCACCGCCTCGGAGGGCATCAGCGAGGAGGAGCTCGACCGGGACGTCCAGCGGCTCAAGGCGCAGTGGGACGTCATCAAGGAGAAGGCCTCGGCCGGGTCCGCCAAGAAGGGCGGCGCCCCGACCATGCTGTACGAGGAGCCGGACCTGCTGGTGAAGGTCGTGCGCGACCTGTTCACCGAGGACTTCGCGAAGCTGGAGGTCCAGGGCTCGACCGCGTGGGAGACCATCCACGGCTACGTGCAGCACGTCGCGCCCGACCTGACCGACCGGCTCAAGCGCTACACCGGCACCGGCGACGCGTTCGCCGACCACCGGATCGACGAGCAGATCACCAAGGCGCTCGACCGCAAGGTCTGGCTGCCCTCGGGCGGCTACCTGGTCATCGACCGCACCGAGGCGATGACCGTCATCGACGTCAACACCGGCAAGTTCACCGGCTCGGGCGGCAACCTCGAGGAGACGGTGACCCGCAACAACCTGGAGTCGGCGGAGGAGATCGTCCGCCAGCTGCGGCTGCGGGACATCGGCGGCATCATCGTGATCGACTTCATCGACATGGTGCTCGAGTCCAACCGGGAACTGGTGCTGCGCAGGCTCACCGAATGCCTCGGCCGCGACCGCACGCGCCACCAGGTGGCCGAGGTCACGTCGCTCGGCCTGGTGCAGATGACGCGCAAGAAGATCGGCACCGGGCTGCTCGAGGCGTTCTCCACGCCGTGCGAGCACTGCAAGGGCCGCGGCGTCGTCGTGTCCACCGAACCGCAGCGCACCGGCGGCGGAGGCAACGGGAACGGCCACAACGGCGCCAACGGGCACAACGGCCACAGCCACGGCGGCGACACCAAGAGCTCGCGGCGGTCCCGCGGCCGCGGCAAGGGCGAGGAGCAGCACCACGAGCCCAAGCCGGAGCCGGCCGCCCCGGCCCCGACCCCGGAACAGCGCGAGTCGGTCGTGTCGGCGGTGCAGGCGATGGCCAACGCGTCCAAGGCCAAGCACGAGCACCACGTTCCGGAAGCCGCCGAGGCGAAGGAGCCGGAAGCGGTTCAGCAGGCCGCCGCGCCGGAAAAGGCCGAGGACAAGACGGAGGCCCCGGCCCCCGTCCAGCAGCCGGAGCCGACGCGGCCGGAGCCCGCGGCCGGCCAGGCCGCGCCGGTGGCGGAAGCCCAGGAGGAGACCGCCGAGGCGGCCTCCGAAGAAGAACCCGAGGTCGACGTCCCGGCCCCGGCCGTGCGCAGCACCCGGCGCCGTCCGCGCCGCGCCGCTTCGCGTCCGGCAGGGCCGCCGGTGAAGGCTTCGGACCAGAGTTGATCCACCACGGGTACCCCGGGTGCAGCGGCGCCCGGGGCCTCCCGTAACCTGTAGTACGGCTCATCGCAAGCATGAGCCGCTGCGCGAGCACCTGGACCGCCCCCGGGCGGGCCGGCCGCGCCAGCCCCCTAACCCATTGTCGAGTAATGCAGGAGACATCCGTGTCGGCGTACGCGATCGTCAAGACCGGCGGCAAGCAGTACAAGGTTGCCGTTGGCGACGTCGTCGAGGTCGAGAAGCTCGAGGGCGAGCCGGGCACCGAGCACACCTTCCCCGCCGTGCTGTTCGTGGACGGTGGCGAGGTCACCACGGACGCCGACGCGTTGGCGAAGGTCTCGGTCACCGGCAAGGTCGTCGAGCAGACCAAGGGTCCGAAGATCCGGATCCACAAGTTCAAGAACAAGACCGGCTACCACAAGCGCCAGGGTCACCGGCAGAAGCTGACCCGCGTCGAGGTCACCGGCATCTCCAAGTAGTTCTCCGGATCTTCGAAAACCGAAACTTTCCCAGAAGGGGCTTGAGCGATGGCTCACAAGAAGGGTGCGTCCAGCTCCCGCAACGGTCGTGATTCGAACGCCCAGCGACTGGGCGTCAAGCGCTTCGGCGGCCAGGAGGTGAACGCGGGCGAGATCCTGATCCGCCAGCGGGGCACCAAGTTCCACCCCGGCGTCAACGTCGGCCGCGGCGGCGACGACACGCTGTTCGCGCTCGCCGCCGGTGCGGTCGAGTTCGGCTCGAAGCGCGGCCGCAAGACGGTCAACATCGTGCCAGTCGAAGCCTGATTTCGGCTTCAGCGCAGCAGAACCTCCGAACGAGGGGTGGGGCCGGAATACTCCGGTGCCACCCCTCGTTCGTTTTTGTCCGGATACTTTTTTCGCACGTGAAGTGAGGCAGAACCATGGCGTCCCGGTTCGTGGACCGCGCGGTCATCCATCTGACCGCCGGGGACGGGGGAAACGGCTGTGCCTCGGTGCACCGCGAGAAATTCAAGCCGCTCGGCGGCCCGGACGGAGGCAACGGCGGCAACGGCGGTGACGTGACGCTCGTCGTCGACGCCAACGTGCACACCCTCCTCGACTTCCACTTCCGCCCGCACGCCCGCGCCGGCAACGGCAAAATGGGCATGGGCAGCAACCGCAACGGCGCCGCCGGCGAGGGACTGGAGATGAAGGTTCCGCCGGGCACCGTCGTGTTCACCGAGGACGGCGAACTCGTCGCGGACCTCACCACCCCCGGCACCCGGTTCGTCGCCGCGCAGGGCGGCCGCGGCGGGCTCGGCAACGCCGCGCTCGCGTCGAAGGCCCGCAAGGCTCCCGGATTCGCGCTGCTCGGCGAGCCCGGCGAGAGCCGCAACCTCGTGCTGGAGCTGCGTTCGGTCGCCGACGTAGGCCTGCTCGGCTTCCCGTCCGCGGGCAAATCGTCGCTGATTTCCGTGCTGTCCGCGGCGAAGCCGAAGATCGCCGACTACCCGTTCACCACGCTCGTGCCGAACCTCGGCGTGATCACCGCCGGGTCGTCGGTGTTCACCATGGCCGACGTGCCGGGCCTGATCCCGGGCGCGTCCGAGGGCCGCGGCCTCGGCCTGGACTTCCTGCGCCACATCGAACGCTGCGCCGTGCTGGTGCACGTGGTCGACTGCGCGACGCTGGAGCCGGGCCGCGATCCGCTGTCCGATGTGGACGCGCTCGAGGAGGAGCTGGCCCGCTACACGCCGGGGCTGGGCGGCAAGCTCGAGGAACGCCCGCGCGTGGTGGTGCTGAACAAGATCGACATCCCGGAAGCGGCCGAGCTGGCCGAGTTCGTGCGCCCCGACCTGGAGGCGCGCGGCCTGCGCGTGTTCGAGGTCTCCACCGCGTCGCGCAAGGGCCTGAAGGAGCTGAGCTTCGCGCTGGCGGAGGTCGTCGAGGCCTACCGCGAGGCGCAGCCGGTGCTGGAGCCGGAGAAGATCGTGCTGCGCCCGCACGCGATCGACGACAGCGGGTTCACCGTCGAACGCGATCCGGAGGAAGAAGGCGGGTTCATCGTCCGCGGCCCGCGCCCGGAGCGGTGGATCCGGCAGACGAACTTCGCCAACGACGAGGCCGTCGGCTACCTCGCGGACCGGCTCAACCGGCTCGGCGTCGAGGAAGCGCTGGCGAAGCACGGCGCCCGCCCGGGCAGCCCGGTCACCATCGGCGACATCCAGTTCGAATGGCAGCCTTCCACGCCGGGCGTCGCGGTGCACCTTTCCGGCCGCGGCACGGACGTCCGGCTGGAGCGCAACGACCGCGTCAGCGCGTCCGAGCGCAAGGAAGCCCGCCGGATCCGCCGCGACGGCACCGGCGAGGACGAGGACCTGGTCGAAGAGGAGACCGCCCCGTCCGTCGACGCTGAGCTGGACGACGTGTGGGACGACGAGGAGCAGGCGGAGCGCGACCGGTGAGCGGCACGCGGCACGAGATCGCGGAAGCGCGCCGGCTGGTCGTCAAGGTCGGGTCCTCGGCGCTGACCACCGCGGGCAGCGGACTCGACGTGGCTCGCCTGGACGCGCTCGTTGACGCCATCGCGGACCGCGTGGCCCGCGACGCGCAGATCGTCCTCGTGTCCTCGGGTGCGATCGGCGCCGGGCTCGCGCCGTTGAAGCTGGGCAAGCGGCCGCGTGACCTCGCCACGCAGCAGGCGGCGGCGAGCGTCGGACAGCTCGCGCTGGCGCACGCGTACGCGGAATCGTTCGGCCGCTACTCCCTGACCGTCGGCCAAGTCCTGCTCACCTCCGACGATGTCGTCCGCCGCTCGCACTACCGCAACGCGCAGCGCACGTTCTCCCGGCTGCTCGCGCTCGGCGCGGTGCCGGTGGTGAACGAGAACGACACCGTTGCCACGCAAGAGATCCGCTTCGGCGACAACGACCGCCTCGCCGCTTTGGTGGCGCACCTCGTCGGAGCCGACGCGCTGGTCCTGCTGTCCGATGTGGACGGTCTGTACGACGGCGATCCGCGCGACGGCGCGACCCGCAAGATCACCGAGGTGCGCGGCGAGTCCGATGTGGAGGGCATCGCGGTCGGGATGTCGTCCTCGGGGCTCGGCACCGGCGGCATGGTCTCGAAACTGTCCGCGGCGCGCACCGCGGCCGGCGCCGGAATCCCGGTCCTGCTGGCTGCTGCCGCCGACGCGGGGGAGGCGTTGCGCGACGCGAACGTCGGCACCGCGTTCGCGCCCGCCGACACCCGGCTGTCCGCCCGCCGTTTCTGGCTCGGCTACGCCGCCGACACGTCCGGCCGCCTCCGCCTCGACGACGGCGCGGTGCGGGCGATCCTGCGCCGCCGTTCGCTGCTGGCGGCGGGGATCACCGGGCTGGAGGGGGAGTTCGAGGCCGGGGACGTCGTGGACCTGGTGGATTCCGCGGACGTGCCGGTGGCGCGCGGGGTGGTCGGGTTCGACGCGGGGGAGCTGCCCGCGTTGATCGGCCGGTCGAGCCACGAGGTCCCGGTGGAGCACCGCCGGGAGGTCGTGCACGCCGACGACCTCGTCCCGCTGCGCCGCTGAGCAGCAGCCGCTAAGAACCCGCGAGATGCCGCGCTACGCGGGCGAGCTGCTCCGCGTAGTACTCCACAAAGGACTCTGACGACGGGTCCTCCCCGGTGAGCGCCTCGGCGACCCGGGGAAGCGACGTCGGCGCGCTCGCCGCCGCGATCAGCATCAGCAGCAGCGTCTTCGGGTCCACATCGGACGGGAAGTCGCCCGCGTCCTGTCGCGCCCGCATGTACTTGAGCTGGCCCTCCAGGAATTCGCGCTGCGACTCCGCGCCCGCGTCGCCGGGGGTGCTCTCGGCCATGTTCTCCCGCAGGAACAGCCGGGCCTGGTCCTGGTCGGCGAGCCCGCCCTTGGCGAAGTCCGCGAGCACGTCCGCGAGCGGCCGGTCCGGCGTGGTCATCGCGGCGAACCCGGCGAACGGTTCGCTGGCGACCTCGGCGTACAGGCCTTCCTTGCCGCCGAAGTAGTACGAGATCAGCTGCTTGTTCACGCCGGCGCGCTGCGCGATGTCGCTGACCCGCGCGGCCGCGTACCCCTTGCTGCCGAACTCGGCTTTGGCCGCCTCGAAAATGCGGGCCTTCGTGCGTTCGGGGTCACGCTGGCGCTCCCCGGGTCGGGGAGCGCGGCGCGGGCTGGTCTCGGACACCGGAGCAGCCTAACCGACCGGTTAATCATCCTGAAGGTTGACCCAATCATCCGTATGGATAATTATGGAGGCAGGCGACCGAGAGGGGAACGACCGTGAAGAAGATCAAGGTGGCGGTGGTAGGCGGCGGCACCGGCGGGTTGTGCCTGGCGCACGGCCTGACGCGGGCCGGAATCGAGGTGGCGGTGTACGAGCGCAGCCGGACGCGGACCGAGCGGTTGCAGGGCTATCGCGTGCACATCGCGCCGATGGGGTCCGCCGCGCTGCACGAATGCCTCCCGCCGGCGGCGTGGGAGCAGTTCCTGGCCACCACGGGGATCGGCGGGGCGACATTCGGCTTCGTCACCGAGAAGATGCGCGAGCTGGCGGCCTTCGACGCTCCGCCGAGCGCCGGCCCGGCCGCCGCGCACCATTCGGTCAGCCGGATTTCGCTGCACCAGGTGCTGTCGTCCGGATTGGACGGAATCCTGTGGTACGACAAGGAATTCGTGCGCTACGAGACCGATTCCAAGGGGGTCGGCCTGCATTTCGCCGACGGCACCACCGCTGAGGCGGATCTGGTCGTGGGCGCGGACGGCGCGAGTTCCCGGGTGCGCGCGCAGTTGCTGCCGCACGCGAAGCGAGTGGACACCGGAATCCGGACCGTGATCGGCAAATTCCCGCTGACCGAAGAGTCCCGCGCGCAGCTGCCGGAGCGGCTGGCGACGGCCCCGACGCTCGTGCTGCCCCCGCCGGGCAGCGGGATGTTCACCGCGCCGCACGAATTTTCGGCGGCTTCGGTCAACGACGAGACCGCGACCGTCGACCCGGTGCTGTTCGACAACACCAGCAGCTACGTGATGTGGTCCTACGGCGCGAAAGCCGCCCGTTTCCCGGCTGACCTCGCCGAACTGGACGCTCCCGCGCTCCGTTCGCTGATCGTGGGCCGGATCCGCGACTGGCATCCGGCGTTCAGCCGCCTGGTGCGGGATTCGCCGGACGCGACGGTGAGCATGCTGCCGATCCGCACGTCGGTGCCGGTCCGCGAGTGGAAGACCGGACCGGTCACCCTGCTCGGCGACGCCGTGCACAGCATGACGCCGTTCCGCGGCATCGGCGCGAACATCGCTCTGCGCGACGCACAAGTGTTGTGCCGCAATCTTTCCCGCGGCGGCGACGTGCCCGCTGCGGTCGCCGACTACGAACGGCAGATGCGGAAGTACGCGTACCCGCAAGTGCGGGGTTCGCTGCGCAGTGCCGAGCAGTTCGTGACCGAGAGCCGATTCAGCCGCGGAGCGACGCGCGCGTCGATGGCCGCGCTGGGAGCGGGCCTCTCGCTGCGCCGGAAGCTGCGCGGCTGAGGTCAGCCCGCCCCGTACCAGCGGCCGCCCGGCGGCATGGCGTACTCCGTGTACAGAAGCGCGGCCAGCGTGTGCCAGCCGGTCTCGTCCGCGGGGTACGTCCGGCCGCCCGGCGCGATCAGCACGGCCTGGCCGCTCGCGTCGGCGACCAGCGAGACCGGCGCCCGGTACTCGTCGTAGTCGTGCCGCACGAGCCAGCGCCACCCGATCGTGAACCGCCGGCGCGCGGTCACCGGATACCGCACGTCGACATCGGACACGCCGGTGCCGACGATCGTCCACAGTGGAGTGACGCGGAGCCCGGCGAGGTGCACGAGCTGCGGTTTCCTGCCGTCCGGTTCGAACCGGTAGTACGGCCGCCGGCGCCATTGCTCCCAGCGCAGCCGCAGTCGTTCGCGCCGGATCGGCCCGCGCAGCCGGGACAGCGCCTCCTCGACCAGCGCGAGGGCGCGGGTGTAGTCGGGATCGTTGCGGGACACGAGATTCTCCCCTCTCTCGTGCCCGAAACTACGGAAGCGGCTGGGGACCGGTCCCGCTCTAGAGGCGGCGCGGGGCCTCGATGCCTAGCAACGCCAAACCCTGCACGAGCGTGCGCGATGTGAGTTTCGCCAGCTGTACCCGCGACGCGAGCAGCTCCGGCGTCTCCGCGGTCAGCACCGGACACTCCTCGTAGAAGCGCGAGAAGGTGACCGCGGTGTCGTACAGGTACGTACAGAGCTTGTGCGGCGCGTACGCGGACGTCGCCGCGCTGATCGCTTCGCTGAACCGCAGCAGCGTCAGAGCGAGCGTGCGTTCCTCTGGTTTTTCAAGCAGCACTGGCGCGTTGTCGTCGGTGTCGCCGGCCTTGGCGAGGATCGACTCGATTCGCGCGTGCGCGTATTGCAGGTAGACGGAGGTGTTGCCGTCCTTGGCGAGCATGCGGTCCCAGTCGAACACGTAGTCGCGTTCGCGGTCGCTGGACAGGTCGGCGTACTTCACCGCGCCGATTCCGACTGCGCGCGCGACCTCCCGCTGCTCTTCCTTGCTGAGTTTACTGCGCTCGGCAACGACTTCCGCGGCCTGCGCGACCGCTTCGTCGAGCAGGCTGGCGAGCTTGACCGTCTCGCCGGCGCGGGTGCGCATCACCTTGCCGTCCGCGCCCAGGATCGAGCCGAACCCGATGTGCTCGGCGTGCACGCCGTCGAGCCAGCCCGCCGCGCGCGCCACCGCGAAGATCATCGCGAAATGCTGTGCCTGCGGGGTGCCGACGACGTACAGCAGGTCGGTCGCGCCGCGTTCGGCGGTCCAGTACCGGATGGTGGCGAGGTCGGTGGCCGCGTAGCCGTAGCCGCCGTCGCGTTTGCGGACGATCAGCGGGAGGCGGTCGCCTTCGCGGTTGGTGAAGCCCTCGGGGAAGACGCAGACCGCGCCGTCGCTGATCTCGGTGAGCCCGTCGGCCTCGAGTTCGTCGACGACCTCGCCCAGGTACGGGTTGTAGAAGCTTTCGCCGTAGATGTCGTCGTCGGTGAGCGTGACGCCGAGCTGGCGGTAGGCCGCGTTGAAGTGCCTTGTCGACTCGTCGACCAGTTCCTGCCAGAAGGCGAGCGTGGCCGGGTCGCCGCTCTGGAGTTTCACGACGCGCTCGCGGGAACGGGTCGCGAAGGACTCGTCGGAGTCGAATTTCCGGCGCGCGGCCTGGTAGAACGCGTTGAGGTCGCTGCGGTCGCCGGACGGCTCGTCGAGGTGGTGCTCGATGAGCATGCCGAACGGGGTGCCCCAGTCGCCGAGGTGGTTGTGCGGCAGCACTTCGTGCCCGACGAAACGCAGCAGCCTGCTGATCGCGTCGCCGAGCACCGTGGAACGCAGGTGCCCGACGTGCATTTCCTTCGCGACGTTGGGACTGCTGTAGTCGAGCGCGATCCGCCGCGGCTGCTCGGCTTCGGGGACGCCGAGCCGGTCGTCGCGCGCCTGCTCGGCGACGCGCTGCTCGAGCCATTCGCGGCGCAGCACGAAGTTCAGGAATCCGGGCCCGGCGATCTCGGGCCGGTCGGCGACGCCGTCCAGCTCCAGGTTCTCGGCGATCCCGGCCGCGACCTCGCGCGGCGGTTTGCCGAGCCGCTTGCCGAGGCTCATCGCCAGGTTGCACTGGTAGTCGACACCGTCGCGAGTGGACACCGCGACGAGCGCGGCGGACGGGTCGAGGTCGACGTCGAACGCTCGGCGGAGCGCGGCCACCACGCGTCGGGCCAGTTCCTCACTAACCTCGGGCTTGCGCACGGTGTCCCTCCTTCGCGTAGTCGATCGGTGAAGCCTACCGACCGCGCGCGAGGGGGTTTACCGCAGTTCGCTGCCCTTCGTCTCGGGCATCCGGAGGATCACGACGAACGCGATCACGGCTCCGCCGGCGACGTACCAGAAGAAGGCGGTGGCCGCGCCCGCCGCGGAGAGCGCGCTGAGCACGAGCGGCGCGGTCCCGCCGAACACGGCGACGGTCAGGTTGTACCAGGCTCCGATGCCGAGCCCGCGAAGCTCGGTGGGGAAGAGCTCGCTCATGATCGCCGGCGCGAGCGAGGTCATCGCGGTGTAGAGCGCGAGACCGACGCAGAACACGATGAGCAGGTTCCCGATCCCGGGCCGCACGAGGTAGGAGAGCGGCACGATCACCAGCGCGGTGGCCCCCGCCCAGACGAGCAGCTGAGGCCGTCGCCCGTACCGGTCGGCGAGCGCGCCCATCGGATACTGGAGGACGACGAACAACGCGGTCGCGATGGAAAGCGCGAGGAACGTGTCGACGTCGTTCGCGCCGCGCCCCTTGACCGCGAACGACGGGAGGGCGCTGAAGAAGGTGTAGTAGCAGAGCGTGTTGAGCATCGAGAACCCGATGAGCTGCCCGACCGCGCGCGGATGCTGGGTGACGGTGGTGAGCAGCGGCCGCTGAACCCGCCGCGCGACGTCCTTTTTCTCGTGGTACAGCTCGGTTTCCGCGAGACTGCGGCGCAGCCACAGCCCGACCAGCCCGAGCACGCCGCCGAGCAGGAACGGAATCCGCCAGCCGAACGAGGTCAGGTGGGCTTTGTCCATGGTGCGGGCGAGGACGAACCCGAGCACCGTCGCGATGAGCACCGCGGACCCGGTGGAGATGTAGAAGAAGGACGAGTACCGCCCCCGCCGTTCCTTGGGCGCGACCTCGCCGAGGTACGCGGAAGCGTTGGACACTTCGCCGCCGAGCGAAAGCCCCTGCGCGATCCGCGCGAGCAGGAGGAGGATCGGAGCCAGCCACCCGACCTGCGCGAACGTCGGAAGCACCCCGATCGCGACCGACCCGCCCGCCATCAGCGAAATGGTGAGGAGCATGGCGGGCTTGCGCCCGTGCACGTCGGCGAACCGGCCCAGCAGCACGCCGCCGAGGGGCCGGAAGAAGAACGCGAGCGCGTAGGTGGCGAAGGTGTTGATCAGCGCGAGGGTTTCGTTGCCAGGAGGGAAGAACGCGCCGGCGAAGTAGATGCTGAAGGTCGCGTAGATCGTCCAGTCGAACCACTCGAGCGCATTGCCCGCACTGGCAGCGAACAACTTCCGCACCGGCAACCGATGCCGGGCGACGCCTTCGGCCGTAGAACCGGGCATTCGGCAACCTCCACACGTCCACACGCCCGCACGGGCGGAACGGGACTTTGCCAGAAATGCCCGGAGATCGGTAGATCTCGGCGAAGGATGCCAGTTGGTGCTTGTCCCACTGCGGTGGGTGACGCGGGATCGCTTTTGCCGCAGGGAATCGTGCGGTGACTCGGGAGACGGCGCGGATGGTTGCCGCACCCGGGACGGGTTGCGCGGCCGGTTGCGGTGCGGGGGCCGGGCTGCGGGTGGCGGGGTCTGCGGGTGGCGGCCGGAGACTGGGCGGTGGCGCGGGCGGTTGCCGTGCGAAGCGACGCGGGCGGCGGCCGCCGGAGATCGAGCGGAGGAGCGGCCAGCCGTCGCGCGGTGGCTGACCGGCGGCACGGATGCGCAAGCCGCTCTGGCCGAGGCTGACCGCCGGGCTGCTTGGCGGAAGCTCGTCCCCGCCCCGCCCCGCCCCGCCCCGCCCCGCCCCGCCCCGCTTCGTGCGGCATCCCCGCATCCACACGGCCGCCTCGCGATCGCATGGAACGTCGGCGGTCGCACGACGCGCGTCGGGCGCACCGCTGCACCGGTGCATCGGTGCCGCTGCGCCGTCACTTATGCAGCACCGATCCAGCGACCACGCCGTGGGCCGCCGCACCCCGGCAGCATCCGCCGTGCCACGACTCGTGCTTGCCGCAACCCGCCTGGACGCCTCGGTGTGCGCAAGCCCTGACCAGGCCTCGCCGCCGGTCTCAGCCCGCCGCACCTGTCAGCCGCCGCCGATCCCGACTGCCAAGCTGACTTGCCCGGTCGCCTAGGCCTGGGCGCGCCCGCCGACCGCCGATCCGGCCGTCCAAGCCGAACCGGTCTGGCCGCCCAGCCACCGAGACCCGAGCACACTCGCCAGCCGCCGGTCGTGGCCGCTCAGCCGACTCCGCCCAGCCACCCAGGCCTAAAGGCGCTCGCCAGCCGCCGGTCCTGACCATCCAGGCCGATCCGGTCTGGATGGTCAGCCGAGCCCGCCAGCCACCCAAGACCCGAGCGCACTCACCGGCCGCCGACCCCGGCCGCCAAGCCAACCCGGCCAACCCGGCCAGCCAGACCCCAGCCCCCCTCAAGCAGTGGTCGCCAACGCGAACGGCAACACCCCCTCCGCCCCGGCCCTGCGCAGCAGCCGGGCCGCCAGCGTCATCGTCCAGCCGGTGTCGATCAGGTCGTCTACCAGCAGCACCGGTCCGCGGGTCTGCGCGACGCTCGCCGCCACGTCCTCCGGCAGGCTCAGCCGGCGCCACAAATCGGCCAGTCGCTGCGCGCTGTTCGCCTGCCGCGGCGGAGGTCCGGCCGACGCCAGTTCTCCCAGGTAGTCCAGCCTGCCGATCGCCGACAGCCGCAGCGCGAGGCTGTCCACCAACTGCGGCCGCGTCGCCGACGGGATCGCCACCACCGCCACCGGACGTTGCGCCCACTGCCATCCCGCGAGCACCTTCACGCACGCGTCGAACACCGAGTCGGGGACCTCGGCGTCCGGCGCGCCCGGACCGAGCAGTTCGCGCAGCCGGCCGCCCCAGCCCACGTCCGTGAGCCGGCCCAGCACCTGTCCCGGCTCGGCTTGTTCCTCCGTCTTGATCCGGCCCGACAGCGGCACGTCGAGCCCTTTCATCCCGCTCGGCCACTGTTTGCGCGGCGCCACCTCGACCCCGGGCCGGTCGAGCCGTTCCCTCGTAGCACCCGCGATTTCCTCGGATACCGCCGTGCTCCAGTGCTCTCCGGTGCAGTTGTCGCACCGGCCGCACGGCGCTGCCTCCGGATCGTCGAGCTGCCGTCGCAGATACTCCATCCGGCATCCGGCGGTGCGGATGTACCCGAGCATCGCCTCCTGCTCGGCCGCCCGCGCGACGCCGACGCGTTCGTACCGTTCCCGGTCGTACTCCCACGGCTGTCCGGTGCTTTCCCATCCGCCGCGCACCCGGCGCACCGCACCGTCCACATCGAGCACTTTCAGCACCATCTCCAGCCGCGACCGGGAAAGCTCGACCGACGGCTCCAGCGCGGCTGTCGAAAGTGGACGGTCGGCGTACGCGAGCGCGTTGAGCACCTGCGTGACGCGCAGCTCGTCCGGGAACGCCAGCGATCCGAAGTACGCCCAGATCGCCTTGTCCTCGCGCCCGGGCAGCAGCACCACCTCGGCCCGCTCGACGCCGCGACCGGCCCGGCCGACCTGCTGGTAGTAGGCGATCGGCGACGACGGCGCGCCCAGGTGCACCACGAACCCGAGGTCCGGCTTGTCGAACCCCATCCCGAGCGCCGACGTCGCCACCAGCGCCTTGACCCGGTTGGCCAGCAGGTCGTCCTCCGCGGCCTGGCGGTCGGCCGGATCGGTCTTCCCGGTGTAGGCGGCCACCGGATAGCCGCGGTCGGACAGCAGCGCGGTGACGTCGTGCGCGGCGGCGACGGTGAGCGTGTAGATGATGCCCGACCCGGGCAGCTCCGCCAGGTGCTCGGCGAGCCAGGCCAGCCGCGCCTCGTCGCTGGGCAGTTCGGCCACCGCCAGCCGCAGGCTTTCCCGGTCGAGCGGACCGCGCAGGACGAGCGTGTCCGTCTCGCCGCCGATGCCGAGCTGCTCGGCGACGTCCGTGGCCACCCGGTCGTTCGCGGTCGCGGTGGTGGCCAGCACCGGCACGCCTTCGGGCAGGTCGCCCAGCAGCGTGCGCAGCCGCCGGTAGTCCGGCCGGAAGTCGTGGCCCCAGTCCGAAATGCAGTGCGCCTCGTCCACCACCAGCAGGCCGGCGCTGGCGGTGAGCTTCGGCAGCACGCTGTCGCGGAAGTCCGGGTTGTTGAGCCGCTCCGGGCTGACCAGCAGCACGTCCACCTCGCCCGCGGCCACCGACGCCTGGACCTGGTCCCACTCCTGCGCGTTCGCCGAGTTGATGGTGGCCGCGTGGATCCCCGCCCGGGCGGCGGCGGAGATCTGGTTGCGCATCAGGGCGAGCAGCGGCGACACGATGACCGTCGGCCCCGCTCCCTGTTCCCGCAGCAGCGCGGTGGCCAGGAAGTACACGGCAGACTTCCCCCACCCGGTGCGCTGCACGACGAGCGCGCGCCGGTGGTGCGCGACCAGCGCCTCGATGGCGGTCCACTGGTCCTCTCGGAGGGCGGCGTCGTCTCCGGCGAGCGCGCGGAGCAGGGTCTCCGCACGGGTCCGTAGAGCTTCGGTGGTGTCCACGTCCCCCGGTCTACCCCATGCCCCCGACAATCCCGGAGCCGACCGGGCCAGAACGGACAGTTCGCAGCCGAAAACGCAGACTTATGTGACTCATGTCACAACAGTAACCTAGGTCGCAGCCGCGACGGGAAGCCCTCGCGCGCCCGCGCGTATAGGCTCACCGGCTATGTCACCACGCCGGATCGGGGTCATGGGCGGCACCTTCGACCCCGTGCACCACGGCCACCTCGTCGCGGCCAGCGAGGTGCAGTCGCGGTTCGCGCTCGACGAGGTCATCTTCGTGCCGACCGGGC
Organism: Amycolatopsis sp. GA6-003; assembly: GCF_046267895.1. NCBI lineage: Bacteria > Bacillati > Actinomycetota > Actinomycetes > Pseudonocardiales > Pseudonocardiaceae > Amycolatopsis > Amycolatopsis sp. GA6-003. The sequence continues at coordinate 8,170,113 of NZ_CP176499.1, forward strand.
AGCCGTGGCAGAAGTCCGGCCGCCGCGTCACGCGCGCCGAGGACCGCTACCTGATGACGGTCATCGCCACCGCGTCCAACCCGGTCTTCTCGGTGAGCCGGGTCGACATCGACCGCGGCGGGCAGACCTACACCGTCGACACGCTGCGGGACCTGCACGAGGAGTACCCGGACGACGAGCTGTTCTTCATCACCGGGGCCGACGCCCTCGAGCAGATCCTCACCTGGCACAAGGCCGACGAGCTGTTCGACTTCGCGCATTTCATCGGCGTCACCCGGCCGGGCTACCGGCTCAATTCGCACCATCTGCCGAGCGGCAAGGTGAGCCTGGTCGAGGTCACCGCGATGGCCATTTCGTCCACCGGATGCCGCGAACGCGTCGAGCGCGGCGAGCCGGTCTGGTACCTCGTGCCCGACGGCGTTGTGCGCTACATCGCCAAGAAGGACCTCTACCGCAAGGACGCCGAGGCCTGACCGGGTACCCTCGTCCGGGTCCACCCGAAATCTGAAGGAGCACTGTGGCAGCGACGTCCGAGGCACGGAACCTGGCGGTGGCGGCCGCGCACGCGGCGGCGGACAAGCTGGCCAGCGACGTGGTCGTCCTGGACGTGTCCGAGCAGCTCGTGATCACCGACGCGTTCGTGATCGCGTCCGCGGCGAACGAGCGGCAGGTCGGCGCGATCGTCGACAACGTCGAGGAGAAGCTCCGCATCGAGGGGCACAAGCCGGTGCGGCGCGAAGGCGCGCGCGAGGGCCGCTGGGTGCTGCTCGACTACGTCGACGTCGTCGTGCACGTCCAGCACGCGGACGAGCGCTCGTTCTACGGCCTCGAGCGGCTGTGGAAGGACTGCCCGCGGATCGAGGTCGAAGGGCTGGCGACGGTCTCCGCCGACGACACCGGCGACGCGGACGGTCCGGAGGCGTGAGCCCGCGGCGGCTGCTGCTCTGGCGGCACGGCGAGACGGACTACAACGCCGCCGGCCGCATGCAGGGACACCTCGATTCGGCGCTGACCCCGGTCGGCTGGAACCAGGCGCGCTTCGCCGTTCCCGCGCTCGCGCGGTTCGCGCCGGAGCTGGTAATCGCTTCCGACCTGCGCCGCGCCACCGACACCGCGACCGTGCTCACCGAGGCGATCGGCGTGCCGCTGCAGATCGACAAGCGGCTGCGCGAGACGCACCTCGGCGAATGGCAGGGCCTGACCGGGGCCGAGGTCGACGAGGGCTATCCGGGCGACCGCGAGCTGTGGCGCACCAACGCCGCGTGGGCCCCGCCGGGCGGCGAGTCCCGGGTCGAGGTGGCCGAACGCGCCGCCGAGGTGGTCAACGACCTGATGCAGCCGAACTCCGGCGCCGGGGAATCGGTCCTGCTCGCCTCGCACGGCGGCCTGATCCTCGCGTTGACGGCGAAGCTGCTCGGCCTGCCGGTCGAGGTCTGGCCGTCGCTCGGCGGGATCATGAACTGCCACTGGGTCGAACTCGGCCATCGCGAGGGGAAGTGGCGGTTGCACGCGTACAACGCGGGCATCACCGGCTGACCCGATGAGCCCGCAGCTGCTCGTCTTCGGCGATTCACTCTGTTTTCACGGCCCCGAGGGCCCTTGCGCGGCCGACGATCCGCGCCTGTGGCCCAACGTCGCCGCGAACGCGCTGTCCGGACACGCCGACCTCGTCGCTGGCATCGGCTGGACCGCGCGCGACTTGTGGTGGTCTCTCACCGGCGACCCGCGCGTGTGGGCGGATCTGCGCCGCGTCGACGCTGTCGTGCTCGCAGTCGGCCACATGGACACACTGCCGTCGCCGTTGCCGACGTATCTGCGTCAGGGGCTTCGCTACCTTCGCCCCGACGGCGTGCGTCGCGTCGTACGCGGTGCTTATCTCGCTGCGCAGCCACGGTTGTCTGTCCTGCTGCGAGGACGTCCTCGTGTGCTTCCTGCGCGGCTGAGCGTGAGCTATCTGGACCAGTCCGTCGAAGCGTTGCGCGCGTTGCGTCCTGAGTTGCCTATCTTCGGAATGCTGCCTTCGGTGCACCGCGCTGATGCGTACGGCCGCGTACACACAGGACGCGCCGAAGCGGCCGCTGCACTCGCTTCGTGGGCCGCGCGCCGCGAAGTGCCGTTGCTCGACACGCCCGGCGTAGTCGGCGAACATGTCTTGAGCGGCGCGGGAAATCCCGACGGCATGCACTGGGGATGGGCGGGACACGAAGCTGTCGGCACGGCGATGGCGAAACTCGTTGCCCCGCACCTCGGCTCTGGCAACGTAGGCTGACGACGTGTCGGTCGCCGTGGTCACGGACTCCACCGCGCACCTGCCCGAAGGCTTCGCCGAGCGGCACTCGGTGCGGGTGGTGCCCCTGCACGTCCTCGTGGAAGGCGTGTGCTCGCTCGACGGCGTCGAAATGGGTCCCGCCGCGCTCGCGGAAGCGCTGGGGGAGCGCAAAATCGTCACCACTTCCCGGCCCACCCCGGCCGAGTTCGCAGCCGAATTCCGGGCCGCGCTCGACGCGGGCGCGGACGCGGTCGTGTCCGTCCATTTGTCGAGCGAACTGTCCGGCACCTGGGAAGCCGCCGTGCTGGCAGCGGAAGAAGTCGGCTCCGACCGGGTTCGTGTCGTCGATTCCCGCACCACCGCGATGGGTTTGGGCTTCGCCGCCCTGCACGCCGCGGACGCCGCCGCGTCCGGAGCCAGCCCGGCCGAAGTCGAAGCAGCGGCGACGGAAGCCGCCGAACGGTCGTCGACGTTGTTCGTGGTCGAGACGCTGGAACACCTGCGCCGCGGCGGCCGGATCGGCTCGGCCGCGGCGTTGCTCGGCACCGCGCTGGCGGTGAAACCGGTGCTGCACATGTCCGACGGGCGGATCCTGCCGCTGGAGAAAGTGCGCACGATGAACCGCGCGATCGGGCGTTTGGTCGAGTTGTCCGTGCAGGCGGCGGGCACCGGACCGGTCGAATTGGCAGTGCACCATCTCGCCTCGCCGGAGCGGGCCGTCGAATTGGCGAACCGGCTCGAGGAAGCGATCCCGGGGTGCGCCGGAGGATGCGTGGTGTCGGAGATCGGCGCGGTCATCGGCGCGCACACCGGACCTGGCGTGCTCGGCGTGGTCGTACAGCGAGCTAGCTGAGTTCCCGGTTGCCGAACCGGGCGAGCAGGTGCCAAACGCGCTTGCGGTCTTGCTCGTCGTGACCAGCGGCTTTCCCGAGAATGCGCGGGTCGAGCCGTCCGTCCTCGGCGAGTTCGGCACCGAGCGCGGTGAACTCCGGACCGCGGTAATCGGGGTGTCGAAGCAGTTCTTCAGCGGTGATCCGGAAGCCGTCGTGCCATTCGACCGGGCCCAGTTTTCGTGCCGCTGCCTCGATTTCCGTCCCTCGATAGGATGGATCGAGAACCAGCGCTTCGGCGTCCCGCGCCAGGTCCACCTCGCCGTGCACCTGCGCCTCGATGTAGTCGTCGAGAAGATCTTTGCCGTCCGCTTCCGCGATCGCGACCAGTTCGGACAGGCGCTCCTCGACGCCGAAGGACGTCGGCTCGAAAACACTGTCGGGATAACTGAAAGTCGTTCGCGACATCGTGTACCCGGGCATCCGCTAGACCTGGTAGCCAGCCGTCGAACGAGAGCATCCCGCCGCCGTGGACCACACCGACCTGACCTTGCGCCCGATCTCCGAGCCGGACGAACTCGATCTCTTCTGCCAGCTCGCCGACGATCTCGCGGCTCGGCGGCGGAGACCGGAATGGAGGCGGGTCGCGCTCCGAGGCGGCGAACTCGTTGCCAGGGCTGCGTGGTGGGGCCGCGCCGAGGAGTCGGAGCCGTTTGTGCTGGACGCTTTCGATCTTGAGGACGTGCCCGTCGGCGCGCGGCTGCTCCGGACTGCGAGGGCGAAATTCTGCCCGCGGGCAGAAGGCCGGTCTACCACCGGATGATTCTCGCCGAAGTCACTCGAATCCTTGCCGCACAAGAGGTTCCTCGCCTCCGAGCGGCGAAAGATCTCGGCAATGTCCCCATGGCGAACGCATTCCGGCGCGCGGGATACGTCAATTTCGAACGCGCGATCACCATGGCCTGGCAGTGATCCGAATGGAGCCTTGGGAACGCGCGGTCGCCCACGTCGCCGCGTTGGCGACCGGCAGCCGGGCCGATCCGGCGTGGCGCGTCACGCTGCATTTCCACCCCGGACCGGCTGGTCGACGGGGCGGCGGGCGCGAACGCTTTTCACGCACCGGTGCCGCGGGCCAAACCCGCCAGTATGACCGCGTACCCCGACAGACTCGGGCGCGTCACCGGCGATGACGGCCGAGTTGTCCCCAAGGGGCGGGTTGTCCACAGATCGCGCGGAACCCTCTCGCCGCCGGGCCGGCCAACGCCTAGCGTCGATCGTGTGTTCGAGCAGTCCGCCCGAGACCAGGGCACTCCCGTCAACGTCAGGCTCACCTGGCTGGCCGACCAGCTGGCCGCGATCCCGCATGCCGCCGGACCCGGCAGCCGGTCGGCACGCCGCTGGCTGCCCCTCGGCCGGGCGGTGGGCGGCCGACGGCCGAACGAGGAGGCTTCGCTGTCCGCGGTCGCTGACAGTCGCCTGCTGGCAGGCGCAGGCGGCACGGACGCTGGACTGTCTGCAGTTGCCGACAGTCCGCCGCTCCCTGACGGCCGATCGGGGCCCGACGCGGCTGATACGCCGTTGTTGCGGACACCGGGCCGCACAGCCCGATTGTCCGCACTTGCCGACAACCCAGCCCCGCCGGACAGCCAAGTGCCCGGCGGAAAACTGGTCCGCGGCTGGCTGCCGGAACACACCGAAGACCGCCTGACCCGCCGGTGGCTCCCCGGACCGACCGGCCTGCCCGGCTTTCTGGGCCGCCGGGGAATGATCTTCGCCCTGGCCCTGCTCGCAGCTGCCGCCGTCATCGCCGGAGGCCTGGCAATCTTCGGCCGCGCACCCGCAGCCGAGATCGCCCCGCCGCTCCCGACCGCCCGCGCGCAAGTGCCGCACGCGTCCAAAGCCAAGGAGAACCTGGTAATCAGCGTGGTCGGCCACGTGCGTTCGCCAGGACTCGTCACCGTGCCGGCCGGTTCCCGCGTCGCCGACGCCCTCCGCGCAGCTGGTGGAGCTAACCCAGGCGTCGACCTGACCACGCTGAACCTCGCCCGCAAACTCGCCGACGGCGAGCAATTGGCAGTCGGGGTCCCAGCCGCCCAGGCAGCACCGGTCGGCTCCGGAGCCGCAGCCAGCAAGATCGACCTGAACTCCGCGACCGCCGAGCAACTCGACAGCCTCCCGGGCGTCGGCGAGGTCACCGCCCGCCGTATCACCGACTGGCGCACCCAGCACGGCGGATTCTCGAGCGTCGAACAACTTCGCGACGTCGACGGCATCGGCGAGAGCAAGTTCGAAAAGCTCCGCGAGCAGGTGACCGTCGGATGAGACTGGAAACGGAGGAAAAGTCGCGGCGGGACCACGATTTCCGCCTCGTCCCCGCCGCCGTCGCCGGATGGGCGGCCACGCTGGCCGGACTGCAGCTCGGCTGGTGGGTCGCCACCGTGGTCGGAGCCGTCGCGGTCGTCGGTGCCGTCGTACTGCTCGCGCGCGGCCGCACCAGATACCTCGGTGCCGGGGGAGCGTTGCTGCTGGTAGGGCTCGTCGCCGCAATACCGACCGCCCTGCGTATCCACGACGCAGCAGCTGACCCGTTGGGAGCCGCTGCCACCCGAGGCGGCACAGCGACGTTGCGGGTCGAGATCAGCGAGCGGCCGCGCTCAATCCACCAAGCTGGCTATGCCGACCAACAGGCCGGCACCCGGTCAGTGGCGATTCCCGCGCAAGTCAGAACGGCCACAGTGGACGGTCGGCCAGTCGAATCGACCGGCCGGGTGCTGTTGCTGGCACCGGTCGCGGGATGGAGCGGGTTGCTGCCCGGCCAGCAGGTAACCACGTCCGGTCGCCTCCTGCCCGCACGCGGCGGCGAACTGACCGCCGCGGTCCTCTCCGTCCGTGCCGCGCCAGTCGATATCGGGCCAGCACCCTGGTGGCAGCGCGCCGCCGCGGCCTTGCGGAACAGCTTGCATTCGCTGTGCTCGATCCTGCCGGAGGAACCAGCGGGCCTCCTGCCCGGACTGGTGCTGGGCGACACGAGCGCGTTGCCACAGCGGGTCGAAGGGGAGTTCAACGCCTCAGGGCTCACCCACTTGATGGCGGTGAGCGGCGGAAATCTCGTCATCGTCGGCGGAGCCGTTCTGCTGCTGTGCCGGTTGGTCCGCGCAGGCCCGAGGTTGTCCGCCGCGGCGGCCGGTGCCTGTCTGGCGGGATTTCTCGTGCTGGTGGGTCCCGAACCGAGTGTGGTGCGGGCCGGCGTGATGGGCGGTATCGGCTTGCTCGCGCTTGCCCTCGGACGGCGCGGTTCAGCGCTGCCCGCCCTGGCCTTCGCGGTGTGCGTTTTGGTGGCATGGGACCCAACGATGGCGGGAAATTTCGGTTTCGCGCTTTCGGTTCTCGCGACGGCAGGGCTGGTCCTGCTCGCGCCACGCTGGGCAGATTCGTTGGTACGAAAGGGGATTCCGCCCGGGTACGCCGAAGGTCTCGCCGTGCCGTTAGCCGCCTTCGTGGTTACCGCGCCAGTCATTGCCGGGATGGCGGGCACGGTCAGCCTCGTCTCGGTCGTCACCAATGTCCTTGCGGCACCAGTGGTCGCGCCGGTCACGGTGCTGGGCGTGCTGGCAACAGTCGTCGGGCCGTGGTGGCCAGGCGGAGGGCAGGTGCTGATCCATCTGGCCGATCCGGAAGCCCGGTGGCTGCTCACCGTCGCCCGGCATGGTGCGCGAGCGCCTGGTGCGGCGCTGTCCTGGCCCGGTGGCTGGTGGGGCGGATTGTGTGCGGCCGCCCTGCTGGTCGTAGTCGTGGTGGCGGCGCGGTTCCGTCGGCTCCGGTTGCTGGTGGCCATCGGGCTGGTCGTCGTGCTGCTGACGGTGGTCCCGGCCAAAGTCCTGATGCCTGGCTGGCCGCCGGACGGCTGGGCGATGGTGGAATGCGATGTCGGACAAGGAGATGCGCTCGTCCTGGCCACCGCCGAACCCGGCCGCGCCGTGGTCGTCGACACCGGGCCGGAGCCGGGGCCGGTCGACGAATGCCTGCGGAGGCTGGGTGTCGACCGGGTTCCGTTGCTCGTGCTGAGCCACTTGCACGCGGACCACATCGGCGGTCTCGCCTCGGTGTTCGACGGACGGGCGGTAGGCGCGATCGCGGTCGGGCCAGGGCGTGCTCCGGCGTGGGCATGGCAGTCGGTTTCCGGCGAAGCGCGGCGTCGCGGCGTGCCGTTGGCGCAGCTGAGCGAAGGGCAACGGCTGGAGTGGCCGGGGTTGTCGCTGGAGGTGCTCGGTCCGCACTACGCCACCACCCGGGCACCGGCATTGCAGGACGGCACGATGATCAACAACAGTTCGGTCGTCCTGCGCGCGGACACCGACGCCGGCCGGGTTCTGCTGACCGGAGACGTCGAACTGGCCGCGCAAGCGGATCTGCTGGCCGAGGGCGTCGACCTGCGAGCAGACGTCCTGAAGGTGCCGCATCACGGTTCGAGGTATTCGCTGCCGCAGTTTCTCGCGGCGGTGCGGCCGCGCACGGCGTTGATCAGTGTGGGCGCGGGCAACGGATACGGGCATCCGAGCAAGTCCACAGTGGACGTCCTCGGCACGATGGGAGTGCTGGTCGCCCGGACCGATGTGGACGGTGACACCGCCGTCCTGCCCGGAGGAAGCGGACCGGCGGTGGCGCGTCGAGGCGAGCCGCGGGGTCCGCCGCGGTAGTGCGGCGGACCCCGGGCCGGTGCGTCAGTAGCCGAGCGCCTTGGAGACGGCTTCGGCGGACGGCGGCACGGTGGCCTTCGGGCCGATGTGGTTCTCGACCGCGTCGAGGGTCTTGAGGCCGTCGCCGGTGATGAGGAGGACGGTTTCGGCGTCCGGGTCGAGCTTGCCGGTTTCGACGAGCTTCTTCGCGGTCGCCACGGTGACGCCGCCCGCGGTCTCGGTGAAGATGCCTTCGGTGCGCGCGAGCAGCCGGATGCCTTCGACGACCTCTTCGTCGGTGACGTCCTCGATCGCGCCGCCAGTGCGGTTGACCACGTCGAGCACGTACGGGCCGTCGGCCGGGTTGCCGATCGCGAGCGAGCGGGCGATGGTGTCCGGCTTCACCGGCTGGACCACGTCGTGGCCGTTGCGGTACGCGGTGGAGACCGGCGAGCAGCCGGTGGCCTGGGCGCCGAACACCTTGTACGGGCTGGCGTCCACGAGACCGAGCTGGCCGAGTTCGCGGAAACCCTTGTCCACCTTGGTGAGCTGGGAACCGGAGGCGATCGGCACGACGATCTGCTCGGGGATGCGCCAGCCGAGCTGCTCGGCGACCTCGTAGGCGAGCGTCTTCGAGCCCTCGGAGTAGTACGGGCGGACGTTGACGTTCACGAACGCCCACTTCGGGTGCTCGGCGGCCAGCTCGGTGGCGAGCCGGTTCACGTCGTCGTAGTTGCCGTCGACGGCGATCAGGTCGCCGTCGTAGACCGCGGTGGTGAGGATCTTCGCGCGCTCGAGGTTCTTCGGGATCAGCACGACCGACCGCCAGCCGGCGCGGGCCGCCGCGGCGGCGGTCGCGTTGGCCAGGTTGCCGGTCGAGGGACACGCGAGGACCTCGAAGCCGAACTCGCGGGCGGCCGCGAGCGCGACGGCGACCACGCGGTCCTTGAACGAGTGCGTCGGGTTGCCGGTGTCGTCCTTGACCCACACGCGCTTGAGGCCGAGTTCCTTGGCGAGCCGGTCGGCGCGCACGAGCCGGGTACAGCCGGGTTCGGTGTTCGGAGTCTCCTCGACGGTCGAGGGGACGGGAAGGAGTTTCTTGTAGCGCCAGATGTTGCGCGGGCCCGCCTCGATGTCCTCGCGGCGGACGCGGCCGAAGTCGTAGGCGACCTCGAGCGGCGAGAAGTCTTCGACGGAGACGAATTCCGGAGCGAGCGGCTGCCGGTGCCCTTCTTCCTTCGACACCAGTTCGACGGCCGGACCGAGGTCGAGCGTCTTGTTGGCGGAGGTGGCGCTGAGGGCTGCAGTCATCGCGAGGTTCCTTTCCTCATCTGCCCCGCCGAAGCGGGCCGGAATTGGCACCGTGGTCGTCAGCTACCCCGCGATCGCGGGATGACAGGCTGTACGCCGGTTGCCGGGGCTTCGTCGGGCCGTTCCCTCTGCCCCTCTGGATGAGCGGTATTCGGTTGTCGGAGCGCCGGCGGGCGCGTCCTCGGCTACACCGTACGACATCCCGATCAGCTCGTGCCACGGAGGCGGCCCACATCACCGGAGCGGACGGTTCGCGGGCCGGGTGAGAAGATGGCCGGGTGACCACCGCACCCGCGCCGCTGCACCTCGTCACGGGCGAGGAAGAACTGCTCATCGAACGGGCTGTGCGAGCGTCCCTCGACGCGGCCAGGGCCGCGGACCCGACGGCCGACCTGACGCGGACGCGGGTGTCCGATCTCACACCGCCCGCGCTCGCCGAGCTGGTCAGCCCGTCATTGTTCGCCGAGGGGCGGGTGATCGTGCTGGAGTCGGCGCAGGACATCTCGCAGGAGCTGTCCGACGCGGTCCTCTCCTACGCGAAGGCGCCGGCCGACGGCATCGTCCTCGTCGTCGTGCACAGCGGCGGCGGCCGGAGCAAGGCCGCCAAGGCGCTGCCGGGCGCGTTGAAAAAAGCGGGCGCGGAAATCACCGAATGCCCGAAGCTGACCAAACCGGCCGAGCGCGAGGCGTTCGTCCGCAACGAGGTGCGCCGGTCAGGCGGCAAGATCGACGCCGCGGGCCTGATGGCGCTGCTCGACTCGGTCGGCTCGGACCTGCGCGAACTGTCCTCGGCGGCGACGCAGCTGGTCGCCGACACCGGGGGAGTCGTCGACGAGCAGGCAGTCCGCCGCTACCACACCGGACGCGCCGACGTGACCGGCTTCGCGGTGGCGGAAAAGGCCGTCGCGGGCGACCGGGCCGCCGCGATGGAGTCGCTGCAGTGGGCGATGCAGCTGGGCGTCCCGCACGTCCTGGTGGCCGACGCGCTCGCCGACGCGGTGCGCACGATCGCCCGCGTGTCCGCCGCCGGGCGCGGCAACCCGAACCAGATGGCGGGCGAACTGGGCATGCCGCCGTGGAAGATCCGCAAGGCGCAGGGCCAGGCCCGCGGCTGGGGCCAGGACGGCCTGGCGACCGCGATGCGCGTCGTGGCGAGGCTGAACGCCGAGGTCAAGGGCGCGGCGGCGGATGCGAACTACGCCCTGCAGCGCGCGGTCCTCGACGTGGTCGCGGCCAGGGGAGACCGCTGACTTCGAGGCGGTCCCGCTTTGGCGGAGTCGTCGCGGGGAAGCCGGTGAACGCCGCCGGGGCTGTGCGGTTGCTACCGAAGGGCACCGCTGCCCCTCGGGATGACGGGGTCACCTGGCGGGAGCCGTGGGGAGCTGGTGACGCCGCCGGGGCGGTGCGGTTGCGGCCGAAGGGCACCCCTGCCTCCCAGCCGACGGGACCACCCGGCGGGAGCCGCGAGCAAGCCGGTCAACGCCGCCCGGACCCGGTGATGGCGCCCGAGGACACCGCTGTCCCTCGGCTGACGGGACCACCCGGCGGGAGCCGTCGGCAACCAGGTGAACCCGGCCGGATCCGCAGCGGCCGCGTCCCCAGGGCACGGAAAAGGCCCGGCAGCCGAAGCCGCCGGGCCTTCCGGAAAGACTGCGCTCAGAGCTGGTTCACGCGCTTCGCGAGAGCCGACTTCTTGTTCGCGGCCTGGTTGGCGTGGATGACGCCCTTGGTGACGGCCTTGTCGAGCTTGCGAGCGGCGTCGCGCTGCAGTTCGAGGGCCTTGTCCTTGTCGCCGGCTTCGGCGGCCTCGCGGAACTTGCGGATCGCGGTCTTCACCGAGGACCGGATCGCCAGGTTGCGCTGCCGCGCCTTCTCGTTCGTCGTGATGCGCTTGACCTGCGACTTGATGTTGGCCATGGAGGCGTTCCTCTTTCACTCGGTGAAGGTCGCTGCCGCGTTCGTGTGGCTCCAAGCCGACCCCGAGGGACCAGCCGGGTTTCCTCCCTGACGGAATGCCGCACGGCAACAGTCGGAAATCTTAACAGCCCTGCTCGCGGCCCCGGCGAGGGCCCCGGAGCCGGAAATCGCGCGGCATCCCGGCGGCGGCTCCGTTACGGTGGGTTTCGGTAGTGCCTAGGGTTCCGTCGCCTGCCCGTGGTCCCGCGGAGCGGGTCGCGAAGACAACGAGGGCGGGCGGGCCTGGTCCGAGCGGCACCTTCGGCGGGGCGCCGAGCCTTGCCGTTCATCTGACGGGACAAAAGCCTGGAGGACCCGGTCTTCAGCGTGCGCTGAAAACCTGAAGGGGTCCGGATGAACACCACTGCCCTCGCCATGGTTCTCGTCGCCGCGGTCGTGCACGCCGGGTGGAACCTCGCCGCCAAACGGGTTTCCGGCGGTCCGCGGTTCGTCTGGCTGTACTACACGGTCTCGGCGGTCGCGATGCTCCCGGTGATCGCGGCAGCGCTGGCCGTCGAACCGGAACGTCCACAGTGGACTTGGCTGCTCGCCGCCGCGGGCACTGCGGTCCTGCACGTGGCGTACGGGATCGTGCTGCAGCGCGGATACGAGGTCGGCGACCTGTCGATCGTCTACCCGCTGGCGCGCGGCACCGGCCCGCTGGTCTCGGTGCTCGTGGCCGTCACCGTGCTGGGAGAACGGCCGGGGGTGCTCGGGCTGATCGGCGCTTTCCTGGTTGTCGCCGGCGTCCTCGTGATCAGCCTCGGCGGCAGCACCGGCGACGCGAAAGCCCGGCGCGCCGGGGTGTTCTACGGCGTCGCCACCGGCGTGGTCATCGCGGCTTACACGCTCTGGGACGCGCATTCGGTCACGTCGCTCGGCGTGCCTCCGCTCGTCTACTTCGGCGGCGGCGCGATCGGCCAGAGCATCCTGCTCGCGCCGGCCGCCGTGCGCGGCCGGTCCGAGATCAAGCGGCTGTGGCGCGACCACCGGCGCGAGGTGCTGATCGTCGGACTCGCCTCGCCGGCCAGCTACCTGCTGGTCCTGTACGCCCTGCGGATCGCGCCGGTCAGCCTCGTCGCTCCGGCGCGCGAGCTGTCGATCGTCTTCGGCGGGGTCGCCGCCTGGCTCGTGCTCCGCGAGCGCAACGCGGTCCGCCGGCTCGCCGGATCGCTGGTCGTGCTGGCCGGGATCGCCGCGATTGCGGTCGCCTGAGCGGCTCGGGTAGGCAGGAGCCATGGACGTACTGAGCAGCCGGGTGCTGATCCACCCCCGCGACCACGAGGTGTCCACCGCGTTCTACCGCGACGTCCTCGGCCTCGCGATCGAGCGAGAATTCCCTGGCGGCACGCGGTTTTTCGCCGGCGGCGGGTCGATCGAGGTGGTCGGTGAGGGCGAGGCCGGGCCCGGTCCGGACGTCAACCTGTTCCTGCAGGTCCGCGATCTTCCGGCGACGCTGGCCGAACTGGCCGGGCGCGGGGTCGAACCGGTGCGCGAGGCCCGGCGCGAACCGTGGGGCACCGACGAGGCGTGGATCGCCGACCCGGACGGGCTGCGGATCGTGCTCGTCGAGGTCCCGGAGGACCACCCGTTGCGCCGCGACCAGCGCTAGCCCGGTTTCACGGCCCGCAGCTGGGCGGCGAGCGCGGCGAACCCCGGCGGGTCCCAGGTCCAGGTCTGCAGGTCGGTGAATCCCGCCGCGGCGGCTTCGCCGGCCAGCTCGTGCCGGGTCACCGGAAGCCATTTCTCGTGCGCCGAGAGCAGCAGCCGTCCGCCTGGCCGCAGCACGCGGAACAGCTCGGCGAACGCCGCCGGGCGGTCTTCCCAGAACTGGACGTTGTTCACGGTCAGCACGACGTCCGCGGACGCGTCCTCGCAGCCGGTCCGGGCCGCGTCGCCCGCGCGCACCTCGGCGCGGTCGCCGCAGCGGTCCGCGCAGAGATCCCGCATCTGCGGGGAGGGCTCGACGCCGATCACCTCGCCGGCGAGTTTGCTCGCCGCGTCGAGGCCGACCCCGGGACCGGGGCCGATGACCAGGACGGTCTCGTCCGGTTCGAGGCGCGCGAGGTCGACGACGCGGTGCTCGGTCGCGGCGTTGCCGATCGCCATCAGCTTGCCGCCGAGCCTGCCCAGCAGGCCGCTGGGGTGGCCGAAGGCCCGGTCGAGCGCGGCGTCGAGGACGCCGGGGCCGGGCGGCGAGGGGGAGGGTGAAGTGGTCATGCTTCGAGGTCATCACGAGACGCGCGGGGCCGCATCGGGGATGACCCCCACCCGCACCCGGAGGTCCATGGGACGATGGGGTACGGACATCCCCCACCATCCCGAGGACAGCCCGAGTGACAGCGCCCAAGACGTTCGCCGACACCACCTTCACGCCGCCGGAGTTGATCCGCAACTTCTGCATCATCGCCCACATCGACCACGGCAAGTCGACGCTGGCGGACCGGATGCTGCAGCTGACCGGCGTCGTCGAGGAGCGGGCCATGCGCGCGCAGTACCTCGACCGCATGGACATCGAGCGGGAACGCGGCATCACGATCAAGGCCCAGAACGTCCGGCTGCCGTGGCAGGTGGACGGCAAGGACCACGTCCTGCACCTGATCGACACGCCCGGCCACGTGGACTTCACCTACGAGGTCTCGCGCGCGCTCGAGGCGTGCGAGGGCGCGATCCTGCTGGTCGACGCCGCGCAGGGGATCGAGGCGCAGACGCTCGCGAACCTGTACCTCGCGCTCGAGAACGACCTGCACATCATCCCGGTGCTGAACAAGATCGACCTGCCCTCGGCGGACCCGGAGAAGTACGCGGCGGAGATCGCGCACATCATCGGCTGCGAGCCCTCGGACGTGCTGCGCGTGTCGGCGAAGACCGGCATGGGCGTGACCGAGCTGCTGGACGAATGCGTGCGCCAGGTCCCGCCGCCGGTCGGCGACGCGGACGCGCCCGCCCGCGCGATGATCTTCGACTCGGTCTACGACACCTACCGCGGCGTCGTCACCTACATCCGCGTGGTGGACGGCAAGATCACGCCGCGCGAGAAGATCAAGATGATGTCCACCGGCGCGACGCACGAACTGCTCGAGGTCGGCATCATCTCGCCGGAGCCGAAGGCCAGCAAGGGACTCGGCGTCGGCGAGGTCGGCTACCTGATCACCGGCGTGAAGGACGTGCGCCAGTCGAAGGTCGGCGACACCGTGACGTCCGAGCGCAACGGCGCGAAGGAGCCGCTGGCCGGCTACCGCGACCCGAAGCCGATGGTGTTCTCCGGGCTGTACCCGGTGGACGGCTCGGACTACCCGGAGCTGCGCGAGGCGCTGGAGAAGCTGCAGCTCAACGACGCCGCGCTGACCTACGAGCCGGAAACGTCGGTCGCGCTGGGCTTCGGCTTCCGCTGCGGCTTCCTCGGGCTGCTGCACCTGGAGATCACCCGCGACCGGCTGGAGCGCGAGTTCGGCCTGGACCTGATCTCCACCGCGCCGAACGTGGTGTACCGGGTGGTGCTGGAGGACCGCAGCGAGGTGATCGTCACGAACCCGTCGGACTGGCCGACCGGGCTCAAGATCGCCGAGGTGCACGAGCCGGTGTCGAAGGTGAGCATCCTCGCGCCGTCGGAGTTCGTGGGCACGATCATGGAGCTGTGCCAGGCGAAGCGCGGCACCCTGCTGGGCATGGACTACCTGTCCGAGGACCGCGTCGAACTGCGCTACACGATCCCGCTCGCGGAGATCATCTTCGACTTCTTCGACACGCTGAAGTCGCGCACGCGCGGCTACGCGTCGCTGGACTACGAGGAGTCCGGCGAGCAGGTGGCGGACCTGGTGAAGGTCGACATTCTGCTGCAGGGCGAGACGGTGGACGCGTTCTCCGCGATCGTGCACAAGGACGCTGCTTACACCTACGGAAACCGCATGGCGACGCGGCTGCGCGAGCTGATTCCGCGGCAGCAGTTCGAGGTCCCGATCCAGGCCGCGATCGGCTCGCGGATCATCGCGCGCGAAACGATCCGCGCGATCCGCAAGGACGTGCTGGCGAAGTGCTACGGCGGCGACATCTCGCGGAAGCGGAAACTGCTGGAGAAGCAGAAGGAAGGCAAGAAGCGGATGAAGACCGTCGGCCGGGTGGAGGTGCCGCAGGAGGCCTTCGTCGCGGCACTGTCCACTGAGGACAACGGGAAGAACAAGAAGTAGTCCCACCTTCGGGTGAACGGCGGCTCCGGGTTTCCGGGGCCGCCGTTTTTTGTCGGTGGCGGGTGGTGTCCTCAATTGCGGACAGGAACTCTGGTGCGCACAGGGAAAGGAGAGCACCATGACAGTCATGATGGAAAGCCAGGTTCCGCCCGGGTCCGGTCCCATGACGGTGCGGGACCTCGAGGGGATGCCGGATGATGGCCGCCGTTACGAACTCATCGACGGAGTGCTGGTCGTGACTCCGGCGCCGGGGTACCGCCATCAGAAGATCGGGTACCGGCTCTACCACGTGCTGGAAGCGGCCTGCCCGCCGGAGTTCGACGTCCTCGGCGCACCGTTCGCCGTGCACGTCGGCGACCGGACGGAGCTGCAACCGGACGTTCTGGTCGGCCGCAGCGAGGACTTCACCGACCAGGATCTGCCGGTGCCGCCCGTGCTCGCCGTCGAGATTCTGTCGCCGAGCACGGCGATCCACGACTTGAACACCAAGAGAGCCGTCTACGAACGGCTGCGGGTGCCGAGTTACTGGGTGATCGACCCGGCCGCACCCGAACTGACTGTGTTCGAACTGGACGCGGACGGCTTGTACCAGCAGGTCGCCAAGGCCGCGGGAGCCGAGGCCTTCGAAGCGCGGCAGCCGTTCCCGGTCCGGGTGGTGCCCAAGATGCTTGTCGAGAGGGGCTGAGCGGAGCCGAACTTCTCGCGTCCGGCGCCTGCCGGGACGCTCAGCCGTTCCCGATGATCCTGCCCACCTCCACGAACACCGCGGCCCGGCGTTCGGCGGCCATCACGCGGTCATATTCCGCCCAGTCGTCGTGGGTGCCGGTGGCGGCTCGGAAGACCTCGCGCAGCAGGGCCGGGAGGCCGTCGGCCGGGAAGGACGGGTCGGGGTCGTCCGGGCCGATCAGGCGGGTCGGGCCGGTCACCGAGAGCCAGTGCCAGCCGCGGCGGAACGTTACGGTTGCGTGGCCGTTGCGGCGCAGCAGCGTGAGCTTGTGCGCGCCGCCGACGGCGACGAAGCCCACGCTCGGCTTGCCGGTCACCGGGTCGTCCAGGATGCCCGCGTTCACCACGGACGCGTGCACGGTGCCGTCGGCGCGGGTCGTGGCCACTGTGGCGAGGCCGTTTTCCTGCACCGACAGCGCGCGGAGCTGTTCCTGGGTTGCCGTCATGCTCTTCTGCAACGCGGCGGCGGCCCGGCGCATTTCCGGTCCGGCACTAGGCTCGGGGACATGTTCGATGATCTCGAGTTCCCGGTGATCGTGGCGCCGATGGCGGGCGGGCCGACGACTCCGCAGCTGGTCGGCGCCGTCACGGACGCGGGCGGGTTCGGTTTCCTCGCCGCCGGCTACCTCAGCCCGGAGACGCTCGACGCCCGGATCGCGCACACCGCCGACCTCACCGGCGGGCGGTTCGGCGTCAACCTGTTCGTCCCCGGCGGCCGGTCGGTGGCCGACCTGAGCGCGCACCGCGAACGGTTGCTCGCCGAAGCCGTGCGCTACGGCGTCGACCTCGGCGACCCGGTCTGGGACGACGACGAGTACCCGGCGAAACTCGACCTCGTCGTGCGGCACCGGGTCCCGGTGGTGTCGTTCACCTTCGGCGCGCCGACGTCCGCCGAGGTGCAGCGGATCCACGAAGCCGGCGGCAAGGTCGCGGTCACCGTCACGAACCCGGAGGAAGCCGACCTCGCCGCCGCGCGCGGAGCCGACGCTCTGGTCGTGCAGGGCTTCGAGGCCGGCGGGCACCGCGGGCTGTTCACCGACGACCCGGGCAACCCGGCCGGCGGCGAGGAGTACGGCCTGCTCGCGCTGCTGCGGCTGCTCGGCGCGCGCACGAGCCTGCCGTTGATCGCGGCCGGGGGACTGGTCAACGGCGCCGACATCGCGGCGGTGCTGGCGGCGGGTGCGTCGGCGGCGCAGCTGGGCACGGCCTTCCTGCTCGCCACGGAGGCCGGCACCGGCGATACCCAGCGGCGCGCGCTCGCAGAAGCCGGGCGGGCGACGGCGTTCACGCGCGCGTTCAGCGGACGTCCGGCGCGGGGCATGGTGAACCGCGTCCTGAGCGACCTCTCCGCGGACGCGCCCGCCGCCTACCCGCAGCTGCACCACCTGAGCAAACCGGTCCGCGCGGCGGCAGCCAAGGCCGGTGACCCGGAAGCGATGTCGCTGTGGGCGGGGCAGACCTACCCGCTCGCCAGCGACGGTTCGGCGGCCTCGATCGTGGCCCGCCTGCGCACCGAGGCGAAGGCAGCGGCGGAACGGCTCGACCGGCTGCGCTGAGGAGAGGGCAGAAGCCGCGGCGGCGTGACTGGGTGCGGGGAGGTTCGCTGGGGCTGCGGGTTGGGCGGTTGTTCTTGTCGCGCGACGGATTGCTGCCTGCGCTGGGGTTTTCGGTGCGGGCAGGAGCCGCGAGTGGGTGACTGGATTGTGCGGTGGTTCGCTGGGACTGTGGCTTGGCTGGTTGTTCTAGCCGTGCGAGGGATCTGCTGGCTGCGCTGGGGTTTCCGGTGCGGGCAGGAGCCGTGACGGCCTGATTGGGTTGGGCGGTTGTTCTAGTTGCGCGAGGGATTTGCTGCCCGCACGGGGTTCCGGCGCGGGCAGGGGGTTCTAGCGCTGACCGGGTAGCGGCGGAACGGCCCGGATGACCGTGCGTGCGCCGGTCACAAGAAGAGCCACGAGCGCGGAGGCGACGTGCGCTGGGAACACCCGACAGTGCACGCGACCAAGAGCCAGCGGACAAGCCACCGGACCAGCGGCCAGCAGCCCAGCGATCCGAAGGCCCCCGAGCGGCCGCAGCCCAGGAGAAGCCCGGCAAGCCCAGCAACGCAAAGAAAACGCGGGGAACGCCACCAAAGGCGTCCCCCGCGTCCGAACCGTTCCAACGCCGGATCAGTCCGAAGTGGACTTGACCCCGGGCTCGCCGTCGCCGGCGTCCTCGCCGCGTTCCATCGCGGAGTGGCGTTTGCCGTAGGCGAAGTAGATCACCATGCCGATCGCGAACCAGATCGCGAAGCGCAGCCAGGTTTCCGGCTTCAGGAACGTGATCAGCCAGATCGAGAACACGACCCCGATGACCGGGACCACCGGCATGCCCGGCGTCTTGAACGTGCGCGGCAGGTCGGGGCGCTTGTAGCGCAGCACGATCACCGCGATGCAGACGACCACGAAGGCCAGCAGGATGCCGATGTTCGTCAGTTCCGCGGCCTCGCCGATCGGGAGCACGCCCGCGATCAGCGCCGAAGCGACGCCCAGGATCCACGTGATGCGCGAAGGGACCTTGCGCACCGGGTGGGTCTTCGAGAACCACTTCGGCAGCAGGCCGTCGCGGCTCATCGAATAGCCCACTCGGGTCGCGCCCAGCAGGAAGGTGAACAGGACCGTCAGGATGCCGATGATCGCGCCTACCGCGATGATCGCGCCCAGCCAGCCCAGGCCGACCTTCGCGAATGCGCTCGAGAACGCCGCTTCCGGGTTGATGTCGGTGTACTTCACCATGCCGGTCAGGACCAGGCAGGCGAGCACGTACAGCACCATCGAGATCGCCAGCGAGTAGATGATCGCCTTCGGCATGTGCTTCTGCGAGTCCTGCGACTCCTCGGCCGCGGTGGACATCGCGTCGTAGCCGAAGACCGCGAAGAACACCGTTGCCGCGCCGGTGAACGCGCCGCTCAGGCCGAACGGGAAGAAGTTGCTGTAGTTCCCGCTCTGGATGTGGAAGGCACCGACCACGATCACCAGCAGCACCAGGCCGACCTTCAGGTACACCAGCAGCGTTTCGAAGCGCGCCGCGTTCTTCATGCCCTGATTGAGAATGAACGCGATCAGCAGGCAGAGCAGCACCGCGAACAGGTTGATCTTGTACGACCCCGGCTCGACGCCCGCCGGTTCCGTCCCGGGCGCGCCGGACATCCAGTGCGGCAGCGAGATGTGCAGGAAGCCGAGCAGGTCGTTGAAGTAGCCGGAAATCCCGATCGCCACCACGGACACGATCGCGGTGTACTCCAGCAGCAGGTCCCAGCCGATGAACCAGCCGACGATCTCGCCGAGCACGGCGTACCCGTAGGTGTAGGCGGAGCCCGCGCGCGGGATGAGGCCGGCGAACTCGGCGTAGGAGAACGCCGCCGCGGCGCTCGCGATGCCCGCGATCAGGAACGAGATCAGCACGGCCGGGCCGGCGGTCTTGTTCGCGACCGCGCCGGCGAGCGAGAAGATGCCCGCGCCGATGATGCCGCCGACGCCGATCGCGGTCAGCTGCCGCAGGCCGAGCGTGCGCTGCAGCCCGCTTTCGCCGGCCTGCTCGATGGTTTCGATCGGCTTCCGCCGGAAGATCCCGGACCCGGTGCCCAGGTTAGGGCCGCGCGGAGCTGACATCGGTGTCTCCTCAGACTGGTGGTTCGCCGGACCCGGGTTCCGGGCCCTGGCAGGGCACCGTACCCGGAGGCGCCGCGCCTGTCACCGACTCCATTGTGTGACGATTTCGGCAGCCTGGGTCACCCGGTCGCGGAGTCGTCCTCGACGTCGCTGACCGTGGGCGCCGGGCGGGCGGCGGAGCGGACCGCGCCCGCGGCGAAGAACGTGAGCAGCTCCGCGACCTCGGCCGGATCGTCCAGCTGCGGGCAGTGGCCCCAGTCCTCCCGGACGACGAGCCTGCTGTGCGGCACCAGGGTGTGCAGCTTCCGCCCGGACGCGGCCGTCACGAGCTTGTCCTTGCCGCACGCGACCGCCAGCAGCGGGATCGTGATCTGGTCGAGCCGGTACGCGTCGGCCAGCTCCGCGACGAGCTGCCGCGCCTGTTCGAGCCGGGACGTGGTGGCCCGGTAGTCCGGGAAAAGCGTGGTGAACCGGCGGACCTGGCCCGCGTCGGCGTGCTTCGCGTCGGCGTAGAGGATCCTCGGCACGAGCTGTTCGGCGACCGCGCGGACCAGGAAACCCGGCACTGGCAACGGAAGCGAGGAGTACAGCCGCAGCGGCAGCGGATTGCGCCCGACCGTGCGCACCAGCCACGAGTCGACGAAGCCGGGCGCGGCGATCGACACCACGCCGGTGGTCGGCAGCCGGCGGTTCTGCGCCGCGCGCAGGCTCATCGTGCCGCCGAGCGAGTTGCCCGCGAGCACGACCGGGCCGAGCACGGCCTGTTCGCGCACCACCGCGGCGGTGAACGCGTCGAGCTGCGGCAGCATCGGACCCGGGCGCAGCGGCTGCGCGTCGCCGAAGCCGGGAAGGTCGACCGCGATCGCGGCGATGCCGGCGGCGGCTAGTTCTCCGAGTACCGGACGCCACGTGTCGGCGCTGTCGCAATACCCGTGGAGCAACACGAGCCGGGGCGCGCGGGGTTTCTCGGCGCCCTTGCGGCGCGTGCGCTTCGGTGCGGGCGCCTCGGCGACGGACGGCCCGACCTCGAGCACGCGCGTGCGGATCCCGGCGAAGCGCCGGAACGACTCCCGGACGGGCGCCGGGTCGCTGGGGTGCCGGCCGCCCCGGTCGGCGGGTGCGGGCCGCTGCGTCGCGGTCATGTTCTCCAGGTTAACCGCCCAAGGTCGACTTCTGGTGGAACTTCGGGGGTCACTATCTGATTGCGAAGCAGGGGTGTTGACGATTCACTGGAGAACGGGTACAAGCGCTGGCCCGGGCGCTTTCGAAGAGGAAAAGCCCAGGCCAGCGCGGTGCGACCGCGATCAGCGGGTGAAGACGATCTTCCCGGCGGTCTCGCCGGCGGCCATCGCGGCGAATCCCGCGGGGGCCTCCGCGAGGGGGAGCTCGGCGCCGATCTGCGGCTTGATGCCCTTCAGGTCGAGGTAGGCGAGCAGGTCGGCCAGCTCGTCGCGGGTGCCCATGGTCGAGCCGACGACCCGCAGCTGCAGGAAGAACACGCGCTGCAGGTCGGCCGACGGGTCGGGACCGCTGGTGGACCCGGACACCACGACCACGCCGCCCGGCTTCAGCGATTTGAGCGTGTGGCCCCAGGTGGCCTTGCCGACGGTCTCGAACACCGCGTCCACCCGCTCGGGCAGCCGCGCGCCGGACTCGAAGCTCTGGTGCGCGCCGACGCTCTCGGCCAGCGCGCGCTTCTCCTCGGTGCGCCCGGTGACCCACACGCGGAACCCGGCCGCGCGGCCGAGCGCGATCAGCGCGGTCGACACGCCGCCGGACGCGCCCTGCACGAGCATCGTCTGGCCGGGCCGCAGACCCGACTTCACGAACAGCATCCGGTACGCGGTGAGCCAGGCGGTGCCCATCGTCGCGCCCTCGGCGAAGGTCAGGCCGGCCGGCTTCGGCACCGCGTTGCGGGCCGGGACCACGACCTGGTCGGCGAACGTGCCCTGGTGCTTTTCGGTGAGCAGGGTGCGCTTCGGGTCGAGCGTGTCGTCGCCCTGCCAGCCCGGCGCGTTGATCACCGAGTGCAGCACGACCTCGGTGCCGTCGTCGAGCGTTCCCGCTCCGTCGCAGCCGAGGATCATCGGGAACTGGTCTGCCTTGATGCCGACGCCGCGCAAGGTCCACAGGTCGTGCATGTTCAGGCTGGCGGCTTTCACGTGCACCCGGACCCAGCCCTGCGGCACCTCGGGTTCCGGCCGCTCGCCGACGACCAGCGAATCGAGCGGGGACTCGGCGTTGGGTTCCTGCGCGTATACGGCGAACATGGCAGCAACCTACCTCCCCTGCCCGCCGTCCCGCAGGCGAGCGCGCGTAGGCTCACACTCGTGTTTGACGGCCTGGCCAACTGGTGGGACGGGGTCGAGCTGTGGCTCGCCCAAGCCTGGTTCCCCGTGCAGTTCGTGCTGGTGATGGCGGTGCTCGTGCCGCTGTGCCTGCTCGCCGCGTGGGCCATCGACAAGCTGGTCGAACGCTTCGGCCGCCGGTTCGGCACGGCCCGTGACGACGAGCGTCCCGGCCGCTCCTAAGCTGGCACACCATGGTCAACCGTAGGCGGATCACCGCTGCGCTCGTCGGTCTCCTCGTGCTGGTGCTCGGCGGGTGGCTCGTCAAGGAAACCGCGGGCTCCTCGGATTCGCCGGCGCCCGCGTCCTCGTCGAGCGCTCCCGCCTCGGCTTCCGGGAAGGTGCCGGGAGCGGATTCGAAGCTGCCGGTCAAGCCGCTGTCCTCGCTGCCGCCGCAGGCGAAGGACACGTGGAACCTGATCCAGAAGGGCGGGCCCTACCCGTATCCGCGCAATGACGACGTCGTCTTCCAGAACCGGGAAAAGGTGCTTCCCGCGGAGAAGAACGGCTATTACCACGAATACACCGTGAAAACGCCGGGAAGCCCGGACCGAGGGGCGCGCCGGCTGATCACGGGGGCGGGGAAAGAGTTGTATTACACAGCGGATCATTACGCGTCGTTCGTCGTCGTGGACCCCGCGCGGTGAGCGGGGAGACGGCGCGGGCCGCGGCGGACGCGGCTTTCGCGCGCGGGGCTTACCCGCATCAGGTCGACGGGACGCGGACGCTCGACAAACTGTCGACATTGGACGCGATCGGCGAGGCGCTGTCTTTCCCGTCTTACTTCGGGCGGAATCTCGACGCGCTGTACGACCTGCTCACCGATCTGTCGTGGCTGCCGCCCGGCGAGCACGTGCTGATCTGGACCGGGTCGGACGCGTTGAAGGCGGCCGAGCCGAAGGCTTACCTCGCGGTGCGGAGCGTGCTGTCGGACGCGCAGCGGGCGATGGGCTCCGGCGCGCGGCGGCTGACCTTGGTCCTGGTCGATTCCTGACGAGCCGTGAGGGGAACCCCCGAAGGACTCGGAGAATGGTTCCCCTCACCGGCCGCGGTCAGTCCTGCGGGACCCAGTTCGGCTTGCGCTTCTGCGCGAAGGCCAGGATGCCTTCCTGTCCTTCCTCGCTGGCGAAGAAGCCCGCGGACAGGGCGTTCATGTCCGCGAAGCCCTCGGCCGGGGTCGCCGGGCGCGGGCGGGCCAGCAGTTCCTTCGTGGCGGCCAGGGCTTTCGGGCCGCCGAGAGTCAGCGACGTGAGGTAGCCCTCGACGGTCTTGTCCAGGTCTTCCGCCGGGACGCAGGCGTTCAGCAGGCCGATCTCCACCGCGCGCTTCGCGTCGAAGACGTCGCCGGTCAGGAAGAGTTCGTGCGCGGCCCGGGCGTTCAGCCGCGGGAGGACCGTCAGGCTGATGACCGCCGGGACGACGCCGATCCGGACCTCGGAGAAGGCGAAGGTCGCTTCCGGCACCGCGACCGCGATGTCGCAGGCGGCGACCATGCCGATCCCGCCCGCGCGAGCCGGGCCGGCGAGCCGCGCGACGACCGGCTTCGGGCTGGTCCACAGCTGGTCCAGGATCTTCGGGAACTCGTTCACGCCCTGGTCGGACGA
This sequence comes from Amycolatopsis sp. GA6-003, assembly GCF_046267895.1. Lineage (NCBI taxonomy): Bacteria > Bacillati > Actinomycetota > Actinomycetes > Pseudonocardiales > Pseudonocardiaceae > Amycolatopsis > Amycolatopsis sp. GA6-003. The sequence continues at coordinate 8,193,667 of NZ_CP176499.1, forward strand.
ACCGGCGCCGCGGGCCTCCTTCAGGTCCATGCCCGCGCAGAACACCGGGCCGGTGTGGGTCAGCTGCACCACGCGCACCGCGTCGTCCTCGCGGGCCTTGTCCAGCGACTCGCTCAGTTCCCGCCGCAGCTGCGACGACAGCGCGTTGCGGTTGTGCGGGGAGTCCAGGGTGATCGTGGCGATGCCGGCCGCCACCTCGTAGTGCACCAGTTCGTCAGCCATGCCTGACACTTTCGCACACCGCTTCCCCGGGACAGGGGCGAAGTGCGTGCACGAGAACCCATGCACGAAAACTCGTGCACTGCTACCTTGAGGGCATGGCAGACCCTCGCACCGCCGATTCGAAGGCACTCAAGGCGCTCGCGAACCCGTTGCGGCAGCGGATTCTCGAGCTGCTGGCCGCGTCCGGGCCGGCGACGTCGACGACGCTCGCCGAACGGCTGGGCGTGACCAGCGGCGGGACCAGTTACAACCTGCGGGTGCTGGCGGAGAACGGGTTCGTCCAGGAACTTCCCGAACGCGCGCGCGGGCGGGAGCGCTGGTGGCGCGTGGCGGATTACGACCTGCGGCTGCCGCCCGCGCAGGAACAGGACGATCCGGCGAAGGCGGCGATCGGCGAGCTGCACCGGCTGTGGCTCGCGGGCGACACCGATCTGTACGAGCGGTTCGAGCGCGAGCGTCCGCGGCTGGGGGAGTGGGCGGACGCGATTCCGTACTCGCGCGGCGCGATCACCGTGACGCTGGACGAGCTGGGGGACTTCTTCGAGGCGTATCTCGCCTTGCTCCGGCGGTATCAGCGGCCGGAAGGCGAAACGCCGGAGGGGGCGCGCCGGGTCGAGACGCGGATGCTCGCGTTCCCGGCTCCGGGCGGGGAGGAGGCCGGCCAGGACTGAGCTGGAAGGCCTGGGTGCCGAGCGGCCACTCGGCACCCAGGAACAAGGGAAAACGTCGCACGATCTCCCGAAGCAAGGAGAACACTTCATGCTGCCCTGGGGCAAATCGCGGCTCGCCGCCGCGCTCCTCGTGCTGGGTTCGGTCCTGGCGACCGCCCAGCCGGCACAAGCACAACCGCCCGCGAACGTCAGTTTCGCGGGCGCTGGCGGAATCACGGTGCATGGCACGGTATTCCGGCCGGACGGACCGGCGAAGTCCGCGATCGTCCTGCAAGGAGGGTCGGACTGGCGGACCCGGGACAATCTCCGGCTGCAGGCCGAGACGTTCACGCGGCTCGGCGTCACGACGCTCGTCTACGACCGGCGTACCAGCGGTTATTCCCAGACCCAGCGCGATTACGGCGTGCTGGCGGACGATCTCGTCTCGGCGGTCCGCGCGTTGCGGGCGAACTCGGGAGCCGCGGACGTCGGCGTCTGGGGAGTCAGCGAGGGCGCGTGGGTCGCGACGCTCGCGGCGACCCGGGCGGCGGACATCTCGTACGTGATCACGGTCGGCGGATCCGGATGGGGCGGAGCGCGGCAGACCTCGTGGTACTGGGGGAATGTCCTTCGCCACCAAGGGATTTCCGGCTCGCTGCTGACGGCATTGCCGGTGCGGGGGACGCGGTTCGCGATCGGGGCCGGGTTGTTCCCGGAGGCGGACTACGACCCGGTGCCGGTGTTGCGGCGGCTGAAACAGCCGATCCTGGCGTTGTGGGGCGACCTCGACATCAACCACGCGCCGGTCGAAAGTTCCCGGATTTTCGCGGACGCGCTGGTCGCGAACCCGAACCACGCGATCCGGTTCGTCGCCGGCGGCGGGCCGGATCTGTACGCGACCAGCGACGCCGGGTTCGACCGGCTGCCTCGGGTCGTGCCGGGATATCCGGCGGTGGTCGGGGACTGGCTGGCGAATCGGCAGGGCGTGCACGTCGAGACCGCGGCCTTCGCGCAGCGGCCGACGGAAGCGCTGCGTCCGCTGGCCTGGTGGGAATCTGCTGGGGCGCAAGGGATCGCGCTCGCCCTGCTGCTGGGCGGGTTCCTGGTCGGCGGCGTGGTCGCGCTGATTCGCCGCCGGGGGACCAGGTCGTCGCGGTGGCTGGCCGGGCTCGGGACGGCGACGGTCGCCGGGTTCGTCGGAATCCTCGGCTGGGCGCAGCTGTCCGGGATGAAGGATTTCGGACCGGTGTTCCTCGGGCGGCCGTTGCCGTGGCTGGCAGTGCAAGCGCTGGCGGTCGCGACCGTGGTCGCGTTGGCGGCAACCGTGATCGGCCTGCGGAAACCGGACCGGCGGCGCGGGGCGAGCGCGCCGCTCGCGGCCGGGCTGGTGTTCGTGCCGTGGGCGGTCTACTGGGGACTGCTGCTGCCGTGAACCGGGCGCGGCCACCCGGGCGCAGCGGGTGGCCGCGGTCCGGGTCAGCCGATGGTCGTGGTGGTGAAAACCGGGCTGGGGTTGGGGAAGCAGGCCGTCGGCGCGGTCACGTCGCCGATGATGCTGCTCGCCACGGCCTTGAAAGTCAGGCCGGGGTCGCTGTAGCTGGTGCCGGACAGTTTCGTCTCGATCGTGCCGGAGTCGCCCGCCTTGAGGTGCGCGGTGATGGTCGGCAGTTCGAAGGTCGATCCGCCGGCGATCGGGCCGGGGAAGCTCAGCGTCGCCACGCCGTCGGCGACGCTGATCGTCGGCGGCGTGTCGCCGAGACCGGAGCCGCCGGCGAGGTCGGCGCTGACGTAAGTCGAGTTGGCCGGGACGGGGAACTTCAGCGCGAAAGTGTTGATGTTCTTGACCTTGTTGCCGCCCACGTCGCTCGGGACGGTGTTGGGCGCGGGGTCGATGACGACGTCGAACGCACCGCCGGGCGCGACCGTCGCGGGTGCGGTGACGTCGGCGTTCTGGGTCAGCGACACCTGCTGCGGGCCGACCACCGGCGCGTCGGCCTGGCAGTCGAAATTGATCGCGGTCGCGGCGGACGCCGGGGCCGCCAGCGCGAGCGGGAGGGCGGCGACCGCCGTCAGCGCGGCCAGCCGGTAAAAGTGAGGTGCTTTCATCTGTGTGCTCCTACCTGCGGGTTTCACGGGGGAGAGAGAAAGCTGCGCAGCGCTTAGAGAGTTACCGGCAAGTTAAGTAGTACGTCAAGGAGTGACCGTTCACAGGAGCGCACCGTGACGGAAAATGTGAATATTGCTCACCTCGTGGCGGTAGGAGCGGCCCGATCGGCCGTTCGGGCCTACCGACGGTGGTCCGACAGGGCGAGCCAGGCCGGCTCGGCCCAGCGCTGTCCGGTGTGATACTCAGGCGGCGGTCCGCAGCAGGCCGGAGATCGCGGCGGCGTACCGGCCGATCACGACGTCCGCGACGCGCGGGTCGTCCGCGAGCGGCTCGGCGATGAACGCGCCGGCGTCGGCTTCGCGGGCCAGCGACGCGATCCGGTCCGGCAGCAGGCCGGGGGCCAGGAACCACGACGCCACCACGAAATGCCGGACGCCGCGATCGCGCAGCCGGGCCGCGGCGGCCGGGATGTCCGGCTGGGCCGCGCTGGCGAACGCCTCGCTCACCGGCAGGCCGAGCCGCTTTTCCCAGCGGGCGGCCAATCCGGCGACGACCGCGTTGGCCTCGGGGTTCGAGGAGCCGACCGCGCTCAGCAGCACTCCGGTCCCGCCGCGGCGGGCTCCGGCGATCCGGTCGAGGGCGACGGCTTCGAGTGCGGGATCGGCGCCGAGCACGTCCGACACGCGGATCCGGAACCCGGGGCACTCCGCGGTCACCTCGTCGATCAGCGCGGGCAGGTCGACCCGGGCGTGAAAAGCGCTGCCCAGCAACAACGGCACGACGACCGCGGAGCGATGCCCGTCGGCGTAAAGCCCGCGCAGCACGTCGGTGACGCGCGGCTCCGACAGATCGAGGAACGACTCCCGCACGTCCAGCCCTGGTGCCTGCGCACGGACGACGTCGACCAGCGCCCGCACCGTCGCGGCGGAGCGGGGATCACGACTGCCGTGCGCGACGGCGACCAGGGGAGGCGTCACGAGAACCGCTCTCCGACGAGACCGGCGGCGAGCGTGTCGCCGTCCTTCGGGTCGATCACCAGGAACGCGCCGGTGCGCGGGCTCACGCCGTAGTCGTCCACCGGCAGCGGTTCGGCCAGCTGCAGGCTGACGCTGCCGATGTCGTTGAGTTCCAGGCTTTCCGGAGAGTCCACACTGGACAGGGTCTGCTCGTCGAACCGCGCGTGCAACTCGGTGGCGAGCCCCTGCACCGTCCGGGTGCCGTGCTTGATCAGCACCCGCGCGCCGGTCTTGAGCGGCTTCGAGGACAGCCAGCACAGCGTGCCGGTGATCTCGTCGGTCACCTCGGCCGGCGCGTCGGCGGCCGCGATCAGGTCGCCGCGGCTGATGTCGATGTCGTCGGCGAGCAGCAGGGTCACCGAGGTTCCGGCGCCTGCTTCTTCCAGCGGCCCGTCCGCGGTGTCGATCCGCTCGACGCGGCTGCGGATCCCGTGCGGCTGCACGACGATCTCGTCGCCCGGACGCACCGTGCCGGCGGCGATCTGACCGGCGTAGCCGCGGTAATCCGGGTACTCCGGCGTGCGCGGGCGGATCACGTACTGCACCGGGAACCGCAACGCGGAATCGTGCGGATCCGGGGCCACCGGCACGTTTTCCAGGTGCTCCAGCAGCGAAGGCCCGTCGTACCACGGGGTTCGCTCGGACCGGGCGGCCACGTTGTCGCCGACCAGTGCGGAAACCGGGATGGCGACGACGGCCGCCGGGTCGTAGCCGAGGGACTCCGCGTGCGCGGTGAACTCCTTGGCGATCACGCCGAAGGTGTTCTCGTCGTAGCCCACGAGGTCGATCTTGTTCACCGCCAGCACCAGCTGCGGCACGCCGAGCAGCGCCAGCACGGCCGCGTGCCGCCGGGTCTGCTCGACCACGCCGTTGCGCGCGTCGACCAGCAGCACCGCCAGCTGCGCGGTGGACGCGCCGGTGACCGTGTTGCGCGTGTACTGCACGTGTCCCGGGGTGTCGGCGAGCACGAACGACCGCTTCGGCGTGGCGAAATACCGGTACGCGACGTCGATCGTGATGCCCTGTTCGCGCTCCGAGCGCAGGCCGTCGACGAGCAGCGAAAGGTCCGGAGTGGACAGTCCTTTGTCGACGGACGCGCGGGTGACCGCGTCGAGCTGGTCGGCGAGGACGGACTTGGTGTCGTACAGCAGCCGCCCGACCAGCGTGGACTTGCCGTCGTCCACGCTGCCCGCGGTGGCCAGCCTCAGCAGGCTCGACATCAGAAGTAGCCCTCCCGTTTGCGGTCTTCCATGGCCGCCTCGGACATCCGGTCGTCGGCGCGGGTGGCGCCGCGTTCGGTGAGCCGCGAAGCCTGGACCTCGGCGATCACTTCCTCCACAGTGGACGCGGTGGACTCGATCGCGCCGGTGCACGAACCGTCGCCGACGGTCCGGTAGCGCACGCTCAGCTCGCGGACTTCCTCGCCGGGACGCGGTCCGCCCCATGGTCCCTCGCTGAGCCACATGCCGTCGCGCTGGTAGACCGCGCGCTGGTGGGCGTAGTAAATCGAAGGCAGCTCGACCTTCTCGCGGGCGATGTAGTTCCACACGTCGGCTTCGGTCCAGTTGGACAGCGGGAACACGCGGACCTGCTCGCCCGGACGGTGCCGTCCGTTGTAGAGGTTCCACAGCTCCGGCCGTTGCCGGCGCGGCTCCCACTGGCCGAAAGCGTTGCGGAGGCTGAAGATCCGCTCCTTCGCGCGCGCCCGTTCCTCGTCGCGGCGGCCGCCGCCGAAGACCGCGTCGAACTTGTGCTCCGCGATCGTCTCCAGCAGCGGCGTGGTCTGCAGCGGGTTGCGCAGGCCGTCGGCGCGTTCCTCGAGCCGGCCGTCGTCGATCCAGTCCTGCACCTTCGCGACGACCAGGCGCAGCCCGTGCTTTTCGACGACGCGGTCGCGGAACTCGAGGACCTCGTCGAAGTTGTGCCCGGTGTCCACGTGCAGCAGCGGGAACGGCACCGGCGCGGGCCAGAAGGCCTTGATCGCCAGGTGCAGCATCAGCGTCGAGTCCTTGCCGCCGGAGAACAGGATCACCGGCCGGTCGAACTCGCCCGCGACCTCGCGGAAGATGTGGATGGCCTCGGATTCCAGGGCGGCGAGATTGTCTACCGCGGCGTCGGCCGCCGGTTCCAAAGTCGTCATGCTTCCTTCCTCAGCCATCAGCCATGCAATCCGCACTCGGTCTTCGCTTGCCCGGCCCACCGGCCGCTGCGCGGGTCCTGCCCCGGCTCGACCTTCGCGGTGCACGGCGCGCAGCCGATCGAGAGATAGCCGATCGACACCAGCGGGTTCTCCAGGATCCCGTTCGAGTGCAGGTAGCCGTTGAACTCCTCGTCGGTCCACGCCGCGATCGGGTTGATCTTCACCAGCCCGTTGCGCTCGTCCCAGGTGACGATCGGCGTGTTCGCGCGGGTCGGCGCGTCCACCCGGCGCACGCCGGTGACCCACGCCGAGTACTTGCCGAGCGTCTGCCGCAGCGGCACGACCTTCCGCAGGAAGCAGCACTGGCCGGGGTCGCGTTCGTGCAGCTTCGGCCCGTACTCCGCGTCCTGCTCGGCGACGCTCTGCTCGGCCTGGGCGTTGATGATCCGGACCTGCGGGTACACCGTCTGCACCGCGTCGCGCACCCCGAGGGTTTCGGCGAAGTGGTAGCCGGTCTCCAGGAACAGCACGTCCACCGCGGGCTTGACCTTCGTGGCGAGGTCGATCAGCACGGCGTCCTGCATGTTCGACGCCACGATGAAATCGTCGCCGAAGGTCTCGACCGTCCAGCGCAGCGCCTCCTCGGCGGTCGCGTCGGCCAGTTCCTTCTCGGCGCGTTCGGCCAGAGCCCGGTAGTCCGCCACCGCGGTCACTGCAGCACCCCTTCGTCCGCCCGCAGCGCCCACTGCGGGAAGCGTTCGCCCGGTTCGCGGCCCGCGACGTACGCGCGCACCACGCGTTCCACGTACTCCACCAGTTCGCCCGCGGTCACCTTGTGGCCGCGCAGCTTCCGGCCGAACCCGGCGTCGAGGCCGAGCCCGCCGCCGAGGTGCACCTGGAAGCCCTCGACCTGGTTGCCGTCGGCGTCGGTGACGATCTGGCCCTTGAGCCCGATGTCCGCGGTCTGCACGCGGGCGCAGGAGTTCGGGCAGCCGTTGAGGTGCACCGACACCGGCGTCTCCAGCTGCGCGTTGATGTCGGCGAGCGACTTCTCCAGGTCCGCGACCAGCTGCTGCGCGCGCACCTTCGTCTCGACGATCGCGAGCTTGCAGAACTCCAGCCCGGTGCACGCCATCACGCTGCGCCGCCACGGCGACGGCTTGGTCTGCAGGCCCAGTTCGGCCAGGTCCGTCTCCAGCGCGGCGACCTTGTCCTCGGGCACGTCGAGCACGACCAGCTTCTGGTGCGGGGTCAGCCGCACCCGCCGCGATCCGGCCCGTTCGGCCGCGTCGGCGACCGCGACCAGCGTGCTGCCCGACACCCGGCCGGCGACCGGCGCGGCTCCGACGTAGTAGTTGCCGTCCTTCTGCGGGTGCACGCCGACGTGGTCGACCGGCGTGTCCGGGTTCTCCGGCGGCGGGCCGTCGATCAGCTTCCGCTTGAGGTACTCGGTTTCGAGAACTTCCCGGAACTTTTCGATGCCCCAGTCCTTGACCAGGAACTTCAGCCGGGCCCGCGACCGGAGCCGCCGGTAGCCGTAGTCGCGGAAGATCGAAACGACGCCCTCCCACACCTGCGGCACCTCGTCCAGCGGGATCCACGCGCCGAGCCGCTGCGCGAGCATCGGGTTCGTGGAGAGCCCGCCGCCGACCCACACGTCGAGGCCGGGGCCGTGCTCGGGGTGGTCGACGCCGACGAAGGCGACGTCGTTGATCTCGTGCACGATGTCCGGCAGCCCGGAGATCGCGGTCTTGAACTTGCGCGGCAGGTTGGCGAACCGCGGGTCGCCGATGTACCGCTCGCGGATCGCCTCGATCGCCGGAGTCGCGTCGAGCACCTCGTCCGCGGCGATGCCGGCGACCGGGGAGCCGAGCACGACGCGCGGGCAGTCGCCGCACGCCTCGGTGGTGGACAGGCCCACGTTCTCCAGCCGGGACCAGATGGAGGGCACGTCCTCGATCTGGATCCAGTGGTACTGGACGTTCTGCCGGTCGCTGATGTCGGCGGTGTCGCGCGCGTGGTCCCGCGAGATCTCGCCGACCACCCGCAGCTGCTCGGTGGTGAGCGCGCCGCCGTCGACGCGGACGCGCATCATGAAGTAGCGGTCGTCCAGCTCCTCGGGCTCCAGCAGCGCGGTGCGGCCGCCGTCGATGCCGGGCTTGCGCTGGGTGTAGAGGCCGAACCAGCGGAACCGGCCGCGCAGGTCGCCCGGGTCGATGGAGTCGAAACCGCGGTGCGCGTAGACGTTCTCGATCCGCGCGCGGACGTTGAGCGGGCTGTCGTCCTTCTTCGAGCGTTCGTTCGGGTTCAGCGGCTCCCGGTAGCCGAGCGCCCACTGACCCTCGCCGCGCTTCTGGCGAGTCCGAGGCGCGCGGGCCTTCGCGGGCGTCTCACGCGGGGGTGCGGACATGGGGATCCTCCGGGCGGGGTGGTCGAGGCGGCTCCGCCGCGGCGTCGGTGCGGGGCGGGCCGGCGGTCCAGGTGGCGGGCTGGGCAGGCGGTGCGCGGGAGTCAGCGAACAGGCCGGCAGAGCGCGCTCGCGACCCGCAGAAGGTCGACGTGGCGGCGCGCCACGAGAAGGACACCGGCAGGACTCACCGGCTCAGATTGCCACGCGGGCCGAACCTCGTCCAAGGGCGTCCGGATCGTGGGAGAAGGCTCACTGCGGGGGTGCGCAACGGCCGCGAATGTGCATTGGCCGGGTGATCTGCCAGGTCTTTCCCGGCTTTCGGACGCATCGTGGGACGGTTCTGGGCGGTTGTCAACCGGGGGCGCGGCGGGCGGTGCATCGTTCGGCGGCCGAACCTTTCTCCGGGCGGCGCGGGGGCGCGCGGGGGACCGGGCGGGGCGGGGGAGAATGGACGTCGTGCCTGTTCCCGACACCCACCGTCCTCCCGCCGGACTGCCCGAGACCGCGCTCGCGGGCCTCGGCACGCGTCCGTTCGGCGTGTACGTCCACGTGCCGTTTTGCGCGACCCGCTGCGGATACTGCGACTTCAACACCTACACCGCGGGCGAACTCGGCTCGGCCGCCTCGCCGCGGTCGTGGCTGGACGCGCTGCGGCGCGAGCTGGAGCTGGGCGCGGAGATCCTCGGCAACGCGCCCCAGGCGGAGACGGTGTTCATCGGCGGCGGAACGCCCTCGATGCTCGGCGCGGACGGGCTGGCCGAGGTGCTCGACGGCGTCCGGTCGGCGTTCGGCCTCGCGCCGGGCGCGGAGGTGACGACCGAATCGAACCCGGAATCCACTTCGCCCGAGTTCTTCGCGGGCATCCGCGCCGCGGGTTACACCCGGGTGTCGCTGGGCATGCAGTCCGCCGCCCGGCACGTGCTGAAGGTGCTCGACCGCGTGCACACCCCCGGCCGCCCGGTCGACGCCGCGCGCGAGGCCCGGGCCGCCGGGTTCGAGCACGTCAATCTCGACCTCATTTACGGCACGCCGGGCGAGCGGGTCGAAGACCTGCGAGCTTCGCTGGACGCGGTTCTTTCCGCGGGCGTCGACCACGTGTCGGCGTACGCGCTGATCGTGGAGGACGGCACCGCGCTCGCCCGCCGGGTGCGGCGCGGCGAGCTGCCCGCGCCGGACGACGACACGCTCGCCAGCTACTACGAGCTGATCGACTCCGTGCTCGCCGGTGCGGGCTTGACCTGGTACGAGGTGTCGAACTGGGCGAGCGACGAGGCCGCGCGGTGCCGGCACAACCTCGGCTACTGGCAGGGCGGCGACTGGTGGGGCGCCGGACCGGGCGCGCACAGCCACGTCGGCGGCGTGCGGTGGTGGAACGTCAAGCATCCGGCCAAGTACTCCAGCCTGCTCGCGGAGGGGAAGAGCCCGGAAGCCGGCCGCGAGGTGCTCACCGAGGAAGACCGGCACCTGGAGCGGATCATGCTGGAGCTTCGGATCTCCGACGGCCTGGCGCTGTCCGCGCTCGACGAGGCGGGGCTGCGGCAGGCCCGGGCGGCCGCCGCGGAGGGCTTGCTCGAAGTGTCCGATTTGGACAGCCGGGGCCGCGCGGTGCTGACCGATCGCGGCCGGCTGCTCGCCGACGCCGTGGTCCGGAGGCTGGCCGGCTGAATTTTCGCCCGCCGGGCATAACTCCGCTCGATCGTTTGTTGGGCTAACCATACGAGCGAGGGAGACGCGTATGCCGCAAGCGGTCAGATACGGCGAACACGGCGGGATCGAAGTGCTGCAGCTGGCCGAAGTGCCCCGGCCGGCGCCGGAATCCGGGCAGGTGCTCGTGCGGGTCCGGGCCGCGGGGATCAATCCGGGGGAAGCGAAGATCCGGACCGGCGCGCTGGCGGACCGGTGGCCCTCCACCTTCCCGTCCGGGCAGGGCAGCGACCTGGCCGGCGTGGTGGCGGAGCTGGGCGCGGACGTCGAAGAAATCCACGTGGGGGACGAGGTCGTCGGCTTCGTGCACACCCGCTCCAGCCACGCCGAGTACGTGCTGGTCCCGGCGGAGCATCTCGTCCCGAAGCCGAGCGGGCTGCCGTGGGAGGTCGCGGGCGGCTTGTTCGTGGCTGGAACGACCGCGTACGCCGCGGTCGCCGCGGTGTGCCCGCGCGAGGGCGAGACGGTGGTCGTGTCCGGAGCGGCCGGCGGGGTCGGCTCGCTGGCCGTGCAGCTGGCGAGGCTCACCGGCGCGACGGTGATCGGCATTGCCAGCGAAGCGAACCACGAGTGGTTGCGCGAGCACGACATCGTCCCGATCGCGTACGGCGAAGGGCTCGAAGAACGGCTCCGCGAGCTGACCGGCGACCAGGTGCACGCGTTCATCGACACGTACGGCGACGGCTACGTCGAACTCGCCCTGCGGCTCGGCGTCTACCCCGGCCGGATCGACACGGTGGTCGATTTCGCCGCCGCCGAGAAGTACCGGGTGAAGACCGACGGCAACCTCGCCGGAGCCAGCGCGGAGGTGATGCGCGACCTCGTCGCGTTGGCGGACAAGGGATTGCTCGACGTCCCGATCGCCGCGACGTACCCGCTGGCCGAGGTCCAGGCCGCCTACCGCGAACTGGAACAGGGCCACTCGCGCGGGAAGATCGTGCTCACTTTCTGACCATCGCCGCCAGCCCCGCCACGAACGCCTCGAGAGCGAATTCGAGGCGGGGCCGGCTGGTCTCGGCGGTGAAGAACTCGCCGGCCCGCAACAGGTTCGGGAACGCGCTCGCGGGCAGCGACTGCATGTACTCCGCCATCTGCCGTCCGCGTTCGCTCATTTTCTCCGGGTCGTAGTCGCCGAACGTCCAGCCGCTCGCCTCGTACGCGAATGCCTTGGCGTACGTGCTCAACGCGTCGCCGGCGAACGCCGCCTGCTTCAGGTCCAGGCCGCCCGCGCGCAGCAGCTGAAGCATGACTTCGCCCTGCCGCAGCGAATTCGGCGTCACCGGAATCGGCGTCTGCCACGCGACCTTCGCGATGCCCGGATACGCCATCATCGCCCGGATCTGGTGCCGCACTTGCTCTTTGACCTGTTCGGTCCACCGCTCCGGATCCGGTTCCGGGCACGGCACCTCGCTCAGCGCCGCGTCGAGCATCAGCTCGTCGAGTTCCTCTTTATTGGCCACGTACGCGTAAAGCGACGCCGGGCCGGTCTCCAGCTGCTGCGCGACCCGGCGCATCGAAACGGCGTCGATGCCCTCGGCGGCCAGGATTTCGAGCGCGGTCTTGACGATCAGGTCCTGCGACAACATCTGCTTCGCGGCGCGCCGGCGCGGGCTCGGCGTCCGGCGCCACGGCGGGGGCGGTGCGGTCATGCCCGCAGCCTAATCGAGCCGCGCCCTTGACGCGAACAGTGTTCGTGAGTACAACGGACTCGTACGCGAACGACGTTCGTTAAGGAGCAACGGCATGTCCCAGCGCGAAGAAGTCCTGTCCGTCCTCACCCGGCTCGCCGACGCCTGGAACAACGGCGACGCCACCTCCTACGGGAACCTGTTCACCGAAGACGCCGATTACGTGACGTTCTTCGGACTCCGCTTCGTCGGCCGCCAGGCGATCGCGGACTCGCACCGGGAGCTGTTCGAGGGCCCGCTGAAGGGCTCGAAGCTCGCCGGCTTCGGCGAGCCGCGGGTGCGGTTCCTGCGGGACGACGTAGCGGTCGTCGTGGCCGGCGGCGGTTCGTCGCTGACCGGGGGAGACGACCCGGCCGCCGAGGGCCGGGAGAGCACGTTGACCTACGTGCTGGTGCGGGGCGACGAGGGCTGGCAGATCACCGCGTTCCAGAACACGCGGGTGTCGAGGCCGTGGGAAGCATGAGGACGATCGTCGAGGTCTCCGGCGTTGTTCCGGCGGCGCCCGCGGCGACCGGGCAGTGGTGGGGAGTGCGGCTGGCGAACCGGTTCTTCCGGGGATTCCGGGGTTCGGCCGAGGAGGGCTTCCGGGCGCTGCTCGCCGAAATCGGGGGCGGCGGCACTGGGCGGAACGGGTGAAGGCGCGTACCGTGGGAGCCACGACTTAGGTAAACCTTACTGAAACAGGGGTGTTCGATGGCCGAAGGTCCGGCGCGCAAGGGGAGGACCGCGGTGCGGCTGGAGGTGCTGCGCAAGGAGCACCTGACGCCGCACATGATCCGGATCGTGGCCGGCGGCGAGGGGCTGAAGGAGTTCCGCCCGAACGAGTTCACCGACGCGTACGTGAAGGTGATCTTCAAGGTGCCCGGGGTGGAGTATCCGGAGCCGTTCGACCTGAACCGGATCCGCGAGGAACTGCCGCGCGAGCACGCGCCGCGGCTGCGCACGTACACCGTCCGCTCGTACGACGAGGCGGCGGGCGAACTGGTGCTCGATTTCGTGGTGCACGGCGACGAGGGGCTCGCCGGGCCGTGGGCGCAGCGCGCGCAGCCGGGCGATGAGCTGCTGCTGGCCGGTCCGGGCGGGGCGTACGCGCCGCGCGCCGACGCCGGCTGGCATCTGCTGGTGGGCGACGAGTCGGCGCTGCCGGCCATCGCCGCCGCGCTGGAAGCGCTGCCGCCGGGCGCGCTGGCGCACGTTTTCCTGCTCGTGGCGGACAAATCGGAGCACCAGCCGCTCGCGACCAAGGCCGACGCGCAGGTCACCTGGCTGCACCGTTCGGCGTCCGACGACCTGGTCGCGGCGGTGAAGGCGCTTCCGTGGCCGGACCAGGACGTGCACGCGTTCGTCCACGGCGAAGCCGGTTTCGTGCGGGAGCTGCGGCGGTATCTGTTCGACGAGCGCGGCGTCGCGCGGGACGCGGTGTCGCTGTCGGGATACTGGCGCGAGGGCAAGAACGACGAGGCCTGGCGCGAGGAGAAGGCGGCGGAGCGGAAAGCGGCCAGTTCGGCGTAAGGTCGCCGCCATGGCGACCGAGGTGAAGGTGGAGGCCGATCCGGCCGACGCGGGTTTCGACGGGGCACGGCTGCGGCGGATCGACCGGCATTTCGCCCGGTACGTCGACGACGGGTTGCTGCCGGGCTTCCTCGCGGTGGTGAGCAGGCACGGCCGGATCGTGCACGTCGCGGCGCACGGCGCGCGGGACGTCGAGGCCGCCGCCCCGGTCGAGACCGACACGATCTGGCGGATCTTCTCGATGACGAAACCGGTCACCTCGGTGGCCGCGATGACGTTCGTCGAAGAGGGCCTGATCGACCTCACCGACCCGATCTCGCGGTGGCTGCCGGAATTCGCCGAGCCGCGGGTGTACGTCAAGGGTTCGGCGCTGGCTCCGGTCACCGAGCCGGCGACCGAACCGATCCGGCTGTGGCACCTGCTCTCGCACACCGCGGGCCTCACCTACGGCTTCCACCACACGCACCCGGTCGACGCGATCTACCGCGCCGGCGGGTACGAATGGGGGACGCCGCGGGGGCTGGACCTGGCGGAGTGCACCCAGGCGTGGGCGCGGTTCCCGCTCGTGTTCCAGCCGGGCGCGGAGTGGAACTACTCGGTGGCCACCGACGTCCTCGGCCGGCTGGTCGAGGTGCTGGCGGGCAAGCCGCTCGACGAGGTGTTCGCCGAGCGGATCTTCGGCCCGCTGGGCATGACCGACACCGGGTTCTGGACGTCGGACACCGACCGGCTGGCCGCGTTGTACCTGCCCGCGCCCGGAACGAAACGGCTGGTGCGCAACGACGCCTTCGGCGCGCTGGGCACGTCCCGCCCGGCCTGTCTGTCCGGCGGCGGCGGACTGGTCTCGACGGCGGCGGACTACCACCGGTTCACGCAAATGCTGCTGCGCCGAGGCGAACTCGACGGCGTGCGGGTGCTGAGCCCGCGCACGGTGGACCTGATGACGGCCAACCACCTGCCGGGCCATGTCGACTTGGAGGCTTATGGTCGCCCGCTGTTCGCGGAGATGCCGTTCGACGGATACGGCTTCGGCCTGGGCTTCTCGGTCCTGATCGACTCGGTGAAGGCGAAAACCCTTGCCACGCCAGGCGAATACGCGTGGGGCGGGGCGGCGTCGACGGCGTTCTGGGTGGACCCGGACGAGGACCTGACGGTGGCGTTCTACACCCAGCTGCTGCCGTCGTCGACCCATCCGATCCGGCAGCAGCTGCGGCAGTTGGTGTATCAGGCGATCGTGGACTGAGTCCCGCGGCGCCGTTCTCGGCCGGCGATTGTCCGTCGCTGGGCTGAGTTTCCGGCTTCGAGGCAGCGTGCGACGGTCCGGCCAAGGTTCGGATATCTCGGCGAGGAGAAACGCACGCGATCACGCGGTCAGCTTCGGAATCACCTGCTCCCCGTACGCGGCCATTGTCTCCTCCCGCTCGTCGTGCATCAGGTACAGCGCGAACTGGTCCACCCCCAGCTCCGCCAGTTCCTCCAGCCGCGCGACGTGCGCCGATGCCGGGCCGAGCAGGCAGAACCGGTCCACGATCTCGTCCGGGACGAACGCGGTCGACGGGTTTCCGGCGCGGCCGTGGTGGGAGTAGTCGTAGCCTTCGCGCTCGCGGATGTAGTCGGTCAGCTCGCGGGGCACCGGGCCGGCCGAGCCGTACCGGGCGACCAGGTCCGCGACGTGGTTGCCGACCATTCCGCCGAACCAGCGCAGCTGTTCCCGTTGGTGCGCCAGGTCTTCGCCGACGTACGCCGGGGCCGCGACGCAGATCGTGATCCCTCCTGGGTCGCGGCCGGCGGCGCGGGCGGCGTCGCGGACCGCGCCGATGGTCCAGCGGGCGATGGCCGGGTCGGCGCACTGCAGGATGAACCCGTCCGCGTGCTCGCCGACGGTTCGCAGCGCCTTCGGGCCGTACCCGGCCATCCACATTTCCAGCCGGCCGCCGCGGATCCACGGGATGCGGACCGCGGTGTCGTTCATCGTGACCTCGCGGCCCTCGGCGAGATCCTTCACCACGCGCATGCAGTCCCGCACAGTGGCCAAAGTGGACGGCGGACGGCCGACTACCCGGTGCGCGGAATCGCCGCGGCCGATGCCGCACACCGTGCGGTTGCCGAACATGTCGTTGAGCGTCGCGAAAGTCGACGCCATCACCGACCAGTCCCGCGTGCCCGGGCTCGTCACCATCGGCCCCACGACCAGCGCGGACGTCGCTTCGAGGATCCGCGAGTAGATCACGAACGGTTCCTGCCACAGCACGCACGAGTCGAACGTCCAGCCGTACCGGAACCCGGCGTCCTCGGCGGCCTTCATCATCCGCACGACCTCCGCCGCGGGCGGGTCGGTCTGCAGCACGATCCCGAAATCCATCAGGGCCTCAATTCAAGTACTGATTGAGTTCGCGGGACAAGAACTTTCCGTGCCCGGGGCTGCCGTGGAATCCGTCCGGAGACACCACGACGCGGCCGCGCGACAGTACAGTGTGGACTTTCCCGGTGAGCGAAAACCCTTCGTACGCCGAGTAATCCACGTTCATGTGATGCGTGGCCGCGGACAGGGTCTGGGGTGCCGAAGGGTCGTACACCACGATGTCCGCGTCCGAGCCCGCCGCGATCACGCCCTTGCGCGGGTACAGCCCGAACATCCGCGCGGGCGTCGCGGAACACGTCTCGACCCAGCGGCCCAGCGAGATCTCGCCCGCCACCACGCCCTGGTGCAGCAGGTCCATCCGGTGCTCGACGCCCGGCATCCCGTTCGGGATCGCCCGGAAATCGCCGCGGCCCAGTTCTTTCTGGTCCTTGAAGCAGAACGGGCAATGGTCGGTCGAGACCACCGACAGGTCGTTCGTGCGCAGACCGCGCCACAGATCGGCCTGGTGCGATTTCTCCCGCAGCGGCGGGGAAGCGACGAACTTGGCGCCCTCGAAATCGGGTTTCGCCAGGTCCTCAATGGACAGATAAAGATACTGCGGACAGGTCTCGGCGAAGACGTTCTGCCCGTTGTCCCTTGCCTCGGCGACCGCGGCGAGCGCCTGGGAAGCCGACAAATGCACGATGTACAGCGGAGATCCGGTCACCTGGGCCAGCCGGATCGCCCGGGAAGTCGCCTCGCCTTCCAGCTCGGGCGGCCTGGTCAGGCCGTGCTGCACCGGGTCGGTGTGCCCGGCGGCGACGGCTTGCGCGGCCAGCTCGTCGATCGCGATGCCGTTTTCCGCGTGCATCATGATCGTCGCGCCGATCTCGCGCGCCTGCTGCATCGCGCGCAGGATTTCCCCGTCCGTAGAGTAGAAAACGCCGGGGTAGGCCATGAACATCTTGAAACTGCCGACCCCGCCGTCGACGCACGCCCGCATTTCCTTGAGCGTGGAGTCGTTGACGTCCGACATGATCATGTGGAAGCCGTAGTCGATCGCGCAGTTGCCGTCCGCTTTGGAATGCCATTTGTCCAGTGTGGACAACAGGGACGTCCCCTTGGCTTGGACGGCGAAGTCGATGATCGTCGTCGTCCCGCCCCACGCGGCGGCGATGGTGCCGGTCTCGAAGGAATCGACCGAATGCGTGCCGCCGAACGGCATTTCCATGTGCGTGTGCGCGTCGATTCCGCCGGGAAGCACGTACTTCCCGGTCGCGTCGAGGGTTTCGTCCCCGGTCAGGGTGCCGGGAGCGCCTACCGCCGCGATGGTTTCGCCGTCCACCAGCACGTCGGCGGTGACCGCGCCGGACGGCGAAACGACTTGCCCGCCTTGGATGAGGGTGGTCATCAGGCCTCCGCGAGCGGGCCGTAGCTGTCCGGGCGGCGGTCGCGGTAGAACTGCCACAGATCGCGGACCTCGGCGAGGCGGCCCATGTCGAGATCGCGGACCACGATCTCCTCCTCGGTGTCCGAAGCGGCCTCGCCGACGAGCTGGCCGCGCGGGTCCACAAAGTACGATTGCCCGTAGAAGTCGTTGTCGCCCAGCGGTTCCACGCCGACGCGGTTGATCGTGCCCACGTAGTACTCGTTCGCCACCGCGGCCGCGGGCTGCTCCAGCCGCCACAGGTATTCCGAAAGCCCGCGGCTCGTCGCCGACGGGTTGAACACGATCTGCGCCCCGGCCAGCCCGAGCGCGCGCCAGCCTTCGGGGAAGTGCCGTTCGTAGCAGATGTACACGCCGATCCGGCCGACCGCGGTGTCGAAAACCGGATAGCCGAGGTTGCCCGGCTTGAAGTAGAACTTCTCCCAGAAGCCTTTCACCTGCGGAATGTGGTTCTTGCGGTGCATGCCGAGGTATTTCCCGTCGGCGTCGATCACCGCCGCGGTGTTGTAGTAGACGCCCGGCTGCTCCTGTTCGTACATCGGCACCACGAGCACCACGCCGTGCCGCTCCGCGACCTCCTGCATGAGTTTCGTGGTGGGGCCGTCCGGGATCGCCTCGGTGTAGGAATAGAAATCCGCGTCCTGCACCTGGCAGAAATACGGGCCGTAGAACAGTTCCTGCAGGCACACCACCTGCGCGCCCTGCGAAGCCGCCTTGCCGATCGCGTCGACCGCGTTCGCGATCATCGACTCCTTGTCGCCCGTCCACCGCTGCTGGATCAAGCCCGCTCGGACCGTGTCAGACACTGGTTTCCTCCTCATTCCGCTGCGCGTTCAAGGGAAGGCTGAACAGGACGTAGGCGACGAACGCGCCGACGAAACCCATTGCCCAGTTGTAGTCGTACAAAGGTTTCAGGACCGGGATCAGCCCGTCCTCGGGGAACGGCCCGCCGTAGGCGCCGCCGACCGCGAGCACCGCGCCGATCAGGGTCGCGACGAGCGCCCGCCAGTGCCAGCCCGCGGTGAACCAGTACTCGCCGCTCGGCAGGTACAGGTCGGCCAGCTTCAGCCGGGTCCGTTTCACCACCCAATATCCGGCGACGAGCACCCCGGCGACCGCGCCGAGCAATCCGCCGTAAAAGCCGAGCCAGGCGAAAATGTAGATGTCCGGGTCGGAATAGAGCCGCCACGGCTGGATCAGGATGCCGATCACGCCGGTGATGAGCCCGCCGAGCGCGAAGGTGATCCGCTTCGGGAAAGCGTTGGAGAAATCGTAGGACGGGCTGACGACGTTCGCCGCCAGGTTGGCCGAGATCGTCGCCAGCACCAGCGCGATCAGCGCGACGACCACCACGACCGGGCTGGAGAACTTGTCCGCCAGCTGCGCCGGGTCCCAGATGTCCTGCCCGTAGAGCACGTGCCCGCCGGACGTGGTGAGGATGGCGACGATCGCGATGAACGTCATCGTCGTCGGCAGCCCGAGGATCTGGCCGCGCATCTGCTTGCGCTGGCTGCCGCCGAAACGGGTGAAGTCCGGCATGTTCAGCGACAGCGTCGACCAGAACGCGATCATCGCCATCAGCGACGGCGCGAACACCTTCCAGAACCCCGGCCCCCAGCCGAGCTTCCCGCCGTCGTGCAGGATCGGGCCGAGCCCGCCCGCCTTGACCAGCACGTAGCCGAGCAGGATCAGGAACCCGACCGACACCAGCGGCGCGGTCCAGTTCTCGAACTTGCGGACCGCCTCCATGCCGCGCCAGATGATCAGCATCTGCACCAGCCAGAACACCGCGAATGACAGCCACAGCGTCCAGTGCTGCCCGGCGATCACCGCCGAATCGCGCCAGCCGGGCCCGGCGAGCCGCCCGACGATCACGTAGATCGCCTCGCCGCCCACCCAGGTCTGGATGCCGAACCAGCCGCACGCGATGAACGCGCGCAGCAGCGCGGCGAGGTTCGCGCCGCGCAGGCCGTAGAACGCGCGGGCGAACACCGGGAACGGGATGCCGTATTTGGTGCCGGCGTGGCTGTTGAGCAGCATCGGCGCGAGCACGATCAGGTTGCCGATGGTGATCGTGATCAGCGCTTGCAGCCAGTTCATGCCGAGCGCGATGAGCGACGCGGCCAGTGCGTACGACGGGATGTTGTGCGCCATCCCCATCCAGAGCGCGAAGTAGTTGTAGGTCGTCCAGGTCCGTTTTTCGACCGGGACCGGGGCCAGTTCGTCGTTGAAGAACCGGCTGCCCCGCAGCGCCCGCACGTCGCCGAGGTCCACCCGGCTGTGCTCACGTGTCGTCGGCTCCATTGCGGAATCCTGCGCGCCGGGCGGGGGTCGGGGGCAGAGACAGACTGTTCACTGTTCGGACGCCCTCGGCGCAGTCTGTCGATTGCGCGCGACCGCGCCGGGATGCATGACGTACGTCACAACCTGGTCGTCACGTCCGGGCAAAACGGCGGAAACATCTCCACCGGATCTCCACATCTCGCCCGGATGGCCTCCACGGCGAGTGCTTAAGGTCGGCGGCATGGACAACGGGGGAAGACGGGTGCTGGTCGTCGAGGACGACCTCACCATCGCCGCGTCGATCGACGCCCGGCTGAGCGCGGAAGGGTTCTCCGTGACGGTCGCGCACGACGGTCCCGGAGCGGTCGACGCGGAGGCGGCGACCAGCCCCGACCTGGTGGTTCTCGACGTGATGCTGCCCGGTTTCGACGGTCTCGAGGTGTGCCGCCGGATCCAGGCGCGGCGGCCGGTGCCGGTGCTGATGCTCACCGCGCGCGCCGACGAGACCGACCTGCTGGTGGGCCTCGGCGTCGGCGCGGACGACTACCTCACGAAGCCGTTCTCGATGCGCGTGCTGTCGGCGCGGATCCAGGCGCTGCTGCGGCGGGTGGAGCGGTCGTCGGCGGTGGCGGAGGAGCGGATCGTGCTGGGGGATCTGGAGATCGACATCGCGGAACGGCGGGTGCGCCGAGGGGGCGAACCCGCCCAGCTGACGCCGATCGAATTCGACCTCCTGGTGCATTTCGCCCGCCGCCCGCGCGCGGTGCAGCCGCGGGAACGGCTGCTGAGCGAGGTGTGGGACTGGGACGTGCAGGCGACCGGGGCCGGCACACGGGCGGTGGACAGCCACATCAAGGCTTTGCGGCGGAAGCTGGGAGCCGACTTGATCCGGACCGTGCACGGCGTCGGGTATGCGCTGGAGGTCCCCGCGTGAAGCCGTTTTTCGCGAAAGCCGTCGAGGTTTTGCCTCGGCCGCTGGACGGCATCCGGTCGATCAAGCTGAAACTGGCCATTCTGATGGTCGCGTCCGGCGGGATCGCGTTCGCGTTCTTCCGCTACCAGATCGGCTGGCTGCCGCCGCGCACGACGGTGACCGCGGTGGTGATCGCGCTGCTGACGTCGCAGATCCTGGCACACGGGATGACCCGGCCGCTGCGCGAGATGACAGCGGCCGCGCGGGCGATGGCAAAAGGCGATTACACCCGCCGGATCCGCGCCACCGCCCGCGACGAAGTCGGCTCGCTGGCCGCGGCGTTCAACCAGATGGCCGCCGACCTGTCCACGGCGGACCGGCAGCGGCGGGAACTGATCGCCAACGTCTCGCACGAACTGCGCACGCCGATCACCGCGTTGAACGCCGTGCTGGAGAACCTGGTGGACGGCGTCGCGTCGCCGGATCCCGCGACGCTCCGCACGGCGTTGCACCAGACCGAACGCCTGGGCAGGCTGGTCACTGAGCTGCTGGACCTGTCGCAGATCGACGCCGGAACGCTGCCGCTGGACCGCTCGCCGGTCGACCTCGAGGACCTGCTGGCCGAGGTCGCCGCCGAGGCGGAAGCGATGGCCGCAGCGGCCGGCCGCGGGGTCCGGTTCGCGGTCTCGGTGGCCCCGCCGGGCGCGACGGTGCCCGCCGACCGGGAGCGGCTGTACCAGGTAGTGCTGAACCTCTTGGAGAACGCCGCCCGGCACGGCCCGGCCGGGGGAGAGGTGGCGGTGCTGGCGCGGATCGAGGCCGGGGAAGCGCGGATCGAGGTGCACGACCAGGGCCCGGGGATTCCGGAACCGGACCGGGACCGGGTGTTCGAACGGTTCACCCGGGGAGAACGCGCCGGGGGCGGCGGGACCGGACTGGGACTGGCGATCGTGCGGTGGGTGGTGGAACTGCACGGCGGAACCGTCGCGGTGGTCGACCCGGAACCGGCCTCAGCGGTGCCGGTCGGCGGAAGTCCGGCAGGCGGTGGTCCGGCGGGCGGCGGTGGCGGGCCGGGGTGCCGGATCCGGGTGACGCTGCCTGCTTGATGGGCAATGGTCCTCGGCTCGGGCGGTTGCCGGGCTGTGGGTCTGGGTTTCGGTCCGGGTGCCGGAGGCGGGTGACGCGGCCGCTTGACCGGGCGCGGGCGTGGGCGGTCGCCGGAGAAGGCGGCCCGCTTGCGGCCGGACTCCGGGCGCGGTTGGCCGCGGCGGGTCAGGGCTTGCGGCCCGGGTGCCGGAGCCGGGCGATGGGGCCGCTTGACCGGGTTCGGGCTCCGGCGCGGGCAGTTGCCGGAGGAGGCGGCCCGCTTGCGGTCGAACTCCGGAGGCGGTTGGTCGCGGCGGGTCAGGGCTTGCGGTCCGGGTGTCGGAGGCGGGTGACGCGGCCGCTTGACCGGGCACGGTTGCGGGCGTGGGCGGTCGCCGGAGGAGGCGGCCCGCTTGCGGCCGGACTCCGCATGCGGCTGGCGGTGCTAAGCCCGGGCTCGCGGTCCGGTCGGATGACGCGGCCAGCTTGCAGGCGGGCTTCGGGCACTGCGGTCGTCGGTCCGGGCTTCGAGGTCGTGCTTCTTGGCTCCCGCAGAAGTCCGTGAGGGGAACCCCGCAGGAATCAGATTCCCTCACCAACCGCCAGTCGTGCGTCGGGATGGTCGCTGCTGAGTTCGCCGCACTTGCAGCTGTTTGCTAAAGCGAAGAGAGGGTTCATGTCCCAACAGATACGGAAACACCCGGCACACGCGGTTCCGCCGGGGATGGTGCGAGTCGTCCGGCAGCCGGGGCCTCGGCCGTTGTTCGAGCGGGCCGAATCGGCGGTTCCTGGCGGGGCGAAGCTGGCCGCGCTGGTGGTCGCGGTCGTCGGGACGGTCGTGGTGCCGGTGGACCGTCCGGGGATCGGCTGGGTGCTGGCGCTGCTGGTCGCGGTCGCGGCGCTCTTGGCGTGCGCGCGGCTGTCCGGCACCCGGCGAGGAACGCCGAGGCAGTGGCGGCAGGCAGCCTGGGCGCTCCTGGCGATCGCGCTGCTCGCGGTCGGTGCCTGGAGAGCGGCTGAATGGCTGTTCGTCTTGTGTGTGCTCGCCGCGGCGGTCGCGGCGTCGCTCGCGGTGGTCGGCAAGCGGACTGTGCACGGCACGACGTACGACGTGCTCGCCGTTCCGCTCGAAGCGTTCCGCGCGGTGCCGTGGCTGTTCCGCCGGACTCCTCGGACCGGGCAGCGCCAGGGGCGCGTCCTCGGGGCGGTGCTGCTGTCCGGGCTGGTCCTGGTGGTCTTCTTGCCGTTGCTGGTCAGCGCGGATCCCCGGTTCGCCGAGTTCGTCAGCGACCTCGTTCCGGAGGTGCGTCCGGGCTCGGCCGTCCAGTCCGCGCTGGTGTTCGCCGTGGGCTTCGCGGCGATGGCGGCCGTCTTCCTGATCGCCGCGGATCCCTTGCCGGAACGGGAAAACCGGACCACCACGGTCGGCGACCGGCTGTCGTGGACGTCCTTGCTGGGCACCCTCTCGGTGTTGTTCGCCGCCTACGTCGGGGTGCAAGCGACCGCTCTGTTCGGCGGTACGGACTACGTCCTCCGCACCGACGGCCTCACCTCGGCGGACTACGCGCGCGGCGGTTTCTGGCAACTCTGCGCCTGCACAGCGCTGACGCTGGCCGTCCTCGCCGCGGCACTGCGCTGGGCCCCGAAAGCCACGCGCGCCGACCGGACGGTTCTGCGGGTCCTGCTCGGCGCGTTGACCGTGCTGAGCCTGGTCGTGGTGCTGTCCGCGTTGAGTCGCATGTGGACTTACCAGCAGGCCTACGGGTTCACCGTGCCGCGCCTGCTGGTGGAGGTGTGCGAAAGCTGGCTGGGCGTGGTGTTCGTCCTGGTCGGAGCGACGCTGGGCACGCTCCGCGCGAGCTGGCTGCCCCGCGCGGCGATCGCGACCGCCGCACTGGCGCTGCTGGGACTGGCCGCGGCGAACCCGGAGGCGGCGATCGCGACCGCCAACCTGGACCGGGCGGCGCGGGGCAAGCCGCTCGACGTCCGCTACCTGAGCCGGTTCTCCGCCGACGTGGCCCCGGTGGTGGCACGGCGCCGCCCGGACGCGGCTTGCCTGCTGCGCCCGCTCGCCGGGGCACTCGCCGACGACGCCTGGCCTGCCTGGAACTTGAGCCGCGCGCGGGCCCGGGAGATCGTCCGGTCCCAGGTCCCGTGCGCGGACCGGGCTTCCGTCCCGGGCTGACGTCCGGAGAACGACGCCGAGCCGGTCCGGCCTAAAGCGCGAACACCCCGTTCGACTGGCTGTCCGCCGCGCACTTGTTCGGGTACGTCGCCCGGTACGTCACCCTCGTGCCGCGCCAGCTGCCCAGTGCCGTGACGTCCACCGGGGAGTAGATCATCGTGCACTTCTGCCGGTGCGGGGCGATGCGGGAGAAATCGCCGTCGACCGCGGCGAGGGTCGCGCAGGCGGTGTCGCGGTGGCGGTGCGTGCCGCCGGTGGGGTCGCAGGTCAGGGACGCGCTCGTGACGCGCCCGGAGGTCTCGTGCATGGTCAGCTGCAGGATCGACTCCGGGGCGTGCGGCGCGGCCAGGCCGCCGAGGCCGAGCAGGGCGGCCGCGACCGGAGCGAAGGAAGAGAACACCATACGACGGATATCGGCACTCCGGACCCGATCACTGTGCTCCTCGTCCGGGTGGGTTTTCCTCGCTCGGACGGGTGGCGGCGCCGAGGTCGTGCGCGAGCAATGCCACGTACAGCGACAACATCGACTCCGGATCTTCCAGTCGCACTCCCAGCACCTGTTCGATGCGCGCGAGTTGCTGGTAGTACGCGGTCCGCGAGGTGTGGGCGGCGACTGCTGCGGCGGACTTGTTGCCGCCGTGCGCGCAGTAATGCCGCAGCGCGGGCACGAGACGGCTTCCGGAAGCGGCGTCGCGTTCGAGGAGCGGACCCAGCTCTCGCGCGGCGAAGGCGTGTACGCGCTCGTCGTCGGCGAGAAGGTGCAGCAGTCCGCGTAGCCGAACATCCTTCAGGCGGTGCAACGGTTGTCCGTCGTCCTCGTCGAGGGCAGCGGCAGCGACATGTGCGGCTTCGACCAAAGTGCGTTGCGCCTCAGCGGGTCCGGTGACAGTCGTTCCTACGCCGATGGCGGCTGGAGCGGAAGCGCGCGCGTCGTGAATGTCGGCGGCGAGGCGCTGGAGGACGGCGTCAGCATTGGCTTCCGGCGAGAGCGCGAGAAGCGCGCGTACGGCGGTCTCGTCCGTTGACACCAGCGCGGACACCTTCGCCCGCCGTGTCGCGAGCGCGGTCGCTTCGGCCAGTTCGCGCAACAGCGGCGGCGTAGAGAGCGTCGGACGCGTAGTCGCGGTGATGCGCGGCCGTACTGCCAAGCCGACCAGCTGTCGTCCGGTGAGCGGCACCGCGAGCGCGGAAGAACGCGCGAGGATTTCCGCGGTGGGCGCGGGCGAATTCAGCAGTTCGGTCAACACCGCGCGGTGTGCTTGCCGTTCGAGAGTGTCGGAGTCGCGCGCGACGAGACGGTGCACCGCGAGCGCGGACGCGGCCCGTTCGGCGACCACGCGGTACCGGTGCGGCGGCGCTTCGGCGCACACCAGCACCAGCCGTCCCCAGTCGTGCCCGCGCGCGCCGACCACGGTGACCAGCCAGCCCGCCGCCGAGTGGTAGCCGGTGCGCTCGCCGAGCTGCACTACGCGCGACCGGGCCGGCCAGCCGGTCAGCAATTCGCCCGGATCCGTGCCCGCCGTGTCGTAGGCGAGGACTTCGTGTTCCAGGGTTTCCAGCACCACCGGCTGCTCGGTCAGCCGCGCCACCTCGGCCAATACCGCGGCGGGCTCGGCTCCCGCGACGGTCAGCGACGTGAACGTCTCGTGCACCCGCTCCGCCGCCCGGAGCTCGGCCAGCTGCGCGTCCACGATCATCCCGTTCACTGCTTCGGTGACCGCGACATAGCGCGTCTCGCGCGACAGCGTCACCAGCGGCAACCCGCGTTGCTCGGCCGCGGCGACGAGCGCGCGCGGCAGCCGGTCGTTCCAGTGCCGCACCAGTTCGACCACCAGGCCCGCGACGCCCACCTCGGCGAGGTCGGCGACGTACCGGGTCAGCGTCGCGTCGTCGTCGGGAAGCGCGACCCCGGTGGTGAGCACGAGTTCTCCGCCGCGCAGCAGGTGCGCGATGTCGGCGACCTCGGCCGCGTGCGCCCAGCGCACCCGCCGTTCGAGCCCGGCGCTGCCCGCGACCACGCGCGGACACCCCTGGCGCAGCACCGGCAACGCGAGCGCCTCGGCGACGGTCGGGTACATCGGTCCCCCCTTGCTGGCCGGCAGGGCACAGACTGTACGGCGGACAGCGGTAGTACGTACACGTTGTCGATGGCGGACCCGGGCGCCTCGCCCGGAGACTCGGGGACACCCGACCGGAAGGAGCGGACGTCGTGACCGACCGCATCAGCCATTGGATCGACGGCAAGCCGGTCGCCGGCGCCGGGCGCACCGGCGACGTGTACGACCCGGCGACCGGCCAGGTCAGCGCGCAGGTGGACTTCGCCGGACCAGCCGAGGTGGAGCAAGCCGTGGCCGCCGCGACCGCCGCGCTGCCGGGCTGGCGGGGCACGTCGCTCGCCGGCCGCACACGCGTGCTGTTCGCCTTCCGCGAGCTGCTTCAGGCGCGCAAGCACGAGCTGGCGAAGATCGTGACGAGCGAGCACGGCAAGGTCGAATCGGACGCGGCGGGCGAGATCGCGCGCGCGATCGAAAACGTCGAATACGCGTGCGGCGCGGCGCAACTGCTCAAGGGCGGTTTCAGCGAGAACGCCTCCACCGGCGTCGACGTGTACTCGATTCTCCAGCCGCTCGGCGTGGTCGGCGTGATCTCGCCGTTCAACTTCCCCGCGATGGTGCCGCTCTGGTTCGTCCCGAACGCGTTGGCGTGCGGCAACACCGTCGTGCTCAAGCCGAGCGAGAAGGACCCGTCCGCGGCGCTGTTCATCGCCGAGCTGCTCGCCGAAGCGGGCCTGCCGCCCGGCGCGTTCAACGTGCTGCAGGGCGACAAAGTCGCGGTCGACGGACTTCTCGAGCACCCGGACGTCAAGGCGATCTCCTTCGTCGGTTCGACCCCGATCGCCCGCTACGTCTACGAAACCGGCACCAGCCGCGGCAAGCGCGTCCAGGCGCTGGGCGGGGCGAAGAACCACATGGTCGTGCTGCCGGACGCCGACCTCGACCTGGCCGCCGACGCCGCCGTGTCAGCCGGGTTCGGCTCGGCGGGGGAGCGGTGCATGGCGGTGTCGGTGGTGGTCGCCGTCGAACCGATCGCGGACGAACTGGTCGCCAAAATCGCGGAGCGGATGCGGAAACTGCGCGTCGGAGACGGGCGCAAGCCGTCGTCGGAGATGGGTCCGCTGGTCACCCGGGCGCACCACGAGCGAGTTTCGTCCTATGTGGACACTGGGGTGGCCGAAGGCGCGGAACTCGTGATGGACGGCCGGGGCGTGGAAGCGGACGGCGCGGACGACGGATTCTGGCTGGGCCCCACGCTTTTCGACCGCGTCACGCCCGGTATGGCGGTGTACACCGACGAAATCTTCGGCCCCGTGCTGTCCGTCGCGCGAACGGCGAGCTTCGACGACGCGCTCGCGCTCGTCAACGCCAACCCGTACGGCAACGGAACCGCGATCTTCACCGGAGACGGACGGGCGGCGCGCCGCTTCCAGAACGAGGTGGAAGTGGGCATGGTGGGCGTCAACGTGCCCATCCCGGTGCCGGTCGGCTACTACTCCTTCGGCGGCTGGAAGGACTCCCTGTTCGGCGACACGCACGCGTACGGGCCGGAGGGCTTCCACTTCTTCACGCGGACGAAAGTGGTCACGTCCCGGTGGCCGGACACTTCGCACGCGGGGGTGAACCTGGGGTTCCCGAAGAACTCCTGACCCGGGTTCACCGGAGATCGCCGTCCAGGACGATGTTCACCAGACACCGTCCGTTCGCCAGGACGCAGACGGCGGTGATCCGCTCCGCGACCAGGCGATCCCACTGCGCGCGCGGGACGGGATACGTGCGCCCGCCGGCGCGCACCTGCCACCGTTCGATCTGGCCGGGTCCGCGCGGGGTGTGCTTGAGGCCGATCGGATAGTCGTCGGTGATCGGGCCGGCGCCGAAGTCGTGCGCCGGCCCGGCGATCACGGTCAGCGGCTCGCGGAACTCGGCGCGGCGGCGCACGCTGAACCGGACCGCGCCCGCGATCGCCGCCACGCCGACCGCCGCCGCCACCAGCGCGGACGCGGTGAACCCGGACTCGGCCACCGCCACGGCCCCGACCGCGCCGATCGCCGCGGCGAACACCCAGACCGCCCAGAACAGCCCGTCGAGGACCGCCCCGCGCTGGCTCCGGTGCAGCCGCCCGGCGAGATTGGCCGCGGCCACCTCGCCGGCCGTCATGCCGCGACCACGTTGACCAGGATTTTGCTGCGCGGAGTGAGGATCGCGGCGTTCGTGCGGTTGCCGAGCACCCGCTGCCGCAGGTCGTAGTCGAGCCGGTGGGACTTTCCCTGCACGACGAAATAGGTGAACGTCATCCGCTCGGTGACTTCATACATGTACATCGCGTGCTGCCCGCCGGACGGCGCCTTGTGCACGTGGCCGTAGTCGTACGTCCACCCGCGGACTACCTCGAGCTTGCCGCTGCGCACCTCTGCCAGCCGCCGCCAGATGATCCGGGCGGGGAGCACGGCGAGCGCGAGGAAGAGCACCGTCAGCAGGTACACCGGCCAGTTCATCGACCAGTACGAGACGGGCGGGGCGCCGAGGTCGGCCTTCACCGCGTTGAGGTTCCGCAGTTCGTCGCTGCTCACGCCGATGCCGATCGGCGCCAGGACCGCGGCGGCGGCGAACAGGATGATCCACACGACAGCCATCGAGAAGCCCGCGTTCAGGACCATTTTCCGCTGAGACGGGTGCAGGCGGCCTTCCCGGTTGGCCTGGTCGGCGGCCGCCTGCACGGTTTCGCTGCTCACTCTCCGGTGCCGCCTTCGCCGCCGGAGCCGCCTTCGGCCTTCTCGTGCTCCTTTTCGTAGGCCTCGGAGCCTTCGGAGTACCGGTCGTACTGCTCGTTCTCCTGCCGCCGGGCTTCGGTGCCGAGCCCCACTCCGTCAGCCGTGGTGAACGGCGGCCGGCCGCCCTCCTTCTGCCATTCCTGGATCTTGAAGAACTTCCGCCCGTCTTCGGAATACGTCTCGCCGGCGTGTTCGAAGCGGTCGCGGCCGGGCACCTTCTCCTTGGCGTTCGCGGTCCAGCGCTCGGCCTTCTCCGCGGCGCTCTCCGCCCGGCCCGCCTCCTTGAGGTCGCCGGCCTTCTTCTCCAGGCCGGCGGCGAGGTCGACGCTCTTGTCGGTGACCTTGCCCGCCGCCTTGCCCGCCTTTCGCAACGCGTTCGCGGCCTGCTCGATCGCGGCCTTCGACTTGCCCGCGCTCTCCGCGAGCTTGTCCAGCTTCTCCACGACCTTCGCGATCCGGGTGCCGATCTTCTCCGCGAGGATCCCGCCCTCGACGACGGTGTCGGCGATGAACGCGGCCACCGTCCCGCCGAAGGTGCACCACGACGACGCCAGCGCGGCGAGGCCCTTGACGATCAGCTCGCCGACGAACGACGAGATCATGTCGCGGATCAGCCCGCGCTCGGTGCCGACCAGCGCGGCGGCGACGTTCATCCCGGTGGACGCGCTGCTCGCGTGCCCGGCCGCGCCCCGGAGAGTGTCCGCGTAGCCCTTCGCGGCCTTCTGGTAGGCCTCTCCGCCCTGGCCCTGGAAGTCCGGGGCGACCTTGGCCGCGGCCTGCTCGTACTGGTCGGCGCTCTCGTTCAGCTGCTTCGAGATGTTCGACCAGGTCACGGCCTTCGCGGTGACGGCCTCCGGATTGCCCGCGAGCTGGTCGAGGCCCTCCTTGAGGAAGCTGATGTGCTCGATCAGCCAGCCGACGCCCGCGCTGGCCAGCGTGCCCAGCGGGTCCATCGCCGCGCCGAGCAGGTCGAGGCCGTCGGTGACGACGTCCACGCCGAAGTTGCCCCAGTCGCCGTGCCGGGCGTCGGTGAGCGTGGCCGCGACGTCGTTGAGCATGCCGGAACCGGACGTCTGGGCGTTGAGGTTGTCCAGCTCGTTCGGGGACGACCCCATGTTCGCGGTCGGCCCGCTCGGCGACTCCGACTTCGCGACCAGCGGGTTCTCCTGCGTCTCGGTCATTCCGGCAGCTCCTTGCCGAGACCGTTGATGTGGCCGACGGTCTGCTTCTCGTGGTTGTCGTAGTGCTCGTACGCCTGCCGCAGGCGCTCCGCGAGGTCGTCGGCGGTGTCCGCCACGTCCTTGACGAACGACGTCGCCACCGACATCCAGATCTGCAGCGGCATCGCGAACACCTGGCCGACGAGGCCGAACGCGTCGTCGCCGAACGACTGGCCGGACTCGGTCGCCTGCGCCGCGGTGTGCACGCCCGCCGCGATGTCCTCGACCTCGCCCTGGTGCGCGCGCAGCGCCGGGAGGTCGACCTTCGATCCGCCTGCCATCAGTTCCTCCCCAGGAACGAGCCGCCGCCGTAGTAGTCGTCGTCGTCAGCCGGGTCCGGAGCCGGGCGGGAGTGCCGCGCGGGCCGGGACGGCGGCGGGGCGGCATCGTCCTGCGCGTCGAAGAATTGCGGCTGCGGCGGCGCGGGCGGAGCCGGTTCCTCCGGAATTTCCGGTTCCGGGATTTGTTCCTCGAGGAATTTCATCGCGTCGCTGTGCTCGCCGATCACCGGCGCCATGATCGCGGTCAGCTGCTGCGCCGCCTGGGCCTGGGCGCGGCGCGCGGTGGCCAGCACGGCGGCCGCGAGGGCGGCGCGCGGCATCTCGTCGGCGCGGGAGCCGAACTGGAGTTCCTGCAGCGCACCGGCGGTGTTGACAGTCGCGGTGACCGCGCCGTCGGGGCTCGTCGCGGTCGCCGACACGTGCTTCAGCCGTTCTCGCGCCTCGGCGGCCCGCTGCCGGATTTCGGCGATTTCGGGAGAAAGTGCGTTCATGTCGGCCACTGCTTTCGGCTGGAGTGGTTCATAGTCTTTCCGAGGCAGAAAACCGGGTTCCGGTTCCCGGTGCAAGCGAAGTTCCGAGTTGCCCGGTTCGTCGCTATTAAAAATTGTTTCCCTCCTCTTTACCCGGGGGCGGCGGGACCGGAGCGGGCGCCGGGCACCGCCGGGTCCGTAAACTCGTTGTGAGGAGCAGGAGGACCGCGAAGGAGGTGCCGGTGGCGAACACGGAGGAGCGTCGCTTCGAGGTACTGCGCGCGATCGTCGCCGACTATGTGGCCAATCAGGAGCCAGTCGGCTCGAAGACGATCGTCGAGCGGCACAACCTCGGCGTTTCCAGCGCCACTGTCCGCAACGACATGGCCGCCCTGGAGGAAGAGGGGTACATCGCCCAGCCGCACACCAGCGCCGGGCGGATCCCGACCGACAAGGGGTACCGGCTGTTCGTCGACCGGCTTTCGGAGATCAAGCCGCTGTCGGCGGCCGAACGCCGGGCGATCACCAGCTTCCTCGACTCCGGCACCGACCTCGACGACGTGCTGCGCCGGTCGGTCCGGCTGCTCGCGCAGCTCACCCGGCAGGTCGCGGTGGTGCAGTACCCGATGCTCACCAACACCGTGGCGCGGCACCTCGAAGTGGTGCCGCTCACGCCGGCGCGGCTCATGCTCGTGCTGATCACCGACTCCGGCCGGGTCGACCAGCGCACCGTCGACCTCGGCGACGTGGTCACCGAGGAGACCGTGCTGCGGCTGCGCACCGTGCTCAACGGCGCGCTCGCCGGGCGGCGGCTGTCCGACGCCGCGGCGAACGTGGCCGAGCTGCCCGAAGCCGCCCCGCCGGACCTGCGCGACCACCTCACCCGGATCTGCACCACACTGGTCGAATCGCTGGTCGAGCACCCGGAGGAGCGGATCGTGCTCGGCGGCACCGGGAACCTCACCCGCAACGTCGCGGACTTCCCCGGGTCGCTGCGCCAGGTGCTCGAAGCGCTCGAGGAACAGGTGGTGGTGCTGAAGCTGCTCGCCGCGGCCCGCAACCCCGGTGCGGTCACCGTGCTCATCGGCGAGGAAAATGAGGACGAGCAGATGCGCAGCACCTCGGTCGTGTCGATCGGCTACGGCCGGGACGACATGCTGCTCGGGGGCATGGGCGTCGTCGGGCCGACCAGGATGGACTATCCCGGCACGATCGCGGCGGTCCGCGCGGTCGCCAACTACGTGGGGCAGATCCTGTCCGGCCGCTGACCGGCGGCGGGGGCGGAAACGAAGGAGAAGGCAGAGCAACGTGGCGAGGGACTACTACGGGATCCTCGGGGTGGCCAAGAACGCGAGCGATCAGGAGATCAAGCGCGCGTACCGCAAGCTGGCCCGCGAGCTGCACCCCGACGTGAACCCGTCGGAGGACGCCCAGCACCGCTTCGGCGAGGTGACCACCGCGTACGAGGTGCTCTCCGATCCGCAGAAGCGCAAGATCGTCGACCTCGGCGGCGACCCGATGGACCCCGGCGGCCGCGGCGGCGGGGGCGGCGACCCGTTCGCCGGCTTCGGCGGGCTCGGCGACATCATGGACGCCTTCTTCGGCGCCGCGGGCGGGGGCGGCGGACGGGGCCGCGGGCCGCGCAGCCGCGTGCAGCCCGGCTCCGACGCGCTGATCCGGCTCGGCCTCACCCTCGAGGAGTGCGCGACCGGCGTCGACCGCGAGATCACCGTCGACACCGCGATCGTCTGCGACCTGTGCCGCGGCGCGGGCACCGCCGAGGGCACGAGCACCAAGACCTGCGACACCTGCGGCGGGGCCGGCGAGGTCCAGTCCGTGCAGCGGTCGTTCCTCGGCCAGGTCGTCACCGCCCGGCCGTGCCCGGTGTGCCGCGGCTTCGGCGAGGTCATCCCCGACCCGTGCCGCCAGTGCGGCGGCGACGGCCGGATCCGGTCGCGGCGCGGCGTCACCGCGAAGATCCCGCCCGGCGTCGGCGACGGCATGCGGATCCGGCTGTCCGGACAGGGCGAGGTCGGCCCCGGCGGCGGCCCGGCGGGCGACCTCTACGTCGAGATCGACGAGGCCCCGCACGAGGTGTTCGTCCGCGAGGGCAACGACCTGCACTGCAACTTCCGCATCCCGATGACCACCGCGGCGCTCGGCGCGACCGTCCCGATCGCCACCCTGGTCGACGGCGACTACGAACTCGACATCGAACCCGGCACCCAGCCCAACACCGAACTGGTGCTCACCGGCAAGGGCATGCCGCGGCTGCGCTCGTCCGGCCGCGTCGACGGCCGCGGCGACCTGCACGTGCACATCGACGTCGTGGTGCCGACCAAACTCGACGAGGCCCAGCGCGACCTGCTCGTCGACCTGGCCCAGCAGCGCGGCGAAGAAGTCCCGACGCTCGCCGCCAACGGCAGCAAGCACGGCGGCCTGTTCTCCAAGCTGCGCGCGAAGAACCGCTGACTGTGCCGGAAACCACACTGCCGGTCTTCCTCGCCTCCGAGGTGCCCGCCGAAGGCCGGGCGCTGCTCGACGGCGAGGAAGCCCGGCACGCGGCCACCGTGCGCCGGCTGCGCGTGGGGGAGCAGCTCGTGCTCTCCGACGGCGCCGGCGCGATGGCCCGCTGCGCCGTGGACGCCGTCGAAACGGGCCGGGCGGCCTCGGTCGCCCTGACCGTTCTCGAGCGCTGGCACGAAGAACCGCCCGCGCTGCGCGTGCACGTCGCCCAGGCGCTCGCCAAAGGCGACCGCGGCGAACTGGCCGTCGAACTCGCCACCGAAGCCGGCGCGGACGCGATCGTGCCCTGGCGCGCCGCCCGCAGCGTCGCCCGCTGGGACGACGGGCCCCGCGGCGAAAAAGCCCTCGCCCGCTGGCGCGCCACCGCCCGCTCGGCCGCGAAACAAGCCCGCCGCGCCCACGTGCCCGCCGTCGCCGAACCCGTCGGCACGCGCGAACTCGCGCACCTCGCCGCCACGATGTCCGCGACGCTCGTCCTCGAATCCGGCGTCACCAGCAAACTCGCCGACCTCGACCTCCCCGACGGCGGCGACATCCTCCTCGTCGTCGGCCCCGAAGGCGGCATCACCGACGAGGAACTCGCGCTCCTCGAAGACGCCGGAGCCACCACGGTCCGCCTCGGCCCGACCGTGCTGCGCACCTCCACGGCGGCCGCCGTTGCACTAGGCGCACTGGGCGTCCTCACCGGCCGCTGGCACTGACCGCCGGAAACCCGCAAAACCCGGCAGAACCCCTAAACATCCGCACCAGGTGATGGCGCGCCGCACCCCCGCCAGCTACTCTGCTTCGCAACGTGCGAACACAAGGGTTTCAGCCCGCCCGCGGGCGGGCATTACCCTTGAGTACGCGAACCCATGCCCCGCCGGGCACCTCCCCCCTCGGTCCGGCGGAGCCGCGGCGGCGGTGGAGCGACCCCCAGGCTCCACCGCGCCGCGGCGTCTTCGTATCGCTGGCGCGATACTTCGCCCCCGCTGGTTCCGCCATTACTCCCGGGGGGCCGAGCCCCCCGGACCCCCACGGTGCGGTGGTTGCGTGTCGTTCGTTGGTTGCCTTGGGTGCGCGCGTCGGGTGCGTGTCGTTCGGTGGTTGCGTTGGTGCGCGGGGTTGTTGGGTGTGGTGGGGGTGGTTGCCCTTTGTAGGGTGTTGTCATGAGCGATGCGGGTGCGGCGGAGACGTTGTTCGAGCGGATTATTGCTGGGGAGATTCCGGCGGACGTGGTGTATCAGGACGACGCCACGTTCGCGTTCCGGGACATCAATCCGCAGGCTCGGGTGCATGTGCTGGTGGTGCCGCGGAAGAGGTATCGGAACGTGGGGGAGCTGGCGGAGGGGGATCCGCAGTTGTTGAGTCGGGTGTTGGTGGCTGCGCGGAAGGTCGCTGAGCTCGAGGGGATCGCGGAGAGCGGGTACCGGGTGGTGTTCAACACCGATGCCGACGCCGGGCAGACGGTGTTTCACGTGCACGCCCACGTCCTCGGCGGCGAGCAGCTCGGGATGTTCGGGCGGCCGCAGGCCGGAGTGCACTGAAACCGGGCTGCGGGGCAGGGAGCAGGGCAAGTAGCATTCAAGGGTCCCTGTACGTCGACTTGCGAAGTGCGCAGAAAGCAGGACCGAGGCCACGTGGCCGGAACTGAGACGGGCGGAGCCGCCCGAGGCGACAATCGGGTGTCGGCCGAGGCACAGGTTCGATTCCCGATCCCGGAGGCGGCTCAGCTGAGCCTGCTGGGGTCCCGGGACGAGAACTTGCGGGTGGCCGAGGAGCTGCTCGCTGCCGACGTGCACGTGCGCGGCAACGAGGTCACGCTGACCGGCACCCCGGCGGACGTGGCGTTCGCGGAGCGGGTGTTCACCGAACTGGTGCAGCTCGCCGGCGGCGGACAGCAGGTCGGACCGGACACGGTGCGGCGCACGGTGGGAATGCTGTCCAGCGGCGACGGCTCGCCCGCGGAAGTGCTGAGCCTCAACATCGTGTCGCGGCGCGGCAAGACCATCCGGCCCAAGACGCTGAACCAGAAGCGGTACGTGGACGCGATCGACAAGCACACGATCGTCTTCGGCATCGGGCCCGCGGGCACCGGCAAGACGTACCTCGCGATGGCCAAGGCCGTGCAGGCGTTGCAGGCCAAGCAGGTCACGCGGATCGTGCTGACGCGTCCGGCGGTCGAGGCGGGCGAGCGGCTCGGATACCTGCCGGGCACCTTGAACGAGAAGATCGACCCGTACCTGCGGCCGCTCTACGACGCGCTGCACGACATGGTCGAACCGGAGTCGATTCCGCGGCTCATGCAGGCGGGGACGATCGAAATCGCACCGCTGGCCTACATGCGCGGCCGAACGCTGAACGACGCCTTCATCATTCTCGACGAGGCCCAGAACACCACGCCCGAGCAGATGAAGATGTTCCTCACCCGCCTCGGGTTCGGCGCGAAGATCGTCGTCACCGGCGACATCACCCAGATCGACCTCCCCGGCGGGCAGCGCAGCGGGCTCCGCGTCGTGCGCGACATCCTCGGCGGCGTCGAGGACCTGCACTTCGCCGAGCTCACCAGCCAGGACGTGGTCCGGCACAAACTGGTCGGCGACATCGTCGACGCGTACGAGAAGTGGCAGGCCGTGCAGGACGCGCAAGAGCAGCAGGCCGGCGGCTGGAAAGGCACCCGCCGATGAGCATCGAGATCGCCAACGAATCCGGCGTCGACGTCGACGAGGCGTCCATCGTCTCCGCCGCGCGCTACACGCTCGAGAAAATGGAGGTCAGCCCGCTCGCCGAGCTGTCCATCCTGTGCGTCACCCTCGAGGTGATGGAAGACCTCCACGAACGCTGGATGGACCTGCCCGGGCCCACCGACGTGATGGCCTTCCCGATGGACGAGTTCGACTCCTCCCGCCGCCCCGACGCGCCCGACGCGTCCCCGGCGCTGCTCGGCGACATCGTGCTCTGCCCGGCCTTCGCGAAAGACCAGGCGAAAACCGCGGGCCACCGGCTGATCGACGAACTGCACCTGCTCACCGTCCACGGCTGCCTGCACCTGCTCGGCTACGACCACGCCGAACCCGCCGAGGAACGCGAGATGTTCGGGCTGCAGAAGCGGATCCTCGGCGAATTCCAGGCCGCGGTCGCCGCGCACCAGGCCCGCGACGCGCAACGCGACGTCGACGACCGCGTCCTCGGCATCGCCGGGCTGGACGCGCCGCGGCCCGGGGAAACGCCCTAGGCTCCGACGATGGGAAACCCCCCGGCGCAGGTCGTCATCGCGGTGACGCTGGTGCTGCTCGCGGGCGTGTTCGCGGCCGCGGACGCCGCGGTCGGCACGGTGTCGCAAGCCCGCGTCGACGGCCTCGTCCGCAACGGCCGCGTCGGCGCCCGCCAGCTCGCCGCGGTCGTCGCCGAACGCCGCAGGCACATCAACCTGCTGCTCCTGCTGCGGCTCGCCTGCGAACTCACCGCCACGGTGCTGGTCACCGTGTCCTTCGTCGCCTGGTTCGACCGGCTGTGGCTCGCCATCCTGGTGTCCGCGGTCGTCATGGTCGTGGTCAGCTACGTCCTCATCGGCGTCGGCCCGCGCACCATCGGCCGCCAGCACCCGTACCGCGTCGGCACGATCGTCGCCGGACCGGTCCGCGCCCTCGGCACCGTCCTCGGCCCGCTGTCGCGGCTGCTGATCGTGCTCGGCAACGCGATCACCCCCGGCCGCGGCTTCCGCGAAGGCCCGTTCACCTCCGAGGTCGAACTGCGCGAACTGGTCGACCTCGCCCAGGAACGCGGCGTCGTCGAGGACTCCGAACGCGAGATGATCCACTCGGTGTTCGAACTCGGCGACACCGTCGCCCGCGAGGTCATGGTGCCGCGCACCGAAATCGTGTGGATCGAACGCACCAAAACCGTGCGCCAGGCCCTCGCGCTCGCGCTGCGCACCGGTTTCACCCGCGTCCCGGTGATCGACGATTCGGTGGACGACATCGTCGGCGTGGTCAACATCAAGGACCTGATGCCCGAGTACATGGGCCCGGACGGGCCGAGCACGGTCGTCGGCGCGGTGATGAACCCGGCGAGCTTCGTGCCCGACTCCAAACGCCTCGACGAGCTGCTCAAGGAAATGCAGCGCACGCACAACCACATGGCGATCGCCGTGGACGAGTACGGCGGCACCGCCGGCCTGCTCACCATCGAGGACATCCTCGAGGAGATCGTCGGCGAGATCACCGACGAATCCGACGCCGACGAACGCCCCGAGGTCGAGGAGCTCGAGGACGGTTCGGTCCGCGTGTCGTCCCGGCTCGGCGTCGACGACCTCGGCGAACTGTTCGGCATCGACCTCGAAGACCACGACGTGGAGACCGTCGGCGGGCTGCTCGCCGAGCGACTGGGTAGGGTCCCGCTGCCGGGGGCCGAAGCCGAGGTCGCCGGTCTTCGGCTGTTCGCCGAAGGGGGCAAGGACCGCCGCGGCCGGATGCGCATCACGTCCGTGGTCGTCCGGCCGTCGTCGGCGCGCCCGCGCACCCGCCCGCCCCAGCCCGAAGAGCACGACAGGAGAGTCGAACATGCCTGACCTCGACGCCGAGGACCAGAAGCTGGTCACGCTGGCCCGTTCGGCCCGCGCCCGCACCGGCGCGGACGAAGGCGCCGCGGTCCGCGACACCGACGGCCGCACCTACGCCGCGACCACGGTCGACCAGCCGTCGTTCAAGCTCACCGCGCTGCAAGCGGCCGTCGCCGCCGCGCTGTCCAGCGGTGCCGAAGGACTGGAAGCCGCCGCCGTGGTCACCGCGGACGCGCTGGTCGCCGAGGCGTCCGTGCACGCGGTCCGCGACGTGGCGAAGCTGGCGCCGATCGTCCGCGCCGACCCGTCCGGTGCCGTGGTCGAGGTGCTGCGGCCGTGACCGAACCGCACCGTTCCGGTTTCGCTTGCTTCGTCGGCCGCCCCAACGCGGGCAAATCGACGCTGACGAACGCGCTCGTTGGCACGAAGGTCGCGATCACCTCCAGCAAACCGCAGACCACCCGGCACGCCATCCGCGGCATCGTGCACCGCGACGACGCGCAGCTGGTGATCATCGACACACCCGGCCTGCACCGGCCGCGCACGCTGCTCGGCCAGCGGCTCAACGACGTCGTGCACGAGACCTGGTCCGAAGTGGACGTCGTCGGGTTCTGCGTGCCCGCCAACGAGAAAATCGGCCCCGGCGACCGGTTCATCGCCGCCGAGCTGAAGAAGATCGCCCGCCGCACCCCGGTGATCGGCGTCGTCACCAAGACCGACCTGGTGAAGCCGGAGCAGGTCGCCGAGCAGCTGGTCGCGCTGCAAGAGGTGATGGAGTTCGCCGACCTCGTGCCAGTGTCCGCGGTGGACGGTTTCCAGGTGCAGACAGTCGCCGACCTGCTGGTGCAGCGGCTGCCCGAGGGACCGCAGCTGTACCCGGGCGGCGAGCTCACCGACGAGCCCGAGCAGACCCTCGTCGCCGAGCTGATCCGCGAAGCCGCGCTCGAAGGCGTCCGCGACGAACTGCCGCACTCGATCGCGGTGACCGTCGAGGAAATGCTCCCGCGCGAGGACCGCGACGACCTCATCGACATCCACGCGCTGCTGTACGTGGAACGCCCCAGCCAGAAGGGGATCATCCTCGGGCACAAGGGCGAACGGCTGCGCGAAGTCGGCGCGACCGCGCGCAAGCACATCGAACGGCTGCTGGGCACGAAGGTCTATCTCGACCTGCACATCAAGGTCGCCAAGGACTGGCAGCGGGACCCGAAGCAGCTGCGCCGGCTGGGTTTTTGACCGGTTGTGATCGTGCCCGGCGGCGCGGGCGGGTAGCGTCAGGCCGGACCGCACCCGATTTGTCCAGGGGGACCGCATGACCGGCCCGTATCCGCCGCAGGGCCCGTACCCTCCGTCGTACGGCTACCCGCCGCAGTACCCGCCGCCGCCGGACAGCAACCTGGTGTGGGCGATCCTGGCGACGGTGTTCTGCTGCCTGCCGCTGGGGATCGTCGCGATCGTCAAGGCCAGCCAGGTGAACACGTTGTGGTACCAGGGATACGCGGCCGAAGCGCACCGCGCGGCGGACGAGGCGCGCAAGTGGGCGATGTGGTCGGCGCTCAGCGTCGCCATCCTGATCGGGCTGTACGTGATCGTCGCGCTCATCGTGGTGGCGGTCGCCGGAAGAGTGCTTTGGTGGCACTGAGCACCGTCTACACCGGACAGCCGGCGCGCGGAACCCGTGCGGTGGCAAGGGCTCTCGCCGGCCCGGCGGCCGCGGCGGGCGGAATCGGCCTCGCGTGCGTCGCGGTGTGGCTCGGCGATCCGACCACCCCCGGCGGCTGGCTCCCGGTGTGCCCGACGAAGCTGCTTTTCGGGATCGACTGCCCCGGCTGCGGCGGGCTCCGGATGGCCTACAGCGTGCTGCACGGCGATTTTCCCGCGGCACTGCACTACAACGCGGTGGCTCTGGTGTTCGCCGCGCTCTTCGCGTGGAGCGGTCTCGCGTGGACGCTCGGACGGCTGCGCGGCCGGGCGATGCGGTCGTGGCTGCACTGGCGCTGGACGCCGCACGTCGTCGCGGTCGTGTTCGTCTTGTGGTTCGCGGCGCGCAACCTTCCGTTCGCGCCGTTCACCGGCCTGTCCGTCTGAGCTGGCCGCGTTTTCGCCGTCGCCGGAACCGGTCCGCGGGCCGTCGCGTCGAACGCGTGGCCCGATGCGGACACCTGCTCGTCCCCGCCTCGCCGGACGAGGTACGCTCCCGCGCACTGGCGTGTCCGCGGCGGACCCGGCCAGGCCCAGCATGCGCGACGAGGGGGACACCCGATGACCTATCCCTACGGCCAGCCCGGCGGCCCGCCCCCAGGCGGACCGTCGTTCGGCGCGCCGCCGGGATACCCCCAGCCGTACGGTCCCGCCCGGGTCTACGCGGACTGGGGCCAGCGCGCCGGGGCCTACCTCATCGACTTCGCCCCTTTGCTCGCCGGGCTTCTGCTCGCCGTGCTCGTGTCGCTGGTCTCCGGCGCCGCGGGCACGATCGTCTATCTCCTCGCGGTTCTCGGCACTCTCGCCTGGACGGTTTTCAACCGCTGGATCAACGGCGGCAACACCGGCCAGTCGCTGGGCAAGCGGATCGTCGGCCTCAAGCTCGTCAGCGAAGCCACCGGCGAGCCGATCGGGGCCGGCATGGCGTTCGTCCGAGACCTCGCGCACGCGCTCGACAGCATGGCCTTCGCGCTCGGTTTCCTGTGGCCGCTGTGGGACGACAAGGCGCAGACGTTCTCGGACAAGATCCTCGGCACCGTCGTGGTGCCCGCCGAGCCCGCCGCCGCGCCGGGCGGCGGGTTCGCCCAGCCCGGCGGTTTCGGGCAGCCGGGCGGATTCCCCGGGCAACCGGGCGGGTTCGGCCAGCCGGGTCCGGCAGCCGGATTTCCCGGCCAGCCCGGCGGATGGGGCCAGCCCGCTCAGCCCGGCGGGTTCGGCCAGCCGGGCCTCGCGCCGCAGCCGGGATTCGGCCAGCCCGTCCCGGGCGGATTCCCCGGGCAGCCGTCGCCGAACGCCGGATTTCCCGCCGCGCCGCAGGGATTCGCGGCCCCGCAGCCGGGATTCGGCCAGCCGCCGGTCCCCGGAACGCCGCCGCAGCAGGCATTCGGCCAGCCGAACCAGCCGCAGCCGGGCCCCGCGCCGTTCGACGAGCCGGAGCCGACCCAGGTCGTGCGCCCGCCCGCGCCCCCGCCACCGTCCGAAGCGTCCGGCCACGCCGAGCGCACCCAGGTCGTGCAGCCGGCCGGCGAGCCGGAAGCGACGCAGATGATCACGCCGGAAACGCCGAAGTCCGGTCCGGCCCAGTCCTGATCCGCACCGGATCACGGTAAGTACGAGGAACTCGGGGGAACCCAGATGACCAATCCCTACGGCCAGCCCCAGCAGCCCTACGGCGGCCAGCCGCAGCAGCCCTACGGCCAGCAGCCGTACCCGCAGTCCGGTGCGACGCCGGCGCAGCCGTACCCGCAGCAGCCCTACGGCCAGCCCGCTCCGTACGGCCAGCCCGCCTTCGGCGGCGCGCCCGGCGGCGACCTGAACTCCATCAAGGACTACAAGGGCTGGGCGATCGGCTGCATCTTCCTGATGTGGATCCTCGCGATCTTCGCGATCATGAAGTCGAACGAGGTCCAGTCGTACAAGATGCAGGGCAACTACGCGATGGCCCAGCAGGCGTCGCAGACGACGAAGACGCTGTGCCTCATCGCCACCATCCTCGGGGCGCTCGGCTGGGTCATCGGGATCATCGTGTTCATCGTCAGCCTCGCGGCCGCGTCCGAGGTGCACAGCTACTACTGCACCGGCAGCTACTGCTGAACCAGGGTGTCCCGCCCCGGCATCGACGGGCAAGTGCGACGATGTCGGGGTGGTGAACCTCTACCGCGACACCGGGGTGGTGCTGCGCACGCACAAGCTGGGCGAGGCCGACCGGATCGTCACCCTGCTCACGAGGCGGCACGGCAAGGTCCGGGCCGTCGCGAAGGGCGTGCGGCGCACGTCGTCGCGGTTCGGGGCGCGGCTGGAGCCGTTCGGGCACGTGGACGTGCAGTTCTATCCCGGCCGGTCGCTCGACGTCATCACCCAGGTCGAGACCGTCGACGCGTTCGCCCTGCCGCTGGTGGCCGACTACCAGCGCTACACCGCGGCGTCGGCGATCGCGGAAACCGCGGACCGGCTCTCGGCCGAAGAGGGCGAACCGGTCCTGAAGCTGTACCTGCTGGTCGTGGGCGCGCTGCGGGCGCTGGCCGGCGGACAGCGGGACGCGTCGCTGGTGCTCGACGCGTTCTTCCTCCGGGCCATGGCCTACGCAGGCTGGGCCCCGGCGATCACCGAATGCGCCCGCTGCGGCCTGCCCGGCCCGCACGCCGCGTTCAACGTCGCCGCGGGCGGCTCGATGTGCCCGGACTGCCGCATCGCCGGCTCGGTGCATCCCGCGCCGGAGGTGCTGACCCTGCTGGACGCGCTGCTGCAGGGGGAGTGGGCGGTCGCGGAATCGGCGCCGGGGATCACCCGCCGGGACGCGTCCGGCCTGGTCGCGGCGCATCTGCAGTGGCATCTGGAACGGCAGCTGCGGTCGCTTCCGCTCGTGGAGCGGCGTGCCCGGGAGGCCGCCGGGGGAGGCCCAGTAGGGTCGGCCGGGTAGGAAATCCATTCTTCAGGAGGCCGCGAGTGCTGCGCAGGGGACGGGAGACCCGCTCGACCGGGTACGAGCTGCGGGCGCCGGACCCGCATCCCTCGGGCGCGAAACCGCCGGAGATCCCGCCGGACCTGGTGCCGAAGCACGTCGCGCTCGTCATGGACGGCAACGGCCGCTGGGCCAACCAGCGCGGCCTGCCGCGGAT
The DNA here is from genome assembly GCF_046267895.1 of Amycolatopsis sp. GA6-003. NCBI lineage: Bacteria > Bacillati > Actinomycetota > Actinomycetes > Pseudonocardiales > Pseudonocardiaceae > Amycolatopsis > Amycolatopsis sp. GA6-003. The sequence continues at coordinate 8,236,053 of NZ_CP176499.1, forward strand.
CGAGGGCCACAAACGCGGCGAGGCCGTGATGATCGACGTCGCGAGCGGCGCGGTCGAAATCGGCGTGAAATGGCTTTCGGTGTACGCGTTCTCGACGGAGAACTGGAAGCGCAGCCCCGAGGAAGTCCGGTTCCTCATGGGCTTCAACCGCGACACGATCCGCCGCCAGGTCGACTACCTCGGCTCGATCGGCGTGCGCATCCGCTGGGCCGGGCGGCGGCCGAAGCTGTGGGCGAGCGTGATCAAGGAACTGCAGATCGCGGAAGAGAAAACGAAGAACAACACGAAGCTCAACATGACGATGTGCGTCAACTACGGCGGCCGCGCCGAACTGGGCGACGCGATGCGCCGGATCGGCCAGGACGTCGCGGCCGGGAAGATCAATCCGGACAAGATCGACGAGCGCACCGTCGCGAAGTACCTGTACCAGCCGGAAATGCCGGACGTGGACCTGTTCCTCCGGCCGTCCGGCGAACAGCGGACGTCGAACTTCCTGCTGTGGCAGTCGGCTTACGCCGAGATGGTGTACCAGGACACGCTGTTCCCGGACTTCGACCGGACGCACCTGTGGCAGGCGTGCCTCGACTTCGCCAAGCGCGACCGCCGGTTCGGCGGCGCGGTGGACCAGGCAGGGAGCACGAAATGAGCACCGCGGAAGCCGCCGAGACCGGCGCACTGCTCGCCCGCGCCCGCGAAGCGCTGGAACGCTACCTGGAAGTCCACGTCGACGACGACGGCGCGATCACGTTCTCCCACGCGGACGTCCCGTGCGTCGTCCAGGCAACCCGCCTCGCCGACGGCCTGACGGTGCTCAGCCTGACCTGCGTAGTGGCCTGGGACCTCCCCGACGACCCGGCCCTGGCAGTCGCGGTCGCCGAACGAGCAGGGCAGGGTTTGTTCGGAACGCTGGGCGTCGGCCACACGGACCGCGGAATGGACGTGACACTGAGGTACGCCTTCCCGGCGGAGGGGATGGACCCTTCGCCGCTGGGGACGTTGCTGATGCTGGTGGTATCCACTGCTTCGCAGCTGCGGGCTGAGTTGCCTGGTGTGGAGGCTTGAGCCTGCCTGGTGCTGGCTGAGTTGTTCGTTGTTGGGCTGCTTCCTAGGGGATCGGACCTTCGTGACTTAGCCGCCGATCCCTTCCGGGATTCGCTGACTTTCCGATGCTGAGCGGGTCCGCTGCTCGCTTAGGCTGCGGTGCCTGCTGTTTGGCTTCGTACGTCCTGCTGCTGGCTTCGCTGTTCTCCGGCCGGGCCCTGCTTGTGTTTCCGGCTGCTTGTTTCGCTACGGAACTCTTGCCGGTGCGGCTGTTCGGTGTGCGCCTCGTTTCCGTCGCGGATCACTCGTTGCCGGTTCTGCCGTTCACGATGGATGCCCCAGTTCCGGGTGCGCATCTTTCTGGCTTGGCATCGGATCTCCTGTTGCTGGCTGTGCCGCTCCCGGCGGTTGTTCCTGTTCGGTGTGCGCGGCAGTTCCTGGTTCGCCGCCCGCTTCGCCACGGATCGCTCGTTGCCGGTTCTGCCGCTCCGGTCGATGCCCTCTGCTCGCGGCGCGCCCGTCTTTCTAGTTTGCTGCCCGTTTGGCTGCGGATGGCTTGCTGCTGGCTTTGCTACTCCCGGTAGTTGTTCCCGCTGGGAGTGCGCTCCGTTTTCTGGTTCGCCGCGTTCCGTCGCGGATCGCTCGTCGCCGGTTCTGCCGCTCGCGGTGGATGCGTCTGGTCGAGGCACACTCGTCTTTCTGGTCCGCCGCCTGCTTCACCGCGAGCCCCTCGTCGCTGGCTTCACCGCTCCCAGCGGCTATTCCCGCTCAGCACCCACCTCGCCTTTCCGGTTCGCCGCCTCCCCTCGCCGCGGCCCCCCGTCACCGGCCCGGTTTGCTCGCGCCAGATCCCCCGCCCGACTCAGCCCGGTTCCCTGGCCCGCCGCCACCCTCCTCCGCCCAACCAACCCACCTCGCGCCCCCATGCCCGCCCGATTCCGCCCCTTCCTCCCTCCCAATCGGGTGACATTCCCGCAAAACCGGCACGAGGGGTCCCCTCGCGACACCGGCGGCTGGGTTCTGTCGGACCCGGCTGGCATCATCGCCTTCGTGGAAACCCTTTCCAACAACGCCGCCGAGGAGCGTCCCCGCACGCGGCGGTTCCGGATCAGCTCCATCGAGATCCTGTGTGCCGTGCTGCTGGTCGCCGTCCTCGCGCAGAGCAAGCTCCAGGACCTCTTCGACGTGCCCGCGCTGCGCACCGGATCCACCGTGTTCGTCGCGGTGTGCGTGCAGGCGCTGCCGTTCCTCGTGCTCGGCGTGCTGATAAGCGGTGCGATCGCCGCCTTCGTGCCCGCCCGCGCGCTGGAACGGGTGCTGCCGAAGAAAGCGCCGGCCGCGGTCGGCGTCGCCGGGCTGGCCGGAGTCGCGCTGCCCGGCTGCGAATGTGCGTCGGTCCCCGTGGCACGGCGGTTGATCGGCCAGGGCGTCGCGCCCGCCGCCGCGCTCACCTTCCTGCTCGCCGCGCCCGCGGTGAACCCGGTCGTGCTGGTGGCCACCGCGGTCGCGTTCCCGGGCCGTCCGGAAATGGTGTTCGCCCGGTTCGCCGGCTCGCTCGCCACCGCGATGGCGATGGGCTGGATCTGGGCCCGCTGGGGCAAACTCTCCTGGATTACCGAGCGCGCGCTCCGCCGGTTGCCCGACGTCCAGCCGGGACACCGATGGCGCGTATTCGCCGAAACCGCCCGCACCGATCTCGTGGAGGCCGGCGGATTCCTGGTCCTCGGTGCGCTGATTTCCGCTTCGCTCAACGTTCTCGTGCCCGCGAAGTGGTTCGAAGTGTTGTCCGGACAGATCATCGTCGGCGTAGTGGTGATGGCGGTCCTGGCCGTAGTCCTCGCGCTGTGCAGCGAAGCCGACGCGTTCGTCGCCGCTTCCCTCACCGCCGTGCCCTTGCTGCCGAAACTGGTATTCCTGGTGGTCGGCCCAGCCGTCGACGTCAAGCTTTTCGCCCTGCAGACCGGCACATTCGGCCGTTCCTTCGCCGCGCGATTCGCTCCAGTCACCTTCGTAGTAGCGATCGCCTGCGGCTCCGTAGCGGGCGTGATTTTCCTCGGAGGTGTCCAATGAGGCGCGAAACCCAAAACGTGCTGCTGATCCTCCTAGGCGGCGCTCTCGTGAAGATCGCACTCAACGGCGACTACCTGCGCTACGTAAAACCAGCCCAGCAACCCTGGATCATCGCCGGCGGCGCGGTGATGCTGCTGCTAGGCGCGACAGCCATCATCCGCGACATCGCAACCGCGCGCGCCGCTGCAAAAGCCGCTCCCGACCCCGGACATCCAGACGCGCACGGCCACCACCATCACCCCGCGCGCTCAGCCTGGCTGCTGGTGGTCCCGGTGCTGGCGGTCTTCCTGGTAGCCCCGCCCGCACTCGGCGCGGATTCGGTCACCCGCACCGAAGCACGCCTGCCCGCCAGTGCCGCAACAACGTCGGCAGCAGCGTTCCCGCCGCTCCCCGCCGGAGCAGTAGTCCCGATGGCGATGAACGAGGTCGTCACGCGCGCGGGCTGGGATGCCAACGGAACCCTGAACGGCCGCACCGTCGAGCTCTCCGGCTTCGTAGTCCACACCGGAGGCCAAACTTTGTTGGCCCGCTTGGTGATCAGCTGCTGCGCCGCCGACGCGGCCCCGGTCACGGTGCACCTCAAAGGCGGTGCTGCTGACCGTTTCCCGAGCGACACCTGGCTGCGCGTCGCAGGCCAGATCGTCCCGGGCACCGCGACCGAGGCCAACAGCTACACGCCGGACCTAGTCCCGGTGACCGTCGAACGGATCACCACACCGAAGGATCCGTATGAATACTGAAAGGCACGCCGCCGCCGACTCGCCCGCCGGGACCGTCTCGGAACGCGGACCGCCGCCTTCACCCGCCCGGTGCACCTGAGTTCCGTCGACTGACTCTCGCAGCGGTTCCGCTTCGCCGTGCTCGCTCAAGCCCGCCGCTTGAACAGGCCCGCGACCGAACCCTGACCGCGATCAGTCCGAGTTGCTCAGAGTTGCGAAACCTGCGGCCCGAAGGCCTCGCAGCGGCTCCGCTTGCCCAAAGCGCGCCCCTGGCGAACCCTTCATCTCCGGCCAGCCCCGGAACGGTTCCGCCGCCGGATACCGAGTCGGCTTACGTCCCCAACAGACCTGCGTGCTCCGCCGCCTCCAGCGCGGGTCCTGGTGAACACGGCCTTGTTCCCAACGGCGGCCCAGCTGAACCGAGCCAGTTCGCCCGCTCGACCGTGCCGGTCCCCTCGCGGAGCAGCCCGCACATGGCTCGGCAGTCGGCCACCGAACCGGCCCCGCCCGGGACTCGGTCAGCCTGGGGAGGCCCGAACCGGCGCGTGGCCTTCGCCCGGCCACGTCGAAGCGGACGGTTCGCCGGTCGACTGGCGAACGGCAGCGGTTCGGCCAGGTGCAGGGTCCATCGAGGACTCCGAGGTGGATTCGGCAGCGTTCGCCTGGCCTTGCCGATGCGGATGGCGTGCCGACAAACCGGGGGAGAGCCACCGGCGAGTTGCGAAGGAGGCCGTCGAAGGGCTCAGTGCACCTTGCGCACTCGGTGCTCCGGCCAGCGCAGCGGTTCCCGGCGAAACCGATGGCGTGCCAGCCCAGGGTGCGTCTCCGGCGAGCCACGGAGAGGCCTCGCCGCCGCAAGGCTCAGCACCCTGCATGGCCGCAAGCCACAGCGTCGGGCCCGCACAGAGCAAGCCGGAACCCGGACGAGGGGTCAGCTCGCGTGCTCGGCGCAGGTGCCGGTGATCTCCACGGTGTGGCTGATGTCGGTGAACCCGTGGTCCGCCGCGATTTTCTCCGCCCAGCGCTCCACCGCGGGACCCTCGACCTCCACCGTGCGGCCGCACACGCGGCACACGAGGTGATGGTGGTGGTGCGACGAGCAGCGGCGGTAGATGGCCTCGCCGGAGTCGGTGCGCAGCACGTCGATCTCGCCCGCCTCGGAGAGCGACTGCAGCGTCCGGTAGACGGTGGTCAGGCCGATGCCGTCGCCGCGTTTGCGGAGTTCGTCGTGCAGCTCCTGGGCCGAGCGGAAGTCGTCGACGGTGCTGAGCAGGTCGACCACCGCCGCACGCTGCTTCGTGGACCGCCGGCCGGGCACCGGGGCCGGTTTGGGGACCGAGGACATCGTCACTTCCCTTCCTGCACGTGGGCGACCGCGTCGACGACGATGTGCGCCAAGTGGTCGTCCACCAGCCGATAGACGACCTCGCGTCCGCGCCGCTCGCCCTGGACCACGCCCGCGGTCTTGAGAACGCGGAGGTGCTGGCTGATCAACGGCTGGGCGACGTCGAGTTCGTCCACGAGTTCGTGCACGCACCGGTCCGCCTCCCGCAACTGGAGCACGATAGCGATCCGCACCGGAGCGGCCAGCGCCCGGAGCAGTTCGCCCGCGTCGGAGAGCACGCCCGGGGGCACGACCGCCGGCCCGGACCCGCCGGACCGCCCAGCCGAACCCGCACCGACCGGATGCGGCGGATCCGCGGGTGGCTCCGCCTGCCCGCCGTCGACGGCGGCGGCGTCGCCCGAGGCAGCGGAAGCCTCGCCGTCCTCGGCCCGCCCTGGAGCGGCTGGATCCCTCGCGGTCGCCTCGTCCGCGACCGCAGGAGCGACGCGCGCGGCAGCGGAAGCCTCGGCCGCGCCTGCTGAGCTTGCCGTGGCGGGAACGTCGTTCAACACGGATACCTCAGCGTTCCCGGCCGCCGCGGAACCCGGGCTGGCCGGACCTGCTGCGCCCGCATCGGTGGTTGCGGTGTCGTTCTCGGGCAGCGCGAGGTTCGCGGCCGCCGCGGAGCCAGCCCCGGCCGAACTAGCCGCGACCTCGCCCAGAGGCCCAGCACCCGAACCGGCGGACAGGGCGCTCGAAGCTGCCGACCTCATCGCTGCCTCCACTCCCGTCCCGCCCCGCTTCGCCCCGCCGCACCCCGGGGCCAGCGCCGACCAGGGGACGGCGTTTCCGAAGCCGGATGTCATTGCCGATAACCTTCGCCGCCATCGTAGTGTTCCCTTCCCCGGGCGCGGTGATCGCCGGGGTGCGGGGACCGGCGTTCCGGATTGACCCGATGGGGTGAGTTCGTGAAGATTTGGCTTGTCGGCTTCGCAAGTCGCGGCGGACGGTGCAAGGTTGTCGCGGGGGCGTTTCGTCGCGTCTCGTACAGTGGCGGACCGCTCGAGGGTTGCCGGAGGGCAGTGGGGAGACATGACTCGTTTCGTGACTAAGGCCGCGGTGGCGGCCCTGGTGGCACTGCCCGTGCTGGCCCCGGCCGCCGCGGCGCAGGGGCAAGCCGGGCAGGCCGTCGACGAGAAGACCGGGCCGGTGTCGTTCGCCAATGTCGCTTCCGTCCGCCTCGGCGCCGACCCGCAGCACGGCGGCGCGCTGATCACCGAGACCCAGCGGTCCCCGCTCACCCCCGGCCAGTCGCAGCTCGGCACGGACCGGGTAGCGGTGCCCAAGGACCAGGGCGAGCGCACCACCTTCGGCCCGAACTACGAGATCGACCTCGGCAAGTACGCCGACCGCTCGGCCAGCCCGTATCCGGCGGGCATCGCGAGCCGCGACCACCAGGTCGTCGCCGCGCTGCAGACCACTCACGTGCCCACCGCCGTCGCGGAGACCAACTACGCGCTGCGCGACAACAGCCGCGGCAAGCTCAAAGCGCTCGACAACACGATGCTGGTCCTCGAAGGCGCGCGCAGTTCGGTCGACTGCTCCGGCCCCGGCAAGGCCACCGGCGCCACTACCGCCGCCCGCGTCTGGGTGCGCGGCGAGGACGACGCGCTGAAGCAGGTCCCGATGCCCGCCAACGGGACGCTCAGCGTCACCGGCCTCAGGATGGGCTCGCCCACGAGCGTGCCGCAGAGCGATCCCGGCAAGACCACCTCGGACCTCGTCCTGTCCCGCGTTTCCGCCTTCGACCAGCTGATCAAGCAGGACGGCTGGCGCTCCGGCGACGTCACCGCGCAGGCGGGCTGGCGCGTCGAGATCACCACGCACGCCCGCGACGCCAAGGACACCAAGCTGAGCGACGTGCAGACCACCGTGGTGCTCGGCGGCGTCAGCTGCTCGATCCCGAAGAACTTCGTCGCCGCGGCCGGCAACGGCTCGGGCAGCGGGGGCACCGTGCAGCAGCCGTCGGTGCCCACCGAGGTCCCGGCCGGCTACCTCGGCCCGCAGGCCGCCGCGCCGTCGGACGACGTGCGCCTGCCGCTCGGCTTCGGCCTGCTCGGCGGCGGGCTGCTCTTCGGAGCCGTCGCGATCGTCCTCGGCCGGCGCCGTGCGGCGCGAGTCGTCCGCAGCCGCGGCGAGTAGGCCGTGCCGCGCACCGTGCTGACGGTCGCGTCGGCGGTGATCGCCGTCCTCGCGATCGCGGCCGGCGTGATCGTCCTGACCTGGGTGCCCGCCCCGGCCCCGGTCGCGGTCGCCGACCCGCCGCTCGGCTCGCTGCCGGGCGAGGACGGCGCGCCCGCCGAACTGCCCTCGGACGGCCAGGCGATCGGCCTGCAGCGCCCCGGCAGCATCCGCCTCCCGGACGGCTCCGAGGCCCGGCTCAAACGCACCGAGATCACCCAGAACGGCATCCTGCCGATCCCGCGCGGCCTCGGCGACGCGGCGTGGTGGGGTGCCCGCCTCGGCGCGAAGCAGGGCGCGGCAGTGCTGTCCGGCCACGTCAACTGGGCCGGCACGAAGGGTCCCTTCGACGACCTGTGGCGCGTCCGCACCGGCGACAACGTCAGCATCGTCGACGCTTCAGGCGGCCGCTGGCTCTACCGCGTCACCGGCGCGACGACGATCCCGAAGGAACAGCTCCCCGCGCAGGCCCCCGGCTGGTTCGCGCAGACCGGACCGCACCGCCTGGTCCTGGTCACCTGCGGCGGCGACTACGTCGGCGGCACCGAGGGCTACGACGAGAACCGGATCGTCACCGCGGACCTGGTCTCCCGGCCGGACTGATCCGGCGGGGCTGAACGGGCTGGGCTGAATCGGCTGGATTGATCCGGCGGGGTTGAACGGGCCGGGCTGAACCGGCTGGATTGATCCGGCGGGGCTGAACGGGCTGGGCTGAATCGGCTGGACTGGTCTGGCGGGGTTGAACGGGCCGGACTGAATCGGCTGGACTGAATCGGCTGGACTGGATCGGCTGGACTGATCCAGTCGGACTGATCCGGCCAGACTGAACAGCCCGCACCGAACCGGCCGAACCGAATCGCGCGACAACCCCACCGAGCGACCGGCCCCTCCCCGGAAACGACCCCCGGCGAAACTCCGTGCAACCCGATCGACCCTCGGTCGCATGTCTCCCCGGAGAAACCTCCGGACCAGGGGAGCACGATGCAGGGGACACAGACCCAACCAGCACGCAAGCGCGGCGCACTGATCGTCGTAGGCGCCGTCGTAGCAGTGGCGGCGATCGTCGCCGCGGTGCTGATTTTCTTCACCGGCAAGGACAACTCGGCGCAGCCGCAGCAGCCGGCCGGCACCGCGCAGACCGCCGGGCAGACCGCCGGGCAGGCCGGGAGCAGTCAAGCCGGCAACACCCAGCCGGATCCGGGCCAGACCCCGGCGACCGTCAAGCTGCCCGGCGGCGGGCAGGCGAAGCTGATCCCCGAGGAGGTCGGCGCGGACGGCGCGCTGCCGATTCCGAAGAGCCTCGCCGAAGCGGCCTGGTGGGGCTCCGGCGTCGGGGCCGCCCAGGGCGTCACGCTGCTGTCCGGGCACGTCAACTGGGCGGGCAAGTCCGGGCCGTTCCAGGAACTCTGGCGGATGAAGCCCGGCCAGGTCGTCACCGTCTCCGACGCCGCGGGCAAGCAGTGGGAGTACAAGATCGACGAGGTGCGCACGATCCACAAATCGGACCTCGCCGCCGAATCCGCGAAGCTCTTCGACCCCGAGGGCCCGCACCGGCTGGTGCTCGTCACGTGCGGCGGCGACTACGTGGGCGGCCAGGAGGGCTACGACGACAACCGGGTCGCGACGGCCTCTCCGGTCACCCGTCCGTGACCTGCGACCTGCGCGGGGGCCCCGGGACCCGGCCGGATACGCTAGACCTTCCGATAACCGACCCCGCATGCGTCCGGAGCGTGGAGTGCCCGCCAACAAAATCGAAACCGTCGTCAGTCTGTGCAAGCACCGTGGCTTCGTCTTCCCGTCGGGAGACATCTACGGCGGCACCAGGTCGGCGTGGGACTACGGGCCGCTCGGCGTGGAGCTGAAGGAGAACATCAAGCGCCAGTGGTGGAAGACCGTCGTGCAGGGCCGCGAGGACGTGGTCGGCATCGACTCGTCGGTGATCCTGCCGCGCCAGGTCTGGGTCGCCTCGGGCCACGTGAACGTGTTCACCGACCCGCTGATCGAGTGCCTGTCCTGCCACAAGCGGTTCCGCGCCGACCAGCTCGCCGAGGACTTCGAGGCGCGCACCGGCAAGACCACCACCGAGGACGACCTGTCCGAGGTGCCGTGCCCGAACTGCGGCACCCGCGGCAAGTACACCGAGCCGCGCGACTTCAACATGATGCTGAAGACGCACCTCGGCCCGGTCGAGACCGAGGAAGGCCTGCACTACCTCCGGCCGGAGACCGCGCAGGGCATCTTCGTGAACTTCCTCAACGTGCAGAAGGCCTCGCGCAAGAAGCCGCCGTTCGGCATCGGCCAGGTCGGCAAGTCCTTCCGCAACGAGATCACGCCGGGCAACTTCATCTTCCGCACGCGCGAGTTCGAGCAGATGGAGATGGAGTTCTTCGTCGAGCCGGGCGACGACGAGCAGTGGCACCAGTACTGGATCGACGCGCGCACCGACTGGTACAAGGACCTGGGCATCAAGGCCGAGAACCTGCGCCACTTCGAGCACCCGAAGGAAAAGCTCTCGCACTACGCGAAGCGCACCGTCGACATCGAGTACCGGTTCTCCTTCAACGCCGGCCAGGAGTGGGGCGAGCTGGAAGGCATCGCCAACCGCACGGACTTCGACCTGACCACGCACTCGAACCACTCGGGCGTGGACCTGTCGTTCTTCGACCAGGCCTCGGGCCAGCGCTACCGGCCGTTCGTGATCGAGCCTGCCGCGGGCGTCGGCCGTTCGATGATGGCGTTCCTGATCGACGCGTACGACGAGGAAGAGGTGCCGAACGCCAAGGGCGGCACCGACAAGCGCACCGTGCTGCACCTCGACCCGCGGCTCGCGCCGTTCAAGGCCGCGGTGCTGCCGCTGTCCCGCAACGCCGACCTGTCGCCGAAGGCGCGCGACCTGGCCGCGCGGCTGCGCAAGCACTGGAACGTCGACTTCGACGACGCCCAGGCGATCGGCCGCCGCTATCGCCGCCAGGACGAGATCGGCACGCCGTACTGCGTCACGGTCGACTTCGACACGCTCGAGGACAACGCGGTGACGGTGCGCGAGCGCGACAGCATGAGCCAGGAGCGGATCTCGATCGACCAGGTCGAGTCGTACCTGGCCGGCCGCCTGCTCGGCTGCTGACCGGCGCGAGAACCCTTCCGGACGGCCCTTTCCCGCACCTCGGGGGAGGGCCGCCCGGCGTTTCGGCGCCAGGGACCCCTGACACCTGTCACGGCCGGGTCGTGACGCTCGGCCTGCGTCCCGGCCGCCCCGGCGCGGCACGCTTCAAGCCATGGACAACACACGGGAAATCGCGGCGGGGGCGGCGATCCGGCTGGGCGGGATCGCCAAGAGGTACGGGGACGTGCGCGCGGTCGAGAAGGTCGACCTGACCATCGCGCCGGGGGAAGTGGTGGCGCTGCTCGGGCCCAACGGGGCGGGCAAATCGACCACCGTCGACATGATTCTGGGGCTCGCCGAACCCGACGAGGGCGCCGTTTCGGTGTTCGGCCGCAAGCCCGCCGACGCGGTGCGCGCGGGGATGATCGGCGCGATGCTGCAGGGCGGCACGCTGCTGGACGACCTGACCGTGCGCGAAACCGTCGGTCTCGTCGCGAAACTGCACCGCCGCCCGATGCCGGTGCGGGACGCGCTGCGCCGCGCGGGCGTCGAGGACATCGCCGACCGGCGGGCCAACAAGCTTTCCGGCGGCCAGAAGCAGCGCGTGCGATTCGCGGTCGCGCTGGTGTCCGACCCCGATCTGCTGGTGCTGGACGAGCCGACCGCGGCGATGGACGTCGGCAGCAGGCGCGAGTTCTGGAAGTCGATGTACTCGTTCACCGACACCGGCCGCACCGTGCTGTTCGCGACCCATTATCTCGAGGAGGCCGAGGAATTCGCCGACCGGGTCGTGCTGATGCGGGCCGGGGAGATCGTCGCCGACGGGTCGGTCGCGGAGGTCCGCGCCCTCGCCGGCGGCCGCACGATTCGCGCGGTGCTGCCCCCCGGGGTTGGCGACGAGATGGTCTCGACGCTGCCCGCGGTCACCTCCTTCGAACTGCGCGGCGACCGCGTCGCACTGTCCAGTTCGGACTCCGACGCCACCCTGCGCGCCCTGCTCGCCGCGGTCCCGGCCGTGCACGACATCGAGATCGGCGCGGTCGGCCTCGAAGGCGCGTTCCTTTCCCTGACCTCCGACGAAACGGAAGAAGCAGTCCGATGAATCCCGCCTACCTGGTCGTCGAAACCCGCAGGCTGTTCCGCTCGCCGCGGTTCCTGATCTTCGTCGTGGCCTTCCCGGTCCTCATGTTCCTGTTGCAGGCCACGGTGTTCACCAACCCGTCCGCGGCGGACCACGTCGCGGTCGCGGGCGTGCTCATGGTCAACATGATGACGTTCGGCACGTTCGCCGCGGCCATCACCAACGGCGCCCGGCTCGCGATCGAGCGGGCCGGCGGCTGGCAGCGGCAGCTGCGGCTGACCCCGCTGTCCGGCGCGGGCTACCTCGGCGGCAAAGCGCTGTCCGGGATGCTCGCCGGGCTGCCCGCGCTGATCCTGGTGCCGGTCATCGCCGCCTTCTCCCAGGGCGTGCACCTCGACCCGGCGGGCTGGCTGCGGGTCTTCCTCGGGATTTTCCTCGGCACCATTCCGCTCGTGCTGCTCGGACTGCTGCTGGGCCAGTTCGGCACGCCGGAGTCGATGCAGCCGATCAGCATGATCGTCACCCTCGGCATGGGTTTCCTCGGCGGGCTCTGGATCCCGCTGGAGGGCATGCCGTCCTGGATGCACGACGTCGCGCAGCTCATGCCGACCTACTGGGTCCTCGGGCTGGTCCGCCCGGTCGTCGCGAACCAGCTGCTGGTGAGCCTGCCGGCCGCGCTCGGCGTGCTGGGCGCGTGGACGCTCGCGCTCGGGATTGTCGTAGTCAGGCGATACCGTAAAGACAGCGCCCGGGTTTGACCGGGCGGGGAGGGAAGAACGACGTGTGGCCACGCGGCCGTGAGGCGACGACCGGAGAGTCCCCGGAGCACCGGTTCGGGCTCGCCGACCGGGCGTCCTGGTGGGACGATCCGCCGGTGCGCCCGGGACGCGGTCCGCACAAGGTCGGCTGGCCGATTTTCGCGGTGGGGTTCCTGCTGCCGTTCCTGCTCCCGGCGACCCGCGGCCTGTTCGTGGACCCCGGGCCGCTGTGGCTCCGGGTGCTGCTCGGCGTGGTGATTTACGCCTACTGCGCCTGCTACGCCGTGTTCCCCGCGGTGTTCGGCAAACCCCGCCGGACGAAGCTCTGGTTCGGCGGGGCGATGCTGGTGCTGGGCCTGCTGTGCGCGCTGATCACCGACGCCAGCCCGTACGTCCTCCTCTACGCCACCGCGACGCTGGCCTTCCTGTTCCCGGCCGCCTGGTCGGTGATCTTCAACGGGACGGCGCTGGGCCTGCTGGTGCTGGTCCTGCATCTGCGCGGAGACCTGCCCGAGCACCTCTCCGACGTCATCACCGTCGTTTCGGTCACGTCGGCGCTGTTCTTCATGTCCAACCTGATCCGGGTGATCCGCAGGCTGGAGCTGGCGAACCAGGAGATCGGGACGCTCGCGGTCGCCAACGAACGCGAGCGGGTCGCCCGCGACCTGCACGATCTGCTCGGGCACAGCCTCACCACGATCACGGTCAAGGCGGGCCTGGCGCGGCGGGTGCTGGAAAGCTCCGGCGACGTCGACCGGGCGGTCCAGGAGATCCGCGAGGTCGAGGGGCTCAGCCGCTCGGCGCTGTCGGACGTGCGGGCGACGGTGTCGGAGTATCGCGAGGTGTCGCTGCCCGCGGAGATCGCCGGGGCGCGGGCGGCGTTGCGCGCGGCGGAGGTCGAGGCCGATCTGCCGCACGCGGTGGACAACGTCCGGACGGAGTTGCAGAGCACGTTCGGCTACGTGCTGCGCGAGGCGGTCACCAACGTGCTGCGGCATTCCGGCGCGAAACTGGTGAAGGTGCGGCTGGGCCGCGACTGGCTGGAAATCGAGGACAACGGCCGCGGCGCGGGGGAGGTCGTGCCGGGCAACGGATTGCGGGGATTGTCCGAGCGGCTGGCCGCGATCGGGGGCACGGTGACGACGCGGGCGCGGCCCGGGGGAGGATGGGTCGTCCGGGCGGAGGTCCCGGAGCCGAGCCCGGGCGGATCCGCCGTCGCGGTGCGGGCCGAACCCGCGGGAGGACTGGCGTGATCCGGGTGCTGCTGGCCGACGACCAGGCGATGGTGCGCGGCGCGCTGGCCACCGTGCTCGGCCTGGAAGCCGACATCGAAGTGGTGGCCCAGGTCGGCGCCGGCGACGAGGTGGTGGCCGCGGCCAAGGAAACGGCGCCGGACGTGGCGCTGCTCGACGTGCAGATGCCCGGCATGGACGGGCTCACCGCGGCGGCGGAGCTGAAAACCGCGCTCCCGGCGTGCCGGGTGATCATCTGCACGACCTTCGGCCGCCCCGGCTACCTGGCCCGGGCGATGGCCGCGGGCGCGGCCGGGTTCGTGGTGAAGGACGCGCCGCCGGAACAGCTCGTCGAGGCGGTGCGCCGGGTCCACAGTGGACTGCGGGTGGTCGATCCGGCGCTGGCCGCGGAGTCGCTCGCCACCGGGACGAGCCCGCTGACCGCCCGGGAACGCGACGTGCTCAGCGCGGCCAAGGACGGCAGCACGGTCGCGGACATCGCGAAATCCCTTTTCCTGTCCGACGGAACCGTGCGCAACCACCTGTCGTCGGCGATCGGGAAGACGGGTGCGCGCACGCGGGCGGAGGCGGTGCGGTTGTCGGAGGAACGCGGCTGGCTCTAGCTTTCCGCAGTGGCGGACCGCCTCGATCGCCCCGTCGGAGGCGCGATCCCGGTGCCGGGGCGCCTTCCCGGCCCGGGAACCCGGTTCTGCGAGGATGGCCGCCATGGATGCGTGGACAGGTCCTGCTGCGGGAAACTGGGTGCGCCGCGTCGTTTTCGGTGCGGTGCTGGCCCTCGTCGCGGTCATCGGGGGCACCGCGTTCCGCGTGTGGCAGGTCGCGCGCGAGAACGACCGGACCCCGGCCGACGCGATCGTCGTGCTCGGCGCCGCCCAGTACAACGGCAAACCCTCCGAGATCTTCACCGCGCGGCTGGAGAAGGCCCGGCAGCTCTACGCCGACGGCGTCGCGAAGACCGTCATCACCGCCGGCGGCAAGAAGACCCGCGACAACTACACCGAGGCGACCGCGGGCGCCCGCTGGCTGACCAAACACGGCGTGCCGCAAGCCGCGACGCTGCCGGTCGGCGAGGGCAACGACACCCTGCGCAGCCTCCGCGCGGTCGCCGGCCAGGTGAAGGCTCGCGGATGGCGTTCGGTGGTGCTGGTCAGCGATCCGTGGCACTCCTACCGGTCGCGGACGATGACCGAGGACCTCGGGCTGGAGGCCTGGACCGCGCCGACGCACAGCGGGCCGATCGTGCAGGAACGCTCGACGCAGGTCCGCTACATCTTCCGCGAAACCGGCGCGCTGCTGTTCTACGAGCTGACCAAGTCGCCCGCGGACGACCTGTTCGGGACGACGATGGGCTGAATTGTCGGTCCCCGCGCCACTGTGCCGATCGTTGCCGATCCGACCACAGCCACGGCCGAATGGCTTTCGTGGCAACGGTTACCAGCCGTGCGGGGATCGGCCTGCTTGAGGTCGGATCAGTAAGCTGGCGGGGTGAGCGACGGCTACCGCGAGCACGACCGCGCCCGCGTGCTGGCCGAGGAACCCAAGGGCGCGGCGCTGGCCGGCGCGCGGCCGGACGGGCGCAGCGCGTTCGCCCGCGACCGCGCGCGGGTGCTGCATTCCGCCGCGCTGCGCCGGCTGGCGGGCAAAACGCAGGTGGTCGGGCCGGGCGAGGGCGCGGAGGTCAGCGGCGCGCCGCGGACGCGGCTCACGCATTCGCTGGAGGTCGCGCAGATCGGCCGCGGCATCGCCGAGGAACTGGGCGCGGACCCGGACCTGGTCGACACCGCAGGGCTGGCGCACGACATCGGGCACCCGCCGTTCGGCCACAACGGCGAACGCGCGCTCGACCAGGCGGCCCAGGCGTGCGGCGGCTTCGAGGGCAACGCGCAGACGCTGCGCATCCTCACGAGGCTGGAACCGAAGGCGGTCGGCCCCGACGGCGCGACGGCCGGGCTCAACCTCACCCGGGCGTGTCTCGACGCCGCCACGAAGTACCCGTGGCCGCGCCGGTCCGGGGAGCCGAAATACGGCGTGTACCCGGACGACCTGCCCGTGTTCGGCTGGATCCGCGAGGGCGCGCCGGGCCTGCGCCGGTGCCTGGAAGCGCAGATCATGGACTGGGCGGACGACGTGGCGTACTCGGTGCACGACGTCGAGGACGGGGTGCTGGCCGGGCGGATCCGGTTGCGGCTGCTGGCCGATCCGGAGGAACGCGCGGCGGTCGCCGAGGCGGCGGCGCGGCACTTCTCCACGCTGTCGGTGTCCACTTTGGAGGGTGCGGCGAAGGAACTGCTCGACCTGCCGGTGGTCGCCGAGCTGGTGCGCGCGGAGCCGGACGGTTCGCTGCGCGCCCAGGTCGCGCTGAAACGGCTCACGAGCGAACTGGTCGGCCGGTTCGCGTCGGCCGCGGTCACCGGCACCCGAGCGGGCTACGGCGAGGGCCCGCTCACCCGCTACGCGGCGCGGCTGGCGGTGCCGGAGCAGGTCGGGGCGGAGGTGGCGCTGCTCAAGGCGCTGGCGCTGCGGTACGTGATGAGCGACCGCCGCAGGCTGGCGATGCAGGACGGGCAACGAGAGGTGATCACCGAACTGGTGGCGGCCTTGTGCCGGCGCGCACCGGAGGCACTGGACCCGCTGCTGGCACCGGCGTGGGAGGCGGCCCCGGACGACGCGGCCCGGCTGCGGGTCGTGGTGGACCAGGTGGCGTCGCTCACCGACGCGCAGGCGTACGAATGGCACCGCTGGCACACCGGACGGCATGGAACGGCACCGCCTGCTGAAGGGTGAGGTGGGGCTTGGGGTGGCGCGTGCTGCGCGGTGAAACGGGAGCCGTGGCGCGGCGGGTGGTGTGAGGTGCTGGAGCGTGGCGAGGCGGGTGGCGTCGAGCGGTGCTGCCTGGCGAGCGGCGCGTCGCGGCGAGTGCGGCGGGTGGCACTGAGCGAGTGCCGCCTGGTGACCGGTGAACTGCGGAATCCGGTGCCGCGGGCAGCGTGGAGCGGCGGCGATCGGTGCGATCCGGAACCCGGCGCGGCCAGCGACGTGGAATCGTGCAGTCTGCTGAGCCCTGAGACGCGAAAGCTGCGCACCCGGCCGCACGGAACAGCCCCGCCAGCCGAACCGGCAGCCGGGGAACCACCCGTTCCGGTACGGTCGCCGCATGGCCCTGGACAGCCACCTCACTTTCACCCTGGCGTTGCACGGTGCGACCGCGCCCCCGGGAACCGACGCCTGCTTCTCGCCCTACTCGGCGGCGAGTGCGCTCGGCCTGGCCGAACAGGCCGCGCGCGGGCGCACCGCGGAGGAGCTGGCCGCCGTGCTCGGCCGGGACCAGAGCGGGCTGCTGCACGCCGCCGCTGAGCTGGGCGACGACGTCCGGCTGGCCGTGGCGAACACGCTCTGGGCCTCGGACCTGATCACCGTCGAGGACAGCTTCCACGCCGCACTCGTGCGCTGGCCCGGCGGCAAAGCCGAGACCGCGCCGTTCGAGACCGATCCCGAGGGCGCGCGCGAGCGGATCAACGCCGACGTGGACCAGACCACTCACGGGCTGATCCCGGAGCTGCTGCCCGAAGGCTCGATCCACCCGTACACGCGCGCCAGCCTGGTCAACGCGCTCTACCTGAAAACCGCCTGGCGGCACCCGTTCCCCGAGCACGCCACCGCGGACGCCGACTTCCACACCCCCGACGGCGTGCGGCAGGTGCCGACGATGCACCTGGACGAATCCGTCGGCTACGCGCACGAAAACGGCTGGCAGATCGTCCGGCTGGCGGCCGAGGGCGGCGTCGAGACGGTGCTCCTGCTGCCGGACGGCGACCTCGAGAGCGCCGAAGCCGCGCTCGACGGCCAGTCGTTGCGCGCGCTCGTGGAAAGCCCGAAGCAGCACAAAATCCAGCTGTCGCTGCCCAAGATCTCCCTCGACGTGCGCGCGGACCTCGAGCGAGCGTTGCAGGGCCTCGGCGTCCGCGAGCTGTTCACCCAGGACGCCGACCTCACCGGCCTCACCCCGTACCGGCCGCTGTGGGTGGACAGCATCCTGCACCAAGCCGTGCTCCGGCTGGACGAACAAGGCCTCGAAGGCGCGGCCGCCACCGCGGTCCAGATGCGCACGATGTCGCTCATCTCCGCCGAACCGCTCGAAGTCCGCTTCGACCGGCCGTTCCTGCTGCTGGTGCGGCACGCCGAAACTGGCGCGGTGTACTTCTTCGCCCGGGTGGTGCGCCCCGCGTGAGCGTGTTCCAGCCCGAAGCCAACCCCGACGCGAAACCCGAAGCACCGCCTCGCGAACCCGGTCCGGCCGCGGTCGCCGCCGAACCGCGGATGCGCCGGTCCTGGGCCGACGCCGGGATCATCGGCGCGTACCTGGCGTTCTCGGTCCTGCTGTTCGGCGGCCTGTGGGCCGACCTCGGCCAGGGCTACCTGTGGAACAGCGCGTCGGACCAGAACCTGTGGGAATGGTTCTTCGCGGTCACCGCGAAATCGGTGCAGCACCTGGAAAACCCGCTCACCAGCGGCCTGCAGAACTACCCGCTCGGCGTGAACATGATGGCCAACACGGCCATGCTGGGCGTCGGCGTCCCGCTCACCCCGGTCACGCTCGCTTTCGGCCCCACCGTCACCTGGGCGATCGTGCTCACCGGCAGCCTCGCCGGCAGCGCGGCGGCCTGGTACTGGGTGTTCTCGCGGCACCTCGTGCGCCATCGCGTGTCCGCGGCGATCGGCGGCGCGTTCGCCGGGTTCGCGCCGCCGATGATCTCGCACGCCAACGCGCATCCGAACTTCGTCGCCTGGTTCCTGCTGCCGTTCATCGCGCTCAAGGTGATCCAGCTGGCGCGGGGCAACCGCCCGGTGCGCAACGGGATCTGGCTCGGCGTGCTCACCGCGTACCAGATTTTCCTGGGCGAGGAGCCGCTGCTGATCTTCGCGCTCGGCTTCGTGATCTTCGCGGTCGCGTACTGCGTTTCGCGGCGGCACGAGGTCAAGGCGATGGTGCGGCCGGTGCTGCTCGGCGGCGCCGTCGCGGTGGCGCTGACGCTGGCGGTCGTCGCGTTCCCGTTGTGGTGGCAGTTCTTCGGCCCGGACAGCTACACCGGGCTGGAGCACGGCCAGGTCGGCAACGACACCGCCGCGATGACCCGGTTCGCGACCCAGTCGGTGTCCGGGCAGCCGGAGGCGGCGGCCGCGGTGTCGCTGAACCGCACCGAGGAGAACGCGTTCTTCGGCTGGCCGCTGATCGTGCTGATGGTCGTGGTCACCGCGTGGCTGTGGCGCGAGGTCGTGGCCCGTTCGCTGGCGATCTCGATGTTCCTGATGGCGTGGCTTTCGCTCGGCTCCGAAATCACCGTGCTGCACGAGAACACCGGCGTGCCCGGTCCGTGGAAACTGCTGGCGGACCTGCCGTTGTTCGAATCGCTGCTGGAATCGCGGCTGGCGATGGCGTGCGTGCCCGCGATCGGCGCGCTGCTGGCGATCGCGACCGACCGGGTGTTCGCCGCGGCCCGGGACGGCGACCTGAAGCTGCCGGTGCGGCTGATCTGGCTGGGCGCGGTCGCGGCCGTGCTGCTGCCGATCGCGCCGACCCAGCTACTCGTGCAGAAACGCCCGCCGACGCCCGCGTTCCTCGCCGACGGCACCTGGCAGAACTACGTCGCGCCCGGCGGCACCGTCGTGCCGGTGCCGCTGCCGAGTTCGGGGGAGTCGGAGCCGCTGCACTGGCAGATGGACGCCGGCCTGCGGTACGCGATGCCGGAGGGCTACTTCGTCGGACCGCAGGGCCCGGACGACAAACGCGGCCGCTACGGCTCCTACCAGCGGCCGACCTCGATGCTGTTCGACCGGGTCCGCGACTCCAAGGAGGCGCAGGAGGTCACCGACGCCGACCGGAACCAGGCGATCGAGGACCTGCGCTACTGGAACGCCAGCGTGCTCGTGCTGATCCCGCGCGAGCACAGCGACGCCTACCGCGCGACCGTCGACCTCCTGCTGCGCAAGCCCGCGCAGTACGTCGACGGCGTGTGGATCTGGGATGTGCGCCCGATCACCGGGCGCCGCTGACGCTGTCACATCTCGCGCGGCTGTCCCGTTCCTCCTGCGAACCACTCAGAAGGAGGACCCGACATGCCTCGTATCCCGGTCAAACGAGCCACCGACGGCGGCCCGGTGCTCAAGCTCTTCTACCGGATCGCCGGCAAGCGGTACGGCGCGGTGCCGGAGCCGATGGCCGTCGTGGCGCACCACCGCGGGCTGCTGCGGACCAGCATCGCGCACGAGCTGATGGCGGAGAAGGCGTCCAAGCACCTGCCCGCCAACGTGCGCGAACTCGCCGTGTACCGCGTCGCCACGCAGATCGGCTGCTCGTGGTGCGTCGACTTCGGCACCATGCTGCAGCGGCACGACGGCCTGGACATCGACCGGCTCAAGCACATCGACGAGTACGCGACGTCGCCGTTGTTCACCCGCCAGGAACGGCTGGCGCTGGCGCTCGCGGACGCGATGTCCGGCCCGACGGTCACCGTCACCGACGAGCAGATCGCCGAGCTGGTGGCCGAATTCGGCGAGAAGGGCGTGGTCGAGCTGACCTACCAGATCGGCCTGGAGAACTCGCGGGCGCGGATGAACAGCGCGCTCGGCATCGTCGACCAGGGCTTCACCTCGGGCGACGCCTGCCGGGTGCCCATCCCGTGACCGTCGTGAGTGCTGATCACGGTTAGAACCGTGCTCAGCACTCACGAGGCCGGCCGCCTGATCCGGGTGAGCTTCTCCGGGTTGACCTGGTCGTAGACGCCGACGATGCGGCCGTCGCGCAGGCTGAACGTCTGCACGCGCTCGTCGAGGGCCAGGTAGCCGTCGGCCGCGGGCAGCCCCGGCAGCCACAGGCCGAGATCGCCGTTGACGAGCACCGGCCGCCCGTTGTCCATCGTGCCCGGCGCGTACTTCGCCAGCACGCCGAGGATGAAGCGGGCGACCTTGTCCTGCCCGACGATCATCCGGCGGCTGGTGCGCGAGAGGCCGTTGGAATCGCCGATCATGACCACGTCCGGGTGCAGCAGCTCGGTGACCGCGCGGATGTCGCCCGCCAGCAGCGCGACCACGAACTTCTCCAGCACCGGCTGCTGCTGCGCGAGGTCGAGCCGGGCGGGCGGGTCGGAGTCCTCGACCGCGCGGCGGCCGCGGGAGGCGTGCTGGCGCGCGGCCGCCGGGCTGCAGCCCAGTACGCCGGCGATCTCGGCGAAGGGCACCGCGAACGCGTCGTGCAGCACGAACGCCACGCGCTGCTCGGGCGTGAGCCGGTCGAGCACCACCATCGCGGCCATGCGCAGGCCGTCGTCGCGCACCGCGGCTTCGAGCGGATCCTCGCTCGCCGGCGCGCCGAGCGGCGTGACGATCGGTTCGGGGAGCCATTCGCCCACGTACTTCTCGCGCTGCACGGCCGCCGACCGCAGCCGGTCGAGGCAGATCCGGCCGACCACGGCGGTCAGCCAGCCGCGCAGGTCGCGGATCCCGGCGCGGCCCGCGTCGTCGAGCCCGGACAGCCGCAGCCAGGCCTCCTGCACCGCGTCCTCGGCGTCCGCGCGGGTGCCGGTGAGCCGGTAGGCCGCTCTGATCAGGTGCGGCCGGTGGAGGTCGAACTCGGCGGCGTACTCCTCCAGCGCGGTCGTGGTGCCCATGTCCCGAGTGTGCCGCACGGCGCGGCGGGAGGGAGAACTATTGTGGTGTCGTGGCAGGACGGATTCGGGAGAGCGATATCGCGGAGGTGCGTGAGCGCAACCGGATCGACGAGGTCGTGGGGGAGTACGTCGCGCTGCGCCGTGCCGGCGGGGGCAGCCTGAAGGGCCTGTGCCCGTTCCACAACGAGAAGACCCCGTCGTTCAACGTGCGCCCCACTCACGGGACCTTCCACTGCTTCGGCTGTGGCGAGGGCGGCGACGTCATCAAGTTCATTCAGAAGATCGACCTCGTGTCGTTCGTGGAGGCGGTCGAACGGCTCGCCGACCGGGTCGGGATCCGGCTGACCTACGAGGGCGGCGGCGCGTCGGTGCAGCGCGACCGGGGCACCCGGTCCCGGCTCATCGAAGCGCACCGCGCGGCGGCCGAGTTCTACATCGAGCAGCTCGGCACCGACGAAGCGCGCGCGGCGCGGGACTTCCTCACCGAGCGCGGATTCGACGCCGCCGCGGCCAAGCAGTTCGGCTGCGGGTTCGCGCCCGGCGGCTGGGACAAGCTCACCAAGCACCTGCTCAACCGCGGGTTCGAGGTGAAGGAGCTGATCGCGTCCGGCCTGTCGAAGGAGGGCCAGCGCGGCCCGATGGACCGGTTCCACCGGCGGCTGGTGTGGCCGATCCGCGACGTCGGCAACGACGTGGTCGGCTTCGGCGCGCGGCGGCTCTTCGACGACGACCGGATCTCGGCGAAGTACCTCAACACCTCCGAAACGCAGATCTACAAGAAGTCGCAGGTCATGTTCGGCCTCGACCTGGCCAAGCGGGAGATCGCGAAACGGCACCAGGTCGTCGTGGTCGAGGGCTACACCGACGTGATGGCGATGCACGCGGCGGGCGTGCCGACCGCGGTCGCGTCCTCGGGCACCGCGTTCGGCGAGGACCACATGAAGGTCCTGCGCCGGCTGATGATGGACGACGACGCCTTCCGCGGCGAAGTGATCTTCACCTTCGACGGCGACGAGGCGGGGCAGAAGGCGGCGCTCAAGGCGTTCGAGGGCGACCAGACGTTCGCCGGGCAGACCTACATCGCGGTCGCGCCGGACGGGATGGACCCGTGCGAGCTGCGCATCGCGAAGGGCGACGCCGCGGTGCGCGACCTGGTGGCCCGCCGCACGCCGCTGTTCGAGTTCGTGATCAAGAGCATGCTGAAGCAGTTCGACCTGGACTCGGTCGACGGCCAGGTCGCCGCGCTGCAGAAGACCGTGCCGATGGTCGCCGCGATCAAGGACCGGGCGAGCCGGGACGGGTACGCGTCGAAGCTCGCCTGGTGGGTCGGCTGGCAGGACGTCGCGCAGGTGGTCAACCGGGTGCGCGGCGCGGCCGGAGCGGCGGCGCGGCGCGGGCCGGTCGAAGTGCAGCCGCGCCGGTCCGCGGCCCGGCAGGAGGCCCCCGCGCCCGAGCCGGAGAAGCAGGATCTGCCGCGTCCCGCTCCGAACGACCCGCGGTTCATCGGCCAGCGCGAAGCGCTCAAGGCCGCTCTGCAGCAGCCCGCGATCGCCGGTCCGGAGTACGACTCGCTGCCGGAAGAGGCGTTCACGCACCCGGTGTACATCGCGGTGCACCAGGCCGTGCTGAAGGCGGGCGGGGCGGCGTCCGGGCTCACCGGGCCCGCGCTGCTGGACGCCGCGGCGGCGCACTGTCCGGAAGGGACGGTCCGGCGCGTGCTCAGCGAACTGGCGGTGGAACCGTTGCGCGCCTTGGGAGAAGTGGACTCGCGCTACATCTCCGGGGTGCTCGCGGGCGTGCAGGAGAACCTCGTCGGCAGGCAGATCGGCGAGATCAAGTCGAAGCTGCAGCGGCTGTCGCCGGTCGAGGCCCCGGACGACTACCGGGCCCTGTTCGGCGACCTGGTCGCGCTGGAGCAGTACCGGAAGTCGCTGCGCGAGCAGGCGGCGAGCGGGTGGGAGTGACGTGGGACTGCTGAACCGGTTCTTCGGCGGCGGCCTGCCCCCGGGTTTCCCCGGCGAGCTGGCCGAGGGCGAGGACCCGGTCGCCGCGGCGGAGGTCGAGGGCGGCGGGCACCTCCTCGTGACGTCGCTGGGCCTGTGGATCCCGTCCGGCGGCGGCGCGCGGCGCGTCGGCTGGCACCTGGTGGGCAAGGCGGCCTGGGCCGACGGCGTGTTCACGCTGACCGAATCGGAGGAGACCGGGCGGGCCGGCGCGGTCGCGGTGCTGGCCGACCGCGAGCCGGTGCGCTTCCGGCTGCCGCGGCCGGGGAAGGTGCCGCAGCAGGTGCGCCTGCGGGTCGACGGCTCGGTGCGGGGACGGCACCGGCACGAGTTCCCCGAGGGCGGCGCGTGGTTCGTCCAGCGCAAGGTCCCCGGCCGCGACGGCGTGGAACTGCAGGTCCGGCCGGATCCGGGCACCGACCCGGAACTGGTCGAGGCGGTCGCGGCGGAGGTCGCGGAGAAGCTGGCCAAGCGCGCGGAGTAGCAGTACGCTCGTACTCAGTACAGTTGTACTGTTTACTGGCGGGAGGCTGCTCGTGTGGGATCCGGCGAAGTACCTCGACTACTCCGACCTGCGCGGCCGGCCGTTCTACGACCTGATCGGGCGAATCTCGGCGGCTTCGCCCCGCCGGGTGGCCGACCTGGGCTGCGGTCCCGGAACCCTGACCCTCGACCTGGCCCTGCGCTGGCCGGACGCGGTGCTGGAGGCGATCGACAGCTCGCCGGAAATGGTCGCCGCGGCGCGGGAACGCGGGGTGGCCGCCGAGGTCGGCGACGTCCGGACGTGGACGCCGAAACCGGACACCGACGTGGTCGTCTCGAACGCGGTCCTGCAGTGGGTGCCCGGGCACGAGGACCTGCTGCGCCGCTGGGCCGCGGAACTCCCCGCCGGAGCCGTGCTGGCGGTGCAGGTCCCCGGCAATTTTTCCGCCCCTTCGCACGCCCTCAGCCGCGAGCTGGCGGCCTCGCCGGCCTGGGCCTCGCGGCTGTCCTCGGTCGCTTTGCGCGCCGAAGACGCCGTCGGCGAGCCGCGCGACTACGCGAACCTCCTCGCCGACGCCGGATGCCTGGTCGACGCCTGGGAAACCACGTACGTGCAACAGCTTTCCGGCCCGCGCGCCGTCCTGGAGTGGATCACCGGAACCGCCCTCCGCCCGATCCGCGCCGCCTTGGGCGACGAGGACTGGGCGGCCTTCCAAGACGACCTCGCCCCGCTGCTGGACGAGGCCTACCCGCCGCGTCCGGACGGCACCACCTGGTTCGAATTCCGGCGGATCTTCTTCGTCGCGAGGATCCCCGGCTGATGCCGTACTGGAACACGAACGTGGCCCGTCATCCGGACATCCTGCGCGCGGTGCCCGCCGGATGCTCGACCGCCCTGGACGTCGGCTGTGGCGACGGCCTGCTGGTGCGGAAACTGGCTTCGGTGGTGCCCTCCGTCACCGGGATCGACAAGTCCCCGGAGATGGTCGCTCAGGCCCGCTCGGTGTCTGATCATTGTTTTGTAGAGGGAGACTTCCTCACCGCCGACCTCGGCGCCTACGACTTCATCTGCTCGGTGGCCACCGTCCACCATGTGGACTTCGAGACAGCCCTCACCCGGATGCGGGACCTCCTGAACCCAGGCGGCGCACTGGTAGTCGTCGGCCTGGCCCGCGACGCGAGCGCGACAGACTGGGCGACGACGATCGCGACCGCCCCGATCGTGCGCGTGACGAAGACACTCCGCCGCGCACACGGCCCGGACGGCATGCCGGTGCTGCGGCCGCAGATGAGCTACCGCGAAGTCCGCACAACCGCGGCCCGGCTGCTGCCCGGGGTGCGGTACCGCAGGCAGGTGTTGCGCCGGTACTCGCTGACCTGGCAAAAACCGTCCTGAGCTGGGCTTTCTCAGCCGTTCCCCCGTCCGAACTTCTCGCCGAGCTTCGCCCGCGCCACCCCGGCGGCCCCCTGGACCATCGGATGGTCGGCCAGCCGGCGATAGGTGCGCACGATCTGCTCGTACCGTCCCCGGCCGGCCTTGGTGCCCAGCACGTACCCCAGGCCCACGCCCAGCAGGAACTTCTTCATCGACGGCCACACCTCTTCCTCAGCAGGACTTCCGACTGTCCATTGTCCAACACAACCGGCTCCCGCGCGGGGCCGCCGAAAACCCACCCCCCCCTGTGCGGGGCCGGAACGGCATGGGCTAAAGTTCTTCCTGTCAGCCCGGAGAGATCCGGACCGGCAGAGCACGATCCCCTGTAGCTCAACTGGCAGAGCATTCGGCTGTTAACCGGAGGGTTCTTGGTTCGAGTCCAAGCGGGGGAGCCAAAGCCCAGGTCAACGACCTGGGCTTTTTTCGTGCGTGCCAACGACAAGCTCAGGTGTCCAATAACTGTCCAACTATGGACGCGACATCAGCCCGTGGTTCCCACGTCGAGCGACTCCATCGATTCGGCCGTTCGAGTGTTTGACGTGCCTTTCTCCCGGTAGTGCTCCTCCAGCACCGCGGGCGTGATGCCGAGCTGGTCCGCGATCCAGTTGGTGGGCACGCCTTCCTCGTCGAGCGCCCGTGCGACCGTCTTGCGGAACACGTGCGAGGTGACCCATCCGTACCCGATGGCAAGCAACGCTTCCTGCAACCTGTTGATCACCGTCGACGGGTCGAGCCACTCCGACCGCATCGCCCGGAACAACGGCCCGCCGTCGGTCGCCTCCTGAACCAGGAGACGCCAGACGAACAGTGACCACTCGGGAAGCGTGAGCGTGAGGATGGCGTCCGGGTTTCCCTTGCGCCCGCGCATGCGGATGATGCCGACTCCGGGCTGTCGGACAAGGTGCCAGCGGATCGTCACCTGCCGCTTTGCGAGGTCGACTTCCGCCGCTGTCAACGCGAGAAGTTCGCCGATGCGCACGCCCGTCGACAGGACCGCCTGCATGAGCAGCGGCAGCATCCACCAGATCCGTGCGCGGTCGCCAAGGGACCGGCCCTTGCTGTCGACGCTCCGCTTCCGCGCGTTGTCCGCCAGCTTGGCCACCACGTCTACGCGCTGTTCTGCCGACAAGGCTCGGATCCTGCGTTTCTCGGCGCGACGCAGCTTGATCCCGAGGAAGGGATTCGACGTCAGGGCCCCGTATTTGATGCCGAACTCGCCCAACTTGATGCCCACCGTGCGCAGACTCTTCGCAGCGTCGTAGCTGCGGGTCTCCATGCAGCGCTTCACGAGCTGGTCGCACCGTCGTGCGACCTTCTCGAATTCGCGCGCCTGGAGCTTCCCGAACTCCGGGGTGAGCCAGTTCTTCACGTACCCGCGCCACTGGCGCACGGTGTCGGGAGACCGCTTCGCGAGCCGGTACTCCGTTTCGAGGTCATCCAGGAACATCTCCGCGAGAACCTCGATCCGCGTATCTCGGGTGATCTCGTCGTTGGTTGCTTCCTCGGCGGCTTCTCTCAGCTTCTCCGTCAGGTTGTTCTTCGCTTCAGTGGCGGAGGTTCCGCGTGCGCGCATGCGCTTCCACTCACCGTTCGCGATACGGACCCGACCGTCCGCCTCGACGCACTTGCGGCCGAGCGTGCGTGTGTTGATCTTGCCGATTGTTCCGACCGGCGCGGGGCGTCTGGCCACCGGTCAGTTCCGGTCGTTGCCGCGGCGACGGTAGGACGCCAGTTCGATCGTGCCGCCGGCGTCGAGCGCCGTCGGTTCGTCATCGCGCTGTTGAGGGGGCAGCCCGAACTCTTTGAACATGGCGTCGAGTTCCCTCCGCTTCCGGTGGTCGACGACCTTCAGTACCTCCTGGGTGCGCTCCCCGACCACGGTGAGTAGTTCTTTCATCGCTTTTTCTGTGCTGCGATCGATGTGATCGATCACCTCCCGGGTCGCGAAGGAAATGCCCGCGAGCATCCACAATCCGACTGCGATGACGCGGACTAGTGTCTGGTATTCGTCCGGGAGGACGGAAAAACCGTTGCCCTGGTTGCGGACCACCGAGTCTGCGACAGCTACGGCTGTGGTGCCTGCCGCGAAGATGACGAACCAGAACAGGCGTCGAGACATGGGGGTGCTCCTATCGTGCGTCGTACATCTGTTGCATCCCCGAATATTCAGATAATCCCACGGTGACCACAGCGTGTTACGAACAGCGCCCGAATGGACTAGTCCACGCAAATCGGAGTGATCAGCTGGTTTGCGACAAACCCTCGTCGCTCGAGGACGTCGTCAACTCCGCGATCTGACGGTTGAGATCGGCGAGTTCAGCAGACAGTTTGGCGATCGCTGCGCGAGCAGCCTCCGGGCCGTAATCGTCGTAGATGTCCGACACCAGTTCGAGCTTCCGGCGGATCTCGGCTGCTTCAGCTTGGATCTTGGCCAGGGCCCGTTGCGTCTCGGCGTCGAGCGGCTGCGGAACGATCGGTTGCCCGCCGGCGAGCACTGCCTGAGTGCTGCCCGGCATCCAGCCGAGTGCAGTCTCGAGGCGGCCGAGGGTCGCCTTGGCGACTGCTGTGCCTTGGATGATGCGGTCGACGGTCTTCTTGTCCATGCCCATTCGCCGCGCGACTTCTTCGCGGTCGATGCCGAGGCGGCCGATCCAGGTGCCCACGGTTTCGCCGAGGTGCTTCCAGTCTCCTCCGTTAGACACACGGTAAGTGTGCCTCAACGGTCTAGTCCTGTCGACAACGCACCCTGCTCGGCGGCGTTTTCTGGTCGTTAGGTGTCTCATTCTGTCTCCCTCCCTGGGCTCTTTCTAGCTCCTTTTCGCTCCTCTGGCAACCCCTTGCGTCGTCATGTGTCCTCTTCTGTCCTTTGGCAGCTTGCCAACTCCTTCAAACTGTCCTAATCTGTCTCGCATGGCCAAGCCCCTGGGAGACAACATCCGCCAAGCGCGGATCGAGAAGGGGATGGAACGTGCCGAGCTGGCTGCAAAGGTCGGCCGGTCGGTCAAGCACATCAGCAACATCGAGAACGGCGCGAACACCGCCAAGCCCGAGCTGCTGTACCGCATCGCCCGAGTGCTGGAACTGCCCATTGACCAGGTCATGGCCAGCGACTGGATCGGTGCGGCATGACCGAGATCGCGCACCCCGTCCCGCCGCCGCGCCCGACAGCGCCGCCGCCCCGTCCCTGGGGACCGGCTCCCGCGCAGCCCTCGAAACCGAGCCCGAAGCCCGACCCGAAAAGGAGGCCGCGGTGACCAATTCTGTCCAGAAGGATGCCGCCGAGGTCGGCTCTGACTCCGAGGCGATCAACGTGACGGAGCCCGACGACGACCTCGACGGGGCCTACAGCCCGGATGAGGTCGCGGCGCGACTGAGCGTTCCGTACCGGACGGTCATGCGATTGATCCACATCAAGGAGCTCGGCTCGATCAAAACCGGCCGCTACTACCGGATCCCCAAGGCCGAGTTCCGACGCTACCTCAGGCAGGCGGTCTTGGACGGCGCGGCCTGACCGCGCTCAACCCAACAAATAAGTCGGCCCGGTGCCGTGAACACCGGGCCCAGATCAAGAGGAGTGGTCCCTCATGACCAGGAAGCATTCTGCCAGACCGGGGCGGCATTGCCGTTCGCGTGTGGGTTTGGTGGACGTGTACCGGATTTACCAGCGTGAGCGCGGAGTGCTGCTGTCGACGGCTGGCCTGTTCGGTGTGGTGCGCGCGGTTTGGCGGTGCGGGCAATGAGCAGTTTGCAGGAGATCGCCGCCAAATTGATGGAGATCGGTGGGCAGGTGCCGGTCGAGCAGGCCGAGCAGGCGCGGATTCAGGTGCAGATGCTGCACGAGCCGCAGGCCGACGCGACAGCAGCGGTTCTGGAAGCGTTGGGGGAGGCGTCGGCACTGCACGGTCGCTTGTGGCAGAACGCTCAGGAGGCGCAGGCAGCGATCCGTGAGGCCGGGGAGATGGCCGGCAATGCGATCGCGATGCTGCAGGCGTACCGGGCGTCGCTGCAGGAAGCGGCAGCCGAGGTGATCAACCGATGAGCGCCGCGCAGTCTCCGGTGAGCGATTCGGCGTGGGCTGAGGCGACGCAGCTGCTCACGGTCGAGGGTGTGCTCGCTGAGCCGGGTGCGCTCGGCGAGATGCTCCGCTGCTGGCGCGATGAGGTCGGGACGGTTCCGTTCCCGGCGGTGCGCGAGCCGGTGTCGGTGGATTACATGCCGCCGCAGCCGACGGTTCGCGTTGTGGAGCCGCGGTTTCCGCGCGTGGCGGCGGTGGCGCGTTGGGTGTCGACGGTGGGCGCGGCTGGTGTGGCGATGGGTTGTTTCGCGACAGCGGGCGTGCTTGGCGTCGCGGCCGGTTTGGGGGTGTGGTCGTGAACGACTTCGACACGTTGGACCGGATTGTGCGGCACGCGAAGGCGTGGGGCCTGGATGACCGCGTGGAGTCGATGCGGTTCACGCCGGTTCCGGTGGTGCGGATGCGTGACGACGACGTCGCGATGTTCGGGTCGTGGGCGAAGCACCTTTCGCAGCCCCGGCTCCGGATTGAGGCGGGAAGTAACCGTGCGGTGTTGACGGTCACGGGCTTGATCATGTGTGGGAAGCCGGTGGCGATCGCGGTGGACGTGCAAGAGCGGTTCCTGCCTGACAGCCGCCATTCCGCGTTCTGTCTATCCATTGAGGATTTTGTCGCGGTGGTCGCGACGCGGCAGCGGGTTCTTGCGCCCGCGAAGGCGGGTGCGTGATGGCGTGGGGAGACCGGTTGATCAACCGCACGGTGGAACGGGCGAAGGACGACGTCGCCCGGGAGAAGACCGCGAAGCGGGAGCAGAAAGCCAACGAGGCCAACAAGACCGGGCAGCCGAAGGACACGCCGCGATGACCGAGACGATCGAAACACCCGCGTTGGCGTTCGCGGATCAGCTGGTTCCGCTGGTCGCGCACCTGCGTGCTCACCCGTACTTGCCCGTGGTCGACGTGGGCAAGTACATCGAAGAAGGCGGATTGGACCTGCAGCTCCGCGTTCCGGACCGCGCGCAGGGGGCGCTGGTCTGGGCGAAGACACTCGAAAACCCCCGGATCACCATTCGGCAGGTGGCCGACTGGGTTGGTGTCTATGTGTTCGCCCGGATCGGCGACGTTCCGGTGCGCGCCTGGGGTAGTGATCGCGGCGACCTTATCCGCTGGGTGTCTGGCGATCGCGAGCACGAGATCACGCTCGCGCAGCTGACTGAGTATGTGGCGGCTGGCACGGTCGAAGGGCTCGGTGCGCGATGAGCAAGGCTGCTGTCGAGTACAAGGCGGACGGGGTCGTTGTGCTTGCCCCGCACCCGGCGTTCCCCGAACCGCACAACCGTTTTGACCACGGGGTGTGCGGGTGCGGGAAGAAGGTCGGAGACATCGCGGGCTGGGAGGAACACCGCAAGGAGATCGGACGGGGGAAGCTGCGGTCGAGGCTTCGTAGTTCGACTGAGCCGTCGCGTGAGGAACGACTCGCCCGCGAGTTGCGTGACCGTAATCGTGCGTACGGCAAGGCTTCCGCGACGATCGGCGAATTGCGCGGTCACGTCGCGCGGCTCACCGCGGAGCGTTTCCAGGAATGGGCGGCTCGTCCGGGCGCGGTGGACGGTGACGTCCTGTTCGAGGTGTTGCGTGCTGCCGCGCCGGAGCGGTGGACCGCTGAGGCGCGTGGGGAGTTCGCGGACCAGGTGATGCGGGACATGGTCGCGTCTGGTTTCCGGGTGTTGCGCGGGCCGGGCCGGGAACCGTGGCCAGCTGTCGACGAGCCTGGGTTCCGCCGGTTCCACGCGGATCAGGTGGTGCAGTCGACTCCCGCGAGGACGCTGCCGTTCGAGCCGCGGGTCGGGATGCGGGTTGTGCGCAAGAGCGACGGCGCGAGTCGGAAGGTGACGTCGGTGCGGCCGGACGAGTCGACGACGTATGGGCTGGCGGTGTTCGTGGATGAGGGCCGGGTGACGGAGTTCGGGCCGCTCAACCTCGACGAGTGGAAGCGTGCCTCGTGGGTGCCGAAGCCAGGCGGTGAGGGCTGATGTACGAGTCCCGCGCCTACGACCGGCCGAGCGAGTTCGGTCCGGATCCGGTTGTCGTGCTGGTCGTGTCCGGCACGCATGACGTGTCGCGTCTCGTGCACCTCCTCAACGGCGGTTCCGTGCTGTGCGAACAGTTGGAGGTGGGGGAGAAGCTCGCCGCGCAGGTCGCCCGGCACAACGGCGGCCAGGCGGCGCTGAAGTTGCTCGCTCACCACGGTGGCCCGGATCTTCTGGAGCGCCTGGGCGGTGATTCGTGATGCAGTGGCAGATCGAGCCCATGCCCCGCTGGCCCTACCCCGAAACCACGGGGCGGCGGTGGAACCCGTTCCGCGCGAAGTTCGACGCCACCCTCGAACTCCTCGCCGACGAACTCGACCACCTCAAGGTCGAAGGCGCGGTCGCGGTCCGCGTCGTCGCGGCCGAGGCTGATGTCCGACGGGACGGGATGCTCCGCGCCCGCGCCGAAGTCCGCCATCCCGGCGTCGCGATCTCCTTCACCTCCCGCAAGCTCGGCGCGCTCACCTACCCGTGCGACGCGTTCCAAGGCCGCTGGCACGGCGATCCCGATTGGCAGGTCAACCTGCGAGCCATCGCCCTCGGCCTGAAGCACCTGCGCGCGTTGGATCGGTACGGGGTTGCGGCCCGCGGCGAGCAGTACGCCGGCTGGCGTGCGATCGAAGCGACCACCCCGGCCGGGTTCGCGTCGGTCGACGACGCCCTCCGCTGGCTCGGCAACTTCACCGACATGCCCACCGCCGGACACACCGACCGCGCGGTCAAGGATGCTGCGGCGCTGATGCTGCGCCGCGCCGCGCACAAGGCGCATCCGGACGTCGGTGGTGACCCGGCCGACTGGGCGAAGGTCGACGCGGCGCGGCAGCTGTTCAAGCGCGCGGGGGTGATCGCGTGACCACGCTGCAGCAGACGATCGGAGGTGTCGGGCTCGTGCTCGTCCTGCTCGCCATTGTCCTCGCGATCGACAAACGCCGCCCGATCCGACACCTCGACGACCAGCCCGAACCGCCGCACGTCGGCGGGCCGTGGCTCGGCGACGGCGACCTCAACCACATCACCGACGCGCGCATCGCCGCCGAATCCACGCTCTACCGAAAGGCCCGCTGATGAGCGCCCCCACCATGCACGCCGTCACCGTCTCCTCCGCCGACTGGCCAGCGTTCCAGGCGCACCTCGCGCACGGCGGATACCTCCTCAACACGATCCCGACCGCGCCGAGCCAAACCCCGCACCACCGGGTCGTCGGCCGCGACCTCACCGACACACCCATCACCCTCACTGAGCGGGAACTCGAAGTGCTCGAAGGGATCGCGGCCGGACGATCCAACCCGCAGATCGCGGCCGCCCTGTTCCTGTCGACGGACACGGTGAAAACGCATGCACGGCACCTGTTCAAGAAACTCGGCGTCAGCGACCGGGCCGAAGCCGTCGCGATCGGTTACCAGCAAGGAATCCTCGGCGGTGCCCGATGACCCTCATCGAATTTCCGGACGTGATCCAAGGCTCCGACGAATGGCTAGACCAGCGCCGAGGCATCGTCACCGCGTCCGTCGTCGGCCAGCTGGTCACGCCGAAAACGTTGAAGCCGGCGAACAACGATTCGAGCCGTGGCATCACCGTGCAGTTGGTAGCGGAACGGATCACCGGATATACGGACCCGACCTACGTCGGCGACGACATGCTGCGCGGCATCGAGGACGAACCGCGCGCTCGTGAGCTGTACGCCCAGGTGTACGACCGGCCTGTCCGCGACGTCGGGTTCCTTCTGCGGAAGGAGGAAACCTGGCAGCTCGGCTATTCGCCGGACGGTTTGGTCGGTGACGACGGGCTGATCGAGGTGAAGGCCCCGCGCGCCAAAGGGCACCTGCGCACGATCCTTTCCGACGAGGTGCCCGCCGAGCACATGGCGCAGTGCCAGGCCGGGCTGCTCGTGTCCGGCCGCGAATGGCTGGACTTCATCAGCTTCTCGGGCGGGATGCCGATGTGGCATAAGCGGGTGTTCCCGGACCCGGCGTGGCAGGACGCGATTGTCGCCGCCGTCGAGCGGTTCGAGGCGACGGCCGCCGAGATGGTCGCGGAGTACGCGGCCAAGACCGAGAGGCTGCCTGCCACTGAACGGATCACCTTCATGGAAATGAGGATTTGATGGACCTCACCGACAGCATCGCGCCGACGAGCGACCAGCTCGACGCGGTCGATCTCCTCGGAGGACCGCGGACCTTCACGATCGAGAAGGTGTCGAAGGGCAATGCTGAGCAGCCCGTCAACATCAAGCTCACCGAGTTCCCGCGGGTGTGGCGGCCGGGGAAGAGCATGCGCCGCGTGCTCGTCGCCTGCTGGGGGCCCGACGCGTCCACCTACGTCGGTCGCCGCGTGACCCTGTACTGCGATCCCGAGGTGCGGTTCGGCGGGCAGGCAGTGGGTGGTACCCGCATCAGCCACCTCAGCCACCTGGAGAAGAAGAAACAGGTGCCGTTGCTGGTGACGCGCGGCAAGTCCGCGATCTTCGTGGTGCAGCCGTTGGTCGAGACGACCGAGGACCGCGTTGCCGAGTTCAAGCGCGAGTGGAAGACCGCCACTCCTGCGCGGCGGAAGGTGATCGAAGCCGAGGTCGCCGCGCTGACGAACGCCGGAATCGTCGAGAGCACCGATCCGACGGACCCGACGTTGCCGGACGACCCGGACCTGACCGCTGGCGGTGAGGCATGAACGCACAGGAGCACGTTGAGGCCGCGGAGGCGTGGCTCGAAACCGGTGAGGAGCTGTGGCGTCGGTTCACCTACGACACCGAGCCGCGCAACCCGGGGCAGTTGCGGCGCGCGGAGGTCGCGATTGGCCTGTCGCAGGCGCATTCGGCGCTGGCGGCGGCGCTGCCTCTGGAAGACGTCCGGGTTGCTGTTGATGAAAGCCCAGTGCCTGCTGCTGCGGAAGCGCACACCGGCGGCGGGCACTGACGTGGCCGGGCGGGGCGGGCTCACCCCCTTCCCGCCGAGAAGCCCCGCCCGGCCACTACCCAACTTCATCGACACCGCCGATTCGGTGTCCGCAATTGGTGACAGCCACCCTGCCGTCACCACCGTCCAGGAAGGACAGAGCAAGTGAGATACGACGTCCAGAAGCTCCGCGAAGCCGTCAAGACCGCGATCGCGAACGAGCGTGGCGAACTCGAAGCCCGCCACACGCAGCGCGTCACCAACTACACCGAACTGAAAGACCGGTGGCTCGCCAAGCACAGCGAAACCTGGCGGCAGTTCGGTGTCCTGATCGGTCGTCGCATCCGGGCCGGGAAACCCATCACCCAGAAGGACATCCCTACCGACCGCAATGGGTACGGGCGGTACGCGACGTTCGACGAGACCGAGCCCGGGAAGTTCGTCGGCGGCCCGTCAAGCGACCTGCAGATCATCTCCGCCGCACTGCAGCTGATCACCGACGAGACGGTGACGCCGAACGAGCTGGCGAAGCTCGGCGTCCGCGCGTCGGAGCTGCGGACCGTCTTCTCGCTCGCCCGCTCCGACGCCTGATCTCGCGGGCCCGGTCATTCCCGATACGGCCGGGCCCGTGCACCACCCGAAAGGAGGCGAGATGGGCTACCGAGTTGACGGCCGACCAGTGCCAGGGCAACCGCCGTGCGTCGAACCGATCACCTACACCAGAGTGCTTTCCGCGTGCTGGCGCGGCGACCTCCCAGCCGAACAACTCTCGCCTGTCGACCGAGAAACCCTGATCTACGACCTGTGGTTCGCAGGCTGGACCGACGTCGAGATCGCCACCCACACCAGCCTCACGACCTACACAACGGCCCGGATCCGCGACCGCCTCGGACTCGCCCCGCGCCCAGCGCGGAAGGAGTCGTACGCCCGTGGCGCGTAGTCATGCCCGTCTGCTGTTCACCGTCTGGCAAGGACTGTCAGATGTGGACACTGATGCCGCGAAGCTCGCCTACTTCGCGGTGATGACGGAACCGCACACCACCCAGTGCGGATCGGGACCGGTGAGGTTCGGCCGGTGGCTGAAGAACCTCGGCTGGTCCGAGCAAACGTTGCGGGACGCGCTCGACGAACTCGACAAGAAACGCAAGGTACTGATCGACTGGGAGACCGACGAGTTCCTGCTCCGCAGCTTCATCCGCTCCGACGAGGTGTGGCGGCAACCCCAAATCCTCCGGGCCGGGTTGAAAGCCGCGCGGCAGATCGAGTCTCCTCGGCTGAGGCAGGAACTCGGCTACGAACTGCGCCGAATCCACGCCGAGTTCGTGCACGAGGTCGACGGCCTCACCTGGCAGGTGCTGTCGGGCGAGATGTTGCTGACCGCGGACGGGCTCGACGGCGGCGCTGGTGATCCGGCGATGCACGAGGAGATCGCGGTGCAGGCAGCCAACGCGGCCGGTGCTCTGGAGCGGGTCGAGGCAACTCGCCGGCCGCCGTCTCGATGTCCGAAGCATTTGGAGAATCCGACGACGCGGGCGTGCCGGGCGTGCGGTTCGGCACGGGACGCGGCTCGGGAATGGGATGCGGAGCAGTCCCGCGCGAAGGACAGGGCGCGCACGGCTGAGGCGCGTGCGAAGGCAGCGGAGCGGCGTGCCGCGATCGACGGCTGTGACCGATGCGACAAGGACGGCTACGTGGGGACCGCTTTGTGTGACCACAAGCCGCGGACGCTGAGACCGAGGAGGGCGTCGTGAGCCATCTGGACCGGACAGGCGACGAGGTGATTGTCGACGAGCACGAGTGCGACGGCGGTTTCGAGGACCGCAACGCGGATCCTCCGTTGCGTCCGTGCCTTATCTGCCGTCCGAAGCTCGCGTCGCACCTGCGGCGGCAGAAGACGTTCGGCCTGTACGAGGACAGCGCTCGTGAGGAACGCGAGCGCCACCAACGAAACGAGGAAGAATCATGAGCAACTTGGTAGAGCACGCCCGCCGTGAGCTGCAGTTGATCGGCGAGGACCCGGTGTACAGCGCGTCCTTGGTCGCGGCTGTCGCAGCGTTCGCTTCCTTCGGTCACAGCGGAGGGTCCGCTGAGATGGCCCGCGAGCAGCTGCACACTCTCCTCGCGTTCGGCAACCTGGCTCCGCTGACCGACGACCCCGACGAATGGCACAACCACGGCGAGATCTCCGGTACACCGCTGTGGCAGAACCGCCGCAACTCGGCGTGCTTCTCCAACGACGGCGGCAAGACGTACTACAGCGTTAACGATCCCAAGGACGACAACGGCGAGCTGCCGCGATACACCTCTGCGCCGAAGACAAGCGCGGCGAGACCGTGACCGCCGCCAGCATGCGCCGGTCGCTGCGGCGCGCTGTCGCTGTCGCCCGAGGCGACGCCTGGCGCACCTGCGCCGCGTGCGGCAACGGCTTCAGCGGCCGTCAGGAACCGACCACCAACCACCTCGAAACCATCGCTGGCGGCGAAGACGACCCGCGCCTGCTGTGCCCCGGATGCATCGACGCCGGTGTCGGTTGTCGTGCGCACGCCGCCGCCGGAATGGGTTGGGACCACAAGCGTTGTGAGTTCGCCCCGCCGACCGAGCTGTGGCCGACCGACGACAGCGACGCCGCACCCGGCCGGTCCGGGCCTTACTACCTCGACCCGCCCACGATCCCGATCCTGCCGGTCGTGCCGGTCGTGCCCATCCCTGAAGGCGTCCACGTGCTCGGCGACCAGCGGGACGAGCCTGAGGCGTTCATACCAATCCTGGACTCCTCCGGCCGGGGCGCGGAGATCATGCGGAAGTTGTTCGAGCCGCCGACGCCGGAGGAGGTCGCCGAGCGCCGCACCCGCGCCGAGGAACGCGAAGCCCGGGAAGCCCTCGCACGG
The DNA here is from genome assembly GCF_046267895.1 of Amycolatopsis sp. GA6-003. Taxonomy (NCBI): domain Bacteria; kingdom Bacillati; phylum Actinomycetota; class Actinomycetes; order Pseudonocardiales; family Pseudonocardiaceae; genus Amycolatopsis; species Amycolatopsis sp. GA6-003. Next base: position 8,273,111 of record NZ_CP176499.1, read on the forward strand.
CAGCTGGTCCTCGACCGGCACGCCGACCTCCTCGCGACCATCCCGGACGTCCCACAGAACAGCGTGATCCGTGCCCTGATCCGCGACCACGCGCCGAAGCTCAACGGCGAGAACCGGCTCGAATGCCGTGGTTGCGAGCAGGTCAACGGCTACGACGAGGACGGATGCGACGCCCTCTACTGGCCATCCGCGCCCTGCCCGACCTGGACCACCATCGAACGTTTGCACGGGAGCACCACGTGACCGACCAGTTCTACGAGCGGGCCGAGCAGCTGTGGCGCGGAATGCACCAGCGTTTCGACGCGATCACCGGCCGCGCCGTCCCGCTCACCGCAGCCGACCGCGTCGACATCGCGAAGATCGAAGCACGGCTGCGCGCTGCCGAACCCGCACCCGAGGTCGAACGCTGCGGCCTCACCGAACTCCCGACCGACCAGTGCTCGCACTGCCGACCCGGCGGCAACCGGCGACCCGCCACCATCGCCGGCCGATCCGAGATCTTCACCGCGTCCTACCCCGGACGCTGCTGTGTCTGCCGGGAACAGTACCGGCCCGGCGACACCATCGAACGACGCGAAGACAGCGGCTACAACGGACCCTGCTGCGCCCGGAGGACCCCGTGACCCGCAACCGCGCCTCAGCCAAAGCCGCCGGAACCCGCTTCGAAACCAGCATCGCCGGCTACCTCGCCGAGCAGGTCGACGACCGGATCGAACGCCGCGCCCGCAACGGCGGCAAAGACCGCGGCGACATCAGCGGAGTTCGCGCACCCGGCGGCGGCCGGGTCGTCCTCGAATGCAAGGACGTCGCCCGCACCGACCTCGCGGGCTGGACCGCCGAAGCCGAGATCGAACGCGGGAACGACGACGCCATCGCTGGTTTCGTCGTCCACAAGCGCCGCGGCACCACCGACCCCGCACGCCAGTACGTCACCTGCACCGTCGCCGACCTCGCCGCGCTGCTCACCGGCCAGAGACCGCCGGAGGCGAAATGACGACCACGGGACGCCCGCACGGGCGTGCGAAGTATGTGATGGAGCACTGCAAGTGTGACGTGTGCACCCAGGCGAACCGCGACTACAACAAGCACCAGAAGCGGCAACGCGCCTATGGCCGCCCGGCATACATCGACGCCGAGCCCGCGCGCCAGCATCTGCGTGCGCTCAGCGAGGCCGGGATCGGGTGGCGTCGCGCCGCCAAACTCGCCGGGCTCCACGACTCCATCGTCAAGAGCATCCTGTTCGGCAGGCCCGGTCGCGTTCCGAACAAACGGATCCGCGCCGCTACCGCGGAGAGAATCTTCGCTGTCAAGTTCAGCGGCGACGCGTTGGCGGACAAGGCGGTCGTGGACATCACTGGAAGTCGGCGGCGGCTGCAGGCGCTCGTCGCGACTGGCCGCACACAGCAGTATCTGGCCGATCGGCTCGGGATGACGCCGGGGAATTTCTGGCTGGTCATGCAGCGGCAGACCAGGATCACGGCCGCGAAGCAGCGCCAGATCAATGCGCTTTACGACGAACTGTGGGACACGCCTCCGGCCGATGATGTCGCGTCGCGTCACGCCCGCGCTTACGCGCGACGGCACGGCTGGGTGCCGCCGCTGGCGTGGGACGACGACACGATCGACGACCCGGATGCTGAACCGGTCGGTGTCGAGGAATCGCGTCGTAGGCCTGGCGGTCAGCCGAAGCTGCCGCCGGCGGATGAACTGCGGTGGCTGCTGACCCAGCAGTCGCGGTTGTCGGTGGCGCAAAGGTACGGGGTGCGTCCGGACGCGATCGACAATGCGCTCCGGAGGTCGGCGTGACGACGACCGACTTCGGCAGCCTGCTGAACACGGTGACTGTGCTCGCCGTGCCGTGCCCGCGCGGCCACGAGACCGAGGTGATGCGCGTGTACGAGCACGCGGCCACCTGGTCCTGCGGTGCGGTGACCTGGCTGCCGGAGATCCCCGGACTCCGGCACGGACGGTGCCCGGTGTGCGGTCGTATGACCGCGCTCCGCACCGATGGTCGCGTGCGTGCGCACGGGCGTCGTGGCGACGGCTGCGACGGATCCGGCCGGAAACCGAGAGTCATGACATGACGGCCCGGTGCAAGGCGGCGAAGTGCGGTCGTCCGCTCCGGTCGGAGAAGTCGAAGAAGCGCGGTTACGGCCCGGTGTGCTGGGGACGTGAGCACCCGACCGTGCCGTCGGGCCCGGTCACTGCCGACCACCCGGTCGATCCGAACCAGATCCTGTTACCGCTGGGGGTTTCCACTGTGGACGCTGAGACACGCAAGCAGGCGATCGACACCGTCGCACGGCATGCGCTGTTCCGGAAGCTCCGGCTCGCCGTGACGTGCGGGGAAATTCTTTGGGAGGACTATCCCGAAATCGACGAACGAGACTGGAACCTTGTCCTCGAACGGGTTCTCGCGATTGCGACCTCGATGCGCCCTGCCGACGAGCAGTATCGGGTTGCGTACGAGCACCTGACGGGCGTCACAGTTGAGGATGGGGGCGCGGCCAAATGACCGACATCGTGGACTTGATCGACGAGGTGACGACCCCGGTGTGCGGCTGGTGCTCGGTGCCGCTGTCGTCGGATGGCGCGTCGCTGGACTTCTGTACGGAGGATTGCCATACCCGTTGGCACGCTGAGCGTTCGGAGCGGCTAGTCGGAAGCGGTGAGTGCGGGTACGGGGTCTTCCTGGACGCGTCGGTCGTTTGGAGAGACCCGGTTATGCCGACGGACAGGCTGAGGGCGCAGGTCATCGATTCGTTGTCGGAACCGGTTCCCGTGCGAACGTCAGCGGAGATCATCTACGACTTCAACGTCGACCTTCATCCGTTCCGAGAGGCGTTGGAACGGAACCTCGCGCAGATGTCCCGCGCGTTCGACATCCCGCTGCCGGTCCTGATGTCCGGAGCGCAGCCGAATGAAATCGAGGACGCGGCGGAGGACGCGCGACTCGGGCAGATCTTGCTCAACGAGCCGTCCCTCGCCGATCGGATGCAGGCGGCGCTCGAAGCACGCCGGCACCGGAACACCGGGCCACGCCAGCAACCCCGCGCCCCGAAGCGCATCGACGCGAGGAGGACCCGATGAACACGTGCGCGACTGGTTGTGGCCGCCCGACTGACACTGCGCTGTGTCGTACCTGCCTTGACACGCTCACCAAAGCGTTGCGGGACATCGAATGGCTATACCCCGAGTTGGACGTGACCATCACCCGGCAGGCGAAGACGACGCGCGGCGGCGTCGGCTTCGTCACCGGCGGGGGCGGGTCGCCGATGCCGTTGCACCTCGGCGCGTCGAGCCTCACCGACGATCTGCGCGACAACCTCGCCGGCTGGGTGCAGAACCTGTGGGAGGACTACGCGGTCGACCACACGCCGATCGACGTGGCGGTCCACCCGTTGCCGTTGGCGCGGTGGCTGTTGCGGCACCCGTCGTGGATGGCCGGATGTGCTTATGCTGCTGAGCTTTTCGCTGAGATCACGTGGCGTGTGGAGAGCGCGCGGCGGATGGTGTCCGGCCCGTTGGACCGGGTCTATCTCGGGATTTGCTCGGCTGATGTCCGGGTGGTCGAGGAGTTCGACCCGGACGCCGAGCAGCTCGAACGCTGCGACCGCGACCTGTACGGCCTGCCGAACCGGGCATCGGTGGTGTGCCCGGCGTGCGGGTGGGAGTGGGACATCCAGGAGCGCCGGGACTGGATGCTCCGCGCGATGGAGAACCAGTTGTTGACCGCGACCGAGCTGTCGCGGGCGTTGCCGACGTACCTGGACCGGGAGGTGACGGCGTCGATGATCCGCGGCTATGCGGCACGGGGCCGTCTGGTGCAGCACGCGGATTCTGAGCCGTCGGAAGACGACCTGCTCGACGTGCCTTCGTCCGGTCGGGAGCGGCGTCGAGTGCCGCGCTACCGGGTGGGTGACGTACTCGATCTCCTTGCCGCGCAATCCATCCCGCAAGCGTCATGACCAGCTCCGCCAGGAGCCCCGAAACCCCGAAGGAACACCAAATGCCTGAATCGACAGAGCCCAGCCCACGAGAGAAGGCGCTAGCCGCGATCTCCGACGGCACCGGGAAATCCCGGGAGCAGGCCGAGGCGTTTCTTGACCTCGCCCGGTCAGCGTTCGCCCGCCGTGGCTGGGTCCCGGGCGAGCCGCTGAACGATGAGCAGCTCGGCGAGCGGCTCGACACGTTCCTGGGAGCGTCCGACAGCGAGGAGAAGCCCGATGCCTGACCAGACCGAGAACGCCAGCGAGCGGCCGAATGCGGGCCAGGAAACGGCACGCGCGGATGTGCTCCGCCATCTCATCCACCTCTACGAGATCGACCTCGAACAAGCCGAGAAGCGTGCCTCGTCGTGGTGGGAAGCGGCGAAGGACATCTACCGGCGTAGCCGTGCCGAGGCTGCCGAGTTCATGGGCACATGGGAGGAAAACCTGCGCCAGGAACGCGCCCGCGCTGATGCCGCGGCGGCGGAGCTGCGGGACGTCAAGGCGCAGCTCGAAGAGTGGACGCTGCAGGAGAACGACCAGGCTCGCCGCGCCGATGCCGCGGAGGCGAAGCTGCGGGACGCCGAGAAGATCCGGTTCAACGTCGATCGAATCCTCGACGATGCGCTCGGCCCGAACGTCGAGGACGGCGCGGGCATGGGGCTGGCCGGAGAGGTGGCGCTGCTCGCGGAGCGGAAGAAGGCCGTCGAGGACCGCCTTGATCAGGTCCGTGTGGTGCTGCTCGAAGGCGGCCAGGACGCGGCCAGCGTGCGCAGGGAAGCGCTCGCGGTAGTGCTCGGCGAATCCGATCGGATCGGGCATCGGGGCGACCACCAGCGCCGCGCGAAGCTGGCGGAAGAACGGCTCGCTCAGGCCCTGGAGTTGTGCAAGCAAGCTTGCACTGAGCGTGACGCCGACCGGGCGAAGCTCGACGAGATCCGCGCCGTGATCGCCGAGGCGTACGAAGTGATACCGGTGACCACGGGCATCCGGATGAAGCGTTGGATCACGAATCCGCCGGTGTACTTCGATCGCATCCGCGAGGTCGTCGAGCGCACCACCACGGAGACCGACCAGCCGTCCCTGGCTGCCGCTGATGCGTGGGCCCGCGAGTGCGACGCCACCGAGGAACGTCTCGCCGAGGCGCAGGAAACCGCCGCCGCGGAAGTGGACGCCGAGCGGTCCGCCTACGACATGGACCCCGACATCGACGAACCGGAAGACGAGGAGGACAGCCGTGGCTGACGGCTTCACGTTCTACCGCTACCTCACGGGCAACCCGCCGTACCGGCGCACACCGACTGGACGGTTCGAGCAGTTCAGCATCGGGCTCCACGGCTGGATGCAGTGCAACCAGAACGACCGCGGCCTGACCCGGATCGCGCCCGCGTTCCTGCCCAGTTACGCGCGGCCCCACGCCTACGCGCCAGCCGTCGACACCCGCGCCCGCCGTGTCCGTGAGGGGAGCCACGAGCAATGACGTGGATCTACGAGAGTTTCGAGACCGGCTTGTGGACGGTCGGGTTCTACCGGCCGGACGGGTCGTTTGCCCCGGCCACCGACCACAGATCCGAAGAGGAGGCGGCGCAGCGCGTGCACTACCTGAATGGCGGCCGTGAGGGGAGCCCCGACCATGGCTGACTACACCGGACGTCATCCCAGTGACGCGGATGAGCGCGACCCCGGCTTCTGCCGGTGCGGTCTCGGTCTCGACGCGTGGGTGCACATCGACACCAAGCGGTACACCGAAACACCGCTGACCCGCGAGGTCTGGAACGACCTTCGCGGCGGCCCCGAGGGGAGCCCCGACCATGAGTGAGCTTGCCGATCTGCTCGTGAAAACGGCTGTCGATTCAGCGATGTCCGCACCGACGGCCGACGGGGGGAAGTGCGCTCGCCGCGACGTCGCCGCCGTGCTGCATGTGCTGGCAGAAGACGACCGGTGGACCCGGAACGACGCGATCTTCCTGATCGAGCTGGCCGACGAGATCAAGGAGTGCCCCGACGATGAGTGACCAGACACTCCGCGTGCCCGAACTGTGGTGGAGCGCGAGCGAAAAGGCGTTGTGGGAGAAGGACGACGACGGCTACTTCTGCCCGGACTACTACCCGGTCAAGGCCAGTGACGAGCTGCCCGCCGACGCCGTGAAGCTCGTACCCGCTGGAGACCCGATGAGCTACACCGACAAGCTCAACGAGATCCGCGAGGTGATCGTCGAATTCGGCCAGCTGGACAAGGCGAACCAGACCAGCGCGCTGGAGACGCTGGAAAAGATCGACGTCATACTCGACCGCCCCGCTGCCGGCTCGGTTGAGCGACCGTGCGCGTCGTGCCTGACTCTCGGCCACTGCCAACGGGGCGACGAATGCGATGTCTCGTGGACCGCTGCCGCCCCTGCGGAACCCCGCGAGGACGTGGTGGCGCTGGATGCCTACCGGACGGTGGTCGCCGCGCTCAAGGGCAAAGAAGCCGCTCTGGAGGAGATCGAGGCCGCGCTCGGGATGAAGCTCGCGGCAGGCGAGCCGTACTCGCGGCTGGCCGAGGTGATCCGCGAGCGGCTCGCCGACGCTCACGGTCAGGTGGTGGAACACCGCGAGTGTTCGTGCTTCGTCACCCCCGAATCGCTGTGGACCAAGCACTACGACGCGACTGAGCCGGGCAGCATGATGGAACCCAACCCCGAATGCCCCGTCCACTTCGGTCAGGCGGTGGAACACCGCGAGGACTTCGTCGAGGCCACCGAGCGGGCGCTCCGCAACAAGCAGCAGCTGCCGCGCCCGTGGGAGGTCGCGGGCACGGTCGAACACACACCGGAGATGCAGGCGGCGTTGGAACGCCTCGCACCAATCATGATCCCGAACCCGAACGCAGGGAAGCCGATCCCGATCTCCGAACTCGGTCAGGTGGTGGAACACCAGCCGGCGGCCGACAGCGCGCTGCCGATCGTTGAACGCGCTCGGGAGTTCTGTGCCACTCAGGTACTGATCGAGGAACGCGACAAGAACGCTGCCGAGCGGGACCAGTTGCAGGCCCGCATCGGAAAGGCCCTTGCCGCGTGCGGTGGCACGGACGACGAACGCCGGATCGCCCGCATCCTCCGCGGCGAGGAGGACAGCCGTGGCTGATTTGTACCAGGCGGGCGCGACCATTGACGGCGACTGGATTGCCGGCCTGCTGGCACCCGCCAGGCCCCTGACCGTCGAGGACGTCCTCGGCAGCCTCGCCGAGGCGTGCAACGGGGTGCCGGTGACGGCGGCTGTCGTTCCGGGCGACGACGGCCGGGTGCGCGGCATGGTGCTGTACCGGCACCCCAGTGTCACCCACGGCACCCCGTCGATCCCTGTGCACGGCGGGTTGGTGGCGTTCTTCCGCCGCCGCGGATGGACCAGGCGGATCGTCGTCGGACCCACCAGTGCGGTGACTGTCGCGATGGGACTGCGCGAGGGCTACAGCCCGGATGCTGCGGTGCACGAGCACGGCGAGGTTGAGCAGGCGTTGCGCCGCGCCCGCGCGCACAGCGTCTCGGTGCAGACGGTGACGCTGATGTCCGCGCGCCGGCTCCCAGACGGCCCGCAGACCCACCAGGAGCCGGGTGTTCTGCTCACCAGCCCGCACGTCTCGGACCTCGCCGTGATCCGGCGAATCGCCGCCGACCTGCGCCAGCACCAGATCGTCGTCATCGACCACCGCCAGCGCGCCACCTACACCCTGCGCCAGGAGGACCGGTGAAACTCCGCATCGAGGGCGCCGAGGCCGAGATCAGCCTGACACTCACCGGCAAGGAGCCCCAGACGTGACTGATGAATCGAGCGTGAACGACTACTCGAAGTGGGTCACCGACGGCCAGCGGGTCGAGGCCCGCTACGCCACCGGCAGCGGTGTCCACGCCACTGGCTACGTGTATGCCTACGCCGACCGGCCGACTGTCCACATCGTCCAGCCGGACGGCGGCGAACTGAGCTGGATCGCGGACCTGTGCGTCCCGGTCGACGGAGGATCGAACGACGCCCGCAACGCCGCACTCGCGAAGCGCGGCACCGGCGGCACAGTGTCGGTCGCGGCGAGCCAGCTCGAGCAGGAGGTCGCGTATTGGCGGGGCCGGGCCGAAGCCGCCGAGAAACGGCTCAAGGACGCCTCCGAGTTCTTTCCGGACAACCCGCCGGAGCCGCCCGTCGGCACGCAGTACCTCCATCGTGATGGCACGATCGCTTGGGAGCGCCGCGAGGACGGATGGCACTGCGGGCGCACTGGCTGCCGGAACTGCCCGGCTGAGTGGATCGAGGCGCTGGACTTCGGCATCATCGGACTTTCAGAGAGGAAGCTTCCCTGATGGATGACCTGATCGCGTTCCTCCGCGCCCGCGTCACCGACGAGCAGGCCGAGATCGAACCGCACCTGGAGAACCCGTATGCCGGGCTCAGCGACGACGAGCTGCACCAGCGGAATGCGCACCCGGCCTACGAATACAAGACCCTGGAGGGCCAGCGGAAGGCGTGGCGCGAGGTCGACGACCCGCCGGAGGGCGGGGGCTGGGAGCTGAACACGACCAGCGTCGACCTGGATGCGTTCGAGCGGTTCGACTACACCGAGGAACGCTACTGGCGCCGCCTGCGCCCGGACGGCACCCGTCGCGAGTGGACCCCGCCGGGGATGTGGCGTCGTCGCGCAGCCGAGATCGACGCCAAACGACGGATCATCGACCTGCACTCGCCCGACAGCGACTATCTCCCGGACTGCAAGACGTGCTCGTGCGCAGGCGCGCTCGCGGGGACGGACTGCATCAACACCGTCAAGTGGCCGTGCCCGACACTGCTCCTGCTGGCCCTGCCGTACGCCGATCACCCGGACTACCGCGAGGAGTGGCGGCCGTAGGTTCACACCTTGAGTCGATGCATGTCCACCGGGACGACTGGCAGGCTCAGCCCGGTGGACGATCAAAACGACGCGGCACGCCGAGCGCTCTCCGACGCTGTATTCCGACAAGGACTCACGCTCCCCAGCAACCGCAGCGTGACCAGCCCTGACGGCCAAGGTGAGCCACCAGAATCGGACCACCCCGACGACGATCTCGCCGCAGCCGCCCGCTTCACCATCGACCGCATCAACGAAGCCAGACGCACCGCATCCGTCCCCGAAGGAATCCGGGACCTCGACGGCCGCCGCGAACTCATCGAAGTGTGGCGAGCCAACCGCTGGCACCACGACCAACCCGACCCGCTCTACACCCGGCTCCCGTTCCTCCTCGCCCGAGCATGGTGCACCCATCCTGAGTACAACCGGGACTGGAACTACCGGTAGCGGCTACGCATCCCTGGCGCTCGCGTCCAGCATGTGCCCGCAATACTGCGGCTCGCCCAGCCGAATCGGCACGTCGGTTCGCAACGCAGCCCAGAACGCCCGCGCCCGCGGCGTGCGATCCAGCACCGTCGTCGACCACCCATAGCCCGGCCCGCGCGACAACGCCGCCGCCACGAGCAGCGACCCCACGCCCCGCCGACGACAGTCCTCATCGACCCGCACCTGCTCGATCACGCCGAGCCGGTCCACCGCGCACAGCTGAACGTCCACATCGCCGACCGGTTCGCCGCGCACCTCGAGCGCGATCTGCCCGACGCCGGCCGCGGTCGACGGCGGGCGCGCCACCAATCGCAGCCGTGACCGGCCGTTCCCGACCTGCTCGTGCGCGAGCGTGAGATCGACTTCGAGCCAGCTCGTGCGCGGCAGGTGCAGGTCCGAGCAGACGTTGCACGAATGGTGGTGCTCCCACAGGTTCGGGTTGAACGACGCGTTCCGGCCCGCGATGTCGAGCCGGTGCCCATTCAGACAGCACTCGTGCCGCAACGCTGGGCGTATGGGCAGGTCAAGGCGCGATACAGGTGGGGCGTCGGACTGGTCGTGCACGATCGGAGTATGCCCCACAGCTTGCCCGGAGTCGAACACATGTTCTACGGTCGGGTGAGTCGGGCCCGCTCCACCCCGAGGCGGGCCCGACACCCCATCACAATCCGGACACCCCGGTAACAGCCATAGGCGCGGGTGCGACTCAACCCCCAGACTCAGTCGAGGGGGAACCCCGCCATGACACAAGCCGCAGGCAGACCCGCACTCACCAAACCCGCCATCGCGCTCATCGCCGTCGTCGTCCTCGCCGCGGTCGCCGGCGTCATCTGGCTCGTCCGCGCGAACAGCGACCCCGCGCCCACTGACTACCAGGTCACCGTCCGCGGCAACATCTCCGCCAACTGGAACGACAGCGGAACCGGCGCGGGCAGCATCGACGTCAGCACGGGTGCCGCGACGCAAACCATCCACGCCGGCAGCTTCACTCTGACCGTCGAGTCGACGCTGCCGAACGGCGCGTCGTGCGTGGTAAAGGACGCCTCCGGGAAGGTCGTCGCCGAAGACGGCGCGCTGCCCGCAGCCGGGACGAGCGGGCTCTCGGCCAGCAGCACGGCTACCTGCAGCGTGCGCTAGCCGTGGCCTACGAAGCGGGCGACGAAGTCCTCCTCGAGCTTGGCCGGTTCACCTGGGATGCGATGCATCTCGAGGACGCTGTGATCCAGCTCAGCATGGTGATCACGATGAACCTGGAGCCGGGGTTGCTGGTGAGCCAGTACGTCGAGAGGGCGCGGGCTGAGCTGGATCGCTGGCCGACGAGCGAGGCACGTGCTGAGGTTCTGGCGTGGCTCAACGACGCGATGACGGCGCTCGACGAGGAGCGGAACGAAGTTCTGCATGCGCGTCCGGAGGTGCTGTTCGACCCGCGGTCCGGCGAGTGGAGTCGTGCGCTCGGCGTCACGCCTCGGCGGGCGACGAAGAAGCGGGCCGCACGGGGGTATCAGCGGCGTCCGCTCGAGGTGGAGCACCTGCGCGCGGCACGTCACCGGATGGCGTTGTTGGACATGAGGTTCGCTGACATCGACGTCGCGGTGTGGGCCGCGCACCCGAGCCAGTCGGGCTGTGTGGAGGGTTCGCCGTACCCTTTGCCGAACCCTTCCGGGAATCCTTCGAACGGGCGAGCCTGACCACAACATGTTGTGGTGTCGAACCCTTCGCGAACCCTACGCGCAGGGTATGGCGAACCCTTCGCCGAACCCTCTCCCGGCATCACCCGACGGAAGGATTCGGCGAACCCCTAGTGGTAGTGGTAGGGGAAGTGGTTCTGTTCCGTTCCTGAGGTGGTTGAGTTTCTGGGTCGCGCACGCACACACGCCCGCGCGTACACACGCGCACGCGATGCGCCCCACGCCCGACCCGACCTGCGCCCGGCGAAGGATCATCAAACCGGGTGATTGCGCTCGACCAGCGCGAACGCAATGATCAGCCATCATGCGGATCAGTGGGTCGGTCGAGCAGTAGCTCCCACCACCACCGCGACACTCCCGCCCCGAACGGAGTTCGCCCCATGCCCAGCGCCCTGCACGTCCAGCCGCCAGCCTTCCGCGAACCTGTGGCCCTCGGTCCGACCGGCGAGACCGAGACGATGTACCCCGACGCCGCCATGGCCGGCGCGTTCGTCGGCGTGATCGACCACGAGGAGCACGTCGGCATCCATGCCCGCGAACGCGCCGGGCGGCAGGTGCTGATCCTGCTCAGCCCAGACGACGCCCGCCTCCTCGCTGCCGAACTCATCCGCCGCGCCGACCGGGAAGCCTGACCCCCTGGCCGATTCCAGGAACCCCCACCCCCTTCGGAACGGACCCACCCCGTGCCGACATGGACCTGCACACGACCAGGCTGCCCCCAACCATCCGCCACACCCGGACACCGCGGCCCCTGCCAACGCCACACCCAGCAAGACCAACGCCACCGAACACGCACCAGCCCCACCAACCGCGACCGCGACTGGACCGAGATCAACCGCCGACGCGCCGCAGTCAAAGCCCACGTCGCCGAGCACGGCTGGATCTGTCCCGGCTACCGCGTCCCAGCCCACCCAAGCCACGACCTCACCGCCGACCACGTCACCCCCGTCGCACGACGCGGCCCACCCGACGGACCACTCACCGTCCTCTGCCGATCCTGCAACGGACGCAAAGCAGCACGCTGACCGAGGAGCCGACAGTGATCACCACCGACGGACACCTCGCGATGGTCACGATCAACCGCGAGACCGGCGAAGCCAACACGATCACCTACCGCGTGACCGGCTACACGCCCAGCTGCGACGACCAGGGCGACGACATCCTGCACGCGGTCGACCAGCACGGTGCCGCGTACGAGATCATCACGCGACCAGTCGGCAAGGCCGAGCAGGGCAGGGCACGGGCAGGCACCACCACCAGCGTTGTCGATCATCAGAAGTCGATCACATGAAGATCAAAAAGTGATCAACATGTGCATGATCAACCACCCCGGGGGCAGCCCCCACCCCCCCGGTCAACGCCACATTCGCCCCGGGCAAGGGCGGATCGCGCGCCGACAAAACTCCGGGGCCGTCGTAACCGGCTGACGATCAACGTCGCCGGACGACCATCGAACCACCCCTTGGCTGGCGTGGGTGAGCCCCGCGGCCGGGCAGCTTCTCGGGTTCCACGCGCCCGATGCTCGGCCACCTCGTCATGATCGGGTGCCGGACAGAGCCCGGTACAGCCCTCGGCCCAGGCCAGCGCACTGGCAGGACGCGGAGGGCATCCTCGATGAAGCGCTTCTCGATCGCCACCGATCGGATCGGCCCGCGCCGCTGGTGCTGGGTCGTCGTCCACCCGGACCTCGACCACTTCCGCGCCGCCGCGATCCGCACAGCACCGTGGCACGGGACCGCGTACTGGGACGGCTGCCTGGGCTGCTTCCAGCCCGTCGCCTACCGGGAACGCCACGATGGCGAAGCCTGGGTCGGACGGTGGCCGGCGAATGGCTACGCCGGGATCCTGCGCCTCGCCGAGGGGCATGTCAGTCCGGAGATCGTGGCGCACGAGCTGGTGCACGCCTCCGCGCAGATCTACCGGATGAATGTGGACCGCGACGTCCGGCTCGGCGACGACTGCGGCGAGCGGGAAGAGCAGCTGGCCTACATCTACGGCGAGCTGTTCGCCAGCCTGCCCCGCGACCTCCCTTGACCGCAGACCGCCGGGAGGTGACCGCCGTGGGCACCACTGGCCGCCCGAAGAAGCCGACCCAGCTCGCTGTCCTGCACGGCGACCGCAAGGACCGCATCAACGCCAACACGCCGAAGCCGTCGGAGTTGACCGTCGAGCCGCCGTCGTGGCTCGGCGAGCAGGCCGTCGAGGTCTGGCAGCACCTCGCCCCCGACCTGAAAGCGAAGGACGTGCTCACCGCCTGGGACTGCGAAGCGTTCGCGGCCTGGTGCGACGCCGTCGTCCGCCGCCGCCACGCCTCGAAGCAGGTGCAGACCCACGGCGAAGTGATCGAGCTGCCGGTGTTCAACAAGAACGGCGAGCAGACCGGCTACCGACTCGGGAAGAACCCGTGGCAGCAGATCCTCGACGCTGCGGACGCCCAGATGCAGAAGTACGCCGCCCGCTTCGGGCTCACCCCGAGCGACAGAGCAGGCCTGTCCATCGGGGAGGCGTCCCACGATGCAGACGACGACCTCCTCACCGGCTGACTACGACCTCGACGCCCGCTGGCGCCCGGACGACGACAGCGGCCCCGTGTGCGGGTACACGTTCCGCGGCAAGCGCTGCCCGAAAAACGGTGCGCACTACTGCGAACCGCGCGCCGACCGCGTCGTCACGTTCTTCGCGCGGATGCTGGTCCACGTCAAAGGACCGCTGAAGCGCACCCCGTTCCTGCTGCTCGACTGGCAGGAATACGAGATCATCCGGCCGCTGTTCGGCGAAGTGCAGTGGTCGAGCGAGTGGAATACCTACGCGCGCCGCTACCGCATCGCCTACATCGTTGTCGCCCGCAAGAACGGCAAGTCCGAGATCGCGGCGGCGATCCAGCTGTACATGCTCGTCGGCGACGACGAAGAATCCGCCGAGATCTACTGCGCGGCCAAGGACACCAAGCAGGCCGGGAAGGTGTTCGAGCCCGCGCTGCGGATGGTTCAGCTGTCGCCGAGGCTTTCCAAGCGGCTCAAGCACATCAAGAACGCGCGCCGGCTTGTCGACGAACTGTCCGGGTCGCACTACGAGATCCTCACCGCGGACGCCGAGGGCGAACTCGGGCACAACCCGCACGCGTTCAACCTCGACGAGGTGTTGTCCCAGCCGGACGGGTCGATGTGGGAAGCGATGACCACGGCGGCCGGCGCGCGGTTGCAGGAACTGATGTATGCCACGACGACCGAGACCGACGACGACAGCTCGTTCGGCGCGGACCTGATCGACGAGGCGGAGAAGACGCAGGAGGACCCGAGTCGGGCGCCGCACGTCTTCAGCTTCGTTCGGAAGCTCCCGCACAGCAACGACGACCTCGAGCGGTTGCGCGCGACGTTCCCCGGCCACCCGCACCTCCCGGTCAGCACGGACCCGTTCGACGAGCGGAACTGGAAGTGGCCGAACCCGGCGCTCGACCAGTTCAAGTCGCGGGACGCGCTGCGCCGGCAGGCGTTGGACGCGAAGAACGATCCGGCGAAGGAAAACGGGTTCCGGCAGTTCCAGGTGAACCAAAGGGTCGCGCAGAAGTTCCGCTGGATGCCGATGCACCAGTACCGCGCGTGTGGCGGCGACGCCAACGACATCTGGCTCCGGCCGGACTACCACCGCGACCGGCTCGTCGGTAAACCGGCGTGGGCGGGGTTCGACCTCGCGGCCCGTTCGGACCTGACCGCGTGGTGCACGCTGATCCCCGAAGGCCGATGGATCCACGCGCTGTGGCGGTTCTGGCTCCCGGAATCCGCGCTGAAGGAGCTGGACAAGAAGAACGACGACAAGTTTTCGCGCTGGGTCAAAGAGGGTTGGATCGTCGCGACTCCAGGCCCGGTCGTCGACTACGAGCAGATCTACGGCGACGTCCTCGAGGACGCGAACGACTTCGACCTGCAGGCCGCGGACTGTGACGTGTGGTCGTCGGCGCCGGTGATCCAGCGGATCGAGCAGGACACCGGGCTGTGGGAGATAGAGGCGTACAAGAACGACTTCCAGTCGATGACGCTCGGGATGAACGAGCTGATGGCGCTGGTGAAGACGGACCGGTTCCTGCACCACGGGAACCCGGTCGCGGAGTTCTGCTTCGACTCCGTCGAGGTGCGAAAAGCACCGTATAACCCGGATCTGATCCGGCCGGACAAGCCGGAGCGCGGCAAGGTCGGGAAACGAATTGACGGCGTGCCCGCCGCGGCGATGGCGTGCAACGCGATGCTCCGCAAACCGCTCGTGGACGAAGAGCCGCAGAAGGCCCAGATCGTGGTGTCGAGCCGAGGGAGGACCGCGTGAAGCTCTCCGACCTCACCCCGAAGCAGTGGTACGACCGGCTCGCCGCGAAGACCAGCCACCAGTGGGAAAAGGCAATCGACTGGTGGAAGTACATGGATCTCGAGCAGCCGCTCATCTACGTGGCGCGGATCCTCGCCGAGCAGGACGACCGGTTCCCGCCGCTGCTGCTTCCGTGGCCGGAGCTGGTCGTCGAGACCGTGGTCGAGCGGATGAAGCTCGAGGATTTTCTGCTCACCAACGAGGAATCGGTTGACGACCTCGGAAAGTGGTGGGCGGCGAACGACATGCCGACGCAGTCGCCGGAGGCGTGGGAAGCGGCGAGCACCGGCGGCGAGCATTTCTTCATGGTCGGGCCGGACGGTCCCGGCGGGATGCCGATGCTGACGACTGAGTACGCCGACCAGGTCGCGGTGGAGCTGGATCCGCGGACCAGGCAGCCGATCGCCGGTCTGAAGCTTTGGCACGAGGAACAGAGCGATAGCTCGCGGGTGCTCTACGGAGCGCTGTATCTGCCGGGGTGGCCGGGCGCCACCGATCGCCGATTCGGCCGCGGCATGGTTTACGAGTTCGTGAACGGCGAAGTGGAGTCGTCGAGAAAACTCGAAGAGTGGTCGGCGACGATCGCGAACGACATGAGCCTGCCGTCGGTGCCGTTCGTTCCGATTCTCACGAAGCCCCGTCGCGGCGAAGGACGATCTGACCTGTTCGCGTTGAAACCGCTCGTGGACGCCGCGAACCAGTTCGCGACCAACATGATGGCCGCCGGCGAGCACCACGCGGTCAGTCGGAAATACGCGGTAGGTGTGTCGGCGAAGGACTTTGTCGACGAGAACGGCCAGCAGGTCCCGCTGTGGAAGGTCGCCATGGGCGACGTCTGGGCGGTTCCTCATCCGAAGCGCGACAACCGGAACGACAACCCGTTGCCGGTGCAGATCGGCCAGTTCTCCGCGTCGGACCTGCGGAACTTCCACGAGAGCCTGAAAGTGCTCGCGCAGTTCACGGCGTCGAAGTACGGGATGCCGCCAGCAATGATGGGCTACAGCTCAGACAATCCGCCGAGCGCAGAGTCGATCATGTATTCGCTGGAGCGGCTGATCCTGCGCACCGAGGCGCACCACACTTGGTACGGCGGTTCTGCCCGCCGCGCGGCGCAGATTTCCTGGGCGATCATGGGTAACGAGCCGCAGGCGATCGCGGGGATGACGCCGAAGTGGAAGTCCGCGGCGATGCCGACGATTGCGTCCGCGATGGACGCGGCAGTGAAGGGCGTGCAGGGCGGGATTTTCGATGCCGAAGAAGCGTGGGACATCCTCAGTTTCTCGCCCCAGCGGCAGAAGCGTCTCCGCGAACGCATGGGCCTGAACCGGACCACGTTCGTCCAGAGCGCGGACGACCTCCGCAACCTCGACGTCGGCGGCGGTGCTGGCGTGAACCCGGCGGTGCCCAGTGCTCCCGTCCCCGCTTTCTGACCTCGCGAACCGGTACGGGGCGGTCACCGACAACGCCACCCGTGACGCACTCGCAGCGCTGGCCGACGCGACTCGCAGCACGACGTCTCCCGAAGCGTGGCGTGACGCCATCGCGAACATCGCGCCGCGGCTGCTGCAACTTCAGACCGACGTGGCCGGGGTCGCGGACGCCTACGTCGCCAAAGCGCTGCAAGTCCAAGGCGTGGGGCCTGCCGCGGGCGCCGTCGAGGTGAACGCGGCAGGGTTCGCCGACCTCACCGACGGCGGCGGCTCGTGGATGCGGAACCTGATCTACGCGCCGATCTCGACACGAGCAGCGAACCGCAGCCTCGGTGTCGTCGAGGCGCAGCGGCGTGCGCAACTGGTCGCGACGTCGATCGTCCTATCCGGCATCCGCGACACGGGCCGGGCCGCGATCGGCACCGCGATGTGGTCGCAAGGCGCACTCCACTACGTGCGCGTGCTGAACGGCGTCACCTGCGCCCGGTGCGCGGTCCTCGCCGGCCGCCGCTACCGGGTGTCGGCGTTCCAGCGCCACCCGCGATGCGACTGTCGCATGGTGCCCGCCGCCGAGGAACCGGCGAAGAACTGGACGGTCGACCCGAAGGACTACTTCCGGTCGCTGTCCACACAGGACCAGGACAGGGTGTTCACCGCCGCGGGCGCACAAGCGATCCGCGACGGCGCGGATATCTCGCAGGTCGTCAACGTCCGCGAGGGCGTCACCAACGGCATGGCCTACGGCCGCGAAGTCCAGGTCAGCACCGTCGGCACGACGCGCCGAGCCGTGTTCGGCGGTTACGAAGTCCTCGAGGACGGCCGGTTCCGGAAGCGAGCGGACAGCGAGCTCCGCCGCACAGTCCGGACCGGCGACCGCGGCAGCCGCTACTGGCGGACTAAAGCTCCCCGGCTGATGCCGGACGAGATCTACCGCCTGGCCGACGAATTCGGCTGGGACCGGGCGGAAGTGCTGCGCCAGCTGCGGCGCTTCGCCTACCTGCTCTGACACGCGACGTGCAGGGCGCATCCTCGACGCGCGACGCGCGAGGACGACCCATCGGAGGACCGCGCGATGCGCACGAACACCCTGCCCACCCACCCGAGCATCGTCGACCCGCGGACGGGCGATCCGCTGCGCGCTGTCGGCATCGTCGGAGGCCGTCCTGTGTGGCCGGTCATGGGTGCGTCCGACCCGATCCCCGGCGGCAGCCAACCGGCTGCTCCGTCGGCGGCGCCACCCGCGACGGGGACGCCCACGCCGCCCGCACCCGCCCCGCCCGCCGCCGGAACCCCGGCACCAGGCACGCCGCCCGCCGGCCCGCCGACGACACCGCCCGCGGCGACCGGAGGCGCGACGCCTCCGGCGAACCCCGCGGATCAGCCGCTTGGCGAAGCTGGGCTGCGCGCGTTGCAGGCCGAACGGGATCGGGTTGCGCAGCTCGAGCGCGATCTCGCCGCGTCGAACCAGAAGGTAGCCGAGTTCGAGCAGGCGGGGATGAACGACCTGCAGAAGGCACAGGCCAAGGTCGCCGAACTGGAGCAGAAGCTCGTGACCGAGAGCACGGAGCGACTCCGGCTCAAGGCCGCGACTGACCACGGGATCCCGGCGACGCACCTGCACCTGCTGACCGCGGCCGACGAGGCCGCCTTGAAGGCACAGGCCGCGTCCGTGCAGGAACTGCTCACGAAGGCCGGTGTCGCCGCGACGGCACCCGCGCCGCTGCCGGGCCAGGGCACGCTCGCGACGCCCGTCACGCCGACGTTGGCGGCCGGTGCGGCGCTCTACAAGTCGCCCTACCAGAACACTCAGAACACCTGATCCCGGAAGGGGAATCATGGACCTCAGCATCAAGACTGAGGCGTTCCAGCAGGACGACCAGTCCTGGCTGGGGTCGGCGCACGGCACCGAATCGACGCGCACGATCACCCTGGACGTCTCGAAGTTCACGGCCGGAACCCACTACCCGAACGGCTACATCCCGTCCGGGACCGCGCTCGGCCTGATCACGGCCAGCAGTAAGTACGGCCCGTACGACGACACGCAGACCGACGGTCGGCAGACCCTCGTCGGGCATCTGTTCACCGGTGTGAAGGTGCCCGCGAGCACGTCGACTCCGGTCGGGGCCGCGCTCTACGAGCACGGCCGCGTCCGCACCGCCAAACTGCCGTTCTCGTCGGGTGCCGGGGCGGTCGACGCCAACGGCAAGGCCGACGTCAAGGGCCAGATCATCTACGTCTGAGAGGGGTGAAATAGATGCTGCTCAACACCGACTACATCACCCCGATCGAGCTGACGGGGTACGTCCGCCAGGCGTTCGCTGATCTGCAGGTCAACCAGTTCACGCTGTCCCGGTACTTGCCGAACAACATCGTCGACGACATCGACTTCCGCGCGGTCCGCGGCGGTGCTGGCCTCGTTGAGGCGGGTGAGTTCCGGTCGTACGACACGGAGTCTCCGATCGGTGCCCGCCAGGGGATCACCCGGATCTCCGGTGAGCTGCCGCCGCTGTCGCGGAAGATCCGGCTCGGCGAGTACGACCGGCTCCGCACCCGGAAGCTGGACACCCGGATCCGGGACTCGATCCTGAACGACGCGCTGACGATGACCCGGTCGCTGTCGGCCCGGATGGAGTTGGCGCGCGCGGCCGCGCTCGTCAACGGCACCGTCACGATCAACGAAAACGGGCTGGCGAACTTCACGGTCGACTTCGGCCGGAAGGGCAGCCACACGGTCACCGCGGCAACGTTGTGGACTGATCCGGCCGCGACGCCGATCACCGATCTGATGTCGTGGAAGAAGACGTTCGTCGCGTCGAACGGCGAGCAGCCGGGCGTCATGGTCACCTCCGACCGGGTGCTCGCGCTGCTGATGCAGAACGGGCAGGTGCGCAACCTGGTCTATCCGGGCGCGAACCAGCCGGCCATCGTGACGCAGGACGCGCTGATGAACGTGCTGCGCGCGTTCGGCCTGCCGCCGATCGAGCTGTACGACGCGCAGGTGTCGGTGAACAACACCGCGCAGCGTGTCATCGCCGATGACAAGGTTCTGCTGCTGCCGTCGCCGGGCGGGTCGTCGCAGCTCGGCGAAACTCAGTGGGGCACCACTGCAGAGTCCCTGGAGCCCGAGTACGGTCTCGCCGGCACCGAGAACGCTCCGGGTGTTGTCGGCGGCGCGTACTCGACGAAGGACCCGGTCGCGGTGTGGACCAAGGCAGCGGCAATCGGCCTGCCGCTGCTGATCAACCCGGACCTGTCGTTCGTCGCGGACGTCGCGTAGGTGGTGGCGAGCATGGGAAACCAGCTGCGCACTTACGTGCACGTGGCCGACGAGGCCGGGCAGATCAGCGTTTTCGGGCCCGGCGACGAGCTGCCCGGCTGGGCGCGCTCGGCGATCACGAACCCGAAGGCGTGGGCCGACTCCGAAGACTCGGCGGAAACGGCCGCATGCGGTGATGGCGGAGGCGGCGAGGACGACCTCGTCGAACCGCCGCGGTCCGGCAAGGGGTCCAGTGTCGAGGCGTGGCGCGACTACGCCGAGAAGCTCGGCTGGTTCGAGGAGATCCCGGCGGA
Organism: Amycolatopsis sp. GA6-003; assembly: GCF_046267895.1. Lineage (NCBI taxonomy): Bacteria > Bacillati > Actinomycetota > Actinomycetes > Pseudonocardiales > Pseudonocardiaceae > Amycolatopsis > Amycolatopsis sp. GA6-003. The sequence continues at coordinate 8,293,482 of NZ_CP176499.1, forward strand.
CGCGACCCGGGACGACATCGTCAAGGCGGTCGACGAATACCGCGCGGAACACGCGAAGAAGACCGGGGAGTGACGCATGGTGGCCACGTCGTACGCCACGGCCGCTGACGTGGCCACCGTCCTCCTCGTCGACTTCAATGCCGCCGAGACCGCGAAAGCCGAGGCGTTGCTCCGCTACGTCTCCGCGATCATGCGCAAGCGCCTGCGCGGCGTCGGCGCGGACCTCGACGCCGGCATCGCCGACGGTTCGATCGAGCCGGATCTCGCCGAGGGTGTGTGCGTCGATGTCGTCTCGCAAGCCGTCGAGGTGAAGCGAGGCGTCAAGTCGGAGGCGCATCCCGAGTACACGATCGTTTTCCAGGACGCCACCGCCGCGAACCTAGACCTGACCGCCGGCCAGATCGAGCTGCTTACCCCGACCGAGCAGGACGCGAGTCACCAGCGCGGCAAGGCGTTCTCCGTTCATCCCGGATAGGACCAACCGAATGTCCGAAGAACACACCGGCGACATCGTGATCGAGCCGACCACGGTCGAGCTGTACGGCACCGACGGCCGCCAGTACTACACCGCGGCCGGTTCCGTGTTCGCCGAGAACGGCTTGGCCGACGGCACGCTCACCGCGGAACCGCCCGCACAGGGCGACGACGTCCCGGAGTCGTCCGGGCAGGACGAGGAGGCGACCTCGAATGCCCCCGAAGTACCCGCAGCAGGTGACGCTCCGAAATCCGGGAATCGGTCCGGGAACCGTGGATCCGGTGACGGGGGCGGAAGTTCCGCCTGATCCGGTCGACACGGTTTCCCCGGCGCGGCTGTCTCAGAAGAGCGTGGCGGACCTGGGTTCGCAGACGGAGATCGCCGGTCAGCAGACGACGGTGGTGTCCGCGTGGACGGTGCTGGTTCCGCCGGACAAGCCGCTCACCTCGGCCACGATCGTGATCGACGAGTCCGGCCGGCAGTACGCGATTGAGGGCGACGTCGCGCGCCGCCCTAATCACCGCCCGCAATTCCTCGCCGCGTCCGCGCGGCTCGTATCCGACATGCAGCAGTAGGAGGGGTGTGGCGATGGCCGCAACCGCGAAAACCGTGTCCCCGGTGGGTTACAAGTCCGTGCTCACGGACCCGACGCCGACCGCGATGGACAACGTCAACGGCAACTCGTTCGTCAACGGCGGGAAGCTGTGGCTCCGCATCACCGCTCCGGCCGGTGGCGGCACCGTCACCGTGGCGTTCGCTGACAAGGTCGACGGCCAGGCCGTCACGCCGAGGAGCTATACGTTCACCGCGAACCAGGTCGGCGTGATCGGTGGTTGGCCGGTGAACTACTACGGTTCGACGCTGATCGCGACCCCGTCGGCGGCCGGGTTCACCGTCGCCGCGTTCAGCCTGTAGCCATGGCTGCGTCGTTCCGCGTAACGGTCTACCCGGACCAAGCGGTCGCCGAGGCGCGCCGCTTGTCCACTCCGGGACGGGTCGAGATCGCGCACATGGCAGCTGGGGACGCGCAAGCTGCGGCCCCGGTGCTGACCGGCGAATACCGGGACGGCATCGGCGTTGAGGTCTCCGGTGACCAAGTGTCGCTTGTGGACAGAGACAAGGACAGCTTCTACAAGGAATACGGGACGAGCGACACCCCGGCGCACGCGGTGCTCACCAACGCAGCGAAGGCGTACGGCCGCTACACCGGATACCAGCCGCGGAGGTGATCGTGACCGCTCCCGTCCTGCCGCACCTCGCCGGACTGGCCCGCGCTCTGCTGCTCGCTGACTCGGCATTCGCTGCGCTCGTGCCCGGCGGCTTGGCGTCGGCCGCGCCTGCGGACGTCACCAAGCCGTTCGCGGTGATGCTGACGTCCGTCACGCCGATCAACGCGGCCGCCGGTGCATACCGCGGCGACCTCGCGCTCAATGGGTGCGCGTCGATCCGGTTCGCCGGGAAGGAACCGCTCACGGCGGCGTGGGACATCGCTGCCCGCGCGGCCGCGGTGTTCGCGACCGTCCGGAACGCCAGCTACGACCAGGTGCGGTACTCGGCGCGGGTCACGGACGGCCCGATGGAGATGCCGATCGACAAGACCCGCGGTACCGCGATGCCAGTGTTCGGTGTGCAGGTGCGTGCCGAACTGACGATCCACGCCCACTGACCCCCGGCCCGCCGTTGGGGTGGGGCGCCCTGCGCGGCGGGTCGGGCCTTTCTTCGCGAACTGCCCCGGAACCTCTTGCAGGGTGCCCCTTTTCCTTACCCAGACCCCGCGACGTGCGGGACTACAGCAGGAGGACGAATGTCCGACTACGCGAGCCCGAGCGATTCGCGCTTGTGGCTGGACGGCGACGCTTTCCGCGCGCCCGCCGGAACCCCGCTCCCGGCAGACATTTTCGCGACCGCGCTGCCCGGTTGGGATGCGTTCGGCGGCATCAAGGCCGGTTTCAGTCGGGAACCGTCGCAGGACAACACCAACCTCACGATCTGGAACAAGGAAGGCACCTACCGGCAGAAGAAGGGCGTCAAAACCGAGACGATCAAGTTCCGTCCGGTTGACGTCTCGAAGGCCACCGCGCTGACTTTGCTCAACGGCGGGTCGATCGTCGAAACCGCGACTGGATCGGGGATCTGGGAGTGGGTCGAAGGCAAGGACGAGACTTTCGCGCTGATCTTCCGGGTCAAGGATGGCACCGAGTGGAAGGGCTTCTACCTGGAGAAGTCCGAACTCGCGAACAAGCCGCCGGAAACGATGGATGGTGAAGACCTCGAAGGCTGGGACCTGGAGGTCATCGACCTCGTCCCTGACTCCGGCGGCAAGTCCATCCGCAAGTTCACCTCTTCCAACCCGCTCGCCTGAACAGGAGCTGAAGCATGACGCAGGGCGCCCCCCGCAAGACCACCACCACTCGCAAAACCACCGGCCGCACGACGAAGCCCAAGCCGAACCCGCTTGTGCGTGAGTCCGCCGCGGACCAGGAACTTGACCTCAACGACTGGCTCGCGAAGCGTGGCCTGATCGGCACCCGGCGGCTCCGGCTCGACGGAGAACCGTTCGACATCGTCCGCTCGGCAACCGGCGAGCAGCTCGCTGCGTACACCGAGGCACGCGAGCAGGGCGACATTCTCGGCGCAATCGCTGCGCTTCTCGTTGACCCAGATCAGGACGAGGCGTTCAGGGACGCGTTCCGACGGCAGCGCAGCCCGCTGACGGGAGAAGAAGAGAACGCGTTCGTGCTGGCAATGCTGGACTTCGCGCTGTCCGGCGATCCGGAGTACACGCCGAAACACCGCGCTGCCGAAGCAGCAGCAGGCTCAGCCGGTCCCGCTGAGGATGCGGTGGGGGAATCCTCGGCGTCCTGACCGCGGTCGCCGGACCGTGGTGGGACGCCGTCCTCACCGACTTCCACCAGTTCTTCCACCAAGATCTGCGCGCGGCGTGGCGCACGATGCCCGCCGCCGACCTGGCTGCGCTTGTGCGTCGCCTCGTCCGAATCCCCGATTCCGCGCTCGGTGACCTGCTCAGCGACGGCGTGGCCGCGTGGGGCCCGCACGAGGAAAACACCGCGCGGCTGCTCGAAGCGCAGGAGTATGCGCTGCAGTTGACCTGGAACGACCGGACCATAGACCCGGACGATCCGGAACTCCGCAAGGAACGGGCCATCGCGAAAAAGAACGGCCTCAAGCCGCCGCCGTTTCCGATGATCCCGCCGAGCGCGATTCGGCCGCCGAAGCTCGCGCAGGCACGGGTGGACGCGTACATGGCCGAGGTGCAGCGCTACCAGAACCCGCCGAAACCCGAACCTCAAATGATCACGCTCGACGAGTTCGAGCGCGCCAAGGGGATCGTCACCGAACACCAGTAGCCACGGGGGTGATCACGTGGCCGGTGGAAAGATCGACATCCTCGTCGAGCCGGACACCCGCGGGTTCCCCGAGAAACTCGGCGGCAAGCTCCGCTCCGCCGGCGGTGCGCTCGGGACCGTCGCCAAAGGACTAGGGCTCGCAGTCGCTGCGGGCACCGCCATCGGTGCCGTCGGCCTGAAGAAGGCCATCGACATCGGCATCGAGTACCAGTCGAGCCTCAACGACCTGCAGGCCGTGTCGCACGCGACCGGCGAGCAGATGGCGCTCGTCGGCGACACCGCGAAGCGGCTCGGTGCCGACATGGACCTGCCGGCCACGTCGGCGGCCGATGCGGCGGCGGCGATGACCGAGCTTGCCAAGGGCGGGCTCAGCGTCGATCAGGCGATGACTGCGGCAAAGGGAACGCTTCAGCTCGCCGCTGCGGCTCAGGTCGACGCGGCCAGTGCAGCGGAAATCCAGTCGCAGGCGCTCAATGCCTTCGGGCTCAGCGCGGACCAGGCCGGGCACGTCGCCGACGTGCTCGCCAACAGCGCTAACGCTGCCAGCGGCGAGATCACCGACTTCGCGCAGGCGATGCAGCAAGTCGGCGCGGTGGCGCATCAGTTCGGGCTGTCGATCGACGAAACCTCGACCGCGCTGTCGCTGTTCGCGAACGCGGGCATCAAGGGCAGCGACGCGGGCACGCTCCTCAAGTCGGCGTTGCTCGCGCTGGCGAACCCGTCGAAGCCCGCGCAGAAAGCTATCGAGCAGCTCGGCCTCAAGGTCTACGACGCGCAGGGACGCTTCGTGGGCTTGAAGTCGCTGTTCGAGCAGCTGCACACGGCGTCCGAGAAGATGACCGACGCCCAGTACCAGCAGGCGACCGCGACCGTGTTCGGGTCGGACGCTGTCCGGCTCGCTGGCGTCGCCGCGGGCGTTACTGCGGACCAGTGGGACCAGATGGCCACCGCGGTCAGCAAGTCCGGCGGTGCCGCCGACGTTGCTGCCGCGAAGACCCGGGGGCTCGGCGGCGCGATCGAGGGCTTCAAGAGCCAGCTCGAGACGACGGCGATCGACATCTTCGAGTCGATCGGGCCCCCGCTCGAATCCGCCGTGCGGATGGGCGCGGACGCCGTCTCGAAGTACGGGCCGGTCGTGTCCGACGGTTTGGCCAGCCTGGTCAAGGGCGCGGCGGACGCTGGCAAGGAGTTCGGGCCGGGCATCGCGAAGGGCGTCTCGTCCGGGGCAGCCGAGGTCGCCTCGGCGGCGGACCGGTTGCTGTCGCCGCTGGTCGACCCGGCGAAGGCGATCGGTGCGCGCGGCCTCGATGTCGGGAAGACGATCGTCAAGGGGTTCGTGGATGTCGCCCGGGAAGCGGTCGACGTCGCGGAGCCGTTGGCGAAGGGCGCGGCGAAGATCGGCCAAGGTTTCGCTACTGCGGGTGGCCCGATCGGCGCGGCGCGGGAGGCGCTCGAACTCGGGTACGGCGCGGCGAAGCTGGTGCTGCAGATCGTGCAGCCTCTCGCCGAAGGCGTCGGCGAGGTGGCGCAGTTCTTCGGCAGCCTGCCGGGCCCGATTCAAACCGCGGCCCTCGCGCTGCTCGCGCTGAAGGTCGGTCCGCCGATCATCAACAGCATCCGGGACCGGTTCTCGAGTCTCGGAGGAGAAGCTGACGGAGCATCGCGGAAGGTCGGCTTGGTCGGCAGCGCGTTCGGTACGCTGACCGCGCCGGCGCGCGCGGTCGCGTCGGGCCTTGGCAGCGCTGTGAATGTCGTCCGCCAGTTCGGTGATGAGGCGCGGATTCAGCGTGCGGTCGCGGAGCAGGCCGGGTCGTCGATCGGCCGTATGGGGTCGGCGGCAGCGGCGTTCAACACGTCCGCTATTCCGGCTGTCGCGGCGACGCGCGGGTTCGTGGAGCAGACGCGTGCGATTCGGGACGGTGCTGCCGCGGCGGGGACGCCGATCAGCACGATGGGCGCGGCGATGGGCACGATCGTAGAGAGGTCGTCGGCGCTGTCGGCTGCGCGCGCCGCGTTCGACAACGCCTCGGGCGGCGCGGAACGATTCGGCAAGGTGGCGGGTGTCGCGGCGGCGGGCGGAAGCCTGCTGAAGTCGGCGGCTTCTGGTCTCGTCGGTGTGCTCGGTGGTCCGTGGGGTCTCGCGCTGGCCGGTGCGAGCATTGTGCTGTCGCTGTTCTCCAAGAAACAGGAGGAAGCAGCAGCCAAGGCCGCGGCCTATAAACAGAAGGTCGACGACCTGACCAACGCATACAAGCAGTCGGGCGGTGCGATCGACCAGTCGGTCATCAGCACGAACAACAAGGCGTTGGCGGACCGGAACGTCGCGGAGAACGCGAAGATCGCCGGGAGCAGTTTCGCGCTGTACGCGGCTGCGGCGAACGGAAACGCGACGGCGTTGGACGAGGTAACGAAGGCGTCGGACACCGCGATCGACCGCATTTCTCGGCAAGCCGGCCTGAACGACAAGCAGATCCAGGGTCTGCAGGGCATCAACCACGAACTGCTGGCGAACGGAGGCGCGTACGCGGACGTCGAGGCGAAAGTCAAGGCGTTCTCGTCGGCGAGCATTGCTGCGGGTAAGGCTGGTTCCGTAGCGCAGCAGCAGTTCTCGGATGATCAGAAGGCGTTGATCACGCACATTCTGGATGGCACCGGCGCGCTCGGCGAGCAGGTCAAGGCGAACCGGGAAGCGCAGGCCGCGTTTGAGTTGCTGGCGTCGGCTGAGGCTGGCGTGTCGACGGAAACGGTGAAGCTGTACGAGGCGCAGCAGCGTCAGGCGCAGGCTTCGTTGTCCGCCGCGGACGCGAATTTGCAGTACCGGGATGCGTTGGCGCAGTTGAAGTCCGCGCAGCAGAGTTCGACGGATGCGTTGAAGGCGCACGGTGAAAAGAGCGAGGAGTATCAGAACGCCGTTCGCGCTGAGGAGCACGCGATCTTGAACGTGATCGCTGCGAAGAAGGCCGAGGCGACCGCGAACAGCAAAGCCAGCAGCGACATCCTCAAGCAACAGGAAGGAGTCGCGGCGGCAAATGCCGAGGCTGTTCGACTGGCAGGCACGTACAAGGACAAGATCCCGGACGCGTTGCGGACATTCATTGCCGGGATGGACGCGTCGAGTGCGGCGGCGGCCGGTTTGCACGTGTCGTTCAACGATCTCGGGGAGGCGGTGTACAAGCTCCCGGACGGCAAGGAAATCAAGGTCGATGCGAACGTCGTCGCGGCGCAGTCGGCGATCGACAAGCTGCCGGAGTACGCCGCGGGGGTGAAGGGTGTCATGCCGGTCGACGCGAACGTCGACCCGGCTACCGGCAAGGTCAACGCCACGGTGCAGTACGCCGACGGCAGCATCGGCGTGATGACCTTGGACGCGAACAAGGACCCGGCCACGGGCAAGACGATGGTCGCGGTCCAGTACGCGAACGGCGCGCGGGGTTATATGACCGTGGACGCGTTCAACCAGGCTGCGCGAGACAAGACCGTGCAGGTGGTGCGGTTCGCTGACGGCAGTGTCGGCGTAATTACGGTGGATGCGCAGACTGGTGCAGCGAACTCCGCGATCGACTACGCGGCGCGGCCTCGCACCAGCATCATCACCGTGAAGACGGTCGGTGGCGGCACAACGAACCTGCCGGTCGGCTACATGCCAGCGGGCGGAAGGGCGATGCTGGCGGCGGGCGGCATCCTGAAGCACTACGCGGCTGGCGGGTTCGAGCGGCTGCGTCCGATGCGCGCCGGTCTCGCGGACATCGTGCCGCCGAACACGTGGCGGGTTATCGGGGATCGGGTGCGGGATGATGAGGCGTACATCCCGATCAACAGGTCCGGTCGGTCGCTCGCTCTTCTCGAGGAAACCGCGCGGCGCATGGGGTTCGCGTTGATGCGCCGGTATGCCGCTGGCGGGATCGCGGCACAAACCGCGAGTGGCGGGGCATCTGCGGGGCGGTTGTCCGGCCCGCTTCAGATCTCCGGATCGCTCAACATCGGCGGGGTCCTTGTCCCGCTCATCGACGCGCGGATCCAGGCAGCAGACCACGCGTCCGGCACTGATTTCGCCCGCGGTCGCAGAACTTAGGAGGACCAGGTGGCTAATGAGCAGCGCGCCACGAAGGACTATTTCTCGACGGCGCTGCTGAGCGCGGCGACCGTGAGCAGTTCGACGCTGCAGTCGGTCGACTTCGTCGGGCTCGACACCGATTATGGCAGTGGCGGCACCACTGGCAAGTACCTGCCGTTGGTGCTGCACGACGACACGCTCGGCGCATACGAAATCGTGTGGGTCACCGGTCACACAGCGGGTTCGAACACGGTGACGGTTTCGCGGGGCATGGAGGGCACGACCGCGCAGGCGTGGGGTGCGGGCACTCGTGTCGAGGCCGCGCCGACGTCGTACGACACGCTGCTGGCGCGGACGTCGTCGGCGTTGCCGTCGGACGCGCCGATCGGCGGCCGGGTGATGCGCGGCGACAAGAAGGACGTCGCCGAGCGCGCGAACGGGCTGTGGGCGCCGTCAGTCGGTGTCGCGTTCGCGTCGGATGCCGGGCCGCGGCGAAGCGGGACGATCCCGGACGGGTCGGCGATCCTGTTGCGCGGCGGGCAGAAGACCGGAACGACTGGTGCGAACGGCGTGATCACGGTCGCGCACCAGACACCGTTCCCGAACGGGACGATCGCGACTGCGTTGGGCATCACGAGCACCGGTGTCCCGGCAGTGGCGACGGTGTCGGCGGAGTCCGCGACCGGGGTCAGCGTCCAGTTCTTCCTGATTTCGACCGGCGGCAATGTCGGCTCCGGCGTTGCGGTGGCGTTCCAGTACATCAGCATGGGGTTCTGACCAATGGCCTGGGCGCGAGGCGCACGTGCCCGCGAAGCGTGGGCCGCGCGTGGAAGCGGGTCGTCGGTTCCGCCGGGTCAGCAGTCCGCGCCGCCGCCCATTCCCGGTGGCACGCCGACCTGGACCTACACTCCCAACAGGACGCTCGCGTTCGGTTTGCGCGGCTGGGCTGGCCGACTGTCTCCGGTCTCGTATCCGGGCGGCGGCATCAGCATCCGGCCTGTGCCGGTCAGCGGCGTCATGGAGATCACCGCATGGTGGCCGGACGCGCCGTTCCTCAGCCTCGTCCGGCTGCGGACCGACGGCACGCTCGAACCGGTCCGCGGCGGAAGCCCGGTGCCCGTCACCGGCGTGACGCGCCGCAACTACTGCCAGAACCCATCGTTCGAGGCCGGGCTGAACGGCGTGCTCGCCGACCTCGGGACGCCGACGCTGGCACAGGTGACCGGCGACGGCACAGCCACGCAAGGGAAGTCGTACCTGAAGGCGACGATCGCGTCGGCCGGGTCGTGCGGTGTCGTCGTCCCGAACAACCTCCCGCCCGGGATCGACCTGACGATCGCGTTCGACCTGAAGCTGTCGGCCGCTGCGTCCGGGTTCACCGTCCAGGCTCAGTGGGTCGACTCGGGCGGCCTGCCGCTCACGACCTCGACCGCGTCGCTCACCGGCAACGACATCAACCGGTCGATCGGGCAGTTCGCACGACAGGTGGTGCGGCTGACGACGCCCCCCGCGGGCGTGTCGGCGACGGTCAAGCTGGTCGCGGCTGGTCTTCCGGCGGGCGGATCGATCAGCCTCGACGGCGTCACTATCGAACGCCGGGTCACCGATGGAGCGTATTACGACGGCGCGACCTACGGTGCCACGTGGCTGGGTGTGCCGGATCTGTCGTCGTCGGCGCTGGCTCCGCTGTGCGTCATCCAGGACGGCGAATGCCCGGTCGACGAACCCGTCCGGTACATGCTGGTGAATCCGTCCCGCAAGGGCGGCTCGATGACGTCCGGCGGGGCGACGCTCGCGTCTCAGGGTCGGGTGTGGCTCACCCACCCGAAGACGCCTTCGGCGCCGCTGGAGATCTTCTGCTCGAAGCGGCCCCTGCGCGGCCGGAAGGCCGGGCAGACGGTGTTCCAGGCGATCGACGACCCGCTCGCGATCACTGTGGCGCAGCGGAAACGGTCCGGGTGGGTGTCCACTGAGGACATCAAGCTGTGGACGTTCGACGAGCAGGCGACCGCGGACCTGTGGGCGCTGCTCGAGGACAACCAGCCGCTGCTGCTGCGGGCACCGGCCGATCACAACTGGGGCCCCGGGATCTGGCTGAGCTTGTCGGACGCGGGCGAGGATCCCGACGGCGCGGCTGACTGGCAGAAGTACCTGCTGATCAGTGCGGCGTGGGTGCAGGTCGCCGCACCTGCGGTGTGAAAGGCGGTCGCGGTGTGGGATCTGAGTGATCGGGCCCGGGACATCCTCGGCGGCAGCCACACAGTGGACGTCAAAGCCGTGGTGCAGTCGCCGTATTTCGGTACGCGCACGGTCCCGGTGCTCGACGGCGAGGTGACCGTCGACTCGGGCAGTCAGGTGCGGCGTACCGCGACCCTGGTCACCGATCCGAAGCTGTGGCCGGCCGACCCGCGCGGGTTGCTCACTCCGTTCGGGTCGACCTGCGCGTTGTACCGCGGGATTGTGATCCCGGAGCTGCCGGAGCCCGAGTGGATCCCGCTCGGTGTATTCCACCTCGACAAGTCGAAGCGCGGCCGGTCGGCCGAGAGCCGTACCGCGGTTTCAATTGACCTCGTCGACCCGTCGCAGCGGGTCGCGGAGGACCGGTTTTCGGCTCCAACGCAAACCGCCGAGGGCGCGACCTATATTGCCGGTATCAAAGCACTGATCTGGGAAACGCTCGGCCTCGACTATCCCGTCGTCGACCTCACCGGCAACACGGACATCGCGCCGGTGATGGACATCGAGAAGGAACGCTGGGACGACGGCGTCGAGAAACTCGCTGACGCGATCGGGGCCGAGTGTTTCTTCGACCAGATCGGGCGGGTCGTCGTCCGGCCGTTGCCGACGCTGCGGGACTCGCCGGTCTGGTACGCCCGCACCGGGGAAGGCGGGAACGTCCTCACCACGAACGAGGAGTGGAGCCGCGACAACGTCTGGAACCGTTGGGTGATCAACGGCCAGCGGTCGGACGGCACCTCGCCCGTCCGCGAGGTCGTCGAGGACGACGATCCGAACTCGCCGACATGGGTTCTGTCCCCGTTCGGAATCAGAACCCGCTTTTACAGTTCACCGCTGATCATCTCGTCCGGGCAGGCATGGGCTGCGGGGGAAGCGTTCCTCGCGAGAACTCTGGGCCTTGCGTGCAAAGTGGACTTCAGCCTGATCGTGAACCCGGCACTCGATGCGGGCGACGTCGTCGAACTTGACGACACCGAACTCGGGCGTGCGAACCACATCATCGACAAGCTCACGATCCCGCTCACCGCCGGCGGGGCTCTGACGTGCTCGACCCGGTCGGACCTCGTGCTGCCCGCCGAATCGTGAGAGGTGCCTGTGCGGCTGATCGACGTGCTGTGGCAGCGGCTGGAGGATCTCGTTGCCTCGCAGAAGAAGCAGGGCTTGGTGATCGCGCTCGTGGGTACGAAAGTCCAAGTCGTCGTGGATGACGCCGTGATGACCCTGCCGCGATACAAGCACTACACGCCCACGGTCGGCGACGTCGTCGACATCGATGCCAGCCGGCGGGGTGCATGGATCGTGATCGGCACACCGGCATGAACGGACAGCATCGAGGTGATGCCGAGTACGAGGGGGTCGCGTGCTGCTCGCTGCCGACGAGGTCGATCCGACCGCCGGGCCTCCGTGGCTCGCGATCCTGCTCGGCGTCCTCACTCTGATCGGCGTCCTGGTCACGGCCTATTCGCCGATCCTGCTGGAGCGCATCAAACAGCGGCGCGGCAAGGACAAGCCCGGTCCGGACGCGGCTGCCGTGCTTCCCTCGCCGAAGCCGGGGGTGGTGCGCCGCACCGACCAGGCGCTCGATCTGGTGGGGGATGCGATGGCTGATGCTCGACGCGAGCGCGACGAGGCACAGGACGAGAACCGGAAGCTGCTGAAAGCCAACGCCAAGCTCGTGCAGGAAAACACCGCGCTGAAGGTGCTGCTGTACCGGCTGGATCCGACATGGGACGGGGAGATCCGTGGACGATCACCGCACTGAGGACGCGCTCGGTCAGGTCCGCGACAGCATGCACGAGCTGGCCGAGGCCGCGCCGACCGAGGCGCGGCGGGTCGCGCGGGCAGAGCTGAAACGCTGGTGGCCCAAGCTGATCATCTCGGTGGCGGTGGTTGTCGTGCTGATCGTGATCGGCGGCGGGTACGCGATCACCGACCTGTACTTGAAGTCCGCGGCGACGTCCGCTGCGCTCACGTCGCTGCAGCAGGCGCAGGCGGCGAAGGCCGCGGGGGAGAAGGCGAACGGGGAGCTGCAGGCGCGCGGGCAGCCGACGGTGCCGATCCCGGAGCCGGGTTCGGTGCCGGATACGAGCGTGATCGCGCAGGCCGCGACGGCGCAGGTGCTCGCGTCGTTGTCGGGCCGGTACGTGCCGTACACCGATCTCGGTCCGGCGATCGCGCGCTACTTCGCGGCGAACCCGGTCACCGCGGCCGGGCCGAGTCCGCAGCAGTTGTTCGATTCGATCGCTGCCTACTACGCCGCGAATCCGCCTCCGCCTGGGCCCGAGGGCAAGGCCGGGGCGGACGGCGCGAAGGGGAAAGACGGAGCCAACGGCAAGGACGGCGCGAACGGGCAGGACGGCCACACCCCGACTGCGGATGAGATCCAGGCGATCTTCTCGGACTACCTGCACCAGCATCCCGAGGCGTTGTGCCCGAACGGCGGGCAGTTCGCGCAGATCCGGGTGCAGCTCGCGGACGGCGGCGCGGCCGACACCTGGCAGTGCATTGTCGCGACCTACCCGGCTCCCGCCAGCCAGACACCGACCACCACCCCGACCGCACCCGGAGGCTGAACCATGCTCCTGACCTCGCTCGCCACGATCGCCCGCTCCGCCGGGCTCAAGGTGGTCGAGCAGCCCGGATGGACTGCCCGAGGCCACGGTCAGATGTCCGGTGTTAAAGCCGTCGTCTGCCACCACACCGCCGGGCCCGCCGCGGGAAACGCGCCCTCCCTCGGCGTCGTCCAGAATGGACGATCCGATCTCGCCGGGCCGCTCGCGCACTACGTCCTCGGTCGCGACGGCACGGTGTACGTCGTCGCCGCGGGCCTGTGCTGGCACGCCGGCGCGGTGTTGAACAACAACTGGTCGAACAACTACGCCATCGGGATCGAGGCGGAGGCGACCGGCACCGCGGCGTGGCCGGAGGTACAACTCGACGCCTACGCCCGGTTGTGCCGTGCGTTGTGCGCGGCATTCGGGCTGCCGATCTCGGCCGTGCTCGGTCACAAGGAAGTCTGCTCGCCGCGAGGCAGGAAATCGGACCCGAACTTCGACATGGGCGCGTTCCGTGCCCGTATCTCTGCCCTCGGGAACGCGCCGACAGGCGGTCAGAGCGCCCCGCGCGCTGCCAATCATCAGGAGGACCCTGTGCAACTCGCCCCCGGAAACAAGTCCACCTCCATTTCGTGCAAGGGCGCGAAGGAGTTGGTGATCAGTGTCGCCTACGACAACCTGAAGATCCACCAGTGCGTGTTCTTCGGACCGTACAGCACGGTGGGTGACAAGAACCTGCTGAAGGAAGCGTCTCCCTCGAACGGCACGATATCCGACCACTACCCGTGGGTGGTCCCGGTTCCCGCGGGAGCGCTCTCCTGCTCGCTGTGGTGGGAACTCGCCGGGCCTGATCACGGCGCGTCCGTGCAGCTGGTGTTCTGATGAGCGCCCCCAGCAGCGAGCCGGTTGCGATCGCTGAGGCCGTGCGGGCACTGCTCGTCGCGATCGTCACCGCCGGGTGGCTTGTCATCCCCGACACCACGATCAACATCGTCGTCTCGGTCGTCGGGTTCGCGGGCTCGGTCGTCTCCACGATCCTCGCCCGCCGCCGGGTCGTTCCGGTCGCGAAACTCGGCCAGGACGCCTTCACCGTCATACCGCCGACCGACGCCCCGAAGGAGGGCTGACCATGGTCGACCGCACCTGTCCCGGCTGCGCCATCCACGACGACCACCCACGCCACCAGGCCGTCACCAAAGCCGGCGACATCGCCGCTTGGCACACCGACTGCCACGCCCTGGCCGGCTGCCCTGTCTGCGCCATCGCCCGCGACGGCGCGGAGACCCTGACCGGCGACGAGTACCGCGAGCACCTGGTCGCCAACGGCGAGGCGATCAACGCGGCCGTCCAGGCGCTGCCGGAGAACGTCCTCAACCAGGTCTTCGGGAAGGGGAACTGACATGCCCAGCGGACTCAAGACCGCCGAAGCCGCGAGACTGATCAACGCCTCGATCCGCGGCACCGCCTACGTCGAGCCGACCGGCGCGACCAAGGTCGAGCTGACCACCACCGCGCCGAGCGCCACCGCGAACGGCACCGCGGTGACCGGCGGCTCGTACGCCGACCAGGCCTACCCGACGTCCGGCGACACAGCGACCGGTTCGATCTCGAACAACGCCGCGATCAGCTTCGGCCCGATGCCGGCCGCGACGGTCGTCGGCGCGAACACGAAAGACTCCGGCGGCACGCCGCGGTACAGCTGGTGGGGCACCTTTGGCACCAGTATCACCACCTTGGCGGGCGATCTGATCACTTTCGCGCCCGGGGCGTTGACCTTCTCCCTGAACAACACGCCGTAGGCCATGGCGGCGCGTTCGGACGCGGCGACCGACCGCGTCAGCCTCGGCTCGGCACCGTCGTCGACCGCGTGGACGATAGGCGGCTGGGCGCGGATCGTGTCTGCGGGCGCGAACTCCTTCAATCCGTGCCTGCGGCTGCACTCCGGCAGCGGCGGCAACAGCGCCTGGATCATCGGGTTCAAGGCCGCCAACGGCCGGAATGTCGCGGTCTACTCGGCGTCGAACCCGTCCGGCCTCATCGGCGCCGAGATCAGCCTGAACACGTGGGTCTACGTCGCCGCGACCCTCGGTTCCGCCGGGGCGTGCAGCTTCTACTACGGCACGACACCCGGTTCGCTGACCAAGCTGACCGGCACCGTAGGCGTCGGGACCGCGCCGGACGGGCTGACGTTCTTCGGCCGGTCGCCGTCGGACGGGTCCGAGTGGCTGAACGGCAGCTTGGCGTACTGGCGGATCTGGACGGCGGTGCTTACCGACGCCGAGATCGCGGCGGAGAGCCAGAGCGCCACCCCAGTCCGCTCGGGTGCGTGGGCGTCGTGGGACTTCGCCGGCGCGGCCCTCACCGACGGATCCGGCAACAGCCGGACCCTGACCGCAGGATCCACTGCGTTGGCTGCGGACACGGACCCGCCGCTCGGCGGCACCCAGAACGCCACCCTCACGTGCGCCGCGACCGCGGCGGTGAGCGTCGGAGCGTTCGCGGCGCGCGCCGCGACACTGTCCAGCGCCGCGACCGCGCAGACCAGCCTCACCGCAACCGGCGAACGCCAGGCCACCATGGGCGTCGCGGCCGTGGCGCGCGGCGACCTCAGCCCGTTCGCGAACCGGGCGGCCGCGCTCGACGTCGCCGCGATGGCTCGTACCGACGCGTCCGCGTTCAGGACTACCTCCGTTGCCCTGAATGCCGTCGCGGTCGCGCAGGCCGACGTGAACGCGGTCGCCGAACGAACCGTGCTGCTCGACCTGGCGGCTGTCGCGGCGGCGGGTTTGACAGCGCACGCCGACAGGGCCCCGGCCCTGGACGTTGTGACCGTGGCAGCGCTGGGCGCGGTGCCCGAGCAGGAAACCCGGGCACTGCTCGAAGCCGCGGCCGTCGCCGCGATGGCTGCACAGACGCAGCCGGGCCAGGATCGCGACATCACCGTCGCCGCGACCGTCCTGACCGGCCGCCGGCGCGCGACGCTGCTCCCGTCCCGCTGGTCAGCACTGGAGGTTCGATGAAAGAGCAGTCGGCCCTGTCCACCGAGTACGTCGAGGTCGGGATCGGCGCGACCGCGGCGGACGGCACGCCGGTCGACGTCGCCGCGCTGGCCGTCGACCTGGCGATTGTCCCCACCGCACAGGGCGATCCGCTCGAGGGCGACTGGGCACCGGCCGAGCACCTGCGGCCTGGTGTCGTCGGTGTCCTCGTCGGCCCATACGGCAGCAACCCCCGTGTCCTCGCGCGCGGCGACTACACGGTCTGGCATCGCACCACCGACACCCCCGAGCGGCCGGTCGACTCGGCCGGACGACTCCGAATCACCTGACAACCGGGAGGGATCGTGTCCGATCTCGGCGACCACGCCGTCTACGAACTCGACTACCAGGGAATCACGGACCCCGACCGGGCGAGGCTTATCGCGATCGTCGGCAACTTCGCGGACTACACCGACCCGGAAGCCCGCGCCGCGGCGCTGCAGAAGGTGCAGACACTGCTGCAGTTCAAACCCCTGAGCCCGCTGACCAGCGAACCGGATCAGTGGGTGGATCGGTCGTCGCTGTCGGGCGGCCGACAGCTCTGGCAGTCCAAGCGGGATCCGGACGCTTGGTCGCACGATGCCGGGGCGACCTACTACATGCAGTCTCAGACCGACGCGCCCTACCAGTCGACGATCGTCCCGTAACCCGCCCGCCAGCCGATCACGCCCGCCCGGCCCCTCGGCCGGGCAACGCAGAAAGCCCCCGCGCTCCCGCTGCGAAGCGGTCGAGCGCGGGGGCTTTCTGCGTTGCACAGGCCTGCTAGCTGTCAGAGAGTTCTTCCCGGCCGTGTGCGGTGAGCACGTAGTAGCACTGCGCCCGGGTCGGGTCGGTTTCAGGCCACTCGGTGGCGATCCAACCGAGCCGTTTCATCTCGTCCAGCAGCGGGAGCATCCGGGAACTGCGCAAGCCGGTGTCGCGCCGGAGGTTCGCGGCGGTGAAGCGGGCGTCGGTGCCTCCGATGAGGAAGGCTGTCGCCAGCTTGTCCATCTCCCGAGCTGTCCGCATGGCCTCGATCCTACTCGTCGTCCTCCGACGGCGGCGGGTCTGGAAGCCACCTGAACCGGGTCGACCGGTAGCCACCGCCGGGCCGGGTCGGCCCGGTCGGCTGCCGTGGCGGGTGGCTCGCTGGAGACCCGTAGACCCGATTGCCTTCCCGCCCGGCTGCCAGGCAGCTGCGCACGTCGCGGCGGTCAGGCACGGCTACTGCTTCCGCTTCGGGTCGGGGCGGTCGGGCTGTATCGGCCTCGGCTGCGGAGTGCGATTCTTCTCCGTTGGGTTGGTCGTCCGGTGGTTCTTGCCCGATACCTGACTCGTCGGGCTCTTGCCTGCGGTGTTGCGCGGCTGATCCTTCGCCATCTGAACTGTCCTCATTCCGCTCTCGAAACGTGGGCAGCCCGACAGCCCGGTCGCCGCGCCGTCGGGGGAAGCGCGGCGACCGGGCGTTTCGTGCCAGGCGAGGGGCCGGCCGCCGATCGGGGTAGATGGACGGACCGGCCCCTGCCCCACCCTCGGACGGGTGGTCGAGCCCCGGCCGCTTCGCCACCTGAAGACGGGCGGCGGCCGGGAGTTTCACGGTTTCCCGCGGAATCGGGGAGTCAGCAAGGGCGATAGCGCGATCGCGTTCTGGCCGCCGTGCGGCCGGATCCTCACGTCGTTGCGGAGCAGCAGTCTGCGGATGGTGCCGTACGCGGCGTTGTTTTCGTCCGCTAGTGCCTGTATCGACGCCCCCTGCTTGTACTTCCGGATGATCTCCGCGACAGGCAAGTCGGTACGCCTGACGCCCTGACGGCTCTCCGGCAGCACTGCGCCTTCCTGCCGCAGCAACCGTCCGGTCCAGCTCGTCGACAACCCGTGTTCCCGGGCGATCGCGGTGATCGACTCACCGGCACGCCAGGATTCGAGCATCCGGCGGTTTCGCTCGGTCCGTTTCGCGCGCGCCTCGTCCGGCGTTTCCATCCGGTGCCCCTGTCATCGCAGTCTGTGGATGGGGGCGGTGGTCTTCGGGAGAGGCCACCGCCCCCGCACCCCGTCCAGCGGGGGCGTACCCGGTGCCGCGGCGTGTCGGGGGTTACCGTCGCGGCATCGGGGGTCTATTTGCCGCAGGCCCAGAAGGGCTCGCCGCATTCGCCGCACCTGCGATCTGTCGCCGTGGCGGTAGCTCCGCACGCTTTGCAGGCGAGCCGGATCCGCGTCGTCGTGCGCGGCGGGCCCGGCCGGACGAACCCCGGCGCTCGACGCAGCCAGTCAGCGAAGAGGAACAGGGGATTGATCCCGCATTCGTCGTCCGCGTGGTGGCGACGCCGGTAGGTGTTGCTTCGGCGTTGTGGCGTTGCCGCGGTCATTGCGCAGCCAACCCCGTGCAACCGGTGCACCATTCGGCGTCTACGAACCCTGTTAGATCCAATTCGCCGCGCCCATGGCGATCTGGGTAGGGGGCGCCGGTCGAACACCAGGGGATTAGCCACTGCACCGACGGGTCGGCAAGGTCCCGCTTCCAGTAGCGGTGCGCGGTCCTCTTGTGTGCGAGGGTCGGGTCAGAGTGCATCCGCAACGCGAGTTCCGACGTGTGCGGAGCTCCGCGTCGCTGCTCGATTGCATTCCGCACTGTCATGCGGAAAACGCTAAGAGTGATCGGCGGGTGAAGGGGTAGGGTTCCTACCCTCACCCGATCGGCTCAGGCGATGGCGAGTCCGACCCGGCCGACCAAGTCGCGTACGGCTTCGCGTTCCCCCGCTGGAGGGCGCTTGTGCAGGTCGATCAGCATGTCGCGCGCGTAACCGTTGAAGGAGATCGTTTCGCTTGCGACGCGCTGTGCCCGGTCGAGCAGCGCCAGCGTCCCGGGTCCGTCGCCTTCCTGGGCATGGATGCGGGCAACCTCGATCAGGTGCCGACCTCGGCGGGCTAGCGAGGGGATGAGGCCAGGGTCGAGAGCGTTGGCGGCGCGTCGCGCCTCGCCGGTCCGGCGCAGCTCGACGCCGAGGGTTACCGCGTGAGCCTGCATGACGCTGCGGGAGAACGACGTTTGGGTATGGCGATAGTCGGCACCGAGGCGTTGCGCGGTCCGTTCTGCGGCTTCCCAATGCGCCCAGGCGTCGCCGTGCCGCCCGCGTCGCGCGTGCACGTAGGCGATCTCCGCGTCGAGCGCGCCCGCCATCCCGCGCCAGTCGTCGGGCGCGGTGTCGAGGTAGGGCAGAAGCAGGTCGCGCGCGTCAGTGGCCAGCGTGATCGCTTCGTCCCACCTGCCCGCGTCGCGCAGCGCCTGCACCATCGCCCACGAACCCCCGGCCATGGCGTACGGGTCGTCCGCCTCTTGAGCCTCGGTGAGGGCCCGGTCGGCGACCATCCACACCAGCTCAGGCGACGGTTGGTAAGCCACGTAGAAGTCGGCGAGCTGGTAGACGCCGCTGAGCACGACCCGCGCTGCGCGGCGTTGCTCGCCGCGCAGAGCACGCGCGGTCGCCTGCGCGTCGCGGATGAGACCGGGCAGCAGGCTGCCGAGCTGGGTGCGATGGTCGGACGACGAATGACGGACCAGCCACGCCATGCGCAGCCGCTCAGCCAGATGCGGCACGGACGCCGGGGCTGCAGTGACGCGGGTGACGCGGTACTCGGTCAGCGCTGCCTGCACCTCGGACAGCGCCGCGTGCCGCGGCCCGGCGTACACGCTGACCGGCACCGCGTGCCCGTTGCCGGTCAGGTCGGCGAGATCGTCGAGTTCGAGCGCCTGCGCGATGCGCAGCAGCATCGGCAGCCGCGGTGTCTGGATACGACCGGTCTCGACAGCCTTGAGCCACTCGGCGCTCTTGCCGAGCAGGCCAGCGAGGACTGGCCGGGACATGCCCGCACGGTCGCGGTAGTGCTTGATCCTCTTGCCCACGGGCAAGTCCATGTCGACCACCCTCGTTCGCGGAGTCGCCTCCTCGCGTGGCCCCGGTGATCAGCCGGGGCCGTCCCTCCGCGAAGAGGTGCGGTGCCAGCTTACCGTCACTACGAGAGACCCGAGTACGGCACGGGCTGCCAACGGTCTACTTTGCGGTCGCGGGCGCGAAGCTGTCCGTCCACCCGGTGCCGTTCCACCACTGCAGCTGGCCCGGCTGCTGTGGCGACGGGTACCAGCCAGGGGAATGCGCCGCGGCGAGTTGTGCCGCTGCAGCTCGACGGTTCGACCGCTTCACCATCACCACGATCAAGATGGGAACGCCGGCAAGAATCGCCAGCGCGGCGATGATGACGAGGCCGAGTACCAGGTACTGCGCAACCGCCGGGCGGCACGGCTCGAACGCGTGTACGACATCGAGCGAGGCGAGGAGCTGCCTCGGGTGTCCAGCCACTGTCCAGCTATGGCACGACATGAGGTGTACTCAGGAGACATGAGAGGACAATCGACGCGGGCCGTAGGGCGCAAGTTGGCAGCCCAGAGACATGAGGTGACACCAGGTGACGCCGGGTGGCATACGGCTTCATAGGTTCCGGTTACCCGGAGGGTTCTTGGTTCGAGTCCAAGCGGGGGAGCAAAGCCCCAGGCTGGACAAGGCCTGGGGCTTCTTTCTTGCTCTGGTTGCTGATCAGTTCCCCGATAAACTCCCAAGATTCACTTCGCCGCCTTCCTGATCGACTCCAACGCCTTCTGCGCCGCGTGGTTCGACGCCTTCCGCCGCTTCTCCCGATGGTGCTCCTCGTACCCGGCCGGGGTGTCGCAGAGCTGCTCCGCGCCTTCCGTTGTGGAGACGCCCGATTCGTCGAGGTGCGTCCCGACCGTCTCCCGGAACACGTGGCTCGTGACCCACCCGTACCCGCACGCGTCGAACGCCTCGCGCATCCGCCCAGCGACGTTGCTCGGGTCCAGCCACGTATCGCATGCCGAAGGGAAACCGGGCTCTTGGCACCGGCTGCTAGCTTCCGTCTTCGCCACATCGAGACAGACCACTGCGGCACGCCGAGCGTCAGCGCCTGCTATCTGCGGATGATCTCCGCGACAGGCAAGTCTGCGCGCCTAACGCCCTGGTGGATTTCCGGTAGCGCTGCGCCTTCCTGGCGCAGCAGACGACCGGTCCAGCTCACGGACAGATTGTTCGCGCGAGCTATCGCGGTGATCGACTCGCCAGCCCGCCATGCCTCGAGCAGTTGTGCATTGCGAGACCGCCGTGCTTCGAGTCTCGCGACGATGCCGCGGTGCGGCGCGAGGGTTGTGGATCGGGAACCGGCGGCGGCCATCGGGACTGCCTCTCTGGTTGGCGACCAGCCGCCACGGCTGGCATCGGGGGCATAGCGGCCGGGCTGTATTTGAGCAGCACGAGCAACTTCGCGTACGCCGCAGCGGTTCTCGACCGCGAACGTCGTCGGAGATGGCGGTGCGCTCTGCTATGCCGACGAGCAGGATCGACTGCGCACGAGCTGCCGGGTCGCGCAGCCCGTTCGCGGCGGCCACCACCAGCTCGTATCGCTCGTACTCGTCGGCAACCCGGGCCTTGTGATCAATGTCTGCGGCCATGTTCACGGGACCGCGTGGTGCTGGGCGTGGTCTACGCGCGGTGGTAGCGAGGTAAGGGGGGACCCTGGTGTCACCCGACGTGGCGTCAGGGCCTTGAGCGCGTCGACGTGCGCGCTCATCTGCGTTCGCATCCGGCGATACAGCCGGGTCGGTCCGGCTGCGAGACGGGTTCGCCGGGTCGGGTGCGTCGCGCAGAATTCGGGTGGGGTTGACGCCGCGCCCGGTCATCGTGCCGCACCCGTGGTTTCGTCGTCGGCCGTCCAATGCAGGCGGATCGCAGCCCCGCACGCGTTGCACTCTGCCGAGCCCGACTTGGTCTCTGCCTGGCAACGCTTGCACCAGACGTGCGACGGGAATTCTTCGACGAGCTGCTGCGGGATGCGGCCCTTCGGGTGGTTCCGCCGCACATACCGCTCGGACGCCGCCATCTCCGCCTCGGAGATGGGTCCTCCGGGTTTGCGGAGCGTGCGCATCACTGCCAGGTCGGCCGCGTCCAGGTGGCCGGGGCACCGTAAAGCGAGCATCGCGTCTCCACCATGCCGCCTGATGCGAGAGCGCTCCGGAGGTACCGGTGGTTCAGACCGTCACGGCTCCACCGGTGCACCGCGAAGGTCACCGCGGCTACCTCCTCGGCCGACAATTCGCCCACGATCCGCGCCGTCATGACCGAACCTGGCCAGTGCGTGTCGCGCAGAGACACCGTGAGCGCTTGCCCGAGCTGGTTTCGCAGGACGCGGTCGGGGCGGATGTGCTGCTGTGTGCGACGGATGCAGCAGGCGAGGCATCTGGGATCTCCGGAAGTCGCTTCGTGATCTTCGTGGGCGCTCTCAACGAGACCATGCTGTCCGGCTTCTGGCGTGTTCACCGATGCCGGCGACGTGATCCCGGATCGGTGCGGAAGTGGTAGCGGTCCAGGAACTGACCTCGGCCAACTGGTTGCGGGCGACAGCGAAACTGAATCTGGAATATCCGTATAGCGCTAGAGCCGCCTCGACCGACCGCAGGCTGCAGCCCCTGACCGGCCTGCTGCGGGACGCTCGATCCGGATTCGAGTTCACCTAGCCTTCTTCATTCCCGCTGACCACGCCGGACCACGCCCTGACGCGTGGCTTCCGTACCGTGGAGACGGCCGTCCGCGACGGCGGCGGAAGCGATCATCTCGCGGCGGAGGCCGGGCTCGGCGATGGGTGAGCCGGTCTGCCGTCGACTGGACTGGCGGCGCGTCCCGGCGGACGACTCCGCGCGCGCCGATCGCGAGCACGCGCTGCTCGAATTCCGGAGTGCATGACGGTCTCGCAGCACTGCGTCGCCGACGCTCGCGTGATCGTCGCCTGGCGGGGCGTTTTCGCCGGGAGCGTGTCGCCGCAGGTGTCCGCGGGCGCCGTTCGCGCCCATGCGAAATGAATCTTGCGCAACCTTTCGGCGCGAGATCGAGCCCTTCGGTGAGCCGGGCGTTTCGCTGCGGAATTCTGCCCGAACGGCAGCATGCCCTCCGGAGCGGCGACATATGGTGCGGTTGCAGGGGCTCGGCCGCAACGCGGTTTCGCGGTCCGCGAGGGGAATCCTGAGAATCAGAGTCCTCAGGGTTCACCTCACGGACCCGAAGACGCGGTCACGAGGGCGGCAATCGGGCATGCCGGTGCGGCTAACCGTCTCTTGTGGACGGTCAAGGGCCGGGTCGCTGCCTGTCACCGCGGCGAGCCGTACAGGTCGGTTCTGCGATCGCCGAAAAGGTGGTTTCGGGTGCTGATGTTCTTGTCCCGGGCCGCGGCGAGGTCGGTGTCCCACCGCGCTCGGCCGTCGGCTTCCGCGACAGCGGCGATCCAGCCGTCGTGGCTGACGATCGCCGTCCCCTCGGTCCACCGCTGGCCGCGTTCGGTTCCGGAGCGGTCGCAGCAGGCGACGGCGACCCGGTTGACCCGGGCGGCGGCCTGGGCGATGAGGACTTCTGGCGGTCGCTCACCCGCGGGGCGGGGGACTTCGGGCCAGTTGGTCGGGACGGCGATCAGGTCGGCGCCTTCGAGTGCGGCGCGGCGGGTGTACTCGGGGAATTCGAGGTCGTAGCAGATCATGACCGCGATCCGGCCGAAGGGGGTGGGGGTGACCGGCGGCGGCTGGCTCCCCGGGGCGAAGAACAGCTTCTCCCGGTCCCACAAGTGAGTCTTGCGGTAGCGGGCCAGGACGCCGGTCGCATCGAACAGCACCGCGCTGTTGTAGAGAACGTCGTCCGGGCCGCGTTCGGCGTATCCGCACACGACCACCGAGTCGCCGTCGACGGCGGCCGTCCACTCGTCGATCATCGGGTCGTCCGGCGGGATCGCGCACTCCCGCGCCTCGGCGGGCGACTCGAAGACGTATCCGCTGGTCGCCAGTTCCGGCAGGACGAGGATGTCGGCGCCGGCGGTCGTGGTTTCGCTGATCGTGCGGACGATCTGCCGGTGGTTTTCGGCGAGGCGGCCGACCTGCGGGGCGAGTTGCTCGCAGACGATCCTGGTCATTCGCTGTCTCCCTGCTCGGCGATCTGGGTCCGAACCCGCTCAGCCAGGCCGGGCACCGCGGCCACGATGACGGTCGCGACGACGAGGACTCCGAGAATGATGTACGGGAAGAACCGGTACGGGCCCGACACGCCCACCACGTTCTTGAAAATGGTGTAGGCGATGAAGGCGAGCGCGAGCACCGGGACGACCGCCTGCCAGCGGGGCGCTTTCGGCTTGCCGCTGAGGAAAAGGAAGCGGAACGCGCCGACGGTGGCCATGGCGTAGGCGACGAGCAGGGCGATGGTTCCGATGGTGAGCCAGTAGAAAGTCGCGTCCAGGACTCCGGTGCCGGCCAGTCGCTGCCCGACGGCGAAGCAGAGGATCAGGACGCTGGTCACGACGATCGTGCCGACCGGAGCCCCGCGTTTGGTCAGCCGCGCGACCGGTCCGGGGACTCCGGCGTCGCGGATCAGCGCGTAGCCGACTCGCGCGGCGCCGTTGACGGTGCCGAGGGTGATCGCGAACAGGCTGACGCTGGCGACCAGGTTCAGCAGGACGCCCATCGCGCTGCCGAGATACTGGCCAGCCAGATCGCCGTACGGGTCTTCGGCCGCGGCGAAGGCTTTCACTCCGTCCGGCCCGGTGCCGTAGCCGAGCGCCTGCCCGGCGATGGCGAGCAGGAAGAACACGCCGACCACCGCGATGGTGATCTTCAGCGCCCGGGGGATTTCCCGCTTGGGGTTCATCGTCTCCTCGCCGAGCGACGCGGCGCCCTCGAACCCGGCGAACGCGAGGAATCCGAACACCGCGGCGCCGGCGATCGTGCCCACTCCGGTTCCTGCGGGCAGGTGCAGGAAATTCCAGCTGAACGTCTGCCCGTGCGGGCCGTGGCCCGTCGCGACCCGCGCGATGATCACGATGCTGAGCAGGCCGACCAGCGCGGCCCCGGCCAGTTCGCAGATCAGCAGGATCCGCGTGATGACCCGGATTTCGCTCAGCGACAGCGTGACGACCAGGACCAGCGCGACCAGTGCGGTCCAGATCCATTCGGCCGACCCGGCGCCGGCCAGGCCCAGCTGACTGAGGACTTTGTTGAAGAACAAGGCGATTTCGGCGGTCGAGCCGGTGCCGATGGTCGCGTACGCGGTGAACAGCGCGGTGCCGGCGACGAACCCGGCGCGCGGGCCGAGCGTGCGGCCGACCAGTGCGTAGACGGATCCGGTGTGCGAGATGTGCTGCGACAGCTTGACGAATCCGTAGCCGACGAGCGAAACGCCGAGGATGGCGAAGACGAAGGCCCAGGTGGCTCCTTCGCCGAGCAGCCCGGCCGCTCCCACGCCGAGCAGCGCCATCGCGCCGACCGGGCCGATGAGGCCGACGGAGAACGCGGCCGCGTCCGTGACTTTGAGTTCTCGCCGCAGCTTTTCCGGTGCGGCCGCGGCTTGGTTTCCGTTGGCGGGTGCGGACATGACCTCAGCCTCTGTCTGGTTCTCGGTGCCGGGGCGCGGCAGGGGGGCGGCGGGCCGGACCGGCGGACGCGGTCCGGCCCGGGAAGCGGGCTCAGGTCCGGTCGACGGCGGGAGTGCCGTCGAACGCACCGGAATGCCGGCCGATGTGCTCGATGCGGACGGTGGCGGTGGCCTCGTGCGCGGCCAGGCCTTCGAACGCGGAGATCCGTTCCACGGCAGGCGCCAAGGCCGCGGTGCCTTCCTTCGTGGCACGCTGGTAGGTGAGCGGCTTGAGGAACCGCGACACCGACAGCCCGGCGTTGTAGCGGGACGTTTTGCCGGTCGGCAGGACGTGGTTGGTGCCCGCGATCCCCTTGTCGGAGTAGGCGACCGTGCTCCACCGGCCGAGGAACAGCGAGCCGTAGTTGGTGAGCGTCTTGAGGTAATAGTCGTCGTCGGCGGTCTGGATTTCCAGGTGCTCGGGACCCCAGACGTCGCTGACCGCGGCGGCCTGGGCGCTGTCGCGCGCGACGACGACCGACCCGAAGTCGCGCCACGCCGGGCCGGCGACCTCGCGGGTGGCCAGCGTCGCCAGCCTGCGGTCGATCGCGGCGACGACCTGGCGGCCGAATTCCTCGGAGGTCGTCACGAGCGCGGCAGGCGAGTTGGGGCCGTGCTCGGCCTGCCCGAGCAGGTCGGCGGCCACCCAGTCGGAGTCGGCGGTCTCGTCCGCGATCACGGCCACTTCGGACGGTCCGGCCAGCAGATCGATGCCGACCCGGCCGAACAGCTGCCGCTTCGCTTCGGTCACATAGGCGTTTCCCGCGCCGACGAGCATGTCCACCGGGGCCTCGTCCAGCAGCCCGAACGCCATCGCGCCCAGCGCCTGGACGCCGCCGAGCGCGAAGACCCGGTCCGCGCCGGACAGGTAGGCGCCGTACAGGACCGCCGGGTGCGCGCCGTGCTCGCCCGACGGGGGAGTGCACGCGAGAACGGACGGCACGCCGGCCGTCTTGGCGACCCCGACCGTCATGAAGGCACTGGCCAGCAAGGGAAACCGGCCGGCGGGCAGGTACGCGCCGACCCGGCTGACCGGCACGTAGCGCTGTCCGCAGACGACCCCGTCGGCCAGTTCGAGTTCGAAGTCGGTCAGGTGCTCGCGCTGGGCGGCCGCGAAGCGGTGAGTACGTTCGTGGCCGAGTTCGAGAGCCGCGCGCAGGTCGGCGGGGAGCTGGTCGCCGGAGCGGCGCAGTTCGTCGCGGCCGAGTTCGAGCGCGCCGGTCCAGCCGTCGAGGTCCTCGGAGTAGCGCCGCACCGCGGTGAGACCGCCGCGTTCGATGTCGCGCAGCATTTCGCTGACGCGGTCGACGACGCGCGGGTCGCGCTGGGCGGGCGGTCCGTCCACGGCGGGCTTCTTGAGCCAGGTCAGCGGGCCGAGCTGGGCTGCCTCGGAGGGAGTGATTTGCATGGCACGAGACGGTAAGCGCGATCCGGCCCCCGGACTAGAGGGTGCGATCCTGGGCGAACCATCGGGTTGCCCTATGCCAGCGAGGCATAATGTCCATTATGGACAAAAGGGGCGCGAAACCGTCCACACCGGACCCGGGTCAGCCTCGGGTCTGCTTGGGCCGTGCGGCAGCCGGGCCGCGCGCGTCGCTGACCGCGTCCTCGGCCAGCCGGGCCAGCTCCCGGGTGGCGCGCGACAGCGGACGGCCGCGTTTGCGGGCGATGGCGATCGTGTCGAACAGCGGCTCCTCGAACGGAGCCGTGTGCAGGCCCGGCGGGAAGGCGGCGCTGCGGACCACCGCGGTGCTGGCGATGGTGTCGCCCGCCCCGTCGGCGACCAGTTTCAGGGCCGCTTCCACGTGCTCGATCTCGAAAACCGGTTCGATCCGCACGCCGGCCAGCTGCGCCCGGTCGGCGAGCTGACGGCGGGTGGGGTCGCGCCAGCCGTAGCGGGCGTCGTAGAGGACAAGCCGCGCGGCCGCGAAACGCCGGATGCTCACCGGTTCCGCGGCCGCCGCCGGGTCGGCGCTCACGTAGAGCACCTCGTCCCGCATCAACGGGGTGATGTCCAGTCCCTCGTCGTCGACCGGGAGCACGATGAGCCCGGCTTCGATGTCGCCCGCCCGGATCGCGTCCGCGGTCTCCGCGGAATTCTGCCCGACCAGCCGGACCTTGACCGACGGATACCGGCGATGGAAGGTCTGCGCGAGATTGCCGAGCAGGTAGTAGTCCGCGTTGCGCAGGACGCCGAAGGTGGCGGTGCCGCCGCCGAGCGAGCCCAGCGACTGCACCGCGCGGACCCCTTCGTCGGCCGCGTGGACCGCGCGCCGCGCGAACGGCAGCAGTTCCGCGCCGGCCGCGGTCAGCGTCAGCCGCCGGGCGCCGCGGTGGAAGAGCACCGCGTCGAGTTCTTCTTCCAGCCTGCGGATCATCTCCGACATCGAGGCCTGGGACACCTCGAGCTGGGCCGCGCCCCGGGTGAACGAGCCCTGGCTTTCGGCGGCGACGAACGCCCGCAGCTGGTTCAGGGTCACCCGGTCGCCGTCGCGGGACTCCTGCTCCATCAGCCGATCCTAAGCGGACGGACGTCCCGCCGCGCTCAGTAGATGTTGGTGTCGGCGAACGAGCTTTCGTGGCCGTTGATCTGCGCCCGCAGCGAGATCTGGTCGAATACCCGGACCTCGCGCACGATCCGGCCGTTCTGCACGAGGAACTGCGAAACGCCGAGCAGGTCGACCGGTTTGCCGGTCAACGGCCCGAAATCGGCGACCCCGCGGTACTCGCCCCGCATGACCCACAGCACGGCGATGCGCAGCCCGGCGTACCGCTCGGCGTAGTTGGCTTGCACGTCGCGGATCTCGAACCGGGCGTCCGGGAACGGCGCGATCTGTGCGAGCAGGTCCTTCTGGTAGCCGTCCGGGCGAAGCACGGTCCGGTCGCCGATGGTGTGCAGGAAGAGGTCCCGGTGCATGAAGTCGGCGACTTTGTGCAGACGCCGCGCGTTCCAGACCTCTTCGACGAATTCCAGCACCATTTCGCATTCGGGCCGGTGATCGTCCGCGCGCGGGCCGCTGTCGCCGGCGGCCAGGACGTCGGCCGGCGCCGGTTTCGTCATCGATCCCTCGTAGCCGCGGAACCGCAGCCCGCGCGCGACCTCGGCCGGGTCGAGGCCGAGCTGCAGGCAGTCCGCGAGATCGTCGCGGACGACCCATTCCTCGACCATGCGGCCCCTCCGGTAGAGGCAGTTCGCGATGGTGCGCTTGCGGATCGGCACCGGCCGGCCCGCCACGAGGTGCGTGTCGGCGGAGAAGACGAGGTGCGAGCTGAGGAAGGCGTCGTCGCCGCGGGCTTCCCAGACGACGTCCTCGGCCTGGCCCACGTGCTGGGGCACCTGCGCGATCCGCATCAGGCTGCCCTCGATCACGCCGTCCCGCCCGGTCACGGTGCCGAGGCCGCCGTGCACAATCGAGTCGGGTTCGTAGTTGTCGACGATGTAGGAGATGTCGCGCTGCACCCAGATCCGGTCGGTGACCTCGCGGATGAAATCGTCCGGGTCCGCGTAGGGCTGGTAGGCGACCGGGTCGAGCGGCATGGCGGGTTCCTTTCTCGGCTGGCAACGTGCGCTGGGCACTGTATCCGTATGCATTGCTCCGGGCAAGAGCAGCCACTGGACCGTGGCCGCGGCTGATCTTCCCCTCGTGACCTCGGCAAAATTCGCGGCAGTGGCAGTCTTGACCCGGTGACCCGGGCCACTTAAGTTGCCATCCATACGTATGCAGACGGCTGAGCCGTTGTGAGACGCCACTGGAGGTGTCATGTCCACCGTCACGCCGACCGCGGCCGCGACGGCTGAGGCGACCGGACGTCGGAAGGCGATCCGCAAGGTCATCCTCGCCGGCAGCATCGGGAACTTCGTCGAGCAGTTCGACTACGGGCTCTACGGCTATATGGCCCCGGTGCTCGCGGCGTCCTTCTTTCCGGCCAGCGACCACACCGCCAGCGTGCTGAGCGCGTACGCGGTGATCGCGATCGCCTGCCTCGTGCGCCCGCTCGGCGGAACCCTCCTCGGCCGGTGGGGAGACCGGCTGGGGCGCAAGCGGGTGCTGTTGTGGACGGTGCTGTTCATGGGTGTGTCCACGGCGGCGATCGGCGTGCTTCCCACGTACGGCCAGATCGGGCTGGCGGCCCCGCTGATCCTGCTCGTGCTGCGGGTGCTGCAAGGCATGGTCGCGGGAGGGGAGTACGTCGGGGCGGTCGCGTTCGTGGTCGAGTGGGCCGAGCCGCGCCGGCGCGGGTTCTACACGTCGTTCGCGTCGAACAGCTGTTTCTTCGGCATCCTCGCCGGCGCCGGCACGGCCGCGCTGATGAGCGCCTTGTTCAGCGACGCGGCATTGCACAGCTGGGGCTGGCGGATCCCGTTCCTGGCGGTGCTGCCGCTGTGCGCGATCGGAGTCTGGCTGCGCAGCAGGCTCGCCGAGACCCCGGAATTCGTCGCCGCCACCGAACACGGCACGAACGTCGTCGAGGCTCCGCTGCGCGAGGCGCTGCGTTCCCAGTGGCGGCCGATCCTGGTCTTCTGCGGCGCGTCGATCATGCTCGCGATCCTGTCCTACACGTGGGTCACCTTCTATCCGGAGTACCTGTCCGAAACGCTGCACCTGCCGAAGTCCGCGGCGTGGCTTTCGAACATGATCTCGGTCGCGGTGCTGATCCCGCTGCTGCCGCTCGCCGGTGCGATCTCCGATCGCATCGGGCGCAAGCCGATGCTCATAGCCGGGGCGGTGTGCTGCGTCGTGCTGGTGCCGCTGGCGTTCAAGGTGGGCGAGGCGGGCACGTTCGGAGCCGCGGTGGCGAGCCAGTTGATCTACCTGGTCCCGGAGTTCTTCCTGACCGGCATCGTCACCGTGTGCGCGGCGGAGATGTTCGCGACCCGGACCCGGTTCAGCGCGAGTTCGATCGCCTACAACTGCTCGTTCTCGATCTTCATGGGCATCACGCCGTTCGTCGCCACACTGCTGGTGGCGCAGTCCGGCACGATCTACGCGGTGTGGATGTACCTCGCGGCCGCCGCGGTACTCGCTCTCGTGGTGATCACGGTGTTCATGAAGGAGACCTACCGCAGCGACCTCTCGGCGGACAAATACGCCCGATGACCCGCCGGGGCCCCGCGGCCGCCGCTGCGGCGGCCGCGGGGTTCACCGCGGCGCGTGCGTTCCCCTGGGCACCAGCGACGGGGCGAACACGGTCCGTCGCGGTGCTTCGCTGTTTCCGGCTAGGCGGTCGACCAGCAGGCCCGCCGCGGCCTTGGCCATGCCGTCGAGGTCGTGGCGCACGGTCGTCAGGTCGAAGGTTTCCCAGGAGGCCATCGGCAGGTCGTCGAACCCGATGACGGTGAGGTCGCCCGGGATGTCGATGCCGAGGCGCCGGGCCGCGTTGACCGCGCCGATCGCGATGACGTCGTTGCCGCAGAACACCGCGGTGGGCCGAGGGTTTTCCGCCATCAGGTCGAGCAGTCCCTCGTACCCGGTGCCGTGGTCGAACGGGCCTTGGCGGACGCGGCGGCGCGGCAGGCCGACACCCGCCTCGGACAGCCCGATCCGGAAGCCGAGTTCGCGGTCGCGTCCGGTCGTCGTCTCGGCCGGGCCGCCGATCAGCGCGATGTCGGTGTGGCCGAGCCGCAGCAGCTCCTCGGCGACCAGCCGCCCGCCCGCCTCGTTGTCCACTACCGCGGCGTCCGCGTTGCCGGCGCCGGTCTCCCGGTTGAGGAAGACGAACGGCAGCCCGCGGCGGGTGAGCTCGGCCGGCAGGGCGGAGCCGATCACCGCGGTGGTGAGCACCACCCCGTCGATCGACCGGTCGAGCAGCCGCTCGGTCTCCAGCGCGGCCTCGCTGCGCTCGGCGAACAGCATCATCCGGTAGCCGTGCTGTTCGAGCGTGTCGTGCAGCGGCCCGATCAGATGCGGGTAGAACGGGTTGGTCAGATCCGTGACGACCACGCCGACGCAGTGCGTCGACCGGGTCGCCAGGCTCCGGCCCGCCTCGCTCGGCACGTAGCCGAGCGCGTCCGCCGCCTCGCGCACGCGGGTGCGGGTGGCCGCCGAAACCCGGTGGTCCCCGCGCAGCGCCCGGGAAACGGTCGGCTGCGAGACCCCGGCGAGCCGGGCCACGTCATGACTCGTGATCGACATCCGCTCCTCTTCCGCGCAACGGGCGTGCATACGGATCCTAGCGGAAATTCCGGTCTGCCCATGCGAAGGCCTGACGCTGGAGCGTCTTGACAGAAGCTGCCCGCGATGGTCGTATGCATACGTATAAACAATCAGGTTTCGGAGGGGTGTCATGCGTACCGACGAAGGGCCGGTGACGGCGGGTGAGCTGGCCCGCCGGACGATCCGGCGGACCGATTTCGTGTCCTGCGACCAGGCGTTCATCGATTGCCGGACGCCGGGGTCGGACCGCAAGGAGAACTACTCGATGATCGGCCCGGGGGTGACCCAGAACGCCGACCAGGTGGTGAACCTGCGCGAGCCGCACGGGTTCAACATCGGGGCGGCGGCGATGCCGCACGGGATCACCAACAACCTGCACCTGCATTTCACCGCGGAAGTGTTCCTGTGCTTCCGCGGCGAGTTCCTGCTCCGCTGGGGCGCGGACGGCGACGAAGGCGAGCTGGTGCTGCGCGAGGGCGACATCGCCTCGATCCCGACGTGGATTTTCCGCGGGTTCACCAACATCGGCCCGGACGACGGCTGGCTGTTCACCGTTCTCGGCCACGACGACACCGGCGGCATCATCTGGGGCCCGTCGGTGCTGCGGGAGGCGGGCAGGCACGGCTTGTACCTGACCGCGGACAACCGGTTGATCGACACTCTCGCCGGCGACGAACCGCCCGACGCCGCGGACCTGGTCCAGCCGATGGCTCCGGCCGACATCGCCGCCTTGCCGTCCTACGACGCGGTGAAGCTGCGCCGCCGCGTGGCCACTGCCGACGATCTGCAGTGGTCCAGCCGCGCCTTGCTGGGCGCGGCGGTTCCCGGCGGGCGAGCCGAGCTGGCTCCGGTGATCGGCTTCGGCATGACCGAGGACCGCGACCAGGAACCGCGGATCTACCACCCGCACGGGCACAACGTGGCGTGGCTGCGCGCCGAGCCCGGCGAAGGCATTCCCCTGCACCGACACGACGAAACGCAGGTGCTGCTGGTCAAGGACGGCGAATGGGAGGTCACGCTCAACCGGCACGACGAGGCGAGTGTGCGCCTTGGTCCGTGGGACATGGTTTCCGTGCCGCGCGGCGCCTGGCGGAGCATCCGCAATGTCGCCGCGGAGCAGGCGACGCTGCTCGTCGTCAACAGCGGCGACGGCCGCGTGCGTCTCGACTGGGACGACGAGGTCGTGAAGGCGGCTGCCGACGCCGGCGTCGGCCTGGACCACAACGGTTACCTCGCGCCGTGGCATCTGCTGCCTCGCGCGGCGGGCCGGTGACTGACCTGCCGGTGGTGCTGGTCCCGGGAATGCTGTGCGACGCCGACGTCTGGCCGCGGCTGCCCGGGCGGGCGGTCCACCCGGAGATCACCGCGCCGGACATCGGCGGCATGGCCGAGCAGATCCTGGCCGCGGTCGAAGGCCGGTTCGTGCTCGCCGGGCTGAGCCTCGGCGCTATCGCCGGGTTCGAGGTCGCGCGCCGGGCACCGGAGAGGCTCGCCGGATTCTGTGCCGTCTCGACCAACGCCGGCGCGCCGACCTCGGAGCAACTGGCCGCCTGGGCCGCGTTCGACCGCCGCACGCGCGCCGGAGAATTCGACGACGTGGTCGCGGACGAGATCCTGCCGGCGATGTTCTCCCGCCCGGATCCGGCGCTGGAACGGCGTTTTCTCGCCATGGCGCGGCGGATCGGGCCCGGTGTGTTCCGCGCCCAGCTGGCCGCCCAGGCGACCCGGCGGGACGCGCACGCCGCGGTGGCGGGTCTGTCCTGTCCGGTGCTCGTCCTCTCCGGGGCACAGGATCGCCTGTGTCCGCCCGAATTCCACCGTTCGATCGCTTCGCGGGCGCGAAATTCCGTGCTGCGCGTGCTTCCCGAAGCCGGGCACCTGCTGACGCTCGAGGCGCCCGGTGCCGCGGCCTCGGCCCTGACCGACTGGCTGTGCAGTCTTTCCCCCTTCTCGAAGGAGTCCTGAATGCCCAAGACACTGAAATCCGCTGTCCCCGCCGCGCAGGTCGCGGCCGACCGCACCGACGTCGGCGACCGGGTCCGCGCGATCATCGCCGGCATCCGCGAACGCGGGGACGCCGCGGTCCGCGAGTGCTCGGAGAAATTCGACTCGTGGTCGCCCGAGACGTTCCGGCTTTCGCCCGAGGAGATCGAGAAGATCGTCGCCCGGGTGCCCGGGCAGGTGCTCGACGACATCCGGTTCGTCCAGGACCAGGTGCGCGCTTTCGCGCAGCGGCAGCGGGACTCGTTGGGGGAGTTCGAAATCGAAACGCTCCCGGGCGTCCACTTGGGACAGAAGCACGTCCCGGTCGCCGCCGCGGGAGCTTACGTGCCCGGCGGCCGCTATCCGCTGACCGCCTCCGCGCACATGACGATCGTGACCGCGAAGGTGGCCGGGGTGCCGCGGGTGGCCGCGTGCACGCCGCCGATCCGCGGCGAGGTGCCGGAAGCGACCGTCGCCGCCATGCATTTGGCCGGAGCCGACGAGATCTACCTGCTCGGCGGCGTGCAGGCGGTCGCCGCGCTGGCGGTCGGGACCGAAACCGTCGGACGCGTCGACCTGATCGCCGGGCCGGGCAACGCTTATGTCGCCGAAGCGAAGCGCCAGCTGTTCGGCGAGGTCGGGATCGACCTGCTCGCCGGCCCGACCGAGGTGCTGATCGTCGCCGACCACACGGCGGACCCGTTCGTCGTCGCGGTGGACCTGCTGTCCCAAGCCGAATACGGCCCGGACTCCCCGGCCGTGCTGATCACCACGTCCGAGGAGCTCGCGCGGGAGGCGCTGGAGCACGTCGAGGCGCTGCTGCCGGGCATGCCGACCCGCGACTTCGCCGGCCCGGCCTGGCGCGACCACGGAGAGATCCACGTGGTGGACGACCTCGACGAGGCGTTCGCACTGGCGGACTCCTACGCGTTCGAGCACGTCCAGGTGCTCACCGAGCAGCCGCGCCAGGCGCTGACGAAGATGCGGGACTACGGCGCGCTTTTCCTCGGCCCGGGCACTTGCGTGTCCTACGGCGACAAGGTGATCGGCACCAACCACGTCCTGCCCACACGCGGCGCCGCCCGCTACACCGGCGGGCTGTGGGTAGGGAAGTACTTGAAGACGGTGACCTATCAGGAAGTCACGAGCAGCGAGTCGAGTGTGCGGCTCGGGGAAGTCTGCGGACGCGCGGCGCGGGTGGAGCTGTTCGAAGGCCACGCGCGGTCGGGCGACGTGCGCGCGGCGGAGTTCCGGCGGAGCGAGCTTTCCTGGAACCCGGCATGACCGCGTCGCTTTCGGGACGGACCGCGCTCGTCACCGGCGGAGGGAACGGGCTCGGCCGCGCGATCGCGTGCGCGTTGTCGGCGGCGGGCGCGCGGGTTGTCGTGGCCGGGCGGCGGCGAGGCGCCCTCGAGGCCACGGTCACGGCGCTGCCCGGACCGGGCCGGGCAGCGCCGTGCGACGTCGCCGATCCGCGTTCGGTTGCTGCCCTTGCCGAGGAACTCGCGGACGAGGAGATCTCGGTGCTGGTCAACAACGCCGGGGTCGCGGGGCCGGTGAAGCAGCTCGTCGAGGTCGAACCGCAGGAGTGGGACGAGGTGTTCGGCGTCAATGTCCGCGGGATTTACTTGGTGTGCCGCGCTTTTCTGCCGGCGATGACGGCGCGCGGCGCGGGTGACGTCGTCAATATCGCTTCCGTGAGCGGGAAACGGCCGCTCCTGCGCCGTACGCCTTACTGTGCTTCGAAAATGGCCGTGCTCGGCTTGACGGCCACGCTCGCGGGCGAGGTCGGGCCGTACGGGGTGGCGGTGAACTCCCTGTCGCCCGGGCCGGTCGAGGGCCCGCGGATGGAACGGAACTTCCGGTTGGAGGCGGAACGCACCGGCGTCAGTTACGCCGAAGCCGAACGCGCGTTCACGAGCCGCGCCGCACTGGGCCGGATGGTCACCGAGTCCGAGGTGGCCGCCGCGGTACTCGCGATGCTGGCGATGCCGGGCCTGTGCGCGGCGGACATCGACCTGTCGGCGGGGATGGTGGCGCGGTGACCACGCTCAAACAGCGCCTGCGGTCCGGGGAACGGCTGCTCGGCGGGCTGCTGCGGCTGCCGTCGGAAACGCTGGTCGAGATGGCCGGGGTGGCCGGGCTGGACTTCGTCGTGCTCGACTGCGAACACGGACCAGCGGACCTGGTGCCGTTGCAGCAGCACGTAGTCGCCGCCCAGGCGCAGGGGCTCGGTGCGCTGGTCCGCGTGGGCGCGGCCGAACCGGCGCTGGTGCTGCGCGTGCTCGACCTCGGCGCGGACGGCGTGATCGTGCCGCACGTCGACACCGCGGAACAAGCCCGCGCCGCGGTCGCCGTCGCGCACTACCCGCCGCTCGGGCAGCGGGGTTTCGCCACCTACAGCCGGGCCGGCCGGTTCGGCGCCCGCAGCAGCACCGAACACCTGGAGACGGCGGCGGAAACCACCGTCGTCGTGCCGATGCTGGAAACGCCCGAAGCGTGCGCGGCGGCCGGGGAGATCCTCGCGCTTCCCGGGGTCGATTCGGTGCTGGTCGGGCCGGCCGACCTAGCGGTATCTCTTGGTTTGCCCGGCGGTGCCGCTGAACCGGCCGTCGGGCGCGCACTGGACGCCGTCGCGGCAGCTGCGGAGACCGCAGGCAAGCCGATGACCAGCATCGTCGGAACCTTGGAACAGGCCCGGCAAGCACCGCGCGGGGCGGTGATTTACAACCTCGCGCACGTGCTGCTTCACGCGTTGGCGGAACTGGCCGAGGCGCGCCCGTCCGCCTGACCGGGCCGGACGACGATATTCAGACCGGAACGTGCGGGCGTGCGGAGGGGCGGGCCGGTCCGGCCGTATCCGTCGTGCTCGCCGACAACGCAAGTCGTCGGCACTCGACCGGCCAGGTCGAGCCGCATCGGTGTCGTGGTCAGCGAAATCGGCGCGGCGTGAACGGGGTCAGCATCGGATGTGCTCGCCCGGCGGTGATTTGCTGGGCGAGCAGCTCGCCCGCGATCAGTGCGAGCGTCGCGCCGCTGTGCGTGAAAACCAGGCAGAGGCCGGGCACCTGGTCGACACGGCCGAGGATCGGGTCGCCGTCTCCGGAGATCGGCTCGCGGCCGATTGCCCGCCGTTCGGCGGTCAGCGGAGGGTGGCCGCCGAGCAGCGCGGCCGCTTCGGCCAGCTGCCGCGTCGCGTTTGCGGGCAACGAACCGGCTTACGTGGCAAGCCCGTGATAACCCTGCCTCTTGCGTGGCTATCGGGATATCGATTCCCAGATCGCATACGCGCGGTTGACCTCGTTGGCCAGAACCTCCACCTTGGAGGACTCGTCCTCGAGCATGTCCACGTCGCAAATCAGGGCGCCGTCACCAGCGCGCTGCCGGGGCTGGCCGCGTTGAGGCGGACGGCCCGCTCGTTAGGGGAGAACGGCAGGCTGACGGAGATCGCCGAGATCCTCGACGGATCCCCGCCTGCCGGGGGAACGCCGACGAGGTCTTGATCCCGGACACTCCTCCCGGGGATCACCCCTCGCTTGCGCAGGGAGAGCACTTCTTGACCTGGGAGGTTATCTGGCGGGTAGTGGATTTTCATTCACTTGTGCTGAGCCCGCGCGAGGAAGACACACGTTCGTGCGGCGCGCTGCGGCTGCGGGACGGACCACTTCCGCTTGAGCGGGGAAGACGGGATGCGGACAGGGTGTTGCAGTGTCTGGTCAAGGTCGGCGAGTTCGGGTGGTAGCGGCGCGCGAGGCTTGTCGCCCTAGGCCGTCGTTTCACGCGGTGGACCACCAGCCGGGCACGAGGCGGTCGCGCCTGTCCTCGTCGCCGGGTTTCGTCCGGCACGGAATGCCGGTTGCGCAATGCCTGCTCATCGACGTCCAGGTCCGCGGTCAGCTCGATCTTCGGTGGCGAGGTGCGAAATGGCCTCGCGCTCGTGAATGTTCACGTCGCCGTGGATCGAGTGCACTTGGACGACGATCTCTCTGTTGTGAGCGGGATGGTGATTGCGCGTCCGTGGCGCATCGTCAGTCACGCTCGGCCCCTTCCGCCATCGAGCGGGCCCGCGCCGGGCAGTCCAGCCGGTGGCCTGCTTGCCGGCTGCTTCGGCTCTAGGCGTGCCATCGGGTGCGGATGCAGCCGAAGTCTCATGCCGGTTAGCCGCTCGCCCGATTCTCGGCGCGAACGGGTACTCGTCTGTTGGCCCAGGTGCTTGTCTGGTTGCGGAAAACTACCGATGACACATCATCGCCTCGTTCAAAGGCGGGTACCTCAACCCCTCGAACGTCATCCATCGCATCGAGGCCGCAATGGAAGCGGTTGGCTGCGGATGGGTCACCAGCCACGTGTTCCGTAAGACGGTCGGCACTGTCCTTGACGAGTCAGGCTTGCCCACCACCGCGATCGCCGATCAGCTGAGCAACAGTCGCGAGGTGGCGGAGCGCCACTACCGGAAGCGCGGGAAAGCGAATCCGCAGAACGTCGCCGCGCTCGAAAGCATGCTCCCGGCGACCGTGTAGATACTGGCCGACTGTCGGCTACCCGGTGCGGTGTAAGAGCATGTCGCGCCGAGCCGGCCGGGCCCCGTCCAAGCTGAAGCGTGTCGACTCCTAGCGACCGGTTTGCCGGAACCAGGTCTCGTACTCGGTGATGGGCGGGCCGCCCGTCGCACGGGACGCTACTGCGGCCCGCAGCGCCGACTCGGCGGTGTCGTTGCTATGTGGCCTGTCCGTGGCTGGCAGGCGCCGGATTCTGGGATTGACGTGGTCCGCTTCAGTTCTCCGCGGCAGTTCGTTGCGTCGCGACGCGGAACCGGTCGAGGTACAGCGGCCAGCCAGTTCTCGCGCGGGAGTCTTCGAGGAGCCGCGAAACCCGGTGGAGGAAGGAATACCCAGCCGAAAACGGAGCCGACACACCGAAGCCCAGGCGCTTGCGAGAGTGCGGATTGACGGCTCTCGGATTCGATGGCGACAAGGCACCGTCAGCGGCTGCTTGAACCTGGTAAGCCCCTGTCGGCGCCCGACGAAATTCCGGGCAGACTGGCGGGCGTCGGCGCGCGATATGGGTTGCCGTGCCGCATGATCGCCGCGGGTGCTGGTCCGATAGCCAGCACCCGACGAGAACCTTCCGCTGCTCTCCCTCTTCCGGACAGGACCACCGCGACCGCCTTCGCCGACGGCTCACGGGCGTCTGAGGAATTCGCGAACCGCATCCTCGAAGATCGCGCCTCGGTCGCTCAACGGACTTCGCCTCGCCGGGGTGCGGAGCGTGTCGACTGTCTGTTGTGGACTGTGAGCAGGTTGCCGAGTGGCTTTCCTGTGGGCCGACTGCCGTGCGGTGGGAGCGCTGACGCGGGTGCGACGGGTTGACGAGTTCGACCAAGCTGATATTGTCCTACAACATGGTAGGACAATACATGCAGACGACGTCCGCTGGGCAGGCCGCTTCGCGCCGAGACGAGGTCGTGTCGTGACCGCGCCGCTCGACCTCGACCCGGGGACGACGGCGCTCGTCCTCGTCGACCTCCAGGCGGGGGTGCTCGGGATGCCGCTCGCGCCGCTGTCGGGGGATGAAGTAGCGGCGGCCGCCCGCGAGCTGGCGGCGCGGGCGCGGCTGGCGGGAGTGCCCGTCGTGCTGGTGACCGTGGCGTTTCCCGGTTCCGGCGGTCCGGCGGTGGACGCGTCAGGGCCGCCGATGCCCGAGGTGCAGCCCCCGGGTTGGGATCAGATCGTCGAAGGGGTCGCGGAAGAGGGCGACCTCCGTGTCGTCAAAGCGGGGTGGGGCGCGTTCTCGTCCACCGGTCTCGAGGCGCTGCTGCGGGAGCGCGGGATCGAGACGATCGTGCTCGCCGGGGTGGCCACCAACTTCGGGGTCGAGGGAACGGCCCGCGAGGCGGCGGCACGCGGGTTCGGGGTCGTGGTGGTTTCCGATGCCACGTCCAGTGTTTCCGCCGCCCACCACGACTTCTCGCTGACACAGATCCTGCCGGGCATCAGCCGGGTGCGCACCGCCGCCGAGGTGGTTCGCGGGCTCGGACGACCGCGGCGGGACCGGCCTGGCGCCGGGGGCCTCCCCGATCCTTTCCCGCGCCGGACCTCGTCTTGCCTGAAGCCGGCTTGAGCGCATCCCCCGTCGAAGGAGACCCCGTGCCAGAAGCCCCTTTTTCCGTGCCCAGGAACAATTCCGGGCCGCTCTTCGCCGATACCGGGCTCAAGCTCGGATTGTTCGGCATCAACGTCACCTCGGCGGGCGGGGTGACGGCGTCCCCGGACCGCCACGAGATCGGCTGGGAGCAGAACCTCCGGCTGGTCCGGCTGGCCGAGGACGCGGGTTTCGAAGCGGTGATCCCGTACTCGCGCTGGCGCGGGTTCGAGGGCCGCACCAATCCGTGGGGCAGCAGCTTCGAGCCCTACACCTGGGCTGCCGCATTGGCGGCGCGCACCAGCCGGATCACGGTCTTCACGACCTCGCACTGCCTCACCGTGCCGCCGGTCATGGCGGCTAAACAGATCGCCACGATCGACGCGGTGTCCCAAGGGCGCGTCGGATTGAACGTCGTCGCGGGCTGGTTCGAGAAGGAACTGCGCATGTTCGGCGTCGAGACGCTCGACCACGACGCCCGGTACGGCTACTCCGAGGAATGGCTCGACATCGTGCTGCGGCTCTGGGGCGAGCCCGAGGACTTCGACTACCACGGCCGGTGGCTGACCATGAACGGCGGCTACAGCAGCCCCAAGCCCGTCCAGGCGCCACATCCGCCGCTGATGAACGCCGCGTTCTCGCCGCGCGGCCACCAGTTAGCGGCCCGCTACGCCGACATCGCCTTCGTCGCGACGACCGACCTGACGGCGACCGGGAAAAAGGTGCGGCAGATCCAGGAACTCGCCGCGGGACACGGCCGCGAGCTGTCGGTGTGGGTCACTGGCTCGGTCGTCTGCGCGGACACCGACGGGGAGGCGCGCCGCCTCGCCGAGCGCTACGCCACTGTCGACGCCGACGAGGACGCGGTGCGCAACGCCCTCGACTGGACCATGGGCGGTGCGCATCTGGCGCCCGATCAGCGCGCCGAACTCAAGCGGTCGGTCGCGGCGACGATGGGCGGTTACCCGCTGATCGGCAGCCCCTCGACGATCGCCGCACAGCTCGCCGACCTCGCCGCGGCGGGCGTCGACGGGGTGGCCTTGACCTGGATGAACTACGAGACCGGTCTTCCGCGGTTCATCGCCGAGGTCCTGCCCGCACTCGAACTCGCGGGAGTCCGGCGACCGCTCGGCCCCAGCCTGGCCACCGCGTGAACCGGGCGCACGAGAACGCGGGAGGAACCGCCGGGACCCGGTTCGCCGGGAAGACCGCCGTGGTCGCCGGGGCCGCCGGGGACCTCGGGCGGCGACTGTGCCATGCCCTGCTCGACGAGAAGGCGACCGTCGTCGGGATCGATGTCGACGGCGCGGCAGGGGAGCGGCTGCGGACCGAGACCCGCTCGGCGGGGAAGCCCTTCTCGTTCGAGCGCGTGGACATCGCCGATCCCGGCGCGGTCACCGCTTTCGCCCGGACGCTCGACCGGGTCGATGTCCTGATCAACGCGGCCGGAATCATCCAGCAGGCGTCCATCGCCGATACAAGCGTCGAAGAATGGGACCGAGTGCTGGGGGTCAACCTCCGAGGCGCATTCCTGCTCACCAAGGCCCTGGCGCCGCTGCTTGGCGACGGCGCCGCAGTGGTCAACGTGTCGTCCTCGGTCGCGCTTCGCGGAGGTGCCGGGTGGTCGGCCTACAGCGTTTCCAAGGCCGGCTTGGTCGCCTTCACCAAGGTGGCGGCTGCCGAACTCGCCCCGCGCTGCCGGGTCAACGTGGTGTGCCCCGGCCCCTTGGACACGCAGATGCCCCACCAGCTCCTGCGGGACCATCCCGACAAGGAGGCGGTGATGTCGCAGCTGGCGCGCAGTTCGATGCTGGGGCGGCTGGGCGAGGCGCAGGAGGTGGTTCCGCTGTGCCTGTTCCTGGCGAGCGACGAGGCGAGCCTCGTCACCGGAGCCACGGTCGTGGCCGACGGCGGCATCACTGCCTGGTGAGGAGGACGCCTGATGACGCTCGCATTCCCGCCTGGGGCCGTCGACGGGCCCAGGTTGCGCAAGGCCGCGGCGGAGTTCGCGACCGGGGTCACGGTGATCACCACCGTCCTCGACGACACGCCGTATGGCTGCGTGGTCAACGCCGTGATGAGCGTGAGCCTGGACCCGCCGCTGATGATGGCCTGCCTGGGCCGTACCTCGTCGACCCGTCCCATGATCGCGGCGGCGGGGCTGTTCGCGATCAATGTCCTGCCGGACACCGCGGCGGCGCGCGAGATCTGCGCGACCTTCGCCGGGAAGCGCGACGACAAGTTCGCGAGCGTGGGCTACGGTGCCGGGCTCACCGGCGCGCCGCTGCTCGTCGACACGGTCGCCCGGTTCGAGTGCGTCACCGAGACCGCGCAGGATCTCGGGGACCACACGGCCTTCGTCGGCCGGGTGGTCGCCGCCGAACGCCGCGACGGGGATCCGCTGATCTTCCACCGGGGCAGATTCCTCGGACTTGCGGAGACGAGATGAACCGGTGCGCTCCCCGCCCGGTAGCGCGGCGGCCGCGTTCGCAGTACCCGCGTTGCTCGTAGACCCGGGTGCGGCCTTCGGGTTTGCTGACCGATGCCGACCGGCTGGGACTTCCGCCGATGCGGCCAGGGGATGCCCCGGCGGACGACGGCTCAGGTTCACGGCTGCCCGCGGTCGGACCACCCGCGTACTCGGGTTCGCCCGCGGGCCCCCGCCGGACCGGCGGCCGCCGTGGCGACGCCGACCGACGCCCGCGGACAGCTGGAAAGCCCGGCGCCGATCGACGGCCTCCCGCCGGTGCCGGATGTCGCCAAGACCAGGTCAGTGCCGCTGGAACCCGGCACGAGCCACGGCGCGCTTGCCTTGCCCGGCAAGGGTTCGCGGCTGCCGGAACGGCGCCGCGGTCAGCTTTGCCCTCCGGCTTTCGGGCCGTCCAAGGCGAGGAACCCGTCCCGGGTCTCGAACAGGTGCGCCCGCATGAGGCGGCCGGCCTCGTCGTCGTCCCCGCGCAGCACGGCAGTGCCGATCTCGTGGTGCCACCGGGCGGTGGCGGCGACCGAGAGCTGGGGTTCGGACAGGGTGCTGCGCACGATCCTGGTGGTCTGGAGGTGGTGGGCCAGCACGTGCAGCTGGCGGCCGAGCCGGTCCAGGATCGCGCTGTCGGCCAGCTCCAGCACGAGATGGTGGAACCGCTCGCTGACCCGCAGATGGGGAGCGAACTCCCCGCCGCGCAGGAATTCCTCGTTCTCCCGCAGCAGTTCCCGCAGCTCCCGCTGATCGCAGTCCGCGGCGCGGCGGGCCGCCAGCGCGGCGGCCTGGCCCTCGATCGCCGCGCGCGCCTCGTACAGGTCGACGATGTCCTTGGCCCGCAACCGGCGCACGAACGCGCCGCGATTGGCCTCGACGACCACCAGCCCCTCGCTCGCCAGCCGGCCGAGGGCTTCCCGCACCGGACCGCGGCTGACGCCCAGGTCGCTGGTCAGCTCGGCCTCGAAGAGCCGCTGGCCGCCGACGAGCTCGCCTCGTTTGATCCGCTCCCGCAGCTCCGCGGCGACGCGGTCGACTACCGACAGGGGCGGCTCGGCCGCTGCACTCACCATGCGGGGATTATCCCCTGGTCAGGGGCGGTCGTCCAACAACCTTGTCATACGTGCGTGTCGTCTGCCGCGGCCGCAGGACGCACTGCCCAGCACCAGAATAGAAAGGCAACCTTGCAAACTTAGGTTTGCAAGCCTAGTCTTCTCATTGTGACTGGCGAGAGTGATCTCCTGGCGACCGCCACCGCGGTGCGCAATGCGGTGAGCTTGGTCAAGCGCCGCACCCACGACAGCTCCTCCTCCGGGCTCAGCCTTCCCGAGGCGTCGGTGCTGTCGCGGCTGGACCGCAACGGCATGGACACCATCGCCGGGCTGGCCCGCTGGGAGCAGATCACGCCCCAGGCGATGGGGACGACGGTCGCCGCGCTGGAGGCCCGCGGGCTCGTGCGGCGCTCGCCGGACCCGGCCGACAAACGCAGGCAGCTGCTGTCGTTGACCGACGCCGGGACGCACCTCGTGCGCAGCGTCCGCGACGAGGTGACCGAGCGGTACGCGAAGCTGATGGACGAGCATTTCACCGCGGAAGAAGTCGCTGCCCTCCGCGAAGGCGCGGCCCTGCTCGAACGGCTCGCCCAGCTGCTCTGACCCGCCAGTCCTCGCACCCCTGAACTCGCCGGCCGCGGCGCCGGCGCGATAGCGCACGCCCGCGTGCGGGTCCGGAGGACTTCCATGTCTGGCAACCCTTCGACGGCGCCCAGCCGGCCGTTCGACTGGCGCTTCACCGCGCCGTTGTTCGTCGGCTCCGCCCTCAACCCGATCAACAGCTCGCTGCTGGCGACGGCGCTGTTGCCCATCGCCACGGGGCTCGGTGTGCCGCTGGGGCGGACCGCGGCGCTGGTGATCGCGCTCTACCTGGCCTGTGCCGTCGCGCAGCCGACCGCGGGCAAAGCCGCCGAGGTGTTCGGCGCGCGCCGGGTGTTCCTGGCCGGGATCGTGCTCGTGGCCGTCGGCGGGCTCGTCGGCGGTGTCGCTCAGGAGCTGGGCGCCTTGCTGGCCAGCCGGGTGCTGATCGGCCTGGGCACCTCGTGCGCCTATCCGACGGCGATGCTGATGGTCCGCCGCCGCGCCCGGGAGGCGGGCCTGGACCAGCCGCCCGGCGGCGTGCTCGG
Source organism: Amycolatopsis sp. GA6-003 (assembly GCF_046267895.1). NCBI lineage: Bacteria > Bacillati > Actinomycetota > Actinomycetes > Pseudonocardiales > Pseudonocardiaceae > Amycolatopsis > Amycolatopsis sp. GA6-003. The sequence continues at coordinate 8,337,626 of NZ_CP176499.1, forward strand.
CGGCCTGCAGATCGCGGGCATCGCCGCGGCCTCCCTGGGACTGCCCGTCGGCGGGGTCCTGGTCGGTGCGCTCGGCTGGCGGTCGGTCTTCCTGGTCAACGTCCCCGTCGCGCTGCTCGCCCTCGCCGCCACGCTGGCCTGGGTCCCGCCCGACGGGCCGCTCGACCGCTCGCGGCGCCCGCGCGAAATCGCCTCCGACCTCGACCTGGGCGGGATCGCGGGATTTGCCGCCGCGATGGCGACGCTGCTGCTGTTCCTGTTCGGCCTGCCCGAACCGAAGTGGGGCCTGCTGGGCGTCTCGGCCCTGATCTGGGCCGGGCTCGTGGCCTGGGAACTGCGCGCCCGCAGCCCCTTCCTCGACGTCCGGCTGCTCGTTTCGAACAAGCCGCTGACCGCCGCCTACTTCCGCTTCGGCCTCGTGCAACTGTGCGCGTACCTGGTGCTGTACGGGATCACGCAGTGGGTCGAGGCCGTGCGGGGGCTCAGCGAAACCGGGGCCGGATTGCTGCTGCTGCCCATGACTCTGGTCAGCGGCCTGGTCATCCTGCCGGTCTCGCGCCGCAATCTGGTCCGCGGCCCGATCGTCGCGGCCGCCCTCGCCTGCCTGGCCGGCTCCGCAGGCGTCCTGCTGCTGAACGGCTCGGCGTGGATCGGCTGGGTCGTCGCGATCACGGTCGTCATCGGGGCAGCCATGGGACTCGCCGGCGCGGGCAACCAAACGGCGCTCTACGCCCAGGCGCCCGCCGAGCAGCTCGGCACCGCGTCCGGACTGCTGCGCACCTTCGGCTACGTCGGCTCCATCGCCTCTTCCGCCGTCACCGGTGTCGTCTTCCACACCGACGTCACAGACCGCGGAGTCCGCCTCATCGCCTGGATCATGATCGGGATCAGTGTCGTGCTGGTCCTGATCTCGTTCGCCCGCCCGAAAACCCAGCGCGCCCACCGCGGGCCGGATCCGCACGAAACCGAATCCGGAGAACACCGTGCCCGTCACCGCCGTTGACGCCGCCAGCGCACCCGGCCGCACGGAACGGGGCGGCGGCCACGAGTTCCCCGACGGATGGACCGATCTGCTGCCGCAGCTCAACCGGCGGCCCGGAGACAAGACGGTCACCGAGTACTCCTAGGGTGCCTTCCACCACGCCGATCTCGCCGGTTGTCTAGCCGCGCACCACGTCACCCAGGTCGTCCTCGCCCTCCCGGGGTGAACCGCCGCCGGCGAGCGCGGCAGGGGAGCGGGGCGGGCTAATCCTTGCCTGGCGCGGTTTTCCCGCGTTCCGGACGGACGTGGCGCCCGAACCGCGGGCGCCACGTCCGAGCAGCCGGTCCTCGACGCCCGTGCCGCGCCGTTCCGGGGAACCTTCCCGCGGCCGGGCGCCGGGGAGTCGGCGCGGTCGGGCTACCGGGACGGTCGCTGGTAGACGCCACGCTCCTGCATGAGGGCGATCTGCCGCTCGAGGACCTGCGTGCGGAACTCGGCGTGGTTGCCCGGAATCCGCTCCAGATAACGGTTTTTCGGGTAGATCGGCTGTTCGTAGGCGATCTGCGCGAGTTCGGTGCGCACGTCTTTGAGCCAGTTGGTCACCGACGCCGCCGAGCGGTGGTGGCGAAGCGCCTCGATGTCGATCACGCCGGACACGTAGGCGGAACCGTTGGTGTCGAACTGTTTGCCGACGACCGCTCCCTGGTAGTCCACGATCATCGACCGGCCGCCGCCGGTGTCGACGGCCGCCGTGCTGCCCGAGTTCCAGCCGCCGCCGATGTTCGGCGCCACCACGTAGAAGTTGTTCTCCAGCGCGCGGGCCCGGTTGGAAATCTCGAAGACGTCGTTGGCGGTGAACGCGGACGGCAGCGACGGGCGGTAGACCACCTCGGCGCCGTTGAGGGCCAGGCCGCGGCCGTTCTCCGGGAAATTGCCCTCCATGGCGATCATGGCGCCGATGCGGCCGATCTTGGTGTCGGCGACCGGCCAGAAGGCGTCGAGCGTGCGCCCGTGCTTGTCGATCCACCAGTCGAGGATGTCGTGCGGGGAGACCGACCGTTCCGAGGGCAGCAACGAGTTCAGTTTGTGGTGCTTGAGCAGGATTTCGCCGTCGGGGTCGATGAGGAAGGCGACGTTGAAGAACAGGTTTTTCCAGTCCGGGTGCCGTGCTTTGGCTTGTGCCATCACGTAAACCTGGTGCTTGCGGGCGAGCGCGCCGAGGCGGTCGGTCTCCGGGCCCGGGATGTCGATCGCGCAGTGGCGGGCGTAGTCGGAGTGGTCGACGTCCTCGATCTCGTCGGTGAACCCCTGGAGAGCGCCTTCGGGGACGGCCAGCAGCCGCACCGGAATGTCCAAACCGGACAGCCACAGTGCGGTGTGGCTCAATTCTTCGATGTGGTCCAGATTTTTCCGGATCTCGGACCTGTCATGGACGGCCCAGTACGTCGGCACCAGTCCGGTGACCCGATACGGCTCGATCACGATCGCCGCCTCTTTTCTGTGCTGGCCGGCCTCGGCCCGCCAGTTAGTTCGTCTACGGAAAGTGTGTACACGAACTAAATTACCAGGCCGCGGGCTTCGCCCGTCAGAGTGAGAGCCGTCACCCGGCGCTGAGTTTGCGCAGCAAGGCGTACAACCGCTGCCGCTCGGAGGCGGACAACCGCGACAGCATCCGCTCCTCGGCCTCCCGGACCAGCGGCGAGGCCGCGTGCAGGGCGGAGGTCCCGTGCTCGGTCAGCTCCAGCAACTGGCGCCTGCGATCCTGGGGGTCGACGCTGCGGGCGACCAGGCCGCGCTCCTCCAGCCGGCGCAGCATCGCGGCCAGGGTGGACTTGTCGATGGCGGCCCGCTCGCCCGCGGTGGCCTGGTCGACGCCCGGATCCCTGGCGATCACGCTCAGAATCGCGAACTGGGGCTTGGTCAGCTCCGGCACGCGAGCCTGCCACTCCGCCGCGTGCTCCTGCAGCACGCGCCGCATGAGGTGGAAACCGTCCTCCAGGGGAAGAGCGACGCCATCGCCAGGGTTGCGAGTCACTCGCTCAGATTACCGGCGCACCCTCCCGCACAGACCTCTCCAGGTCCCGGCCCGGGCCGGGTGCGCTGTCCTCGCGCTGCGGCGAGAGAACGCCGGAACCCCGGCGCGCTCGCCGCGGCGTCACCGACGGCCGATGCGGCGTCGGCCCATTTCTGCCGGACAGCGGCTCAGGACGGCGTCCGGCCGCCGTCGACGAGCAGTACCTGGCCGGTGACGACGCGGGCCGCGACGGGGTCGGCGAGGTGGAGGAAGGCGGCCGCGTGGTCGGCCGGGGTAGGGGCCGTCCCCAGCAGGGTGCCCGCGGCGATCCGCTCCGCCCGGCCGACGCTGTCGGCGACTGAGCGAGCGGACTGTCCCAGTGCGTCCAGACCGGAGAAACGGGTGTCGGTCGTCCCGCCGGGCGCGACTCCGTTGACGCGTACGGCAGGGGCGAAATCGGCGGCGAGGTGCTGCACTACGCCGCGCAGCGCCCACTTCGAGCTGCCGTAGAGGACGCCGCCTCCGACCGGGCGGAACGCCGATTCGGACAGGGTGAGGGTGATCGAGCCGCCGGTGTCGCGGAGAGCCGGCCAGGCGGCGTGGGCGGCGAGCAGGGCGCTGAGCACGTTGAGCCGCCAGGTCTCCTCGGCCGCGGCGAGCAGCTGCGCGGTGTCGAGCTGGCGGAGCGACGCGTAGTGATCGAAGACCCCGACGCAGCAGGTCAGGTGGTCCAGACCGCCTCCGCCGCCGGCCGACGCGACGCCCGCGGCGAGGACGTCGGGCGTCGTGCCGTCGCCCACGACCGCGGTGACCCGGTCGTCGGTCTCCTTCCGCAGGGCGGCGGCGAGTTCGGCCGAGCGCTCCACCACCGTGACGCGGGCGCCGGCGCCCAGGTAGGCAAGGGCGGCGGCCCGCCCGATGCCCGACCCTCCTCCGACCACCAGCGCGGACCGTCCGGCCAGCCGGGTCACGGCGCCGGCCGCCGGGCCAGCAGCTCGGTGATCAGCCCCGGCTCCTGATAACTCAGGCAGTCGAGGGCGACCGCGTCGAGGAGCACCCGGGTGCCCCGGCGCGGTGACCAGATGTCGAGCCGCATCCCGTTGCGGGTCCCGACGCGTCGCACGACGACGTCGACGAACTCGTTCGCGACCACGATCGGGCCGTCGGCCGACGCCGAGGGGTACTCCGGGATGTCCCCCGCCGGAGGCTCCTCGACGACGGGCTCGGGGATCTGCATGACGCCTCCCGGGTCAGACGAAGACGGACAGGTTGTGGGCGTTGATCAGCGACTGGTCGAACGCCGCCCAGCGGCGGGCCAGCCGCCAGCCGTCCGGCGTGCGGCGCACGATGTCCTTGCGGTCGAGCGAGTAGAGGCTCGGCGTGGGACTGTCGCCGCGGCTGCGGTAGACGAAGCAGTTCGAGGCCACGGCGTACTCGCCGGCGACCTCGCCGGGGTCGACGATCACGTTGGCGACGTAGTGCCGGGTCCGCGAGGGCGGCTGCTCGGCCCACGCGAAGTCCGTCTCCAGGCGGCGGATCCGCACCTCGAGGGTCTCCCGGTCGTCGTCGAAGATCCGCGACGTCGGCGAGAGCTCCCACTCGGCGAGGCCCTCGCGGGTCACCCGGACCGGAACCTCGTAGCGGACGTCGTCGGCCAGCATCGCCAGCCAGTCGCGGAACCGGCGCTCGTCGAGCGCCCGCGCCTCGCGGTACAGGAACTCCTCGATCTCGCCGGCGGTGTCCCGGTCGACGCGACCGGCTTGGCCGGCAGGTGTCGTGGTCATCAGGCCTCCCCGGCCAGGTAGTCGCCCCAGCGGCTCCACAGGTTCCGGAAGTTGGTGTCGTTGACGTAGGGGACGACGGCGTGCCCGGGTCCCGGGAAGTCCCGGTCCGGATCGCTTCCCATCCCCATGACGTAGGGGAAGTCGACGTCGCGGACCATCGTGGACGCCGCGGACCGGGTGACCTTCGTCCAGTTCTCGAAGTCGTCCTGCTCGAACGTTCCCGCCTGCCCGAACGCCAGCGTGTACGCGCGGTAGGCCTGGTCCTTGTACTCCTGACTGGCGTCCCTGGGCACCAGGCACCACGAGTACATCTCCATCCGGCCCGGGCCCGCGGGGTGGTAGAGCCGCATGGTCACGAACCGCACCCCGGGCTCGCCGGGGACCAGGCTGAACGGCTGCATCAGGAAGGAGAGGTTGGGGAAGACCGTGCCGACCGCGGTGCGGGTGCGGGCGAAGACCTCGGCCTGCTCGGGGCTGAGAGTCCGCTTCATGTCCTCGACCAGGTCGTCGGGGAACCCTCCGAACGGCGGGAAGGCCGGGCTGTGGCCCAGCCCGATGCCGTGGCCCCGGCCGGGGATGCTGACCGCCCAGCCCTGGCTGTGGGTGGAGCCGGAGGACGGGAAGTACCCGAGGTTGAAACCCCACTGGTGCGCGACCGGCGTGTGGTAGCCGTCGCCGGCGAAGTTCTCGGCGCAGATCTTCCAGTCCGTCTCGGCCGTCCAATGGTCCGGCGGACCGTGCACCTCGACGCCGCCGGAGCCGTGCTTGAGATACAGGTCGAGGTAGAACGTGAAGTCGCCGAGGTACTCCTCGAGCGAGGGCGCGTCCGGGGCGAGGCAGCCGAAGACGAGCCCCTCGTAGGACGCGACCCTGACCCGGACCAGACCCCAGTCCTTGCGCTTCAGCCGTTCCTGGTAGCCCTCCTTCAGGTAGGGCACCCCGATCAGCTCGCCGGAGTTCTTGTAGGTCCAGCCGTGGTAGCTGCACCGGAAGTGGGAGGCGTTGCCCATCTCGGCTTTGCACATCACGTTGCCGCGGTGGCGGCACATGTTGAGGTGCGCGTGCACGGCGCCCTCCTCGTCGCGGGCGACGATGAGGTTGTTGTTGCCGAGGTACCGCGTGACGTAGTCGCCCGGTTCCGGGATTTCGCTTTCGTGCGCGAGGAAACACCACGCCCGGGAGAACAGCCGCTCTTGCTCGAGGGCGTGCACCGCGGGGTCGTTGAACGCCCGGGCGGGGAACCGCCCTTCGCCGATCCCCTCGCGGGTCCGGTCCACCCAGGCGGCGAGGGGATCGGTGTCCGGTGGCCTGCTCATCGCGTCACGCCTGGGACAGCTTCGGGGCGCGGGCGCCGAACCGGGACGCGACCTCGCTCTTGACCTGGTCGTAGCGGGCGACGTGCTCGGCCGTGCTCGCCACGTGCTCGGCGGGCACCAGATCCTCGGTGTAGGGCGGCCGGCACTTGCCGACGTCGAGGTAGCCCGCGCCGTTCACCCGGATCTTCTCCAGCGGGATGTTGTACTTCGCGAACTCCGTGAAGTCCTGGCCCACCAGGAACGGCTCGTGCGCCCAGCGCAGGCGCTCGGTGAGCCAGCGGGCGTCGTCCGTCCGGCCCTGCTGGAGCGCGTCGCGCAGCTCGAGCACCGGGCCGGGGCCCATCGCGGTGGTCGAGGACCAGGCCATGCCGACGAGCTCCTCGCCGTACATCTCCCACGCGGGATACCAGTCGGTCTCGATCGGCATGAGGGGGAAGCTGGTGCCGGTGCGGGCCATGTCGTTGTGGTAGCGGAAGCCGACCGACGCGCCGCCGGCGTACTTGACGGCGACGACCTGGGGCAGCTCGACGAGGGTCTGGTAGACCCGGCGGGGGATGACGCCGCGGAAGGCGGCGGTGTTGTCGTAGACGACGATCGCGAGGTCCGGCACTGCCTCGGCGACGTCGCGGTAGAAGCGCTCCATGACCGGCGCGACCATCTCGCCCCACATCGGGCGGCCCAGCAGGGTCCCGGTGACGCCGAGGCCGGAGAGGAACTTCATGCGCGCGACGGTGTCGCGGGTGTTGAGGGTGGTGGCGCCGATGAAGACCGGGAAGTCCGGGTCGGCCGACTTCGCCGTTTCCGCGACGCAGCCGGCGAAGGCCTTCCACTCGTCCAGCGTCAGCGTCGCGCACTCGCCGAGAGTGCCGTTGAGCGCGATCGCGTCGACGCCGTCGGAGATCAGGGCGCGGATCATCCGCTCGGTCTCGGCGAGGTCGACGGTGTCGACGGCGTCGACCCGCTCGGCGCCGGGGAGGGCGGGGGTGGGCGGGTAGGCCATGACCCCGCGCAGGTCGCGGCCGGTGACCTTGGGACGGTTGCTCATGGTGTGTCGTGCTCCTCGTAGTGGGTGGGTTGTCGCCGTCACAGCCGGGCGGCGGCGACGGCGGTGCCGGTGAGCCAGGCGCGCACCGGTTCGTAGGCGAGGACGTCGAATCCGGTGCCCGCCGCGCCGGCGGCGATCAGCCAGGTCCGGATCTCGTGGGCGCCGTTGCCCGCGGCGTCGATTTCGTCGCGCGAGTAGCCGGTCAGCCTGCCGGGGTCGCCGTCGGCCAGCCGGTCCAGGAAGTCCCGGTCGAACTTTTCGTTGATGTCGCCGGACTCCGGCAGGCCGACCCAATGGGAGAGCCCGCCGGTGGCCAGCACCACGACCCGCTCGAACTCCGTCTGGGTCTCCACGGCCCGCCGGACCATCCGGCCGAAGTCGTAGCAGCGCCGCGGCGTCGGCCACGGCGGGTTGACGCCGTTGACGATCACCGGCGCCAGCGGCAGCCGCGCCTGGGGGTCGAGGTGCTTGAGCGGGACGCAGAAGTTCTCGTCGAATTCCAGTCCGCCCTCGACCAGCGCCGGGTCGAACTCCGACTCCAGAGCGGTCTGGTAGAGGTGCCGCCCGAGCGCGGCGGCCCCGGGATGGCGCCGCTGCCGCACGCCGAGGAATCGCGCCATCTCCGGCGTCACCGGGCCGAGGTAGTCCTCGCCGGTGGCGATCGCGAACGCCGGCAGGTTGCCCAGGTGGAAGTTCGTGAAGTGCTCCACCGACACCGCGACGACGGCGTCGGGACGCAGCGACTCGATGCGACGCCGCACCTCGCCGAACGCCGACTCGACCGCGATCCGGCTTTTCTCCTCGGCCCGCTCGGGCCAGCCGGTGATGCCGGGCGAGTGCGAGGCGGCGAAGGCGCCGACGACCTGGCCGTTGCCCGTCATGAGAGCTCTCCTCGGATCCGCGCGTAGTACTCCGTGCGGTCCACCTGGAGCTGGATCGCGCAGAAGTACAGGAGGTAGGGGTTGATGCCGTGCTCGTGGAGAGATCTGAAGTCGAGGTCCCGCATCCATGCGCGGAATTCGCCTCCGACGCCGTACTCGTCGAGCACCGAGTCGGGGTCGGCGAGGTAGCGGTCCTTGACGCCGGGGTGCCGGCGCACGTCCCAGAGCAGCCGGTGCAGCTCGTACACGGCGTCAGCCGAGCTTGCGGACGAACCAGTCCGCGAGCCGCGCGGTGGCCACCGAGAAGTAGTCGTAGCTGCAGTGCAAGGACCCGGCGCCGTCGTAGATGTCGACGGTCACGTCGTCGGTCGTGAGCGCCTCGGCGAACCGGCGGGCGCCCTTGACGTCCATGATGATGTCGTCGGTGCCGTGCATGACGTAGACCGGGACGTCGATCCGGTCGGCGACGCCGTCGAGCGTGAACGCGGCGAGCTTCTCCCGCGCTTCCGCGTCGTCCTTGGAGCCCGACAGCCATTGCAGCTGTTTCTGGAGCGGCGGGTAGAACTCGTAGAAGTCGGTGAGGATGCTCCACGTGCCGCACCAGGCGGCGACCGCCTTGACCCGCGGTTCGAAGGCCGCGGCGCGCGGGGCGTAGTAGCCGCCGAAGCTGACGCCGGCCAGGCCGATCCGGTCGGAGTCCACGTCGGGCCGCCGCGCGAGGTGGTCCAGCACCGCCGCGACCGGCACCTCGTAGTCGGGGCGGCTGTAGAGGTTCTTGAACCGCAGCGAACTGCCGCGGCCGGGGGTGTCGACCATGACGACGTTCATCCCGCGCGCCGGGAATTCCGTGCCGCCGAGGAAGTAGAGCTCCTCGGCCCAGGAGTCGGCGCCGCCGAGGAACACCACGGTCGGGCGGGCGGCGCCGGAATCGTCGGGGCGTACGACGTACCCGTCCATTGTGGTGCCCTCGAACGGGACGTGGATCCGCTCGACAGTGCCGCCGGAGAGCTGGGCGGCGCGCTGGAAGTTCGCGGTGCCGGCCCGGTACGCCTCCTCGCGCCGGGGGTCGTCCGTGCCGAGGAAGAACTCGGAGTGCCGCCAATAGCTGCAGGAGCGTTGCAGCGCGCGGCGCGCGGTGGTGGTCTCCCCGCGCTCGAGGGCCGCCTCGCCGGCCGCGGCGACCTCCTTCGCCGTCCGGCTCCACTCGGCCTGCCAGGCTTCCCCGTCGGTGGTGGTGCGGCCGATCCGGGCGGCGGTCCGGGCGCACTCGAACAGGTCGGCGCCGCCGACAGCCACCTGGGCCAGCAGCCGCATGGTCTGCAGCGACCAGTCCTCGTTCTGCGGGAAGAGCTCGATCACGGACAGCGCGTCCCGGTTCTCGGCGTTCGCGTCGTTGTCGGTCTGGGTCATGTCGGGTCCTTCGGCTCTCGGAGAGGCGGGTCGGTCAGGAGGCGACGGCGTGGTCGGCGAGCAGGTCCTCGACCCGCCGGCGGTCGGCGATCGCCTGGCGGAGCCGGGCGAGCTGGCGGGGGGCGTTGACGCAGACCGCACCGCGGACCACGCCGTCGCGGGAGGTGACCGCGACGACGGAGGACGCGGTCAGGGTGAGGACGGCCAGGTCGTCGGTGGCGCAGGGGCGGCCGAGGCACCGCACCTTCGCGTCGTGCTGGTCGGTCCAGAACATCGGGACGGTCGCGAACGGCGTCGCGTCCCCGAGCAGCGTGGCGGCCGCGTGGCGGCCCTGCTCGACAGCGTTGGTCCAGTGCTCGACGCGGAGGTCGCCGAGCAGCGGATGTTCCCAGCGGGCGACGTCGCCCGCGGCGACGACGCCGGGGGCGGCCGTGGCCAGGCTCGGTTCGCACCGGACGCCGTCGCCGAGGGCGAGGCCCGAACCCTCGAGCCAGCCGGTGGCCGGGACGGTCCCCACTCCCACGAGCACGGTGTCCGCGGTGAGCCGCTCGCCGTCGGCCAGTTCGAGGACGGTGCGCTCGCCCCGGGTCTCCGCGCGGGCCACGCCCGAGGAACAGAGCACGCGCACGCCGCGACTCTCGTGCCTGTCCCGGAACCAGTCGCCGAGGGTCGTGCCGAACACCCGGCTCATGGGGACGGGGGCGACGTCGACGACGGTGACGTCGAGACCGTGCTCGACGGCCGTGGCGGCGACCTCCATGCCGACGAAGCCCGCGCCGACCACGACCAGGTGGCCGCCGGAGCGAAGGGCTCCGGCGAGCCGCCGGGCGTCCGCGTCGGTCCGCAGCTCGTGCGCCGGGGGCAGCGCACGCGCCAGCGGGCTCGGCCGCGGGGCCGACCCGGTCGCGACGACGAGTCCGTCGTAGGGCACCCGCCTGCCGTCCCCGAGCCGCACGGCGCGCCCGGCGACGTCGAGTCCGCTCGCCGGCGTGCCGAGGCGCAAGGCGACCCCGTGCTCGTCGTACCAGTCCGCGGAGCGCAGCAGCAGGTCGTCCGGCTCGTCCCCGGCGAGCATCCTGGCCAGCGCAGTTTTGGAGAGCGGCGGCCGGTCGTAGGGCAGCCCCGGCTCGGCGCCGACCAGCGTCAGCTCGCCGTCGTACCCACGGCGGCGCAGCTCCTCGGCCGCGCTGACTCCCGCGAGCGAGGCTCCGACCACGACGATGCGCTTCACGACGGCTCCTCGATCCGGATCGCCTGCGCGGGGCAGCAGCGGGCCGACGCCTCCGCCTTGGGGCGGAGCGCGTCGCCGGGGCCCGCGACGCGCAGCACGGCGCGGTTCTCGTCCTCGTCGAAATCCCAGATTTCGGGCGCCTCGATGAGGCAGTTCGCGTAGCCCTGGCATTTCTCCGGCTCGAACAGCACTGCGTAGGACATCTCGGCCTCCTCAATGACCGGCCGCGGCGAGGTGCGGCATCGCGGGGACGACCTCGGCAAGGCGCGCGGCGCGGGGGGTGTTGCGGCTGGTGAGGGCGCGGAGCTCGCCGCCGGTGACCACGGCGGTGATGCCGGGGATGTCTCCGATGGCGAGGGCGCCGACGGCGTCGTCGGCGGTGGAGCCCCACGGCGCGTCCATGACGACCAGATCGGCCGCCGCGCCGACGCGGACAAACCCGGCGGGCAGGCCCCACGTGCGGGCGTTGTTGCCGGTGGCGGCGGCCCATACGCGGGCCGGGTCGATGCCCGACCAGGAGGAGAGCTCGGCCACGGTTTTGAGCACGCCGAGCGGCATCACGCCGGTGCCGGTGGGGGTGTCGGAGCCGAGGACGACCCGGTCCAAGCGGCCCTCGGCGTCGCACTTGCGCAGAATGCGCACGGCGGAACGCAGGTTGCCCGCCTGCACCAGCTGGACCGCCATGGCGGTCTCCTCGATGATCCGGTCGACCCCGGAGTCAGGGAGCGAGGTGGGCCCTCCGTTGAGGTGACCGCAGACGTCCGGGCCGAGATGGAGCAGATGCTCGGGGGTGATCGGCTTGCTGCCCGGGATGCTCGCGCCGCCGGAGTGGCACATGACCGTGATGCCGTGCCGCTGGGCCCACTTGACCTGGTCGTAGCCGTCGGCGGGGTCGGCGTAGAGCCCGAAGCCGAACTTCGCCAGGTGCACGCCGGCGGCCGCGAGCTCGGCGAAGTCCGGCTCGGTCAGGCTCGGCTCGAGCACCACCGAGCCGGCGTGCACGGTCATGCCGCCCGGGCGGAAGTTCCGGAAGCAGGACCGGGCGGCGATGGCCAGCGCCTTCACTCCGGTCGCGTCGTGCGGCCGGCCCTGGGCGTGGATCTCGCCGGGCGAGACGACGCTGGTGATGCCGCCGTGCACATAGCTGGCCAGGAAGTCGACGGTCTTCTGCCGCGGCGTGTAGTCGCCGAGCACGACGTGGCAGTGCGAGTCGATCAGGCCGGGCGCGACCGTCGTGCCCCGGGCCTCGACCACGACCTCGGCCGCGGCGACCTCGGCGGCGAGATCGCCGGCCCGGCCGACGGCGGTGATCAGCCCGTCCTTGGCGACGACGGTGTCGGCGCCGTCGACGACCGGCGCGGTGTGGTCGCCGGAGAGGACGACGCCCGCGCCGACCACCGCGATGCTGCCGGTCACGACGCGTCCCCGGCGGCATCGGCGACGGTCTTGCCGCCCACCCGGGCGTTGATCCGGCCTCGGTTCGTCACCGCGGCGATCACGACCAGCTCGTCGGGGCGGGGCGCGTCGGGCACGTGCACGGTGAGCGCGTCGTAGTGGCTGCGCACCCAGATTTCGTCTTTGTAGGCCAGCGGCACGTCGATCACCGCGTCGCCGGCGGAGACTTTGGTGACCGAAGTGATCCAGGCCTTGCCGCCCCCGATCGCGTCGCGGAACGCGTTGCCGTACACGGAGGTGATCGCGGCGTTGGCGTGTTCCTGCTCGCCGGCGGTGCCGGCCAAGGCCGCCTTGCCGTAGCTCGCGGCTTCGGCTCCGAGCAGCCGAAGCGCCTCCTTGCCCAGGAAGGCGCCGATCTCGCCGGAGGCGTTGATGATCGGCGACAGGTCCTCGACGTATCCCCGGCCGGCGAACGGGTTGGCGACGACCGCGCACACTGCGACCTTGCGCAGCGGGCCGCCGTCGTCGCCGCGCCCGGCGGCGCTCCTGGTCTCCTCGATCTGGGAGACGACCTTGCGGATGACGAGGGTGCTCACGACTTGTTCCTCCTGCGCGGTAGCTGACGATGTCGGGGGGTGGGACCGGGGACGCGCGTCAGGCCCGGGGGCGGGCACGGGCTTCTTCCGACCCGACGAACCACGTCACCAAGCTGTTGAACTCCTCGGCGTGTTCGATCTGCGCCCAGTGCCCGCACCGGTTGAGCAGGACCAGGCGGCTGTCGGGGATCCGGGTGACGAGCTGGAGACTGTGCTCGTAGTGCACGACGCGGTCGTCCCGGCCGTGGATGGCCAGCATGGGCGCGGTCACCCGGGAGACCGCGTCGCCGAGCTGGAAGTACGGCGGGAGCGTTCCCTCGTCGGCGAACTGGGCGTTCCAGCTGTCCAGGTGCTCCGGACGCGCCAGCGCGGCAGCCGAGCGGGCCTGGGCGAGTTCGTCGGTGGCCCGCGCCTGGTCGAAGCACATCACCTGGACCAGGCGCTTCATGTTCTCCGCCGTGGGCTCGCGGTAGGCCCGCATCAGGATCGCCAGGCCCTCCGAGTGGCCGGCCGCGGAGAAGAGCGGCGGGAAAGGCGAGGGGACGCCCATGGTGACCAGATGGGAAACCCGGTCCGGGTACCGGACGGCGGCCGTGATCGCGGTCATCCCGCCCATCGAGTTGCCCACGAGGGCGGCCTTCTCGATGCCGAGCTTGTCGAGCAGCGCGATCAGCGTCCCGGCATGGTCGCGGCCGGTCTCGTCGGTTTGCGTGTCGCTCTCGCCCCACCCCGGCATGTCGGGCGCGATCACGCGGAAGCGGGCGGCGAGCGGCGCGATGTTGGGCGTGAAGTTCGTCGCGGCGGTCGCCCCGGGCCCGCTGCCGTGGAGGAGGACGAGGGGGTGGCCGCTGCCCGCCTCGAGGTAGTGGACGCGGAAGTGCGGAACGTCGGCGTAGCGGTCGGCGACGACGCTGGTTTCGGAAACGGTCATGCGCTCAATGTGGGTGACATCCGAGGACCGGGGTGAGCGGATGTTCCGGTCGCCGGAACCGCGAATCCGCCCTCGCGCGGCGGCGCGCCGGCCTCGGCCTGACCGCTGGTTCCGGCGACCGGAACGTTCTTCGGCTCCCCGGCGGGCGCCCGTACATCCTCGGCACGGGGACGGCTCGTCCCCGACCGCGAAGGAGAAGGCAGATGAGCGAGATCACCGCCTTGGGCTACCTGGTCGTCCGGGGCCCGGTAGAAGAGTGGAAAACGTTCGGCGCCGAGGTGCTCGGCGCGCAACTGGCCGAGGGCGAGGACCCGTCGACGGCGATCTTCCGCACCGACGACCGCGCCGCGCGGCTGATGGTGGAGGACGGCGCTCCTGGGCCGGATGCCCTCGTCGCGCTCGGCTTCGAGGTCAGGAACGACGCCGAGCTCGACGCCCTGGCCGCCCGGCTGGGCGACCGCGGGATCGCGGTGGCCGAAGACCCGGGGCTCGCCGAGACCAGACGAGTGCGGCGGCTGCTGAAGTTCGCCGACAACGCGGGCAACACGATCGAAGCCTGCGTCGGTCAGGAAGTCAGCGCGACGCCTTTCGTCTCGCCGCGGGGCGTCCGGTTCGTGTGCGGAGACCTGGGCGTCGGGCACGCGTTCTTCTTCGCGGACGACCCGGCGTCTTCGGCGTCCTTCTACCAGGAGGCGCTGGGCTTCCGGCTCAGCGACACCATCGCCTTCGGCGAGGACGCCGGCATTTTCCTGCATTGCAATCCGCGCCATCACACCGTCGCTTTCGCAGCGGTGCCTTCCGTCCCCGCGGGCCTGGGGCACCTGATGCTGGAAGTCCGGTCCCTCGAGGACGTGGGCCGGGCCCTCGACCTCGCCGAGCGCAGCCCCTATCCCGTGCAGATGAGCATCGGCGAGCACTCGAACGACAAGATGACGTCGTTCTACGTCCAGACCCCGTCGGGCTTCGCCGTCGAGTACGGATTCGACGGGCTGCTCGTCGACGACGCCACCTGGAAGGTCGCCCATCACGACGCGATGAGCGTCTGGGGCCACCACCTCACTCCGCCGGACGCCGAGCCGCGGCGGCTCGCGGCGCCGGAAGGGGGCCGGTGATGTCCTCCGGCGTGGCGGTCCCGGGCGGGCTCCAGCAGCTGGTCGAGCCGGACCGCGGCTACGTGAACCCGGTCATCTACACCGATCCGGCGATCTACCAGAAGGAGCTGGAGCTGGTCTTCGGCCGCTCGTGGCTGTTCCTGGCGCACCGTTCCCAGCTGCCCCGGGCCGGCAGCTTCGTGCAGACCTACATGGGCGAGGACCCGGTGCTGGTGGTCCGCCAGCGCGACGGGTCGGTCAAGGCGTTCCTCAACCAGTGCCGGCACCGCGGGATGCGGATCTGCCGCAGCGACCAGGGAGTGAGCAAGACCTTCACCTGCAGCTATCACGGCTGGGGCTACGACCTCGAGGGAAATCTCGTCCACGTGCCCAAGGAGAGCCGCGCGTACCGCGACGAGATCGACAAGACCCGGTGGGGCGCCCTCAAGGTCCCGAGAATCGCCGAGCACAAGGGCTTCTACTTCGGCACCTGGTCCGACGACGTGCCGGAGTTCGAGGACTACCTGGGCGACATGGCGTACTACTTCGACGCCGTCGCGGGCGCGTGGGACGACGGGCTGGAGTTCGTCGGCGGCACCGCCAAGTGGGTCATCGACACCAACTGGAAGTTCGCCTCCGAACAGTTCGCCAGCGACATGTACCACGTGCCCATCTCCCACGCCTCGGCGATGATCGCGCTCAGCGAGGACCCCCGGGCGTGGGCCGCGGGCGACCCTCCCGACGAGGCGCCCGGGCGGCAGTTCGCCGGCAACGGACACGGCTCGGGCGGCTTCTGGAGGTCGCATCTCGAGCACGCCGAGTTCAGCTTCGGGCCCGAGTACCGGGACTGGCTGGCCGCCAACCAGGACGAGATCCACCGCAATCTGGGCGCCGACCGCCCGGACAAAGTCCTTGCCCACAACACGATTTTCCCGAACTTCTCCTGGCTCGGGCTCACCCCGACGATGCGGGTGTGGCATCCGCGCGGACCAGGACAGATCGAGGTCTGGGCATGGACCTATGTGCCGGCAGGCGCCCCCGACCGCATCAAGGATCTGATCCGGCGCGTCGCGCAGCGGCAATTCAGCCCGGCAGGCGTCTTCGAGACCGACGACGGCGAGAACTGGACCGAGATCCAGCTGGTCCTGCGGGGCTACAAGGCCCGAACCACCACGTTCAACGTCCAGATGGGCCTGGGCCATGAAGAGCGCGACAGCCACGGGCTTCCAGGGCTGTCCAACGACGTGTACAGCGAGACGGCCGCCCGCGGCTTCTACCAGCGATGGCTGGAGTTGATGTCCGGCCTCACCTGGGCCGAGATCGGCGAGCGCGAGGCCGCCCGGCGCGCCGGCGAACCCGCCGCCCTGCCACGAGAGGTGCAGAAAGCATGACCACCGCCCGCCCGGACGCCCCCGGCCACCGGCCGGGGGCGCCGATCGCCAGCCATGCCTCCCGCCGACCGGTGGACGTGGCAACCCAGCACCAAGTCGAGCAGTTTCTCTTCGCCGAGGCGCAACTGCTCGACGAGCACCGGTACGACGAGTGGATCACGCTCTTCTCCGAAGACGTCCGCTACTGGGCGCCGACGCGCCGCACGCTGACCCATCGCGAGCGGGACAAGGAGGTCGCGGCGGGCAACGAGACCGCGTTCTTCGACGACGACATCGGTTTCCTCCGCGGTCGCGTCCGGCGCTTGACCTCCGGCGTCTCCCTCGCCGAGGAGCCGCCCTCGCGCACACGGCGACTCATCACCAACATCCGGGTCACGCGACACGAAGACGACTCGCTTGGCGTCGCGTCGAACTTTTCCGTCTACCGCAGCCGGCTCGAACGCCATCAGGACTGGTTCATCGGGGAGCGCTTCGACGTTCTGCGCCCCGTCGCGGAAGACAGCACCGGGCACCCGTTCCTGATCGCCGCGCGCAAGATCGTGCTGGAGCAGACGACTCTGCTGGCGCCGAGCATCTCCGTCATGCTATGAGCGCGAAGCCGGACGATCTCGCCGAGCAGCTCGAAACCCACGAGGGCCGCACCTGGCGGAGGGCCTGTCGCGTCCAGGACGTCCTCGAAGACGAGGGATTGCGCCTGGGCACGCTGCCCCCGGTCGCCGTCTTCACCTCCGAGGGCGAGTACTTCTGCCTCGACGACAGCTGCACGCACGCGTCCTATCCCCTTACCGACGGCTGGGCGGGAGACGGCGTCGTGGAGTGCTCGCTCCACCTCGCCCGGTTCGACCTCCGAACGGGCGCCCCGTCCGGTCCTCCCGCTACGGCCCCCGTGGCGGTCCATCCCGCAACGGCGATCGGCGACGACGTCTACGTCGCCCTTCCCGACACCTACCTGACCAAGGAGTGAAAGCCATGGGTTGGCTCGACCACCGGGCGGCCCTCGTGACCGGGGCCGGATCGGGCCTCGGGCGAGCGATCGTCACTCGCTTCGTCGCCGAGGGCGCGAACGTAGTCGCCTTCGACAAGTCCGAGGAGAAACTCCGAGAGGTGCGCAGCCAGCACGGCGAAAAGGTCGCCACGTTCGCCGGCGACGTTCGCAGCGGCAAGGACAACGAGCGCGCCTGCGCACTCGCGGTCGAGGCCTTCGGCCGGCTTGACACTTTCGTGGGCAACGCCGGCCTGTGGGACTTCAACCGCACGCTCGAGGAGTCCTCGACCGACAGCCTGTCTTCAGGGTTCGACGAACTTTTCGCCGTGAACGTCAAGGGGTACCTGCTGGGTGCGCGGGCCGCGCTCGCCGCGCTGCGCGACACCGGCGGGTCCATCATCCTCACGCTGTCCAACGCCGCTTTCTATCCCGCCGGCGGCGGTGCGCTCTACGTGGCCTCCAAGCATGCGGGGGCCGGGTTGGTCAAGCAGCTTGCCTATGAGCTGGCCCCCCGTGTCCGCGTCAACGGGGTCGCGCCTGGGGGCATGGAGACCGATCTGCGCGGCCCGGCATCGCTGGGCCTCTCGCGGACCTCGATCGGGGAAGCGTTTCCCCTTGACCAGGTCATGGAACAGCGCTCCGCGCTCCGCTTCGCCCCCACGCCGGAAGACTACGTGGGCGCCTACGTATTGCTGGCCGCACCGGCACAGTCGAAGACGGTGACCGGATCGGTGCTGGACATCAGCAGTTTCGGCATCCCCGTCCGGGACGTCCGCGGCTGAGGGCCGCGCAGCTGACCCGCCTCGCCGCGGGCCAGCTCCGTCCGGCGGGCCCGGCCGAGCCGATCGCGGCCCGGCTCCGGGTCCGGCCGGAGGCGATGCGGACCTCGGTGCGGCAGGCCGAAATCAGCCGGCGGTCCCGGGCCCAGCACTGGCTACGCGCCCGGGCCGCAGCCGGCGCCGATCCCCGGCCGTGATCGCGACGCTGTCCTCGCCAGCGGGCAGCGATGGATCAGCCGGGCTGACCGGCGCCCGAGGACATGATCACGTCGCGGACGACCTGCCGGATGCCGGCCATCTCCTCGCGGATCGCGTCGGCGCTGCCCGCCGAGGTCATCACCGCGCCCAGGGTGTGGACCATGACCACGCGGCCCAATCGGCCCGCCACCTCGTCCGGGTCGGCGACTCCCGCCGATCGCGCGAACGGCAGCAGTTCCTCCGCGATCGACTCGTACGAGGACCGGTTGCGCGCGTCCATGAGCGTCCGGAGATCGGGGTCCTCGAAGCTCATCTTGAGCAGTTCGAGATAGAGGGTGAAGTAGCCGAGGCTGCCGACGATCGTTTCGGTCACGGCGTCCCAGTACTCGGCCAGCTCCCGCTCGACGGTGCTCCGGGAACCCGGGCTGGCGGGCAGACTGGCGAAGAAGCGGTGCGAAACGCGCTCCATCACCTGGGAGAGAAGCGCGGACTTGCTGCCGAAATGATGATAGAGCGAACCCACCGGGAACCCGGACTCCCGGCAGATGCGAGCGATCGACGTCTTGTCGTAGCCGTTCCTCATCATCAGCCGCTCCGCCGCGTCGAGGATGGCCTCTCGCGAGTCGGACGGTGCCTTCGTCGAATGGCTGTTGGCGCTCACGGGATCAATGATGGGAGGTTCGCAACGGTCCGCGCCACCGCGACCGCGGTCTCGCGGACGGGATTGACGAAGGCCGATCCGTCGCCGTGCTGGGCCGCGAAGGCGACCGATATCGCCGCCACCGCCCGGTTGGCCACCAGCACCGGAGCTGCCACGCACGCGAGGCCCCGTGCTGCTTCCTCGCGATCGGTCGCGTAGCCGGCGCGCCGGATAGCCGCCCGTTGCCCTCCCGTGACGAGGCGCCGCTCCGGCTCGCTGGGCGATGGTTCCGCGGTGAACGCGAGCAGAGCTTTTCCCACGCCGGTCCGGGCGGCGGGAAGACGTCCTCCGATGAGCGCGGGAGTCGCCGGTGCGACGGGGCTGGGCAGCTTCTCCAAGTAGACGGCGTCCCCGTCGCGAAGCACCGCCAGGTGCACAGTTTGGCGCGTCAGGCGGCGCAACCGCTCGAGGTGCGGGAGCGCCAATTCCCGCAGCCGCGAGTCGACCGAGGTCGAAGCGACCGAAAACATCCGGAGCCCTATCGCGTACCCGCCCTCGACCCGTTCCACGGCCCGCACTTCCTGCAGCATGAGCAGGATTCGATGCGTCGTCGACTTCGGGAGGCCGGCCCGGCGCGCGATCTCGCTCAGCGTCTGAACTCGGCGGTCGTGGTTGAAGGCGCCCAAGACGTCGAACGCCTTCCACAGCACAGAAGGCGGCGTCTGGAGACCCTCGAAGGTGGCACTGTTCATGGCGACGCGGCTCCTAGAATCGTCCTCTAGAACGTGATTCTAGAGAGCGGGGCCGCAGCTGGCAAGGAGCGCGCGGTTCCCGCGTTCCCGAGGTCGAAGGCGAGCGGGAGCGCCGGGCGAGGGGATCCGAGCCCCCGCGGTTCCGTTGATCGGAACACCTTGGTGCGAGCCCGCCGAAGCGGTTCCACGCTGGCCCCGGTGAACAACCGCCGTGCTCGAAAACCGCAGCGACCCGGCCTCGGCGATGCTGCGGGACCGACGCGACTTCGGGAAGGGATGACCGGACATGGGACTCGACAGGGCGCATGACGGCGTGGGCGCTTGGCCGCGGCGCCGGGCCCGCGCCGCTCCCCGGGCGACCGCCTTCCGCTGCGGCGAGCTCGTGCTGACCTACCGGGACGTCCACGAGCGGACGTCGCGGCTGGCCGGTGCGCTGTCCGCGGCGGGGGTGTCGGCCGGGGACCGCGTCGCGTACTTGGGGCCGAACCATCCTGCCGCACCGGAGCTGCTGTTCGCGTCCGGCCTCTTGGGCGCGGCGTACCTGCCCCTGAACTTCCGGCTTTCGGCCGACGAGCTGGAGTTCATCCTGGACGACGCCGCCCCGGAAGTGCTGGTCTGGCACGAGCAGTTCGACGTGCTGGCTGCCGAGGTGCTCGCGCGGGTGGACGTGGCGCACCGGGTCCGGGTGGGCGGGGCCGCCGACGACGCGGCGGCCTACGAGGAGCTGGTGCTCTCCGCCGACGGGCCGGTGCCGCAGTCCCGGGCGCGTCCCGGCGACGTGGCGATGATCCAGTACACGTCCGGGACGTCGGGGCGGCCCAAAGGAGTCATGCTCACCCACGACAACCTGGTGTGGAACGCGATCAACCTGCTGCTGGACGTCGACCTGCGCACGGACGACGTCAGCCTCGTCGCCGCGCCGCTGTTCCATACCGCCGGCCTGAACAACCACCTGCTCCCCACCTTCCTCAAGGGCGGGGCCGCGGTCATCATGTCCGCCTGGAACCCGGCAGAGGCGCTCAGCCTGATCGCCGAGCACCGGGTGACCACCCTCCTCGGCGTGCCGGCGATGCTCCAGTCGCTGACCCAGGCTCCGGGCTGGGCCCGCGCGGACCTCTCTTCGCTCCGCACGATCATGTGCGGCGGATCGCCGGTGCCGTCGGCGCTCGCCGAGCAGTTCCGCGAGCGCGGCCTCGTGTTCCAGCCCGGGTACGGCATGACCGAAGTCTCGCCCAGCGCGACTTTCCTCCGCGCGGGCATGGCCGGCGAGAAGGCGGCGAGCGTGGGCGCACCGAGCTTCTTCGTCGACATGAAGGCAGTGGACGAGCAGCTGCGGGAGGTGCCGACGGGGGAGCGCGGGGAGTTGCTCGTGAGAGGGCCCAACGTCACCAGGGGCTACTGGAACCTGCCTGACGCCACTGCCGCTGCGATCGATCCCGACGGCTGGTTCCGCACCGGCGACATCGGAGCCTTCGACGACGACGGCTACGTCTACCTCAAAGACCGGCTCAAGGACATGATCATCTCGGGCGGGGAGAACATTTCCCCGGCGGAGGTGGAGAACGCGCTCTACGAGCATCCGGCAGTAGCGGAGTGCGCGGTGATCGGCGTCAGCGACCGGGTGTGGGGCGAGGTAGGCCTGGCCTGCGTGGTCGTGCGGCCCGAGCACGTCGCGACCGCCGACGAGCTGGAGGAGCACCTGCGCGGCCGCATCGCCCACTACAAGGTGCCCAAGCATTACCGCCTGGTCGAACGCCTTCCCCGCAACGCCGCTGGCAAAGTGCTGAAACCCCAGCTGCGCGCCCGATACCAGGCCGAATCGGCCACCTGACAGAAGGACGCATTCATGGGCAACACCGCAACCGTCGACTTCGTCGCAAGCCGCCAGGACGGCCGCGTCCTGCATATCGCGATCGACCGGGAGCCGAAGCGCAACGCGCTCAGCGACTCGATTCTGCGACGCGTCGCCGCGCTCCTGCGCGGCGTCCCCGGATCTGTGGGATCCGTCGTGCTTTCGGGCAGGGGAGAGCACTTCAGCGCCGGGCTCGACCTTCAGGAGCTGGTCGAGCGCGACGCCCGCGGCGGGATGCTGCACTCGCGGTTGTGGCACGAGTGTCTGGACGCGGTGCAGTTCTCGCCTGTTCCGGTCATCGCCGCGTTGCAGGGCGCCGTGATCGGAGGCGGGCTCGAGCTCGCCGCGGCGTGCCATCTCCGGGTCGCGGACGCCACCGCCTTCTTCGCACTGCCGGAAGGCGCCCGCGGCATCTTCGTCGGCGGGGGCGGGTCGGCACGGATTTCGCGCCTGATCGGGGCCCACCGGGTGACCGACATGGTGTTGACCGGACGGGTCGTCGAGGCCGGGGAAGGGCACCGGATCGGCCTGGCGCAGTACCTCGTGCCCCCAGGAGAGGCCGGGGCCAAGGCCGCCGAGCTCGCGGCCGCGGTCGCCGGCAACACTCCCATGACGAACTACGCCGTCACCCATGTCCTTCCCCGGATCGCGGACGCGGGCCTCGAGGTCGGCCTGATGACGGAGTCGCTGGCCGCCGGCATCGCGCAAAGCGATCCCGCGGCGAAGGAACGGCTGGCCGATTTCCTGGCCGGGCGATCCGCCAAAGTCACCGACACCCGGGATTGAGGCCGCTCCCATGGACGAGTCGCCAGCACCCGTCGCGTTCGACGACCTGGTCGCGATCGACGTGCACACCCACGTCCTCCGCTCGGTGGCGGGGAGCGGACAGCCAGCGCCTTTCGAAGACTCGCTGCGCGAGCTTTTCGGCTTCGACGAGCTTCCCGACCTGCGACAGATGGCGCGCGATTATCGACGGCGCCGGATGGCCTTCGTGGTGTTCGACGTAGACGACTTCGCCACGAGCGGCCGACGGCAGACGGTGAGCAACGAGGAAATCGCCCGGGTGGCACTGGAGTACCCGGACGTGGTGGTGCCGTTCGGATCGGTCGACCCGCACCGCGGCGACGAGGCCGTCGCGATCGCCAGGCGGCTGGTCGAGCAGCACCACGTCCGCGGCTTCAAGTTCCACCCGACTCAGCAGCAGTTCTTCCCCGACGACCGGCAGTACTACCCGCTTTACGAGACACTCGAGGGGCTGGGAGCGACCGCGCTGTTCCACAGTGGAATCACCGGCGTCGGCCGGGGGCAGCCCGGCGGGAGCGGCATGCGGCTCAAGTTCTCCAACCCCATGCGTCTCGACGACCTCGCGGTCGACTTCCCGCGACTGCGGATCATCATCGCCCACCCCTCCTTTCCCTGGCAGGACGAGGCGCTCGCGGTCGCGCAGCACAAGCCGAACGTCTACATCGACCTGTCCGGCTGGTCGCCGAAGTACTTCCCCGAGTCCCTGGTCGCGAACATCAACGGCCCGCTTCGCGACAAGGTGCTGTTCGGGTCCGACTTCCCGGCGCTCACCCCCGAGCGCTGGCTGGCCGACTTCGCGACGCTGCCCGTCAAAGAGCAGATTCTGCCCATGGTCCTGCGCGACAACGCGGTGCGCGCCCTCTCCTGGCCCGGCGGTCTGTCGACCGGACAGGGCTAGGCCGATCGAGGGCACCCGGTCTCGACTCGCCCGGCGCTTTGAGGGGGCTCTTTTCCCGGCCCTCGACACGCGGGTGTGAGCGCGGAAACCGCCCGGACAGCCAGGAATGTGGCGACGGGCCGCTTTCGCCGACGAGGGGCGGGGCTGCCTGGTGTTGCTGTCGCGGCTGTTGATGGTGGCTGGCAGAGCTGTCCGCCCTGGACCGCCTACACGGTGACCGGTGCGGTGCCGGGGCGGGAGGTGGCTTGCCAGGCGTTGCCGTCGGCGATTTCCGGTGCGGGGTAAGGAAGCCCAGTGGTTCCCCCGCCGGTGGCACCGTGACGAGGGTGCCGCCGGTGGGGTGCGGGGTGGTGACGACGCCGTGGGTGGCGGGCAGGTCGGTGGCGGCGGGTTCGCGTTTGCTGCCGGGGATGTAGTAGCCGTTCTTGCCTTGGCTCGGCCGTTGCGCCGGATGGCGTGTCTTGCAGCGGTTTCTGCCCGCCGAAGAATCGGTTGACGGTTCATCGTGCCGCGGTGGCCAGCTCACCGCGCGAGGCGACCTTGAGCTTCCGCAGCACGCTGGCGACGTGCTGTTCCACCGTGCGCCGGGACAGGAACAGCACCTCGGCGATCTCCCGGTTGGTGTGCCCGTCCGCGAGAAGCCGGGCGACGTCCTGTTCGCGCGGGGAAAGCTCGTTGCCGTACCCGCGTCTGCCGCGCCGTGAAGGGGCCACTGCGCCGGTCGCGCGGTGGGCGTGCCGGCAGCGCGCGGCCGCCCGGGTGGCACCGAGGCGGGCGAATACCTCTGCCAGGTCGGGGAATGCCTCGGCGGCGCCCGGTTCGCCCATCGCGAGCCTGCTTCGCGCGAGCTGTTCCCTGGCCAGCGCTGCCGGATACGGCGCGGGCAGCCGGTCGTAGCCTTCGCCAGCTTCGTGGAAGAACTTCGCCGCGTGGGCGTGGTCGCCGTGATGTGCGGAAAGGACGCCGTGACAGACGAGCAACGCGACGGCAGCCAGCGGCGCATCGAGGCGGCGTACCTCCCGTTCGGCCTCGTCGACCAGGGCGGCGGCGGCTCCGGTGCGCCCGACGCGGCAGTACGCCTCGACGGCGACCGGCAGCAGCTCTCCCGACCAGGCCCAGTTTCCCTTGGCGCGCAACAACTCCAGCCCGCGGTCCGCGCGCGCCGCGGCTGCCTCGTCGTCGGAATGCGACAGCAGCATGCTCGCGATCCCGGCGTGAGCGGCGAGCACCACGGGGGTCACCGCGTTCTCCGGTTCGTCGGGACCGACGGCGGCGAAATGGGCGGCGGCCCGGTCCCGTTCGCCGTGGGCGGTCGCGAGCAGTCCGAGCACGAGGGAAAGTTCCCCGCTCATCGGCAGCAGCTCCCGGTGCTCGGACAGCAGCGCGCGGGCCTTGTCGTCGAGCCCGTCCCACCGTCCGGTGAGCCAGTCGGTGTGCACGCCGGTGGAGCGCGCGATGCCGATCAGGTACGGCGCGCCGCAATCCGACGCGAGTTCGATCGCGCTGCGCACCATGCTGCCCGCGCGCCGGTGGTGGCCGATCCACGCGCACGCGTCGGCGACATTGGCGTGCAGCCGGGCCAGCTGGCGTTGCTGTTCGGCCGACGAGACCGCGGTCGAGACGGCGTCCATCGCCGCCAGCGCGTCCGGGTCGCCGATCTGGAGCCGGGACGGAAGGCTGTTCGCCAGCAGCGTCAGCACGAGGGTGCGATCGGTCGTGTTCGCGACGACCTCGTCCGCCCGGTCGAGCCAGCGCAGGTGCTCGGCGACCGGCGTGGCCCCGAACCACGGCTGGCCCAGCACCGCGATGCCGCGGCCGGCGAGATCGGGCCGGTGGCCGAGATCGTGCACGGCCAGCTCGATCTGGGTGCGCGCCGCCTCGATGCTGCCCGCCTGGCGGATCAGCAGCAGGCCGCGGCTGAGCCGGATCTGCCCGCGGTGCGTGCGGGAAAGCCGGTCGTCGGACAGCAGCCGCTCCAGCGCGCTCGCCACCTCGTGCTGGGCGGTGCCGTAATTGGCCAGCTCGCTCAGCTTCACCGCCATTCGGTCCACATCGGACGAATCGAGGCCCGGATCCGACAGCAGGGTGCACAGCAGATCGGTCGCGGTCGCGAGATCCCCGGCCGACGTGGCGGCGTCGGCGGCCGCCTCGGCGTAGCGCCGCGCGTCGGCGAGCGCACCTGCCTTTCGGCTGTGGCGGGCCAGCTGCGCCATCGGCGCGGGGTTTTGCCGGCGGAGCAGGGAAACCGCTCGTTTGTGCAGCTCTTGCCGGTCCGGGCCGGGAATCGTCCGGTACACCGCCTGTTGCGCGAGCGCGTGGCGGAAGCCGTAGTGGAAGTCCGCCAGTTCGACCAGCGCGTGCCGTTCGAGCGCGAGAACGAGAGCTTGCCTGGCCCGCTGTGGCGGCAGTCCGGCCAACGCACCGAGGAGTTGCGCGGACGCGGGCACGCCGAGCACCGCGGCAGTCTCGGTGATTCGTCTCGCGGGCACGGGAAGGCCGGAAAGCCGTTCGAGTACGGCTTCGCGGAGCCGTGCGGGCACGCCGACGCCGTCGAGGACCCGGCGCACAGTCAGGCGATCGGCGTGCGCTGCGGTCTGCGCGTCCAGTGTGCGCACCATTTCCCCGATGACGAACGGAATGCCGCCGGTCCGCTCGTGCAGCAGTGCGGCGAACTCGGCGGACACGGTGCCGCCGAGCAGCTCGCTGGCGAGCAGCCGAGTCTGTTCGGTGTCGAGGGGACGCAGTTCCAGCAGCAGGTTCGTCGCGCCCGCTGCGGGCCGGAAGGCGTTGCCGTCCGGCATTTCCTCACCGCGATAGGTGAGCAGCAGGCTGGTGTCGCGCGGCGGCTCGGCCGTGAGGAACCGCAGCAGCCGGCGCGATCCGTCGTCGCACCAGTGCAGGTCTTCGACGACCAGCAGCACCGGCCCGAGCGCTTCGAGCACCTCGCGGACCGCGCGGAAGAGCCGGTGCTGGTCGGCACGGCGGTCGCCGAGCGAGGGCGGGGTCTCCGGAAGGTGCGAGCCGAGTTCGGGCAGGTACGGGCGCAGCGCCCCGGCGACACCGGTGAGCGGCCGCGCGTCGGGCAGGTACCGGCCGGCGTCGCGCAGTGCTTCGAGCACCGCGCCGTACGGGAACGGCTCGCGCATCGCCTGCCCGCACCCGGAGAGGACCCGGCGTCCGGCCAGCTCGCGGCACCGGAGCGATTCCGCGACCAGCCGGGTCTTCCCGACGCCCGCCTCGCCCTCGACCAGCACGACCGACGGCGGCCGGACAGCGGCCGCCGCCAGCGCGCGCAGCTCCTCGCCCCGGCCGACGAGCGCGGGGGCGCCCACGGCGGCATCGTTGCGCACCATGGCCTCCCGATTCCGGAAAAAGCCGCACAGCACCCAAACCATCCTTCTCGTGAACGGAGTTTAGGTCGGGGCGGATGCTCACGGAACCCGTACGGCCGGTTACCGGACTTTCGTAGGACAGCCGCTGGAGGGCCAATAGTTACGTAGTCCTACGGACCGCAGCCTCGCTTGTTCGGACCCGGCGGGCAGCCGAAGAGTGGTGTTCCTGTGGCTCTCCGTCACAGGCAAACCGACGAGTTTCGGGGTGAGTTCCAGATGCGCAGGAAGGCAACTACGGCACTGGCGCTCGCCGTGTTCGGCGCGACGGCGCTGGGCACGGCGGGCGTGGCACAGGCGGCCGAGGGCACTGTGGTGCCGGCCAAACAGCACTACGGCGACCAGTACATCGTGGCGCTCAAGGACGCTTACGGCGGGCAGTCCTCGGCGGCTTCGCTCACGCAACGCTACGGCGGCGAAGTCCGCTCCACGTATTCGGTCGCGATGCACGGGTTTTCCGTGCGCGGGATGACCGCGCAGCAGGCGCGCCGGCTCGCCGCCGATCCGGCCGTGCGCACCGTCTACGAGGACGGCACGGCCAAGGTCGCCGACACGCAGCAGGACGCGACCTGGGGCCTCGACCGG
Organism: Amycolatopsis sp. GA6-003; assembly: GCF_046267895.1. NCBI lineage: Bacteria > Bacillati > Actinomycetota > Actinomycetes > Pseudonocardiales > Pseudonocardiaceae > Amycolatopsis > Amycolatopsis sp. GA6-003. The sequence goes on from NZ_CP176499.1 coordinate 8,364,575, forward strand.
ATCGACCAGAAGAGCCTGCCGCTCGACCGCGGCTACACCTACCCGAACACTGGCGAAGGCGTCACCGCCTACGACCTCGACACCGGGATCAAGCCGGACAACCCGGAGTACGAAGGACGCGCGAGCGTCGGCAAGGACTTCGTCGGCGGCGACGGCATCGACTGCAACGGGCACGGTTCGCACACCGCGGGCACGATCGGCAGCAAGACCTACGGCGTGGCGAAGAAGGTCAAGATCGTCGCGCTCAAGGTGCTCGGCAACGACTGTTCCGGCAACGGCCCGGACTCCGCCGCGGTGGACGCGATGGAGTGGGTCACCGCGAACGCGGCCAAACCCGCGGTGGCGAACATGAGCCTGACCATGGACCAGGCCGGGGTCGGCGACGACGCGATCAAGAAGTCCATCGCTTCCGGCGTCGTCTACTCCGTCGCCTCCGGGAACTCCTCGACCGACGCGTGCGGCACCAGCCCGGCCCGCGTGCCGGAGGCGATCACGGTGAACGCCTCCGACGAGAACGACAACCGGGCGTCGTTCTCGAACTACGGCTCCTGCACCGACATTTTCGCGCCGGGCAACAACATCACGTCCCTCGGGCTGTCGGACGGGAGCAGCGCGAACATGAGCGGGACGTCGATGGCCACGCCGCACGTCACCGGCGCGGCGGCGCTCTACCTCGCCGCCAACCCGGGCGCCACCGCGCAGCAGACGCGCGACGCCCTGGTGGCCGGAGCGGTCGAGGGCGTGATCAAGAACCCGGGCAGCGGTTCGCCGGACAAACTGCTGAACGTCTCCTTCATCGGCGGGACCGGGCCCGCGCCGAAGTGCGGTGTCAAGTCGAACACCGCTCCGGTGGCCATTCCGGACGCCGGCGACGCGGTGACCAGCTCGGTGACCCAGGACAGCTGCGACGGCAAGGCCTCGGCGACCCTTCCGGTGAAGGTCGACATCGCCCACACCTACACCGCGGACCTCGTGGTGGACCTCATCGGCCCGAGCGGGAAGGCGTACTCGCTGCGCAAGGCCGGCGGGGTCGGCGAGGCGACCGGCGTGCACAGCTCGTACACCGTGGACGCCTCCGCCGAATCGGCGAACGGCACCTGGAAGCTGAGCGTCAAGGACGTCAACCGGTTCGACACCGGTTCGATCGAAGGATTCACGATCACCTTCTGACCGGGGGGCCGGAAACGGTGCGCCGCGGTCGTAATGGCCGCGGCGCACCGTCTTGTCACCGGACAGTCAAGGTGTAGGTCGCACTGCCGCTCTTGCCGTTCGCGTCAGTCGCGGTGACGGTGATCGGGTAGGTGCCCGCCTGGAACGGTGCGAACACCTGCATCGTCGAGCTGCCGCCGGAGGAAATGGCCTGCGGGGTGAAGAACGGCGAGATCGACAGCCCGGAACCGGACGCGGACAGCTTGAGCTGGCCGGTCCCGCCGGCCGCCGACACGGTCGCGTCGCTGAACGAGCCCGCGCCGACCGAGCCGCTCGCGGGCGTCACGGCGACCTTGACGTCGCCAGTCGGCGTGCCCTTGCCGACGGTCAGCGTGAGCTTCGCGGTGGCGGTGTCCGCGGCGCCCTTGCCGGAAATCGTGATCGGGTAAGTGCCTTCCGGAGTGCTGGCCGCGGTTTCGACGGTCAGCTTGGCGGTGTCGCCGGACGTGATCCTGGCGGGCTGGAAGGTCGCTTTCGCGCCGTCCGGCAGCCCGGACGCGGTGAGATCGACCGATTCCGCGCCGTTCTTGCCCGCCTTGCTGGTGACGGTGGTCGAGAGGTACTTGCCCGGCTCGACCTGGGCCGAAGCGGGGCTGACGCCGAGGGAGAAGCTGTCGTTGCCGACGTTCCCGATCTGCTCGGCGACCCAGTCGCCCATGTCGTTGTTGAGCCTGCCGTAGACGCTGTACCACTTGAAGTCGCTGCGGCTCCACGACGCGACGCCGACCACCTTGCCGTCCACGATCAGCGGGCCTCCGCTGTCGCCGGGAAGGATCGTCGGGTCGCCGTTGGAGTAGCCGGCGCAGATCATCGTGGCGTCCTGGAATCCGGCGCCGACTCCCTGGCAGTTCGAGCCCTCCCGGATCGGCAGGGTGGCCTTGTCGACCGTGACGTCCCGCGAGTCGTCGTTGAAGTCCTTCTTGCCGTAGCCGACGCCGACGCCGTTCTTGCCGGGTTTGCTGAGCTCGGTGTCCGCGGAGGTGGCCACCTTGGCGTACTGGCCGTTCGGCACCAGGATGTCCGCGTCGGTGGTGACGACCGCGACGTCGTAGCCCTGGTCGAAGTTCACGTATTTGGGGTGGGTGTCGTAGCTGACGACACCGAGCCGGGTGCCGCCGCCCGCGTTCAGGTCGTCGAGCCCGTACAGGAACGTCTTCTTGCCCTCGGCGGCCTTGCAGTGCGCCGCGATGAGGATCTTGCGCGGCGCGACGACCGACCCGGTGCACGTCTGGCCCTGCGGACGCGAACCGCCCTCCCGCAGCCCGGCGATGATGAACGGGAACTCCGCGACCGAACTGTCCTGCCCGTGGTAGAACTGCGGGCGCATGGCGGGCGGAATGTGCGCGTCGCCGGTCGGGGCGACCGCGGCGGCGTTCGGGGCCGGGGCCGCTTGTGCCGTGCCGTCGAGCAGCGGCGCGGACAGGACGGCCAGCCCGGCGGCCAGCAAGCCCGGTATCCGGTGGGTTCTCTTCACAGCGGTTTCCTTTCCTAGGACTGGAAAGTCACCTTCCGGTGCCCGGCTGTGCGGCAGCAATCGGGGAATCGGGCCGTAGGGGTACGGATCTATCGGACAGGCCGCGGACTCGGTCGCGACCACCACCGCGGAGGGACCGGCTGAAGCCGGGCAGCAACCGCACGGACCCGTTCTAGCCGCAGCCGATGTTCGTCAGCGACAGCCGGGGCGCCTCCGGCAGCGCAGTTGACGGCCAACCCCGGCCTGCGAACCACCGGGACCATGGACAGCGGACCCAGCTTCTTCCGGTTCGCCCGTTTCCTCCAGTTGGGGGCGACCGGCCGAAAAACAACGGAAACATCCCCGTAACACCGCGCGGTTAGCTTGCAGCGGCCGGTAGTCGAGACGAGGAGTTCCAGCGTGGTGGATACCGGAAGCACGACCTGGCTGCTGGTCAGCGCGGCGCTGGTGATGCTCATGACGCCGGGCCTCGCGCTGTTCTACGGCGGAATGGTCCGCGCGCGCAGTGTGCTGAACGTGATGGCGATGACGTTCGTCTGCCTCGCCACGGTCGGTCTGGTCTGGGTCGCCTACGGGTACTCGCTCGCGTTCGGCTCCGACTGGTTCGCCGGGCTGCTCGGCAACTTCCGGCTGGCGGGGCTGCGCGGGCTCGCGGAGCAGACCGTCGCGCTTGGCGGGACCGTGGTGCCGCTGTATGCGTTCGTGGCGTTTCAGCTGATGTTCGCGATCATCACCGTCGCGCTGCTCGCCGGCGCGATCGCCGAGCGGGCTCGGTTTTGGACCTGGACGCTGTTCTCCATCGTCTGGGCGACGCTGGTGTATTTGCCGGTGGCGCACTGGGTTTTCGCTCCCGACGGGTGGATCGCGGCGAAGCTGCACGTGCTGGACTTCGCGGGCGGCACCGTCGTCGAGGTCAATTCCGGGGCCGCCGCGTTGGCGTTGGCGCTGGTGCTCGGCCGTCGGCACGGCTGGCCGCGGCAGGCGGTCCGGCCGCACAACTTGCCGTTCGTGATGTTCGGCGCCGGGTTGCTGTGGTTCGGCTGGTTCGGGTTCAACGCCGGTTCCGCGCTGGCCGCGAAGAACCTTGCCGCGACGTCGTTCCTCAACACCGCCGTCGCGGGCGCGGCCGCGGTGGTGGGCTGGCTGCTGGTCGAGCAGATCCGCGACGGGAAGCCGACCACGCTCGGCGCGGCGTCCGGTGCGGTGGCCGGGCTGGTGGGGATCACGCCGGGGTGCGCTTTCGTCGAACCGCTCGGCGCGATCGCGATCGGCGCCGTCGCGGGCGTGGCGTGCGCGTTCGCGGTGAGCCTCAAGTACCGGTTCGGTTTCGACGATTCGCTGGACGTCGTGGCGGTGCACGGGCTCGGCGGGTTCGCCGGGACGCTGCTGATCGGCTTGTTCGCGACGGCGGACGTCAATCCGCAGGGCGCGGACGGCCTGTTCTACGGCGGCGGTTTCGGCCCGTTGTGGCGCCAGACGGCGGGAACGCTGGCGGTACTAGGGTATTCGTTCGTGGTGACCCTCCTGATCGGCTGGGTCATGCACAGATTCCTGGGATTCCGGATCGACCGCGAGGCCGAGATCGACGGTGTCGACGAAGCCGAGCACGCCGAAGGCGCGTACGAGCTGGCAATCCAGTCCGGACGCCGGGGGAGCGCGCCCGCCGGCGCGCCGGGGACGTCCCGGCCGGCGCGCGAGGAGAACCGATGAAGCTGCTGACCGCCGTGGTCAAACCGTTCGTGCTCGACGATGTCCGGACGGCGCTGCAGGACCTCGGCATCGCCGGGATGACGGCGACCGAGGTGCGCGGCTACGGCAGGCAGAAGGGGCACACCGAGGTCTACCGCGGCGCCGAGTACGCGGTCGATTTCATCACCAAGTACCGGCTGGAGATCCTCCTCGACGACGACCAGGTCGACGCGGCGCTGCGCACGGTGCTGGAGACCGCGCACACCGGCAAGATCGGCGACGGCAAGGTCTGGATCACGCCGGTGGAGACCGTCGTCCGGGTCCGCACCGGCGAGCGCGGCCGCGACGCGCTGTAGCCCGCGGCAGCCGGGCGAGGCCCGCGTTCACAGCTGCTCGCCGAAGAACTCGGCCAGCTTCTCCGCCGCCGCGCCGACCGCCGCCGGCCGGTCGTAAAGGTCGACGTGGGACGCTCCGGCGACCCGGAACAGCTCCTTCGGGCCGGTCGCCCGCTGGAACGCCTCGATGCTCATCCACGCGGTCTCGGCGCGGTCGCCGACGATCATCAGCAGCGGCCGCGGCCCGAGCAGCGAGAGCGGCGCGAAAGCGTCGAAGAACGCGAGCCGGTCGATGCTGTCCCAGGTCAGCGTCTTGGCGGACCGCGGGTGCGCGGCACGCGGCGTGCAGTAGTACTCCCAGCCCTCGTAGACGTGCTGCCCGGCGGCCCGGGCTTCCTGTTCGTTCGCCGGGAAGACCGGCAAACCGCCGGAAGCGGTCCGGGAAGCGGCCAGCATCCCGTCGAAGACCGCCGGGTCCTGGGTTCCGTCGGCGCCCAGGCGCAGCTGGCGGGAGACGTCGGCGGCGCTGACCGTGGCGACGGCTCGCACCCGGCGGTCGGTGGAGGCGGCGGTCAGCGAGTAGCCGCCGGACGCGCAGATGCCGAGCAAGCCGATCCGCGCGGGGTCGATGTCTTCGCGGCTGGTCAGGTAGCTGACGGCGGCTTTGAAGTCCTCGACCCGCTGAGCGGGGTCTTCGAGTCCGCGCGGCAGGCCCTCGCTTTCGCCCTGGTAGGCGGCGTCGAAGGCGAGAGCGGCGTAGCCGTGGGCGGCCATCAGCTCAGCGTACGAGCCCGCGGTCTGTTCCTTGACGCCGGTGCCCGGGTGGCCGACGACCAGCGCGGGATGCGGGCCTGGGGCGTCCGGGAGGTAGAGGTGGGCGGCGATGCGGAGGTTGTTGCTGGGGAAGGAGACGTCGGTTCGCATGCCTCCAGCTTCGGCGCGGTCCGCAGCCGCGACCAGGGACAGTGCTGCCTATGCATCCCAGTACCAGGCACACCCCGCACACTGGGGACATGGCGAACGAACTGGGCGACTTCCTGCGGGCCCGCCGAGCGGCGCTCGATCCGCGGCAGGCCGGGTACCCGGACGACGGACGGCGGCGGCGGGTCCCCGGGTTGCGCCGCGAGGAGCTGGCTCAGCTCGCCCACCTCAGCATCGACTACATCGTGCGCCTCGAACAGGGCCGCACGAACCGCGTGTCCCGGTCGGTGCTCGACGCGCTGGCCGACGCCCTGCAACTCGCGCCGGACGAACGCGAGTACCTCTTCACGGTCGCCGACGTCGCGCCGGTCTCGCCGCGTCCCCCGGCCCGGCCCGAGGTCGCGCCCCGGTTGCGGCAGCTGCTGGACACGATGCGCGACATTCCTGCCATGGTGCTGCACCGCCGGATGGACGTGCTGGCCTGGAACCGCGGAAGCGCCGCGCTGCTCACCGATTTCGCGGCGATTCCGGCGGCGGAAAGAAACCTGATCCGGCTGACCTTTGTGGACGAATCGTTCCGGTCGCTGTACGCGGATTGGCCGCGGGCGGCGCGGGAATGCGTCGCGGTGCTGCGCATGGAAGCCGGCCGGACGCCGCACGATCCGGCGTTGAGCGCGCTGGTCGGCGAACTGAGCGTGCGGGACGCGGATTTCCGGCGGTGGTGGGCGGAGCACCAGGTGCGCGGTCCGCGAGCGCTGTCGAAGGTCTATCGGCATCCGGTGGCCGGGCGGCTCGAACTCGACGTTCAGCAGTTCACTGTGGACACTCATCCGGAGCAGCTGCTGGTGGCGTATACCGCGGAGCCGGGTTCGCCGAGCGAGGAGGCGCTGCGGTCTGTGTCGTGAGGCCGGCGAATGCGGAAGACGCGGCGAATTCGCTGCCGTCGGAAGGAGTTTGCGCGGAGTGAATGCCCGGACCGGGTAGCGGCGACGAAAGCACCCCGCCGGAAAGCGCGGGGCGATGCCCGGCCTCGACGGGGTCGCTTTCGTCGCCGCTGGTTCTGCACAGCGCCGAAGGCCGCCGTTCGTGCTGATCGCGGGTCAGGCGTGGTGGACCAGGGTCGCGCCGGTCCGGAAGTCCTCCAGGACCGCGGTGATTTCCCGGTGCCGGACCACGCACGTGTAGCCGGGGGCCTCTGTGCCTTTCACCTGGACCGGGAATTTCGCGACCCCGGCGACGGTTCCGTCTTTGATCGGGTGATCCGAGGTGGTCAAGCCGGTCGCGGAGGCGTGGAGGTCGATAGTCGACTCGCCTTGGGTGCAGAAGACCTTGATGTCAACGCTCAATTTCGTGGAAATCGTGGTCTTGCCGCTCAACGGCACATCGACCTCCCGGAACGACACCGTGGCCACGACGCCGTCCCAGGCGACTTTGGTGGCCTCCGGCACGAAATGCGCTTCGGCGGCCGATGCGGTGCCGGAACCGGTGGCCAGGAGCGCCAGCGGCGTGGCGGCGGTGAGGGCCGATTTTGCCCAGTTCCGCCAAGCTGTTCTCGGCGACCCGGCTGGACCGCTCGGGTGACGTCTGGCGGGCAGCGCCCGGGGTTCCTGGAAAAGCATGCCGACTCCTTGTCCGGTGCTCGAACGGAGGGAACCCGCGGCGGCCGGCCCGGCGCCAGCCGCCGCGATCGCCGGCCTGGGCGCGGCCGGCGGCGAATTCCCGGTCAGACTGGCTGGAAGTCCACGGGGACGTCATTGTTGTTCTGGTCCTTGGCGCCGCCGGACGCGCCGTTGACGACCGTGAAGTCCTTGGTCGTCCCGTTGAATTGCAGCCGCAGCGTTTCGAAGCCGATCCGCAGGGACGACACGCCCCGCAGGTTGGCGGCCGCGACGCGGAACTTGACGTCGATGTTGACGTCGATCAGCTGCTCGTTGCGGAAGGTCTCCTTGAGGACGCTCCGGTTGCTGTCGTGCTTGAAGCTGACGACCCACACCTTCCAGCTGTCCGACGACGGAAGATTGTAGACCTGGTACAGGGCCTTGAAGTTGTAGCTCCGGAGCCTGCCGTGGATCTCGCCTTCGAGGTCGAAGCCCTGCGACTGGACCACGAGCTTCTGGAAGGTGCTGAAACCGTGGAACGCGGTGATCTGGTCGTCGGCCGGGGCCGCGCGTCTGGCGAGGGCCCCCGAATCGACGAGCTGGAACGGGCCGTGGGTCACCTCGATCGCGGACGCGCGCGCCGCGCTGGCGGAGGCCGCCGTCACTCCCGTGGTCAAGGCGAGCACGCCGGCCGCGATCGCCACCGCTGCCCGGGTGCATGCCTTCCAGGCGCCAATTTTCATGTCCGTCTCTTTTCTGTTCCTGTCCGGTATGGGGCACGTTTCTGGAATTGGGCCTTCGACGGCTCGTGCCGCCGTCGAACACCTCACCAGCAGCGGCTGGACGGCGACTGGACGGCGATTGGACCGTGCGCTCCCATCGGGGAACCGGGTCGCTCGCAAGGGAATTCGCAGCAGTCACGGTCGAGTCCACAAAGGACAGCGGAGAACCGGAAACAGTCGATTTATCCGGCGGGCGGCCCTGGCGTGCACCCGGCCGACGTCGGTACTTTAGCCCGAGCGGAGCCACTTTCTTGTGCGCTGGCCGCGAGGACCATTACGTTGGGGTTCGCAGCCGATAGCTGGGGGCCACGGTGGCAGCGAGACCGGTACGCATCCAGGTGCTGGGAGCGCTGCGGGCTTGGCACGACGGCGCCGAACTCGACCTCGGCCCGCCCGGACGGCGCGCGGTTCTCGGGCTGCTCGCGCTCGCCGGCGGGGATGCCGTGGCGCTGCGGGACCTGGTGGACGCGCTGTGGGGCGACCGGCCCCCGCCGAGCGCGGTGAACGTCGTCCAGACGCACGTCAAGCATCTGCGGCGGTCGCTGGAACCCGGCCGTGCGCCGCGGGCGGGCAGCGGGGTGCTGCCGCACGTCGGCGGGGGTTATGCCGTGCGGCAGGACGCTGTCGAGGTCGATTTGTGGCGGTTCCGCGAACTCATCGCCGAGGCGAAAGACGCGCACCGGGACGCCGACGCCGCTCGCGTCGTCGCTTCGCTCGGCGAGGCGCTCCGGCTGTGGCACGGCAGGCCGCTGGCCGATCTGCCGCCGCTCGCCGGCCATCCGAAGGTCGTTTCGCTGGTCGCCGAGCGCCGGGAGGCGTTCTGCCGGTACGCCGGGGCGATGATCGACGTCGGCGCCGCGGCGGAAGTCTTGCCCGGCATCGCCGAAGCCGCCGCGGAACAGCCGCTCGACGAAGCCGCGCAGGCCCTCCTGATCCGCGCCCGCCACGCGCTCGGCCAGCGGGGCGAGGCGTTCCGGCTCTACCGGCAGGTGCGGACGCGGCTCGCGGACGAACTCGGGATCGACCCCGGGCCCGAGCTGGAGGCCGCGCACGCGGCTGTGCTGCGCGACCCCGTCACCACGGTCCCCGCCGGATCCCGGCCGACACAACGGATTCCGAAGCAGCTGCCCGCGGAACCGCGCGGATTCGCCGGACGGACGGCGGAGCTGTCCTTTTTGGACCGAATGGTGGACGGCGGCATCGCCGTGGTCTCCGGCACCGCGGGCGTCGGCAAGACCGCGCTGGCCGTGTACTGGGCCCACCGCGTCCGGGACCGCTTTCCGGGCGGGCAGCTGTATGCGAACCTGCGCGGCCACGCACCGGGCGCCCCGGCGGCACCGGCTGAAATCCTCGCCCAATTCCTTGCCGCACTGGGGATTTCGCCTTACCGGGTGCCTGCCGATGCGGAGACCGCGACCGCCCTGTACCGCACGCTGACGTCCGACCGGCGGATCCTGGTCCTGCTGGACAACGCCGTCAACCCGGAGCAGGTCCGGCCGTTGCTGCCGGCCGGGCCCGGCTGCCTGACCGTGGTGACCGGCCGCGACCGGCTGACCGGCCTCGTCGCGGTGAACGGCGCGCGCCGGCTCGCGATCGACGTGCTCAGCTCCGAGGAAGCCGTCGAACTGGTCGCCGGAGTATTGGGTCCCGCGCGCGTCCGCGCCGAGCCGGAGGCGGCCGTCGAGTTCGCCAAGCTGTGCGTCCATTTGCCGCTCGCGCTGCGAATCGCCGCGGCCAATCTCGCCGACCGGCCCGGTTCCGGCATCGAGGACTACGTCGCGGAACTGCGCGAGGGCAACCTCCTCGGCGCGCTCGCGGTGCCGGGCGACGACCAGACCGCCGTGCGGGTCGCGTTCGACCTGTCCCACGCCGCCCTGTCCGCCGACGTCCAGCGGTTGTTCCGGTTGCTGAGCCTGATTCCCGGGGCGGAGTTCGGCGCCGAGGCGGTGGCCGCGCTGACCGGTGCCGAGACGACGCGGGCGGCCGCCCTGCTGGACCGGCTCGCCGCCGCACACCTGGTCGAACACGCGTCGGGCCGGTACCGCTTCCACGACCTGCTTCGCCGGTACGCCGCCGAGCAAGCCGGGCAGCTGGAGTCCGCCGCGGCCCGCGAGCAGGCGCTGCGCCGCTTGTACGACTGGTATCTGGCATCGGTGGACGGTGCCGCGCGCCTTCTGTACCCGCACATGCTGCGGCTGCCGGGCTCCGCGGTGCCAGCCGAGTTCGCCGGGCTGGGCGAGGCGTCGGCGTGGCTGGACACCGAACGCGGCAATCTCGTCGCTGCCGTGCGGTTCGCGGTCGAGGTCGGGCCGCGGCCCATGGCGTGGCGGCTGGCCGACGCGTTGCGCGGGTACTTCTGGATGTGCATGCGCCGCGTCGAGTGGCTTGCAGTCGCCGAAGCCGCCCTGCGCGCCGCCGATGCGGACGGGGATCCTCGTGCGCTGGCTGCCGCCCGGCTCAGCCTCGCGGACTTGTACTTCCGCCAGGGCCGATACCGGCAGGCCGTCCGGCAGTACACGGCATCGCTGCTGCTCGCGCGCCGGGCCGGCTGGGCCGAGGCGCAGGCCGCGGTGCTCGGCAATCTGGGGTGCGTCTACTGGCAGTCCGGGCGGCTGGCCGACGCCGCGTCCCGGTTCGGCCGCGGACTGACCCTCAGCAGACGCATCGGCCAGCCGGCCGGCGAGGCGGTCGCGTTCGGCAACCTCGGGCTGGTCCACTGGGAAATGGGCCGGCTCGCCGAAGCCGCCGAGCACTACACCCAGGCGCTGCGCCGGTACCGCCGGATCGGGTCCCGCTACGGCGAAGCGATCAGCCTCGCCAACCTGGGGCAGGCACAGCAAGCTCGCGGCCGGACGGCTGAGGCGGTGGAGCTGCTCTGCCAATCGCTGGACCTGCAGTGCGAGGCGGGAAACCGGGGCGGGGAAGCGGAAACCCGCAGCCGGCTGGCCTTGGCGCACGGCGAGCGCGGCCACCGGGCCATGGCGCTGGAATGCGCCGGCGCGGGGCTCGCGCTCGCCCGGGAGGCGGGGGACCCGCGAACCGAGGCGGAGGCGCTGGCCGCGCTGGCGGCCGTGCTCGCCCGTTTCGGCGACCGGCCGGAGGCGACCCGGCGGTACGAACAGGCCCTCGACCTCATCCGCGAAACCGGCGACCGCTACCCGGAAGCCGACGCGCTGATCGGCCTGGCGACGGTCACCTCGGATCCGGAGCCGGCCCGGCAGGCGCTCGCGCTCGCCGAGGGAGCGGGCTACCGGGCGTTGCGGGGCCAGGCCTTGACGGCGCTGGCCGGAGCCCTGCTCGCCCGCGGCGAACCCGGGGCCGCCGCCGAGCACGCCCGCAATGCGCTTGCGGTGCACCGGGAAACGGGCCACGGGCCGGGGGAGACGCGAACGTTGGCGCTCCTTTCCCGGCTGAGCCGGGGCGAGTGATTCACCAGCGGGTGCCGCTCTTGTCCACCAGGTAGGCGCCGTCCGGTTCGACGGTGACGGCCAGCCAAGGGTTCACCCCGTCCGTCCCCTGGCAGGCGAACTCGCCCCGGTCGTAGATCGTCTGGCCGGTGCCGTCCTTCGCGGGGGCGCGGTATTCCTCGACGACGCGCACCCAACGGCAGGCTTGGTTGAGCACCTGGTGGGTGATGGCCAGCTCGACTGACGTGATTTTCGCGCCCTGCACACACCACGAGATCCGGTTGGAGTATTTCCATGCTCCTTCGTTGACCAGCTCGATGGGTGCGGTGGACCAGCACCCGTGCCTTTCCGCCGCCACGCCGGTGCCGGACGGGACAGCGGCGAGCAATCCCGCCGTGACGGCTGTGAGTGCGCCGGTTCTCAGCATGACGACCCCCTTGTTTTCGTGTGCTCCCAATCTCTTGGCTCTCCGGCGGGGCCGCAAGACGGGGTGGGGGGTGGTCCAGTGGGCGTTCAGCGGGTGTCCAGTTCGGGTGCGTGGCAGTTCTGGTGGGGCAGGGGTCTACTTCTCGCGCTGCCTGGTGATGTTTCGGATCTCCGACTCGGGCGAAGCTTCGTACGGAAATGCCGCGCGGCAAAGAGATCCCCGAAGAATTCCGCGCACTGTGGAAGGCACCCTCCCGGGGCGACACTGCGAAATCCGCACGGCGCCTTGACCGGAGAAGAAAACCCCGCCGGATCCGGAGTCCGCTTCCCGTACCTGCGGGGGTGTGCCGGAGCCGCGATGATCGGCCAAGCTGGGCGGGTGGCGACGTATCGGCAGGTGTTCGGCAGGCCGGAGTTCCGGGCGCTGTTCGCGAGCATGGTGGTTTCGGTCGCGGGCGACCAGTTCGCCCGGGTGGCGTTGTCGCTGCTGGTGTTCGACCGGACGCGCTCGGCGGGCTGGACCGCCGGGGTTTACGCGCTGACCTACGTGCCGTCGATTTTCGCCGGTCCGTTGCTGTCGGGGCTCGCGGACCGGTGGCCGCGGCGGCGCGTCATGGTGGCCGCTGACCTGCTGCGCGCGGTGCTGGTCGCGGTCATGGCGATTCCCGCGCTGCCGCTGCCGGTCGTCGCGGGGCTGCTGGTCGTGGTGCAGGCGGCTGGGGCGCCGGGCAACGCCGCCCGGGCGGCGACCGCCGCGGCGGTTCTGCCGGGCGAGGAGTTCGTGCTGGGCAAGGGCGTGCTGGACATGGTGGTCCAGCTGGCGCAGGTGGCCGGGTTCGCCACGGGCGGGACGCTGGTCGCGTTCTTCGGTCCTGGCCAAGCACTGGTCGCGGACGGCGTGACGTTCGTGGCGTCCGCGGCGGCGGTGCGGTTCGGGATCCGGGCGCGGCCTGCGCCGGGCGTGCCGGACCCGGGGACCGGGACGCGGGCGGGGCGGTGGTGGGCCGATCTGCGCGCCGGGACGGTGCTGGTCGCGCGGACGCCGCGGCTGCGTTCTCTGGTGGGTTTGGCTTGTGCGGCCGGGTTTTACGTCACGGTCGAGGGGCTGGCGGCGCCGTATGCGGAGGCGATCGGCGGGTCCGCGCAGGCGGTGGGGGTGCTGCTCGCGGCGAGTCCGGCCGGGACGGTCCTCGGGATGCTGATCGTGTCCCGGCTGCCGTCGCGGGTGCGGATGCGGTTGCTCGGCCCGCTCGCGGTGGCCGCCAGCGTTCCGCTGGTGGTGTGCGCGGTTCAGCCCGGGCTGGCCGTGACGGCTGTCCTGTGGGGGCTTTCGGGAATGGCGAGCGCGTATCACCTGCCGGCGTCGGCGGCGTTCACGCTGGCGGTTCCCGACAGCCGGCGGGCGCAGGCTTACGGTCTGGCCGCGACCGCGTTGACGACCAGCCAGGGCGCCGGGATCGCGGTGGCCGGCCTCGCGGCGACCGCGGCGAGCCCGAGCGCGGTCCTCGCCTGCTGCGGGGCACTCGGCGTGCTGGCCGCGCTCGCGGCGGGCGCGGCTTGGAACCGCGCCCGCCGTGCCGCGGAACCGGGGTAGCGGATCAGCGGGCCCACTCGTTTCCGCGGAGGCGGTCCCACTCGTTGCCCTGGCAGCGGGTCCACTCGTTGCCGCGGCCGAAACGGGTCCATTCGTTGCCGGGTGCGTTGTTCATGGCGGTGCCTTTCTCGAAGGGCGGTTGGTCCGACCGGCGTATCGACGGCCGGCGCCGCTGCGGTTACCGTGATTACTCTTCGTTGACAGGGGCAGGTACCAGCGTGACTGGCGAGGGTGGCGGACGCACGGCGAAGCAAGGGCTGCGGTCCCTGCCGCGCCCCGCGCTGTGCCTGGTGCTCGCGGTCGACGCCGGCGCGGTCGGGATCGGAGTGTTTTCGTCGATCTCCGCCGAGATTACCCGGACGCAGTGGCTTTGGTTCGCCGTCCTCGCCGCGGCCGCGGTCGCGCATCTCGAGGCGGTCCGCACCATCGAACGCCGCCGCGAGCAGGCGTCGAAGAAAGCGCCGTACACGAATCTCAAGAGCCTGTGGGTGTTCGCCGCGCTGCTGGTGCTGCCGCTGCCGCTCGTCCTCGCCCTGACGGCGGTGTCCTACGCGTATTGCTGGTACCGGGTTTACGGACCGACCATTCTGTTCCGCAAGGTCTACTCCGCCGCCACGTTCGTGCTCGCGTCGGCCGCCGCCTCCGTTGTCCTGAACAACGTTTCCCCCGGCGCCCGGCTGCCGCACGATCTGTGGTCGCTGCTGCTCGTGGCCGCCGCGGCCGCCGTGTGGTGGCTGGTCAACTACGCCTTGGTCGTGGTCGCGATCTGCTTGTCCACGCACGAGAAACTCCCGGTGCGGCAGGCCTTGGGACATCCGGGCGACCAGCTGGTCGTCGCCTCGGCGCTGGGACTCGGCGCGACCATGGCCGTCCTGCTGGTCCGCGAACCGTGGGCGCTGCCGGCTCCGATGATCGCCGTGCTGTGCGTGCACCGCGATCTGCTGCTGCCCCAGTACCTGCGCGCGTCCCGGACCGACCAGAAAACCGGACTGGCGGCCCCGGCGTACTGGGCCGACGTCGTCACCGCGGCGCTCGACCGCGCGAAACTCAGCCAGACCAGGCTCGGCGTGGTGTTCCTGGACGTCGACAAGTTCAAAGCCGTCAACGACACCTACGGGCACCCCGCGGGCGACCAGGCCATCCGCGCCGTCGCCGACCTCGTCCGGGCCGAAGTCCGGTCCGAGGACCTCGTCGCCCGCTACGGCGGGGACGAACTGGCGATCCTGGTGCCAGGCCTCGATCCCGGCCAGCTGCTGGCCGTCGCGGAACGGATCCGCACGCGTCTGTCGCACACGCCGGTCGTGCTTACCGCTACCACCGACGGGCAGCCCCGCACGTTGCCTGGGGTGAGCACCTCGATGGGGGTCGCGTCGTATCCGGAGAACGGGGCTACCGTCGATCAGCTGCTCATGTCCGCGGACGGCGCGCTGCTGCGGGCGAAGCGGAACGGGCGCAACCAGATCCGGGTGGCGGGGGCCGTGGTGCTGGCGGAGGTTGATCCTCGCAGTGGTCGGGCTTTCGGCTGAATCGCTTTCTGCTTGCAGCAGACCGTGAACGGAGGAGATACCTGGAGCGCCCGAGGTGCGGTCAGGACAACCTTGAGAAAGTCAGGGCAACTCGGTTTAACGGATACGGCGACACAGGAGATTCCTGCTCGCGACCGTTCGGCTGCGTTTGACGGTCTATGAGTGCGGCTGACGAGCCAGCGTCGTGGCTGATGCTGGCGGCTTCAGGTTGGTTGGTGCAGTCCTGTCCGATTTGGCAGTTCGACTCAAGTCTGCCTTGCGAGAGGTTCACGGGCAGGACTTGCTGGCGCGAATCGCTACGACAGAAGTCAACGGAATGAGCTGGTATGTCTCGCGTGAATGTACGATGACCGAGCCGCCCGATACACCGGCGAGTCCTCCGCAGTATCGTGCACTTGCCGACTCGACCGTGACGGTGGGCTCCGTATTGCTCGTGGTTGGGGCGAACCAGACGAGCCCGGTCGCCGCGGCGGCCAGGCATAATCCGAAGACTGATGTCCTGCGGGCGACGACGATCTTCCGTCCGGCTTCGGCCGTCTCCGTGCGAGTCCAGGCTTCCAGGTCCTCGCCTGCCAGCAGGCAAGTTTCTCCCGGCGCTCCGGACGCCGCCCGGATCGCCGACAGGGTGGCGACGACGAATGCGAGGAGCGCCAAGCCGAACAGAGCCGCAGTCAACGGTGCAAAAGGCACGGCGAGGCTGATCAGGTTGTCGCGCCCCTTGATCACCAGGACAGCGCTGAACAGAGCCGTCAAGCCGGTCAGTCCGGTCCGCCATGATTCAGCTTGTTTGCGCGTCGCCTCAAGCTGATGGAACCGAAGTTCCTGTGCTTTCCGTGCCCACAAAAGCCGTTCGGTGCTCACGACGTTTCCACCCGCCAGTGCGCGCCGCAGCCCAGGAACGGTTCGTCGGCCGGACGGTCCGCGTGGCCGTGGCCGCAGTCGCAGCAGACCGTTCGGCCTCCGGCGGGTTCAGGCGTCGCTTCCTTCTTCCGCAGGAACGATTTGTAGCCGTTTCCCGTGCCGTAGTACCAATTGGTCGTCGTTCGGCCGCCGCAGCCGGGGCAGATCCCGGTGACGGTGATGCCGCGTCCGCCGGCGAGAGGTTCTGAGACGAATCCTGGTTGCAGTTCGTAGTCCTTGACCTGGTAGGAGATCGACCGGTGGCGTTCGATCCGGGTGTTGTCAGTCAACGGGATCCTTCTGGAGAAAGTTCGTATTCGAACAGAGGAGCGTAGCGCCGCAGGCGTTCGCGGACTGCCGTCGA
Source organism: Amycolatopsis sp. GA6-003 (assembly GCF_046267895.1). Taxonomy (NCBI): domain Bacteria; kingdom Bacillati; phylum Actinomycetota; class Actinomycetes; order Pseudonocardiales; family Pseudonocardiaceae; genus Amycolatopsis; species Amycolatopsis sp. GA6-003. The sequence continues at coordinate 8,380,800 of NZ_CP176499.1, forward strand.
GGTTTCGTCGATTTCACGCGCGCCCGCGGCGATGTGCGCATCGGTGACAGTTCCGGAGATCGACGGCTCCTGGCCGTCCAGATGCACCGTGAGGAGGAGAAGGTCCTGCCAGGAAACGATGTCCGGGAGGCAGGCAGCCGGGTCGTAGGTCCACGACAAGCCGATCGGTTCAAGCGCTGCGAAACGCGAGTGCGCGGCGGCCAGCGTCCACCCCAGCCTCCCCGCGGTCTGTACTAGCCACAGCGGCGTCACTGTATGGATGTAGGACCGCCTCCCCTCCTCGTCCACCGAAGTCAGCATCGCGAGGTCATGCCGGTCTGCGGGCCTGTCAGGCAGCGTTTTGCGGGTTGTCGCATCGATCGTCGGAACGGGCGCGCCGAGCGCCCGGTAGGGTTCCAGTCGTTCGAGCAGGGTCGAGATCGATTGGCGTGCCGTCGCTGCCGCTTCGACTAGATCGCCTGGGCGCAGCGCCCAGTTCACCTCGAAGTTGCCCTCTCTGTCGAGGCTGTTGTGATGAGGGCCTAGCAGAGCGATGCATTCTTCGTATCGGGGCGTCAATCCCGCGGCGGCGGTCGCGGCCGGCGGCAGAGCCGACAGGTCGGCCGTGCTGGGGTATATGTCTTCGAAGTATCTGATGGTCTTGGGGATGTCGTAGTCGAGGAACCAGGCCAGCTGGATGATCTCCGGGGCGGTTATCGGACGGCCCAAGTCGACTATGTCGAGCAGACGCCGCCGGCGGCGCAGTCGTTCCTCGTAGTCGTGAAATTCCCGGGCGCCCACCTTGAACAGCAGCTCCAGCACGGCGAGCCACCCGGGGGCGAGGACACGGCGATGCGCGTACCAATCGAATTGGTACAGCTCGTCGTTGATGACGGCCTGCTCGTCTTCGGTCACCGATTCCGGGGCCGAGCCGGTGTCCGGGAGGCGGATCATGCCGATGTCAGCGAGTCGCTGCAATCCGGCGAAGACCTGCGGAACGGGCTCCCTCGTTGTGCTCGAGAGCTGGATGAGGTGCAGCCAGGAGAACTCGAAACCCCACGTCTCCGCGAACCGCAGTGCTTCCTGCTCAAGCTGTGTGGGGTCTTCCGGGTACGACTGTCTGCCGGCCACCTCGTAGCCGAGCGCGGTGAAGCGATCCAGCAGGGTGAGCACGTAGCCGACCGAGTGCCCGAGTTTTGAGCTCGCTCGCAGCACATGAGCAGGGGAAACGGACGGGCTCATCCACGGAGGGCCGACGAAGAAGTCCTGGTTGAACAATTCGACTTCGCCGCGCGTGAAGACATGACTGCCCAGTTCGCCGAGGCGGTCGGCCATCGGATAGGCCCAGCCGGCGGGCACGAAAGCGGCTACTCGCCGGATCACCTCGTCGAGCGGGACGCGAAGGTCTGCGGACGCTTTTGCCAGGCTGAAGCCGACGGTCGGCTTGTCCCTGCCTGGCGGTGCGAAGGCAGCGACGGCGCTGAGCAGAGACTTCTCCTCGGTGCGCTCGGGCAGGACCTCGTCCTTGTCCATGAATCGGTAGTCGATCGGGGGGACGTCGCGTGCCGCGGAGAGATCCAGCCCGGTGATCGCGTAGCGCCGCAGACGCTTGATCCGGTGTGCGGGAGACTCGTCTTTGTCCGCAGCTGCAGCGAGAACCTCGGCCGTCGACGGCCGTCCGAACTTGCTCGTGTTCCCGTAGTAGCGGCCAGATGAGTAGATCGCTCCGAGCACGTTGGCGTCCATCGGGCTGACGACGGGGAAACCGGCTGTCGTCTCCGGTTCGGCCACGTGTTCGGAGCCTGCGAACGCGGCGAGGCCCTTCCACGCACCTACTCGCCAGGCAGATATCCACCAGTCTCTCGTTCCGCCGCCCCACGGGATCATCTCGCCGGTGAACAGTTCGCGATCGACCGGCAAGCATCCGACTTGATCCAATGGCGCGCTGGTCCGTCCCCAGGCGCCCTGCACGGCCATGTCGTGCTCCTGATCGAGGAGATAGGCGAATACGTCCTCGGCGATGGTCGGAGTCTGGCTCGCCACCTCCCACAACCACGGCAAGGTAAGCCCTGGCCACTGCCGCAGGGCGGGCAGGGAGTCGAGGACCTGCTGCCGGATCCAGTCCCTGTCCCATTGACGCAGCCGGTTGCGGTCTACGGTGAATTGCGGTCGGCGCTGTCCGCGAAGGTTGACGATGAGACCGTGGCGCTCCTCGTTCGTCCGGACACCATCGGCGGCGAACCCTCCTTCTCCTGGGACCCACCACAGGTCGTCACCGTGTTTGAGCGGTTCGACGATCGCATCGGGGAACCGCAGCAACTCTGGTTGCCAGGTCTCGCGTGATCCACCGGTTTCGGTCACGTCGACCGCGTACTCGGCGATCCAGAGCAGGCGGCGCAGAGTACGAAGCACGGACAGCGAGTCCTCGCCGGTCAAGTACAGCCGGATCCGGGTTCCCCCTGCCGGCATGTCGCTCGACTGGGTGATCTGAAACAGGCTGCCGCTGCTGGCGATGCGCACGTTGAACGCCTGAGGGCCGACCACGTCGTCTTCGCCGACCGGTCGGGTCGTGATGTGGATTTCCTCCGCGATCATGAAATAGCTGAACACTCCCACGCCGAATTGGCTGTTGGGAATGAGCCGCAGCGGGGGATCGAGTTCTTGCCAGCGCATCTGTTCCGAGCGGAACCCCGACCGGTAGACAAACCGTTCGCCCGCATTGGCGAACGTGCTCATCATCGTCTCCTTGCTCATCCCGACTCCGTTGTCGGTGCATTCGATGAACTCCCGGCCCTCGGGATCGGTTCCCTGCTGAAACGCAATCTGTCCCGCCCAGGCCACGACAGGACGGTCGAGCCGAGTCAGATAGCGGCGGCGGACGTCGCGGTAGCGACAGGCGTCCAGCGCGTTCTGGTAAAGCTCGCGGATCGCCAGATCTGGCTCGCCGTACAGCTGGCGGCCCATCAGCAGTTCGCGAACTTTGTCGTCGGAAAGCCGAAAGCGAAGCAGCGGCGTGTCGAACACCGGCTGCCCGTCCTGGTTCTCCGGCCGAAGTCCCGCGCAGTTCGCCTTGGAGGGGAGCTGGCCGATCAATTCCTCGGCAGGCTCGAAAGCCGGGACGGTCGTGAGCACGACATCGGCACGGCGCACGAGGTCGGTGAACGCCGCGTGCAAAGCGGGATGATCGCAGACCGCGTGCAGCTCGAGGTCGGTGCCGTTGCGCTCCCAGCGCGCATTGACGGTCGCGGCGTGCAGTGCGGACAGCTGAACCTCGGAGCCGATGCCCAGGTGGTCCACCACGACAGCAGACACCCGGCGAGGGTCGGCGGCCAGCACTCCGCCCAACCACAACGCAGTGGCCAAGGCACGCATGCGAGAGTCGAAAACCCGCTGCCGCACCAGATCCACCAGGCGCTGGTCGTCCGCCGAGGCATCCACGCACTCGATCAGAGTATGGATAGTCGAACAGATCTCGCCCTCGGTCAGCGACGAGGTTCCCCAGCCTGCCGTCGCTCGTGCCAGTTGTGCGCAGAGCTGTACGACGCTCGGTTCAGTCCACAACGCGGGCCGGACCGCAAGCCATTGGTGTACCAGCCACATCCCCAGCGCATCTCTGGGTTCCGCGCGATTGCGCCGGGCCAAGCCTTCGGCACGTCGGCACACGTGCTCGTAGATGGAGTGGGTGGTTTCGAGGTCGCTTCTCGCGCCGTCGCGGAAGGTGCGGGTGAAATTGGTGGGCTCGACGGTCGCGGCGAGCCGGATGCCCGCACTCAGCGCCGCCTCCCGGAGGAATGGCGCCGCTACGAGAACCGCCAACTCGACCGAGCTGAACCGCGCTTGCGGAGGGAGGCATTCGTGCACGGCCGCCAGCACCCGGGACGGATAGTCCTGTGCTGCCCAGGGATCGGCGATTCCAGTGCGGGCCGAGAGGAACTCCTGTGCCTCGAGCCATTGCTTGGAGCACTGGTCGACAACACTGAGAACCGCTTCCGCCGCCTGCTGACGGCTGGGGCTGTCCTGGAGACAGCGTTCCCACAGCGGGGTCTTCTCCGCGGCCCTCCGCCAGGCCTCGCCCACCTGGTCACCCGCGCAGATGACGGAATCGCCCGGTTTCTCGGTGTTGCCTGGACGGTGCGCGATCACCAGGTCCGGCTTCTGCTCCAAGGCGTCCGTCCTGGCCGTCTTGCGCGCCATCCGGCGCATGACCTCTTCGTACACCTCAGTCAAGGTCCGCGCGGAGTTGCGTCGATCCAGCACCTCGGCCAGCGCCTGAGTGAAATAGCTGCCATCGTCGCCGTGCTGGCTGCGCTCTCCCGGCTGGCAGCTGTTGAACAATACGAAGGAGCCGTCCGGCGGATACGGCAGCTGGCCGCTGCCGGGCAACTGCGCCAGCGAGTCGGACAGGTCGTCGCGGCAGGCATCCACTGCGAACACCACGAGACTGGCCCGGCATTCGCCGAGGCGACTGGGGATCAGTGAGACGAGGCATTCCGGATCGGGTCCGTTGGGACCGGTATAGGCGTCCTGCGGCACCAGGTAGCCCTTGCCGTCGACGGCGACGCCGTGGCCGGAGAAGTACAGGAGGAGGGTTCCGCCGGTTGCGACGTCTCGAAAGGCTTTCATCGTGGCCGAGCGGATCCGGTTCCCGGTGGGTTCCCGGCCCGATTCGTCGCCGACTCCGCAGTATCGGACTTCGTAACTCGACTGGGCCAGCACGTCCGCCATCCGCCTGACGTCTGCGGCGACGACGTCGGGCAACGCCTCGAAAAGATCATTGTCGCAGGAAGGGACCCCGATCAGCAGTGCGAGCCGATCTGCCACGGCCGCCTCCCTGGTTCACGTCGCCTGCAGGAACATACAAAGTTCGCAGGCGACGATCGGTTCGTTACAGCGCGCGACTCCTCGCGGATAGTGACCAGCGTGAACCTTTGGTCCCATCCGCATGGCGTCGGTCTGTTCGGCCCCGACAGACCTGGGCAGCGCCTGCCGCATCGGCTTGGCTCGGGTCGGTGGCAGCCTCGCGGCAAGGTGCCGGCGTCGGGTGGCGCGAAGCGCGGTCAGGAATAGCGTTTCGCCTGTGAATGCGGCGTGGTCGAGCTGGACCATGCCGTTGAAAGTTGAAGCTTCGAGCTGTGTGGTCCCGTTAAGGAGCTTGGAACCCAGACAGCGGTGCTTGTCCATTGAAGCCGTCGAGCGCCCCGCCGCGGGACGTCACGCTTTCGGCATATTCAGATCCCGTCCTGACCCGCCGCCAGCGTGCGCGCTGCCGGTTTGCGCCCGGTTCGCGGGCGGTTCGCTGGCTGGTCTGGGACGCGGCGGCGTCGCATGGTGGTCGGGCGGTACCCCGGCTGCCGATTCCCGCATCGTCTGTCGTTGCTTGACCTGCGCGGACGGAGCTGTCTCTCGGAAGGGACTCTTGCGATGACCGCTGTTGCGCGCGGAAGCCGTTCGCGTTGCTTGGCCAGGGATCACGGGGCTGCGCTGCGCTCGTTGCGCGCGGCCGCCGAGCATTACGCCGAGTTGGGCTGGGCAGTGCTGCCGGGTCCGGTGTGCGACGGGCTGACGGCCTGGCATCCGGTCACTCTCGAGCTGCTGGGCGGCCGGGAGCCGACGGTGTCCCCGGCCGACGCCACCGTCGACCGCCGCGTTGTTGCGGAGTGGTGGGCGGTGCATCGGCAGACGATCCTCGCACCGGTCGGCGGGGCCTTCGACGTCGTGCGCGCTCCGACGCGCCTCGGCGGACGGGTGCTCGCCGCGTTCGACGGCGGCCACCCGCTCGGTCCGATGGCGTTGTCGCCGCACGGAGCGTTCTTGTTCGTCGAGCCTGGCTCCTGCGGGGACCATGACCCGGTGCCCGGGGTGGAGGTGGTCGCGCCGGGAGAGCTGGTGGTTCTTCCGCCGAGCCGGGTCGTTTCGGGAGTGGTGTGGTGGCGCATCTCGCCGGTGGACCGCGACTCGCTGGGGGACGGGGCTGAACTTCTGGGGAAGCTTGCTGAGCTTTCTCGCGAATCCGGGTAGGACTCGCGAGTCTGATCCGCGGGTGCAGCGTTGGTTGTCTGCGTCCAGGCATTCGGTGAATTCTCTTTGCCCGGCTACCCAGGCCTGGTGTTCTGCGCAGTTCTGTCGTGCCGAGAAGATTTCCGGTGTCACACGTCCAGGTGGTCTCGCGGTTGTCCGCGCGTCGATCGGTTATCCGAGCGCGGACCGGTTGACGCGAGGAAAGCGAGGGCGCCATGACTGCCTGGTGGGGACTGGTGGGCCTGGTCGGACTGCCCGGGATTCTCGGCCTGCTCCGGGCTCGGGCCTCGGCTGGGCGGGACCCGCTCGCTCGGTATCCGGTCGCGCGCGAACCCGCGGTTCCGAACGCCGACGCGGCGCACACCCCCTTGATGACGCCCCGGGTCACGCCGGAGATGCTTCACCACGACGGCGGGCAGGAGCTGCCTCGGGCCGGTTCGGAGGCTCTTCCGGGGGTCGTTCCGCGGGCCCGGGCCGGTGATCATGACAGTCCGGTTCGAGCAGCTGCGGGGATCCGTCCGCAGGCGCCGCCGTCCGCGGGGCGTTTGCGGCGGCCTGGTGCGGTGAAGGAGACATCGTCCGACGGGCCGGAGACGCAACCCATGGCGGTGCCCGAATCGCGGTCCGGTCTCGTTTCCTCCCGGCAACCGGAGGTGTCGGAGGAGAAGTCCGAAAACGTTGCGTCCCAGGCTGTTTCACGGCAAGTGGCTCGGCCCCCGGCGGTGCGGAAAGCGGGCGCGACGGAGTCGTTCCCCGGGCACCACGAGGCCGGGGCCCTGACTGGCGACCTGTCGCAGGAGGTTCTCGAATCTCCGGATCAAGAGCGGCCCGATCGGGATTCCCGGACCGCGACTGTTCCGCAGGAAAGGCCACCGGAACGAACGGCTCAGCCCGACGATCCTGGGAAAGCGGGGGCCTCGACCGGCGACTTGCCCCAGAAAGAACCTCCCGGGCAATCCAGCACTCCCGCCCAGCAAGAAAGGAGTCCCGGCCGGCGGCTGAGCGAGACGGCTCGGCGCCTGGTCGCGCGGACGGTCCAGTACCGCCGCGGGCCGCTCACTCGTATCTTCCGAAAGGGGAATTCCCGATGACCGCCCACGTACGCCGCCAGGTCGGTGCTCTTTGCGCCGCAGTCGTGATTCCGCTGCTGACGGCCGGGGCCGCCGACGCCGCTGTTCCGGCGCCCGGCTTCGCGCAACCGGTGCAGACGCAGAACAACGGCGACAACGGAAACAACAATAACCACAACGACGACCACGACAACGGCAACAACGGGTTGTGGGGCCTGCTCGGATTGCTCGGCCTCGTCGGTCTCGCGGGTCTCGCGCGGCGCGGTCCCAAACCGGGCGCGATGGCGGGGTATCCGGCCGCTCCGGAGCAGCAGACGCCGCCCGCGAACACGTATCCGCCCGCCGGGCCGCGGCGTAATCCGCCGGGGGCGTGAGGACCGGGTGCGGGGTGCCGCCGGGGAACGCGATCGGCAGTCCGCCACGCTCGCGTCGGCGCCGCCCGGGGTGCCGGCGCGGCCGAGTTCGGGCACCCATGACGAGGAGGACGACCGTGGACGAGGTTCCGGACTCGGCGCTGCGCGCGGCGGTGCGGGAACGCCTGGACTATCTGGACGTTCTCGTGGACCAGGCCGACGACCCGTCGAAGTCCACCTTGGCCGATACCGTGATACCCCAGCTGACCAGCGCATGGCGGGACCTGCTGGCCGCGCACGAGCCCGACGAGCGCGGGTTCTGCCGCACGTGCTCCGCCCGGCGGCTGTTCGGCCGGGTGCGTTGCTCGGTGTGGCGGGCGGCGCATCTTCGCCTGATCGCTGACGCCGGTGAGCGGCGTGCCGCCGGACGTCGTCGCCTTCGGTGCCGGAATGTGGTTGTGCGGGCAGGGAAACTGTGAGCGGGGGTTTGCTGCAGTGCCACGTCCGGCGGGCGGCGTCGCTTAAGGAAAACAGCACTGCTCATTCGTAGACGACGTAAGCCGGTGTCGGAGTCAGCGCGAGTACCTCGGCCGGGGTCATCAAAGGATTGCCGCGGCGGGTGTCCTCGTGGAAGAACAGTTTGAACCCGGGCAGCACGTGGACCGGTTTGGTTTTCATCAGCGTCTTCCAGGTCGCGGTTTTCGCCGCGGCGCTGCCGATTCCGTCGACGACCTTCACGACCGACACGCCGGGATGCGGCCGCAGGCTCGCTTCATCGCGCACGACCGACGCGGCGACCTGGTGGTAGACCATGATTTTGTCCGGAAGGTGCGCGCGCTGGGCGAGGCTGCCGAGGTACGCGGCGACGCCGTCCAGTTCGGTTCCGGTCGTGCGGCCGAATTTCCGGCCGGGCACGTCGCCGGGCTCGACGGCCCATTCCGGGTCCAGTGCGACGCCGACGTCCGGTTCGGTCAGCCAGTGCTCGTAGGCCTGCACCTCGGGCAGGAAGTCGGCCCGGCCGGGCTGGATGTTCAGCAGCAGCATGCCTTTCAGCGCACGAGCCTCGTCGAGATAGTCCCGCACAGTCTGGTCCGCGCAACGGCTGCGGTACATCCCGTCGGCGCCGGGGGACGGGTGCGCGGTGGTGGCGACGAGTTCCACTACCGGCGTCATCGGGCGGTCCTGAGGGAAGGCCTGGATTTGCCGGGCGAGTTTCCGGCCCGCGGCTTGGAGATCGCCGGTCATTTCTCCCAGGGCCCGGCTGCCGGGCGCTCCGCAGAAGCCGATCAGCCTGCTCGTGGCGAGCGCGTTCGGCGGGCGCGGCGGCGGCGCGCTCGCGGCTTTGGCGGCCGCGGGCGGCGCGAGCATCTGCGCGGCCGACGGACCGCCGCAGGCGCTCGCGCCGAGACCGGCGACCGCGAGGGCGAGTACGGCTCGGCGGGTCATCCGGGCGTCGGGCATCCAGGCTCCTTCGAGGGGCGATCCGGCGCGGCGCGGCCGAATTCGGAAGTATGCGCAGGAGTTCCCCCGCAGCGCCGGAACAAACGCGATTCCCGACGATCACCACATCGTGCCCGGGCGGTCCGCGGGCGCGCGCCTCCTACCTGTGACAACGGGGTTTTTCCCGGTGTGCCAACGAAATCGCGTTCACCCGACCGGCGCAACCGGCTCGCGACGAGCGCGTTCCGGCAGCAGAATCGGGCGATGCGCGCACTTCTGCGGTTCGGGGCCGTGTTCACCGCCCTCGCCGGTCTCGCCGCCTGCGGAGCCCCGGCGGCCGATCCCGTTCCGCCTCCGTCCCCGGCGGTGCAACCGGCGGCGGCGCGCCCCCGGCTGACCGCCGACGAAGCGCGGAAGACCGGCGCCGACGAACTCGGCCGGGTCCCGGTGCTGATGTACCACCGGCTTTCCGCGAACCCGAAGTCGGTCTACGAGCGCACCCCGGCCGACTTCGCCGCGGAGCTGGAGCGGCTGGCCCGCGAACGCTACGTCCCCGTCACCACGGCAGACCTGACCGCCCGCAGGCTCGACCTCCCCGCGGGCACGCACCCGGTGGTCCTCACCTTCGACGACGGCGACCCCAGCGTGTTCACGCTGACGCCGCAAGGCGATCCGGCGCCCGGCTCCGCGATCGGGATCCTGCTGGAGGTCGCGGCCCGGCATCCCGGTTTCCGGCCGGTGGCGAGCCTGTACGTCAACCAGCGGCCGTTCGGCGACCCCGACGGCGCCCGCACGCTCGGCTGGCTGCACCAGCACGGCTTCGAAATCGGCAACCACACGCTGGAGCACACCAATCTCCGCACGGTTTCCGCCGCGGCCGTGCAGGAAGCGATCCGCGGCGAGGCCGCTCTGATCCAGAAGGCAGTTCCCGGATACGTCCCCGCCACTCTCGCGCTGCCGTACGGCAGGCACCCTCGGCAAGACGGCCTCGCGCAGCACGGCGACGGCTACTCCTACACCGGCGTCCTGCTCGTCGGCGCCGGCCCCGCGCCGTCGCCGTATTCCAGCCGGTTCGACGCGGGTTCGATCCCGCGGATCCGCTCGCAGTCGACCGGCAAGGACGCGGACTACGGTTCCGCGCACTGGCTGGACGAACTCGCCTCGCCGTCCGGGCACCGCTACACCTCCGACGGCGATCCGGCGGTGGTCTCCTATCCGCGTTCAGAAGCGACCCTCGCTCCCGCTTACGCGAAGATTTCCCTTGTCTACTGAACCTGTCCGGCCGCGTCGAGCGACGGTGCCTCCCGCGCTGCGGGCGCAAACCGTGGCTTGGCGTCCGTTGTGCGCGGTCGCGTCCGCCTTGGCCCTGTCCTGTTCGGTGCTGCTGATCCCGACCGCGCCGCCGCCCCCGCCGCGAGCGCCAGGCAAAGCCGGCCCGACGGCTGCGGCTTATCGGCCGCCGCCTCCGGCCCCCGTCGACTCGGCGGCGCTGCCTGACGGCGTGCCCTTCGCCGTTTCCGGCGCGGGAACCTGGCACGTGGTCCCCGGCGCGAGCGGGACGACGGCGGGCGCCGGGCCCAAGCTGTTGACCTACACCGTCGAGGTCGAGGACGGCATCCAGCCGACCGCCGACGACGCGTCGTTCGCCGCCGCGGTCGACACGATTCTCGCGGATCCGCGCAGCTGGACCGGGCTCGGCAAGGTGTCGCTGCGCAGGCTCGGCGACCCCGGCGCGGAGCCGGACTTCCGGGTCAGCCTGACCAGCCCGGGCACCAGCCGCCGTCCGGACCTCTGCGGATTCGCCATCCCGTACGACACTTCGTGCAACCTCACGAAACGCGGGCGCGTGGTCATCAATCTGGCGCGCTGGGTCCGCGGGGCGCATTCCTACGACGGCGATCTGCCGGGTTATCGGCGCTACGCCGTCAACCACGAGGTCGGGCACGCTCTCGGCCACGGTCATGTCGGCTGTCCCGCCGCCGGGGCGCCCGCGCCGGTGATGATGCAGCAGACTTTCGGGCTGTCGAACACTTATCTCGCGCAGCTCAACCGGTCTGATCCTGGCGGTGCGTCGCCGGTTCAGGCGGACGGCAAGGTCTGCCGGGCGCAGGCGTGGGTTGTCGCGGCGTCCTGAGGGAAGTCTTCCCGAACCGGGATTGCCGCGGCGAGATGCGCAGTCGAAAAGGCATGCGCCGCGGCGCAAGGCGCTAGCAACGCTGCTCGCAGAGACGCGGGAATGCCCGGGGGAAGCGGCGCGGCTGGCGGGTCCGCCGCCGGAAAAGCGGTGCCGAGCACGCAAGAACGCCGCCCCGGGCAGCAGTCGCCGGGACGGCGGAAGTGGGTTACGGTGTCGAGCACGCCGGGTGGGACCGGCAGAGGTATCCAGGCCAGGCCGCCGATCCCACCCGTGCCGACGTCGCTGGGCGTCGGATGCACCCGGGGGCGCGGAGCAGGAGTGTGCAGCTCTCTCCGCGCTCCGGGTGCACCTCAGTACGCTGGCGCGAACCGTCGGACCTCATGCCCCGGCCGGCTTTCCGCACACACAGCGGGCGGCCGCGGCAGGAGACTCAGCCGCCCTGGACGCTGCCGCCGTCGACGACCGCGCCCGAGGCGCAGTTGTACGGGGTCTGGCCGGCCGCGGTGTTCTCGCCCGGCGACAGGATCGGGATGCCGATGCCGTTCAGCGAGTGGCGGATCGGGACCTGGACGCCGAGGACGTTCACGTCGTTGCCGCACAGGCCGAGGGTGGCGTTGACGTTGTGCAGCACGTCGGTGTTGTTCAGGTTCACCAAGCCGACCTGGTCGGGGCCGCTGTGGTGGTGCCCGTGCTGGTGGCCGTCCGCCGGGGTGGCGGACGCGATGCCGCCGAACAGGAACGCGCCGGCCGCCATCGCGCCGGACACGAGACCGATCTTCTTCAGCATTCAGAACTCCTCTGGGATTTCGGCGACCGGCGAGGGGCCGGTCGCGACTCTGACGATTGCGCCAGCGGCCGCGGCAATGAAGGTGTGTGCTCCGCGACCGGATGAGCAAAACGTACTGACGATCGGGGACTATTTCCACCGCTGTCCACCATCGTGTCGGACGCCGATTCTCTGACCGGGCTCCGGGATCACTTTCGGGTTATTCCCGCCCCGTTGTTGTATTGGCGACAACAACAGCGCTCGCTGATTCCCGGCCGGTCACGACGCCGCCGAGTGGAATATTCAGATTCCCGGGGAACGGGGAATATTCCACGCACGCCGAAGAGCCCTGCGCCGCTTGGGCGGCGGCGCAGGGCTTTCCGGAAAGCGTGGCGGCTACCCGGGCCAGGCCTCCGCTTCCGCCGCGAGCGCCGTGGCGACGTCCAGCTCGCTCGAGCGCACCCGCGCGGCCAGCGAACCCGGCTGCGGCTGGAGCAGCAGCCAGCCGGTGACGTCCTGGTCGGTGTAGCGCGGCGCTTCGTCGTCGCCGATGCCAAGGGCGGCGAAGTACTGCCGGGCGGCCCACGTTTCCGGGACCCACGCCCGCGCCCAGCGCACCACGATGCGCGCGACGTCGTTGCGCGGATCGGCCGGGTGGATGAGCCGGTCGCCGGTGACGGCCACCAGGCGCGGGGTGTACGTGGCGCCCGGGGCGCCGGTCATCAGATGACTGTCCATTCCTCCCCCGAGTCCGCGGCCGGACGCTCGAGGCGTCCGCCCGCGCGAACAATGCTGGGCATTACTGAGGAAGGACGGCCGGGGGCGACCGCACCGCACGGGTGCGTCCTTCCGCGGCTCCTGGCTGAACCGCTGCCGATAGTACGGCCGCGCCGCATCCGGCGGAATCCGGCCCGGCGCACGGAAAACCGGCGTCCGGAAGGAGTGCCGCGGCTTCGGGCAGCAGCGCTCCCGGCTGCGGAAAACGTCGAAGTGGGCCACGGTGGCCGCCGGATCCGGAGAAATCAGCGGGAAGTGCGCCGCAATTCTGAACCACGATCTCCTCTGAGCCGAGAGTGTCCCGGTGAATGGCCCGCCGGGGCTTTCCGGCGCGGCAGGGTTCGCGTCCCCAGTGCCGGGAGCGAACCGGTTCGGGGTCGGTTCGCTCCCGGCCGCCCCAGAATAGCGAGCGGCCCGGCGAAAAGCACTCGATTTCCGGAAATGCATTCCGAAGGGTGTCTTTTTTCGCCTCAGGAAATGGCTCTGATTACCCAGATCCGGTGTGGGCAAACCTCACGATCGGAGGTTTCCGGTGTCCTGCTTGTCCGATGCATGGTTACTGTGGGTGACAATCGCGATTGCCGCTCGGTCGTCCGTCCGTCGGCAGCGGACCGCGCCGCGGCGCACGGTGAACCTGTGGCATCGGGAGTTTCGGCGGTTCGCGGGCCGGGGAACAAACGAATGCCCCGGCGCACGACAGAGGGCTGGTGCGGGCGCACCAGCCCTCCGCGGTGATTTCCCGGTCGTGCTCGCCGGATCAGTCGAGGTCGGAATCGCGGACGTCCGCCGCGGCCGAGGTCGAGTGGCTGTAGGCGCCGGCGGGACCGGCCCCGACCTCCCAGGCCCGGTATCCCGCTGCGCCGGGGATCGAAAGCGCGGCGATTCCGGCCGAGGCGGCGCCGTCCGGGCCCGCCGAGAGCGCCGAAGCGCTGTACCAGGCGTGGTCGCGGCCCGCGTGGCTGTTCACCTGCGCCGAGGTCGCCCCTTCCGGACCGGCTGAAGTCGCCCCGGCGTGATACGACGACTCCGAGTCGTCGGTGGGATGGCCGAGCGTGCGCACCGGGACCGCCTCAGGCGTCCGCCCGGCCGCTTTCTTGGCCTGCGGCACCGGGGCGGCCTTCACCGGCGCCGCGGCTTTGGCGGCTTCCGGAGCCTTGGCGACCTTGGGAGCCGCGGGAGCCTCGGGGGCCGAGGCGGCAGCCGGGGCCGCCGCGTGGACGACGGGCGAAGCCGGGGTCACGTCCTGGCTTCGCAAGGTGTCGTGCGCGGGCCATGCGGTGACCCCGCTCGTTTCCTGCGAGCCGTGCAGCACGGCGGCGCCGCCGATGCCCGCGAGGCTGCCGTCGTGCTCGCTCCACCGGTTGCCCCACTCGTCGACGCCGGACTCGCGGTGGAGCACGCCCGCGCCGCCGATGCCCGCGAACACGGCCGACTCCTCCTCGCTGCTGGAGTGGCCGGGCCACCAGCCGGTGGTGAGCGGCAGCGGCTCGCCCCGGCCGTCGGCGGCCGAGGCGGTGCCGGGCAGGACGAGGCACAGCGGAGCGAGGACCAACCCGGACAGCAACGTCCGTTTCATCGACATGACAGTTCGTTTCCTTTCCGAAGGGGGAAAGCGCCCGAAGTGAAAGACGCGGTGTCGCGAACGAGCGCTAGCACGGCCGGATCGACGTTACCCCGGTCCGGGCCCGAATTGCCGCCCGCGGAAAGCGATCCGCCCGCCCGGGTACCGCCGGTTCCTTCCGGCAGCACCGAAAAACCGGAGTCCACCTGGGAATCTCTTGTCCCGGCAAGGTAAACCGGCTTTCCCGCCAGGGTGACGGGCTTTTCCCCGCGGTTCACCGGATCGGGATTCGCCGCGTACACCCTTCCCAGTGGCAACCTCGGCGCCGGCGGGCGATGGCGTTAGCGGGCAAAGACAATCGAGGACATGTGTTCGCTACGCCGGGCCGGCGCCGTGCTCGCCGCCGTTCTCCTGAACTTCGCCCACTGCCCGGCCGCGTCGGCGGCCAGCGCGCCGCAGCTCCTGCTGGGACAGGACTTCCCGGACCCCGACGTCGTCAAGACGGGCTCGGGATACCTCGCCTTCTCGACGAGCACCGGTTCCGGGAAGATCCCGATGGCGAGCGCGCCCGCGCCGGAGGGGCCGTGGCGGGTCGTCGGCGACGCACTCGCCTCCGTGCCGAAGTGGGCGAAGCCGGACGGCGGGTTCTGGGCTCCCGACGTCGCCGCGGCGGCGGACGGGACCTTCGTGCTGTACTTCGCCGCGACCCGCCTGCCGAACGGCCCGATGTGCGTCGGCACGGCGACGTCCGCGCAGCCGTCCGGCCCGTACCGGCCGGACGGTGCCGAGCCGCTCGTCTGCGTGCCCGAGGACCAGGGCGACATCGACCCGCAGGTATTCCTGGACTCCGACGGCGCCCGGTACCTGCTGTACAAGGCGAACGGGTCGGCCTCCGGCCCGCCGGCGGCGATCTGGTCGCAGAAGCTGAGCCCGGACGGTCGGTCGCTGTCCGGCCCGCGCACGGAACTCCTGCGCGCCGACCTCGGCTCGGAGAAGAACGTGGTCGAGGCGCCCGCGATGGTGCGGACCCCGTCCCGGTACGTGCTGTTCTACTCGGCCGACACGTTCCAGAGCTCCGGCTACCACACCGGTTACGCCACGGCGCCGACCCTCGCGGGCGCGTTCGTCAAGGCCGACACCCCGTTCCTGTCCACCGAACGCCTCGGCGGCGCCGTCGAGGGACCGGGCGGGGCCGACGTCGTCGACGGCAACATCTACTTCCACGGCTGGCTCAACGGCGGCCGCCAGGCTCGTGGTCTTTATCGGATGCCGGTCAGTTTTCCCGGTGGCGTGCCGCAGCTCGGTTGAGGGAGGCCGGGGGTCCTTTCGTGCGGACGGCGGAGTTTGGCGTTGGTGTGCTGGGAAGACTGGCGTAGCAGCTGGAAGGCCTCGTCCGGTGGGACTTGCTGTCGGGCCACCGCGATGGCTTTGGCTGGTTCGAGCATCGTGCGGCGTCTGTTTTAACGGCGGTCGTCAGGCTCGTGGTTTCTGTTGGCTGCCGGTCAGTTTCCCCGGTGGCGTGCCGCAGCTCGGTTGAGGTAGGCCGGGGGCGCTTTGGTGTGTACGGCGGAGTTTGGCGTTGGTGTGCTGGGAAGGCGGCGTAGCAGCTGGAAGGCCTCGTCCGGTGGGACTTGCTGTCGGGCCACCGCGATGGCTTTGGCTTGTCCAAGCATCGCGCGGCATCTGCTTCAACGGCCGCCGCCAGGCTCGCGGTTTCTATTGGCTGCCGGTCAGTTTCCCCGGCGGCGTGCCGCGGCTCGGGTGACGTAGGCCGGGGGCACCTTGGCGCAGGCGGCGGACTTGACCACTTGCGCGGCGAGTTCCCGGAGCTTGACGTTGGTGTGCTGGGAAAGCTGGCGCAGCAGCTCGAACGCCTCGTCCGGCGAGACCTGCTGCCGGGCCATCACGACGCCTTTGGCCTGTTCCAGCACCGCGCGGCTCTCCAGTGCTTCGCGCAGCTGCTGGTTTTCCGCGCGGAGGCACCGGACGAGGTCTGCCGGGTCTTTGCCCGGCTTTCCGGCCGGGGGCGCCCCGGTGCGGGCGCGTGCTTCGGCCAGCGTCTCGCACAGCGTGAGCCGCGAGGCGATTCCGGCGATCTGTGCCGACCGTCGCACCGGGCGGGACGCCGCGACCGTCAGCGTCCGGCCGAGTTTCCGGGTTTCCTCCAGCACTTCCCGCAGCACGCGGGTTCCGCTCGAGCCGAAAAAGGTGACGCGGGTGAGGTCCGCGAGCACGACCGGCGCGGAAACTCCGGCGTGCCGCAAGCCGTCCCACGCTTCCCGCCACGTCGGGGCGGTGAGCCGGTCCACTTCGCCCGCGGCGGTCAGCGTCACGGCCGACGGCTCGTACTCGACACCGACGGACAGGCGGCCGCGCGCCTCTGCCGGTGGCAGGTTCACCGAATCCTCCAGTGCGCACAACGAAAAGGCCCCGGCGCACGATGCCGGAGCCAGGCATGCCAGCGAAGCGGCCGCCGCGGGCAGGTGCTCCCCGCGGCGGCCACGGTCACGCGGCCGTCAGTGGCCTTGCGCCGAACCGCCGTCGACGATGGTGCCCGAGGCGCAGTTGTGCGGCGTCTTGCCCTCGGCCTCGTTCTCGCCGGGGGAGAGCACCGGCACGTTGACGCCGTCCGCGACGTGGCGCACCGGAACCTGCACGCCGAGCACGTTCACGTCGTTGTCGCACACCCCGCCGACGAGGTTCAGGTTGTGCACCGCGTCCAGGTTCTGCACGTTGGCGAGACCGGCCTGGCCGTCGTCGACGCCCGGGTGGTCCGACACGGCGACCCCGGAGGCGGAAGCCGTCCCGCCGGCGATGGCCATCCCGGCGGCGAGGGCCGCGGCGACGAAACCGAGCTGCTTGATCACTGGTGAAACTCCTTGCCGACAACAACCCGCCGCGCTTCGGCGGGAAGAAAGGGAACGGCCGTCGCGGATTGGGCGCGGCGGCCGGAAACAGCGGAAACGCGTGGTCCGGGCGGGGCCGGTGCGCCCCTGGGCAAGTGCGCACCGGCCCCGCCGTGCCGGGGTCGCCGCGCGTCGCGGCCTCCCTGGGCCAGGCCCGGGAATGTCGGACACGTTCCCGGCCCGGGCGGGCCGCACGACGCGTGCGGCGAACCGCCGGACTTCGCGCCCCGGGCCGCTTCCGCGGGCGGACCGGGGCGCGAAGGCTCAGTGGTGCTGGACGCTGCCGCCGTCGACGACCGCGCCCGCGGCGCAGTTGTACGGGGTCTCGCCGGCCGCGGTGTTGCCGCCCGGCGACAGGATCGGGATGCCGATGCCGTTCAGCGAGTGGCGGACCGGGACCTGGACGCCGAGGACGTTCACGTCGTTGCCGCACAGGCCGAGGGTGGCGTTGACGTTGTGCAGCACGTCGGTGTTGTCCAGGTTCAGGAGGCCGGCCTGGCCGTCCCCGCCGTGGGGGCCGGGGTCCTCGGCCGAGGCGGTCCCGCCGGCGAGCAGGAGGCCGGCCGCGACCGCGCCCGCGGCGAAACCGATTTTCTTCAGCATGGGGTGGTTCTCCTTGGGGAAGTGAGGATCGCGTCAGGCGAACGGGGCGTGCCGTCCGCCCGGGTGCGTCGAGAAACCTAGCGGCGGAAGGCAATCGGTTTCCACTTCGTTCCACCATCGTGTCGGGTCGCGATTCCCTGACCGGGATTTCCGTAACCCGATGGGGGGAGCGCTGGCGGTTTTCCTTGTCCGGCAATGAGAATCCACGGCGAAAAGCCCTGCGCCGCCCCTCGAGGAGAGGACGGCGCAGGGCTCGCTCCCGGAACGGCCTGGGGGAATCCGGCGGCGCCCCTTCGGGGAGGGGCGCCGCCGGCCGGCCTCAGGCGCGGAGCGGGGGGTTACCGTTCCCGGTCTCCGACCAGGCCGGGACTATGGTGGTGATGGTGCTCGCCGCCCGCGCTCGCGCTGACGTGGGACGAATACGCACCCTCCGGTCCGGCGGCGTGTTCGCCGTGGACGTAGCGGACGCCGCCGCGGTGATCCGAATCGGCGTAGGTGTAGTCGCTGCTCGAGCCGTCCTCGGTCGCGGCGGCGTTTTCCTCGTAATAGACCGCGGCGGAGCCTTGGCCGTAGTCCTCGTCGCCGTCAGCCGAACCGTGGGTCGAGGCGTAGGTCGCGCTGTGGAAGGCGCCGTACGGGCCCGCCGCCGCTGTGCTGTCGGCGTACGTGTCGGCCGAGGCGATTCCGGCGGCTCCCAGCGTCAGCGGGAGGGCGATTGCTCCGGCGGCGAGCATCCGGCGCACAGTCCTGTTCATAGTGGACTTCCTTTCTGGACTCTTCGAGCGAAACCGGGTCCGGTTTCACCGCACTGGATTCCCGGTTTCTCCCGCCCCATTCCCGCCCGATGTGGTGACGCGCGGGAAAAGTCCGGCGGAATATTCTTTCGCATTACCGCTCGTTCAATGACCCGATTCCCCGGGGAGGCGCCGGGGCACGTGCGCTCCCTGCTCCTCGACCCGGCGCATGACCGGCGCGGCCAGGATCCCGTGGATCAGCACGGACAGCGCCACGGCCAGCGCGCCCACCCGCCACAGCCGCCCGGCTCCGGGCAGGCCGGCCTGGTGGAGTCCGTAGGCGAGGTAGTAGAGCGTTCCGATCCCGCGCACGCCGAAGAACGCGATCGCCAGCGCGGCGCGTCCGCGGGCCGGGGAGCGGAGGAGCGAGCCGATGCCCGTGAGCGGCCGGACGACGAACACGGCGACGGCCGCGAACAGGATTTCGGGGAGCGTGACGCCGCGCAGCAGGCCGTCCCCGAGAGCGAAACCCAGCCCCAGCAGCGTGATGGCGACGAAAAGCCGTTCGAGCTGGCGGCCGAAGGTGTGCAGGACCTCGTGGTAGCCGTGCGAGCGCTCGCTGGTCCGCACGCACACCGCGGCGGTGAACACGGCGAGGAAACCGTTGCCGTGCAGCAGTTCCGCGACCGCGAACGGCAGGAAGGCCAATGCCAGCAGGACCAGCCCGTCGGAGTATTCGGCCAGGCGGAAACGCGACGACGGGATGCGGAAGAACGCCCACGCCAGCAGCCTGCCGACGACGAGCCCGGCCACGACGCCGATCGGCAGCGGCAGCAGGACGTCGGCGCCGATCGACACGGGCGTGCCGGCCAGCAGCAGCGCGACGAGGACGAACGGCATGGCGAGGCCGTCGTTGAGGCCTGCTTCGGTGGTCAGGGTGAAGCGGATCTCGTTGTCCCGCGCCAGATCCGGCTCCGCGCCGGGGTCGGGGACTCCGACGTCGCCGGCCAGCACCGGGTCGGTCGGGGACAGCGCGGAACCCAGCAGCAGCGCGGCGGCGGGGGCGAGCCCGAGCCACCACCAGCCGAGCAGCGCGACCGCCGCGATCGACAGCGGCATCGCGACGAACAGCAGCCGCCACGGCGACATCCATCCGCGCAGCCCGAACGGCCGGTCCACGGACAGGCCGGCGCCCGCGAGCGCGAGCACGATGCCGAGCTGGGTGAAGGATTCCACTACGTCCTCGTGCTCGGCGGGGGAGGCCCAGCCGCCGAGGTACGGCAGCGGCAGCAGGCCGAGCAGCAGGCCGGCGAGCAGCATCACCAGAGGGGTCGAGAACGGCCGGTCGGCGACGAGTTTCGGCAGTACCGCCGCGGCGAGCGCGAGGAGTCCGGCGACGCCGAACAGAACCGGGAGAGCCGGCACCTCAGGCGGCCGCCGACGGATCGAAGCGAAGGCCGTCGCCGCCCGCGTCCACGCGCACCACGGTGCCGGGCGCGACGTCGCCGGACAGCAGCTTGCTCGACAGCGGGTTGTCCACGTATCGCTGGATCGCCCGCCGCAGCGGCCGCGCGCCGAACTGCGGTTCGTAGCCCAGTTCGCTGATCCGCCGCACCGCCTCCGGGGTGAATTCGACGGTGAGGCCCTGGGCGTGCGCCCGCCGTTTCGTGCGCTCCAGCAGCAGTTCGGTGATCCGGTCGAGCTGGCCTGCTTCCAGGCGGCGGAAGACGACGATCTCGTCGATCCGGTTCAGGAACTCCGGCCGGAACGATTCGCGCAACCGCCGCATCAGGCGTTCGCGCAGCTGGTCGCCGTCGCCGTCGGCGGGCTGGACGAAGCCGAGCGCGCCGTGCGTCGAGCTGCCGACCAGGTCCGAGCCCAGGTTGCTGGTCATGATGAGCACGGTGTTGGCGAAGTTGACCGTGCGGCCGCGGCCGTCGGTGAGGCGGCCGTCGTCGAGGACCTGCAGCAGCACGTTGAACAGGTCCGGATGCGCCTTTTCGACCTCGTCCAGCAGCACCACGGAGTACGGGCGGCGCCGCACGGCCTCGGTGAGCTGGCCGGCGTCCTCGTATCCGACATATCCCGGCGGCGAGCCGATCAGCCTGCTGATGGTGTGGCGCTCGGAGTACTCGCTCATGTCGATGCGGACCATGCTGTCCTGGTCGCCGAACAGGGCTTCGGCCAGCGCCCGCGCGAGTTCGGTCTTGCCGACGCCGGTGGGGCCGAGGAACAGGAAGCTGCCGAACGGCCGGTCCGGCTCGGCGAGCCCGGCGCGGGACCGCCGCACCGCTTCGGCGACCGCGCGCACGGCGTCGTCCTGGCCGATCACGCGCTCGTGCAGGTGCTCTTCCAAGCCGAGGAGGCGTTCCCGTTCGGTTTCGGTGAGCCGGGCGGCGGGCACGCCGGTGAGCCGCGAGACGACCTCGGCGATGTCCGCGTCGGTGACCTCGACCGGGCCGCCCGGCCGCTCGACGGGTTGTCCGAGGCGTTCCCGCAGCTCGGCGACCTCGTCTCGGAGCGAGGACGCGCGTTCGAAGTCCTCTTCGGCGACCGCCTGGTCCTTCTCGCGCAGCAGCTGGTCGAGCCTGCTCTGCAGTTCGCGCTGGCCGTCGGGCTTGGTCCGCGCGCGCAGCCGGACGCGGGCTCCGGCCTGGTCGATCAGGTCGATCGCCTTGTCCGGCAGGAAGCGCTCGGTCAGGTAGCGGTCGGACAGGTCGACGGCCGCTCGCAGCGCGTCGTCGGTGTAGTGGACCTGGTGGTGGGCCTCGTAGCGGTCGCGGAGGCCGTGCAGGATCGACACGGCGTCCTCGACGGTCGGCTCGGGCACCAGGATCGGCTGGAACCGGCGTTCCAGCGCCGGATCGCGTTCGATGCCGGTGCGGTACTCGTCGAGCGTGGTCGCGCCGACGATGTGCAGCTCGCCGCGGGCGAGCGCCGGTTTCAGCATGTTCCCCGCGCCCTGGCCGCCGCTGCCCTCGCTGGCGCCCGTGCCGACGATCGCGTGCAGCTCGTCGACGAACACGATCAGCTGGTCGCGGTGCTCGCGGATCTCCTTGAGCAGCGCGGACATCCGCTCCTCGAAATCGCCGCGGTAGCGCGTGCCGGCGACCATCGCGGTGAGGTCGAGCTGCACGACGTGGCGGCCGCTGAGGAGGTCGGGCACGTCGTCGTCGGCGAGCCGCTGCGCGAGGCCCTCCACGATCGCGGTCTTGCCGACGCCCGCCTCGCCGATCAGCACGGGGTTGTTCTTCGTGCGGCGGGAAAGCACCTCGACGGTCTGTTCGATCTCGTCGTCCCGGCCGATGACCGGGTCGATCCGGCCTTCGCGGGCGCGGGCGGTGAGGTCCTCGCCGTACTGCGCGAGCGTCGGGGTGTCCTGCAGCGGGGTCGCCGCCGGACTGTCCGCGGGGGAATCCTGCCGGAGGCGGTCGAGGGTGACACCCTCTTCGCGCAGGATGCGGCCCGCTTCGGACTCCTCGTTGGCGGCGAGCGCGGCGAGCAGGTGCTCGGGGCCGATGAAGGGAGAGCCGAGGCCGCGGGCGAGCTGGTGGGCGTCGATCAGCGTTCGTTTCGCGCCCGGGGCCAGCGCGGAAGCGGTGGTCTCGCCGATCGCGGCGTGGTCGCGTTCGATGCGCTCGGCGACCTTGGCCGGATCGACCCCGGCGCGGGTCAGCGCCCGCGCGGTGGCGGGCAGCCGGGTCGCGGCCCACAGCAGGTGCTGGGTGTCGACGTGCCGCCCGCCCCAGGAGCCCGCGCGGTCCGCCGCCTCGGCGACGAGCCCGCGCGCCGGGTCGTTGAGCAGCCGCGACACGTCGACCGAATAGCCGCGGCGGCCGGGCGCGGCCTGGCCGAAGAACTGCGCCAGGAACTGGTCGAACGGGCTGTTTCCCTGCCCGGGCGGGAAAAATCCGGTCATCGGAGCGCTCACATCTCAGGACTGCTCGGAATCGGGGTCGGGAATCCGCTTACCCGCTGCCCGGCGCGGTAAACGGACCGCCCGGGTAGGCGCGGACCGGGCGGGTAACCCGGAGGCCATGCTGAAAATCGATCCCGACGCGGCCCGGACCATCCAGCGCCTCGCGACCGAACAGGGCGTCGCGCCGGAGGGCGGCCTGCGCATCACTGCCCGCGAAGGTTCCGCGGACTTGGCGACCTCGGTGTCCGCGCTGGCCACGGAGACGGACACGGTGCTGACCGACGACGAGACCGGCGCCCGGGTGTTCCTCGATCAGGCGAGTTCCGACGAGCTGGACGGCCGGGTGCTGGTCGTCGGCGAGCACGGCGGGTTCACCGTGCGGTGAAGCGCGGGGTTCACGGGAGGTCGGCGGCCCAGAGCAGGCAGTGCACCACCCCGGTGAGCCGCGGTTCCCGCGCGGCCAGGCTGAGCTGTACTTCGCGGGCCTCGAGGTCGCCGTTCAACTCCGCCAGCACCGCACGCAACGCCGCCCGCACGCCGGGGGCGAGGTCGTCCACGTCGGCGGCTACCGCGTCCGCGCCCACCGCGACGGCGGTGAACACCGCGTTGTCGGGCCGCGGGCCGAACCGGTCGTGGACCGCCTCGGCGCAGCGGTGCACCAGGCCGCGCAGCACTCGCTGCCGCGCAGGTAGGGCGTCGAGTTCGCCTAGCAGCCGGACCACCTCGTCGAGGTCGCCGGTGCGGGTCGCGAGGACGAGGTCGTCCGCGAGGGGGGCCATGGGTCGCTCCTGCCTGCCGGGAACCGTCCGCTTACCCCGGCGGCGAGCCGTCAATCACGTTTCGCGCCGCGGGTGCGCGGGCACCCGGGCGAGCGGAGGTGGTGGGATGTCCTCGAAGGACCTCGGATGACCGGCCCCGGCTGGCGCGAGCCGACCCTCGCCACGCTCACCGACCGCCGGTTTTCCGCCGAAGGCTGGATTTACGAGCGCAAGCTCGACGGGGTGCGCGCGGTCTGCGTGCGCGACGGCGGCACCCCGGCGCTGTACTCCCGCAACCAGAAGGCGATGGACAACGCCTACCCGGAGATCGTGGAAGCCCTTGCCGCGCAAGGCGGACCGCGGTTCGTCGCGGACGGAGAGATCGTCGCGTTCGACGGCGACCAGACCAGTTTCGCCGCGCTCCAGCCCCGTATCCACCTCACCGATCCGGAGCGAGCCCGGGCGACCGGCGTGCGCGTGTATTACTACCTCTTCGACCTGCTGTACTACGACGAGCAGGACACCACGCCGCTCCCGCTGCGCGAACGCAAGTCGATCCTGCGCACCGCCTTCGCTTTCAAAGACCCGCTCCGCCTGTCCTCGCACCGCAACACCGAGGGGGAGAAGTACTTCGAGGAGGCGTGCCGTCGCGGCTGGGAGGGCGTGATCGCGAAACGCGCCGACGCGCCGTATCGCCACGGCCGCTCGCCGGACTGGCTGAAGTTCACATGCCAGCAGGGGCAGGAGATGGTGATCGGCGGGTTCACCGCTCCGCGGGGCAGCCGGATCGGCTTCGGCGCGTTGTTGCTGGGCTACCACGAAAAGGAGCGGCTGCGGTACGCGGGCAAGGTCGGCACCGGCTTCGACCGCCGGCTGCTGACCTCGCTGCACGCCGAGCTGACCCGGCGCGAAACCGGCCGCTCGCCGTTCGCCGATCCGGTGCGCGAGCCGGGGGCGCACTGGGTGCGGCCCGAACTGGTCGCCCAGATCGGGTTTTCCGAATGGACGCGCGACGGCCGGTTGCGCCATCCGAGGTTCGCCGGCCTGCGCGAGGACAAGAAGCCGGCCGACGTGATCCGGGAGCAGCCGTGAAGATTTCCCGTCCCGACAAGGTCTTCTATCCCGGCGACGGACTCACCAAGGGCGATGTCGCCGAGCATTACCGCACGGTCGCGCCCGCGATGCTGCCCCATCTGCGCGGCCGTCCGCTCACGCTGCGGCGGTATCCGGACGGCATCGAGGCGCAGGGCTGGTTCCAGAAGCATCCGGGCGAGCACTTCCCGTCGTGGCTGCGCACCGAACGCGTGCCGCGCCGGGACGGCGGCACTGACGACTACGTCGTGTGCGACGACGAGGATTCCCTGCTGTATCTGGCCGGCCAGGGCACCGTGGAGTTCCACGTCTGGCTGTCCACTGTGGACGCTCCGGAGAAGCCGGACCTGCTGGTGCTCGACCTGGACCCGCCGGACGGCACCGACGTCGCCGACCTGCGCGCCGCGGCCCGCCGCGTCCGGGACCACTGCGCCGACGCCGGTCTCGCCGCGTATCTGCAGGCCACCGGCGGTCGCGGCTTCCACGTGGTCGCCCCCCTCGACGCCACGGCGGCCACGGACGTGGTCCTGGAACTCTCGCGCGTCTTGGCGGACCGCGTCGCCTCCGCCGACCCGGACCGCCTGACGACCGCCCAGCGCAAAGACCAGCGCGGCGACCGGATTTTTCTCGATGCGAACCGCAACGGCTACGCCCAGACCTTCGTGGCCCCGTACTCGCTGCGCGCCCGCCCCGGGGCAGCCTCGGCGACCCCGCTGGACTGGACGGAACTCGGCAAGGCCGAGCCGGACGGCTGGGGGCCGGAGAAGCTGCACCGGAGGCTGGCGCGCAAGGCAGATCCGTGGCGGGAGATGGGGAAGGACGCCGGGTCGGCGGAGAAGGCGTTGGAGAGGCTCGGTTGAGGCTGAGTGCCGGAGGGATGCGCACTACCCCCCTCCGGCACCCGCCGGCTTGATCAGACCCCGGAGACCTGCTGGATCCAGTCGCGCCCGGCGGCGACGCTGCCGTAGGTCGTGACGCTGGAGCGGTCGCTCGTCGAGCACACGCCGACCTGGACGCCGTTGTCGACCATCGGGCCGCCCGAGTCGCCGCCGGCCACCGCGCCGTTCGGGGTGCTCGCCGTGATCGCGGGGCCGCCCGCGTTGTCGCTGTCCTGGGTGTTCGTGATGGTGACGTCGGCCTTCTTCAGCACGCTCGACTGGTGGTGGCCCTCGTCGGTGCTCTGCGTCGCACCCCAGCCGTAGACAGTCGCGCTGTCTCCTTCCTGCGCGTCGTTGGAGTTGCTGGCGAGGCGGGCGAACGTGCTGCCGCCGTCGGTGTTCAGCTCGATCAGCGCCAGGTCGCCGCCTGAGTAGACATAGGTGGAGGCGGCCTTGGCGTGCACGCCGCCGCTGGCGCTGTTGGAGCCGATGTACAGGTCGATGTCGGTCAGCCGCTGCCCGTTGTTGTCGTACATGCAGTGCTTCGCGGTGAGGACCCAGCGGCTGCCGATCAGCGTGCTGGTGCAGAAGAAGGTGTAGCCGTTCGCGTGCCCGTTGAACCGCGTGATGTAGCCGGGGTTCTGCGCGGTGCTGCCGCCGATGATCGAAGGCTGGGCCTCGGGGGCCGAGGGGCTCGCGGACGCGGGGGGCACGGCGAACGCGCCGAGCACCGCGCAGGAACCGGTCAGCACGGCGAGGGCCCGGGTGAGTGCGCGCATGTCGCTCCTTGGGGAAGTGGTGTCGATGGGGACGTTTTCGAACGTAAGCAGCGCGGCCGGGCGGCGGAATCCGCCGAACCGCCCGTAGCGGGCAAGCGGCGCCGACGCGACTTTCGGCGGGTTGCCAACCGGTGAACGGGTGCCGAGAATCCGACGAGACCGGTCCGTTTTTCCCAGGAGAGCGCAATGCGGTTGTTCGCCCCGGCTCCGGGCGGGGAGCGGCTGGCCCAGGCGCTGGCCGAAGGGCCCTTCGAGCGCGCCCTCACGCTCGCGATCGAGCGCAGCGGCCTCGGCCTGGCACGGCTGCGCGAACGGCTCGCGGCCTCCGGCGTGCCGGTCAGCACGACCACGCTCAGCTCGTGGCGCACCGGCCGCAGCCGTCCGGAACGGCCGGAATCGTTGCGGGCGCTGGCTTTGCTGGAACCGGTGCTGGACGTGCCGCCGGGCGCGCTGCGGGCGCTGCTTGACCTGCCGCGCACCAGCGCTCCAGTCCCGCGCGCGGCGCGCTGGGACCGGTTGTGGGAGAACCGCAGCCTGCTGCCGATGGTGCTGAACTCGTTCGAGGACTCTTCGCCGGAATCGGTCAGCGTGCACGAGACTCTGCACGTCGACGCCGGAGGACGGATGCGCAGCCTGCGGGTGCGGGAAGTGCTGCGGGCGCTGGACGAACCGGCGTTCGTGCGCATCGTGGCCCTGCGGGGGTTCACCCCGGGGCGGTCGCCGGAACTGGTGTCGGCGCGCTATTGCCGGCCCGGCTGCGTGCGGACGGCGCCGGAGCAGGCGTTTTCGGTGACGGAGCTGGTGCTGGACCATCCCCTGGCTCCCGGCGAGACGGGGATCGTGGAGTACCGGTTCGCGTTCCGCGACGAGGAGCCCGATTCGCGCTACGACCGGCGCTTCCGGCTGCCGATCGCGGAACACCTGCTGGAAGTGCGCTTCGATCCGGCCGCGATGCCCGCGGAATGCGTGTCGTACCGGCAGGAATCGCCGACCGGGCCCGAGCTGGAGACCGCCGAGGCGCGGGTGCGGCCCGGGGTGCCGGCGCACGTGATCCGGACCGGGCAGGGGCCGGGAATTCACGGAATGCGGTGGCGCTGGTGATTCGTCCACTGAGGACGCTTGAGTCCTCAATGGACGGACGACGCTTCCGTTGGGGGCGAAGCGCTTCGCGAGCGGTCGGCTACTGAGGGTTCGCCGCCTGCGCTGTCTGGCGGGGCGGCATTGCGCTGTTCGGCGCAATTTTCGATTTTCCTGACGAGTAGCCAGTTTTGGCCGGTGCGGCCCGGGTAGCCGACCCCACATGTTTCCTCGGCCTGAAGAGAGCGGACGCGACGACGGCCGGAGGCGCGATGGCTGACGAGAGCCGATCGCCCGCCGGGCTGATGCGCGAGGCGCGCGCGGTGTTCGAAGAGCTGACCGAAAAGGACATCGAGTCCGTGTCGGCGTTCACCAAGGACGGCGACGGATGGAAGCTGCTGGTGGAAGTGCTTGAGCTGGAACGGGTTCCGGACACCACCAGCCTGATGGCCACGTACTGCGTGCGGGTCGACGCACAGGGCGGCTTCCTCGGCTACGAGCAGGTCCGGCGGTACGCGCGCGGCCAGGTCGACGCGTAGGAAGGGAAGGCGATTTCATGACCATGGCGACGGGACGGTCCGGTGCGAACGGTCAGCTGCAACGCGGGCCGGGCACCGGCAACCTGTACGACATTCTCGAACTGATCCTGGACAAGGGACTGGTGATCGACGCGTTCGTCCGGGTTTCGCTGGTGGGCATCGAACTGCTCACCGTGGACGCGCGGATCGTGGTGGCCAGCGTGGACACTTACCTGCGGTTCGCCGAGGCGTGCAACCGGCTGGACCTCACCCGGGCTTCGAGCGCCACGACGCTGCCCGACCTGCTGGGCGAGGTGACCGAGAAAGGCGCCAAAGGGAAGTCCAAAGGCGCGCTGACCGGTGCGGTCGAGACGTTCGCCGAGCAGTTCCAGAAGTCCAGCGACAAGGACGGCGAAGAGGCTGAGGAAAAGCCGCGCAGCCGCAGCCGCCGCAGCACCGCGAGGTCGAGCGAATGAGCACTTACCTTTACGGCATCACGTTCGCCGACCATCCCGCCGAGGTGAGCGGGCTGCGCGGCGTCGGACCGTCGGCGGCGCCCGCGCGGGTGCTCCCCGCCGGGGACAAGCTCCGCGCCGTGGTCGGCGACGTCGACGGCGAACTGCGGGCGAAACGCCGGGATCTGCTTGCCCACCAGGAGATTCTGCAGGCATTGTGCGAAGAAGGCCCGACCTTGCCGATGCGGTTCGGTGTCGTCGCGGAGGACGATACCGCGGTGGCGGAAGAGATCGCGGCCAAAGCCGATGTCTACACCGCTGTTCTGCAACGCGTTCGCGGGCACGTGGAGATGAACGTCAAAGCCTCGCACCGGGAAGACGTCGTGCTGGGGCAGATTCTCGCGGGAGACGAGGAAATCCGGAATTTGGCCGTCACCTTGCGCGAGGACGCCGGCCGGGGGCAGGCGGAACAGGTCCGGTTCGGCGAACTGGTCGCCGGTCGGCTGGAGCAGCGCGAGCGCGAGGACGCCGACGCGATTCTCGGCTACCTGCTTCCGCTGGCGGCCGAGCATTCCCCGGGCCCGCGGGTCGACGGGTGTTTCTTCAACTGCTCATTCCTGGTGCCCAAGGAGAAACTGACCGAATTCCAGGACGCCGTGCAGCGGCTCACGACCCTGGTCGAAGAAGTGGCGGAGGTCCGCGCACAGGGACCGTTGCCGCCCTACAGCTTTGCCGAGGACCAATAGTGGGACTGCTCGGCGAACTGCTTCTGCTTCCGCTGGCGCCGGTGCGGGCCGTCGCCTGGGTCACCGGGCACGTCGTCGAGGCCGCCGAACAGGAGCAGATCGCGCAGCTGCAGCGGGAGCTGGCCGCCCTGGAGAAAGAACTGGTGGCCGGCGGCATCAGCGAGGAGGAGTTCGACCGCAGGGAAGACGAAATACTCGATCTGCTCGAAGAATTCGACCGGGGGGCTGCCGGATGAACGGAGCGAACAGATGACACCGGGAATGAAGATCGCGGCCGCCGTGGTCGGCGGTTACGTGCTCGGGAGACGGAAAAAGGCGAAACTCGCCATCACCATGGGCGCCTGGCTCGTCGGGAAGAAACTGAACCTGGACCCGAAGAAGCTGCTGTCGGACGTCACGCGCGAGCTGGCCTCGTCGCCCGAGCTGGCCGGGGTCCGCGATCAGGTGCGGGACGAGGTGCTGGGCGCGGGCAAGACCCTGGCCGCGGACATCCTGACCCACCAGGCGGGGCGGCTGGCCGGTTCGCTGCAGGAGCACACCGGCCACCTGCGGGACAAGGCCGCTGGTCTTCCGTCGGCGGTCACCGGCCAGAAGTCCGAAAAGGACGATGAGGAACCGGACGAGCCCGACGACGCCGAGGACAGCGGCGCGGAAGAAAGCGACGCCCCGGCTCGCGCGCGCAAGAAGCCGCGCAGCACTTCGCAAGGGGAGCGCAAGCCCGCGCGCAAGACCTCCGGCAGCTCAACGACGCGGAAACGGGCCTCCTCGGGAGGCCGTACGCAGAAGCGTTCCTCCGGCGCGGCGGGGGTGAACCGTGGCTGAAATCCGTTCTGACAGCGACGAAATCGGCCCCCTGGCGAAACTTAGGGAACTGGCTTCGCGCAATCCCGCGGCGGAGCAGCTGCTGCACGCCGGCGAGGAGTACGCGCAGGCGAAAGCCGAGCAGATGATGGCCTCGGCGGGTTCCAAACTCGGGGAAGCGTCCCGGCGGCTGGCCGACGCGGGCGGCAGCGGCTCGCTGAAGGGATTGTTCAGCGCGGGCGAAAAGATCGCCGAAGGGAAGTCTCCGGTCCGGGCGGCGGTCGAGGCGGGCGGAAAAGCGATCAAGAACTCCGTGTCCGGCCTGTTCGGCAAACGTGGTTCCGGCGGCAAGAAGATCATCAACATCGTCGAGGACATCGACGTCGGCGTGCCGGTCCGCGAGGCCTACGACCAGTGGACCGAATTCCAGAAGTTCAGCAGTTTCGCCAAGGGCGTCGTCAGCGCGGAGCAGACCGGCGACACGACCTCGCAGTGGCGGTTCAAGATCTTCTGGTCGAACCGGTCGATGAAGGCCACGGTCACCGAGCAGATCCCGGACGAAAGGATCGCGTGGACCACCGACGGGGCGAAGGGCACGATCAAAGGCGTGGCGACCTTCCACGAACTCGCCCCGAACCTGACGAAGGTCCTGCTGGTCATCGAGTACTACCCGGCCGGGCTGTTCGAAAAGACCGGCAACATCTGGCGGGCGCAGGGCCGCCGGGCGCGGCTGGACCTCAAGCACTTCCGCCGGTTCGTCACGATGGCGGGCGAGGCGTCGGGCGACGGCTGGCGCGGCGAGATCCGCGACGGCGAGGTCGTGCGCACCCCGGAGCAGGTGCGCGAAGACGAGGACGGGCCCGAGCCCGAAAACGACGAGCCCGAGAACGAAGAGCCCGAAGACGAGGAGCTTCCCGAGGAAGACGAGGACGAGGACTTCGACGAGGAAGAAGAGGACGAAGAGGACGACGACGAGCCCGAGGACGAACGTCCGCGGAGCCGCCGGGCCGTCGCGGCCCGGTGACGAGGAGGCAGCAGATGAGCGAGTCCAGCCTGTCCGCCGGGAGGCCGGCCGGAGTGTCCCGCCCGGCGGGCTCCGGCGGCGGCGCGAACCTCGCCGACATCCTGGAACGGGTGCTGGACAAGGGCATCGTGATCGCCGGGGACATCCAGGTCAACCTGCTCGACATCGAGCTGCTGACCGTCAAGGTCCGGTTGCTGGTCGCGTCGGTCGAGCGCGCCAAGGAAATGGGCATCGACTGGTGGGAGCACGATCCGTCCCTGTCGTCCGGCACGCGGCGCGAGAATCTGCTGGAGGAGAACGAACGACTGCGCGCGCAACTCGCACTCGCGCGGGGAGAGCGAGCGGAACAGTGAGCTGGTATTGCTACGCGGTCGCCGAATTCGCGGCGGAAAACCCGGCGGAAGGCATTTCCGGGCTGCGCGGCTCTCCCGTCTCCGCCATTTCCGGGACCGGGCTGACCGCGCTGGCCAGCCCGGTCCCGGACGAGGAGTTCGCCGAAACCGCGCTGCGGGAGAATCTGGAAAGCCTTCCGTGGCTGGAGGAAATCGCCCGCGCGCACCACGCCGTCGTGGCCGAGGCGAGCCGCCGGACCGGCGTGCTTCCGCTGCGGATGGCGACGATCTACCGGGACGAGCAGCGGGTGCGGGAAATGCTCGCCGAGCATTCCGCGTCGTTCGCGGAGGCGTTGCGCCGGGTCCGGGGCCATGCCGAATGGGGGGTCAAAGTCTTCGCCTCGCTCGGCGGTTCCCCGGCGCCGGAAACTCCCGCCGAGGCGCCCGCGGACGGACGTTCCTATTTGCGCCAGCGGCTTCGCCAACGCCAGACGCGAGAAGCCCGGGCCACCGAAGCGGCCGAGGTCGCCGAGCGCATCGAAAAGGAACTCGCGCAGCTGTCCGCGGACGTCCACCGGCACCGCACCCAGGATCCCGCCCTGACCGGCCGCGCCGACCGCAACATCCTCAACCTGGCCTGCCTGGTGCCCGACACCGGCCGGGACCGGTTCCTGGCCCGGCTCGCGGACCTGCGGCGATCGGACGTCGCCGGCATCGAGGTCGAGGTCACCGGCCCGTGGGCGCCGTACTCCTTCGCGGGGACCTCGTGACGGCCGCGGCGGAGGAAACCGACCGGCTCGCCCTGGTCGACCTGCTGGACCGGCTGCTCGCCGGCGGCGTGGTGCTGACCGGCGACCTCGTGCTGTCGGTCGCCGAGGTCGACCTGGTGCACATTTCCCTGCGCGCCCTGATCACCTCGGTCCGCGAAGACCGCCCGGCGCCCTGGGGAAAGGAGCCACGATGAACGAGGCCGAACGCCTTCTCGGAGCAGCGGCCGGCGTGCTGCCCACCCGCCTCGAAACCGACGCGGACACGGTCGAACGCGACCTGATGAAGCTGGTCCTGACCGTCGTCGAACTGCTCCGGCAGCTGATGGAACGCCAGGCCCTGCGCCGCGTCGAGGAGGGCGGGCTGACCGAGGCGCAGGAGGAACGGCTCGGGCTCACCCTGATGCTGCTCGAAGACCGGCTCACCGAACTCCGCGACCGGTACGGGCTTTCCGCGGCGGACCTGAACCTCGACCTGGGCCCGCTGGGGACCCTGCTGTGACCGCGCCGCCGCCGGTCAGCGGGGGTCCGGGCTGAGGCAGCCGTCCTCCAGCAACGCGAGGTCCCGGGGAATGAGGGTGGTCGACATCATCAGCTCCTGGATCAGGTTGTGGTTGAGGGTGTTGCCCACCGGGTCGCCGACCTCCTCGCGGGTCAGCCGCTCCACGCCGGAACGGGCCAGCCGGGTCCGGACGCCGGTGACCAGGTGCTCGACCTTCTTGGGCGTCCACCGCTCCTCCGGCTGCAGTTCGGCGAGCTGACCCGCGGCCGCGCGCATGGTCAGCGGTCGCGGTTGCGATTCGGACGCCAGATAGCGCTGCGCGAGCACGACCAGGGCCAGCCGCTCCGCGGGGGAGAGCGCCCAGCGCTTCGGCGCCTGGGTCGGTTCCTCGTGCCGGGGGGCGGGCCGTTCGTTCCCCGGGCCGGTGACGTAGACCTCGATCAGGTGCAGCCGCCGCGGAGTCTGGACGAACACCTGGGTGAAGCCGTTCCCGAGCGGCAGGGGGTCCTCGTCCGGGAACAGCAGCAGCTCGCCCACCCGCAGCGGGACCCGGCCGGTGTTCCGCACGAACCACCGGCCGGCGTGGTGCTCCAGGATGCCTTGCTGCCTGCTGACCCGCGGGTCGTCCTCGCCGATGCAGACGTGCACCTCGGGCCGGTTGCGGCCGAACAGGATCCGGTGGTTTTCCCCGGGCCCCCTCGCGTAGCCGCCGGTGAGGGCGAGCGCGAACAGCGTGCCCGGCACCGAGGAGACGGCTCCGTAGGCGAGGCTCGTGTGCGAGTCCTGGAGCGCGACCCCGGCTCGGAGCGAGTCGGCCGAAACGCTTCCCGGCCCGGTCGTCCGCGCGGGAAGGCGGTGCGGAACCGCCGGTGCCGCGGCGACCTGTGGTTCCTCGTGCGGCGCCTGGACGGCCGCCGCGGTGCGTTCGTCTTCGGCGATGCGCCGCTCGCAGTGCTCCACCAGCGGCAGGACGTCGTCGCGGCCGTGCCGCAGGGCGATCCGCAGCCGGCGCAACGCGGCGGGGAAGTCTTCGCGCTGCAAATGGTCGACGCCGAGGGTGTAGGCGTCGTGCGCGAGTTCGGACTCGTCGGCGATCGCCTGCAAGCGGGCGCGTTCGCCGTCGCCGGCCGAGGCGACCGAGGCGAGGACCGCGGCGTAGTCCAGGGCGGGGGGAGTGCCGTCGGGGCTGGTCATCACTCGCGCACCTCCGTCCGGGGGTAACCGGTCAGCAGGGGTGATTTCTGCAGCGTCTCGATGCCCGCCGCGGTCGCCTTTTTCGCCCCCGACGGCGACATGCACATCACCGCTGCCGCCTCCTCGAGGGTCAGCCCGGCGTAGAACCGCAAGACCACCACCTGGCGCTGGCGGACGGGCAGCGCGGCGAGCGCGCGGGCCAGGTCGACGACGCTCGCCGTCCGGTCGGCGAACTCGCCGGAGTGCCGGACCAGCGCCTCGGCCGTTTCCTTGCCCGGGTACAGGAAGTCGGTGATCTGCTCGCGGCGCCGGGAGTGCTGCCGCAGCCAGTTGCACATCCGGTGGTGCGCGAGCTGGAACAGGAAGTTCTCCGGCTCGTGCATCTCCCCGTCCTCCTGCAGCCATTTCGCGCACAGCACCCGGAAGACCTCCTGGGCGACGTCCTCGGCCGCCTCGGCCGAGGGCAGCATCCGGCGCAGATACCTGAGGACCCGGTGCTGGTGCCGCTCGTAGAACACCCGCAGCGGATCGGGGCCGTCGGTCACCGCGCTTCGGGCAGCCCGCCCGCCGCGGCCGGGACGACCGTCACCGACCACTCGCCTCCCGGCTCCCGGCTCGCGATCCGGCCCGAGCACCCCGAGGCGCTCAAGGTCTCGGTGACCGAAACGATCGTCTCGCCCCGTATCGCGCGCGCCGCGACGTCCGCGCGGACCCGCAGGAAATCGAGCAGCATCCGGGCGATGCTACGCGGCCGGGGAATGCGCACATAGTCGGTCTCAAGGTGGTCGATCGGCACCGGGGTCTCCCTTCGGACAGTGTCACCGGGAGAACCACCGCGACCGCCGGGCAGGGACCGTCCTCGGCCGAAGTTTCTCGGAAACTTCCCGGAAGAAGCCGGTGACCAGGGCGAACGGGTCACCGCGAAGGGCTCCGGCCGGGACTGGCGGACGGCCAATAGCGGGGTGCTCGTGCTCCGGCGCGGATTCCCCTCAGTCCTCGGTGCTGAATTGCCGAGGATCGTTTTCCGGAAGCCGGGCGCGCAAAGCGAAGTTGGCGATAACCGCGCCCACTGCCACCAGAACGGCCGCCACGAGCAACGCTTGGTGGTAACCGCTGAGGAACGCTTCGCGGAACAGGGCTCCGCGGTGCGCTTCCGCCGTTTGCCGCGCGGTGAGCACGGCTCCGATGACGGTGACGCCCAGCAATCCGCCGATCTGGCGGACGGTGCTGAAGACGGCCGTGGCCACTCCGGCCTGGCGGCCGGGCATGGCGGCGAGCACGGTCGCGGTCAGCGAGGTGGTGAATCCTCCGCCGATGCCGATGACCAGCAACGGCGGCATCACCTCGGCGAAGGTCGCGTTCGCGTCGAGCAGTGCGGCGCCCGCGATGCCGGCGGCGATCAGCGCCATCGCGCCCGACACCGAGCGGTGCGCGCCGAACCGCGCGGCCGCCCAGCCGCTGAGCACCGAGCCGGCGATCATGAGCACGGCCATCGGCACGAAGGCGAGCCCGGCCTCGGTCGGCGAAAACCGCAGGACGTCTTGCAGGTACAGGGAAGTGAAGAAGAAAATCCCGAACAATCCGAAAGCCCAGATGAACATCGTGGCGACGCCGCCGCCGAAAACCCGTTCTCCCAGCAGGCCGATGTTCAGCATCGGATGCGCGACCCGGGTTTCGACCACGGCGAAGACCGCGGCCAGCAGCGCGGCCGCGACGAATCCGCCGACGATCGCCGGGGAGCCCCAGCCGGAATCGTGTCCTTCGATCAGAGAGAACGTCAATGCGAACAACGCGCCGCCGGACGCGAGCGTTCCGGCGACGTCCAGCGGCGGTTTCCGCCCGGCCGGCTTCGGCAGGCGGATCGCCCAAGCGCCGAGGGCGAGCGTGGCGACGCCGACCGGGACGTTGACGAAGAAGATCCAGCCCCAGGAGAGGTGCTGGCTGAGCACTCCGCCGAGCAGCGGGCCGACCGCGAGCGCGAGGGCCCCGACGGCGTTCCACACGCCGACCGCGTTGGCCCGCTGGCGTTCGTCCGGGTACGCGGCCGAGATGATCGCCAGGGTCGTCGGCGTGACCGCGGCGGCGCCCAGGCCCTGGCAAGCTCGTCCGGCCACCAGCATTCCCGGGCTGGCGGCCAGGCCGGCCACGAGCGAAGACACGGTGAAGAGGCCGAGGCCGATCAGGAACAGCGGCCGCCAGCCGTGGATGTCGCCCAGCCGTCCGCCGAAGAGCAGGAAGGTTCCGAAAACCAGGATGTAGGCGCTGACCACCCATTCCAGGCCGGACGCGGAAAACCGGAGGTCTTCCTGGATCGACGGCAGCGCCACGTTGACGATGTTGTTGTCGAGGTAGGCCATGAAGGTCGCGAGCGACACCGCGATCAGGGTGCAGCGCCGCCGCGCGGAATTCATGGGCTCCCCGCGCGGGCGGTCACCCTCGGCTGGTCTTCGATACCGCATCGGCGTCTTTCGGGGAATCCGCGGCGAACGGCCGGACGAGTGCCCGGGGCAGGGTCCGGGAGCCGATGGCCGCCAGCTTGTAAAGGGTTCCCGGGATCACCAGCGGTTTGTTCCGGGACAGTCCGCGCAGCGAATCCCGGACCACCTTTTCCCGGCTCACCCACGCGATTCTCGGCAAGGTTATCCCGGCGGTCAGGTCGGTCGGCACATAGCCGGGACACACCACGGTGACCGCGACCCGGGAATTCCTCGCCTTCAATTCGAGCCGGATGCTTTCGCTGAGCGAGCAGAGATACGCTTTGGTCGCGCCGTAAGTCGCGCTGTTGCGGAAAGCCGGGAGCTGGCCCGCCAGCGAGGAGATGTTGAGTATCCCGCCCCGGTCGCGTTTCGTCATCGACGCGAGCGCCGCGTGGCACAGCCGGGTCGGCGCGAGCGCGTTGACCAGCAAGGTCCGCTGCTCGCTGTCGACCGGGCAGTCGGCGAACGGCTCGGTCTCGCCGACGCCCGCGTTGTTGACCAGGAGATCGACCGGGTTGCGGTCGTCGGCCAGCCGGTTCTCCACGAGTTCGAGCCGGGCGGGATCGGCGAGGTCGGCGACCAGGACTTCGACCTCGACCCGGTGGCGCTCCCGGATGCGCTCGGCGACGGCTTCCAGCAAGGCGCCGCGCCGGGCCACTAAAACGAGGGAACATCCACGTGACGCAAGTTTCTCGGCGAAGCTCTCGCCGATTCCCGCGGACGCTCCGGTGACGAGCGCGCGCTGATATTCGCCCATCGAGCGAAGGTAACACGCGTGCGGCCCGGTCAGGTGAAGATTGGCTGCGCAGGTGTTTTGTCGCCATTGTCCTTCAACGACAATCCCGGCGGTCGGGTGTCCTCTGTGGACCTTCGAGCTGCTGCCGGAGGGGATTCGAAGAGGAACGCCAGGTAATCGGCGACCGCTGACCGAGCGCATGCTTCGCGACCGTTCGGGCGAAACGTTTCCGGCTGTTCGCACCACGGGTTTTCGCGGTGCTGGACTGTTCGAGTGAACTGCGGCGAATTCGGCTTGTCGGGCAGGTGAACGAGACTTAGCGTGACGGGAATCCGCCCGGCCGGCGCCGGATCGCGGTTCCGTTCCACTCAAGGGGGTGGCCTTGTCCGAGTGCATTCGTGACAGCGCTGCCGCCACTATTGCCGAATTCGTCGCGGTGAGCCGTCCGGGATAGCTTTTCCGCAACGGAGCCGGATGGTGTGCGGGGTCCGCCCCGCGGTGCGGCGGGCCGGTCCGCGGGCTCGCCCGCCCGTTTTCGCCGCCGCTTGTCCAGATCGCCTTGGGGGAGGTAGCGGCCATGGGCCGGGATTCGAGGACGACCGAAGCGCGTCCGGGTTCGCCCGCGACGCTGGCGGCTTTGCTGCGAGACCGGTTCGCGCGCGGACCGGACGAACTCGCCTACCGGTTCGTCACCGGTTCGGACGCGAGCGAAGCGTGGACGTACCGGCAACTCGACCGGTACGCGCGCGCGGTCGCGGTTCGCCTGCGGCAGGAGGGATTGCGCGGCAAGCCGGTGCTGCTGGTGCACCGGCCGGGACTGGACTACGTCGGCAGTTTTCTCGGCTGCCAGTACGCGGGTGCGATCGCGGTGCCGGCGTATCCGCCGGACACCGCCCGGTCCGCCCATTCGCTGCGGCGGCTGGCGCTGATGGCCGCGGACTGCTCGGCAACGCACGCGCTGACGACCGCGGATCTGGTCCAGCGCAACGGAAATCGCGATGCCGCACCGGGACTCGGCGCGCTCCGGTGGCTGGTCGCCGACGAGGTGGACCCCGCGCTCGCCGGGGACTGGGACGATCCGGGAACCGGCGCGGATTCGCTCGCTTTCCTGCAGTACACGTCGGGTTCGACCGCGGCGCCGAAGGGCGTCATGGTCAGCAACGGCAACGTGCTGCACAACCTCGCCGCGATCCATCGCCGGCTCGGGCACGACGAGAACTCGGCGATCGTCTCGTGGCTCCCGCTCTATCACGATCTCGGCCTCATCGGATGCGTGCTGACCGCCCTCTACGCCGGGATACCGCTGCATTTCCTGCCGCCGCTGGCGTTCGCCCGGCGGCCGATGCTGTGGCTGGAAACGCTGTCCGCGACCGGAGCCACCACCTCGGGCGGCCCCAATTTCGGCTACGAGCACTGCTTGCGCAAGATCACCGAGCAGCAGCGGGACACCCTCGACCTTTCGCGGTGGCGGGTGGCCGTCAACGGCGCGGAACCGATCCGATCCGAGACTCTGGAACGGTTCGCCGAGTTTTTCGCGCCGTGCGGTTTCGACCGGCGCGCGTTCTCTCCGTGTTACGGCCTCGCCGAGGCGACCCTGATGGTGACCGCCACCGATTCGGCGGCGGAGCCGGTGCGGCGCGCCTTCGACGCGAGCACGGTGGCCGAGGGAAATCCCGCGCCGCCGACCGGCCGCTCCGGCCGCACTGCCCGGCTCGTCGGGTGCGGTCCGGCCGCGGACGGGGTCACTGTCGCGATCGTCGACCCGGAAACCCGGAAGCGGGTGGTTTCCGGTCGGGTAGGGGAAATCTGGGTCGCCGGGCCGAGCGTGGCGAGAGGATATTGGGGCAAGGACGAGGAGAACGCCCGGGTCTTCGCGGCCGCCGTCGCGGACGAGCCGGGCGCTTCCTTCCTGCGCACGGGAGATCTCGGCTTCCAGCACCAGGACGAACTGTTCGTCGTGGGCCGGGCCAAGGACGTCATGGTCGTGCAAGGGACCAACCACTATCCGCAGGACATCGAGCTGACCGTGGAGAACGCGGTCGGCGCGGCGAGAGCGAACAGCGTCGCGGCGTTCTCCGCCGAGATCGACGGCGCGGAGCAGATGGTCGTGGCCCTCGAAGCAGCCGGACGGCCGGGCGACGACTTGGACAGTCTGCTCGCGACGGTCCGCTCTCGCATCGGAGCCGAACACGCGGTTTCCCCGCACGCCGTCGTCGTGCTCCGGCCCGGCGGCCTGCTGAAGACGACGAGCGGGAAACTGCGAAGACAGGCGTGCGGCCGGGCGTTCCGGAGCTTCGGCCTGGCCGTCTCGGCGGCGAGCGTGACGCGGACTTCCGCCCCGCGCGCCGACGCGGTCCCGCCGGCCCCGCCGGCCGTTCTCCAAGCGCTCGCCGAGGCGGCGGGCCGAACCGACGTAGCGGGCCGCGGCTTCGCCGAACTCGGCCTCGAATACCCCCAGCTCGTCGAACTGGTCCGGACCATCGAAACGCGATGGGGCATCGCCGTGCCGATCGGGCCGCTCCTGGTCGATCCCCGGACGGACACTCTGCTCGCCTTGTGCCGTCGGCGGCAGCAGCGCGCCGGCGCGACCCCGGCCGAACTCCAGCAGTGGCTGCGAGCGCGGATCGGCGACCAGCTCGGCCTCCCGGCGGCGGCGATCGACCCGGCGCTGCCGCTGGCCGAACTCGGGGTGGGCTCGCAGCAGCTGGTCGCGCTCGTCGACGAGCTGGGCTCGTGGCTCGGCTGCGAGGTGACGCCGGGCACGGTGTTCGACCATCCGACGATCCGGGAGCTGGCGCAGCGGCTCGGCCGCCCGGCTCCGGCGGCGCCGCCGGAGCGCGCGGCGGATCCTCGCGGCGAGGAACCGGTCGCGATCGTGGGGATCGGCTGCAAGCTGCCCGGCGCGGCCGACGCGCGGTCCTACTGGAAACTGCTGCTGGACGGGCGGGACGCCGTCACCGAAGTGCCCGCGCAGCGCTGGGACGCGGAGTCGTGCCCGGCCCCCGGTTTCGGCGGGTTCATCGACGGCGCGGACCAGTTCGACGCCCGGTTTTTCGGCATTTCCGCCCGCGAAGCGCAGCAGATGGACCCTCAGCAGCGCCTGCTGCTCGAGATCGCGTGGCAGTGCGTCGAGGACGCGGGCATCGCTCCGACCAGCCTGGCCGGCCGCGACGTCGGGGTGTTCGTCGGCATCAGCAGCAACGATTACGCGACG
Source organism: Amycolatopsis sp. GA6-003 (assembly GCF_046267895.1). NCBI lineage: Bacteria > Bacillati > Actinomycetota > Actinomycetes > Pseudonocardiales > Pseudonocardiaceae > Amycolatopsis > Amycolatopsis sp. GA6-003. The sequence continues at coordinate 8,420,413 of NZ_CP176499.1, forward strand.
CTGCGTTCGGCCCGGCCGGACGCTCCCGATCTGTACACCGCGACCGGCAACGCGCACGCGATCGCGGCCAACCGGCTGTCCTATCTGCTCGACCTGCGAGGCCCCAGCCTGGCCCTCGACACCGCCTGCTCCTCGTCGCTGGTCGCGGTGCATCTGGCCTGCCGAAGCCTGCGCGAGCGCGAATGCGGTCTCGCGCTCGCGGGCGGCGTCAACCTCATGCTCTCCCCGATGCCGTCGATCGCCTTCGCGCAGGGGCAAATGCTTGCCCCGCAAGGCCGTTGCCGGGTGTTCGACGACGACGCCGAGGGCTACGTCCGCGGCGAGGGCGCCGGGCTCGTGTGCTTGAAACCGTTGTCGCAGGCGATAGCGGACGGCGACCGCGTGTACGCGACGATCAACGGATCCGCCGTCGCGCACGGGGGCCGCACCAACGGGCTCACCGCGCCGAGCGGTCTCGCGCAACGGCAGGTGATCCGGCGCGCGCTGGACAAGGCGGGAGTCTCGGCCGAGGAGATCGACTACGTCGAAGCACACGGCACCGCGACGAAACTCGGGGATCTGGTCGAATGGGAGACGCTGGCCGCGGTCTACGGAACCGGCCGCGCCGAGGACAAGCCCTGCCTGGTCGGCTCGGTCAAAGCCAACATCGGGCATCTGGAGGCCGCCGCGGGCGTGGCCGGCTTGATCAAGGCCGCCCTGGTCGTGCACCACGGCGAGGTGCCGCCGCAGCTGCACCTGAAAACCCCCAGCACCCGGCTGGCCTGGGCCGGTTCGGGACTGACCGTGTCCACCGAGCGGACCGAGCTGCTCAACCGCGGCCCCGCCCGGGCCGCGGTCAGCTCGTTCGGATTCGGCGGCGCGAACGCCCACGTGGTCCTCGAACAAGCCCCGCGGGGAGAACCCGCCGACCCGGCTCCGGAACGGGCCGCGCACGTGCTGTGCCTCTCCGGGCACACGCCCACCGCGCTGCGGACGCTGGCCGGCGACTACCGCCGGTACCTGGCAGCGAACCCGGAGACCGAGCTGGGCGACCTGTGCCGCGCCGCGAACACCGGACGCGCGTGGTTGCGCTATCGCGGTGCGGCAGTCGGATCCGCCGCGGAAGACCTCGACGCCGCGCTGGCCGCCCTCGCCGCGAACACCCCCTCGACCGCGGTGGTGCGGGATGTCGACCGGGCCGAGCGCCGGAAAGTCGCGTTCGTGTTCAGCGGGCAGGGAGCGCAGTACGCCGGAATGGGACGCGAGCTTTACCAGGCACATCCGTTGTTCCGCGAGACCATCGACCAGGCGGACCTGGTGCTGCGGCCGTTGCTCGGCTGCCCGCTCCCGGAACTGCTGTTCTCCGAGCCGGACGAGGACCGGCTGACGCGGACGCGGTACTGCCAACCGGCTCTCGTCGCGTTGGAGGTCGCGCTCGCCCGGCTGTGGATGTCCGCCGGAGTGCGCCCGGAGGCTGTGCTGGGACACAGCGTCGGGGCCTACAGCGCCGCGTGTGTTTCCGGCGCGGTCCAGTTCGACGACGTGCTCGCCCTCGTCGCCTTGCGCGCGCAGTACATGGAGGCGCAAAGCGGGAGCGGCGGGATGCTCTCCTGCCTCGGCGACGCGGAGGTCGTCCGGGCGATCGCGCTCCAGCGGCCCGAGGTCGTCGTCGCGGCGGTCAACGCGCCCGGTCATCTGGTGCTGGCCGGACCGGCCGCGCAGCTCGCCTCCGTCCGGCGCGAACTCGAAGCGCGTTCGGTGGACGTGCGGCCCTTGCGCGTGTCGCACGCGTTCCACTCGCCGATGATGGCCGGAGCGGCTCCGCTTCTGCGCGATGCCGCCAAGAAAGTGGCTTTCTCCGCGCCGGCGACCCCGTGGATCAGCGACCTGACCGGCGAAGCGGTCGGCAGCGTCGACGAGAACTACTGGGCGGACCACCTGCTCAGCCCGGTGTTGTTCGCGGACGGATTCGCCGCGTTGCAGCGGCTCGGCTGCGACGCTTTCGCCGAAATCGGGCCGAATTCGGCATTGCTCGCGCTGGGCCGGGCAATGACCTCCGACCCGGCCGAAGCGCGCTGGTTGCCGTCGCTGCGGCCGGGACGCGAGTGGGAGACCCTGCTGCGTTCGCTGGCACGGTTGCACTGCTCCGATGGCAGTGTGGACTGGGCGGCGCTCGACCGGCATCGGACCCGCGTACCCGTCGACGTCCCGTATTCCGTTTACGAACCGCAGTCCTGCTGGTTCGAGACGGCCGTCGCGGGCGAACCGCCGGGGGAGCCCCGGGAGCCCGCCGCCGGGCACGATCCGGCGACCGCGGTCCCCGTCCTGACCCGGCGAAGACTCCTGCACCACCTCGCCCGGGTGTCCGGATTCGCCCCCGACCAGATCCCGCCGCACGCCCGGCTGGGCGCGGACCTCGGGTTCGACTCGCTGATGGTGACCGAGCTGCGGCGGCACTTCAGCCCGTTGTCCGAGCGCCAGGCCGAGCAGGTGCGGCAAGCGCTGGCCGAAGACCCGACGGTGGAGCAGCTGGCGGATCTCCTGGAGGCGGGCGAGGACGAGCCGCCGGAATCTCCCGCGGAGCGGACCGAATTCGAGCAGTGGCCGGAGTACGTCGCTCTGCGGCAACGCCGGCGCCAGGTCGAACTCGGCGGCCCGAATCCGTACGCCCGGCTCCACGACGGCGGCAATTCCGGGCACGCGACGATCGACGGCAAGCGCACGGTCAACTTCGCGGCGTTCAACTACCTGGCACTGTCGCACCACCCTCGGGTTCGCGAGGCCGCCAAAGCTGCGGTCGACCGCTACGGGACCTCGGCGTCGGCGACGCCGCTGCTGTGCGGCCAGACGCCGCTGCACCGGGAACTCGCGGCCGAAATCGCCGCGTTCCTCGGCACCGAGGACGCGATGGTGTTCTCCGGCGGCCACTCGGCGAACGTGGCCATCGTCGGGCACCTGTTCGGCCCGCCGGACCTCGTCCTGCACGACCGCTGGATCCACGACAGCGTCGTGCGCGGCTGCCTGCTGTCCGGAGCGCAGCGGCAGCCGTTCCCGCACAACGACTGGGCTTCCCTCGACGACCGGCTCCGCGCGGCGCGCCGTCGCCACCGCCGGGCCCTGATCGTGCTGGAAGGCGCGTACAGCCAGGACGGGGACATTCCCGACCTGCCGCGGTTCATCGAGGTCGCCAAGCGGCACGATTCGCTGCTCATGGTCGACGAGGCGCATTCGATCGGCGTTCTCGGCGCCACCGGGGCGGGCGTCGGCGAGCACTTCGGCGTCGACCGGACCGACGTCGACCTCTGGATGGGCACGCTGAGCAAAGCGCTCGGCAGCCTCGGCGGATACGTCGCCGGCCGGGCGCCGCTGATCGAATACCTCGAACACACCGCGCCGCTCTACATCTTCAGCACCGGGATTTCGCCCGCCAACGCCGGGGCGGCGCTGGAGGCCATCCGGGTCGTGAAGGACGAACCGGAGCGGGTCGCCCGGGTGCGGGAACTCGCGGAGCTGTTCCGGGCCGGGGCGCGAGCGCGGGGGCTGGACATCGGGGTGTCCCGCGAATCGGCCGTGATCCCGGTGCTCCTCGGCGCCTGGGAAACGGCGATCGCGGTGTCGAACGCACTGCTCGCCCTGGGGGTGAACGCGATGCCGATCGGCTATCCGGCGGTCGACCGCGACCAGTGCCGGCTGCGGTTCTTCGTCAACGCCGACCACAGCGAGGACGACCTGGAGCACTCCCTCGACCGGCTGGTCGAGGCCATGCGCGCGGCGGGAGCCCGGCGGTGACCGGCGAGACCGTCCTGGTGGCCGGCGCGAGCGGATTCATCGGCGGCCGCTTGGCCCGCCGGCTCGCCGGACGCGGGCATCGCGTGCGCGCGTTGGTCCGGGAGCACAGCGATCGGCGGCAGCTGGCGGACCTGCCGGTCGAGTTCCATGTCGGTGCACTGTCCGATGTGGACGCGCTGACCGAGGCGGCGGACGGGGTCCAGTGCGTGTACAACTGCGCCGGGAAATCCGCGGACTGGGGTGCGTGGCGCGAGTTCCGCGAGGTCAACGTCGAAGGCGCGGCGAACCTCGTCCGGGCCGCCGCCCGTTCCGGTACCGTGCGCCGCTTCGTGCACGTCAGCACCACCGATGTCTACGGCTATCCGAAGCGGCCCTGCGCCGAGACCACGCCGCCGCGGGACGTCGGGCTGCCGTACAACCGCAGCAAACTGCTGGGCGAACGAGAAGTGCGCCGGGCAGCTGAAGAGGGCGACGTGCCGTTGACGATCGTGCGGCCGGTGTCGGTGTACGGCCCGGGCAGCAAAGACTTCGTCATCGAGGTCGCGAATCTGTTGCTGCGGGGGCAAATGATGTATGTCCGCGGCGGCCGGGCGCCGGCTGGCCTGGCGTATGTGGACAACGTGGCCGACGCGATGATCGCCGCCGCGGCCGCCGGATCCGCGGCCGGCCGGGTCTACAACCTGCGGGACCGGGAGGAGACCACCTGGCGCGAGTACCTCCGGGTGCTCGCCGGCGGATTGGGGGTCGGCGAGCCGAAACTGAACCTGCCCGCGCCGGTCGCCACGGGGCTCGCGCTGGCCTTCGAAGCCGTTTACGGTGCGCTTCGGCTGAATGGCCGCCCGATGCTGACCCGGCACGCGGTGCATCTGTTCGAACGGAACCAGTTGTTCCCGATCGACAGCGCGCGGCGCGACTTCGGCTTGCCCGGCGAGGTGAGCTTCGAGGAGGGCATGCGGCGCACGATCGACTGGCTCCAGTCGGAAGAGGGGCGGCGACACGTCAAGCGATAGCGAGAGCCCGGTGTCCCCGTGGCTGCCCGGTTTCAGCGGAAAGACGGACGCCGCCGTGCGGCTCGTCTGCCTGCACCATGCCGGGGGAACGGCGTCGACCTACGAGGGCTGGCAACGACCGCTGGCGGAGGTCGCGCAAGTCGTTCCGGTCCTGCTGCCAGGCCGCGGGCGCCACCGCCCGGCCCGTCCGTATACCAACCTCGAACCGTTGGTATCTGACTTGGCCACGACACTGATCGAACACGGGCTCGCCGACCGGTACGCGCTTTTCGGCCACAGCATGGGCGCGTTGCTCGCCTACGAACTCAGTTGCCGCTTGCGCGATCGAGGCCACGCCGAACCTCTGCATCTCTTCGTCTCCGGCAGCCGGGCTCCGCATCTGTACGGCACCGACGCTCGACTGTCCGCTCTGGACACTGGGGGCTGCGCAAGCGCCGTGCTGCAGGCCGATCTCGCCGTCTGCGACAGCTATGCATGGACGCCGCGCCGACCGTTGTGCTGCCCGGTCACCGCGTTCCGCGGAAGCGACGATCCGCTTGCCACTGCCGCGCATGTCGAGGCTTGGCGGTCCTACACGGAGGGATCCCTGGTGGTCCGCGAGTTCTCCGGCGGGCATTTCTTTCTCGCCGGCGCGGCCAGGCCTCGGGTGCTGCACGCCGTCCGCGCCGAACTCGCGGCCCTTCGTGCTGTGGTGGAGAAGGGAGAACCGTCGTGTCCCTAGCGCTCGCGGCTCGCGATCTCGATGCCTTGGAAAGCCAGGTGCAGGCCGCCTTGCGGTCCGGCGATTACCGGGACTTCGACGTTCTCGGCCACGGCGAGGACACGCTGGTCCTCAAAGTCCGTACCGGGGAAGGAACCTTCGCCTGCAAGCGGCTCCCGCCGTTCCCGGACTACGAACGGTTCCAGCGGTATCAAGACACGCTCGCCGACTACGTCCGACGCCTGCGCGCCCAGGGCATCACGGTGGCACCCACCGAGTTGCGCTACCTGCCGCACGGCCGAAGCGGCGGCGTGGCGTACTGCGTGCAGGAAGCGCTCCCACCAGCGCGGCTTTGCTCGAACCTTCTGCACACCCGCGATCTCGGCTGGGCCAAGTCCTTCTTCGCGCGATACCTGACCACGATCGAGCGAGCGGCCGGCCCCACGCTGGGACTGGACGCCCAGGCCAGCAACTGGTTCGACCTCGACGGCGAACTCGTGTTCGTCGACGTCACCACCCCCTTCCTGCGAGACAGCCGCGGCCGCGAGCAGGTCGACGTGGATTTGCTGCTCACGTCGTTGCCGTGGATCCTGCGCGGCGCGGTCAAGGCGTGCCTGCTCAAAGCCGCTACCGACAAGTACTACTCGACGCGCGGAATCGTGCTCGACTTCCTCGGAAACCTGCGCAAGGACCGGCTCGAGCCGCTGGTGCCGGTCTTCCTGGAGCAGGCGAACGAGGTCCTCGACAATCCGCTGAGCAGCCGCGAAGTGGCCCGCTACTACGCCGGCGACGCCCGGATGTGGGCGCTGGTGCAGCGGCTGCGCAAGGCGGACCGGTTTTGGCAGCGCACCGTGCGCCGTCGTCCTTACCCGTTCCTGCTGCCGCCCGCGATCCGCCGATGAGCGGGCGCCGGCGGGCGACCCCCGGGTGACCAGGCGGAGGTTTGGGGCCGGGAAGAGCGGGTATGGCGGCGGTATGCGACCGGGCGAGACGGAGACCAGGCCGGAAGCCGCCGGTGCGGTCCGGGCGATCGTGCTGCGCGTCGACGGGACCGAGCATCGGCTCAGCGTCGATCCGCGCCGCACGCTGCTGGACCTGTTGCGCGAGCAGATCGGCGACTACAGCCCCAAGAAGGGCTGCGACCACGGCCAGTGCGGGGCGTGCACCGTCCTCCTCGACGGCCGCAGAGTGCTGTCCTGCCTCACGCTCGCGCTGACCTGCGACGGCGCCGAGGTGACCACCGCCGCCGGCCTGGCCCAGGACGGCGAACTGCATTCGCTGCAACAGTCCTTCCTGGACCACGACGGCTTCCAATGCGGCTACTGCACACCGGGCCAGATCTGTTCGGCCGCCGGGTTGCTGACCGAGTTCGCCAGCGGCGCGCCCAGCCACGTCACCAAGCCGGTCGCTGACTCTCCGCAGTGGACTGACGAGGAGATTTCCGAGCGGATGAGCGGAAATCTTTGCCGGTGCGGCGCCTACGCGGGCATCCTCGCGGCGGTCCGCGAGGCGGGTGAACAGCGATGAAACCGTTCTCCTACGGCAAACCCGCGACGGCGGCCGAAGCGGTGCTGGCCGTGGCGGCCGAGCCGTCGGCGATGTTTCTCGCTGGCGGCACCAATCTTGTCGACCACTTGAAGCTCGGGGTCGCCCGGCCGGACCGGCTCGTGGACGTGACCGGCCTGCTGTCGACCGAGATCCGGGAGGAAGACGGCGGGCTGGTGATCGGCGCGGGAGTCCGCAACAGCGACCTCGCCGCCGACCAGCGGGTCCGGGAGCGGTATCCGGCGCTGGCCGAGGCTCTGCTGTCCGGGGCGTCGCCGCAGTTGCGGAACATGGCCACCGTCGGCGGGAACCCGTTGCAGCGCACCCGATGCGTATACTTCCAGGACGTCACGACCCCGTGCAACAAGCGTTCGCCCGGGTCCGGCTGCTCGGCCCTCGGCGGCTACACGCGCCACCACGCGATCCTCGGCGCGTCCGACCAGTGCGTCGCGACGCATCCTTCGGACATGGCGGTGGCCATGGCGATGCTCGACGCGCGGGTCCAGGTCATCGGCCCGTCGGGGGAGCGGGCGGTGCCGTTCCCGGAACTGCACCGGCTGCCCGGCGAGCACCCAGAGCGCGACACCGTGCTCGAACACGGCGAACTGATCACCGACATCACGCTGCCCGCCACCCCGCGGTCGCGTCGCTCGGCCTACCGCAAGGTGCGCGACCGGGCCTCCTATGCCTTCGCGCTGGTGTCTGTCGCAGTTGGACTGTCCATTAAGGATGGAGAAATCGAAGACGCCGGGATCGCGTTCGGCGGCGTGGCGCACAAACCGTGGCGCGCTCGGCGGGCCGAGGAAGTCCTCCGCGGTGCCCGGCCCAGCGCCGACGTCTTCCGCGCGGCCGCCGACGCCGAACTCGCCGAGGCCAAGGCGTTGGACGGTCTCGACGGAGGCAACGCGTTCAAGATCCCGCTCGCCGCGCGCACCCTGGCCGCGGTGCTGCGCGACCTGACCGCCGAGGAGCGCGACCGATGACCGGACTGCTGGAACCGCGCGCGATCGGACGCGGGCTCACCCGCCGGGACGGCCCGGCGAAGGTCACCGGAACCGCGCCGTACGCTTACGAAGTCCCCGTCGAGGCGCCGCTGTACTGCCATCCGATCCAGGCGACCGTCGCGCGCGGCCGCTGCCTGCGGATCAGCGCGGTCGAAGCCGAAGCGCTCGACGGTGTCCAGAGCTTGATCACTCCCTTCACCGCCGAGCGGCTCGCCGACACCGACGACGCGGAACTCGCGGTGCTGCAGGACTGCGAAATCCCGTTCCGCGGCCGGGTGATCGGGCTCGTCCTCGCCGAATCCTCCGAGACCGCGCGGCACGCGGCGGAACTCGTCGACGTCGAGTACGAGACCGATCCCTTCACCGTCCAGCTCGCGGCCGACGCTCCGGACCTGTACCAGCCGGACAAGGTCAACCCGAGCTTCCCGACCGACACGAGCGAGGGCGACGTCGAAGCCGGGTCCGCCGTGTCCGTGGACCAGACCTACACCACGGCGATGTACCACAACAACCCGCTCGAACCGCACACGACGACGGCTTTGTGGGACGACGGCGTGCTTACGCTGTGGGATTCCACCCAAAGCGTGCACTCGGTGCGGTCCACGCTCGCGAAGGTGTTCGGCCTGCCCGCCGAGCAAGTCCGGGTGATCTGCCCGTATCTCGGCGGGGGCTTCGGTTCGAAGGGCCTGCCGCACGCCAACGTGGTGCTCGCCGCGCTCGCCGCCCGGACCGTGCCCGGCCGCCCGGTGAAGCTCGCGCTGACCCGGCAGCAGATGTTCAGCCTGGCCGGGTACCGCACGCCGACGATCCAGCGGGTCCGCCTCGGCGCCGCCCGCGACGGACGGCTGGAGTCGCTGCGCATGGACGTCGTCGAGCAGACCTCGCGGATCAAGGAGTTCGCCGAGCAGACCGCGGCTCCCGCCCGGATGATGTACGCCGCGCGGAACCGGGCCACCAGCCACCGGCTCGCCCGGCTCGACGTGCCGGTGCCGTCGTGGATGCGCGCGCCGGGGGAGTGTCCGGGGATGTTCGGCCCGGAAGTGGCGATGGACGAACTCGCCGAGGCGCTCGGACTCGACCCGATCGACCTGCGGGTGCGCAACGAACCGGAGCGCGATCCCGAGACGGGTCTCCCGTTCTCCAGCCGGAACCTGGTCGAATGCCTGCGCACCGGAGCCGGACGCTTCGGCTGGAACGGGCGCGACCCGCGGCCGGGCGTCCGCCGCGACGGGCCGTGGCTGGTCGGCAGCGGCGTCGCGGCCTCGGTGTACCCGGCGAAGCGGATGCGCGGGTCCAGCGCGACGATCCGCTGCGAGAAGGGCCGCTACGCCGTCGAAATCGGCGCGGCTGACCTGGGGACGGGCGCGTGGACGATCCTGCCGCAGATCGCGGCGGACGCGCTGGACGTGCCCGTCGAGTCGATCGACCTCCGGATCGGCGACACCGCTTACCCGAAAGCCACCGTGGCCGGCGGCTCGACCGGGACCGCGTCGTGGGGCTCGGCCGTGGTCGCGGCCGCGCGGGCGTTCCGGGAAAAGTACGGCTCCGACCCCGGCGACGGCGACGAAGCACAGGCGGAAACCCCGGAAAACCCGGCCGAGAAGCAGTACTCGATGTACGGCTTCGGCGCGCAGTTCGCCGAGGTGCGGGTCGACGCCGACACCGGCGAGGTCCGGGTTTCGCGGCTGCACGGCACGTTCGCCGTCGGCCGGATCGTCAACCCGGTCACCGCGCGTTCGCAGCTGCTCGGCGGCATGACCATGGGCCTGTCGATGGCGCTGCACGAAAACAGCGTCCTCGACCCGCGGTTCGGGCACGTCGTCAACCACGACCTCGCCGAGTACCACATCGCGACCAACGCCGACGTCGAAGACCTGCGGGCGCACTGGCTCGACGAAACCGACCCGCACCTCAATCCCATGGGCAGCAAGGGAATCGGCGAAATCGGCATCGTCGGAACCGCGGCGGCGATCGCGAACGCGGTCCACCACGCGACCGGGGTCCGGGTGCGCGAGCTGCCGATCACGCTCGACAAGCTGCTGCCCGGCTTGCCCGGTGCGGCTGGATAGGACTGGGCAAGCCGGGCAGGAACACGCACTGCTCCGCAGCCGGAGCGCCCATCCCGTGACGCTCGGCGACGCCGTGCCGATCGGCAGGTGCAGTTCTCCGGTGCCCACCAGGACGATCGCCTTCTTGGCGGACGACCGGGCCGCGGAAACGCCCTCCCCAGCGCGGCTCTGCGTGCGGGATCGCGGCCTGGGAAGCCCCCACTGGCGGGGCTCCCAGACCGCGAAGGGGTCACGCCTTGCTGCGCAGCACCTCGAACAGGCTGGTCCAGCTGTCCCGCCCGTGCCCGGCGGCGACGGCGCGGTCGTAGTGTTCCTTCACCGCCGCCGGCAGGGCCACGTCGATGCCCGCGTCCCGGCTCGCGGCGAGGACGTGGTCGGCCGTCGCGCCCATCATCTTGGCGTTCGCCCGGTCGCCGGGGTGGCTGCCGCTGTCGACGTTCTTCGCCGCCTCGTCCAGCGACGTCTGCACCAGCGTCAGCAGTTCCGTCGCGTACGGCACGAGCGTCGCGGCGGACACCCCGGCGGTGCCGGCGAGTGCCGCGGAGTGCAGGAACGCCGACAGCGTGGTGAGGAACAGGTCCAGCAGCGACTGGTAGTACAGCTGCGCCAGGCCCGGGTCCGCGCCCCGGTAGTCCGGCCGCCCGATGACGCGCAGGGCCGGTTCGACCCGCTCGAACGTCTGCTGCGCGCCGCTGTAGAACACGAACGAGCCCTCGGTGCCGACGACCGGCGCGGGCACCATGATCCCGCCCGCGATCATCTCCGCCCCGCGCGCGGCCAGCCATTCCGCGGCGACCCGGGTCCGCTCCGGCGTGTCCGAGCTGAGATTCACCACGATCTTCCCGCGCAGCGCGTCCTCGGCCGGCGCGAGAATGTCGTACATCGCCTGATAATCGGTGAGGCTCAGCAGCACCAGTTCGTTCGCCGCCAGTGCCTCGGAGACGGTCGCCGCGCGCTTCGCGCCCTCGGCCACCAGCCCGTCGGCGCGGCTCGCGGTGCGGTTCCACACCGTCACCTCGTGGCCCGCCGCCAGGTAGGCCCGCACCATCGCCTGGCCCATCGGGCCGAGGCCGATCATCGTCACATTCACCGGATTCTCCTCAGTTCTTCAGCAGTTCGATGACGCTCGTGAGGTTTTCCGCGCCGTGGCCGTCGGCGGCCCGGCGCAGGAGCAGCTGGTGCAGCGGCGCGAGCAGTTCGGCGCTGACCCCCTGGTCGGCGGCGGCGAGGGGCAGGTTTTCGAACCCGGCGGCCTGCATCCCCAGGTTCGACACGACGTTCTGGGTGTAGTCGCCGCTGTCGATCTCCGCCGCGGCGGTTTCGGCGAAGCTGCCCATCGCGGTCAGCCATCCGCTCAGCAGCGGCGCGAATTCGACCGCCGAGAGCCCCTCGCTGCGGATCAGCGCGTAGGCCTGCAAGATGCCGATGAACTGGCCGTACATCCCGGACAGCAGCGCGAGGTCGTGCAACGCGGCCAGCCCCGGGTCTTCGCCGACGTAGTTGCTGCCGCCGAACGTGTCGAACGCGTCGCGGTGCGCGTCGAACACGTCTTTGGGCCCGCTGTAGAACACGAACGCGCCCGGCTGCCCGATCATCGGCGGTACCGCCATGATGCCGCCGTCGAGGAACTTCCCGCCCCGCTCCGCCACCCATTCGCCCAGTTCGCGGGCCTGCCGAGGGGTGCCGTTGGTCAGGTTCACCACCGTCCGGCCCGCGAGCGAGGCCGTCTCGAGCACCTCGCGCACCGACGCGTCGTCCAGCAGGCAGACGATCGTCAGCTCGTTCGCCGCGATCGCCTCCGCGGCCGACCCCGCCGCCACCGCACCCAGCTCCACCAGCGGTTTCGCCTTGTCCGCCGAGCGGTTCCAGACCGTCACCGGCCGTCCCGCTCCCAGCAGCGCACCGGCCAGCGCGCTGCCCATCGCCCCGAGCCCCAGCACGGTCGCCGAGGTCGTGTTCCCGGACATGTCGTCCCTCCCGTTCGTCGCTCTGCCGACCACGGTGCCGGGCACCGCGCACGGTTCGCTGGGGGTCCGCGCACGGAGGCGGTTACGGTGGATCCGTGCGATTCGGCATCCTGGGGCCCTTGGCCGTGAGCAGCGACGACGGACGGCCGGTGCGGGTACCCGAGGCCAAGGTCCGGACCCTGCTCGCGGTCCTGCTCGTGCACGAGGGCCGTCCGGTGTCGGCGGACCGGCTGGCGGACGACCTGTGGGGCGAGCAGCTGCCCGGCAACCCGGTCAACACCCTGCAGACGAAGGTCTCGCAGCTGCGCCGGGCGCTGGAGCGCGCCGAACCCGGCTCCGGCCGCGCGCTGGCATATCAACCGCCCGGGTACGTCCTGCGGCTCGACCCGGAGGCGGTCGACGCCGGGCGGTTCCGTGCGTTGCTCGCCGAGGCGGGCACGGCGGACGACCCGCGCTCGAAAGTCGAGCTGCTCACCGAGGCGTTGGCGTTGTGGCGCGGCCCGGCGCTCGCCGAGTTCGCCGACGAAGCCTTCGCACAGCCGGTGATCCAACGCCTCGAGGAGGATCGCCTTGTCGCGCAAGAAAACCTCGCCGACGCGCGGCTCGCGTTGGGCGAACATGCCGCGCTGACCGCGGAACTCGCCGACCTCGTCCGGCAGCATCCGCTGCGGGAACGCCTGCGGGCTCTCCAGCTGCGCGCGCTGTACGCGGCCGGACGGCAGAGCGAAGCGCTGGCCTCCTACGACGAACTACGCCGCCGGCTCGCCGATGAGCTGGGCCTCGATCCCGGTCCCGAGCTGACCGCGCTGCACCGGTCGATCCTGGCGCAGGATCCGGCTCTGACCGCGGTCGCCCCGCAGCTTCCGGTGCCGCTGACCGAACTGGTCGGCCGGACCGCCGCGGTCCGCGCGGTCAGCACGCTCGTCCGCGAATCCCGCCTGGTGACGCTCACCGGGCCCGGCGGCGTCGGCAAGACCCGGCTCGCGCTGGAGACCGCGCACCGGCTCGGCGGAGAGTTCGCCGCGGGCGCCTGGCTCGTTGAGCTGACCGGCATGGACCGCCACGAATGCGCGCTGAGCCAGTGCCCGCCGGTCGAGTGGGTGGTGGAGGCGATCGCCGCGACGCTGGGGATCCGGGACGCGGCGGCGCCCGCCCCGGCGGATCCGGCCGAACGGCTGGCCGAATCCTTGCGCGGCAAGGAAACCCTGATCGTGCTGGACAACTGCGAGCAGCTGATCGAGCCGGTCGCCGCGACCGCCGGGCGGCTGCTGGCCGCCGCGCCCGGGCTGCGGATTCTCGCCACCAGCCGGGAACCGCTCGGGCTCGCCGGGGAAACGCAGTTCCCGGTGCCGCCGCTGGACCACGACAGCGCCGCGCAGCTGTTCATCGCCAGGGTCGCCGACACTGGGTACACTGTGGACAGTTCCGATGCGGCCGCGGTCGCCGAGATTTGCCGGAAGCTGGACGGATTGCCGCTCGCGCTCGAACTCGCCGCCACCCGCGTGCGCGCGCTGGGCGTACCGGAGCTGCTGCGCCGGCTGGACGACCGGTTCCGCCTGCTGGACACCACTCGCCGCGGAGTGCCCGCCCGGCAGCAGACGCTGCGCGCGATGATCGACTGGAGCTGGGAACTCCTGAGCGAACCGGAACGCCTTGTGCTGCAACGGTTGTCGGTGCATACCGAAGACTGCTCGCTGGACGCGGCCGAGGCGGTCTGCGCGGGCGGCGGAGTCGCGGAAGGCGAGGTGCTGGGTCTGCTGGCGAAGCTCGTCGACCGCTCGCTGGTCGTGCCCGCGAGCACCGGCGTGCCGCGGTACCGGCTGCTCGAATCGGTGGCGGCATACGGCCTGGAGCGGCTGCGCGAAGCGGGGGAAGCCGAGCAGACGCGGCGCCGGCACGCGGAGCACTACGTCCAGCTCGCCGGGGCGGCGGACGCCGGTCTCCGCGGCCGGGACCAGCGGCGATGGCTGCAGCGGCTCGACGCGGACCTGCCGAATCTCCGTGCCGCGGCGGAGAATCTGGCCGGGTGGGGGAGCGCCGACGACGCGTTGCGGCTGGCGAACCGGCTGGCCTGGTACCGCTTCCTGCGCGGCCGGATGGCCGAAGCGATGCGTTCCCTGCGCGCCGCGCTCAGCCTGCCCGGCGGCGACCCGGACCTGCGCGCGGAAGCACAGGCGACGCTCACCGCGCTCGGCGTCCTCGCGGGCGACCGGCCCGACTGGCGTCCCGTGGCCGAGCAGCCGATGAGCGCCCGGGCCAAGTGGTTCCTCGGCTACGCACTGTCCACAGTGGCCGATCTGCCCGGCGCCGAACCGCTCACCCTGGACGCGCTCGCCGCCTTCGAAGCCGCGGACGACCGGTGGGGGATCGCCTCGGCCAGCGGCGACCGGGCGAGCCAGGTTCTGGCGAGAGGCGACGTGGCGGGAGCCCGGCGGTACGCCGATCGCTGCGCGGAACTGTTCGCTGAAATCGGCGACAAATGGGGTCAGCTGCAGGCGATTTTCGCGCAAGGAATTTTAGGGACGCTGTCCGGGGATTACGCGCGAGCCGAGGCTGGCTACACCGAAGGACTGCGGATCGCCGAGGAACTGGGCTTGTGGCCGGAGGCGTCGTACCAGTTGTCGTGGCTGGGGCGGGTCGCGTTGCTGCGCAAGGATTTCCCCGCAGCCCGCGAACTGCACGAACGGGCGCGCGAGGTGGCCGCCGAACACGGCTTCACGCCGGGGGAGATGTATGCGCTGACCGGGCTGGCCCTCGGCGCCCGGCGCGAGGGCGACCTCGATCTCGCCGAGAAGCATTTGCGCACGCTGCTCGAATGGAACAAGCAGGTCGATTTCGAGCCGGGCAACACGTTGATCCTCGCGGAACTCGGTTTTGTCGCCGAATTGCGCGGCGACCCGGAGACCGCGTTGCGGCGGCAGCGGGAAGGCTACGAGATCGCCCGCCGGACGGAGGATCCGCGCGCGATCGCGTTGGCGCTGGAGGGTTTGGCGGGAGCGCACGCACTGGCCGGCGCGGCTCGCGAAGCCGCGCGTCTGCTGGGCGCGGCCGCGGCCTGCCGGGCCGGGGTCGGAGCCCCGCTGCCCGCGGCGGAGCGGGGAGACGTGGACCGGATCACCGCCCGCGCGAGCGAGATCCTCGGCGCGGCGGAGTTCGCGGCCGAGTTCCGCGCGGGCGGCGAACGCGGGTCCTCAGAAGACCGGCCGCTGGCTGCCGTACCCGGTAGCCTGCTCGAAAGCGTGCGCGGCCCGCAGCAGCCCTAGCTCGCCTCGCAGCGGCGCGATGATCTGCAACCCGACCGGACGGCCGTCGCCGGTGAACCCGGCGGGCACCGACAGCGCCGGGCAGCCGGTCGCCGAGATCGAGTACGCCGAGCGCATCCACTCCAGATAGTCGTGCATCGGTTGCCCGGCAACGGTTTCCGGGTACTCCCATTCCACCGGGAACGGCGGCAGCTGGCTCACCGGCGCGAGCAGCAGGTCGTACTGGGTGAAAAACTCCCGCATCCCGGTGATGAGCTGCAGCTGCCGCGTCTGCGCGTTCGCGAGGTCGGCCCCGGAAAGCGTTGCGCCGAAAGCGATGTTGCCGGCGAGTGTCTGCTTCATCTTGTCCGGATGTTGTTCGAGCAGTTTCCCGAATCCCGCGTGGAAAAGCCATCCGCGCAGGGTGCGGAACACCTCGTCGGCCGCGGCGAGGTCCGGGCAGGCCGGTTCGACGCGGCAGCCGAGGTCGGCGAACACCTTCACCGCCGGTTCCAGCACCGCGGTGACCGCCGGGTCGACCGGCAGGCCGCCCAAATCCGGCGACCACGCCACGCGCAGGCCGGTCAGGTCGGCTTCGAGGGACCCGGCGAAGGGTGCCGCGGGCTGGTCGAGCGCGATCGGGTTGCGCTCGTCGTACCCGGCGATCACGGACAGCAACAGCGCGACGTCGCCGACCGTCCGCCCCATCGGCCCCTGCACGCCCAGCGCTTCCCAGGGCAGCGTCGCCGGCCAGGTCGGCACGCGGCCGGGCGACGGACGCAGGCCGACGACGTTGCAGAACGACGCCGGATTGCGCAGCGAACCGCCCATGTCGCTGCCCTCGGCGAGCGGCTGCAGGCCCGCGGCCAGCGCGGCCGCCGCCCCGCCGCTGCTGCCGCCCGCGGACAGCTCCCGCCGGTACGGGTTGCGCGTGGCCCCGAAGACCGGGTTCATCGTGTGCGAACCGGCCCCGAACTCCGGCACGTTCGTCTTGCCGAGCGTGATCGCGCCCGCGTTCCGGATCCGTTCGACGACGAGTGTGTCGCTGTCCGGCACGTGGTCGGCGAAAATGGGGGAACCGTAGGTGGTGCGGACGCCGGCGACGTCGTGCGTGTCCTTGTGCGCCACCGGAATCCCGTGCAGCGGACCGGCTTCCTCGCCGTGCGCGAGCCGTTCGTCGGCAGCTGCGGCCTCGCGCAGCGCACGCTCGGCGGTGAGCGTGACGATCGCGTTGATCTGCGGGTTGACCTGCTCGATCCGGTCGAGATGCGCCTGCAGCACCTCCCGCGCGGACAGCTCGCGGACGCGCAGCCGCCGGGCCAGCTCGCGGACGGGCAAGTAGCAGATCTCCTCAGCGCTCACGGGCTTTCCCTCTCCTGCCGCTGGTGTCCGTTCGAGACGTCAGCTTCGCGCCTGGTGCTGGCCTCGGACAAGACCCGCTCGACAAATGACGGAATCAGCCACAGTATTGGCTGATGACGGCAACGCTGGACCCGCTCGACCGCCGAATCGCCGGCGCGCTGCAAGTCGACGGCCGCGCGTCCTGGCGGCGGATCGCCGAGGTCCTGGACGCACCGGAACGCACGGTGGCGCGGCGCGGGACGCACCTGCTGCGCACCGGCGTCGTGACGGTGGTCGCCGTTTCGCCGCACGGCGTCCCGCTGCTGGTGCGCGGCCGCTGCCGGGCCGGACTCGGCCGTCCCGCGGGCACCGCGCTCGCCGGACGGCCGGAGACGAGCTTCTGCTACCTCATCACCGGACAGGGCGAACTGGTCGCCGAGGTCTTCTGCGACCGCAACCGGCTGCCGACCTTCATGTTCGACGAAATGGCCGCAATCCCCGGCCTGCACGATCTGACGGCCGATACCGTCACGCGCTACTACCGCACGATCCACGAATGGCAGCCCGGCCTGCTCAGCCCAGCCGAAACGACGGCGATCTCGTCGCTGCCGCAGCCGACCCCGCAGCCCCGGCAGCCGGACGGGGTGGCCTTCAGCAGCGACGAACGCGCCATCGTGCGCGCGCTGCGCGAGGACGGCCGCCGAAGCCACGAAGAACTCGCCCGCGCCGCCGGTATCTCGGAATCGACCGTCCGCCGTCGGCTGGAAGCGTTGCGGCGCGAGGAAAAGGTGTTCATCCGGGCAGTCGTGGAGCCAGCCGTGCTCGGGCTGCCGGTCGAGGCGCTGCTGTGGATCCGCTGCCGCCCGCACCACGTAGACGACATCGGCCGCGCCCTGCTGGGCTCGCGCTACGTGCGCTACGCGGCGGCGATGACGGGCGAGTATCAGCTGCTGGCTGACGTGACCTTGCCCGACATCGCCGCGTTGCACGAGTTCGTCGGCAGCTCCGGCTGGTCCCGGCAGGCGGATTCGGTGCATACCGGGGTGGTGCTGAAGGCGTTGAAGCGCAGCAGCGTTCTCGCGCCGGAGCTGCGCTCCTGACGGTTGCCTGCGTTTTCAGCTCGGTTCAGCACGGGGGCGATGCGCGGCGGTGCAGTACGCCGGGCCGTTGCGTCGCGGGGTTGAGTGCGACGCAACGGCCCGTCCGCGAGTTGTGCCCACGGCGGTTGCCCCGCGTTCCTCGAGCCCGCTGAGCAGCGGCGATGCGTCGCTTGGTCTGCCCGCGAGCCGTCCGGTGTCGCGATTGAGCTATGCCCACGGCGGTTGCCCCGCTTTCCTCGAGCCCGCTGAGCACCAGCGGCAGTGCGTCGCTTGGTCTGCCCGCGAGCCGTCCGGTGTCGTGATCGAGCGGTGCCCTCGGCGGTTAGCTCCGTTCCTCCAGCCCGTTCAGCACCGGCGGCAACGCGCGGCGATGCAGCACGCCGAGCCGTTGCGTCGCCCGCGTCAGCGCGACGTACAGCTCAGCCGCGCCGCGCGGTCCGTCCGCCAGGATCCAGTCCGGGTCCACGAGAAGCACGGCGTCGTACTCCAGCCCCTTCGTCTCCGACGGCGGCACCGCACCCGGCACGTCCGGCGGCCCGATGACGACGCTGGTCCCCTCGCGCCCCGCCTCGTCCCGGACGAATTCCTCGACCGCCGCGGGCAATTCGTCCTCGGCGACCTTCCGCGACCACGGCCGCACCCCGCACGCGCGCACCGATTCCGGCGGCTCGACCCCGGGCGCGAACTCCGCCAGCACCGCACCCGCGACGGCCATGATTTCCGCCGGGGTGCGGTAGTTGACGGTGAGCGAACGGTAGGCCCAGCGGCCCGGGACGTACGGATCCAGCATCGTGCCCCAGTCCGTCGCACCCGCCGCCGACCGCCGCTGCGCCAGGTCGCCGACCACGGTGAACGACCGGCTCGGGCACCGCCGCATCAGCGCCCGCCAGTCCATTTCGGACAGTTCCTGCGCCTCGTCGACCACGACGTGCCGGTAGGTCCAGTCGCGGTCCGCCGCGGCGCGTTCGGCGAGGTCGCGGGTGTCGGACTCGACGAAGCGCTCGGCCAGGTCGGTGTCGTAGAGCAGGTGCTCCGCGGACAGGCCGATGTCCTCGTCCATCTCCTCGCGGTCGAGCCGCATGATGTCCAGCACGCCGGCCGCGTACTCGGCCTCCGCCTCGCGTTCGGCCTGGTCCTCGCGCTGTTTCGCCCGGCCCGGCGCCTTGCCGAGGAGGTCGATCAGCTCGTCCAGGAGCGGGACGTCCGACACCGTCCAGGGCGCGCCCGGTTCGCGCAGCAGCGCCGGGCTGGCGCCGGCCGCGTCGAGCCGAGCGGGGGAGGAGTACAGCGTGGTGAGCAGGCTTTCCGGGGTCAGGACGGGCCAGAGACGGTCGATAGCCTTGACGAAGGCCGGGTCGGCGAGGAGTTCGTTGACGAGCGTGGAACGGAGGTCCTCCCATTCCTCCTTGTCGTCGCGCGTGAGCCAACCGCGCCCGATGCGCGACATGGCGCGTTCGGTGAGCACGTACGTGACGATCTCGACGAACACCGCCCGCGCCTCGTTGTGCGGCCGCCCGCTCTGCCGCGCCTCGTCGCGGGCCCACTCGGCGGTCGCCGCGTCGATCCGGACGGTGGTGTCGCGCAATTCGATGAGAATGGGTTCCTCGGGCAGCTCCTGCCGGTCCGCGATCGCCGCGTCGAGCACGTCGAGCATCCGCAGAGATCCCTTGAACCGCGCGGCTTCCGGCTCGTCCTCGGCGTGCGCGTGCAGCCCCGGAAGCAGCCCGCCCGGGGTGGTGAACACCACGTCGGACTCGCCGAGCGACGGCAGCACGCGGCCGATGTGGTTCAGGAACGCCGGATTCGGCCCGAGGACGAGCACGCCGTGGCGCTCCATCCGCTCGCGCTGCGTGTAGAGCAGATACGCGACGCGGTGGAGCGCCACGACGGTTTTCCCGGTTCCTGGCCCTCCCTCAATGACCAGGACGCCCGGGTGGTCGAGCCGGATGATGCGGTCCTGCTCGGCCTGGATCGTCGCGACGATGTCCCGCATCCCCTCGCCGCGGGGCGCGTTGACCGCGGCCAGCAGGGCGTCGTTCACCTCGCCGGCGCCAGGCTGCCCGAAAACCTCGTCGGTGAACGAGGTGATGCGGCGGCTGCGCGTGTGGAACTGCCGCCGCCGCCGCATGTTCTCCGGCGTGGCCGCGGTCGCGGTGTAAAACGCACTGGACGCCGGAGCACGCCAGTCGAGAAGGACGGGTTTGTACTCGTCGTCCTCGTCGAAAAGCCCGATCCGGCCGATGTAGAAATGCTCGCCGTCGAGCGGGTCGAGCCGCCCGAAACACAACCCGGAGTCGGCGACCGACAACCGCCGCGTTTCGCGAGCGAGCGCGCGCACCTCGACGTCGCGCTCGCCCGGAGTCTCGTCGTTTCGTTTGAGGGCAGCGGTGTAGCGCTCTTTGACCCGCTCGCGCTCTCCGTCGAGCCGCCGGTACAAGCTGGCGACGTAGTCCTGTTCGGACCGCAGTTCTTCTTCGTACCCCTGAGTTGACAAGTGCCCCTCGCTGGTGTTATTCTGAACCCAGATTCGGCGCGAACTTCTGATTGCCTGGTGAAGACGCGTCGATTTTTTATTGTCCACCTTCTGTCAAGTGGCTGCGTGGACTGGTTGTTTTCTGGCGGCTTTGGCGGCTTTGGCGGCTATTCCGGCTTCTGGCCGGGAGCGGCGACGGTCGGCGGGTTGCGTGGGTCGGCGGGTTGCGTGGGTCGGCGGGTTGCGTGGGTCGGCGGGTTGCGTGGGTCGGCGGGTTGCGTGGGTCGGCGGGTTGCGTGGGTCGGCGGGTTGCGTGGGTCGGCGGGTTGCGTGGGTCGGCGGGTTGCGTGGGTCGGCGGGTTGCGTGGGTCGGCGGGTTGCGTGGGTCGGCGGGTTGCGTGGGTCGGCGGGTTGCGTGGGTCGGCGGGTTGCGTGGGTCGGCGGGTTGCGTGGGTCGGCGGGTTGCGTGGGTCGGCGGGTTGCGTGGCACGCTCTCCCGAGCCGAGCCGAGCCGAGCCGAGCCGAGCCGAGCCGAGCCGAGCCGAGCCGAGCCGAGCCGAGCCGAGCCGAGCCGAGCCGAGCCGAGCCGAGCCGAGCCGAGCCGAGCCGAGCCGAGCCGAGCCGAGCCGAGCCGAGCCGAGCCGAGCCGAGCCGAGCCGAGCCGAGCCGAGCCGAGCCGAGCCGAGCCGAGCCGAGCCGAGCCGAGCCGAGCCCAGGCGCAGACTGGATTCGTCGGGCGGGGAGGTCAGGCAACGGCGGGCAAAACCGAGCCGGTACGTGTGCCAGGCGGTGGTGCGGCGTACCTGGCGAGCTTTGCGGCCGAGCCGAGTCCGTGGTGCACCACGACCGCGGCGCGGCTGGCTTCGGCCAAGGGCGAGCGTTCAGCTGTGGCTGGCGAACCCCTGGCGCGGCGCGCCTGCCGGCGATGGGCTAAGCAATGCCGAACGGGCTGGGCCATCGCGGACGGCTGCGCGAATCGGGCCGGGCGGAGGCGAGCGCGGAGCTGAACAGGGCGCGGGTCGTACCGGGCGGATTGGCATCGCCTGGCGATCGAGCCTGCCGGCCTGACACGGCGTCGCGGGACGGGCCGCAGAGCGGGGTCCGTCCGGCTCGCGACGACGTCAGCGGTGTGGCCAGCGTCGAAAAGCCGCCCTGTCGCACCCAGAACCAGCCCCAAGGTGCCGGAACACGCGAACCAGCTTCAAGGTGCGGGAAACACGCGAACCAGCCGCAGACTCGCGTGCGGTGCTGCCGTGGAAGCCGACCAAGAGCGAAACCGACGAGACCAGCCGGGCGGCGAACGACCGGGCCCGCGCATGGGCGCACAAGGAACCGCGCGCATGCCGGCAGCCAATCGTCGATACCGGTGGAGCGCGATCTCTCGTGCCGCGTCCGAACCGCGGTGAACCAACAGCGCAGCCAGCGCACCGGACCGCAGCGATCACGTGCCACACCAAGGCATTCGTGGCGAAGTAGTGCCACGACCCGGTGAACTTCCGACGATCGCGCCGCAAAACCCTTGCCCGCCCGACAATCCCGCACGCCCCCAGCCCTGTTCCCGCCCGCACCAACCGCACACCCGCCCCCAGCCCTGACCCCGCCCGCACCAACCGCACGCCCGCCCCCGACAGCTCGATTTTCCCGATCGAGCAGCGATTCTGCGCCATCCCCCGGGGCTTGCGGCAAGCCCCGGGGTGCGCTATACCTTGAAAAGGGCGGAGGAAATCATTTCTTATCCAGCGCGGAATCCCGCGCGGTTCACGGCTGCTTCGCCGACGCCCAGTTCCGCACCACCGGCCGGTAGCCCTCCGGTTTGTCGCCCACCTTCGCCCCGGAGTTGACCAGCCACGACTGGTACTCCGGCGTGAACATCCGGTACGGCCCCGCCGGAGGCACCTCGCTCGCGCGGTCGAGTGTGTCGCGCGCCTCTGCGGGCAGGGTGAAGTCGAGCGCGTGCATCGTCGCGTCCAGTTGCTCCGCGCTGCTCGCCCCGACGATCGCCGACGCGACGCCCGGTTGTGTCGCCACCCAGTTGATCGCGACCTGCGCCATCGTCACGTCCAGCTCGCCGGCGACCGTCTCGAGCGTTTTCAGCAGCTCCCACTGGCGCGTGGTCCAGTTCCCGGCGGCGCCCTCCCCGGTCAGCCGTCCCTCGCCGGTGAGTCCGGCCGCCGAGCTGCGGTACTTGCCGCTCAGGAATCCGCTGCCGAGCGGGCTCCACGCGGTGATTCCCATCCCCAGCTCGAGACCCGCCGGGACGTGCTCGGTTTCGATCGTCCGCTCGATCAGCGAATACGGCAGCTGCAGGCTGATCATCGGCGGCAGCGAACGCGCGTCGGCGAGCGTCTGCGCGCGGCTCGCGTACCAGGCAGGCACGTCGGACAGCCCGGCGTACCGGATCTTTCCCGCCCGCACCAGGTCGTCGAACGTGCGCAGCACCTCCTCGACCGGCGTGATCCGGTCCCACGTGTGCAGCAGCAACAGGTCGAGATACTCGGTGCCCAGCCGGCGCAGCGACGCCTCCACCGACCGGATCATGTGCTTGCGGCCGTTGCCGCCCGCGTTCGGATCGCCCGGGCCGACGCTGTTGGTGAACTTCGACGCCAGCACGAGCCGCTCCCGGCCGCCCGTCTCGGCGATGAACTTGCCGAGCAGCCGCTCGCTCTCGCCCGCGGTGTAGAAATCCGCGGTGTCGACGAAGTTGCCGCCCTCCTCGACGTACTTGCGGAAGATCGGCCGCGCCTGCTCCTCGGACTTCCCGTAGGCGGCGTGGAACCCGTCGACGCCGAAGTTCATCGTGCCGAGCGCGAGCCGGCTGACCCGCAATCCGGACCGGCCGAGCAGGTAGTACTGGTCAAGAGACATCGGGGTCCTCGCTCCGTTCCCGAATACACGCGCGGGCCGTCCCCGCCTGGCTCGGCCAGGGTGCCCGCGGAAAAATGGACCAGCAAGTCCAAAAATCAGCGGGCGGCGCCCGGATGCTCTCGGCACTCAGGGGGAAGCACCGCTCGACCCGTTCGCCACGGGCCAGCTCGGGCGGTGCGGCGGGCACAAGGCGACCTCGGCTGAGGCGGCTGGGGGATCGGGCCGCGCTGAGGGAATCGACGTTGGCGGAGTCGGGGGAGCGAACCGCATTGGAGCAAGCCGACGCGCGCTCGATGCGGTGCTAGCGAGCGCACTGCACCGGCACAATCCGACATCGACAAAACGATCCCGGGGCGCCGCGAGCCAGCCGAAAACCTCGGCATCAGCAAAACAACCACCACGAGCCGCCGCAGCCCGAGCTGAATGTTCCGCACCGAATAATCCACCCCGAAAAGCCCGGCTTCCCTTACCCGCCAACCACTTCCCGCCACCCCACCGCCCACCCGGCTCAGCTAGAGCCCCGGCCGAGCTCAGCCAGAACCCCGGCCCAGCTCGGCCAGAACCCCGGCCCAGCTCGGCCAGAACCCCGGCCCGGCTCAGCCAGAACCCCGGCCCGCCTCAGCCCGGCCCGCCAGCACCCCGACCGGGACGTAGGCTGCAAGGCATGCCGTCGAACGTGATCAGCCTCC
This sequence comes from Amycolatopsis sp. GA6-003, assembly GCF_046267895.1. Classification (NCBI taxonomy): domain Bacteria; kingdom Bacillati; phylum Actinomycetota; class Actinomycetes; order Pseudonocardiales; family Pseudonocardiaceae; genus Amycolatopsis; species Amycolatopsis sp. GA6-003. The sequence continues at coordinate 8,444,186 of NZ_CP176499.1, forward strand.
GCGGTGTGCGCACTCACAACCTGGCCGACGTGGACGTGGACATCCCGAAGCATCAGCTGGTCGCGGTCACCGGCGTTTCGGGGTCCGGCAAGTCGTCGCTGGCGTTCGCGACGCTCGCGGCCGAGTCGCGGCGGCAGTTGTACTCGACCATGCCCGCGTTCGTCCGCACCAAACTGCCGCACGATCCGGCTCCGGAGGCCAGTTCGCTGAGCGGGCTGACGACCGTCGTCGTGGTGGACCAGCGGCCGCTCGGGACGAATTCCCGGTCGACGGTCGGCACCGCCACCGAGGTGTGGACCATGCTGCGGATGTTGTTCTCCCGCCTGGGCGAACCGTCCGCCGGCTACTCGCCGGCCTACTCGTTCAACGATCCTTCCGGCATGTGCCCGGCGTGCGCGGGGCTCGGCACGGTCACCGACATCGACGGCGAGCGGATGATCGACCGCAGCCGTTCGCTCAACGACGGGGCGATGGTCTTCCCGAGTTTTGCGGTCGGCAGCTGGATCTGGAAGCGCTATGTCTACTCGGGATTCTTCGACAACGATCTGCCGCTGCGGGAATGGCCAGAGGAACTGGTGCAGTTCCTGCTGCACGGGCCCACGCAGAAGCCGCCGAACCCGTTGCCGCGTTTTCCGGCCAGCGCGAAGTACCAGTCGATGGTGCCGCGGATCCGCCGGCTGCTCGTCGAACGCGAAGCCAAGATGGGACCGGCGGTGCGGGCGGCGCTGGCGGAGGTGACCCGGCAGCGGCCGTGCCCCGAATGCGACGGCAGCAGGCTCGCGCCGGCCGCGCGGGAGAGCCGGATCAACGGGGTGTCCATTGTGGACCTCGGATACCGCGACGCGGCCGGGCTGCTGGAATTCTGCGCCGGACTGGACCCCGAGTGGGCGCGTCCGCTCGTGGCGGCGCTGCGGTTGCGGCTGGAGTCGATGATCACGCTCGGCCTCGGGCACCTGCACTGCTACCGCGCGACGCCGACGCTGTCCGGCGGCGAATCGCAGCGGCTGAAACTGGTGCGGCACCTGGGTTCGAGCCTCACCGACCTCACCTACGTCCTGGACGAACCGACGGACGGGCTGCATCCCGCCGACGTCGCGTCCCTGGTCGATGTACTACGGCGGCTGCGTGACCATGGCAACACGGTCCTGGTGGTGGATCACCACGAAGCGGTGATGCTGGCCGCGGACCACGTGATCGACCTGGGGCCGGGAGCCGGGGAAGCGGGCGGGCGCGTGGTGTTCCACGGTCCGCCCGAGAAGCTGCGGAAGGCGGACACGACCACCGCGCGGGCCTTGCGGACCGGCGTCCGGCTCAAGGACACGGTGCGGGAACCCGCCGGCTGGCTGCCGTTGCGCGGGCTGGACCGGCACACGCTGCGCGACATCGACGTCGACGTGCCGACGGGCGTGCTCACGGTGATCACCGGGGTGGCCGGGTCCGGGAAGTCGACGCTGGCGGGCGAACTCGCCGAACGGCACCCGCGGTTCACTGTCGTGGACCAGAGCCAGATCGTCGCGACGGGGCGGTCGACAGTCGGCACCTGGCTCGGTCTGGCCGACCCGGTGCAGCGCGCGTTCGCCGAGGTGAGCGGCGAGTCGCCGAAGCTGTTCAACCCGCGTTCGCAGGGCGGCTGCCCGGCCTGCCGCGGCACCGGCGTGCGGCGGACCGACCTGGCGTTCCTGGAGGACGTCGACACGCCGTGCGAGGAGTGCGGCGCGACCGGATTCCGCGCCGAGGCACTGCGAACGCGGCTCGAGGGACGGACGGTGCTCGAGGTGCTGGACACGCCGGTGTCGGCGCTGGCCCGGTACGTGCCGCATCCGGACGTCGTCCGGCTCGCCGCGCTGCTCGGCGAACTGGGGCTCGGGCACCTGGCGAGCGGCCGCCCGCTCGACACGCTCTCCGGCGGCGAGCGGCAACGGCTGAAACTCGCCCGTCAGCTCGACTCGGCCAGCGACGACCTGCTCGTCGACGAACCCACCGCGGGCCTGCACCCCAGCGACGCCACGCGGATGGTCGCGCTGCTGGACCGGCTCGTCGACGAGGGCCGGACGCTCGTCGTGGTCGAGCATTCGCTGCACGTGGTCGCCGCCGCGGACTGGGTGCTCGACCTCGGCCCCGGCGCGGGCGAGAACGGCGGCCAGGTGCTCTACACCGGCACGCCGAAGGGACTCGCCGAGCACGACGGCGCGACGGGCCGGTACTTCCGGGCCGCCCTCAGCGGTTAGCCGCCCGGGGCCGCCTTCGCGGACTCCGACTCCGGCAGGGATCCCCGCCCCGCCAGCGGCGGCTAATGCGGAAACCGGCGCGCCCCCGCGCCGCCCTGTCCGAGAATGTCGTCCGGATTCGAGTACGGGCAGGCTTTCAGCGACAGGCATCCGCAGCCGATGCAGCCGGTGAACCGGTCGCGCAGCGCGGTCAGCTCCTCGATCCGCGCGGTGAGCCGGTCGTGCCAGCGGCGGGAGATGCGCGCCCAGTCGCGTTTGGTCGGGACGCGCTGCTCCGGCAGTTCGGCGAGCGCTTCCTTGATCTCTTCCAGCGAAACCCCGACGCGCTGCGCGGTACGGATGAACGCGATCATGCGCAGCGTGTCGCGCCGGTACTCGCGCCGGTTGCCGCTCGTGCGCCTGCTCGAAATCAGTCCGCGGCTCTCGTAGTAGTGCAGCGTCGGAACGCTCACACCGGCGCGTTCGGCGATCTGTCCCGGCTTCAGCCAGACGACCTCGCGCGTGATCTGGGGCATGGCAGCTCTTTCCGTGCTTGACCTCAAGTCCGCTTGATGAAGTCCACTGTAAGCACCGCCCGGCGGACGAAGGGGATCTTGTGCCGGATACGACCCTGCGGGTGTGGGCCGCGAGACAGACCTCGCTTTCGATACGGTTGGCCACGGGAATCTGCGTACCGCGGCGGCTTTAGTGGGGGATCGCAGCCGGATGGAGTCCATTGTGGAGCCGGCGTTGGCCGATGAACTCGGCGGACAGTGGATCACCAGCGACCGGTCCTCCCAGCGGCTCCGCGAACTGCTCGACCTGTGCGCGCTGGGAGAATTCCGGGTGGCCGTGCGGAAGGAGTACCCGCTCGCCGCCAGCACCCATCCCGAGGTGGCCGCCGGACACGGTCGCGGCAAGGTGGTGCTGCGGATCGGCTGAGCCGGATTAAATCGGTGGACCCGGTTCGGACCGCGCCGCTATCGTTCGCCTCGACCGTGACTCGACGCCCGGAGGTGAGACCCATGAACGCTGTTTCGATGTGGGTGCTCCCCGTGTCGTCACGGTCGGGCGGCTGACGGAGGGTTGCCAGGAGCGCCGTGAGCGAAGGCACTCCGAAAGGTGACCATCATGGACACTGTGCGTTTCACCGCGGGCGAACCCGCGGTGAGCATCACCCGGGTCGCACCCGGACTCTGGGAGGCTTGGGACGACGGCCGGCTCGCCGGTCGCGGCGAAGCCACCACACGGCCGGACGGACGGGTCTTCCTGAGCGTCGACGCCTGGCACCGCTCGGTCTTCGACCAGCTCGCCCGCGAGATGCTGGCCGCGCTGCCGGAGCCCCTCCACACCGTGGTCGACGAAACCGACCGCGAGCTGCTGGACGGCTGGCGACGGGCCGGTCTCACCGTGCGGCGGCGCGAGTGGGAGTACGTCGTGCCCACGGACCCGCAGGTCACCGGGCCGGTCGGGCTGCCGCCGGGCGTCACGATCGTGCCCGTGGGAGCCGCGGCCGAGGCTCCGCTGCGCGAGCTGGACCGCGTCCTTCGTACCGAAGTCGAGGCGAGCGTCGGCTGGTCGGAGATGCCCGCCGAGGTGCTGCCGCGCCCGGCTGGAGACACCGTCGCGGACCCGTCGAAGTACGCCGTCGCTGTCGAGGACGGCGAGTACGTGGGTCTGCTCCGGGTGGTTCAGGCGACGCGCCTTCCCCGGATCGGGCTCCTCGCGGTCCGGGCTGATCGGCAACGCCGCGGCATCGCTCGCGCGTTGCTGGTCCACACGCTCGGCGTCCTGCACCGAGCGGGAATCCCGACCGCGGCGGCCGAGGCCAACGAAGCCAACGAAGCGGCGACGGCGCTGTTCGAGGGCATCGGCGCCCGGCGGGCGAACAGCAACGTGGAGCTGATGCGCCATGGCCGGTAAGGGCGGGATCGAAGTCGAGGGAACCGTGGTCGAGTGCCTGCGCGACGCCCGGTTCACCGTCGAACTGGCGAACGGGCACCGCGTGCTGGCCCACATCAGCGGCAAGATCAGGAAGAACTTCATCAAGATCGTGCCGTTCGACCGGGTTCTGGTGGAGCTGAGCCCGTACGACCTCGACCGGGGCCGGATCCTGTTCCGGTACCGGAACTAGCCGGTCCGTCCTCGCGGTCCGGCCTGGGCCGCGAGGGCGGTCAGCCCGTTTTCGCGGCGGCGAGCCGGGTCAGCGCGGCGCATTTCCGGCCGAAATTGGCCACGAGGTCCGCGCCGATGATCCGCACCATGACCGCGCGCAGGGGAGTGTCGAGCACGATGCGCTGGGTCAGCTCGGCCCCGCCGGGGACGGCCGCGACGCTCAGGCTGAGGTCCATCCGCCCGAGCGGAACGGGTTGGCAAAGCGCGAGCCCGTGGCTGGGCCGCCAGCTCGTGAAGGTGAAGTCCTCCGCGATCTTCCCGTGCACGCCGCCGCGGAATCTGCCGCTGGGGTACAGGAATCCAGTCGAACCCGTCGCGGCCGGCCCGTGCAGCACGACCCGCGCGACGTCGGGGTCCCAGCGCGGCCAGTTCTCGACGTCGGCGAGGACGTCCCACAGCGCGGCCGGGTCGACGCCGAGGGTCCGGACGGAGGTTCTGTCCCAGGTCATGCCCCGAACATATACGGAACTGGCAGTCTCGTAAACTGTGCTCCATGACGCACAACCGGCGCGGACGGCCGCGGGAACAGGGGATCGACGCGGCGGTGCGGACCGCGGTCAACGACCTGCTGGAGGAGGTCGGCTACCAGCGCTGCACGGTCGACGCGATCGCCGCGCGCGCCGGGGTCGGCAAGGCGGCGCTGTACCGGCGCTGGAAGTCCAAGTCGGAACTCGTCTTCGCCGCGGTCGTGCACGACGACGCCCTCGCCGCGCCCCCCGACACCGGCACCCTGCGCGGCGACGTCGCGGCTGTTCTCGCCGACATTCAGTCCGCTTTGGACGGACCGCGAGTGCGAAACGCCCTGCCGGGCTTGCTCGCCGACCTCCGCGCCGAAGACCAGCCCGCCGCCCGGCTCGGCGAACTGTTCCTGGTGCGCGAACGCGCCTACCTGACCGAAGTGCTGGACCGCGCGATCGCCCGCGGCGAACTGGCCCGGCGACCCGAACTGCCCGCAGTGCACGCGATGCTGCTCGGCTCAGTTTTCGCCTGGCTGCACCTTCTGCGCGAAACGGTCCCGCCAGGCGGCCTGGCCGCGGTGCTCGCCCCGGGCTTGTCCGGCGCCATTGTCGAACTGGGCAGCTGACCCGGCATTCACCGCCGAGGCCGAGGCGACGGCTTACGCCGGGACAACTCGTCCGCGATTATCGCCTCCAGCCGGCTGTTCGCACTCCGAAGCACGCGGTAACTGCGATATCCCACCACGATTAGCGCAATCCCGAGAACGGTCGCGATCGACAGAACCGGCCCGTGCGAAAGCACCGTGTCGCGATAGTCGCGAGCGAGATAACCCAGCCCGAGCCCGGCGGCGAGCGCGTCGAGAACCGCGAGCGAAACCCGTCCCGGAACGGTCATGGCCGCCTCCTCTCGGGACCCGCCCCCTCAGCAATCTAGGCGACCGGCGGCCCCCGCGAGACCCCCCGACCCGATCGGCCTACGCCCCCGGCCCGCGCGGGGCCTGTGCTAAGTTGACCAGAACTGGGGGGATCGACCTGCGGAAGCGAACCCAGGGGCCGGTAGCTCAGTTGGTTAGAGCAGGGGACTCATAATCCCTTGGCCGTCGGTTCGAGCCCGACCCGGCCCACTCTGCCACCCCTTGTATAGGGTCTGACCTGCGAAAACAGCCTCGAAAACGATCTTGAAGCGAGGCTTCGCGGAAGCGCTGGAGACGAGCACAGCGCTGGTAACCCAAGGGATTGTTCGAGTAAGCCTGTTTTCATGACCGCCGTTGAGGCACCGCTGGAGGTGCTGGAGCCCGATGACATTCGGGAGCTCGCCTCGGACTGGAGAACGCATCTGAGGGCGAAGAACCGCGCCGACTCGACGATCGACGGGTACCTCGACAGCGTGGCCATGCTGGTCAACTACCTCGACGACGAAGACCTCTCGACGCTGGCCCCTGAGAGTGGGCGCCGGGAGTTGAAGCGATCTCCGCCAACGGCCGAATTTCCGCACCGGAGAGTCGCTGTCGCGCTGTTGCATCGCCAAGCAGTTCGGCCCGAACACGCCGCATCGCGTTGTGGAAATCAAGCCCGCTCCGTGTCGCGCTGTGGCCGAAGCCCGATCACCGACACCGCCCGAAGGGGGGCACGAGCCCTCATGAACCCACCTTCACGCGGGCAAGGAATGCAAGACGCACTCTCGCGAGCACGACAGCGCACGGCAGAAGTGGTCGAAACGGTATCTTCGCGCTAGAGCCGGTTCGACGCCGCAGCGGCACTGGCAACCTTGCTTGGCATCGACCCAGCGATATCCGATCAGCTACTCGACTTGCACCTCTCTGAATTCATCGCCCGTCCTCGCGACCGGATCCGGGACGTAGATGGGTCAATCCTGTAGTTTCGGGCTAACGCAACGCATATTTTCGAGAAGCCTGGAGATTCTGCATGACACATGCAGTCAGTGGCTTGATTTTTTTCCGAAACGCTGCTCCGGTTCCCTTGTCGGGAGCACCAACCGCAACTGCTGGCTCTGTCGGCGTGCTCGCAGGCGACGAGTTAGGTGAGGACCACCAGTACGTCGTCCACATAGGCTCGGCCGAGATCGAGCAGCCGCTGACCTGCCCAGCGAGCACCAGCTCCGGAACAGTGTCCGCTAACGAATCCGGCTGGCTGTCAGCAGCTGGCCCTCGCGTCGCCAATTGCTCCGGGAGTCGTCTGCTCACTGCTGAGCACCAAAGCCGTGGGCACCCCGCTGTCTGCTGCGCGTACGCGAGCGCTGGGCGGATGATCGGCGGGAACAAACGGGTGGCGGTACGGGTGCGTCACCAGTTCACGCTGGGGGAGGCGGTGGCGGCTGTTCTGACTGCGCATGCGGCTGGAAACAATGGTTCGCTGGGTGTTGTCCGGCCGGGCTACGCGTCGGAGTCTTTTGGCATTCCTGCTGAGAAACCAAGGAGAAAGGAGATCGAGTCCTGGCTGCATCGCCGTCCTAGTGTGCCGCGCAAGTCGTCTCGATCGCGGCGGTTGCACACCTGAGGTCGGGCATCGGGAGCAGTGGCCCTCTGTCACCCTTCAGGGTAAACGCGCGCCGATCAGCGTAACAACTGGCTGGCCGGTCCGATTGTCAACAGCACGTGATCAAGCTGAGGCGAGCTTTGGCGCATCAGAGGTCTCGACGTCTTCGTCGTGCGGCCGACGCTTGAAACCCGAACCGTCGGAAGGGGCGATCGAATGGCAGCTGGATGGCGATCGCCGGATGTCTGGGCGGCGGCAGAAGCGATCGACGGCAACGTCGTCCAGCAGCTCCTGGTCCCGGCGTCCACGGATTTCACGTTGGACACCGTGGCTGGATTGGTGGCACGGAACCGGTTCGGAATCTGGCCGGCCGCGATGACCGGTGAGGTTGCCGACCAGGCCAGGCTGTCGTTGCGCGCGGGTCTGGGAAGCGAGCCTGGAGCGCCGGTGGTCAACGGCAGCTGGGTCGGGCCGCGCACGAGATGGACGCCAGCGGATGTGCTCGACTCCTACCGGGACGCTATCAGCTTCCAGGAAGGAACCGATGGACAAGCGGGTTTGCGTCGTCCGCAACTGGGAGCGTTGCACGCAGTCCTGGGATATTGGACGACCGGGCGGGTCGCACCGGTGACAGTGGTGATGCCGACCGGAACGGGCAAGACCGAAACGATGGTGGCACTGCTGCTGGCGGCGCGGTTGCCGCGCCTGCTTGTGTTGGTCCCGTCAGATGTGCTGCGAAGTCAGATCTCCGATACCTTCGTGCGGCTCGGGGTGCTGCACGAACTGGAGATCGCTGCTCCAGGGGCGATGCGCCCGGTCGTCGGACAGCTCAAAAGCAGTTTGAAGTCCGTTGAGCAGGCTGAAGCGTTCGCCGAGGCGTGCAATGTCATCGTCACGACTCCGCAAGCGCTGACCGCCTGCGATCCGGAAGCGCGATCAACGCTGCGGGCACTGTGTTCTCACCTGTTCGTCGACGAAGCGCACCATGTCGAAGCGCGGACCTGGGCCGACACCAGGGAGGCATTCGCTGATCGCCCGGTCGTGCAGTTCACCGCGACACCGTTTCGAGAGGACGGCAAGCACGTCGAGGGACGGATCGTCTATGACTTTCCGTTGTCAGAAGCTCAACGGAACGGCTTGTTCGCGCCGATCAACTACACATCGGTGATCGACTTCGCCGACACGGATCGCGTGCTCGCCTGGAAAGCAGTGGATCAGCTCCGGCAGGACAGGGAAGCCGGTCTCGACCATCTGCTGCTGGTGCGGGCGAAAACGATCAGGCGCGTAGACGAGTTATTGCCGATTTACCTGGAGCTCGCGCCTGAGTTCGCGCCAGTCGCTGTCTACCACAGTCTTTCGGGGACGGCGAAGACGCAGGCACTCGAGGCGATCCGCAGCCGTGACTCGCGGATCATCGTGTGCGTGAACATGCTGGGCGAGGGGTTCGACCTGCCCGCGCTGAAAATCGCCGCGGTACACGATCCGCAGAAAAGCCTCGGCGTGACCTTGCAATTCGTCGGCAGGCTGGCACGGACGTCCTCCAGCTCACGGCTGGGAGACGCATCGGTGTTCGTCGCCCGCACGGAGTATCACGTCGACGAGCGGCTGCGGGCGTTGTACGCGGAGAACGCCGACTGGAACGACGTGCTGCGCGACCTGTCGGAAGCCGCGTTGGGGGAACAACGCGCGATTGGAGAGTTCGAATCCGGGTTCACGAGCACGCCAGGGGAGGTGATGCTCCGCAACCTCACTCCCAAGATGAGCACGGTCGTGTATCGAACCCAGTCGGACGAGTGGCACCCCGAAGCGATCACGGATTTCTTCGGCGAGGAGAATCTTCTTACCGTCCCGATCGGGCTGAATCCAGCCGAAGGCGTGGCGTGGTGCGTTGTCGCCTGCCGCAGCAAAGTTGCCTGGGGGGACGTGAAGACCGTCGAAGAGTTGGCCTACGAACTGTTCGTCTTGTACTTTGACCGCCGCCGTCGATTGCTGTACATCAACAACTCGGCCAACAGCGGGCTGTTTCCGGAACTTGCCGAGCGGGTGTCCGGTCCGTCGACGCGATTCACCGGGTCGACTGTGTATCGGGTGATGGGCGACATCACGCGTCTGGTGCCGACGACGGTCGGCGTGCTCGACGTGCGCAACCACTTCCGCCGGTTCTCCATGCACGTCGGCGCTGACGTCGCCGAAAGCTTCTCCACCGCGGAAGCTCAGACGAAGACGCAAACGAACATCTCGGGTTCCGGCTACCGGCAGGGCGAGCGGGTCAACATCAGCGCGTCGATCAAAGGCCGGATCTGGAGCCACAGCAAAGCCCCGACCGTGAAGCACTGGCGAGACTGGTGTGACGGAGTCGGAGACAAACTGCTGGACGAGAGCATCAGCATCGACGACATCGTCCGCAACTTCATCGTGCCCGAGGACCTGACCGCGCGGCCGGACGCGGTGCTGCTCGGCGTCGAATGGCCGTGGGAAGTCCTCGCCTCGTCGAGTGAACAGCTGAGGCTCACCCACAGCGGGCGCACTTACCCGATGGTCGACGTAGATCTGCGGCCCCGCGACGAGGCCGAGACCGGGCCGTTGCGTTTCTGGGTGAGCACCGCCGCCTGGACTGTCGGATACGAGGCCGACGTCGTAGACGGGCGGTTGTACTACCGCTGCTCTGAACCGGACGAGATCGAGGTCAGCACCAGCCGTTCCGGTACGGTCCGATTGAGTACGTGGCTGACCGACCGAGACGGACTGACGTTCCTGCTCGATCGGGACCGGGTGATCCACGACGACAAACTCTATGACCCGAAACAAAAACTGGAGCCGTTCCCACGGGAGCGGCTTCGGGCGCTCGACTGGACCGGCATCGAACTGAGCGTGGAATCCCAGGGTGCGCCGAAACGCGCCGACTCGATCCAGGCGCGAGTGATCCGGCAACTGGCTCAGGACGAGACGTGGGACGTCGTCCTCGATGACGACGGGTCCGGCGAGATCGCCGACGTCGTCGCTCTCAAAATCGATGACAAGGGTCTGCTCATCCACTTCTTCCATTGCAAGTACGCAGGCGGGCCACCCGGGGCTCGGGTCTCGGACTTGTACGAACTGTGCGGCCAAGCGCAGAAGAGCGTCGTCTGGCGCAGCAGATCCGACAGTGTGCCGATGTTCGCCAATCTCGAACGCCGCGCCAGGAAGAAGCACCAGAGAACCGGTGTGAGCCCTTTCGAAACCGGCAGTATCGCCGACCTGTACCGGCTGAGGGAACAGGCACGCGTACTCAAGGCGCGGTTGGAAATCACAGTCGTTCAGCCAGGTCTGTCCGGTTCGAAGGTCAGCGATCGCCAATTGGATTTGTTGGCGGCAACCGAAACCTACCTGCGTACCACTGTCAATGCTCCGTTGCACGTGTGGTGCCATAAGTGAGAATGAGGAGCATGACGGCGTGCCCCGCTTTGTGGCCTGCCGGCGGGGTCGTCCACTATGAGGTCGACGACCCCGTCATTTCTCTACTTCCCGCACTCGCCGAGCAGGGCTGCAACGACGTCACCACGTGCGAGCAGTACGGCGGCGGCCAGGCCAATCGTCGTGATGAAGACGCCGCTGAGCAGTGAAAGACAGAGTATCAGGCGACGAAACAACTCGCGATCGGCAAGGATTCTGGTCAGCGCAGCTGGCCACTCGACGGTGTTCAGCCCTGCCTTCGCGGAGGTGGTCTTCACTCTTAGTTGCTCCGTCTCAGTGTGCTAGCGGATTGGTGCGATCACGTCGAACGGCTGGCTGTTGTTGCAGACCAGCGCCCTTTGTTCTTCGAACGCACTGCCAGTCTGAACCCGATGAAGCCAATCCGGTGTTCAAACGTGCAAAGATGAACAAAATCGAACAGGCGTACGCGGAGGGAACATAGCGTGAGCAGGGATGCACCCCAGAGCGACTTGGCGATCGCTCTACGTGATGAGATGGTGGCGGCTCGGCTGCGTGTCAACGACGTAGCGAGGATCTGTAAACTCAGCCGAACTAGCGTGAGTCAAGCGTTGAATCACCGGCAGGGGAAGAAAACGCCGTCAGAGGCGACCGTTGCGGCTATCTGCGCAGCCGTAGGAATCGAGCCGAAATTATTTCTAGAGTTACGCAGGCGTGAACAAGAGAAAGTGGAAAGTCTGACAGCTGGCCCGCGCGCGGACAACAATAGCAGGCAGTTCTTGAGGGGTAGTTCCGAGCTGGTCGGTATATTCGATCCTCTGCGGCGCGAGAACTTGGAGCGCTCTGTCCAGTGGGCAATGGAAGCCGCGCCGTCAATCTCTCTGGCTCATACTCCCCAATCTGGAGGGGCAGGAATCTATGCGCTGTACTACGCTGGATTGAGCGAGCTGTACGTCCCTGTAACGTCGTCGGCGTTGCCTGTTCCGATCTACGTCGGCCGAGCCGCGGGGCCGTCCGGTGATATTAGATCGAAGGTCAAGTGTCATAGAATAGACATTGAATCTTGCGAAAATCTGAGCGTAGATGAATTTCAGGTTCGATATCTGCCAGTTGAAGAGATATGGGCGCATGGAGCCCTGCGGCTAATGGTTGGCGATCACCGTCCCCTGTGGAACGTTGCCGTGACCGGCTTCGGGGCGCGCGATCCGGGAAGGGAACGACGACGCCAGTCGCGACCTAACTGGGACGTCCTCCATCCTGGTCGAACCTGGGCGGCGAAAATGGCCGCAGGTCGTCGAACGGCCAAGGAATTACGTGCGGTGGTTCGCCGGAATTTGTCGAATTGAGGCGGAGCGGTCATGACGGCGACTGAGTACCGGTTGTGTTGGCCAGCGGGAACGAGACAATGATTGAGCACATTATCCTGGAATCCGAAATCACCCCATGCTTGTCTGAACCCGTCCCGGTGGAGTGGGTTACCCAAGCTGAAACGGGCGCATGACCTGCTCGCTTTGTCGTGCTGCATCGGCGGCGGACGCGCCTCTGGCGTAGGCGTCGGCGAGCGGCGCGATCAAAGCCGCGTAGGGCGCGCTCGGCTCGGGGATCGCCATCGACGACGTGATCGAGGTGGCCATCCGGCCGGGTTCGACGATGGTCACGCGGATCCCGAAGCCCGCGACCTCCTTCGCGAGCGCTTCGAGGAAGCCCTCAGCGGCGAACTTCGCCGTCACGTACGGGCCGAGGCCGGGAGCTGGGGCCACTCGGCCGCTCACCGCCGAGATCTGCACAAAGTGCCCGCGGCCGACCTCGTGCAGCATCGGCAGCGCTGCCTTGACCACGTGGACGACGCCCCAGAGGTTCATCTCCATCACCGCGCGCAGCGACGCCAGGTCGGCGTCCTCGATGCCGACGATGTCGGAGTATCCGGCGTTCGTGACGACCACGTCCGGCACGCCGAACTGCCCGGCCGCGACCGCCAGTTGCGTCGCTCCGTTTCCTCGGCCGCGACCGCTGTGCGGCTCACGAACCGAGCGCCCGACCGCATTCGAGGCACCGCAACGCTCCTCCGACGGCAACCTCCCGTTCGCCTGGTCAGATGAAGTAGGCTGCTTGCCAGCGATTGGAGGGGTGACGATGAGTCCGCGTGCCGCCGGTGAGGCCGATAAATTCGGCAATCGCTACGAGGGCAGGTGGACTGCGGCGTATCTGCTGTACATCCTCGCCGGGGTTGGGCGGTCCATTGTCGTCGAGAAGGCGGGCGAGCTGGACGACGGGGCCGAGTTTCTCTACACCCGGGAAAACGACGGGGTCGTCGAAGCCCATCAGTTGAAGCGGCAGAACGGCACCGCCGGCAATTGGACCGTGAAGTCGCTACAACGGCAGGACATCTGGACCAATGCCCGCCGGCATCTCGACGCGGGCCGCGAATTCCACTTCGTCTCCACGACTCCCGCCCCCAAACTGAACGAGCTGGCCGACCGAGCGCGCCGCTCGGCCAGCGTGGACGAGTTCATCAAGGAGTGGCTGACCACAGAACTACGGTCAGTATTCGATGACGTTGCCGCCGCTGACATCTGCGGAACGTCCGCCTCTGCGTGGAGAATGCTGCGCGGGATGTGGTTTCGCTGTCAGGACGAGCGGGCCGTGGTCGGCATGAACGCCGCCATGGCGGGTCTTCTCCTCGACGGCGCGGCCGGACAGTTGGCCGCCGCCGGCCTCGGCGACCTCGCCATGGACTTGCTCGGCGTTGAGTTGACCTCGTCCCTGATCGAGTCGCGGCTCTCCGACTACGGCCTCGCGCTCGGCACGATCCGCCGCCGCGAGAACCTCGGCCGGACCGTCGACACGGTCACCCAGATGTGGCGTGCGGCTGTCGAACGAGAAATGCTGTCTCCTGCGATCCCTCGCGCCGAAGCTGCCACCCTCGCCGACCTGATCGCCGATCCGTCGTCGCCCGTGACGTTCCTCGTCGGATCCGCGGGAGGCGGCAAGACCACGGTTCTGTCCCAGGTGATCGACCAGCTTGTCGCCGCCGACATGGCTGTGCTTGCTTTCCGGCTCGACCGAGTCGAGGACTTCGCCACCGCGGAAGGACTCGGTGCCAAGCTGGGGCTCGAGGTCTCGCCGGTCTCAGCCCTCGCGGCCGCCGCGGGCGGCAAACGGTGCGTTCTCGTGATCGATCAGCTTGACGTCGTGAGCCTTGCGTCAGGCCGGATGTCGACAAGTTTCGATGTGGTCGAAGAATTGACGCGAGAAGCTGCGGCCTTCCCCTCGATGCGAATCGTGTTGGCCTGCCGGAAGTTCGACCTCGACAACGACCACCGAATCCGAAACCTCCAGGCTGCGTGCAAAGCAGAATCACTCGTCGTCTCGCCGCTGTCCGGCGAAGCGGTCGACACCGCGGTCGACGCCATGGGACTGAACCATGAAAAGCTGCGGGCTAAACAACGCGACCTGCTGCGCTTGCCGTTGCATTTGGTATTGCTCGCCGAGGTCGCGGATCAACCGCACGCACTCGACTTCCAGACCACCGCCCACCTGTTTGACGCGTACTGGGACCGAAAACGGCGCGCCGTCACCCATCGCAAGCCAGGCGTGCGATTCGCGGAAGTCGTCGCGGCGGTAGCGGATGCCATCAGCGACCGCGCCCACCTCTCCGTGCCGGACTCGATCCTGGACCCGGGCGAGCTGGCCGACCACGCAGACGCCGTCATCTCAGAACACGTCCTGGTCCGTGACGGCAATCAGATCGCGTTCTTCCACGAGTCGTTCTTCGACTACGCGTTTGCCCGGCAATGGGCGAACCGGAACCAGACTCTCGTCGAATTTCTGGCGGCTGGGCAGCAGGAGCTTTTCCGGCGCGCGCAGGTCCGCCAGATCCTTCATCACTTGCGCGAGCGGGACACGAGTCGTTACCTCGACGAGCTGGCCTCGACGCTCGGGAGCGGCGGCGTCCGATTTCACCTCAAGGAAGCAATCCTGGCGGTGCTGGCAGGCCTTGCCGACCCGACCCCGGCCGAGCTCCAGGTCTTCCTGGACACGATGGCCGCGATCGATCTCGGCAGGCGGGCCTGGCAGGTGGTGTGCTCACCGCAGTGGTCTGAGTTGCTCACAGCGAACGGGCAGATCCGGCAATGGCTGGAGAGCGGCACGCCGGACGAACAAGGTCTCGCTGTCGATGCCCTTGCTGTCCTCGCGAAGACACAGCCGGACCGTGCCGCCTCGGTTGTTTCCGGCTTCCAGCATCGCGCGGAGTACGACGACTGGTTGCTCTGGATCGCTCGCGGAACTCAGCTCTGGACAAGCAGAGAGTTTTTCGACCTGCTGCTCGCCGCAGTACGTGCGGGCACCGCGCACGACCGCGCGGAAGGAATCTGGTTCGCCGCGCACGACCTGGTCGAACACGAGCCGCGCTGGGCGATCGAGTTGCTCAGCGCATACTTCGTCGGCAGTTCTGACGCCGTGGTCCTTGCCGAATCTGGCAAGGTCGAGGTCCTGGCCCGCCGTGATCATTCCCTTGCCAGCCTGATTCAGAAGGCCGCGGCCGCCGCACCGGCTGCGTTCGTCACCACGTTGCTGCCGTTCATGGTTCGTGTCATGGCGGTCGCTGTCGTGGACAGCAGCGGCCCAGGCTTCCCCCGCGACCGGCACTTCACTCACTGCCACCAGATGTCCGAAACGGATGAAGTCGACAATGCACTGCTGGCCGGCATGCGGTCGGCGATTGCGGCGGTGGTCCGCCAGGACCCTGCTGCGGCAAAGCCGATGCTGGAAGGGCTGGCTGCCAACAAGTCGAGCGGTGCGCAATCTCTTCTCTATCGCGGGCTCGGTTCCGTGGGTTCGCACTACGCAGGGTGGTCTGCTGAGCTGCTTCTGGAGGGAGTCGATCGCCTGTTCTGCGGCGAACTGTCGAACTCGGTGTGGGGCGCTCGCGAACTGATGCGCACGATCGCGGGGTACCTGGACGACTCGACTCACCAAGCGCTGGAGAGCGCGGTCCGGGATCTCCGGTTCGACTGGGAAGGCCGCCGATGGGGCTATCATGCGTTTACGCTGCTCTCCGCGCTCGACCCGAACCGGCTGACGCCCATCGGTCGCCGTCGGCTCGGCGAGTACCAGCGCAAATTCGGCGCTGAATCGCCGCCTGAGCCTGCGGGCATCGTCAGTGGCGTAATCCGGCCCCCGATTGCTGGAGCAGCGATCGCGCACATGACTGACGACGACTGGCTGCGGGCGATGGGCAAGCACGACGCGGATCGAACAGATTGGGACGCGTTCACTGGAGGCGCTCCGGAACTCGCCAATGTTTTGCAGGAGCGGACGAAGGATGATCCGCTCCGGTTCGCACGGCTTGCCTTGCGGCTCGACGCCCGGGTGCATGCTAGCTACCCCTGCGCGATCCTCATCGGTTTGAGCCAGGCGTTCCCGGTGCCGTCGGAACACGAAGAAGTGTTCGCTGCTGTTCGTCATCTCGCTGGACTGGGCCTGGCGGAAACGGACCGCTGGCTGGGACCAGCGTTGCGCCCATACCTCAAGACCACGCCGCTGGATCTGGTCGAACTGCTCAGCAGGCGGGCGACCGAAGCGCAGGACCCGGCATCGGAGCGGACCGGGTCGTCCGGCGAAAGCGAGCCGGGAGAAGGTTTGAGGTTCGCGGGAATGAACTCGGCACGGGGCAGCCTCGCCGAGGCTCTGGGCGACCTCCTCGTGTTCGACGTCGATGGCACACGAACGACCGCCGTGCTGCCGGCGTTGGACGTCCTCGCAACCGATCCGATCGTCTCGGTGCGGTCGCAGGTAGCGCATGCGATCAGCGCGGCGTTGCGGTTCGCGCGACCGCGAGCGGTCGCCGCTTTCCGTAAGCTGATCAGCACCAACGACAGGCTTCTCGCCAGCGACTATGTCCGGCAACTCCTCATTTACCTGGGCAACGGCGGAGATCTTGACTTGGTCCTGCCGGTCATTCAGCGCATGATCGTTTCGGAAGATGAGGCGGTCCGATGCCGCGGCGGTGAAGCCGCGCTCGTCGCCGCAGTCAATTGGCATGTTGCTGACTCGCTCGACCAGGTCCTGGCGGGGACGGACGCGGCGAGCCGAGCGGGGGTTGCCGCGGCTGCAGCAGATGTCCTGCTGTCGAGCCAGGATACAGAGCTGACGGCGACGACACTCAGGCAGCTCTTCGACGATCCCGACCCGGACGTCCGGAAGGCAGCCGTCCGCGTGGTGCCGAGACTCCGAGGGGAGCCGCTCCGTTCACATGAGGCTCTCCTCTCTTCCCTTGTCCGGTCGTCGGCGTACGAGCAAGCGATTCCTCAGCTGTTCATCACCCTGGAACACGCTCCTGACCAGATGAGCGCTCTTGCGTTGCAGTGCGCTCGGCGATTCGTCGAGACGGTCGGGACGGCTGCCGGTGACCTCCGTACGTCCGCTGCGGGCGACGCCGACGACGTGTGCCGGCTTGTCATCCGGGGTCTCGCGCAAACTCGGACAGCAGCCGAACGGGCTGCGTTTCTCGACCTCGTCGACGAGCTGATGTATCTGGGTGCCTACGGGATCGACGAAGCCGTTCTCAACGCGGAGCGCTGAGGCTCGCCCGGCAATGTGCAGGTCTAGGTGCTCACAGCGCGGAGGCCTTGAGCCAGGACGGCTTCCCAGGGAGGCGACGAGTTTGGCGGGCCAGCGGGGCGGGGATGAGCTGCGACGGTCGCAGTCTGGGGCCGGCTCGGCACGCCGAGCATTGCCGCGTAGCGGATGATCAGCATCGGGTCACCAGGGAGGTTGATCTTGCCGCCCCTGGCTCCGCCCCGTTGCCCGCCAGCGGACCTCCTGAGCTTGAAGCTGTCGAATGGAGTGCTCACTCCGCCGCCACAACCCGCAAGACCGCCCGCTCGGCAGCTCCCGGACCCACTGCCGCAGTTGTGCCTGCGAGACGGAATCAGCTCACGCATCCCTTCATTCTGCCGGTGCTGGAGGAGGTTGGCACATAGTCGCTTGCTGGCCACCCGACGATTTCGACTGCCGCCGCCGAGTACGGCGCGTGAGCGGCGGCGGTCCCGCGACTGGCGGAGAATCGTTGCACGTGCTGTGAGAATGGTCTGTGCTGTAGTTCTGCCTGCATGTCGACGGGCTGCCGACAAGGGATGGGTCGCGCGTCTCCCTTGGTTTATCTCTGACTGTTGGTTGTTTTGTTGATGTCGTGGTGCCGAATCCTATCGGTCACAAGCGGGACATGATTCAATTCAATGTGCTGAGTGGTGGGTATCTTTCTCGGTTGACATGTTGTGTGTCGAAAGCGGTTATGGCAGGGCTATGTCACCTTTTTTCGCCAATTATGGAAGACAGGTTCGGGTGCGCTGCTTCGAGCGATCCGTTGGGTGCGAGCGACAAGTATTGAGCTTGTCGGCTGTGGTGCGGCGCCTCCATAGCTCATTGCGCATCTCATGTACGAGCGCGACGGTTCGGCCAGTCGGGAGCACTGTGGGCGGGGCGCCCCGCGCAGGTTGCTTGCGATACGTCGAAGTGTCGCTTCGCTCCAGGCGGCGCGGCACTCCGACGGGTACGGTGGCGCCGGCTCTGATCCCCGATTTCTTGCCAAACCCAAGGGATTTCGGCTCCGACGCTCGCCGACGATGTGCGTTATCGCAGGTCAGCACACTGTTAGGCCCAGGAGGACTCATAATCCCTTGGCTGCCGGTTCGAGCCCGGCCCGGCCCGCTCTGTCGCCCTCTTGCAGGGTATGACCTGCGGAAACGGTCTCGTCAACAACCTCGGGGCGAGGTCTTGCGGGGGCGCTCGGGAGGGGTGCGGCGGCGGTAGAGAAAGGGACTGTACGAGCAAGCCTGTTTCCTGACCGCCGCGGAGGTGGCATCAGGGCTCGGCTCGGGCTGGGGAACGCATCTGAGGGCCGAGAACCTTGCCGACTCGATGATCGGCGGGTACCTCGACTGCGTGGCCATGCTGGTCGACTGGCTCGACGGCGAAGGCCTCCCGAATGCCTTCGCCGGCGGCCGAATTTTCGCACCGGGAGTCCCTGGCGCACAGCTGCATAGTGAAGCAGTATCGGCACCTGCAGCAGTTCTGGTGCTGGCTCGATGATGTGGAAGAGATTGTCGAGTTGTCGCCGTTCTGCAACATGGAGGCCAGTCGCGTTCAGGGCAATCCGCCGAAAATATTTGTCGAACTGCGGGATCGGGCGATCCTTGTGGCGCTGATCGACTGTGGAGCCCGGGGTCGGCGAAATGCCGCTGTTGACGCTGGAAATCCGGCAGAGCAGGAGCGCGGCAGCTTTGATTTCGACGTCGATGTCGTCCGCGTTCTGGGGGCGTCGCGCGCGTGACGTGCCTTTCAATCCGGCGACTGCGGAAGCGCTACTTCCGCGCCCGCATACGTCACCGGTGCTGATCGATGCTGGACCGCCGGGCGGTGCGTTCGACGGCGGCGCGCATGACCGGCGCTGCGACGAGCCAAGCTCGGTGGACCGGACCCGAAGCGGGATACCGGAAGAGGAGCTCCGAAATTCGCTCGTCGTAAGAGACCCGCTCTCCGAGGGGGCCGACTGTCAGGTCGGCGGTCACCAGTGAGTCCAGGAGCGTAGTGTCCCGGAAGGGGAATTCGGCGAGCTGGTCGGCCAGGCCCCGCTGCTCTGCCTCGAACCTCGCTCCGGAGTGGTGCGCGACCAGGTTGACAATCGCCTCGGGCCAGCCGTTGACCTTGAAGTACCTCGCGCCGTCCAGCGGGTGAAAACGGGTGTGGCCGATTTCCGACGAGGAGCCGATGTCGTGCAGCCAGGCCGCGGCGACAAGCGTCGACCGTTTTCTTGGGCATCGGCGAGGGCGTTGAGGATCGCTGGTTCGGCGCCGACAGGCCCCGCTGTCTACGGGACCCCCGCCGAGGAGCGCATCGCGCTGATTGTCTTGGTGATCCGGTGGCTGACCATCGCGAGCAGCCCGGCGTACTTGTCCACGTCGGCCCGGAACGTGGGTGCGGTGATGGACAGGGCGCCGGTGGTCAGTCCGGTCGCTCCGGTGAGCGGGATGGCGACGCTGGCGTACCCGACGCGGGTCTGCTCGTACTCGACGGCGAACCCGTTCGCCTTGGCGCGGGCCAGTTCGCTCAGGAGCACGCCGGGCGCGTTGACCGTGTGCGGGGTGCGTCGTTCGAGCGGCGACGCGAGCACTTCCTCGACCAGGTTTCGCGGGCCGAAGGCGAGGAGGACCTTGCCGGTCGCGGTGCAGTGCATCGGCATGCGGCCGGCGACGCGGGACGGGGCTTGGCGGTGGCCGGACACTTTCTCGAGGTAGAGGACTTCGCGGCCGTCCGGGACGGCGAGGTGGACGGTTTCGCTGGTGGCTTGGAAGAGATCCTCCATGTAGGGGCGGGCGGCGTCGCGGAGGATGCGCTGGCGCGGCACGCGCTGGCCGATTTCGAACAGCCGGATGCCGAGCCAGTAGTCGCTGCCCCGGCGTTCCAGCAGGCCCCACGCGAGCAGTTCCTGGGCCAGGCGGTGCACCGACGCCTTCGCGACGCCGGAACGCCGGGACAGCTCGGTGAGGCTCAGGTGCTCGTCGTCGGGCCCGAAGGCTTCCAGGATGAGCTGGACCTTGCCGAGGACGCTGTTCATGGGGTCACCGCCGGTCATGGAACCAGGTTCGGTCAGCGGAACAAGCCCGGCCAGCGGACCGGTCCGCTGACCGGACCCCGGTCACGGGACGAGGACGGCGCGGCCGCGCACGCGACCGGCCTTCAGATCCGCGAGCGCGGCGCCCGCGTCGGCGAGGCCGTAGCGCTGCACGCGCACTTCCAGCTCGCCCTCGGACAGCTTCTTGATCAGGTCTCCGCAGGCTTCGCGGGCCTGGCGTTCCCGGCGGATCATGTTGACCGGCAGCAGCGCGACGTCGTCGAGGAGCCAGGACGGCAGGTCGATTTTGGCTTCGGTGCCGGTCACGTAGCCGATCACCGCGGCCCGTCCGCCCGGGCGGACCCAGCGGGTGCGCGCGATGAGCCCCTCTCCGCCGAGGGTGTCGACCAGGAGGGATGCCGGACGGTCCCGCGCGAGCCGTTCGACGTCTTCGTCCGAGTCGAGGCAGACTCCGGCGACGCCGTCCGGCACGTCGGCGAGCTGGTCGGCGCGGCCGACGACGCCGGTCACCTTCGCGCCGGCGAGCCGGGCCTGCTGAGCCACCATCGCGCCGACCGCGCCCGCGGCACCGACGACGAGCACCTCCTCGTCGGCGCCCAGCTTCGCCACGTCGTGCAGGGTGACGAACGCGGTGGTCGCGGGAACGAAGAAGGTCGCGGCGACCTCGGGGGCCAGCGGAGCGGCGAGCCGGGCGACCGCCTTGGCCGGGACGCTGGCCCGTTCGGTCCAGGTGCCGTCGCGTTTCAGGCCCAGCCCGCCGCCGCGCAGCAGCACCTGGCAGCCCGGTTCGAGACCGGAGTCCTCGTCGCACTCCACCACGATCCCGGCGCCCTCGACGCCGCCGATGTAGGGCAGCCGCGGTTTCAGCCCGAAGGCGCCGCCGGCGACGGTGACGTCCAGGTGCGCCACCGCCGCGGCCTGGATGTCGACCAGGACCTCCCCGTCGCCCCGGACCGGCTCGGGCACGTCGTCGACGACCGGGCCGGCGCCCCAGGCGCGGAAGCGCGCGGCCTTCACGCGGCGGCCTTGCGCAGGAATTCCAGGCTCAGCGGGTTGTAGCGGGCGGCCTGCTCGTGCTGCGGCCAGTGCCCGCACTCCTCGAACAGCTCCAGCCGCGAGCCGGGGATGTTCTCGTGCATCTTCGCCGCTTCCGGAACCTCGCCGAACGGGTTCTGCCTGCCCCACACGATCAGCGTCGGCTGGGTGATCCGGGCCAGGTGCTCCGGGCGCAGCAGGTTGCGCTGGCGCCGTTCCATGTCCTGCAACGACAACAGGTTGTCCACATTGGACACGAACTCGGGCGTGTGGTAGATCGCGTGCCGCACCTCGACCAGTTCTTCGGTGGCGTCCTCTTCGCTGGCCATCAGCAGCCGCAGCCGCTTGCGGGTCAGTTCGACGTCGTCGGTGGCGACGGCGTTCTTCGTGCTGGTCCGGATCCGGTCCATGACCTCGGGGTTGGCCACCGTCCCGCCCGCGCACAGCAGCTGCAGGCTCAGCACCCGCTCCGGGTGGTCGATCGCGGCGCGGGCGCCGACCCAGCCGCCGAGGGACTCGCCGACGATGTGCGCGGCCCGGATGCCGACGGCGTCGAAGTAGTCCAGCAGGTGCTGGACGTAGTCGGCGATTTCGTACGGGCGGGCGGGCTTTGCGGTGTAGCCGTGGCCGAGCATGTCGATGGCGTGCACGTCGAACTCGCTGTGCGCGCCGATGTTGCGGGCGAACGCTTCCAGGTGCCCGCTGGT
The DNA here is from genome assembly GCF_046267895.1 of Amycolatopsis sp. GA6-003. Classification (NCBI taxonomy): domain Bacteria; kingdom Bacillati; phylum Actinomycetota; class Actinomycetes; order Pseudonocardiales; family Pseudonocardiaceae; genus Amycolatopsis; species Amycolatopsis sp. GA6-003. Next base: position 8,466,312 of record NZ_CP176499.1, read on the forward strand.
GCCGTGCAGGAACACCACCGCCGCGGCGTCCGGGTTGCCGGCGCGCAGCGTGCGGGTCGAAACCCCGGCGGCGTCGACGTATTCGACCCGGTAGGCGGCCGGGCTCAGTTCGGTCCAGATGCTCACGCGTGCTCCTTGGTGTTGATGCGGTGGACTTGGGTGTTGCTGCGGGCGGCGAGCTTGCGGAGGCCGACGGCCGCGGCCGCGGCGGCCAGCAGGGCGAGCACGGTTTTCACGCGGGCGCCTCGTTTCCGGCCAGGGAACGGAAGAACCCGTCGACGACCGCGTGGTAGGCGTGCGGGCGTTCCTCCTGGAGATGGTGGGAGACGTGGTCCATCACGTGCAGGTTTCCGTTCGGGACCATGCGCGCCAGCATCAGCGGGTAGTCCGGGGTGAGGAACGCGTCGTGCATGCCCCAGACGAACAGCGCCGGGGCCTGGACGCGGCCGAGCTCGTCGGTGAGGTCCTGCCAGTCGCCGCGGGGGGAGTCCGACATGGCGGCCAGTTCGCGCTCGCCCGGGTCGAGGCTTTGCGCGTACCGCAGGTCCAGGGTTTCCTCGGGCAGTTTCTCGCCGTCGTACCACTCGAGGCTCGTGATGAGGCGCCGCATTTTCTCCCGGGTCGGGCCTTCGCCGCCGTAGTAGGCGTCGCGGGCGTTGCGCCCGCGGCGCGCGCCTTCGGGCAGCGGGGCGAGCGGGCCGTAGAACACCGGCATGCTGCCGGTCACGACCAGCGACCGCACCCGGTCCGGGTATTTCGCGGCGAGGTTGAGCGCGATCGTGCCGCCCCAGGAGTTGCAGACGAAATCCGCGCGCTCCACGCCGAGGACGTCGAGCAGGGCGACGGTCTTGGCGGCGTGGTGGTCCCACATCGGCCCGGTGATCGGGGTTTTCGCCGACTTGCCGTACTGCTGGATGTCGACGAGCAGGCAGCGCCGGTCGGCGGCGAACAACGGCGCCACCGGGCCGAAGTCGCTCCACGCGGTGCAGCCGGGGCCGCCGCCGTGCAGGAACACGGTGTCCGGCCCGGAGCCGAGGTCGTGGTAGTGGTAGGGGACGCCGTCCGCGTCCGCGAAGCGGCTTTCGGGCGGTGGGGTCATGCTGCTTCCTTCCCGGTGATGGACAAGGCGGTGCGCGCCAGCACCTCGCAGAGGCGGCGCATGGCGCGGACGTCGACGGTGTTCATGCCGCGGCTGAAATCGACGTCGAAGCCGGCGGAGGCGACCTTCGGCATGCCGACGCGGGCGGTCGGGATGCCGCGGGCCCGCAGGATGTTGGCGTCGGTGGCGCCGCTGTTGTCCGGAGCCGGATCGTGGCTCCGGCCCGAGGTCCGCTCCCACGCCTCGATCGCGGTCCGGACGATTCTCGAGTCCGGCGGCGTGCTGGTGCCGGGGACCGCGAGGACCATCTCCAGTTCGAGCGCGGGATCGATCTCGGCGAGGAACGCGGCGAGTTCCCGTTTGACCGCAAGGGGTTTGGTCCCCGGCGCGATCCGGAGGTCCACGCGGATCCGGCACGCCGCGGGGGTGACCGCGAGCATCCGTTCCCAGCCGCCCGCGATCGAGCCGATCACGCCCTGCGGCGCGGCGGTGGCGGTGCGGTGGCGGGCCGGGTAGCCGGCCAGCCACCGTTCCAGGCGCGTCACCACGTCGGCCGCGGCGACGATCGGGTTGCGGTAGGGCAGCCGGTGGCGGCTCCCGGCATAGGTGTGGATGCCCGGCACGGCGATCTCGAACCAGCACAGCCCGACCTCGTCGTGGGCGACGAAATCGCCGGGCTTGGCGATCACCGCGTGGTCGGTGTGCCATCCGCGTTCCAGCAGGAAGGAACACCCCGCGCCGTGGCCGGTGTTGGCCCGCGCGGGATAGCCGGGCGCTTCGACGGCGTTGGTGGGCATTCCGCCGGCGCCGAAGGCCACCACCACGTCCCCGGCCAACGCGGGCCGGACTTCTCCCAGCGCCTCGGCGAGCACCAGCAGGCACGCGGCGTGCCCCTTCGGGTTGCTCGCGCCGAGGCCGGAGACGAACGGGCCTTCGTCGCGGGCCTCGGCGAGCATGTCCGGGCGCAGTTCCGGGCCGATCCACGGAACGTCCAATTCGGACTGTCCGGTGGTCAGCGTGTCGATCGGCGCGTACAGCATGAGGTCTTCGCCGCCGCCGGCGCCGCGCAGCCGGCCGACCGCGTTGGCCTGGAACTCGTCGAGGTACTGCGGCTGTGCGGAAAAACCCGCGGCGGACAGCCGGGCGGCGAGCAGCCGGGCCAGCGGCGCTTCCCGCCCGGTCGGGCTGGGGATGTCCGCGACCGCGTGCGCGGCCGCGCGGAGCCGGTCCTCGGTGACGCGCTCCAGCACGGCTTCGAGGTCGTTCACGGCCGGATCACCGCCACCCCCATGCCGGTCAGCCACTCCGGCATCGGGGAGTAGGCCAGCGCGCGGCCCGGGGCGAACCCGAGCGCGGCGGCCATGACGAGCCAGGTGCGCAGTTCCTGGCCGCCGTTCCCGGCGACCTTGCCGATCTCCTCGGTGGTCATCGAGGTGTACTTCGCCAGCTCGCCGCGTTCCAGATCGGCCAGGAACGCCTCGTCGAATTCGGGGAACAGCACCGGCCGGGCGCCGGTGATGATGCTCCGGCGGCGGCCGTCGTAGCGTTCCCAGTCGCCGCGTCCGTTGAGCCAGGCTTCCACGAGGAATTCCTCGTCCTCGCCCTCGGGCGCGCGCCAGTCGTCCGGCCAGGGCAGCTGGTGCGACAGCCCGCCCGAGGCGATGACGACGACCCGCAGGTCTTCCGGCAGCGCTTCGATCGCCTCGGCCAGGTTGCGCCCGAGTTCGGCGCACCGGTCGGGGCGGGGGAGCGGGGCGGCGAAAACGTTGACCACCAGCGGGACCACCGGCACGGCGAGCCCGTCCAGCAGGTACTGGATCGCGTGGGTCTGGCCGTGGTCGATCTGCAGCCGCGCCGAGATCGCCACCTCGGTGCCGCGTTCGACGAGGTCTCCGGCCAGCCGCTGGGCGAATCCGGGGGCGGTTTTCTGCGGCCCGGACGGGGTTTTCGCTTCGCCGGACCCGATGACCTCGCCGACGCCGAGGGTGAACGGCGGGATCAGGTCGAGCCAGAAGCCGCGGAAGTGGTTGGAGCCGACGATGACCGCGAGATCGGGTTCCGCGGCGGCGATCTCGTCGCGGGCTTCGCGCAGCGCGTCCCGGAACCGTTCGGCGCGGCCGGTGTGCACGACCTTGTCCCAGTGGGTGTTCATGAGCGTCGAATGCGACGCACCGACCCCGAGCACGACGCGGGCCATCAGCGCGCCTCCGGAGCCGGGACCGCGATGCCTTGCGCGCTGAGCCGCTCGGCCCGGTCCTCGCAGGTGTCCTCGGCGAGCTTGCGCCATTTGAGCAGCGAATCGTCCGGGCGGTAGAGCTTCTCCGGCGGCGCGTCGGTCACCTCGACCATCCACTTGTCCTGCCCGGAGAACTGGCCGTGGAACAGCCAGCGGACGAACCCGAGGTACTTGGCGTAGAAGGGCAGCGCCTTCCAGCCGCGCTGGAAGCTGGCCAGCACGCCGACGTAGAGGTGGTTGCCCGCGTCGACCGGGACGTAGAACTCGTAGTGGATGAAGGTCGGGTACACGATGCGCAGCACGCCCGGCATGCTCACCGAGGCGAAGCCGGGGAACTGCTGGGCCGCGATCACCGGGTTGGTTTCGCGGTGCGTGCTCGTGTTGCCGATGTTGCCGACCTCCTTCGGCGGGCGCAGCTTGAACCACGCCTGGTTGTCCCACTTGCCGAGGCCGGGGAAGTCGGCGGTCCAGTACTGCTTGTCCTGCACGCGGTAGATCCACCGGCCGCGCTGCACGATCGAAGTCTCGTTCCACACCGGCATCGGCTTGAACAGCCGCCACAACGCGGTGCGGTGCAGGTATTTCGCGTGGCCCTCGTCGTAGCCGTTTTCGCAGGCGAACCGCCAGTTGCCCTCGCGCGGCTGGATCCTCGACCCGACGACCGCGGCGTTGCCGACCAGTTCTTCCGGCAGCTGCTCGTCGATCGGCGGGGCGGCTTCGCCGTCGCCGACGAAGACCCACACGAGGCCGAGCCGTTCTTCGACCGGATAGGTGGGCTGGGCGACCTTGCCGCAGATCGGCGACCCGGGGCCGTCGGTGATCACGGCCTTCAACGCGCCGCTCTTCAGGTCGAAGGTCCAGCCGTGGTACGGACACGAAATCGTGCCGGGGAACTGCTGATTGCCTTGCGAGAGCGGCACTCCGCGGTGCGGGCACCGGTCCTTGAGCGCGTACACCGCGCCGCCGTCGCGGACCAGGACGATCTTCTCGTCGAGCAGCGTGATCTGCCTCGGCTTGCCGGTGAAGTGCGAGGCGTGGCCCACCGGGTACCAATAGCCGCGGAACCCGGCCGCCGCGGCCTGGTAGTGCGGCCAGCTCGACCAGTCCTGCCGGCCCGGAAGCCTTCCCGGCCGCGCGTTCCGCCCGCGCGGCGCGGCGCCGGTCTTCTCCCCGTTCTGCACGCTCATGACCGCTCCAAGTTCGTTGTGCCGAAGCCGGGCGCGAGTCCACCACCGCGGGCCCGGCAGGCCAATGCCTCCGGTCCGCTCACCGGACCCCGGTCCGGAATCCGCTCCGCGGTCCGCTCACCGGTCCGCGCGGCGCCCGCACGGGCGGGGCGCTCGCCTACCGTCCCGGTCAGCCGCGGACACGGTCTGTCCACTTCAGACACATCGCATCGACGGAGGTCGGCTCATGCCCCCCACGCCCATCGACACCGACATCCTGCTGGTCGGGGCCGGCCCGACCGGGCTCTACGGCGCCTACTGCGCGGGATTTCGCGGGCTGCGCACCGTGGTGGTCGACGGGCTGCCGCAGCCGGGAGGGCAGATTTCCGCGCTGTACCCGGAAAAGGAGATCCTCGACGTCGCGGGGCTGCCCCGGGTGCGCGGCCGCGATTTCGTGGCCGCGCTGCTGGAGCAAGCCGGGCAGTACGGACCCGAGTACCTGCTCGGCAGGCAGGCCGTGACGCTGGGCTACGCCTCGGACGGCCGGGCCGAGGTCACGCTGGCCGACGGGCAGCCGATCCGGGCCGGGGCGGTGATCCTGACCGCCGGGATCGGCACGTTCACCCCGCGCAAACTCCCGGCGGGGGAGGACTACCTCGGCCGAGGCTTGAGCTACTTCGTCGCCGACCCGGACGCGCACCGCGGCCAGGACGTGCTCGTCGTGGGCGGAGGGGACAGCGCGGTCGACTGGACGCTGGCGCTGGAGCCGATCGCGCGGTCGGTCACGCTCGTGCACCGGCGGTCCGCGTTCCGCGCACACGCCGCGAACGTCGCCGCGGTCGCCGAGAGCACCGCGACCGTGGTCACCGACGCGGAGGTCGAAGCGCTGACCGGCGGCGAATCGCTGCGCCAGGCCCACGTGCGCGTGCGGGGCGACGACGCGCCGCGGGTGTTCGAAGTGGACAGTGTGGTCGCCGCGCTCGGCTTCGTCAGCAATCTCGGCCCGCTCAACGAGTGGGGCCTGCGGCTGCGCGGCCGTTCGATCGTCGTCGACTCGCGGATGCGGACCAGCCTCGACCGCGTCTACGCGGCCGGGGACGTGACCGAGTACGAGGGCAAGGTCCGGCTGATGTCGGTCGGCTTCGGCGAGGTCGCCACGGCGGTGAACAACGCCGCCGTCGCGCTCGACCCGCAGCTGCCGCTGTTCCCCGGGCATTCGACCGAAAACTCCTGATCCGGAAGGGAAAAACCATGGCCTACGTCATCGGAGCCAACTGCATCGACGTCACCGACCGGGCGTGCCTGGACGTCTGCCCGGTCGACTGCATTTACGTCGGCGACCGCAAGAGCTACATCAACGCGAGCGAATGCATCGACTGCGGCGCCTGCGAACCGGAGTGCCCGGTGGACGCGATCTTCGTCGACCGCAAGGCGCGCGGCGACGAAAGCAAGGCGGTGTTCGTGACCGACTCGATCGCGTTCTTCGAGCAGCCCCTTCCCGGCCGCGACGCCCCGCTGGGCTCTCCCGGCGGAGCGGGCACGGTCGGCGATCTCGGAGTGGACACCCCCATGGTCGCGCAGTACTGAAACGGGAAGGGCGGCACCGGGAAAGCTCGGTGCCGCCTTCCTCAGCGCCCGGTGAATTCCGGCGGACGTTTGTCCAGGAAGGCTTGCAGTCCCTCGGCGGCGTCCGCGGTGCGGGTCAGTTCCCGCACGCCTTTTTCCTCGTACCGCAACGCTTCTTCGATCGGCAGCCCGTACCCCTCGTCGACGATGCGCTTGAGCACGCCGATCGCAGCGGTCGGTTTGGCGGCCAATCCCCGGGCCGTTTCCGCGACCACGCGGTCGAACTCTTCGGGCTCGACCACCTGGTCCACCAGGCCTAGCTCCAAGGCTCGCGCCGCGGACAGCCGCGTTCCGTCGATCATCAGCCGCTTGGCCAGATGCGGGCCGACCAGGCGGGGGAGGCGCTGACTGCCGCCCGCGCCGGGAAAGAGCCCCAGCGCGATCTCGGGAAACCCGAAACTCGCCGTCGCGGACAGGATCCGCACGTCGCACGCGAGCGACAGCTCCGCTCCGCCGCCGAGCGCGTGCCCGTTGAGCGCGGCGACGACGGGTTTCGCGGCTCGTTCGAGCAGCCGCTGCACGTCGATCCACCGGCGCATCTTCGCCTGGTTGGCGTCGGAAAGATCGCGCATGACGGCGATGTCGGCGCCGGCGACGAAGAACTTGCCGGAGCCGGTGAGGACCAGGCACCGCACCCCGGGGTCGGCCAGCAGCGGAGGCAGGACGCCGAGGAATTCCTCGATCATCGCGGGGTTCACCGCGTTGGCCGGGGGACGGTCGATCCGGATGGTCGCCACCCCCGAGTCCCGGGCGATGGTCAGGACCGGCATGCGCACTCCTCTCATTCGGTCGCCCCGGCGGCGCGCAGGGCCGCGAGGCGGTCGTCGTCGAGATCCAGCAGTTCCCGCAGCACCTCTTCGGTGTGCTGGCCGAGCAGGGGAGCGGGCGTCGTCAGCGCGCCCGGCGTCGCGGACAGCCGGGCGACGATGCCTTCGTGCCGCACCGCGCCCGCGATCGGATGCTCCAGCGTGGGGTAGAAACCGCGTGCGGCGAGGTGTTCGTCGGCTTCGACCAGGTCGCGGCCAGTCGCGACGAGAGCGGCGGCGATCCCGGCGGCCTGCAGCTCGGCAGCGAGGCCGGCGGCGTCCTGGCCGCGGGTCCAGGCGGCGAGGGCGGCGTCGATCTCGTCCTCGGCCGCCCGCCGCCGGGCGAGGTCTCCGTCGCCGGGGAGACCGGCCAGGTCGCGCAAAGCGGCCCACTGGGCTTCGTCTTGCGCGGTGATGGCGATCCACCGATCCTTCCCGGCCGCGGGGTAGACGCCGTGCGGCACCGCGTGCGGCGATCGGTTCGGATGCGCCGCCGTGCGCGGGTCGTCGCGGCCTTCGTCGAGTACCGCTGGGCCCATCGTCGCGGCCATCGCTTCGAGCTGGGACAGGTCGACGTGCCCGCCCTCTCCTCGGGCGAGCAGATCGAGCGCGCCGAGCACGGCGGCGTTGGCGGCCACCATGTCGCCGAGGCCGAACGCCAGTCCCTGCGGCGGTTCGCCCGGGTCGCGGGTTTCGCTGGACAGCCCGGACATCGCGGCGAGGGTGTCGGCGAAGGTCACCGCTTTCCGCCAGGGACCGGTGTGGCCGACGCCGGACATCGACACCAGGATCGCGCGCGGATTCAGCTCGCGCAGCGACTCGTAGTCCAGGCCCCACTTCGCCAGCACCCCGGGGCTGAAGTTCTCGACGACGACGTCGCAGCGGGCAGCCAGGTCGCGCAGGACGGCTTGGCCGGCTTCGGTGCGGAGGTTGAGCGCGAGGCTGCGCTTGCCGCGGTTGAAGTTGAGGAAGTAGCCCGAGTCGTCCGGTCCGGCGTCCGGCCGCAGCCGCATGGACGGCGAGAACCGGGTCGGGTCGTGCCGGTGCCGGGACTCGACCTTGAGGACGTCGGCCCCGTGCTCGGCGAGGATCTTGGTGGCGTACGGCCCGGCCAGCACCCAGGTCAGGTCGAGGACGCGGACCCCTTCGAGGGCCTGGCTGCCGCGGGCGGCCCGCGGCTCGCGCGGGGCGCCGCCCCACCCGCCCTCGGCGAGCCGCGACAGCGCGACCGGCCGGGGCAGGCCGGGTGCGTTCCAGGGGAAACCGGCGTTCTCGGTCCCGTCGACGGAAACGAAGAACTTCCGCTCGCGCAGCTGGGGGTTGCCGGTCAGCTGGCTCGGCGAAGCGACCTCGGCCCACGGCAGCGCCCGGGCCCGGCCCTGCTCGGCGACCTCCCGCGCGGTGCGTTTCGCGACGAACCGCGCGAGCACCTCGTCGACGTGCGGGCGCTCGGCCCAGCGCAGCACCGGGTCGGCGAACCGCTCGTCCAGCAGATCGTCCGCCTCGCCCTCCTCGGCCAGCCAGGCCAGCAGATCGGTCCACATGCGCTCGCTGCCGGAGTAGCCGCCCGCGACGTAGCCGTCCGCGGCCGCGAAGATCCGGTGCGCGACATGGTCGTAGACGCCGCCGTTGCGGACCGGGAAACGGCCGGCGTGGATCCACGAGATCGCCCCGGTCTCCAGGGTCGCGGCGACCGCTTCCTGCGCGGAGACGTCGATCAGCTGCCCGGCGCCGGTGCGGTCCTTGGCGAGCACGCCCAGCAGGGCCGCGATCGCGCCGTGCGCTCCGGCCAGCTGGAGGGCTTGTTCCCGCGGCGGGGGCTGGGGCTGGCCGCCGGGCTTCCCGCCGAGCCAGGTCATCCCGCCGGCCGAGGCGAGCACGAGATCGCCGCCGGCCCAGCCGCGGCGCGGGCCGGTCAGCCCGAACGGGGTCACCGCCACGTGGACCGCGTGCGGCCACCGCGACGAGCCGTCCGGGCGGAGCCCGCGCAGCCGGGCCGCCGGGCCGCTTTCCAGCACCACGTCCGCTTCCGCGGCGAGCGCGTCGAGGGCGGCCTCGTCCGCGAGCTTTTTCCCGGCGTGCCAATGGATCCGCTCGGCCTCCGGCAGGCGGTCGTCCGGGTCGACCCGCACCACGTCGGCGCCGAGGCCGACCAGCAGCCGGGCGCCCTGCCGCGCCAGTTCGTCGGTCAGGTCGAGTACGCGCACCGGGATCCTCCTGGCGGAAACGGGAAATGACCTGCCGACCGTAGGCAGCCGCAGCGCGGGAAAGCCGGATTCCGGTTCACCCAGCGGACCGGCGCTCGGCGTCCCAGGCGGATCCGTCCACTGTGGACGGAAGAAGGCGTTTGACGACCTTGCCGCTGCCGTTGCGCGGCAGCTCGCGGTCGATGCGGACATACCGGGGGCGGGCGTGCCGGGGCAGCCGGGTGCGGCACCATTCGTGCACCGCCGGCCCGTCGACGGTCCGGTCGGCGGTGGCGAGCACGACGAGGATTTCCTGTTCGGTGAGGTCGGATTCGACCCCGACCGCGGCGGCGTCGACCACGCCGGGCATGGCGCGCACCACCTGCTCGACCTCCCAGGTCGCGATGTTCTCCCCGCGCCGGCGGATCACGTCGCCGCGCCGCCCGGCGAAGACCAAGTACCCGTCGGCGTCGAGGCGGCCGCGGTCGCCGGTGCGGAACCAGCCGTCGCGCAGGACCGCCGCAGTGGCCGCGGGATCGCCCGCGTAGCCCCGGAACCGCAGGTGCGGCAGACGGGCGCGCACGGCGATCTGCCCGGTGTGCCCGGGCGGGAGGGGCCGGCCGGCTTCGTCGAGGATCTCGACGTCGTACTCCGGGACCACCCGTCCCGCGGTCCCCGGACGCCAGTCGTCCGGAGTGTTGGCCGCGACGTCGCCGAGTTCGGTGCTCGCGTAGGCCTCCAGCGCCCGCACCCCGAACCGGTCGCGGAATCTCCCGGCCAACGCGGCGGGAGCCGGGGCGCCGTAGGCGAGCCGCACCGCGTGGTCGCGATCGCGGGCGGAGTGCGGCTGCCGGTCGAGGATCGCCAGCATCGCGCCCATGAAATTGAACGCCGTGACGCCTTCGGCCCGGCAGACGTCCCAGAACCGCGAAGCCGAGAAACGCCGGTGCGCGACCAGCCGCGCTCCGGTAAGCAACGCGGGCAGCAGCGCGGTGTGCCGGACGTTCACGTGATTCCACGGAAAGACGTTGAACAGCACGTCCCGCGGGCCGTACCGCATCGTCGCGGCCACCCGGCGCGCGTGCCGGATCGCCGCGAACTGCGGGAGTTCGGCCGCCTTGGCCCGGCCGGTGGTGCCCGAGGTCGACAGCACGACGAGCAGGTCTTCCGCCGCGGGACGGTGCTCGCGGACCGCGGTCGCGGGCAGCTCGTCGAGGAACGGGTGACCGGACGGCCCGTCATCGTCCTCGGCGACCAGCACGACTCGTTCCATCCGGGGGAGCAGAGCGGCTGACGCGGGGTTGGCGGCGAGCGCGGAGGTGCCGGCGATCAGCAAGGCCGCTCCGGTGGAACGCCTGAGCGCTTCCGCGGCCGCTGCCGTGCCGTCCAGCGCCAGCGGCACTTCCACCGCGCCCAGCCGGGCGAGGCCGAACAGCAGCTCCACCGCCGTGCGGCCGGGGCGCAGGCAGGTCAGCACCCGGGTGCCGGGCGGCAGCGCGAGCCGGGCGGCCAGCGTCCGCGATCCGGCGTCGACGTCGCCGACGCGCAGGCCGCGGCCGTCTTCGAAGCGGATCAGCTCACGGTCCGGGTCCTGTCGAGCCCGGAGCGTGAGCAGGTCGGGCAGGGTGTGCGGCTGGGTCTCGTCCACGCGGTGATCGTCGGGCGGGCGCGACGGGCGGCCAAGCGCGTGGATCGGTCAGCGGACCGGTCAGCCCGCGGCGGGCAGGTGCGGCTTCGTTGTGCTTCTGCGGGAGCGTCTGGTTGCGCGTTCGCGCGATGGTCAGCCCGCCGCGTGCCGGAGCGGAGCAGGCGCGGGTGCGGTGCGTTCGTTGCGCACCTCGGAGGCGGTCAGCAGCGCCCGGTCGAGCGCCCGCGCGATCGTCGCGGCGGTGGAGCGCAGCTCGGGCAGCAGCCGTCGAGGGGCGAGGCGAGCAACCGGCCCGGTCGTCGACACCGCCGCGTGGACAGTTCCGTCCGCGCCGGTCACCGGGACCGCGAGGCTGCCGGCGCCGGGCATGGTTTCCTCGATCTCGAGCGCGAATCCCTGTGCCCGGACCGCCGTCAGCTGCTTGCGGAGGTCGTCCACGGTGGACACGGTGCGGGAAGTGAGGTGGGGAAACCCGGCCTCGCGGAACTGGGCCAGGTGCCTCTCCAGGTCCGGCGCGGCCGCGAGCAGCACTTTGCCGGTCGCGGTGCCCGCCGCGGGCAGCCGCCCGCCGACGCGGGAATGCGAGTGGATGTTGGCCTCGCCCGCGACCTTCTCCAGGAAGAGAGTGTGCACGCCGTCCAGCACGGCGAGGTGGATCGTGGCGCGGGTCGCGGCGAACAGGTCGGTCAGCGCGGGCCGGGCGACCGCGCGCAGCACCGCGGACGCCGGCACCCGCTGCCCGAGCTCGAAGATCCGCAGGCCGAGCTGGTAAAGATCGCCGCGGCGCTCCAGCAGGCCCCATGCGGTCAGCTCCTGCGCCAGCCGGTAGGCGGTCGCCTTCGGCACGCCGGAGCGGCGGCTCAGCTCGGTGAGCCCCAGCTGGTAGGCGCCCGATTCGAACGCGCCGAGCAGCAGCTGCGCCTTGCCGAGCACCGAACTCGGGCGCCCGCCATCCGGTGCGGTCACGGCGCCTCCTCGGCGGTCGGGGAACGAGCCGTGATTATCACCAGGCGGCAAGATCCAAGTCCAGCGCCGGTCACCCCGCCGTTGCCCCGCGGTCGCGCTCCCGGGTCCGGTGGGCGGACCGGGACGGTAGGCCCGGCGGCGCGGAAGGCGAACACTCCCGGGCACTGCTCGCCGCGTCGCGAGCGCGAACCCCAGCTCGAGGGAGGCCGATGGTGCCGACGACAGTTCCGCCCAGGTACGGGTACGTCCCGGTGCCCGGCGGACAGGTGCACTACGCGGAGCAGGGGGCAGGCCCGGCCGTCGTCCTGGTGCACCAGACCCCGCGTTCGCTCGACGAGTTCCGGGAGCTGCAGCCGCTTCTCGCCGTCGGCTACCGGGTGCTCGCGCTCGACCTGCCGGGCTTCGGCAACAGCACGCCGCTCCCGGCCCCGCAACGCATCGAGGACTACGCCCAGGGCACGCTCGCCGCTCTGACCGCGTTGGGCGTGGAGCGGGCGGCGATCGTCGGGCACCACACCGGAGGCGCGGTCGCGGTCGAAATCGCCGCCGCGGCACCGGAACGGGTCACCGCGGCGGTGCTTTCCTCGGCGCCATGGGCGGACGCGGCCTACCGGAAGTCGCGTGTGGACGGTCCCGGCGTGGACGACGCCCGCCGCGATCCGGGCGGCGCGCACCTGCTCGGCTGGTGGGAGCAACGGCGGCCGTACTACCCGTCCGGGGCGACCGCGCTGCTCGACCGGTTCGTCCGGGACGCCCTCGCCCCGGGCGTGGATCCGCGAGAGGGCCATCTCGCCTGCGCGCGCTACGAAATGGAGCACCGGATCGGCAGCGTGCGGGCGCCGGTGCTGCTGCTCGGCGCGGACGGCGACCCGTTCTCCCTGCCCGCGCTCGAACCGCTGGCCGCGCATCTGACGGCGGCGGAGTCGGTGCGGCAGGCAGTGATCGCGGGCGGGACCGTAGCGCTGATGGAAGACAAACCGCACGACGTGGCCGCCGCGGTGCTCCCGTTCTTGCGGCGCTTCGCCCGCTGATCCGTACTCCCTCCCTCGCCTCGCCCACCACCGAGGAGCACAGATGAAAAACAGATTCGCCTGGCTCGGCGTTGTCGTTTCCTTGCTGGCGGCCGGATTGCCGGTCCTCGCGGGCAGTACCGCGTCGGCTGGCGGAGACCGCCCGTATTCGCTGACCGTGCAGACGGACACCGGAAGCCTGCAGGGCAAGACGACCGGCGCGGTCGACTCCTTCCTGGGCGTCCCGTACGCGGCACCGCCGGTCGGAAACCTGCGCTGGCAACCGCCTCAACCGGCGGCGAAATGGACCGGCGTACGGCCCGCGACCAGCTACGGCCCGGCTTGCCCGCAAGCGTCGCGCTCGACGGTCAACGAAGACTGCCTCAACCTCAACGTTTACCGGCCCGCGCGGCCGAGCGGGCAGCGGCTTCCGGTGCTGTTCTGGATCCACGGCGGCGGTTTCTCGAGCGGTTCCGGCGACGAATTCGACGGTTCGCTGCTGGCCGAAACAAACAACATCGTCGTCGTGACCGTCAATTACCGGCTCGGCGTCTTCGGGTTGCTGAACCTTCCGGGGCTCAGCCAGTCCGGCGCCGGAAACTACGGCCTCCTCGACCAAATCGCCGCGCTGCGCTGGACGAAGCAGAACATCGGCCAGTTCGGCGGCGACCGCGACGCTGTGACGATCTCCGGCCTGTCCGCCGGCGGCCATTCCGTCTGCTCGCTGCTCGCCTCGCCGATGACGCACGGCTTGATCGACGGCGCGATCATCCAGAGCGGCGGATGCCCGAGCCACACCGTCGCCGAAGCACGCGCCGCCGGCCAGCGGTTCACGAACGACGCCGGATGCGGCGCCGCGGCCAACCCGGCGGACTGCCTGCGAGCCGAACCGGCCTCCCGGATCCTCGGCGCGAGCGCCGGGTTCCGCGGCGGAATCCTCTCCGGACCGCTGCCCACCGCCGGCGTCCCCGAACTGCCGATCGCGCCGATGACCGCCGTGCAGACCGGCCGATTCGCCAGAGTCCCGCTGCTGATCGGCAGCACCCGGGACGAGGTGCGCGCTTGGGCGCGGCCGTTCGCGAAGGCCACTCCCGAGCAGTACGAGAAGAGCCTCGAATACCTCTACGGCGACCACGCGGCCGACGTGCGGAAGGAGTACCCGTTGCGGAACTATCCGGCCAGCGACACCGCCGCGTACGCCCTCGGTGCGGTGTGGACGGATTCCAGCGTCTTCTACGGGCTCGGCGGATGCCAATACGCGCAACTCGCCCGCACCTTCGCGAAGTACGAACCGAAGACCTTCCTCTACCGCTTCGACGCGCCGAGCCCGTCGCCCGCACCGGCCGGTTTCGACCCCGGCGCCTCCCACGCGGCAGACCAGGCGTACCTCTGGCCGACCCCGACGAGCGGCTACGACCGCGACAAACTCCGGCTCTCCGCGGAAATGGTCCGGTACTGGGGCGCCTTCGTCCGCACCGGATCGCCCGACGCCGAGGGCCAGGCCGAGTGGCGCAGTGTCCGGCAGAACCGGGCGATGGTGCTGAAGACCGGCGGCAGTTCGGCGGTCAGCGCCGAAACCTTCGCCGCGGCCCAGCATTGCGGTCTGTGGAACAGCATCGGCTACCGGTGGCTGGACCTGGATCCCGACGAGTTCGCCCACCGCATGGGCGTGGCCCGCTAGTCCGCGGTCCGCTGACTGGACCCCGGCGTTGCCGCGGTCCCGCTCTTGCCCAACCCTACGTCCACCCAACCGGATTTCCGGAGGCAGCAATGTCCGCTGGCACACCACCGCAACGGCAATCGGCCAGGGCCGCATTGGCGGGCTGGTTCGGCACCACCATCGAGTTCTACGATTTCTCCGTCTACGGCCTGGCCGCTTCCCTGCTGTTCCCGAAGGTCTTCTTCCCCGCCGCCGATCCCGTGGTCGGCACGCTGATCTCGTTGTCCAGTTTCGGCGTCGGCTACGTCGCGCGGCCCTTCGGGGCGTTGCTGTTCGGGCATCTCGGCGATCGGATGGGCCGCAAGTCCATCCTCGTCACCACGCTGATGCTGATGGGCGTCGCGACCACGGCGATCGGCCTGCTCCCCTCGTACGGGCAGATCGGCCTCGCCGCACCGGTGCTGCTGGTCGTGCTGCGCATCGTGCAGGGGATTTCGCTGGGCGGGGAGACCAGCGGCGCGGTGCTGCTCACCGTCGAGCACGCGGAGAAGGAACGCCGCGGCTTCTTCGGCGGGATCCTCAACACCGGCACCGCGGTCGGCACCATCCTGGCGAACGTCATGTTCCTGTTCGTGGCACAGCTTCCCGACAGCGCGCTGCTGTCGTGGGGCTGGCGGATCCCGTTCCTGGTGAGCGTGCTGCTCGTGGTCGCGGGCCTGGTGATCCGGCTGGGCCTGCGGGAGAGCCCGGAGTTCGCGGACGTCAAGGGCGCCGGTTCGGTGCACAAACTGCCGCTGGTCGACGTCCTGCGCAAATGCGGCGGCACGGTCGTCATCGTGACGCTGGCGACCGTCGGCGCGGGAATCATGATCACCGTGACGTCGGTCTACGTGCTGACCTACGGCAAGACCGCACTGCACCTGAGCACTTCGAAGATGCTGGGAGCGCTGCTGCCCGGGCTTCTCGTGGTCGTGATCGCCGCGCCGCTGTACGGCAAGCTGGCCGACCGCATCGGCCCGCGGACGGTCTTCACGGCGACCGCCGCGTCGATGGTCGTGCTCCCGTTCGTCTGGTTTCCCTTGCTGAACACCGGAAATCCCGGCCTGATGCTGCTCGGGTTCGCCCTGCTGTTCGCCGGGTACGCGGGCAACTACGCCATGTTCCCGGTGTTCTTCTCCGAAGCGTTCCCGGTTTCGCTGCGCTTCAGCGGCATGGCGATCGGGTTCACGCTCGGCACGATCGGCGGCAACGCTTTCGCCCCCGCGATCAGCGCGTCGCTGCTCGAATCGACCGGCACGTGGGTCTCCATCGCGGTGTACATGGCGGCCGCGTCGGCGGTCAGCCTGGTAGCCGGGTTGGTGATCCGGGAGGCTCGTTCCGCACAGCCCGACGGGCTTCGCCAGGAGTCCGGAGCGCCGGCGGCATGAGGATCGGCGTCCGGGTTCCGCCGTGCGCGCCCCTGCCCGAGCTGGTGGCGTTCGTCCAGGAGGCCGAGCGGCTAGGGTTCGACGACGTGTGGTTCCCGGACTCGCAGCTGCTGTGGCGAGACGTCTTCGCCACCGCGGCCGCGGCCGCGGCGGGCACGTCAAGGATCGGCCTGGGCACGGCGGTGACGAACGTCGTGACCCGGCACCCGTCGGTGGTGGCCGGCGCGGCGCGGACAGCGGCCGAACTCGCGCCGGGCCGGTTCGTCCTCGGCCTCGGGGTCGGCAACAGCTCGGTCGCGCCGGCCGGCCTGGCTCCGTCGACCCGATCCGGATTGCGTGCCGGACTGACCGCGATCCGTCGCCTCCTCTCCGGCGAGGAAACGGACTTCGGCGGCGCCCGGACCCGGTTGCGCGATCCGGTTCCGGTGCCGATCCACGTGGCGGCAAGCGGACCGCGGAACCTGCGGCTCGCCGGCGAGCTGGCGGACGGTGCCATCCTGCTGAGCGGGGTGTCGCCGGAGCCTTTGGCGGCCGCGATGCGCCAGGTGGCGGCCGGCGCCGCGGGCCGGGCGGCCGTGCCGGTCACGGTGTCGGCGTTCTGCCGGGTCACCGACACCGTGCGCCGGGATGCCCGGGAACTGAAACCGGTCTGCCTCAGCATCGCGGCGAACGGCGGAGCGGAATTCCTGGAGAAGGCGGGCATTCGGGTGCGCGTGCCCGAACGCCTGCCGGACTTGGCGCCCGATTTGCTGCACGCCGAGTCGTGGGAATCCGCGATCCGCGCGTGCGAGTCCTTTGTGGACGATTACGCGGCGGAGTCGTTCGCCCGCCGGTTCTGCTTGTACGGCACGACGGACGAGATCACCGCGCGGCTCGCCGAACTGAGCCGCTCCGGCGTCTCGGCGGTACTGCTCCAGGAGGTCGGATCGTACGGCTTGCCGAGAACTCTGGTAGCGGACTGGAGAACGCTGCGGCACCGGGAGGCCGCGTGGACGACGCCGAGGTCGCCGCACTCGGCAAGCTGACGGCGGCTGATACTGGCGTGATGCTCCGCGCGGGCACGGAGTACGCCCACGTCGAGATCGTCGGGACCAAGACGACCAGCGGCCTTTACGGCGCTGTCGTCGATTCCTACGAGGCGTGGAAGATCCAAGGCGGTGGGCCAGTGTTTTCAGCTCTGCTCGCATCCGAGGATCGTGCGCTGGGCTCGGCATAGCGGTTACGGGCATTGCGCCGGTCATGCCGCGGCTGAGCAAGGACCCGCCCCGAACTGGAAAGCCGCCTCCGGTCCGGCCTCCGCCTGCTGGATCTGCCGCGGTCAGCACCGCCGGTTCGCTGGCCTCCCATCATCAGTGGATGGCCCCGGAAGACGGTTCGGCGCCGACGAGCCCCACCCGGTAGGCGAGAACCACCGCCTGCACGCGGTCCCTCAGGTCGAGTTTCGTCAGGATCCGGGAGACATACGTCTTCACCGTTTCCGTGGTGATGCTGAGCTTCTCCGCGATCTCCGCGTTCGACAGGCCCTCCGCGATGTGCTCGAGCACTTCGAGTTCGCGGCGGGCGAGGGCCTGCCGGACGCGGTCTCGGGCCGGGTGGGCGGTGTCGGCGGGGCGCAGGCGTTCCGCGAAGCGGCCGATCAGGGCGCGGGTGACCGCCGGGGCCACCAGGGAGTCTCCGGCGGCGACAGTGCGCACGCCCTTGATCAGTTCCGCTGGCGGAGCGTCCTTGAGCAGGAAGCCGCTGGCACCCGCTTTGAACGCCTCGTAGACGTATTCGTCGACGTTGAAAGTCGTCACCACCAACACTTTCGCCGGGCTGTCCACGCCCGGTCCGGCGAGCTGGCGGGTGGCTTCGATGCCGTCGACGATGGGCATGCGGATGTCCATCACCACGACGTCCGGGCGCAGCCGCAGGGTCTCTTCGACGGCCTGCCTGCCGTCCGCGGCCTCGCCGACTACCTCCAGATCCGGTTGCGCCGAGAAGATCGTGGTGTACCCGGCGCGCACCAGTTCCTGGTCCTCGCACACCAGAACCCGGACAGTCATGCCTGCCTCCGTGACGGGATGAGAGCGTGCACCCGGAACCCGCCTTCGGGCCGGGCCGCGGCTGCCATCTCACCACCCAGCATCCGCACCCGTTCCCGCAGCCCGCTCAGGCCGCGGCCGCCCCGCTCGGCGACGGGGGCGCTCGCGGAGGTCCCGTCCGTCGTCACCTCGATCTCGATCCGGTCGTGGTGATCGTCGATCTGGACCCGGGTCGGGCGGCCGGTCGCGTACTTCATCGCGTTGGTCAGCGCCTCCTGGACCACCCGGTACGCCGCGAGTTCGACGTCGACGGCGTGCTCGCGATGGTCGCCCCGCCTGGTCAGTTCGACGGGCTGACCGGACAACCGGGCCTGCTCGACGAGGTCGCTGACCCGGCCGAGCGCCGGTGCCCGGTCGGCCTTCGCCGAGTCGCCCGTCGCTTCGAGCACGCCGAGCAGGTGCCGCAGTTCCGTCAACGCGCGGCGGCCCGTGTCGCTGATGGCGGCGAGTCCTTTCCCCACGTTGTCCGGGGTCCCGTCGAGCAGGAACTGCGCCGCGTCGGCCTGGACGACCATCGCGGTCACGTGGTGGGTCACCACGTCGTGCAGGTCCCGGGCGATGCGGGCGCGCTCCCCGGCGGTCGCCACCTCGACGCTCAGCCTGCGGTTCTCCGCCTCCTCGGCCCGCCACCGGCGCATCGCGGTCCCGGCCGCCCACATCGCCGCCGAACTCAGGAAGAACACCACGAACACCTGGGGCTGGCTGGGCGAACCCAGCAGATGCAACGCGATCGCCAGCCCGATGTACGCCGCGGTGGCCGTCGCGGCGGTGATCCGGCGGTACCGGGCCTGGTGGGCGCCGGCCGCGAAGAGCGCCAGGTAGAACCCTAGGCCGGCGATGCTGACCGGGTAGCCGAACGATTGATACAGCGCGAAGGCGATGCCGGAGACCGCCAGGCAGACGACCGGCCAGCGCCTTCTGATCGCCAGCGGCGCAGCCTGCGCGAGGACCAGCGCGACCGCGAGCGCGTCGGCCGGGCGTTGCGGCAAGTCCCCGAGCTGCGGGCCGACGGACGACACGGTCGGCACGAACGCCAGGACGGTCAGCACGAGCGCGAGTGCACTGTCTTTTGTGGACGAGGAGAGTCTCTGCCACCGGAGGAGCATCGCGCGAGCGTACTGGTCAGGCTGCGGCACGGCGCCGGATCCGGCCGGTGCGGGCGGCGCGGCGCAGGAGGACGACGGTGGGCACCGCGCAGACCAGCAGCGCGAGCAGGCTCGCCTCGGGGCCGAAGACGCCGCCGGTCAG
The DNA here is from genome assembly GCF_046267895.1 of Amycolatopsis sp. GA6-003. NCBI lineage: Bacteria > Bacillati > Actinomycetota > Actinomycetes > Pseudonocardiales > Pseudonocardiaceae > Amycolatopsis > Amycolatopsis sp. GA6-003. The sequence continues at coordinate 8,485,474 of NZ_CP176499.1, forward strand.
CACGTCAGGCCCGGACAGCGTGGTCCGCAGCAGCCCGGGCGACGCCTCGGCCGAGCCGGACACCGCGACGCCGAAGATGCCCGCGTTGGTGAAGTTCCAGGCGAAGTGCAGGCCGGTCGACAGCCACAGCGAACGGGTCGCGACGTACGCGGAGGTCGACAGCAACCCGCCGGTCAGGGCGATCGACAGCACGCCCCAGAGCGTCGCGTCGGCGTTGATCGAGTGCGCGAGGCCGAAGATGAGCGACGACAGGACCAGCGCGATCGTCGTCCCGGTGCGTTCCTCCATGATCCGGAACAGCACGCCGCGGAACAGCACCTCTTCGGTGACCGCGACGCTCGCCATCAGCCCGGCGGCGCCGAGGCAGCCCCAGAGCGAGCCCCCCGAGAGGTCCTGCCAGCCGCCGAACATCCCGATCAGCAGGAGCAGCAGGACGGACATCCCGGACCCGAGCGCCGCGCCCCGCAGCAGCTGGGGCCACATCCGGTTCCCGGCGAACTCGGGGATCTCCGTGCGCTGCTCCACGACCCGCGACAGCTTGCGGTACCCGGCCACCACGGCGACGACGGACCCGGCCCCCACCGGCAGGGCGAGCAGGACGACGGGCGACACCAGCTGCATGACAGCCGCGTTCGCCAGCATCACGACGGCGAACGCGGCCAGCAGCACCGGGAATCGGTATCTGCGCAGCCGTCCGGTTTCCTTGGTCTGAACCATTGCTCTTGTCCTCTCCGCGGCGGTTTCCTTGGGCAAGACAGAGACTAGGAATCCAGTCGGTTCGCGGAATCCCGCCGGGAACGACAATCCGGGTAGCTCTCAGGAGGGACAACCGGGTCGGCGGCCTTCGGCGGCCGGGGGAATGGCCGTCGTGCGCCTCAAGCAGGACGTGTGTCGCGGGGCCGGAGCCAGCCGTAGTGTCCGGGCAGACCCCACGATCGCCACTGGTTCCAGCCGTAGCCGGGGTACCACCAGGGACTGTCTTCGCCTCGATCGAGACGGTCGTAGGCGAGCAGGGCGTCCCGGGCTGTCTTGCACGTCGGGTGCGCTTGGCTGAACCGCGCGACCGCGGTCCTGGTCTTCTCGCTCAGCGTCCATTCGCGCACCGGGGCCGAGGGATCGTCGGTGTGCCACCAGGCGAACCAGTCGTCCTCGCCCCACAGCAGGTCTGTCGCCCAGCAGCACGCGAGACGGACGACGCCGCCCAGCGCCGCCGGGCCGGTGGCGGCGTCGATGCGCGCCAGCCAGGGCCGCAAGTCGTCGTAGGCGCAGGCCAAACCGCCCAGCAGCGCCACGAGAGCGCGGGAAGGCCAATGCTCCAGCGCATCCGCCAAGGCAGCGGCCAGCGCTTCCTCGGTGGCTCGGCGTTCGGCATCCGGCCATCCGGCCAGGTCGGCGTAGTCCGGGCCGAAAACCCGCGGTGCCAGGCCGGGATCGACCGCCCGGGCTCGCACCAGCGAGATCAGCCGGGGCGCGAGCCGCCGGCCCAGGAATCGCCATTGTTCGCCGGACCAGTGATCCCCGGCTTCGGACGCGATCGAGACGACAAGACGGTCGGGGACGGAGCCGGCGTCGCCGGAGAGGATGGCCAAGTCCTGCTGGGAATAGCACCGCAGGCAGCCGCCGGACAAGTCCACGTGCTCATCATCGCAGGCGGCAGCGCGCGAGGGAACGAACAGTTGACCTCTACCATGGTCGAGGTTTGAGAATCGCGATCATGACATTGTGGATCTGTGACCGATGCGGCATCGAACAACCCGGCACCCCCGGACCCCCGCGGTGCGTGCTGGACCGGGGCGAGGTCGGCATCGAGGAGCGCGGGGACCTGGGCCCGCATTCCGGGAGCTGGCGGACGCACGAACAGCTGGCCGCCGAACCGCACGTGGTGCTGCAGCGCGACCACGGCCGCGGGGTGCACAGCCTGCGGCGGGAGCCGGTGGTGGGCATCGGGCAGTGGTCGTTCGTCGTGCGGACCGCGCGGGGGAACGTGCTGTGGGACCCGCCGACCTCCATCGAATCGGACACTCTCGCCGCGGTCCGGGCGCTCGGCGAGGTCGTCGCGGTGGCGACCAGCCATCCGCACATGTTCGCCGCGCAGGTCAGCTGGAGCCACGCGTTCGGGCGGGTCCCGGTGCTGGTGAACGCCGCGGGCAAGGAATGGCTGGGCCGCACCGACCCGGTGCTCGAATTCTGGACCGAGCACGCCGAGCCGGTGCCCGGGGTCGAGCTGATCGAGGTCGGCGGCCACATGCTGGGCAGCTCGGTGCTGCGCACCCCGGACGGCACGCTCCTGTCCGGCGACACGATCAGCGGCGGCCTCGCCCCGGACTGGGTCTCGTTCCAGCGCAATTTCCCGAAGCACATCCCGCTGTCGGCCGCGGTGGTCCGGCGAATCGTGGACCGGCTGGACGGCTGGTCCTACGACCGGCTGTACACCCTCGGCGGGGACACCATCGACGCGGACGCCAAGGCCGTCGTGCACCGGTCCGCGGAGACGCACATCCGTTGGGTCAGCGGGGAATTCGACCATCTGACCTGACCGGGCCGCACCACCGGCCGCCGAGTACTTCGGTGCAGGCTTGCCGTAGTCGCCTTCGGAGGTGTGTTCGTGCGGTACGCCGAGGTCGCGGTAGGCGGCGAGCGTCTCGGCGGCCAGGACGTCGTCGGCGGCGAGGGCGATGTACTGCGGTTCGGACAGGCCGGTCGCCCATTCTCCGCGGCGCAGCAGGGAAACCGCGAGCGTCAGCCGGAGCCGGCGGTGCGGGTCGGCGACGGCTCGGCTGCGGACCAGGCCGAATGGCGCGGCGAACTCGCCGGTCGCGGCCGGTCCGAGCCGGCCGTCGGGGAGTGCTTTCGCGAGCATGGATTCGTTCGGGTCGGCGAGGCTGCCCGAACGCACGCGGTCCTGGCCGCGGCCTGGCGCTCCTCGCTCCGCGCTTCAGTCCCGCTCGCCGGCGGAGTGCCGGAGCCCGTCCATCAGCAGGTCCAGGAGGCGGCCCGCCAGAGCTGTGTGTTCGGGTGAACCGGCCACGGTGAAGATGCCGATGAGGGCGGCGGCGATGTCTTCCGCGGGGACGTCTTCGCGCAGTTCTCCGCTCGTGCGGCCTGCTTCGAGGATCGCGTCGATGGCTTCGAGCAGTTCGGTCCGGGTGCGGGCGTGCGCGATCTCGCCCGATTCGACCATCGCGAGCAGCGTGTCGAGCATGCCGTTCTTGGTCGCGATCCAGTCGCCGAACAGGTCCATCCAGCGGCGCAGCGCCGCGGCCGGGCCGAATTGGCCGAGCAGGTCGCGGGCGCCGGTGGTGAGCCGCGAGACCTGGTCTTGGTAGACCGCGTCCACCAGGGACTCCCGGGTGGGGAAGTGCCGGTAGAGGGTGGCGATGCCGACCCCGGCTTCGGCGGCGATCGCGCGCATCGACGGCTCGGTTCCGGCGGCGGCGAACAGCCGGGTCGCCACGTCCAGCAACTGCTGGCGGTTGCGGGTCGCGTCCGCTCGGGGGGTCTTCGCGGCGGCCAAAACGGATCACGCTCCATTTGTGCTAGGGTCGAAGGACGTAAACGGAGCATAGTCCGTTTACTCGGCTTCGAGGAGACAGGTGAGCGGGAAAGAAACGAGCCGGGCGGTCGAGTTCGAGGCGTTCGGCGGGCCAGGGGCCTTGCGCCTTCGCGAGGTGCCGGTGCCGCAGGCTGGTCCGGGGCAGATTCGCGTAAGGGTGACCGCGGCCGGGCTGAATCCGATGGACTGGTTCATGACTTCCGACGCGGAGACGGCCGCGCGGTTCGGGCTGAGCCTGCCGTGCGGGTTCGGCACCGACTACGCCGGGGTCGTGGACCAGCTCGGCGACGGCGTGAGCGAGTTCGCGGTCGGGGACCGGGTGTTCGGCGGGGCGCTGTCCCGGGCGGTCGCCGACTACGTCCTGGTGGACGTGGCGGGGACGATCGCGGCGGGCGGCGAGGCGCACCGCACCCCGGACGGTGTCGACGACCGCACCGCCGCGGCGCTGGCGATCGCCGGTTGTACCGCGGCTGCGGCGCTGGACGTGGTCAAGCCGGGTCCGGACGACACGGTGCTGATCGGCGGTGCGGGAGGCGGCGTCGGCGTGTTCGCCGTCCAGCTCGCCCGGATCGCAGGTGCGCGCGTGCTCGGGACGGGGTCGGCGTCCTCGGCCGAGGCCTTGCGCGCGTTGGGGGCTGAGCCGGTCGCGTACGGCGAGGGCCTGGTCGACCGGGTGCGGGCGCTGGCTCCCGCTGGCGTCACCGCGGCCATGGACCTGCACGGGACGGACACGGTGCGGGCGGCCCGCGAACTCGGCGTGCCGGACGAGCGGATCACCGCCATCGCCGCTCAAATCGACGGGATCACCCCGGGGAACGGGGCCAACGCGGCGCCGGACGCCCTCGAGAAGATCGCGGACCTGGTCGCGGCGGGACGGCTGCGGGTGCCGATCGCGGCGACCTATCCGGTCGAGGACGTCCGGGCCGCGGTCGAGCTGCAGGCAGGGCGGCACGTGCACGGGAAGGTCGTCATCGACCTCTAGCGCAGCCAGGGATGCCGCCCGGCGTCCGCGTCGCCGCAGTCCGGGCCGAGACAGATGTGCAGGCGCTGGATGCGGCCGTCGCGGATTTCGAACACATCGCAGAAACGGTGGTTTCCGCCCCAGTCGCCGGGCGGGTCGGGGTATTCGCAGCCCAGGCCGATCTGCCGGGCGCACGCCGGCTTCCCTCTGGCCCTGTTCGACGGCTGCCGCAACCGCAGGCTGGTCGCCACGGCGCGGCCTGCGCGAGGAGGCGGAGTTGTACCGGCATTGGACAGGAAACCCGACCGGCCGAGCACAAGGCGATCCTGGAAGCGGCACTGGCCCGTGATGCGGATCTGGCGGCCGAACGGCTTCGGGACCATATCGCGCACCCGGCGCAGCTGCTGATCAGCTGCGCCGAGGACGAGCCGAACCGGCCGGAGAACCGGTTGGCCTGCAAGGGATTTCGGGTTCCGGTCAGGTCGTGGCCGGGGTGAAGTTCTCCCGGTGGATCATCCGCGGCGCCATCCGGCGGCGTTTGAACGCCTTCACCCCCGCCTCGACCATCGGCGGCGGTCCGCAGAGCCAGCCGGACCAGCCGCGGGCGCTGGGGACGTCTTCGAGGAACCGGTCGGTCGGGAAACCGGTGCGGTACGTGCGGTTCCCGGGCTCGTGAGACAGCACCGGGACGAACGAGAAACCCGGGTAGCCGTCGGCGAGTTCGGCCATCAGGTCGAGGTCGTAGAGGTCGGCCTCGCCGCGGACTCCGTGGTACAGCAACACTTTCCGGGCCGGATCGCGGGACAGCGCGGTGCGGGCGAGGCCGATCAGCGGGGCCAGGCCGGTGCCGCCGCCGATGAGGGCCATCGGGCCGCCGTCGTCCTCTTCCGCCGGGGGCAGGGAGAAATCGCCCAGCGGGCCGGTGACCTGGACCTGTTCGCCGACGGAGAGGTCCGCGAAGATCCACTGCTCGGTCGCCGCTCCGCCGGGCGCCAGGCGGACGTGCAGTTCCAGGACTTTGTCCTCGTCGGCCGTGTTGACCAGCGAGTACTGGCGGCGCACGCCGGTGCCGGGCACGGTGAGTTCGACGTACTGGCCCGCGTTGAACGCCAGCGGTTCGGGCAGGCCGAGCCGCAGGCGCCGGGTGTCGCGGGCGATGTCCTGGATTTCGCGGACGGTCGCGGTGAGGTCGCGCAGCGGGTGCGTGGTCCGGCCCGCGCCGCCCGCGGTTTCCACGACGACGTCCGAGCGGAGCCGGGCCTGGCAGGCCAGCGCCAGTCCGGCGGCCCGTTCTTCCTCGGTCAGGGTGTCGGCGGGGGAGTCGCGGTGGTCGACCGCGCCCTCGACCACCCGCAGCTTGCAGGTGCCGCAGGTGCCCTGGTTGCAGGAGTTCGGCATCCAGACGCCGGCGCGGAGGAAGGCGTCGAGCAGCGGCTGGTCCGGTTCGCACGGCACGGCCCGGCCGCCGGCGGTCGCGGTGAACGGCATGTCAAGCCTCCCACGCGACGTGCAGCGACGTCGGTCCGCGGAAGCCCCAGCCCCAGAACTCGACGTCCGAGGAGGTGTCGCGCTCCAGGTTCGGGATCGACTCGAACAGCTCCTCCAGCGCGATCCGCATGACGTGGTTGGCGAAGTAGATTCCGGCGCAGGCGTGGTTCCCGGCCCCGAAGGCCAGGTGCGGCAGCGGGGGCCGGTGCAGGTCGTAGCGGGTCGGGGCCTCGTAGACGCCGGTGTCGTGGTTGGCCGAGCCGTAGGACAGGATCACCGGCGTGCCCGCGGGCAGGTCGACCCCGGCGACGGTGACCGGCCTGGTCGAGATCCGCGCGGTGGCCGACCAGATCGGCGACGTCCAGCGCATCCCCTCGGAGATCGCGCGCGGGATCAGCGCCGGGTCGTCCACCACCTGCTCGAGCTGGTCGGGCTCGCTGAACAGGCCGGCCAGCGTCGAGGCCATGCCGTGGCCCGGTTCCTGCATCGCGCCGAGCAGATAGACGTAGATGGTCGGGTAGATGTATTCGCGGTCGCGGGTCTTGCCCGGCGGCATCCCGTCGTGCAGCCAGTGCGAGATCGCGGTGTCGGCGGGCTCGGCGATCCACTTGTCGATCAGCGGGTCGACCGTCGCCTGGATCTCGGCCTTCGCCTCGTCGCCCTGGACGAAGCCCTCCGGGTTGGCGAATTCGCCGTCCTCGGTCATGGCCGCGTTGGTGAAGGACCGGCTCAGCTTCGCGAACCATTCGCGGAGTTTGTCCGAGCTGACGTCGTTCAGGCCGAGCAGATCGCCGAGGGAGCGGACGCTGACCGGTTCGCAGTACTGCGAGACGAGTTCCGCGCGGCCGTCGTTCTCGAACTTCTCCAGGTACCGACGGGCGATGGGGCGGACGAGGCCGTCGATCCACCGGTCGACCTCGACCGGCTGGAGCGCGGGTTCGACCATCGAGCGCAGGTCGGCGTGGACGTCGCCGTTGACCCCGATGATCGCCGGATGGCCGAAGGTGCGGCCGCCGGCCGGGGTGATGACGGCCTCGAAATCGGGGCTGGTGGCGATCTCGCGGCAGATCTCCGCGGTCGTCGCGACGTGCGAGCCGAGCACCGGCACGTACGCCAGCGGAGCCTCGCGGCGCAGCCGTTCGTAAGGCTCGTAGGGGTTGCGTTCCAGCTGGGCCATGGTGATGCCGGCGATCCAGGACAGGTCCGGGGCGGTGGTGCTGTTCGTCGTCATTGACGCGGCCTCCTTCGTGCGGGTCGGTGCAGAAGGTAGGTCCGCGCGGGCCGGGCCCACGACACGCGAAGCGCGGATCCGGTACGGATCGCGCGACGAATCCGGCGCGTCGCCGCAGATCAGCTAGCATGCGGTCCATGTCCGCACGCCGGGGTGCGGCGCCGCGGGACTGGGAGCGAGTCTCGAAGTCGGTGGCCGCCGCCTACTTTCCGCACCAGCTGACGCCGCTGCGCGCCGGCCGCGAACCGCGGCTGACCCTGCGGACGCTGGACCTCGGCCCGGTGCTGATCGGGTACGTCGGATGGGGAGCCGACGTCGAGATCGCCTGCGACTACCCCGCTGCCTACGAGGTCAACCTGCCGTTGACCGGCCACCTCGCCAGCCGGGGCAGGCACGGCACGGTGACGTCCGTGCCCGGGCAGGCGACGGTTTTCCGGGCCGACACCCCGTCGCTGATCACCCACTGGGACGCGACCTGCACCGTGCTGGGGGTCAAATTCGACCGGGACTGGCTGGACCGCGAGGCCGAACGCGTTCTCGGCGCCGGGACCGTCCGGGCGGCGGGCGCGCTCCCGGACCAATTGCCTCTCGACCACGGCCCGGCACGCGACTGGCGGCATCTCGTGGCCGGGCTGTCGTCGCAGATGCGCGACGGCGCGCTGTTCACCGACCAGCCGATCGTCCGGGAACAGCTGGCGGGCGCGGTCGCGGCGGGGTTTCTTCTCGCCGGCTGCCCCGATTCCGGCCGGGTCCCGGCACCGCGGCCGAGGGCGATCACGCGGGTGGTGGACGCCGTCCGAGCGGACCCTTCGCGGGCGTGGACCGCGGCGGAGATGGCGGCTGTGGCCGGGACTACGGTCCGTCGGCTGCAGGAGAGTTTCCGGGAATGGGTGGGGTGCACGCCGACGGAACATCTGGTGGGGGTGCGGTTGCAGCATGCTCGGGCGGATCTTGAAGCGCACCCGGAATTGTCGGTGAGCGAAATCGCGGCTCGGTGGGGGTTTTCGAGTGCTAGTCGGTTTGCTGCGGCGTTTCGGCGGCGGTATGGGGTGTCGCCTTCTCGGGCGCGGTGAGTTCTCTGGCTGAGCGTGCGGGTCGGCGCTGCTTCGATCTTCTTTTCGTGCTGACCAAGATCGCGGCGACGCCGAGCAGGATCGCGATAATCGACGTGATGATGCCGATCAGTGAGGTGGTTGTCACGGGTTTCCTTGCTGTCGAGGCAGGAGTCCGGAACCGGGGCACGGTCACCGGCCGTTATTTCTGTGCTTCTTTGCTGAGAGCAAGACTGCGGTCGCGACCGTCAGAACGCCGACGATGACCAGTCCGGTTCCCGCCGTGGTCAGTGTTTCGCTGAATTCTGGATGATTCAGCAAGAAAGCGAAGACAAGGGCGAATAACGAAAGAAACGCGCCGATGATGCCGAGCAGAAAGCCGAGGCTGCTCTTCTTCATTGTTCTCCTCCCGGGCGGTCTTCAGGTCGTGATCCGAACCGATGCCGCTTCTTGTCCCGGTGCTTTCGGCGGTGGAACGCGGAGACGACCGGCACTGCCAAAATGCCCGCCGAGAACACGGCGATCATCACGATGCCCACCGTGTCGCCGCGGGGGAGCAGCGGACGAAGCACGAGCGAGTAGAAGACCTGCCAGATCACGACGAAGAACAACTGCACCAGAAAAACACGCCATCGGCGTCTGCCAGGACGAGCCACGGCACCCCCGTAATGAACCGAGTCCCCAGGAGTCGGATTCCGCGGTACCGGCCCCCTCCGCGCCACCCGGTCGGATGCCCCGTTTCCGGCTGCTCAAACCTGAAATCCTGACCGCGCCAAGCGCCCCGCCGCAGCGCGCGAGCCAGCCTCGCCGGTGAGACAGTGACAGCGTGTTCGACACTTTCGCGGAATGGGACATCCCCGTCAACGACTCCGTAACCGTCCACGGCCGAAGCGGCGGAGAAGGACCGCCCGTCGTGCTGTTGCACGGGCATCCTCGGACGCATACGACCTGGTACCGGGTGGCCCCCGCGCTCGCCCAGGCCGGGTTCAGCGTCGTTTGCCCCGACTTGCGCGGGTACGGCCGGTCGGCCAAACCCGCGCCCGACGGGAAGCACGAGGTCTACTGCGACCGCGCGATGGCCGCCGACATCGTGGCCTTGCTGCGCAATCTCGGGCACAGCCGATTCGCTGTCGTGGGCCATGATCGCGGCAGTTACGTCGCGTACCGGACCGCGCTCGATCATCCGGATGCGGTGTCTCGCCTCGGTGTTCTCGACAGCGTGCCCATCCTCGAGGCGCTCGAACGCGCTGGCGCCAAGTTCGCTACCGCGTGGTGGCATTGGTTCTTCTTCGGCTCGTCCCCGCACGCGGAGCGGGTGATCACGGCCGATCCCCTTGCCTGGTACCGACCGGACGAGCAAGCCATGGGGCACGAGAACTATCGCGATATGACCAGTGCGATCACGAATCCGGCCACTGTGCGGGCGATGCTGGAGGACTACCGCGCCGGGCTGACTGTCGATCGTGCTCACGACGAGGCGGACCGGGCGGCGGGGCGCGTCATCACGTGTCCGACCCTCGTCGCGTGGTCCGCGAAGGACGACATGGAAGACCTTTACGGCGATCCGGTCGCTGTCTGGCGCTCCTGGGTCAGCGGCGAGCTGACGTCCGCGCGCATCGAGTCCGGGCACCATATGGCCGAGGAAAACCCCGTGCAGCTGGCCGAAACCTTGGTCCGTTTCCTCGGTTAGCTTCCCCCGTCCGGGTGTTTGCCTTGCTCGTCACCGGGTATCAGAAGGGCCACGACGAGGAGGCGAGAGATGTCATCGCGCCCACGCAGCACCACGGGAACGCAAGACGGCCCGGGGACGAAACCCCCTGGGCGGCACAAGAACGGCCAAGCGGTGAAGCAGGACTCGGGGACCGCCGGGTTGAGACTGCCTTCGGAAATGCCCAAACGCGCGTTGTGGTGGGGCGGATTGGCAGCGCTGGCCGCGGTCGGAGTTCTCGAGTGGCCGGTCGCCGTCGTGGTGGGCGCAGGCACCTATGTCGCCGAGAAACTGTCCCGTGAGGACGTTCGCAAGGATGCCGCTGCCGGGGATTAGCACTGCGGAAGCTCGTGTTTCCGAAACGGCTCTGCGAAGAATGACGAGGAAATGACCGGTACCCTTCCTTCCTTGCTGTCGCGCGCACTCCGGCTTCCGGCCGCCGCGTTGTCCGTGCCCGAACGGCTCGTCCGCGGGGCAAGCCAGGCCGCGGGCGTTGCCGCCGAAGCGGTCAACCTCGGTGCTGACACTGTGATCACCGGGGCGGGAGCAGGCGTCCGGGCCACGACGTGTGCCGCGCGGGTGTTGCGCGAGGCGGTGGTCAGCGGGGCAGAGGGAACCGGCGCGGTGTGGCGGCACGGGCAGAAGCTCCATCTCGGACTGCACCCAGCGGCGGAAGGCGACGCGAGCCGGTTCGGCCGCTTGGTGCGCAAGCTGGCTCGGGAGGCGATGGCGAGGCCCGACGTCATCGCCGCCTACTGGGACGCCGGCCTGTCCCGGATGGTGCTGACGATGGCGGAAGACGCGGCCAGCGACCGCTTGGTGGAAGCACTGGCGGCCCGTGCGCGAAAGCACGGGCTGTCCGTTGGCGCCCAAGACGAAGCGTCCGTCCATCCGGGCGATCTCCGCGCGGTCCAGACCCAGGCGGCCGCACTCGCGATCAGCGGCGCCGGACTGGCGATGGCGGCGGCCACCACGCCGCTGCGGCTGCGGCGGCCGCCGCAAGTGCTGGATGCCGCGCTCACGGCGGTGCGGGAACATCCGCTCGCCCAAGAATTCTTGCGCGCCCGGCTCGGCAGGCCTGCGGCCGAATTGGCGGTCGCCACGGCCAATGCCGCGCTGCACGGCGTCGGGAAGTCTCCCGTCGACCTCACGCTCGACGTGCTGCTGCGCGCCGGGCAGCTCGCGGACGCGGTGGCGCAAGTGGTCGCGTTCGACCGGTCCTGCGACCGCCTGTGCGTGCCCGACCGCGACTGTCCGCCGACCCGGCCCGAGCGCCGGGCAGCCCCGCCGGATCCGGTCAGCGACTACGCCAAAACCGCGTTGACCGGCGGTCTGGTCGGCGCGGGAGCTACCGCGCTGTTCCAGCGCAACCTCAGCCAGGCCAGTTCCGCGATCCTCGCCAGTTCTCCGAAACCCGCCCGGTACGGCTGGACCGCGTACGCCTCCGGCGCCGGGCTCGCCCTCGCGCGCGAGGGGGTGCTCGTCCGGAACCCGGACCGGCTCCGGCTGCTGCAAGCGGCCGACACGCTTGTGGTGCACAGCAACGCATTGTGCGGCGACGAGCGCACGGTGCTCGAGGCCAATCCCAACGACCGCGAGTGGGCGGAAGGCAGGCTGTGGCAAGCGGCGCTGCAGGCGGTGAACGGCGAGGACAGCCCCGTGCGGCTGCGGCCGGCGCCGGACGATCCGGCGGCCGAAACCGGGTTGATGATCGCCTCGGCGGACGGCGCGGACGTGGGAACGGTGCTCGTCGGATGGGTGCCCGACCCGCTGGCGGAGAGCGTGCTGGACGCGGCCGGGCAGGCGGGCCTGCGGATCGTGGTCGTCCAGGACGGCTCCCCGGGCGGCGAGGCCGCGTTGGCGGACGAGGTCGTCACCGACCGGACGATGGCCGAGGTCGTCACCGGCTGCCAGGAGGACGGCCGCGTCGTGCTGACGCTGGCCCGCGTCCCGCCGGGCGTCGACGCGTCTGCCCGGGAGGCAGTGCTGGACGGCTTGCTGCGCGGCGATCTCGCGGTCGCGGTCGCGCACGGATGCGATGCCGCGGTCTGGGCCGCCGACCTGCTGTCGATCAGCGGTCTCGCGGGAGTCTGGCGGCTGATGCGCGCCGTTCGCGGTGCGCGCGCCGCCGGTGGCCGGGCGATGACCTGCGCCGAGGCCGCCGCGGCCTTGTCCGGTCTGGTGGTCGCCACGGACGGGCACCGGCAGTGGCGGCGTCTGCTGTCGCCGCTGGCCCGGCTCAGCCCGGTCGACCTCGCCACCGGCGTCGCGCTGGCCGGGGGCTGGCAGGCCGCGGTGGCGATGGCCGCGGAACCGGCTCCGGCGCCGCGGCCGCGAGTGGCCTGGCATGCGTTGCCGCTGGAGGAAGTGCTGCGCAGGCTGGCTTCGGACCCGCGCCGTCGCCGGGCGCGCCGCACCGGCCTGCCCGAACGAGCCCGGCGCCTGGCCGCGGAAGCCGCCGAACTGCCCGGAACCGCGCCGGTGGCGAGCGGGCTTCGGCTGGCCGGCGCGATGCGGGGCGAGCTGAGCGATCCGCTGACTCCGGTGCTCGCCGTCGGAGCCGCCGCGTCGGCGATTCTCGGGTCCACTGTGGACGCTCTGCTGGTGCTGGCCGCGATGGGGGCCAACGCGCTCGTCGGAGGGGTGCAGGGGGTGCGGGCGGAGCAGGCTCTGTCGGGCCTGGCCGCGACCCAGACCCAGCAGGCCCGCCGGCTCGCGTCGGAGGAAGCGCGGCCGGAAGTCGTGGACGCCGCCGAGGTGCGGCCCGGCGACCTGGTGGAGCTGCGGGCGGGCGACGTCGTGCCCGCCGACGCGAGGCTGGTGCGGGTGCAGGATCTCGAGGTCGACGAATCCGTGCTGACCGGGGAATCGCTGCCGGTGCCGAAACACACAGCGCCGACCCCGGCCTCGGACATCGCGGACCGCCGGTGCATGGTCTTCGAAGGAACCACCGTGGTCGCGGGATCGGCTCGGGCGATTGTCGCGGACACCGGGGACCGCACCGAGGCCGGGCGCGCCGTGGCGCTGGCCTCCCGCACGGCACCGGCTGCCGGGGTACAGGCCAGACTGCGGGAATTGACCCGCAAAGCCTTGCCGCTGACGCTCGCGGGCGGAGTCGCCGTTGCTGGCCTGTCGTTGCTGCGCGGGCGAACGGTGCGCGAAGCGGTCAGCGGGGGCGTCGCGGTCGCGGTTGCCGCTGTGCCGGAAGGACTTCCGCTGGTCGCCACGGTCGCGCAGATGGCGGCGGCGCGCCGGCTCAGCCGCCGGGGCGTGCTGGTTCGCTCCGCGCGCACGCTGGAGGCACTGGGCCGGATCGACACCGTGTGCTTCGACAAGACCGGCACGCTCACGACGAACGAACTGCGGGTCGTCAAGGTCGCGACGGCCGACGGAGAGATTCTCCCGCTGCGGCAGGCGGCGGAGACTCAGGTGGTGCGGACCGGGGCGCGGGCTTGTCCGTCCGAAAAGGACAGTTCGCGGGCCAAGCACGCGACCGATGCCGCGGTGCTCGCCGCTTCGCCGCCCGGCGAGGATTGGCGGCAGGTCGCCGGTTTGCCGTTCGAGGCCAGCCGCGGTTACGCGGCCGCCGCCGGGTTCGAGGGCGAAACCGGGTGGCTGGTGGTCAAGGGAGCGCTGGAAGTGGTGCTCCCGTGCTGCCCGGACGCCCCGGCGGACATCCTTTCGCGGGCGGAATCGCTGGCGGGCTCCGGCCTTCGGGTGCTCGCGGTGGCTCGCCGTCCGGTGGGTCCGGACCGGCTGGCCGAGGCCGTCGACGAACCGTTGGCGGACTTGGAGTTCGTCGGCTTGCTCGCGTTGGCGGACAGTCCGCGCCCCAGCGCGGCGCCGATGGTGTCCGGGCTGCGCGCGGCGGGCGTGCGCCCGGTCGTGCTGACCGGCGACCACCCGCGCACCGCCTTGGCCGTCGCCGTCGAACTGGGCTGGCCCGAGGACACCGCGGTCGTGACCGGGCAGGAGCTGGCCGCGCTGGACCGGGCCGGCCGGGCAGACCTGGTGCGCGAGGCCGGCGTGGTGGCCCGGGTGGCTCCGGAGCAGAAACTGCAGGTGGTCGAAGCGCTGCGAGCCGCGGGCCGGGTCGTGGCGATGGTCGGCGACGGCGCGAACGACGCCGCCGCCATCCGGGCCTCCGACGCGGGAATCGCGTTGGCCGCGCGCGGGTCCGCGGCCGCGCGCAACGCGGCCGACATCGTGCTGACCGACGGCGACCTGCGGGTGCTGGCCGACACGGTCGACGAAGGACGGGCCTTGTGGCGCAGCGTCGCGGACGCCATCAGCATCCTCATCGGCGGCAATGCCGGCGAGGTCGGTTTCACCGTGCTGGGCACGCTGCTGTCCGGTGCTTCCCCGTTGTCCACCCGGCAGCTGCTGCTGGTCAACCTGCTGACCGACATGTTCCCGGCGATGGCCATTTCGGTCACCCCCAGCGCCGCGCCGGACGCCGGGCAGAACGGCACCGTCGTGGGCACCGGCTCGCTCGGCGCGCCGCTCACCCGGCAGATCCGCGACCGGGGCGTCGTCACCGCACTGGGAGCGACCACCGCGTGGCTGGCCGGCACGGTGACCCCGGGCACCGCACGACGCACCAGCACGATGTCGTTGTGCGGCCTCGTCGGCGCCCAGCTGGTGCAGACCCTGTCCGGCCGCGCGCACAGCCCGCTGGTCCTGGCCACGAGCCTCGGCTCGGCGGCGGTGCTGTTCGCGGTGGTGCAGACCCCGGGCGTGAGCCACTTCTTCGGCTGCGCCCCGCTGGGACCGGTGGCGTGGGCGGGTGTCGGCGGCGGCATCGCGGTGGCGAAGTTCGCGCCGTCGATGCTGCCGGTGGTGGAGACGATCGCGTCCCGGATCGCGCCGAAGCCGGCCGGGCGAGCCGGTGTGTCCACAATGGACTGACGGTCAATCTCCCCAGGTGTTCGCGTCGAGGACCATGTCCCAGGTCGGATAGGGCACCTCGGGGCGGCGCTGGTGGAGGATCTCGCCGGGGAGCGTCATCGAGGGCGCCTTGCGGGGGTTCGCGAGGCTCTGGGAGACCATGACGTCGGTGAGGGCGCGGCAGCCGCCGAGCCGGGGATAGCGCGCGTGCACGCGGTCGGCGAACCCGGGCGGGAGCTGGCCGGGTTCGTCGGGACCGGTGAGGTCGATCCCGATGCCGGCCTGCGCGACGCCGATCTCGGCGGGGCGACGGCGCTGGAACACCGGCGATTCGTGCACGTGCTGGGTGGTGTGCAAGGCGATCGCGTCCCACACGGTGTCGACGCGGTGGTCGGTGATGCCGTGGCTTTCCAGGAACCGCGCGGCGAAATCGGCGCCCGCGACCTCGAACCGCTGATCGGACTTGACTTCCTCGGTCAGCCCCATGTCGTGGAGCACGCAGATGAGGAACATCAGTTCGGCGTCGTAGTGTTCGTCCGGCCGCTTGCCCTGTTGCGCGGCGGCGGCCCGCGCGAAGAGGAAGCTGCGCAGACTGTGGTTGCGCAGGAACGGTTGCTGCGCGCGGGTCACCAGGGTCTGGGCGCGTCTTGCCAGCCGGGTGGCGGGGAAGGACAGTTCGGCTGGTGCCGCGTCGGCCGCCGGTGCGCCGAGCGCGATCGCGGCGGCACCGGCCGCGGCGCCGCCGAGCACGGTGCGCCGGGAAACGGAATCCGACATCTGGGGTCTCCTTTACGAGTACGCGAACCGTTGCCGGTACGCGGTCGGGGTGATGCCGAGGACTTGGAGGAACAGCCGGCGCATGCTCTCGGCGGAACCGAACCCGCAGCGGCGGGCGACGGTCTCCACTCCGGCGTCGCAGGACTCGAGCAGGACGCGGGCGGCCTCGACGCGGATCCGGGCGACGTACTGGCCCGGCGTGACTCCGAGTTCCTGCTGGAACAGCCGGGTCAGCTGACGCACGCTCACCCTCGCGCGCGCGGCCATGCCGGACAGTGTGTGATCGCCCGCCGGTTCGGCCGCGACCGCGTCCAGCACGACCCGCAGCGCCGGGGTTTTCGGCGCCGGGACGTCGCTCCAGACGCTGAACTGCGACTGTCCGCCGGGGCGGCGCAGGAACACGACCAGCTGCCGCGCGGCGTCCCGGGCGACGTCCGGCCCGAGGTCTTCCTCGACCAGCGCGAGCGCCAGGTCGATCCCGGCGGTCACCCCGGCCGAGGTGACGATCCGGCCGTCGCGCGCGTAAATGGCGTCCGGGCGCACGGTGACGCTGGGAAACCGCGCGGCGAGTTCGGCGCACATCGCCCAGTGCGTGGTGGCCCGCCGTCCGTCCAGCAAACCGGCCTCCGCCAACAGGAACGCGCCAGTGCAGACCGACGCGACCCGGCGCGCGGTCCCGCCGAGCCGCCGGATTCCGTCGAGCAAGGCCGGAGCGGTGCCGTCGACCCGGCCCGGCGGCGGTCCCGGGACGAGCACCGTGTCGACCGGTCCGTCTACTTCGGACAGTGCACAGTCGACACTCAGCACCACTCCGGTGTCCGAGCGCACCGGCTGTCCGTCCACTGAGGCCAGCCGGACGCGGTAGCCGCCCGCGCCGTCGAGCACCTGGACCGGTCCGGCGAGATCGAGCAGCACCACGTCGGCGCACACCGCGACGACGATCTCCTTGCCTGCCATATTTCAAGTCTGGTCAGGAGATACTGGTGTCCACAAGGACGACTAGCCCACAGATCCGGCCAGGCCGCCCGGTCGGCCCCGCGGCCGGGCCCGGTGCGGAGTTCATGGCGGGTTATGTCGGCACGCCGTGGCGATCCGAGGTCGCTGATCCCGGGATTGGCTCGCCCGCCACAGTTGGCATGTGCGGATCACCGATCCCGCGCACCTAGCGCGGAGTTCGGGCCGTCCGCTGGCGATGGATCCGGCCACAGTGGACACTGCGCGGCCGTGGCTCATCGAGGCCGCCCGGGGCTGCGTTCAACCGTCTTGTGCGGCGCGGCGCAGCAATCGGGACATCAGGGCGTGGTGCAAGGGCACGGCGAGAGACCACAGCGCGGCGGCCGGTCGCCGGTCGAAGCGCACGAAGGTGGTCCACCGCACCCGCGTGCCGCGCAGTTCGACGACATTGCGCGCGGTCAGCAGCCAGGACCGGGCTTCGAGCACGGCCGCCTGACCGGTCGAACTCACCAGCGTCCACCCCAGCACCTGCGTCGGCGAGTCCCGCGGACCCAGCCGCAGGCCGAGCCCCACCCGCCACGCGAACCGGAGAAAGACGCGCACGGGCCGCGGAGCCTGTTCCCACACCGCACGGGCCCAGTGCTCAGGGGACCGGACGCCGGGCGTCGGGTCGCTGAATTCGAGGCCGCCGACGTAACCGGCGGAAGACAGGGCACCGACGGCGTCCGCCGGCTCCAGGACGATGCGCCGAACCTGCACGGGGACCTCGCTGTTAGTAGACAGGTATCTACTAACGGGACCGTACGGACGTGGTAGACAGGTGTCAACTAGAGTGGGGCGCATGCCGCCGCGCCGCCGACTCGATCCCGCCCAGCGCCGCGCCCAGCTCCTCGAGGTCGCCGCGCGGGAGTTCGCGGCCAAGCCCTACGACGCGGTGCAGATGGAGCAGATCGCCGAACAGGCCGGGATTTCGCGCGCCCTGCTCTACCGGCACTTCCACGCCAAACACGACCTCTTCGCGGCGGTGTACCGGCAAGCGGCCGACCGGTTGCTCGCGGACACCGAACCGGATCCGGCGGCGTCGCTGACCGAACAGATCACCCTCGGGCTGGAGGTCCATTTCGACTACTTCCTGGCCAACCGCAACACGGTCCTCGCGGCGAACCGCACCCTGGCGGGCGATCCGGTGGTCCAGGCCGCGATCACCGACGAGCTGACCGCGCTGCGGCAGCGGCTGGTCGACGCCTCCGGCCTGACCGGGCACGCGGGGGAGCTGCTGTCCGCCGCGTTGACCGGGTGGCTGCAATTCGTCCGGGTGCTGTGCGTGGAATGGCTGCTGACCGAAGCCATGTCGCGGGCGGAATTGCGTGACTTGTGCGTCGGCGCGCTGACGGGGGCGCTGGAGAAGATCACCGGCGAGGCTGAGGGCGGTCGGGAATCTTGAACCGGGGACGGGGAAATCGGCGCAGCAAAGCATCTCGGCACCGTTGACCGCGTTGCTGCTCGAAGGATTCGCCGCAGATTGGGGAGTGCGGCCAGCTCGTGCCGCTGGCCGCACTTTCCCAGTGCCCTCGGGCTCGCGCCGGGGAGAACCAGAAACGGTTGGAGGGACGGCACCGCAGCCGAGAGCCGCGAGAAACGCTTTGACCGGAGCCTTCTGGTTTCCGCGCCGCACGGTCCCGATCACGCTCGGGGACAGGGCAACCGTCTAGCGGCGCGCCGTCGCAGGCTCTGGCAGACACCAGTGCCTCCCCGTGGTCCAGCCGAGAAAACGCCGTCCGCCGTCGTCCGTCCGGCCCTCCGGGGTGAAGCGGCCGCCTTCCACCACGTGCGCCAAACCCGTTACCGCCGGGGCGAACCGCTCGGTCAGGCCTGCTCGGGCGACCTGTTCGGCGAGTCGGCCCAGGAGAGCGCGCTGGGTGTCGAGGTCGCAGAAGCTCAGGAAAAACAGCGCCTGCCGCCAGGCGTAGGCCGCGTTCTTGACGCCCTGCAGCGCCGCGTGATGGTGGTCAGTGCGGGTCGCCAGGCGGGTGACCGTCCACGTCAGCGACTCGGCGGCCAGTTGCGGTGCAGATGCTTCGAGCCGGGTCCGAAGGTCCAGCGTGTGCACCAGGACTGCCAGGTTCTGGGTCGTGAGGATCTGGCTCTGCTCCAGCACTGTGCCGTTCGCGGCGACCGAGCGGAGGATCTTCCGCGTCGGCTGGGCTTCGGCGGCTCGGGCCGCGCACAGGTCGGCGAAGTCGTCGGCGGTGCGTATGGCCAGTGCGCGGAACCGGCGCCGCGGCGGGGCGGACGGCCAGGATTCCGGCAGGTCGTAGTAGCGGGCGTAGAGCGTGCCCGCCATCGTGCGGCTGGTGAGTTCGGCCGCGGTGCGCCATTTCGCGGTGAAGGCGCCCATGAAGATGTCGGCGGCGACCTCCTCGACCAGCGGCATCGGCAGCCCGGCCTGTTTCGCCAGCGCGCCCAGTTCGCGCACCAGCGTGTTCGGCAGGATTGCCTGCGGGAATGCGTTGAGCGCGAGCAGGACCGTCTGGGCCAGCGTCTGGCGTGCCGCCCGCGCGGTGTCCGGACGTCGTGTTCGCAGCGGGTCGATCGCGCGGACCCAGGGCAGTTCCTCGATGCTGATCTGGTTTTCCAGGTCGAGCAGCAGGAGGCTTCGGCGGCGGCGGAAGGCCGCGTAGGTGTGGGCGTAGAGCGTCGCGAGCTGTTCGTCGGCGAAGTTCGCGGCCAGCAACTGCGCGGTGATCTGCGGCAGGACTGTCGCGAGGACGTCGGCCGAGGTGATCACGTTGCGGGCGACCAGTTCCTCGATCGGCGCTTCCAGTGCGCGGGCGACCTTGGCGACCAGGTGCGCGGGCGCGTCCTCGGCGACCGGTTCGAGGGACGGCAGCCCGCCGTCGGCAGGGAAGCGGTCCAGCCGCTCGGAAAGCGCGGCGGCGAGTTCGGCGTGGGTGGGCCGCGCGGCGACCGAGGCCTGCAGCGCGCGCAGCGCTGCTCGCGGTTCCGAGCCCGGTTCGCCGTGCTTGGTGATCGTGTTCGCCAGGGCGCGGCGGATCCAGCCGACGTCGCGTCCGGTCAGCTCCGTGCTGTCGTGCTCGCAGGCCAGCAGTGCGCGGTGCAGCCGAGCGAAGTTGCTCTTCGGGTGCGTGTGCGCGGTCGACGCGGTGTGCTGGGCGCTCGCGCTCGCGTAGTCCGCGAGCCACTCGGCGCGGCGCTGCTGCCAGTCGGCAGGCCAGGTGCGGCACGGCCAACCGCCGGTGATGCCGGTTTCGGCCAGCCGCGGCAGTTCGCCTTCTACGGTGTCGCACCACAGCGCGACCAACCGGTCGAAGAGCGGATGCCATACCTGCAGCGTTTCCAGCATCGCCGCGATCGCGGGCCGGGTGCGCGCCGAGCGCAGCGAGTCCCGGACTTCGCCGACGGTGCTCAGCCGTACCAGCGCGCCCGCGGGCCGCGGCGCTGCGCCGGGGAGCGGGGCCAGGCGCAGGCGAGGCAGGTACGGGCGAAGCTCGGCGACCAGGTCGAGCGCGGCTTCGGCGTGCCCGTGGTCCAGCAGCCACGCGACGGTCGGCAGCGCGGCGTCCTCCGGAAGCTCGATCCGGTAGGACTCGGCGGCCAGCATGGCGCGGAGCGTGTCGAGTCCGGCGTCGGTGAGATACCAGAGGTTGAGCCGTTCGCGGTCGGTCGTGCCCGGCCCGTCGGCGCACAGGGCGGCCTCGGCCGGGGACAGCGGGACCTCGGCCAGGAACCGGCCGGTGGCGAATCCGCCGTGCGCGACCTCGAGGGTCACCCACGCCGGAGTGCCCGCGACCGGGACCCGCGAGCCGATCCGCAGGGAACCGTCGGCCATGCCGGTGAGGACGTCCTGCCACTGGCTCGCTTTCGCCCCGGCGCGCCGGCGCGTCGCGCTGTCCTTCGCGGACAGGGCGGTGCGCACAGCGCGGGCGAGCTGCCCGTAGGCGTACCCCGGCGACGCGGTGTGTCCCATGTGGATTCCCCCTGCTCTCGAAGACTTGGAGGCAGGATTCGAACCTGCGCCTTCCCGGAATACAGCCGGGTGTTCTGCCTGCTGAACTACTCCAAGAGGCGGGGGTGGACATGGAGGCGGGACTCGAACCCGCGCCCTCCCGGTCCTGAGCCGGGCGATCCGCCGCTGATCTACTCCATGCCGTTTCCCCGCACCGGAGAGCCTATGCTGCCGCGGCACTGCGGCGCCACTGATATCTCAACGGTGAGCCTGGGGAGGCTTCCCGGCCCCGGTTCTGTTCTCATCGTTCGGTGGAGGTTGCTGGGGCGGGGCGGCCAGGTGGTATCCCAGCGGTGTGGGTCTGGTGTCCGGCGTGATGTACGCGCAGGAGGGTTTTGGCGCGGGGAGATTCGGCGGGCGTGAATGGCAGCGGCGGGCGGCGGAATTTCGAGGAGTTTGCCGGGGCGGCTGTGCAGCAGCACGGTGGTTCCGGTGACCGAGCCTGGGCTGCCGCAGCACTACGGCACCAGTGATATCTCAATGGTGAGCCTGTGGCGGCTTCCCGGCCGCGGTTCCGGTTAATCGGTCGGCGGAGGTTGCTGGGGGTGGGGCGGGCAGGTGGTATCCCAGCGGTGTGGGTCTGGTGTCCGGCGTGATGTACGCGCAGAAGCGCCTTGGCCCGGGCGAATTCAGTGGGCGTGAACGGCAGCAGTGGACGGCGGATTTCGAGGAGTTCGCTGGGTCGGCTGTGGAGCAGCAGATGGTTCCGGTGACGGTGCCGGGGAGCCTGGGCTGCCGCGGCACTGCGGCACCACTGATATCTCAACGGTGAGCCTGCGGCGGCTTCCCGGCCCCGGTTCTGTTCTCATCAGTCGGCGGAGGTTGCTGGGGTGGGGCAGGCAGGTGGTATCCCAGCGGTGCGGGTCTGGTATCCGGCGAGGTTTACGCGCAGGAGGGCTTTTGGCGCGGGGGAATTCGGCGGGCGTGAACGGCAGCGGCGGACGGCGGATTTCGAGGAGTTCGCTGGGTCGGCCGTGCAGCAGCAGGGTGGTTCCGGTGACGGCACCGGGGAGCCTGGGTTGCCGCGGCACTGCGGCGTCAGTGATATCTCAACGGTGACCCTGCGGCGGCTTCCCGGCCCGGTTCCGTTCTCATCGTTCGCCGGAGCTTCCCGGGACGGAGCAGGCGGCTGATATCCCAGCGGTGCGGGCCTGGTATCCGGCGAGATGCACCCGCAGAAGCGCCTTGGCCCGGGCGAATTCGGCGGGCGTGAACGGCAGCAGCGGACGGCGGACTTCGAGGAGTTCGCCGGGCCGGCCGTGCAGCAGCAGGGTCGTTCCGGTGACGCGCTCGTCCCGCACGCGGACCCCGGTTTTCCGGCGGACCGTGCAGGATTCGCCGAGCAGGGCGCTGAGGAGGGGGCGCACGTCGGCGTCGGCGTCGGCGGCTTGGGCGGCGATGGCGAGCATCCGGGTCGGGAGGTCGACGAGGTCGTGCGCGTCCGCCCGGACGACCCAGACGTTCTCGCCGCCGCCGGAGCGGGCCGCCTCGGCGACGTCTGCGCTGGTGGTGCCTTCCGGGGCGCGGAGGAGGAACTCGTCCACCGCGCCGTCGGGCGAGGTGAGGACTTGCATGGCCGCGATGTCGTAGCGGTGCGCGGCCAGGGTGGCGGTGAGGGCGGCCAGGCTTCCGGGCACGTCGCGCACGGTCGCGCGGAGGCGCCATTCGACCGCGGCCCCTTGTCCGGGCGCGGAGGTGCGCGGCGGCCGGTGGCTCCAGCGGTGCCGCAGCGTGGCGGCGGCGATGAAAAGCCCGCCCAGCGCGAACATCAGCGCGGGGGCGACGCGGTTGTTCGCGAGGGTGCTGACGAACAGGTCGGCGATGCCGGTGGCGAAGAACAGCGCCGCCAGTTCGACCAGTTCCCGGTTGACCGAACGCTTCCGGCTCGTGCTCGGTGTCTCGGATGCTGTCATGCCCTCCAGCGTCGGGGCGCCCGTTTACCGCTGACGTCGCGTCCTGTCACGATTCAGTTAACCAGCCCGGGCGGCGGCGTCCACACCAGTCGCGGATCGGTCTGCACGAAGCTGCCCAGCAGCTGGTCCACGCGCATCAGGACGTCCAGATCGAGCCGGACCCCCGCGGCCTTCGCGTTTTCGGTCAGCTGCTCCGGCTTGCTCGCCCCCACCACCGCCGAGGCGACGGTTTCGTGTTGCAGGGTCCAGGCGAGCGCGAGCTGGGCCATGGTCAACCCAGCGTCGTCCGCGACGCCGCGCAGCAGCTCCACCCGGTCCACCAGCTCCGGGTACCGCAACGGCCGCGCGTACGCCGGTCCGGTCGCGCGCGAGCCCGGCGGGACCGCGCCGTTGCCGTATTTGCCGGTCAGGACGCCTTGCGCCAGCGGGACCGCGGCGAACTGGCCGATGCCGAGCCGGTCGGACACCGGGATCACCTGTGCCTCCGCCACGCGCCACAGCATCGAGTAATGCGCCTGGTTCGAGATCAGCGGCACGTCGTAGCGCGCGGCCGCCTCGGCCGCCTGGGTCAGCTGCTCCGCCGTCCACTCCGCGGTGCCGACGTAGCGCACTTTGCCTTGCCGCACCAGGTCCGACAGGGCCAGGAACGTTTCCGCGACCGGTGTCTTGTAGTCGAATCTCAACAGCTGGTAGACGTCCACGTAGTCGGTGCGCAGCCGCCGCAGCGAGCCCTCCAGCGACGCGATCACGTGTTTGCGGCTCAGGCCCGAATCGTTGGGCCCGGGGCCTTCGGGCCAGAACACCCCGGTGCACAGGACCAGGTCGTCGCGGCGCGTGCCGGCGAACGCCGCGCCGAAAGCGGCTTCCGCGGCGCCGCCGTCCCAGGCCGCCGCCGTGTGGAACGTGGTGACGCCCGCGTCCAGCGCCGCGGCGACGCAGCCGGGCGCGTGGTGGTTGTACCAGTTGCCGTAGGCGATTTCGCTCACGGCGAGCCCGCTCGCGCCGAGCCTGCGGTACTCCACTTCAGCCTCCTTGGACGGCCATCTCGTCGATCCACGCGTCCACCGCGCTGGCCTTGCGCGCGAACGATTCCCGCACCGATTCGTGCGGCAGGATCAGGAACTCGTCCCGGGAAAGGCCGCGCACGACCGCGTCGGCGACGTCCTCGGGTTCGAGCAGCGGCGCGGCGGCCGCGATGGCCAGCGCGGCCGGGTGGCCCGCGGCGAGGCCCGGCTCCAGCAGCGCGGTGCGGACGCCGAGCGGGCACAGCGCGCTGACCCGCACCCCGCGCGGCCGGTAGGTGATCGCGAGCCATTCGGCCAGCGCGACGGCCGCGTGCTTGGTGACCGAGTACGGCGCGTCGCCCGGCACTCCGAGCAGGCCGCCTGCCGACGCGGTGAGCAGCAGGCAGCCTTCGCCGCGGGCGAGCATCGAGGGCAGCACCGCCTGTGCGGCGTGGACGTGCTGCATCACGTTGATTTCCCAGGATTTCGCCCACTGTTCGTCCGCGGCGTGCACGCCGGTGCCGAACGCGGCGCCCGCGTTGGCGCAGAACAGGTCCACCGGCCCGAACTCGCCGCGCGCGCCCGCCACCAGCGCTTTCAAGTCCTTTTTGGACGTCGCGTCGGTCACCGTCGCGACGGCTTGCCCGCCCGCGTCCCGGATCTGCGCCGCCACGCGTTCGGCCCCGTCCGCGTCGAGGTCGGACACGACCACCCCGCGCGCGCCCTCGGCGGCGAACCGGCGGGCCATCGCGGCCCCGATTCCGTGCGCCGCGCCGGTGAGCACGACTACCCGCCCGCTCAGTTCCACGTGCGCTCCACTATTTTCTCCGACGTTGTTACCGGCGTGAGCAAAATGTATTTCTTGACTGTCAGCTGGATGATAAAACCCCTGTTCAGCGGCCTGGGATGGGTTCCGGGCACAGTTTCGGACATTAGCACGGCGAGAGTGCCGATGGTATGCTCCGCGGCAATTATCCCCGGCCGGTATTGCTTTTTCCGCAGTCGATGCGTTATTGCTGTAAACGGTTCCGCGGTGATCACCGCCCGCCCCGCTACAGGAGGTCAGCCGATGGTCGAGCTCGTTCCGCCGTCGCACGCTCGACGGCTGCGGTGCCTGGGCGTCGGCGATCCCGACACGGTGGCGTCCGTCGCGCGCGGCGGAGGATTGGGCGTGCTCGACGGGACCGACCCGGTGGAGCTGCGCCTGGTCGCGGCCCGGGTCCGCGTGCCTTACGGTGTGCGCACGGACGGTCCGTTGCCCGAGGGCGCGGCCTTCGCGATCCGGACGAAAGCCCCGTGGCGGGGCGCGCTTGCCGAGGTGCCGGACGCGGCGACCGCCGCCGAAGCGGTCCGCGGCGGTGCGCTCGGGCTCGTCGCCGGTGCCGGAGAACTGAGCGATTTCGTTTTCCTGCAACAGCTTCTGGGCAAGTTCGACCTTCCGGTGTGGGGCCGGGTGGCGGGCACGCGGACCGCGGTGGGCGCGCTCGCCGGAGGCGCGGCGGGGGTGGTCCTGCCGTCCGCGACCGAGGAAGGCGTCCGCCGGATCGTCGGGGCGGAGCTGCCCTCGACCGCGCTGGGCGATCGGTTGTGCCGCACGCTGGGCACCGCGCTGCCGATCGTGCAAGGCCCGATGACGCGCGTCAGCGACCAGCCCGCGTTCGCCGCCGCGGTCGCGGACGAGGGCGGGTTTCCTTTCGTCGCGGTCGCCACCGCGAACGGCGCGCGCACGGCGGAGCTGTTGCGCGGCACCGCCGAACGGCTCGGCGACCGGCCGTGGGGCGCGGGCATCCTCGGCTTCGTTCCCGACGATCTGCGTGCCGAGCAGCTGGCCGGGATCCGGGCCGCCCGGCCGCGGTGCGTGCTGATCGCCGGCGGGAAACCGGGGCAGGCCAAGGCTTTGGAGGCCGAGGGCATCGCGACGTTCCTGCACGTTCCCTCGCCGATCCTGCTCCGGCAGTACCTCGACGCCGGAGTGCGCCGGTTCGTCTTCGAGGGAGCCGAATGCGGCGGGCACGTCGGCCCGCGGTCGAGCTTCGCGTTGTGGGAAGAACAGCTGGCGGTCCTCGCGGGGGAGAAGGACGTCGAGGTGTTGTTCGCGGGCGGGATCCATGACGCCCGTTCGGCCGCGATGGTCGCCGCGATGGCGGCCCCGCTCGACGGCGCGGGCGTTTTGCTGGGCACGGCGTACCTGTTCACCAAGGAAGCCGTGCGGCACGGCGCGATCACCCGGCTGTTCCAGGAATGCGTGCTCGCCGCCGACACCACCGTCACTCTCGAAACCGCACCAGGCCATCGCACGCGCTGCCTGCTCAGCCCGTACACGACGGAATTCGGCCAGCTCAAGGCGAGTCTGTCCGACGTGCCGGCGCGGGAAGCCTGGCAACGCCTCGAAGAGCTGAACACCGGACGGTTGCGGATCGCCAGCAAGGGCGTGCGCCGCGACGGAACGCGGCTGAGCGCGCAAACCCAGCTCTCCGAGGGGATGTACCTGGCTGGAGAGGTCGCCGTCCTGCGCGACCGCCGGACCACGATCGCGGAGCTGCACGCCGAAGTCGCTTCCGGACAGACGTTCGCGCGACCCGTCGAAGCCGCGGAAACCTCGAGCCGGGACATCGCGGTCATCGGGATGGCCGGCGCCTTCGCGGGCGCGCCCGACCTCGACGCGTTCTGGTCGAACATCCTGCGCGGCGCGGATTCGGTGACCGAGGTGCCGCCCGAGCGCTGGGATCCGGAAGTCTACTTCGGACAGTCGACGTCGAAGTGGGGCGGCTTCCTGCCGCCGCTGCCGGTCGACCCGCTGGACTACGGCATTCCGCCGTCGGCGATGAGCAGCATCGACCCGGCGCAGCTCGTGTCGCTGGAGATCGCGCGCCGCGCGCTCGCCGACGCCGGGTACGAAAACCGGGAATTCGACCGGGAACGCACGAGCGTCGTCTTCGGCGCCGAGGCAGGCGGCGACCTCGCCAACGCGGGCACGCTGCGCTCGCTGCTCGACGGCTACTTCGAAGAGGTCCCGCGCGAACTCCGGGACCAGCTGCCCGAACCGACCGAGGACACCTTCCCCGGCACGCTCGCCAACGTCATCTCCGGCCGGATCGCGAACCGGCTCGACCTCGGCGGAGCCAACTACACCGTCGACGCCGCCTGCGGGTCTTCGCTGGCCGCGCTGGATCTCGCGGTCAAGGAACTGCGCACCGGAACCAGTTCGCTCGTCCTGTGCGGCGCGGTCGACCTGCACAACGGCATCCACGACTACCTGATGTTCACCGCCGCCGGCGCGCTCTCGCCCACCGGGCGGTGCCGTCCGTTCGACGCGGACGCCGACGGCATCGCGCTCGGGGAGGGCGTCGCCTGCCTGGTGCTCAAACGGCTCGCCGACGCCGAACGCGACGGCGACCGGATCTACGCCGTGGTCAAGGGGGTGGGCGCGGCGAGCGACGGGAAGGCGCTGGGGCTCACCGCGCCGCGTCCGGAGGGACAGGCCCGCGCGCTGGAACGGGCCTACCGCGACGCCGGAGTGTCCCCAGCGGACGTCGGGCTGGTGGAGGCGCACGGCACCGGCACGGTCGTCGGCGACGCGACCGAACTGCGCACGTTGACGCGTTTCTTCGCCGAGGCCGGGGCCGCGCCCGGTTCCTGCGCGCTCGGTTCGGTCAAGAGCCAGATCGGCCACACGAAATGCGCGGCCGGGCTGGCCGGGCTGATCAAGGCGGTGCTCGCGCTGTGGCACGAGGTCGTCCCGCCGACCCTGCACCTGGCGAAGCCCAACCCGGCCTGGGACGCGGCGGCCAGTCCGTTCTCCTTCACGACCTCGGCGCGGCCGTGGGCGGCGCCGGCCCGGCTGGCCGGAGTGAGCGCGTTCGGCTTCGGCGGCACCAATTTCCACGCCGTGCTCGGCGCGGGCCCGGTCGCCCCCGACCGGCGGCATGGGCTCCGCGACTGGCCCGCCGGAACCGCGGAGATCCTGGCCGGGATCACCACCGCCGCGGCCGATCCCGGCAAGGTCGCGTTCCTTTTCCCCGGCCAAGGCAGCCAGCGCGTCGGCATGCTCGCCGAGCTGTTCGTGCACTTTCCCGAGCTGGCCGACCTCCTGCGTCTCGCCCCCGAGGTCGCCGCCACCGCCTTCCCTCCGAAAGCGTTCGACCCCGATTCCCTTGCCGCACAAGAGAACGCGCTGACGGACACCCGCGTCGCGCAGCCCGCGCTGGGGCTGGTCGAAACGGCGGTGGCGCGGCTGCTGGACCAGGTCGGCGTCCGGCCGGACTTCCTCGGCGGGCACAGCTACGGCGAACTGGTCGCCTTGTCGGTCGCGGGCGCGTTCGACCCCGAGACGCTCGTGCGGCTCAGCCAGGCCCGCGCGAACGCCATCGCCGACGTCGCCGCGCCCGGCACGATGGCCGCGGCCAAGGCGTCGCGCGACGTCCTCACCCCGACGCTGATCGGCCCGGACGTCGTGGTGGCCAACCACAACGCGCCCGGGCAGAGCGTGCTGTCCGGACCGGTTCCCGCGGTGGAGCGGGCGGTCCGGCGGCTGCGGGAGACCGGGATCGCGGCCAAGCGGATTCCCGTGGCCTGCGCGTTCCACAGCCCGCTGGTCGCCGGAGCGGGCGACGTCTTCGCCGCCGCGCTCGCCGGGGAGGACCTTTCGGCGCCCCGGCTGCCGGTGTGGTCGAACCGGACCGCCCGGCCCTACGAGGACGACGTCCGCGGCGAACTCGCCGCGCAGATCGGCGCGCCCGTCCGGTTCCTCGACCAGATCGAAGCGATGTACGCCGCAGGCGCGCGGACGTTCGTCGAGGTCGGGCCCGGTCGGGTGCTGACCGGGCTGGTGGCGGAAATCCTCGGGGACCGCCCGCACACCGCCGTCGCCTGCGGGCCGGACCTCAACGGGTTCCTGACCGCGTTGTCCCGCCTCGCACAAGCGGGCGTGGCCGTGCGCACCGAACGGCTGGCCCGGCCGCCGCGCCCGCAACCCGCCGCCACCGCCTGGGCTGTCGACGGTCGGTCCGTCCGCGCGCCCGGCGCCGAAGTTCCCGCCCTCCCGCCTGCCCGACGGATACGGAGCACCGCGATGACCGAACCCGCCCCCAGCCGCGACCAAGCGGTCGTCGACTTCCTGCGCACCGCCCGCGAACTCGTCGCGGCGCAACGGGACGTGTTGCTCGGCTACCTGGGTTCCACGCCGGTCGCACCTGTTCCGGCCGCTCCGGCCCTGGCGCCGGCGGCGGCCCCGGTGGTGGTCGAGGAAGCGGAACCCGCCGAGCGCGCGGCAGCTCCGGAGGACGTGCTGGCGACGGTGATCGGCGTGATCAGCGAACGCACCGGCTACCCGGCGGAGATGATCGCGGGCGACCTCGACCTCGAGGCGGACCTGTCGATCGACTCGATCAAGCGGACCGAGATCGCCGGAACCCTGCTGGGCAAGCTGGGCTTGCCCGCCGACGACCGCACCGACCAGCTCAGCCGCGACCGGACCGCGAACGCCCTCGCCGCGCACCTGGAGAGCTGGTTGTCGCCCGCCGCGAAGGCCGCCGCGCCGAAACGGTACCGGCTGGCCAGAACGGCGGTCCCGCTCGACCCGGATCCCGCGCGGCTGCGCGGAAAATCCGTGGCGGTGCTGGGCGACGACGAGTCCGTGCGCGAGGCTTTCGCCGGTGCCGGAGCGAAAATCGGCACCGGCGCCGCGGACCTCACCGTGCTGCTCGCCGACGGCGTCGAGGCGCCGGAGCTGTTCGCCCGGCTCAAGGCAGTGCGCGGAGACGTCCTGATCGCGGCGGAACCGGGCGCGGCCGGGCTTCGCGGCCTGGTCCGCTCGGCCGCGCTGGAACGCGAGGGGACCACCCGGCTCGTCGAGGTCGCGCAGGACCGCGCGAAGGTGCTGGTCGACGAAGCCCGCAGCGACGGGCCGTCCGTCGTCGGCCACGACCGCGACGGCCGCTTCACCCTCGAACCGCGGCCCCAGGACCTCGGCTCGCTGGCCTATTCCGGGGCCGGGCCGGGCGGCGGCGAACTCGCCGCGCTGAACCTCGGGCCCGATTCCCTGGTGCTGCTCGTCGGCGGGGCCCGCGGGATCACCGCCCGCGCGGCGGTCGCGTTCGCCGGGTCCGGCTGCCGGCTCGAACTCGCCGGCCGCACCCCGTGGCCCGGCGAACCCGACGACCTGCCCGCCGATCCCGCCGCGATGCGGGCCGTGCTCGCCGGGCGCGGCGGGTCGGTGTCCGACATCGAACGCCGGGTGCGAACTGTCTTGGCGCAGCGCGAAATCGGCCGCACGCTGGACGAGGTGCGGGCGGCGGGCGGTGACCCGGCGTACCAGTCGCTCGACGTGCGCGACGCGAATGCCGTGCATCAGCTGGTCAAAGACCTCGTGACGCGGCACGGCCGGATCGACGGCGTGGTCTTCGCCGCGGGCGTGATCGACGACAAGCTCATGGCGGACAAGGACGAGCAGTCGTTCCGCACCGTTTTCGAGACCAAAGCGGACGGTGCGCGGGCGTTGCTCTCGGCGTTGACGGAATTCGGCGTCGAACCCGGCTTCGTCGCCTTCTTCGGCAGCATCGCCGCGGTGCTCGGCAACCGCGGCCAGACCGACTACGCCGCGGCGAACGACGTGCTGGAATCGCTGAGCACGAGCTGGCCCGGCCGGGCGGTCACTGTCCATTGGGGACCGTGGGCCCCGGACGGCGGCCACGGCGGGATGGTGTCGCCGGAGCTGGCCCGCGAGTACGAGCGCCGTGAGGTCGCGCTGCTCGACCCGGACGAGGGCGTCGCGGCGCTGCTGCGCGAACTCGCCTACGGAACTGATCGTGCCGTCTTGTACACGGCATCGCTGTGGTGAGGCAGGAACCGGTCGCGATCGTCGGGATGGGCGTGTTCCTGCCCGGTGCGTCCACTGTGGACCAATACTGGCGGAACCTCGTCGAAGGCGCCGACGCCGTCACCGAGATTCCGGACGATCGCCGCGATCCGGCGTTCCACGGGCAGGACGGTTCCGCGCCGGACCGCACGCACGGCCGCCGGGGCGGGTTCGCTCCGGACACGCTCGAATTCGACCCGGCCGCCCACGGCGTGCCGCCGACCTCCCTGACCGGCATCGAGCCGGACCAGCTCACCGCTCTCGCGGTCGCCGCGGCCGCGGTGGACGACGCGGGCGGCCTCGGCGGGCTCGGCGACCCCGAGCGGATCGGCGTCGTGCTCGGCCGCGGCGGTTATCTTTCGCCGGGCCTGCAAGGGTTCGACCAGCGGGTCCGCACGGTCCGGCAGATCGCCCGCACGGTCGGCGAGCTGATCCCGTCCGCCGGGCCGGACGTGCTCGACCGGCTGCGCACGGCGCTGCGCGAAACCCTGGGCGAGTTCCGGCCGGAGACCGCCGCCGGGCTGGTCCCCAACCTCGCCGCGGCCCGGGTGGCCAACCGGCTCGACCTCGGCGGCCCGGCCTACACCGTCGACGCCGCGTGCGCGTCGTCGCTGGTCGCGGTCGACCAGGCGATCGGGGAACTGGCCCGGGGCCGCTGCGACGCCGTCCTGGCCGGCGGCGTGCACCAAACGCACGACGACACGCTCTGGTCGCTGTTCACCCAGCTCGGCGCGCTGTCGCCGAGCCAGCGGATCAGCCCGTTCTCGCGCGAGGCCGACGGAATGCTGATCGGGGAGGGCACCGCGATCGTCGTGCTCAAGCGGCTGGCCGACGCCCGCCGCGACGGCGACCGCGTGTATGCCGTGCTCCGGGGCAGCGGCACGTCGAGCGACGGCCGCGGCGCGAGCTTGCTCAGCCCGTCCGTCGCGGGCCAGACCCTCGCCTTGCGCCGGGCCTGGGAGGGCATGGACCCCGCGGGAATCGGCCTGCTGGAGGCGCACGGCACGGCCACCCCCGCCGGGGACGCGGCCGAGTTGACCACCGTCGCCGAGGTGTTCGGCACGACCAGCGGTCCGCGCGCCGTGCTCGGTTCGGTCAAGTCGATGATCGGCCACACGCTGTCGACGGCCGGGGTCGCCGGGCTGGTCAAGGTGGCGCTCGCACTGCACCACGAGGTGCTTCCGCCGACCCTGCACTGCGGCGACCCGAACCCGTTGCTCGACAAAACGCGGTTCCGCGTGCTGGCCGAAGCGGAGCCGTGGGGCGAATTGCCGCGCGTGGCCGCGGTCAGCGCGTTCGGGTTCGGCGGCGTGAACGCGCACCTGGTGGTGGAGGCGGGCGACCCGGCGCCGAAACGCAAAGCGCGCGTCACCGAGCCGGAGCGCGTGCTGCGGCTGGCCGCGAACTCGCCGGAGGAACTGCTGGAACGGCTCGACCGGCCGGGGGAGCCGGGTGAGCCGGGGGACGGGCGGTGCCGGATCGGGATCGTCGGCCCGGACGAGCGCAAACTGGCCATGGCGCGCAAGGTGCTCGGAAAGGTCGCGGCCACCGGCCGGCCATGGCACAGCGCCGACCTCTGGTGCACCACCGACCCGCTGCTGCCGCACGGGAAAACCGTGTTCCTGTACCCCGGGCTGGAAGCGGACGCCGAACCGCGCCTCGCCGACGTCGCCCGGCACTTCGGGCTCGACCGGCCGCGCTGGTCGACGGCGAACGTGCCGGCCCGCGCGGCGAGCGTGTCGGCGGCCGGGCTCGTGCTCGACCAGGCGTTGCGGCGGCTGGCGATCCGCCCGGACGCGCTCGCCGGGCACAGCGCCGGCGAGTGGACCGCGATGCAGGCCGCCGGGATGTACCGGCCGGAGCCGGATCTGCTGGACCGGTACTGGCCGGAAGGCTTCGAGCTGCCCGCCGCGGACTACCTGGTGCTGGGCTGCTCAGCCGGGCGCGCGGCCGAACTGCTCCCCGCGGATCTCGTGCTCTCCCACGAAAACGCGGCACAGCAGACGATCGTGTGCGGCCCGCCGGACGCGGTGGCGGCGTTCGCGAAGTCGTGCCGCGGCAAGGGAATCGTGGCCAGGACCCTGCCGTTCCGGTCGGGTTTCCACACGCCTTTGCTGCGCCCGCATCTGGCCCCGTTCGCCCGCCTCGCCGCGGAACTGGACCTGCGCGAACCCACGGTGCCGGTGTGGTCGGCCACCACCGCGCGGCCGTATCCCGCCGAGCCGGACGCGATCCGCGAGCTGTACCTGGAGCACCTCGTGCGCCCGGTCCGGTTCCGCGAGTTGACCGAGGCCCTGCACCACGCCGGGTTCCGCGTGTTCGTCCAGGTCGGCGCCGGGCAGCTGGGCTCGTTCGTCGCCGACACGCTCGGCGACCGGCGGCACCTGGTCGTCGCTGCCGGGTCTGGCACGCGTTCCGGGCTCGCCCAGCTACGCCGGGTCGCCACGGCGTTGTGGACCGAAGGCGGCGCACCCGATTTCGCGGCCGTAGAACCGCGGCGGATCCGGTTGAACACCGGACGGCCGCTGCTGTCGCTGGGGGAGCGGGCGCGCGGCCTGCTCGACGACCGGCACGTGCCGGACCTGCCCGCGGGCGTGAACGGGGCGATCGCCGCGGAGTTCGCCGCGCTGCTCGACCAGACCCGCCGGACCGCGGCGGACGTCGTCGCGGCGGCCGTCCAGCGGCCGGTGGAGTCCACTGTGGACGTATCGCTCGCCGCGATGCCGTACCTGCGCGACCACCGGTTCTTCCGGCAGCGCGCCGGCTGGCCGGACGAGACCGACTTCCGTCCGGTGGTGCCCGCGACGACGCTGGTGGACCTCGCCTGCCGGGCGGTCGAACGGGCGTGGCCGGGCACGACGGCGGCAACGGTGCGCGACGCGGTGTTCTCGCGGTGGCTGATCGCCGCTCCGGCGCGGAAGGCGCCGCTGTCGCTCAGCCGCCGGGGCGACCAGGTGACTGTCGAGATTGGACCGTACGCGCTGCTGACCGTCGAGCTGGGCTCGTTCCCGCCACCGCCTCCGCGCGCCGGAATCCCCGCGCCGGAGACGCCGCCGCCGTTGCCCGCGGCCGAGATCTACGCGCGCCGCGAGATGTTCCACGGTCCGGCGTACCAGGGCTTGGCCCGGTTGACCGGTCTCGGCGAGCAGCACATCCGGGGCGAGCTGGTGGTCCCGTCCGCGCCCGGCGGGCTGCTCGACAACGTGGGCCAGCTGCTCGGCTGCTGGCTGATGGCGACCCGGTCCGACGGCCTGCTCGCCTTCCCCCGCTCGATCGGCCGGATCACCTGGCACGGCCCGGAACCCGCGCCGGGCGCCCGGGTCGAGTGCCTGGTGCGGACCCGGCTGCCCCGGCCCGACGTCCTGGAGATGGACGCCGAGCTGGTGCGCGACGGCCGGGTGCTCGCGACGATCGAAGGCTGGCGGGACGTCCGGTTCCCGTGCGACCGCGCGGCCCATCGCGTGTACGCCTTCCCGGACCGGCACCTGCTTTCCGAGCGGCTGGACGGCGGGCGCGTGTCCGTCACCGACCGCTGGCCGACCGTCGCCGCGCGCGAGATCTACGCCGGTGTCTACCTCGCCGCCGAGGAACGGGCCGAGTTCGCCGCGGTGGCGCCGCGCGAGCAACGCGGCTGGCTGCTGACCCGCATCGCGGCGAAGGACGCCGTGCGCGCGGAGCTGGCCGAACCGGTCTACCCGGCGGAGATCCGCGTGCACGCCGACGGCCGGGTCTCCGGTCGCGGCCGCCGGCTGCCGGACCTCGCCGTCTCCGTCGAGCTGAACGGGGACACCGCCATCGCACAACTCAGGAGCACGACATGACCATCGACCACGCCTCGGCCGTCTTCGACGTCGTCGCGGAACTGCTCGGCGAGCTGGTCGGAGACGCCGACGTGCTCGGCGTCGAGATCACTCCCGACACGACGTTCCACGAGGACCTGCAACTGGAAAGCATCGACCTGGTGACCTTCGCGAGCATCCTGGCCGAGCACTTCGGCGAGGACGTCAACCTCGCCGAGTACCTGGCGGAGAAGGATCTCGACGACGTCATCGGGCTGACCGTCGGCGACATCGCCCGGTTCGTGGGGGAGCGCACGTGCCCACGATGACGGTGAACGGGCTGCGCACCAACGTGCAGCTCGTCCGCGCCGGCGGCGCCGAGACCGTGGTGTTCCTGCACGGCATGGGAACCGACAGCCTCGCGAGCTTCTACCTGACGCTGGCGCCTCCGGTCGCGGCCGCGGGCATCGACGTGGTCAGCTACGACCTGCGCGGCCACGGCAAGACCGAGCGGCCGGAGCGGGGCTACACGCTGGCCGACTTCGTCGCCGACCTCGACGACCTGCTGCGCCAGCTCGGCATCGAGCGGCCGGTGCACCTGGTGGGCAACAGCTTCGGCGGGACGCTCGCCTACAGCTACGCGGCCGCCAATCCGGAGCGGGTCCGCAGCATCGTGTGCATCGAATCGGAGCCCGCGACCGAGGCGTGGGCCGGGAAGATGAGCGAGATCCTCGCGCACACCGTGCGCTTCCTTCAGGAGGAGGAGAGCTTCGCCTGGATCGAGGCGAACTTCAGCGCGCACCACCGGCGGCTGGCGCGGCTGGCCGCCGAGCGGATCATGTCCACGAAGATGGCCGAGGAGGTGCCGCTCGGGCCGCTGCTCACCTGGGAGCAGGTGGCGGCGATCGGCTGTCCGGTGCTGTCCGTGCTGGGCAGCCACGGCTACCAGGCCGACGACCTCGAAGCGCTGACCTCGATGCTGCCGCGCGGCGAGCTGCACGTGTTCGAAGGGCAGGGGCATTCGGTGCTCGTGGAACAGCATCGCGAGGTGCGCAAGCTGGTGCTGGAATGGATCGGACGGCATTCGGCATGAGGTTCCTGCTGGTCGTCCCGCCGCTGGCCGGGCACATCGCGCCGCTGCGCGGGGTGGCGGCGGAGCTTTCCTCCCGCGGCCACGAGGTGGCCTGGTGCGGTCCTTCGCCGGAAGTGTCCGCGCTGGTCCCCGGAAAGGTGTTCGCGGCGGGGGACTCCCGGCCGTTCTCGGTGGCGCTCCGGCCTCCCGAACTGCGCGGGTTCGCCGCGCTGAAATATCTCTGGGAGTCGTATCTGGTGCCGCTCGCGGACGCGATGGTCCCCGGAGTCCAGTTCGCCGTCGACGCCTTCCGCCCCGACGTCGTGGTGGCCGACCAGCAGGCGCTGGCGGGCGCGCTGGTCACCGCGCGAGGCGGGCTGCCGTGGGCGACGTCGGCCTCCACGTCCACCGAACTGGCCGATCCGCTCGCGTCGATGCCGAGGATCGCGTCCTGGGTGACCGGACTCCAGACGAGACTGTGCGCACGACACGGAGCCCGCGTCGCCGACCTGCGGTTCTCGCCGCACCTGGTGCTGGCCTTCACGACGCGGGCCTTGGCCGGACAGGCGCGGGTGGCGGCGCCGGTGTGTTATGTCGGCCCGATCCTCCCCCCGGCCTCCAACGGCTCCGCTCGGTCCTTTGTAGACACTCGGCCGCTGGTGGTCGTCACGTTGGGAACGTCCAATGCTTCGGCGGGACAACGGTTTCTCGCCGAAAGCGTCGCCGCGCTGGCCGGAATGCCGGACGTCCAGGGCTTGGTGGTCGATCCGACGGGCACGCTGGAGAGCGAGGAGGTCGCTCTGGCGTGGCGGATCCCGCAGGTAGAGGTGTTCGCGCAGGCGTCGGTGGTGGTCTGCCACGGCGGACACAACACGGTGTGCGAAGCCCTGGCGGCCGGGCTGCCGTTGGTGCTGGCGCCTATCCGGGACGACCAGTCGATGCTGGCCCAGCAGGTAGTGGCGGCGCAGGCGGGGGTTCGGCTGCGGTTCGACCGTGCGCGGGCGGCGGACATCCGGGACGCGATCGAATCGGCTCCGAAATACCGCGAGGGTGCGGAGCGGATCGGCGCGTCGTTCGCCGCGGCTGGGGGAGCGCCGGAGGCGGCGGCCCGGTTGGAGGGTCTGGGGTCGGCGGGCTAGCCGCGGTCGCGGAACGTGCGGGCGGCCAACGCGCCCCCCGCCACCGCAGCCACCCCCGCGATCGCCAGCGCCGCCGCGACCGACCAGCCGATCGGGCGGTTCAACGCCAGCGCCCGGGTCGCGTCGATCGCGTACGTCAGCGGGTTCACCGCCGACACCGTGCGGACCCAGTGCGGCATCGAGTCCAGCGGCATGTACGCGCTCGAGGAGAACATCAGCGGGAACATCACCACGAACGACGCCGCCTGCAGCGTTTCCGCCTTGCGCAGCCACGTCGTGATCGCGACGAACACCCAGCTCAGGCACCAGCCCACGACCAGCGTCAGCAGCAGCGCCAGGCTCAGCCCGAGCACCCCGCCCGCCGGGCGGAAGCCGAGGAACAGCACGCTCGCGGCCGAGGTCACGACCAGTTGCACGGCCAGCCGCGCGGAATCGGCGACGGTGCGGGCCACCAGCACCGAGAACAACGAGATCGGCAGGCAGCGCAGCCGCGCGGTGAAGCCGCCGTAGATTTCCGCCAGCAGGCCCGCTCCGGAGCTCATCGCGGTCGTCATCGAGATGTTGACCAGCGTCGCCGGCACCAGGAAGTTCACGTATCCCTGGTAAGCCGCGACGCTCGGCAGCGCGCCGACCCCGCTGAACACCTGGCTGAACAGCAACAGCAGGACCACCGGTTGCAACAAGCCGAAGAAGACCAGCCGCCAGTCGCCGAACGCGGTGCGCAGCGAGCGCGCGGCGAGCACGCGGACCTGTGTCCGGAAGCTGGTTTCCGGCCACGTCGGCGGATCGGCGAGGCTCGCGGCCGGCGCGCGGTGGCGGGACTGCGTCACGAGCCCGTCGCCGTCGCGTGCAGGGACAGGTACACGTCGTCGAGCGTCGGTTCGGTCACCGTCAGGTCCCGCAGCGGGGCTTCGGCCGCGTCGAGCGCGCGCACCAGCATCGTGACGTCGCCGGGGCCGCGCAGCGGGACGGTCAGCGTCTGCCCGGCACGGCCCGCGGACAGGCCGAGGCGGGACACCGCGTCCGCCGCGCGCCGCACGGTGAGTTCGCTGCCGAGGGTCAGCGTCGCGGTCCGGCTGCCGAACCGCGCTTTGAGCTGGGCGGGCGTGCCCGAGACGGTGATCCGGCCGAGCCCGAGCACGACGACGTGATCGGCCAGCCGGTCCGCCTCTTCGAGGTACTGGGTGGTCAGCACGATCGTGGTGCCGCGCGCGGCCAGGTCCCCGACGACGGTCCACAGCCCGGCCCGGCTCACCGGGTCGAGCCCGGTCGTCGGCTCGTCGAGGAACAGCACCTCCGGCGCGCCCACCAGGCCCGCGGCCAGGTCGAGCCGCCGCCGCATGCCGCCGGAGTAGGTTCCGGCCGGCCGGTCCGCCGCGTCCTCGAGCCCGAACGACGCGATCAGCTCGGCGGCCCGCGCCCGCGCCTGCGCCGGGTTCGCGCCCAGCAGCCGTGCGATCAGCAGCAGATTCCCGCGTCCGGAAAGGGCGTCGTCGACCGCGGCGAACTGCCCGGTGACCCCGATCCGCCGCCGGATCGCCCGCCCGCGCCGGACGACGTCGTGCCCGCAGACCCGGGCGGTGCCCGAGGTCGGCCGGCTCCGCGTGCTGAGAATGTCGATCAAAGTGGTTTTCCCGGCGCCGTTGTGCCCGAGAATCGCGAGCACCGTCCCCGGGGCGACGGTGAGGCTGATTCCCGCGAGCGCGGTGACTTCGCGGTACTTTTTGCCGAGGTCCGTCACGGCGATGACCGGCGGGCGCATGGCCGCTCCTTCCCTTTCCCCGCAACGTAACGAGCAGTGGCTGGGAAAAGCAAGGAGTCAGCGGCCGGCTGTCCTGCGCGTAACAGTTTCCCGTGCGGCGAATAGCACGCGCGTGACAAGTACTGAAGCCGGTGACCCTTTTCTTTCCGGGCACTCCGACCGGCGTGACAAGAAATTGCCCGTCAGTTGTTGTGGCGGCAATCCCGGAGGTATTTTCCGGAAACATTGTCCCGATTCCCCGAGGTGACGAGTCGTGAAGTTTCCGTGGAAGCCGAGAAAAGCGGCCGGTGCGCTGGCCGTCCTGACCGTCGCGAGCGCCGCGGCGGCCGCGACGCTGGCCGGGGCCGGGCTGTCCCAGGCCGCGCCGGCCAGCCTGACCCTGAACTACACCTGCCCGTTCCCGCTCATCGGCGACCAGGTGCTCGCGGTGAAGATCGACACCAACCTGCCGGACAACGCCGTCGCGGGCTCGGCGTCCACCCCGATCAAGTTCGACGTGGACGTCACCGTCCCGGAAACCGCCACCGAAGGGCTCGCCCTGGTCGGCGCGACGACGCTGGACGGCTCGGCCAAGGCGGCGGCCCAGCTCAAGTACCCCGTCGACAAAACGCTGAACCTCGGCCTGCCGCTGACCATCCCGTCGACGCAGGTGCCGCCTTCCGGCGCGTTCCACGTCAAGACGAGCGGCCAGGCCCCGGCCGTGACCTTCCCCAGCGCCGGTACCGCGTCGGTGACCGTCGGGAACTTCAGCACGACGATGACGCCGCGCACCGCCTCCGGCCAGCCGACCGACCTCGGCACGTTCACCTCGGACTGCGTCGCCGTCCCGGGACAGAACCAGCAGCTGGGCACCTTCGAGATCAAGCCGGGCGGCGGAACCAGCACGACCCCGACGACCCCGACCTCGTCCACCCCGACCTCGTCCACCTCGTCTACCTCGGCGACCGTGCCGACCTCGCCGACGTCCTCCACCGAGCCGACCCAGCCCACTTCCCCGACCCAGCCGACTTCGTCCACCGAGCCCACGCAACCGACCCAGCCCACCTCGACGCCACCGACGTCGACCCAGCCGACTTCGCCAACCCAGCCGACG
Organism: Amycolatopsis sp. GA6-003; assembly: GCF_046267895.1. Classification (NCBI taxonomy): domain Bacteria; kingdom Bacillati; phylum Actinomycetota; class Actinomycetes; order Pseudonocardiales; family Pseudonocardiaceae; genus Amycolatopsis; species Amycolatopsis sp. GA6-003. The sequence goes on from NZ_CP176499.1 coordinate 8,524,730, forward strand.
TCGTCCACCGAGCCGACCCAGCCGACTTCCCCCACGCAGCCGACCTCATCCACCGAGCCCACGCAGCCGACCTCGCCGACGCAACCCACGTCGTCCACCGAGCCGACCCAGCCCACCTCGCCCACGCAGCCCACGTCCTCGACTGAGCCCACCCAGCCCACGTCCCCGACCCCACCGACCTCATCCACCGAGCCAACGCAGCCGACCCAGCCGACCCAGCCGACCTCGCCGACTCAGCCGACCTCGCCGACCCAATCCACGGAACCGACGACCCAGCCCACCCAGCCCACCACGACCCCGCCGAGCACCACGAAATTCACCTACTCGCTCCGCGGCAAGACCACGCTCAAGCAACTCCGCGCCACCCTGCCCCTCGGCCCCGGGCGGCTCGAAGCGAAACTCGACGCGGACGCGGGCAAGTTCGACGCCCAGTTCGCCTTGCCCACATCGGACGTCTACTTCCGGTTGTTCGGCTTCCTCCCGGCCTCCGCGACGGTCAAGCTGAGCCAGGCAGGCCCGATCGACGGCACGTTCTCCGGCGGAACAGCCAAGGCGAACGCGAAGGTGGACGTCCGGCTCGCCAAGGTGCGGCTGCTCGGCTTCCCGATCCTGAGCTCGGACTCGTGCCGCACGCGAACCCCGGCCGACGTGCCGCTCTCCTCGGCGCCCGGGTTCGACCCCGCCGCGGGCGGCAAGCTGACCGCGACCTACACCGTCCCGGCGTTCACCGGCTGCGGTTTCCTCACCGGCCTGATCACCGATCTCGCCTCCGGTCCGGGCAACAAACTGGACGTGACGCTCACGCGGAGGTGAAGTGCGCCCGCGAAAACGCCGACCGGCGTGACAAGAACACGGAAACCCCTGTGCCGCAACGAGAATCGTCAGTAGCTTCGGGAGGAACGTCTTCGATGAGGAAGTCCGAATGTCTGCGCTGACCCGGTTCTCGCTGCCGCTGGTACTGGTGCTGGCCGCGTTGTCGCTGGGCTCCGCGCAAGCCGCGCCCGGCGACACCGCGCCAGCACCGGCCGCCGCTAATTTCCCGGTCGGCTTCTATGTCGGCGACGCGCAGCAGCCGACCACCAGCCGCGTCGCGAAGCTCGGTTCGGAGATCAGCTTCCCGCAGGGCCGGTTCGACGGCGCCCTGCTCGGCCTCAGCGGCCGCGTGCCGTTGACCGGCAAGCTCAGCATCCCGGTGACCGAAAGCTATTTCGTCGCGTTCCGGTTCATGCCGGCCACCGCCACGGTGGAACTCGTCCCGGCCGGCGACGTCACCGGCAGCACCCAGGTGCTGACCGGCAAGGACGCCAACTGCAAGAAGACGCAGACCAACCTCTGCGCCGATTCCGAGGTCACCGCGAAGGTCTTCGTCAAGCTGTCGAACGTCAAAGTGGACGGCAAGCCGCTCGACGTCGGCCCGGACTGCCGCACCGCGCAACCCGCGGAGGTGACGCTGAAAGCCTTGCTGCCGCTGGCTTTCCCCGCTCCGCCGGCGAAGGTGACGACCACGTTCACGACGCCGCCGTTCGCCGGTTGCGTCGGCCGCGAGGACCTCAGCCGCCTGTTCACCGGGCTGGTTTCCGGCCCGGGCAACACCTTGGTGACCGATCTGGTGCTCCGCTGCGTCGGCAGCTCCGGTCCGAACGGATGCGGGACGGCGTCGTGACGACGCTGTTGGCCGACCTCCCGCGACGGGCGGCGAGCGGCCTGCGCGAATTCGGCCGGATGTGCGCGATGGGGCTGGACATCATCCTCGCGATGTTCCGCCGCCCGTACCAGGTCCGGGAATTCGTGCAGCAGTTCTGGTTCATCGCGAGCGTGTCCATCTCGCCGGCGATCCTCGTCTCCATCCCGTTCGGCGCGGTGATCTCGCTGCAGCTCGGCTCGCTCACCAGCCAGATCGGCGCCCAGCAGTTCAACGGCGCGGCGAGCGTGCTGGCGGTCGTGCAGCAGGCCAGCCCGATCGTCACGACGCTGATCATCTCCGGCGCGGGCGGCAGCGCGATCTGCGCCGACCTGGGCGCGCGCACCATCCGCGAGGAGATCGACGCGATGGAGGTGCTCGGCGTTTCGGTGATCCAGCGCCTGGTCGTGCCGCGCGTGCAGGCCGCGGTGCTCGCGTGCGTGCTGCTCAACGGCCTGGTCAGCGTGGTCGGCGTGCTCGGCGGCTATTTCTTCAACGTGATCGTCCAGGGCGGCACCCCCGGCGCGTATCTGGCCAGCTTCAACGCCCTCGCGCAGCTGTCCGATCTCGTGGCCAGCTCGGTGAAAGCGGTCATCTTCGGCTTCCTCGCCGGGGTGGTGGCGTCCTACCGCGGCCTGAACCCGAAGGGCGGGCCGAAGGGGGTCGGCGACGTCGTCAACCAGTCGGTCGTCATCACCTTCCTGCTGCTGTTCTTCGTCAACACCGTGCTGACCGCCCTGTACCTGCAACTCGTTCCGGCGAAGGGAACCTGAGTGGTCAACCTCAGCAAGCCCGGCGACAAGCTGTTCGACCTCGGCGACCAGCTGCTGTTCTACGTCCGCGCGATCGCGGCCGTCCCGCTCGCGGTGACCCGCTACTTCCGCGAAGTGGTGCGGCTGCTGGCCGAGGTGACGTTCGGCAGCGGCGCGCTCGCGGTGATCGGCGGCACGATCGGCGTGATGGTCGGGCTGTGCGTGTTCACCGGGGTCACGGTGGGGCTGCAGGGGTTCAGCGCGCTCAACCAGATCAACATCTCGGCGATGACCGGGTTCCTGACCGCGTATTTCAACACCCGGGAGATCGCGCCGCTCGTCGCCGGGCTCGCGCTTTCGTCCACTGTGGGCAGCGGGTTCACCGCCCAGCTCGGCGCGATGCGGATCTCCGAGGAGATCGACGCGCTCGAGGTGATGGCCGTGCGGAGCATGCCCTACCTCGTCACGACGCGGATCGTCGCCGGGTTCATCGCGATCATCCCGTTGTACGTCATCGGCTTGCTGATCTCCTACCTCGGCTCCCGGCTGACCACGGTGGTCTTCTTCGGACAGTCCGGCGGCACCTACGACCATTACTTCACGCTGTTCCTGCCGCCGGGCGACGTGCTGTGGTCGTTCGGGAAAGTGCTGGTCTTCAGCGTCGGAGTGATCCTCACGCACTGCTTCTACGGCTACCGGGCGAGCGGCGGCCCGGCCGGGGTCGGCGTCGCGGTGGGCCGGGCCGTGCGGACGTCCATCGTCCTGATCAGCGTGCTCGACCTGTTCCTGTCGCTGGCGATCTGGGGCGCGACGACCACGGTGAAGGTGTCCGGATGAAGCGGCTGGCCACGCAGCTGGCCGGGGTCGCGTTCCTCGGCGTGCTCGCCCTTCTCGGCTGCCTCGCGGTGGCCGTCTACAACAAGGATTTCGACGACTCCGCGCTGGTGACGCTCGAGGCCGACCGGGTCGGGAGCCAGCTCGCGCCGACGGCCGAGGTGAAGGTCAAGGGCGTGCCCTTCGGCGAGGTGCGGGCGGTGCGCAGCACGGCGTCCGGAGCCGAGATCGACCTGGCGCTCGACCCGGCGAAAATCGGGCAGCTGCCGGGAAATGTCTCCGCGCGGCTGCTGCCGAAGACGGTCTTCGGCGAGCGGTACGTCAACCTCGTGCTGCCCGCTCGACCAGTCGGTGCGCTGCGCGCCGGCGACGTCATCGCGCAGGACCGCTCGGCCAACGCGATCGAGCTGGAGCGCGTGCTCGGCGATCTGCTGCCCTTGCTGCGGGCGGTCCAGCCGGAGAAGCTGAACAGTTCGCTCGGCGCGATTTCGCTGGCCCTCGACAATCGCGGAAAGCCGCTCGGCGACAGCATTGTGCGATTGCAGGACCTGCTGGCCAAGCTGAATCCGTTGCTGCCGCAGTTCAAGGCGGACATCACCGGGCTCGCCGACGCGGCCGACGTCTACACCGGAGCGGCCCCGGACATCCTCCAGGCGCTGAGCGATTTGTCGACCACCGCGAAGACCATTGTGGACACTCGCGGGGAGCTGGACAGCCTCTACTCGAGCGTGACCGGAGCCGCCGGGAACCTGAACGACTTCCTGCGGAAGAACGCGGGCAACCTCATCGGGGTTTCCGCCGCCAGCCGCCCGTCGCTGGAACTGCTGTCGCGGTACTCGCCCGAATTCCCGTGCCTGTTCGACGCGGTCGACCGGCTCAAACCGCTGATGGAGAAGGCTCTCGGCAAGGGCACCAGCGAACCGGGCCTGCACGTGACACTGACCGTGCAGAACCCGCGCGACAAGTACGTGCCCGGCCGGGACAGCCCGCGCTTCGACGCGGTCGGCGGTCCGAAGTGCTACGGCGGCGGCGCGGCCCCGGGGGCGGCCGACGGCGATCTAGGCCCGGCGAACTCGCCGGGGGAGCGGCGGCTCATCGCCGAACTTTTGAAGCCCGCACTGGGTGAAGTGCCCGACTGGAGCAGTGTCCTCATCGGACCGGCACTGCGCGGAACGGAGGTGACTGTCCGATGAGGAGCGTCGCGGGACCCGCGTTCAAGGGCTTGGTCTTCTTTGCCGTCACCGTGTGCGCGACCGCGGTGCTGGCGATCACCATCGCCAATTCGAACGTCGGCACGACGGTCGGCTACACCGCCCGGTTCACCGACGCGACCTCGGTCAACCCCGGCGACGAGGTCCGCATGGCGGGCGTGCGGATCGGCCAGGTCGACGAGGTGCGCGTGGTCGAGCACCGGCTCGCCGACGTCGCGTTCTCCGTCGACCGGACCCACCGGCTCACCGCCGCGGCCTCGGTCGTCATCCGCTACCGCAACCTGGTCGGGCAGCGCTACCTCTCGGTCGACCCCGGGCCTTCCGGAGCCGCGCCGGCGCTCGCCGACGGCGCGCTGATCCCGCCGGACAAGACGAAACCGGCCCTCGACCTGACCACCCTGTTCAACGGCTTCAAACCGCTTTTCCAAGCCCTGTCGCCGAAAGACGTCAACCAGCTGTCCTTCGAGATCATCCAGGTCCTGCAAGGCGAAGGCAGCACGATCGAAAGCCTGCTGCGGCACACGGCGTCGCTGACGTCCACTTTGGCCGGAAAGGACGCCGTGATCGGGAAGGTGATCGGCAATCTCAACACGCTGCTGGACACCGTGAACGCGCAGGGCGACCAGTTCGACGCGCTCGTGGACACGACCGCGCAGCTCGTCACCGGCCTCGCCGCGGACGCGAAACCGATCGGGCAGGCCATCGGCGGGCTCGGCGAGCTGACCACGTCCACCGCCGGGCTGCTGCAGGCCGGCCGCCAGCCGCTCAAGGACAGCATCGCCGCGCTCGGCGACCTGTCGAAGAACCTCGCCGACAACACCCCGGTGTTCGAGCAGTTCCTCGGCAACCTGCCGAAGAAACTCGACCGCATCGGCACGATTTTCTCCTACGGCTCCTGGGCGAACTTCTACCTCTGCTCCGTGCAGACCGACGCCAGGCCCGCGCCCGGCGGGCCGATGCCGGGCATTCCGGTGACCGCTGCGAGGTGCCGGTGAAACCGCCCCGGATCAAGCCGTTCCGGCTGCGCAACCCGATCGCCGTCGGCGCGGCGACCGCGCTGCTGATGGCGCTCGTCGGCGCCGCGACCTTCTTCTCCGACGACCTGCCGATCGTGGGCGGCGGCACGACCTACCGGGCGGAGTTCCGCGAGGCCGCCGGGCTCAAGCCGAACGACGAGGTCCGGGTCGCCGGGGTGAAGGTCGGCGAGGTCACCGGCGTGGGGCTGGCGGGCGGCCGCGTCGAGGTGCGGTTCCGCGTCAAGGACGCCTGGGTGGGCAACCGGACGACCGCGGCGATCAAGATCAAGACGCTGCTGGGCCAGAAAAACCTCGTGCTCGACCCGGTCGGCGACGGCGAGCTGGACCCGGACCAGCCGATCCCGGTCGAGCGGACGAGTTCGCCCTACGACGTCACCGCGGTGTTCAACGACCTCGCCGGAACGGTCGGCGCCATCGACACCGGCCAGCTCGCGCAGGCGTTCCGCACGCTGTCGGAGACGCTCGGCGCGTCGGCGCCCAGCGACGTCCGGACCGCCTTCACCGGGATCGCCGCCCTGTCGCAAACGCTTGCGTCCCGCGACGACGAGCTGGTGAAGCTGTTCCAGAACACGAACAAGGTGTCGAAGACGCTCGGCGACCGCTCCGGCCAGATCCAGGCCCTGATCCGGGACGGCACGACGCTGCTCAAGGAGCTGAACGACCGCAAGGACGCGATCGCGAAGCTGTTCAGCGGCGTCAAGAACCTGTCGGTCCAGCTGCGCGGGCTGGTCGCGGAGAACCAGAAAACCCTGGGGCCCGCGCTCGACCAGCTCGACCGCGTGGCGACCGTGCTCCAGCGCAACCAGGGCCGGCTCGAGGACAGCCTGCGGTTGGCCGGCCCGTTCTACCGGCTGCTCGGCAACGCGGTCGGCAACGGCCGCTGGATCGACACCTACCTCTGCGGCCTGGTGCCGAACGGCGGTACACCGGGCAGCTGCCTGCCACCGAAGAACGGGGGACGCTGATGGCGCACCAGCTCATCGACCTGGGAGCCCAGGCCCGCCGCCGGGCCAGGTTGCGCGCGCTCGCGCTCGGCGTGGTGTGCGCGCTGCTGGTCACGGCGGGATGGCAGGTGGCGACCGCGCCGCGCGAGCGCACGGTGACCGCGTACTTCAGCGCCGCCGTCGGCATTTACCCGAACTCGGACGTGCGCGTCCTCGGGGTGGCCGTGGGCTCGGTGTCCACAGTGGAGCCGAACGGCACGGACGTCAAAGTGACCATGACGCTCAAGCCGGATGTGCAGCTGCCGGCAGGAGCCGGAGCGGTCGTCATCACGCCCAGCCTGGTCGCCGACCGGTATGTGCAGCTCACGCCGGTCTACACCGGCGGTCCCGAACTGGCCGACGGCGCGTCGATCCCGCGCGAGCGCACCGCGACGCCGGTCGAGGTCGACGATCTGCTGCGCAGCCTCAACCAGCTGATGGCGGCGCTCGGCCCGCAGGGGGCGAACAAGGACGGCGCGGTCAGCGACGTCCTGACTCGATCGGCCGAATACCTGAACGGCAACGGCCAGACAATCGGGCAGGCGATCAAGAACCTCGGCGAATTCGCCCGCGCCGCGAGCGATTCCAAGGACGACCTGTTCAGTTCGGTGGACAACATCAGCAAGTTCACCGCGATGCTCGCCGCCAACGACGGGCAGGTGAAGCAGGCCATCGCGCAGCTCTCGTCGCTCAGCAAGGTCCTCGCCGACCAGCGCGACCAGTTCTCCGGCGCGTTGACCGAGCTGACCCAGGCGCTGGGCGTGGTGCAGGGATTCGTGAAGGACAACCGGGGCAAGGTGCAGTCCGATGTGGACAAACTGGCCGGCGTCGCGAAGGTGCTGGCGAACCAGAAGGATTCCCTCGCCGAAGCGCTGAGCGCGGCCCCGAACGCGCTGACGAACGTGCTCGGGGCCTACGACCCGGACACCGGCCTGATCAACGGCCGCGGCAACCTCCTCGAATTCCCGGAGACGAAATGAAATCCCTGGCGAAGGTCGCAGCGGTGCTGACGCTGGTCCTGGCCACCACCGGATGCGGGACCGGCGTGAGCGTGTACGACCTCCCGCTGCCCGGCGGCGCCGCGCTCGGCGACCACCCGATCCACGTCACCGCGAGCTTCACCGACGTGCTGGACCTGGTGCCGCAGTCCGGCGTCAAGGTCAACGACGTGCCGGTCGGCCGGGTATCGAAGGTGCAGCTCGCCCCGGACGGGCACAGCGCGGTCGTGGACCTGGTGCTCAACGGCGACGTCGACCTCCCGGCCAACGCGGTCGCGCGGCTGCGGCAGGCCAGCATCCTCGGCGAGAAGTTCGTCGAACTCGCCCCGCCGCCCGACGCGACCCCTTCGGGCACACTGGTCGACGGCACGGTCATCCCGCTCGACCGCTCCGCGCTGACCCCGCAGATCGAAGAGGTCTTCGGCGCGCTTTCCCTGCTGCTCAACGGCGGCGGCGTCGCCCAGGTCCAGAACATCAGCCACCAGCTCAACGCCGCGCTCGGCGGCAAGGAGACCGCGGCGAGGAGCCTGCTGTCCAGTTTGGACACTCTGGTCAAGGGGCTCGACGAACAGCGCGGCGAGATCACCCGGGCGATCGAAAGCGTCAACCGGCTCGCCGAAACGCTCAACGCGCACACCGACCGGATCACCGCGACGCTCAACGGCCTGACCCCCGGCATCAGCGTGCTCAACCAGCAGCGGGAGGCGCTGGTCGGGATGCTCAAGTCGCTCGACGGCCTGACCTCGGTCGCCGTCAGCACGGTCAACCGCAGCAAGGACGACCTCGTCGCCGATCTCCAGGCGCTCGCGCCCTTGCTGCGGCGGCTGGCCGATTCCGGGGACAAACTGCCGAAGGCGATGGAGATGATCTTCACCTTCCCGTTCCCGGACGCCGCGCTGGACGCGATCCGCGGCGACTATCTCAACGGTTTCCTGAAGACGGGCCACTGATGCTGACCCGGTTCGTGCGTGTCCAGGTGACGTTGTTCGTCGTCCTCGCCGTCGTCGGCGTGGCCTATGTCGGGGCGACTTACGCCGGTCTGGACAAGGTGTTCTTCGGCCGCGGCTACACGGTGAAGGCCCAGTTTCCCACGGGCGGCGGCATTTTCACCAACGCCGAGGTCACCTACCGGGGCGTGCCGATCGGCCGGGTCGGCCAGCTGCGGCTCACCCCCGCCGGGATGGAAGCGGATCTCGAGATCGACTCCGGCACCGCGCCCGTCCCGGCCGATACCGAGGCCGTCGTCGCCGATCGGTCGGCGGTCGGAGAGCAGTACGTCGACCTGCGGCCGCGCACGGCGGGCGGCCCGGTATTGCACGACGGTTCGGTGCTCACCCAGGACCAGACGAAAATCCCGCTCCCGGTCGACACCGTGCTGTCCACTGTGGACTCTTTCGCCGCGTCGGTGCCCAAGCCCGCACTGCGCACCGTCGTCGACGAGCTGTACAACGCGACGTCCGGCGCCGGTCCCGCCCTGGACCAGCTGGTCGGCCGCGGCATCGAGTTCGTGCAAGCCGCGAGCGAGCACGTCGCGCCGCTGACCCAGCTCGTCACCGACGCGCACACGGTCCTCGACACGCAGGTGCAGCAGGCGGACGCGATCCGCAGCTTCGGCGCCAACGCCAAACTGCTCGCGTCGACGTTGAAGCAATCCGACGGCGACCTCCGCAAGCTCATTCCGGCAGTGCCCGCCGCCGCGAACGAGGTCGGTTCGCTGATCCGCGATTCCGGACCGCAATTGGGTGTGTTGCTCGCGAACCTGCTCACCACCGCGGACGTCCTCGAGTCCCGGCAGGACGGGATCCGGCAGCTGCTGATCACCGCGCCGCGGGCGGTCGGCGCGGTCAGCTCGGTCGTCCGGCCGGACGGGGCGCATTTCGGCTTGTCGCTGTCTTTCTTCGATCCGCCTCCGTGCACCGCCGGGTACGCGACGCCGTATCGCGACGGTCTCGACACCTCGACGAGACCGCTGAACACGGCCGCGCGCTGTGCGCTGCCGAAGGGCGACCCGACGAACGTGCGCGGCTCGCAGAACGCACCGGGAGGACAGCCGTGAGGATTTCCGCTTCCCTGGGCCCGATCGCCGCGGCCCTCGCGACCGCGGCGGCCGGATGGTCCGGGTACACCTGGTGGCAAGCCGCGCACGACGACGGCGTCGCGCGCGCAGTCGTGCGGGAAGACGCGTTGCAGGCCGGTCGATCCGCGATCGCCGGACTGACTACTTTGGACTACCGGCAGGCCGCGGCCGGCTACCAGCACTGGCTGGACGTGTCCGGCGGCGCGCTGCACGACGAGCTGGCGCAGGACCGGCAGGGCAGCCTGGACCGGGTCGCGCAGGCGAAAACCGTCACCGTCGGGAAAGTCACCGACGCCGCGGTGACCGAAGTGGACCCTGGCGCGGGCATGGCGAAGCTGATCACGTCCGTGGAACTGGCGGTCACGCCCGAGGGCCAGGAGGCGGTGACCAAGCGTTCCCGGTTCCAGGCCGACCTTCGCCGGACACCGGACGGTTGGCGGGTCACCGCATTGGGCCAAGTTCCGGCAGGGGAGGCGCCGTGACCACGCGGACGAAGAAGCGGGCCGTCAAAGTGGCCGGACGCTACCGGGATCCGGTGCCGCCGGAACCGGACGAGCCTGTCGAGGAGCCGGTCGAGGAGCCGGTCGAGCCCTTGCCGCGGAAACGCCGGGCACGCCTGGTGTTCCCGGCCGTCGCGATCGTGCTGGCCGCGCTGGCAGTGTGGTTCACCGTCGAGACCCGCGACACGAACGCGGTGCTGGCACACAACACCGCGCTGTCCGACGTGTCCGGCACCGCGGACGCGGGGAAGCAGATCAGCGCCGCACTCGGCACGCTTTTCTCCTACCGCTACGACGATCCGGCCCGAAACGACCGCGCGGCCAAGGAGTTGCTGACCGGCCCCGCACTCACTCAGTACTCCCGGCTGTTCGGCCAGGTGCGTCAGCTCGCGGCCGAGCAGAAGCTCGTGGTGACCTCGACCGCGGTCGCGTCCGGAGTGAAACTCCTCGACGGCGACCGCGCGGCCCTGCTGGTGTTCCTCGACCAGACCGGCACCCGAGGCGACGGACAACGCAGCACCGGGGCCGCGCAGCTGAGCGTGACCGCCGAGCGGACGGGCGGGAAGTGGCGGATCACCGGGATGTCCGCCGCCTGACCCGCACCGCACCTCCTCGCGCCGGTCCGTGAGGGAAACCCGGAGGTCCGTGAAGGTTCCCCGCACGGACCTCCCGCAGCCCGCGCGGCCGCATGGAGCGCTCGGGAGCGGGATCGCGTAGGGGCGAGGGCACTTCGGGGCGTGCGGAGAGCGAGCGGCGTTCGGGCCGGTGCTGCGCCGGGGCAGATCGGGGTGGTGCCGCGGAGGGCAAGGCGTTCTCGAGCCGGGGATGCGCACGGCTCAAGGGCATTCCGGCCAGCACCGTGCGGAGCAGAACGCCCCTGGGGCCAGGGCGGCACCGGGTGAGGTTCAGGCCAAGCGCGCGCGGAGGGCGAGGGCGGCTCGGGCCAGGGCAGCATCGGGCGTGACTGGTTCAGATCGGAGTCGCGTGAAGGGCCGCGGCACCCCCGGGCGAGGGCGTTCAGGCCAGCGTCGCGCACCGGACCAAAGCCGCTCGACTCAACGCATCCCCGGACCGAAACCCGGTCAAGTCAGCGTCGCGCGAAGAGCCAGAATCAGCTCGAACCGGTCGTCCGGATCCCACAGCCTCCCCTCGAACATCGTTTCCAGTTCCTGCGCACGAGCCCGAACGGTCTGCGGATGGATGGCCAGCCGGTCCGCCACCTCGCGGACGTTGCCGCGCGTTTCCAGCCAGGCGAGGAGCGTTCTGGCCAGCCGGTTGTACTGTTTCGCGGTCAGCGCGGCCAGCGGGGCCAGCCTGCGGCGGGAGACGTTCGCCGGCAGCAGGGGATCCTTGTGCAGCAACAGGGTCGCGAGATGGTCCGCGCACCAGGTCACCGGCTCGTCCGGGAGGACGTTGGCCGCGACCAGCTGCAACGCTTCCCGCGCCGCCGTCAGCGAGCGGCCAGCTCGGTGGGGCGGCACCGGCGGGCCCACTGCCGCCCGGCGGCCGGACAAGGCGGCGGCGAGCGGGGCCCGGTCTTCGGGCATCGCCAGCACCAGCCGCGGGGCCGCGTCTTCGAGGTCTTCGAGCGCGTCGAGCCCGGCGACGTCGGCCGGTCCGTCCAGAGCGACCGCCACCAGCCGGGCGGGGAGCGGCCACGCCGCGTCCGAGGCGGCTTCCTCCAGCAGCTGGATCGGGGTCGGCGGGTCGGAGAGCAGCAGATCGAGCAGCCGTCGCCGGCGGCGTTCCCGCGCGCCCGTCGCCCGGGTGCGCGCGGCCGCGTGCCCTTCCACCGACAACGCCGACAATTCGTCGATATAGGCGAAAATCGCTTCGGCCAGCAGGCACAGCGTCGCCGACGGCACCCCGGCCCGGGCGCCCACCTCGGCCATCCGCCGCCACGTCACGCGCGCGCCGACCCGGTACGCCGCTTGCAGCACGTCGAGGTTGCGGCCCTGCTCGAACTCGTGCACGCCCAGCGCGACGAAGACCTTGCGGCGATCGTCGGCCACCGCGCCCGCGGTCGCGATCCGGTCGACGAACTGCAGGATCGCCGCCTGCACCCCGCCGCGCAGCGCCTTGCCGAACGGGCCGTCGAGCGGCTGCGCGTACCCGGGCACGGTGCGCTGGATTTCGCGCAGCACGTCGTCGGCGACGTCCAGCAGCCGCGGCCGGAACACCGCGGCCAGCTCGCGCGGGAGCATCGCCCACAGCCGCCCGGGCCGTCCGTCTCCGCTCAGCATCGGTCCGAAGGCTGTCTCGCCGGACAGTCCTGTCACATGCCTCACCACTTCGCTGGGATGACGCGGTTCAGGAGCCCAGCAGCGCTTCCGCGCGCAGGGCGATCTCCAGGTCGAGCCGGTCGTCGGCGTTGTCGAGCCGGTCGCCGAACAGCTCGGTGAGCTGGTGCATGCGGTACCGGACGGTCTGCGGATGCACCTTGAGGATCTTCGCGATCTCGGGCGCGCTGCCGCGGGACTGCAGCCAGATCAGCAGGGTCTCGCCGAGCCGCGCGCGCTGTTTGGGGGTCAAATCCCGGAACGGCTCCAGGCTGCGTTCGCACAGTTCCCGCACCAGGAATTCGTCGGCGAGCAGCCAGAGCGTCGACAGGTGGTCCGTGCAGTGCGTCAACGGCGCGTCCGGCAGCACGCCGCGCTGGACGAGCCGCAACGTCCGGCGCGCCCACAGCAGCGACCGGGGTGCGTCGGCGAGCCGGACGGACGGGCCGACCACCGCGCGCCAGCCGGGCAGCCGCTCGGCGAGATCGGCCAGATGCTCGTCCGGCGAGCCGGTGACCAGGCACGGTTCGCCGCCTTCGAAGTCGACGAGGACGTCCGGGTGGAGGTCGGGGACGGCGAGCCGATGCTGGCCGGACCGCGGTTCGAGGGCGACGACGGCGACCTCTTCCGGGAGCGTCCACTGCGCGGCGGCGGCCTGCGCGGCGACGGTCTGCGGCGCGGACGGCGGATCGGCGAGCAGCAGGTCGAGAAGACGGCGCCGGCGCCGGGCCAGGTTGCCCGCGGCCCGGGTCTGCGCCGCCGTGTAGCCCTCGATCGACAGCGCGGAGATCTCGTCGACGTAGGCGAAAATGGCTTCGGCGCTGGTGCAGAGCGTTTCCGCGGGCAGCCCGGCGGTCTGCCCGAACTCCGCGAGGTGCCGCCACGCGACCCGTCCGCCGACGCGGTAGGCGGTCTGCAGGCAGTCGAGGCTGCGGCCCTCGGCGAACTCGATCTTGCCCAGGTCGCGGAACACCGCCGACCAGGCGGCGGCCGGCGCGGCCGCGGGCTTGCCGACGCTGTCGAGGCACTGGACGATCGCCTGCCGCACGCCCTGGGTGATGACGTGCCCGAACGCGCCCTCGATCGGCTGCCGGTACTCCGGCACCGCCAGCTGGACCTCGCGCAGGATGGCCTTCGCGAGCGGGTCGACCCTCGGCGTGAAGCGGACCGCCAGTTCCCGCGGCAGCGACGCCCACAGCCCGAGCGCGCTGGAAGCCCGGACGGGCCGGGTTTCGGCGGGGCTGCGAGGGGCGGGCGGGACCGGCCCGGAACGCGGGCGGGCGGAGGGCCCGGCGGCGCGTTCGCCGGAGTGCGGCCGGTAGCCCAGCGGCGCGGGACGGACGAACCCGGAATCCACTTCGGTCATGTTTTTATCCTTGCTGGCAACAAAACCGGCCTCTTCGCGGTCGAAGCCGATCCAGATTTTGCGGCACAGGCAACATAATTTCCCCGGAACGGCACTGTCAACGGGCCGGTGGCCGCCGCGTCCATCGCCCGTCCGGACTACACCCGAACGGGTGGAAACAGGTGGGTGCAGGTGATACTCCGAACCCCGGCGGATGCTATGCGCGTGACAATTTTCAGGCGGGCGTTTTCGAATCCCCGACGGAGGTTTCCAGGCGGGCGGCGACGTCGGCCAAGGTGAGCCGCGCGGGCGCGGTCCCGGCGAGGAACTCGTTGAGCAGCAGGCAAAACCCCTCCGGGTCGGCCACGTGTGGAAAGTGTTTCGCGTTTTCCTGGACCGACAGCCTGCTGTCCGGCAGGAGTTCGGCGGTCCGCCGCCCGTGCGCGACGGGGATGAGCGGGTCGCGGGCTCCCCAGACGAGCAGCGTCGGCACCGATTCGGCCAGGTACAGCTTCTCCGCGGCGCTCGCGCGCTGGCCGCGCAGGTCCATCAGGCTGCCCGCGATGGACAGGAAGGCCCGCCGCCGCCCGGGATCGGCGAGCGAGCCGAAATGCCGGGCCAGTTCCCGTGTTTCAGTTTTCAACGACCCGCCGAGCCGGCGGCCGAGCCGGGCCGCCCCGCGGGCGAACGCGAGCGTCGCCGGGTTGACGGTCAGCGCGAGGACGGCGGCCGCGCCGGGCAGCGCGGCGGCCCGCAGCACCGGGCTCACCTCCGTGCCGAGCCCGGCGCTGCCGACGAGAACCAGCCGGTCGCACATTTCCGGGAATTGATAGGCGAATTGCATCGCGATGCCGCCGCCGAGCGAATGCCCGACGACGGTCGCGTGCCGCACGCCGGACACCGCGAGCACGTCCCGCACGATGCTCGCCATCGCGCCGAGCCCGTAATCCGCGCGGGGCGCGTCCGAACCGCCGTGCCCGGGCAGGTCCAGCGCCAGCACGCGACGGCCGAGCGCCGCGCAGCGGTCGAAAACCGGCGTCCAGGTCTCGATGCTGCCCGCGATTCCGTGCACCAGCACGACCGCCTCGTCGCCGGTGTCCGCCGCGGGCCGGTATTCGCGCAGCCGGACCCGCCGGCCGTGGAGGGCGAGGGTGTACGTCTCGAGTGTCATCGGCAGCCCTTTCTCGGGAAACCGAAATTAGGGCAGTCCGGGTTTTCCGCGCTGTGGCAAACGCCACCTCCCGGGAATCCCGGCCGCGCGTGACAGGAAAAGAAAAGAAAAAGCGGCCGCGCGTGCGAATTTTCCGCCCGCCGCCGGACGCCTTGTCGACATTGCCGCGGCGGCCGGGTCATCCTCGACGCATGGTCGCAACGACGCACCGGACGCGCTGATGTCGTGCCGCGCGAGGATCCATTTCGCCCGCCAGGAGCACCGCCCGCCTCCGCCGGGACCCGCCGGGAGAGCGTGGCGCCGGGTGCTGCCGATGCCCGCGAACCGGCTGGAGCGCGCGCCCGCGCGGGGGTTGTCCGGGGCCGCGGCCGGGCGGGTGGTTCGGCAGTCGATTCGCCGGTGGTGGCACGGGTGGGGCCAGCGGCTTCGGCCCGGCTGGCTTCGACCCGGCTCGACGGGGCCGGTTCCGGGCGGGGCGGCGGTGGCTGGTTCGTCGGCGGGGGAGGTGCGGGGCGGGGTGGTGGGTGCGGGGCGTTGAGCGGCGGCCCTGCCCGTTCGTTCGGGCGGCCGGTTCGGGTGGGGGCGGGGCTGTTGGTGGGTTCTGTGGTGGGGGAGGGGTTTTGGGTGTGCGGTGTTGAGCGGCTGCCCGGCCTGTTGGTTCGGGCGGACCGTGGTGGTGGCGTTGGTTCCGTGGCGGGTTGGGTGTGTGGCTGAGCGGCGGTCCTGTTCGCCGATTCGGGCGGGCCGGTTCGGGTGGGGCGGTGGCGGGCTGTTGGTGGGTTCTGTGGTGCGGGAGTGCATTGGGTGTGCGGTGTTGAGCGGCTGCCCGGCCCGCCGATTCGGGCGGCCGGTTCGGGTGGGGCGGTGGCGGGCCGTCGGTGGGTTCTGTGGTGGGGAGGGGGGTTGGGTGTGAGCGGTTGCCCGGCCTGTCGGTTCGGGCGGGCCGTGGTGGCGTTGGTTCCGTGGCGGGTTGGGTGTGCGGCTGAGCGGCAGCCCTGCTCGCCGATTCGAGCGGGCGGTTCGGGCGGCGGTGGTGCCGTCGGTCGGATCTGCGGTGGGGGCGGGCAGAGGCACTGGGCGCGCGGCTTTGAGCGGCGACGGCCCTGCCCTCGGCTCGAGCGGACCGGTTCGGGCGAGGCGTTGGGCGTGCGGTGTTGAGCGTTGATGTGCGGCACGAGGCGCGCGGCGACCGCCAGCCCTGCCGTCTCCCCGGCTCTCAGCGCGGCCCGCCCGGCAGCCGCGACGGCGCTGCCGTTCAGTTCTCCAGCGGCCGATGTGCCCGCATCAGCCGCTGCGCCCGCAGCGCCAGTTGCATGCCGAGCCGGTCGTCGGCGTCTTTGAGGCGGTCGCCGAACAGGTCTTCCAGCTGGCGCAGGCGGTTGCGGACCGTTTGCGGGTGGACGTCGAGGCGCTGGGCGATTTCCGGTGCGCCGCCGCGGGTTTCCAGCCAGGCCAGGAGGGTTTCGCTGAGCCGCTCGCGTTGCTTGGCGCTCAGCGAGGCGAACGGGTCGAGGCTTTGCCGGGCCAGTTCGGCGGCCAGGAAATCCTCGGCGAGCAGCCAGAGCGTCGCCAGGTGGTCGCGGCACCAGATGACCGGGCCGCAGGTCTCCGGGCCGGTCAGCTGCAGGGCCCGGCGCGCGGTGCGCAAGGCGGCCGGTGCGTCGGCCAGCGGGACGGTCGGGGACACCGCGGCGCGCCAGCCGTCGGGCAGGGGCGTGAGCGGGGCGAGGTCGGCGTCCGGGTCGGCGGCGAGCAGGTGCGGCTCTGGGCCGTCCAGGTCGGCGAGGACGCTGTCGCCGAGCAGGCCGGCCGGGAAGTCGTCGGCGCCAGGGGACCGTTCGAGCGCGACCATCGCGGCCGTTTCGGGCAGCGGCCAGCCCGCGCCGCTCGCCAGTTCGGCGATGCTGCTCGCCGCGCCTTCCGGAGCTTGCCCGATCAGCTCCAGCAGCCTTCGCCGCCGGGCGGGCACGGCTCCCTCGGCGTCCGCCTGGGCCTGCTGGTAGCCGGCGATCGCGGTGGCGCACAGCTCGTCGACGTAGGCGAAAATCGCTTCCGCGCCGACCGAGATGACGGCCGGGTCGACCCCGGCGGCGACCACCGCGGGGTGCATCGCCCGCCAGGCGACCCTGGCCCCGATCGTGGCGGTGTCCTGCAGTGCGTCGAGGTTGCGGCCCTCGCTGAACTCCATCGCCCCTCGGCCGCGGTAGAACTCGATCCACTCGTCGTGCGGCAGGTCCGGGGCGCCCATCGAGTCCACGCAGTGCAGCACCGCGTACTCGACGCTGCGGACCAGCACCTTCCCGAAAACCCCCTTGAGCGGCTTCCCGTACGCCGGGACCGCGCGCTGGGTCTCCTGGATCATCGCGGCCGCGGCGTGCGCCGCGTGCGGGCGCAGGCACGCGCCGAGCGCGCGCGGCAGCGAAGCCAGCAGAGCGAAGCTGCGGTACTCGACCACGAATCCCCCTTCGAGGCGCTGGGACGGAGGGAGGTGAGCGTAGCTGAAAACGTGCGTCACTAAAAATGAACGATCGGCGCCCGAAAGAGCGACGGGAACCCGCGCTTTTGACACGGACGGGGGTGCGTTCTACGCTCCGTGCCGACTGGGGCCGGTATTCCTCGACCGCCAATTTCCGAGTGGGGGATTAAAATCGCCATGCGCAGTTCCGCCGGTTCGGACGGCTCCGTGTGGGCGCGGATCCCGCGCCGGCTGGGCGACGCGGTGCGCCCGCGGATCCCGGAGATCGCCCGGGCGTGCGTCGACGCCATCGCCGCCGAGATCCCGGAATATTCCGGGTGCTTCAGCGAGGATCCCGGGCGGACCGCCGCGATCGAGCAGACGCGGCGGGGGATCGAGCGGGACATCGACCGGGTCGGCGCGCCGGCGATGTGGCAGAGCGACCGGCTCGCCGATTTCCGCGCGCACGGGCGGACGGCGTTCCACGAGGGGCTCAGCCGGGAGTCGGTGCAGGCGGCGGTGCGCGTCGCGAGCCGGGTGATGTGGCGCTGGATCGCCGAAATAGCCCAGGAAACCGGCCTGTCCGGCGACGTCGTCTACGGGATGGCCGAAGGCATGCTCGGCGATGTCGAGACGTCGATGGCGGCGGTCGCGGAGGGCTACAGCGCGGCCGAAGCGGAGAAATCCGGCGAAGGGGAGCGGAATCGCCGCGTGCTCCGCGCGCTGCTCGACGGCGGGCCGCGGACCGAAGAGGACAGTCCGGCCGGGCTGCCCGAACGGGTCGCGGCGGTGGTGTTCCGCGCGCTGCCGGGCGCGCCCGAGCTTCCGCCGGGCCTGCTCCCGGACCACGTCGCCGCGGACCTGACCGGCGATCCGCCCGCCGCGCTCACCGCCGCGCCGGACACGGAGCTGGCCGGACTCGCGGCCTTGCCCGCCGGCTGGACCGCGGCGGTCGGCCCGCTGGCCCCGTCCGGCTCGGCGGCCGAATCGTTCCGGGTCGCGCGCCGGGCGGCCGACCTGGCGGCCCGGGGGCTGCTGGACGCGCCGGGCCCGGTGGTCTGGTGCCGCGACCACGTGCCCGCGCTGCTGCTGCTCGCGGACGAATTCCTGGCCGCGCAGCTGGCCGAGACGACACTGGCCCCGCTCGCCGGGCTGCCGGAGAAACGCCGCGAGCACCTGGCGGAGACGTTGCTGGCGCTGGTGCGGACGAGGGGCAGCGCCCCGGAACTCGCGCGGATGCTGGACCTGCACCCGCAGACGGTCCGCGCGCGGCTGAAGACGCTCGCCGAATTGTTCGGGGACCGCTTGACCGACCCGGGCGAGCGGTTGCGGCTGGAACTGGCGTTGCTGGCGGAACGGGCGCTCCCGGACCGGGGGTGAGGCGAGCGCCCGCCGGGAACCGGGCCGGTATTTACGGAATTTTGGCGACAGATCCGCCTCGCGGCTCGGTAAGCTGCGGTGCGACCAGCTCGCCGTCGGTCTCCTTCGGACGAGCTGGTCGCGGGAACACCCACCGCCGGTACCCGAACCACCGGAACGCCGTGCCCGACGCCGTGCCCAGCACCATCCCCGCCGCGAAGTCCGCGATTTCCTGTGCCACGTAACCGATATTCGGCACTTCGAGGCGCAGCACATACCGCGATACCAGCAGCGGCACGAGATTCACCGCCACCGCACCGGCATTGACCGCGAAGAACAGCGTCGCTTCCCGCAGCCGTCCGTGGCCGCCTCGGTCCACGAAGGACCATTGGCGGGACAGGAAATACGCGAACGCCGTCGACGCGACAGTCGCGATCGCCAGCGCGGTCACCGGTTTCTCCTGCAGCACAGTCAGTTTGAGGCTGTAGTCGACCAGCACGGTGACCCCGTAGGCGGCCGCTCCGACGACGGCGAAGCGGAACAGTGCTCGCGGCTCGGGCATTGGCTCAGCAGTTCGCCGCGGCCGGTTTGCCGGCGATCCGGTCCTTGACGAAGGACAGGACGTCGGCGTTGCCGGTGTAGACGAGCGTGATGTGGTCGGTGTCGTAGGTCTTCCAGGTTTCCTGGACCCCGGCCGCGCAGTACGTCTTGTGCAGGGCGTCGGCCTGCGAGAACTGCACCAGCTGGTCCCCGGTGGCGTGGTAGAGGAACAGCGGGGCCTTCGGCGGGCTGCCGCCGAGCTTGTTCTCGGCCAGCCGGGCCGTCCAGGCGGGCTGGATGTAGCCCGGGCTCGTGGTGTAGTCCGAGATCTTCTGATTCGCGTACGTCGTCAGCAGTTCGAACGTGCACGCGCTCTGTTTCATCTCGGCCAGCTTCGCGCGGCCGTTGTCGCTGAGGAACGAGTCGAGTTTCAGCTCCGGGTACGCCTGGTCGAGGCCGAGCAGGGCGTAGGCGAAGACCCCGAAGCCGAATTTGCCGTCGAGCTGCAGCGTCACCTGGACGAGATCGGCGGGCACCCCGCCGGCGGCGATCCCGGCGAGATTGAGCTCCGGGGCGTACGACGGCTGCAGTTCTCCCGCCCACACCGCCGCGCCGCCGCCCTGGGAATAGCCGCGGAAGACCACTTTCGCCGTGCTGGAAAGCCCGGCAGGCGCGAGTCGCTGCGCCGCGCGGACCGCGTCGATCACGGCCGGGCCTTCGGACCGTCCCACGACGTAGGTGGTTTTGGGAGAGCTTTGGTAGCCCTCGTAGTCCGGCACCGCGACGGCGTAGCCCGCGTCGAGCAGGTCGTCGAGGCCGGGCTGCTCGTAGAACGCGCCCAGGTCGATCATCTTCGACGGAGTGCAGGCGAAGGCCGGGCCGTGCGTGCCGGGCGCGAACGCGACGACCGGCGCGGTGGCCCGGTCCGCGTTCTTCGGCACCAGCACGGTGCCGGTGACCGCGTCCGGCTTCCCGAGCGCGTTGGTGGACAAGTACATCACCTGCCAGGCGTCGACGGACGCCTTGCGCGGCCCGGCTTTCGACGGCCGCCAGCGGATGATGTCGCCCGGTTTGCCCGCCGGAAGCGGCGACGGCGGCGTGTAGAACGAATCGTCGGCCGGGCCGGTGCCCGGGTCCGGCGCCGCGGCGGCGACCGGGGCGAACGCGGCGGCCAGAACCAGGGCGACCAGCGCGGCGAGCGCGCGGCGGGCCGTCATGAACTCGTCCCGTAGACGCGCTTGCAGGTGGGGGATTCGGCGAAGGCGAGGTTCAGCTCGGGGTTCGCCTTGAGGTCCTTGATCGGGCCTTCCGGATCGGTGAGCTGGCCCATCGTCGCGTCGGCGTCGGCGATCGCCTGGCGGAGGCTCGCCTGGTCCTCGACCTTCGCCTGCTCCATTTTCGACTTCGTCGCGGCGATCTTGCCCGTGGTCTCGGTCAGGGTGGCGGTCGCTTTGTCCACTGCGGACTGTCCGTCCGGGACCGGCGGCACGCCCGCCGCGCGGAGGCCGCTCGCCATGTCGCCGAGTGCCGAGCCCAGCCGGTCGAGGAAGGCGACCATCGCGTCCCGCGTCTTCCCGGGGGCGGCGCTGTCGGAGGCCGGCGGCTGCGCGAGCTTCGCCGAACCCGCGGCCACGCTGGTGCACACCTTGTCGACCCACGCGAGCGCGGCGGGGTCGGCGTGCCGGCCGGTGTCCGCGGGCGCGGGGTCCGAGGAGCAGGCCGCGGCCGAGAGGAGCACGGCAGCCGACATCGCCAGCACCGCGCTGTGCATTCTGTTCATGGTTTTCGAGGCTACGCAGCACGGTCGCGCACGGGCAAGAAAGGAATGCCCGATTGGCACGCGCGTCAGCATTTCCGGATTCGGTTTTGTCACCCGCGTCAGCGGCCCGGAACCGGGACCGCGCCGGGGAAAGTCGCCCGCTCCTGCTAGGAAAACGGTCCGCCCGGCGTGCGCGGGTGACAATTTGCGGAGCCGGTCGCGGGATTTCCGCGAAAGCTCTTGATCGGCACTCGGGCCGCTCGCTAGCTTACCGATCGGTAGCGATTCCTGTTTACCGCGCTCCGCCTTTTCGTATCACTGTTGATACACGGAAGGACTATCGTGAGTCACCCAAGAGGCAAGAAGAAGACGGTCGGGGCCGCCGCGGCCGCGGGCGCGGCGGGGCTCGTCGCCGCCGCGCTCGTGGTCGGCGCCCAGGCCAGCGCCGCCGACCCGATCTCGCTGACGCTGAACTACCACTGCACCTTCCCGCTGGTGGGATCCCAGTCGCTGAAGGTGGTGATCAACACCGACCTGCCGAAGACGGTCAACGCCGGGCAGGCGACCGGGGCCTTCGACATCAAGGCCGTGTCCACCATCAACGCGGACACGGTCAGCGGGCTGGGCCTGATCGGGGCCACGACGCTGGAAGGCAGCGCGACCGCGAGCGCGAAGGTGGCCGCGCCCGGCCTCGACCTTCCGGTCAGCGTCCCGATCGCGCTGGACAAGACGAACATCCCGGCCTCGGGCGAGATGAACATCAACGCGACCGGCAAGACCCCGTCGCTCACGTTCACCCAGCCCGGCCAGGCGAAGATCACCGTCGGCGACCTGGCGCTCAAGGTCACCCCGCGCAAGGCGGACGGCTCGGTCACCGGGATCACCCCGGACGGCACCATCAACGCGCCGTGCACGCAGGACCCGGGCCAGAACAACACCCTGGCCACGATCACCATCAACGGCGGCGGGACCTCGACGCCTCCGCCGAGCTCGGAGACTCCGCCGCCGACCTCCGACACGCCGCCGCCGACCTCGGCCACCACCCCGCCGCCGACGTCGGACACCCCGCCGCCCGGCGGCAGCAAGTTCGTGTTCGGCATCGACGGGAAAACGTCGCTGAAATCGCTCGGCAGCACCGCGCCGATCAAGGGCGGCTTCGACGCCGACGTGGACATCGCGGCCAAGAAGTTCACCGGTTCGCTGAAGATCGACCCGACCAAGACCGAGTTCAAGCTGCTCGGGTTCCTGCCCGGCAGCGCGGACGTCAAGGTCGTGCAGAACGGCACGCAGAGCGGCGAACTGGTCGGCACCGGGTTCAAGGCGCACATCAAGTTCGACGTCTTCCTGCCCACGGTCAACCTGTTCGGCTTCCCGATCAGCACCGACCCGAAGTGCGGCACGGTCAGCCCGTCGACCAGCGAGATGAGCACCGGCGACGGGTTCGACCTGCTCAAGGGCGGCAAGCTGACCGGGACGTACTCGCTGTCGGCGTTCCAGAACTGCGGTTCGTTCAACGACTGGATCAGCGGGTTCGCCAAGAGCGACGGCAACACGCTCGACCTGAACCTCGCCCGCAAGTAATCCGATCTGCCGGTCCCCGTCGCGCCGCGGCGGGGACCGGCGCCATGCCCCGGAAAGGGGGAGCCGTGCCGAAAGCCCGGTGGTTGCTCGCGGCGGGTCTCGCCTGTCTCGCCGTGTCCGGCCTCGCCTCGCCCGCGGCGGCCGCGGGCGCTACGCCGGTCGACAAGGTGCTGAGCTACACCTGCCCGTTCCCCCTGATCGGGCTGCAGAAGCTGAACGTCGAGGTCAAGGCGTCGTTCGACGTTCCGTCCGCGCCGGGCGGCACGCTGACGACCTCGGACCTCTCGGTCTCGGTGTCCGTCCCGGACAAGGCTGCGCGCGGCTTGGCGCTGGTCGGCGCGGCGAGCGTCGAGGGCACGGCGGGCGCGGAGGTGACGCTGGTCAACGGCTCGCTGACCAGGCCGGTGACGGTGCCGCTGACCGTGGCGAAGGCGGCGGTGCCGCAGTCGGGGCCGTTCACCGCGCAGGCGACCGGCTCGGTGCCGCAGATCGTGGTGCCGAACGCGGGCAAGACGACGGTGACCCTCGGCGGGTTCAGCACCCGGCTCACGCCGAAGAAGGCCGACGGCTCGTTCACCGGGCTCGGCTCGTTCACCTCGGACTGCACCCTCGACCCGGGACAGGACGCGGTGCTGCTGAGCTTCGACGTCGGGACCGCGCAGACCGGCTACCGCTACGGCCTCGCCGGGACGACGACGGTGAAGGCGCTGGGCACGACGGTGCCGATCTCCGGGTCTTTCGCCGTCACCACGCAACCGTCCTTCAGCGGCGGTCCGACGTTCGACCCGGCGCGCGCGGAATTCAAGCTCTTCGGCTTCGTTCCGGGAACCGCTGAGCTGCGCTTCACGCCGGACGGCGAACAGACCGGCGAACTCGGCGACGGCGGGTTCGCCGCGCAGGCGAGGCTCGCGCTCGCGCTGCCGCAGGTGTCGCTGTTCGGCCTGCCCGTCGCGGACCCGAACTGCCGGGCGAGCGCCGCGATCCCGGTCGACCTGCGCACCGGCTCCGGGTTCGCGCTGGCGACCGGCGGCCCGGTGACCGGCACCTACGCGATCCCGCCGCTGACCGGCTGCGGCGCTTTCACCGCGTATCTCAGCTCGTTCTTCCAGGGGGAGGGAAACACCTTCGCGCTCGCGCTGGCCGCGCGTTAGACCCCGGGGGCTCGGGAAACGGGACACGGTGCTCGCCTGAATCATCGGGCGAGCACCGTGTTCCGGTGCCGGGCCACCGCTTCGGCGAGGGGCGCCGGAAATGCCAGTCGCCGCCGCCGCTCCTTGTTACGCTTGATCGTCAGTCGACACGGTGAGGTGTGGCTTGAGGACGGTCGCGGGTCTGGTTCCGGCGGTGACGAGCTGCGTCGGACGGCGCGCGGAAACCGCGGCGATCCGCGCGAGACTGGACGAGAGCCGGGTCGTCACGCTCACCGGTCCGGGCGGCATCGGGAAGACGCGCTTGGCGGGCGAAGTCGCCCAAGCGGCGGTCGGCCGGTTCGCCGGGGGCGGGGTTTTCGTCGAACTCGCCGAGCTGCGCGACGGCGCGCTGGTGCCGAACCGCGTGGCCGACCGGCTCGGCCTGCACGAAGGCCCGAACCGCTCGGTGCGCCGCGGCGTGCTGGACCATCTCCGCGACCGGAATCTGCTTCTCGTGCTGGACAACTGCGAGCATCTGGTCGAAGCGTGCGCGGAGTTCGTCGCCGAGGTCGTGCGCGAGTGCCCGGGGGTGACGCTGCTGGCGACCAGCCGGCAGTCGCTGGGCGTGCCGGGGGAGTGCGTCGTCGGCGTGCCCCCGCTCGTCGTCCCGGACGAGGACGCCGAGGCCCCGGAGGAATCCGCCGCGGTGCGCCTGTTCGCGGACCGGGCGGCCGCCGCGGGCACCGGATTCCGGCTGTCCGCCGCGAATTCCGGCGACGTCGCCGAGGTGTGCCGGCGGCTGGACGGCGTTCCGCTGGCGATCGAGCTGGCCGCGGCCCGCGTCCGGACGCTTTCGCCGCGGCAGCTGGCTGAACGCCTGCGGCAGCGGCTCGGCACGCTCGGCACCGGACCGCGCACGGCGCCGGAACGGCAGCGGACGCTGCGGGCCGCGGTGGCGTGGAGCTACGAGCTGTGTTCGGCGGCCGAGCAGGAATTGTGGGCGCGCGCGTCCGTTTTCGCCGGATCTTTCGACCTCGAGGCGGCCGAAGCCGTGTGCGCCGGCCCGGACGGGGACCCGCATCAGGTGCTCGACCTCGTCGACGGTCTGCTGGACAAATCGGTGCTGCTGCGCGAAGACCACGGCGACACGGTGCGGTTCCGGCTGCTGGAGACCCTGCGCGAGTTCGGCGCGGAACGGCTCGCCGAGGCCGGGGAAACGGAATGGGCCGCGCGGGCGCACCGGGACTGGATCGACCGGCTGACCGCCCGCGCGGACGCGGAATGGGCCGGCCCCGCGCAGCTTTCCTGGATCGGCCGGCTGCGGCTGGAACAGGACAACCTGCGGGCGGCGCTGGACTGGTCGGTCGCCGATCCCGCCGAGGCCGGCGCCGCGCTGCGGATCGCCTGCCGCGTCGCGGAGCACTGGACGTTGCTCGGCCTCAACTCGGAGGCCCGCGGCTGGCTCGACCGCGCGCTGGCCGCCGCCCCGCCGGACCGGCCCGAACGCGCGCTGGCGCTGGCCACCGCGGCGCTGTATTCGCTGTGGCATTCCGATGTCCAGCTCGCCGCGGCGCGGCTCGACGAGGCCGAGCAGGCCGCGGATCCCGGCGACGTCCCGCTGGCCGCGTTCATCACCTACGTCCGGGCGCTGGAAGCGATGATCCGGCTCGATCCCCGCTGCGCCGAACTCGCCGCCGCGGCGGGCGAGACGTTCCAGAAGCTCGGCGACGTCCGGCGCGAGCTGCATCCGCGGTACATCCAGGGGGTCGCGCTCGCCTACCTCGGCGAGCTGGAGACCTCCCGGCGGGTGCTGCACCGGGCGGTCGAGCTGAGCCGCGCGTGCGGCGACCACTACTACCGCGGCATCGTGCTGGCCGGGCTGGTGCAGGCCGAAGTCCAGTTCGGCGACGCGGACGCGGCCGAGCGAGCGGCGGTCGAAGCGCTCCAGGCGACCCGGAAGATCGGCAGCCGGTTCCAGCTGGCCTACCGGCTCGACGGATTGGCGTGGACGGCCGCGCGCCGGGGCGACCACGAGCGCGCCGCGACGCTGTTCGGCGCGGCGGCCACGGTGTGGGAGGCGGTCGGCGCGTCGGCGGAGGTGGCTGTGGTGCTGCCGCACCGCCGCTTCACCGAGGCCGCCCGGCAGGCACTCGGCGAGGAGCGCTTCGCGGCCGCGTTCGCCGCCGGACGGGCGATGGGCGAGAAGCGAGCCACGCGATTCGCCCTCGGCGAGGACGAACCGACGCGGCCCGCGAGCGTGCTGACGAACCGCGAACACGAGGTGGCCCGCCTTGTCGCGAGTGGACTGTCCAATAAGGACATCGCGGAGAAGCTGGTGATCTCGCGCCGGACCGCGGACACGCACGTGCAGCACATCCTGGCGAAGCTCGGATTCCGGAGCCGGGCGCAGATCGCCGCGTGGGTTACTGCGCGGCGGTGATGTGGTCGGCGGCGAGGGCGGCTGCTTCGCCGGTGGGGTGGAACTTCTTGGTGTGGTTTTCGTATTTGCCGGTGTTTGGCGGTCGGGGGTCCGAAGGCCAGGAGTGCTGCGGCTGCCGGTGCAGCACACCTGGCCATGCTCGGGTTTACTGCCCGGCGGTGACCCGGCCCGCGGCGAAGGCGGCCGCTTCGCCGGCGTTCCGGGTGTAGCTGAGGTGGGCGAGGACGTTGGTGCCGTTCGGGCGGCAGACCGGGTCGCCGACGGCGCAGAATTCCTTGGTCCGGTCCTCGTACTCGCCGGTGATGTGCTTGCCGAGCTTGGCGATCGGCGGTCCGAAGGTCAGCAGCGCGGCCACCCGCGGCGCGACGTCCGCCGGAATGGTCGCGACGATCGGCGCGCCGACGAGGGCTCCCTCGCTGCTGATGCCGACCGAGTTGGCGACGACGTTCGCGCCCTGCGAGTAGCCGACGAGGACGAACCGCTGGTCGCCGCACGCCTCGGCCTGGTGCGTGACGTGGTCGACGAGGTCCTGGTTCCCCCGCGACGCGGAATCGGGCTGCAGGCTGGCCGGGTACCGCACGGCGTAGGAACTCACCGAGGCGCCGGGCAGGGCCTTCTTCACGGCGGCGAAGACCGGGTCGCCGACGATCACCCCGAGCGTTCCCGGTTCGCCGGTGCCCCGCGCGACCACGACGTCGACGTCGGAACAGCCGGCGGCGCTGGCCGGGAGCGCGGCGAGCACTGGAAGGCCGGTGCTCATCAGCAGGGCGGCCGCGAGGCCGGCGGGGCGGGCAAAGCGCATCCGGATCACCTTTTCTCAAGATCGCGACTGTGCGAGCGAAAGGAGTCTGGCGGCCGCGCTGCCCGGAGCGCATCGGTGATTCTGCGTATGTGCGGCAGTTACGCATTCTCGACGACGCTTTCCGCCGGCCCCAGCCGCCACGATCCGGGCATGCTCACCGAAGAGCCGGTCGCGGCGGCGTTGCTCGACGAGGTCCGCCGTCGGTTGCCGGAGTCCGCCTGGCTGCTCGACCGCGGGGCGACGCGGTTCGTCGCGCACGTGCTGCGCCGCACGGCAACCGAAGCTCCGCCGGGTGCCGACACGTTCCGCGCCCTCGGCGCCGCAGAGTTCCGGGCGGTCGGCGATCTCGACCGCGTGCACCGCGCGCTCACCGCGGCCGCCCGGCGGGTATTGCCGCTGCTGAGCCGCTCGCCGGACTTCGCCCGCGCGGTCGAAAACCTGCTGGTCGCGGTGGACATCCTTGGCCGGCTGGCGGCCGAAGGCGGTCGCGCCGCGGCGGCGGGCGACCGCGACCGGGCTCGAGCCCGCCTGCTCGCCGAACTCGGCAAGCCGCGGCCGACCGCACTCGCCGCCCTCGCCCGGGAGGCGGGCTGGCCGCTCCCGGAGACCGTCGTCGCGGTCGCCTTCGACACCGGCGAACTCCAGAACACCGACGACGCGCTGTGCGACCCGCACGCCCCCGAACCGTGGGCAGTCCTCCCCGCCGCCGCACCGGTGCCGGACTTCGGCGTCCGCGCCGCGCTCGGCCCCGAGGTCGTGCCGGAGGACACCGCCAGGTCGTTGCGCTGGGCGCGCCGCACCTTGGGCCTGCTCCGCCGCGGCGTGCTGCCGGACGCTCGCCCGGTCCGCTGGGACGACCATCTCACCACGCATTGGCTGTTCTCCGACGACGTCCTGCGCACCGCATTGGAAACGAGCAGTCTCGCGCCGCTGGAGGTACTGACCCGTACGGCGCAGGACAAGGCGGCGGAGACCTTGCTCGCGTTCCTGACCACGAGCGGGAGTGCGCCGGAGATCGCGGGGGTT
The DNA here is from genome assembly GCF_046267895.1 of Amycolatopsis sp. GA6-003. NCBI lineage: Bacteria > Bacillati > Actinomycetota > Actinomycetes > Pseudonocardiales > Pseudonocardiaceae > Amycolatopsis > Amycolatopsis sp. GA6-003. Next base: position 8,552,690 of record NZ_CP176499.1, read on the forward strand.
CTGGGGGTGCATCCGCAGACGGCGCGCAACCGGTTGCGGACGTTGAACGCGTTGTTCGGTGACCAGTTGCATGATCCGGATGCGCGGTTCGGGCTGGAGATTTCGTTGCGCGCACGGAAGTTGCGGCTGGCCGGATAGCGGCCGGTGGGACAGCGCCCACCGGCCGCGAGTCAGCGGGCGGCGGCTCCGGCGCGGCGCTTGGTCCAGATGTCGTAAGCGACCGCGGCGAGCAGCACCGCTCCCTTGACGAGCATGACCCGTTCGCTCGGCGCCCCGATCAGCGACATGCCGTTGTTGATCACCGCCATGATCAGCCCGCCGGTGATGGCTCCGACGACCTTGCCGACCCCGCCCTGGACCGCGGCGCCGCCGATGAACGCGGCGGCGATGGCGTCGAGTTCGAAGTTGACGCCCGCCGTGGGACCGGCCTGGTTGAGCCGTCCGGCGAAGATGATTCCGGCCAGCGCGGCCAGCACCCCCATGTTGACGAACACCCAGAACGTCACGGATTTGACCTTGACCCCGGACAGGGTCGCGGCCTGGAGGTTCCCGCCGATCGCGTAGACGTGCCTGCCGAACACGGACTTCCCGGCCACGAGGGAGTACCCGAGCACCAGCACGGCGAGCAGGACGAGAACCCACGGCAGATTGCGGAACCGGGCCAGCTGCACGACCACCGCGAGCACCAGCGCGGCGGCGACGGCGATCTTGAGCGCGAACAGCGGGAACGGGTCGACCTCCTGGCCGTAGCCGAGCCGCGCGACGCGTTTGCGCCATTGCGCGAGCACGATCCCGGCGACCACGACGACCCCGGCGAGGAGGCTGACGAGGTCCGCGCCGCCGAGCGGGCCGAGGCCGATGTTGCCGAGGTAGCCGCCGGTGAAGCCGTTCGACAGGGTGCGGATGGCGTCCGGGAACGGGCCGATGCCCTGGTTGCCGAGCACGGTCAGGGTGAGCGCGCGGAAGGCGAGCATCCCGGCCAGCGTCACGATGAACGCGGGGATGCCGAAGCAGGCGACCCAATACCCCTGCCAGGCGCCGATCACCGCGCCCACGACGAGGGTGAGCACGACCGCCAGCGGCCAGGGCAGCCCGAGATTCACCGTGAGGACCGCGGCGACCGCGCCGGTCATCGCCACCACCGAGCCCGCGGACAGGTCGATGTGCCCGGAGATGATCACCAGGATCATCCCGATGGCGAGGATCAGCACGTAGGAGTTCTGCACGATGATGTTCGAGATGTTCTGCGGTTCGAGCAGCGCGCCGCCGGTGATCGCCTCGAACAGGACGACGATCAGCGCGAAGGCGACGTAGATGCCGCTTTGCCGGAGGTTGATCGAGATCCGCCGGGGGCCGCGCCCGGCGGGCGGGGCGGCCGGATCGGCTGGCCGCACGGGGTTCGCGGTGGTCATGGCCGTTCCTTCGTCATGTGTCGCATGAGCAGTTCCTGGGTGGCGCCGGCCCGGTCGACCTCGCCGGTGATCCGGCCCGCGGACAGCGTGTAGATGCGGTCGCAGAGGCCGAGCAGTTCGGGGAGTTCGGAGGAGATGACGAGGACCGCTTTCCCCCGCGCGGCCATCTCGTTGACGATTCCGTAGATCTCGTACTTCGCGCCGACGTCGATGCCGCGGGTCGGCTCGTCGAGGATCAGCACGTCCGGATCGGTGAAAATCCACTTGGCCAGCACGACTTTCTGCTGGTTCCCGCCGGACAGCTTGCCGGTGACGCTGCGCACCGAAGGCGCCTTGATCCGCAGCTCGCGGCGGAACCGGGCCGCGACGTCGTGTTCGGCGTGCTCGTTCACCCAGCCGCGGCGCGCGAGCGCGGGCAGCCCGGCCGCCGACGTGTTGCGCTGGATGTCGTCGATCAGGTTGAGCCCGTACAGTTTCCGGTCCTCGGTGGCGTAGGCGATGCCGTGCCGGATGGCGTCGCGGACGGACCGCAGCGTGATCTCCCTGCCGTCTTTGACCAGCCGTCCTGAGATGCCAGTGCCGTACGACCGGCCGAAGACGCTCATCGCGAGTTCGGTGCGGCCCGCGCCCATCAGCCCGGCGAGCCCGACGATCTCGCCGCGGCGCAGCGTCAGGTTCGCCCCGCCCACCACGACCCGGCCGGGCTGGCTCGGGCTGTGCACGGTCCAGTCCTCGATCCGGAGCACCTCGTCGCCGATGTCCGGCTCCCGCGGCGGGAACCGGTGTTCGAGGTCGCGCCCGACCATGCCGGTGATGATGCGCTCCTCGCTCAGCCCGGCCGCGCTGAGCGTTTCGATCGTCTTGCCGTCGCGCAGGATCGTGACGGTGTCGGCGATCGCGGTCACCTCGCCGAGCTTGTGCGAGATGATCACGCACGTCACGCCGTCGTCTCGCAGTTCGCGCAGCAGCGAAAGCAGATGCGCCGAATCGTCGTCGTTGAGCGCGGCGGTCGGCTCGTCGAGGATGAGCAGTTTGACGCGTTTGGACAGTGCTTTGGCGATTTCGACCAGCTGCTGTTTGCCGACGCCGAGTTCGCTGACCGGCGTGACCGCGTTCTCCCGCAGGCCGACCCGGCGCAGCAGGTCGGCGGCCTCGTGGTTGGTCCGGTTCCAGTCGACCCAGCCGCGCTTGGCCCGTTCGTTGCCGAGGAAAATGTTCTCCGCGATCGAAAGCTGCGCGCACAGCGCGAGTTCCTGGTGGATGATCACGATGCCGCGGCGTTCGCTGTCGCGGATGGACCCGAACGCGCAGGCCTGGCCGTCGAAGGTGATTTCGCCGGTGTAGCTGCCGTGCGGGTGCACGCCGGACAGGATTTTCATCAGGGTGGACTTCCCGGCGCCGTTCTCGCCGCAGACGGCGTGGATTTCCCCGCGCCGCACCGAGAGCGTGACGTCGGACAGCGCGGTGACGCCGGGAAAGGTCTTGGTGATCCCGCGCATGCCGAGCAGTTCGGTCATTTCAGCTGGCCCGCCGTGTAGTAGCCGGAGTCGAGCAGTTCCCGCTGATAGTTGGACTTGTCCACGACGACCGGCTGCAGCAATTGCGCGGGCACCACCTTCGTGCCGTTGTTGTAGTCGGTGGTGTTGTTCACCGCGGGCTTCTGTCCTTTGAGGACGGAGTCGGCCATTTTCACCGTGACGTCGGCGAGCTTGCGGGTGTCCTTGAACACGGTGGAGTACTGCTCGCCCGCGATGATGGACTTGACCGAGGCGACCTCGGCGTCCTGTCCGGTGACCACCGGGTAGGGCTGTCCGGCGGCGCCGTAGCCGTTGCTCTTGAGCGCGGACAGGATCCCGATCGACAGGCCGTCGTAGGGGGAAAGCACGCCCTGGACCTTCGCGCCGCCGGTGTAGGTCTTGGTGAGCAGGTCTTCCATCCGGCGCTGCGCGGTGGCCGGGTCCCAGCGCAGGATCGCGGTCGGCGCGAAGTCGACCTGGCCGCTCTTGACGACCAGCTTCTTGCTCGCGATCAGCGGCTTGAGCACCGACATCGCGCCGTTGTAGAAGAAGGTCGCGTTGTTGTCGTCCGGAGAGCCGCCGAACAGTTCGATGTTGAACGGGCCTGGTCCGTCGCCGAGGCCCTTGAGCAGCGAGTTCGCCTGTTCGACGCCGACCTTGAAATTGTCGAAGGTGGCGTAGTAGTCGACGGCGGGGGAGTTGCGGATGAGCCGGTCGTAGGCGATCACCGGGACCTTGCGGTCGGCCGCCTCCTGCAGCTGGGTGGTCAGCGCGGTGCCGTCGATCGAGGCGACGACCAGCAGTTTCGCGCCCTTGGTCAGCTGGTTCTCGATCTGGTTGACCTGGGTGGGGATGTCGTTCTCGGCGTACTGCAGGTCGACCCGGTAGCCGAGCTTTTCCAGCGCGGCCTTGATGTTGTCCCCGTCGTGGATCCAGCGTTCGGACGATTTGGTCGGCATCGTCACGCCGACCAGCGCGCCGGCCGGCCCGCCCGCCTGCTGGTCGGCGGTTTTCGCGCTGGACCCGCAGGCGGCGGCGCCGAACGCGAGCACGGCGGCCCCGGCCGCCGCGGCGGCGGCGCGGATTCCTCGAATGAACCTCATTGTTCGTTCTCCTTCTTTCAGAAACCCTGGGCGAGCCGGTGGTAGGCCTGGTTCCAGCGGATGCGGTCGCCGAAGTCCGCGGCGGTGGTGGTTTCGTCGATGACGAGCAGTTCGACGCCGAGCATGCGGGCGAAATCGCGCACGGTCTCGGTGCCGACGGCCTGGGTGAGCACGGTGTGGTGCGGGGCGCCCGCGGTGATCCACGCTTCCGCGGACGTGGTGAGCGACGGCGCGGGCTTCCACACCGCGCGGGCCACCGGCAGGTTCGGCAGCGGCTCGTCGGGCGGGACGACGTCGATCTCGTTGGCCACCAGGCGGAACCGGTCGCCGAGGTCGGTCAGGCCGAGCACCGCGCCGCGGCCGGGGGCGGCGTCGAAGACCAGCCGGACCGGGTCCTCGCGGCCGCCGATGCCGAGCGGGTGGATCTCGCAGGACGGCCGGTCCGCGGCGATGCTCGGGCACACCTCGAGCATGTGCGCGCCGAGGATTTTCGGTTCTCCGGGACCGAAATGGTAGGTGTAATCCTCCATAAAGGACGTTCCGCGGTCCGAGCCGCGGCTCATCGCTTTGACCGCGGCCAGCAGCGCGGAAGTCTTCCAGTCGCCCTCGCCGCCGAAGCCGAAGCCGTCGGCCATCAGCCGCTGCACCGCCAGCCCCGGCAGCTGCCGCAGTCCGCCGAGATCCTCGAAATTCGTGGTGAACGCGCCGAATCCGCCTTCGCCGAGGAAGGACCGCAAGCCGAGTTCGATCCGCGCGGCATACCGCAGCGATTCGTGCCGTTCGCCGTCGCGGGCCAGCTCCGGGGCGAGCGTGTACTCGTCGGCGTACTGCGCGACCAGGCTGTCTGCCTCGGCCGGGGAGGCCGCGTCGACTCGTTCGGCCAGTTCGGTGACGCCGTAGGTGTTGACCGACACGCCGAACCGCAGCTCGGCCTCGACCTTGTCTCCTTCGGTGACCGCGACGTCGCGCATGTTGTCGCCGAACCGGGCCAGTTTCAAGGTCCGCAGATGCGCCGCGCCGATCGCCGCCCGCGCCCACGCGTCGATCCGGGCGACCACCGCCGGATCGGCCGCGTGCCCGGCGACGGTCTTGCGCGGAATCCCGAGCCGGGTCTGCACGAAGCCGAACTCGCGGTCGCCGTGCGCGGCCTGGTTGAGGTTCATGTAGTCCATGTCGAGACTGGCCCACGGCAGCGTCGCGTCGAGCTGGGTGTGCAGGTGCAGCAACGGTTTGCGCAGCGCGTCGAGGCCGCTGATCCACATTTTCGCCGGGCTGAACGTGTGCATCCACGCGATGACCCCGACGCACGCGGGGTCGGCGTTGGCCTCCTGCAGCACCTGCCGGATCCCGGCGGACTCGGTCAGCACCGGTTTCCCGGCCAGTTCGCACGGCAGCCCGCCGGAACCGGCCAGCAGCTGCCGGATCCGCAGCGACTGCCCGGCGACCTGGTCGAGGGTTTCCTCGCCGTAGAGCGCCTGGCTGCCGGTGAGGAACCACACCTGCGGCTTGGTCGCGGAGATCATCTTTTCTCCTTGCTGGGTCAGGGGTTTCAGCGCTGTCCGTACACGTTCTGGTAGCGCGCGTGCAGCCGGTCGACGTCGGGGCCGGACAGCGGGACCGGCGTGCCGAGCTGGTGTGCGATGTGGACGGTGCGGGCCACGTCCTCGACCATCACCGCGGCCTTCACCGCGTCCCGCGCGGTCGCGCCGACGGTGAACGGGCCGTGGTTGCGCATCAGGACCGCGGGGGAGCGGGTCGCGCGGAGGGTTTCCACGAGGCCGCGGCCGATCGAGTCGTCGCCGATCAACGCGAACGGGCCGACCGGGATCTCGCCGCCGAACTCGTCGGCGATCATCGTGAGCACGCACGGGATCGGCTCGCCGCGCGCGGCCCAGGCCGTCGCGTAGGTCGAATGCGTGTGCACGACCCCGCCGACCTCGGGCAGATGCCGGTAGACGTAGGCGTGCGCGGCGGTGTCCGACGACGGGGCGAGTTCGCCGTGCACGAGCTTGCCGTGCAGATCGGTGACGACCATGGTGTCGGCGCTCAGGTCGTCGTAGGACACCCCGGACGGCTTGATCACCATCAGGTCCTCGCCGGGCACCCGCGCCGACACGTTGCCCGCGGTCCAGACCACCAGTTCGTTGCGCGTCAGCTCCCGGTGCAGCCGCGCGACGGATTCCCTCAGCTCCGCGATAGTCCCGCGAGCCTGGGCGGTCAGCGTCATCAGTTCCGTCCTTTCGCGACAGTGGCCAGTTCGCGCCGGCGCGCGGCGAGCCGGTGCAGCACGTCGTTGCCGCCGCGGCCGAAATAGTCGTGCAGCGCGGTGTATTCCGCGTACAGCTCGTCGTAAGCTGAGATGTTCGCCAGCACCGGTTGATATGCCATCCGCTGGACCGAACCCATCGCCGCGGCGGCCGCGCGCACGTCGGGATAGGCGCCGGCGGCGACCGCGGCGTGGATCGCCGAGCCGAGCGCGGGTCCCTGCGCCGAGCCGATCACCGAGAGCGGGAGGCCGGTGACGTCGGCGTAGATCTGCATCAGCAGCGGGTTTTTCGTCAGCCCGCCCGCGACGATCAGCTCGGTGACCGGAACCCCGGCGGCCTCGAAGGTCTCGATGATCTTGCGGGTGCCGAACGCGGTGGCCTCCAGCAGCGCCCGGTAGACGTGCTCGGGCCGGGTGCTGAGGGTCTGCCCGACGACGACCCCGGACAGCTCGTGGTCGACCAGGACCGACCGGTTGCCGCTGTGCCAGTCGAGCGCGACCAGGCCGTGCTCGCCGATCTCCTGCCGGGCGGCGAGCCGGGTCAGGAACTCGTGGAGCCCTTCGGCGCCCGCGGCGTCCGAATAGGACGCCGGGACGCAGTGCTCGACGAACCAGCGGAAGATGTCGCCCACTCCGCTCTGGCCCGCTTCGTAGCCCCAGAGCCCGGGGACGATGCCGCCGTCGACGACGCCGCACATGCCCGGCACCTCGCGCAGGTCGGCGCCGCTCATGACGTGGCAGGTCGACGTGCCCATGATCGCGACCATCTGCCCCGGTCCGACCGCCTGCGCGGCCGGCGCGGTGACGTGCGCGTCGACGTTCCCGACCGCGACCGCGATCCCGGCGGGCAGCCCGGTCCAGGCCGCGGCCTCCGCGCCGAGCTTCCCGGCGAGCGAGCCCAGCTGCCCGGTCGGACGGGCGAGCTTCTCGTCCGCGAAGGACTCGAAACCGGGGTGGAGGCCGGCGAGGAAGTCCCGGTCCGGATAGCGGCCGTCCTGGTAGATCCCCTTGTACCCGGCCGTGCAGGCGTTGCGGACGTAGGCGCCGGTGAGCTGCCAGACGATCCAGTCCGCCGCCTCGACCCAATGCCGCATGGCCCGGTACACCTCGGGGGCTTCCTCGAACAGCTGCAGCGCTTTGGCGAACTCCCATTCGGACGAGATCAGCCCGCCGTAGCGCGGCAGCCACGGTTCGCCGCGCTCGCGGGCGGCGGCGTTGATGCGATCGGCCTGCGGCTGCGCGGCGTGGTGCCGCCAGAGCTTCACGTAGGCGTGCGGATTGCCGGTGAACCCGGGCAGCTCGGACAGCGGGGTGCCGTCCTCGTCGGTCGGGAGCATTGTGCAGGCGGTGAAATCCGTGCCGACCCCGATCACGTCCCGCGGGTCGGCGCCCGCCTCGGCCAGCGCGGCGGGCACGGCGGTGCGCAGGACGTCGAGGTAGTCCGACGGGACCTGCAGCGCCCAGCCCGGCGGCAGTTCCTCGGCGGTGGCGGGAAGCCGGTCGTCGACGACCCCGTGCCGGTACTCGGTCACGGCGGTCCCGAGTTCGGCGCCGTCGCGCACCCGGACCACCACCGCGCGCCCGGAGAGCGTGCCGAAGTCGATGCCGACGACGAGGGAATCTGCTGGCACTGGGGGAGTTCCTTCCGGATTCCGGGCCGCTCGAGCGGCGGCCGCCAGACTGTTAGCGCTAACATTTGAAGGGTTGTTCGTTTTATCGAGTGCGGTGGAGCAGCTTCGCTACCGGGGCCCGGTGCTGTCCCGGACGATCAGATCGGGCGCGACGAGGTGGCGGACGCCCGGGTCGCCGCCTTCCATGCGTTCGACGAGCAACCGGAACGTCCGCCGCCCCACCTCGATGAAGTCCTGCCGGACGGTGGTCAGCGGCGGGCTGAAGTACGCCGCTTCCGGCACGTCGTCGAACCCGGCCACGCGCACCTGGCCCGGCACCGGGATGCCCGCCTCGGCGAACGCGCGCAGCACGCCGAGCGCCATCTGGTCGTTCGCGACGAACACCGCGTCCGGCTTCCCTTCGGCGACCAGCCGGCGGCCCGCGTCGTAGCCGGAACGAGGGCTCCAGTCCCCGCGCAACGGCGGCGGCACCCGCGCGCCGCGCCGTTCGAGCGTCTCCCGCCAGCCGCGTTCGCGCTCCAGCGATTCCAGCCAGTCCTCCGGCCCGGCGACGTGCCACACGGTTTCGTGGCCGAGCGACAGCAGATGCTCGGTCACCCGGCGGGCCCCGTCGTACTGGTCGACCGAGAGCACCGGCACCGGAGCCGATTCGCCGCCGCCGACCGCCACCATCGGGATGTCGCCGGGCACCTGCCGCAACGCCTCGCCGGCCGCGACGTGCGGCGCGATCACCACGATCCCGCCGACCGCCTGCCGCCGCAGATTGTCCACCGCCTCGGCGAACGACGACCGCCGCGGACGGCTGACGCTGGAGATCGTGACCCCGTAGCCCTCCTCGCGGGCGGCGTGCTCGATCCCGTACAGCGTGCTCGCCGGACCGTACAGATTGGACTCCAGCGCGACCACGCCGAGCACGCTCGACCGCCCGGTCGCCAACGTCCGGGCCGCGGAATTGGGCCGGTACCCCAGCCGGTCCACCGCGGCCAGCACCCGCGCCCGCGTCTCCGCGCGGACCGGCCCGGTGCCGTTCACCACCCGGGAGACCGTCATGTGCGAAACGCCCGCCATCGCCGCCACTTCGGCAAGCCCGGGCTGGCGTTTGGCGGAAGACCCGTCGGCGGGCATCCCCGCACCTCCTCGCTGAGTACGCGGGCGTGAGGAGGGCAATGTTAGCGATAACAGACGGGAGGTCAAGCCTTTCTCCGGAACTCGGCGCCGGACCGATGCCGAGGTCGGGCCGGTGTGGTCTCGGTGGTCGTGGTGCGGGGTTCGTCGGCGGGGTGGGTGGAGGGGTGAGTTGGCGGGCGGGTGCTCGGTTGCTGCTCTGTGGTGCCGGGGCGGGCTCGGTGGTCGCTCGGCCGGCGGTCGCGGCGTGGGGTTCGTCGGCGGGGTGCGTGGAGGGGGCGAATTTGTGGGCGGGGTGCTTGGCTGCTGCTCTGTGGTGCCGGTGCGGTCTCGGTGGTCGCTCGGCCGGTGATTGCGGAGCGGAGGCCGTCGGCGATGCACGCGGCGAGGGGCGAGGTGCTTGGCTGCTGCATCGTGGTGCCCGTGCGGTCTCGGTGGTCGCGGCGAGGAGTCCGTCGGCGGGGTGCGCGGAGCGGCTGAGTCGGCGGGCGAGGCCGCCAGCCCCGTCCTGCCGGTGCGGTCCCAGCCGCTCAGCCGGTGATCGCGGCGACGAGTTCCTCCCGGCCGCTCGCCGCGGTCTTGCGGAAGATCGCCTTCAGGTGCTCGTTGACGGTGTGCACCGACCGGTCCAGTCTGCGGGCGATGTGCTTGGCCGCCGCTCCCTCGCAGAGGTGTTCGACGACCTGGCGTTCACGCGGCGTGATGCTGTACCAGTCGCAGAACGACGGCAGCAGCCGCTTCCCCGTGGTCGCCTCGATGACCACCGCGATGTCGCCGGAGCCGTCGTCGAGGGGTTGCGTGTGGCAGCTGACCCAGCGGCCGTGGCTGGCCGGCGGCGCGGTCAGCACTGGCAGGCGGGCCCGCGGGTCTTTCAGGTGCCGACGCGCCTGCAGCGACATTCCGGCCAGGTGCGCGGCATCGGTGAAGTCCGGCGTGCGGGGGCTGGCTCGCAGGCGCTCCCGCCAAGCGTGCGCCTGCGGCGTCGCCGCCCGCAGCCGGTGGTCCGGCCCGACGAGGAGCACTCCCGGGGAAAGCATCGGCATCTGCGGCGTCAGCGGGCCCGCGGTGACGTACTGGCGCAGCACCTCGGCCAGCGCCGGGCCGAGCCGCGCCGTCCGGCGGGCGTCCTCGGCGTCGAACTGCTTGCCGCCCTGGGACCGCAGCAATTCCAACGCTCCCCAGGTGCCGCGGCGGTCGCGCAGCAGGACCAGCAGTTCGCTGCCGACGCCGTACCCGCGGTACACGTCGCCGCACAGCACGACGCCGGGTACCGGGTCCGCGGACCACGCCCGCGCCAACGGCCAGCATTCGCCGTCGTGGGCGTACGCACGGTGCAGCAGGGCCAACCCGAGACCGGGGTCGAACTTGTGCCAGAAGCTGAACGCCGCCGGTCCGAACTCGGCGGCCGGGCTCGTCGCCGCCAGTCGCAGCGCGTCGTGCGCCACCAGCGGGGCCAAGGCGCGGGACAGAATTTCCCCCGCGGCGTCCGAGCCTGCGCCTTGCCCGACCGCCTCGTGCATGTCTCCCAGCGAACACTCCACCGCCCCGCCCATGCGAGCAGCATGACCGCCCCCGCCCCGGACCGGCAACGACATTTCCCGGGAATGCCGTTGCGCGACTGGAACTTCGCGCCGGGGACGCTTTGTCCCCCTAATTCTCGGTATGTCCGGCTCGCCGGAACCGTGCCAGCCTGATCACGGCTGAATTCTGGAGGATTCCTGAGATGCGTGTGCTGCTGACCGGTTTGCCCATTCGCTCGCATCTGGTACCGGTTGTGGTCCCGGTGACGCACGCGCTGCGCCGGGCCGGGCACGAGGTCGCGATCGCCACCGGCGGCGCGATGCGGGCCGAACTCGAACGGCTCGGCGTGCCGGTGCTCGTGCTGCCGGACGTCCTGTCCCCGGAAGAGCTTTCGGCGAAGCTGCCCGGCCGGGAGACGGGGCGCGGGTGGCGGCCGGAGGTGTCCGGCCCGATCAGCGTTCCGCTGTTCGACGAACGGATGACCGCGGCATTCACCGCGAACCTGCTCGACGTCGCGAAGCCGTGGCGGCCGGACCTGATCGTCCGGGAAACCAACGAATACAGCGGCTTTTTGGCCGCGGAGGCACTCGGCGTCGAACTCGCGGTGCTGGACATCGCGCCGTTGATCGCACGGCTGGTGCCGGATCTCGTAGCGCGGCTGAATGTCGTGCGCGCGAAATTCGGCCTCGCCGCGATCGAGTCGCTGACGCCTGCGTACGGCAAAATCGCCGCGGGTCTGCTGCCCGAATCGTGGTACCCGAAAGCGTTGCGCACCCCCCAGCACCGCTATTACTGCGTACCCGGCGAGCCCGGCGATCCGCTCGACGACGCGATCGCGGGGTTGCCCGCCGACGCGCCACTGGTGCTGATGAGCCTCGGTTCCAACGCGCATCTGCTGCTTTCCGCCGAATCGCGGCTGCGGACGATCGCGGTGGAAGCCTTGGGAGCGTTGCCGATCCGCGCCGTCGTCGCGCTCGGCCACGACCCGGCCGCCTGGACCGGCCCGCGTCCGGCGAACGTGCATTTCGAGCCGTTCGTGCCGCAGCGCCTATTGCTGGGCGCATGCGACGCTTTTCTGACCCACGCTGGATTCAGCGGAATCCGAGAAGCGCTTTCTCACGGCGTGCCAATGACTGCGGTACCGCTGTTCGCCGATCAGCCCGCAAACGCCGCCCGCATCGGGGAATTGGGAGTAGGCGTCCAGGTGGCTGCGGCTGGCCTGACGCCGGACAACCTGGCCGCCGCGCTCAAGCAGGTCGTGGACGAACCGTCCTATCGGCTGGCCGCACGCGGGCTGCAACGCCGAATTCTCGCCCTGCCGTCGCTGGACCAGTTCGCCGCCGACCTCGAAGCGCTCCGCTGAGCCGGTTCACCGGCGCGGAACCGGCCGGGAAAGCCGCAGTTCGATCAACTCCGCGCCCCGGCGCAGCAGCTCCACCCACTGCTCCGGGTCGTGGTCGAAGCGGGAGGCGGACCAGCCGACGGACAGGCTCCCGTACGGTTCGCCGCGCAGGAACACCGGCACCGCGAGCGTCGCCACGCCGGTGTCGTACTCGCCGGTGGTGAACGCCCAGCCCCGGGAAGCGACCTCGGCCAGCTGCTCGCGCAGGACGGCGAGGTCGGTGACCGTGTCCGGCGTGAACCGGGCCATCGGGCGGTCGGCGAACAGCCGGTCGCGTTCCTCTTCGGACAGGAACGCGAAGTACGCCTTGCTGGTCGCCCCCGCGTGCGCCGGGTACAGCTCGCCGACCAGCGAGTAGCCGCGCAGCCGTCCGTCCGCGCCCTCGGCGGCCAGCACGCACCGCGTGTGCGCGCCGTCGGGCAACGACAGCAGAGCGGCGTGCCCGGTCTGCGCGGCGAGGTCGGACAGGACCGGGGCGACCAGCAGGTCCAGCGCGCCGGCCCGGTCCCACATCCGGCCCAGGTGCAGGGCGGCCGGGCCGATCCGGTACTTGCGGGTGCTGTCGTCGCGGACGAGGAAACCGCGGTGCGCCAGCACCGCCAGGAGCCGCTGGGCGATCGACGTGTGCAGCCCGAACTCGCGGGCCACCGCGGTGACGCCCCATTCCGGGCGGGAGCGGTCGAACGCGAGCAGCACCTGCAGCGCGCGGTCCGCGGTCTGCGGCAGGCCGGGCGGGGTGGCGCGGTCGTCGGAGTCCGGCATCCGGCCATTGTGCGAATAACGGGAAATGTTTGTAAAGCCGGGGCCTCCCGGCCGAATCTGGTCGGACCAATCCCGGCGGCTTGCCATCTTCAGAGGAACCACATGCTCAAACACGTCCTGGAACTGCTCGAAATCCTCGACGACCCGGCGGTGACCGGGAAAGAGGTCGTCGCCTACCTCGACGCCGTGGCCGGCGCGGACGGCAGCGGCGCGGAGATCACGACGGTGCCCGGCCCGGCCGGGAAGACCGACTTCGTCCGCGTGCGGGTGGCCGGCAGCCGCGGCCGCACCGCGGGCGGCGACGCGCCCACCCTCGGCGTGGTGGGGAGGCTCGGCGGGGTCGGCGCCCGGCCGGAGGTGACCGGGTTCGTGTCCGACGGGGACGGCGCCGCCGCCGCGCTCGCCGCGGCCGCCAAGCTGCTGTCGATGCGGGCCCGCGGCGACGTCCTGGCCGGCGACGTGCTGATCGGCACGCACGTCTGCCCGGACGCGCCGACCCTGCCGCACGATCCGGTGCCGTTCATGAACTCGCCGGTCGACATCGCCACGATGAACAGCTACGAGCTGTCCGGCGAGATGGCCGCGGTGCTGTCGATCGACACCACCAAGGGCAACCGGGTGATCAACCACCGCGGGCTCGCGCTGTCGCCGACCGTGCGCAGCGGCTACATCCTGCGGGTTTCCGAGGGGCTCGGCGCACTGCTGGAGGCGGTCACTGGCGCGCCGCTGGTGACCTACCCGATCACCACGCAGGACATCACTCCCTACGGCAACGGCGTCTACCACCTGAACTCGATCCTGCAGCCGGCGACCGCGACCGACGCGCCGGTGGTCGGGCTGGCGATCACCTCGGCGGCGACCGTGGCGGGCTGCGCGACCGGCGCCAGCCACGAGACGGACATCGCGGCCGCCGCGCGCTACGCGGTCGAGGTCGCCAAGCAGTTCGGCGCGGGCGCGCTGCAGTTCCACGACGAGGCGGAATTCGCCGTCCTCCAGGCGCGCTACGGCTCGATGGCGCACCTGCAGACGCTGGGCACGGAGGTGGCCGGATGAGCATCGCGACGAAAACCGCGAAGCAGCCCCGGAAACGGATCGGCAACGACGACTACTCGCTGCGCCGCGTCCCCGAAGAAGCCCGCTACGGGTTCGGTTCGATGCTGCTGCAGTGGCTCGCGCAGTCCGGTTCGCTGTCGCAGTTCGTGCTCGGCGCGACGCTCGGCGTGGGGATGCGGTTCTCCGACGCGTTCTGGGCGTTCACCCTCGGCGCGGTGATCCTGGAGGCGGTGATCTTCCTGATCGGCCTCGCCGGCCAGCGGGAGGGCCTCACGATGACCATGCTGACCCGGTTCACCGGCTTCGGCCGGAACGGGTCCGCGCTGGTGAGCCTGGTGATCGCGATCAGCCTGGTGGGCTGGTTCGGCGTGCAGAACGGGATTTTCGGCAAGAGCATGAACGCGCTGGTCGGCGGGCCGCCGTGGCTGTGGTGCGCGGTGTCCGGCGCGGTCTTGACGCTGCTGGTGATCTACGGCTTCAAATACATGATGTGGCTGGCGAAGATCGCCGTGCCGCTGTTCTTCGGGCTCGTGGCGTGGAGCGTCGTCTCGACCCTGTCGGACCATTCGGTGAGCGCGCTGATGTCGGCCGCGCCGACCGCGACGGCGATCTCCATCCCGGCCGCGGCGACGATCATCGCGGGCGGCTACATGACCGGAGCCGTGGTCGCGCCGGACATGACCCGGTTCAACCGCAAGGGCTGGCACGTCCTGCTGCAGAGTTCCGCCTCGATCGTGTTGTCGGAGTACATCGTCGGGATGACCGGCGTGCTCCTCGGGCACCTGGTCGGCAGTTCCGACGTGACGCACATCGTGCTGTCCACGTCGGGCTTCGTCGGGCTGATCGTGGTGGTGCTGGCGACCGCGAAGATCAACGACTGGAACCTGTACGGCTCCTCGCTGGGCGTGGTGAACTTCGTGCGGACCGTGTTCGGCCGCCCGCTGCACCGCGGCGTCGTCACCCTGGTGATCGGGATTGCCGGGACCGTGCTGTCCGCGATCGGGTTCCTCCAGCACTTCACCGCGTTCCTATCCGTGCTGGGCGTCGCGATCCCGCCGGTGGGCGGGATCATCGTGGCCGAGTACTTCCTGGTGCGCCGGCTTTCCACGCCGCTGCGGGAGACCCGCGCGGCCGGCCGGGTCCCGGCGACGATGCCGGTGTGGGTGCCCGCGACGCTCGCGGTGTGGGCGGCGGCGTTCTGCGTCGGCAAGTTCGTGCACTGGGGCATCCCCGCGCTGAACTCGCTGCTCACCGCGGCGATCCTGTACACGGTGCTGGGCAAGGCCGGGCTGATCCGCCCGGTCGGCTCGGCGGAACTGGAGGAGGTCGGCCGGTGACCAGCGCACAGGACGAGGTCGTCGACCTCTGCCGGGACCTGATCCGGATCGACACGTCCAATCCGGGCGCCACCGAGCGGCCCGCCGCCGAGTACGTCGCGGAGAAGCTCTCCGACGCCGGGCTGGAACCGACGCTCGTGGAAAGCGCGCCCGGCCGGGCCAGCGTGTTCGCCCGTGTGTCCGGAGTGGACTCGTCGCGGCCCGCGCTGCTTCTGCACGGGCATCTGGACGTGGTGCCCGCGGACGCCGACGAGTGGAGCGTCCCGCCGTTCTCCGGCGAGATCGCCGACGGCCTGCTGTGGGGCCGCGGCGCGATCGACATGAAGGACTTCGACGCGGCGATCCTCGCGCTGGCACGGCAATTCGGCCGCACCGGCGAGAAACCGCCGCGGGACGTCGTGTTCGGCTTCCTCGCCGACGAGGAGGGCGGCGGGAAGTTCGGCTCGCACTGGCTGGCCGAGAACCGCCCGGACCTGTTCGACGGCGTCGGCGAGGCGATCACCGAGGGCGGCGGGGTGTCGTTCGACCTCGGCACCGGCAGCCGGCTGTACCCGATCGAATGCGCGCAGCGCGGGCAGGCGTGGCTGCGGCTGGTCGCCACCGGCCGCGCCGGGCACGGTTCCTCCCCGAACGACGAGAACGCGGTCACCGACCTCGCCGAATCGCTCGCCCGGATCGGGCGGCACCGCTTCCCGGTCCGGCTGATCGAACCGGTGCGGACGCTGCTGGAACGCGCGGCGGAGCTGCTCGGCGTCCCGTTCGATCCGTCCGATGTGGACGGAAGCCTGGCGCGGATGGGCCCGGTGGCCGACCTGGTGAACGTGATCCTGCGCAATTCCGCGAACCCGACCATGATCTCCGGCGGGTACCAGGTCAACGTCATCCCCGGCCGGGCCACCGCGGCGGTGGACGGCCGGTTCCTGCCCGGGTGCGAACAGGAGCTGCTGGACACGATCGACGAACTCCTGCTGCCGTCGGTGCGCCGCGAATTCATCCACCGGGACATCGCGATGGAAAGCGGCTTCGACGGTCCGTTGGTGGACGCGATGTGCGCGGCCGTCACGGCGGAGGATCCGGACGGCCATCCCACTCCGTACTGCAACGCGGGCGGCACCGACAACAAGGCGCTGTCCGCGCTCGGCATCCGCGGCTTCGGCTTCAAAGCGCTGCGCGTCCCGCCGGAACTGCCCTACAACCGGCTGTTCCACGGCGTCGACGAACGGGTGCCGCTGGAGTCGCTGCGGTTCTCCGTCCGGGTCCTCGGCCGGTTGCTGCGGACTTGCTGAACAATGGCGGGCGAACCAAGGAGAATCGCGTGACTGACTTGCTGTTGCTGTCCAACTCGACCAATCACGGCCACGGTCCGCTGGAACACGCGCTGGACGCGGTGGCCGAGGTGCTGGCCGGGCGCACCGAGCTGGTGTTCGTGCCGTTCGCGCTGGCCGACCACGACGGTTACACCGAGCGCATCGCGGCCGCGGTGGCGCCGCTCGGCGTGCGGGTGCGCGGGCTGCACGCCTTCGCCGACCCGGTCGCCGCGGTGCGTTCGGCCCCGGCGGTGTACACCGGCGGCGGCAACACGTTCCGCCTGCTGGCCGAGCTGTACCGGCGCGAGCTGCTGGAACCGTTGCGGGAGCGGGTGTCCGAGGGCATGCCGTACCTCGGGGCCAGCGCGGGAACCAACATCGCGGGGCCGACCGTGCGCACCACCAACGACATGCCGATCGTGGAGCCGCCCAGCCTGACC
Source organism: Amycolatopsis sp. GA6-003 (assembly GCF_046267895.1). Taxonomy (NCBI): domain Bacteria; kingdom Bacillati; phylum Actinomycetota; class Actinomycetes; order Pseudonocardiales; family Pseudonocardiaceae; genus Amycolatopsis; species Amycolatopsis sp. GA6-003. Next base: position 8,569,566 of record NZ_CP176499.1, read on the forward strand.
GCGCTGGGGCTGGTGCCGTTCCAGCTCAACCCGCACTACGTCGACCCGGACCCGGCCAGCACCCACATGGGCGAGACCCGGGAGAAGCGGCTCGCGGAATTCCACGAGTGCAACGACATTCCGGTGCTCGGCCTGCGCGAGGGCACGTGGCTGCGCGTGCGCGGCGACTGGGCGGAATTGGCGGGAGTGTCCACGAGCGGCGGCGCGCCCGGGCGGCTGTTCCGGCGCGGGGTGCCCGGCGAGGACGTCTCCGGCGAGGTCAGCGACCTGCTCGCTCCGGCGCGCGAACCGGTGTGGGGCTGAGCGCGCCGCCACCGCACACTGTTCCGCCGGTCGACGACGGGGGAGGGCCCAGCCCTTCCCCGTCGTCGCGTCCGGACCCCGGAACTGCCGCGGAGAAGCCTGTCCAGGTAGCTTGACACAAGCATCTTAGGATAAAGATACTTCCCGGCGACCCGCCCGCCGAGGCGGCCGGCCGGAAAGGAACCGCGGTGACTGTGCTGAGGGAAGAGCGGCGGCCCGGCGCGCCGCTGACCGCGTGGCTGGGCGTGCTGGCGCTGCTGGCGGTCGTGGCGATCTCCTACCTGGACCGGGTCAACGTGTCCGTGCTGATCACCGACCCCGCCTTCGCCGGGCATTTCGGCATTCAAGGCAACCGGGCCGCGCAGGGCGCGTTGATGACGCTTTTCCTGGCTGGCTACGGAATCGCGGCCATGCTGATCACGCCGTGGTACGAAGCGGTTTTCGGGGTGCGGCGCGGGTTGCTCGTCAGCCTGGGGTGCTGGGCGTTGTTCACTCTCGCGTCCCCGTACGCCGGGAGCGCGATGCTGCTGCTGACGCTGCGGTTCCTGCTCGGGGCCAGCGAGGGACCGTTGTTCTCGCTGAAAACCATGTACGTCAAGGACAATTTCGCCGAAGGCGCCTGGGGCAAACCCAACGCGGTCAGCTCGATGGGCGTCTCCCTGGGCACCGCGCTGGGCATCCCGGTGATCACTTTCGCCTTGGTGCGCTTCGGCTGGCACGGTTCGTTCCTCCTGCTCGCGGCCCTCAACCTCGTGGTCGGGCTGCCGCTGGTCGCCCTGTTCGTCCGGGCCTCGCGGCACCGGACCGCCACGCGGCAGCCGGCGTCGCGGCGGTTCGCCGGGGCGCTGCGCACGCCCAAACTGGGCTGGATCCTGCTGATCGAGGTGGCCACCCTCGGGTATCTGTGGGGCAGCACCTCGTGGCTTCCGTCGTATTTGCTTCAGGCGCGGCATTTCTCGCTCGCGCAGATGAGCGCGTTGTCGGCGCTGCCGTTCGTGGTCAGCCTCGGGTCCGGGTTCCTCGGCGGATGGCTCCTCGACCGGATGCCGGGCCGCCGGGCGCCGCTCGTGCTGGTGGTCGGCAGCGTCGGAACCGCGGTGTGCGCGACGACCGCGACCTTCGCGGATTCGCGCTGGCTCGCCGCGGCGACGCTCATCCTCGCCAACGCGTTCTGGGGCCTGCAGGGACCGGCGATCCCGACCTTGGTGCAGCAATACGCTCCCGCGGGCACCGTCGGCAGCGCTTACGGCCTGGTCAACGGAGTCGGCAATCTCGTGTCCGCGCTGCTTCCGACGCTGATGGGCGTGGCGATCGCCGCGGGCGGCGACCACGGATTCGCCGCCGGGTACGCGCTGCTCGCCGCGACGCAGCTGCTCACGCTGCTCGGTGCGCTCGTCCTGCTGCTCGGCCGCGCTCCGGCGGCGAACGAATCCGCAGCGGCCGATCAGCCCTCGGTGCGATCCCGCTAGGACGGATCCGGATAGGCTCCGTCCGCATGCCGCGGAACAAGGAGCCGATGCCGATGGACCCGGTCGACCAGGTGGTGGCGGACTGGGCCCGGCAGCGCCCGGACCTGGACGCCTCGCCGATCGCGATCTTCGGCCGGGTCCGGCGGATCGCCGACCTCGCCGCGGGCGGCCTCCGCGGCTACCTGGCCCCGTACGGCCTGACCCCGGGCGAGTTCGACCTCCTGTGCAACCTGCGCCGGGCCGGGCGGCCCTACCGGAAGACGCCGTCGGAGCTGGCGGCCTCCGCGCTCGTCACCTCGGGCGCCCTCACCGGGCGGCTGGACGCGCTCGAACGCGACGGGCTGATCCGCCGCCGCGACCACCGCGCCGACCGCCGGGTCAGCTACGCCGAACTGACCGCCGCCGGCCGCAAGCTCGTCGACCAGGTCCTCGAAGGACACCTGGCCCGGGAGGAAGCGCTCCTGGCCGGGCTGGACGAGGCCGACCGCAAGGACATCGAACGGGCGCTCGCCCTGCTGGAACGCGCGATCCGGGAAGCCGGTCCGCGAGGGGGACCCTGATTCCCTTCAGGGGTCCCCTCGAGGACCGGTTCAGGCCACCGAGCTGGCGGCGGGCACGTCGATGCCGTGCGCGGCGACCACCTCGGCACTGCCGTCGGCCAGCCGGTAGCGGAGGCCGACCACCGCGGCGCGCCCCTCGGCGACGCGGTCAGCGAGCACGCGGGACCGGTCGAGCAGCAGGTCGACGGTGTGCTTGACGTGCTCGGCGAGAATCTCGTGCGGTTCGACCCGCCCGGCGGCCCGGGCGGCGAGGACGCTGGGCGTCACCTTCTCGACGACGTCCCGGACGTACCCGATCGGCGCGAGCCCGTCCTCGAGCGCCGCGGTGGCCGCGCCGACGGCACCGCACGAGTCGTGGCCGAGCACGACGACCAGGGGACAGTTCAGCAGGTCGACGCCGTATTCGATGCTGCCGAGCACCTCGCCGCCGATCACCTGGCCCGCGGTGCGCACGACGAACAGGTCGCCGAGCCCGCGGTCGAAGATGATCTCGGCGGCGAGGCGGGAGTCGGAGCAGCCGAACAGCACCGCGAACGGCTGCTGGTTGGGCGCGATCGCGGCGCGGCGGGCGGCGTCCTGGTTGGGATGCTCCGGGGCGCTGGTGACGAAGCGGTGGTTGCCTGCCATCAGCAGGTCGAACGCTTCCTGCGGAGTCTGCGGTGTCGGGTCGGCCATGCCCCTCAGCCTAAGCCGCGCCGGCCGCCCGCGGGTGTTGCGATCGTCTCGCCCGGGACAGGTTTCAACCGGTCAGCGCCCCCGCCCGAGCGCCTCCCGCTTGACGAACCCGACCGCGGCGGTCGCCAGGAACAGCACCGCGCCCACGACGACGAGCCAGAACAGGCCCTTGATCACCACCCCGAGCACGATGCACACCAGCCAGATCACCAGAAGCAGACCGAGCAATGCCAGCATGGAGTCCTCCTGACCGTCGCCGGGAAACTGCGGTTCTCCCGGGGGATACCCAGGCACGGCCGGGCTATGCGGGTCCTGGCTGCGATCTCTCGGCTCGCGTGGCCCCGGGTCTGCGGGCGCGGGGCGTGTGGGGAACTCCGGGGTGGGTGCGGCGGTGATGGCGGCGGGCGTCGGGTTGCTGCTCGCGCCGTGGATGCAGCGGCGGATGTGCGGTGAGCGGAAAACAGTCAGCGGTGAAGGAGCGGGGCGAAATGCGCGTGATCGTGGTCGGCGGCGGGATCGTCGGTGCGGCAGCCGGGTACGAACTGGCCCGGGCCGGAGTGGACACAGTGCTGGTCGACGGGGCGGCGAGCGGCCGGGCGACGTCGGCGGGTGCGGGCATCATCTGCCCGTGGTCGTCCGCGGTGGACGATCCGGACTGGTACCGGATGGCGGCCGGCGGGGCGGAGTACTACGAGGACCTGCGGGCGGCGCTGGCCGAGGACGGCGAGACCGATCTCGGCTACCGGAGGGTCGGTTCGCTGCGGCTGGTGTCGGAAAGCGAAGCGGCGCAAGCGTTTCAGCGAGTGGCGGATCGGGCGAAGGCAGCGCCGCTGGCGGGGGACGTCGAGCTCATCGACGGCCGCCAGGCACAGGAACTGTTCCCGCCTCTCGCGCACGACGGCCCGGCTATCCACATTCCGGGCGCGGCTCGGCTGGACGGACGGCTGGTCCGCGACGCGATGCGGCGGGCGGCGGTGCGGCATGGCGCGCGGATTGTCGAGGGCACGGCGTCGATCGTCGCGGACGAGCGGGTGCGCGGGGTGCTGGTGGGCGAGGAGCTCGTCGGCGCGGACGCGGTGATCGCCGCGGCCGGGGCCTGGTCGCCCGCGTTGCTGGGACCGCTCGGGGTCGAGGTGCGGGTCGAACCCCAGCGCGGGCAGATCGTCCACCTCCGGTTGCCGGGTACGGAAACCTCGCGGTGGCCGGTGGTGTTGCCGCAGTCGCGCCACTACCTGCTGGCGTTCGACGATTCGCGGATCGTCGTCGGCGCGACGCGGGAGGACGGGGCAGGCTTCGACAACCGGGTCACCGCGGCCGGGCTCGCGGAGGTGCTGTCCGAGGCGTTGTCGGTGGCGCCCGGGCTGGCGGACGCGACGTACGTGGAGACCCGGGTCGGGTTCCGCCCCGCCGGACCGGACATCCGCCCGTTGCTCGGCAAGGTGCCGCAGGTCAAGGGCCTGGTGGTGGCCAACGGACTCGGCGCGTCGGGCCTGACGATGGGACCGTACGCGGGTTCGATCGCGGCCCGGCTGGCCCGCGAGGCCGACCCGGGAATCGACCTTCAAGCATACGACCCGCTGCGGTGACCGGGCGCAGTTCGGCCCGCTCAGGTCGCGCACCTGAGCGGGGTGCCGCGCGGCCGGACGGCGGGATGCCTCGCCACGCAACCCTCGCGGCGGGACTGGTGGATTACCGGCGGCGGGAAGGTCAGCGAGCGGCGGCCAGCACCAGTTTGCGGGTGGCGCAACGCCTCCCGTCACGACTGCAGGCCCGGTTTGTCGTCTGCCGCGGGCAGCTCTCGCGGCGGGTGGTGGTGCCGTGGACTGCCTGCGTGGGAAGGCGCTCAGCGGTAGTTCGCGGTAGTTGCGCAATGCCTCCTGCCAGGATTGCAGTTCCGGTTTGTCGTTTGTCGCGGGGAATTCTCGCGGTGGGTGGAGGCGCTGGGGACTGTCAGCGAGCGACCTGCAGTAGTTCGCGGGAGTGGCGCAACGCCTCCCGTCACGACTGCAGGTCCGGTTTGTCGTTTGCCGCGGGCAGCTCTCGCGGCGAGCGGCGGCACCGTGAACTGCCCGCGGAAGACGATCAGCGAGCCGCAGCCAGCACCAGTTCGCGATAGTTGCGTAAAGCCTCCCGCCACGACTCCAATTCCAGCTTCTCATTCGCCGCGTGCATTTCGCGCGGTTCTCCAGGCCCCCAGATCACGACCGGCGCTCCGGACACCGATCCGGCCAGCGCCGAGGCGTCGGTGAAATACGTCGCGGCCGGGGCCGCCGGGTAGGTGCCGAGGAGTTCCGGCACGCGCGGGGTCCGGACAGCGGGCAGATCGAGTTCCACCTCCGCGCTGATGGCCGGATCGAGCGACGAGGCCCAGGCGATCGCGGGCGCGCCGCCGTCCACCGTGCGGACATCCAGCGTCAGAACCGCCGACGCCGGAACGATGTTCGTCGCGGTTCCGCCCTCGAAGGTGCCGACGTTGACGGTCTCCGCGCCCAGATAGTCCTCAGTGGACAGCGGAAGCGAACCGAGCGCGCCGAGGGCCCGGTCGGCGAGCAGCTGGATCGCGTTGCGGCCGAGCTGGGGCGTGGACCCGTGCGCGGCCTTGCCCGCCGCGGCGAGACGCAGCCACGTCGCTCCGCGGTGGCCGAGCGAGACGCGGTTCCGGGTCGCTTCCGGCACCACGACGATCCGCGGCGTCAGCTCCAGCGACGTCGCCGCCTCGGCCGCGCCCCGGCAGCCGATTTCTTCGTCGCTGGTGAGGAGGACCTGCGCGTCCGCACCGGCTTCCGCGGCGTTGCGCAACGCTTCCACCGCGGCGACCAGCCCGCCCTTCATGTCGACGCTGCCGCGGCCGTGGAGGAACTTCTCGTCGGCGTCCGCGGAGAACGGGGCGCGTTCCCACAGTTCGGGGGAGCCGACCGGGACGGTGTCGATGTGGCACACGAACAGCGGTCCGTCGCCCGAACCGGTGCCGAGCAGCACCCACGGCCGCCCGGAGGAGGAGCGCTGCCGCACGCGCACGCCCGCGGTGGCGGTGGCGTAGGAGACGGCCAGTTCCTGGGCGGCGGCCTGCGCGGCGTTGTCGCCGGACGTGGTGTCCTGCCGCACCAGGTCGCGCAGCAGTTCGAGGGCTTCGGTGCTCATCCGGAGTACTCCCGGGTCGATTCGCGGACGACGAGTTGCATGGAAAGCACGTGGTCCGCGGGGCTTTCGCCGGCCGCGAGCCGGGTGACCTCGTCGACCGCTTTGCGGGCCATCTGCTCGGTCGGCTGCGCGACGGTGGTCAGCCTCGGCGACGTCCATTCGCCGAGCGTGATGCCGTCGCAGCCGATCACCGACAGGTCTCCCGGCACCGAAACCCCCGCGCGGCGCGCCGCTTCGAGCAGGCCTACCGCGGCGATGTCGCTGGCGGTGAACACTGCCGTCGGCGCCGCGTTCGCCGCCGCCATGTGCGCGAAGAAGTTCATGCCGAAGGCCGAGCTGAAGGTGCCGCGCACGATCATGGATTCGTCCGCCTCGATCCCGTGCGCCTTCAATGCCGCCCGGTAGCCGGCCTCGCGCTGGTCGGCCGTGCGCAGCCCGGCCGGGCCGCCGACGTGGGCGATGAGCCGGTGGCCCTGGGAGATCAGGTGGGTGGTCGCCTGGTAGGCGCCGCCGAAGCTGTTGGCGGTGACGTGCGCTATCCGCGGCCCGGCGGCCTCGACGTACTCGTCGAGGAAGACCACCGGGAAATCGCCGGCCAGCCTGCCCGCGAAGGCTTCGTTGGTGCTGTTCATCCCCAGGTAGATCAGCCCGCCCACGTCCGGCACCCGCATCAGGCGCTCGACGCTGGCGCGCTCCCGCGACGGCGACGAACCGGTGAGGGCGGTGAACACGTCGATGCCGTCCGCCGCCGCGGCGTCGGCCACCGCGTCCGCCAGCGTCGAGAAATACGGGTTGTCCAGCGACGGGACCACCAGCCCGAGACTGAGCCCGGCCACCTGTTTCCGGACCGGCGGATGCCCTTCGGCCGACAGCGCGGCGTCGATGCGCCGGGCCGTCTCGGAAGCGACGTGCAGCTCCCCCCGGACGTACCTCGACACCGTCGAAACGGCCACTCCGGCCTCTCGGGCCACCTTCGCCAGCGACATCCGGCTCCTCCCCGTTGAGCGTTGACGGCGACTGCAACCGCATCCTATATTGGCCGTGTTGCGCTATATTGCGCAACACACGCTAAGCCGCTTTCGCCCGAAGGAGTCGTCGATGGTCAAGGTCCTGCTAGCCGGGGAGTCGTGGGTCAGTGCGACGATCGACCACAAGGGATACGACCCGTTCGCGCACACGCAGGTGGAGATCGGATGCGAGCGGCTGCTGGCGGCGCTGGCGGCGGAAGGGGTCGAGGCGACTCACCTGCGCTCGCACGACGTGGCCGAGAAATTCCCGCAGACGCTGGAGGAACTCGGCGCCTACGACGTCGTGCTGCTCTCCGACGTCGGGTCCAACACGCTGCTGCTGCACCCGGACACGTTCACCCGCGGCCGTCCGACGCCCAACCGGCTGAAGCTGCTGCGCGAGTGGGTGCACGGCGGCGGCGGGCTGATGATGGCCGGCGGCTACCTGAGCTTCCAGGGCTTCGAGGGCAAGGCGAACTACCACCGGACGCCGATCGAGGAGATCCTCCCGGTCGACCTCGACCCGTTCGACGACCGCGTCGAGGCTCCGGAGGGCGTCCGCGCCCAGGTCGTGCAGCCCGGCCACCCGGTGGTCGCGGGGCTGGACCGGGAATGGCCGATCCTGCTGGGCTACCAGCACACCACGCTGAAGCCGGACGCCGAGCTGCTGGCCACCGTCGAGGGCGACGTCATGCTGGCCGCGCGCCAGGTCGGCAAGGGGCGCACCCTCGCGTTCACCTCGGACATCTCCCCGCACTGGGCTCCGGAGGAGTTCATGGGCTGGGACGGCTACCGCAAGCTCTTCGCGCAGGCGCTGACCTGGCTCGCCGGACGCGAAATCTGAGCCGCGCGCACTCGGGATCAAGGAGGATTCGATGAGTACGTCACCCACCCGCCGCGCGACCTCGGTCGTCGTGCTGACGATCGCGACCGTCTTCGCCGGGATGCTCGGCCCGTTGCAGTCGCTGGTCAACGGGCATCTCGGCACCGCGCTCGGCGACGGGCACGCCGCCGCGCTGGTGTCCTTCGGCACCGGACTGGTGCTGATGCTGGTCATCGTGCTGGCGCGGGCCCGGACGCGCACCGCGTTCTTCCGGCTGCCGGGTCAGCTGGTGCGCGGAGAGATCCCGCGATGGAACTTCTTCGCCGGGCTGTGCGGCGCGGTGATCGTGCTCTCCGAAGGCGTGACGGTGGGCTTCCTCGGGGTGGCGATCTTCCAGACCTCGCTGATCTCCGGCATGGTCATCTCCGGCGTGGTGTGCGACCGGCTCGGCATCGGCGTCCCGTTCAAGCAGGCGATGAGCGCGCCGCGCGTCGCCGGGGCGATCCTGGCGATCTGCGCCACGGTGCTCGTCGTCTCCCCGAACTGGTCGGCCCCGCACATGATCGCGCTGGCGATCATGCCGTTCGTCGGCGGCCTGCTGGCCGGCTGGCAGCCCGCGGGCAACTCCGAGATCGGCCTGCTGTCCGGCTCGATGTTCATCTCCATCACGTGGAACTTCCTGATCGGCTTCGCCGCGCTCGGCCTCGTGTACGTCGTGCGGATGGCCGCCGCGGGCGCGCACTTCGCTCTGCCGGGCACGTGGTGGATGTACTTCGGCGGGCCGCTCGGCCTCCTGTCGATCGCGCTGATGGCCTTGCTGGTGCGCGGTCTGGGGCTTCTGCTGCTGGGGCTGGCCTCCACGGCCGGCCAGCTCATCGGGTCGCTGCTGCTCGAGGTCATCGCACCCGCGGCGGGTTCCAGCCTGCACCTGGTCACCGTCATCGGCGCTTTCGTGGCGCTGGCGGCCGCGGCGATCGCGATGATCCCGTCCCGGCACACCGCCGAACCCGCGGTCCTCGCCCAGCCGGCCGAGGTGCGTCGTGGCTGAGGTGCGCGGCGTCCTCGGCCCGGTCGACGCGGCGGACCTCGGGGTGGTGCTGCCGCACGAACACCTCTTCAACGACCTGTCCTCCGCGGTCGCCGAACCGTCCTACGCCTCCACGCGACGGCTCGTCGAGGCGGAAGTGGGGCCGGGCTGGCAGTTCCTGCTGCGCCAGGATCCGTACTGCTGCGCGGACAACGTGGCGGCGAAAGACCATGCGAGCGTCGTACGCGAGGTGGCCGCGTTCGCCGCGGCCGGCGGCGGCACGGTGGTCGACGCGACCGGCAGCGCGGCGATCGGCCGGGATCCGCGGGCGCTGGCCGCGGTGGCTGAGGCGACCGGCGTCAACGTCATCATGGGCACCGGTGCGTACCTGGAGAAGTTCGAGGGCGAGCGCATCACCGCGGTCGCGGTCGAAGCGCAGACCGCGCGCATTCTCTCCGAATTGGACGAGGGCGTCGGCGAAACGGGGATCCGCGCTGGCGTCATCGGCGAGGTCGGCGTCTCCCCGCTTTTCACCGAAGGGGAGCGGGCTTCCTTGCGGGCCGCGGCGCTCGCGCAGGCGGCACGGCCGAAGGTCGGGCTCAACATCCACATGCCGGGCTGGCAGCGCCGCGGGCACGAGGTGCTCGACCTGGTGCTGGACGAATGCGGTGCGCTGCCTTCGAAAGTGGCGCTGGCGCACAGCGATCCGTCCGGCGACGACCCGGGCTACCAGCGCGAGCTGCTCGAACGCGGCGTGCTGCTGGAGTTCGACATGATCGGCCTCGACATCTCGTTCCCCGGCGAGGGCGTGGCGCCGACGGTCTCCCAGACCGCGCACGCCGTCGCCCGGTGGGTGCACGAGGGCTTCGGGGACCAGATCATGCTGTCGCACGACCTGTTCCTGAAACAGATGTGGACGCACAACGGCGGGAACGGGCTCGTGTTCGTGCCGACGATTTTCGCCGATCTGCTCGAAGCCGAAGGCGTGCCGGCCGACGCCGTGGCCCGGCTGATGCGGGACGTTCCGGCGCGATGGCTGACCGCATGAGCCCGGCAGTGGCGGTAGTCGCGTCGCTGAACGTCGACCACATCGTCCAGGCGCCGCGCATTCCCCAGCCGGGGGAGACCCTCATGGGCTTCTCGGCGAGCCGGGAACTGGGCGGGAAAGGCGGCAACCAAGCGGTCGCCGCCGCCCGGCTCGGCGCGGACGTCGCCGTGCTCGGCTGCGTCGGCCAGGACGAGGACGGCGACGAGTACCTGAAAGCCCTGATGGCCGAGGGCGCGGACGTGACCCGGGTGCGCCGGTCGCCGCTGCCCACCGGCCGGGCCGCGATCACCGTCGACGCGGAGGGCGTCAACTCGATCGTCGTCGTGGCCGGGGCGAACGCCGACATTCCCGCCGCGGCGGCCGAAGCCGCGATCAGGGAACTGCCCGGCCTGCGGGTAGTCGTGGGCCAGCTGGAGGCGGCGGCAGACGCGACGGAACGCGCTTTCGCGGCTGCTCGCGAACGTGGCGTCCTGACGGTGCTCAACACCGCGCCCGCGGACGACGTCGCCGCGAAGCTGCTGCCGTTCAGCGATGTGGTGGTGTCGAACGAAATCGAGTTCCGCCAGCTCACCGGCCAGGATCCCTTCGACAGCACCAGGTTGCGCCGGGGCGGTGCCGAGCTGTTCGCCGCGGGCTGCCGGTGGGTGATCGTGACCCTGGGAGCCGAGGGATGCGCCGTCCTCGACGCGTCGTCGTCCGCGCACGTCCCGGCGGTCGCCGTACGAGCGGTGGACACCACGGCCGCGGGAGATTCGTTCGTCGGCGCGCTTGCTGCGCGGCTGGCCGAGATCCCCGGTGGACCGACAACTGCGGAGGTAGTCGCGGCCTGCGGTTTCGCGGCGAAAGTGGCCGCCGTGGTCGTGACGCGGCACGGTGCGCATCCTTCGTTGCCGACCTTGGCCGAGGTGCTCGATGCGTGACTGAGCGGTCAGCAGTCGGTGGAGAGGTAGCAGACGGCGTGCCAGTCCCGTGCGGCTCGGCGTAGTACGCCTGCGGCGAGGGGGACAGGCAGGGGTATCCCTTGCCCCAGAACGACGTCCGGTAGTGGTGCGTGTGGTTGCTCATCCACGACCGGCTGCTGGTGAAGCCGTCCGGGATCTCGTGCAAATCGCCGCAGGCCGCGTGCGTGAATCCCGTTCCCTCGTAGTTCGCGTACTTCCATGCAAAACCGCTGCTGCACCTCGTCTCGCTCTCCGGGGTGTGCCCGATGTTCCGAGCCGCGCCGTGGAGGAGCTTCGCCGCTGATTCCTTGGCGCGCGAAAATCCTTGCGCGCCAAGGAATCGCTGCCCTGTTTCGCCAGCCTCGGCCCGACAAGTGCGCTGGAAAGGGCTGATCCTCGAAGCGGACTGTCCTCGCGACGTCGACCCGACCCTGACCGGCCACGGCCTGACCCTGCTGTGGTCCGGGCATCGGGTACTACACCGACCGGCCCAGCACGTTCATCTGTCCCGCCCTCACCCCTGCGCGGCCCGGCCGTACCGCACTGCCGGGAACCACCCGCGTCGACGCGCTCCGATCCTTGACCAGCGAACGCACGACCACCGGCAGCCGTGTCGCGGCGAGACGACGACGCGGTGCGTCATCAGTGCACGTCGTTGGGGCTGGATGTGCTTGCGGTGAAGGATTGAGCTGAATCCGAGGGTTGATTCCCCGCGCAGCAAGGAAAGGCCGCCCCGCGGACGGGACGGCCTTCCTCGCGTTCGGTTTCAGCTCACGGTCAGCGCCGTGTCGTCGAGGCAGAACGAGGTCTGCAGGCTCGAGTCCTCGGTGCCGGTGAAGGTCAGCGTCACGGTCTGGCCCGCGTAGGCTGACATGTCAACGGTGCGCAGCTGGTATCCGTTGGCCTGGTTCAGGTTCGAGTACGTGGCGAGCGTGGTCGAACCGGCCTTGACGGTCAGCTTGTCGTAGGCCGTCGAGGCGGTCGTCTCGGCGGTGTCGACGTGCATGTAGTAGCTCAGCGTGGCGTGGCAGCCGGCGGGGATGCTGACCGACTGCGAGACAGTGTCGGTGTGCGCGCTGCCGTAGCCGTCCAGGTAGGCGAGGTAGGTGCCGCTGTGCGGGGGTTCGCCGTTGGACGACGTGCTGACCACTCCGGCGGACGCGGTCCACGGGCTGGTGCCGTTCTCGAAGCCGGGGTTGCCCAGTTTCTGCCCGGTGCAGGAGCCGCCGCCGGGCGGGGCGATCGTCCAGCCGAACGTGGTGGAGCCGGTGGCGCCGGAGGAGTCCTTGGCGGTCGCGGTCACCGAGTACGTGCCCGCGGTGGTCGGCGTGCCGGAGATCAGGCCGCCGGAGCTGATCGACAGACCGGCGGGCAGGCCGGTGGCGGTCCAGGTGTAGCCGCCGCTGCCGCCGGACGCGGACAGCTGCAGCTTCGCCGCGGTGCCGACGACGCCGTTCTGGCTGCCCGGGTTGTTCGCGGTGACGCCGCCGCTCGGGGCGCCCGCGGTGAACGCCGCGGTGCCGTTCGGCGTGCCGAGACCGGTGGGGCCGTCCCAGCCCGGGCCGGCGTTGCACTGCACCGAGGACGAGCAGCTGCCGTTGCTGCCGGAGGTCACGTCGTTGAGGTTGCCGGTGTGCGAGTACGGATAGGCGGCGGGAGTGTCGGACGCGCCGGGCGTGCCGGCGAGGGCGTACACGGACGCGATGATCGGGGCGGACGCGCTGGTGCCGCCGTACACGGCCCAGCCGCTGCCGCCGTAGGTCTGGTACACCGCCACGCCGGTCTGCGGGTCGGCCACGGCCGAGACGTCGGCGACCGCGCGCTTGCCGCAGCCGGTCGTCACGTTCTGGAACGCGGGCTTGGCCACGTAGCCCGAGCAGCCGCTGCCCGCGCCGCTCCACGCGGTTTCGCCCCAGCCGCGGGCGCTGCTGTTGCGGGTCAGCGAGGTGCCGCCGACCGCGGTCACGTACTGCGACGAGGCCGGGTAGCTGATGCCGTAGCCGCTGTCGCCGGTGCTCGCGGTGATCGCGACGCCCGGGTGGTGGAAATAGCTCGAGTCGGAGGAAGGTTCGGAGCCGTCCTCGCCGCCGCCGTAGCTGTTGGAAACGTACTTCGCGCCCATCGACACGGCGGTGTTCACCGCGGTGCCGAGATCGGCCATGCTCGGCTGATTCGCTTCGACGAGCAGAATGTGGCAATTCGGGCAGATCGCCGAAACCATGTCGACGTCGAGCGAGATTTCGCCGGCCCAGCCGGAATCGGCGGACGGAAGCGGGCTGGCCTGCCCGTTTTGGTTCACCTTCTTGAAACAGCCGTTCGCGGTGGTGCAGGGCGGGAGCCCGTAGGTGGAGCGGTAGCTCGCGAGGTCCGATTCAGCGTTCGGGTCGTCGTTGGAGTCGACGATGGCCACCGTGGCCGAGGAGCTGCCCGCGGCGGTGAGGTTGTAGGCGGAGCGCAGGTCCGCGGGGCCGAACCCGCTGGGCAGCGCGCCTGGGGAGAGCAGCGCGCGCATGGTGTCGGTCTGGCGTTCGGCGAAACACGTGACCATGCCGGGCTTCGCCTTCTCGGCGCACACGCGGGCGGTCGGATGCGCCGCGGCGGGCGCGGCCACGGCGGGCAGGGCCGGGGCGGTCAGGGCCGGGGCGGTCAGGGCCAAGGCCGCGAAACCGGCCATGGCAAGGATTCTTCGGGCTGAACGGGACACGATCCCTCCCAGGGAATTTCCTGCGAACGGCGTCGGGCCATTCGGTGCCCCGTTGTCTACAGTTCGTTCAGCCCTGGCGGTGACGCGCTGGTGCCAGTGGCGCAATGGTGTCGGCCAGCCCGGTGGAGGTGCGTCCGAATGGTTCCCGAAGCAATCGGCCATCTCCTGACGCTCGGGCTCAAAGCGGACGAAGCAGAAATCTATCTCGACCTACTTTCGTCGGGCCCGGTTCCGCCGGACCGGCTGGCGGACGACACCGGCCGCGACCCCGCCGAGGTGCGCCGGGTGCTGGGGGTGCTGGCCGGGATCGGACTGGCCGGCCGGGTCGACGGACCGGGTTCGCCGATGTCCGCGCTGCGGCCGGAACCGGTGCTGGAGGTGCTGACCAGGCAACGGGAGGCCGAACTGGCCGGAGCCCGGGCGGCGATGACGCGGCTGTACGAGCAGTACCGCAGGCACTCGGCGCGCTGCGACGCCGACCCGATGATCGAGGTGGTCAGCGGAACCACTGCCGCCGAACGGGTGCGGCAACTGGAGCGCTCGGCGCGGACGGAGGTCCGGGGGCTGGACTCGCCGCCGTACTACGCCGACGCGGACGCCAACGAGATCGAACTCGAGAACCTGGCCCGCGGCGTCCGCTACCGCGCCGTCTACGGAAGGCTCGCGCTGGAGCGGCCCGAGTACGTCGCGGAGAACATCCTGCCCTGCGGGAAAAGCGGGGAGGAGGCGCGGGTGCTGCCCGAGGTCCCGGTGAAACTCCTGATCGTGGACGACTGCGCGGCCCTGTCCGGCGCGGACCGCACCGTGCTGCTGATCCGCTCGTGCGGCCTGTTCGACGCGCTGGCCGGGCTGTTCGACATGTGCTGGCAGGTCGCGCTGCCGCTGGGCCTCGCCGCGGACGCCTCCGGCCCCGAGATCCGGCCCAGCGAACGCCGGTTGCTCGCGCTGCTCGCCGCGGGCCTCAGCGACGACCAGGTCGCCCGGGTGCTCGGCGTGAGCAGGCGGACGATGTTCCGGTACCTGGAAAACCTGATGGCCCGCACGGGGGCGGCGAACCGGTTCCAGCTGGCGCTGCACGCTACTCGGAATGACTGGCTTTCGGTGGACAGTGAGCGGGGTGCTTCGGCGGTGCGGTCGGTGCCGTGATGAGGCGAGTGGCTCGGGGTACGCCGAAACGACGGCAGGCCGGATGGCAGGTGCGGCCAGGGTCCGGACATAGAGATGCCCGTACTCGACTCTTGCTTCACCGCTCATCAACACTCGCATTGCCGTCCCTCCCCAAGTCGGCTGCTGTCCGGGACATCATCGCGCGCACCACCGACAAAACCGGGAGAGCACCGGCGTCGCGGTGCGTCGGGGAGCCGGAAGCGCCAGGCGGAAACTGATGCGAGGTCGCTACGAATTAGACGCCAGCGTCATTGAGACAGACCGGTCAGGTCGTGATCTCCCGGACGCTGTCGGCCAGCAGCCGGAGGCAGCCCGGCGAGCCGGGGTTGAGGAGCAGGTCGACGCCGTCGCGGTCGTTCAGCAGCCGAAGCAGGTCGAGCGGACCGGCCGGACGCCAGCCGGCCGCGCGGACTCGGCGGCGGTGGGCCGGGGCCGTGGTGACGAGCAGGCACGGGATGTTGTCCGGCGACGGCGCGACGAGCGGGGATTCGTCGGTGTCCACGGCCACGGCGAAGGCCGACTCGCGGAAGACGGCGGCAAGCTGGTCGAAGTCCGCCTCGCCGCGGGCGGTCAGGCGGAGCACGGCGTCCAGCGGGTCGGTCGGGGAGTCGTGTGCCGCCGGTTCGTAGGACGGGTTGGGCTCGAAGCGGCTGACGGAGCCGTCCGCGCGCGCGAGCCAGCCGCCCACCACGGCCCGCGGCGGCGGGCTCGGAACCTCGGTTCCGCCGGTCGTCGGCGCCGGTTGCCACGCCGGGTCGACCAGCAGCACCCACTGGTCCTCGGACATCGCCGGTCCCTCCTTCGCGCCCGGTGATTCAGCCATGGCGGGGGCCTCCTTCCGCCAGTTCGGCCAGTTCAGCGGCCTGGCGGGCGGACGCCGCGCGTTCCTCCGCCTGGTATCTCCGGATGGCGGCGGCAGTATGCCAGCGGTCCAGCCAGCCCAGGCCGACGACGCTCAGCCGATGCGGGGCCGGTCGCCTGGCCGGGCCGTCGAGGGCGGTGCGTACTGCGGTGCGGAACGCGTCCGCGGACAGGTTCTTCGCGGCCAGATTCTGGACAGCGGCGGCGAGGGACCGGGCGTAGCCGTCAGGGCTCGGACGGTCGCCGATCCGGGCGATTTCTTCGAGCAGCAAGGAACGGCCGCCGGGGGCGCTCAGGAGCGCATCAAGGGCGCCGTGCCGGTCCAGCACCTCGACGGCTTCGGCGATTCGGCCGACGTCCGCGCCGGCCCGGGTCGCTTCGGCCAGGTCGGACAGCACGGCGGAGGCGTCCGGCTTGCCCAGCAGGGTGTCGGTCACGCCGTGCAGGTGGAGGGCGGCGTGCTGCTCGGCGTGGACAGGGGACAGCGCGGCCAGTTCACGGGCCGCGGCCCAGATCAGGTCGGGGCGTTCGTGCCTTGCGACGTTCTCGGCGAGCGAAGCGGCCGATTCGCCGCGGCCGAGTTCCGCGAGGACCCAGCCGAGGAGCTTGGCGGTGCCGTCCCGGTCGCTCAAGGCGATCGGCCCGGCGGGCGGGGTCGGGCGGAACCACCAGCGGTGCGTGGCGGTACGTACCAATTCTTCGAGCAGAAGGCCCGTTTCAGCGGTGTCGCCGAGCAGGAAGTCCGCGGTCGGGTGTTCGGCGGCCGACAGCCGGACGGTGACCGCGTCGGCGGGACGGTCGCTGCCGTTGGTGCGCAGCTGCTCGGTGAAAGCGCGGACCGCCGCCGGATCGGTGGACAAAATAGACTGTCGATCAGGAACGGACACTTCGGACGGTGCGTAGTGCGTCCCTACGGTACGGCCGTTGTGCGTCCAGGGCCGAGGGGTCGCGGGTGCGGGGCCGTCGTCCAGGCCGCGGTACACCCTTGGCCTGCTTGTCGACATCTCGATCGCGGGTCCGTCGGGCGGGCGGAAGGAAATCGAGACGCGACCGTCTCCTTCGGACACTCGGATCTTCACCGGCACGCGGTCCAGTACATCGGTGCCCAGGGCGTCGGCGAGCTTCCCGGCCAATTCTCGTGCGGCCGCCGTGGCGTGCGCTCGGCCGTCCGGGCCGGTGCCGGTGACTTCGATGGGCGGGACCGGGCCCTCCGCGGAGCGGAGAGTGTCGATCAAGTTTTCCAGCGGGGTGGGCGAATCCGCTACCAAGACCGCGTCGGCGGCGTGCAGGGTGGCGGCGCGCTGGACCTCGCCCAGGTGGTAGTGCACGCGGCTGTCGTCGATCGTCAGCAGCGCGCGGGCCGCGGGCGGCAGCGGAACGTCGTGCACCTTGCCGGTGTAGCTGCTGCGGTCGGTGACTGTGCGGATGAGGGCGGACAGCTCCGGGTCGGCCGCGAGGTAGGACAACGCCGCGTGCCACACCAGATCCGGGTCGGCGTGCCGGCGCACCGCGGGCTCGACCGCGGTCAGATGCAGGTCGCCGTCGCGGTTGTGCAGGCCGCGCACCAGCGTCTGGATCACGCGCTGAGTCAGCGCCAAAGTCTCGATCCGGTCCGCCAGCGGGGCCGGGTCGCCCTGCGGCGGCAGGAGCCAGCTGTGGTCGCTGTTCATCCGGATCTCCGTCATGCCCGGCAGTTCGAGCGCGGAGTTCAGGCCGATCCGCCGGGCCGTTTCGGTCAGTGCGACCGGGCCCGAGCGGTACATCACCGACTGCCGGTGCACGCGGCCCAGCGGCGTGGCGAAGAAGTTCTGGCCGAGCGAGTCGACCTCGCGGGGCATCAGATTCGCTTGGGTCCGCCCGTAGTTCTCCCGCAGCTGGTCCAAATAGGACGCCGCGAACGGATGTCCTTTCGCCATGGTGAACGCCGAGTTCGCGATGTTCCCGCCGACGCGGTGCACCGCGTAGCCGGCGGCGGACTCGGCGGCGCGGACGACGTCGTCCAGCCCGTGCACGACGTTGTCGCCGTCGGTGTAGAGGCCGCCGAACCGGTGCATCAGCTCGAGCCGCAGGATGTCGCTCGCCGCGGCGAAGCCCGGACCGGTCTGCTTGGCCAGTTCGGACAGGTAGAACTCCTGCGCCCGCATCGGGTGCTCGCTGGTGAACACTTCGTCCACATTGATCAGCTGGATCCGGTGTTCCGCCGCCCAGCGCAGCAGATCCCGGACGTCGTGCAGCGGATCCGGGCCCTCCTCCGGGGCCGCGGTGGTCAGCGCCAGTTCGGTCTGCCAGCGCGGCACGTCCGTCCAGAGCACCGGGACGATGCCGTCGCCGAGCCGGTCCGCCGCGTCGCCGAAGTTGCGGCGGAAGGCGTGCATGGTGCCGGTGTCCTTGAGCGGGCCGCCCAGCCAGATGGCGTGCATCAGCAACGGCGTCGACGTGGTTTTGGGGAGCGGTTCGACGTCGCCGGGCGCCCAGGCGGACAGCTGGTCGTCCGGCCGCTCCTTCTCGAGAGTCCACTCGCGATTGTCGTCCAGGTTCGCGGGATCCAGGTGCTCGCGGCCGAGCTGGTAGCCCTTCGCGAGGTCCAGCAGGTCCAGGAAGCTGATGCCCTGTCCGGCGGTGAGAGTGCGGAAATCGTGGCCGCGCAGGAATTCCGGCGGTTCGGGGGCGCGGTACAGGCCGAACAGGTCCGGTCCCAGCAGCGGGGCCGGCGGCGGGCCGTTGACCGCGGTCTGCCGCAGGTCGGCCATCAGCTCCGCGGGCGAGGAGTAGCGGTTTTCCGCAGCGGGCGGCGCGGTGTCCGCAGTGGACCGAACGGGATCGCCGAAGGTGCGGAAATAGCCGCCGTCGGTGACCGCGGTGAAACTGTGCGTCGCCCCGATCGCCTTGCCGAGCGTCGCCGAAGCACGGCCGAACAACGTGGGTTTGGTCGGTGCGTGCACTGTGGACGGTCCGCCGAGTTCGCCGAGTGCGCGCTGGAAGTCATGCGCCAGGCCGCCCGGGCCGTCGGTCTGTCCGGTGCTGCACGCGATGAGCGTGACCGAATGAGCCTGGGCCAGCGGTGCGGCTTGGGCGACGATCCGGGCGAACGTGTCGCCATCGACCCGCACCGTGCGGCCGCCGAGCAGGGTCACCTTGACCGACTGCTCGCGTCCGTGGGCGAAGACGAAGAGGGAGTCGTCGTCCCACGGCGCCGCGGTCTTGTCGGCCCACTCGCCGAACCGGCGGCCGGAAAGTTCCGGAGTGGCTCCGTGGGCGTTGGCCTGCTTCACCAGCGGGTCGAACTTGTCCGGTGTCGCGCCTTCCGGAAGCGTGCTGACCGTACGGGAATTGTCGGCGACCCAGTCCCGTTCAACGCTTTCCGTGTGCTCGTCCGCCGGGAGGAACGAGACTGCGCGAACCCGGCCGGAGCTGTCGGTGATCTGGCGAACCTGGATTTCCGCCGGGTCGAAGTGGTAGGGCCGATCGGTGTCAGCGTCCCAACCGGACACTGTGTCGTTCACCTCGACGGTGCCCTCGCGGTGTTGTTCCGGGGTGTTCTCCGCCGGACGCGGCCAGGCATGCGCGGTGATCTTGGTGTCCACTTCGGACTTTGCCTGCCACCATTTCCGCAGAGCCTCGTCCGCCTTCTCGCGGGCATCCTGGATCCGGTTGGCCGCGTCGTCCTGCCGTGCGGAGTGGTCGGTGTGATTGTTGCGGTACTCGTCCAGCACGGCCAGGAGCTGTGCGGCGCGGTCCTGCGCGGTCTGCCGTTGCCGGACCAGTTCGGCCTGCTCGTTCCGGATCTGCTGGACCTGCCGTTGGGTGTCCCAGGCCCTCGCGACCAGATCGCTTTGCTCGGCGGAGCCCGGCTCCTCGCTGAGGGCCAGCGCGAGAAGCTGCTCATCGCGTTCGTCGAGCCGGGCGATTTCGTCGTTGCCCGCACGCAGAGCTTGGCCGATTTCCCGGGCTTCGTTCTGCGCCGTCTGGACCGCTTGCCGCAGGTGCTGCACCGGATCGCCGTCGACCGGGAGGTTCAGGCCGCGCGCGCCGTCGGTCGTCGTGCGCAGGTTGTCCTTTTCGGACAGCCACGCGTCGTCGAAATCGCGCTGTGCCTTTTCGAGCTCCTCTTCCGCAGTGCGCCAATCCTCGGCGGCTTTCTTCACCGCGTCTTGCGCCGAGGCGAGCGTGGCCGGCAAAGGTCCGCCGAGCGCCTGCTCCAGATCCGGTTCGCTCATCCGCGTCCGCGACGACTGCGGCACGCGGACCTCCACCGCCGCGGTCTTGCCGTCGACCGTCGCGACGATCCGGTACTCGACGTCGAAGCCGACCAGCCCGGTCCGGCCCTTGTCCTTGCCGACCACGGACCGCTGTGCCGCGGCGGTGCTGGACGTCGGATCGTTCTGCCCGACCGGGCCGCGGACGTCGAGGCCGCCCCAGGAATGCGCGTTCCGGCCCGGGTCGGTGATGCCGCCGGTGCCGAGGTTGCCTTGCTGCTCGCCGGTGACCGTTTCCTTGGCCTCGCCGGTGAAAGCGGAACTGGATTGATCCGAACGCTCCAGTTTCACCGAATCGCTCAATCCGACCAGATCCGGCTTCACCACGCGGGTGTAGATCTTCACCGAAGCGTGGCTGCTGCCGGTCACCGCGGAGGAATGCAAATCCGGGGTGGCGAACGGTTTGCCGACCATGTTCGGGAGATGTGCTTGCAGCGTCTCGTTGGTGATCGAGGAGGTGAGCGTGTTGTGCGCGCCGGTGCCCGGTCCGGTGAGACCGTTGCCCGCGCCAGCCAGCCGCAGCGCGCGGAGGGCGCCGGCTCGCACGTCCGCCGCGCCGCGGAGTCCCTCGACGGTCGAAGACTTCGGCAGGGGGCCGAAACCTTCCCGCTGCCACGCTTCCAGCCGGTCCGAAGTGGACTCGGTGGCGCTGAGTTCGGTCGTCCGCGATCCGTACAGCTTGGTGTGGTACTGCTCGTCGCCGGAAATCTTGTGGTCGTCCGCGGACGACCGCGAGGTCACGGTCGCCTCCTGCGAAGCGACCGGGTAGGTGCGCCCGTCCCGGGCGACGACCAATTCGAACTGGACCTGGTGCTGGTACCGCGCCGACGGGCCGCTCGAGGACGAGGTCAACGCCGTGGTCGTGGCCTTGTTCTCGACGGTCTGGTCGCTCTTCGCGCGAGTCCCGGAAGCGCCCAGGTACGCGCCGTCGTAGCCGCTGACCTTGGGCTGGCTGTCCTGGAACAACCCGCGGCCGGCGCCGCGGACCTGACCGCCGTACGACGAACCGTGCCCGGAATTGTTCTTGTCCGTCCGGGTCGCGTTGACGACGTGGTCGACCTCGCTGCCGTCGTGCTTCACGTCGAGGAATCGCGTGTCGAGGATCTTCGCTTTGAGCAGCAGCTGGTAATTGTCGGTCCAGAGCACGCCCGGGTCTTGGGCCAGCAAGGACACTCCGCCGTCCAGTGCACTGTCCACAAGAGACGTGACGGCTTCCGGGGAGGCGGTGTCGAGCGTCCGCTGGAGGTTGTTCATCGAATCGTCCAGCACCGATTTCGGCAGCAGCCGGTCGCCGAGCCCGCCGAGCCGCTGCCGGGCTTCCTGCACGAGTTTCGTCAGGTTGGGAGCGTCCTCCAGCACCGCGGAGCCGAGCGAACTGGATTTGCCGCCGACCAGCGGCGGAGCCGAAAGCTTGCCCGGCGCCGGCGTACGCGGTTCGACCGGCGGCAGCAACCCTTCCGCGCGAGCCTCGTCCTCGGTCATCGCGACGTAGACCGAACCCGGCAGGAGGACGTCCGCGCCCGCTCGCGAAATCGACCCGTTGACCAGGCCTTCCTGGCGGCTTTCCGCGATCAGCCGGACCTTAGCGTCGTACTGCACCAGCACGGTGCGACTGTCCGAAGAGGACCGGCTGGTGTGGTCGATGCTCGCGGTGATCTCGTGCGACGATCCGGAGCTGCGCTGCCAGGGACTCCATTTCGCGGTGCCGAAAAGCTGGCCTTGGCCGTGCGCATCGCTGCCGGCCGGCCGCACGGTGACGCCGAGTTGCACGTTCGCTTCGACGGATTGTTTCCGCGTGTCTTCGTAACTGGCTTTCGACCCGCCGGAATACGTCCGGTCGCCGCCGCCGGTTGCCGAAACCGCGACGAGCTTCGGATTGCTCAGCGAAATGCCCATGCCCAGGCCGCCGACCCGGTCGGCGACGCGGCGTTCGTAACGGAAACCGTTCGCCGTCCCGCCCTGCTTGAGCAGTTTCGGCGTGAGGCCGCGGAAGTTCTCCGGCGAGAACATCCGGTCCACGCGAGCCCGCGCTTCGCTGCCGGGGAGGCCGAGCACCGCGTCGCCGCCGGCCGCGCGCTGAAGCTGGCGCAATGCCTCGTCCCGCAGCGCCTCGGTGTTGGCGAACGCTTCCACGTGCAGGAACTTCGGCGTCGGCTGGTCCTGCTGCTGGGTCAGCAGGTCGTCGATGCTCGGGGTGGCGTTCGGCGGCATCGCGACGACGCCCGGCCTGCCCGGCTTGAACTCCGCCGGGTCCTTGGTCAGCGCGGCCCCGTCGTTGAGCCACAGATCGACCTTGCCCTGGATTTTCGGCAGGTCCGGGTCGCCGGTTCTGGCCACAGTGGACACCTTCGGCGCGACCCGGAACGGCGATCCGGGCGTCAGCCGCCGCACCCACGGCCGGTGGCGGGTGTAGCTGGTGATTTCGACCTCGAACTCGACGTCGTGCTCGAACACCTGCGAATCCGGGCTGCCGCCCTTGCCGGTCGTCGTGGTCACAGTCGGGCCGCCGGAGTTCTTCCACGTCCGGGTGTCCGAATACTGCAACGGGCTCACCGTGGGGCTGACCCCGAGGTTCGCGACCGTCGTCGCCCCGGGAATGATCACCCGGCCCTCGAGACCGACCGACCAGCCTCGTTCGGTGGTGGTCGCGCTGGTCAGCGAGGGGCTCGTTTCGTTGCTGTTCTTGACCGAGCGGCCGTCGGCCTGACCGAGGTGCCTGCCCGGCCCTGGCTTCGCCTTCACTGTCACGTTGAGGTATTCGTCGGTGAAGAGCCCGCGCCGCTTCAGTTGCGTGGAAACGCCTTGGGTGAAGAGACTGTCCATTTTGCCCCGGAGCGAGGCGACCGAGAACGTGGACGTGATCTTCCGCAGGTTCGCGAACCGTTCGGCGACGTCGCGGCTGGAGCCTTGGTCGTCGCTCTGGAATTTGTCCCAGCGGGGCAGGAATTTGCCCGCTCCCGGCAGGTTTCGCAGCGCGTTCTCGATCTGTGGCTGAACGCGGGTCGCCGGTTCGAACGAGCCGGGCCGGGCAGTGCCCGCCGCCACGGCCGCGGCGAGATAGGGCGGTTCGTAGCGCGCGCCGACGTCCTTGAACTTCGCCGGAGTGTGTTTCGGAACCGGAAGTCCCTGGGCTTTCGCTTCGGGCAGGCCCATTCGCGTGTACGAAGTGGCCTGGACGGTCGTCGTTTCCCCGGTTGAGGTGGTGACTTCGAGATCGACAGTCACCTTGTACAGGCCGATGTCGCCCTTCGCGTTCACTGTGGACTTGTTGGTGAAGCTCGTGCCGCTTGTGGACTGTTGGCTGACCTTGCGGGAGTAGCTGCCGCTGACCCCGGCGACTCCGCCGACCGAGCCGGGAACGTACGACCCGCCGCCGAAAATCGCGTTCACCTCGCCGCCGTATTTGGACGAGACGGTGGTGCTTCCGCCGCTCACCGCGGAATCGTTGAACCGCAGTTCGCTGTCGCCGGGGATCGTGCCGAGGTATTCGACCTTCGTCGGCCGCGCCGAGAGCTGTACCGCGTCGCGGTGCGCTCCGTGTGGGCTGAGCAGGTCGTTCGACACCACCGGGCTGCCCTGCATCGCGGTGCCGAGCATGCTGCGAACGCCGCCGCGGCTGAGGAATTCCCGCAGCGAGGTCCGGCCTGGGGCGCCGAACTTCGTCACCGACGGATGCAGATTCTTGCTTACCTTCTCGAAAAGCGCCTTCTCGTCGAAGTCGACCGCTTCCGGGGAAAGGAATTCGATCTTCTTGGCCCAGTCGGGTTTCGGCTCAGCCGGTCCGGCCGTCTTTTCCCTTTCGAGGTTGGCCAGGTCGGCGGAGAGGACCAGGCCGACTTGTCCGTCCACTGTAGAACCGACCATTCCGCCGGTTTCGGTGCGCACCGTGATCCGGTAACTGACCGGTGCGTCGGCTCGTTGCATGTTGCCCGCGGTGCGGATCACGCGCTGATCGGTGCCGGTGGTGGTCCCGGTGTGCTCCGCGGACGGGCTGGCGAGCTGCGCGGTGCCGCCGACGGACGCGTACGGACCGGCCGGGAAAAGCCCGAAGTACGAGGTGCCGACGACCTTCGCGGTGGTATCGGTGTTCGGGCTCGCGTGAGTGGTTTTGACCTCGTTCTTGACGTCGCCGATGGTCGGCTGCTCGAGATTGGTGATCTGGTCCGCGTTGACGGAGCTGAAGTCCGGCTCCGCGGTGACGTGCACCTCGTACCATTTCTCGCCGGCCCGCACCATCGACTTGCGGCCATCGCCCATAAAGGACTCGAACTCGGGTCCGGACAGCGAATCGGTGATCGCGTCGATGCCGTGCGTCTGCGGCGGGTTCTGCTGCTTCGGGTTGAGACGGTGGATCAGGTTTTCGATGCTCGTGCCGACGTCCTTGGCACCGCGGACGTCGACCGGAACCACGGAGCCGAGCGCCCTGCCGTTGCGGACGAACTCGGGCAGCCGGTCGGCGAGGGGACGGCTGTCGGGCTTCTCGGTCTGCTCGTCCGAGCCCTGGTGCGGTGGCTGGTTCTGCTCGGTGCTCGTCCTTTGTGGAGTGTTGTCGGGGGTGCCTGGCTGGTTGTCCGGTTCGGGCCGGGAGTTCTCGGCGGTCTCGTGCGGGGCTTTGATCGGGGTGTGCAGGTTCGGCCTGCCGTCCGGCTCGGACGGTGCACGGTGGTCGTCCTGGTGCGGTGCCGGGTTCGGCGCGGGTGCGTCGCCGAGGTGGTGGTCGCGGATGTTCGCGGTGTTCGAGACCTGCTCGATCTGGGCCAGATTGCCCGGAGTGAGCCGGGAATCGTGCCACGCGTCCGGACCCATCACGCCGGGCTGATCGTCGCGGTTGAACAGCATTTCGTCGTTCCGGTAGCCGTCGCCGAGACCGAGGAAGTGCATCAGCTCGTGCGTGGCGCCGAACGCCGGGTCGCGCACGTCCCAGTTGAGCTGGTCGGTGTCCGGGGTATCGGGGTCCACAGTGGAATCGTGCAGATTCACCGGGATCCGGCGGCGCGGGTCGGCCTGCCAGCTGGTGTCGTCCGGGTGGAGGTCGTCGGCGACGCGGACGTCGAGGCGGACGTGCAGCTGGTCGCCGCCGGGCAGCCGGGAGCTTTGGTTGACCCATTCGTCGAGGTGGGCCTGCAGGTCCTGGACGAACTGTTCCCGCTGCTCAGGCGAGACTGAGCCGGAACGCGAGGTCAGGTCGATCGGGATGGTGTGCTCGCGCACCCACTGGCCCGGCGCGATCTCGAACCGGCGTACGTCGAACCGGATGTGCGCGATCGCGCCGGCGAGCTGCCCGCCCTTGAGCCCCGCGCGATTGCCGGCGAACTGGTCGGCGATCTTCTTGACTGGGTCGAACCGTTCCGAGGAAAACCGGGTGACCGGTGCGGTGTCGCGACGCCCGTTCCATTCCTTCGGCCCCGGCAGGGTTTTCGGATTCGGCTTCGGTGCTGATTTCGCCTGCGGGTGGTTTTTTGGCGCGGCAGCAGGAGTTTGCGCCGCCGTCGGCCGGTTGCCGCTGAGGTTGTCGACCAGGGCTTGCCGGGTGGCGAGCGTCAGGTCGGCGAGCTTCTTGCCGTCCTCGACGTTCTCTTTCATGCCCTTGACCAGCGACGTGCGCTCGTTCTTGGGCAAATTCGCGACGACATCGGAAAAGACGTCTGGCCGGTTCGGGGTCGGCCCGCCCGGACTGATCCCGTGGAACGCGGCTTTCGCGGCGATCTTGGCCAGATTGGGGTCGAGAGTCGTGTGGTTGCCGAGATAATGGCCGATCTGGTCGGACCAGGTGGTTTCGTTGGCGTGGCTTTGCGTCAGCGCGGTGATGCCGTGCGGGTCGGTGCCGAGTTTGCCCGCGATGCGCGATCCGTCGGTCTGGATGGCGAGAGCGGAGGAGAATTTCGCGATTGCCGCCGGGTGGTCGCTGTATTGCCAGCCAGGATTGCGTTGGGACAGAACTGAATCGATCAGCCCCTGGCCTTCTTTGGCTCCGTAGTCGAAGTTTCCGGTGTTCGGGTTTTTGGTGCCGAAAGTCGCGTCGTTCTCGAGTTTGTTCCCCGGCATCCGGACAAACGTGTTGGGCTCCGGAAAATAAACCGACCGGGAGTCGACTCCGGCCAGCGCCTGCCGTACGTCGAGGTCCAGCTGCGCGGCCCGATTGGCGAGGTCTCCGTCCTCCGGCCGGACGTGGTACCCGCCGCTGAGCACCTCTGGCGGACCCTCGGGATTTTGCCGGACCGCAGTGTCGACCGCGTCGAACAACGGCCCGGTGCGGGTGTTGAGGGAATGGACGTCGGCGTCGCCGGTGTGCAGGTAGACCTCGCTGTCGCCACCGGCTTCCCGGATCTGCCCGACGAGCTTTTCCGTGACCGGATTGCGGGCGATCGTTTCGCGGATGCCGCCGTAGGGGATGGTCTTCTGGTCGATCTTCGGGTTGCTCGGGTGTTTCCAGGTGAACCCGATAATTGCTACCGAGAAACGGTTGTCCCAGGTATTCTGGAAGTGCTGGATTTTCTGGGTGATCGCTTGTTCTGAGCCCGGTGTGCCGTTGATGCCGATGACGAGGGCGAATCGTCCGTCGGAGGAGTTTCCGGTGAACCCGGTGGAGTACTTCTCCGCGAGGGCGTGGAGATCGTCGCCTGGGGTCGCGGCGACGGTGGCTACTACGCCGATGCTGTTCTGGTTGTTTTGGTTGCGGGTGCCGAGGTCGCCGATGATCCCGGTTTCGTGGACGACGGTGTACTTGAAGTTCTTGTGGTGCTGAGCGAAATCGGCCTTGCCGCCGGTGACCGGGGGATGCTTGCCGACGTTCGGCCCCGGTCCGGCGGGAGTCGGCTTTTTCGGGGCTGCCACCGGGGTGTGAAGGGATGGGGTGGCTTTCTTGGGTGCCGCGACGGGAGTGTGGAGGGACGGCTGAGGTCCCTTGGGTGGGGCGAGGGGAGTGTGGAGTGATGGGTTGCCGGGCTTCTTCGGCGCGGCGACGGGGGCGTGGCGATTCGAGGTGGCGCCGTCGCCGGGTCGCGGGGCGGGGGTGGGGTTGATCGGCTTTGCCGCGGGTGGGGCCGGGCTGGTCTTGGGGGATTGGGGGGTGGAGTCGGCTGGAGCCGGTTCGGCGGCGGGTTTTGCGCTGGTGGCTGGGTTGGCCGAAGTGGTGGTGTTCTGGCTGGTGGCGGTGTTCGAGTCGGTGATGGGGCGCTGGCTGGCCGCCGGGTTGGGGGAAGTCGTGGAGTTTCGGCTGGCAGCTGGGGCCGGGGAGATGGTGGGTGCCTGACTGGTGCTCGGGGCGGGGCCGGCGGATGGGGTCGCACCGGGCGTGGGGTTCGGGGAAGCGTTGTCCGAGGGGGACGGGTGGCTGGACGAGGCCGGGCCGATCGCCGCGGGGTTCGGGGAGGCGGTGGACGTCTGACCCGGGGCCGGGGTCGGGGCAGCGTTCGGGGTGGCGACCGGGGCCGGATTGAGGGAGGGACTCGGCGTTGGACCGGCCGTGGCGCGCGGCTTCGGGATGGAGTTGGCGAGTGAGTCCGTGCCGGGGGTGGCATTCCGGTTCGGGCTTGGGTTGCCGGCAGTGTCCGGGTTCGAGCCCGGCTTCGGGCGCGGACTTCCAGCTGAGGTGGGGTCGGCAGCTCGGTCCGGGTTCGGATGGGCGTTCGAGCCTGGGTTGCTGGCTGGGTTCTGGGTGGCTGGGGCCGGGGTCGGATCAGCCGCGGGGTTCGGGCCCAGGTTCGCAGCAGGGCTCGGGCTGGGCTGCGTGCCGGGGCTCGGCTGGGCGGCTGGGCCTGGAGTAACGGCTGGGTTCGGGCTGTTTGAGACTGGGGTGGCGGCTGGGTTCGGGCTGTTTGAGATCGGGCTTGCGGCTGGGTTCGGGTCGGTGTTCGCCGCCGGAGTGGTGGTGTGGTTGAGGCTGCCGGGGGTCGGGTCGGGGCTGGCGGCCGAGGTTCGGATCGGGGTGGGGAAGGCGTGCGACGGGCTGGGGCCGTCGACAGTGGTCTTCGGGGAGGGGCTCGGGGTTGAGTCGATGCCTTTGACGCTGGTCGACGTCGGCGGCGGTACCGGCTTGGGCTGCGGGGTGGCGGAGTCGGGGTTGGCGGACGGACTCTGGCTCGTGCTCGGGGCTGGGCCAGCGGATGGGGTCGCCCCGGGGGTGGGGTTCGGGGAAGCGTTGCCCACGGGGGACGAGTGGCCGGATGGGGCCGGGCCGATCGCCGTCGGGTTCGGGGAGTTGGGATCGGTGGCGGAGTGCGGGTTCTGGTTGCCGCCGAAGCCGGGGAGGCCGGTGTCGTGCTGGGTTGGCGAGACGGCGTTGTTGCCAGCTGTCTGGCCGCCGTTTGTGCTGGGGGAGTTCGAGGTTCCGGTGGCGACGGAGTCGGGTGTGGACGGTGGCGGGGGTGTGGTCTTGACCGAGTCCGGCATGGGCGGGGCGGCGTTGTGCCCGGTGCCGTTCGCGCCCTGGTTGCCGGGGCCCGGATTGGAGTGGGGGTTGCTCTGGTTTCCGGGGGCGGTGTTCGGGTCGGGGTTGGCGGCTGAGGGGTTCTGACCGCCGGTGGTGGGTCCGCCCTGGTTTTCGGTGCTGGGGTTGGTGACGGGAGGGTTGCCGGGCGAGCCGGGGCCTTGGGCGGGGCCCCCAGCCGGGCCGGTTGCGGGCGTGTTGCCGCTGGGGGTGTCCGCTGGGTCTGGGGTGCTCGTGGAGTTGCCAGCTGACTCAGGGCTGCCTGGCGAAGTCGGGTGGTCTGTGGAGCCGTCGGCTGAGCTGGGGTTTCCCGGGGGAGGGGTGTTGGCGTTGCCGGGCGACTGCTGGTTGCTCGGGTTCGCCGGACTGGAGTTGCCTGCGGAGTTCGGGTCTCCGGGTGACGGATTGCCGCTCGTCGAGTGCGAGCCCGTCGCGGAGTTGCCCGCGGGCTCGGGGACGCTGCTCGAGTTGGAGCCGGTCGAGGGATTCGGGTTGGGGTTGCCGGGCAAAGGGGAGTTGTTCGCGGCGTTTGAGGGGCTGCCGTTCGTTGAGCCGCCGGTGGTGTTCGAGTTGCCTGGAGTCGAGTTGCTGGTGCCGGAGTTGTGGGTGCCGCCTTGGCCAACGTCGCCGTTGCCGCTGGAAGTGTTGGTGCCGGAATCGTTGGTGCCTCCGGGACCAGCCTCGCCATGCCCCTCGGAGCCAGTGCTGCTGGGACTGGCGGGGTCGTTGGCACCGCCGGGGCCATTGCCCCCGCGGCCGGGGTCGATACCGGCATGCTCGCCGGAGCCGTTGGCGCCGCCAGGACCGGTGCCGCTGTGCCCGCCGGAGCCGTTGCCGCCGCCAGGACCGGTGCCCCGGGATCCATTGCCACCAGAGCCGCCATCTCCTACACCCCCGGTGCCGTCGGCACCACCAGGACCGCCATCCCCGAGCCCCCCAGAACCGTCAGGTGCGTTCGGGCCGTTCACCGGGGCCACCTTGATATTCCCGGTCCCGCTGTCCCCGCCCGGGTCGTTCGGCCCCTTCCCCTCACCGCCGCCGTCGTTGCCGCCGTTGGTGAGTTTGTCGTGGAGGCTCTGGCCTGCGTGGTGGGCTCCGTGGGTGGCGGCGCCGCTTAACCCGCCGTTCAGGGCTCCCCAGCCCAGGCTGTCCAGGTCTCCGCCGAACAGGGCCGCGCCGGACATGCCCACTACCACCTCGGTGGC
The DNA here is from genome assembly GCF_046267895.1 of Amycolatopsis sp. GA6-003. NCBI lineage: Bacteria > Bacillati > Actinomycetota > Actinomycetes > Pseudonocardiales > Pseudonocardiaceae > Amycolatopsis > Amycolatopsis sp. GA6-003. The sequence goes on from NZ_CP176499.1 coordinate 8,599,181, forward strand.
TGCTTCCACTCCGGCTGCGCCGAAGACGTTGTGGCCCCATTTTCCCAGACTGCTGTGCGCGCCGGCGGCGAACGCCCCGCCGAGGCCGCCCAGTGCCGCGTTTTGGCCGATTTGTTTCCAGTCGAAGCCGTCTCGGTTGCCTTGCGCGATCTGGATGAATTCGGCCAGCATTTCCTCTGCCGCCTCTTCAGCGGCTTCCTGCGCGGCCTCTCGCCCGACCCTCGACAGCAGGCTCATCAGCCGCGACATCAGCGAGCGTTCGATTTGCATCACGGCGGTTCGCCCGGCTGCCCAGATGCCGGGGATCAACGGGGCGGTGAACGGGTTCGTCATCGCCCAGATCAGGTCCGCGGCGGTGACCGCGATGGAGATCAGGATGCCGTATTTCGCGTTTTCCACATTCAGCGCGTATTCGCGCAGCGCGGCGGCTTGCTGCTGGGCCCGGTAGGAGAAACCGGCGCCCATGGTGCTGAGTTTGTTGGCGTGGTTCGCGAAATTGGTCGCTACCTCGCCGCCTACATTGGACACTACCTGTTCCGCCAGCTGGCTGAAACCGGTTCCGGCGGCGGAAATCTCCGCCGCTACCCGGTCCCATTCGGCGGCCAGTTCGCGGGCCTTGTCCTCGTCGCCCTGCGGCCAGGCGTCGCCCGCGATGATGTAGAACACCCAGTTCAGGCTGGGGTCCACCATGAGACTCATCGCGGGGGCACCTCCTCGGGGCGCGGAAAATCAGGGACGGGGGTTTTCCGGGGTGGCCGGCGGTTGCGCGGGGAGCGGCTTCGCCGGTTCCCAGCCCACGGTTTCGCCTTCGACCGCGTGCGCCGGCTTTTCCGAGCGGACGAAGACCTTCGCCGGTCGCAGCGCGGTGGCCTCCGCGTCCCGAGTGACCACCAGCCGTTCGAGCGACCGGCGCTTCAACCGCTGAGGTTTCTCGTCCGGCAGGGGTTCCGTTCCGCGGTCCGGGATGCGCGCCCGGACGCTCTTGGCCGCCGTCCAGCCGTCGCCGTCTTCCGTTTCCTGGTTTCTGCCGAGGAGTTTGCCCTGGATCCGCACACCGCGCCGGTAGTCGGACGGCGGCGCGTCGGAACCGCCCGGGTCGGTCTTGTGCACTTTGCCGTTCAGGTCGGTGAAGTTCTTGAACAGGGCGTTCGACCCGTCGTAAGCGCCCTGGTCGGCCTCGCGGAACGACGTGGCCATGTCGGCGATCGCGTCGCGGGTCGCTTCCACCGCGAGCGCCCAGGCGTTGATGCCGTTGTAGATCTCGGCCGCGGACTGGATGTGCGTTGTGGAGAATTCGTTGCCGTTCTTGTCGTTTCCGGCCGCGTCCTGGATCCGGCCGGGGTTCGCCAGGCTTTGCACGCGCTGGGCCAGCGTGCGCAGTTCGGCGCTCTTGCCGTCGAAACCGTCGCGGCCGCCGTCCAGGCCGTCGGCGTCGACGAAAAATTGGTCGGTCACGGCAGAGTCCCTTCGTCGAATCCTGGCACTCGCGCCGAGAACAGGGCGTTGACGTCCACTTTCCCGCTCATCAGCTCCTGCGCGGAAATGCCCGGCGGCAGCATGGGGGCCAGCATTTCCGCGGCCGCGGCGACGGATTTCTGCCGGGCGGCGGAAACGGTCTGCACGATCACCGACGCCAGTTCCGCCGGTGCCATGCGTTTGTAGGCGCTGGTGGGGAAGGAAAGCTCGGTCAATTCGCCGGTGCGGCCGACGGTCGCGGTCACCTCGCGGCGGGCGGAAGTGACGGTGCTGGTGGCGGTTTCGACGTCCTGGCGGGCCTGGTCGAAGTGGTCGCGCTGGTGCTGATAAGCCGCCATCGCGTCTTCGAGCATCTTCTCGTGGTGCGAACTCATCGGTCTCCTCCCGAAGGTCAGCCGACCGACGCCAGGCCCGGCCCGAGGGCCAGCGCTCCGGTGTCGGGCGGGCGGATGCCGCGCAGGTCGGCGGCGGCGAGCGTGCGGGACGCGGCGGCGGCCGACAGCGTGCGGGCCAGCTCGTGCGCGGCGTACGCGGTGTGGTCGGACGCGGCGGACAACTCGTGGGCGAGTGCGGCGCGGACGTCGTCGGGAACCTCGTGCCCGCGCCGGACCAGCAGGCGCACGGCGATCTCGGCGAGTTCGTCCACTGTGTACTCGTCGAGTTGCCAGCCGTACGGGAAGGCGTCGCGCAGGGCGGGCAGCTGGGCGAGCAGTTCGCCGACGCGGTCGCTTTCGCCGGTGAACACCACGACCGGGTCGGCCGGGCGGCGGGCGATCATTCCGGCCAGAGCTTCCAAGGCTTCGATGCCGGGGGTGTGCGGCGAGGTGTCCCAGTCGCCGTCCAGATCGACGACCAGGGTGCCGCCGGACGCGTCCTCCACCGCGGCCCGGACCAGGTGTTCGGCTTGGCCCGGCCACTGCGGCGACAGTTCTTCGGCGAGATTGCGGCGCACCAGCTGTCCCATCGGGGCCATCCGGAATTCGGAGAGGATTTGCGCGTACAGTTTCGCGTACTCCGAGCGCCCGGTGCCGCGTTTTCCGCTGATCACCAGGTTCGCCTGATGGCCGAGCGGTTGCCGTTCCCGGGTGAGCTTGCCGAGCTTGAGCAGCAGCCGTTCGGCGTTCTCCCGCACCGAGTTCTGGCCGACCAGCCCGCTGAGCCGTTTCCAGCCCGCGCTGGTTTTGACCGCGGCGGCGGGATCGGCGGCGACCGAAACCGTCGACTTCGCCGCGGAAGGCAGTTGTGCCAGCTCAGCCTGCAGGTCGTCGGCGGTGAGCCGGTTCAGTTCGATGTCTTTTGACGGCGGGTACAGCGCCAGCCGCGACGCCTGGTTGTTCACCATCGCCTCGAACAGCTTGCGCGCGACGCGACCATTGCCGAACGTCGAGTTCTTCGGCACCCGCTCGAAATACTCGCGCAGCGCGGCGAGCGCGTCGTCGGTCATTTCGTAGTAATGCTTGCGCGTCAGGCCGGTCGTGATGGTGACCAGTTCGTCGACGCTGTAGTTCGGGAATTCGATGGTGCGCGTGAACCGCGACGCGAGGCCGGGATTCGACTGCAGGAACTGCTCCATCTGCTCGGAATAGCCCGCGACGATCACCACCAGCGAATCGCGCTGGTCCTCCATGATCTTCATCAGCGCGTCGATGGCCTCCTGCCCGAAGTCCGGGCCGGACCCGCCGGTCGGCGCGCTCAGCGTGTACGCCTCGTCGATGAACAGCACCCCGCCGACGGCCTTTTCCACGACCTCGGTGGTCTTGATCGCGGTGGACCCGATGTACTGGCCGACCAGGTCCTGGCGGGCCACCTCGATCAGGTGCCCCTTCGCCAGGATGCCGAGTTCGGCGAGCACGGTGCCGTACAGCCGGGCGACGGTCGTCTTGCCGGTGCCGGGCGGGCCCGCGAACACCAGGTGCCGCGACATCGGCGGCATCGGCAGGCCCATCCGCTCGCGCATCTGCGACATCTTGATCAGGTTGATCAGGCCGGTGACTTCCTTCTTCACCCCGGCGAGCCCGACCAGCGCCTCCAGTTCGCCCAGCGGGCCTTCGAGCACCTCGCCGGCGGCCTCGCGCACGGTCTGCTCGGCGACCCCGGAATCGGCAGGCGGGCCGGCGGGCGCCCGTTCCGCGGTCCGGGCGGAATCGGTGCTCAGGTTGTCCACGTCCGCGTGTTCGCCGCTGACGGGTTCGCCCGAAGCGTCGTTGACCACGCAGTCGCGGATGCTGACCGGTTCGGTGGTTTCCACGTGGAAGCCGTCCTCGCCCGCGCCGAGGATCTCGCATTCGGTGAAGGACGCGCGAGCGGCGACGTACACCCCGTTGCCGCGCGCATCGCGCACCCGGCAGCGGGAAGCGGTCAGCGCCGAACCGACGGTGATCCCGTCCCCGGCCGAATCGATGATCTCGCAGTCCTGCAAGGAAATTTCCGCGGTTCCGGAAAGGTGCAAGCCGCCGCCGCGCACCTGCACCGACTTCGCCGACGACGGTGCGCTCGAGGCGAACGACACCGCCTTGCCCGCGGTGGAATCGACCCGGAGGTCGGTCACGGTCAGCCGCGCGTCTTCGCTGACCTCCAGACCGCTTCCCCGGCCGCTGTCGACGGCGGCGTCCGAAAGATCCAAAGCGGACTGTCCGGAAAGGACGATCCCGTCCCCGCGCTCCGGCGTCATCCGCAATCCGCGGACAGCGACCGCGGATTCCGCACCGACCGACATCGCGGTGTGCGTAGAGCCCCGCACGGTCGCGCGTTCGAACCGCGGCCGCGCCTGGCCGTCGACCAGGATCGTGACCGGAGACCCCTCGAAGGTGCAGTCCACGAACTGCGGCGCGGCGGTTCCGGTGGCCTGCACCGCGTTCGCGCCCGCCCCGGCGAACACGCAGTCCCGCAACACCGGCTCGGCGGCCGCGGCGATGTGCGCGGCCTGCATCGGCGCGGCCCGGAACTCCGACGACGCCACGGAAACCCGGCCCTTGCTGGTCACGTACAGGTCGACGTTCGCGCTGTCCCGCACGGTCAGCCCGGTGATCGTCGCGCGCCCCTGCTGTTCCACGACCATCGCCGGTTTCCGCGCGCCGACGATTTCGCATTGGTCGACAATCGCGACCGCCTCGCCGTTCACGCACACCCCGTTGCCCGCCGCACCCCGTACCGTGCAGCGCCGGAGCAGCACCGAACCGGTCTCGGCCGCGACGACCCCGGACGACGCGGCGTCGACGATCTCAGTGTCCTCAAGGGACGATTGGGCCGGCGAGGCGAGCACGACCCCGGCCCCGCCGGTGCTGGTCACCGTGCAGCCCCGCAGGGCGAGCGAACCCTCCAGCCGGGCCAGCAGCGTCGCCCACGAAGTCCCGGACACCCGGCAGCCGTCCAGCGCCGCCTCGCCGCGGACCACGTCCACGGTGACCAGCTGGTCGTCGAGTCCGGTGAGAACGAACCCGCTGAGCTGCACCGCCTCGGCGTTCGCGACGAGCACGCTCCCGGTGGCCGCCACGATCTCCGCCGTGCCCGGTTCGGCCACCAGCGACACCATCCGGTCCACCACGAGGTTCTCCTCGTACCGGCCGGGGCGCACGCTGATCGTCGCCCCCGGCTGCGCCTGCGCCAGCGCCGCGCCGATGGTGCCGAACGCACCCGGCCGGTCGCCGCCGACCACGAGCAGCTGTCGGTTCATCGTCTCCGCCTCTCCGCACTCACGCCAGACCGGGGAGCGCCCCGAACCGCTCCGCCGCCTGCTCGTCCATCACGGTCCGGACCAGGTCCTCGCCCGCTTCCGCCCACGTCCGCAGCGTCTGCCGGAGCGAGTCGACCGCCAGCTCGTCCAGCGCCGCCCGGTCGTTCGCCACCCGGCCGGTCTCGTCGATCTCGCTCGCGGTCAGCTCCCGCAGCAGCACCGCGCCGCGCGAGCCCGGCGCCGGTTCGCGCGTTTCCAGCACCTTGAAACTGGTGCCGGGCACGAACAGCACGCGGTTTTCGACGCCGCCCTCGGCCGGTTCCAGCAATTTGGTGCGCCGCCCGGTGATCGACCACACCAGCACGTCCGTCTCGCCGTCCACAGTGGACGAAGGCTGGGTCAGCGCGTTGAGGAAACCCCATTCGGTCAGCACTTTCCGCCCGTCCAGCAGCGGCCACGCGGACGGCGGCAGCGCGGCGGCGAACGTCGCCGGACCGCGATGCGAGGGCAGCCTGCTCAGCCCGGCCACGACGCACCGCGCGACCGGCACGTGCGGGCCGTTCGCGCCGCGCCGCAGTCCGGCGTCGATCGTCGATCCCTTGGGGGACAGGTAAAGCTGCACGGCCACCGCGTCGGTCAGCACCTCGGCCGAGGACGAGGTCGACAGCACGCCCTGGAATCCCGGGTGCTCGGACAGGATCCGCGCGACGGTGTTCGACATCAGGCCGTATTCCGCACCGAGCGATTTGCGCAGCCACTGGCGTTCCTTGTCCGCCCCCCGTTGGGGCAGCAGGGCGGTCGCTTCCGCGCTGGGGGTCTCCTGGAACCGCAGCGCGGCCGGCGGCTTCTCGGGTGCGGCGACCGGCGGTTCGACCGGCTTGGCCGGGGCGACCTCGGCCGGAGCGAGGTGCGTGATCGGCTTCGCCGCCGGAGGAGCTGCCGACACTTTGACCGGCGAAGCGGCCGGAGGAGCTGCCGGCGCCTTGACCGGCGAAGCGGCCGGAGTTTCGGTCTTCACCGGCGCGGGAGCCGGAGCGGGAGCGGCGATCGCCCCGGGAACCTCCGTCGGCGCGGCGATCCCCAGCGCCGCCGGAGCCGCGGGCAGATACGCCGGCGGAGGAGCCGCGGCCGCGGCCGGCGCCGGATTCCCGGACTCGATCGCGTCCAGCGCCCGAGCCGCCGCCCGCGGCCGCGCACGTTCGGCGAGCAGCGCGGCAGCGGGCAGCACCCGGCTCATCCGGCGAGTCTCCTCGTCCAGCCGGGCCAGCAGATCCTCGGCCAGCAACCGCATCCGCGCCGCCGAGCCCTCGTCCGCCGCGTCGAAGGCGAGGTTGTGCACCGCGGCGTCGAGCGCGATCTCGCGAACCGCGGCTGTCGACGGACCGTCCTGCGGCGGACGCACCAGCAGGCCCGACTGCACGACCTCCACCACCGCGTCCGGCGAGTACCAGTACACCGCGGGCGAGATCTGGTCGAGCCCGTGGACCGGCGGACGGTGCGAAAGCAGGCGCGGCAACGGCGTTTCGTCGCCCGAGCGCGGTTCGTAGCCGAGTTCGGCGGCGAACGGACGCCAGCCGAACCGTCCGTCGGGCAGCACGGTGCGCAGGGTCGGCAGCTGCGGCGAACCGACCGGCACGCCCGCGTAGAACGCGACCGGCTTGCCGAGCAGATCGGCCAGCGCCTGCCCGGTCGAGGCCTCGCCGGGCACCGCCATCGGGCCGTACTGCACGAACCGCGCCTTGGCCGCCACCTTGTCCGGAAGCTGCACCCACAGCCGGGCCGCGTCGTCCAGGGCCAGCGGCGGGCAGCCGGGGCAGCCCAGCACGATCGTCATGGTGTCGTGCTGCGCGGGCATCCGGGAGATCAGCGCGCGGCGGTGGTGCCGCTGGGGCGCGTCGAAGCCGACCGGGCGGACCCACAGACCGCCCGGCAGCGGTTCGGCGACGCCGCGCGAACTCGTCGGCGTCAGCTCGGCGGCGATCCCGGAATCCCACGCCGGGCGCGGGAACCGCTTCGCCTCCCAGGCCGGCGGGCGGCCCGGCCGGAAGCGCACCCAGCCGCCGCCGCGTCCGGCGTGGACGAACAGCGCGCCGCCCGCGCTCGGGATCACCGAACCGTCCGGCGCGAGCACCGGGCGGTTGATCCGCTCGGCCAGCCACTGCCCGGCCAGCGCGGTGGTCTCGCGCGAACGGCCGCCGATCACCAGCCGCACCCCGCGGCGGCGCCGGGGGAGCGCCTTGGCCACCGATTCCCACATCGCGATCGGCGAGTCCACCGGCAAGTCCACCACGACCAGGTCGTGCTCGGGGTCGGCCGCGACGCCGAGCGCGAGCGACTGCGCCTCGCCGGTCATCCCCTCGGCGAGATGCACGACCAGCGCGTTGCCCACGGTCTTCTTCTCCAGTGCGCTGCCGCCGCGCCGGATCAGCGAGAGTTCCATGGCTGCCCTCCTTCCGCTCAGGCGTGGCGGCCGGCGGCGGGCGCCGCCCCGCCGGTGTGGTGCGCGATCAGCCCGTACACGAAGAACCCGACCGCGATCAGCAGGCCGAGCACGAGCCCGACCAGCAGCCCGACCCAGGCCCGCCGGGCGGGCACGTCGAGGTGGCTCGCGTCGCCGAGCACCAGTGCCGAGGTCATCCGCCCGATCAGGAACGAATACGCCTCGACGTGGTCCTTCTGCGTCTGCACCAGTGCACCTCTCCTTCGCTCATCCGGTGAGCCCGACGGCCCACGCGTAGACGCCGAACAACTGCAGCAGGATCGGGACCATCGCCACCGCGCTCAGCGTTTCCAGCCAGTTCGCCAGATGCCCCCAGATCGGCAGCAGCCGCCGCGGCGGCGGGCGCAGCATCGCCAGCAGGAGCAGGAAGAACACCAGGCACAGCCCGGCCGCGCAGGCGCCGCGCCACGCCGTGGGCAGCGGCTGGATCAGCGACAGCCCGAGCAGCACCAGTCCGAGCGCGCCGGCGACCGCGAGCGGAACCCGCTGCCACGCGCCGAGCAGCGCCCGCGACCGCATCAGCACCGCCGCGGAAACCAGCCCGCCGAGGATGGCCGGGAACAGCCCGTGCCCGATCAGGAACGGGAAGCAGCCGGTGAAGATCGCGGCGGCGGCGAGACAGGCGATGGTGAGGTAGCCGTCGGCGTACCCGGTCTGGCGCACCATCCGCGCGGCCGGCATCGGCTCGATGTCGTACTGCAGCTCCCCGGCCGAACGCGGCAGCTGCGGGCCGCGGATGCGGGCGAACCGGATGCCGATCCGCGGCGCGAACACCATCAGCCCGACCAGCACGAACGACACCAGCCCGGCCGCCTGCTCGGTGGTGAACCCGGCGCCGAGGTGCAGCCACAGCGACAGGGCCCCGGCCAGCCCGGTCGCGACCACCGCGCCGAACGGCACGAACGGGATCGCGGGCGACCAGGCGGCCCGCCCGCCGAGCACGAGCCCGCCGGCCAGCGCGAAGGCGAGGCAGCCGGTCAGGATCGGCGTGCCCTGGAGGTCGAACGCGGGATCGAGCCCGGCCGCCGCGACCGCGCCGGCGAGGAAGGCGAACCCGCAGCCGCCGAGCCCGAGCAGCGTCAGCAGCGTTTTGTCCTCCGAACGCACCCCGGTCGCCACGGCCGCGACGAGCAGCCCGAGCGACACCACGCCGCCGCCGATCGCGGTCAGCCCGGCCGAACCCGGGTAGAGCAGCACCCTGGCCAGCACCGCGAGGGAGAAGATCGCGAACCCGAGGAACAGGCCGCGGTTGAACTCCGGGCGCCAGCGGCCGGGGTGGCGGCTCACCGCGGTGGCCATGCCGTCCGCGATGTCGTCGAAATCCAGTTCCGGCAGCGGATCCGCGCGAGGGCGCAGGTGGAATTCCTCGCCCTCCTTCCAGTCCAGCGACTCCGGAGTGCCGGACGCGTCGAGCGGTTCCTCGCCGAGCCGCTGCAGCACCCAGGCCTCGCCGAGGTCCTCGCGGCCGCCGGTGTGCTCCAGCAGCACCGGCAGCAGGCTGGTCAGCGGGACGGACATCGGCACCGCCAGGTCCGCCCGGCCCTGCGGCCCGTACACGGTGATCCGGCACAGTTCGCCGGTCGACGCGGTCATCGCACGCCCCTTTCGGTCGTCGCGAGCGGGGACCAGCCCTCGCCGGTCCGGTCGTCTTCCGCGATCGCGGTCTGCACGAGCTTCACGCCGCGGCGGGTCACCAGCTGCGCGCGCCCGGCGGGCAGCTGCCGCGGGGCCGCCTCGCCGAGGAACTTGCCCTCCTCCTTGGGATAGGAGAAGACCACGCCCGGGCTGCCCAGCTCCCAGATCCGGCGGACCACGGAGTCGCTCAGCGCGCGCATCGCGCCGGACGTGCTGCGGCTGAGGATCAGGTGGAACCCGATGTAGGAACCCTGCGACAGCAACGACAACAGCGGTTCCAGCGGCGAGCCCATGCCGCTGGTGAGCAGCTGGTAGTCGTCGACCACGAAGAACAGCCGGGGGCCGGTCCACCAGTCGCGGCGCTTGAGCCGGTCCGCGGTGATGGTCTGGTCCGGCACCCGCGGGGTGAGCGAAACGCCGGCCTGCCGCGCCAGTTCCTGCAGCGCCTCGGTGGTGGTCGCGTACCCGACGCGGTACGCCTCGGGCACTTCGGCGTCCAGCTGGCGGCTCGGGTCGGCCAGCACGATCTTCGCCTCGCTCGGCGAGTAACGGCTGAGCACCGAGCGCAGGACGACTCGCAGCAGGTTGGTCTTGCCGGTTTCGTTGTCGCCGAAGGCGAGCAGGTGCGGAGTGGCGGCGAAGTCGTGCCACACCGGCAGCAGCCGCTGCTCGTCCTGGCCGAGCGCGACCCGCAGGTCGCCGTCCGGCGCGGGCAGCTGCGCCATCGGCAGTTTCGCGGGCAGCAGCCGCACTGCCGGAGCCGGGGCGCCCGGCCAGAAGAGGCGGACCTCTTCGGCGACCGCCTTGGTTGCCGCGGCGAGGTCCTCGGTGTTCCCGCTGCCGTCCATCCGCGGCAGGCCGGCGAGGAAGTGCAGGCCGTCCGGGGTCAGGCCGCGGCCCGGCTGGTTCGGCACGGTTTTCGCTTTGCGGGAGCCGATTTCCGACTCCATCGGGTCGCCGAGCCGCAGTTCGAACCGGGTCTGCAGCAGGTCGCGCAGGTACGGCCGGATCTCCGACCAGCGGGTCGCGCCGATCGCCACGTGCACGCCGAAGGACAGCCCGCGCGAGGCCAGCTCGCCGATCTTCTGCTCCAGCTCGCTGTAGTCGTTCTTGAGGCTGTACCAGCCGTCGACCACCAGGAAGACGTCGCCGAACGGGTCCTCGATCCGGCCGCTGCGGCGCAGCGCGCGGTAGGCGTCCATGGATTCGATGCCGTGCTCGGAGAACAGCGTCTCGCGGCCCTCCATGACCTGCGAGATTTCCTCGATGGTCCGGACGACGCGGTCGCGTTCGAGCCGGGTGGCCACCGATCCGACGTGCGGCAGCCCGGACAGCGACATGATCCCGCCGCCGCCGAAGTCCAGCCCGTAGAACTGGACCTCCTTCGGGGTGTGCGTCATCGCCAGCGCCAGCACGAGCGTGCGCAGCAAAGTCGACTTGCCGGTCTTCGGCCCGCCGACCACCGCGACGTGCCCGGCCGCCGACGACAGGTCCGCCGTCAGCAGCTCGCGCACCTGCTCGAACGGCCGGTCGATCATCCCCATCGGCACCCGGAGCCTGCCCCAGTGCGCCGGGTCCTGCACCGCCATCCCGCGCTCCGGGTCGGGCAGCACGCTCGGCAGCAGCGAGTCGAGGCTCGGCGATTCGGCCAGCGGCGGCAGCCACACCTGGCGCGCGGCCGGGCCCGCGCCGGTCAGCCGGTCGATGAACGCGTCGGCGAGCGTCGGGCCGCCCGGCACGGCGGCTTCCAGAGCGTCCGCGTCGGACTGTTTCCCGGCCGGTTCCGGTTCGTCGTCGCGGATGATCAGCTTCGCCGGGTGGGCCTCGGTGCGGAACGGGACGACCTCCCGGCTGGCCCTCGCCGCGGCCACCGCGGAGTTGTCGCCGTTGCCCGCGGGAACCGGGCCGGAGACGTAAGCGGCCTTGAACCGCACCAGGTTCGTGGTGTCGATCTTCAGGTAGCCGTTGCCCGGTTCCGGCGGCAGTTCGTAGGCGCTGCCCGCGCCGATCACGCTGCGGGACTCCATCGAGGAGAACGTGCGCAACGCGATCCGGTACGACAGATGGCCTTCGACGCGGTGGATGCGGCCCTCGTCGAGCCGCTGCGAGGCGAGCAGCAGGTGCACGCCGAGGCTGCGGCCCAGCCGTCCGACGGAGACGAACAGCTCCATGAACTCCGGCTTCGCGCTCAGCAGTTCGGAGAACTCGTCCACGACCAGGAACAGCGTCGGCATCGGGGCCAGCTGCTCGCCGGCCGCGCGCGCCTTTTCGTATTCGTACAGCGACGGGTAGCCGCTGGCGCGCAGTTGTTCCTGCCGCCGCACCATTTCGCCGTTGAGCGAGTCCTGCATGCGGTCGACCAGCGGGAGTTCGTCGGCGAGGTTGGTGATCGTCGCCGAGGTGTGCGGAAGCCGGTCCATGCCGAGGAACGTCGCGCCGCCCTTGAAGTCCACGAGGACGAAGTTGAGGATCTCCGACGAATGCGTCGCGGCGAGCCCGAGCACGAGCGTGCGCAGCAGCTCCGACTTGCCCGACCCGGTCGCGCCGATCAGCATCCCGTGCGGGCCCATGCCGCCCTGCGCGGATTCCTTCAGGTCCAGTTCGACGATCTCGCCGTCTTCGGTGACGCCGATCGGCACCGACATCCGGGCCCGCTGCGCCATCCTCGGCCGCCACTGGGCCGGGACGTCGAAGGTGTGCACGTCCTTGATGCCGAGCAGCGCGGTCAGGCCGAAGTCGCTTTCCAGCGGCTGGTCGGCGATCTCCAGGGTGCCGCTGGTGCGTTTCGGCGCGAGCAGCCGGGCGAGCCCTTCGGCCTGGGTGACCGAAAGCTCGTCCCGGGCCGCCGAACCCGCCCCGCTGCCCGCCGGGAACTCGACCAGCTCGTCCTTTGCGGTCAGCCGCAGCACCTTGGGACCGCCGGGAAGCGCGCCGGTGACGTCGAGGAGCACCACGTTGCGCAGGCCCGCGCCGACCAGCCGCGAGGACTCCGGGATCGTCGCCAGGTGCGCGACGACCACCACGAACGGTTCGGTCGTCGTGGGCCCGACGGTCTTGTCGTGGTCGTCGCGGTCGGCCACGTCCGGGCCGAGGAGGTCCATCAGCTCGTCGTGGTCGGCGGCGAGCAGCCGGAGCGGGCCCGCCGCGTCGCGCAGGGTCGGATGGTTGTTGTGCGGCAGCCACTTCACCCAGTCCCACTGCGCCTGCGCGGCCTCCGTGGTGAGCACCGCCAGCCGCAGTTCGTCCGGCGAATGGAAGGCGACCAGCTGCGCGAGCATCGCCCGGACCAGCGCGACGGCCGCGTCCGGATCGCCGTCGAACTCGACGCTCGTGAAGCTGCGCAGCCCCACCGCGATCGGGATGCCGGACAGCGTGCGGTAGGTCTCGGTGAACCGGCGCAGCGAGATCGCCGACAGCGGTTCGAGGTCCTCGATCGGCTTGGTCACCGGCGGCACCAGCTCCAGCGCCGACTGCTGCGTGCCCAGTCCGATCCGGACCCGCGCGAAGTCCTCGTGGCTGATCCGGCGCTCCCACAGCCGCGGCCCCATCGCGAGCGACCACAGCGAATCCGGGGCGGGATTGTTCCAGGCCACCGCGTGCCGCTGGTCCTCGGCGGTCGAACGCGCCCGCTCGCGGACCTGCCCGAGGTAGCGCAGGTAGTCCCGCCGCTCGGCCTGCATCTTGCGCTTGCGCTCGGCGGCCGCGCGGGACAGCTGCCCGAGGCTCATCGCGATCATGGACACGCCCATGCCGCCGCCGATCACGTAGGTGAACGGCGAACTGCCCGCGACTCCGGAGAACGCCAGCACCATCACCAGCGACCCGATGGCCATCGGCAGCATCATCAGCAGCGAGTTGAAATCGCGCGCCGCCGGCTCCGCCATGACGGGCGGTTCCTGCAGTTCTTCCTGCCCCTCGGGCATTTCCGGACCCGCCGCGCGCGGTCCCCGCTTGACGGTCTCCGTGCTCATTCGAGCACCCCCGGCGTCCCGCGGCGCGCGGGCTCGCCCCAGGCCGAATCGTCCTGCCGGAGCAGATCGGCCATGGTGCGTTCCTCTTCTTCCCCGGCCTCGTCTTCCGCGGTGTCGGGCTCGGGTTCCTGCGGTTCCGGCGCGTCGCCGCAGGTGGGCAGCTCGTCCGGGAGGATCTCGGCCGGACCGCCGCGGACCCGCTGGTAGGTGCCGAGCGCGGGGGTCTCGTCGGGGCGCCAGGGCGCGTCGGTGCGTTGGACGTGGTCGGTGGTGATTTCCTGCTTCCGGTCTTCGGCCTGGGCGGTGACCGGCAGGAGGGCGGGGAGGAAATCGTCGGTGCCTACGTCCCAGGCCGAGGTGTCCTCGGTGTCGAGAGGCTGCACGACGGCGATCCGGACGATCCCGTCGTCGGGGGTTTCCCGGCCGGTCTTCGGGGTGACTGTCCTTTCCGGACGGTCTTCGCCCCGCTGCGGGGTCGCCTTCTGCTGGGCGTCCACAGTGGACCATGGGGCTGGGCTGGCGGGCGGGGTTTCGCCTTGCTCGCTGGGGAGTCCGGGGTCGGCTGGGATGTTTGTTGCCCAGGGTTCCTGGACGTTGCCGAGCAGCCCGGCGGAGTCGGGGCGGTCGGCGGGGGTGTTCGCCGCGGTGCCTGCGGCGCCGGGTGGGACCAGCGGTGCTGCTGGTGGCTGCGGGGTCCAGTTGGCTCGGGTGCTCGGCGGGGTTTCGGCTTGGGCGTTTCCGATGCCGATGGGTGTGCTGGCGGTCCAGGGTTCTTGGACGTTGCCGAGGAGCCCGGCGGAGTCGGGGCGGTCGGCGGGGGTGTTCGCCGCGGTGCCTGCGGTGCCGGGTTCCTGGGGCTGGTGGTCTTTGGCCCATTCGGTTGCGGTGCTTGGTGGGGTTTCGCCTTGGGCGTTGGGGTTTCCGCCGCCGATCGGCGTGCTTGCGGTCCACGGTTCTCGGACGTCACCGAGAAGCCCGGCGGAGTCTGGTCGTTCGGCGGGTGTGTTCGTTGCGCCTCCGGTGCTTGCTGGCGGAGCCATGGGCATGCTGGGGCCTTGGGGCTCTTGGTTCTGTGCCCAGCCGGTTGCGGTGCTGGGCGGGGTTTCGCCGTGGGCGGCGGGGTTTCCGACGCCGATCGGCATGCTGGCAGTCCACGGTTCTTGGACGTTGCCGAGCAATCCGGCGGAGTCGGGTCGTTCGGCGGTGGGCGGGTTCAGGCCGCCGTTGCCGCCCGGCGGCATCATCGGCGGGGTGCCCGGAGCCGGGAGCTGTTGCTCGTGGTTTCCGAGGGCGTCCGGAAGTTTCGGAAGGACGCTCTTGTCGAGGCCCTTCACTCCCGGACCGTCGACGCCCGCTGGTGGCGGGGCCCATTCGGCCGAGTGCAGTGGTGGGGTGTCTCCGTGTGTGTCGGGGTTGCCGATGCCGTCCGGTGGCGGGCTCACCCAGGGCTTTTTGATGTTGCCGAGCAGGCCGGAGGAGTCCGGGCGTTCGGCGGCGGGGGTGTTCAGGCCGCTGCCCATGCCGCCCGGCGGAACCATGGGTGGGGTTCCGGCTCCGGGGAGCTGCTGTTGTTCGTGGTTTTGGTTGGCGACGGGGTCCGGCGGTTTCGGAAGGTCGCTCTCGCCGAGGCCGTTGACCCCGGGTCCGGCCGGTTCTCCAGCGCCCGGACCGTCGACGCCCGCTGGTGGCGGGGCCCATTCAGCCGAGTGCAGGGGCGGGGTGTCGCCGTGTGTGTCGGGGTTGCCGATGCCGTCCGGTGGCGGGCTCACCCAGGGTTTCTTGATGTTGCCGAGGAGTCCGGAGGAGTCCGGGCGTTCGGCGGCGGGCGTGTTCAGGCCGCTGCCCATGCCACCGGGAGGCACCATCGGTGGGGTACCGGCGCCGGGGAGTTGCTGTTGCTCGTGGTTGCCAATCGGATCCGGCAGCTTCGGCAGGTCGCTCTCGCCCAGGCCCTTGATCGCGCCCGGGCCGCTTTCGCCAGGGCCGCCGACGCCGTCTCCGGGCCCGCCGCTCGCGCCGGGCGGCGGGGCCCACTTGGCCGAGCTGAGCGGGGGCGTGTCGCCGTGCGAGTCGGGGTTGCCGATGCCGTCCGGCGGTGGGCTCAGCCACGGCTTTGTGATGTTGCCGAGGAGGCCGGAGGAGTCCGGGCGTTCCGCGGACGGCGGGTTCAGCCCACCGCCGCCGCCCATGCCTCCCGGCGGCATCATCGGGATGCCGCCGCCGCCCGGCGTCTGGTTGCCCGGCGGGGTGTTCAGGCCCGGCGGGAGATGTGCCGGGTCGAGCGCGTTGTTCGCCAGGTTTCCGCCGGAATCTCCGGGAGGCGCTGGGATTGAGGGCGGGTTGACGTGCCCGCCCAAGTCGCCCGGTGGGGCGGGGATCGAGGGCGGGTTGACGTGCCCGCCCAAGTCGCCCGGCGGAGCGGGGATCGAGGGCGGGTTGATCTGCCCGCCCAAGTCGCCCGGCGGGGCAGGAATTGAGGGCGGGTTGACCTGCCCGCCCAAGTCGGCCGGTGGGGCGGGGATCGAGGGCGGGTTGACCTGCCCGCCCAAATCACCCGGCGGGGCGGGAATCGAAGGCGGGTCGACCTGCCCGCCCAGGTTGTTGCCCGAGGCGCCGGGCGGGGGCGGGATCGACGGCGACTTGAGGTTGTTCCCTTCCGGTGAATCGCCCGGCGGCGGCGGAATCTGCGGGGACTTCACGTTCTTCCCCCCGCCGGTGCGGTCGCCCGGAGGCGCGGGAACGGACGGCGGCTTCACCGCGTTCCCGTTCGGCGGCGGCGGAACGGAGGCAGCGTTGATCGGCGGCGGGGCGCCGTCGCCGACCGGGCCGTTCGCGTCGCCCGGCGGGGGCGGCACGACGGCGTTCGTCAGCGGCGGCGGCACCTCGCTTCCGCCGGGACCGTTTCCGCCTCCCGGAGGCGGCGGGAGCACGGCCTGGTTCACCGGAGGCGGCGGGGGCGCGCCGTCGCCACCGCCCGGCGGCGGGGACACCGGCGGCGGTTCCGGGGCAGGCGGCGGCTGCGTCGCCGGGGGCGGCGGCGGGGAAACCGGCGGGGGAGAAACCGGCGGCGGCGGGGGAGGCGTCACCGGCGGCGGGGGCGTGGGCGGCGGTGGCGGCGGGGGCGGTGGCGGAGGTGGCGGGGGCGTGTTGCCGCCGCCGCCGGGCGTGGGCGGCGGGGTCGTCCTGCCCGCGTTGACGTGCACGGTGTTGTACTTCTGCGCGAGCTGGCCGGCCACCTTGCGCATGTCGTTGGTCATCATCTCGACGGCCTCGGGGAACTGCGAGATGTACGCGCGCCCGTCGCTGAGGTGGTATTTGCTGCCCTGGGCGAGGACCTGGCTGGCGTAGTAGCTGTCGATGTAGCGGATCGTGTCCTGCGCCCACTTGAGGTAGGCCGCGGAATTGACGAGGTTCGTCGGCACGTTGTTCGACCCGCCGCCGTCGCCGATCCGGTCCGCCAGATCGGAGAACTTGGTGCCCAGCGCGGTCATCATGTCCTTGAACTTCGTCGCGGCGTCGCCCTTCCACGGCCCGTTCGGCCCGGCGAGGGCGGCGGTCTGGTCCTGAATGGACTGGGCGACCATCTCGAGGTTCTGCTGCGTCTCCTGAAACACCCCGGCCGCGTCCTGAAGCGACTGCCAGTTGACGTTGCCGTAGGCCTTGTCCCGGTTGTCCTGGCCGCCCGACAGCGAACCGCCGCCGAGCACCGCCGCTTCGATCTGCTTCCACGTCAGGCCGTCGAAATCCTTCGACGGGTCACCAGTGGTGTTCTGGTTGCCGGTCTTCGTGGTGTCCGGCCAGACCCCGTTGTCGTCCGAGGTGAACCCGTTGGTGTTGTCGTCCGCCATCTTCCCTCGATCGCTTCGCACCTGAGAGACCCGGGAGAAACCCGGAAAGACCGCCGCCCGAACCGGTCAGGGTTTCTGACCGGCGCCGGTGATGTGGCCGCTGACGGTGTTGAAATACTGGTTGTAGTCGTCGGCCGACATCTTGTTGACCTCGTCGGCGCTGTCGTACGCCTTCGAGGCCTTGTTCACCGCGTCCGCCACCTCGTCGAGCGCCTTGCAGAGGTCGTGGATCGCGGTGCGGGTGGTGTCCCGCAGCGCGTTCGTGCCCTGGATCGGCTTGACGATCTTCTCCTGCGCCGTCAGGAACACGCCGGGCTTGAGCTGGATCCCGTCGAGTTTCGCCGGAAGATCCTTCAGCGGCCCGTCCGCAAGCGCCTGCATGTTCTTCGCGAACGTGCGCATCGCCTCGGTGTTGACCGCGGTGACGCCCTTGCCCGGATGCTCGGAACCGCCCGGCACCGGCGGCGGCTTGCCGACGTCGCCCGGCGGGATCCACTCGTTGGTCACGTCCGGCGGCGTCTGGTCGCCCGGGCTGTGGAACTTGCCGTCCTCCGACGTCGTCTGGTGCTTGTTCGACGTGTCGTTGTGCATCCCGTAATCGGTGTCGCCCAACGAAACCATGGCCGTCGCCCTCCTTTCTGGGTCAGTCGCGCCGAAGCGGCGGCCTCAGTTCGCGGCGAACCGCTTGGCGTTGTTGCCCTCGGTGTTCGAGGTGCCCTCGTTGATGTTGGCGAGGGTCTGCGCGGCGGCGTCGAGCGCCTGCGGCAGCGTGAGGGCGGCCTGGTGGCAGTAGGTGTAGGTCTCGTGGAACATGTCCGCCGCGACGCCGGTCCAGTTTTCGCGCTGGCCCTCGATGACCGCCTTCATCTGGTCCAGCAGCTCGGTGATCTGGTTGGACTGCTGCTTCGCCTGCCCGACGGTGTCCTGCATGGTCGCGAAGCTGATCTGGAACTGGCCCAAAGCCATGGGAGAGGTCCTTTCGTGGGAAGGAAGGGGATCAGAAGCCCTGCAGGCCGCCGCCGCCGATGACCGCGGCCGCGTTGTGCGCGGTGGAGGTGTTGTCCGAGTCCCGGCTGTCGTACTCGCTCGCCGAGATCTGCACGTTCTGCGCGAGCTCGTCCAGCTTCTGCACGATCTTGCGGACCGTCTGGTCGAACTGGCCCATCGCGGTGTTGAACACGTTCGCCGAGTCCGACCGCCAGGTGCCGAACAGCGTCTGCATGGTGCCGTCGACCTTCTGGTTCACGCCGGTGATGTTCTGCCCGGTGTCGCTGATCGTCTGCGCGCCCTTGCGCATGACGCTGGTGTCGACGCGGGCGCCGTCCTGCGAAGCCATGCTTTCTCCTCTGGTCGGGTTCTCCGGATATGACGGACTGGCATGCCAGGCCGCCGGCGTCGCCGCGGATGCCCTTCGTTCGGCCGATACGACAGAGCACGGGGAGACTGCGGACTTACGGTAAGCGCCGGTCTACGGGTTGTCGCCGCGTTGTTCCCTTCTGGACACCAGTGCGCGGACGGCGGGGCAAGCCGCTCCGCCACCCGGGGGTCTCCGGGCGCGGCAACGTTTCCCGCGGGAGCCGGTTACGCACGATTGCCCGTTCAGGCACCGCGGTGTGCCCGGGTTCGCGGTTCGCGCTCATGCGAGCGGAAGTCGGGAGTGGACTTGCGGAGTCCTCTGTGGACGGAAGCCGCGACTGGCCGTGCGGGGAACCCCCGAGGGAATCCTCAGGGTTCCCCGCACGGCGTTCAGTGCTTGAGCGTGAAGGAGAAGTCGCCGGAGAGCTTGCCGCTCAGCCGGACCCCCGACACGACCTTCCCCTCGGCGAGCAGCCGCTCCACCTCGGCCCGGGCCAGGCGGCAGCCCTCGGCGATCAGCCGCGCCGGCCGGACCGGGATGCGGGCCGCGAAGCCGACCGACACGTCGATCGCGTCCTGGCCCAGGTGGTCCAGACCACCCGTGTCGAGCCGCCAGGCGCCGTCCCAGTCGAGCGCGACGCGGTTGCGCCTTCGCAGGACTGGGTCCTGAAGCAGTTCGGCGGCGAGGCCAGGATCGTTGTGGTGCAAGCGATCCAGCAGTGCCGGGCGGACCGAGCGCACCTTCGCCCGTTCGAACACGGTGAGTTTCGCCGTTTCCCCGCACCCGGTGCAGAGCACGAGGAGCCAGGCGTCGACGAGTTTGTGGTTGGCGTTGACCCGGAACTTGCCGTCGGCCCGGAACCGCTGCGCCGGGCACGCATGGCAGCGCCGCCGGACGAGCGGCAGGCGAGTGGGCAGGACTGTCCAGTGATAGAGCACGGGAGTACCCCGATCCAGTGAGAATTCCGCAGCACGAAGAAGCGCGACGCACGACCGCGGCGCGCTACGAGGTCAGAGCTTGGGATGTCTCACGCGAGGTACAACGGCACGTCCTTGCCTTGCTGACACTGGCCGGGCGACAGTAGCCGCGGACGCGGGCGCGGCTCCACTGGTTTTCCGCCCCGGGCGCCGCGGGTCAGGCGTTGAGATACGCGAGCACGGCCCGCACCCGCCGGTGGTCGCCGGTGCCCGCGGACAGCCCGAGCCGCGCGAAAATGTTGCCGACGTGCTTGTTCACCGAGGTTTCCGCGATGAACAGCTTCTCGGCGATCGCGCCGTTGCCGTAGCCCTCGGCCATCAGCGCGAGCACCTCGCGTTCGCGGGGGCTGAGCACGTCGAGCGCGTTCGCGGCGAGCCGGCGCGCCATCAGCTGCGAGATGACCTCCGGGTCCATCGCGGTCCCGCCCGCCGCGACCCGGTCCATCGCCTCGCGGAATTCCTCGATCCGCCCGACCCGGTCCTTCAGCAGGTAGCCGACGCCGGACGCGCCGTTGGCCAGCAGCTCGGCCGCGTAGGCGTGCTCGACGTACTGCGACAGCATCAGCACCGGCAGACCGGGGATTTCCGCGCGCGCCGCGGCCGCCGCCCGCAGCCCCTCGTCGGTGAACCCCGGCGGCAGGCGGACGTCCAGCACCGCGATGTCGGGCCGGTGCTCCAGCAATGCGGGCAGCACGTCCGGCCCCCGCTCCAGCACGGCGCACACCTCGTGGCCGACCGTGGACAGCAGCAACGCCAGGCCCTCGCGGATGAACGCGTTGTCGTCGGCGATCACGACGCGCACGGCAGCTCCGCCCGCAGCACCGTCGGGCCGCCTTCGGGGCTGCTCAGCTCGAAGCTGCCGTCGAAGGCCGCGACGCGCCGCCGGATCCCGGCCAGCCCGGTGCCGAAGTTCTCCGCGGCGCCGCCCTTCCCGTTGTCCCGCACAGTGATCCTGATCCTTTCCCGGTCGATGCCGAGCGTAATCCACGCCCGGCCGGCCCCGCTGTGCTTGGCGACGTTCGTCAGCGCTTCGGCGACCACGAAGTAGGCCGCCGCCTCCACTGCGGCCGGGGCCGGTCCGGTGCCCGAGACGTCGACCTCGACCGGGACCGCGCCGCTCGCCGCGAGCGCCTGCACCGCGCCGGCCAGACCGCGGTCGGTCAGCAGCGGGGGATAGATCCCGCGGACGATCGTGCGCAGCGCGGCCAGCGAATGCTCGGTCAGTTCCTGTGCGTCGTCGACCAGGCGGAGCGCGGTGTCCGGCTGGTGCTGCAGGGCGTGCTTGATCAGCCCGAGCCGGAGCGAGATGGCGACGAGCCCGGCCTGGGTGCCGTCGTGCAGGTCCCGCTCGATCCGGCGCAGCTCCGCGCCGTGCGCTTCGAGGGCTTCGGCCCGGCTGACGGTCAGCTCTTCGATCCGGCGGGTTTGCTTGCTGCCGCGCGGCGGGCGCAGGAAGGCCCGGGCCAGCATCGCGTGCCCGCGCGCCAGCAGCGGCACGAGGAGGAGCAGTCCGGTCGCGTACGCCAGGCCGATGCCGGTCGCGCCGAACGCCTGGGCCCAGCTGGTGACCGGCCGGAACGTCAGGTGCGCGGCGGGCGGCAGGAGGGTCCACCAGATCGGCGCGGTGCCCCAGCAGAGCGCGCCGGACAGCAGGCTCAGGCCGACCAAGCACAGCGGCGTGCCGACGACGGTGTTGGCCGCGAGGAACGCCAGGTCCTTCCAGACCGCGCGGTCTTTGAGCACCCCGAGCGGCGAACGGGGCTCCGCGTACTTCTCGCCGACCGGAGTGCCCAGCAGCCGTTCGACCCGTTTCCGCTGCGCCCGGGCGAACCGGCGCAACACCGGCACGAGCAGGACCAGCAGCGGCAGCCCGATCCCGGCGACGCTCAGCACGAGGCTGCCCGCGGTCAGCCAGAAGAGCAGCAGGCCGCCGAGCCCGGCCGCGGCGCCGACCGCGAGGTACCGGAAGGAAACCCCGAACCCGGCGAGGTAGTCCCGCACGCTGAACGCGGGCGCCGCCGCCATCCGTCCCCCTGCCGAAGATCCGTCCCGGCGGGTGCAGTTTTCTGCACCCGCGATCTGCAGGATACGGGCTGTCCGGCGGGTTTCCGCGTCCGTAGCGTCCGGGAAAAGCACAAGCACCCGGAGGACGAAGTGGCACGCGAGAAACGGCAACGCCCGGCACCGGCAGAGACCGGAGCGCCGCCGGACGACGTGGTGTCGCTGCGGTCGGTGCGCAAGACCTACGGTTCCGGCGCGGGCGAGGTGACCGCGCTGCGCGACCTGACCGTCCGGTTCGGCCGGGGGTCGTTCACCGCGGTGATGGGCCCGTCCGGCGCGGGCAAGAGCACCTTCCTGCACTGCGCCGCCGGGCTCGACCGGCCGACCGCCGGCACGGTGCTGCTCGGCGGCACGGACCTGGCCGAGCTGGACGAGACCGGGCTGACCGTGCTGCGGCGCGAGCGCGTCGGCTTCGTCTTCCAGGCCTACAACCTGCTGGCGTCGCTGACCGTCGCGGACAATCTCGCGCTCCCGATGCGGATGGCCGGGCTGGCGCCCGACCAGGACTGGCTGGACGAGGTCGTCCGGCGCGTCGGACTGGCCGGGCGGCTGGACCGGCGCCCGGCCCAGCTGTCCGGCGGCCAGCAGCAGCGGGTGGCGATCGCCCGCGCGCTCGCGCCGCGGCCGCAGGTGGTGTTCGCCGACGAGCCGACCGGCGCGCTCGACACCCGGACCGGCCGCCAGGTGCTCGAACTGCTGCGGCAGCTCGTGGACGAGACCGGCCAGACGGTGATCATGGTGACGCACGACCCGGTGGCCGCGTCGTACGCGCACCGGGTGGTCTTCCTCGCCGACGGCGCGCTCGCCGACGAGATGGCCGAACCCGCTCCGGACCGCGTGGCCGAGCGGATGACCACGCTCGGGGAGTGGTGAGCGATGCTCGAACTGGCGGTCAAAACGCTGCGCGGGCGCGCTTCCGGTTTCGCCGGCGCGTTCGTCGCTCTGCTCGGCGCGGCCATGCTGGTCACCGCGTTCGGCATTCTCCTGCAGTCCGGCGTGGACGGCGGGGTGCCGCCGCAGCGGTACGCCGGGGTCCCGGTGGTCGTCGGCGGTGCGAAATCGTTCGAGGCAAGGGAAAACGGCAAGACCAAATCGAAACCGCTCAAGGAACCGGCGCCGCTGACCCGCGAGACGGTGCGGAAGATCGCCGGGACCGAGGGCGTCGGCTCAGTGGTGCCGGACGTGAGCTTCCCCGCGGTGCTGGGCCCGGGCGACCGCGCTCCGGCCGGGCATCCGTGGTCGAGCGCCCGGCTGGGTCCGTTCGACCTCGTCGAAGGCCGCGAACCGCGGCGGCCGGGCGAAGTGGTGCTGGACGCCGGATTGGCCAAGGACGCCGGAGCCGCGGTCCGGATCCAGACGACCAGAGCCGCCGCCGGATACCGGGTCGTCGGCGTGGCCAGACTGTCCGGTGTGGACGGAGAAATCCGCACTCCCGCGGTGTTCTTTTCCGACGCGGAAGCGGAAAGCTTGGCCGGGCGCGGAGACCGGGTGGACGCCGTCGGGGTGTTTCCCCGGCCTGGCGTCGATCCCGGCGAGCTCGCCGACCGGCTGGCCGCCGCGCTGGGCTCCGAAGCGGAGGTGGCCACCGGAGACGACCGGAGCCGCGTCGAAAACCCCGATGTCGCCTCGGCGAGCGGCACTTTGCGGGAGATCGCGGGTTCGCTCGGCGGCACGGTGCTGCTGATCGCAATTCTGGTCGTGGCCAGCACTCTCGCGTTGAGCGTCCATCAGCGTCGCCGCGAATTGGCCGTGCTGCGCGCGATCGCGGCTACTCCGCGCCAGATCTGGAAAATGCTCGCCGCGGAAGCGCTGGTGCTGTCGGTCGTCGCGTCGGCGATCGGATGCCTGCCCGGCATCCTCGCCGCACAGCTGTTGCGTGGCGCGCTCGTCCTGATCGGAGTCGTGCCGAGCGATTTCTCTTTCTCCGTGGGAATTCTGCCGATGCTGGTGGCGGTGCTCGCCGGGGTGGCGACGGCGCAGATCGCGACCTTCGCGGTGGCGTGGAAAGCCTCGTCGGTGCGCCCGGTCGAAGCATTGAGCGACGCCGCCGTCGAACCACCGGGAATCAGCGGCGGCCGCCGGACGCTCGGGGTGCTGCTGTTGCTCCTCGGCTTGGCCGCGTCGCTGCTGCCGGTGTTCTTCTCCGGCGTTTTCGCCGTGGCAGGCGCGGGCAGCGGCGGGCTGCTGATGATCATCGCGCTCCTGCTGCTGGCGCCACCGGTGGCGGCGTTCGCGACGCGGCTGCTGGCCAAGCCGATCACCCGGCGGTTCAAGGAATACGGCTTCCTCGCCGCCGCCAACACCCGCGCGAACGCACGCCGCCTGGCCGCCGGGATCGGCCCGCTGGTGCTCGGGATCGGCTTCGCCTGCGTGCAGCTGTTCATTCCGACGACCCTCGCCGCCGCGGCCGCCGACCAGGCCGCCGAGGGGAGCACCGCGCAGTACACGCTCACCGGCGCGGCGGGCGGCTTGCCGGACGACGCGGTCCGGGACGCGGCCGCGCTGCCCGGTGCGGAGGCCGCGACCGGGGTGGTGCGGGTGCAGGTGTTCGCCTCGACGAAGGTGCTCGATTCGCCGGAGATCTTCGAGTTCCCGGCGCAGGGCATCACCGTCGACAACGCGGCCAAGACGATGGATCTGGCTGTCTCCTCAGGCGATCTCGCCGATCTGGCCCCGGGAAAGGTCGCGTTGAGCGCCGGCGCGGCGAGCACCCTCGGCGGCAAAGTCGGCGACCAGATCAAGCTGACCTTGCCGGACGGCTCCGCCGCGACCCCGGCCGTGGTCGCGATTTACCAGCGCGGCATGGGTTTCGGCGACGTCACCCTGGCGCACGAGGACGTGCTCGCGCACAGCAACCGGCAGCTGAACCAGCAGATCCTCGTCCGGGCCCGCTCCGGGACGGACCTGGAACCAGTCTTGGCGGGCCTGTCCGCGAAGTACCCGGGATTGACCGTGTCCGCCAAGGCAGGCCTGTCCGAAGAACAACGCGACGCGGCGACCGCTTCGGCGCTGAGCAGCGCGTTGCCGTTGGTGCTCGTCTTCGCCTACCTCGCGCTCGCGGTCGCGAACACGCTGGTGATGACGACGCTGGCCCGCACCCGGGAGTTCGCGCTGCTGCGGCTGGTCGGGATGACGCGGGACCAGGTGTTGAAGGTGCTGCGCATCGAGGCGCTGACGGTGGTGCTGATCGCGGTGGCGGTGGGATCGGCGGTCCCGCTGATCCCGCTGGCGACGGTCAGCCTCGGCCTCACCGGGTCGCCGATCCCGAGCATCCCGCCGTTGCTGTACCTCGGGATCGTCGCCGCGACCGCGCTGGTGGGCGCCGCGTCGGTGCTGCTGCCGGCGAAGTTCGCGCTGCGCGCCCGGCCGGTGGAGGCGATCGGGACGCGCGAGTAGCCCGTGTTCGCGACGGTCAGCCCGGGCGGTTGTCCCGGGCCGCCCGGTCGAGGCCCGCGCCCCTGGTCAGCCGACCGCCGCCAGTTCGCCCGGCTCCCGCGCGGCCGCCTGCCGGGCGTACCGGCGCGCCATCGCCGCGCACACGATCAGCTGAATCTGGTGGAACAGCATCAGCGGCAGCACGATCAGCCCGACCTCGGCGTGCCCGAACAGCACCGTCGCCATCGGCAGGCCGCTCGCGAGGCTCTTCTTCGAACCGCAGAACATGATCGTGATCCGGTCCGCGCGGTCGAAGCCGAGCAGCCGCGCGCCGCCGCTCGTCGCGCCGAGCACGGCCGCCAGCAGGACGCCGCAGACCGCGACCAGGACCAGCAGCGGGCCGATCTCCAGCTGGTGCCAGATGCCCTCGGTCATCCCCTCGCTGAACGCGGTGTAGACCACCAGCAGGATCGAACCGCGGTCGACGATCTTCAGCGGCGCGGAATGCCGCTGCACCCAGCCGCCGATCCAGCGGCGGGCCAGCTGCCCGGCCACGAACGGCACGAGCAGCTGCAGCACGATGTCCAGCACCGCCGAACCGCTCACGCCCGGGCCGTCGGTGGCGAGCAGCAGCGCGACGAGCAGCGGCGTCAGCACGATGCCGAGCAGGTTGGACAGCGACGCGCTGCAGATCGCCGCCGCGACGTTGCCCTTCGCGATCGAAGTGAACGCGATCGACGACTGCACCGTCGAGGGCAGCAGGCAGAGGAACAGCACGCCGGTGTACAGCGGCGAGGTCAGCAGCCCGGGGGAGAGGAACGACGCGGCGAGCCCCAAGAGCGGGAAAAGCACGAAAGTGGCGCAGAGCACGGTGACGTGCAACCGCCAGTGCCGCATGCCCTCGACCGCTTCCTGGCCGGAAAGCCGCGCGCCGTAAAGGAAGAACAGCAGTCCGACCGCGATCTTGGTCGCCGCGCCGAACCCGGCGGCGGCCGCGCCGGAGGCGGGCAGCAGCGAGGCGATGCCGACGGTGACGAGGATCAGGGCGATGAACGGGTCGATCCGCAGCTTGGCGAGCACGGCCGAGACGGGGCGGGCGAACGAAGCGAGCACGGTGGAACTCCTTTCCCGGCCATTCTCCCGCCGCCGACGGTCATTCGGAACCCCGATGACCGTACTGACTGTCATTGCGATTACCGATAACATGGCCCGCATGCTGGATCCCCGGTTGTGCCGTTCTTTCCTTGCCGTGGCGGAAACCCGCAGCTTCACCGCGGCGGCGAGGCGCTTGGGCGTGGGGCAGCCCACAGTCAGCCAGCACGTCCGGCGGCTCGAGTCCGAAGCCGGCGGGCTGCTGTTCGCGCGCGACACGCACGCGGTCGACCTGACCGCGCGCGGGCAGGCGATGCTCGGGTTCGCGCAGACCATTGTGGACACCGAGGACCGCGCGGCCCGGCATTTCCGCGGCGCGCAGGTGCGCGGGCGGGTCCGGTTCGGGGTGTCGGAGGACTTCGCGCTCGGCGAGCTGCCGGAAATCCTGCGGCGGCTGCGGGAAAGCCATCCGCTGGTGGACGTCGAACTGCACGTGGAACTGTCCGATGTGCTCGCCCGCCGGATCGCCGACGGGCGCCTCGACCTGGTGCTCGGCAAACGCCGCCCGGGCGCGCCCGGCCCGGGACGGCTGCTGCGCCGCGAACCGCTGGTGTGGATCGGCTCGGCGGCGACGGAACTCGCGCCCGGCCATCCGGTGCCGCTGGTGCAGTACCCGATGCCGTCGGTCACGCGGCAGCTGGCGGTGGAAACGCTGGAGCGCGCCGGGATGGAATGGCGCGCGGCCTGCCAGACCTCGAGCCTGACCGGCCTGCGCGCGGCGGCGGCCGCGGGACTCGGGATCACCGTGCACGCGCGGAGCCTGGTGCCGTCCGATCTGGTCGAATTGCCCGCCGAACTCGGTCTTCCGGACCCGGGTGCCGTGGATTTCGTTCTGCTGTCGAGGGATGCCAGCGAGGGGCCGGTGGCGACGTTGGCGGAGTTCGTGGTGGCGCGGATCGGGTCAGCGCCGGCGTTCGAGGACTGAGCGAAGCCGCAGCAGCGCGCGGTGTTGCGCGACCCGGACCGCACCCGGGGTGGAGCTGACTGCCTCGGCGGCTTCCTCGGCGGAAAGCCCGACTACTACGCGCAGCAACACGATTTCCCGCTGTCGTTCCGGCAGCAGCTGCAGCAGCCGGGCCAGCTGCCGGTTCAGTTCGCTGCGCAGCGCCCGTTCCTCCGGCCCGTCGGCGAGATCGACCGCCTCGGGCAGTTCGGCCACCGGCTCGGTCCGGTCGCGCGCGTGCGCTCGGTGCGCGTCCGCCACCTTGTGCTGCGCGATCCCGTAAACGAACGCGAGGAACGGCCGCCCCTGGTTCCGGTAGCCGGGCAGCGCGTTCAGCAGCGCCAGGCAGACTTCCTGCGCCACGTCGTCGGCCGACGAATACGAGTCCGCGCCGCCCAGCCGGGCCCGGCAGTAGCGCACGATCAGCGGCTGCACCGCGGCGAGCAGGTCCCGCGCCGCCTCCGGATCGCCGTCGACCGCGGCGCGCACCGGGCCGTCGAAGCCGAACCGGCCGGCCGGGACCCGCGGCGCGGCCAGCGCGCTCGCCTCGGTTTTCACCCGGGTCAACGCCTCTTCGACGTCGAGCGCCGAGCGCAGCGCGTTGACCAGTGCGGATTCGGCTTCGCGCAATGCGGTCATCAGGGCCTCCTCGCGCCCGGCGAGGCCGAGCCGGTGTTTCAGCCGTTCCCGGGCGTGCCGCAGATTCGAGCGGACCGTGGTGCCCGCCATGCCGAGCGCCGAGGCGATCGCGGCGGGCGAGAACCCGTCGAGCGCCCAGGTCAGCACCGTGCGCTGGGTCTCCGGCAGCGTCGAAAGCAGTTCGACCCCGCGCGCGTTCCGCTCCACGGCCGCGGCCAGCCGGTCGCCCGGCGGGTCCTCGGCCGGGGCCCCGCCGTCGAACCACGCCTGCTCGGCGGCGAGCCGCGCGGCGGTCAGCCGCACCGCCACGCGCGGGTCGCCCGGCGGCGGCCACGCCCCGGTTTCCTGGACGAACGCCTCCACCGCCACCTCGCGCGCCGCGCCCGGCCCGAGCCCGCCCGCGCACAGGAACGCCACGAGGCGAGGGAAATCGCCCCGGAAAAAGCCGTCGAACCCCGCCACGCGCACCCCCTCCCGATCGCGGACTTGTCGAACAGGTGCGGTGACGCGCCCGTGGGATGTAACGATCCGGTCACGGAAATGTGGTTAGGTCCGGCGCTGGCGGGTACCTGGCTGGGACGGGCCGTTCGCCCGCGGCCGCTGCGGAAGGGGGAAACGGTGCGCGGAAAAGGAAATCCCGGGCTGCGCGGGAGCGTGGAACGACCGGCGCGGGGGCCGTAGCACGTCCGGCGGCAACCGAGTCCGCGATGTGAGCTGAATCGAAATTCCGCGCGCCGGCGGTGATCGGTGGTAACTTGGAAAGCCGGTCGTCCGGCGGGTCCTTCGCGGCCCGGGGCGGTTCGGCCGAAAAGCCCACCGAACATCCTCCGAAGGCATGGTGCGCCCGTGCGCGCGGAGAACTCGGTTGACCACGGTTCGACACTGAGGACAGGAGGTGAAAAGCAACAATGGAACTCACGGCCACCAGCTGGCTCGCCCGCGCGGCGTGCCAGGACGAGGACCCGGAACTGTTCTTCCCGATTTCCGACATGGGTCCGGGGGCGCAGCAGGTCGCGAAGGCCAAGGCGGTCTGCGCGCGCTGCCCGGTCCGCGCGGAATGCCTTTCCTATGCTCTCGACAACGGTCTCGGCAACGGGATCTTCGGGGGAACCACCGAGCTGGAGCGCCGGAAGCTGGTTCGATCCGGCTCCGCCGCCGCACGGCATCGAGTCGCCTGACCGCGAGCCGGTGACCATTTCCCGGCGGCGAAGGCGCTAGCAGTTTCCCCCACCACGACCGGCACGAGCCCGGAACTCGGTGGTTGCGCCCGGGCGGCGATCGCACACCGCGATCGCCGCCCGGGCGTTTTTTATTCTTCGAACGTTTCGGCGAGTCGCTGCGGCGCCAATGCCGCGGTTTCGGACGCTGCCATCGCGGTGACCAGTCCGTTTCGGACGGTGAGGACGCGGCCCGCGCGAAAGCGCGATAAACCGATTCGCCCGGTCCGCGCAGTTATCCGGCGAGCGCGGATCGAGTCCGATTGCGACTGTCGAACCACGGCTAGCGCCCGCACTTCCGCAGCAGCCCCGTTTCGGCCGCGGTCGTACTGTCCGATGCGGTTCGGCAGTGTCCTTTGCGGACCGATCGAGCACGTCGCGCAGCCGCAGCGGGAGCACCTGGACGGCGGCGAGGAACGCCAGTTCGGCGGTTTCCCGTTCGACGACCGCGGTGCCGCGGTCGTCGAACGGGAAACCGGGGCGACGGCAGCTCAGGCGGCCTCGTCGGCCAGCCGTTCCAGCCCGCTCTTCGTCTTGAGCGGCAGGTGCTTCAGGAACGCCACCGCGACCACCACGAGCAGCGCGATCGGCGCGCTGATCAGGAACAGGTCGCTCGTCGCGATGCCGTAGGCGTCCCGGATCACCGCCACGACCGGCGCGGGCAGCTGCGCCAGGTCGGGCACCTTCCCGCCGCCGGAACCGCCCGCCGCGGCCGGGCCGAGGCCTTCGGCGACGAGCGTGCCGACCCGGCTGGCCAGCACCGCGCCGAGCGCGCTCACCCCGATCGACCCGCCGAGGCTGCGGAAGAACGACAGCGTCGAGGTCGCCGCGCCGAGGTCGGCGGCGGGCACGTCGTTCTGCGTCACCAGCACCAGGTTCTGGTTGAGCATGCCCACGCCGACGCCGAGCACCAGCATGAACAGGCTCAGCTCCGCCACCGAGGTGTGCGCGTCGATCAGCCCGAGCAGGCCGAGGCCCGCCGTCATCAGCACCGCGCCGAGCAGCAGGAA
This sequence comes from Amycolatopsis sp. GA6-003, assembly GCF_046267895.1. Lineage (NCBI taxonomy): Bacteria > Bacillati > Actinomycetota > Actinomycetes > Pseudonocardiales > Pseudonocardiaceae > Amycolatopsis > Amycolatopsis sp. GA6-003. Next base: position 8,629,015 of record NZ_CP176499.1, read on the forward strand.
CGGCTTCCACCGGCCGGTGCGGCTGATCAGCTGGCCGGACACGGTGGACGAGACCAGCAGGCCGAAGATCATCGGCAGGCTCATCAACCCGGCCACCGTCGGCGATTTGCCGAGTGCCAGCTGGAAATACTGCGAAAGGAACACGGTGCCGCCGAACATCGCGACGCCGACCAGGAAGCTCGCGACGGTGGCGAGCGTGACCGTGCGGTTGCGGAACAGCGCCAGCGGCACGACCGGCTCGCGCACCTTGGACTCGACCCACACCGCGAGCACCAGCACGAGCACGCCGGCGGGCACGAGCACCGCGGTCTGCCAGGAACCCCAGGCGAAGGTCGAGCCGGCCAGCGACGACCACACCAGCAGCGTCGAAACGCCGAGCATGATCAGGAACGCGCCGAGGTAGTCGACGTGCACCTCGCGGCGCAGCGTCGGCAGGTCCAAAGTGCGCTGCAGCAACAGGATCGCGGCGAGCGCGAACGGCACGCCGAGGAAGAAGCACCAGCGCCAGCCGAGCCACGAGGTGTCCACGAGGACGCCGCCGATCAGCGGCCCGGCCACGGTGCCGACGGCGAAGACCGCGCCGAAGACGCCGGAGAACTTGCCCAGTTCGCGCGGCGAAACGATGGCCGCCATGATCACCTGGGCGAGCGCGGTGAGTCCGCCGCCGCCGATGCCCTGGGCGATCCGGCTGAGGATCAGCACGTCGATGTTCTGCGCGAGACCGGCCACCAGCGAGCCGACCACGAACAGCCCGAGCGAGAGCTGGATCAGCAGTTTCTTGTTGTACAGGTCGGAAAGCTTGCCCCAGAGCGGGACGGTCGCGGTCATCGCGAGCAGTTCGGTGGTGACGACCCAGGTGTAGGACGACTGGCTGCCGCCCAGCTCGGACACGATCCGCGGCAGGGCGTTCGCGACCACAGTGGACGCGAGGATGGCGACGAAAATGCCCATCATCAGGCCGGACATCGCCTGCAGCACTTGCCGGTGGCTCATCGCCGGGGACGGCGCGGGCGACGCCGCGGTGGACAGGGACATGACAGTCCTTTCCGGACTCGGGAAGACTCGGGGGAGTTCAGCGGGGGTCGGGCAGGCCGGCGGCAGCGGCCGCGGCGGCCTCGTCGAAAATCTCGAGCAGCGGCTGGGCCCCGTTCCGGGCGGCCCACCTGCTGAGCGAGGTGTTGAGCACTCCGCCCGCCACCGCCAGCAGCAGCGACGGGAACAGGTCCTTCTCCGCGTCGGTGCCGGAACGCCGGGCGATGGCGGCGATCATCGGACCGCGAGAGCCGGAGTTGAGCGTCGTCGCGCGGATGAGCAGCGACGGATCGCCGTGGATGATGCGCAGCCGGGTCAGCCACTCGTCGCGGTCCCGCTCGATGTCGGCGAGGTCTTCCCGGACGGTCGCGATGAACGCGGGAAAGGCCCCGACGCCTTCCGGCTGCGCGAGGAACCGGGCGATCGTCTGCTCGGCCCGCTCCGCGTGATCGGCGTACGCGAGCAGCACGGCGTCTTCTTTGACGGCGAAGTAGTTGAAGAACGTCCGCGCGGACACGCCCGCTTCGGCGGCGATGTCGTCGACAGTCACCTGGTCCAGACCACGCTCGTCGATCAGCCGAAGCGCGGCGAGAGCGATGGTGCGGTGGGTTTCGAGCTTCTTGCGCTCGCGCAGGCCGGGAGGGGGCACTGGATCAGCGTAGCCAGTTCTTGCAGAGTCTGCAAAGTTGCAGTTTGTGAATCAGGGCACGCGTGCCGCCCGGAGATCGGACTGGCAGACTCACCCCTCGTGAGCGGAACGGTGCTGGTACTAGGCGGACGCAGCGAAATCGGGACGGCGGTGGCCGTCCGGCTGGCGCGGGGCGGGGCACGGCGGTTCGTGCTCGCCGCGAGGCCGGGCGCGGATTTGAGCGAGCAGACGGCCGCCTTGCGCGAGGCAGGCGCGGAGACCGTCGTGACCGAGGACTTCGACGCCGACGACCTCTCCGCGCACCGTCCGCTGCTCGATCGCGTCCTCCAGGAGCACGGTCCGCTCGAGACGGTAGTGCTGGCGTTCGGCATCCTCGGCGACCAGGCCCGTGCGGAGACTGACGCCGCGCACGCCACCGCGATCGTGCACACCGATTACGTCGCTCAGGTGTCTGTGCTCACTCACACGGCGGAACTGTTGCGCACACAGGGTTCCGGAAACGTGGTCGTCTTCTCGTCGGTCGCCGGGATCCGCGTGCGGCGCGCGAACTACGTGTACGGCTCGGCGAAAGCGGGGCTCGACGGCTTCGCTTCGGGGCTGTCCGACGCGCTGCACGGCACCGGCGTGCACCTGCTGCTCGTGCGCCCGGGCTTCGTGATCGGCCGGATGACCGAAGGGATGTCGCCCGCGCCGTTCTCCAGCACCGCCGACCAGGTCGCGGACGCGACTGTGGCCGCGTTGCGCCGGCGCCGGGAAGTGGTGTGGGTGCCGGGCGTGTTGCGCTTGGTGTTCGCGGCGATGCGGTTCGTGCCGCGCGCGGTGTGGCGGCGGATGCCGCGCTGAACTCCCTGTGCTCGAAGGGATACCGGCTGTCGCGGCGGGCTCGGCCGAACGGGCAGCATCACATCTTCGCGACAGGTTTCTCAGGCTATTCCCAGCTAACGCGGTGATCCTCGGACGCGGGGGTCGAAATCCGTCCCCGGGGAAGCGAGGAACCGGCCGTGCTGATCACGTCCCGGGGCCGCCGGATCGGCGGCCGTGCGGTGCTGGGGGTGGTGTCCACCCTGGTGCTGGGCGCCACCGGATTCGCGTGGTCGCAACTGCACCGGCTGGACACGAGTCTCGTCACCGCGGACGTCATCGCGCCCTCCGCGCGGGTTCCGGACACCCCGGCCGGGGAGCCGCTCACCGTCGCGCAGAACATCTTGCTGGTGGGCCTCGATTCGCGCACCAAACCGGACGGAACGCCGTTGCCGCAGAACGTGCTCGACGCGCTGCACGCGGGCGGGGGCGACGACGGCGGCAACACCACCGACACGATGATCGTCGTGCACGTCCCGGCAGGCGGGGCGGCCGCCACCGCGATTTCCATTCCGCGTGATTCCTATGTGGACATTCCTGGTTACGGCAAGCACAAGATCAATTCCGCGTACAGCCGGGCGCGGGCCGATCAACGGGGAAAGCTTGCGCAGCAAGGAATGAGCGGCCCGGCGCTGGAGGTGGCCGCGGACGAGGCGGGGGCGAGGTCGGCGATCGCCGCGGTGCAGAAGCTCACCGGGCTCACCATCAACCATTACGCCGCGGTCAATCTCGCCGGGTTCGCCGCGCTGAGCCAGGCGGTCGGCGGAGTGCGGGTGTGTCTCAAAGCGCCGGTGCACGATCCCTTCTCCGGCGCGGATTTCCCCGCCGGACCGCAGACCGTCTCCGGCACGCAGGCGCTCGCCTTCGTCCGCCAGCGGCACGGCCTGCCGGGCGGCGACCTGGACCGGATCGCGCGGCAGCAGGCGTTCATGTCGGCGATGGCGAAGACTGTCCTGGGCTCCGGCACCCTCGCCGATCCCGCGCGGCTTTCGTCCCTGGTGGACGCTTTGGAAGGTTCGGTCACCCTCGACCAGGGCTGGGACCTGCTGAGCTTCGCCCAGCGCCTGCACGGCCTCAGCTCGGGCGCGATCGCGTTCGGCACGATCCCGGTGCAGAGCCTGTCGCTGGCCACCCCGTCCGACGGCGACGCGGTGAAGGTGGATCCGGCTCAGGTGCGGCAATTCGTGCAGACGCAGATCAGCTCGCCGGACGTCGCGGCCTCCGGAGAAACCCCGGATCCGAGCACGGCCCGCCAGCCCGCGAACGCCGGCGCGGTGCGGCCGATCGCGGAGACGACGACGCCGACTCCTCCAGCGGGAACCCCGGCACAGCCGAAGCTGACGACGGCGAGTGGTTGCGTGAACTGAGCAGGTGCGCGGGAGCCGTGATGTGGCCGGTCGCCAGGACCAGGCCGCGGGGACTCCGACGCAGCCGAAGCTGACGACGGCGAGTGGTTGCGTGAATTGAGCTGGTGTGCGGGAGCCGTGGTGTGGCCGGTCGCCAGGACCACGCCGCGGGGACCCCGACGCAGCCGAAGCTGACGGCGAGCGGGTGCGTGAATTGACCCGCTGACGACCTCCAACTGAGCCCTCGCTTAGTCGGCCATCGGCAGGGTGATCGTGAACGCCGCTCCGCCTTCCGGCGCGGGCCCAGCCGTCAGCGTCCCGCCCATCCGCGTCACCAGCCCGTGCGCCAGCGCCAAGCCGATGCCGGACCCGACCGGGCGGCTGTCGCGGTACCGCGCATTGAGCACCCCGCGTTCAAACGCCACCGGGTAGTCCTCCGGCGCCAGCCCCGGCCCGCCGTCCCGGACCGACAGGTGTGCGTGCCCGTCCGCGACCGTCAGCGCGAACACCATCGGCGCACCCGCGGGCGTGACGCGCAAAGCGTTCTCCGCCAGGCCGTCCACGACCTGGTGCAGCCGTCGCGCGTCGGCGATGACCAGGGCGGTTCCCGGGGGAGCATGCACAGTGAGCGGGACGTCCGCGCGGGCGCAGCGCAGCTGCCACACCTCCGCGCAGTCCCGGACCAGCGCGACGAGGTCGAGCGGGCCCAGGTCGAGCTGGAATTCGTCGGCGCCGAGACGGGCGAGTTCCAGCAGGTCGGACACCAGCCGTTCCAGGCGTTGCGCCTCGCGGTGGATCGTTTCCCCGGCGCGGCGCGCGTCCGGGCCCTCGGCGACCCCGTCGGCGATCGCCTCCGCGAAACCGGTCACCGCGGTCAACGGGGTGCGAAGTTCGTGCGACACCGACAGCAAGAACTCCCGTTGCCGGGCTTCGCTGCGGGCCAGCGCGTCGGCGAGTTCGTTCAGCGAACCCGCGACTTGCGCGACCTCGGCGGGTCCTTCGACCGGCACCCGGACGTCGCGTCGCCCGGCCCGGAGGCTGCCCGCGGCGGCGGCCGCACGGCGAAGCGGGCGGCCGAGCAAACGCCCGGAGACGTATCCGGCGACGGCGGCGACGAGCAGCCCGATGCCCAGCGCCAGCAGGATGTTGCGCAGCAACGCATGTTGCGTCGCTTCGGCGCTGCGCACCGGCTGCACGAGCGCGAACGCGGCTTGCGGTCCGACCGGCCGCACTTCCACGAGGTAGTCGACCCCGCCGATCGCGACCCGCGCCGAACGGTCCTTTCCGGACTCGAGCCCGGCCCGTTCCGCCGCGCGCACCGCCGTCGCCGGTCCGGAATTCTGGCCGCTGACCCGGTGCACGACGACCTCGATGCCCTGCCCCCGCACGACCGCGGCCGCCTTGCCGAGCGCGAGCCGGTTGCCGATGCCGGTGTCGTCGAGCTGCCCGGCGATGACGTCGGCCTGGTCCCGCAACGACTGCTGCAGCACCGAATCCGCGGTGGTGCGGACCAATCTGGACGCGACCAGCCCGGCCACGAGCACCGCGATTCCGGCGACCGCCAGGCACACCACGGTGATCCGGAGCGCGAGCGTGCCTTTCATCCGTCCGCCGCGTAGCCGATGCCGCGCACTGTCCGAATCGGACTGTCGTCGCCGAGTTTTGCCCGCAGCTGCGCGACATGCACGTCCACCGTGCGAGTCCCGGCCGCGGCGGCATAGCCCCAGACCGCGCTGAGGAGCTGATCCCGCGAAAGCACCTGACCGGGATGCCGCAAAAGATAGGCGAGCAGATCGAATTCGGTGGAGGTCAGCGCGACCTCAGCCTCGCCTGCCCAGACGCGGCGGCCGGGGACATCGACGCGCACGCCGCCGCAAGCCAGCGTCGTGGCCGGACTGCCGGACGCGCGACGCAACACCGTCCGTACCCGGGCGGCGAGTTCGCGGGGGCTGAACGGTTTGGTGAGGTAGTCGTCCGCGCCGATTTCGAGGCCCAGCAAGCGATCCAGCTCGTCGTCGCGGGCCGTCACGAACAGCACCGGCGTCCAGTCGCCCGCCGCGCGCAGCGCCCGGCAGATCTCGATGCCGTCCATTCCGGACAGTCCGATGTCGAGCACCACGGCGACCGGCCGCACCCGGCGGATCGCCGCGAGCGCCTTCGCCCCGTCCGGCTCGACCTCGACCCCGAACCCGTCGCGCCGCAGGTACAGCGCGGCGAGTTCGGCGATCGCGGTCTCGTCCTCCACGACCAGGACGAGACCGCGGCCAGCTGACCCCATGCGGGCTCCCGTTCCTCCGGCCGACTGCGTCGGGGGAAACGGTACGCGGGTCACCGCTGCCCGTCGCCCGCCATCTCGGACTGGATCGAGTCCAGCGTGGACTGGATGCTGCTCAAATCGCCGTCCGGCGACGGCGCGGAACCGTTGTCGCACGCCACGCAGCCGAGCCCGACGACGGCAGCCGCGGCGGCGAGCACGAGCAGCCGCTTCACTTGGGCGCCTGGCAGTGCGCCGCGGTGAACGCGTCGAGCTGCTTCGTCGCGTCCGCCAGCTCGCCGAGCCGGCTCTGCCGCTTGTCCGCCCGCTTCTGCAGCCGGTCGGCCTGCGCGGCGTGGCCCTTGGTGCGGGCGTCGTTCGCGCGCGCCTTGAGATTCGCGACCGAGCCGGAAACCTCCGGTCCGCCGTTGATCCGGTTGGTCAGGTTCTGGGCCTGTTTGCGCAGTTTCGGCACCCAGGCGGTGCACATCTGCTGCACCTCCTGCGGGCTCAGCGTGACCGGGGCCGGCGCCTGCGTGTCGGCGCTGGCGATCGGCGCGGCCACGAGCAGTCCGGCCGCGATCCCGCAGCCCGCCAGTGCCAGCCGCTTCGTTCCTCGCATCGTTGTCGTCCTCCCGGGTCGATGTTCCGCCGACCACCGTCGCGCGCGGCTGTACGAGGGGTGTGGGACAAGTGTTCGGGTTCGGTAAAGCCTGCCGGCCCGGGGGAGTGTTACTCTCTAGCGGAGAGTGAGGAGGCCGCCGTGCTCGGAAACCCGTACGACCGCGACTGCCCGACGCGCCAGCTGCTCGACCGCATCGGCGACCAGTGGACGGTGCTGATCGTCGGCGCGCTGACCGACGGCCCGCTGCGCTTCACCGAGATCGGCAAGCGCGTCGACGGCATCTCGCAGAAGGTCCTGACGCAAACTCTGCGCAGTCTGGTCCGCGACGGCATCCTCGTCCGCACGGCGTACCCGGTGATCCCGCCGAAGGTCGAATACGAACTCACCCAGCTGGGCCGCAACCTCGCAGAACCGCTGGAACTGCTGGACCAGTGGGCCCGCCAGAACATGGACCAGGTGACGGCGGCGCGAGCGGCCTACGACGCGGAGAACGCCGCCACCGCCTCGTGAGCGGCGATCGCGGTTCTAACCGTGATCAGCACTCACGAGGGCTGCCGCAGCACGTTCGTCAGCGTGTGCGCCTCCTTGAGCAGCAACGCCCCCAGCTCCGCCCGCCGCTCCTCCCGGAACCGCGACTCCACCCCGGTCAGCGTCAGCGCCCAGGCCGGTTCCCCAGCCGGGTCGAACACCGCCGCCGCCATTCCCCAGCTTCCCTCGACCACCAGCCCGGGATTGGTCGCATACCCGTCCTCCCGCGTCCGCGCGATCCGGGCGCGCACGTCCTCCGCCCGGTGCGCCGGGCCCCATTCGGCCGTCAGGTCCACTGTGGACAGGTACTCCTCGACCTCCCGGTCCGGCAGCATCGACAGCACCACCAGCCCCGCCGACACCACGCCCAGCGGGAACCGCGCGCCCTCGTACAGCACGAACGACCGGATCGGGAAGTCGCCGTCCTCGCGCAGCAGGCAGACCGTCTCGTTGCCGCGGCGGGCGGAGAAGAACGCGCTCTCCCCGGTGGCCGCGGCCAGCCGGTGGACGCTCGCGCGCGCCTGCTGCGTCACGTCGTAGCGCGGGGCGGCCGCCTCGCCCAGCAGGTACAGCTCCGGGCCCAGGTACCAGCGGCCGGTTTGCCGGTCGCGGTCGACGTAGCCCTCGGCGGCCAGCGACGCGAGCAGCCGGTGCACCGTCGGCCGGGCCAGGCCGCACTGGCGCGCCAGCTGAGAGGTCGACGCTCCGTCGCGGTGGGTGGACAATGCGCGCAGGACCGCGGACACCCGTCCGACGACGTGGTCTGGAGGCGAGGTGGGCACGGCATCGAGGGTACGTCCGCTCAGCGGACGCATCGGGCGCGGGTGTTCGGTGCGCGAGAGCTTTGCCGGGGATCCCGGCGTGTCGGTTGACCCGTTTCCCCTGCGCTGGGTTGTATGCGGGGACTGACCACTCACCGAACGAAGTGGAGAGGATGCCGTGCCGACGAAGTACCGCAGCGCCGCGGAGGCCCTCGACGGGCTGCTCGAGGACGGGCTGACGATCGCGGTCGGGGGCTTCGGCCTCACCGGGAACCCGAACGACCTCATCGAGGCGGTCCGGGACTCCGGCGTGCGCGATCTGACGATCGTCTCGAACAACATGGGAGTCGACGGGGCCGGGCTCGGCATCCTGCTCGAGAACCGGCAGGTGCGCCGGGTGATCGCGTCGTACGTGGGCGAGAACAAGCTGTTCGCGCAGCAGTACCTCGACGGGACCGTCGAGGTCGAGTTCACCCCGCAGGGCACGCTCGCCGAGCGGATGCGGGCGGGCGGCGCGGGCATCCCGGCGTTCTACACCAAGTCCGGCGTCGGCACGCCGATCGCCGAGGGCAAGCCGCACGCCGAGTTCGACGGCGTCACCTACGTGCAGGAGCGCGGGATCGTCGCCGACCTTTCGCTGGTGCACGCCTACGTCGCGGACCCGGCCGGGAACCTGGTCTACCGGTACGCCTCGCGGAACTTCAACCCGCTCGTCGCCACCTGCGGCAAGGTGACCATCGCCGAGGCCGAGCAGATCTCGGACGACTACCTCGACCCGGAGCGGATCATCACGCCGGGCATTTACGTCCAGCGGCTGATTCAGGCGGTCGAGCGGGAAAAGCAGATCGAGAAGCGGACTGTCCGCGTGCGCGAGGAGGCGTCGGCGTGAGCTGGAGTCGGGAGGAAATGGCCAAGATCGGGGCTCGCGAGCTCCGGGACGGCGATTACGTGAACCTCGGGATCGGGATTCCCACCCAGGTGGCGAACCACATTCCGGACGGGGTGCAGGTGACGCTGCACAGCGAGAACGGGATTCTCGGGCTGGGGCCGTTTCCCTGGGAGGGCGAGGAAGACCCGGACCTGGTGAACGCCGGGAAGCAGACGGTCACTTTGCAGCCCGGGGCCAGTTTGTTCGATTCCGCGGAGTCGTTCGCGATGATTCGCGGCGGGCACATCGATCTGGCGCTGCTCGGGGCGTTGCAGGTGGGGGCCAACGGGGATCTGGCGAACTGGACTGTTCCCGGCGCGCTGGTCAAGGGAATGGGCGGGGCGATGGATTTGGTCGCCGGGGCTCGCCGGGTGGTGATCATCACCGATCACACCGCGAAGGACGGGACGCCCAAGATCGTCGAGAAGTGCACTCTGCCGCTGACCGGGGCCGGAGTGGTGAATCGGATCATCACCAATTTGGCTGTGCTGGATGTGACGGACGACGGGCTGAAGCTGGTCGAGCTTGCGCCTGGGGTTTCCCTTGACGAGGTGCGGGAGAAGACGGGGGCTCCGGTCGCGGAGTAAGCGGCGGGCTGGGTGCGCGGGTCGTGAGCGGCAATCCCGGTTCTAACCGGGATTGCCGCTCACGAGGCCTCGGCTGGGCGGTGGGGCTACTGCGCGGGGAGGATGCGGCCCCGGACCTCGCCGAAGCCCAGTTTCGCGCCGCTGCTCGCGGTGGCCTCGCCGGTGATGACGACCTCGTCCCCGTCCTGGAGGAAGGTCCGGGATTCGCCGTTGACGGTCACCGGGTCCCGGCCGCCCCAGGAGAGTTCCAGGAACGAGCCGCGTTCCGCCGGTTCCGCTCCGGAGATCGTGCCCGAACCGTAGAGATCGCCGGTGCGGGCGGAGGCGCCGTTGACGGTCAGGTGCGCCAGCATCTGCGCGGGCGACCAGTACATCTCCCGGTACGGCGGGCGGGCCACCTCCTGGCCGTTCCACTCCACCGCGAGCGTGATGTCCAGGCCCCACGGCGACGTTTCCCGCAGGTAGGGCAGCGGTTCCGGCGACGTCTGGCCGGGCAGCGGCACCCGGGCCTCGGCCAGCGCCAGGATCGGGACCACCCACGGCGAGATCGACGTCGCGAAGCTCTTGCCCAGGTTCGGGCCCAGCGGCACGTACTCCCAGGCCTGGATGTCGCGGGCGGACCAGTCGTTCAGCAGGACCGCGCCGAAAACGTGGCGCGGGAAGTCGTCCGGCGGGATCGGCGTGTGGGGCGGAGTGCCCGCGCCGACGACGAAGCCCAGCTCCGCCTCGATGTCCAGGCGGGTGCTCGGGCCGAAGACCGGGCCGTCCTCGCCCTTGCGCTGGCCGCTCGGGCGGACCACGTCGGTGCCGGACACGTAGACCGTGCCGGAGCGGCCGTGGTAGCCGACCGGGAGGTGTTTCCAGTTGGGCAGCAACGGTTCCGCGTCCGGACGGAACAATCGGCCGACGTTCGACGCGTGGTGTTCCGAGGCGTAGAAGTCGACGTAGTCGGCGACTTCGATGGGCAGGTGCAGTTCGACGTCGGCGACCGCGTGCACCGCTTCGGCGGGCACCTCGCCGGTCACCAGCGACTGCAGCCGCGTGCGGACCTCGACCCAGCGGTCGTAACCCTGCGCCATGAAGGCGTTCAGCGTCGGCTCGGCGAACACCGCGTCGCCGAGCACGATCGACAGGTCCAGCACGTGCTCGCCCACGCGCACGCCCACCCGGGGGCTGCCGCCGCCTGCCGAGAAGACGCCGTACGGCAGGTTTTCGACGCCGAACGGGGAGCCGGCGGGAATGTCGAGCACGGTCATGCGGTGGCTCCGATCAGGCCTAGGTCTGTCAGTTCGGTGAGCGGGTCGGTGATGCTGCAGGTCCCGAACGAGGTGAACTGCGCACGGGCCGCGGCCAGGCGTTCCGGAGCCAGCGCGCGAATCCGGTCGGCGACGGACTGGGCATCGCGTTCCGCAAGCAGCGCAACGACTTCCTCGTCCCCGGCGCCGCGGTCGACCGCCTCGGCGGCGAGCAAGAGATTGAGGAAGCCGTGCTGTTCGAAGCCCGTGTGGGGGTCGGTGTTGCGGATCGCGTGGTGCAGGCCCGCGGTTGCCTTGAACGGCACGCCCGCTTCGGCGGCGGCGCGGATCGCGGCGGCGAGTTCGGCTTCGTCCGGGTAGTACTCGGCCGAGGTGCCGCCGGTGCGGAACTTCGCCTTGTACGGAGTGCCGGAAAGCGCTTGCAGCAACGGGACCCGGCGTTCGTCGCGCGGGATCTCCACGGCGACCGGGACCGGGCAACCGTCCACTGCGGACAGGAACTCGGCGACGCCCATTCCTTGCGGCACCGCGATTTCCAGCGATTCGACCGACACCGGCAGTCCGTCGACGGCCTTGAGCACGCCGGCGATCCCGTCCGGCCCGGCGGGCAGCGTCACGGTGAGCGGCAGGGCGGTCTCCCGGCCCGCGACGACCTCGGCCAGTTCGGCCAGCCCGGAGGCCGCGACGACCAGCGGGCCGACCATCGCGGCGTACTCGGCGGAGGCGTGCCGGTCGTGCGCGGCGACGGCGTCCGGCAGCGGGGCGAGGCCGGGCGGGAAGACCGCCGCGTCGTCCAGCAGGCCCCGGGTCAATGCGTCGGTCACGACTGCGGTCCCCGTCCTGCCCAGGTCCAGGCGTAGCCGGGATCGTCGCTCGCGTGGCCGCCCTCGCCGATCTCCAGCGGGCGGAACGTGTCGACCATGACCGCCAGCTCGTCGAAGAACTCCGCGCCGATCGAGCGTTCCACCGCGCCCGGCTGCGGGCCGTGGCTGTGCCCGCCGGGGTGCAGGCTGATCGAGCCCTGGCCGATGCCGGAGCCCTTGCGCGCCTCGTAGTTCCCGCCGCAGTAGAACATCACCTCGTCGGAGTCCACATTGGAGTGATAGTACGGCACCGGGATCGAGAGCGGGTGGTAGTCGACCTTGCGCGGCACGAAATTGCAGATGACGAAGTTGTTGCCCTCGAAGACCTGGTGCACGGGCGGCGGCTGGTGCACGCGGCCGGTGATGGGCTCGAAATCGGAGATGTTGAACGTGTACGGGTAGAGGCAGCCGTCCCAGCCGACCACGTCGAACGGGTGCGTCGGGTACACGTAACGCGTGCCGACGACGCCGCGCGAGCCGCGGTGCTTCACCAGGACCTCGACGTCGGTGCCTTCGACGAGCAGCGGTTCGGCCGGGCCGTGCAGGTCGCGTTCGCAGTAGGGCGCGTGCTCCAGCAACTGGCCGTACCGCGACAGGTAGCGCTTCGGCGGCGCGATGTGCGAGTTCGCCTCGATCACGTAGGCGCGCAACGGTTCCGTGCCCTTCGGCACCCAGCGGTGCGTGGTGGCGCGGGGGAGGATCACGTAGTCGCCGGTGCGGGCGGGCAACGCGCCGAAGACCGTCTCCACGACCGCTTCGCCGGACTCGACGTACACGCATTCGTCGCCGATCGCGTTGCGGTACAACGGAGAAGCCTCGCCGGCGGCGACGTAGGAAATGCGCACGTCGCCGTTGCCGAGCACGAGCCGGCGGTTGTTGACGACGTCCGCGCTCTTCCACTCCTGGCCGGGGAACAGCGTGTGCAGCTTGAGGTGCAGCGGCTTGAGCGGCCGGTTCTCGGTGAGCGTCTGGTCCGGCAGCTCCCACGGCGTCGCGTCCACGATCGCCGACGGGATGCCGCGGTGGTAGAGCAGCGACGAGTCGGAGGAGAAGCCCTCTTCGCCCATCAGCTCCTCGGAATAGAGCCCGCCTTCGGGCGTGCGGTGCTGGGTGTGCCGCTTAGGCGGGATGCTGCCCGCGCTGCGGTAGTAGGCCATGGGTCGCCTCCTCGGCGCGAAGTAATCAAAGTATGTACTACTTTCCGGCCAGCGTAGTCCACGAGCTGGCCGGGGGAAAGGGTCAGCGCCGGGTCGCGAACCCGGCCCGGCCGGAGATGAGCTTGTCCAGCAGCAGCACCAGCACGCGCTGTTCGGCCTCGGTGAGCACCTCGACCCACCCGGCCTCGCGTTCGTTCTGCGCCTCGAACACCTCGAGCATCTCGGCGTGCCCGGCCTCGGTGAGCGAAAGCCGCACCGAACGGCCGTCCGTCTCGCCCGGCGTCCGCGTCAGCAACCCCTCGCTGACCAGGGTTTTCGCCAGATTCGACACCGCCGCCCGGCTCATCCCGGCCAGCCGCGCGGCGGCGGACGGCTCGAGCGGCCCGGCCAGCCACACCACGAACAGCACCCGGAACGCCGACCACGACCGCCCGCGCGGCCGGTGCACGGCGGATTCGAGGTCGTAGGTGACCAGGTTCGACGCCCGGTTCAGCGTCAGCAGCACCTCGGTCGCGAGCTGGTGGCGGAACCCGAATTCCTCGGACAGCCTGCGGTTGGCCAGCGCGATGAACGACCAGAAGTCGAGCGAGTCCGGGTCCGGCGGCGCGGCGGGGTCCTGCATGGACAGCACTGTAGCCGCGCCGCCGGGATAATCAAACTCGAAACTACTTCTTCCCGCGGGCGCCGGCGTCGCGCGGCACCTTCAGGAACGCCAGCATCGCCGCGGCGACCACCAGGCAGCCGATCGGGAAGTACAGCCCGATCGTCACGTCGCTTTCGGTGGCCGCGAGCCCGATCGCGTACGGCCCGAAGAACCCGCCGAGCGCGGCGATCGAGTTGATCGCGGCCAGGCCGACCGCCGTGTGCTCCTTCGACAGCACCCGCGCGGCCATCGCCCAGTACGGCGCGAGATAGCCGAGCACGCCGATCGCCGCCAGCGAGAGGCTGATCAGCGACAGTGCCGGCACGGTCTTGAACTGCATCGCGCCGAAGAACCCGAGCGCCGCGACCAGCACGGTGCCGATCACGTGGCCCTTGCGCTCGCCGGTGCGGTCGGAGTTGCGGGCGAGCAGCAGCATGCCGGCCGCGCCGACGACGTACGGGATCGCGCCGAGCAGGCCGATGTTGGTGGAGGAGTACTTCGGGTCGAGCTGCTTCACGATCAGCGGCAGGAAGAACGTCAGCCCGTACAGGCCGCAGGCGATGAAGAGGTTGGAAATCGCCAGCAGCAGCACCTTGCCGTCGCGCACCGCGCGCAGCTGGCCGAGGAAGGTTTCCTTCTCCTCCGGCACGTACTCGCGGTCGATCTCGGCCTGCAGCCAGGAGCTTTCCTCGGCGGTCAGGAACTTCGCGTCGGCGGGCTTGTTCGGCAGGTAGAAGAAGGTGAGCAGGCCGATCAGCACGGCGGGCGCGCCCTGCAGGATGAACACCCACTGCCAGCTGCTCATGCCGAACCAGTGCACGTGGTCGAGGATCCAGCCGCCGAACAGGCTGCCGGCGATCAGCGCGATCGGCTGCGCGAGCGCGAGCGTCGCGATGGCCCGGCCGCGTTCCTTGCCGCGGAACCAGAAGGTCAAGTACAGCAGCAGCCCGGGGAACAGGCCCGCCTCGGCGATGCCGAGCAGGATCCGCGCGATCATCAGGTGCGTCACGCTCGCGACGAACCCGGTCAGCACGGTCACGATGCCCCAGCTGACCGCGATCCGGCTGAGCCACAGCCGGGCCCCGACCTTCTTCATGATCATGTTGCTGGGGACCTCGAACACCACGTAGGCGAGGAAGAAGATCGCCGACGCGACGCCGAACGTCGCGGCCGTGATGGTGAGTTCCTTGGCCATGCCGAGCTGGGCGTAGCCGATGTTCGCCCGGTCCATGTAGTTGAAGATGTAGAGCAGCAGGACGATCGGCATGACGCGGACGCCGACCTTGCGCACGGTGCGTCTGGCCAGCGGGGAATCCGCCGTGGTGGCGGCTGCGGCGGGGACGGACATGGGGTTCTCCTCGACGGTGAGCAGTACTGTGGTGATCGTTGCCGTTCCGGCCACAGCCGCGGCCTAATGGCCTTGCGGCAAAGGTTGCGTCCCGAGGGGCGGCCTTCTTGTGGCTGGATTGGCAATTCGGTCGGATCAGGCAGCGGCGGAACGGCCGGCGATGCGGCCCATGGTGACGGCGTTGGCGACCGCGTTGCCGCCGCCGACGTAGCGGAAGCCGAGCACTCCGGCCCCGGCCTCGCCGGCGGCGAACAGCCCGGGCACGCGTTCGCCGCGGACGTCCAGCACCGCCGCGCCGGAATCGATCTCCAGCCCGGCGTGCGTGCAGACCAGTTCGGCGGGCAGCGTGCGGGCGGCGAAAAACGGTCCGGTGGCGATTTTCGCGGGCGGTTCGGTCGCGCCCTTGGCGGACAGCGTTTCGTGCCGCAGGAACTCCGGGTCCTCGCCGGCGGGGAGCTGGGCGTTCCATCTGTCCACAGTGGCCTGGAGGGCGGCGGCGGGCACGTTCATCTTGCCCGCCAGCTCCTCCAGGGTGCCGGCCCGGAGGGTGCGGCCGGCGTCCGCTTCGGACAGTACGTGGTCGGCATTCCAATGCGCATAGCCCGGCGGAAGGTCGCGGCGCGCTCGGTCGTCGAAGACCATCCACACTGGACTGTCCTGCGCGGAGATGATGCCGCTGGACACCGCGTAGGAGGCGTCTTCGTCCATGAACCGGCGGCCGTGCGCGTTCACCAGCACGCGCGAGCGCGGCGGGAAACCGGACTGCCAGTGGTGCAGGCGCTGGAAATACGCGGTCGGCAGCAGCAATCCCCAGCCCTCGCCGGTGATCGACGCGGACACCTGCTCGCCGAACGCGAAGTGGTCGCCCCGGGAGCCGGGCGCGGCGACGACGAACAGATCCTCGCCCGCCGCGTCCGCGTCCGGGTAGTACCGCGAGCGCAGTGCCGGATCCTGGGCGAACCCGCCGCTGGTCACGATCACCGAATTCGCGCGGACCTCGATGCCGTCCGCGACCACGCCGGCGACCCGGCCGTCCTCCACGAGCAGCCGTTCGACACGGGTGTTCAGCACCGCTTCGGCCCCGGCTTTGCGACGCGCGCGGTCGAGCACCTGGACGAGGCCGTAACCCTGGTCCTTCGGCACGTGCCCGCGCCAGACGTCCTCGACGCCCGCCCGGGTCAGGCCCGGCGTGTGCGCGTCGTGCGACACCTTCGCCGGGATTTCCGCGCCGAGCCCGATCAGCCATTCGACGGCGGGCCCGGCCTCGCGGCAGAAAGTCTTGAGCAGACCGGGTTTCAGCCGCCACTGGTTGAGGTCGAGGTAGTGCTGGAAGAATCGCTCCGGCGTGTCCTCGATGCCCAGTTCGCGCTGGACGCTCGTGCCGGCCGCGGTGAGCATGCCCGCGGACAGCTGGGTCGAGCCGCCGAGTTCCTTCTCCGACTCGAACAGCAGCACCGAGGCGCCGTGCTCGGCCGCGGACACCGCCGCGGCCAGGCCCGCGCCGCCCCCGCCGATCACCACGACGTCCGTGTCGACGCTCATCCGAGATCACCTCCGGTTTCGGCGAGAATGCGATGGTAGAGACCGTTCGAGACGAGACCGCCGTCCACCGTGACCTCGCTCCCGGTCAGATACGTGGACCGGTCCGACAATAGGAACAGCACCGTGTCGGTGATTTCCTGCGGGTCGGCCATCCTTCCGGCGGGCACACTGTCCACAGCGGACTTGACGAACGCGTCCGCTCCGGCCAGCAGCCCGGTGTCGACCAGTCCGGGATGGACGGAGTTGACCCGGATCCGCCACTTCGCGAAATTGCCCGCGGCGGACTTCGACAATCCGGTCAGCCCCCATTTGCTCGCCGAGTAGGCGGGGGAGAAGTAGCCGATCTGGCCGGAGATCGACGAGATGTTCACGATCGAACCGCCGCCCGAATCGCGCATCAGCGGCGCGGCCGCGCGCATCCCGTGGAACGGGCCGGAAAGGTTCACCGCGAGCACCCGGTCCCAGACCTCGGCGGTGGTGTCCTGGAATTCCAGCCGCCGCGAGATCCCGGCGTTGTTCACGAGCCCGCCGAGCGAACCGTGCTCGGCGCGGATCCGGTCGAGCACGCGAGTCCACTGTGCTGGTTCGACGACGTCCAAGGGGTACGGGGTCGCCGCGCCGCCCGCCGCGCGGATCTCGTCCGCGATTTCGTCCGCCCCGGCGAAATCCGCGACGCAGACGTGCACGCCGCGTTCGCCGAGCGCGCGGGCGTGCTGCGCGCCCATCCCGTTCGCCGCGCCCGTCACGAGCACGACGTCCGGGTAGCGCACGGCTTCGGTGGCGTCAGACATGCCGGGAGCCGCCGTCGACCGCGAGGCTGTGCCCGGTCACGTACCGCGAGCTGTCCGAAAGCAGGAACAGCAGCACGCCGCACACCTCTTCCGGCGAGCCGATCCGGTGCAGCGGCACCGCGTCGAGCGCCTTCGCCAGCGCGGGCGCGTCGTCCTGGATCCAGCGCGTCATCTCGGTGTCGATGTAGCCCGGCGCGATGGCGTTGACCCGGATGCCCTGGTCGCCGAGCTCCACCGCGAGCGATTCGGTGAGGTGCGCGACCGCGGCCTTCGAACTGCAGTACGCCGCGCGGCCCTTGCGCACGCGGACCGCGGACACCGACGCCATGTTGACGATCGCGCTGCCCGGTTCCATCCGCGCGGCCGCGGCCTGCGCGCCGAACAGCACGCCCTCGACGTTCACCGCAAGCGTCGAGCGGATCTGCTCCGGGGTGATGTCCGGGACCTCGGCGTAGGGGAAGATCCCGGCGTTGTTGACCCAGAAGTCGATGCGGCCGAACTCGTCGACCGCGCGCTGGGCGAGCGCGACGTGGTCCTGCGCGCGGGTGACGTCCAAAGCGGACGCGACGATCCGGCCCGGTTTGTCCTCGATGGACTCGGCGGCCAGCGCGGCGGTCAGCTCGTCGGCGGTGGCGGTCATCGCGGCGGCGTCGAGGTCGCCGCCCACCACGTGCACCCCGCGGGTGGCGAGAGCGGCCGCGAACCGCGCGCCCATGCCGCGCGCCGCGCCGGTGACCACGGCGACCTTGCCCGGCATCTCCGGGTACCGCGCGGTCGCGGGCTGGTGCAGCACCCGGCCGGGGCCGGAGGGGGTGAGAGGGGGAAGGGGGGTGGGCATGGGGGGCTCCTCGTGAAGGTGGGGGGCGGGTTGGGTGTCGTGAGTGTTTATGCCGCTTAGAACCGGGATGAACACTCACGACGTGGTCAGGGCTCGCGGTGCACGGTGCGGCGGCGCACGCGCCAGCCTTCCGCGGTGCGCACGAGTTCGTCGTCCAGCACGGTGAGCCGGTGCAGCCGCGGGGAACCGCCTTCCGGCGTCCCGACGATCTGCAGATAAGCCAGCGCTCGCAAGGCATCCTCGGACTGTCCGGTTTGGACTTCCACTGTGGACACCACGTGCCGCAGCCGTTCGCCGGACTCGACGCATCCGGCGTGGAACCGCTCGGCGAACGCGGTCAGCGCGGCGGCGCCCACGGCGGGTTCCGGATAGCTGGGCGAGACGAACTCCCCGTCCGCGGTGAACGTGGCGGCCCAGCGCGCGGCCTGCCCGGAGTCGATGGCGTGGCTCTGGCGGCCGTAGAGCTGATGCACCGCCAGCACGTCCTCGACGGGGACTTCGCCCATGTCCTCAACCTCGATCCGCAGGGAGTTGCCGGGAGCGGCAAACGTGCTATATTCGCACGCACCGTGCGATATGAAGGAACAGTAGGTCGCCGGACAAGCTGTCGTCAAGGGAGTCGTGTGTCCGAATCGGGGACGTCGAAGACGCTGAGCCACGGGCTTCAGGTGCTGGAGCTGCTGGTGGAGCATCCGCAGGGGCTCACGATGACCGAGATCGCCGAGGGGATCGGCGTGCACCGCACGGTCGCGCACCGGCTGGTGCGCACGCTGGAGGCGCACCACCTCTGCCGCCGCGACCGGTTCAAGCGGATCTCGCTCGGCGCCGGTCTCGTGCGCCTGGCCGAGCCGGTGGAACAGGACCTGCGCACGCTCGCGCGCCCGGTGCTGGAGGAGCTTTCGGACGCCGGCCGCGCGTCGGCGCACCTGGTGGTCCGCGAAAACGCCGAGCAGGTGCGGATGCTGATGATCGTGGAACCGCGCCAGGCCCGGATGCACGTGTCGTTCCGCAGCGGCCAGCTGGACCCGATCGGCCGCGGCTCGGCCGGGCTCGCGCTGCTCGCGGCGGAACCGCCGGTGGAAGGCGAACGCGAGGAGATCACCCGCGCCCGGGCCCGCGGCTACGCGGTGTCGGTGGGGGAGATCGCGCCGGGAATCACCGGGATCTCCGCGGTGGTGCCGACCGGCCGCGACACCCCGGGCACGAGCATCGGGCTGTCGCTGTTCGAGGCCCCGGACCCGGACGAACTGGGCCGCTTGGTGGTGGCGTCAGCGCAGCGGCTGGGCTCGTTGCTGAAATGACCTGACGGCCGACGAGCCCGGCCTCTTCGTGCGGCCGGGCAGCGATGTCCGCTTGGGACCGCGCGACCCATCGGCGCGCGGCAACCCGGTGTGCCGGTCCGAGCTGGGCCGGTTGCGGCCTAACGGCCGACGAGCCCGGCCTCTTCGTGCGGCCGGGCAGCGATGTCCGCTTCGGACCGCGCGACCCATCGGCGCGCGGCACCCGGTGTGCCCGTCCGAGCTGGGCCGGTTGGCGACCTAACGGCCGACGAGCCCCGCCTCGTGCGCCAGCAGCCCGGCCTGCGTCCGGTTCGTGCAGTCGAGCTTCACCAGCATCCGCGACACGTAGCTCTTCACCGTCGCCTCCGCCAGGTGCAGCCGCCCGGCGATGTCCGCATTGGACAGTCCCTCGCCCAGGCACGCCAGCACTTCCCGCTCCCGTTCGGTCAACCCGGCGGTCCGGCGGCGGGCTTCGTCGTCGCGGCGCTGGCCGTCCGCCGACAAGGCGACCAGCCGTCGCGCGGCCGACGGCGACAGCACGGTGTGCCCGTCCGCCGCCACGCGCACGAGGCCGATCAGGTCCTCCGGCGGCGTCGACTTCACCAGGAACCCGGCCGCGCCCGCGCGGAGGGCGCGGATGACGTAGGTGTCCGCGTCGAACGTCGTCAGCGCGACGACCGCGGGCGGTTCCGGCAGCGCGCAGATCCGCTCGATCGCGGCCAGCCCGTCCACGCCGGGCATCCGCAGGTCCATCAGCACCACCGCGGGCCGGTGCCGGACCACTTCCTCGACCGCCTCCGCGCCGTCCCGCGCCTGCGCGACTACCTCGATGTCGCCGGCCGAGCCGAGGATCGTGCGCAGGTGCGCGCACACCATCGGCTCGTCGTCGGCCACCACGACCGTGATCACCGGGCAGCACCTTCCGTGGTCGGGACGTAGGCGGGCAGTATGGCACCGATCTTGAACCCGCCGCCGGGCAGCGGCCCCGCCTCGAAGGTCCCGCCGACGAGTTCGACCCGCTGGCGCAGCCCGCTCAGCCCCGCGCCGGAGCCGGTGCCCGCGAGCGCCGCGTCCGGCGGCCGGGTCGCGGGAGTGTTGGCGACCGCCACGTCCAGTCCTCCCGGGTGATAGCGCAGCGAAACCGTCGCCGAGCAGCCCGGCGCGTGCTTGCGGATGTTGGTCAGCGCCTCCTGCACCACGCGGTACGCGGTGCGCGCGACGGTCGGCGACACCGACGTCCGGTCGCCGGTCACGGAAAGCTCGGTCGCGATCCCGACCGCCACCGATTCGGCGACCAGGTCCGCCACCTCGCCCGGCAGCGGCGGATTCGGCACCGGCGGCTCGATCCCGGTGCCGTTGCGCAGCACCCCGACGAGGTCGCGCAGCTCGTCCAGCGCGTGCGCCCCCTCGCGCCGGATGTCCTCGGCGGCCGATTTCACCGCCGGGTCCGGCGACGTCACGCCGAGCGCGCCCGCGTGCAGCACCATCAGGCTCAACCGGTGCGTGACGACGTCGTGCATCTCGCTCGCCAGCCGCCGCCGCTCGGCCGCCAGCGCCTGTTCGGCGAGCAGATGCTGCTCGCGTTCCGCCCGTTCGGCCCGGTCGCGCAGCGAACTCAGCAACTGCCGCCGCGCCTCGAAATACAGCGCGATCGCCACCGGCAGCGCGGTGCTCAGCAAGCCGAACGGCGTCGTGTTCCAGGCCGGATTCCACGGTCGCGTCGCCAGCAGCGCGAGGAATCCGGCGATCCACAGCACCCGGCGCCGGTCGAGCTGCCGGACGAGCTGCGCCAGCACGATCGGCGTGATCGTGGGGACGGTCATCAGCGTCGGCTGGCTGGTCGGCACGAGCAGGCCGGGGGAGAAGAGGTCGGACGCCAGCATCGCCAGCGAGGCCGCGATCAGCAGACCGGCCACGCCGTTCGGGAAGCGCGCCAGGAGAAGCAGGGACGCGTCGCAGACGACTTCGAGCACGAGCGCCGCGTACGGCCCGAGGAAACCGGTGGTGGGCCCGGAGGCGAGGAAAAGCCCGAAGTCGAGGCAGGCGAACACCAGCGCGGTGCCGCCCAGCCAGAGCCAGTCGGTCGACCGCGGCCACGGACGGCGCATGCTGGTCACCCGGCCACGGTATCCGGTCGTTCGCCCGGCCGCGCCCGATCCGCACCGCCCGGGCGGGACGGCTGCCGCCGAAAGTTGCGGACGCGCCGGAACTGATCCACTTTCGTCGCTGCGAGTCGCTACCGAGCACGCTTACGCCGCACCCGCCCGGCGCGGTGGACTCGGCGCCATGACGAGCGAAGGAATCCCGCGGTTCGCCCGGCTGCCGGTGCTGGCGGTCGCGGCGGCCGCCGTCGCGCTGCTGGCGGCGACGAGCACCCGGTACGCGCACGGATTCGACGAGCTGTACTTCCTCGTGGCCGGTCGAGATCACCTGACCTGGGGGTATTTCGACCAGCCGCCGCTCGTCCCGCTGCTGGCCGGCACGCTCGACCAGTGGTTCCCCGGTTCGCTGTTCGCGCTGCGGCTGCCGATGGCGCTGGCGGCCGGGGCCGGGGTGGTCGTGACCGCGCTGACCGCCCGCGAACTCGGCGGCGGTCGCGGGGCGCAGGCGATGGCGGCCGGGGCGTATGCGACTTCAGGGCTGATCGTCATCAGCCACTGGGTCGCCACATACGCGCTGGACCCGTTCTTCTGGACGCTCGTGGTGTTCCTGCTCGTGCGCTGGACCCGGACCCGGCGCGACGGCCTGCTCGTCTGGGCCGGAGTGGTCACCGCGGTGTCGCTGCAGACGAAATTCCTGATCCCCGCGCTGTGGGCGGCGGTGCTGGGGTCCGCGCTCGTCCTCGGACCGCGTCAGCTGGTGTCCCGGCCGAAACTGTGGCTGGGCGCGTTGATCGCCGTCGTGGTCACGCTGCCGACGCTGTTCTGGCAAGCCGCGCACGGCTGGGCCTACGCGCGGATGAGCGAGGTCGTCGCGGCCGAATTCCCCGGCTACCTCGCCTTCGCGCGCGACGGTCTGCTCGGCGCGGGAATGGGCATCGGCGTGCTGGCGCTGCTGTACGGGATGTGGCGGCTGTTCCGTTCTCCGGACTTGGCGCCGTACCGGTACCTCGCGGTGGCGCTGCTGCTGGTCGTCGCAGTGATCGTCGGGACGCACGGCCGCTCGTACTATTTGATGAGCCTGTATTCGCTGCCGTTCGCCGCCGCCGCGACGGAGCTTTCCCGGCGGAATCTGGTGCGGTGGTGGAAAATCCCGGCGGGAATCGCGTTCGCGCTTTCGGCCGCGGTCACCATTGCCGGGCTTCCGGTGTGGCCCGCGTCGATGAAAGCCACCTCGTTCGGCCCGTTTCCGCTCGGGACGGTGTTCGCGGCCGGGGAGACCGCGCAGCAGCAGCTGGCGGACGGCGTCGGGCAGGCGTATCGGTCGCTGCCCGAGGGAGTGCGCCGGGAAACCGCGGTATACGGGGAAATCTACCCGTTCGCCGCGGCCGTGGAATACTACGGGCCGCGGTACGGGATCGACGATGTCTACAGTGGACACCGAGGCTACTGGTACTTCGACCGGCCGCCGGATTCCGCGAGGAACGTGCTTTTCGCGGGCTTCGACCCGGCGTTGCTGCGCCCGTACTTCTCCTCGGTGACTGAAGTGGTGCCCGGACTGATGTGGCTGTACACCGGGCGGAAGCAATCCTGGGAAACGATCTGGCCAGAGGTGAAGAAACAATGAGCGATTCCTTGCCCGCGCGAGCGTACTTCCTCGCCTGCGACCCCGGCGGCGGCCCGGTCTCCCGCCGTTCCCGCGCGGCCCTGCTGGTCCGCGCCGCCGCGATGACCGACCTGGTGCTGCGCGGCAATCTGCGCGACCAGCGCGGCCAAGCCGAACCGACCGGCGCGGAACCGACCGGCGACCTCCTGCTCGACGATCTGCTCGCCGACCTCCGCTCGCACAAGCCGGCCTCGTGGCGAGCGCTGCTGCGCCGCGGAAAGAACGACACGCTGCAGTCGCTGGAAACGCAACTCTCCGCGGCGGGTCTGCTCGAAGAGGGCAGCAGTTCTTTCTTGCATCGCAAGGTTTTGGCGCCTTCAGACCCGGCGCGAGTCCGCGACGCGCACGCCCGGCTCGATCACGCCCTGGCCGCCCCGCTGTCCGAAGTGGACGCCTCGACCGCCGCGCTGGCCACCCTGGCCGCCGCCTCCGGAGCCGGGATGTCCCGCTCGGACGCGCGCCGGCACAGCGACCGGCTGAAGGAACTGGAGAAGCTCGCCGGACCAGTGGTTCCCGCGCTGCGCAATGCCGTGGCGGGACGGCGCGCGGCACGGATCGCGGCGTTCTCCGGCGGTTCCGGAGGCTGAGCCGCCGGCTAGCCGAGGGGGCTGGCCGACGGTTCGGCCGCGGCCGAACCGCGGACCTCGTACCGTGGCGGACATGACTTCCTTCGCCGCGCTCCACGTCCCGGGCCGTCCGCTGTTGCTGCCGAACGTCTGGGAGTTCGGCTTCGCCGCCGCGCTCGCCGACGCGGGCCATCCGGCGGTCGGCACCACCAGCCTCGGCGTTTCGGCGGCGGCCGGGTTCGCCGACGGCGCCCCGGCCTCCCGCGCCGCCACCGTCGCGCTGGCGAAATCGCTGGCCCCGCTGGACATCCTGGTCAGCGTCGACCTCGCCGACGGGTTCAGCGCCGACGCGGGAGAAGTGGCGGACCTCGTCGCCGAGCTCGCCGACGCCGGGGTCGTCGGCGTCAACCTGGAGGACGGCCGAGGCGACGCTCTCGCTCCGATCGTCGTCCAGGCCGCGCTGCTGGCCAAGGTGCGCGAACGGGCGCCGGGCATGTTCCTCAACGCCCGCACCGACACGCATTGGCTCGGCGCCGGCCCGGTGGCGGACGCCGTCACCCGGGCCCGTGCATACGCCGACGCTGGCGCCGACTGCGTCTTCGTCCCCGGCCTGCACGATCCCGCGGACGTGACGGAGCTGGTCGAAGCGGTCGACGTGCCGGTGAACCTCCTGTACCCGCCCGGCAAGGCCACTTTCTCCGAATTGGCTTCCCTGGGCGTCGCGCGGGTCAGTCTCGGCTCAACCCCTTACCGCGTAGCGCTTTCCGCCGCACTGGCCACAGTGGACTCCGTCCGGGAAGAGACCGAGCTGCCGCTGAACCCGCCGTCGTACGGTGATGTCACGGCATTGCTGCCCTAACCTGGGAGACATGATCTTCGGAGGAAACACCGACTTCGCTGTCCCCGCCGGATACCTCAACACCCCCAGCATCGGAATCCCGCCCGCGCCCGTCGCCGACGCGGTCGAGGCCGCGGTCGGCCGGTGGCGCACCGGCAAGGACGCCCCGTCGGACTTCGACGAGCCGGTAGCCCGCTCGCGCGGCGGATTCGCGCGGCTCGCCGGGGTCCCGGCGGAACGGGTGGCGATCGGCGCGTCGGTGTCGCAGCTGGCCGCGAACGTCGCCGCCGGGCTGGCCCCGGACGCCCGCGTGCTGGTCGCCGAGGGCGAATTCACCAGCGTCACGTTCCCGTTCGCGCAGCGGGCGAACGTCACCGAAGCGCCGCTCGCCAAGCTGGCGCAGCACGTCGAAGGCCACGACCTCGTCGCGGTCAGCCTCGCGCAGTCCGCCGACGGCGCGCTGCTCGACACCGCCGCGCTGCGAGCCGCCTCCGAAGCCGCGGACGTGCCGGTCCTGATCGACGTCACGCAAGCCGCGGGCTGGCTCCCGCTGGACGTCGCGTGGGCGGACTGGATCGTCTGCGCGGGCTACAAATGGCTGTTCTCGCCGCGCGGCTGCGCCTGGCTCGCGGTGCATCCGCGGGCGCACGAACGGACCCGCCCGGTCGCTGCGAACTGGTACGCCGGCGACGACCCGTGGTCCTCGGTCTACGGAATGCCGCTGCGCCTGGCCGGAAACGCGCGCGCGTTCGACCTTTCGCCGGTGTGGCTCTCGCACGTCGGCGCAGCGGAAGCTTTCGACTACCTCGCGTCACTCGACCTCGCCGCGGTGCGCGACCACAACGTCGGCCTGGCCAATTCCCTGCGCGCCGCGGCCGGACTGGAACCCCAGGGAAGCGCCATCGTGGCACTGGACGCCGACCCCGCGCGGATCGCCGAAGCCGGGATCGTCGCGAGCGTCCGCAACGGGCGGATCCGCGTCGGTTTCCACCTTTACAACGGCCCTGACGACGTCGAACGCGTTCTCGCCGCACTGGGCGCGGCGTCTGGCTGAAGGCCGGCGAGGGGGTGAACTACGGTGTTCGCGTGTCCCATCCGCACTTCACCCCCGGCGCCCCCGGCCCGTCGGACACGGCCCCGATCCCGGCCGTGCCCGCGCGCCCGGGCCCGCCGCCGCCCGGGCCGTCGCGCAACCGCGCCCTGCTGCTGCGCGGCGCCGGTCTCGTGGCGATCGCCGTCGTGGCCGGGCTCGTCTGGTACCTGATCCGGCACGACAGCACGCCGGAACAGCCGGTCGCCGAATCCCCGGCGACCACCGCGAAGCCCGCGTTCGACTACAAACTGGCCGAAGGCCCGGTCAAGGCGACCGACTGCGCCGCCAACGCCTACTCCGGCGCCAAGAAGTTCTTCCAGGACAACCAGTGCAAGTCCCTGGCGCGGGCGCTGTACACGGTGCAGGCGGGGGACGCGAAGGCGCTGGTGTCGGTGGTGCTGGTGACGATGCCGGACGCGGCGAAGGCGACGGAGCTGAAGGAACTCACCGACCGGGACGGCACCGGCAACGTGAGCGACCTGGTCCGCGACGGCACCTTCCACGACACCGACGCCCCGAAGCTGAGCGGCAACGAGGCCGAGTACGAATCGAAGGCCAACGGCCCCGAGGTGACGATCGTGCTGACCGATTTCTACTACGGCCACCACGACAAACCGCTGCTCAGCCGGATCGCGAAGAACGCGTTGACGCTGTCGGGCAAGCTCCGCTGAGACTGCTTTCGAACGCGCAGGCCGGGGTGGTCCGGCCTGCACGTTTTTGCTAGGAGGCTGCCCGGGGAGGGCGACGGCGGCTTCCGCCCGCTTCCTGCCGCCCCACGCCCGGTGTCGCCGCGGCTGCTGTGCCCTGACTCCGCATCTCGCGCAGGACGCCTGCGACCGCTGCAGGTCGTGCGCGAGCAGCGGGACTGCGCGGTGTCTCGTGAGTGCATATCCCGGTTCTAACCGGGATACGCACTCACGAGCCCCTACGAAGGCTGCCCAGGCAACGCCACCGCAGCGGGCTTCTGCCCGGCCTCCTGCCGCCAAGGCGTCCCGCGCCGAGCCGCCGCGATCACCGCCTGCAGCGCCATCCCGCGCAGCCCCGAATCGTCGGTATGCGTGAGGACCGCGTGCCAAGCCGCCGCGGTATCCGCCTCTGCGCTCGCCACCAGCGCAGCAGCCGAAGCCGTGTCCGTAACCGGCTTAGGCGGCACGTACGCGGCTTCAGGCGCCACCGGCGTCGCCGACACCGAAGTGAGCATCTGCGTCACCGCGTCCCGCCGCGCGGTGTGCTCCGCGCGGCCAGCCTTCACGGCCTCCCCGAAATCACCCGGCAGGAACGCCGTCACCAGCCCGTACACCCACAACGACGCGTGCTCCGCCGCCAGCGCCTTCTGCAGCGAATCCACCGCTTCCTTCGGCACCGACGACGGCGCGGCCGCGGCCTTCGCGTCCGCCCCCGGCCCGAGTTCCGGCGCGACCCGCTGCAGCCCGGCGCATCCGGCGGCCACCGACGCGACGAGCCCGGCCCGGTACGCCGGCAGCGCGGGCACCAGGTCCTCGGCCTGCTTGCGCGCGGCGGCGAGCCGGTCCTTGAACCCGCCGAGGTCCGCGGGCGCGGGCGGGACGTTCACCGCCTGTTTGGGCCGGTTCAGCCGGTCCACCTCGGCCTTCAGCGCGGCCGCCTGCGCGGCTCTGGCGTCGGCGACCTGGCCGGCCGCGTCGCCGCCGGAGGGCAGTTTCCTGGCCGCGGCGGCGTCCGCCTCGGCCATCGCCAGCAGCGGGGCCAGCGGATCGGGGGCGTCGTCGTAGCCGCCCGAGCAGGCGGCGAGCGGCACAGCCGCGGCGACAGTGGCGCTCAGCGCGCCCAGACGCAGCACGGCGCGCCGGGAGAAGTCTGCGGTCACGTCGGCCCATCCTGCCAGGCCGCCCGGGTGCGCCGCCGCTCGCGCGTCTTCGCGGGGGCGCAGGATAAGCTTGGCCTTCACCGACCAACAGGCCGAACAGGAGTGCCCCACGTGCCCAACGAACTCGCCAGCCGGCTGGAGCCGATCGTGGCCGAAGCCGTCACGACCGCGGGTTTCGACCTCGACTCGCTCGAGGTGCAGCAAGCCGGAAGGCGACAGCTGGTGAAGGTGGTCGTCGACTCCGACGACGGCGTCGGGCTGGACGAGGTCGCCGAGGTCAGCCGCACCGTCTCGGCCGCACTCGACGAGAACGAGCACGTGCTGGCGAGCGCCTACACGCTCGAGGTCACCTCGCCGGGCCTCGACCGGCCGCTCACCCAGCAGCGGCACTGGCGGCGCGCCCGGTTCCGCCTCGTCAAGATCACGCCCGTCGAAGGCCCCGCCTATCTCGGCCGCGTCGGGCACGCCGGCGAGAAGAGCGCGCGGGTGCTCGTGGACGGCCGGATCAAGGACGTGCACTACGAGTCCGTCGCGAAGGCCGTGGTGGAAGTCGAATTCAAGCAGCCGCCCGCCGAAGAACTCAAAGCCCTGACCGAAGACAGCGCTGCCGAGGACGACAAGGACAAGAAGGAGGAGTCGAAGTGAACGTGGACATCGCCGCGCTGCGGGCGATCGAACGGGACAAGGACATCCCCTTCGACACGGTCATCGAGGCCATCGAGACCGCGCTGCTCACCGCGTACAAGCACACCGAGGGCCACCAGCCGCACGCCCGCATCGACATCGACCGCAAGACCGGCCTCGTCCGCGTCCTCGCGCACACCCTCGCCGCCGACGGCGAGGTCGACGAGGAATGGGACGACACGCCCGAGGGCTTCGGCCGGATCGCGGCCACCACCGCGCGCCAGGTCATCCTGCAGCGGCTGCGCGACGCCGAGCACGAGAAGACCTACGGCGAGTTCTCCGCCAAGGAGGGCGAGATCGTGGCCGGCGTGGTCCAGCGCGACGCGCGCGCCAACGCCCGCGGCATGGTCGTGATCCAGGTCGGCGACACCGAGGGCGTGCTGCCGCAGGCCGAACAGGTCGCGGGGGAGTCCTACGAGCACGGCACCCGGATCAAGGCGTTCGTGTTCGGCGTGTCGCGCAGCAACCGCGGCCCGCAGATCATGCTGTCGCGCTCGCACCCGAACCTGGTGCGCAAGCTGTTCGCGCTGGAGGTCCCGGAGATCGCCGACGGCACCGTCGAGATCGCCGCGGTCGCCCGCGAGCCGGGGCACCGGTCGAAGATCGCCGTGCGCTCCACCATCCCCGGCGTCAACGCCAAGGGCGCCTGCATCGGCCCGATGGGCGCGCGCGTGCGCAACGTGATGAGCGAGCTGTCCGGCGAGAAGATCGACATCATCGACTGGTCCGACGAC
Organism: Amycolatopsis sp. GA6-003; assembly: GCF_046267895.1. NCBI lineage: Bacteria > Bacillati > Actinomycetota > Actinomycetes > Pseudonocardiales > Pseudonocardiaceae > Amycolatopsis > Amycolatopsis sp. GA6-003. The sequence continues at coordinate 8,657,830 of NZ_CP176499.1, forward strand.
CCGGCCAAGTTCGTCGGGAATGCATTGTCGCCCGCGAAGGTTGTTTCGGTACGTGTCGTGGACGAGCGCGCCAAGACGGCGAGGGTCGTCGTGCCGGACTTCCAGCTGTCGCTGGCGATCGGCAAGGAGGGCCAGAACGCCCGCCTCGCCGCCCGCCTCACCGGCTGGCGGATCGACATCCGCAGCGACGCGGCCCCCGCCGAGCCCGCCGGTCCGGCCGAGGGTGAGCAAGACCACGCCGGCCAGGCGCGGCCCGCCGCGGCGACCGGTTCGGCCGACTGAAGGTGCAGGCGCTAGACTCGACAACGGTTCAAGACCCGCGCAGGGCTACTGGGGACACCCCCGACCTCCAGCGTCACCGGCATTCGCCGGTGCGCACGTGCGTCGGCTGCCGGAAACGGGACTTGACCGGCGAACTGCTGCGCGTGGTCGCGGCGGACGGGCGGCTGGTCGTCGACGAACGTCGGCGGCTGCCGGGACGGGGTGCGTGGCTGCACCCCGGGCCGGGCTGCCTGGCCAAAGCCGAGCGGAAGCGGGCGTTCCCGCGGGCCCTCCGGGTCCAGGGCGCGCTCGAGGCCGCGGGGCTGCACGACCACGCGGCGTTCGCCGCGGACGACGACGCCGGGACGAACCCGGGGTCGCGAGATACAAGGAAGCAGGTCGACCCGTCATGAGTCAGCCGTGAAGCTGAAGCCATGAACGCGCGACGGTAAGGACGAGGTCAGCGGGTCTTCCGCCTGGCCTCCCCTAGATGAGGAGAGCTGTGCCAGGCAAGGCCCGCGTACACGAGCTCGCTAAGGAGCTCGGCATCACCAGCAAAGAAGTTCTCGCCAAGCTGAAGGAGCAGGGCGAGTTCGTGAAGTCCGCGTCGTCCACCGTCGAGGCGCCCGTCGCCCGCCGGCTCCGCGACGCGTACCCCGCCAAGGGCGGGAAGAAGCCCGGCCCCACGCCGGGACCGCGCCCGGCCCCGAAGCCGGCCGCTCCGCAGCCGCAGAGCGCCGCTCCGCAGGCCCCGTCCGCTCCGGCGCCCGCGCCGCAGCAGCAGGCCCCGGCCGGGAAGCCGGGCCCGCAGGCCGCCAAGCCGGCGGCCTCCCCGGGCCCCAAGCCCGGCGGTCCCCGCCCCGGTCCGCGCCCGCCCGCACCGGCCCAGCCGGCCCCGGCGCAGGAGGTCCCGGCCGCCAAGGCCGAGCCCGCCGCGCCCAAGCCGGCCCCGAAGCAGCAGGACGCCGCGTCCGCCGGTTCGGTCGTGCCGCCCAAGCCGCAGGGCCCCAAGCCCAGCGGCCCGCGTCCCGGCCCGCGCCCGCCGCGGGTCGGCAACAACCCGTTCGGCGTCGGCTCCGGGTCCCCGGCCCCGCGTCCGCCCGCCCCGCGCCCCGGCCCCGGCCAGGGCGGCGACACCCGTCCCCCGCGTCCGGGCGGCGGCCAGGGCGGCGACACCCGTCCGCCGCGTCCCGGCGGCGGCCAGGGCGGCGGCAACCGGCCGAGCCCGGGCAACATGCCCCCGCGCCCGAACCCCGGCATGATGCCGGGCCGCGCCCGTCCGGCCGGACCGGCAGGCGGCCGAGGCGGTCCCGGCGGCGGCGGTCGTCCCGGTGGCGGCGGCGGCCGTCCGGGCGGCGGTGGCGGCGGCTTCCGCGGCGGTCCCGGCGGCGGCGGCGGTGGCGGCGGCTTCCGTCCCGGAGGCGGCGGTGGCGGCGGTGGCGGCTTCCGTCCGGGCGGCGGCGGTGGCGCCCCGGCCGGCGGCGGCGGTTTCCGCGGCGGCGGCGGTCGCGGCGGCCCGGGCGGCCGCGGCGGCACGGCCGGCGCGTTCGGCCGTCCCGGCGGGCCCTCGCGCAAGGGCCGCAAGTCGAAGCGGCAGAAGCGCCAGGAGTACATGGACAACATGCAGGCGCCCAGCGTCGGCGGCGTCCGCCTGCCCAAGGGGCAGGGCGAGACGATCCGGCTGCCGCGCGGCGCTTCGCTGACCGACTTCGCCGAGAAGATCGACGCCAACCCGGCTTCGCTGGTGCAGGTGCTCTTCCACCTCGGCGAGATGGTCACCGCGACGCAGTCCGTGTCGGACGACATCCTCGAGCTGCTCGGCGGCGAGATGAACTACGTCGTCCAGGTCGTCTCCCCCGAGGAGGAGGACCGCGAGCTGCTCGAGACGTTCGACATCACCTACGGCGAGGACGAGGGCGGCGAGGAGGACCTGCAGGTCCGGCCGCCGGTCGTCACCATCATGGGGCACGTCGACCACGGCAAGACGCGGCTGCTGGACACGATCCGCAAGACGAAGGTCCGCGAGAGCGAGGCCGGCGGGATCACCCAGCACATCGGCGCCTACCAGATCGAGACCGAGCTCGAAGGCGTGCCGCGGCTGATCACCTTCATCGACACCCCGGGTCACGAGGCGTTCACCGCCATGCGTGCCCGAGGCGCGAACTCGACCGACATCGCGGTGATCGTGGTGGCGGCCGACGACGGCGTCATGCCGCAGACGGTGGAGGCGATCAACCACGCGCAGGCCGCGAAGGCCCCGATCGTGGTCGCGATCAACAAGATCGACAAGGAGGGCGCGAACCCGGACAAGATCCGGCAGCAGCTCACCGAGTACAACCTCATCGCCGAGGAATACGGCGGCGACACGATGTTCGTCGAGATCTCCGCACGGGAGAACATCAACATCGACGGGCTTCTCGAGGCGATCCTGCTGACCGCGGACGCGGCTCTGGACCTGCGGGCCAACCCGGACATGGAAGCGCAGGGCGTCGCGATCGAGGCGCACCTCGACCGCGGCCGCGGCCCGGTGGCCACCGTCCTGGTCCAGCGCGGCACGCTGCGCGTCGGCGACTCGGTCGTGGCGGGCGACGCCTACGGCCGCGTCCGCCGGATGGTCGACGAGCACAACGAGGACGTCACCGAGGCGCTGCCCTCGCGTCCGGTCCAGGTCATCGGGTTCACCTCGGTGCCAGGAGCGGGCGACACCTTCCTGGTGGTCGACGAGGACCGCGTCGCCCGGCAGATCGCCGAGCGCCGCTCCGCCCGCACCCGCAACGCGCTCAACGCGTCGCGCCGCAAGCGGGTCAGCCTCGAGGACCTCGACTCCGCCTTGAAGGAGACGAGCAGCCTCAACCTGATCATCAAGGGCGACAACTCGGGTACCGTCGAAGCGCTCGAAGCGGCGCTGCTGCAGCTGGACGTCGGCGAAGACGTCGAACTGCACGTCGTGCACCGCGGCGTCGGCGGCGTGACCGAATCGGACATCGACCTGGCGACCGCGTCCGACGCGATCGTCCTCGGGTTCAACGTCCGGGCGCAGGGCAAGGCGACCGAGCGGGCCACCCGCGAGGGCGTCGACGTGCGCTACTACACGGTCATCTACCAGGCGATCGAGGAGATCGAGCAGGCTCTGAAGGGCATGCTCAAGCCGGAGTACGAAGAGGTCGAACTGGGCCGCGCCGAGGTCCGGGACGTCTTCAAGTCCTCCAAGATCGGCACGATCGCGGGGTGCCTGGTCATGTCCGGCGAGATCCGGCGCAACGCCAAGGCCCGCCTCCTGCGCGACGGCAACGTCATCGCGCAGAACCTGCCGATCAACTCGCTGCGCCGCTTCAAGGACGACGTGGTCGAGGTCCGGGAAGGGTACGAGTGCGGTCTCACGCTGGGCTCGTACAGCGACATCAAGGTCGACGACGTGATCGAGACCTACGAACAGCGGGAGAAGCCTCGCAGCTGAGGCCTCCGTTGGGGGAGGGGCGTGCTCGCAGGCTGCGCTCGCCCCTCCCGCCCTCAGCGTGTTGTGCGGGGTCGAACCCCCGCGCCCCCGCCAGGGGGCAAGCCCCCTGGACCCCCGCGTGGGGTCCAGTCGGGCTGTTCCGTCGAGTTTTGAGGTGACTAGCTTGTTTGTCGGAGCCTTGGAGCTCGACCTGCTGCTCGACGACGTGCATTCGTTGAAGCAGAAACGATCCGTGGTGCGGCCGGTGGTGGCCGAACTGCGGAAACGCTTTTCCGTCTCGGTCGCCGAGGCGGGACATCTGGACCTGCACCGGCGCGCGCTCATCGGCGTCGCCGCGGTCGCCCCCGACGGCGAGCACATCCGGGACGTGCTCGACGCGTGCGAGCGGTTCGCGGCCGGACGGCCCGAGTTCGAACTGCTCTCCGCGCGCCGCCGGCTGCTCGGCCCGGACGACTAGAACACCCGGAAATCCGGAGAAGGAGACCTCAGCCATGGCCGATCCCGCTCGGGCACGCAAGCTCGCCAAGCGGATCTCGCAGATCGTGGCCTCGGCGATCGAACACGACGTCAAGGACCCGCGACTGGGCTCGGTGACCATCACCGACGCCCGCGTCACTGCGGACCTGCACGACGCCACGGTGTACTACACGGTGCTCGGCGAAAGCCTCGACGCGGAGCCGGACTTCGCGAGCGCCGCCGCCGCGCTGGAGGCCGCGCGCGGCGTCCTGCGCACGAAGGTGGGACAGGGCACCGGCGTCCGCTACACCCCGACGCTGACCTTCGTCGCGGACAGCGTCCCGGACGACGCCCGCCGCATCGAAGAACTGCTCGCGAAGGCCCGCGAATCCGACGCCGAGGTGGCGCGCCGCGCGACCGGAGCCCAGCCCGCGGGCGAAGCGGACCCGTACAAGGCCCCTCGGTCCGAAGAGGACGAGGAGCAAGCAGAAGAGGAGACGCGCGGCTGAAGCGATGCGGTCAAAGCCCGGTGTCACGCGACGCGGCCTGCTGCTCGGCGGTGCCGCGGCGCTCGTCTCCGCCTGCACCGGGCGCTCCGCCCCGGTGGTTGCGCCGCCCTCGGCTGCCCCGGCCTCCAGCCCGGCGCCCCTGAAGGCGTCGATCACGATCCACCGCAGGCACTCCGCGGCCCGCGGCCGGGACGTCGACGTCGTGCTGATGACCCCCGACGGCGTCCCCAGCACCGGCCTGCCGGTCTGCGCCGCCCTGCACGGCCGCGGCTCGAACGCCCGCACGTTCCTGGACCTGGACCTGCCCGCGGCCCTCACCGCCGCGGTCCGGTCCGGAACCCCGCCGTTCGCGGTCGCCGCGGTCGACGGCAGCCACTACTGGATGCCCGACGGCGGCGACGACCCGCACCGGATGCTCACCGACGAACTCCCCGGCTGGCTGTCCGAATCGGGCCTCCGCCCGATGACCGGCCTGCTCGGCATCTCGATGGGCGGTTTCGGAGCCCTCGGCCTCGCCCGCCGCCGCCGCGACGTGCGAGCAGTGGCCACCTGCAGCGCGGCCCTGTTCCGCACCTGGCCGGAAGCCCGGTCGCGGCACATCTTCCCGGCGCAGGACGACTGGAAGGCCGCCGAACCGCTCCAGCACGCGGACGAACTCCCGCCCCGGGGCCTCGGCGTGTGGTGCGGCGACGGCGACCCCTTCCTGGCGGCCAACCGGAAACTGATCGCCGAGGCCGGCCCGGAGGTCGCGCGGATCACGCCGGGGGAGCACACCTCGGAGTACTGGCGGGGAATCCTGCCGGAAGTCCTGCGCTTCCTCGGCCCGCGCCTGACGTAGCGGAATCACCGGTTCGGGTGGCCGGGGTTGTGTCGGCAATTGGTAACACCGACCTTTCCCGGGTGACCAGTGAACGAGCGCGGGACGGTGCGCCTTCATGCGCTGTCCTCGCCGGGCGCCGGGACCTCCCAGTCCGCCGCGATGTGCCCCCGCGGATCGAGGCCGTACTTCCGCAGCTGTGCGTGCTCCCAGACATTGCCGTCCCCGGCGAGGACGCGTTCGATCCGGGTCCGCGCGCCGGGATGGCCGTGGGCCAGCGCGAGACAGTAGAGATCGAGCACCCTGGTCTGATCGCCCGCGCCGCGGCGAAGATCGCCCAGCAGCACATAGGATTCGACGTCCCCGCCCTGGGCCCCGCGCTCGGCGATGTCCTGCGCTTTGACGTACTCCCCGTCCAGATTGAACCCGCGGGCGACCCCTGCGGCGGCGCTGAAGTCGTCTTCGTCGAGCAGTTCTTCGAGCAGCTGTTCGGCCTCTTTCAGCGCGCCTCGTCCGGCGAGGGCTTCCGCCAGCAGCGCCCGCAGCCGCCGCGGGACGATCTCGTGGCCGGAGCGGATGAGCTGCACCGCCTCGGTGAAGTTGCGCGCGTCCATCAGCATGTGGACGGCGCGTTCCTCGACGTGCACGGACCCCGATTCGGCTGCTTTCTTGTACAGGTGGCCCGCCAGCACCAGCCGCGAGGAGGCCGCGAGGTGCGGGCCGTTTCCGCTGACTGTGGTCCGGTCGGGGCCGCCGGTCCGGGCGTGTTCGGTGCGGGCGAGCTCGTCGGCCACCCAGGCGAGCGCCTGCCATCGCGGAATGCTCTTTCCGGAGCGAACGGCCTCCGCCACGGTCACGGCCTCGGAGAAATCCTTGATGTACCGGGCGATCGGGGCGAGCGCGCCCGGATCCGGCGGAACGGTCTTCGCGTACCACTGCAACGCCTCGGTGACCTGGTGAGCGGAACAGAGCAGCCGGACGATTTCGGCCGGATCCGGCGCGTGGCCGGCCAGGTGCGCGCGGCGGTAGTAGCTGTAGGTTTTGTCGAGCATGCCGCGCCGGGCCGTGGCGAGGGCAGCGGCAGCGAGCGCGACGGTCGCTTTCCGGTTCGCCGCGTCGTCGTAGCACTTGAGGGCCCGCTCTATCAGCTCGGATTGAGCGAAGGCGTCGCCGACCTCGACCAGCGGAGCCACGTCCCCCTCGGCCGCGGACTCGAGCGCGCACTCGTGGGCGGCGTCGAGCAGCCGGGCGCGCAGATTCACCCGAGCCGCCACGGAGGCGGTGCCGGGGACCCGGTGCCGACGGGCCGACTTGACCCAGCTCAGCGCTTCTTCGACCCGCCCGGCGCCAGAGAGCGCTTTGGCGCCGAGCAGGTACGCGTCGTGCCGGTCGTAGTCGGTCGCTTCCGCGGAAAGCATCCGCAGCGCCTCGTCGATCCCGAAGGTATCCATGGTCAGATCCGTGATGAGGGGAAGCAGGTCGCGCCCGAGCTGCCCGGCCAGCTCGGTCAGCCAGCGCACAGCCCGGTCGAGTTCTTTGCGGCGGCGGATCCGCTGCTCCTCCAGAGCGCCGGAGGCCAGCCGGCCCCGGGAGTCGACCAGGATTTCGGGCGAGACCATGCTCGCCGCCACGTAAGCGGCCGAGCGCAGGTCGCCGTTTTCCGCACGGCGCCGGTGCACCGCCAGCGCCAGCTCCGGCTGGCCGCACCGGGTATGGGCGGCCTCGACGTGCAATGCCGCCGAACGGTTTCCCGCTTCGGCGAGCGGACCCAGCCAGTCCAGGACGTCTTGCTCGCGCCCGGCCGCGAAAAGCGCGCTCGCCCCCTGGTTGATCGCCTCCTCGACGTCGGCGCCGATTCGTGTGAGCATCCGGTACTGGGCGACCGCCTCGTCGATCCGCCCTGCCTTAGCCAGCATCGCGGCGAGTTCGAGGCGCGCTCGAGGCAGGCCGCTCTTCAGGTAAAACCCGGTGCTCAACTCCAGCAGGTGACGTCGTGCGCATTCCCGGGCAATGTCCAGACTGCCTTGTCCCGCAACGGTGTCCAGCAGCACCGGCCACAGGCTCGCACGAGGAAGGACCGGCTTCGGCGCCTCGGTCACATACAGCCGATCAAGACCCGAGGCAAGCCGATAGGTGTCCGTTTTCGCCTCGTTGACCAGGACGGCTGCCCCGCCGCGTACCGGCGTCGTCAGTTCTTTCAGCGCCTTGGCGAACCACTCGTCGGCATCCGGTGCGTCGAGAAAGGCTTGCGCGCCCTGCCGGAGGAGCGTCCGCGACATCGATCGGCCGTGGCCTGCGTGCCGGGCCTCGATCACGAACTCCAGCACCGCCCGAGCGAACAAGCTGATCCGCTGGCAGTAGGTGCGCAGCGCCGGCCCGGCGACGACGGTCTGGATCACCTGGCCGTTCGGTGCGTTCGCCGCCGCTTCGGATACCCGCGGGTCGAGGGAGGCGAGTGCCCGGCTGACCTCGGTTTCGGTGAAGGTGCCGGGCACCGTGAGACTGGTGCCTCGCAACAGGAGTTGGACGTGCGACCGATCGGCGCCCCCGGCCGACGGAGCGGTGAGGTCCTGCCAGTGCTCAGGGGTCAGGCTCGCGAGAATCAGAATCGGTGCACTCGCTGCCTTGTGCAGCAGATTCCGCAGGCATTCAGCGACTTCATTTCCTATTCCGTCGTCGCCGGGGGAAAGGTAGCGTTCCGCGGAAGGAATCCACACGACAGTATTTTTCTGAAATCCCTTAGCGCTCGCGAGAAGTTCCTCCGGGCTGCGCGGACTGAGACCGGGCCAGATTTTCCAGCCGTAGAGCAGGAATGGCCCGTCGCCGCCCTTCGTGTACATGGCTTCCCATAGTGCGCGTTTCTTCCCGGTTGCCGGCCCGCCAACGAGGGTGACGATTCCGCTCGTCCCGCGCGCGGCGTCCTCGACGATGGACGCCAGTGCGCGATCGTGGGCACGACGGCAATAGGAAGTCAGGTAAGGCAACGAGTCGTCGGGCTGACCGGCCTCGCTCAATGGGGCAATCTCCAGCTGGCGGGGCAGGCAGGTCGCCAATTCGACCGCCTCGGTCGCCAAGGGCGGGATTCGCTCTGGTGTCGTGTCCATTTCACGGTCGACCCTGCCGTACGAACTGTGCCGCCGGGGACGTGATGCGATGAACGGTCAACCCTGAGCGCTAAAAGCCCGGTGGTGACTCGCCCTTGCTATCTCGCTTTCACTCATTCTGGTGAAGCTAGTCTGCGCGCTGTAACAACAGCACCGAGCGGTATTCAGCCCGGCTTTCCCGCGACCACGAGATCCCGCACGATCGCCTGGTCCACCCGGTGCGCCAGCTCCTCGTACGGCCCGCCCGACCGCACCTCCAAGCCCGCCCGTTCCAGGATCGCCGCCAGTTCTTCCCTCGGCAGCACGTGCGTGTTCCACGAGATCCCCATCGCCCCGCCGGGGCGCAGCACCCGGTTCCACACCGGGATCGCCGCCGCGAGGAGGTCGCGCGGGCTGCGGGCCAGTCCGGTGTCGCGGTGGCTGCCGTGCTGCACGCCGTACGGCGCGTCCGTCACGACGAGGTCCACCGAGGCCGGGCGGAGGACCTCGTCGGTCGTCAGGGTGTCCGCGTTGAGATAGCTGAGCCGCCGGGTGCGGCCGGCCTTGTAGCCGTCCTTGTCGAACGCGTACTCGATGTCCAGCCGGCGGCCGAGGCGGACCTTGTTGCGGCGCAGCTGCCCGGATTCCGCCGTGTGCTTCACGCGCTTCGTGCGCAACCACGTCTTCACGAACTGTTCGTACGCTTCGAAATCGCGCGCGTCGACGTCGAGCCCGGTGGCGTCGAAGCCGTACATCACGGCCTGGTTCAGCGTCGTTCCCCGGCCGCACAGCGGGTCGAGCACGTGCAGTTCGCGGTCCGGCCAGTCCGCGGGCCGCGAGGTCGCCAGCAGGGTGAGGTTGAGCAGCAGCTTCGTGAACTGCTCGTTCGTCTTGCCCGGGTACTTCTGGATGGTCAGCAGGTCGGAGTCGGCCTTCGCCAGCGGGTGCACGGCGACCGGCACCAGCACGCCGTCGCCCAGTTCGAACAGGGCGTACAGCGAGGACAGGTTCGACAGCAGCGCCAGATCGCGCTCGCCGAGCGGGGCCGCGCAGGCGAATTTCACGTACCCGACCCCGCCGAGTTCGATCTCTTCGATCGCCGACACCTCGGCGGAAAGACCAGCGCCGAAGGCCGCCAGTTCGGCGCGCAGCAACGCCGGCGACGAGGCGGCGTACACGCGGTTGGCGGAAGGCAGAACGAGGATCACGTACTCAGGCATCCTGCAGAGCGTAGCGTGGCACTTCGTGACAGCTTCCCTGGTACAGGACATCGAGGCCGCCGCCGCACTGCTCGCCGGGGCCACCGACGTGACGCTGCTCGGACACGTTCGTCCCGACGCCGACGCCCTCGGCAGCGCGCTGGCCCTCGGCCACGTGCTGCACCGCCGCGGCGCGCGCGTGCGGGTCGCCTTCGGCGAGCCGGACGAGGCCCCCGAAACACTGGCCTGGTTGGACGTCGACGGCCTGATCACCCCGGTCGACGCCCTCCCTCCGACGGACGAACTGCTGGTCGCCCTGGACACCCCGACCCTGGCCCGGCTGGGCAGGCTCGCCCCGAGGGTCGCCGCGGTCCGCGAGGCGGGCGGTTCGGTCCTGGTGGTCGACCACCACGCGACCAACGCCCGCTACGGCACCCACCACGTCGTGGACGACACCGCCGAAGCGTCGGCGATCCTGGTCACGCGCATCATCGAGGCGATGGGCGTCGAGCTGGACGCGGCCGCCGCGCGCTGCCTGTACGCCGGGGTCGTCACCGATACGAGCGGCTTCCGCCGGGCCAGCCCCGAAACGCACCGGATCGCCGCGCGCCTGCTGGAAGCCGGAGCCGACCCGGGCGAGGTGGCCCGCCGCATCGTGGACGACCACCCGTTCGCGTGGCTGCCGATGCTGGCGACGGTGCTGTCGGAGGCCCGCCTGGAACCCGAAGGGGCGCAAGGATTCGGCTTCGTGCACACGGTCGTGCGCGCGGCCGCGGCGGCGACGGTGCGGCTCGAAGAGGTCGAGTCGGTGATCGACGTCGTGCGCGCCACCCGCGAGGCCGGGGTCGCGGCGGTGCTGAAGGAGGCCGGGCCCGGTCCAGTGTGGACGGTCTCGCTGCGTTCCGCCGGCGACATCGACGTGTCCGCCGCCGCCGCGGAGTTCGGCGGGGGAGGCCATCGGATGGCGGCGGGATGCACGGCGGAGGGTCCGGCGGAAGAGGTGCTGGACCGGCTGCGGGCGGCGCTGGGGAGGGCTCCGCTGCTGCGGGCGTCCTGACCGGGCTTGATGTTTCCGGCTTGGTCCAGGATCACCGCGGTCGGCGCAGCCCGTCCAGCAGAAGGGTGATGAGGTCGTCGGCCTCGGTCCGCCATTGGGGACGGTCGTGGGCCGCGCCGATGCCGTGCAGCGTCATCATCACGGCGCCGGCGTCCACGTCGTCGCGAACGGTGCCCTCGCGCACGGCGGCGGCGACCAGGTCGGCGACTGCCTGCTCCAGTTCCTGGCTGCTTTCGGCTCGGGCGCTCGACCGGTCGGCCAGGAGGGTGGCCAGCGTCCGGGCCAACCCCGGGTGGGCGGCTATGTGGTCGACCATGCCGCGCAGGAACGCCGCCAGAGCCTCCGCTGCGGGCAGCGTCGCCTGCAGTTCGCGGGCGCGGTCGCACAGCGCGGCGACTTCGCCGTGGTAGACCGCCTCGGCCAGGGCTTCGCGGGTGGGGAAGTGGCGGTACAGCGTGCCGGTGCCCACTCCGGCGAGGCCGGCGAAGTCGTCGAAGCGCAGGTCGAAGAAGTCGCCGGCGTCGAAGACCTCCCGGGCCTTGGCGATCAGGGCGTCGCGGTTGCGCCGGGCGTCGGCCCGCAGCGGCTTGTCGGCGGTCATGCGCTCCCTCGCGTTGACAACTGGAGATGATCTCCATATGTTGAAAGTGGAGATTGTCTCCAGTTTCAGCGTACCCCACGAGGTGCAGCGTGAAGATCCTGATGTTCGGCCGCGGCGTCATCGCCACGATCTACGGCTGGGTCCTGCAGCGGGCGGGGCATGAAGTCGAGTTCTACGTCCGGCCGGGCCGCGCGGCCGCCTACGGGGACGCGGTGGACCTCGACCTGTTCGACACGCGGCACCGGGTGCGGGGGCAGCGCGTCGTCGAGAAGTGGCCGGTGCGCTACCGCGAAACGCTGGAGCCGGACCACGACTTCGACCTGATCGTGCTCAGCGTGCCGCACCACCGCCTTCCGGAGGCGACGGCCTTCCTGGCCCCGCGGCTCGGCCAGGCGACGGTGCTGGTCTTCGGCAACGTCTGGGCCGAGCCGCTCGACGCGATCGGCGACCTTCCGTCCGACCGGATCGCCTGGGGCTTTCCCCAGGCGGGTGGCGGTTTCGGCGCGGACGGCGTGCTCCGCGGGGCGCTGCTGCCATCGGTCGTCTTCGGCACTCTGGGCCAGCCGCCGACCGACCGCGAGCGTGCTGTGCGCCAGGCGTTTCGCGAAGCCGGGCTCCGGGTCAAGGAGCGCCCCGATTTCCGCGGCTGGTTGTGGGTCCATTTCGTCTCGGACGCCGGCCTGTTCTCGCAGGGGCTGCGGCGGGGCTCCCTGTCCGAACTGGCCGGTGCGGCTCGCGACCTGCGCGAGGGATTGCTGGCCGGTCGCGAGCTTTTGCCGCTCCTTCAAGCACGCGGTCTCGACCTGCGGCGGCAGCGGGGCGGCGTGCTGCTCTTCCGGGCGCCCGCCTGGCTGACGGCTCCCGTGCTCGCCTGGCTGACCGCCCATTTCGAGCCCGTGCGCGTGAACTTCGCGGCGCACTCCGACCCCGACGCCGAGGAACCGCGCGAGGTCTGCCGGGACGTCCTGGCCGAAGCGCGGCGGCTGGGGATCTCGGTACCGCGCTTGGAAGCGGCCGAACGGTACTTCGCCCCTGCGGGAACGGACCGGGCCTGATCTTCGCCGCCGCGTCCTCCGGCCCGGCGAGCGACTCGATCTCAGGCCGGATTCCCTTGCGCGGCAAGCGAATTCCGCGCCAGGTTCGCCGGAGTCCGGTCGTCCTCGACCTCCGGGCCGCCGGAATTGTCGGTCCCGGTGGCTACTCTCGTCCCGTGTCCGAAAACGCCACGACCACCGCCGTCAGCGGTGACCGCATCCCGCCCCGCCGAGTGTTCGGCCTCGCCGTGCCCGCGCTCGGCGTGCTCGCCGCCGAACCGCTCTACGTGCTGGTCGACACCGCCGTCGTCGGCCATCTCGGGGCGCTGCCGCTCGCCGGCCTCGCGCTGGGCGGCGTCGTGTTGTCGCAGGTCTCCACGCAGCTCACCTTCCTGTCCTACGGCACCACTTCGCGCACCGCGCGGCTGCACGGCGCGGGCAGGCGCTCCGACGCGGTCCGCGAGGGCGTGCAGGCCACCTGGCTCGGCGTGCTGGTCGGGCTGGTGCTGCTCGTCGCGGGGCAACTGCTGGCCGGGCCGATCGCCCGCGCGCTTTCGGGCAGCGACGAGATCGCCGCGGCGGCGGTGTCGTGGCTGCGGATCGCGTTGTTCGGCGCGCCGCTGATCCTCGTCACGATGGCGGGCAACGGCTGGATGCGCGGCGTGCAGGACGCCACCCGCCCGCTGCGTTATGTGCTGGCGGGCAACGGAATCTCCGCCGTCCTGTGCCCGGTGCTGGTGTACGCGGCCGGTCTCGGGCTGGAGGGGTCGGCGATCGCGAACGTCGTCGCGCAGGTCGTGTCGGCGTCGATGTTCGTCGCCGCGCTGGTGCGGGAAAAGGTGCCGCTGCGGCCGGATTTCCGGGTGATGCGGGCGCAACTGGGTCTCGGCCGGGACCTGGTGCTGCGCAGTTTCGCGTTCCAGGCGTGCTTCGTTTCCGCCGCCGCGGTGGCCGCGCGCACCTCGACCGAGGCGGTCGGGGCGCACCAGGTGGTCCTGCAGCTGTGGACGTTCCTGTCCCTGGTGCTCGATTCGGTCGCGATCGCCGCGCAATCGCTCGTCGGCGCGGCGCTCGGCGCGGGAGCGGCGCGGCAGGCGCGCGGGGTGGCCACGCAGATCACCGGATACGGCCTGATCCTCGGCTGCTTCCTGTGCGTGCTGTTCGCGGCGTTGTGGGGCGTCCTGCCGCACGCGTTCACGTCCGATCCGGGAGTGCTCGGCGAAATCCCGCACGCCTGGTGGTTCTTCGTGGCGCTGCAACCGATCGCGGGGGTGGTGTTCGCGCTCGACGGCGTGCTGCTCGGCGCGGGCGACGCCGCCTTCCTGCGCACCGCGACGCTCGTCAGCGCCGGGCTCGGCTTCCTGCCGCTGATCTGGCTGTCGCTGGCGCTGGGCTGGGGGCTGAGCGGGATCTGGACCGGATTGTCGCTGTTCATGGTGTTCCGGCTGGCGGCGGTGGTGGCGCGGTGGCGGTCCGGGCGGTGGGCCGTGGTCGGCGCGGTGCGGGAGGCGTGATGGCGTAACGGAGAAACCCGCTCGCCGCCGTCGCCCGGCGGATGCTTGGGTGGGCGCATGCCGAAGTTCACCCAGGTCGACGTCTTCGCCGACGAACTCGCCCGAGGCAACCCGCTCGCGGTCGTGCACGGCGCGGACGGGCTGTCCGACGAGCGGATGGCCGCGTTCGCGAGCTGGACCAACCTCAGCGAGACCACGTTCCTGCTCGAGCCGTCCGACCCGGCCGCCGACTACCGCGTGCGGATCTTCACCCCGCACGGCGAGCTGCCCTTCGCCGGGCATCCGACGCTCGGGTCGGCGCGGGCGTGGCTGGCCGCCGGGGGAGAGCCGAAAGCCGGGCATCTCGTGCAGGAATGCGGGGCCGGGCTGGTCCGGGTGCGCCGCGACGGCGACCGGCTGGCGTTCGCCGCGCCTCCGCTGCGCCGAGGCGGCCCGGTGGACGACGCGGATCTCGCCGCGGTGAAACGCGGTCTGCGCCTTGGCGACGCCGACGTCCTCGACGCGCGCTGGGCGGACAACGGCCCCGGCTGGGTCGCGCTGCTGCTGCGCGACGCGGCGACCGTTCTCGCGATCGAGCCGGACTTCGGCGTGCTCGGCTCGTACAAGGTGGGCGTCGCCGGTGCGCAGCCGCCCGGATCGGACACGGCGTTCGAGGTCCGCGCGTTCAGCGACGTCGTCGAGGACCCGGTCACCGGCAGCCTCAACGCGGCGCTCGGCCAGTGGCTGATCGGCGAGGGCATCGCGCCCGAGTCGTACGTCGCGGCGCAGGGCACGCGGCTCGGCAGGCGCGGGCGGGTGCACGTCGAGCGGGACGGCGACGACGTGTGGGTCGGCGGCGAAACGGTCGTCGGGATCCGCGGCGAAGTCGATTTGTGGTGAAACACACCCCGGTTACGGCTATGTATCGAGGTTGCTGAGGCGATACAACTATCGAGGCGGCAGCGTCGTCGTCCTCCGCTGTCCCGACGCTCGCCCGCACTCTGGAGGAACTCTTGACGCCCGCCGGCCGCGCCCCTGTCCGGTCCTGGCTCATCTGGCTCACCGCGGTCACGGTGTACCTGCTCGCTGTTTTCCACCGCACCTCGTTCGGCGTCGCCGGGCTGAAGGCGGCCGAACGCTTCGGCGTCGGATCCGCCGCGCTCGGCATCTTCACCGTGCTGCAGGTCGGCGTTTACGCGGCCATGCAGATCCCGACCGGCGTGCTCGTCGACCGCTACGGCCCGCGCCGCGTGCTCACCGCCGCCGTCCTGATCCTCGGCTCCGGGCAGCTGCTGCTCGGACTCGCCGACACCTACGCGCTCGGCCTCGTGGCCCGCGGCGTGCTCGGTCTCGGCGACGCGCTCACTTTCGTCAGCGTCTTGCGGCTCGTCGCCGCGCACTTCCCCGCGCACCGGTACGCGCTGCTCGCGTCCTTCACCTCCTGCGTCGGCTACATCGGCAACCTTGTCGCGACCGTCCCGCTCACCCTGCTCCTCGACGGTCCAGGATGGACGGTCACCTTCCTCGCCGTCGGCGCGGTGACGGTGCTGTACTCGGTGCCGGTCGCGCTGCGCGTCCGCGACACTCCCGACGGCGCACCGGAACGCAAACGCGAACCCGTGCGCCCGGCGGAACTCGGCCGCCAGGTCAAACTCGCCTGGCGCACCCCCGGCACCCGGCTGGGTTTCTGGGTGCACTTCTCGACGATGTTCGCGCCGAACGTGCTGACTCTGTTGTGGGGCATGCCTTTCCTGGTGCAGGGCGAGGGCCTGCCCGCGGCGACCGCCAGCGCGCTGCTGACGGTGTTCGTGTTCGGCTCGATGGCGGGCGGCCCGCTGCTGGGCGCGGTGATCGGCCGGGCCCCGGCGCTGCGGGTGCCGCTGGTCGTCGGCTACCTCGCCGGAGCGACGCTGGTGTGGGCGGTGCTGCTCGGCTGGAACGGCCACGTCCCGGTGGGCGTCCTGATCCCGGCGTTCGCGTTCCTCACCCTGGGCGGCCCGGCGTCGATGATCGGCTTCGCCGTCGCCCGCGACTACAACCCGCTGTCCCGCGTCGGCACCGCGACCGGAGTGGTGAACGTCGGCGGCTTCCTCGCGACCACCGTGACCGCCCTGCTGATCGGCATCCTCCTCGAGGCGACCGGCGGCAACTTCCGGATCTCCTTGCTGGTCATCGTGGCCGTGCTGGCACTGGGCGCGTCGCGGATGCTGGTGTGGTGGCGGCGGGCCCGCGCCCAGGTTTTCGCCGCGGAGGCGCGCGGGGAAGAGGTCCCGGTCCGGATCCGGCGGCACCGCTGGGACCGCGCCCCGGAAGACGTCGTGGCCGCCGCCTAAACGCCGAGGTACTGACCCGGACGGTCGCCCGGATCGGTCAGCCCAGCAGCCACGTCCCCGGCCGGGCCCGGCCAGCCCCGTCCGCGCCGAGTTCGGCTCGCTGGCCGAGAGCCGCCGCGTGATCCCGTGCGCCGGGTGCTCGCCGACGGCGAGCACCCGCTGGGGATCTACCTGGTTCCGGTGCGTCTGCCCGAGCCGTTCGCCCGATCCGATCGGCCGCCCAGCCCGCCCGAGCCGGGCGGCTGTCCAACACACCCGCCGCACCCACCCCGCCCCAGCCCCGGCCCACCAGCCCGAACCGGCCGTCGGCCCGGAAACCCCGGCTAGGTAGGGTTTCCGCCGTGTCTCGCCCGAAAAAACCGTCCCGTCCCGCCCCTCCTCCCGGACTGCTCATCGTCGACAAACCGGCGGGAATGACGTCGCACGACGTGGTCGCGCGGGCGCGGCGGATCATGGGCACCCGCAAGGTCGGCCACGCCGGCACGCTCGACCCGATGGCGACCGGCGTGCTCGTGCTCGGCATCGAGCGCGCCACGAAACTCCTCGGCCACCTCGCCCTCGACCGCAAGACCTACCTCGCCACGCTGTCGCTCGGCCGGGCCACCACCACCGACGACGCCGAAGGCGAGCCGCTCGGCGACGACGCCGCGCCGGAAACCCTCGCCGCGGTCGCCGACGAGCGGATCGCCGACGGCATCGCGCGGCTGACCGGCGACATCCAGCAGGTGCCCAGCGCCGTCTCCGCCGTCAAGATCGACGGCAAGCGCGCCTACGCCCGGGTGCGCGCGGGGGAAGACGTCGTCCTCCCGCCGCGGCCGGTGACCGTGCACCGGTTCGACGTTCTCGGTCTCCGCCGCGAGGAGGACCGGATCGAACTCGACGCGATCGTCGAATGCTCGTCCGGCACCTACGTCCGCGCGCTCGCCCGCGATCTCGGCGCCGGGCTCGGCGTCGGCGGGCACCTGAAAGCCTTGCGCCGCACCACCGTCGGGCCGTTCACGCTCGCCCGCGCGCGCACGCTCGACCAGCTCGAAGAAAGCCCCGAACTGTCGCTGGACCTCGACGCCGCCGTCGCCGCCGCGTTCCCGCGCCGGGATCTCGACGCCGCCACCGCCAAGGCCGTCCAGTACGGCAGGCGCATCCCGGCGGCGGGAATCACCGGCACGTACGGCCTGTTCGCGCCGGACGGCCACGTGCTCGCGCTGGCCTCCGACGCCGAGGGAGTGACCCGTTCGGTGGTGGTCCTCCTGCCCGCATAGGGTGGGAGGCCAAAGGCACCTTGCTCGGGGAGAGTTGACAGACAGTGCAGCGGTGGCGTGGGCTCGGGGACCTCCCGGGCGGCTGGGGACGGTGCGTGGTCACCATCGGCGTGTTCGACGGCGTGCACCGCGGGCACCAGGAACTGATCAAGCGCACCGTCGCGACGGCCGCCGAACGCGGCGTGCCCAGCGTGGTGCTCACCTTCGACCCGCATCCGTCCGAGGTGCTGCGCCCGGGCAGCCATCCCGCGCAGCTGACCACCTTGCGGCGCAAGGCCGAACTGGTCGAAGGACTCGGCGTGGACGTGTTCTGCGTGCTGCCCTTCACCCTGGAGCTGTCCCGGCTCAGCCCGCACGAGTTCGTGCACGAGGTGCTGGTCGACCGGCTGCACGCGGCCGCGGTGCTGGTCGGCGACAACTTCACCTTCGGGGCCAAGGCCGCGGGCAACGTAGCGCTGCTGCGCGAACTCGGCCGCCGCTTCGGGTTCGTCGCCTACGGCGCGGAACTGCAGGGCCGTTCGCTGGACGACGACCGCGGTGCCAACGACATCACCTTCTCCTCGACCTACGTGCGCTCCTGCATCGACGCCGGCGACGTGGTGGCCGCGGCCGACGCGCTCGGCCGCCCGCACCGGCTGGAGGGCATCGTCGTGCGCGGCGACGGCCGGGGCCACGACCTGGGCTACCCGACGGCGAACCTGTCCACCGCGCGGTTCGCCGCCGTGCCCGCCGACGGCGTCTACACGGCGTGGTTCAGCCGGCTGTCCGATCCGGGCCGGCGGCTGCGCGCGGCGGTTTCGGTGGGCACGAACCCGACGTTCTCCGGCCGCGAGCGCACCGTCGAGGCGTTCGTGCTGGACGTCGACGAGGACTTCTACGGCCAGCACGTCGCGCTGGACTTCGTCACCCGGTTGCGGGACCAGGCGAGGTTCGGGGCGTCGGCCGATCTGGTGAAGAAGATCGACGAGGACGTGGCCCGGACCAGGGAAGCGCTCGGCTGAAGACGGCCGAGCGGACCCGGCCCGGGGCGGGCCGGACCCGGGGCGAATCGGGCGTTCCGGCCCGGCGGGGGCGTCCGGGGTGGCAAGATGGGCCGGCGGCGCCGGGCCGGAGGGACGGACAGGGCCGGGCAGCACCGGGCCGCGGGACGACAGCGCTAGGGGAGCGGAGCCAGGTGGAGGACCACAAGATCGTCCAGCGGAACATCGCGCTGCAGCGGGAGTGGTACGGGGAGCCGCTCGGCGATCGGGTGCGCAGGCTGGTCGTGGCCTTCGACGTGTCGCAGGCGTTCCTGGCCGAGGTGCTGGGGATCAGCGCGCCGATGCTGAGCCAGGTGATGAGCGGGCGGCGGGCGAAGATCGGCAATCCGGTCGTGCTGGCCCGGATGATCATGCTCGAGCGCAAGATCCTGGTGCCCGAGGTCGCCGCGGGCGACCGCGACGCGATGCAGGCCGCGCTGGAGGACGTGCGCGATTCGCGGCCCACCGTCGGCCGCGACAACATCCCGGTCAGCTCGGACGAGAAGATCGTGCTCGCGGGCATCCGCGACGTCGCCGAGGACGAGAACCTCGCCGAGGCGGCCAAGCTGCTCGACGAGGACTTCCCGGCGATCGCCGACCTGCTCCGCCGCGCGGGAGCGGGCCAATAGCGGATGCGGCTGTTCTCCGCGCTGCGCCCGCCCGCCGACGTCGCGGCCGAGATCGCCGCCGCGCTCGGCGCCAGGGACCGGCTGCTGCGCTGGTCCGACCCGGTCGGCTGGCACATCACGCTGGCCTTTTACGGCGAGGCGGACCCCGCCGGCTGCGGTGCCTTCCTCGACCGGGCGCTGGCCGGCCGTAAATCCGTTGACGTCCGGCTCGCCGGTTCGGGAACATTTCCGGGCGTGCTGTGGTTGGGAGTGGCAGGGGAGGACCTGGCCGATCTCGCCGCGGCCGCGACCCTGGGCCCCGGCGAAGACCGTCCCTACCGGCCGCATCTGACGCTGGCGCGGTGCTCCCGCACGCAGCCGCCGACGGCGTGGACGGAGCAGCTGGCCGGTTTCCGCAGCCGGGTCTGGACCGCGGACCGCGTCGAGCTGATGGGCGGCGGAAGCCCGTACCGCACGCTGCGCACCTGGCGGCTGCGCCGCGCGGGCGAGGCCGTGCCGCCCAGCTAGCCGCACGCGCCGGAAGCCGCAGTTCAACCGGCTGGTAACCTCGGCAATCGGGTCCGGCTGCAGTCCGTGGCGGCCGAGACCGTCTCACCCGGCCGCGCGGCGCGGTGCGGGCCTCACGGCACGAGATGCACAAGGAGCACCACCAGTGGCGCTGTCCACCGAAGAGAAGAAGACGATCCTCGCCGAGTACGGGCTGCACGACTCGGACACCGGATCCCCCGAGGCCCAGGTCGCGCTGCTGACCAAGCGGATCATCGGCCTCACCGAACACCTGAAGACCCACAAGCACGACCACCACTCCCGTCGCGGTCTCCTGCTGCTGGTCGGCCGTCGCCGCCGGCTGCTGAACTACACGGAAAAGGTGGACGTGGCGCGGTACCGCGACCTGATCAAGCGTCTCGGCCTGCGTCGATAGCCTGCTGACGAGGGGGAGCGGCCGGAGCCGCTCCCCCTCGCCGCAAGCACACCCCCACACGGCGCGAGCGCGCTGGAGGAACGATCCCGCCGGTCCTCGGTAGTGGTTCCCGGGCAACGGACCCGGGGGCTTCGATCGAAGACCGGCCTCACACCTCCTCGAGCGTCCTCGGGCGAACCGGGTCCCACAGTGGGAGACTCTCGCCGTACGAAGGAACCAAAGAGGAGATTGACCATATGACCGACTCCACCGGAGTCACCGTGTTCGAGACCGAAGCCGTTCTGGACAACGGCCGGTTCGGCACCCGCACCGTCCGGTTCGAGACCGGCCGGCTCGCCAAGCAGGCCGCCGGCGCCGTCGTCGCGTACCTGGACGAAGAGACCATGCTGCTGTCGGCGACCACGGCGTCGAAGCACCCGAAGGAGCACTTCGACTTCTTCCCGCTGACCGTGGACGTCGAGGAGCGGATGTACGCCGCCGGCCGCATCCCGGGCGCGTTCTTCCGCCGCGAAGGCCGCCCGTCGACCGACGCGATCCTCACCGCCCGGCTGATCGACCGCCCGCTGCGCCCGTCCTTCGCCGACGGCCTCCGCAACGAGATCCAGGTCGTCATCACCGTCCAGAGCCTCAACCCGGACGACCCGTACGACGTGCTGGCGATCAACGCCGCGTCGGCCTCGACCCAGATCGCCGGCCTGCCGTTCTCCGGCCCGGTCGGCGGCGTGCGCGTCGCGCTGATCGAGGACCAGTGGGTCGCGTTCCCGACCTGGCCGCAGCTCGAGAAGGCCACCTTCAACATGGTGGTCGCCGGCCGCATCGTCGGGGACGACGTCGCGATCATGATGGTCGAGGCCGAGGGCACCGAGCACACGCTCGACCTGATCGCCGCCGGCGGCAAGGCTCCCGACGAGGCCGCGGTGGCCGAGGGCCTGGAGGCCGCGAAGCCGTTCATCCGCGTGCTGTGCGAGGCGCAGCAGCGCCTGGCCGCCGACGCCGCGAAGCCGACCGGCGAGTTCCCGGTGTACCCGGCCTACCAGCCGGACATCTACGAGGCCGTCGCCGCGATCGCGTCCGACGAGCTGGCCAAGGCGCTGCAGATCCCCGGCAAGCAGGAGCGCGACGCCGCGACCGACGAGGTCAAGGCCGCTGTCCTGGAGAAGCTCGGCCTCGGCGAGGGCGAAGCCTTCGAGGGCCGCGACAAGGAGGTCGGCGGCGCGTTCAAGGCGCTGACCAAGAAGATCATGCGCAACCGCGTCCTCACCGAGAAGATCCGGATGGACGGCCGCGGCCTGACCGACATCCGCCAGCTCTCGGCCGAGGTCGCCGTGGTCCCGCGGGCGCACGGCTCGGCGCTGTTCGAGCGCGGCGAGACCCAGATCCTGGGCATCACCACGCTGAACATGCTCCGGATGGAGCAGCAGATCGACTCGCTGTCGCCGGAGACGACGAAGCGCTACCTGCACCACTACAATTTCCCGCCGTTCTCCACCGGCGAGACCGGCCGCGTCGGCTCGCCGAAGCGGCGCGAGATCGGCCACGGCATGCTCGCCGAGCGCGCCTTGGTCCCGGTCCTGCCGAAGCGGGACGAGTTCCCGTACGCGATCCGCCAGGTCTCCGAGGCGCTGGGCTCCAACGGCTCGACCTCGATGGGCTCGGTCTGCGCGTCCACCATGGGCCTGCTCAACGCCGGCGTGCCGCTGAAGGCCCCGGTCGCGGGCATCGCGATGGGCCTGGTGTCCGACGAGGTCGACGGGGAGACCCGCTACGTCGCCCTCACCGACATCCTCGGCGCCGAGGACGCGCTGGGCGACATGGACTTCAAGGTCGCCGGCACGAAGGACATCATCACCGCGCTGCAGCTGGACACCAAGCTGGACGGCATCCCGTCCGAGGTGCTCGCGGCCGCGCTGAAGCAGGCGAAGGACGCTCGCCTCACCATCCTGGACGTCATCGCCGAGGCGATCGACGGCCCGGACGAGATGAGCCCGTACGCCCCGCGCGTCACGTCGGTGAAGATCCCGGTCGACAAGATCGGCGAGGTCATCGGGCCGAAGGGCAAGATGATCAACTCGATCACCGAGGAGACCGGCGCCGACATCTCGATCGAGGACGACGGCACGATCTACGTGGGCGCGGCCGACGGCCCGTCGGCGGAGGCGGCGATCGGCAAGATCAACGCCATCGCCAACCCGCAGCTGCCGAAGGTCGGCGAGCGCTTCCTGGGCACCGTGGTGAAGACGGCCGCGTTCGGCGCGTTCGTCTCGCTGCTGCCGGGCAAGGACGGCCTCGTGCACATCTCGAAGCTGGGCAACGGCAAGCGGATCGCGAAGGTCGAGGACGTGGTGAACGTCGGCGACAAGATCCGCGTCGAGATCGCCGACATCGACAACCGCGGCAAGATCAGCCTGATCGTGGTCAAGGAAGACGACGCGGCGAAGCCGGCCGAAGGCGACGCCGAGGCGGAGAAGACCGAAGCCAAGTAAGGCTCGTCCCGCACAGCTTGGTCCGTGAAGGCCCCCTCTCCGGCCGGGGAGGGGGCCTTCACCGCATGTGAGCAAAGGATTGCATTGGCACGGCAGGTTTCCGGGCACGAGCAGCCCGTCGGCACCACCCGTACGCTCGAGTCCACTTCGGACGGTGCGGTCGTCAAGCGGAGCGTCCTTCCCGGCGGCCTGCGGGTGATCACCGAGCACGTCCCGGCTTCCCGGTCCGCGACAGTCGGCCTCTGGGTCGGCGTCGGTTCCCGCGACGAACCGGCTCCCGTCGCCGGTGCCGCGCACTACCTGGAACACTTGCTGTTCAAGGGAACCACCCACCGCGACGCCACCCAGATCGCCGAGGAAATCGACGCGGTCGGCGGCGAATTCAACGCCTTCACCGCGAAAGAGCACACCTGCTACTACGCCCAAGTCCTCGACGCGGACCTGCCGCTCGCGCTCGACCTCGTCACCGACGTCGTCTTCGAAGCGCAGTGCACCGATCGCGACATGGACATGGAACGCAGCGTCGTCCTCGAAGAAATCGCGATGCGCGACGACGATCCGGAAGACTTGCTGCACGAGGAGTTCGTCAGCGCGATCCTCGGCGACCATCCGCTGGGCCGTCCGGTGCTGGGCACGGAAAAGTCCATCACCGAGATGTCGCCGGTCGCGCTGCGCGGCTTCTACCGCCGTCGCTACACCCTGCCGCGGATGGTGCTCGCGGTCGCCGGGAACGTCGAGCACGGCCAGGTGCTGCGGCTGGTCAAGCGCGCGCTGAAGGACCGGCTCGGCGGCGCCGCGACGCCGGTCGCGCCGCGGTCCGGCCGGGCGCGGCTGAAGACGGTGCCGAAGCTGGCGCTGCACCCGGACGACACCGAGCAGGCGCACGTGATGCTCGGCTTCCGCGCGCTGCCGCGGCACGACGAGCGCCGGTTCACGCTGTCGGTGCTCAACGCGGCGCTCGGCGGCGGCATGAGTTCGCGGCTGTTCCAGGAGATCCGCGAACGCCGCGGGCTGGCGTACCAGGTGTATTCGTCGGTGGCGAGCTACGCCGACCTCGGGCACATGTCGGTTTACGCGGGCTGCCAGCCGGAGCGGCTGGGCCAGGTCGCCGGCGTGATCCGCGAGGTGCTCGACTCGGTCGCCGCGGACGGGCTGTCCGACGCCGAGGTCGCACGCGCCAAGGGGCAGCTGCGCGGCGGGCTCGTGCTGGGCCTGGAGGACACGTCGTCGCGGATGTCCCGGATCGGCAAGAACGAGCTGAACTACGCCCGGTACCTGGGCGTGGACGACACGATCGCGCGGATCGACGCGGTCACCACCGAAGACGTGTGTGCGCTCGCTCGCACTCTGCTGCGGCGCCCCGGCGGGGTGTCGTCCGCGGCGGTGGTGGGGCCGTACGCTCACGCCGACGACCTGCCCGACGATCTGCACGAGGTGATCGCGTCATGACCGAGTCCCCGATCCGCGTCGGCGTGCTGGGAGCGCGCGGCCGCATGGGCGCCACCGTGGTGAAAGCCGTGGAGGGCGCCGCGGACCAGGAACTGGTGGCCGCTCTGGACGCCGGCGACGATTTCGCCGCGCTGGAGAAGGCCCAGGTGGTCGTGGACTTCACGCATCCGGACGCGGTGATGGACAACCTGCGCTGGCTGATCGCGCACGACCTGCACGCGGTCGTCGGCACCACCGGGTTCAGCGAGGAGCGGCTGGCCGAAGTGCGCGGGCTGCTGGCGGACAAGCCGTCGGTGGGCGTGCTGATCGCGCCGAACTTCGCGCTCGGCGCGGTGCTGGCGATGCGTTTCGCGGCGCAGGCGGCGAAGTTCTACGCCTCGGCCGAGATCATCGAACTGCACCACAACCGCAAGGCCGACGCCCCGTCCGGCACCGCCGCGCACACCGCGCGGATGATCGCCGCCGCCCGGGCCGAGGCCGGGGTCGCGCCCGGCCCGGACGCCACGACGTCCGAAGTGGACGGTGCCCGCGGCGCTTCGGTCGAGGACGTCCACGTGCACTCCGTCCGTCTCCCGGGTCTGGTGGCGCACGAGGAGATCCTGTTCGGCGGCGAGGGGGAAACCCTGACCATCCGGCACGATTCGCTGGACCGGACGTCGTTCATGCCGGGCGTGCTGCTCGGCGTGCGCTCGGTGGTGTCGCGTCCCGGCCTGACGGTCGGCCTGGAGAACGTGCTCGACCTGTGAAAGCCCGCAATTTCGCGCTGCTGATGACAGCGGCGCTCGTGGTGTACCTGGTCCTGCTGGCGGACCGGGCCGTGGCGCTGCTCGGCACCGGGACGCCGGCCGGGATCGCGCTCGGCGTCGGGGTGTTCCTGCTGCCGCTGCTGGGCGTGTGGATCGTCGTGGTGACGTGGCGGTCCGGCATGCAGATCCAGCGGCTGTCGCGGCGGCTGGACGCCGAGGGCGGCCTGCCGGACGTGTCGGACCTGCCGCGCCGCCCGTCCGGCCGGGTGGACCGCGACGCCGCGGACGCGTGGTTCGACCAGCGGCGCGCGGAAGTCGAGGCGAGCCAAGAGGATTGGCGGGCCTGGTACCGGCTGGCGTACGCGTACGACATCGCGGGGGACCGGCGGCGGGCCCGGGCGACGATGCGCAAGGCGATCGAACTGGAAGCCGCGGAAGGCAAGTAGCGGTCAGCCGGGTTCGGAGAGGTACTCGACGTACAGCGGGGTGGCGGTCACGATCCGGCGTTCCGCGGTGTGCCCGAGGACCCCGGTGACCCGGGCGTAGCCGCCCATCCACGCCCCGGTGTGGCGCACGGCCAGCCGTTCGGAGAGCGCGTCGACGACCCGGCCGAACTTCTCGGACAGCGGGTCGTCGCCGGCTTCCGTGAACAGCGACTGCCCGGTGTCGTCCGGGAGACGCTTGAGCAGGGTGACGACCCGCAAGAGATCGGAACCGGTGGGCTCCGGCAGGTACCCGGCGGAGGCGTCGTAATTGCCGCGGCCGGACTGGGCTCCCGCCAGGTGCTGCTCGGAACCGTGCAGCAGCAGCCGGATCGCGCCGCCGGTCGGATAGCTTTCGGTGGCCTGGTCCAGGTCGACGAACACGGCGGCGAACCACGCGCACGTGTAGCTCATCGGCGCTTCGAACTGCACCCAGTCGCCCGGACGCACGCCGTCGTCGGCGAACCACTTGGCCGCCCGGTCCGAGGAGTCCAGCGCGGCGAGGACCGCGTCCAGGTCCGCGGCGGGCGGTTCTCCCGGCCCGGGGCCGACCTTCAGCCCGCCCACGCCGGGGATCTTGACCTCGCCCTCGACGCGGCCCCGGCCCGGCCATCGCCGGCGCTGGAGATCGAACTGCCGGAGTTTGCGCTCGGACAGGTAGACCAGTTCGCGCATCCCGCCATCATCGCAGGGAATTACTGCAGCCATCCGGCGAACATCGCGGGCGAAGCGGCCAGCAGGCTGAACCGCACCCACCGCCCGGCCAAGCCCGCGGCGAGGAACGTCGACAGCCGCATCCGGACCATCCCGGCCAGCACGCTCGTCGCCATGAACGGCGGCAGCCCGACGAGCGAGCTGACCCCGTAGGTGCCGGTCATCCAGTGCGGATGGCGCTGGCAGCGTTCGCGCAGCGCCTCGATTTTGCCGCGGATCGCCTTGGTGCGCAGCTGCCAGCGGACCCGCCGCGGCGTCAGCGGGCGTTCGCGGTGCAGCCGGTCGTGCAGGAATTTCGGCAGCCGGATCGAGCCGCGTGCGGCCAGGTAGTACAGCAGTTTCCCGGCGATCTGCCCGACCGCGACCGCGCCGCCGAGCCACAGCCAGTGCACGCTGTGCTGGCTCGCGCACAGGCCGATGACGAAGAGTTCGGCGTTGACCAGCGGCACGAGCGCCGAGCCGAAGGCGACGCCGAGGGTCAGGAGCACCCATCCCATCCGCGTCACCCCCGTCCGTGTCCCCGCTCACTCCAAGCTAGCAGCCATCACGGAAAGATCACGGGGGTTAACCCCACTCTTTCCCCGGGAGCCAGCCCCAGAAGATCACCTGGCCGACCGGTTCCGGACACCTTCCGCTGCCAGGATCGGGCAGGTGCCTGAGGTGCCGATCGCCGACCGTTTCGCCGGGCTGTGCGCCGCCGTCGTGCGCGTGCTGCCGTTCGGGCTGTCCCGGATCGTCGCGCCGAGTTTCCTCGGTTTCGCGGTGCTCAACGGCTTCACGTTCGGCGTCGATCTGCTGCTGCTGACGTTGTTCCACGGCGGGCTCGGGTGGCCGGTGTGGTTGTCGATCAGCGTCGCGTACGTGGTCGCGTTCGGGCTGAGTTTCGTGCTGAACCGCGCGCTCAACTTCCGTTCGCACGCGCCGGTGGGCCGTCAGGCGGTGCTGTACGCGGTGGCGATCGCGGTGAACTACGCAGCGTTTTTGCTCGGGCTGGGCGCGGGATTGGCCGCGCTGGGCGTGGAGTACCACCTGTCGCGGCTGATCGCCGGGGCGTGCGAGGGCGTGTTCATGTACTCGGTGATGCGCTGGGTGGTCTTCGCGAAGCGCGAAGAGCCGGTCACTGCGTGAGTTCCAGCTCCAGCGTGCCGGTGATCCGCACTTCGCGCAGCGTGCCGCGGCCGGTGTCGAGGGTGCGCACGGTGCCGTCGGGGGACCAGCCGGCGCGGCGGTAGAAGCCGAGCGTCGCGTGGTCGGACTGGGCGACCCAGGTGATGCCGCGGCTCAGGCCGTCCGCGCGCAGGCCGGCGGCGGCGGTCGCAAGCAGCCGCCCGCCGTGCCCGCGACGTCCCCAGCGCGGTTCGACCACCAGCGACGCGATCAATCCGGGAGCGTCTTCCGGGGCCGACCCGTCGGCCGCGGCGGCTTCGTCGCGCGGGGCCGGGCCCGCGACGCAGTAGCCGACCGTGAACGACCCTTCGGTGGCCAGGTAGACGCGCGAATCGGGGTACTCGATGGTCTCGGTCCAGGTGCCCTCGAGGTCGGCCTTGTCGAGTTCGTCGATGGCTTCGCCGCCCAGGAGGCCGGCGTAGGCGGCCCGCCAGGTCAGCCGCTGGATGCGGGCGATCTCCGCGGCGTCGGACGGGTTCGCGGGACGGACTTCGGCGGCACTCACGCGGGCAATGTACCGAAACTGTCGGGGGTGGCTGGCACCATGGCGGCATCATGCAGACGATCAGCCTTTCCGCCGCCCGCCGCACCGCTCTGGCCGCGCAGGGGTTCGCCGATCCCCGGCCCGCCTCCGCCCCGACCCGGCGGCACCTCGCCAAGGTGCTGTCGCGGGTCCAGTTGCTGCAGCTGGACTCGGTCAACGTCGCCGTGCGCGCGCACTACATGCCGCTGTTCTCGCGCCTGGGCCCCTACGACCCGGCGCTGGTCGACGACGCCGCGTGGAGCCACCGCCCGCGAAGGCCGCGGCTGCTGGTCGAGTCGTGGGCGCACGAGGCGAGCCTGCTGCCGATCGAAGACTGGCCGCTGCTGCGGTCGGGAGCCAAACGGGACGGCTGGTGGCGGAACTACACCCGGGCGGTCGACACGATGCCGGGCCTGCTCGACGACGTGCTGGCCGTCGTCAAGGAGCACGGTCCGATCGGAGCCGGGGCGATCGAAAAGGAACTGGAGACCGAGGGGGCCGGGCGCGGGCCGGGCGCGTGGTGGGAGCGGTCGGTGGTGAAGAAGGCCTGCGAGTACCTGTTCGGCGTCGGCCAGCTGAGCACCGGCACCCGGCGGTCGTTCGAGCGGCTGTACGACTTGACCGAGCGCGTGGTGCCGCCGGAGATCCTGTCCCGCAAGGTTTCCGCGGAGGAAGGCGCCCGCGGCCTGATCGACCGCTCGGCGCGGGCACTGGGCGTGGCGACGGAAACCGACCTGCGCGACTACTACCGCCTGGGCCCGGACGTCTCCCGGCAAGCCGTTCGCGAGCTGGTCGAGGAAGGCGTGCTGGAGCCGGTCCAGGTGGCCGACTGGCGCGCGGTCGCGTACCGGCACGCCAACGCACGCACGCCGCGGTCGGTTTCCGGACGGGCTTTGCTGTGCCCGTTCGACCCGCTGATCTGGGAACGCGCGCGGACCGAGCGGCTGTTCGGATTCCGGTACCGGATCGAGATCTACGTGCCGGAACCCAAGCGGGTGCACGGGTATTACGTGTTCCCGTTCCTGCTGGACGGAGCGCTGTCGGCGAGAGTGGACCTGAAATCCGACCGGGCGGCCGGGGTGCTGCGAGTGCAGGGCGCGTTCGCCGAACCCGGGGCCGACCAGTCCCGGGTGGCGGCGGAGCTGGCCGGGGAGTTGCGGACGATGGCGGAGTGGCAGGGCCTGGATGGCGTGGTGGTGGGGGAGAGGGGTGATCTGGCGCGGGCCTTGCGGAGGGCGGTGAAGTGATCCTGGTGCCGGATCCAGCCGGAACCGCCCCCCGCTGACCGGGGTGTCGGTGGCTCGGCTGGGGCTTGGTGGGCACTGGCGGCGGATTCACGGTGCCCGTGTGGAACTCCCTGCGGCGAAGGCTGTGGAGTTGGCGCGTGGAAGTCCTGGCGGCGGCTGAGGGTTTTCGTGGTGGCTGGGCTGATGCTCGGAGCGGCAGGGAAGTTCTCGCCGTGGTTGGGATGTGATGCGCAGGGGAGTCCTTGCGGTGGGTGAGGTTGGCGCGGGAAATTGCTGCGGTGGCCGGGTTGGCGCGGGAAAGATCCTGTGGTGGCCGCGTTGGCGCGCGGCGAAGTCTTGGGGCGGAGGGGATTTCTCGCGGTGGCTGGGCGTGGTGCGCCGGGAAGTCCCTGTGGCGGCAAGGACGGTCTCGCCGCCGAGGCGCCGTGTGCAGGGAAGCCCTGGCGGAGGCAGGTGTTGCCGCAGGGGCCCTGGCGGAGGCGGGTGTTGCCGCATGCCGTGGCGCGACGGAAAGCCCATACCGCACGAAGCGGCGGGCCGCCCGGATTCCTCCGGTGCGGCCCGCCGCCTCCCCCTTGCATCCGTCTGCTCGGCGCGCCCGCAGCAGACGGGATGTTCCCGGCCTCAGCCCGCCGCGCGGGTCACCACCGCGTTGCCGGTTCCGGTGCGGGCGCGGACTTTCAGTGCGACCGCCCCCTCCGGCGGCGTGTCCGAGACGTCCAGTTCGCTCGACACCCGCCCGGCCGCCGAGGCCAGTTCCACTTCCGCCCGGACTCCGCTCCGGATGCCGACTCGCACCTCTCCCGAGCCGGTGATCAGTTCGAGCGAGCCGGACGCCGCGTCGGCCACCGACAGGTCGCCGCTGCCGGTGCGGGCCATCACGTCGCCCTCGACCGCGCCCAGCCAGACGTTTCCGGTTCCGGTGCCGAGCGTCGCCGGTCCGGCGATCGACGCCGCCTCGACCGAACCGCTTCCGCTTCGCAACTGCAGTCCGGCCAGGGTCGGGCCGAGTTTCACGGCTCCGGTGCCGGTCCGGATGGTGGCGGCGCCGTCCGCGCGTTCCAGCGACACCTCGCCGGAGCCGGTGAGGATGTCCGCGCGGCCCGCGGCGCCGGTCACCGTGACGTCCGCCGAACCCGCGCGCACCTCGAGGTGCGACCCGGCCGGCGCGTGGACCGTCACCGCCACCGGGACGTTCCGCAGCTGCCACGCCTTGGCCGCCCGCACGACGACCCGGTTGCCGGTCTTCTCGATCCGCGCCTGCCGCACCGCGTCGGCGACCGAAAACTCCGGCAGGCCGCCGAACTGGTCCCCGAACTTCTCCCCGACCCACGACAGCAGGCTGCTGACCCCGTTCACCCACGACGGCTGCTCGCCCGCGTCGTGCTGCAGCCGCACGGTCACCCCGGACTCCCGCCCGAGCACGACCTCGACCCGCCCGATCGTGACGCCCAGATCCAGTTCGACGGGACCGTCCGCCTCGAAGTCCTGCAGCCGCACGTAGGGACCCGGCTCCCCGGCCTCCGACCCGCCCGCCGAAGCGCCGGAGCGAGCCGCCGAACTGTCCGAAGTGGACTCAGCACTGGCCGACCCAGCCTCGCCCGCCGCGGATCCGGCAGCTTCGGTGCCCGGCTCGCCTGCTTCGGCGGCCCCGGCCGAGGTCCCCGAGGGGCCTCCGCCGTGCCCGGCTCCCGCAGCGGTTCCGCTCGCCGGAGCATCCGCGCCGGACGCGGACTCCGCGGGGTTTCCGCTCGCCGCAGACCCCGCGCCGGATGCGGCCCCAGCAGCGGTTCCGCTCGCCGCAGCGTCCGCGCCGGACACCGACTCCGCGGGGTTTCCGCCCGCTGCAGCGTCCGCGCCGGATGCGGCCCCAGCGGCGGTTCCGCTCACCGTAGACCCCGCATCGGAACCAGCGCCCGCCTCGGCGGAGGTCCCGCTGCCCGCTGCGCCCGCTCCGGCAGAAGCCCCGGCAGAAGCCCCGCCCGCAGCCCCCGCATCCGTCCCGGCGTCGGGCCCCGCCGCGTTTCCGAAGCCAGGTTCCCCAACCCGGCCCTCGGTGTTCTTCCCCTGGTCTTCCCGGTTCTCGCCCATGGTGGCGCCCCCTTCTAGCCTTCGACCCAGCCGTGCAGCTTGGTCTCCGTGCGGCCCCCGCCGCTGCCGGCGTCGTGCCAGCGCTGGTGCCGTTGCTGGTGCTGCTGCGCGTGGCCGAGCGCCCCCTGCACGGCCTGCGCCACGAACGTGTTCAGCGAAACCCCCTGCGCGGCCGCCGCCTGTTCGGCCTGTCCCTTGATCTGCTCGACCAGCCGCAGGGTGATCCGCGAGATGTCGCCGCCGTCCACCGGTGGCGGGGGCGGCGGCGGGGGCGGCTCGGAAGCAGCACGGTCCTCGCCGCCGGTGACGACCACGCGGACGTCCCTGCCGTCGAGCCGGACGTCCACGACCTGGCCGGGCAGGGCGGCGGTCACCTCGGCCGCCAGGTCGGCCAGCGCGTTCATCAGCGTCAGCCGCACCGCCGGTTCCAGAGCAGACGACAGCAGTGCGGCCGCCCGCCGGGTCTGCTCGTCCCCGGCGGAGGCCGTGTTCGCGAGGTCCTCGCGAAGGTTCGCGATATACGGCGTCAAGTCCATGACACCACTATGACGTCACCAGTGACGTCACGTCAAGGCGCGGTGATGTCACCCGTGCCGCCGGGTTAGGCTGGCGGAGCCGACATGAGGGGAGCGAGACCGGTGCCGCCCAAGGTGCAGCTGATCGCGAAAACCGAGTTCTTCCCGCCCGAGGACGTGCCCTGGTCCACCGACGCGGACGGAGGCGAGGCGCTCGCCGAGTTCGCCGGGCGCGCCTGCTACCAGTCCTGGGAGAAGCCGAACCCGGCGACCGCGACCAACGCCGGCTACCTCGAGCACGTCATCGACGTCGGCCACCTGGCCGTGCTCGAACACGGGTCGGTCACCTTCTACTTCACCGGGATCTCCCGCTCGCTCACCCACGAACTGATCCGGCACCGGCATTTCTCCTACTCGCAGCTCTCGCGGCGCTACGTTCCCGAGCGCGACGCCGAGTTCGTCGAGCCGGACGTCATCGCCGCGGACCCGGTGCTGCACGAGAAGTTCGTCAAGGCCACGCAGGCCAGCGCGGCCGCGTACGACGAACTGCTCGCCGGGCTGGAGGAGAAGTTCGCCGACACGCCCAGCGCCACCCTGCGCCGCAAGCAAGCGCGCCAGGCGGCCCGCGCCGTGTTGCCGAACGCGACCGAAACCCGCATCGTCGTCACCGGGAACTACCGCGCGTGGCGGCATTTCATCGCGATGCGCGCCACCGAGCACGCGGACGTCGAGATCCGTTCGCTGGCCATCGAATGCCTGCGGCAGCTGCACAAGGCGGCGGCCAACGTGTTCGCCGATTTCACGATTTCGACCCTGCCCGACGGCACCGAGATCGCCTCGAGCCCGAAAGTGCTGGAAGGCTGACAACGCACTGATGAAACACCTGACGATCGACCTCCGCCCCGGGCCCTACTCGGTCGTGCGGCTGCCCGCCGACGCCGCCGTCCCCGCCGAGCTGCTGGAACCCGGCGAGCCCGCGCTCGTGTCGGTCACCCGCACGCCCGACGAGCTGTCGGTGATCTGCCCGACCGGCCGCGAACCCGAAGGCGGCGCCGTCGAGGACGGCTGGCGGCTGTTCACCGTGCGCGGGCCGCTGGAATTCACCCTCACCGGCATCATTTCCGCGCTCGCGTCGGAGCTGGCGGCGGCGGGCGTCGCGCTGTTCTCGCTGTCCACCTTCGACACCGACCACATCCTGGTGCGCTCCGACGACCTCGACCGGGCCGTGGCGGCGTTCCGCGAAGCCGGCCACGAAGTGCTCCTGCCCGCCTGACCGCAGCCGACGAGGGGCGTGGCGCAGCCCACCCTTGCCCGGCAAAGTTCGGCGTGCCTAAACTTTGAGTTGGGGCGACCGACAACGGAGAGTGGGCGCACATGGCGGTGGCGGAAGCGGCACGTCCGCGCGGCGTGGCCCGGCTGCGGGCGGGCTGGGCGCTGCTCGGGCCGGCGTTCGTCGCCGCGATCGCGTACGTCGACCCCGGGAACGTGGCGGCCAACGTCAGCGCCGGCGCGCGCTACGGGTACCTGCTGGTGTGGGTCATCGTCGTGGCGAACCTGATGGCCGTGCTGGTGCAGTACCTGTCGGCGAAACTCGGTCTCGTCACCGGCCAGTCGCTGCCCGAGGCGCTGCGCGACCGGCTCTCGACGGCGGGAAGGCTCGGCTACTGGGCACAGGCCGAGATCGTCGCGATCGCCACCGACCTGGCCGAGGTCGTCGGCGGCGCGATCGCGCTCAACCTCCTTTTCGGACTTCCGCTGGTCGCCGGCGGGCTGATCACCGGGTTCGTGTCGCTGGTGCTGCTCGCGGTGCAGGACCGCGGCGGCCAGCGCCCGTTCGAACGCGTCGTGACCGGTCTGCTGGTGGTGATCGCGGTCGGGTTCCTGGCGAGCCTGTTCGTCGAATCGCCGTCGCCTGCGGACATCGCGAACGGCCTGATCCCGCGCTTCAGCGGCGGCGACAGCGTGCTGATCGCGGCCGCGATGCTCGGCGCGACGGTGATGCCGCACGCGGTGTATCTCCACTCCGGACTGGTCCGCGACCGGCACGGCAAACCGGAACCCGGCGGCCGCCGGCGCTTGCTGCGGGCGACCCGCTACGACGTCGGATTCGCGATGCTGCTCGCCGGCGCGGTGAATCTCGGCATGCTGCTCGTGGCCGCGACGAATCTTCAAGGACAGCAAGGCGTCGACACCATCGAAGGCGCGCACGGGGCGGTCGCCGCCGCGCTCGGACCCGGTGTCGCGCTGATGTTCGCGATCGGGCTGCTCGCGTCCGGGCTGGCGTCGACGTCGGTGGGGGCGTACGCGGGCGCGATGATCATGCAAGGCTTGCTGCGCAAGAGGATTCCGATCGTAGTGCGGCGGCTGATCACGCTCACTCCCGCGATCGTCGTGCTGGCGCTGGGCGCCGATCCGAGTGCCGCGCTCGTGGTTTCGCAGGTGGTGCTCTCGTTTGGCATTCCCTTCGCGCTCGTGCCGCTGATCCGGCTCACCGCCGACCGCGGGCTGATGGGCGCGGACGTCAACCGCCGGACCACCACCGTGCTCGGGGCCGTCGTCGCCGCGGTGATCATCCTGCTCAACGTCGTGCTGATCACGCTCACCTTCACCGGCTGACGCTGTCCTAACCGGACGGAACCGGCGAGGCTGCCGGACGGTCGGACTAGCATCTGCGCGAAGCCGACCGAGGAGCCCGACCCCGTGACCGACGAACAGACCCGCCCGCACGACCCGAACCGCACGGCCCCCGCCGGCCGCGTGGTGGCCGGCCGCTACCTGCTGCTCGGCGAACTGGGCCGCGGCGGCATGGGCATCGTGTGGCGCGCGCAGGACCAGGTGATCGGGCGGCAGGTCGCGATCAAGGAGCTGCGGTTGCCGGAAGCCGAAGGCGCCGCGGTGTTCTCCGAACGGATCCTGCGCGAGGTGCGCGCGGGCGGGCGGCTCAACGACCCGGCCGTCGTCACGGTGTACGACGTGGTCACCGACCAGGGCACCACTTGGATCGTGATGGAACTGGTCGAGGCGCCGACGCTCGCCGACCTCGTCCGCGCGCACGGCCCGATGCCCGAGCAGCAGGCCGCGGTGATCGGGGAGCGCGTGCTGTCGGCGCTGCAGGCCGCGCACGCCGCCGGGATCGTGCACCGCGACGTCAAACCGGCCAACATCATGGTCGCGCCGGACGGCCGGGTGAAGCTCACCGACTTCGGCATCGCGCACGCCATCGACGACCCGCGGCTCACCACGAGCGGGATGATCGTCGGCTCGCCCGCGTTCATGGCCCCGGAGCGGGTCGAGGGCCGCGAGGCGATGCCGGAATCGGACCTGTGGTCGCTCGGCGCGACGCTGTACTTCGCGGTCGAGGGCATCGTCGCGTTCGAACGGCCCACCACGGCCGCCACGCTGCACGCGATCATGACCGAAGTGCCGTACCTGACCCGCGTGCAGGGTCCGCTCGGCGCGGTCATCCTCGGCCTGCTCGTGGCGAATCCCGAAGCCCGGCTCACCGCCGCGCAGGCGCGGGCGCAGCTCGCCCACGCCACCGGCCCGACGCCACGCCCGGCCACCGCCGTCATGCCGCAGCAGGAGACCCGCGTGGGCGGGCAGCCGACGCGGATGGCCGCGAAGCCGGAAGGCAAGAGCCGCCGCGGCCTGTGGGCGGGCGCGATCGCGGCGCTGGCGATCGCCGCGCTGGCCGGCGGGTTCTTCCTCGGCAAGCCGGTGTGGTCGCCGAAGAAGGACGAGCAGCAGGCCGAGACCGTCACCTACGGCCCGGACGGGTACCTCAAAACCAAGTTCTCCTCGTACGAGATCTGCTACAACGCGATCGTCCAGCCGGGCGTGGTGATCAGCTCGGACAACAACGTCGACTGCAAGAAGAACCACACGCTCGAGGTCTTCGACTCCGCCAGCCCGCTGCCGCTGGAGAACTGGAGCGACGACGACGCGGTCGTCGCCCCGTATCCCGGCCTGGAGGACCTCAGCCGCGCGGCCGAGGCGCGCTGCGCGGCGTCGTTCCATTCCGCGGTGGTGCCGCCGCAGCAGCGCGCGGGACTGGCCTACCGGGCGATCGTGCCGACCCAGCAGGCGTGGCAGGTGCAGCCGGACAGCGACAGCAGCAGCGGCCCGAACCGCAAGATCTACTGTGTCCTGTCGCGGGCGAACAACGACCAGATCCCGGCGCAGATCACCGCCAAGGTCAAGTAGCGCGCGAGAAGTTCCGCCGGGAGCGGCGCGGCGGCGGAAATTCTCCGGAGTTGCGGTATGCCACACCAGGTCGGGGCCGGGTTCGGCGGCCTGAGGAGGTACCGTCGTGGCCATGTCCACCTCACCTGCCGCCGCGCCCGGACGTCCGTTCGGCCGCGTGCTCACCGCGATGGCGACCCCCTTCGACCGAGCCGGGGCGCTGGACGTGAAGCGGGCCCAGGAACTGGCCGAGTACCTTGTGGACCTCGGCAACGACGGCCTCGTCGTCAACGGCACCACCGGCGAGAGCCCGACCACCACCGACGAGGAGAAGGCCGCGCTGGTCCGCGCGGTCGTCGAGGCGGTCGGCGACCGGGCGACCGTCGTCGCGGGGGCGGGCACCAACAACACCGCGCACAGCATCGAGCAGGCGCACGCCGCCGCCGAAGCGGGCGCGCACGGCCTGCTCGTCGTCACGCCCTACTACTCGCGGCCGAGCCAGGCCGGGCTGTACGCGCACTTCACCGCGGTCGCCGACGCCACCGAGCTGCCGGTGATGCTCTACGACATCCCGCCGCGCTCGATCGTGCCGATCGAGGTGGACACGCTGCAGCGGCTGGCCGAGCACCCGCGGATCCTCGCGGTGAAGGACGCCAAGGGCGACCTGATCGCCGGGTCCGAGGTCATCGCGAACACCCACCTCGCCTACTACTCCGGCGACGACGGCCTGAACCTGCCGTGGCTGTCGGTCGGCGCGGTCGGCGTGGTCAGCGTGATCGGGCACGTAGTGGCGGGCCGGATCCGCGCGATGATCGAGGCCTACGAGGCGGGCGACACGTCCACCGCGCGCACGAACCACCGCGGCATGCTGCCGGTGCTGCGGGCGATGTCGCGCGTCGGCGGAGTCGCGTTCAGCAAGGCCTCGCTGCGCCTGCGCGGGTTCGACATCGGCGACCCGCGGCTGCCGATTGTGGCCCCGTTCGACGACCAGCTGGAGCAGATCGCGGCCGATCTCGCCCAGGGCGGCGTGCCGCTGGAGGACAGCGCGGCCTCGGACTGGCATGGTGCACGGGTGGCACAAGCAGATTCGCAGGCGGCCTACACCGCCCCCACCTCGCACACCAGCGTTGGGACAATGCCCCGGTGACTTCACTTCCCGCCGGACCCGGCCCGACGCACCTCCCGCCCGCACTTCCCGAGGGAGCCTTGCGCGTCGTCGCGCTCGGCGGCATCGGCGAGGTCGGGCGCAACATGACCGTCTTCGAATACGACGGCAGGCTCCTGATCGTCGACTGCGGCGTCCTCTTCCCCGAGGACGACCAGCCCGGCGTCGACCTGATCCTGCCGGACTTCCGCGCGATCGAGGACCGGCTCGACGACATCGACGGCCTCGTGCTCACCCACGGGCACGAGGACCACATCGGAGCCGTCCCGTTCCTCCTCCGGCTGCGCCCGGACGTCCCGATCTACGGTTCGCGGTTCACCAACGCGCTGCTCGCGGCCAAGGCCAAGGAGCACCGCCAGCGGCCGAAGCTGATCGAGGTGCGCGAGGGGGAGAGGCGCCAGGTCGGCGCGTTCGACCTCGAGTTCTTCGCGGTGAACCACTCGATCCCGGACGCGCTCGCGGTCGCCATCCGCACGCCGGCCGGCGTCGTGCTGCACACCGGCGACATCAAGCTCGACCAGCTGCCGCTCGACGGGCGGTTGACCGACCTCGCGGGCTTCTCGCGCCTGGGCGACGAGGGCGTGGACCTGTTCTGCGTCGACTCGACCAACGCCGAGGTGCCCGGGTTCGTCATGCCCGAGCGCGACATCGGCCCGGTGCTCGACGACGTCATCCGGCGCGTCGACCAGCGCGTGATCGTCGCGTGCTTCGCCAGCCACGTGCACCGCGTGCAGCAGGTGCTGGACGCCGCCGTGCGGCACGGCCGCCGGGTGGCGTTCGTGGGCCGGTCGATGGTCCGGAACATGGGCATCGCCGCCGAGCTGGGCCTGCTGAACGTGCCGGACGGCCTGCTCGTGGACCTGGACCAGGCCAGCACCCTGCCGGAGAGCAAGGTGCTGTTCGTGTCGACGGGTTCGCAGGGCGAGCCGCTGTCCGCGCTGTCGCGGATGGCGCGCGGCGAGCACCGGCAGATCTCGATCCGCGCGGGCGACACCGTCGTGCTGGCCAGCTCGATGATCCCGGGCAACGAGACCGCGGTGTTCGGGGTCGTCAACGGGCTGACCCGGCTCGGCGCGAACGTCGTGCACCAGGGCAACGCGAAGGTGCACGTGTCCGGCCACGCGTCCGCGGGCGAGCTGCTGTACCTGTACAACGCGGTCCGGCCGAGCAACGTGATGCCGGTGCACGGCGAGTGGAAACACTTGCGCGCCAACGGGGAACTCGCCATCCGCACCGGCGTCGCGCCGGACAACGTGGTGATCGCCGAGGACGGCGTGGTCGTGGACCTGGTCGACGGCAAGGCTTCGCGCACCGGCCGCGTCGAGGTCGGGCACGTGTACGTGGACGGGTTGTCCGTCGGCGACGTCGGCGAGTCGACCCTGTCCGACCGGCTCGTGCTCGGCGAGGGCGGGTTCATCGCGATCACCGTGGTGATCGACTCGAACACCGGCCGCGCGGTCAGCAGCCCGACGATCTCCGGCCGCGGTTTCTCCGACGACCCGAAGGCCCTGCACGCCGTCGTGCCGCTCGTGGAGATGGAGTTGGCGCGGACGGAAGCCGAGGGCATCACCGACACCCACCGCATCGCGCAGGCGGTGCGCCGGGTCGTCGGCCGGTGGGTCGCCGACACCTACCGCCGCCGGCCGATGATCGTGCCGACGGTCATCCCGGTCTGATTCAGCCCTGATTCAGCGCCGCGCGCCCGCCAGCAGCAACGCCACCATGACGATCGCTGCCTGGCGGGCGAGCGCGTTGCGGGCTCTGCGCTGCTGCGCCCGGTTCGGCCGGTTGTCCATGAGATCCCCCAGGTGTTCTCGTGCGGCCCGTCCAGTGTGGCGGGTCCGCGGATAAGACACATCCCGCCCGAGGTTGGTTCCCGTTCCACCCGGAGAGGGAGTCAGGCGAGGGCGGCGGTCTGCCGTTGGACCAGGTACGCGCCGCCGAGCAGCAGGGCGGTGCCGACCGCCTGCGGCCAGGCGAGGGCTTCGCCGAGCAGCGCCCACGCGAACGCCGCCGCCGCGACGGGTTCGAGCAGCCCGACGACGCTCGCCACCGAGGCGGGCAGGTGGCGCAGCGCGGAAATCCCCGCGAGGTAAGGGATCGCCGTCGACAGCACCACCAGGCCGAGCAGCAGCACCCACAACGGGGGCGTCCACGGTCCGAACGGGACGGTCTGGCCCGCCATTCCCAGCGGCAGCGTCCACGGCGGCGCGGCGACGCTCACGAGCACCCCGCCGATCACCATGCCCCAGGTGACCAGCCCGAGCGGCTCGCGGTCGGCGACCGCGCGTTCGCCGAGCAGGAAGTACCCGGCCGAGCAGAGCGCCGCGCCGAGCCCGGCCAGCAGCCCGATCGCGTCGAGCCGCAGCCCCTGCCAGACCTGCGCGACCAGCGCCAGCCCGGCCATCGCGACGGCCATCCCGAACCACAGCATGCGCGGCAGCCGCTTCCGCCGGACCACGCGCACCCACAACGCGATCAGCACCGGCGACAGGAACTCCAGCAGGATCGCGATGCCGACCGGGATCCGTTGCGCGGCAATGAAATACAGCAGCTGCGTCCCGGCCACGCCGAGCGCGCCGTACGCGAGCAGCATCGGCCATTCCCCGCGCCGGATCCGCAGCGTGCGCGGCGCGAAGAGCGCGGTGCCGATGAGCAGCAGCACTCCGGCTGTCCCGATCCGCAGCACCGCCACCTGCTCCGGCGTCATGCCCGCGCCCATGACCGGTTTCGCGAGCGCGCCGGACGTGCTGAAGAAGATCGCGGCGAGCAGGACGAGCGAGAGGCCGCGGCCCCGGTGGATCGCCCGGGGCGGTTCGAGGACGGGGAGTTCGGTGGTCACGCGCGCGACACTACGGAGCGGGACGACCGGGCGAAACTGAGTTATCCGGCGGTTTTCAGGCCGGTCGCGACGTGGGTCGCGATCGTCGCCAGCCGTTGCCCCTGTATCCGCAGCGCCCGCAGCGCGGTGTCGTCCGGGGCGGCGGATTTGCGCGAGACGAACGAGCCGCCGTACGGGTTGCCGGACTCCAGCAGGTGCGGCTCCGCGTAGCCGAGCGGGACGACGATCGCGCCCCAGTGGTAGAAGATGTTGTTGATCGCCAGCACGGTCGCTTCGAGGCCGCCGTGCGCGGTGGACGCCGACGTGAACGACGTCGCCACCTTGTCGGCGAGTTTCCCTTGCGCCCACAGGCCGCCCGTGGTGTCCACAAAGGACTTGAGCTGCGCGGCGGGCCCGCCGAACCGGGTCGGGCTGCCGAGCGCGAGCCCGTCCGCCCACTCGAGATCGGCCAGCGCGGCGAGGTCGTGGTGCGGCCCGGAATCGACCCAGGCCTGCCATCGCCGGTTGCTCGCCACCGCTTCCGGCGGCGCGGTCTCGGCCACGGTGCGGACGCGTACCTCCGCTCCGGCTTCGCCCGCCCCCTCGGCGAGCGCGTCGGCGAGGGCGGCGGTGTTGCCGGTCGCGCTGTAGTAGACGACCAGGATGCGGGTGCTCACACCACGCGACCCTAGCCGGGCTCGGCGGGGTGTCCCACGATCCGGACTCAGCGCTGCGGCTTCCAGGGGCTGACGGTGTCGGTCGGCCGGGTCGGGTCGTGAAACCGCGGGCGGACGGGTTCGTGGCGGCGCAACGGGATCAGGCCGTCGGTGATGGCCCGCATGATCTTCGCGTGCGCGCGCACGCCCGCGCCCGGCCGCTCCGGCTCGACGTCGGACAGGTCCACCGGAGTCCCGAAATGGACCTTGAACCGGGGCCGGCGCAACGGCGCGCTCAACCCGGATTTGGCCAGCGGCAGCAGATCCGCGGGCCCGTTG
Organism: Amycolatopsis sp. GA6-003; assembly: GCF_046267895.1. NCBI lineage: Bacteria > Bacillati > Actinomycetota > Actinomycetes > Pseudonocardiales > Pseudonocardiaceae > Amycolatopsis > Amycolatopsis sp. GA6-003. The sequence continues at coordinate 8,698,539 of NZ_CP176499.1, forward strand.
ACGGTCTCCGTGCCCCAGTAGACCGCCTCGTGCGCGCCCCACTGGCTGATCGGAATCACCGGCACCCCCGCGGCGAGCGCGAGCCGCGCCGCACCGGTCTTGCCGCGCTCCGGCCACAGCCCCGGGTCGTGGCTGATCCGCCCCTCCGGGTACACGACGATCGGCTCGCGCGTGGTCCGCAACGCCTCGGCCGCCTCGGCGAACTGCCCGATCGCGGTCGCCGCCTTGGCCCGGTCCACGCGCAAGTGCCCGCTGACCTTGAGCGCCGGGCCGATCACCGGAGCGTCGAGAATCCCGCCGGCGAGCATGAAGCGGGGATTGATGCCGATCCGCTTGCACGCCGCCATGAGCACGAAGGCGTCGAACACGCCGATGTGATTGGCCGCCATGAGCAGCGGCTTCCCCCGAAGCTCCCGCGGCACCGACCCGGTGACCGTGAGCCGCCCGACGAGATTCACCAGCCCTCGGTCGAGGTTGAGCATCGTCCGCCAGATCGCGGGGGCACGGCGCGGAGCCTCGTCCTGTTGGAGCGCGAACATGAGCAGAGCATTTCACGGCCGGGACCACCTGGGACAACGCGGTTCTCCCCGCGGTGGGGCAGTGGGGTGCTTCGGAGGTCTTCGCAGCTGTTCAGAGCGTGTGTGGAGGTGCTCGGCTGCCTCACCGTGTCAGACGGGGCGCGTGCTCAGTAGTCCCACTCCCAGCCGAGGCTGCCGTTCAAGAACCCGTTGCCGGCGGTGAGCAGAAGCGTGCCGTGCGGGTTGAGGGTGTCGACCGCGAGCTGGCCCGTGTAATTGCTGCTGGGCGCGAACTGGAACGGGAGCTTCTTGACGTTCCATGTGCACGGGCTGTTGTACTCGGCCTGATTGGTGATGCCGTCGTCGCCGCGCGTCGAGAACCGGGTCTCGTTGAGCACGTCGTTGCCGAAGGCGTAGATGTCAGAAGGATCGCCGTCGGCGGCGGGCATCTGGACTTCTTCAGGTAGCCGTCCGCCGAGGTCGCGCTGGTGGTCGGGGTCGCCGCGACGCTCGCGGGCGCGGGGGAGCCGGCCACGGGGGACGTCGGACCGGAAGCCTCCGGGCCCGGAGGCGACGGAGCGGCGCCACCTAGTACAACCACGAGACCGTGGTCCGCCCTCCTCCGCGTCCCGGGTCTGCCGCAACATCCCGGTCCGTGAACCGAACACCAGCAACCGCGTCCGAGGCCGCGCAGCATCCGGGACGCTCACCGTCACCTCCGGCGAATCCGCGTCCTCCACGACCGACCCTGGCTGCTCCGCCAGTCACCTCAACGGCAACGCTTCAATTCAGGCGGCACCTGCGAAAGCGGTCCGGTCGGCGAGCGCGGGCACGACCTCGGCAGGGCTGGCATGAGGCCTCCGCTCCCCAAGGACCCGCCGGTGTCTCCGCAAGATCCACTGTGATCCGGGACGATTGTTTCGCCTGCGCTGCGAGTGGCACATGGGACTATCGGTCCTCGCCCGTTACCGTGGAGGCATGGCTGGGTCGGCGACGAGAAAGCGGAGCACGGCGGGAAGCGGCGGGAAAGCACCGGCGCGCGGTTCGCGTACCCCGGCGAGGGGGGCGTCGAGCCGGGCCAAGGGCTCGACCAGGGCCCGGAGCAGTTCCCGGCCCCGGACGTCTCCCGCGCGGCGTCCGGCCGGCCGCAAGAGTTCCGGGGCGTTCGGGCGCGGCGTGCGCAGCACCTGGAACCTCGTCGCCAAGGGCGTCGGGTCGCTCGCCCGCACGGTCGGGCGCACGCGGGAGCTCGAAGCCGAACACCGGCGCGACGGGCTGGCTCTCGGGCTGATCGCGCTCGCCATCGTCGCCGCGGTCGGGGTGTGGTGGCGGGCGGCCGGGCCGATCGGGGCCGGGGTCGAGGTCGCCACTCGGACGGTTCTCGGGGCGGGAGCGGTGACGCTGCCGCTGGTCCTGCTGGTGGTCGCGGTCGCGTTGATGCGGTCCGAGCCCCGGCCGGAGACCCGGCCGCGGATGGTGATCGGCACGCTGCTGGTCGTGCTGTCCGTGCTCGGGATGCTGCACATCTTCACCGCGCTCCCGGACACCAACGACGGCCGCATGTATGCGGGCGGCATCCTCGGCGCGTTCTCCGGCGGGCTGCTGACCAAGGGCGTCACCACCTGGGTCGCGGTGCCGTTGCTGATCCTCGCGCTGCTGTTCGGCGTGCTCGTGTTCACCGGCACCCCGGTGCGCGACATCCCGCACCGCCTGCGCACCTGGGGCCTCGACGAGCACGAGCTGGCCGAATACGAGGCCGGTCAGCGCGGCGAAGAGCCCGCCGAGGAAGAACCCGATCCGAAGCCCGTGCGGCTGCGGAAACCGGCGCGCCGTCGCCAGGCCAGCGCCGACAAGGACGGCGAGCAGCTCGACCTCGACGCCGCGCTCGCCGAGCCGGCCACGCCGATCCGGCCGCCCAAGCCGGTCGCGCCGCCTGCCGAAGTGCCGGAGAAGAAGCCGAAGAAGGCCCCGGAACCCGCGCTGTCGGTCACCCGCACCGTCGAGGGCGACTACGCGCTCCCGCCGCCCGACCTGCTGAAGCTCGGCGACGCGCCGAAGTCCCGCAGCAAGGCCAACGACCAGATGATCGAGGCGATCACCGGCGTCCTCGAGCAGTTCAACGTCGACGCGCAGGTCACCGGCTTCACCCGCGGCCCGACGGTCACCCGGTACGAGGTCGAGCTCGGCCCGGGCGTGAAGGTCGAGAAGATCACCGCGCTGACCAAGAACATCGCCTACGCGGTGGCCACCGACAACGTCCGCCTGCTCGCGCCGATCCCGGGCAAGTCCGCGGTCGGCATCGAGGTGCCCAACTCCGACCGCGAGATGGTGCGCCTCGGCGACGTGCTGCGCGCGCCGTCCACGGTCAAGGACAACCACCCGATGCTGATCGGGCTCGGCAAGGACATCGAGGGCGAGTTCGTCACCGCGAACCTGACGAAGATGCCGCACCTGCTGGTGGCCGGTTCCACGGGTTCCGGCAAGTCGAGCTTCGTGAACTCGATGCTGGTGTCGCTGCTCGCCCGCTCGACGCCCGCCGAATGCCGGATGATCCTGATCGACCCGAAGATGGTCGAGCTGACGCCGTACGAGGGCATCCCGCACCTGATCACGCCCATCATCACCCAGCCGAAGAAGGCCGCCGCCGCGCTGGCCTGGCTGGTGGAGGAGATGGAGCAGCGCTACCAGGACATGCAGGCCAACCGGGTCCGCCACATCGACGACTTCAACGCCAAGGTCCGCTCCGGCGACATCACCGCGCCGCCGGGCAGCGAACGCGAGTACCAGCCGTACCCGTACATCATGGCGATCGTCGACGAGCTGGCCGACCTGATGATGACCGCCCCGCGCGACGTCGAGGACGCGATCGTCCGGATCACCCAGAAGGCCCGCGCCGCCGGCATCCACTTGGTGCTGGCCACCCAGCGGCCGTCGGTCGACGTCGTCACCGGCCTGATCAAGACGAACGTGCCGTCGCGGCTCGCGTTCGCCACGTCGTCGCTGACGGACTCGCGGGTCATCCTCGACCAGCCGGGCGCGGAGAAGCTGATCGGCATGGGCGACGCGCTCTACCTGCCGATGGGCGCCGGGAAACCGGTCCGCATCCAGGGCGCGTTCGTCGGCGACGAGGAGATCGCGGCGGTCGTCAACTTCGCCAAGGAACAGGCGCAGCCGGACTACAACGAGGGCGTCACCAGCGCCAAGGCGGGCGAGAAGAAGGAGATCGACCCGGACATCGGCGACGACCTCGACGTCCTGCTGCAGGCCGCCGAGCTGATCGTCACGTCGCAGTTCGGCTCCACCTCGATGCTGCAGCGCAAGCTCCGCGTCGGGTTCGCCAAGGCCGGGCGGCTGATGGACCTGCTGGAAAGCCGCGGCGTCGTCGGCCCGTCGGAGGGCTCGAAGGCCCGCGACGTGCTGATCAAACCGGAGGAGCTGGAGTCGGTGCTGTTCATGATCCGCGGCGGCTCCGACGCGGGCGGGGCGCCCGCAGGCGGCGAGGACGAAGACTTCTGATCCGCGCGTGCAACCTGGCGGGGCGTGTCGCCCGTCCGGTAGGCATGGACCTCAAGAAGCTCGCAGTGGGTATCGGGACGGCCGCCGCGCTGGCCGGGTGCGCGGGCGGTCCGGTCGCCCTCGCGCAGACTCCGCGACCGGAAGCCGCCGAGCCGGGCCACGACGTGGTCCTGTCCCGCGGACAGGAAGTGCAGGTCTCCGGACGGGACCTGACAGTGCGCTACCGCGACCTGGTCTCGGACTCGCGCTGCAAGCCGGGACGGCAGTGCTTCGTCGCGGGCGACGCGGTGGTGTCGCTGGTGCTGACCGAACCGGGCCGCGGCGAGCACACGTCCGTCCAGCTGCACACCGACCGGCCCGGCCCGCACGAGACGAACTACGCGGGCACGACGGTCCGGCTGGCCGAGGTTTCGGCCACCGGGGACCGGATCACCGTGCACCTGACGTGAGCGCTCAGAACTCGAGCAGCATCCGCGAGTTCCCGAGCGTGTTCGGCTTGACGTAGGGCAGGTCGAGGAACTCCGCCACGCCCGGGTCGAGCGAGCGCCGCATCTCCTCGTACACCTCCTGCGACACAGGGGCTCCGTCGATCTCGACGAACCCGTGCCCGGCGAAGAACGACGTCTCGAACGTCAGCACGAACAGCCGTTTCAGCCCCAGCTCGCGGGCCTCCTCGACGAGCCTGCCGACCAGCGCGCGGCCGATCCCGCGGCCGCGCGCGGCTTTGTCGACCACCACGGTGCGCAGTTCGCCGATGTCCTCCCACAGCACGTGCAGCGCGGCGGCGCCCAGCACGTCCTCCGCGCCGTCCCGCTCGTCGGTCGCGACCCAGAACTCCTGCACCGCCTCGTAGAGCGTGACCAGATCTTTTTCGAGCAGCACGCGGCCGGCGTCGGAATCGACGAGGGCCTTGATCTTGCGGACGTCGGCGATCCGCGCGCGGCGGACGGACGGAGGGCGGGAGTCGGGCACCTGGTCAAGATAACTACCGCGAGCACCGGCGCCGCCGAGCGGCTCCGTCGGGGGACCCCGGATGCGTGACGGCGCGGCCCGTCACGTATAGCTAGTGAGCGCACATGACCAGTAGTCGGCGCCCGCGGCCGGCTACCGGCCCTCGGGAGGAACCTGGATGTCCGGCACCACCGTGGCCGCCCCGCAGCGGCCTGGCCGGCCTTCCGCCGGGCCGGGCGCGCAGGCCCGGTTCCGGCCCGAGCTGCAGGGCGTGCGGGCGCTGGCCTCGGTGCTGGTCGTCGTCTACCACGTGTGGTTCGACCGGATCTCCGGCGGCGTCGACGTGTTCTTCCTCGTCTCCGGGTTCCTGATCACCGGCCAGCTCTGCCGGGCCCTGCTGCGCGGCCGGATCGACCTGCGCGCGACCTGGGGCCGGATGATCAAACGGCTCTTCCCGGCCGCGATGACCGTGCTGCTGGCCGTCGTGGTCGTCTCGCAGCTGCTGCTCCCGCAGGACCGCTGGTTCCAGACCATCCGCGAGGTCGTCGCGTCCGCGCTGTTCTACGAGAACTGGCAGCTCGCGGCCGATTCGGTGGACTACTTCGCCCAGCACAACAGCGCGAGCCTGGTGCAGCATTTCTGGTCGCTGTCCATCCAGGGCCAGTTCTACGTGCTGTGGCCGCTGCTGTTCGCCGGCCTCGGCCTGCTCGTGCGCCGGCTCGGCTGGTCGCTGCGGCGCACGGTGACCCTGCTGCTGGCCGTCCTGTTCGCCGCGTCGCTCGCGTACTCGGTGTACCTCACCGCGGCCGACCAGCCGCTGGCCTACTTCCACGGCCTGACCCGGGTGTGGGAGTTCGCGCTCGGCGGCCTGCTGGCGATGTTCCTCGACCAGGTCACGCTGCCGCGGGCGCTGCGCGTCGTCCTCGGCTGGGCCGGCGTCGCCGGGCTGGTGCTGTGCGGCGTCCTGCTCGAGGTCGACAGCGTGTTCCCGGGCTGGATCGCGCTGTGGCCGACCGTCTCGGCGGCCCTCGTGCTGGTGGCCGGGCAGACCGGCAGCGCGCTCGGCGCGGACCGCTGGCTCAGCTCGAAATTCCTCGGCTACGTCGGCAACCTCAGCTTCTCGCTTTATCTGTGGCACTGGCCGGTGCTGGTGTTCTACCTGATCGTCCGCGACCGGCCGGCGGTCGGCCTGCTCGGCGGCGCCTTCGTGGTCGGCGTGTCGTTCCTGCTCTCGATCCTGACCTACCACCTGATCGAGAATCCGGTCCGGTTGTCGAAGATCGGCACCGCGAAACGGTGGGGCGCCTACCGGTTCGGCGTGCTCGCGCTGGCCCCGGTGCTCGTCACGAGCGGCGTCTGGCAGGGCGTGAGCAGCGCGCGGGCGAACTACGAGATCGCCATCGGCGACCCGGACCATCCGGGCGCGGTCGCGCACGCGCAGGGCTTCGTCTACCGCGGCGGGCCGTCGCCGCCGATCGTGCCGCCGACGGTGAAGCTCGCCGACGACTGGGCCCGCATCGCGCCGGACCAGTGCTCGAAGTCGCCGCGCAACAAGGAGCTGGAGATCTGCACGGAGGGCCCGGAAGGCACGCCCGCCAAGCGGATCGTGCTCGTCGGCGATTCGCACATCCAGCAGTACCTCGCCGCGTTCCGGCCCGCGGTCGTCTCCGACGGCTGGCAGGTCACGACCATGCTCAAGGGCGCGTGCCCGTATTCGTCCGGCTCCGAGCTGATGCCGGGCGACAAGAACTGCCTCGACTGGAACAAGGCCGCCACCGACGAACTGCTCGACACGCGCCCGGACGCCGTCGTCATGCTCGGCACGGTCAACGCCAAACCGGGGCCGAACGAGTCGACGCCGAAGGGCTTCGTCGACGTCTGGTCGGCTCTGGACGAGGCGGGCATCCCGGTCGTGGCCGTGCGCGACAACCCGCGCTACGCGTTCAACATGGCCAGCTGCGTCGCGCAGAAGAGCCCGACCGACCTGGCGTGCTCGGTGCCGCGCGCCTCGGCGGTGGCCCCGACGCCGTCGTGGGAGCAGGTGGACGACATCCCGGGCAACGTGACGTTCCTGGACTTCACCGACTACTACTGCGACCAGAAACGCTGCCGCGCGGTCGTCGGGAACGTGCTGGTCTACATGGACGACAACCATCCGTCGGCGACCTTCACCACCACCCTCGCGCCGATCGCGGTCAAACAGCTCAAGCACGCCCTGCGGTGGTGACCGCGGGGGAGCGGCGAACGGGCGAGTTCGGCGACTAGCCGTCGCGGAGCGTCCCGGGTTGGGCACAATGGGGCGGCGGCGGGCTCGCCGCACGGGCACCTGAGGGGGAGCTGGTTTTTTTGACGCGCGCAGGGTGGGACGCATTCCAGGCCGCACAGTCCGAGGCGGCGGCGGGCCGGACGGCCGCGCTGACCGGCCCGGACGGCGCCGGATGGCTGCTCGTCCCCGGCCAGGCGTGGCAGCGGAGGCTGCCGGACGGGAGCTGGCAGTACACGCAGCCGCCCGCGGATCCCGGCTACCGGGCCGCCTCCCGGCTCGTGCCGCCGCCGGGCGCCCCCGCGCCGGGGTACGGCGCGCCGCAGCAGTACCCCGGCGGCCAGCCGGGCTACCCGGGCAACGGCGGAGGACCCCGGCAGCCGTATCCCGGCCCGCCGAGCGCCCCGGGCGGATTCGCCGGACCGCAAGGGAATCCCGGCGGCTACCCGGGACCGCAGGGCGGCTATCCCGGACCGCAGGGCAACCCCGGGCCGCAGGGCAACCCCGGGCCGCAGGGCAACCCCGGGCCGCAGGGCAACCCCGGGCCGCAGGGCAACCCCGGATACGCCGGACCCCCTGCGCCGCAAGGCAATCCGGGCGGCTACCCCGGCCCGCCGTCCGCTCCGCAGGGCTACCGGCCGCCCCAGCCCGGCTACCCGCCCGCACCGCAGAGCGGCCCGTGGTCCGGGCAAGTCCCGGCGCAGCCGCCGCCCGCCGCGCCCGCGCCCGCGGGACCGCCGCCGCTGCCCGCTCCCGCACCGCCGGCGCCGGCGAGCGCCCCGGCGCCGCAGATCCGGGTGGAGAACCTGGGCCAGGCCGGGATGTTCGTCTCCGGAGCCGAGCCGGTCTCCGAGTTCGTCACGCGCGCCACCCGCGTGGTCGCCTGGGCGGACGCGACCCGGCACGGCACCGCGAACGGCCCCGGCGAACCGCCGCCGCCCGAACCGGAGCGGCCGGGTTCGGACGGCTCCGGGAACAACGTGCTGGGCGACATGGCGCGGCACAGCCGGTCGGTCACGCTCGACCTGCTGGCCGCGGGCAACCGGATGTGGCAGCGCAAGGAGCAGGCCCGCTACGAAAAGGCCTACGAGGAGTGGCAGAAGGCCTACGCCGAATGGGAGAAGCGCGAAGCGGCCCGGACGACCGCGGGCACCAAGCAGCCGAACCCGTTCATCCTGCTGGTGGGGGAGGCGAACACCGGCCAGCGCCGGTTCGCCCGCGCGCTGAAGGCGTCGCTGACCGAGGCCGAGGTCGGGTTCGACAACGCCGAGTTCTTCGACTGCGCCGCCCTGATCGCCGAGTACGGCGACGACCCGGTCGAGCGCTCGGTGCCCGCGACGATCAACGAGATCGAAAACGGCGGCTCCGCGCTGATGCTCGCCGAGCGGGTCGACGCGCTCTTCGAGAAGGACGTCGCGGGCACCGTCCGGCTGCTGCGCAGGTACGCGCGCGACCAGGACAGCTGCCGCCTGATCATCCTGGACGGCACCGAGAAGGTGCTCGAACAGCTCAGCACCGAGGCCCCGGACCTGGTGCAGAACATGCTGCAGTACCGGCTGCCGCGGTTCGACCGGCCCGCCGAAGCGGCCGCGCTGCTCGACGTCCTCGCCCGGGAACGCTCGTTCGGCCTGCCCGCCGACGTGCGCGACCGGCTCGCCGCGCTCGCCGGCGAACCCAGCGCCCGCACCGTGGAGACCCTGCTGGACGCGGCGTCGCGGCAGGCGGTCAGCCGGGGCGCGCTGCCGGGCGCCCGGATCGAGATCGGCCACGCGGACATCGAGCCGCTGGTCGCCGCGGCCGGCCGGCGCGGCGGATCCTCGATCGAGGAACTGCTCGCCGAACTGGACGGGATGATCGGCCTCGCCGCGGTCAAGGAGCGGGTCCGTTCGCTGACCGCGGAGATGACGATCGACGCGCGCCGCCGGGAAGCGGGCATGAAGGTCGCGGTGCGCAGCAGGCACCTGCTGCTGACCGGGAATCCGGGCACCGCGAAGACGACGGTCGCCCGGCTGCTCGGCAAGATCTACCGGGCGCTCGGCGCGCTGCCCAAGGGCCACGTCGTCGAGGTGACCCGCACCGACCTGGCCGGCGAGTACCTCGGCGAGACCTCGGTGAAGACCCGCGCGGTCGTGCAGCGGGCCGTCGGCGGCGTGCTGTTCCTCGACGAGGCCTACAACCTCGTGAACGACAAGGACGACGACTTCGGCCGGGAAGCGGTCGCGGAACTGCTGGTGCAGATGGAAAACCACCGCGAGGACCTGGTGGTCTTCGCGGCCGGCTACCCCAAGGAGATGGACGCCTTCCTGGAGTCCAACTCCGGCCTGCGCTCGCGGTTCGCCGGGTCGATCGAATTCCCGGACTACTCCAACGACGAGCTGGCGCAGATCTTCCGCGTGATGGCGAAGGGACAGGGCTACGAGCTGTCCGCGGACCTGCTCGCGGCGCTTCCCGAAGCGGTGCGGCGGATCCCGCGCGGCCGCGGGTTCGCGAACGGCCGGTCCGCGCGCGTGCTGCTGGAAGCGACGATCGGCAAGCAGTCCACCCGGCTGACCACCGACGGCGGCGCGGACCTGGTCACGCTCGTGGCCGCCGACCTGCCGCAGCCCGGCGAATCCGGCGTGGGCGCGGTGGACGACTCGGGTCCGCGGCGCAGTCTGCCCGAGCTGCTGGCCGAACTGGACGCGATGATCGGGCTCGACTCGGTGAAGCAGCGCGTGCGGTCCATGGTGGACGAGATGGCCGTCGACGCGCGGCGCCGCGACGCGGGGATGAAGGTCGCCGTCCGCAGCCGCCACCTGCTCTTCACCGGCAATCCGGGCACGGCGAAGACGACCGTGTCGCGGCTGGTCGGGCAGATTTACCGCGAGCTGGGCGTGCTGCCGTCCGGGCACCTGGTCGAGGTCGGCCGTGGCGATCTGGTCGCCGAGTTCACCGGCCAGACCGCGCCGAAGACGCGCGAGGTGTGCGAGCGGGCCGCGGGCGGCGTGCTGTTCATCGACGAGGCGTACAACCTCGTGCGCGACGACAACGACGACTTCGGCAAGGAAGCCGTCACCGAACTGCTGGTGCAGATGGAGAACCACCGGGACGACCTGGTGGTCTTCGTCGCGGGCTATCCCCAGCAGATGGACGAGTTCCTCGAGTCCAACCCGGGCCTGCGGTCGCGGTTCTCCGGCCGGATCGAGTTCCCGGACTACACGAACGAGGAACTCGCCGGGATTTTCGCCGTGATGGCGAAGGGACAGGGCTACCAGCTGTCCGAGGACCTGCTCGCGGCCCTTCCCGAGGCGATCCGCCGCATCCCGCGCGGCCGCGGCTTCGCGAACGGCCGGTCCGCGCGCGGCCTGCTGGAAGCCGCGATCAGCAGGCAGTCCAGCCGGCTCGCCGCCGCCCCGGACACGCCGCCGGACCAGCTGGCCGTCCTGGTGGCTGCCGACCTGCCGGGCGAGGCCGGGGTCGCGGTCAGCGACGACGCCGGACCGCGCCGGGGACTGGACGACCTGCTGGCCGAACTCGACGGCATGATCGGCCTCGACGGGGTGAAGGAGCAGGTCCGCGCGCTGGTCGCGGAAACGCGGCTGGACGCGCGCCGCCGCAAGGCCGGGCTGCCGGTCGGCGCGCGCAGCAGGCACCTGGTGTTCACCGGGAACCCGGGCACCGCGAAGACGACCGTCGCGCGGCTGATGGGGCAGCTCTACCGCGAGCTGGGCGTGCTGCCGTCCGGGCACCTGGTCGAGGTCGCGCGGCCGGACCTGGTCGGCGAGTACATCGGCCAGACCGCGCCGAAGACCCGCGAGGTGTGCGAACGGGCGATCGGCGGGCTGCTGTTCGTCGACGAGGCCTACACGCTGGTCCAAGGCTCCGGCCCCGGCCCCGACTTCGGGGCCGAGGCGATCGCCGAATTGCTGGTGCAGATGGAAAACCACCGCGAGGACCTGATCGTGATCGCGGCCGGCTACCCGGCGGACATGGACCGCTTCCTCGACGCCAACGCGGGCCTGCGGTCCCGGTTCGGCGCGACGGTGCATTTCGCCGACTACGACAACGACCAGCTGGCCGCGATTTTCACCGCGATGGCGGGCAAACAGGGCTACCGGCTCGACGCGGCGCTCGCCGAAGCGCTGCCCGGGTTCATGGCCGGCCTCGACCGCGGACCGGGTTTCGCCAACGGCCGCTCGGCCCGGGGCCTGCTCGAACGCGCCATCCGGGCGCAGGCGATGCGGCTGGCCGGGCCGGACGTCGACCTGGAGGCGCTGGACGACGCGGAGCTGACGCTGCTGACGGTTCCGGACGTGTCCGCAGCCGAGTGACCCCCGCCGGGCGGGACTCCCGCCCGGCGGGGGAGGGCCGCTTCACCGCACTGGGCGACGCCGTCGCGGGGGCGCCCGGACGCGACGGCTACCCTGAACGTCGTGCCTTCTCCAGCCGCTGACTCCGCTCGCGCCCGCCGTGTCTCCCTCGTGACCTTGGGCTGCGCCCGCAACGAGGTCGATTCCGAGGAGCTGGCGGGCCGGCTGGCCGCGGGCGGCTGGGAACTGGCCGCCGAACCCGAGGACTCCGACGTCGTCGTGGTCAACACGTGCGGGTTCGTCGAATCGGCCAAAAAGGACTCGGTCGACACGCTGCTCGCCGCCGCCGACACCGGGCGCAAGGTCGTCGCGGTCGGCTGCATGGCCGAGCGCTACGGCAACGAACTCGCCAACAGCCTGCCCGAGGCCGACGCGGTGCTCGGCTTCGACCACTACGCCGACCTCTCCGCGCGGCTGGACGACGTGGTCGCCGGCCGCGCGATCGCCGCGCACACCCCGTCCGACCGGCGCAAGCTGCTGCCGATCAGCCCGGTGCAGCGGCCCGCCGCGACGGCCGAGGTCGAGGTGCCCGGGCACGCGCAGCACGGCTGGGGCCCGCGCGTCCTGCGCACGCGGCTCGACGATTCCCCGGTCGCCGCGCTGAAGATCGCCTCCGGCTGCGACCGGCGCTGCTCGTTCTGCGCGATCCCGTCGTTCCGCGGGTCGTTCGTTTCCCGCCAGCCGGACGAGATCGTCGCCGAGGCGGCCTGGCTCGCCGAGAACGGCGCGAAGGAACTGTTCCTGGTCAGCGAGAACTCGACGTCGTACGGCAAGGACTTCGGCCGCGACGGCACCCGCGCGCTCGAACTGCTGCTGCCGCGGCTGGCCGGGATCGACGGCATCGAGCGCGTCCGCGTGTCCTACCTGCAGCCCGCGGAAACACGGCCGCAGCTGGTGAAGGCGATCGCGACCACGCCGGGCGTCGCGGACTATTTCGACCTGTCCTTCCAGCACTCCAGCGAGCAGGTGCTGCGCCGGATGCGCCGGTTCGGCTCCACCGATTCGTTCCTCGCGCTCACCGAGCAGATCCGCGAGCACTCGCCGGAGGCGGGCATCCGCACCAACGTGATCGTCGGCTTCCCCGGCGAGACCGAGGACGACCTGGCCGAGCTGGAGCGGTTCCTCACCGGGGCCCGGCTCGACGCGGTCGGCGTGTTCGGCTACTCAGACGAGGACGGCACCGAGGCCGAGACCTTCGACGGCAAGCTGGACCCGGCCGAGGTCGCCGAACGCGTCGCGCGCATTTCGGCGCTGGTCGAGGAGCTGACCGCGCAGCGCGCCGAGGATCGGATCGGCACTTTCGTGGACGTGCTGGTCGAGCACGACGGCACCGACGGCGACGACGCGGTCGGCCGCGCCGCGCACCAGGCCCCCGAGGTCGACGGCGAATGCGTCATTCTCGAGGACGAGAACACCAAGCCGCTCGCGGTGGGCGACCTCGTCCGCTGCGAGGTCGTCGACTCCGCCGGCGTCGACCTGGTCGTCCGCCTGGCGCCGGACGCCGGCCGGTGAGTGCCGCGCCCAGCGGGGCGGGCGAGGGCGTGCCCCGCGCCGCGTCCGAGGGCGGGGACCGGCTGCCCGAGGCGACCGAGGTCCCGACGCTGAACCTGGCGAACCTGCTCACCATCTCGCGGCTCGTCCTGGTCCCGCTGTTCGTCGTCGCGCTGTTCACCGGCCACGGCGAGGACACGACCTGGCGCGCGATCGCCACCGGGCTGTTCGCCGTCGCCTCGGCCACCGACCAGGTCGACGGCTGGGTCGCCCGCCGCTACGGGCTCATCACCGACTTCGGCAAGATCGCCGACCCGATCGCGGACAAGGCGCTGATCGGCGCGGCCCTGGTCGGGCTCAGCGCGCTGGGGGAGCTGTCCTGGTGGGTCACCATCGTGATCGCGGTGCGCGAGATCGGCGTGACGCTGCTGCGGTTCTGGGTGATCCGGCACGGCGTGATCCCGGCCAGCCGCGGCGGCAAGGCGAAGACGATGGCGCAGATCGCCGCGATCGTGACCTACCTGCTGCCGCTGCCGGCCGGCGCGGACCCGGTGCGCTGGGCGCTGATGGGCCTCGCGGTGGCGCTGACGGTGCTGACCGGCGTCGACTACCTGGTCCGCGCGATCCGGCTGCGGGCCGCCGGCCGGCGCGCGATGGGCTCGTGATGACCGAAGCGCGCGAACTGGTCGCGGCCCTCACCCGGCGGGGGGAAACCGTGGCCGCGGCGGAGTCGCTGACAGCCGGTCTCGTCTGCGCCACGCTCGCCCAGGTGCCGGGCGCGAGCGCGGTGCTGCGCGGCGGTTTGGTGGTCTACGCCACAGAGCTGAAGTCCGCGCTCGCCGGGGTCGACGAAAAGCTGCTGGCCGAACACGGCGCGGTGCACCCGGAGGTCGCCGCGCAGCTGGCCAGGGGCGCGCGAGAGCGCTGCGGAGCGACCTGGGGGCTCGGCCTGACCGGCGTCGCCGGGCCGGATCCGCAGGACGGCGTGGCCCCGGGAACGGTGTACGTCGGGCTCAGCGGGCCGGGTGCGGACACGGTGCGTGAGCTGGCCGAGACCGGTGATCGGGACACGATCCGGACCGCGTCGGTGCGAGCCGCGTTCGCGCTGCTCGGGGAACAACTAGACTGAAAACGGCGTTCGCCCTTGGCGTACGCACGTGTCAAGTCCTGCACTCGGGGTACCGCTCTGGGTAACGTAGGAGGCACCAGTTCGGGAAGGGAGGCGCGTGATGACCGTGCTGTTGCGCGAGGCGATCGGTGATCGGCTCCGTCATGCCCGCACCAACCAGCGTCGGACGCTGCGTGACATCTCCCGCGCCGCCCGGGTGAGCCTCGGCTACCTGTCCGAGGTCGAACGCGGCCAGAAGGAAGCTTCCAGCGAGCTGCTGGCGTCCATCTGCGAGGCGCTGGAGCTGCCGCTGGGCGAGCTGCTGCACAAGGTCGCCGCGGACGTGTCGGCTCTCGACAAGGTCGAGGTCGCGCCCGTCGAAGAGGTGGAGACCGCTTCGCGGGAGACCGTGCCCGACCGGGGCGAGGCCGGGTTCGAAGGCGGCCGCCTGGTGTCGGAGCTGATCGGCGACGACCTCTCCGACCTGCGGCTTCAGCCCGCTCCGCGGATGAACACGACGCTGCGGACCACGATCGGCGCGCCGAAGCTCGCGTCCACGATCGCGGCGTAGCGCCCCGCTGTTTCGCTGTCCGGCCCCGGGGATCTCCCCGGGGCCGTCGGCGTGCGCGGGTTCGTTGGCGGGCGCCGGTCAGGGCTGACCCTGAATTCCCCCGGGGTCGCCTGGAACGGCGGAGGCCGACCTGACACGATGGAACCCGACGCCGGGGTCGGTACGTTGTGCGACTAGGGGAGCGACGCCCCGCCCCGAAGCAATCAGGGCCCGTGGGACGCAAGAAGGCAGGCGGAGGAGATGGCCAACCCGTTCGTGAAGTTCTGGAAGTACATGATGGCGGCGTTCTCGTCGAAGATCGACGAGCACGCCGACCCGAAGGTACAGATCCAGCAGGCCATCGAGGAGGCGCAGCGCAACCACCAGGCGCTGACGCAGCAGGCCGCCTCCGTGATCGGCAACCAGCGGCAGCTGGAGATGAAGCTCAACCGCCAGCTCGGCGAGGTCGAGAAGCTGCAGGCCTCGACGCGCCAGGCGCTGGTGCTGGCCGACGAGGCCCGCGGCAAGGGCGACGAAGCCAAGGCCGCGCAGTTCGAGACCGCGGCGGAGAGCTTCGCCGCGCAGCTCGTCACCGCCGAGCAGAGCATCGAAGACCTCAAGACGCTGCACGACCAGTCGCTGCAGGCGGCCACGCAGGCCAAGCAGGCGGTCGAGCGCAACGCGACGATGCTGCAGCAGAAGCTGGCCGAGCGCACCAAGCTGCTCTCGCAGCTGGAGCAGGCGAAGATGCAGGAACAGGTCTCCGCCTCGCTGAACCAGATGAGCCAGCTGGCCGCGCCGGGCAACACGCCGTCGCTGGAAGAGGTCCGGGACAAGATCGAGAAGCGCTACACCACCGCGCTCGGCTCGGCCGAGCTGGCGCAGAACTCGGTGCAGGGCCGCATGATGGAGGTCCAGGAGTCGGCCACCCAGATGGCGGGCCACTCGCGGCTGGAGCAGATCCGTGCGTCGATGCGCGGCGATTCGGTCGCCCAGGTCACCGACGGCGGCGCGGGTGCGAGCGCGGGCGCGGCCGCGGCCAAGCCGGCCGCCTCGGGCGACATCCAGCGGGAGATCCAGGCCCGCGTCCAGGCGGAGCAGGGCAAGAACCCGGCCTGACCGGCCGGGCACGAGCGGCGCAGGGGGTAGCGGCGGATGACGAAGCGGCTGGACTTCAGCGAGTTCAACGCCAAGCTCGAGAAGCACATCGAGCGGCTGCCCGACTACGCCCAGCGCGCCCAGGAAAAACTGCAGCGGTACTTCCCGCCGGCCGACGAGGCCGGCGGGAAGCCGCAGCAGAACGGCCGGACCCAGCGCGGTCCGGTCTCCCCGCCGCCGCCCGTGCCGCGCCGCCCGTCGGCCCCGGCCGCGTCCGCGGTGTTTTCGACAGTCGCCGGACAGGTGCCCGCGGTCGCCGAGGTCCGCGCGAAATGGCAGCGCTGGAACGAGCCCGGCGCGAAGCACCAGCGGCGCATCCGGCGCACCTCGCGCGTGCTGACGCTGTGGGTGCTGATCACGATCCTGCTCGGGATCCTCACCGTGCTCACCGCCACCGGCCTGCTCGGCGGAGCGGTGGCCGGCCCGGAGATCGGGCAGGCGGTGTTCTCCGGATTCGCGACGCTGGTGTTCGGCACGTTCAGCGTCCGCACCGCGCTGCGGTTGCGCGAGCTGAAGAAGCTCGAACTGCCCGCCGCGCCCAGCGGCCCGCCGCCGCTGCCCGCCGCCGGCTCGGCCGCGCGCGAGCCGATGGAGCGGCTGGCCGAATCGGAAGCCTCGTTGCGCGAACTCCTCCGGCAGCTGTCGGTGCCGACTTCGCTGGGCACCACGGCGGTTCCGGAAGTCTCGGTCGCCGACGCCCGCGCGACGGCCGACGAGGCGGCCCGTGCGCTGCGCGGCCTGGCCGACCGGATCCAAGCGATCGAACGAGGCCGCAACTCCGCGCCGGAACGCGAACGTTCGGCGTTGCAGGCGGCGGTGGCGAAACTGCGCGAACAGCTCGACGACGGCATCGAGGGCTACGGCGGCCTGGTCGCCGCGGCCGGCCGCGCAGTGGCGGCGAGCAGCGACGGCCTGGGCACGTCGCGGGAAGCGCTGACGGACGCGACGGACCGGCTCGCGGGGCTGGCGTTGGCGTTGAGGGATCTGGGCTGAGCTGCTTTCGGGGGCTGCGGGAGTGGTTGGCTGACGCTTTCGTGGGTTCGGGGTGTGGCGGGAGCGCTGACCGACCGGACCGGCTCGCCGAGTTGGCGCTGGTGTTGAAGGATCTGGGCTGACCCGCTTCCCCGGGGCTGCGGGAGTGGTTGGCTGACGCTCTCGTGGGTTCGCGGTGGAGCGGGAAGCGCTGACCGACCGGATCGGCTCGCGGGGTTGGCGTTGGCGTTGAGGGCTCTGGGCTGAGCTGCTTTCTGGGGGCGGTTGCGGGAGTGGTTGGCTCAAGTTCTCGTGGGTCCGCCGGTGTCGATGGCGGCCGCTGCGGCCCGGCTAGCACGAGCGGAAGAATCCCGCCCGCCCGCTGATCCAGGCCCGTCGCCGGGCGGTCCGACGCGGGAATCCGCCGCGAAACGCCCGATCCCGGGGTGAATGTGGTCCGGGCCCGCGGCTTCGCGGCGACTGCGGGATTCGCGGCGGTCGCGCGGAAACGCCGTCCTGATGGCCGAGTTTCGGATTCCGGTCGGCGCAACGGGACGCGTCCGGCCGCGACGGTGCGTGAGTTTCCCCCGCACACCGCAACAATCGCGTAATCCGATCCTGCTGGTGACGGAAACGTCTGCGGTTTAACGTTTTTCCCATGAGGTCGGTGTTGGCACCCGCCAGGCCCGGCGTCACGGGCTGAGGTTCGCGGCGCCGGACGTACACAGTGGACTCCTCCGATCCCGCCGAGGAAAGGACGCCCTCGTGACTACGCTCCCGCCGGAACCTGATCCTGTCCCCGTCCCTCCGCCCAGCTCGCACGAGCGGGTCCGCACCGCGTTCGAGCGGCTCGCGAAAGCCGGCCGCCCCGGGCTCTGGGCTTCGGTGCGCACCATGGAGGAAGTGCTCGTCGAAGCGAAAACGGTCGACGAGCGCGTCCACGCCGGGGAAGACCTGCCGCTCGCCGGAACGGTGTGCGCGGCGGACTTCGACGGCCCGCCCGCGCTCGCGCGCCTGACCGGAGCCGGAGCGGTGGTCCTCGGAACCACCGTCGCGGACCCGGAAAGCGCGGCCGTCGGACTCGAGATCGTCGACCTGGCACTGAATTCGTCCGCGCGCGAGATCGCCGCCCCGCCCGGGGTGCTCACCCTCGACCCGACTCCCGGGCTGATCCCGGGGCCGGCCGTTTCGGTGTCCGCGCACCGCCTCGCGACCGCTCAACGGGCCGTCGCGGCGATGCTCGGCCCCGATGGTCTGGACCCGGCGGTCCGCGAATGGCCCGCCGACGTCCGCCTCGCCGCCGGCCGGCATCCGCGCCTCGGCATCCCCGCCGAAGCCAGCCTGCCGCTGCCGGCGAGACGGGCTTTCGACGTCGCCGCGGCGTCTCTGGAGGCTTCCGGCGCCGTGCTGGCGCCGGTCGACGTCAGCGCCTTTTACGGGGCCGGAAACGCCCTTGCCGCCCGATCGCTGCTGGCCGAGCTGGACGCGCTGCTGCTGCCGACCGTCGGGGTCCTCGACGCGACCCTGAAGGCGCTGGATCTCTCCGCGGTGACGGTGCCGGGGGACCGGCGGCCGTACGGGATCACAATCGTGACGCGGGCCTTCGAGGACCAGATCGGGATCGACCTGGCTTCGGTGCTGACGGGCGAGCAGTCGCCGGATCCGTATCCGTGCGAGAGCGTCGACGTCGTGGTGTTCGGGGCGCATCTGTGCGGCCAGCCGTTGCACGAGGACTTGCACGGTGCGCGGTTCGGCGGCCTGGTCCGGACCGCGGAGCGCTATCGGATGGTCCTGCTCGACGGTGTCACGCCGCCCCAGCCCGGGGTGATCGCCGGTTCGGCCGGAGTGGACGGCGAACGCTGGCGGCTGTCCCCCGCGGAGTTCGGCCGGTTCGCGGCGGGATTGGCCGCGCCGTTCGTGCTGGGCCGGGTGGAGCTGGAGGACGGGAGTTCGCCGCTCGCGGTGCTCTGCGAACCGTCGGCCGCGGCCGGCGGGGAAGGTCTGGACCGGTACGCGTCGTGGCGGGGGTATCTGCGGTTCGTCAGCACCGGAGGGCCCCGGTTCCCCGGCTGAGGCGGGGTTTTTCTGCCGGGCTGCCCTCGGTTCCCTGGCCGGATTCGAGGGCAGCACCGCGTCTTCGGGCGGCGCGGGTTACCGGGCGGCTAGTCCCCGGCCGACGCGGCGGACCAGGCCAGGGCCGTGCAGGGCGAAGCCGGTGTAGAGCTGGACGAGGCTGGCGCCGGCGTCGAGCATGCGGCGGGCGTCGTCCGGGCCGAGGATGCCGCCTACGCCGATGATGGGCAGCTTGCCCTCGGTCTTTTCGTGGACGAAGCGCACGACTTCGGCCGAGCGCTGGGTCAGCGGGCGGCCGGAGAGTCCGCCGGTTTCCGCCGCCAGCGCGGCTTCGGAAGGGGCGATGCCCTTGCGGGAGAGGGTCGTGTTGGTCGCGATGATTCCGGCGACGCCGTGGTCCAGGCAGACTTCGAGGAGTTCGGCGAGGGCGTCGTCGGTGAGGTCGGGGGCGACCTTGACCAGCAACGGGGTGTTCCCGCCCAGCTCGGCGCCGGTCTTGCGGAGTTCGGCGAGGAGTTCGGCCAGCGCGGCTTTGTCTTGCAGCGCACGGAGACCGGGGGTGTTGGGGGAGCTGACGTTGATCGCGAAGTAGTCCGCGTAGGGGTGGAGGGCGCGGAGGGAGAAGCGGTAGTCCTCGACCGCCTCGTCCAGCGGCGTCACCTTGGACTTGCCGATGCTGATTCCCAGCGGGACCGCGGGTTTTCCGTGCGCGGCCAGGCGGTCGGCCAGGGCTTGCGCGCCGTCGTTGTTGAAGCCCATGCGGTTGATGACCGCGTCGGTGGCCGGGAGGCTGTAGAGGCGGGGTTTGGGGTTGCCCGGCTGGGGGTGGCGGGTGACGGTCCCTACCTCGACGAAGCCGAAGCCCAGGGCGGGCCAGGCGTGGAGGGCGCGGCCGTTCTTGTCCATGCCCGCGGCCAGGCCGATTTTGTTCGGGAAGGTCAGGCCCAGGACGGTGGTGGGGTCTTCGGTGCGGTACAGCTTCGAGATCGGGCGGAGGGCGGTTCCGGCTCGGCTCAGGAGGGCGACGGTGCGTTCGTGGACCGCCTCGGGGTCGTGGTAGGCGAGCCGGTACATCGCTGGGCGGACGATCCTGTCGAAGAGCACGGGGTTCATGCTGCCGTATGTCTGGTGGGGGCGCTTGGGGTGGCTTGGGTTGGTGTGGTTTGGGTCGCGTCGGGGTGGGTCTTCGGCTCGTCGCCCTGGGGGGCGACATTGCCGGTGTCTTGGGTTGCGTGGGGCACCCCGAAGCTTGATTGTGCTGACGGGCGGTGGGTGCTTGTCAAGGCGGGAAAGATGCCTTGACAAGCACCCGCCGCCCGCAGGGAGGCTTCGTATCGGGGTGCGGGGGAGGGGCTGGGTGCCTCGATGTTTTTGTGCATCGGCGGCGGTTTCAGGGTTTGAAGAGCCGTGAGGGCATCCGGGTCCGTGGAGGGGGGCACGCTCCGCGTGCGGGACTTCCTCCCGGACCTTGGCGGGGTCGGGAGGGGAATTCGGGGTCCGTGGTGGTGGCCCTCACGGCAAGGTGGTCCGTCTCCAAGGCGGGTGCCGGTGTGGTGAGGCGTGCGGAGAGCCAGAGTTGGCCGGGTGTGCGAACCATTCCGGCTCGCACCGCGGATCGACCGGATGCCCGGTGATCAGTTCCTCCGGGAAGCCCCGGCTTTCCACTCGTCTTCCAGCATGGCGTAGACCAGTTCGTCGGTCCATTCGCCCTTGACGATCTCGTTTTCCCGCAGGCGTGCTTCCTGCCGCATGCCCAGGCGCTCCATCAGTGCGGCCGACGCGGTGTTGCGGCCGTCGCAGCGGCCGATGATCCGGTGCAGGCCCAGTTCCTCGAAGCCGAGGCGCAGGACTTCGCGCGTTGCTTCCAGGGCCAGCCCTTTTCCGTGGTGGTCGGGGTGGAAGACGAAGCCGATCTCGCCTTGGCGGTGTTCCGCGCTGAGGTATTCGAGGTTGAGGTCGCCGATGAGCTGTCCCGTTTCGGCGAGTTCCACTGCGACGGCGAGGAACTGGCCCTCCTCCGACAACGTCGAGCTGTGCACGCGCTTCGCCAGCGCGGCCGCGGATTCCGCGCGGCTTCGCGGTCCCCAGTACAGGTAGCGGACGACGTCCGCGCGGGACTGGAACGAGTTCAGGGCATCGAGATCGTCGTCCCGGAACGGGCGGAGGAGCAGGCGTTCGGTGCTGATCGGGTAGTCCGGCCTGAGCATCCTCCCAGCCTAGCGACTTCCGCGGCTCCGCAGGAACCGCCGCGGTGCTCGCCGGGCGCGGACAGGGAAATTCCCGGGGCGCCTCCTGGACGCCGTCAGCGTCCAGGCTCGAGCCGGACCGGTGCTCGAGAACCCCGGGAACCCGGTGACTGCCTGGTATTCGTCAGCAGGCAGCACGTGAAGCAGGCGATGAGCCGAAGGTGGCTCTTGTTGTATCGCTGCTCAAAGTCCCAACACGCGCCATCCGCTAGCGGACAGCCACCTCACGAGTCCTGTGTGAATACAACTTAGGACCACCTCCTCTCTCGTGTACTGCCACGCTAACCGCGAACCTCTCGGTCCGGCAACATCATTTGCCCGGCGGTCCGCCGGCCGGGACGGGGCCGGGCTGGCAGCGCGGGCAGCACCAGGTCGGGCGCTGGTACTGGCCGTCGCCCTGCTGGCGCACCAGCAGCGGGCCGCCGCAGCGGAAACAGCCCTGGCGGGTGCGTTCGTAGACCCAGGTCCGGCGGCCGCGGCGGAGGTCGCCGGTGGTGGCTTGCTCGTGCCGCCACGCGTTGGCCACGAGCAGTTTCCTGGCGAGCGCCACCGCGCGTGCCGGGTCCACTTCGGACACCGGGGTCCACGGGGAAACCCCCAGCAGGAACGAGATCTCGCATTTGTACAGGTTGCCGACGCCGGCCAGGACGCGTTGGTCCAGCAGCGCGTCGCCGAGTTCGCGGTCCGGTTTCGCGGCCAGGTTGGCGGCGGCCAGCGCGGCGTGCTCGTCCGTCCACTGTGGATCCAGCAGGTCCGGGCCAAGGTGGCCGACGAGAGTGTGTTCCTCGGCGGTGGGCAGCAGTTTAAGGTCGTGCAAGCGGAAACCGATCGCCTGGACGTCCTCGGTCATCAGCACGACGCGCGCGTGATGGGCGGGCATCGGCCACTTCGCGCCCGCCGGCTGGATCTTCCACGAGCCGTCCATCCGCAGATGGCTGTGCAGCGTCAGATCGCCGGAGAAGCGCGTGAAGAGATGCTTGCCGACGGTCCCGACGCCGTGCACCTCCCGGCCCGCGAGGTCCACAGTGGCCAGTTCGGGGTGCCGGAATTCGCCGCGCACCAACGTTTTCCCCGCGAGCGCGCGGTCGAGCAGCTTGCCGGCCAGGAATACGGTGTCGCCCTCGGGCACGGGTCAGCCCGCGGTTTCCGGCACTTCCGCCTGCGCCGCTTCCTCCTCGGCGCGCACGCGGTGCCGTCCGGCGCGGTTGGAGCGCAGGATTTTGGCGAGGACCATGTTGAAGGTCAGCGCGATCTCCTGTGCACCAGGGGAATGCCACTCGTGGATCGGGCTGCACGCGCCCTGGGCCTGCTGCACCGCGAGCCGGTCCGGGATCGCCGTCGGCATCACCAGCGAGCCGAAGTTCTCGCGCAGCTCCGCGACCCGGAACTGGTGCTCGTAGGACCGCACGCGCAGCTTGTTCACCAGCACGCCGATCGGCCGCAGGGACGGATTGGCGTCCTCGCGGATCCGTTCGATCGCCTCGAGAGCGCGCTGCGCGCCGGCGACCGCATACATTGTGGGTTCGGTCACAATGAGCGCGCTGTCCGCGGCCACGAGCGCCGATTTGGTGAGCCGGCCGAGCGACGGCGGGCAGTCGATGATCGCCAGCTCGTACGGTTCCTCGCGCAGCGGATGCTGATGCAGCTCGTCGAGCGCGCGGGAGAGGTTTTCCAGGCGGCGGCCGTCGGAGTCGGGCTCGTTCAGCGACTCCAGCTCCTCGGCGCCGACCAGCACGTCGATCTCCTCGCTCCAGACGCTGGGCGCGATCGCGCGTTCGAGGACGGCCCGCGCGGGCGTCTCGAGGACGTCGGCGAGCGTCGCGTCGGTGAACGGCGGGTCGAGCGAGGTGGTGGCGTTGCCCTGCGGGTCGAGGTCGGCTACGAGCGTGCGGGTTCCCCTACGCAGCGCGGCCGACGCGATACCGAGCGCGACCGTCGTTTTGCCGACACCACCCTTGAGGCTGAGAACGGCGACCGTGTGCACTCGACACAGCCTACGGGCCGTCGGCCGGGGCGGTAGCCCGGAAGGTGGCGAACGCCGCTGCGGCGCCCACGCGGGTCACGGCAAGTGACCGGCGGCCATTACCCTGTCGGCCATGAAGACCGACACCGTGGCCGCCCGGGGTTCCGGCGCCGTTCGCCGGGCCCTCGAGGCCGAACTGCGGGCCGCCCGCGCCCGCGGCGTGGAGCAGCCGGTCGTCGTCGACGTCGGCGGCGGAAGCGGCGGCTGGGCGGTGCCGTTCGCCTCGGCCGGCTGCCTGGTCACCGTGGTCGAACCGAACCCGAACGCGCTCGCGACGCTGCGCCGCCGCGCCGAGGAGGAGGGCGTCTCCGGCCGCATCACGGTGATCGCCGACGACTCTGACGCGCTCGCCGCGCACGTCCAGGCCGGGTCCGCGGACCTGGTGCTGGCGCACGGCCTGCTGGAGGTCGTGGACGACCCGCGCGCGGTGCTCGACGCGCTCGCCGCGGCGGTCTCGCCGGGCGGCGCCGTGTCGGTGCTGGTGGCCAACCGCACCGCGGCCGTGCTGCATCGCGCGCTGGCCGGCCGGATCTCCGAGGCGCAGCAGCTGATGGAGGCTCCGGAGGGCATCGTCGCTGGGGACACCGTACTGCGCCGGTACGACAGCGCCGGGCTGACCGACTCGCTCGTGGCCGCTGGCCTGGAGGTCACGCTGCTGCAGGGTGACCGGGTGATCTCCGACGTCGTGCCGGGCGGGGTCCGCGAGGACGAACTGGCGGAGTTCGAGCTGAGCGCCTCGGCGGTGCCCGCGCTGCGCGACGTGGCGGGCCGGTTGCACGCGATCGCGCGGCGGGGTTGATCCGTTCTTCGCTGTTGCAATGACTGCCTAGGCGGGGCTGTGCCACTCGTACGCATGGTCGGGGGCGTGGGCTGGCTGAGTGTTTCGGCGGTTGCCTGCGCTGCGCGACGTGGCGGGCCGGTTGCACCTGATCGCACGACGGACTTTCGCTCTTCGGTGCCGCGATAACCGCCCTGGCGAGGGCCGGAACCACCCGTAAGCGTGGTCGCCGATGCCTGAGCGCCCGGAATTGTCGGTGGCGGCGGGTAGCGTCCGGAGGCGTGGGGAGAAACGCCGAACTGCCGAGCGGGATGGCCCGCTACCGCGTCACCACGGGCGCGACCGAGCTGCCGGACGACACCGGCTGCTCGATTCTTCACGTGGACATGGACGCCTTCTTCGTGTCGTGCGAACTGCGCACGCGTCCGGAGCTGGCGGGCCGGCCGGTCGTGGTGTCCGGCGGCGGCCCGCGCTCGGTCGTGGCCGCGGCGAGCTATCCGGCGCGGCGCTACGGCGTGCGCTCGGCCATGCCGTTCGCCACGGCCAAGCGGCTCTGCCCGCAGCTCGTCTGCATCCAGCCGACGCCCGGGCTGTACGGCGAGGTGTCGCGCGGCGTGATGGGGATTTTCCGGCAGCTGACGCCGCTGGTCGAGCCGCTGAGCCTGGACGAGGCCTTCCTGGACGTGGGAGGCGCGCTGCGGCGGCTGGGGACCACGCCGGGCGTGCTGGGGGCGCGGATCAGGGAGCGGGTGCAGGCCGAGCACGGGATTTCGTGCTCGGTCGGCGTCGCGAAGGTCAAATTCGTGGCGAAACTCGCCTCGGGGATGGCGAAACCGGACGGGATGGTGATCGTCCCCGCGGCCGAGACGCTCGATTTCCTGCACCCGCTGCCGGTGTCGGCGCTGTGGGGCGTCGGGAAGCGGACCGAGGAACAGCTGCGCCAGCACGGCTGGCACACGATCGCGGACATCGCCGCCACCCCGCCCGCCCGGCTGCGGCGCGCGGTCGGCCGGGCGGCGGGGGATCACCTGTGGGCGCTGGCGAACGGCCATGACGACCGGGCGGTGGAACCGGAGTCGGCGGAGAAGTCGATCGGAGCCGAGCACACCTTCGACGTCGACGTCCTGAACCGCGACGAGCTGAGTCTGGAACTGCTGCGCCTGTCCGAACGGGTCGGGGCGACGCTGCGATCGCGCGGACTGCGCGGGAGGACGGTGTCGATCAAGGTGCGGTTCGCCGACTTCCGCACGATCACCCGAGCACGCACGGTGCTCTCGGCGACGGACGTGGCCCGCGACATCCACCGCACGGCAGTAGAGCTGCTGACCGAACACGCCCCGACGGGAGCGGTCCGGCTGATCGGGGTGCGCGTGGAAGGCCTGGACACCGGCGACGAGGGGGAGCAGCTGTCGTTCGAGAACGACGAGCCCCGCTGGCGCGACGCGGAGGTAGCCGCAGACGTGGCAAGACTGAAGTTCGGCTCGGCGGCGATCCGGCCTGCGTCGCTGCTTGCTCCGCGGGAGGGGTGAGGCCGGGGCGGATCGTGGTGCTGGGCGGTCTCGGCATCGTTGCCGCGTGCGGCCGGGCGGTGGTTCGCGATGCCTGCTCGATGTCTGCCTGATGCTGCTCTTTGCGCTGGGGAGGGTCGGCGGTGGGATGGAGCTGCGGGCTGGGTCGGCGGTGAGGTGGAGCTGCGGGGTTGGTGGCGGCGTGGAATTGCGTGCTGGGCGTGACCTCAAATGACTCCGCCCGCTGTGTCCGGCGGCTGGCTGCTGCTGCTGTGCCTTCCGCCGTGGGGTTGATGGGTTGGCAGGTGGCCGGGCGGGTGCCTCGTGACGTGCGCTCGGCGTCTGGCCGATGCCGTCCTCGCGCCGCGTGGGTTCGCCGGGCAGTAGGGGGACCGCGCGAGTCGCTGTCAGCCGCGGTCCGGCTAGGGCGCTTCTGGCGGGGCCGATTCACCGGGACGAGCGGCTCGCCGGCAGCCGGTGTCCGATGCGAGGGCGGTCGGGCGAAGTCCGGAACAGGGGTTCGGCGGTCGCGCTGAGTTAGCGGGCTCCGGGCTGGTCTCGGGGTGTGGGATTGCCGATCTCGGCGGGCATCGGGTGAATGAATGGCGGACGGTATCGATCGGCGGAAGATCGTCCCGGACGGGGTGTCGGCAGGGCGGGTGGTCGGCGCGAAGCCGGTTTCTCTCCGTGACGAGGGACCCCGCCCGGGGGATGCCGACGGGGCGGCGCGGCGGCCTGGACTGCGCCGAAGGGGGTGACTTCGGTCGCGGTGACGCACTGTCAACCTGCGTTGTGCGGGATTTCCCCCGATTCGATCATTTCCGGATCGGGGATCGGGTAGTCGGACGAGCGCGGGGCTCGTATCCTGGACAGTGCCACCCCGCCTGGGGTTGGCTGTTGGGTCCAGGACGTTGCGCGGCCCGGCGCCCGCGACAGCTGTGCCGGAGGAGGAAAGATGCCACTCTCCGAGCATGAGCAGCGGCTGCTCGACCAGATCGAGCGCGAGCTCTATGCCGAGGACCCCAAGTTCGCATCCACGGTGCGTGGCACCCGGTTGCGCCGACCCGCGCGCCGTCGGCGCATCCAGGGGATCGCCCTGTTCGTGGTGGGCGTTGCGCTGCTGGTGCTCGGTGTGGTGATCCCGGTGTTGCGGGTCGCCGACGTGCCGGTGGTCAGCGTGCTCGGGTTCCTCGTGATGTTCTTCGGGGTCATGATGGCCGTGACGTCGCTGCGCCACAGCGACAGCGGCGGCGCGA
This sequence comes from Amycolatopsis sp. GA6-003, assembly GCF_046267895.1. Classification (NCBI taxonomy): domain Bacteria; kingdom Bacillati; phylum Actinomycetota; class Actinomycetes; order Pseudonocardiales; family Pseudonocardiaceae; genus Amycolatopsis; species Amycolatopsis sp. GA6-003. The sequence goes on from NZ_CP176499.1 coordinate 8,725,299, forward strand.
ACAGCCATGACGACGGAGGAGGCGGGGGGAAGCCGACCGGCCGCAAGAGCTCCTTCACGCAGCGCATGGAGGAACGTTTCCGCCAGCGCTTCGAAGGCCAATAGCACGACGGCGAATCCGCGCTTCTCCCCTAGGGGCGGAGCGCGGATTCTCGTGCGCGGGCCCGGACTGCACCGCTTAGCGGGACCCGGGTCCCTGACCGGGCTTTCGGGGAGCCGTCGTTGCGCGGATTTTTCATGCGCGGTGCCGGAACCGCTCGGCGGGGAGTCGTGCCTCGGCGAGCGACGACGCGTGCCTTCTGCGGTGAGCCAGAGTGCGGCGGCGGCTCCACCGTTGAGCGGATTCTCGTGCGCGGGCCCGGACTGCACCGCTTGGCGGGACCCGGGTCCCTGGCCGAGCTTTCGGGGAGCCGCGGTTGCGCGGATTTTCGTGCGCGGTGCCGGAACCGCTCGGTGGGGCGCGAACCATTGACCCATGCCTCGGCGAGCGACAACGCGCGCCTGCTCCGCGAGCCAGAGCGCGGCACCGGTTCCGCCGTTGCGCGGATCCCCGTTGCGCGGGCCTGGGCCGAACCGCTTGGCGGGGATATGGATCCGCCTTGGCCGGGCGTCGACGTGTGTCTGACCCGCCCGCTGCGATGAGGCGAGCGAGCTGCGGCACCGGTTTCACGTGCGCAGGTCTGGACTGCACCGCTTGGTGGAGGCGCGGATCCCTGGCTCGTGCCCTGGTGAGTGTCCACGCGTGTCTGACTCACCTGCTGCGGTGAGGCGAGCGAGTCACGGTGCCGGTTTCTCGTGCGCGGGCCTGGACTGCGCCGCATGGTGGGAGGCACGGATCCGTGGCTCGTGCCTTGGCCGAGCGTCCACGCGTGTATGACTCACCTGCTGCGGTGAGGCGAGCGAGCCACGGCACCGGTTTTCTCGTGCGCGGGCCCGGACCGAACCGCTAAGCGGGACAAAGATCCCTGGCCCGAGCTTCGGTGAGCAACGCGAGCCGAAACCAGCCGCGGCACCGGTTGCGGCGTTGCGCGGCGATCGCCGATCGATTCGACCGCTGCGGCACTCGGCCGGGCAGAGTCCGGACATCGCCGCACCCCATTCGGGGGTTTCCGGCAGCCAGCGGGGCGGGGTGAGGTCGTGGCCGCGCGGACCGTGCTGGGCTTCCCGCAGCGAGGGTCGCCGGCGGAAATCCCGGCAACGGTCGGCGATCCCCCAGCCAGATCCGGGCACCACGCGGCAGTTCAGACCTGTCCGGAAACTGCCGCCCGGCCCTGGGGGAAACTCACCGCCGTCGGCGAAGCACCGAGCGTGGGAACAACCGGCCCCGCAGGGACAGCGGGGCGGTCTGCCGCAGGCTCTCCCGCAGTTGCCCGAACGCGGGCTCCAGCGTCGGGTCCGGTTCCGCCTCGTCGCTGTACCAGCTGCGTTCCACCGCGCCCAGCACCGTCCGCAGAGCCTCCCGGCCCTGGTCGTCCAGGCGGTGCCGTTCCGCGATCTTCCCGCCGGCCACGCGGACCGTGTCGCTGTCGGAGATCGGTACATCCCGGTCCGCGCATTCCGCTTTCAGCTCGCGCCACGCCGCGTCGGCCGCGTGGGGGGCGTGCGTCGCGATGGTCTGAAGGTGGCGGCGGCGCGTGAGGTCCCGGAGCGCCGCGGGGCCTCCGAGCGCGGCGAGAACCAGGACGACGGCCGCGGCCAACCACCACGACACTGTTCCGGCCAGCAGGCCCAGCGCGGCTACCAACAGGACGGCTCCGGTCAGCGGCAGCCACAACACGGCCAGGCGCACCGGAGTCGGAGCGGCGACTGGGGTTCTGACCAGGACGTTCCCGTCCGGCGTGGCACCCGGCGGCACACCGGACGGAGCCAGGCCCGGACGGGGGCGGCGGCGCAGGAAATACGACGTGGCCACGGCAGCGACGCCCAGCACGGCCAGGGCCAGCGCGAGCCAGGTCAGCCAGCTGTCGTCCGGAGTGGTGTCGACCGGGGCGGCGGGCGTCGCCTGGTCGTGGGTCTTGTCGGTCGGCGCGCCGGTGGACGGGGAGGCCGAACGCGGGGCCGTCGGCACGTCGTCGGTCGCGTTGGACTGCCGCGGGTTCTGGGTGTTCTGCTGCAGGTACGGCGGGACGATGCCGCGGCCGTCGGCGAGCGGGGTCGGGTCGAAGCTGACCCAGCCCTTGTCCCCGAAGTACGCCTCGACCCACGCGTGCGCGTCCTGCGAGCTGATCGACTGATAGTCGCCCTTGGACACGCCGGGAGTGAAGCCGATCGCGACGCGCGCGGGGATGTGCGCGACCCGCAGCATCACCGCCATCGCCGACGCGTATTGCTCGCAGTAGCCCCGTTTCCCCTTGAGGATGAAGTCGGCGAGAGCGTCGGCGTCGGTGGCGTCCGCGGTCTTCGTGTCGTAGACGAAACCGTTCTGCGCGCTGAAGTACTGCCACAGCGCGGTCGCCCGGTCGAAGTTGTTCGACTTGCCCGCGGTGAGCTGTTCGGTGAGCGCCGCGACCCGCCGGTCGACCTGGCCGATCCGCGTGTACAGCGCGGGGACCTCGTCGGATTTCGGCGCGGCCTCCCGCAGTTCCGCCGCGGTCGGCTCCTTCAGCGACGCGGTTTCCACGTACGTCGGGGCCGGTTCGCTCGTCGTGGTGAACACCGAGCCGCTGACCCGGTCGTACAGCCACTGCGGCGGCACGCCCCGGAGCGCGCGCGGGGCGCCGTAGATCGGGAGCCAGTTGTCGACCCAGCGCGTCGGCTGGATCTGGATCTGCCGCGACACTCCGGTGCCGTCGTCGCCGGGCGCGGCGGGCAGGGTGCTGTTCGCGAGCACGCCGGTCTGCGCCTGGCCGCCGGCGCGCAGGCCCCAGCCCTTGTTCGGGGTGTAGGTGTCCAAGGTGAACGCGCGCAGCAGCCGCCGGTCCGGGCCGAGGCCGCGGACCTGGAACAGCTCGGTGTTCTGGCCCTGGTCGAGCAGCCCGCGCAGCTGCGTGAACGGCGCGATGCCGAAACCGCCGGTCCCGTCGCCGTCGCCGCCCGGGCCGGAGCCGAACGGGATCTTGCCGACGGTGCCGACCATGGTGATTCCGCCGCCCAGCAGGCCGAGCACGATCGCCGAGCTGACGACGGCCACCGGGGCCTGCAGGAGCCGCAGCGCGCCGCCGGACCCGGGCGCGTCGCGGTTGCGCCAGCGGCGGTGCCGGTGGTTGCCGTCGAGCGCGAGCAGGCACGCGAAGGCTCCCGCGCCGAGCACGAAGGTCCACCACGGCATCAGTTCGTCCGACAGCGCCGCGGGCACCGCGTACACGCAGAGCAGCACGAGCCCGGTCGCCGCGGGCGCCGCTGCGGCGACGGCGAGCGTGTCGACCAGCACCGCGACCAGGCCGACCGCGATCGTGACCAGGCACAGGATCGGCTGGGTGCTGTCGACCGGCGGCAGCCCGATCCGGATCTGCTCGGCCGCCGCGGCGAGCGTGGCCCGCAGTTCGCCGAAGGCGGTGGGACCCGGGAAAATCGTGAGCACGCCCTGCGTCGTGAACGCCCCGGTGATCAGGAACAGCAGCACGAGCAGCTGTCCGAACCCGGCGACGACGGTCGGCGCGCGCAGCGAGCGCAGCGCCAGCCCGGTCCCGGCGACGAGCACGACGGCCACGACGAGGTACCCGAACCAGGCCCAGCCGGAGACGACGCTGGTCAGCGACGTGGCCGCGCACAGCGTCGCGAGCCCGGCGGCGACCGGCGGCAGGACGCTGCTCCGCCACGCGGGCGGGGGATCGGTCGGCTGCGGCGTCGGGGTGTGCGGGATCGGCGGCGCGCCGGACGGGCGGGGAGCGGTGGCGGTCATCGGTTCCCCTTGCGTGCTCGTGAGCGGCAATCCCGGTTAGAACCGGGATTGCCGCTCACGACGGTGGCCAGCGGGCTCATCGCGTACCGCCGATCACCGTCGACCGGTGGGTGCCCGCGCGGCACAGCAGCCCCCACACCTCGGGCATCGGCGTCGAAGGACCGGCCACCACGACCCCCCAGCCGGCCCCGCGCAGCAGCTCCGCCGATTCCTGGGTCGCCGCGGCGAGGTGCTCCGGCGAGGCCGAACCCGCCCAGGCCGGGGTGTCCAGCAGGACGGCGAGACTGCGCACGCCGCGCGCCCGGAACCGCGTCAGCTCGTGCACCGATTCCGCGCTCACCGTGCCCAGGATCGCGATCAGTTCCTGTCCCTCGGCCGGATCGTGGCCGAGCGTCACGTCTCGCTGGTGCGCGGGCTGGAGCGCGGCCAGCGCGTCGAGCACCAGGTTGTCGTAGCCCTCGCCGCCGTCGGCGGGGGAGTCGGCCAGCGAGATGCCGTGTTCGGTCACCAGCCGGACCCGGTGGCCGGTCCGCCGCAGATGCAGCGACACCGACGCGGCGAACGACACCGCCCACTCCAGGCTCGCCGCCGGCCCGCTCCCGTGGTGCGCGGCCGCGCGATGGTCCAGCAACACTGTCGTGCCGCCGCGCCAGGGCCGTTCCTCGATGCGGACCATGATCTCGTCGCGGCGCGCGGTCGAGCGCCAGTGGACCTTCCGCATGTCGTCGCCGGTGCGGTAGTGCCGCACGATCACGTCCGGTTCGCCCTGCCCGGAATGCAGCCGGACGCTCCCGTCGTCGCCCGCCCCGGCCCCGCCGCCGCCGGGCAGCCCCCACAGCGGGACCACGCGCGGCACGACGACCAGCCGCGAATGGCCGATCAGCTCCCGTTCGAACTCGCACAGCCCGAACGGGTCGGTGATCGTCGCGCGCAGCGGGCCGACCTGCTGGATCCCGCGCAGGCCCGGCCGCAGCGGGTACCGCAGCAGCACGCGCCGGTCGTGCGGCAGCCGTTCGACCACGAACCGCGGGCGCGAGCCCAGCGCGTACGGCACGCCGTCCTCCAGCAGCACCTCGCCGCCGGGCAGCCGCCCGCTGCGCCACAGCTCCAGGTCGACCTCGCCGGCCGAGCCCGCCGCGACCCGGTCCGGGCGCAGGGAACGCGCGGCGCCCAGGCGCAGCCGGGTGGCCGAGATGTAGGCGGCGACCAGCAGCGGCAGGGCGACCACGAACACCGCGACCCGCAGCAGGTCGCGTTCGTTGAGCACCAGCGAGCACACCGCGGCCGCGATCCCGGCGGCGAGGAGGCAGCGGCCTCGGGTGGTGAGGCCGGAAAGCGCGCGCAGCATGCGGATTCCCTAACGGGGTAGCGGGACGCGCCTCAGCGGGCCGAGCCCTGGGGGACGGGGACGCGGTGCAGCACCGCGCGGACCACGTCGGTCGCCGAACGGCGGGCGGCGTGCGCCTCGGTGGTGAGCACGAGCCGGTGCGCCAGCACGGGCACCGCGACCGTGTGCAGGTCGTCGGGCACCACGTAGTCGCGCCCGGACAGCGCGGCCTGCGCCCGCGCGGCCCGGACCAGGTGCAGCGTCGCGCGCGGCGAGGCGCCGAGCCGGATCTCCGGCACCTGCCGGGTCGCGGACACGACGTCGACGGCGTACCGGCGGACCTCCGGCGCGATGTGCACGCCGCGGACGGTCTCGATCAGCCGCAGCATGGTCTCGCCGTCGGACACCGGGGCCAGGTCCGCGAGCGGATTGTGCCCGGAATGCTCGTCGACCATGGCCAGTTCGGCCTGCTGGTCGGGGTAGCCGATGGACACCCGCGCGGTGAACCGGTCGCGCTGGGCCTCGGGCAGCGCGTAGGTGCCCTCCATCTCGATCGGGTTCTGCGTCGCGATCACCATGAACGGCGCGCCGAGCGGGTAGGTGCTCGTGTCGACCGTGACCTGGTGCTCTTCCATGCACTCCAGCAGCGCGGACTGCGTCTTCGGCGAGGCCCGGTTGATCTCGTCGCCGACCACGATGTTCGCGAACACCGGGCCGGGCCGGAACTCGAACTCGCCGGTCTGCCGGTTGTAGATGGAGACGCCGGTGACGTCGCTGGGCAGCAGGTCGGGCGTGAACTGCACGCGGCTGACGGTGCAGTCGATCGAGCGCGCGAGCGCCTTGGCGAGCGAGGTCTTGCCGACGCCCGGCACGTCCTCGACGAGCAGGTGGCCCTCGGCCAGGAGGGTCACCAGCGCGATCCGGATGACGTCCGGCTTGCCTACGAGGACGCGCTCGACGTTCGCGGCGATCCGGCGCGCGGTGTCGTGCAGTTCGCCGAGCCCGGCCGCCGGGACCCGCGCCAGCCCGTCCGCGGACTCGACCGCCGGGTACGGCGGCTGTCCGGACCCGTTGCCGTGCGGGCCGGCGGGGGAAGCGGACTGGATTCTCGACGTCACTCGACCTCCTGGTGGCGCAATGGCTGGACGGCAACCGGCGGGGATGCGCGCCTGTCCAGCGTTCTCCCCAGTGTGTCAAACCCGGGAGAACGGGGCGGCGGAACCCCGAGATCGTTTCATGGTGACGCCCAGCCACCTCAGCACTCCTTCTTACGGGTGATTATGAGGCATTTTCAGGTGATCCCGCTGACTGTATGCACTGTCGTATGCTCCGAAACGAAGTCGCCCGACCACGGTTCGACGTCGGAAGAGGTGCATCCGCGCATGAGCGAGGCCGAGGCGGAACGGAAAGCCGGGCTCCCGGGGCTGTCCGGCGGCCGGTTCGCGGTCACGCCCGAGCTGGCGTCCGCGACGTACGCGAAGCTCGGCGAACTGCAGGACGTCGTCGGCGAGATGGTCCGCGAGGCCGCCGTGCTCGGCCGGTCGGTGCCGCTCGGCGGCGGGTACGCGGGCGAGGTCGGCGCGTTCATGGCGAAGTACGGCCTCGGCCGCGACGGCTCGGCGGTCGACCGGCTCACCGCGTTCGGGAAGGAAATCGCCGGGCTGAAGACCCGCATCGGCGGCGCTCTCGAGAAATACCGCGACCAGGACGGCGAAGCCGCCGAGGGCGTGGACTGCACCGGTGGCTGACCGTCTCGCGGCGCGCGCCGCGCTCCTTTCCCTCGCCGGGCTGGCCGTGCTGCCGCTGGTCTCGTGCGGCCGGATGCCCGGCCTCTCGCACGCCGCCCCCGCGGACGGCGGACCGCCGCCGCCGCCGACGTCCTCCGCACCTTCGCTGGCCAAGCTCGACCCGTGCGCGCTGCTTTCGCCGCAGGACCGGTCGTCGGCCGGGCTCACCGGGCAGGGCAAGCCGAAGACGATCGGCGAGGCCCGGGCCTGCGACTGGACGGCGCCCTCGGTCTTCGGCGTCACCGTCACCCTCGACGAGACCAACGGGCTGGCCAACCTCGACCTCTCCGACGGCAAGCGCACCAAGAAGGACGTCGGCTCGCACCAGGCGGTGCAGGTGTCCGGCCGCCGCGGCACGTGCGCGGTGCTGCTCGACGTGGGCGGCGCGCAGAGCGTGCAGGTCGACGTCGCCAACGCGAACTTCGCCGACTCCGCGCTCGCCTGCTCGCGGGCGGGCGACGTGGCCGGCCTGGTCGAGCCGAAGCTGCCGTGAACCCCGTGCGAGGAGGAAAGTCGTGACCGACACCCCGGCCCCCGAGCCGACGGCCCGGTACGAAGCGTTCAGCCACGCGGCGCTCGCCGCGCAGGCGGTCGAGGGCAACGACCCGGCCGCGGCCGGCGAGGCGGGGGCGCGGTGGGCCGGGCTGGCGCGGCGGCTCGAGGAGTCGATCGGCGGGCTGGTCGCGCTGTCGGCGGGCAGCGAGGAAACCTGGCAGGGCGACGCCGGCGACGCGATGCGGAAGGTACTCGGCACGGCCTCCGGCTGGCTGGCCGAAACGTCGGTCGTGTCGGCGAAGGTCGGGGAGGCCGTGCAGGGACAGGCCGAGATCGCCGCCCGGGCGCGCGCCGACATGCCCGCGCCGGTGGACTTCGACCCGGCGGCGATGATCCGGTCCGCCGCGGCGAGCGGGAGCCTGGTGCGGCTGGCCGGGCTGTCGTCCGAGATGGACGAGCGGCGCGCCGAAGCCGAGGCCGCCCGGCAGAAGGCGATCGACGTCCTGCGCACCCGGGACACGGCGTTGCGCGGCCTCCTGCCCGAAGGCGAATTCCCCGCGGTCCCGCCGCTCGGCGCGGGGCCGGCTTGATCAGCCTGTCGGCGTCCGCGTTCGACATCGTCTGGGCCGACCTCGGCCTGGCCGCCCCGCCCGCGCCGCTGGCGGTGCGCAGCGTGGGGGAGACCGACGCCGACCGGTCCGCGATCCGCGCGGAGGTCTACCGGAACCTCGGCGAGCGCGGCCTGTTCGACGGCCGTCTCGACGCCGCGCTGGAGAACAGCCTGCGCGTGCTGGCGTCCGCGGACCGGTACGTGGAGTGCGAGGCGCTCGCCGACATGACCGCCGACGAACCGTTCCGCGCGGTCGCCGCGCTCCGCGGCCGGAACGCGGTGCTGGCCGTGCAGCCGGCGCGGACCATCGGCGTGCGCGACATCGGAGAGAGCGAACTCGCGTCGGCGATCGTCGACGTGCTGCCCGAACTGTCGGCCGGTCCCGGCTACGGCGTCCGGCTGCCCGCGGCGGGGGAGCCGCCCGGCGGCGCGCAGGGGGAGGAGCTGCGGGCGATCCAGTCCCGGCCGGTGTACGCGGCGGGCCAGTTCACCGTCCACGTCCGCGACCGCGCGGGCAAACTGGCCCGCGCCGGCGGGCTGACGTGGTTCGACACGGACGCCGGGGCCTATTCCGCGGTGTGCTCGCCGGGGCGCGGCGGAGCGGAATGGGTGACGGTGTCCCCCGTGGACAGTGCCCGGCTGGCCGAGCGGGTGATGGAGCTGGTTCCCGGCTGACCCCGTCCGAAGTGGACGGCGCCGGCGCCGCAAGCGGACGGTTCCCCACTCGGCCCCACCGCGGTTCCCCACCCAGCCCCACCGGGTGCCGCGCCAGCGGTCCCACCGGCCCCCACTGCGGTTCCCCACCCGGCCCCACCGCGGCTCCCCACCCCGCTCCACCCGCCTCCCCACCGGCCCCCACCGGTTCCCCCACCAGTCCTCACTCCTGGTCCCCGCGCTGCCGAAACGCGGACGTTTCAGGCCTTCCGAGGTTGCGGCAGACCCCGGTGCGGGGGATCTTCGCCACGGTCCCCCCACCGAGCCCCCACCTGGACCCACCTCCGTGACCTGCGCAAACGCGCCACCCGACGGAGTGGCACGGCCCCGGGACGCGTTGACTGTGGTGAAAAGTGGGGTACGGTGGTGCGCAGTGGGGCGGAAGGGAGCCCCCGAGCCGGAACCGGGCGGGGAGCCAACCGGATCCGGTAGGGAGGTGGAGGCCGGTGTTCCTCGGCACCCACACCCCGAAGCTGGACGACAAAGGGCGGCTCACGCTGCCCGCGAAGTTCCGCGAAGCCTTGGCCGGCGGGCTGATGGTCACCAAGGGGCAGGACCACTGCCTCTTCGTCTTCCCCCGTGCCGAGTTCGAGCAGATGGCCAGGAAGGTCGCCGAAGCCCCGTTCACGAACGAGGCGGTGCGGGCCTACCAGCGCTACCTGTTCGCCGGGACGGACGAGCAGCGTCCGGACGGGCAAGGGCGCGTCGCCATCGCGCCGGAGCTGCGCCGGTACGCGGGGCTCAACAAGGAGTGCGTGGTGATCGGCGCGATCACCCGGCTCGAGATCTGGGACGCCCAGGCGTGGCAGGGCTACCTGGACGAACACGAGGACAGCTACGCACAGGCTCGGGAGGAAGTACTGCCGGGCGTCTTCTAGGGGACGCCCCGGGCGCACCTGCGTCGTCGGGGGACGCGGGTACGCCGTTCGACGCGGATGCCGTGAGGCCTCTGTCCGCTCATTGACCCTGGCGCACCTTCCCCGGTGCCAGGTCAGCAAGCGGGCGGGCAGGGACCTGACGGCATCCGCCGCATCTTCCCCGGTTACGCACGCGGCAGAAAGGGGGAGGACATGACGGACGCAGCCGAGCACGTTCCGGTGCTGCTGGACCGCATCGTCGAGCTGTTCGCCCCCGCGCTGGAAGGGCGCGACGCCGTCTTGGTCGACGCGACCGTCGGCCTCGGCGGCCACTCCGACGCGCTGCTGACCGCGTTCCCCCGGCTCCGGCTGATCGGCCTGGACCGCGATCCCGCCGCGCTCGAGCGCTCCGCGGAGCGGCTCGCGCGGCACGGCGACCGCGTCGACCTCGTGCACACGGTCTACGACGGGCTGCCCGAAGCGGTGGCCGGGCTGGGACTGTCCCGAGTGGACGGAATCCTGTTCGACCTCGGCGTCTCCTCGATGCAGCTCGACCGCGCCGAACGCGGGTTCGCCTACTCGCAGGACGCGCCGCTGGACATGCGGATGGACCCGACCACCGGGTTCACCGCGGCCGACGTGCTCAACACCTACGCGCCCGGCGAGCTGATCCGGATCCTGCGCGACTACGGCGAAGAGCGCTTCGCGCAGCGGATCGTCCGCGCCGTGGTGGCGGAGCGGGAGAAGGAACCGTTCACCCGCAGCGGCCGGCTGGTCGAACTGCTCTATTCCGCGGTGCCCGCGGCGAGCAGGCGCACCGGCGGGCATCCGGCGAAGCGCACCTTCCAGGCGCTGCGGATCGAGGTCAACGGCGAGCTGGAAGTGCTGCGCCGGGCGATGCCCGCGGCGCTGGGCGCGCTGGCGATGAACGGCCGGATCGTCGTCGAGTCCTACCAGTCCCTCGAGGACCGGCTGGTCAAGCAGGCGCTCGCGGAACGGGCGAAATCCCGGACGCCGGAAGGGCTTCCGGTCGAACTGCCCGGGCACGGGCCGGAACTGAAGCTCCTCACCCGGGGAGCGGAGAAAGCCGGCGAGAGCGAGATCGAGCACAACCCGCGGGCCGCCTCGGTGCGGCTGCGCGCAGCACAACGGATCGGAGAGCCGCGATGACCGCACCTACGAAGTCCCGCCGCTCGTCGTCGACCGCTGCGGAGCGGGCACCGCGGAACACCGTCGCCGAGACGGATGCCCCGGCACGGCGGCGCACGACGGCGGCCGAGCGGGCCTACGCCCGGCGGGCGCAGCGGGCCGACCTGCTGCGGCAGCGCGCGCCGAAAAAGCCGGTGGCGGAACCGGAAACCGTCGAGACGAAGACCGTGCGCGCGCGGTTCAAGCTGCGCTGGCCGCGGTCGCGCGCGTCGTTCGTGCTCGTGATGATGGGGCTGCTGGCGGTCGGGGTCGCCGCGACGCTGTGGTTCACCACGCAGGCGATCGCCGATTCCTACCGGCTCGAAAAACTGCGCACGGACAGCGCTTCGCTGATGGAGACGAAGGACCGGCTGGAGCGCGAGGTCGCGAAGGCCCAGTCGCCGGCGTCGCTCGCGCCCGCGGCCAAGCAGCTGGGCATGGTGCCCGGCGGCGACCCGGCGCGCATCGTCGTCGGCAAGGACGGCAAGACGACCGTCGTCGGCGAACCGAAGAAGGCCGAGCCGGACGAGCAGCAGGAACCGGTCGCGCCCCCGGCGCAGCAGCCGGTCGCTCCGCCGGAGGGCGGCATCGAAGGCGACGTGACGGCGGGGACCGCGGGAGGACAGTGATGGCGGCAGGCGGCAACAGCCGTTCCCGGGCGGCGGGCAGCGCGCGGCGGACTTACGCCGCGGGCACCCGCCGCGCGGTCGCGAAACGGGGCAACGGCGGGCAGCGCAGCCGGTTTTCCGCGGTGCGCATCATGCTCGTGGTGCTGATGGTGGTGGCGGGCGCGAAACTGGTGCAGGTGCAGTGGTTCGAGGCCCCCGCGCTGTCCGCGGCGGCCGAACGGCAGCGCACGCTCACCATCGACATCCCCGCGCAGCGCGGGTCCATTGTGGACCGCAACGGGGCGAAACTGGCGTTCAGCGTGGAAACCCGCACGCTGTCGGTGAACCTGCGGGCGCTGCACAAGACGATGGACGAGTACGCGAAGAAGTACCCGGACAAGGGCCGCACCTTCGAAACCGAGGTCGCCGGCGCGGCGAAGCTGATCGCGCAGAAGGTCCCGCACCTCACGACCGAGGCCGAACAGCTGGCGCTGCTGCACAAACAGCAGTCCTTCACCTACCTCGTCGACAACGTCGAGCCGTCGGTGGCCGACCAGATCGTCAAGAAGTACGCGTGGATCAGCGTGGAGAAGCGCGCCAAGCGCGAGTACCCGGGCGACACGCTCGCGTCGAACATCGTCGGCCTGTCGAACTGGCGGATGGACGACCCCGACGTGTCGAAGCACAACCTGCACGGCGTGGTCGGGCTGGAGAAATCGCGCGACGCGGACCTGGCCGGCACGCCCGGCCGCGAGATCGTGAACACCCAGAACGGCAACGACAACCTGTACCTGCCGGGCACCGAGCACGTGCTCACCGCCGCCGTCCCGGGCTCCGATCTCCAGCTGACCATAGATTCCGACCTGCAGTTCGAACTGCAGCGCCAGCTGAGCGACTACGTGGCGAAGGCGAACGCCAAGGGCGGCCAGGCGGTCATCATGGACGCGAAGACGGGCGAGGTGTACGCGCTGGCCGACTCCAGCACGTTCAACCCGAACGACCCGTCCACGCTCAAGCCCGACCTGCTCAACAACCGGCCGGTCACCACGCCGTACGAACCCGGTTCGGTGAACAAGGTGGTCACCGCGACCGCGGCGATCGACGAGAAGATCGCCACGCCGACCTCGACGCTGCAGGTGCCGGGCTCGATCAAGGTCGCCGACCGGACGGTGCACGACGCGTGGCAGCACGGCACGCAGACGTTCACCACCACCGGCGTGTTCGCGAAGTCCTCCAACGTCGGCACGCTGGAACTCGCGCAGCAGGTCGGCCCGGACCGGTACCTCGAGCTGCTGAAGAAGTTCGGCATCGGGCAGAAGACCGGCATCGGCCTCCCCGGCGAGAGCTCCGGGTACGTCCCGCCGCGCGAGGACTGGTCGGCGTCCACGTTCGGCAACCTGCCGATCGGGCAGGGCCTGTCGATGACCGTGGTGCAGATGGCCGGGATGTACCAGGCGATCGCCAACGACGGCCTGCGCGTCGAACCGCGGATCGTGAAGGCGAAGAAGAACCCGGACGGCACCGTGACGCCGGAAGCGCCGCCGAAGACCGAGCGCGTGGTCAGCCCGGAAACCGCGAAGACGGTGCGGGACATGCTGCGCGCGGTGGTGCAGAACGCGAAGAGCCCGAACGCGGGCACCGCGCCCTCGGCCGGGCTGGAGGGCTACCAGGTCTCCGGCAAGACCGGCACCGGCCAGCAGATCGACCCGCGCACCAAGGCCTACAGCTCGAGCCTGGCGAACATCACCTTCGCCGGCATCCTGCCCGCCGACCACCCGCGCTTCGTGGTCGGCATCCGGCTCGACGCGCCGGACACCACGCTGCCCTCGGGCTTCGGCCACTCCGCGGGACCGCTGTTCCACACCGTCGCGTCGTACCTGTCGCAGCGCTACCAGATCCCGCTGTCGGACGGCCCGGCCCCGGTCGTTCCCCTGGTCCTGCCCTGATTTTTTTCCGGCAGCAGCGCGGGCGTCCCGGACGACGCGTTCGGGGCGCCCGCAGTTGCGGCACAGGCGGCTGCTGAGCTGGAGCACCGGGTCGCGTTCCGGCCGACGCGGGGGACTCGTTTTCTTTGCGGGACACGAGGATCCGGGGGCTCCGGCTTCGTTGCCCGCCGGGCATGCCGCGTTCGCGTCCGGCCGTGCTCGAAGCGCCGAAGCGGCGAACCCCGCGCCGATCGTCCACACGGGCCGGTCCCGGGCCGGGGAAAGGGTTGCGCCGCAACGATCTTGCCCGCCTCGCCTACCACACCCGGGGCGGGGGCGCGCGTTCGCCGTACCGCGTTGGGTCACCCGGATCCGGCCTCGGTAACCTCTCCGGCGTGTCCGTGTCCTCGTCCCAGCCCCGAAGCGGGCCCGCTGCCGCGTCGCTGCCGGACAGCCCGGCCAAAGCGGCCGCCGCGCCGCCCCGGCCGGCCCGGATCGACCCGGTCCCGCTGGCCACTCTGCTCGCCCGTGCGGGAGCCCGGCTCATCGCCGACCGTCCCGAGGCCGCCGACCTCACCGTCACCGGCGCCACGCTGCGCGCGCAGCACGTGCTCCCCGGCGACCTGTTCGCCGGCCTCCCCGGCGCCCGCGCGCACGGAGCCGACTTCAGCGAGCAGGCCCTCGCCGCCGGAGCCGCGGCCGTCCTGACCGACCCGAGCGGAGCCGACCGGCCCGCGCTGCGCGACGCGCCGGTGCCCGTCCTCGTGCACCCGGACCCGCGCGCCGCGCTCGGCGAGATCGCCGCGTGGATCTACGGCGAGCCGTCGCTGCACCTGTCCGTCCTCGGCGTCACCGGCACCTCCGGCAAGACCACGACGTCCTACCTGGTCGACTCCGGCCTGCGCGCCGCCGGGCGCGCCACCGGCCTGATCGGCACGGTCGAGACCCGGATCGGCGGCGAGCGGCTCGCCAGCGGGTTCACCACGCCGGAGGCCCCGGACCTGCAGGCGCTGCTCGCGGTGATGCTGGAACGCGGCGTCACGCACGTGCCGATGGAGGTCTCCAGCCACGCGCTGGCGCTCGGCCGGGTCAACGGCACCCGGTTCGCGGTGGGCGCGTTCACCAACCTGTCGCAGGACCACCTCGACTTCCACAAGGACATGGAGGAGTACTTCGCCGCCAAGTCCCTGCTGTTCGACGGCCGGTCCACCACCGAGGTCGTCGTGGTCGACAGCGCGTGGGGGCAGGCGCTGCTCACTCCGCAGACGGTGACCGTCTCGATCGAGGCCGGGACCGACGCGCTGTGGCGGGCCGCCGACATCGAAGCCACCCCGGCCGGCGAGCAGACCTTCACGCTGCTCGGCCCGGACGGGCTCAGCCGCGCGGCGAAGATCCCGCTGCCCGGCACGTTCAACGTCGCCAACGCCGTCCTCGCGGCGGCGATCCTGGACAGCGCGGGCATCGAAGCGGACGACATCGTCGCCGGGCTCGCCGCGGTGGAGGTGCCCGGCCGGATGGAGCGGGTGTACCTCGGCCAGGACTTCACCGCGGTGGTCGACTACGCGCACAAGCCGGCCGCGGTGGCCCAGGGCCTCGACGCCCTGCGCGCCCGCACCGACGGCCGGATCATCACCGTGCTCGGCTGCGGCGGCGACCGCGACACCGCGAAGCGCCCGATGATGGGCGAGGCCGCGGCGCGCCGCAGCGATCTCCTGATCGTCACCGACGACAACCCGCGCTCGGAGGACCCGGCCGCGATCCGCGCCGCGATGCTGGCCGGGGCCCGCGCCGTCGGGCCCGCGGCGGGCGGCGAGGTGCTGGAGATCGGCGACCGGCGCGAGGCGATCGCGCACGCGGTGTCGGTCGCCGGGCCGGGCGACATCGTCCTCATCGCAGGCAAGGGCCACGAGACCGGCCAGGAGGCCCAGGGTGTGGTGCACCCGTTCTCCGACCGGGACGAGCTGGAGGCCGCCATCCGCAAGCGTCTCGAGGTGACCGCGTGATCGAGCTGAGCCTGGCCGAGATCGCCGACGTCGTCGGCGGCAGGCTGCACCGCACCGACGGATCCGCTGTCGTGACCGGCAGCGTCGAATTCGACACCCGCAAGCTGGGCCCGGGCGGGCTGTTCCTCGCCCTGCCCGGCGAACGCGTCGACGGGCACGACTTCGCCGCGAAGGCGGTCGAGGCCGGCGCGGTCGGCGTGCTGGCCGCGCGGGAGGTCGACGCCCCGGCGATCGTCGTGCCGCCGCTGCCGCCGGGACAGGCCAACTCCCGGTCGGTCGCGCTGGCCGGCGACACCGACGGCTCCGGCGCCGCCGTGCTGGCCGCGCTGGCCAAGCTGGCCCGGCACGTGGTGGACCGGCTGGCGGCGGGCGGGCTGACCGTCGTCGGCGTCACCGGTTCGTCCGGCAAGACCTCGACCAAGGACGTCATCGCGCAGCTCATCGAGCCGATGGGCCCGACGGTCGCGCCGCCCGGGTCGTTCAACAGCGAACTGGGCCACCCGTGGACCGCGCTGCGCGCCGACGCCTCGACCAAGTTCCTCGTGCTGGAGATGTCCGCGCGCGGGGTCGGGCACATCGCCGCGGCCGCCGAGACGACGCCGCCGCGGATCGGCGCGGTGCTCAACGTCGGCAGCGCGCACGTCGGCGAGTTCGGCTCGCGCGAGGGCATCGCGAAGGCGAAGGGCGAGCTGGTCGAGGCGCTGCCGGAAGACGGCCTCGCGGTGCTGAACCTGGACGATCCGCTGGTCGCGGCCATGGCGAGCCGCACCAAGGCCCGCGTCGTGGGCGTGGGGGAGTCGGCCGGGGCGCAGGTCCGGGCCGCCGACATCACCGTCGACGACGAGGCCCGCCCGTCGTTCCGGCTGATCACGCCCGAGGGCGAGGCCCCGGTGACGCTGCCGCTGCACGGCGAGCACCACGTCGGCAACGCGCTGTCGGCCGCCGCCATCGCGCGCGAACTCGGCGCGACCACCGAGGAGATCGCGCGGCGGCTGTCGTCGCTGCAGCGGCGCTCGGAGCGCCGGATGGAGGTGACCACCCGCGCGGACGGCGTCACGATCCTCAACGACTCGTACAACGCCAACCCGGAATCGGTCCGGGCCGGGCTGAAGGCGCTGGCCTCGATGAGCCGGTCGGGCCGCCGCGCGTGGGCGGTGCTCGGCGTGATGGGCGAGCTGGGCGAGGACTCGGTCGCCGCGCACGATGCGATCGGCAGGCTCGTCGTCCGGCTCAACATCGAGAAGCTCGTCGTGGTCGGCCAGGACGCCGCCGCCATGCACCAGGGCGCGCTGCAGGAGGGTTCCTGGGGCGAGGAGTCGGTGCTGGTACCCGATGTCGAGGCCGCCGTCGGCGTGCTGCATGATCAGCTCCGTCCCGGGGACGTGGTGCTGGTCAAGGCGTCCAAGGCCGCCGGTCTCTGGCGGGTGGCCGAGGCGCTGCTGGCCGATCCCGGGACTTCCCCCTCCTCGAACTCCGAACGCTCGAACGGTGGTCACGCGTGATCAACATCATGATCGCGGCCGCGGCGGGTCTGCTGGTCTCGATCCTGCTCACGCCCTACCTCATCCGGGTCTTCTCGCGGCAGGGCTTCGGCCAGGAGATCCGCGAGGAAGGCCCGCAGGGGCACAAGTCGAAGCGCGGCACGCCGACCATGGGCGGCGTCGCGATCATCATCGCGATGGTGGCCGGCTACTTCGTCGCGCACCTGATCACCTGGATCGGCAATTCGCGCGCGGCCGCCCCCTCGGCGTCCGGCCTGCTCGTGCTGATGCTCGCGGTCGGGCTCGGCGTGGTCGGCTTCCTCGACGACTTCATCAAGATCCGCAAGCAGCGCAACCTCGGGCTGAACAAGACCGCGAAGCTGGTCGGGCAGCTCGTGGTGACCGTCCTGTTCGCGGTGCTGTCGCTGCAGTTCAAGGACGCCCAGGGGCTGACCCCGGCGTCGCAGAGCCTGTCCTACGTCCGCGACCTGGCGCTGATCACGTTCCCGTCGGTCGTGTTCGTGATCTTCTGCTACATCGTCATCTCCGGCTGGTCGAACGCGGTGAACTTCACCGACGGCCTCGACGGACTGGCCGGCGGCGCGGCGGCGATGGTGCTCGCCACCTACGTGGTCATCTCGTTCTGGCAGGCGCGGCTCTCCTGCTCGACCCAGCCGCTGCCGGCCTGCTACGACGTGCGCGACCCGCTCGACCTCGCGGTCGTCGCGGCCGCGGCCACCGGGGCCTGCATCGGGTTCCTGTGGTGGAACGCCGCGCCGGCGAAGATCTTCATGGGCGACACCGGTTCGCTCGCCCTCGGCGGCCTCGTCGCCGGGCTGTCCATGACCACCCGCACCGAACTGCTCGCGATCGTCATCGGCGGCCTGTTCATGGTCGAGATGATCTCGGTGGTCACGCAGATCGCGGTCTTCCGCACGACGCGGCGGCGGCTGTTCCGGATGGCCCCGTTCCACCACCACTTCGAGCTGGCCGGGTGGGCGGAGACCACGGTGATCATCCGGTTCTGGCTGCTCTCGGCGATCTGCTGCATGTTCGGCCTCGGGCTGTTCTACAGCGAGCAGCTCAACTTCGGGAGCTAGGTGAAACCAGCGGCGCGCAGCGCCACCGTTGAGGGTGGCGGAGGGGAAGAAGGTCGGGTGGAGCTGGACGGCGAACACGTTCTGGTCGCGGGCGCGGGAGTCACCGGGAAGTCGGTGGTCCCGGTGCTGCGCGAGCTGGGCGCGCGGGTCACGGTGACGGACGGCGACGCCGACCGGCTCGCCGAGCTGGGGGACCTGGACGCCGAGCTGGTCCCGGGCCTGACCGCACCGCCCGCGGACACCGCGCTCGTGGTGACCAGCCCGGGCTGGCGGCCGACGTCGCCGCTGCTGGTCGCGGCGGCCGCGGCGGGCGTCGAGGTGATCGGCGACGTCGAGCTGGCCTGGCGGATCGGGCGGCTGCGCGAGCATCCGCCCGCGTGGCTGGTGATCACCGGCACGAACGGCAAGACGACCACGGTCGGGATGCTGGAGTCGATCCTGCGCGCGGCCGGCTCGGACGCGGTGGCCTGCGGCAACGTCGGCTACCCGGTGCTCGACGCGGTGCGCGGCGGGCATCAGGTGCTGGCCGTCGAGCTGTCGAGCTTCCAGCTGCACTGGTCGTCCACGATCGCGCCGGACGCGTCGGTGGTGCTGAACCTCGCCGAGGACCACCTCGACTGGCACGGTTCGATGGAGGAGTACGCCGCCGCGAAGGGCCGCGTGCACGAACGTTCGCGCACCGTCGTGCACAACGTCGACGACCCGTGGTCCACGCGGATCGCCGAGGACCACGCGCCCGAGGCCGCCCGGCGGATCGGGTTCGTGCTCGACACCCCGCGGCCCGGGGAGCTGGGCCTGGTCGAGGACCTGCTGGTGGACCGCGCTTTCGGGGCCGACCCGGAGGCGAGCGCGGAGGAGCTGGCCGAGATCGCCGACGTCCGCCCGGCCGGACCGCACAACCTCGCGAACGCGCTCGCCGCGGCCGCGCTGGCCCGCGCGCACGGCGTGACGCCGGCGGCGGTCCGCGCGGGGCTGCGCGCGTACGAGCCCGCGCCGCACCGCGCGGTGGAGGTCGCCGAGATCGGCGGCGTCCGGTACGTCAACGACTCGAAGGCCACCAACCCGCACGCCGCGCTCGGCTCGCTGCTCGCGCACGAAAGCGTGGTCTGGATCGCCGGCGGGCAGCTCAAGGGCGCGTCGGTGGACGACCTGGTCGCGGCGGTCGCCGGACGGCTGCGCGCGGCCGTCCTGCTCGGCGCCGACGCCCCCGTGATCGAAGCCGCTCTCGCGCGACACGCGCCGGATGTCCCGTGCAACCGCCTCCTTCCGGGTGACGATGAGCCCATGACTGCGGCGGTGAATGCGGCCAGCGCCCTGGCTCGTCCTGGTGACGTGGTGCTTCTCGCGCCCGCCGCCGCCTCGCTGGACATGTTCGGCGGCTACGGAGCGCGCGGCGACGCGTTCGAAGCCGCGGTGCGTGCGCTGGCCGGAGGCGCGGCGGGGGCGGCGGATGACGGTCGTTGACGGAGACAAGCCCCGGCCGCGGCGCGTCCGCAAGGAAAGCCCGTTCGTCGCGCTCCGCACCGCGCTGACCGCGTGGCTGTCCCGGCCGCTGGCGTCGTTCCACCTGGTCCTCGCGCTGACCGGCATCCTGACCGTGATCGGCGCGGTGATGGTGCTGTCCGCGTCCTCGGTGGCCTCCTACAACCCGAAGACTGGCAGCGGCGTGTACTCGCTGTTCTTCCGGCACCTGATGTTCGTCGCGATCGGCGGGATCGTGTTCTGGATCGGCCTGCGGGTCCGGCTCGAACGCGTGCGCCGGATGTCGGCGACGATGACCGTCGCGTGCCTGGGCCTGCTGCTGCTCGTGCTGACGCCGCTCGGGTCGACGGTGAACGGCTCGCAGGGCTGGTTCAAGCTCGGCGTGTTCACCTTCCAGCCGGTCGAGGCGGCGAAGGTGGCGCTGGCCTTCTGGGGCGCGCACATCCTGGTGATCAAGTACAACGTGCTGCACCAGTGGCGGCATCTGCTGGTCCCGGTGGTGCCGGTGGCGCTGCTGATGTTCGCGCTCGTGATGCTGCAGCCCGACCTCGGCGGCACGATCACGCTCGCGGTGGTGCTGCTCGGCCTGCTGTGGTTCGCCGGCGCGCCGAAACGGCTCTTCGGGGTGATCCTGGCCGGCGGCCTGAGCGGCGTGCTGGTGCTGGCGATCATCGCGCCCTACCGGCTCGCCCGGGTGATGTCGTTCCTGTCGCCGGACGCGGACACCTCGGCCGAGGGGTTCCAGGCCAACCAGGCCAAGCTGGCGCTCGCCGACGGCGGGCTGTTCGGCAAGGGGCTCGGGCAGGGCGCGTCGAACTGGGGCTACCTGCCGAACGTGCAGAACGACTTCATCTTCGCGCTGATCGGCGAGGAACTGGGCTTCGTGGGCTGCGCGGTCGTGCTGGCGCTGTTCGCCGGCGTGGCCGTGGTCGGCCTGCGCATCGCCACCCGCAACATCGACCCGTGGATCCGGATCGTCGCGGGCACGCTGACGGTGTTCCTCGTCGCGCAGGCGGCGATCAACATCGGCTACGTGGTCGGGCTGCTGCCGGTCACCGGCGTCACGCTGCCGCTGATCTCCTACGGCGGCACGTCGCTCGTGATCACCATGCTCATCATGGGCGTGCTGGCCAACGCCGCGCGGCACGAACCCGAGGCGGTGGCCGCGCTGCGCTCGCACGGGCCGGGTAAATTCGGACGCCTGCTGCGGCTGCCCGCGCCCGATCCGTACCGCCCGCCGTCCTCCCGCAAGGGAACGCGCGGCGCGGGGAACGGGACGAAGGCGGCCCGGCCGGCGCCGCGTGCGGCAAGGCCCGCACCGGCACAGGAACGCCGCCGGTCGGCGCGGCGGAGTACAGCGAACCGCGGTGCCCGGAGCACCGCGAACCGGAGAGGTCATCGGTGAGCAAGCCCGTCAAGGGAACGCAGCGGCCGGCAGCGGGCCGGGCGCCGGTCGTCGTGGTCGCCGGCGGGGGCACCGCCGGGCACATCGAGCCCGCGCTCGCGCTGGCGGACGCCGTGAAGCGGCTGCGCCCGGACGCCGAGGTGGTCGCCCTCGGCACGGAACGCGGACTGGAGAACAAGCTCGTGCCCGCGCGCGGGTACCCGCTGGAGCTGATCCCGCCGGTCCCGATGCCGCGCAAGCCGACGCCGGAGCTGCTCCGGCTGCCGCTGAAGGTGCGCGATTCGGTCCGCCGCACCCGCGAGGTGCTCGACCGGGTGCGCGCGGACGTCGTGGTCGGCTTCGGCGGCTACGTCGCGCTGCCGGCGTACCTCGCCGCGCGCGGCCGCGTGCCGATCGTGGTGCACGAGGCGAACAAATCGGCCGGGCTGGCCAACAAGGTCGGCGCCCGGTTCGCGTCCCGCGTCGCGGTCGCGGTGCCGGGCACGCCGCTGCCGAAGGCCGAGGTGGTCGGCATTCCGCTGCGCCGCTCGATCACGTCGCTGGACCGGGCCGCGCTGCGCGCCGAGGCCCGCGAATTCTTCGGGCTGGACCCGGACGCGCCGACGCTGCTGGTGTTCGGCGGTTCGCAGGGCGCGGCGTCGATCAACTCCGCGGTGTCCGGCGCGGCCAAGGACTTCGCCGAGGCCGGCGTCGGCGTGCTGCACGCGCACGGGCCGAAGAATTCCCTTGCGGTGCAAGAGTTTCCCGGCCGCCCGCCGTACGTGCCGGTGCCGTACCTGGAGCGGATGGACCTGGCCTACGCCGCGGCGGACGCGGTGGTGTGCCGGTCCGGCGCGATGACCGCGGCCGAGGTGTCCGCGGTCGGGCTGCCCGCGGTGTTCGTGCCGCTGCCGCACGGCAACGGCGAGCAGGCGGTCAACGCCCAGCCCGCGGTCGACGCCGGCGCGGCGCTGATGGTCGCCGACGCCGACCTCACCGCGGCGAAGGTCGCCGACCTGGTGATCCCGCTGGTGACCGACGCCGGCCGGGTCGCGCGGATGAGCGCGGCCGCCGTCGGGCTCGGCCACCGGGAAGCCGACGAGACCCTCGCCCGCATCGTTTTGGAGGCCGCCGGTGCCTGATTCGCCCGAACTGCCCGAGCAGCTGCGCCGCGCGCACCTGATCGGGATCGGCGGGGCCGGGATGTCCGGCATCGCGCGGATCCTGCTCGCCCGCGGCGCGGCCGTGTCCGGGTCGGACGCCAAGGAGTCGCGCGCGCTGCTTTCGCTGCGCGCGCAGGGCGCGACGCTGTTCGTCGGCCAGACCGCGGACAACCTCGCCGAGCTGGCCGAACCGCCGTCGGCCGTCGTGGTGTCCACCGCGATCAAGGAGACCAATCCGGAACTCGCCGCGGCCCGCGAACGCGGCATCCCGGTGCTGCACCGCGCGCAGGCGCTGGCCGGGCTGATGGCCGGGCACCGCGTCGCGTGCATCGCCGGAACGCACGGCAAGACGTCGACGACGTCGATGCTCACCGTGGCGCTGCAGAACTGCCGGATGGACCCGTCGTTCGCGATCGGCGGCGACCTCAACGAATCCGGGGCCAACGCGCACCACGGCGAGGGCGGCGTGTTCGTCGCGGAGGCCGACGAGAGCGACGGTTCCTTCCTCACCTACACGCCGTCGGTGGCGGTGGTGACGAACGTCGAGCCCGATCACCTCGACCACCACGGCACCGCCGAGGCGTACGTGAAGGTGTTCAGCGACTTCGTCGGCCAGATCGAGCCGGGCGGGCTGCTGATCGTGTGCGCGGACGACGAGGGCGCGGCGCGGCTGGGCGACGAGGCCGCCGCGGCGGGCGTGCGGGTGCGGCGCTACGGCCGGGCCGCTTCCGGTGAAGGCGACGTGCGGGTGCTGGACTACACGCCCGCGCCGGACGGCGGCGTCGTGCGGATCGCGCTGGACGGCGAAGAACACGACCTGCGCGTCGCGGTGCCGGGGGAGCACATGGCGCTCAACGCGGTCGCCGCGCTGCTCGCCGGGCTCGAACTCGGCGCGCCGCTGGACGGCATGGCCGCCGGGCTCGCCGCGTTCGGCGGGGTGCGCCGGCGGTTCGAGTTCAAGGGCCGCGCGGGCGACGTCCGGGTGTACGACGACTACGCGCACCACCCGACCGAGGTCGCCGCGCAGCTGCGCGCGGTGCGCACGGCCGCGGGCAGCGGACGGGTCGTCGTGGTGTTCCAGCCGCACCTGTACTCGCGCACGCAGACCTTCGCCGCCGAGTTCGCCGAGGCGTTGTCGCTGGCGGACGAGGTCGTGGTGCTCGACGTGTTCGGCGCGCGCGAGGAGCCGGTGCCGGGCGTGACCGGCGCGCTGATCGCCGACCGCGTCACCGTGCCGGTGCACTACCAGCCCGCCTTCGACGTGGCCGCGGGCCTGGTCGCGGACCTCGTCCGGCCGGGCGACCTCGCGGTCACCATGGGCGCGGGCGACGTGACGCAGCTGGGCCCGGAGATCCTGGCCGAGCTGGACCGGAGGGCCGGCCGAGCATGACCGGGACCCGGCAGCGCCGCCGCTCGCCCGCGCCTCGCGCGGGCGAGGAACAGCGTGCTGCCCTGGCCCGGGAACGCCGCGGCAGGCGGAGCGAGGAGGAGCGCCGGCGCACCCGCGCCCGCACCGCCGCGCGTTCGGGCCGCTCGGCGCGCGCCGCCGCCCGGAAGTCCCGGCCGAACCGCGCCAAGGAGATCCGCCGCCGCTGGGTGGCGCTGCTGACCGTGGTCACCCTGGCGGCGCTGGGGTATCTGCTGTTCTTCAGCTCGCTGCTCGCGGTGAAGACGATCGAGGTGCAGGGCGCGAAAACCGTGTCGGCGGACCAGATCCGCGCGACCGCCGCGGTGCCGCCCGGGCAGCCGATGCTGCGCGCGGACGTCGACGGGATCCGCGACCGGGTGGCCCAGATGCCGGGCATCGCGACGGTCGAGGTGTCCCGGTCGTGGCCGACGACGCTGGAGATCGCGGTGACCGAGCGGACCGCGATCGCGTTCTTCGACAGCGGCCCCGGCGGCGACGGGGTGCATCTGGTCGACGGCGGCGGGGTCGTGTTCAAGACGGTGAAGACCCGGCCGGCCGGGCTGCCCGAGCTGAAGCTGCCGAAGGTGTCGGCGGACGATCCGGTCACCCGCGCGGTGACGGCGGTGCTCAGGGTGCTGCCGGAGCAGCTGGCGAAGCAGACCACGACGGTCACCGCGCAGACCCCGGCGAGCGTCGAGTTCACGCTCTCCACCGGCAAGACCGTGCGGTGGGGGAACGCGGAGAACACCGACCGCAAGGCGAAGGTGCTGGCCGCGCTGCTGACGCAGCAGGGGAAGATCTACGACGTTTCCGCGCCGGAGCTGCCGACCATCACCTCGTGAGCGGCGATCCCGGTTCTAACCGGGATCGCCGCTCACGACGTCGCGGTGGCACGCCTTTCCCGTATGCCGTACGCTGGCCTCGTTCGTACGCCATACGAGAAGGTGGGGGCATGACGGTTCTGGTGACGGGTGCGACCGGCAACGTCGGACGGCTGGTGGTCGACGAGCTGGTGGCTCGCGGGGTTCCGGTGCGGGCGCTGACGGTGGATCCGGAACGGGCGGCGCTGCCGGACGGGATCGAGGTGGTGGTCGGGTCGCTGGCCAAGCCCTCGACGCTGCCGGCCGCGCTGGACGGGGTCGAGGCGGTGTATCTGGCTCCGTACGCGCGGACTGTTTCGCGGTTTTGCGAGCTGGCCGGGGAGGCGGGGATCCGGCGGGTGGTCGCGCTGTCCGGGGCGAGCATCGGAGACGAGCACCCGGCGTCCAGCGGGCACGAATACGCGGCGGTGGAGGCCGCGGTGGAAGCGGCCGGGTTCGCTCGGACGTTCGTGCGCCCGGGGGCTTTCATGAACAATTCGCTGGGGTGGGCGCCGTCGATCCGCGAGCGCGGGGAGGTCCGGTCCGCTTATCCGGGGGCTACGCAGACGCCGATCGATCTGGGGGATATCGCCGCGGTGGCCGCGCATGTGCTGAGCACTGACGGGCATGTCGGGCGGACTTACGAGCTGAGCGGGCCCGAGGGGATTTCGTTCGCGGAGATGGTGGCGGCTATCGGGGAGGCTTTGGGGAAGCCGGTTTCGTTGGTGGAGTTGACTCCGGAGGAGCAGGTCGCGGAATGGGTCGCGGCCGGGTATCCGGAGGAGATTGCTTCGTGGCTGCTGGGGATGTATGCGTATACGACTCGGAATCCGCAGGAGCCTACTGGGGTGGTGGAGGAATTGCTGGGGCGGCCTGGGGTTTCTTATGCGGAGTGGGCTAAGGTCAATGTGGCTGCGTTTTCGTGAGGTCGGGCGGCTCGTCGCCTGGCGGCGACATTGCGCCCAGTGGTGAGGCTGGGCACCCCGATTTTTTAGTGTGACTACGGCGCTGGGGTGCTTGTCAAGGCGGGAAAGATGCCTTGACAAGCACCCCAGCGCCGTGTTTTTGGCTTTGTATCGGGGGCGGGGGAGGGGTGGGTGCCTTGATGGTTGGGTGCGTTGGCTGCGGTGGGATGGGTGTTTCGCGGCTGGGGTGGTGGGGTGGGTGGTCGTGGCGGGTGCGGACGGGGCCCTGAGGGAATCTGAATTGTGAGGGGGTCTCTCACGGGCTTTGTTGCGGTGGAGTCGTTGCGGGCTGAGAAACCCGCCGTGGCATGGGGAGCGTCGCGGCGGGCTGGGCGTGAGGGGAACCCTGAGGAAATTTGATTCCGTGTGGGTTCCCCTCACGGAACGCTCAGGCCAGTGCGGCATCCAGGGTGATGGTGGTGCCGGAAAGGGCTTTGGAAACCGGGCAGGTCTTTTCCGCGGTGTTGGCCAGTTCGGCGAATTGCTCGGCGGTGACGCCGTCCAGTTTCGCGCGCAGGGTGACTGCGATTCCGCTGATTTCGAAGCCTCCTCCTTCGGCCGGGCCCAGCGTCACCTCGGCGGAGACGTCGATGTAGTCGGCTTCCAGATTCTGCGATTCCAGCACTCCGGAAAGGTTCATCGCCAGGCAGCTCGAGTGGGCGGCGGCGATGAGTTCCTCGGGGCTCGTCCGGCCGTCCGGATTGCCCGCGCGGGTCGGGAAGGACACCTCGTAGGTGCCCAGGTTCGACGAGTCGAGGGTGACCTCGCCCTTGCCTTTCTGCAGTCCGCCGGTCCAGTGGGTGGTCGCGTCGCGGCTGGGCATCGGGTTCTCCTTCGAAGCGGTCGGGAACTGCTTGCCCTATGAAGGTAGCGCGCAATTACATTGCGCGCAAGCTAAATCCTGAAAACCGGTGGCCCGGTGCGGCACACTGCTTGGCGTGACCGATGCTCCTGAACGTCCCGAACCGCCGATGGCGGGGGACGAGCGCACCCAGCTCACCGGCTTCCTCGACTTCCTTCGCGCCAGCGTCGTCTGGAAATGCTCCGGGCTCACCGACGAGCAGGCCCGCCGCGCGCACGTGCCCAGCGAGTTGACCACGATCGCCGGGATCTTGTGCCATCTCACCCTCGTGGAGAACTACTGGTTCCGCGTCGTGCTCGACGGGCAGCCGGACGAGTGGGCGGACCGGCTCGAAATCGATCGCGACGCGGAGTTCCGGCTCGCCTTGGAGCTGCCGATGACGCAGTTGATCGCCGACTACGAGGCCGAAGCCGAGCAGTGCCGGGCGGTCGTCGCGGCGAGGGGGTTCGAGGACACGGTGCTGTTCAAGGGGGACAAACCGCTCACGGTGCGGTGGGTCGTCACGCACATGATCGAGGAGACCGCGCGCCATCTCGGGCATCTTGACCTGCTGCGCGAGCTGACCGACGGTCTCACCGGCGAGTGAGCCTCGATCGCGCGCAGCTGGTCGACGACCTCGAACTGCTGCGCGCGACCGTGGCGTGGAAATGCTCCGGGCTGACCGACGAGCAGGCCCATCGGCCCGGCGAGCTGATGACCGCCGCAGGGATTCTGTGGCACCTCTCGCTGGTGGAGAACACCCTGCACGACGTCCTGGTCGCCGGGCAGCCGCAGCGGTGGGCCGAGCGGCTGGAAGCGAGGCGGGACGCGGCGTTCGAGGTCGGTCTCGACCTGCCGATCGAGGAGGTGCGCGGCGCTTATCGGGACAACGTCGAGCTGTGCCGGGAGGCTCTCGCGGAGCGGTCCTTGGACGATCCGGTGGGGTTCGCGGGCGACCGGCTGGTGACGGTCGCGGAGGTGGTCGAGTACTTGGTGCGGGAGACCTCCCGGCATCTCGCGTTGCTGCGGCAGCTCATCGGGGAGTGAGCTTTTTCGGCGGCAGCGGGAAGAAACCGCTGGTGCGGGCGACGTAGTCGGCGTAGCCGGGGCGGGATCGCCGCAGGCTTTTCTCCAGCATGGGCTTGCCGGTGCCGCGCGCGAGGGTGAAGGTCATCGCGACTGGAGACAGGATCGTCGCCGCGCCGGGCCACGTCGAGCAGGCCAGCAGGTACAGGCCCCACCAGACGCAGGCGTCGCCGAAGTAGTTCGGATGCCGGGTGTAGCGCCACAGGCCGGTGTCGAGGACCTGGCCTTGGTTCGCCGGGTTCGCGCGGAAGCGGCGGAGCTGCTCGTCGCCGACGGTTTCGAAGGCGAACCCGGCCAGCCAGACCGCCACGCCCAGCCAGCCGGCAACGCCGAAACCCGTGCCGGACATGGCGAATTGCACCGGCAGCGAGACGAACCACAGGACCACGCCCTGCAGCAGGTAGGTCCGCACGAAGATCCGGCCGCCCGGATTCGGGCCGGCGCGTTCGGCGATCTGCTGGTAGCGCGGGTCTTCCGGCTTGCCGCGGTTGCGCAGGTGCAGGTGGACGGCCAGGCGCACGCCCCAGACGACGGTGAGTGCGGCGACGGTCAGGCGCAGGGCGAGCGGGCCGGTGCCGAACGGGAACGAGACTACGGCGACAAGGGCGAAACCCAAGCCCCAAAAGGTGTCGATGGTGTCGTAGCGACGGCGCAGGCGGGCGATGCCGAACGTCAGGGTCACCGCGGCCAGCGTGGCTCCGGCGGTGAGGCCGAGCAGCGCGATCATGCCCACTCCCTCGTCCACGGCATCGCGGAGCGGCCGTTCGCGTCCGGCCGCACGGCGAGGATCTGGTCGATGCCCATGCGGTTCTCCTCGAAGGCGAGTGCGCCGCCGGCCAGGTAAAGCCGCCAGACCCGGGCGCCTGCCTCGCCGAGCAGCGCGACGGCCTCGTCCCAGTGCCGCTCCAGAGTTTCCGCCCAGGCTCGCACGGTCGGGACGTAGTGCTCGCGCAACGCGTGCACGTCGCGGATTTCGAAGCCCGCGGCTTCGAGGTGGCCGAGGGTGCGGCTCAGCGGGCGCATGGTCATGTCGGGGGCGATGTAGCGCTCGATGAACGCGCCGCCGCCCGGTGCGACCGCTCCACGCGACATCTGTTGCAGCAGCAGTCGGCCGGTCGGTTTGAGCATGCGGAACAACGTGCTGGCGTAGGTCGGGTAGTTCTCTTCGCCGACGTGTTCGCCCATCTCGACGGACGCTACGGCGTCGAAGGATTCTCCGGCGAGTTCCCGGTAGTCCTGCTGCCGGACCTCGACGCGGTCGTCCAGATCGTGCTGCGCGAGCCGGGCTTTGCCGTGCCGCACCTGCTCGGCGGAGATCGTGACCCCGACGGCCTCGACGCCGTGGTGCTTCGCCGCGTGCACGAGCAGGGAGCCCCAGCCGCAGCCGACGTCGAGGAGGCGCTTCCCGGGGCGGAGGCCGAGTTTGCGGCAGATCAGTTCGAGTTTGTCGTGCTGGGCGCGGGCGAGATCGGCGGTTCCGGACCAGTAGCCCGAGCTGTAGGCCATCGAATCGTCCATCAGCAGCTGGTAGAAGGCGTTCGAAAGGTCGTAGTGGTGCGAGATCGCGGAGCGGTCCCGGCCGAGCGTGTGCGGTTTTCCGCGCAAGCGGGCTTCTTCGGCGGGCGGTTTCGGCGGGAGGCCGAACACCCCGAGCCGGGCGGCCAGCCGGAGTGCCTCGCCGAAGTCCCGCGCGGACAGTCGCGGCCGGTAAGCCCAGGCCCGGCGGAAGCCCTCGGTGAGATCGCCTTCGACGTCCAGGTCGCCGGAGACGTAAGCCCGGGCCAGGCCCAGCTCGCCGGGGGAGTACAGGAGCCAGCGGAGCGCGCGGCGGTTTTTCAGGACGACAGTCGGCCCGGCGGGTCCGGCCCGGTGCCCGTCCCAGGTGCGGACGGCGACCGGCAGCGGGCCGCCGAGGACGCGTTCGGCGAAGCCGGCGATGCGGTGGGCTGCGGAGTTCGGCATGCGAGGGATTCGGAACCGGCGGCCGCGCGGATTGGCGCCCATCCGTTCCGGTTCCGGCTCCGAATCCCCTCCGTGCACCACACCACGGGACAACGCATCGCTGTCATCGGCAGCGGGGTCGCCGGCCTCACCGCCGCGTACCTGCTGCAGCGCCGCTACGAGGTTCTGCTGTTCGAGGCCGACGACCGGCTCGGCGGCCACGCCCACACCCACGACGTGCCGAGCGCGCACGGCGGGACGGTCGCCGTCGATTCCGGGTTCCTCGTCCACAACGAGCGCACCTACCCGACGCTGCTGCGGCTGTTCGGCGAACTCGGCGTCCGCACCCGCGACACCGAGATGTCGATGAGCATCCGCTGCGACGGCTGCGGCCTGCAGTACGCCGGGGCGAAGGGCCTGCCCGGGCTGTTCGCGCAACGGAGCAACGCCGCGTCCGCGCGCTATCTGCTCATGCTGGCCGAGGTGAAGCGGTTCCACCGGCACGCCGGACGGCTGCTCGAGCGCCCGGAGGCGGGTGACGTTCCGCTCGGCGCGTTCCTGGCGATCGGCGGGTATTCACGCTATTTCGCGGACCATTTCGTGCTGCCGCTCGTGTCCACGGTGTGGTCCGCCGACCGCACCGACACGATGCGGTATCCGGCGCGGTATCTGTTCGAATTCCTGCGCAATCACGGAATGCTCACGGTGCGGAATTCGCCGGCCTGGCGGACTGTCGTCGGCGGTTCGCGGGAGTATGTCGAGCGGGCGGCCAAGCAGCTGACCGCGGTGCATCTGTCCACTCCGGTTCGCGCGGTGCGGCGGACCGCGCGCGGGGTCGAGGTGCGCGACGATGCCGACACCGCGCATCGGGTCGACCGGGTCGTGGTCGCGACGCATGCGGACCAAGCGCTGCGGCTGTTGCCGAATCCCACTGCGGCGGAACAGGAACTGCTCGGCGCTTTCCGTTATTCGCGCAATGAAGCCTGGCTGCACACCGATCCCGCGGTGCTGCCGACCGTCCCTGCCGCCCGGTCCTCCTGGAATTACCGGACGCCCGGCTGCGGGGCGGATCTGCGCGCTGTGCAAGTCACTTACGACCTGAATCGTTTGATGGGCCTCGACGAAGCGACGACGTATGCCGTCACCCTCAACCCCAGTGTTGGTCTCGATTCGAATGCGGTGGCCGCGAAAATGTCCTACGAACATCCGATTTACACGCCGGAATCCGTGGCCGCGCAAAGACGGCTGCCGGAATTGAACGACGGCATCGTCGCGTACGCCGGTGCTTACCAAGGCTGGGGATTCCACGAGGACGGCTGTACCTCCGGCGTCCGCGCCGCGGCCAGTTTCGGGGTGAGCTGGTGACCGCTCTCTACGACGCCACCGTCGCGCACGTCCGCCGGGCCGATCCGCCGTACTCCTTCGTGCACCGGATGTACCTGTGGCGGACCGATCTCGACGACCTGCCGCGGCTGCCGTGGTGGCTCCGGCCGTTCGCGCGCTTCGACGGCCGCGACCACTTCAGCCGCGACGAACCCGGCGACATCCGGTCCAAACTGGACGCTTGGCTCGCGCGCCGCGGAGTGGACCTGCGCGGCGGGCCGGTGACGATGCTCGCGTCGGCGCGCGTTCTGGGGTACGTGTTCAACCCGATCACTGTCTACTGGTGCCACACGCCGGACGGCGAACTCGCCTGCGTGGTCGCCGAGGTGCACAACACCTACGGCGGCAGGCACGCCTACCTGCTCCGGCCGGATGAAGACGTCCGGGCGGACAAGGAGTTCTACGTGTCGCCGTTCCAGGAGGCGGCGGGGGAGTACCGGATGCACCTGCCGCGCCCGGACGCGCTGCTGGCGCTGACCGTCGTCCTGCGGCACGGCGGCGACGCCGCGCTGACCGCTACGCTGCGAGGAGTCCGCCGACCGGCCGGGATCCGCACGCTCGCGCGCTTCCTGCTCGGCCGGCCGTTGCAGCCGCAGCGCGTCTCCGCGCTGATCCGCCGCCACGGGCTCGCGCTCTGGCGGCGCAAGGCCCCGCTCGCCGCCCGGACCGGACAGAACACGGCAGGAGCCCTCCATGGATGAGAGCGCACGCCCGGCGGACCGGCTCTCCGCGGCGCCCGCGACCAGCGCCGAGGACCTGATGGCGCTGGTCGCGAAGGGCGACGAACGCGCCTTCGAACGGCTCTACGATCAGCTCGCCGGTCCCGTTTACGGGCTCGTCCGCCGCATCGTGCGGGACCCCGCGCAGTCCGAGGAGGTGGCGCAGGAGGTGCTGGTGGAGCTGTGGAAGACCGCCACGCGCTACTCGCCGGGGAAGGGCAGCGTCCTGAACTGGGCGATGACGCTGGCGCACCGCCGCGCGGTCGACCGGGTGCGGTCCGCGCGGGCGAGCACCGAACGCGAGCGGAAAGCGACCTTCGAGGCCGCGCGCGGGCGGCCGTTCGACGAGGTCGCCGAATCCGTCGCGACCCGGCTGGAGCGCTCGCAGGTGCGGCGCTGCCTGAAGACGCTCACCGAACTCCAGCGGGAATCCGTCCTCCTGGCCTACTACCAGGGCTACACCTACCGCGAGGTCGCCGACGTGCTGGACACGCCGCAGGGGACGGTCAAGACCAGACTGCGCGACGGGCTGATCCGGTTGCGCGACTGCCTGGGGGTGACGGCGTGAACAGTCCGGACATGCACACCTTGGCCGGCGCGTACGCGCTCGACGCGCTCTCGGAGGTCGAGCGGGCCCAGTTCCGCCGCCACCTCGACCAGTGCGAGGCCTGCGCGCAGGAAGTGCGGGAACTGAGCGAGACCGCGGCCCGGCTCGGCGCGGCGATGGACGACCAGCCGCCGTCCGGGCTCAAGGACCGGGTGCTGGCGGACATGCGCACGACCCGCCAGCTGCCGCCGAAGACCGGCTCCGCCGAACCGCGCCCGCGCGGCCCGCGCCGCTGGCCGATGCTGCTCGCCGCCGCGGCCGCCGTCGTCGGCCTCGCCCTCGCTGGCGTGTTCGGCGGGATCGCGCTGCACACCAGCAGCCAGCTGAACAGCGCACAGTCCGAATTGGACGCCGCGCGCGCCCGCTACCTCCCGGTGGCCGAACTGCTCACCGCGCCGGACGCGCGGACCGAACACGTCGCGTCGCCGCGCGGGGGCGGCGGCACGGTGGTGGTTTCGCGCAAGCTGGACCGCGTGATGTTCATGCAGTCCGGACTGCCGCCGGTCCGGGCCGGGCAGGTGTACGAGGCGTGGCTGATGGGCCCGGACCTCGCCCCGCGCCCGGCGGGCCTGCTGCCGGGCGGGCCGTCGGGCTCGCTGGTGGTGGCGGACGGGCTGGCCGGTGCGCGGCAGTTCGCGATCAGCGTGGAGCAGGCGGGCGGGTCGCCGTCGGGGAAGCCGTCGGGCGACGTGGTGCTGGTGACTTCCGTGCCTGCCTAGCGGATCGGGCGGGGTGCGGCCGGGTTTCCGGGGTGCGGTGGTGGAGCTGGCGGCTTCGGCGCCCGCGCAGCGGCGGATCTCGCGCCTGGGCAGCGCTTCCGCCGGACCCGGCGCGCTCGCATACCAGACCGCGCGCCGGGCCTCGCGGCGGGTTCCGGCCTTGCGCGCGGCTTCGCGTTGTGGCAAAACACCTTTGCCGCTCACGGCGTGGCTACTGGATTAGAGCTTGCGCGGCGCCTACCGTCCTGCCTTGACGCCGGTGGTTGACATAACTCTCACTCTCGGGTTGAGGTTGAGGGTTCCGGCCCCGGCGGGCGGCATGTGCACATCACGATCAGGAAGGCGGACCCGATGACGCCCCCGCACAACTACCTTGCGGTGATCAAGGTCGTCGGCATCGGCGGCGGCGGCGTGAACGCCGTGAACCGGATGATCGAGGTCGGCCTCAAGGGTGTCGAGTTCATCGCGGTGAACACCGACGCGCAGGCACTGCTCATGTCCGACGCCGACGTCAAGCTCGACATCGGCCGGGAACTGACCCGCGGGCTCGGCGCCGGAGCCGCCCCCGAGGTGGGGCAGAAGGCGGCCGAGGACCACCGCGAGGAGATCGAAGAGGTCATCAAGGGCGCCGACATGGTGTTCGTGACCGCGGGCGAGGGCGGCGGCACCGGCACCGGCGGCGCGCCGGTCGTCGCGCAGATCGCCCGCAAGCTCGGCGCGCTCACGATCGGCGTGGTGACCCGGCCGTTCACCTTCGAGGGCAAGCGCCGCGGCAAGCAGGCCGAGGAGGGCATCCAGCAGCTGCGCAACGAATGCGACACGCTGATCGTGATCCCGAACGACCGGCTGCTGCAGCTCGGCGACATCGGCGTGTCCCTGATGGACGCGTTCCGCTCCGCCGACGAGGTGCTGCTCTCCGGTGTCCAGGGCATCACCGACCTGATCACCACGCCCGGCCTGATCAACCTCGACTTCGCCGACGTCAAGAGCGTCATGTCCGGCGCGGGCTCCGCGCTGATGGGCATCGGCTCCGCGCGCGGCGAGGGACGGGCGATCCAGGCCGCGGAGAAGGCGATCAACTCGCCGCTGCTGGAAGCGTCGATGGACGGGGCGCACGGCGCGCTGCTCTCCATCGCGGGCGGTTCGGACCTCGGCCTGTTCGAGATCAACGAGGCCGCGTCGCTCGTGCAGGAATCGGCGCACCCGGACGCGAACATCATCTTCGGGACGATCATCGACGACTCCCTCGGCGACGAGGTCCGCGTCACGGTGATCGCGGCCGGCTTCGACGCCGGCGCGCCCACCCACAAGAAACTCGACCCGCCCGCGTTCGGCGGCAAGCAGGGCAACGGCACCGCGTCCGCCTCGGCCGGCCAGGTCGGCGGCGGTTCGTCCGCGCAGACCCCGCCGCAGACCGGGGCCACCCCGGTGCCCCCGGCGGGCAGCTCCGGCTACCCGGTCGCCCCGCCGCGCACGCCCGCGTCGGGCCTGCCGCAGCCCGGCGCCGGCACCCCGCCGGGCGGCCTGCCCCAGCCGGGCGGCGGCTCGCGCGGGTATTCGCCGATCGGTTCGGGTTCGGCGACGGGCGGCCTGCCGAGCCGCCCGACGACGGTCCACGACGACCCGACCGACGACGATGTGGACGTGCCGCCCTTCATGCGGCGGTAAGCACGGACTCACGAGCAACGGCCGTCCCGACGCGTTCGGGGCGGCCGTTGGCGTATTCCTGGGCCCTCGTGAGTGCTGGTGCCGGTTCTAACCGGCATAAACACTCACGAGACCCAACCACGGTGCCCACTCGCGCGGGACAAGCGTGCTGCTGCGGGCGGGCATGGCGCAGCGGGCGGGGCATGGCGGCGCGGCAAGGGCATGGCGCTGCGGAAGAAGCGTGCGGTTGGGGGAGCGGCCGGGCGGGGCGTCGTGAGTGGCAATCCCGGTTCTAACCGGGATCGCCGCGCACGAGGGCCCGGCCGTGTTGCGCGCTCGTGCGGGACAGGCGTGCGGTCGCGTGTGTGTCAGCGGTGGATGCGTGCGGCGGCCGGAGGGGGTCGTGAGTGCTGGTGCCGGTTAGAACCGGGATCGCCGCGCACGAGGGCCCGGCTGCGGTGCGCGTTCGTGCGGGACAGGCGTGCGGTCGCGTGGCTCAGCGGCGGAAGCGCGCGGCGCGCCGGAGGGAGGCCGCGAGTGCTGGCGCCGGTTAGAACCGGGATCGCCGCGCACGAGGCTCGCCCCTGCGGCCGCCGCGGTTTTTGGCAGGATGGCGGGGTGCGAGTACGACGAGTGGTCACGACCAGGGCGGGCGGGGCTTCCCGGCCGCCGTACGAGAGTTTCAACCTCGGCGACCACGTCGGCGACGACGCGGGCGACGTCTACGCCAACCGCAAGCGGCTGGCGTCCGAACTCGGCCTCGCCGAGGACAAGCTGGCCTGGATGGAGCAGGTGCACGGCCGGACCGCGACCGTCGTCGACGGCACCGAGACCTCCGCCGCCGAGGCCACCGACGCGCTGGTGACCGACCGGCCGGGCGTCGCGCTCGTGGTGCTGGTCGCCGACTGCGTCCCGGTGCTCATGGCGGATCCGGAAGCGGGCGTCGTCGCCGCGGTGCACGCGGGCCGGGTCGGGGCGCGCGTCGGCGTGCTGCCCGCCGCGCTGGAGGCGATGCGCGGGCTCGGCGCCGAACCGGGGCGCGTCGAGGCGCTGCTGGGCCCGGCGATCTGCGGCGACTGCTACGAGGTCCCGGCCGCGATGGCCGCGGACGTCGAGAAACACCTGCCCGGCAGCGCCTGCAAAACGCGCAAGGGCACGGCTGGTCTGGACCTGCGGGCCGGGCTCTGGCAGCAGCTGGCGGACCTGGGCGTCGGCCGGGTCGGCGCGGACCCGCGGTGCACGGCGGAGGACAAGACGCTGTTCAGCTACCGCCGCGACGGCACCACCGGCCGGATCGCCGGCATCACCTGGCTCGAAGAGGAGAAGGCGTGACCGAGGACCCGGTCGAGAAGCGGCGGGCGGAGTTGGCGGCGGCGCTGGCCGCGGTCGAGGAACGCATCGCGAACGCCTGCGCGACGGCCGGCCGTTCCCGCGACGAGGTGCGGCTGCTCGGCGTCACCAAGACCTTCCCGGCTGTCGATGCCGCCCTGCTGACCGACCTCGGGCTGCTGAACCTCGCCGAGAACCGAGACCAGGAGGCCGGTCCGAAGGCGGCCGAGGTCGCCGAACTGCGCCCGGAGGCCGCGCCGCGCTGGCACATGGTCGGGCGGCTGCAGCGGAACAAGGCGCGTTCGGTCGTGCGCTGGGCGGCGGAGGTCCAGTCGGTCGACTCGGTGCGGCTCGCCGACGCGCTCTCCCGAGCGGTCGCCGCCGCGCGGGAGGCGGGGGAGCGGACCGAACCGCTCGACGTGCTGGTCCAGGTGAGCCTCGACGGCGACGTCGCGCGCGGCGGGATCCCGCTGGCCGAGGTCGACGCCCTCGCCGACCATATCGCCCACACGGGGGAGCTGCGGTTGCGAGGCGTGATGGCCGTGGCCCCGTTGGGGGAGGATCCGGGCACCGCTTTTGCCCGGCTGGCCCAGGCGGCGGAACGGGTCCAGGCCCGGCATCCGGAAGCGGCTGACGTGTCCGCCGGAATGAGCCATGATCTGGACCAGGCGATCCGGCACGGCTCGACGTGTGTGCGTGTCGGAACCGCGTTGCTCGGCGGGCGCGGTTTAGCCTCGCCGTAGGGAGTCCGCCCGGCGGTCACGTTTCGTGTCCGCCCGGGCGGGGCACAACGGTGCGGGAGCGGCAAGGGCTAGGGAGAGGCATGAGCGCGCTGCAGAAGCTGAAGGCCTACTTCGGGATGGTGCCCGCGGACGAGGACGGCTACGACGACGGCTACGACGAGTACGACGACGGCTACGACCAGCCGCCGGCGCGCTCCCGGGCCCGCTACCGCGACGTCGAGGACAGCTACGACGAACCCGCCGCGCGCGTCCGGTCGCGGTCGATGGCGGCCGAGCCGGCGACGCACGGCGCGCTCGCCGTGGACCGCCAGCCGGAGCCGGTCGCCCGGCTGCGCCCGGTCGCCGAACCGGCCGCCGCGCCGGCGCGGGACCCGCTGAGCCGGATCACGACGCTGCACCCGACGAGCTACATCGAGGCGCGGGCGATCGGCGAGCACTACCGCGAGGGCATCCCGGTGATCATCAACCTCACCGAGATGGACAACGCGGACGCCAAGCGGATCGTGGACTTCGCGGCGGGGCTGGCGTTCGCCGTGCGGGGCTCGATGGACAAGGTCACCAACAAGGTGTTCCTTCTCTCACCGCCCGACGTGGACGTGACCGCCGAGGACCGCAGGCGGATCGCCGAGGGCGGATTGTTCCTGCGCGGGTGAACACGGGAGAACCGCTGGGCGCAGCCAGACGTGATTTTGTCGACTATGTCGCCCTGGGAGCGGCTGGTCGCGCCCAATCCGGCCGTCCCCCGCTAGAGTGGTCGCCGTGAATGCTGTGTGGCTCGCGATCTGGTACGTGCTGTTTGCCTTCTGGCTGCTGCTCACGGCCCGGATCGTGGTCGAGCTCGTGCGGACTTTCGCACGGGAATGGCGTCCCGCCGGAGGGGTTGCGGTGACGCTCGAGACCATCTACACAGTGACCGACCCGCCGGTGCGGTTGTTCCGCAGGATCATTCCGATGGTCCGGATCGGCGGCGTAGGACTGGACTTGTCGATTATGGTGCTGCTGTTGGTTGTGTTCTTCGCGATGCAACTGACACCCAGGTGATCGGGGAAAACCCGGGTGTGTCCTGCAGGCCATGGAGTGCGTGAGGTGATCTGATGTCGTTGACCCCCGCTGACGTGCATAACGTCGCGTTCAGCAAGCCGCCCATCGGCAAGAGGGGCTACAACGAGGACGAGGTGGACGCGTTCCTCGACCTGGTGGAGACCGAGCTTGCCCGGTTGATCGAGGACAACAACGAGCTGCGGCAGCAGGTGGAGCAGCTCGACGCCGAGCTGGAGTCGACCCGCTCCGAGCTCGAGAACGCGAAGGTCGCCGGCCCGCCGCCGGGCCGCGACCCCGAGCCGTCGCGGCGGCTCGCCCCGGTTCCGCCGCCCGCGTCGGCGATGGAGCAGACCCAGGCGCACTCGATGGTCCCCGACAGCGCCGAGCCGAACGTCCAGGCCGCCAAGGTGCTCGGACTGGCGCAGGAGATGGCCGACCGGCTCACCGCCGAGGCGAAGACCGAGTCCGACGGGATGCTGGCGGAGGCGCGGACCAAGTCCGAGCAGCTGCTGTCCGACGCCCGGGCGAAGTCCGACTCGATGGTGAACGAGGCGCGCACCCGCGCCGAGACGATGCTGAACGACGCGCGCACGCGCGCCGAGACGCTGGAGCGCCAGGCGCGCGACAAGGCGACCACCATGGAACGCGAGTCGCAGCGCAAGTACACCGAGACGATGAACAACCTGAACGCCGAGAAGGGCGCTCTGGGCAAGAAGATCGAAGAACTCCGCACGATCGAGCGCGAATACCGCACCCGGCTGCGCGGATTCCTCGAGTCCCAGCTGCGCGAGCTCGACGACCGCGGCTCCGCGGCCCCGGCGTCGGCGTCGTCCGGTTCGAGCCAGTCCTCGACCGGAAGCAGCGGCCAGGGCTACTCGTTCGGCCCGCGCGCCGAGGCCGGCTGACCCACTGCCGTACCCAACCCCGCCGGAGCGCCTTCCGACCCGGCGGGGTTTCGGCGTGCCTGGATCCGGCGCGGCCACGGTGGGGCACCGGCGGGGTACGCCGCGTGGGCGGGTCGGCTCCGGAAACCGGGCGGCGCGTGTTGTAATTCAGCGTGCTCTACATCGTCCTCCTTCTGGTGCTGGCGGCTCTCGGGCTGCTCGTCACGGCGCTCATCACGGGCACCTCGCTGTGGGCCTGGGTTTCCATCGGGCTCTCCGTGCTCGCCGGGCTCCTGCTGCTCGTGGACTGGCTGCGGCGGCGCAAGGGCGCGGACACCGCGGGGCCCGCGGACGAGGACTCCGCGGACTCTTCGGACGCCGAGGGCTCCGAGGACTCGGAGGATTCGGATGGGGAAAAGGGCGAGGCGGTCCCGGCCGAGAAGGACGCCGAGCAGACCGCGCTGATCCCGGCGACGGGCGAGCTGGGCGATCCGGCGGAGGTGCCGGAGCCGGAGATCGGGAAGCAGGCCTCGGAAGCCGGGCCGAAATCCGAGGCGAAAGCGGTCCGCGACACTCCGCCCGGCGTGGAGGAGACCGCGCCGGAGGACCTCGAGGTGGTCAAGGACCTCGAGGACGAGGTCGTGGTCGTGGACGAGTACCCGCGCTACCACCTGGTGGACTGCGGCTGGCTGTCCGGCCGCGACACGATTCCGATCGGCGTCGGCGAGGCCCGGCAGCTCGGCTTCACGCCGTGCGCGCGGTGCGGTCCGGATGCCGTGCTGGCCGCGGCGCATCGCTGACGCCCAAGACCTCTTCGAGCACTTTCGCACCAGCCTCGGTGAGCTGGACCGCTCGGTGTGCCTTCGCGCGTGACCGCAGCCATCCCGCGTCCAGGAACCGTCGGGTGACCGCCGCGCCGAGCGCTCCGGCCAGGTGATGGCGCTGCTCTGTCCAATCCAGACAGAACCGCAGCAGCGGACGACGGCTTTTCGCGGCCTCCGCGACGTCCACCCCTAACGCGGCGAACACCTCGTCGGCGGCCGGTCCCAGCACGTACGGATGTTCCTGCAGCTGCGAGGAAATCCGGTCCCCGGGCCGTCGCCGGGTGGTCGGGTCACCGTCCACAGTGGCCAGTGCGCCGCGGTCGAGCAGCGCCGCCGTGACGGTCACGCCGAGCCGTCCGGCGACGTGGTCGTAGCACAGTCTCGCGGTGCGCAAGGCTTCCGCGCGCGTGCCTTCCCGCAGCGACCGGACGGGACGGGCGGGAGAGTGCCGGGCGAGCGCTTCCAGCAGTTCCGGGGCCGCACCGGCGATGCGGTAGAACCGGTGCCTGCCGGACTTTTCCGCGGTCACCAGACCCGCGGCCAGCAGTTTCGACAGATGCGCGCTGACTCCCTGCGCGGTCAGGCCCGCTTCGCCGGCCAGCACGGACGCGGCCAGCGACCGGCCGTCGGCGAGGGCCATCAGCACCCGGACCCGCGCCGGATCGGCGAACAGGGCGGCGGTGCGCGCGATGTCGGCGTCTCCTTCCATGCCTCCAGCATGCCCCCGGCACACTTCCACCGCGACGGAAGCGTTCCCGGTGTCTCCTGGACCCATGCGCACCGCGATCTTGTTCACCATGTGCGCCGGGATGTTCCTGGTGCAGCTCGACGTCACCGTCGTCAACGTCGCCCTTCCCACGCTCGGCAGCGAACTGCACGCGGGCGTCCCGCAGCTGCAGTGGGTGGTGGTCGGGTATTCGGTCGTGCTCGCCGCCTTGCTGCTGACCGGGGGAGCGCTCGGCGACGTCCTCGGCCACCGCGGCGTGGTGCTGACCGGGCTGGCCGTGTTCGGGGCCGCGTCGGCGGCGTGCGGGCTGGCGCAGTCGGCGGGGTGGCTGGTCGCGGCGCGGGCGGGGCAAGGCGTGGGCGCGGCGTTGCTGCTGCCGGGCACGATGGCCGTCATCACCGGGACGTTCCCCGGCCGGGCGGAACGCGCCCGGGCACTGGGGATCTGGGCCGGGATTTCGGCGCTCGCGCTGCCCGCCGGACCGCTGCTGGGCGGGATTCTCGTGCAGACGGCCGGGTGGCGGCCGGTGTTCTGGCTGAACGTGCCGATCGTCGCCGCGGCGGCCGTCGCGACCCGGCGGATGGTGCCGCCGGACGTCCGGAAACCGGGCCGCGTGGACTTTCCCGGCGCGGCGACCGCGGCGCTGGCGCTCGGCTCCGGGGTGTATGCGGTGATCGCGAAAACGCCGTGGGTGGGGCTGCTCGCCGTGGCCTTCGCGGTGGCCTTTGTGGCGGTGGAACTGCGCTCGGCAGAACCGATGCTGCCGCTGTCGCTGCTGCGGTCCCGGCAGACGGCGGGCGCGAACCTGGTGTCCGCGGCGATGAACTTCGTCGGTCTCGGTTCGGTGCTGGTGTTCACGCTCTACTTGCAGGACGTGCTCCACGCAGACCCGATCGCCGCCGCGGTGGCGCTGTTGCCGATGTTCGTCCCGCTGGTCCTGGTCGGCCCGGTCTCCGGACGGCTCACCGCTCGGTTCGGCCCGCG
Source organism: Amycolatopsis sp. GA6-003 (assembly GCF_046267895.1). Lineage (NCBI taxonomy): Bacteria > Bacillati > Actinomycetota > Actinomycetes > Pseudonocardiales > Pseudonocardiaceae > Amycolatopsis > Amycolatopsis sp. GA6-003. The sequence goes on from NZ_CP176499.1 coordinate 8,765,971, forward strand.
ACCGCAGATCGTGACCGGGCTCCTGCTCGGCGGGGCGGCGCTGCTGAACCTGCTGCGGATCGGCCTTGGCACCGGGTACTGGACGCTGCTGCCGACGCTGGTGGTGCTCAGCGTCGGGATGGGACTGCTGACCGCCGCCGTGGTGACCGCCGCGGTCGCCGACGCGCCGGGGGAGCGCGCGGGCATCGCGGGCGGGATCAACAACGCGGCGAGGCAGGCGGGCGGAGCACTGGGGGTGGCGGTTTTCGGTGCGGTGGCGGGGGAACCGGCGGCGCGCGGGTCGTTTGTGGACGGATTGCATGTGCTGGGGGTGGTTTCGGCGGGGTTGTGGTTCGCGGCGGCGGTGCTTGCCGCAGTGACGGTGCGCGGCCGGGTTCGGGGTGAGCGGGTGGAGTCGGCGGGTTGATCCGCGGTGCCGGGCTGGATCGTGCCTCTGCTGGGGCCATCGCGCGCGGGCGGGGTCAAGCAACGCGGTGAGGCAGGGGGGAGCGTCTTGCCGCGGCGACGGTGCGCGGCCGGGTTCGCGACAAGCGGGATGATCCGCCGAGCCCGGCAGAACACCCGCGGGCTCGGCGGAGCGGCGCCTACGAAACGTCGAGGCTCGCCAAAAGCGCCCGGAGTCCTTCGATCTGCTCCGTCGCCTCCGGCGGGAAGCCCTGGATCGCTGCTTCCGCCGCGGCCCGGGCTTCGGCGGGGCGGTCCAGTTCGGCCAGCAGCCGGGCCTGCAGCGACACGGCGATCGCGGCTTCGGTCGTCGCGCCGATCGACTGGAGCAGTTCCGCGGCCGCGGCGGCCCGGGGCAGCGCTTCCTCCCGCTGTCCGGCGGAACCCAGGATCCGGCCGCCGTTCAAGGCGACCATGGCTCGTTCCCCGACGACCGGCGGCTCGTCGCCCTCGAGGGCCGCGGCGCTTTTCTCTGCTTCGGCCAGCGTGGCGAGCGCCCGGTCCGGGTCGGCGGTCCACTGCCACGACACCGCTGCCTGCCGCAGGTTGCGCACGGCGTCGACCGGGATTTCCGCCGCCCTGAAGCACTCCGCGGCGCGCAGGTAGGACTCGGCGGCCTCGTCGTCGCGGTCGAGTTCGTCGAGGACGTCGCCGATGGTCTCGGCTGCCTGCCCGGCCGCGGGCTGGTTCCCGGCCGCGGCGAAATGCTCGAGCACCTGCCCCAGCAAGACCAGCGCCGCGTCTCGCTGGTCGAGCGCACGATGTGCCCCGGCGAGCAGGTAGCGCGCCCTGGCCAGTTCGTCCTCGCCGCCGTCCCGTTCCAGGACTTCGATCGCCGCCTCGGCCGCGTCGGCGGCGGTCAGCGCGTCCCCGGCGCGGCCGGCCGCGGAGGCCAGCCCGAGCTGGGCGAGCGCGGCCCCGGCCAGGTCCCCGGACTCGGCCAGATCGGCGACCTCGTCGCGGTAGTGGCCCACCGCGTCCTCCAGCAGGCCGAGGTCGGACGCGAGCATGCCGAGGGTGCGGCGCATCTGGGCCCGCAGGCCCGCGTCGGCGACGGATTCGGCGGGCCGCAGCAGGGCGTAAGCCGCCTCGAGATCGCCGGTCGAGGCGGTCATCCGGGCGGCCATGAGCCGTGCCCACCCCTCCTGGCCGGCCAACCCGGCTTCGGCGAACAGTTCCGTCGCGCGCTCGGCCAGCTCTCGGGCCTCCGGCAGCCGGCCGCTGCGCGCGGTGAGTTCGGCGCGCAGCAGCGAGAGCCGGGCGGTGAGCTCGGCGGGCGCCGCCGTGGCGGCGGCTTCGGCGCGGCCGAGAACGGCGGACGCGCCGTCGAGGTCGTCCGTCTCGGAAAGCGCCACGGCCCACCGCATCAGGGCGCGGACGTACTGGTCCCGGTCGTCCAGCCCGGCCAGTGCCTCGGCCGCGTCGGAGAGGGCGGCGAGGCCGGGCTGGCCCAGCTGGCAGCGGGCGAGCCCGGCCTTGCTCGCCGCGGTGTGCCGGGCGACCTCGTCGCCCTCGGCCGCGAACAGTTCGGCCGCGCGCAGCCAATCGCGCACGGCGGTTTCGGGGTCCGCCGCCGCGTTGGCGGACCCGGACAGCCGCCGCGCGAGCAGCGCTCCGGCCGGTTCCGGGCACAGTTCGTCGAACTTCGCCCACGCGGCTTCGGCGGCCGCTTCTTCGCCGCGCCGGGAGTGCTTCTCGGCGAGGTCGGCCAGTTCCTCCGGAGTGTCCGGAAAGGACGGTGCGGCCGGAGTCCGCGCCGGGGCCGGCCGCGGGCTGGTCCAGGACAGCGGGAGGTGGTCCACGATCGGCTCGGCGGCGAGGACGGCGCGGACCAGGTCGCTCTGCTCGCTGGTCCCGTTCCGGGCGTCGAAGCGGGCCGCGACGCCCAGCGCGCGCTCGGAAAGCTCGTCGTGCAGGGCCTGGACGGAAATCTCGCCTCCGGGCCGCCGCACGGCCGTGCCGCCGTGCCCGGAGTCGGCGACCAGGCGCAGATTCAGCGCCGCGGCCGCGCAGAACTCCATCTCGACGTACGGGGAGGGCGCGTCGTCCAGCCAGCCGAGATGCCGCTCGAGGATTTCCAGCCCGCGCACGTGGTTGCCGGTGCGCGCGCAGAACCGGAGGTGGCGGGGGAGGAGGCCCAGGTCCAGCCGGTTGTGCCGGATCGTGCGGTACACCTGCCGATGCGCCCGCGCCGCCTCTTCGAGCCGTCCACTGTGGACGAACGGGAGCAGCAGTGTGGACAGGATCCCGTTCGGCTGCTCGCTGCAGGTGAACGTGCCGCTGAGCACCGGTTCGGCGATCGCGACGGCTTCCTCGAACCGGCCGTAGCGGCTCAGGTGGGCGACCTTGCTCGACGGTTCGCATCCGGCACAGTCCGACATTTCGCCGCGCGGCGCCGCGTTCCACAGCCGGTACTGCTCGACGGCCGTTTCGTGGTCGCCGACGTGCCGCGCCACGATCTGCCGGTGCTGGTGCACCGGGTTCATCGTGTGCCCGGCCACCCGGTACCTGCGCTCCATGTCGTCGAGCACGGCGTAGGTGCGTTCCAGCGGCACCTCGGGGAAGTCGGTCAGCGACTTGACGACGGACTTGAACGACCAGAAGAGAACGTAGTCCCAGTTCTCGGCGCCCTCGCCCTGGTCGTGCTTGGCGAGACACCAGGCGAACGGCACGAACGCCTTCGCCGGTTCGCCGCCGTGCGTGTACGCGCGCACGAGCGAGAGCCGGGCGGCGTACTGCACGTCGCCCGCGCCCTCGGCGTCGGCGGTCCGGACCAGGGTCTCCATCGCGGCGATCTGGCCCTTGCCGAAGGGGAGGCTGCGGGCCGCTCCCAGCCGGTTCCACAGGTCCTGGCCGGTCGGTGCGGTCATCGGTTCTCCTGGTTCGGGACGGCGCGGTCGAGGAGGCCGAGGAACGCCCGGTTGAGCAGCGCGGAATCGGCGGGCCGGACCGGGTGCCTGCCGAGCAGCAGCGCCTGTCCGTAGAGCGATTCGACGGCCAGCGCGGTCAGCTCCGCGTTGTCGAGCCGGGAAATGCGCTGTACCAACGGGTTCCGGTAGTTGAGCACCAGCTGCGGGCGGTCCCGTTCCGGCTTCTCGAAGGCCGAGAGCACCCCGGCCCACAGCTCGTCCACGGCTTCCTTGGTCGCGCGCAGTTCGCCGGCGAACGCGGCGGCACGGTCGACGAGATAGAGCACCGGCAGCGACGCGGGCTCGAACTCGCGCAGCACGACCTCGCAGCCGAGCCGGTCGACGCAGCGTTGCGCGGCCGCGGCGAACGGCCGGACCGCCAGCGCCGTGTCCGGGTCGAGGTCGGCGAAGGCGGTGGTGAGGTCGCTCGGGTCGAGCCGCTCGACGCGCACGGCCGGGTCGAGCGCGCGGGCGCGTTCGACCAGTTCGCTGTCGTAGGTGTAGCCGCCGTTGATCACCGGCAGGTTCTGCGCGGCCGCGACGCCGGCCAGCTGGTCGAATTCGTCGGCGGTCGCGCAGTAGCGGAGCACGCCGTAGCGCGCGCGGAATTCGGCGAGCGTCATCCGGCCGACGTTCGTTTCCAGCGGCCACCACTCGTCGACCAGCCGCAGCATGTCGTCGTCGTGCAGGGCGAGCGCTTTGACGCCGAGGTGGTGGATCTTGAGGAACTGGTTGAGCCGCTGCGGATGGGTGGCCGACAGCCCGACGAGCCAGCCGCGCAGCTGCTCGCCGAGCGCTTCGCGGGTCGCGGCGAGCTGATCGTCGTCGTACAGCGCCTCGCGGCTCGCGGTGGGCCGCAGCTCGCCGGTGTCCACGACGCAGCGGGCGAAAAACGCCCAGTCCGGCAGCAGCCCGGGTGCGTTTTCCGCGAGCAGCATCCGCTTGAGGTACACGCGATGCCCGCCTTGCTCGGCCGGGTTCGCCGGGAACGGCAGCACGTAGGCGACGCCGGTCAGCCCGGCCTCGGGCACGTCGAGGTCGACGACGTCGAACGGGGTGAAGCCCAGCACCTCCTGCGCGTAGCCGACGAGGTCCGCCGAACGGTGCCCGGGGGAGCGCTGGCCGGCCAGCCACGGGACGCCGGAGCCGCTGATCGCCTTGCCGTTCACGGTGATTTCGAACGGCAGCATGGAACCGTAGAGCGTCGCGAGGTCGGCGACCGTCTCCGGCACGAACCACTGCTCGGCGCCGCGGCGCGCGGTGAGGGTGACGGTGGTGCCGATCGCGTCCCGCTCGCCGGGCCCGACGGCGTAGGTGCCGTCCGCGCGGCCGGTCCACGAAACCGCGGGAGCGCCGGTCGCCGAGCGGGTGACGACGCGGGTCTCGTCGGCGACCAGGAACGCGGACAGCAGCCCGATCCCGAACTGGCCGAGGAAATCCCGGCGGCCGTACCCGAGTTCGTCCCTTTTGGAGCTGCGGCCGATCGTCGCGAGCAGCTCGTGCACCTGCCCCTCGGTCAGCCCGATCCCGGTGTCGGCGATCCGCAGCGTCCCCTCGCCGGCGTCGATCGCGATCCCGGCGGGCGCGGCGGCGTCGGCCGCCCGCCGCGCGGTCACCGCGTCCACCGCGTTCTGGAGCAGTTCCCGCACGTACACGCGCGGACTGGAATAGAGGTGCTGGCTCAGCAGGTCGACGACCCCGCGAAGATCCACCTGGAAACTACGGTTCACCCGTGCTCGACTCCTGTGCTGTGGTGTTGGCGGGACCGTTGCCCGGCGGCCACCGTATCGGTGCGGCCCGGCGCCGGGCACCGGGTTTTTCCGCCCGGCGCCCGCGATCGTTACGCGGTTTACCGGCGTCCGCGCCCGGCCGGGCGAACACAGCCGGGGCAGGGCGAAAGCGAGTTGCGGCGAGGCGTTAACCTGGAGTCAGCAAGGCGTCGATCCGGCCATCACCGGGGAGCCTCCGGAAGAACCGGGCGCGAGCCCGCAGTAGAACCGGACGGGTGCGGCCCGTGACAGCCGTGCAACGAGTGGCCCGGGAGCAGCGCGCCGGGCAAGCGGGGTGGTACCGCGTGACGCGCGAGCGTCTCGTCCCCGTGTGGGCGGCCGCCGGTCGCCCGTACGAGCGACGAACGCAAGGAGCACCCGGATGTACCCCCAGGCTTCGCCGGGCGGAGAGACCACGGTCCCGTCCCAGCCGTCGTTCCCCGCGCTGGAGGAGAGCGTCCTCGCGTACTGGGAGAGCGACCGGACCTTCCAGGCGACCGTCGACGCGCGCCCCGCCGGCACGAACGGCGACAACGAGTACGTCTTCTACGACGGCCCGCCCTTCGCCAACGGCCTCCCGCACTACGGGCACCTGCTCACCGGGTACGTCAAGGACATCGTCCCGCGCTACCAGACGATGAAGGGCAAGCACGTCGAACGGCGGTTCGGCTGGGACACCCACGGCCTGCCCGCCGAACTCGAGGCGATGCGGCAGCTCGGGATCACCGAGACGACCGAGATCGAAGAGATGGGCATCGCGAAGTTCAACGAGGCTTCGCGGCAGTCCGTGCTGCGCTACACGGACGAATGGCGCGAGTACGTGACCCGCCAGGCCCGCTGGGTCGACTTCGACAACGACTACAAAACGCTCGACGTCACCTACATGGAATCGGTGCTCTGGGCGTTCAAACGGCTCTGGGACAAGGGACTCGTCTACGAGGGCTACCGCGTCCTGCCCTACTGCTGGCGCGACGCGACGCCGCTGTCCAACCACGAGCTGGGCATGGACGCCGACGTCTACCGCAACCGGCAGGACCCGGCCGTCACGGTCGGCTTCCGCCTGGAGGGCAACGACAACGAACTCGACGGCACGTACCTGCTGATCTGGACCACGACGCCGTGGACGCTGCCGTCCAACCTCGCCACCGCGGTGCATCCCGAGGTGCAGTACGTCGTGGTGGAAAGCGACGGCAAGCGGTACCTGCTCGCCGAGGAGCGCGTGGCCGCGTACGCCCGCGAGCTGGGCGAGGAACCGGCTGTCGTCGCGCGCTACACCGGCGAGCAGCTGCTCGGCTCCCGTTACGCGCCGCCGTTCCCGTACTTCGTGGGCGCCGAGAACGCGCACCGCGTCCTTTCCGCGGACTACGTCACCACCGAAGACGGCACCGGCATCGTGCACATCGCGCCCGCCTACGGCGCCGAGGACAAGGTGGTCACCGACGCGGCCGGGATCGCCCCGGTGACGCCGGTGGACGACCACGGCAAGTTCGACGCCACCGTGCCGGACTACGCCGGGCAGCAGGTGTTCGACGCGAACCCGAACATCGTCAAGGACCTCAAGAACGGCACCGGCGGCGCGGCGCGCCAGGGCGCGGTGCTGCTGCGGCACGAGACCTACGACCACTCGTACCCGCACTGCTGGCGCTGCCGGAACCCGCTGATCTACCGCGCGGTGTCGTCGTGGTTCGTCGCGGTGACGCAGTTCAAGGACCGGATGGTCGAGCTGAACCAGCAGATCACCTGGTACCCGGAGAACGTCAAGGACGGCCAGTTCGGCAAGTGGCTGGAGAACGCCATCGACTGGTCGATCTCCCGCAACCGCTACTTCGGCACGCCGATCCCGGTGTGGCGAAGCGACGACCCGGCCTACCCGCGCATCGACGTCTACGGCTCGCTGGACGAGCTGGAGGCCGACTTCGGCGTGCGGCTGGACAACCTGCACCGGCCCTACATCGACGAGCTGACCCGGCCGAACCCGGACGACCCGACCGGCAAGTCGACCATGCGCCGCGTGCCGGACGTGCTCGACGTGTGGTTCGACTCCGGGTCGATGCCGTATGCCCAGGTGCACTACCCGTTCGAGAACCGCGAATGGTTCGAGCACCACTACCCGAGCGACTTCATCGTCGAGTACATCGGGCAGACCCGCGGCTGGTTCTACCTGCTGCACGTGCTCGCCACCGCGCTGTTCGACCGGCCGGCGTTCCGCACCTGCGTGTCGCACGGCATCGTGCTCGGCTCCGACGGCCAGAAGATGTCGAAGTCGCTGCGGAACTACCCGGACGTCAACGAGGTGTTCGAGCGCGACGGGTCCGACGCCATGCGGTGGTACCTCATGGCGAGCCCGATCCTGCGCGGCGGCAACCTCGTGGTGACCGACCGGGGGATCCGCGACGCGGTGCGCCAGGCCGTGCTGCCGCTGTGGAACTCGTACTATTTCCTTGCCCTGTATGCGAATGCCGAGGGCAAGCAGGGGCAGTGGCGCACGGATTCCACGCACCTGCTCGACCGGTACGTGCTGGCGAAAACGCACGAGCTGGTGACCGACGTCGAGTCCGCGATGGACGGCTACGACATCGCGGGCGCGTGCCAGACCGTGCGGGACTTCCTCGAGGTGCTCACGAACTGGTACGTCCGCCGGTCGCGCGACCGGTTCTGGGCGGGCGAGCAGGACGCGATCGACACGCTGCACACGGTGCTGGAGGTGACCTGCCGGGTCGTCGCCCCGCTGCTGCCGCTCACCACCGAGACGGTGTGGCGCGGGCTGACCGGCGGCCGCTCGGTGCACCTGGCCGACTGGCCGAACGCGCTCGACCTGCCCGCCGACGCGGCGCTGGTGACCGCGATGGACAAGGTGCGGCAGGTGGCGTCGTCGGCGCTGGCGCTGCGCAAGGCGAACAAGCTGCGGGTGCGGCTGCCGCTGGCGAAGCTCGTGGTCGCGGCCGAGGACGTCGAACCGCTGCGCGGGTTCACCGAGATCCTGCGGGACGAGGTGAACGTGAAGGCGGTGGAGCTGACCGCCGACGTCGCCGCGCACGGCACGTTCGAGGTCGCGGTGAACGCGCGGGCGGCCGGGCCGCGGCTGGGCAAGGCCGTGCAGCAGGTGATCAAGGCGGTCAAGGCGGGCGACTGGACGACGAACGCCTCCGGCGCGGTCGTGGCCGCGGGCGTCGAGCTGGTCGAGGGCGAGTACGACCGGCGGCTGGTGGCCTCCGGCGGCGGCGCGGCGGCCGAACTGCCCGGCGGGGCCGGCCTGGTCGTGCTGGACACCGAGGTCACCGAGGACCTGGCGAACGAGGGCGTGGCGCGCGACCTGGTCCGCGTGGTCCAGCAGGCCCGCCGCGAGGCCGGTCTCGACGTCGGCGACCGGATCTCGCTGACCGTGGACGCCGCGGGCGAGGTGACCGGCGCGGTGCGCAAGCACGAGGAGTTCGTGGCGTCCGAAACGCTCGCGACGTCGGTGTCCTACGGCGAGGTGGCCGAGGGCTTCGACGGCACGGTCGGCGAAGGCGTGAAGGTGCGCGTGGCGGTCGCGAAGGCGTAAGTGCGGTTGGTCCGTGCGGGGAACCCGGAGGGATTCTGCTTGGGTTCCCCGCACGGACGCCTGCCTTCCGGCGCCTGGGGGAGCGTCTGCTAGGGATTCCCCATGACTTCAGAAGCCGCGGCCGCCGAGGGGCTGGCCGCCGGATTGCGCCAGCGGCACCTCGCCATGCTCGCGATGGGCGGCGTGATCGGTTCGGGACTGTTCGTCAGCTCCGGCGTCGGGATCAAGCTCGCCGGGCCCGGCATCGTGCTGTCCTTCGTGCTCGCGGGCACGCTCGCGATGCTGGTCATGCGCATGATGGCGGAAATGGCCGCCGCGATCCCGTCCAGCGGGTCGTTCTCGGTGCACGCCGAGCGCGCGTTCGGGTCGTGGGCCGGGTTCGCCATCGGCTGGCTGTACTGGGCCGCGCTGGTCGTGGTGCTCGCCGTCGAGGCCACCGCCGCCGCCATCATCGTCAACGGCTGGCTGCCCGGCATTCCGCAGTGGGCGCTGGTCCTGCTCTTCATGGCCGTGCTGACCGCGGTCAATTTCACGGCCGTGTCCCGCTTCGGCGAGCTGGAGTTCTGGCTGGCGCTGATCAAGGTGCTGGCCGTGGTGGCGTTCCTGGTCCTCGGCGTGCTCGCGTTCCTCGGCGTGCTCCCCGGGACGTCCTTCGCGGGCACGAGCAACCTCCTCGGCCACGGCGGGCTGCTGCCGCACGGATGGCAGGGCGTCGGCACCGGGCTGCTCGCGGTGGTCTTCACCTTCGGCGGCCTGGAAGTGGTGACCATCGCGGCCGCGGAGTCCGACGACCCCGCGCACGCCGTCGGCCGCGCGGTCCGCAACGCGGTCGTGCGGATTTCGGTGTTCTACATCGGTTCCATGCTGGTGATCGTCTCGCTGCTGCCGTGGCCGGACGTCCAAACAGGACAGAGCCCGTTCGTCGCGACCCTGGAGCGGATCGGAATCCCGGCGGCCGGGCAGATCATGAACGTGGTCGTGCTGTTCGCCCTGCTGTCCACCCTGAACACCAACATGTACGGCGCGGCCCGCATGGTGTACTCGCTGGGCCGCCGCGGCCACGCGCCCCGCGCACTGACCAAAGTGGACCGAAACGGCGTGCCGGTGTTCGCTGTCGCGGCTTCGGTGCTCTTCGGCTTCGTCGCCGTGGCCCTGAACGCACTCTGGCCGGACACCGTCTTCCAATACCTGCTCAACGCGGTCGGCTCAGTGCTGCTGATCGTGTGGATCCTGGTCGCCTGCACGCAGCTGCGCGTGCGCCGGCAGCTGGAACGCACCGCGCCGGAGAGCCTTACCGTGCGCATGTGGGGCTTCCCGTACCTGACCTGGCTCACGCTGGCCGCGATGGTCGCGATCCTGGCGGTGATGACCGGCGACCCCGAGGCCCGGGTCCAGCTGATCAGCTCGGGTGTCCTGGTCGCGGTGCTGGTCGTGGCCGGGATCTGCTGGCAGCGCGCGCGGCGGAAGACCGATCAGGCTGTATAACGACCTATACGGCGCGGGGTTGAAACCTGCTGTTTCGTCGGTCGATTTCCCCAGGCGGAGGTCGCCCCGGCTGAGAGACGAGATGATCTCCGCTCGGGGAGCTGGCCGACAGCGCGGGCCTGGTGCTTACGCGTCCGCGCCGACCAGCCGGGAGATCTGTTCGACGCGGGTGGCCAGCCGGGCCGAGTTGACTCCGTCGCCGGACTCGCGGGCAGCGCGTAGTGCGGAGCGGGCCGCGTCGAGGTCCCCAGAGCGCGCGTATGCCTCGGCGATCCAGGTCCGGTACAGGGCGACTTCCCGGGCGTGTTCCGGTGCGTAGCGTCGACGGCGTGGGTGATGAGAGGTTCCGCGCGTGCCGGTTCGCCTAGTTCGATGAGGCAGCGTCCGGCCATCACGTCGATTTCGTTCCGGTCCAGCCAGTACACCCATTCCGGTTCTTCCGTGCCGGTGCTGCGGGCGGCGTAGGCGTCGTCTACGGAGTCGAGGGCGCGGCGGGTGCTGTCGGTGTCGCGGGACCGGGCGGATGCCCACGCGATTCGTTCGAGCAGCAGTGCGCGGACTGTGGGGGTGGCGTCGCGGGCCCCGGCGACGGCGGACCGGGCGAGCAGGGCGGCGTCGGCCGGGTCGCCGACGTTCGCCACCTGGTAGCTGAGGCTGGAGAGGAGTTGCCCGGCGAGTGCCCGGTCGCCGGCGTCGCGGGCGGCGGACACGCCGGACAGGTACACGTGCTGTGCTTCTGCGTACTGTCCGGCGTCGCTGGCGACCCATCCGGCGAGCTGCGCGAGTTCGCCGACTGCGGTGAGCAGGCGGCGGCCGGTGTCCTCGTCGTAGCTGGCCTCGTTCACTACCCGTTCGGCGTCGGCGAGTTCGCGGCGCACGAGCGGGATGAGGTCGCCCCCGCCGATCACGTCGTCGAGGTGGCGCAGCTCGACGACGCGTTCCTCTAGTTCGGTGGCGAGGCTGGGGCCGACGCGTCGCCCGGCGGCCGTGTGCCGGGCTGCGGGAGTCTCGGACACCAGCCATTCGTGCGCGATGCGCAATGGGTCGTCCGGGGCCCCGTACAGGGCCGTCACGGGAACGCACAGGACGCGGGAGTAGGCGACTACGTGTTCCGGGCTGATCGTGCGTTTTCCGGTTTCGAGCAACCCGAGCAGCGGCTTGCTGAAGTGGGTGCGGGCGGCTAAAGCCGCGAGGCTCATCCCCGCGTCGGTGCGTGCGCGCCGGAGCCGTGCTGCGAGGTCGTCCATCCGTCACCCCCTGTGCTCGCCATTGACTGTAGACGACGGTAGACGGCAAACGTCTGTTCATCGGTCCGGCTGGTCCCGAAGGTAGAGGGCATGGGCTGGTACGGACGCGAGGGACAGGCGATGACCGCGCGAATCATGCTGGGGAGACCTTCCGCGCACGGTCCGCGAATCGGCTCCGCACCGGCCGGGTTCCATGCGCGGCAACGAAAAAGACCGCTGGACTGTAGTGGTCCCGGCGGCGGTCGCCGGGTTTTCGTTGGCACGCAAGGCAACGGATACAACCAGATCGGAAGGATGTTCGCATATGACTGTTGCGGTAGGGGACTTGACCGGGCAGGGGCTCATCCCGGAGGAATTGTTCCGCAGGCTCCGGGCCCGCATCTCGACAGAGAACGTCGTTTCTCTGGAGTACGCGGGACGAATCATGGACCAGGCGCTTGCGTTCCTCGCGGCGTGCGCCCGGACCAGCCGCCCTCTGGCGCCGAGCGAAACCGTCGATATCGGATGGCACACGTTCATTCTGTACACGCACGAATACGCGGAATTCTGCGACCGGGTTTCCGGAAGCTTCATCCACCACGTCCCGAATGACAGAGACGAAATCGGGGACGTTCCGCTCGTCGACATGATGCGCCGGACCACCGGCGCCATCCGGGCGGCGGGGTTCGCGGTGGACGAGCCCCTGTGGTTCACTGGCGCGGCGAAGTGCGCCAAGTGTTCCCAGTGCAAGAACGGGTGCACCGACGACCCGCCGCCGTCTTCCGCGCGGAGCTAGACCGAAGAGGCAGACATGGTCAGCCAGGATTGGGCGAACCTTCCCGCTGCCGTCCGGCGAGCGATCGAAGAACGGACGGGTCCCGTGGCCGCGACGGTTTCCCCGGACAACGGCCGGAACTCCGATTTCCTGGCAACGCTCCAGGCCGCGCACGGCCCTTGCTTCGTCAAGGGCGTCCTGGCTGGCACACGGCGAGCGCGGGCGCAGCAGACGGAAGCACGGGTCGGGGCCCGGCCGAATTCTGCTGCGCCGCGCCTCCTCTGGGAAGTGACCGCCGAGGGGTGGCACGTGCTCGGGTTCGAGGCCGTCACCGGGCATCACCCCAGCCTCGCGCCGGGATCGCCGGACCTCCCGATGGTCGCCGAGACCGTAGCTGCGATGACACGGGAGCTGACCCCGTCCCCCGTCGAACTGGAGCAGTCCATGGACCAATGGGCGTGGTCCGCCCCCTGGCGTCGACTGTCCGAATCGGACCGCGAACTTGACGGCTGGGACAAGGCCCACCTGCCTGAACTGCTGGACTGGGAGCGGCGCGGGATCGAGGCCGTTGACGGAAGCAGCCTCGTGCACAGTGACCTGCACCCGCTCAACATTCTCGTCTCCGACCGCGCGCGGGTTGTCGACTGGGCGTGGTCGAGCGTCGGCGCGCCATGGCTTGACCCGGCGGCGTTGGTGCTGCGGCTCGTCGCCGACGGCCACACCCCGCAACAGGCCGAAGAATGGGCGAACGCGATCCCGGCGTACCGAGACGCCCCCGCCGAAGCAGTGACCGCGTTCGCGGTGCTGGTCTTCGGAATGTGGGCCTACCGCGGCGCGTTCCCCGGGCTCACCGACGTTGCCCGGCAGTACGTCCGGTACCGACTGGCGACTTGATCCGGAAGGCCAGGAGGCAGCGAAAAGGGTGCGTCTGCCGTCCGGATCCCGGCGGTGACCAGCAGGTTTACCCTGCGAACGAGCAGCCGGGATTCCGAAACAGCCGACGACGCGTCCCGGGCGAGGCCATCTCGCGGAGCAGAAGGCCCACCGTGGACAGCAGGAGCACCGCGCCACCGCTCGCCGGTGATCGGGGTCCTTCAGGCGGGCTTTGAGCGCGGCACGTCCCCGACTGGTCCCAAACTGCCCTCCGGCCCGCGGATCGTTGACCCGCGGACCGGCGGCGGACGTATAACGACCTATACTGCACCGCGTTGATCACGAATCCGTCCCATTCCCCGAGGTAACGCCCGGTTCCCTCCAGCGATGAGCAAGCTGGGCCAGGGACGCGGGCGGACCGCGTGGGGCGAGGGGGAGGCGACGGTGAGTCCTGCCGGGAAGAAGGGCGTGCTGATCGGGGGCGCGCTGGCCGTGGTCGCGATCGTGGTGGCGGCGGTCGTGCTGCTCAACGGAGGGGGATCGACGGCGGCCTCGCCAGGAACGGAGACGGTCGCGGAGCCCGGCGACCCGACGTCAGCGGCGCGCACCTACCTGCTCGCCTTCGCCGGGAAAGACCCCGACGCCGCCAGCAAGGCCACCGACGCCCCGACGGACGCCTCTTCCGCGCTGCAGGACGCGTGGGCGACGCTCCGGCCCAAGGAGCTGACCGCCAAGCTCGGCGACGTCGGCGCGGCACAGGGCGACAAGGCCACGGCGGCCTACACGATCACCTGGAACCTCGGTCCGAACCGCAGCTGGACGTACACCGGCAGCCTCGGCCTCGTCCAGGCGCAGGGCAAGTGGCGGGTCCACTGGGCGCCGACCGTGCTGCACCCCAAGCTGGAAGCGGGCCAGCGGCTGGCGATCGCGTCCTCGGACCTTCCGGCGGTGGTCGACCGCGACGGCAAACCGGTCGTCGTCTCCGGCAGCGGCGGGCTGAAACTGGCTGACGACGAGGTGTTCCCGCTGCTCCGTTCGGCGCTCACCGGGCACGGCCAAGCGTCGCAAGCGTTCGCGGTCGAGCGCGTGGACGCCACGGGCAAGAGCCTGGAGACGCTGTTCGGCAACCCCGAGGGCGACCACAAACCGGCCGTCACCGGGCTCAGCGTCGCGACCCAGAACGCCGCTCAGGCAGCGGTCGACGGATACCGCGGCAAGGCAGTCCTCGTCGCGGTCCAGCCGTCTTCCGGCGATCTGCTCGCGGTGGCGCAGAACGCCAGCGTCACCAACGCGGCGTCGGCGTTCAGCGGCCAGTACGCGCCGGGGTCGACGTTCAAGATCGTCACCGCCACCGCGGCGCTGGAAGCCGGGCTCGTCACGCCGGATTCCTCGGTGCCGTGCCCGCTGACCGACCGGATCGGCACCCGCACGCTCTCCAACGAGGGTTTCGACCTCGGCACGACGACCGTGCACAAGGCGTTCGCGAAGTCGTGCAACACGACGTTCGGCCGGCTCGCGTCGCAGCTGCCCGCCGATGGGCTCGCGAAGGCGGCCACCCAGTTCGGCCTCAACGCCGATTTCGCGATCGAGGGCCTGTCCACCGAGCTGGGCCGCGTCGACCCGGCGGCGAACGCGGACGAGCAGGTCGAGGACGGCATCGGACAGGGAAAGGTGCAGGTCAGCCCGATGGGAGCGGCGGTGCTGGCGGCGACCGCGGCGTCCGGGCGCGCGGTCGTGCCGCGGCTGTGGGAGGGCGGGACCAAGGTCAACACCGGCTACCAGCCGCCGTCCGGATCGGTGCTGTCGGCTCTGCGCGGGATGATGCGCGAGGTCGTCACCGGCGGCACGGCGACCGGCCTCTCGCACTCCGGTCCGGTGTTCGGCAAGACCGGCACCGCGCAGTTCGGCGACGGCGCGGAGGCGCACGGCTGGTTCGTCGGCTACCGCGGCGACCTGGCGTTCGCGGTGTTCCTGGAGGGGGCCAACGACTCCAAACCGGCGGTCTCGCTGGGCGCGAAGTTCCTCGACGCGCTGTAGCGGCTCGTGAGTGTTCATCCCGGTTCTAACCGGGATGAACACTCACGAGGCGACTTTTCGGCCGCCGCCGAACCTTGCCCGCTCTACCCTCGCCGTATGGAAACAGTCGGACTGGCCGAAGTCGCCGCAGTGCTCGCCGATCCGAGCCGCGCGACCATGTGCCTCGCCCTGCTCGACGGCCGCGCCTGGACCGTCGGCGAACTGGCCGCCGCCGCGCGGATCGCGGTCTCGACGGCCAGCGAGCACGTGACGCGGCTGGCCGAGGCCGGGTTCGTCGCGCGGGTGAAGCAGGGGCGGCACGCGTACGTGCGGCTGGCGAATCCGCGGGTCGCGGAGTTGATCGAGCATCTGGCGCAGCATGCCGAACTGAAACGGCCGTCCGGGCTGCGGACTTCGTTGCGGGTGCAGCGGTTGTCCTTCGCGCGCAGTTGTTACGACCATCTGGCCGGGACGCTCGGGGTCGCCTTGCGGGACGGGATGGTCGAACGGGGCCTGATCGACGTGTCGGACGGGCTCGCGCTCACCGACGCCGGACGAGACGTGCTGGCCGATCTCGGCGTCGCGGTGCCGGATCGGCCGCGGCGGCCGTTGCTGCGCGACTGTCTGGATTGGACAGAGCGGCGGGAGCACCTGGCCGGCGCGGTTCCGGCGGCGGTGCTGGAGCGGGCCGTCGAGGCGGGATGGCTGACGCGGGACCAGCAGCGCGCGATCCGGGTCCTGCCGAGCGCGAAGGGGCCGTTCGCCGCGCTCGGTGTCGATCTCGCGACGGTGAGTGCCGCCGAGGCGTCGTAACACACCTGCGCCGTCCCCCGCACCGGTGGTGCGCGCTCGGGAACCGGACCCTGCCTCACTATTCTGGACGCCTGCGGGCGACCGGGAGGGAGGGCCAGAGTGGACGAGCTTCCCGTGCTGCTGGGCGTCGGAGCGCTGGTTCTGGTCGTCTCGGTCGTCGCGGTGCGGGTGTCCATCCGGCTCGGCTTCCCGTCGCTGCTGCTGTATCTCGGGATCGGCGTCGTGCTCGGCGAGGCCGGGTTCGGCATCCGCTTCGACAATCCCGCGCTCACCCAGTCCCTCGGGCTCGCCGCGCTCGTGCTGATCCTCACCGAAGGCGGGCTCACCACGCGCTGGTCGGCGGTGAAACCCTCGCTGGGGCCCGGAATCCTGCTGTCCACAGTGGCCGTGGTGATCAGCATCGCGGTCACCGGCGCGGCATTGCACTGGCTGCTCGGCCTCGACTGGCGGCTCGCTCTGCTGTGGGGCGCGGTCCTCGCGTCCACCGACGCGGCGGCGGTGTTCTCCGTGCTGCGCACGGCCGGGGTGGGCAAACGGCTCGTCGGCGCGCTGGAGCTGGAATCCGGCGTCAACGACGCGCCCGCCTACATCGCGGTCGTCGTGCTCGCGTCCGGCGAGGCCGTCGACTGGTCGCTGCCGCTGCTGGTGGTCTACGAACTGCTCGCCGGCCTCGCGCTCGGCCTCGCGTTCGGCTGGCTGGGCGCGCAGGCGCTGCGCCGGGCCGCGCTTCCGGCGACCGGCCTGTACCCGCTCGCCACGGTCGCGGTGTGCGTGCTCGCGTACTCCTCGGGACAGCTGGCGCACGCGTCCGGCCTGCTCGCCACCTACGTCGCGGGCCTGGTGCTGGGCAATTCCAAGCTGCCGCACCGGTCGGACACCCTGTCGTTCGCCGAAGGGCTCGGCTGGCTGGCGCAGATCGGGCTGTTCGTGCTGCTCGGTCTCTTCGCGTCGCCGACCCGGCTGCTCGAAACGCTCATCCCGGGCCTGGTCGCGGGCGCGGTGGTGCTGCTGCTCGCGCGGCCGCTGTCGGTGATCCTGTCGCTGCTGCCGTTCCGGTTGCCGTGGCGGGAGCAGACGTTCCTGTCGTGGGCGGGGTTGCGCGGTGCGGTGCCGATCGTGCTCGCGATGATCCCGCTGTCCGAAGGCGTGCCGGGCGCGCAACGGCTCGTGGACGCGGTTTTCGTGCTCGTCATCGTGCTCACCCTGCTGCAGGGCGCGACGCTCAGCCCGCTCGCGCGGATCCTCGGGCTGACGAAGGCGACGCAGGCGCACGAGATCGAGGTCGACGCCGCGCCGCTCGACGAACTCGGCGCGGAACTGCTGCAGGTGCGCATCCAGAAGGGGTCGAAGCTGCACGGCGTGTACCTGTCGGAGCTGCGGCTGCCCGCCGGGGCGACGGTCAGCCTCGTGGTGCGCGGCGGGACGGGCTTCACCCCGCAGAAAACGAGCCGTTTGCAGGTCGAGGATCAGCTTCTCGTGGTCACGACCGCCGCCGACCGCGACGCGACCGAACGGCGCATCCGGGCCGTCGACCGGGCCGGCCGCCTCGCCCGCTGGCACGGGGAATCCGGGGCCTGACCCTTCTGTCCTTTGTAGACTGTCGGGTGACCGCCGTCTCAGATCACGAGACGGGGCTGGCTTTCTTCGCGGGTTTTCCGCTATCTTCGGTTCCAGGTCATGAGTGCCAGCGCGAAGCCCCGGCTTGCTGGCCGGCAACCCTCCTACCGCGGTGGGGTGCCCCGGGTGAGGACCAGGCCGGTCGCGCAGTGCGGCGGGCAAGCGCGGGCCCCTCGCCGGGGGTCCCCCGGAACGCCGAGGAGGCACCGTCATGACTCTCGCACTCGACCGGTCCACGGAAACTGTTTCTGCTGTTCCCGCTGTCGCTGGTGCCGCGTTGCGGGTCCCGCTGGTCACCGGCGGCGACATCGGCTACGCCAACCTCGACCACGCGGCCAGCGCGCCCTGCCTGGACGCGGTGCGCACGGCGGTCGACGAGTTCCTTCCCTGGTACGCCAGCGTGCATCGCGGCGCGGGCTTCGCTTCGCAGGTCTCCACCCGGCTGTACGAGCGGACCCGCGACGTGCTGCGCCGGTTCGTGGACGCCCGCAGCGGCGATTCGGTGATCTTCACCCGCAACACCACGGACGCGTTCAACCTGCTGGCGAAAGCGTTGCCGCGCAAGACTTCCGTGGTGGTGTTCGACAGCGAACACCACGCGGCCCTGCTGCCGTGGCGGGGCCCGAACGTCCGGCGCGTGCGGCTGCCGCGCACCCGGCTCGCCGCGGTGTCCGTTGTGGACGAAGCGCTGGCGGAATGTCCGCAGGGGCCGCGATTGGTGGTGGTCGCCGGGGCGTCCAACGTGACCGGCGAGCTGCTGCCGGTCGCGGAAATCGCCGCGGTGGCCCGGAAACACGGTGCTCGGGTCGCGCTCGACGCCGCGCAGCTCGCTCCGCATCGGAGGATTTCGGTGCGGGAGCTGGATGTCGACTATGTCGCGCTGTCCGGGCACAAGCTGTACGCGCCGTTCGGGGCGGGCGCGCTGATCGGCCGCAGCGACTGGCTGCGGGCGGCCGAGCCGTACCTGGCCGGCGGCGGTGCGACGAAACTGGTGACCGAGGAAGCCGTGGTGTGGAACACCGGCGAGGAACGGCACGAGGCCGGTTCGCCGAATACCGTTGGCGTGTATGCGCTCGGCGTGGCCTGCGAGCAGCTGGCGGCGCATTGGGATGCCGTTGGTGCGCACGAGGCCGCGCTGCTGGAGCGGTTGCGCAAGGGTCTCGAGAGCTTGCCCGGGTTTGCCGAGCTGCGCTTCTTCGACGCACCGGTGGACCGGGTCGGCACGGTCAGTTTCGTGGTCGACGGATTCGAGCCCGGCTGGCTGGCGGCGGTTCTGTCGGCTGAGTACGGAATCGGCGTGCGGGACGGGGCATTCTGCGCGCATGTGGCCGCCCGGCGGTTGATCCGTGAAGCCGGAAGCGAGGGCCAGCAGGCCGTCCGAGTGAGCTTGGGGCTGGGGAGCACCGAGGAACACGTGGACCGGCTGGTGCTGGCGCTGCGACAGATCGTGGCCCGGGGCGCCCGGTGGGAGTACGCGAAGGTGGACGGCCGGTGGGCGCCGGTGGGGGACACGCGGGAGCTGCCCGGTTTCTGTTCCTGATCGAAGGCGGACCCGGACATCTTGGGTCCTCGGTTGCTGCTGATCGGCAGCAAAGTGCCGACCAGCTTCGGAAAAATCATCGACTTGCCCGCAGTCGACGGAGACGGCGCACTGCACGTCTTGGAGGTTGGGCAGCAATCCGCCCGAAGAACTGAACAGGGACCACCGCTTGTCCGTAGTCGCCGCCGAGGCGGACTCCGCGACCGAGCGCATCGTCACCTACCTCAACACCAGCTACGGGGTGCCGATCAATGTCGTCTTCTTCCGTTATTACCGCGACGGCGGACACGAGTACCTCGCTCGCACCTGGCTGGTCGACGAACGACACCGCCGAGTACGTCGTCCCCGTCGAATGGGTGGCCGTCCGCGACCGGACCGAAGGCTTTTGGCAGAGCGGCATGTTCGCCAATCAGCACAGCGCTTGCCGTCTCAGCAACAAATTCACCATCGACCGGTTGACTGATCATTTCAAACTCGACGACGGGGAACGCGGTTGATGGCGTCGCCGCCGCGGGGGAGGCAGTCGGCTAGGGCGGCCTGCTGACCGTCGTGGATTTCTCGCGGTTCGGTGCGGGACAGGCCCGCCAGTGGGCCGCCCACAGCGGGAGACAGTCGGCGGGGTCCACGCCGCGGCGGCGCGGGTGGGGATCTCGGCGGGCACGACGGCGAAACAGGCGGAACCAGCGGGCGCCGGGCGACCGGATTCCGGCCGGGGACTGCCGCTGTGACCTGCTCGGGCGCGGTTGTGGACAATGGAGGGGTGAGCACCGATCCTTCGCCGTCCGAATCCGAGGTCGAGCCGTCTGCGGAACCGCCTGAGCAGGGGGCTGCCGAGGAAACCTCGCCGCTGCCCAAGCGGCGGGTCTGGGTGGTGTTCGCGGTCGCGGCGCTGCTGTGGGCGATCGACCTGATCACGAAGAACCTCGTCGTCGCCAACCTCGAGGGCAAGGAGCCCAAGCCGATCCTCGGCGGGCTGATCTACCTGCAGGTCACCCGCAATCCGGGCGCCGCGTTCTCGATGGCGACCGGCATGACCTGGGTGCTCGCGCTCGTCGCGATCGGCGTCGTGATCGCGATCGTGTGGATCTCGCGCCGGCTGCGCTCGGTCGGCTGGGCGATCGGCCTCGGGCTCGTGCTCGCCGGCGCGCTCGGCAACCTGACCGACCGGTTCTTCCGCGAGCCCGGACCGCTGCGCGGGCACGTCGTCGACTTCATCTCCGCGTTCGTGCCCAACGGGCAGGGCTTCGCGATCTTCAACATCGCCGACTCCGCGATCTGCGTCGGCGGCGCGCTGATCGTGCTGCTGTCCCTGCTCGGCAAGGACTACGACGGCACCTCCACCCGCGGCAAGAAGAAGGACTCCGAGTGAGCGCGCGCATGCTGCCCGTCCCGGACGGGCTCGACGGGATGCGCGTCGACGCCGGGCTCGCCAAACTGCTCGGCCTGTCCCGCACCGCGGTCGCGGACCTCGCCGCGGCGGGCGACGTGCTCCTCGACGGCCGTCCGGCGGGCAAATCGGACCGGCTGGCCGCGGGCGGGCTGCTCGAGGTGACGCTGCCGGAACCCGGACGGGCGGCGGAAATCGTCGCGGAGCCCGTCGAAGGCATGAAGATCCTGCACGATGACGACGACATCGTGGTGATTTCGAAACCGGTCGGCGTCGCCGTGCACCCCAGCCCGGGCTGGACCGGCCCGACGGTCGTCGGCGGCCTCGCGGCGGCCGGGCTGCGCATCTCGACGTCCGGAGCGGCCGAACGGCAGGGCGTCGTGCACCGGCTCGACGCGGGCACCACCGGGGTGATGGTGGTGGCCAAGAGCGAGCACGCGTACACCGTGCTGAAGCGGGCGTTCAAGGAGCGGACCGTCGACAAGGGCTACCACGCCGTCGTCCAGGGCCACCCCGACCCGACGCGCGGCACCATCGACGCCCCGATCGACCGCCATCCGCGGCACGACTACAAGTTCGCGGTCGTCGCGGGCGGACGGCCGAGCGTCACGCACTACGAGGTGGTCGAGGCGTTCCGGGCGGCTTCGCTGGCGCATGTGAAGCTCGAAACCGGGCGCACGCACCAGATCCGCGTGCACTTCTCCGCGCTGCGCCACCCGTGCGCGGGCGACCTGACCTACGGCGCGGACCCGGTGCTGGCCCGGAAACTCGGCCTGACGCGGCAGTGGCTGCACGCGCGAACCCTCGGCTTCGCGCATCCGGCGGACGGCCGGTGGGTGGAGTTCGAGGCGGAGTATCCGGACGATTTGGCTAGTGCGCTGGAGATCTTGCGGGACGGGAACTAGTCCTGCGGCTTCGCTGACGTGGCATGCGCGGGGTTTGCCCGTCTGGCGGATGGCCGCTGGGCGGGGTAGCCGGACGGTGTGGCCGGTGCGCTGGGGATCTTGCGGGGCGGGAGCTAGTCCGGTGGCTGCGTGGTTTGCTGGCGCGGCATGCGCGGGGCTTGCCCAGCTCGCGGATGGCCGCTGGGCGGAGTGTCCGGACGGTGTGGCCGGTGCGCTGGAGACCTTGCGGCACGGGAACTAGCCCGGTGGCTGCGTGGTTTTGCTGACGCGGGATGCGCGGGGTTTGCCCGTCTGGCGGATGGCCGCTGGGCGGGGTAGCCGGACGGTGTGGCCGGTGCGCTGGAGACCTTGCGGCACGGGAACTAGCCCGGTGGCTGCGTGGTTTGCTGGCGAGGCATGCGCGGGGTTTGCCCGTCTCGCGGATGGCCGCTGGGCGGAGTGTCCGGACGATGTGGCCGGTGCTCCGGACCTCCCGCGAGACGGGAGGCCTCGCGAGCGCCTGCGCCGGGTGCCGACCGGCGCGGGCGCCGGCCGGCCGGTTAGTCGACGGCCCAGGTCAGGGTGCGTTCGTCCGGCTCGGGCCGCGGGCTCCAGCGCACCGCGACCACCCGGGTGGCGGTCGGGAGGACGTAGACGGTGTGCCCGCCGAGCGTCTCGCCCGGCTGCACGCCGATCTTGTGCGGCGGCCGCGACGTCAGCGAAACCGGGGCCTTGGCGATGGTCTCGCCGCTGTCGGTGACGAGTTCCAGGTAGTTGTCGGGCAGCGACGCGAACGGGATCGGGCCGCGGTTGGTGATCTCGGTGTGCACGACGACCGCCCGCTCGCCGTCCTCGAGCCGGTATCCGGCCGCGCCGAAGAGGAAGTCGGCGGGATCCTGGACTTCCAGCAGCTGCACCGAAAGCTGTTCCCCCTCGAGCCCCTGCGACTGCATCGTCTCGCCGATCCGCCCCTGCTTCGCGGGCGCGGCGGCGGGCCGGGGTTCGTCGCCGCGGGCCCAGGAAGCCGTCTGCGGGACGCCCCACGTGCTGACGACCGGGTCCGGAGCCAGGTAAGGTCCATTGTGGACACTCGCCCCGGCGGGCGGCATCCCGGTCTGCCCGGGGGAGTACGCGCCGGACATTCCGCCGGGAATCCCGTTCGGCCCAGGGGGGTAAGCGCCCGAAATCCCGGCCGGTCCGGGTGCGTAGGCGCCGGACACTCCCGGTCCGGGAATGCCGTTCTGCCCCGGCGGGTAGGCGCCGGACGTCCCCGGCCCGGGCCTGCCGTGCTGCCCCGGGCCCGGGGGGAGACCGGTTTGCCCGGGCGGGTAGGCGCCGGAGGTCCCGGGTCCGGGCATGCCGTGCTGCCCCGGCGGGTGCGGTCCGGAGTGCCCCGGCATCCCGGCCGAGTCGGGGATCCCGGACTGTCCCGGCGGATGCGGACCGGACGAGCCCGGCATCCCGGGAGCCTGCGCGCCCCGCCCCGGGACTCCCGCCGAAGCCGGGCCGTTCGGCGCCGGACCGGAGGGCATCGCGGCCGGGCCGGAAGCCATCGGCGCGGAGGCCGGACCCGGCGGCACGCCCTGGCCGGGCCCGGCCGCGGGGAACGGCGCCGACCCGGGCCCTCCCGGATACCCGCCCCCCTGCGGACGCTGCCACGACGCCGGAGCCCCGGAAATCGCCGCGCGAAGGCCGTTCGGGTCGCTCTCGACCCCGACCAGCAGCGGCAATCCGCTCCCGGACAGCGCGACCAGCCGGTAGGCGACCTCCCTCGGATCCATCCCGACCTTCGCCGCCAGCTCGTGCACAGCCCCCTTGCCCAGCTCGGCGAGCGCGGCGAGCAGGCGGATGTCGGCGGGATCGGTCACGGCCACTCCGGCAACGCTACCGCCTCGCCCGCCGCACCCGGCCGCACCACCGCGCCCGGCGTGCCCCGCGCCACCGCGGCGGCTGGCGGGGCGCGGGTGGCGGCGGGTTGTCCGGAAGGGTTTGCGGGGTGTGGTCGCGCTGGCATGGCGGTCTTGCCTCCGGCGTCGGCGAGCTGCGGGCTGGTGGGGCGCGGGTGGTGGCGGGTTGTCCGGAAGGTCTCGCGGGGGAGGCCTTGCTCCCGGCATCGGCGAGCCGCGGGCCATCGCGGCGGCTCGCGGAATGCGGGTGGTGGCGGGTTGTCGGGAGGGTCTCGCGGGGGAGGCCTTGCCCCCGGCGTCGGCGAGCCGCAGGCCGCCGCGGCGGCTGGCGGTGGCGAGTTGTCCGGAGAGTCTTGCGGGCCTTGTCTCGTGGGGGATGCCTTGCCCTCGGCATCGGCGAGCCGCGCGCCACCGCGGCGGCTGGCGGGATGCGGGCGGTGGCCGGTTGTCCGAAAGGCCTCGCGAACCGTGCCTTCCTGGCATGGCGCCCAGGCCAACCGCCGCCAAAGCGCGCCCAGGCCAACCGCCGCACCAGCGCGGAAAAGCGAAAACCCGCCCCAACCCGGCCGCCCCGAGTTCCACGCCCCGGCACGCCGGTAGGCCTGCCGAGGGACCGGCCAGCCGGGAGACGGGCGTCGCGGCGCGGGTCTCGATTAGGGTCGGCGGCAGCACCTTCTCCGCCTACCCTGGGGGTCCACGCCGATGTCCGTCGTTTCCGATCTCGCCGACGAGCTGGTCGAGGCGTCGTTCGACCACGAGCCGCTCGACGCCGCCATTCTCGGCGTCCGGCCGGACGCGCCGGGGCTCGGCGATCCGTCGGCCGCGGCGGAGGCGGCGTTCCGGGAGAAGCTCGCCGGGATCCGGGAGCGCGCCGAGGCGGTCGACCCGGCCGGGCTCGGCGCGGCCGACCGCGTCACCCGCGACGTCGTGCTCAGCTCCATCGCCGGAAGCCTCGACCGGATGGACAGCCGGGTCGTCGACTTCACCGTCACCGACCTGTTCGTCGGGCCCGCGTCCGGGCTGCTGTCCGCGCTGCCGATGATCACCGTCACCGCGGAAACCGCGGAGGCGCATCTCGGCAGGCTCCGCGAGATCCCCGAGTACCTCCGCGCCGTCGCGCAACGCCACCGCGACGGCATCGCCGCGGGACTCCTGCCGGTCGAACGCCTGGTCAAGGCCGCGATCGCGCACCTCGACCGCTACCTCGCCGAGCCCGAGAACGACCCGCTGCTGCGCCAGCCCGCCCCGAACGACGAGTTCGCCGCCCGCCGCGACGAAATCCTCCGCGACTTCGCCCGGCCGGGTTTCCGCGAGTACCGCGATTTCCTCGAGGCCGAGGTCCTCCCGCACGGCCGCCCGGACGACAAGGCGGGCGTCTCCTGGCTCCCCGGCGGCGACGAGATCTACGCCCGCCTCGCCCGCACCCACACCACCAGCGACCGCACCCCGCAGGAGCTGCACGACACCGGCCTCGCGATCATCGCCGGCCAGGTCGAGCAGTACCAGGCGCTCGGCGAGCGCGTGTTCGGCACGCGCGAGCTGCCGGAGATCTTCGAGCGGCTGCGCACCGACCCGAAGCTCCGCTGGACGAGCGCCGAGGACCTCCTCGAAACCGCCCGCACGGCCATCTCCCGCGCCGCGGCCGAGGCGCCGAACTGGTTCGGCCGCGTCCCGGAGCATCCGTGGACCGTCGAGGCGGTGCCGGAGGACTCCGCGCCCGGCGCGCCCCCGGCGTACTACATGCCGCCCGCCGCGGACGGGTCCCGCCCCGGCGTCTACTTCGCGAACACCCACCAGGCCACCGAGCGGTTCCGGCACACCGCCGAGGTCATCGCGTTCCACGAGGCGATCCCGGGCCACCACTTCCAGCTCAGCACCGCCCTCGACCTCGCCGACCTGCCGCTGCTGCGCCGCATCGGCAACTTCACCGCGTACGCCGAGGGCTGGGGCCTCTACACCGAGCGCCTCGCCGACGAGATGGGCCTGTACTCCGACGACGTGTCGCTGCTGGGCATGCTGACGATGGAGTCCATGCGGGCCGGCCGGCTGATCGTCGACACCGGCATGCACGCCCTGGGCTGGAGCCGGCAGCAGGCGGTCGACTACCTGCTGGAGCACACGCCGATGGCGCGGGTCGAGATCGAGTCCGAGGTCGACCGGTACCTCGGCTACCCGGGCCAGGCGCTGGCGTACATGGTGGGACGGCTGGAAATCGAGCGGCTGCGCGCGCAGGCCGAGCAGCGGCTCGGCAGCCGCTTCGACGTCAAGGCGTTCCACGACACCGTCCTCTCCGGCGGCTCGCTGCCGCTGTCGGTGCTGGACGCCGTGGTCACCGAGTGGGTGGCCGGCCACGGCGACACCGTCGCCGGTCTGGCCGACGAGCTGGTCGAGCTGGACTTCGAGCGGGAACCGCTGGAGCGCACCGTCCTCGGCCTGCCCGGCGACCACACGAAGCTCGCCGACCCGAGCCTTGCCGCGGCCGAGCGCGACCGCGCCAGGTACGCCGCGATCGCCGAGCGCGCCGACGCCATCGACCCGGCCGGGCTGACCCCGTCCGAGGTCATCACCCGCGAGGTGGTGCGCACGCACGCCCGCGGCGCGATCGACACGATCGACTCGCGGCTGTCCGGCTTCGCGGTGAGCGACGGGTTCAGCTCGCCCGCGCTGAACCTGATGACGATCCTTCCCGCGCTGGTCCCGGAGGACGAGGGCAAGGCGCGCGACTACCTCACGCGGCTGGCGGCGATCGGCGGCTATCTCGACGCGGTGATCGAGGCGCAGCGGACGACCGTCGCGGAAGGATTCGCGCCGCCGGACTTCCTGGTGCGCATCGGGATCGAGTACGTCGAGCGGTACCTCGCGAACGAGGACGGCGACCCGTTCCGCGTAACCCCAGCGGTCGAGGTCGAGGGCTTCGCGGCGGAGTGCGACCGGCTGCTCGCCGAAGTCGTGCGGCCCGCCTACCGGCGCTACCGCGACTTCCTCGCCGAGGACGTGCTGCCGGTTTCGAAGACGGACAGCGAGCCGGGCATCAGCCATCTGCCGGGCGGGCTGGAGAAGTACCAGGGCCTGATCCGCGCGCACACCACCACCGACCGCACCGCGCGGGAACTGCACGAAACCGGGCTGCGGCTGGGCGAAAAGCTGGCCGAGGAGTACCGCGAACTCGGCGCCCGCGTGTTCGGCACCGGAGAGCTGCGGGAGATCTTCGACCGGCTCCGCAACGACCCGGAGCTGCGCTGGCGCGACGGCGAGGAGCTGCTGGAAGGCGCGCGCACGGCCATCGCCCGGGCGGAAACCGTTGCCCCGCAATGGTTCTCCCGGGTTCCGGAGGCGAAGTGCGCGGTCGAGCCGGTTCCGGAGGCGGACGCGGCGAGCGGCACCATCGCCTACTACCTGCAGGCGGCGTTCGACGGTTCCCGGCCCGGCACGTACTACGCGAACACCTACGAGGCGAGTTCGCGGCCGCGGTTCACCAGCGAGGGGATCGCGTTCCACGAAGCCGTTCCCGGCCACCACTTCCAGCTCACCTTCGCGCAGGAACTCGCCGATCTGCCGCTGCTGCGCCGGATCGCGCCGTTCAACGCCTACATCGAGGGCTGGGGCCTGTACGCGGAGCGCCTCGCCGACGAGATGGGCCTGTACTCCGACGACATCGCCCGCTTCGGCATGCTGGCCCAGGACTCCATGCGGGCCGGCCGGCTGGTGGTCGACACCGGTTTGCACGCGCTGGGCTGGACCCGGCAGCAGGCGGTCGACTACCTGGTGGAGCACACGCCGATGGCGAAGATGGAGATCGAGGCCGAGATCGACCGGTACGTCGCGAATCCGGGCCAGGCGCTGAGCTACATGGTGGGACGGCTGGAAATCCAGCGCGTCCGCGCCGAGGCCGAACAGGCGCTGGGCGACCGGTTCGACATCCGCGCCTTCCACGACGTCGTCCTGGGCAACGGAATCCTCCCGCTGTCCGCATTGGACACCGTGGTCGGCGCGTGGATCGCGGAGGCGTCCGCGTGACCTGGCTCGACCTTCCGCCGGACACCCTGTTCGGCCTGGACAACCTGCCCTACGGCGTTTTCTCGCACGGCGAGCGGATCCGGCGGGCGGGCGTCGCGGTCGGAGACCAGGTGCTCGACCTGAGCGCGGCGGCCGAGGGCGAGTCCTTCGGCCGCCTGCTCGGCGCGGGCGTGCTGAACCCGTTGCTCGCCGCCGGCCCGGACACCTGGGCCGAAGTGCGGGCGCGGGTCCGCGAATGGCTCACCGAACCGCGCCACGCCGACCGGATCCGGCCGCACCTGGTGCCCCGCGAGGACATCGTCAGCCATCTGCCGGTGGACGTCGCGGACTACGTCGACTTCTACTCCAGCGAACAGCACGCGCTCAACGCCAGCCGGATCTTCACCGGCGGCGACGATCTGGTGCCGGAGAACTGGAAACACCTGCCGATCGGCTACCACGGCCGCGCGGGAACCGTCGTCCCGTCGGGCACTCCCGTGGTTCGCCCGGCGGGGCAGCGGAAACCGCGGCGCGCCCCGGAACCGTCGTTCGGCGCGGCCACCCGGCTCGACTTCGAGGCCGAGGTCGGCTTCGTCGTCGGCGTGGGCTCGGAGCTGGGCGCACCGGTGCCGATCGACGAGTTCCCGCGCCACGTGTTCGGCGTCTGCCTGGTCAACGACTGGTCGGCGCGCGACCTGCAGGGCTGGGAATCGCAGCCGCTCGGGCCGTTCCTCGGCAAATCGTTCGCCACGTCCGTGTCGCCGTGGCTGGTCCCGCTCGCCGCCTTGGAACACGCCCGGGTGTCCCAGCCCGCGCAGCATCCGGAGCCGTTCGAATACCTGCGCCCGGCCGAATCGTGGAGTCTCGACCTGACGCTGGAAATCCGGATCAACGGCCACCTCGTGTCCAGCCCGCCGTTCGCCACGCAGTACTGGACGGCCGCGCAGCAGTTCGCGCACCTCACGGTGAACGGCGCGAGCCTGCGCACCGGCGACCTGTACGCGTCCGGCACGGTCACCGGCCCGGCGAAGGACCAGCGCGGTTCGCTGCTGGAGCTGAGCTGGGGCGGGCGCGAACCGCTCGCGGTCGGCGACGAGACCCGGGCCTTCCTGGAAGACGGCGACGAGGTCGTCGTCAGCGCCTCCGCCCCGGGTCCGGCCGGCGCCCGGATCGGCTTCGGCGAGGTGCGCGGGACGGTGGCGCCCGCTGTGGTGTGACCCACGCCGTAGCGCCGGCACCCGGGCGGCCGCATAATGAGCAAACGCTTAGTCACAGTCGACCGGCACGGGAATGAGGGATCGATGAGGATCGGCACCGGCGTCAGCTACTCGGGCGGGTTCGCCGAAAGCGTCGCGGACATCGTGGAGCTGGAACGGGTCGGGCTCGACATCGTGTTCGTCCCCGAGGCCTACAGCTTCGACGCGGTGAGCCAGCTCGGCTACCTCGCGGCGAAGACCGAGCGCGTCGGCCTGATGTCGGGCATCTTCCAGATCTACACCCGCACCCCGAGCCTCACCGCGATGACCGCGGCCGGGCTGGACTTCGTGTCCGACGGCCGGTTCACCCTCGGCCTCGGCGCGTCCGGACCGCAGGTCATCGAGGGTTTCCACGGCGTGAAGTACGACGCGCCGATCGGCCGCACCCGCGAGATCATCGAGATCTGCCGCCAGGTGTGGAAGCGCGAGCGCGTCGTGCACGACGGCAAGCACTACACGATCCCGCTTCCTGCGGACCAGGGCACCGGGCTCGGCAAGCCGCTCAAGCTGATCAACCACCCGGTGCGCGAGCGGATCCCGGTCGTGCTCGCCGCGCTCGGGCCGAAGAACGTCGCGCTCGCCGCCGAGGTCGCCGAGGGCTGGCAGCCGATCTTCTTCCACCCGGAGAAGGCCGCCGACGTCTGGGGAGCCGCGCTGGCCGAGGGCAAGGCCAAACGCGACCCGGAGCTGGGCGAGCTGGACGTGTTCGCCGCGCCGCCGCTGGCCATCGGCGACGACGTCGAGGGCCTGCTCGACTGGGTGCGCCCGGTGTTCGCGCTGTACATCGGCGGGATGGGCGCGCGCGGCAAGAACTTCTACAACACGCTCGCGTGCAACTACGGCTACGAGGCCGAGGCGAAGAAAATCCAGGACCTGTACCTCGACGGCAAGAAGGAAGAAGCCGCCGCGGCGGTCCCGACGGAGCTGCTGCGCGCCACGTCGCTGGTCGGTCCGGCGGGGTATGTGAAGGAGCGGCTGGCGGCGTTCAAGGAGGCCGGGGCGACCACGCTGGCGGTCAACCCGCTGCAGCCCGGACGCGAGGCGCGGGTGGCCGCCGTCGCCAAGCTGAAGGAGCTGCTCGGCTAGGTCCGCTATGATGCGGGCTACTGAGGGTGTGAAAAAACCGCACCTCAGGTCGATGCCGCCGTCGAAATGCCGTCAACTCCCCGCGCGGGACGCGAATACGGGAGTAAGAACGGGTTCAACGGGGAATCCGGGCGGGGCGAAAGCGAGGTAGGCCGGGCTGTGCGCAGAATCGAAGGACCCGCTGCTGCGGTGCTGGACGTGGGATCGTTCAGTGCCCGGCTCGTCGTGCTCGAACCCGGCGGATCCCCGATCGACCCGGCGCTGACGCACCAGACCCGGCTGCGCCTCGACCGCGAACTCGACGACGACGGACGGCTCAGCGAACGCGGCATCGCGGCCATCGCGAAGGCCGTCGCGAACGGCATGGACTTTGCCCGCGAGCACGGGGTCAAGGACGTGTTTCCGCTGGCCACGTCGTCGGTCCGGGACGCGGTCAACTCCCGGGAGGCGGTCCGTGCGGTCGCCCGCGAAACCGGGGTCGAACTGCGGTTCCTCTCCGGCCGCAGGGAAGCGGAGCTGACCTACGTCGGCGCGCGCCGCTGGTACGGCGCGGCCGGGGGACCGCTGCTGGTGCTCGACATCGGCGGCGGCACGGTCGAGCTGTCCGCCGGGGCCGGCGAGCAGGCCACTTTCGCGCGGTCGCTGCCTCTGGGCGCCCGGTCGGTCACGCGCGACTGGCTGCCCGCCGAACCGCCGGTGCGCGGCAAGCAAGTGCGTGCGCTGCGTGACCACGTGCTGGAGGAAGTCGCCGCCGCGCTGGGCGATGTGCAGGCTGAACTGGCCGAACACCGCGTGGTCGGCTGTTCGAAGGTGCTGCGGCAGCTGGCCCGGCTGGCCGGCGACCGTCCGGGCAAGGCCCGCGAGCTGCACCTGGACGACGTGCGCGCGTGGATTCCGCGGCTCTCGGCGATGCCGTTCGCGCGGCGGGCGCAGCTGCCCGGGATTTCGCGGCAGCGGGCCCAGCAGGCGCTCGGCGGCGCGGTGGTCGCGGAAGCCCTGCTGACGGTCGCGGGCGGGAAGATGACGATCTGCCCGTGGTCGACCCGGGACGGGCTCCTGCTGACGCTGCTGGACCAGCTCACCGACGCGACCGGAAAGCAGCGCTCGCGTCCGGCCGCGTGAACTCCCTGGTGCGGGCGCGGTAAACCGGGTATCCCGGAGACATGACCCCGCGCAGCGAATTCCTTCCCCGCGACCGCTCCGAGGACGACGACGACGAGGAAACGCCGTTCCCCGCGCGCCGCAAACGCGAGCTGCCCGATCCGGACGAGCTGCCCGGCGAGGTGGCCACCGCGCCGGGGCCGGACCTGAGCCCGCCCCGGACCGACGAGGTGCCGCGGGTGCCGGGCACGGACGAAACGCCGTCGTGAGCGGCGATGCCGGTTAGAACCGGCTGTGCGACTGCGGAAGATCGGTGTCACTCGGACTGTGTGGTTTGGGTTTTCTGCCGGAGTCTCTCGTAGGGGTTTGACCGGTGAAGACGTTGTCGATGACGATGCCGTGGAGGGGGCGTGCGGGGCTTGAGGCAGACGTGCCCGATGCCTTTGTCGAGGACGTGTTAGTGGCGAGCCCGAAGTGGTAGTTGCGCCGTCAGCGCGGCGTTCCCGGACACTTCCTCGACCTGACGCAGGACCGCGAGGCACCGGCGCGCCTCGCGGTCCAACTGGGGCTCACTCACCCGGATTCCCTGTGATCACCAAGTCCGGGTGCCAACCATGTCCCGCGGTTTAGAGCCGGTTCGCCCCGGCATCGCCGCTCGCGAGTCAGGTTCGGTCGAACTGCCGCACCTTCGACGCGTCCCGGCGCGCCGGAGCGCGGCCGGCCGGCTGGACCGGCGCGGGGCCCGGGTCCAGCTTCGGGATCGGCAGCTCCACCGGCTCCTCGGTCACGGTGAACCGTTCGCCGTGGTGGATCAGGTCCAGCGGCGGCCCGTTGAGCACCCGGTACGTCGCCGCGTCGTGCTGGATGGACACCTGGAACCGCGTTTCCCGGAAGGCGAGGCGGAAGGTGAGGCCGCCCAGTTCCTCCGGCAGCCGGGGCGCG
The DNA here is from genome assembly GCF_046267895.1 of Amycolatopsis sp. GA6-003. NCBI lineage: Bacteria > Bacillati > Actinomycetota > Actinomycetes > Pseudonocardiales > Pseudonocardiaceae > Amycolatopsis > Amycolatopsis sp. GA6-003. The sequence continues at coordinate 8,797,541 of NZ_CP176499.1, forward strand.
AACGAGAGCTGGCCGCCGTAGTCGCGAAGGCCGCCGAATCCGGCCACGGTGGCCTGCCAGGCACCGGCCAGGGACGCCATGTGCAGGCCGTTGCGGACGTTGTTGTGCACGTCGTGCAGGTCGGTCAGCGCCGCTTCGGCGAGGTAGTCGTAGGCCAGCTGCAGGTGTCCGACCTCGGCGGCGATGACGGCCTGGGTGCCCGCGGACAGCGAGGAATCGCGGACGGTCCGTGCTTCGTAGTAGGCGAAGTCGCGGGCTTTTTCCTCGGGGCTGAACGAATCGCCGCACAGATGCAGGGCCAGCACGAGGTCGGCCTGCTTGACGACCTGCTTGCGGTACAGGTCGAAGTACGGGTAGTTCAGCAGCAGCGGGTAGAAATCCTCGTCGGTGGCGGCGAAATCCCACTCGTCGTGCTGCAGGAAGCCTTCCGACTGCGGGTGCACGCCGAGTTCCTGGTCGTAGGGCAGCGCCATGGCATCCGCCGCGGCGCGCCAGGAATCGATCTCGGGAGTGTCCACTTCGAACTGTGCGGCGACGTCCGGATGCCGCTGGCACACGTCGGCCGCGGCGAGCAAGTTCTTGCGCGCCATCAGGTTCGTGTAGACGTTGTTGTCCGCCACCGCGGAGTACTCGTCGGGCCCGGTGACGCCGTCGATGCGGAAGTGCCCGTGGTGGTCGTAATGCCCAAGGGAGGCCCACAGCCGCGCGGTTTCCAGCAGCAGTTCCGCGCCGCAGGTGCGTTCGAAATGCTCGTCCTGGGTGGCGTTCACGTAGCGCACGACGGCGTCGGCGATGTCCGCGCTGACGTGGAACGCCGCGGTCCCGGCCGGCCAGTACGCGGAGCATTCGGCCCCGTTGATGGACCGCCACGGGAAAGCCGCGCCGCGCAGGCCGAGCTGGGCCGCGCGCTCTTTCGCTTTGTCTATTGTGGAGTGTCGCCAGCCGAGCGCGTCGCGGGCGGCGTCCGGCATCGTGTACGTCAGCACCGGCAGCACGAAGGTTTCGGTGTCCCAGAACGCGTGCCCGTCATACCCCGGGCCGGTGAGGCCTTTCCCGGCGATCGCCCGGGTTTCGCCGCGGGCTCCGGCCTGCAGCAGGTGGAAGAGCGCGAACCGGACGGCCTGCTGGAGTTCCGGGTCGCCGTCGATTTCGATGTCCGAAGTGGCCCAGAAGTCGTCCAGGAACTGGCGCTGCTCGGCGGCCAGGCCTTTCCAGCCGGTCTGCCGGGCGCCCGCGAGCGCGGCTTCGACCTGTGCGCGCAAGGCGGGCGCGGACCGTTGCGCGGACCAGCCGTAGGCGAGGAATTTGGTGACCCGCAGCCGTCCGCCCTTGGGCACGTCGACCGCGGCGGTGAGCCGGGCGAGGTCCTCCTCGGCGTGGATGCGGGTGCGCAGGCCGTCGTCCACCTCGATTTTGTGGTCCATCGCGGCGGCGACCCGCAGCCCGGACATCCGGGTCTGGTGCACCAGCACCGCCTGGTAGCCCGCGGCGTGGCAGAACTCGCCGACCAGCGGCGCGTCGAGCGCGGCGGCCACCCGCGGGTCGTGCGTGTCGGACTCGACCGGTTCGTTGGCCAGCAGGTCGGACTGCACGACGAGCTGCAGGTTCTCGTCCAGCGGTTCGACCTCGTAGCGGATCGCGGCGACCGCGCGCTGGGTGAAGGAAACCAGCCGCTCGGTGGTCACCCGCACGCGCCTGCCGGTGGGGGAGGACCATTCGGTGACCCGGCGCAGCGTGCCGCGGCGGAAGTCGAGCACGCGGTCGTGCGCGGTCGCGATGCCGTAGCGCATGTCCAGCGGCTCGTCCTCGACCAGCAGCCGGATGATCTTGCCGTCGGTCACGTTGACGACGGTCTGGCCTTCCTCCGGATAGCCGTAACCGCCCTCGGCGTAAGGGAGTTCGTGCTGTTCGTAGAAGCCGTTGAGGTACGTGCCGGGCAGCCCGCGCGGTTCGCCTTCCTCAAGGGTGCCACGGAGTCCGATGTGTCCGTTCGAGACCGCGAAGGCGGATTCGGTGCGCTGCAACGCATCCACGTCGAGCCCGCGCCAGCGCAGCTCCCACGGCGCGCACTCGTAACCGAGTTCTGTCACTTGTCCTCCAGCAGGTCGGCGAGGTCGTCCACCACGACGTCGGCGCCGTGCGCGCGCAGGGCGGCCGCCTGGTTTTCGCGGTTCACGCCCACGACGTACCCGAAACCGCCGGCTTTTCCCGCCTGGACGCCGGATTGTGCGTCTTCGAACACCGCGGCCTGTTTCGGGTCCACGCCCAGCGCCTTGGCTCCGGCGAGGAAGGAATCGGGCGCGGGCTTGCCTTTCAGGTGGTCGCGGCGGATGACCAGGCCGTCTACGCGGGCTTCCACGAAGCGGGACAGGTCGGCTGCGTCGAGGACCTTCGCGCCGTTCGCCGAGGAGGTCACTACGGCGATCCGGAGGCCCGCTTGCTGGGCTGCTTCCAGGTAGCGGACGGAGCCCGGATAGGGGTTTACGCCGCGTTCGTCGATGATTTTGAGGACCAGTTCGTTTTTGCGGTTGCCGATGCCGTTGACGGTGGGTGCGTCGACGGGGTCGTCCGGGGCGCCTTCGGGGAGTTCGATTCCGCGGGAGCGCAGGAATTCCCGGACGCCGTCGGCGCGCGGGCGGCCGTCTACGTAGGTGGCGTAGTCGGTGTCGGTGAATTCCTGGAAGTTCGCGGAGTCGCGGGTGCGGAGGTATTCGTCGAACGTCCGTTTCCACGCCTCGCGGTGGAGCACGGCCGTCCCGGTCAGTACGCCGTCCAGGTCGAAGAGGCAGGCGGTGATGGTGTCGGGCAGTCCGATCATTCCTGCAAGGTACCGGGGGTGGGGGAGGTTTGCGGGGTGCCGGGGGGCGGCTCGTCGCCCTGGCGGGCGACATTGCGCCCGGTTTGGCGTGGGGCACCCCGAAGCTTGATTGTGCTGACGGTCGGTGGGTGCTTGTCAAGGCGGGAAAGATGCCTTGACAAGCACCCACCGCCCGCAGGGAGGCTTCGTATCGGGGTGCGGGGGAGGGGCTGGGTGCCTCGCTCGTTGGGTGCGCTGGCTGCGGTTTTAGGGCTGGGTGCCTCGCTGTTTGGGTGCAGCGGTTGCGGTTGGTGCCGCGCTGTTGGGTGCAGCGGTGCGGGTTAGGCGGCGCCTACGCGGCGGTCGAAGACTAGGCGTTCTGCTGCGCGCAGGCCGACGCTGATGGCGCCGGTGAGGACGCCGTCGTCGCCGAGTTCGCCTTGCACCACCGTGGTGGTGAGCGGGGTGAACGCGCGAAGGGCGCGGTCGATTGGTTCCAGCAGCAGGTCTGCTGCCGTTCCTACGCCGCCGCCCAGGACGATCAGTTCCGGGTCGATCACCGCGGCCACCGAAGCGACGGTGTAGGCGAGTCGGTCTGCTTCCGCGGATACCGCTCGTTGCGCCAGTTCGTCCCCCTCGCGGGCTAGCCTGAAGACTTCGCGGGCGGATCGGGCTGTGCCCAGGCCCAGTTCGCGTGCGCCGCGGACCACCGACTGTGCGGCGGTCGCTTCTTCCAGGTGGCCGCGGGCGGGGGGTTCGCTGGGCTCGTCGCCGACGCGGGTGCGGCCGTAGGGCAGGTAGCCGATTTCTCCCGCTGCGCCGGTGGCGCCGCGGAAGACCCGGCCGTCGACCATCAGGCCCATGCCTACTCCGGTGCCGATGGTGATGCAGCCCACTACCGACGCTCCGCGGGCGGCGCCGCTTTCCCATTCGCCGACCGCGGTGAGGTTCGCGTCGTTTTCCACCAGCAGGTCCGGGCCGAGCACCTGCTCCAGGTCGTCGAGCAACCCGGGACGGCCCCAGCCGGGCAGGTTCGGGGCGTGCCGGAAACAGCGTTTCACCGGGTCCGCGACGCCGGGGGAGCCCAGCACGCGGACCACGATGTCGTCGCTGGTCAGGCCCGCTTCGGCGACGATGTCCGCCGCCAGTTTGCCCAGTGCGGAGATCAGCGCGCTGCCCGAGCGGGCCGTGTTGCGCACGTCTCGCCGGGCGACCGTGGTGCGGCCCAGGTCGGCGACCGCGACCCGGATGTGCTCGCGGCCGATGTCCAGGCCCAGCACGTACCCCGCGGTCGGGTCCGCCTCGTAGAGCACCGCCGAACGGCCGGTGCCGGTGGACGTGTGCCCGGTCGCGCGGGCGAGCCCGGCGGCCTCCAGCGCCAGCAGCGCCTGGCTCACCGTCGGCTTCGACAGCCCGGTGTCCTTCGCCACCTGCGGCCGCGTCGCGGGCCCGCCGCGGCGCAGCAGGTCGAGCACCGCCCGCTGGTTGATCATGCGCATCCCGGCCGGGGTGCCGACCGGTGGTGTACCCGACCCTGCCACCTGCTGAGTTTCCTTCCCGTTCGGACTTCCGTCCTGCCACGGTAACCGGATTCGCCCCGCTTTGGCAGGAAAGTTTCTTTTCTTCCGGCTCGGGAGGGCAGGCGGGAGGTCTTGGCCCGACGATACGGGCTCGGCGGGCGAAACCCGGGGACGGCACGCAGAGTCCGCCGTCCGCCGGCCGACCGGATCAAGCGTCGGGCAGCCAGTTGCCGTGGAACCCGGTGGGCACGCGTCCGGGCAGACGGACCGTCGCGACCGGATCGGCCTCGAGGTCCTGCGCGTCGAGCACCACCAAGTCGCTGCGGTCGTCCGGTCCGTCGTAGACGTACGTCAGGAGCCAGCCCGCGCCGTCCGGACGGTCGTCCGCCGGAACGAAAACCGCTTCGCCGGGGATGTGTCCTTCCGGGAACACGTGCTCGCGTGAGGTGTTCGTGTGCAAGTCGTAGCGGCGGAGCACGAGCGGACCCTCCGGGCCGTGCCATCCGGTGAGATGCCCGAACCGCGCGTCGAGCCCGGCGAGCCGGTCGTCGATGCGGGGGAACTCGCCGTCGCGGTCGTCGAGCAGGTCCTCGGCGACGGCGCCCGCGCGCGGGTCGATCGTCCACCGCCACAGCGCGCCCTTCGGGTCCGGCACGCCGGGCCGGTACAAGTGCTCGTAGCGCACGACGTGCACGACGATCCGGCCGTCGGCGGTGTCGTGCGCGTTGAGCGTGTGGAAGACGTAGCACGGGTCGATCTCGAACCAGCGCACGCCGTCCTCCGGCCGGTCGCGGCTGAGCAGGCCGAGCCGCGCGCCGTAGGTGTCGCTCCAGCGGAACGGCATGCCGCCGTCGGTTCCGCGGTCGAACACCACCGGCAGGTCGAAGAACACCACGTGCCGCCGGGTGAGCGCGAAGTCGTGCATCATTGTCAGGCCGGGCACGTCGATCGGCTGCCGCAGCACGAGTTCCCCGGCGGCGTCGGCGCGGTAGTAGCTCACGTGCGGGGCGGTGAGGCTGCCGTAGCCGAAGAAATGCAGTTCGCCGGTTTCCGGGCAGATCTTGGGATGCGCGGTCATCGCGTCGGCGAGCTTTCCGTCGAAATCGTAGACGCCGACGGTGTCGAGATCCGTGGTGATTTCGTACGGCAGCGAGGATTCCACGAGCGCGAGCGTGCGGCCCGCGTGATTGACGACGTGGGTGTTGGCAACGCTCGACCGGAGATTCCTGCTTCCGTCGGCGTTGTAGAGCACCGGATTCGGGGTGTCGAAGCTTTCGGTGCGCACCCAGCGATTGCGGTACCAGGCCGCGCGGCCGTTTTCGAGCCGCACGCCGTGCACCATGCCGTCGCCGGTGAACCAATGCGCGCTGTCCTGGCGCGGATTCGGCCCGTTGCGCAGGTACCAGCCAGTCAGTTCCGGCGGCAGCGCACCGGTGACCGGCAGGTCGTGGGCGGTGAGTTCGTCGTGGACCGGGGCGTAGTGGCCCTTGAGGTGGAAATCGGTGGTGGCCATGGATTCACGCGGCTTTCTGGGCACGGGCCCGGACGATGCGCGGATAGCGAATGGTGAACGAAATCGGAACCGCGAAGCCGAGGACCTTGATGACGACCAAACCGACGGTGTCGTGCGGCGCGTAATGCAGCAGGACGGCTTCGGCGATTCCGGCGACGGTGAAACTGGCCGCCCACACTGCGGTGATCACGACGTTGACCCGGCGAAACACCGTCGTGGCGGCGATTTCCGGCGGGACCATGGTTTTCGCGATCCCGAGCGTGAACGGCCGTTTCGCGGCGATCGACCCCCAGGCGGTCGCCGCCAGCCACAGGTCGGTGAGCGCGCCGACGTAATTCCTCAGCGGCGAGGCCGGGTCGCTGAAGGACCAGGCCGACAGCGCCGCGAAGAAGACGACCGCGGAGACCTCGATGAACAGCGTGTCCCAGCCCTTGCCGTTCCGGCGTTCGAGCAGGAGCAGCCCGCCCGCGAGCACCAGCCCGGCCAGGCCCGACCACCGCCAGTCGGCCTGCGTGGAGACGACCGCGAAGGCGATCCACGGAAGGAAACTCTTCAGGTAGTTCATCGGTACCCCCATATTCCTGTGGTGACAGGTCAAAGCTAGAACGTGCGGGCTGGACATGTCAATAGTGGAAGGTAGGGTGGGGGCATGACTTTGCGACACGCGGTGCTGGGGCTGCTCGCCACGGCCCCGGGAAGCGGCTACGACCTGCTCAAACGCTTCGAAACGGCGATGTCGAGCGTCTGGACGGCCACGCAGAGCCAGCTGTACGGGGAACTGGGCAAGCTGGAGGGCGCGGACCTGATCGAGGTCTCCGCGGAGGGCCCGCGCGGCCGCAAGGAGTACGCGATCACCGACGCCGGGCGCGCGGAACTGCGCAAATGGCTGCTGGAGGACAGGCCGCCGGCGCCGCGGCGGAACGAGATGCTGCTGCGGGTGTACTTCCTGGGCGAGGTCTCGCCGGAGGAGGCCCGGGGGTTCCTGGGCAGGCACGGCGCTTTCGCCGAGGGACTGGTCGAGGAGCTGGCCGCGCTGGAGGCTTCGGTCGACTGGGACGACAGCGATCCGTCGCTCTACGGCCGCCTCGCCCTGGAGTGGGGCAAGCGGTACGCGGCGATGGAACGGGACTGGGCGGAGTGGGCGGCGGAGACCATCCGCGCCCGCCGGGGGTGACGGCCGTGGCGGGCAATCCGGTCCATGGCGGCGACGAGGCCCGGTTCGCGCGCGATCTCCGGGACGAGGGCGAGCCGGAGGCCGAATTCCATCCCGGCATCGCCGCCCGGTTTCCGCGCAAGAACGCAGCGGCCGGAGTTCTCGCGCGCGACGAGCACGGCCGGGTCCTGTTCGTTTGCCCGACCTACAAGCCGTTCCTGGAGATTCCCGGCGGCTTGGTCGAAGACGGCGAGTCGCCGCTGGCCGCGTGCCGTCGGGAGGTCCGGGAAGAACTCGGGATCGACGTCGCGGCGGGACGCCTGCTCGTCGTCGATTGGTTGCCCGCGCACGGCGTTTGGCGGGACAGCCTGCAGTTCGTCTTCGACGGCGGGGTGCTGAGCCGCGAGCGGATCGGCGCTATCCGCCTGGCCGCGGACGAGGTGAGCCGGTTCGAGTTTCTTGACCTCGAGGCCGCGCGAGCGCGATTGCGGCCCTCGAAAGCGCGGCGAATCGCTCTTGCGTACCAAGCGTTCCTGGACGGCGAGACGGTCTACGGCGAGTTCGGCCGGAGGCTCGGGTAGTTCGCGCCTCCGGCCGAGTGCCTTTTCAGCCGTCCGAAGACCGCTTCCAGATGTTGATGCCTTCTTCGGTGGCGTGCTGGTCGATCTCGGCCAGCTCGTCCGCGGTGAAGGAGAGGTTGTCCAGCGCGGCCACGTTGTCCTCCAGCTGCTTCACGCTGCTGGCCCCGATCACCAGCGACGTCATCCGCGGATCCCGCAACGCCCAGGCCAGCGCGAGCTGCGCCAGCGTCTGCCCCCGCCGCGCCGCGATCTCGCCGAGCGCCCGGATCTTGCCGAGCTTCTCCTCGGTGATCGTGTCCGGGTTCAGCGATTTCCCTTGCGCCGCCCGCGAATCCGCGGGCACCCCGGAGAGGTACTTGTCGGTCAGAAGCCCTTGCGCGAGCGGCGAAAACGCGATGCAGCCCGCGCCGACCCGCTCCAGCGTCCCGAGCAGATCGTCCGCCTCGGTCCAGCGGTTGAACATCGAGTACGACGGCTGGTGGATCAGCAGCGGCGTGCCCAGTTCGCGCAGCAACCGCGCGGCTTCCGCGGTCCGCGCGGAGTTGTAGGACGAGATCCCGACGTACAACGCCTTGCCGGACCGGACCGCCCGGTCGAGCGCGCCGACGGTCTCCTCCAGCGGCGTCTCCGGGTCGAACCGGTGCGAGTAGAAGATGTCGACGTAGTCCAGCCCCATCCGGCCCAGCGACTGGTCGAGGCTGGCCAGCAGGTACTTCCGCGAACCCCATTCGCCGTACGGGCCGGGCCACATGTCGTAGCCGGCCTTGGTCGAAACGACCAGCTCGTCGCGGTAGGGCTTCAGGTCGCTCGCCAGCAGCCGGCCGAAGTTCTCCTCGGCGCTGCCGTACGGCGGGCCGTAGTTGTTGGCCAGGTCGAAGTGCGTGATGCCCAGGTCGAAGGCCCGGCGGACGATGTCGCGCTGGACGGTGAGCGGGCGGTCGTTCCCGAAGTTGTGCCACAGCCCGAGCGAGATCGCGGGCAGCTTCAGGCCGCTGCGCCCGCAGCGGCGGTAGGGCATCGAGTCGTAACGGGCATCAGCGGCAGCGTAGGTCACGCCGCGATGCTAGCCCGGGGTCCGCGTCCGGCGGGCGGCCTCCTGCCTTGGTGCGGCGGTCCGGGATACGTCGGAGGAATGTGCTTCCTTTTCCGGACCGCTGGTGGTGCGGGGGAGTGCGGGTCCAGTATGGGTCCGATGTCCGGGCGGCGGGACGGCTTTCGGGGCGACCGGCCAGTACAGTGCAGGTGAGCGATCGCTTAGGAGGCTACGTGGGCACCGGGTTTTTCTCGTCCGTCGACGACGTGTCGGCGCAGCTGGCCGAGGCCGGGTACCTCGCGTCGACCGCGGTCGCGACCACGGTGTTCCTCGCCGACCGGCTGGGGAAGCCGCTGCTGGTCGAGGGCCCGGCCGGGGTCGGCAAGACCGCGCTGGCGACGGCGGTCGCCGAGGTCACCGGCTCGCGGCTGGTGCGGTTGCAGTGCTACGAGGGCATCGACGAGGCCCGCGCGCTGTACGAGTGGAACCACGCGAAGCAGCTGCTGCGGATCACCGCGGGCCGCGACGAGACGTGGGACGAGGCGCGCACCGACATTTTCGGCGAGGAGTTCCTGCTGCGCCGCCCGCTGCTCACCGCGATCTCCGGCACCGAGCCGACCGTGCTGCTGATCGACGAGACGGACAAGGCCGACGTCGAGATCGAGGGCCTGCTGCTGGAGGTGCTCGGCGATTTCCAGGTGACCGTGCCCGAACTCGGCACGATCGCCGCGACGCAGCAGCCGTTCGTGGTGCTCACGTCGAACGCGACGCGCGAGCTGTCCGAGGCGCTGCGGCGGCGGTGCCTGTTCCTGCACATCGATTTCCCGGACGAGGACCTCGAACGCGAGATCGTCCGGCTGAAGGTGCCCGGCATCGAGGCCGCGCTGGCGGATTCGGTGGTGCGGGTGATCGCCGCGCTGCGGGCGATGGACCTGCGAAAACTGCCGTCGGTGGCGGAGACCGTCGACTGGGCGCGCACGCTGCTGGAGCTGGGCGCGGACGCGCTGGACGAGCGGGTGGTGCGGGAAAGCCTCGGCGTCGTGCTGAAGCACCAGGACGACATCGCGAAGGCCGGGGCCGGGCTGCGTCTCGACCAGGTGCTGGACGCGTCGTGACCGCCGCGCCGGGCCTGGCCGGACGGCTCGCCGAGTTCGTGCGGGCCCTGCGGGCGCACGGCATCCCGGCCGGTCCGGGCGAGACGGCCGACGCGGCGGCCGCGCTGGAAGTGCTCGGCATGGACGACCGCGAACTGGTCCGCGAGGGGCTCGCCGCCGCCCTCGTCCGCCGGGGCGGGCAGCGGACGGTGTTCGACGCCGCGTTCGACCTGTACTTCCCCGCCGGCGTCGGAGCTCCGGAGCTGGCGCGCGAAAACCCGCCGCGGGACCGGGAGGAGCTGCGGGAAGCGCTCGCCGAGGCCCTGGCCGAAGGCGACGACCAGGCCCTGGACCAGCTCGCCGGGCTCGCGGTGGACCTGCTGGGCCAGTACGGCGCCGGCACCGGCCCGGGCGGCGGGTATTCCGCGCACCAGACGCTGGACCGCCTGCAACCGCAGACGCTCATCGCCCAAGTGCTCGCCGCGATGCGCGCCTCGGGTTCCGGCTCGGGTTCCTCGGGTTCCTCGGGTTCCTCGGGCGAGTTCACCGACCGGCTCACCCGCGACGAAATCCGCCGCCGCGTCGAAGGTTTCCGCGGCCGGGTGCGGACCGAGGCGCGCCGCCGGGCCGCCGAACTCCGGGGCCGCGAACGGATCGCCCAGCACGCGATCGCCCCCGCCGCCGACCGCGTGGACTTCCTGCTCGCCAGCCGGACGCAACTGGCCGAACTGCGCCGCACGATCCAGCCGCTGTCCCGCAAACTCGCCACCAGGCTCGCCGCGCGCCGCAAACGCACGACACGCGGCCAGATCGACTTGCGCCGAACGCTGCGTCGTTCACTCTCCACCGGCGGGGTGCCCTTGCGGCCAGCCTACCGGCATCGCCGCCCCGGTCGCCCGGAAATCATCCTCCTGTGCGATCTTTCCGGTTCGGTGGCGGGATTCGCGAACTTCACGATGCTGCTGGTGCAAGCGTTGCGGGACCAGTTCAGCAAAATCCGCGTTTTCGGCTTCGTCGACAGCACCGACGAGGTGACGCATCTCGTGGACACCGGCGCCGCCGATCCCGAGCAGCTGGGCGCGCGAATGCTCAGCGAGGCCGCGGTGGTCCGCTGGGACGGCCACAGCGATTACGGCCGTGCGCTGGGACAATTCACCTCGCGCTGGCTGGACGCCGTCGGCCCGCGCACGTCGGTCCTGATCCTGGGCGACGCCCGGACGAACGGCGGCGACCCGAACCTCGAGGCCGTCCGCGCGATCCGCTCCCGTGCCCGGCACGTCCACTGGCTGAACCCTGAGCGCCGGGCCCTGTGGGGTACCGGCGATTCGGCCGCGCCGGACTACGCGGAGCTGGTGGAGATGCACGAATGCCGGAACGCGCAGCAGCTGGGCGCGCTGGTCACGCGTCTTCTGCCGACCTGAGCCAGCCGTCGATCTCCTTGTGCAGCAACGCTTTGGTCTCTTCCGGCGCGAACGAGGCGGTCACCGCGTTGCCGGCCAATCGAGCCAAGGTCGCGTCGTCGTACCCGAAAACTTCCCTCGCCCGAGTGAATTCGTCGGTGATCGTGGTGCCGGTGACGTCCGGGACATCGGTGTTGAGCGTGACCCTGAGACCAGCGTCGATCAATCGGGGCAGCGGATGCTCCGGAAGCGACGGAACCAACCCGAGCACGACGTTCGACGACGGACACACCTCAAGCGGCATCCCGCTTTCCGCGAGCCGAGCGGTCAGCTCCGGATCCTCCACGATGCGAATTCCGTGGCCGATCCGCTCAGCACCACCGATTTCGAGCGCCTCGCGCACGCTGTCCGGCCCCGCGTCCTCGCCAGCGTGGTGAACGAGATGCAGCCCCGCCTCCCGCGCCTTGACGAACACCTCCCGGAACGGAGCCAGCGAATACCTTTCCTCGCCAGCCATGCCAATCGCGACGACCTCTTCGTGCCGCTTGGCCAATTCCAGGGTCTTCTCGGCACGCTCGACCGACCTCCGCCGCGAATGGTCGAGGATCAGCCTCCATTGCAGCCCATGCTCTTTCCCGCCCTCCGACAGTCCGTTGAGGACCGCGGCGAGGGGAAGTTCAAGGTCCCCGACCCGTTCCCCGTGCGAGGCAGCGGTAAAGGTGACCTCGACGTACCGAGTCCCCTGTGCGGCTTCGTCCGCGCAGAATTCCCGTGCGATCCGCTCGAAGTCCTCGGCTTCGCGCAAACACGACCGAGTGAGACTGTTCCGATCGGCGAACGCCCGAAACCCGTTGAACGAGGCCGGCTTCCCGGGCAGCCGAACACCATGGGCGGCCGCGAGTTCCTCCAGCGTACCGGGACGAACGGTGCTCTCGAGATGGACGTGCAGATGCACCTTGGGAAGAGCCGAAAGATCGCGCACGATCGGATGATGCCTGCCCCGCGCTCCTCCTGTCACCCGAGTTTCGCCGGGAACCCGAAGCGGCCGGACGGCGTTGGGCAGGTGACTGAGGTTCCCTAGGGAAAGGACTTGTGCGCGATGGCTCTGATGAAGAAACTCACCATGCTGGCCGGCGCCGCGGGCGCGGTGTCGTACGTGCGGAAGAACCCGGAGAAGGTGAACGAGGCCGTAGGCAAGGCGGCGCGCTTCGTGGACGAGAAGACCAACGGGCGGTACCACTCGCAGATCACGGGAGCGGTCCGGAAGGTCTCGGAAACGACCCGCGCCCGGGCGGTTGAGTGAGCCCTGGCGTCGACGTTGACTGGGAGGAGGCGGCTGGTTCGCGGGGATTCTCGCGGCTGAGGTGGGGTGGCGCTGAGCGGGCGGGCCGGATTGCGGTCTGAGGCTGCGCGGGAAGCGTGCTGCGCTGACGGCGGGCTGTGCGCGGCGAACGCGCGGCCAGGCGGACACCGGCCACAGCGACAGATTGCCCAGGTACTGCGCGAGATGGCACCCGACGGCTTCGTCGGCAGCTTCCCCGCCCTCACTCTTCCGCCAAAACCGCCAGCACTCCCTCCCCGTACTTGGCCAGCTTGCTCTCGCCCACCCCGCTCACCGTGCCCAGCACGTCGAGCGTCGTCGGCATCATCGCGGCGATCTGGCGCAGCGTCGCGTCGTGGAAGATCACGTATGCCGGGACACCCTGTTCCTTCGCCGTCGCCGCGCGCCAGGCACGCAGGCGCTCGAAGACCGGTTCGGCTTCCGGGGGCATGTCGATCGGCGCGGCTGGCGTGCGGCGGGACGTTCGCGGGGCGCGCGCCGGGCGTTCCGGTTCGCGGCGCAGTTGCACTTCTAGTGAGCCGTTCAGCACCGCGGTCGAGCCTTCGGTCAGGACCAGCGATCCGTAATCACCTTCGACCGCGAGCAGGTTGCGCGCCAGCAGCTGCCGCACCACCGCGCGCCATTCCTGTTCGCGCAGTTCGGTGCCGATGCCGAAGACCTTCAGCGTGTCGTGCTGGAACTGGGTGACCTTCGGGGTCGTCTTGCCCAGCAGGATGTCGATGATCTGGCCTGCACCGAACTTCTGCCGGCGTTCGTTGCGCAGACGGACCACTGTGGACAGCAGTTTCTGCGCGGCGATGGTGCCGTCCCAGCGTTCCGGAGGGTTCAGGCAGGTATCGCAGTTCCCGCACGGCTGGCCGGACTGCCCGAAGTACGCGAGGATCTGCGTGCGCCGGCATTCGACCGTCTCGCACAGCGCCAGCATCGCGTGCAGGTGCTGGGCCTGCAGGCGGCGATGCCTCTCGTCGCCCTCGGAGTTGTCGATCATTTTGCGTTGCTGCACCACGTCTTGCAGCCCGTACGCGAGCCAAGCGGTCGACGGCAGCCCGTCGCGGCCCGCGCGGCCGGTTTCCTGGTAATAGCCTTCCACGGATTTCGGCAGGTCCAGGTGCGCGACGAACCGCACGTCGGGTTTGTCGATGCCCATGCCGAACGCGATCGTGGCCACCACCACGAGCCCGTCCTCGCGCAGGAACCTCGACTGGTTCGCCGCGCGGGTCGCCTTGTCGAGCCCGGCGTGGTAGGGCAGCGCCGGAATTCCGTTCTGCACCAGGAAATCCGCCGTTTTCTCCACCGAAGCGCGGGACAGGCAGTAGACGATTCCCGCGTCGCCCTGGTGCTCGGTGCGCAGGAGGTCGAGCAACTGCTTCTGCGGCGAGTTTTTCGGCACGATCCGGTACTGGATGTTCGGCCGGTCGAAGCTCGCGACGAAATGCTTCGCGTCGTCCAGGCCGAGCCGCTGCGAGATTTCCTTGTGCGTGGCCTCGGTCGCGGTGGCGGTGAGCGCGATCCGGGGCACGTCCGGCCAGCGTTCGTGCAGCGACGACAGCATCAGGTAGTCGGGCCGGAAATCGTGGCCCCACTGGGAGACGCAGTGCGCCTCGTCGATCGCGAACAGGGCGATCTTGCCGCGGTCGAGCAGCCGCACGGTGGATTCGACCGAGAGCCGTTCGGGCGCGAGGTAGAGCAGGTCGAGTTCGCCCGCGACGAAGGCCTCCTCGACCTCCTGCCGCTGGGCGAAATCCTGTGTGGAGTTGAGGAATCCGGCGCGCACGCCGACGTTGCGCAGCGCGTCGACCTGGTCCTGCATCAGCGCGATGAGCGGCGAGATCACCACGCCGACGCCCGGCCGCACCAGCGCCGGGATCTGGTAGCACAGCGATTTCCCGCCGCCGGTGGGCATGAGCACCAGCGCGTCGCCGCCGGAGATCACGTGCTCAACGATCTCCGCCTGGTCGCCGCGGAACGCGTCGTAGCCGAAGACGCGCTGCAGAGTCTCGAGAGCGGGGGAACGGGTGGCCTGCTCGGCCAGGTCGGGGTGCGCCACTCGGCCGATTCTAGGGCGGCGGACCGTCCGGGCGAGCCTGCCCCGCCGCGATCGGCGCGAGAGTCCCCGTCGCGCCGGCCGTTTTCGGGGGCCGGGGCGGGCCCGGTCGCGCAGGGTGAACAGCATGGGGACTGGTGGCAGCCGGGATGACAGGACCCTTCACGCCACCCCTGTGACAGACAGTGTCGAGACAGCGGTCCCAGTGCCCTTCGCGGGCGGTCCGGAGGCGCACAATGGGATCCGTGGCTTTTCCGATCGATGACCTGACCGGGTACTTTTCCGGCGAATGGCAGCTCGCGCGCGAAATCGTCGACGTCGACGGGGCGGCGCTGGGGGAGGCGAGCGGTCGCGCGACGTTCACGGCCGCCGACGGGGTGCTCGTCTATCACGAGTCGGGAGAACTGCAGCTCGGAGCGCATCGCGGACCGTTCGTCCGGACGCTGCACTACCGGCCGGGCGGAGGCCCGCGCGCTGCGGTCCACTTCGACCACGGCGGATTCTTCCACGACCTGGACCTGGCGACCGGGGAGTGGACGGCCGACCATCCGTGCGCCGCCGACTGGTATCGAGGGGCCTACCGCGTGCTCGACGCCCGCCGGTGGGAACAGGAATGGGTGGTGACCGGGCCGGCCAAGGACCACGTGATCACCAGCCGGTTCACCCGGGTGGCCAAGTGATCTTCTCGGTTGGCGCTTGATTCCGCACTGTCTCGCACCGGAACCGGCGGATATCGAAGCGAAGGTCCCGCGTGGACTACTTGCGCCGGTTGCGGAAAATCAGCAGCAGCACCACTATCGCCGAAATCGCGCAGGCCGCGGTGAGCACCATGCCCGCCCACGCGGGAATCGCGATGCCGGCGATGTTGTCGAAGCCGGGCAGGGCGCGGGGCGCGGTGATCGCCACGGGGCCCTCCGTTCGCGTCGTCGGCGTGCAGGTCGCTTTCGCCGCGGAGTTTACCTGACACCGGCCGCGGCCGTCAGGTCCGAAGTGGACGGTCGCGGTCACCGCGGGTAGCCGGCGGATTTTGCCGTGCGGAAGCGGTTCTGCCGGTGCGAAGGGACCCTTCGCACTGCTCGAGTCACAGTGCTGGGCACAGCCGGATCTTCGAGGCATGATCGAGGCAGGCACACGACGACGGAGGAGGAGCGCGAGATGAATGTGGCCGATCTGCTCGTGGACGGATTCGGCCGGGTGCGGGAAGTGGTGCACCAGGCAGTCGACGGGCTGACCGCGGAGCAGCTGGCGGCGCGCCCCGGCCCGGACGCCAACTCGATCGGCTGGCTGATTTGGCATTTGGCGAGGGTGCAAGACGACCATGTCGCGGACGTGGCGGGCACCGACCAGCTCTGGACGGCCAAGGACTGGCGAGAGAAATTCGACCTGCCGTTCCCGGCGGGCGACATCGGCTACGGGCACAGCAGCGACGACGTCGCCAAGGTGCGGCCGCAGTCGCCGGATTTGCTCACCGGCTACTACGACGCCGTGCACGAGCACACGGTGTCCTGGGTGGCCGGTATCGACGAGGAGGCGCTGGACCGCGTGGTCGACGAAGCCTGGGACCCGCCGGTGACGCTGGGAGTCCGGCTGGTCAGCGTGCTGTCGGACGACCTGCAGCACGCCGGACAGGCGGCTTACGTGAGGGGGTTGCTGCTGGGATGACCGCGCCGGAGTGACTGACGCACCGGGCAAGTGAGCGGTCCCGCCCGGACCGCTGCAGCGGCAGTCGGCTGCGGACGCGCGGCCGGTAGCCGGCAGGTTGAGTGCGGCGGCCCGAGTTGTCGCATGCGGAGCGTGCTCGGCAGGCTGGGGCAGCGGCCTGCAGGCGATGGGCGGCGAAAGCTGGGCGGTGAGCTGGCGAAGTTCGCGGCCAGGGATGGCGGCTTGCGTGCGGCTGATTGTGCACGGCGGTCAGCGCGTGGCTGCTCGCTCGGGGCTTGTGCGCGGCCGCCCGCGGACGGCGACTTGCGCGCAGGCATCCGTCGACGGCGGCTTACGCCTGGTGTACGCCGAGCGATGGGCGTTGGCGCGGGTTGAGCGGGAGCCGCGCCGAAATCGAGGCTGTCGTCGCCGACGCTGGCGGGGAGGGGTTTCTGCGCGCCCGAGAAATGGCGGCAGGCCGTGGGCAGCTCAGGTTTCGGCGGCGGCGGGGGTGGGGGCGGGGCGGTGAGTCGGGCGGAGTGTGGCTGCCAGGTGGCACCCCCCGGTGGGGCTAGTCCCGCGCGGCGAAACCCGGGCCGGAGGCGCGGGCGGCTCGAGACGCCGGGCGGTCTCAGTCGTATTCCGTTCCCCGGTGGTCCGGCAGCCGCTGCGGGCCGGGGCCGGCTTGGCCCAGTTGGTCGTTCGGGTTGGCCAGGCGGCATTTGGCCAGGGACATGCAGCCGCAGCCGATGCAGTCGTTCAGTTGGTCCCGGAGCTGTTCCAGCTGGCGGATGCGCTGGTCCAGGTCGGAGCGCCAGCAGGACGAGATGCGTGACCAGTCGGCGCGGGTCGGGGTCCGGTCGTCCGGCAGGAGGGCCAGCACCTCGCGGATCTGCGCCAGCGGCATGCCGACTCGCTGCGACATGCGGATGAACGTGACCCGCCGGAGGGCGTCGCGCCGGTAGCGGCGCTGGTTGCCCGCAGTGCGCCTGCTGCGGATCAGG
The DNA here is from genome assembly GCF_046267895.1 of Amycolatopsis sp. GA6-003. Taxonomy (NCBI): domain Bacteria; kingdom Bacillati; phylum Actinomycetota; class Actinomycetes; order Pseudonocardiales; family Pseudonocardiaceae; genus Amycolatopsis; species Amycolatopsis sp. GA6-003. The sequence continues at coordinate 8,814,663 of NZ_CP176499.1, forward strand.
TTCTCGTCCTCGTAGAACCGCAGGGCCGACGCCGGCACGCCGCTGCGGCGGGAGAGTTCGCCGACGGTCAGTTCGGGCGGCTCCGTTTTCGTCATGCGCTCAGCATAGCTTGACTTAAAGGGAGCTTGAAGTTCGAGACTCCCTTCCGGAGGCGGGAAACCTGTTCCGCCCCGGGAAAAAGGAGAAAAACGTGTCCGAAGCTCCCGTCCGGCTCGCTGTGCTCGTCGGCAGCGCCAGGGAAGGGCGGTTCGCCCCCACGGTCGTGCGCTGGTTCGCCCGCGAGGTCGACCGGCACGGCGGATTCTCGGTGGACGTCCTCGACGTCGCCGAGATCTCGCTGCCGCTCGCGATGAACGGCGAGGGGGCCGCGCCCGTCGCCGCCCGGCTCGAAGCGGCGGACGCGTTCGTCGTCGTCACGCCGGAGTACAACCACAGCTACCCGGCCGCGCTCAAGAACGTCCTCGACTGGTTCCGCGGCGAATGGCACGCGAAACCGGTCGCTTTCGTGTCGTACGGCGGGATTTCCGGCGGGCTGCGCGCGGTCGAGCACCTCCGTCCGGTCTTCGCCGAGCTGCACGCGGTCACCATCCGCGAAACCGTGAGCTTCCACGGGGCGCACGGCCGCTTCGGGGAGAACGGCGAACCGCTCGACCCGGACGCGGCGGTCGCGGCGAAGGCGTTGCTCGACCAGCTCGAATGGTGGGCCCGGGCACTGCAGGAGGCGCGGCTGGTGCGGGCTTATCCGGCGTAGCCGGGCTACCGCGGGGAGGCCGCGGCCGATGCGACCGGGGGACGAGTCCATGGCGACGGGTGGAAGCCGGTTTGGCGGTGGGCTAACGGTGCGCGTTCCGCTGCTGTCCCGGCCAAGTCCGGACTCCGGCCAAGCCGGGGCTCGGGCCGAGCCGGGGGTTGGGGCCAAGCCGGAGCTGCGGTCGGGCCGGGGGGCTGGGGCCAAGCCGGAGCTCCGGTCGGGCCGGGGGTTCGGGCCAAGCCAGGGCTCCGGCCAAGCTTGGGCTTTGGTCCAGCCTGCGCACTGGCAATCCTGGGGTCTGGTCAAGCCGGGGCTCTGCTCACGCCCGGGTTTCGGCAAACCGGGTCGGACAAGCGGTGCACGTGCTGCACCGCACCGCGAAGGAAGGCCTCGGCAGGGCCTGCATCGCCGGTTTCCGTTGGGGGATGGAGCGCGGCTACGCGCCGTCCGTGGAGATGGACGCCGACGGTTCGGACTCCGGCTGGGCCGTGGCTCTGCTCGACCCAGGCGCCGGACAAGCCCGGGTTTCGGCCAGCTGGGGCTCCGGTCCGGCCCGGGCGCTGGCCAATCCCGGGCTCTGGTCAAGTCGGGGCTCCGCTCGAGCCCGGGCTCCGGCCAAGCCGGGCTTTTCCTCCAGTTGAGGTTTCGGCTGAGCCGCGGCTCCGGCCAAGCTTGCGCGCTGGCCAATTCTGGGCTCCCGCCGAGCCGGGATTCTGGTCCAGTCCAGGCTCCGCCCAAGCCCCAGGCTCCGCCCAAGCCCGGGCTCCGGCCAAACCCAGGCACCGCTCAAACCCACCTCAGGTTGGTGCCGCGAACCCCCGCGGCACCAACCCAACGGCAGCACCTCATCCCGCGTAACTGTCCACACTGGACCGTCGAGCGAAAGCAGGTGCATGCTCCGGTCGCAGCCCGACGCCGCCGAGATAAGCAGTTACCCCGGAAAGCGCCGGGAATCGTTGCACCATCCGCATCGGTGCGGGCAGCCGATCCAGCGTTCCCTCCAGCGCCGGGCGCAGCAGCATCTCATGTTCGCCTCGCTGGCTCGACTGCACCGCGACCGTCGGCAGCAAGCGGCGGCGGCGTACTGCGGCCAGGCGGGACATCGGGACCTCGCCGCGGCGCAGTGGTTCCGCGAGGAGGCGTGCGGTGGCGACGGCGTCCTGCACCGCGAGGTTCACCCCGACGCCGCCCACGGGGGACATCGGGTGGGCGGCATCGCCGATGCACAGCGCGCCCGGGGCGTGCCAGCGCGGCAGCAGGCCCATGGTCACTTCGAGCAGCTTCACGTCTTCCCACGAACGGATGGCGGACAACTGCGAAGGCGTCCAGCCGAACAGTTCGCCCAGCCGGGAGCGGAAGCCCTCGATGGGGCCGGAGCGCAGCTGTGCGTCTTGGCCGCGGGGGATGAGGTAGGAGGTCTGGTAGTAGTCGCCGCGGTCCATGGTGACTGAGGCGTATCCGGGGCCGAACCGCGCGAACACCCCCCGTTCGCCCGGTCCGGCTTTCGGCACTCGCACCTGCCAGACGTCCATCGGGACCTCCGACTCCCGCAGGGCGAGGCCGAGTTCGCGGCGCACGGTCGACCAGCGGCCGTCGCAGCCGACCGTCAGCGGGGCGGCGAGTTCGTGCACGGCGCCGGTTTCGTCGCGGTAGTTCACGCCGGTCACGCGGCCGCCCTCGCGGCGAAGGGACACCACCGACGCGCCCATGCGCAGCGAGAATTTCGGTTCGGCCGCGCCGGCTTCGGCCAGCAGGCCCAGGAATTCGGCTTGCGGCACCATCGCGATGTGGTTGTGCGGGCCGCGCAGCCTGCCGAAGTCGGCGGCGATCACGGTTTCCTCGCCGATCTCCATTTTCATCCGTTCCAGCACCGAACGGGACAGGGCGGCGAACCGGTCGCCGAGGCCCAGTTCGTCCAGCAGCCGCAACGTCGACGGGTGCACGGTGTCGCCGCGGAAATCCCGCAGGAAATCGCGGTGCTTCTCCAGCACCACCACCTCGACCCCGGCCCGCGCCAGCAGCAGGCCCAGCATCACGCCGGCCGGGCCGCCCCCGGCCACCACGCATCCGGTCCGCTCCATCGGGACCTCCAATCTTAGAGACTCTCTAAGTTTAGAGTAACGGTAAGATTCCCGCCATGACCGGGTTGCGGGAAGAGAAGAAGCGGCGGACCCGCCAGGCGCTGATCGAGGCGGCGCTCACGCTGTTCGACGAGCAGGGCTACGACGGCACGACCGTCGCCGAGATCTCCGCGCGGGCGAAGGTGTCCCCGGCGACGTACTTCAACTACTTCGCCACGAAAGAGGACGTCGTCTTCGCTGACCAGCATCTTTACGACGAGGTGGTCGACGGGGTCTTCGCGCAGGCGCGGCCGGGCGCGCCGGTGGCGGAGCTGGTGACCAAAACCGTCCACGCGCTGGCGACGGCGGACGCCTGGAGCTTTCCGCTGGACCATCCGCTCACCGAGGTGCGCACCCGGTTGCTGGCCGGGGTCCCGGCGTTGCGTGCGGGGTACCTGCTGCGCAACGCCGCGGTGGCCGACCGGTGGGCGGAGAAGCTCTACGAAACGTGCGCGCCGCAGCTGGATCGGGTCGAGGCCGCCGCGTTGACCGGGGCGGTGCTGGGCGCGTTGGAGGCGGCGTTGCGGCAGGTGCCCGAAGGACACAGCGCGACGGAGATCGTCCTGTCGGTCGTCGAACGGGTGGTGTACGGGTTTTTGCCCGGCACGCAAGGCTAATTGCAGTACAGGGATTCCAGCTTGGTGTCCGAGGCGACCACGGTGATCCCCTTGCCGATCGATTGCCCGGAAGCGGCCAACGAAGCGGACACGGTGCAGACCACCTGCTGCAGCCCGATCGGGTACAGCAGTTTCATCGATTCGCCGACAGTCACCGTCACCGGCTGCGCCGAGGTGTCGACCGTGACGTGCCGGCCAGGCGAGAGCATCGAGTAGAAACCCTCTTGTTCCTCTACCCGGGTCGGGCCGCCGAACAGTTCGGTCAGCACCGTCGTGGGGGTCGCGTCCCTCGCCCAGGCGCGCTGCACCGGGCTGAGCTGTCCCGCGTAGACGAAGTAGAGCGTGATCTGCGGACGCGGCGCGCCCAGCTGGAATCCGCCGGGAGCGTCACCGGCGGGGATCACTCCGGTCGGCTGGACGCCGCACCCGGCGAGCGCCAAAACCGAAGCTGCCGCAAGGAAAAGCCGCAGGAGTTTCATCGTTCCTCCCGCGCGGTGCGGGGCAGGCGGAGCGTGAACCGCGCCCCGTCGCCGGTGTTTTCGGCTTCGATGTCGCCGCCGTGCAGCCGGGCGTTCTCGAGGGCGATCGACAACCCGAGACCGCTTCCCTCGGACCGGGCCCGCGAGGTGTCGGCCTTCGCGAAGCGGTCGAACACCTTCGGCAGCACCTCCTCGGGGATGCCCGGGCCGTGGTCGGTGACGGTCAGGAAAACGGTCGTTTCGTCGGCGCTCAGCCGGACTTCGACCGGAGGCGCGCCGTGGTGCAGGGCGTTGCCGACCAGGTTGGCGACGACCAGGTCGAGGCGGCGCGGGTCCGCGGACACGGTGACGCTGGGCAGGTCGGTCGCCACGGAGTCGATCCAGCCGCGGGCGGCGAGGCTGTTCGGCACCGCCTCGGCCAGGTCGACCTCCTCGACCCGCAGCTCAGCCCGTCCGGCGTCGAAGCGGGAGATCTCGACCAGGTCCTGCACGAGCCGGGTCAGCCGCCGCGTTTCGGCCGACACCAGCCGCGCCGCCACCGCGGTGTCCGACGGCAGCTGGTCGGCGTCCTCGTCGAGGACGTCGGTGACCACGTTCATCGCGGCCAGCGGGGTGCGCAGCTCGTGCGAGACGTCCGCGACGAACCGGCGCGCGTCGGCCTCCATCTCGCGCAGCGAGCCGACGGTGCGTTCCAGTTCCGCGGCGGTGTGGTTGAACGTGGTGACCAGCTGGGCCAGTTCGTCGGAACCCTTGGCGGGCAGCCGTACGTCGAGCTGGCCGTCGCCGAGTTTGCGCGCCGCGGAGTTCAGCGCGCGCACCGGCTGCAGCACCTGCCGCGCCGCCAGCAGCGCCAGCGCGACCGCGATCGGCAGGGCCAGCGCGGTCATCAGCCACGCGCGCGTCGCCAGCTGCTCGATCGCGGCCTGCTGGGTGGCGAGCGGGACCGTTTTGTAGACCTCGATGCCGGTGTGTTCGCTCTTCGTCGCGCCGTAGCGCAGCAGCGGCATCCCGATGTAGAGCACCGGGCGCCCGCCCTCGACGACCCGCTGGAACTGGATGGACGTCCCCTCCGCGACCGCGCTGCGCAGCCCGGCGGGGATTTCCGCCGGGTTCAGCCCGACGCGCGAATGCAGCGACCCGAACACCACCGTCGTGACGCCCTTGAGCGAACTCGCCATGTTGTCGAGCTGCCGCTGGTCGGGCGGGAGCGTCAGCTGCGGCAGGTAGGTCCGGACCTCGTCGCGCAGCTGCACCATCGCCGGGTCCTGCACGCCGGCCAGGATCGTGTTGCGCGCGGACACGTAGCTCGCGCCCGCCGCCGCGCCCGCGCCGACCAGCGTCATCGCCGCGAACGCCAGCACCAGCCGCAGGCGCAGCCCGGACACCCACGACCGGAGCCGGCTCACGAGCGGCCGAACCGGTAGCCGAAGCCGCGGACCGTCTGCACGTGGTCCGGCCGCGCCGGAACGTCCTCGATCTTCGCGCGCAGCCGCTGCACGCAGGCGTCGACCAGGCGGGAATCGCCGAGGTAGTCGTGCCCCCACACGGAGGCGAGCAGCTGGCTGCGGCTGTAGACCTGGCCGGGCGTGCGCGAGATCTCCAGCAGCAGCTTCAGTTCGGTCGGCGTGAGCGAGACCTGCTCGCCGTGTTTCCGCACCAGCATCCCGGCCCGGTCGATCACCAGGTCGCCGTGCTGTTCGGGGCCGGCGGCGCCGGGTTCGGCGGCGGTGCGGCGCAGCACCGCGCGGATCCGGGCGTCGAGCACGCGCGGTTCGACCGGCTTCACGACGTAGTCGTCCGCGCCCGCTTCGAGGCCGGCGACGACGTCGAAATCGTCGCTGCGCGCGGTGAGCATGATGATCGGCACCTGGCCGAGCGCGCGGATCCGGCGGCAGGTCTCGAACCCGTCGATGCCGGGCAGCATCAGGTCGAGCACCACGAGGTCGGGCGCGCGTTCGCGCAGCTGCGCGACGCCGTCCTCGCCGGTCGCCGCGGTGTGCACCGTGTGTCCCTGCCGGCGCAGCGCCAGCTCCATGCCCTCGCGGACGGACGCGTCGTCCTCGATCACCAGCACCACAGCCACAGGGGCCATTATTCGGAAAGCCCGCGGATGCGCGCGAGCCGGGCGGATCTTGTAGCGAAACCATGACACGGCACTGACGAGATCCCGAAATCCCGCGGCCAGGCTCGAAGGCATGGCAGTGCTGACTCCTGAAACGCCGACCGTGCCCCTGTCCGCGCCCCGGCACGCGCTCGCCCCGCCGCGGCGTTCGCGGACCGCCGTGCTCGTGGCGGCCGCGATCGGGTTCGCCGCCGCGTTCGTCGTCGCCTACCTGCTGTTCGTGCGGACCGAGGCCGGGCAGCGCGCGGAGGACGGCGTCGTGCGCTTCGCGCAGAGCCTTCCGCGGTCCACTGTGGACTGGGCGCGGCCGCTCGCCGGGATCGACGGCGTCGAGGTGTTCGGCGCGGCCGGGATCGTGATCGTGGCGCTCGCCGTGCTGCGCAAGCGGTTCGCGCTCGGGGTGACCGCGCTGGTGCTGTATTCGCTGCCGCTGGCCGCCGCGCAGCTGCTCAAGATCTACCTGCTGGACCGGCCGGACGTCGGTTCGTCCGGGGCCCCGCACCACAACAGCTTCCCGAGCGGGCACGTGAGCGCGGCCACCGCCGTGCTGCTGGCGCTGGCCGTGGTGCTGCCCGCGCGGTTCCGGACCTGGGTGCTCGCCGTGGGTGCGCCCGGCGTGGCCTGGGTGGCCGCGGCGACCGTCGCGCTCAGCTGGCACCGCCTGTCGGACACCGTGGGCGCCTGCCTGCTGGTGGCCGCGGTCGTGACGGCGGGCGCGGCGGTCGTCTCGGCGCGGCGCCCGGACGGCGGCCGGATTCCGCCGGTGCTGACCGCGGTCGCGCTGCTCGGCCCGGTCGCGGTGGTGCTGGGCGGCTACGCGGTCCTGGCCTCGGCGACGTCGGTGCCGGCCCGGTTCGTGGCGGCGCTGGTGCTGGCGGCGTTGAGCGCGGTGGCGGTGGTGCTGCTGGCGGCCGGACCGCTGCGGCGGGTGAACTTCGATCCGTCCGGGGCGCGGAACCGGTTGCGCTAGGCGCGAGTTCAGGGCCGTTCGAGGAAGACGTCTCTGAGCACGTCGGCGAACGACTGCAGCTCGATCCGCCGTTTGCCCGCGGCGTCGCTGTTCCTGATCTCGTCGGACCGGGTGTTGCCCAGGGTTTCGATGAGGACGACGTTCATCGCGGGACGGCTGCCCGCCGCGCTGGAGCCGTACATCCCGAACGTCACGCCTTCCTGGTGCGGCACCGACTGCGTCGGGTAGGTGACACTGCCCCGCTCGTTCAGCGGGGCCCGCGCCCCTCCGGCGATCGCCCGGCTTCCCATCTCCCGGGCCAGAGCGAGATCGTCGCCTTCCGGAGTGTCCGGGCCGGCGGGCCGGTCGTGCCCGGGCCGCGGGTCGGTGGACACGCCCGCGTTGGGACCGCCGGCCACGCCGTGCACCATGGCGATGCGCTCCGGGCGGAACCGGTCGACCAGATCGAGCAGCACCAGGTTTTCCGGCAGGATCGGCCGGTTTCGCGCATCGAGCGGCCGGTTCCGCCGATCGACCGGGACGGCGCCGACCGTTTGCCCGCGCTGGGGCAGATTCCGGTTGGGGTCGATGCCGCCTGGGGATTGCCTGCTGCGGACCGCGTAATTCGCCGGGAACAAAGTGGGGACGACGATGACGCTGAACGCGGGCACGCGCGGGTTGCCCTGGGCGTCCGGCGTCCGCAGGATCCGCAGCAGCATTTCGACCACTTGGACTCCGGCGGCCTCGGACCCGTGCACCCCGCCGACGATCATGGCGTGGCGGTTGGTTCTCCCGGGGAAATAGAACGCCTGGATCGGGTTCGGGCCGTGGCCGGCGTCGAAGCGCGCTTCGATGTTGCCGGGTTCGGGCCGCCACCCGTGCTCGGCGGCCCGGCGCTCCCGTTCGGCGAAGGCCTCGGCCGTCCAGCGCGGCTCCGCGCCGCGGGCGGCGAGTTCCCGGGCCAGCCAGCGATCGTCGGTGTCGCCGGGAAAGCTCCGGTCGATCCAGGGGCCCAGATCCGGGTCCTGAGCGATCGGGCCGCGAGCCCGCAGCCGGTCGAAAACGCTTGCCTTGCCGCCCGTGCGCAGGTCGGTCGTCAGCTCGTCGGTCAGCGGGCTTCGGCGGAGCACCGCCGGACCCGCGGCGGCCCGGGCCCGTCCGCCCGCGGCGACCCGGCGGGCGTCGCGTTCGGTGCTGTCCTCGGCTGCCCCGATCCGCAAGTCCGCGGGAGCCGGTGCGGCCGTCTGCTGCTGGGTGTGGGCGAGTTCGTGGGCCAGCAGGCGCCGGCCCGCCGCGGAGTGCGGTTCGTAGCGGCCGGAGCCGAAGACGATGTGCTGGCCGACCGTGTAGGCGGCGGCGCCGACCGCGGTGGCGGACTCGGCGGCGCGCGAGTCCGTGTGCACCCGGACTTCGCTGAAATCGCAGTCCAGTTCGGCGCCCATGACCGCCCGCGTGTCGCGGGCGAGCGGCTGGCCCGGGGAACGGAGGACGTCGTGCACGATCGGCGGCGCGGCGGCAGGTGCTCGGTTGCGCCGCGACGCGGCAAAGGCCCCATCCATGACAACGCCTCCGACAGTGCCGACGCGATCGGCCCCCAGCCTCCGGGCCGGCCGTCACCGCGGCGTCACCGTTCCGGGAGGCTCACGCCGGGTTGCGGCGCGGTTTGATCCGCACCGCGGGCAGCGGGGGAGCGGGCAGCCGCGCCGGGCCGCCGGGGTACGGCTCGATCGCGCCGAACTGGTCGGAATTCGCCTCCCAGGCCGCGCGGTACTCGGCGATCTCGTCGTGGCTGCGGCCGACGAAGTTCCACCACATCAGGATTTCCTCGCCGAACGGCGGCCCGCCGAGCACGATCGCCCGCGCCGGCGACGGGCCGGGGTTGTGCAGGTCGAGCGTGGCCGCGCCGATGCCGAGGTAACCGAGCTGAGCCCGTTGCAGCGGGGTGCCCGCGAAGACGATTTCCCCGGTGTCCAGCAGGACGCCATGCTCGAAGGACGGGTCCGCGTCGAGGCGGATGCTCGCGCCCGGTTCGAGGACGAGTTCCGCGCCCAGCAACGGAGTGAAGGTCTTCACCGGCGAGGTCGCCCCGGCCAGCGTGCCGAGGAAGACGCGCGCGGTGGCCCCGTCGAGTTCGGTGGCCGGCGGCGCGTAATGCTGGAAGTCCCGCGCGGTGTGCCGGTGCTCGTCCGGCAGCGCGACCCAGAGCTGGACCCCGTGCAGCGTCGTCGTTTCCGGCGTCGACACCTCTTCGTGGCAGATGCCGTGCCCGCCGGTCATCAGGTTCAGCTCGCCGGGCCGGACCATCGCGTGCGAGCCGAGGCTGTCGCGGTGTTCGATCTCGCCGGCGAACAGCCAGCTCACCGTCTGCAGCCCGGTGTGCGGATGCGGGCCGACCGACATGCCGCCGCTGACCGAGGTGTCGTCGGGACCGTAGTGGTCGGCGAAGCACCACGCGCCGATGAGCGACCGCCGGCGCTGCGGCAGGGTGCGGCGGACCGGCATCGCCCGCGGTCCGCCGAGCGGCACGGAACGGGCGTCGAGGATCTCGACCTTGCCGGGGCCGACCGGATCGCCGCCGCACGCCAGTTCGGCCGGGTCGGTCTCGACGTTGCTCATGCCGGACACGATAACCGGCGGTGGCGCGGGTTCCTGCCCGGCTGGGGTCGCGGCCGCCGGGAAAGGCCGCGGCGGCAAACGGCCGGAAATGCTTCGCTGATCCTGATCCGCGGAAACCCGGCACGCGCTGCCGGCGGCAGAGGCCCGATCGGCTGGCCGATATCGCAGATTCAGGCCGAAGTCATAGCCAGGTCCGGCCGCCGCATGGTGGAGGGCTCAAATCGGCACGGCTGACGATCCGGCGGCACCACTACGCGTCGCCGCGGGAGCGCCCCTCACGGACGGTCGAGGAGGTTGCGCAGCCAGTCGAGCGCGGTCGGGAGCGCGTTCAGCACCGAGATGTGCCCGTCGCGCGGACGCAGCCACAGTTCGGCGTCCGGGAGGTTCCGCAGGAGCCATTCGCCGTGGCTGGCCGGGACGATCCGGTCCTCGCCGCCGTGCACCAGCAGCACCGGGACCCGCACGTCGGAGACCGGGAATCCCCACGGTGCGGCATACGCGAGGTCGTCGTCGGCTTCCGCGGCCACGTCCGCCGCGGCGCCGGCGTCCTGGCCCAGCGGCGCCCAGGCGCCGCGCAGTGCCGTCCAGTCCGCGTCGGTGAAGCTCGCCGGGTCGAATTCCTGCGTTTTCCCGTGCCGCAGCCGGGTTTCCCGGCCCTCGCGGGCGGCCCGCAGCCAGCTGTCGTCGGCCATCCCGTCGTACCAGTCGTACTCCTCGGAGAACGGCGCCATTCCGCCGAGCGACACCGCGGCCGGCACCCGATCCGGCAGCCTCGCGGCGCAGGCCAGCGCGTGCGGTCCGCCGCCGGACGCGCCCGCCACCGCGAACCGCGGCAGGTCCAGGGCGTCCGCCAGCTGCCGGACGTCCTCGGCGGCCGACCCGACCGTCCGCCCGGTGTCCGGAGCGGACTCGCCGTATCCCGGCCGGGCATAGGAAACGACCCGGAAGCCCCGCGCGGCAGCGGCTTCCACGACCGGAGACAGCAAGCGGCCGGACTGCGGGGTCCCGTGGTGCCACACCACGGGAAAACCGCCGCCCCCGCTGTCGTGGACCCGAAGATTCCGGCCGTCCGGCAGCGGCACGTCCGCGGTCGTCGTCCCCATGCCGAGGACTTTAGCCGCGCCGCCGCGCTCGGTCGGCGAAATTGTCCCAGGCCTGGCGCACCAGAGCCGGATGCGCGAGCAGGTCCGACGCGGTCCGGGCCAGCGCCGACGCGGTCGCGAGCAGCACCGTCCGGGCGCGCGGCGAGCCGGTCGCCTCGGCGAACGCCCGGCTGCCGACCGCGCGCACCGGATCGTGGAGCGCGACGGACGGATGGATGGCCGGCATCCGCACGCTCAGATCGCCCACCTCCGCCCGGCCGGGAATCGCCGCGGCTCCCGCCGGGGACGCGTGGATCCCGCACGCCGCGAGATGCCGGGCGAAATGCCCGGACAGCACCGGATTGTCCTGGAACCGCGCGTGAATCGGCCCGAACCGTTCGACGTTCGCCTTGGTCCCGGTCGCCATCGCGGCGCCCTCGGCGGCCGTGGTCACCTCGGTGACGACCCGGCCGAGCGTTTCCGCGTCGGGTGCGCGCAAGCCGAAGCGGGCTTCGGCGAAATCGGGCACCACGTCGGTGGATTCTCCGCCGTGCGTCACGATTCCCCGCACCTCCGACCCGGCGGGCAGCCGCGCTCGCAGCGCGGCGATCGCGGTGAAGACCTGCACCAGCCCGGCGACCGCGTCCGTGCTGTCCTCGGGGGCCGGTCCGGAATTCCCCTGCACGGTGACCCGCAGCTCGGTCCGGGCGGCGAGCGGCGCGGCGGCCCAGGTGTGCACGCCGGGCTGGAAGGTCAGCACCGCGTCGATGCCGTCGGCGGGGCGGTCGGTGACCACGAGCGAACCGGATTCCAGCGTCCGGACCGTCGCGAGCGCCGCGCCGACGATGGCCGCGGCGACGAGGTTGTGCCCGAATTCCCGCAGCCGGTCGGACGGCAGCAGCAGGGCGACGCACGGCCGCCCGGAACCGTAGCGCGCGGTGCGGCCGGAGACGGCGAACCCGGCGTCGGCGAGCTGGCCGAGGCCCGGCTCGCCGTCCGGGTCGCGGGACCAGGCCCAGAGCCGCTCGGCGAGCAGTTCGATCTCGTGGTCGGTCCGGTCGTGCCGGTCCTCGTCGGGCTCCATGCCGCTCAGGTACCCGCCGGGCAGCGATTCGATCCCCGGCGGAAGTGGGTAATTCGGCCGTTGGCGCGGCCCGGCCGGTGCGCGAGGGTCACTGCCATGACAGCGGGAACCTACCGGGTGCTGCCGGCCGAGGTGTCGGCGATCGTGAAGAACGTGGAAGGCCTCGGCGCCGCGGCGTTCTCGGCCGTGCGCGACCTCGAGACGCTCGTGATCGACGCCCTGTCGTTCGCCGGCATCGGCAGCGGGGTGGCCGCCGCGAACGCCTTGCTGCAGTCGAAGCTCGTGTCGTCGCTCGGCGATTTCGTGAAGCTGATCGAACAGGTCAACGGCAAGGTGGCGCACGCGGCGCACAACTACGCCGAGGCCGACACCGCGGTGGCCCAGGGCTACGGCGGCGGCACGGGCGGCGGGGGAGCTGGGGCCGGCGGCGGTGCGGCTGCTGGGGGTGCCGCACCGCACCAGCTGGACGACCGGGTCGTCGACTCGATCATGCGGTCCGAGGGCGCGAGCGGCGAACAGGGCGGGGTGCGCGAGGCGTACGGCTTCCGCGAGAGCATGCACAACGGCTACGACCAGATCATGGCCGCTCGCGAGCAGTACGGCGTCGGCAGCGCCGAGGAACGCGCGGTGGTCGCGCAGCTGATGACCGCGAACGCGCGCCGCGCCGGCGCCCTGGAATTCACCGACCCGGGCACGCAGGCCGCGATCATGTCCGGCGCGCACATGCGCGGCGCGGGCGGCGTCCGGGCGATCCTGAACCACATGGGCGGCGCGGACATCGTGCAGAGCGCGCGCACCCTCGACCCGGCGGCGGTGGAGCATCTGCGCGGGCTGTCGCCGGAGGAGTTCCAGCAGCAGTTCCGCGACGCCCGGATCGAGTACGACCGGGAGGTCTACGGCGACACGACCACCCGCCAGAACGGGCACACGCAGAACTGGTGGGACCGCTACGGGAACGGACTGACCCAGCGCTACGACCGCGAACAGCGGGAGTTCCTGCGGCTGTCGCGGTGACGGCGTTCAGTCCCAGTCGGACAGCCGGGCCGTCAGGTCCTCGACGAGCCGCTTCATCAGCCGGTCGAGGAGCTGGCGGTCTTCTGCCGTCCAGTCGCTGAGGGCGGCGGAGAACCAGCCCTCGATCACGCCGACGTAGCGGTCGGCGGCGGCCTCTCCCTCCGGCGTCAGCTCGATCAGCCGGGCCCGCTGGTCGTCCGGATCGGCCACGCGCCGGACCAGGCCGCGGCTTTCCAGCGCCTGCACCTGCCGCGTCGCGTGCGGTCCGACGACGTTCATCCGGCTCGCGATCTCGCCGACCCGCAGCGGTTCGCCCTCCAGGCGCAGGATGCCGAGCACGCTCACCGCCGGCCGTTCCAGCGGCAGCCCGGTGGCCTCGACCGCGCGCTCGAACAGCTTTCCCCGGCGCAGCGTCCCGCTCAGCTCGTTCAGCCGGGGGAGCAGGTCCCGGAACAGGGAAGGGACGGCGGACATCGCGGGCTCCTTGATTAGATACCTAACTTAGGTATATAGTTGGGTCGCCGGGATCGCGGGAGGCGGGTCCGGCCGGTCTCGAAAATGATACCTAAGGTAGGCATCTATCGCTTGCCGAGGGGAAGGGGAGAACCATGAGCGGGAGTGTGCTGATCTCGGGGGCGAGCATCGCGGGCCCGGCGCTGGCGTACTGGCTGAACCGGTACGGCTTCGCGGTCACCGTGGTGGAGAAGGCGCCGGCGGTGCGCGGCGGCGGGTATCCGATCGACATGCGCGGCCCGGCCGTCGAGGTGCTGCGGCGGATGGGGCTGGAGGAGAAGGCGCGGGCGCGGCACGTCGCGACCCGGCGGATTTCGTTCCTCGACGTGGACGGCAGCCTCCTCAAGGGGCTCGAACCGGCGGCGGTGACCGGGGACCTGACGGGGCACGACATCGAACTGGCCCGCGGCGACCTCACCAGCCTCCTTTACGACGCGGTCCGCGACGACGTCGAGTTCCGCTTCTCGGAGTCGATCGCGGACCTGGACGACCGCGGGGCCGCGGTGGACGTGCGGTTCGCCAGCGGCCGGCGGCAGACGTTCGACCTGGTCATCGGCGCGGACGGGCTGCATTCGAAGACCCGTTCGCTGATCTTCGGGCCCGAGGAGCAGTTCCACCGCTACCTCGGCTGCTGCTTCGCCGGGTTCACCATGCCCAACGACCTCGGGTTGTCGCACGAGGGGGTCGTGTGGGCCGTCCCGGGCCACAGCGCGGCGCTCTACGCCACCGGGGACGGCGACGGGGACATGCACGCGTTCCTGCAGTTCAGCCGCGAGGATCCGCCGTTCCACGCCTTCGCTGACCCGCGGGCGCAGCGCGATCTGGTCGCCAGCTGCTTCGAGGGCGACGGCTGGCTGGTGCCTCGGATGGTCGAGGCGATGCGCTCGGCGGACGATCTGTTCTTCGACGTGGTCAGCCAGATCCGCCTGCCGGTGTGGTCGAAGGGCCGGGTGGCGCTGGCCGGGGACGCCGCGCACGCCACGTCGTTCCTGTCCGGGCAGGGCTCGAGCCTCGCGATGGTCGGCGCGTACCTGCTGGCCTACGAGCTGGCCGCCGCTCCGCACGACGAGGCGTTCGCGGCGTACGAGGCTCGGTCGCGCGAGTTCGTGGAGCGCAACCAGGCGCTGGCCACGGACGGCGCGTCGGTCATGGCGCCGCGGACGCAAGCGGAGCTGGAAGCGCGGAACGCGGCGTTGCGGTCGGTGGACGGGTTGGAAGGACAGGCGCGCGGCGAGGTGTACACGCTGCTGACGCTGCCGCCGGAGCGCGCGGCCGTCTGACGTCGTGAGTGCTGGTCCCGGTTAGAACCGGGATAAGCACTCACGAGCTTTCCCCGCTGCACAGTGCGGCAATGCGGCGTGCGAGGCTACCCGGCGGCATTGCGCGGTGACGGAACGGGGCGGGATGAACGCGATTGCGCGCGGCGGCGGGATGCTCGCGGCGATTCTGGTGGTCGTCGGCGGCACGGCCGGGCTCGGGGTGGCGCTCGGGCTCGGCGCGACGGCGATCCTGGCCGGGCTGACCGCGTTGTTCTGCTTCATCGCCGCCACCGGAGGGCCGTTGCGGCCGGACCTGTGGCTGCTCGCCGCGTTCGCCCCGGCGGTCGTGCTCGGCGGGGCCGGGCCGCGGCTGCTGGGCGAGGTGTCGCCGGTCGCGTCGATCGCGCTGCTCGTGCTGGTGGTGTTCGCGGCCGCGCTGGTGCCCGCGCTCGGGCCGCGGTACGTGACGGTCGGGCTCGGGCTCGGGATGGCTTCGGTGTTCGGCTACGGCTTCCAGCTGAGCGGCACGGCCAGCCCGGCGCAGATCGTCTGCGCGCCGGCGCTGGCCGTCGCGGTCGTGTTCGTGCTGCGGCTGCTGATGGGGCTGGGCGATCCGGGCAAGCCGACCCGCACCGCGCTGGCCGACGCGCTCGCCGGGCCGGATCGGGCGAGCGCGGAACGGGCGGTGCGGTTGTGGGTGACCGACCGGCCGCGCGCGTGGCAGGCGCGGGTGCTCGCCGGAGGCGCGCGCTACCACGGCACGGCCGCGTTGCTGCGCGACCGGCTGCGCGCGTTCGACGAGGCGCAGGCGGCGGCGGTGACCCGCGTGCTCGACGCCGCGGACGAACAGGTCGCGGCGCTGGCGGAAGCCGTGCGGGCCAAGACCGTTTCGGACCCGCCGGAGATCGAGCGGAGCGCCCCGGACGTCGCGCTGCCCGGCGACACCTCGGCGCTGCTCGACGAAGCCTGGGCCGGGCTGTCCGCGGTCCGGGAGGCAGCCCTGCGTCGCGACGAGTCCATTGTGGACTTCCCGCGGCATCTCGTGCGCGAGGCCTTGCGGCGGGAGGCGACCGGGGTGTTCTCGTGGCGCTCCGCGCAGTTGCGGCACGCGGTGCGGTGTGCGCTGGGAATGCTGGTCGCGGCGGTGATCGCGGCGTTCCGTCCGGGCGATCCGCTCACGGTGTCGTTCCTGATGACGACCTTCGCGCTCATGCAGCCGGAGTGGCGGGACACGCTGGCGAAGGCGTGGCAGCGCGCCGCCGGCGCGGTGGCCGGGGCCGTGGTGCTGGCGGTCGCGCTGTGGCTGTTGCCGCCGGGCGCGTTGCTGCCGCTGGGGATTGTCGCGCTGCTCGTTGGATTCCCGTTCATGCAGGTGCAGCCGATGGTGTTCAACGGCTGCATGGTGCTGATGAGCGTCGGGATGAACGCGACGACGCGGCATCTGGACGCGGTTTCGGTGCTCATGGAGTACCTGCTGCTGGTGGCGCTCGCCGTGGTGATCGGGCTTCTGTTCGGCTTCGCCGCGGTGCCGGGCGTGCCGAAACCTTCGGTGGCGCAAAGGTTTTCCGACGCGGTCGAGGAGACTGGCGAGCTGCTCGCGGCGGTGGCGGAGCGATTGCGCGGCGGAGGCGGCCGGCGTGAGGTCGGCTTGCGGTTCCGCGCCGCGGCCCGGACGCATCAGGACCTGTTGAGCCCCGAGCCCGGCAGCCGGGAGCCTTCGGCGGAGCAACGGGAAGCGTTGGAAGAAGCCGGACAGGGCTTGCGCGGTCTCGCGGCGTCGGCGGGCGCGTTGCTGCAGCGGGACGGGCAGTCTCCCGCGATGGCGTCCTTCGCGGAAGCCGCGGCCGCTGCACTGGCCGGAAGCCGGGAGCTGCCCGCGCGTCCGGTCGAGGCCGACGAGGAGGAACGGCTGCTGGCCGACCTCGTCCGGGCGGATCTGCTGCGCGTGCATCGGGGTGCGGAGGTGCTCGCGGGCTGAAAGGGCATCGGATGCTTCCCTTGCGTCCCTTCACCTTCCGCGTTCGCGATGGCACCATCCGGAGATGAGGAAACTCCCGCTCGCCCGCGCCGCGACGGTCGCCGGATGCATGGCGTTGCTGTTCCCGGTGACCGCGGCGTACGCCGATCCACCGCACAACTTGCCGCAGAACGCCAACGGATACGAGCAGTCCTTCTCGCCCGCCTACGACTACGACGGCGACGGTTGCTACGCCACCCCGGCGATCGGCCCGGACGGCACGCTCGCGCCGGGCCTCAAGACCACCGGCGCGGTCAACGGCAACTGCCACGACAAGTCCGACCTGGACAACTCCCAGACCTACTCGCGCTCGACCTGCAACCACGGCTGGTGCGCGGTCGTCTACGCGAGCTACTTCGAGAAGGACCAGGCCGTCGACGGCAGCGGCCTCGGCGGACACCGGCACGACTGGGAGCACGTGATCTCGTGGATCGACCAGTCGGCGAACCAGGTCGAATACGTCACGACCACGCAGCACTCGTCGCAGGTCACGTACCCGCGGTCGAAGGTGAACTTCGACGGTTCCCACCCGAAGGTCGTCTACCACAAGGACGGCCTCGGCACGCACTTCTTCCGGCTGGCCGACGCCCACGACGAACCGCCGGAAAACCACTACCACGATTGGCGGTACCCACCTTTGGTCGGCTGGGACGGGTGGCCGTCGGCAGCTCTGCGCGACCGCCTGATGAACGCGGATTTCGGCGCCGCCACGATCAAGATCAGCGACGGCAGGTACCAGGACCTGCTGGAGAAGGCGAAGCCGTCCGGGATCCCCTTCGACCCGCGCGGCTGACCTTCCACGCGAGCGAAAACCGGGTAATAGTAAGCGGCATGCACCCGGACTCCGCGCTTCCGCTGGACGGAATCACCGTCGTCTCGATCGAACAGGCGGTCGCCGCCCCGCTGGCCACCCGCACCCTGGCCGACCTGGGCGCCCGCGTCGTCAAGGTGGAACGGGCGGACGGCGGGGACTTCGCCCGCGAATACGACCACGTGGTCCACGGCACCGGCGCCCACTTCGTCTGGCTCAACCGGGGCAAGGAATCCCTGGCCGTGGACCTCAAGACCGGGGAAGGCCGCGACGTCGTCCGCCGGCTCGTCGCCCGCGCCGACGTCTTCGTGCAGAACCTGGCCCCCGGAGCGGCCGCCCGCCTGGGGTTCGGCGCGGCCGAGCTGCGGGCGGACCGCCCGGAACTGGTCGCGGTGGACCTCTCCGGCTACGGGACCGGCGGCCCCAGGGAACAGCGCAAGGCCTACGACATGCTGGTCCAGGCCGAAGCCGGGCTGATCGGCATCACCGGCACCCCGGACACCCCGGTCAAGACCGGCATCCCGGCCGCCGACATCGCCTCCGGGATGTACTGCGCGCAAGCCGTGCTGGCCGCCCTGCTGCGCCGCTGGCGGACCGGCCAGGGCGCGACGGTCGAGGTGTCGATGCTGGAGGCGACCGTCGAATGGATGGGCTACGCGATGTACAGCCAGATGTACTCCGGCCGCCAGCCCGCGCGGATGGGCCTGAGCCACGCGTCGATCGCCCCCTACGACGCGTACCCGACGAAAGACGGCCAGATGCTGATCGGCGTCCAGAACGACAGCGGATGGCGGACCCTGGTCACCTCGGTCCTCGAAGCCCCGCACCTGGCCGCCGACCCCCGATTCGCCACGAACGTCCTGCGCGTGCAGCACCGGGCGGAGTGCGACGCGGCGGTCGCCGCCGAGACCGTCCGATGGTCCACAGTGGAATTGGACGAACGGCTCGCGAACGCGGGAATCCCGGCGGCGCAAGTGAAACAGGTCGCCGACGTCGTCGCCGATCCGCAGCTGCGCGCCCGCGACCGCTGGCGGAAGATCGGCACCGAGCACGCCGTCGTCGACGCGCTCCTGCCGCCGGTGACGTTCGCCGACGTCGAGGCGCGGATGGGCGACGTCCCGGCGTTCGGCGCGCACACCCGCGCGCTGCTCGAGGAAGCCGGGGCCGACGCGGACGACCTGCTGCGCCGGGGAATCGCCGCCGAGCCGCGTTGACAGTTGTATGGTGCATCTCTAGCATGCGGGGACATGCCGGGAGAAGACCGCGACGGCGACGCCCTGGACGCTATCCACCGCGCGATGATCCTGTTTTCCCGCGGGTCCCGGGTGCGCTCGAACGAACTGTACGAGGGGCTCGGGTTCGTGCAGTACACGATGCTGTCCTCGATCGACCTCGCGGACTGCGCGCACGCGGCGGATCTCGCCCAGGAGTACGGGCTCGACCCCTCGACGGTGAGCAGGCAGCTCGCGGAACTGGAGAACGCCGGGCTGCTGGTGCGCGGCCCGGACCCGCGGCATTCGCGCCGGCAGCGGCTCGAGCTGACCGAAGCCGGGCATCGCGCGCTGGCGATCACCCGTGCGGCGCAACGGAAACGGCTCGAAGACCGGCTGCGGGACTGGCCGCGCCGCGACGTGGCCGAGTTCGGGCGGCTGCTGAGCAGGTTCGTCGAGTCCTAGCGGTCCACTGTGGACGCTTGAGCCGAGGCGGACCTTCCGGCTCGAGTGGACGGCCGCCGCGGGAACCGGCACGGTGGGGTGGTGGCCGGTGCGGTGCCCTCCGGCCCGGACCCGACCACGAGAAGGCGCCGGCCCTCGCGCCGGCGGAGGAGGACGGCCATGCCCGCAGACGCCCCTGCCGCGCTTGTCGACCAGCGCGGACACGTCCTGGTCATCACGCTCAACCGGCCGCACGCGATGAACTCGGTCAACGCCGAGCTGAGCGAACTCGTCGGCACCGCGCTGGAACGGGCCGAGCGGGACCCGGAAACGCGGGTCGTGGTGCTGACCGGCGCGGGGGAGCGGGCGTTCTGCGCCGGCGCCGACCTGAAAGCCGTGGCGCGGGGCGAATCGCTCGCCGCGCCGGGCCACGAGGAATGGGGCTTCGCCGGGTACGTGCGGCACCCGGTCTCGAAGCCGACGATCGCCGCGGTGAACGGATTCGCTCTCGGCGGCGGCACGGAACTCGCGCTGGCCAGCGACCTGGTGGTGGCGGCCGAATCGGCGGCCTTCGGGCTCCCGGAGGTCAAACGCGGCCTGTTCGCCGCGGCGGGCGGGGCGTTCCGGCTGCCCCGGCAGATCCCGCGGAAGATCGCGATGGAGATGATGTTCACCGGCGAACCGCTGGACGCCGCCCGCGCGGCGACGCTGGGACTGGTCAACCACGTGGTCGCGGACGCCGACGTGCTGGCCGAGGCGCTGGCGCTGGCGGAGAAGATCGCCGCGAACGCGCCGTTGGCGGTGCAGGCGAGCAAACGCGTCGCACTGGGCATTGTGGACGGTGCGATCCCGGCTGAGGACGTCTTTTGGGACAACAATCGGGAGAACGCCGTCGCAGTAATGACGAGCGAGGACGTGCGCGAGGGGACGCAGGCGTTCGTCGAGAAGCGCGCGCCGGTTTGGCAGGCCAGGTAAGCGTTCCGGACGTCCGTGAGGGGAACCCTGACGGAATCGGAGTCCCTGAGAGGGTGTGGTGGTTAGTCGTTGGTGTCTTCTGGTGGCGTGCGGCTTCGGTTTCGGTGGGGCCGCGGGGTTCGATGTGTTCGCCGCCCTCGCTGGTTTTCGCCGAGTCATACGACGGCTTGCCCGAACACACGCACACCCGACCCGATGATCGGCGATCACCGGGTTCCACAACACCCTCTCAGGGTTCCCTCGCGGACGAGAAGTCCGGGAGCGGGCAAGTTAGTCCACTTTGGACGGATGCCGGGCGAGGGCGGTCACCTGGATGTCCATGTACGGGAACAGCGGCAGGTTCGACAGGATCTGGTGCAGCTCGTCGTGGTCGGCGACGTCCAGCACCGAGTAGTTCGCGTACTCGCCCGCGATCCGCCAGATGTGCGGCCATTTCCCGCTGCGCTGCAGCTGCTGGCTGTACTCCTTCTCGCGCGCGATGAGGGCGTCGCGGACCGCCGGGTCCAGGTCCGCGGGCAGGCGGACGTCCATCCGCACGTGGTAAAGCATGAGGCTCCTAACGAATCAGAGGGCCGGGTCGAGGACGAAGCTGTATTCGACGGTTTCGCCGTTGTCCGCGGGCCGGGGGTCGAGCAGCAGTTCCGGCTTCACCGCGGACGCGATGTCGTCGTCGTTGTGCTCGTCGCCGGGGAAGTACAGCTGCGCGGTGAGCAGTTCGTGGCCCGGCGCGGACACCTTGACGTGCAGGTGCGCCGGACGCCAGGCGTGCCAGCCCGCCGCCGCGATCAGTTTGCCGCAGGCGCCGTCGGTCGGGATCTGGTACGGCGCGGGCCGCACGGTGTGGATTTCGAAGCGGCCTTCGTCGTCGGTGGTGAAGGTGCCGCGCAGATTCCACTCCGGGATACCCGGCGCGAACTGCGAATACAGGCCGTCCGCGTCCGCGTGCCACAGTTCGACCTTCGCGCCGCCCAGCGCCTCGCCGGTGGTCGAGGTGACCTGGCCGGTCCAGACCAGCGGGGTGCCCGGCTCGTTCTCCCGCGTCGGGATCTTGCCGCGCGCGCCCCGCTCGGGAGCGTCCGGCACGTAGTAGGGGCCTTCGATGGTGCCCTTGTTGCCCTTGCGGTGCTCGGTGGCGACCTCTTCGACGACGTGCTCGACCCAGACGTCGAGGAACAGCGGCCATTCGCCGTCCTCGCCGACGCTGATCAGCCACGATTTCAACGCGTTGTATTCGTCGTAGGTCACCTTGTGCTTGCGGATCGTCGCGTGCACGGCCTCCAGCACCTCGCGGGCGAGCAGGCTGACCCGTTCCTTCGGGGTGCCCGCGACGCCGGCGAGCTTGTCGCTCTTGAACCGTTCGGTGGCGTTGGCTCCGGACGCGGCGGCGGTGGGGGAATGCGTGGCGGTCATGAATCCTCCTTGATCCATCGGGGGTTTCCGGCTCAGCGGTCCTGCCGGTAGTGCCGGAGCTTGCCGGGGTCGAGTTCGGCGCCGAGGCCGGCGCCGGGGCGGATGGCCAGTTCGCCGTCCGCGATGCGCAGCGGTTCGGCGAGCAGGTCGTCGGTCATGTCGAGGAAATTGGACAGTTCGCCGGGGCGGCGGGCCGTCAGCTCGTACGACGCTCCGAACGCGACAGTGCACAGTGAACCGATCTGGCCGTCGATCTGGTTGCCCATCACCACTTCCAGTCCGAGGCCTTCGGCGAGATGGTGCGTGCGCTGCGAACGCGTGAAACCGGTGCGGGCGGTTTTGATGCTGATCGCGGTGGCCGAGCCGCCGAGGATCTCGCGGGTCACGTCGGCCGGGGTCACCGCGGATTCGTCGGCGATGAACGGAACGTCCATACGGGACACGAGCCAGCGGCGGCCGAGCACGTCGTCGGCGGGGCACAGCTCCTCGGCGAACAGCAGGTCGAGGTCGGCCATTTCCCGCATCGCGCGAGCGGATTCCGCGGCCGTCCAGCCCCGGTTGCCGTCCACGTACAGGTCGACCTCGGCGCCGAACCGCTCCCGCAGCGCGCGAACCACCGCGGTGTCCAGGGAGACCGGACGGCGGCCGACTTTCACCTTGAACGTCGTGATCCCGTAGCTGTCGCGGATCCGCTCCGCCTCGGCGACCATCGCGGCCGGCTCGTCGAAGCCGAGCATGTGCGACACCTTCATGCGGTCGGTGTAGCCGCCGAGCAGTTCGGTGACCGAGACGTCGAGGCTTTGCCCGAGCGCGTCCCAGATCGCCATGTCCAAAGCGGACTTCGCGGCCGGATTCCCGACCGTGCGGGAAAGCCGGGCGTGCACCGTCTCGCGTTCGAGCAGGCTCAGCCCCACGACCTGCGGCGCGAAAACGGTCTCCAGCACGGCCACGATCCCGGCCTGGGTCTCGCCGTAGGTGAACGGCCGCGGCGGCGCTTCGGCCACGCCGACCACGCCGTCGTCGGTGTGCACGCGGACCAGCACGTGCTCGGCCGTGTGCACCTCGCCGGACGCGAAGCGCAGCGGTTTGCGGTAGGGGATGGCGAACGGGATCGCCTCCACCCGGGTGATCTTCATCGTGTCCTCCCTGACACGGGCAGTTCGACGGGGAACAGCTCGCCGAGCGCGTCGAGCACGGCCGGGACCAGTGCCGAGGCCCGGTCGCGGTGCCAGGCGAGCGCGAGCTGGACGGTGGCCGCTCCGGCGAGGTCGCGGAACACGACCCCGGCCAGCGGCAGCGCCCGCGCGGACGCGGGGACGACGCCGACGCCGAGACCTCCGGCGACGAGCGCGAGCAGCACCGCGGTGCCGGCCGCTTCGTGCTCGCGGTGCGGGGTGAAACCGGCGTCGCGGCAGCTGCGCAGCACCGCTTCGTTGACGACGGAGTGGCTGGCCGGATAGGTGACGAACGCTTCGGCGCGCAGATCGCTCATCGCCACGACCGGTTCGACCGCGAGCCGGTGGTCGGCCGGGACGGCGAGCACGAGCGGTTCGGTCTCGATGACGTGCAGGTCGAGGTCGCCGCCGGTGACCGGCGGACGCAGCACGCCGATGTCGAGCGTGCCGTCGCGCAGCTGGGCGCACTGCTCGCCGGTGAGCAGGTCGGCGTGCACTTCGAGTTCGACCTCGGGCAGCCGGTGCTGCAGCGCGCGGGCGACCTGCGGCAGGTGCGACAGCGCGGCGGTGCCGGTGAAGCCGATCCGGGCGAGGCCGCGCCGCCCGTCGGCGATGCGCCGGGCTCCGCGCGCGCCCGCCTCGACGGCGTCCAGGATCCGCTGGGCCTCGGCCAGGAAGAACTGGCCGGCCGGGGTGACCTGCACCTGCCGGGTCGTGCGGCTGAGCAGGGCGACGCCCAGTTCGTCCTCCAGCTGCCGGATCGCGTGCGACAGCGCGGGCTGGGCGAGGTGCAGGCGTTCGGCGGCGCGGCCGAAGTGGCAGGTCTCGGCGACCGCGGCGAAGTACCGCAGGTGGCGCAGTTCCATCGGGCTGCCTCCTCACCGGCTCCTCGCGTGGTCTCGCTCACCGTAGGTTCCGGCATTGAGTGAAGACAAGGAGCGGTTTGCGTGCGATTGATAAACCGCATCGAATAATCGCACCCTGGGTCAGGACTGGGGCTTGCCCTGGTGTGGCTGGGGCCACGGGCTGGCACAGTGCGGGAAACGCCCTGGTGGGGAGCCGATCAGTGCAGATCCGAGGCCCGTTGGAGGAGTCATGGCCGAGATGCTGGACCACGCCGCTTCGCTCGTCGCGGACGCGGTGGTGGAGGACCCGGAGGCGGGCGTCTACCGCGCGAACCGCCGGATCTTCACCGACGAGGAGATCTTCGAACTCGAGATGAAGCACATCTTCGAGGGCAACTGGATCTACCTCGCGCACGAGAGCCAGCTGCCCGATCCCGGGGACTACTTCACCACCACGATCGGCCGCCAGCCGGTCGTCGTCACTCGCGACAAGGCCGGCGAGCTGCACTGCCTGATCAACGCGTGCGCGCACCGCGGCGCGATGATCTGCCGCCGGAAACGGGACAACCGGCCCACGCTGACCTGCCCGTTCCACGGCTGGACCTTCCGCAACGACGGCAAGCTGCTCAAGGTCAAGGACCCGGACGGCGCGGGCTACCCGGAATCGTTCGACACCGGCGGCTCGCACGACCTGACGAAGGTCGCCCGGTTCGAGTCCTACCGCGGGTTCCTGTTCGGCAGCCTCAATCCGGACGTCCTTCCGCTGACCGAGCACCTGGGCGACGCCGCCAAGGTGATCGACATGCTCGTGGACCAGTCGCCGGACGGACTTGAAGTACTGCGCGGGGCCTCCACGTATACCTACGACGGCAACTGGAAGGTCCAGGCGGAGAACGGCGCGGACGGCTACCACGTCACCGCGACGCACTGGAATTACGCGGCCACCACGGCCCGGCGCAACACCGGCGAATCGGCGAACGACACGAAGACCCTCGACGCCGGTTCGTGGGGCAAGTCCGGCGGCGGCTACTGGTCGTTCCCGCACGGGCACCTGTGCCTGTGGACCTGGGCGGGCAATCCGCAGGACCGGCCCCTGTGGCCGCGGATGGCGGAGCTGAAGGAGAAATACGGCGACGCCAAGGGCGAGTTCATGGTGCGCGGGTCCCGGAACCTGTGCGTGTACCCCAACGTGTACCTGATGGACCAGTTCTCGACGCAGATCCGGCATTTCCGGCCGATCGCGCCGGACAAGACCGAGGTCACCATCTACTGCATCGCGCCGAAGGGCGAGAGCGCGCAAGCGCGGGCGTGGCGGATCCGGCAGTACGAGGATTTCTTCAACGCCTCGGGCATGGCCACGCCGGACGATCTGGAGGAATTCCGGTCCTGTCAGCTCACTTTCCGCGCGACGGCCGCACCGTGGAACGACATGAGCCGCGGGGCACGCCATTGGCTCACCGGACCGGACGAGGTCGCGTCGTCGCTCGGGCTGCACGGGGTCGTTTCGGCCGGGCAGAAGAACGAGGACGAGGGTCTTTATCCGGTGCAGCACGGGTATTGGCAGGAAGCCATGCGCGCGGCGATCGCCCGTGAGCAGGCTGTTCGAGGAGGGGCCCGATGACCGCCGCCGCCGGGAAAACCATCACCCAGCACGACGTCGAGCAGTTTCTCTACCGCGAAGCCCGGTATCTGGACGACCGCGAGTTCGAGAAGTGGCTGGAGTGCTACGCCGACGACGTCGTGTACTGGATGCCTTCCTGGGGAGACGACGATCTGCTCACCGAGGACCCGCAGCGCGACATTTCGCTGATTTATTACCCGAACAAGGGCGGGCTCGAGGACCGGGTGTTCCGGATCCGCACCGAACGGTCGAGCGCGACGTCCATTCCGGAACCGCGGACCAGCCACAACATCGCGAACGTCGAACTGATCGAGCGGCACGGCGATCTGGTGGACGTGCGGTTCAACTGGCACACGATGTATTTCCGGTACCACACGGTCGATCCGTATTACGGGACTTCGTTCTACACCATCGATTTCTCCGGTCCTTCGCCGTTGATCCGGCGGAAAACGGTGGTGCTCAAGAACGACTACATTCATCACGTCGTCGACGTGTACCATTTCTGAGCGGAGGCGGTCATGAACCACTGGATCGCTCTGTCCTTTGAGGACGGTGTCACTCGCTTTGTCACCTGCGCGCCGGAGCAGACGGTCGCGGACGCGTCCTACCGGCAGCGCATCAACATTCCGCTCGATTGCCGCGACGGCGCGTGCGGAACCTGCAAGGCGTTCTGCGAATCGGGGGAGTACGACGGCGGGTCGTATCTCGAAGACGCGTTGAGCGCGGACGAGGCGGAGCGCGGTTATGTGCTGCCGTGCAGCATGAAGCCGAAGTCCGATCTGGTGTTGCAGATCGCGAGCACGTCGGCGGTCGCGAAAACGCAGGCCGCGGAACATCACGGCACTCTTGTCGCGCTGGACCGGCTTTCGCCGACGACGATGTCGCTGACGGTGGAGATCCGCGAGCGCGGCCGGCTGGCTTTCCTGCCCGGGCAATACGTGAACATCGCCGTGCCAGGGACCGAGGCGACCCGGTCGTATTCGTTCAGCAACGCGCCCGAGGACGAGCGGCTCACTTTCCTCGTGAAGCTCACGCCGGGCGGCGTCATGTCGGATTACCTGACCGGACGGGCGAAACCCGGCGACGCACTGACCTTCACCGGGCCGCACGGGAGCTTCTTCCTGCGCGAGACGGACCGGTCGGTGCTGCTGCTCGCCGGGGGCACCGGGCTCGCGCCGATCCTGTCCATTGTGCGCGCTATGCGCGATTCTGGTCTGACCAGACCCGCGCACCTGATATACGGCGTGAGCACCGACGACGACCTGGTCGAGACGGGGACGCTGGAGAAGCTCGCCGCCGAGGTTCCCGGGCTGACCTGGGATTACTGCGTTTCCGACCCGAGGAGTGCCGCGCCGAACAAGGGCTACGTGACCGCCTTGATCCGGGACGAGCACCTGCACGGCGGCGACGTCGCGGTGTACCTGTGCGGGCCCCCGCCGATGGTGGAGGCGGTGCGGGGCCACTTCGCCTCGGCCGGATTCGAGCCGACCGGGTTCTACTACGAGAAATTCGCGCTGGCGGCGCCAGTTCGGGCGCCAGAGATCCCAGCCGAGCCGGTTGCCATGGCAGTTCCGGAACCTGAACCGGAATTCGGCGCGGGCCGGGCGCTCGCCGGGCAGGAGCTGTTCCCGGCGGTCGAACTGAACCCGGTGCGGGCCGGAGCGGTGGTGTCCGCCGCGGAAGAAGCCCGGGTCGCGCGCACGATCGCGGGCCAGGAAATGCTGCCCGCGGCCGGCGAAGCGCCGGGCGGGTACGAAATCGGCGAGGAACACCCGTCGGTCCACGAATCGGACGCCGTTTTCGAGGCCCGGCAAGCCCTCGAACTGGGTGCGCTCGAACTGACCATCGGCCGGTTGACCTCGGGCCAGCTCGCCGGATACCGGCTGCTGGCCGAGTCGACCGTGCCCTATGTGGACGGTGACCGGTTCCTCGACGCCGCTGCCTACACCGAAACCAACGCGGCGTTCCACGACTACCTGTTCACCCTGACCGGCAACGAACACCTCCTGCAGGCATATCAGGCGCTCGGCGTGAAAGGCCACATGGCCGAGACGCTGCGCAACGCGACCTGGTGCCATCCGCGCTGCACGCAGGACCACCTGGACCTGGTCGCCGCGTTCGAGTCCGGCGACCGCGCGGCCGCGCGCAGGCTGGTGGCCGAGCACGCGGAACGGTCGAAGCTCACCACCCGCCGCGCGATGGGCGACGCGGCGGCGCGGCCGAAATTCCTGTCGCCGGGCCGGTTCGCGGGCAAGGTCGTGGTGGTCACCGGGGCCGCGCAGGGCATCGGCGAGGCGACCGCCCGGCGGATCGCCGCGGAGGGCGGCGCGCTGGTGCTCGCCGACCGGTCGGGCCTGGTCAGCGGCCTGGCCGACGAGCTGCCCGAGGCCGCGGCGGTGGTCGCCGACCTGGAGACCTGGGCGGGCGCGCAGGCGGTCGCGGAGGCCGCGCTGGCCCGGTTCGGCCGGATCGACGTGCTGGTCAACAACGTGGGCGGCGCGCTGCGGTTCAAGCCGTTCACCGAATTCGCCCCGGACGAAATCGAGGCCGAACTCCGCCGGTCCCTGCTGACCGCGCTGTTCTCCTGCCGGGCCGCGCTGCCGTCGATGGCGCAGCGCGGCGGCGGGGTGATCGTGAACGTCTCGTCGGCGGCCACCCGCGGCATCCACCGGATCCCGTACTCGGCGGCGAAAGGCGGGGTCAACGCGCTGACCGCGTCGCTGGCCTTCGAATACGCGGACGCGGGCGTCCGGGTGGTCGCGACCGCGCCGGGCGGCACCGAGGCCCCGCCGCGGCGCATCCCGCGCGGCGGCCCCGATCCGGCCACTGACCAGGAACGGGAGTGGTTCCAGGCGCACATCGACCAGACTGTCGGGTCGTCATTGCTGAAGCGGTACGGCACTCTGGACGAGCAGGCCGCGGCGATCGCGTTCCTGGCCTCGGACGAGGCCTCGTATGTCACCGGCACCGTCCTGCCCGTCGCCGGGGGCGATCCCGGCTGACGGCGGCATCCGGAGAAGCGGGGAGGACCGTGACGACCGCGGCGGAGGAGCTGGCCGGCCTGCTGTCCCAGGCGGGGCGCGCGGTGCTGCTGTGCGGTCCGGCCGGATGCGGGCGCACCACCCTGGCGCGGCGGGCCGCCGGCGCGTTCCCCGGGCCGGTGCTCCGCGCGACCGCCGCCGAATGGGAGAGCGGCAGCGCGTTCGCCGTGCTGCGCCAGCTGTTCCCGGACGTGCCGACCGACGACGGTCCGCTCTCGGTCGCGGGACGGATCGCGGCGGAGCTGCTGCCGGGGACGTTGCTGGTGGTCGACGACGCGCAACTGGCCGACGTGGACTCGATCCGGACGCTGTCGTCGCTGCTGCGGCACCATCCGGCGGCGCGGGCGACGGTGCTGCTCACCGCCGCGACCGGCGATTCCCGCGCCCGTGCGGACGTTCAGGAACTGCTCGCGCGGATGTCCGGCGACGAGGTGCGGGTGCCGCCGCTGGACGCCGCGGAAGTGTCCGAGCTGGCCTCGGCGCACGGGATCGCTCTGCACCCGACGATGGCCGAACGCTTGTGCCGGCACACGCTTGGCCGGCCGCGCGACGTCGTGCGGCTGCTGACCGAGGTCCCGCGTGCGACTTGGGCCGGGTTCGATCCGAATCTCCCCGCACCGGCCGCGGTCGCTGCTTCGGTGCGCGAACGGATCTCGCGGCTTTCTCCGGCGGCGGAACGGTTTGTCGCGGCCGCGGCGGTGCTCGGCGGCGGTGCGGCGGTGCGCTCGGTGGCGTCGCTGGCCGATCTCGACGGCGATCCGCTGCCGGTGCTGGACGAGGCGTGCGCGACGCGGCTGGTCGAACTCGCGCCGCGCGGGCTGGCCGAGGTCGGGCCGCCGGACCCGATGGTGCGCGCGGCGGTTCTGGCCGGGCTGGGCCCGGAAAGGCGGTCGAAGCTGCAGCGGCGGGCGGCGGAACTGGTCGAGGATCCGGCGCGGAGCTTGCGGTTGCTGGTCGCGGCCAGTCCGGTGCCGGACGCGGGCGTCGCGGACCGGCTCGACGCGCTGGCGGTCGAGCGGGCCGCGGCAGGGGCGTGGGGGACGGCCGCGGTGCTGCTCAACGACGCTGGACGGCTCACCGAAGACGCGGAACTGCGGCAGGCTCGGATCACCCGGGCGGTCGACGCGCTGATCGGCACCGGCGACGTGTTCCGGGCCGCCGCGCTCGCCCCGGAAGTCGAGAGCGTGCGCGAGACGCCGTTGCGGGACGCGGTGCTGGGCTACCTCGCGGTGGTGCGGGGCCGGGCGGCGGAAGCCGGCGGACGGTTGAGCCGGGCCTGGGATATCGTCAACGCCTCGAGAGATCCGGAGACGGCTGCGTTGATATGTCAGCGCTATGTGCTCGACGCGCTGTGCCGGTACTCCGCGGAGGACCTGGTGCGCTGGGCGGACCGGGCTCTCGAGCTGGCGGTGCCGGAGACGCCGGCCGCGGTGGAGGCGGCGGCGATCCGGGGCCTCGGGCTCGCCGCTTCGGGACGGGCCAAGCAGGCGCGGCGGGATTACGCGCGGCTGGCGGACCGGATCCGGCACGGGGCGCAGGCGCAGCGGGTCGTGATGGCGCGGGGATGGCTGAATCTGCTCGCCGACCGGATCGACGACGCCCGGGTGGACCTGGAAAGCGCGGTGCCCACGAGCTATCTGGGCGGCTCGGCGCGGATTTCCTTGTGGGCGCGGGCATGGCTGGCGCGGACGCTGTTCCTGAGCGGGGAATGGGACGACGCGTTGCGGGTGGTCCGGGAAGCGCTGGCGCTCGTGGACCGGACCGGAATCGTGCTCGCCGCGCCGTTGCTGCACTGGACTTCGGCCGCGGTGCACGCGTTGCGCGGGGACCACGGGCGGGCCGAGGAGGCGTTGCTCGCTTGTGCGGCGGGACCGCAGGATTACGAGATCATGCGGGTCCCGGCATTGCTGGCGCGGGCGCAGGTCGCGGAGGCCGCGGCTGATTCCGCAGGCGTGCTGCGGGCCTTGCATCCGCTGACCCGGTTGTCGCTGCCGACTTCGGTGGACGAGCCCGGACATTGGCCCTGGCACGACCTGTACGCGCACGCTTTGGTCCTTAGTGGACGATCGGCGGAGGCGGACGCGTTCCTGGCTCCGCACGAGCGGGCCGCGGGAAAACGGGAGCATGCTTCGGCGCGGGCCCGGCTGGCGGCGGCTCGCGGGCGGTTGCTGGGCGCGCGGAACGATCATGTCGGTGCGGTGGCGGCGTTCGACGCCGCGCTGGAATTGATCGGGGCGCTGCCGTTGCGGTACGACCAGGCGCGGATCGCGTTCGCGTATGGACAGACGTTGCGGAGGCTGGGCCGGCGGGCCCGGGCGGACGCGCAATTGGCTGCCGCCCGGGACGGGTTCGCTTCGATGGGGGCGGTGACGTGTGTCGCCCGGTGCGAGCGGGAATTGCGGGCCGGCGGCGTGCACGTGCCGCGGAGCGGGGCGGATCAGCTGACGCCGCAGGAGGAGGCGGTGGCGCGGATGGTCGCCCGTGGACAGTCCAACCGGGAGGTGGCCGCGGAATTGTTCCTGTCGGTCAAGACTGTGCAATATCACTTGACGCGGATTTACGCGAAATTGGGAATTCGGGGCCGCACGGAGTTGGCGGTCTTGCGTTCCGGGGACGCGTGAAAGCCTCCTCGCCCGCGACGGCGAGGAGGCCTTCAACCGTCCACTATGGACTCAGCGTCAGCGGCACTTCAGGGCGCCGTCGCTGATCGCCACTCCGCCGACGGTTCCGTTGTCGGCGGGGGTGAACACGAAACGCCAGCCCGGCTTTTCCGCGATGGGAAGCTCGAACCGCCCGGCCGTGCCGGGCTTCAGGCCGCGCGCGTCGTACGCCTTGTGCAGGTCGGCCAGCGACGAACCGACGCCGATGCCCTCCGCGGTCTTGGCTCCGGGAGGAGCGCCCAGTTCGTGCAGGCCGTTCTTGCCGAACGAGGCGCCGCCGGCCGCGGCGAACGCCTTGTCGCGCTCTTCGCGCTTGCCCGCCAGTTCGGCGCTCGCCATCGCGGAGTCGGCCGCCAGCTGCGCCGCTTCCGCGTCCTTGGCGGCGGCTTTGGCCAGCTCCGCGGCGGACTTGCCCGCGCTCTGCTTCGCCTCGTGGTCCGCCGCGTCGGATCTGGCGTAGAGGTCGTCGGCCTTGCGCTGCGCCTCGGTTTCGGCGGCCAGCTTGGCCGGGTCCGGCGCCGGGCCGCCCTGCCAGCTCAGGACCGTGCAGCCGTCCAGCGCCGAGACCGGGGCGGCGGCGAGTTTCCCGGTGGCGACAGCCGCTTCCTTGGCCATCCCCGGGGCGATGCCGCGGTAGCCGGCCGCGCCGAAGGCCTCCGGGCGGGCGGCGGCCGTTTCCGCCGGGGCCGCGCCGGTTCCCGGCGAACACGCCGCCAGCGCGGCGAACGCGGCGAGCGCCGCGGCCGAACGGCCGATGGACAGGACGGAACTCTTGTGCATGCGATTCCCCTCGTACGGACCCGATTTTCCGGGTCGTCGTTCCCGGTGCACCGAGATATCGATCAACTTACCGGCGGGGACCACCGGGTTTTCGCCGCCTCTGCCTGCCGTCCGCGAGGGGAACGCGGGGTTCCCCTCGCGGACGGGGATCAGCCGCGGAAGCCGAACGTCCAGCGCGCGTGTGCGCCGGGGCCTACGGTGAGCGTCGAACGGCCGATCTGCTCGACGTGCCTCGTTCCGGCCGGACGGTTGAGAACGAGGTCGATCTGCCGCAACCCGACCTGATCCGCCGGGACCGCGTCGAAGCGGATCGTGGTCATGCCGTCGAAAGCGAGCGCGCCGGCCGGGAACTGGCGCACGGTCATGCCTCCGGCGCGCAGCAGCGACAGCGTGTTGTCCAGGTCGCGGGCGGTGATGCCCAGCCGGATGCCGACGACGTCGCGCATCTGGTGACTGCGGTAGTCGTCCGGCAAGTACCGGTTGCGGCTGATGTCGCCGGGGTACTGTGCCGGTCCGGTGTTGCTGCGCGGGTCGGCGAAGTACTCGGGGCGGTATTCCATGCCCCAGGCGCCGAAAGTGTCGTACTGGTCGGTGGTGAAGACCGCGTCGAACCACGGGACCGGCTTGCCGTCGCCGAAGTCGCGGGTCTGCTGGAATTCCACCGGGTTCGCGATGCCCGCGTCGCGCAGCCGCTGGACCACTGTGGACAGTTGACCGGTGTGTTCGACCGAGACTCCCAGGCCCGCCGAACCGAGGTCGCCGTCCTTGCCGGGGACGTCGCCGACCCCGAAGAGCTCCAGGTAGGTTTCGCGGCCCATCAGGTAGCGGCCGGTCCACTTCTCGCCGCCCGCGCCGGTGGTGGTGCGGACCTGGAAGTTGGCGAAGTCCTTGAGGTAGGCCGAATGCTCGATGGCGTCGGCGGTCTCGCGGTCGAGGACTCCGTAGGAGTGGTTGAAGCGCAGCAGGGCCGGTTCGTCCGCCTGCGCGGTGCCGGCGCCCGTGGCGGCGAGGGCCAGGAGCACGGCGAGGAGCTGGAGGATCGTCCGGGTTCTTCGAGATTTCGACATGGCGCAGGAGAGTAAGGCGACGGCGGCCGGCCGGCGGCGTTTTCGCCGGATTCGACCGCAACGGCCTACTGAGAATGTCTTTCCCGTTGTCCGGTCAACTGGAAATTAGTTCACTTGGAGCAGTGACAGCGCATCACGTTCAGCAACAGAATCAGGTCCTCGTGCCGCCTGATCGGGTGGCACGTCGCGAGGGCATCCGAAAGGACCTGTCATGACCACTCACCACTGGGGACCCGCCGGGAGGGCGCGCCGCCGCCTGACCGGAACGGTGGTCGCCGCGGCCGCCGCCCTGCTCGCGGCGACCGCGCCGGCCGCCGCGGCCGCACCTGCCGCGGCCGCGAGCACCTCGGCCGAGACTCCGGACAACCACCAGATGGGCGCGTCCATCCGGGCGCGCGAACCGGGCGGCGCCGCGGTCGCGCCGGCGTCGGTCGAAACGACCACGGCGGGCATCGACGTGAGCAGCTACCAGGGGGCGGTCGACTGGCAGTCCTGGTGGAACCAGGGCAAACGGTTCGCCTACGTCAAGGCGACCGAGGGCACCGGATACCAGAACCCGGACTTCGCCCAGCAGTACAACGGCTCGTACCAGGTCGGCATGATCCGCGGCGCATACCACTACGGCCGCCCTGACATCTCAGGCGGCGCGGCGCAGGCCGACTACTTCGTCGCGCACGGCGGCGGCTGGTCGAACGACGGCAAGACCCTGCCCGGCACGCTCGACATCGAATGGGGCCCGAACTCGGCCTGCTACGGGCTGAGCCAGTCCGCGATGGTGTCGTGGATCAAGGCGTTCAGCGACGAGTACCACGCGAAGACGTCGCGCTGGCCGGTGATCTACACGGCCACCAGCTGGTGGACCCAGTGCACCGGCAACAAGGGCGACTTCAGCTCGACCAACCCGCTGTGGGTGGCGGCGTACTCGTCGTCGCCGGGCGCGCTGCCCTACAACTGGGGGTTCTACACCTTCTGGCAGTACACCTCGTCGCCGCTCGACCAGGACTACTTCAGCGCCGGGCTCGACCGGCTCAAGGTGCTGGCCACCGGCTGACCCGGTCCCGTCCGGGAGCCCTCGCGCTCCCGGACGGGCTCGCTAGAACCCGGCCAGCACCTCCATGACCGCGCCGACGATCCGCCGGGTCTGCGGCTGGCAGGCGGCCCACGTCGTCAGCGGGACGCTCGGCTCGACCAGCTCGCTCCAGGCCCAGCCGGGCAGCATCCGGTTCGCGCTGGGGCGGCTCAGCAGCACGGCGTCCGCCTCGACGGCCTCCGCGCACGCCAGCGCGTTCTCGTTGAACCGCGCGAACCGCCAGTGCGGCGACACCCCGAGCCCGTGCGCGGCCGCGAGCATCTGGTCGTGCCCGGCCGGGACCTGCGCCCGCGCGTGGGCGAGCACCCGGACCTCGTCGAGTTCCCGCAACCGGCACTTCGCGCGGCCGAAAAGCTCGTGCCCGGGCCGGATCGCGACGCCGAACGGATGCTCGAACAGCAGCCGCCCGTGCAGCGTCGACGGCGGGTTCTGGTGCACCAGCCCGATGTCGATGCGTCCTTCGCTGAGCATCCGCAGCTGCTCGGTGCTGCTGGCGTCCAAAAACGACAGTGCGGCGTCCGGCACCTGACGGCGGATCTCCGCCAGCGCCGCGAGCACCCAGTCCTGCGGAATGCCCGGCGGCAACGCGATTTCGACCTGCTCCTTGACCGGGGCCGCGGACCGGGTGACCTCGCGGGTCGCGTCCGCGAGCCGCAGCAGCTGCCGCGCGTGCTCGTGCAACGCCCGGCCGGCGACCGTCGCCTGCACGCCGGTCGGCACCCGGTCGAACAACGGCGTCCCGAGTTCGCGTTCGAGCACCCGGATCTGCCGGGTCAGCGCGGGCTGCGACATCAGCAGCGACCCGGCCGCCCGGCTGATCGACCCCTCGGTGAACACGGCGACGAAGTACCGCAGCTGACGCAGTTCCATACCCTGGGGTTATACCCCCTTCGTTTGCGCCGGGGCGGGCGACGGCGGACGCTGGGCGGGAGCCCCCGACCGCGGAAGGAGCCGCTTGCCGATGAGCAAACGCCGAGTCCAGGTCCGCCGGGTCTACGACGAACCGGAATCCGCCGACGGCTCGCGGGTCTTGGTCGACCGGCTGTGGCCGCGCGGGCTGAGCAAGGATCGCGCGCACCTGGACGACTGGCTCAAGCAGATCTCCCCGTCGACGGAACTGCGCAAATGGTATGCGCATGATCCGGAGCGCTACGAGGAATTCGCGGAGCGCTACCGGGCGGAGCTGGAAGATCCGGAGCGTGCGGAAGCGCTGGACCATCTGCGTGCGCTGGCGGAGAAGGGTCCGTTGACTCTGCTGACGGCGACCAAGCGCAGTGATATCAGCGAGGCTGCGGTGCTGGCCGAGCTGCTGGGCTCGTAGCGGTCAGGAGGTGCCGACCGCGATGCCGTTGCGCGTGCTTGGGTGATCATCGAGTACCTCCGGCGCCGCACCGAGCCGTAGCGCGCCGGTGGGTTCGCTGCTGCTGGCCACCGCGGACGAGGTCGGGCTGCCCGCCGACCCGGAGTTCCGCGCCGCGCTCGCCGGATATCTCGAATGGGGCGGACGTCGGGCCCGCGGCCGACCAGCCGGTTCCCGGCGGGGCTGGGGCTCAGCTCGGCCGGGAACCGGGAACTGACGCATTATCCCGTCCGCCGCGACCGCCGGACGATTCCTCTCACCAGTAACGGTGCGCAGATAGCCGCGAACACCACCATGCGCCGAATCCGCTGCCTGGCAAGCGGCGGATCGGCATTGCGCCAGGCCAGGAATCCGCGATTGGCGCGACGACTGGCTGCTCGCGCGAACCGGCGGGACGTTCACGGCGGTGCCCGGGTCGGCGTTCGCCGCCGAACCCTTGGCGGCGGCGAGGAGCGAGACGTCCGTGGTAGTCAATGCCCGGCGAACGCGTTCAGCCGGGCAGCCGGTATTTCGTGCGCCAGTCGGTGATCCGGCCTTCCGCCGCGAATTCCGCCGCTTCCCCGATCGCGGCGACGAATCGTTCGTATCCGTGCTGCGCTTCGATGCGGCGGCCGTAGGCGTGGCTCGCCGACGCTATCGTCCCGCTGCCCGCGCGCAGGAACCATCGCCAGTCGATCCCGTGGTCGTGGGTGAGTTCCATGCGCGTGCGCGGAATGTTCGCGCACAGCCACTGGATCGCCGCGACGCATTCCTCCCCGTTGCGATAATCGACGGTGCCCAGCCCCAGCGAAGCGTTGTTCGTGCCGAGAAGCCGCCATCTCGTCGCGTTTCCCGGGCCGCCGATCAGCTGGAACCGGGGAGTCCGGCGTGGACTTCGAGCGCTTTTCATGGGTCGCAACCTCAGTCCGGCTCGGACGGCCGTCCGGTGACGAGCCGTCGCAGTCGATGAGGACATCGTGGACACGGCGCCGAAAAGTTACCGCCCGCGGTTAAGCGGCGACGGCCAGCCGGTGAACAGCGGGTGGGCGCGGGCATTCCACAGTGGACCGCCGGCAGGCGGTCCCGCTGGAGTTTCCTTCGGCGCTCCTGGCAAGAGCATCGCTCGGCGCCACGCGGATGTTTCGGGCGCGGGCGAGTTCGCCTGTTCGCCGCAACCGCGGTTCGGGCGTTCGGCGGCACCCGCGGCGGGGCAGGTGGGGCACGCTCGGTGTCCTTCGGGGCGCGAAAACCCGGGTTCGCGCCGGTGCTTCGGGCCGGGGCGAGGGGAGGGGGTCGCGGTGGCGTCTACTGTGGACGCCCGGGGTCGCGCGTTTCGGATATGGTTGGCGGAATGGCTGATCTGACGCTCACCGGCCTCCGGGTCGTGGTCGAGGTGGCCCGCACGGGGTCGTTCAGTGCTGCCGCGCACCGGCTCGGCTACACGCAATCGGCGGTGTCCCGGCAGATCGCGGCGAGCGAACGCGCGACGGGAACCGCCTTGTTCGAACGGCACGCGCGCGGAATCCGTCCTACGACAGCAGGGGAAGTGCTGATCCGGCACGCCGGTCGCGTCCTGGAAAGCGTGAGCGCGGCCGGAAAGGAACTCGCCGGACTGCGCGACCGCCTCGCCGGGCGGATCTCGGTCGGCGGATTCCCCGCCGCGTCGGCGGTTCTGCTGCCGCGCGCGGTTTCCCGGCTGCTGCGCGCGCATCCGGGCGTGGAGGTGCAGCTCGCCGAGTCGGCGATCCCGGCGCAATTGCAGTCGCTGCGCCGCGGCCGGCTGGACGTCGCGGTGGCGGTGACCGGCGACGGTGTTCCGGAATACGACTTCGCGGGCTTGCGCCGCACCGAATTGCGCAGTGGAATCGGCTACGGCGTGGCGGTCGCGGAAGCGCATCCGTTCGCCGGGCGCAGCTGGGTCGAACCGGACGAACTGGCCGAACAGCAATGGATCGTCGGCGCGGGCGGCGCGCCGGAATTCGGGACGTGGCCGGGAATCGCCGGGCCGTCGATCGCTTTCGCGGTGCGCGCGTGGCCGACGCGGCTGGGCCTGGTCGCGGCCGGATTGGGAATTTCGCTGGTGCCCGGTTTCGCCGCGGATTCGCTGCCCGCCGACGTCCGGTGGATCCCGGTGCGCGACGAATGCGGCGGACCGCGACGCGCACTGTGGGCGGTGACCGGGGAGCAGCCGGGGCAGGCGGCGGTGGCGATGGTGCGCGCGCTCGAGGAGGAGGCTCAGCGGTCGCTCCAGCCCCAGCGGTAGCCCGGGACCTCGTCCGGACGCGCGTCGCCGCCGAAATCGCCGCGGCGGGAAGTCATCGGCCGGTCGTCGACGCCCGGGTCCAACGCGAGCACCCGGCCGCTCGAAACCCGGTCGCAGGGAGCGGAACGGTGCGCGACACTGCGTCGGTGGAGCACGCGGTGCGTACTGAGGACGGTGTCCGGCTGTGGGCGGCCCGGGAAGGCGACGGCGAACCGGTCGTCTTCTGTCACGGCGGCCCGGGTCTGTGGGACATGATGGCGGACGTCGCCGCCGACCTGTCGGCAGCCGCGACTGTCTGTCGTTGGGACCAGCGAGGATGCGGCCGATCACAGCGACAGGGACCGTACTCGGTCGAGCGGACGGTGGCCGATCTCGACGCGGTCCGAGCCCATTTCGGCTGGGACCGCGTCGCGTTGCTGGGCCATTCGTGGGGCGCGCAGCTGGCGTTGCGCTACGCCCTGGCGCATCCGGACCGCGTGACGAAACTGGTTTACGTCTCCGGCACCGGGATCGACGACGACTCGACCTGGCACGGGGACTACTCGCGGAATCTGCGGAACGCGCTGGGCGGTCACCGGACGCGATGGGAGGCGCTGGCAGCCAAGGAGCGCACGGCCAAGGAAGACCGGGAGTACTGCGTCCTGCAGTGGTCAGCCGACTTCGCCGACCGGGAACGCGCGCTGGAGCACGCCGAAGCCATGGCCGACCCGTGGTTCGACGTGAATTTCGAGTGCAACGCGGCCCTCGGCGGCGAGCGCTCGCCAGTCCTTCGCGGCCAGTGCGAAACGCTGGACGTCCCGACCCTGATCGTGGACGGGACCGCGGACATCCGGCCGCGCTCGGCAGTCGACTCGCTCGCCCGGGCGCTGCCGGAGGTGTCGCGCGTGCGGCTGCCCGCCGGTCACCTGCCGTGGGTGGAGGATCCGGCCGGCTTCCGCTCCGCGGTCGGCGGATTCCTCGCGGACCGGTGCTGTCCAGGCGCCGGATAGTCCTTTGTGGACGGCCGGGTTCAGGCCGGTTCTGCCGTGCGCGGCCGCACCATCGGGTACAGCTGCCGGGTGACCTGCCGCGCGGCGACCACGACGAGCGGCGCGACGCGCTCCAGCGCCGTGTGCGCGTCGCCGACCAGGGAAATCGCCGCCTCCGGTCCCTCCGGGCCGCGGATGGCAGCCGCGACGCAGGAGATTTCGGAGAAGCACTCGCCGCGTTCGAAGGCGAGGCCGTTGCGGTCGCGGATCCGGCCGAGTTCGCGGTGCAGCGTCACCAGGTCGCAGATCGTCCGGCTGGTCCGGCGGCCGATCCCCGGCCGGAACCGGTCCTCGATCTGTTCCGCGGGCAGCCAGGCGAGCATCGCCTTGCCGAGCGCGGTGCACTGCGCGGGCGCGCGGCCGCCGACGCGCGACGGGACGACCGCGGCGAAGCGGCCGCCGACCTTGTCCAGGTACCGGACCTCCGCGCCGTCGAGGATCGCGAGGTGCGCGACCATCCCGGTGCGCAACTGCAGTTCGTGCAGCACGGCCGCGGCCGCTTCGCGCAGTTCGAGATGATTGCCGCCGGTGCCGCCGAGGCGCAGCGCCCGGGTGCCGAGCGCGTACCCGAACGGTGAATGCGACAGCCATTGCAGCCGCACGAGCTGGTCGAGGATGCGGTGCGCGGTCGAACGGGGGAGCCGGGTCGCGTGCGCGACCTGTTCGAGGGTGAGCCGGGTGCTCGGCGCGTCGAAGGCGTCGAGGATCAGCGTCATCCGCTCGACCATCGACGGCGGCAGGGTGCGGTTCGGCGAGGGGCCCGTTTCGGTCGCGGCAACCGGCATGCTGTGCTCCTCGCGGACGAACTGAAATCATTTCTAGTTCGGACGGTAACACGGCTGCCGGGCGCGGAGTCAACCCTCGCCGACCTCGCGAATCAGCCGGACGGCGCACCTCGGCGGCCGACCGGCTCGGGCCGCGGCTGCCGCCTCAGCCCGGCAGAGTGCGAGAACAGCACCAGCGTGGCGGCAAAACCCTCGAACCGGGGCAGCCCGCGGTGTCATCCGGTGGTTTGCTCCGCGACGAAGTCCGCCGTGTTCTCGCTAACGGCGGCGAGCGGGAGCGCACCGGGACCGAGGACGACCTCGTGGAAGGCGCGGACGTCGAAGGCGGGCCCGAGTGTGCGCGCGGCTTGTTCGCGCAGTTCCCAGAACTTGAGGAACCCGAGGCGATAGCCCAGCGCTTGGCCGGGCATATCGGTGGAGTAGCGCAGCGTTTCGGTGTGTATTTGCGACGGCGATTCCAAGGTCGTGGCCGCCAGGTACGCCTCCGCCTTCTCCAAGGACCAGCCGAACGCGTTGAGCCCGGTGTCGACGACGAGTCGTTGTGCGGTGAGGCGCTGGTGCGCGTAGTGGCCGTACCGGTCCCAGGGATCGGCGTAGAGGCCCATTTCCATCCCGAGCGAGGCGGCGTATTCGGCCCAGCCTTCGGTGTAGGCGTCGAGCAGCTCGGGGGCGAGCTTGCCGCGGATCGGGTGCAGTGCGGTGTCTTCTTCCTGGCGCGCGAGGTGGAAGTGGTGCCCGGGAACGAGTTCGTGGAAGATCAGGGTCGCCGCGTTGATCTGTGCTCGGCTGTCGAGCCCGGATCCGTTGTAGCGGTAGCGGCCTGCGGGATTGGCCGGTCCTGGTGGTTCGTAGTAGCCGTAGGACAGTCCGGCTTCGAGTTCGGGATCGAGGCGTTCGACTGTGTGCGGTGCCTTGGGCAGCACCGAGAACCAGTGCCCGAGCAGCGGTTCGATGGCGGCGAGGTGGCGCTGGTAGGTCGCGGCGACGTCCTCGGCGCGGCGGGCGTGGAATCGTTCGTCCGCCTCGAGGACCTTCCGGTAGGCGGCTTCGTCGCCGTCGAACCCGGTCTCGGAGCGCAGTTCCGCCATCTTCTCGGTGAGTTCGGCGACCTGGGCTTGCCCGATGTCGTGCACCTGCTCCGGTGAGATGTCAAAGGAGGCGTACTGCCGTACCAGCCGCCGGTATGCTTCCTCGCCGCCGGGGTAGCGGCCGAGCCCGACCCCTGGCGCAGCGGTGTCTCGTGCCGGACCGTCGAGGTAGCGCAGCAGGGAGTCGACCGCGGGCAGTACGTCGTTCGTCACGGTGCGGCCGAGTCCGTCGGCGAGCCTGCCGCGCAGTGCGGGGGAGAGGGGCTCGACGCGGTGCTCGTCGAGGGTGAGCCACCGCTGCGTCGCGGCGCGCAGGCCG
Source organism: Amycolatopsis sp. GA6-003 (assembly GCF_046267895.1). Classification (NCBI taxonomy): domain Bacteria; kingdom Bacillati; phylum Actinomycetota; class Actinomycetes; order Pseudonocardiales; family Pseudonocardiaceae; genus Amycolatopsis; species Amycolatopsis sp. GA6-003. Next base: position 8,855,238 of record NZ_CP176499.1, read on the forward strand.
GTGACGGCGGCGACGAATCCTGGCAACGCCGCTCGCGGTGCTCCCCATCCGCGCTCGGCCTGCGCGCGAAGTTTCGCTTCCGCGCCGCGTACCCGCCGAGCGAGATCCCCTGCGAGGGAACGGAAAAGCTCGACATCGGCGTCCGGGTCGGCGAAAGTGATCGCGTCGAAGGCTTGCGGCGCGGTGAAACTGAGCTCGAACAGCTGGTAGGGCGCGACCGGGAAGTGCCACCACCACGATTCGCCGGCGCACGCCCACTGGTCGGCGACGAAGTGCAGCAGCGCGGCCGTGTCCCGGTCGAGCGCGGCGTCGTCGATCTCGGCGAGTGCCGCACGCACGGACCGGCCCGTCGCGGCCCGTTCTTCCGCCTCGTCGAGCGACCCGCTCGGCAGGTGCTCGACGGGGTGGCCGGCGCGCAGCGCGTGGTGCGGCTCGGTGCGCAGGACGTGGTCCCACACCCGGTCGGCGAGGGCTCGGACGGTCGGGGCCATGTGCGTCTCCTTGGTCGGACGGATGCGCGCGGTTCAGTGTGCGGCGGTCAGCCGCGCGGGGAGCCGGAAAGACACCGCTGCCACGAGCGCTCCTACCGCGCCCGCGCCGAGGAAGACCCAGGTGATGGCGTTCCAGGTGGGCAGCTGGGTGCCCGGAAGCAGGTCGAGGGCCATGACGGTGGCGGCCAATTGGGCGCCGACCGCGTTGCCGACGGCGCGCAGCACGTAAGCGAGCCCGGTGACGCTCGCGACGCGGTCGGCGGGAAGCGTGAGCGCGATGATGTTGACGCCCTGGGTGAGCCCGGTGCCGATGGCCACCCCGACCAGTCCGGCTCCGACGGCGAGCACGAAAGCGCTGGACCGGCCGCTCACCATGATCAGTCCCGCCGCGAGCAGCAGCGTCCCGGAAAGCACCATCACCATGCGCGACCCGACCAGCCGTTCCAGCCGGCCGGTCAGCGGGGCGGAGATCGCGCCGAGCACGCCGAGCGGGAACATGATCAGCCCGGTGGCGACCGCGGTCGAACCCAGCCCGTACCCGGTCGCCGCCGGTGCCGCCGCGATCCTCGGCACCGCGATCATCAGCACCGCCGAGGACACGCCCGCGGCGAACGCGGTCACGTGCACGATCAGCACCGCGGAGCCGCCCAGCCGCAGGTCCACCAGGGGGTCGGCGACGCGCCGCTCGACGAGGACGAACCCCGCCAGCGCGACGATCGCCGCCGCGCCCAGCCCGAGCACGGGTGCCGACGCCCATCCGGTCGAAGCGGCGAACGTGATGGCCAGCAGGAGCGCGACCACGCCGAGGCCGAGCAGGGCGGCGCCGGCGGAATCGACCCTGCCGCGCACCGAAGGCGGATAGGAGGGCATCACGGCAACCGCGAACGCCAGCAGCGGAACGAGCACGATCAACGCCGTCCAGTACAGCCATTGGTACGGGAGCGCGGAGAGAAGCGGCCCGGCCAGCAGCACCCCGGTCGCGTTGGCGACGGCCAGCCCTCCGACGAACAGCCCGTTCGTCCGGCGCAACCGCTCGGGCGGTTCGGTGTCGCGGACGATGCCGACCGCGAGCGGCACCAGGCCGACCCCGGCGCCTTGCAGCCCCTGGCCGATCGCGAACACCAGCACCGACGAGGCCAGCCCCGCGGTCGCGATCCCCACGAAGACGACCGCGAGCACACCGAGGAAAACGCGCCGCCGGTCGCGGATGTCGGCGAGCCTGCTGACGACCGGCGTCGCGACCGCGCCGACGAGCGCCATCGCCGAGATGATCCACCCGGCTTCCGCCTGGGTGGCGCCGATCCCGCCTTGAATGAGCGGCAGCGCGGGCACGATCATGGCTTCGAGCAAGCCGTAGACGAGCACGGCGCCGACCAGCAACGCGCTCACCGATCGCGTGCGGCCCCTCGGCGCCGGCAGGCCGCTCGCCACGGTTTCATTTTTCATCGCCCGCCACCTCCTCTGCGACCAGCCGCTTGAGCGTGGCGAGTTCGGTGTCGAAGCGGAGCCGGTTCGCCGCCCGGTAATCGTCCGCGGTCGTCCCGCCGTCTATTTCGTGCCGGCTGTAGACGTCGTAGCTCACCAGCGTCGAGCCGGCCAGCGGGACGAGCTGCCACGCGGCCCACCCGGGATCGTCCGGGGCGCCGGTCAGCAGCTTCACGACCTTGCGGAAAGGCGGTTCGAGCACCACTGTCTCGACGGCCAGGCGGTACTCGGCGCCGTCGATCGCCTCTCGGGCGACCCGGACCTCCCCGACGGCACCCGGCTCGCCCGATTCCCAGACCGGTTTCGCCCCCTGTTTCCACCTGTCCGGGTCGAGCAGCAACGGCCAGATCGCGGCCGGTTCCGCGGGAATCTCGACGACGTTGCGGGTGACGAGGTCGACCGTGCGCGAGGACATGAATACCTCCAGGTGAGGGCGAAGGCGGCGAACCCGGTACTCAGCTTGCGATGCGGACTCGCCGAGGAGAATTGGACAAACGTCGGGCAGTTCGGCGCGGCGGTCCGACATCTGGCGCGGGCGACAGATGTCGCGTTCCCGGGCGCGGAGTCGCGACGTTTGCCTGCGGCCGCGAGCGACGGCGAATCCTAAGCTGGACCGCACGATTGGCGCGGAGCGCGTTCCTTGCCCACGCAGAACCGAGGAGCACGGGTGACGACGGAAACGGCGGACGGGAAGACCAGCGAGCAGGTCGTGACGGTCGGGGCGGTGACGTTCACCGACGAGAACCGCTGGCTGCGGGAGAACACCCCGGAGACGCTCGCCTGGCAGGAACGGGAGAACGCCGCCACCACGGCCGCGCTCCGCGGCTGGGAGCATTTCGGCGAGATCCGCGACCAGCTCGGCCGGACCGTCGCGGACCAGCCGTCGAACGCGGAGATCTGGGGGACCACGACGCCGCGCCGGATGGGCCGGTTCTGGTTCCGGCTCGCCGCGGTCGCCGCCGACGACCCGACGCTGGGCCTGTGGGTCTCGGAAACCGCGGACGGCCCCCGCACTCTTCTCGTCGACCCGCGCGACCCCGCGTTCGGCCAGGGCTCGCAGCTGCTCTGGTACGAACCGGCCCCCGACGGAGCACGGGTCGTGTTCGCCGCTTACCCGCTGGGACAGACGATCGGCACGCTGCACGTCGTCCGCACCGACGACGGCCGGCTGCTGCCGGTCGAGGCACCGCGCCACGTCGCCGCCGGCGCGACTCCTGGCTGGCTGCCGGACGGTACCGGGTTCTACACGGCCGACCGGACGGACACCGGCGATCACCGGCTGCGCTTCGTCCCGGTAACCGCGGGCGTCCCCGCCGAGGCCGACACCGTGTTCCCCTGCGACCAGCTGCCGCACAACACCTTCACGCTGACCGCGCAGGTGTCCCCGGACGGCGCCCGGGTCGTCGCCCTCGCCGGGCAGCACGAGCAGATCGCCTGCCGCCTCCTGGACCGCGCCACCGGCGAATGGCGGCCCTTCCTCCCCGCGGACTACCGCGGGGAGTGCCACGGCGTGTGGTACGACGACGACACCTACGTCGCGGTGGTCACCGGCGACGCCCCGCGCGGCCGAGTGGTCGCCGTCCCCGTCGCCACCTCCGCCGACGAGCGCACCTGGCGCGAACTGGTGCCGGAGTCCGAAGCGGTCCTGCGGTGCGTCCGCAAGCTCGGCGACGACCTGGTTGTCTGCGAGATCCGGGACATCGCGGTCGAGTTCCGGGTGGTCGGCGCGACCGGCGAAGCGAAGGCGGCCGTCCCGATGCCCGGTTCCGGGTCCTCGCCCACCGCGATGGCCGCCCGCCGCTTCGAGCGTTCCGCCGAGCTGACGTTCACTCACGAGACTTTCCAGCAGGCGCCGGTGGACTACCGCTACCTGCCCGAGACGAACGAACTCGTCCGGCTGAGCGAGAGCGGCCGGGCCTTTCCGGAGCTGACCGTCGACCGCGCGTTCGCCACGAGCCGGGACGGCGCCCGGATCCCGTACTTCGTCGTCCACCGGCCCGATCTCGACCGCAGCAAGCCGCAGCCGGCCTTCATCGAGGCCTACGGCGGCTTCAACCAGGCGCTGATGCCCCATTATCTCGGGAATGTCGGGCCGTTCCTCGCGGCGGGCGGCGTGTACGTGCAGGCGAACCTCCGCGGGGGCGCCGAATACGGCCGGGAGTGGTACGAAGCCGGGCGCTTGGCCAACAAGCAGAACACCTTCGACGACCTGTTCGCCGTCGCCGACGAACTGATCGCGACCGGGGTCAGCGAACCCGGACGGCTCGCCTTCTACGGCAAGAGCAACGGCGGCATGCTCGCCGGCGTCGCGCTCGTGCGGCGGCCGGATCTCTGGGGCGCGGTGGTGGCCGATGTGCCGCTGCTGGACATGCTGGAGTTCCAGAGCCCCGACAACCCCGCAGCCAAGGAAGTGCGCGGGGCGTTCCTCGAGGACTACGGAGACGTCACGGACCCCGAAGACTCCCGTCGTCTCGCCGCCTTTTCCCCGTACCACAACGTTCGCGTCGGCGTGCGGCATCCGGCTGTGCTGCAGATTTTCGGGGAGCACGACTTCGGCTGCGAACCGTTCCACGGCCGCGTCTTCACCGCGCGGCTGCGCGCGGCCAGCGCCGCGAACAAGCCGCTGCTGCGGGTCCGGAAGGACTACGGCCACCTGCCGGCGACGCGGGCGCAGGCCATCGAGCACCACGCGGAGATCCTCGCGTTCGTCATGGACCATCTGGGGATGACGCCAGCTGCCGACTAGCTGCCGAAGGTCGTGCCGTGGCTGGTTTCCGGCGGCGCCGCTGAAAGATCCGCTTGGGCGGCATGCCCTGCCGCGCCTGGTGGTTCGGCAAGTGCGCAGTCCTGCCTCCGCGGCGAGGGCTCGCGTTTCGGAGCGGCTTGCGCGGTCTGGGCCAGGACACCGAGCGTCAGGACACCGAGCGCAGCGCGGCGGAAGAGGTTTCCGGAGCCGTCTGGTCGCGGTAGGCGGCGGCCAGGGTGCGCAGTTTCAGTCCCAAGTGGAGGGTGAGCCGGTCTTCGCCTCGGTTCAGGTCGCATCCGGTGATCGCTTCGATGCGTTTGAGCCGGTGGTACAGGGTGGCCCGGTGCACCTTGAGTTCGCCCGCGGTACGGGCGACATCGCCCGCGTTGTCGAGGAACGCCTCCAGCGTCGCGACGAGTCCGCGTTGGCCGTCCTCGCGTTCCAGGGTGGCGAGCGCCGGCACCTGCGCGGCGGCGAGCAGATCCTCGGCGGGCATTTTCAGCAGGAGCGCGTAGGGGCCCAGCTCGTCCCAGCGGGCGATCGGTCCGACGGAGGGGACGAGCTGTGCCGCGCGCACCGCGAGGAAAGCCTGCCGGTACGACTCGACGATGTCCTCGATCCGGGAGACGGGGCCGCCGATGCCGAGCACGAGTCGCCCGTCGTGGTGGGTGAGCTGGTCGAATCGTGCGGTGAGGCGGTCGCAGACGGTCTCCGTCTCGCGCCGCGACAACGGCCGCGGCTGGGCGATCACCAACCAGGCCCGGGACTTGTTCGCGGCGACGAGCGCGGATCCCGGTGCCCCGCAGTGCTGCGCGATCGCGTCCTGCGCGTCCTCGAGCGCCGCCTCCATGGCCACCGTCTGCGGGGATTCGGCTCCCCGGTGCTGCACGCCGAGCACCTGGAAGTGCATGGCCGTCGCGGGGAACAGCTGCTCGGCATGCAGGTCCTCGACCGCCTGCGAGCGGATGGCCGGGTCGGTGGCCACCAGCTCCCACAGGATCGCCTCGTGCCGGGCCCGGGTGCGTTCGTGCACGATGAGGTCCCGGTACAGCACGACACCGGCGCGTTCGGCGGCTTCCCGGGCGCTCTCCATGTCGTGCTCGGTCAGCGTGGCATCGGGGTCGATGAGCCACAGGTAGCCGAGCAGCAGGCCGGCACAGCGGATCGGTACGCACAGCCGCGGCAGCGTTCCTTCGTTCTGCACGACCACCAGGCCCGGGCTGGTCCACTGCGCGATGCCCTTGGCGAGGATCTGCTCGCGCAGCCGCGGGTCGAGCGAGCGGTTGAGCACCGAGAAGACCCGTGTCGTGTCCTCGTCGCCGAAATGGCGGCTCGCCGCGAGCAGCCGGATCTGCGGGTCGTCGATCGCCACCGACCGCTGCAGCCGCTCGGCCAGGGCGTCCACGACCTCCTGCAGCTCATCAGCCATGCGCGCTTACCTCCGCTGGTACGGGCCAGTGTCCACTTTCTCCCATCACGCCTTCGAGGACAAGCGATACCTGTCGTACCCGGCGGCGGTCCGGCGCGACAGATGACGCGTGCAGGCTGCCCGGTCAGGCCGGCTGACGCAGGGGCCAGGCAGCGCCGCGGGTCGACAGCGGTCGCGGTTTCGCGCGCGGAGATGCGGCGAATGCTTGATGCCGCGCGACTCCGCGCCTGCCGACAATGGCCGGGTCATCGTGCGTGCTCGGCGTGGCGCACGGGTTTCCGTGAGGGGAGTGGGTTCCATGGCCGCCGATGTCGTGGTGATCGGTTCGGGCGTTGTCGGTGCTTCGGTCGCGCTGGAACTGGGCAGGCGCGGGTGGCGCGTGACGGTCGTCGACAAGGCCGGGGCGCCGGGGCACGGTTCCACGGCCGCTTCGAGTGCGGTGGTGCGGTTCAATTTTTCCACGCTGGCCGGGGTTTCCGCGGCCTGGGAGGCGCATTTCGCCTGGCGGGCGTGGGCGGAGCACCTCGGTTGCGACGTCGGGCAGCTGGCCCGGTTCGAGCGGTGCGGGCTGGCGATGCTGGACGTTCCTGCCGCGCCGCGGTCGGCGTATGTGCCGCTGTTCAAAGAGGCCGGGGTTCCGTTCGAGGAGTGGTCGAGCGCAGAGCTCGCGGAGCGGATACCGGGTATCGACGTCGGCAGTTACTGGCCGCCGAAACGCCTTGACGACAACCGGTTCTGGGCGGACGCGGAGTCCGCGCTGGGCGCGGTGTACACGCCCGACGCGGGATTCGTGACCGATCCGGCGCTGGCCGCGCAGAACCTGGCCGCCGCCGCGCGGTTCCACGGCGCGGAGTTCCGCTTCCGCACGACCGTGTGCGGCGTCGAGCGGGCCGATGGCCGCGTGAGTGCGGCAGTGCTGGGCGACGGGACCCGGATTCCGTGTGCCGTGGTGGTCAACGCCGCCGGCCCGTGGTCGACGCGCGTCAACGAACTGGCCGGGGTCGGCGCGGATTTCACGGTGTCGTGCCGGCCCTTGCGCCAGGAGGTCGCGCACGTGGCGGCGCCGCCGGGGTATCAAGCCGGTTCCGGGGCCGGGATTTCGGTGGCGGACATGGACCTGGGCACGTATCTGCGCGGCGAGCCCGGCGGCGGGCTGCTCGTCGGCGGCACGGAACCGGAGTGCGATCCGCTGCAGTGGGCGGACGACCCGGACGCGGTCGCGACGCACCCGACCATGGCGGTGTTCGAGGCGCAAGTGACCCGCGCCGCCCGGCGGCTGCCCGGGCTGACGGTCCCGAACCGGGCGCGGGGGGTCGTGGGGGTCTACGACGTCGCCGACGACTGGACCCCCATCTACGACCGCACCGGGCTCGACGGGTTCTACGTCGCCATGGGCACCAGCGGCAACCAGTTCAAAAACGCCCCGGTCGTCGGCAAGTTCCTGGCCGCGATCATCGAACAGACCGAGAACGGCACGGACCACGACGCGCGGCCGGCGCGGTACGTCGGCGAACACACGGGGCTGGAGATCGACCTCTCGGCCTTCTCCCGCAAACGCCCTCGCACGGAAAGCTCGGGCACGGTGCTCGGTTGACGCGCCTGGCCCGCGGCGGCGTGGGGCTGCGCGGCAATCCGGCTGTTTTCCGGCCCGTGCCCCCATCTCGTCGACCGCTCGGGCCGGGAACGCTGTGCCCCGCGGAATGCCCGGGCCCGGGCAGTACCGCCCGGTCATCGAAGCCGCCGAATTCCCGGCCGCGTAAAGACCTTCGACCACCGAACCGTCCTCGCGCAGCACTCGCGCGTCCGGACCGGCTCGGTGACCAGTCCGCCCTTCGCGCCCAGGTCCGGCAGCACCAGCCGAGCGGCGCGGAACGGCGGGCGATCACCGGAACCGGCACCGGATTCGCGGCATGCCGCGCGTATTCGTCCTCGCCCCGGCCGAATCCCGGGTCGTGCCCGGCCTCGGCGAAAGAATCGAACCGGCGACCGTCTCCGGCGGCTCCGGAGCGTCGATCAACTTGGCCAGCTCCGCGAGCGTGTCCGCCTGCACCCACGTGTCGGCCGCCGAGCGGTCGTCCGGCCGTCCGCCGGGCACCGCGGCCGCCCTCCCGGCTGTCGGACACGAGGTGCGAGGGGATCCGCCGCGCCGGGTCCGCTGCCATCTCACGGCCCCTCTGGTCGTATGGCAGGGACTCGTTCGCGTACCGCCGTCCGTCGCGGGCGCGGGCACCAGCTCCGCGCGTTCGCCCAGCTCGGACCGCGGCAGGCCGACCGGCACGAACGAACGTCCGCCGGGGACCCGGCCCGGCCGGTCGAAGCAGTCCGGGAACGCCCGCCGCTCGAACTCGAGCGCCGGGTCCGCCCGCAGCGTCGCGACCAGCTCCGGGGCCTTCTCCAGGAACGCCTCCTGCCGCCCGGCCCGGTCCTCGCCGAGCAGCGCGCGCAGGTTCTCGCGCGCGGCGGCGGTGGAATCCGCGACGCCGAAGCGCTGCTGCACCTGCGTGCCGGGCAGCCAGCAGGCCGCGCCGGAGTACGCCGACGTCCCGCCGAGCCGGTCCGCGCCCTCGACCACTGCGGGTGCGCAGCCCGGCCCGGGCCGCGAGGTACGCGCCGGACCCGGCCGCCACCACGTCGAACTGGTCGCCGAAGCCAAGTCGTCGCGACCCAGCGAGCCCACCGCGTCCGGCCGCGGTCGTCCCGCTCACCGGCAGCGGCGGCGCCCGGTGGGAGGATCGTGCGCGAGAATGGCCTGATCACGAGCGGAGGAGTCGCGGTGCCGAGAGTCGCCGAAAACCGGGCGCCGGCCACGCCGAGTTCGCCCGCGCAGCGGGAGCGCTACCGGCGCATCCTGCGGGCGGCCGCGGACCACGGCGCCGAGCACGGCCTCGACCGGATCCAGATGCTCGACGTCGCCCGCGACGCCGGGGTCGCCATCGCCACGCTCTACCGGTACTTCCCGTCCAAGACGGTCCTGTTCACCGCGCTGCTGCACAGCCAGGTCGAGCAGCTGGACCGCACCAGCGTCCCGGTCGGACCCGGCCAGGAACCGGCCGAGGCGGTCGCGCGCGTGCTGGTCGACGCCGCCCGCCGGCTGCTGGAGCGGCCGCGGCTCGCGCAGGCGATGCTGCAGTCGAACAACGCGACGGTCGCGGGGGAGTCGCCGAACATGGCCGCGACGGTCGCGTTCGGCGACCTGATCCTGCGCGTCGCCGGGGTGGCCGAGCCCAGCGGCCACGACCGCCGGCTGGTCCGGCTGGTCGAGCAGACCTGGTACGGCGTGCTGACCTCGCAGCTGAACGGGCACATCACCGCGGAAGAGGCCGAGGCGGACACCGTGCTGGCGTGCCGGTTGCTGCTGGCCGAACTGGGCCGGCCGGCTGACCGACCAGTCCGGGCCGGTTGAGACTTCACACCGCGCAGGCCGGGCGGCTCGCTCGGCGACCAGGTGCTCGAGGTGACGTGGTAGTCCGGAGCGCTGGTATGTCAGACCGGCCAGTTTCTCCCGGTGACCGGGATCAGCCCGCCGCGCGCGCCGAGGTCCCCGTAGCGTCGCGGCCGTTCCCGGAACCCACCTCAGGAGGCCGTCATGCCGCGCACTGTCGTCGTCACCGGAGCGAGTTCGGGGATCGGGGCGGCGCTCAGCGGTCTCCTCGCCGAGCGCGGCGACCAGGTTCTCGGCGTCGACCTCGCGGGCAGCGACGTGGACGCGGACCTCTCGACGCCGCAGGGCCGGGCCGCTGCCGCCGAGGACATCGGCAAGCGCACCGGGCACGTCGACGCGGTGATCACCTGCGCCGGCACGGCGAATCCGGGCGAAGCCATGGTCACGGTGAACTACTTCGGCAGCACCGAGTTCGTCGACGCACTCCAGCCGTTGCTCGCGAAATCCGCGACGCCGCGGGTGGTCCTGGTCGGCTCGATCTCCGGCACCCAGCCGAACGATCCCGCGGTGGTCGACGCCTGCCTGCGCGGCGACGAGCAAGCCGCGCTGACCGCCGCTCGCGCGGCGATCGCCGGCAATCGCGCGCTCCAGCTGTACCCGTCCTCGAAGTCCGCGATCGCGCAATGGGCGCGCCGGACGTCCGTCTCGCCAGGCTGGGCCGACGCGGGAATCGCGGTCAACGTGGTCGCACCCGGGGTGGTGCGGACGCCGATGACCGACGAGCTTTTCGCGGACCCGAAGAGGAAAGCCGTGATGGACAAAGCAGTCCCGATGCCGCTGCACGGTTACGCGGCCGCGGAGGACGTCGCGCGAGTCCTGGCCTATTTCGCGGACGCCGCGACCACGCACATCACCGGCCAGGTCGTTTACGTCGACGGCGGCGCCGAAGCGACTCTCCGCCCGGCGGCGCACTACTGATGACGACCTACGCCGAGAACGTCCCGTTGTCGCCCATGCCCGATGACGACGGCATCGACGCTGCCGTCGCGGCGGCGCGCCGGGTGGTCAGCGCACTGCTGCACGCGGGCGCGGACAGCGCCGCGCCGATGACGGACATCGCCCGCGAACTCGACCGGATCGCCGCCCAGCTCGAAGAACACGCGCCGGAGCGGCAGGAACGAGTCGCCGGAATGTGGGCCGGGCGGCCACGGCACGATCCGGTCACCGGCCCGGAAAACGCCCTCGCGCCGCCGCTGCGCCTGCACGGCCTGCCGGACGGTTCGGTCGCCGGAACGGTGACGCTCGGCTTGCCTTATCAAGGTCCGCCGGGCTGCGTGCACGGCGGGATTTCCGCACTGCTGCTGGATCACGCGCTCGGCGTCGCGAACAGCTGGGGTCCCGGGCCGGACGGGATGACCGGCACGCTCAGCGTCCGGTACCACCGGACGACCCCGTTGTTCGAGGAACTGACGATTCGCGCACGCCAAGAATCCAGCGAAGGCCACCGTATTCACACGACCGGCGAAATACTCGCCGACGGCCGGGTCTGCGTTTCCGCGGACGGCATTTTCGTGGCGAAACACCTCGCCCGGCCGGTTGCCCAGGACGAAGGAGGCCGATGAACACGCTCGCGGGCCGGGTGGCCCTGGTGACCGGCGCCGGACAAGGCGTCGGGCAAGGAATCGCATTGGCGCTGGCAGGAGAGGGGGCGTCGGTCGCGGTCGTCGGCCGCACGCGCGCCAAGCTGGACGAGACCTGTCGTCTCCTGCGCGAGCGGGGCGCGTCCGCGGAACCGTTCGCATGCGATGTCGCGGACACCGCGTCGATTCCCGGCGTCGTCGACGAGGCCGTTTCGCGGTTCGGCCGCTTGGACATTCTGGTCAACAATGCGTACTCCGGCGCCTTCGGGCCGTTGCTGAAAATGAGCGAGGAGGATTTCCGGCGCGGTTTCGAAACCGGCCCGTTCGCCGCGTTCGCGTTCATGAAAGCCGTCCATCCGCATTTGAAGGCGACCGGCGACGGTTCGATCGTCAACCTGGTCACCTCAGCGATGGTGCGTTGGGATCCCACCACCTACGGTGCTTATGCCGCGGCGAAACAAGCCCTGCGCTCGCTGTCGCGCACCGCCGCCGTGGAGTGGGCGCGCGACGGGATCCGGGTCAACGCGATCGCGCCGCACGCGTTGTCGCCCGGGCTGAAATGGTGGACCGAGCACCATCCCGAAGAGGCCGCCGAATTCGTCGCGACCATTCCGATGGGCCGGATCGGGGAGTGCGAGGAGGACATCGGCCGCGCCGTCGTCGCGCTGGTCGGCTCCGATCTGCGCTACCTGACCGGGGCCACCGTGCCGCTCGACGGCGGTCAAGCCTTCTTCGGCTGAGCCTTCCGAGGAGATCTCGCTGTGCCCCCTTCCGCCCTTGACCCCGCCGCCATCCGCCGCGGCGAACTGTCCGCACGGGGCCGCCGAACAGGCGATCGCCCGCATCGAGGAGACGAATCCTCGGCTCAACGCTGTCGTCGGCCGTCGCTTCGAAGCCGCCCTCGCCGAGATCGGCGCCGGACGGCCCGCTCACCGGCGTCCCGTTCCTGGTCGAGGACCTCGGCACCGAGGCCGCCGGTCTCCCCGCAACAGCCGGTTGTCCGCCTCGGCTGAGTCCACTGTGGACATCGAGCTGCTCCGCCGCTGCCGACGCGCCGGTTTCGGTCGCCCACGCGGTGACCACGACAGTCCGGGACAGCGCGGCGCTGCTGGACGCGATCGCCGCCCGACCCCGAACGGCACCTTCATCGCCGCGACCCGCCGCGGCCCCGGGCGGCTCCGCATCGACCTGGCGAGGCACGCCCGGACCGGGTCGACCCGCATCCGGCGTGCCTGGCCGCGTCGCGGCAAACGGCCAAACTCTGCGAGGAACTCGGCCGTCATGTCGAGGAAACCGGCCCCGTTCGATTTCCCGGACATCCGCACGACCGGCGGAGTGCTGATGGGCGCGGACCCGCGAGCTGGCCGAGGATCTCCAGATTGATCCTGTTCGCGTAATCCGCCGGCTCGTCCGTCTCGGACGCTTCCTTGAGGCGCGCGGCGACGGCGGTGGGGCCGGTGAAGGCGTCGGCGTGGTATCGAGGACGAGGCCAGACACAGCGGTTTCCCTCCTGAGCGCGAACAGCTGAACTGGAGTCGCCGCGCCCGGGCCGAGCGTTGCCGCGCCCACCTGTCCTGGCCTCCCGGTCACCGAGATCGGCGGAGCGGGCCGCGGGCTCCGTTTCCTACCGTGGCACCGTGACTTCCACGACCTCCACCCCGCCCGACCCGCTGGCTCCCGCCCGGCTCGGGCCGGTGCGGTTGCGCAATCGCGTTGTCAAGGCGGCGACCTACGAGGGGCTCAGCCATCACGGCCGGGTCACCCGGGATCTGGTCGATTTCCACGTCGGTTACGCGAAAGGCGGCGTCGGGATGACGACGGTCGCCTATTGCGCGGTCGCCAAGGAAGGCCGCACCGACCGGCATCAGATCTATTGGGCCGACGAAGCCCTGCCCGGACTGCGCGTGCTCACCGACGCGGTGCACGCCGAGGGCGCGGCGGTCTCGGCGCAGATCGGGCACGGCGGGCCGGTCGCGAACCCTAAGGGCAACGGGCTTCCCGCGCTCGCGCCGAGCCGGTATTTCCACAAGACGACGCTCAGTTTCGCCCAGCAAATCGACCACGTCGGCATCGAACGCGTCAAACGCGCCCACGCCGAAGCTGCCTTGCGCGCTATCGAATGCGGCTTCGACGCGATTGAGGTCCACTTAGGACACAACTATCTGATCAGCTCCTTCCTGAGTCCGAAACTCAACCACCGCACCGACGAATACGGCGGCTCGCTGGAAAACCGCGCCCGGCTCGCGCGCGACACGATGCGCGCGGTGCGCGACGCGGTCGGCGACCGGATCGCGGTGATCGTCAAAATGAACATGGACGACGGTGCTCCCGGCGGGTTTTGGCTCGACGAGGCGATTCCGGTGACGCAGTGGCTGGAAGCCGACGGTACTTGCGACGCGCTCGAGATGACTGCCGGTTCGTCGCTGCTCAACCCGATGTACCTCTTCAAGGGCGACGCCCCGGTCCGCGAGTTCGCCGCGGTGCTGCCGCAGCCGCTGAAGCTGGGCGTTCAGGCGATGGGGAAGCGCTTTATCCGCGAATACCCTTACCGGGACGCATTCTTGCTTGAAGACGCGCGCCAGATCCGGGCCGCGGTGAAGCTGCCGATGGTGCTGCTCGGCGGGATCACCGGCCGCGCGTCGATGGAGCTGGCGATGCGGGAAGGATTCCAGTACGTCGCGATGGGGCGCGCGTTGCTGCGCGAGCCGGACCTGGTGAACCGCATCGCGGCCGAGCCGGAGACGCCGTCGTTGTGCATCCACTGCAACAAATGCATGCCAACGAACTTCACCGGGACGCGGTGTGTGCTGGTGGACCGGACTACGACCCGGGGTGCGGATTGGGGCAAGCCCGCGGGATACGTGGGCTGAATAGCTCGTGAGCGGCGGCGCCGGTTCTGACCGGAATCAGCGCTCACGAGCCGCCGTGGCAACGCAGCGTCGATGTCCTTCAGCGACGCCCCGCCAATCCCGGCGCGCCCCCGGCGACGATGCTGGCTCGCCGGATCGCTTCACGTGGCAGGGAAAACCTCCTCGCCCTCAACCTAGCACTTGTTTGGTAAGCTGAGCGCTCCCGGCGAGAAGGAGCAGCATGTCTGTCAGCTTCGACCTGACCGGTCGCGTCGTCCTCGTCACCGGCGGAGCGCGCGGCGTCGGCGACGGCATCGTGACGACGTTCCTCGAAGCGGGGGCCGAGGTCGAGATCTGCGGGCGCACCGAACCCGGGAAGCTGCGCGAGGTGGACGGGCGCAAGCCGCGGTTTACGCAGGTCGACGTGCGGGAGCCGGAGCAGGTCCGCGAGTGGCTGGAGGAGATCGGCGAGCGGCACGGGCGGCTCGACGTCGTGGTCAACAACGCCGGCGGCGCACCGTTCGCCCAGTTCGCCGAGGCCTCGCCGCGGTTTCATCGCAAGATCAACGATCTGAACTTCCTGGCCGCGGCGTACGTGCTCCACTCGGCGTACCCGATTCTGTCCGAGACGGCCGGTGCGTCGGCAGTCAATGTCACGTCGATTTCGGCGCGGCGGCCCAGCCCGGGCACGGCGGTGTACGGCGCGGCGAAGGCGGCGCTGGAAAGTCTCACCACCAGTTTGGCCGTCGAGTGGGCACCGCGGGTGCGGGTCAACGCGGTCAGTTGCGGGTTGGTCGAGACGCCGGGTTCCGAGGACCACTACGGCGATCCAGCACAGCGCGCCGCGGTCGCCCGGACGATCCCGCGTGGACAGTTCGCGTCCCCGGCCGAGGTCGGGCAAGCCTGTTTGCTGCTCGCGTCGCCGCTCGCGAGTCACGTCAGCGGCGCGGTGCTCAATGTGGACGGGGGCGGCGAATGGCCTGCTTTCCTCCAGCACACCCCGAACTCCTGAGGAGGACCCTGCTGTGCCCGAAGCCGTGATCGTCTCCGCCGCTCGCTCGCCGATCGGGCGGGCGTATAAAGGCTCGCTCAAAGACCTGCGGCCGGACGACCTCGCCGCGCAGATGGTCGAAGCCGCGCTGGCCGCGGTCCCGGAGGTCGGGCGGATCGACGACCTGATGCTCGGCTGCGCGCAACCGGCCGGGGAACAGGCGTACAACCTCGGCCGGATGGTTGCGCTGAGGCTCGGCCTCGACGCGGTGCCCGGCACCACTGTGCACCGCTATTGCGCGTCTTCGCTGCAGACCACGAGGATGGCGATGCACGCGATCCGCGCTGGCGAAGGCGACGTGTTCGTTTCGGCGGGCGTCGAGTGCGTTTCCCGGTTCTCCCAAGGGAAAGCGGACGGGATGCCGGACACGAAGAACCCGCTGTACGCCGACGCGATGGCCGTGACGGAGAAGCGGGCAGCTGGCGGTCTGAAGTGGACAGACCCGCGGAAAGACGGTGCGCTGCCGGATGTCTACATCACGATGGGCGAGACCGCGGAGAATGTCGCAGACCATTGTGGAGTGTCCCGAAAGGACCAAGACGCGTTCGCGGTGCGCAGCCAGAATCTTGCCGAGGCGGCGGGGGAGTTCTGGCGGCAGGACATCACTCCGGTGACCTTGCCGGACGGCAGCGTGGTGTCCGCCGACGACGGCCCGCGGGCGGGCGTGACGCTGGAGAAGATATCTCAACTCAAGCCGGTGTTCCGACCAGACGGGACGGTTACCGCGGCAAACTGCTGCCCGCTAAACGACGGGGCGGCCGCGCTCGTGGTGGTGAGCGACGTCCGGGCGCGTGAGCTGGGCATTCAGCCGCTGGCGCGGATCGTCGCCACGGGAGTGTCGGCGTTGAGCCCGGAAATCATGGGACTCGGGCCGGTCGAGGCGAGCAGGCAGGCGCTGGCGCGGGCGGGACTGTCGGTTCGGGACATCGACCTGGTCGAGATGAACGAGGCCTTCGCCGCGCAGGTGCTGCCGTGCGTCGACCAGCTGGGCCTGGACCTCGACCGCGTCAACGTGCACGGCGGGGCGATCGCGCTGGGTCACCCGTTCGGCTCAACCGGCGCGCGGATGGCGACGACGCTGCTGCACGGCCTCCAGGAGAAGGACGCGACCTTCGGCTTGGAGACCATGTGCGCGGCGGGCGGACAGGGCATGGCGATGGTGCTGGAGCGGCTAGCCTAAAAACACACTCGGCGGGGAAGCGGCCCGCGCGGTTGGATCGGAGCATGACTGCACTGCCGATCCGCGATCGCGCGGGCAACGTGCTGCTTGCCGTCCGGTTCGCAGAGGAGGAACAGGCGGCGGCGTCGGTGGTGGTCGTGCGGCGGGGAGGGGCAGTCTTGCTGGTGTTCGACAGCTGGCGACGACAGTGGGAGCTGCCGGGCGGCAAGCGGGAGCCAGGGGAGACCGCGCACCGCACCGCCATCCGGGAACTTCGGGAGGAAACCGGCATCCGCGCGCACGACCTGGCTTTCGCGGCCGTCGCCGAGTTCGACCTCGTCCGGCCGAAACGCCGGGAACTCCTCGCCGTCTACCACACCCGCCTCCAGCACCCGCCTCGGCTGACCGCGAACGACGAGGTGCTGGCGTTCCGCTGGTGGCGACCGTCGGACCAGGTGGACGACGGGATGAGCCCGTTGGACGCGGAGCTTGCTCGGCGCGTGGTCCAGGCTTGACGCCGGGCGTTTCCGCTGGCATTGCGCGGCATTTTGACGTTCGTCAGTCGTTCCCGGCGGTACTGGCGCGGTGCCTTCGGGTCCAGCTCGATCCCGTTGGACGCGGAGCTGGCTCGGCGCGTGGTTCAGGCTTGACGCCGGGCGTTTCCCCTGGCGTTGCGCGGCACCCTGAAGTTCGCCAGTCGTTCCCGGCGGTACTCGCGCAGTGCGTCGGGTTCCAGCTCGATCCCGTTGGTGGCAGCCCTCGATCCCGTTGGCCGCGGAGCTAACCCGCCGCGTGGTCCAGACCTGACACCGGGCGGGTCACCCCAGCTCCCGCTTCACGATCTTCCCGCTGGCGTTGCGCGGCAGTTCCTTGATCGGCACGAATTCGCGCGGCACTTTGAAGTTCGCCAGCCGTTCCCGGCAGTACTCGCGCAGCGCGTCCGGGTCCAGCTCGATCCCGTCCCACAGCGTCACGTACGCGCGGCCCACCGAACCCATCCGTTCGTCGTCCACGCCGACCACCGCGGCCTCCACCACGTCCGGGTGCGTGCTCAGCACGTTCTCCACCTCGGCCGGGTACACGTTGAACCCGCCGACGGTGAACATGTCCTTGAGCCGTCCGGTGATCTTGACGCAGCCGTGCTCGTCCAGCTGCCCGACGTCGCCGGTGTGCAGCCAGCCGTCGGCGTCGATCGCCGCCGCGGTCGCTTCCGGGTCGTCGAAGTAGCCGAGCATCACGAACTCGCCCCGGATGAGGATTTCCCCGTCGGTGCCGACCGGGACGTCCTGGCCTTCGCCGTCGACTGTCCGGATTTCCAGCCCGGGCACCGCCGGGCCCGTCGTGTGCGCGACATGCCGGGGGTCCTCGTTCGGGCGCGATTGGGTCGCCACCACGCATTCGGTGAGCCCGTACGCCTGCGCGACCTGCTCGAAGCCGAGGATCTCCCGCATGTCCGAGAACAGGTTCTCCGGAACCGAAGCCGCCCCGGCGATCGCGAACCGCAGCGACGACAGGTCGAAGTCCTTGCGGCGCGGGTGGTTTATCAGCGTAGTGAAGATGGTAGGAGCACCGGGCAGCACTGAGATGCCAACGCGCTGGATCAGCTCCATCAACGCGACCGGGTCGAAGGTCGGCACCGGGTAGACGGTCGTGCCCGCGGTGATCGCCGCGACCACCCCGGCCTTGTAGCCGAAGGAGTGAAAGAACGGGTTGACGATCGCGTACTTGTCGGCCGGGGTGAGCGACGCGCCCTTCGCCCACACGGCCGCGACGCCGATCGTCTGGGCGTGCGTGCTCATCACGCCCTTGGGCACGCCGGTGGTGCCCGAGGTGTACAGAATGTCCGCCACAGTGGAAGGCGTCACCACGGATTCGTCGACAGGCGGCACCGACTCCGCCCGGGCGAGGAATTCGTCCCACGGCAACGCGACCCCGTCGGGACCAAGGTCGACCACGGTGTGCAGCCGCGGAAGGCCAGGTACTGCCCCGGAAGCGCCGGAGTCACCCGGACGGGAGGCGGCCGAGGTCAGCATCCCGAGGTAGTCGTTGCCGAGAAACCCGTTGCACAGCACCAGCACCGACGCGCCGGACCGCTCCAGCACCACCCGCGCCTCCTCGCTGCGGTACCGGGTGTTGATCGGCACCAGCGCCGCGCCGAGGCACTGCGTGCCCAGGAACGTCAGGATGAACTCCACCCGGTTCGGCGACCACACCGCGACCCGGTCGCCGGACCGGACTCCGACCGCCGCCAGCGCGCGGGAAACGGTGCGTACCCGCTCCCGCAATCCGGTCCAGGACAGCTGTGTCGTACCGTCGACCACAGCCGGAGCGGCGCCGTGGCGGCGGGCGGCTTCGTCGAGCAGAGCGGGCATCGTGCGAGGTGTCGACACGCGGGTCTCCTCACTGAACAAGTGCTTGTTCGGTAGCATAGGGGAAAGCAGCGGGCAGGAAGGGATCCATGCGATGACTCCGCGAACCGGCCGGGCCCCGGCCAGAAACGGCGGCACCCGGCGCGGCGAGCTGCTGGGCATCGCCGCTCAGCTGTTCGCGACCCGGGGCTACTCCCAGACCACCGTCCGCGACATCGCCGACGAGGCGGGCATCCTGTCCGGGAGCCTGTACCACCATTTCGCGTCCAAGGAGGACATGCTCCGCGAGATCCTCAAGGAGTTCATGGACGGCCTGCTGGCCGCGTTCACCGAGATCGCCGGGAAGGACGGCACGCCGCGCGAGCAGTTCGACGCGCTGGTGCACACCGCTTTCGCGACGATTCACGAGCGGCCGTTCGCGGTGGCGCTCTACCAGAACGAATCGGCCGTCGTCGGCAGCCTCGCCGATTTCGAATTCGTCGGGAAAACGTCGCTGAAGATCGAAAAACTGTGGCTCGGCGTGCTCCAGGCGGGCCGGGAGACCGGCGACTTCCGCGACGACCTCGAGACGAGCCTGGTGTACCGGTTCATCCGGGACACCGTCTGGTCGTCGGTCCGCTGGTACAACCCGCGCGGGAAGCTCCGCCACGACGTCGTGGCGGAGCAGTACCTCGCGATGCTGTACGGCGGCCTGCTCGCCGGCTGACCGGGTCAGGGCCGGGGCTCCTTGACCTCCCGGTCGCGGGCGTTCTTCGGGTCGAGCACGGTGCGGATCAGCTCCAGTTCGCGCTCGTCCGGCGCCCGCGACACCCCGGCCCCGCTGAAGTCCAGCTCGAAGCCGGTGTTCGCGCGCACCTCGTCCTCGGTGACGCCGGGGTGCAGCGAGCGCACCTTCAGCCGTCCGTCCTCGTCGTAGTCGAGCACCGCCAGGTCGGTCACCACGACGCCGAGGTCGTGGAACCGCAGCGAGGTCGACGGATGCGCGCGGGCCCGGTCGTTGCCGACGCCGGAGACCACGTCCACGCGGTCCACGAACACGCGGCTCGAATGCCGGTTCACCCAGTAGTCGGTGCGGTGGTTGACGGTGTTCCCCGGCGCGCCGCGCATGCCGATCAGCTGGCGTTTCGGCTTCCGCCAGTCGCCGATCAGCGAGATGTTCTGGTTGCCGAACCGGTCGATCTGGCTCGCGCCCATCATCGAATGCCGCCGCCCGGTGTTGAGGATGTCGAAGATCCGGCCGAACGGGGCCCAGCTCTCGACGGTCCCGCCGGCCGCCGCGGTCGCGCCCAGCGGCGGCGGGTCGGCCATGAAGTGGCATTCGCCGTCGGACAGCACCAGTTCGGGGGAGTGGGTGAGCCGGGCCAGCCGCGCGCTGATCGCCGGGACCGTGCCGACCGCGTGGGCCAGCACCTCGCCGGAACCGCGCCACGCGTCGGAGCAGGCGGCGATGCAGACCTCGGCGCGGGTCGCGGGCGCACTCATGCGGACTCCTTCTCGGTCGCGCGGTGGAAGGCGCGCACTGCTTCGTGGTAACTGGCCTCGTCGCCGGTCAGGTAGGTCTCGCGGAAGCGCTGCCACGATTCCTCGTCCTGCGCCGATTGCGCGTAATGCCGCTGGAACGCCTCGTCGCGGCCGTAATCCGGGTCGCACGAGGTGAAATGCGCGCCGTTCGGCGCCTCGATCACGCCGTTCACGAACATCCGGCTGATCAGCAGCGACGTCGACCGCTCGGTGGCGGTGAGGTCCTCGGTGTCCACAATTTTCTCGACGCTCAGCAGGGTTTTGTCCGACGCCATCGCGAACAGGTCGTCGAAGTACGGGTCCGGGCCGAGGAACTGGCCGTTGCCGAGGCTGTCGGAGCGGTTGAGATGCAGCAGCGAGACGTCTGGGCGCACCGCGGGCACCGCGATGTACACGTCGTCGTCATAGGGCGATGCGACCGTCTTCAGCTCCGGGTTCATCAGCACCACGTCGCTTTCCAGCCCGGCCCGCGTCGGCAGGAACGACAGCCGGTTGGCGCCCGCCTTCAGCGCCGCGACGAACATGCCCTCGTCGTACTCGGTCGTCTCGACCCGGCCGCCCTCGCGCGCGGCGCGGAAATGCGGGTCGAGCGGGATCGTGTCGAGCGAGACGAACCCGTAGACCACCCGGCGCACCTTGCCCGCCGCGCACAGCAGCCCGACCTCGGGCCCGCCGAAGGTGACCAGCGTGAGGTCCTCGACGTCGCTGCGCAGCAGTTCGCGCACCATCGCCATCGGCTTGCGCCGCGACCCCCATCCGCCGATCCCGACGGTCATCCCGGACCGGACGTACTCGGTGACGCCGTCCAGGGACATGGACTTGCCGCCCATTCGTTCCTCCATTGTCTTCCTGCCGCTCAGGCGGGCACCGCGCGGCCGCCCGCCAGCAGCCGGGCCCGGTGCTCGCGGGCGTCGCCGAAAAGCTGCGCGAGTGCGTGCGCTCGTTTGAAATACAGCTGGGCGTCGTGTTCCCAGGTGATCGCGATCCCGCCGTGCAGCTGGACGGTTTCGGCCGCTACCGCGCTGAAAGCCTCGCTGCACCAGGATTTCGCGTACGCCGCCTGCTGGACGAGATCGGTGCCGTTGCCGGCCGCGAACCCGGCCGCCCACGAGATCGAACGAGCGGTTTCGACCTGCACCAGCATGTCCGCGACCCGGTGCTTCAACGCCTGGAACGAACCGAGCGGACGGCCGAACTGTTCGCGTTCCTTGAGATGCGCGACGGTTCGGTCCAAACAGGACTGTGCGCCGCCGACTTGCAGTGCGGTGCAAGCGATCGCGGCGATCGCGTGCAACCGGGGGAGCGCTTCGGTGAAGTCGGCGGCGAGCAAAGTCGCCGGGGTGTCGCGGAATTCGGTCTTGGCGAACCTGAGCGTCTGGTCGACCGCCGGGGTCGCCTCGGCCGTCGCGTCGGTCTGGAACAGTGCGGGGTGTCCGTCTGCCATCGCGACCACCAGCAGGTGCGACGCCTGCGCGCCGTCCAGCACCAGCGTCGCGGTGCCGTTCAGGGTGCCGCCCGAGGCGACCACGTCCGAACCGTCGGTCCGATGCCGTCCGGCACCGTCTGCCCACGCCAGCGCGACGACCTCGCCCGCCGCGATTTCGGGGAGCAGCTCGGGCGCGTCCGCCGCCAATAATGCTTGTGCGGCAAGCACTCCCGAGCCCAGCAGCGGGGAAGGCGTCAGGCTCGCGCCCAGTTCCTCCAGCACGACATGCGTTTCGAACAGGCTGAACCCGGCCCCGCCGTACTCCTCGGGAATGGCCAGCGCCGCGACGCCGATCTGCTCGCACAACGCGGACCACAGCTCCGTGTCATACCCGGACGGCGAGTCGATCGCCGCCCGCAGGTCGGTCTTCGCGGCCCGCCGGGTGACGAGCCCGCGGACGGCGGCCGCGAGATCCCGCTGCTCGTCGGTCAGCGCGAAGTGCATCAGCGGCCCCTCATCAGGCTTTCCAGCACCCGCGCGCGGTGCACGGCGGGCGTGCCCCAGCAACCCACGAGTGCCCGGACGCGCAACAACCACAGGCTCAGGTCGCATTCGAGCGTGTAACCGATCGCGCCGTGCAACTGCAGTCCGGTGCGCGCGGCGAGCTGGGCCGCGTCCGAGGCTGCCACCTTCGCCGCCGAGACCGAGCGGGCGTTCGGTTCGCGGGCGGCACCGAGCAGCAGCGGGCGGGCGAAGTCGAGCGCCACCCGGACGTCCGCGACGGCGTGCTTGAGCGCCTGGTACTCGCCGATCACGCGGCCGAACTGCCGTCGCTGCCCCAGATATGCCACGGTGTCGGCCAGCATCCGCTCGCCGCAGCCCAGCAACTCAGCGGCACAGGCGAGGCTGGCGAGATCGAGCGCTTTTTGCCGTGTTTCGGGAGAAAGCGGCTGAACCTCGGCCGCGGCGGTCACCTCGAACAGGTGCCGCGAAGGATCGACCGACTGCAGCGAGCGGCCGATTTCCGCCCGGGCCAGCGCGTCGCCGACCACGAAGACGTCCGTCGCGACATCAGCATCCAGCGCGTACGGAGTGTCCGGCGCGCTCGCGAAGGTCACCACCGCGTCCCCGGATGCCAGCGAGGACAGCAGCGACGCGTCGGTGAGCAGCGCGGGCGCGGCGGCGACCGATTCGATCAGCGGACCCGGCACGCCGTGATATCCCAGCCGCTCGAAGGCCACGAGCAGATCGACCGGAGTCCCGCCCACCCCGCCGTGTTCCTCGGGCACGGCGAGCGCGGTGACGCCCAGTTCGGCGAGCTGTTTCCACAGCAGCAGCCCGGATTCCGGCCGCTTGGCCGCCCAGGACCGGTTGACGCCGGGGACGTCGGCCGCGCCCAGCAGGGCGTCCAGCGCTTCGGCGAACGCGCGCTGTTCGGCGGACAGCCGGAACTTCATGCCTGTGCCTTCCCGCGTTCGCCGCGGGGGAGGCCGAGCAGCCGTTCCGCGACGATGTTGCGCTGGATTTCGTTGGTGCCGGCGTAGATCGGGCCGCCGAGGGCGAACAGGTAGTCCTCGGTCCAGCGCCCGCGCAGCTCCTGCTCCGGGCCGAGCAGGTCCAGCGCCGTTTCGTGGATGCCGAGGTCGAGGCCGGTCCAGAACAGCTTGTTCACGCTGCCCGCCGCGCCGACGTCGCCGCCGTTCTGGACGTGGTCGACGGTGTCCCAGGTGTAGAGCCGGTAGGCCTCGGCCTTGATCCACGCGTCGGCCACGCGGTCGCGCAGGTGCGGCGCTTCGGCCCCGCGTTCGGCCCAGAGGTCCAGCAGCCGGTCCGCCGCCGCGAGGAACCGGCCCGGCGAACGCAGCGACAGGCCGCGTTCGTTGCCCGCCGTGCTCATCGCGACCCGCCAGCCGTCGCCGACGCCGCCGAGGACGTCCTGGTCAGGCACGAAGACGTCGTCGAAGAAGATCTCGGCGAACCCGCAGTCGCCGTCGAGCTGGGCGATCGGCCGGACGGTGACGCCGGCGGCATCGAGCGGGAACAGGAAGTAGGTGAGGCCGCGGTGCCGTTCGGCTTCGGGATCGGAGCGGAACAGGCCGAACCCCCAGTCCGCGAAGGGCGCGCGGGAACTCCAGATCTTCTGTCCAGTGAGGACCCAGCCGCCGCGGTCGGCGTCGCGGACGGCCGTGCTGCGGATCCCGGCGAGGTCGCTGCCCGCCTCGGGTTCGGACCAGGCCTGAGCCCAGATCCGGGTGCCGTTCGCGGTCGCCGGCAGGTGCCGGTGGCGCTGCTCGTCGGTGCCGTGCTCGAAGATGATCGGGGCCAGCAGCGAAATGCCGTTCTGGGCGATCCGGGTCGGCGCGCCGCTGAGGTAGTACTCCTCCTCGAACAGCACCCATTCGGTCAACGTCGCGTCGCGGCCGCCGTACTCGGCGGGCCAGGTGACCACGGACCACCGGCCCTCGGCCAGTTTCGCTTCCCATTCGCGGTGCGCGCGGGCCCCGTCTTCGGTGTCCATCGACGGCAGCGGGCCAGGGCTGTTCTCCGCCAGCCAGGCGCGCGCCTCCGCGCGGAACTCCTCTTCCGCGGCGGTGAATTCCGGGCTCATGACTCTCCCGCGGCCTTCTTGTTGGCCTTCGCCATCGAACGCGCGTCGAGCCCGGCGAGCGAATCGGCGTCCAGCTCCGCGTTGTGCGCGTGCGCGGCGTGGTGCAGGCCGAACACGGAGTCCATTCCGGACCGCATGCCCATCAGGTCTTCGGCCTGGTTGACCGCTTTCTTCGTGAGCGCGAGGCCCAATTGCGGCATCTGCGCGATCCGCTCGGCGATCGCGAACGTCGCCTCTTCGAGTTCGGCGCGCGGCACGACGTGGTTGACCATGCCGAGCGCCTGCGCGCGGCCGGCCTCGAAGCGGTCGCCGGTGAAGAGGAATTCCTTCGCCGCGCGCGGGTTCATCACCCACGGATGCGCGAAGTACTCGACGCCCGGGATGCCCATCCGGACGACCGGATCGGAGAAGAACGCGTCGTCGGAGGCCACGATGAAGTCGCACGACCACGCGAGCATCAGCCCGCCCGCGATGCACGCGCCCTGCACCATCGCGATCATCGGCTTCGGGATCTCCCGCCACCGCCGGCACATGCCGAGGTAGACCTCCGATTCGCGGGCGAACCGGGAATCGACGCCCGCCCGGTCGGTGTGGTCCCACCAGAGGACCGCTTTGCGCTCGAAGCTCTGGTCGGCGTCACGGCCGGGGGTGCCGATGTCGTGCCCGGCGCAGAAGTGCTTGCCGTTGCCCGCCAGCACGATCGCCTTGACGTGCGGGTCGTCCACCGCCTTGGCGAACGCGGCGTCGAGCGCGTAGGTCATCTTCGAGTTCTGCGCGTTGCGGTACCGCGGCCGGTTCAGCGCGACGACCGCGACCGGACCGCGCACCTCGTACGTCACGACCTGCTCGTCGGTGCTTTGCTCGGTTCCGCTCAACGCGCATCACTCCCTCTCGGTTCGGCGGCGATGCTACCAAACAAGTGCTTGGTTTGGTAGCGTGGCCGGACCGGCGCCGGCGGACCAGGAGGACGGGTGGATCTTCGCTACACCCCCGAGGACGAGCAGTTCCGTGCCGAGGTGCGCGAGTGGTTGCGAGACCACCTCGCGGGCGAGTTCGCCGCGCTGAAGGGCCTCGGCGGATCCGGGCGCGAGCACGAGGCGCCGCGGGAACGGCAGGCGTGGAACCAGCATCTGGCCGCGCACGGCTGGACGTGCCTCGGCTGGCCGGTCGAATACGGCGGGCGCGGGCTGAGCCTGGTGCGGCAGATGATCTTCCACGAGGAGTACGCGCGGGCGAACGCCCCGGCGCGGGTGAACCACCTGGGCGAGGAGCTGCTCGGGCCCACGTTGATCGCGCACGGCACGGACGAGCAGCGGCGGCGGTTCCTGCCGGGGATCGCCGCGGTTACCGAGCTGTGGTGCCAGGGCTATTCCGAACCGGGCGCGGGGTCGGATC
Organism: Amycolatopsis sp. GA6-003; assembly: GCF_046267895.1. NCBI lineage: Bacteria > Bacillati > Actinomycetota > Actinomycetes > Pseudonocardiales > Pseudonocardiaceae > Amycolatopsis > Amycolatopsis sp. GA6-003. Next base: position 8,880,789 of record NZ_CP176499.1, read on the forward strand.
TGGCCGGGGTGCGCACGCGGGCCCGGCTGGAGGACGGCGAATGGGTGATCGACGGGCAGAAGATCTGGACGTCGCTCGCTCAGCACGCGCAGTGGTGCTTCGCGGTGGTGCGGACGGAGCCGGGGTCGCGACGGCACGCCGGGCTGTCGTACTTGCTGGTGCCGATGGACCAGCCCGGGGTCGAGGTGCGGCCGATCCGCCAGCTGACCGGGACCAGCGAGTTCAACGAGGTGTTCTTCGACGGGGCCCGGACCTCGGAGTCGCTGGTGGTCGGCGCGCCCGGGGACGGGTGGCGGGTCGCGATGGCGACGCTCGGGTTCGAGCGCGGGGTGTCGACTGTCGGCCAGCAGGTCGGGTTCGCCCGGGAGCTGGCCGGCGTGGTCGCTGCCGCGCGGGCGAACGGACGGTATGACGATCCGGTGGTGCGGGATCGGCTGGCGCGGGCCGCGGTCGGCCTCGAGGTGCTGCGGGTGCACGCGCTGCGGACTTTGAGCGCGTACGAGGCGGGTTCGCAGGGGCCGGAGGCGTCGGTGTCGAAGCTGTTGTGGGCTCGGTGGCATCGGGAACTGGGGGAATTGGCGATGGAGGTCCGCGGCGGTTCCGCGTTGACCGCGACCGGTTCCTATGAGCTGGACGCGCAGCAGACGCTTTTCTTGTTCAGCCGGGCCGACACCATTTACGGCGGTTCGGACGAAATCCAGCGCAATATCATTGCCGAGCGGGTGCTCGGCCTGCCGAGGGAGCCGCGACCGTGAGTGATAAACCGGAACAGCCCGCGCCCGATTACGTGCCGGGACACGGGTTGCTCGCCGAACGCGTGGTCGTCGTGACCGCGGCGGCGGGCGCGGGAATTGGCGCGGCTGTCGCCCGGCGCTGTTTGGAAGAGGGCGCACGGGCGGTCGTGCTCGGGGATACGCACGAGCGGCGGCTTGCCGAGGCGAATTCCAAACTGGGCGCGGAATTCGGCGCCGAGCGGGTCAGTTCGGTGGTGTGCGATGTGACCAAGGAAGAACAGGTCGCTTCTTTGCTCGACGCGGCCGAGCCGTTCGGCGGGGTCGAAGTCATGGTGAACAACGCCGGCCTCGGGGGTACGGCTTCGATCACCGAGATGACCGACGAGCAGTGGTCGCTGGTGCTGGATGTGACGCTCACCGGGACTTTTCGGTGCATTCGGGCGGCTTCCCGGCGGATGATCGCGCGCGGGCGCGGCGGGGTGATCGTGAACAACGCTTCGGTGATCGGCTGGCGGGCGCAGGAGGGGCAGGCGCATTACGCGGCGGCCAAGGCCGGGGTGATGGCGCTGACCCGGTCCGCGGCGATGGATCTGGCTTCCGCCGGGATCCGGGTGAACGCGGTGTCGCCGAGTCTGGCGATGCATCCGTTCCTGGAGAAGGTGACCACCGCTGAGCTGCTTGCCGAATTGAAGGGGCGCGAGGCGTTCGGCCGCGCCGCGGAGCCGTGGGAAGTCGCCAATGTGATGGTGTTTCTCGCTAGTGCTTATTCGTCGTATCTCACGGGCGAAGTCGTCTCGGTGAGCAGTCAGCATCCCTGATCCGGCAGGAGGATTTCGTGCCTGAGGCATATGTGATCGACGCGGTTCGCACTCCGGTGGGACGGCGGGGCGGTGCGCTCGCGGGAGTGCATTCGGCTGATCTCGGCGCGCATGCGATTCGTGCGCTCGTCGAGCGGACCGGGATCGATCCGGGTGCGGTCGACGACGTCGTGTTCGGGTGTTGCGACACTATTGGCTCGCAGGCTGGGGATGTCGCCCGGACTGCCTGGCTGGTGGCTGGATATCCGGATCACGTTCCTGGGGTGACTGTCGATCGGCAGTGCGGGTCCAGTCAGCAGGCGGTGCACTTCGCGGCGCAGGGGGTGCTGTCCGGGACCGCGGATCTGATCGTGGCCGGGGGAGTGCAGAATATGTCCGCTATTCCGATTTCTTCGGCGATGGTGGTGGGGCAGCAGTTCGGGTTCAGCACGCCGTTCGCGGAGTCGCCCGGGTGGGTGGCCCGGTATGGAGAGCAGGAAGTGTCGCAATTCCGGTCGGCTCGGATGATTGCGGAGAAGTGGGGGCTTTCCCGGTCGTCCCTGGAAGAATTCGCTTACGAGAGCCATCGGCGGGCGTTGGCGGCTATCGACGAAGGCCGGTTTTCGCGGGAGATCTCGCCGGTGGGTGCGTTCGCCGTGGACGAGGGGCCTCGGCGGGATACCACCTTGGAGAAGATGGCTGGGCTCAAGCCGCTGGAAGAAGGCAGTCCGCTTACTGCCGCGGTGGCTTCGCAGATCAGCGATGGGGCTGGCGCTTTGCTGATCGCTTCGGAGCGGGCGGTTTCGGAGCACGGGTTGACGCCGCGGGCTCGGGTGCATCACATCAGCGTGTACGGGGCGGATCCGGTGTGGATGTTGACTGCGCCTATTCCGGCTACGCAGCGGGCGCTGGAGAAGACTGGGATGTCCGTGGGGGACATCGATCTTTTTGAGTGCAATGAGGCGTTCGCGCCGGTGGTGCTGGCTTGGATGCGGGAGATCGGAGTGCCGCACGAGAAGGTCAATGTCAATGGGGGCGGGATCGCGCTGGGGCATCCTCTCGGGGCTACCGGGGCGCGGTTGATGACTACTTTGCTGCATGAATTAGAACGGAGTGGGGGGCGGTTCGGGTTGCAGGTCATGTGCGAGGGCGGGGGGCAGGCGAATGTGACTGTGCTTGAGCGGCTTTAGGGTGCGGTTTCGTTCGGGTCGGCTTGTGCGGTGGGGGCACCCCGAAGCTCGAGGCTGACTACGGCGCTGGGGTGCTTGTCAGGGCGGGAAAGATGCCCCAGCGCCGTGTTGCGGCTTCGTGTCGGGGTGCGGGGGTTGGGTGCACCGGTGCGGTTGCGCGGGCGGACCTCGGCTCAGTCCAGCAGGGCGCTGGTGGCTTTCAACCGCTCCTGGGCGCTCTCCACGATCCGGGTCACCAGTTCCGCGCAGCTCGGCAGGTCTTCGATGACGCCGACTACCTGTCCGGCGGCCAGCATCCCGGCCTTGGTGTCGCCTTCCACCAAACCCGCTTTGAGCAGCATGGGGGTGTTGGCGGCCAGCATCGTTTGCGTCCACGAGCGGTCGCTGCCGCGTTTCATGCGGAGGCCGTCGGCGAGCAAGGAGGGCCAGGACTGGCCGCTCAATCGCTTGAAGTCCATCGTGCGGCGCAGGGTGCGGGCCATGCGCCGCGCGGAGCCCTCCTTCGTGAGGCCCTCGATGAACGGCGTGCGCAGCAGGCGGTGCGGCATGCCGTCGGCTTGGGTGGTGACGACGGTGCCGTCCAGGCCGAAGCTGAGGTAGGTGCGTTTGATCTCGTCCGGCACCGCGCTGTCGCTGGTGAGCAGGAACCGCGTGCCCATGCCGATGCCTGCCGCGCCGTAGGACAGGGCGGCGGCTAGTCCGCGGCCGTCGAAGAAACCACCAGCGGCGACAACTGGGATATCAACCGCGTCCAGTACAGATGGCAGCAGCAGGGTGGTGGCCGTCGGACCGGTGTGGCCGCCGCCTTCGCCGCCTTGCATCATCACCAGGTCGGCACCCCACGAGGCGACCTTTTCGGCGTGCCGGGCGGCGCCGACGGTGGGCATCACGACCAGGCCGTGGTCTTTCAGCCGCGCGATCAGGTCTTTTTTGGGCGCCAGAGCGAAAGATGCCACCTTCACGCCGTGATGTATCAGCAGCTCGGCGCGTTCGGTGGCGTCGCCCGCGTCGGCGCGCAGGTTGACGCCGAAAGGCTGGTTCGTGCGCTGTTTGACTTCTTGGATGGCGTGGTCGAGTTCGTCGTAGGTCATCGTCGCGGAGGCGAGGATGCCCAGGGCGCCGGCGTTGGCGGTCGCGGATACCAGGCGCGGGCCGGCGACCCAGCCCATGCCGGTCTGCACGATCGGGTGGGCGACGCCGGTCAGCTCGGTGAGCGGGGTGCGGAGAGGCACGGGTCTCCTCGGGAAGGTCAGTCGTTCAGCGGGCGGCCGGTCGTGACGAAGGCGTCGCGGTGTTCGTCGGCGGCTCCGATGAGGTTGAGTTCGAAGGTGTAGCCCTGTTCGTACCGGTAGCTGCGGTTGACGTCGATCGGGTCGATCCCGTTGAGCGCGGCTTTGGCGGCCCGGATCACGCGCGGGTCCTTGGCGGCTACCTCGGCGGCCAGGGCGAGCGCCGCGTCGTGCAGGTCGGCGGCGGGCACGGTTTCCAGCACCGAACCGTGCTGTACCAGGTCGTTCGCCGTGATGGTGCGGCTGGTGAAGTACAGCGTGCGCATCAGGTGCTGGGGGACCAGCCGGGCGAGGTGCGTGGCCGCGCCCAGGGCGCCGCGGTCGACCTCGGGAACGCCGAAGTACGCGTCGTCGGCGGCGATGATCGTGTCGCAGTTGCCGACCAGCCCGACGCCGCCGCCCAGGCAGAAACCGTTCACCGCGGCGATCACCGGCACGGCGCATTCGTAGATCGCTTTGAACGCCAGGTAACAGCCGCGGTTCGCGCCGACGAGGGCGTCGAAACCGGTGGTGCGCTGCATTTCCTTGATGTCGACGCCGGCGTTGAAGCCCCGGCCCTCGGCGCGGAGCAGGACGACGCGCACCGCCGGGTCCTCGCCCGCCTCCCGGACCGTTTCGGCGAGGCGGAACCATCCGGCGACCGGCAGGGCGTTCACCGGCGGGTAGTCCATGGTGACCACGAAGGTGCCGTTGTCGTGGAGCTGCGTCGAAATCGTCACGTGCGTTCCTAACCTAGCGATTGCTTGGTAGCCTAACAGTTGCTTGGTTTACGGGGAACCTCCTCGCCGGCCGACGGACGGAGACGATGTGAGCGGGATCTTGGAGGGCCGGGTCGCGATCGTGACCGGGGCAGGACGCGGGCTCGGCCGCGAGCACGCGCTGGAACTCGCCCGGCAGGGCGCGCGGGTGGTGGTGAACGACCTCGGCACGTCGGGCGCGGGCGAAGGCGCGTCCGACGGTCCGGCTGGCGAAGTGGTCGAAGCGATCCGCGCGCTGGGCGGCGAAGCGGTGGCCAACGGCGCGGACGTCGCGGACTTCGCGGCGACGGAAGCGTTGGTACAGCAGGCGATCGATGCGTTCGGCGGGCTCGACATCGTCGTCAACAACGCCGGGTTCGTGCGCGACCGGATGATCGTGACGACCAGCGAGCAGGAGTGGGACGCGGTCGTCGCGGTGCACCTCAAGGGACACTTCGCGTTGATGCACCACGCCGCCGGTTACTGGCGCGCGGAGGCGAAAGCCGGGCGAACGCGGGCCGCGCGGATTGTCAACACCACCTCCGGCGCGGGGCTGCAGGGCAGCGTCGGCCAGGGCAGCTACAGCGCCGCCAAGGCCGGGATCGCCGCGTTGACGCTGGTCGGAGCCGCGGAACTCGGCCGGTACGGGATCACGGTGAACGCGCTCGCCCCGGCCGCGCGCACCCGGATGACCGAGGGCCCGTTCGCGGCGCGGATGGCCGCGCCGGAAGGCGGGTTCGACGCCATGCACCCGGGCAACGTGTCGCCGATCGTCGCGTGGCTGGCCAGCGAGGACGCCGCGGACGTGACCGGCCGCGTGATCGAGGTCGAGGGCGGCCGGATCTGCGTGGAAAACGGCTGGAGCCACGGCCCGTCCCGCGAACTCGACCGGCGCTGGACCGCCGCCGAGGTCGGCCCGGCGGTGCGCGAGCTGCTCAACGAAGCGCCCAAGCCCGAACCGGTTTACGGGGCGCAGTGAGCAGCCCCGCGGACTGGAAAGGCCGGGTTCTCGGCGAGCGCACCGTCGGCTACCGCGACCGCGACCCGATTCTTTACGCGCTCGCCGTCGGCGCCCGGCCGGACGAACTCGACTTGGTCTTCGAGGACCGGTTGCGGGTGCTGCCGGCGTTCGCGTTGACGCTCGCCCAATGGGCCCCGGACGCCCTCGGTTCGGCCGGGGCGTTCGAGGTCGGCACCGCGGTGCACGGCTCGCAACGGCTGGAAGTGGTGCGGCCATTGCCGCCGGCCGGGGAGATTTCCATGCGGGCCCGGGTTCCGGAGGTGTGGGACAAAGGCAGCGCGGCGGTGTATGAGGTGGCCGTCGAATCGGACTACTTCGTCGCGACGTGGTCGTTGTTCTGTCCCGGCATCGGCGGTTTCGGCGGCGAACGCGGCCCGGGCCGTCCGTCCGCCGTGGACAGTCCAGAGTGGACTGCTCCACTGTCCACAGCGGACAATCAAGCGCTGCTCTACCGGCTGCTGGGGGACCGGCACCACATCCACGTCGACCCCGCGGCAGCGGCCGGGATCGGCCAGCCGCGCCCGATCCTGCACGGCCTGGCCACCCTCGGCGCGGGCGCGCTGGTCGCCGCCCGGCAGGTCGGCGCGCATCCGGCGGACCTGAGATATCTGGAAGGCCGGTTTGCCGCACCAGTGTTCCCGGGCGAACAGCTGCAGGTCGACGGCTGGTCCGACGGCGGCCTGCGGATCAGGTCGGACCGCGGTCCGGTGGTCGACGGCGGTCGGGTCCGCTTCGGATAAATGACCACGACGGGAGGCGACCGATGACCGAGCGGGACGACATCATCGCGCGGCTGACCGCGCCGGGCGCGCAGTTCGAGATCCGGGCGGAGCCGGTGGCGGGCCGTCCGGCGAAAGTGTTCGCGCGGCGGCATCGGTGCCTGACCGAATTGCTGGAGGCCTCGCGTGCGTTCGGCGATCGCGAGTATCTGGTCACTGTGGACAGCCGGCTCACTTTTTCCCAGCATTACCGCCAAGTCGCGGCGCTCGCTTCGGTGCTGCGGACCGAGTACGGAGTCGGGCGCGGGGACCGGGTCGGATTGTGCGCGGCGAACTGTCCGGAGTGGATAGTCGCGTTCTGGGCGGCGGTGGCGCTCGGCGCGATCGCGGTCGGGATGAACTCGATGTGGGCCGCGCCGGAGGTCGCCCACGGCGTCGACCTGACCACGCCGAAGGTCGTGCTGACCGACGCGGCCCGGAAACCGCTGGTCCCGGACCGGTATCCGGTGCTGGAATTCGGCAGCCCGGAATACCGGGAACTCCTCGGCCGCCACGAAGACGCGCAGCTGCGGCCGGAGCCGGTCGACGAGGACGACCCGGCCGTCGTCCTGTTCACGAGCGGCACCTCCGGCCGTCCGAAGGGGGCGACGCATTCGCACCGCAACGTGCTCGCCGCGGTCTGGTTTCACCTTTTCAACGACGCTCTGGCGGCGGAATTCGGCCGTCCGGCGCGGGACCGCCGATTCCTGCTGGCCACCCCGTTGTTCCACATCGCCGCCTTGCACAACCTCGCGGTCGTGCGGCTCGCGGTGGGCGACACCGCCGTGCTGTACCAAGGGAAATTCGACATCCACCGCGTGCTGGACCTCGTGCAGGCCGAGCGGATCACCAACTGGGGCGCGGTGCCGACGATGCTGTCCCGCCTGGTCGAGACCGATCTTTCCGGGTACGACCTCAGCTCGCTCAAGACGGTTTCGGTCAGCAGCGCGCCGTCGACCGCCGAGCTGAAGGCCCGGCTGCGGGACGCGCTTCCCGGCGCGGCCGCCTCGCTGAGCACGAACTACGGCCTGACCGAGTCGTCCACCGCGGCCACCCTCGCCACCCCCGCCGAACTCGTCGCCGACCCGGACACCTCGGGCCGTCCCGTGCCGAACATGGAAGTGCAGATCCGCGACCCCGAAGGCCGCCCGGTCCCGGACGGCACCGACGGCGAGATCCACCTCCGCGGCCCCCAGGTGATGCTCGGCTACTACAACGACCCGGCCGCGACGGCCGCCGCGTTCACCGAGGACGGCTGGTTCCGGACCGGCGACCTCGGCCGGCTGCGCGACGGTGCGCTGTTCGTGCGGAGCAGGCGCAGCGACCTGATCCTGCGCGGGGCGGAGAACGTTTATCCGGCGGAGGTGGAAGAACAGCTCGCCGGGCACCCCGGAGTCGCCGAATGCACCGTGGCCGGACTGCCCGACGCGGACTACGGCCAGATCGTCGCCGCGAAGGTCGTGGTGCGCCCCGGGTCCGAAGTGGACGCGGACGAGCTGCGGGACTATCTCGGCGACCGGCTCGCCCGGTACAAGGTCCCGACGGCCTGGTTCCTGACCCGGGATCCGCTGCCGCGCAACGCGACGGGCAAGGTGGTCCGGCGGCTGGTGCGGTGGGAGTAGCAGGCCGGGAGCGGTGGTTCCGGCGAGAACCGGAGCGGACACTCGCGAGCCGTCCGCCCGCGAGGTGCTCGACCTGGAGCACCGGGTACCGGCGCTGCCGCGAGAGCCAGCAGCTGCGCCCGGTCCGCGGACGTTTGCACATGGCGGCGGTGATTCTCACTGAGGATGGCGTCGTCAACGCAGTGGATTACGCCGGATTCCTTGCCGCGCAACCGGATCTCGGTACGAAATGCGTCTGGCCTCCCCGAGGATCACTGAGGCGGAAGCCCCTGCGCGATCCCGGCGAACACCTCGCGCAGCGTCGCCGGAACGGACTTCTCCAGGCTCTCGTCCAGAAACCGGTTCAGCACCGCGGTCATCGCGGCGATCGCGACGTCGGACACCAGCTGCGGGTACAGTTCGCCGACCCGGGTGCCGGTGCGGTCGGCGATCGCCTTGACCAGGTCGCGGGTGTCCACGCGGGCCAATGCGGTGCGCATCTCCGGCGTGGCGCTCCACGCCTGCACCGCGCTGAGCTGGTCGGAGGCCGGCTGCCCGTACGGCACCCCGTCGGCGCGCAGCGGTTCGATGAGCGCTTCGGCGAGCGCGGTCCACAGCGGTTCTTCCGGCGGGCGCTGCCGCAGCAGTTCCGCGCTGAGCCGGATCCGGTGTTCCTGCCGGTAGGCGACCGCGTCGTACTTCGTGGCGAAGTAGTTGCTGAACGTCCGGAGCGACACCCCGGCGCGTTCCGCGATGTCCTCGCGCACGACGTTGTCTGGACCTCTCTCGTACATCAGCGCCACGGCGGCGTCGCTCAGCGCTTTGCGCGTGTCGAGCTTCTTGCGTTCTCGCAAGCCGAGCGGTCGTTGGTCAGCCATGCCGACCACGGTATCCAATTGCCCGCCGCATTCGCCGGGCCGACCGGTTTCGTTATGGACGGGCGCCGCGCGGGAACTGTTCGACGGCGGTGGCCAGGAGGCCGTCGAGCAATTCCGGCGGAACGCGGTCGCCGTTGGCCGGCGTCGCGGTGAACAATCTCCGAAGAACTGCCCGGAGTGCGGTTTCCGTCGACCGGATCGGCCGCTGCCTCAGCCTGCGCTGGTTTCGGCCAGGAACGCGGTCAGTTCCTTGGCCAGCCGTTCCGGCTGGTCCTCGGGGATCAGGGTGCCGCTGTCCGGGATCTCGACGAGGCGGCCGTCCGGGAACAGTTCGGCGAGCCGCCGCCCGTGGTCGGCGGGCATCATCCGGTCCTTGCCCGCCCAGACGACCAGGACCGGCCGCTCGTACGTCCGCAGCCGCCCGGTCCATTCGAGCAGCACCCGCCGCGGCGGGCTGCCGGTGGCGAACTTGACCATGTCCCGCCGGATTGCCTTGTCCCGCAACGCCGGAGCGAACCAGCCTTCGAGAACGTCGTCGGGAATCCGGCTCTCGCACATCCCGCCGTACGCGGCCTTGGCGTGCCGGTAGAACGAGGTCCGGGTGGCTTGGGCGTGCAGCCACGGTCCGCCGGGGAGCCGGAGCAGGCGGACGGCCAGTCGCGCCGGTTTGGGCGGGAAGTTGTCGAACGCCTCGCACGCGACCAGCGCGAGCCGTCCGACGCGGGCGACGTGCTCGGCCGGCGCCAGCCCGTCGGCGACGAGGAATTGGCCGCCGCCCCAGTCGTTGAGCACGACAGTCGCGTCGCGGAGGTCGAGTGCGGCGAGGAATTCGCCGAGCAGCCGCGCGACGCCGAACTGGGTCAGGTCCGCGTCCGGCCGCATCGGGGCGAGGTGCGCGCCGAGCGGCAGGGTGGGCAGGACGCAGCGGCAACCGTCCAGCAAGGGGACGACCTTGCGCCATTGCGTGCCGGACATCGGGAATCCGTGCCCGAACACGAGGACCGGGCCGGAGCCGCCGGTGTCGGTGTAGTCGATCGGCCCGGCGGACAGTTCCACGCGCGGCATCGGACCTCCTCGGGTCTCGCGACTAGAGCGATCGCTCTAGTCGCGAGGTTAGGCCGGTCCGGGCCGGCCGGTCAAGCAGGTTCCGGCTCAGGCGCCGCTGAACACCACGCGGTTTCCGTCCGGGTCCGCGAGCGGCAGAATGCGCGCGCCGCCGCCGGGTCGCGGCCCGTCGTGGGCGACCCCGGCCTTCGTCGCCCGCGCGGCGACCGCGTCGAGATCCGTTTCCTCGAAGACGACCGTCGACCGCCCGGCTCGCCCGGGTTCGGACCACACCTGCAGGCCGAATGTGTCGCCGAGGTGCCATTCCAGGAGTCCGGCCATGGGGCGGGCGTCGGGACCGCGCTCGAACAGCGCGGCGTACCACTTCTCGGCGCGAGCGAGGTCGGAGACGGTGCACTGGGCGAGTACTCGACGGATCATGGCTTCCCCTTCGAAGTGATTGCGAACTGCAAGCGCTGCCAGGAGACCACGAGTGCTGGCGAAGTGCAAGCACTTGTCGCGCTTGCCCTGTTCAGCGGGTTATTATGAGCAAAAGCTCACCGCTGCCGAGGAGGCTCGCGATGCCCGGAAAGCGGCTCCAGCCGCGCAAGGAACCCCAGCAGGTGCGCGGCGAACTGACCCGCCAGCGGATCCTCGCGGCCGCCGCGCAGGTCTTCGCCGAGCAGGGCTACGCCGCGGGCACCACGAACCGCATCGCGGAGCGGGCGCGGGTGTCGATCGGGTCGCTGTATCAGTACTACCCGAACAAAGACGCCATCCTCGTCGCGCTGACGGCGCGGCATCTCGACGCTGGCGCGGAAACCCTGCGCCGGCACCGGGAAACGGCCGGGCTGCCGAGGACGCTCGAGGACGCGCTCCGCGAGATCGTGCACGCGGCGGTCCAGAACCACCTCGACGATCCGCAACTGCTGCGCGTGATGGCCGAACAAGCCCCGCGCTCCGCGGAATTGCTGGAGCAGGTCGCCCGGTACGAGGAGGAGCAGATCGCCTATGTGCGCGGGCTGCTCGAGCGCTCCCCGGAAGCGCACGTGTCCAATGTGGACATGGCGGCGCGGCTCGTGGTGAACACGGTGGAACTGCTCGTGCACAAGCTGATCGCCGGGCCGGAGCCGCTCGATCTTCCCGCGTTCGAGGACGAGCTGACGGCCATGCTGACCCGGTACGCGACCGCGGGCTCCGAGCGGAGCAACGGAGTGGGCCGCCCGGTCGGCTGAGCGCGGGGCGGCCGGTTGTCAAGTGGCGGACATCACTGCAGACGTCGTGATCGATCCGGCTGCCGATCCGCGGCCGGGCCCGCAGCGGCGGCGGCCGAGGCCCGGCGGGGCGGTTCAACCGGGTAGTCGGCGGTTTCCCGGCCCAGTGCCGCGGCCCCGGGGGCAGCGCGGGGGATCCGGCAGCCGCGATCGCCCGCGGCTATGACCGTGATCTCGTCGCGCTCGCCGCCGAAAAAGGGGCTCCGGTTGGCTGCCGGAGGCCGGGCGGCATGGGAGTATCCAGCGCATCTGTACCTGAAGCGGGCGAAGTCGGACCAGGTGGCGACCCAAAACGCCGTCAGGCCCGGCCGGCGGATCTTCCGCGAACGAGCGGGAAGGAGACGGCATGCTGATCGGGGTGCTCAAGGAGGCCCAGCCGGGGGAGACGCGCGTCGCGGCGACTCCGGAGACGGTGGGCAAGCTGCGCGGGCTGGGCTATGAGGTCGTGGTGGAGCCGGGCGCGGGTTTGGCGTCGGGGTTCTTTGACGAGGCGTATGCGGAGGCGGGTGCGACGGTCGGGTCGGTCGCCGAGGCGGATGTCGTGTTCGGGGTGAATGCGCCGTCGTCTGCGCAGTTGGATGCGGTGAAGTCGGGCGGGACGGTGGTGAGTCTGCTGTCTCCGGCGTTGAAGCCGGAGCTGGTGGAGGATTTGGCGCGGCGGCCGGTCACGGCGTTGGCGATGGATGCGGTGCCGCGGATCTCGCGGGCGCAGTCGCTGGATGTGCTCAGCTCGATGGCGAATATCGCGGGGTATCGGGCGGTGGTGGAGGCGGCGCACACGTTCGGGCGGTTTTTCACCGGTCAGGTGACCGCGGCGGGGAAGGTGAACCCGGCGAAGGTGCTGGTGGTGGGCGCGGGTGTCGCGGGTTTGGCGGCGATCGGGGCGGCGGGCAGCCTGGGGGCGATCGTGCGGGCGACGGACCCGCGTCCGGAAGTGGCGGATCAGGTCGCGTCGCTGGGCGGGGAGTATTTGTCCATCGAGGACCCGAACGCGGAGGTGTCCGCGACGGGGTACGCGAAAGAGATGGGCGAGGACTACAAGGCGCGGGAGAAGGAGCTGTACGCGGCGCAGTGTCGCGAGGTCGACATTATCGTGACGACGGCGTTGATTCCGGGTCGTCCGGCGCCGCGGATCATCACGGCGGAGATGGTGGCGTCGATGAAGCCGGGTTCGGTCATTGTGGACATGGCGGCGGCGAACGGCGGGAACGTCGAGGGCTCCGTCGCCGGGGAAAGCATCGTGACCGACAACGGGGTGACGATCCTCGGCTACACCGACCTCGCCGGGCGGCTTCCGGCGCAGGCGTCGCAGCTGTATGGCACCAACCTGGTGAACTTGATGAAGCTGATGACGCCGGAGAAGGACGGCCAATTGGTCGTGGACTTCGAGGATGTGGTGGTCCGGTCGATCACGGTCGTGCGCAACGGCGAATTGACGTGGCCGCCCCCGCCGGTGCAAGTCTCCGCGGCACCGCAGAAACCCGCGGCGGTGGTGAAGAAGGAGGAGCCGGAGAAGCAGCCGATGTCCTCCGGCCGCAGGCTCGGGGTCGTGCTGGGGATCGCGGCGGTGGTGCTGGTGCTGGCGGCGTTGGCTCCGGCGGCGTTGTTGCCGCATTTGACGGTGTTCGCGTTGGCGATCGTGATCGGCTATTACGTGATCGGGCATGTGCATCATGCGTTGCACACGCCGTTGATGTCGGTGACGAACGCGATTTCCGGGATCATCGTGGTGGGCGCGCTGCTGAACCTGGTCAGCGGCAACACGGTGGTCGTGGTGCTGGCGGCGGTGGCGACGTTGCTGGCGACGATCAACATTTTCGGCGGGTTCGCGGTGACCCGCCGGATGCTGGCCATGTTCTCCCGCAGCTGACCACGGAAGGCGTCTTTTCTGATGACTGTGCACACTGCCAGCCAGGCCGCCTACATCGTGGCCGGGCTGTTGTTCATTCTCGCCCTCGCCGGATTGTCCCGGCACGAAACCGCCCGGGTCGGCAATTATTTCGGGATTGCCGGGATGATCGTCGCGTTGATCGCGACCATCGCCCAAGCTGTCACCGGGGAGATCACTGGGACGTCGATCGCGTTGATGATCGTCGCGATGGTGATCGGGGCGGGGATCGGGCTGCGGCGCGCGGCGGTGGTCGAGATGACCGGGATGCCCGAGCTGATCGCCCTGCTGCATTCGTTCGTCGGTCTCGCCGCGGTTTTGGTGGGCTGGAACGGCTACCTGCAGGTCGAGTGCGACCCCGCCGGTGGCGAAGCCCGCCACCTGGAAACCCTGGGGACGCTGGGGATCCATCACGCTGAGGTGTTCATCGGGGTGTTCATCGGTGCGGTGACGTTCACCGGGTCGATCGTGGCGAACCTGAAGCTGTCGGCGAAGATGAAGTCCGCGCCGTTGATGCTGCCCGGCAAGAACGTCCTGAACCTCGGCGCGCTGGTGCTGTTCGTCGCGTTCACCGCCTGGTTCGTGATCAGCCCCGCGCTGTGGCTGCTGATCGTCGTCACCGTTCTCGCGCTCGCGCTGGGGTGGCATCTGGTCGCGTCGATCGGCGGCGGCGACATGCCGGTGGTCGTGTCCATGCTGAACTCGTATTCCGGTTGGGCCGCGGCGGCGTCGGGGTTCCTGCTGGAGAACGACCTGCTGATCATCACCGGCGCGCTCGTCGGCTCGTCGGGTGCGTATCTGTCCTACATCATGTGCAAGGCGATGAACCGGTCCTTCATCTCCGTCATCGCGGGCGGGTTCGGGATCGAAGCCGGACCGTCGGGGGACAAGGATTACGGCGAGCACCGGGAAATCACCGCGGAAGGCGCGGCGGAACTGCTCACCAGTGCGTCCAAGGTGATCATCACCCCGGGCTACGGGATGGCGGTCGCGCAAGCCCAGTACGGGGTCGCGGAACTGACCCGCAAGCTGCGGGACAAGGGCATCGACGTCCGCTTCGGCATCCACCCCGTCGCCGGACGCCTCCCCGGGCACATGAACGTGCTGCTGGCCGAGGCGAAGGTGCCGTATGACATCGTGCTGGAGCTGGACGAGATCAATGACGACTTCGCCGACACCGACGTCGTCCTCGTCATCGGCGCCAATGACACCGTGAACCCGGCCGCGGCGGAGGACCCGGGCAGCCCCATCGCCGGAATGCCCGTCCTCACCGTCTGGGAAGCGGAGAACGTGATCGTGTTCAAACGCTCCATGGCCTCCGGCTACGCGGGCGTGCAGAACCCGCTGTTCTTCCGCGACAACTCCGCGATGCTCTTCGGCGACGCCAAAGACCGCGTCAACGACATCCTCTCCGCGCTGTGAACCAGGAGAAACGCATGAAAGCCGTACACATCAAGGATCTCGAAGGCCCGTCGACCGTTTCCGTGGTCGAAGCCGAGGCCCCCGCGCGCGGCGCCGACCAGGTGCTGATCGACGTGCACGCGGCCGGAGTGTCCTTTCCGGACTTGCTGCAGACGCGCGGGCTGTACCAGGTGAAACCGGAGCTGCCGTTCGTCCCGGGCGCGGAGGTCGCCGGGGTGGTGGCGGAGGCCCCGGACGGCGCGGCGGTCAAAGCCGGGGACCGGGTCGCGGCGCTGCCGTTCCTCGGCGGGTTCGCCGAGCAGGTCGCGTGCGCGGCGGACGCGGTGTTCCCGATCCCGGACGACCTTGCCTTCGATCAGGCGGCGGCGATTCCGTTCAACTACCTGACCGCGCACTTCGCGCTGTGCCGCCGCGGCCGGATGGCGGCCGGGGAAACGGTGCTGGTGCACGGCGCGGCCGGCGGGGTCGGGACGGCGGTCATCCAGGTCGCGAAGGCGTTCGGCGCGGGCAAGGTGCTCGGCGTGGTGTCGACGCCGGAGAAGGGCGAGGCGGCGGTCGCGGCCGGGGCGGACGAGTACGTGCTGGCGGACGGGTTCAAGGACGCGGTGAAGGCGGCGACCGGCGGCCGCGGCGTCGACGTGATCGCGGACGTCGTCGGCGGCGACCGGTTCACCGATTCGCTGCGCTGCCTCGCCGCGGACGGGCGGATGCTGGTCATCGGGTTCACCGGCGGGTCGATCCCGGAGGTGAAGGTGAACCGGCTGCTGCTCAACAACTTGGACGTCGTGGGCGTCGGGTGGGGCGCGTACGCGCTGCCGCGCCCGGGGTACCTGCGGGGACAGTGGGCGGAGCTGCTGCCGAAGCTGGCCGAGGGCGCGATCGTGCCGCCGCTGGGCGGGAGCTACCCGCTGGCGGAGGTGCGGGAGGCGCTGGAGGTCATCGAGAACCGGAAGGCGATGGGGAAGCTCATCCTGGCTGTCCGTCCCTAGTGGACTGACGCCGCACGAGGCCCCGGGCGTCTCCGGCGGTGCATCGCCGGAGACGCTGGGCGGGGCGTCCATAGTGGACTTGCGGGGTGCGAGGTCCTGGGTGCCGACGGTGCCTAGGAGGTCGAGGTCGATGCTGCCCGGCGGGGTGTGGTCGTGACCCCGTGAGTCCATAGTGGACTAGTGGGCTGCGAGGTCCCTGAGTGCCGACAGCGCCCAGCAGCTCTAGGTCGGTGCTGCCTGGCGGGGCGTGCTCGTGACCTCGTGAGTCCACAGTGGACTAGCGGGGTGCGAGGTCCTGGGTGCCGACGGTCCCCAGCAGGTCGAGATCCGTGCTGCCCGGCGGGGCGGTGAACCACAGCAGGCGCTGGCCGCCGTCCTCGCTGAGCAAATTCATGCAGTCGAGTTCGAGGACGCCGAGCGTCGGGTGCACGAGCCGTTTGCGGTCTGTGCGGCGGACGGCGACCTCGCGTTGTTCCCAGAGGTGCGCGAATTCCTCGCTGCGGGCGCGCAGCGTCGAGAGGAGTTCGCCGGCCAGGGCGTCGCGGCCGCGTTTGGCGAGCGCGGCGCGCAGGTCGGCGACGAAGACTCGCGATTGGTGCTCGTGTTCGTCCGGGTGGTAGCGCAGCCGCGCGGCCGGGTCGGTGAACCACTGGTAGACGAAGCTGGCCTGGACGCCGTCGCCGGGCACGGGAGCGCCGAGGAGTGCCTCGGCGAGCCGGTTCTGCACGAGCGGGACGCTGAGGTCGGTCATGATCTGCGCCGGGGTCGCGGTCAGCTGCCCGAGGAGGTTGAGCAGGGCGGGCTGGACGTGCGCGCTGCCGCTCGACGCGGGCGGCAGCGGGCGGCCCGCCAGGTGGTAGAGGTGGTCGCGCTCGTCGCTGGTCAGCCGAAGCGCCCGGGCCAGCGCGGCGAGCATCTGCTCCGACGGCTGCGTGCCGCGGCCCTGCTCCAGCTGGCCGTAGTAGTCCACCGAAGCGCCGGCCAGGGTGGCGACCTCGTCGCGGCGCAGCCCGGGCACCCGGCGGCGCGGCCCGGCGGACAGGCCGACGTCCGCCGGGCCGATCCGGTCGCGCCGCGACTTGAGGTAGACGCCTAGTTCGCGCAGGTCCATGCCGCCACTATGCCTCCGGGCCAGCGGCCGCATCCAGGCGTCGCCGGCACCACTCAGGCGACGCGGAGCAGCACCTTGCCCCGGGCGTGGCCTTCGCCGAGGTAGGCGAGCGCCGGTGCGCCGTCTGCCAGCGGATACGTCCGGTCGACGAGCACTTCCAGGCCCAAGTCCGCCACTTTCGCCAGCCGGGCCGCGTCCGAGGTGTGGAACACGAACTCGGCCCCCTCCGCCGGGGCCGGGGTGGTCACGACGAGCCCGCCCGGTTTCACGACCCGCCGCGACCGGGCCCCGACCTCGCCGCCGACGGTGTCGAGCACCACGTCGATTCCGCGGAGCCGGCGGTCGAACTCGGTCTTCCGGTAATCGAGGACCTCGTCGGCGCCGAGTTTTTCCGCGAGCGCGACGCCCGAACCGGACGCGGTCGCGACGACCCGGGCGCCGAGCAGGCGGGCGATCTGGACCGCGAAGCTGCCCACGCCCCCGGCCGCGGCGTGCACGAGCACTGTCTGTCCGGAGTGGACGTTCGCGATCTCGGCCAGCGCCTGCCACGCGGTCGCGGCGGCGGTCGGGAGGCCGGCCGCGGTTTCCAGGCTGATCCGCGACGGAGCCGGGGCCAGCTGGCCGGCGTCGAGCACGATCTGCTCGGCGAAAGCGCCGCCGGTGCCGGGGTCGAGGCGGCCGATCACCGGGTCGCCGATCTGCCAGCCGGGGCCCGGGGTCGCGATTCGGCCGGAGAAATCGGTGCCCAGGACATAGGGGAGGGTGACCGGGAAGAAATCGTGCATGGCGCCGGAGGCGATTTTGCGGTCCAGCGGGTTCACTGCCGCTGCCACGACATCGACCACGACCTGCCCCGGTCCCGGTGTGGGGGCGGGGAGGTCGGTGAGGGTGGCTTCGGTGCCGAAGGCGGTGAGGTGCAGTGCTTTCACGGGGTTCGCTCCAGTCCGGCCGCCGGGGTGCGGCCCTGGTGCCAGGGTGCGGCGGCCGGGGCCGGGGAGCTAGGCGGCGGTTGTCCTGGTGCCGGCGTCACCACCGAGCCGAAACGAACTCCGCGGCCTTGACCGACAACTGGGCGCCGCGCTCGAATTCCGCAGCGAAGGCGGAATCGCCGAGGGCAGCTCGGGCGGCTTCGGTGATCCGGTCGACGTCACCGCGTTCGGCAGGCGGGAGCGGCGCGCCGACACTGCGCCGCGCCGCGTCCGCCGCACCGAGCAACAACGCCGCGGTTTCCGGATCCGCCGTCCCCGCCAGCCCTTCCAGCGACAGCGCGACCGCACGCGGTTCGTCCAGTTCCCGCGCGTATTCCAACCCCTGCCGGTGATATCTCTTCGCCTGCACCAGATCTCCGCGGAGTTCGGCGACGAAACCGAGTTCCGCGTACAGCAAATGGTCGCCCGCCGTCGAGGACAGGCCGCGGTATTCGTCGCGGATCCGGGTCAGCCGGCGTTCGGCGGCATCGAGGTCGCCGGAGCGGCGGGCACCCAGCGCCAGGCCCATTTCGGCGTGGATGCGGCCGTAGGTGTAGCCGTGGTCGGCCGCGATGCGGAGGGCTTGTTCGTGCAGGTCGCGGGCTCGGTCCCAGTCGCGTTCGAGCAGTGCCAGGCGGCCGAGGCCGGACAGTCTCGCGGACACTTCCGCTCGCAAGTCCAGTTCGCGCGCGATGGCGAGCCCTTCGTGCTGGCGGCGCGCGGCATCGGCGTAGTCGCCCCTGATTTCCGCGAGCGCGGCCAGCGGCGGGATGGTCTGCATCTCGCCCCACCGGTCGCCGAGGCGGCGGAAGATCTCGGCACTGCGCACACCGTCCCGGTCGAGTCCAGCGAGATCGCCGCGGACCAGGCTGAGCATCGCTCGCAAGCCGAGCGCTGCGGCGACGCCCCATTCGTCGGCCTCGGCGGTCGCCAGGGCGAGGGCGCGTTCGTTGGTTTCGTGGCTGGCGGCGACTTCGCCGACGCTGAACAGGCTGTAGGCGCGCAGCCACAGCGCCCGGGCGCTGTCCGGGGAATCCGGCGGGGCCGGTTCGCCGGTCAGCAGGGCGAACGATCCATTGAGGACAGTGAGCTCCGGATTCGGCCCGGCGGCCCGCAAAACGGCGGACAGCATCCGGCGGCCTTCGGTGAGCCTGCCGCGCAGCAGCCACCACCAGGACAACGCCTTGGCGAGCCGTACTGCCTCGGCAGGCGACCGGGAGATCGCCTCGTCCAAGGCCGCGCGCAGGTTGCCCGCTTCGATGTCCAGCCGGGCCAGCCACCCCCGCTGCTCGGCGCCGTGCAAGCTGGCGTTCTCGGCGATTCGCAGGTAATGCCGCAGGTGTCGGCTACGGGTGGCAGCCGGATCCGCCAGCCGCTCGACGGCATACGCGGCAACGGATTCCAGCAGCCGGTACCGAATCCCGGCCGGTCCGTTGGCGACGGACACGAGCGACCGGTCGACCAGCCGCAGCACGAGATCGACCACGTCGCCGTCGCCCGCGCAGACGGCTTCGGCGGCGGCGAGATCGAAACTGTCCCGGTGGACGGCCAGTCTGCTGAGGACAGTCCGCTCCGGATCGCTGAGCAGGTCCCAGCTCCAGTCGAGCACCGCGCGCAGGGTCTGCTGCCGCGCCGGAGCGCCGCGCGACCCTCGGGTCAGGACGGCGAACCGGTCGTTGAGCCGGGCCGCCAGTTCCCGCACGCCCAGACCGCGGACGCGGGTGGCCGCCAGTTCCAGCGCGAGCGGAAGACCGTCGAGGCGGCGGCAGATCTCGGCGATCGTGCCGGCGTCGCCCGCGAAATCCGGGGCGGCGGCGGTGGCGCGTTCGGTGAACAGCCGGACGGCGTCCGCGGGCGGCAGCGGTTCGACGGCGAACACGCTCTCGCCCGGCAGGCCTAGCGGTTCCTGGCTGGTGGCGAGAATGCGCAGGTCGCGGGTGGTGCGGAGGAGTGCTTCGACGAGTTCGGCGGCGGCTTCGACGACGTGTTCGCAGTTGTCCAGGACGAGCAGCGTCCGCCGGTCGCGCAGGGCCGCGGCGAGGCGTTGGACCGGCGACGCGGAGTCGGCCGAGTCGCGGATTCCGAGGACGGCGGCGACCGTTTCGGCGAGGTCGGCGGCGGAACCGCGCACGCCCGCGAATTCGACCAGCCACACGCCGTCCGGTGCGGTGCGGGGAGAACTTGCCGCGGCCACCGCGAGCCGCGACTTCCCGACTCCGCCCGGACCGGTCAGCGTCACCAGCCTTGCCGACAGCCCGGTCAGCCGGGCAAGCGCTTCTTCCCGGCCGATCAGCGGGGTCAACGGGAGGGGGAGGTTGCCGCGCGGTTCGGTGCCGAGTTCCTGCCGCAGCAGCGATTCGTACAGCGCGCGCAGCTCCGGGCTCGGGTCGACGCCCAGCTCATCGGCGAGCCGGGTGCGAAGTTCGGTATACGAGGCAAGGGCTTCGCTCTGCCGTCCGCGCAGGTACAGCGCGCGCATCTGCGCGGCCCGCAAGCCTTCGCGGAGCGGATGCCGCGCGATGACGTCCGCGAGGTCGTCCGCGGCGGAGTAGTCGCCTGCTTCGACCTGGGCTGCGGCTTGTTCCTCCACTGCGGACAGACGCAGCTCGGACAACCGATGCGCGGCGGGCCGGGCGAATTCCTCGTCGGCGAAGTCGGCGAACGGCTCGCCTCGCCAGAGGGCCAACGCCTCGGCGAAGCGCGCCGCGCGGGCGTGGGGGTCGGCTGTCGCGCGAGCCTGGGCGACGAGCTTTCGGAACTCAGCGGCGTCGGAGTGCTCGATCCGCAGCCGGTACCCCGCGGGTTGCCGCTCGATGCTTTCGCGGCCCACGATCCGGCGCAGCTGCGACACCTTGGCTTGCAACGCGCCCGCCGGTTTGCCCGGCGGACGGTCGCCCCAGAGGTCTTCGACGAGCCGGTCCGGGGCGACCGGTCCGCCGTCGTGGGCCAGGAGCGTCGCGAGCAGGGCCCGGACCTTCGCCTCGGGCACGGTGACCAGCGCGCCTGTCTCGTCCCACACCGCGAGCGGGCCGAGCACCCCGAACCGCATGCGTCGCTCCCGTTCGCGCCGTCAGACCACCGTCAGCCGATCGTAAGCGTTCCCGAAGGCCCGGTCCGCAGAGTGGGCGCATGAGCAACACCTCAGTCTCCGTCGCGCCCACCCAGCGGCTTCCGCTCTTCGCACTGCTGTCCCTCGCCACCGCGGTGTTCATCACCAGCCTCACCGAAACACTGCCCGCCGGCCTGCTGCCCGCGATGAGCGGCTCGCTCGGCGTCAGCGAATCCGCGACCGGCCAGACCGTCACGGTCTACGCGCTGGGCACCGTGCTGACCGCGATCCCGCTGTCCACGGCCACCGCAGGCTGGCGGCGCAAACGGTTGCTGCTGACCTCGATGGCCGGATTCGCCGTGGCCAACACCGTCACCGCCGTGTCGTCGGAGTACAGCCTGACGATGGTGGCGCGGTTCGTCGCGGGCGTCGCGGCCGGTCTCGCGTGGGCGCTGCTGGCCGGATACGCCCGCCGTCTGGTGGCGCCCGTGCTGCAGGGCCGTGCCATTGCAATCGCCATGGCTGGTATCCCAGTGGCGCTGTGCCTCGGCGTGCCCGCCGGGACGTTCCTCGGCCAGCTCGCCGGCTGGCGCACCGCGTTCCTCGCCATGACCGGGCTCACGCTGGTGCTGCTGGCGTGGATCACCGCGGCGGTGCCGGACTTCCCCGGCCAGGCCGGGGGTGCGCGGCCGAAGATGCTGCCCGCCTTGCGGATCCCGGGAGTTGCCGCGGTCCTGTTCGTCACGCTGGTGTTCGTGCTGGCGCACACCGTGCTGTACGCCTACCTCGCCACCTACCTCACCGGCCTCGGCATGGGCGACGACACCGACCTGGTCCTGCTGACCTTCGGTCTCGCGTCGATCGTGAGCATCTGGATCGTCGGCGCGCAGATCCACCGGCGGCTGCGGCTGCTGATGGTCGTCAGCTCGCTGCTGGTCGCCGTCGCCGCGGCTCTGCTCGCGACCGAGCCCGCGCTGGTCTACGCGGCCGCCGCGCTGTGGGGCCTCGGCTGGGGCGGGGTGCCGACCCTGCTGCAGACGGCGGCGGGCGAGGCGGGCGGCGCGTCCGCGGACCCGGTCCAGGCGATGCTCGTCACGCTGTGGAACGCCGCGATGGCCGGCGGCGGCGTCGTCGGCGGGGTGCTGCTCGACGCGGCGGGCAGCGGTTCGTTCCCGTGGGCGGTGCTGGTGCTGATGGCACCGGTGCTGGCGGTCGTCCTGGCCGCGCGACGGCACGGCTTCCCGGCGCGGGGCGCTTGACGCCGCTGTCCCGGGCGATCTTGGATGGAGCCGTGCCAGAGCCGAGTCCGGGGTGGACACCGCGGCTGTCGGGTCGCTGGCGCTGGCGGTTGTCCTGCTGATCGCGTTCGGGACGGTGGAGAGCCGGACCGCTCCTGCTCGGTGGTAGTCCTCCGGTGCCCGGGCGTCGCCTACGGGAACGTTGCCGCGTTGTTCCACTTCGGCGGGCTGTACGGGCAGAAGGTCTTGGGCCATGCGTCGCTGGTCGCCGGGCTGGTGCTGGTGGGCATCGGGTCGACCGGATCCTCGGTGGCAGCATCGGGCCGAGGCTCCGGGCGATTCCGCCGCGCACGATGCTCGGGCGGTGCTGGCCGGACAGGGCGTGTTCCTGCTGCCCTGGCTGGCCGCGACGAACGGCTGGCTGGCGGTCCTGGTTGCCGTCCGCGCCTTCGAGTTGCTGCGCAAGGAAAGGCGTTAGACCCACTTCGGGAGGTAGACCGTTTCGCGAATGGGCTTCGCGAGCGGTTCCACCACCTCGCCGCCGGTGCCTTCGCCTTGCTGCGCAGGGAAAATCGTTAGATCCGCTTCGTCAGGTAAACCGCCCCGCGAATGTGCTTCCCGAGTGTGTTCGCGGGCGGTTCCGTCACCTGGTACCCGGCGCGGCGGTACATCGTCAGGTTCCGCTCGCTGCCCGCCCCGGTGTAGAGCACCAGGCTCGCGGCCTGCGGCGGGGCCTGCCGTTCGGCGTAGCTCAGCAGCCACCGGCCGACGCCCTGTCCGGCGAGGTCGGGCGCGACCATCAAGCGGCCGATCTCCCAGCGGTCCTCCTCGAGGTGCGCGCGCACGGCGGCGACCAGCCGCCCGCCGATCCGGACTGTCCACACGCGAGTGGTCTCGATCCAGCCGCGCACGGTGTCCAGGTCCTCGTGCAGGGCGGGGACGTCGAAGGTGTCGTTGACGATCGCCTGCGGGACCCAGCAGCATCGTTGCAGCACCAGGAGCTCGGCGGCGTCGGACGGCTGGGCTTCGGACAGCTGGGCATCGGCGAGCGGCAAGGCGGCGAGGTCGGTCACGTCTCTTGATCTTGCGCGCCGCCGCGGCCGCTGTCCACCGAATATCCGAGCCTCCGTTGCGCGAGTTCGGCCAGCAGCGTGGCGCCGTCGGGGAGAACGGAGTCGTCGAATTCGGCGTCCGGCGCGTGGTTTCCCGGTGCGGTCGCGGGATCGCGGCCGGGCGGGCAGGCTCCGACGCTGGTCATCGCTCCGGGGACGGCGGCCAGGACCCGGCCGATGTCGTCGGACACCAGCGCGGGTCGGGTGGTGCGGACGAATCGCTCCGGGCCGAAGACGTCGTGCACGGTGGCGCGCACGAAATCCGCTTCGCCGGCGTGGTTCACCGTCGCCGGATAGCCGGGCCGGTAGGCGGTGTCGGCGCGGATTCCGTGGGCCTGCGCGACACCGTGCGAGGCGCGTTCCACTGCGGCGGCGAGCCGGTCGAGCGTTTCGTCGGACATCGCCCGGAGCGTCGCGTCGAGCTGAGCCTCGGCGGGGATGATCGTCGCCTGCGTCCCGGCGTGGACGCTGCCGACGGTCAGGACCACGGGTTCCTGGACGTCGAACTCCCGGTTGACCACCGCGTACAGCGCGGTGATCAGGGCACCGGCCGCGGGCACCGGATCGGCGGCGCGGTGCGGCCAGGCCCCGTGCCCGCCCCGGCCGCGCAAGGTGATCGTGACACTGCCGGACGCGGCGAGCGCGGGACCGGCAGTGTTCGCGAAGGAGCCCAGCGGGGACGAAGCGGCGGAGTGCAGCGCGTAGGCGGCGATCGGGTTGCTGCCGGTCGCGTCGAGGAGACCTTCTTCGAGCATGTGCCGCGCTCCGTCGTGGCCCTCCTCGCCGGGCTGGAACATGAGCAGCACGTCGCCCGCCAGCCGGTCCCGGCGGGCGGACAGCAACCGCGCCGCGCCGACCAGCATCGCCGCGTGCTGGTCGTGTCCGCAGACATGCCGCGGCCCGCCGGGGAACGGCAATGCGTCGAGGTCGGCGCGCAGCAGCACAGTGGGGCCGGGGGACCCGCCGCGCACGATCCCCACCACGGAGCTGAGCGCGTCGCCGAGACGGATTTCGAGCGGTAATCCGTCGAGGGCGGCGAGGACGGTTTCCTGGGTCCGCGGCAGGTGCAACCCGACTTCCGGGGTCGCGCGGAGGCGGGCTCGGAGCTGAGGCAGCTCGAGGTCCCGGGCCGCCGGCGCACTCATCCGCGCAGCTCCGGCAGGATCGTTTCGCCGACCCGGTATGCCTCTTCCAGCAACGGATTCCCGGACAGGATGAACACGTCGACCCCGAGATCGCGGAATTCCGCCAGCCGCTCCAGCACCTGCTCCGTGCTGCCGACCACCGCGGTGCCCGGGCCCGGACGGAACAGGCCCATGCCCGGCCACAGGTTGGGATGCTCCTCGAGTTCCCGCGCGCGGGCCGGGACGACGCCGCCGTGCTGGCGGAACTGGCGGCGCCAGCCTTCGCCGTCGTTGGCGGCCGCGTCGCCGAGCATGCGTTCGTAGGTGCTGGTGCTCGTCACGTCGAGGAGCCGGTCGGCGGCGGCCCACGCTTCCTCCTCGGTGTCCCGGACGATCAGGTGCAGCCGCAGGCCGAGCCGGAGTTCGCGGCCGTGCGCGGCGGCTCGCTCGCGGACCCGCTCCAGCTTTTCCTTGAGCAGATGCGGAGGCTCGCCCCAGGTCAGGTACACGTCGACGTGCTCGGCGGCCATCTCGATGCCGGCCGGGGAGGAGCCGCCGAACCACAGCGGGACGTGCGTGCCGCCGTCCGGGACCAGCTCGCGCAGTCCCTGTCCGGCTCCGGTGAGTTCGTAGAACTGTCCTTTGTGGTCGAACGTCTCCCCGGCGGTGAGGCGTTTGACCAGCGACCAGTATTCGGCGCTGAGCGCGTACCGCTCGTCGTGTTCCAGCTGCAGCCCGGCCTGCCGCAGCGCGGGGGTGGAGCCGTTGACCACGTTGAAGCGCAGCCGGTCCCGGCCGAAGAGCTGCTCGAAGGTCAACGCCATTTTCGCCAGCTGCGTCGGCGAAATCAGGCCGGGATGCACGGCGAGCAACGGTTTGAAGGACGGCCGGGTGACCGCGGCGAGCGCGCTGGCGAGCGGCCACACGTCGTAGAGGTCGGTGGCGAACAGCGCTCCGTCGAAGCCGATGCGGTCGACCGCGGTGCCGAGCTGCTGGAGATATGTCAGATCGACTTCGCGCCGTCCTTCGGGCTCCCACGGATAGGCGCCTTCGCGGGGGATGAGATACCACAGGATTTCGGTCACGAGGTCAGCCCTTCACGCCGAGTGCCGCCGCGACGGCCTGGTCCAGTCCCGCGTGCCGGATCTGGGCGACCTCGATCGGTTTCGCCAGGAATCCGGCCTTCGCCAGAATGTCGGCGGCTTCCTGCTGCTCGGCGAGGAAGGCGTCGCTCACCGGCTCGAGTTGCCATGGCAGCACGGCCAGTGCGGCATGCCAATCCTCGGCGCTGCCATCTTGATCGCGGGCGGTGAAGTCCGCCGCTTCGGTCAGGT
Source organism: Amycolatopsis sp. GA6-003 (assembly GCF_046267895.1). NCBI lineage: Bacteria > Bacillati > Actinomycetota > Actinomycetes > Pseudonocardiales > Pseudonocardiaceae > Amycolatopsis > Amycolatopsis sp. GA6-003. Next base: position 8,906,347 of record NZ_CP176499.1, read on the forward strand.
GCCGGGCAACCCAGTCGTCGGCCTGCTGCAGTGCTTTCACGACGGTGCCGACGATTTCGGGCCGCGTGTCGGCGAAGTCGCGGCGGGTGAAGAACACCGAGCGGTCCGCGATCACGTCTCCGGCTTCGCTCAGCGTGCGCCCGACACCGGTGCGACGGGCGGCGGACAGTTCCGCGCCTTGCGCCACCCACGCGGCGATGCGGCCGTCGCGGAGGTCGTCGGCGGAGGACGGTCCGGCTCGGCGCGCGGTGATGTCCTGTCCGTAGTCGAGTCCGTGGCTGCTCAGGAGCTTGCTGACGAAATGGGTCTGCCACGAGCCGATCGCGAGGTCGACGGTCTGGCCCTTCAGGTCCGCCGCCGTCTGGATGTCTTCGCGCACCAGCAGCGCGCCGTGCCCCGGCCGAGGCGCGGAGACGGCGGCGTAGACGAGGTCGTGGCCGTCGGCCTGGGCGGAAAGCGGCGGGGTCGAACCGGTGCCGCCGAAGTCGATCCGGCGGCCGGCGAGCGCGGCCGCGGTGTCGAGCCCGCCGATCCGGTGCCATTCGGCCTGCTCGCCGAGCGGCTCCAGCAGCTTTTCGAGGAATCCCAGCCGGGACAGGTGATACAGCGACGGGTTGTGCGGGTGGACTCCGATGTGGACAGTCATGGCGAGGTCTCCTCGAGCGAGTGCACGCCCAGGTCGGCGAGCAGGCGGGAACGGAGGGCGGCGAAAGCGGGATCGGCCGGGTCGCGGGGCCGGTCGAGAGCGACGCGTTCGTCGGTGATCAGGCGTCCTTGGCGCAGGACGCCGATGCGGTCGGCGAGCCGGATGGCTTCGTCGACGTCGTGGGTGACCAGCAGGACTGCCGGCCGGTGTACGCGGCACAGCTGTTCGACGAGGTCTTGCATCCGCAGCCGGGTCAGCGCGTCGAGCGCGGCGAACGGTTCGTCGAGCAGCAGCAGTTCGGGTTCGCGGACGAGGGCGCGGGCCAGCGCGACCCGCTGCGCCTCGCCGCCGGACAGGGTCGCGGGCCAAGCGTCGGCGTGGTCGGCGAGCCCGACCTCGGTGAGCGCGTCCAGCCCGGTCCGGCGGGTGGTACTGCCGCGCGGCATCCCGACCGTGACATTCGCCAGCACCCGTTTTGACGGCACCAGCCGGGGCTCCTGAAATACCACCGTGCGGATCTGAGGTACCAGCACCGTGCCGCCGTCGGCGCGGTCGAGGCCGGCCAGCAGCCGCAGCAGGGTCGTTTTCCCGCTGCCGCTGGCGCCCAGCAGCGCGAAGAACTCGCCGCGCTGGATGTCGAGGTCGAGGCTGTCCAGCACCGCGCGGTCGCCGAACCGCCGTTCGAGCGCGCGCAGGTGCACGGCCGCCGCGTTCACCGGGCGCCCCGTCCGACGGTCCGCCACGGCATGACCAGCCGCTCCAGCAGCCGGACCGCGCCGTCGGCGAGCAGGCCGATCACCGCGTAGATCAGGATGCAGACGGTCAGCACGTCGGTGCGCGAGTACTCCTGCGCGGTCGACATCAGGTAGCCGATGCCCGCCGTCGAGTTGATCTCCTCGGCGGCGATGAGCGCGATCACGCTGAGCGTCATCGACAACCGCAGCCCGGACAGCAGCGACGGCAACGCGCCCGGCAGCACCACTTCCCGCACGAGAGCCAACCGGCCCATGCCGAACGTCCGCATCGCTTCGAGAAGGCCGCGGTCGGCGTTGCGCACTCCGCCGGAAGTGGAGACATACATGGGAAAACTCGTCGCCACCGCGATCAGCACGACGCGCGCGGTTTCGCCGATCCCGAACCACACCATGAACAACGGGACCAGCGACAGGAACGGGACGGTGCGCAGCAATTGCACGGACGAGTCGAGCAATTCCTCGCCCAGCCGGGAAAAACCGGTGAGGACGCCGAGCGAGAGGCCGACGAGCACTCCGATGGCCAGCCCGGCTCCGGCGCGGGCGAGCGAGACTTCCAGTGCGTCGCCGAGCTGTCCGCTGGTCCACAGTTCGCCCACCGCGGCCAGGACTTGGCCGGGCGAGGCGAGCAGCGTCGGGCTGAGCAGACCGGTGGCCGACCCGGTGACCCAGGCGAGCAGCAGCACCAGCGGGCCGACGACGCGCAGGGCGAGCCGCAGTCCGCGGCGCCGGGTGCGGGTCGCGGGCGCGTCCGGGGTGACGAGCTCGGCCGTCGACGCGACGGATATTTCGGTCGTCGCGGTCACTTCGGGCTCCCGGGCAAGGAGTTCACGTCGATGACGTACGGCTTGACGTCGAAGAAACCATTGGTGATGTGCTGCTCGGCGAAGAATCGCGCGACGTTGTGGAAGCGGTCGAGTTCCGCCGCGCCGATCGGGGAAGTCGGGGTCAGCGCTTTGTTGATCGACTCCGCGACCTTTTTCTGTTCCGGGGAAAGAGCTTCCGGTCCCGTGGTGGTTTTGACGTTCAGGAACGCGCCCGGATCCTGCTGCTGCCGCTGTCCGGCGCCACGCAGATAATCGTACAGCGCGCGCACGATTTCCGGGTGCTGCTCGGCGAATCCGGTGCGCACCGCCCAGACCGCGTAGTTCTCCGAGCCGACCTGGCCGCCGGTCACGAGGAACCGGGCGCCGTCGTCGGCCAGGCGCGGAACCGAGAACTGCGCCCAGGTCGACCAGGCGTCGACCTGGCCGGACGCGAACAGCGGCGCGACCTGGCCGGGCTGCAGGTACACTCGCTGCACCGAATCGATCGGCACGTTCGCCTGCCGCAACGCTTGCAGCAACAGGTATTCGCTCGTTCCGCCGTGCCAGACCGCCACCTTTTTGCCGGCGAGATCCCGCACGTTCTTGATGGGCGAATCGTTCTTGACGAGAATGCCTTCGCCGAGTTTGTCCGGCTGGGTAGCGGAAAAGAGCTTGAAACCGGGATTCTGCGCGAGCGCCGCGGTCGCCGAAGTGATAGAACCGGACGCGAAGTCGAGCGCGTTCGCGTCGAGCTGCTGCGCGGCTGGCGCGAACGGTCCGGCGGTGCCGGTCCATTCGACCGAGGCGTGCACCTTCGCGAGTGCGGCGGCCAGCGAACCGTCTTTGCGGCCCACCGCGAGCAGACCGGAGTTGCTGTCGTCGGGGATGCGGACCTTCACGGTGCCCGCGTCGGCCGCGCTCGACGAGCAGGCTGCGACGCCGGCGAAGGCGAGGACCGCGGCGGCGGCCAGGGCGAGGGAACGGATTCTCATGGTCGGGCTCCGGGGGAGATCGAAGGTACGGGCGGAGTCGCGCGCCGGTCGACGAGCGCGCGGGCGGCGAGCAGCGGTTCGAGGGCGGCCCAGGCGGACACGTCCACCGGACGTTCGAGGAAACCTTGCTGCCGCAGGAAAAGTTCTTGCTGTTCGAGCAAGGACAGCCGTTCGCCGGACAGCGAGAGGCCGAGGTTCGCCGCGGTTTCGGGGCGGTACGCACCGGTGACGCCTTCGGCGCCCGCGCCGGTCTCGCTTTGTAATATCCGAGCGACGTCCTCTGGTCGATCAGCCGCCCATGCGGCGGATTCCAGCAGCAGGGCCAGGAATCGGGCCACGACGTCGGGGTGCTCGTCGAGCAGTCGCTGGTGGACGGTCACCGGTCGCGGAGTGCCGTTGTTGACCCGGGCGCGGCGGTCCGGCACGGCGTCGAGATCGATCGCGACCTTGGCCCCGAACCTGCGGGCGGTTTCGACTGCGACCGCACCCTTGACGTAAACGGCATCGACGACGCCGTCCCGCAACGCGGCCAGCTCGCCTTCCCATTGCCCGACCGGCGAACCGGGCACGTCGACCAGGTGGGCGTCGGCGAGGGTGAGTCCGGCGAGCGACAGCGCTCCGGCGTGGCCGTGCAACGCCATCGCCCGCCAGAAGTCGATCGCGATTTCGTGCCGGGGCACGGCGAGCCGGAGCCCGCGCAACTGTGCGGGTTCGGCGACCGGGCTGTCGGCGCGCACCAGGATGCTTTGGCGTTCTTCAATCCAGGTCAACGCGATCAGCCGGGTCTCGACGCCGCGCGAACGGGCCCAGAGCGCCGGCACGTTGCCGCCCTCGCGGAACAGGCCGGGCAGTTCGTGGGTGAAGTGCGCGTCCCGCTGGTCGGCGGGCAGATCTTGCAACGCGCGCACGCGGATGCCATCCGGGGCGAACTCGCGGGCCAGCTCGCCGCGGTCGGCGGCGATCCCGGTCGCGGTCGGGACGGGACAGCGGGTGAACCAGATTTCCGGCAGGGCGGGCACAGTTTCTCCAGCGGGTGGGGAGGGGAGACGGCCGAGACCGTCGCACGAGCCGTGCCGGGCCGACAATATTTTCCACATCATGAGAGATCTGGTGGCCGCTACTGGTACTAGCCGCCGGATTCTGTGCGAGACTTGCCACATGGTGAGCAAAGCCGGTAACGCGGAGGCCGTGCCCGCCGGAGCGCAGGCGGTGACCAGGGCACTGGGCATGCTGCAGTGCTTCCGGGACAACCCGGGCGACCTCGGCGTCTCCGACCTGGCGCGGCGGATGAACCTCTCGGTCTCGACCGCACACCGGATCGCCCGCACCCTGGCCGCGACGGGTTTCCTGGCGCTGGCCGAGGGCAGTCTGCGCTACCGGCTCGGACCCGCGGTCGCCGAGCTCGGCCAGCTTTCCCTTTACCAGCGCGGAATCCACCTCGCCGCGGACGAACTCGCCGAGGTCGCCAAGGCCACCGGCACCACCGCGGACCTGGCCATCCGCAACGGCACGGACGCGGTGATCCTGGCCGGATCGAGCGTCGCGCTGACCGCCGGGCTCGGCCTGCGCCGCCCGCTGCACTCGACGGCGCTGGGGAAGGTCCTCCTCGCCTGGGCGCCGCCGGGCGAGGACGACCTGGACGCCCTGCCGCCGCTGACGGCCTACACCGAGCGCACGATCACCGACAAAGCTGACCTGCTTGGCGAACTGGACCGCGTCCGTGCGAATGGCTACGCGCTGAACGACGGGGAGTCGGCATTCGGGGTCCGCACGATCGCGGTGCCGGTGCTGCGCGCTTCGGGGCACGTGCACGCGGCGCTGGCGCTTCGGTCCACTTCGGACACGTTGACGGATGACCGGTTGCCGTGGTTCCTTTCGCGGGCGCAGCGGTGCGCGGATGCGTTGGCGGTGTTGTTGCTGGAGCCGGGGCAGCGGTATTGAGGGGCTGAGATCTCAGTCTGCTGAGCTGTTGGACGGCCAGGGTGGTCCTGGTTATTGCACGGCGCGACGCTGGTGCCACCTTGGCTTGGAACGGCTCTGGCACCGCGCGTTTTACGTGTGCTGCGCGGGAGGTTGATGCTGCTGCCGGGGCTGGGACAGAGATATCAACCCTTTGAACTGTTCGACGCCGGGGCGGCCCTGGTATTGCACGGCGCAACGCTGGTGTCACCTCGGCCTGGGCCGGGGGTGGCTCTGGTGCCGCGCGATTTCCTTGTGCTGCGCGAGATGTCGATGCAGTGCTGCCGCCGGAGGTAGTGCAGAGATATCAGTTCTCTGAATTGTTGGACGGCCATGGCGGTCTTGGTATTGCACGTCGCGATGCTGGTGCTACCTCGATCTGGAGCGGCTCTGGCACCGCGCGTTTTTCTCGTGCCGTCCGGGAGGCCGATGCTGCCTCCGGAGCTGGGACAGAGATATCAGCCATCCGAACTGCTCGACGGCCAAGGCGGCCCTGGTATCGCACGCCGCAACGCTGGTGCCACCTCCGCCTGGAACAGCTCCAACGCCGCGCGGTGGTCCCGCGGAGTCCGGCCGTCGCGGTCGGCGGACAGGTGCGTTACTCGGTGGCCGAACTGCTCGTGATATCTCAACACCTTCTCCGTGACCTGAGCAGGGCTGCCGATCAGCGCGGAACTGCGCTCGACGAAGTCCTCCAGCGTCGGGAAAACCGGTTCCTGGCCGAGTTGGCGCTGGAGGGCGAGCCGGGCCTCGAAGATCGGCCGGTACGCGTCTAGGGCGTCCTGTGATCGGCTGGCCAGGTGGAATCCGGCCGTGCCCGCGCCGACCACGGCGTCCGCGGGGGCGTGGCCGTGGAAGGCCCAGCGTCGCCGGTAGTGCCGGATGAGTTCGGCGTACGGTTCGATCGGGTTGGTCACGTTCGCGGAGAACAGCGGATCCCCGTGTTTCGCGGCCAGTTCGACGGATTCGCGGCTCGTGGCGCTGCCGTGCCAGATGCGGATCGGCTGCTGCAGCGGGCGCGGCCACACCTCCGCCGCGGTGAGCGGCGGGCGGAACCGGCCGGACCAGGTGACCCGGTCCGCCTGCCAGAGCTTGCGGAACAGTTCGTAGCCCTCGGCGTTGCGGTCCCATTGGTCCTCGGGCGTGACGTCGAACAGTTCGCGCTGGGCGGAGCCGTTGCCCTTGCCGATGATGAGTTCGAGCCGGCCGCCGGAAAGGTTGTCCAGCATCGAATAGTCCTCGAACGCGCGCACCGGGGCGAGCAGGCTGAGCGTCGTGACCGCGGTGAACAGCCGGATCCGGCGCGTGCGGGCGGCGATGTGGCTGAGCACCACCGGCGGCGACGACGACAGGAACGGCCGCTCGTGCCGCTCGCCGACGCCGTAGCCGTCGAAGCCCAGTTCCTCGGCGAGTTCGGCGTTTTCGACGACCTCGCGCAGCCGGGCGTCGGGCGCGGCGAGTTCCCCGGTGACCGGGTCGGGCGTATGCGTGATCAGGGTGATCAACAGGAACTTCACGGCAGCTCCAGATGTTCGCGCAGGGTCGAACCGGTGTACTCGGTGCGGTAGACGCCGCGGTCCTGCAGTTCCGGCACGAGCCGGTCGGCCACCTCGTCGATCGATCCCGGAACCAGGTGCGGGCTGAGATTGAACCCGTCCACCACGCGGTCGGTGGCATACCGGGCCCATTCGTCGGCGACCTGCGCCGGGGTGCCGACGAACGAGTGGTGCCGCGGTTCGACCTCCAGCACCAGTTCGTGGATCGAGAGGTTCTTCGCTTCGGCGAGATCGCGCCACTGCCGGATGCGTCCGAGCTTCCCGGTGCGGTGCTCGATCGAAATCGTGCCGCGCGACGGGTCGAGTTCCCCCTCCACCGGTTCGATGTCCGGCAGCGGGCCGTGCGGATCGTAGGCCGACAGGTCCTGGCCCCAGTACTGCTCGAGGAACGCGATGGCCCGCTGCGGATTGATCTGGCGGCGGCGGATTTCCTCCGCGCGTTCGGCGGCGTCGGCTGGAGTATCACCGAGGACCACTGACGCGCCAGGCAGGATGCGTACCGCGTCAGCGGGCCTGCCGTGGCGTACCAGCCGGGCCCGCAGGTCGGCCGCGTAGGCCGCGGCTTTGTCGTAGGCGGTGTTCGCGGAGAAGACCACGTCGGCGTGCTGCGCGGCCAGTTCCCGGCCGCCGGGGGAGTCGCCGGCTTGGAACAGCACCGGACGGCGCGGCGGAACCGTCGGTTCGGCGCGCAGCCGCACCAGGTCGGTGTCCGCCTCGACCGGCCCGGCCCACAACGCTTTCGCAGCTTCGACGAACTGGGTCGCGCGCTCGTAGCGGCGCTCGTGCGCCAGCCAGCCGCCGTGCCGGAAGTTGGCTCCGGTCCAGGCGTTGTCGGTGGTGACGATGTTCCAGCCGGCCCGTCCGCCGGAGACGTAGTCGAGCGAGGCGAGCCGGCGGGCCAGATCCGCCGGGTAGTTGTAGGTGGTGTTCTGCGTGGCGACCAGCCCGATTTTCGAGGTGGCCCCGGCGAGCGCGCTCAGCTGGGTGATCGCGTCCGGGCGGCCGGCGACGTCGAGCGCGTGCACGCGGCCGCGGTTCTCCCGGACCCGGAGCCCTTCGCCGAGGAAGAACGCGTCGAACAGCCCGCGTTCCATCGTGCGGGCCACGGACACGTAGGTCTCGATCTCGGTGTGGTCCGCGTTCGACGGGTCGTCCCACAGGAATTGCGGTCCGACGCCGGTGTAGAAGACCCCGAGGTGCAGCTGCGCGGTCATGCGATTCCCTTCGACGACACGGCGAATCGGTTCCCGGGACGCGGGAGGCCCAGCGTCGTGCGGAGGGTCGCGCCCGGTTCCGGCGGGGTGTGCCGGCCTCGCCGGCGCAGTTCCGGGAGCACTTCCCGGCTCAGCAGCGGCAGGTCCGCCGGGCCGGGGTGCAGCCGCACGCCGTCGAGGTCGAGTTCCTCCAGCAACGTGACCAGCCCGGCGGGAGACCCGGTGTAGCGGGTGCGGCCGTTCGGCACCGGATCCGCGGAATCGAAGCGGACTTCCAGCTCGCCGAACACCAGGGGAGCGCCGGACGCGCGAGACCGCTGGAGATCGCCGGTGAGCACGATGTCCGGCCGGACGACGTCGGCGAACTCCTCCGCGGCCAGGACGACGACACTGCCCTGCGGCGGGCGCGGGGTGATCAGCGGGCCCTTGACGGAGAAGGTCTTCCCGACGAAGTCGACGTGGTGGACCTTGTCCGGGTCCAGATAGCGGCCGGTGGCGAGGTCTTTGATGACCGCGTCGTCCTCCCACGAGTCCCACAGCCGCCGGACCGTTTCGACGACGTCGGCCACCTCCTGGCGGAGATCGTCCGGCGCGGCGCGGCCCACCGTCGCGAGTGCTTCGGGAGTGGCGGCGGCGCCGACGATCCAGCCGGCGCGGCCGTGCGTGGCGTGGTCGAGGCTCGCCAGCTGCGCGGCCAGGTGGAACGGTTCGGCGGTGAGCACGTGCGACGTCGGCACCAAGCCGAGGCGGGACGTTTCGGTGGCGGAATAGGCGGCGCGGACGGTCGCGTCGATCCGGAATCCGCTGGCGGGCGGGACGGGTGCGTCGTCGAAGGTGGCGAACGCGTACCCGGCCCGTTCGGCGTCGGCGACGACGTCCGCCAGTGCGCGCGGGCCGGTTTCCGGTGCTGCTCCGTCGCTGTCGAGTTCGACCGCGAGGTGCAGGGTTTTCGATGTACTCATGCGGGCCCTCGATTCGTTTGTGCCACAGGTAGCCGGAATGCGGGGCGCGCCGCACCGCCGCTCAGGATGTGGGCGGCGGGTGCGGTGTTGTTCCGCCGGTGTCCACAAGGGAGGCTGTCCCAGCTGGTGGACGTGGCGGACCGGCGCGGCCGGGCGGCCTACAGTCCTGCGGTCATGAGTTCAGATGCGAAGCCGCGAGGCGCCGCGCGGATCGGCGCCGACTGGGCCGCGGTGCTGGTCGCGGCCGTTCTGGTGGCGCTGGCCGCGTTCGGCGTGCTGCCGACGATTCCCTTCCTGGTCAAATGACCGCCGCGCTGGAAGGCCGCCGCACGGTGCCCGCGGTGCTGAGATATCTGCCGGGGCTTCTGCTGTTAGCAGCAGTGGGCGTGGTGGGAACGTTGGCGCAGAACGGGATCCGCAGCCTCGGCCACGCGACTGGGACCGCGCTGCCGGACCTCGAATACGTGCTGTGGGCGATCGTCCTCGGACTGGTCATCCGCAACACGATCGGCATCCCGGCGCTGTTCCGGCCCGGGGTCGGGACCTACGAGTTCTGGCTGAAGACCGGCATCGTCCTGCTCGGCGCCCGGTTCGTGCTGGGCGACCTCGCCAAGCTCGGCGGGTTCAGCCTGGGCCTGATCCTGGTCGACATGGCCGTGGCGACGACCGTGATTCTGGTGGTGGGCAAGGCTTTCGGCCTGGGCGGAAAACTCTCGTCGCTGCTGGCGATCGGCACCTCGATCTGCGGCGTGTCCGCGATCATCGCCGGCCGCGGCTCCATCGACGCCGACGACGAGGACTCCGGCTACGCCATCGCCGCGATCCTCGCGCTGGGCGCGGTCGCGCTGTTCACCTTCCCGGCGATCGGGCACGCGCTGAACCTGACCGACACCGAATTCGGCCTCTGGGCGGGACTCGCGGTGGACAACACCGCCGAGACGACCGCGACCGGCGCGGCGTACTCCCCGCACGCGCAGGACGTGGCCGTCGCGGTGAAGAGCACGCGGAACGCGTTGATCGGCCTGGTCGTCCTCGGCTACGCGGCGTACTGGTCCACGCGCGGCGGCAAGGCGGTCGCGGGCGGGTTGAAGGGCCGCGCGGGCTTTGTGTGGCGCACTTTCCCGAAGTTCGTGCTGGGCTTCATCGCGGTCTCCGCGCTGGCGACCGCGCACGTGTTCACCAAGGCGGAGGTCGCCAATCTCGGGAATCTGTCGAAGTGGGCGTTCCTGCTGTGCTTCGCCGGAGTGGGCCTGAACTTCGACCTGCGTCAGATGGCCCGCAGCGGGTGGCGGCCGTTGCTCGTGGCCGCGCTCGGGCTCGTGGTGGTCGCGGTGTGCTCGCTGGGACTGGTGCTGGTGTCCTCGCAGTGGTTCAGCTTCTGACCGGGCGTCCCGCGAGGCTCGCCTGGAATCCCGTTGGCGGGCAACGCCGACGGGTTCAGCCGCGCACCCTGTTCCCGCCACCCGAATTTCTGTGTTTCCTCCGGAGCCGCGGTTTCGCCGTCGTCCGCCGGAAAGAACCGCGGCGCGCCGTCGCCAGACCCCGGGCGGCGGCGCGCCGCGGAGTCAGCGTGCCTCCCGGGTCGCGGAGTCGAGCGCGGCCAGCAGGATTCCGGCGGCCGTGCGCACCACGTCCGCGGCGACGTTGAGCGGCGGCAGCAACCGGACCACGCTGTCGCCGCGGCCGCCCAGTTCGACGATGAGCCCTCGGCGCAACGCGTGGTTCTGCACCGCCAGCGCGAGTTCCGACGCCGGCGCCCCGGTGCGCGGGTCGGTCAGCTCGAGGCCCCACATCAGCCCGGTGCCGCGCACGTCCGTCACCCACGGATGGCTGGCCAGCGGGGAAAGCAATTCCTCGAACTGGTATCCGCGCTCGACGACGTTGTCCAGCACGCTGTCGCGGTTGACGACCTGGATCGCCCGCGCGCCCGCGGCGAACGCGAGCTGGTTGCCGCGGAACGCGCCAGCTTGCGCGCGCGGGGCCCAGCTGTCGAGGCGCTCGTCGTAGATGATCAGCGAGACCGGCGAGCCGATCCCGCTGAGCGCCTTGGACGCGACGATCACGTCGGGTTCGATGCCGTAGCGCTCGAAGGCGAACCAGGTCCCGGTCCGGCCGCAGCCGGTCTGCAGCTCGTCGACGATCAGCGGGATGTCCAGCTCCCGGGTCAGCTCGCGCACCCGGTGCACGAAATCCGCCCGCGCCGGGACCACGCCGCCCTCGCCCTGCACCAGCTCGAGCACCACGGCCGCGGGCAGCGGGAGGCCGCCGTCGGGGTCGTGCAGCGAGCGTTCGAGCAGGTCCGGGCAGGTCGCCGCGCAGGGTTCGCCGCCGCGCCCGGCCGGGCAGCGGGGGCATGACGAGTACGGCGGGTACTGCGTGCCGGGCAGGGCGGTCGCGCCGGGCCGCGATCCGGACGGCCCGGTCAGGCCGAGCGCGGCGTGCGCGCTGCCGTGGAACCGGCCCTGGAACGACACGACTCCGCCGCGTCCGGTCGCGGTCTTGCACAGCTTGAGCGCGGCCTCGACCGCGTTGGTCCCGGCCGGCCCGCAGAAGTGCAGCTTCATTCTCGAGCGCAGAGCCTCCGGCAGCATCGCGAGCTGGGCCTCGGAGAACTCGTCCTTGACCGGGGTGGCGAAGTCCAGCGCGTGGGTCAGCTTGCTCAGCTGCGCGGTCATGGCCGCGACCAGTTCGGGATGGTTGTGCCCGAGGGACAGCACGCCCGCCCCGGCGAGGAAGTCGATGAAGACGTTGCCGTCGGCGTCGCGCACGAAACTGCCCGAGCCCTCGGTGATCGCGATCGGCAGCCGCCGCGGGCCGCCGCGGGCGTTCGGCTCCCGGCGGTCCTGCCGGGCGAGGTACTCGGCCGAGCGCGGGCCGGGCAGATCGCAGTAGACGGCGGGGCCGGTGAGCGGCGCGGGATGCTCGAGGGTGGTCATCTGGCCTGTTCTCCCCTGACAGTGGTGGTGGCGCGGCCGGGCCCTGCTGGCAGCCGCCTGCTCGCCCTGGTCGAAGCCGTCCTGGCCGTCTTGCTGGCCGCCTTGGTCGAAACCGGCTTGGCCGCCCTGCTGGAAGCCGTCGTGCTGGCCGCCTTGGTCGAAGCCGCCCTGGTCGCCCTGCTGGAAGCCGTCGTGGTGGCCGCCTTGGTCGAAGCCGCCCTGGTCGCCCTGCTGGAAGCCGTCGTGGTGGCCGCCTTGGTCGAAGCCGCCCTGGTCGCCCTGGCCGAAACCGCCCTGCTGCTGTCCGCCGTCCGCCGGACGCGCTTCTGCCGGAACGAACGGAGCGGTCGTTCTCCCGTTTGCCGCGGTAATGCGTTGCCTTCGCCGGAACGGATCGCTCCGGTTCCCGGATGCGTTCCGCCGACGTCGCGCCGCGCTTCCGGCGCCGAGTCCGTCATGCACTCCTCCTCTTTTTCGCAGGGATTCGCGGACCGCCGGAAAACGGTCTGCGGTGAGAAAACGGTGTGCCGGCAGCGGAGGCGGGGGAAGGCCGCGCCGGGGCTCGGCCCTCCCCGGCCGATCTCGCTGGAATGCCGCGGGGCACAGCGTAGCGCAGCCGGATCCGTCCGAACGGAGGTTCGCCCGCGGCCGGGCGGCGTCCGGCCGCGGAAAGAAAAGAACCGGCCAAGACAAGGCAAGGCAATGCGCCGGGAGAGTGAACGCGGCGATTTCGCGGAGTTCGCCGTACTGGGCCGAACGACTGAAGCGGCAACGGCGTTCTCGGCGCCGCGAAACGAAACGTGAATATTCACCGTCCGTTTCCGGTGTGTGAATCGGTGCGGAAGGCCGCATGGTGGGATGTTTTCGCGAGGGTTGCGCGCGGGATTCGAGGATATGTCGAGCGGGAGAAATGTGGGACTTTCCGGGGTTTTCGGGTCTTTTTGCCGTTCGGGGCCGGTCTCTGGTGCAGTTTCCGCCGACGGCGGGCGGCGGACTGCGGTTTCCGGCGGTGGGGCGGCTGGGCGAGTGGTCCAGACCATAACAGTGGTCCGGACCACTGGTCCGGTGGCGCGGGCCGCTCGCGGGAGGCGGCGGCCGGGGGAGCGGGCATGGTCCGGTGGGACGTGCGCGGCCGGGCCGGGTGTCGCAGTGCGGAGTGAACAAGGTCCGTGGAACCGAGGTTTATCTCGGCCGTTATCTGGTTAAGGTCAGTAAGGTACTTATATGTGTGCCAGTACGAAAGTTTCCCACGAGTCTGACGAGGCGCAATGAGTCGAAGGTAAAGCTTATGGTTGAGCCGTGATTTACTCACCAAGTGTCCGATCACGGGCATGACGCACTGTCGTCTGACTGCTACGCGCTGCGGCGGTCTGTGGCCGATGCCACTGCTGCTGTACACCTGCCGTTTCCGTTTCGTAATCTTCTCGCGCTTTCGCGGTGACCTGCGATCTACCCCGAGGATCAGCGACCCGAAGCCGCCGCGTGCCGTCGAGGCTCGCTGCCTGGGTCAGGCACGAGGACGGCGCCGCGGTGAGACAGCGAAGGAGCCCCACCCACCGTGGGACGGCACAGCAAACCCAGCAAGACGAAGACAGCTCTCCAGCGCACCGGCGCGACCGCGGCTCTCGCGGGCGCCACCCTCGGCGGCATCGGCCTCGCCGGGGCGGGCACGGCCAACGCCTTCCCGGGGCAGGCCGGCATCGTCAAGTGCGAGAGCAGCGGCAACCCGAAGGCGGTCAACAACACCGCCGCGGGCCAGCGCGCGGGCCGCCCCGCCGGCCTGTTCCAGATCGTCACGAAGACCTGGCTCGCGAACGGCGGCGGCCAGTTCGCCCCGACGGCCGACAAGGCCACGCCCGCGCAGCAGCAGATCGTCGCGGACCGGATCTACGCGAAGCAGGGTTCGGCCCCGTGGCAGTGCCGCGGCGGCTCCGGCCCGGCGAGCTACGCGGACTTCGGCGGCGACACCTCCGGCGGCTCCGCCGAGGTCGAGGCCGCGGTCGCGAAGCCGAAGGTCGAGGTCAAGGCCGAGGCGAAGGTCAAGTCCGCGCCGAAGCACGCCGCGCCGGCCTCCAACCCGGACGGCAGCTACACCGTCGCGGCCGGCGACACCCTCTCCGGAATCGCGAAGAACCTCGGCGTCGACGGCGGCTGGCAGCACCTGCAGCAGCTGAACGCGAAGTACATCCCGGACGCCAACCTGATCCTGGTCGGCCAGAAGATCGTCACGAAGTAACCCGCCGAGGCCCCGGCCGGGCCCCGCGCCGCTTTCCCCCGGGCGGCACGACCCCGGCCGGAGGCCGCCGGTGCAAGCGCGCGAATGTGCGCTCGGGCACCGCGCGCTCCCCGGCGGCCGGCGTGCGGGGCGGACGGACCTGCTTCGTGGGAACACGGGCCCGGCTGCGCCGCACGCCTTGCCGCAAGGGCGAGATTCCGAGCGCACGTCCGCGGCCGCGGTTTCCGAGCAGAGTCGGAAACACGCTGGGGCCGGGGTTCGAATGGTGGTTGTTCGATGGAGTGCCGCGCAGGAATCGCATTCGCCGGAATCTAGCGGCGATGAAACGGATTTCGCGGCGATCGGCCGGAATGGCCGTCGGTGCGCTCGTCTTCGCCGAGATCATCACATTGCTGGCGCTGTGGCGGCAGACCAGGACGTACCCGCGGTATTGGGCGGCCCGAGCGGCGGAACCCTTGCCTCCCAACGCACTTCGCGTAGTCGCGTTCGGCTATTCCGCCGCGATGGGCATCGGTGCGCGGCGGCCGGAGGAAAGTTTGGTCGCGCGGATCGGAACATACTGGGTGAATGCACCGGCCGACCGGTGCACCTGACCAACTTGCCGACCGGCGGCGGCACAGTCGCGACCGTCCTGGACCAGCTGCACCGGGCCGATCTGGCCGCGGTGCTCGTGGCGGCGGGTTCGGCAGACGCCATCGCCCGCGTGCCCCTCGGGCAATTCCGGGCTGATGTGCGCGAACTTGCCGAGCGTGTTCCCGCGGACCGGACAATCCTGTCCGACGTGCCGCTGCAGCGCGGGAGCAAGCCGTATCGAAAAGCGCTTGCCGAGACGGCGGACGAGGCCAAAATCGCGCACGCGGGTTTTGCCCGTGCATTCCGGACGGCGCGCCGATTCGGCTACCGGATCTGGTTCACGGCTTTCCGGTCGGATCTGGACGTGCTTATCGGTCGGCTTTCCCGCTGACCCGCAACGGAATGCTTCGCAGCAATGAGAGTGCCTCAGCGCTGCGGCTGCCCGGCTCGGCCTGATACACGATCAATTGCTGCCCGGGTGCGCTGCGTACGTCGAATGCCTGATATGTCAGCGTCAACGGCCCGACGGCGGGATGTGCGAACTGTTTCGGCTATCGGATTTTGCCGCGGACCTGATGTGTTTTCCGCAATTCCGGGAACTGTTCGCTGCCTTCGCTGAGTTCCGCGGTCGATTGCACGACGCCGGCCACATGCTGACCGACGCCGCGTCGATCGTGCTCGCGCTGGTCGCGATCCGGCTGGCGGCGCGTCCGGCGAAGGGCGGGTACACCTACGGGCTCAAGCGCTCGGAAATCCTCTCCGCGCAGGCCAACGGGATCACCTTGCTGCTGACGGCGTGGTTCCTCTACGAGGCGGTGACCCGGCTGATCGAACCGCCGGAAGTCCAGGGCGCGCTGGTGCTCGTGACGGCGCTGGCCGGGATCGTCGTGAACGTCGCGGCGAGCTGGTGCCTCAGCCGGGCGAACCGGTCGAGCCTCAACGTCGAGGGCGCGTTCCAGCACATCCTCAACGACCTGTACGCCTTCATCGCGACCGCGGCGGCCGGCGCGATCGTGTGGTGGACCGGGTTCGCGCGCGCCGACGCGATCGCCGCGCTGGTCGTCGCCGCGCTGATGGCCAAGGCGGGCTGGGGGCTGGTCCGCGAATCGGGCCGGATCTTCCTGGAGGCCGCGCCCGCGGGGATCGACCCCGAAGCGGTCGGGGAGCAGGTGGCGTCCGTCCCGGACGTGGTGCAGGTGCACGACTTGCACATCTGGCAGATCACCTCGGGCGAGCCGGCGCTGTCCGCGCACGTGCTGGTGCGGCCCGCCGCCGGCTGTCACGCGGTGCGGGCCGGGATCGAGGAGATCATGCGGTCCCGGCACCGGTTCGACCGCACGACGCTGCAGGTGAATCACGCGGACGAGGACCGGGCCGAGCACTGCGAGCGGGCGCACGGCCCGACGTACCGGTTCACCGGACGGCGCTGAACGGAACCGCCTGCGTGCGGACCCGGCCGCGGGCGGGGCTGGACCCTGCTGGCCGTCTTCGCGGTGCTCGCGATCCTGCTGACCGCGATCGGCGTCGCGCAGGCCCGCGACCCGGCCCGCCGTCGTCCGCCGGCCGAGCCGGAGAGCGGGGAAACAACCGCCGAAGACGCGGAATGAGCGAGCCCTAGGATGCGTGGCGTGCAGGGACTCGGCGAGCTGGAATCGGCGGCGATGGACGTCTTGTGGCGCGCGGGCGAGGCGCGCACGGTCCGCGAAGTGCTGGAGGAGCTGAACCGGGGCCTGGCCTACACGACGGTCCTCACCGTGCTCGACCATTTGCACCGCAAAGGCTGGGCAGACCGCGAAAAACGCAGCCGCGCTTACTGCTACACGCCGACGGTTTCGCGAGAGGAAGCCGCGGCACGCGCGATGCGGAATCTGCTCGCTGACGTCGGCGAGCCGGAAAGAGTGCTGCTGCATTTCGCGCGGTCGGCGTCCGAGGGGGAGCGGGAAGCGTTGCGGCGCGGGCTGCAGAAGCGCTCGTGATCGTCTCCGCAGCGCTCGTCGTGGCCACCGCGACGGTCGGGTGTTGCGGGCGCGGATGCCCGCGTCGCTCCGCTTTGTCTTGCGGGGCAGCATGATCGCTGCCGGGATCGGTGCGGCGATCTTCGGACCCGGGGGCGAGGCGGCGCGGAGGCTGGTCGCGCGGCTGCGGCTGGACGCCCGGGCCGGGCTGTGATGGCTGCCGCCGGAGGAGAAACTCGAGGGCAAGCCCGGCCTCGTCGTGCTTTCCGAGGGGCTCGCGAAGGACCTTCGCAGCGCGAACTCGCCGCGGTCGTCGACCACGAACGGCCCCAACTGCGCGGACGGCGCCACCGGCTGGTCGAGTTCGCGCACGCGGCGGCGTTGCTCCCGGTGAGCACGGCCGCGGCCCTGATCGTCGCCGGGGCCTGGACGGCGGCTCCCGCTCTGCTTCACGCCTGACCGGTATGACTACTATGTCCGGTAGTAATCGCGAACGGGGGCAGATGCAGGTGCTGGGGAGAAGAACGCAGATCGTCGCGGGGATCCTCGCCGGGCTGGCGCTGGCGGCGGGCTGCACGGCCGCACCGGAGCCCGGGCCGGCGACCGGCGGCGGGCAGAAGACCGCCGCCGCTCCGGCGCCCGCGACCCTCGACCTCGGGCCGAAGGACGGCTCGAACGACGTCGCGCCCGGCGAACCGGTCACCGCGACCGCCGGCGGGTCCACGCTCAGCGAGGTCACCCTCGCGGCCGCGGACGGCACCGCGGTTCCCGGCGGGATGGATGCCGCGAAGCAGCGCTGGACCAGCAGCAAGCCCCTGGAATACCGCACGAAGTACACGCTGACCGCGCGCTCGGTCGGCGCGGACGGCGCCCCGGTGACCCGCACGAGCACCTTCACCACCGCGACCGCCCGGGCGCAGGCGTACCCGTCGGTGATCCCGCTCGACGGCGAGACCACCGGCGTCGGCATGCCGATCACGGTCAAGTTCTCCGCGCCGGTCGCGGACAAGGCCGCCGCCGAGAAGATGCTCACCGTCACCTCCGACAAGCCCGCCACCGGGGCGTGGCGCTGGTTCGGCGACGACGAGGTGCACTACCGCACCAAGGAATACTGGCCCGCGTACTCCACGATCACCCTCGACATCAAGATCGCCGGCCGCGCGCTCGGCAACGGGGTGTTCGGCAAGGCCGACCGCAAGATTACCTTCAAGACCGGCCCGTCGATCATCTCGAAGGTGTCCGACCACGAAAAGCAGATGCGGACCTACAAGGACGGCCAGCTGGTCCTGACGTCCCCGGTCAGCCTCGGCAAGCCGTCGGCGCGCAGCGTCTCCGGCACGATGCTGATCATGACCGTGCAGTCGCCCTACACCATGGACTCCAGCACGTACGGCGTGCCGACCGACTCGCCGGGCGGCTACCGCACCACGGTCAAGTACGCGCTGCGGCTCACCAACTCGGGCCAGTTCCTGCACTCCGCGCCGTGGTCGGTCCGGCAGCAGGGCCGCACCAACACCTCGCACGGCTGCCTCAACGTGAGCGTCGAGAACGCGAAATGGTTCTACGAGAACTCCCATCGCGGGGACGTCGTGGTCGTGACCGACACCGGCGTGGACCTCAAACCCGGCGACGGCTGGACCGACTGGCGCTTCAGCTGGGAGGAATGGCAGAAGAAGGTCTGATCCCGCCGGGAGCTTCGGCCCGACCGGCGTCCGCGAGGGGAGCCCTGAGAGAACCGGATTCCCTCAGGGGGTGTGGTGGAACCTGGGTGGTTAGTCCACCTCGGCGTTGCGCGGCACCGCCGCGAACGCACCCGCGGCCGCCCGCCCAGGCTCGGATGCGTTGTGGGCAGCAGCGGCTCCACCACCGCCCACCGCGCATCCGTCAACGACGAGTCACAGGCCGGTTTGTGCACCCGGCCCGATGATCACCCCGCCAGACCGGCTACCACAGCCGACACACCGAACCGGCCACCAGGTTCCACCCCACCCTCTCCGGGCTCCCCTCACGTTCGTCCCGTCGCCGAGCCCAGCAGGAGCGGCGGGGCCCGCAACGGGCGGATCAGACGGACTGCCGGGTCCGCGGCGAAAGCACGTCCTCGCCGTAGATGCCCTGCAGCCAGTTGGTCTGGTAGATCGTGTCGAGATAGCGCTCGCCGAGGTCCGGGGCGACGGCCACCGCGGTCAGGTGGTGCGCGTCGTGTTCGGACAGCCAGCTCGTGGCGCCGCTGACCACCGTCCCGGTCGAACCGCCGAACAGGAACCCGTTGCGCGCCAGCCGGTGGCACGCCCGGACCGAATCCGGCTCCTCGACCAGGACCACGTCGTCCACATAGGACTCGTCGAGGATCGCCGGGCGCACGCTGGTGCCCAGTCCGGGCAGCATCCGCCTGCCCGCCGGTCCGCCGAAGGTCACCGAGCCGACGCTGTCGATCGCGACGATCCGCACCGGCCGGTGCCACTGCCGGAAGAACCGCGCGCAGCCCATCAGCGTGCCGGTGGTGCCCGCGCCGACGAACAGCACGTCGAGATTCGGGAACGCGGCGGCGATTTCCGGCCCGGTGCGGTGGAAATGCGCTCCCCAGTTGTCCGGGTTGGTGTACTGGTTGAGCCATACGTAGCGCTCGTCGGAGGCGCACAGCATGCGCACGTGGCCGATGCGCGCCCCGAGGAACCCGCTTTCCGGATCGGGTTCGGTGATGATGTGCACCTCGTTGCCGAGCGCCTCGATGGCCCGGCGCGTCGCCAGGTTGCAGCGGGAATCGGTGACGCACAGGAACTTGTACCCCCGGCTGGCGGCGATCATGCTGAGCGCGACGCCGAGGTTGCCCGACGACGATTCGACGATGATCGAGCCCGGCCGCAGCAGGCCGTCGCGTTCGGCCGCGTCGACCATTTCGGTCGCGGCCTTCAGCTTGATGGAGCCCGCGAAATTGAACCCCTCGCATTTGAGGTAGAGCGAATAACCGAAGCTCCAGCGGAGGTCGACGTAGAGCGCCTCCTCGTTGAAAGCTTCGGGAACGGTGATGACTCGCACAGTTTTCTCCCCTTCAGGCAAAGCTCAGTGGCGGACGGCGCTCAGCCATACCGGCGCAGTTCGTGGAAGAAGTCCTCGATGACGTGCAGTCCGCCGGAGCCGGACACTCTCTCGTGGACGAAGGCCCCGACCGCGAGGTCGAGGACGCCGAGCCCGAACGGGGAGAAGACCACCGTCCGGTCGGCGGGCGGGCTCACCCGGCCGGTCAGCACGTCGTCCAGGGTGCCGTCCAGGAAATCGCGGCTGCCGGTGCGCTGTTCGACCAGATGCGGCGAGGTGTTGGCCTTGAGGCAGTGGTCGACGTCGTCGACGAAATTCGCCGACGCCAGCAGGACTTCCGGGGCCAGGTCGCGCAAGGAAACGTGCAATACCAGCGGATGGTGCGAGAACCACGAGGGATCGTGCACGTGCGGTTCGCCGGCGATGGTCGCGAAGACCACCAGATCGCTGTCGCGGATCAGGCCCTCGGCGGTCTCGTGCACGCTGATCTCGCCGGCGAACCCGGACTGCTCCAGGTAGCCGCGGAACCCGGCGGCGCTGTCCGGGTGCAGGTCGTGCACGTTGATCTCGTCGAACTCCCAGCCGGTCCCGGCGAGGAAGGTGTGGAGGTAGCGGGCGATCAGGCCGGCGCCGAAGAACCCGGCGCGCCGCGGCCGCTCGCGGGTCCGGCTGAGCCAGTCCGCGGCGAGCGCGGCGGACGCGGCCGTGCGGGTCGCGCTGATGATGGAGCTTTCCAGGCAGGCGAACGGGTATCCGGTCGCGAGGTCGTTCAGGATCAGCACCGCCGAGGCCCTCGGGATCCCGGCGGCCACGTTGCCCGGGAAGCTGGAGATCCACTTCAGGCCCGCGACGTTCGTCTTCCCGCCGAGCGAGGCGGGCAGGGCGATGATCCGGTCGGCCGGGCGGTCGGGGAAGCGCAGGAAATAGGACGGCGGGTTGACCGAATCGCCGGAGCCGTGCACCCGGTAGGCGGTTTCGACGAGGTCGACGATCTCGCGTTCGCGCCCGGACAGCGCCCGCTGCACCTGGGCGCCGGAGATCACCGCGAACGGCGGGACGGCCGCCGGCCCCGCGGACGCGGATTCGGCAGCGGTTGCTTGCGTGGTCACAGGTTTTCCCCCTCGGAAGCGAGCGAGCAGTCGGAAAGCCGCACCGGGTCGGCCAGCCCGACGAGCACCTCGCGCGGGCCCTCGTAGGCGTCCCGGCTGTGCGCGGTGCGGACGTTGTCGACCAGCAGCAGGTCTCCCGCCTGCCACGGTTCGCGGACGGTGTGGTCCTCGTACACCTCGTTCAGCAACTGCACGACGTCCTCGCCGATCGGGTCGCCGTTGCCGAAGCGCGTGTTGAACGGAAGCCCCTCGGCCCCGTAGATGTCGACCAGGTACTCGTGCACCTCGGGGGCCATCGTCCATTCGTTGAGGAAGGCGATCTGGTTGAACCAGCAGGGCCGCCCGGTGACCGGATGCCCGACGATCGCCTGGCGGCGCTGCCGGGTGCGCAGGCCGCCGTCGGGCTGCCACTCGAACTCGATCCGGTTGGCGCGGCAGTAGTCCTCGATCGCGGAGCGGTCCTCGGTGCCGAACGCTTCGGCGACCGAGGCCCCGATCTCGTCGTTGAAGCTGCGGGTGAGCAGCCAGCCGTCGCGTTCGAACCGCGCGCGCAAGTCGGCGGGCAGCGAAGCCAGCACGGCGGTCGCATCGCTGACCCCGGTGGCCCCGCCGGAGGTCGGCGGGGTCACGCAGGCGAAGAGCAGCAGGCCGGGGAATTCGAGGGTGTAGCTGAGTTCGTGGTGCATGCACATCGGCTGGTTCGGCGGCCATTCCGTCGAGGAGTGCACCCCGCCGGGATAGGCGGTGCGCGGCGCGAACGCCTCCCGCTCGGTCGTCAGCAGGTCGGTCAGCCTCCCGAACACGGCCGCGACGGCGGTCCGGTCGGAGAGCCCGAGACCTCGGACGAGCACCGCGCCGTGTTCGGCGACGAGTCTTCGCACCGTCTCCCGGTGCTTGCTCGCCCAGCCGGCCGGGTCGCCGCCCGCCTCGGCTCGCAGCACGGCGGGCAGCCCGGGGCGGACCTCCGGCTCGGGCGGGGACGTCTTGGGCAGGAATTTGGACAACGACATCGGGGAATCCTTTCGATTTCCGCGGTTCGGGGGTCAGGTCGGGGACGAGGAGCCGGACCGGCTGTCGATCAGCGCGGCCAGGTCGGCGAGCACCGGGTGCTTGGCGACGTCCTTGATCGAGACCGCGCGGTCGAGCGCGATCGCCAGTTTCACCGCGGACAGCGACGTGCCGCCCCGGTCGAAGAAATGGTCGCGGCGGCCGACCCGGTCCGCCTGCAGGCCGAGCACCTGCGCCCAGGCCCCGGCGAGCCGCTCCTCGGTGCCGGTGGCCGGCGCGTCGTACTGCTCTTCCGCCGAGTCGAGTTCGACGGCCAGCGCGGCGAGGTTCTTCTTGTCGATCTTTCCGTTGGCGGTCAACGGCAATCGCTGCCGCCAGTGGAACGCGGACGGGAGCAGGTACTCCGGCAGCGCGGCGGCGAGGTGCTCCCGCATCAGCTCGTGGTCGAGCTGTTCGCGGCTCGAGTAGAACGCGACCAGCCGCTTGCTCTGCCCGCCGCGGTCGGCCACGACCACCGCGCCGTCGCGCACGCCGGGCACCCGCAGCAGCGTGTTCTCGATTTCGCCGATTTCGATCCGGAAACCGCGGATCTTGACCTGCGAATCGCGTCTGCCGAGGAATTCCAGCTTGCCCTCGGGCAGCCAGCGGCCGTGGTCGCCGCTGCGGTAGAGCCGCGAATCCGGTCGGTGCGGGTCCGTGGTGAAGGCGCGCGCGGTGCGCTCCGGGTCGTTGACGTAGCCGCGGCCGACGCACACCCCGGAGAACACGATCTCGCCGGGCGCGCCCAGCGGGACCGGCTGGAGCTGCTCGTCGACCACGTACACCCGCACGTTCTGCACCGGCGGCCCGAGCGGCACCCGTTCCCGCGTCGGCGCGCGGTCCATCACCTCGTGGTTGGTGTCGTCCGAGGTTTCGGTGAGGCCGTAGGCGTTGACCAGCTTGACGTCCGGCATCGCGGCGAACCAGCGCTGCGCCAGCTCGGTCTTGAGCGCCTCGCCGGTCACCGAAACGCAGCGCAGGTCCGGCAGCGCGACCGGGTTCTTGCCGACCGCGGAGAGCAGGACCTCCAGGTAGGAGGGCACGACCTGCAGCACGGTGACCCCGCCGCTGCCGAGCCGGGCGGCGAACCGGTCCGCGTCCAGGATCACGTCCTGGTCGATCAGGAGCGTGGTCCCGCCGACCACGAGCGCGGAAACCAGCTGCCACAACGAAATGTCGAAGCACTGCGGCGCGACCTGAGCCACCACCGAATCCTCGGTGATGCCGAGGTCGTTGATCTTGGCGCAGAGGTGGTTGACCATCCCGGCGTGCTCGCACATCGCGCCCTTCGGCTCGCCGGTGGAGCCCGACGTGAAGTAGATGTAGGCGAGCTGGCCGGAATCGACGGCGACGCCGAGGTCGTCTTCGGAGTGGTCCTCCTCGTACGCGGCGTCCACGAACAGCGTGCGCACGCCGGGCAGCGATTCGACGGCCTTGCGCAGCGTCGTCGTGCTGCCCGGTTCGGTCAGCACGAGTTCGCAGCCGGCGCGGCGCAGCGTGGTCGCGATGCGGTCGGTCGGGAAATGCGGCTCGATCGGCAGGTAGACGCCGCCCGCCTTGAACACGGCGAGCACGGCGGCCATCCAGTCCAGATTGCGCTCGGTCACCACCGCGACGACGCCCTCGCGGCGCAGCCCGCGCGCCACCAGCGCCCGCGCCAGCCGGTTGGCGCGCCCGTTGAGCTCCCGGTACGTCCACCGCCGGTCGCCGTGCACCGCGGCGATCGCGTCCGGATTCCGGGCGACGCTGCGCTCGAACAGCTCGTGGCAGCGCAGGTCCGGCACCTCGACGTGCGGTCCGGCGAGCCCTTCCAACTGCAGTTTGAGTTCCGCGGCCGACAGCAGCGTCGTCTCGCGGTGCGGCGCGGAGACGTCGGCGCGGATCAGCGCGAGCGCGCTCAGGTGGTAGCCGAGAATGCGTTCGGCGGCCTCGGAATCCAGCACCTCGGTGCGGAAGCGCAGCCGGAGCGTCTCCAGATCCGGCGAGACGTCCAGCCGCAGCACCGTGTCCGCGGCCAGGTCCCCGGCGGCTCCGGTCGGGTCGAGCACCGTCTCGAACGGCGGG
This sequence comes from Amycolatopsis sp. GA6-003, assembly GCF_046267895.1. NCBI lineage: Bacteria > Bacillati > Actinomycetota > Actinomycetes > Pseudonocardiales > Pseudonocardiaceae > Amycolatopsis > Amycolatopsis sp. GA6-003. The sequence continues at coordinate 8,930,190 of NZ_CP176499.1, forward strand.
GTCATGATGCCGAGCTCGGCGCGCAGGTCGTCGACCGGGAAGTCCCGGAAGGCGGCGGTCGTGGCGCCGATCTCCGCGGCGTGGTCGATCAGTTCGCGCCAGGTGCCGGATTCGGTGCTGAGCCGGCAGGGCAGCGGCGCCCCGCCCGGCTCGGCGACGTAGCCGGTGCACACCTGCGCCTCGCCCGACACCGCGGCGAGCACCTTGGCGTGCGCGGCGAGCAGCACCGCGCTCAGCGGCACGCGCAGCTGGCCTGCCAGCAGCCGCAGGGCGGCCGCGGTCCCCCGGGGGACCGGTGTTTCGTGGTCGCCGATCCCGGGGCCGGCTTCCAGCGTCCAGCGCGGGACGCTGGTCCGGCCGCCGGCGGTGAGTACCTCTCGCCAATGCTCGCGAACCGCTCCCAGTCCGGTTCTCATGGGCTTTCCTTCCCGTGGTTGTCGGTGGTCCGTCACGATTTCCCCGCCGGCCGGCGGCGGCCCGCCCGGATCTCGTGCGCGGGGTTTCCGCCCCAGTGCGCGCCTTCCGGGACTTCGGTGCCCTTCATGAGGAAGGAGTCGGGGGCGAGCGTCGAGCCGTCGCCCATCGTCACGCCGTAATGCACCAGCGCTCCGACGCCGACCGTGCACCCGCTGCCGATGGAGATGCGGTCCATCTTGAAACCGCCGTCCTCCTGCGAATGGCACTGGATGACGGACCCGGCGTTGAGCGTGACGTCGTCTCCTATGCGCACCAGCGTTTTCTCGATGATGCCCGCGCCGTCGTCGAAGAGGCGCTTGCCGACCTTGACGCCCAGCAGCCGCCACAGCAGGCTCTTCATCGGGGTGCCGTTGAGCGCTTGCAGGTGGGCGTTCGTCGCGGCCGCTTTCCAGAACCGTTCCTGCCGCCAGAACCGCCGGTCGTAGATCGAGCACGACAGCGGGCGCAGCGGGCGGATCGCCACCGTGATCCGTTCGAGGGCGGCGAAATACCCGATGCCGTACAAGAGGAAGACGAGCGTGTCGAGCGCGAACAGCGGGGCCCCGATGGCGTCGTAGCAGACGTCCGAGGCCCAGGTGAGCAGCAGCAGGCCGTAGAAGAACAGCCAGTGCGACAGGGTGTACAGCAGCATGCCCCCGGCGTTGTGCCAGGTCTTGGCGGCCAGCCTGCGCCGGAATTCCTCCGGCGTTTTCGGGTGGTCGAACTGGCTGTCGCGCTCCACCGAACGCGGGATTTCGAAGCTGGGGGAGCCGAGCAGCCCGACGTTCTCGCGCACCGGGCCGTCGAGCGGCACCAGGACTTTGGTGGCGAGCAGGCAGTTGTCCCCGGTCCGGGCCCCGGCCGGGTAGACGACGTGGTTGCCGAGGAAGTTGTGCGCCCCGACGCGCACCCGGGAAAGCCGGAAGGAGGTGCTGGTGTACTCGGCGTTGACCACCGAGAGGCCGTCGGCGACCATCGTGCCCGCCCCGGCCTCGAACAGGTACGGGTTCTCGTATTTCTCCTCGAGCCCGAAATTGGACCCGGTCTGTTCCTCCTTGGAGACCTTGCAGCCCAGCACGCGCAGGTAGTGCACGATGGCCGAGCTGTCGCCGAGGAGGGTTTTGAAGAACCTCAGGTTGGTGAGCGCGCGGATCGCGCGGTGCGCGGTGTAGCGGAGGGTGTAGAGCCGGTAGACCTCGCCCGGTTTGAGCGCGACGTTCAGCAGCCGGGGGAGCAGGGTGACGATCAGGAGCCCGGTCAGCCGCAGGCCGAAGTACAGGATGAAGGAGAGGACCAGTGCCTTCCCGTAGAACTTCGGGCTGGCGAAGTCGATGACGGCCGAGCCGAGCCCGAGCGCCGGGCTGAGGTTCGGCAGCGTGAGCAGCACGAAGCTGAGCAGGCCGAGCACCAGCGGGGCGGCCAGGAAGAGCAGGGTCAGCACCTGGCGCACGGCGAAGAACGCCCGCCGGAAACTGCCGCAGGCCCGCGGTTCGACCCGGCGGTACCGCACGTCGGCGGGGACGGCGGGCACGCCGTGCCAGCTCTGCCCCGCCGGGACGGTCTGCCCGGCGTGCAGCGACGAGGCGTGCCCGAGCTGGGCGTGGTCGCCGATCCGGGTCTCGATGTCGAGCACGGCCATCTCGCCCACGTAGGCGTGCGCGCCGATCGCGACCGGCCCGGTCCGGATCGTCCCGTCCTGCGCGCGGTAGGTGGCGAAGTAGGTGTCCTTGCAGACCACCGCGCCTTCCCCGACGGTGAGCAGGTCGGTGCACACCGGGACGTGGCGCGAGAAGATCGTGACGCCCTTGCCGATCTTCGCGCCGAGCGCGCGCAGGTACCACGAGTAGAGCGGGGACCCGACGAAAAGCGGGACCAGCAGGTTCCGCTGGACGAGGGTGCGGACCACCCAGAACCGCACGTAGCCGAGGCTCCACACGCGGATCTCGGCCGGTTTCCAGCGGCCGACGAGAAGCCATTTGACCGCGATCGGGAGGGTGCACAGCACGGCCAGCGCCAGCGCGCCGAAACCGACCGCGCGCAGATAGTAGTCGAGCAGGCCGGTTCCGGTCACGATCCAGCCGGCGCCTATGCCGAGCACCTGGGCGACGAGATAGGAATAAAGCAGGAAAATCACCGTCTGCAGGATTCCGCAGCCGAGGTATTCGAGCCGGCTCGCCCGCTGCGCCGGCTCGGCGGGCTCGGGAGCGGGCTCCTCGGCCGGGGCTTCCTCCGTCTCGGCCAACGCCGACACGAGACTGGCGATGGTCGGATTCCGGTAAATGTCCTTGATGGAGACGGAGGGAAGATCGGCACGCTTGCGCACTCGTGCGCAGAATTGTGCCAGCACGAGCGAGTTGGCCCCGAGATCGGCGAAGAAGTTGCTGTCGGCCGACACGTTTTCCTGCCCGGTGACATCGGCCATCACCTGGGCGAACGCTTCTCCGGTGTCGGGTGCCGGACCGGGGCGGGCGGTCGGGTACTCGGTGAGATCCATATTCCTTATCATCGGAGGATGTAACGCCGACGTAACCTACGGACGTCGGTGTTGACAATTTCGTGACCTGTTCGATGCGAGTCGCGGTTGACAAATCCGGCACCGGTTCAGTGTGCGGTCTAGACCACGTGAACGGTCATTAATCTGACAAAGAGGACCAATGCCGTGAATGCCCTTTGTTTTTCCACGATCCGTGGCGGCTTTCGACGGATCCGGGACGGTCCGCGAAGGGCTCCGGCGAAGTCCGGTCGTCGTCGTGCGTTTACCGCAAAGCGATCGTCCGCACGGGCGATGTTACCAGGATTTCCCCGCTTCCGGGGGAGGATTCCCCGGTTGGCGCACGCCGAACTGCTCCGCGGGGGTGAAATCCGTGGGACGACGAGTGGTGCGGAGTCGCTGTGCGGAGCGGGTGTTCCGATGGGTTTTCGCCTCGCTCGAAGCGGCGCGGCGCGGCCGTCAAGGTTCGTTGGTCCTTAATTGCGGTGACCCTGTTCCTTCGGATGGAATATGCAAGTTCTATTTCCCGGCGGTGCGGGCACTTTCGGAGGATTGTTGTCTTGTCCGCGAATTCGTGTCGCAGAGACGATCTGTGCGGCGGACGGCCGGTGCCGTTGCGCTGTTCGGCCGGGGCGAAGTTGCTCCGCCGGATTTGTGCCCGCCGGGCGGGGTTTTTCCGCGGCCGGAGGGTCGGGTTCCGGGATTTTCGAAATATTTTCGGGTTATCCGGTTTTCCGGGGCAGGAAGAGGGAATGGGGGCGGGAGGTCATGGGGGCGTCGCCTCGTCGCCTCGTCGCGCGGAACTCGCTGCGCCAGGCTCTGATTCCGGCGGAATCGTTGCGGCGACCGCCGGGCGCGCTCCGGAATTGTCGCCGTTGGTGTTCGGGTTCTGTGGGCTGGCTGCGCGGGCGGTGTCCTGGGTGCTGTGTTCGTCGGTGACGGCCGGTGAGGGCGGAGGGCGTGTTCACTGGCGACGGCGGGGCGCGCTGCGGAGTTGTTGCTGTTGGTGTTCGGGTTCTGTGGGCTGGCTGCGCGGGCGGTGTCCTGGGTGCTGTGTTCGTCGGTGACGGCCGGTGAGGGCGGAAGGCGCGTTCACCGGCGACGGCCGGGCATGCTCCGGAATTGTCGCCGTTGCTGTTCGGGTTCTGCGGGCTGGCTGCGCGGGCGGTGTCCTGGGTGCTGTGTTCGTCGGTGACGGCCGGTGAGGGCGGAAGGCGCGTTCACCGGCGACGGCCGGGCATGCTCCGGAATTGTCGGCGTTGCTGCTCGGGTTTGTGGGCTAGTCGCGCGGACGGCGTCCTGGATGCTGTGCTCGTCGGCGACGGCCGGTGAGGGCGGAGGGCGTGTTCACTGGCGACGGCGGGGTGCGCTGCGGAGTTGTTGCTGTTGCTGTTCGGGTTCTGTGGGCTGGCTGCGCGGGCGGTGTCCTGGGTGCTGTGCTCGTCGGTGACGGCCGGTGAGGGCGGAGGGCGCGTTCACCGGCGACGGCCGGGCACGCTGATATCTCAACCAGCCGGACGTGCCGTCGCGCGTTCTCGGCACTGTGTCCAGCGGGCCCGCCGGACCGGCGTGCGGGGCTGGCTCGGCGCCTCGGGCGGGTGGCGGCTTACCACTGTCCGAAGTGGACGGTTTCGCTCTCCGGCTTCCGCCGGCGAGAGGCCGGGGAGGCTCCCGGGGAGATCTTGGCGTCGGCGTCGTGGCCGATGGCGATCGCGCCGATCGGCTCGTGGGTGGCGGGCACGCCGAATTCGGCGCGCAGGTTGTCGAAATCCTCCGCGCCGATGCCGAAGTACACCGCGCCGAGCCCCTCGTCGACCGCGGTCTGCAGGATCAGCAGGACGGCCATGCCGGTGTCGATGTACCAGAACGGCACCGGCCAGCGGTCCTCGCTGCGGTCGGTCCAGCCCTTGTCCGGCTCGGCGTACCGGTCGAGGTACGCGTCCTTCACCGAGAACGGGATCACGATCACCGGCGCGGCCTTGGCGCTTTCGTCCAGCGTCCACGATCGGAGGGTGTCGGCGAAGCGGCGCACGTCGTCGCCCTGAAGCACCAGGAACGCCTGGCCCTGCGAAAATCCGGCGGACGGCCCGCGCACCGCGTTGCGCATGATCCGGCGGACGCTGTCCTCGGAGACGGGCTCGCTGGTGAACTTGCGCACCATCCGCCTGCGCCGCACGACTTCCTGAAACTCCATCCCTACCCCCTGGAGAAGTCCTCCGGCAACTGTAGCGGGTTTCTCCTGCCCGGCCCGGCCCCGAGGCGAGTTCGCCCGGCTGGCGGGGCCGGAGGCGGCTGCTGTGGGTGGGAGGGCCGGTGGTGGGGGCACGGTGGGGCCCGCGTGGGGAGATGTGGCTGGCCTGGCGGCGCGGTGCCTGCCCGGTGCCCGTGCCGTGCCGGGCTGACCTGTGCCGTGCCGGCGGTGCCTGCCCGGTGCCCGTGCCGTGCCGTGCCGCGCTCGCTTGCGCCGCGCTGTCCATGTCCGCGCCCGCGCCGCGCGGTGTCGCGCTCGCCGTGCCATGCCGTACCGCGCTCGTCCGCGCCGCGCCGTGCTCGCCTGTGCCGCGCCGCGCCGCGCTCGCCCGTGCCGCGCCGCGCTCGCCTGTGCCGCGCCGCGCTGTGTCCGCGCCGTGTCCGTGCCGTGCCCGGCCCCGCGCACGCCCGCGCCGCGCACGCCCGCCGTGCCGCCCGCGCTCGTGTGCACCGGCATCCGCTCCTGGCCGGTGGAAAAAGACCGCCCGGCCGGAGGCATTCGCCTGCGGCCGGGCGGTCTTTTCTCGCGAACGGAGGCCGCGAACTGTTCCGGGATTCCCGGCGCCGAAACCCCGGCGGGGAAGTGCCCGGTTTTCCGGAAATGATCTTCCGGGATCCGGGCCTATTTCCCGGCGCGCTTTTTCGCGGCGCGCTTGCGGGGCTTGGCCTCCTGCTTCTGGCTTTCCTCGTAGGCGGCGATCACCTCGCGCGGGATGCGGCCGCGTTCGGCGATGGCCCAGTTGTTGTCGAGGGCCCAGGTGCGGATCGCCTTGGAGCGTTCGCGTTCCTCGGCGGTCGGCGCGGCCGTGGCCCGCACGGTGGTCTTGCGTCCGCCGGTGCGGCGGGCGGCGGCGATGAACGTCGCCAGCTCCTCGCGCAGGGACGCGGCGTTTTCGTCGGACAGGTCGATTTCGTACTGGACGCCGTCGAGTCCGAAGGGGACGGTCTGCCCGGCTTCGGACCCGTCGAGGTCGTCGATCATCTCGACGAGGACTTTCTGTGCCATCGCGGCGGCTCCTCCTGGAAACGGGACGTGGTCACCGCAGACCATAACAGGAGTCCACTGTGGCTGGTCGCCGGAGACAATGCGCGGGGAGTGGGAAGGGCGGATCCGGAAGTTCCCGCTCCGGTGCGGTGCCCGTCCGGTCGCGTTTCCGCCGGAGGCGGCGCGGGTTCCGCGGGGTTCCGGCCCTGCGCGGTGTGCGCTGTTCCCCGGTTCGGAGTTCGAATTCGCCGAGCCCGCTCGTCCACTTGCGACTGACCGGGCCGAGCGGCGGTTCGCGGAGTTTTCCGGTGAAACTGGCTGACGACCGGGAAATGTTGTTCCGCGGGTACTGGCGGAATCCCGGGTCGACGCGGACCTCGCGCGGGCGGAGCAGCTGCAGGATTTCGCCCGCTGCTCTTATCGCGGTCCGTAAACCACGACCGTGTTTCCCCACGGGTCGCGCGCCACCGCTCGGACCTCGTGCGGTCCTTGTTCCGGTTGCCGCACCACGGTTCCGCCGCCGGCGACCAGCGCGGTCAGCGCGGCGGCGACGTCGGGCACCTTGAACGACGCGGCGGGAACGCCGTCGGTGACGTCCTCCTCCGGGCCGGCGAGGGCGAGTGTCGTCCCGCCTGCGTCGAGGGCGGCGTAACGGTCTCCGTCGACGAACTTCGCCGGCAGGCCGAAGGTCTCGGCGTAGAACCGCACGGCTGCGCTGACGTCGGCGACGGGATGCAGCACGTTCCCGATCTTGGCCGGTTCCGGGGAGTCGTTCACCGGTCGAGCGTAGCCCGCATCGACCCGGGAGCGGGCGGGTATGCGGAGGGAGGACCCGAGGAAGGGAGCGCCATGTCTGACGTCCGGGAGTATCTGACGGAGGTCGAGTACCCGTGCGAGCGCGACGAACTCCTCCGCCGCGCCGCCGCGAACGGCGCGGGCGACGACGTGATCGGCCATCTCGGCAAACTGCCCGAGCAGCGGTACGAGAACGCCGACGCGGTGCACCGGCTGCTCGGCGAGGACCTCGACCCGCATTCCTGAGGTCGGCGGGCCGCCTCGGCCGGGGCTCTGGCGAGGATCTCGATCCGCGTGCGGGGGGCAGGGGTCCGCCTTGGCCGCAGCACGGGCGAGGACCTCGACCCGCATGTGCGAGGTCAGCGGATCGCCTCGGCTGCGGCGCGGGGAGGGTTTCGACTCGGATGCGTGAGGTCGGCGGTCCGCGTTGGCTGCGGTGCGGGGAGGGTCTCAGTTCGGGGTCGGCGGCTCGCGTCGGCCGTGGCCCAGGTGAGGATCTCGATCCGCACGCATGACGTCAGCGGACCGCCTCGGCCGCAGCACGGGCGAGTTCGAGTTCTTCCCGGGAGCGCAGGGCCAGCACCGGCACCTTCGCCCCGGGCGGGCTGATCACCGCGTCGCGGTCTCTCGTGCGCGACAACCCGCCCGCGATGCCCAGGACCCCGAGGCCGCTCGCGACTGCTTCGGCGGTTTCGGGCTGGTCCCAGCCGATGTCGCCGGTGAAGACCAGGGCGTCGATTCGGTTCAGGCTCGCGGCTGCCGCGGCCAGTTCCCGGCGGATGCGGTGTTCGAAGACGGCCAGCGCGAAGCGGGCTTCGACGGACCCGTCGTGCACCAGGTCCCGGGTGTCGTCTGAGATATCGGACAGGCCTAGCAGGCCAGAGTGGTGGTAGAGACCGTCTTCCAGTTCGCTGACCGTCAGCTTTCCTTCGCGCAGCAGCCACAGCAGCAGGCCGGGGTCCACGGAGCCGGAGCGTTTGGTCATCATCGAGCCCTCCAGCGGCGTGAAGCCCATTGACGTATCAACGCTGCGTCCGTGAGATACCGCACACACCGAACAGCCGCCGGACAGGTGTGCGACGAGCAGGTTCAGCTCGCCGGACGGCCGGTTCAGCACTTCGGCGGCGCGGCGGGTCGCCCAGCTGAAGGACCAGCCGTGGAAGCCGTAGCGGCGCAGGTCCCATCGAGTGCGCCAGCGGGTGGGCAGCGGGTAGGTCTGGGCGACCGCGGGCAGGGTCTGGTGGAACGCCGGATCGGGACAGACGACGTGCCTCGCGTCCGGGAGGAGTTCGGTCAGCTGGTCCAGCAGGGCCTCGGTTTTCGGCACGTGTTCCGGGGCGAGGGAGCGGGCGGCCGCGATCTGCGCGCGGACGGTGGCGGTGGCTTCAGCGGGTTGGACGAGATCCGGGCCGCCGTGCACCAATCGGTGCGCTACCACGGAGATCGGGGGCTGACGGTCTACAAAGTACGCGACGTCGTCGGTCGAGGTGGAATCCAGGACTTCCTCGTCTTCGGCGCGCACGAGGTGCAAGCGCAGGCTGCCCGAACCCGGGTTGACGGTCAGGACGTTCATCGCTGCCACCGCCAGCCGGTGATTTCGGCGGGGTCCTCGCCGTCCCGGTAGGCGGCGGCGAGGAGTTCGTCTCGCTCGCGCTGGAAATCGCGGGCCAGGTCGCCGCCGAGAGAAGACCAGCCGCGGGCCCGGCGGACGGCGTCGGCGGCCAGGTCGTGGCGGGTCATCCGGTTGCCGGCCAGCAGGTCGAACGGGGTGGTCGTGGTGCCTTCTTCCCGGTAGCCGTGCACGTGGAAGCGCTGCGTGGCCGGGCGTCCGTGCAGCACCTCGTGCACGGCGGACGGGTAGCCGTGGAAGGCGAAGACCACCGGGACGTCCTCGCCGAAGCACTCGGCGAACGCCTCGGCGGACAGGCCGTTCGGATGCCGGTCCGGCGGGCACAGCGAGAGCAGGTCGACGACGTTCACCACCCGCACCCGCAGGTCCGGCGCCGCCGCGGCCAGCAACTGCACCGCGGCAAGGGTTTCGCCGGTCGGGGTGGTTCCGGCGCAGGCGAGCACGACGTCCGGCGGACCCTCGTGGCTCGCCCAGGGCCAGACGGCGGTCCCGGCGCGGCAGTGCGCGCGGGCCTCGTCGGGGGACAGCCACACCGGGCTGCTTTGCTTTCCGGCGACCACGACGTTGATCAAGCGGGTCGAGGACAGGCAGCGGTGCATGGTCTCCAGCAGCGCATTCGCGTCCGGAGGGAAGAAAATCCTCGTGGTGCGGGCCTTTTTCGTGAGCATCTGGTTGATGAAGCCCGGGCCCTGGTGGCTGTAGCCGTTGTGCTCCTGCCGCCAGCCGTCGCTGGTGAGCAGGTAGTTCAGGCTCGCCACCGGAGCCCGCCAGCGGACTTCGCCGGACATCTTGAGGAATTTGGCGTACTGGTTCACCATGCTGTCCACAATGGACACGAAGGCCTCGTAGCACGGGAACAGGCCGTGCCGTCCGGTGAGCAGATAGCCCTGCAGCCAGCCTTGGCAGAGGTGTTCCGACAGCACCTCCAGCACCCGCCCGCGGCGGCCGAGATGTTCGGTGTGGCCGGGCACGGCGCGGTCGAACTGCCGGTCGGTGACCTCCAGCAGCGCGCCGAGTTTGTTGGACTGCAGTTCGTCCGGGCAGACGACGCGGAAGGTGTCCGGGGCGCGGCGCACCAGTTCCGCGAGCCAGCCGCCGAGGACCTCCGTCGGGCTTTCCTCCGCACCGGTCGCGGCGAACTTGCCGACGTCCGGCAGCGGCAGGTCGCGGCGGAGCCGGCCGCCGTTGGCCTGCGGGACCCGGCCGAGCCGCAGCTCCGGTTCCGGGGGCACGGCGAGCAGATCCGGCGCGGGAACCCCGTCGGCATCGAAGAGTTCCTCGGGCCGGTAGGACCGCAGCCACTGCTCCAGCGGCTCGAGCTGATCCGGGGCGAGCGGGACCTGGTGGGCGTGGAAGGTGCCTTCCAGCGGGGTGCCGTCCGGGGACGTCGCGGGCAGGCCGAGGCCCTTGGTGTTGCGCAGGACGAGCATCGGCGGCGGGCCGGTGTCCTGGCGGTGCGCCCGGGCGAGGGCCTCGGCGAGCGGGGTGTCCGGATCGTCGGTCCCGCGGACGTCGACGAGCAGCGGGGTCCAGCCGCAGCCGGTGAAATAAGCGGTGAGTTCGTCGTCCGACATCGCCTCATAGACCGTCGGCGAAGCGATTTTGTACCCGTTGAGGTGCAGGATCGGCAGCACGCGGCCGTCGCCCGCAGTGGTGAACTTCGGGCTGTGCCAGGCGGCCGCGGTCGGGCCGGTTTCGGCTTCTCCGTCGCCGATGACGCAGGCGACGAGCAGGTCCGGATCGTCGAAGGCGGCGCCGAACGCGGTGGCGAGGGCGTAGCCGAGTTCGCCGCCCTCGTGGATGACGCCGGGCACCTCGGGGGAGAGGTGGCTGGGAAACCCGCCGGGCCAGGAGAACCGGCGGACGAGTTCGGCGAGGCCCGATCCGTCGAGCGACAACCGCGGGTCGTATTCGGCGTGGGTGCCTTCGAGCCACAGGTTGGCGTGGATGGCCGGGGCGCCGTGGCCGGGTCCGGTGACGAGCAGCGTGCGTTGCCGCGTTTCGGCGACCAGGCGATTCAGTGCGGCGTAGACGAGGGTCAGGCCCGGGCAGGTGCCCCAGTGGCCGAGCGGCCGCGGTTTCAGGTGCTCGGGCCGCAGCGGCTCGGTGAGCAGGACGTTGTCCTTGAGGTAGATCATCGCCGCGGCCAGGTAGTCGCACGCCCGGCGGTAGCGGCGGAGCGCGTCGCGCATCAGTCGGCGACGCCCTTCTTCTGGTCGATGTACGTCTGCCGCTCCGGGGTCACCTGCAGGATCACGCGTTCGGACTTGATCGCGTCCGGCGGGTACTTGTCGCCGGTGTACTTGCGGGCGAGCTCGTCGACCTGCAGGCGGGCCCGTTCGCCGGTCTCGACGCCGGTCACGCGGCCGCGGACTTCCGCGTAGCGGTACGGATCCTGCTCGTCCCGGACGAGGACGGTGATCCGGTCGTCCCGCTCGACGTTGCGGTACTTCGCGCGGTGGGTCTCGGTGTTGAGCACGATCCGGCCGTTCTCGACGTGCACCCAGATCGTCTGCGTCTGCAGCCGGCCGCTCGGCAGCACCGTGGTGACCGCGGCGAAGTTCTTCCCGGTGGCCAGCTCTTCGGTTTCGGGCAGCAGTTTCGGGCCGTCGGCGGTCTTGGCGGGCACGGCAGCTCCTCCGGTCGGCGTCACGGGCCGCTCTGCGGGTAGCCCGGCCGCTCGGCGGGTAAACGCGAGGTCAGAGCCAGACCAGCCCGGCGAGGACGGCGACGCCCGCCAGCAGCCACGCCACGTAGTCGCCGACCTGGCCGGAGTGCGCGCGGTGCAGGACCGTGAGGGCTTCGTGCAGCGGTTTCGGGGTTCGGCGCCGCGACCACAGCGCGAGTGCTGCCGCGCCCAGCGTGAGCAGCGCGGTCACTGCCGCGGACAGCAGGCCGGGCGGGGTCCAGGACAGTTCGGGCACTGCGGCAGGAAGAGAAGGCGGCAGCGTGGGCAGGACGTCGTGCAGGTAGCCCGCGCGGTCGACCGCCTGCGCCCCCGCGGCCGCGGCGACGTCGCGGATCCACGGTACGAGCCCGGCGGCCAGCGCGAACCCGAGCAGGACGACGATCGCGGCGAGCATCGGGATCGGGGTGCGCGCGATCGGCCGGCCGGTCTCGGGTTCTTCGCCGGACCCGGACGTCGTGTCGGCGGAATCCTCGGCGGAATCCTCGGCGGGCGGCCTGCCGAGTCCGAAGTAGACGCGCAGCCCGGCGCGCAGCACCGCGGCGGCGGTCAGTGCGGAAATCACCGCGAACACGAGCATCAGCCACTCCGGGCCCGCGTGTTCGGCGGCGTCTTTGCCCAGCGCGAGGCCGAACGGCGGCAGCCCGGCGAGGGCAGCCGCCGCGACGAGGAACAGCACCGCTTCGGTCCGGGAATGCGTTGCGCGGCCGAAGAGATCGTCCTCGTCCACGCTGCCGTAGCGGTCCTTCAACACTCCGGTCAAAAGGAACAGCGCGCCTTTCGCTCCGGCGTGCCCGAGCACCGAGAGCACGAACGCGGCCGTCGCTTCGCCGCCGGTGGCGGCAAGCCCGCACAGGAAGAGTCCAATGTGGGCAATGGTCGAATAGGCCAGCAAGCGTTTGAGATGCCGCTGAGTGAAGCAAAGCACGGCACCGAGCACAGCGCTGGCGATCCCGGCGGCGAGGAAGACCCGGCTGACCGCGGCGTCGTCGAGCACCGTGCCGAACACGGCGCTGCGGACCCGGAGCACGCCGTAGAGGCCGAGTTCGACCATGACCCCGGAGAACAGCACGCACACCGGCGTCGGCGCGACCGCGTGCGCGTCGGCGAGCCAGAAATGGAACGGCACGGTGGCGGCCTTGACCAGCAGTCCGGTGCACACCAGGACGAACGCGGCGATGACCAGCGCGTCCGCCGGACGCCCGTCGAGCGCGACGCCCAGCTGGGCGAGGCCGAGCTGGCCGCCGCGGGCGTAGAGCAGGCCGATGCCCATCAGCGTGAAGTACGCGCCGAGGGAGTTCACCACGCCGAAGTTCAGCGCGCCCTGCACGGAGTCCGCCTCTTCGATCCGGTACCCGGTCAGCGCGTAGGCGACCCCGCTCATCAGCTCGAAGAACACGAACAGCGTGAACAGGTCTCCGGTGAAGAGGAAACCGGTCATGCCGGTCAGGAAGAGCAGCATCATCGCGTGGTAGCGGGCTTCGACGGCTTCGAAGTAGTGCCAGCTGTAGAGCAGCGCGCAGACGGTCAGGAACGCGGCCAGCGCGGCGAAAGTCGTGTTCAGGCCGTCCGCGACGAGCACGATGCCGACCGACCGGGTGCCTTCCGGCCGCTGCCGGCCGAGCCAGCTGACCACCCGCTCGTGGTGCGCGGCGGTCAGCAGGACCACGCACAGTGCGCACACTGCCGCCGCGGTCACCGTGGCAGTCACGTCGACCACGACGCGGGGGAGTTTGCCGCCGAGGCCGAGCAGCAGGCAGGCGGCCAGCAGCGGGACGGCGATGGCGAGTGCGGGCAGGGTCGTCATGGTCAGCCGCGCAGCGCACGCAGTTCGTCAGGGTCGACCGTGCCGTGCCGACGCGAAATCTGCAGCGTCAGAGCGAGCAGGAGCGCGGTGATGGTCGCCGAGACGACGATGTCAGTCAGCGTCATGGCCTGCACCATCGGATCGACCACCGGCTGCGTCTGTCCCTGCGCCACGATCGGCGCGGTGGCCTGGTCCTGGTAACCGATCGCGAGCAGCAGCACGTACGTGCCGGATTGCGCGACCGACAGCGACACCACGGTGTGCACGAGGTGCCGGCTGCGCATGATCCCGGCGCAGCCCAGCAGCAACAGCCACGCCGCCACGCCGTAGCAGGCCGCCGACACCACGCCCGTCACTTGTCCTCCTTGAGCCCGTGCACGAAGAACCGCGACAGCAGGACGACGAACCCGGCCGCGACCTCGATGCCGATCAGCACGCTCAGCACCGGGACGGTCCCGGAGGAAAGCAGCGAGCCGAATTCGCCCAGCGGCAGCACGTTCGCGAGGAACGAGCCGCCGATCCCCAGTCCGATGAGGCCAGTCACGACGTACAGGCCGGTGGCGGTCGCTTCGGCGTATTCGCACCAGTCGATCGGGCGCAGCCGGGCGAGCGCGCGGTAGCTGCCGGAGAGGTAGAGCAGGTGCCAGCCGGTCGCGAGGACGACGCCGCCCTGGAAACCGCCTCCTGGCGTCAGATGCCCGTGCACGACGATGTCGATGCCCAGCAGCACCGAGACCGGCAGCAGCAGGAAACCGGCGAGCTTCACGGCGGGCAGCACGTAGCCGGTCCCGTCCGTTTCCGGCTCCTTTCCGGGCGGCTGCAACAGGGCGAGCGCGCCGACCACCGCGGCGGCGACGATCGTCTCCTCGCCGAGGGTGTCCAGCGCGCGGAGGTCGAAGTTCACCGAGGACACCAGGTTCGGCGTGACTTCCCGGAAACCCAGCGGCAGCACCAGATCCCGGTAGACGTGGCTGGCGGTCCCGGCCGCGGGCATCCGGGTGAACGCGGCGAGGAACAGCGTGGCCACCCCGGCCAGCCCCGCGGCTCCGACGACGTCTCGGGTCCTCATCGCTTGCCTGTCTTCCGCAGCGTCAGCAGGACGAGCAGCGGGACGATGGCCGCGCCGACGGCGAGTTCGGACAAGGCGACGTCCGGGGCTTGGAAAACCACGAAAAGCACCGTCAGGCACAGGGAAAACACCGTCAGCGTGATTGCTTGCCGCTTCGGATCGCGCGTTGCGACCACGGCGTACCCGGCCACCGCGACGAGCGCGAGGGCCACGAGCAGCACGGCGGCGGTCACGACGGGAGGTCCTCGTCGATCTCGCCGCGGTGGCGGGCCTCGAGCCGCGCGGTGGCCGATTGCAGGATCGGGCCGGTGACCGCCAGCAGGACCACCGTCGCGAGGATCGCGCCCGAGCCGAGGTGGACGCCGTTGACCAGGACGAGCCCGGCGCCGACGAGCGGCGTGCCGAGCGTGGTCGCCGGGGTGAGGAGGTGGAGGCGGGTGAGCAGGTCTTTGGCGCGGAGCAGACCGACGGCGGAGGCGAGGACGACGAACACCCCGGCGAACACGAGAATCTGCGCAGCGAGCGTCATCGAGTCCCCAGGAGGCGCGCGAAGACGAGCGTTCCGGCGAAGGCGAGGACGGTCAGCGTCAGCGGGAGGATGACGGCGCTGGACGGGCCGTACGCCTGGACGAGCAGCAGGAGGGTCAGGACGGTGACGGTGCCGGCGAACTGCATCCCGGCGAGGCGTTCGATCGCGCTGCCCCGGGCGGCCAGCCACAACGCGCTGCCGAGACCGCCTGCCATCAGAAGCAGCGCGGCGAGGAGCAGCCACGTCATCGCGTCACCCGGTCGAGGGTCGCGGAGTCGTGCAGCAGCCGATGGACGACGACGTCGGTGCTATCTGGCGGGCTCGCGACAACCATCGCGCCCGGCGTGCAGCCGACGACCACTGTCGCGACGGCAAGCCGCGCTTCGTGCTGCGCGCGCGGTTCGGCGGGAACGGTGACTTTTTCGCAGTTTCCGGCGGAGGGACGCGGGAAGACCGCACGCAACGCGGCGATCGACTCGCTAAGCGCGGCCTTGGGCAGCGGGGCCAACCAGGTCAGCCAGGCGGCTTTGAACTGCCACGCACCGTTCATCGCCCGGCGCGCGGAACGGGCAGCGACCGCGCAGACCGCCGCGGCTCCGGCGCCCGCGAGGAGTTCCGGGATTGCCGGGGCGGCCAGCGTGAGGATCCACAGCCCGGTCAGGGCAAGCCACCACAGCAGGATCTCGGTCGCAGCGCGCATGTCTCACCTCGGGCAGGGGCTACCCACTTCGGAGACCGGCCAATCCGCCGTCGCCGGCCCGGTCCGGCACGCGACGCCAACGCGCGGGAGCGCGCACTTGGGCGCGTCGTGCGGGGAACCCTCCGGGCCCTGGGTCCGTGAAGGTTCCCCGCCCGGACCTCAACCCACGACGATCGTGTGGTCCGTGCGCGAGGTCAGCTCGCCGATCACGGGGTAGCCGGGAAGCTCGCCCGCCACCAGCAGTCCGCCGGACGTCTGCGCGTCCGCCAGCAGCAGGGCCTCGTTCTCGGAGATCCGCGAAAGATCGGCGTGCGGGCGGACCCAGTCGAGGTTCCGGCGAGTACCGCCGCTGACGTAACCGTCGCGCAGCGCCTCCCGGGCGCCCTCGAGATACGGGACCGCCGCCGGGTCCAGCCGCGCGGTGACGCCGCTCGCCCGGGCCAGTTTGTGCAGGTGGCCGAGCAACCCGAAGCCGGTGACGTCGGTCGCGCAGACCGCGCCCGCCTCCAGCGCGGCGGCCGACGCGGCGCGGTTGAGCGCGGTCATCGCGGCGATCGCCTCCTCGGAGCGTTCGCCGGTGGCCTTGTGCCGCGAGTTCAGCACGCCGATCCCCAGCGGCTTGGTCAGCGTCAGCGGCGTGCCCGGCTTGCCCGAATCGTTGCGCAGCAAGCGTTCCGGGTCCGCGGTGCCGGTGACCGCGAGGCCGTACTTGGGTTCCGGGTCGTCGACGCTGTGCCCGCCGGAGAGATGGCAGCCGGCTTCCGCGCAGACGGCCGAGCCGCCGCGCAGCACCTCCGCGGCCAGTTCGAACGGCAGCACCTCGCGCGGCCAGCCGAGGAGATTCACCGCGACCACCGGGACGCCGCCCATCGCGTACACGTCGGAGAGCGCGTTCGCGGCGGCGATCCGGCCCCAGTCGTACGGGTCGTCCACCACCGGGGTGAAAAAGTCCGTCGTCGCGATCAGCGCGACGTTCCCGGCGATCCGGACGACCGCCGCGTCGTCGCCGTCGGCGAGGCCGACCAGGAGTTCGCCGGGCGGGTTCCGCGGCGCGGCGCCGGAGAGGCCGCGGACGATCGATTCCAGTTCGCCGGGCGGGATCTTGCACGCGCAGCCGCCGCCGTGGGCGTACTGGGTCAGCCTCATGCTTTTCATCATGCGGGCGCGCGACGGTCTTGGCAGGATGGCGGAATGCCCCAGGGAGGCGTATCCGGCCTGGTGACCGGCGCGGTCTTCAACACCGTTGAGCGGCAGGTCCTGCCGCTGGCGGGTTCGATTCCCGTCCGCCTCCGCCATGGGTGACCCGCGCCGGGCGATCCCGCGCACCGACGCCGTGCTCGCCGAGCCGAGGATCGCGAAAGCCGCCGAGACGCTGGGCCGCGACCTGGTGAAATCGCTGGTCGCGGCGGCGCAGCAGCGGGCCCGGGCGGGCGGGATCGAGCCCGGCGAGGTCGTCGCGGAGGTGGTGGCCCGGCTGCCCGCGACGGTGTCGTCCCTGCGCCCGGTGCTCAACGCGACCGGCGTCCTCGTGCACACCAACCTCGGCCGCGCGCCGTTGTCCGCCGCCGCGCTGGACGCGATCGTCGCCGCGGGCGGTTCCACCGACGTCGAGTTCTCGCTCGAAACCGGGGAGCGCGCGAAACGCGGCCGCGGCACCTTGGCCGCGCTGGCGGAAGCGGTGCCGCGCGCGGAGGCGGTGCACGTGGTCAACAACAACGCGGCGGCGTTGCTGCTGTGCGCGCTGACCTTGGCTCCCGGCAAGGAAATCGTGGTCAGCCGCGGCGAACTGGTCGAGATCGGCGACGGGTTCCGCATTCCGGACCTGCTCGCCTCGACCGGAGCCCGGCTGCGCGAAGTCGGCGCCACGAACCGGACTTCGGCGGCGGATTACGCGGCGGCGATCGGTCCGGACACCGGATTCGTGCTCAAAATCCATCCCTCGAACTACCAGGTCACCGGGTTCACCTCGGAAGCGAGCGTCGCGGAGCTGGCCGGGCTCGGCGTCCCGGTGGTCGCCGACGTGGGGTCCGGGCTGCTCGCGCCGGATCCGGTGCTGCCGGACGAACCGGACGTCACGACCGCGCTGGCCGACGGCGCGAACGTCGTCACCGCGAGCGGCGACAAGCTCCTCGGCGGTCCGCAGGCGGGCTTGCTCTTCGGCGATGCCGGGCTGGTGCGGCGGTTGCGCCGGCATCCGGCGGCCCGTGCGCTGCGAGTCGACAAGCTGACTCTCGCCGCGCTCGAAGCCACCCTTCGCGGGCCGGAACCACCCGTGCGGGCGGCGCTTTCCGCGCGGGGTCTGCACCAGCGTGCCGAAGCGCTGGCTCGGTCGCTGCGTTCGGCGGGCGTGGACGCCGAGGCGGTGGATTCGACCGCGGTCGTGGGCGGCGGCGGTGCGCCGGGCGTCGAGCTGCCCAGCGCCGCGGTCTCGTTGCCTGCCCGGTACGCGGAGGCGCTGCGGCTCGGCGAGCCCGCCGTCGTCGGCCGGATCGTGCGGGACCGGTGCCTGCTCGACCTCCGGACGGTCGCCCCGGCGGACGACGCGGCGGTGCGGGAGGCGGTCCGCCGATGCGGGTGATCGCCACCGCCGGGCACGTCGACCACGGGAAATCCACGCTGATCCGCCGGCTCACCGGCATGGAGCCGGACCGGTGGGCCGAGGAGCGCCGCCGCGGCCTGACCCTCGACCTCGGCTTCGCCTGGACCCGGCTGGACGGCGAGGAGATCGCCTTCGTCGACGTTCCGGGGCACCAGCGGTTCGTCCCGAACATGTTGGCGGGCGTCGGTCCCGTCCCGGCCGCGTTGTTCGTGGTGGCGGCGGACGAGGGCTGGATGCCGCAGTCCGCGGAGCACCTGGCGGCGCTGGACGCGTTCGGTGTGCGGCACGGTCTCCTGGCCGTCGCCAAATCCGACCGCGCCGATCCGGCGAGCGCGACGGCGGCGGCGCTGGAGGAGATCGCGGCGACGGCGCTCGGCGAGATACCCGCGGTCAGCGTCAGCGGCACGACCGGCGAGGGGCTCGAAGAACTGCGCGCGCAGCTCGCCAGGCTGGCCAGCCGGTTGCCGCCGCCGGATCCGACCGCGGACGTCCGGCTCTGGATCGACCGCGCGTTCACCATCAAGGGTGCCGGCACCGTGGTGACCGGAACGCTCGGCGGCGGCACCCTGCGGGTCGGCGACGAGCTGACGCTGGGCGCGAACCGGGTGCAGATCCGCGGCCTGCAGGCGCTCGGCGAACCGCGCGAAAGCGTGTCCGCGGTAGCTCGGGTCGCGGTGAATTTGCGCGGCGTGCCCAAGGATTCCGTCGGGCGGGGCGACGTGCTGCTGACCCCGGGCGCGTGGCGTCCGGCGACCGAAATCGACGTCCGGTTGCGCGGTGCGCTGTCGGGCGAACTGCACCGGAATCTCGTGCTGCACCTCGGCTCCGCGGCGGTGCCGGCCCGGGTCCGTCCGCTCGGGCCGGACACCGCCAGGCTGCTGCTCGCGAACCCGCTGCCGCTTCGGGCAGGCGACCGGGGATTGCTGCGCGACCCGGGGGAGCACCGGATCCCGGCCGGGTTCGACGTGCTGGACGTCCGGCCGCCGTCGCTCGCCCGCCGCGGCGCCGCGCGCGCCCGGGGCGAGGAATTGACCGCCGTGGAACCCGGCTGGGATTACCTCCGCCGCGAAGGTTTCGTGCGCCACGAGGACTTCCGCGCGTTAGGGCTGCCGGAGGCGGGCGAACGGCTCGGCGGCTGGCACGCCGACCCGGCACACCTCGTCCGGTTGCGCGCGGAGGCCACCGAGGCGGTCGCGGACTGGAGCCGGGAACATCCGCTGGCGGCGGGAATCCCGGCCGAGGCGCTCCGGCGCCGGCTCGGCCTGCCGGACGCGGAACTCCTCCGGGCCGTCCTCGCCGACGGGCTGGTGCTGAAGGACGGGCTCGTCCGCAAGCCCGGCGCGGGCCTGACCGCCGAAGTGGAAAAAGCCGTCGAACTCCTCGAAGAGCGATTCGCCGAGCACCCCTTCCGCGCGCCGGAAGCCGACGAGTTGCGGAAACTCGGCCTGGGCAAACGGGAATTGGCCGCCGCCGTCCGCGTCGGCCGGCTGCGGGCGCTCGCCGACGGAGTGGTGCTGGGCCCGGACGCGCCGCGGCGCGCGGCGGAAGTGCTGGCCGCGCTCGGCGAGCCGTTCACCGTGTCGCGCGCGCGGCAGGCGCTGGACAGCACCCGCCGGGTGATGATCCCGCTGCTGGAGCACCTCGACGCGGCCGGGCTGACCGAACCGCTCGGCGACGGGACCCGCCGGATGTGCTGCGAGCGCCCGGGGAACGGATTACCGTGACAGCATGGGCATGCGGCAGTGGATCGAAGGCTGGCCGGTGTACCGGCAGCTGGCCGGTCCCGACCGCACCGCGCGCGGCGCGGCGGCCAAATCCCGCGGCTCGGAAAACTGGCACGCCCGCACCGAGGACGCGGACAAGGTAGTCCGTTCGATCTGCCCGTATTGCGCGGTCGGCTGCGGGCAGAAGGTGTACGTCAAGGACGGCGCGGTCACCCAGATCGAAGGCGACCCGGATTCGCCGATCTCCCGCGGCAGGCTGTGCCCGAAGGGGTCGGCCAGCAAGCAGCTCGTGACCAGCCCGAGCCGCGTCACCGAAGTCCTCTACCGCCGCCCGTACGGCGCCGACTGGGAACGGCTGTCCCTCGACCAGGCGATGGACATGATCGCCGACCGGGTGCTCAAGACGCGTGCCGAAACCTGGCAGGACTCCGACGACCAGGGCCGCAAGCTCAACCGCACGCTCGGCTTCGCGAGCCTCGGCGGCGCGACGCTGGACAACGAAGAGAACTACCTGATGAAGAAGCTGTACACCGCGCTCGGCGCGATACAGATCGAAAATCAGGCCCGTATTTGACACTCCGCCACGGTTCCCGGTCTGGGGACCTCCTTCGGCCGTGGCGGCGCCACGACGTTCCAGCAGGACCTCGCCAACGCCGACTGCATCGTCGTCCAGGGCTCGAACATGGCCGAATGCCATCCGGTCGGGTTCCAGTGGGTGATGGAGGCGAAGGCCCGCGGCGCGAAGATCATCCACGTCGACCCGCGGTTCACCCGCACGAGCGCGGTCGCGCACGTCCACGCCTCGGTGCGCGCGGGCTCGGACATCGCGTTCCTCGGCGGCCTGATCAACTACGTCCTGCAGCACGAGCTGGACTTCCGCGAGTACGTCGTGGCCTACACGAACGCCGCCGCGATCCTCACCGAGGAGTTCGCCGACACCGAGGACCTCGACGGCCTGTTCTCCGGTTTCGACCCGGAGAAGCGCCAGTACGACAATTCGACCTGGGCGTACGAGGACGCCGAAGCGAGCCCGGCCGCGGGCGCCCGCGACCCGGGGCAGCCGGGCGGGCACCACGGCGGCGAGAAGCACCAAAGCTCCGCGCGCGCCGAGTCCTACGGCAGCGGCGGCGCGGCGATCGGCGCGAAGCCGAAGAGGGACGAGACGCTGCGGCATCCGCGCTGCGTTTACCAAGTCCTCAAACGGCATTTCTCCCGCTACACCCCGGAGGCCGTCGCGGACGTCTGCGGCCTGCCGGTCGAGCAGTTCGCCGAAATCGCCGAGGCGATCACCGCGAACTCCGGCCGCGACCGCACCACGGCCTGGGTGTATTCGGTCGGCTGGACGCACCACACGGTCGGCGCGCAGTACATCCGCACCGCCTCGATCCTGCAGACGCTGCTGGGCAACATCGGCCGTCCGGGCGGCGGCATCCTCGCCCTGCGCGGGCACGCCAGCATCCAGGGCTCGACCGACATCCCGACGCTGTTCAACCTGCTGCCCGGCTACCTCCCGATGCCGCACGCGCACCAGCACCTCGACCTGGACAGTTTCGTGGAGGCGGACGCGGGCAAGACCGGGTTCTGGGGCAACATGCGCTCGTACACGGTCAGCCTGCTCAAGGCCTATTGGGGCGACAACGCCCAGCCGCACAACGACTTCTGCTTCGACTACCTGCCGCGGCTGACCGGCGACCACGGCACCTACGCGACGGTCCAGAAGCAGATCGCGGGGGAGTGCAAGGGGTACTTCCTGGTCGGCGAGAACCCGGCGGTCGGGTCGGCCAACGGGAAGTTCCAGCGGCTCGGGCTGGCGAATCTCGACTGGCTGGTGGTCCGCGACCTGCAGCTGATCGAGAGCGCGACGTTCTGGAAAAACGGCCCGGAGATCGAGACCGGCGAGCTGAAACCCGAGGAGATCGGCACCGAGGTCTTCTTCCTGCCCGCCGCCGCGCACACCGAGAAGGACGGCAGCTTCACCAACACCCAGCGGCTGCTGCAATGGCACCACAAAGCGGTCGAACCGCCCGGCGACGCCCGCAGCGACCTGTGGTTCTACTACCACCTGGGCAGGCTGATCCGGGAGCGCGCCGGCCGCGACGAGCGCGACGCCCCGCTGCGCGACCTGGCCTGGAGCTATCCGACCGAGGGCCCGACGGACGACCCGAGCGCGGAGTCCGTGCTCGCGGAGATCAACGGCCACGGCCCGGACGGCCCGCTCTCGGCCTATACCCAGCTGAAGGGCGACGGTTCGACGGCGTGCGGCTGCTGGATCTACTGCGGCGTCCGCGCCGACGGGCACAACCACGCGGCGAACCGGCAGCCCGGGTCCGAACAGGACTGGATCGCTCCGGGCTGGGCCTGGGCGTGGCCGGCGAACAGGCGGATCCTGTACAACCGCGCCTCGGCGGATCCGGACGGGAAACCGTGGAGCGAACGCAAGAAGCTGATCTACTGGGACGCCGCGGAAGCCAAGTGGACCGGTCCGGACGTCCCGGACTTCGAGCCGGCGAAGCCGCCCGGCTACGTCCCGCCGGACGGGGCGAAGGCGCAGGACGCGCTGAGCGGCCGCGATCCGTTCATCATGCAGACCGACGGCAAAGCCTGGCTCTACGTCCCGGCCGGGCTGGCCGACGGCCCGCTGCCCACGCACTACGAGCCGTTCGAAAGCCCGGTCGGCAACGCGTTGTACGGCCAGCAGTCCTCGCCGGTGCGGCAGACCTTGGACAGCCCGGTGAACCAGTACAACCCGCCGCGCAGCGAGGTCTTTCCGTACGTGTTCACCACCTACCGGCTCACCGAGCACCACACGGCGGGCGGGATGAGCCGGACGCTGCCGTACCTGTCCGAACTGCAGCCGGAGTTCTTCTGCGAGGTCTCGCCCGCGCTGGCGGCCGAACGCGGCCTCGAGCACCTCGGCTGGGCGACCATCGTTTCGTCGCGGACCGCGATCGAGGCCCGCGTGCTGGTCACCGAACGCGTGAAACCGCTCAAGGTGCGCGGCCGCACCGTCCACCAGGTCGGGCTGCCGTATCACTGGGGCCCGAACGGCCTGTCCCGCGGCGACGCGGCCAACGACCTGCTGTCGATCGTGCTGGACCCGAACGTGCACATCCAGGAGGCCAAGGCGGCCACCTGCGACATCCGTCCCGGACGGCGGCCGCGCGGACCGGCGCTGCTGGAGTTCGTGGCGGAGTACCGGAGGCGAGCGAATGGCTGAGTACGGCGCCCAGCCCCGGATGGGCTTCTTCACCGACACGTCGGTGTGCATCGGGTGCAAGGCGTGCGAGGTCGCGTGCAAGGAGTGGAACGGCGTCCCGGAGGCCGAAAGCGCGCCGGACCTGCTCGGGCTGTCCTACGACAACACCGGCGACCTCGGCTCGAACACCTGGCGGCACGTCGCGTTCATCGAACAGCCCGCGGTCGACCTGGGGATGCCGACGGTCGGAGCGCCGGAAGAAGCGGGCGTGCGGTGGCTGATGTCCAGCGACGTCTGCAAGCACTGCACGCACGCGGCCTGCCTCGACGTCTGCCCGACCGGTGCGCTGTTCCGCACCGAATTCGACACCGTCGTGGTGCAGCAGGACATCTGCAACGGCTGCGGCTACTGCGTTCCCGCGTGTCCGTACGGGGTGATCGAAAAACGCGAAAGCGACGGGCGCGCGTTCAAGTGCACCCTCTGTTACGACCGGCTCGGCGCGGGGATGGAACCCGCGTGCGCCAAGGCCTGCCCGACCGATTCCATCCAGTTCGGCGAACTGGACGAACTCCGCGAACGCGCCGCCGCCCGCGTGACGGCGCTGCACGAGGACGGCGTGCCGGAGGCGCGGCTCTACGGGCACGACCCCGAGGACGGGGTGGGCGGAGACGGCGCGTTCTTCCTGCTGCTGGACGAACCCGAGGTCTACGGCTTCCCGCCGGACCCGGTGGTGACGACGCGCGACCTGCCGCGGATGTGGAAGCGGGCCGCGACCACCGCCGCCGGGGTGGCCGCGGCGCTCGTCGTGTCGTTCCTGGGACGGCGCCGATGAGCCCGCGCCGCGAACGGGCGATGGTCGAGCCCGCCGAATTCCGGTCCTACTACGGCAGGCCGATCCTCAAGGAGCCGGCTTGGAAGCAGCCGGACGTCCCGCTGTATTTGTTCCTCGGCGGCGCGGCCGGAGCGTCGGCGTCGCTGGCCGCGCTCGCCGACGCGACCGGACGGACGGAGCTGGCCAAGGTCGGCAGGCTGGCGGCTTCGGGCGGGTCGATCGCCAGCGTGGTCGCGCTGATCCACGACCTCGGCAAGCCGACGCGATTCCTGAACATGCTGCGCGTGCTCAAGCCGACTTCTCCGCTGTCGGTGGGTTCGTGGATCCTGTCGCCGTTCTCCGGTCTCGCGGCGGGGGCGGCGTTTTCCACGCTGACCGGGCGTTTCCCGCGACTCGGCCGGCTGGCCGGAGCGGGGGCGGGCGTGCTGGGCCCGGCGATGTGCACCTACACCGCGGTGCTGCTGGCCGACACGGCGACCCCGTCCTGGCACGAGGCGCACGGGACGCTGCCGGTGCTGTTCGCGGGCAGCGCGCTGACCAGCGGGGCGGGGATCGCGCTGATTGCCGTGCCACGGAAGGAAAACGGTCCGGTGGTGCGCGCCGGACTCGCCGGGGCGGTGGCGGAACTGGCTGCCGAGCACCATCTCGAGACCGGCCTGGGGCTGGCTTCGGAGCCGTACCGGACCGGGCGGGCCGGGCGCTTGCTGAAGGCGGCGAAGGCGCTGACCGCGGCGGGGGCAGCGTTGTCGTTGGCCGCACGGCGCAATCGCGCGGCGGGCGTCGCTGCCGGGGCGGCTTATCTCGCGTCCGGCTTGTGCACGCGGTTCGGCGTGTACGCGGCCGGGGTGGAGTCCACAAAGGACCCGAAGTACGTCGTCGTCCCGCAGCGGGAGCGGCTGGCCCGGCGAGCGGAAGAGCGTCCGGGCCGGTGAGCCCGGACGCCCCCGTGCTCACGCCGCCGGTTCCAGCAGGATCTTCTGCACCCCGTCGAGCTTCTTCTGGAACATGTCGTACGCCCGCGGCGCGTCGGCCAGCGGGAGCTTGTGGGTGGCGAACCCTTCGACGCCCAGCGGGTCCCCGTCCGCGGTGAGCACCGGCAGCACGTCGTCGATCCAGCGCCGCACGTTCGCCTGCCCGGTGTGCAGCCGGATCTGCTTGTCGAACAGTTCCATCATCGGGATCGGGTCGGCCATCCCGCCGTACACCCCGGACAGCGAGATCGTGCCGCCGCGCCGGACGCTGTCGATCGCCGCGTACAGCACGCTCAGCCGGTCGATCCCGGCCTTCTCGGTCACCTTCGCGCCCAGCGTCTGCGGCAGCAGCGCGACCAGGTTGTGCGCGAGTTTCCCGATCGGCGCGCCGTGCGCTTCCATGCCGACCGCGTCGATCACCGAGTCCGCGCCGCGGCCGCCGGTGAGGTCGCGGATCGCGTCCCCGATCCGCCGGTGGTCGCGCAGGTCCAGCGTGGTCGCGCCGTGCGCGCGGGCCCGCGCCAGCCGTTCCGGCACGAGGTCGATCCCGATCACCTCGCCGGCGCCGCGATGCCGCGCGACCCGGGCGCACATCTGGCCGATCGGGCCGAGCCCGAAGACCGCGACGGAGCCGCCGTCGGGGACGTCCGCGTACTCCACGGCCTGCCAGGCGGTCGGGACCACGTCGGACAGGTAGACGAACCGTTCGTCCGGCGGGCCCTCGGGCACCTTGATCGGCCCGTACTGCGCCTGCGGGACGCGCAGGTACTCGGCCTGCCCGCCGGGCACCTGGCCGTAGAGCTTCGTGTAGCCGAACAGCGCCGCGCCCTTTTCCTGGTCCTTGACCTGGGTGATCTCGCACTGCGACTGCAGCCCGCGCTCGCACATCCAGCAGCGGCCGCAGGAGATGTTGAAGGGCACCACGACGCGGTCGCCGGGTTTCAGCGAACTCACCGCGCCGCCGACCTCCTCGACGATCCCCATCGGCTCGTGGCCGAGGATGTCGCCCTCGGTCATGAACGGGCCGAGGACCTCGTACAGGTGCAGGTCCGAGCCGCAGATGCCGGTGGAGGTCACCCGCACGACGGCGTCGGTCGGTTCCTCGATTTTCGGGTCCGGGACGTCGTCGACTCGCACGTCCCGCTTGCCGTGCCAGGTCACTGCTTTCATGGCGGCCGGATTCCCCTCGCCGCGGCGGGCAAACGTCAGAGCCCGCGCAGGTCCGCGACGAACTCGTCGTAGGCGGCGTCCCGGTCGGGCGCGCGCAGCACCGCGGACGGATGCACGGTGGCGACCGCCGACGCGAACAGGCCGGCGAACTCTTCCGGCGGGTCCAGCGGTTCGCCGCGATGCCGGGTGAGCCGGAAACTGCTGCCGTACATCGATTGCGCCGCCGTCGCGCCCAGCAGCAGGACAAGCCGCGGCCGCACCGCCCGCAGCTCGGCCACCAGCCACGGCCGGCACGCGACGACCTCGGACCGCGCCGGTTTTTCGTGGATCCGGCGTTTGCCGCGCAGCTTGAACTTGAAGTGCTTGACCGCGTTGGTCACGTAGAGCGAACCGCGGTCCAGCCCCGCGTCTTCCAGCGCTCGGTCGAGCAGCCGTCCGGCCGGGCCGACGAACGGCTCGCCGCGCCGGTCCTCCTGGTCGCCGGGCTGCTCGCCGAGGGCGAAGATGTCGGCGCGCTGGTTTCCGGCGCCGAAGACCGTCTCCGTGGCGTCGCGGTACAGCCCGCAGCCGCGGCATTCGAGGGCGGCTTCGCGGAGCTTGCCGAGGCTGGCGGTGTCCGGCGGCTCGGCTCCCGGTTCCTGTCGCGCGGCCATCGGATCTCTTTACCCGCACCGGGCCCCGGGCAAACACGGCGAGCGCGCCGCCGCCGGGAGAGCTAACGTCGGGGGCCATGACCGACATCACCAGCCTGATCCTCGACGATCACGAGCGGTTCCGGCGGGCGTTCGCGGAACTGGACGACCTCGACCGCCCGGACGAGCTGGCGCGGGCCTGGGAACCGCTCGCCGACCTGCTGGACCTGCACGCGGCGGCCGAGGAGGCGGTCTTCTACCCCGAGCTGATCCAGCGCGGCGCGGACGCCGAGGACGAGACGCTCGACGCGGTCGGCGACCACAACGACATCCGCGACGCCGTCGCCGAAACCCGCCGCCACCCGCCGGGCAGCGCCGCCTGGCACGCGGCGGTCCGGCAGGCCCGCACCGCCAACAGCGAGCACATGGCCGAGGAGGAGGACGACGCGCTCGCCGACTTCCGCAAGCACGCGGATCCGGGCCTGCGCGAGGAACTCGGCCGGAAGTTCCTCGCGTTCAAGGCCGAGCACGAGGGCGCCAAGGGCATCGACACCGGGGACGTCGACCCGGAGCGCTACGTCGCGGAGCAGGAGCGGAAAGCCGGGAAGACGCCGCCGGACGACGGTTCGCTGGGCATCGGCAGCCTGAAGGACTGACGGAGAGGGAGCACGATGAACCACCTGATGCGCGAACTCGCGCCGATTCCGGCCGAGGGCTGGAAGCAGATCGACGACGAGGCGCGGGAGCGGCTGACGACGCATCTGGCGGCGCGCAAGATGGTCGATGTCGAAGGCCCGCACGGCTGGGAGTACTCCGCCACGCCGCTCGGCCGGACCCGGCGGATCGACCCGCCGGAAGCGGCCCGCGAACGCGAAACCCTCGCGCGGCAGCGCCGGGTGCTGCCGCTGGTGGAGGTGCGGGTGCCGTTCACCGTCGAGCGCAGGGAACTCGAGGACGCCGAACGCGGCGCCGACGACCTGGAGTTCGACGACCTCGACCAGGCCGCCGCTCAGGTCGGCCTGCTGGAGAACCGCGCGGTGTTCCACGGCTGGCCGGACGCCGGGATCACCGGGATCGTCGAAGCGAGCCCGTACGACCACGGGACGCTGGGCACCGACCCGGAACGCTACCCGCACGTCGTGGCCAACGCGGTGAACACGTTGCGGTGCAACGGAATCGAGGGTCCGTACGCGCTCGCGATCAACCCCGCGGGCTACACGTCCATCGTGGAGAGCACCGAACACGGCGGCCTCCTCGTGCTCGACCACCTCCGCCGCGCGCTGGGCGGCGGCCGGGTCAAGCGGACGCCGGGGCTGACCGGCGCGGTGGTGCTGAGCCTGTCCGGCGGGGACTTCGTGCTGGAACTCGGCCAGGACCTCTCGGTCGGCTACCGCCACCACGACGCCGAGACGCTCACGCTGTACCTGGAGGAGAGCTTCAGCTTCCGGGTGGCCGAACCGGACGCGGCCCTCGTGCTGGACTGAGCACAGGGCGACCGGCGCCGGGCATCGCGGCAGCGAGCCGTGCGGGGACTCGGAGCCTCAATGCCGGGAACTTGAGCTGACTCGCCCCGCTGACCGCCGCGATGGACGCCAACCTGGCCGGAACGCCCGATCATGCTCGCCGGGACCGGATCTGCGCCCGCACCCGATGCGGCAGCTGCCCAGCCAGGGCAGGGGGCGGAGCTCCGGCTGAGCACGGTTCCGCCGCCGCGCGGCCGGGTATCCGGCTGCCATGAGCAGTCGCGGAAAGATCCAAGTCACCACCCGGGTGCGGCTCGACGGCGCCGGCGACCTCGCCGAGCACTACACGCCGGGCGTCGCCGAGCTGGCCAAGCGCGTCGCCGAGGACCCGTCGGTGCTGGCGCGGGAGACCGTGCGCGGCAACTCCGTCGCGATCGTGTCCGACGGGTCCGCGCTGCTCGGGCTCGGCGACCAGGGCCCGGCCGCCGCGCTGCCGGTGATGGAGGGCAAAGCGGCGCTGCTGAAGCGGTTCGCCGACGTCGACGCCTGGCCGATCTGCCCGGTCAGCCGCGAACCGGAAGACCTGGTGCGCACCGCCAAGGACCTCGCGACGTCGTTCGGCGCGATCAACCTGGAAGACATCGCCGCGCCCCGGTGCTTCACCGTCGAGCGGCAGCTGCACGACGAGCTGGACATCCCGGTCTTCCACGACGACCAGCACGGGACTGCGATAGCCGTGCTGGCCGCCTTGCACAACGCGCTGAAGCTGACCGACCGGACGCCGGGGGACACGTCGGTGGTGATCTCCGGCGCGGGCGCGGCGGGTTCGGCGATCGCCCGGTTGCTGCTCAAGGCGGATTTCACCGCGGAGCGGATCGTGGTCTGCGACAGCAAGGGCGCCCTGCACGGCGAACGCGATTTGACCGGCGAGAAGCAGTGGCTCGCGGAGAACACCAACCGCGGCGACGCGGTCCGGGGGAGCCTGCGAGACGCTTTGCAGGACGCGGACGTCTTCATCGGCGTGAGCGTCGGCGGCCTGCTCAAGGGGGACGACCTCGCCCGGATGGCGGACCGGGCGATCGTGTTCGCGCTGGCCAACCCCGATCCCGAGGTCGATCCGGAGGACGCGCACGAGCACGCGGAGATCGTCGCGACCGGCCGCAGCGACCTGCCCAACCAGATCAACAACGTCCTGGTGTTCCCGGGGATGTTCCGCGGCCTGCTCGATTCCGGCGCCACGAGGGTGACCGCGCGGATGCTGCTCGCGGCCTCGCACGCGGTGGCCGGGACCGTCGGCGGCGACCTCGACCGGGAGCACATCGTGCCCAGCGTGTTCGACGAGAGCCTGGTGCCCGCGATCGCCGAGGGCGTCGCCGGTGCGGCGGAAAACGACTGAAGGAGGGGCGAATGAAGAGCGCTGAGTCCGGACGGAAGTACGAGCTGAGCCTGAAGGCGCGGGTGCCGCGGCTGGCGGGCAAGGGGATCGCGCAGGAGGCTCCCGCCGAGCGGACGCTGGAGACTGTCTATTACGACACCAAGGGTTTCCGGTTGACCAGAGCCGGGATCACGCTGCGAAGAAGCAGCGATTCCGGGTGGTGCCTGAGTTTCCCGTCCGGCCAGGAGCTGCGGTTTCCGCTCGGCGAGGGCCCCGCTTCGTTCGCGCCGCTGGTGCGCGCCTACACGCTGGACCGGAAGCTGCGCCCGATCGCGCAGGTGCGGACGGACCGTTTCACGCATCGCTGGTCCGACGAGTCCGGCCGGACGGTGGCGACGCTGGCGGACGACCATGTCACTGGGGAATTCCTGGGGGGACAAGCACTTCGGCTGGATCGCTGGCGCGAGCTGGACGTCGAACTCGCGCCGGATTCCTCGCCCGGGCTTCTGGACCGCCTTGATCGCACCTTGCGGAAGCGCGGCGCCGAGAACGCCTGGTGGCCGTCGAAACTGCAACGGCTGCTCGGAGACGAGACCGAGGGCGCGCGCGGCCCGGACGAGGTTCTGCCCGCGTATTTGAGCGAGCAATTCGAGCGGTTGCGCCGGGCTGACCTCGGTTTCCGGCTGGGGGAAGAAGATTCGGTGCACCAGTTGCGGGTGGCCGCGCGGAAGCTGCGCAGCGCGCTCCAGACGTTCAACTCCTTGGCGGGAAAGAAGAAAGCCACCGCGATCGCGGCGGAACTGAAGTGGCTGGGCGGCGAACTCGCTCCGGCACGGGACGCCGAAGTCAGCCAAGCTCGCCTCGAAGCTTGTCTCGACGAGGTTCCGTCGGAGCTGGTTTTCGGGCCGCTGCGCCAATACCTCACGCGGGATTTCGCCCGCACTTCCCAAACCGGGCTGGCTCGCGCGACCGAAGCGTTGTCCAGCACCCGGTATGCGACTTTGCTGAAGTCGATCGCCACGCTGCTCGACACGATGCCTCCGGTGCGCAAAAAGGCCTTGCGGAAGCCGTTGCGCAAGACGGCGCGCAAGCTTTACCGGGCCGCTGCGGCGACGGAAGGGCTCAGCGGCGCCGAGTTGGAGCAGGCGTTGCACAACGTGCGGAAGAAGGCCAAGCGAGCCCGTTACGCCGCCGATGCGGTCCATCCGGTGTTCGGCAAGAAGCTGCGCACCTGGCGCAAAAATGTCAAGGCAGTGCAGCAGACCCTGGGCAAACATCAGGACACGGTGGTCGACCGCGCGGCGTTGCGGCACTTCGCGATCGACGGCTTCGGCGAGAACCAGAACACTTTCACCTTCGGGCTCCTCTACGGCCGTGACGAAGCCGCGGCGAAGATGCTGCGGGACAGGTTCGCCGGCGAATGGCGCACGCTGCGCATGGGCGCCTGCCCGTCCTGGCTCGCGGCCTGACCGCCGGTTGTCCATTGTGGACAGCAGAAACGCCGGCGGTGTCTCGGCACCACCGGCGTCCCCACGGCAACGAAAGTCTCAAGGCGGAACGGGTTCCGCGCCGCGTTCCTGCTACCCCGCCCGGGGAAGGTCCAAACCTCTCCCGGACGAGGTTTGCCGAGCGGCCGGATCGGGGAACCCGACGCGAAATGGGATCACAACTGACCGCGACCTGGGTGTCGGCGATCGGGAGCGCGGGATCGCTGCTGGGGTTCGCCTCGTACGTGTGGATCATGCTGCTCAACCGGAAGGACCAGGCGGAAGTCCGCCAGGAGCAGCAAGCGCAGTCGGTCGCCGCGTGGCTCGACGAGGGCTCCCGGCACGACCGCGACGAGGATTACGTGGTGTGCGCGCACAACAGCGGCGACGCGCCGGTGTTCGACTGCTCGCTGGAAGTCGAGCGGCCGGACGAGGACGAACCGCATTGCGTCCGGTTCGCGATCATCCCGCCCGCGTCGACCGCAGTGCGCGCGCTGCCCTTCGGCGAGGACGCGCTGCCCCTGGACGACTTGTACTCGGCAGCCGCGGTTCCCGCTCTGTCCTTCACCGATTCCCGCGGCGGCCACTGGACGCGCGACACCTCCGGTGTGCTCAGCCGCACCGATCACCGTTCGCTGCGCGGCCGTTGGCGGTCCAGCACCGATTCTTCTGGAGAAAGGCACTCGTGACCACCACCCCCCACCTCTCGCCCAGCAATCCGCAGGCTGTCCTCGTCGCGCTGTACGGCTACCTCGACGAGGTCGCGCGCGCACTCGGGGTCGGCCCGGAATCCCGCACTGTCGACCAGGATTCGCCGCTCTCGGCCTACCTCGCCCTCGACGACCGGCTCCCGGGTTACCCCGGCCGGGACGTCGCGCTGCTGTGGGACGAGGTCCACGGCTGGTCGGCCGCGGTGGAAACCCATTCCGGCGAGGACCTGATCGTCATCCGGTATCTCGGCGGCGACAGCGTCGCGCCGCCGCCCGCGCGGCTGGTCCGGTTCCTCACCGCATTGCGTGAGGACGATCACCGCATCGGGCAGCTGACGCCGCCGACCCTGCGTTCAGTGGGCAGTCCTGCGGAAATCGCCACTCTGCTGCGCTTGCGCGCCGCGGCTTGAGCCCCCATTCGGGTGGGCGGCTGATTGATCTCGCGCCCGGGCGGGTACCACCCGGCCATGACGCTCCGGCTTCCCAACGACCGGGCGAGCGCGCCGATCCGCCGCCCGCTCGCCTTGCGGCGCCGTGCACTGTCCACTAAGGATGGTTAGCGTCGGCGAGGCGCACCAGGGCACCACCCCGAGTCACGTTCCCTTCGGCTGTCAGGAGGACCTGCATGACCGCGGCGACCATGACCCGCACCCGGCGCAGCGACGACTACCGGCACTGCGCGGTGCTGTTCGAGGAAATCAGCCACCTCGCCGAGGACACCGACGAGCACTCCCGGCTGCGGCGCCGTCTCATCGAGGAACACCTCCCGCTGGCCGAGCACATCGCGCGCCGCTTCGCCCGGCGCGGCCAGCCGTCCGAGGACCTGCTGCAAGTGGCGCGGATCGGCTTGATCAACGCCGTCGACCGCTACGACCCGGCGCGGCAGACGGATTTCGTGGCCTTCGCCGTCCCGACGGTGATGGGCGAGGTCCGCCGGTACTTCCGCGACCACACCTGGTCGGTCCGGGTCCCGCGCCGGCTCAAGGAACTCCACCTGCGGATCGGCCAGGCCGCCACCGAACTGGGCCAGCGCCTGGGCCGCGCGCCCACCGCGCGCGAACTCGCCGACCACTTGGACCTCGACCTCGACGAGGTCGCCGAAGCCCTGCACGCAGGCAACGCCTACCAAGCCTCCTCGATCGACTACCCGGCCCACGACGACACGGGCTCGACCGCACTGGCCGACACGCTCGGCGACGAGGACCCGGAAATCGAAAAGCTCGAAGACCGGGAAACGCTGAAACCGCTCCTGCGCGCCTTGCCGGAACGGGAACGCGCGATTCTCGTCATGCGGTTTTTCTCGAACATGACGCAGAGCCAGATCGCGGAACGGGTCGGCCTGTCGCAGATGCAGGTGTCGCGATTGCTGGCCCGGACGCTGAGCACGCTGCGGGAACAGCTCACCGAGGCGTCCAGCGCTAGCCGGTGACGTATTCGGTGGGCGTGCATCCGGTGAGGCTGCGGAAATCGCGGTTGAGGTGGGATTGGTCGGCGTATCCGCAGAGGACCGCTAACTCCGCCCACGAGCGCGCGGCCGGGAGCCGGGACACCGCGCGGTGCAGGCGGGCGATCCGTCCGACCGTCCGGGGCGAAAGGCCGATCTCCTCCCGGAAGCGGGCCGTCAGATGCTGCCGGGTCCAGCCGACTTCGGCGGCTGCCGCGTCGACCCGGATCGCCGAGGACGTCAGCCGGTGCCACGCGGCGTGTACGGGGCGCGCCAAGGCCGGGCCGGAGCGGATGCGGGGGAGCAGGTAGGCGTCGAGCAGGGCGAACCGCGCGGGCCAGTCGGGGGCGGAGGCCAGCTGATCGGCGAGCAGGTCGGCGTCGCGGCCGAGGAGGTCGGTCGCGGAGACGCTCGCGTTCGCCAGCAGGCGCAGCGGCAGGCCGAACAACGCGTGCGCGGCGGGCGGGGTCAGCGCGATCGTGATTCCCCGCGCGGGTCCGGCCTGCGACACGAGCAGGGGCCGGTCCCGCAGCCCCAAGACCGGCGACCGGGGCACCGACCGGAGGGGAGCCTCGAAGTCGAGGATCAGGGTGAGCGCGCCCAACGGCGTTACCCGCCAAGGCATTTCGGCGGAGTCCGGGAACTCGTGGCCCGCGTAGTCCAGGACGCCGGGGACTCGCGAACCCCCGAAGAAGTGCCGTCCCCGGGAGGCCGTGATTTCCCGGCGCGGGACGACGAGCGACCACTCTGTCATGCCGCCATCTTACTTTCGTCCAAGACCGGCCGGAGGCGCGCGGAATAGCGTTCCGGTCCATGAAGAAGATCGGCCAGTTCAAGAACCCCGAGGCACGGCAACGCTATTTCGCTGTCTACGAGCAGGCGCTGCGGGAATGCCCGCGGCCGGACGAGGTTTTCGACGTTCCCTGCCGCCACGGGACCACGCGCGTCTACCGTTTCGGCGAAGGCGGCCGCCCGATCGTGCTCCTGCCGGGCCTGATGGCCGCCTCGGTCTGCTACGCGCCGCTCCTCCCGGGGCTCAGCGGTCCGGTCTACGCCGTCGACACCCTCGGCGAGGCCGGACGCAGCGTGCAGACCAGGCCGTTCGCCGACGTCCGGGACCGTGCGCTCGGGCTCGACGACGTCCTGGCCGCGCTCGGGCTCGGCGACGTCTGCCTCGTCGGCGGCTCGACCGGCGGCTGGCACGCGGTCAACCAGGCGATCCACGCCCCGGACCGGCTCGCCGCGCTGTGCCTGCTCGACCCGACGACGGTCGGCGCGAAGTTCTCCGCCGCCGCGCAACGCCGCGCTCTCGCGGCGATCGTGCTGAACCGCGACCGCGACTGGCGGCGTTTCGTGGCCTGGTCCGCGGGCGAGGACATCTTCGACCAGCCCGCCGCGCAGGTGGTCGTCGCCGGGATCCGGGCTTACCGGGCGAGGATCCCGTTCCAGACCTGCCCGCCCGACGAAGCACTGCGCGGAATCCGGACGCCGCTGCGGGCGTTGTTCGGCGGGCGCAGCGTCGTCCACGATCCCGTTGCCGCGGCGGCGAATCTCCGCCGGCTCGTCCCGCACGCGGAGGTGGAGATCCTGCCCGAGGCGGGGCATTGCGTGTACCTCAGGCAGGCCGACCGGGAACGGGTTCTCGAGGCGATCGGCGTTCCGGGCGGCGGCCGGCCGCCCGGAACGCCGTCGCTCAGGTGAGCCGGGGAACCTCCTTGACCGGCGCGGGAGCCAGCTCGTCGTCCTCGAACAGGTCGCTCTGCCGGATCGCCAGCGTGCAGACGACGCTGACCGCGGTCGTCGCGGCGAGGTAGACCAGGATGCCGGTCGTCCCGGTCTTCCCGGCGAGGTAGGCGAGGATCAGCGGGGTCAATCCCGAAGCCACGACGCCGGAAAGCTGGTACACGACGGAAATCCCCGTGCACCGCCGCGAAATCGGGAACAGTTCGGCGTAGAACGCCGCCTGCGGGCCGTACATCACCGGGTAGCTGATGCCCAGGACCGCGACCAGGGCGAGCGTGATCAGCACCGGATTGCCGCTGTGCAGCGCGGCCAGTGCGGGGATCGCCAGCACCAGCGTCGTCACGGCTCCGGTCGTGAAGGTTCCGCGGCGCCCGAACCGGTCGGACACCTTGCCGAACACCGGGATGAACACGACCATCACCGCGGCCGCGATCATCACGCCGACCAGCAGCGGCTGCCGGTCCAGTTTCAGGGTTCCGCTGCCGTAGGAGATCACGAAGACCGCCCACGCGTTGAAGGCCACGCCCTCGGTGAACCGGCTGCCCATGCCGAGCAGCAGGTGCCGCCGGGACAGCCGGTCGCGGACCAGTTCGACCGCGGGGACGGTGGCCGTGCCCTCCTCGGCGGCCATGGTGCGGAAGGCCGGGGTTTCCATCACCTTGACCCGGATCAGCAGCCCCGCCACCACCAGCACCGCCGACAGCAGGAAGCCGATGCGCCAGCCCCACAACAGGAACGCCTCGTCGCTGGTGACCGCGTTCAGCAGCGCCAGCACGCCGGTGCCCAGCGTGAGCCCGATGGCCAGGCCGATCTGCGGGAAACTGCCGTAGAGACCGCGTTTCCCGGCCGGGGCGTATTCGGTGGCCATCAGCACCGCTCCGCCCCATTCGCCGCCGACCGCGACGCCCTGGGCCAGGCGGAGGACCACCAGGATGATCGGCGCGGCCGGCCCGATCATCCGGTAGTCGGGCAGCAGCCCGATGAGACAGGTCGCGGTGCCCATGATGAGCATGGTCGCGACGAGGATCTTCTTGCGCCCGACCCGGTCGCCGAGGTGGCCGAAGACGAATCCGCCGATCGGGCGGGCGAGGAAGCCGAGCGCGAAGGTCGCGAAGGCCAGCACGGTGCCGACCAGGGGATCGGAGCCGGGGAAGTACAGCTTGTTGAAGACGAGTCCCGCGGCGGTGCCGTACAGGAAGAAGTCGTACCACTCGACGGTCGTGCCGAACACGCTGGACGCGACTACGAGGCGGACGTCGGTGCTTTTCTCCGGAGTTGTCGCCATTGATAACTCCCGGTGGTCACAGCGAGCGGCGGAAGATGTCTTCGAGCGCGGTCCGGGTGACCGGACGGGGCACGACAGCCAGCTGGCGGGTCTGCTTGAGGGTGCCGTCGACGAGGGTGTCGATGTCCTCCTCGCCGTAACCGAACGCGTGCAGCCCCTTCGGCATCTGGATGTCGGCCATCAGCTCGGCGAGCACGTGGGGGAGGGCGTCGGCGCCGTCGGTGGCGGTGAAGGTCTGGCCGCCGGACAGCAGATGCGCGGCGTGCAGGTGCCGTTCCGGCGCCGCGGGGTAGGTCCAGCGGAACACCTCGGCGGCGGTCGCGGACACGGCCTGGCCGTGCGGGACCATCGGCATTTCCGGGTAGCCCTCGGCGCGGTACTGCTTCACCGCCCCGGCGATCGGGTAGGCGTTGGCGTGCGGCAGGTGGGTGCCGGCGTTGCCGAACCCGGTTCCGGCGTAGGTGGACGCGAGCGCCATCTGGGTGCGCGCGGTCAGGTCGCGTCCATTGAGGACAGCGGCGCGCAAATGCTTGCCCACCAAGGTAAGCGCCATTTCGCACCAGACGTCGCTGATCGGGTTGGAGCCGCAGAACGCCGGTCGTTTCATCGGGTCTTCCGGCGCGGGCTTCGCGTCGAACGCGACGCTGGTGTAGCTCTCCAGCGCGTGCGACAGCACGTCCATGCCGCTGGCCGCGGTCACCGCCGGGGGCAGGCTGATCGTGGTGCGCGGGTCGACGACCGCCAGCGACGGGCGCAGCGACGGATGGCTCACCCCGGCCTTGAGGTGCAGGCCGAGCAGGTCGACGACGCAGATCGTGGTCGACTCGGACCCGGTGCCCGCGGTGGTCGGGACCGCGATCAGCGGCTTCAACGGCAGCCACGGGGCTTTGCCCGCGCCGATCGGCGGGGTCACGAAGTCGAGCAGCTGCCCGGGGTGCGTGGTCAGCAGGTTGACGGCCTTGGCGGTGTCGATCGCCGAGCCGCCGCCGATGGCGACGAAGCAGTCCCAGTCCTCCTGGCGGGCGTAGGCGACCGCCTCGTCGATGCTGGCGTCGGTCGGTTCGACGCCGACGCCGTCGAAGATCTCGCTTTTCACCCCGGCCGCGCGGATCGAGTCGAGCGCCCGGTCCGGGATCCCGGTGCCGCGGACGCCCGGGTCGGTGAGGATCAGGCACGACCTGGCCTGCCGGGCGGCCACCTCCGCGCCCAGCTCGTCGAGCGCGCCGGCGCCGAACTTCAGCGGGGGCGCGGCCCAGGTGAAGACGCTTTCGTTGCGGGGCAAGTCGGTCAAGGAGACCACTCCTCACGTCGATGTTGACAACATGTGGAAGCTATATCCACTATGTGGTGAGCCTTCACGGTAGCCCGGCGACCGCGGCGCTGTGAACCCCCGATTTCCCAGGAGACGCCCATGCCGGCCCGAGCCCGTTCGCATTCGGCACTGCAGGAAGCACTCGCGCGGGCGGTGGCCGGCGAAGTCGCCGGCGACCCGGCCACGCTCGCCACCCACTCCACCGACGCGTCGAACTACCGGCATGTCCCGCTGCTCGTGGTCCGGCCGCGCAGCGCGGACGACGTGGTGGCCGCGCTGAAGGTGTGCGCCGAGCACGGCGTGCCGGTCCTCCCGCGCGGGGCGGCGACCAGCATCGGCGGGCAGGCCGCGAACCGCGCGGTGATCCTGGACTTCACCCGGCATCTCAACCGCGTGCTGGACCTCGACCCCGCCGCCCGCACCGCGCGCGTCGAACCCGGTCTCGTGCTCGACCGGCTGCGCGAACGGGCCGCCGGGCACGGGCTCACGTTCGGCCCGGACCCGTCGACGCACAGCCGGTGCACGATCGGCGGCATGATCGGCAACAACGCCTGCGGGTCGCATTCGGTGGCCTGGGGCAAGACGGTCGACAACGTCCGCGCGCTGGACATCGCCCTCCTCGACGGGACCCGGCTCGAGGTCGGCCCGACTTCCCCGGCCGAACTGGAAGAACTCTGCGCTCGCGAGGATTCGGTCGGCGCGCTGTACCGCCGCTTGCGAGACCTGCGCGACGAATACTTGGCCGACATCCGGCTCGGCTATCCGAAACTGCCGCGGCGAGTCTCCGGGTACAACCTGGAATACCTGTTGCCGGAGAACGGTTTCGACGTCGCCAAGGCTTTGGTCGGCTCCGAGGGCACCTGCGCGACCATGCTCAGCGCGGTCGTCGACCTGGCCCCGATCCCGGCGACGCGCGCTCTCGCCGTGCTGGGCTTCGAAAACAGCATCGCCGCCGCCGACGCGGTCCCGTCGCTGCTCGACCTTCCGGTGCTGACCATGGAAGGCATCGAAGCCGGTCTCGTCGCCGCTCTCGATGCCCGGAAACCCGGCGACCGCAGCACTTTGCCGGAGGGAACGGCCTGGCTGTACCTGGAAACCGGCGGCGCCGACGCGGCCGAGGCGGTGGCGGTCGCGCGCCAGGTCGCCGCTCGCGCGCCGCAGGTCGGCGCTTCCGCGCTGGTGGTGGAAGATCCGGTGGCGCAACGGAAACTCTGGCGGATCCGGGAGGAAGGCGCGGGCCTGGCGACCCGGCTGGCCGACGGCTCCGAAGCGTGGTCGGGCTGGGAAGACTCCGCGGTGCCGCCGGACCGGCTAGGCGCGTACCTGCGCGAATTCGACCTGCTGCTGGACAAGCACGGCCGCAAAGGCGTGGTCTACGGCCACTTCGGCGACGGCTGCCTGCACGTGCGGATCGATTTCCCGATGGCCGCGCCGGAAGCGAAGCAAGCGTACCGGTCGTTCATGGTCGAGGCGGCGGAACTCGTGGTCTCCCACGGCGGTTCGCTCTCCGGCGAACACGGCGACGGCCAGGCCCGGGCCGAACTCCTGCCGCTGATGTTCCCGCCGCGGCTGATGCGGGCCTTCGCCGGCTTCAAAGCAGCCTTCGACCCGTCGAACGGCATGAACCCCGGCCGGGTCGTCGATCCCGCCCCGCTCGACGCCGATTTGCGCACGGTCGTCGCCCCGCCGATCCTGCCGACCCGCGCCCGGCTCGCGCTGCACGCCGACGACGGCGACCTGGCCGCGGCCTCCCGCCGATGCGTCGGCGTGGGCAAATGCGTCTCGGCGTCCGGCGGGATGATGTGCCCGAGCTACCGCGCCACCGGCAAGGAGGAACACTCGACCCGCGGCCGGGCGCGGCTGCTGTTCGAAATGCTCGCCGGAGACGTCATCGAGGACGGCTGGCGTTCCCCGGAAGTCCGCGACGCGCTCGACCTCTGCCTCGGCTGCAAGGCGTGCAAATCCGATTGCCCGGTCGGCGTCGACATGGCCTCGTATCGGACCGAATTCCTCAGCCGCCACTACGAACGCCGGATCCGGCCGATGTCGCATTACACGATGGGCGCGCTGCCGCGCTGGCTCCGGCTGGGCGCGCCGTTCGCCCGCGCGATCAACGCCGTGGCGTCCGGCCCGCTCCGGCCCGCCCTGAACCGCCTCGGCGGGATCGCCGCCGAACGCGAACTGCCGCGGCTGGCTTCGCCGACTTTCGCTGCGTGGTTCCGCCGCCGGGAGCGGGTGCCGTCGGGGTCGAAGGTCGTGCTGTGGCCGGACACCTTCACGAATTTCTTCGACCCGCAAGTCGGCCGCGACGCGGTGGCGGTGCTGGAAGCGCTCGGCCACGAGGTGGTCATTCCGGAGCGGACTGTCTGTTGTGGACTGACCTGGCACAGCACCGGCCAGCTCGGCGCGGCCCGCCGGGTCCTGCGCCGGTCGCTCGATGCGCTGGATCCGTGGCTGCGGCAGGGAATCCCGGTGATCGGGCTGGAGCCGAGCTGCACCGCCACCCTGCGCTCGGACGGTTCCGAGCTGCTTCCGGACGATCCGCGGACCGCCGTGCTGAAGCGCAGCGTGCGGACGTTCGCCGAACATGTGGGGGAGAGGGAACTGCCCGCGGTGGAGAAGTCCTCGGCCCCGGTGCTCACGCAGGTGCACTGTCACCAGCACGCGGACCTCGGCTACGACGCCGATTCGCGGCTGCTCAACCGGTTGTCCGAGCACACGCAAGTGCTGCGCGAGGGCTGCTGCGGCCTGGCGGGGAACTTCGGTTTCCAGCGGGGCCATTACGACGTTTCCGTCGCTGTCGCGGAGCACCAGCTGATGCCCGCGTTGCGCGCGGCCCCGGAGAGCACGGTGGTGCACGCGGACGGTTTCAGCTGCCGCACCCAGATTCGGCAGCTGTCGGAGCGCCGTCCGGTGCATCTCGCGTCGCTGACGGCGCGGGCGCTGGGGCTCAGTAGCGAGTGAGCCGGTCCGGCGGCAGGAACGGCGCGATCTCCTTGGCTGCCTCGATCGCGAGCGCGCCCAGCTCCGGAACCCGATCCTCCGGCAGCCGCACCGTCGGCACCTGGATCACCACCGCCGCCCGGGCCAGCCCCCGTTCGTCCAGCACCCCGGCCCCGACGCAGCGCACTCCGGCGACGTTTTCCTCGTTGTCGATGCTGTACCCGCGGTCGCGGGTTTCGGCGAGTTCGAGGGCGAGGGCGTCCCGGGTGGCGAGGGTGTGCGGCGTCAGTGCGGGCAACTGCTCCGGGAGGCTCGCCAGGTAGGACTCCGCGTCGAGGGAATTGGCGAGCATCGCCTTGCCGGAAGCCGTGGCGTACAACGGGAAACGCGCGCCCGGGTGCTGCTCGAAGCGCAACGGCAGCGTCGACTGCGCGCGCAGCAGCACCACCGATTCGTTGCCCTCGCGGATCGTGATGTTGACCGATTCCCCGGTGTCCGCGTTGATCCGCTGGATGACCGGCAGCGCGAGCTGGAGCCCGTGCACGCGCTGGGCGGCCTGGCCGAGCAGGATCGCGCCCGGACCGAGGTGGTAGCTGTCGGTGCGGGGGTTGTGCGCGACGAGTCCGTCGGCGCTCAGCGCGCCCACGACCCGGTGCGTGGTGCCCGGCGTGAGGTCCAGTTTGCGGGCGATCGCGGACAGCGTGAGTTCCCCGTCCTCGTCCATCAGGAGCCGCAGGATGCCGAGCGCTCGGCGGATGGCCTGGGTTCCGGCGGGTGGCTGTGCTCCGGTCTGGTTCACCTGGGTTCCGTGGTTCTCGCGCTGTCGGTTCAGGCCAGGTTAACGCCGTCCGCCGGGGCGCACCCGGTCCGGGGCGCCGCGGCGGGCGCGCCGGCTCAGCCGATCTCCAGCACCGCCTTGCCGTGCAGCCGCCGGTCGAGCAGCGCCCGCACCGCCTCGGCGTGCCTTTCCCACGATCCGCGCCAGCTGATGCCCGGGTCGAGGCGCCCGGCGGCGGTCTCGGCGGCCAGCCAGGTCAGGTCGGCGGAGAAGTCGGCGGCGGGGTCGGCCAGCAGGAAGAACGTCCGGATCGACCGGTCGTGGCGCCCCTCGGTGCCCAGGAAAGCCTCCGGCGGCAGCACGGCGTCCGCCTCCGCCGACCGGCCCACGGCGATCAGCGTGCCGCCCGCCTCCAGCTTGGCGAAGGCGGCCACGAGGTGCGGCCCGCCGACGTTGTCCAGCACC
The DNA here is from genome assembly GCF_046267895.1 of Amycolatopsis sp. GA6-003. Classification (NCBI taxonomy): domain Bacteria; kingdom Bacillati; phylum Actinomycetota; class Actinomycetes; order Pseudonocardiales; family Pseudonocardiaceae; genus Amycolatopsis; species Amycolatopsis sp. GA6-003. The sequence goes on from NZ_CP176499.1 coordinate 8,971,717, forward strand.
CCGGACACCGGCCGGTCGACGTCCGCGATCGAGGTGCGCACCTCGTGCGCGCCCAGAGCCCGCAGGCCCTCCTCCTGACCGGGATCCCGGCTGATCGCGACCACCTCCGCTCCCGCCCGCGCGGCGAGCTGCACCGCGTACCGCCCGACCCCGCCGGACGCGCCGGTGACCAGCACCCGCCGCCCGAGGACCTGGCCCATCCGGCGCAGCACGTGCAAGGCGCTCAGCGCGGCGACCGGGATCGTGCTGATCGCGCCCAGGTCCGCACCGTCGGGGACGGTGCCGAGCAAGTTCGTCGGCACCGCGCGCAATTCGGCCCAGCCCGCCGTGCCCACCGAGACCACCGGCGTTCCGGCGGCGGGACCGGAGCCGTCGGCCGCGGCCTGGACGACGACGCCCGCCGCGTCCCAGCCGATCACCGCGCCGTCCGGAACGGACGGATCGGTCGCGCCTTCGACCTCGCCGAAGTTGAGCGAGGCCGCGGCGACGCGGATCAGCGCCTCGCCGGGCGCGGGGACCGGATCGGCGACCTCGGTCAAGGACAGATGTGCCGTCGCGGAATGGTCGACGACGAGTGCGCGCACGGGAACCCCCTGGAGTCGATGTGCCACAGTGTGGCATTTGCCCCTGTATAGCATATGCGCCACCGCCGCGTCCTCGGTAGACTGCGGCCGATGACCGCCTCCGGACCGCCCACGCTGCGCGAGCGCAAGAAGCAGCGCACCCGCCAGGCGCTGGTGGAAACCGCCGTCGCGCTCTTCAGCGAACGCGGTTTCGACGCCACGCCGCTCGACGCGCTGCTGGACGAGGTCGAGGTGTCGCGCCGCACGTTCTTCCGCACCTTCCGCTCGAAGGAAGACGTCGCGCTCGCCGCGGTCAAGGAACTCTGGAGCGCCTACCTCGACGTCCTGGACGAGACCGCCAAATCCGGGCCGCTGGCCGACGTCTTCCGCGACGCGATGCTGGCCACCCTCGACCGGATGGACGAGAACTGGCACCAGCGTTTCCCCGCGACGCTCCGGCTGATCGACCAGTCCCCGGCGCTGAACGGGCACACCTTGGCGCACTGCGCGGAAACCGAAGCGGAAATCGTGCGCCGGCTCGGCGATTCCAGCCTGGAACTGCGGCTGCTGGTCGAATTCTGCGTCGCGGCCTGGCGGTGCGCGCTGGACGAATGGCTGCCCGACTGCGCGCCGGGCGAACTCCCCGGCCACGTGCGGCGCGCTTTCGCCGCGATGGGCGGCAGTCTGCGGCTGCGGGGGTGACCGCCCCGGCGCGGCGGTGCGGAGAGCTCGGCGGATCGTGTTGTCGCGCTTGAATTCCCGCAGCACGGGTGGATCGACGTACGAGCGGCGGTGATCAGCACCCGCCGTCCGCGGACCCGGCTCGGCGCGCACCTCAAGCGGTCGGCGCGGTCCCTGGCGGAGGCGGGTTCCGCCAGGCCCGGAACGGGATGCCCAGAGCGGAGAACACGCCGAGCATCGTCGAATCCTCCGTGCCGGTGCCGGCGACGAACATCCGTACGCCTTCGTGTTCGGCGGAAAAGACGAGCTGTGCCAGCAGCAGCGTGGCGACGCCGAGGGCCGGGGCGCGGCGGTCGACGATCAGGGAGACCTCCGCCTCGGCCGGGTCGTCGACGATCTCGTACTGTGCGACGCCGACCAGCCGGGCGTTCCGGAAACATCCGACCGAGGTCGGGCCGACGCCGGAGCGGGCGGACAACCGCTTCGCGAGCCCGGCCAGCCCCGTGTCGCCCAGCCCGAAGAACCGGAGTCCGCGGTCGCGGCCGGACAGCCGGGTCCGCAGCGACTGGACCTCCGTGATGTCGCCCGGCTCCAGCCCGCGGACCCACACGATCTCTCCGTCGGCGAGGAGGGCTTTCACCGGCGGGGTGGTCGCGGTCACGGCGGGCCGGGCCGGGGCGCGCGACCGGTTCCGCGAGATCCGGCGGCGGAGTCGCCGGTGCCTGTCGTCTCGCGGCGGGACGGCGATCGGTTCCCGCTGCCGGACGCGCCCCGTCCGTCCCCGGCGGCAGCGCGATCCGCGCCGGCGCGCGTTCCGGTTCGCCGCGCCGGACTGTCCTTTTCGGACAGCGGACGTGTCGTTCCGGGCCGGTTGCCCGCCGCGGGAGACGCGCCGGGGCGCGGGCGGGCGAAGGACGTGCTGGTTCTGGCGCGCGGTTCCGGCGTCATGCCGTTGTCCCGTCCCGATCGCGGGGGACCGATACGAAGGGAGCCGAGGACGGCGCCCGCTCTGCTGCCGGCGCGCGAGATGCTCTCGGCACCCTGATTCTACACCCGCGGCGGTTCGTTTTCCTCGGAAGCGGCGTCGTCCGGCGGGACGGCGGCGAGGCTTCGCACGCCCGAGCTGAAGACGGCGAGCAGCGGCACGGCGAGCAGGGCGCCCACGATCCCGGCGGAGACCAGTCCGACGGCGAGGGCGAGAACGACGGCCAGCGGATGCAGCCGGACCGCCCGCCCGAGCAGAAGCGGTTGCAGGACATGGCTTTCGACCTGCATGACGCCGACCACGACGGCGAGCACGACGACGGCCGCCAGCCAGCCGTCGGCCGCCAGCGCGACGAGGACGGCGACCGCGCCGGCGAGCACCGAGCCGATCACGGGGACGAACGCGCCGAGGAAAACGAGCGTGCTCAGCGGAGCTGCCAGCGGAACCCCGACGATCACCAGCCCCAGCCCGATGCCGGCGGCGTCGGCGAACGCGACGGCGGCGGTGCCCCGGATGTAGTGCGCCAGGGTGGTGAATCCGCTGCGCCCGGCGGTGTCGACGCGGTCGCGCAGGCGCGCGGGCGCCGCCCGCAGCACGAACGCCCAGATCGTGTTCCCCTGGGCGAGGAAGAAGATCAGGCAGAACACCGTGAGCAGGAACTCGGCGAGCAGTTCCCCGACGGTGACCGCGGTGGTGAGGGCGCCCGAGGCGATCGCCGATTTGTTCCGGCCGAGCATCGAGGTCAGGTTGCCGAGCATTTCGTCGAGCTGGCCCTGGCTCAGCCGGAGCGGACCGGTCCGCAGCCACGTGTGCAGCTCGGTCAGGCTCGCGGAGACCTGGTCGAGCAGCGCGGGCATCCCCGCGCTGACGGTGCCGACCACGAACGTGACCACGCCGCCGGCCAGCGCGATCCCGGCGACCAGCACGATCGCGGTCGCCAGCCCGCGCGGCACCTTTTTGCGCGCCAGCCAGGAAACGGCGGGCGCGAACAGCCCGGCCAGCAGCAGCGCCACCGCGACCGGGACGAGCACCGAAGCCAGCCTGGCGGCCACGAACCCGACTGCCGTGAGCGCCGCCGCCACGACCAGCAGGCGCCACGACAGCGCGGCCGCGACGCGGAGCCCGGGCGGCACGGAAGAAGAGGGCGTGTCGTCCCGCACCGGGATCAGCGCACCGCTGCGCGGGCGCGGACCGGGCCGGGATTTCCGAAGCACAAGAGGACGGAGGCGGGCGGCCGGGGTTCGCGCTCCGGCAGGTTCGCCAAGGCCCAGCAGCCCGCGGAACGGACGCCGACCGGGCGGCGGATCCAGTCCGCCCGCCAAGTGGCGTGGCGCTGCGAGGGAACCCGCGCGAGCCCGGTCCAGGACGGTGCGGCGGGGTCGGCCCGGAAAGAACGCGGCCTGTCCCCGGACGGCGCTCGGCGCCAGCCGGACACAGGGCATCGCGGGGCGAGTGCGGGGGTGGAGGAGCTTGGTGTTGGGGCGGGGAGGGAAGTCTGGTGGGGCTTCGGCTGTCGCGTGGCGAGTGCGGGGGCGGACGAGCCTGGTGCTGGGGCGGGGAGGGAAGTCCGGAGGGGCTTCGGCCTTCGCGGCAAGCCCGGGGCGGTTTTCGCGGGGTTCATGAAGATCCTGCTCCTAGCGGATTGTGGCCGGATCTGGTGCAGGCCGTCGAGAGCGGCTCCCGCGGTGAGCGGCCGATAAGCCGTGCGCGGCCGGACTGGTGGCCGGGCACCCTCGTACTCGGGGATGCCCGGCCTGTCCGCGGCAGCGGCGGTGACCACACAGCCGCGGACGATCCGGCGAGCCGGCCGGGGACCGGCGGGCGGATTGACGGCCGGGGCGGGACCGCTCCGGCGGGTGGCCTCCTTCGCGGGGGAGGGCGGGAAGAGGCCACCCCTTCCCCGTTGCCAGGCGGGGAAGTCTTCCGGCGGGGTGATCGTTTCGCCGGGTTTCGCGAGGCAGGGGTCAGACCGATGCGGGGAGGCGGCCGCCCTCGGCGTCCCAGCGCTGGGCGGCCTCGTCGCCGGAGTCCGTTGCCGTGCCGGTCCCGTGTCCGTTGCCGGTGGCGAGCAGGTTCTCGACAGTGTCGCGATTGTCCCGGTGAGCCGCGGTCGTCAGGATGTGCTCGGCGTCGGCCGGCTCGGTCTCCGGTGGCACGACCAGCAGCGTGAGCCGGTCCCGCGCGCCGACGACGGTCACGGTGCCGGGATGCTGCGAGCGGAATCCTTCGAGCCGGACGACCGCGCCGTCCACGGTGAGGTGGCGCGGGGCCTGCGGCCAGTCGGCGAGGCAGTAGGCGACGCGTTCGATCCGGTCCAGCCGCAAGGCCGGCAGGACGAGCAGCGCGGGCAGTTCCGTGCCCAGGTCCCGGGTGCGGGGCCACCACGCGCCGTCGACGTGTCCCGTCACGGGCCTGGCCGGCTTCGACCGCAGGCGCGGCGCGCGCGAAGGCTGCTCGGCGGATTTCAGAGCGGAAAGAGCGGCGGTCTCGAGGTGGGGTGACATGGCGGTCGTTCCCGTCCCCGGTCGCTGCCACCGGCCGGACTGGGGCCGAGGACGACGCGAGCTTGACCGCCCACGTGCGAGATGCTCTCGGACACTGCCGACACTACACCCCCGGAACGGAAGGGCGCCCGCTTTCCCGAGGATCGGTGCGCAGGCGGAAACGAAACCGCGAATTCGTCCCGCGGCAGAGGTCCGGAACTGGCGGAAAAACCGCCGCCGGGATTCCGCGGCGAAATATGCTGTGGCGAAAAGGAACGGGCCGCCGGTCGGGGAGCTGCCCGACGGCGGCGCGAAAATCGTGGGCATTCGGGGCAGTGCCAGCCATATCGCGAGCATTTCGAACCCCGGTGCCCACGCGGGCACTGTCTTCGAGTGTGTCCCGATCCTGCTGAGCGTTGCGTACGGCCCGGCGGACGGAAGCGGCGGTCACCCGCGGGAAGCCCGCCGCAGCAGCCGGATCACGGCTTTCTCCATCCGCTCCCGCAGTTCCTCCTCCGCGAGCCCGTCCGCGTCGGCCTTGCGGAGAGCTCGGCGGATCGTGTTGTCGCGCTCGAATTCCCGCAGTACGCGCGGGTCGACATACGAACGCCGGGCGACCGCGGGAGTGTTGCCGAGTTCCTCCGCGACTTCTTTGATCGCGGCGCTTTCCGCGCGCGCCCGGCCGCGCTGGGAGGTCGGCGTCTCCTGGGCGGCGAGGGACACCGCGGCGAGGACCGTCGCGTGCCACGTCCGCAGGTCCTTCACCGTGAATTCCTCGCCCGCCAGTTCCTTGAACCGTTCGTTGACATCGCTGGCGTGCAGTTCGTGCCAGCCGTCGTCGGCGCGGTAGACGAACAGCCGCGAGGTGCCGGTGCGGCTGCGGCGGAGCGACTTGAGGACGGCGGCGAGTTCGGCGTCGTGCAGGCTCAGCGACCGGACCAGGCCGCTTTTCGCGGGGTAGCAGAAGGTCAGCTCGGCACCGCTGATCTTCACGTGTTCGCGCAGCAGCGTGGTCGCCCCGTGGGAGCCGTTGGTTTCGGCGTACTCCTCGCCGCCGCTGCGGAACACGCCGCGGTCGATCATCCGCAGCGCGGCGGCCGAGACGCGCAGGCGGTCGAGGCGCCGCCGGCGCAGGTCCTCCCGGATGGCGGCGCGGACGGCCGGCAGTTCGCTCGCCAGCGCGAGCACCCGGTCGTGCTTCTCCTCGTCGCGCGCCCGCCGCCATTCGGAGTGGTACAGGTACTGGCGGCGGCCCGCGTCGTCGGTCCCGACGGCCTGGACGTGCCCGTCCGGATGCGGGCAGATCCACACCCGGCGCCAGGCGGGCGGGATCACGAGACCGCGGATGCGCTCGAGGACCTCGGGGTCGGTCACCGGGGAGCCGTCCGGCGCGAGGTACCGGAAGCCGCGGCCGCGCCGCTGCCGCTGGATGCCTGGCGAGGACAGCTCGCTCCGCCGCAGTCGCATGCTCGCGGTTGCCCGCGGCGGCCCGGTTCAAACCGGATTCCGGACGCCGGTTGCCCGCTGGACCACCGGATCTCCCGTCCCCGGACGAGGGTCCGAGGTTTGCCCGGTCCGGCACGGGTTATCCGGACGACTCCGCGCCGGACCCGGCGCGGGCGATTCAGGGAGGGCTCCGGACATGTCAACTGCCGTTGCGCGGCGCACGCCGCGCCAGCTCGTCGCCGCCGGAGTGGGCGCGGTGTTCCTGCTCGTCGGCATCCTCGGGTTCGTCCCGGGCGTCACCACGCAGTACGACCAGCTCGCCGTGGCCGGGCACCATTCCGGCGCGCTGCTGCTCGGGCTGTTCAGCGTGTCGATCCTGCACAACCTCGTGCACCTGGCCTTCGGCGTCGCCGGGCTCGCGCTGGCCCGCACGCCGGCCGGGGCGAAGAACTTCCTCGTCGTCGGCGGGGTGGTCTACCTGGCGCTGTGGGTGTACGGGCTGGTCGTCGACCACGGCAGCGCGGCCAATTTCATCCCGGTCAACAACGCCGACAACTGGCTGCATCTCGGCCTCGCCCTGGCGATGATCGTGCTCGGCGTCCTCCCGATGGGCACCCGGCGGAGCCTCTGATGACCACTACCGCAGACCAATCCCTCTGGCTCGCGACCGCCTCGGCGACCAGCCGGTCGTCCTTGAGCGGCCGGGAACGCGCCGAAGCCGCCATTCTCGGCGGGGGCATCGCGGGACTGACCACGGCGCTGCTGCTCGCCCGCCGAGGGGTCGACGTGGTCGTCCTCGAATCGGGGCGCGTCGCGGAGGGGGCCAGCGGCAACAACACCGCCAAGGTCACCGCCTTGCAGTCCACTGTGTACTCGACGCTCGTCCGCGAGCACGGCGCCGCCACCGCGACGGCCTACGCCGAGGCGGCGCAGGCCGGGGTGGAACTGGTCGCGGAGCTGGCCGAGCCGATCGACTGCGGGCTCCGCAGGCTGCCCGCCGCGACGTTCGCGATGGACGCCGGCGAGGTGGACACCGTGCGGGCCGAGTACGAAGCGGCGCGCCAGGCCGGTCTGCCGGTCGAGTGGACGACGACGCTCGACCTGCCGGTGCCGGTGCACGGCGCGGTGCGGCTGCCCGAACAGCTCGCGCTCCACCCGGCCGACTACGTGCGCGGGCTCGCCGACGCCGTCGAGGCCGAGGGCGGGCGGGTCTTCGAGAACAGCCGGGTGCAGCACGTCAGCGCCGCGCCGCCGTATCACGTCACGACCGGCGACGGCGAACTCGACGCCGAGAACGTGGTCGTCGCGACGCACTATCCGATCCTCGATCGAGGGTTTTTCTTCCCCCGGTTGGAGGTACAGCGGTCGTATTGCGTGGCCGCGACCCTGAAATCCGGCACACCGCCGCAGGACCTGGCGATCAGCGCCGGGAGTCCATTGTGGTCTTTCGCCTCCTACGAGGACCGGCTGATCGTCGGCGGGCAGGGCCATCCGGCGGGCGATCCGGTCGACTTCGCCCGCTATACCGAACTGGGCGAGTTCGCCGCGCGGCACTTCGACCTCGACGCGGTCACGCACCGGTGGTCCGCGCAGGATCCGAAGGCCTACGACAGCATCCCGCTCGCCGGGCCGTACCTCCCGGGCGCCCGGAAGCTGTGGGTCGAGACCGGGTTCGGCAAATGGGGGCTGGCGATGGGCACCGCGGCCGCGGCCGTCGTGGCCGACGGGATCACCGGATCGGCCAATCCGCATCGAGACCTCTTTTCCCCGCAACGGATTTCGCTGCGGTCAGCCCCGAAACTGGTGCAGCAGAACGCGAAGGTGGCGAAGGACTTCGTCGGCGACCGGCTCGCCCCGGCCGACGCGAAAAGCACCGAAGACATCGCCGTGGACCAGGCGAAGGTGCTGGCGGACGGACACGGCCGCAAAGGCGTTTACCGAGACCGCGAAGGCGCCTTGCACGCGGTTTCCCTGCGCTGTACGCATCTCGGCTGCTTCGTGCGGTTCAACGCCGCGGAACGCAGCTGGGACTGCCCGTGCCACGGTTCGCGGTTCGACGTCGACGGCAGCGTGCTCGAAGGCCCGGCCACCACGCCGCTGCCGCGCCGGACTCCGTGAAAAATCAACCGATCGCCGGGTGTAGGCCGGGGGATCGGGGGCACTCCTGCCGGACCGGCCGGGCAGGCCGCCCGGCTCGACACCCCGGGAAAGGACGCTGATGTTCCGACACACCAAGCTGCTGCAGTTCGAGGCCAAGCCCGAAAAGCCGGATCCGGTGTACGCGCACAAGCTCCAGGAGCTGATCGGCGGCGCGTTCGGCGAGATGACGGTGACCATGCAGTACCTGTTCCAGGGCTGGAACTGCCGCATCGAGGGCAAGTACAAGGACCTGATCATGGACACCGCGACCGAGGAGATCGGGCACGTCGAGATGCTCGCCACGATGGTCGCGCGGCTGCTGGAGGGCGCGCCGGCCACCGCGACCGCGGAAGCGGTGAAGGACCCGGTGATGGCGGCGGTGATCGGCGGGATGGACCCGCAGCAGGCGATCGTGGCCGGCGGCGGCGCGCTGCCCGCAGACTCCAACGGCACGCCGTGGAACGGCAAGTACATCGTCGCCTCCGGCAACCTGCTCGCCGACTTCCGGGCGAACGCGGCGGCCGAGGCGCAGGGCAGGCTGCAGACCGCGCGGCTGTACCGGATGACCGACGACCCCGGCGTGAAGGCGATGCTGCAGTTCAACCTCGCGCGCGACACCGTGCACCAGAAGCAGTGGCTGGCCGCGATCGAAGAACTGAAGGCGGACGGCCTGGAGAGCGAGATCGCGCCGAACGCGTTGTTCGACGAGGAGAACCAGGACCACAACAACACGGTGTGGCACCTGTCGGACGGCCCGGACGGGGCGAAGGCGGGCTGGAGCTTCGGCGGGGAGGGCATCGAGTACCTCACCGACCCGAAACCGCTCGGCGGCCCCGGCACGGCTCCCAAGCCGGACCCGGCGCTGTACGGGACGTACTCGCCGACGCAGGACGTCAAGGGCTCGCTCAAGGGGAAAGCGAAGGAAGTCAAGAACAAGGCGAAGTGACCAGTGCCGGGGGACCCCGGGCCTTCCGCGCCCGGGGTCCCCGCACGCCTGCCGTCCGGCGGCTTTCCGAAAGGACGGCTAGGCGATGCCCCGCCGGAATGGGCGAGGGTGGTCACGGTCGGATGAGCTACCTTCGGCAGATGCCTTTCTCCGGCCTCGACGCCTGGTTGAGTTCCCGAGCCGCCGCCGGCCGATTCTCCGGCGCGGTGCTGATCCGCCAGGGCGAGCGCGTGGTGTTTTCCGGCGCGTACGGCCAGGCCAGCCGCCGATGGGCGGTGCCGAACCGGCTTGCCCTGCGGTTCGACACGGCGTCCATCACCAAGCTCTTCACCGCGGTGGCCGCCTTGCAGCTGGTGGACGAAGGGCGGCTCGAGCTCGACACGCCGATCAGCGGGATCGTCGAGCTGACCGGCACGACGATCTCGCCGCGCGTGACCGTGCGGCACCTGCTCACGCACACCTCCGGGATCGCCGACGACGCGGACGAGGAGGCCGGGGAGAGCTACGAGGCGCTGTGGGTCGACAAGCCGGTCTATTCGGTGACGCGCACCCGCGACCACCTGCCCAACTTCGCCGCCAAACCGCCGAATTTCCCGCCGGGGGAGGGCTGCCGGTACTGCAACGCCGGGTACGTCCTGGTCGGCCTCGCGATCGAGGAAATCACCGGGACCGCTTACCGCGACCACGTCCGGCACGCCGTTTTCGCGCGGGCGGGCATGACCGCGTCGGACTTCTTCGACCGCCGGGAAGCGGCGCCGGACGTGGCCGAGGGCTGGGATCCGGTCACCGGCGCCGACGGGCGGATCACCGGGTGGAAGCAGAACATCTTCAGCTATCCGCCGATCGGCTCGCCCGACGGCGGAGCGCACGCCACCGTCGCCGACCTGGTGCGGTTCCTGCGCGCCGTCCGCGCCGGCGAACTGCTGTCGGCCGAGCGCACCGAGCAGTTCCTCACCCCGCAGGTGCGGCACCACGGCGACGTCTGGTTCGGCTTCGGCCTGGAATTCACCCTCGGCCCGGACGGCTCGGTGCGGAACTACTACAAGGACGGCGGCAACGCGGGCGCCGGCGGCATCGCGCGCCATTACCCGGCGGAGAACCTCGACGTGGCGCTGCTGTCCAACGCCGAATACGGCAGCCTGGCGGTGATCCGGGAAATCGACCGGCGGATCCGGAACGCCTGACGGCACGGACCTTTCTCCGCCCCGGTTCCCTGCGGAGTGCGGACCGTCGCGTACCGCCGCGCGGGTGAGGCAGGGTTGCGCAGAACGGGCGCCCCGAAGGTATGTTGGCGGCATCGCCGGTCAGCCGGGCAATCGCTCGCATCGCACCAGCCAACGGGGGAGTTCCCGCGTCCCGGCCGTGACCGCGTGTTCCCGGTCCCCACCCCGCATTCGCGAGGAGGGAACGAAAACCATGCACAGCAACGCCTCGCCGTTGAGCCTGACCGTCCTGTGTCCCGCCCGCCGTCCCGCGACCACCCTGACCCGGACCCCGAAGTCGACCGTCGTCACCCTCGCCGGGGACCTCGACGCCGCCGACGTTCCCTGGCTTCGCCGGATCGTGTCCGGCGAACTCGGGCTGCGGCCCGCGACCCTGCTCATCGACCTGACCGAGGTGCCCTTCTGCTCGGCTCGGGTCCTGAAATTCCTCGCCGACCAGGCGGACGACGCCCGCGGCCGCGGAGTGGGCTTCGCCGCGGTCGCCCCGCACCGCGCCGTGCTGCGCCCGCTGGCTCTGCTGGGCCTCAACCGCGTGCTCCCGGTCGTGCACCACCTCGACGAAGCCGCCCTGCCCGCGCGCACCCGGCGGAGAGCGAGCCGTCCGCTCCCGGCGCGGCCCGAAACCGGCACGGTTCCCTGACCTCCCGGCGCCCGGAGTCCGCTGTGGACGCGTCCGCGGTGACCCGGTCGTGGATTGCGCCACCTGGCTCAGTGAACCGGGACCACAGCGGGTATCCCCGCCCCATGAACCGGATCGCCGACAAGGTCGCCCGAGGCGAAAAGACCGACACCGCGCAGCTGCTCGGCCGCGCCGGGATGGCCTGCTACGCGCTCGTGCACCTCATCCTCGCCTACCTCGCCGTGCGGGTCGCGTTCGGCGGCGGCGAGCAGACCGACCAGAAGGGCGCCCTGCAGGAGGTCGGGTCGACGGCGTTCGGCCGGGTCCTGCTGTGGGTGCTCGCCGCCGGGCTGGTCGCGTTCGGGCTGTGGCAGTTCCTGATGGCCTCGACCGGCTACACCTGGACCAGCGGCGGGAAGCGCACGCGCAAACGGCTCGGGGCCGCCGCGCGGGGAATCGTCGTGCTCGCGGTCGGCGGCACCGCCTTCCGCCTGGCCGCGGGCGCCGGCGGCGGCGGTTCGAGCGACCAGACCCAGCAGGAGTTCACCGCGAAGCTGCTCCAGCTGCCCGCCGGCCCGGCCCTCGTGGTGCTCGCCGCCGCGGTGGTGCTGGGCGTCGCCGTCGCGGCCGGGGTCAAGGGCGTCAAGCAGACTTTCCTCGAGGACCTCGACCCCGCCGGACTGCCCGGCAAGACGCGCCGCTGGGTCGGCCGCCTCGGCACCACCGGGTACCTGGCCAAGGCCGTCGTGTTCGCGGTGACCGCGTTCCTGCTGGGCTACGCCGGTTTCCGCGCCGACGCGAAACAGGCGGGCGGGCTGGACGCCAGCCTGAAGACCCTCGCCGCCCAGCCGTTCGGCACGGTGCTGCTGACCGTGGTGGCGCTGGGCCTCGCCGCGTTCGGCGCGTACTGCCTGGCCGCGGCTTGGGCACATCGGCGCTGACCGGCCGCGGTTGGGCGGGGCGGGGACTGCCAGCCCCGCCTTCACCGCCCTGCCAGCTTGCTCGCCGCCCTCGCGCCGGTGAACGCCCGCCGTCGCCATCTCCAGATTCGCCTTTCACCATCCCGGGCCGGTCGATGTGCTCGCGCCGGTGAGCGCCCGTCGTCGGTGCCTGCTGCTTGACCAGCCTGGCACTGGCGGGGCGAGCATGTTCGCGTCGTCTTCACCGTGTGCGTGCGGTCCCCGGTGTCTGCTGTTCCGGACCGGTCGCCGGTCAGGCCGAGCCCGCGAGCAAGTCGACCACGTCCTCCGCGCGCCCCCGTTCGGCGAAGCGCCGCCGTTGCCGGTCCGCGCCGCTGCCCTCGGCGCACAGCCGCGCCGTCGCTTCCGCGGCGAACTCCAGGTCCCCGGCGGATTCCAGCGCGGGCGCGGCGAACTCGACCAGGTCGGCGAGCACCGCCTTCGTCGGCTCCAGATCGCCGCTGCGCGGGTGCGGGCAACAGCCGCTGACGCCGTCCCGCGACGCCCGCCAGAGCTGGGCGCGCAGCACCTCGTTCGGCAGGCCCGGCGGGGGAGCGTCGTCGTCCAGCGCGGTGGCGGCCAGGCCGCGCGCCAGCACGCCGAGCAGGACCGCTTCCTCCGGCGTCGCGGCGACGTCGGCGATGCGGAACTCGATGGTCGGCTGCTTCTCCGAGAGCCGGACGTCCCAGTAGACCATCCCGCGGTCGAGGATCGCGCCCGAGCGCAGCCACGCGTCGACGACGCTTTCGTACTCGTCGAGCGACGCGAACCGCGGCGGCGGGCCGGCCGAGGGCCACCGGCTCCACTGCTGGTAGCGCCAGCTTTGGTATCCGGTGTCGTAACCGTCGGCGATCGCGGAATTCGCGGTCACGGTCAGCAGGACCGGCAGCCACGGACGGATCCGCCCGAGCACCAGGACGCCGGTCTCCTTGTCCGGGATCGCGACGTGCACGTGGCAGCCGCAGGTCAGCGACGTCCGCGCGGTGGCCCCGAAATGCTCGCCGATCCGCTGGTAGCGCGGATTCGCGGTGACTCCCGGCAATCCCTCTTCCGGCACCGGCGGCGCGCCCGCGGGCAGCAGCCGGCAGTCCCGCCGGCGCGCGGCCCCGGCCAAGTCCTCGCGCAGTTCGCGCAGCCGCCGCAGCGCCTCGTCGCGGGTCCGGCAGACGTCGGTGGCGATCTCGGCCTGCGACTGGATGAGTTCGCGCTGCAGCTCGCCGTTGTCGCCGCCCGTTTTCGCGGCGTGGTCGACCACGTCGGAGGCCGGGGCCAGCCGTCCCTCGCGGTCGACGACGAAGAACTCCTCCTCGATGCCGAAGGTCAGCACGTCGCCGGTCTGGTCGTTCACCGATGGTCTCCTGGGGTCGGGGGCATCGGAGTACCCCCGCCCGCCCGCGCGCAAACGACGTTTTCCCGGGCGGGAAAAGGGTAATCCGCGGGCCAAGAAACGCCGGGCGGCCCACCCCGCGCTGCCCGCGCCCGGACCGCACTGTGAGGACGCCGATGTCGACCGACGCGATCGTGCTGCTCAAGAACGACCACAAGACGGTGGAGAAGCTGTTCAAGGAATTCGAGAAAGCGGGGGAGAACGCCCACCGGAAAAAGCGCCGCATCGTCGACTCGATCATCGAAGAGCTGACCGTGCACGCCTACATCGAGGAAGAGATCTTCTACCCGGCGGCGCGGGAGGCCGTGCCGGAGACCAAGGACCACGTGCTGGAAAGCGTCGAGGAACACCACGTCGTCGTGTGGATGCTGTCGGAGCTGCTGGACCTGGACCCGGAGGACGAGACTTTCGACGCGAAGGTGACCGTGCTGACGGAAAACGTCCGCCACCACGTCGAGGAAGAAGAGGACGACTGGTTCCCGGAGGTCCGCTCGGCGATGGGCCGCAAACGGCTCCAGGAACTGGGACAGCGGATGATCGACGCGCGGCCGGACGCGCCGAAGAATCCCCTGAAATTGCAGAGCGCCACCGCCTGACCGGTTCCCGGACGCGGGGAGCGGGTCCCCGCGTCCGGAAGCCCCGTGCCCGGCTGGCGGCGATTGTCCCGGTTCCGCGGTCTTCCCCTGCCGCCCGGCGTAGGGGTGCCGCCGCCTCCTCGGTGTTCCTAACCTCGGAACGAGCCGCACCCGAGGGGGACGACCGATGCGTCCGCTCACCACCAGAACGTTGACTGCCAAGGAATTCGCCGATCTCAAGCACACCGTGGCGATCCGCTCTTCGGCGCGCCGGGCCGTCGCCGAAGACCCCGCGTACGCCACGCCGCTGCCGAGGGAACTGTGCCTGCAGCTGACCTACCGCTGCAATCTGCGCTGCAGCCACTGCTACCAGTGGAGCGAGCAGGGTTTCTTCCGGGACTTCGACACCGCCAAGCAGCGGACCGAACTCGACGTGGACATCGTCGCGAAGCTGCTGGACGCCACGGAATCCGTCCGCTCGAAGGTGTTCGTGTGGGGCGGCGAACCGCTGATGCACAGCCGGTTCGGCGACATCGCCGAGCTGCTGCGCCGTTCGCCGCGCACGATCACCGTCTGCACCAACGGGTTGCTCTTCAAGCGCAACCTCGACCATCTCCTGAAGCTCGGCGAACACCTCAACCTGCTGGTGAGCCTCGACGGCCTCGGAGCGGACCACGAAGACCTGCGCGGCCGCGGCACGTTCGCCCGGACCACGAAGAACATCGAACTGATGCTCGGCCTCAAGCGCGAAGGCGCTTTCGCGGGCGAGGTTTCGGTGAATTGCATGGTGTCGCACCGGACCGTGCACACGATGTACGAATTCATGGAATGGGCCGAAGACCTCGGCGTCAACACCGTGTACTTCCAGTTCCCCTGGTACATCAGCCCCGAGGTGACCGAGGCCATGGACCGGGTCTACGCCGAGTCGTTCGCCTGGCTGCGGCCGGACACCGGGACCGCCCGGCCGACCTGGCATTCCTACACCTACCGGCTGCCCCCGGAATGCCTGCCGGACCTGCGCGCATCTATGGCGCGGCTGGCTTCCCGGCGGTGGCGCGTGCGGATCCGCTACCAGCCGCAGCTCGAACCGGACGAGGTCGAGGACTTCGTGCTCGGCACGCCGAAACCGGCCCAGCACCGCAGCCGGTGCCTCGCGGTGTCGAACCGGATGGAGGTGCACGCCGACGGCAACGTCAGCTCGTGCAAGTTCTTCCCCGAGTTCGTCGTCGGCAACCTGTACGAAACGGATCCGGTGCAGTTGTGGCACAACGAATCCTTCCGCGAGGTCCGCCGGATCCTCGGCGCGAACGGGATGATGCCCGTCTGCTCGCGGTGCGTCCTCCTCTACCTCAACGGAGTGTGAACGCCGTGGCAGACCTCGAACGCAGGGTCACCGACGTGCTGGTCGCCGTGCTGGACAACGGGACGGCCGCCGAGGAGATCGGCCCGGACGCCGACCTCGTCGACGACTACGGCCTGGACTCCCTGCAGATGATCTCCTTCCTGCTCGGCGTCGAGGACGAACTCGGCGTGCAATTGGACTACGAACACCTCGAACTCGACGACCTGCGCGTGTTCGGCCGGTTCACCGGGTTCCTGCGGACGCTCGCGGCGTCATGACCGCGACGGCGCACTTCGGCACCTTCGACGCCGAGCGCTGGTGGCGGCCCGCGGACCTGGCCGCCCTGCCCGCCGCGCCCGGCGGCGCCGACGCCGACGCCATGGACGAACTGCTCGCCGCGGGATGTGCGCCGGGCGACCTGCTGCTCACCCGCCGCGCCCCGGCGCCGGAGATCCGCGAATCGCTGGCCGGCTGCGGCATCGAGTTCGACCATCGCGTGGTGCCCGCGCCGCCGGGAACCCCGGTCGAGCGGGCGGTGGCCCCGGAGACGCTCGCCGGACGGCCGGAAATGGCTCCCTACGCGGTGCTGCCGGACACCGTCGCGCTGGCCGCCCGACTCGGTCGCGCCCACCGGTTTCCGGCGGCGGAAACGGTGGCCGAGGTCAATTCCAAGACCTGGTCGCACGCGCTGGCCACCTCGCTCGGACTGCCTGGCGCGGGCGTCGTCGTCCAGTCGGCGGCCGAACTCGCCGAGGCGGTCGGCACCCGGCCGAGCGTGGTGAAAGACCCGTACGGAGTGTCCGGCCGCGCGACCCTGGAAGTGACCACGCCCGGGGTGTTGCGCGCGATCACGCGCACGCTGGAGAAACAGCAGGCCCGCGTCGAACTCCTGGTCCAGCCGCGGTACGACCGGCGCACGGATTTCTCGGCGCACCTGCACCTCGAACCCAGCGGACGCTGGGAAACGCTTGGCGTGCAAGTGATGCACAACCGCGGCTTCCGGCACGCCGGATCCGAGCCCGCTCCGGACGCGCTGCTCGCCGAACTGGCGTCCGCCGGCTACGCCGAAACCCTCGCCGCGGTGGCCGAAGCCCTGGCCTCGGCGGGTTATTGGGGACCGGTGGGCATCGACGCGATGGTGCGCACGGACGGAACCCTCGTGCCAGTGCTGGAAATCAACGCTCGCCGGTCACTGGGGTTGTTGTCGCTGCTGCTGGACCGCCGCGTCCGTCCGCACGGCCTGCGCTGCCATCTGTGGCGGTTCGACTTGAAAGTCCCGCCAGGCAAGGGAATCGGCGACCTTTTCCGCGCGTTGCACAGGCTCCGCTATCGAGGCTGCACGGTGCCCGGAGTCGTCTTGGTCGGCGGCAGCGGACTCGCGGCACCGGGCGGCCGGATCTACTGCGCGCTGATGGCCCGCCCCGGCGAGAGCGCGGGTCTGCGCGCCGGTCTGCTCGACGCGATCTCGGCGGCCGGAATGGAGACCAGATGATCGCCGACGTGCTCGCGGAGGCCGGGGTGCGGCAGGCGGAATGGACGCCGCTGACCGGAGCGACTTTCAACACTGCCTACCGGGTCCGGCCGCCCGGATTGGTCGTGAAGGTGTCCCCGCCGCCCGACGCGCCCGCGTTGACCTACGAGCGCGACCTGCTGCGCACTGAAGCGCGGTTCTACGAACTGGCCGCTGCTGCCGTGCCGGTGCCGCGCGTGGTGCACACCGACTTCTCCGGACGCTTGGTCGACGGCGACGTCCTGGTCATGACCGAACTCCCCGGCGACAGCTGGGCCACTCGACGGCTGCCTCCCGCGGAACGCGCCGCGCGGCGGACCGAACTCGGCGGTCTCGTGGCCGGCCTGCACCGGATCACCGGCACCGGATTCGGCTACCCCGGCAGGCTTTCGCCGAGCTGGCGCACCGCCTTCACCGCGATGCTGGCCGCAGCGCTGGCTGACGCCGAACGATTCGCCGTCGCGCTCCCGCTCGACCAGATCCGCACGACGCTCCTGGCGCGCACCGACGTCCTGTCTGCGGTACGGACGCCGGTGCTGGTCCACTTCGATCTGTGGCAAGGCAACATCCTGCTGGGCGGCTCCGGGATCACCGGTTTCGTGGACGGCGAACGCGCGTTCTGGGGCGACCCGCTCGCGGACCTGGTGTCGACGGCGCTTTTCGGCGACATCGAACGCGACGCCGACTTCTGCCGCGGCTACCGGGACGCAGGCGGGGAACTGGTCTTCGACGACGCGGTCCGCGTGCGGCTCGCGCTGTACCGGTGCTATCTGTACCTGATCATGCTGGTCGAGACGGTGCCGCGCGGAGGCGGCGAGCCCGCGGCGATCCAGCTGGCGACCGCGCATCTGCGCCGGGCTTTGGCCTTTCTGGGGAGGTTTTCGTGATCGAAGTGCTCACTTCCGGCGTGGCGCTCGGCGTGCACGTGCCGGGTCTCCTGCTCGCCCAGCGGCTGCGGGAACGCGGCGCGGCCGCCGACGTCAGCGTCCTCGAACGGCTGCTGCCGCAACGGAAACTGGCCACCACCGCCGAGATGAAATGGGCCTTCCATCGGGACTTCCGCCTCGCCAAAGCCGGGCACCGCCTCGCGACCGACCCCGCCGCGGTGACCGACCCGGCAGCCGAAGCCGAACTCTTCGCCCGCTGGGACGTCGAGCAAGTCGAGACTTTCGTGCTCTTCTCCGGTTTCTGGCTGCCGATCGTCGAACGCTACCTCGCCCGCGGTCGCACCGTACGCGTGGTGCTCTGCCATATCGACGCGATCGCCTCGCCGTCGTTCCGGAAAGCCGCCGGATGGCAGGTGCCGCACGAGGACGTTTTCCTGGTGGACGGCGCGTCGATGACAGTGCCGTGCAGCGTGCCGGTGAGCGCCCGCCCGCCGCTGCCGTGGGAGGAGCGCGAGCCCAGGCTGTACCTGCACGGCGGAGGCTGGGGGATGGGCACCTATCGCGAGCACGTCGCCGAACTGGCCGACGCGGGGTTCGCCCTCGACGTGCTGGCCTATCGGGAGTCCGATGTGGACTCCCGGCCCGGGATCCGGCACTTCCTGCTCGATCCGGAGTGGCATCCCTGGCACGACAACGGCTTCCCGCCGCTCCGGCCGGCGAACCGCGAGAGTTACACGCGCGGCGAGGCGCATCCGGATTCGTTCGAGCTGGTCCGCTCGGCGCGGGCGATGGTCAGCAAGCCCGGCGGCGGCACCTGCCTGGACTCCTTGTGGGCCGCGACGCCGTTGCTGCTGCTGGAACCGTTGGGAGAAGCCGAAAAGCGCAACGCCGACGTCTGGCAGCGGCTCGGTTTCGGGCTCCCGTACGAAACCTGGCGGGACAGCGGGTTCTCCGCCGGACTGCTCGCCGAGATGCATGAGAACCTGGTGCGCGCGCTGCCCGGGATCGCCGACTATCCGGCGGAGCTGGCCGCGTGAACACCCGCCCGCTCTCGGTGTTCCAGCGGGTGATGCTGGACTACGGCCCGGACTTCACCGGGCAGTGGTTCACCATGAACACTGTCCTCCGGCTGAGCGCGCCGCTCGACCCGGACGTCCTGGCCGCCGCGTTGACGAAACTCGTGGCCCGGCACGAAATCCTGCGCACCCGGGTGACCGAGGACGCCCAGGTGGTGTCGCCGCCCGGCCCGCCGGTTTTCGAGGTGTGCCAAGACGTCGCCGACCGCCTGCACGCACCGGTGCCGCCGGATTCCGGACCGCTCGTGATCCGCCTGGTGCGCGGAGAACTGCTCACCGTGCACCTGCACCATCTGGTCGCCGATCCGAGCACGGTCTGGGCCACCTGCCGGGAACTCGCCGCGCTGTACTCCGCCGAACTGGGCGGTGCCGCGCCGCCCGCGCCAGCCGCGCAGTACGGCGATTACGCGGCCGCCGAAGACCGGCTGCGCCAGACGACGGAAGCCGGAGACCGGGCGTGGTGGGAAAACGCGATGGCCCAGGAGTTCGCGGCAGTCCGGCCGGACGGGACCGGCCCGCCGTACGCCGAGCGCGCCACGCTGCTCTCGAAAGCCGAACTGGACGCGGTCCACCGGTTCGCGCGGACGCACCGCACGACTCCCGCCACCACGCTGTTCGCCGCCTTGGCCTGCGCGATGCGCCCGCACACCGGCCCGGGGCCGCTGGCGTTCACCACCGTCTTCAGCCTGCGCGACCGCCCGGAGTGGCGCCGGATGCTGGGGCCGTGCCTGCTCACCGCGTACGTTCCGCTCCCGGCCCCACCGCCGCGGCTGACCCCGGAATACGCCGTCGAGGTCCGCGACGTCCTGCGCGACTGCCGCCGCCACTGCCGGTTCCCGACGCCGGAAGTCCGCGCGTTCCTCAAGCCTCCGGACGCGGTGCCGTTCTACGAATACGTTCCCGACGACTGGCCCGAACCGTACGCGTTCGGCCCGGTCATCGGCCAGGTCGTCGCGGCAGCCGGGCCGAAGGACACGCGCGCCCGCACGACGCTGGCGATCCGGTCCCGTTCGACGGCCGAGGGCACGTTGACCGCGCACCTGTCCTCGGACAGCTGCGGCTGGACTCGCGACCGCGTCCGTTCGCTCTGGCCGGTAGTGGCTGAGCAGGTCGGTGCTGGGTCCACAATAGACCCGGAACGGTAGAGCAGGGCCGGCTGCGGCTGATCGGCCTTCCAGCCGACCTCCACCGCGCACGCGTCGAGGTCGGCCGCCTCGATCTCGTGCCGGGGTCGTGCCCGTTGCTCAGCAACGCTTTCCGGGCTTCGGCAACGGCCCGCTTCACCGGGAAACGGGGAGCGCCGCCGAAGTTTGGGAGAACGGCGGGAAAGCAGGACCGTCCGAAGAGTCCGTCCATTCCGGCCAGTCGGCGGGCAACGCCGGCCGACCGATCCGCGGCGCGCTGAGCCGCGCCGATCGACGGCCGACGGAGACGCGGCGAAGCCGGCCGGAAGCCCGCGCAAGGCGAAGACCGGAGTACGTCCAGGCACCCTCGCCTGCCCGTTCCTCGTCTTCGCCGCCGCCCGGCTCGGGATGCGGTCAGTCCGTTTCGGGCTGCTGCCACGTCCGTCCGGCCCGCTGGGCGATCAGCTCGATTTCGTCGCCGACCTCCTGCCAGTTCTGGTCCGTCGGGTCGTGGTCGCCGGGCCAGGTGCGCCGCGGCGCCGCGAGGCCGCCGGCCGGCTTCGGTTCTTCTGTCATCTGAGTCATGATTCCTCCGTCTCCGTGCGAAGACCACCACGGACTACCCCTATCGGGGCCCGCGAAACGCTCCCGGGTTTGAGATTCGCCGGACTGGGTATGCCGGGCGCGTGGCCGATCATTCCCGCGCACCAGTGCTCGAGGCGATCCGGCGGTTCCGCGCGTCCGGGCACGTGTCGTTCCTGCCGCCCGGACACAAGCAGGGCCGCGGCGTGGACCCCCGGCTGGCGGAGATCGTCGGCCGCGACGTGTTCGCCTCGGACATCATCCTGATGAACGGCCTGGACGACCGGGCGCTCAACCGCGGCGTGCTGGCCAAGGCCGAGGACCTGATGGCGGACGCGGTGCACGCGGACCGCGCGTTCTTCTCCACCTGCGGCAGCTCGCTGTCGGTCAAATCGGCGATGCTGTCGGTCGCGGGTCCCGGCGAAGAGCTGCTGATCTCCCGCAACGCGCACAAATCCGTGGTGGCCGGGCTCATCCTCAGCGGCGTCCGCCCGGTGTGGGTGCCCCCGCGCTGGGACCGGGACCGGCATTTCGCCCACCCGCCCGGTCCGGACGAAACCGAGGCGGCCTTCGCGGAACACCCGGAGGCGAAGGGAATGCTGCTCATCACGCCGACCGATTACGGTTCCTGCGCGGACATCCGCGGCGTCGCGCGGATCTGCCACGACCGCGGGGCTCCGCTGATCGTCGACGAGGCCTGGGGCGCGCACTTCCCGTTCCACCCGGACCTTCCGGCGTGGGCGATGGACGCGGGCGCCGACCTGTGCGTGACGAGCGTGCACAAAATGGGCGCGGGCCTGGAACAGGGCTCGGTCTACCACCTGCGGGGCGACCTGGTGGACGCCGACGTGCTCGCCATGCGCGCCGATCTGCTCGACACCACCAGCCCGTCGTCGCTGATCTACGCCGGGCTCGACGGCTGGCGCCGGCAGATGGTCGAGCACGGAAAGGAATTGCTCGACGAAGTGCTCCGGCTGGCCGCCGGCACCCGGGAGCGGCTGGCCGGGATCCCCGGGATCGCCGTGCTGGGCGACGCCGAGCTTCTCGGCCCCGGCCGCGCGGACGACCGGGACCCGCTGAAACTGCTGATCGACGTGTCGGAACTCGGCTGCTCCGGCTACGACGCGAACCATTGGCTGCGCGAACACCAGCGCGTCGACGCCGGGCTGTCGGACCATCGCCGGATCGCCGCCCAGCTGACCGTCGGAGACGACGAGAGCACTGCCGCCCGGCTGGTCGAGGCGCTGCGGGCGCTTTCCGAGCACGCCGACGAACTGCCGCGCGCCAAACCGGTGGACCTGCCGGATCCCGAGGACCTGGAACCGGACCAGGCGATGCTGCCGCGCGACGCGTTCTTCGGCCCGGCCGAACAGGTCCCGGTGGAGAAGGCCGCCGGGCGGATCGCCGCCGAGACGATGAGCCCGTACCCGCCGGGCGTCCCGGCCGTGCTGCCCGGCGAAGTGCTGACCCGCCCGGTGCTCGACTACCTGCGCAGCGGCGTGGAAGCGGGCATGTTCCTGCCCGACCCGGTGGACCCGCTGCTGCGCGGCGTCCGGGTCGTCGCGCGCTGATTGCCTCCGGCGGACGTGGGTAATCCCGCGCCCATGACGGAATGGGACGACCGGCTGCCCGTGGTGCGCGACCTGGACGAACTGGTCTCGGCGTTCCGCCGGGCCGGAGAGGACGACCTGTACGTGCGGTGGTCGCGCGGCCCGGACGCGGACCTGCGCTCCGGCGAGGAAAGCCGCGACGGGCTCACCGGGATGCTGCTGCCCGGCCTGTCGGCGAACTCGCTGGCCCGGCAGCCGTGGTGGCGCGGCCGCTCGCTCCGGCTGTGGCTGGCCCGGCGCCTGCACGACTACCAGCACCTGCGCGAACGCGGCGGCCCCGGCGTGCGCCCGTGGCTGCTGCGGGGCCGCGAGATCGCGCGGGGCCCGGACAACGAGCCGTTGATCGTGGACGCCGAACCGCTGGCGTGGATCGAAGACGCCGTGATGCACGAAGCGCGCCGCCTGGTGGCGGAGGAGGCCCCGGCGGACTGGGGGTCGATGGACCGGCAGTCCTGACCCGCGTCGCGCCGTGCAAGGGATCCCGCGGGTTGCCCGGTCTTGCGCGTTGTCGGCGAGGGGAATCCTGGGCATGCCCGGGCACGAGCCGACGCGGGTGCTCAACGGTTGCTGGGCCGGGCACTGGCTCGCTCGGCGGCTGCGGTTCGGCCTCAAAGCACGACGCCTGAGGAGATCTGCGAAGCTGGGCCCATGCGTGCGGTGAAGATCAAGAACGGCACCTTCGGACTCAGCGATGCGCCCGACCCGGCTGCGGACGGCGACCATGTGGTGGTCCGGATCCGCGCGGCCGGACTGAACGCGGCGGACCTGCAGCAGGCCCGGGGCGCCTACCCCGCTCCGCCCGGCTGGCCGGACGACATCCCCGGCCTCGAAATCGCCGGGGTGGTCGAACAACCGGCCGGGACCGGCTGGGCCGCCGGAGATCGGGTGATGGCGGTGGTCGGCGGCGGCGCCCACGCCGAACGCATCGCGGTTCCGGCGAGCCTGCTGCTGCCGATCCCGGACTCGGTCGACGACGTCCGCGCGGCCGGTTTCCCCGAAGCGTTCAGCACCGCCTGGGACGGGCTGGTCGAGCAGGCCGGCGTGCGCCCGGGCGACCGAGTGCTGGTCACCGGCGCGGCCGGGGGTGTCGGGACCGCGATGCTCCAGGTCGCCGCGCTCGCCGGAGCGGACGTCGTGGCGAGCGTGCGCCGCCCGGAATCGCACGCCGCCGTCCAGGCCTTGGTCCCGGACGCGACGGTCGTGACCCCGGACCAGGAAGAGGAAAACGGCCCGTACGACATCGTCGTCGAACTGGTCGGCGGCAAGGACTGCCTGCGCCGGGTGCGGTGGCTCAAGCCGTACGGCCGGATCCTGGTCATCGGAGTCGGCGCGGGGGAGGAAGCGTCGCTGCGGCTGTTCGACCTGATGCGGGTCCGCGGCCGGGTGCTCGGATCGACCATCCGGGCCCGCAGCACCGTCGAGAAGGCGGTCCTCGCGACCCGCTTGCGGGAATGGCTCCTGGGCGCACTCGCGGCAGGTCGGCTCACGGTTCCCGTCGACAGCGTTTATCCGCTGGAGCAGGCGCCGGAGGCGTATGTCCGGCTGGGATCGCCGGGAAAGCTCGGCAAGATCGTGTTGCGAATGGAGTGACCTGGAGGAACGTCGGGCTGGGCGGCGGCGCCCAACCCGACGTCCAGGGGGAGTTCAGCGGGTCTTCCTCGGCGCGGCGCGGCGCTCGAGCCGGGGAGCCGTTGCCTGCCGCGCCAGCCACGAGATCGCGACCCGGAGCAGCGCCAGCGCGATCTGCCAGGCCAGGTTTTCGTCCATGGTGCCCACCTCAATCACTCGCCAGTCTCGGGGCGGGAGGGATTTCCGGCCCCTGACACGGCAAACGGGGCCCCGCCGTGCGGGCCCCGCTCAGAGATGGGCGTGCTCACTCCTTCAACGCCGGACGGCGCCGAGGTGTTCCCCGGGACGTGGTCAGGCGTCGCCCTTGATCTTCTTCATCGTCAAGTGCGACGTGACCCGCAGGACGCCCGGCAGCCCGGACAGCTTCCGGGTCTGGAACTCCTCGTACGCGGCGTGATCGGCGACCGCGACGCGGATGAAGTAGTCGGGGCGGCCGAAGAGCCGCCGGAACTCGATGACCTCCTCGTAGGAGGCGATGGTGTCCTCGAGCGCCTCGATCGTGGCCCGGTCGGTCGCGTAGACCTCGAGGTCGATCAGCGTCTCCAGGCCCCGGCCGACGGCCCCGGGGTCGATCACCGCGCGGTAGCCGGCGATCACCCCCGCGTCCTCGAGGCGCTTGACCCGGCGCAGGCACGGGGGAGGGGTGAGCCCGACCCGCTTGGCGAGGTCGACGTTGGTCAGTCTGCCGTCTTGCCGGAGGTGAAACAATATTTCCCGATCTAGCGCATCCAGTTTCACTATCTTGCCCACGAGGGCATTCTAGCGCCATGATCGGACACCACATTAGCCGAGAGCTGACGTAGTGTTCCCAGCGTGGAAACCGTGTCCGACCTGGCTGTCCGTGATCGCTCGCCCGCGCTGGCCGCGCTGAAGGACTGCGGGTCCGTCGGGATCGGCCTGGTCCCGCTCGGGCTCGCGTTCGGCGCGTTCCTCACGCATTCGTGCCTGGCCTGGTGGTGGGCGACGATCTTCACCACGTTCATCTACGCGGGCTCGTTCGAATTCCTGCTCGTCGGCCTGGCTGCGACGGCGGCTCCGCTGGCGTCGATCGGGCTCTCGGCGTTCCTGGTCAACGTCCGGCACGTGTTCTACGCCCTGTCCTTCCCGCTCCACCGCGTGCGCGGCCGCGCGGCCCGCGCGTACAGCACCTTCGCCCTCACCGACGAGTCCTACGCACTGTCCACAACGGACAGTGCGCGGGAGTGGAACGGCGCGCGAATCCTGTGGCTGCAACTGTTCCTGCACCTGTTCTGGGTCAGCGGAACGACGGTCGGCGGCTTGCTCGGGTCGCTGATCCCCAGCAGCGTCGTCGGCCTGGACTTCGCCATGACGGCCTTGTTCGTCGTGCTGGCGCTCGACGCCGTCCGCGACCGCAAGGGCGATCTGCCGACTCCCGTCTTAGCCGCCCTGAGCGCGGTCTTGGCCCGCGTGCTCTTCCCCGGCCAGCTGCTGCTGGCGGCTTTCCTGTTGTTCGCGGGAGGGCTGATCGTCCGCGGCGTCGTGGCCGAACGGAGCGTGAGCAATGCCTGACCCCGCTTACCTGCTCGCCGCGGTCGCGGTCTCCGCCGCGGTCACGTGGGGGTTGCGCGCGCTCCCGTTCGCGGTCCTGGCCCCGTTGCGCGCCAGCCGGACCGTGCAGTACCTGAGCACCCGCATGCCAGCGGGCGTGATGGTGATCCTGCTGGTCTACTGCCTGCGAGACGTCTCGTGGACGTCCCCGAGCGCGCTGGCCCCGACCATCGCGCTGGCGGTGACGATCGGGCTGCATTGGTGGCGCCGCAACGCGGTGCTGAGCATTGTCGGCGGTACTGCGGTGCATGTTGTGCTGGCGAGTGTGCTGTTCCCGGGATGAGCCGTCCCGCCGGTGCGAGCGCGGTACCGCGTCTTCCCGACCTGGGAAGCCGGATGACGAGGCCGGACCGGCAGCGCCGACGGCTACGTCGCGCGGTGGGGGTATTCCGCGGAACGCCGCTGGAAGGCGAGGATCGCCGGGTTCGCGATGACGCCGTCACGGATCTCGACGGCGCGTCCGACGACGTCGTCGGCGCCCCACGCGGAGGGCCCGTCGAGGACCGGCCGCAGGAGGGGAAGCAGCGCCTCGCTGATCTCCCAGGTCGCCGAACTCCACAGGTAGGACGGACTGTGGTCGACAGCGTAGTAAGTGATGCCCGCGCCGACCTCGAACGTCGGGTCGGCGAAAGACGTGGGCCGGGCCCAGCTGAAGCCCATGCCCTCGTCGCACGAGACGTCGACGATGAGGCTGCCCGGTTCGAACGCGTCCAGGTCGGCTTTGCCGAGGAACGTCAGCGGCTCGCCGGGATCCTGCAGCACGCAGTTGACGACGATGTCGTGCTCGGCGAGGAACCCGGCGAGGGGGACCCGGCCCCGGTCGGTGAGCGCGTGGCTGCGGCGGGGATCGCCCGGGGTGTCCGCGTCGTGCTGGAAGTGCACCATCGTCGCGGAGTGGATCGGCGAGCCGACCGCGGCGACGCCGCGGCCGGTGAGGACGCGCACGTCGTGCACGCCGTGCGCGTTGAGCGCGGTGACCGCGCCTCGTGCGGTCGCGCCGAAACCGATGACGACGGCACGGAGGCGGCGTCCGTAGTCGCCGGTCGACCCGGTCAGCTGCAGGGCGTGCAGGACCGAGCAGTAGCCGGCCAGCTCGTTGTTCTTGTGGAACACGTGCAGCCCGAAGGATCCGTCGCGGGTCCAGTGGTTCATCGCCTCGAACGCGATCAGCGTCAGCCTGCGGTCGACGGCCAGCTGGGTGAGTTCCCGGTCCTGGACGCAGTGCGGCCAGCCCCACAGCACCTGGTGCGGCCGGAGTTCGGCGACGTCGCTCGGAACCGGTTTGGCGAGCAGGACGACGTCGCATTCGGCGATGAGCTCCTCCCGCGTGCGCAACCCCGCGACGGCGCCCTTCAGCTGCTCGTCGGGCACGCCGAAGTCCTTGCCGTAGCCGTATTCGAGGTAGATGCGCTCGCGCAGGTCGGCGTCGATCCGCTCGAGATGCCAGGGGTGGATGGGCAGCCGGCGTTCGTCCGGTTTCCGCGAATGCGCGACGACGCCGAGAGTGAGCTGGTGCACCGGGTTCCTTTTGCTGGATGGTGGTCTGGACACCGCGTTTCCGAGCGTTACCGGCGCAGCTTTTCGGGCGCTTCGTCGATGAGGCGCAGCAGCCGCACGGCGAGGGCCTGGCAGGCGGTCTCGGTGAGGCCGGTGTCTTGTTCGAGCAGGTCCCGCACCCGGGCGACCCGTTGGTCGTAGCGGGAGACGAAGGCGGGTTCGGCGGTCATGTGCTGTTCCTCTTTCCTGGTTTCGCGGCTTCCTGCGGCGCAGGCGCATCGGCGGCGCCGGGCGCCGGCCGCGGTCGCCGCGCAGAAGCGGTTCGCGATCGGGTCGTGCGTGTTCTTCTCATGTGGACAGACGGGGCAGGCGGCGTCCGGCGTCCGGGCGGCGCGCATCGCGATCACCGCCGGGCTCCTCGTCGGCCGGCGGCCGCCGAGCCGTTCGGGGCCGCGCGGACCACGCCGGCGACGGTGCCCGGGGAATGGACGGGCACAGTGCGGACCCGCGACGGAATGCGGTGCGGTACGTCCACGACGCTCCAGTCCCGGCAGCCGCCGGAGACGGGGACGAGAAGGCCGGCGTGCCGCGGTCGTCACCACGTGGCGCGCGAGAACCAGGCGGAGTCCGGGGACGGTGCGGGCTCGAGTGCCCGCACACGGGATGCTCCCGGATGCCACTGACCCTACACGCACCAGGATCCCGGCAGGTCACGGTCACGCACTCGGCGTCCCCCGGCATCTCGGCGGCGCGCGGGAACGCCGTTGCCGGACAGCGGGCTGGCGATCGAGTGGCTGCCCGGGGCCGTTCCCGCCGGGGGATCTCCGGCGGCACGGACTCGCCCGCCGAAACCCGTCTGCCGCGTCGCGCGGGGGAGAGGACGGCAGTGGACCTAGCGCGTACCGCCAGTGGCGGCCGGGAGCATCCGGTGGGCACCCGTTCCCGGTCCATCGGGGGGTGCCGGACCGGGAACGCCGATGGCGCGGCATCGCCTCCGCCCCGCTCAGTGCTCTGCGCGGAAACCCTTGCGCCGGAAGGAAATCGTCTATCAGCATGTGCCGCCAACCCCGGCCCGGCCACTGGCTGGTATCCGAGCCCGGGGATACCGCGGTTCCGCTTTCGCGGGGCGGGCATCGCTGGTGAAGCACGACGGTTCCGCGGTCCCGGCTGCCCGTGCCGCTCGGGTCAACGCACGCGATGCCACGGCATCCGCGGAACGCGGACCCGAACAGCCGAGTTCGGCCAGGGGCGACGTGCTTGCGCGCCACCGTGGCGTGGGCTCGGGGCCGGGTCGCGTGCGGCGCCCGGGGACGCGCGGTCTTGGATCCGCATCGAATTCCGTTTCAGCAGGATTGCCCGCCCGGCAAATGCGCGACCGGGTCGGCCCGCCCGGCGTTCCAGCGCAGCGCCGCATCCAGTTGTTCCGTCGAAAGCCGCACCCGTCGCGAGATCTGGCGCAGGGATGCGCGGCTCAGCGACGAGTCCTGGCTGGCCTGGCACAGCAGCCCGAACCACCACTGCTCGTCGACCCATTCGAGCTTGGCCTTGCGCACCAGCACGGCAAGGTGCTCGTCGCAGCACGCGTGGACGATCCGCTGCCCGGGCAAGGCGAATTCCACCACGTCGATGACCGAGGAGTCGCGCACCAGAGCGGTCTGGAGGCTCCCGGACACGGCGTGCTCGCCGCAGTAGCCGCACAGCGGACCACGATGGTTCCGGGCCGCCGCGAAGGAAAAGGCAGGCGGCATCAGAACCTCCGGCTCACTGTGGCCAGTTCCCTCTCACGGCAGCAAGCCGGGGCCGGGAGCAGAACCGCGTCTGCGGAATTCCGCGCAGGGGCCTGAGGCGACCCTCCTCTACAGAACTCACCCTAGGGACACTCTGACGCGATGTCAGTACACCATCCGGGTACGGCGCGGCAACGCTCGCTCAAAGCCACCCGAGCTCCGGGATGCGATCAAGAAGCGGCGGATTGCCTGCGGCGTAAGCGGATGGTCTTCGCCGCGGACCGAGCGCGCGGCTGGCCTCCAGGCGGAGTGATCCGACCGCTTCGGCCAGCGCCGCGGCGAGGCAGTCGCGCGGCTTCGTCCGCTGACCGCGGCCACGAGCCGCCGACGTGCCCGCGCTCGGAACCGGTCGGCTCCAGCGACAGGCGGGTCGCACGTCCCGCGCGGGCTTCTTCCGGCCTGAGCCGGTCATCCCGGTCGGCAGTCCGGTTTCTGCCGCCTCAGGTCGCCGCCCGCGGTGAGGCCGACACCCTTCAGCGGCAGCGGAGGAACGAAAACCGCCGTCCAGCGCGGGAAACCGGTTCCGGCGGCCCCGCCGGGATGCCGATGTCCGGTCCTCGCGAACGTCCGGCTGAACGCGGCGGCGAGCGTGCTTGCCGACCCGCCAGCCGCAGCTCAGCCGAGCCAGCCTCGTCCTGGCCGCGTCGGTGGCGGGCATCGCTGCCCAGGAAGAAAACTGTCGTGCCCGCCAGCCGTCAGCTCTCCCCGCCCGCGAGCTTGCGCAGCGCGGGAACGCCGCTGCCTTCGCGCTCCACGCGACTGCTACGACTCCGGCCCGGCGGCGGTGGCGACACGATCCGGCGGTGTCCGCGGCCGCGTCGCCGGGGAAGAACTGGCCGGGGAAACGACGCGGGTCATGCGCCGTCTCCCCGGTCCCGCGCGGCCCGCGGATGACCGAAGGCCCGGGTCGCGCGCCTCCCCGGTGCGCCGGATGCGCTCACGAGTCTCCGGACCACGCGGCGGGCCGGGGAGTCCGCGTCAGCGAGCCGACCTAAAGCGCGTTCAGGTGTGCCGCCAGGGTCGCCCGGTCGAGCTGAGGAGGCACGGGGCTCAGCTGGCCGCCGCGATCGCCGCCGAGGACTCCGGCGACGAACTGCGCGACGGTCCCGGCCGGGGGCGCGACGTGGCCACGAAGACGGCAGAGCACGGGCGAGCGGTCGTCGCCGCGCGGCTCGATCGCGACGGACCAGCCGAGCCGTTCGTCCCAGACGAGCATCAGGTCGCGCCGCGGGTGCTCGGCGGTGCCGGAGCTGAGGCCGAGGTAGGCGGTGGCGGTGTCGGTGACTTCGTGGGTCACCGCGTCGAGGGGAACGCCGACCTCCTCGGCCACCTGCCGGAGGTAGCCCGCCAGGGCGGAGTCCAGGCTCGGCGCCGCGGCACCGGCGGGCTTGAGGTCCACAATGGACAGCAAGAGAGGTTCGCCGCGCGGATCGCGCGCCGTCCGGGCGACTGTGCGCGCCGCGCGGACGCGGCATCGCTCGTGCTCGCGCGAATTCCGGGCACGGTCGGAGGCGGGCTGCGCGGCCGGTCCTGCGGGGATCGCGGTCACGGTCTGCACCCCGCACCCCGGAAAGCCGAACGAGGCGGGGACGCGGGCGGGCGGGCAGGCGCCGCCGGGCGTCCGCGGCGGCGCGGACGCCCGGCAGGCGTGACGGTGGTCAGAGGACCGACACCGCCGTGGCCTGCGGGCCGCGGTTGCCCTGGCCGACGTCGAACTGCACGCGGGCGTTCTCGTCGAGGCTGCGGAAACCGCCGCCGACGATTTCCGAATAGTGGACGAACACGTCGCTGCCTCCGTCGTCGGGGGCGATGAAACCGAATCCCTTTTCGGAATTGAACCACTTCACAGTGCCTTCGGACATCCGAGCACTTCCTTGCCGTGTCGAAACGATGCGGCGCGACCTCGAGCGAGGCGGCCGGGTTGCGAGCGCGAAACCAAGGAAAGCCGGAAAGGCACCGAGACGACGCTCGCCAAAAACCTCTGCGGCGTCGGGAACAACGAGCACAAAAATCTTCAACCGGGAGCAGTGGAGCACACCGGCGGCCGCGACGTCAAGCCGGACCCCCCGTCCGGCAGCCGCCCGCCGACGCGGGTAGCGTCGGGATCAGCAGGCTCGCGCCGCGCTTTTCGACCCCGGGTCACGAGGAGCCTTGCCGACGCTGTCCGACCTGCGACCCCAAGCCCTTTCCCGATGACGGCCCGCTCGCCACCGCCTGCCGGTGCGCGCGCCGCCGGCCGCTTTCGCCCGCCCCCTTCCCAGGAGTTCCTTTGTCGCGCATACCCGTACGTTCCCGCAGCGCTCGCGCCCCCGCCGCGCCGGTCCTGTTCAGCCATCCCGTCTCGCACGCCGCCGGACGCACGCTTTCCCCCGCCGATCAGCGCCGCAGCCGCGGCGTCCGGTTCTCCTCCTCGTTCTCCGGAGCCCCTGCGACGACGCGCCGATGAACGCTCCGGCGGCATACGGCACCCTGCTCGCCGAAATCCGGGAAGCCGGGCTGCTGCGCCGCCGCCACGGCTACTACGCGGCAGTGATCACCGCGAACCTCGCGGTGCTCGCCGGAGCGTGGGTCGCCTTCGCGTTCCTGGGCGACACGTGGTGGCAGCTGCTGATCGCGGCCCTCCTGGCCGTGGTGTTCGCGCAGCTGGCGTTCGTCGGCCACGACGCCGGGCACAAGCAGATCTTCCGGACCCGCCGCCCCAACGACGCGGTCGGCGTCGTGCACGGCGGCCTGGTCGGGATGAGCTACCAGTGGTGGATCGACGGGCACAACCGGCACCACGCCAACCCCAACCACGAGGAGCACGACCCCGACCTCGACATCCCGGCGCTGGCCTTCACCGGCCCGCAGGCCCGCGCGAAGCGGGGTTTTCTCCGCTGGATGGCCAAGAACCAGGCGCTCCTCTTCTTCCCTTTGCTCACCCTCGAAGGACTCAGCCTGCACGTCTCGGGAATCCGGGCGGTGTGGCGCGGCGACACGAAAATGCGCCGCGTGGAAGGGATTCTGCTGACCGCGCACGCCGCGGGGTACCTCACCGCGGTGTTCCTGGTGCTCTCGCCCGGTCTCGCGGCCGCGTTCGTCGTGGTGCACCAAGCCCTCTGGGGCGTCTACATGGGCTGTTCGTTCGCGCCGAACCACAAGGGGATGCCCACGATGACCGGGCGCCCGGCCGATTTCCTGCACCGGCAAGTGCTGACCTCGCGCAACATCCGCGGCGGCCGGGTCGTCGACTTCGTGCTCGGCGGGCTGAACTACCAGATCGAGCACCACCTCTTCCCGAACATGCCCCGCCCGCACTTGCGCCGAGCCCAGCCGATCGTCGAAGGATTCTGCCGCCGCCACGGGATCCCTTACGCCCAGACCGGTCTGCTGCATTCCTACCGGCAGGTCCTCGGCCATCTGCATCAGCTGGGCGCACCGCTGCGAGCCGCCGACCGCGGCCTGAGGTGACCTCCCGCTGGCGCCGCACGCGCGGACGAACGGAGTGGATCAAGGGTTCCCCTGCCCGCGGGGCGGTGGGCCTTCCGGGGGCTGGGGAAGCCAGAGGACGACACCGCGGCCGTCGACGGTGTCGGCGGGCCCGGAGAGACTGATGCGGAGCTCGCCGAGGTCGAGGGCTCAGGCGGCGAGGTCGGCGTGTTCGACTCGGATTGCGCTGTGCGCGCGGCCGTCGACGGTGGTGTGGTGGGCGCGGCCGCGGCGGGACGCGGCCTGCTCGGTGCGGATGAGCTGCCACAGCAGGTGTTCCGCGTCCTCGGCTTCGACCGGGCCGGACTGCCAGCACGAGCCGATCGTCATGGCCGCCGTTGCGGCCAGCGAGTCGGCGCAGTGGTCTCGTTTCTGCGTGACGACGCACAGCAGAGGGCCCCGGAAGCGGAGCGTGATCGCGTCGGCCCAGCCTGGTTCGCCGACCTCGCGGGAGGACCGCGTCTCGATGCCCGGGGGACCCTGCAGAGGGCCGGTCGGGAGTGCGACCGGGTGCCCGAGCGCCACGACGGCCTCGTCCACGGTGGCGGGCAACCCGGTGACACGGTGGTGCGCGCCTGCCTGGATGTCCATGGCGGATGCGATGCCCTTCCTGCGGGATCCGGTCAGTTTCCGGCCTGGGCGGCCCTGCGCTCTGCGGCCCAGTGTCACAGGATCGGTAGTTGATCGCACTCTCCTTCAGGCAGGCGGTGCTGCATTGCGGGACTCGCTGCAGGGCAATTCGCGCGGCGATCGGATTTCTCGCCAATACGCCATATGGGGTAGTCGTCCGCGACGGGATGATCGAGACAGCCTTCCCGGTTGAGTTCCCGTGACGGCCGTCGCGGCGGATGTCGGCTGCCCGGGACAGTGGCACCCCAGGGATTCTGCAACCGGCTGCGCACCGACCGGCTGACCGCCTAACCCGGTGGCTTGCTGGACCTACCTGACTGCCACGGCCGTCCTGGAAGAGGGCTCCGGAGAGGGGAAACGGCCTGGCCCAGCGGCACCGTTCGCCGGGCCTCAACGGTCCGAACCGCACCGGGCGGGCAACCGGCTGGCACGGTTTGACCGGTCGTCACCCTGCAGAGGTCCAGGCCGAACTTAACCGGGTGATGGGTGTCGGCCGCCGTGACGCGGCTACCTTGGACCAGCTCCACCACGGTCTCTCGGATGCGAGACGGCAGCTGGATGAACTGCCAGAGCCTGCGGGCACCGAACCTGACGAAGCCGGGCCCGCCGTTGCGGCGCGCCGACGCGAGGCCGTAAAGGCCCTGCGGCTCCTCTCCTGAGCAGCTTCGACGCGCAACCGTGTCGATCGCAGTCCGAGGCGCTGACCAAGGCCAGAAGCCTGCCGGTCGGTCCGCTCAGTGGCGGCTGCCGCCGAGCGGCCATGCGGAAGACCGGTCATGGCTAGGCAGCCAGCACACCGACGGCTTCGTTGCCGAGACGGACGTGTGGCCGAATCACCGCTCGCGATACCGGAGGGCGTACCGAGGGCCCCGGCGGTCAGGCAGTCGCTTCCTCGTCCGCCCACAGGCCGCGTTCCTCGAGAGACCTGATGACGCTGTTCGCGCCTTCGAGGATGTGCCTTTCGGCGATCGTCCGGGCCTTCCGGGCGTGCCGGCCGCGCAGGGCTTGGACCAGCTCCACGTGGTCGTTGCGGGTGGCGGTGACGTGTTCCTCGATGGAGGCGTAGAAACGGTTCGGCAGGTGCTTGACCACCGAGTTGAGCAGCATCGTGAGCCGGTGCGAGTCGGCTGCCAGGTTGATCTGGCGGTGGAAGTCGTGGCCTAGCCGGGTGACGGTTTCGGGGTCGCCGGCTTTGGCGGCCTTTTCGAAGTCGTCGTTGATGGCTTCCAGCCGGGCGATCTCGTCGGGAGTGATCCGCTTCGCTGCGCGGGCGGCGAGCTCGGCGGAGAACTGGGCTTGGGCCCAGAACAGGTCGCGGATGTCCTGGCGGGAGACCGGGGCGACGACGAATCCGCGGCGCGGCACCAGTTCCACGAAGCCTTCGCTGCTCAGCGACAGCAGGCCTTCGCGGACCGGGGTGTTGCTGACGCCCACGGCCTCGGCGATCGGCTCGGTGCGCAGGAATTCGCCCGGTTTGACCTGGCCCGACATGATCAGCTCACAGGCGTAGGGACGCATTATATATTTAACACCGGTTCGGGAGAAGGGCTCGGCCGCGCACCCGACCGGTGGGCCGGGTGCGCGGCCGGGACCGGCTCACACCTTCAGGTGTTGCCCGAAGAACGCTTTCAGCTCGTCGATGGCCTGGGCGACGTACGGGTCGCGGTCGTAGAGATCGACGTGCGTGGCACCCTCGATCAGCACGAGCTTGCCGGACTCGCCGACGTCCGCGACGGCCTTCTCGCTGAAGCCGCGGGTGATCGCTTCCGTTCCCGCGATCATCAGCAGCGGGCGCGGGGCGATCTTCGCGACGCCGGCGAACGCGTCGAACTGGTCGAGCAGGTCGGCGCTGCGCAGGACGTACGCGCCGATCGAGTTCGGGTGCTGGGCTCGCGGAGTCTTGTAGTAGTCGAAAAACTCCGCGATCGCCGGGGGCGTGGACTCGTCCACCGCGTCCGGCAGCACCGGGACTGTCCGAGCCGGTTTTCCCTCGGCTTCTTCGGTGCGGGCGTTGCCGGAAGCGGCGACCTGGGCCTTCCACGCGTCGGGGTCGACGTCGCGGAAGAAGCTGGTGACGTCGGTGCCGCTGACCCCGGCGACCGCCTTGACGCGGTGGTCGGTCTGGGCGGCGTAGGGCGCGTAGGCGCCGGAACCGCAGATGCCCATGATGCCGATCCGTTCGGGGTCGACGTCCGGGCGGGTGGCCAGATAGGTGACGGCGTTGCGGAAGTCGTCGGCGCGCTGCACCGGGTCTTCCAGGCCGCGGGGGAGTCCTTCGCTTTCGCCTTGGTATGCCGCGTCGAAGGTGAGAACGACGTAGCCGTCCTCGGCGAGCTTCGGCGCGTAGTTGGCGGGTGCCTGTTCCTTGACGCCGGTGGTCGGGTGCCCGACCACAATCGCGGGCAGCTTGCCCGAGGCGTTGTCCGGGAGGTGGACGAGACCGGCCAGTTCCTTGCCGTCGCTGAGGAACCGGACCGCGGTCTGCTGGACCGTCATGGTGTCTGCTCCTTCGCCGGGACCTCGGCGGGACCTTCCCGTCCTGCCCGGCTTCTGCCTCCATTTTCGTCTCGCGCGGGTGCGCCCAGGAGAGAGAGGCTTATCCTGGGAAAGATCCTTCCCAGGAGAGAATGCGGCATCCGACGTAGGGTGGAACGCATGGCCGACGCACCGACTGAACTGCGCGAGCTGGGACAGTTCTTCCAGCACCGCCGCGCTGAGCTGCAGCCGCACGAGGTCGGCCTCGACGTCCCGGCGGCGCAGCGCCGCCGGGTGCCCGGACTGCGCCGCGAAGAAGTGGCACAGCTGGTCTCGATCAGCACGGACTACTACACCCGGATCGAACAGGGCCGCCTCGCCCCGTCCGAACCGGTGCTGGACGCGCTGGAGCGGAACCTGCGGCTGGACGACGAACAGCGCGATTACGTCCGCACCCTGCTGGCCCGCACGAGCACCCAGCCCGCACCGGCTCGGCGCAAGCGCGCGGTCCGCCCCCAGCTGGAGCGGCTGCTGGGCCAGCTGGACCGCGTACCCGCGCTGGTATTCGGCCGGTACCTGGACATCCTGGCGTGGAACGATCTCGCCGCCGCGCTGCTGCTCGATTTCAGCGAGATTCCCGAGCGGGACCGCAACTATGTCCGGCTGGTCTTCACGAATCCGGAAATGCGGGCGCGGTACCCGGAGTGGGAACAGGTCGCGCGCACGTGCGTCGCGGTGCTGCGCATGAACGCCGCGGGCAACCCGACCGACCCGGCCCTGTCCCGGCTGGTCGGGGATCTCTCCCTGACCAGCCCGGACTTCGGCCGCTGGTGGGCCGAACGCCGGGTGGCACACCAGAACTTCGGCACGAAGACGGTCGCGCATCCCGAGGTAGGGGAGATGTCGCTGGACTGGGACAGCTTCCAGCAGGCAGGCAACGTCGACCAGCAGCTGGTGATCTGGTCGGCGGAGCCGGATTCGGAATCGGCGGAACGGCTGGCCCGGCTGCGGGATTCGGTCGCGAGCAAGGCCGGACAGCGGAATGGCTGACCGGGACAGTGTTCCCGGTCCACAGAAGTCAAGAGGCGAAACGAAGATCTGGACACACCGCGGCATCAACCCTTGACAAGGCGACAACGAGTCGAGGGGCATCACCATCGCTCGGCGCGGCTGCGAGATCAGAGGCGTAGGCCTGCGGAAGGATGCCCCTCATCGTGGAGATCCGGGGTGAACGAGAGCAACCTTGCCTCGTGAGATGGGGCCGGATGTCAGGCCGTTGTCGCTAGTAGTGGCGGTTGACTCCGTCAATGGAAACGTGATCTATAGCCGCCGGAGTTGGTCGAGCGCGAACGTTGTGAGGTGCGAGCGAAAGTCAGACTCGTTCGTGACCACATTGCCGGATACATGTACTCAGCCACGGCAAGCCGGGCAGAGCGGCCGTAGGCAGATCAAGCAACAGGCACCGAGAACACGGCAACGACTGTATTGCTCTCGCAGGGGCGAAAGGCCGCAGCATCAGCCGCGCAACTGGAGCTTCTCGCTGCCCAAGCTCACAACGGTGACGAGGTACTGGAACCTGGCGAGTGGATTGCTGCGAGGAATTACGATGCGGCTGGCCGACGAGCCCGTCTGCTGTGCTTGGTTGTCTTCGGTGACCGGCAGTTGCCCGAGCGGGTGTGATGATCGGATCGGGCGTGTTTGCGCGTGCAAGTCGGAGAGAATCGTTGACCGATCCGACGCGACCAGCGCACCGCCTCACGAGACTGGACGACTTATATCGAGGACAACGGGGACGATCGTAAAACCCGGTCCGAGGTCATGCGCTTGCTCCGCTAGCTCTCGGGCAAGCTCTTCCAAATCGAGGCGGCCACGTCGCCAATGTGGCGGACGTTGCGAGGGATCGACCCAGTACACCAGGTAGATGCCATGGCGCAGGCCGGTCGGGTTGAGATAGCGCTCAACGAGTTGTTCGCGCATAGCAGTGAACAGTTCTCTGTGGTTGACGAGTTTGGCCTCGGCTATCACGGTGGCTTGGTTACGGGGCTGGGTTGCTGTTGACGCGAACACTGTGAGGTCGATGCGGGTGCCGATTCCCTTGTCTCTGGGGCGACGCACCTGGGGTTCGCGAGCCACGACCGCGCCACCGCCGAGGCGTTGCTCGAGGTTGCGTCGAATCCAGTCGGAGATGTCGTCTTCGGACTTCGGAGTCGCGACGTCTCCCAGGTTCCACAAGTCGCGGTAGGATTCGCGATCGATCATGCGCTGGAGGTCGCCAAGGGCCTCAATTACCACGGACTGCAGGTCCTGGTCGTTGCGTACCAGACGTGCGTCTGCGCGGCCAAGGAGCTGCAGCAGTTCGGCTGGCTCGATCGGCCGGAAGGTCAAGTCCATGGCGCGAACGCGCGCCCGGCGAAGGTAGCTGGCGAGAATCGATCGATCAGTCTCATGCCGGCCCTTTTGGAGATTTTCAAGAACATCGCTGAGGCCGCGCGCAACAAGCTCGTCGAGCACGCTGCCTCGTGCTCTTTCTATGCTTCGATCCGAGTGCGGGTGACTGTCCCAAGGAGGATCCCTGTGCGGCGGGTGCAGATCGAGGAGGACTTCAGCAAGCAGGCTGAGGCTGGGATTGCTCAACGTAGTTATTTTGAGGCAGGGAGATGCTTTCGTTAGTTGATCCGCAGGGAGTTCGCCGTTATTGTATAGGTTGATAACGAGTTCGGATTCGAGGACGGCAAGGCCGCGCAGGGCTGTGTCTGCAAATTCTGCCTGACCGGTGTTCCAGAGGTGCAGGCAGAGCTCGGATGCCGCAACCGGAACTTCTCTCACAAGAAGGTCCACGAGACTCTCGGTCAGGTTCCCCGAGTAGTCGCCTCGAACTAGGCGCGGAATTAAATCCGAGCTTAGCTCTGGCATGAGATTCCGGTACGTGTCATATTGGGGCAAATGCTCAGAGTCGGCTGGCAAAGCTGCAAGGGCAGCCTCGGCGAGAAATGTGCGTGCTGTCGCTGGTGCGAGCTCAAGGAGTTGCTCGCGGAGTTTCCTGCTTCCGTTTTCGTGGTCAACGTTCCATGCTG
Organism: Amycolatopsis sp. GA6-003; assembly: GCF_046267895.1. Lineage (NCBI taxonomy): Bacteria > Bacillati > Actinomycetota > Actinomycetes > Pseudonocardiales > Pseudonocardiaceae > Amycolatopsis > Amycolatopsis sp. GA6-003. The sequence continues at coordinate 9,009,983 of NZ_CP176499.1, forward strand.
TGACGATGGGCGTTGCCCATCGTTGCCACACGTCGATGCCGAGTTGTTGAATGACTTCCGGTCGGTGCGCAGTGAGCGTGGTAAGGAAAAACACGCCAGACCAGTCGGCCATGACGTCGAGATCATTGATTTGCTGCAGGTGCTCGGAAGAGGTACTCGGCTTGTGTTGTTCGAGATAGCGCAAGCCAAGTTTGAACACAACCTCGCGCTCAACATCGTCGAGGAGTTTCCACCCAGCCCGGTGCGTGAGGTCATGAGTGAATAGATCGCCGTGGCGCTGGCCGGCCAACGCGAGAGGAATGGTCCACCACTCGTTGACGTCGGCGCTGGCGGCATCGAGCGCCTTGGCCAGTCTGGCTCGTTGATGAAGGATCCGTTCGGCAGCCTGGCGTTCCCGATGCACCGCGCGCTCGCGAGAACGCCTACTTTGCTGAGCGATCGGCGAATCAAGTTCCACTGGCTCGCGAAAGTATGCGGTCGCCGCAAAGGCCGGATGATCCTCCTGCATCGTGAGGACAGCGTCAGCCTGGCTGCGGCTTGGCTCGAAGAGGAGATGGCCAAGGATTTCAACGAGCGCTGGCCAGCTAGCGGTGGGGAGGTTTATGAGGTCGGCGAGCAAATAGTCTGCGTCATCGTCGGTGACGAGATGGGATGTGACGAGGTCATGTGCACTAATCGCATCCATATGCTGGGCCGTGAAAACCAGAAGCTGCCGTCGTTCTTCGCGTGGCGCGGATTCCCAAGGCGGTTTCCGGTGAAAGGTCCAGGAGCTCCAGGGCGACGGAGCGATCAGATGCGCGACAAAACGAGCCAGGGCCGGCATGGTATTCTCCGCCTGCCGGTTGCGCCATGCGACCTCGACAAGCCGCTCCGGGAACTGCCCCCAGGCGGCATCGCCGGGTCCCGGCAGCTGAGACGCCCATTCGAGAACCTCAGGCAGGTCACCAACCGCGAACTGACCGGGCAAACGGCTCAGAAGCATAACGTAAGCGCCGACCAGAGACCGATTATTCCGCGGCTTTAATGCTTCCAGCACGTTTGTGGTGCTTAACACGCGCGGATACATCGCCTCGATCGCCGCGGCCCGCAACTCGTCATTCGGGTCGCGCGCTGCGTCAAGGCTCAGCAGCGGAGACAGGCTGTTGACAGCAGCGAGGTCGCCCGAGGTCGCTACGGCGGCTACTGCTGCTCGGCGTGCCCAGTCTGGCCAGCTTTCTTCCAGCGCCTCCGCGAGAAGTTGGTCCACAACGCCCTTGCAACCTGTCGCTTCGGCCAGCCGGGCTACCCACCATAGGTGCCCAGCGTCGGTCAGGCCGTCGTTGAGGTGCTGGCTGAGGGCGGCTTCAAGCATCGGGTGCCCCAGCCAAGGCAGGTCGTATCCCCACTCTGGCTGGGTGTCTCCGGAGCGTGCGGTTTCGAGCAGGGCTGAAGTGATCAAGCTGCGGATTTCGTCCGACTGCAGTTCCACCCCGGCTTGAGCCAGCAAATACGCGTTCGCAGGCACAAGATCATTCGCCAGTTCGGGCCGAAGGGCGAGGAGCCAAGCCAGGACACCGCCGAGAACGCCGGGGACCTGTCCGTCTGCTCCAGCCCGAAGCAAGTCTCTGACCTGTCGGTGAGTGACGTTTGAGCGCTGAGTCACGTACCGCGCAGCGAGGTACTCCGCATACTGCTGATGGCGGAACGCTACTGAGCTGCCGGGCGCGGCGTCGAAGAGAGCTGTGTCGAGTACTTCGGCGTACGCCTCGGGTCCGACTATGACGCCAGGCTCGTCCGGTTCGGGGGCGGACGGAAGCGTCGCCACGTCGCGACGCCCCGGCGCAGCTGGTTCACTTGTCCGGGCGTAGCGGTTGATGCCGCCGAAGACGACCATCGCAGCCATGCGCATAGCAATCCGGAGCATCCGATCAAGCGGGAGGGTCGGGTTAGCTGTCGGGGCAGCGTCGGTGAGCAGACGCTCAACTTCGTATGAGATCGCAGCTAACGGACTGTCGGGCAAAGTGCGGCTGTCCCGCCACTGCTCTGCCGCGGCCTGGAATCGCAGCGCCGATCCTGCAAGCCGGCCGAGCTTCGCGTCGGTGACGGCGTTGATGAAGTCCTCGGGTGCGTCAATCCGCTCGCACAGTGCTGCTGCGGCGGCCCGGGTCAGGGGCAAGAGGACGAACTTTTGAAAGTCGGGCAGAGCGTCGGATAGCGCTTGAGACAGGTGGGCGTCCCAGGCTGCGGGGCGGCAGGCCAGCCGCCAAGGAATCCCGCGAGATTCGGGTTTCACCAGGTGAGACTGCAGGATGCGGAGCGCACCTGGCACTTCACGAGCGGCGACATCCAGCCCGTCAAGATAGACAGGTTGCCCGATGTCGATCGCGGCAGCCAGTTCGCGGTGCATGCCGCTCTTGTCGTACAGGCTGAGGTCAACAACCGTCGCCGTAGGCTCGCAGGTCCTCAGGGCTTCGAGCACGGTCGTCTTCCCCGCACCGCCCGGCGCGAGCAGGACGAAACTACCCGATCCGGTCAGCTCCGCCACGGGGATGGGTTGTGGGCCGCCGTACCACCAGGCGATATTCGTGCTCGGCACTTCGAGGAAACCGTCTTCGTCGAGGATGCCCTCGACTCCCTCGGAAGACGGCCGAACGTAGCGATCCAACCCCGCCGGCAAACTGGCAGGCACTATCCCCTCCACGGTCTCGTCAGAATCCCTCTGCTTGGTTGTCCATGGCCAGTTCGCTCCGCACTCGGCGAGATGCTCATGAACGATCTCCGTCGTACCTCGAAGATGTCGACCGGCTGTGTCACGGTATTGCATCGCGGTGACAGTCGTGCCGTTCGCGTTACTGAACCGTGCCTGTGCCTGAGAACACTCGATTTGCGGGAACGTCCTGTTGAACCTGGACGCGGTGTCAGGGATGTTCGGCTCCTGGGGCACCCGCTAGCCGTGCCCGCGCCGAAACCCCGCACCGACACGCTGGTCGGTCGCTCTTATACGCGGCCGCGGCGGTATCCGCGGATGCTTGGCGGATGCCAGGCTGGGACGGTGGCTTTTCCCTGGCGAGTCCTGCACGCTGACGCAGGGTGTGGTGTTCCTGGTATCGCCGGTCGTGGCGTGGAAGCTGCCGTTACTGGACTGGCTGGGCGCGACCCGGTGGTGCGTGCCGTTGTCGGCGGTGTTGGTGCGCCGTGCGCGGATCGAGGCCCGCACTCCGCTGGGCTGGCTCCGTGGATTCCTCTCCCACGTGCTGGCTCCGCCGTCCGGGCTGCTCGCCCCGCTCGCGGCCCTGAACCTGCGGTTCGTCAAATGCCTGACCCCGTCCGACGACGGTCTCCTCGCGAGCTGCGAGGCCTATCTCATCCTCGCGGAAATGCCGCGCGCGTTCCCCTTTCCCGGTCACGAAATCCTCGCCCGGTTGGCCGATCTCGGATTCGGTATCGACTACGCGCTGCGGACCACCGTGAAAACCCACGAGGAAGCCCGTGCCGCCGATCGCCGCCGCACCCGCGATCTGATGGGGCAAGACGAAGAGCACGGAGCCGACAGCGCCGGTGTCCCGGCCGATGTGCATTCCGCGCAGGAGGAGATCCAGCACAAGAACGCGCGCCTCGCCGCGAGTTCCACCGAGGTCGACCTGAATGTCGGTGTCATCGCCTCCGCAGCTCGTTGCCGAGTTCGACGCGCTGCGCGAGGCGGAAGCCGCCGCGCCGAAGCGCCCGACGACGGAGGACATCAGTCTTCTCGACGCATTGCCCCGGCTGGTGGCCGACTTCGCGAAGGTCCCCGCGGATCTGTCCGGAGCACTCTTTGAGGCGGTCCAGCTGGCGATCCAGGTCCACGAAGGCGGAAACCATGCGAAACTGGCGATCACCCTTCCAGCAGACGAGCTGCCCGCGATCGCGAGTGCGGCGGAGGGGATAACTGAAGGGACGAACCGGACCGGCTTGGCCGCGTCTGGTGGGGTTCTCGACGGTGCCCCCGGTGAGATTCGAACTCACACTGGACGGGTTTTGAATCCGTTGCCTCTGCCAGTTGGGCTACGGGGGCGCAGTGCCGGAAACTCTACGGGACCCGCCCTCTCCTCCGGCGACCGGGTCCGGTGATCGACTTGGGGCCGGGGCTGGGTGTCGCCCGCCACTTCGTGGTGAAGGCCATCGTGGGATCTGGATCGGTCCCGGTACGCTGGGCTCTCGCGGGTGACCGCGTGTCGAAGACGTCCCGCCGAGCCTTCAGGAGGACACCGGTGACCGAACAGGCTGCCGAGTCGAACGGCGCCGCCGCCGGCGTGCCGCAGCGACGGGTGCTCGTCGCGGAAGACGAGGCGCTCATCCGGCTCGACCTGGTGGAAATGCTGCGCGAGGAGGGCTACGAGGTCGTCGGCGAGGCCGGCGACGGCGAGGAGGCCATCGCCCTGGCCACCGACCTCAAGCCGGACCTCGTGATCCTCGACGTCAAGATGCCGAAGCTCGACGGCATCGAGGCGGCCGCGCGGATCACCGGCGACCGGATCGCGCCGGTCGTCATTCTCACCGCGTTCAGCCAGCGCGACCTCGTCGAACGGGCCCGCGACGCGGGCACCATGGCGTACCTGGTGAAACCGTTCGCCAAACGCGACCTCGTGCCCGCGATCGAGCTGGCCGTCAGCCGGTTCTCCGAGCTGCAGGCCCTCGAGGCCGAGGTCGCCGGGCTCACCGACCGGCTCGAGACCCGCAAGGTCATCGACCGGGCGAAGGGCCTGCTGATGAGCCGCCAGGGCCTCACCGAACCGGACGCGTTCCGCTGGATCCAGCGCACCGCGATGGACCGGCGCACCACGATGAAAGCCGTCGCCGAGGCGGTCGTGGAAAGCATCGGCTGAGCGACCGGCGAAAAACCCGGGGAAGCGGGCGCGGCCAGGGGGTCGCGCCCGCTTTTTCGTTTTCCGGCGGGCCGGCGACGCCGGAAAACGTTCCGGAGAGTCACCGCCCGGCCTCGGAACGCGCTCCCGCCCACTGGGACCTCCGCCCGTTTCGCCGCTTCCGTCCCGCGCCGCCCGGCCGCGCCGAAATCTGGCCGCTGGCCAGCGAAAACCCTTCCGCCGCACCGATCGGCGACCCACCCGTGCGGGTTGATCCGCCCTGCGCGAAAGGGCAAGGTTGCTACCTTGGAGGCCGGGGGATCGTGGTGTCGGTCACGATGACGGAGGGGAAGTTCCTACACTGCCCCCATCGATCGGACGTCAGGTCAAGGTCCGTTCGAGGGGCACACGAACACGAAGAGTCATTCACTCGGTCGTTGCAATAAGACGATCGAGTGTAAATCGTCCGTTAATTCTCGTGACGACCGTCACGATGTGGATACAAGACTCGCTGTGACTCTGTGCAACACCTCACCCGGCGGCTACGTTCAGCGCCCAGTCGAAGTCCCACGCAGGGACCCGCCGTTCCCCCGGGAGCGTGGCGGGTGGCATTTGGAGGAACGAGTGCAGAGAGCACGACTCACTAAGGTCATCGTGCTGGCCGCGGCGGGAGTCATCTCCCTGGGCGCCTGCTCGGCGCGGACCGGCGGTGACTCGGGTGGCGACAGCGGCGCGCCGCAGGCCGCGGCCCCGTCGGCGGCGGCGAACGCGGCGGACCCGGCGGGAGACGGCAAGGCGCAGTGCGCGCCGACCTCGATCGCCTACGCCGGCACGATCAACGGCAAGAACGCCGCCCTCGGCCAGAACATCCTGAAGGGCGCGAAGCTGGCGGTCGACCAGCACAACAAGGCCAACCCGGGCTGCCAGGTCAAGCTGGAGCAGTTCGACACCGAGGGCACGCCGGACAAGGCTCCGGGCATCGTGACCCAGATCGTCAACACCCCGGCCATCCTCGGCGTCATCGGCCTGCCGTTCTCCGGCGAGTCGAAGGCCGCGGGCAACATCTTCAACAGCGCCGGCCTCGTTTCGGTCACGCCGTCGGCGACCGACCCGAGCCTGTCCACGAACGGCTGGAAGACCTTCTTCCGCGGGCTGGGCAACGACAACACCCAGGGCCCGGCCGCCGCGAAGTTCATCACCGGCGACCTCAAGGCGAACAAGGTCTGCGTGGTCAAGGACGACTCGCAGTACGGCAACGGCCTGTCCGAGGCGACCGTCAAGGCGCTCGGCGACAAGGCGTCCTGCACCGACCAGGTCAAGACCGGCCAGACCGACTTCTCCGCCGTGGTCAACAAGATCAAGGGCGAGAAGCCGGACGCGGTCTTCTACGCCGGCTACTACCAGGAAGCCGCTCCGTTCGCGCAGCAGCTGAACGACGCTCAGGTCAAGGCGAAGTTCGTCGGCCCGGACGGCGTGAAGGACGACCAGTTCGTGAAGGGCGCGGGCGACGCCGCGGCCGGCGCGTACTTCACCTGCCCGTGCGTCCCGGCGGACCAGTTCACCAAGTTCACCGACGCGTACAAGGCGGCGACCGGCAGCGAGCCCGGCACCTACTCGCCGGAGGCCTACGACATCGCGACGATCCTGCTGAGGGGCATCGACGCGGGCAAGAAGGACCGCGCGGGCCTGCTGGACTTCGTCAAGAACTACGACGGCCAGGGCATCACGAAGCACTTCAAGTGGGACGACAAGGGCGAGCTCCCCGTCGCCGCGGTGTGGACCTACAAGGTGGACAACGGAAAGATCGTCCGCAACACCGAGATCAAGTAGCTCCCGCTCAGCCGGTTCCAGATACCGGGGTGCGGGCCGGGCGGCCAGATCCCGCCGGGCCCGCACCCCGGACCCACATGGAGAACTAGTGTGTCGATGACCCACCTCGGCTCCCTCGTCCTTGCCGACGGCGGAGGCTGGATCCACTTCGACGTGGATTCGTTCCTGAACCAGTTCTGGGACAACACGATCGACGGTTTGTCCTACGGCAGCATCTACGCGCTCGTGGCGCTGGGCTACACCCTCGTCTACGGCGTGCTCAAACTCATCAACTTCGCCCACTCCGAGGTGTTCATCTACGGCGCCTACGGCGTGTGGTTCACCTTCTACGGCTTGGGTTTCCGGCCCGGCGCGACGCCGAGCCTGCCGATTTTCGAGCTGATCGGCTTCCTGCTGATCGCGCTGATCGCGGCGATGGCGGTCTCCGGCGGCACCGCGGTCGTGCTGGAACGCGTGGCCTACCGGCCGCTGCGGAAACGCAAAGCGCCCCGGCTGGTCTTCCTGATCACCGCCATCGGCGCGTCGTTCGTGCTGCAGCAGATCATCTTCATCTGGCGCGGCGGCAACCCGGAGAACAGCATCCGGCTGCTGCGCAACGACGAGGTGTTCACCCTCTTCGGCGGCAGCGTCACGATCGTCACCATCATCACCGTGGTGGCCGCGATCCTGCTGATGATCGGCGTCGACCTGTTCGTCAACCGCACCAAGTTCGGCCGCGGCATCCGCGCGGTGGCGCAGGACCCGGACACCGCGACGCTGATGGGCGTCAACAAGGAACGCGTCATCACGCTGACGTTCCTCATCGGCGGCCTGCTGGCCGGCGCGGCGGCGCTGTTCTACATGATGAAGATCCCGCAGGGCGCCTGGTACCAGGGCGGATTCATCCTCGGCATCAAGGCGTTCACCGCCGCGGTGCTCGGCGGCATCGGCAACCTGCGCGGCGCGCTGCTCGGCGGCCTGCTGCTCGGCGTCGTGGAGAACTACGGGCAGTCGCTGTTCGGCGGACAGTGGCGCGACGTCGTCGCGTTCGTCCTGCTGGTGCTGATCCTGATGGTCCGCCCGACCGGCATTCTCGGCGAATCGCTCGGAAAGGCACGGGTATGACGACGACTTCGACGCCGCCCGCCGCTCCGGCGAAGGCGCGCCGCCGTCCGGTGTCGGACTGGTGGAACAACCTGTCCCGGGTCCAGCAGTGGGGCGTGCTCATCCCGCTGGTGGCGCTGGTCTACCTGCTGCCGGTGCTGAACCCGCCGCTGATCACCACCCAGCCCGGGTACGACTTCCCGATCGCGATGTTCGAGGTGGCCCGCTACGCGCTGGTCGCCATCGGCCTCAACATCGTCGTCGGCCAGGCCGGCCTGCTCGACCTCGGCTACGTCGGGTTCTTCGCGATCGGCGCCTACGTGATGGCGCTGTTCACGAGCCCGGACTCGTCGCTGTCGAAGCTGCCGTTCCTCGTCGTGCTGCCGATCGCCATGGTGGTCACGATGATCTTCGGCGTGATCCTCGGGACGCCGACGCTGCGCTTGCGCGGCGACTATCTGGCGATCGTGACGCTCGGCTTCGGCGAGATCGTCCGCCTGCTGGCGGACAACATCGAACCGTTGCGCGGCAACCGCGGTTTCCAGGGCGTCGGGCATCCGCCGGGCACGAACGCCGACGGAACCCCGTTGTTCACCAACACCAACGGCACTCCCTGGTATTGGCTCTGCGTCACGGTCATCATCGTGATCCTGTTCGTGGTCGGGAACCTCGAGCGCAGCCGCGTCGGCCGCGCGTGGGTCGCGATCCGCGACGACGAGGACGCGGCCGAGATCATGGGCGTGCCGACGTTCAAGTTCAAGATCTGGGCGTTCGTCGGCGGCGCCGCGGTCGGCGGGCTTTCCGGCGCGCTGTACGCGGGACAGCTGGGCTTCGTGAACAACCAGAAGTTCGACGTGGTCACGTCGATGCTGTTCCTGGCCGCGGTGATCCTCGGCGGCGCGGGCAACAAGGTCGGCGTGCTGCTGGGCGCGATCGTGGTGGCGTACGTGCCGCTGCGGTTCCAGGCGATCGCGGAGTACAAGTACCTGATCTTCGGCCTGGCGCTGATCATCCTGATGATCTTTCGCCCGCAGGGCCTGCTCGGCGCGCGGCAGCGGCTGCTCGCCTACGGCAGGCAGGCGTACCAGCGGCTGCTCGGCAAGGGCGAGCAGGTCAGCAGCGACGGTTCGCTGGCCACCGACAACCCGGGGGAGAGGGCATGACGGTCCCTGGCAACGGAAACGGGCCCGAGGTCCCGGCCGAGGGCGGCCTCGTGGCCGAGGTCGCGAACATGACCGCCGAACAGCTCGCCGAGCACGAGGCCGAGGTCGCCGAGGTCGTCGCGCCGGACCGGGAGATCCGGGCCGAGGTCGGGCAGACGCTGCTCAAGGTCGACGACGTCACCGTCCGCTTCGGCGGCCTGGTGGCGCTCGATTCGGTGTCCTTCGAGATCCGCCGCGGCGAGATCCTCGGCCTGATCGGGCCGAACGGCGCGGGCAAGACCACCTGCTTCAACGCGATGACCGGCGTCTACCGGCCGTCGTCGGGGCAGGTGCTGCTCGAGGGCAAGCCGCTCGGCAAGACGTCGCGGCACGGGATCACCCAGCTCGGCATCGCCCGGACGTTCCAGAACATCCGGCTGTTCTCCGAGATGACCGCGCTGGAGAACGTGGTCGTCGGCACCGACGCCCGGCACAAGACCAGCCTGCTCGGCGCGCTCCTGCGGGTCCCTCGCCACCACCGCGAGGAGAAGCAGGCGATCGAGAAAGCCATGGCGCTGCTGGAGTTCGTCGGCATCGCCGACCGGGCCGCGGACCGCGCGAAGAACCTGCCCTACGGCTATCAGCGGCGGCTGGAGATCGCGCGGGCGCTCGCCACCGAGCCGAAGCTGCTGTGCCTCGACGAGCCCGCCGCCGGGTTCAACCCGGCGGAGAAGGAAGAGCTCATGGGGCTGATCCGGACGATCCGCGACGACGGCTACACCGTCCTGCTGATCGAACACGACATGAAGCTCGTCATGGGCGTCACCGACCGGATCGTGGTGCTCGAGTTCGGCAAGAAGATCGCCGACGGGCAACCCGGCGAGATCCGGGAGAACCCCGCCGTGATCGCCGCTTACCTGGGAGTTCCCGACGATGACGTTGCTTGAGCTTGCTGACGTTTCCGTCCACTACGGGCGGATCCAGGCCGTGTCCGGGCTGTCCATCACGGTCGACGAGGGCGAGATCGTCACCCTCATCGGGGCGAACGGCGCCGGCAAGTCGACCACGATGCGGGCGATTTCCGGCATCCGGCCGATTTCCGGAGGCGCTATTCGCTTCGACGGCGAGGACATTTCCCGGCTGCGCGGGGATTTGCGCGTGGTGCGCGGGATTTCCCAGGCGCCGGAGGGGCGGGGGATTTTCCCCGGGATGACGGTGATGGAAAATCTGGACATGGGCGCTTACGCGCGCAAGGACCGGAAGAACCTGAAGCCGGATTTCGATCGGGTGTTCGAGCTGTTCCCGCGACTGGCTGAGCGCAAAAGCCAGGTCGGCGGGACGATGTCCGGGGGCGAGCAGCAGATGCTCGCCATCGGGCGGGCGTTGATGGCCAAGCCTCGGCTGCTGTTGCTCGACGAGCCTTCGATGGGGTTGGCGCCGCAGTTCATTCAGCAGATTTTCCGGATTATCACCGAGATCAACCGGCAGGGGACGACCGTGCTGCTGGTCGAGCAGAATGCGCAGCAGGCGTTGTCTCGGGCGCACCGGGCTTATGTGCTGGAGACTGGGCGGATTACCAAGACTGGCACCGGGAAAGAGCTGTTGGCCGATACCAGTATCAAGGAGGCTTATCTCGGGGTGGGGTGAGTCTTCGGCTCGTCGCCTGGCGGCGACATCGCCGTTTTCCGTGGTTGCGTGGCACCCCGATTTTTCAGTGTGACTACGGCGCGGGGGTGCTTGTCAAGGCGGGAAAGATGCCTTGACAAGCACCCCCGCGCCGTGTTTTCGGCTTCGTATCGGGGGCGGGGAGGTGTGGGTGCCTTAACGGACTGGCCGCACCGGCTGCGGCTGATCGGTGGGCCAATGCCCTAGAACTCAACTCGACCCAAGACCCGAGATCGCGCCGGTCTCTTCCCGCTCGGTTCGCACGGCCCCCCGGGCCGGGTGAACCGAGCGGGAAGAGACCGGCTTGAAGGCGATCTCGGCGCCTCGGCGGAGCCGAGGCAATCAAATACGACCTGGCGGGCGGTCCCGCACTACGCAGGTGAGCCTGGCGGTGCAGGTGCGGCGGCCTTCGTCGTCGGTGAGCACGATTTCCGACGTGATGGTGCTGCGGCCGACGTGCAGTGGGGTCGCCACGCCGGTGACGGTGCCGGAGCGGACTGCGCGGTGGTGGGTGCAGGACAGTTCGAGGCCCATCGCGGCGCGTTCGGGGCCCGCGTTGAGCGCGGCCAGCACCGAGCCCAGTGCTTCGGCGACCGTGGCGTTCGCGCCGCCGTGCAGGAGGCCGTAGGGCTGGAGGTTGCCTTCGACCGGGATCGTGCCGACGACCCGTTCGGGGGTCAGCTCGATCAGCTTCAGCCCGATCTTGTCGTTCAGCTGCTGTCCTGCGGCCGCGGGGTCCACGCCCCCGAACTGGCCCGGCGTGATTTCCGCCGTCTGCTCGGTCACTCTCTGCTCCTCAACCGTATGCGACACGCAAGAGTGTCAGACCCTCACCCTAGACTCGCCCCCGTGAGCCCGACCGAGAACCGAACCGTTGCCAACGCCACAGGCGCCGCAGTCGCGCACGACCGCCCGCGGCTGCTGCTGATCGACGGCCATTCGATGGCCTACCGCGCCTTCTTCGCCCTGCCCGCGGAGAATTTCCGCACGAAGACCGGGCAGGTCACCAACGCGGTCTTCGGCTTCACCTCGATGCTCATCAACCTGCTGCGCGACGAGAAGCCGACGCATCTCGCGGTCGCCTTCGACCTGTCGCGCAAGACCTTCCGGTCGGAGACGTACGCCGACTACAAGGCCAACCGCAGCACCACGCCGGACGAGTTCCGCGGCCAGGTCGACCTGGTCAAAGAGGTGCTCGACGTGCTCGGCATCCCTTCGCTGACGAAGGAGAACTACGAGGCCGACGACGTCATCGCCACGCTCACCACCCAGGCGGGCGACGGCTACGACGTCCTCATCTGCACCGGCGACCGCGACGCGTTGCAGCTGGTCAACGAACGGGTGACCGTTTTGTACCCGAAGCGGGGCGTCTCCGACCTCGTGCGGTTCACGCCGGACGCGGTCGAGGAGAAATACGGCCTCACCCCGGCCCAGTATCCGGACTTCGCGGCGCTGCGCGGCGACCCGTCGGACAACCTGCCCGGCATCCCCGGCGTGGGGGAGAAGACCGCGGCCAAGTGGATCCGGCAGTTCGGCACGCTGGCCGACCTGATCGACCGGGTCGACGAGGTCAAGGGCAAGGTCGGCGAGGCGCTGCGGGCGAACCTGTCGTCGGTCCAGCTCAACCGGCAGCTCACCGAGCTGGTCCGGGACGTGCCGCTGGAATCGGCTCCCGACCAGCTCGAGCTGCGCCCGTGGAACCGCGAGGCGGTGCACCGGCTCTTCGACGAGCTGGAGTTCCGCGTCCTGCGCGACCGGCTTTTCGAGACCCTGAGCAGCGCCGAACCGGAGGCCGACGAGGGCTTCGAGGTGTCCGGCTCCGCGCTCGCGCCGGGCGCGCTCGGCGCGTGGCTCGAAGCGCACGCCGGCGCGGCGCAGCCGGTCGCGCTGTCGTTCCGCACCACCGGCTCGTCGGTCCGCTCCGACCTGAAGGCGGTCGCCTTCGCCACGGCCGACGGCGAGGGCGCGTACGTCGACGTCACCGCGATGGACGAGGCGGACGACCGGGCGCTGTCGGCCTGGCTGGCGGACCCGGAGATCCGCAAGATCGGCCACGACCTGAAGGTGCCGCTGCACGCGGTGCGCGCCCGCGGCTGGACGTTCGCGGGGCTGAGCATGGACACCGCGCTCGCCGCGTACCTCGCGCGGCCGGGCCAGCGCACGTTCGGGCTCGACGACCTGGCCCTGCGCTACCTGCACCGGGAGCTGCGTTCGGAAGCCGGCGACGGCGACGGTCAGCTGTCGCTGCTCGACGGCGGCGCGGACGAGCTGGAGCAGAAGGAAATTTCCGCCGAACTGGTGAAGGCGCGCGCGGTCTTCGAGCTGGCCGGCGCGCTCGGCGCCGAGCTGGAGGAACTCGGCGGCGCGAAGCTGCTCGCCGAACTGGAACTGCCGCTGCTGGAAGTGATCACCGAACTCGAGGCGGCGGGCATCGCGGTCGACACCGACCAGCTCACCGAGCTGGAGGCGCACTACCTCAGCCGGGTCACGCAGGCCGCGGAATCGGCGTACGAGGTGATCGGCAAGCAGATCAACCTCGGTTCGCCGAAGCAGCTGCAGGTGGTGCTGTTCGACGAGCTGGGCATGCCGAAGACCAAGCGCACCAAGACCGGCTACACCACCGACGCGGACGCGCTGCAGTCGCTGTTCGAGAAGACCGAGCACCCGTTCCTGCAGCACCTGCTGGAACACCGCGACGCGACGCGGCTGCGCACCACGGTCGAGGGCCTGATCAAATCGGTCGCCGACGACGGGCGCATCCACACCACGCTGCAGCAGACGATCGCGGCCACCGGACGGCTGTCGTCGATCGAGCCGAACCTGCAGAACATCCCGGTGCGCACCGAGGAAGGCAGGCGCATCCGCGACGCGTTCGTGGTCGGCGACGGCTACGCCGAGCTGATGACCGCGGACTACAGCCAGATCGAAATGCGGATCATGGCGCACCTGTCGAAGGACGAGGGCCTCATCGAAGCCTTCAACAGCGGCGAGGACCTGCACACGTTCGTCGCGTCGCGCGCGTTCTCCGTGCCCGCCGCGGAAATCACGCCGGAACAGCGCTACCGCGTCAAGGCGATGTCGTACGGGCTCGCGTACGGCTTGTCGGCGTACGGCCTGTCGCAGCAGCTGAAGATCTCCACGGAAGACGCGAAGGAGCAGATGGAGGCGTACTTCTCGCGGTTCGGCGGGGTGCGCGACTACCTGCAGTCGGTCGTCGGAGAGGCCGCGAAGTGCGGGTACACCGAAACGATCTTCGGCCGCCGCCGCTACCTGCCGGACTTGAACAGCGACAACCGCCAGCGCCGCGAAATGGCCGAGCGGATGGCGCTGAACGCCCCGATCCAGGGCAGCGCGGCGGACATCATCAAGGTGGCGATGCTGAACGTGCACCGCGCCCTCGCCGAAGCGGGCGCGCGCAGCCGCGTGCTGCTGCAGGTCCACGACGAACTGGTCCTCGAAATCGCCGACGGCGAGCGGGCGGACGTCGAGAAACTGGTCCGCGAGGGCATGGGCTCGGCCGCGGAACTGGCGGTGCCGCTGGAGGTTTCGGTCGGCTACGGGCGGTCGTGGAACGAGGCCGCGCACTGAGCTGAGCCGCGCCCGGGTCCGCCGACCGGCCCCGGGCGCTCCAGCGCGGGTCCGGTTTCGGCCGCGCGGTCGCGAGTCCGGGGTGCTGCTGTGCATGGCGGTAGTGGGTCTCGGGGCGGGAGTTGCCGCTTGGGCAACGAAGTCGGCAGTAAGTGCGGCTGGGGGAGCGTGAATGCGTGACCGGGTCCGGTTTCGGCTGCGCGCTCGCGAGTCCGGGTGCCGCTGCGCACGGTGGCAGTGGGTCTCGGGGCGGGAATTGTCGCTTGGGCAACGAAGTCGGCAGTAAGTGCGGCTGGGGGAGCGTGAACTCGTGACCGGGTCCGGTTTCGGCCGCACAGTCCCGAATCCGGGGCACCGCTGTGCATGGCAGCAGCGGTGCGAGCCGGAACAGCCACTCGCGCAACGAAATCAGCAGCGAATCCGGCTGACCGAGCACGAATCCGCGCCAGGGCTTCGCCGTCGACCCACCCGGCCCGCTTCCTGTCCGCTGCGGCAAGCCCGGCCCGCCCGAGCAGCAAAAGCACGAACGCCACCAAGGGTTTGTTGTCCGCTCGCCACCACAGAATCACTCCCCGAAACCAGCGTCACCCACGAGAAGTTCTGCCACGCCGCTGAACGGGTGAGCTTGCTGCTCCAGCGTGGGCCACTTTCCGCGAACGCCGCCCGGCCCGCCGACCGCCCGGCGTAGGGTCCCCCCGTGGGGTACCAGGCCGAGCGTCGACGCTGGCGGGTTCGCCTGCGCGACCGGTTCGGCGGGATCCGCGGGGCAGGCACCATGCTCGACGAGGACCATGTGCTCACCTGCGCGCACGTCGTCGAGCGGGCGGGCGGGCCGGACGCGGACGTCCTGGTCGACTTCGTCGGGCTGCCCGGCACGCCGGTCGCCGCGGGGCGCGTCCTGCCGGGCGCGTGGGTGCCGCCGGGGCCGGACGAGCGCGGCGACATCGCGGTGCTGCGGCTGGCCGAGCGGGTGCCGGGAGCGGCGGGTGCTCCGCTGTACCGGATGCCGTTGTCCGACGGCCAAGCCGTGCGCGCCTACGGGTTTCCGGCGGGCGCGGACGAAGGGCTGTGGACGTTCGGCGAACTCGCCGGCGAGGGCGGGCCCGGCTGCGAATGGGTGCAGCTCGGCCGCAAGAACGACGACCAGCCGATCACCGGCGGCTTCAGCGGCACCGCGGTTCTCGACGAGGAGACCGGCCGCGTGGTCGGCATGGTCGTGTCCCGCTACCGGGCCGAGGGCGAGCGGGTCGCGTGGATGATCCCGGTCGAGACGATTCTCGGCTATCTCGGCGCGGACCGGTGGGGGCGGGGGAGTCCTGCGGTCGACCAGACTTTCGGTCGCGAGCTGGACCGCGTCGCTTACGACCCGCAGTTCGCCCGCGAAGTCGTGGGCTGGTTCGGCGAGGGGCACGGCGTGTGGATCGTCGTGACGGGCGAGGCCGGGTCCGCGAAGGCCGCCGCGCTCGACCTCGCGGTGGTGCTCGCCGACCGCGAGCGTTCGGCTGCGGCGAACGAACTGCGCGACACCCTGGCGAAGGAAACCTTGCCGCCGGCCGGAAGTGTCGATCTCGCGGTGGACGCGGCGGGCAAAACGTCGGCTCAGGTGCGGCAGCGGCTCGCGGAGCGGCTCGACCTCACGCTGGACAACGGCGGGACACGGTCGGGCCTCGGCCGCACCGTGGTGGTGAACGCGATCGACGACGCGGCCGAACCGGAACGGCTGATCGGCGAGGTGCTCGCGCCGCTCGCGGATCGCGCCGCGGGGCTCGGGATCCGGCTCGCGCTCGGTTTCCGCCGGGAGTCGTCGCCGGGGCTGACCGAGTTGCGGTCGCGCCGGAGCGGAGGGCGGCCGGAAGGGCTGGCTCGCCGGATTTCCGCGCTGGACAAGCAGATCGGCGAACTCGCCGCTCTCGAGGAGCACATCGCCGAGCTGGCCCCGCGGTTCGTGGTGGGCGACGTTCCGCCGCCGCGCGTGCGTCGCCGCCGGGGCGCGGTGAGCCGGTTGCAGGAAGCCGCAGATCTCGGTGAGGTCGCGTGGGCCGAGCGACACGTCGAGGAAGTCGCCAAGGTGCTGGCCGCCGATCTGGCCGCGGCGAAAGCGGCCCGCGACCGGCTCGACGCCGCGCGCGACCGCCGCACCGAATTGCGGTTTCGCCTCGACGGTTACGGCGAGCGCGCCCGCGCCGCTGGCCGGGTCGAGGATCCGCTGCTGGATTCGTTGTATGCCAACGCCTGGCAGCTGCTGTACGAGGGCGCGTGCGATCCGGAGCGGGCCGCGGCGGCGGTCGAGGAGTTCGGCGCCGCGGTGCGCGAGGGGAACCGATGACCGCCTGCGCCCGCCCGGACTGCTCCGGCACGATCAGCCGCGCCGGATTCTGCGCGCGATGCGGCTGGGCCCCGGGATCCGAGCCGCAGAAACCGAAAGCCGACGCGACGCTCGTCATCCCCGCCCCGGGCGCGAGCCGGATCGCCGACACCGTCGTCACGCGGGAGCAGCAGACCGCCGGCCACGGCACCGGCGACGACTACGTCCCGCTGCCCGTGGTCGTCCTGCCGGACATCGCCGGCCGGGTTCTCGCGGATCCGCACGTCGCCGAGGACGAACGGTACTGCGGCAAACGCGGCTGCGGCGCGCCGGTCGGCCGCTCGATCGGCGGCCGTCCCGCGCGCACCGAGGGTTTCTGCTCGCAATGCGGAACGCCGTTTTCCTTCTCTCCCAAGCTGTTTCCGGACGATGTGGTGGACGGCCGCTACCAGGTGCACGGCTGCATCGCGCGCGGCGGACTCGGCTACGTGTACCTCGGCACCGACCTGCGGCTGAAGCAGTACGTCGCGCTGAAGGGCCTGCTCAACACCGGCGACGAGGCGGCGGTGCGGATCGCCGAGACCGAGAGCCAGGTGCTGACGTCGCTCGACCATCCGAACATCGTGCGGATCCACGACGTGGCCACGCATCCCGATCCGCACGGCGGCCCGGACGCGCGCTACATCGTCATGGAGTTCGTCGACGGCCTTCCGCTCACCGAGGTGATGCGGCGCGGCCGCGCGATGCTCGACGGGCCCGAAGGCAGGCTGCTCGTCGAGCACGTCGTGGCCTACGGCCGGGAGATCCTCACCGCGCTCGGCTACCTGCACGACCAGGGGCTGCTGTACTGCGATCTGAGCCCGCAGAACGTGATCCACGGCGAGAAACGGGTCAAGCTGATCGATTTCGGCGCGATCCGCAAGATCGGCGACCAGACCAGCCCGATCGTCGGCAACCCGCGCTTCCAGGTCAGCGCGACCGAGCTGGACGAGCACGGGCTCACCGTGCGCTCGGACATCCACACCGTCGGCGCGACGCTGCGAGACCTGTTCCGCTGCAGCGACGGCTGGCCGCGTCCGGCCGACAAGCGGATCGCGCTCGGCGTCGAATCCTTCACCCAGGTGCTCGACCGCGCGACCGGTCCGTACGAGCACCGGTTCGCCACCGCCGGCGAAATGCTCGTGCAGCTCGACGGCGTGCTGCACGAAATCCTCTCGCTGCGCGACCGGCAGTCGCGGCCGTCGATCTCCACGCTGTTCACCGAAGCGGCGGTCCTGCTGGACGCCGGGCTCGGCCAGCCGCGGCCGGTCGGGGAGTGGGCCCGGCGCACCGCGGGCCCGCTCGGCGCGCTGCCCGCGCCGCTCGACATCGCGCTCGGATTGCCGGTGCCGCACGAGGATCCGCACGACCCGGCGGTCGCCTTCCTGCGCACCGTCCGCGCACCGGATCCCGCCCGGCTGCTGAAGAAACTCGACCGCGCGGATTCCACCGTCGAGGTGGAGCTGCGCCGCTGCCGCGCCTGGCTCGAACTGTCCGAAACGGACTCGACCGGTGCCGAGCAGGCCGCCCGGCGAGTGGACGCCGCCGGGAAACTGCTCGGTGCCCGGGCCAAACACGACTGGCGGATCGCCTGGCACCGCGGGCTGGTCGCACTCGCCACCGGCGCGGTTGAGACCGCGCAAACCTGGTTCGAGCGCGTCCACCGCGACATCCCGGGCGAGGAGACGCCGAAGCTCGCGCTCGGCCTGTGCGCGGAGCACTGTGGCGGCCCGAAGAAGGCGGCACGCTATTACGACGCGCTCTGGGTGCGAGACCACCTGCAGGTCAACGCCGTGTTCGGGCTGGCCCGCGGGCATCTGCAGCTGAACGAGCGCACGGCGGCGGTGGAACTGCTGGACCAGGTCCCGGAGTACTCGCGACACGACGAAGCGGCCCGGATCGCCGGAATCCGCGTGCGGGCGGGCGTCCTGCCGGCCGGGGACGCGCTGCCCGGCCTCGAGGACCTGACCGAGGCGATCGAGCGGCTGTCCGCGCTGGAAGTGGACCGCGACACCGCGGACCGGCTCACCGCCGAGGTCCGCGAGAGCGCGCTGCGGTGCTTCCTGGCCGGGATGCGCGGCCTGCCGCCCGGCCCGGTGCTCGGCGACCGCCTCGACGAGCACGGGCTGCGGCTGCTGGCGGAGCAGTCGTACCGGCGGATCGCGCGCCGGGCGGGTTCGGCGGAGTACCACGACGCGTTGGTCGACCGGGCGAACGAGACGAGGCCGACGACCTGGGTGTAGGCGGCGAAGGGGCGAGGGATGAGCAGGGGTTGGGACGTCGAGGTCCATCAGAACCGCTACCTCGGCGAAGGCGACACCGCGATGCAGGCCGTGGTCACCGTTTCCGCGCGCGAGAACGGCGACGCGGGGTCCCGGCCGCCCGGGGCGGAGGTGCTCCTGGTCGACTGCTCGACGTCGATGCGCTACCCGCCGACCAAGATCGCCGCCGCGCGCCGGGCGGCGGCCGCGGCGATCTGGGCCCTGCCGGACGGTGTCCGCTTCGCCGTCGTCCGCGGCACCGAACGCGCCGATCTGGCGTATCCGGCCGAACCCGGTCTCGCGGTCGCATCGGAGGAAACCCGGGCGGCGGCGGTTGCCGCGGTGGAGCGGTTCGTCGCGGTCGGCGGCACGGCGATGGGCACCTGGCTGGAATGCGCGCGGCACCTGTTCGCTTCGGCGCCGGACGCGGTGCGGCACGCGATCCTGTTGACGGACGGGAACAACCAGTCGCAATCCGCGGAAGCGCTGCGTCGCGAATTAGATGCTTGCGAAGGCGAATTCGTCTGCGACGCAAGGGGAATCGGCGACGGCTGGCAACGAGCCGAACTGGTCGAGATCGGCCGGGTGCTGCGCGGCTCCGTCGATTCGGTGGTGCGCGACGAGGATCTGGTCGACGACTTCCGCGCGCTGATGGCGGCGGCGCTCGCCAAGGTGATCCCGTCGGCGCGGCTGCGCATCGGCGTCACCGAGCAGACCACGCTGCGGTTCGTGAAGCAGGTCTGGCCGAGCGAATACGACCTGACCTCGCGCTGCGTTCCCGACGGCGAGCGGAAAGTGGTCCTTTCGCTCGGTTCGTGGAGCGCGGGCGAGACCCGGGAATTCCAGCTCGCGGTGGAGGTCTCGGCGGACCCGCCGCCGGAGTACGGCTTCGACCGGATGCTCGCCTGGGTCGAGGTCGACGGCGTCGCGGATTCAACGGTGCCCGTGCTGGCCCACTGGACCCGCGACCCGGTAGCCCCGACGTTGGTCGACCCGAAGGTCCGCCGCTACACCATGCACGCGGAGCTGAGCGAGGCACTGGTGAACGCCGACGAGGCGTACGCCGCGGGGGAGCACGCACGGGCGGCGCGGGAATGGGGCCAGGCCGTCGAAATCGCCACGCGGACCGGCAACAAGGAGGTGCTGCGGCGGCTCGCCCGGGTAGTCGAGACGGACGAAGCCGGCGTGCGGCTGCGTCCCGAGGTCACCCGCAGCGAACTGCTCAACCTGCTGGTCTCCACGGTCTCGAACGTCGGCGGCGAGCCCCGCGACGCCCGCCCCGCGTCGCCGCCGGACGCCGAACCGGCGGTCTGTCCCGGCTGCGAGACCCCGAATCCGTCCGGCGCGCGCTTTTGCGAGGAGTGCGGGGAGCGGCTGGACGGAGGTGCCGCGTGACGCTGCGGACGCGGCAGGCGCTCGTGCGGATCCGGGCCGTGCTGCTCGCCGGGACCGTGATCGCGCTGGTCACTTCGTCCCTGGCGGTGAGCGGCGTGGTCCGGACCGCCGAACAGGTCTCGTCCGCGACCAGCCGGGCGATCCTCGAGGTCGCGGCGGCGCGGGACGCCCTCGTGTCCGCCGACGCCGCGGCGGTCGCCAGTTTCGCGTCGGGCGAGGCGAAACTGGCCGGTCCCGGGCAGGAGTACGAAAACCGGATGGCGTCGGCGAGCCAGAGCCTCGCGCGCGTCGCGGAATTCAACCAGGCGGGCGACGCCGGCGCGGGAACTCTGCAGACCGTCGAAGGCCTGGTCGCGTCGTACTCCGGTGCGATGGGCCAGGCCGACGCGCACTTCCGGCAACCCGGCGGCGAACTCGTCGGGCTCGCCGACCTCTGGTACGCCTCGCGGCTGCTGCACGCACCCGACAACGTGCTGGAACTGCTGGGGAAACTGCAAAAGGACGAACGCGCCGCCCTGGACCGGCAGATCTCCGGCGCCGGCATGAGCGCGGGCCTGCTGATCCTCTGGCTGCTGCCGCCCCTCGTGCTGCTCGCCCTGCTGGTGGCCGCGCAAGTGTTCCTCCGCAGGCGATTCCGCCGCCGCGTGAACCCGCCCCTGCTGGGCGCGACCGTCCTCGGACTCGGCGTCGTCGCCGGCCTGCTGGCGGCCTTCGCCTTGGCCGGACGGCTCGACCCGGTCCGCGCCAGCGTGGACGACGCGGTGGCCGTCCGGGAGAAAAGCATCGAAGCCGCGGACGCCGGCGGCCACGCCCGCCTGGCCGCCCTCCTGCAGGAACGCTGCGGCCCGCCCGGCTGCGGGTCCACTGTGGACGATTTCCGCCGGCAAACCCGGGCCGCCGGCGATTCCGCCGCCCCCGCCCACAACGCGATCACCTCGGCCGCCCGCGCCGTGAAGACCGCCGGAACCGCAGCGACCGAATCCGGCGGCCTGCCGGTGCTGGTCCCCGCCGCCCTGATCCTGGCGGGCGCCCTGGTGGTCGCCGGGCTGTACCGGCGGATCGACGAATACCGGTACCGCGCATGAACTGTCCACTGTGGAAGAAGCTGCTCCTGCTGGCCGCCGCCGCGCTGGCAGCGACTTCATCGGCGTGCGGAGTCTCCGCGGGAAGCAATGCCCTGCAAGTGCTCGGCGTGTGGACCGAAGGCGAGGAAGCCGCCTTCAACCAAGTCAAGCAACGATTCGAGGAGAAGACCGGCATCGAGGTCCGCTATCAGGGCACCCGAGCCGTCGAACAGGTCCTGGCCGCCGACGTCCAGCAAGGCGCCGCCCCGGACATCGCAGTCCTGTCCAGCCCGGGCCTGCTGGCCGACTACGCCCGCCGCCAGGAAAGCAAACCCCTCGACTTCCTGGAACGGAAAGCCGAATCCTTCTACGGCAGGCAATGGGTCGACCTGCAACGCCTCGGCACCGGCAAGCTCTACTCCGTCGCGGTGAAAGCGGACCTGAAGAGCGCGATCTGGTACCGTCCGGCGACCCTCCCCGGCCCGAAACCCACGACCTGGCCGCAGCTGGTGACCCTGGCGGCCGGCCAGCACCCGTCGTGGTGCCTGGGCCTGGCCGCCCCGCCCACCTCAGGCTGGCCGGGCACCGACTGGGTGGAAGACATCCTCCTGCACTCCGCGGGCCCGGAAATCTATCGCCAATGGGCAGCGGGCACCCTCCCGTGGACCTCGGACCCCGTACGCAAAGCCTTCCAAGACTGGGGCGCCCTGGTCGTCCGCCCCGGCGGCATCCAAGGCGGCGCCCCAGCCGCCCTGCTCACCGACTTCCGCGACGCGGCCCGCCCCCTTTTCGCCGACCCGCCGGGCTGCCGCATGGAACACCAGGGCTCGTTCGCGATGGCCAGCTACCAAACCATGCACCTGCACAACGAAACCGGCCCCCGCCCGCAACCAGGAACCGACTACGACTTCTTCCCGTTCCCCGGCTCCGGTGCCTCGGAGGTCTCAGCAGACCTGGCCGCGATGTTCTCCGACACCCCGCAAGCCCGCCAGTTCCTGGACTTCCTGGTCTCCCCGGAAGCCCAGCAGATCTGGGCCGGAAACCCGAACGCGACCGCCTTCTCCGCAGGCGCCGCGGTAGCGAAGGAGGTCTACCGGGACCCCGTGCGAAAAAAGGTCGCCGACACCCTCACCTCAGGAAAACCAGTCTGCTTCGACGCCTCGGACCTGATGCCCAAAACCATGACCGGCGCCTTCTACCGAGCAATCCTGGAATACACCGCGGACCCAGCCCAACTGGAAACCCTGCTAACCCGCCTGGACGACACCCGCAAAGCCATCCCCAAAACCGAATGGCTCAACGTCCCCTGCGGACAGTAATCGCGAACCGCCACCGCCGCACCCACCGATGGAAGCACCCACCCCGCCCCCCAACCCCGATACGAAGCCTCCCTGCGGTTCGGGGGTGCTTGTCAAGGCATCTTTCCCGCCTTGACAAGCACCCCCGAACCGTCAGCACAATAAAACTTCGGGGTGGTGCGCCCGCCCTCCCGGCGCAATGTCGCCGCCAGGCGACGAGCCGCCGCCCCCACCCCCCGGGGATTCACCCGCCCGCCTGCCCGGTCAGCGGTACCCCGACCCCAGCCGCCCCGCTTAGCGTGACCCACGCAGGAATGACCGACCCGGAAGGACCGAGCCATGATCAAGCGCCTGTTCCAGACCGTCCTGCGGCACGGATGCTGCTCCGCCTGCACCGGCAAGGGCTGCGGCTGCTGCGCCAACTGCCACTGACCCTCGAGGGGCCCGGCACCGACCGCCGGGCCCCGCCGCGTCACCTCTTCAACCCTCGGATCAGCAACATCACCGAGCCCACCACGTCCGCCCGGGACCGCGCGGGATGGAACACCTGCCAGTCCAGCGCCACCACCAGCATCGTCCCGAACAGCCCGGCGGCCGCGGTGGCGATGTCCACCCCGGGAGGCAGCCGTCCCGCCGCGTCCAGCCGCTCCAGCTGCGCCTTCACGACCGCGATCAGTTCCTCCCGCAGCAGCGCCAACGTGTCGTGCCACCGCCCCGGCGTGTGCCACAGCTCGCTGACCACGATCTGCGAAAACCCCGGGTGCTCCGCGATGAACTCCAGCGTCGTGTCCACCTGGGCCTCGATCACCGCCAGCGGATCGTCCTCCGTCCCGGCCGCCCGCAGCCGCCCGGCGAGCAGGTCGACGCCGAACCGGAGCAGCGCGTCGACCAGCCCGTCCTTGGACCCGAAGTTGTAGTAGACGGTCCCCTTGGCGACCCCGGCCTCGGCCGCGATGTCGTCCACGGTCAGCCCCACGAGACCGCGGCTGGCCGAAAGCCGCAAAGTGGCCTCGAAGAGCTTCCGTTTGGTCGCTTCTCTCACAGGCTCAGCTCGGGCTTGAGCGCCGAGACCGACCACACCCGGTGTTTGCGCGCCGCGAGAGTGGACAGCAGGATCCCTCCGACGAGGTACGCGACCAGCACCCCTACGTCACCGAGGATCTGCAGCGACGCGCCGGAGTAGAGCAGGTGCCGGAACCCGTCGATGGCGTAGCCCATGGGCAGCACGATGTGCAGCGGGTAGAGCGCGTCCGGGATCGTCTGCCACGGGAACGTGCCGCCCGCGCTCACCAGCTGCAGCACCAGCAGCACGAGCCCGAGGAACTTGCCGACCGCGCCGAAGAGCGCGTTCAGCGCGTGCACGATCGACGTGAACGCCAGCGACACCAGGCAGGCGAAGCCGATCGCGCCCAGCGGGTGCGCCACGTGGATGCCGACCAGCCAGGTCACCGCGGCGAACAGCACGATCACCTGCGCCAGGCCCAGCACGGCCGAGGACAGCCAGCCGCCGAGCGCGACCCGCAGCGGCGCCGCGCCGGCGGTGAGCGCGCGCGTCGACAGCGGGCGGATCAGCAGGAACAGCACGAACGCGCCGATCCAGGTGGCCAGCGAGATGAAGAACGGCGCGAGCCCGGCGCCGTAGGTGCCCGCCGAGGCGACGCCGTTCGACGTGACCGCGACCGGGTCGGCGATCGTGTTCGCGGTGGCGGTGCGGGTCGGGTCGTCCGGGTTCGGGATCTGCTTCAGCCCGGCGGCCAGCCCGTCGCGCAGCTTCGCCGAACCGTCGGCGAGCTGGTCGGTGCCGGTGACGGCGGTCTTCTCGCCGTCGTTGAGCTTCGCCGCGCCGTCGCGCAGCTGGTTCGCGCCGTCGGATGCCTGCGCGATCCCGCTGGCCAGCTGCGGCGAGGCCGCCGCGAGCTGGTGCGCCCCGTCGGACACCTGCCGGGCGCCGCTGGAGAGCTTCTGCAGGTCGCCGTTGGCGGACTGGATCTTCCCGTTCGCCTGGTTCGCGTCCGTGCGCAGCTTGTCGTAGTCGGCCAGGATCGAGTCCTTGAGGTTCTCCGGCATCCCGGATTCCTGCAGCTTCGCGGCCAGCTGGGCGCGGTAGCCGTCGATCCGGCCCATCACGTCGGACGACGCGGACGCGGCCAGCGAGCCGGCGTTCGCCACCTTCTGGTTGCCGTCGGCCACCTGGCCCGCCCCGTCGGCGAGCTTCTGCGTCTGGCTCGGCAATTGCGCGGTGCTCGACTTGAGGGTGCCCAGCCCGGTGGCGAGGCTCGCCGACCCGGTCGCGAGCTGGCCCGCCCCGTCGGCCAGCTGATGCTGCCCCGTCTGGAGTTTCGCCGCGCCGTCGGCGAGCTGCTTGGCCCCGTCGGCGGCCTCGGCGGTCTTGCCGTAGATGGTGGAGAAGCCGACGAGGAACTTGTCCGCGGCCTCGCTGCCCACCTTCTCCGCGATCGTCTTGCGGACCTGGTCGGCCACCTGTTTCGCGATGGTGCCGGAGAGATAGTTGTTGGCGTCGTTGGTGGTCAGCGTGATGGTCGCCTGCTCCGGCTCGAAATTGCCGGACGACAGCAGCGCCTTCGAGAAGTCGTGCGGGATGCCGATGGCGAACGAGTACTTGTCGTCCCGCACGCCGTCCCGGGCGTCCTTTTCGGACACTTGATGCCACTGGAAGGTGCCGGACTTCACCAGTTCGTCGGTGACCTCGCGGCCGACGTTGCGCTCGGCCCCGTTGGCATCCTTCGCGCCGGCGTCCTCGGTGAACACCGCGGCGGGCAGCTTGTCGAGCCGGCCGTAGGGGTCGTAGTTCGCGTAGAGGTAGAACGACGCGTACAGCAGCGGCACCAGCACGAGCGCGAACATGGCGAGTTTCGGCAGCGTCCCGGTGGACAGCCGGCGCAGCTCGTTGCCCGCGATCCGGAACGCGTTCAGTCCGCCGGCCCGCTTGTGGGGGGTGGTCATGCCCGGTCTCCCTCGGAGTTCTCGGTTTCGGCGGTCAGTTCGGCGGTTTCCGGGAGCTGCCGGGTCTGCTCGGCTTCGGCGGGCTCCGGCGGGGCGTAGAGCCGGACCGGGTCCGGCTGCTCGGTCTCGCCGACCTTGGCGGGCGGGCAGGGGAGCGCCGGCTCCGGCGTCGTCGCGGCCAGCACGGCCACCGCGAATCCGCGGGCGGCGTGCTCCCTAGCGACCGCGGCCCAGGTCTCGACGTCGCTGGTGTGCCGGTCGGGGGCGTCGAGCACGAGCACGCGCACGTCGTCGCGTTCGGCGGCCAGCGCGGTGAGCAGCCGGATGCGCAGCGCGGGCTCGAGATTCTCGAACCGGCTGTCGGCATACGGCGCCGCGTCGTGCTGGGAGAGCCAAGCTGTGACAGCATCCTTGCTGGAAGGACGGTGTGCGAGCGCCAGTTCTTCGGCGGCGACGACGCGCAGCGACAAGGCTTCGTCCGGCTCGCTGACCCTCGGCGAGTCCACGACGGCCACGAGCCGCCGCAGGTCGCCCTCGGGTTCGGCGGTCACGGTGCCGGTGGTCGGCTTCAGCCGTCCGGCCAGCGCCAGCGCGAGCGCGGTGATGCCGACGCCCGGCTCGCCGTGCACCACGGTGAGGCAGCCCTCCTCGACGGTGAGCGAGGTAGGCGGCAACAAGGGGCCGTGGGGACCCTTCAGGGACACCCGGTCGGCACGGACCTGCACAGGACACACTCCACGGATTTTGAACTGACCAGTCAGTTCAAAAGTTAGACCCGGCCCGCGGGGGTCGGCAAGGCGGCTCGCCGGACGTCACACCAAAGAGCGGACGGCTCAGCGCAACGCCCACGCAGGGTGCGCCTCCCAGGACGTCCACAGCGGCCGGTAGCCCTGCCGGTGCCAGAAGACCGACGACAGGGGATTGGTCGGGTTGTAGTAGAGGTAGGTGCCGGTCGCGCCCTGGTTCAGCAGTTCGCGGTGCGCGCGGGCCATCAGCGCCCGGCCGATCCCGCGGCCGCGGCTGGCCGGGGCGGTGACGACGTTGTTCACGTACCCCCAGCGGCCGGCCGGCAGCAGTTCGGCGGCCTCGTTCCCGGGCGCGGACTCGACCCAGTCGCATTGCGCGAGCGCCGCCATTTCGCCGTCGACCTCGGCGAGCCAGGTCGCCTTCTCGCCGAGCGCGCGGCGCAGCGCCGGGCCGAGCAGTTCCGCGGTCTGCTCGCGTTTCCGGTGCGCGACGAGGCCGGTGTAGTCGAAGGTCGCGGTGCACAGCGCCAGCGCCGCCGGGTAGTCGCCGGGCCCGGCGAGCCGGATCGACGCGTCCGCGGCGCTCTCTTCCGGTGCGACGGCGGGGCGAACGGCCAAGGCGGACAACGGAACCAGCCCGTGGTCGAGAAAGGCGCGGATGGCTTCGGCGTCGCGGCTCGGCCAGTTGACGACGCACGCCGAATCGGCGCCCGGCGCTTCAGTGTCCACTTGGGACCGAAGCGCGCCGAGCAACGCGTCGAACGCTTCGGTGCCCGCCGTCTCCGGGTCCGGGAACAGCTGCCACACCTCGGCCGCCGACCACAGCAGGGGAGCGTCGCCCGGACCGTGCCGGTAACGCTGGAGCATCGCGGAAACCTGGGTGCCCGACGCGGTCACCGCGCGCAGGCGGTCGCCGCTCCCGAGCGGGACGGGCGGCGGCAGGAGCGGGTCGAGTGCGGCGAATCGGCCGGCGGAGCTCACTGCCGCAGCGTAGCCGGTCAGTCGCGCCGCGTGCGGAAGATCGCGGTGCCGGGGAACAGCCTGCCGCGCAACGGGCTCCACTGGCCCCAGGTGCGCGTGTGGCCCAGCGGCCATTCCGGCTCGACGAGGTCCTCCAGCGCGAACCCCGAGGCGGCGAGCGCGCGCACGTAGTCGCCGAGCGTGCGGTGGTATTCGACGTACGTCGCCGCGCCGTCGTCGTCCACCTCGACGTACGGCGTGCGGTCGAAATACGGCTGCGTCGCGGTGAGCCCCTGCGGCCCGGGGTCGTCCGGGAAGATCCACCGCATCGGGTGGGTCACCGAGAAGACCCACGGCGCGCCGGGGCGCAGCACCCGGCGCACTTCGCCGAACACGGTCTCCAGCGACGGCACGAAGGGGAGCGCGCCGAACGCGGAGCAGGCGACGTCGAAACTGGCCGCGGCGAACGGGAGCCGCTCGGCGTTCGCCTGCACGAGGGGGACCGCCGCGCCGGTGCGCGCGTTCCCCTCGCGGGCGTGCCGGAGCATGCCGCCGGACAGGTCGGTGGCGACGGGTTCGGCTCCGGCGCCCGCGAGCCAGCGCGAGCAGGCGGCCTGCCCGCAGCCGATTTCGAGCACGCGCTTGCCGCGCACGTCGCCGAGCAGCCGCGCGTCCTCCTCGCGCACGCCCTCCGGGCACCAGACGAAATCGGCGTCGCCGAGGAATCCGCCGTGGGCGGCCTGGTAATCGTCGGCATCCGCGTCCCACCAGGCCAGATTCGCGGCTTCCGCTTCGTTTCCGCCGACCTCGCGATGGGCGACGCCGACGGTGCCGAGCCGTTCCTCGGCGCTCGCGTGGCGGGCCGCCGGGGCCGCGGCGGGCTCGGGCATGCCGGTCTCCTCTCCCGGGTGCGGCCGTCCGGGGCGCGGGAATGCCCGGACCGGCGGAAACGTTGGAAGGAAGGTACCGGGAGCCCAGGGCGACCCTGATTGTGTCCCCCGCGGGGGCCCGCGTACGATACGTGTTAGCGCAGTGGGGTTCGCGCTGCCCGGGCGGCTACCCGCCGGGGCCGCGCATCGTCAGCGGGTCATGCCGCGGTCGTTCACTGGTGGAACGTTTGGTCGCCGGACGTTTGAGCAGGGTCGCCGCATGCCGGTTGCGGGGCCCGCCGCGTGCACTTTCGGTAGCCAACTTCACATCCACCTACGACACCCATCCACCGGAGCAACCCGCCTAATGACCACCGACACCGCCACCGCCCCGACCGCCCCGACCGGGGCCCCGCAGGTCGCCGTAAACGACATCGGGTCGGAGGAAGACTTCCTCGCGGCTATCGACAAGACGATCAAGTACTTCAACGACGGAGACATCGTCGAAGGCACCATCGTCAAGGTCGACCGCGACGAGGTCCTGCTCGACATCGGGTACAAGACCGAGGGCGTCATCCCCTCGCGCGAGCTGTCCATCAAGCACGATGTCGACCCGGCAGAGGTTGTCGCCGTCGGCGACGAGGTGGAAGCCCTTGTCCTCCAGAAGGAGGACAAGGAAGGCCGTCTGATCCTGTCCAAGAAGCGCGCCCAGTACGAGCGCGCCTGGGGCACGATCGAGGAGCTCAAGGAGAAGGACGAGCCCGTCAAGGGCACCGTCATCGAGGTCGTCAAGGGCGGTCTCATCCTGGACATCGGCCTGCGCGGCTTCCTGCCCGCGTCGCTGGTCGAGATGCGCCGGGTGCGCGACCTGCAGCCGTACGTCGGCCGCGAGCTCGAGGCGAAGATCATCGAGCTGGACAAGAACCGCAACAACGTGGTCCTGTCCCGCCGCGCCTACCTCGAGCAGACCCAGTCCGAGGTGCGCAGCGAGTTCCTCAACGCGCTCGCCAAGGGCCAGGTCCGCAAGGGCGTCGTGTCCTCCATCGTCAACTTCGGCGCCTTCGTGGACCTGGGCGGCGTCGACGGCCTGGTGCACGTCTCCGAGCTGTCCTGGAAGCACATCGACCACCCGTCCGAGGTCGTCGAGGTCGGCCAGGAGGTCACGGTCGAGGTCCTGGACGTCGACATGGACCGCGAGCGCGTCTCGCTGTCGCTGAAGGCGACCCAGGAAGACCCGTGGCGCCAGTTCGCCCGCACCCACGCGATCGGCCAGATCGTGCCGGGCAAGGTCACCAAGCTCGTCCCGTTCGGCGCGTTCGTCCGCGTCGAGGAGGGCATCGAGGGCCTGGTGCACATCTCCGAGCTGGCCGAGCGCCACGTGGAGATCCCGGAGCAGGTCGTCCAGGTCAACGGCGACGTCATGGTCAAGGTCATCGACATCGACCTCGAGCGCCGCCGCATCTCGCTGTCGCTGAAGCAGGCGAACGAGGGCGTCACGCCGGAGACCGAGTTCGACCCCACCCAGTACGGCATGGCCGCCGAGTACGACGCCGAGGGGAACTACATCTACCCCGAGGGCTTCGACCCGGACACGCAGGAGTGGCAGGAAGGCTTCGACAAGCAGCGCGAGGAGTGGGAGCGGCAGTACGCCGAGGCCCACACCCGCTACGAGCAGCACATGGCCCAGGTCAAGAAGGCCGCCGAGGCCGACGCCGAAGCCGCTGCCGACGCCGCCACCGGCATCGAGGGCGGCGAGCAGAGCTACACCTCGTCCGCTCCGGTCGAGGCGAAGAGCGGCGGCACGCTCGCCAGCGACGAGCAGCTCGCGGCCCTGCGCGAGAAGCTGTCGGGCGGCGCGTGAGCGCTGACTCGCTGAGTCTCTGACGGTTTCGGCCCCGGTCCGCACGGACCGGGGCCGAACTGTTTCCGGGAGCCGGGCGCGGAGTCAGGCGCGCAGGCCCAGCCCGTCGATCGTCGCGCGCACGCCGCGCCGGTACATCGTTTCGTGCGCGGTTTCGTCCGCGCCGAGAAACCAGTCGTCGAGCGGGCTTTGCGAGCGGATCGTCAGTTCGACGCTCACCAGCCCGTGCATCGACGTCCACAGCAGATAGCCGCATTCCTCCGCGACGACGTCCGGCGGGGCGACCCGTTCGATTTTCGCGACGAACTCGGCGAAACTCGTGCGCAGCACTCCCGACCGCAACGCCGGATCCGGATCGTAGTCGTGCACCGAACGCTCGAACATCAAGCCGTAGCGAGCCGGGCTCTCCAGCGCGAACCGGCGGTAGGCGAGCGCGACCTCCACGAGATCGGCGATCCCGTCGTCCTCGGACCGCGGAACCGTGCGCAGTTCCTCGCCCAGCAAGTCGAAAGCGCGTTCGTACAACGCGTCCAGCAAACCGGTGCGGCCGCCGAAGCGCGTGTACACGGTGATCGTGGACGCCCCGGCCTGTTCCGCCACCGCGCGCACGGTCAACCCGGCGACGCCTCGCTGGGTGAGCACGGTCAACGCCGCGTCGAGGAAGCGGCCGCGGTTGTGCTGCTCCGCCGGCCGTGTCGAGAGATGCCGGGTGGCCATCTCCCACCCCCCTTTGCCCGTGCTCCGCGGGAAGCGCGTCCGCGTCTCGCAAGCAGAAGATACGATATTCCCGGCTTCTTGGGAACGTCGTTCCGGTGCGCCCGGACCGTCCACAAGCGACCGCCCGCGCCTCCCCGAGCAGAAGGAAACCGTCCCCATGACCCAGCCGGAGCCCGGCACTGTCGTCGTCACCGATGCCGGAAGCGGCCGCTACACCCAGCGCGTCACGACCGCGAGCCACGAATTCCTCGCCGACGAACCGGTGAGCGTGGGCGGCGCGGACGCCGGTCCCACGCCGTATGACCTCCTGCTGTCCGCGCTCGGCACCTGCACTTCGATGACGCTGCGGATGTACGCCGACCGCAAGGGAATCCCGCTGACCCGCACGACCGTCCGGCTCCGGCACGACCGTATCCACGCCCGCGACTGCGAACGCTGCGAGACCGAG
Source organism: Amycolatopsis sp. GA6-003 (assembly GCF_046267895.1). NCBI lineage: Bacteria > Bacillati > Actinomycetota > Actinomycetes > Pseudonocardiales > Pseudonocardiaceae > Amycolatopsis > Amycolatopsis sp. GA6-003. Next base: position 9,041,041 of record NZ_CP176499.1, read on the forward strand.
GTCGGCATGCTCAGCCGGATCACGCGGGAAATCTCGCTGGAAGGCGACCTCGACGACGCCCAGCGCGCGCGGCTGCTGGAAATCGCGGACAAATGCCCGGTGCACCGCACGCTGAGCCACGAGATCGCGATCGAAACCCGCGAGGTCTGATCGCGGGCGGGCGCGCATTTCCGGGTCAGGCGGCGGAGCCGCGGAGGGTCAGGCGCGTTCCGGCGAAACCGAAGGCACCCAGGCACGTTCGAGGGCGGCTTCGCGGGCGCGCCGGCGGAGGCCGGCCAGGCTGTGCTTCGCGGGCACGAGCAGCGCGCTGAACCACGTGCGCCGGTACTCCTCGAGTGCTTCCGAGACCTGGCGATAGGAGACGCAGTGCACCAGACCCGGGGTGCCGAGCCGGTGCTTCCCGACGTGCTTCTCCGCCATTGTTCCTCCGTGTGGGCGACCCTTCCGCCGCGCACGGTACGCACTCGACCCGCGAAAACAGCGCAAGCACGCGGCGTGTCACCCACATCAGTTCGGCTACGCCCGAAAAAGTGCTTGCGTTTGCGCGGAGGGTGTGCGGGTACCTGTGCGCTTGCACGTGCAGAGGTCCGATGTCGCCTGAGCGGGTGACGGCGGTGCTCGTTGCTGGTGTGGCCGAGAGCAGGCCGACCCCGTGGCGGCGCCTGCCTGGTGCGGCGGGGTCGTTCGGTCGTGGCTGTGGTCGGGTGGGCGATGGTCGCTCGCTCTGGTGTGGCCGAGAGCAGGCCGACCCCGCGGCGGCACCTGCCCGCCGCGGCGGAGTCGTTCGGCCGTGGCTGTGGTCGGGTGGGTAATGCTCGCTCTCGTGTGGCCGAGAGCAGGCCGACCCCGCCGCGGCGCCTGCCCGCCGCGGCGGAGTCGTTCGGCCGTGGCTGTGGTCGGATAGCCGATCATCGGCACAGTAAGGTGTGGCCATGCTGCGAGTGGGCCTGACGGGCGGGATCGGTGCGGGGAAGTCGACGGTGGCGAACCGGCTGGCCGAACACGGGGCCGTGGTCATCGATTCCGATCGCATCGCGCGCGAGGTCGTGGAGCCGGGCACGCCGGGGCTGGCCGCGCTGACCGAGGCGTTCGGCGAGGAAATCCTTGCCGGGGACGGGTCGCTGGACCGGCCCGCGCTCGCCGCGCGCGCGTTCGCCGACGACGAATCCCGCAAGCGGCTCAACTCGATCGTGCATCCGCTGGTCGGGCAGCGCACCGGCGAGCTGATGGCCGCGGCCGCCGACGACGCGGTGGTGGTGCACGACGTGCCGCTGCTGGTGGAGAACGACCTCGCGCCCGCGTATCACCTGGTGCTGGTGGTCGACGCGCCGGTGGAGGTGCGGGTGCGGCGGCTGGTCGAGGTGCGCGGCATGCCGGAGGCCGACGCGCGGGCGCGGATCCGCGCGCAGGCCGCGGAGGAGCAGCGCCGCGCGGTCGCGGACGTCTGGCTCGACAACGGCGGCACGCCGGACGTCGTGCTCGCCGAGGTGGACGCGCTGTGGGCGGACCGGCTGGTGCCGTTCGAGGCGAATCTCCGGCTGCGCAAACCGCGTCCGCCTGCCTCGCCGGTGATCTCTCCCTACGATTCGAGCTGGCCGCTGCAGGCCGAACGGCGGCTGGCGCGGCTGCGGCAGATCGCGGGTCCGCGGCTGGTGCGCGCGGACCACATCGGGTCCACCGCGGTGCCGGGCCTTCCCGCCAAGGACGTCCTCGACCTCCAGCTCACCGTGTCCTCTTTGGACGACGCGGACGCGCTCGCCGAGGCGCTCGCCGACGCCGGTTTCCCGCGCCGCGAAGGCGAATGGTGGGACGACCCGCAGGGCGGCGAAGGCAAGTGGCTCAAGCGGTTCCACCAGAGCGCGGACCCGAAACGGCCGGTGAACCTGCACGTCCGGTCCACCGAAACCCCGGCGTGGCGGCTCGCGCTCCTGTTCCGCGACTGGATCCGGGCGCATCCGGAGGAGCGCGACGGCTACGCCGAGGTGAAGGAAGAGCTGGCGCGCAAGCATTCCGCGGACGGCACGGTCGAGCAGTACGCGCAGGAGAAGCAGGGCTGGGTCAACGCGGCGTTCGTGCGCGCGGAGAAGTGGGCCGGGCACAGCGGCTGGAAGCCCTGAGGCGGAAAACCAGGTGCGGTGCCGCCGGGCGCGGGGCTACCGTGCACGGCATGAAGCGCGCCCAGTCCACCACGACGCCGGATCCCGTCCCGGCGCGCTGAACACTGCCATTCGAGCCCGGGGCGAGCGCCCCGGGCCCGCTCGTGCGCTCGCCTCGCCTTCCGTGAGGAGACCGCCATGCCTGACCACCGCGCACTCGGCCGGGAACTCGGCCTGTTCGGCAGCGACCCGCTGATCGGAGCGGGCCTGCCGTATCTGCTGCCCGACGGCGCCGCGATCCGGCACGTGCTGGAGGAGTACGTCCGCGAGGCCGAACGCCGCGCCGGCTACCGGCACGTTTCGTCGCCGGTGCTGGGAAAACGCGAGCTGTACGAGCTTTCCGGCCACTGGGCGCACTACCGCGACGACATGTTCCCGCCGATGGACGTCGGCGGCGAGCAGGTCGTGCTGCGGCCGAGCCTCTGTCCGCACCACGCGCTGATCTACCGGTCGCGGGAGCGCAGCCACCGCGAACTGCCGCTGCGGCTGGCCGAACTCGGCGGGATGTACCGCGCCGAACTGTCCGGCGTCCTCGGCGGGCTCAGCCGGGTGCGGGCGATCCAGCTGAACGACGCGCACCTTTTCTGCCGTCCCGAGCAGGTCGGCGCGGAGGTGCGGGGCGCGCTCGCGCTGATCCGCCGGGTGTACCGCGACCTGGGCCTGAAACCCGCGCGCTACCGCCTTTCCTTGCCGGACAACCGCGGCAAGTACGCCGGTGCGGCCGAGGCGTGGGAGAGCGCGGCCGAGGTGCTCGTCGACGCGCTCGACGGCGTCGAGTACGAACGCGGTCCCGGCGAAGCCGCGTTCTACGGCCCGAAGATCGACGTCCAGATCGCCGACAGCGCCGGCCGCGAGTCGACCCTGTCCACCGTGCAGATCGACCTCCACCAGCCGGAGCAGTTCGGGCTCGAGTACATCGGCCCGGACGGCCGCGCGCACCGGCCGGTGCTGGTGCACCGCGCGGTGCTCGGCAGCCTGGAACGCGTGCTGGCCCAGCTGATCGAGGAACACGGCGGCGCGTTCCCGCCGTGGCTGGCCCCGGTGCAGGTGGCGGTGCTCCCGGTCGGCGACGCGGAACTTCCGGCAGCCGAAGCGGTCGCCGAGGAGGCGATGGAGGCCGGGTTGCGCGCCGAGGTCGTCCCGGCGGACCGGGGGAGTCTGGGCGCTCGGATCCGGGACCGGCGGCTGGTGCCGTATCAAGCGGTGGTCGGGCAGAGGGAGGTCGACGAAGGGCTGGTCGCGCCTCGGTTGAGGGACGGCCGGAGGCTGGATCCGTTGCCCGGGAAGGAATTCGTGGCCGCGGTGGTCGCGCGGGTGGCGGCGAAAACCAGGGAGCTGTGGGGCTAAGACCCGAGCAAACCGCGTTCGAAAGCCACCGCCACCGCGGCCGCGCGGTCCTTCACGCCGAGCTTCGCGTACGCGTGCAGCAGATGCGTCTTCACCGTCGCCTCGCTGATGAACAGCTTCTTCGCCGCTTCCTTGTTCGTCGACCCGCGCGCGACGAGGTTCAGCACCTCGATTTCCCGCTGCGACAACGGTTCCTGGGCCGGTGCGCGCATCTGGCCCATGATCCGGCTCGCGACCGCGGGGGAGAGGACCGCCTCGCCGCGGGCGGCGGCGCGCACGGCGCGGAACAGTTCCTCGCGCGGCGAATCCTTCAGCAGGTAGCCGGTCGCGCCCGCCTCGATCGCGGGCAGCACGTCGGAATCCGTGTCGTAGGTGGTCAGCACGAGCACCCGCGCCGGGTTGCCGAGGCGGGCGAGTTCGGTGATCGCGGCGACGCCGTCGGTGCCGGGCATCCGCAGGTCCATCAGCACGACGTCCGGCTTCAACGCCTCGGCGAGCGTGACCGCCTCGGCCCCGTGCGCGGCCTCGCCGAGCACCTCGAAACCGCGCTCGCCGGTGAAGATGCCGCGCAGCCCGTCCCGGACGATCGGGTGGTCGTCGGCGATGAGCAGCGTGATGGTCATGGGGCCCCCTCGGTCGGATCCAGTGTCGCAGCCGGGATCGCGGGCAGCCGCACCGAGATCGCGGTGCCGCCGCCCGGTTCGGACTCGACGTGCAGGGCGCCGGCGAGCCGTTCCGCGCGCCGCCGCATGCCGGGCAGGCCGTGGCCGCCTTCCGCCGACGGCGGCGCGGGCGGATGCGCGGGATCGAAGCCGACGCCGTCGTCGCGTGCGTCGAGCGTCACCTCGTCGCCCATGTACGACAGGGTGATCCCGGCCCGGCTGGCCCGCGCGTGTTTGGCCACATTGGACAGTGCCTCCTGGGTGACCCGGAGCAGGGTGGCCTCCAGCTCCGGATGCAGCGGGACGGCGGTCCCGGTGGACGAGAATTCCGCCGGGACGCCGGTGCGCTCGCTCCACAGCCGGGCGACCTCGGCGAGCGCTTCGGGCAGCGTCGCGGTTTCGAGCGGCTCCGGGCGCAGCGCGGCGACCGAACGCCGGGCCGCGGTGAGGTTTTCCCGGGCCAGCTGGGTCGCCGCGGCGAGGTGGCGTTCCCATTCCGCCGCGTCGTCGCGGGCCTGGGCAGCGGCTTCGAGCTGGGTGATGATCCCGGTGAAGCCCTGCGCGAGCGTGTCGTGGATTTCCTGGCTCAGCCGCTGCCGTTCGTCGAGCACGCCCGCCTCGCGCGCCTGGGCGAGCAGTTGCCGCTGCAGCCCGCGGTTCTCCGCCTCGGCCGCGGCCAGCTGGTCGAGCATCCGCTTGCGCTCGGCGTTCTGCCTGCCCACGGCGGCGAACACCGCGCCCCCGCCGCTGATCGCCGCGGTCTGCACGATCACCAGCGAGATCCAGACCCCCGGCGAAACCGTCAGAGCGTGGATCGGACCGCCGAGCGTCATGGTGTTGATCAGCAGCGAAGTGATGCCGATGCCGAGCACGGCCAGCACCATCGGCTTCATCCGCATGGCGGCGAAGAACGCGTAGACCATGAAGATGACGAAGTACGTTTCGCGCCCTTCGAGGATCGCGCCGAGCGTGACGACCCCGGCGAACGCCACCGCGGCGGTCACCGGGTGATCGCGGAGCTTCGGGCTGAGCACGACGGTCGTCAGCAGCAGCCAGACCGCGGCGCCGGCGGCGATCAGCAGGGTGGCCGTCCGGTAGTCGCTCGTCCGGCCGCTGCCCAGCACGGTGAGCAGGACGGAGACCGCCAGCAGGAGCCACGCGAGCACGGTCTCGGCCTGGCTGAACCACCGGTGCCACCGCACCGGCGTCCTTTCTTTCCACCCCACCGCCGGAGGCGTCAGCGAGCCCCGCCAGTGGAGTTTGACCCCCCGGAGGTCTTCGAGTCTCACGCCTTGAGGTCCTTCAGCTGCGGCCAGATCCCGGCCCAGGAACCGATCCGGCCCTCGAGCAGCCAGATCGGCATGTGCCGGCTGGAATTCGGGACGCCGAGCCGGTTGTCGACCTCGCCGACGATGCGCGCGGACCGGAAGTGCGCCGCCAGCTTCGCCGGCTCGCGCCCGACGAACAGCACGGTGTCGGCGTTGTCGTTCGGCCGCCCGAAGTACCAGAACCCGCGGCTGGCGCTGTACGCCTCGGGCAAGCCCTGCTCCGGCCCGTACCGGCCGAGCGCGCCGGCTTGCCAGTACCCGCCGGTGACAAGCGTGGTGCGGGTGCGTTCCTCCGGCGGCAGCGCGCGGTACTGCTTGGCGACCGACGCGGCCAGATCCGGCCAGCCGTATTCCTCCATCGCGTACGCCGGGCGCGGCGCGGCCGGATGCTCGACCAGCCATTGCTCCGGCCACACCGGCAGCGCGTAGGGGAGGCTGTACAGCGCGGACAGGACGAACACCGGCCACGTCGGCACCCAGCGCCACCACAACGCGGGCCGCCGGTCCTGCAGGTGCACCGCGGCGGCCGCCCACAACAGTCCGAAAGTGCCCGCCGCGTAATAGAACCGGCCGTTGCCGATCAGGAAGATCGCGAAGACGCCGACCGCGGTCCAGCCGAGGAAGCGGTACGCGCGCAGCCGGGCGCTGCCGAGCAGCACCGCCAGCCCGTACAGCACGCCCAGCGCGCCGATGACCAGGCCGGCTCCGGCGAGCAGCGCGGGCACGAACATCGCCCGGCCGCCCGCCTCCTCGACTTCGCGCGAGACCGCGTCGCCCATGCCGAGCTGCGGCCAGCCGTTCGCGGCTTGCCAGAGCAAGGTCGGCACGCACGCGAGGGCGGCGATCGCCGCGCCCAGCCACAGTTTGGGGCGGCGCAGCAGGTCTCGCGGCCCGAACACGAGCGCGGCGACCGCGGTGACCGCCCAGAACCCGCCGAGCAGGAACTTCACGTTCAGCCCGGCCGCCGTCGCGACGCCGAGCCACAGCAGCAGGTTGTCGTCGCGGGTGCGGATCCAGCGCACCAGCAGCCACAGCACGATCGTCCACAGCAGAGGGTCCACTGTGGACGTCGCGAGGTAGTGGCCGCTGCCGACGAACTGCCCGCAGATCGCGTACGCGGCGGCGGCGCGGGTCTGCGCCTTGCGCTGGCCGCCCATTTCGCGGGCGATGAGCGCGGTGAACACGACTCCCGCCGCGGTCGCCAGGATCGCCGGGATCCGGAACACGACGAGCGAGCCCGGCGCGATCGAGTTCGCCAGCCAGGCGAGCCACGGCAGCACCGGCGGCTGGTCCGCGTAGCCCCAGGCGAGGTGCTTGCCCGCGGCGAGGAAGTACAGCTCGTCGCCGAAGTAGCCGTAGCGGCCGGCGGTGGCGAGGAGCACGGCGGCGGTCCCCGCGGCGAGCAGGAAGACCGGCCGCCGAGCGAACTCGGCGAGCGCGCTTCCGGGCGTGCTCGGTGCGGTGGCCGTGGTCACGGCATCCATCCTGCTCCCTGTCGGCGGATCGGGGGCTGGCCTCGCCCGCACCCTACGGGCGAGGCCTCGCGCGCTCCTTCGGCGGGTGCCGCCGGTCACGTCCCGGTGTTCGCCAGCTCGGGCCAGATGGCCGCCCACGGCTGCAGCCTCCCGCTGGCCAGCCACAGCGGAGTGCCGTCGAGCACACTCGGCTTCGCGTCCCCGGTGGACACGGCGCCGACCGGCTCGAGATGGGCGAAGTGCCCGAGCAACGGCCGGGGATCGGCCCCGACGAACAGCACGTCGCGCGCCGAATCGGGCGGGACGGCCAGTGTCGCGTACCCGCGGTTCGGGCTGGTCGGCTCGGGCAGGCCCAGGTCCGGGCCGTAGCGGTCGAGCGCGCTCGCGGTCCAGTACGTCTCGCCGACGATCGCGGTGCGGGCCGGGTCGGGCAGCCGGCGGAACGCCCGCGCGACCGACTGCGTGCCTTCCGGCCAGCCGACCTCGCCGAACGCGAAGGCCGGGGTCGGCAGCGACGGGTTCTTCGCGACCCAGGAATGCGGCCACACCGGCAGCGTGGCGGGCAGCATCAGCAGCGCGGAGAGCACGTAGACCGGCCAGGTGGGGATCCAGCGCCACCACCGGGACGCCCGCCCGCTCTCGAGTTCCACCGCCGCGGCCGCCCAGATCGGAGCGAACATGCCCGCGATGTAGTACGACCGGCCGTTGACCGCGATGAACACCACGGCGAGCGCGAGCGTGGTCCAGGCGAGGAAACGGTAGGAGCGCAGCCGCGGCGAACGCAGCAGCCGCCCGAGGCCGTAGCCCAGCAGCACGAGGCCGGCCGGGACCCCCGCGAGCAGCATGACCTGCGGAAGCCAGGACAGCCGCCCGCCCCAGGTTTCGCCGACCTCGTTCGAGATCGCCGCGCCCATGCTGAGCTGCGGCCAGCCGTGCCGGGCCTGCCACACCAGCGTCGGGACCAGAGCCAGCGCGGCGATCGCGGCTCCGGCCCACAGCAGCGGACGGCGCAGCATCTCGCGCGGGCCGCAGATCAGCAGCGCGATCCCGGCGACGATCCAGAACCCGCCGATCAGGAATTTCACGTACAACGCGAGCGCGGTGACGACTCCGGCCCACGCCAGCAGGCCGTCCCGCCGGGTGCGGATCCAGCGGACCACCAGCCAGAGCAGGACGGTCCAGAGGAACGGGTCCAGCGTCGACGTCGCCAGGTAGTGGCCGCTGGCGATGAACTGCGTGCAGGCGGCGAAGGTCGCGGCGGTGACGGCCTGGGCGCGGGTGCGGCCGCCGAGTTCGCGGGCGATGAGCGCGGCGAACACGACGCCGGCGAGCATCGCCAGCATCGCCGGGATCCGCAGGGCGAACAGCGAATCCGGCGCGATCGTGTCCATCGCGCGGGCGAGCAGCGGCAGCAGCGGCGGCTGGTCCACGTACCCCCAGGCCAGATGCCGGCCTGCGGCGAGGAAGTACAGCTCGTCGCCGAAGTAGCCGTAGTTGTTCGCGGTGAGCACCAGCGGCACCGCCATCAGCGCGGCGATGCCGAACACGGGCATCCGGGCGAACGGGGCGACCGAACGGGACGGCGTGGTTTCTTCTTGTGTCGTGGTCATCGCGGTCACTCCCAGCGGAAGAATCGGGCGGCGAGCGCCGAGCACCCGACGGCGACCACCGCGAGCGCGATCATGGACAGCAGGTTCGGCGCGTGCCCCGCGGCCGTCTCGCGCAGGCTGCCGAGCGTCGCGCCGAGCGGCAGGATGTCCGCGACGTGCTGCAGCACCGGCGCCAGTTTTTCCTTCGGCACCCAGACCCCGCCGAGCGCGAGCATCGGGAAGAACACCGCCGCGCCGAGCCCGTTGGCCGCGCGGCTGGTCGGCGCGAACGCGGCGAGCAGCGTGCCGACGGAGAACAGCGACACCGCGCCCAGCAGCACGACCGCGAGGAACCCGCCCGGGTTCTTCGGCAGCGCCATGCCGAGCGCGATCGTGCCCACCCCCACGACGAGCACGATCGCGACGACGGCGACGGCGAGGTTCACCAGCAGCTGCGCGGCCAGCAGCCGCGACGGCGGCAGCGGGCTCGCCGCCAGCCGCTTCAGCACCCCCTTCTCCCGGTGCGCGGCCATCGCGCCGGGGAACAGGTTCAGCGCGAGGATCCCGAGCAGGATCGCCACCGCCATCGGCGCGATCAGCGTGGCCAGCGACGACTGGCCGCCGTGCTCCGGGCTCGGTTCGCGCGACCCCGGCATCAGCCCGAACACCAGCACCAGCGCCAGCGGGATCCCGAGCACCACGGCGGGCGCGCCCGGATCGCGGAGGAAGATCTTCGCCTCGGCGACGGTCAGCTTCGACAACACTTCCGGTTCCCCCTCAGTCCAGTTTCCGGCCGGTCAGCGCGACGAAGGCGTCGTCGAGGCTGGCCTGTTCCACCCGCAGCTCGCCCGCCACCACGCCGGCGCGGGCGAGGAACGACGTCACCGCCTGCAGCGCGCCGTCGCCCCCGGTCACCACGAGATGCGCGCCGGTCCGCTCGGCCTTCCGCACGTCCGGCAGCGCGGCCAGCTCCCGCGGATCGACCGGGGCGGACGGGCGGAACCGGATGCGCTGCTCCCCGCCGACCCGCCCGACCAGCCCGGCCGGGGTGTCGATCGCGACGACGCGCCCGGCGTCGATCACCGCGATCCGGTCGCACAGCCGTTCCGCTTCCTCCATGAAGTGCGTGACCAGCACGACCGTCACGCCTTCCGCGCGGACGGCCTCCACGAGCTCCCAGGTGTCGCGGCGGGCCTGCGGGTCGAGCCCGGTGGTCAGTTCGTCCAGCACCACCGCCTCGGGGCTGCCGATCAGCGCGAGCGCGATCGACACGCGCTGCTGCTGACCGCCGGAAAGCTTGCGGTAGAAGGTGTTCCGCTGCTCGGTGAGCCCGAGCAGGGCCAGCAGCCGATCCGGGTCGGCCGGGGTGCGGTACATCCCGGCGAACAGGTCCAGGACCTCGCCGACCCGCAGCCGGTCCGGCAGCTGGCTTTCCTGGAGCTGGACGCCGAGCCGCTGGCGCAGTTCGCGCACGTCGCGTCGCGGGTCGAGCCCGAGCACCGAAACGGCGCCGCCGTCGGGGGAGCGCAGGCCCTCGACGCATTCCACCGTGGTGGTCTTGCCCGCGCCGTTGGGGCCGAGGATCCCGAAGATCTCGCCCTGCTCCACGGTGAACGAAACGTCTTCCACCGCGGTCTTCCCGCGGTAGCGTTTATGGAGGTTCCGCACCTCGATGACCGGCATCGCCCCGGAGTCCCCTCTCGAATCGCAGCGGTTGCTGCCTTCGAGAATTCCGGCTCGCGGGGCCGATCGGATCAGCGGAACGGCGTGACTTCCGGTCCACCGGCTGTCCCCCGCGCATCCACCGATCGGTGGATGCGGAAGTAGATCATCGGGTTGTCGCGGCCGGTGTGCACCGCGGCGTCGACGCCGAGTTCGCGCCTGAGTTCGTTGAGGCAAGCGTACGCGTGTTTCGCGCGGGCGCGGGCCGCGGTGAAGTACGGAGTCTGCGTTTTTTCCAGCCAGCGCACCACTTCAGCGCCTTCGGTGAACGGCAGCGGGGCGGCGCGGTGGAATACGTCGTGCACGCTTACCGCGGCGTCGATCTTCGGGAACACGTCGGAGAGGTACCACCTCGCGAAGCGCGCGCCGTGGTCGGCGTCGATGAACAGATAGTCCACATCGGACAGCCAGTCGCCGTCGAGGGTGCGCGCGTCGCCCTGGCGGAATTCCCAGCGGCCCTCGGCCAGCGCGTGCGGGACGGTTTTCATGGCGGTGCCGATGAGATCGACCGTGGTCAGCCTGCCGGTGCCGTTGTCCGCGAGCGCGCGGAGGAGCCAGCTCGTGGACCAGCCGTGCAGCGAACCGATCTCCACGACTTTCTCCGGTTTCAGGTGCCGCAGGAGCAGGTACGTGATTTCTGCTTCGACGTCGTCCAGCTGCGTCTTCATCGTCGGATGCGCGCGGCGGTGCGCTCGTTGGGCGTCTTTCGCGGCGCGCAACGCTTCGGTGTGCTCGCGGTAGAGCGAGCACACGAGGTCGAGCGTCACCTGGTTCGCGGTTCGTTCCATGCCGCTGATCGTGGCCGCGCGAACCGCCCCGGGTAATCCGGCTGACCGCCGGGCGGGGTGGGGAATTCCCCCGTCGCGGGCTAGGGATGCCTGCGCCAGCCGAGCGTCATGTCCTTTGTGGACAGCCAGGCGGCGAGGTCGTACCCGTGCGCGGCGAGCCCCTCGACGGCGGCGTAGGCGACTTCGAGCGCGTACTCGCCTTCCTTCTCCGGCAGCAGGTTCCCGGCGACGGCGGCGAGCAGTTCGTCGGTGTCGATCACCCGGACCGAGATCTTGTCCTTGAGCACGAGGTCGAGGTAGAGGTCGGTGGCCACCCAGCGCGGGCCGTCGCGGTGCACGCGCACCACGTCGAGGTAGAAGTCCTGGTCGCGTTCGTGGCCGGGGCTGAACCAGAAGTCGGTGATCCGCAGGCCCAGCTCGGGCAGCAGCCAGGACTCGAGGTAGTGGAACTGCGCCCGCCCCGGCGCCGGCCGCGCCAGGTACAGGCCGAACGGCTCCTCGCGGAACTCCTCCACGTCGCGGCGGATGCCCTTGTTGTCGATGTTCACGCGGGCGGCCGGGTCGAACGTCTCGACCTTCGGCGGGTGCAGATCGGTCATCCGCCCATCCTGCCCTGCCCGCGCCTTCCGCGAGAATCTCCGGAACGCCGGTCAGGGGTGCGGGCGAGGGGCTAAAGTGCGCGGGTCGTTCGGTTCTCCTGGGGGGACAAGCAGTTGTTCGGGATCATCAGGCCCTGCCGGCACCGGCTGGCCGGGCGGCTGCACGCGGACTGGACGGCGCACCTGTGCGGCCTCTGCCTCGCGCTGCGCGACCAGCACGGGCAGTTCGCCCGGGTCGTGACGAACTACGACGCGCTGATCGTGTCGGCGCTGGTCGAGGCGCAGCTGCCGAGCGGGCCCCGGCGCGCCGCGGGACCGTGCCCGCTGCGGTCGATGCGTCCGGCGTCGGTCGCGGTCGGCGACGGCGCCCGGCTCGCCGCGGCGGTGTCGCTGGTGCTGGCTTCGGCGAAGGTCGACGACCACGTCGCCGACCGGGACGGCGCTTTCGCCCGGCGTCCGGTCGCCGGAGCGGCCCGGCTCGTCGCGCGCCGCTGGGCCGCGCAGGGCGGCCGGACGGGGGCTGGGATCGGCTTCGACACCGCGGTGCTGACCGAGGCGGCCGGCCGGCAGGGCGAGCTGGAACGCGCGCTTCGGGCCGGAGACTCGCCGCTGCTGGCGACCGAACCGGCCGAGCTGGCGTCGTCGGCGGCGTTCGCGCAGACCGCGGTGCTGGCCGGACGCCCCGGCAACCGCGCGCCGCTCGCCGAGGCCGGACGGCTGTTCGGCCGGGTGGCCCACCTGCTCGACGCGGTCGAGGACCTGGCCGCCGATGCCGCGTCCGGCTCCTGGAATCCGCTGCTGGCCACGGGGACCGCGCTGGACGAGGCGCACCGGTTGTGCTCGGACGCGGTGCTCGGGGTCGAGCTGGCGCTGCGCGAGGCGGAGTTCGCCGACGCGGCGCTGGTGCACGCGCTACTGGTGCACGAGCTGCGGCAGGCGGTGCGGCGGACGTTCGGGCACCACCGCTTGCACGGCCAGCAGCCGCCGCCCGGGTGGATCGGGCCGGGACCGGCCCCGCAGCAATCGCCGTACGGGCCGGGGATCGGGGCGGCTGGGCCGGGGCACGGCGCTCCGGTCCCAGGGCACGGGCCTGCCGGGATGCCCGGTCCCGGCGGTCCTGGCGGTCCCGGTGGGCCGGGTGGTCCCGGTGGTCCTGGCGGCCCGGGTGGTCCGGACGGCCCGGAGCCGCCGGAGGACCCGCGTTCGCTGGACGGCAAGGGCGGCGGCTGCTGGGCGCCGAGGTTCGCGGTCCCGCCGGAACGCCGCACCTTCTTCGCGGGCTGCGCGATCGCGACGTACATGTGCTGCTCCTGCCAGTTCTGCTGCCGCGACCCGTACCCGGGCCCGTGGAGCGGCGAACCGCACAGCGGCGGATGCGATTGCGGCGGGTGCGACTGCGACTGCGGCTGTTGCGACGGGTGTGACTGCTGCAGCTGCTGAGCCCGCCGTCCGGGCCGGAGGATCCGCAGCTCAGCGGGGTCGCAGCGGAAATTGTCGGTGCCCCGGCCTACCCTGGTTCCCGTGGCTTTCGCAACCGAACACCCCGTCCTCGCCCAGTCCGACTTCCGCCCCGTCTCCGAGGTGCCTCGCGCCGGCGGCCGGTTCGAGGTCGTCAGCGAGTACCATCCCGCCGGCGACCAGCCCGCGGCCATCGACGAGCTCGAACGCCGGATCAAGGCGGGCGAGAAGGACGTCGTGCTGCTCGGCGCCACCGGCACCGGCAAATCGGCCACCACCGCGTGGCTGATCGAGCGCGTCCAGCGGCCCACGCTGGTGATGGCCCCGAACAAGACGCTGGCCGCGCAGCTGGCCAACGAGCTGCGCGAGCTGTTCCCGCACAACGCGGTCGAATACTTCGTCAGCTACTACGACTACTACCAGCCCGAGGCGTACATCGCGCAGACGGACACCTACATCGAGAAGGACTCGTCGATCAACGACGACGTCGAGCGGCTGCGCCACTCCGCCACGATGAACCTGCTCTCGCGGCGCGACGTCATCGTGGTCGCGTCCGTCTCCTGCATCTACGGCCTGGGCACGCCGCAGTCGTACCTCGACCGGTCCACGAAGCTGGAGGTCGGCGCCACGGTGGAGCGCGACGTGCTGTTGCGCGCGCTGGTCGACGTGCAGTACGCGCGCAACGACATCGCCTTCGCGCGAGGCACGTTCCGGGTCCGCGGCGACACGGTGGAGATCATCCCGGCGTACGAGGAGCTGGCGATCCGCGTCGAGTTCTTCGGCGACGAGATCGACAAGCTGTACTACCTGCACCCGCTCACCGGCGACATCGTGCGCGAGGTCGACGAGGTCCGGATCTTCCCGGCCACGCACTACGTCGCCGGGCCGGAGCGGATGGAGAAGGCGATCCGCGGCATCGAGGCCGAGCTGGAGGAACGGCTGGCCGAGCTGGAGAAGCAGGGCAAGCTGCTGGAAGCGCAGCGGCTGCGGATGCGCACCGCCTACGACATCGAGATGATGCGCCAGGTCGGCTTCTGCTCCGGCATCGAGAACTACTCGCGGCACATCGACGGCCGCGGCCCGGGCTCCGCGCCGGCCACCCTGATCGACTACTTCCCGGAAGACTTCCTGCTGGTCATCGACGAATCGCACCAGACGGTGCCGCAGATCGGCGGCATGTACGAGGGCGACATGAGCCGCAAGCGCAACCTCGTCGACTACGGGTTCCGGCTGCCGAGCGCGGTCGACAACCGGCCGCTGACCTGGGAGGAGTTCTCCGACCGGATCGGCCAGACGGTGTACCTGTCGGCGACGCCGGGCCCGTACGAGATGGGGCGGACCGGCGGCGAGTTCGTGGAGCAGGTCATCCGGCCCACCGGCCTGGTCGACCCGAAGGTGGTCGTGAAGCCCACCGAGGGGCAGATCGACGACCTGGTGCACGAGATCCGCGAGCGCGCGGACAAGGACGAGCGGGTCCTGGTCACCACGCTCACCAAGAAGATGGCCGAGGACCTCACGGACTACCTGCTGGAGCTGGGCATCCGGGTCCGCTACCTGCACTCGGAGGTCGACACGCTGCGCCGGGTCGAGCTGCTGCGCCAGCTGCGCGCGGGCGACTACGACGTCCTGGTCGGCATCAACCTGCTGCGCGAGGGCCTCGACCTGCCCGAGGTGTCGCTGGTCGCGATCCTCGACGCGGACAAGGAAGGCTTCCTGCGCAGCGGCACGTCGCTGATCCAGACCATCGGCCGCGCGGCGCGGAACGTGTCCGGCGAGGTCCACATGTACGCGGACAAGATCACCGACTCGATGAAGTACGCGATCGACGAGACCGACCGCCGCCGCGCCAAGCAGATCGCCTACAACGAGGAACGCGGCCTCGACCCGCAGCCGCTGCGCAAGAAGATCGCCGACATCCTCGACCGCGTCTACAGCGAGGCGGAAGACTCCGACGAGACGGTCGCGGTCGGCGGTTCGGGCCGCAACGCCTCGCGCGGCAAGAAGCCGGAACAGGGCGACCGCGTCCGCAGCTCGGGCATGCTCACCGACAAGAACGTGTCGGCGATGCCGCGCGCCGAACTGGCCGACCTGATCCAGCAGATGACCGACCAGATGATGCAGGCCGCCCGCGACCTGCAGTTCGAACTGGCCGCCCGGCTGCGCGACGAGGTCGCCGACCTGAAGAAGGAACTGCGCGGGATGGACGCCGCGGGAATCAAGTAATTACACCATCCCGGGTACCTTTACACCATGGCGATGAACATCAAGGATCCGGAAACGGAGCGCCTGGCCGCCGAGGTGGCCGAACTGACCGGCACCACGAAGACCGGTGCGGTCCGCGAGTCTCTTCAGCTGCGCCGGGACCAGCTGCGTAAGCACGAGGACGCCGAACAGCGGCTGAAGCGGTTGCGCCGGATGCTCGATGAGGAGATCTGGCCGCTCATCCCGCCGGAGGAGCTGGGAAAGCCGCTCTCCAAGGAAAAGGAAGAAGACATTCTCGGATTCGGGCCGGAGGGCGGGTGATCCTCGACAGCTCCGCGATCGTGGCGATTCTCCTGCGCGAGCCGGGTCACGAACGGCTCGAAGAACGCCTCGCCGAGGCGACCGCGCCGAGAATCGGCGCGCCGACCTTGGTGGAGGCGGGCGTCGTCTTGACGATGCGGCTGGGTTCCCGGGGGAGGCTGGTCCTGGCCAGGTTCATGCAGGAAAACCGCATCGCGGTGGTGCCCTTCGCCGAGGAACACGGCGAGATCGCCCTCGACGCCTTCAGCCAGTTCGGGAAGGGCCGTCATCCGGCGAAGCTGAATCTCGGCGACTGCTACAGCTACGCCACCGCCAAAATCGCCGGAGAACCGCTGCTCTGCACCGGCGACGACTTCCCGCAAACCGACCTGGAGCTGGTCAAACTGGAGGAGACCTGACCGGACCGGCGCGCGAGCACCCCCCGGCCCGGGGGTGCGCTCCGAATTGAGGCACCCCCGGTTCCCGGACCCTCGCTTCGACTTTCACAGAAACATGCGCCGGAAGCAATGGGTGCGCGGGCAGAGCCGAGGCAAGAAAGCCTCCCGTTCCCGCGATCGGCCCAGTTCTCCCCGATCCGCTGATGGCACGGCTGCCGCAACTGCTGCTCGGTGAACGCTTCCCAGGCCCGCCTTCGCGGACCGGACCGTGAGGAGTGTGCCGGGCGAAGGGATTAGCGCTTCAGCACCTTCTCCACGTATGCCTTCACTGCCGTCAGTGCTGGTTCCGATCGCCATAGCCGTTCGACCTGGGCGTCGTCGGACACGCGGTTCTCCGCGATCCGCTGGTGGTACGGCTGGCGCAGCTGCTGCTTGGTGTGCGCGAATGCCTCCGCGGGCAGCTCCCCGAGCCGGGTGGCCAGCTCCCGGGCCCGGCCGAGCACGTTCTCGCCCGCCACGACCTCGTCGACCAGGCCGCGGGGGAGCGCGTCGGCCATGGTGACCGTCGCGCCGCTGTAGATCAGGGACGGCAGTGGGGTCGTTCCGTAGGCGCAGCGCAGGATTTCCAGCGCCGACAACGGGAACGGCACGCCCACGAGCAGCTCCGTCACCCCGATGCGGCCGGGGCCGTCCGCGGCGATTCGGTGGTCGCATGCCGCCGCCAGGACCATGCCGCCCGCGATGGCGTGGCCGTTCACCGCCGCCACCACCGGGCGCGGGAAGCCGAAGACGGCCAGGAACGCGTCCGACAGCGCGGGCAGGAAATCGCTGACGTAGCGCGCGCCGCCCTCGTCGAGCGCCACCAGGTCCACTCCGGCGGAGAACATGTCGCCGGACCCGGTGAGCACGACCGCGCGCGCCCCTGCGGCGTCGGCCTCTTCGAGTCTGATCACCAGTTCTTTGCAGGTGGCGGTGTCGAGGGTGTTGCCGCGCCCGTGGTCGAGGGTCACGAGTGCGACGCCGGCATCGAGTTCCAGGTGGATCGTCACGCGCCGAACCGTACCGGACATCCGGCTCAGCTGGTGACGTCCTTGCGTGCGAACCGGCGGCCCGCGAGCAGCAGGAACACCGTCGTGTAGACGACCGAGGACAGCACCCCGCTGGCCAGGTTGGTCCAGTCGATGTCGGTGGAGATCAGGTCGATCCAGGCGAACGAGTAGTGCGTCGGCAGGTAGTTCCGCAATCCCTCCAAAGCGGTGATCTGGTCGAGGATCTGCGACAGGATCGCCACGAGCACCGTCCCGCCGACCGCGCCCAGCGGCGCCTCTGTCGAAACGCTCAGCAGCAGCGCCAGCCCGGCGACCCAGGCCAGCTGCACCACGATGTACACAGTGGACATCAGCAGCGCGAGCAGGCTGTCGCCGAAGCCGACCGCGTCGCCGGTGGGGCTGATCGCGTCGCCCGCGCCGTACCAGAGGATGCCGACCAGCAGCGAAACCACCGGCAGCAGCACCAGCGCGGCGATCGACAGCAGCCCGGACACCACGGCCTTCTGCCGCAGCAGCCGATGCCGCGGCACCGGGATCGCGAGCAGGTACTTCAGGCTCGACCACGACGATTCGCTCGCGATCGTGTCGCCGAAGAACAACGCGACGATCATCGGCAGCAGGAACGTCCCGGACACGAAGAACGCGAGCACCACGAAGTTCGGCGCGCTCGCCGTCGCGAGGTCCACGAACCCGCCGGTGCGGCGGTTCGGATTCGACTGCCCGATCTGGAACGCCACCACGAGGATGAACGGCAGCACCGCGACGAACGCCAGCACCAGCTGGGTCCGCCGGCGGCGGAACTGCCGTTTCAGCTCCACGCCCAGCCGCAGCGTCCGGTCGGCGCGGTACCCCGCCACCGCCCCGTCCGGCCCGACCTCGGCCGGTTCCGCGGTGGCGAGGTCGCTGAGCTCCTGCAGCGCGGCGGGGTCGGTGTGGACTCCGCCGGAACCGTTGGTGTCGTTCATGAGCCTTCTCCCACGAACTGCCGGAACCGGTCTTGGACGCGGCGCAGGCTGCTGCCCAGATCGCCGAGCAGCCCGCCGAAACTGTTGCCCTCGCTCATGAATCCTCTCCCACCAGCTGCAGGAACGCGTCTTCGAGCCGTCGCCGCGGCCCGGCTTGTTCGACCGCGACCCCGGCGCGCACCAGTGCCGCGACCGCCTCCGCGCGGGGCAGGCCGTCGAGATTCGCGTGCACCAGATCGCCTTCGGTTTCGATGTCCGACACCCCGCCGATGCTCTTCAGCGTCGCCGCGGCCGCTGCCGGGTCGTCGACCCGGAACGTGGCCTCGCCGCTCGAGGCCGCCAGTTCGCCGACCTCGCCGGAGGCCACCAGCCTCCCGCGGTGCATGACCACCACGTGCGAACACGTCTGCTCGACCTCGGCCAGCAGGTGGCTCGAGACGACGACGGTGCGCCCGGTGGCGGCGTAGCGCTGCAGGACCTCCCGCATCTGGTGGATCTGCGGCGGGTCGAGCCCGTTGGTCGGTTCGTCGAGCACCATCAGCTCCGGCAGCCCGAGCATCGCCTGCGCGATCGCGAGCCGCTGCCGCATGCCCTGGCTGTAGGTCTTCACCCGCCGGTGCACCGCGTCGCCGAGCCCGGCGATCTCCAGCGCCTCGGTGAAATGCGCCTTCTCGGCGGGCCGCCCGGTCGCCGCCCAATACAGCTCCAGGTTCGCCTTGCCGGACAGATGCGGCAGGAACCCGGAGCCCTCGACGAACGACCCGATCCGCGACAGCACCGGCGCGCCCGGCGCGATCCGGTGGCCGAACACGCGGATCTCGCCCGCGGTCGGCGTGATCAGGCCCATCAGCATCCGCAGCGTGGTCGTCTTGCCCGCGCCGTTCGGGCCGAGCAAACCGAGCACCTGGCCCGGTTCGACGCGGAACGACAGGTCCCGCACCGCGATGAAGCCGCCCGCGTACTGCTTGCGCAGCCCCTTGATCACCAGCGGCGTGTCCGCGAGTTCCGGGTCGACGTCGTGCGCCCGGCGCCGCCGGATCGCCGCGACCACGACGGCCGCGAGCGCGACCAGCAGCGTCGCGCCGATGCCGATCAGCTGCCCGACCGGCACGGGAGCGCCGACCGACGCACCGGGCACCACCGGAACGGCGAGCCCGGCACCCGGCGCGAGCTCGATCCGGAACACTCCCGGCTGCGCCGGCACCGAGTACGCCTGGTCCGTCGTGCCAACGACGAGCCGCAGCGAATGCCCGGAGTCGATCGGCCGCACGACGCCCGGCAGCGTCACCGTGACGTCGACCGGCGTGCCGTCCGCGGGCAGCCCGGCGACCCGGAACGGCGCGACCGCGTTCGCGGGCAGCACGCGGGTGCCGTCCTGGCCGACGTCGTACAGCTTCGCGAACAGCACCGCTTCCGGCTGCGGATTCGCCGGATCGGCCGCGACCCGCAGCTGCACGGTGCTCGAACCGGAGAGCAGAACCTGGCTGCCGAACGGCGCGGTGGCGAACTGCGCGGCCTGTCCCGGCGGGTCGCTGCTGAACAGCGGAGCCAGCCGGGAGGTGCCCGCCGCGAGCCCGTTGAGCCCGGGAATCCCGCTCACCGCCGCCGGATTCGCCCCGGCGGGCCGGACGACCGGCTGCGCCGGACCGCTGAGCGCCACCTGCTTCCGTTCGGTTCCGGCGCCGTCGAGCCCGGGGTAGGCGGCGGCGTTGACCGTCCGCACCGACGGGGTTCCGTTGGCGCGCAACGTGCCTTGGACGTCATAGCTGAAGCCGTGGCCCGGATCGCCCTGTCCGGTGAGCGACGACCACAGGAAGTCGCCGATCTTCGCGCGCAGCTGCGGGCCGGGGATGCCGCCGTCGTGCCCGCCGGTGTACCAGATCGTGCGCACCGATCCGCCCGCCGCGGTGATCTGCCGCGCGGTGGCGTCGGATTGGTCGAGCCCGAACAGCGTGTCGCTCTCGCCCTGCACGAGCAGCGTCGGCGCGGTGATCTTGCCGGTGACCGACGAGGGCGAGACGCGGTGCAGCAGCGCGACCGTCTCCGGGCTGGCCTTGCCGGTGGTCGCGAGTTCCGCGTACGCCTTGCACACCGCCGCGGTGAAGCGGCCGCACGGATCCGCGGACGGCCGCTCCGCTCGTGCCCCGGCCGGTGGCGTGGCGGCTTGCGGCGCGGTGCCGCCGCTGTTTCCCGCGGTGCTGCCGTTGTCGCTGGTCTTCTGCCCCGCCTCGGGAGCTTCGGCGGACGGCGTGCTCGCCGCGGCCGCGCCCGAACCGGCGGAGAAGAAGATGCCCGCCCAGCTTTTCTTGAAGACGCCGTCCGGCGAGAACGCGCCAGCGGCCGGAGTCTTCGCTGTCGGAGCGGTCGCCGCGGCGGCGTTCGGCACGAGAGCCTGGCCGAGGTCGTTGTAGGTGATCACCGGCGCGAGCGCGCGCACCCGGTGGTCGGTCCCGGCGAGCAACAGCGACAGCGAACCGCCGTACGACGCCCCGGTCACGCCGATCTCGGGCGCGCCGCCGGAACCTTTCGCGACGTCGGGGCTCGCCGCCAGCCGGTCGACGAGCCGCCGCGCGTCGGCTACCTCGCCGTCCGGGTCGTTCAGCCCGATCTTGCCGGTGCTGTGCCCGAATCCGCGCGCGGACCAGGCGAGCACCACGAACCCGCGCTGCGCGAGCTCGCGCGCCTGCGGGTCCACACTGGACTTGTCGCCGCCGAAGCCGTGCGCGAGCAGCACCGCGGGCGCGGGCGTGCGTTCGGGGTAGTAGGTCGTGGTGTCGATCCGGACCTGATCGGGGGACCCTGGTCCGGCGGGCATCGAGACGAAGGCGTCCTGGGTCCGGACCGGTGCGGGACCGCGGTCGCGGGTCGCCCAGACGGTCACCGCGGCAGCGGCGACCAGCACCACGGCGGCGACGGCGACGAGCCGGGAACCGCGGGTGCGGGGAAACGGGATTCGGGGCACGAAGCGACGTTATGACTATCTTCCTGAGAACCAATACCCGGCCTCACACAGATTTGATGGTGCGGGGTTGAGGGCACCGGACCACCACCGCGGGATCGCGCCGACGTTTGGGCCGAGCGGCGGGACAGGCCGAAGGCCCTCCCGTCGCTCGGCCCAAACGTCGGCTTGAAGGCGATCCCGCGCGCACCGGCGAAGCCGGTGCCATCGATACGGTGATGTGGGCAACCCCGGCTGGCGTTCGCGCCCTGTAACCGGCAGACTGAACACGCTGTGAGGGGAGTATTCCTTCGCGGCGGTGTCGTCAGCACGGTGACCCGGGCGAGTCATTCGCCGAGGTCCCCGGCACCGTCGGCCGGTTTCGCACCGGCGGGAGAGACCTCCGGTTAGTTGCTGCTGCGCACTATCCGGAGGTTTTCGACATGACCGTCCCCTTGTGGC
This sequence comes from Amycolatopsis sp. GA6-003, assembly GCF_046267895.1. Classification (NCBI taxonomy): domain Bacteria; kingdom Bacillati; phylum Actinomycetota; class Actinomycetes; order Pseudonocardiales; family Pseudonocardiaceae; genus Amycolatopsis; species Amycolatopsis sp. GA6-003. The sequence goes on from NZ_CP176499.1 coordinate 9,062,479, forward strand.
TGTGGTTCGCGACAGTCGGCGGGCTGCTCGCGCTGATCGCCATCGACCTGGTGATCGTCGACCACAAGCCGCACGAGGTGACCACCGGCGAGGCCGCGCGCTGGGTGATCTTCTACATCGCCTGCGCCGTCCTGTTCGGAGCCGGCGTCTGGATCTTCGCCGGGCACGACCCCGGGGTCCAGTTCTTCACCGGGTACATCACCGAGTACTCGCTGAGCGTCGACAACCTCTTCATCTTCATGGTCATCATGGCCTCGTTCAAGGTGCCGGCGATCCACCAGCACCGCGTGCTGCTCGTCGGGATCCTGCTCGCGCTGGGCATGCGCAGCGTGTTCATCGCGGTCGGCGCGGCGCTGATCAACCAGTTCGTCTGGGTCTTCTTCGTGTTCGGCGCGGTGCTCGTGTGGACCGCGATCAGCATGCTGCGCGGCAACGGCGGCGGCGAGGAGGAGTACCACGAGAACGCGCTCACCCGCTGGGTGCGCAAGCTCTTCCCGGTCACCGACGACTACCGCGGCCACAAGTACCTGGTCAAGGAAGACGGCCAGCGGAAGATCACCCCGATGCTGCTGGTGATCGTCGCGATCGGCTCGGCCGACCTGCTGTTCGCGGTGGACTCCATCCCGGCGATCTTCGGCATCACCCAGGAGGCGTTCCTGGTCTTCACCGCCAACGCGTTCGCGCTGATGGGCCTGCGGCAGCTGTACTTCCTGCTCGGCGGGCTGGTCACGAAGCTGGTGTACCTCAGCTACGGCCTCGCGGTGATCCTCGCCTTCATCGGCGCGAAGCTGGTGGTGCACGCGCTGCACGAGTACCACCTGGCGCCGGACTGGCTGGACATCAGCAACTGGATGTCGCTCGGCGTCATCGTCGTGGTCCTGACCGTGACCACGGTGCTGAGCCTGGCCAAGGCCAAGCGCGACGAACGGCGGGCGGTCGAGGCCAAATAGGTCGTTTGCCTTGCTAAGGATCGGGTACGGTCGTCGGCATGCGTCCTGCCGACATCGAAGCCCTCGTCGTCCCCGGCCGTCCCGCGCTGCGCGGTGACCTCCTGCTCGCCGCGGTGAGCAGTCCCGATCTGGAAACCGACCAGTACCGCAGCGCGATCCGCCGGATCTCGCTTTCCGGCGGCGAAACGCCGTGGACGCAAGGTCCGCGCGACTCGTCGCCGGCGATCTCGCCGGACGGCCGGTGGGTCGCGTTCCTGCGCGCCGGGGACGGCAAAGGCGCCGAGGGCAGCCCGCAGGTGCACGTGATGCCCGTCGACGGCGGCGAGTCCCGGAAGCTCACCTCGCTGCACCTGGGCGCGGACGCCCCGGTGTGGGCCCCGGATTCGCGCTGGCTCGCGTTCACCGCGCGCGAAGCCGAACCGGGCCGCTACGGCACCGAGGACGCCGACGGGCGCACGCCGGACCCCGCCGCCGAGGCGCCGCGGCTGATCACCCGGCTCGACTACCGCTTCGACAACGTCGGCTTCCTGCGCGACCGGCCGAAACGGCTGTACGTGCTCGACACCTTCGAAGAGGGCGAGCCGGAAGCGGTGACGCCCCGGGACTACAGCGTCAACCAGCCGGTCTGGACGCCGGACGGCGAGCGCGTGGTCGTGACCGTGCCGCACGACTTCGACCGCGCGGAAACGCGCGAGCACGACCTTGTCGCGTTCCCGGTCGACGGCGGCGAACCCGAGGTGCTGGCCGCCTGCGCCGGGTACGCCGACCAGCCGGTGTATGCGCCGGACGGCACGCTCTACTTCTTCGGCACGTCCCATGAGGACGGTGTCGTCGTGGCTTCCAACACCGGTCTGTACGCGGTCGTCTCGGACGGAAAGCCGCGGCGGCTGACCGATGTGGAGACTGTGGACATCGAGGCAGGCTCGGGACCGGCGATTCCGCTCGGCGACGAGATTCTGCTGGCCGTGCGCAATCGCGGTGCGGTGGAACTGCGCGCGGTCCCGAAGGATGCCGACGAGGCGAAACTGGCTGACCTGCGGGTGCTGCACGCGGGTCACTCGGCGGTCCACGGCTTCGCGGCGGACGGCGACACTGTCGTCGCAGTTGTGGCCGGTTTGGACACTGCGGGCGAACTCGTGGTGCTCGGCTCCGATGGTCCGCGCGTGCTCACCGATTACTCGAAGCCGTTGCGGGACAAGGGTCTTTGCGAGGTCGTGGAACTCGAAACGACCGCGCCGGACGGCTACCCGGTGCACGGCTGGCTCGTGCTGCCCGAAGGCGAAGGGCCGCATCCGGTGCTGCGCGTGGTCCACGGCGGACCGTTCGCCCAGCAGGAGTGGACGGTGTTCGACGAGGCGCAGGTGTACGCGTCAGCGGGGTTCGCGGTCGTGCTCGGCAACCCGCGCGGTTCGGCCGGATACGGGCAATCGCACGGTACTTCGGTCGTGCACAACCTGGGCACCGTCGATGTCGACGACGTGCTCGCGCTGCTCGACAAGGCGCTGGAGCGGCCGGACCTCGACGCGTCGCGAACCGGGATCATGGGCGGTTCCTACGGCGGGTTCATGACGAGCTGGGTCGCCGCGAAGCATCCGGACCGGTTCCGCGCCGCGTGGAGCGAGCGCGCGGTGAACGCGTGGGATTCCTTCGCCGGCAGCTCGGACATCGGCTACTACTTCACCGAGGCCTACGTCGGCGCGGACCTCGACGAGCAGCGGCGCCGCAGCCCGCTCAGCCACGCCGCCGACGTGCGGATCCCGTTCGCCGTCGTGCATTCCGAGCAGGACTGGCGATGCCCGCTGGAGCAGGCGCAGCGGCAGTTCGTGGCGCTGCGCCAGGCCGGGGTCGAGACGGAATTCCTGCTGTTCCCCGGCGAGGGCCACGAGCTGACGCGCTCGGGCAAGCCGCGGCACCGGGTGCAGCGGTTCGAGGCGGTGCTGGCCTGGTGGGCCCGGCACCTCAGCTGAGCAGCGTGTAGTTCAGCTCCTCGCACACCCGCCCGAGCGGCACGTCGAGCCCCGGATGGTCCAGCGGAAGCAGGACGTCCGGGGCGATCGGCAGCGCCGCGCCCGCGGGCGGGTCCCACAGGCACACCGAGGGCTTGCCCGCGTCCATGGACGAGCGGTACCAGAGCCCGTCGAGGTCCGGCATCGCGCCGCGGATCGCCCGCGCCCACGCCTGGGTGATCTTCTTCGGGCCGCTGGAGATCTCCTGCGACGCGCCGACCCGGGTCGGCCACAGCCCGGTGAGGTCGAGCAGCCGCAGCACCCGCGTCGGGCGCACCACGACCAGCCGGGGGCCGCGCGTCGTGCGGTCGACCGTCGAGGTCGTCTGGAACACCTCGGCGACGCTCGTGCGCACGGTCAGGCCGAAATACAGCACGCCGTTGCCCGGGTCGGTGACCGGACGGCCGCCGCGGCCGGGCGTCTGCTGGTCGAACCGGCCGTGCGGGAGCGGGCCGGTGTAGCGGAAGGTGTTCCACTGCTGCGGATGGTTGCCGTGCGCGGTGAAGATGCGGACCAGCCGGGTCTCGGGCTGCACCGAAACCACGTCGTGGCTGCGGTCCAGCCCCTTGACCAGAGCAGACCGCGCCGGAGGCGAGGGGAGCCGGGCCATGCGGGGGAGGTCGTCCGTCCTGTGTCGGGGCAGGGGGCGGGCCCGCGCCGCGACGGGCGCGGCGGTGCGCGGGCGGGAAGGTCAGCGGGTCAGAACGGCGAGCCGAGCGTGGCCACGAGCCGGGCCACCTGCTCGGGGTCGCCGCCGGCGAGCAGCCACTGCCGCGGCGTGGCCGGCCGGTCGCTGATCACCAGGTCGGACTGCGGGGTGTTCATGAACGCGGCGACGACCAGCGCGGGCTGGTCCTCGGGGACGGCGCGCAGCACGGTCTCCAGGCCGGGCAGCACGCCCGCGCCGTTGAACTGCCACGCGGGCAGCCGCCAGCCCTGGTCCTTCCAGCCGGTGAGCCTGCCCTCCTTGAGCCGGTGCCGGATCCGGCTGTCGTCGACGTTCAGCATCTCGGCGGCCTGGCCGACCGACAGCGCGGAATCGGCGAGCACGGCGTGCGCGGCGACGGTGCGCGCGCGGAAGTCCGGTTCGCCCTCGTCGCGCGGGCTCAGGTCGAGGCCCGCGTCGGCGAGCGCGGCCCGCTGGTCGGGGGAGAAGTAGTGCGAGGGGTCGGGGTTGGGCGGCGACAGCCTTCGGGCCGCGTCCTCCACGAGCGTGAGAAACTCGTTCGCGTCGGCTTTGAGGCCGGCTCTTGCGAGAACGTTCTCCAGCGCTATCGACATACGCTCAGCCTAGCGCGTGTGTGCGGGTTCGTGCGGTTTCTCGCCTTTTTGTGGGTGAATTCACCAAAGATCGACACGTATCGCACAGAAGTCAACACTGCGCGTAGGCGAGTTCGGGACAGTCTGCCCCGGCTCGGGCGCCTTGTCCAGGCTTTCGAGTGCTTGACACTCCCGGACCGCCGATTTACGTTGCGAACGAGTAATCGGTTTCCCGCCCTCGGGTGCGGCCCGTGCTCCGCCGTCCGCGGCGGAAGCTGGGGGGACAGGGGGTGGGGCGGGCCTGGCGGCTCGGCGGATCTCCGCCGGGCCGCCAGGCACGTCGTTTCCCTCCGGATCCGCGTGGTTTCCGGGGACGCACGCCGGATTACGCCGGGTCTTTCAACGCCTTTGGCCGGCGACGGGAGCCGTGCCGGTCGATCGCCGTGGTCCGCGACGGAAGCCGGGGGCGTGGCCTCGGAGGCCCTTCTCGCCCGTGCTCTCTTCGCTGGGTTTCGCCGGGCTTTCCTGGTCCGCGGGTTCCCCGGCGCGGCCGGTCAGCGATGGGAGCTTTGCCGGTCGATCAGCTGCGCGTCCAGGGTCGTGGTGACCGGTTCGCGGGTGCTGTCGGCGATGCGGGCCAGCAGCAGTTGCGCGGCGACCCGGCCGATCTCGTAGGCCGGCTGCGCCACGACCGTCAGCGGAGGGTCGATCAAGGTCGTCCACGGGGCGTCGTCGAACGAGACGATGCCGATGTCGCGCCCGGCCCGCAGGTTCCGCTCCGCGAGCGCCTCGAGGACTCCGATCGCCATCGTGCTGTTCGCGACCAGCAGCGCGTCCGGCGGCGCCGGCTGGTCCAGCAGGTCCCCGGCGGCGCGCCGGGCGCCTTCCGCGCGGTACTCGGCCCGGCGGAAGACCGCGTTCTCCTCGCCGACCGCGTCGAAGTAGCCGGACAGCCGGTCGTCGGCGGTGCGCACGCCGGACGGCCCGGTCAGGCACGCCACCCGCCGGTAGCCGTTAGCGACGAGATGCCGGGCCGCCTGCCGGGCCGCGCGGCGGGTGTCGACGAGCACCTGGTCGCCGTCGGTGCCGGGCAGCGGCCGGTCGACCGCGACCACCGGCGTGCCGAGCCGGCGCAGCCGGGTGACGTTCGTGGCCGGGCCGGTGGGCGACAGCAGCACGCCCGCGACGCGTTCCTGCAGCGCGACGTCGAGGTACCGGCGTTCCTTGTCCTCGTTCTCGTCGGAATTGCAGAGCACCACCGAGTACCCCGACACCTGCGCGAGATCCTCGACCCCGCGCGCGATCGAGGTGAAGAACGGGTTCTCGACGTCGGAGATGATCAGCGCGAGCACCGCGGTCTCCTGGCGGCGCAGGTTCCGGGCCAGTCCGTTCGGGTGATAGCCCAGCTCCTCGGCGGCCTCCAGCACCCGGGCGGCCAGCTCGGGATCCACTGTGGACTTGCCGTTCAGGGTCCGCGACACCGTGGCGGTCGAGACGCCTGCCCTGGCGGCGACGTCGCTGATCGTGGCCACCGAGCCTCCTCGTCCTGGCTTCCTTGACACCCCGGTGACCGCAGAATACCGTCCCGGTAATCGTTTACCGTCCGATTGCCGGGGGTGCTGCGATGCAACCGGGCCCGTTGCTCGGCATCGACATCGGCACGTCCAGTTCGAAAGGCGTCCTCGTGGGTGCGGACGGCACTGTACTGGCGCGCGCCGCCCGCCCGCACAGCACCTCCCGCCCGCGCCCCGGCTGGTTCGAGCACGACGCCGAGACCGTGTGGTGGGCCGGGTTCGCCGCGCTGGTGCGCGAATTGCTGGCCGGGGGGCACGCGCCGGCCGGGCTCGCGGTGAGCGGCATCGGCCCGGTGCTGCTGCCCGCCGACGGCGACGGCCGCCCGCTGCGCCCGGCGATCCTCTACGGCGTCGACACCCGGGCCGGCGCGGAAATCGCCGAGCTGACCGCCGAACTCGGCGAAGAGTCCATTGTGGAGCGCTGCGGCAGCGCGCTGTCGAGCCAGGCGGCCGGCCCCAAGTGGCGGTGGCTGTACCGGCACGAGCCGGACGTCGCCGCGCGGGCCCGGCAGTTCCTGATGGCGAGTTCGTACCTGGTGCGGCGGCTGACCGGCGAATACGTGCTCGACCACCATTCGGCCAGCCAGTGCGACCCGATGTACGACCTGCGCGCGGGCGGCTGGGCGGAGGACTGGGCCGCGCTGGTGGCTCCGGGGATCGACCTGCCGCGGCTCGCCTGGCCGACCGAGGTCGTCGGCACGGTCACCGCCGAGGCGGCCGCCGAGACCGGGCTGCCGGCCGGATTGCCGGTCACCTGCGGCACGATCGACGCGTGGGCCGAAGCGACCAGCGCGGGCGTGCGCGACCCCGGCGACACGATGGTCATGTACGGCACCACGATGTTCCTCGTCCAGGCCGTCGCGGAGGCTCGTCCGGTGCCCGGATTGTGGGCGACGCGCGGGGTTTTCCCGGGCAGCTACTCGCTGGCCGCGGGCATGGCGACGTCCGGCGCGATCACCGACTGGCTGCGGGAACTGTTCGACGGCGATTTCGCCGAACTGGTCGCTTCGGCCGGCCGGGTTCCGGCGGGAAGCCGCGGTTTGCTGATGCTGCCGTACTTCGCGGGCGAGCGGACTCCGGTGCCGGATCCGTTGGCGCGCGGCGTGATCGCCGGGCTGACCACCTCGCACGGCCGGGCGGAGCTGTACCGCGCGGCGCTGGAGGGAACGGCTTACGGGGTGCGGCACAACCTCGCCGCGATGGGCGCGCCCGCCCGCCGGCTGGTGGCTGTCGGGGGCGGCACGCAGGGGCGCGTGTGGACGGGCATCGTCAGCGACGTGACCCGGACACCGCAGCATCTTCCGACGGAAACTGTCGGCGCGTGCTTCGGGGACGCGTACCTGGCGGCGGTGGCGGTCGGGCTGGAGCCGGACATCGAGGAGTGGAACCCGGTCGCCGAGGTGATCGAGCCGGATCCGGTCCGGGCGGATCGGTACGACGAGTTCTACGCGCACTATCGCGCGTTGTATCCGGCGACGGCGGAGACGGCGCATTTCCTTGCGCGGCAGCAGGAATCGGCGGCGGAGTGAGTCATCCGGCGAAGTAGGCGCCCGGGGTGAGGCCGGTGAGCGCCCGGCATTCGCGGGTGAGGTGCGGCTGGTCGGCGTACCCCGCGGCGACGGCCAGTTCGGCGAGGGTCGCGGTGGTCGGCGCCAGTGCGATGGCTCGCTGGAGGCGCAGGATTCGCCGGTAGGTGGCCGGTCCGTAGCCGACTGCGAGGGTGAAGAGGCGGCGGGCCTGTCGTTCGCTCCGGCCTGGTTTCGCCGGGTGCCCTGGGGAGAAGGCGCGGGCTGGAGGACAAGCAGACGGGTGGCCGGCATTCGGGGCAGGGCGCGGTGCCGCGGGTTTCTCTCCTTGACCGCGGCCTGGGCTTCCGGTGTCCGCGGCGAGTTGCGCCAGCATTCGTTCCACCACCGGATCCATGACCGCGGCCCGTTCCGTCGCGATCTCGGCCGTCGCGTCGGCGAGGTCGCGGCCGTGGAGGATCTCGTCGGCGAGCGTCGCGCCGCGGCGGTTCCAGAGGTCGGCCAGGGAAACCCGGCTGTCGCGCAGTTCGTCCGCGCCCACGCCGAGCAGCGCCGCCGCCGCACCCGGCCGGATGCGCAGGCCGCGCAGCCGGGCGCCGGGCGGGAACACCGACGTCCACGCCGTCGTGTCCGGTCCGGCCACGAAGACCTGGCCGGCGCCGGCGACGAGGTCGACGCAGCCGTCCGGGACGATCCGCTTCGGACCGGGCTCGGCCGACTCCCAGCGGCACCGCACGAGGCGGCGCAGCCGGTCCGGCGGCGGGCTTTCCGAGTACACCCCGCGATCATGCCCCGGGGGTACGACAGAATGCGAGGATGACCCCGATCGATGCCCTGGCCTGGGTCCACGTGCGGGACCGGCGGCTGTTGTCCGTGCGCACCGCGGGCAAGGAAAAGTTCTATCTCCCCGGCGGCAAGCGCGAACCCGGCGAGGGCGACGTCGAGGGCTTGTGCCGGGAGATCCGCGAGGAACTCGGCGTCGCGCTCGACCCGCTCAGCTTCCGCTTCTTCGCGCTGCTCGACGAGCAGGCCGACGGATTCGCCGACGGCCGCCGCGTCCGGATGACCTGCTACACCGCCGACCACACCGGCGAACCGGAGCCGTCGGCGGAGATCGCCGAGGCCGCCTGGCTGCGCGCCGAGGACGCCGCCGCCTGCCCGCCCGCCGGACAGCGCGTGCTGCGGATGCTGGCCGAGGCGGGGCTCGTCGACTGAGCACCCTGCGCCTGATCACCCTGGGTCAAGCGGGGGATGCGCGAGCGTCATCGGCATCGTGCGTGGTGACCGTACTCGTGAGCGAACGCCCCCTACCCCCAACAGGGTGAAATGGAGCCGATTTTCCCGGGTTGGCTAACGCCGTGTAACGGTCTGGCGAAGAACCAGACGTCGCACTCGCGGGAAGTGCGCTCGAGAAGAGAAGACCTCTCCATGGGTGTTCCTGGCGCGACCCGGCCCACGGCGGCCCGGGGGGAATCGGGCAGGCTGCGGCCGCTCGGAAGCGCGGTGGTCGTGGCCGGCGTCGTCGCCGTCGCGGTCGCCGTCGCGTGGTACGTCATGCCGAAAGCGACCCCGGACCGGCCGGCTCGGGCCGCGTCGGTGCCGTCGGTGACCGTCGAACCGGCGATCGTGCACGAGGTGACCCGCACGGTCGTCTACGAACTCGACGGGGGGGACGTCGCGCACAACCTCACCTACGTCGCGACCGGCGGCGACCTCGAACAACAGGCCGAGGTGCGGCTGCCCTGGTCGGTGACGGTGCAGCGGAAGGCTCCCGCCGAGCAGCCGGTGTTCAGCAGCCTGGTCGCGCAGAGCACCGGGGCGCTGCTGTGCCGGATCCGGGTGGACGGGCACGTGGTGGCCGAGAAGTCGGTGGCGGGGGAGGGGCGGCAGCTCAGCTGCAGCGCCTGACCGGGGCTGCTCGAAGCATTTCCGATGCCGCATGGGGGTTTCTCCGGAGCGCGGGGATCTCGTTTCGCCGACGGATCACGCGCGATCCACGGACCTCAGCGGGGGCGAAGTCTCGCCAGCCGCTGCACCGGGTCGGCCTTACGAGCGCCGCTACCGCCGACCCGACGCGGAGAAACCTCATCGGGCTAGCGCCGGTCAGGGAGAAGCCTCCGGTTCGCCGTGCCGGGCCTTGGTCTGCGGCGGGGATCGTCGCAGTGGGCGGTGCGGTCGGATTGGGGCGCGCTTGAATCCGCCGCATGCCGTGCCTCTGGGAAAGCTCGGCGGGGCGAGCGGTGGTCTGGAGGACGGCCTGCGAGGGTTCGGGCGCGCTTTGAATCCGCCGCACGCCGAGGCGCTGAGAAACCCGGCTGGGCCAGCGGTGGTCAGCAGAAACCGGCCCGGCTCACCGCACCGGGCCTTGGCCTGCGGCAGGATCACCCCGTGAACGGTGCCATCGGATTCGGGCCCGCGCTGATCGCCGTGCTCGTGGGGCTGGCGTTCGCGGGTGCGGCCGTCGTCCGGTTCGGGCAGCTGGGGCAGGGGCGGGCGGTGCTCGTCGCGGCCGTCCGTGCCGTCGCGCAGCTCGCGCTTGTCTCGCTGGTCATCACGGTCATCCTGCGGTCGGGCTGGCTGACCGGCCTGTTCGTCCTCGCGATGTTCTCCATCGCCGCCGCGACGTCCGCCAGCCGGATCGGGGCGCCGAAGCGGGTCGGGTGGGTCGCGTTGTCGCTGGCGGCCGGCGTCCTTCCGGTGCTGGGGCTCGTGCTCGGTTCCGGCGTGGTTCCGGCGAAGCCGATCTCGATCGTGCCGGTCGCGGGGATCGTGATCGGCGGTGCGATGACCGCGACCTCGCAGGCCGCCCGTCGTGCGCTCGACGAGCTCAAGCAACGGCGCGGCGAGTACGAAGCCGCGCTGGCGCTGGGGTTTCTGCCGAGGCAGGCCGCGCTGGAGATCTGCCGTCCGTCGGCGGGGCACGCGCTCATCCCGGTTCTCGACCAGACCCGGACGGTCGGCCTGGTGACGTTGCCGGGCGCGTACGTCGGCGTCCTGCTGGGCGGGGCGAGCCCGCTTCAGGCCGGTACGACGCAGGTGCTGGTGCTGATCGGGCTGCTGGCCGCGGAAGCGAGCGCGGTCCTGGTGACGGTGGAACTCGTCGCGGCGGGGGCGCTCCGCCGCGACGAGCCGGCTCAGCCGAGCGGGGCCGCCAGGTGAGACCGGTCGTTGAAGCCGCGGATCAGCCAGTTGTCGCCGTGCACCACGAGGTGCGAGATCGATCCGTTGTCCGCGCCCAGGAACGCGAACCGCTCCAGCGCGCGGCTCGCCTGCGCGAACACCTCGCCGATCACGCCGCCGTGGGTGAAGACCGCGACTCGCTGGTCCGGGTGCGCCGCGGCGATCCGCGTGAGCGCGGCCCGGATCCGCAGGCCGAACGCCTCGTCGGATTCCGCGCCGGGCAGGACGTCCCACCGTTGCTCTTCCCACAGCTTCCGCGCCAGCGGATGCCCCTCGGCGGTGTGCTTGCGGAACAGCCCGTTTTCCCATTCGCCTAGGTGGATTTCGCGCAGATCAGGCTCGACGGACGGGGTGAGGCCGAGCTTTTCCGCCAGCGGCGCCGCGGTCTGCGCGGTGCGCCGCAACGTGGTCACGTACAGCGCGTCGATGCGTTCCGAGGCCAGCCGTTCGCCTACGCGCACGGCGTGGTCGCGGCCTTCCGGCGCGAGGTCCGGGTCGGCCTGGCCGTCGACGAGGTCGAACGGCTCGCTGAGCCGTTGCGGCATCGATTCCCCGTGGCGCACCAGGAAAATCTCGGTGGCGCCCGCGGGCGGGCTGAAGCGGTGCTGGCGGTACTCGACTTCCTGTTCGGGCGTGCTCATGCCCCGACCCTAACCGGTCGGCTCAACCGAGTTGCTTGTCCACGAAGCACCATCGCCACGTCTCGCCCGGCTCGAAGCTGCGCATCACCGGGTGCAGGGTTTCGTGGAAGTGCTGCGTGGCGTGCTTGCCCGGCGACGAGTCGCAGCAGGCGACGTGCCCGCACTTGAGGCACTTGCGCAGGTGCACCCAGGTCATCCCGGCTTCGACGCATTCGGCGCAGGAGTCCGGGGAGCTGGGTTGTTTGTCCGGCCATTCGTGGCTGAGGTGCTTGCAGGACCCGGCTGTGGCGGCGGGGGTGCTGAGTTCGCGTTCGGCCACCGGGGGTTCCTCCTCGTCGCGGTCGAGCATGGATTCTTCGATGTCGAGCCGGGCCAGTACCCGGCGCAGCACGGCGTCGTCGGCCGTGCCGCGGTCGCGGGCCTTCAGGAACACTTCGCGTTCGGCTTCCAGGAGCTGGACGCGCAGCCGACGGTAGGCGTCGCTCGGGGTTTCCGCGAGCGTGCTCTGCCGCCCGAGCTGTTCCCACGCGGCGTCGGACCGGCCTTGCAACCGGTCGCGCAGCCGGTCGATCACCTCGGGCGGGTCTTCCGGACGGCGCAATTCCTCCAGCTTCGTGAGCGCGGCGCGGGTCATGTCGTGCAGCACGGCGGCTTCCTGCAGCGCGTCCTCCGCCGGGTCCGGACGCGGCAGCCGGAGCCGCCGGATCAACGGCGGCAACGTCATGCCCTGCACCACGAGCGTCCCGGCCACGACGACCACCGCGGCCAGCACGAGCACCGCGCGCTGCGGCGTGTCCGCGGGCAGCACGAACGCCGCGGCGAGCGTGACCACGCCGCGCATCCCGGCCCACGCGATCACCGCCGAATAGCGCCACGGCCACACCTTGCCGCGCTGGAGGCCCAGTCCGTTGAGGACGCGTTTCACCACGCCGATGCCGGCCATCCAGAGCATCCGCGTGAGGATGGTCGCGGCGAGCACCGCCGCGCAGATCCCCACGAGCTGCCACAGCGACAGCCCGCTCTTGCCGACCTCGTGCAGGATTCGCCGCACCTGCAGGCCGATCAGCAGGAAGACCATGTTCTCCAGCAGGAACTGGACGGTCTCCCAGTTCAGCCTGCTCGCCAGCCGCGACGGACCGGACTGGATCCGCGGCGTCTGATGCCCCTGGATCAGCCCGGTGACGACCACGGCCAGCACGCCGGATCCGTGCACCGCTTCAGCGAGCAGATAGGCCGCGAAGGGAACCGCGAACGACAGCGCGGTGTCGGTGAGCGTGTCTTCCAGCTTCGCGCGCACGTACGTCACGATCAGGCCGACGACGAAGCCCACGACGATCCCGCCGGCGGCCGCGAGCAGGAAGTCGAGACCGACCTGCCAGAGGCTGACCGCGCCGGCGATCGCCGCGATCGCGGTCCGCAGTGCGACCAGCGCGGCGGCGTCGTTGAACAGGCTTTCGCCCTCCAGCAGCCGGACGAGCTTGCGCGGCATCCCGACCCGTCGCGCGACCACGCTCGCCGCCACCGCGTCCGGCGGCGCGACGACCGCGCCCAGCGCGATCCCGGCCGCCAGCGGCAATCCCGGCACGACCAGCCAGGCGACCAGCCCGACGCCGAACGCGGTGAACACCACGAGCCCGACCGACAGCAGCGCGATCGGCCCGCGCAGCTTGCGGAACGCGACCAGCGACGTCTGGATCGACGCCGAGTACAGCAGCGGCGGCAGCAGTCCGACGAGGACGATCTCCGGGTCCAGTTCGTACTGCGGCACCCCGGGAACGAACGAGACCCCGACGCCGACCGCGACCAGGCACAGCGGCGCCGACCAGTCCATCCGGCGCGCGACGACGGTCACCAGGAGGACCGTCAGGACGAGCGCCACCAATTCCGCTGCGATTTCCACGGCACAATCATCACCCGCGGCCTCGGAGCACGCGCGGGGACCGGCGCTAGGCTGCGCTCGTGACGACGGTGGAGACGCGGGCCGGTGCCGTCCGCGGCGAAGTGCGGGACGGAGCCGGCGTTTTCCTGGGGGTGCCGTTCGCGGAGCCGCCGGTGGGGGAGCTGCGGTTCCGGCCGCCGGTGCCGGTGGCGCCCTGGACCGGGGTGCGCGACGCGACGGAGTTCGCGGCCAAAGCTCCGCAGCCCGACGTGACCGGTAAACGCTTCGTCGGCGACGAGGACTGCTTGTACGTCAACGTGTACGCGCCCGAAGCGCCCGGCTCGTACCCGGTGCTGGTCTGGATCCACGGCGGCGGCGGGGTGATGGGCGCGCCGCACCAGTTCGACGCGTCCGCGTACGCCCGCCACGGCGTGGTCGTGGTGACCGTCGGGTACCGGCTCGGGGTGCTCGGCTTGCTCCGGCTGCCCGGGGTTTCCGACGGGAATCTCTCGCTGCAGGACCAAGTGCTGGCGCTGGAATGGGTCCGCGACAACGTGGCCGCGTTCGGCGGCGACCCCCGGCGCGTGACGCTCGCCGGGCAGTCCAACGGCGGCCGCACGGTGGGGACGCTGCTGGCGGTTCCGGCGGCGCGCGGCCTGTTCAGCCAGGCGATCGTGCAGAGCGGCACCGGCGTCGGCTCCGTCGTGCACACGCCCGCGGAAGCGGAAGCTGTCGGCGAGGCGGTGCTGGCTGAGCTGGGTGACAGAGATCTGCGGACGGTGCCGGCCACGGAGATTTTGGCCGCGCAGCAACGAGTCACGGCTCAGCTCGGCTCGCTCGTGACGTACCGGGTGGTGGTCGGCGGAGACCTCCTGCCGCGGCGGCCCGGCGAAGCGGTCGCGGACGGTGCGGCGCGCGAGGTGCGGATCCTTACCGGCACCACGGCCGACGAGCAGGACCTGTTCTCCTGGCTGCAAACCGGCGGCGCGAAACTGCTCGGCACCGGCTCGACCATGCTCGAACCGGAGGACATCGCCCGGATGACCGAGGCGTACCGGGAACTGCTGCCGGACTGGCCGGAGGACCAGCTGGTGAACCGCGTCCGCACGGCGGGGGACTGGTGGCTGCCGTCGATCCGGCTCGCGGAATCCCAGCACGCGGCGGGCGGAACCGCGTGGATGTACCGGCTGGACTGGCGGATCGCGCCGCGCGGGAAGGGCCTCGGCGCGGCGCACACGGTGGACCTGCCGTTCGTGTTCGACGACGTCGGCAATCCGCATTGGCGTTTTCTGTTCGCGCTCGCCCGGCCTGCTCCGGAGCGGCTGCGGGCGATGGCGAAGGAGATGTTCGCGACGTGGGTCCGGTTCGTGGCGACCGGCGATCCGGGCTGGGCGGCGTATGCGCCGCGGGACCGGGTGACGCGGGTGTTCGACGACGTGAGCGCGACGGTGTCGGATCCGGACGCGGAGCAGCGGAGGTTGTGGGGGTCGTGAGCGGCAATCCCGGTTAGAACCGGGATTGCCGCTCACGAGTCCCTAGCCGCGGACGGTCTGCGTGCCGGTGTTCCAGCCCGCGACCCGCACCGACGGAGCCGAGCCGTGCAGGTCGGCCGTGCGGTAGGTGGCGGTGAGCGTCACCGATTCGCCCGGCCACAGGCTGACCTGGTTGTCCGACCAGGTCACCGGGAGGACCGGCGCGCCCGCGCTGTCGACCACGTGGGTGTCCACCATGAACGCCGGGGTCTTGCCCGACGAGGTGTTGGTGAGCTTCACCGTGGTCACCGTCGTGCCGTCCGGACCCGGTGCGGAGGTCGCCGTGGTGGCCACCTTCGCCGCGCCGAGCTTCGACAGCCCGGAGAGGTCCGCGTACGACGACGTCGGCGTGTAGTACCAGTCCGACTTGCTCCAGTCGAGCTTGTCGTCCTTGGTGGACAGCCAGTACACGTTCCGGCTGACCTCCTTGCCCGCCGAATCGGCGAGCACCAGCTTGGCCAGGTAGGTCGAAGAAAGCCCGCTGACCGAACCGATGTCGAGCGCCTTCGCGTGCGCGCCGCCGCCGTTGACCGAGAGGTCCTTCTTGGTCTTCGAGAACTTCTTCGTGCCGTCGGTGTTGAACAGCTCGACGGTGGCGGTCAGCCCGGACGCCTTCTTCGTGGTGGAGTTGACCACCTCAGCCGACTTGGTGTCGTACGAGTACTGGATGTGCAGCGGCTCGTTCGCCTTCTTGGCCCCGAAGTAGGAGCCGTTCTGGTCGAGGTAGGCGTCGAACAGCTGCCAGTGCAGCGAGGTCCAGCCGCTGTTGAGCATCCAGTAGATGAGCCCGGTCGACGGGTCCTTCAAATCGGTGAAGTTGCGGGAGTGCGATTCGAACTCCGCGCGGACGTTCTCGTACTGCGCCAGCTGCGCCTTGCGGACGAAATCCTCCAGGCTCGTCGGCTTGCCGTAGCGGCCGGCCAGCGCGTCGCCGAAGAGCTTCAGGTTCGCGAAGGTCTCCGATTCGGAGCGGTGGTACTGCGGCGCGGACGGGTTCTTCCAGAGCGTTTCCAGCTCGGCGGGCGTCATCATCCGCTTGAGCGTGTCCATCGTCGGGATGTCCGGCCCGGCGCTGGTCTCGGAGTTGAAGTTCCACGCGCCGCCCGCGTCCTTGTGTGCCTTGTCGTACCAGTAGTTCGGCGGGACGTAGTCGTACGGGCCGTTCATCTTCATCCCGGACGGGCCGAGCTTCGGCGACGCCTTGGCCGAGGCCGCGGAGATCACCGCCGCCGGCCAGTCCGCCGCGGACAGCGCGTCGAGGTAGCCCTTTTCGATCCGCGCGTTGGGCGCGAAGTCGCTGCCGATGTGGAACGACAGCACGCTCGGGTGGTCGCGCAGCCGCTCGGCCTCGGCGGTCATCGACGCCTTGGCGACCGGGTAGTCCGCCTCGGTCCACGGCTCGCCCTTCTCGTCGCCGTTGACCTGGCCTTCCCACTTGTCGCAGCATTCCCAGCCGGGCATGGTCAGCACGCCCATCCGGTCGGCGAGGTCGAAGAACGCGTCGGGCTCGATGTGGCCTTCGAGGCGCACCGTGTTGAGGCCGAGGTTCTTGACGTAGGCGAGCTTGTCCGCCGCCCGGCCCGCGTCCCAGCGCAGCAGCAGGTCGGGGGACCAGCCGCCGCCCTTGATCATCAGCGGCTTGCCGTTGACGATGTACTGCCGCCCGCCGCTGGGGTTGAGCGGAGCCTTGACGTCGCGGATGCCGAAGCTGGAGTGGCTCGCGTCGGAGGCGGTCCCGCCGACGGTCGCGGTCAGGTCCAGCTGCTGCATCGGCTGGCCGCCCATGCCGGCGGGCCACCAGACCTGCGGCTTGTCGACGCCGACGACCGGGAAGGTGACGGTCTTCTTCTCGTGCGCGGCAAGGGAAACGTCCTGGCTCACCGGCCGTCCCGCGACGGTGCCGGACACCTTGGCGCGGACCGGCGCGTCGGAGTCGTTGCGGACGTCGGCCTTGGCGGTGAGGTCGGCGTGGTCGAGCGCGGGCACGTTCAGCTTCGTGACCACGTGCGCGCCGCGGAGCGCGACCGGCCCGCTGTGCCGGACGACGACCTCGCGGGCGAGCCCCATGTTCTGGTCCGGCGGGGTCTGCGCCCAGTCGATCCAGCCCATCGACAGGTCGTTGTTCGGGTCGTTCGGGTAGACCTTGAACGCGACGCTGTTGACGCCCCCGTGCACCTGCTTGGTCACGTCGAGGTCGTGCCGGGTGTAGGGGCCGTTGACCTCGTCCTTGGTCGCCACGCGGGTGCCGTTGACCCAGATGTCGGCCTTGGACAGCACGCCGCTGATGTCCAGGTAGGTGCGCTGCGAGGGGTCGGCGACCTTGATGTCGGCGCGGTACCACCACGGGACCTTGAAGTCCGCGGTCGGCACGTTCTTCATGTTCGTGGAGTAGAACGGGTCGGAGTAGCGGCCGTTGGCGAGCAGCCCGGCGTACACCGTGGACTGCGAGCCGACCGGGTACCAGCCCTTGGCGTCGAAGCCGGGCTTCGACACCGAGGCGTCGTCGGACACCTTGGCCGAGGACTGGATCAGATAGCCGGGGATCGCGGCCTGCCCGGGTTCCGGCCCGGCCGAAGCGGCCCCGGCGACACCGGGGATCAGCGCGGCGGTCAGGGCGGCGACTGCTAACAGCCGTCCGGGCATTCTTGGCCGGCGTGGGGTCACGAGCGGTCCTCCTCGGGCTCCTGGCGGCGGCGATTGTTAGTAAAGTTCCTTAACGATTGCCGGTGATGGTAGCCGCCCGGAGCGTCCGGGAACAGACCTCGGCGGGGTCTTTTCGCCCGATTTTCCCCTGGGGTTCCTAGCCGAGGGCGTCGACGTAGTACCAGCGCCCGCCCTCGCGGACGAACCGGCTGTTCTCGTGCTGCGAATCGGCGCGGCCCTGGTAACGGTAGTGCGCGCGGAACTCGACGGTGCCCTCGTTCTGCAGCAGCGAGCCGCCGGTCCGGCCGAGGATCTCCAGCCGGGTCCACTCCTGGGCGGGATCGAGTTTCAGCCGCTTCGGGCGGGTGTCCGGATGCCAGGTTTCGAGCAGGTACTCGGGCTCGCCGACCGCGAACGCGCAGTAGCGCGACCGCATCAGCCGCTCGGCCGTCGGGGCGTACTGGTCGCCGCGGTGGAACCGGCCGCAGCAGTCGGCGTAGGGCTCGGGCAGCCCGCACGGGCAGGGGTTGGTCACGCCGCTGATTCTGTCTCCAGCGCGAGAGCCTGCCGCACCCAGGCGGCGATCTGCTCGGTGTCGACGTCTTCGGCGCTCCGCAGCTTCACGTGCGCCATCTCGCGGGCGCTGGGTTCGAGGCCGTCGCCGATCAGCTGGCCGCGCCAGAACGCGAGGGTCACGTACGAGCTGTACGCCTTCGCGAGGCAGACCGGGTTTTTGCCCGCTTTCCAGGTGGGCGCACCGTGGTAGAGCGCGGCCGGCGCCGGCATCGCGGCGTCGAGCGCGGGCAGGAGGGCGGCGTAGACCTCGCGGAGCGCTTCGGGCTGCGCGGCGACGTACTCGGCGACGGTGGTGAACTTCGGCATGGCTTGTCCTCTCGGGTCTCTCTTGGTGCTGCCGAGCTTGCCCGCCGAAGGTACTTTTTGTCAAGACTAATTTTTTTGTCGGTGGCGGCCTTGTCGAGGCGGCGCTGCGTCGACGAGGTTCAGCCGCGAGCCCGGCGCACCCCGGCCGCGGCGGCTTCCTGAGATCCCTTCACCGCGAGCTTGTCCGCGCGCTCGTTCTCCGGAAGCCCGGCGTGGCCCTTGACCCACAGCCATTCGACCTCGTGCTGCCGGCAGGCGGTGTCGAGGCGCTGCCAGAGGTCGGCGTTCTTGACCGGCTGCTTCGCTTGCGTCTGCCAGCCGTTCTTCTTCCAGCGCGGCATCCACTGGAGGATGCCGTTGCGGACGTACGTGCTGTCGGTGTAGATCCGCACCACGGACGCGCGGGTGAGGCTTTCCAGCGCGCGGATCGGAGCCATCAGCTCCATGCGGTTGTTGGTGGTGACGGTGTCCTCGGCTCCGTACAGCTCGCGCTCGTGCTTGCCGTAGCGCAGGAGCGCGCCCCAGCCGCCCGGTCCGGGATTGCCGCTGCACGCGCCGTCGGTGTAGATCTCCACCGCTTGTTCCGTCTGCTCCGCCACCCGGGCGACCTTACCGTTCTCACGTGCTGGGAGCCGGAATGCCGGGCCGGGGACGGTGTTGTGCCCTGCACACGAACGGAAGGGGCCCGGACATGGCAGTGGAGTTCGCGCAGGCGTGGCAGGACTGGAAGGCGGAGCGGGAGAAGACGCTGGCCGATCCGTACGGCTGGCTGGCGCTGGTGTCGCTCGACTGGCTCGAGGACGCGCCGCGGACCTACCCCGGCCTGCCCGGCCGATGGTGGCAGGACGCCGAAGCCGCGTACGTCGACCCCGCCGGCGGGGAGTTGCGGCACGAAGGCGCTTTGCTGACGGATGTCCACCGGTTCGAGCTGGTGAACAGCGGCGCGGGCACCCGGGTGACGGCCGGCTCGGTGGAGATCGAGGTGGCGCGCCGGTCGGGGTACTTGATCCGCGTGCACGACCCGAAAGCGCCGGTGCTGAACGACTTCCACGGTGTCCCCGCGTACGAACCAGACCCGGCATGGGTGCTGACGGGCCGCTTCGAGCCCTTCGACGAACCACGGCCGACGACGGTGGGTGCGGTGGTGGAAGGGCTGTCGCATGTCTACACCGCGCCGGGCCGAGTCGTGTTCGAGCGCGACGGGGTCGAGTACGCGCTCACGGCGTTCAACGGGAAGGCCGGCGGGTACAGCATTCTCTTCACCGACGCGACGAGCGGCGTGACTACTTATGCGGCGAACCGTTCCCTGCCGGTCGCCGAGGCGGCTGCGGACGGGACCGTGACGCTGGACTTCAACCGGGCGGTGAATCTGCCGTGCGCGTTCACGGATTTCGCTACGTGCCCGCTGCCGCCGGAGGGGAATCGCCTGCCGTTCGCGGTGGAGGCGGGGGAGAAGATTCCTTACGAGAGGCAGTGAGGTTCTGCGGTCGCCTGACCGGCTCTGCGCTGTCCCCGGCCAGGAGCGGCTGCGGCACTTGAGCGAGCGCTCGGCCGGACCCGGCCGGGGGCCAGCGCCCCACGAGGCCGAACCGTCGTCTGGCCGCTTCTTCGGCGTGGCCACGCCGAATGCGGCTGCGAGCGCGCGCTCGCAGCCCTTGGCGTAGGTAGTCAAGACGGTCTTGCCCAGCCGCTCCGCCACCGGCCTGGCAGTCTTACCGCGGTCGGGCGCCGTCGCGGACGGTCAGCGAGTGGGAATGGGATTGCCGTTCACGGCGATCCCATTCCGGGCCAGCCTGACCGGATGGCTTTCCAGCGAACCGGATGATCATCACGCGCGCCCCCGGGCTGGGAGGGAGAGAGGCAGCGAGAGTGGCCTGGCTGCTTTGCCATGCAACCGGCGATGAGCAGTGCTGCGCTGCCCGCTATCCTCCGAGCAAGCTTCGTCGTGGCCACAGTTGCACTGCCGTACTCCTTCCAGAATCCGACGCCACGAAATTTGACCTCCGCCTGCGTACTCCCGGAGGGCCGCGGAGCAACGCGCCGTGCGCAGGTGCGGTTGAATCCCGTTGGCGGGATCTGCTGGTCTCCGCCGTCTGCTCTTGAGCGACCATTGCCGAGGCACCGGTCAGAACGTCTCGGATTCGCATCAGTTGTGTCATGGGGATTTGTCGGCAGTAACGAGACGTTGCCCGATAACGACGTGAGGTGCGCCGGAGGCCTTGTCGACGTCGGAGGTTGCGACCTATGTGGCCCTTCTCGCGCAGAAAGAGATCTGCACCTCGGGGTACTCCTGAGCAGTACGAGCGCCTCGAAGTTCAGACTTTCGGTTTGCCGGCGCGGGCGCCAACGATCGTTGCGACGTCGTTGTCGACCGCGGGTGCTGGCACGGAACCGCCCGTACGGTTCGAGGAGTTGACGAACCGCGGCTTCGGCAGCGTGGATGACAACGAGCAGGAGTCACTTGATTATTCTGGCGCGGAACCGCCGAAATTCAGCGACTTGCAGGTGGATCTTGTTTCGCTGTCAGACGACGGGCGGCTCGGTGTTGTCGGTGAGAGCTACTACCAGGAGGCGCTCCGGCTTGTCGCCGGTGGCAGGAGGATCGGCGCGGGCTTTGAAGAACATCTTCCCGTGACAGCCGTTCTGGTTCCAGAGCCGGAAAATCCTTGGGACGAGGATGCTGTGCGGGTCGACGTCCTGGCAGGAAGCAGAACTGTGAAAGTCGGCTATCTTTCCCGTGATCGGGCTGCGGAATATCAACCGGAGTTGCTTGAGCTTGGCGTGAAAGGCGTGCTCGGCACCTGCCCGGCTCGAATTACTGGTGGCGGGGACAAATATTACGGGATCTACTTGCATCTGGCTGGGCCCGGCGAATTGAGCGGCGATAGCGAGCCAGCGGACGCGGTGGTTGCCGAGATCACGGCGAGCGATGTGTTGCTTCGAAACGACTGGTCGTGCACGGTGACCAAAGAAGAAGCGCATCAAGACGTGCTGCGTGAATATGCGCCCACTGGCAAACGGCAGTACCGAGAAGTCGTAGCTTCACTGGGTTTTTGTGTAATAGGAACAGGGAAATACCGAGGGCGAGAGGCAATCGAGGTTCGTCTCGGCGGCCGGCGGGTCGGCCAGCTCACCTATGCGATGACCGAGCGATACCGAGGTATTGTCGACGGCTTTTTGAAACAAAACCTCGAGGTGACCTGCGAAGCATTCACCGTGCTCACGATGCGAGGCGTCGAGGTCGAGCTCCGGATGCCGCGCGATCCGAACCGCACGTAGGAACGCTGGTCGAGCGGGCCTGAGCCGACGTCCGGCCGACTGAACCAGCGACGCCGCGAAAGCCCGCCTAAAGCGTGCCGGACGAGGGCGGCGCTTGGGGTCACTCCGGCACCCGGTCCGCTTTCGCGATGCTGACCGTGGTCGAGACGCCAAGGCCTTTCGTGTTGTAGGCGTTTCCGCTGTGCTCGATGGCGAGGTCTTCTTTCGGGCCGAGCTGCCCGAGGTCGAGACGCGTCCCGGTTCGTTGGAGGCTCAGGTGGCGTAATGCCGGCAAGTCGGCCAGCGGGCGAAGATCGTTCACCCACGGGCAGTCCAATACGGCCAAGGAAGTCAGCTTCGTCAGTTCGCGCAACGGTCCGAGGTCGGGGATGCCGAGTCCTTGCAAATGCAGCCGTCGCAGATTCGGCATCGCGCACAGAGGTTCGAGGTTTCGGACCGTGTCGCACCAGCGCAGGGTCAGCGATTCTATCGCCGAGTCGGCAAGCTCCGGTCCGCTGATCCGAAGCAATGGGCAATCGAGAAAGGAAAGGGAGACCAGTCCCGGAAAGCCAGCCAGGCCGTCGAGCCCGGAAAGCTCGCCGCAAGCGTCGAAGCCGAGCCGCCGCAGTGCGGGGTTCGCCCCGAGGTCCCCGATCGTCATGAGGCTCGAGCACGAGCGGAGGTCGAGCCAGCGCAGCGCCGGCAGGCGTTCGACCATCTTCCGAGCGTCACGCGCGACGACGCGGCTCGTCGAGAGTTTCCGCAATCGCTGGCACGAAAGAATGTCTTCGACTGCCGAGACCTGAGGGCAGGACGTGATCGACAGAGAGACCAGTTGGCGGAGAGTCGGCAGCGCGGAGACGTCGCGCAGCGCCGCCGCATGGGAGATCGCCACCTCTCGAAGAGTCGGGTGCTCGGCCAGGAAATCGAGAGATTCCAACATCGGCTCGTTTGTCAGCCGGAGCGAAGTCACCGTCTTGGCAGCTCCGATAGCCCGCAGATCCGCAGCGCTGAGCGGGCCGGTGAAATCGAAGTTCAGCCGTCGGCCCGACGGAAGGTGCTCGACTCCGGGCAGGACCGCCGGGTCGCTGATAGTCACGTCGCTGCTGCCGAGCGGTGCCGGCGCCAGCACGACGCGGGCGTATTCGACCGGGTCGAAGTAAGTCCAGGACCGGACGAGCTCTCGGAGCACTGCCGGCCGCGTGTCGCGCGCGAGCGCGGCCAGCGTCGGCAGCGCGGAGCGGCCTCGGACGAGCGCGGCGGCGTGCACGGACGCGGCCGCCTCCGATTCGCTGAGCGAACTGGTCTTCCTCAACAAAGGCAAGACGTCTGCGCCGGCCATCGCCAGCACTCGGGCGTCCGCAGGCGATTTCGGGGGGATGAACTCGCTGAAACACGAGACGATCCGCTGCCGCAGCGACGGGCTGAGCTGGGTCGCGGTCTCCAGGCACGATACGGCGAGGCCGCGCAACTGCTTGCGCTGCGGGGCGGTGATGCCCGGACGGTTCTCCTGGAGCAGGATCTGCTCCAGGAGAAGTTCCCGTTCCCTCTGCCGGGCATGCCCTACCGCCAGGACGATCACCTCGTGGTAAGAGTCGTCGGTGGCCCGCCGCGCAAGCATTTCGATCGAGTCGGTGTCCACGATCCTTTTCGCTGCCAGGTATTCCTGGAACGTCTTGTGAATGAAGTCCACTTGGCCCGCACTGTGCTCGCGAAGCAACCCCGAGCGCAGCAGCAGATGGGTGTAGACCTCGTGCGGATCCTGTGCTGGGCCTGAAAAACCCCGTACTGTGGTGCCCAGCCGGCGCACTACCCGGTCGGACTCCGCGTTCGTCAGCTGATTGATCGTGAACCAGTACGCGAGGTCTTCGAGAGCCAGCATCTGCTCGGCGGGGGACAATCCCGTCAATTCCGCGTCCGGTACTCGGCGCTCGGTGTCGCGCCGGTACAGCAGCATCTCCAGCGCCGTGCGGTACAACTCCATCCTGCTGTGCGGGAGCTGGGCACGCCGGTCGTGATTCAAAGCGCAGAGAAGAGCGCACAGAAGCGGATTGGTGGCAAGAGAGCGCAGGGCCTGGTTGCCGTCGATGCCCGCCAGAAGCGAGCCTTGGTATCGCCGGAGGTCCGCCCTGTCCTCGGGCAGGAAATCCGCGCCCACCGCCTCGTGCCAATGCTGGATGAACGAGCGCACGTGGGACCGGCTCATCGGCTGCAAGTCCGTTGCGGCGAACCCGCAGTCCTCCAGCCAGTCGTCGGCAATGGCGGGCGGGCGCGAGGTCACGACGTACCGGGAGGTCGGGAAGGCGCCTACCAGGTCCGAGAGCCATTCGCGGACCTCGTCGCGCTGGTGCAGCGGGATCTCGTCAACCCCGTCGATGAGCACTAGGCCGCGACCCGCACGCAGCACGTCGAACGCCCAGGACGGCGGCATGCGATCGCGCAGAGTCCAAGCTGTTTCCACGGGCAGTTGCACGACGCCGGGCATCTTCCGCCCGGCGTGGCGCCGAAGCTGCACGAAGAACGGGACGAGCCCGTTCCATGACGAGAGGGCGGATTCCAGCTTGTGCTGTGCGGCCCGGACCGCGAGCCAGCGCAGCAGGGTCGTTTTGCCTGATCCGGCTTCGCCGCGGATGACCGTGCGGAAGCTTCCGGACAGGGTCGCCTCGACGGTTTCGTCTTCGTCCAGCCCGTCGGAAAGATCATGGGCAGATGCCATGAGCCCGATGTAGGCAACGCTCAGCGGATACCGCCGGGTCGGCCTCGAGGTGGTAACGCCGAACAGTTCGACCTGGTCCAGTTTGCGGGCAACTTCCCTCCGGTACTCCAGTTCGAATTCGCCCGAGGCGTCCGCGGTCTTCAACACCTCACGCTCGGGCATCCGGTCGAAGATGCCGCGGAGAAGGTCGATGATCTCAGTCTCGCGCTCGAGGATCTCGCGCAATGCGCGGTTCTGGAAGCTCGGCAGCGTGACGATCACTTCCGTCAGGTGGGCGATCGCCTCCCTGAGCACCACTCGGTAGAACTGCTCGCCAGCTTCTCCGAGCTCCGCCTTCGCGAGAACGGCTGTCGCCGCGGGAGCCGCGAGCTGCTCCACCTCTGGTGCGGAAACCGCTACCTGCAGGAGGCGGGAGTCGCTCAGATCGGCCGTTTCCAGGGTCAACGCGACGGCGTCCAGTGCGGCCAGCCTGTCGTGTTCGGCAAGCCGCCGGAATTCTTGATCGCACAGCGGCTCGAGCCGCTGTGCGATTGTTTCGGCGAGCTGGTCAAGCTGCCGGTTGAGCCGCCGTTGCGGGAGGATGCCCAAGCCTCGCGCGCCAGTCAATTGGACCAGTGTCATGCTCCGTTCCTCGGCGGAGCTTCGCGACCGCAGCCATATCTTCGCTGCGGTCTGTGCGATCGCACTGCCGATCTTGAGCGCCGCCGATTCGATGGCCACGTGGTTCTCCCCTCCCCTGGAAGCCCTTAGCTCACCAGCCGCGTTCGCGCCACTCGGTCAGGTGCGGCCGCTGCTCTCCCAGCGTCGAATCGTCCCCGTGGCCCGGGTAGAACCACGTGTCGTCCGGCAGTTCGTCGAAAATCCGCTTCTCGACGTCGTTCAGCAGCGACGTGAAGTCCTCCGGCGAAGAAGTCTTCCCGACCCCGCCCGGGAAGAGCGAATCCCCGGTGAACAAATGCCCGTGGCCGTTCGGGTCCCGGTACAGCAGCGCGATCGACCCGGGCGTGTGGCCGCGCAGGTGGATCACTTCCAGGGTCACCGCGCCGACCTTCAGGGTGTCTCCGTGTTCGACCAGGAAATCCGGGGGGATCGGCAGCGGTTCCGCGTCCAGCGGGTGCGCCGCGGTGTTCGCGCCGTTCGCTCCGGCCACCGCGCCGAGCGCCTGCCAGTGGTCGGGGTGCTGATGGGTCGTCACGACGGTGCGCAGCGCGGGCCGGTCGGGGCCGTGGCCGATCAGGTCCGAGATGCGTTCCGGGTCGTTGGCCGCGTCGATCAGCAGCGCTTCGTTCTCCTCGCGGCACACGAGCAGGTACGCGTTGTTGTCCATCGGGCCAACGGAGAGCTTGGTGATGGTGAGGCCGTCCAGCGTCCGGCGGGCGGCGTCGCCGCCCGGTTCGACGTGTCCGGTGTACGTGTCGGCGATGTTCACGAGTCCCCACCGTAGCCGGATCACCCGCGCGTCGCCCATGCGGCCGTTTCTGTCGGTGCTTGCTGTCAAGATCTCCCCATGACCTCTTGGCTCGACCCGCTCGCCGAGCTGGCGCGCGAGAACCTTCCGCCGGACGTGGCCGAGGCGTGGGAAACCCTGTTCCGGCCCGCGGTGCGGCTGACCACCGGCGGGAACGGCGCGCGCGTCGGCTGTCTCGGCGGCGATCCCGCGCTGCCCGCGGACGCGGAGTGGCCAGTCTGGCGGGACGAGCTGCCGATGAACTTCGTCGCGTCCGTCGACTGCGCGGCGCTGCCCCGGGTGCCCGGCGGGATCGAGCTGCCTGCGTCGGGTTCGCTGCTGTTCTTCTACTGCGACGACTGGTTCGAGGCGCAGGGCCCGGTCGACCTGACCTCGCTCGGCGGGGTCGTTTTCGTCCCGGCCGGAACCGAGGCCGCGGAACGGGCCGCGCCGGAAGGGGTCGAGGCCTATCCGCGGGCGGAGGTGTCCGGGGAGATCACCGGCACGTTCCCGAACTCGCAGCAGGAGGTGCTGCGCCGCACGCTCGCCCGCGACGGGCTCCCGCTCTCCGACCCGGACAACTGGTCCGAGGAGTTCTTCGACCGGCTCCGGGAGTCGTCGGCCGCGCCGTACCACCAGATCGGCGGCTGTTCGTGGCCGGTCCAGGGACCGCCGGAGGACGAGGTCGCCGCGGCGGTCCTGCCGGACGACGCGAGCGAGTCCGACCTCGCCGACGAAGCGCTGCGCTGGACCCTGCTCGCCCAGATCGACAGCGACGGCGACGCGGGCCTCACGTGGGGCGACGTCGGCGTCCTGTACTGGCTGATCCGCGAGGACGACCTCGCGGCGGGCCGGTTCGACCGGGTGCGGTGCGTGATGCAGAGCGGTTGAGTTCTCGGCCGCTTCGGTTCGGTTGCCGCCACTCCGTCGGGCAGCGGTGCTCGCGTGGTGCGGGGTCGACTGGGCGTGGGGAGGTTGAGGCGTCGGGCGTGCTGGTTCGGTTGCGGTCGTTCTGTCGTGCGGCGGTGTTCGCGTGGGACCGGGTGCGGTGGGTCATGCAGCGCGATCGAGTTCCCGGCAGTGCTGGTTCCGGTTGTAGCCGTTCTGTCGTGCAGCAGTGCTCGCCTGGTGCGGGTTCCGGTGCCTCATGCGGATCGCTCACCCCTCACCCGCGCCGGTTCCGCTGCAGCCACTCCGGCGTGCAGCAGTGCTCGCACGGTGCGAGTTCCCCCGGGATCACCGACGCCCAGGCGATCCGGACGATCTCGTGGGTGTTCCGCCCCATCCGCTCCTGCCGCTGCTGGCCCCTGCGCAGCCAGTAGCAGTCGGCGTCGTTGTGGTACGCGCTGCCGCCTGCCGTGCGGTAGCCGGTCCGCAGCACGCCCGCGTCGAGTTGCCTGCAGTCGGCGCAGTAGGCCTTCGTCATGCCGTGGCGGCATTCGTCGTCCTCCGGCGGCGCGGGCGGGCGTCGGGTGGGGCGCGCCGCCGCCGCGAGGCCGGCCAGTTCGGCGAGCTGGGCGCGGGCGGCCGGATCCTCGCGCCAGGAGATTTCGTGGCGCGCGGCACAGGCTCGAAGCCGGGGGAGGAGGGCGTCGGACGACCGGCCCTCCAGTGTGGCGCGGAGATGCTCACTGTCGCTGTAAAGGTGCACGCGGACCGGCCGTTTCAGGCTTTCCAGCGCTTCGATCGCCGCCGTCAGGGCCATGCTGCCCGCAGTTGCGTCCGGGGACCCGCCGGTGAGGGTTTTCCGATGCCCTCCGTAGGCCAGCAGCGCGGACCAGCCGCCCGGCCCCGGGGTGTCGCCGCCCTTCCCCGCCGCGTAGATCCGCACTGCTCCGGCTTCGTCGCTCGCCACGGCCCCGAACGTATCGGCAGGGGGCGACACTTTCCGCGAAACCGCCGGAAGGCCCTGCCCCGCGCCGGTTCCCGGGGGCGTGCACCCGGGCCGGGCGGTCTTCGCCGACCTGTATCGTGGAACCGGGCCAAGCCCGCGCGTCCGCTCTGCCGCGCGGGGCCTCCGACAGCGTCCGGCGACCCCGCCGCGGGCCGCTTCCCCCGGCCCCCGGAGAGCGGAAAAGCCCAGGCAGAACGCGTGCGGTCCGGTTTTTGTCGGTGGTCGTCCCTACCCTGGGCACGTCCGCCGGCACCGGATCTCCCGGCGGGCCACCGAGCAGAACGACGGAAGGAACGAAGGCGTGGCTGATCGCCTCGTTGTTCGCGGAGCGCGCGAGCACAACCTCCGCGGCGTGGATCTCGATCTGCCCCGCGACAGCATGATCGTGTTCACCGGCCTGTCCGGGTCGGGCAAGTCGAGCCTGGCCTTCGACACGATCTTCGCCGAGGGGCAGCGGCGGTACGTGGAGTCGCTGTCGGCGTACGCGCGGCAGTTCCTCGGGCAGATGGACAAGCCGGACGTCGACTTCATCGAGGGCCTCTCGCCCGCGGTGTCGATCGACCAGAAGTCGACGTCGCGCAACCCGCGCTCGACCGTCGGCACCATCACCGAGGTCTACGACTACCTGCGGCTGCTCTACGCCCGCGCGGGCAAGGCGCACTGCCCCAAGTGCGGCGAGGCGATCAGCAAGCAGACCCCGCAGCAGATCGTCGACCAGGTGCTGGAGATGCCCGAGGGCACGAAGTTCCAGGTGCTCGCGCCGGTCGTGCGCGGGCGCAAGGGCGAGTACCTCGACCTGTTCCAGAACCTGCAGCAGCAGGGCTACGCGCGCGTGGTCGTCGACGGCACGGTGCACCCGCTCACCGACCCGCCGAAGCTGAAGAAACAGGAAAAGCACCAGATCGGCGTGGTGATCGACCGGCTCACGGTCAAGACCAGCGCCCGGCAGCGGCTCACCGACTCGGTGGAGACCGCGCTGCGGCTGGCCGACGGCCTGGTCGAACTCGACTTCGTCGACCTCGACGAGAACGACCCGCACCGCGTGCGCGGCTTCTCCGAGAACCTGGCCTGCCCCAACGGCCACCCGCTGGCGATCGAGGACCTCGAGCCCCGGTCGTTCTCGTTCAACTCGCCCTACGGCGCGTGCCCCGAGTGCACCGGCATCGGCATCCGCAAGGAGGTCGACCCGGAACTGGTGGTGCCCGACGACGAGCTGTCGCTCGCCGAGGGGGCCATCGCCCCGTGGGCGGGCGGGCAGAGCGCCGACTACTTCCTGCGGCTGCTGGAATCGCTGTCGGAGGCGGTCGGGTTCCGGATGGACACGCCGTGGCGGCGGCTGCCCGCCCGGGTGCAGAAGGCGGTGCTGCACGGCGTCGACGAGCAGGTGCACGTCCGCTACCGCAACCGGTACGGCAGGCAGCGCTCGTACTACGCGGCCTTCGAGGGCGTCATCCCGTTCCTGGAGCGGCGCCTCGAGCAGACCGACTCGGAGTACATGCGCGAGCGGTACGAGGGCTACATGCGCGAGGTGCCGTGCCCGGCCTGCCAGGGCACGCGGCTCAAGCCGGAGATCCTCGCGGTCACCCTGGAGCACACGACGCAGGGCGACCGGTCGATCGCCGAGGTCTGCGCGCTGTCCATCGCGGAGGCCTCGGAGTTCCTCGACGAGCTGGTCCTCGGCCCGCGCGAGGCGATGATCGCCGGCGCGGTGCTGAAGGAAATCCAGGCGCGGCTGCGCTTCCTGCTCGACGTCGGCCTCAACTACCTGTCGCTCGACCGCGCGTCCGGCACCCTGTCCGGCGGCGAGGCGCAGCGCATCCGGCTGGCGACGCAGATCGGCTCCGGTCTCGTGGGCGTGCTGTACGTGCTGGACGAGCCGTCGATCGGCCTGCACCAGCGCGACAACCACCGGCTGATCGAGACGCTCACCCGGCTGCGCAACCTCGGCAACACGCTGATCGTGGTCGAGCACGACGAGGACACCATCCGGGCCAGCGACTGGGTGGTCGACATCGGCCCGGGCGCGGGCGAGCACGGCGGGCACATCGTGCACAGCGGCCCGTACAAGAAGATCCTCAAGAACAAGGACTCGATCACCGGCGCGTACCTGTCCGGGCGGCGGCGGATCGAGGTGCCGGCGATCCGGCGGCCGGTCGACAAGAAGCGGCAGCTCACCGTGGTGGGCGCGCGCGAGCACAACCTGCGCGGCATCGACGTGTCGTTCCCGCTCGGCTGCCTCGTGTCGATCACCGGCGTGTCCGGGTCCGGCAAGTCGACGCTGGTCAACGACATCCTCGCGCAGGTGCTGGCGAACAAGCTCAACGGCGCGCGCCAGGTCCCGGGCAGGCACACCCGGGTCAACGGCCTCGGCAACGTCGACAAGCTGGTGCGCGTCGACCAGTCGCCGATCGGCCGCACGCCGCGGTCCAACCCGGCCACCTACACCGGCGTGTGGGACCACGTGCGCAAGCTGTTCGCGGCCACCACCGAGGCGAAGGTCCGCGGCTACCAGCAGGGCCGCTTCTCGTTCAACGTCAAGGGCGGCCGCTGCGAGGCGTGCGCGGGCGACGGCACGATCAAGATCGAGATGAACTTCCTGCCGGACGTCTACGTCCCGTGCGAGGTGTGCAAGGGCGCCCGGTACAACCGGGAAACGCTCGAGGTGCACTACAAGGGCAAGACGGTGTCCGACGTGCTGGACATGCCGATCGAGGAGGCGGCCGAGTTCTTCGAGCCGATCAAGGCGATCCACCGGCACCTGCAGACCCTCGTCGACGTCGGTCTCGGCTACGTCCGGCTGGGCCAGCCCGCGCCGACCCTGTCCGGCGGCGAGGCACAGCGCGTCAAGCTGGCGAGCGAGCTGCAGAAGCGCTCCACCGGCAAGACCGTCTACATCCTCGACGAGCCGACCACCGGCCTGCACTTCGAGGACATCAGCAAGCTGATCGGCGTGATCAACGGCCTGGTGGACAAGGGCAACACGGTGATCGTGATCGAGCACAACCTCGACGTGATCAAGACCTCCGACTGGATCATCGACATGGGCCCGGAAGGCGGCTCCGGCGGCGGAATGGTGATCGCCGAGGGCACCCCGGAACAGGTGGCGGCCACGGAGGGCAGCTACACCGGCGAGTTCCTCGCGCAGGTGCTGAACCCCGCCTGACCCGCTCGAAGCCGAGCCGTGAAAAGCCGTCCGTCCCTGTGCCGGGCGGCTTTTCGCTGTGCGGCGGGAGGGTCAGTCCTTTCCGGTGGTGCGTTCGACGACCGGGGAGAGCGGACCGTAGGACAGGGCGCGGACCCGGAAAGCCGAGCCTTGTTCGCCGGGCAGAAGCGACAGCGCGCACTGCGTCGCGTTGGGATCGGTCACCTCGACCGGGGCGAACTCCGGGGCGCCCGGGCGGCGGATCTCCAGCAGGAAACCGGCTTCGTCGGCGGAGCGGTCGGTCCAGGCGAAGTGCAGGCTCTGGTCCGGAGCGGCCGTCGCGGTGAGATCGGCCGGGGCGGACGGCGGGGCAGCGGTGCCGGGCGGGGCAGCGGTGCCGGGCGGAGAAGCAGCGCCCAACGTGACGGTCGCCGACACTGGGCCTGCGAAAGACCGGATCCGGTAGTAGAACGGCGTTTCCGGGATCAGGTTCGGGTGGGTGTAAGAAGTCTGGCCGGGCGGGAGGTACTGCAGCGCGGTCCACGGGCCGTCGGCGGCGTTCGCGTATTCGAGGAGGTAGCCCGCCGCGGCCGGATCCGACGGCCAGTGCAGGACGACGTTCGTGGGCGAGGTGAGGGTCGCGGTGAAGGCGGGCGCGGGCGGGGACGACCCGCAGCCGACGAGCGTCGCGGCCGCCAGCGCGGCTACGGCGGTGCGGGCGATGATCGGCACGGCAGGCCTCCTCGAGGAGTTCAGGCGGCGGCGTACCCCAGGAGCGGCCAGCCTAGGAAACGGCGGTCAAGATCGACAAGCGCGCGTTCCGCTGATCGGGAGAGAGGGGCGGCAGTGGTCCTCGAGAAAAAGAGGGAAGCCGAGTATTCGTTCCGCAGCGACTGGTGGCTGCCGACGGTGCCGGGACGGGTGTTCGACGCGATCGTCGACCTGGAGTCGTATCCGCGGTGGTGGCCGGACGTCCAGTCGGTGCACCAGGTCGACGACGACACCGCCCGGATCGTCTGCCGGTCCCGGCTGCCGTACCGGATCGTCGTCGCGATGCACCGGGAGCAGCAGGACGCGGCGGGACTGCGGGTGCGGGTCCGGCTGAGCGGGGATCTCGACGGGACGCTCGCCGGCGCGATCCACGCCGAGGACGGGGGCTCCCGGCTGGAGATCACGCAGCACGTCCAGGTGCGGAAACCGTTGCTGCGCAGGCTGGACGTGGTGGCCCGGCCGTTCTTCCGCGCCAATCACGCGTGGATGATGCGGCGGGGCCACCACGGGCTGACCGGCTACCTCGCGGCGACCGGGCGAGCGGCTTAGCGCCGAGGACTCGTGAGCGGCGATCCCGGTTCTCACCGGCATCGCCGCTCACGACGCACCGGGTCAGGATGCGACCGGTTCGGCGGCGGCGCCGGCCGGAGCCGCGGCGGCTCGGCGGCCCAGGAGCACCGCGGCGAGGATCGCGGCGAGCGCGGTCAGCCCGGCGCTGAAGCCGTAAGCCACCCGGAATCCCGACGCCAGCGCCTCCTTTTCCGAAGCGCCTCCGCCCAGCAGCTCGGCAGTCCGGGTCGCCGCGGCGGTGGCCAGCACGGCGGTTCCGAGCGCGCCGCCGACCTGCTGGGTCGTGGTGATCAAGCCGGACGTGACGCCGGAGTCGGAGGGGGTCGCGGCGGACATCGCCAAGCCCATCAGCGCCGGGATGGCCGTCCCGGCCCCGGCGCCCATCAGGATCAGCGACGGCAGCACGTGCAGGGCGTAGCCGCCCGAGGTCTGGACCTGGGTCAGGTACAGGAAAGCGACCGACGCCGTCAGCAGACCGGCGACCAGCACCGCGCGCGGGGAGAAGCGGGTGTTCAGCCAGTCGGCCAGGCCGAGCGAGAACGCGGCGATCATGACCGGCGTCGGGACGAAGGCGAAACCGGTGGTGAGCGCGTCGAACCCGAGGACCTGCTGCAGGTACAGCGCGGTGACGAACTGGAAGCCCAGGAACCCGGCGACCATCACGACCATGGTCAGGTTGGCGCCGCTGATCGCGCGCACCCGGAGCAACCGCAGCGGCAGCAACGGGGTTCGCGTCCGGGCCTGGCGCAGCAGGAACAGCACGAGCAGGCCGACCGCGGCGACCAGCGTCGCGATGGTGAGGAAGGTCCACCCGGCATCGCCGGCTTGCACGATGCCCAGCACCAGCAGCATCACCCCGGCGGTGACCAGCAGCGCGCCCAGGACGTCGATGCCGGTGCGCAGGCCGAGCCCGCGGTCGGACGCGACCACCAGCGGAGTCAGGACGAGCGCGGCGACGCCGATCGGCAGGTTGATGTAGAAGGTCCAGTGCCAGTCGAGGCCCTGGGTGAGCGCGCCGCCCGCGACCATGCCGATCGAAGCGCCCGCGGCCTGGGTGAAGCTGTACACGCCGATCGCGCGGACGCGGGCGCGCGGCTCGGGATAGAGCGTCACGATCATGCCCAGCACGACCGCGGACGCCAGGGCCCCGCCGACGCCTTGGACGAACCGCGCGACCACCAGCGCGGTGGCGTTCGGCGAAAGCCCGGCGGCCAGCGAAGCTGCGGTGAAGACGACGAGGCCGGCGAGGAACACCCGCCGCCGGCCGACCAGGTCGCCGAGGCGGCCGGACAGCAGGAGCAGGCCGCCGAACGCGACGAGGTAGGCGTTGACCACCCAGGCCAGCCCGGGCGCGCTGAACCCGAGGTCGGTCTGGATCACCGGCAGGGCGACCGCGACGATCGAGCTGTCCAGCACCACCATCAGCGAGGCGGCGGACAGCACGGCGAGCGCCGCGCCGCGATGCCGAGCGGTTTCGGGCATGACAAAGTCCTCCATAACCGGCACTGGGGAGAGTTTCCGCTGGTCGCAGCCAGGGCATCTCTTGTTACAGCGCCCATCATGTGTGACCATGGACCGGCGCGGAAGGAGGCACTTTCATGTCCCAGGGGAACATCGCTGTGACCGGCGAGGCCACGGACTTCGACCCGGCGAAATTCGCGGTGTGCACGGTGATGGAGGTCGTGAACCGGATCAGCGGGAAGTGGGTGATCGGCATCCTGCTGGAGGCGACGCGCGGTCCGGTGCGGTTCACCGAACTCGAACGCTCGGTGCAGGGGATCAGCCGCCGCATGCTCACGCTCACCCTGCGGAACCTGGAGCGCGACGGCCTGCTCACGCGCACGGTCTACCCGACGGTGCCGCCGCGGGTCGAGTACGAGGCCACCGAAATGGCGCGCGAGCTGTACGACTCGCTGTCCGGGCTGGTCGACTGGGCGGAGCGGCACCGCGAGGCGATCGCGGTTTCGCGGCAGAGCTACGACGGCCGCACCGCTTGCTGAACTGGAAAGGCGCCGCGGCCGTGCGCACGGGGGACGCGCACGGCCGCGGCGCCGGAACAGTCCGCGCCCGAGGGGAAGGGACCCGGGCCCGGACCGCGTTTCAGGCGCTCGCCGGGGCCGGCTGAGCGGGTTCGGCCGGTTTGTCGTCGAGCAGGGTCGCTTCGTCGAACGGCGCCTGGCCGGCGAACACCTGCCGCGAGCGGTCGCGGTCGAACTCCTTCATCCACGATCCGATGAGGACGGTCGCGACCGCGTTGCCGGCGAAGTTCGTCAGCGCGCGGGCCTCGGACATGAACCGGTCGATGCCGAGGATGAAGCCGACGCCGTCGACGAGTTCCGGCCGGTGCGACTGCAGGCCGCTGGCCAGCGTCGCGATGCCGGCGCCGCTCACGCCCGCCGCGCCCTTCGACGCGATGATCATGAACAGCAGCAACGTGATCTGCTCGCCGAGCGCGAGCGGCTGGTCCTGCGCGGTGGCGATGAACAGCGTCGCCATCGTCAGGTAGATCGCGGTGCCGTCGAGGTTGAACGAGTACCCGGTGGGCACCGTGATGCCGACGACCGGCTTGCTGACGCCGAGGTGCTCCATCTTCGCGATGAGCCGCGGCAGCGCGGATTCCGAAGAGGACGTCGAGAGGATCAGCAGGAATTCGCGGCCGAGATACCGCAGCAGGCTGAAGATGTTGACCCGCGCGCCGAGCCACAGCACCGCGCCCAGCACGCCGAACACGAACACCAGGCAGGTCAGGTAGAAGCCGAGCATGATCACCAGCAGGCTGCGCAGCGCGCCCCAGCCGGTCGCGCCGACGACCGCGGCGATCGCGCCGAACGCGCCCACCGGGGCGGCCCACATGATCATCGACAGGATGCGGAACACCAGCCGCTGGATGTGCTCGATGCCGCGCAGGATCGGCTCGCCGCGCTTGCCGAGCTTCTGCAGCGCGAACCCGGCCAGCAACGCCACCAGCAGCGTCTGCAGCACCTGGCCCTCGGTGAACGCGGACACGAACGTCTTCGGGATGATGCCGAGCAGGAAGTCGACGCCGCCCTCGCCCTTGGCCTGCTGGTGCACCTTCGACACGTCGGCCGGGTTGAGGTGCAGGCCGCTGCCCGGGTGCAGCAGGTTGCCGACGACGAGCCCGATCGCGAGCGCGAACGTCGACATCACGATGAAGTAGACCAGCGCGGTGACGCCGACCTTG
This sequence comes from Amycolatopsis sp. GA6-003, assembly GCF_046267895.1. Taxonomy (NCBI): domain Bacteria; kingdom Bacillati; phylum Actinomycetota; class Actinomycetes; order Pseudonocardiales; family Pseudonocardiaceae; genus Amycolatopsis; species Amycolatopsis sp. GA6-003. The sequence continues at coordinate 9,097,552 of NZ_CP176499.1, forward strand.
CCGACCTTCGCCGCCTTCGCGACCGAGCCGATGCCCAGCACGATGGTGCAGAAGATGATCGGCGAGATCATCATCTTGATCAGGTTGACGAAGCCGGTGCCCAGCGGGGCGAGGCTCTTGCCGACGGACGGCCAGAGCAGCCCGACCGCGACGCCCAGCACGACGGCGGCGATCACGGCCAGGTACAGGTAACGCGTGCGGTCGCGCCTGGGCGCGGCCGCCTCGGGGGTCGGTGTCGGCACCGTTGCCTCCAGCTCGGTGGGGTGGAACGCGGGTCACTATGCGGGGCGGATATGACTGGCGTCACCGTTGTGTTCATTGAGTTCGCGGCGGGAGGAGTCCGGTGTGGACTTTCCGGCCGCGGCGCCGGAGTGCCGCCGGAGGAGGGCGTGTGCTGGTATGAGCGGGTGCCCCCGACCCCCCGGATCCGGACGAGCCGCTGGAGCCTGGCCCGTCAGCTGCTGGCGCTGCAGCTGGCGGTCCTGCTCGTGCTCGTCTCCGGCGGGATCACTATCGCCTATCTCGACGCCCGGCGCACGACGACCGACCGGGCCGGGGAGCAGACGCTCGCGGTGGCCCGCTCGGTCGCCGACGCGCCGGACGTCGCGCGCGCGGCGGCCGGGCCCGACCCGGCCGCGACGCTGCAGCCGTACGCGCAGCGGGTGCTCGCGGACACGCGCGTGGACTTCGTGACGATCATGTCGCCGCGAGGAATTCGTTACACCCACCCGAATCCGGCGTTGATCGGCCAGCCGTTCCTCGGGCACATCGAAGCGGCCCAGCAGGGCGGCGTGGTGTCGGAGACCTACACCGGTTCGCTCGGCCCGTCGGTGCGCGTGGTGGTGCCGGTGTTCGACTCGCGGCATCGGGTGGTCGCGCTCGTCGCGGTGGGCATCACGATCGCGGCGATCTCGGCCGAGCTGCGGGAGCGCGTCTGGCCGCTGCTCGGCGTCGCGGCGGCAGTACTGCTCGTGGGCGCCTGCGGGGGCTGGCTGGTGAGCGCGCGGCTGAAACGGCAGACGCGCGGCGTCGCTCCCGCTGAGCTGAGCAACCTCTTCGAGTACCACGAAGCGGTGCTGCATTCGGTCCGCGAGGGCGTGCTGCTGGTCGACCGCGACGGCCGGGTCGGGCTGTGCAACGACGGCGCCCGCACGTTGCTCGGGCTCAGCGGCGACCCGGTCGGGCGCCCGCTCGCCGAGCTGGGGCTGCCGCCCGAGCTGGCGGCGGCGTTCACCGCGCCGGAAAACCGCACCGAGGAACTGCACCTGACGGATTCGCGGGTGCTGGTCGTGAGCACGACGCTCGTCAGTTCCGGCGGACGCGCGCAGGGGACCGTCGTGATCCTGCGCGACCACACCGAACTTCAGACGCTCACCGGCGAGCTGACCACCGCGCGCAGCCTCGCCGAAGCGCTGCGTTCGCAGGCCCACGAGGCCGCGAACCGGCTGCACACCGTCGTGTCGCTGGTGGAACTCGGCCGTCCCGAGGACGCCGTGGAGTTCGCGACCGCCGAACTCGCGCTGGCACAGGAACTCACCGACCGCGTGATGAGCGCGGTCGCCGAACCGGTGCTGGCCGCGTTGCTGCTCGGCAAGGCCGCGGAGGCGAGCGAACGCGGCGTGGAGCTCACCATCACGCCGGACACGATGATCGACGACCTCGGCCCCGGCGTCGCCGGACGGGACCTGGTGACGATCCTCGGCAACCTCATCGACAACGGAATCGACGCGGTGGTGCGGGAATCCGTCGCGCGGCCGTCGGTGGTGGTCACCGCGCGGTCGGGAGAGGACGGTCTGCTGCTGCGCGTCGCGGACAACGGCCCGGGCGTGCCGGAGGAGGCGGTGGGAGAGATGTTCCGCCGGGGCTGGTCGACGAAGGCCGGGGACGAGCACGGTCTCGGGCTGGCGCTGGTCGCGCAGGCGGTCCGGCGGTACGGCGGCGCCATCGACGTCGGACGCGACGGCGGCGCGGTGTTCACCGTGCGGCTGCCGAGGCAGGAGGAGCCGGCGTGATCCGGGTTCTGGTGGTGGAAGACGAGCCGGTGGCGGCCGAGGCGCACCGGCTGTACGTCGAGCGGCTGCCCGGTTTCGCGGTCGCCGGGGTGGTGCATTCCGGCGGCGAGGCGCTGCGGTTCTGCGAGCGCGAACCCGTCGACCTGGTCCTGCTGGACTTCTACCTGCCGGACACGCACGGTCTCGCCGTCTGCCGTTCGCTGCGCGCGGCCGGGCTGCCGATCGACGTCATCGCGGTGACGTCCGCGCGCGACCTCGCCCTGGTCAAGGCGGCGGTCTCGGTCGGTGTGGTGCAGTACCTGCTGAAGCCGTTCACGTTCGCGTCGCTGCGGGACAAGCTGGAGCGTTACGCGTCGTTCCGCGAGGCGTCCGGCGAGGTCAGCGGGCAGGCGGAGATCGACCGTGCGCTCGGCACGCTGCGCACCACCGAGGCCGCGCCGCTGCCGAAGGGCATGAGCGCGGAGACGTTGGACGCGATCACCGACGCGCTCGCCGGGGCCGGCGAAGGCCTGTCCGCCGGGGGTGCGGCGAGCGCGATCGGGGCGTCCCGGGTCACCGCGCGGCGGTACCTGGAGTACTTGGCGGACAACGGATTGGCCCAGCGCGAACCGCGATACGGGCAGGTCGGGCGGCCGGAGGTCTGGTACCGGCTGAAGCCTGGCTGAGCGCTGACCGGACCCGTCAGCGCTTCGTGCGCGGACGGTAAGCGGGCTCCCCGAAGGTGTGGACATCGCAGTTCACACTCAAGGGGAGCAAGAAATGACGCAGAAGGTCGCACTGGTCACCGGCGGCGGCAAGGGCATCGGCCGGGCCATCGCGACGCGGCTGGCGCACGACGGTGCGCTGGTCGCCGTGCACTACGGCAGCGACGAGACCGCGGCCAAGGACACCGTCGCGGCTATTGAGTCCGAAGGCGGGCGAGCGTTCGCGGTGCAGGCGACGCTGGGGGTCGACGGGGACGCGGAGACGCTGGTCGATCGTCTGTCGGCGGAGTTGCGCGCCCGCGCCGGCGAGGTCGCGCTGGACATCCTGGTCAACAACGCGGCGACCGGCGCCGGTTCGATCGCCGCGACCACGGCCGAGGAGTTCGACCGGGTGTTCGCGGTGAACGTGAAGGCACCGTTTTTCTTGGTGCAGCGCCTGCTGCCGGTGCTGCGGGACGGCGGCCGGATCGTCAACATCTCGTCCGCGGACACGCGCATCGCGTTGCCGTTCGAGCTGGCCTACAGCATGACGAAGGGCGCGCTCGACGTGTTCACCCGCAGCCTGGCGCAGGAACTCGGGGAGCGGGGGATCACGGTGAACGGCGTCGCCCCCGGCCCGACGCCGACCGACCGGACCGCGCACATGTTCGCTGACGAGCGGATGCGCGCGGGGATGGCGGGCGCATCGGCGCTCGGACGGGTCGCGGAAACGGCCGACATCGCCGACGTGGTCGCGTTTCTCGCTTCGGCGGATTCGCGGTGGGTCACCGGGCAGGTCGTCGACGCCACCGGTGGGACCTTCCTCGGCCCGGCTGGCGTATAACGACCTATACGGCTCGGCTTCGGGCGCACCGAAGCCGAGCCGCTTCGCGGAGACGAAAACCGCGGGGATCAGCGAGGGCGGCCCGGCGCGTCCGGCCGGGTCTGCCACGGCCGCGGACCCTCCAGCGGCCGGTACTCGACGCCGAGCGCGTCCAGCCGCGGCAGGTGGTGGTCGCGCAGCCGGGGCAGGAATTCCGCGTAGTCGCGCGGTCCGCTGCTCCACGCGACCTCGGCGAACGCCGACAGCCGCGGGAAGGCCGCGTAATCCGTGCGCCGCACGGTGTCCAGGTGCTCGGACCACAGTTGCGCCTGGATTCCGCGCACGCGCGGCCCGGACTCGGGCTCGAAACCGTAGAAGTGTTCGAGATCCTGCAGGTATCCGACCGGGATCGGTTCGTCCGGGTGGTCGCTCTGCCGGTGGTCGAGGTACACGCCGTCCTCGGGGCAGAGCACCACTTCGTGCCCGCCCTTCAGCGCCAGCGCGGCGCGTTCGCGGTCCTGCCACACGCCGATCACCATGGCCGGCAGGTCGCCGCCGTCGAGGACCTCGTCCCAGCCCATCGGCGTACGGCCGCGCGCGACGAGGTGGTCGGCGATCGCCCGGACGAACCGGTGGTGCGCCTCGGTGGCGCCGGGCACCTCGTCGCCGCCGAGCGCGATCACCGGCGACGGGAAGATGTCCAGCACGTGGTCGAAGACGGCGCGGAAGAAGTCCAGAGTGGACTCCGTCGGGTCCAGCAGCGAGGTGCTGATGCCCCAGGAAGTCCAGACCTCCCAAGGGGTTTCGCTGGCCGGGCCGAGTTCCGGGTACGCCGTGATGGCGGCCCGTGCGTGGCCGGGAATGTCCACTTCGGGCACTACGGTGATCGACCGGGTCGCGGCGTACGCGACGATCTCGCGCAGATCGTCCACTGTGTAGTAACCGCCGTGCGGGCGGCCGTCGCGCTCCGGCCCGTCGTGCCTGCCGACCATTGACGATCTCCGCCAGCCGCCCACGGACGTCAGCCGCGGGAACTCCGGCGTTTCGATCCGCCAGCCCTGGTCGTCGGCGAGGTGCAGGTTCAGCACGTTGAGCTTGTGCGCGGCGAGCAGATCGACGAACCGCAGCACCTCGGCTTTCGTCCGGAAATGCCGGGCCACGTCGTAAAGGCAGCCGCGCCAGGCGAACAGCGGGTGATCGGTGACCGTCCCGCACGGCAGCTCGACCGGTCCATTGTGGATCGAGGCGGCCCGGAACGCGTCCGGGCCGGCCAGCTGGCGCAGGGTCTGGCGGCCGTAGAACTCGCCCGCGGAGTCGGCTGCTTCGAGCGTGACGCCGTCGGGCGCGATAGTGAGCCGGTAGCCCTCGGCGGGGAGCTCCGCGGCGGTGCGGACCTCCACCGGAGCGGGCCACGGACAGGTGCCGGGCGCCGCTTCCGCGGACACCGGGCGGGGGAGGAGAGTCTCGAAACCGGACATGGTCATCCCTTCACGGCTCCGGCCGTCCCGCCGACGAGTCTCCGTTGCACCAGCACGAAAAACACCAGCACCGGAATCGTCATCAGGGTGGACGAGGCCATCACGGCGCCCCAGTCGGTGTCCTCCGGTTTGAAGAACACCAGGATCGCCTGCGGCAGAGTCTGGTTTTCGGTCTTGGAGATGATGAACGTCTTGGCGAACAGGAAATCGTTCCACGCGTGGATGAACGCGAGCACGCTCACCGCCACGAGCCCGGGCGCGACGAGCGGGAAGAGGATCTGCCAGGTGAACCGCATCCGCGACGCACCGTCCAAAGTGGCCGCTTCCTCCAGTTCGGCGGGCACCGCGGCGACGAACCCGCGCAGCATCCAGATCGCGAACGGCAGGCTGAACGCCAGGTGCACCAGCACGAGCGAGCCCAGTTCGTTGAGCCCGAACGCCGGCACCGTGCCGCCGACCGAGCGCATCAGGAAGAACAGCGGGATGGTCAGCGCTTCCACCGGCACCATCTGCGCCACCAGCAGCATCACCAGCAGCACGCCGCGGCCGCGGAACCGGAAGCGGGTGAGCGCCACCGCGGAAAGGAACGAAAACACCAGCGACAGCAGCACCACGACCACAGCCACGACGAGGCTGTTGAGGAAGTACCGGCCGAATCCGGACACCGTGAGCACCCGCTGGAAACTGTCCAGCGAAGGCGCGAACGTCCACGGTTTCGGATGCGCCGACTGGATTTCCCCGGCCGGTTTGAACGCCGAGAGCACCATCCAGTACAGCGGGAACGCGACGATCCCGGCGATCACCACGGTCGCGATCTCGGCGACGAGCCGCGCGGGGCGGCGGACTTTCACAGCCATGCGGCACTCCGGCGCTGGGACCGGACGTACAGCCCGGTGATCGACAGCAGCAGCAAGGTCATCACGACCCCGATCGCCGAGCCGAGCCCGTACTCCTGCCCGGCGAACGCCTGCTGGTAGGCGTAGACGTTGAGGATCAGGTTCCGCCCGGCGATGCCGCCGCCGTTGGTCATCACGTAGATCTGGGTGAACACCTTGAAGTCCCAGATGATCGACTGCACGGTCGCGATGGTCAGCAGCGGCCGCACCGCGGGCAGGACCACCGACCACGAGGTGCGCCAGACCGACGCGCCGTCGAGCGCGGCGGCCTCCAGCATCTCCTTCGGCACCCCGCTGATCCCGGCGTACATGGTCACCATCACGAACGGGAACGAGCACCAGATCACCTCGGCGGCGACCAGCCCGAACGTGCCGAAGGTGCCGAACGTCCAGGAATGGTGCTCCATCCCGGTGAACCCGATGCCCGCGAGCACCTCGTTGACCAGGCCGAAATCGGTGTCGAAGAGGAACAGCCAGACATACGAGCCGGCGATCGCCGGGGTCGCCCACGCGCCGAGCGCCGCCAGGAACAGCAGCGTGCGCGGGAACGCGCGGACCCGGCTCGCCAGCACGGCCAGCGCCGTGCCGACGACCAGGCTGCCGACCACGCAGGCGGCGGCGAACCCGACCGTCTTGCCGAGCACCGTCCAGAACTGGACGTCGGCGAGCAGGTTCGCGTAGTTGTCGAGCCCGAGGAACACCAGCGGGGCCGCGCCCGCCGCCTGCGGCTGGCCGTAGTCGTAGAGCGAGATCACGACCAGCTGGTAGATCGGGTACACCAGCAGCGCGCCGAGCAGGATCCCGGCGGGCAGCAGATATCTCAGAGCGGCGCGGCCGTCGCGGCGGGCGGTCGCGGATCGAACTGCGGCCACGGGTCAGCCGAAGTTCTTGTTCATCGCCGCGGCCGCGTCGGCCAGCGCGGCGTTCGCGTCCTTGCCGCCGGTCGCGATCTGCTGCACGGCGGTGGGGAGCACGTTCTGGCTGTCGATCTTGGACCACGCCGGGGTGCTCGGCACGAACTTCGTGCCCGCGCCGAGCGTGTCCACGAAGGCCTTCAGCGTCGGGTCGCTGGCGGCGAGCTTCTTCTGCACCGACGCGAGGGTGGGCAGGTTGCCCATCGCCGCGTACATCTTCTCCTGGTACTTGATGCCGGCCAGCAGTTCGGCGAACTGCACCGCGAGGCCGTGGCGCTGGCTGGCGCCGAACACGCCGAGCAGGTTGCCGCCGGCGAACGCGGGCGCGATCGTGCCCGGAGTGGCGCCGGGCAGCGGCATGATCGCGTACTTGCCCTTCACCGCGCCCTTTTCGACGGCCTTGCGGTTGAAGTCGCCGCCGATCACCATGCCCGCCTTGCCGCCGGCGAACGCGGTGACGCTCTGCGTCCCGGTGAGGTTGGCGCAGGCGGCGGGCGGGCAGATGTCGTCCTTGATCAGGTTCGCGTACGCGGTGACCCCGGCCTTGGCCTGCGGCGAGTCCACAGTGGACGTCCACTTGCCATTGTCCTGTTCGGCCAGCTCGCCGCCGTTGGCCCAGAGGAACGGAAGCATCGCGTAGGTGTACTTGCCGCCGGTGGCGATGCCGTACAGATCCGGCTTCTTCTCGCGGATCTTGCGCGCGTCCTCGGTCAGCTCGGCCAGCGTCGCGGGCGGCTTGAGGCCGAGTTCGGCGAAGACGTCGGTGCGGTAGTACAACGCGCGGATGCCGGTGTACCAGGGAATGCCGTAGATCTGGCCGTTCGCCTTGGCGGTGTCCACAACGGAAGGAAGCAGGTCTTTGCCGTCCGACCAGTTCGAGATGTCCTTGGTGAGGTCGGACAACGCGCCGGTCTGCGCGTAGCTGGCGACGTCGGTGTTGCCGAATTCGGCGACGTCGGGGGCGTTGGACGGGTCGTTGAACGCGCCGGAGAACTTGTCCGCGCGGCCTTCGACCGGGACCCACTGCACGTCGACCTTGACGCCGGCGTGGCTGGCCTCGAATTCGGCGATCGCTTCCTTGACCGCGGCTTCCTTCGGCGCGCGGTTGGCTTCGTCGAACAGCCAGACCCGGAGCGTGCCGTCGGTCTGGTTGCCGCCGGAGGCGGCCGGGCCGGATTGGGTGGGCGCGCACGCGGCGAGCAACGCCAGCGCGGCGACAGCGGGCAGGACAGAACGCAGCTTCATCGGTGACTCCTGTCGCGGGGACCGGTCGGAGACCGGAAAAGACGGGGCTGTGCGGCGTGCCAGCCCCGGTTTTTCTCAGACGAAGAAGACGGAGTTGACGTTCGGGACCGCGAGCGAGCCCGCGGACTTTCCGGGAAGGCCGGTCGCCGGGTCGCGCGGCAGCCAGGCGACGGTGCCGGAGCGCTGGTTGGACACGTAGAACCACTTCTCGTCCGGGTCCAGCGCGAGATGCCGCGGCCAGTTGCCTCCCGACGGCGCCGAGGAGACCAGGGTGAGCTTGGCTCCGCCGTCGGCGACGGTGAAGGCGGCGATGGTGTTGGGGCCGCGCACGGTGGCGTAGACGAACTTCCCGTCGCGCGACACGGTGATCTCGCCGGGGAACAGCTCGCCGGTGCTGCCCGGCGGAACCGCGGGCACCACGGCGATCGGCTTGAACGTTCCGGTGGCGGCGTCCCAGCTGGCGACCGTGACCTCCGGCCGCAGTTCCTGGGCGACGTAGGCGAATTTGCCGTTCGGGTGGAACGCGAGGTGCCGCGGTCCCGCCCCGGCCGGGAGGGTGATCTGCTTGTGCAGCTTCAGCTTTCCCTTGCCGGTGTCGAACGAGTAGACGTACACCGAGTCGGTGCCGAGGTCGACCGCCAGCACCCACTTGCCGGACGGATCGGTCACCACCTGGTGCGCGTGCGGCTCTTTGCCCTGGTGCTGCTGCAGGTCGGTGGCCGCGCCGAGCTTGCCGCCGGACTTGATCGGCAGCACCACGACGCTGCCGGAGTCGTAGTTGGCGGCCAGCACGTACTTCTGGCTCGGGTGCACCGAAAGGTGCGTGGGCGAACCGCCCTTCGAGGACACCGAACCGAGCAGCTTCGGCCGGGCCGGGTCGGAGATGTCCAGCGCGGACACCGTGCCGGTCTCCGCGCCCTCGTTTTCGTTGGTGACGTACAGGATCCGGCCGTCGCGAGTCCGGTCGAACCAGGAGACGTCGGTCAGCTTTCCGACGGTGCGCACCGGCTTGAGCGCGGGGCTGCCCGCCGCTCGTTCGGTGACGTCCAGTCCGTGGCCGGCCGGCGAACTGGTGGTGTAGCTGCCGACGTACACCGTCGTGGCCGCGCGTGGGCGGGGCGCTGCCGCGGCGAGCTGGGCGCCCACCACGGCGGCGGCCCCGGCCGCGCCGACCGCTCCGACGAACGTGCGACGGGAAATCTCGGTCATCGAATACCCCCGGAACATGTGCCGATGTGGTTCAGACCAATGCCATCGCCAATGCTGCCACACCGAAACCGCTCAGGGAAAGGACTGTTTCCAAAGCGGTCCAGGTTTTCAGCGTCTGGGTCACGGTGAGGCCGAAATACCGGGACACGATCCAGAATCCGCCGTCGTTCACGTGCGAGGCGATGATCGACCCGGCCGAGATCGCGACCACCAGCAGCGCCAATTGCGCCTGGGAATAATGCAGTTCCATGACCGTCGGCGCGACGATGCCGCTGGTGGTCACGATCGCGACCGTCGCGGAACCCTGGGCGATGCGCATGCCGCAACTGATGATGTACGCCGCCAAGAGCACGGGGAGCCCGGCGTCGCCGAGGGAACCGGCCACCGCCTTGCCGATCCCGGTGGCCGACAGCACCGCGCCGAAGAACGAACCCGCGCCGACCACGAGAAGAATCATCGCGACCGGGCGCAGCGCGCTGGCCGACAGCTGCGCGAGATCCGCGCCGCTCATCCCGCGGCGGCGGCCGAGCAGCCACGACGCGAGCAGCGTCGCGATGGTCAGCGCGATGGCAGGCGTGCCGAGGAACGCCGCGACGCCGGCTCCGGTGGAACCCTTGGGCAGCAGGATGCTGCCGAACGTGCCGACCAGGATCAGCACCAGCGGCACCGCGATGATCCCGCTGACCAGCTTGAGCGACGGCGCGGGGCCCTCCTGCTCGCCTTCTTCCCCGGCGAGCTGCGCGAAGTCCTCGGCCAGCGGCACGTTCACCCGCTTGCCGATCCACGTCGAGTACAGGATGCCGCCGATGAACCAGGCCGGGATCCCGCACACCGCGCCCATCAGGATCAGCCAGCCGAGGTCGACGTGCAGCAGCCCGGCCGCGGCGACCGGCCCCGGGTGCGGCGGGATGAAGGCGTGCGTGATGGAAAGCCCGGCCAGCAACGGCATCGCGTACAGCACGATCGACCGGCCGCCCTGTTTGGCCGCGGCGTAAACCAGCGGCGCGAGCACGAAAATGCCGATGTCGAAGAACACCGGAATGCCGAAGATCAGCCCGGAAAGCCCCATCGCGAGCGGGGCGCGTTTCTCGCCGAACGTCCGCAGCAGCGCCGCGGTGAGCACGCGCGCGCCGCCGGATTTCTCCAGGATCGAACCGAGCAGCGTGCCCAGCCCGATGATCGCCGCGATATGCCCGAGAATGCTGCCGAAACCCTTCTCCAGCAGCGAATCCGACGTTTTCTGCGCGGTGCCGACGAGCGTGCCGACCGGCACGCCCGCGGCCAGCGCGGTGAGCAGCCCCACCACGATCAAGGCGATGAACGGTTCGACCTTCGCCTTGATGATGAGGAAAAGCAGCACCGCGATGGATACCGCGGCCAGGGTGAGCAGACCGGCCGTGCTGGTCTGCAGCCAGTGGATCATCGTCGACTCCGGGGATGGCGAAGGGAATGCCCGGCGAGCGCGCCGGTGGGGGACCCGTCTTCGAGGGCGGCGACGCCGTTGACGAAGACGTAGGGGAGACCCGCGGCGGGCTGCCGCGGATTGTCGAACGTCGCGGTGTCGGCGACCGTTTCCGGGTCGAAGAGCACCAGGTCGGCCGCGAAACCGGGACGGACGAGGCCCCGGTCGGACAGCCCCAGCCGCCGTGCCGCGCGCCCGGTGAGGTGCGCGACGCAGTCGGCCAGTTCGAGAACGCCCAGCTCGCGGACGTAGCGGGCGAGGTACCGCGGGAAAGTGCCCCACGCCCGGGGATGCGGCCGCGCGCCGACCAGCAGGCCGTCCGAGCCGCCGGTGTGCGTGCGGTGCCGCATGATGGCCTGCACGTTCTCCTCGTGCCCCACGTGCATGAGGCAGGAGGTGCCGAGCTTTTCGTCGATCAGCGTGTCGAAATACAGCTCTGCCGGAGCTTTCCCGTTCTTGTGTGCGGACGCGAGGACGCTGTGTCCCACCAAATCGGCGTTTTCCTCGCGGCGCACCCCGTTGATTTCGATGGCGTCCCAGTCGATCGGCACGCCGTGCGCACCGTCCGAACCGGACTCTTCGATCTCCGCCCGGATCCGTTCGCGAGTGTCCGGATCGGACAGTCGAGCGAGGGTTGGTTCCAAACCGCCTTCGGTGGACCAGCTGGGCAGCAGTGCGGACAGGTAGGTCGCGCCGGGCAGGTACGGGTAGGTGTCGAGGGTGATGTCGCAGCCGTCGTCGAGCGCGTTGTCCAGCAGCCGCAGCAAATCCGGCGCTTTGCCTTTGTTGACGGAGAAGTTCATCGTCGCGTGCGCGAGGTGCAGCGGGCAGCCGGAGCGGCGCGAGACGTCGACCATCTCCGCGAACGCCTCCAGCGCGCCCGCGCCGTAACTGCGGTGGTGCGGGCTGTAGTAGCCGCCGCGCTCGCCGACGACTCGGCACAACTCGACCAGTTCCTCGGTGGTCGCGTACATCCCGGGCGTGTAGGTCAGTCCCGAGGACAGGCCGAACGCGCCTTCTTCCAGCCCGGTCGCGATCAGTTCCTGCATCCGGGCCAGCTCCGCGGCGGTGGCGGGCCGGTCTTCCCAGCCCACCACCAGCATCCGCACCGTGCCTTGCGGGACCAGGTACGCGGCGTTCGTCGCGATGCCCTGGTCGAGCCGGTCGAGGTACTCGCCGACCGAGCGCCAGTTCCAGTCGAAGCCGGCCGGGTCGTCGTTCCATCCGGCCAGCTGCTGGCGAAGGCTCGCGAGCACGTCGTCGTCGACCGGCGCGTAGGACAGCCCGTCCTGGCCCAGCACCTCGGTGGTCACGCCCTGGCTGATTTTCGCCAGATGGTCCGGGTTGGCGAGCAGCTGCAGGTCGGAATGCGAGTGCATGTCGATGAAGCCGGGGGAGAGGACCAGCCCGGTCGCGTCGAGCACGCGCGGCGCGGTCAGCTCTCCCGGCGCGGCGACGTCAGCGATGCGGTCGCCGCTGATCCCGACGTCGCGGATTTCCAGCGGGGCCCCGGTTCCGTCGGCGACTCGGGCGCCGCGGATCACGAGGTCCATCAGAACCACGTCCGCACGAAATCGACCACTGTTTCGCCGTCGGTATCGACCACGGGCAGCAACGACCACTTGTCGAACGTCGTGCAGGGATGCGACAACCCGAGCCGCACCCAGTCGCCGACCTCGACCGGCGACCCTTCGGGCAGTTCCAGGAACGCGTGCTGGTCGTTGAGCTTCGGCACGCGGTGCCCGGTCAGTTCGGTGATCACGCCGTCCTTGCGCAGCAGTTGCGGCTCCGGCATGCCTTCGTCGTACGGCAGGTCACGCTTGCCCGCGGTGAGCAGCGCCAGCTCCGGCGTCGGCTTCGACGTGACCTGCGCCCACGCGTGCAGCGCCGGTCGGAAGCTGTCCACACCAGCGATGCGCGGGTGTTCGCCGAGCGGGGAGATCTCGCGGTAGAAGCCGTCGTCGTGCGTCAGATACGCGCCGCTGCGCAGGATCGGGACCACTGCGAGACCGTCCGGCCACGGCTTGGTCAGCTCGTCCACGACGCGGTCGAAGTACGCGCTGCCGCCCGCGGTGACGTACACCGGGCCGTCGGCGAGCAAACCCTTCTCCGCGAAGGTGATCACCGCGGCGCGCAGAGTGTCCACATAGGAACTGATCTTCGCCAGCGCCGCTTCGTCGGTGTGGTGCGAAAGCGCGCCTTCGTACCCGCCGGTGCCGCGCAGGCGCAACACCGGGCTCTTCGCCGCCGCCTCGGCAACAGCGAGCGCGGTTGCCGCGTCCCGGACCCCGGTGCGGCCGCCTTCACCGCCCAGCTCCACCAGCACGTCGACGGGCCGCTCGGCACCGGCGAGCGCTTCGGTCATCAGCTCGACGCTGCGCACCGAGTCGACCCAGCAGACGAACTCGAAGCCCGGATCCGCCGCCAGCTCGCCGGCGAGCCAGCGCAGCGCGGACGGGTCCACGAGCTGGTTCGCCAGCAGGATCCGCGACACGCCGAACGCGCGGTAGATCCGCACGTGCCCGGCGTTCGCCGCGGTGATGCCCCACGAGCCGTGCTCCAGCTGCCGGGCGAACAGTTCCGGAGCCATCGTCGTCTTGCCGTGCGGCGCGAGCGCGATCCCGCGTCCGGCGCACCAGCGGGCCATGGTGGCCAGGTTGTGCTCCAGCGCGGCCGCGTCGATGGTCACGAACGGACCGAAGAAGCCGTCGTCGAAGAGCTTCGCGCGGCGGGCCGCGGCTTCGTCGAGCGTGAGCCCGGACAGGGCCGGGGGGAGGGCGCGGAAGCGCCAGTCGATCCGTTCGCCGCGCCCGGCTCGGACGGCGGCGGTGAGAGCGGCGTTGCTGTTCATCGGGGACCTCGGTTGCGTATATTGCAACGGACGTTGCGCAAAATGCGTTGCCTAGGTGTAGCATCCGGGTGGCCACAGGTCAACGGGGAAGGAACGTCAGTGACCAGCAGTCCGACAGCGTCGCCCGGAGTACCGCCCGAAGTGCTCTGCATCGGCGAGTCGATGGCGTTGTTCGTGCCCGCCGAACCCGGCCCGCCGGACGAGGTGCGCACCTGGCTGCGCACCGTCGGCGGCGCGGAGTCGAACGTCGCGTGCCATCTGCCCGCGCTCGGCGTGCGCAGCGCTTGGGTCAGCGCGGTCGGCGACGACCCGTTCGGCCGCGCGCTCGTCCGCGAGATCGCGGCGGCGGGCGTGGACGTCCGCGGCGTCGTGGTCGATCCGACCCGCCCGACCGGGCTGTACGTGAAGGAAAGCGGCGCGGGCGGCAGTCCGGTCCGCTACTACCGCACGGGTTCCGCGGCGTCCGGCATGGGTCCGGACCTGGTGTCCACAGTGGACTTCACCGGCGTTCGCGTGCTGCACCTTTCCGGGATCACGCCCGCGCTTTCGGACAGCTGCCTCGCGCTCGTCCGCGCATTGCTCGACCGGCCGCGCGGCGACCTGCTCGTGTCGTTCGACGTCAACCACCGCCCCGCGCTGTGGACCGGACGCGACCAGTCCGTGCTCGCCGAACTCGCTGGGAAAGCCGATCTGGTGCTGACCGGCGACGACGAGGCGGAACGCGTGTGGGGCACCGGCGATCCGGCGGAGCTGCGCGCTCTGCTGCCCGGTCCGCGCACGCTGGTGGTCAAGCACGGGGAACGCGGCGCGACGCTCGTCGAGGGCTCGGCCGAACCGCTGTTCTCGCCCGCGCTGCGGGTCGAGGTCGTGGAGCCGGTCGGCGCCGGGGATGCGTTCGCGGCCGGCTTCCTGGCCGCGACCCTGCGCGGAGCCGACCCGCTGACGAGGCTCCGGCGCGGCCACCTGCAAGCTGCCGCGACCCTGTTGACTCAAGACGACGTCGGCGTGCCGCTGGCCGAGGCCGTCGTGGCGAAACTGGTCCAGGCGGACGCCGACAGCTGGGGTTCCGTCCGGCTCACCGGGGAGGGAGTGGTGGCCACGTGAGCCAAAGTCTCGACCGCGCGCTGACGCTGCTGGGCGGCCTCGCCCGCGGCGGCAAGACGCTCGACGAGCTGGCCGAAGAGATCGGCGTGCACAAAACGACCGTGCTCCGGCTGCTGCGCACTCTCGAAGCACACCATTTCGTGCGGCGCGAAGGAGCCCGGCACTACCGGCTCGGCAGCGCGCTTTTCGACCTCGCCAACCAGGCGCTGGAAGACCGCGACGTCCGGCGCAGCTCGCACGAGGCGCTCGCCGCGCTGAACGTGCGCACCGGGCACACCGTGCACCTGGCGTCCTATGAGGACGGTGAGGTGGTGTACATCGACAAGTTCGAGGGGCACCACGCGGTCCGGATGTATTCGCGGGTCGGCAAACGCGCGCCGCTGCACTGCACCGCGGTCGGCAAGGTGCTCGTCGCGGCGATGCCGCGGGCGAAACGCGAGGAGATCGCCCGCAAGATCGACTACGTCGTGCTCACCGCCAACACGATCACCACGCCCGAGGCGTACCTGGCCGAACTGGACCAGGTCGCTGAGCGCGGGTACGCGGTGGACAATGCCGAGCACGAGGACTTCATCCACTGCATTTCCGCGCCGGTGCGCGGCGCGGGCGGCGAAGTGCTCGCCGCGGCGTCGATGTCGGTGCCGAAGGTGCTGCTGGACTACGAGGGGCTGCTGGCGCTCGTGCCCGAGCTGCTGGCCGCCGCCGAGGAAGCTTCCGTCCACAGTGGATGGACGGGGAACGGAAAGGGGCAATGATGGGCAAGACGGCGATCACCAGCGAGAACGCGCCGAAGCCGCCGGCGAACTTCTCGCAGGCCGTCCGCAAGGGGAACATCCTGCAGATCGCCGGCTCGGTCGCGTTCGACCCGGCCACCGGCGAGATCGTCGGCGACGACATCGCGAGCCAGACCCGGCAGGTGTTCAAGAACCTGACCGCGCTGCTCGAAGAAGCGGGCTCGAGCTTCGCGGACGCGGTGATGGTGCGCGTGTACCTCACCGACACCAGCCACTTCGCCGCGTTCAACGAGGTCTACAACGAGCTGATCGGCGAAGCCCCGTACGCGGCCCGTACGACGGTGTACGTCGGGCTGCCCGCCGGTCTCCTGGTGGAGATCGACGTGCTCGCCGTGCTGGACTGACGTCGTGAGTGGCGATCACGGTTAGAACCGTGATCGCCACTCACGAGAGCTTCAGCCGAGCACGCTCGTGTACGCGTTGATCGCAGGCTGCCCGCCAAGATGCGCGTACAACACGTTCGAATCCTTCGCGATCTCGCCGGTGCGCACGAGATCGATCAGCCCGGCCATCGACTTCCCCTCGTACACCGGGTCGGTGATCATGCCTTCGAGCCGCGCGGCGGTCCGGATCGCGTCGAGCGTCTGCTCGTCCGGAATCCCGTAGACGCCCGCGTGGTAACGCTCGTCGAGTTCTGGTTCTTCGACCGGCCCGGCCCCGATCAGCTCCGCCGTGCTCTTCGCGATCCGCCCGATCTGCTCGCGCGTTTCCTCCGGTTTCGCCGACGCGTCGATCCCCAGGATCCGCCGCCGCTTCCCGCTCATGGCCGCTCCGGCGAGCATCCCCGCCTGCGTGCTGCCGGTGACCGAGCACACCACGACGGTGTCGAAGAAAACGCCGAGTTCGCGTTCCTGCTCTTCCAGCTCCAGCACCCAGTTCGCGAACCCGAGGCCGCCTAGCCGGTGGTCCGAGGCCCCGGCCGGGATCGGGTACGGCGTTCCGCCGTTCTCCTCGACCTCCGCCAGCGCCCGCTCCCAGCTCTCCTTGAAGCCGATGCCGAACCCGGCGTCGACGAGCCGGACGTCCGCGCCGAGGATCCGCGACAGCTGGATGTTGCCGACCTTGTCGTGCAGCGGATCGTTCCAGTCGACCCAGCTTTCCTGCACCAGCACGGCTTTCATCCCGGCCCGCGCCGCCGCGGCCGCGACCTGGCGGGTGTGGTTCGACTGCACCCCGCCGATCGAGACGAGCGTGTCCGCGCCCTTGGCGAGCGCGTCGGCGACGAGGTACTCCAGCTTGCGCGTCTTGTTGCCGCCGTAGGCGAGGCCGGAGTTGAGGTCCTCGCGCTTGGCCCAGACGGCGGCGCCGCCGAGGTGTTCGGTCAGCCGGTCCAGCCGGTGCACCGGCGAAGGCCCGACGAGCAACGGGAAACGGGGGAAATCAGCCAGGCTCACGCGTCCTCCAGGAGGGCTTCGAGGTCGGTCCAGATCTTCGAGGTGAGCTGCGCGGCGGTCGCTTCGTCGCCCGCTTCGAGCGCGGCGATGAGCTCTTCGTGCCGGGTGACCGAGCGATGCGCGGGCAGCGAGCTGAACCGCGCGTATTCGAGACGGCGCAGCAACGGCGTGTACCGGTCGAGCGTCGCCGCGACCGCCCGGTTGCCGCACGCGCGCACCGGGATGTCGTGCAGTTCGTCGTCCGCCTCGATCGCCTTGCCGACGTCCCCCGCGGCGACGGCCGCGCGAAACCGGTCGTTGGCTTCCCGCATTTCCGCGAGCTGCGGCTTGCCGAGCCGGGGGAGTGCTTCGCGCACGGCCAGCTCGTGCAGCGCCCGGACGAGCCGGACCGCGTCGCGCACGTCGCCGGCGTCGAACTCGGCGACCCGCGTGTAGCTCTGCGGCTTCGACACGACCAGCCGGTCCTCGGCCAGCCGCAGCAGCGCCTGCCGGACCGGGGCGCGGGACAGCCCGAGCTGCTCGGCGAGGTCGGCGTCGCGCAGGGGAGTGCCCGGCGGGAGGCTGCCGTCGATGATGGCGTGCCGGATGCGCTCGTACGCCTCGTCGCGCAGCAGCGGCCGGGAGACCTTGGGGAGCGCACTCACATCTAACATGTTAGATGTCGACTCTGGCTGAAGGCAATGGGTCGGAACTGCGGATCCGCTCCGTCAGCTGTGCTCTTTGCGCGGTTTCCCCGGCGGCCGGTGCGCGCGGCTGCCTCTGGTTCCCCTCGCGATCAGGCGCTGATTCCCTCAAGGCAGCCCTCGCGGACCTTCGCGAGAGAGCAAGCCCGAGCCGAGGCCGGTCCTCATGGCGTCCGCGCTCCGGAAACGGCGAAGACCCGCCCGGCGCTGCCGCGAGGCGGGTCTTCGGAGTTCTCCGGCGGGTTCCGGTTCAGTACACCGGCCCGGTGTACTTCTCGCCCGGCCCCTGGCCCGGCGGGTCCGGCACGACGGACGCCTCGCGGAACGCCTTCTGCAGCGACTGCAGTCCGTCGCGGAGCGGGCCGGCGTGCAGGCCGAGGTACTCCGCGGAGGCGGTCACGAGCCCGGCGAGCGCGGTGATGAGGCGGCGGGCCTCGTCGAGGTCGCGGTGCGGCGAGTTCTCCGGGTCGGCGTCGGCGAGGCCGAGCCGTTCGGCTCCCGCGGACAGCAGCATCACCGCGGCGCGGCTGATCACCTCGACGCTCGGGATCTCCTCGAGCCCGCGGTCGTCGGGGGAATACGGGGGCGGTGGCGAAGGTTGTTCAGACACGTCTGGTACCCTTCCACGTGCGACCAGCTCCCGAGCGATCGGGGGCGGCAAGTGGAGCCCCGCTCCCACCCGTGTCACCGACTCAGGTGTCCGGGTCCGGTCTCGCCGAAGTGGTGCGGTGCCGTTCAGGCACCCTGCCGCGGAGGCGAAGCGTTCGGCCCTCGCGCCGGACGCGATCGGAGACAGAGCGGGCCCCGTGCACCGGCAGCAGCCGGCGGCGGGGCCTGAATCGTGTGGGCACCAGGTCGAACGAGAAAACATCACTCGGACCAAGGAGGCCCCATCAGCTCCGAGACACGCATCAACGAACGCATCCGGGTGCCGGAAGTCCGGCTCGTCGGTCCCAACGGCGAGCAGGTCGGCATCGTCCGGATCGAGGATGCGCTGCGGCTTGCGCAGGAGGCGGATCTCGACCTCGTCGAGGTGGCCCCGCAGGCCCGCCCGCCCGTGGCCAAGCTCATGGACTTCGGCAAGTTCAAGTACGAGAGCGCCCAGAAGGCCCGCGAGTCCCGCCGCAACCAGCAGCTCACCGTCATCAAGGAACAGAAGCTGCGTCCGAAGATCGACCAGCACGACTACGAGACCAAGAAGGGTCACGTGTCGCGGTTCCTGGCGGCGGGCAACAAGGTCAAGGTCACGATCATGTTCCGCGGCCGCGAGCAGTCCCGGCCGGAGCTCGGTTTCCGGCTCCTGCAGAAGCTCGCCGACGACGTCACCGAGCTCGGCTTCGTGGAATCGTCGCCGAAGCAGGACGGACGCAACATGATCATGGTGCTGGCCCCGCACAAGAACGTGAAGCCGAAGGCCGTCAAGGCCGAACCGGCTCCCGAGGCGTAGCGCGCCCCGGCGCCGACCAGCACAGTCAGCGGCACACCGGGTTCTCCGGTGTGCCGCCGCACGGAAGAGGACGAACAACCATGCCGAAGATGAAGACGCACAAGGGCACGTCGAAGCGGGTCCGCATCACCGGTTCGGGCAAGCTGCGCCGCCAGAAGGCCGGCCGCCGCCACCTGATGGAGAAGAAGTCCAACCGCCTCACCCGTCGTCTCGAGGGCACCACCGAGGTCGCCCAGAACGACGTCAGCCGAGTGAAGCGCCTGCTCGGCCGCTGAGGCCCGCACCCTTTCCCGACCACCCCGGGGTCCCCGCACCCCCCGAATTCGACAGGATGGACCAGTGGCACGCGTCAAGCGGGCGGTCAACGCCCAGAAGAAGCGTCGCGCGACTCTCGAACTGGCCAGCGGTTACCGCGGCCAGCGTTCGCGGCTGTACCGCAAGGCCAAGGAGCAGACGCTCCACTCGCTCAACTACGCCTACCGCGACCGCCGCGCGCGCAAGGGTGACTTCCGCCAGCTGTGGATCACCCGCATCAACGCGGCCGCTCGCGCCAACGGCGTCACCTACAACCGGTTCATCCAGGGCCTGAAGGCCGCCGGTGTCGAGGTGGACCGCAAGATCCTCGCGGACCTCGCGGTCAACGACGCCGCCGCCTTCACCGCGCTCGCCGAGCTCGCCAAGGCGAACGTCACGACCGGCGAAGCGAAGTCGGCCTGACCGGCGGCATTGTCCGGCCCGGGGCGGATCCGTTCACCGAACGGACCCCCCGGGTCGTTGCCGCGCGCAAGCTGACCCGGCGCGCGGAACGAGAGAAAACCGGCCGCTTCCTGGCCGAAGGAGTCAACGCGGTCACCTCGGCTCTGTCCCATGGCACGGTCCACGAACTCTTCGTGACCGAACGCGCCGCGGCCGCGCACCCGGCATTGGTGGAAGCCGCCCCGCGCGTGTCGCCGATCACCGAACGCGCGGCCGCGAGCCTGTCGGAAACCGTGACGCCGCAAGGAATCATCGCGGTCTGCTCGCTGGTCGACCGTCCACTGGAGACAGTTCTGGCCTCGGCCCGCCTGGTGGCAGTCCTGGTGGACGTCGCCGAACCCGGCAACGCGGGCACCGTGATCCGGGTAGCCGACGCCGCTGGCGCCGACGCCGTGATCCTGGCCGGCGACACCGTAGACCCGCACAACGGCAAAAGCGTCCGCGCCGCCGCGGGTTCGACGTTCCACGTCCCGCTGGCCCGCGCCCGGGACATCCCGTCGGTCCTGACCGCCCTGCGCGCGGCCGGCCTGCGGACCCTGGCCGCCCACGGCTACGCCTCGACCTCGCTCGAGAATGTCCGCTTCGGAGACCCAGTGGCATGGATCTTCGGCAACGAGGCGCACGGCCTGCCCGAGGACGTACTGTCCGCAGTGGACGAAGCAGTCCGGATCCCGTTGTACGGCAAGGCGGAAAGCCTCAACCTGGCTACGGCCGCCGCAGTCTGCGTGTACACCGCGGCGATGGCCGCACACCGCTGACCTGGCCACTACGCGATCGACGACGTCCTGCGCACACACGCCCTTCCCCGGCTCCGCACGCCTTCCTGGCGATGGACATGGACGAACGCTGGGCCCGCCGATCCCCGGCCGTCATGCCGGAAACGTTCCCCTGGTTCCGCGGCGAGGCCTTCTAGCTGATCGTCGACATCTCCTTGCTCTGCCCGCGAAACCGTGCGTCGCCGATGGTTTCCGCCTGCTGCCGCACCTGGTCAGGCCGCTGCCGAATGGCGTGGACCGGGCCGCCTGGCCCCTGCCGACGCCGAAATTCCGCCACGCGGCGACCGAAGGCAGGAGTGCACCGGGGAGAGCTTCGTGTGGCGAACGAGCGACCCGGCCCGGCTGCCCTCGACCTGGCTTAGCGGACCGAATGTTCGCGCCCCTCCTCCGAGCGGAAACCGAGCGGCTCGGGTTGCCAGCGATCGAGGTCGACACGACTACGGAAGACGATCTTTCCCTGAGGCGACAACTGCCTTCCGCCTCTGGCCCCGACGGCCGTTGCGTCCGATGATGCGTGAGTTGCGAGGCTGCTGACTTCCGTGGTGCGGAAGGCTGTCGCGTGGCTGAGTGGAAGCTAACGCCAGCGACTTCCGCGCTGGGGGTCGACTGTCGCTCGGTCAAGTGCGGGCTGCCGCACCAGGCGTCCGAGTCGTCGGCATGATCCTCGCTGGGGTCGGCTATTGCTCGGCCGAGTGTGAGCTGCCGCACCAGGGGTCCGAGTCGTCGGGTCGATCCCTGCTGGGGTCGGCTATTGCTCGGCCGAGTGCGGGCCGCCGCACCAGGCGCCCGAGTCGTCGGCACGATCCCCGCCGAGCTGCCCGGCCGCCGATCCCGCGCCCCGAGCCCGCTGCCGCTCCGCGATCAGCCGCCGACGCCCCGGCCGAGGCCCTCCGGCGGGCGCCCCGGCGAGGGTCCGCGGCAAGCCGGTCGAGGGGTGGTCCTCACCTGATTCGCTGACCTCCGTTCGGGTCCTCGGCGACGGTCGGTCGTGATCACGGGGCGGATCCGGCGCGGGCGCTCCGGAAGCGGAGGGTGAGCGGCCGGGCCCGGAGCCCGATCCCCTAGACTGAGCTGCCCGATGTGCACGTGCGGCGGCATGCCCGCGTGCCGCCGACAACACCAGTCCCAGCGGACGCCGAGGAGTCATGTCCGGAGCCACAGAACAGCCGGTCGACGTGCTCGCACCGGAGACCCTGCGCGCGGCGATCAAGGCGGCCGAGGACGCCTTCGCCGGCGCGGCCGACCTGGACGCGCTCGCCGCCGTCAAACCGGCCCATCTCGGGGACCAGTCGCCGGTGCTGCTCGCGCGCCGGGAGATCGCCGCGCTGCCGAAGCAGGAGAAGGCCGACGCGGGCAAGCGCGTCAACGAGGCCCGCCAAGCGGTCCAGTCCGCGTTCGACGCGCGCCGCGCGGCGTTGCAGGCCGAGCGCGACGAGCGCGTGCTCCGCGAGGAGGCCGTCGACGTCACGCTGCCGTGGGACCAGGTCCCGCGCGGCGCCCGGCACCCGATCAGCACGCTGTCCGAGCGCATCGCCGACGTCTTCGTCGCCATGGGCTACGAGGTCGCCGAAGGCCCCGAGCTCGAGGCGGAGTGGTTCAACTTCGACGCGCTCAACTTCGGCAAGGACCACCCGGCGCGCCAGCTGCAGGACACGTTCTACGTCGGCGAGGAAGGCTCCGGCCTCGTGCTGCGCACGCACACCTCGCCGGTGCAGGCCCGCAGCCTGCTGCACCGCGAGCTGCCGGTGTACGTCGTGTGCCCGGGCCGCACCTACCGCACCGACGAGCTCGACTCCACGCACACGCCGGTGTTCACCCAGGTCGAGGGCCTCGCCGTCGACAAGGGCCTCACCATGGCGCACCTCAAGGGCACGCTCGACGCGTTCGCCCGCGCGATGTTCGGCGAGAGCTCCAAGACGCGGCTGCGCCCGCACTTCTTCCCGTTCACCGAACCGTCGGCGGAGGTCGACGTCTGGTTCGAGGAGAAGAAGGGCGGCCCCGGCTGGGTCGAATGGGGCGGCTGCGGCATGGTCAACCCGAACGTCCTGCGCGCGTGCGGCGTCGACCCGGAGGTCTACTCCGGCTTCGCGTTCGGCATGGGCATCGAGCGGACCCTGCAGTTCCGCAACGGCATCCCGGACATGCGCGACATGGTCGAAGGCGACGTCCGGTTCACCCTTCCCTTCGGAACGGAGGCGTAGTGCGAGTCCCGGTGAGCTGGCTGACCGAGCATCTCGAAGTGGATGCCGACGTCACGCCGCAGGACCTGGCCGACGCCTTCGTGCGGATCGGGATCGAGGTCGACGAGCTGAGCGAGCTCGGCCCGGTGACCGGCCCGCTCGTGGTCGGCC
This sequence comes from Amycolatopsis sp. GA6-003, assembly GCF_046267895.1. NCBI lineage: Bacteria > Bacillati > Actinomycetota > Actinomycetes > Pseudonocardiales > Pseudonocardiaceae > Amycolatopsis > Amycolatopsis sp. GA6-003. Next base: position 9,120,430 of record NZ_CP176499.1, read on the forward strand.
GCGTCGCGGAGATCGAGGAGCTGACCGGCTTCAAGAAGCCGGTGCGGTTCTGCCGCGTCGAGGTCGGCGAGGAACCCGACCCGGAGCCCGACGACGCGGAACTGTCCGAAGAGGACGACGACGAGGACGACGGCCCGCTCGAGAACGAGGGCCCGCACGGCATCAAGACCCGCGGCATCATCTGCGGCGCGAGCAACTTCGCCGAGGGCGACCTCGTCGTGGTCGCGCTTCCGGGCGTGGTCCTGCCGGGCGGCTTCGAGATCTCCGCGCGCAAGACGTACGGCAAGATCAGCGACGGCATGATCTGCTCGGCGGCCGAACTCGGTCTCGGCGACGACCACAGCGGCATCCTCGTGCTCCCGCCGGGCACGGCGAGCCCGGGCGACGACGCGAAGGACCTGCTCGGCCTCGACGACACGGTCATCGAGGTCACGCCGACCCCGGACCGCGGCTACGCGCTGTCGATCCGCGGCCTGGCGCGCGAACTGTCGAACGCGCTCGACGTTCCGTTCGGCGACCCGGCGCTGCTCGACAACTTCCCGGAAGCCGAGGGCGAGGCGTGGCCGGTCCGGGTCGAGGACCCGGAAGGCTGCCCGCGGTTCGTGCTCCGCCGCGTCACCGGTCTGGACGCGACCGCGCCGACGCCGTGGCGGATCCGCCGCAGGCTGATGCTGGCCGGCATCCGTTCCATCTCGCTCGCGGTCGACGTCACCAACTACGTCATGCTCGAGCTGGGCCACCCGCTGCACGCGTTCGACACCGGCTCCATCCAGGGCGACCTGGTGGTCCGCCGCGCGAAGGCGGGGGAGAAGCTCACCACGCTCGACGACGTGGAGCGCACCCTCGACGCGGACGACATCGTGATCGCCGACGACAGCGGCGTCATCTCCCTGGCCGGCACGATGGGCGGGGCCAGCACGGAGATCACGCCGGAGAGCACGGACGTGCTGCTCGAGGCGGCGCACTGGAACCCGGCGTCGATCAGCCGCACCGCGCGCCGGCACAAGCTGTTCTCCGAGGCGGCGAAGCGCTTCGAGCGCTACACCGACCCGGCGCTGTGCGCGGCCGCGGTGGAACTCGCCGCGCGGCTGCTGCGCCAGTACGGCGACGGCGCGATCCGCCCGGGCCGCACCGACGTCGGCGGCGTCGCCCCGCACGCCCCGGTGACCATGCCGATCAACCTGCCCGACCAGGTCGCCGGCGTGCGCTACGATCGCGGCGTCACGGTGCGGCGGCTCGGCCAGATCGGCTGCAAGGTCCAGCTCAGCACGAGCGACCAGGGCGTCGGTCTCGTCACCGCGACCCCGCCGAGCTGGCGCGGCGACCTCGTGCAGCCCGCCGACCTCGTCGAGGAGGTCCTGCGGCTCGAGGGCTACGACAGCATCCCGTCGGTCCTGCCCGCCGCGCCCGCGGGCCGCGGTCTCACCGACGCGCAGCGCCGCCGCCGCGCGGTGTCCGGCGCGCTCGCCGAGGCGGGCTACGTCGAGGTGCGCCCGTTCCCGTTCGTCGGCGACGCGGTGTGGGACGCCTTCGGCCTGCCCGAGGACGACATCCGCCGCACCACCGTGCGCGTGCGCAACCCGCTCGAAGCCGACCGCGACCGGATGGCGACGACCCTCCTGCCGGGCCTGCTGGAGACGTTGCAGCGCAACGTTTCCCGCGGCCTGAAGGACGTGTCGCTCTTCCACGTCGGCCAGGTCGTGCTGCCGAAGCCGAACCAGCTCGAGGTCCCGGACCTCGGCGTCGAGCACCGCCCGAGCGACGAGGACCTCGCCGTGCTGGAGGCCGCCGTGCCCGCACAGCCGGTGCACGTCGCCGTCGTCCTCAGCGGCCAGCGCCCGCGCGCCGGCTGGTGGGGCAAGGGCGGCCAGGCCGGCTGGGCCGACGCCGTGCAGGCCGCGCGCCTGGTGGCCGAGGCGTCCGGCGTGCAGCTGACGGTGCAGGCCGCCGACCTGCTGCCGTGGCACCCGGGCCGCTGCGCCCAGCTGCGCGTGGGCGACTGGCCGGTCGGCCACGCGGGCGAGCTGCACCCGAAGGTCGTCGAGGCCCTCGGCCTGCCGCCGCGCACGGTCGCCATGGAGCTCGACCTGGACGCGATCCCGCTGCCCGACTCCCGTCCGGCGCCCAGCATCTCGGCCTACCCGCCGGTGCTGCTGGACGTCGCGCTGGTCGCCGGCACGGACGTCCCGTCCGCCGACCTCGCCGACGTGCTCCGCGAGGGAGCCGGCGAGCTGCTCGAGGAGATCACTCTCTTCGACGTCTACACCGGCGAGCAGCTCGGCGAAGGCAAGCGTTCCCTGGCGTACAAGCTCCGCTTCCGCGCCGCGGACCGCACCCTCACCGTCGACGAGGCCACCAAGGCCCGCGACGCCGCGGTCGCCGCTGCCGGCGAGCGCTTCGGAGCGACGCTCCGCGCCTGATCCGGCGCTCTCCCCGTCCCGCGCTCCGGCCACCGGCCGGTCAGCCGGGGCGGGGGAGCGCTGGTGTCATGGCACCCTCCTTTTCTTGTCTGGCACTAGGCAGCGCGCAGTGTCCGAGTTCGTGCTGTACCTGCCGCAGCGGCTCCTCGCGCTCGATCGCGTGCGTCGCGCAGGGGTGGCGAATGCGGGTGGATGGTGTCGCGCAACGGCTGCAGGCGCGTCGCGACGAACCGGGTTTTCGCTTCAGCTGAGGTGCTTCATCGCCTCCCGTGTGGACAGTGCGGACAATCCCGGGTGCGCTTTGACGAACGCGCGTACCCACTCCGGCTCGGCGCGCGCGTGATCCCGCAACGCCCAGCCGATTCCCTTGCGCAGAAAGAAATCCCGATCCTCCATGTTCGCCTCGATCGCGTCGGCGAGCAGTTGCTGGTCCACGTCGCCCTTCGCGCTGACCTGGCAGATCACCGCCGTCCGCCGGCGCCAGCGGTCAGCGTCGGTCATCCAACGGCGCAGAATCGGCGTGACCGTCGCCCGGTGCTCGCGCAGGATCGGCCCGACGCGGCGGATCGCGACCTCGTCGACGTAGTCCCACCACGCCCCGGTGACGATCAGCTCGTCGTACATCTCCAGCAGTTCCGGGCCCTGCCACCGCCGATAGGCGCGATGCCCGGACACATCGATCGCCGCGTACCGCTCCTCGCGGTACTCCGCTTCCCGCCACAACGCGAGCACGGTTTCCGCGTATGTCACTCGATCGGGCAGAACTTGCTCGGCCAGAACCGTCTTCATGAGTTTGGCGCGCGGCGGTTTCGGCACGCCGCGAAACGGCATCGCGGACTTCATGTATGCCTGCATTTCCGCTGCTTTGACCGGGTCGGCCAGTTCCGCCAGCCCGGTTCGCACCGCCGTGCGCAACGCTTCGCCCGCGTCCACTGAGGACCACCTCCGTCGTCTCGGATCCCGACGATCGGGGGACAGCGCGGCTCGTGTCGGGAAACGAGATTCTGCCGCGCAGCCGGTAGCTTCGACGAGCCCGGGTTGCCGTCGGACGCAAAGGACCACTGTGAGGAAAATCGTCACCGCGCTGGCCGCCGCCGCTCTCGCGGCCGGAACGCTGGCTGTCGCACCCGCCGCCACCGCGGCGCAGCCCGAAGCGCCGGGCTACGCGCCGCCGCCGATCAAGTGGGGACCGTGTTCCTCGCCGGGTCTCGTCAAGGCGGGAGCCGAATGCGGCTTCCTGGTGGTCCCGATGGACTACGCGCGGCCGTCGGGCGAGACGGTGCAGATCGCCGTCTCCCGGGTGAAGCACAAAACCGCGGAGTTCCAGGGCGTGCTGCTGGTGAACCCCGGCGGGCCGGGAGGCTCGGGGCTCGGGCTTTCGGTGCTGGGCCGGAACGTGCCCAAGCACGCCGGCGACAGCTACGACTGGATCGGCTTCGACCCCCGCGGAGTCGGCTCCAGCAAACCGGCCCTCACCTGCGACGGTAACTACTTCGCGCCCGTCCGTCCGGCTTACGTGCCGAAGACGCCGCAGCTGGAGAGCGCCTGGCGGACCCGCACGGAGGACTACGCCGAGGCCTGCGCGAAGAACGGCCCGCTGCTCGACCACATCAAGACCACTGACGTCGCGCAGGACATGGAAAGCCTCCGCAAGGCGCTGGGGCAGCAGCAGATAAACTACTACGGCTTCTCCTACGGCACTTACCTCGGGCAGGTGTACAGCACGCTGTACCCGGACCGGATGCGCCGGATGGTGCTCGACGGGAACGTCGACCCGCGCAAGGTCTGGTACGACGCCAACCTGGACCAGGACGTCGCCTTCGACCGCAACATCAAGATCTACTTCGACTGGCTCGCGAAGTACGACAGCGTCTACCACCTCGGCAAGACCGGCCCGGCGGTCGAGCAGCTCTGGTACGCGCAGCAGCGGAAGCTCGACCGCGCCCCGGCGGGCGGCGTGGTCGGCGGTGACGAGTGGACCGACATCTTCCTGCAGGCCGGCTACTACGTGTTCGGCTGGGAGGATATGGCCAAGGCCTTCGACGGCTGGGTGCACCGCGGCGACTGGCAGGCGCTGAAAGCGTTGTACGACAAGTCGAACGCGCCCGGCGACGACAACGGCTACGCGGTTTACAGCGCGGTGCAGTGCACCGATGCGCAGTGGCCCCGGGACTGGGAGCGCTGGCGCCGCGACGCGTGGGTCACCCACCTTCGCGCGCCTTTCGAAACCTGGAGCAACACCTGGTACAACGCGACCTGCCTGAACTGGCCCGCGAAGCCGGGCAAACCGGTGGAGATCGACGGTTCGAAGGCGAGCGGCGCGCTGCTGATCAGCGAGGAACTCGACGCGGCCACGCCGTACTCGGGCAGCCTCGAAGTGCGCAAGCGCTACCCGCGCTCGAGCCTGATCAGCGCGCCCGGCGGGACGACGCACGCCGGCTCGCTGTCCGGGGTTTCGTGCGTGGACGACCGGGTCGCCGACTACCTCGCCACCGGCGCCTTGCCGAAGCGGGTGCGAGCCGACCGTTCCGACGTCCAGTGCGCCGCGGTGCCGCAGCCGGTGCCGTCTCCGGTCGCGTCTGGCCCGCAGCAGAAGGCCGATGCCCAGGCGAAGGCCGCGGCGGAGGAGAGGCAAAGCCTGCTCGCCGGGCTGCTGCGTTTCTGACCTGTCGTTCCCGGTGCCCCGGTCTGGTCCGCCAGGCCGGGGCATTGTTCTTTTCCGCTGGTCCACCGATCCCCCTCGGTTGTTTTTCGGGTCGCCGGGGACGCTACGGCGAGGGTCTGACAATTTCGGACCGCAGTCACCCGATCGCGTTAAGTGATCGAAAATTGTCGGGGGTCGCGGATACCTTCGCGGCCATGACGATCATTCAGGAGCACCGGACCGAGGTCCGGTCAGGAGATGTCCAGTACCAGGTCGCTGTCATCACGCGCAGCGAGGACGGCGAGCCGGAGCGGGTCACGGTCACGGTCGGCGGCGAACGGCCGGACGGCGAACCCGTCGTCGAGGGCAGACTCGAACTCGACGTGACGTCCGTGGCGACCGTCGCGGAGCTGCTCGAGACGAGCCTGCGCACCTTCGCGGGCGGCGGTTCGCGGCGAAGATCGCGCGGACGCCCGGCTCAGCAGGGGCGGCCGTGGACCGACGAGATGGACGCGGAGCTGGAGGCCCGCTGGCTCGCCGGGGATTCGGTGGCCGAGCTGGCGCGGCATTTCAAGCGGACTCCCGGAGGGATCCGGGCGCGTCTGCCCCGGGTCGGCTGCGATCCGGAGCATCCGGGAAATCATCTGCCGACGCCGCCGAGTCTGCGCGAAGCGGAGGAGGGGGCGGACTGAGGAGTGCCCGCCGGGTTCGCGTGCCGCGGCGGGCCCGGCGTGGCGTTGCCTGTGCGCTGGAGCGGCGGTTCGCGCGCTGGCCGGACGGGGTTGGCGGAGGCCGGTTCGGGCGGTGAACGAGCTGTGGTGCCGGATGGTTCGGGAGGCTGGGTGCTCGGATGGGCAGCTGGCCTGGGCGGCGGTGGCCGGGGTGGCGGTGGCTTTGTGTGGCTGGGTGGCTCGGGTGGTGGTGCTGGTGCGGCTGGGCGGCCGGAGCGTGACGGCTGGTGCGTCCGGGTGGCTCGGAGTGTGGGCTGGTGCTGGGCGGCCGGAGTGTGGGGCTGGTGCGGCTGGGCGGCTCTGAGCGTGGTGGCTGGTGCGGCCGGGTGGCCCGGAGCGTGACGGCTGGTGCGGCCGGGGTGTGGTGGCTGGTGCGTCCGAGCGGTTTGGGCGGCGGTGACTGTGTGGCTAGGCGGCGTGTGCGATGAGGCGGCCTGGGCGGTCGCGGCTAGGTGGTCTGGGCGGCCGGGGGTCTGTGGCTGGGCGGATTGGGGCTGCCAGTGACGTGTGGCTGAGTGTCTGGTGACTGGAGAGGTTGGGTGAGCGGCTGGAGCGATTGGGCGATACGTGCCTCGGCGGCAGGGATGGCTCGGGTGGTCGAGCGGGCCCGTGCGGTCGAGCGGTCAGTGCGGTTGCGGTCCGGAGGGCCTCTGCAGCTGTACGGCGAGCGCGGCTGAGGGGCCGCGGCCCGAACAGGTCATGCGCTCGACGAGCCCGTGCCGCCGGGACGGGTGGCGGAAGAGTCTGCGCGGCGCAACGGCACGGCATGAGGGACGTCGTCGGTGCGCGGACGGGTCGGTGCCCGGGGCGATAGCCATCGACGGCCGGATGCGGTGCCGACGGCGGCGAGCGGAAGTCCCGCCACCGCTGGCTGCACCGCGGCACCGGCTGGTTCGGCTTGCCGAGACGGGCTTCGGCCTGCCAAGGCGACGGAAACCGCCTGAATACGGAGAAATACGGAGAAAATCCACGGAAGTCCTGGGGAGGGGACGGCCAGGGTGAGCAAACCCTCTTTGTTTGAGCTTGCACGCTCGTGCATAATCATTCGTATGACGGTGAAGATCGCGGTAGCCGGGGCCAGCGGGTACGCGGGCGGCGAACTGCTGCGCCTGCTCCTGACCCATCCCGAGGTCGAGATCGGCGCTCTCACGGCGGCGAGCAGCGCGGGGACGACGCTGGGCACGCACCAGCCGCACCTCGTTCCGCTTGCCGGGCGCGTGCTGCTCGAGACGAACGCGGAGACGCTCGCGGGCCATGACGTCGTGTTCCTGGCTCTGCCGCACGGCCACTCGGCCGAGATCGCGGCTCAGCTCGGGCCGGACGTGCTCGTGGTCGACCTCGGGGCCGACCACCGGCTCGCCGACGCGGCGGACTGGCGACGGTGGTACTCCGGCGAGCACGCGGGCCAGTGGCCCTACGGGATGCCCGAACTGCCCGGGGCGCGGGAGAAGCTCGTGGGGACGAAGAGGATCGCGGTTCCCGGCTGCTTCCCGACTGGCGGGTCGCTGGCGTTGGCGCCGGCGTTGGCGGCCGGGCTGATCGAGCCCGCGGTCACCGTGGTGTCGGTGACGGGGACGTCGGGTGCGGGCAAGAGCCTGCGGCCGAATCTGCTCGGGTCCGAGGTCATGGGCAACGCGAGTGCGTACGGCGTCGCTGGGGCGCATCGGCACACGCCGGAGTTCGTGCAGAACCTCTCCGCTGCGGCGGGCAAACCGGTGACCGTGTCGTTCACGCCGGTGCTCGCGCCGATGCCGCGCGGCATTCTCACCACCGCCAGCGCTCAAGTCATCGGCGACGTCGATGAGGCCGCCGTGCGCGCGGTGTACGAGAAGGCTTACGGCAGCGAACCGTTCGTCCAGGTCCTGCCCGAAGGGACCTGGCCGACCACCGCCGCGACGGTCGGTTCGAACAACGTCCAGCTCCAGCTCGGGATCGACGCCGGCGCGGGGCGGCTCGTCGTCGTCACGTCGATCGACAACCTCACCAAGGGCACCGCGGGCGGTGCCGTCCAATCGATGAACCTGGCGCTCGGCTTTCCCGAGGCCACCGGACTTTCCACCGTGGGAGTGGCACCGTGACCGTCACCGGACCGAAGGGTTTCCGCGCCGCGGGCGTCGCCGCCGGGATCAAAGCCTCCGGCGCGCTCGACCTCACGCTGGTCGTCAACGACGGCCCGCTCGACGTCGCGGCCGGCGTGTTCACCCGGAACGTGATCAAGGCCGCGCCCGTGCTGTGGTCGCAGGAAGTGCTGAAGCAGCAGAAGCTGAAGGCCGTCGTGCTCAACTCCGGCGGGGCGAACGCGGCGACCGGGCCGGGCGGGTTCCAGGACACCCACGCCACGGCGGAGAAGGTCGCCGAAGTGCTGGGCACCGGGGCGATCGAGGTCGCGGTGTGCTCCACCGGGCTGATCGGCGAGCGGCTGCCGATGGCCGCCGTTCTGTCCGGTGTGGACAGTGCGGTCAAGGCGCTGGACTCCAGCCCGGAAGCGGCGCTCAACGCGGCCACCGGCGTCATGACCACCGATACCAAGCCCAAGCAGGCGTTCGCCCAGCACGAATCCGGGTGGAGCGTCGGCGGATTCGCCAAGGGAGCCGGGATGCTCGCGCCGAACCTGGCGACGATGCTGTCCGTGCTGACCACGGATGCCGTGGCGGACAAGGAAACTCTCGACCGTGCGCTGCGCGCCGCCACGCACGTCACGTTCGATCGGCTCGACGTGGACGGCGGGACCTCGACGAACGACACGGTGCTCGTGCTCGCCTCGGGCGCGAGCGGGGTGGAGCCCACCGAAGCCGAGCTGACCGAGCTGCTCACCAAGGTCAGCCACGACCTGGTGCTGCAGCTGCGGGCCGATTCCGAAGGCGCCACCAAGGATGTCGACGTCACGGTGAAGGGCGCCGCGTCCGAGGCCGACGCGATCGTGGTGGCCCGGACGATCGCCGAGGACAACCTGGTCAAGACCGCGCTGTTCGGGTCCGACCCGAACTGGGGCCGGATCGCGATGGCGCTCGGCCGCGCGCCGGCGCACATCGACCCGGAAACGGTGTCGATCGCCATCAACGGCGTCACCTTGTTCGCGGGCGGCACGACGGCCGAGGACCGGTCGGCGGCCGACCTGTCCGGGCGGGCCATCGAGGTCGTCGTGGATCTCGGGGTCGGTTCCGGCGAGGCCACGATCTACACCACGGACCTGTCGCACGCGTACGTCGAAGAGAACAGCGCGTACTCGTCATGACGGATACCGGAAGGCTTGTCTCCGCGGACGAACGGCTCGCCAGCGCGGCCGAGAAGGCCGGGGTGCTGATCGAAGCGCTGCCGTGGCTGCAGCGGTTCCATGGCGCGACCGTCGTGGTCAAGTACGGCGGCAACGCGATGATCGACGAGCAGCTGAAGGCCGCGTTCGCCGAGGACATGGTGTTCCTGCGGCTGGCCGGGCTGCACCCGGTGGTCGTGCACGGCGGCGGACCGCAGATCAGCGCGATGCTCTCGCGGCTCGGCGTGCCGGGGGAGTTCAAGGGCGGCCTGCGCGTCACCACGCCGGAGACCATGGACATCGTGCGGATGGTGCTGGTCGGGCAGGTCAGCCGCGAGCTGGTCGGCCTCATCAACGCGCACGGGCCGTACGCGGTCGGCATCTCCGGCGAGGACGCGCGGCTGTTCACCGCCGAGCGCAAACAGGCCACTGTGGACGGTGAGCAGGTGGACATCGGCCTCGTGGGCGAGGTCGCCGAGGTGAACCCGGACGCGGTGCTCGACATCGTGAACGCCGGCCGCATCCCGGTGGTGTCCACGGTGGCCCCCGACGTCGACGGCGTGGTGCACAACGTCAACGCCGACACCGCCGCGGGCGCGCTCGCCGCGGCGCTCGGCGCGGAAAAGCTCGTGGTGCTCACCGATGTCGAAGGTCTTTACGCCAACTGGCCGGACCGGTCGTCGCTGATCGACCGGATCCCCGTCGACCGTCTCGAACGCATGCTGCCCGGCCTCGCCAGCGGCATGATCCCGAAGATGGAGGCGTGCGTGCGCGCGGTGCGCGGCGGCGTGCGCGGCGCCCACGTCATCGACGGCAGGCTCGCCCATTCGGTGCTGCTCGAGGTCTTCACCTCGCGCGGCATCGGGACCATGGTGCTGCCCGAGGCAGCGCCCTCCGGAACGGAGCACGCGTGACTACCCTCAAGTCCAATGCGGACGGTCAGCAGCACTGGCAGTCGGCCGTCATGGACAACTACGGCACTCCCGGCCTGACTCTCGTGCGCGGCGAAGGCGCGCGGGTGTGGGACGCGGACGGCGCCGAGTACGTCGACCTGGTCGGCGGCATCGCGGTGAACGCGCTCGGCCATGCCCATCCCGAGGTGGTGCGCGCGGTCACCGAGCAGATCTCGAAGCTGGGGCACACGTCGAACCTGTACGTGAACCCGGTTGCGGTCGAACTGGCCGAAACCCTTCTCGACGTCGCGGGCCTGACCGGGCAGGGCAAAGTCCTGTTCGTGAACTCCGGCGCGGAGGCCAACGAGGCCGCGCTGAAGATCACCCGGCTCACCGGACGCAGCAAAATCGTCGCGGCCGAAGGCGCGTTCCACGGGCGCACCATGGGCGCGCTGTCGCTCACCGGGCAGCCGTCGAAGCGCGAGGCGTTCGAGCCGCTGGTCCCGGGCGTCACGCACGTTCCGTACGGCGACGTCGAAGCCTTGCGGGCGGCCGTGGACGGCGAAACCGCGGCGGTCTTCTTGGAGCCGGTGCTCGGCGAAGCGGGCGTGATTCCGGCTCCGGACGGCTATCTGCAGGCCGCGCGCGAGATCACCAAGGCCGCCGGCGCTCTGCTCGTGCTCGACGAGGTGCAGACCGGGATCGGCAGGCTCGGCACCTGGTTCGGCTTCCAGCAGGCCGGGATCGTGCCGGACGTGATCACGCTCGCGAAGGGCCTCGGCGGCGGGCTCCCGCTCGGCGCGGTGATCGGCGTTGGCGCGGCGGGCGATCTGCTGAAGCCGGGCCAGCACGGCACCACCTTCGGCGGCAATCCGGTGTGCTGCGCGGCCGGGCTGGCCGTGCTGCGCACGATCGTCCGGGACGACCTGCTCGACCACGTTTCGGCGCTCGGCAAGGACATCGCGGCCGGCGTCGAGGCGCTCGGCCACCCGCTCGTCTCCGGCGTCCGCGGCGCGGGGCTGCTGCTCGGCATCGGCCTGAGGGAACCGGTCTCCGCGGCCGTCGCGAAGGCCGCGCAGGACGCGGGGTACCTCGTCAACCCGGTCGCCCCGGACACCGTCCGGCTCGCCCCGCCGCTCGTGCTCGACGAGCAGCAGGCGCACGGCTTCCTCTCCGCCCTCCCGGGCGCGCTCGACTCCACCACCACGAAGGAATCCGACTGATGCCCCGCCACTTCCTCCGCGACGACGACGTCACCCCCGCCGAGCAGGCCGCCCTGCTCGACCTGGCCGACCAGCTGAAAGCCGATCCGCTCGGCACCAAGGCGCTGGCCGGGCGCACGGTGGCCGCGATCTTCGAGAAGAACTCCACCCGGACCCGGTTCTCGTTCGAGGTCGGCATCAGCCAGCTCGGCGGGCATCCGGTGATCGTCGACGGCCGCTCGATGCAGCTCGGCCGCGAGGAGACCATCGAGGACACCTCGCGCGTGCTGTCCCGCTACGTCGACGCCGTCGTGTGGCGCACCTTCGCGCAAAAGCGCATCGACTCGATGGCGTCGGTCGCGTCGATCCCGATCGTCAACGCGCTCACCGACGAGTTCCACCCGTGCCAGGTGCTCACCGACCTGATGACCATCCGCGAGCGCAAGGGCAAGCTCGCCGGGCTCACGCTGACCTACCTCGGCGACGGCGCCAACAACATGGCGCATTCGCTGCTGCTCGGCGGCACCACCGCCGGGATGAACGTGCGCGTCGTGTCGCCGGAAGGCTTCCAGCCCGACCAGCAGGTGATGCTCGACGCCAAGAAGCGCGGCGAGGAAACCGGCGGCAGCGCGACGGTCTACACCGACGCGCACGAAGCCGTCGAGGGGTCGGACGTGCTGGTCACCGACACCTGGACGTCGATGGGCCAGGAGAACGACGGCCTCGACCGGGTCGGCCCGTTCCGCGCCCTGCAGATCAACGCCGAGCTGCTGAAGCGCGCCGCCGACGAGGCGATCGTGCTGCACTGCCTGCCCGCGCACCGCGGCTGGGAGATCACCGACGAGGTGCTCGACGGCCCGGCCAGCGCGGTCTGGGACGAGGCGGAGAACCGGCTGCACGCGCAGAAGGCCCTGCTGGTCTGGCTGTTCGGGCAGAACGGCCGATGACCAGCAGCCGGGTCGGGCGCCAGGCGCGGATCACCGAACTGGTGTCCACGATGGCCATCCGCAGCCAGACGGAGCTGGCGCGGCTGCTGGCCGCCGAGGGGATCGAGGTCACGCAGGCGACGCTCTCGCGCGACCTCGACGAACTCGGCGCGGTCAAGCTGCGCGGAGCCGACTCGGGCGCGCCGGTCTACGTCATCCCCGAGGACGGCAGCCCGGTCCGCGGCGTGCAGGGCGGCACTTCGCGGTTGTCCCGGCTGCTCGCCGAACTGCTGGTGTCGGCGGATTCGTCGGGCAACCTCACCGTGCTGCGCACGCCGCCGGGCGCCGCGCAGTTCCTCGCGAGCGCGATCGACCGGGCCGCGCTGGAAGAGGTCGTCGGGTCCATCGCGGGCGACGACACGGTCGCGGTCATCGCGCGCGAACCGTTGACCGGACGCGACCTCGCCGAGCGGTTCACCGCGCTCGCGCAAGGTTCGGCGGAAGGGGACGAGCCGTGACCCGGCGGGTCGTGCTCGCCTATCCGGGCGGGCACGGCTCCTCAGCCGCGCTGAAACTCCTTGCCGGACAACGTGAAGTGGTCGCGTTGGCGGCGGACTTCGGTGCGGGCGACGTCGATTTGTGCGCGCTGCGGCGGCAGGCGGTGGCGGACGGCGCGGCCGAGATCGTGGTCGCGGACGTCCGCGAGGAATTCGCCAGCGGCTACTGTTTGCTTGCCCTGCAAGCGAATGCGCTGGTCCTCGACCGGCACCCGCTGGTCGCCGCGCTGGCCCGGCCGTTGCTGGCGAGCCAGCTGGTCGCGACCGCGAAGGACCGCAACGCGTCGGCCGTCGCGCACGGCGGCGGGGGCGTGCTGTCCAGCATGATCGCGGCCCTCGCGCCGGACCTGGAGATCGTCGAACTCGGCGCCCCCGGCGGGCAGGAGCTGTCGACGAGCCGGACTTTGTGGGGGCGGGCCGCGAACGAGGGCTACCGCTGCACCGAGGACGCCGTGGCGAACCTCGGCATGCCGGACGAGGTCGTCGTCACCTTCGAACAGGGCGTGCCGGTCGCCGTGGACGGCGAGACGGTCAGCGTGGCCGAGGCGGTGCAGCGGCTCGGCCATCGGGCCGGAGTGCACGGCATCGGCCGGTTCGAGCTGGCGGGCGGCTACGACGCACCGGGCGCGGCGGTGCTGGTCACCGCGCACCAGGAACTGGAATCGGTCACCCTCGACCGAGATCTGGCGAGGTTCAAACACGGGGTCGACCGCCGGTGGGCCGAGCTGGTCCACGACGGATTGTGGTTCTCGCCGCTGCGCGAGCCGCTGGACGCGTTCGTCCGGCGGGCGCAGGAGCGCGTGTCCGGCGAGGTGCGGCTGGTGCTGCACGCGGGCAGCGCGGCCGTCGCCGGCCTCCCCGGGAGGCGGCTTCGCCCGGTCGGACGGCGGTACCGCCCGGCGACCGGGCAGACTCCGCTGGGGAGCACCCAGCATCCGAGCACCCAGGCGTCCTGAGACGCCGGACGAGAGAGGCAGAACGTGAGCGGGAAAGACCAGCCGGTGCAGCTGTGGGGCGGCCGGTTCGCCAGCGGGCCGGCCGAGGCGATGGCGGCGCTGAGCGCCTCGACCCACTTCGACTGGCGCCTGGCGCCCTACGACATCGCCGGATCGCGCGCGCACGCCCGCGTGCTGAACAAGGCGGGCCTGCTCACCGAAGCGGAACTGGCCGGGATGCTCGACGCGCTCGACACGCTGGCGCGGGACGTCGAATCCGGCGCGTTCACGCCGACGGTCGCCGACGAGGACGTGCACACCGCGCTCGAACGCGGGCTGCTCGAACGCGCCGGCGCCGAGCTGGGCGGCAAGCTGCGCGCCGGCCGTTCCCGCAACGACCAGGTCGCCACGCTGTTCCGGATGTGGCTGCGCGACGCCGCGCGCCGGGTGGTCGCGGGCACCCTCGACGTGATCGACGCCCTGGTGTCGCAGGCGTCCCGGCACCCGGACGCGATCCTGCCCGGCCGCACCCACCTGCAGCACGCGCAGCCGGTTCTCCTGGCGCACCACCTGATGGCTCACGGCCAGTCGCTGCTGCGCGACGTCTCGCGCCTGCGCGACTGGGACGCGCGCACCGCGGAATCGCCGTACGGCTCGGGCGCGCTCGCCGGTTCGTCGCTCGGCCTGGACCCGGAAGCGGTGGCCGCCGAGCTGGGCTTCGACACCAGCGTGGAGAACTCGATCGACGGCACCGCCTCGCGCGATTTCGTGGCCGAGTTCGCGTTCGCCGTCGCGATGCTCGCGGTGAACCTGTCGCGGATCGCCGAAGAGGTGATCATCTGGAACACCGCCGAATTCGGCTACGTCACGCTGGACGACGCGTGGGCCACCGGCAGCTCGATCATGCCGCAGAAGAAGAACCCGGACGTCGCGGAGCTGACCCGCGGCAAGGCGGGCCGGCTGATCGGCAACCTCACCGGCCTGCTCGCCACGCTCAAGGCCCAGCCGCTCGCGTACAACCGCGACCTGCAGGAGGACAAGGAACCGGTCTTCGACTCGGTCGAACAGCTGGAGCTGCTCTTCCCGGCGATCGCGGGGATGCTCGGCACGCTCACCTTCCACACCGACCGGCTCGCCGAACTGGCCCCCGCCGGGTTCACGCTGGCCACCGACATCGCCGAATGGCTGGTGCGCCAGGGCGTGCCGTTCCGCGTCGCGCACGAGGCGGCGGGGGAGAGCGTGCGGGTCGCCGAGGCGCGCGGCGTCGGGCTCGACGAGCTGACCGACGAGGAGTTCCAGGCCATCAACCCGGCGCTGACCCCGGCGGTGCGCGAGGTCCTCACCGTCGAAGGCTCGGTGCGCTCGCGGGACGCGCGCGGCGGCACCGCGCCGGACCGGGTCGCCGAGCAGCGGGAGCGCCTCGTCGAGCGCGTCGCGGCGCATCGGCAGTGGCTCAAGTGATCTGTCGCCGGGCCGCTGGTTAGGCTGGCGGCCTGACGAGGGGAGTGCGTGTGGACCGGCTGTTCCGGCGCGAAGAACTGGCACTGGACCCGGTCGACCTGGCTCGGCTGCTGCTCGGCGCCGTCCTCGAGGCCGACGGGCCCGAGGGCCGGGTCGGGGTGCGGCTCGTCGAGGTCGAGGCCTATCGCGGGCTCGACGATCCCGCTTCGCATTGCTACCGCGGGAAGACCCCGCGCAACGCGGTGATGTGGGGCCCGGCCGGGCACCTCTACGTGTATTTCGTCTACGGCATGCACTTCTGCGCGAACGTCGTCGGCACCGAGGACGGCCAGCCGGGCGCGGTGCTGCTGCGCGCCGGCGAGGTCGTCGAGGGCGCGGACATCGTGCGGAAGCGGCGGCCGAACGCGCGCGGCAACGGCGAACTCGCCAAGGGCCCGGCCATCCTCACCTCGGTGCTGGGCCTCGCCCGCGAGCAGAACGGCCTCGATCTCACCGACCCCGAGTCGCCGGTGCGGCTGCTCGTCGGCGAGCGCGTGCCCGCGGACAACGTGCGCACCGGCCCGCGCGTCGGCGTCGCGATGGCGATGGACACGCCGTGGCGGTTCTGGATCGACGGCTCACCAGCCGTCTCGACCTACCGCCGCGGCGGGAAACGCCGGCAGGTGCGACCCGCGGGATAGTCGTTTGACCTGGTGGGGGATCATCTACAGGTGTGAGTGAGCACATCCTTGACGAGTTGTCCTGGCGCGGCCTGATCGCGCAGTCCACCGACATCGACGCCCTGCGCCGAGAACTCGACCGCGGCCCGCTCACGCTCTATTGCGGCTTCGACCCGACCGCGCCCAGCCTGCACGCCGGCAACCTCGTCCCGCTGCTGATGCTCAAGCGGTTCCAGCGCGCCGGGCACCGGCCGATCGTGCTGGCCGGCGGCGCCACCGGGATGATCGGCGACCCCCGCGACAACGGGGAGCGCACGCTGAACACCCTGGACGTCGTCGCCGACTGGGCCGGGCGGATCCGCGGGCAGCTGGAGCGGTTCGTGGACTTCGACGATTCGCCGACCGGCGCGGTCGTCGAGAACAACCTCGACTGGACCGGGAAGCAGAACACGCTGGAGTTCCTGCGCGACGTCGGCAAGCACTTCTCGGTGAACGTGATGCTGAACCGGGAGACGGTGAAGCGCCGGCTCGAGGGCGACGGCATGTCCTACACCGAGTTCAGCTACCTGCTGCTGCAGTCGCAGGACTACCTGGAGCTGTACCGCAAGCACGGCTGCAAGCTGCAGGTCGGCGGCTCGGACCAGTGGGGCAACCTCGTCGGCGGGGTCGACCTGATCCGCCGGGTCGAGGGCGGCGCCGCGCACGCGCTGACCGCGCCGCTGGTCACCGACGCCGAGGGCCGCAAGTTCGGCAAGTCCACCGGCGGCGGGAACGTGTGGCTCGACCCGGAGCTGACCTCGCCGTACGCCTGGTACCAGTACTTCGTGAACGTCGGCGACGCCGACGTGCTCCGCTACCTGCGCCTGTTCACCTTCCTCGACCGCGAGGAGATCGACGCGCTGGCGAAGGACACCGAGGAGCGCCCGCACCTGCGTGCCGCGCAGAAGCGGCTGGCCGAGGAGTTCACGAACCTGGTGCACGGCGAGGACCAGACGCGCCAGGTCATCGCGGCGAGCCAGGCCCTGTTCGGCCGCGCCGAGCTGACCGACCTGGACGGCCCGACGCTCGACGCGGCCATGGCCGAGGTCCCGAACGGAAAGGTCGAGCCCGCCGGCGACGCGACGATCGTCGACCTGCTGCTCGCCGGGGGACTGGTGGACAGCAAGGGCGCGGCGCGGCGGACGGTGAAGGAGGGCGGCGCGTACGTGAACAACGTGAAGATCGCCGACGAGGAGTGGAAGCCCTCGGCTTCCGACGCGCTCCACGGTCGCTGGCTCGTGGTCCGCAAGGGCAAGCGCAACGTCGCCGGCGTGCGCGTCGGGGGCTGAGTTCCGCCCTGGGCCCGAAACAGGGGGTCTGACCTGCGGGAACGCAGTTAAGGGACCCCCCTGTTTCGGGCCCTTCCGGGGGGTGTAAAGTTCTTCAAGTCGCCAGGGAGACCGGGCGGCCGCCGGGACACGAACCAAGCTCTCGCCTCTAGGTGATTGAGTGGGTGTCCCACTACAAACTGCTAGGAATGACCGCTTCGGTCAGGCTCGCCCTTGTGGGGGTGGGTGTGATGCGGGGTGTGTTGCTTGAGAACTCAACAGTGTGCTAGTGAACTAAGCCAGTAGAGCTTATATGAAACCCCCTCGTCGGGGTTTCCTTTGAGAATGTGATTGAGAGTAGTCTCGATCGAACTGTTCATTGTTGGAGAGTTTGATCCTGGCTCAGGACGAACGCTGGCGGCGTGCTTAACACATGCAAGTCGAACGCTGAACCGGTTTCGGCCGGGGATGAGTGGCGAACGGGTGAGTAACACGTGGGTAATCTGCCCTGTACTCTGGGATAAGCCTGGGAAACTGGGTCTAATACCGGATACGACCACTGGGGGCATCCTCAGTGGTGGAAAGTTCCGGCGGTATGGGATGAACCCGCGGCCTATCAGCTTGTTGGTGGGGTAATGGCCTACCAAGGCGACGACGGGTAGCCGGCCTGAGAGGGTGACCGGCCACACTGGGACTGAGACACGGCCCAGACTCCTACGGGAGGCAGCAGTGGGGAATATTGCACAATGGGCGCAAGCCTGATGCAGCGACGCCGCGTGAGGGATGACGGCCTTCGGGTTGTAAACCTCTTTCGCCAGGGACGAAGCGAGAGTGACGGTACCTGGATAAGAAGCACCGGCTAACTACGTGCCAGCAGCCGCGGTAATACGTAGGGTGCGAGCGTTGTCCGGAATTATTGGGCGTAAAGAGCTCGTAGGCGGTTTGTCGCGTCGGCCGTGAAATCTCCACGCTTAACGTGGAGCGTGCGGTCGATACGGGCAGACTTGAGTTCGGCAGGGGAGACTGGAATTCCTGGTGTAGCGGTGAAATGCGCAGATATCAGGAGGAACACCGGTGGCGAAGGCGGGTCTCTGGGCCGATACTGACGCTGAGGAGCGAAAGCGTGGGGAGCGAACAGGATTAGATACCCTGGTAGTCCACGCTGTAAACGTTGGGCGCTAGGTGTGGGCGACATTCCACGTTGTCCGTGCCGTAGCTAACGCATTAAGCGCCCCGCCTGGGGAGTACGGCCGCAAGGCTAAAACTCAAAGGAATTGACGGGGGCCCGCACAAGCGGCGGAGCATGTGGATTAATTCGATGCAACGCGAAGAACCTTACCTGGGCTTGACATGCGCCAGACATCCCCAGAGATGGGGCTTCCCTTGTGGTTGGTGTACAGGTGGTGCATGGCTGTCGTCAGCTCGTGTCGTGAGATGTTGGGTTAAGTCCCGCAACGAGCGCAACCCTTATCCTACGTTGCCAGCGCGTCATGGCGGGGACTCGTGGGAGACTGCCGGGGTCAACTCGGAGGAAGGTGGGGATGACGTCAAGTCATCATGCCCCTTATGTCCAGGGCTTCACACATGCTACAATGGCTGGTACAGAGGGCTGCGATACCGCGAGGTGGAGCGAATCCCTTAAAGCCGGTCTCAGTTCGGATCGCAGTCTGCAACTCGACTGCGTGAAGTCGGAGTCGCTAGTAATCGCAGATCAGCAACGCTGCGGTGAATACGTTCCCGGGCCTTGTACACACCGCCCGTCACGTCATGAAAGTCGGTAACACCCGAAGCCCATGGCCCAACCCGCAAGGGAGGGAGTGGTCGAAGGTGGGACTGGCGATTGGGACGAAGTCGTAACAAGGTAGCCGTACCGGAAGGTGCGGCTGGATCACCTCCTTTCTAAGGAGCACAACACATCCATGCTCCCGGGATACCCGGGCCAAGGGCATGGGGTGGCCGGAGTTCAAAACCCGCACGCGGTTTTGCTCTGGTTGCTCAAGGAATTGTGGAACTACTGGTTATCGCCGGCGACGGTGGATGATGTTCCTGCTCAGTACTGCGGCTTGCCGCGTGGAACGGGGGAGCGGAGTCCGGGTGGTCGGGTGTTCACTGCGCACTGTTGGGTCCTGAGGCAACACACGTTGTTTCTGGTGTGGTGTTTGAGAACTGTAGAGTGGATGCGAGCATCTTTGTGGTCAAGTTGTTAAGGGCACATGGTGGATGTCTTGGCTTCAGGAGCCGATGAAGGACGTGGGAGGCTGCGATATGCCTCGGGGAGCTGTCAACCGAGCTGTGATCCGAGGATTTCCGAATGGGGAAACCCAGCACCAGTGATGTGGTGTTACCCGCCGGTGAATATATAGCCGGCGTGGAGGGAACGCGGGGAAGTGAAACATCTCAGTACCCGCAGGAAGAGAAAACAAAAGTGATTCCGTGAGTAGTGGCGAGCGAAAGCGGAAGAGGCTAAACCGATTGCATGTGATACCTGTCAGGGGTTGTGTGGTCGGGGTTGTGGGACCTGTCTTCTCAGAGCTGACACTCTGGGCGTGATGCGGCATGGTTAGCGGAACCGTTTGGGACGGCGGGCCGGAGCGGGTGAGAGCCCCGTACGCGAAAACTGTGTTTGTGTTGTGTGGCGGTGTTCCCGAGTAGCAGCGAGCTCGTGGAATTTGCTGTGAATCTGCCGGGACCACCCGGTAAGCCTAAATACTTCCTGGAGACCGATAGCGGACGAGTACCGTGAGGGAAAGATGAAAAGTACCCCGGGAGGGGAGTGAAAGAGTACCTGAAACCGTGTGCCTACAAGCCGTCAGAGCCTTCGGGTGATGGCGTGCCTTTTGAAGAATGAGCCTGCGAGTTAGTGCTGCGTGGCGAGGTTAACCCGGGTGGGGTAGCCGTAGCGAAAGCGAGTCTGAATAGGGCGATACAGTCGCGTGGTCTAGACCCGAAGCGGAGTGATCTACCCATGGCCAGGGTGAAGCGACGGTAAGACGTCGTGGAGGCCCGAACCCACTTAGGTTGAAAACTGAGGGGATGAGCTGTGGGTAGGGGTGAAAGGCCAATCAAACTCCGTGATAGCTGGTTCTCCCCGAAATGCATTTAGGTGCAGCGTCGCGTGTTTCTTGCCGGGGGTAGAGCTACTGGATGGTCTAGGGGCCTTACCGGGTTACCGAAATCAACCAAACTCCGAATACCGGTTAGTGAGAGCGCGGCAGTGAGACGGCGGGGGATAAGCTTCGTCGTCGAGAGGGAAACAGCCCAGAACACCAGCTAAGGCCCCTAAGTGTGTGCTCAGTGGGAAAGGATGTGGGATTGCCCAGACAACCAGGAGGTTGGCTTAGAAGCAGCCACCCTTGAAAGAGTGCGTAATAGCTCACTGGTCAAGTGGTCCTGCGCCGACAATGTAGCGGGGCTTAAGCACACCGCCGAAGCTGTGTCATTGACACAATAGATCGACGTTCGTCCTTGAGGCGGGCGTCCAGTCGTGTTGATGGGTAGGGGAGCGTCCTGCATCCAGGGAAGCGGCCGCGGAAGCGAGTCGTGGAGGGTGCGGGAGTGAGAATGCAGGCATGAGTAGCGAATGCAGAGTGAGAAACTCTGCCGCCGGATGACCAAGGGTTCCTGGGCCAGGCTAATCCGCCCAGGGTAAGTCGGGACCTAAGGCGAGGCCGACAGGCGTAGTCGATGGACAACGGGTTGATATTCCCGTACCCGAGCATGTGCGCCCATGGCGAGGCGGTTGACACTAACCACCCGAAGCCGCGGACGATGTCTTCGGACGGAGTTCGTGTGTGGAGCGTGGGACCTGATTCCGTAGTAGTCAAGCGATGGGGTGACGCAGGAAGGTAGCTCCGCCAGGCGATGGTTGTCCTGGTGTAAGCGTGTAGGCCGTCATGTAGGCAAATCCGCATGGCATATAGGCTGAGACGTGATGCGTAGCCGTTTGAGGCGAAGTGGGTGATCCTATGCTGTCGAGAAAAGCCTCTAGTGAGTGCATGCACGGCCCGTACCCCAAACCAACACAGGTGGTCAGGTAGAGAATACCAAGGCGATCGGGTGAACTGTGGTTAAGGAACTCGGCAAAATGCCCCCGTAACTTCGGGAGAAGGGGGGCCAAGCACCTTGAAGTCCCGTGCGGACGGAGGGGTGGTTGGCCGCAGAGACCAGCGGAAAGCGACTGTTTACTAAAAACACAGGTCCATGCGAAGTCGCAAGACGATGTATATGGACTGACGCCTGCCCGGTGCTGGAACGTTAAGAGGACCGGTTAACTCACTTTGTGGGTGAAGCTGAGAATTTAAGCGCCAGTAAACGGCGGTGGTAACTATAACCATCCTAAGGTAGCGAAATTCCTTGTCGGGTAAGTTCCGACCTGCACGAATGGCGTAACGACTTTCCGGCTGTCTCGACCACAGGCCCGGCGAAATTGCATTACGAGTAAAGATGCTCGTTACGCGCGGCAGGACGGAAAGACCCCGGGACCTTTACTATAGTTTGGTATTGGTTTTCGATTCGGCTTGTGTAGGATAGGTGGGAGACTGTGAAGCTCGGACGCTAGTTCGGGTGGAGTCGTTGTTGAAATACCACTCTGGTCGGATTGGGAATCTGAACCTCGGACCATGATCTGGTTCAGGGACAGTGCCTGATGGGTAGTTTAACTGGGGCGGTTGCCTCCTAAAGGGTAACGGAGGCGCCCAAAGGTTCCCTCAGCCTGGTTGGCAATCAGGTGTCGAGTGCAAGTGCACAAGGGAGCTTGACTGTGAGACAGACATGTCGAGCAGGGACGAAAGTCGGGACTAGTGATCCGGCACCTCCTGGTGGAAGGGGTGTCGCTCAACGGATAAAAGGTACCCCGGGGATAACAGGCTGATCTTGCCCAAGAGTCCATATCGACGGCATGGTTTGGCACCTCGATGTCGGCTCGTCGCATCCTGGGGCCGGAGTAGGTCCCAAGGGTTGGGCTGTTCGCCCATTAAAGCGGCACGCGAGCTGGGTTTAGAACGTCGTGAGACAGTTCGGTCCCTATCCGCCGCGCGCGCAGGATACTTGAGGAAGGCTGTCCCTAGTACGAGAGGACCGGGACGGACGGACCTCTGGTGTGCCAGTTGTCACGCCAGTGGCATGGCTGGTTGGCTATGTTCGGAAGGGATAACCGCTGAAGGCATCTAAGCGGGAAGCCTGTTCCAAGATGAGGTATCCCACCCCTTTGCGGGTTAAGGCCCCCAAGAGACGATTGGGTTGATAGGCCAGAAATGGAAGCACAGTAATGTGTTGTCGAGTTGACTGGTACTAATAGGCCGAGGACTTGCCCACGAAGATGTTGCGCATCCACTCTACGGTTCTGAAACACCACACCGGTCACCCTTCACAGGGTGGGTGTGTTGTTTCGGAGTGTTTCGGTGGTTTTAGCGTCAGGGAAACGCCCGGTCCCATTCCGAACCCGGAAGCTAAGCCTGACTGCGCCGATGGTACTGCAACCGAAGGGTTGTGGGAGAGTAGGACACCGCCGAACTTACGTTAGGTCTGGGCCCCGGTCCGAGAACCCTCGCTGGTTCTCCCGGGGCCCAGACTCATGTTCGCATCCGTTCGAAGCAGCGCGCGGGGACCGCTCAGGTCCGCCCGCGCGAGGTTGCTCCGAACGGGCCCGTAGGATAGTCAATCGGCCCTCGTGCGAGGGCCTGCTTCAGAATTCCACAGTTGTCTATGGCAGGAGGCCAGGTGTCCGAGTTCGGTCGACGAGACTCAGCGGATGAGGGGTCCGGTCGGTCGGCTCGCCGCGACCAGGACTCCCGCGGCGGACGGTCCGACGCGCCCCGGGGAGACCGGCGCGGCGCGCGGCAGGACCGCGGCGGGAGGGACAGCCACCAGGGCCGGCCCCGGCGGGACGACCGCGGCGCCCGCGGATCCGGCGGTTTCGCCGGCCGCCCCGGCCGCGGCGACGGGCCCCGCGAGAACCGCGGATACGCCGGGAAACGCGACGACGACCGCGACTTCCGCCCGCGCGGCAAGCGCGACTTCGACCGGCCGCAAGGCAAGTCGTACGGCGAGCGTTCCGGCGGACCCGGCGGCAAGTCCTACGGGGACCGCTCCGGGCGTCCCGAGGGGCGTTCGTCCTACGGCGACCGTTCGGAAGGCCGGTCCTCTTACGGCGACCGCGGCGGCAAACCTTCTTACGGCGACCGGTCCGGGCGTCCGGGCGGCAAGTCGTACGGGGACCGTCCGGAAGGGAAATCCTCCTACGGCGACCGCGGCGGGCGGCCGCAGGGCAAGTCCTCTTACGGGGAACGGTCCGGCGGGCGCTGGAACGACAACGACGACCGGCGCGGTCCGGGCGGATACCGCGGCAAGGACTCCCAGGGCGGCGGTTTCCGCGACGATCGGCGCGGATCCGGCGGATTCCGTGACAACGACCGCCGCGAAACCCGCGGCGGCTACCGGGACGACCGCGGCGGCAAGCCCGGCGGAAACCGGGACGACCGCGGCCCGCGCGACGACGGATTCCGCGGCGGGAACCGGGGTTCCGGCGGATTCCGGGACGACCGCTCCGGCGGGAACCGGCGCGACGACCGCGGGTTCCGCAACGACCGCGACGAGCGGCGGGACAACCGTCCGGGCGGATTCCGTAACGACCGTCGTGACGAAGGCGGTTACCGCGGGGACCGGCGCGACGACCGGTCCGGCGGGTTCCGCGACAACCGGCGGGATGACCGTTCGGGCGGGTTCCGCAACGAGCGGCGTGACGAAGGTGGTCACCGCGGAGATCGGCGGGATGACCGTTCGGGTGGGTTCCGCAATGACCGTCGCGACGAAGGCGGCTACCGCGGAGATCGGCGGGACGACCGTTCGGGTGGGTTCCGCAATGACCGTCGCGACGAAGGCGGCTACCGCGGAGATCGGCGGGACGACCGTTCGGGTGGGTTCCGCAATGACCGTCGCGACGAAGGCGGCTACCGCGGAGATCGGCGGGACGACCGTTCGGGTGGGTTCCGCAATGACCGTCGCGACGAAGGCGGCTACCGCGGGGACCGGCGGGACGACCGTTCGGGTGGGTTCCGCAATGACCGTCGCGACGAAGGCGGTCACCGCGGGGACCGGCGGGACGAGCGGTCCGGTGGGTTCCGCAACGACCGTCAGGACGAGAACTTCCGGCAGCAGCGCGACGAGGTCGAGGAGACTTCGTCGGCGGCGAGCGAGGAGTCCGCGGTCGAAGAGGTGACTGCGGGCGCCGTTGAGGTCGAGTCGGGCGCGGGAGCGCGGGACGAGGCCGCTGAGGGCCAGGAACAGCGTGCCGCGGACGGTTCGCCCGACCGTGGCGAGCGCGAGGGCCGGGGCGAGCGCGAAGAGCGGGAAGACCGTGGCGGCCGCAGCGATCGCCCCAGTCGCGGAGACCGGGACAGCCGCGACAACCGGGACAGCAGGGACAGCCGTGGAGATCGCGGTGACCGGCGCGACCGCAGGGACGACCGGCCCCGCGCCAAGCGGCCGGTGACCCTCGAGGAGCAGGACGCCGCCCTCGCCCGCGAGTTGCTCGAGGCGCCCGAGCTGCCCGAGGACATCGAGTTCTCCGACCTCGACGAGGAAGTCCGCCGGGAGCTGCGGACCCTGCCTAAGGGGCTCGCGGAGACCGTCGGGAAGCATCTGGTCGCCGCAGGCGGGCTCGTCGACAGCGATCCGGAGGCCGCGCTCGAGCACGCTCGGTACGCGAAGACCAAGGCGTCGCGGGTGCCGATCGTGCGGGAGGGGCTCGGGCTCGTCGCGTACCACGCGGGCAACTGGCAGGAAGCGCTGTCCGAGCTGCGGGCCGTCCGGCGGATGACGCGCAGCGACGAGCACATCGCGATCATCGCGGACGCCGAGCGCGCGCTCGGCCGTCCGGAGCGCGCCCTGGACCTCGCCAAGGAGACCGACAAGGAGCGGCTCACCAAGTCGACCCAGGTCGAGCTGGCGATCGTCGCGGCCGGTGCGCGGCGCGACCTCGGGCAGCTGGACGCGGCGGTCGTGTCCCTGCAGGGGCCGGACCTCCAGGCGGGCAAGCGCGACCCGTGGAGCGCGCGCCTGTTCTACGCCTACGCCGACAACCTCGAGGCTGCCGGGCGCAAGGAAGAGGCCGTGCAGTGGTTCCTCAACGCCGCCGAGGCCGACGCCGAGGACGAGACCGACGCGGCCGAGCGGGCCGCCGACCTGGCGAACGAGGCGAACGCGACCGAGGCGAACGAGCCCAGCGAGACGGACGACTGACGTGGCCTACGACGCGTTGCTCTTCGATCTCGACGGCACCGTCTACCACGGGCCGCAGGTGATCGAGGGCGCCGCGGAAACCGTGGCCGCCGTGCGCGAGCAGGGCACGGCGGTCAGGTTCGTGACCAACAACGCGTCCAAGGCCCCGTCCGCGGTCGCGGAGCACCTCCGGGACCTCGGGATCACCGCGGACACCGAAGAGGTGCACACGAGCGCTCAGGCGGCAGCCGCTCTCCTCAAGGACCGGCTGCCCGCCGGCGCGAAGGTGCTCGTCGTCGGCACCGCGTCGCTCGGCGACCAGGTCTCCGCGGCGGGACTGGAGCCGGTGCGGACCGCGGGCGACGACGTTTCCGCGGTGGTGCAAGGACATTCGCCGGAAACCGGATGGGCGGACCTCGCCGAGGCGAGCATCGTGATCCGGGCCGGCGGGCTGTGGGTCGCCACGAACACCGACTCCACGCTGCCCACCGAGCGCGGCCTGATGCCGGGCAACGGGTCGATGGTCGGGGCGCTCAAGATCGCTACCGGAGCCGAGCCGGTGGTCGCCGGGAAACCGCAGCCGTTGCTGTTCGAGACGGCCGCGCGATCCGCGGAAGCGAAGCGGCCGCTGGTGGTCGGGGACCGGCTCGACACCGACATCGCGGGCGCGGTCGCGGCGGGGCTCGACTCGTTGTGCGTCCTCACCGGCATCGCGACTCCGGCGACGCTGCTCGCCGCGATTCCGGCGGAACGGCCGACTCATCTCGGCCACGACCTCACCGCGCTCGCGCAGCCGGTGGACGAATTGCGCGTCGGCAAGCGAACCGGCTGGGAGATCAGCGAAAGCGACGTGCTGACCGTCCGCGGCGAAGGGGACGAGCTCGACCTGCTGCGCGCGCTGTGCGATTCGGCGTGGCGCACGGGAGTCTCGCAGGTGCGCGCGGACGGCGACGCGGCCGCGGCGGCGGTAGCCGGGCTCGGGCTGGCCTGACTGGTAGTTTGGGGCTGTGCACCCGAACGTTCCGCGGCCGGTTCCCGGACCCCCGCCGATCCCCGGACCCGGCCCGCAGCAGACTGACCCGCGGGCGGGCATCGACGAGGCCGTCGCCGGGCTCGACGACCTCGACACGCTGCCGCCCGCCGAGCACGTGGACCGGTTCGAGGCCGTGCACACCGAGCTGACCGTGGCCCTGTCCAGCATCGACAAGGTCTGACCGGCGTGGCCAAACGGGCCAGGCTCGACGCGGAACTCGTGCGGCGCGGACTCGCCCGCTCCCGCGAACAAGCCTCCGCGCTGATCACCGGCGGCAAGGTCACCGTGCGCGGCATGGTCGCCACGAAACCCGCCACCGGCGTGGAAAACGACGCGCCGATCGTCGTGAAGGACGAGGACGACCCGGGCTGGGCGTCGCGTGGCGCGCACAAACTCCTTGGCGCGCTTGAGCGTTTCGGTCCCGAGGGGCTGGCCGTCGAAGGCCGCCGCTGTCTCGACGCGGGCGCGTCCACCGGCGGGTTCACCGACGTGCTGCTGCGCAACGGCGCGGACCGGGTCATCGCCGCCGACGTCGGGCGCGGGCTGCTCGACTGGAAGCTGCGAACCGACGACCGCGTCGTCGTCCTCGACCGGACGAACGTCCGCAACCTGACGCCGGACGTCCTCGGCGGCCAGGTGGACCTCGTCGTCGGCGACCTTTCCTTCATCTCGCTCAAGCTCGTGCTGCCCGCGCTCGCCGCGTGCGCGCGCGACGGCGCGGACCTCGTGCCGATGGTCAAACCGCAGTTCGAGGTCGGCAAGGACCGGCTCGGCAGCGGCGGCGTGGTGCGCGATCCGGAACTGCGCGTCGCATCCGTGCTGGGCGTGCTCGCCGAGGCCGGGAAGCTCGGCTTGGCGCTGCGCGGGGTCGTCGCGAGCCCGTTGCCCGGCCCGTCCGGGAACGTCGAATACTTCGTGTGGCTCCGCAAAACGGAGCCGGAAGACGCGGGCAGCGAGGACGCCGAACGGCTCGTGCGCGCCGCAGTCCAGGAAGGACCCCAGTGACCGCCGAACGTGAAGTGCTCCTCGTGGTGCACCCCGACCGGGACACCACCCGGGAGGCCGCCCGCGAGGTGTCCCAGCGGTTCGCCAAGGCCGGGATCCGGCTGCGCGTGCTCGACGAGGACGTTCTGCGGCTGATCGACCCGGACGGCTGCATGGGCATGCCGTGCACCGTGGTCGCGCCCGAGCACAATCCGGCCGAGGGAGCCGAACTCGTGTTCGTGCTCGGCGGCGACGGGACCCTGCTGCGCGCGGCGGAACTCGCCCGTCCGGCGGAGGTGCCGGTGCTCGGCGTGAACCTCGGCCGCGTCGGGTTCCTCGCCGAGGCGGATTCGGACGCCCTCGCCGACGCCGTGCAGCGCGTGGTCGACCGCGAGTACCACGTCGAAGAGCGGATGACCGTCGACGTCACGGTCGCCGCGGACGGCGCGGAGATCTACCGGACCTGGGCGCTCAACGAGGCCAGCGTCGAGAAGTTCAGCCGCGAGCGGGTGCTCGACGCGCTGATCGAGGTCGACGGCCGCCCGGTGTCGTCCTTCGGCTGCGACGGCGTGCTGTGCGCGACGCCGACCGGCTCCACCGCGTACGCCTTCTCCGCCGGCGGCCCGGTGCTGTGGCCGGACGTCGAGGCGCTGCTCGTGGTGCCGAGCAACGCGCACGCGATGTTCTCCCGCCCGCTGGTCGTCTCGCCCGAGTCGGTGATCACCGTCGGCATCGACCCGACCGGCCCGAAAGCGGCGCTGACCTGCGACGGGCTGCGGTCGTTCGACCTGCCGCCGGGCGCGCTGGTGCGCGTGGTGTGCGGCAAGCAGCCGGTGCGGCTGGTGCGGCTGTGGGACGGCGTGTTCACCGACCGGCTGGTGTACAAGTTCGGCCTGCCGGTCCGCAGCTGGCGCGACCGGCGCGCGGGAGACCGCTGAGCGCGACGCGCCCGCACAAGTGTTCGACCAGCGAAAAGAAGAGTTAGCGGACCTCGGACGCGCAGAACGTCGGTGCGGGCCGCTACCGTATGCGTCGTGCTGGCCGAGATGCGCATCCAGGGCCTCGGAGTCATCGAGGAAGCCCTGCTGGAACTGCACGCGGGCTTCACCGTGGTCACCGGTGAGACGGGTGCGGGCAAAACCATGGTCGTCACCGGGCTGCACCTGCTTTCGGGCGGGCGGGCCGAGGCGTCGAAGGTCCGGAACGGGATGCTGAAGGCATTCGTCGAGGGCCGGTTCACCGTGGGCAAGGACGACGCGGCCGCCCGCATCGTCACCGACGCGGGGGCCGACGTCGACGAGGACGGCAGCGTCATCGCGCTGCGCACGGTCGCGGCCGACGGGCGCTCGCGGGCGCACCTGGGCGGCCGGTCGGTGCCGGTCGGGGTGCTGTCCGAGCTGTCCGAGCAGGTGATCGCCGTGCACGGGCAGAACGACCAGCTGCGGCTGCTGCGCCCGGCCGAGCAGCGCGCGGTGATCGACCGGTTCGCCGGCGACGCGGTGGGCAGGCCGCTCGCGGAGTACCGCCGGGTCCGCGAGGAATGGCTGGCCGTGCTCACCGAGCTGAGCGAGCGCTCCAACCGCTCCCGCGAGATGGCGCAGCAGGCGGACCTGCTGAAACACGGCTTGAACGAGATCGACGCGGTCGCGCCCGAACCGGGCGAGGACGTCGAGCTCACCGAGCAGATCAAGCGGCTCGCCGCGGTCGACGAGCTCCGCGCGATGGCCACCGAGGCGCACGCGGCGGTGTCCGGCGCGCAGGATGGCGATCCGGACGCCCCGGGCGCGCTCGGCCTGGTCGGCGAGGCGGTGCGGCGGCTGGTCTCGGCGGAGGACTCCGTGCTGCGCGACCTCGTGCCGCGGCTGGAGGAGGCCTCCACGCTGCTCAGCGACGTCGGCGCGGAGCTGGGCAGCTACGTCGAGAACCTGGACGCCGACCCGGCGCTGCTGGAGAAAGTGCTCGCGCGCCAGGCCGATCTCAAACGGCTCACCCGCAAGTACGCCGCGGACGTCGACGGCGTGCTGGCGTGGGCCGAGGACGCGCGGCGCCGGCTCGAATCGATGGACACCTCCGAAGAAGCACTAGCGGCGCTGGCCTTGCGCCGCGACGAGCTGGCCGTGGAGCTGGTCGCGCACGCCACCGAGGTTTCCGCCGCGCGCGGCAAGGCGGCCGCCGAACTCGCCACGGCGATCACCAAGGAACTGTCCGGGCTCGCGATGGGCCAGGCGGAGCTGGAGATCACCGTCGAACAGCGGCCGGCCGAACACGGCGACCGGCAGGCGCTGGCGATCGACGGGCACGCGGTGCACGCGGGCCCGGACGGCGTCGACGAAGTGGAACTGCTGCTGCGGGCGCACAACGGCGCGCCGCCGCTTCCCGTGCACAAGGCCGCCTCGGGCGGTGAGCTGTCGCGCGTGATGCTGGCGATCGAGGTCGTGCTGGCGCACGCGGACACCGTGCAGACGCTGGTGTTCGACGAGGTGGACGCCGGGGTCGGCGGCCGGGCCGCGGTGGAGATCGGCCGGCGGCTGGCCCGGCTCGCGCGCACGCACCAGGTCCTGGTGGTCACGCACCTGCCGCAGGTCGCCGCGTTCGCCGACCAGCATCTGGTGGTGGACAAGGGAACCAGCGGCGGCGTCACGCGCAGCGGCGTGAAAACGCTCGGCCAGGACGACCGGGTGCGCGAGCTGGCCCGGATGCTCGCCGGCATGGACGGCACCGAAACCGGCCGCGCGCACGCCGAAGAACTGCTTGCCGCCGCGGAGAAAGACAAAGCGAAGTACGCGGCTCCGAAGCGCAAGCGCACGAAGAAGGGCTGAGGCGGATCCCATGACCTGGGCCACGCTGGCCGACGTCGAAGCCGAACTCGCCCGCGCGCGGCGGGAGGACGATCTCGACCGCTTCCTCGCGCTCCTCGGCGACGAGGAGCTGTTCGTGCCGATCCACCGGGACGAGGCGCAGCGGCTCGCGCAGGAGCGGACCTGGTCGCCCGCGAAAGTCTGCTGCGCGCACGGCGGCGAGTCCTCGCTGCAGGTGTTCACCCGCGGCGCGCTTCCGGATTTCGGCGCGGACGTGGTGTTCCTCAGCGGCGATCTCGACTGGGCCACGCACGGCCTCGGGCCCGGCGAGCAGGTCGTGTTCAACCGCGGCACGCTCGGCGAATGGCGGGTGAGCGCGGCGGCCGTGCTGCCCTGGGTCGACGCGAACCCGCACCGGGTCACCGCGGTGGAACAGCAGGTCGAGCGGCTTTACACGGCGCGGTACGGGGTTCTCGACGGTCCGGTCGCGCACGCGCTCGCCTGCGGCGCGCACCAGGCGGTGCTGTCGGCCGAACCGTGGAACGTCCTCGACGCGCGCTACCACGACTACGTCGCCGAGGTCCGCGGCCTGCGCGACTGGTGGGGCGTCGCGGACGCGGCGGGCTGGCGGGCCGCGATGGACCGGCTGCTCGGCGATTCCTACCAGCTCACCACCGGGAACCTCGTGCTCGTGCTGCGCGCCCGCAGCGGACTGGCGCTGGACGTCTACGGCTGGGTCGAGCTGGTCCGGCAGTGGTGCGCGGACAACGACGCCGAGGACCAGGCCGGGCCGCTCGTGGACGCGGTGCGCCGGATCGTCCGGTACGAACAGCGGTTCCGCGCCGACGGCCTGCTCGCGCCGGACGGCGTGGTGGACAGCATCATCGGCTGGGACGTCGCCCGCGCGGTCGAACTGGCGCGCTGGGGACTGGCGGTCGGCTACTGCGACCCGCTCACCGCGGAGCTGATGGTGCTGGAGGCCGGCGCGATCGCCCGCCGCTACCACGATTCGTGGGCGGACCTGTCCACCGGCTACGTGCTGGGCAGGCTGCTCGCGCTCGACCGCGAGGAATTCGGCCCGGAGTACGACTCGGCCGCGCGGGTCCGCCACCGGCTGCTGACCGATCCCGCGAGCCCCTGGTCCAACCTCGATTTCGAGGCGGACGGACCGCACAGTTAACCCCGGCCCGGCACGGCGCGCGACCTGGCTCACCACAACGAGTCATGTCCGCTTCGGCGCGTCGGCTCCGCACCAAGGCACAAATTTGTCACCATCAGCCACATGAAGCTCACTGGTCTTCTCGCGCGGAACCAAGAAGCCCTCCCCGGCGTCATCGGTGTCGCGCGGGTCGACCGGCGCACGCGGGAGCTGCTGCGCCGGGTCAGCGCCGGCGACATCGTCGTGCTGGACCAGCTCGACCTCGACCGCGCCACGGCCGACGCGCTCGTCGCCGCCGAGGTCGCCGCGGTGGTCAACGCGTCGCCGTCGATCTCCGGCCGGTTCCCCAACCTCGGCCCGGAAATCCTGGTGGCGGCGGGCATCCCGCTGGTCGACTCCGTCGGCGGGGACCTGCTGCGCACCGTCAAGGACGGCACGAAGCTGCGCGTGCACGAGGGCGCGGTGTACCTGGGGGAGCGGCAGCTGGCGACCGGGGTCGAGCAGACCGCCGAAAGCGTCGCCGACCAGATGATCGAGGCCAAGGCCGGGATGTCGACCCAGCTGGAAGCCTTCTCCGCCAACACGATCGAGTTCCTGCGCCGCGAGCGGACGCTGATCCTCGACGGCGTCGGCGTGCCGGAGCTGAAGGTCCCGGTGCGCGACCGGCACGTGCTGGTCGTCGCCGCGGGGACCGGGCACGCCGAGGACCTCAAGAAGCTCAAGAAGTACATCGGCGAGCACCGGCCGGTGCTGATCGGCGTCGACGCCGGCGCGGACACCCTGCGCGCGCAGGGCTACCAGCCGGACGTGATGGTCGGCGACCCGACCGGGATCGGCACCGCGACGCTGCGCAGCGGCGGCGAGGTCGTCGTCCCCGCGCAGCCGGACGGGCACGCGCCGGGCGTCGAGCGGATCCAGGACCTGGGCATCGGCGCGGTCACCTTCCCCGCGTCCGGCAACGCCGAGGACCTCGCGCTGCTGCTGGCCGACGCGCACGGCGCGAGCCTGGTGGTCACCGTCGGGTTCCAGGCCACGCTGCGGGAATTCCTCGACCACGGCCGGTCCGGGTCGAACCCGTCCACGTTCCTCACGCGGCTCAAGCTCGGCACGAAGCTGGTCGACGGCAAGGCCGTCGCGACGCTGCACCGCGCCCGGGTGTCGCTCGGCGCGGTCGCGCTGCTCGTGCTCGCCGCCATCGTCGTCGTCATCGCCGCGCTGCTGGTGTCCGACGTCGGCTCCGTCTATCTCGAGTGGATCCAGCACGCCTGGTCCACGTTCGTCGCCTGGGTGAAGGGTCTCTTCACGTGATTTCCCTGCGGTACCACATCGTTTCCATCACCGCGTGCTTCCTGGCGCTGGCCGTCGGCGTGGTGCTGGGCTCGACCGCGCTCAACGGTTCGCTG
This sequence comes from Amycolatopsis sp. GA6-003, assembly GCF_046267895.1. Lineage (NCBI taxonomy): Bacteria > Bacillati > Actinomycetota > Actinomycetes > Pseudonocardiales > Pseudonocardiaceae > Amycolatopsis > Amycolatopsis sp. GA6-003. The sequence goes on from NZ_CP176499.1 coordinate 9,153,012, forward strand.
CTGTCCGGGCTCGCGGACCAGAAGAAAGACCTCGGCACGCAGGTCGCCGACCTCGAGGCGCAGCGCAACAACCTCAAGGCGCGGCTGTCCGACGCGGACGCCTTCGCCGGCACGATGGGCCCGAAGGTCGTCGCGGGCGCGCTCGACAAGCGCAGCGTCGTCATCGTCACCACGCAGGACGCGCGCCCGGCCGACCGCGACGCGCTCAAGAAGCTCGTCGGCCAGGCCGGCGCCTCGGTGACCGGCGAACTGCAGCTGACGAACGCGTTCACCGACCCGGCGAAAGCCGACCAGCTGCGCGACGTCGTCACGCGGCTGCAGCCGGCCGGGGCGAAGTTCCCGACCGCGGGCGACTCCGGCACGCTCGCCGGCGCGCTGCTCGGTTCGGTGCTGCTGCTGGACAAGGCGAGCGCGAAACCGCAGTCGAGCGGCGACGAACTCGCCGCCGCGCTGGGCGGGCTGACCGACGGCGGTTTCGTGAAGCCGAGCCAGGGCGTGCAGCCCGCGCAGCTGGCGATCGTGCTGACCGGAGCCCAGCAGACCGGCGACGGCGCGGGCGACCGGGCCGCGACGATCGCGCGGTTCGCCGCGCAGATGGACCGCTCCGGCGCGGGCACGGTGCTCGCCGGGGACCCGGGCTCCGCGGAAGGCACTGGCCCGATCGGGGTCGTGCGCGCGGACACGTCGGCGACGTCGATCCTGTCCACTGTGGACAACGCGGATTCGGCGGCCGGCCGCGTGGCGGCGATCCTGGCCTTGCAGGAACAGCTCAACGGCGGTTCGGGCCGGTACGGGATCGCGGGCAACGCGCAGGCGATCGCGCCGGGCGTGGCCGCTTCGGGGAACTGAACGAGAGACTTTCCGCCTCCCGCACCACAGCCGGCGGCGGCGCCGGGTTTCCTTCGTGGGCGAGGAAAACCGGCGCCGCCGCCGACTTGTGCGCCTGCCTCGGGGACGGGACGGGTCTCGCCCGGCTTGGTGCGCGTGTCGCGAGGGTGGGAGTGCCCGCCCAGCTTTGTGCGCCTGCATCGAGGACGGGACGGGTCTCGCCCAGCATTGTGCGCGTGCCGTGAGGGCGGGAGTGCCCGCCCAGCTTGGTGCGCGTGCCGTGAGGGAGGGAGGGCCCGCCAAGCTTCGTGCGCCTGTCGCGAGGACGGCTCTCGCGCACAGCAGTCAGCGGCGGCACCGGATCCCTTCGGGGGAGGAAGTCCGGTGCCGCCGCCGTTATTCGCGCGCCTGCCGCGGGGTCAGCAGGCGCCGTTGTCCGCCCAGACCGCTGCGCTGCCGGGCGTTTCGCCTCGCGTCCACCACTTGGCGGACCAGCGGTGGCCGTTGTAGGACACCACCGCGCCGGCGTTGTAGGACTGGGAGGTGCTCCACGCCGCCGGGCACGCGGTCGTCGGACCGCCGCCGGTGCAGGCTCCGTTGTCCGCCCAGACGTCCGAGGTGCCGGGCTGCTCGCCCTGCGTCCACCACTTCGCCGTCCACGTGTGGTTGTTGTACGACACGACCGCGCCGCCGTTGTAGACCTTGCCCGAATCCCAGGCCGCCGCCGTGCACTGGCTGGGCGGAGTCGTGGAAGTGGTGGGCGTGGTCGGGGTCGTCGGCGTGGTCGGGGTCGTGGGGGTGGTCGGCTTGGTGGAAGTGGTGGGCGTCGTCGAGGTGGTCGGCGGCGGGCCGGAGCAGCCCTCCGTCGGCGCGGCGAGCCCGTCCACGACCGCGTGGAACAGCGTCGACTCGGGATCGAGGTCGTACAGCGAGAACATCATCGCGCCGCCGAGGCCGTTGCAATGGATGTAATCGGTGCGCGCCTTGATCGACTGCTTGGACGAACCGCCGTAGAAGCTCGTCCCGTCGTAGAACCACGCGGATTGCGTTGTCGGGTCCCAGAACGTGGTCGCCGGGTTGTCGACGACGCCGGAGAGTTCCTTGTACATCGCGACGCCGGGCACGTTGCCGCTCAGCGGATGCGGAGCGGACGGGCCGGTCGCCGTCTGGTACAGCCCGTGGTTCGAGCCGGCCGGGACGCCGGTCCAGCCCCGGTAGTAGAACGGGATGCCCAGCGTCAGCTTCGCCGCCGGGAACCCGCCGGGGATGCCGTACGCCGGATCGCCTTGCGTGTACGCCTTCATCACCTGGTCGATGGTGTATTTCTCGGTGCCCGGCGGGATGGTCGGCGACGGATCGTTCGGCGAGGGGTAGAGCGGGTCCTGGAAGTTCGTCGGGCCGGTCTTGTCCCACGCGCCGTGCATGTCGTAGGTCATCGGGTCCGCGAAGTCCATGTACTGGTGGATCTTGTCGGTCTCGATCTTCGCGATCTTGTCCTGGCCGCCGGGCAGGGCGGCCGAGAGCGCGTAGTGCTTGCCCAGCGCGTCGAGTTCGGTGCGGAACTCGGCGAGCAGCGCGGTGAAGTTCTTCGTGTCGTCGGGGCTGTAGTGGTTGCCCTTGTGGCCGCCGGGGTGCGCCGGGTACTCCCAGTCGATGTCGAACCCGTCGAAGATGTTCGCGGCGGTGCCGGGGCCGCCGAAGCCGCCCGCGGCCGGGATGTTGCCCTTGATGAACATGTCGATGCAGGAGCTGACGAACTTCTTGCGCGAGGCGTCGGTGGCCGCGGCGTCGGAGAAGTACTTCGAGTACGTCCAGCCGCCGAGCGACAGCAGCACCTTCAGGTTCGGGTGCCGGGCCTTGAGTTCCTGCAGCTGGTGGAAGTTGCCGACGATCGGCATGTTGTAGGTGTCGGCGGTGCCGTCGACGCTGATGTCCGAGCCGAACGACTTCTGGTAGTCGGCGAACTGGTCGCCCGCGCCGTCGCCCGCGTTCGGGTCGTCCTCGCCGCCCGGGTCGGGGGTGGTCGCCTTGGTCGTCTCGAAGCAGGTGAGGTTGTTCGGCTCGATGTTCTCGAAGTCGTAGAGCAGGTAGTCGATGTTGTCGGCGATCTTGTCGACGTTCTTGAGGTAGTAGGCGTTCTGGTAGATGCTCCATTGGTCGAAGTAGGCGATGCGCAGGCCTCCCGAGGAGGGCGCGGGCGTCGCGGTGGCCGGGGCGGGCCGGGCCAGGATGGTGAGACCGGCCACGACCACGGCGGCCGCGGCGGCGCAGGCCACGGCCAGCGGTCTCAAGGTCCGGTGGGGCATAAGCGTTTCTCCCTCGCACAAGCGAAGTCCGCCCGCCGCACCGGAATGCGCGGCGAGCGTCGGACATCGGGTGATCACTGCAGGAGCGGGGCCGGCCCGCTTCCGAATGTGAACCAGGGCACAGCCGGAGTCAATACTGTGGACTAGACCAATTTCCAGGGCTGGGCGTTTTGTGGTGAAGTGTCCGGAAAGGCCCGACGAACGGCCTGTTCCACGCGGGGCGAGTGGTCCGGACCGCCGAGCGGCTCCGGTTCACCCGTACGGGTGTGGCTGACCCGACATCCGGCTCGCGCGGCATCAGGCGCGTCTCAGGAAGATCATGGGTGGTTCACAGCTGCGCACGAGAGCCTGGCACCATGAGCGCCAACGACCCCGGGAGCACGGCCGAACGATGACCACTACCGAGATCCCGCTCGTCCGTTCCGACGAGCCGGCGCCCGCCAGATCGCCGCACCTGCGTCAGCTCGATTTGTACCGGGTCGTCACGTTCGCCCTGGTCATCCTCATCCACGTGATCGGCTCCACGACCTTCCCGCAGGACGTCGTCGCCGACGCGATCCAGACCCCGCTGCACCTGACCCGCGAAGCGTTCTTCGCGCTGACCGCGTTCGTGCTCGCGTTCCAGTACCGCGACCGGCCGCTGAACGCCGGGAAGTTCTGGCGCAGGCGGTTCCCCCTGGTCGCGGTGCCGTACGTGGTGTGGACGGTGATCTACCGGGGTTATTCGGTGCTCGCCTCGGACCAGCCGTTCGGCTCGGCCGGCGCGCAGCTGCGCACGCTCGGGCTCGACCTGCTCACCGGGAACGCCTGGTACCACATGTATTTCATGCTGGTGACGCTGCAGGTGTACCTGCTGTTCCCGCTGCTGGCCAAGCTGTTCGACCTGATCCGCCGCCGTCCGTGGACCGTGCTCGCGGTCTCCGGCGCGCTCCAGGCGGCGGTCGCGGCCTTCATGAGCTACCCGCCCGCCGCGCTGGGCTACGGCTTCGTCAGCAAGTTCTTCGCGACCTTCGTCGTGTACCAGTTCTACATGCTGCTCGGCACCGCGGCGGCGGTGCACTTCGAGGCGGTGCACGCCTGGCTGCGCACGCACGCGCGCCGGGTCCTGCTGGGGATGGCCGGCGGGCTCGCGATCGCGGAGACCGGCTATTTCGTGAGTGTCCACTTCGGAGAGTGGCCGGAGATGGCGTCGGACGCCTTCCGCCCGTACCTGATCCCGTGGTTCGTCGCGGTGATCGCCGGGATCTACCTGGCGGGCGCGCGCTGGGCGGAGAGCAGGCAGCGCGGCGGGCGGTTCGTGTCCTGGGCGGTGAACCGGTCGTTCGCGGTGTTCCTGACCCACCCGATCGCGATCGCGCTGCTGGACCCGCTGTTCGTCTTCGTCGGCGACCGCTACGGCGCGCCGTGGACGACGCTGGTGGCCTACCCGGCGACGGTGGCGCTGACCTTCGGCATCGTCGAGGTGCTGCGGCGGCTGCCGTGGAGCAAGGCGCTGACCGGCCGCGCCCGGGTGCCGGTGCGGTCCTGAGCGGCAAAGGTCCGGGAGCGGCAAGCGGTCATTCCCCGGGCCAGGCGCGGTGTTTCTCGAGCGGCCGGGCGTAGGACCCGGCGCGGCTGGTGCGCAATCCCAGCGCCACCAGGGATTCCGCGAGCCGGACCGCCGCCGCGACGCCGTCGACCACCGGCACGTCGAGCATCGCCGACATCTTGCGGTCCAGCCCGGTCATCCCGGCGCAGCCGAGCACGAGCACCTCGGCCCCGGCGTCGCGCGCCCGCAATCCCGCGGCGAGCAGGGCCGATTCGGTCCGTTCCTCGTCGCGCAGCTCCAGCACGCTCAGCCCGGTGCCGACGACCGCGACGCAGTTCCGGTCCACGCCCGCGGAATGCAGGCTGTCCTCGATCAGCCCGCAGGTGCGGTCCAGCGTCGTCACCACGCCGTACCGGCGGCCGAGCAGCCCGGCGAGATGCGCCGCGGCCTCGGTGATGTCGACGACCGGCACCTCCAGCAGTTCCCGGGCGCCCTCGCGGCCGTGCTCGCCGAACCCGGCGAGGACGACCGCGTCGAACGGTTCCTCGGTGGTGCGCAACAAGTCCAGCACGGCCGCGGCGGACAGGAAGCTGTCCAGCCAGCCCTCGGCCGATTCCGGGCCCCACTTCGGCGTCAGCGCAAGGATTTCGGTGCCGGGGCTGGCCGCCGCGCGCGCACCGGCCTCGATCTCCTTCGTCATGGCCTCGGTGGTGTTGCAGTTGGTGACGAGGATCCGCATCAAGCCCTCCGCTGGCGGTACGAAACGGCGTAGTAGAGCAATCCGGCGCTGGCGGTGCCGAGGAACCAGGAATACGGCGCGGCCGGCGCGAAGAACGGCACCAGCGCGATCACCGCGGAGAGCACCGCGCACGGGAAGAAGGCCGCCATCGCGCGCGGATTCACCTTGGGGTACTTGCCGTCTCGCACGAACAGCTGCTCGACGTCGACCTCGCAGCGGCGGATCAGGTAGTAGTCGACGATCATGATCCCGAACAGCGGCCCGAGGAACGCGCCGAGCCCGCCGAGGAAGTAGTTGACCACCACCGGCGACGAGTACAGCTTCCACGGCAGCACGCACAGCGCGGCGACGGCGCTGATCATCCCGCCGACGGTGAACGAGATCCGCTTGGGCCAGATGTTGGCCAGGTCGTAGGCGGGGGAGACGAAGTTCGCGACGATGTTGACGCCCATGGTGGCGATGGCGAAGGTGAGCGCGCCGACGATCAGCACCGGCGTGTTGTGCACGCGGGCGAGCAGCTCGGCCGGGTCGGTGATCGCCTCGCCGAACACCTGCAGGCTGCCCGCGGTGACGATCACCGACAGCAGCGCGAACGCCGTCGAGTTCACCGGAAGGCCCCAGAAGTTGCCGCGCCGCACCGTTTTCTGGTCCGGGGCGTTGCGGGAGAAATCGCAGAAGTTGAGCATCAGCGTGCCGTAGGTGGACAGGATCAGCCCGGCCGCGCCGAACCACTGCCGCACCTGCTCGCCGCCGGACAGCTGCCGCGGGCTGCTGGTGAACGAAAGGCGCCAGTGGCTCGCGGCGAGAATCCAGACCGCGAGCGCGATCATCACGACCCAGATCAGCGGGCCGCACCAGTCCTGGAACTTCCGCACGGCCTCCATGCCGCGGGTCAGCACGAGCGCCTGCACCAGCCACAGCGCCACGAAGCACATCCAGCCGAGCGCGTGCAGGCCGAGGAAACTGTGCTGGGTCAACGGTTTCAGGCCGGGGTCGATCGCCAGCACGAGCAGCGTGATGGCGACGCTCGCGAGATAGGTCTGGATGCCGTACCAGAAGATCGCGATCACCGCGCGGATCAGCGCGGGGAGGTTCGCGCCGAACGTGCCGAAGCTGATCCGCGCGACCACCGGGAACGGGACGCCGGTGCGCTGCCCGATCCGGCCCATCAGGTTCATCCCGAAGAAGATGACCACGAACCCGAACAGCAGCGCGGTGAACACCTGCCAGGCCGGGAGGCCGAGCACGAACAGGCCGGCGGCGAAGGTGTAGTTGCCGAGGTTGTGCACGTCCGACATCCAGAGCGCGAAGATGTCGTAGACCTTCCAGCGCCGTTCCCGGACGGGGGCGAGGTCCTCGTTCCACAGCCGGGGGTCGGGTTCGGTCTGGACGTTCGCGCTGGTCGCGGTGGACGGGACGGGCGTCATCGCTGACCTCCGGTCGACGTGCCGGCAGCTTTGGTATCCCAAACTGGGGATCCTCACTATCTCCCCGCGCGGCCGCTGCGTCAACCCTCTTCCCGATAAACTCGCGGGCGTCCGGTGTCGGTCAGAGGGGGTCAGGTGGGCGCCATCCAGGAGCGGCAGCCGCTCGCGGCGACGCGCGCCCGGGTGCTCGACGAGCTGCGGGAGCGGATCCTGACCGGGCGGCTGAAGCCGGGGGACCGGCTGGTCGAACGCGAATTGGCCGAGGATCTCGGGGTTTCGCGGGTGCCGGTGCGCGAGGCGATCCGCAGCCTCGAGGCCGAGGGATTCGTGGTCGTGCCCTCGCCGCGGCGGGTCGTGGTGCGGCAGCTGGCGCGGGTGGACGTCGAGGAGCTGTTCGACGTCCGGGAGGCGCTGGAGAGCCTCGCCGCCGCGCGCGCCGCGGAGCGGGCCGGGAAGCCGGAGATGCGGCGGCTGGAGCGGTTGCTCGCCGAATCCGCGCGGGTCACCCCGAGCGGCGACGGCGCGCGGATCTCGGAGGTCAACAGCAGGCTGCACGACGAGATCGTCGCCATCGCGGGCAACCGGCTGCTGACCACGATGCTGCATCCGCTCGAAGGCCAGCTGCGGTGGCTGACCAGCCAGAACGAGCACTGGGACGAACTGCTGGACGAGCATCGCCGGCTGGTGGACGCCATCGGGTCCGGCGACGTGGAGCGGGCGCGCGAGTACGCCGCCGAGCACGTCCGGGTCAACCGCGAGGTGACACTGCGCGACCTGTTCGGGGAGGGCGAGCGGGGCGAGCGCCCGGCGGGCTGATCTCCGGTAAGGTGACCCTAACTCGCGGGAGGGGGTCGCTGGTGGCGCACGTGCAGGGCGAGCCGGAGTGGGTGTCCACAAGGGACGGACGACGGCTGTACGCGATGGTGCTGCCCGGTCCGGAGAGCGCGCCGACCGTGGTGTTCGAGGCGGGGGCGGGCGCGGGGCGGTCGTCGTGGGGGCTGGTGCAGCCGCTGGTCGGCGAGTTCGCGCGGGCCGTCGTGTACGACCGGTCCGGGCTCGGGCGCAGCGCGCCGGATCCCTCCGGGCGGACGCTGGACCGTATGGCCGACGATCTCGTCGACGTGCTGAGCCATTTCGGGCCGGGGCCGTACGTGCTCGTCGGGCACAGCGCCGGGGGACCGATCGTGCGGCTCGCCGCCTCGCGGACCGCTGCGAAGGTGGCGGGCCTGGTGCTGGTCGATCCGACCGACGAAGCGGCGGAAGTGCTGTTCTCGCCCCGATTCCGCGCCGCCGAACGGAAACTTCTGCTTGCCGGCCGGATCCTCGCCGCGGCCGGATTGCTGAAGTTCTTGTACCGCCCCATGGTTCGGGCGGCTCCCGAGGACGTCCGGCGCGATCTGGTGCGCGAAGGCTTTACGCCGCAAGTGCTGCGCACCCAGGCCGAACAGGCGCGCACCTTCCTCGACGAGCTGGCGACCTGGCGGGCGAATCCGCCCGCGCAAGGCGACTATCCGGTCACCGTGGTGTCCGGCGGCCGCACCGGGGACGGGATGAACGCCGCGGTGCGCGCGGAGGCGAATGCCGCGCACGCGCACCGGGTTTCGCCGGGCGGACGGCACCGGATCGCGGAGAAGTCCGGGCATCTGGTGCCGGTCACCGAACCCGAGGCGGTGGCGGAGGAGATCCGCCGGCTGCTCAGCTGACCGCGTCGCTCCACGTCTCGACGAACTTCGGGAACGTCTTGCCGACCGTCTCCGGGTTCTCGACCAGCACGCCGGGCACGCGCAGGCCCAGCACCGCCGCGGCCATCACCAGCCGGTGGTCCTCGTAGGTGTGGAACACGCCGCCGTGCATGGGGGCGGGAGTGATTTCCAGGCCGTCCTCGAGTTCGGCGACGTTCGCGCCGAGGCCGGACAGTTCGGTGGCCAGCGCGGTGAGCCGGTCGGTCTCGTGACCGCGCAGGTGCGCGACGCCGGTGATGCTCGACGGGCCGTCGGCGAAGCACAGCATCGCCGCGATGACCGGGGTCAGCTCGCCGACCTCGTGCAGGTCGAGGTCGATGCCGGGGAACGCGCCGCCGCCGGTGACGACCAGGCCGTCGTCGTCCAGCGTCGCCTTCGCGCCCAGTTCGGTCACCAGGCCGCGCAGCCAGTCGCCCGGCTGCGTGGTCTGCTTCGGCCAGCCGTGCACCCGGACCGTGCCGCCGCCGACCACCGCGGCGGCCACGAACGGGGCCGCGGTGGACAGATCCGGCTCCACGACGTACTCGGGGCAGGAGAGTTTGGCGGGCTCCACGTGGAATTCCGGGCCCGAACGGTCCACCGTCGCCCCGAACCGGCGCAGCATGTCGAGCGTCATCGCGATGTGCGGTTCGCTCGGCGGGGCGCCGCCGACCAGCCGCACCGTCACGCCCCGCTCGAACGCCGGGCCGGCGAGCAGCAGCGCGGACAGGAACTGGCTGGAGGCCGACGAATCGAGGTCCACCCGGCCGCCGCGCAGGCCGCCGGTGCCGTGCACGGTGAACGGCGGCGCGTCGCGGCCCCCGTCGTCGATCCGCGCGCCGAGCTCGCGCAGCGCGGCCAGCAGCGGGCCGATCGGGCGGCGGCGGATCGCCTCGTCGCCGTCGAACAGCACCGACGCGTCGCCGAGCGTGGCGAGCGCGGGCGTGAACCGGGCGACGGTCCCGGCATTGCCGAGGGCCACGGTCGTTTCGTCGCCGCGTCCGCCGATGGTGCCGAGCGGGTGGACGAGGAAGCCGTCGATGGTCTCTTCGGACAGCGCGCCCAGCGAGGCGAGCGCGGCCAGCATCAGCCGGGTGTCGCGCGAATCGAGCGGACGGCGCACCCGCGTGGGCGCGCTCGCGAGCGCGGCGAGCACGTAGGCCCGGTTGGTGATGGACTTCGATCCGGGGACGCGCACCGCGGCGTCCAGCGAGGCGCCCGCGACCGGGGCGGTCCAGTGGTCATCGCGGAGGTTCGGCACGCCGCGCAGCCTAGCGCGGGGCGGGCGGGCCGGTTCCGCCGCGCCGGGAAGAGGCGTCGGCGAGCGAACCGGCGGGAGTGGGATATGCTGGCGGCCCGTGGGACTTCAGTCGCGGGCTACCAAGTATGTCTTTGTCACCGGAGGCGTCGCCTCCTCTCTGGGTAAGGGTCTGACGGCGTCCAGCCTCGGACAGCTCCTCACCGCGCGCGGACTCCGCGTCACGATGCAGAAGCTCGACCCGTACCTCAATGTCGACCCCGGGACGATGAACCCGTTCCAGCACGGCGAGGTGTTCGTCACCGACGACGGCGCCGAGACCGACCTCGACATCGGGCACTACGAGCGCTTCCTCGACCGCTCTCTCGACGGCAAGGCGAACGTCACCACCGGACAGGTGTACTCGGAGGTGATCGCCAAGGAGCGCCGCGGCGAGTACCTCGGCGACACCGTCCAGGTGATCCCGCACATCACCGACGAGATCAAGGCGCGGATCACCGCCGCAGCCGGGCCGGACGAGAACGGCGTCGCGCCGGACGTGGTGATCACCGAGGTCGGCGGCACGGTCGGCGACATCGAGTCGCTGCCGTTCCTCGAGGCGTGCCGCCAGGTGCGCCACGACGTCGGCCGCGACCAGTGCTTCTTCCTGCACGTGTCGCTCGTGCCCTACCTCGCCCCCTCGGGCGAGCTCAAGACCAAGCCGACCCAGCACTCGGTCGCCGCGCTGCGCAACATCGGCATCCAGCCGGACGCGCTGGTGTGCCGCGCGGACCGGGAGATCCCGGACGACCTCAAGCGCAAGATCGGCCTGATGTGCGACGTCGACACCGAGGCGGTCATCGCCTGCCCGGACGCGCGCTCGATCTACGACATCCCGAAGGTGCTGCACGGCGAGGCGCTCGACGCGTACGTGGTGCGCCGCCTCGGCCTGCCGTTCCGCGACGTCGACTGGACGGTGTGGGGCGACCTGCTCGACCGGGTGCACAACCCGGCCGAGGTCGTCCGGGTCGCCGTGGTGGGCAAGTACATCGACCTGCCGGACGCGTACCTCTCGGTCACCGAGGCGCTGCGCGCGGGCGGGTTCGCGCACCGCGCCAAGGTCGAGATCGTCTGGGTCGCCTCGGACGACGCGCAGACCGAATCCGGCGCGGCCTCCGTGCTGTCCGATGTGGACGGCGTGCTGATCCCGGGCGGGTTCGGCATCCGCGGCATCGAGGGCAAGGTCGGCGCGATCCACTACGCGCGCACGCACGGCGTCCCGCTGCTCGGGCTGTGCCTCGGCCTGCAGTGCATGGTCATCGAGAGCGCCCGGAACCTGGCCGGCATCGAGGGCGCGAACTCGGCCGAGTTCGACGAGACCACGAAGCACCCGGTGATCTCGACCATGGCCGACCAGCGCGACGTCGTCGCGGGCGAGCGGGACATGGGCGGCACGATGCGGCTCGGCGCGTACCCGGCGAAGCTCAAGCCGGGTTCGCAGGTGGCCAAGGCGTACGGCACCACCGAGGTGTCCGAGCGGCACCGGCACCGCTACGAGGTGAACAACGCCTACCGCAAGCAGATCGGCGACGCCGGCCTGGTGTTCTCCGGCACCTCGCCGGACGACCGCCTGGTCGAGTTCGTCGAACTGCCCGCGGACGTGCACCCGTTCTTCGTGGGCACCCAGGCGCACCCCGAGCTGAAGAGCCGCCCGACCCGGCCGCACCCGCTGTTCAGCGCGTTCGTGAAGGCCGTCGTGGACCGCAAGGTCGCCGAGCGGCTCCCGGTCGAACTGCCCGAGACGCCCGTGGCGGCTCGGTGAACGCGCCCGGCACGCACGAGTTCTCCGTCGCCGGCAGCACGGTCGTCCACCTCGGACGCGTCGTCGGCCTGCGGGTCGACGACGTCGTGATGCCCGGCGGGGAAACCGCCAAGCGCGAGGTGGTCGAACATCTCGGCGCGGTGGTGATCGCGGCGCTGGACGGCGAGGACAACGTCACGCTCGTGCACCAGTACCGGCATCCGCTCGGGCGGCGGCTGTGGGAGCTGCCCGCCGGGCTGATCGACAAGCCGGGGGAGGACCCGGTCGAGGCGGCCCGGCGCGAGCTGGCCGAGGAGGCCGGGCTGGCGGCGGGAAGCTGGGAGACGCTGGTCGACGTCGCCGCCTCGCCCGGGTTCACCGACGAGGTGGTGCGCGTGTTCCTCGCGCGCGATCTGTCCGAAGTGGACCGTGAGGTGCTCGGCGACGAGGAGGCCGACCTGGTGGTGCGGAAATTCCCGCTCGCCGAGGCGGTCCGGATGGCGCTGGCGGGCGAGCTGGTCAACGGCGCGACCGTCTCGGGCGTCCTTTCCGCGCACGCGGTTCTGACCGGGGCGGCCCAGACGCGCCCGGCCGACGCGCCGTGGCAGGACCGGCCGACGCGGTTCGCTCGCCGACTGGCCGAGGGCTGATTTCCCCGTTCTGTCGGTGCGCCGTCCTAGAGTGGCGGCGTGAACGATGCGGGGGTCGAGGTGCGGGGCGCGATCGCCACGTACCTCGACCACCTCGTCGTGGAACGCGGCACCGCCCGCAACACCCTCGACAGCTACTCCCGCGACCTCCGGCGATACGCCGCGCATCTGGAAGCGGCGGGAGTCGAGCGGCTGGGCGAGGTCACGCCCGCCCACGTCACGTCGTTCGGCGCGGCGCTGCGCGAGGGCGACGAAGAACACCAGCCGCTGGCCGCGTCGTCGGCCGCGCGGGCGCTGGTCGCCGTTCGCGGGCTGCACAAGTTCGCGCACGCCGACGGGCTCACCGAACACGACCCGGCCCGCGACGTCCGCCCGCCCGCCGCGGCGAAACGGCTGCCCAAGGCGCTGCCGGTCGCGGACGTCCTCAAGCTGCTCGACACTCCGCCGCCGGACGGCGAACGCGCCTTGCGCGACCGGGCGCTGCTGGAGCTGCTGTACTCGACCGGAGCGCGGATTTCCGAGGCGGTCGGCCTCGACGTGGACGATGTGGACGACACCGAGCGCACCGTCCTGCTCGACGGCAAGGGCGGGAAGCAACGGCTGGTGCCGATCGGCCGTCCCGCGCTCGAAGCACTCGACGCCTACCTGGTCCGCGCCCGTCCCGCGCTCGCCGCGAACGGCCGGGGCACGTCGGCGATCTTCCTCAACGCGCGCGGCAGCCGGCTTTCCCGGCAAAGCGCGTGGCAGGTGCTCAAGGACACCGCCGAGCGGGCCGGGATCACCGCCGCGGTGTCGCCGCACACCCTGCGCCACTCGTTCGCGACCCACCTGCTCGAAGGCGGCGCGGACGTCCGCGTGGTGCAGGAACTGCTCGGCCACGCCTCGGTGACCACGACCCAGGTGTACACGCTCGTCACGGTCACGACGCTGCGCGAGGTCTACGCCACCGCGCATCCGCGCGCGCTGGGCTGAATGCCCGGGGCGTCCCACAGCCTTCCCACGCTGCGGTGACTCGGCCCGTGCGGCCCGGCGCGGCGCTTTGCCGGGGCTCCGGAAATCCGCATAGGCTGCGCCAGACCCCGCCGAACAAGGAGCTTTCGCGCCATGTCGACACCGACCCCGAACCAGCCGGAGGACCCGGCAGCGTCGCCCGGGTCCGCCGCGCCAGCCGGGCCGTCCGGGTCAGCCGGGCCTTCCGGTCCGGCCGCGGCGAACCTCGAGCACGCGCGGATCGCCACGCCGGCGGACCACGAGGGCGACGAGCCGGAGCGGCCGATGACCCGCGGCGAGCGCGCCCGGATGCGGGCGAAGGAGCGCGCGGAGAGCGGGATCGGGCCGACCGGGCGCCCGCTGCGCGAGATCCCCGAGCCGCCGCCGCTGGAGCGGCACGGCCCGGCGAAGGTGCTCGCCATGTGCAACCAGAAGGGCGGGGTCGGCAAGACCACGTCCACGATCAACCTCGGGGCCGCGCTCGCCGAATGCGGCCGCCGCGTGCTGCTGGTCGACTTCGACCCGCAGGGCGCGCTGTCGGTCGGGCTCGGCATCCAGCCGCACGAACTGGACCAGACGGTCTACAACGTCATCATGGAGCGCTCGGTCAAGATCGAGGACGTGCTCCGGAAAACCCGCGTCGACGGCGTTGACCTGCTGCCGAGCAACATCGACCTGTCGGCGGCGGAGGTCCAGCTCGTCGCAGAGGTAGGGCGCGAGCACACGTTGTTACGGGTCCTTCGTCCGGTGATGAACGACTACGACTATGTTCTTGTCGACTGCCAGCCCTCGCTCGGCCTGTTGACGGTGAACGCATTGACCGCCGCGGACGGTGTGATCATCCCCCTGGAGTGCGAGTTCTTCAGTCTGCGAGGCGTCGCGCTCCTGATCGACACGATCGAGAAGGTGCAGGAACGCCTCAACCCCAAACTGGACATCACGGGGATTCTCGCCACGATGTACGACCCGAGAACCCTGCACTCGAAGGAGGTCATGGCTCGCGTGGTGGAGGCATTCGGCGACACCGTGTTCGACACGGTGATCAACCGCACCGTGCGGTTCCCCGAGACGACGGTCGCGGGCGAACCCATCACGACCTGGGCCCCCAAGTCCGCCGGCGCCGCGGCCTACCGCGCGCTGGCCCGCGAGGTGATCGCTCGGTGAGCAGGCGCGCTTCCCTGCCCGGAGCGTCGGAGCTTTTCCGCCTCACCTCCAGTCCGGCGACCCCCGCCCTCGAACGCCCCGCCGTGCCCGCTCCGGCGGAACCGGTGCAGCGCGGCGGCAAGCCCGCCGGCGGCGCGGAGGCCGAGCAGCTGGCCCGCAACGCGGCGCGCGGCGGGTCCGGGCGCACCAAGCACGACGCGAAGATCACCGTGTACGTCTCCGGCGAGGAACTGCTCGCGATGGAGCAGGCCCGGCTGAACCTGCGCGCCAAGCACGACCTGGTCGTCGACCGCGGCAGGCTGGTCCGCGAGGCGGTCGCGGTGCTGCTCGCCGACTTCGACCAGCGCGGCGAGGAGTCGGTGCTGGTGCAGCGATTGCGGGCGAGCGGCGAGGACGGCGGAACCGAGGGCTGATGGACGAACCGGCATCGGCCGAGCTGCCGGAGCCGGAAGCGGCGGTCTCGGAAAACGTCTCGGAGAACGTCTCGGAGAGCTCGGAGAGCACTGCCGGCTCGGACGGCGCGGAGAGCACCGGGGACGCGGACGCCGCCGCGGTCCCGGAAGACCCGGCGGCTCCGGCCGGGCACCAGACGGTGCACGGCGGCACCATCCCCGAGGGGTACGCCGCCGAGGAGGGCTCCTCGAAGTTCAAGGTGCGGCTGCAGAACTTCGAGGGCCCGTTCGACCTGCTGCTGCAGCTGATCTCGCAGCACCAGCTGGACGTCACCGAGGTCGCCCTGCACACGGTCACCGACGACTTCATCGCCTACACCCGCGCGCTCGGCCCGGACTGGAACCTCGACGAGACCACCGAGTTCCTGGTGATCGCGGCGACCCTGCTCGACCTCAAGGCCGCCCGGCTGCTGCCCGCGGCCGAGGTCGAGAACGAGGACGACCTGGCCCTGCTGGAAGCCCGCGACGTGCTGTTCGCGCGGATGCTGCAGTACCGCGCGTACAAGCAGGTGGCCGCGCTGTTCGGCGAGCTGGAGGAGAACGCGCTGCGCCGGTACCCGCGGTCGGTCGCGCTGGAGGAGCGCTACCTCGGGCTGCTGCCGGAGGTGATGCTGGGCGTCACGCCGGAGCGGTTCGCGGAGATCGCGGTCGCGGTGTTCCGGCCGAAGCCGCCGCCGCAGGTGTCGATCGCGCACATCCACATGGGGCGCGTGTCCGTGCGCGAGCACGCCGCGCTGCTGCGGGTGAAGCTCGCCGAGGCCGGGCAGGCGACGTTCAAGGAACTGACCTCGGACTGCGAGCACACGGTGGAGGTCGTGGCCCGGTTCCTCGCGCTGCTGGAGCTGTACCGCGAATCGGCGGTGCAGTTCGACCAGCTGGAGGCGCTGGCGGAACTGCACGTCCGCTGGACCGGCGGCAGCGTGGCCGAGGCGTCCGCCGCCGCCGAGCAGGACCGCGCGGCGGCCGAGGAGGAGGAATACGGGTGAGCACCGAAGACGACCGCGTGCCGGAGGAGACTCCGGAGGCTCCGGCGGAAGAGGCCCAGGTCGAGGCCGAAGAGGCGGCGGCCGAGCCGGTCGGGGAGCCGGAACCGGCCGCGGAGACCGAGCCGGAAACCGCGCCGCGGCCGGACAACGAGGTCGAAGCGGAGCCCGCCGACGCCGTCGAGCCGGAGACCGCGGAGCCTGCCGAAGCCGCGACGGAGGAGGCTCCGGAGGCTCCGGCGGAGGAAGCTCAGGTCGAGGCCGAAGCGGAGCCCGCCGACGCCGTCGAGCCGGAGGCCGCGGAGCCTGCCGAAGCCGAAGCCGAAGCCGCGCCGGAAGCCGAAGCCGAAGCCGCTGCCGAAGCCGGGCCCTCCGACGACGAAGGCCTGGTCGCCGTGGACAGCGGCCTGCCCAGCGTCGAGGACGACGAGGCGCTCGAAGCCGCGCTCGAAGCCCTGCTGCTCGTCGTGGACTCGCCGATCGGGGAGGATTCCCTCGCCGAAACGCTGGACCAGCCGGTCGCCCGGGTGACCGTCGCGCTGCGCACCATGGCGCAGAAGTTCGCCGAGCGGGCCAGCGGGATCGACCTGCGGCGCGTCGGCGAAGGGTGGCGGTTCTACACTAGGGACACCTACGCCCCGTTCGTGGAGAAGCTCCTGCTGGACGGCCAGCGGTCGAAGCTGACCAGGGCCGCGCTGGAGAGCCTCGCCGTGATCGCGTACCGGCAGCCGGTCACCCGGGCCCGGGTCGCGGCGGTGCGCGGGGTGAACGTGGACGGCGTGATCCGGACCCTGCTGGCGCGGGGGCTCATCGAGGAGATGGGCACCGACCCGGAGACCACGGGCACGCTGTACGTGACGACCGAGCTGTTCCTGGAGCGACTGGGGCTGTCGTCGCTGAACGACCTGCCCCCGATCGCTCCGCTGCTACCCGAAGTGGACACCATCGATGACATCTGAGCAGCACCCCGACGGCATCCGCCTGCAGAAGGTCCTGTCGCAGGCCGGCGTGGCGTCGCGCCGCGCGGCCGAGGACCTGATCGCGGCCGGCCGCGTGGAGGTGGACGGCGAGGTCGTCACCGAGCTGGGCCGCCGCGTGCACCCGGAGGAGGCGGTGATCCACGTCGACGGCACGCGGGTCAACCTCCGCGACGACCTCGTGTACCTCGCGTTCAACAAGCCCAAGGGCGTGCACTCCACGATGTCGGACGACCGGGGCCGCCCGTGCGTCGGCGACTACCTGCGCGGCCGGTGGGAGGAGACCCCGGGCGTCGTGCACGTCGGGCGGCTCGACGAGAACACCGAGGGCCTGCTGCTGCTGACCAACGACGGCGACCTCGGGCACCGGCTGATGCACCCGTCCTACCGGGTGCTCAAGACCTACTTCGCGGAGGTCGAGGGCCTGGTGCCGCGCGGGCTGGGCAAACAGCTGCGCGCGGGCTGGGAGCTGCCGGACGGCATCGTCAAGGTCGACCAGTTCCGGGTCAAGGACATGCACTCCGGCCGCAGCATGGTCGAGCTGGTGATCCACGAGGGCCGCAAGCACATCGTGCGCAGGCTGATGGCGGCCACCGGGCACCCGGTGCGCAAGCTGGTGCGCACCGCGGTCGGCGACGTCCAGCTGGGCAACCAGCGCCAGGGCACGATCCGCAGGCTGAACCGCGGCGAGGTCGGCGCGCTGTACCGCACCGTGGGACTCTGACCGGTTCCCCACTTTCGGCCCTGATGCCGGGCCCCGCCGCCCCGGTTGAGTTGTCGGTACCCGACGACGACTCTGGAGGGCGACGGGAATGCGTGTGCTGACAGGGCTGTGCGCCGCCGCGGTGCTGGCCGCGGGAGTGGTGGTGCCGGCGGCCGCGACGGCCGCCCCGGCGAGAACCGCGACGGAGCCGCAGTACGACTACGCCGGGGCGATCCGCGAGACGGTGTGGGTCGACCTCGGCCGGGACGGCGACGGAGACGGCG
This sequence comes from Amycolatopsis sp. GA6-003, assembly GCF_046267895.1. NCBI lineage: Bacteria > Bacillati > Actinomycetota > Actinomycetes > Pseudonocardiales > Pseudonocardiaceae > Amycolatopsis > Amycolatopsis sp. GA6-003. Next base: position 9,170,802 of record NZ_CP176499.1, read on the forward strand.
TGAGCGACCGGGTCGCCGCCGACATCGTGCGGCCGAGGGAACCGGCCGAGGCGGGCAGGAAGATCCCGGTGATCATGGATGCCAGCCCGTACTACTCCTCAGTGGGGCGCGGCAACGAAACCCAGTTCAAGACGTACGACGCGCAGGGCCGCCCGGTCGGCTTCCCGCTGTTCTACGACAACTACTTCGTGCCCCGCGGGTACGCGGTGGTGCTCGTGGACCTGGCGGGCACGAACCGGTCGACCGGCTGCGTGGACGTCGGCGGCAACTCGGACGTCCAGTCGGCGAAGAAGGTGATCGACTGGCTGAACGGCCGCGCGACCGGCTACACCGCGAAGACCGGCGGCACGACGACGTCGGCGGGCTGGAGCGACGGCGGCGTCGGGATGATCGGCAAGTCCTACGACGGCACCATCGCCAACGGCGTCGCCTCGACCGGCGTCGAGGGGCTCAAGACGATCGTGCCGATTTCCGCGATCAGCTCCTGGTACGACTACTACCGCTCGGACGGCGCGTCGTTCGGCTTCAACCCGGACGGGCTCGCGCAGACCGTCGAGCGGCGCAACGGCGGCCAGGACTGCTCGGCGCAGAACCGGAAACTCGCCGACGGCGCGACCGAGAACGGCGACTACGGGCCGCTGTGGGCGGAGCGCGACTACGTGGCGAACGCGAAGAACGTGCGCGCCAGCGTGTTCATCTCGCACGGCGTGAACGACCTGAACGTCATGCCGATCAACTACGGCCAATGGTGGGACGCGCTCGCCGCGAAGGGCGTGCAGCGCAAGATCTGGCTCGCGCAGACCGGCCACGTCGATCCGTTCGACTACCGCCGCACCGAGTGGGTCGACACCCTGCACCGGTGGTTCGACCACTATCTGATGGGCATCGACAACGGCATCGACAAGGAACCGATGGCGACCGTCGAACGCCAGCCGGACCAGTGGGCCAGCCAAGCCGCTTACCCGGCGCCGGGCACGAAGACCACGGTGTTGCGTCCGCAGCCGGGCCGCACGCCGGGCGTCGGCACGCTCGGCACCGCGGGCAGCCGGGGCAGCGCGTCGTTCACCGACAACCCGAAGCTGGGGGAGAACGAGTGGGCGGCGAATCCGTCGGCCACGTCGGCGAACCGCGTCCTGTACAGCACCGGTCCGCTCGCGGCACCGGTGCAGGTTTCGGGCACCTCGTCGATCACCGTGACGGCGACGCCGAGCACTTCGACCGCGCGGCTGTCGGCGATGCTGGTGGACTACGGCCCGGCGAAGATCCGCAATTTCTCCGGCCCCGGCGAAGGAATCGTGACCGGCACGGACCGCACGTGCTGGGGTTCGAGCACCGACGGCGACAGCGCCTGCTACAAGGTGACCAGCGCGGACACGAAGAACGTGGACTACACGATCATCAGCCGAGGCTGGGCGGACCTGGCGAACTACCAGTCGCTGAGCCGGGAAGCGCGGCTCACGCCGGGCAAGGCGTACACGATGACGTTCCGTCTCGCGAGCACGGACCACGTCGTCCCGGCCGGGCACCGGCTGGCGCTGGTGATCGGCGGGACTGACAACGGTTTCATCGCCGCGCCCGCGAATCCGCCGAAGCTGACGATCGACCTGGCGAAGACCGCGGCTCAGATTCCGCTGGTCGGCACGGTTCCGGCGCGTCCGCGGACGGAATCCGCGCCCTCGGGCGCCTTGGCGCACGTTCCGGCTGCCGCGCGGTTCGACCTGCGCTGACCGAAGCCGGGTGGGGACGCCGATTGCCTCGGAGTCCCCACCCGGACGTCAGTTGGCGGTGACGGTCTCCTTCGCGGCGGCCTTGCGCTGGAAGGCTTTCGCGATCGGCTCCACCACCCGAGCGGCAGTGGGCCCGAGAATCGCCATCAGCAGCACGTACGCGGTAGCCAACGCGGCGAGTTCGCCGTCCACCGCGCCTGCGGTCACCGCCAACCCGGCGATCACGATCGAAAACTCGCCCCGCGCAACCAAAGCCGCCCCGGCCCGAGCGCGGCCGAGCCGTCCGATTTTCTGCCGACGCGCGGCCCACCAGCCGGTAGCCACCTTCGTCAGCGTCGTCACCACGGCGAGAATCGCGGCCCATCCCAGCACCGGCGGGATCGACGACGGGTTGGTATTCAACCCGAACACCACGAAGAACATCGCCGCGAACAGGTCCCGCAACGGCTCCAGCAACCGAGTCGCGTTGTGCGCTGTCGAGCCGGACACCGCGATCCCCAACAGGAACGCCCCGACCGCCGCCGACACCTGCAGCGCCGACGCGATTCCGGCCACCAGCAGCGCCGCGCCGAGGATCTTCAGCAGGAAGACTTCCCGGTCGTCGCTGTCCACCAGCGCCGAGACGTAGCGGCCGAACTTGAGCGCGATCACCAGCACCACGGTGATCACCAGCAGCGAGATGCCGACCGCTTCCAGGCCGCCGAGCAGGCTGACCCCGCCGAGGACCGCGGTGAGGATCGGCAGGTACAGCGCCATCACGAGGTCCTCGAACACGAGGATCGACAGCACCACCGGCGTTTCGCGGTTGCCGAGCCGGCCCAGGTCGCCGAGGACCTTCGCGATGATGCCGGACGACGAGATGTACGTGACGCCCGCCATGACGATCGCGCCGATCGGGCCCCAGCCCAGGATCAGCGCGACCGCGGCGCCGGGCGCGGCGTTGAGCACGATGTCCACCAGGCCCGCGGTCCACGACCGCCGCATGCCGGTGAACAGTTCGGCCGCGGAGTACTCCAGGCCGAGCAGCAGGAGCAGCAGCACCACGCCGATTTCGCTGGCGAGGTGGGCGAAATCGCCGATGTCGGCGAGCGGGATCAGCCCGCCCGAGCCGAAGCACAGGCCGCCGAGCAGGTACAGCGGGATGGGGGAGAGGCCGATCCGGCCGGCGAGCCTGCCCAGCGCGCCGAGCACGAAGAAGACCGCGCCGAGTTCGATCAGCGAAAGTGCGGTGTGGTCCATCAGCCGTGCTTGAGGATCTTGGCGGCGGCTTCCAGGCCCTCGGACGTGCCGACCGCCACGAGCAGGTCGCCCGCGGTGAAGAGGAAGTCCGGCGTCGGCGACGGGTGCACCTGCCCGGCCCGCATCACCGCCACCACCGAAACGCTGGTGCGCGTGCGCATCGCGGTGTCGCCGAGCGAACGGCCGTCGAACGGGCTGTCCGCGGTGATCGGCAGCTGCTTGGTGTTGATGCCCGGCAGCTCGCGGTGCTCCTCGTTCAGCTGCGCCACCAGCTGCGGCGCGCCGAGCAGGTTCGAGAGCGCGCCCGCCTCGTCCGCGGTCAGCGGCAGCGACGCGAGGCAGGCGTCCGGATCGTCCGATTTGGAGACGATCAGCTCGATCTTGCCGTCCCGCTGGGTCACGACGCCGATGCGGCGTCCCGCGCGGGTGGCGAAGTCCTTGCGGACACCGATTCCGGGAAGGGGGGTGACTTCGACGTTCACGTCCGCCACGGTAACTCATTGTCCGATTCGCGGAGTTCAGCCCAGCAGCACCAAGATCGCGGCGACGGCCATGAACGCGCCGTGGCGGAGCGCCCGACAGTCCGCCGTGGACACCGCCTGAGGTGCCGGGACCGGCTACCGGCAGAATGAACCGGACCGGGAGTGCGGGACGAACGTGAGGAGAACATCGGTGACGGGAGCCCTACGTGGGGTGGTCGCGCTGGACGGCCCGTCGGGAACCGGCAAGACCACGGTGGCGCGCAAGCTCGCCGGCCGGCTGAGCGCCCGCTACCTCGACACCGGAGCGATGTACCGCGTCGTCACGCTGGCCGTGCTGCGCGCCGGGATCGACCTCGCCGACGAACACGCGGTCGGCGCGCTCGCGCACGACGTCGACTTCTCGCTCGGCACCGACCCGGAGCGGCCGGACGTCCGCCTCGCCGGCGAGGACGTGGCCGCCGAGATCCGCGGCCCCGAGGTGACCGGCGCGGTGTCGCCGGTGTCGGCCGTGCCGCAGGTGCGCGAGGTGCTCGTCGCCCGGCAGCGCCGGATGATCGCCGACGCGACCGAGGGCGACGGCGGGATCGTCGTGGAGGGCCGCGACATCGGCACCACCGTCGCGCCGGACGCGCCGCTCAAGGTCTACCTCACCGCCTCGGCCGAGGTCCGCGCCGCGCGGCGGAACACCCAGGACTCCGCGGCGGGCCGCGCCTCGAGCGTCGAAGCCGCCCGCGAATCGGTGGAGCGCCGCGACCGGATCGACTCCACCCGCGCCGCCTCGCCGCTGCGCGCGGCCGGGGACGCGGTCCAGGTGGACACGTCCGAGCTGACGATCGACCAGGTGATCGTCGCGCTGGCCGAACTCGCCCGCGGGCGCGGGCTGCTCGGCGACTGCCCGGCCGAGCCGGCCGCCGCCGAGGCCGGGGTCAGCCGGTGAGCGGGGCCCTCCCCGAGGGGGCGAACGGGCTCCTGCTCGACATCGGGCGGACCGCGGGCCGGTATTATCTGCGTCCGGCGTTCCGGATCCGGGTGCACGGCCGCGACCGGGTGCCCGCCGGCGGGCCGCTCGTCGTGATCGCGAACCACAGCTCGAACGTCGATCCGCAGCTGCTGATCGGAATGCTTCCGCGGCGCAGCGCGTTCCTGGCCAAGGCCGAGTTGTTCAAGGGCGCCGCCGGGCGGCTCCTGCGGGCGATCGGCCAGATCCCGGTCCGCCGGGGCGAGATCGACCGGACGCCGCTGACCACGGCGGTCGGGGTGCTCAAAGCGGGCGGGGCGGTCGGGATCTTCCCCGAGGGCACTCGCGGCGAGGGCGACGTCGGGGCCGCCGAACGCGGCGCGGCGTGGCTCGTGCGCGCTTCGGGCGCCACGGTGCTGCCGGTGGCGATCCGCGGGACGCGCAAGCCCGCCGACGGCAAACGCCGGTGGCGCCCGCGCGTGGACCTCCTCTTCGGGGAGCCGTTCGCGCTGAAGGTCGGTCCGGGCCGCAAGGGCCTGGACCAGGGCACTGAGGAGCTGCGCGCGCAGCTCGCGGCGCTGGTGAAGGCTTTGGACGACTGGCGGGGCGAACACGGGTTCGCCACGCCGTAGGCGAAGTGGGAAACAATGACAGGGTTTGACGCCGCCGACAGTGCGGTGGACGGTCTCGGCGAAGTCGACGGAAGCTGGTCCGACGAGTCCGAGTTCGCCGCGCTCGACGCGCAGATCGAGGCCGAGGAGGCCGACGGCCGGGCGGCCGCCGCGCAGCCGGTGCTCGCCGTGGTCGGGCGGCCGAACGTGGGCAAGTCCACGCTGGTCAACCGCATCCTCGGCCGCCGGGAAGCGGTCGTGCAGGACGTGCCGGGCGTGACGCGCGACCGCGTCGCCTACGACGCGTTCTGGGCCGGCCGCCGGTTCACGCTCGTCGACACCGGCGGCTGGGAGCCCGACGCCACCGGCCTGCAGGCCTCGGTCGCGCAGCAGGCCGAGATGGCCATGCAGACCGCTGACGCGGTGCTGCTGGTGGTCGACGCGACGGTCGGGGCCACCGCCACCGACGAGGCCGTCGCGCGCGTGCTGCGCCGCTCGAAGAAGCCGGTCCTGCTGGCCGCGAACAAGGTGGACGACGACCGGCTGCTGGCCGACACCGCGTCGCTGTGGTCGCTGGGCCTCGGCGAACCCCATCCGGTCAGCGCGCTGCACGGGCGCAGCTCCGGCGACCTGCTCGACGCCATCATGGCCGCGCTGCCCGAGGCGCCGCGCGAAGCCGGCGCGGTCACCGCCGGGCCGCGCCGCGTCGCGCTGGTCGGCAAGCCGAACGTCGGCAAGTCCAGCCTGCTCAACCGGCTTTCCGGCGAGCAGCGCTCGGTGGTCGACTCGGTCGCGGGCACCACGGTCGACCCGGTCGACTCGCTGGTCGAGCTGGACGGCGAGGTCTGGCGGTTCGTGGACACCGCGGGCCTGCGCAAGCGGGTCAACTTCGCCGACGGCGCGGAGTACTACGCGTCGCTGCGCACCAAGACCGCGATCGACGCGGCCGAGGTCGCGCTCGTGCTGCTGGACGCGTCCGAACCGCTGACCGAGCAGGACCTGCGGGTGCTGACGATGGTGGTCGAGGCGGGCCGCGCGTGCGTGCTGGTGTTCAACAAGTGGGACCTGGTCGACGAGGACCGCCGGCACGCCATGGTGCGCGAGCTGGACCGCGGCCTCGTGCGGGTGCCGTGGGCGGAGAAGGTCAACGTCTCCGCGCTCACCGGGCGCGCGGTGCGCAAGCTCGCGCCCGCCCTGCGCACGGCGCTGGCCTCGTGGGACCAGCGCGTGTCGACCGGGCAGCTCAACGGCTGGCTGTCCGACCTCGTCGCGGCCACGCCGCCGCCGGTGCGGGGCGGCAAGCAGCCGAAGGTGCTGTTCGCGACGCAGGCCGGCATCCGCCCGCCGACGCTGGTGCTGTTCACCACCGGCTTCCTCGAGGCCGGGTACCGCCGGTTCATCGAGCGGAAATTCCGCGAGCAGTTCGGCTTCGCGGGCAGTCCGGTCCGGGTGAATGTGCGCGTCCGCGAAAAGAAGCAGAAGCCGAAGGCGGGCGGAAAAGCGGCCCGCAACCGCTGATTCCTTTCCCGGCAAGGGAATCCCGGCGGAACCGTTTTCCCGGGATTCCCTTGCCGGACCAGCGCGCGGTGACCTCCGACACGCCGCCGTTACCCAGGCGCGACCTGGGCTTGATCGCCGCGTAAAGTGGACGGTCGCTACGGGCGCCTCATTCGGATGGCCAGCCCGAATGACGCTCGCGAAAGGTGAGTGATGGGCTTGCGCGCCCAGAGTTCGACCCTGCCCCCGTCGTGCCGGAATACCGGGGCGGCCCGGTGACGCTGACCGCCGATTCCGGCAGCACCGAAGCACTGACTCTCGCCGTCGAGGCCGCGCTCTCGCCCGCTCTGTTCGAGACCGCCGCGCCCGCCGCCGAGCGCACCCTGCTGGACATCCTCGCCGCGACCGCGGAACGGCACCCGAACGCCGCCGCGCTCGACGACGGCACCGGCCCGCTGAGCTACCGCCGGCTGACCGAAGAGATCGACGCGTACGCCGGCAAGCTGCGCGAGCACGGCGTCGGCCGGGGCGACCGGGTCGGCATCCGGATCTCCTCGGGCACCGCCGAGCTGTACATCGCGATCCTGGCGACGCTGTCGGTCGGCGCGGCGTACGTGCCGGTCGACGCGGACGACCCGGACGAGCGCGCCGAGCTGGTGTTCGGCGAGGCAGGCGTCGCCGCGATCGCCACCGACGGCGCGATCACCGTCGCCGGGACCCCCAGCGGCGAGACCGGGCAGCCCGGCCCGGCCGACGACGCGTGGATCATCTTCACCTCCGGCTCCACCGGCAAGCCGAAGGGCGTCGCGGTCACGCACGCCTCGGCGGCGGCCTTCGTGGACGCCGAAGCCCGGCTTTTCCTGACCGACGAGCCGATCGGCCCGGGCGACCGGGTGCTGGCCGGGCTGAGCGTCGCGTTCGACGCCTCCTGCGAAGAGATGTGGCTGGCCTGGCGGCACGGCGCCTGCCTGGTGCCCGCGCCGCGCGCGCTGGTCCGCACCGGCGTCGACCTGGGCCCGTGGCTGGTCGCGCAGGGCATCACCGTGGTGTCGACGGTGCCGACGCTGGCCGCGCTGTGGCCGGCGGACGCGCTGGAAGACGTGCGGCTGCTCATCTTCGGCGGCGAAGCCTGCCCGCCGGAGCTGGCCGAGCGCGTGGCCGTCGAAGGCCGCGAAGTGTGGAACACCTACGGCCCCACCGAGGCGACCGTCGTCGCCTGCGCCGCGCAGATGACCGGCGAGGGACCGGTGCGGATCGGCCTGCCGCTGGCCGGCTGGCAGCTGGTCGTGGTGAACGAGGCGGGCGAGCCGGTCGCCATGGGCGAAACCGGCGAGCTGGTCATCGGCGGCGTCGGGCTCGCCCGGTATCTCGACGCGGACAAGGACGCGGAGAAGTACGCGCCGCTGCCCTCGATGGGCTGGGAGCGCGCCTACCGCAGCGGCGACATGGTCCGCGCGGAGCCGGAAGGCCTGCTGTTCCTCGGCCGGATGGACGAGCAGATCAAGCTCGGCGGCCGCCGGATCGAGCTGGGCGAGGTCGACGCGGCGCTGCAGGCGCTGCCCGGCGTGCGCGGCGCGGCCGCCGCGGTCCGCCGCACCAAGGCGGGCAACCAGGTCCTCGTCGGCTACGTCGTGCCCGAGGACGGCGCGACGCTCGACACGGACGACGCCGCGACCCGGCTGCGCGCGCAGCTGCCCGCCGCGCTGGTGCCGCTGCTCGCCACGATCGACGATCTGCCCACCCGCACGTCCGGCAAGGTCGACCGCGCCGCGCTGCCGTGGCCGCTGTCCACTGTGGACGCGAGCGCGGCCGGGCTGTCGCCCACCGAGGCGTGGCTCGCCGAGGGCTGGAGCGAAATCCTCGGCGTGTCGGTCAGCAGCGCCGGCGCCGACTTCTTCACCAACGGCGGCGGCAGCCTCACCGCGGCGCAGCTGATCGCGCGCATCCGCACCCGCCACCCCGAGGTGTCGGTCAGCGACATCTACCAGAACCCGAAGCTCGGCGCGCTGGCCGCGAAGCTGGACGCGCTGAACGGCGAGGAGACCGAGCGCCGCGAGATCGCGCCGACGCCGCGCCGCGCCGGGCTCGTGCAGTCGCTGCTGATGGTCCCGCTGATGGGCCTCGTCGGACTGCGCTGGACCACGCTCGCCGCCGCCTGCTCGAACGTGCTCGCGCTGCTGGGCGTTTCCTGGGCGCCGACGCTGAACTGGGCGTGGCTGGTGCTCGCCTGGCTCGTGCTGTTCACCCCGGCGGGGCGGATCGCCGTCGCCGCGGGCTGCGCGCGCGTGCTGCTGGCCGGGGTGCGCCCCGGCACCTACCCGCGCGGCGGCAGTGTCCACTTGCGACTGTGGACCGCCGAGAAGCTGGCCGAGTTCAGCGGTGCGGACAGCGTCGCGGGCGCGTCGTGGATGACGACGTACGCGAAGGCGCTCGGCGCGCGCATCGGCAAGGACGTCGACCTGCACTCGCCGCCGCCGGTCACCGGCTTCCTCAAGCTGGGCCGCGGCGCCGCGGTGGAGCCCGAGGTCGACCTGTCCGGCCACTGGGTCGACGGCGACGTCGTGCACATCGGCAAAATGCGGATCGGGGCCGAGGCCCGGGTCGGCGCGCGCAGCACGCTGTTCCCCGGCGCCCGGATCGGCAAGGGCGCGGAGATCGCCGCCGGGTCGACGGTGCGCGGCGCGGTCCCGGCGGGCCAGCGCTGGGCCGGTTCGCCCGCGGTGCGCTCGGACGTCAAGGACGCGCTGAAATGGCCGTCGAGCCGTCCGCCGCGGTCGCGGTTCTGGGCCGCGGTGTACGGCGCGACCTCGGTGTTCCTCGGGCTGCTGCCCGGGATCGCCGCGCTGCCCGGCGTCGCGGTGGTCGGGTACGCGGTCGTTGGCACCTCTGATGTGGGCGCCGCGCTGGGCCAGGCGCTGCTGTTCGCGCCGGTCGCCACCGTCGCGTACTTCCTGACGTACGCGCTGCTCGTGCTGGCCGGGGTCCGCGCGCTGGGCGTCGGCATGGTCGAGGGCTATCACCCGGTGCACGGCCGCGTCGCGTGGCAGGTCTGGGCGACCGAGCGGCTGATGGGGATGGCTCGCGAGGGCCTGTTCCCGTTGTACGCCAGCCTGTTCACGCCGGTGTGGCTGCGGCTGCTCGGCGCGAAGGTCGGCCGCAACGTGGAGGCGTCGACCGTCCTCGCGCTGCCGAAGATGACCAAAGTGGACAGTGGCGCGTTCCTGGCCGACGACACCATGGTCGCCACCTACGAACTGGGCCACGGCTGGCTGCACGCCGCCCCGGCGCGGATCGGCAAGCAGGCGTTCCTCGGCAACTCGGGGATGACCGCGCCGGGCCGTTCGGTGCCGAAGCGCGGGCTGGTCGGGGTGCTGTCCTCGACTCCGGCGAAGGCGAAGAAGGGCTCGTCGTACCTGGGCATGCCGCCGCTGCCGGTGCGCCGCGCGGTGGAGCAGAGCGACACCAGCCGCACGTACACGCCGCCGCTGCGGCTCAAGGCGGCCCGCGCGCTGGTCGAGCTGTGCCGGATCATCCCGGTGATGTGCGCGGTCGCGCTGACCGTCAGCGTCGCGTTCGCGCTGCTGGCGCTGGCGTCGCAGGGCGGGTTCTGGGTCGCCGCGCTGCTGGCCGGGCCGGTGCTGCTGGCCGCCGGGATCGTCGCGGCGCTCACCGCGACGGCGGCGAAATGGCTGCTGGTCGGGAAGTTCCGCGAGATCGACCATCCGCTGTGGAGTTCGTTCGTGTGGCGCAACGAGCTGGCCGACACGTTCGTCGAGGCGCTCGCGGTGCCGTGGCTGATCGGGGCGCTCGGCGGCACGCCGCTGCTGCCCGCGTGGCTGCGCACGATGGGCGTCAAGATCGGCCGCGGCGTCTGGCTCGACACCTACTGGCTGCCCGAGTCCGACCTGGTCGAACTGGGCGACGGCGCGACGATCAACCGCGGCTGCGTGGTGCAGACGCACCTGTTCCACGACCGGATCATGACCATGTCGCGGGTGACGCTGGAAGAGGGCGCGACGCTCGGCCCGCACGGGATCGTGCTGCCGGGCGCGAGCATCGGCGCGCGCACCACGGTGGGCCCGGGCTCGCTCGTGACGCGCGGCGACGCGGTGCCCGCGGACACCCGCTGGCTCGGCAATCCGATCTCGGCCTGGCGGCGGTGAGGGCGGAGGCGTTGCGGACCCTGTCGCGGCGCCTCATCCTGGAGAAGATCACGGCGGCGGGCGAAGGCGGGTTTCGGTGCGGGTGAACGGGAAAGCGGCCGCGCCCGGAGCGGAGACCTCGGGCGACGGATACCTCCCCGCGCACGGGAACGGCGGCTACCGGGTCCGGCACTACGACCTCGATCTCGACTACCGGATCGGGCCGAACCGGCTGTCCGCCACCGCGGTGCTCACCTGCGAGGCCACCCAGGCGCTGTCCCGGCTGACGCTCGACTTCGGCGAGTTCCGGGTGTCGCGCGTGCTGGTCGGGGGCAAACCGGCGAAGTACACCCGGCGCGGGCTGAAGCTGCAGGTCAAACCGGCGCACTCGGTGCCGGCCGGCACCGAGTTCCAGGTGGAGGTCCGCTACGCGGGCAACCCGCGCCCGGTGCGCAGCCGCTGGGGCGACATCGGCTGGGACGAGCTGACCGACGGCGCGCTGGTGGCGAGCCAGCCGGTGGGCGCGCCGTCGTGGTTCCCGTGCAACGACCATCCGGCGGACAAGGCGAGCTACCGGCTCGCGGTGGCCACCTCATCGCCGTATCTCGTTGCGGCGACAGGGAATCTCGTGTCGCGGTACCAGTCGGCGAGCACCACGAAATGGGTGTTCGAACGGCCGGAGCCGACTTCGACGTACCTGATGAGCGTCCAGATCGGGCGGTACGAAGACCTCGAATTGTCCGACGGCGCCTGGGTTCCGGAGACTGTGGTCGACCGGCCGGGCGGCGTCGTGCAGCGGGCCGCGGTGCCGCCTCGGCTGCGGCGGGCGTTCGCGCGGGACTTCGGCCGCCAGGGCCGGATGATGGAGGCGCTCGAGGAGTGGTTCGGGCCCTATCCGTTCGGCGAGTACGTCGTGGTGGTGACGGACGACGACCTCGACGATCCGATCGAGGCGCAGGGGATGGCGATCTTCGGGGCCAACCACGTCGACGGCAAGCGCACGCACGAGCGGCTCGTGGTGCACGAACTGGCGCACCAGTGGTTCGGGAACAGCCTGACGGTGGCGGACTGGCAGCACATCTGGCTCAACGAGGGATTCGCTACTTACGCCGAGTGGCTGTGGTCGGAGCGGTCCGGCGGCGAGTCGGCGGAGGCGTTGGCCCGGACGTGGTACGGGCGGGTGCGGGCCAAGCCCGCGAACGTGGCGATCGGCGATCCCGGGGTGGCCCGGATGTTCGACGAGCGGGTCTACAAGCGCGGCGGGCTGACGCTGCACGCCTTGCGCGGGGAGATCGGGGATCCGGCGTTCTTCGCACTGGTGAAGGCGTGGGCGGTGGAGAACCGGCACGGTGCGGTGACTACCGAGGGGTTCGTGTCGCTGGCCGAGTCCTACGCGGGGCGGTCTCTGCGGGAGTTCTTCTCGGCTTGGCTGGACCGGGCGGAGTTGCCTGCGCTCTGAATCCGGGCCGCCGGGCGCGTCGGACGGAAATTTCTCCGCGGGGTGTCGAATCCGGCGCCGGGCGATCGACGCACCGGTGAGTGCGGCTGGCAGCGGGCCAGGCACGCGAAGGAGGCACCGGAATGCGGACTCCGCACCTCGGCTTGCGGGTGACCGATCTTCCCCGGTCGCTGAAGTTCTCTTCGGTGCTCGGCTACGAGGTCGTCGGCACTGTGCCCGGGACGGCGATCGGGCGGGTGACCATGCTCAAGCTGCCCGGCGACGAGTTCGTCACCGTCGAGACGTTCCTCGCCGACCCGGACGGGCGGCGGATCGAACTCGTCCAGTGGCCCGCGGGACACCTCGACGGCATGACCGCCGCCGACTGGGCCGGAAGCGGGACGGGACGATGAGCCGGACGCCGCTGCGGCTGTACATGTCCATGTCGGTCGACGGGTACATCGCCGGGCCGGACGACCGGCCGGGCCAGGAACTCGGCCGCGGCGGCGGACGGCTGTTCAACTGGCTCGACGACCGCAGGTCCGAAGAGGTCAACGGGCAGGTGTACGCCGAGGCCTCGTCCACCGGTGCGGTGATCTCCGGCCGCCGCACGTTCGAACTGGCCAAGCGATGGAACGGCGACCACCACGACGGCGTCCCGATCCACGTCCTCACCCGCCAGGCCGATCCGGCCGACGTGCCGCCGGGCAGCGCGCGGTTCTACACCGACGTCGACGCCTGCGCCGACGAGGCCCGGGGCAAAGCGGGTGGCCGCGCGGTGCTGGTCCACGGCGCGGGCGCGGCGCAGGCTCTGCTGGCAGCGGGCCAGCTCGACGAACTGGAACTGCACCTCGTCCCGGTGCTGCTGGGCGGGGGACGGCGGTTGTTCGAGCCGGCCGGGCTCGGCTCCGTCGAACTGGAGCCAGTGCGCCGGCTCGAGGGCCGCGGCGTCACGCATCTGCGGTACCGCGTCGTCCGTCCTGCTCGGTGATTTCACGTATCTGAACCCGCCTCCGGCGGATCCCAGTCATCGGATGTCTGTGCAGCTTTCCGAGTGAACAACCCTGGCTTTCGCCTGCCCTGTCTGGATATATTCCGCTCACCTCGCGCCAGCGGGAGCGAAACGTAATATGAATCCGGAGGAACGTCATGGTCGGGGTGTCGCGGCGGACGGTGCTTCGATCCGTGTCGGTCGCTGCCGGGGCGGCGGCGTTCGGCGGGCTGTGGGCCCAGGGCGCGCCACCGGGGCTGGCGGCGCCGCGCAGCCCGCACCGCGAGGTCGCCATGGACGCGCGGATGCGCTGGCGGCGGATGCCGAAGAACTGGCAGGAAGCGCCGTTCCTGGCCAACGGCTTTCTCGGCGTCCAGGCCTACGCCGGGCAAACGCCGCAGGTGCTCAAGTTCATGCTCAGCCACACCCAGGTCCAGGACCAGCGCATCCAGTGGGAAGCGGGGATCGGCCTGTCCCGGCTGCCGATCGGCGCGGTCACGCTCACCTTCGCGGGCGCGATCACCGGTGTCGACTGGACGCTCGACCTCTACAACGCCGAACTCGGCGGCACCATCACCACCACTCGCGGGCAGGTCGCGTTCTCCGCCGTGGTGCACAACGATCTCGGCGTGCTGCTCGTCTCGCTCGACCCGAGCGCGGGCGAATCCGGGGCGACCTGGGGCTTCGCGCCGCTCGTGTCGGCCACGACCCGGACGGTGCGCAAGCCGCCGGAGTACACCGCGAACCCGGACCCCGAACAGACCGACGGGTACTGCGCGCAGCCGTTGACCGCGGGCGGCGGGTATACGACGGCGTGGCGGGAGAAGCGGGTCGGCTCCAAGCGGTTGTTCGCGACGACGGTCGCGTATTCGTTCCCGGGCTCCACGCATACCCGCGACGCGGTGTCGTTGGCCGGCCGGGCTCTCTCGATGAATCCGGACGTGCTGCTCGCCTGGCATCGCCGCTGGTGGAACGGCTTCCATCAGCGCAGTTTCGTGTCCGTGCCGGACAAGCAGGTGCAGCGGTTCTACTGGATCCAGCTCTACAAGATCGCCTCGGCGACCCGCGAGGACGGCCCGGTGGCCGCCGAATGGGGGCCGTGGTTCCCGGAGGTCGGCAACAGCTGGACGGCGGTGTGGTGGAACCTCAACGTCCAGGTCACCTATCCGATCGTGAACAGCACCAACCATCCGGAGCTGGACGCGGTGACCGAGACCTTCCGCCGCGATCACGCGAACCTGGAGGTGTCCGTTCCGCCCGCGTACCGGGACGGCGACACCTACGCGCTGTCGCATCCGGGGGACTGGCGGCTGCGGCCCGGCGGCGTCCGCACGGTCGGCGTTCCGGGGACGACGTCCAAAACGGACCAGACCGGAAACCTGTTGTGGGGCCTGCACAATGTCTGGCTCGCGTACCGGCATCACCTCGACCAGCCGGTGCTGCGCGACGTGCTGTACCCGACGCTCGCGAAGGCGCTCAACTTCTACCGGCACTTCCTCTTCACCGGCCCGGACGGCCTCCTGCACCTGCCGCTCACCCGGTCGCCGGAGTACGCCGACGCGGCCGACTGCACCTACGACCTGTCGCTGATCCGCTGGGCCGCGACGACCCTGGCCGACTCCGCGCGGATCCTGCGGCTGAACGAACCGCGCGTGCCGATGTGGCGGGAGATCGCGGCGAAACTCGTTCCGTACCACGAGGATCCGGCTGAGGGCGTGCTGATCGGCGACGGGGTCCGGCTCGCCGCTTCGCACCGGCACTTCTCGCATTTGCTCTGGCTGTACCCGTTGCGGGAGCGGAACTGGGAGCGGCCCGCCGACCGGGACGTCATGACCCGCACCTTCCGGCATTGGGCGGCGGACCAGTCGGCTTGGCACGGCTACAGCTACGCGGCCGCGTCGTCGATGAACTCGGTGATGGACCAGCCCGAGGAAGCCTTGCGGTACTTGAAGTTCTTCCTCGACCGGAACATCGTCGCGGACACCGAACTGACCGCGAACACGATGTACCGCGAGGGCTCGAACTTCGCCGTCGAAAGCCCGATCACCGCCGCCCAGTCCGTGGTGGACATGCTGCTGCAGGGGTCCGGGGGAGTGGTGAAGGCGTTCCCGTCGGTGTCGGCGAAATGGCCGGACGCGTCGATCGCCGGATTGCGTGCCGAGGGCGCGTTTCTGGTGGACGCGTCGCGGCGGAACGGTGCGACGGAGTTCGTGCGGGTGCACAGCGAAGCCGGTGCGCCGCTGGTGCTCGACCACGGGATCGACGGCGACATCGACGTCCGCGACGAGTGGGGTCGGCGGTTGTCGTGGCGGCCGGTCGGGCCCCGGCGGATCACGGTGGCGTTGCGGCGGGGCGGCACGGTCACCGTCACCCCGCGCGGGGCCCGGCCGGACTTTTCGCCGCGTGACGTTCCTTCGCTGGGCGCTGTTCCGGCCTGGGGTTTGCCTGACTAGAAACGAGGAGGCTGGCGGACATGGACATCTCGCGCCGGACAGTGCTCGGCGGAGCGCTCGCGGGCATCGCCGCCGGAGCGGTCGGAGTGCCTCCAGCGCTGCCGCGGGCCGATGCGGCGGAACTGGGCCGGGACGGCATCGACTGGGCGGACTTCCTGGCGACCGCGGACCTGCGCTGGCGGCGGATGCCGAAGACCTGGTACGAGGGACCGTTTCTGGGCAACGGTTTCCTCGGCTCCGGCATCTACGCCGAACCCGGGCGCAACGCGGTCCGCTTCAACGTCCAGCACAGCCAGGTGCAGGACCACCGGCCGCAGTTCGGGTCGCTGTTCGGCCTGGCGCGGTTGCCGATCGGGTACTTCACGCTCGAACCGGTCGGCGCGATCACCGGTCTCGACTGGCGGCTCGACCTCTGGAACGCCGAACTCAGCGGCACGATCACCACCGCGGCCGGGAATCTTGAGCTGCGCGCGATCGTCCACACCGGACAGTCGCTGCTCGCGGTGGAGGTGCGGCCGTCCGAGGGCGAGCGCGGTTTCCAGTGGGTGTTCCATCCGGCGAAGGCGATCAGCCCGCGGGCTGATCCGGTGTGGAAAAAGCCGCCACCGGACGGATATCTGGAGAACCCGCCCGTCCAGCTGCAGCAGGCGGGCGACGCGCACCTCGCGGTCCAGCCGCTGCTCGCGGGCGGCGAGCACGTGACGGCCTGGCGCGAGGTCGCCCGGGGCAGTGCGCGGACGCTGTACACGTCGGTCGCGTGGTCGCATCCGGAGAAGACCTCGGCGGTCCGGGCCCTGCAGACGGTGCGGCGGGCGAGCGCCCTGGACGTGCTGACCTGGGACCACCGCCGCTGGTGGCACGACTACTACCGGCGCAGCTTCCTGTCCATTCCGGACACTCGGCTGCAGAGTTTCTACTGGATCCAGCTGTACAAAGTCGCCTCCGCCGCGCGCCGGGAAGCGCCGGTGATGGCGACTTCCGGGCCGTGGCTGGAAAACACGCCGTGGCCGGCGACCTGGTGGAACCTCAACGTGCAGCTGGAATACTGGCTGATCCAGGGTTCCAACCACCTCGAACTCGACGCGGTCAGCTACGCGCTCGGCAAATACCGCGACCGGCTCACCAGCCAGGTCGCCCAGCCGTACCAGACCGATTCCGCGGGCATCCCGCGCACCACCGACATGACGCTCCTCAACGGCCTCGCTGACGCGACCAGCGGCTACCCGGTCGGCATTCCCGGCAAGGACACCCCGACCCCCGAGGTCGGCAACCTCACCTGGGCGCTGCACAACGTCTGGCTGACCTACCGGCACACGATGGACCGCCAGCTGCTGCGGGACCCGCTGTTCCCGTTGCTGCGCAAGGCGATCAACTACTACCTCCACTTCCTCGCCCCCGGCGCGGACGGCCGCCTGCATCTCCCGGCGACCTTCTCCCCGGAGTACGGCGTGAACGCGCCGGACACGAACTACGACCTCGCGCTGATCCGCTGGGGTTGCCGGACTTTGCTCGACAGCGCGCGGGAGCTGCGCATCGCCGATCCGCTGGCGGGGAAGTGGCGGGAGGTGCTCGCCACGCTCACCGACTACCCGGCCGACGAAAACGGCTACATGATCGGCGCGGGCGTGCCGTTCGCGAAATCGCACCGGCATTACTCGCATCTGCTGCAGATCTATCCGCTTTACGAGATCACCTGGGAACAGCCGGAGCACCGCGAGATCATCGAAACTTCGCTCAACCACTGGGTCGGCTTCGAGGGCGCGTTGCAGGGCTACACGTTCACCGGCGCCGCGTCGATCTCCGCGCAGATGCTCCGCGGCGAGAAGGCCGCGTATTATCTCGGCGAACTCCAAAAGCGGTATATCCAGCCGAATACGATGTACAAGGAATCCGGTCCGGTGATCGAAACGCCGTTGTCCGCGGCGAAATCCATGCAGGACATGCTGGTGCAGAGCTGGGGTGGCGTCGTCCGGCTTTTCCCGGCGGTACCGGAGGCGTGGGGCGACATAGCGCTGCGCGATTTCCGGACCGAAGGCGCGTTCCTGCTCAGCGCATCGCGGGAAAGCGGGAAAACGCGTTGGCTGAAGGTGCACAGCGAGGCCGGTGCGCCGTGCGTACTGCGGCCGGGCATCGAGGGCGAGCTGACGGTGACGGACGCGCACGGCCGTCCGCGGAGGTGGCGGCGGCTGGCCAACGGCGACGTGCAAGTCGACCTCGGACGCGGTCAGGACGCGTACGTGTACCGCCGCGGCGACCGGCCGGACTTCACGGTCCGGCCGGTGCCACCGGGCGGGGCGAGCGATCCGTGGGGGATGCCGTGAGCTAACGGTCGAGGAGCTTGCGAAGTGCTTCCGGCAGGCCCGTTCCCGCGGTGGCGCGCCGCCAGGCGACGTAGCCGTCCGGCCGGACCAGGAGGCAGCCGTCTTCCTCGATGCCGCTGCCGCGCGCCCAGTCTCCGTAGGAATCGCGGGCCTCAGGCGAACCGATGGTCACCACCCGCAGGTCCAGTCCGAGGTCCGCGCCGGCTTTCGCGGCGGCCTCTCGCCAGGCGCCGCCGGTGAGTCCGGTGAGGACAGTCCACCGGCCGCGGCCGACCAAGTCCAGTGTGGACACTCGACGGCCGTCCGGGCCGACGAGCCAGACGTGCGGCAGTTTCGCGCCCGGCGCGGTCGTGGGCCGGTGGTACAGCTCGGGATCCCTTGCGGCAGGCGGTTCCCCGCCGTCGGGGAGTACTGCGTTCGACACGTACCGCTGGTCCATCTCCACGCCGTGCGCGTTGAATTCGTAGTTCTTCAGCTCGATCGCCGCCCGCAACTGTTTCCGCCGCAGCGCGCCCTCTTCGGTCTCGGCGGTGCAGGCGGCGAGACCAGCGGCGATGGCGGCCGAATCGCTGTCGCCGTCGATGCCGAGCGCGGCGAAGATCGGTCCGAACTCCTCGCGGCTGAGGTTCGCCCGGTCCACGATCTGCTTGCCGACCGGGGCCCGCTCGGCGCTGTAGCTGTCGAGAAGTCCTTCGCCCGCCTCGCCGCGGACGACCATCGCGAGCTTCCACGCCAGGTTGTACGCGTCCTGCACCGAGGTGTTGGACCCGAGCCCGTTGGAAGGCGGATGCCGGTGCACCGCGTCGCCCGCGCAGAACACGCGGCCGGACGAGTACCGCGTGGCGCAGCTGTGGTTGACCGTCCACAGTGAAGCCGAGGTGATCTCCACCGGCAGGCCCGGGTCGCCGACGAGGTCCCGCACGATCCGGGCCGCCTCCTGGCCGGTCACGTCGGGCGGCGGCTGCGCGATGTCGTACCCCCAGGTCAGCAGCCATTCGTTCCACGGCCGGACCATGCGCACGAGACCCATCCCGATGCCGCCGAGGTGCGCGCCCGGCCGCATCACCCAGTACAGCACGCTCGGCCGGTGCGCGACGTACTGGGAAAGGTCGGCGGTGAAGGTGATGTTCATGCTGCCGGCCTTGCCGGACTGGCCGTCGATCGGCAGCCCGGCCTGCTCGGCGACGCGGCTGCGGGCGCCGTCCGCGCCGATCAGGTAGCGGGCGCGGAGGGGGAACTCGTCCCCGCGAACCCGGTCCCGGAGCCGCGCGGTCACCCCGTCGGCGTCTTGGGCGAAGTCGAGGAATTCCGTGTCCAGCCGCAGTTTCGCCCCGCGCGCGGCGGCGTTCGTGACCAGGATGGGTTCCAGATATGTCTGCGGCAGGTCGATCAGATGGCACGGGCTCGCCGCCGCGTACTCGGTGGCCGAGCGATCGGCGGTGCCCCAGCTGGCGATCCGGCCGATCTCCTCGCCGGCGAGCGACGTGCACAGCACGGTGTCGCCCATCAGCTCCGGGGGAGTGCCTTGCGCGAGCGCCTGGTCTTCGACGCCGAGGTCGCGCAAGACCTCCATGGTCCGCTGGTTGGTGATGTGCGCGCGGGGCGTGTGCGCCGTCCAGCCGTATTTGGTCACGAGGACGGTGCGGACGCCGTAGGTCGCGAGCAGCAGGGCGGCGGAAGCTCCTGCCGGGCCGCTGCCGACCACGAGGACGTCGGTGTCATGACTGGTCATGGTGGGTTCCCGGGGAGACGCGGAAGGTGAATTCGAGGCGGCGCCAGGGTTCGCGCCCGTCCGGCGCGGGGCCGGTCTGCTCGGCGAAATCGGCGATCAGGCCGTCCTTCACGCCGAACACGGTGTCCGAATCGAGGTAGTCGCCGCCGCGGACGAACAGCTGGGTGACCAGCGTGCGGTAGCCCGGTTTGGCGATCATGAAGTGCACGTGCGGCGCGCGGAACGGATGCCGTCCGGTCGCGGCCAGCATCCCGCCGACCGGGCCGTCGTCCGGGATCGGATACGCCGACGGCACGATCGTCCGGAACCGCAGCCTGCCCTCGGCGTCGGTGCGGAACCGGGCGCGCAGCACCGGACCGTCCACGTCGGGCAGCTGGACGTCGTAGAAACCGTCCTCATTGGACTGCCAGACGTCCACCACCGCGTCCGGCACCGGGGTTCCGTCCGGTTCGGTCACCTGGACATCCGTCCACAGTGGAGTGCCGGGAAGTCCTTCGGCGAGGTCCGCGCCCTGTTCGGTTTCCGGTGGTCCTTCGACGTAGAACGGGCCCAGCACGGCCGACGGAGTGGTGTCCGGCGTGCGCGAGTTCGCGAGCACGTCGACCACGCTCGAAACGCCGAGGGTGTCCGACAGCAGGATGAACTCCTGGCGGGTGTCCGAGCTGATCTGCCCGGTGCGGGTAAGGAAACCGATCGCGTACTCCCACTCCTCCTGGGTGAGATCGGTGCGCACGACGTATGAATGCAGTGTGCGAACCAGTTCGGTCAGCAGTTCACGAACCCGAGGGTCTGGCGTGCCGGCGAAACTGTCCACGACCTCCTGGGTGAGCCCGCGCAGATCCGGCGGGGCGCCTTCAGCCGGGGCCGGGCGGGCACCGGACCACGCGTGCCGCAGCAAGTCTTCGATGCCCTCGCGAGCGAGTTCGCGAGGATTCGGATACGGCGCGGCGGCGGCCAGTTCGGCGGCCTTGGCGAGATCTCCTTCGGCGAGACCGATTTCGGCCAGCGAATGCGGTACCGGCAGGCTCGCGATCAGGTCGAACACCGCCGTCGGCGCGTCCGGGGCGCCCAGCGCCTCGGCGATCCGGCGCATCGCGTCGGCGGCGTCCGGCGCGTTGTACGCCATGGCGTGGGGGAGGACGACCGTGTGCGTTTCCGCGTGCGGCAAACCGAAACTGCCGCCGAGGGTGTGGCACAGCTTGTGGTGCAAGCCCATCCCGACCGAACCCAGGCACGAACCCGCCAGCCACGCGGCCCGCAGCGCGTCCGTCCGAGCGTCCACATCGGACGGATCGGCGGCGATCCGCGGCAGCGCGGCGGCCAGCAGCCGGATCGCTTCCAGGGCGAACTGGTCGACGATCGGGTTCGCCTGCGCCGAATAGAGCGCCTCGACCGCGTGCGCCATCGCGTTGACGCCGCTGGTCAGCGAAGTCGGCACGGGCAGGCCGAGGGTGCGGTCGACGTCGTAGACGACCACCTCAGGCAGCACCTTCGGCGACGACTGCGTGGTCTTGCGGCCGTTCTCGGTCTGGCCGACCACCGGCGTCATCTCGGACCCGGCGTAGGTGGTCGGCACGATGATCTGCGGGAGGTCGGTGCGCAGCGCGAGCGCCTTGGCCAGCCCGGTCGCGGACCCGCCGCCGATCGCGACCACGCAGTCCGCGGAATGCTCGGCGACCAGCGCGAGCGCGCGTTCGGTGACCTCGACCGGGGTGTGCATGGCGGGTTCGCCGAAGCGCGCGGCGAGCAGCGGGCCGAGCGCCTCGGCCGTCTGGTCGGCTGCGTCGGCGGCCGACTTCCCGGCCACCAGCAGCACGCGGCGGGAACCGAGCCGCTGCACCTCCTCGGGGACGACGGAGAGCGTGCCGCTGCCGAACACGACCCGGGCCGGGTTGGCGGTGTAGGTGAACATCGACGGTCCTTCCACGCGGGTACGTCGAAGTATCCGCGTGGCGAGGCCCCCGCGCCTGCACAGACGTGCTGAGCGGGCTGCACGAAACGCGCGTCAGCCGTCCCGGCGAAGCGCGGCGGGAGTGGTGCCCAGCTGGGCGCGCAGCACCCGGGTGAGGTGTTCCTGATGGGAAAACCCGCAGCGCACGGCGATGTCCGCGATCGGTTCGGCGCCGGTGCGCAGCAGCAGTCCGGCGCGTTCGACGCGCAGCCGCAGCAGATAGCGGTGCGGCGGCAGCCCGGTGCGCGCCTTGAACCGCCGGGCGAACCGGCTGACGCTCAACCCGGCCGCCGCGGCCAGTTCGGCCAGCCCGAGCGGGTCCGCGAGCCGTTCGTCCATCAGCTCGCGCACCTGGGCGAACTGCCGGTCGGTCAGCGCCTCGACCGGCCGGGTCTCCGCTGGACGGCTTCGACCGGATCGGTGCTGACGCGCGAGCTGCGCGGCCACGAGCGCGCCGAGCTGATCCGCGTACGCGCGAGCGCCCGGCTCCCACTCCCGCACGACGCGGTCGAGCGCGAGAACCAGCTGTTCGAGCAGCGGGTCGACACTGCCGAGTTCGTCGGCCAGCCGGACCGGAGCGTCCGATCCGGCGGCCTCCTGCACCGCCGAATCCGGCAGGTAGACGTGCAGCGTGTCCAGCTCGCCGCCGAGTTCCACCGACAGTTCCTGGTGCGAGGGCTGGAGAAACAGCCCGCCCGCCGGGATCCGCCGGCTGCGCTCGCCGGGCGACCCGACGCCGCGGCGGACGGTGACCGGACCGGCGAGGTGCAGGATCAGCTGGTGCGTGCGAGCGGGCCCGAACTCCGCGCGATACGGCCGTTCGCGCTGCTTGGAGAGGTAGATCCGGTCCCAGCCGAGACCCGCGCTGGTGCGTTCCGGGCGGATCCACGGCAGGGCGAGGATGCCGTTCGTGTCGGCAGGCCCGAGCTCGCCCACGGCGTCCTCCTCTTCGAGGGTCTCCGTGGGCGAGGGTACCTCTCAGAGCGGGTTGAACACGCCCAGCGGCGCGGTGCAGAACGGCCCGCCGACGTACTCGGCCGCCGCCCCGGTCGGCGCCGGCTTGCCCGCGAGCTGCTCGGCGTAGACCTCGGCGTTGTCGTGGGACTTGTAGCCCAGCGCCTCGGCCTCGGCGAGCGAGTAGACGCGGCGGGTGTTGTCCGAGACGCCCCAGATCATCCGGTAGCCCGGCGACGGCGCGCTCAGGCACGCCTCGAACAGCCGCGCCCCGTCGTCCGGCGACAGCCAGCTGGTCAGGCCGCGGATGCCGAGCGGAAGCGGCGTTTCGAAGCAGGAGCCGATGCGGATGACGATCACGTCCATGCCGAACCGCGACGCGTACAGGCTGCCCAGCGCTTCGATGGCCGCTTTGCTTACGCCGTAATAGGTGTCCGGCCGGGGGCTGGAGTCGGCGGGCAAGCCGTTCTCGCCCGCGTCGGCGTTGCGGCGGAAACCGACGGCGTGGTTGCTCGACGCGAGCACGACCCGGCGGATCCCCGCTTCGCGGGCGGCTTCGAGGACGGTGTGCGTGCCGTTGATGTTGACGTCGAGCGTGTCCTCCCACGACGCCTCGCGGCTGAGCCCGCCCAGGTGGATCAACGCGTCCGCGCCCGCGCAGGCGGCGGCCATCGCCTCGGGGTCGGTGACCGAGCCGGTCACGATTTCGACCGCTTCGCCGTCCTCGGCGGGAGGCTGGTCGGCGAGGTCGAGCAGCCGCAGCACCCGGCCTTCCCGGCGCAGCCGCGGCCGCATCAGGGTGCCGACGACGCCGGCCGATCCGGTGATCAGCACACGCTGGTCTGGCATGGAATTCCTCTCACGAAAGCCTCGTGCGCGCCTTTCCCGGTTCTCACCGCGATGAGCACTCACGAGGGGCACGGGTGGCGGCGGTCAGCGGATTCCGGCGCGGCGCAGCTGCTGGCCGAGCTCGGCGGTGGTTTCGGCCAGCAGTTCGCCGACGCGTTCGACGTCGGCGTCGGTGACCTTGCCCAGCGGCATCGAGCAGCTCATCGCGTCGGTGCCGGGGATGCGGTACGGGATCACCGCGGCCACGCAGCGCACGCCGAGGGTGCCCTCTTCGCTCTCGGCGGCGTACCCGCGTTCCCGGGTGCGCGCGAGGTCGGCGTGCAGCGCGTCGAGCGTGGTGATGGTGTTCGGGGTGAGCGCGACCAGCTCCTCGGGCATGAGCGCCTCGACCTCTTCGTGGGTCAGCTCGGCGAGCAAGGCCTTGCCCAGCGCGGTCGCGTGCGCGGGAAGGGTGCGGCCGACGCGGGAGATCAGGTGCGTGGAGTGCTGCGACTCGCGCGTCTCCAGGTAGACGACCTCGGTCCCGTTGCGGCGCGCGAAATGCGCGGTGAAGCCGGTCTTCTCGCGGATGCGTTCCAAAGCTTCGGTGGCGTACGGGACGATCGCGTCGCGGTCGAGGTACGCGGTGCCGCAGATCAGCGCGCGCACGCCGAGCCGGTAGCGCGCGGAGTTCGCGTCGGCTTCCAGCCAGCCCGCGTCCAGCAGGGTGCGCAGGAGCCCGTGCAGACTGGAGCGGGGGAACCCGGTGCGCGCATGGAGATCCGACAGCGACAGCCACACGTCGTTCGCGGCGAACGTCTCGATCAGGTCGATGGCGCGCCGCGCCGACTTCACGCCCGCGGACTCCGCGGGAGCGGTGGCGGGGTCCGTCTTCTGCGCCATGGCGCGTCCTCCAACCGGGCCGTTGACTTGTGAGTCCGGCCATATTAGCGTCCCGAACAGCGTTCTTGTGGGTGAACATAGTCACGATAACAGACTCCATTCAAGAATGTGAACATTGGAGCAGAACTGATGGCACAGACCGAGATCGAGCTGGACGGCTTGCTGGCGTTCCCGCTGACCCCGTTCACCGAAGACCTCGAGATCAACCTCGACGGGTTCGCGGAAAACGTGGAGAGCCACATCGCCGCCGGTGCGGGCGCGCTGTTCGTCGCGTGCGGCACCGGGGAGTTCAGCTCGCTGTCGGTCGACGAGGTCGCCGCGCTGCTGGCCAAGGCGCGCGAGGTCGCAGGCGGGCGCGTGCCCGTGTGGGTCGGCGCGGGCGGCGGCGCGGCGGGTGCGCGCGCGGGCGTGGCGGCGGCGCAGGCGGGGAACGCCGACGGCGTGCTGCTGCTTCCGCCCTACCTGGTCACCGGGCCGCAGGACGGGCTGGTCGACTACGTGCGCTACGCGGTCGGCGACACCTCGGTGCCGGTGATCGTCTACCACCGCAGCACTGGCGTGTTCACCGCGCCGGCCGCGGCGAAGTTGCTGGACATCCCGTCGGTCGTCGGGATCAAGGACGGCTTCGGCGACGTCGAAGCGATGACCCGGATCGTCACCACGATCCGCGCGCTCGGCACGCAGCGTTCCGCGGACTTCTTGTTTTTCAACGGTTTGCCGACCGCTGAGGTGTCCGCGAAGGCGTACGCGGCGGCTGGCGTCGCGCGCTACTCCTCGGCGGTGCACTGCTTCGCGCCGGAGATCGCGCACCGCTTCCACCGCGCGCTCGCGGAGGAAGACAACGCGACGATGGACGCGCTGCTCGCCGGGTTCTACCTGCCGCTGGTGGCGTTGCGCGACGAAACGCCCGGCTTCGCGGTGTCGCTGGTCAAGGCCGCCGCCCGGCTGCGCGGAGACAAGGTCGGCACCGTCCGGCCGCCGCTGATCGAGCCGACGCCCGAGCAGATCGACCGGCTGGGCAAGGTCGTCGAGAACGGTTTCGCCGTGCTGAAAGGCCTCTGATGAAGATCCGGGACGTGGTGCTGACCCCGGTCGCCTTCGCGGACCCGCCGCTGCTCAACGTGATGGGCGTGCACGAGCCGTTCGCGTTGCGCAGCGTGGTGCAGGTGGTGTGCGACGACGGCGTGGTCGGCCTCGGCGAGTCTTACGGCGACGCGGCGTTCCTCGGCGAGGTGCGCAAGGTGCTGCCGGAGCTGGCCGGACACGACATTTTCGACCTGCCGGGCCTGAAGCGGATCATCGCGCGCACGCTCGCCGGGACCGTGCTGACCGACGAGCACGGGCTGATCGGCGGGTTCTCCATCCGCAAGACGGTCGCCAGCGTGTACTCGCTGTTCGAGGTCGCCTGCCTGGACGCGCAAGGACAGCTCCTCGGCCGTCCGGTCGTGGACCTGCTGGGCGGCAAGGCTCGCGACGCCGTCGACTTCTCCGCGTACCTGTTCTACAAGTACGGCGCGCACCTCGGCGCGGAAGAGGACAGCTGGGGCGAGATCCGCACCCCGGAAGCGCTGGTCGGTTCGGCCCGGCGGATGGTCAAGGAATACGGGTTCCGCTCGATCAAGCTCAAGGGCGGGGTTTTCGCGCCGGAGCAAGAGATCGAGGGCATTCGCGCGCTCGCGTCGGCTTTCCCCGGGCATCCCTTGCGCATCGACCCGAACGCGGCGTGGACGCCCGAGACAGGCATCCGCGTGGCCGCCGAACTCGACGGCGTTCTGGAGTACCTCGAGGATCCGACGCCGGGCATCGAGGGCATGGCGCGCGTTGCCCGCGAAGCGAGCATGCCGTTGGCCACCAACATGTGCGTGGTCAATTTCGGCGACCTGGAGCCCGCTTTCCGGGCGCGGGCGATCGGCGTTCTCCTGTCCGACCACCATTTCTGGGGCGGCCTGCGCGATACCCAGGCGTTGTCGGTGGCGTGCGAGAGCTTCGGCGTCGGGCTGTCCATGCACTCCAACAGCCACCTCGGGATCAGCCTGGCCGCGATGGTGCACGTCGCTGCGGCGACCCCGCATCTGACGTACGCCTGCGACACGCACTGGCCGTGGAAGACCGCCGACGTGATCGAACCGGGCGTGCTGAATTTTGTCGACGGAGCGGTGGCGGTGCCGGACCGGCCCGGACTCGGGATCACGCTCGACCAGGACGCGCTCGCCAGGGCGCACGAGGACTATGTCCGATGTGGACTGACCAAACGGGACGATGTGACGTACATGCGCAAGTACACGCCCGGCTTCGAACCGAACACGGCGAGGTGGTGACCCGGTGAAGGCGACCGGATACGCGTATCCGTGGGACGTGCTCGACCCCGCGTTCGTCGAACGGGCGCTGGACCTCGGCGTGGACGAGGTCGCGGTGGCGCTGGCCTACCACAGCGCCCGGGCCGCGACGCCGTGGTCGGCCGAGCGGACGTCGGTGGTCGCACGGACCGCCGCGCTCTACCGGCCGGTGCGCGCGGAAGCCTGGAAGGGCCGCGATCTCGTCCCCGCCACGCCGGACTGGGTTTCTTCGGAGGACAGCGGCGGCGATGCGGTCCGGCGGCTCAACGAGGCCGGAATCCCGGCTGCCGCGTGGATCGTGCTCACGCACAATTCGCAGCTGGGCACGGAGTTTCCGCAGTACGCGGTGCGCAACTGCTTCGGCGAAACGTACCCGTGGGCGCTCTGCCCGGCACAGCCCGCGGTCCGCTCATACGCGGCGACGCTTACCGAAGAATCTGTTGCCGGACTTGGTCTTTCGTCGGTTGTGCTGGAGGCGTGCGGCCCCCTCGGCGGCGTGCACCAGCACCAGCACGAGAAGACCGACGGCGTGTGGGCCCCGGCCACCGCGCGGTTGTTGTCGATCTGCTGCTGCTCTGCCTGCGCGGAGGGCTGGACCGATCTCGACCCGGCGGAGGTCCGGAAAACCTTGCGCGCCGAGGTGCGGCGGCTCATCGCCACGGCGGATTTGTCAGTGGTGGAGGATAGACTTCCGGCTGAGTTGAAGGAAAAACTGCTCTCCGGACGTCAGCAGTCCACCGATGCGCTGCGTGCCGCGGTCCTGGCCGTGCTGGAGCCGGGCACGCGGATCGTGCTGCACGGCGCGCTCGACCCGTGGGTCACCGGCGCCCTGCCCGGCCTGACCCCGACGGCCGCCGACGACGCCGAGACGGTCGTGCTGCAGAACTGGGCCCCGGGCCAGGGCAGCGTCGACGCGGTCGCGGCCGCCCGACGTGCGCTGCCGGAACGGGTCGCGATCGGCAGCTACATCACCGCGGTCGCGGCGAGCGCGGTGCCGGACATCGAGGCGTACGTAGGCGAGCTGGCCAAGGCCGGGGCGAGTGAGCTGCATCTGTACCACTTGGGCCTCGCGGGGCCTGCACGGTGGGCGGATCTGCATGCGGCTACTGCTGCGGCGCACTCGGCGTCCTGAAGTTGCTGGAGGAGGCGGAAATCCTGCTGGCTGCGGCGACTGGCCGATCGTTCACCGGAGGCGGTTGGTTGCTGCCGGGTGCTGGGTGTGCTGTGGTCGGGTGATGGGGGAGATCGGTTGAGCGGTGAGACTTCGGTTGTTGGGCCGGGAGGCGCGGTGGCTGCCGCGCCCGGTTCGCCGGAAGTGGTTGGCTGTTGCCGGGCGTTGGGCGTGCTGTGGTCGGGTGGCGGGGGAGTCGGTTGAGCGGTGGAACTTCGGTTGTTGGGCCGGGAGGCGCGGTGGCTGCCGCGCCCGGTTCGCCGGAAGCGGTTGGCTGTTGCCGGGTGCTGGGTGTGCTGTGGTCGGGTGGCGGGGGAGTCGGTTGAGTGGTGGAACTTCGGTCGCCGGGCCGGGAAGCGCGGTGGCCGCCGCGCCCCGTTCGCCGGAAGCGGTTGGCTGCTGCCGGGCGCTCGGCGTGTCGCGAAACTTCGCCACCGAGCCGGAAACCGTCCTTGCCGCCGCCGGGCGCTCGGTGTCCCGCGAAGTCGGGTGCCGAGGAGGAACGATTGAGCCCCGCAACTTCCACCGTCGGACCAGCGAGCGTGCAGGCAGCCGCCCGGCCGTCCCCCGAAGCACGTCCGCCAACCGGGCCGCCCCGCACTCGGCGCCCTGAAACTTGCTTGACGAGGAGAATCCATTGAGCCGCGAAACTTCCGCCACGGAACTGGAAAACGTGCTCGCCGCCGCCGCGGCGGCCGCCCGGCCGTTCGCCGAGAGCACCCCGGCCGAGCGGGCGCGCTGGCTGTCCGCCGCCGCGGACGCGCTCGATGCCGCCGCCGACGAGCTGGTTCCGCTGGCGCACCGGGAAACGCACCTGCCGGCCGCGCCGCGGTTGAAGGGCGAACTCGCGCGCACCACGTTCCAGCTCCGACTGTTCGGCGAAGTGCTGCGGGACGGGCAGTTCCTGGGCGCGACCGTCGACCACGCCGATCCCGACTGGCCGATGGGTCCCCGGCCGGACCTGCGCCGGGTGCTCGTGCCGATCGGGCCGGTGCTCGTGTTCGCCGCGAGCAACTTCCCGTTCGCGTTCAGCGTCGCGGGCGGCGACACCGCTTCCGCGCTGGCCGCCGGGTGCCCGGTAGTGCTCAAGGCGCACCCGGGCCACGAAGAACTCTCGGCGCGGACCGGCGAGATCGTCGCGCGGGCGCTGACCGCCGCGGGTGCGCCGGAGGGTGCGTTCGCGGTGATCCACGGGGTCGAGCAGGGCGTCACGGCGCTCAAGGACCCGCGGATTTCCGCCGCCGCGTTCACCGGTTCCGTGCCGGGCGGGCGCGCGCTGTTCGACATCGCCGTCTCGCGGCCGACGCCGATTCCCTTCTACGGCGAGCTGGGCAGCGTCAACCCGGTCGTCGTCACGCCGGGTGCGGTCGCCGCGCGCGGCAAGGCCGTGGCGAAGGGCTACGCCGCGTCGTTCAGCCTCGGCGCGGGCCAGTTCTGCACCAAGCCGGGCCTGCTGTTCCTGCCCGAGGGCCACGGCCTGGACGACACCCTGCGCGAGGCGGTCGGCGCGGTGGGCCGGCAGGAAATGCTGAACGACCGCATCGCCGCCGGATTCGCGCGGAAACTGGCGGAGTTGCGTGCGGCGCCAGGGGTCGAGCCGGTCGTGGAAGGCGCGCAGGACGGCGACGCGTTCACTCCGTCCCTGCTGGCGACCACCGCGAAGCAGTTCCTGGCGGGCGGCGAGGCGGTCCGGGAGGAGCATTTCGGGCCCGCGTCGCTGATCGTCACGTACTCCGACCAGGCGGAACTGATCGAGGTGCTGGACAGCCTCGAACCCGGCCTCACCGCGACGGTCCAGGGCGAGGAGAGCGAGGCCGACTTCGTGCGCCCGCTGCTGCCCTCCCTGACCCGGCTGGCCGGACGGCTGCTGTGGAACGACTGGCCGACCGGCGTCACGGTCAGCTGGGCGCAGCAGCACGGCGGCCCGTACCCGGCGACGACCGCGCCGACCACGACGTCGGTCGGCACCGCCGCCATCGAACGCTTCCTGCGCCCGGTCGCGTGGCAGAGCTTCCCGGACGCTCTGCTGCCGGAAGCCCTGCAGGAAGCGAACCCGTGGCAGCTGCCGCGCCGTGTCGACGGAGCGCGCTGAGCAGACCCCCTCGTGAGCGGCTGGGCCGGTTCCCGCCGGCTCAGCGCTCACGACCCAACCCCACTGGGAGGCACCGTCATGCCCGTGAACCGCAGAACCGCACTGCGTGGCGGTGCCGTCGCCGCCGTGCTCGTCGCCACGGCGCGCCCGGCCTTCGCCGCGCCCGTTGCTGATCCGCTGAAGAAGATCGTCGCCGGCTACCGCGAGCTGCAGACGGGCATCAACCGCCCGTCGCCGGAACGCACGGCCGCGCTGAAGAACCTCGGCCGGGTCGCGAAGTCGTACTACGACAGCATGTCGGTGTCCGGCACCGGTCCACTGTGGACTGACCTTCCGCTCGGCCCGGGCAGCGACTACACCACGTCGATGTACGCGCGGCTGCGGGCGATCGCGGTCGACTGGGGAACTCCCGGCAGCACCCTGTCCGGCGACCCGAAGGTGCTCGACGGGATCAAGAAGGCGCTGGAGCTGATCTACGCCAGCCAGTACAACCCGCAGGTCGGCGAGATCGGCAACTGGTACACCTACGAGATCGGCGTGCCGTATTACCTGCTGCACACGCTCGTCACGGTCGCCGACCAGCTGACCGCCGACGAACTGGCGCGGTATGTCAGCCCGGTCAAGCGGTTCGTCGGCAATCCGAATCTGCGCGCGAACAACCCGAAGATCGTCGAAACCGGCGCGAACCGGGCGGACAAGGCGCTGATCTCCGTCGTCTCCGGCGCCCTGACCGGCGACACCGCGTGGATCCGCACCGGCATCGACGCGATCACCGACGTCGCCGGCGGGGGAGCGGCCAGCGTCCTGGCGAAGCTGAACCGCGCGGCGGGCGACGGCTTCCACGCCGACGGTTCGTTCATCCAGCACGACACCATCCCGTACCCCGGCCACTACGGCATCGTCCTGCTGACCGCGCTCGCCGGGACGATCCACGTCACCGAAGGCACCGAGTACGCGCTGCCGGACGAGCTGAAGCAGAAGGTGTACGCGCTGGTCGGCGACACGTTCGCGCCGTTCGTGTACGCCGGTGCGCTGATGGAGCCGGTGCGCGGGCGGATGCTGTCGCGCCAGGGCGAAACCGCGCACGACATCGGGCACCAGCTGACTGTCGCGACTCTGGTCCTCGCAAGGTCGGCGACCGGGGCCGTGAAGACCGAACTGTCCGAGCTCGCCGCCAAGTGGATCAAGGAAGGCACGTACGCGCCGTTCCTGGAAATCCCCGACCCCGAACGGTTCGCGCCCGGTCCGGACCTCGTCGCGACGCCGGGCATCGAGTTCGCGCAGGAGATGCTCGCGGCGCGCGTGCGGCCCGCGCCGATCGTCGCGGCGCACCGGATCTTCGGGCAGCAGGACCGGATGGTGCACGTGACCGAGGGCTGGTCCGCCTCGCTCGGCGTCGGCTCCGCGCGGATCTCGCGCTACGAGTCGATCAACGGGATGAACCTGCACGGCTGGCACGTCGGCGACGGGGTGCTGTATCTGTTCCTTCCCCACGCGAAAGGCCACTACTCGGACGCCTATTGGCCGACCGTCGATCCGGCCCTGCTGCCCGGGACCACCGCGAAGGCCGGTCCGCCGGGTCCGCTGGCGGCCACGCCGTTGACGACGAAAGCGCACGTCGGCGGCGTGCGCTGGGATGCCCGGCACGGCGCGTACGCGATGGACTTCGTCTCCGAAGACGGTTCGCTGACGGCCAAGAAGTCGTGGTTTTTCACTCCGGCGGGCATCGTCTGCCTCGGCGCGGGGATCACCGACACGTCCGGGCAGGCGGTCCGGACGACGATCGAAAACCGCAACCTCGGCGAAAACGGACGCGGCACGCTGCTGGCCGACGCGCGCGTGGTCGGCGATTCGAGCACGCTGCACCGGCCGCGCTGGCTGCACCTCGACCACGTCGGCGGCTACGTCCTGCTCGACAACGCCGAGGTCACCGCACTGCGCGAAGACCGGACCGGCGCGTGGCGCGACGTCGACACCGGCGCCAACACGAAGGGCACCACAACACCGAACACGCGGCGGTACCAGAAGCTGGTGATCGAGCACGGCGCGAAGCCGGTGGACGCGAAGTACGCGTACGCAGTCCTGCCGGGCGCGTCGGTCGTCGGGACGATCGCTTCGGTGCTCGCGTGGCGCGTGCGGGCTAATACGGCCGCTGTCCAGGCCTTGCGGCTGTGGGATAACACACTGCTCGCAAACTTCTACAGTGCGGGTACGGTAGACGAGGTATCCGTTTCAGGACCCGCTTCGGTGGCGCTCGGCAGGAACAGCCTCGCTGTTTCCGACCCGACGCAGCTGCAGGACAGCGTCCGCGTGACGGTGCGGCGGCGCACGGTGGAGGTCCCGCTCAAGGACACCTTCGGCGCCACCACAGTGGTTTCCCTGCGGTGACCCCGGTTTTCCCCGCCGGGCCGGTGGTTCCCGGCCCGGCCCGGCGGGGCCCCACTTGATCCGGCCTCGGCCGTAAAGTGGGGCGGAATCGCTTCACGCGGGGAGGAATCGTGGCGCATTTCGATGTCCTGGTCGTCGGAGCCGGGCTGTCCGGCATCGGCGCGGCCTGCCGGCTGCGGCAGCTGGCGCCGGACCGGACGTACGCCGTCCTCGAAGCGCGGGACACGATCGGCGGAACCTGGGACCTCTTCCGGTACCCGGGCGTGCGCTCCGACTCGGACATGTTCACGCTCGGCTACCCGTTCCGGCCGTGGCGCAAGGAACAGGCGATCGCGTCCGGAGCCGAGATCCTCGAGTACATCCGCGAGACCGCCGCTGAGCACGAGGTCTCCCGGCACATCCGGTTCGGGCACCGGGTGGTCCGCGCGTCCTGGTCGTCCGCCGCGGCCCGCTGGACGGTAGAGGCCTCGCACGACGGCGAGGTCGTCACTCATACCTCCTCTTTCCTGTATTTGTGCAGCGGCTACTACAGCTACGAGAACGGCCACGTCGTCGACTTCCCCGGCCGCGACTCGTTCCGCGGCGAGATCGTGCACCCCCAGTTCTGGCCGGAGGGGTCGGACTTCACGGGCAAACGAGTGGTCGTCATCGGCAGCGGCGCCACCGCGGTGACCTTGGTGCCGGAACTGGCTTCCACGGCGGAGTCAGTGACGATGCTGCAACGCTCGCCGAGCTACGTCCTGTCCCGCCCGTGGACGGACTCGCTCGCCCGCCGCCTGCGTCGATTCCTGCCTGCGCGGCTCGCGTACCACGCGGTGCGCACGAAGAACGTCCTGGTGACAACGTTGCTGTACCAGTTCTCGCGCCGCCAGCCCGACCGCGCCGCGGCTTTCTTGCGCGACGCGGCCGCGAAGCAGTTGCCCGCCTCGATCCCGGTCGACCCCCATTTCTCGCCCCGGTACCGGCCCTGGGACCAACGACTCTGCCTGACGCCCGGAGCCGATTTCTTCCGCGCACTCCGCAGCGGCTGCGCGGACATCGTCACCGACCGGATCGACCGCTTCACCCCCGACGGCATCACGCTGGAATCCGGCGCACACCTGCCCGCGGACGTGGTCGTCACCGCGACCGGCCTGCGCGTGATCGCGTTCGGCGGAATCGAGCTGAGCGTAGACGGCGAGGTGATCGAACCGTCGGAACAACTGGTGTACAAGGGAATGATGCTCGGCGGAGTGCCGAATCTGGCCTGGTGTATCGGCTACGTGAATGCCTCCTGGACGCTGCGCTCGGATCTCGTCTCGCGGTACGTGTGCCGGTTGCTGAACCACCTGTCGCGCAACGGTTTCGACACCTGTGTGCCCCGCCCGCCGGCGATCCCGTCCACGCGACGGCGGCCAATCATGAACCTGACGTCGGGCTACCTCACCCGCGCCGCCTCAGTCCTGCCCCGCCAAGGCGACCGCCGCCCATGGCTGATGCGGCAGAACTACCTGCTGGACGCAGCGGATCTCCGCCTGAGCCGCATGGACGACGGGGTGCTGCGGTTCGAGCGGGTGGGGGCGCAGCGCGTGACCTCCTGATGTCGTGGGTTGCGCTCGGTCTTTGGTGCTTGGTCAGCGACGGTGTCCGTCCTCACTCAGGAACCGGCTCGGCTGACTGGCCCGGGCCGAGTCCTGCTTGACGGGACGGGCCCGGTACTCGCTCGGGGTCAGTCCGGTGTGCTTTTTGAAGCTCGCCGAAAAGGACCCCAGGCTGCTGAACTCGACAGGTCGAGGGGTTCGGCAGCGCGGGGCTTCCGGGAGTTCGACGCGCTCACGCCGCCGAGTGAGCCAGCCAGTGGTCGGCCAGGTCGCGGTCGCCAGTGATCGTTACCCGGTCGGCTGGCAGGCGCCGGGTGAGCACCAGCAGGAGGTCCTGGACCGAACCTGTCAGCGTCGCGTCCGCGGCGTCCGCGGCGGGTGTCCATCGGACGCCGTCGGGAGTGCGGGTGATCAGCCAGCCCGCGCCGTCGCCAGTGCGGAGCTGGAGCGTCTGGCCGGTGCCGCGCAGGGCCGAGAAACCCGGACTCAGCGTCGCCATGACCGGATGGGACAGCATTTCCAGCCACTCGCTGATCGCGTCGGCCGCGAGGTCCGGTGCCACTGCGAACGCGGTCCCGGCGGCGAAGGCCGCGTCCGCGTGGTGCACGGTCGTGTCGTGGAGCATGCGGCGCAGCCAGAACGTCGCCGGTCGCGGGCCGAAGTAGGTCCACACTGGACGGTCGGCGGCAGCGAGCACCGCGTCGGCGAGGTCCGCGGCGCCCGCTTGGAGCCAGGCCGACCATTCGCCGGGTGCGCCTGGGTCCGCCTCGAACGGGTCGGGAACTGGAGCCGGACCGGACCGGATGAGGTCCGCCGCCCAGCGGTGCGCCTGGCCGACGTGACCGGCCAGCACTCGCAGGGGCCATTCCGGGCAGGTGGGCACCGGAGCCTCCGAGTCTGCCCCGGCGACCGCCTTCGCGAACCCGGCGGTGTGCTCGTGCAATCCCTGGACAATTCGTGCGGTGTC
Source organism: Amycolatopsis sp. GA6-003 (assembly GCF_046267895.1). Taxonomy (NCBI): domain Bacteria; kingdom Bacillati; phylum Actinomycetota; class Actinomycetes; order Pseudonocardiales; family Pseudonocardiaceae; genus Amycolatopsis; species Amycolatopsis sp. GA6-003. The sequence goes on from NZ_CP176499.1 coordinate 9,205,563, forward strand.
GAGATCCATGGCCGTACCGTAGGAACTCCACCCGACTGGAGGTTCCATCGGAAGTGACTGGGGACACACTCGGGATCGGCGACCTGGCGCGGCGCACCGGCGTGCCCGTCCGCACGATTCGCTTTTACTGCGACGAGGGACTGCTGGCACCCGTGCGCAGCGCCGGCGGACACCGTCGATTCGACCCGGCGGACGTCAACCGTCTCGTCCTGGTGCGGCGCTTGCGCGGACTCGGGCTGAGCTTGAAGCCGATTATGGACGTCCTCGCCGGAGAACGTTCCCTTTCCGACGCCGTGTCCGCAGAGCGCGCCGCGCTGGACCGCGAGTTGACGACGCTGGCCTGGCGACGCTCAGCCCTCCGCGCCGTCGAGGAGGCACCGCCTGCCGCCCGCGCCGCCCGGCTCGAGTTGCTGTCCGCCGCGACGGACGGGTTCGCCGCGCATGCGGCCCTGGTCCGCCTTTGGCACCCGATGGCCACCGGCGCCGTCCCGCCGGACACGGCAGACATGTTCCTCGCCGTGAGCGCGCCGCGGCCGCCCGAGCTGCCGACCCCGGAGCAGGTCGTCGCCTACGCCGAGTTAGTGCTGCTCGCCGCCGACCGCGCGTTCGCCGCCCGGCTGCGCGCCAGCCCGCTGGTCACACACCTGGGCGCCCTCCACGAAGGCGTCGGCGAGGCCTGCGAGCTGGCGGCCCCGCAGGTAGCGGCCGGATCCGAGCCGGAACCAGGACCGGCACTCGACCGGTTTGCCGAAGCCCACGCCGCCGCGTCCGGCACCCGCGACACCCCGGAGTTCCGCTGCACACTGCGACGGCGCACCGCTGGCGATCGGCATCCGCAGGTGCGCCGCTATTGGCGTCTCGCGGGCGAAATCACCGGAGAAGCTGCGCCGATCGGAGTCGCGCACACCTGGCTGCTGGACGCGCTGGACCGCTCGGCTGGCTGAGATCTCTCGAGCGGGAAACGTGGCGGCTCGCGCGACGCGTTTCGCTGGGCTGGACGGACCAGCGAGCGGGGGTTCGCTCCCTAGCCCGCGCTCGCCGAACCGTTCCCGGCGGAAGAGGCTAGGCGCGCCGGGTCATTGAGCGGTCGCCGAGGCGGCCCAGCGGGTCAAATCCTCCCTTCGGAGCGCCGCGGCCATCAGCTCCGGGAACAGGTCCGGAGTGCAGGCGAAAGCGGGCACGCCCAGTTCGCTGAGCGCGGCGGCGTTGTCGTGGTCGTAGAACGGCGCTCCGGAGTCGGACAGCGCCAGCAGCGTGACCACTTGCACCCCGGACGCCACCAGGTCGGCGACCCGGCGCAGCAGGTCGTCGCGCACTCCGCCCTCGTACAGGTCGCTGATCAGCACCAAGAGGGTCTGCTCCGGGCGCTCCACGAGTCCTTGGCAGTACGCCAACGCGCGGTTGATGTCGGTGCCGCCGCCGAGCTGGGTGCCGAACAGGACGTCGACCGGGTCGTCGAGGTGGTCGGACAGATCGGCTACCGCGGTGTCGAACGCGACGAACTTCGTGCTCAGTGCGCGCATCGAGGCCAGCGCGGCGCCGAAAACCCCCGAGTACACCACGGATTCCGCCATCGAACCGGACTGGTCGACGGCCAGGATCACGTCGCGCCGGACGCTCTGCTCGCGGCGGCCGAAGCCGAAAAGCTGTTCGGGCACAATGGTTTTCAGCTCGGGGGAGTAGTGCTTCAGGTTCCGGCGGACCGTGCGGTCCCAGTCGATGTCCGCGCCTCGCGGGCGTTGGGTGCGGGCCGCTCGGTCCAGTGCGCCGCGGACTGCCGCGCGGGTGCGTTCGGCCAGGCGTTCTTCCAGTTCCGTGACGACCTTGCGCACGACGGTGCGTGCGGTTTCCTTCGTCTCTTCCGGCAGGACGTTGTTGAGGGACAACAAGGTTCCGACCAGGTGGACGTCCGGCTCCACCGCGCTGAGCAGTTCCGGTTCCAGCAGCATCCGGGTGATGCCCAAGCGGTCTACGGCGTCGCGTTGCATGACTTGGACGACGGAGCCGGGGAAGTACTTCCGGATGTCGCCCAGCCAGCGCGCGACCCGCGGCGCGGAGGCTTGCAGGCCGCCGCTGCGGTCGCCGCTGCCGCGGGCGTTCTTGGGGCGCTCGTCGTAGAGGGCGGCGAGCACGTTGTCGACGCCTTTGTCTCCTTCGGACAGTGCGTGTCCGGTGCCGTCGGAATCTCCGCCCAGCACTAGGCGCCAGCGGCGGAGGCGTTCGGGATCAGCGTTCACGAGGCGGCTCCCAGGAGGGTGGCGAAGACCGGCAAGGCGGCTGCGGCGCGGATCTCGTCCAGGTCTTCGGCGACCGCCGAGGAGACCTGGCGAGCGCCGGACAGGGTGGCGGCGCGTTCGCCGATCGCGCGTTTCTCCGGACCGGCGAAGGCTCCGAAAGTACGGCGCAGCAAAGGAAGCACCTCGGTGAAGACCTCGGGCTGGATCGAGGAGAGCCAGGTGTCGACGACGCCCAGCATGCGTTCGTCGTGGACCAGCAGGAGCGCGCCGCCGGAGAAGAAGCCTTCGACGTAGGCCGCGCCGTCGGTCGGGGCGATGCCGGGGGTGAGCATGCGGCCCAGCCGGAGTTCGACCTCCGCGCCGTCGAGCAGGTCGGCGTCGTGCAGCAGGCGCACGATGCGGCCGGCCAGCAGCGGCGGCAGAGCGTCGCGGGCGGACAGCCGGGCCAGCGCCGTGAACCAGCGCTCGCGGGCGGCGTCGCCCAGCAGGTCGGTGGCTTCGTGGACGTCGTCGACCAGTTCGCAGAACTGCGCGGCGGCCTCCTCGTCGATGCCGTGCACGGCGGGCGGCAGACCGGCGCAGACCCGCGTGAGGATCCGGTCGGCGACTTCTTGCAGTTGCGCGGTGTCGGTGCCGCGGACGTCGCCGTAGCGGGTGGCCCGGGCCAGCGGAGGCAGGGCCGTCATCAGGTGCGCGACGTCTGCGTCGGCGGCGGCACGGGTGTCCAGGGCGGCGAGGGTTTCCGGCAGGGCGTCGCCGAGGTCGGCCAGCAGGCAGCGTTCCACCGCGGCGGTGATGTCCGCGAGCGAGGGAGATTCCGCGACGGTTTCGCGTACGACGGCGGTGGCTGCGGCGGGCACGGTGGTTCCGTGCACGGCGGCTGCGACCAGGTCGACCTCGAAACCCGGTTCCCAGCACAGGGTCCAGGTCTCCCGGAAGGTGCCTTTGCTCCGGACCGACGACAGCTCCGGCTCGCCCCACGGGATGCCGAGGATCCGCAGGCGGTGCAGCAGGCGCGAGCGGTCGAGCCCGCCGGAGGTGCGCAGGTCCAGGTCCAGCTCTCGCGTTTGCGGCTCGCGTTTGAGCCGGAGCCGCCGCGCGGTGGCGACCAGGTCGGCGGCCAGCGGCGCCTGCGGGACGCGGTCCGGGACCTCGCCGAGCAGTTCGCCGACCACCAGCCGCCGGGTGACCAGGTCGGCCTGGACGTCGTCGCCTCCGCACAGGACCGCGCGGGTGGCGGCGTCGACCTCGGCCAGCCCGGCGGACGACCGGCCGCGCAACGCGGCCAGCGTGTCGGCCAGCCGGACCGCTTCGATCACGTGCGCGGTGGAGACGGGCAGGTCTTCCTCGCGCAGCACGCCGGCGACGGCGGTGAGCCACCGGGTGGTGACGTCGCCGGAGGTGCTGAACAGGTGGTGGTACCAGCCGGGGGAGCGGACGCCCGCGCCGTAGCCGGTGCCCGACGCGAGCCTGCCGTGCGTCCACGGCACCCACGTGCAGACGACCTTCCGCTTCGGGAGTCCTTTGAGGACAGCCTGGTCCTTGGACGCGGGCGGCAGCGGATCGGCCAGCGCGGGCACGTGCCAAGCCCCGCACACCACGGCGATCCGTTCGTAGCCTTCTTTCCGCGTCTTGCGCAGCACGTTCCGCATGTACGCCTCGCGCCGCTGCTCGTGCGGATCGTCCGGCCGGTCGCCCTCGCGCAGCGCGGTCATCGCGTCGGCGATCACCTCGAACGGCGATTCCTCGCCCCGGCGGGACTCGACGAAGTCGTCCCACCAGCGTTCCGGATCGTCGTATCCGCCCGCCGCGGCGAGTTCCGCGAGCGGGTCGGCGCGGGGCGCGGTGCGTTCTTCGCCGAGCGCGAACTGGTGCGCTGCCGGGAGATCGCAGAACTTCACCGGAACGCCGGCCGCGGCGGCGTACCGCAAAGCCTGCCATTCCGGGCTGAACACCGCGAACGGCCAGAACGCCGCGCGCGACACGTCGTCGGACGCGTACGCCAGCAGCGCCACCGGCGGCCGCATGTCCTCGTCCGCGGCGAGGTCGACGAGCTGGTCCGCCTCCGGCGGTCCCTCGATCAGCACCACGTCCGGCTCCAGCTCGGCGAGCCGGGCGGCGACCGCCCGCGCCGAACCGGGACCGTGGTGCCGGATCCCGAGGAGATGAGTGGTCATCCGGCGATCTCCTGGCCTGCCCGGTAGAAGTCGGCCCAGCCTTCCCGCTCGCGCACCACGGTCTCCAGGTACTCGGTCCAGATCGCGCTGTCGGCCACCGGATCCTTCACGACCGCACCGTGAATCCCGGCCGCGACGTCCTGCGCGCGCAGCACGCCGTCGCCGAAGTGCGCGGCCAGCGCGAGACCGCCGGTGAGCACGCTGATCGCTTCCGCCGTCGACAGCGTGCCCGACGGGGTCTTCACCGCGGTGCGGCCGTCCTCGGTGCGGCCGGCCCGCAGCTCGCGGAAAACCGTGACCACGCGGCGGATTTCGGCGAGATCGGCGGCTTCGGCGGGCAGCGAAAGCGCGGTGCCCAGCTGGCCGACCCGGCGCCGGACGATGTCCACCTCGGCTTCGGCGGTGTCCGGCAGCGGCAGCACGACCGTGTTGAACCGCCGCCGCAGCGCGCTCGACAGCTCGTTGACGCCCTTGTCCCGGTTGTTCGCCGTGGCCACCAGCGTGAACCCGGGCCGGGCCTGCACTTCGGAGCCCAGTTCGGGAATCGGCAGCGTCTTCTCGGACAGGATCGTGATCAGCGAGTCCTGCACGTCCGCCGGGATCCGGGTGAGCTCCTCGAGCCGGGCGACCTTGCCGTCGCGCATCGCGCGCAGGACCGGGCTTTCGACCAGCGCCTGGTCGCTCGGCCCTTCGGCGATGAGCCGGGCGTAGTTCCAGCCGTAGCGGATCTGCTCCTCGGAGGTGCCCGCGGTGCCCTGGACGAGCAGCGTGGAGTCCCCGCTGATCGCCGCCGCGAGGTGCTCGGACACCCAGGTCTTCGCCGTGCCCGGCACGCCGAGCAGCAGCAGCGCGCGGTCGGTGGCGAGGGTGGCGACCGCGACCTCGATCAGCCGCCGCGGGCCGACGTACTTCGGGCTGATCTCGGTGCCGTCGTCGAGTTTCCCGCCGAGCAGGTAGGTGACGACCGCCCACGGGGAAAGCCGCCACGACGGCGGTTTCGCCCGGTCGTCGGCCGCGGCGAGGGCGGCCAGTTCGCCGGCGTATTCGGCTTCGGCGTGCGGCCGGAGGACGGGGGACGTCATGCGAGCTCCTTGTGCATTTCACGGCGGAAGGACAGGGTTTCGGCGACTGCGCGCCGCCACGGGGCGGCTTCGCCGGGAAGCGGGATCTCGGCCAGCGGGTGGCCGAGGCAGGCGACGGGCACGGCCTTCGCGATCAGCGCGGCCGCGTGCGCGACCAGCCGGTGGTCGCGCTGCCCGGCGACCCAGTCGAGCAGCACCGTGCCGAGCGCGGCGGGCCACGGCTGCGGCAGGTCGAGGATGAGCCGGGTGAGGGCTTCGACCGGCAGCCCCCGAGTCAGCTTCGCGACCGTGGCGGCCTGTTGTTCGGGCGACAGCACGCCGATGAGCGCGGCGGTGCTGCGGCCGCCCGGCTCGGCTTCCACGAGGGCTTGCGCCCACTGTTCGTCGCGCTGCCGGAGCGCGGCGGTGGCCCAGCTTTCGCGCACCACGTTCAGCGGCGGTCCTTCGACGAGCATCCCGGCCAGCTCGCCCGGGGTGCCGTACTCGGCCCAGAACCGCAGGGGAGTGGCGGCGATGAGGGCGCGCAGCCGGGCGGTGCCCTGCCCGGGACCGGCCGGGACGCGGATGCCGTCGCGGATCAGGCTGTCGTCCGGTTCGGGAGGGGTGAATTCGAGGACGTCGGCCCGCAGCGCGCGGCTGCGCACGGTGACGCAGGCACGCAGCCGTTCGGTCATCCGCCTGCCGGAGGCCGAATCGGGGTACCGGCCGATCAGCCGCAGCGCGATCTCGCGCACCCCGGCCGCCCGGTCGCCGAGCGCGGCTTCCACGAACGGCTCGTCCTCGGCGGTGAGGTGCTCGCCGAGCACGGCCAGGAACGTCGCCCGGACGTCGGCCGGTTCGTTGCCCCACGCCTCGGCGAGCGCCTCCCGCGCGCGGGCGGGATCGGCGACGAGCACGCGTTCCAGCCAGGCTTGCCGCCGGGCGGCGGTGCCGAACCGCCAGGCGTCGTCGCTCGTGTCGTCCGCGGCGGCGACGAGGAACGCCCAATCCGGGTTCCGCTCGCCGAGCCACGCCCCGACCGGACCGGCGACCGTGGCGAGCGGCGCCCGCAGCGACACCCGGGTCCGCGCCGCGTCGGCGAGTGCGGGCAGCCGCTCGGCGGGGACGCGGAATCCCTTGTCCGCCACCGTGGCGAGCCATTCCTCGACCAGCTCGGGGCGGTTGGCGGAAAGCAGGTGCCCGAGCCGGGCCCGCGCGAGGGCCGGGACGAACGGCCGGGCGTCCTCCGCCGCGGCCGGTTCGGGGTCGATGCCGGCGAGCGGTCGCTGCCCGGCCCGCCGGTAGCCGGTGTACGCCGCCGCGGCGGCGAGCGCCTGGTCGGCGGGCTCGGTGCGGTGCTCGGCGATTTCCCTTACCCCGGGCGGCAATCCGGCGGGGTCGAAGGTCCTGCGGCGGGTGCCGAGAAGGACGGTGCTGACGAGGTCGTTCCAAGCAGTCACAGTCGCACCATCCCGTCGCGATGCCAGCAGCTCAACGGCCGCAACCCCGCCGTCGTCCACTCCGCGGCCACTGTCACCGGCCGCTCGGCCGCGAGCGCCAGCAGCGGCCAGGGATCCGCGGAAGGCGCCAGCGGCAGCGCCGCACCGTCCACATCAGACAGTGCCCAGCCCTCGCCGTGCCTCGCCGGACGGAGGCCGCTCGCCAGCATCGGCCACCGGTCCAGCCACGGATCAGCCGCGAGCGCGGCGGCATGCCCGGCGAGCGCCGAGGAGAAACTCCCGCCGACGGGCGCCGATTCCGCCGCCACGGGTTCCTCGCGATGGTCGAACACCGCCCGCAGCGGCACCGCGCCCGGGTGGAACACCAGCTCTCCGGCGACCACGAACCCCGGCGGCAGCGAACTGTCCAGCGGACGCCCGGGCGGCGCGAACGACAGCACCAGCGCGTCCCGGCCGCTGCGCTTGCCCCGCAGCCAGGTGCGCCTGCTGCGCAGCGAGTCCTGCTCCTCGTCGATCGCGCCGGTGACCAGCCATTGGTCCGGCACCCGCTCGCCGGACTCCAGCACCTGCGCGGTGCTCACCGAGAACCCGAGCCGGGTCCGGACGGTGTCGGCGAGCCCGCCCGGCAGCGATTCCAGCCTGCCCGCCGCGTCCGCGAGCACGTACACCAGCGACAACTCGGCCAGCAGCCGATCCGGCCAGTCCCGGCCGCGGCCGACCAGCGCCGCCGCCCGGCGCAGGCCGTTCGCCAGCCCGGGAGCCTGCGCGTCGACCATCCGCGAGGCGACGGTGTACAGCTCGTCGGCACCGCCGCGCTCGAACGCCGCGAACCCGGCGGACACCCGGTCGGCGAGCCATCCGCGCAGCTCAGCGGCCCCGGCGGTGACCCGCGCGAGCCGTTCCTGCGCCCGCTTCGCCGCCGCTTCGAGATCCTTCGGCGCGTCCGTTTTCTTCTCGGCCCGCTCCGCCCGCGCGGCCCGTTCCTCCAGCCACGCGTGCACCCATCCGGGCTCCTCCTCGCGGGGGACCTGCCCGTCGGCCCAGAGCAGCAGCAACCCCAGCGCGTGCTTGCACGGGAACTTCCGGCTCGGGCAGCTGCACCGGAACGCGGGCCCGGCCGTTTCCACCGTCGTCTGGTACGGCCGCTTCCCGCTGCCTTGGCACGCGCCCCAGACCGCGCGGCCCGACGCGCCCGCGCCCGACCACTTGGCCGGCGCCGCCTGCCCGCGCCCGGCTTTCGCCGACGCGGCGTCCGGCGCGAGTTCGAGCACCCGCTCCGGGCTCCACCGCGCCGCTGCTTCGTCCCCCACGTTTTTCTTGCCGCTCTTCCGCTTCTTCCCCCCTCGGGGGCTGACTCGAAGAGCATCCCACCCGGCACCGACAATTTTCGCGACGGAGGGGGAGAGCAGCGGAAATCAGGAGGTTTCGACGGCCCCGCGCCAGCGCACCGCCGGGCGCAGCCGTTCGTCGTTCACCCGGTGCTTGTTCGCGCCGACGATGTCGAACATCGACTCGATCAGCGTGTCCGACAGCAGATGCGGCTCCAGCCCGAGTTCGAGCAGCCCGGTGTGCTTGACGTTGTAGTAGTGCTCCGGCTGCTCCACCCGCGGGTTGTCGAGGTTCTCGATCTGCACCGGCCCGGGGAAGCGGTCCGCGACGACCTCGGCGATCCGGCGCACCGACATGCTCTCGGTCATCTGGTTGAACACCCGGAACTCGCCGCGCGCGGCCGGGTTCTCCACGGCCAGCCGGATGCACTCGACGGTGTCGCGGATGTCGATCAGCCCGCGCGTCTGCCCGCCTTTGCCGTACACCGTGAGCGGCTGGCCCAGCACGGCCTGGATGACGAACCGGTTGAGCACCGTGCCGAACACCGCGTCGTAGTCGAACCGCGTGGCCAGCCGCGGGTCGAGCGCGGTCTGCGGCGTCTGCTGGCCGTACACGACGCCCTGGTTGAGGTCGGTCGCGCGCAGGTCCCAGACCCGGCAGGCGAACTCGATGTTGTGCGAATCGTGCACCTTCGACAGGTGGTAGAACGAACCCGGTTTCTTCGGGTACAGCATCCGGTCGCGGCGGCCGTTGTGCTCGACCTCGAGCCAGCCTTCCTCGATGTCGATGTTCGGGGTGCCGTACTCGCCCATCGTGCCCAGTTTGACCAGGTGGATGTCCGGGTCGGTCTCGGCGATGGCGTACAGCAGGTTCAGGTTGCCGACCACGTTGTTGTGCTGCGTGTAGACCGCGTGCTCCCGGTCGATCATCGAATACGGCGCGGACCGCTGCTCGGCGAAATGCACGATCGCCGAAGGCCGGAATTCCCGTACCGCGGCGAACAGGAACTCCGCGTCGAGCAGGTCGCCTTCGTAGCGCGCGATGCGTTTTCCGGACACCTCGTGCCACGCGTCGGTGCGGGTGCTCAGGTCCTCGATCGGGACGAGGCTCTCGGCTCCGAGCTCGACGTCGTACTGCCGCCGCGCGAAGTTGTCCAGAACAGCCACTTCGTGGCCTTTGTCCGACAAGTGGAGCGCGGTGGGCCAGCCCAGGTAGCCGTCACCGCCGAGAACCAGCACTCGCATCCGGAGCACCCTTTCCTTTCGTCTTCGCGACAGGCACGGCCTTTCGGTCTGACACGGCGCCGGTGTCGCGGTGGCGGATCCGAACCTAATCGCCCGCCGCTGATCGGCGGCTGGCAGTCAGCTGTGAATCCGCTGTGGGCCGGGGGCCGCGCGGCGGAGCCGGCGGCCCGAGGGGAGACTGAGGACTATGACGACGGTAGCCAACCCGGCGAACCCCCGCACGGCGGAAGAATCGCCCAAGCCGCGCCGCCGCGGCCTGGTCCGGTTCGTCCGCGCGGCCGCCAGTTCGGTGGCCGCGACCCTGCTCAGCCAGGCCGCGCTGATCGCGGTGCTCGCCGCGGACGGGGCTCCCTGGCTGGCCGGCGCGTGCGCGTTCGCGGCCGGGGCGGTGCTGAACTTTTTCCTGACGCGGCGCTGGGTGTGGGGCCGCCGCGGCCGTCCCGAACCGGTCCGCGAACTGCTGCCCTACGTCGTCGTCATCTCGCTCGGCGGCCTCGCCTCGGTCGGCCTGACCACGCTCGCCGGGCATCTGCTCGCGCCGCTGCACCTGCCGCACTTCTGGTGGGTCGTGCTGCTCGACGCGGCGTACGTGCTCAGCTACGCGCTGGTGTTCGTCGCGAAGTTCACGATGCTCGACCGGTTCGTTTTCGGCCGCGGCGCAGCACGTACCCGCGCCACCACGTCCCTGTCATGACCCGCGCGTAGTTCGCGCCGTACACGAGGCTGCCGCCCTTTTTGCTCTTGCCCGCCTTGCGCAGCCGCATGCTCATCGGCCGTTCGAGCACGCGCGCACCTAGCGCGGTCGCGCCCAGCAACAGCTCCGACGACTGGTACTGCGGTTCGTTCAGCGGGATCGCGCACGCGAGTTCCGCGCGCAGCGAACGGAATCCGAACGACGTGTCGGTGATCCGCCGCCAGGTGAGCACCGACGCCAGCCACGCGAACACGCGCACGCCGACCCACCGCATCCGGCTGTCGGCCTCTTCGTGGCCCAACCGCCGGGAGCCGGTCACGAAGTCCGCGGTGCCGTCCAGCAGCGGCGCGAGAAGTTCGGCCATTTCGCTGTTGTCGTACTGACCGTCGCCGTCGGTGGTGACGATGTACTTCGCGCCGTTCTCCGCGGCAAGGTGATACCCGAGGCGCAGCGCGGTGCCCTGGCCGCGGTTAGTCGGCGCGACGCACACGTACGCGCCATGGTCTTCCGCGATGGCCGCAGTGTTGTCCGTGCCGCCGTCTACGACCACCAGGACGTCGACTGGCAGCCCGAGGCATTCGTCGGGCATTTTTTCCAGCACCTGGCCGATGCCGTCGGCTTCGTTGTACGCGGCGATCACCACGGTCAGTTCGGACAGCTTCGCGCCGGGATGCCGGCCGTGGAAGTCCGCGATCGCGCCTTCGTCGACAGCGTCCGGATAACTGCCGAGACGACGACGGCTCGCCACGGTGAGCGTGGTGAACCCGAGCGCCCCGGCGACCGGCAGCAGCACGAGCGCGGGAAGCTGGTAGCGCCAGGAAAACTCGAACACCGCGGACCCGAACAGCAGGAGCAACCCGGTGCTCGCAGCGAACAACGCACCGCTGCGCGCCGGATGCCGGGGTTTCTTGCGCCGCAGCACGGTCAGCAGGCCGAGCAGCGCGAAGAACCCGAGCACGGCGCCGGGCACGAATCCGCCGTTGAGCTGGTAGGCGCGCAGGAACGCCGCGATCGGCTCGTTCACCTGCGGGTCGGTGCCGTCGTACTGCTGCGTGACCGCCTTGACCGCGGCCGGTTCGGCGAACTCCGGGTAGGCCAGCTGGAACTGCCACCGGTCGATCGGCACGTCGGTGGGCGCGGTGGAGCGGGTGAACTGGAAGCTCTTGCCGAAGTCCCCGAGGATCGCCGTCGCGACGTCCCACCACTGCGCTTTCAGCGTGGTCACCGCGAATTCGTGCGCCAGCGCGCCCTTGTCCGCCCCCGGCGGCAGCGGGCCGGGCCACGCCGGGTCGAGGTCGGCGTGCGTGTAGTTGTCGACCATCCGGTTCTCGACCGGCTCGGCGGGACAGAACTGCCGGACGACCGGGTCGAGCTGGAGTCTCGCGCAGTCCGCGACCGCTGCGGTGCGGCCGTAGAGCATGCTGCCGGACGGTCCGCTCAAGCCCCAGTTCCCGGTCTCTGCCTTGACTTTCGCCGCGTACGGGACCAGCACGACGAGGATCGCGAGCAGCCCGGCGCCGGCGTCGCGCCAGCCGCGCCAGGAACGCCAAGCGCTGCCCGCGGCGAGCACGTACAGCAGGAACGGAGCGGCGACCGTGATGCCGATCAGCCGCACCAGCACGCCGAACCCGACCACCAGCCCGGCCAGCGCGATCCGCCGCCAGTTCGGTTTTCCCTTGGCCAGCACCAGCCACAGCAGCCCGAACAGCAGCGCTTCGAACAGCACCTCGGCCATGATGTTCTGCTCGATCTGCACCTGGTAGGCGTCGAGCAGCAGCGGCGCGGCGGCCAGCGCGCCCACCCAGCGGCGCGCGCCGAGCCGCCGGGCCAGCGCATAGCTTCCGACCGCGATCGCCAGCCCGCCCAGATGCTGCACGGCGGCGACGAACGACAGCCCGCCGACCGCGAGCAGCGGCTTCAGCAGCAGGTCGTAGCCGACCGGATTGATCCCGTCGGCGCGCAGGCCCCGCAGATTGTCCAGGTACCGGAAGGAATCGATGTACAGCAGCGCGGGCCGGTAGGCGATCCAGGACAGCACCCGCAGCGTGGTTCCCGCGGCGAGGAGCACCAGCAGGAACGCGTGGCGGCGGAGGAATCCGGTCACGGCGCCTCGGCCCGGTCCAGCCCGGAGAAGTACTTCCAGGCCGTGGCGAGCCCGTCGGCGAGGCTGATTTCCGGGCGGTAGCCGATGGTTTCCGCGCTCGCCGAGACGTCCACGACCACCGCGGGCATCTCGCCGGCCGGCGCGGGCACGTGTTCGACCGGCAGCTCGGCACCGGTCACCGCGCGCACGGTCTCGACCATTTCCAGCACCGACACCGAATGTCCGGCACCCACGATCGCACGGCCGGTGTAGCCGCTTTCGTAGGCGAGCGCGACCGCGCGCACGACGTCGTCTACATGCACAAGGTCGCGACGCTGCTCTCCGGTGCCGTACACCCGCACGCCTTCATTCTTCAACGCCGCGCGCATCATTCGCGGGACGAAGCTGTCTTTGTGCGACATGCCAGGCCCGTACACGTTGGTGAAGCGCAACGCGCACGTCGTGATCCCGTACGCGCCCGCGTAGCCCGACAGCAGCATCTCGCAGGCCGCTTTCGTGGCACCGTAGGGCGTAAGCGGCTTCGTGGGCAGGTCGACCGTGATGGTGTTAGTGCCGACATCGCCGATCACTGCGTTCGTGGAAGCGAGAATGAAACGCGGCACCTCGCGTACGCGGCACAGTTCGAGAAGTTCTTGTGTCACTGCGACGTTCTCCGCGTACGTGTCGCGCGGCAGCTCCACTGACTTCAGCACGGACGTCAGTGCGGCAAGGTGCACAATCCCGCCGACGCCGGCCTCGACAGCTGCTTCGCGCGTTTCGGCGTCGCGCAGATCTCCGACGACGACGCGCACTCCCTCGTCCGTCGTCTCGTAGCGCACGCGGTCCACGACAGTGACCGGATAACCGCGCTTACGAAACTCGCGCACGACAGCGCGGCCGATGAAGCCGCTTCCGCCGGTGACGACGACGGGTGTCCTTTCGGGACTGGGGCGGAGTGTCATGGCGCACAACCTACCTCCGCGGCCTGTGCGGCACTTGTGCGTCCCGCGCGCGGACGGGCGCGGGACCGCGTGCGGGCACCCCCAGCGACCGCACGCGGATCCCGGTGTTTAGTTTTCTAAACGATGCGCGGGGCGAGTGTAGCCGTAACGGGACAGTTGGTGTCAAGTTTTCGGGACGGTTATGCTGGACGCTGTTACGGAGACGGAACGGTGGTGGGGGCGGCATGGCCGAGCAGGGGCAGGAGCGCAGCTTCGCGGAACGGCTGGCGCACCTGATCGCGACCGTGCACCCGCCGGACCGCAAGCCCTACTCCTACCGCGAGATCGCCCAGGGCGTCGCGGACACGACCGGCGTCCGCATGTCGGCCACGCACGTCCAGCAGCTGGCCGTGGGCGCGCGGCGGGACCCGAAGCGGTCGCACATCCAGGCGCTCGCCCGGTTCTTCGGCGTTCCGGTCACCTACTTCTTCGACGACGAGGTCGCCGGCCGGGTGGACGAACAGGTCGCCGACGTCGTGGCCTGGCGCGACACCCAGGCCCGCGACCTGGCGCAGCGCGCGATGCGGCTGTCCGAGCGCGACCGGCAGACCGTTTCCGCCCTGATGGACCAGCTCGGCAGCTACGCCGAGGGCCGCGAGCGCACCCGGCGCGGGCGCAAGCCCGAGTGACCCGGGCGGCTATGCTGGCGACGGCCGGAGCGCCGGGGACCCCCTGGTGCGCCCGGCTGGTCCAGCCGCCGATCGCCTCGGGAGGGGACATCGACCCGACCGTGCGAGCGCGCGCCCGCGACCGGGTGCGCGACCTGCTGCGGCACGTGCCCGCCCCGCGGCCGTGGTCGATGAACGCGTGGATCGACCGGCTGGAACGCCACCGGGGCCGCGACATCGACCTGGTCGCGGTCGACTACGCGCCCGGCCAGCCCTCCGGCGCGTGGCAGCGGCACGACGACTTCGACCTGATCGCGTACGCGGCCGGCACGTCGCCGCTGCACCAGGACCACATCATCGCCCACGAAATCGCGCACTTGCTGTGCGAGCACCGCGGCGAATGCGTGCTCACCGACGCCGAAGCGGCGACGCTCGCGCCGGATCTCAGCGCGCACCTGCTGTCGCATCTGCTCACCCGCGTCACCACGAATGCCGACGAGTACGAAGCGGAGCTGTTCGCGGTGTTCTTGATGAGCGCCGCCACGGCGGACGACGCGCAGTTGCGGCCAGGCGCTTCCGGCCCGGCAGCGGATCGCGCGCGGCGCTTCGCGTCGCTGCTCGGGTAGTGCGCGAATGATCGACGTTCTTTTCTTCGGGGTCGGCCTGCTCGCTCTCGCCGTCGGGATCTGGCGCGCGGTGCGAGCGCGGCGGACCGGCGCGGGCGCGGGGCTCGCGATCAGCCTGATCGCGCTCGGCGTCGCGTTGTGCTTGCTCGCGGACAGCGCGCAGAAGATCGAGAGCCAGCTGTACCCGAGCCTGGGGCGGCTGCTGTCGAACCTCGCGACGATGGTGGCTGCGTACGGCATTGAAGTGACTGTCGCGGAGATCGGTGGCGTTGCGGAGCGTCGACGGCGCGCGCGGCTCGGGGCGTTGATTGTCGCGCTCGTCGTGCTCACTGCGTCGTTCTTCGCGACGCGCGGGCTGCCGACGGGCGTCGGGCTCTTCGACGAGCTGTACCGGTCGAATCCGACGCTGGTCGTCTACATCGCCGTCTACACGCTGTACCTCGGCTTGGCGGTGGCGGACATCGCCGTGGTGTCCGCCGGAGCGGTGCGCGCGGGCACTGGCGCGCTGCGCGCTGGGCTGGGCCTCATGCTCGCGGCCTGTGTGTTCGCATTCGCTTACCTCGTCGGCAAAATTGTCGATCTGATCAGTGATCTGACCGCCGAGCATCCGGTCGCGAAACTGTGCCGCGGCGCGTTTTCGACAGTTCGGTGCACGCTCGCGGTCGGGTTTCCGGCGATTTCGGTGCTGCTGATCGTGGTGGGGCTGACGGTGCCCGCGTTGCCCGCGCTGGGCCGGTCAGTGCGCGACGCGCGGACGCGGGCGGCGTTGCGGCCGCTGCGGCAGCACCTGGCTTCGCGGTATCCGGACATCGTCCGCCTTGACGACGCTTCGGGGACCGGCCGGGAGCGGCTGCTGACGATGATGAGCGAGATCAACGACGGACTGCTGCTGTCCGGCGTCGGTCCCGAATTGCCGCCGAGCGCGGCGGCGCGGATGGTGCGCAGCTCGGAGGCGGTGCCGGACGAGCCCGCGGCATCGCCGGCGCGGGCCCCGGAGACCGCGTTCGAGGCCGATGTGGCTCGGCTGCGGGCTATCGCGGAGGCGTTCCGAGCGGAGCCGACAGCCGGAGCTGCCAACCCTCCTCGGTGAGCACGACGAGGTGCAGCGTTTCCGCTCGAGCGGTGAGCGGCAGCGCGGCTCGGGCGCGTTCGGCGACCTCGGCGAGCTGGTCGTCAGTGCCCCCGAGGGCGATCGTCAGATGCGCTGGCGGGTGCGCCCCGAAGCGGCCGCCATACGGTGGCACGTCGGGCCAGTGATCGCACACGGCGTCGGCGAGGGGCTGCAGCGCGGGGGCGGCCGCGGCGACGAACCCGGGCGCGGTGACCAGATCGGTCAGCTGCGCTTCCGTCGCGGGGAAGCTGCCGGCGAGCTGACTGACCGCGGCGTCGGTCGCCTCGGTGAGCTGGTCGGCGGGCAGGAACGGGTACAGCGCCGTGACGTGCGGCGGAAGGCCGGGACGGACGAGTCCGGGGTCGACGGCCGCGGCGGTTTCGAGCAGGACGGCGGCGGAGGGGAGCGTGACGACGAGCGCGCTGGTTCCGGGCTTGGGCACGGCCCCGATCCTGCCGGACCGCCCGCGCGGACGCGCCGGAAGGGCCCCTCGCGCGCGGGAAAGGAAAGGCAACCCTTTCTTTTCCGGTTTCATCCGGGAATTCCGCGCACACCGAACCCTAAGTCTTCCCCAAGTCCGGAGCCGGCGATTCTTTCCGGTCCTACACTCGGTGGATGAAGATCGTCCTATGGACCGCATTGTGCGGATTGTGCGCCGTCGCCGGCCACGTGCTCCTGGGCGTCGTGGCAGGTTTCCTTCTGCTGGCTTGCGTTCCGCGCCGCCCCGCTCCGGGCCGGCCGGCGCCCGAACGGGAATTGATCAGCTCCCTCGGCTGACGTTCCGGGGAATTCTCCCGGAAATCGCCGCCCCCCGCGGCCGGCCGTCCTCCTCCCGGCGGCCGGAGTCCCGGAATTGTCGGTGCCGTGCGGTACAACGGTGGCCGGCGAACAGGGAGGAACGATGCATTACGTCGAACACGGTTCCGGCACGCCGGTGCTGGCCGTGCACGGCTGGACGCCGGACCACCGCCTGATGACCGGCTGTCTCGAGCCGGTCTTCGCGCGGCGGCCCGGATTCCGGCGGATCTACCCGGACCTGCCCGGGATGGGCGAATCGCCCGCCGGGTCCGCGCGCGGGTCGGACGACCTCGTCGCGGCGCTGGAGGACCTGGTGGACGACCTGATCGGCGACGAGCCGTTTCTGCTGGTCGGGGAGTCGTACGGCGGTTACCTGGCGCGGGGGCTGACCCGGGCGCGGCCGGCGCGGGTCGCCGGGCTCGCGCTGGTGTGCCCGGTCGCCCGCCCGGTGCCGGTGCTGGAGCGGGACGTGCCGGACCACGAGGTGCTGCGTGCCGACCCGGAGCTGATGGCGGGGCTCGATCCGGCGGAGGCGGCGGAGTACGGGGAGATGGCGGTGGTCCAGTCCGCGGAAACGCTGGCGCGCTTCCGGGCGGACGTCGCGCCGGGCCTGGCAGCCGCCGACCGGGCCGCGCTGCGGCGGATGCTGGCGGGCTGGCGCTTGTCGGTCGATCCGGAAAGCGGTCCGGTGTACCGGAAACCGGCGCTGATCGTGTGCGGGAGGCAGGACGCGTCCACCGGATTCGCGGAGCCGTACGGGTTGCTGGCGCACTATCCGCGGGCGAGCTACGCGGTGCTCGACCGGGCGGGGCACAACCTGCAGTTCGAGCAACCGGTGTTGTTCGAGGTGCTGCTGGAGGAATGGCTGGACCGCGTGATGGAGGGGAGTGGTGCGGCGGGGTGAGCGGCCGGTGTCGCGCGGTGGCCGGCGGGGCTGGCGTTGCCGGAGCGGTCCGAAGGCTTAGGGGATGGTCTTGCCGTTGCTCGGTTCGTTCCGGATTGCGCTGATCTCCGGAAGGGCTCGCGGTTAAGACCATCGAGGCGGGCGCTGGGTGCGGCCTGCTGTGCTGACGGTGCGGTTCTTCCGGCTGAGGTGAGCGCTTCTGGTGGCCCGGCGGTCGTCGTTGGCGGTGATGCCGTTGGGGTTGTTGTCGGGTGCGCGGCCTGCGACACCGCGGTTGTTTGGCGAGCGCGCGGCCCGCTAGTCGGGTGCCAGCCCAGGAATCGACGTGGCCGGTGGAGAGCGCGGATGAGCCCGGCGAGGCTGGCGGTGAAGGTGTCGTGTCCGGTCGCCCCGCGATGGGAGCGGCGTTCTCGGCGAGAGGAGGCGAGTCGCCGAGTGTTCACCGGAGCGTCGTTGAAGGGGGTGGTCCCGGCGGTTAGCGTCGGCGCGACTTCTTCGCCGCGGAGGTAGGCCATGTCCACTGGGGAACTCAACCGGCGCACCTTGTTCCGGGCCGGAAGCGTCGTCGCCGCTGGTGCGGCGATGACCATGCTGCCGGGCGTCTCGTTCGCGGCGCCCGCGCCCGGCTCCGGGCAGCAGACGAAGACCGTCGCCGGCACCTTCCGCCCGGACGTGCCGGACTGGTACTACCTCCCGGTCGACGTGCCGCGCGGGGTGAAGCAGATCGACGTGGTCTACTCCTACGACAAGCCGTCGGTGCCGGCCGGGACGCGCGGAAATGCTTGCGACATCGGGATGTTCGGCCCGGAGGGGCACGAACTGGGCACCCGCCGCGGGTTCCGCGGCTGGTCCGGCGGGTTCCGCGACCGGTTCTCGATCAGCGCCGCCGAGGCGACCCCCGGCTACCTCGCCGGGCCGATCACGCCCGGCCGCTGGCACGTGATCCTCGGCCCGTACACGGTCGCGCCGCAGGGGTTGAACTACCGCGTCGACATCACGCTGACCTTCGGCCGGGACACCTCGAAGCCGTTCCGGCCGAACCCGGCCCCGGAGACCGCGCCCGCGCGCGACCGCGGCCGGTCCTGGTACCGCGGCGACTCGCACCTGCACACCGTCCACTCCGACGGCAGGCGCACGCCCGAGCAGCTGGTGGCGGACGCGCGGGCGGCCGGTCTGGACTTCATCGTGTCCACCGACCACAACACGTCCAGCTCGCAGCTGGTGTGGGGCGACTACGCCACGGACGACCTGCTGATCCTGAACGGCGAGGAGGTCACCACGCGGTCCGGGCACTGGCCCGCGATCGGGCTCCCGGCCGGCACGTGGATCGACTGGCGCTACCGCGCTTCCGACCCGCGCGACTTCCGGCGGTTCGCCGACCAGGTGCACCGGGCGGGCGGCCTGGTCACCGCCGCGCACCCGTTCGCGAACTGCTTCGGCTGCACGTACGAATTCGCCTACGAGATCGCCGACCTCGTCGAGGTCTGGAACGGCCCGTGGAGCCCGGAGGACGAAGCGAGCGTCACGCACTGGGACGGCCTGCTGCGCGGCGGCCGGTGGATCCCGGCGATCGGCGATTCCGACGCGCACAACCCGGACCACACCGTGGCGCTCCCGCACACCGTCGTCCAGGCCGACCGGCTGGGCCGCGCCGAACTGCTCGCCGGGCTCAAAGCGGGCCGGTCGTGGCTCGCCGAATCGAAGGACGTGCAGCTGGACTTCTCCGTCTCCGGCGCGGGCCGCACCGCGGGCATCGGCGGACGGCTCGCCGCGGGCACCGGCGTGCCGGTCGAGGTGCGCGCGGTCGTTCGCGGAGTGCCGGGAACGACCGTGACGTTCCTCGACCAGCTCGGGCCGGAGCACAGCGAGACCGTCCCGGAGTCCGGCGCCGCGACCGTCACGTGGACGACGTACCCGCGCTACAGCCGCTGGGTCCGGGTCGAGGTGCGGCGCCCGTCGGGAGGCCCGAAGACGACGACGCCGAACGCCATGGTCGCCCTGTCGAACCCGATCTTCCTGGGCGCCGCCGACGCCGGCTGACCCGACCCGAGCGTCTCGCGGCCGGAACGCCCGGGCAGACTGTGCACTTGGAGTGGGCAGTGGGGAAGGGCGGGCACGGGTGCGCGGGTGTGGCGTGCGAGCGGCGATCCTTGCGGTCGTCGTGGCTCTCGCGGCCGTGGTGGTCGTAGTGGTCATGTTCTCGAGCAGCGACGAGGTGAAGACCCCGGGCTGCACTGTGGCGTTGCCGAAGGGACCGAACGACGCCTCCGCGCCGCAGTACACGCTGCAACCGGAACCCATGAACAACGCCGCGATCATCGCCGCCGTCGGGATCAAACAGGGCCTGCCCTCGCACGCGGTGACGGTCGCCCTCGCGACCGCCCTGCAGGAGTCGAAACTCCGCAACCTGAGCGGCGGCGACCGGGATTCGGTAGGCCTGTTCCAGCAGCGGCCGAGCCAAGGCTGGGGCACTCCCGCCCAGCTTCAGGACCCGGTCTACTCGGCGACGGAGTTCTACAAGAAACTCGCGAAACTCGACAACTGGCAGACGATCCCCATCACCGAAGCGGCGCAGGCGGTGCAACGCTCCGGCGCCCCCGACGCGTACGCCCAGTGGGAAGACGAAGCCACCGCGCTGACCGGCGCGCTGACCGGGCAGTACCCCGCGGCGCTGACCTGCCGCAACCTGACGCTGAACCCGCCGGCGAACCTGGTGACAGTCGCGAACGCCGAACTGGGCACCGCCCGCCTGAGCGGAGCACACCCGTCCGCGGAGGGCTGGCGAATCGCGAGCTGGCTGGTGGCGCGCGCGGCGAAACTGGGCGTGGACCGGGTGAGCTTCGCCGGCCAGACGTGGACGGCAGAGGCCGGGGCATGGGCCGCAGATGAGAAGGCGGGGCAGAATCTCTCGCTGCATCAGGCGCCGGTTGCGCCGCCTAGTTCCAGCTGACCGGATGGGCGCGCCGAGCCGGCACCGCGGGATTTCGGCGCCTTTTGGGGCAGTGCCTGGTCATTCGGCTTGAGACGCCCTGCGCGGGTCAAGTGCCTGCGGTCGCCGTGGCGAGAACTCGGCGCCTCAAATCGAAAGCAGCCAGTGTCTGGACGCCTTCCCGGTGAAGGGATTGCAGCGCGGGATCGTCGCCCGGGTCGAGAGCCGCGGCTTCCTCCCACGTCGCCCGTTCCGCCACTGTGAGCGTTCCCGAACCACGACATTTGTGAAACCTGAATCTCTGAGCCGGGTTTCGGTGCCGACCGCCCGGATTCGTGCCGGCACGCGTTCGTCCGCGTGATCGACGGCCTCCCAAGTCGTCAACGCGACGCGTCCGCCCGGACGGAGCACTCGTCGCATCTCCTCGAATGCTTCGGCTGTCGGCTGGAACTGAATCGCGTCGACGCACACGACCGCGTCCACCGATTCGTCCGGCAGTGCCGTGTCGGCGAACTCTCCCAGCCGGAACTCGGCGGCCCCGGTACCGAACCCCCGGGCCTGGTCGAGCGCGGCCGGTGCGAAGTCGATGCCGATCAGCCGCGCCCCGGTGCGGGAGGCGATCTCGAGGCCGTACCCGCCGCGTCCGCACGCCAGATCCAGCAACCGGTTTCCCGGATCGAGCCGCAGCGCCTCGGCAACTTCCGCGACGCCGTCCCAGGTGAGCAGGCTGCTCGACAGCAGTCGCGGCGGCAGCCCCAGATGCCGCTGGTGGATTTCGTCGCGGGCGGTGCTGCCGCGCATGGTCGAGTACCACTCGTCGAAATCCTCCGCCGACGTTCCTGATCCGGAACTCATCGCAGCCCTCCCGTTGCTCGAACCTTATGCGGAAGAGCGGAGTTTCGGGGTGCCGATCAGCTGATGGCGGAGCGGTAGAGCTGGGCGATGTCGTCGTCGAAGTAGGCGCTGTAGGAGACATCCGGGGTGGCGCCGCCGGTTTGGTAGCCGCCGATGGCTCCGATGACGGTGCCGGTTCCGGTGTTCGGGTTCTGGTCGACGACCCAGGGGCCGCCGCTGGTGCCGTCGGGGAAGCCGGGGCAGGCGACGCGTTGCTGGTAGGCGTCGGATTGGGTCGTGGTGCCGGTGCAGACGACTGGTTGTTCGGCGCCGTTGGGATAGCCGGTGAGGGTGATGGTGTGGGAGAAGCCTTGGTTGGTGCCCAGCTGGTTGGCTCCGGTGAGGCTTTCGAGGCTCGCGGAGCCGGGCTGGGCGACCTTGAGGAACGCGAAGTCGAGGTCCTGATCGGACGAGGACTTCCAGCCGTCCGCGAGGACCGCGGCGGTGACCTGCCAGGTGCCGAACGGGGCGATGCCGTCGTGGTAACCGGGTTTGAAGGTGACGCCGGAGACGTCGCCGCTGACGCAGTGCGCGGCGGTGAGGAGCAGGTCGCCGGTGGGGCTGTGCACCACGCTGGCCGAGCAGAAGTGGCTGCCGCCGGAGAACAGCGCGCCGACTGCCGGGCTGGCTTTGCCGGTCGCTGGGGTGCTGCTCGACGCTGGGGTGCTGCCGGTCGCCGGGGTGCTGCCGGTCGCTGGGGTGCTGCTGGACGCTGGGGTGCTGCCGGTCGCCGGGGTGCTGCTGGACGCGGTGCTCGTCGCCGTGCCGCGCGGGGTGCCGGGGCTGCTCGGCTGGCCGGTCGAGATGGTGACGTCAGCGGTGTCGACGACGGCGTTGGCGCCGCCGGTCGCGACGATCGCCGCCGCGGCGCAGACGACCAGCGCGCTCCGGGAAACGTTGACCTTCACGCTTCAAGATGACCATGCCGACGCCCGGCGGGCATCCCGTGCGGCCGGATGCACAGCAACCTCACAGCGCTCGCACATCGGCTCACAGCAGGGGATCCGGGCCGGTGCGGCTGCGATTTTCCACCCTCGCGGGGGTGGGTGGGCTGCGAAGTGAGGGCCTCCTCTCGGTGCGTTGGATCCGCCTCGGGCCGCCGGGGGTGACCGGCCAGCCTGGGGGACTGGCCGGTCATCTGCCTGCTGTGCGGGCAGCCCGGGGCGCCGCCGGGCGCGCGACTGGCCGGGCTGGGTGGGTGGTCGCGGTCGAATATGGGTTGGCGGGAGTGGTGTCTTGGGCGGGTCAGGTCGGGTGGTGTCTGAGTCGAGCTGGCGGTTGTCCGGGCGGTGGTGGGTGGTCGCGGTCGGCTGTGGGTTGGCGGTGTGTTGGGCGGGTTAGGTCGGGTGGTGTCTGAGCCGTGCTGGCGGTTGTCTGGTGGTGGCGGTCGGTCGTGGGGCTGGCTGGGGTGGTGGCACGCGCGGTTAGATCGCGCGATGCCCGGGACGAGCTGGTGATTGTCCGGGCGGTTGCGGTCGGCTGGGGGATTGGTTCGGGTTGTGGGGGCGGGCGGTCAGGCCGAGCGACGCCCGAGCCGAGGTGGCGGTTGGCCGCGCTGGCGGGCAAGGTGCTCGGCGGACGCGGCCGTCCCCGGACGGAGGCGGCGGGCGGCTGATCCGCCGGTGAAGCCGCCGGTCAGGTCGCCGGTGAAGCCGCCGGGCGAATCGGGCGTGGATGGCGTTTGGTCGTGGCCTCCCGCGGATGCCGTTGCTTGGCGGAGTCGTCGGTCGTTCGCGGCTGTTGCCGGTCCGGTCGTTGGCCACCGACCGGACCGGCAAACCGCGAGCTGCCGGAAGCCGGGCGCTAACTAGCCCCAGCTGCCTCCGGACCGAAGCGGGTGCTGCGGATCGGCATGGTCACTCGGCGTGGGTCACCAGCAGGGTTACGCCTGCTTCTCCGTCGCAGTCGACCATCACCGGGGCTGCTCCGTCGCCGGCCTTCGTGGTCAGCTTCGCCGTTGCCTTGAAGGCTTCCGGGTTCGCGTCCACGATCTTGACGTCCTTCAGGACCTGGTGGCCCGGGTAGCCGCCGATCACCTTTTTCAGGCCTTTGCCTCCGCCGCAGTTGCCGGTGAGCGTGACGTCTCCACCGGGGGCCGCCGGGTTCGGGTCGGCCTTCACGGTCGCCCTGGCGCCTTCCGGCGGCTGTTCGGCGGGCGGCTGGGCCATCGCCGCGGCGACGGCAGGCGGGGCCTGACGGTCGCCGGTCGCGGCGGTGGCGACTCCGATCGTTCCGGCCGCGATGGCGGCCGCGGCCAGTGCCGGGCCTGCGATCAGGCTGGCGTGGCGCAGGATCGAAGACTTCGCTGACATTCGGTTTCCCTCCCTCGTGGTGTCCATTGAGGACACTGTGCGGTTCGCCCGTGCACGGGTTCGTCCGGATAGTCGACGCGACCCCCACCGCAGGTTCTCCCCGGTCCGAAAAGTGACTGGGGTCACATCGCGGCACAAGGGCTACGATGGCGGGAAATCCAACGCTGGCGGGGAGTTTTCGTGACAGTGGCCGGAGAAGCGCGCGAACGGCTGAGCCCGCGGGTCGCCAAGCAGGTGCGCGATCTGATCCTCACCGGCGCGGTCCGCGGCGGCGAACGGCTGCGGACGGAACACCTCGCCGAGCGGCTCGGCGTCAGCGCCACGCCGGTGCGCGAGGCGTTGATGGCGCTCGCGGGCGAGGGCATGGTCGATTTCCGTCCGGGGCGCGGATTCCGGGTGATTCCGGTGACGCGCCGGGACGTCGTCGACGTCTACGCGATGCAGGCCTACGTCTCCGGCGAGCTGGCGGCGCGCGCGGCGGAAGCCTTCGATCCGGCGGGGCTGGCGCGGCTGGACGACCTCCAGCGCGAGATCGAGAAAACGGTCCGCGACGGCGACCTCGACGCGACCGAGCGGGCCGATTTCGCGTTGCACCGCATGGTCAATCACGCGGCCGCCGCGCCGAAGTTCACCTGGATGCTCTCCTTGACGCTCAGGTACGTGCCCTTTTCGGCATATGCCGATATCCCGGGCTGGCCGCTGCTGGCCCGCGACGACCACGATCGCGTGCTCGCCGCGTTGAACGAGCGCAGGCCGGAGGCGGCGCGGGAGGCGATGGCGGCGCACATCCGCGAGGCGGGGGATCTGCTGGTCGACTTCCTCGCGGCGCAGGGCGTGCTGGCGGAGCACTAGACAGCCCGCGCGTTTTCTATAGAATCCGGCCGAGGGGTGCGAACCCAGGTCGGAGGAGACTCGGTGGCTGAACGCGACGTGCTGTACCTCGGCGGCGAATGGGTCCGCTCGGACGGAAAATCCTCGATCCCGGTGGAAAACCCGGCTACCGAGCAGGTCCAGGCGCACATCCCGGAGGGCACCGCCGCCGACGTCGACCGGGCGGTCCGGGCGGCGCGCGAGGCGTTTCCGGCGTGGGCGCGGACGAGCCGGGCGGAACGGGCGGAGCTGCTGCGCGCGCTCCTCGACGGGCTGGCGAAGCGGGCCGACGAGATCGGCGAGACGATCGCGAAGGACGTCGGCACGCCGGTGCGGATCGCGACCCGGATCCAGGCCGCGCTGCCGCAGACCGACGTGCGGACCTACGTCGATCTGCTCGGCCAGGAGGAGCCGGAGGAGAAGGTCGGCAACTCGCTGGTCGTGCGCGAACCGGCGGGCGTGGTCGCGGCGATCACGCCGTGGAACTACCCGCTGCACCAGATCACCTGCAAGATCGCGCCCGCGCTGGCGGCGGGGTGCACGGTCGTGGTGAAGCCGAGCGAGGTCGCGCCGCTGAGCGCGTACCAGCTGTTCGACGCGATCCACGAGGCGGGTTTCCCGCCCGGCGTGGTCAATCTGGTCACCGGGTACGGCCCGGAGGTCGGCGAGGCGCTGGCGACGCATCCGGAGGTGGACGTCGTGTCGTTCACCGGATCGGTGCGCGCCGGAACGCGGGTCGCGGAGCTGGCGGCGCGCACGGTCAAGCGCGTCACGCTGGAGCTGGGCGGCAAGTCCGCCAACGTGATCCTCGACGACGCGGACCTCGCGACGGCGGTCAAGGTCGGCGTCTCCAACGCGTTCCTCAACGGCGGCCAGACCTGCACCGCGTGGACGCGCATGCTCGTGCCGCGCGAGAAGCACGACGAAGCGGCGGCGCTCGCGAAGACGTTCGCCGAAGGGTTCACGACGGGCGATCCGCTGGACCCCAAGACCAAGCTCGGCCCGCTGGTGAGCGCGGCACAGCGCGACCGCGTGCGCGGTTACATCGAAAAGGGCATCGCCGAGGGTGCGACTCTGGTGACGGGCGGCGTCGAAGCTCCTGAGGACACAGGCTACTTCGTCGCACCGACAGTTTTCGCGGACGTCGACCCGGATTCGACCATCGCGCAGGAAGAAATCTTCGGCCCGGTGCTGTCGATCATCCCGTTCGACGACGAGGAAGACGCCCTGCGGATCGCCAACAACTCCCGCTACGGCCTGCACGGCGCGGTGTGGTCGGCCGACCAGGAGCGGGCGCTCGCCTTCGCGCGCCAGGTCCGGACCGGGCAGATCGACGTGAACGGCGGGGCCTTCAACCCGCTGGCCCCGTTCGGCGGCTACAAGCAGTCCGGTCTCGGCCGCGAGATGGGCCGGGCCGCGCTCGACGAGTTCACCGAACTCAAATCCATTCAGCTCTAGCCCGATCCGAAGGAGAACCCCGTGGTCAAAGCCGTGGTCGTGCGCGAGCAGGGCGGGCGTCCGGAAGTGTGCGACATCGTGCTGCCGCCGGTCGGGCCGGGGGACGTGCGGGTGCGGATCGCGGCCGCCGGGGTGTGCCATTCCGATCTGTCCATGGTGGACGGAACGCTGCGCCCGCAGTACCCGTTCGTGCCGGGACACGAGGCGTCCGGCGTCGTGGCGGAGGTCGGCAGCGAGGTCGCGCACGTGCGGCCGGGGGACCGGGTGGTGCTCAACTGGGCCGCCGCGTGCCGGGAATGCTGGTTCTGCCGGGCCGGGGAACCCTGGCTGTGTTCGGCGATCGAAGGCGTCACCACGGTGCCGCGCGGGGAGTTGGACGGCGCGCCGCTCAACGTCTTGCTCGGCGTCGGCGGGTTCGCCGAGGAAACCGTGCTGCCGGGGCGCTCCGTGGTGCCGCTGCCCGACGGCGTGCCGCTCGACCTGGCCGCGTTGATGGGCTGCGCGGTGCTCACCGGGGTCGGTGCGGTGCGCAATACCGCGAAGGTCCGAAAAGGACAGAGCGTGTTCGTGCTCGGCCTCGGCGGGATCGGCCTGTGCGTGGTGCTCGGCGCGAAACTCGCGGGCGCCGGGCAGATCGTCGCGGCCGACCTGTCGCCGGAGAAGGAAGCGCTCGCCCGTGCGGCCGGTGCGACGGATTTCCTGGTGAGCGACGACAAACTCGCCAAGAACGTGCGCGGGCTGACCGAGGGCCGCGGCGCGGACTACGCCTTCGAATGCGTCGGCGCGGCGACGACGATCCGCGCGGCGTGGAGTTCGGTGCGCCGCGGCGGGCACTGCACGGTGGTCGGCGTCGGGCGGAAGGACCAGCAGGTCGTGCTGAGCCCGCTGGAGATCTTCCACTTCGCCCGCACGCTCACCAGCACCGTCTACGGGGCTTCCGACCCGGATCGCGACATCCCGGTTCTCGCCGACGAGGTCGTCTCCGGTGCGCTGGACCTGGAAACCCTGGTGACGCACCGGATTTCGCTCGGCGAGGTGGGCGAGGCGTTCGACCGGATGCGGCGCGGGGAGGGCGCCCGGTCGCTGGTCCGGATCGGCGGCGGAGGCCAGTGACGCCGCGGTGACGCGGGCGGACGAGAATCCGGCGATGATGTTCGCCCGCCAGAGCGCAACGTCGCCGAAAGCCGCGCCGCCGGTCGTGCACGAGGTCCTGCGGGAACCCGGCGAGCCGCTGGACCACGCGACGCTCACGGCCGTGAACGCCCAGTTCGGCGAGGATTTCAGCCAGGTCCGCGTGCATGCCGGGGCGCGGGCGGCGGAGTCTGCCGCGGCCGTGGGCGCGCGGGCCTACACGGTCGGCGAGCACGTGGTGTTCGGCTGTCGCCCGGACACCGAGCAGGGCCAGCGGGTGCTCGCCCACGAACTCACCCACGTGGTGCAGCAAAGGGGAGCCGGCGCGATTCCCGCGTCCGGGCTGCCGATCGGGGACGCGCACGCTCCGGCGGAAGCCGAAGCCCGGCGCCGCGCGGACGGCCGGACCGGCGGCGCGGCAGGAGCCGTCGACGGCCCGGTGCTTCAGCGCGACGACATGGACGACCCGCGCCTGGGCCGCTCCGGCGCCCGGGCGCTCGCCCAGTCGACGCCGCGCAAGACCTCGGCACCGGCCGAATCGGGCGGCCGGTGCCCGAAACCGGACGACATCACCGAGGCCGAGGACTGGATCATCGAGGCCGAGTCGGGGTGGCGGCCCACCGCGAAGAACCCGGCGTCGACCGCGTTCGGCCTGGGACAGCTGCTGCGGGCGGCGCGCGTGAAGTACCTCAAGGACAAAGCCGATTCGACCGACTGCGACGACCAGATCCGCGCGTTCCGCGCCTATGTCAGGGACGTCTACGGCACCGCTGAGATCGCTCGGCAGTTCTGGCAGGCGACCAAGGCGGGCGACGCCACGAAGGTGCCGAAAGGGTTCGAGGGCAAGGCGAGGCAGTGGATCAAGCACGGGTGGGTGGGGTACTGACGGTCAGTCCGCCACGTCCAGCGCGGCCTGGATGATGCTGTCCGTGTCGATGCCGTGGTGCCGGTACACGCTCTCCAGATCGCCCGACTGCCCGAACCGCGTCACGCCCAGGTGCGCCGCCCGCACGCGGTGGACGTTCGCCAGGAACGCCAGCGTGTGCGGGTGCCCGTCGAGGACCGTCACCATCGGCGCGGACCGTTCGGACGGCAGCGCCGACTCCAGGATCCACGTGTCGGCCGTGTCCTGGCCCGCCCGGGCCTGCACGGCGCGGAACAGCAGACCCGGGCTCGTCACGCACACGACGTCGGCGTGCTTGCCCAGCGCGTCCAGCCGGTCGGCGGCTTCCAGCGCCTCGGTGACCATCGCGCCCATCGTCACCAGCGTGACGTCCGGGCGCGCCACCGCGGCGGTGCGGATCGGGTACGCGCCCGCCACGACCTGGCGGCGCCGCCGTTCCCGCGCGGCCGGGTCGGCCGGCACCGCGGCCAGGTTCTGGTCCACCGGACGGGTCGAGAGCCGGAGGTACGCCGAGGTGCCGTCCGGTCGCCCGAGCCGCGCCAGCGACGCCAGCAGGGTCCACTCGACGTCCAACGCGAACGCGGGTTCGTACGTCACGCAACCCGGCTGTTCCAGCCCGACCGACGGCGTGGTCACCGACTGGTGCGCACCGCCCTCGGGCGCGAGCGTGACCCCGGACGGCGTACCGACCAAAATGGACTGCCCGCCGCCGTAGATGCCGAACGACCACGGTTCCAGCGCGCGCTCCACGAACGGGTCGTAAAGCACCCCGATGGGCAGCAGCGGACGGCCCCAGCGCGACCACGTCGTGCCCAGTTCGCCGAGCGCGCTCACCAGGTTCACCTCGGCGATGCCCAGCTCCAGATGTTGTCCGCTGGGCCGCTCGCGCCAGTGCAGGATCGTCTCCGGGTCGTCGGCGAACCAGTCGACGCGTTCCTGCGGCGACCACACGCCGACCTTGTTGACCCAGCCGCCGAGGTTGGTGCTGGACGAGACGTCCGGGCACAGCGTCACCACGAGTTCGGCGGCTTCGGGCGCCTCGCGGGTCAGGTCGAGCAGCGCCCGGCCGAGCGCGGCCTGCGTCGTCGTGCGGCCGGACGGCGTGCGGCCGATGTCGGACGGCAGCGCCGGAACCGGCCGCAGCTCAACGGGTTCCCGTTCCAGCCGGGCGGCGGTCGCGGCGCACAGCCGGGCGGCCGCGGAGCCTTCGGGGAACTTCCGCCACGGGTCGTCCGGCGAGATCCCGACGCGTTCGGCCAGCGCGTCCAGCTGCTCGGCGGTCAGCAGCGACGAGTGGTTCTGCGGGTGTCCTTCGCTGGCGAGCCCGAATCCCTTGACGGTGTAGGCGAAAACGACGGTCGGCCGGTGGTCTTCGATGGCGTCGAACGCGTCCAGCAGCGCGGAGAGGTCGTGGCCGCCGAGGTTGCGGATCGCGGCGTGCAGCGTTTCGTCGTCCAGCGTGTCCAGCAGCGGAGCCAGTTCCGGCGTCGTCAGGCGCTCGCGCAGCTGGGCCGGGGTGCACCGGAGCAGCCGCTGGTACTCCGGGTTCGGCATCTCGTCGATGCGCCGGCGCAAGGCCGAACCGCCCGGCCGCTCGAACAGTTCCTGCAGCAGCCGCCCGTACTTGACGGTCAGCACCTGCCAGCCGGCCGCCTCGAACATGCCCTGCAGCCGGGTCGCGCCGATGTTCGGCACCACGCGGTCGAGCGACTGCCGGTTCAGGTCGACGATCCAGACGACCTCGCCGAGTTCGGCGACGTGCGGGTCGAGGATCGCTTCCCAGCACGCGCCCTCGTCCAGTTCCGCGTCGCCGACCAGCGAGTACTGCCGCCCGGCGCCCGCGCCGCCGCCGTGCGATTCGACGTAGCGCCGCGCCAGCGCGCCCCAGATCGGGGCGGTCGCGCCGATGCCGACCGAACCGGTGGAGTAGTCGACCTGGTCCGGGTCCTTCGACCGCGACGGGTAGCTCTGCAGCCCGCCGAACTCGCGCAGCGTCGTCAGGTACTTCTCGTCCAGGCCGCCGAGCAGGTAGTTGATCGCGTGCAGCACGGGGGAGGCGTGCGGCTTCACCGAAACCCGGTCCTGCGCGCGCAGCCGGGCGAACCACAGCGCGGTCATGATCGACACCATCGACGCGCTGGACGCCTGGTGCCCGCCGACCTTGAGCCCGGTCGGATTCGGCCGCACCCGGTTCGCGTGGTCGATGATCGCGGCCGACAGCCACAGCACCCGGTCCTGCACCTCGCGCAGGACGGTCACCGTGTCGTTGTCCGGAAGGCGTTCGGGGGCGGCGCTGCTCACGACGGATCGGACCTTTCTTGGGCGGAAAGTTCAGGCCAGTCCAGCAGAGCTGGGTAGGGTGCACAACAAGCGCGCTCGACATTGCGCAGAACGCCCAAGCCAGCACCGCCCGGTGCGGAAAGGATTGCGCAGCATGCCCAGCACTCAGCGGCTCGACGCCACCGACGCCCGGATCCTCCTCGCGCTCGGCCGCACCCCGCGGGCCACCGCGGTCGCGCTCGCCGACGAGCTGGGCCTGTCCCGCAACACCGTGCAGACCCGGCTGGCCCGGCTCGAACAGGGCGACGCGCTGCGCTCGGCCGAACACCGGATCGACCCGGCCGCCCTCGGCTACCCGCTCACCGCGTTCGTGACGGTGCAGGCCCGGCAGCGGCTGCTGGACGAGGTCGGCCGCGCCCTCGCCGCGGTGCCCGAGGTGCTGCAGGTGCGCGGACTGACCGGCGCGCAGGACCTGCTGGTGCACGTGGTGGCGACGGACGCGGACGACCTGTACCGGATCGCCGGGGAAATCCTGGAGATCCCCGGCGTCGAGCGCACCAACAACGCGCTCGTCATGCGCGAGATGGTGCCCTACCGGATCACCCCGCTGCTCGAGCGCGCCGCCGGGCGCGGGTGATCAGCTCCGGTCGTCGTCGGCCACGGGTTCGCGGCGCTGCAGCATCGTCCGGTGCGCCCAGACCAGCAGCGGCGCGGCGAGCAGTCCCCACAGGAACCACCCGGTCTCGCCCGCCATCAGGCCGAAGACCAGCATCAGCAGCACGGTGGCCTCGGCGAGCACGAGGATCTGCCGCCACCGCCGGGTCCGCACGGGCGGCACGCCTTGGCTCAGCGTCGCGGCGAACACGGGGTCGCTCGCGGCGAGTTCCTCTTCGATCTTCCGCAGGGCGCTGCGGTCGCGATGGGGCAGCATGATCCCCTCCTCGGGCAGGACGGGCCGGTGATCGCTCAAGTACCAGTGGAGTACCCGCCCCGGGGCCCCGTCAAGCCCGGGTTTTCGCCGGAATGATCCGCGGGCCGGGCGTCCGTTGCCAACTGAAACACGTTCTAATAACGTGCCGGGGGTGAGATACGGGATCGTGCTGTTCACCAGCGACCGGGGGATTTCCCCGGCGGCGGCCGCGCAAGCCGCGGAAGAGGCCGGGTTCGCGACGTTCTACGTGCCCGAGCACACCCACATCCCGGTCCGCCGGGACGCCCCGCATCCCCGCACCGGCGGCTCCTCGCTTCCGGACGACCGCTATCTGCGCACGCTCGACCCGTGGGTCGCGCTCGCCAGCGCGGTGCCGGTGACCTCGACGATCCGGCTGGCGACCGCGGTGGCGCTGCCGGTGGAGAGCGATCCGATCACGCTGGCCAAGACCGTCGCGACGCTGGACCACCTGTCCGGCGGCCGGGTGACGTTCGGAGTCGGGTTCGGCTGGAACACCGACGAACTCGCCGACCACGGCGTGCCGGGGAAGCGGCGGCGCACCGCGCTGCGCGAGTACCTCGAAGCGATGCGCGCGCTGTGGACCGAGGAAGAGGCGAGCTACGCGGGCGAGTTCGTGGAGTTCGGGCCGAGCTGGGCGTGGCCGAAACCGGTGCAGCCCAAGGTGCCGGTGGTCGTCGGCGCGGGCGGCACGGAGCGCACGTTCCGCTGGATCGCGCGGCACAGCGACGGCTGGCTCACCACGCCCGCCGAGGGCGACATCGCCGGGAAAGCCGCGCAGT
Source organism: Amycolatopsis sp. GA6-003 (assembly GCF_046267895.1). Lineage (NCBI taxonomy): Bacteria > Bacillati > Actinomycetota > Actinomycetes > Pseudonocardiales > Pseudonocardiaceae > Amycolatopsis > Amycolatopsis sp. GA6-003. The sequence continues at coordinate 9,237,405 of NZ_CP176499.1, forward strand.
TGCGCGAAATCTGGCGCGCGGAGGGCCGCGAGGGCGAACCGGAGGTGATCGCGCTCGGCCCGCGCCCGGATCCGGACGGGCTGGCCGCACTCGAGGAAGCCGGCGTGACCGAGGTCGTGTTCGGCCTGCCGGACCGGCCGGCGGGCGAGGTCGAGGCGTGGCTGGACCGGCTCGCCGGGAAACTCGGGCAGCCGGCCGGGGCCTGACCGCGTCCACTGTGGACCGCTCTACCTCCATTGGTATGGACCTGCGCGCTGAAAAAGCGAAGAGCACCTGAACGGGTGAACTCGGCGGCCGCGCGTCATTCCGGGGAACGCCTTCCCTCTCGTTTCGTGTGGCGGTGACCGGCCGGCACGCCCCCCGACCGGCCGGCCACCGCTTCGCCCGTCCGCCGCGGCGAGGCGAATGGCGCCGAGCGGCGGGGCCCGGGACACTGGTCCGGTGCGCATCCCCCTTCCCCGGACCGAAACGTGACTCCCGAACTGGCCGAACTGGCCGCCGCCCACGGAGTCGGCACCCGCTACGAAAACGCCGACCACGTCGAAGTACAGGTCGATTCCGACGTGGTCGTCGCCGTATTGGCGCAGCTGGACGTGGATGCCAGTACTCCACAAGCGATTCAGCGAGAATTGGCCGCGGTGCGAGAAACCCGCGCCTCGCGAGCGCTGCCGCCGACGGTCGTGGTGCGCGCCGGGCAGGACCGCGACCTCGGCCAGGCCGCCGTCGTCGAACTCGAAGACGGCACGACGCGTGACGTCGGCGCCACCCTTCCGGCGGACCTTCCGCTCGGCTGGCACCGGATCGTGACCGCGGAGCAACGGGTTTCGCTGGCCGTCGTCCCGGCGAAGCTGCCCGAGGCGCCGTCCGCCTGGGGCTGGATGCTGCAGCTCTACGCGCTGCATTCCGACCAGTCGTGGGGGATGGGCGATTTCGGCGATCTCGCCGACATGGCCTCCCGGTCGGCCGCCGAACTGGGCGCGGGCGTGCTGCTCGTCAACCCGGTGCAGGCGATCAGTCCGGCGCATCCGGTCGAACGGTCGCCGTATTCGCCGTCCAGCCGCCGGTTCGCCAACCCGCTGTACCTGCGGGTAACCGACACCGAGGCGTTCGCCCGCGCCGACGAGGACACTCAGCGGCGGGTCCGGGCGCTCGCGCCGGATCCGATCGGCGAGCTGATCGACTACGACGCCGTGTGGACCGCCAAACGCGCCGCGCTGGAACTGCTGCGCCCGCACCATCCGCACCCGGTCGAACTGGACGACGACCTCCGCGATTTCGCCGCGTTCGGCGCGCTCGCCGAGGTGCACGGCAACGACTGGCGCGAGTGGCCCGAGCCGCTGCGCGATCCCGGCAGCGCCGAGGTCGCCGCCGCGCGCGAGGAGCTGGCCGAGCGGATCGAGTTCCACGGCTGGCTTCAGCAGCTCTGTCACGAGCAGCTGGACGACGTCCGCCGCGCCGCGCGGGAAGCGGGCATGCCGGTCGGCGTCGTGCACGACCTGCCGGTCGGGGTGCATCCCGGCGGCGCGGACGCCTGGGCGCTGCGGGACGTCTTCGCCGCGCAGGTCCGCGTCGGCGCGCCGCCGGACGCGTTCAACCAGCAGGGGCAGGACTGGAATCTGCCGCCGTGGCGGCCGGACCGGCTCGCCGAAGCCGGGTACGCGCCGTTCCGCGACGTCGTGCGCGGCGTGCTGCGGCACGCCGACGGCATCCGGGTGGACCACGTCGCCGGGATGTGGCGGCTCTGGTGGATTCCGCCCGGCGAACCGGCTGGTCGCGGCACGTACGTGCACTACGACGCCGAAGCGATGCTCGGCGTGCTGGCGCTGGAAGCGCACCGGGCGGGCGCGGTCGTGGTGGGGGAGGACCTCGGCACGGTCGAGGACACCGTCACCGAAACCATGCACGAACGCGGCCTGCTCAGCTCCGCGGTGCTGTGGTTCCAGCGCGACTGGGACGCGCCCGGCAAGCCGTTCGTCCGCCCGGACCGCTGGGATCCGGACGCGATGGCCAGCATTTCGACGCACGACCTGCCGACCGTGTCCGGCTGGCTGGAGGCCGAGCACGTGCGGGTCCGCGCCGAGCTCGGCCAGCTCGACCGGCCGGCGGAGCAGGAGTACGCCGAGGCGGCGGCCGAACGCCGGGCGCTGCTCGAACTGGTTGCCAGCGAAGGAATTCCGGACGACGACTTGGTGGTCGCCCTGCACACCCTGCTCGCGTCGGCGGCGTCGCGGCTGGTGCTCACCGCGCCGGCGGACGTCGTCGGGCAGCGGCGCCAGCCGAATCTGCCGGGCACCGTGGATGAGTACCCTAACTGGCGCATCCCCCTTCCCGTCACCGTCGACGGGTTCTTCGCCGACCCGCGGGTGCGGGCGGCCGTCGCCCCGCTCGCCGCGGCCCGCCCGCTGCGCTGAAAGACTCGAAAAGCCCGTCCGGACAACGAAAACCGATGCCCAAGGAGAAGCCCTGTGCGGCCCTGGCCCGGAAAGCCCTACCCGCTCGGCGCCACCTATGACGGCGTGGGGACGAACTTCGCGCTGTTCTCCGAGGTCGCCGACCACGTCGACCTCTGCCTGTTCGACGAGAAGGGCAACGAAACCCGCGCGCGGCTGGAAGAAGTCGACGGCTTCGTCCACCACGGCTACCTGCTCGGCGTCGGCCCCGGCCAGCGCTACGGCTTCCGCGTGCACGGGCCGTACGACCCGAGCCGCGGCCAGCGCTGCAACCCGAGCAAGCTGCTGATCGACCCGTACGCCAAGGCGCTGTCCCGCGGCGTCGACTGGTCCGAGGCGCTGTTCAGCTACCGCTTCGACGACCCGGACCAGCTCAACGAGGACGATTCGGCGGGGCACGTGCCGTATTCGCTCGTGGTGAGCCCGTTCTTCGACTGGGCCAACGACCGCGCGCCGCGGGTGCCCTACCACGAGACGGTCATTTACGAGACGCACGTGCGCGGCATGACGATGACGCACCCGTTCGTCCCCGAGCGGCTGCGCGGCACGTACGCCGGGCTGGCGCACCCGGCGATCGTCGAGCACCTGCAGAAGCTCGGCGTGACCACGGTGGAGCTGATGCCGGTGCACCAGTTCGTCACCGACCACGCGCTCGACGAGAAGGGCCTGCGCAACTACTGGGGCTACAACACGATCGGGTACTTCGCGCCGCACGACGCCTACGCCGCGATGCAGGGCCAGGGCGGGCAGGTGCAGGAGTTCAAGGGCATGGTCCGCGCCCTGCACGAGGCCGGCATCGAGGTGATCCTCGACGTGGTCTACAACCACACCGCGGAGGGCAACCACCTCGGCCCGACGCTGTCCATGCGCGGCATCGACAACGAGGCGTACTACCGCCTGGTCGAGGACGACCCGCAGTACTACATGGACTACACCGGCACCGGGAACTCGCTCAACGTGCGCAGCCCGCACACGCTGCAGCTGATCATGGATTCGCTGCGGTACTGGGTGACCGAGATGCACGTGGACGGCTTCCGGTTCGACCTCGCCTCGGCCCTGGCCCGCGAGTTCTACGACGTCGACCGGCTGTCGACGTTCTTCGACCTCGTGCAGCAGGACCCGATCGTGAGCCAGGTGAAGCTGATCGCCGAGCCGTGGGACGTCGGGCCGGGCGGCTACCAGGTCGGCAACTTCCCGCCGCTGTGGACCGAGTGGAACGGGCAGTACCGCGACACCGTGCGGGACTTCTGGCGCGGCGAACCGTCCACCCTGGGCGAGTTCGCGTCGCGGATCACCGGGTCGTCGGACCTGTACCAGGACGACGGCCGCCGCCCGTTCGCGTCGATCAACTTCGTGACCGCGCACGACGGCTTCACGCTCACCGATCTGGTGTCCTACAACGAAAAGCACAACGAGGCCAACGGCGAGGACAACCGCGACGGCGCGGACGACAACCGGTCGTGGAACTGCGGCGTCGAGGGCCCGACAGACGACAAAGAGGTGCTCGCGCTGCGGGCGAAGCAGCGGCGGAACCTGCTCGCCACGCTGCTGCTGTCCCAGGGCGTGCCGATGCTGCTGCACGGCGACGAAATCGGCCGCACCCAGCAGGGCAACAACAACGCCTACTGCCAGGACACCGAACTGTCCTGGATGGACTGGGAACTCGCCACCGAGAACTCCGACCTGGTCGAGTTCACCGCCGCGCTGACCGCGTTCCGCAAGGCGCATCCGGTGTTCCGCCGCCGCCGGTTCTTCCAGGGCAAACCGGTGCGCAAGGGCGAGGAGCTGGGCGACATCGCCTGGTTCACCCCGGCCGGCGAGGAGATGACCGAGCAGAACTGGGACGACGCGTTCGGCAAGTCGGTGGTGATTTTCCTGAACGGGGAAGGGATTCCGGACCTCGACCCGCGCGGGATGCCGGTGGAGGACGATTCGTTCCTGCTCGCGTTCAACGCGCACTGGGAGGACATCGAGACGACCCTGCCGGGCAACGGCTACGGCCGCGAATGGACAGTCGTGGTCGACACCGACACCGGCACGGTGGGGGACACGGACGTCGAACCGGTCGAGGGCGGCGGCAAGTTCACCCTCGCCGCGCGTTCGCTCGTGGTTCTCCAGCGCACCGCCAAGGAGGGCGAATGAGCACCCCGTCCTCGACCTATCGGGTCCAGCTGCGGCCGGAGTTCGGCTTCGCGGACGCGGCCGCCATCGTGGAGTACCTGCGCGAGCTGGGCGTCGGCGCGTTGTACGGCTCGCCGATGCTCGACGCGACCCCGGGCTCCACGCACGGTTACGACGTCACCGACCCGAGGCGCGCCCGGGGCGAACTGGGCGGCGAAGAAGCGCGAAAAGCGTTGGCGGCGCGGCTGAAGGACGCCGGGCTCGGGTTCGTGGTGGACATCGTGCCGAACCACATGTCCGTCGAGGTCCCGAAGGCGAACCCGTGGTGGTGGGACGTTCTCCGGAACGGCCAGGACTCGCCGTACGCGCCGTTCTTCGACATCGACTGGAGCCGCGGACGGCTGCTGCTGCCGATCCTCGGCGACGACGATGACGAGCTGGCTGTCGAGGGGGACGAACTCGTCTACTACGACCACCGGTTCCCGATCGCGCCCGGCACCGGCGAGGGCACGCCGGCCGAGGTGCACGCGCGCCAGCACTACGAGCTGGCCGGCTGGCGGCGCGGCAACCGGGAGCTCAACTACCGGCGCTTCTTCGACATCGCGAACCTGGCCGCGGTCGCCGTGGAGCGGCCGGAGGTGTTCGCCGAAACGCACGGCGAGGTGCTGCGCTGGGTGTCCGACGGCGACGTCACCGGCCTGCGCGTGGACCATCCGGACGGGCTCGCCGACCCCGGCGGCTACTTCCGGCGGCTCCGCGAGGGCGCGCCCGGGGCGTGGCTGGTGGCGGAGAAGATCCTGCACCCGGGAGAGGCGCTGCCGCAGAGCTGGCCGGTCGACGGGACCACCGGCTACGACGCGCTGCGCGAGATCACCGGAGTGTTCGTGGACCCGGCGGCCGCGCCGGTGTTCACCCGGCTCGCCGCCGAACAGGGCGTGCGCACCGACTACCACGCGGTCGAGGAAGGCGCGCGGCGTTTGGTGACCGACGGCATCCTGGTCGCCGAGGTGCACCGGATCGCGGCGCTGCTGCAAGGCGTCGACGCCGACGCGGCTCGCGCGGCGGTGGCCGAGGTGATGATCGCGTTCCCGGTCTACCGCTCGTACCTTCCCGAGGGTTCCGAGCACTGGGCGACCGCCGTCGCCCGGGCGCGCGAGCGGCGGCCAGAACTGGCCCCGGCGCTCGACGCGCTGGACAGCCAGGTGCGCGGCGCGCCGGACGGCGAGCTGGCCACGCGGATCCAGCAGACGTCCGGGATGGTCGTCGCGAAGGGCACCGAGGACACGACGTTCTACCGGTTCACCCGGTTCGCCGCGCTGAACGAGGTCGGCGGCAACCCGGACCGGTTCGGGCTGAGCCCGGCGGAATTCCACACCCTGGCGGCGGGCCGGGCGGCCGCGGCTCCGGCCACGATGACCACGCTGACCACCCACGACACGAAGCGGTCCGAGGACACTCGGGCGCGGATGGCCGCGCTGTCGGAGGTCGCGGACGAGTTCGCGGTCGCCCTCCGCCGCTGGACGGCCGCGCGCGGGATCGACGAACCCGCGCTGAATCTCCTGGCGTGGCAGACGCTCGTGGGCGCGTGGCCGATCTCGCCGGAGCGCCTGCGCGACTACCTCGACAAGGCCGCGAAGGAAGCGAAACTCCGCACCACGTGGACAGACCACGACGAGGAGTTCGAGCGCGCCGTCGCCGCGTGGCCGTCCGAAGTGCTCGGCGACGCGGAGCTGGCGGCCGATGTCGAGGCGTTCGTCAAGCGGGTGCGCGGCGCGGGCTGGGCGAATTCGCTGGGGCAGAAGCTGCTGCAGCTGGCCGGGCCCGGCGTGCCGGACGTCTACCAGGGCACCGAGCTGTGGGACTACTCGCTGGTCGACCCGGACAACCGCCGCGAGGTCGACTACGCCCTCCGGCGCTCGCTGCTCGAACGCGTCCAGGCGGGGGAGCGCCCCGCGATCGACGAGACGGGCGCGGCGAAACTCCTCGTGGTGCACCACGCGCTGACCCTCCGCCGAGACCGTCCGGAACTCTTCACCGGATACCGGCCGCTGCAGGCGGAAGGCGTTGCGGCGGACCATCTTCTGGCCTTCGAACGCGGCACCGGCCTGACCGTGGCGGTGACGCGGCTGCCGCTGGGGCTGGAGCGGGCGGGCGGCTGGCGCGACACCGTTCTGCCGCTGCGCGCCGGGGAGTGGACCGACGTGCTGACCGGCCGCGGAGTGGGCGACACCCCGCCGGCGTCCGCGTTGTTCGACCAGTACCCGGTCGCGCTGCTGGTGCGGGAGGACTCCTGATGTTCCGCGTATGGGCTCCTTCGGCGGAGCGGGTCCGCGTCCGCGTGGACGGCGCCGACCACGAGATGACCGCCGCCGAGGGCGGGTGGTGGCAGGCCGACGTCACCGGCGCCGACTACGCCTTCCTGCTCGGCGACGACGAGCGCCCGCTGCCGGACCCGCGCTCGCTGCGCCAGCCGAACGGCGTGCACGAAGCGTCCCGGGTCTACGACCATTCCGCCTTCGCGTGGACCGACCAGTCGTGGACCGGACGGCAGCTGGCCGGCGGCGTGGTCTACGAACTGCACGTCGGCACCTTCACCGAGGAAGGCACGTTCGACGCGGTCGTCGACCGGCTCGAGCACCTCGTCGACCTCGGCGTCACGCACGTCGAACTGCTGCCGGTGAACTCCTTCGACGGCACCGCGGGCTGGGGCTACGACGGCGTCCTGTGGGGCGCGGCGCACGAACCGTACGGCGGTCCTGACGGGCTGAAACGCCTGGTCGACGCGTGTCACGCGCGCGGGCTCGCGGTCGTGCTCGACGTCGTCTACAACCACCTCGGCCCGTCCGGCGCCTACCTCGACCGGTTCGGCCCGTACTTCGCCGGCCGGACCGACTGGGGCGCCGGGCTGAACCTCGACGGCGAGGGTTCCGACGAAGTCCGCCGCTACGTCATCGACAACGCGCTGGGCTGGCTGCGCGACTTCCACTTCGACGGCCTGCGCCTGGACGCCGTGCACGCGCTGGTCGACAAGCGCGCCGTGCACCTGCTGGAGGAACTCTCCGCCGAGGTCGACGCGCTGTCGGCGGCCCTGAACCGCCCGCTGACGCTGATCGCCGAGTCCGACCAGAACGACCCGAAGCTCGTCACCGCCCGGGACGGCGGCGGCTACGGCCTGCACGCGCAGTGGTCCGACGACCTGCACCACGCGCTGCACGTCCGGCTCACCGGCGAAACCACCGGCTACTACACCGATTTCGCCGCACCCGGCGCGCTGGCCAAGACCCTGCGGGAGGCGTTCTTCCACGCCGGGACCTGGTCGTCGTTCCGCTCGCGGGTGCACGGCCGCCCGCTGGACCTGCGGGTGGCTCCGGGCCACCGGTTCCTGGCCTACCTGCAGGACCACGACCAGATCGGCAACCGCGCGACCGGCGACCGGCTGTCCGCGACCGTCTCGCCCGGCCTGCTGGCCTGCGGCGCGGCGGTGGTGTTCTGCTCTCCGTTCACGCCGATGCTGTTCATGGGCGAGGAGTGGGCCGCGAAGACGCCGTGGCAGTTCTTCGCGTCGTTCCCGGACCCGGAACTCGCCGAAGCGGTCCGCACCGGCCGCCGCCGCGAGTTCGCCCGGCACGGCTGGGGAGAATCGGACGTCCCGGACCCGATGGACCCGGCGACCGTCGCCCGCTCGCGGCTGGACTGGAGCGAACCGGGCGAACCGGGCCATCGGGAGATGCTGGACCTCTACCGGACGCTGATCCGCCTCCGCCGCTCCCGCCCGGAACTGACCGACCCGCGGCTGGACCGGGTGGCGGTGGAAACCGCGCCGGACGACGCGTGGCTGGTGCTGCACCGGGGCACGCTGCGGCTGGCGTGCAACTTCGGGCCGGAGCCGGTCGAGCTTCCGGTGACGGGGGAGGTGCTGGCTTCGTGGGGCGATCCGGAGGTCGGCTCCACCGAGACGGTCCTGCCCGCGGAGTCGTTCGTCCTGGTCGCTGCCCGCTGACTTCCGGGGTCATGGGCCGGGCCTGAGTCCAGTGCGCTGCCCGTCGCGCATACTGCCCGGCCCGGCGGGCATTTCGGCCCACCTCCGGCACCCCGCCGTTCCGGTACCGGGGAGGGCGCTGGCTTCGTGGGGCAGTCACGGGTGTTGCCCGCGGAGTCGTTCGTCTTGCTCGCTACCCGCTGACCTCGGCATACCGGCGGAGCATCGACGTCAACGCCTCGGCCAGCCGGTCCCGAAGCTCTTGCGGCGCAACCACTTCCGCCAGCGGACCGAGCCGCAAGAGATCGTGCACGGCCTGCTCGGGCTGCTCGATCGGCACGACCACCCGGGTCCAGCCGTCCGCCTCGACCACCCCGCTCGCAGCCGCGCGAGCAATCGCTGGTTCAGCGAGCTGAGGCAAAAGTCGAACCCCCTCCGGCGACAGCCGCAGCACCGCCTCGCCCCGGTGCCGCCGGGCGTCGAAATCCTCCAGGTAATCCGACCAGTACCGGCCCAGCTCGAACGACTCGGCCCGCTCGAAGGGCTCGTCCAGCAGCACCGCCTCGACGATCCGCGCCACCCGGTAAGTCCGGAACTCCCCGGAGCGCCGGGCGACCAGATACCACTGCCCGGCCTTCAGCACCACCCCGTGCGGCTCGACGGTCCGGCTCGCTTCGTGGGGCGCGGCCCACCGCCGATACCGGATCCGGACCCGCCGCTGCTGCCACACCGCGTCCGAGACCGTCGGCAGCTGCGGCGTGGCCTCCGGGCCGTGGTACCAGGACGCCGCGTCCAGATGGAACCGCTCGCGCACCCGGTCCGCGTGGGTGCGCAGTTCGGCGGGCAGCGCGGCCAGCAGCTTGCGCTCGGCGTTCGCCGCGACCGGCCCGAGGCCGAGGCCGGAAGCCGCGGCGGGCAGGCCGGCGAGGAAGAGCGCCTCGGCCTCTTGCCTGGTCAGGCCGGTCAGCTGGGTGCGGTACCCGTCGACCAGCCGGTATCCGCCGTCGTGCCCGGATTCGCCGTACACCGGGATCCCGGCGGCGCTCAACGCCTCGATGTCGCGGTAGACGGTGCGCGGCGAGACCTCCAGCTCGGCCGCCAGCTCGTCGGCGGTCCGCGGCTGGCGGGCCTGCAGCAGCATCAGGAGGGAAACGAGCCGGCTCGCGCGCATGCGGCCCAGCATGCCCGGCCGCACCGACAAAAACCGGCAAAACCTGCCCGGAACCGGCACGCCCGGCCGCGACCCCTACCGGCGCGGTCATCGGCCCTGGTCATCACCCCTGCTTCGGGCAAGTTCAGCCAAGCGCCGGAGCCCGCCGCCGCTTCGGGTTTGAAAAGATCGGCGCATGGCACAACGACCCGCATCCGACAACCAGGTCCTCGCCGGACGTCCCTTTCCGCTCGGCGCCCACCCGGAGGCGGGCGGCGTCCGGTTCGCGGTGACCTCCGCGGTCGCCGACGCGGTCGAGGTGTGCCTCATCGGCGACGACGGCTCCGAGCGCCGGATCGAACTGACCGAGCGCACTTTCGGCGTCTGGCACGGCCTCGTCCCGGGCGTCACGGTCGGTCAGCGCTACGGCTACCGCGTGCACGGTCCGTACGACCCGGCGCACGGCTACCGCTGCAATCCGGCCAAGCTGCTCGTCGACCCGTACGCGCGCCGGATCGACGGGAAGCTCGCCAGCCTGCACGCCGCGCAGGGCTTCACCGGCGACCCCGAGCGCGGCCCGATGTCCACAGTGGACTCGCTGGGCGCGGTGCCGCTGTCGGTCGTCACCTCGCCGGGCGGGCAGGACACCGGGGTCAAGCCCGAGGTGCCGTTCGAGGAGTCGGTGATCTGCGAACTGCACGTGAAGGGGTACACCCAGCAGCATCCGTTCATCCCGGAGGCGCTGCGCGGCACCTACCTCGGCCTCGCGCATCCGGTCGCCATCGAGCACCTGACCCGGCTCGGCGTGACGACCGTCGAACTGCTGCCGGTGCACGCGTTCGCCGACGAGCCCGCGCTGATCCGCTCCGGACGGCACAACTACTGGGGCTACTCGCCGCTGGGCTACTTCGCGCCGCACGCCGGGTACGCCAGCGAACCGGGCCGCGAGGTCGAGGAATTCCGCACGATGGTCGCCGCCCTGCACGCGGCCGGCATCGAGGTGCTGCTCGACGTCGTCTTCAACCACACCTGCGAAGGCGGCCCGGACGGCCCGACGCTCTCGCTGCGCGGCCTCGACGCCCCGGCGTACTACCTGCACACCCGCCGCGGCCACATGGCCGACCTCACCGGCTGCGGCAACACCCTCGACGCCGGTTCGCCCACGGTCGTCCGGCTGGTCACCGATTCGCTGCGGTACTGGACGCAGGAGATGGGCGTCGACGGGTTCCGCTTCGACCTGGCGAGCACGCTCGGCCGCCCGCGCGGGGAGATGTTCGACCGCGAGTCGACGATGCTCACCGCGATCACCACCGACCCGGTGCTGTCGCGCTGCAAGCTGATCGCCGAACCGTGGGACGCGACCGGCGAGGGCTACCGCGTCGGCGACTTCGGCGCGCAGTGGGCCGAGTGGAACGGCCGCTACCGCGACACCGTCCGCGATTTCTGGCGCGGCGCGACCGGCGTGCGCGATCTCGCGTACCGGCTGTCCGGCTCCTCGGACCTGTACGACCACAACCTGCGCCGGCCGTGGCAGTCGATCAACTTCGTCACCGCGCACGACGGCTTCACGCTGCGGGACCTGGTGTCCTACAACGAAAAGCACAACGAGGCCAACGGCGAGGACAACCGCGACGGCACCAACGACAACCGGTCGTGGAACCACGGCGCGGAGGGCGAGACCGACGACGCGGCGATCGTCGCGCTGCGCACCCGCCAGGCGCGCAACCTGTTCGCGACGCTGCTGCTGTCCACCGGCACGCCGATGTTCACCGCGGGCGACGAGATGTGGCGGACGCAGTACGGCAACAACAACGCCTATTGCCTCGACGACGAAACGTCGTGGATCGACTGGACCCCGACCGAGCTGTCCGAGCCGATGCTCGACTTCGCCCGCCGCGTGGTCCGGCTGCGCGCGCACAGCCCGGCGCTGCGGCAGCCGGAGTTCTTCGAGGGCCGCACGACGGTCACCGGCAAGCCCGACCTCGTCTGGTTCCGCCCGGACGGCGAGGAGTTCGACGAGATCGACTGGTTCGACGAGGACCGCCGCACGCTCTGCATGTGGATCGACGGGTCGAACAGCCAGGCGCGCAACCGCGAGGGCGCGCTCGTCACCGACCATTCGTGGCTGCTGGTGCTGCACGCGGGCGCGGAGCCGGCGGAGATCGTGCTGCCCGGCCCGGAGTACGGCGAGACCTTCAAGCCCACTTTGGACACCAGCACCGCCGACGGCACCCCGGCCCGTCCCGGCGTGCTCGAGCCGAAGTCGCGGATCACGGTCGAGGCGCGGTCGCTGCTGCTGCTGCGCGCGCCGCGGGACACGGTGGAGATCCCGCAGCCGTAAGAAACGGCAGCGGGCATTCCGTCCGGGGATACCCGCTGATACTCCCGGGTAATCACCGGAACGCGCCGCCGATTGTTAACTCTATTCGGCGCGCGTGTTGCGGGCGGGAGACGGGAATCCGACGGACAGTTCCGCCGAATGGGCGCGTTTCGCCCGACCGGGTGGCGGGAATTGCAGAAAAAGGCCCCGCTGTCAACGGCTTTGGAGGAATCAGGCACACTGGCCGTGCTCGCGCGAACGCACTCCGACCACCTTCCCACCCACCGTGAAAAAGGGGCATCGCCATGACCGGCAGGCTCGGGATCGACGACGTCGCACTCATGGTCAGCTGCGGCCGGTATCCGGCCAAAGCCGTTGCAGGCGAACATTTCCCCGTCACCGCCACGGTCTGGCGGGAGGGCCACGACGCGGTCGCCGCGACGGTCGCCTGGCGCGGCCCCGGCGACCGGGCCGCGCGCCAGACGCGGATGGCCGAGCAGGGCCGCGGGCTCGACCGGTTCGCCGCGGTGATCGTCCCCGACGCCGAGGGCATGTGGACCTATCGGGTGGACGCGTGGAGCGATCCGTGGGCCACCTGGGAGCACGCGGTCGAGGTGAAGATCGCCGCCGGGCAGGGGCCGGGGGAGCTGGCGAACGACCTGGAGACCGGCGCGCGGCTGCTCGACCGCGTGTCGCGCCGCCCGGAGCGCCGGGCCGAGCGCCCGCTGCTCGCCGGGGCCGCGGCCGCGCTGCGCGACGACGAACGCGATCTCGCCGAGCGCGTCGGCCCGGCGCTCTCGCCCGAGGTCCGCCAGCTCATGCACGACTTCCCGGTGCGCGAGCTGATCACCAAGGGCCGCGTGCTGAAGCTGTGGGTCGACCGCAAACGCGCCGCTTTCGGTTCCTGGTACGAATTCTTCCCCCGGTCCACCGGAGGCGTCGACGCGCAGGGCCGCCCGGTGCACGGCACCTTCGCCACCGCCGAACGCGAGCTGGACCGCGTCGCGGGCATGGGTTTCGACGTCGTCTACCTGCCGCCGATCCACCCCATCGGCCGGGTGAACCGCAAGGGCCCCAACAACACTCTGCACGCGACGCCGGACGACGTCGGCTCGCCGTGGGCGATCGGCGCGGACGAGGGCGGGCACGACGCGATCCACCCGGAGCTGGGCACGATCGAGGATTTCGACTCGTTCGTGGCGCGCGCGGGGGAACTCGGCCTCGAGGTCGCGCTCGACCTCGCGCTGCAGGCCGCGCCGGACCATCCGTGGGTGGTCAAGTACCCGGAGTTCTTCACCACCCGCCCGGACGGCACGATCGCCTACGCGGAGAACCCGCCGAAGAAGTACCAGGACATCTACCCGGTCAACTTCGACAACGACCCGCGCGGCATCTACGACGAGGTGCTGCGCGTCGTGCTGCACTGGGTGTCGCACGGGGTGCGGATCTTCCGGGTGGACAACCCGCACACCAAGCCGCCGGACTTCTGGGCGTGGCTGATCCAGTCGGTGAAGGACGCGCATCCGGACGTGCTGTTCCTCGCCGAGGCGTTCACCCGTCCGGCCCGGCTGTGGGGGCTGGCGAAGCTCGGCTTCACCCAGAGCTACACGTATTTCACCTGGCGCACCACGAAAGAAGAGCTGACCGAGTTCGGCACGGACCTCGTCGAGCACTGGGACCACGGCCGCCCCAACCTCTTCGTCAACACTCCGGACATCCTGCACGAATCGCTGCAGCACGGCGGTCCGGGCATGTTCGCGCTGCGCGCCGCGCTCGCCGCGACGATGTCGCCGACGTGGGGCGTGTACTCCGGCTACGAGCTGTTCGAATCCGAGGCGGTGCGGCCGGGCAGCGAGGAGTACCTCGACTCGGAGAAATACCAGCTGCGCCCGCGCGATTTCGCCCGCGCGCTCGCCGAGGGCCGTTCGCTCGAACCGTGGCTCACCCGGCTCAATGCCATCCGCCGCGCGCATCCGGCGCTGCAGGGCATGCGGTCGCTGCGCTTCCACCACATCGACAACGACGCGCTGCTCGCCTACTCCAAACAGGACCCGGCGACCGGCGACACGGTCGTCGCGGTGGTGAACCTCGACCCGCACAACGGGCAGGAGGGCACGCTCTGGCTCGACCTGCCCGCGCTCGGCTTCGACTGGCCCGAGCGGCTCATCGCGCACGACGAGGTCACCGGCGAGACGTGGGACTGGGGCCAGGCGAACTTCGTCCGGCTCGAACCGTGGCGGGCGGTGGCGCACATCGTGGCGCTGCGCCGCAGGCTCGCGGCCTGACGCCGCGGCGGCTTCGACCCGAGTGGTTATCCCGTGCCCGATCGGGTTAACCACAGTTCAGCACACGCGACTCACGACAAGGCGGGAACGGATGGACGAGGAGAGCCGGCCCGGCGCCGCGGCGGGACTGGCGGACGTGCCGCACACCGGGGAGGCGGTGACGGCGGACGGCCTGCTGGTCGAACCCCAGGCGGAGGACTTCGCGCACGCGCACGCGGCGCCGAAGGACCCGGAATGGTTCAAGAGCGCGGTGTTCTACGAGGTGCTGGTGCGCGCGTTCGCCGATTCGAACGGCGACGGCACCGGCGATCTGCGCGGCCTGGCGAGCAAGCTCGACTACCTCGAATGGCTCGGCGTGGACTGCCTGTGGCTGCCGCCGTTCTACGCCTCGCCGCTGCGCGACGGCGGCTACGACATCAGCGATTTCCGGGCCGTGCTCCCGGAATTCGGCAGCGTCGACGATTTCGTGTACCTGCTCGACGAGGCGCACCGGCGCGGCATCCGGGTGATCACCGACCTGGTGCTCAACCACACCTCCGACGCGCATCCGTGGTTCCAGCAGTCGCGCTCGGACCCGGACGGCCCGTACGGCGACTTCTACGTGTGGAGCGACGACGACTCCCGCTACGCCGACGCGCGGATCATCTTCGTCGACACCGAAACGTCGAACTGGACCTACGACCCGGTGCGCGGCCAGTTCTACTGGCACCGGTTCTTCTCCCACCAGCCGGACCTCAACTACGAGAACCCGGCCGTGCAGGAGGCGATGATCGACGTGCTGCGGTTCTGGCTCGACATCGGCATCGACGGGTTCCGCCTCGACGCCGTGCCCTACCTGTTCGAGCAGGAGGGCACCAACTGCGAGAACCTGCCGCGCACGCACGATTTCCTCAAGCGCTGCCGGAAAGTCGTCGACGACGAGTACCCCGGCCGGATCCTGCTGGCCGAGGCGAACCAGTGGCCGACCGACGTGGTCGAGTACTTCGGCGACGCGGAGTCCGGCGGCGACGAATGCCACATGGCCTTCCACTTCCCGCTGATGCCGCGGATCTTCATGGCGGTGCGCCGGGAGTCGCGGTTCCCGATCTCGGAGATCCTGCTGCAGACGCCGCAGATCCCGTCCGGCACGCAGTGGGGCATCTTCCTGCGCAACCACGACGAGCTGACGCTCGAGATGGTCAGCGACGAAGAGCGCGACTACATGTACTCCGAGTACGCCAAGGACCCGCGGATGAAGGCCAACATCGGCATCCGCCGCCGGCTGGCCCCGCTGCTGGACAACGACCGCAACCAGCAGGAGCTGTTCACCGCGCTGCTGCTGTCGCTGCCCGGGTCCCCGGTGCTGTACTACGGCGACGAGATCGGCATGGGCGACAACATCTGGCTCGGCGACCGCGACGCCGTCCGCACGCCGATGCAGTGGACCCCGGACCGCAACGCCGGGTTCTCCACCTGCGACCCCGGCCGGATCTACCTGCCGGTGATCATGGACCCGGTCTACGGGCACCAGGCGCTGAACGTCGAGGCGCAGGCCGACAACGCGGCGTCGCTGCTGAACTGGACGCGCCGGATGATCGAGGTGCGCAAGCAGCACCACGCGTTCGGGCAGGGCGATTTCACCGACCTCGGCGGCTCGAACCCGAGCGTGCTGGCCTACCAGCGCCGGTGGCTGCGCCCGGACGGCCGCGAGGACGTCGTGCTGTGCGTCAACAACCTGTCCCGTTTCCCGCAGCCGGTGGAACTGGACCTGTCCGCGCACCAGGGCGCGACGCCGGTCGAGCTGACCGGCGGGGTGCGCTTCCCGGACATCGGCGAGCTGCCGTACCTGCTCACGCTGCCCGGCCACGGGTTCTACTGGTTCCAGCTGCTCGAGCCGGAAGAATGAGGTGAGTCCGCTGTCGCACCACGGTCCCCCGCCGCACCTGCCCGAACCGTCCGGACTGGCCGGGGCGCTGGCCGCCCTGCTGCCGGGCTGGCTGCCCGCGCAGCGCTGGTTCGCGGGCAAGGACCGGCCGGTCGACGAGGTGCGCCCGGCCGGCCTCACCGTGCTGGCCGGCCCGGATCCGCTGCTGGTGCACGCGGTCGTCGACGTGGTGCAGGGCGACCGCACCGAGCCGTACCAGCTGCTGGTCGGCCGCCGCTCCGGGATCCCGGAGGTGGCGTCGTCCGCGCTGATCGGCGAGAGGTTCTACGAGGCGAGCGGCGACGCGGACCTCACCGCCGGGCTGCTGGACCGGATGGCGGCCGGCCAGACCGTGGGGACGCTGCACTTCGCCGCGGAGCCGGACGCGACGCTCGAGCCCGGGCTGCGCTCGCGGCCGATCACCTCGGAGCAGAGCAACACCTCGCTGGTGTACGGCGGGCAGTACATCCTCAAGCTGTTCCGCAAGCTCAGCCCGGGCCTGAACAAGGACCTGCTGCTGCACCGCGCGCTGCAGGAAGCCGGGTGCAAGCACGTGGCGCGCGTGGTCGGCTCGATCTCCGGCGAACTGCACGACGAGCCCGCGACGATGGGGATGCTGCAGGAGTTCCTGCCGGACGCGGTCGACGGCTGGGCGATGGCGACCACGAGCGTGCGGGACCTGCTGGCCGATCCGGACCGGCGCGCGGCCGAGGCGGGCGGCGACTTCGCCGGCGAGGCCGAACGGCTCGGCGCCGCGGTGGCCGAGGTGCACGCGGACCTCGCGACCGCGCTGGGCGCCGAGCCCGCCGACAGCGACGAGCTGGACCGCACGGTGCGCGCGATGACCGAACGCCTCGACCAGGTGTCCGAAGCGGTCCCGGAGCTGGCCGTGTACGCGCCCGCGCTGCGCGAAGTGTTCGAAGGCGTGCGCGCGCACGCGTCGTCGATCTCGCTGCAGTACATCCACGGAGATCTGCACTTGGGCCAGGTGCTGCGTACCGTCAACGGATGGCTGCTGCTGGACTTCGAGGGCGAACCGGCCGCCCCGGTCGCGGAACGGCACGCGCTGCGCTCGCCGCTGCGCGACGTCGCGGGCATGCTCAGGTCGTTCGACTACGCGGCGCACCAGCGGCTCGTCGGGCAGCCCGAGAACGCGGACGTGACCCGGCACGCGATGGAATGGGCCCGGCGCAACCGCGCCGCGTTCTGCGCCGGGTACGCGCGCGCCGGCGGCCCGGTCGGCGACCCGCAGGACCACGCGGACCTGCTCCGCGCCTTCGAACTGGACAAAGCGGTGTACGAGGTCGCCTACGAGCACGCGAACCGGCCGGACTGGCTGAGCGTGCCCCTGGCGGCGATCGCCCGCAGCACCGACGGAAGCGAGTGACCCCGTGAACGCTGTGCCCGCGGATCTGCCCTCGGCGGCGCCGTCTCCGCGCGACATCGACCGGCTGCTGGCCGGCGAGCACCACGACCCGCACGCGGTGCTCGGCGTGCACACCGACGGCGGCGACATCGTCGTGCGCGCCCTGCGCCCGGGCGCGACGTCGGTGTCGGTCGTCGCCGGCGAGCGCCGCGTCCCGCTGGAACGCGTGGCGGACGCGCTGTTCGCCGCGACGCTGCCGGACCACCCCGGCGACTACCGGATCGAAGTCGGCTACGACGACCGCACCGTCGTCACCGACGACCCGTACCGCTGGCTGCCGACGGTGGGGGAGCTGGACCAGCACCTCATCGGCGAAGGACGGCACGAGCGGCTGTGGGACGTGCTCGGCGCGCACGTGCGCCGGTACGACACCCCGAACGGCGTCGTCGAAGGCGTGTCCTTCGCGGTGTGGGCGCCGACCGCGCGCGGCGTGCGGGTGATCGGCGACTTCAACGGGTGGGAAGGCCGCGGCCACCCGATGCGCTCGCTCGGGTCGTCCGGCGTCTGGGAGCTGTTCGTGCCCGGCGTTTCCGCCGGCAGCTGCTACAAATTCCGCATCCTCGGCGCGGACGGGCACTGGCACGAGAAGGCCGACCCGATGGCGTTCGCCACCGAGGTGCCGCCGGCGACCGCGTCGAAGGTGGCCGAATCGTCGTATGCCTGGGGCGACGGCGAGTGGGTCGCCCGGCGCGAGGCGACCGATTGGGCGGACGCGCCGATGAGCGTGTACGAGGTGCACCTCGGCTCGTGGCGGCCCGGGCTCGGCTACCGCGAACTGGCCGACCAGCTGGCCGACTACGTCGAGGAAACCGGCTTCACGCACGTGGAGTTCCTGCCGGTGGCCGAGCATCCGTTCGGCGGGTCGTGGGGCTACCAGGTCACGTCGTACTACGCCCCGACGTCGCGGTTCGGGTCGCCGGACGACTTCCGGTACCTGGTCGACCATCTGCACCAGCGCGGCATCGGCGTGCTCGTGGACTGGGTGCCCGCGCACTTCCCGCGCGACATCTGGGCCCTGGCGCGGTTCGACGGCAGCCCGCTGTACGAGCACGAGGACCCGCGCCGCGGCGAGCAGCCAGACTGGGGCACGCTCGTGTTCAACTTCGGCCGCAACGAGGTGCGCAACTTCCTCGTCGCGAACGCGCTGTTCTGGCTCGAGGAGTTCCACCTCGACGGCCTGCGCGTGGACGCGGTCGCCTCGATGCTGTACCTCGACTACTCGCGCAAGGACGGGGAGTGGCTGCCGAACGAGTACGGCGGCCGGGAAAACCTCGACGCGGTACGGTTTCTGCAGGAGCTGAACGCGACTGTCTACAAGCGACACCCGGGCGTCGTGATGGTCGCCGAGGAGTCCACCGCGTGGCCCGGCGTCACCCGCCCGACGCATCTGGGCGGCCTGGGCTTCGGCTTCAAGTGGAACATGGGCTGGATGCACGACACGCTCCGCTACCTGCAGCACGAGCCGATCCACCGGGCGTACCACCACAACGAGATGACCTTCTCGCTCGTGTACGCGTGGAGCGAGAACTTCGTCCTGCCGCTCTCGCACGACGAAGTGGTGCACGGCAAGGGTTCGCTGTGGGAACGGATGCCCGGCGACGACTGGAACAAGGCCGCCGGGCTGCGCGCGCTGCTGGCGTTCATGTGGGCGCATCCGGGCAAGCAGCTGCTGTTCATGGGCGGCGAATTCGGGCAGCCGCGCGAATGGTCGGAGTCGCGGTCGCTGGACTGGCACCTGCTGGACACCCCGCTGCACCGCGGCGTGCGCGACCTGGTCCGGCAGCTGAACGCGATCTACCGGGACACCGCCGCGCTGTTCAGCGGCGACGTCCGGCCGGACGGCTTCCGCTGGATCGACGCGAACGACTCGGCCGGGAACGTGCTGAGCTTCCTGCGCCTGGGCGCGGACGGCTCGCGGCTGGCCTGCATCGCGAACTTCGCCGGAATCCCGCACCACGACTACCGCGTCGGCCTCCCGTCCGCCGGACGCTGGACCGAGGTGCTGAACACGGACGCGGAAGCCTTCGGCGGTTCGGGGGTCGGCAACCTGGGCGCGGTGGAGGCGACCGAGGAGCCGTGGCACGGGCAGCCCGCGTCGGCGGTGCTGCAGCTCCCGCCGAGCGGGGTGCTGTGGTTGCTGGAGGACCGCCCCGCCGCCGATCCCGAGGCGTGACCAGCGGCGGGTCGTGAGGGAACCCTGAGGGACTCAGAGTCCGCACGGGGTTCCCTCGCGGACGTCAGCAGGCCCGGTGACCGGACCGCTTGCCCGTCCGGCCATCCGGCGTTGCCCGGAATTCCCTTCGTCAGCACCCTCATCGAGCGCTGGTCGGAAAATGACCCACGCGCGGTCTTGCCGGTGAAGGCACTGGTCGGCATACTTTGTTGCCATCCACAACAAACCCGGGGTGGCGCCGCCAGGCCGCCCCTCGAGTGATTGAGGGATGACAATGACGTCCACCCGCACCTCCTCCCGGCGGCGGCTGCTCGCGCTTCCCGCGGCGCTCGCGCTCGCCGGCGCGGTCGCGCTGCCGCCCGCCGCGAACGCCGCCCCCGCCGCGCCGGCCGCCGGATTCTCCGACGACTTCGACGGCCCGGCCGGTTCTCCCGCCGACGGGAGCAAGTGGACCTACGAAACCGGCGACAACAACGGCAACAACCACGACCGGCAGTGGTACACCTCCGGCGCGGCGAACGGCGCGCTCGACGGCCAGGGCCATCTCGTGATCACCGCGAAGAAAGAGAACTCCGGCAACCCCTGCTGGTACGGCGCGTGCGAGTACACCTCGGCGAGGCTGAACACCTCCGGCAAGTTCAGCCAGGCGTACGGACACGTGGAAGTGCGGATGAAACTGCCGCGCGGGCAAGGGATGTGGCCGGCGTTCTGGATGCTCGGCGGCGGGCACTGGCCGGACGACGGCGAAATCGACGTCATCGAGAACATCGGCAAGGAGCCGAACACCGTGCACGGCACCATCCACGGCCCCGGCTACTCGGGCGCGGGCGGCATCGGCGCGCCGTTCACCGGCCCCGATTTCTCCGGCGATTTCCACACCTACGCCGTCGACTGGTCGCCGGAGAAGATCGTCTGGCTCGTCGACGGGCAGGCCTACCAGACCCGCACCCCGGCGGATCTCGACGGCAGGAAATGGGTGTACGACCACCCGTTCTTCCTGATCCTCAACCTCGCGGTGGGCGGCGACTGGCCGGGCGACCCGGACGGCAGCACGCAGTTCCCGCAACAGCTGGTGGTCGACTACGTGCACGTGAGCTGACCACCCTCGCCGCCGGAACCCCCGGCGGCGCGGAGAAGGCGCGGTCTCCGCGGGCCCCGTCCGGCTGTTTTCCCGAGCCGGGCGGGGCTTTTCCGCGCCGCCGTCCGGGTACACAGGTTCCGCACGGACCACGGCAAGGAAAATCTCAGGTGCCGGGTGTTTCCTGAGCTGGCGGAGGGACACGAGACGCGGGAGCGGAGCATGGACGAGCAGGAGCGCGGCGCGCACGAGCAGGGACAGCCCGGCTTTGGCGGACATCCGTATCCTCCGGGCGCGGGGCAGCCGTACCAGCAGGGCTGGGGGCACTGGGGCACTCCGCCGCCCGGTGCGTACGGTCCTCAGCTTTACCCGACCCAGCAGTTCGCGGCACCGCGGCGGCGTCGTCCGTTGCGGGCCGCGGCTCTCGCGGTCGGCGCGATCGCGTTGTCGCTCGCCGTCGGGCTCGGGGTGGGGCACTTCGTGTGGACGCCGTCCGCGCCGCCCGCGGTCTCCGGGAACCAGGACTTCGGCTCGATCGGCAACCAGACCGACCCGTCGAACACCGCGATCGACCCGCAGGCGATCGCGAAGAAGGTCAGCGCGGGCATCGTCAACATCACCACCGAGCTGGGCTACCAGGGCGCGGCCGCGGCGGGCACCGGCATCGTGCTCACCCCCGACGGCGAGGTGCTCACGAACAACCACGTCGTCGAAGGCGCGACCAGCGTCAAGGCCACCGACATCGGCGACGGCCGGACGTATTCTGCCTCCGTGCTCGGCTACGACCGCAGCCACGACGTCGCAGTGCTCAAGCTGGAGGGCGCGTCCGGGCTGGCGACGGAGACGCTCGGCGATTCGTCGGCGGTGAAGGTCGGGGACGCGGTCGTCGGGCTGGGCAACGCCGGCGGCGCCGGGGGAGCGCCCGTTCCGGCGGGCGGCCGGGTGACCGCGCTGAACCAGTCGATCACCGCGTCGGACGAATCGAACAACTCGTCCGAGAAACTGACTGGCCTGATCCAGGTGGACGCGAACATCCAGTCCGGCGATTCCGGGGGCCCGCTCGTGAACGCGCGGGGCCAGGTCGTCGGCGTGGACACCGCGGCGTCGGCCGGGTACCAGTTCGAGGGCGGCGGACGGCGCGGGCACGGCGGACTCGGCGACACCTCGCCAAGCTCCCCGGAGTCCAGCGGCCACGAGGGCTACGCGATCCCGATCAACCAGGCGATCTCGATCGCGCACCAGATCGTCGACGGCACCGGGTCCGACACTGTCCACATTGGAAAGAGCGCCTTCCTCGGCGTGACCGTCAGCGCGGCCGGGCCGCAGCAGGGCGGGACCGTTTCGGGCGCGGTGATCCAGCAGGTCGTCCCGGACGGCGCGGCCGCACAGGCCGGCTTGGCCGCGGGCGACGTGATCACCGCGGTGGACGGCAAAGCAGTCGATTCGCCCACCGCGCTGACCACCCTGATGGACCAGCACCACCCCGGCGACCAGGTGACGGTGACCGTGCTCGACCAGACCGGTCAGCAGCAGAACGTCACAGTCGTCCCTGCCGAAGGCCCGGTGGGCTGACGGCTGCGCCGTTCAGCCGTCCGGATAACGCGTGTCCAGCGAAACTTCCTCCCACGCCGCGAGATCGGCGAGCTGCTGCTCGAGCTTCGCCCGGATCCGCGTCACCGCCTCCGGCCCGAGCGGCAGCCGCAGCGGCGCGTCCGGAGTGTCGACCAGCTTGACAATGGCCTCGGCGGCCTTGACCGGATCGTTCGGCTGCGCGCCGTCCTGCGCGGAAAACTGCCGGCGCATCCGGCCCGCCGGGGTGTTCGCGTAGTCGGCGATGGGCTCGGAGAACGTCATCGACCTCCCGGCGAAGTCCGTCCGGAACGGCCCCGGTTCCACCAGGCTCACCCGGATTCCCAGCGGCGCGACCTCCCCGGCGAGCGCCTCGGACATCCCCTCCAGCGCGAACTTCGACGTCGCGTACAGCGCGTGCCCCGGGTTCCCGACGACTCCGCCCACCGACGACAACTGCACGATGTGCCCGCTGCGCTGCGCCCGCAGGTGCGGCAGCACCGCACGCGTGACGTTCAGGACGCCGAACACATTGGTCTCGAGCACCTGCCGCGCCTGCGCGTCGGTGAGTTCCTCGAGCGCTCCGACCAGCCCGTGCCCGGCGTTGTTGACCAGCACGTCGATCCGCCCGTACGCGCCGATCGCCGCGTTCACCGCCGCTTCCACCGATGCCGGATCGGTGACGTCCAGCCGGGCAGTGACCGTCTTCAAGTCTTGAAGCGCACGAGGGTCGCGAGCCGTGGCCACGACTTTCTCCCCGCGCGCCAGCACAGTGTGCGCGAGCACGCGGCCGAACCCGCTGCTCGCTCCGGTGATGAACCAGACGCGTCCGGACACGCGGACCTCCCCAGGGCCAGGTACCTTGATACTCAAACCAAACTACCTTGAGCATCGAGGGAGTGTCCAGTTGGACTCGACGGGAGCGGGCCTGCCCGAATGGCTGGCCGTGATGCCGGACGGCGTGGACGAGCGAGTGGAAGCGGCCCGGCAGCGAATCGGACGGCTGTCGCGGCAGTTCGAACAGGTGCTGCGCGACGTCGCGGCGGAATACGGCTTCAGCACAGGGGATTGGCAGGCCCTGTCGGCTCTCCACCGCTCCGGCCGCGCCGCCGTCCTCACCCCGAAGGAACTGGGCGACCGCCTGGGCGTCACCTCCGGAACCGTCACGGTCCGGATCGACCGCCTGGAGCGCGCAGGCCTGGTGGAACGCGTCGCCGCCTCCTCGGACGGCCGAAGCCGCCCCATCCGCCTCACCCGCAAAGGCCGCGCCCGCTGGGCCGCCGCGACCCGGAAACGCACCGAACGCGAACAGGCCCTGTTCAGGTCCGTGCTGAACGAGGACGACTTGGCGACCTTGAACGCGCTCCTGTCCCGCCTGCTGTCCCGTTTCGAGACGGAGTTCGGCCCGTCCTCCCCGCACGATGCCCTCCGCCCGGAATGACTTCGCCGGTTTTTGTCGGGGGTGGGCGCTAGCGTGAGCGGTACCTGACTGGAGGGAAGAACCGATGACCACTCTCAAAGACCGGCCGAACACCGCACTGCTGGTCGTCGACGTGCAGAACGGCGTCGTCACGGGCTCGCACGAGCGCGACAGCGTGGTGGCGAACGTGGCCGCGCTGGTGGAAAAAGCCCGCGAGGCCGAGGTCCCCGTCGTGTGGGTCCAGCACAGCGGCGACGGCTTGGCGAAGGGCAGCCCCGAATGGGAGCTGGTCCCGGAGCTGAAGCCCGCGCCCGCCGAACCCCTGGTGGAGAAGGAATACGGCGACTCCTTCGAAGACACCACCCTGGAGTCGGTACTCGCCGGGCTGGGCGTAGGACACCTGGTGGTGAGCGGAGCCCAGACGGACGCCTGCATTCGCTCCACCCTGCACGGAGCCTTCGCCCGAGGCTACGACGCGACCTTGGTGGGCGACGCCCACACGACCGAAGACCTCACCAACTGGGGCGCGCCGCCGCCGGAGCAGGTCATCGCGCACACGAACCTGTACTGGAACCACCAAACGGCCCCCGGCCGTACGGCGGGAACGGTGGCCACGAAGGAGGTGTCCTTCAAGGCTGGCGCGTGAGACCGTCGCTTGTCGCTTGTCGCTTGTCGCTGATCGCCGGTCGCTGGTCGCTTGCCGCCGGGAAGCCTGTCTTCGGAGCCGGACGATGCAGCGAGGAGTCGCGTGGTGCTAGCGCGGCATCGTGTCCCGGGGTCCGTCGCTGAGCGAGGGACCCCGGCGCAGCGGCTCGGGCGCAACTCTGCGGTCGCGGCGCTGTTGCAGGGTCCCTCCCCGGTGCCCGTCACCGGGGAGCGATCCGGCGCGGTGGTTTGGGCGGCATCAGGTGCAGCGGTGCGCGTCGCGATGCCAGTGCGGGATCATGGCTCGGCGTCCGTCGCTGGGCGAGCGAATCGGTGCGGCGGTTTGGGCGTAGCCCGACGATGCAGTGCGGGTCGCGGTGCCAGCGCGGGATCGCGACCCGGAGCCCGGCACCGGGGAGGGAGCCGGTGCAGCGGCTCGGGCGTAGCGAGCCGCCGTTCAGCCGAGCGCGGAGACCGGGCGATCGCCCGCCCGATCCAGCCGAGGCTTCGCCCGGACATCCGGTCCGCCGCACGTCCGCGTGTTCAGGACCGCGCCGGGCTGGGCTGGACGTAGACGGGTGTGTTCGACAGCGGGAGGCGCAGGGTCGCGTCCGAAACGGAGGCGGGCACGGTCGCGCCGAATACGTCCACCGCGTGGGCCGCCCCGTACGGCCACGGCCAGCTGATCCGCGTAGGAGGCGCATCCTCTCCGGTGAAGGCGTCCCGCCGCTCCCAGGCGATGGTCAGTGGCGGGCCGGGGGCGCGGTCCACGTCGAACACGCGTGCCTCGGGATGCCCGGGGAGGTCGCGGCGGCGCACCTCCCGCACTCCGTCCAGGCGAGCCGCCAGGCGTTGAAAGGCGTCCGCGGACGGGTATCGCTCGGTCAGTGCGCCGTCCGCGTAACCCATCAGGTTGTACTTGCCGAACAGCAGGTTGAGGACGTGGTCGGGTTTCCCTGCGACGTCGGGCGCGAGCGCGAAGCAACACACCCGCTCGACACCACTGGCCAAAGCGAGCACGGCACGAATGACGAGTTCGCGGCAGTTGACGCGGTGTCGTTTGCGCTCCAGCTCGGCCGAGCAGCCTTCCATGAACATCTGCGTCTGCGGCGGCAATTCGGCCATCCGGGCGTACAGCGCGCGCATCGTCGCGTGCTCGTCTTCGGTGTAGCGCGCCTGTTCGGCGGGGTCGGCAGCCTGGACGGAGGCGGCCAGGCTGTGCATCGCGCGCAGCACGTCCGGCATCACCTCGGCGTTCTCGGGGAACTGGGTGAACCCGGGGCCGTTGCACTCGCCGACGAAGATCGGGCGCTCGCAGCCGTGCGTCCGCATGGCGTTGCGGAATCGCTGGATCGTCGCCGGGATCGTCTCGGCGTCGTGGTAGAGGTGCAGGTCCAGGAGGTCGAACAGGTCCGCGCCGGCGCGCAGGAGGTGGTCGCTGAACGCGGCCCGCTCCTGTTCGAGGGCGGAGGCCTCGTAGTCGCCGTCGAGGAATCCGGCCAGCACGATCCGCGCCGCGGGGTCCGCGTCCTTGACCGCGCGGCGGAAGACCGCGAGCTGCGCGACGTACTCCGCGGCGGTCCCGGCCCAGAAGAACGGGCCGCTCATCTCGAACTCCATCTGCCAGTACCGGACCCGGCCTCGGCAGCGCTCGACCGCGGTGCGCACGAAGCGGTAATAGCTGTCCGGGTCGGTCGCGGGGGAGGAGGGGATGATCGAGCTGGGCGTGCGCGTCGCCCACGGAGAGCTGCTGGCCAGCATCACCCACGCCTCGTCGCCGGGTTCGAGCTGGCGGGCATAGGCGTCGAGCGCGTCCCAGCGGTACTGGCCCGGCGCGGGCTCCAGCTGCCCCCAGTACAGGAACAGCCTGGTCAGCCGCGCGCCCAGAGCGCGGGCCTGGGGCAGGAACACCTCCGCCCGGTGCGAGGCCAGCCGGTGCTCCATGCCGTAAACCTGGCCCCACACGACTCCGAACGGAGACCTGCCCCCGGCCACCACTCCGTCCCGTCGGCGGTCGTGGGCGGTCATCACGCGCCCCGCTGGAGGTCGTGGGTGGCCGTCACGCTGCCCCGCCGGTGGTCGCGGGGGCCGTCAGGCTGCCCCGCTGGAGGTTGCGGGCGGCCGTCACGCTGCCTCTCCGGAGGCCGCGGCCGGTCATCACGCCGCCCCGTCGGCGGTTGCGGGCGGCCGGAGCATCCGCAGAACGATCTCGGCGTCCGGGAACGCCGTCCGCTCGCTGTCCGCCGCCAGCCTGGCCAGCCCTTCGAGCATCGCGGCGATCGCGGCGGCCAGCTGGTCCGGGTCCCCGGCGGCGACCTCCCCGTCCCGCTGGCCTTCGACGATCAGCGTTCGCAGCAGGCCGGTGAAGTCCGCCCGGCGCGCCTGGGCTGAGGCCCGGAGGTCGTCGGCGGCTCCGTGCAGCACATGGTCCAGCAGCCGGAAGGTCTCGGGATCCGCCGCGCGCATCTCGACCATCTTCGTCACCAGCAGGAACAGCCGCTCGCCCGCCGTGGCCGGAACGTCCTGGACCCCCGCGAGTTCCGCCGCCCCTGCCTGCACGGCCTGGTCCGCGAGGTAGCGGTAGATCTCTTCCTTGGAGGCGAAATAGCGGTACGCCAGCCCCTGGCTCACACCCGCCGCCGCGGCGATGTCCGCCATCGTCGCCCGCGGGCCCCGTTCGGCGAAAACCGCCCGGCCCGCACGCAGGATGTTCTCCCGCTGCTGCTCGGTCCGGTCCGCCCGACGCGAGTTCGATGAATGAACCATTCATTCACTCTAGCACCCCACGAGGCCAGCGCGCGCTCCTCGAATACCCGGACGCAGCTGCCGGACCAGCTTGAGCGCTCAGCTCGCCGCAGCGCATCGGCCGGTTACTGCGAAGCGCAGCGCGCAGCCGGACGCAGGTGGAGCGCTTGGCTCGCCGTCGCGTGTTGGCCGGTCATTGCGGAGCGCGGCAGGCCCGGTCCAGTTGGAGGCTGGGCTCGCTGCAGCGCGTCGCCCAGTCACTGCGCAGCACGGCGCGCAGCCGGACCGGTTGGAGCGCTTGGCTCGCCGTCGCGCGTCGACCGGTCACTGCGAGGCGCGCAGCCGACCCCGTAGACCGCCCGCGAACGGTTCCCGCGGAATCCCGAGCCAGCGCGCAACCCGGCCGAGCGCCCCCGCGTCGGCGGCAAACGTGCCTGCAAGACCGATTCAGCCACGCCGCGAATCGCTACCTCTCGTCCGCGCAGCGGCACCAAGCAAGCATTCGTCCGTCACATCCAACGGGTGAATCCCGCTGGCCCCAACCTAAAACCTCTCGCTCACCGGAACCCGACAGCACCGCGCGGCAACACCTGCCCGGCGACCGTCGACCAACCGGTCCGGCGGAAACCCCTCTGCCACCACGGGTTTTCTCCATCCCGAGGCCGCGAACCCGCGCCCTGTACCGGAAATGCCCCTGCCGACACGCCCGAGGGTCCCTCCCCGTCGCGCGGACGGCACCAGTTACGGTGGCGCGCGTGTCCTCGTTCCGTCCGGTGAGCGTGTCTTCGGGGAACCGGCGGATCAGCTGGGACCTCGTGCGCGGTGGGTGCGTCGTGCTGGTGCTGCTGTACCACGCGACCTTCATGAGCGTCGTCGTGCATCCCGAGCTGGGGCCGCGGCGGTTCGTGTTCTCGCATCAGATCGGGGCGAGCCTGCTGCTGGTGATTTCCGCGTACTTCGCCGCCGTCACGATCGGGCGGGGGCCGCTCGGCCGGTACTGGTGGGGGCGGATCGCGCGGCTGCTGCCGCCGTTTCTCGCCGCGGTCGTGGCGATCTACTTCGCGCTGCGGTACCTGTCGCCGCCCGGCTGGTTCAGCCCGCGCTTCGGCGACCTCGCCGGCAACCTCCTGATGCTCTGGAACTGGAAACCCGCCGACTTCCCCTTCCTCGACGGCTCCCACTGGACGATTCCCCTCCAGCTCATGGCGTTCACCGTCGCCGCGCTGCTCTACCGCGGCAGCTGGGGCCACGGCCGCAAGTTCCGCGTCGTGATGTGGACTGCCCTGCTCGTTCCGCTCGCGCAGTGGCCGCTGCGCATCGCCGGGCCGCCCGAGTGGTACCGCGTCGTCGTGGACGGGTTCGGGTTCCATCGCTGGCACCTGTTCGTCGCGGGCATCGCGGTCCGGCTCTGGACGACAAAACGCGTTTCCACGGCGGAATTCGTCCTGCTGGAGGTCCTCTGCGTCGCCGCGCACGCCCTGCACGGCGCGGCCGTCACGCCGGGCGGCATCAAGGTCGAATGGGGTTCGACGCTCGGCATCGCGGCCGGGATCGCGGTGATCTCGCTCGCCGCGGCCGGCCCGGACTGGAACCGGTTCCTCCCGGCGTTCGCCCAGCGCGCGATCACCTGGTTCGCCGGCGTCTCCTACGGCGTTTTCCTGATCCACCAGGCGATCGGCTACCTCGTGCTGCACTGGCTGTCCGGCCTCGGCGCCGACCCGCTCCTGCAGACCGCCGGGATGATCGCCGCCGGCGTCCTCCTGGGCTGGGCCCTCACCCGGCTGGTCGAACGCCCCGCGCACCGTTTCCTCATGCGCGGCTACGACTCCTGGACCGCCCGCCGCCGCCGCGACGACGAACCCGCCCCGGTCGCCAGCGGCAAACCCGGCTGACGCTCAGCGCCGGGCCCAGCGGCCCCGCCAGCACACCTCACCGGCTCGCGGACGCGGGAAGAACCTGCTCAACCGCGGCCGGAACCTGACCTGGTGGTTGTGGCTGGCCTGACCGATCACTACGCCGACGACAACGTCTCCGACCGCTGGCAGCGACGCGGCGCCCGGTCCCACAGCTAAACCCGGACCACGGCTGTCACGACAAACCACCCGCTCACGCCCGCCCCGGCACCGTCAGCGGCACGACCACGCCCAGCAGCGGCGAGACGGCAGCAAACCGCCCGCTCACGACGCCGTCTCACCGGCACTCCGCCGTCCTCACAACGTCTCACCGGCACCCGGCCGTCCTCACAACGCGAACGCGAGCGACCGCACCACCAGCGCCGCGACGAACACCACCGTGAACGCCACGTCGAATCCCACCCCGCCGGCCCGGATCGGCGGCAGCACCCGGCGCACCGGGGCGAGCACCGGCTCGGTCGCGCGGTGGCTGATCCGGCGCACCTGCCCCAGCCACGCGGGCCCGGTCGCCGCGAGGCGGGTCCAGTCCAGGACCATCCGCACCACCAGCACCACGACGAACACGGTCAGGACGTACCCGACCAGGGTCCCGATCAGGCTCATCGCACACCTCGCGTCTCCGGCAGCGTTCTCACCCCTCCCAACGTCCCGCGCCCGCGCGAAGTGTCCGGTTCACCGGATTTCTCAGCCGATTGCCAGGATCCGCCCGATCGGGTATCGAGGAGGATCCGGAGAAGGGAGTCGGCGGGTGCGCAGCGCGGCGTGGTTCGGGGCGTCCGGCCGGGCGGGGACGATCCACCGGTCGTGGATGCGGTCCCAGGGCTTCGGCCCGGAGGTGCTCGACGGCCGTCCGGTGATCGGGATCGCGGTGAGCGCGTCCGAGCTGGCCCCGTGCAACGTCCACCTCGACCGCGTCGCCGAGGCGGTCAAACGCGGCGTCTGGCAGGCGGGCGGCTTCCCGCTCGCGTTTCCCACGATGGCGACCGGCGAGACCCTCATGCGCCCCACCGCGATGCTCTACCGCAACCTGATGGCGATGGAGGTCGAGGAGCTGATCCGCGCCAACCCGCTCGACGGCGTCGTCCTCCTCTCCGGCTGCGACAAGACGACCCCGGCGATGCTGATGGGCGCGGCGAGCGCCGACCTGCCCGCGGTGATGGTCACCGGCGGCCCGATGCTCAACGGCAAGTTCCGCGGCGGCGACGTCGGCTCGGGCACGCACGTCTGGAAGTTCGAGGAAGAAGTCAAAGCCGGCCGGATGACCGAGGAGGAGTGCTTCTTCGCCGAAGGCTGCATGGCCCGCTCGAACGGCCACTGCATGACGATGGGCACCGCCTCGACGATGGCCTGTCTCGCCGAAGCGCTCGGCATGCAGCTGCCCGGTTCGGCGACCTGGCCCGCGGTCGACGCACGGCGCTTCGAGACCGCGCAGGCCGCCGGTCAGCGGATTGTCGCGCTGGTGAAGGAAGACCTGAAGCCGTCGGCGATCCTCACCCGCGCGGCGTTCGAGAACGCGATCCGCGTCAACGCCGCGATCGGCGGGTCCACCAACGCGATCGTGCACCTTCTCGCGCTGGCCGGGCGCGTCGGCGTCCCGCTCGCGATGAACGACTTCGACGAGCTGGGCCGAGCTGTCCCCACGTTGGTGAACCTGATGCCCTCGGGCCGGTTCCTGATGGAGGACTTCTGCTACGCGGGAGGCATTCCCGTCGTGCTGACCAGGCTCGCCGAAGCCGGGCTTCTGCGCACCGACGTCCGTACGGTCGCCGGCAAGCCGAGAGAACCCGCGAAGTGCTGGAACGACGACGTGATCACCACGGTCGAGGCGCCGTTCCAGCCGCCCGGCACCGGAACCGCTGTGCTCACCGGGAATCTCGCCCCGGACGGCGCGGTGCTGAAGCAGTCGGCCGCGTCGCCGGAGCTGCTCGCGCACACCGGTCCGGCGCTCGTGTTCGACACCGCGGAGGACTACCACCGCGTGGCCGACGACCCGGACCTGCCGGTCACCCCTGACACGGTCCTCGTCATCCGCGGCGCGGGCCCGAAGGGCTACCCGGGCATGCCGGAGGTGGCGAACGTCCCGGTGCCGAAGAAGCTGCTCGAGCAGGGGATCGCCGACGTGGTGCGGATCTGCGACGGCCGGATGTCCGGCACCGGCTACGGCACGGTCGTGCTGCACGTGAGCCCGGAATCGGCGGTCGGCGGCCCGCTCGCGCTCGTCCGCACCGGCGACCGGATCACGCTCGACACCCCCTCGCGCCGGCTGACCCTGCACGTTCCCGACGACGAACTCGCCGCCCGCCGCGCGGCGTGGACCCCGCCGGAAAGCCCGTACCGCAGCGGATACGCCTGGCTCTACCGCGAGCACGTCACCCAGGCGCACCTCGGCGCGGACTTCGATTTCCTGCACGGCGCCCGCGGTTCCGCAGTGCCGAGGGATTCGCACTGATGCGCCGCCTCGTGAAGACCGCCGCCGGCTGGCAGGTCACCGACGGCGAATCCGCCGGCGCGCTCCCGACCGGCATCACGCTCGGCTCCCTGCTGTCCCTGCCCGCCGACGACTTCGCCGAGGCGCTGGCGATCGAGCTGACCCCGGGCGAACCGGTCGAGCCACGGGCGCCGGTCGACGACGACACCGAGGTGTGGGCCGCCGGAGTCACCTACGCGGTGTCGCGCGAGGCCCGGATGGAGGAGAGCGGCGACGCCGACGTCTACGCGCGGGTGTACGAGGCGGAGCGGCCGGAGCTGTTCTTCAAGAGCATCGGGCACCGCGTGCGCGGGCCGGGCGAGCCGATCGGCGTGCGCGAGGATTCCTCCTGGGACGTTCCGGAACCCGAATTGGCGCTGGTGTGCAACGCGAACGGCGAGATCGTCGGGTACACGATCGTCAACGACGTGAGTTCGCGCAGCATCGAAGGCGAGAACCCGCTGTACCTGCCGCAGGCCAAGACGTACCGCGGTTCTTGCGCGGCCGGGCCGTGGATCGTGCCCGCGCACGAGATCCCGGACCCGTACGCGCTCGGCATCACCGTGACGATCCACCGCGCCGGAGAACTGCTCTGGGCGGGGGAGACGTCCACCTCGCGGCTGCGTCGGCGGCTCGCGGAGCTGGTCGGCTGGCTCTACCGCGGCGACGTTTTCCCGCGCGGCGCCGTCCTGGCCACCGGTACATCCGCCGTTCCCGGCCCGGACGTCACGCTCGAAGCAGACGACGAGGTCACCATCATGATCGAGGGGATCGGCACCCTCCGGAACCCGGTCCGGCGCGGCCGCCGCGCGTGACGTCCTCTTGACGCGACCGCCCGCGTTCGGTTATTCAATCTCAGTTCACATATCTGTGGAGTATTCATATTCTTGAACGGAGTTGCGGTGCTGCCTCCTTCCCGGTCTTCCCGTCCGCGTCGTCTCGCGGCGGTTCTCACGACGGTCGCGGGCCTGCTCGCGACCACTGCCGGAGCGGCGACCGCCGCGCCCGCGCCTTCTTCGTGCTCGTTCGTCTGCGTGCCGGACACCGTGGTGCTCGACGGCGTTCGCCTGGCAGGCAACAAGATCGGCCTGATGGCCGGGAACCCGACCCTGCGCGCGTCGCTGTCGAATCTGCTGAAGCAGGCCGACGACGCGCTGACCAAGGGCCCGTGGACGGTCGTCGACAAGGAGCGCGTCCCGCCGAGCGGCGACAAGCACGACTACCTGAGCCTCGCCCCGTACTACTGGCCCAGCCAGCCGAAAACGCCGGAGAACCCGCAGGGCTGCCCGTACGTCGACCGCGACGGCCAGGTCAACCCCGAGATGAAGAACGTGCCGGACAAGGCCGAACGGCTCGTCGCGTTCAACTCGATCTACCAGCTTTCGCTCGCCTGGTTCTACACCGGCAAGGCCGAGTACGCCCAGCGCGCCGCGCTCGACCTGCGCACCTGGTTCCTCGACGCGGCAACGAAAATGAACCCGAACCTGAACTTCGCGCAGGGCATCCCGTGCAAAACCGACGGGCGCGGGATCGGCATCATCGAGTTCTCCTACACCTTCACCCAGGTCCTCGACGCCGCCCGGATCCTCGACGCGGGCGCGCCCGGCTGGACGAAGGCCGACGGCAAGGCGTTCCGCGGCTGGTCGGCCGACTTCCTGACCTGGCTGCGCACCAGCAAGAACGGCACCGACGAGGCCAAGGCGGCCAACAACCACGGCACCTTCTACGACCTGCTCACCGCCGCGACCGCCAGCTACGTCGGGCAGCGCGACCTCGCCCGCCAGATCGTCCGCGACTCCGGCAAGGCCCGGATCGACCACCAGATCGCCGCGGACGGCGGCCAGCCCGAGGAGTCCACCCGCACGCGGACGTACCACTACCACACGTTCAACCTGGTCGCGCTGACTCGCCTCGCGCAGCTGGGCAAGCACCTGGGCGTCGACCTGTGGTCGTACCGGAATCCGCGGGGCGGCAGCATTTTCGCCGCCGTCGACCACCTGCTCCCGGCGGCCACCGGCGCCGCGCCCTGGCCGTTGCCGGACATCCATTTCATCCAGTACGCCGCCCTCGACAGCGTGCACGCCGCGGCGGACGCGGGCGACTGGAAGGCCCGCGCCGCGGTCGGCCGCGTCCCCGTCCCGCCCGGCGGCGACCTGTTCCCGGTGCGCCCGGCGGCCGAGCAGCTGGACGACGTTTCCACCACCTGACCCCGGTTTTCACCCGGACGCGGCACCGGCCGCGTCCGGGTTTCCGGCGCCGGTCGTGAAACGATCCAGCACGTCCGATCCGCCGGAACGGGAAAGGGAAACCGCCGTGATCAAGACCAGCCGGGCCTCCGGCTCCGGGGCCCGCCGGGTGACGTTCGTCCTGCCGCTCGACACCCCGCCCGGCCCGGTGAGCGTGGTCGGCGACTTCAACGACTGGCAGCCGGGCCGCCACGAACTCCGCAAACGCTCGAACGGCACGCGCTCGGCCGCGGTGGAGGTCCCGCCCGGCGCGCGGCTGCGCTTCCGCTACCTGGCCGACGGCGGCCGCTGGCTGGACGACCCGGACGCGACCGCTCGCGACGGGCGGGATTGTCTGTACGTCGCGGACTGACGCGCCCCCGTCTCGTCGGCGGAGAGCTGTCCAGCGCGGGGGTCGCGCTCGCGACCCCTGAGCCGCGCATCACTCCGCCCTAGTTTTGGAGCATCCGCTCCATTACTATCCGGGCCATGCCCCGCCCCCGGATCCACGACCCCGAGCTGATCCTCGACGTCGCCGAGCGCCTGATCGCCGACACCGGCCCCGAGGCGCTCACCGTCCGGAAGCTCGCCCAGGAAGCGGGCGTCCCGAACAGCACGATCTACCACGCCTTCGCCAACCTTCCCGCGCTGATCGGCCAGACCTGGCTCCGTGCCGCCACTTTCTTCCTCGACGAACAAGAGCGGCTCGTCGACGAAGCGCCGAACCCGGTCGAAGCGGTGGTCGCGGCGGCCGACACCCCGGCGGTGGTCGCCGACGCCCGTCCGGACGCCGCGCGGATGATGATCGCCGTTCCGGCCAAACGCGTGCTGGGCCCTCAACTGCCCGAAGAACTCGCGGAAGCCTTGCACGCCTTGGACAAACGCCTGGTCCGCCTCCTCGTCCGGCTCGCCCGGCAGCTCTGGAACCGCGGCGACGGAGCGGCCGTCGAGGTGATCACCGCCTGCGTCGTGGACCTTCCGACCGCCCTGCTCCGCCGCGAACTCGCCACCGGGCCCGCCACCGCGGCGAGCCGGGAACGGCTGGCCGCGGCCGTCCGCGCGATCCTCGCCCTCGAACCGCCGAAAAAGTCCAGAAAGGACTGACATGCCCACCCTCTCCGCCACCGGCCCGGTCCACGTGCTCGACTTCGGCGCGGACGAAAACCGTTTCGCGCCACCATGGCTGGAAGAAGTCCACACGCACCTCGACACGGTCACCGCGGGCAAGGAACCCGCCGCGCTCGTCACGATCGGCAGCGGCAAGTACTACTCCAACGGCCTCGACCTCGACTGGCTCACCAGCCATCCCGACGAAGCGGGCAAGTACGTCACGAGCATCCACGAACTCTTCGCTCGCGTGCTCGCACTGCCGGTCCCGACCATCGCCGCGGTCAACGGGCACGCTTTCGGCGGCGGCGCGATGCTCGCGATGGCCCACGATTTCCGCGTCATGCGCGAGGACCGGGGCTACTTCTGCTTCCCCGAGGCCGACCTCAACCTCCCGTTCACCCCGGGCATGGCCGCGCTCGTCCAGGCGAAGCTCACCCCGGCCGCCGCGGTCGCGTCGATGACCACGGGGAGCAGGTTCGGCGGTCCGCAAGCGAAAGCGCTCGGCCTGGTCGACGCGACCGCCGCGCTGGAAGACCTGCGGACGGAGGCCGCGGAACGAGTCGCTCCGCTGGCGGGCAAGGACCGCGGCACGCTCGGCGCGATCAAGTCCACTATGTTCGGTCCGGCGCTGACCGCGTTGCGGGAGGCGGGAAACTGATCGAGTAGGCTCGCATGCGCGCGGCGGTGGGGCTCGCCGCTCCGGGCATCGCCCGGACAACCGCGGTCTTGGCCGCCGACAGTCCCTGCTCGAACGGCGACCCAGCCCGTGGAGTAGGAGAAGACTGTGCCCGAAGAACCTCTCGACCCGGACGTCGACCTCCGGGATCCCGCGCAGCAACGCGAACTCGTCCGGCACCGCGGGCCGGTGCTCGGCGTGATCGCGCTCGGCGGCGGGCTCGGCGCGCTCGCCCGCTACGGCCTCGCGCAGGCCCTGCCCACCGAAAGCGGCGGCTTCCCGTGGGCGACCTTCTGGACGAACGTCGGAGGCTGCTTCCTCATCGGCGTGCTGATGGTGCTGGTCACCGAGGCATGGTCGGCGCACCGCCTGGTGCGGCCGTTCCTCGGCGTCGGCATCCTCGGCGGCTTCACCACTTTCTCCACGTACGCGGTCGAAGCGCGCAACCTGCTCCAGCCGGACACCGTGCCGCTCGCCTTCGCCTACCTCGGCGGAACGCTCGCCGCCGCGCTGCTCGCCGTCCTGCTGGGACACGCGCTCACCCGCAAGCTGGTCCCAGCGAAGGCGGCTGTCTGATGACCGTGCTCCTCGTTTTCCTCGGCGCCGCGGTCGGAGCGCCGATGCGGTACCTGACCGACCGGGCCGTCCAATCCCGGCACCAGAGCCTGTTCCCGTGGGGCACCTTCACCGTCAACCTGCTCGGCTGTGTCCTGCTCGGCGGGCTCGCCGGCGCCGGGACCGCGCTGCCCTCGGCGGTCTACACACTGCTCGGCACCGGCTTCTGCGGTGCGTTGACGACGTACAGCACCTTCAGCTACGAAACCGTCCGGCTGGCCGAGCGCCGGGCTTACTTCGCCGCGGCGGCGAACGTGGTGGTCAGCGTCGCGGCGGGCGTCGGCGCGGCGGCTTTCGCGTACGAGGCTGTCCACGCCTTGGTCGGCTGAAGGTGCGACTCGCACAGCCGGGCCTGTCCGGTTGTGCAGATCGCACGGTGACCTCGCCGAAGCCGCTGCTTACGGTGCTGGGAACCCGTTCCCCTCCTGGATGAGGAGTCGCCATGGCCTCGGCTGTCGGTGTCGACGATTACGCGCTGACCAGGGTGCCCGATTCCGCCCGTTACTCGTGGTGGTCGGTCGCCGTGCAGCGGTTCGGCCAGGTTTCCGCGCTGTCGCAGTTCCTCCTCGGCGCGACGATCGGCTTCGGGATGAGCTTCGGCAACGCCGTGCTGGCGTTCACGCTCGGCTCGGTCATCCTCGAACTGATCACCATTCTCGTCGGCGTCATCGGCGTCCGCGAGGGCCTGACCACCTCGATGATCGCGCGCTGGACCGGCTTCGGCCGCGGCGGCTCCGCGCTCATCGGGCTGGCCATCGGGATCAGCCTGATCGGCTGGTTCGGCATCCAGTCCGCGGTGTCCGCGCAAGGGCTCGCCGCGCTGGTCGGCGGACTGCCGGAATGGGGATGGGCGCTCGTGTTCGGACTGGTGGTGACCGCGATCGTGGTGCGCGGCTTCCACTCGATGGCGTGGACGGCCTACCTGATGGTGCCCGCGTTCCTGATCCTGGTCGGCTGGTCGGTGGTGTCCGAGCTGACCCGGCACGACCTCGGAGCGCTCGTGGCGTCCGCGCCGCCGGGCCCGCCGCTGTCCCTGCTGCAGGGCACCACGCTGGTCGCGGGCGGGTTCATCGTCGGCGCGGTGATCACGCCGGACATGACCCGGTTCAACCGCACCACCGGCGACGTCGTCAAGCAGACGCTCGTCGGCGTCACCCTCGGCGAGTACGTGATCGGCCTGGCCGGCGTGCTGCTCGCGCACGCGGTCGGCACGGCGCAGATCACCGCGATCGTCACGTCGTCGGTCGGCTGGGTCGGGCTGCTGATCGTCATCGCGGGCACGATGAAGATCAACGACTGGAACCTGTACTCGTCCGGGCTCGGCGTCGTGAACTTCATCGGCACCGTCTCCGGGAAACGGGCGCACCGCGGCCTGGTCACCGCCGTGCTCGGCGTGGTGGGCAGCGTGCTCGCCGCGGCCGGGATCCTCTCGAAGTTCACCGATTTCCTGACCGTGCTCGGGGTCGCCTTCCCGCCCGTCGCCGGGATCATGGTCGCCGAGTACTTCGTGGTGAAGCAGTGGCGCGGCGAGCTGGAGGAGGCCCGGGCGCGGGGCGCGGTGCCCACCGCCGCCCCGGTGTGGGTGCCCGCGACGATCGTCGTCTGGATCGCCGCCGCGCTGTTCGGCGAGTTCGTCGACTGGGGCCTGCCCAGCATCAACTCGCTCGTCGTCGCTTTCGTTCTGTACGTGGCCGCCGGGAAGCTCGGCCTGGTCCGCGGGGTCGGCAAGAGCGCCACCGCGGACGCCGAACCGGCCCCGGCCGCCTGATTCCCCGAACCGAAAGGAAAATCCCGTGCGCATCGGCATCGACGTCGGCGGCACCAACACCGACGCGGTCCTGCTGGACGGCCGCGAGGTGCTCGCCTCGGTCAAGACCAGCACCACCGAGGACGTCACCTCGGGCATCGTCGCCGCGATCGACGGGCTGCAGCGGCAGCGCGCGTTCGACCCGGCCGCGGTGCGGGCGGTGATGATCGGCACCACGCACTTCATCAACGCGCTCGTCGAGGCGCACCGGCTGGCCCCGACCGCCGCGGTGCGGCTCAGCCTGCCCGCGGGCGCGTCGCTGCCGCCGATGGTCGACTGGCCGCAGCGGCTGGTCGACGCGGTGTCCGGGCGCAGCTACCTGGTGCACGGCGGCCACGAGTTCGACGGACGGCACATCGCCGAACTGGACGAGAGCGAACTGCGCAAGGCCGCCGACGACATGGGCGCGGCCGGGGTGCGCAGCGTCGCGATCACGTCGGTGTTCTCGCCGGTGAACGCGGAGTTCGAGGCGCGGGCGGCGGAGATCCTCTCCGCGCAGCTGCCGGACGTCGCGATCTCGCTGTCCCACGAAATCGGCCGGATCGGCTTGCTGGAGCGGGAAAACGCGACCGTCGTCAACGCCGCGCTGCGCGAGCTGGCGGCGCACATCGTGGACGGGCTGGCCGCGTCGGTCACCGGCGCGGGCATCACCGCGCCGCTGTACCTGAGCCAGAACGACGGCACGCTGATGGACGTCGACTTCGCCCGTCGCTACCCGGTGGCGACCTTCGCGTCCGGTCCGACCAACTCGATGCGCGGCGCGGCGGTGCTGTCCGGGTTGGACACGTGCGCGGTGGTCGACGTCGGCGGCACCACGAGCGACGTCGGCGTGCTGCGGCAGGGTTTCCCGCGCGAGGCGACCACGGACGTGAGCGTGGCCGGGATCCGCACGAACTTCCGGATGCCGGACGTCCTTTCGATCGGCATCGGCGGCGGCAGCCGGGTCCGCGGCGACGCGGCCGGCGTGACCGTCGGACCGGATTCCGTCGGCTACGAGCTGACCTCGAAGGCGCTCGTGTTCGGCGGAGACACCTTGACCGCCACGGACATCGCGGTCGCCGCCGGCCGCGCCGAGATCGGCGACCCGGCGCTGGTCGCGCACCTCGGCCGGGACTTCGTGAAGGCCGCGCTGGACCGGATCGCGGCGGACGTTTCCGACGTCGTGGACCGGATGCGCACGTCGTCCGAGCCGCTTCCGGTGGTCGCCGTCGGCGGCGGTTCGGTGCTGCTGCCGGACGAGCTGGCCGGGTCCGGCGAGGTCCGCCGCCCGGACCACTACGCGGTGGCCAACGCGATCGGCGCGGCGATCGCGCAGATCGGCGGCGAGGTCGACCGGGTGTACGTGATCGAGCCGGGCCGCCGCGAGGCCGTGGTGGACGAGGCGAAGCAGGAGGCCGTCGACCGCGCGGTCGCGGCCGGGGCGAGCCCGGCGTCCGTCGGCATCGTCGACTTCGACGAGGTGCCGATCCCGTACCTGCCCGGCAACGCCACCCGGATCCGGGTCAAGGCGGTCGGCGACCTGCAGCTGGGGGCGTGAAAACGATGGCTGAGATCACTGCGAACGACCTGGACGACATCGCGCGCGGCGCGGCCATCCTCGGCACCGGCGGCGGGGGAGACCCGTACATCGGCCGGCTGCTGGCGCATGCCGCGGTCCGCGAGCACGGTTCCGTCCCGCTGGTGTCGCTGTCCGATTTGGACGACGACGCCGTGGTGCTGCCGGTCGCGATGATGGGCGCGCCGACGGTGATGGTGGAGAAACTGCCGTCCGCCGAACAGGTCGGGCTCGCCGCCCGGACGCTGGCCACCTACCTGGGCAAGGAACTCACGCACATCGCCTGCGCCGAGGCGGGCGGCGTGAACTCGCTGATCCCGGTCGTCGCGGCGGCGCAGCTCGGGCTGCCGCTGGTGGACGCGGACGGCATGGGCCGCGCGTTCCCGGAACTGCAGATGGTTTTGCCGACCCTGTACGGAATCCGCGCGACCCCGATGTCCATCGCGGACGAGAAGGGCAACCGCGGCGTACTGGACACTGTGGACAATCACTGGGCCGAGCGGCTGGCCCGGTCGGCGACCATCGACATGGGCTGCTCGGCGATGATCAGCAACTACGCGATGTCCGGCGCGCAGGCCCGCGAGTCGATGGTGCCCGGCACGCTGACCCTGTGCGCGGAACTCGGCGCACTGGTGCGCCAAGCCCGCGACGAGCACGAGAACCCGGTGGATCGCGTGGTGGCGCGGCTGCGCGGCCGGACGCTGTTCAGCGGCAAGGTCGTGGACGTCGCCCGCCGCACCGTCACCGGGTTCGCCCGCGGCGAGGCGCGACTGTCCGGAATGGACGGTGACGCGGGGAAGGAGATGCTGCTGCGGTTCCAGAACGAGCACCTGGTGGCCGAGGTGGACGGCGAGGTGTGCGCTTCGGTGCCGGACCTCATCTGCACGCTCGACCGCGAGTCCGGCGAAGCCGTCACCACCGAGGGCCTGCGCTACGGCCAGCGGGTCACGGTGCTCGCGGCCCCGGCGGACCCGCGCTGGCACACTCCGGAAGGCATCGCGCTGGCCGGGCCGCGGTACTTCGGCTACGACCTCGATCCGATCGGGGTCGCCGGATGAGCTGGACCCTGACCGAAGACCACCTCGAAGACCTCGCCCGCGGCGCGGCCGTCCTCGGCACCGGGGGCGGCGGCGACCCGTACGTCGGGCGGCTGCTGGTGCGCGAGGCGATCCGCGAGCACGGACCCGTCACCGTGCTCGACCCGGACGAGCTGGACGACGACGCCCTCGTCATCCCGACCGCGTAAATGGGCGCGCCGACCGTCGTGCACGAGAAGCTCCCCAACGGCGCCGAACCGGAACTTGCCTTGCGGGCGCTGGAAAAACACCTCGGCGCGAAGGCCGATGCGACGATGCCGATCGAATGCGGCGGGATCAACTCGATGATCCCGCTGGTCGTCGGCGCGCGGCTCGGGCTGCCGGTGGTCGACGCCGACGGCATGGGCCGGGCGTTCCCGGAACTGCAGATGGAAACGTTCGGCGTGTACGGCGTCCCGGGTTCGCCGATGGGCATCGCCGGAGAGCGCGGCGAGACGACGCTGATCGACACCGGGGCCGACAACCGCCGGATGGAATGGCTCGCGCGCGGGATCACCATCCGGCTCGGCGGGGTCGCGCACATCGCCGAGTATTCGATGAGCGGCGCGGACGTGAAACGCACGGCGGTGCCGCGGACGCTCTCGCTGGCGTTGCGGGTCGGCCGGGCGATTCGCCTTGCCCGCGAAGAGAATGCCGACCCCGTCGATGCGTTGGCGACTGCGCTCAGCGACACGTTGTACTCGCATTTGCGGGTGTTGTTCCGCGGCAAAGTGTCCGATGTGGAACGACGGACCGAAGAAGGGTTCGCCCGGGGCCGTGCCGCGGTGGTGTCGTTCGACGGCGAGCACAAGCTGGAAATCCTTTTCCAGAACGAAAACCTGGTGGCGCTCGTCGACGACGAGGTCCGTTGCCTCGTGCCCGACCTGATCTGCGTGCTGGAAGCGGAATCCGCCGAACCGATCACCACGGAGACGCTGCGCTACGGCCAGCGCGTCACTGTGGTGGGGATTTCGACGCCGCCGCTGATGCGCACGCCGGAAGCGCTGGCCACGTTCGGCCCGGCGGCCTTCGGGCTGGCGCACGAGTTCGTTCCCGTGGAGGTGGCTTCGTGAATTCGCTCGACGGCCGGGTGGTCGTGATCCTCGGCGGCGGTTCCGGGATCGGGCTGGAGGTGGCCCGGCGCGCGACCGCGGCGGGCGCGCTCGTCCACCTCGGCGGACGGACCGGCGACAGGCTCCGGGCCGCCGCGGCGGAACTGGGCCCGACCGCGACCTGGCAGGCGGTCGACACCACCGACCAGGCGTCGCTGGCCGAGTTCTTCGGCGCGCTGGAGCGGGTCGACCACCTGTTCACGCCCGCCGCGTCCTACACCGTCGGCCCGATGCGGGACCTGAGCGACGCGGAGGCGGAAAGCCCGTTCGTCACGAAGTTCTGGGGCCAGTACCACGCGGTGAAGCACGCCGCGCCGAAGCTGTCGGACGACGCGTCGGTGGTGCTGATGTCCGGCGTGGCGAGCGTGCGCCCGCCCGCCGCGGCCCCGGCGTACATCGCGTGCAACGCGGCGATCGAGGGGCTCGGCCGCGGGCTCGCGGTGGAACTCGCCCCGGTCCGGGTGAACGTCGTGTCGCCGGGCACGATCGACGGGAACCTGTGGGCCGGGCGCCCGGCCGCCGCGCGGGAGGCGAGTTTCGCGCAGTACCGCGCGGACACGCTGCTGCACCGCGTCGGCCGGGAGTCCGAAGTGGCCGATGCCGTGCTGTACCTGTTCACCAGCACTTACACCACCGGCTCGACGCTGTATCCGGACGGCGGCTACAGCTTCCGCTGATACGCTGACCAGCCATGCGCATCACCGCCGCGGACGTGCCGGCTCTCGAACGCGGCGTCGCGCTGCTCGGGTCCGGCGGGGGCGGGGACACCGTCACCGCGGCGGTGCTGCTGCGGCGGCTGACCGAAGCCGGCGGCGAACCCGTCGTGCACCCGGCCGCCGAGCTGCCGCCGGACACGCTGGTCGTTCCGGTCGGCATCGTCGGCGCGACCGCCGCGTTCGCCGAGAAGCTGCCGAGCGGCGACGAATTCGCCTCGGCGATCGCGGCGATCGAACGCTGGACCGGGCAGCGCGCGCAGGCGCTGATGACCATCGAGATCGGCGGTCTCAACGGCCTGCTTCCGCTGGTCGTCGCCCAGGAACTGGGGCTGCCCTGCGTGGACGCCGACCTGTCCGGGCGCGGGCTGCCGCGGCTCGACCAGCTCTCGGTCGCCGCGACCGGCCGCGGGGTCGCCCCGGCGGCGATGGCCGAACCCGGCGGCCGGGTGGTGGTGCTCGCCGCCGCGGCCGCCCCGGTGGTCGAGAGCGGGATCCGCGCGTTCCTGGCCAGCTCCGGCGGCTGGGCGGCGATCGCGCTGGCCCCGATCCCGGCCGGCGAACTGGCCGGGCACGCGGTCCTCGGCACGACCGGCGAGGCGCTCGCCCTCGGCGCCCGGGTGCTCGCCGCGGGGGAGGGCCCGGACCTCGCCGCGCTGGAAACCGCCCTCGACGGCCGGGTCCTCGCCCGCGGCCGGGTGCTGGAGGTGTCGCGGCACGTCGGCCCCGGACAGCACGGCCATCCCGGGTTCGGCCGCGGTTCGGCGACCCTGGCCGACCACC
Source organism: Amycolatopsis sp. GA6-003 (assembly GCF_046267895.1). NCBI lineage: Bacteria > Bacillati > Actinomycetota > Actinomycetes > Pseudonocardiales > Pseudonocardiaceae > Amycolatopsis > Amycolatopsis sp. GA6-003. The sequence goes on from NZ_CP176499.1 coordinate 9,280,721, forward strand.
GCGACGGCGCGTTGCTGCGGCTGGAAATGGAGAACGAGTACCTGCTGGCGCTGCGGGACGGCTTGCCGGTGGCCTCCACTCCGGACGTGCTGTCGGTGCTCGACCGCCGCACCGGCGTCCCGCTGCAGTGCGACGCGATCCGCGCCGGAGTGGAGGTGGACGTCGTCTGCCTCGCCGCGTCCCCGTTCTGGACCGACCCGCGCCGCCGTCCGCTGCTGGAACCGCGCGCGTACGGAATCGACTGCGATCCGGTGGCCGCCCAGTGATTCTCCGCCAGCTGCTCGCGTTGCCCTCGTGGGCCGGCCCGGTCCGCGTGTGCTCCGGCGAGTCCGGTTTGGACCGTCCACTCCGGACAGTCACCGCCGCGCTGGACGCCTCCGGCACGCCCGCCGCCGGCGAACTCGTGGCGGTCGTCCGTCCGCTCGGCTCCGACTGGCAGATCGACGCACTCCTGCGCCGGTGCGCGGACGCCCGAGCCGCCGGGGTCCTGCTTCCCGGAGCCGAACCGCTCGCCGCGTCCCGGCTTCTGGCCGAACGGCTGTCGGTGCCGCTGCTCGTCACGTCCGCCGATCCGCTCGACCTGCTCGTGGACGCCCGCCTCGCGCTGGCCGCCCCGGACCTCGACCGCGCCGACGCGGTGCTCGCCGCGCACCGGGCGCTGGGGGAGCGGCTGCGGCCGCCGGAGGAAATCGTGACCGTGCTGCGGCGGCTGCTGGACGCTCCCGTCGCCGTCCTCGACGACCGCGGCGAGGTGCTCGCCGGAGAACTCGCCGAGGCCGCCCGCGTGCGGGTGCACGAGCCGGTCCCGCAACGCGTCGCCCTCCCGGACGGTGTCCTGCTCGCGCATCCCGCGGTGCTGCCGCAGCCGTCGGTCTGGCTGGCCGCCGAGCTGACCGGCGCGAAAGCCGCGCGCGCGGACGTCGTCGCCGCGACGCTGGCCGTCGCCGCCGGCGCCGTGCAGCGCTGGCTGCTGGCCCACCGCCTCGAACTGGAGCGCGACGCCCGTTCCCGGTCCGCCCTGCTGGGCGACCTGCTGCGCCAAGACACCGAACCCGGCGCCGACCTGCGCCGCCGCGCCGCCGACGCGGGCTGGCGGCTCGGCGGCTGGCACGTCGGCCTGCGCATCGGCGTCCCCGCCGACGTCGACACCGTTTCCCGCACGCAGGAAGTAGTGCGCGCGCTGCGGGCGGAGTCGATCGACGCGGTCACCGTCGAACACGGCGAGGGCTGGACCGGCTGGGTCACCTTCGAACAGGAACCGACCGCGGAACGGGTGCGGGCGCTGTCCGCGCGGCTGCGCGCCGTGCACCGCAACCTGCGCCGCACGCTCGACGCCCACCTCGGCGTCGGCCGCCCGCACGCCGACGGTCTCACCGCGACAGTCGCCGAAGCCACCGATGCCGCCCGCCTCGCCGCGACCCGCCCGGAGACCGGGCATTTCCTGCACGTGGACCAACTCGGCATGGCCCAGCTGCTCCTGGAATGGACCCGCACCGACACCTTCGAACCGGCCGCGCGCGCGTTGCTCGCCCCGCTGGCCCCGGCGCCCGGAGACCTGATCCGCACGCTCGCGGCGTACCTCGACGCCGAGTCCTCCCTCGCCGAAACCGCGACTGTGCTGGGGATCCACCGGAACACCGTCGCCGCCCGGATCGGCCGGATCGAGCAGTTGCTGCACGTCGACCTGTCGCGCCCGGACGAACGGCTGGCCCTGCATCTCGCCGCCCGCGCGGTGATCCTCGCCCGGCCCGGCGGGTAGTACTGACAGGGCCAGCTACCGCCTTGGTGATCGACTGCGCGGAAGGCAGACTCGAGGCATGGGCAAGAACGACCTCGGCGATTTCCTGCGGGCCCGCCGCGCCGGGCTGATGCCGGAGGACCTCGGTCTTCCGGCCGGATCCGGCGGCGGACGGCGGGTTTCCGGCCTGCGGCGCGGCGAGGTCGCGCAGCTGGCCGGGGTGAGCACCGAGTACTACACCCGGCTGGAACAAGGCCGGGCCCGGCAGCCGTCCGAGCAGGTGCTGGCCGCCCTGTCCGACGCGCTGCGCTTCGACGACATCGAGCGGCGGCATCTGTTCGCTCTCGCGGGTGCCACCGCTGAACGCCTGGACCGGGCCGAGCACGCGTCCCGGCTGCGCCCGGCGCTTCGGCAGGTGCTGGACTCGATGGAGCTGGCGTCGGCGTTCGTCAGCGACCGGAACCTCACGGTCGTCGGCGGGAACGCGTTGTGGGCCTTGCTGTTTCCCGACGTGGCGCGGCTGCCGCGGCGGGAACGCAGCATGGCGCGCTGGACGCTGCTGGACCCGGGAGCCCGCCTCGTGTGGCGGGATTGGGAACGCGTCGCCCGCGACTACGTGCACGGGCTGCGGATGGCCGCCGCCGCGCAGCCGCGGAATCAGCACATCGCCAACCTGATCGGCGAGCTGATGATGCGTTCGCCCGAGTTCCCGGCGTGGTGGTCGGAACACCGCGTCCAGGAACGCAGCACCGGCCTGAAACGCCTGCGCCATCCGGTCGTCGGCGATCTGGAACTGCAGTACGAGATCTTCTCCGCGGTCGCCGATCCGGGCCAGTCGATGGTCGTCTACAGCGCACCGGCCGGTTCGCCTTCGCAGGAACGGTTGCGGCTGCTGGCCAGCTGGGGCCGTGAGCCCGCACCTCTCGCCGAGTCCTGATCTTCCCTTGTGCCTCGGGCCCCGCCGTACCCGCGGGGTCCATGCCGTCCTGCCCGATTTCCCCGAAAGGACCTTCCGCAGTGAGCAAGAAATTCCTGATCACCGGCGTCAGCACGGGCCTCGGCCGCGCCATCGCCCGCCGCGCCCTCGCCGCCGGGCACCACGTCGCGGGCACCGTGCGCACCGAAGCACACGCGGCCGATTTCGTGGCGCTGGATCCCGAACGCGCCCGCGCCTTCGTTCTCGACCTGACCGACGCCGACCGGATCGAGCCCGCGGTGCGGGCCGTCGAGGAGGAACTCGGCCAGATCGACGTGCTCGTGGCCAACGCCGGCTACGGGCTCGAAGGCACCTTCGAAGAGTCGTCGATGGAAGACCTGCGCCGCCAGTTCGAGGTCAACGTCTTCGGCACGGTCGCCACGATCAAGGCGGTGCTGCCCGCCCTGCGCGAACGGCGCGACGGCCAGATCTTCGTCATCACCTCGATGGGCGGGCACACCACGTTCCCCGGGCTGGCGTTCTACGAGGGCAGCAAACACGCGCTGGAGGGCATCACCGACACCCTCGCCCAGGAGGTCAAGCAGTTCGGCGTGCGGGTCACCGCGGTGGCTCCGGGCGCGTTCAAAACCGACTGGGCGGGCCGGTCGCTCGTCCGCGCGCCGCGCCGCATCGCCGACTACGACGCCCTGTTCGACCCGATCCGGACCCGCCGCCAGGCACTGGCCGGTCAGGGCATCGGCGACCCCGACCGGGCGGGCGACGCGATCCTCTCCCTGCTGGACGAGGAAAACCCGCCGGTGCACCTGCTGCTCGGCTCGGACGCGCTGCGCCTGGTCGCCGCCGGACGCCAGCGCGTCCAGGACGACTTCGACGCCTGGCAGGACCTGACGCTGTCCACCGACTCCGTCGACGGCGGCGTCACCGTCGCCTGACCCCGCGCGGGGAACCCTGCTGGTACGCAAGGGGGTAGCAGGGTTCCCCGCACGTCAGGTCAGACGCGTCCGCGCACGAGGTCGATCAGCCGCCCGAGCACGTGGTCGCCGGACGCGCGCAGGCCGTTGTGTTCGTACTCGTTGGTGAGCCACGGCCGCAGTGTCGGGATCAACCGCGCGGTTTCCTCGGAGAACACCCGCTCGACGTACATGTCGTTGGCGTAGATCGCGGCCGCCGCCGGAACCGTGCACTCGCGCAGTGCATCGGCGTCGTACAGCCGCGGCCATTCGTGCTGCGCGAGCAGTTCGGCGGTCTCCTTCATCGGCCGGAGGCTGTGGAGATCGTCGAAAAGCCAAGGGAACACGTGCTCGCCGGTGAACAGCGTCCGGTCCGTGCGGAACTCGTCGGGCAGCACCCGTTCGGCGGACCAGCGCGTGGCGAATCCGTCGGAGTACGACGATTCGTGGATGACCGAGTACAGCGGATTGCGCCCGCTGAACGGCAGCGAGTTCGCGACGTCGTGCGCGAACGCGGGGGACTTCGGGTCGCGTTCGAGCAGGTAGTGCAGTGCCTCCTCGCCGCCGCTGGCGCCGAGGAGGTATCCGAGCTGCTGGAACAACCGCGCGGTGAGCGGGCTGCCGTCGGGCAGGACCACGGCGCCGTCGTCGAGCAACGGCAGCAGCGCTTCGACGCGGTCGCGATCGCCGGGATAGCGGAGGTAGTACTGGCGGTTGCGTTCGAGCAGGTTCGCGAACGTCGCGGTGTAAACCTCGTCCGGATGGCGTCCGACCGGCGGGAGCCCGCCGGTGAAGAAGGCCTCGGCCAGCCCGTCGGGAGCGGAGGAAAGGTAATGGAGCGTGCAAAACCCGCCGAACGACTGGCCGAGCACGCTCCACTTCCTGACGCCCAGCTGCTCGCGCACGAATTCCGCGTCGCGCACGATCGCGTCGGCGCGGAAGTGCGTGAGGTATTCGGCCTGCTCGGCGGGCGTGCCCGGCAGCGTGCCGACCGGAGCGGACCGCCCGGTGCCGCGCTGGTCGAGCATCAGGACCCGGTACTCCCGCAACGCCCGGGGCAGCCAGCCCGGCGCCCCGAGCGACGGCCGCGGCGCCTCGTGCCCGGGACCCCCTTGCAGGTACACGAGAAACGGCCGGTCGAGCCCGTCCGGATCGGCGACCTCCCGGGCGAAGACGGTGATCTTCGCGCCGTCCGGGCGGGAATGGTCGAGGGGAACGGAGAACTCGTGCTCGGTGAGCACCAGGCCGGAAACGCGCACGGTGGTTGCCATGCGGGCGATTCAACCAGAGCGGGCGCGGGGGAGGCCACGGGAATTGGCGGGGTTGGTCTATTGTGGACAGTCGGGTGGGCGCTGTTCGCGGTGGTTGCGTTCCGGCGCGGGTTACGGTGGGGTGGGGCTTTCCCGGGTCTGGTCGGGATTCGCTGGCCCGCGCCTTCTCTGCCTGACGGGGTTTGCTGGCTCGCGGCTTCTCTGGCCCGGTGCGGGTTCCCTGGCTCGTGGCCTGCTGGGCCGGCGGGGTTTGGTTTGGCTCGCAGCCTGCTCCGGGCCGACGCGGATTCGCTGGCTCGTGGCCTGCTGGGCCGACGGGGTTGGCTGATTTGCGGCCTGCTCCGGGCGGATGAGGGTTGGCTGGCTTGCGGCCTGCTTCGGGCCGATGGGGTTGGCTGGCTTGCGGCCTGGTCCGGCCCGACGTGGGTTTGCTGGCTCACGGCTTCTCTGGCCCGACGCGGGTTTCCCTGGCTCGTCGCCTGTGCTGGGCCGACGGCGTTTGGCTGGCTTGCGGCCTTCTCCGGCCCAATGAGGGTTCGCCGAACCGCGGCCTTCCCCAGCTCGATGTGGTTTTGCTGGCTCTCGGCCGCTGTTGGCGCGATGGGCCCTTCGCCGTCCGGCGGCCGTTGTTCGCCCGGAACAGCTTTCGCTGGCACGACCTCTGCCGACTCGCGGCCGCTTGGGCGATTCCCGCGGCAACCGCGAGGGTGCTGAGGAGGAGCGTCGGCATCCTCGGCTGCCGCGGGGTGCCGCAGGAGGAGCGTCGGCGCAGCCTTGCGCATTCACCTCCGCCGGGCCACTTTCCGCTGGACGTATCCCCGCGGCCTGCCTTCACCCGTGCGGCACCTGCGGCCGGCTTTTCGGGGCTCCGCGCGGAGTGCCGCTCAGCCTGCCGATGCCGAGGTTTCCGCCGCCGGGAGCTGGTCGCGGCCGGAAAACGGTGTTATTCCTTCCCCATCGCCCGGCGGATCTCGGCGAGCTTGTCCTTCGCCGCTTCCTTGCGGTCGGCGATTTTCTTGTCCAGCGACTGCAGGTCCTCCGGCCCGCCGATCCCGGCCAGCTCCTGCGCGCCGACGGAGGTCTGGTACCGCTTCTCGATCCGGTCCCGCACGAAGTCGAACGACGGCGCGCCGTTGTCGCTGTAGTCGGGTTCGGGGAGGTCGGCGGACGGCGTGCCGGGGCTCTCCACGATCTCCGCGTCGAGCGGCTGCTGCTCGCCGGGCTTGTCCGCGCTCATCGTCTCGCCTCTTCTCGGTCGTCGGCTCCGTCTCCGACCCTAGCCGACCTCGCGCGAGCGGGTGGATGTTTCGCCGCCGCGGGTGTGCGGTAGCCCGTCAGGGAGAGAAAGGAGCCCGCGATGTTCCGTCCCCGCTCGACCGCGCCGCCCGCACCGCCGGAGCCCGTCCCTCCCGGCCCGGTGGAGCCCGACCCGGTGACCCCGGGACCGGACCGTCCGCTGCCCGACCCCGACCCCCTCCCGCCCGAACCCGAACCCGGCCCCGAGCTGGCGGCGGCAGGTCCCTTGTGGACAGTCCGGCCGGAGTGAACCGGGCCGCGCCGACCGGGCGCGCCGACCTGTCCGGCCGGAGTGAACCGGGCCCTGCCGACCTGCCCGGCGGGAGTGCACCGCGCCTTTGGCCTGCCCAGCCCGGGCGAGATCGCCCGCTCCCGGCCAAGTCAGTCGCGAGCACGCGTTATCCAGCCAAGCCTGCGCCGGTCCCCAGCACGAGTCCCGCCGATCCCGAAGCCCGTCGGCATCCGATCCCGCAGCCAAGACCCGCTCAGCGGCACCCGCCGCGGGCCAAGCCTCGCGCGCCCGGCTCAGCCGCGAAACCCGCCCGCCTCCAAGGCCGCGTCCACCTTCGCCCGGTGCGCCTCCGCCCATTCGTCGAGCGTCTGCGCCTCCTCCTTGGCCAGCTTCGCCCGAGCGTCCGCCAGCACCCGCGCCGCGTCGGCGCCGGGTACCACGACCACGCCTTCCTCGTCCGCGACCACGATGTCCCCGGCGTGCACCGTCACCCCGCCGCACCGGGCGGGCTCGCCCAGCGGCGTCACCGCGGCCTTCGTGCCGGGAATCGGGATGACGCCGCGCGCGAACACCGGGAACCGCGCTTCGCGGACCTCCTGCAGGTCGCGGATCACGCCGTCCAGGACGAAGCCCGCGATGCCGCGTTTCTGCGCGGTCGCGCAGACGTTGCCGCCGGCGAGCGCGTAATCGACGTCGCCGGATTCCGCGACGACGACCGCTCCGGCGGGCGCGCGGTGGATCGCCGCGTGCAGCATCAGGTTGTCGCCCGGCGGGCAGCGCACCGGGTACGCGGGCCCGGCGATCCGCGGCACCGGCCCCCACAAGGGGCGCACGCCGTAGTCGAGCACCTGGCCGCGGCCGAGCAGGTCGGCGAGGGTCGTGGTCGGGATGTCGGCGAAACCGTCGTCCATGGACGGCGATGCTCTCACGCGCGGCCCCGCCGGATACCGTTCCGTGGCACCGATCACGGAGGAGAAGATGGCTTTCCGGCACACCGTCGCCGCGTCGCCGGTCGGCGATCTCACCCTGGTCGCCGACGGCAGCGCGCTGGTCGCGGTCTACTTCGACGGCCACAGCCGGACCCCGCGCTTCCCGGACTTCGGCCCGCGCGCCGACGACGCTTTCGCGACCGTGACCCAGCAGCTCGACGAGTACTTCGCCGGACAGCGCCAGACCTTCGACCTCGAGTTCGACCTGCGCGGCTCCGAGTTCGAACGCCGCGTGTGGCAGTTGCTGACCCGCATCCCCTACGGCGAGACCCGCACCTACCGCGACCTGGCCGTCGAACTGGGCGAACCCGGCGCGGCACAGGCGGTCGGCAACGCGAACGGCTGGAATCCGCTGAGCATCGTCGTGCCCTGCCACCGGGTGGTCGGCAGCAGCGGCGGCCTCACCGGATACGCGGGCGGCGTCGCCCGGAAACGGTTCCTGCTGCAGCTGGAAGAACCGCCCGCCGACACCGCCGGACGGCTGTTCTGACGGCTCACCCCAGCGCGGCGCGACCGTGTTTCCAGTACCCCTGGAACGCGATCGCCTGCTTCGGCACCCCGCGCTCGCGCGTGAGAAACCGCCGCGCGCCGGTGGCCAGCCCGCTCTCCCCGGCGACCCACGTGTACCCCGGCGGCTCGGACAGGTCGAGCTGGCCGAGGACGTCGAGCGCGAGCCGTCCGGGCAGCCGGTCGTCCTCGCGGACCAGCCACTGGACGTCGGCGCCGAGCGGCACGTCGACCGCCTGGATGTCGTCTCGCGCCCCGACTTCCAGCAGGACCGTCCCGCGCAGGCCAGGCGAGGACTCGAGGATCGCCAGCGCCGCCGGGACCGCGCTTTCGTCGGCGAGAAGCAGCTGCGTGACGCCCTCCGGCGGGAGATACGTGATTCCCTCGTCGAGAATCCCGACCTCGTCGCCCGGCCGCGCGTTCTCCGCGAACCTCGACGCGGGCCCGCCGTCGCCGTGCACCGCGAACTCGATGTCGACCTCCCCGGGCCGCGCCGCCCGGATCGTGTAATTCCGCACCCACGGCCGGGAGGCGGCGCTCATCAGCAGGTGCTGGGCGAGCCAGCGGTTGCCCGAAGCGGTGGGAAGCCGCAGCCCGCGCTGCCCTTCGCGAGGGAAGAACAACCGGCACCATTGATCGAACCCGAGCGGCGCGAAGTCCTCGAGGTCCTCCCCGCCGACGGTGAGGGTCACGAAATGCGCGGACGTGCGTTCGACGCGCAGCACGGACGCCCGGAGCAGCCGCCTGCTCTCGGGCGTGCGGCGCTGGGGGAGGGTCGGCATGGCGGGGTCCCGGTTCGCTTAGGTAAGGCTTGCCTTCATGACCGTAGCCGGTGGCGTGCCGCGACGGCAAGGACTCGAACTTGCCCTGGTCGCCAGTGGTGCGTACGTCCTGCCTAGCGTGGATGCGTCCGTTCGGGCCATCCCTGGTGCTCCCTGGTTCCTTTGGCTGATCACTCTCTGTATCACTCATGTGGGTGACGGTTGACGGCTCAATAACTTGGCGGGCCGTGACACTCTGTGTATGAGTGCGGGGTGGGCTTGGGTGGCTAACCCGCGTTTCTCCACTTGGCGACCGTGCGAATGAACGTGCATCTTCCCGTGTCAGAGCCGGTTCCCCGCAGTTCGCGGACGCGTCAAGAGGTCTGGACAAGTCTCCGCGCGGAGGGCCTTCCGGGCGCGAAACAGCGACCGCGAAGAGTAGCGAAAACCGTCACTCGAACCGCTGGGCGACGCTGAGGGACCGTTCGCCGCGACACTGCCAGTAGAACTGGCCGGTGACGCACCGTTTTCGCCAGGATGAGCGCATCCGAGGCCCCGCACCCGCACGACGGCCGGGGCCAGGAGAGCCGTCGGAAGCGGTCCGCCGGCCGGAAGAGAAAGGGACGACGACCTCATGACGGTGGTTCCCTGCCTCACCGACCAGCCGCGCCGAACCGGGCAGCAGCGCCAGGCTGGCGAGCCGCCCGGGCGGGAGGGCGCGGTGCTGGTCCGGGAGCCCCAGCCGAGCCGCCGCGAACCGGGCCCTGCCGGGGCAGCGGTGCGGCTTCGCGGAACGGAGAAACCGGCCCAGCCTGCCGATCCGGTGAAGCCGCGCGCTGCGGACGGTCCGGCCGCAACCGCCGAGCCCGCAACGGAAACAGCCGCGCTCGACGCGCCCGAGACCTGCTCAGCCGCTCCGGCCCGCTCGGACGATGCGGTCAACCCCGCCGAGCTGAGCGCGACGGCCGGAAGTGCCGCACCGGAATCGAGCACGGCAGCCGAGCCCGTCGGGCCAGGCGATGCGGTCGCCGAGGCAGTAGGAAACGCCGCACCAGAATCAGATCCGGCGGCAAGCACCCCCATCGAGCCCTACCCATCAAGTCCGCCCGAGAACGAGCCCGCCGGGAGCGCCGCGAACACCCCAACCGGGGCCGCCGAGCCAAGCGCGGCCGTTGGGTGTGCCGCGCCGGGAGCGAACTCGGTTGCGAGCGTTGCGGCTAAGCGCGGCGAGCCAAGCGCGGTCGGGATCGGGGCTGTCGGGTGTGCCGCGCCGGAAGCGGACTCGGTTGCGAGCGATGCGGCTAAGCGCGCCGAGCCAAGTGCGGCCGAGATCGGGGCCGTTGGGAGTGCCGCAGAGGAAGCGGACTCGGCTGCGGGCGCGGCAATCGAGCCCGTCAGGTCCGGCAACGCAGTCACCGGGGCAGTCGGAAGTGTGGCGGTTGCTACGGCCGCGAGCACTCCAGCCGAGCCAGCCCGGTTCGGCGGCGCAGCCGCAAGCGACTCGGCGAAAAGCTCCCCGGCCGCGAGCAGCCCCGAAGCGGCGAGCACCCCCGAAGAACCCCTCCACCCCGACCCGGAGCACCCCGCCCGAGTCCGCGTCGTCGTCGACTGGGATCCCTTCTCCCGGCCGCCTCGCAGGGTCGCCACCCGGGAGGAGATGGTCGCCTCCGCGCATCGGGTTCTGGCTCGTCGCAAGCGCGGCCGGCACCGCAAGCCCGACACCCGCGACCCCTGGACTTCCCGTGCCGCGGATTTCGTCGTCGCCTGGGCCGCCACGCTGAGGATGGCCCTGCTTCTCCTCGCCGGAACCGCGTTTCTCGCTGGTCTCGCGCTGATGAACAGTCCGATCGCGGGAGCGGCCGTCACCTTGGCCGCGGGGGTCGCGGCGTGGGCGGCGCGGCCGCGAAGGTCCCCCTCGCACGGTGCCAAGGCGAGGGTGTCGATTTCGCGCGCGGCCGTTCGACGAGGATGTGACGGCTGGACGAAACCAGCCCCGATCCGAGGAGCGGTCAATGCGTTTCCTGATGATGCACCGGCTTGACGAGAACGCCCCCGAGGCCTGGAACCCCAGCCCCGAGTTCATGGAGAAAATGGGCGCGTTCATCCAGGACTGGACCGAACGCGGCATCCTGATCACCGCCGAGGGCGTCCACCCGTCGGCGAAGGGCGCGCTCGTCCGCAAGCCCCGCGGCGCGGCTCCGGTGGCGACGGACGGGCCGTTCACCGAGGCCAAGGAGGTCATCGGCGGATTCGCCCTGGTCAACGCCGCGGACCGGGCCCAGGCGGTCGAGTACGCGCGCCAGTACGCGGACCTGTTCGACGAGATCGAGGTCGAGGTCCGCCAGGTCGTGGAGTTCGACGACCTCCCGGACCTGACGGCGGCGGAATAGCCGAGCCAGCTCGCGGCCATGCGCGGGCCCGCACGGCGGCGATCTTCGTCCCGGGGGACCGGGGGACCGGGGAACCCAGGGGCGAGGAGGCGGCGGTGCGGGCCCAGCGCACGCCCGCCCGGCGGCCAGAACCCGCTCCGCATGGTGCGTTCGGCCTCCGACCCGAATCGCACCTCAACCCGGATCCGTCCGCGGTCCGTCCGAACTGGACGCCGCAACCCCGCCGCGCCGGATCGGGATTTCCTGACCAGGCAAGCAAACGCCCTCCCCGGCGAAAGCCGCGTACCAGCCCGCCGAGTGATCGACAGCACACCCGCCTTCGCGAGGCCCGTCCGGGTACGGTTGACAGTGCCACGGAAACCTGCGTGGTTCATGCGGACGGGGAAGGGCGATCGTGGAGCTGAAGGTCGGGTACAAGGCGTCGGCGGAGCAGTTCGGGCCTCGCGAGCTGGTGGAGTTCGCGGTGCGGGCCGAGGAGCTGGGGCTGGACTCGGTGTGGGTGTCGGACCATTTCCTGCCGTGGCGCCACGAGGGCGGGCACGCGCCGTGGGCGCTGGCGTGGATGCCCGCGGTCGCGGAGCGGACCAGCCGGGTGCTGATCGGGACCAGCGTGCTGACGCCGACGTTCCGGTACAACCCGGCGGTGATCGCGCAGGCGTTCGCGACGATGGCGCTGCTGTCGGGCGACCGCGTGATCCTCGGCGCGGGCACCGGCGAGGCGCTGAACGAGATCGCGGTGTCCGGCCGGGAATGGCCGGAATTCAAGGAGCGGTTCGCCCGGCTGCGCGAGTCGGTGCGGCTGATGCGCGAGCTGTGGAGCAAGGACAACGTCGACTTCGAGGGCGACTACTACCAGCTGGTCAACGCGAAGATCTACGACCGGCCGGAGCGTCCGGTGCCGGTGTACATCGCCGCCGGCGGTCCGGTCGTGGCGAAGTACGCGGGCCGCGCGGGCGACGGCATGATCTGCACCTCCGGCAAGGGCATGGAGCTCTACACGGAAAAGCTGATGCCCGCGATGGCCGAGGGCGCGGCCGCCGCCGAGCGCGACGCGACGAACGTGGACCGGATGATCGAAATCAAGATGTCCTACGACCGCGACCCGGAGAAGGCGCTGGCCAACACGCGGTTCTGGGCGCCGCTGTCGCTGAGCGCGGAGCAGAAGCACACGGTTTCCTCGGCGGAGGAGATGGAACGGCTGGCCGACGAGCTGCCGATCGAGCAGGTCGCGAAGCGGTGGATCGTCGCGTCCGACCCGGACGAGGCGGTCGCGCAGATCAAGCCGTACCTCGACGCGGGCCTGAACCACCTGGTCTTCCACGGCCCCGGCCACGACCAGGAGCGCTACCTGGGCCAGTTCGCCGAGGACGTGCTGCCGCGGCTGCGCGCGCTGTCCTGACCCGTTTTCCGCGCGAAACCCCCGTCCGGCTCCGGCCGGGCGAGGGCATCGGCGCGCTTCCCGCATGCCGGACGGTTCCGCGAAGTCGAGACGCGATTCTCGCCGGAGTTGCGGGCCGCGGTCCAGCACGGCGTGGGCTGTGCAGATCGGCGAGCACGGTCCGGTGACCGCCCTCGACGAGCCGGTCGCTGAACCAACGGGTCCGGGCTGACGCGGGTCAGGTGCGCTGCGCGCGCGGAAGTTTTCCGTTGGTGCTGCCCGAGTACTGGTCCGTCCACTCCGGACAGTCACCGGCGACCGCAGCAGCTCGACCCGGCAGCCTCCCGGAATGGCTGACGCGACAACGGTGACCGAGGCCGGGCGGGCCTCGGTCACCGCGGCGGTCACTGCCGCCGGAGCCGCCGTCTCCGGCTCGCCGCCAGGAACGCTGTGCCTCCGGCGACGAGCGCGCCGCCGAGGATCAGCAGCATCGGCAGCAGCGGAATCCCGGTCGAGGCCAGCGAATCCGTGTCCGTCGAGCCCGCCGCGGGCGGGTGGGCGGCCGGGGGAGCAGGGTTCGGGCTGCTCGCCGGGGGCGTGGACGACGAGGGCGGCCCAGGCGGCGGCGGGAGGTAGACCCCGGCGTCGATGGTGTGGTCGACGCCGCCCGCCTCGGCCGGAGCGGTCACCGGCGCGTAGCCGTTGCAGAGCTGTCCGGTCTTGGGCGGCACGACGTTCGAATCGTGCGCTCGGTCCGGTCCGGCGGTCGGGAGCGTGAACCGCAGATCGGTGGCGGGCGGCGTCCCGGGCACGTTGTCCGTCGCCGCGGTGCAGACGTCGAACTGCACGGTGTACTTCTCGCCCGGCTTCAGCTGGTATTCCGCGCCGACGCCGCCGAAGTAGTACTCGCCCGCCTTGTCGGTCCGGGTGGTGGCGACCTTCTTGCCGTCCGCGTCGAGCAGGGTGACCGTCGCCTTGGCGAGCGGGACCTCGTCGGTGCGGTTCGGGTCCTGGATCCCGTTGCGGTCGCCGTCGAACCAGACGAGGTTGCCGATCTGGATGGGCGCGTTCGCCGCCTGGTAGGCGATGTCGCCGAGCCCGCCCGCCTTGCCGAAGCTGTTCGCCGGGCCCACGAACGCGTACCCGTGCTTCGGATTCTCCTGCCCCGGCCCGATGCCGGTGTCGACGTCGTAGTAGCCGACGCCGTCGGAGCTGACGTGCTGCGCCGGGTCCATCTGGGTGCTGATCACCCACTGCTGCTGCGGAATGTAGGCGACCGAACCCTGCGAGGACTCCTGGTGCACGCCGTTGCCGGAGCGGCTCGGATCGTAGAAGTCGCCGGGGAAGTACTCGACGACGCCGGGCGTCTGGTTGCCGTTCGTCTCGGGCCTGCCGTGGTTCGGGCAGGCGCCAGTGCCCTCCCAGTCGTACCCGCCGCCGGGTGCGGCGCAGGCCATGGCGATGTCGCCGCCGGACATGCCGGTGCGGACCGTGTCGTCGGTGGGCCGCGGGTCCTTGCCGGAGCCGAAGACGTCCATGAACCGGTCGCGGAAGCCGAGGATCATCGAGCCGTCGCGGGTGAACGCGAGGCTCGCCAGTTCCGGTTGCGGGTCGATCCCCGCGCCCGTCGTGATGAACTTGTCCCACGAAGCGAACGAGGTGTCCCACGGGTTCCAGTGGTTCATGTTCTCGGTCGGGTTCTGCGCAGTGATCACGTAACCGCGGAGAAAGTCGAGGCCGTGCGTGAGAACGGGCGTGAATTTCGTGCCGTCGTAGGTGTAGACCACGGCTTTCAGGTCCTCGCGCCGCTTCGTGCTCTCCGCCGAGCAGACGCCGCCGACGTACAGTTTCGCGTCGTGCGCCGCGACCGCGAACGGCCGCCAGTCGTTGGGCACGGCGCAGTCCGGATCCGGGATGGGCACGGTCTTGTCCGGTTTCGCGGCGGCCCCGGTCGCGTCGAAGCTCACCAGGCTCCGGGTGCGCAGATTGACCGCGTACAGCGTCTTGCCGTCCTCGGTGAGCGCGATCCCGCCGAGGCTTTCCTTGCCCGGCACGTCCACGAAATGCTGGTCCTTGAGCATGTCGACCGCGCCGTGCTCGGTGACCGCGGCGTCCGGCACCTTCGCGAACAGCTTGGGCGCGCCGCCGTCGAGCGGCGTGGTGTAAATCGCGCCGCCGCCCTCGGGACCGTAGACGGTGAAGCGTTTCGCGAACGCCGACTGGAAAATGCGGCCGCGGTATTTGTCGTACGCCAATCCCCACGTGGTGCCGACCTGCGCCTGGGTGTTCAGCACGGCCGGGCATTCCGAGTCGGCGGGGCAGGTGCCGCGGAATTTCCGGTCGAAGGCGACCAGCGCGCGGCTGTTCGGATCGGGCGCGCTGCCGTCGCTGTTCACCGCCGGGCTCTGCACCGGCACGTAATAGCGGGCGTCGGGCGGCGTGTGGTCGGCCGGGTTCCAGACGCCGGTGACCACCGCAACGTCTTTGCCCTCCCGCAGGTCCACGAACGTCGTGAAACTGTCGAAGTGGTTTTTCTCCGTCGACGCCGGGGCGGCCCGCAAATACGCGCGGTACGGATCCGGAACGGAGACGTCGACGCGGTACCGCCCGCCGGCGAGCGGGGCGGCCGGGGCGACCACGACCTTGCCCGCCGCGTCCGTGCGCCCGCGCACCTGGTGCCCCGCGGAGTCGGTGACCAGCACGGACATCCCCGGCTGCGGGGTGTCCATGGCGGCGTTGACGATGCCGGTGCCGAAGAAATCGCGGAGCACCTGAACGGTCAGAGTGCCGTCCTCGGCGGCCCCGGCGGTGCCGCTCGTCACCGTGAGCGCGCTGCCGCCCAGCACCAGGGCGGCGGCCATGGTCCGGGCCAGCCTGAATCTGCCGCTCGTTCTTCTGCCACCTCGGGTCATGACTGCGGGATCTCCGTTCTCTGCACGGAATATTCGCGCGGCGTGCCGCAAAGCTGTAACAGTGAATCAGAAAACGGCCTGCCCGGGTACGGCGCCGGGATAAACGGACCGGGTGAATCGACAACCCTGCTACGGTCACTCGCTGTGCTTGGGAAAAGGATCGCGCGCCGCTGGACCGTCCTCGCCGCGGCAATCGCAGTCGCGCTCGGCGCGGGAATATTCTGGTATGCCGCCTCGGGTTCCGCCGATTCCGGGCCGCGTCCGGTCACCGCCGACGAGGCGAGCCGGCTCGCGCTCGCGCGATTCGGCAATTACCGGAAACAGGGCCGGGCGGTGACGATCAGCGTGCCCGGCGCGGCGGGCGAACTCGTGATCACCGGTTCGGCCGATTACCGCGCCAAGGCCGGTTACGGAGTGCTGAAAGGCAAGGGGCGCAACGACTCCGGCAATGGTCTGATCCGGTGGACCGCCGGCCGGATCGAACTGCGCCCGCTGACCGCCGTCCCGGATTTCCCTCCGGCGAATCCGCCCGCGGACGGCTGGTTCGGCCGCCCGCTGAATCCGGCCGCGGGCGCGCTGGACCGGGCGCTGGCCATTCTTCTCGGCCTCGGCAGCGACCGGCCGGACAACGCGCAATTGCTGCCGCAGAACGGCGCCGAATGGGTAGCGGCCGATCAGGTGAACGGGCACGCGGTCGACGTCTTCACCGGCCCGGATTCGCGGGACCGTCCCGGCAGCGCGGAAAAAGTCCGGTACTGGCTCGACGCGGAAGGCGTCATGTACCGGGTGCAGGCCGCGATCCCGGGAGAAACGGATCCGGTCGTCATTTCCTTCGACACTCACGAATTCATCGCGGTTCCGCCGGTTCGCTGACTTTCCCCCGGAACGCGCGGGAATTCTGCTCGCAGTCCTCAGCCTGCGGCCACCGAGGCCCGGTCTGCCAGCAACGACGCCGCGGGCACCGGGATTTTCTCGACGTCCGGAAAGTCCGGCACGGCCGGGACGACCGTGGGCCCCGCCGTGCGCGCGTCCGGAAACTGCGGCTGCACCGGCGGCGTCGCGACCTCGGTGAACGGAATTCCCGCAGGCGGTCTCGCCCTCGTCCATCCGCCCGAAGGCGACTCCGCGGTTCCCGCCGGACAAGCGGCGCTCGCCGCCAACCCCTCCGGAATCGTGTGCACTGCCGCGGAATCAAGGCAGTTTCCGCTGCCTTTCGTCGCGCCGGGGAAGGTCCAGCCGACGTCGATGCCGTTCGCCGCGAAGACGTCGCCGACGATCTGGTTGTCCTTCGGCGGCACGTCCTGGGTCGCGGTGAGGACGAGCCCGGCGTTCGGGTTCCCGGCGATCCGGTTGCGCAGCACTAGGTTTCCGCTGCCGCCGTCGATGCCGATCCCGATGCCCCAGCCGCCGTCGGCCTGCTCCGGGGTCGCCGCCTGCCCGTTGGCCGCGACCAGGTTGCCCGCGACCACGGAATCGCGCTGCGGCAGCAGCTTCTCCTGATGGTCGGAGTTGGCGGTGGCCCCGACCCGGTTGCCGGTGAACCGGTTGCCGACGACGTACATCTCGCCGCTGGCGTTCGTGCCCTCGTACCCGACCGCGTTGAGCTCCGCGACGTTGTCCCGCACCACCGTCCGGCACGGTTTGCATTGGCCCACATAGATTCCGGAATCCGCGCCGCCGGACGTGTAGGACTGCTCGATCACGCCGTTCTGCGCGGAAAAAGCGTAGATCCCGTACAGGCCATTGCGTGTGGCGGTGACGTGCGAGACCAGGAACGAACTGAGGAAGCCGACCGGCTCGTCGCCGGTGTCGTAACCGCCTCCGCGCCCGGGCAGCCCCGACGCGGCCTTCGCCGAACCGGTCACGAGCACGCCGTTCTGCGTGTGGTTCCGGACGGTCAGGTTCTCCACCGCGACCCCCGGCGCGGACACGACGACGCCGTTGTCCCGCTTCAGCTGCCCGTCGACGACCACCCGTTCCCGCACCTCGCCGCGCAGCGTGACCCGCGGCGTCGTGAGCTTCACCGTTTCGTGGTACTCGCCCGGCGCGACGAGCACGAGATCTCCCGCCTGGGCGAGGGAAACGGCGGCGGAAAGGGTCGGCGCGTCGGCCGGAACGCGGATGGTCACGCCTGTCCCGTCCGGCCGATGCCCTTCGGCGGAGGAAGAACCGCACCCGCTGACCAGCGCCGCGGACAGCCCCAGGATCGCCACCATGGCGGGAAAACGCATGCGGCCAGTCTGGCACGAGCGGCGGATTCCGTTGGGGTGATTGTTGCCCGGGCGCTTGGTTGGGGAGCGCTGGCTGCGGGCCGCCCGGGTCGCCGGGCTGTCCGCCCGCGGGTTCCGCCGAGCCGAATTCGCCTGGCGCGCCGGAATCTGCCACGCTGCCCGTCGTGAATCCCGCTGAGCGCCGCCCGTCCCGCCGCGCTTTCCTCGGGGCGGCCGTGACCGCCGGGCTCGCCGCCGGGTGCCACGCGGCCGCGCCGCCCGACTCCGGACCCGGCCCGATCCCGGCCGCCGGCCCCCAGCAAGCCGGCATCACCACCCCGCGGCAACCACAACCGCATCTGTTGATCGTGTCCGCGGACATTTCCGTTGCGCCAGGCCCTCTTCTCGCCGAATTAGGCCGCCAGATCCTGACCCTGACCGCAGGCACGGACAACCGGCTGCTCGGCTTGCCCCCGGGCGACTTGACCGTGACGGTCGGCGTCGGCCCGAGACTGGTCCAGACCCGCGATCCGCACCTGCCCGGCGCGAAAGACCTCCCGCCGGCCGCGCACGAGACGATCGCCCCGTCCGACCGCGGCGGCGATCTCCTGCTGCAGATCTGCGCCAGCGACCCGCTCCTCCCGCCCGTCGCCGCGGCCGCGCTCCTGGCGACCCCAGGCGTACGCGAACGCTGGCGGCAATCCGGCGCACGCGGACCGCACGTCCCGGTCTCGGAAGGACAAACCGCGCCGCGGAACGTCCTGGGCTTCGTCGACGGCATCATCGGCCCGCACACGCCCGCCGAGCAGCAGCGGGACCTGTGGCTCGCCGGCCCGCCTCCGGTCGCGGGCGGCACGATCGCCGTCGTCCGGCGCATGACACTGGACGTGACGCGGTTCGCCGCATTGCCCGCAGCGGCGCAGGAAGCCGTCTTCGGCCGCCGAAGAGACACCGGGATCCCTTTGTCCGGCGGCGTGATCGCCGACGGCCCGGACCTGGGCGCGAAAACCCCGGACGGCCGCTACCTGGTCCCCGCCGACGCACACATCCGCCGCGCACACGCGAACGTCGTCGGAGCGGGGCTGATGCTGCGCCGCAGCTACAGCATGGACGCGCCGGCGCCCGGTCTGCTCTTCGTGAGCTTCCAGAACGACCTGCACACGTTCACCGCGACCCTGGCGAGCATGGAAACCGCGGACGCGCTGCTGCCGTTCACCACCACGACCGCGAGCGGCACCTTCCTGATCCTTCCGGGCTTCGCCGAACACCGGCCGCTGGGCTCGACGCTGTTCCCCACGCCCAACTGATGTTGGGGCGGAGGAGGGGAAAGCTCGTTTCCGACGCGCGGCTGCGGCACCCGAGTTCGGCGGAGTCCCTGCCCTGGCTGGCCAGGACGGTCACGTTGCTGCGGGCAGGCGCGGACGCCGGGTCGCCTGGTCGCCTGGTCGCCAAGGCGGAGGCGGGAAAACGGGCGATGCTGGGCGCCGTCACGGGGCAGGAGCTGCTGGTCGCGGCCTGGCCCGGCGAATGGAGCCAGGACCTCTTCGTCGCGGACGACCTTCCCGCGGCACGGCTTGCCGTCGGTCTCCCGCGCCGAGGGCCGTGCCCCCTGAACTGGCTGACGAGTCCGGTGAGCCGCGCGGGTTGTGGGCCCGCCTGGCCGCCTTGCCGGAGCTGTCCGCCGAGGGAAGCCCCCGTATTCAGTGCGCGTTGCTCGCCTCGGACGAACTCTCCGATGCCGAACTGCTCGAATGCCTGCCGGAAGCGCAGACAGCGGGGGAGCTCATCAGGTACCTGCGGAGGTTTCCGCAGCTCGTCGAGTTGGCTCGAGACAGAGCAGGGGATGCCGTCGCCAACCTGCTCGCCGGCGGATGGGATCCGGTAGCCGCCGCCCGAGCAGGCCGGTGGGCTGACCTCGGCGCGGTCGCCCGCGCGGCCAGCACCTCCGCCAGTCTCGATGTCCAGGTGCGCGCGCCTGTCCGACGAAACCGTGAGGTAGTCGTCGCCCATGTCCTCGGTTCGGAGCCTGCCGGTACGCGGCCTCGAGCGACAGCCCGCCTACGGCCCGCGGCTCGCGGCGAAAGTCGCCGAGCCGATGGCAAGCCTTCGCTGCTGCTGGGGGAGCGCAAACGCAGCTTCGTCGTTGTCCAAGCGGATAGCGGGTTGCCGGAGCGCAGCCCGAGGCCGGTGCTGCCGGTTTGACCTGCTCTGCCCGAAGAAGGAACACGCCCCCGACGAAGAAAGCCCCGCCTCTCCGAAGAGAAGCAGGGCTTCCGAAACGCGATGGTGCGCGATACTGGGATTGAACCAGTGACCTCTTCCGTGTCAGGGAAGCGCTCTCCCGCTGAGCTAATCGCGCGAGGTGGAGACGGGATTCGAACCCGTGTACACGGCTTTGCAGGCCGTTGCCTCGCCTCTCGGCCACTCCACCGCATGGGGCTTGAGCCCTCCGAGCGGACGACGGGATTCGAACCCGCGACCCTCACCTTGGCAAGGTGATGCGCTACCAGCTGCGCTACGTCCGCACTACCGTGGCTTCGGGATCGCGGGCCGGAAGCTCGCACCCCGTCGCCGTGGTGTGAAGAAACCATATCGGACCCCGGCGACCGTCCCGGCACCGGGGGGTTGTTGGCCCGCTTCCGGGCCGGTGATCAGGCAAGATCGTTCGGGATCAGGTGGGTGAGCGCGTCGTCGACGTCGACCCACAGGTGTTCGTTGCCCGGCAGCACGACGTCGTACGTGCGGTCCAGGAAATCGGCCAGCTCCTGCGCGGACGCCTCGAACATGGCGTGCCCGGACGGCGAGTTCAGCTCGATCAGGACCGACTCCGGGTCCTCCACCGAGGGCCGGATGCGGACGTCCCCGTCGCCGGCGTCGGCGAGCAGGCCGTCGGCGAGCAGGTCGCGCGCGTAGACCCATTCGACCCAGCCGGCCCGCCCGGTGCGGAAGGCGGCGACGACGGCATAGGGGTCGCGGGTGTCGTAGCGCAGCTCCACCTTCACCGGAACCGCCGGGGTCCGCGGCGCCAGCAGGTCGAAGACCGCCGTCGAGCGGAGCGTCACGTGATCGTTGCGCATCGTCCTACCCTTCGTCTCCCTTCCCGGCCCGGACGACCGAGGACGACGGTGAGACGCACCAGGGGCCCGGATCCGTCGCGAGTGCGCTCGAGATCACCCGTTCGAGACCGTCTGCCCCGGGGTCCGTCCGGTCCGTCGCCGTCCGTGCCGCGCAGCCTTCAGCGGGCGCCCGGTGGGGAGCCGCCAGTACATCTTGCGCGGTTCGGCCGCTGTGCGATAGCACCGTCGCACGGATGTCGCGGACGGGCGCACGCGCCCCCGCCCGCGAAGGACCTTGGTTAGCTCGGGGTTGTTCGGACCGTATTCGCTGGCAGACGCGCGGTAACCGGATCAAACCACCCGTTTGCAGGCCCCCGAAAGTCGTGGGGTAGGCTGGTTCCGCACCGCGAGCGGGCGATTAGCTCAGCGGGAGAGCGCTTCGTTCACACCGAAGAGGTCACTGGTTCGATCCCAGTATCGCCCACCAGCACCGCCCGACGGCCTGCCGACGATCTTCGCCGGCAGGCCGTCGGCGTGTCAGGAGCCTCCGCGCGACACCCGGCACCGCCCGTCCGCGCAGGTCCGCTCCAGCCGGCCCCGCGACAGCGTCTGCACCAGCCCGATCGCCCAGCACGTCGGGCAGCCGCGCAGCGCCAGCACGCCCGCCGGAAGGGCCAGCAGGCTCGCCCACCCGACGACCGGGGCCAGCGCGACCGACGCGGCGATCAGGCCGAAGCCGGCGACGCCGCGGGCGAGGTGGACCGGCAGGGACCTGCTGGCGAACGACGGCCGGCCGCTCATCGGTCCTCCTCCGGGAGCTCCAGGCGGGCGCGCACGGCGGCGCGGGCGCGGTGCAGCCGCGACTTCATCGCCGCGGTGCTCAGGCCGAGCGCCTTGGCGACGGTCTTTCCCGGCAGGCCCTGGATGTCGCGCAGGATCAGCACGCCGCGCTGGTCGGCGGGCAGCGAAGCGACGGCGGCGGACAGGCGTTCGACCTCCAGCCTGCCCAGCACGTCCTCCTCGGCGGACGGGCCCGCGGTTTCCGGGATCGGCTCGTCGCGCCGCGCCCACGACCGGGCCCGGCGCAGGCATTCGTTGCGCACGATCCGGAACATCCACGACGCGAGCGCGGCCGTCGCCCGCAGCGTGCCGATCTTGCGGAACAGGACGAGCATCGCCTCCTGCGCCGCGTCCTCGGCGTCCTGGCTGCTCGCGCACAACGAGAACGCGAACCGCCGGACGTGCGGGTAGGCGCCGGAGACGAGCACGGCGATCGACGCCTCGTCCCCGTCCCGCGCCGCCGCGACGAGCTGGGCGGCCGGCCAGGATTCAGCCACGCTTCGACCTTCCTCGCGCCCGCAGGAACACCACGCAGCTGCACACCAGAACCGCCGCGACAATGGCAGTGATGCCTATGGTCATCGAACCTCTCCTTCCGCGCGTCGGCCTCGTGGCCGCACGACCATAAGAGCGCCGGGCCCGGCGAAAGGATTCAGCCTTCGCCGCACGACGTCCGGGGGAGTTGTGCTAACTTGGCCGTGCGCCCCGTATGGGCCTACGCATGGAGGTAGCGGCTAACCAGCCAGCACAGAGATCGGGCTCTCCGTCTCTCGCAGTTCCGCGGATCCGTCGACCGGATCGCTGCGCCATGCCTGTGCCCGCGGGGGTCTTTTCGCGTCCTGATCCTGTGCTCGACTCCTCCTTTCCGCGAAAACGAAAGGAAATGTGTGAGCAACGATTTTTCCCGCCGCCTGATCGCCGAGTTCCGCGCGAACGGCGGCGAGCTGGGCGGCATGTTCCAGGGCTGGTCGCTGGCGGTGCTGACGACGACCGGCGCGAAGACCGGGCTCCGCCGCGAGGTGCTCCTCGGCTATCTGGAGCTCGACGGCAACGGCGTGGTGGTCGCGTCGGCGAACGGGGCGGACCGCAATCCCGCCTGGTACCACAACATCCGGCGGAATCCGAGGGTGACCGTCGAGACCGGCGGCGACACTTATCCGGCGATGGCGGCCATTCCGCGAGGAGCCGCGTACGAAAAGCTTTTCGCGCGAGTGGTCGAGAAAGCTCCCGGCTACGGCGATTATCAGGCGAAGACGACCCGCGAGATTCCGGTGGTCGTATTGCACCGGATCGACGAGCGGGTCAAAGGCATGGGCGATTGGCTCGTCGAAGTGCACCGATGGTTTCGCGGCGAGCTGCGGGCGCTGCGCGAGCAGGCGGACGCCGTCGTCGGCGGCAGCGCGACCGCGATCGTCCGGCCGGAACCGGATTTGGCTCAGCAGCTGCGCGCCCGCTGCCTCAGCTTCTGCACCGCGCTGCGGCGGCATCACGTCGGCGAGGATTCGGTGGTGTTCCCGGAGCTGGCCGAGCAGTTCCCCGCGCTCGCTCCGGTCGTCGAACAGCTCGCCGCGCAGCACCACGTGGTGGCGCGGCTGCAGGATGCGATCCGGGAGCTGGTCGACGGCTTCGTCCCGGGCGAATCCGACCCGGTCCGGCTGCGGGCCGAGCTGGAAAGGCTCGCCGGGGAGCTGGAGGCGCACTTCGGCTTCGAAGAGCGAGCCGTGGTGACCGCGCTCAACGCGACCGCCGCGGCGCCGCCGACGGCCTGAGCCGGACGCCGGCCCGGCTCCGGCGTCCACTGTGGATCCTGTTGCGGGAAGAACACGGCGCCAGTCCGCGAGAAAGGTGCGGAGCGGCTCCGATCCCCGGCCGTTCGGATGGTTCAGACCACCCGAACGGCCGCAAACCGGGCGCCGCCGCGCATTCCGCCGTGGAATGCGCGCCCGGCAAGGGAAATCGGCGGGTCGGCGGAGAGCTTCTGCCCGAACGGCGGTGGGGGCGGGCGCGGGCGCCGCCGCTGACCCGTGCGGGGGAGCTGATTCGGCTGCGGGCCCGCTGGGCCGTTCGGTGTAGGTAGTGGGAAACTTGACTACTGCGGGTAATTCAGGTTGCCGAGTCGGCGTGACCCATCGTGACATCCCCGTTATCTTCCGGGTGCTTCCTGACGGGAAAGACCCGCAGGCCGTGGCTGGAAAATGTCTGTAACACCGGTTGCTGACCACCCGATACCTTGGCGAGCGGCACACCTTCGGCGGCGTGGAGCGGGACCCTCTCGCTGATCACGGATCGTGATCGGCCGTCCTGACCCAGCGTGCTGGCGGCGATCAGGTCCGGGGAGCTTGCGGAGCGCGGGAGGACTGATGGAAGAACCGGTGCGGCCCTGGCCCGCGGACGGCGTTTCGCTGCCGCGGGTCGACCTTCGGGCGGTCCCCGCGCCGCCGGTCGACGTGGCGGCCCCGTCGCCCGGCCGCGCCGCCGACGACCGGCTCGACCCGGCCACGGTGTGCCCGGCGGAGGGGGATCCGCCGAAAACGCACGCCGCGGAATGGGAAAAACGCTACCGCCGGACCGTGATCGCCGCGGATCTCGTCGCGGCCTGCGCGGTGATCGCGCTCAGCGCGTTCGTCATCGACCGGGTGGCGCCGCACGACATGCACGCGTTCGGCACCGCGTTCGCCATCCTGTGCGCCCTTCCGGTCAGCCGGGCCTGGAGCGCGCGGGTGCTGGGGGAGGGCCCGGAGGAGTACCGCACGCTGGGCCGGGCGCTGATCACCGCGGCGGTGCTGGTCGCGTTCGGCGGACTGTTGTTCGGCGCGCTCGAAGTGCAGCCCTGGGTGTTTTTCGTCGTGCCTGCCGTCGCGATCGTGCTGTTCCCGCAGCGGTATGTGCTTCGGCAGATTCTGCACCGGAAACGCCGGCGCGGGCTGTGCCTGCTGCCGGTGATGGCGGCGGGCAGCGCGGGAACCGTCGCGGACCTGATCCGGCGGACCCGGGCCGAGGCGCACGTCGGATGGCGGGTCGAGGCGGTCTGCACGTCCACCGGGACCGGGGAGATCGAAGGGGTGCCGGTCGTCGGGCGGCTCGAGGAGCTTTCCCGGCACGTGCGCCGCGGCGGGTACCGGGTCGTGGCCATCACGGCCGACCAGTACTGGAATCCGGAGCGGCTGCAGCGGCTCGCCTGGGATCTCGAGGGCACGTCGTCGGAAATGGTCGTCGCGCCGATGCTGATGGAGGTCGCCGGGCCTCGGCTGAACGTCAGCGGGGTGCTGGGCATGCCGCTGCTGCGGGTGACCGCGCCCGCCTTCACCGGCGGCCGCCGCCTGGTCAAAGAGGTGGTCGACCGGTGCGGGGCGGCATTGCTGCTCGCGCTGTTCTCCCCGTTGCTGCTGGCGATCGCGGTGGCGGTGAAGGCGGGCGACCGGGGTCCGGTGATCTACCGGCAGCGGCGCATCGGCAAGGACGGCGAAGCGTTCACCATGCTCAAATTCCGCACCATGGTCGTCGACGCGCATCTGATCCGGCGCGACCTCGAGCAGGCGAACGAAGGCGCGGGACCGCTGTTCAAGATGAAGAAGGACCCCCGGGTCACGAAGGTCGGCGGACTGCTGCGCCGGTATTCGCTCGACGAGCTGCCGCAGTTGTTCAACGTCGTCGCCGGGCGGATGTCGCTGGTCGGGCCCCGGCCGCCGCTGCCGGAGGAAACGGCGACGTACGCTCCGGCCGCGCGCCGCAGGCTGCTGGTGAAACCGGGGCTGACCGGGCTGTGGCAGGTGAGCGGGCGCAGCGACCTCTCGTGGGAAGAGAGCATCCGGCTCGACCTTCGCTACGTCGAGGACTGGTCGCTGGCGCTCGACCTGGTGATCCTCTGGAAGACCTTGCGCGCCGTCCTCGCCGGGCAGGGCGCCTACTGAAGCTGCGAAGATCCGTAAAGCCACGGCCGCCGGTCAGCGGAGGAACCGGCGGCCGTCCCGTGTGCTGGGTCACAACGGGGCGGCGGGCGAAATAGTCAAGCGTTCAACCATGTTGGTGCCGGGCGTAGGCGACAGCACGGGAAGGAACGACGGATCCGATGACTACTTTCGCAGAGTCCGAGCAGCTGCAGGTGCCCGCCGAGGTGCAGAACCTGCTGTTCCGCGAGGCCCGCACGGCCAACAGCTTCAGCTCGGAGCCGGTGACCGACGAGCAGGTCCGCGCGATCTACGACCTCGTCAAGTGGGCTCCCACCTCGATGAACACCCAGCCGCTGCGCGCACTGGCGATCCGCAGCGACGAGGCGAAGCAGCGCCTGCTGCCGCACATGGCCGAGGGCAACC
Organism: Amycolatopsis sp. GA6-003; assembly: GCF_046267895.1. Classification (NCBI taxonomy): domain Bacteria; kingdom Bacillati; phylum Actinomycetota; class Actinomycetes; order Pseudonocardiales; family Pseudonocardiaceae; genus Amycolatopsis; species Amycolatopsis sp. GA6-003. The sequence goes on from NZ_CP176499.1 coordinate 9,306,501, forward strand.
GCGCCAAGACCGAGGCCGCGCCGCTGACCGTGATCCTGGCCGCGGACGTCGACTTCCACGAGAACATCCCGCAGGTCTTCCCGCACAACCCCGGCGTGAAGGACAACTTCGCCGACGAGGCCGGCCGCGTCGAGTTCTCCAAGCTGAACTCGCTGCTGCAGGTCGGCTACTTCATCATCGGCGTGCGCGCCGCCGGACTGGCCGCGGGCCCGATGACCGGCTTCGACGCCGCGGGCGTGGACAAGGAGTTCTTCTCCGGCAACAACTGGCGTTCGCTCGTTGTGGTGAACGTCGGCAAGCCGGGCGAGAACCCGTGGTTCGACCGCCTGCCGCGGCTCGACTTCGAGCAGGTCGTCGAGACCCTCTGACCCTTGCAGTGTCGCCGAGAGGCCGCCCCGCACGCCCGGGGCGGCCTTTCGGCGTCGGCGGGCAGTGCTGGCCGACGGCGGTCGAATCGGCGAACCCGCCGCCGACTAGCATCAGCGGGAGCCGTTTCAGTCACTTCTCCCAAAGGAGTCCGATCGTGTCCCAACCGTCGTCAGCTGCCGCCGTACCCGCCCCGCGCGTGGTGGTGCCGGCGGGCACTACGGCGGGCGCCGCGGTGCGCGAAGCCGGGCTGCCCACCAAGGGCCCGGACACGATCGTCGTCGTCCGCGACGCCGACGGGAAGCTGCGCGACCTCGCGTGGGCTCCCGAGGCCGAGGCGCAGGTCGAAGCCGTCGCGGCGAACACCGAGGACGGCCGCAGCGTGATCCGGCACTCCGCCGCGCACGTGCTCGCCCAGGCCGTGCAGCAGGAATTCCCGGAGGCCAAGCTCGGCATCGGCCCGCCGGTGCGCGACGGCTTCTACTACGACTTCGCCGTCGAAAAGCCGTTCACGCCCGAGGATCTGCAGAAGCTCGAGAAGCGGATGAAGCAGATCGTCAAGGGCGCGCAGCAGTTCTCGCGCCGGGTCTTCGCTTCGACCGACGAGGCCAAGGAAGAACTGAAGGACGAGCCGTTCAAGCTCGAACTGGTGGACCTCAAGTCCGATGTGGACACCACCGAGGTGATGGAGGTCGGCGGGGGAGAGCTGACCATCTACGACAACCTCGACCCGCGCACCAAGGAACGCGTGTGGAGCGACCTCTGCCGCGGCCCGCACGTGCCCACCACCAAGTTCATCCCGGCCTTCAAGCTCACCCGGGTGGCCGCCGCGTACTGGCGCGGCAACGAGAAAAACCCGCAGCTGCAACGGATCTACGGCACCGCGTGGGAATCGGCCGAGGCGCAGGACGCCCACCTCGAGCGCCTCGCCGAGGCCGAGCGGCGCGACCACCGCAAGCTCGGCGCGGAGCTGGACCTGTTCTCCTTCCCCGAGGAGATCGGCTCCGGCCTTCCGGTGTTCCACCCCAAGGGCGGCATCATCCGCCGCGAGCTGGAGAACTACTCGCGCCGCCGGCACGAGGAAGCCGGCTACGAGTTCGTGAACACGCCGCACATCTCCAAGGGCGATCTGTTCCACACCTCCGGGCACCTCCCGTACTACGCGGACACGATGTTCCCGCCGGTGCAGTTCGAGGAAGAGGACTACTACCTCAAGGCGATGAACTGCCCGATGCACAACCTGATCTTCCGCTCGCGCGGGCGGTCCTACCGCGAACTGCCGCTGCGGCTGTTCGAATTCGGCACCGTCTACCGCTACGAGAAGTCCGGCGTCGTGCACGGCCTCACCCGCGTGCGCGGCCTGACGATGGACGATTCGCACATCTACTGCACCAAGGAGCAGATGCCGTCCGAGCTGCGGTCGCTGCTCAAGTTCGTGCTGGACCTGCTGGCCGACTACGGCCTGTCCGACTTCTACCTCGAACTGTCCACCCGGGGCGACTCGGACAAGTTCATCGGCGAGGACTGGGAGTGGGAGGAGGCCACCGAGACGCTGCGCCAGGCGGCGGTCGACTCCGGCCTCGAACTGGTGCCGGACCCGGGCGGCGCGGCCTTCTACGGCCCGAAGATCTCGGTGCAGGCCAAGGACGCCATCGGCCGCACCTGGCAGATGTCGACCATCCAGCTGGACTTCAACCAGAACAAGCGGTTCGGCCTCGAGTACACCGCGCCCGACGGCAGCCGCCAGCGGCCGATCATGATCCACCGCGCGCTGTTCGGGTCGATCGAGCGGTTCTTCGGCGTGCTGACCGAGCACTACGCGGGCGCGTTCCCGGCGTGGCTGTCGCCGGTGCAGGCGGTCGGCATCCCGATCACCGCCGACCAGGTCGAGTACCTGCGCGGCGTGGAGAAGGCGTTGCGCGCCAAGGGGATCCGCGTCGAGGTCGACGCGAGCGACGACCGGATGCAGAAGAAGATCCGCACGCACACCACGCAGAAGGTGCCCTTCCTGCTGCTGGCCGGCGCGAAGGACGCGGAGGCGGGCGCGGTGTCGTTCCGGTTCCGCGACGGCGGCCAGATCAACGGCGTCCCGGTCGAGCAGGCGGTCGAGGCGATCGCGGAATGGGTCGCCCGGCGGGAGAACGCGTCGCCGTCGGCCGAGGCCGTGGAGAAGATCCTGAAGTGACCGGGCCGGAACTCGTCGAACAGGACGGGATCGGGGTCCCGGACGCGCTGCAGCGGCTGTGGACCCCGCACCGGATGGCCTACATCCGCGGCCAGGACAAGCCCGAGGGCGAGGAGTCCGACGGCTGCCCGTTCTGCCGCCTGCCCGGCCTCGGCGACGACAAGCGAGCGCTGATCGTCGCGCGCGGCGAAACCGTGTTCGCGGTGCTGAACCTGTACCCGTACAACCCGGGGCACCTGATGGTGGTCCCGTACCGGCACGTCGCGGACTACCCGGACCTCACGCCCGAGGAGACGCGCGAGCTGGCCGAGTTCACCCAGCACGCGATGGGCGTGATCCGGGCGGTCTCGGCGGCGCACGGGTTCAACATCGGGATGAACCAGGGCGTGATCGCCGGGGCGGGCATCGCCGCGCACCTGCACCAGCACCTGGTGCCGCGCTGGGGCGGCGACGCGAACTTCATGCCGGTGATCGGGCACACGAAGGTGCTGCCGCAGCTGCTCGGCGAAACCCGCGACCTGCTCGCGGACGCGTGGTGAGGCCCGTCGCGCGGCGGTGATTGAGTGCTCAACCAGCGTATGATGACGATATGTCCGAACCACGCTGGCTGACCGACGACGAGCAGCGGGTCTGGCGCGCCTACGCCCAGGCCAGTTCGCAGCTGCACGCGCACCTCGAAGGACAGCTGCAGCACGATTCGGGCATGCCGCACACGTACTACGAGGTGCTCGTCGCGCTGTCCGAGGCGGAGGGGCGGCGGCTGCGGATGAGCGAGCTGGCGTCGGTGCGCGGGTCGTCGCGCAGCCGGCTGTCGCACGCGGTCGCGCGGCTGGAGGCGAAGGGCTGGGTCCGGCGCGAGTCCTGCCCGACGGACAAGCGCGGGTCGTGGGCGGTGCTCACCGACGCCGGGTTCGAGGCCCTGAAGGAAGCCGCGCCCGGGCATGTCGAGGCGGTCCGGGAGACGCTGTTCGACCAGCTGAGCGCCGAGCAGGTGCGCCAGCTGGGCGAGATTTCCGAGGCGATCCTGGCCGGGCTGCGGCCGAAATGCCAGGCCGTCCGCGAGGCCGAGGAGGCCGCGGAATTCGCCGCACCGGTCGTCGAACTGCCGAAATCCGGCTGACGCTCCGGCGGGTCGCGGGCGGGCGGGTCCGGTTCGGACAGCGGGGTCGATAGGCTTTCGTCGCCCACCCGCCCCCGAATCAGGTGCACAGACGAGGAAGATGCTCAACATTTTCGCCCGTGCCTCGGTCTCCCGCGTGACGGACCCGATCGGCGCCGCCCTGGTCCGCGCCGGACTGACCCCGAACGCGATGACCGTGCTCGGCACCGCGGGCGCCGTCGCGTGCGCGCTGGCGTTCTTCCCGCAGGGCCTGCTGCTGTGGGGCACGTTCACCGTGTGGGGCTTCGCCATGCTCGACCTGCTCGACGGCGCGATGGCCCGCGCCCGCGGGTACGGCACCCCCTTCGGCGCGGTCCTCGACGCGACCTGCGACCGGCTGGTCGACGGCGCGCTGTTCGCCGCGATCGCGTGGTGGTGCTTCGTGCAGGACCACAACAACCGGGCCGCGGCTGCCGCGCTGATCTGCCTCGTGCTGGCCCAGGTCATTTCCTACGTGAAGGCGCGCGCCGAAGCGTCCGGCCTCGAAGCCGACGGCGGGCTGGTGGAGCGCGCGGAGCGGCTCATCATCGCCCTCGTCGGCACCGGGCTGCACGGCCTCGGCGTGCCCTGGACCGTCGAGATCTCGCTGTGGCTGCTCGCCGTGCTGTCGGTGGTCACGCTGCTGCAGCGGGCGGCGGCGGTGGCGAGCGCGGCGCGGGCGGCCGCGGCGAAACAGGCCGGCACCTCGGCGGGCGGGGCGCAACCGTGAGCACACTGTCCCAGCGGCTCAGCGAGTTCGGCTACGCGACGGGCTGGCGGCTCGTCCGGCGGGTGCCGAGGTCGTTCGGGGCGGCGACGTTCGCCTTCGGCGCCGACATGGCCGCCCGGCGCGGCGGCGGGGGAGTGCGGCAGCTGCGCGCCAACCTCGCCCGCGTCGTCCCGCAGGCCGGGGAAGCGGAGCTGGACGAGCTGGTCCGGCGCGCGATGCGGTCGTACGCGCGCTACTGGTTCGAGACCTTCCGGCTCCCGGCGATGGACCACGCGGCGGTGGCCAAGCAGGTGACGGTGACCGGCGCGGAGAACATCGACGCGGCGCTCGCCGAGGGCAACGGCGCGGTGATGACGCTGCCGCACAGCGGGAACTGGGACATCGCCGGAGTCTGGCTCGCCAGTTACGCGGGCACTTTCACCACCGTCGCGGAGCGGCTCAAACCCGAGTCGCTGTACCGCCGGTTCGTGTCGTTCCGGGAATCGCTCGGCTTCGAAATCGTGCCGCTGACCGGCGACAGCGCGGCGATGCGGCTGCTGCTGCGGCGGCTGCGCGAGAACAAGCTGGTGGTCCTGCTGGGGGACCGGGACCTGACGTCGTCCGGCATCCCGGTGCGGTTCTTCGGCGAGAAAACGCACCTGCCGCCCGGCCCGGCGCGGCTCGCCGCCACCACCGGGGCCGCGCTGCTGCCGACCGGCTGCTGGTTCACCGAGGACGGCTGGGAGATCCGGATCCACCCGCGCATCCGCGTCACCGCGCGGGCCGAGGTGCCCGCCGCGACGCAGGCGCTGGCCGACGTGTTCGCCGGCGACATCGCCGCGCATCCGGCCGACTGGCACATGCTGCAGCCGTTCTGGCCCGCCGATTCGGCGGCGGCGGCGCTGGAAGAAGCGAGCTGACCCGGGTGGCGCGCGGGTTGAAGATCGGGATCGTGTGCCCGTACTCGTTCGACGTCCCCGGCGGGGTCCAGGGGCACGTGATCGACCTGGCGAAGGCGCTGCTCGAACGCGGGCACCGGGTGTCGGTGCTGGCACCGGCGGACGAAGACGCGCAGCTGCCGGATTTCGTGCACCCGGCGGGCAAGGCGCTGGGGATCCCGTACAACGGCTCGGTCGCGCGGCTGCAGTTCGGCCCGGTTTCCTACGCCCGGGTGCGGCGGTGGATCCGGGACAACGGGTTCGACGTGCTGCACCTGCACGAGCCCGCCGCGCCGAGCCTGTCGCTGCTGGCGCTGAAGGTCGCGGACGGGCCGATCGTGGCCACCTTCCACACCGCGACGACGCGTTCGCGGACGCTGGCGGCGTTCCAGCCGGTGCTGCGGCCGCTGCTGGAGAAGATCACCGCGCGGATCGCGGTGTCAGCGCTGGCCCGGCGGGTGCAGGTGGAGCACGCGGGGGGCGACGCGGTCGAAATCCCGAACGGCGTGGACGTCGAGTTCTTCTCCCGTGCGCTGCCGCTGGACGGCTACCCGCGCGCGGGCGGCACGATCGGGTTCGTCGGCCGGTTCACCGAACCGCGCAAGGGCATGGACGTGCTGCTGGAGGCCGCGCGACAGCTGCTGCCGGAGTTCGAGGACCTGCGCCTGCTCGTGGTCGGCCGCGGCGAGCCGGACCAGCTGCGGAAGATGGCCGGACCGGACCTGTGGCCCCACGTCGACCTGCTGGGCCAGGTCGACGACGAGACGAAGGCCCGGGCGCTGCGCAGCGTGGACGTCTACTGCGCGCCCAACACCGGCGGAGAGAGCTTCGGGATGATCCTCACCGAGGCGATGGCCGCGGGCACTCCGGTGCTGGCCAGCGGCCTCGACTCGTTCCGCCGCGTCCTCGACGACGGCCGCGCCGGAATGCTCCACGCCACCGGCGACCCGGCCTCCCTGGCCGGCGGCCTGCGCGAACTGCTGGGCGACCCGGCGCACCGGGCGTCGCTGGCGGCGGCCGCGGGCGAGCGGGTGACGGCCTACGACTGGGGGGTCGTGGTCACGCAGGTGCTCCGGGTGTACGAGACGGCCATCGCGGCGGACCCCCGGCTGGTCGCGGCGGGCGAGCGGGAGCCGGCGTGACGGTGCTGGGGTGGCTGCTCGGGGCGGCGGCCGCGGTCGTGGTGCTCGGCGGGCTGTTCCTGGTCGCGACCGCGAACCGGCTGGACCGCCTGCACGTCCGGACCGACGCGGGCTGGGCCGCGCTGGAAGCCGCGCTCGCCCGCCGGGCCGTGGTCGCCCGCGCCGTCGCCGCGGTGCTGCCCGACGGGGTGGCTCTCCACGCCGCGGCCGCGCGCGCCGAGGCTGCCGCGCGGCCGGACCGCGAGGCCGCGGAGAACGAGCTGACGCTGGTCCTGGCGCGGATCGACCGGTCCCGGCTGCCGGAGGTGCTCTCCGAGGAACTGACCGACGCCGAACACCGGGTCGTCATCGCGCGCCGCGTGCACAACGACGCGGTGCGGGACACGCTGGCCCTGCGGCGGCGCCGGAAGGTGCGGTACTTCAAGCTCGCCGGGACCGCGCCGCTGCCGGAGTACTTCGAATTCGCCGAGCCGGACCTCTGAGGCAGACTGAGCCGCATGACGACCGAACCCGATGCCTGCGCCGTCGCACACGGCGAGGTCGAAGAGCCGCCCGCCGAACGGACCCTGGTGGCCGTGTTCGCCTCGCCGGTCGCGAAGCACCTGCTGCGCTACGCGACCGACCTGGGCTATCGCGCCGTGCTGTTCGAACCGGACGAGGCACGGGCCACCGACGCCCCCGAGGGAGTCGAGGTCCGCACGACCGCCCCCGCTCCGGGCCCGGACGCGGACGTCGTGGTGACCGACCACCACCGCCCGGAACTGGGCCCGGTCCTGCAGGCCGCACTGGCGACGCCGACGCGGTGGATCGGCGTGCTGGGCAACCCGCGCCATCCGGGACCGCACGTGGAAGCACTGCGCGCATTGGGCGTCCCGGAACCGGACATCGCGAGGGTGCACCGGCCGGTCGGGCTGAACATCGGCTCGCGCACCCCGGCGGAGATCGCGGTGGCGACGCTGGCCGGGTTGGTGGCGGACCGGAACGGGCGGCCGGGCGGATTCGAGTTCTGACTCGTGAGTGCTTATCCCGGTTCTAACCGGGATAAGCACTCACGAGCCACCCAGCTCCGCCGCACCGCTGCCGCTGTCAGCTCGGGCCTAACTGCTCACGAGGGGACGGCCGCCCCCTCCGGCATCGGCTCGAACCGCGCGTGCCGCCGCGTGAACGTCGCCGTCCCCGAGGTCAGCGAGCGCAGATCCACCGCGTACCGCAGCAGTTCCGCCGCGGGCACTTCGGCGTGCACCACGGTGTGCCCGCCCTCGCCGGATTCCGTGCCCAGCACCCGGCCGCGGCGGGAGGACAGGTCGCCCAGCACGGTGCCCAGGTGTTCGTCCGGCAGGCTCACCTCGACCGTGTCCAGCGGTTCCAGCAGCAGGATCCGGCTGGCCGCCGCGGCTTCCCGCAGGGCGAGCGCGCCGGCGGTCTGGAACGCCGCGTCCGAGGAGTCGACGCTGTGCGCCTTCCCGTCGGTCAGCGTCACGCGCACGTCGACCACCGGGTAGCCGTCCTGGACGCCGCGTTCCAGTTGTGCCCGCACGCCCTTCTCGACGCTCGGGATGAACTGGTGCGGCACCGCGCCGCCGACCACCTTGTCCACGAACTCGAACCCGGCGCCGCGCGGCAGCGGTTCGACTTCGATGTCGCACACCGCGAACTGCCCGTGCCCGCCGGACTGCTTCACGTGCCGTCCGTGGCCTCGCGCGGGTTTCGCGAACGTGGAGCGCAGGCTGATCCGCACCGGCTCGGTGCCGACGTCCGCGCCGCCCGCGCGCAGCCGCGACAAAACGACCTCCGCGTGCGCCTCTCCCATGCACCACAGCACGAGCTGCCCGGTTTCCGCGTTGCGCTCCAGGCGCAGCGTCGGATCGCCGGCGACGAGCCGGGAAAGGTTGCGGGACAACGTGTCCTCGTCGCTGCGGGACTTCGCGACCACGGCGACCGGCAGCAGCGGTTCGGGCATCCGCCACGGTTTGATCAGCAGCGGATCGTCCGGCGACGACACCGTGTCGCCGGTTTCGGCCGAACCCACTTTGGTGAGCGCGCACAGATCTCCCGCGACGCAGAACGGCACCTCGCGCAGGTTCGCGCCGAGCGGCGAGTACAGGTGGGCGACGCGTTCGTCCGCGTCGTGGTCTTCGTGGCCGCGTTCGGCGAGGCCGTGGCCGGAGACGTGCACTGGGTTCTCCGGGCGCAGCGTCCCGGAAAACACCCGGACGAGCGACACTCGACCCACGTACGAATCGACTGCGGTGCGCACGACCTCGGCGGCGAGCGGGCCGGCCGGGTCGGCGGACAGCGCGGCGTGCTCGGCGCCGTCGGGGCTCGTCACGCCGGGCGGGGTGTGCTCCAGCGGCGAGGGGAAGGCCCGCACGATGCCGTCGAGCACCTCGGCGAGCCCGGTCCCGCTGGTCGCGCACACCGGGATGACCGGGTGGAACGAACCGCGCGCGACGGCCGTCTCGAGGTCGGCGATCAGCACGTCCTCGGCGATCTCCTCGCCGCCGAGGTAGCGGTCCATGAGGGTCTCGTCCTCGCTCTCGGCGATGATGCCCTCGATCAGCTCGTTGCGGGCGTCGGCGAATTCCTCGGAGACGGCCGGGTCCGGGTCGCTCACGCGCGGCGGATAGCCGGCGGAGTAGTCGTAGCGGCGCTGGGTGACGAGCCCGACCAGGCCGTCCGGCGCCGGGAGGTACAGCGGCAGCACGCCCGCGCCGAAGGCGGCCTGGCAGGCGGCGATCTCGGCGAGCGCGTCGGCGCGGTGGTGGTCGAGCCGCGACACGACGACCGCGCGCGGCATGCCCACCGCCGCGCATTCCTCCCACACCGCGACGGTGGCGGCGTCCACGCCCTCGGCGGCGCAGACCACGAACAGCGCGGCGTCCGCGGCCCGCAGCCCGGCGCGCAGCTCGCCGACGAAATCGGCGTACCCCGGGGTGTCGATGAGATTGATTTTGTGCCCGGCGTGCAACACCGGGGCGACGGAAAGCCCGACTGAGCGCTGCTGGCGCACGGCGGCCGGGTCGTGGTCGCACACCGTGGTGCCCTCCACGACCGAACCGGCGCGCGGCACCGTGCCGGACGCGGCGAGCAAGGCCTCGGTGAGCGTGGTCTTCCCGGACCCGGAGGGCCCGACGAGGACGACGTTCCGCACCTTGGCGGGGTCGTCCACAGCGACGGCGGCCCCGGGGTCGGCACTCCTGTTCTGCTTGTCGGCCATGACGGCCTCCTCAGCGACGGCGGATGGAAGAACTGTGTCCCCGATCACACACCCGCGACCCGCCGGGAGGCAAGGCGCGCGGCCCGGGACCAGCCGTTCGCTCACCGCGGCCGGCCAGTCTCCCGGACGGCCCGATTCCACTGTGGACGACCCGGATTCGACCGTCCACAAAGGAGCACACGGCGAATTGCCGCCGGATTCATCCGGAAAGCCGGGCTGCTGCCGGAGTGGGCGAGTGGCGATTCTTGGGCGGAAAGGGGAAATTCCGGAAATTGCGCGCCGGAAATCGGGGAGACGGCGCCGAAGTTGACAACTTCACGACGTTCGTCGGTTGCCCGGAGTTGGGAAAAACCCGACTCTGGGCGGGGTTCGATCCCATTCCACTTCCGAATCCGGCCCCCACCCCCGGGCCTGATCCGGCCTGTCCGGAGGAGAACACCGCCGATGAAATCGCGCCGACCGCTCGTGCTGCTCGCAGCCGGGGTGCTGGCCGGGGCCGTCACCACGGCCACCGCCGCCCACGCGCAACCTCTCGAACCGCAGAGTCCGCAGGCCGCCGAAGCCGTGGCGGCCACCGCCGCGCAGGCGCTGGTCGCCTCCCGGCCCGCCGCGCTGCACGCCAGCAAGGATGACGTTTTCCTGCAGCACAAGGTGATCTCGTCGACCGACGGGCTGAAATACGTGCCGTATGACCGCACCTACAAGGGAATCCCGGTGATCGGCGGCGACTTCGTCGTGGCCGCGAACTCCGCCGGGAAGGTGCTCGCCACCTCGGTCGCGCAGACTTCCGAGATCGCCCTGCCCAGCACCTCGCCGAGGCTGACCGCGAAGCAGGCCGAAGCGATCGCCCGCACCCAAGTGCCCACTGTGGACACTGTGCGGCCCGCGACCCTTGCCGTATACGCGCTCGGCAGCCCGAAACTCGCCTGGACGACCCGGGTGACCGGGCGGAACGCGGAAGGGCCGAGCAAGCTGGACGTCGTCGTCGACGCGATGACCGGCAAGGTGCTGCACACCCAGGAGCACGTGGCCTACGGCGACGCGCAGGGCGTGTGGAACGGCCCGGAGCCGCTGCACCTCGACACCTCCTCGGACGGCGCCGGCGGTTACTCGATGACGGACCCGAACATCGCGAACCTCAGCTGCCAGGACGCGGCCACCCAGCAGACCTTCACCAAGTCGACCGACAGCTGGGGCAACGGCGACGAGACCGACAAGGAAACCGGCTGCGCCGACGCCCTGTACGGCATCCAGCAGGAGAACAAGATGCTGTCGCAGTGGCTGGGCCGCAACAGCTTCGACGGCAACGGCGGCGGCTGGCCGATCCGCGTCGGGCTCAACGAGCAGAACGCCTACTACGACGGCACCCAGGTCCAGGTCGGCAACAACACCTCGGGCCAGTGGATCGGCTCGCTCGACGTGATCGGGCACGAGTTCGGCCACGGCATCGACGACCACACCCCGGGCAGCATGTCCGGCGGCGGCACCCAGGAATTCGTCGCGGACGTGTTCGGGGCCTCCTCCGAGTGGTTCGCCAACGAGCCCGCGCCGTACGCGGTCCCGGACTTCCTCGTCGGCAACCAGGTGAACCTCACCGGCAGCGGGCCGATCCGCAACATGTACGACCCGTCCCAGCTCGGCCACGCGAACTGCTACGACGACTCGATCCCCGGCACCGAGGTGCACGCCGCGGCCGGCCCCGGCAACCACTGGTTCTACCTGCTGGCCGAGGGTTCGAACCCAAGCAACGGCCAGCCGGCCAGCCCGACCTGCGACAACTCCGCGGTGACCGGGCTCGGCGTGCAGACCGCGGTGAAGATCTTCTACAACGCGATGCTGCTCAAGACCAGCGGCAGCTCCTACCAGAGCTACCGCACCTGGACGCTGACCGCGGCGAAGAGCCTCTTCCCGAACGGCTGCACCGAGTTCAACACGGTGAAGGCGGCGTGGGACGCGGTGAGCGTGCCGGCGCAGCCGGAGGACCCGACGTGCGGCGCGGTCGGCCCGACCGGTTCGCGGGCGATTTCCGCTCGCTGACCCGGAACTGATTTCCCCCCGGCGGGAGGGGGAGGCGAGCACTCGTCTCCCCCTCCCGGCCGCTCGTGCCCGGCAGGCTTTTCCGGGCGAGGAGAATTCCTCCGGAAAAAGACGCCGCGCAATTTCCCGGGAATGATTACGGAACCCCGGCGAGCCGGAGCAAAGCAGCGGTCGCCGCGGCGGCGATCACGACCGCCACGAATGGCGCTTTCCGCCACGCCAGCACGCCGCCCGCCAATACTCCGGCGGGCCGGGCGATTCCGGCGAATTCGTGCCCCTGGGTCAGCGCGCTGGTCGCGACCAGCGCGGCCAGCAGCACCACGGCGGACAGCGTCATCAGCCGTTCGGCGCGCGGGGACAGTCGCACTTTCGTGCGCAGCAGCGGCCCGGCGAGCCGGAACGCGAACGTCCCGGCCGCCAGCACGAGTGTCGCGACGATCAGTTCCGCGCCGTCCATCAGTGCGCTCCTTCCAGCGGCTTCGGCTCCTTCGCCGCCGCGCCGGCGACCACGCCGACCAGCGCCAGCAGCACCGGCAGGCCGGCCGGGAGCAGGGGAGTGGCCGCGAGCGCGACCACCACGCCGATCAGCACCGGCAGCCGCGAGGCCCGGTCCTTCAGCGACGGCAGCACCAGCGCCAGCAGCACCGCCGGGAAGGCGGCGTCCAGGCCGAACGCGTCGGTGTCGCTGATCGCGGACCCGGCGAACGCGCCGACCACCACGCCGAGGTTCCAGCACACGAACAGCCCGATGCCGCACGCCCAGTACGCCGCCCGCCGCCGGTCCGCGTCGCGCTGGGCCAGCGCGAACGCCACCGATTCGTCGATCATCAGGTGGCTCCCGGCCAGCCGCCCGAGCAGTCCGCGCCCGAGCGCGTCGCCGACCGCGAACCCGAACGGCACGTGCCGCGCGTTCACCAGCAGCCCGGCGGCCACCGCGGCGAGCGGATTGCCGCCCGAGGCGACGATGCCGACGAACATGAACTGCGAAGCCCCGGCGAAAACCAGCAGGGACAGCAGCATCGGCGCCCACAACGGGAAGCCGGAGCCCACCGCGATGGCGCCGTAGGACACGCCCACGAGGGCGTCGGCCAGGCACACGAGACCGATGTCGCGGACGAGGCCGCGATCGAGTGTTCGCCAAATCGAACGCATAGTGTCCTATGCTGAACACAGCCGACCCTGTTCGTCAAGGCGAACGAGAAGACTGATGGAGCGAACACACATGCCGAACGAGAGCACCGGCGCGCCGCTGGACATCATCGCGGCGTCGCTGCGCCGCGAACGGGCCCGCGCCGGCCTCTCCCTGACCGAGGTCGCGCGCCGCGCGGGCCTGGCGAAATCCACGTTGTCCCAGCTGGAATCGGGGTCCGGCAACCCGAGCGTGGAGACGCTGTGGGCGCTGGGCGTCGCGCTGGACGTGCCGTTCTCCCGGCTGGTCGAACCGGAACGGCAGGAGGTGAAGGTGATCCGCGCGGGCAAGGGCCCGACGGTGTTCGCCGAACACGCCGACTACGCGTGCACGCTGCTGTCCGCGTGCCCGTCCGCGGCGCGCCGGGACATCTACCTGGTCAGCGCGGAACCGGGCAGCCCGCGGCGGTCGGATCCGCACATGAGCGGGGTGGTGGAGCACACCGTGCTGTGCGCGGGCCGGGCGCGGATCGGCATCATGGACGACCCGGTGGAGCTGCTTCCCGGGGACTACATCTGCTATCCGGGGGACGTGCCGCACATCTTCGAGGCGCTGGAGCCGGGGACGTTCGGGGTGGAGATTTCCGAATACCACTGAATCCGGCCGGAAACCGCCTCGGACCGGCGGCTGTACACCCGCGGCCGGATGGCGCAGAGTCTCTGCCGGAGAAGACCATCGGCCAGGAGGTGTGATGACCGGCGAGGAAATCGTGCTCGGTCCCCTGCCCAAGGGGATCACGCCCGCCCGCGAGGGCATGCGGGACAAGGTGTGGAACGTGCTCGGCCACACCTACTCGATGAAGGCGGCCAGCGAGTCGAGCTTCGCGTTCGAGACCCTCGACCCGCCGGGGACCGGCGTGCCGCCGCACGTCCATCCGACCCAGGACGAGCACATCTACGTCCTGGAGGGCGTCTTCACGCTTTACCTCGACGGCAAGTGGGAGACCGCGGGTCCCGGCGACACCGTGCGGATGCCGAAGGGCCTGCCGCACGCCTACTACAACCGCAGCGAGAGCATGACCCGCGGCCTGTTCTGGGTGAGCCCGGCCGGGCAGCTGGCGACGCTGTTCGACAAGCTGCACAACCTGACCGACCCGGCCGAGGTGGTCCGGGTGTCGGCGCTGCACGACGTCGACTTCCTGCCGCCCGGTTCGGTGGAGGGCGCCTGAACCGGCTCAGACGCGGTTCACCTGCTGCGGGGACGCCCCGGAAACCTGCGCGTAGCCGCTGACGATCGCCTCGAGCGCCGCGGCGTCGATGACGTCCTCGAGGCGGTCGAAGCCGGCCGGCGCGCGCCGTTCGACCTCGTCGATCACGTTTTCCGGGCCGCCCTGGCGGTTGCGCAGCACGATCTCGCTGGTGGCCGCCAGCCGGTCGGCTTCGTACGCGCGCAGCGCCTCGACGGGATCGGCGTGCCGGCTCAGCTGCGAGGCGAGACTGGACGCGTCGAGAATCGCCTGGCCGGCGCCGTTGGACCCCATCGGGTACATCGGATGGGCGGCGTCGCCCAGCAGCGTCACGCGGCCGTGCGACCAGGCGGGCAGCGGGTCCCGGTCGCACATCGGGAACTCGAAGACCTCCTCGGTGGCCTCGACCAGCGCGGCGTGGTCGACCGCCGCGCACCGGAACCGCCCGACGTGCCGGGCCAGCTCTTCGCGGTCGCCGGGTTTGGCCCAGTCCTGCCGGTCCGGGGGAGGGGAGCCGGGTTCGCCGGTGCGGATGCAGACGGCCCAGTTCGTGAGCCGGGTGCCCGCGGACTTGCCCGGGCCGATCGGGTAGACCACCAGTTTGGCCGCGGTCCCGCCGGAGACGATCATCGAAGCGCCGCCGCCGAACTCCGGCCAGTCGGTGGCGCCGCGCCACATCAGGACCCCGTTCCAGCGGGGCGGTCCTTCGCCGGGGAACAGCAGGGAACGCGCGGCCGAGTGGATTCCGTCGGCCGCCACCAGCACCTCCGCGGCGACCGAGACCGGCTCGTCGCGGTCCCGCTCGGCGAAGTGCGCCCGGACGCCGTGCTCGTCCTGCTCGAATCCGGTCAGCCGCCACCCGGTCCGCACGGAGTCCGGGCCCAGCCGGGTCTGGACGGCCTGAAGCAGCATGTTCCGCAGCCTGCCGCGGTGCAGGCAGTACTGGGGCAGCGCGAATCCGGCGTCCAGCCCGCACGGCTTGCGCAGGATGACCTGCCCGAGCCGGTGGGTGTAGAACAGCTCGCGGGTGCGGATCCCGATCTCGTCCAGCCGGTCGAGCAGCCCGAGCTCGGCGAGTTCCTTGACCGCGTGCGGCAAGGCGTTGATCCCGACGCCCAGTTCGCCGATCCGGGTGCTCTGCTCGTAGAGCGCGCATTCGATGCCTTCGCGGTGCAGCCGCAGGGCCGCGGTCAGCCCGCCGATGCCCGCCCCGACGATGACGACCTTCACCCGCAGCCTCCCGTCCTCGTCTGCCCAGGGTGGCCGAGCCGGGCCGGGCGCGCTACCGCCGACCGGAGGCGTCTCCCGTTCCCGGACGTGGACTGTCCACAGTGGAGTAAAGCGGGGGGCTGCGCTTCGCCGTGCGTGCCTCGGTTCGGCGGCGGTGTCGCGATTGGACAGACCGCGGCCGAGCAGGCGCGGTGCTTCGCGGTGGAAAAAGCGGATCCTGCGGCGAGCTTGCCGACAGGTCCGTGCGAGTGCTCTCGGGGAGCCGTGGCCCCGCCCGCCGCGGGACGGGGCCGGATATTCGGGCGGTCAGGCGTTGATCTGCTTGGCTTCGCTGCCGCCGCCGATGGCGATCTTGCGCGGCTTGGCCTGTTCGGCGATCGGCACCCGCAGGGTGAGCACGCCCGCGTCGTAGTCGGCTTTGATGCTGTCGGTGTCGAGGGTGTCGCCGAGGAACAGCTGCCGGGAGAACACCCCGCGCGGCCGCTCGGAGACCTGGACCTCCGCGTCCTCGCCGTAGCCGGGCCTGCGCTCGGCCCGCACGGTCAGCACGTTGCGCTCGACGTCCAGGTCGATCGACTCCGGCGCGACGCCGGGCAGGTCGAACTGCACCACGTAGTCGTTGCCGGACCGGTAGGCGTCCATCGGCATCACCGCCGGGCGGGTCGCGGTGCCGTTGCCGCCGAAGAACTGCTGGGTCAGCCGATCGAGCTCCCGGAACGGGTCAGTTCGCATCAACATGACCATGCGCCTCCCTTTCTCCTTCCCTCGTGCCCGCCGGCGCGGCGGGCGCTCGCTTCGTTCTCCACTCCGCTAACGACTCGCTCTGAATACTTGTTCCCGCGACTGCAGATTTTTTCGAGTCTGGACTGTCGGATCGCTGGTCTTCGCGGAGATCCGGCCCCGCCGGACGCAGCGGCGGGGCCGGTACCAGTTCGGGTGAAAAGCAACCGTGCTGAGTCAGGTCCGAGTCAGCGCTGCCGGATGCTGCGGGGGCCGCGGGACCACGTCACGAGACGCGATGCCGGGGCTGTGCGAGCCTCCTCGGCCGAGCGTCGTGGCAGGCCTCCCGACCGGCAGCGGCGCGCTATCACCTCCCAGGCGAAGTCAGGATCTCGCGTTCCCGCTTCGCGGCGGAGGAGAACGTTCCCGGCGTTCCGGCGGCCACGCCCGCCACACGCTTGCCGGCGCTCGCCGCCCGGCGGGGACCTCTGCTGGATACTGCGGACGGGAATCGTTGCCGCGCAACGGCGGGAACGCCGGCGCCTCGCCGAAACCGGCGGACACGATCGCCTCGAACTCGGCGCGCAGCCAGCCCGGATCCGCGCAGATCAGCTCCGCGAACTCGCGGGCGGCCGCGTCCTGGCGGCTGATGGTGTCCGGCATCGTCGATCACTCCCCGGCTACGGTGGTGCGGCACCCAGGTCAGTTCTCGCGTCTAGAATTTCTATAGCGCGGACTGGAGATTGTGTCAAGCAGTGGGTCGAGATAATCTTGACTCGTCCGGAGAGGAGGTGGGCGTGACCGGACTCGACAACCTTGACGACCAGGACTACCCGGCTTATACGACCGGGCAGGCCGCCGAAATGCTGGGCGTGCAGCAGGCTTTCCTGCGCAGCCTGGACTCCGCGGCGGTGGTCCGGCCGGAACGCTCCGGCGGCGGGCACCGCCGCTACTCGCGCCGCCAGCTGACCCAGGTGGTGCGGCTGCGCGAACAACTGGACGAGGGGCATTCCCTGGCGTCGGCCGCCCGGATCATCGGCCTGGAGGACGAGCTCGCCGACGCCCACGACATCATCACCGGCCTCCGCGCCCGCTTGGACGAACAAGATCGCTGACCCGCGCCGGGCCCGGTGTCTCGCGGTGCCGGATCGGCAGAGGCGGCTTCCCTTGAAGAGTTGCCCTTGTACGGCAAGGCAATCGGCGTCGGCCAGGATCGTGCCGGAGCGCCCGCTCGCCGGAGGTCGGCGTGGTGGCTTCGCTGGCCCGGGGCGGGCCCGGTTGAATGACGGCATGTCGGTCGAGGACGTCGCGATGAGGTCTTTCAAGGTATTCGTCTCCTACGCCCACGATGACGAAGCGCATCGGGCGGCCGTCCGCAAGCTGGCGGAGCTGCTGGTGCGCAACGGGATCGACGCAGTCCTCGACCAGTGGGCCGAAAACGAGCGCAAGGACTGGGGCGCGTGGGCCAACCACCACATCACCACGTCCGACTTCGTCCTCGTCGTGGCCTCGCCCGCCTATCGCCGGGTAGGCGACGGCACCGCGCAGACCACCGGCAACCGGGGAGCGCAGACGGAAACCGCGCTGATCCGCGACCTGGTGCACGGGCACCGGGAGACCTGGGTGCGGAAAATCCTGCCGATCGTCCTGCCGGGCAGGTCCATCGACGAGATTCCCCGCTTCCTCCAGCCGTTTTCCGCGGACCGCTACGAGATCCCGGCGCTGGACCGAAGCGGGATCGAAGGGTTGCTGCGCATCATCACCGGCCAGCCGAGCTGGGTGCCGCCGGCGCTTGGGCAGGTGCCGCATTTGCCGCCGCGTCCTTTCGAGACAGCGGCTGGCAGCTTCTCGCCGGCTGGCGTCCAGGCGGTCGAACCGCGCTGGGCGGTGCTCGCCGAGCCCGCGGCAGTCCAGTGGCGTGCGGAGCTGGTGCGGGATCCTTGGGCAGCCCAAGCGGCGGCCGCGGTCGAACTCCACCTGGCTCCGGTCGGCGCCGCGCCCCTGACGGCGGGCCGGCTGCGGGCGGTGGCGGGCACTTTGGCGGCAGCCGGACGCGCGCACGGCCTGTTCAGCATGGGCGAAGAGGTGCAGGACCGGGCAGACGGCTTGGCCGCGGCGTGGACGAGGGCTGGACGCGACGGCGGCGGCAGTGGCTTGGCGGTCCTGCGGAGCGGACAGCGCAGTGCGTGGTTCGCGTTGCCGACAGCCACCATCGGCAGCGTCCTCGACCAGCACGACGTCCAAGCGCGGTTGTCGGCTTCGCTCGTCGCGCTCGCCCAGCTGGAACTTCCTGACCCAGGCGAGGCCGCGCTCGCGATCGGCTTGGAGCCGTGCTCGCTGGTCTGGGAAGGATCGCTGGCCGACCGGCACACGTCGACGGTCTCGATGCCCTTGCGGACGGCGGAGCACGCCCGGGTTCCTGCCGACGAGAAGCTGCCCTGGGCGGATCTGGCCGCTGCCCCGGACGCGGTGGCCGCGGAACTCACCGCACGCCTGATCGAGGCGTTCCGCAAGTCCTGACGGCGAAATCCCGGCTGCCGCCGCCTCGGTACTGTCTCCCCGTGACCGCCCCCGAGATCGTGCTCACCGCCGACCTGGTCCGCGACCTGCTCCGGGACCAGCATCCGGACCTCGCCGGCCTGCCGATCCGCGAGGTGCCGGGCGGCTGGGGCAACCAGATGTGGCGGCTCGGGGACGAACTGGCCGTCCGCGTGCAGCGCAATGACCCCACCCCGCAGCTGCAGCTCAAGGAACGGCAATGGCTGCCGGTCCTGGCCCCGCGCCTGCCGCTCCCGGTGCCGGTGCCCGTGCGGTCCGGCGAACCCTCCGAGCGGTTCCCCAAGCACTGGACCGTGATGACCTGGGTTCCCGGCGAACCGCTCGACCACGGCACGATCAGCCGGGGCGAGCACGCGGCCGACACGCTGGCGGACTTCCTCCGGGCACTCCACGCCGAAGCCCCCGCCGACGCGCCGGTCTCCGCGGACCGCGGCGCTCATCCCCGCGACTGCACGGACGGCTTCGAGAAATTCCTCGAGGCGGTCGCCCTCGACGACCTCGCGGCCGACGTCCGGGCAGTCTGGGACGACGCCGCCGCGGCCGGTGCGTGGGAGGAGCCGCCCGGGTGGGTGCACGGCGACCTCCATCCGGCGAATGTCGTTGTCGCAGAAGGAACTCTCTCGGGCATCGTGGATTTCGGCGACCTGTTCGCCGGCGACCCGGCATGGGATCTCGCCGCCGCCTGGGTGGTGCTGCCCGAGGGCACGGCCGCGCGGTTCTTCGAGAGGTACGCGCGGGCGGACGAATCGGCGATCCGCCGCGCCCGCGGGCTCGCCGCGATGAAGAGCCTTTTCCTCATCCTCATGGGACAGAACGGGGACCGCGGCCTGCCCGGCGGCAAACCGCACTGGGGCCCCGCGGGCCGGGCGGCGCTGGACCGGGTGCTGAAGGGGCTGTGACGGATCAGTCCCACCACAGCACGACGGCCAGCCGGCGACGTGCGGCTTCCGCGGAGAAGTCGCGCAGGACGGCGTGCTGCTGGGCCAGCTGCCCAGCCAGTTCGCCGCGCACTGTCCGCGCCAGCGAGCCCAACTGGGCCTCGACCCGATCCGGCTCCGACGGCACGACAGCGCGGACCGCTTCCGGGGCGATGCCGCGCAACGCTTCGGCGACCGCTGCGACCTGCCGGGGTTCCAGCGCGGTCACCGGATGCCCGTCGATCGAAGGGAGGAAGTCCCGGTAGGCCGGAGTGACTTCTTCGTCGCCGTCGAAGCCGCGCTGCAGCAGTGCGAGGGTCGATTCGGCGGCCCCGGTCAGCTTCCAAGCCGGTTTCAGGGTGACTGGCCACCAGTTCAAGTCGAGGCAGTCCTCCGGAACCGAGCAGAGTTCGTCCAGCGCTTCCGCCGATCCCGGCAGGCGGCCAGGTGCGCGACGGGAATGCGGGCGAGCTGCTGGGTCACGGCCATGCCGCGGAGTATGGCAAGGCGCGGCATGCGCGCATCCGACCGGGCAAATCGAGCCGCCCGATTCAGCGCCACAGGGCCGCCGCCGCGCGGGCGTAGGCGGCGAAGGAGACCGGCGGCCGGCCGGTGATCCGCTGGACGTCGTCGGTCACTTCGGCGGCCCGGTCGTTGCGGATGCCTTCGTACATGGCGGCGTAGAAGTCGGCTACCTGACCGGGAATCCCTCCGCCCAGCATGGCTTCGCGGAACTCGGCCGGGTCCATCGCCCGGTACCGCACCGGCTTTCCCGCCGCGGCGCCCACGATCGCTGCCATGTCCGAAAAGGACAGTGAATCGGGTCCGGTCAGGGAGTAGGTCTTGTGCTCGTGCCCGTCCTCGGTCAGGGCGGCCGCGGCGACGGCGGCGATGTCCTCGACGGAGATCGGCGCCACCCGGCCGTCGCCCGCGGGGACCGCGACGACTCCGGTGCGGATGCCCTGCAGGATCGCGGGGTGTTCGGAGAAGTTCTCGGCGAAGACGTTGGGGCGCAGGATCGTCGAGGGCACCGGGCCGGTCTCGAGGAGGCGTTCGGCCTCCTGCATCGGGTAGTCCTCGCCGGACAGGTGCGCCGTCGCGGTCGACAGGTGGACCACCCGGCGGACCCCGGCCGCCTTGGCGTCGTCCAGCAATGCCGCGACCTCCGTCGCGGCGTCGGGTCTTATCGGGAACCACTGGTAGACCGCGTCCACGCCGTCCAGCGCGGGCGGGTAGGTCGCCGGGTCGTTCCAGTCGAAGCGGACCGGCGTCACCGGGCCCTGCCGGCTCCCCGGATTCCGGCTCGCGGTCCGGATCGCGTGCCCCCGTTCGGCCAGCAAGGACACCACGCGGCGTCCGGTGCGGCCGGTCGCGCCGAGAACAAGAACTGTGGCAGGCACGCGTTCCTCGCAAGGTAGGGTCGAATCGGCAACAGCATCACCGTAGGAATGGGTCATCGACGCGCGCCATGACAGTTCTCGACAGATTCATGTCCGATCGGCGCCGGGCCGGAGCGAATCGGGGACGGCGGGACCGGTGAAAGCGGCCGGGCGCGAGCGGGACCAGGTGGCCGACGTCGTGGGCGACATCGTCGCCGCCCTCCGGCGCGGCGGCGTGGTCTACGGCAGGGCGCTGCTGCGCGCCCCCTGGGGCATCGCGTTCGAGTCGCGGTCGATCGCCACGATCTACGTCGTGATCGCCGGTTCGCACGTTCTCGTCCCGGACGGCGGAGAGGCTCTGCAGCTCGCCCAGGGGGATGTCGCGTTGCTGCCCTCCGGAGCCGGGCACGTCGTCTCCGACACCGCGGGCCGGCCGGCTCCCACCGTGCGCGAGCTGTTCGGCGCGGACCTGGAGGAGCTGTCGGCCACCGATCTCGTCATCGAGGGCGACGGTGCCGAGACCGTGCTGGTCTGCGGCGCGTACCTCCTCGAACCCGCGCCGCAGCACCCGTTCCTCGCCTCCTTGCCCGAGGTCGTGCACGTCACGGCGGACCAGATGCGCGGCACCCGCCTCGGCGCCGCCGTCCACCTGCTCACCACCGAGGTCGACCAAGCCGGCCGCGGCACGCCCGCCGTCGTGGCTTCGCTGCTCGACCTGCTGTTCACCTACACCCTGCGGTCCTGGTTCCTCGGCCAGCCCGACCAGCTGGTCGGATGGGCCCGCGCGCTCCACGACCCCGCGGTGGGCCCCGCGCTCGCGCTCTTGCACGACGACCCCGGCAAGCCCTGGACGGTGGAGGCGCTCGCGCACGCCGTCGGCGTCCCGCGCGCCCGGTTCAGCCGCCGGTTCGCGTCGACGACCGGGCACACTCCCATGGAGTACCTCGGCATCTGGCGGATGACCGTGGCCGCCCGCCTGCTGCGCGAGGGCCGTGCCCCGCTGCGGCAGATCGCCCGGGAGGTGGGGTACGACTCGGAATTCGCGTTCGCGCGCGCTTTCAAGCGGGTCGTCGGGCACGCCCCCGGCCGTTATCGCGCGATGCACCATCGCACCGAAGGCGACGCCGATCCGCGGCGGTGACTCTCCGAAGGCATCCGGGACCGCTCCCCGGGACCGGGAATTACGCTCCCCGCGCCGTCCCGCACCCCGATCGACGGAGGTCCGGTCATGCTCACGTTCGTTCTCGTGCACGGTTCCTGGCACGACGGCTCGGCCTGGGACGCGGTCGTTCCCCGGCTGGAAGAACTGGGGCACGCCGCGTACTGCCCGACGATGGCAGGCCACGGCAAGGGCGTGGACAAGGCGGTCGGCCACGACGACTGCGTGCGGTCGGTCCAGCGGTTCGTCGTGGACCGGGATCTCGCGGACGTCGTGCTGGTCGGCCACAGTTTCGGCGGGACGGTGATCGCCCGGGTCGCCGAGGAGATCCCGGAGCGGCTGCGCCGCCTGGTCTTCTGGAACGCGTTCGTGCCGCGGCCGGGCACCAGCGTCGAGGACGATCTCCCGCCGCACTATCGCGAGCTGTTCGCGCGCCTGGCCTCCGAATCGCCCGACAACACAGTCCTGCTGCCGTTCCCGATCTGGCGCGACGCGTTCATCCAGGACGCCGACTTCGACCGCGCGAGCGCCGCGTACCAGCAGTTGTCCCCGACGCCGTACCGGCCTTTCCTCGACCGGCTCGACCTGTCGAGGTTCTCCCGGCTGCAGATCGCCAAGAGCTACCTGAACTGCACCGACGACACGGCGCTCCCGCCCGGCGAATGGGGGTGGCACCCGCGGATGTCCGGACGCCTCGGCCCGCACCGGCTGGTGCAGCTGCCCGGCAGCCACGAAGCGCTCTTCACCAACCCCCGGCTGCTCGCCGAAAAGCTCGTCCACGCCGGACGGGATTGACGCGAGCCTTCCCCCGGCTTAACGGCGGAAATGCGACTCGCCGTATTACGGCGTCAGCTCCACGGCTGGCTGAGGAATACGTAGCCGCGCTGGGCCCCGGCCTGCCGCCGTGCGTCAGCAACGTCCGGCCGCCCCTTGCGGCCGACGTCCTTCGAGGCCACGACCAGTCCCGCCGCGAGCAGGACGATGACGATTCCACCCAGGATGACGAATGCTTCGAGCATGGCTCCCCCTGACGGTCGGCTGTTCTTTCTCGTGAGCCGGTATCGCCAGACTAAGGCGAAGGGGAGCCGGCGGCGGGAAACTTGAGGATTATTTAGGCTGGTTCGAGCGGCATCGCGCTAGGTTGGAATATTCTTCGCGGAAATGCGCGGGAACGGCGCCGGGCACTGGCGCCGTTCCCGCGAGCAGAACCGGGTGAAGCGGACCGTCACCAGCCCCGCTCGGCGAGCCGGTGCGGTTCCGGCACGTCTTCGACATTGATTCCCACCATCGCCTCGCCGAGGCCGCGCGACACCTTCGCCAGCACGTCGGGGTCGTCGTGGAAGGTGGTCGCCTTCACGATCGCCTCCGCGCGCTGCGCCGGGTTGCCGGACTTGAAGATGCCCGAGCCCACGAACACGCCCTCCGCGCCCAGCTGCATCATCATCGCCGCGTCGGCCGGGGTGGCGATGCCGCCCGCGGTGAACAGCACCACCGGCAGCTTGCCCGCTTCGGCCACTTCGCGGACCAGTTCGTACGGCGCCTGCAGTTCCTTGGCCGCGACGAACAGCTCGTCCTCGGGCAGCGACTGCAGGCGGCGGATCTCGGCGCGGATCTTGCGCATGTGCGTGGTCGCGTTCGAGACGTCGCCGGTGCCGGCCTCGCCCTTCGAGCGGATCATCGCCGCGCCCTCGGTGATCCGGCGCAGCGCTTCGCCGAGGTTGGTCGCGCCGCACACGAACGGCACGGTGAACGCCCACTTGTCGATGTGGTTGGCGTAGTCGGCGGGGGTGAGCACCTCGGACTCGTCGATGTAGTCGACGCCGAGCGACTGCAGCACCTGCGCCTCGACGAAGTGGCCGATCCGCGCCTTCGCCATGACCGGGATCGAGACCGCCTCGATGATGCCGTCGATCAGGTCCGGGTCGCTCATCCGGGCGACGCCGCCCTGCGCGCGGATGTCCGCGGGGACGCGCTCCAGCGCCATGACGGCGACCGCGCCCGCGTCCTCGGCGATCTTGGCCTGGTCGGCGGTCACGACGTCCATGATCACGCCGCCCTTGAGCATCTCCGCCATGCCGCGCTTCACCTTCGCGGTGCCGGTGACGGTCTGGGGTTCGGCGTTCTGCTGCTGCGACACCTTGCGGGCCTTTCTCGGGGGAGCGGAAGTGGTCTTCTCCTCCAGCGTAAGCCGTCGGTGGACCGCTGAGGCAGGCCATTGCGCGGCTATCTCGGAAGGCCACTTTCCGCGCGCAGAGATCCACGGGGGTTCGGTCACTTTTCCGCCGGGAAGCGTTGACCTGGGCCTTCCGGGACGGCCTACCATGGAAGACGGGAGCGGCCCGCGGAAGACGGGCGGTCCCGGCTCCGGTGGAGACCACCTTCGAGGTGGCCACTGGCGACAGATTTCAGCAGTCCACTTCACGTCGGTCCAGGACGGGCCGCCGGGCGGGCGGCGGCCCCGGCGCCGCCCGCCTGACCTGCCCGGTTGCGCTCCGGGCGGCCCCCCTAAGCTGATGTGAACGTCTCACGGGAGGTTCGGTGGCGACAGCTACGGGAGCACGGCCGGCGGTCGGCGTGCTCGCCCTGCAAGGCGCCGTGCGCGAGCACGTCGCGATGCTGGAGAGCGCGGGAGCCCGCGCGGTTCCGGTGCGCCGCCCCTCCGAGCTGTCCGAAGTGGACGGCCTGGTGCTGCCCGGCGGGGAGTCCACCACGATGTCGCGGCTGCTCGAGACCTTCGAGCTGCTCGAACCGCTGCGCGAGCGGATCGCCGGCGGCCTGCCGGCGTTCGGCTCGTGCGCCGGGATGATCCTGCTGGCCCGCCAGGTGCTCGACGGGCGCCCGGACCAGCAGCAGCTCGGCGGCCTCGACGTGGTCGTGCGGCGCAACGCGTTCGGCAGGCAGGTCGACTCCTTCGAGGCCGACCTCCCGTTCGCCGGCCTGGACGGCGGGCCGCTGCGCGCGGTGTTCATCCGGGCCCCGTGGGTCGAGAAGGCGGGGGACGGGGTCGAGGTGCTGGCCACCGTGCCGGACCCGGAGGAGCCGCCGGACGGGCCGAGGGCGGATAGGATCGTCGCCGTCCGGCAGGGGGCGGTGGTGGCCACGGCGTTCCACCCGGAGATCACCCGGGACGAGCGCGTGCACCGGCTGTTCGTCGAGCTCGTGCGGAAAGCCTGAGCAAGGATTGCGGCG
The DNA here is from genome assembly GCF_046267895.1 of Amycolatopsis sp. GA6-003. Taxonomy (NCBI): domain Bacteria; kingdom Bacillati; phylum Actinomycetota; class Actinomycetes; order Pseudonocardiales; family Pseudonocardiaceae; genus Amycolatopsis; species Amycolatopsis sp. GA6-003. The sequence continues at coordinate 9,331,761 of NZ_CP176499.1, forward strand.
GCCGCGCCGGGAGGCACGCGGCCGCGGGAACAGATGGAGGAAAGATGAGCGGCCACTCCAAGTGGGCCACGACGAAGCACAAGAAGGCGAACCTCGACGCCAAGCGGGGCAAGCTTTTCGCGCGGCTGATCAAGAACATCGAGGTCGCCGCCCGCACCGGGACCGGGGGAGGGGACCCGGACGGCAACCCCACGCTGTACGACGCCATCCAGAAGGCGAAGAAGAACTCCGTCCCGCAGGACAACATCGAGCGCGCGCGCAAGCGCGGCGCCGGCGAGGAGGCGGGCGGCGCCGACTGGCAGACCATCACGTACGAGGGCTACGGCCCGAACGGCGTGGCGGTGCTGATCGAGTGCCTCACCGACAACAAGAACCGCGCCGCGATGGAGGTCCGCACCGCGCTCACGCGCAACAACGGCTCCCTCGCCGACCCGGGCTCGGTCGCCTACATGTTCAACCGCAAGGGCGTCGTGATCATGCCCAAGGGGGACGCGACCGAGGACGACGTCCTGATGGCGGTCCTCGACGCGGGAGCCGAGGAGGTCAACGATCTCGACGAGAACTTCGAGATCGTCTCCGAGGGCACCGACCTCGTGCCGGTCCGCAAGGCGCTGCAGGAGGCCGGGTTCGAGTACGAGTCGGCCGAGCTGACCTTCCTCCCGTCGGTGAGCGTGCCGCTCGACGTCGAGGGCGCGAAGAAGGTCTTCAAGCTGATCGACGCGCTCGAGGACTGCGACGACGTGCAGAACGTGTACGCGAACTTCGACGTGTCCGACGAAGTCATGGCCGCGGTGGACTGATCCCGTCGCGACACGACACGGCCGCGCCCCGGCACTCCGGGGCGCGGCCGTTTTCGTCGGAGTTTTCCGTTGGCGCGCAAGGGAAAACGCGAAAATCCTTGGGGCGGGCGGAAAATGACCGGCGCGGGGACTGGGCTCGGGCGCGCGGGTGGGGCAGAATGGCCGCCGTGACGACCTCCGCCCTCACCGAGCAAGAGCAGAGCCTGATCGCCTGGATCGAGACCCAGGCAAGGGAACGGGGCAACGCGGTCATCGCCGTGCCCGCCGACGACCAAGGGGCCGGCTACTGCTTCACCGCGTGCGCGTGGGCGTTGCACAACGTGCCCGAGGCCGTCGTGATCGGGCTGCCCGACCACATGGCCCCGGTGCTGCTCGACGCGTACGTCGACCGCTCCGCCAACGGCGAGATCTTCGAGGTCGGCAAGCGCTACGAGGATTTCTTCGAGGGCGCGCCGGTGGTCTTCGAACGCGTCGCGAAAGGCCACTACCCGGAGTACTTCGGGTCCGCGTTCCTCGTCTACCCGGACGGCGACTTCCCGGCGCTGCAGATGATCGTCGCGACGCCGGACGGGCATTTCCCGTGGCACGCCGACGCACCCGAGGGCTTCGCCGAATGGCAGCCGGTGCTCACCGAAAGCGGAGACCCGGAAAGCTGGACGCCCGGGGTCGACGGCCCCTGACCCGGCTAACCAGCGCTCAGCGCGGCCAGATCGGCGGCGGCGTCGGGAAACCGCGCGGCCAGCGTCGCCGGGTCCGCGAACTCCGCGCAGTCGTCGGCATAGGGCGGCACCACCACCGTGCCGAGCAGGCTCCACGCGCCCAGCGACACTGTCGCCTGCCACGTTCCGGCGGGCACGACCACCTGCGGGCGTTCCCCGGCGGCCACGTCGCTGCCCAGCACCGGGCGCGTCACCTCTCCGTCCGGACTCAGCAAAAGCATCCGGGCGGGCGCACCGGCGTGATGGACGAACACCTCGACCCGGTCGAGCCGGTGCGGCGCGGAGACCTCCGGCGCGGTGAGCAGGTAATAGATCGCCGAACCCTCGTCCGCGCGCCAGCTCTGCGCGAACCGGCCGCCCTCCACCGGCAGCGGCTCCAGGCCCAGGTGCGCGACGAAATCCTCCGGTCCCGGCATGCCTCCATCGTGCTCGCGGACGGCTCCGTTCGCCAGGTCGTCGCCGGCGCCGGCACGGGTGCACGTGTGTTAGTGCGTGTCTGCGCGAGGCCAGCCGCTGCGACCGTTAGCCTGCATCTCGAACTGATGTTCGCGCGGGCGGAGGAGAAACGGTGCGGGTGCTCGGGGTCGACCCCGGTCTGACCAGGTGCGGCCTCGGCGTGGTCGACGGCGGCAAGGGCCGGTCGGTGCGCCCGGTCGCGGTCGGGGTCGTGCGCACGCCCGCCGACCAGGACCTCGCGCAGCGGCTGCTCGGCGTCGCGGACGAGGTGGAGCGCTGGCTCGACCGGTACCGGCCGGAAGCGGTGGCCGTCGAGCGGGTGTTCGCGCAGCACAACGTCCGCACCGCGATGGGCACCGCGCAGGCGGGCGGGGTCGTGGCGCTGGCGGCGGCGCGGCGCGGGCTGCCGGTCGTCTTCCACACGCCCAGCGAGGTCAAGGCCGCGGTCACCGGGTCCGGGCGCGCGGACAAAGCACAGGTCACCACAATGGTGATGCGGCTGCTCGGGCTGGAGGTCAAACCGCATCCGGCGGACGCGGCCGACGCGCTCGCGCTCGCCATCTGCCACCTGTGGCGCGAGCCGATGCGGGTCCGGCTCGCCGAGGCCGAGGCCCGCGCGGCAGAACTGGTCCGCGCCCACAAGGCCCGGCTGGCGGCCGCGGCCAAGGCGGCCGGATCGACCACGAAGCGGAACGAAACAGGAGCACGACGATGATCTCCTCGGTACGCGGCGAAGTGCTGTCCGTCGGGCTCGACCACGTGGTGGTCGAGGTCGGCGGCGTCGGCCTCGCCGTGCAGGCCACCCCGGCGACGCTGGCCACGCTGCGCCGCGGCGAGCAGACGCGGCTGCACACCGCGCTGGTCGTGCGCGAGGACTCGCTGACCCTCTTCGGGTTCGCCGAGGAGGACGCGCGCGAGCTGTTCGGCCTGCTCCAGACGGTGTCCGGGATCGGGCCGCGGCTCGCGCTGGCGACGCTGGCCGTGCTGGAGCCGGACAAGCTGCGCGCGGCGCTCGTCGAAGGCAACATCACCGTGCTCACCCAGGTGCCCGGCATCGGCCGCAAGGGCGCCGAGCGGCTCAGCCTCGAACTGCGGGACAAGGTGACCGCGCTCGGCGGGACCGCCGACGCCCCGGTGGTGACCGCGCCCGGCGCGCTGCGCGGCGAGGTGGTGGAAGCGCTGGCCGGGCTGGGCTTCCCGGCCAAACAGGCCGAGCAGGCGGTGGACAAGGTGCTGTCCGGGGGCGACGGGCACACCACGTCGTCGGTGCTGCGCGCGGCGCTGGCGCTGCTGGGCCGCAAGCGGTAGCCGCCGATGAACCACGAAGTGACCGAGTTCGACACCGGCGGGTACGAGCCGGGCGACGAAACGCTGTCCGCGCTCGCGCAGACCGGCGAACGCGACCTGGAAACGTCGCTCCGGCCCCGGAAACTCGACGAGTTCGTCGGCCAGGAACGCGTCCGCGAGCAGCTGGAGCTGGTGCTGGAGAGCGCCCGGCGGCGCGACGTGCCGCCGGACCACGTGCTGCTGTCCGGCCCGCCCGGCCTCGGCAAGACGAGCATGGCGATGATCGTCGCCGCCGAGCTGGGCGCGGCCATCCGGATCACCTCCGGGCCCGCCCTGGAGCGCGCGGGCGACCTGGCCGCGATGCTGTCCAACCTCGCGCCCGGCGACGTCCTGTTCATCGACGAGATCCACCGGATCGCCCGGCCCGCCGAGGAAATGCTGTACCTGGCGATGGAGGACTTCCGGGTCGACGTGGTGGTCGGCAAGGGGCCCGGCGCGACCAGCATCCCGCTGGAGATCGCCCCGTTCACGCTGGTCGGGGCCACCACCCGGTCCGGTTCGCTGACCGGGCCGCTGCGCGACCGGTTCGGCTTCACCGGACAGATGGAGTTCTACTCCGCGGCCGAGCTGGAACTGGTCGTCCGCCGCGCGGCGACGATCCTCGGCATCGAGATCGACCGCGACGGCTGCGCCGAGATCGCCGGCCGGTCGCGCGGCACGCCGCGGATCGCGAACCGGCTGCTGCGCCGGGTCCGCGACTACGCCGAGGTGCGCGCCGACGGCAAGGTGACGCTGGAGGTCGCGCAGGCCGCGCTGAAGGTCTACGACGTCGACGAGCTGGGCCTGGACCGGCTGGACCGGGCCGTGCTCGGCGCGCTGACCCGGTCGTTCGGCGGGGGGCCGGTGGGCATTTCGACGCTCGCGGTCGCCGTCGGCGAGGAGGCCACCACGGTCGAGGAGGTGTGCGAGCCCTACCTGGTCCGGGCCGGTATGCTCGCCCGCACTCCGCGCGGCCGGGTCGCGACCGCGGCCGCGTGGCAGCACCTCGGACTCGTGCCGCCCCCGGAGGCGGGACGGTCCGAGCAGGGCGGTCCCACGCTGTTCGACCAGGCCTGACAAGGGCGGACAGCGGCCCGGGTGGTGGCGTTTCCGCCGGTACCTGGCACACTCGAACACAGCACATCCGTCGAAACCGGACGCGGGCAGCCGAGAAAGGCGTCCGTCGAGGAGAGTCATGAACCAGTTACTGCTGCCGTTGCTGCTGCTGCTCGTGGTGGCCGTGCCGCTCGTCATGGGCACCCGCAAGCAGAAGAAGCAGCAGGCGGCTCAGCAGGAGATGCAGAACAGCATCGCCCCGGGCGACCGCGTGATGACCACGTCGGGCCTGTACGGCACCGTCGCCGACACGAGCAGCGAAACTACGATCGACATCGAGATCGCGCCGGGCGTCGTCACCACCTGGCTGCGCCTCGCGGTGCGCGAGAAGGTCGAGCCGGTCGTCGAGACCGAGGAGAACGAGGACCCGGCCGAGACCGCGGCCCTCGAGCAGGCCCCGGAGACCGCCGCGACCTCGTCGGAGGCCCCGGCCCAGGAGTCGATCTCCGCCGAGGAGAAGCAGACCTCCGGTGCGCAGGTGGCGCCCCCGCTCGAGCACGGGAAGAAGTAGCCTCCGCGCTTCACCGGGCAGTGATCCGCCCACAGCCTACGAAAGTCGGTACGGGCGAACGCCGGGCTCACGCAGCACCGAGTACTGTCTCGGTGCTGCGTGCGTGTCCGCCGTCATAGTTCACGCCCAGCCGCGTCCGGGGGACCCCCTTCCGGCTCGCGCACCCGAACCACTTGGGGTCCATCCAGTCCGTGCCAGTTCGAGGAGACCGAAGCACAGTGGCACCATCGGCCGGGCATCTCCGCCCGGGACGCTATCTCGCCTTCTTCGCCCTGATCGTGGTCGTGCTGTACGCCTTGGTGTTCTTCACCGGCAGCGGCAAAGCGACGCCGAAACTCGGCATCGACCTGCAGGGCGGCACCCGGGTCACGCTCACCGCGCGCACGCCCGACGGCGGCCAGCCCACCCGCGATTCGCTGAACCAGGCGCGCCAGATCATCGAGACCCGCGTCAACGGGATCGGCGTCGGCGGCACCGAGGTGGTGCTCGACGGCAACAACATCGTGATCACCGTGCCGGGCGAGCAGGGCGACGAGGCGAAGAACCTGGGCCGGACCGCCAAGCTCGGGATCCGCGAGGTGATCACCTCGGTCCCGAACGCCCCGGCCGCGCCGCCGTCGGCTCCCGCTTCCGGAGCCCCGGGCGCCTCCGGGACCCCGAGCGCGCCGGCGACCGCGCCGAGCAAGCCGGGCGGCGGCGGGGGAGCGGAAGGCGCGTCGGCGCAGCAGCCGCCGAGCACGACGCCCTCGGCCCCGGCCAGCGGCCAGAACGCGGGCAAGAACCCGATCGAGGAAGCCCGCGCCGTGCGCCAGGCTCCCGCGCTGATGCCGAAGGACCCGAAGAACCAGCAGGAGGCCGCCGCCGCGCAGGCCGCGCAGCAGAAGGCGCTCGCCGCGCTCACCTGCGCGCCGAACGCCGCGGACCCGCTGGAGGGCAACGACCTGCCCAACCAGCCGCTGGTCACCTGCGGCGACAAGGACACCACCAAGTACGTGCTCGGCCCGGAGATCATCCCCGGCACCGAGATCGCGAACGCCAACTCCGGCTACGACCAGCAGCGCGGCCAGTGGATCGTCGACCTGAGCTTCAAGAGCGCGGGCGGCAAGACCTGGGGCGACTTCACGTCGGCCAACATCGGCAAGCAGGCGGCGTTCGTGCTCGACACGGACGTGGTGTCCGCGCCGACCGTGCAGAACGCCATCCTCGGCGGCAACACGCAGATCACCGGCAAGTTCACCCAGACCGACGCGAAGAACCTGGCGGACATCCTCAAGTACGGCTCGCTGCCGCTGTCGTTCGATTCGTCCGACGCCACTACGGTGTCCGCGACGCTCGGCTACGCCTCGCTGCAGGCCGGCCTGATCGCCGGCGCGATCGGTCTCGCCGTCGTGTTCGTCTACTGCCTGTTCTACTACCGGCTGCTCGGCATCCTCACGATCTGGTCGCTGGTGCTGTCCGGCCTGCTCGTGTACGCGGTGCTGGTGCTGCTCGGCCGCTGGATCGGGTACACGCTCGACCTCGCGGGCGTCGCCGGCCTGATCATCGCGATCGGCATCACCGCGGACTCGTTCGTCATCTACTTCGAACGCCTGAAGGACGAGATCCGGGAGGGCCGGACGTTCCGGTCCGCGGTGCCGCGCGGCTGGGCGCGGGCGAGGCGCACGATCCTGGCCTCGGACGCGGTCAGCTTCCTCGCCGCCGCGATCCTGTACGTCATCGCGGTCGGCGACGTGCAGGGCTTCGCGTTCACCCTCGGCATGTCGACGGTGCTCGACCTGGTGGTCGTCTACCTGGTCACGCATCCGCTCGTGGCGATGGTGTCGACCTCGAAGTCGAAGTTCCTGTCCAATCCCCGGAATCTCGGCCTCGGCGCCGTCCAGAAGCTCGGCTCGCAGCGCAAGTCCACGCGCCCCGCTCCCGGCCGTCGCGCGAACGTGAAGGAGGCCTGACGTGAGCGACGAAACCGCAGGCGTCACCTCGGACAGCCCCGAAGGCTCGAACAGCCCGGGCGGCACCGGCAGCACCGCGAGCGCGGCGGCCAAGCCGGCCAAGAAGGAGAGCTTCTTCCACCGGCTCTACGTCGGCACCGGCGCGGTCGACATCGTCGGCGCGCGCAAGCGCTGGTATATCTTCTTCTCGCTGCTGCTCCTGGTGTGCATCGGCTCGATGATCTTCCGCGGCTTCAACGTGGGCATCGAGTTCGAGGGCGGCACGCAGATCCAGCTGCCCGCGCACGGCACGCACGGCCAGATCACCCAGGACCAGGTGATCAAGTCGTTCAACGCCGCGCTGGGCGAGGCTCCGGCGGAGACCCAGACGGTCGGCACCGGCAACGCCTCGACCATCCAGACCCGCTCCGAGACGCTGACCGCCGACCAGGTGGCGAAGGTCAAGAAGCAGATCTTCGAGGACCTGGGCCCGATCGGCAGCAACGGCAAGTCGAGCGAGCAGGCGATCAGCGACAGCGCGGTGAGCGCGTCGTGGGGCGACGAGATCTCGCGCCAGGCCCTGATCGCGCTCGCCGTGTTCCTGGTCGCCGTCGTGATCTTCCTGGCGATCTACTTCGACACCCGGATGGCGTTCGCGGCGCTCGTCTCGCTGCTGCACGACATCGTGGTGACCGCGGGCGTGTACTCGCTCGTGGGCTTCGAGGTCACGCCCGCGACGGTGATCGGCCTGCTCACGATCCTCGGGTTCTCGCTGTACGACACCGTGGTGGTGTTCGACAAGGTCCGGGAGAACACCCGCGGCCTGCTCGGCCTGTCGCGGCGCACGTACGCGGAGGCGGCGAACCTGGCGCTGAACCAGACCCTGATGCGGTCGTTCAACACCGCGTTCATCGCCCTGCTGCCGATCCTGGGCCTGCTGATCGTCGGCTACCTCCTGCTCGGCTCGGGCACGCTGCAGGACCTGGCGCTGGTGCAGCTCACCGGCACGTTGGTCGGCGTCCTGTCGTCGGTCGCGCTGGCGACGCCGCTGCTGGTCGACTTCAAGATGCGCGACCCGCAGTACCGCCAGCAGGCCGAACGCGTGGCGGCCCGCCGGGCGAAGGCCGCGAAGCGCGAGGCGGACGACGACTTCGACGCGAACGACGAGGACCAGCTGGCTGCCGAACTCCGCAAGGAAAAGGCAATGGCCGCCGCGGCGGGCGTCCCGGCACGGCACCCGAAGCAGCGCCCGTCGGGGAAGAAGAAGCGCTGACCCCGATGAAGCTCGACGAGGCACTGGACCTGATCGCCGAGGTCCCGGACTTCCCTGAGCCAGGCGTCCTGTTCCGCGACCTGAGCCCGTTGTTCGCCGACGGCCCCGGCTTCGCCGAAGTCGCCGACGCCCTGGCGGACACCCTCGACCCGGCCGCCGACCTGGTGGCCGGAGTCGAGGCCCGCGGCTTCCTGCTGGCCGCGGCAGTCGGCTACTCCCGGGGCATGGGCGTGGTGCTGGTCCGCAAACCCGGCAAGCTCCCGTCCGTAGCAGGCCGAGTGGACTACGCGCTCGAGTACGGCACCGCAAGCGTCGAACTCCCAGCAGGCGTAGTAAAAACCGGCCAGCGAATCGCGATCATGGACGACGTCCTGGCCACCGGCGGCACAGTGGCGGCAACCGCGAAACTCCTGGAAGACGCAGGCGCCACAGTCACCGGAATTTCGGTAGTGCTGGAACTGGAAGCCCTGAACGGCCGCTCCGCCCTGGACGCCCGCCCCGTCCACGCACTCCGCACCGTCTGAACGTTCCGTGCTGGTTCCCAGCACGTCCCTAAAACCGCACCGCTGCACCCAAAGAGCGAGGCACCCAGCCCCTGCCCCAACCCCGATACGAAGCCGCCCTGCGGTTCGGGGGTGCTTGTCAAGGCATCTTTCCCGCCTTGACAAGCACCCCCGAACCGTCAGCACAATGAAAATTCGGGGTGCCCCACGCAACCACCCGGGCGCAATGTCGCCGCCAGGCGACGAGCCGCAACGGCACGTCACCGCTCTCCCGCCCAGACCAACCGGTTACCCTGAAGGTTCGAGGCCGCACGAAGCAGCTGGAGGTGCGGGTGAGCCAAGAGCTCGACGCCAATGTCCCCGCGAAGGGCGGCGCGACCGCCGCGGATGCCGGGGTCCGGGCCAACGGAGCCGCGCCCAACCCCTCCGCGACCCGCCGCGTCCGCGCGCGCCTGGCCCGCCGCATCACCGCCCAGCGAGCGGCCCCGGTCAAGCAGGTCCTGGAACCCCTGGCCGTCATCCACCGCGAACTCCACCCGAACTCCGACCTCGGCCAGCTCCAACGCGCCTACGACGTAGCCGAAGAACTTCACCGCGAACAACGCCGCAAGTCCGGCGACCCGTACATCACCCACCCCCTCGCGGTCGCCACCATCCTCGCCGAACTGGGCATGGACACCACCACCCTCGTCGCAGCCCTCCTGCACGACACGGTGGAGGACACCGGCTACTCCCTGGAACAGCTGAAGGCCGATTTCGGCGACAAGGTCGGCGAACTGGTCGACGGCGTCACGAAGCTGGACAAGGTCAAACTAGGCACCTCAGCCGAAGCGGAGACCATCCGCAAAATGGTGATCGCGATGGCGAAGGACCCGCGCGTCCTGGTCATCAAGCTCGCCGACCGGCTGCACAACATGCGCACGATGCGCTTCCTGCCGCCGGAAAAGCAGGCCCGCAAGGCGCGCGAGACGCTCGAGGTGCTCGCCCCGCTGGCGCACCGGCTCGGCATGGCCACGGTGAAGTGGGAGCTGGAAGACCTCGCGTTCGCGATCCTGCAGCCGAAGAAGTACGACGAGATCGTGCGGCTGGTCGCCGACCGCGCGCCCTCGCGCGACACCTACCTGCGCAAGGTGATCGCGGACCTGACGAACAACCTGGTGTCGTCGCGGATCACCGCCAAGGTCGAGGGACGGCCGAAGCACTATTACTCGATCCACCAGAAGATGATCGTCCGCGGCCGCGACCTGGACGACATCCACGACCTGGTCGGCGTGCGGATCCTGGTCGAGGACGTGCGCGACTGCTACGCCGCGATGGGCGTGGTGCACGCGCTGTGGCAGCCGGTCCCGGGGCGGTTCAAGGACTACATCGCGCAGCCGCGGTTCGGCGTGTACCAGTCGCTGCACACCACGGTGATCGGGCCGGACGGCAAACCGCTCGAGGTGCAGATCCGCACCTACGACATGCACCGCACCGCCGAGTACGGCATCGCCGCGCACTGGCGGTACAAGGAAACCAAGGGCACGCACGCCAGCAACAACGCGATGGAGCTCGACGAAATCGCGTGGATGCGGCAGCTGCTCGACTGGCAGCGCGAGGCCGCGGACCCGGGCGATTTCCTCGAATCGCTGCGCTACGAACTGGCCGCGCGCGAGATCTTCGTGTTCACGCCGAAGGGCGACGTGATCACGCTGCCCGCGGATTCGACGCCGGTGGACTTCGCGTACGCGGTGCACACCGAGGTCGGCCACCGCTGCATCGGCGCGCGCGTGAACGGCCGGCTGGTCGCGCTCGAGCGGAAGCTCGAGAACGGCGAGGTCGTCGAGATCTTCACGTCCAAGGCGGAAAGCGCCGGGCCGAGCCGCGACTGGCTGCAGTTCGCCGGTTCGCCGAAGGCGCGGGCGAAGATCCGGCAGTGGTTCGCGAAGGAACGCCGCGACGAGGCGATCGACGCGGGCAAGGAAGCCATCACCAAGGAGATCCGCAAGGTCGGGTTGCCGATCCAGCGGCTCGTGTCGGCGGAGTCGATGGGCTCGGTGGCCACGGAATTGCGGCATGGCGACATCTCGTCGCTGTACGCGGCCGTCGGCGAGGGCCACACCAGCGCGAAGCACGTGGTGCAGCGGCTGGTCGCGTTGATCGGCGGCGTCGAGGAGGCCGAGGAGGAGCTGGCCGAACGGGCCACGCCGTCCACGGTCACGCGCCGCCGCGGCTCGAACGACGTCGGCGTCATCGTGAAGGGCGCGAGCGACGTCTGGGCGAAGCTGGCGCGCTGCTGCACGCCGGTGCCGGGCGACGAGATCCTCGGCTTCGTGACGCGCGGCGGCGGCGTGAGCGTGCACCGGACGGACTGCACGAACGCCGACGACCTGCGGACCCAGCCGGAGCGGCTGGTCGAGGTGGAGTGGGCGCCGTCGTCGTCCTCGGTGTTCCTGGTGGCGATCCAGGTCGAGGCGCTCGACCGGCACCGGCTGCTGTCCGACGTCACGAAGGTGCTGGCCGACGAGAAGGTCAACATCCTGTCCGCCTCGGTCACGACCTCGCGGGACCGGGTGGCGGTGAGCCGGTTCTCGTTCGAGATGGGCGACCCGAAGCACCTCGGGCACGTGCTCAAGGTCGTGCGCGGGGTCGAGGGCGTGTACGACGTGTACCGGGTGACTTCGGCTTCGTAGGTCAGAACGCCGTCGCGACCAGCGCGGCCAGCGGCGGGAGTGCTTGGGCGAGCGCCCCGGCACGTCCCGCGCCGCGCGGGCGGCTGAGCGCGAGCAGGTCGGACACGCCGAGCGCGATCCCGGCGAGCGTCATGAACGCGCAGCTGTAGAGCACGAGCACGCGTCCGGCCGCGGCCTCGCCGGTGTGCAGCAGCACCAGGCCGGTCACCGGTCCGCCGGCGAGGAACAGGTTGTACCAGCCGACGTTGAACGACCAGAGCCGGGTGGCGGGCAGGTTCTCGGAGGGGATCCGGAAGATGCCCGCGTGCACGCCCGGCCGTTCGAACAGCAGCACTTCCCACGCGAAAGCCAGCAGGTGCACCAGAACGGCGATCCCGGCGAGAACCTGCGCCGCGACGTTCACGCCGCTGGCTCTTCGAACGAGACCCCGTGCCGGGCGGCGATTTCGCCGAGCAGCGGCACCGCTTCCGGCCACGGGGCGTGGGACGGGACGGTGGCGTCGATTTCGCGGAAGAACCGGCCCATCGCGTCGTCCGGGGTGAGCACGAGGAATTTCGCGTGCGGGGTGTGCACGGCGAAGGTGTTGGGGGTGCCCGCCGGGATGTGCACGAAGGAACCCGGGCCGAGGTCGTGCAGTTCCCCGGCGAGGCAGACGGTGATGCGGCCGCAGAGGACGTAGAAGCCCTTCGTCCACGGGTCGGCGTGCGGCGGGACGGCGGGGCCGCGCGAAGCGTCGATCTCGAACAGCTCGTAGCCGCCGGTGTCGGCGGACGACGCTTTCACCGTCGCGATCGCGTCTTTCGTGTCCAGTTCCGGGCCTTCGCCCGAGGTGCTGAGGTGAATGGTCATGCCGCCGAAGGTAGGAACGCGGCGAGGGCGGAGCCATCCCGGAAATCAGGGATACCGGCGCCGGACGAGCGGGCGCATACTTCGTCGGGTGTGGGAAGGCCGAGCGCAGAGCGTGCGGCGGGAGCTGGCGGCTCTCGCCACGGCCGGTTGCGGCGTCGCCGAGCTGCACGCCGCGGCCATCGAACTGGTCGACCGGATCGTGCCCACGGAGCTGACCTGCTGGGCGTCCCTGGATCCGGATACGGCCGTGATCAGCTCGATGACCAGCGGCCGGGCCCGGATCCCGGGGGAGTACGAGCCGTTGCTGGCGACGTATGAGTACGACGGCGCGGAGCCGCACACCTTCGCACAGCTCGCCCGGCGTTCGGTGCCGGTCGCGCGGCTTTCCGACCTGCCGCGCCGCGAACGTGAGCGCAGCGGCCGGTGGGCGCAGGTGTGGCGGCCGCTCGGGTTGGAGAGCGAGCTGCGCGTCGGGTTTCGCGCGGACGGCGTTTGCTGGGCTGCGGCGGGTCTGGTGCGCCGTGGCGAGTTCAGCGACCGCGAGGTGGAGTTCCTGACCTCGATCGGGCCGACCTTGGCTGCTGCTACCCGGGTGGCGGCGCTGGCGCGGGGCGTGGCTCCGGAGGCGGAGCCGGCGATTGTCGTGGTCGGTCCGGACGGCCGCCGTCGCGGGGCGACCGAGGGGGTCGGCGCGTGGGAGTCCGAATTGGACTCGATTGCCGACGGCCGGTTCGCGGTGCTGCTGCGCGCGGTCGCGGTGGGGGCGCAAGCGGCGGCGAGCGGAACGTTCCGGGCGCGGGTCCGCGACGCGCGCGGCGGCTGGATTGTGTTGCAGGCCAGCCGATTGGTCTCGGACGACGACGCCCGCGACATCGTCGTGACGATCCGCCGCGCCACCGGCGGGGAACTGCTCGACGTGCTGCTCGCGGCCTACCGGCTGACCGCGCGCGAACGCGACGTGTGCCGGGAAGTCCTCTCTGGACTGTCCACTTCGGACATCGCGGCGCGGCTGGGGATCTCGGCGAACACGGTGCAGGACCACCTGAAGTCGGTGTTCGGCAAGGTCGGCGTGCGCAGCCGGGGCGAGCTGACCGCCCGGCTGTCCGGGTAGGCCGGTGATCTGTCCCACAGCGGAATTGCCGGGGGCGCGCATTAGGGTGCTGGGCATGACGGACGGACTCGAGTTCACCCGCGAAGGCGCCGTGGCCCGGCTGACGTTCTCGCGCCCGGAAAAGATGAACGCGATCACCCACGGCATGTGGGCGGCGATCCCGGGCGTGGCGGCCGAGGTCGAGGCCGATCCCGAGCTGAAGGTGCTCGTGCTGACCGGAGCCGGCCGGCATTTCTCCGCGGGCGCGGACATCGGCGAGTTCCGCGAGCTGCGCTCGACCGCCGAGGCCGCCGCGAAGTACGACGAGGCGGTGGACCGCGCGGTGGCGGCGCTGACCGCGCTGCGCAAGCCGACGGTCGCGATGGTCCAGGGCAACTGCATCGGCGGCGGCTGCCAGATCTCGGTCGCCTGCGATTTCCGCTTCGCCGCCGACGACGCGCGCTTCGGCATCACCCCGGCCAAACTCGGCATCGTCTACCACTTCGCCTCGACGCGGCAGCTGGTCTCGCTGGTCGGCCCGGCGCACGCCAAGTACTTCCTGCTGTCCGGCGAACTCGTCGACGCGACCCGGGCGCGCGAGATCGGGCTGGTCAACGACGTCTTCCCGGCCGCGGACCTGGAATCGGCGACCGCCCGGTTCGCCGAGACGCTGTGCACGCGTTCGCAGGCCTCTATCCGCGGGATGAACCGGATCATCGAGAAGATCGTGGCGGGCCAGGAGAAGACCGACGACGAGGTGGAGGAGATCCGGCTCGCCGCGCTGCACGGGGAGGACTACGCGGAGGGCGTGGACGCGTTCCTGAACCGGCGCGCGCCGGAGTTCACCTACCGCTGACCGGCGTGCTCACCCAGCCGACGGCACGGCGAGACCCGGCCCGGCGGCGCTGACAAGCCAGGATCCGGAGTTGTTCCGGACGATCGACCACGCCGATTTCGATCGGTCGCGGCCGGTCTTCCGGCGGGCGGATCGTGAAGGTCTGCCCGGCGCTCGTGAAAGGCGCGCCGAGCGTGATGCCTGGGCGGAACACCGCAGGCCCTGACGCTGCGTCAGATCTCGTCCCAGGGCGCGGCTTCGTACGCCTCGGTCAGCAGTTTCGTCGCGACGGGGGAGGTGCGCAGCGGCACGTCGTCCACGGAGGCGACCAGGCGGCCGACGGTCGCGGAGTTGGTGACGAACATGGCGTCGAATTCCGGAAGCTCCGCCGGGTACACCGGCCGGGTTTCCTGCGGCACTCCGGCCGCGCGCAGTTGTTCCTCCAGCACGAGGTACGTGATCCCCGGCAGCACCTCGGCTTCCGGCCACACGATCGTCCCGCCGCGCAGGAAGCCGACGTTCCAGATCGTCGCCTCGCTGATCCGGCCGTCGGCGGCGAGGAACACGGCGTCGTCGTAGCCGGCGAGGGCGGCGGCGCGCGAATGGTAGGCGAGGCCGAAGCTGCCGAGATGCTTCACGTGTGGCAGATCCCGTTGGTACGCAACGGATCGCAGCCGCATCGGCGTGGCCGCGCGGGCGGCGGGCGGCGCGGTGCGGACGAGGATCTCGGGCGTCATCGCGGGCTCGTGCGGCGAGGAGCGAGAAAAAACGATCACCCGCACCGACAGCGCGCCCTGCCCGGCGACGAGCCGCCGGACGTAGCGGCGGACCAGGTCGGTGTCCAGTTCGCTGCCGAACACCTCGCGGGTGCTCGCCGCGAGCCGGTCGAGGTGGAAGCGGAGGCCGCGGACCCGTCCGTCGCGGACCTGCATCGCGGTGAAATGGCCGTAGCTGGTCGCCGCGGCGGCGAGATCGGCGGCGCCCGGAGCGGCGCCGCCGATCTCGACTCGCACCGTCACGTCAGGAAACCGTGACCGCGGTGAACTTGACCTGCTGCTTGGGCTCGCCGGTCGACCCGTCCGGGCCGACCGCGCCGATGCCGTTCTTCGCGATCTTGTCGAGCACCTTCAGGCCTTCGTCGGAGATGCTGCCGAAGATCGTGTACTGCGGCGGAAGCGGCGCGTTGCCGTAGACCATGAAGAACTGGCTGCCGCCGCTGTTCGGCTGGCCGGTGTTGGCCATCGCGAGGATGCCGCGGCCGTACTTCGCGGTGTCGACGAACTCGTCCGGCACGGTGAATCCCGGGCCCCCGCGGCCGTCGTTCGCCGCGTCGCCCTTCGCGTCCGGGTCGCCGCACTGCAGCATCTGCAGGTCGGTGACGCCGAGGCGGTGGCAGATGGTGTCGGTGAAGAAGCCCTGCTTCGCGAGAGCCTCGAACGCCTGCACGGTGCACGGCGCGAGCGCGCGGTCGAGCGTCATCGGGATGTCGCCCTGGGTGGTCTTCATCGTGACGTTCACGGTCCCGGACGAGGACACGTTCTTGCCGTCCGGCGCGGTCGCCTTCTTGCCTGAGGGCGGCTTGCCGCTCGGGTCGGCCGGGTACGAGCACGTCGTCGGGTTCGGCAGCGCCTTGGGGCGCTTGGGGAGCGCGGTGCGCTCGGTGGGGATGTTCGTGACGCTCGGGACCGGCGGCGCGGAACTCGACGGCGGCGTCGCGGCCTGCTGGTCGCCGCTGCCGCCGCTGTTCACGATCCACACCACGAGACCGGCGACGATGAGGACCGCACCGCCGACCACTCCAGCGCCCACGATCTTGCGTCGCTTCGCCTGTTCCGCCCGGCGCACGAGCTGCCGCTCGAGTTTGCGCTTTGCGGCTTCTCGGCGCTGCTGGTTGGTCGCCACCCGCCCTCCAGTTTCCGCTCGAAGTCACACGTCTGAGGTAGCGGCAGTGTATGGGCACAGCCTGTGAGGACTCCGTACAGGGGCGGCTAGTCTTCACCGGGTCGTGATCAAGGCCGCATCCGGGGAGGAGGGGTTCGGTGCTCGTCGCCGGGTTCGCCGCGGGTCCGCTGCGCTCGAACTGCTATCTGCTCGCTCCCGCCGCCGGGGGTCCGTGCCTCGTCGTCGACCCGGGAGAGGGAGCCGCCGGGCCGCTGGCCGAAGCGCTGGCGGAGCACGAGCTGACGCCGGTCGCGCTGCTCGCCACGCACGGCCATCCGGACCACGTCGGCGCCGCCGCCGAACTGGCGCGGGCGCACGAAGCGCCGCTGCGGCTGCATCCGGGCGACGCCGACTGGTACGACGGGCCGTTCGAACCGCTGGAACCGGGAGAGATCGAGGCCGCCGGGCTGGCGGTGCGAGTGCTCCCGCTGCCCGGGCACACGCCGGGTTCGGTGGCCCTCGCCGTCGAGACCGGCGAGGGTGGCAGGCTGGTGTTCACCGGGGACACGCTTTTCGCCGGATCGGTCGGGCGCACCGGCGGATCCGGCGCCGATTTGGAGAATTCGTTGCGCACACTGCTGATGCTCGCCGACGACACCGTCGTGCTGCCCGGCCACGGACCGGCCACGACCATCGGCCGCGAGCGCTCCGCCAACCCCTTCGTGCCGGGAGCCGCGCAGTGACCGGGAAACCGGACGAACGCCTGCCGCTGTTCGCCGACGAGCCGAAACTGCGCCGCCGCCGCGCGTGGTCGGGCGTCTTCGGCGTGCTGATCCTGGCCGCGGCGTTCGGCGGGATCGCCGGGCTGATCGGCGGCCAGCTGACCGGGCTGATCGTGGCGGCGGTCGTCGCGCTGCCGCTGATTTACGTGGTGCTCTACGCATACCGCCGCCGGATCTGGCTCGAGGGCACGACGCTGGTGGTGCGCACGTGGGGCGTCCGTCGAGTGGACCTCCTGGAAGCGCCGCGGCTGGACGTGGTGATCAGCGACGTCCGCGGCACCCGGACGGTCGCGCTGCTGGTGAACGCGGGACACCGGCGGCGCGCGGTGAAACTCGACCTGGCGGTGTTCTCCGGAACCGGCGGCCGCGAGCTGGGAGCGCTCCAGCTGCGACGGCTGGCGGACGCGGTGCTGAACAACACCGAGGCGAACGGGCTGGTGTTCTCGGAGCTGCTGGTGGCGGAATTGCGCGCGGAGGCACGCGGGGGTGCGGTAGCGGAAAGGCCGTTGTACCGGCTGGCTTCGGCGGCGCCAGCGGGGAAGTACCTGCAGCGATTCCCGATGGAAGCGGTCAGCCGGTTCGTGGCCACGCTGTGATTTTGGCGCCGGCTTCGCCGGCGCGTGCGGGATCGCCTTCAAGTCGGCGTGCGGAGGGGCAATCCGCCCGGCCCTGGGGGGCCGTGCGCATTGCCCCTCCGCACGCCGACGCGATCCCGCGGGGCGGGCGGCTTTCGGGGTAGCGGAGCCGGGGGGGGGAGAGAGAGAGTTGAGTTGCGCCTGGGGGTTACGTGCGTGGGGGGCGTTCTTCCCATTGGTCCACGCGGGCGCGGATGCGGTCGAGCTGGTCGGCGAGTTCGGGGAGTTCTTCGGCGACATAGGAGAGCAGCCGTTCGAGGTGGTGCAGCGTCGCGCGGGCCTCGTCGAGTGCGGTGGCGATCCGCGGGATCGTTTCGGCCGCTTCCAGCACCGACGCGAACAGGCGGCGGATCAGGTGCACGGTGACTCGGGGTCCGGCCAGGACGGCTGAGAACACAGGGCCCCTCCTCGGGTCGCGGGGATCGCGGTCTTCGTACCTCATCCGCGACGCCCGCGCCCGGCCGGGTCAGCCGGCGTGTGGCTGCTGTGCTTCAGCGGGTTTCGTGGTGCTGATGAGGTGCTCCACCGGCTCGCGGGCGGCGATCAGAGCGGCCAAGACGGTGGTGACCGGCACCGCCGCGACGATGCCGACCGAGCCGGCCAGCGTCCGGATGATTTCCGCGGCGATGTCCTCGCTGCCGAGCAGCGCGCCGAGGCCGACGCCGGAGATCGCGGAGTAGAGCATCACCGGCAGGGCGGCCCCCGCGTAGGCCATCACCAGCGTGTTCACCGCGGAGCCGACGTGGTCGCGGCCGATCCGCAGGCCCGAGCGGTACAGCTCGCGCCAGCTGAGCGACGGGTTCGCGCGGCGCAGCTCCCACACCGCGCTGGTCTGGGTGATCGTCACGTCGTCGAGCACGCCCAGCGCGCCGATCACGATCCCGGCCAGCAGCAGGCCGCGCGCGTCGATGCCGTGGCCGAGCGAACCGATCAGCGTCGTGGTGCTGTCGTCGAGGCCGGTGAGCGACGCGGCGGCGGAGAAAATCGCCGACAGGATCCCGATCAGCGCGAGGCTGACCAGCGTTCCCAGCACCGCGACCGAGGTTCTCGCGGACAGCCCGTGCGTCAGGTACAGCGCGAGGAACATGATCGCGCCCGCCCCGGCGATCGCCACCACCAGCGGATTTTCCCCGGCGAGGATCGCGGGCAGCACGAACAGCACGATCACCACGAAACTCAGCACCAGCGCGACCAGCGCGGCCAGCCCCTGCCACCGGCCGAGCACCAGCACGGCGATCGCGAACAGCGCGGCGAGCAGCACGAGCGGCGTGCCGCGCTGGAAATCGACGAGCGTGAACGACTGCGGATCGAGCGGATTGCCTCCGTTGTAGGCGAGCACCACCTTGTCGCCCGCGGCGAACCTCGGCGTGCTCGGTTCGATCGGCACCGTCAGCCGCACCGGTTTCCCCGCGGCCGGGCCGTCGGACATCCGCAGGTCGACGGTGAGGCACGGTTTCGCGTCCGGATCCGGCTGCGAGCCGACCTGCACCTGGCCGGGCTGCAGGCATGGGCCGGACGTCGCGGTCGTGATCGCCGCCTGGACCGGCGTGCCCTGCGGCACCGCGCTCTTCGGCAGGGAACTGCCCCACGGGTACAGGACGATCATGCCGGCGACGGTCGCCAGGGCCAGCGGCGCGAGCAGCCAGATCAGGAGTTTGCGGACTCGTTGCGACGCGGGGGCGGCCGGGCCGTGGCCATGACCGTGTCCGTGGCCGTGCCCGGCCGGCGGCGGAATTTCCTTCGCCGCAACGGGTTTAGGAGTGTCCTTTTCGGACTGTGCCGGCCGGGGCGGGGGGCGGCGGCGGGCCCCGGGAGGCGGGGTGTCGCCTGGGCGGCGGGGCAGCCGCAGTTCGCCGGACTGCCCGCCGCCGCGGGAATCGGCCGGGCGCGGGGCGCCGGGTTGAGCGGGCCGCGGCGCGGCGGCACGCGGACGGCGAGGCTCGCCGGGCCGTTCGGGCCGCCGTCCCGGTTCGCCGGCGCGCCGGGGATCGCCGGACCGTTCGGCGGGCCGTCCGGGTTCCCGGTCCTCGGCGCGGCGCACGCGGCGAGGACCGTCCGGACGGGCGCGCGGGGGGACGGGAGGTGGCACGGGGGACGCCGATTCCCCCGGCACTCGCGGCAGCGGGCCGGTGTCGTCGGGGTCCTGGTCGGGGTAGTCGTGCGGTGCCACGGCGGACATCCTGCCCTCCCGGCTCCGGGTTCGCCCGTACCGGGTGGGGGAGGAAGCGGGCGTTTCGTTCAGGCGTGCGCAGAACGCAGGTGCACCCGCCGGTACGCCGAGGGCGGAGTGTCGAAATGGTCCAGAAACGCCTGCCGGAGCGTCTCGGTGGAGCCGAAACCGCAGCGTCGCGCGATCGCGGTCAGCGGGAGGTCGGTGCCGGACAGCAGGCGGGCGGCGTGTTCGGCGCGCACGGTGCGCACGTATTTCCCGGGCGTGGTGCCCAGGTGGGCGTCGAACAGCCGGGTCAGCTGGCGGGTGCTGATGCCGGCCTGCTTCGCGAGCGCGTGCGCGCCGAGGTCGTCGGCGAGGTGCTCGGCGACGTAGGCGGTGAGGTCGCGGACCTGCCGGTGCTCCGGCGGCGGGCCGGCGAGGAACATGCTCACCTGCGCCTGGTTCCCGGGCCGCTGCAGGTAGGTGACGAGCGACCGGGCGGCCTCGCGGGCGAGCGTCGGGCCGTGGTCCTCCTCGACGAAGGCGAGGGTGAGGTCGAGCCCGCTGGTGACGCCCGCGGAGGTGTAGACGTCGCCGTGCCGCACGAAAAGCGGCACCGGGTCCACGGTCACCGACGGGTACTGCTCGGCGAGCCGCGCCGCGTGCGACCAGTGCGTGGTGGCGCGCCGGCCGCTCAGCAGCCCGGCGGCGGCGAGCACGGTCGCCCCGGTGCAGACCGACGCGGTGCGCCTGCTCTGCTGCGACAGCCGCCGCACGTGGGCCAGCAGCCGTTCGTCCTCGGCCGCGGCGAGGTGGCCGAGGCCGCCCGCGACGACGAACGTGTCGAGCGGGCCGCGGACCTGGTCGATCCGGACGTGCGGGGCGAGCGTGAGCCCGGACTGGCAGGCGAAGGGGAGCCCGTCGACGGTGGCGAGCCGGACCTCGTACGGCCGGGCCGCGCCCAGCCGCGTCGCGGCGTCGAAAACATCGGACACGCAGGCGATGTCGAGCAGTTCGGCGTCGGGGTACCCGAGGATCACGACCTGCCGGGCGGTACTCGGCATGGCCGCACCGTAGCAGCTCGCCCGGCCGGATCAACCGGCTTCGCAGGATTTCGGACACGCATGTCCCGGCCCGCCCGCGCATCCGGGACGGTGGCGGCATGACCCGGAAAACCTTCGCGTTCGTCGTGTACCCCGGCCTGACGGTCCTCGACCTGGTCGGCCCGCTGCAGGTGCTCGCCTCCTTCGCGGCGGCCGACCCCTCGGTCCGCGTGGCCGTCGTGGGCGAAACCCTGGAAACCACCGACACCGACACGCCGTTGCGGATCGCGCCGAGCCACACCTTCGACCAGGTCCCGGACCCGTCGTGGGTGCTGGTCCCCGGCGGCGGCGCGCCGACGCTGCGCGCGCTCGGCGACGAGACTCTCATCGGCTATCTCCGCCAGGCCGCGACCTCCGCCGAGCTGATGACGTCCGTGTGCACCGGTTCGCTGCTGCTCGGCCAGGCCGGGCTGCTCGAAGGCCGCGAGGCGACCACGCACTGGACCTTCCTGGAAAACCTGCGCGCGTTCGGGGCCACGCCGGTCCGGCGGCGCTGGGCGGACAGCGGCCCGGTGATCACCGCCGCCGGGGTGTCGGCGGGCATCGACCTGGCGTTGCACCTGGTGGAGCGGATGAGCGGGGAGGACGCCGCGCGGCTGGTCCAGTTCGGGATCGAATACGACCCGCAGCCGCCGCTCGGCCCGCTGGACTGGTCGCGCGCGCCGCGCGAGCAGATGCGGCCGTTCGTCGACGGCATGGTCCGGGAGGGGCTCGCTGGTCAGCCGGAGCTGCGGGAGAAGCTGCTCGCGCCTCGGTGAACCTCCGGTGAACTGCCCCACCCGGCTGAGGCAGGGACGGTTTGCCGGGGCCGCGCCGGCGCGTACCGTTCCGCCAATGGGTGCGCGCGGGGCTTCCGGTCTGACCGTCTTCACCAGCCGGAGGGACGGCGACCTCGTGCTGGTCACGGCGGCGGGCGAGATCGACATCGCGTCGGTGGGGCAGTTCCGCTCCGCGCTGTCGGCCGCCTCCGGAGCCGGCGGCAAACTCGTCGTCGACCTGTCGCGGGTCGGCTATCTCAGCTGTGCCGGGCTGCGCGCGCTCGAAGAGGCGAGCCGCGCCCGGCCGGCGTTTTCGATCGTGGCGACCAGGCCGCTCGTGCGGCGCGTTTTCGCCGTTTCCGGCCTGACCGCGCCGGTGCGCGGCGGCCTGCGCGAGGCGTGCGCCGCGGCGGGGGCGTGATCCCGGGCGGAATCTGGGTACTCGTGGGGTGGAACCGAGATCTGCTGAGGTGATCTGAGATGTCCACCAGCACGATGTCCGGCAAGACCGCGGTCTCCGGGGGCGCAGCGAGCCTCGCTGTGCTGGCCGGGCTGTACCTGATCGCCGCCCCGTGGCTGCTGCGCTTCGGCGGGGCCGCCGAACTCGCGGTGAGCAACACGGTCGCCGGGCTCGCGATCGTCGTCTTCGCGGCCATGCGGGCGCGGGATTCGGGTGCGCAGGCGCTGGCCTGGGTGCTGCCGGTGCTCGGGGCGTGGGTCGCGGTGTCGCCGTTCTTGCTTCGCTACGGCGACGAGACCCTGCCGTCGGCCGGCGCGGTGACCGGCAACGTGATCGCCGGCGTCGTGGCGGCGGCCGCGGGCGCGGCGTTGCTGCTGCGCCGCCGCTGACGTCAGCTGAGCGCTTCGGCGAGCCAGCGGCTCCAGGTCGCGCTTTCGGCGGTCTCGTCGACGTCCGGACGGAACAGGTGATGTCCGACCGCGACCGGCATGCCGAGCAGCGACCGTTCGTGGAACCGGTAGAGGGCGTCCTCGGTGCGGACTCCGGCGTAGTTCGGGGTCGAGTAGTCGAGGACGCCCTCGACCGTTTCGCCGCCGACAGAGAACCGGACGGCATGCCCGGCTGAGGCTTCCTCGGGCAGGCCGAGCGCGGCCAGCAGCTTCGGCCACGCGTCCCGGCTCGCCGACGACGCCGGGCCGTCCGCGGTCACGTACGTCGCGAAGCGGCCGGGGAAGTGGGCCAGCAGCTGGGCGAGCGTGTGCAGGTACATTTCCCAGCCGACGGCGAAGGACTCGTGGTACTCGTCGTCCCAGCCGTCCTCGACGAAGCCCCGGTGCACGAACCGCAGCACCGACGTGCCGCCCTCGGCCGCTTCCACGAGGAACTCCATCGCGTCGAACGTGCCGTCCTCGGCCGGCTCGCCGCGGTAGGCGAACCGGCGCGGCGGGTCCCACGCGGTGATCTCCGCCTCGGTGCGCATTTCCCCCAGGCTGAACCGGATCCGCTTGGCCGCCGCGTCGACCTCGTGCCGGCCCATGAACCACGAATCGATGCCGGGCCCGGTCGCGACCGCCTCCCACACGGCCTCCGGGTCCGCGGGCAGCTGAACCTCTTTGCGCACCTCGAACTCGCGTGGCATGGGCGGTGTTCCTCCTCGGGGTCGGTACGGTCCACGGTGCCATTGACAACAATACTTGTCAATGCGGTGGCGGTTCGCCCGATCGGTGACAGACTGCGAGGGGACTCTCACGAAGGGACGCGGAAGCATGGCGACGGTGGCCGACCAGTTGATCGACGTTCTGCTGCAATCCGGGGTGCACCGGATCTACGGGGTGGTGGGCGACAGCCTCAACCCCGTGGTGGACGCGGTGCGCCGCACCGGCGGTTCGGCGCGTGGCGGGATCGACTGGGTGCACGTGCGCAACGAGGAAGCGGGCGCGTTCGCCGCCGCGGCCGAGGCGCAGCTCACCGGACGGCTCGCGGTGTGCGCGGGCAGCTGCGGGCCGGGCAATCTGCATTTGCTGCAAGGGGTCTACGACGCGCACCGGTCCGGAGCGCCGGTGCTGGCGATCGCCTCGCACATCCCGTCGGCGCAGATCGGCACCGGGTTCTTCCAGGAAACGCATCCGCGGCAGCTGTTCGCCGAATGCTCGCACTACTGCGAGATGGTCAGCTCGCCCGAGCAGATGCCGCGGCTCGCCCGGATCGCGGTGCAGAACGCGGTCGGCCGGCGCGGGGCCGCGGTGCTGGTGCTGCCGGGCGACGTGTCGCACGAGCCCGCCGCGCACGCCACCGGCGAATCGGCGCCGCTGGGCAGCCCGCCCGCGATGGTGCCCGCCGAGGCCGACGTCGCCCGGCTCGCCGACCGGATCGACCGGGCGGAGAAAGTGATGATCATGGCCGGAGCGGGGTGCCGGGACGCGCACGACGACGTGCTGGCGCTCGCCGAGGCGGTCGGCGCTCCGGTGGGGCATTCGCTGCGGGGCAAGGAGTTCGTGCAGTACGAGAACCCGTTCGATGTCGGGATGAGCGGGCTGCTCGGGTACGGCGCCTGTTACGAGGCCATGCACGAGGCTGATCTCGTGCTGCTGCTCGGCACGGACTTCCCGTATGACAACTTCCTGCCGCAGCGCAACACCGTGCAAGTGGACATCGATCCGGCCCGGATGGGACGCCGGTCGGTGCTGGAGTTCGGGGTGCAGGGCGATGTCGGGGCGACGATCCGGGCGGTGCTGCCCCGGTTGCGGGAGCGCAGCGACCGGTCGTTCCTGCACGCCATGCTGCGCAAGCACGAACGCGGACTGCAGCGGGTGGTCGACGCTTATACGAACGAGGTGTCCAAGCACATTCCGTTGCATCCGGAGTATGTGGCGGATGTGCTGGACGAGGAAGCCGCGGACGATGCCGTGTTCACTGTGGACACTGGGATGTGCAACGTGTGGGCTGCTCGGTATGTGACGCCCAATGGGCGGCGGCGGATTCTCGGGTCGTTCGTGCACGGGAGCATGGCTAATGCGCTGCCGCATGCGATCGGGGCGCAGGCTGCCGCGCCTGGGCGGCAGGTGGTGGCGATGTGCGGGGACGGCGGGCTCGCGATGCTGATGGGGGAGTTGTTGACGCTCAAGACGCATGCGTTGCCGGTCAAGGCGGTGGTGTTCAACAATTCGTCGCTCGGGATGGTGAAGCTGGAGATGCTCGTGGACGGGCTGCCGGAGTTCGGGACCGACCACGATCAGGTGGATTTCGCGGGGATTGCCCGGGCGGCTGGGCTGTATGCGCGGCGGGTGGAGAAGCCTGGGGAGGTGCGGGACGGGATTCGGGATGTTTTGGCGCATGACGGGCCCGCGGTGCTGGATGTGGTGACGGATCCCAATGCGTTGTCTATTCCGCCTAATATTACTGCGGCGCAGGTTAAGGGGTTTGCGTTGGCGGTGAGCAAGACAGTGTTGAGTGGGGGTGTGGGGAAGATGCTGGAGTTGGCTCGGTCTAATTTGCGGAATATTCCTCGGCTTTGAGGTCTCGGGCGGCTCGTCGCCCTGGCGGGCGACATTGCTGTTGATGGGTTGCGTGGGGCACCCCGAAGCTTGATTGTGCTGACGGGCGGTGGGTGCTTGTCAAGGCGGGAAAGATGCCTTGACAAGCACCCACCGCCCGCAGGGAGGCTTCGTATCGGGGTGCGGGGGAGGGGCTGGGTGCCTCGCTGTTTTTGTGCATCGGTGCCTGTTTTAGGGCCGTGAGGGGAGTCCTGAGGGGATGTGATTCCCTCAGAGTTCCCCTCACGGTTTTTGGCGTGGTGTGGTTATTCTGTTTCTGCCATTGCTTCGGCGAATTGTGCTGCGTACAGGCGGGAGTAGGCGCCGCCTGCGTTGATGAGCGTTTCGTGGTTTCCTTGTTCCACTATGTTTCCGTTTTCCATTACCAGGATTACGTCCGCGTCCCTGATGGTGGAGAGGCGGTGGGCGATCACGAAGCTCGTGCGGCCGGTGCGCAGCGAGTTCATCGCGTGCTGGATCAGCACTTCGGTGCGGGTGTCGACCGAGCTCGTGGCTTCGTCCAGGATCAGGATCGCTGGTTTGGCCAGGAAAGCCCGGGCGACGGTGATCAGCTGTTTCTCGCCCGCGCTGACCGTGCCGCCTTCGTCGTCCAGCACTGTGTCGTAGCCGTCTGGGAGGGTGCGGACGAAGCGGTCCACGTAGGTTGCCTTCGCGGCTTCGACGACCTGTTCCCGGGTGACGTTGTCCGCTCCGTAGGCGATGTTTTCCGCGATCGTGCCGCCGAACAGCCAGGCGTCCTGCAGGACCATGCCCGTCTTCGAGCGCAGTTCTTCGCGGTTCATCGCCTTGATGTCCACGCCGTCCAGGGTGATCCGGCCGCCGTCGATTTCGTAGAACCTCATCAAGAGGTTCACCAGCGTGGTTTTTCCCGCGCCGGTCGGGCCGACGATCGCGACGGTGTGGCCGGGGTCCACCGACAGCGACAGGTCTTCGATCAGCGGCGTGTCCTTCAGGTAGCGGAACGACACGTGCTCGAACTCGACCTTTCCGCGCACGACCTCGGGGCGCTGCGGGTTCTCCGGCTCCGGTTCCTGCTCCTTGGCGTCCAGCAGCGCGAACACCCGCTCCGCCGACGCGACGCCGGACTGCAGCAGGTTCGCCATGCTCGCGATCTGCGTGACCGGCTGGCTGAACTGGCGCGAATACTGGATGAACGCCTGCACGTCGCCCAGGGTCAAGGTGCCCGACGCGACCCGCAGGGCTCCGACGACCGCGACCAGCACGTAGCTCAGGTTGCCGATGAACATCATCCCCGGCTGGATCGTGCCGGAGATGAAGGCCGCCTTGAAGCTCGCCTCGTACAGCGCCTCGTTCTGCTGCCGGAAGACCTCCTCGGCCTCCTTGCGGCGGCCGAAGACGTGCACCAGCGAGTGGCCCGAGTACATCTCCTCGATGTGCGCGTTGAGCTTCCCGGTCGTCCCCCACTGCCGGATGAACTGCGGCTGCGCGCGTTTGCCGATCTTGGCCGCGACGAACACCGACAGCGGGACCGTCAGCAGCACGAGCACGCCCAGCAGCGGCGAGATGACGAACATCATCACCAGCACGCCCAGCACGGTGAAGAGCGACGTGACGATCTGCGACAGCGTCTGCTGCAGCGACTGCGCCAGGTTGTCGATGTCGTTGGTGACCCGGCTCAGCACCTCGCCGCGCGGCTGGCGGTCGAAATAGCGCAGCGGCAGCCGCGCGAATTTCTCCTCGATGTCCTGGCGCAGCCGGAACACCGCGCCCTGCACGATGTTCGTGGTGAGCCGCGCCTGGATGACGCCGAGGAACGACGCGAAGACGTACAGCGCCAGCACGATCATCAGCACCTGGCCGACCGCGGTGAAATCGACGCCGTGGCCGGGCATCAGGTCGACGCTGGTGAACATGTCGGCGAGCGTGTTCTCCCCGCGTGCCCGCAGGCCCTCGATCACCTGCTCCTTGGTCGCGCCCAGCGGCAGATGCCTGCTGGTCACGCCCGCGAAGATCAGGTCCGTCGCCCGTGCCAGCACCTTCGGCCCGAGCACGGTCAGCGCGACGCCGATCGCGCCGAGCACCAGCACTCCGGCCAGCGCCGCCCGTTGCGGGCGCAGCAGCCGCAGCAGCCGGGCGAGCGAACCCTTGAAATCGAGGGGCTTCTCCGCGGGAGCCCCGGCGGACATCATCCGGGCGGCGGGTCCCGCGGTCGGGTCCGGACGGGTCTTGTCGCGCGCGACGGCGGCCGGTTCGTCCTCGTCGGGCGCGGCGGCGGTTCTCGTTTCCTCGCTCACGCCGCCTCCTGTTCGGTCAGCTGCGAAAGCACGATTTCCCGGTACGTTTCGTTGGTGTCCATCAGCTCGTGGTGGGTTCCGGTGCCGACGACGCGGCCGTCGTCGAGCACGATGATCCGGTCCGCGCCGCGGATCGTGCTGACCCGCTGCGCGACGATGACGACGGTCGCGTCGCGGATCTCCTCGGCGAGCGCGCGGCGCAGCGCGGCGTCGGTGGCGTAGTCGAGCGCGCTGAACGAATCGTCGAACAGGTAGATCTGCGGCCGGTGCACCAGCATCCGCGCGATCGCGAGCCGCTGCCGCTGCCCGCCCGAGACGTTCGTGCCGCCCTGGGCGATGGGCGAGTCGAGGCCCTGTTCCATCCGTTCCACGAAGTCCTTGCCCTGCGCGACTTCCAGCGCGTGCCACAGTTCTTCGTCCGTGGCGTCCGGATTGCCGTAGCGGAGGTTGCTCGCGACTGTCCCGGCGAACAGGTACGGCTTCTGCGGCACCATGCTGACCGCCGACGAGAGCACCGCCGGGTCGAGCCGGCGCACGTCCACGCCGTTGATCCGGACCGTGCCCTCGGTGGCGTCCATCAGCCGAGGGATCAGGTTGAGCAGCGTCGTCTTCCCGCTGCCCGTGCTGCCGATGATCGCGGTGGTCTCCCCGGGCCGGGCGACCAGCGAAACGTCCTGCAGCACCGGCTTTTCCGCGCCGGGGTACCGGAAGCCGACGCCGGTCAGGTCGAGGCGCCCGTGCTCGGCCCCGGCGGGCAGCGGCTCGTCCGGCGGCCGCACGCTCGGCTCGGTGTCCAGCACCTCGGCGACCCGCTCGGCGCTGACCTCCGCGCGCGGCACCATCATGAACATGAAGGTGGCCATCATGACCGCCATCAGGATCTGCATCAGGTACGACAGGAACGCGGTCAGCGCGCCGATCTGCATGGCCTCGCTGTCGACCCGCTGCCCGCCGAACCACAGCACGGCGACGCTCGACAGGTTCACCACCAGCATCACGGTGGGGAACATCAGCGCGATCAGCCTGCCGACCCGCAGCGACACGGCGTACAGGTCGTCGTTGGCGCGGCCGAAGCGCTCGCGCTCGTGCCGGTCGCGCACGAACGCGCGGATCACCCGGATGCCCATGATCTGCTCGCGCATGACCTGGTTGATCCGGTCGAGGCGCTCCTGCATGAGCCGGAAGGCCGAGCGCATCCGCAGCACGATCAGGCCGATCGCGATGCCCAGCACCGGCACGATGACGACGAGCAGCGCCGACAGCGGGACGTCCTGCTGCAGCGCGAGCAGGATGCCGCCGGCGCACATGATCGGCGCGGACACCATCAGCGTGAAGGTGAGCGCGGCGAGCAGCTGGATCTGCTGGACGTCGTTGGTGGTGCGGGTGATCAGCGACGGAGTGCCGAATTTGCCGATCTCGCGGGCGGAGAAATCCTGCACGCGGTGGAAGACCCCGGCGCGGAGGTCGCGGCCGACGGCCGAGGCGATGCGGGAACCGTAGTAGACGGCCCCGATCGACCCGGCGATCTGCACCAGCGTGACCAGCAGCATCACGCCGCCGATCTTCACGATGTAGCCGGTGTCGCCCTTGACGAGGCCGCCGTCGATGATGTCGGCGTTGAGCGTGGGCAGGTACAGCGCGGCGATCGTCTGCACCAGCTGCAGCGCGACGACGAGCCACAGCGCGGCCCGGTACGGGCGCAGATGACTGCGCAACAGTTTGACCAGCACGGTGTCCGGTACTCCCCCCAAGAAAAGAAATGGCGTCGGTTCGGGTCTAGCGGGCCGCGCGGGGCGCGGCCAGTGCCGGCATCCCGGCGGCGGCCTCCCGCAGGAGGCCGGTGAAGGCCGTTACGAACTCTTCGTCGGAGTCCGCGTTGAGCCAGGTTTCGAAAGCGAGGCGCGAAGCGCTCTGCACAATGCTCGCCATCAGCCGCGCGTGCAACGGATTTGCGTGCTCGCCCGCTCGTTCGGCGATGGCGTCGGCCAGCACGCGCTCGACAGTGGCGAACGCGCGCAGCATCTCGGCGAACAGGCCGCCGTTCTCCATCATCGCGCGCACCCGCCGCACCTCCTCGCGCTTCGGGCGGCTGTCCTCGGCGAACAAGGTGACCGAGGCGTTGACGACCGCGTCCCACAACGGTTCGTCGGCGGGCCTCGCCAGGAGCGCTTCGCGCACGCGCTCCTGCCGTTCGACGAGGAACGCGCAGACAGCTTCCTCCTTGCTGGAAAAGTAGTTGTTGAAGGTGCGCGGGGACACGCCCACCTGGTTCGCGATGTCCTCCACCCGCAGCTGGTCGAGGCCCCGCTCCAGTGCGATCCGCAGCGCGGCTTCGGCGAGCGCCCGCCGCGCGGCTCGCTTCTTGCGCTCGCGCAGGCCCAGGGGTGCGGTGGAGGTCACCCGAGCGAGGGTAGCAGCGAAAGTTGCGTGATGCGAAAAATTATGCGGACCGCGAAAAGTTTCGTTCTCGTAAGTCCAGTCTATGCCAGGATGAACACATGTTCGAGGGACTGCGCACGATCGTGTATCCGGTCGACGACCTGGCGGCGGCCAAGGAGTGGTGGACCCGGGTGCT
Source organism: Amycolatopsis sp. GA6-003 (assembly GCF_046267895.1). Lineage (NCBI taxonomy): Bacteria > Bacillati > Actinomycetota > Actinomycetes > Pseudonocardiales > Pseudonocardiaceae > Amycolatopsis > Amycolatopsis sp. GA6-003. Next base: position 9,361,493 of record NZ_CP176499.1, read on the forward strand.
CGGCGTGCCGCCGTACTTCGACGAGCCGTTCTACGTCGGGTACAGCGTGCACGGCTACGAGCTGGCGCTCGATCCGAACGGCCGCGCGGAGAACGGCGACGGCCCGGTGGCGTACTGGGGAGTGCCCGACGTGGAAGCCGCCTTGGCGAAGCTGGTCGGGGAGGGCGCGGCCGAACACGCGGCGGTGACCGATTTCGGCGGCGGAATCCGGACCGCGCTGGTGCGCGCGCCGGACGGAAACCTGGTCGGCGTGATCGAAAACCCGCACTTCCCGGGGACCCCGGCTTGAGAAGAGCGCTCGCCGCGGCCGTCGGGCTGGTGCTGCTCGGCGCTGCACTGGTCGCGGCTCAGCCGTCGGCGCCGACGCCGCGGACGTACCTCCTCGGCGCGCTGAATCTCCTCCGGGCGCATTCGATCGACCGGGATCGGGTGGACTGGCCGAGCGCGGAGGACGAGGCGTTGCGTGCCGTAGAGGGGGCTTCGACCTTCTCCGAGACCTATCCGGCGATCCAGACAGTGATCGCCGAACTGGGCAATGCGCACACCAAACTGCTCAGCCCGGCGCAAGCGCGGCCCCCAGCGGTGGAGACGATAGAGGTGCCGTCGAGCCGCGCCGAGAACGGCGTCGCAGTGCTGGCCATTCCCGGCCTCATCGCCGACGCGGCGGGCGAGCGTCGTTGCGTCGAGGCGGGCGTGGCGGCGCTGCGGGCGGTCGAAGCGCGGGCCTCGTGCGGATGGATCGTCGACCTCCGCGACGACAATGGCGGCGACATGTGGCCAATGCTGACGGTGCTGGCCCCGTTGCTGGGGGACGGGATCGCGGGTTCGCTCGCCGAGCCGGGGCGCGCTCCGCGGGTGTGGTCGGTCCGCGACGGCCGGGCCTGGTCAGGCGAGAGTCCCGGTACCGACGAGGTCAATCCGGTCCGGCTGAGCCGCCCGGCGCCGCCGGTGGCGGTGCTGACCTCGCGCGGCACCGCCAGTTCGGGCGAAGCGGCGCTGATCGCCTTCCGCGGGCTCGGCCGGGTCGCGACGTTCGGCGGGCCGACCGCGGGATTCGCCACCGGCAACGTCGCGTTCGCCCTGGCTGACGGCGCGAAACTGCTGGTCACGAGTGCGGTCGACGTCGACCGCACCGGCCGCGCCTACGGGGCCCGGCCGATCCCGCCCGACTTCCCGGCTCCGGATCCGGAGGCCTCCGCTGGGCAATGGCTGCGCGCGCGAAGTGGCTGCGCGTAAGGCTCCTACGTGCGCGGACTGTCGGATTCGGACGATCGCGGTTACCGTGGTCACCGAGCGTGAATACGTACTGGGGAACTCGGCGGAGGTGCGCGGCATGCGGTCGATGTGGAAGGGCTCGGTGTCCTTCGGGCTGGTCAGCATCCCGATCCAGCTGTACGCGGCGACCGAGAACAAGAACGTGTCGCTGCGCCAGGTGCACGCCGCCGACGGCGGGCGGATCCAGTACAAGCGGTTCTGCTCGATCGACGGCGAAGAAGTGCCCTACTCCGACATCGCCAAGGGATACGAGCTGCCCGACGGCGAGATGGTCGTGATCACCGACGCCGACCTCGCCGAGCTGCCGCTGCCCACCCAGCATTCGATCGACGTGCTCGAATTCGTGCCGCTGGAGTCGATCGACCCGATCCGGTTCGACCGCACCTACTACCTGGAGCCGCAGAAGAACGCGGTGAAGCCGTACGTGGTGCTGCGCGACGCGCTGCAGAAGGCGAGCCACGTGGCGATCGCGAAGGTCGCGGTGCGCCAGCGGGAGAGCCTGGCGCTGCTGCGCGTCGTGGACGACGTGCTCGTGATGACCACGATGCTGTGGGCCGACGAGGTCCGGGTCCCGGATTTCCCGTTCCTGCACGAGGATCCGCCGCAGGTCCGCGCGCAGGAGGTGACGATGGCCGGATCGCTGATCGACTCGCTGTCCGAGCCGGTGTTCGAACCGGAGAAATACTCGGACTCCTACCGGGAAGCGCTCGAGGCGATGATCGAGGCCAAGGCGGGCGGCGGCCAGACCGTCGGCGCGCCGAAACAGGGGGAGAAGGCCGAGGTCGTCGACCTGATGGCGGCGCTGGAGGCGAGCGTGTCGGCGGCGAAGAAGACCCGCGGGTCCGCCAAGGAGCCGAAAAAAGCCGCCGGAGAAGGCAAAACGGCGGCGAAGAAACCGGCCGCGAGGGCGCGGCGGCCGAAAAGCGCCTGAGCGGGGCTTTCGCCGGCGCCGGGCGTCGGCGCGGGATGTTCCGCGGCACGGAACAGTGAAATTTCACCGCCGCCGTCCGGAAAATGCCGATCGTCACGCCGGGTGAGCGAATGCGGCGCACTTCACCGGACCGTGGGGCCGACACGCCGCCGGGTATTCTGCGGGGGCGAGATTTCCAGTGGTACCAAGGAGGAGTCCGGCCCGGAAGCATCCGGGGCCGGGGACTCGAATACCTGAGCGGAAGGCGGCTGAGCATGGAGTGCGCGTTCTGCACGAGCGGCATCGACCACTGTCACGGCACCCTGGTGGTCCACCCGGACCGCGGGTTCGCCGAGTGCACCGACCCGTCGTGTGCCGACCTCGACCGGGTCCGGCACGGCCTGATCATCGACTGTCACACCCTCGACGCCGCGTGCGCCTGCACCGGAGCGGAGAAAACCCTGCTGCGGCAGGCTTCCTGACCTTCGGCGGCGGCCGGCGCCGCCACCTCGCGCGGCCGGGGCGGCTTTACCCGATCGGGTAGGCAGCCGTGTACAAGCTGCTTGGCGATGTGCTAACACTACCGGGGGTCCTTCGGCTCTCCCTCCCCCTCGGAGCCGGAGGACCCCTTCTGTGCGCGCGGGCGGCGCGTCCGATCAGTAGCGGTAGTGGTCCAGTTTGTACGGCCCGTCCACGTCCACGCCGAGGTACTCCGCCTGTTCCTTGCTGAGCTTGGTGAGCCGGACGCCGAGCGCGTCCAGGTGCAGCCGCGCGACCTTCTCGTCCAGGTGCTTCGGCAGCCGGTACACGTCGTTGGCGTACTCGCCCGGCTTGCCGAACAGTTCGATCTGCGCGAGCACCTGGTTCGAGAACGACGCGGACATCACGAACGACGGGTGCCCGGTCGCGTTGCCGAGGTTCATCAGCCTGCCCTCGGACAGCACGATGATCGCGTGCCCGTCCGGGAACCGCCACGTGTGCACCTGCGGTTTGACCTCGGTCTTGACGATGCCCGGGACCTTCGCCAGCCCGGCCATGTCGATCTCGTTGTCGAAGTGGCCGACGTTCGCCACGATCGCCTGGTGCTTCATCCGCCCCATCTGCTCGGCGGAAATGATGCCGAAGTTGCCGGTGGTGGTGAGGAAAATGTCGGCGCGCTCCACGACGTCGTCGAGTTCCACCACGTCGAGCCCGTCCATCGCGGCCTGCAGCGCGCAGATCGGGTCGATCTCGGTCACCACGACCCGCGCGCCCTGTCCGCGCAGCGCCTCGACCGCGCCCTTGCCCACGTCGCCGTATCCGCACACGACGGCGTACTTGCCGCCGATCATCACGTCGGTGCCGCGGTTGAGGCCGTCCGGGAGCGAATGGCGGATCCCGTACTTGTTGTCGAATTTCGACTTGGTGACCGAGTCGTTGACGTTCATCGCCGGGAACAGCAGTTCGCCGGCGGCCGCGAGCTGGTAGAGCCGGTTCACGCCGGCCGTGGTCTCCTCGGTGACCCCGCGGATCGCGGCGGCGATCCGGGTGAACCGCCGCGGGTCCTCGGCCAGGCTGGCCTCCAGGGTGCGCAGCAGGATCCGGTAGTCCTCCGGGTCGTCCTCGTGCGCGGCGGGCACCGCGCCGGCCTTCTCGAACTCGGCTCCCTTGTGGACGAGCAGGGTCGCGTCGCCGCCGTCGTCGAGGATCATGTTCGGCGGTTCGCCGCCGGGGAACCGGAACAGCTGGTCGGTGCACCACCAGTATTCGTCGAGGGTTTCGCCTTTCCACGCGAATACCGCGGTGCCCTCGGGGTGCTCCGGCGTTCCGCGCGGGCCGACGACGACCGCCGCGGCCGCCTCGTCCTGGGTGGAGAAGATGTTGCAGGACACCCAGCGCACCTGCGCGCCGAGCGCGACGAGCGTTTCGATCAGCACCGCGGTCTGCACGGTCATGTGCAGCGAGCCCGCGATGCGCGCGCCCTTGAGCGGCTGGGAATCCGCGAACTCGCGGCGCAGCGCCATCAGCCCGGGCATTTCGTGCTCGGCGAGGTCGAGCTGGATGCGTCCGGCCGCGGCGAGCGACAGGTCGGCGACCGCGAACTCCAGGGTGTCGACGGTACGCAGGGTGGGCGACATTTTCCGGTCCTTTCCGGGTTTTTCGGGGTTTTTCGGGCAGAACTGCGCACAGGTGCGGCGGAAGAGCACCTGAAAGGGGAGGCGCGCGCGGTGCGGAACCGGCCACAATGCCGGGCATGGCAGAGCGCGCGTTGAGTTTCGGAGCAGTGGCGCGGGCGTACGAGCGGTACCGTCCGGGATATCCCGCGGAACTAGCCGAGCGGGTGCTGGACTACGCGGGCGCGCCGGTGCGGACGGCACTCGAAATCGGTGCCGGGACAGGGAAAGCGACCCGGCTGTTCGCGGGGCGGGGGATCGCGGTCACCGCGACCGATCCGGATCCGGCGATGCTCGCCGAACTGCGCGAGCACCTGCCCGCCGAGGTGGAGACCCGCGAGGGCGCGCTGGAGGACCTGCGGCCGGACCGGCAGTACGGGCTGGTGTACTCGGCCGCGGCGCTGCATTGGACGGACCCGGCCGGGCGGTGGCCGCGGATCGCCGCCCTGCTCGCGCCGGGCGGGGTGTTCGCGTCGTTCGGCGGACCCGCCCGGCTGGCGGATCCCGTTGTGCGGCAAGCATTCGAGGAGGCCCAGGCGCCGGAGGTGGAGAGCGCGGAGGTCCCGTCGCCGGACGGCACGCCGCCGGAGAACGAAATGCAGTGGCCGGGCGCCGAACTCGAGAAGTCCGGGCTGTTCGCCGACGTCCGGCAGTTCGTCGTCCCGCAGCGGCTGACGCTGAGCGCGGACGAGTTCGTCGGTCTGCTGTCCACGATCTCGGCGTACCTGATCCTGCCGATTCCGGTGCGAGAACAGGTTTTCCGGCGGATTCGGCAGGTTCTGCCCGAGACGGTCGAGCTGGACGCCGGCCACACGGTCCATCTCGCGCGACGGCGCTGAGCCGGCCGGAATCGGCGGAATTGTCACTGACACGCGGCACCTCCTGAACCAGGAGGCGCCCTTCGCTCGAAGTCCCGCGGGCCGAGCGTGGCGGGGAAACCCCGTCGCAGCGCCTCTCGGCCCGGAGCCGCGCCCCGGCGGGCGCGTCGGCTCCACCTTGGCAAGGCCGGCCGGGACCTGTCAAGCGCGCGGGAATTCGGCGCGGACGCCGAGCAGCCGCACCGGTTTGCCGAAATCGAAGCGCGCCAACAGGTCTTGCGCCGCCGCGGCGAGCACCGCCGGATCCGAGGACGGTGCGGGCAGCGTCACGCTGTGCGTGTGGGTGAGGAACGGCGCGAACCGCACCTTGACCGCGACGCGCGCGGCGGGCCGTCCCTCGTCGGCGACGTCCCGCGCGACGCGTTCGGCGAGGGCCGCGGTCTCCTTGGCGATGGCGCCGGGATCGGTGAGGTCTTGCTGGAATGTTGTTTCCCTGCTTCGGGAACGCGGGACGTACGGGGTCGCGCTCACCTCGGCGTCGCCGATGCCGCCGGCCAGCAGCCGGTACCACGGGCCCAGCTTCGGCCCGAACCTCGCGGCGAGCGCGTCGGGGTCGGCGGCGGCGAGGTCGAGAATGGTGGAGTACCCGGCCTCGGCGAGTTTTTTCGCGGTTTTCCTCCCGATTCCCCACAACGCGTCGGTGGGCCGCTCGGCCATGACGTCCCACCAGTTGTCCTGGGTGAGCCGGTAAATTCCGGCCGGTTTCGCGAAACCGGTGGCGAGTTTGGCGCGGAGTTTGTTGTCGCCGATTCCGACCGACGACGAAAGCCCGGTTTCCTCCTCGATGCCGCGCCGGATTTCCGCGGCGAGGGCCTCGGGGTCGGCGGCGGTCGCGCCCAGGAAGGCCTCGTCCCAGCCGAGCACCTCGACGACCACCGGGAATTCGCGCAGCCGGGCCATCACGCGGTCGGAGACTTCCTGGTACGCCGGGGCGTCGACGGGCAGGAGGACGGCGTCCGGGCAGCGTTTGACGGCCAGCCGCAGCGGCATGCCGGAATCGACGCCGAACTCGCGCGCCTCGTAGGACGCGGTCGCCACGACGGCGCGTTCGGCCGGATCGCCGTTCCCTCCGACGATCACCGGCCGCCCGCGCAGCTCCGGCCGCCGCCCGACCTCGACGGCCGCGATGAACTGGTCGAGATCGACGTGCAGCACCCATCCGGACACGAGACCAGTGTGCGGGGTGCTGGGCGGGCGGCGCATCTGGAATCGGCGGGGATGCGGTGGGAGGGGTGGGTTGCCGGCGGTTGCGGCGGTGGGCGCGGTCGGGACACGAGACCAGGTTGCGGTGCGCGAGACGGCTGCCGCGTCGGAACCGGCGGGGCACGGGGCTCTGACAGGGTGCTGCGCGCCAGGCGGGCTGCCGGTGGTTGCGGTGGTGCGCGGGGTGGGGCAATCCGGAACCTGCGGGAATGCCGGTTCTAACCGGGGCTGCGCACCGGGCGGGTCACCGGTGGTCGCGGTGGCGCATCCGGCACTCGCGGGAGTGCTGGTTCTGACCGGGACTGTGCACCGGGCGGGTCACCGGTGGTCGCGGTGGCGCATCCGGAACCCGCGGGGGTGCCGGTTCTAGCCGGGAACGTCGCGGGCAAGGCGGGCCACCGGTGGTTGCGGCGGCGCGCGGAGCGGGCGGGTTGCGCATCCGGCACCCGCGGGAGCGCCCGTCCTAACCGGATGTCCGGGCGAGGCGGGTCACCAGCGTTCCCGGCGGCGGGCGAGGTGCGCGGCCGTCCCGCCCGCGGCGGCGAGCACGGCGCAGATCGTCAGCGCCGGGCTCGCCCCGGCGATTCCGGCCGCGAGGAGGCCGCACGCGGCGACGTCCAGCAGGATCGCGAAGGCGGTGAGCAGCGCGGCCGAGCGGGCCGGCTTGCCGCGGCGCAGGGCGGCGGCCAGTTCCGGGTCGCTGGTTTCGAACCAGCGCTCGATCTTGTCCAGCTCGACGCGTTCGTGGTGACTGAGCATGGAGGTCTCCTTCGGCGGCCCGCCTGCCGTCGAAGGAGGAAGTACCCGCGCGGTCGCGTCGTGAACCGCGTCACTTTCGATTCACCCGACTGCCGGAATCCCGCGCGCGATTCCCCGATTCCGGTCACGGTGCGCTTCCGGTCGCACCGTCCACAAAGGTCACGGAGCGCAAGCGGGCTCCGGGCCGACGTACCCCTCCCGGGAAGACTCGTCGATGCCGACCTCGCACGGGATCGACGGGTCCACGCGGTTGCCTTCGACGCGGGCGCCGGTGGAGTGGATCGCCAGTCCGATCGCGTGGTCCGGGCCTGCCGCGAACGTGTTGCCGGTGATGGTGGCCTGCTGGACGTCCTCGAACATCAGCGCCTGCGAGGCCACGAGCGTTTCGCAGAAATTGTCCTTGATCAGGAAATCGGCGGTGTGGCCTTTTCCGTCGCCCTCGCCGTCGTTCGGGCCTTCCGCCATCAGGCACATGTTGTCGATTTTCTCGCAGCGGTTGTTTTCGATCCGGACGTGCATGCTGGGCGGGCTGTCGCTGGAGAAAGTCTGCATGCAGTCGGCGTGCGCGCCGCCGCGGTTCGAGGTCTGGCTGATCGTGTTGTGCTCGATGGCGAGGTAATCGCCGAAGAAGCGGATGCCGTCGCCGTCCCCGCCTCGCGGCGCGGTGATTCTGGTGTTCTTCAGGGTCACGTGATTGCCGCGGATTTCCACGCCGGGCGCGGAAGGTCTGTCGAGAGCGAATCCGTCGACGACGACCCAGTCGGCGTCGACGTCGATGCCGGAAACGGATCTCCCGGCGCCGGAGTACACGCGCGGATGATCCGGAGTGCCGCCGGCGGTGATGTGCAGCCGGGAACCGGCGTGCGCGGACGGGGCGAGGGCGACGGCGAGGACCGCGGCGGCGGCCAGGACGAAAAGGCGCATCGGTTCCTTCTTTCTCTCGGCGGGGGACGCGGCGAAGATAGGGCCGGACGGCGGGAGGGGTCCCCGGGGCCGCCTTCTGCGGACGGAGGCGATGCAGTATCGTTACTGCGAGTTACGTCACAGGGTCAGGGCACGCCGAGGGGAGCGTCGGTGCACGCGGACCAGCTGATCGCGGACCGGTACCGGCTGCTGGAGCGCGTCGGCAGCGGAGGCATGGGCGTCGTCTGGCGGGCGCGCGACGAACGGCTCGGCCGCGAGGTCGCGCTCAAGCAGGCCCGGCTTTCCGACGTGGTGAGCGGGCGGACGCTGCGCCGCGAAGCCCGGCTGGCGGCCGGGGTGCTGCACCCGAACGTGGTCACTTTCTTCGACGTCGCCGCCGACGGGGACGAGTTGTGGCTGGTGATGGAGTACGTCCCCTCGCGCAGCCTCGCCGAAATCCTCGCCGCGGAAGGAAGACTGCCCGCGCGCAGGGTCGCCGAGATCGGGGTGCAGATCGCCGCGGCCCTCGGCGCGGTGCACGAGCACGGCATCGTGCACCGCGACGTGAAACCGGGCAACGTCCTGATCGCCGGGAACGGCCGCGCGAAGCTCACCGATTTCGGCATTTCCCGCTCGGTCCGCACGGACGAGACGGTGACCGATTCGCCGCTCATCGGCGGCACGCCGGACTATCTCGCCCCGGAGGTCGCGCAAGGGCATCCGCCCACCGCCGCGTCGGATGTTTTTTCCCTGGGGGCAACGCTTTTCGCCGCCGTCGAGGGCGCGCCGCCGTTCGCGGGCGGCAACGAGTACGCCACGATCCGCCGGGTCGCGGAGGGCGCTGTCCCCCGTGCGCGGCACGCGGACGGTCTCGCTCCGACGCTGGAACTGCTGATGCGCCGCGAACCCGCCGAACGGCCGACCGCGGTGTCGGCGGGGGAACTGCTGGCCGAGGGGATCGACACGCTGCCGGTCGACGTGCCGAAGCGGCGGCGAAACCGGCGCGGGCTGCTGCTCGCCGGGGCGGCGGTCGCGGCGGTCGCGATCGTGGTGGCCGCGTATTTCGTGGCGCGCCCGGACAGAACCGGCGAGACCCCGGTCGCCCCGGTCGCCCCGGTCGCGCAGGCGAAGCTCGGGCTCGGCCCGGACCCCAGGGCGGCGGACCCGTGCCGCTTGGTCGACCCGGCGCCGCTGAAACCGTCCGGCGACCCGGAAGTGGTTCCGGACTACGGGAATTTCAACCGCTGCGACGTGCTCCTGCACCGCGGCGACCGCCGGGCGGACGTCCTGGTGGAGCTGAACGACCCGCCCGCTGCGCCGGTCGAGGGCACACAGGGGAAATCCGGGCCGTTCCCGGTGTTCGGCACCTCGGACAAGGAGCAGTGCGAGCGGACGATCCTGCTGCAGGACCGGTTCATGGTGAAGGTGACGGCCAAGCAGGTCGACGGTTACGACCTCGACCTGTGCCGGGCCGCCGACACGGCGGTCGCGTCGGCGACGAAAGCGATGGCGGCGGCCGGGGTTCCGCCGCGCGCGCAGCCGTTTCCGCCGGGTTCGCTGGCGTACGTGGACGCGTGTTCGCTGCTGGACTCGCTCTCGGTCTCGTCGGTGGCCGGGGTCGCCGCGCCGGTCCAGATCAAGCGCGGGTTCAGCGGCTGGTGGTGCGACTGGAAGAGCCCGGCCAGCGACCGGTCGGTGACCGTGATGTTCGACCGGGACCAGCCGCCGGGCAGCGACACCGGCCAGCTCGTGCAGGTCGGCGGGCACGACGCGTATCTCAAGACCGAGGAATTCGCCGAGAACACCTGCCAGGCGGTCCTGGTCTACCGGTCCTACACCGACGCGCACGGAGACCCGAGGGTGGAGCGGCTGCGGGTCGTGGTGCACGGGAAACCGCCCTCGGACCGGCTCTGCGCGCCAGTGTCCACTTTGGCCGGTTCGCTGGCCGGGAAGCTGCCGAAGACATGACCGCGATCGCCGGCGGCCCGCCGGAAGAACTGGGCCCGGACCACGGCAGCCTCGCGCACGGCGTCCCGCCGTCCCCGCCGGGCACGGTCTTCGCGCTCGCCGTGACCGGCGGCGTGCGGATGCCGCCGCGCGACGGCAGGCAGGTGCTGTTCGGGCGCAACCGCGACGACGTGCACGTGTGCGTCGGCGAGGACGACCGGAAGGTCAGCCGGCAGCAGGGATTCCTGGTGCGCCGCCGGGATTCCTGGTGGATCCGCAACACCGGGAAACGGCCGATCCGGCTGCCCGGTGCGCGGCTGCTGTTCCCGGACGAGGAACCGGTGCCGCTGGCCGAGGGCTACACCGCGGCGTTCGTGCGCGGTTCGGCCGGGCGCGAGCACCTGCTGGAGGTGTACGTCGCGGGCGCGGACGGCCGCCGCCCGGATTCGCGGCCGCAGGACGTGACCGAACCGCCGCGGACGTGGCGGCTGACGCCGGACGAACGGCTCGTGCTCGTCTCGCTCGCGCAGCGGTACCTGCTGCAGGACCAGTATCCGCAGCCGCTCGCGTGGCGGCAGGTGGCGGAGCAGCTGTCCGAGCTGAAACCGGATGCGCGGTGGAGCAGCAAGCGCGTGGAACACCTCGTCGGCGCCGTGCGGGCCCGGCTGGCCCGCGCCGGGGTGGCCGGGCTGACCCGCGAAGAGGTCGGCGAACCGGTCGGGAACGCGCTCAACGACAACCTGATCAAGGAACTCCTGCTGTCGACGTCCCTGGTCCCGCCGGACCTGGCGCTGCTCGAACCCGAGGACGAACCGGGAGGGGTCCCGGCGCCGCCTGCTTGACTCGCGGTGCGCGGGCGGATCCGCCCCCCGCGCCCCCGGCAGGGGTGTCCTGGCCGGGGTTCCGGCAGCGGCTCCGCGGGGGGTGTCCGTGGCAGGGGAGGAGATGCGGACGCTGCCCGCGGGACACCCGAGCCTCGCGCTCGGGCTCGCGTCGCCGCCGGGCACGCTGGCGGTGCTGGGGCGCGCGGGGGGAGTCCTGGTGCCGCCGGCGGCGCGGGGGCCGGTCACGTTCGGGCGGAACACCGCCGAGGTGACGGTGCCGCTCGGCGAGGACGACCGCCGGGTCAGCCGCCGCCACGGCGTGCTGGAGCGGCACGCGGGCCGCTGGTGGGTGCGCGCCACCGGCAAGGTGCCGCTGCGGCTGCCGCGGTCCCGGCTGCTGTTCGCCGGAACCGCGCCGGCCCCGCTGCCGCCCGGCTATCTCCCGGTGTACGCGCGCGGTTCGGGGGACCGCGAGCACGTGCTGGAGATCCGGATCGCCGACGGGACGCCGCCGCCGGTCCCGGCCGGGCGGCTGCGGCCGGACGAACGGCTCGTGCTCGCGATGGTGGCGCGGGGGTTCCTGCGGCGGGAGGAGAGGCCGCGCACGGTGCCGGTTCCGCTGGCTGCGCGGCGGTTGTCCGCGCTGGATCCCGGCGGCGGGTGGACCGCGGAAGTCGTGGCTTCGGTGCTGGACTCGGTGCGGTTCCGGTTCCGGCCGGGGTCTCCGGACGACGATCTGGTGGCGGCGCTCGTCTCGGCGGCGGTGCTGGCGCCGCCGGATCTGGCGTTGCTGTCGCCCGCGTTGCCGCCGGTCGGGGCGGCGGCGACCTGGGGGAGTTAGGCGGTCGCCGGCCCGGTCGAGGAGCCGCTCGTCTTCCCGCGCGTCCGCGTCGGCGGGACCGAACAATTCCGGGCGGCCGGCCATGCCCGCGCGCCCGCGTGACCTTGGCCGCAGTCCGGGAACGCCGTTTTGTCGGTGGTTCTGGGTAGGGTCGGAATGGCCCGAGGGGGAAAGGAGTTGCCCGATGACGACAGTGCCACAGGTGCGCACGCGCGTGCGGATCCCGCTGCGGTTCGGCGACAGTCCCGCGGTCGACGCCGAGGCGGTCACGTTCGCCGGGCTGTCCGACGGGCTCGAACATCTCGCCTTCGTGCTGGGGAAACCCGGTCCGGCGCCGTTGGTGCGGCTGCATTCGGAATGCCTCACCGGCGACGTGTTCGGCTCGGCGCGCTGCGATTGCGGCCCGCAGCTGGCCGAGGCGGTCGCGCGGATTTCCGAGGCCGGCGGGTATCTGCTCTACCTGCGCCAAGAGGGCCGCGGAATCGGGCTGTACAACAAGCTGGACGCGTACGCGCTGCAGGATTCCGGCCTGGACACCTACGCGGCGAATTCCGCGCTCGGCCTGCCCGAGGACGCCCGCGACTACGCCGCGGCCGCGCAAATGCTCGAGGTGCTCGGCGTCCGGCAGCTGGATCTGCTGACGAACAACCCGGACAAGGCGGCCCAGCTGGCGCGGCACGGCGTCGACGTGCGCGAACAGGTCCGCACCGGGGTTTTCGCGACCGAGAACAACGTCCGGTACCTGCGCGCGAAAGCCGAGCAGACCGGGCACACGCTGGCGTTGCCGTTCGAGGACTGGCCGGCCAGTTCGGCGGTGTGAGGCGGGGAACCGGGCGCGGCTTGGGGTGGCCGGGCTGCCGGTGCGGGGGTGTGGAGGGCTAGGCAGCGGGCTGATTTGGGAGCGCGATGGCGGCGGTGCGTTTCCGGTTGGGGCGGCTGGTCGGTTAATTGGGCGCCGCAGGGGCGGAGAGCCGGGTGAGGCTGGCGTCGCCGGGGTGTCCGTCGCGGGTGTGGAGGGCCTGGTAGCGGCGACGCGCCCACGCTCGCCGATGTCCTGATGGCGGGCAGGACCTTCGAGGAGCCTGCCGTCCGCCGAGGGCGCGTCGTTGGTGCGGGCTGGCGTGGGGAGGGCGAAGGTGGCGGTGTGTTTCCGGCTGGGCGGCTGGTCGGCTAGTTCGGCGGCGTGAGAGCGGAGAACCGAACGAGGGCGGCGTCGCCTGGCTGCCAGTCCAGTGTGCGGAGGGCTAGGTAGCGGACTGGGTTGGGGAGGGCGATGGCGGCGGTGCGCTTACGGTCGGGGCGGCCGACTTCGGGGTAGGCGACGCCGTCGGTGCTGGTCTCGACGGCTGTGGCGGGCACCCGTCCCGCCGTCCACGCGAGTTCGGCGGTCGCGATCTGCCGCGGTGCGCCGAGGTCGATCACCATCCGGCCGCCGGGGCCGGGCTGCCACGCTGTCGCCGGGTTGTCGTCGACGGCGGCGTCCGGGCTGGTCATCCCGGGCGGCAGGGGTTCGGCGGGGAAGGTCACGGCTCCGAGCGCGCGGTCGTTCAGCGGATACGGCCGGATTTCGGCGAAGACCACGGGCACGGTGCGGCGCGGAGGCAGCGTGACGGTGCGCGGACGGCCGCCGGTCGGGGTCACGGTCAGCACTGCCGGGAGGATTCCGGGCGGTGCGGTCAGGTCGACCCGGCTGGCGTCGTGCACCGCGGCGGTCAGACCGGGCGGTACCGCGCTGCCGGACCTGCCGCGCACGGTGAAGCGGGGCGGTTCGATCCGGCCTTCGGCGGCGGCCAGTTCGTAGCTGAACGAGCTGCCGGACGCGGTGACCTCCTGCGTGCCGCGGTACAGCAGCAGGGCGGTGCGATCCTGGGGCAGCGAAGCGGTTCCGGTCGCCGCGCGGTCGGAAAGATTTGCCAGCACTAGGAAATCGTCTGTGCCGCTCACGTGGATCCCGGCAGCGGCGGCGCGAGCACGCCCAGCCAGTTCCGGGAGATCCACGCGGCCGGGGTACAGCTCGGCCAGCAGCGGGGCGGGCGGTCCGGCGGAGAGAGTGACGTGGTCGTTCGCGACGGTGAGCGGATTCGGGCTGGTGACCACGATTCCGGCTCGGCCGTCGACGTCCAGCCAGCCGCCGGTGCTGCGCAGCGCGGGCGCCGGGTAGGTCGCGACGGACGTCCAGGCGCCGTCGTCCGGGGAGGTTTCGATCCGGTACTTCCGCCCGGCGGCGGCTTCCCAGCTCAGGCGGACCCGGTCGAACTTCCGGGAGGAACCGAGGTCGACGGCCAGCCAGCTGTCCGCGCGCGTTCGGTCCGATGTGGACACTGCCCAGCGCGTGGCGGGATTGCCGTCGGTGGCGTACTTCGCCTCCTTGCCCGGCGTGGCCGACGACGCGGACGCGGTTCCCGCCAGGGCGAGGTCGGGGCCGCCGCCGTCGTGGACTTCGAAGGACCAGAGCGAGTAGCCGTACTGCGGATCCGGCTGTACGCCAAGCATTCGCACATACCGCGCGGTCACCGGAGAAAAGCGCAAGTCGTCAGTGCGGGCACCGGCCGGGCCGGATTGCGCCGGAAGCGTCACCGATCCTTCGGCGGCAGTGTAGGTGCGGTCGCCGTCGAGGCCGGGAACGCCTGGCATAGCCAGGTTGTAGACGTTGAGCACCCCTTCGTCCGGCGCGACGCCGCTGCTGGCGTAAACCGCGGCGCCAGTCGGAAGGGTGGCGAGCGCGGCGTACCCGGTGTCGAACCGCAGGACGCCGACTGTGCCCTCGAAGCCGTCGCGGACCTGGCGGTACGTCGTGGCGTGCCGTTCGCGCACGGCGAGGTTCGCGGCGGGCAGCAGCATCGGGTTGGCTCCGCCGAGGACGAACAGCCAGTCGTCGTGGTGGGGCTGCCAAGCGAATTTCACGAACCCGGGCTTGCTGACGGTCGCGGCCCACGCGGCGGGGGAGCGGTGCGCCAGCAGGCCCGGCCCGGTCCCGAAGTCGGCGGCGCGAGAGGCGTGGGCGTCGAATTCTTCCTTGCGCGCCGCGCTGACCGGGCCTCCGTGCTCGGCGCGCCATTCGTGCAGCAGGTAGCTGATGGCCAGTTCGGCGCGGGCTTCCGGTTCGTACTTCGGTTCGCCGGAGAACTTCGTGATCCGGTCGACCGGCGGGTACGCCTGGTACGGCTCGAGCCGCGCGGCGAGCTGGGCCTCCGCGCAGGCGGCGTGGCGGTCGCCGAGCACTTGGGCGCGGAAGGCGAGCGGGAGGACGTCCCGGCCGTAGAGGTGCTCGCGGTCGGCGACCATCGGCATCAGCGGTTCGCCCGCGTCGCTGGTCATCAGGAGCATGGTGCGCCACAGCAGTTCGCCGTTCGGCTGCGCGGTGAGCACTTCGGGCAGCGGGACGCCGGCGGCGAGGAAGTGCATCGCGTTGCGGCCGGACGTGCGCCAGAGTTCTTCCTGGTAGTGCGGCCCGAACGAACCGTGGTTCTCGACGAGGAACGTGTCGTAGAGGTTGGCCGCAGTGTTGCCGCTGATGGGTTTTCCGTCGACGAGCCGGGGATTCGCCAGGTCCGCCGCGGGCAGGCCGCCTTCGTTGCGGCTCCACGAACCGAAAGCCGCTCGCCATTCCGGGGCACGCGGGTCGTTCGCGGCCCAGGCGAGCGCGGGGGCGAGCGACTGCGCGTAGACGCCCATCTCCTCGAGCTTCGTGTCGCCGGCGTAGCCGCCGCGCAGGCCGTTCGGCGTCCAGTCGCCGGAAGCCGGGTCGTCGCCGGTGCCGAGGCTGGTGGTGTAGGCGGCCTGTTCGGTGGCGATGCGCTCGACGTTCCGTTGCGTCGCGGCGTCCAGCTCTGTCCACAAGAGACGCGCGGCGAGCTGGAAATAGGACTGGAAAGTGGTGTCGAAGAACAGTTTCCGGCCCCATTCGGCACCGCCGGCGAGCCGGTTGGAGGCGGCGAAGTGCTTGATGGTGGCGAGAGTGTGCGCGCGGAGGGCTTCGCGGTCGACTCCGGCGACGGCGGCGTCGTAGCCGTCGCGGGTCAGCAGGACGGCGTTGCCGAGGACGACGGCGAAGGCGAAATCGCGGGCGGGATAGCTCCCGGCGGCCTTGTCGAACTGCTGCTCGGCCCAGCGGGTGTGCCGGAGGAGGACTCGCAGGTAGGCCGCGGCGACGGGGTCCGGAGCGGGCCGGAACGCGGCCCGGGCTGTTCCGGAGGTCAGGACGAGCGCGGCCCCGGCGCCCGCGAGACCGAGCGCCTGCCGCCGGGTGAACCCGTCCATCCCGCGTCCTCCCGGGTCGCTGACAACCTTGTCAGCGCGGATTCTCGACGGCCGTCGCGCGACCGGGCAACCCTCCGGGCCGATCCCGTCCGGTTCCGGACAATGTCGTATAACGCCCTATACGTTCTGCCCGCGGGCGGTCGGCCCGGCTCGGGGAGGCCGGGAGCGGCGTGTTGAGATGACAACGTGATCACTGGCCCCGGCGGATTCCTGCTGCTCGTCCTGGCCGGGGTCGGGGCCGGGCTGACCGGCGCGACCGCGGGCCTCGCCTCGCTGGTGTCGTATCCGGCGCTGCTCGCCGCCGGGCTGCCGCCGGTGACCGCGAACGTCACCAACACCGTCGCGATGCTGGGGACGACGGCCGGGTCGGCGGCCGGCGCGCGCCCGGAGCTGAAGGGGCAAGGCCGCCGCCTGCTGCCGTTGTGCCTGATCACCACGGCGGGCGGGGCGTGCGGCGGGCTGGTGCTGCTGGTCAGTTCGGCGGACGCGTTCACCGTCGTGGTGCCGTGGCTGATCGGCGGCGCGTCGGTCGTGCTGATGGCCGGCCCGCGGCTGCGGCGGATGGCCGAGCACCGGGAACACCGCGGGATCGGCCCGCTCACCGGGATCGCGGCCTTCCTGGTGGGGGTCTACGGCGGGTACTTCGGGGCGGCCGCCGGGGTGCTGATGCTCGCACTGCTGACGACGGCGTGGAGCCAGTCGCTGGCCCGCACGAACGCGGCGAAGAACATCGCGACCGGCACCGCGAACCTGATCGCCGCGCTGGTGTTCGCCTTCACCGGAAAGGTCTATTGGCCCGCGGCGATCGCGGTGTGCCTCGGCTCGGTGGCGGGCTCGTGGCTGGGGTCGGTGCTGGTGCGCTTCCTGCCGGCGACGCCGCTGCGCATCGCGATCGGCCTGGGCGGGCTGGCACTGGCGGCGGTTTTGGGGTGGCAGGCTTACTCGGGCTGAGCGCGCCGGTTCCTCTCCCGCCCCGCCTCCGGGATCTCCTCGGCGCGGCAGTTTCGGCGTGGCACACCGATTCGGGCTGACGCGGGGCGCCCGATGCGGGCATAGTCGGCGGGGTACCCGAGCAGGAGGACAGATGAGCATTGTCGGCACCCGGGTGGTGCGCGTCGAAGACGAGAAGCTGATCACCGCGGGCGGAACGTACGTCGACGACCTCAAGGAAGAAGCGCTGGCCGGCGCCGTGCACGCGGTTTTCGTGCGCAGCCCGATCGCGCACGCGCGGATCGTCGGCATCGACGTGGAGGAAGCACGCACCGCGCCGGGCGTGGTCGGGGTGTACACCGCGGCCGATCTCGATCTCGAGCCGGGCAAGGCCGGGCCCGTGGCCGAGCCGTTCCTGGCCCGCGACGTCGTGCGGTACGTCGGCGAGCCGGTCGCGCTGGTGCTCGCCGAGGAGCGGTACCAGCTCGCCGACGCGGCCGAGCTGGTCGACGTGGACTACGACCCGCTCGACGCGGTCGCGGACTTCGACACCGCGCTCGCCGACGAGACGCTGGTGTTCCCCGACCACGGCACCAACGTGGTCCACGCCCACGGCCCGGAGGAGTTCGACGACTCCGTGTTCGGGGGCTGCGAGGTCGTCGTCACCGAGGAAATCCTCAACCAGCGCGTGGCCCCGGCTCCGGTCGAGCCGCGCGGCGCGTCCGTCGCGTGGGGCGAGGACGGGCGGGTCACGCTGTGGCTTTCCACGCAGAACGCGCAGATCGGCCGCTCCGTCGTGGCCGGCGGGCTCGGCATCGGCGAGGAGCTGGTGCGGGTGATCGCGCCGGACGTCGGCGGCGGGTTCGGCGCGAAGATCGGCGCGGACCCGGAGGCGGTCCTGCTCGCCTGGGCCTCGAAACGGGCCGGTCGGGCGGTGCGGTGGACCGAGTCGCGCAGCGAGAACCTCACCTCGATGACGCACGGCCGCGCGCAGCGCAACACCGTGACCATCGGCGGCAAGCGCGACGGAACCGTGCTGGCGTACCGGCTCGACGTCCTCCAGGACACCGGCGCGTACCCGCGGGCGCTGTTCCTGCCGACGCTCACCGAGATGATGGCCCCGGGCGTCTACCGGTTCCCGGTGGTCCAGACCCGCAGCCGCGGCGTGGTCACCACGACCACGCCGATCGCGGCTTACCGCGGCGCGGGCCGTCCGGAAGCGACGGCCGCGGTCGAGCGCGCGATCGACCTGTTCGCCGCGGAAATCGGGATGGACCCGGCCGACGTCCGGCGGGTCAACTTCATCCGTCCCGAGGAATTCCCTTACCAGACGCCGACCGGGGGCTCCTACGACACCGGCGAGTACGCCGCGGCGCTCGACAAGGTGCTCGACGCGGCGGGATACGCGCGGCTGCGCGAGGAACAGCGGAAGCGCCGCGAAGCCGGGGACCCGGTCGCGCTGGGGCTCGGCATCGCGTCCTACGTGGAGATCACCGGCGGCGACGCGGCGGGCGAGAGCGGCCGGGTCGACGTGCACCCGGACGGGTCGGTCACCGCGTGGACCGGCAGTTCCCCGCACGGGCAGGGGCTCGGGACGTCGCTGGCGATGCTGCTGTCGGACCAGCTGGGCGTGCCGATGGACAAGATCGCCGTGCGGCACGGCGACACCGACGAGGTCCCGCGCGCGGTCGGCACCTTCGGCTCGCGGTCGCTGCAGCTCGGCGGTTCGGCGATCCGGCAGGCGGCCGAGGAGGTCGTGGCGCAGGCCCGGCAGGTCGCGGCGGACCTGCTCGAAGCCGCGCCGGACGACCTGGAGCTGGACACCGGACGCGGCGTCTGGCAGGTCCGGGGCGCGCCGTCCAGCACGACGCTCGACTGGGCCCGGGTCGCCGCCGAGGCGGACGGGTTCACCGCCGACGTCTGGTTCGGCGACGGAGCGCCGACGTTCCCGTTCGGCGCGCACCTCGCGGTGGTCGAGGTGGACACGGAAACCGGCAAGGTCGAGGTGCGCCGGCTGGTCGCGCTCGACGACGCGGGCCCGATCGTGAACCCGCTGACCTTCCGCGGCCAGCGGCACGGCGGGCTCGGCCAGGGCATCGCGCAGGCGCTGCTCGAGGTGATGAGCTACGACGCGGACGGCAACCCGACGACGGCGACGCTGGCCGGCTACTCGTTCGTCACCGCGCCCGAGCTGCCCGATTTCGAACTGGTGGACATGGAGACGCCGACGACCCGGAACCTGCTGGGGGTCAAGGGGATCGGCGAGGCGGCGACCATCGGGTCGACGCCCGCGGTGCACAACGCGGTGGTCGACGCGCTCGCCCACCTCGGCGTGCGGCACCTGGACATGCCGGCTACCCCGCTGCGGGTGTGGACGGCCCTGAACGACGCTAGGAAGGCGAACTGACGTGCGGGTCTCGATCGAGGTGAACGGGAAGACGGTGGCGCACGAGGTGCCCGACCGCACCCTGCTCGTGCACTACCTGCGGGACACCGCGGGCCTCACCGGCACGAACATCGGCTGCGACACCACGTCCTGCGGGGCGTGCACGGTGCTGCTCGACGGCGAATCGGTGAAATCCTGCACGGTGCTGGCCGCGCAGGCGGACGGGCACGAAGTGACCACTGTGGAGGGTCTGGCCGGGGACGAGGGCCTGCACCCGGTGCAGCGCGCGTTCCGCGAGCAGCACGGCCTGCAGTGCGGGTTCTGCACGCCCGGCATGATGATGGCGACGGTGTCGCTGCTGAAGGAAAACCCGAAGCCGACCCGCGACGAGGCCCGCGCGGCGCTGGAGGGCAACCTCTGCCGCTGCACCGGCTACCACAACATCGTCAGCGCGGTCATCGACGCGTCCGGACAGGAGGTGGCGCAGTGATCCCGGCCGGGTTCGCCTACCGGCGCGCGTCCACTGTGGACGAAGCGCTCGCGTTGCTCGCCGAGCACGGCGAGGACGCGAAACTGCTCGCGGGCGGGCATTCCCTGCTGCCGCTGATGAAACTCCGGTTCGCCGCGCCGGAGGTCGTGGTGGACATCGCTCCGCTGCGGGAGCTGAAGTTCGTCCGGACCGAGGGCGACGAGGTGGTGATCGGGGCGCTGTCCCGCTACCACGACCTCCAGCACGACCCGGTGCTCGCCGAGCACGCGCCGCTGATCGCGCACGTGTCCGGTTCGGTCGGCGATCCGCAGGTCCGCCATCGCGGCACGATCGGCGGTTCGCTGGTGCACGCGGACTCCGCGGCCGACCTTCCCGCGGCGGTGCTCGCGGCGGACGGCACGCTCGTCGCGCGCGGCCCGTCGGGGGAGCGGCGGATCCCGGCCGCGGAGTTCTTCCTCGGCCCGTTCACCACGCCGCTCGAGCCGGACGAACTGCTCACCGAGATCCGGCTGCCCAGCCAGGCCGGGCTGGGCTGGGGATTCGAGAAGTTCACCCGCCGGGCCATCGACTGGGCGATCGTCGGCGTCGCGGTCGCCGGGCGTTCGGTCGGCCTGGTCAACATGGGCGGGACTCCGCTGCGGGCGTCGGCCACCGAACGCGCGCTGGCCGACGGCGCCACCGCGGCGGAGGCGGCGAAACTGGCCGCGGAGGGCACTTCGCCGCCGGACGAACCGCACGCCACGGCCGAGTACCGGCAGCACCTCGCCCGCGTGCTCACCGGCCGCGCGCTGGCCGCCGCGGGCATCGCCTGACCGGCCGTCGGCGAGGGGAACCCTGAGGGGGAACCCGGGGATCGACTCGGTGTGTCGGCTGTGGCAGTCGGCGTGCTGTGGTGATCATCGGGCCGGGTGTGCGTCTAGCGGGTGCGTCCGCGTCGGTGCAGGACCGGCCCGGAGCCCGCCGGATCCTGACCGGGATCCGGCGGGCGTTTCCCGGCTGCGGATACGTCGACTCCAGAGACACCACTCTTCTCGACTGGGCACAGCCAGAACACCCAGGTTCCGCAACACCCTCTGAGGGAATCTGCGTCCCCCAGGGTTCCCCGAACGGCTTTGAAAGCGATGGCCGATTTCCGCCAGCGGCGCCCCCGTTCCGGTGGCCAGACTGGGCGGTGTGAACACGACTTTTCCCGCGC